>NZ_JBBOQG010000001.1:305000-4828175 GCF_038004005.1 Robertmurraya sp. FSL W8-0741
AACCAAGTGCTCTACCAAGCTGAGCTACTTCCCGATTTGATATCAGAGGTCCAATATATAGATCAAACGATATTCGTTATTAAATATCTATCTTTCAACTGGCTTCCGATTACTAATTTTATAATGGCGCGCCCGAGAGGAGTCGAACCCCTAACCTTTTGATCCGTAGTCAAACGCTCTATCCAATTGAGCTACGGGCGCAATGTATCAGTCATTTTCACTACTGCGAAAATACTTTAATGCCGAGGACCGGAATCGAACCGGTACGGTAGTCACCTACCGCAGGATTTTAAGTCCTGTGCGTCTGCCAGTTCCGCCACCCCGGCTAATAAATGGAGCGGAAGACGGGATTCGAACCCGCGACCCCCACCTTGGCAAGGTGGTGTTCTACCACTGAACTACTTCCGCATCATAAAAAATTTAAAAGTGCGGGTGAAGGGAGTCGAACCCCCACGCCTTGCGGCGCTAGATCCTAAGTCTAGTGCGTCTGCCAATTCCGCCACACCCGCATAATAATTGAAACGCAAAATAAAAAGTCATTTCACAAACGTAATTTGAAGAAAATACTTCCCTTACGCTGAAAAAACTTTGATGAGCCATGAAGGACTCGAACCTTCGACCCTCTGATTAAAAGTCAGATGCTCTACCGACTGAGCTAATGGCTCTAAAGTAAATATGCACTGCTATCAAATTTTAACTTTGAGATATAAAGCATCTACGATGTCCCCACCTCAGAAAGTTAACTCAAGCAGCAGCTCGATGGGTACAACTCGCAGCAAATTCATAGATGAATGGCTCGTTGCTCTACCGACTGAGCTAATGGCTCTAAATGGTGCCGGCCAGAGGACTCGAACCCCCAACCTACTGATTACAAGTCAGTTGCTCTACCAATTGAGCTAGGCCGGCATATATATTAAGACAAAAAAACACTGATGGAGGATGACGGGATCGAACCGCCGACCCCCTGCTTGTAAGGCAGGTGCTCTCCCAGCTGAGCTAATCCTCCGAAATAGTAATTTATTATTAAACAGCCCGGCAGCGTCCTACTCTCACAAGGGGACAGCCCCTCACTACCATCGGCGCTGAGAAGCTTAACTTCCGTGTTCGGTATGGGAACGGGTGTGACCTTCTCGCTATCGTCACCGGACTATTGGTTTAAAGGTGATGCAACTTATTTGCTTACGCAAAAAGCTTTATCCCTTCAAAACTAGATAATGGATGAAGAAGAAAAAGACCGAGTAACCTATTTGGTTAAGTCCTCGAACGATTAGTATCAGTCAGCTCCACATGTCACCATGCTTCCACCTCTGACCTATCAACCTGATCATCTTTCAGGGTTCTTACTAGCTTGCGCTATGGGAAATCTCATCTTGAGGGGGGCTTCATGCTTAGATGCTTTCAGCACTTATCCCTTCCGCACATAGCTACCCAGCGATGCTCTTGGCAGAACAACTGGTACACCAGCGGTGCGTCCATCCCGGTCCTCTCGTACTAAGGACAGCTCCTCTCAAATTTCCTACGCCCACGACGGATAGGGACCGAACTGTCTCACGACGTTCTGAACCCAGCTCGCGTACCGCTTTAATGGGCGAACAGCCCAACCCTTGGGACCGACTACAGCCCCAGGATGCGATGAGCCGACATCGAGGTGCCAAACCTCCCCGTCGATGTGGACTCTTGGGGGAGATAAGCCTGTTATCCCCGGGGTAGCTTTTATCCGTTGAGCGATGGCCCTTCCATGCGGAACCACCGGATCACTAAGCCCGACTTTCGTCCCTGCTCGACTTGTAGGTCTCGCAGTCAAGCTCCCTTGTGCCTTTACACTCTACGAATGATTTCCAACCATTCTGAGGGAACCTTTGGGCGCCTCCGTTACTCTTTAGGAGGCGACCGCCCCAGTCAAACTGCCCACCTGACACTGTCTCCCACCTCGATCAGAGGTGCGGGTTAGAATGTCAATACAGCCAGAGTAGTATCCCACCGACGCCTCCACCGAAGCTAGCGCTCCGGCTTCCACGGCTCCTACCTATCCTGTACAAGCTGTACCAAAATTCAATATCAGGCTACAGTAAAGCTCCACGGGGTCTTTCCGTCCTGTCGCGGGTAACCTGCATCTTCACAGGTACTATAATTTCACCGAGTCTCTCGTTGAGACAGTGCCCAGATCGTTACGCCTTTCGTGCGGGTCGGAACTTACCCGACAAGGAATTTCGCTACCTTAGGACCGTTATAGTTACGGCCGCCGTTTACTGGGGCTTCAATTCAGAGCTTCGCGTAAGCTAACCCCTCCTCTTAACCTTCCAGCACCGGGCAGGCGTCAGCCCCTATACTTCGCCTTGCGGCTTCGCAGAGACCTGTGTTTTTGCTAAACAGTCGCCTGGGCCTATTCACTGCGGCTCTTCAGGGCTATGCACCCTAAAAAGCACCCCTTCTCCCGAAGTTACGGGGTCATTTTGCCGAGTTCCTTAACGAGAGTTCTCTCGCTCACCTTAGGATTCTCTCCTCGCCTACCTGTGTCGGTTTGCGGTACGGGCACCTGTTTTCTCACTAGAGGCTTTTCTTGGCAGTGTGGAATCAGGAACTTCGGTACTTGATTTCCCTCGCTGTCACAGCTCAAGCGTATGGCAAGCGGATTTGCCTACTTGCCGCTCTAACTGCTTAGACGCACATATCCAGCAGTGCGCTTACCCTATCCTCCTGCGTCCCCCCATCGCTCAAACAAAAACGAGGTGGTACAGGAATATCAACCTGTTGTCCATCGCCTACGCCTTTCGGCCTCGGCTTAGGTCCCGACTAACCCTGAGCGGACGAGCCTTCCTCAGGAAACCTTAGGCATTCGGTGGATGGGATTCTCACCCATCTTTCGCTACTCATACCGGCATTCTCACTTCTAAGCGCTCCACCAGTCCTTCCGGTCTAGCTTCAACGCCCTTAGAACGCTCTCCTACCGCGTACACCTACGGTGTACACCCACAGCTTCGGTGATACGTTTAGCCCCGGTACATTTTCGGCGCGGGGTCACTCGACCAGTGAGCTATTACGCACTCTTTAAATGATGGCTGCTTCTAAGCCAACATCCTGGTTGTCTAAGCAACCCCACATCCTTTTCCACTTAACGTATACTTTGGGACCTTAGCTGGTGGTCTGGGCTGTTTCCCTTTTGACTACGGATCTTATCACTCGCAGTCTGACTCCCACGTTTAAGTACTTGGCATTCGGAGTTTGTCTGAATTCGGTAACCCGATGAGGGCCCCTAGTCCAAACAGTGCTCTACCTCCAAGACTCGTTCTTCGTGAGGCTAGCCCTAAAGCTATTTCGGAGAGAACCAGCTATCTCCAAGTTCGATTGGAATTTCTCCGCTACCCACACCTCATCCCCGCACTTTTCAACGTGCGTGGGTTCGGTCCTCCATTCAGTGTTACCTGAACTTCAACCTGGACATGGGTAGATCACCTGGTTTCGGGTCTACGACTACATACTCAAGACGCCCTATTCAGACTCGCTTTCGCTGCGGCTCCGTCTTCTCAACTTAACCTTGCATGCAATCGTAACTCGCCGGTTCATTCTACAAAAGGCACGCTATCACCCAGCATGTTTCCAAAGGAAAATATGCATAGGGCTCTAACTACTTGTAGGCACACGGTTTCAGGTTCTCTTTCACTCCCCTTCCGGGGTGCTTTTCACCTTTCCCTCACGGTACTGGTTCACTATCGGTCACTAGGGAGTATTTAGCCTTGGGAGATGGTCCTCCCAGCTTCCGACGGGATTTCACGTGTCCCGCCGTACTCAGGATCCACTCAAGAGGGAACGAAGTTTCAACTACAGGGTTGTTACCTTCTCTGACCAGCCTTTCCAGACTTGTTCGTTTACTCCGTTCCTTTGTAACTCCGTATAGAGTGTCCTACAACCCCAAGAGGCAAGCCTCTTGGTTTGGGCTAATCCCGTTTCGCTCGCCGCTACTCAGGGAATCGCGTTTGCTTTCTCTTCCTCCGGGTACTTAGATGTTTCAGTTCCCCGGGTCTGCCTTCCATCCCCTATGTATTCAGGTATGGATACCATCCCATTACGGATGATGGGTTTCCCCATTCGGAAATCTCCGGATCAAAGCTTACTTACAGCTCCCCGAAGCATATCGGTGTTAGTCCCGTCCTTCATCGGCTCCTAGTGCCAAGGCATCCACCGTGCGCCCTTTATAACTTAACCATTCGGCAAATGATCAGCTACACATCTCTTCGTCATCTTCACTCGTCAGCATCCTCACGTACAGACTACGTACGCTCCGGTACTTCCTCGCTTGATTCCTCGACTTGTTTGCTTCTCATTTCCCTCAACTTTCGGCTTCCGATAAGCGGCGCATCTCTGCGTCAGCTCCCTCTCTACGCTCCTCACGTACCCATTACGTACGCTCCGATGCTCGTTCGGTCGCTTCCTTGATCTGCTTGCTTCTCGAAACCCTCTTGTTCGGCTTTCAATAAGCGGCGTATTTCTTCGTCAGCTCAATCGTCAACATCCTCACGTGCCTACTACGCACGCTCCGGTGTTTCCTCAATCACTTCCTCGAACTACTTGCTTCTTGAAACCCTTGCGGTTTACTCTATGAATAAATCAATAGAGAGAAAAACTAAAATGGCGATTACTCGGTAATTTCTTGGTTCTTCTTCATTATCATTATCTAGTTTTCAAGGTACAAACGGCGAATGATAAGCTTCGCATCTTTAATCTGCTCGCTTCTAATTCACCTTCATTCTATTTTGAGAGATTGCACTCTCAAAACTAAACAAACCATACGGCTATTTTGACTTAGCAAAATAGCTTCATCAACTTTACGATTTATGAGACATCTAAGCCTCAATATTCCTTAGAAAGGAGGTGATCCAGCCGCACCTTCCGATACGGCTACCTTGTTACGACTTCACCCCAATCATCTGTCCCACCTTAGGCGGCTGGCTCTAGTGGTTTCACTGAATTTCCGACTACTTTTATCAGATACTCAGTGAAACCACCAGTTACCTCACCGACTTCGGGTGTTACAAACTCTCGTGGTGTGACGGGCGGTGTGTACAAGGCCCGGGAACGTATTCACCGCGGCATGCTGATCCGCGATTACTAGCGATTCCGGCTTCATGTAGGCGAGTTGCAGCCTACAATCCGAACTGAGAATGGTTTTATGGGATTCGCTCCACCTCGCGGCTTCGCTGCCCTTTGTACCATCCATTGTAGCACGTGTGTAGCCCAGGTCATAAGGGGCATGATGATTTGACGTCATCCCCACCTTCCTCCGGTTTGTCACCGGCAGTCACCTTAGAGTGCCCAACTGAATGCTGGCAACTAAGATCAAGGGTTGCGCTCGTTGCGGGACTTAACCCAACATCTCACGACACGAGCTGACGACAACCATGCACCACCTGTCACTCTGTCCCCCGAAGGGGAACGCCCTATCTCTAGGGGTGGCAGAGGATGTCAAGACCTGGTAAGGTTCTTCGCGTTGCTTCGAATTAAACCACATGCTCCACCGCTTGTGCGGGCCCCCGTCAATTCCTTTGAGTTTCAGCCTTGCGGCCGTACTCCCCAGGCGGAGTGCTTAATGCGTTTGCTGCAGCACTAAAGGGCGGAAACCCTCTAACACTTAGCACTCATCGTTTACGGCGTGGACTACCAGGGTATCTAATCCTGTTTGCTCCCCACGCTTTCGCGCCTCAGCGTCAGTTACAGACCAAAGAGCCGCCTTCGCCACTGGTGTTCCTCCACATCTCTACGCATTTCACCGCTACACGTGGAATTCCGCTCTTCTCTTCTGCACTCAAGTTCCCCAGTTTCCAATGACCCTCCACGGTTGAGCCGTGGGCTTTCACATCAGACTTAAAGAACCGCCTGCGCGCGCTTTACGCCCAATAATTCCGGACAACGCTTGCCACCTACGTATTACCGCGGCTGCTGGCACGTAGTTAGCCGTGGCTTTCTGGTTAGGTACCGTCAAGGTACCGGCAGTTACTCCGGTACTTGTTCTTCCCTAACAACAGAGTTTTACGATCCGAAAACCTTCATCACTCACGCGGCGTTGCTCCGTCAGACTTTCGTCCATTGCGGAAGATTCCCTACTGCTGCCTCCCGTAGGAGTCTGGGCCGTGTCTCAGTCCCAGTGTGGCCGATCACCCTCTCAGGTCGGCTACGCATCGTCGCCTTGGTGAGCCGTTACCTCACCAACTAGCTAATGCGCCGCGGGCCCATCTATAAGTGATAGCCGAAACCATCTTTCCGCTTTCAAACATGTGTTCAAAAGCATTATCCGGTATTAGCTCCGGTTTCCCGAAGTTATCCCAGTCTTATAGGCAGGTTGCCCACGTGTTACTCACCCGTCCGCCGCTCAAGCAACAAGAAAGCAAGCTTTCTTGTGCAAGCGCTCGACTTGCATGTATTAGGCACGCCGCCAGCGTTCGTCCTGAGCCAGGATCAAACTCTCCAATAAAGAGTAAGATTAGCTCTTATGTTTAAAATAAACGTTGGCTAGTTTCAGCTTCTTAAAGAAAGATAGCCTCCACTATAATTATTTGTTGACGTATGATTTGTTTAGTTTTCAAAGTGCAATTTCGAAATGATCTTAAGGAAGAAAATTTCTATTCGTCGCTCGAAGGCGACTTTTTAATATTAGCAGAATCTAAAGAAAGTGTCAATAACTTCTTAATAAATTCTTTTTTGTGTGCCTGTATCTTTCGCGGCAACAGATAATAATATACCACTATAATTTATCTCGCGCAATACTTTTTTATAATTTTTTTCATTTGGATCAGCTCCGTTAAATATAGCCTTAGATTTTTCACCACTCCAACGATTAATCAAACAAAATGAATTATGAAAGTTTCCATTCACTTGATTAGAACGGGTACATAAAAAGGGCAAAGGTCCTATCGCCTTTGCCCTTTTTATACAATTGTTATCGATGACGCATGAGCGGGAATAACAGAACATCTCTAATTGATGGAGAATTTGTTAATAGCATGACTAGGCGGTCAATTCCAATTCCTAAACCACCGGTTGGAGGCATCCCAAATTCCAACGCTTCAATAAAGTCATTATCCATCATGTGAGCTTCGTCGTTTCCTTGCTCCCTTTCCTTAAGCTGATCCTCAAAGCGCTCTCTTTGGTCAATTGGATCATTTAACTCAGTGAACGCATTCGCATGCTCGCGCGCAACAATAAATAACTCAAAGCGATCCGTAAATCTTGGGTCTTCCTCATTTTTCTTAGCAAGCGGTGAAATTTCTACTGGATGTCCGTAAATGAACGTAGGTTGAATAAGCTGTTCTTCCACTTTTTGCTCGAAGAATTCATTAACAATATGACCGTAGAGCATCGTATCTTTTATTTCTACATTATGTTCTTTTGCCAACTGCCTTGCTTCCTCAACAGTCATTTCCTTCCAGAAATCAACACCGGTATACTCTTTAATTGCATCTACCATATGCAGCCTCTTCCACTCAGGCTTTAATTCTACTAGATGCTCTCCGTACTGCACCGTTGTTGTTCCTAACACTTCCTGTGCAATATGAGCGATTAGATTCTCTGTTAGACTCATTATGTCTCGATAATCAGCATAAGCCTCATACAGCTCTATCATCGTAAATTCAGGATTATGGCGTGTTGATACGCCTTCATTTCGAAATACACGACCAATTTCGTATACTTTCTCTAAACCACCGACAATGAGACGTTTTAAATGTAACTCAATCGCAATACGCATATATAACTGCATGTCCAATGCATTGTGATGAGTAATAAACGGACGTGCTGAAGCTCCGCCTGCAATCGCGTGCATCATAGGAGTCTCTACTTCCAAATACCCATGATCATCTAAATAACGCCGCATCGCTTGAATAATTCTACTTCTTGTAACAAACGTTTTTCGGCTTTCCTGACTAGTAATCAGATCTAAATAACGTTGGCGGTAGCGCTGTTCCACATCTTTTAAACCATGGAATTTTTCTGGCAGCGGGCGCAAGGCTTTTGTTAACAGCTGAAAGTCTTGAACTTTAATAGAAAGTTCTCCAACCTTTGTTTTAAATAACACTCCTGTTACACCGACAATATCCCCTAAATCCACGCTTCCGAATATATCATACTGCTCCTCACCTACAGCATCCTGCCTCACATATATTTGAATTTGGTTAGTCAGATCTTGAATATGAGCAAAACCCGCCTTACCTTTACCACGCTTTGTCATCATACGACCAGCAATCGTCACTGTCATGGCTAATTGTTCAAGAGCCTCTTTCTCCACCTCACCGTACTGGTTAATCAATTCTTCCGCAAGATGAGTGCGTTCATAACGCTTTCCAAATGGGTCTAGCCCCTTTTCTCTCATATCATGCATTTTTTCCAGCCTAACTCTCATCTGGTCGTTTAATTCTTCACTCACTTAAATCATCTCCAATATTAAAATGTTTCTATGTAATTCAACCTTCAGACTTAAATTAAGTAATGTATCTTTGAAAAGAAAAAATCATACCTTACTATTTTACACAAAATTGCGCAAAGAGACACCTAATATAATAAAAACTGCCAGCAACAACCGGCAGTTTTCTTTTCCATCATAATGAAAGAAGCAAGAGAAGTCAATCCTTAACCTACTTGTACGAACTGTTCCTTTGCTTCTGATTCTAATACAAGCTCGTTTAATAAGTTGACAAGCTCTTCCCTTGTGTTGCATTCGTTAATTCCATTACGGGCTTTCGCAGTCCCTTTTATCCCTTTTAAATACCATGCTGCATGCTTTCGCATTTCACGAACTGCAACATACTCACTCTTAAGAGCAATTAAGCGATCTAAATGAAGAATGCAAACATTTATTTTCTCTCTCACAGAAGGCTCCTCAATTAACTCTCCTGTTTCTAAAAACTGAACCGTTCTATAGATCATCCACGGATTCCCTAATGCCGCCCTTCCGATCATTACGGCATCACAACCAGTTTCATCTAGCATCCTTTTCGCATCCTGCGGTGTTTTGACATCTCCGTTGCCGATAAGCGGGATATTTATAGCCTCTTTCACTTCACGAATAATATCCCAGTTCGCATTACCCTCATACATTTGTACTCGAGTACGGCCATGTAATGAGATTGCACTGCCACCTGCACGTTCGACTGCTTGGGCGTTTTTCACTGCAAAGATATGCTTCTCATCCCAACCCATGCGCATTTTTACTGTTACAGGCTTATCAACCTTATCGACAACCGCGGAGACCATTTCATAAATTTTATCAGGATCAAGCAACCACTTTGCACCTGCATCACATTTGGTAATCTTAGGTACTGGACACCCCATATTAATATCAATAATATCGGCATTTGTATTTTTATCTACAAATTTAGCAGCCTCAACAAGCGTTTCCTTTTCTCCCCCAAAAATTTGTAGGCTTAATGGATTTTCCCGCTCATCGATATATAACATATTCATCGTTTTGGCATTTTTCAAAACAATTCCTTTATCACTAATCATTTCAGCACAGACTAGGCCAGCACCAAACTCCTTCACCGTTAAACGAAAAGCCGAATTACAAACACCAGCCATCGGCGCCAAAACGACCTGATTTTTCATTTCTACATTTCCTATTTTAAACATCCATTTACCCCTTTACCCATCCTATTCTTCAGGTGGTGTTAAATCATCTATACTCACTTTCAATATATCGGCAACTTCCAGCAAAAACTCTTCCGTTGGCATGCGATTGCCACGTTCTACTTCTCCCAAAATAGAAACTGATACACCAAGCTTGCCTGCCAAACCCTCTTGTGTATAGCCCTTTAATTTGCGAAAAGCGCGAATACGTCTTCCCCATTTTTCAGCTTCCATATTCGTACTCCTTCTCTATCAGATATTTCATCTAAAGTTTCTCGTAACAAATAATCCGCCCTTGGGAGCCTTTCGTTCGGACTAATCTCGAGGAGTGGAATTAAAACAAAAGCTCTTTCGTGCATCCGCGGATGAGGAACAACAAGCTTCTCTGATTCAATATTTTCTTGGTTGTAGAGAAGAATGTCAAGGTCTATAATTCTCGGTCCCCATCGAATGATCCTTTTTCTCCCAAGATTCTTTTCAATTTGCAAACAGCAGTCCAATAGCTCAAAAGGCTTTAACGCTGTTTTAATCTCAATCACCATGTTTAAAAATGGATCCTGGTTAGTATAACCCACCGGATCAGTCTCATAAATAGAAGAACTATGCTCTAACTCAACCTGAGAATGTTTATGTAGTAAAGTTATCGCATCCATCAAGTTTTCATAGCGGTTCCCCATGTTCGTTCCAAGTGCAAGCAAAGCTCTATTTTTCAATTTATCTACTCCTTGTAATTTCTACCGCAACCGAGTCATAGTGACCTGGAATCGGAGGATCTGGCTTAATCACTTTTACCGTGCAGGATACAGCCTTCGCGAATTGCGCAAGGCAGGTGGCGGCAATTTTTTCTGCTACAGCTTCTAAAAGCTTATAGGGCTCGCCTTCAACAATTTCTTTACACATCATATATAGCTCTCCGTAGTGAATCGAGTCAGATAGCTCGTCCTTCTCACCGGCACTTTTTAAATCAGCTTCTACCACTAAATCAACGATGAACCTTTGTCCTAGGCGTGTTTCTTCCGGAAAGACACCATGATAGCCATAGAATTCCATTCGATTTACATAAATTTTATCCATTGACTTCTCCCTTTCCGAGCAATACATCCATCATTCTAGCCATGCGACTCATCTCTTTCACATCATGGACACGAACCATTTGGCATCCTTTTTGAATCCCAAAGCAAACCGTAGCCCCTGTCCCTTCAGTCCTTTCATCAACCGGTAAATTTAACGCTTGACCAATCAATGACTTTTTAGAAGTTCCAAGTAATACTGGGTACCCAACGGAAACCAATTTATCCAGCTCTCTCATCATTTGAAGATTTTCTTGCAAATCTTTAGCAAAACCGATACCAGGATCGAGAATAATTTTCTCATCGGCAATACCGGCGCTTTTCACAATTTGAATACTTTCAAATAGATCATTTACAACATCCCGGTAAAAATGCTGATAGTCTCGATTCTCTCGGTTGTGCATCAAAATAATCGGGACGTTGTAGCGGGCAGCTAATGACGCCATATTGTTATCCGCCTTCGCTCCCCAAATATCATTGATAATATGAGCTCCAGCTTCCAAGGCACCTTCTGCGACTTCTGATTTATATGTATCAATCGATATCGGAACATTCACCGCTTCCGAAACAGCTTTAATAATAGGGACTACACGACTCAATTCTTCCACAACGGAAATTTGCTCATAACCAGGACGAGTGGATTCTCCCCCAATATCAATGATATCTGCACCATCAGCAACCATCTGTTTTGCATGCTGAACAGCCCTTTCAATATGAGTAAATTTGCCTCCATCTGAAAAGGAATCAGGGGTAACATTCAAAATTCCCATTATTAGCGTTTTATTGCTATAGTCCAGTGTATAAGGACCACATTCGATCATTTTTTTTTGATTGGTAGACATGATTAACCTCCAAACCGTTTTACACCTTTATTGTAGCATTTAAAAGACGCTATTTCTAAATTTCTTACATCCGACCCCTTCAGTTTATTGGAACATCACCTTTTCCACTTCCCTGCAAAAAAACAAAATCGCAAAGAAACTGAGTTTACCGTCTTTAAAAAATGATGATCAAAAAGGAGCAACAGCCATTTCGACTACTGCTCCTTATATATATTTAGATTTTTACTCAGTATCAAATTGGTACAGTGGAGTGCTTAAATAACGTTCACCGTTACTTGGGATTACTGCCAGCACCTTTTTCCCTTTGCCTAGTTCTTTTGCCACTTTTAACGCAGCTGAAATTGCAGCGCCTGATGAAATACCACCTAAGATCCCTTCTTCTTTAGCAGCACGGCGAGCATATTCAAACGATTCCTCGTTTGTAATTTTTAAAACTTCATCATAGACGTCAGTATTTAATACTTTTGGAATAAAACCGGCACCAATTCCTTGAATTTTATGCGGTCCTGGTTTTCCACCTGAAAGAACAGGAGAATCCGCTGGCTCCACTGCGTAAATCTTAATATTTGGATAGTGTTCTTTAAGAACTGAGCCAGCACCTGTAATTGTACCACCTGTTCCGATTCCTGAAATAAAAGCATCTAACCGTTCGCCAACTTGCTCAACAATTTCTTTACCCGTCGTTCTTTTATGAACTTCTGGATTCGCAAAGTTTTCAAATTGCTGTGGCATAAAATAGCCATGTTCCTTCGCTAGCTCTTCCGCTTTGCGAATTGCTCCTCCCATGCCTTCTGGCCCTGGAGTTAATACTAGCTCCGCTCCATAAGCGCGCAGTAAATTTCTACGCTCTAAACTCATTGTTTCTGGCATAACCAGAATAGCTTTATATCCCTTAGCTGCAGCAACCATCGCAAGGCCAATTCCAGTATTTCCACTTGTTGGCTCAATAATGGTATCTCCCTCTTTTAGCTTACCCGCTTCTTCTGCTGCTTCGATCATCGCAAGGGCAATACGATCCTTTACACTGCTTCCCGGGTTCATATACTCTAGCTTTAAATAAACATCTGCACTATTTTCGTCTACAAGGCGATTCAATTTTACAATAGGGGTTTGACCTATTAATTCTGTTATTGAGTTGGCAACACGCACCATTCTACACACCTCTTATTCCGAGTATTTTTATTGGATTAATTCAAATTTACCAAGCGTATACCTAAATGTCAATCCTTTTACTCTTAAAATACAGAATATTTTTTCCACTTGCAAGAAACAGCTAAGGCTAGCGAATGTAAGCTTACAAAAATACACGAGCAATTGCTCGTGTATTTTTCAGCTTAAAAAGGTTTTTCGGCAAGCGAAAACAACTTGCCTCAACGACAAATTATTTTCAATCGCAAAGCTCAGGTATTCATTACTTTTCCCCGTAGAACCACTCAACATCCACTTCATTCCAAAAAGCTTCAACAGAGGACTCCCCCTCCATTTGCTCTAAAGCGATGACTCTGCGGATTTCGTCCTTTACTTCTTTAAAACTGTATTCTTTTCCAGTAATTTTCTCATGAAGCAAAGCAATCGCAAATCCTTCGTCAACAGGAATTGCCTCACTCCACTCACCTGGTTTTAGTTTATCGACAGCTTTTATGTAATGCTCGGAGATATTTTCATCACCTGACCGTACAAATCCAATATCTCCTCCTTCAGCAGTGCTAAATTCATCTATAGATCTTTCCATTGCTAAAACAGCAAAATCGGATCCATTTTTCAATTCTTCTATTGCCTGCTCTGCTTCTTTCTCTGTTTTCACTATGATTTGTGAAACATGATAGGACGTGGGAATATGATAAAAGTTTATATTTTCATCATAATAAGATTTCAAATCCTCTTCTGGAACATTAACATCCTTTGTTAAAATTTCCTCCAGCATTAAGCTCGATCTTATTTGCTTTCTCCATTCTTCTTCGTTCGCAGCTTCATTTGACGTGGAGCCATACATCGTTTTGATCAAAAATAGTTCGCGCTCAACAGCCTCTTCTGATATGGAAATATCATATTTTTCAGCCATTGCTTCAATTACTTTTTCATCAACTAATTCCTTCAATGTATCCTTTCCATATCTCTCTTCCATTACCTTTAGCCAATCCTGCCTTGTTACTTCCTCTTTTCCAACAGTCGCTACAACTTCGTTACCGCCGAAGCCTGTCCCCAATTTCGTTAGAAAAAAAGCAACAGTCAAACAATTGATTGTAATAAGGCCAGCTATAATGATCCACAGCTGCTTTTTCTCCCACTTTCTCTCCAACCTTTTCTCCTCCAATTTGTTCTTTGCCCCGAATCAATAGGATCGAATCACAGCAAAACAAATTCGCTCACTGCTCATTTTGCTTCAGCTAATAACTGTTCCAGCTCTTCACGTGTATATTGATACTTTTCATTACAAAAATGACATTGGGCTTCCGCTTTTCCATCAGTCTCAATCATATCCGTAATTTCATCTTGTCCTAAACTAACGATAGCATCTGCAAAACGTTCCTTTGAACAATTACATTCAAAAGAAACAGGTTGAGTTTCAAGAAAACGAACATTTTCTTTTCCTAAAACTTCTTCTAGAATTTCTTCTGGACTTAATCCTTGCTCAATGAGTTTTGATATTGGCGAAATCATTTTTAAACGCTCTTCTATTTTCGTAATCGTCTCCTCATCAGTACCAGGCATAAGCTGAATGACAAAACCGCCGGCAGCCAAGATGGTATTATCCGGATTCACCAACACTCCCACACCAACTGAAGAAGGGACCTGTTCCGACTTAACAAAGTAATACGTAAAATCCTCTCCTAATTCCCCTGATACGATCGGCACTTGACCAGTAAAATAATCTCTTAAGCCGACATCCTTAACAACCGATAAGAATCCATTTGTTCCTACTGCTCTTCTCACATCAAGCTTTCCATGCTCATTTAAATCAAAGTGAATTTGCGGGTGCGTAACATAGCCTCTTACCTGACCTTTGGCATTCGCATCTACCAAAATCGGCCCAAGCGGACCGTCCCCTTCCACTTTTACCGTAAGCTTTTCTTCTCCCTTTAACATAGAGCCCATCATCACACCTGCTGTTAACGTTCTGCCAAGAGCAGCTGACGCAGTTGGCCATGTGTTATGTCTTCTCTGTGCTTCCCCTACTGTTTCAGTGCTCAGCACCGCATAAGCCCGAACTTGATCATCATACGCTAACGCCTTTACTAAATAATCCTTCACCTTAATACCCCTTTCAGCCAGCCTTAGTTGCTTTTAAACATGTTATTTCTTAGCATTTCCATATTTCGTTTATAAATTAACTGGAGCCCTTTTAAAGTTAAAAAAGGATCAACAACATCTATCACTTTTGCTTCCTCTGCAATTAGTCCTGATAAGCCGCCTGTGGCAATGACCATCGGCTTTTCCTTACTTTGCTTCTTCATTCGCTTCACAATTTCTTCTACTTGTCCTACGTAGCCATACAGGATCCCAGCTTGCATCGCAGCTACTGTATTTTTGCCCACCACTCCTTCAGACGGTGGAACAATTTCAATTCGCGGCAACTTTGCTGCTTTCGAATAAAGAGCTTCCGTAGAGATATGAATGCCAGGTGCTATGGCACCACCCATATATTGCTTATGCTCATTAATATAACAATATGTAGTGGCCGTTCCAAAATCTACGACAATTAAAGGGCTTCCATACTCATGAATGGCAGCAACCGCATTGACAATCCGGTCAGCCCCAACCTCACGGGGATTTTCATATTTAATATCCAATCCCGTCTTAATGCCAGGTCCGACAATTAGCGGCTTTAAATGAAAATAGCGCTCACACATTCTTTCTAGCGCAAGCATAATGGGAGGTACAACAGACGAGATAATAATCCCTTCTATCACGGATAAATTTAAACCAACATGATCAAATAAGTTTTTAATCATAATTCCATACTCATCTTCCGTTCTGGAACGATTTGTTTCCATTCTCCAATGATGCTTCAATTCATCTTTATCGTACACACCTAAGACCATATTCGTATTTCCAACATCAAAAACAAATATCACGTAAATCACCACTTTAGTGTATTTTAAGAAGTTTTCTTGATCATCTATAACGTTGTCGATTCAACCCTTTTCTCCCATTCTGCCAACATTTTATCATAAATGAAGAGCCTGTTCGCTGTTTTAGTGTTTTCATCTTTCGATTCAGGAGCAATCTCGTAGCCGATCAGAAAAGGTGCCCCTCGTAAAGGACACCTTAACGTGTAGCCAATGTTAAAAACACTTCATTTGATATAAGCTCTTTGAATTAGTTCTTTTTATCTTCATCTTCCGTAGCAGATGGAGATTCTTGCGTGCCTGCTTTCTTCTCATTTTCGTCAGAATCAGACTTTTCTGCTAGATCCTCATCCTTCTTAGTGCTGATATTTACCTTTACATCATCTTTGCCAGCAGAATCTGTCTTTTCTAAATCAACAGACGCGGTTGTTCTTTCAGGTAATGTACCATGGTCAAATAAATGCTTGATTTGTTCCGCATCTAGTGTTTCTATTTCCAGCAAAGTATTGGCAATTAAGTCAAGCTTATCACGGTTCTCAGTGAGAACTTGCTTCGCTTTCGCATAACACTCTTTAATGATGCGTTGAATTTCTAAGTCAATCTCATAAGCGATCGCATCAGAATAATTCTGTTCATTATGAATATCTCGACCTAGAAACACTTGGCCTCCTTGCGCTTGACCAAATTGCAACGGACCGAGCTTATCACTCATACCAAACTCAGTAACCATTCGACGTGCTAAAGCTGTTGCCCGTTGGAAGTCATTGTGAGCACCTGTACTTACCTCACCGAAGACAATCTCTTCTGCAACACGACCACCAAGCAAACCAACAATTTTATCAAGAAGCTCTGGCTTTGTCATAAAGTAACGGTCCTCTTTTGGAAGCATGACGGCATAACCACCAGCTTGACCTCGAGGGACAATCGTTACTTTGTGAACCATATCCGCCTCCTCAAGAACAACACCTATAACCGTATGTCCAGCTTCATGGAAAGCAACAATATTCTTCTCTTTTTTGGAGATTACTCTGCTCTTCTTCGCTGGGCCAGCAATGACTCGGTCAGTTGCTTCATCAATATCATCCATATCGACTTTCTTCTTGTTTCTACGGGCAGCAACTAGAGCTGCTTCATTTAGTAGATTTTCAAGATCCGCACCAGAGAAACCTGGAGTACGTGCAGCAATCGCTTTTAAGTTAACTGATTCATCTAACGGTTTGTTACGTGCGTGAACCTTTAAAACTGCTTCACGGCCATTTACATCAGGACGATCTACCGTTATTTGACGGTCAAAACGACCTGGACGCAGCAGTGCTGGATCTAAAATATCCGGACGGTTTGTCGCAGCAATAATAATGATTCCTTCATTTACGCCGAAACCATCCATTTCAACTAGCAATTGGTTCAATGTTTGCTCGCGCTCATCATGCCCTCCACCGAGGCCAGCTCCACGCTGACGACCAACTGCATCAATTTCATCAATAAAAATAATACAAGGCGCGTTTTTCTTCGCGTTTTCAAATAAATCACGAACACGGGATGCCCCGACCCCGACAAACATTTCAACAAAGTCAGAACCACTAATAGAGAAGAACGGAACCCCCGCTTCTCCTGCTACAGCTCTTGCAAGCAATGTTTTCCCCGTTCCTGGTGGTCCAACAAGTAAAACACCTTTTGGTATTCTTGCTCCGACTTCAGAGAACTTACGCGGGTCTTTCAAAAATTCTACAACCTCTACAAGCTCTTGCTTTTCTTCATCTGCACCAGCTACATCTTTAAAACGGACTTTTTTCTTCTCATCATTATAAAGCTTGGCCTTGCTTTTACCGAAGTTCATAACACGGCTTCCGCCACCTTGAGCTTGGTTTAAAAGGAAGAAGAACAAGATAAAAATAATGATAAACGGAATAATAGAAGTGAAAAACGTTATCCAACCACTCTGTTCCTTCGCTGGTAAAACCTTTACTTTAGAAGCTGCGGCTGCCTGATCTACTTTCTCTAATAGCTGTTCGCTATTCCAAACATATGTGATAAAAAACTCGCCTTCTTGATAATTGGCAAGGCGTCCTCTTACTTCATATACCCCTCTTTCAGGCTGGAGCGAGATCTCTTGAACCTCACCAGCTTCCAAATGGGCAATAAATTCGTCATAGCTTATATCTTTTGTCGGCTCATTGTTTCCATTAAAGAAACTAACAACGCCAATTATTACGAGAAAAATCAATAAATAAAATATGGTATTACGGAAAATTCGATTCATCCCTTACCTCCTCCCACACATCAACAAACTATAGTAAATAGTATCATAGAGATTTACGCCAACACAAGAAATTGCCCTCTCAGCTAAATCTTGCGTTCCATCAAGCCTTCGCATATTTTAACGCTATACATTAATTCGTATTGCGACTTATCTAAAGACTTTTTTGCACTTCATTCAATCCTTCTTATTTTACGCTTCTTCACTATTCGTATATACCTCCGGCTTTAAAACACCAATATATGGTAAATTTCGATATTTTTCCGCATAATCCAAACCATATCCGACAACGAATTCGTCAGGGACGATAAAACCAACATAGTCAGCACTAATATTTGCTTTTCTACCTGTCGGTTTGTCAAGTAAAGTAACAATTTTAATTGATTTTGCTTTGCGGTAACGGAACAACTCCACTAAATAACTTAACGTTAATCCGCTATCAATAATATCCTCAATAATGAGAATATCCCTGCCCTCAACCGAAGTATCTAAATCCTTTAATATTTTTACCTCTCCTGAAGAAACCGTAGAATTCCCATAGCTGGAAACATCCATGAAATCCATTTCCAAATACGTCTCCACTCGTTTTAACAGGTCCCCCATAAAAGGCATAGCACCCTTTAGAACCCCAATTGCTAGTGGAAAAGAATCCTGATAGTCCTCTGTTAATTGAGCAGCAAGCTCTTTAATTTTTGATTGAATTTCTTCTTCAGTAAAAAGTACCTTTTCAATATCCTTTTTCATCATTCGTTGTGCCCCCTAGAAGATCATTGCTTATATAACTTAATAGAATGTTTCGGTGTTGACTATTTTGACTAGCTCCTGTCAAAGATTGCTTTGATTTTCTTAATCCAGGTACCCAAAGGATTTCATCGAAACGATTCGTCACAACCGGCCAAGCATTGCGCTTAACCTGCGGAATCTTTTCATCAATAAAAAGAGCCTTCAGTTTCTTTGTTCCATCCATCCCCATCACGGTCATTCTGTCACCGTTTTTCCTCGAGCGAATAACAATTGGTAATTGTTCTTCCGCAAAATCAATTAGAAATTGATCTCGGCCCAATCCTTCTTGTCGTTCACCATTGATAAATTCCATTCGTATGATATCCCCATTAGGAAGTACTACTTCACCTGGCTCGCTCAATTCGAATGAATAAGGGGTGGGGTCTGTTTGTACTTGAAATTGAAAGGTACATACCTGATACGAACGAACTACCTTTAACCCATTTGGGAAATCAAGTGAGCTAGAGGGGTGTGGACTTTCGAAAATGGATAAAATTTTTTCAATATGTAAAGCGGATAAAGAAGCTGGTCTAACTTTATAAAGATAGTTTAATATTAGTTGAATAGCTCTCCTTTGTAAAGGCAAAGGCATTGATTCAAATCCTTTTATATCAACAGTTATTTCATTATCAGTATGTTCTAAAATAACGTCTTTTAGCTTCTTCTGTGCTAATGAAATAAGAAGGGTTTCATCCTGATCCAACTCTTCACTCAAGCGTTGAAAATGTTCATGCACATGCGGATTTTCCTGTCGTAAAAAGGGTAGAACCACCTTGCGGAATCGATTTCGGCTGTAAATGTCTTTGTCATTACTCGGATCCCTTCTGGGGTTTAATTCATAGTGCAAACAATATCTTTCGATTTCTTCCCTGTTCAAACATAAAAACGGACGAATAATAATGCCATTGTGAAAATCCCGTAAAAAAGGAATTCCAGACCTAGCTTTCCCCGTACTTCCCCTTGTTAACCTCATTAATATTGTTTCAACTTGATCGTCTCCATGATGGCCTAGAGCAAGTACCGAAAGCTGATGCTTTTCAAGCACTTCCGCAAAAAATTCATATCTTTTCTCTCGAGCAGCCGCCTGCGGGTTGCGCCCTGTTTCTTCTATATACGATTGGACGTTAATCTGTTTCATTTCAAAAGGAATGTTTCTTTCTTCACAAAAACCCTTTACAAATAATGCTTCTTGTTTCGATTCATCTCCTCGAAACATATGGTCAACATGGGCCGCCACAATATAGATATTCCATTGTTCCTGTTGACGCCACAAAAAATGAAGCAAAGCAAGCGAATCCGGTCCACCAGATACCCCTATTAATATCCTTTTATTTTGTAAATTAAATTGTCGCTTTTTCAGAAAAGCTTTTACTTTTCTTTCCAAAATAATCTCTTCCTTTTTACAACACATCAATGAAATTTTATCTATACAAGCTTACCATTAAAGAACTTGCACATACAACTCTTCTGAAGCGATTTAAACAGGGCACATTTTAATAATTTTTATGGGGGTTAGCACTTTCTTATGATACTTTTTCATTTGTTCTCCTATTTTGAATTTTCTAACCTTTTTAACCTATTTGCCCATATATATAGATCATATAAAGAATAGAGATGACCATCACAATCAACGTCGTCTCTAACCACCCTCCCTTTCTTTTATGTTGAGACTGTCTCGATTTTTGTATGGGCTGTTTAGCACTTCCCTTCCTATAAGAAGACTGGGCATGTTTAATTGGCTCGTTCAAATTTCTAATCATATCGAAACGCATTTCCTTGGCTGATTGATATTTACCATGTAAGGCATTTACAATCACTGCTTCATACTTTTGAAGAGGCTTCGCTCGGCGAATCATCTCCTGCAACTGGGTAACCCCACCTGTCGATTTATTGAATCTCTTCGGATACGCTGTATTAATCAAAATCATGGCAACAGCAAATAAATCGTAAGTCGGTTCTGCTTTACGCGTTCCAAGTCCCCAGTAACCCCGGTCATAAAACTCTGTAAATTCCTTTATTGCTCTGCCCTGTATAGTAGTTCCGCCGACATCAATACAACGGATTCTTGGAGGCGGGCCCATCACTATCAAGTTTTCGGGTTTTAAATCGCCAAACACCCACCCTTTTTCATGAAGCGTGTGCAAATCACTCAGCAGCTGCAACATCAATACATCGATCCAACCCGTTCCCTTTTGTTTGATAAATGTTAACAAATCAGGACCAGCAATATATTCCATTGCATAAAATGAAATGGTTTGACGCCGGACTGTCCAATCGTCTACATCAATCAAAGAAGGCCCGAGGGATGACCCTTGGACCTTCGCAAAAGACTTGAGGACATTGACCTCAGATGTAATGGACATTCCGTTATCACTCATTTTAAGAGCAACCCTCTGATTATGAAATTGTGCTAGATAAACAATTCCATTTGCACCAAACCCTAATTCCTTTATAATCGTATAGCGGTTTTTATGCCATTTTCCTTCAATAATCGTACCCGATTGAACTTTACATAGATTCTTCAAAGAACTGTTCATCATCACGAGATAACAAACTCCTTAAGGATCGTTTTTTCCTAAAGTAGGAAAGTGCTTCACGAATAGCAGGACCTGTCGGCGTAATTCCTCCCGTTGAGAGCTTTGGGAAAATACTCGTTAACGATTCTAATTGAGGAGTCCAATCGAGCAATTTTTCGACATCTTTCTTTTTCCCGGGAAATACAAAGACGCCAAATTGATTATTCCCTGCACGCGCATTTAGGCTTAAAGATAAGTCGAGCAATGCTTCTTTAACAGTTGGCAGCTTATGTTTCATGCTTGCACTCGTATCGACCAGAACCAATACTTCCAATTTTACATTTTCGCCAAGCTCATCAACAACTTCCATTACTTCTCCTCTTTGCTCAGGTGGTAAATCCTCCATCGTCTTTGTGCTTCCCAAAATCTGTTGCAGCTCCTTATTCACCACGCCCTGCAGCGTTTGAGTCATCGCTTTTCTCGTCACCATTTGGACCGTTTGCGATAAGCTTTGAGCATAAACTACTTGGCTGACTCCACCTCCAGACATGGCAATTCCCTCTATTTCCTTCATTCCTTGCTCATCAATTGTATCTTGTTCCATCACACCAATTACATTTACGGTTACACCTTGTTCCTTAGCTAAGGCTGCCATCGCAACCGGATCTTCCCCTTGGTTGGAGCATCCATCTGTAATCAACAAGATTTGTTTTAACGTACCTGGATTCATACTTTCTCCTCCTCATTTCAGGTTGTTACCATTTTCGTCATGAAAAGGAGCAATTATACCTGTTCTTATAAGTTGATTTCATAATGTTCTTAGTTTTTCAAAGACACTCTCACCTTTGTCCCTCTTTCCTTATGCTTGTTTCTGGTATTTATGGACTGGAATGGTGGCCCACTTTGGCGTGTTATGCTTAATTTTTGTTACGACAACCGTCATATCGTCCTCGATCATATTTGATCTCGAGCGGATCACCTCTTCCATAATCAAATCTGCAACTTCTTGTGGATCATCTGTTGCTAGCTCGCCAATTTTCCGCTTCATCCATAAATCATAATTCTCTACATGCTTCGGCCCCTCAAATACCCCATCGCTCATCATAATGAGCAAATCACCAGCCTTTAGTTGTTCTGTCACAACCTCTACATCAAATTCATGAATGATTCCGATCGGCAAATTACTTGATTGGATTTTTTTTACAGTTTTTCCTCTTTTAATAAAGCTTGGGATTGAGCCTACTTTTAAAAATTTTGCAGATGCATCTTGTAAATCGATCATTGCTAAATCTAAAGTTGAAAAAATCTCATCTGTTGTTCTTAAGGACAGAATTGAATTCACCGATTTAATTGCGAGTTTTTCCTCAATACCCGATTGCAATATTTTTTGTAAGAGCATTAGCGTCTCCTTGCTTTCAATATGGGCTCTTTCCCCATTTCCCATGCCATCACTGATCGCTACGGCATGCTTGCCACCACTTAGACTGATCATTGAGTAGCTGTCACCGGAAATAAAACCACCATCCTTCGCGGCATGCGCTACCCCTGTTTCAATCGTAAATGCCTTAGCCGAACGAAATGTGACATGACAGAAACCGTTCGGATAAGTGGAACATTCCTCAGAATTAACAATGATCGTCTCCCCTAAAATATCTGACAAAACAGGGGCAATTAGCTTCTCACACTCCCCGTGGCCATTGCAATAGGGAATGGTCATATCAATATCTACATTGCTATGTTCAAGACTATATATCTCAACATGCTCAATATGAATCCCAAATTCCTGAAGGGCTTCATAAATTTGTTCTTCTTGTTTATGATGATTATCTCTCTCCCTTTGAATCTCCTTTGCAAAGTCTCCCATCACCGTGGACACACCTAATAATTGGTCAGCTACGAGCCTTCTACTTTCTTGAACTTGTTTTTTTAACTTTTGATTCGCTTGAAATAGTGTAAGCTCCTGTTGGATCGTGTTCATTACTTTTTGAGATTTCGTACAATGCTTCCCCCAATCCCGTGCTAGCTTTGGTGAAATAGTTCCATCATTTTGATCCATTTCATGCATAATTTCCTTCATATAATCATAGGTTGTATTAAAGTTGCGTGCCCAACAGTGCTCCTTTTTAAAACACATTTGACATGTCTTTTCTGTCACATTGCTCAAGAAGTAGTCAAGCTCTCGACTTTCCGGATCATCCCGTTCAGATAACTCGTCATAAGAGGCGAAACTATTTGATAAAGCTTGAAAAACAGATGAAAACTGCTCTACTCTTTGGGCAGTTACATCCCGCATTTTTCTCATATAATGCTGCTGTTCTGCGGCATATTCTGGTGTCCCTGGTATATATTTCGCCAATTTTGATGTTAACCCCTGAGGGGTCAGAAGAAATAAAATCATCGCTGCCGCTGATTCTAAAAGGGTTTTATCAAGATTACCGCTACCTTCACCATACATCCCAATCAATAAAGTAGAAATAAACAAACCAATGACGACGCCTATTTTTTTACCTTCCTTGAGCAAACCGCCTAATAAACCTGCAAAAGCTAGTAGACTCATATGATAAAAGCTTGATACATTTGCAAGACTAAAAATGAGACCCGTAACAACCCCAACCGTGGAACCAACAGTAGCTCCTGCAACAAATGCAAAAACAAGTACTAAATAGCGTGAAGTGATATGCTCCAGTGACAAATCGTAGACAGACCAGCCAATTGTTCCTGTCATAATGGAGGCTAGCATAATGATGAGACAAACAACCTCCTCCGTTTTTAATGTCTGCCTTCTCTTATTGGCCAAAATAAGAGGAATGCTTTGTAAAAAAATAAGGGTTAATATAAAGCCCAAACTTGCCTCTACCCCAGCCATCATTCCATCAAACAAAGAAATTTGTCCCGTAACCATAAAACTTTTCGCCAATTTGCTTATTATAATCGTAGCAAATACAAAAAACGGAAGCGCTTTAACCTCCTGCTTCAACCAATTAAGGGCGACACGAAAGAGAAATAAAAAAAACACGGTACTGCCAAAAGCATATGTAGCATCTAGTACTGATAATGTAGCTGCTCCAACAACCAACCCTACAAGAGCGATTGGGGCCCTTTCCTTTCTGATGACATACACCGCTGCAAAAAACGGGAGAATAAACGGGGTAAGTGTTGATAGAATAAGAGCTCGTCCAAGTAGGAAGCCTATTACGAACAAAATATATCCCTTCTTTAAAAAGAAGGCTTCTAATTTTTGTAGCAGCTTTCTTATTCCTGAAGACACGTCAAGCTTCGCTTTGTTGTTTAAATTCAAACCGCTTACTGGTTCGATCAATGTCTTTACTGTCTTGTCCATAACAACTACACTCCTTACTATTTTTAATAATTTATCCCATCTTTGCTTATGAGGTTTTATTGATTGAACCAGGAAATGACGACAACTGTTCAGGTATTTATGGATGGCGAAATTTATGTGTTGCTGATTATTATAAAAGAGGGCCTTCTTAGAAGTTTGTCAAAATCGCGAACATGCCTATATTTTTCTTTCGACTCCATTCACGTTAATGTACGAAAAGGAAACAAATTGCTTGCCTATCTACTCTCCTGATATGACTAATGATGGTGAGTGAGCAAACAATTTGATGATTTATACGTAATGAATAGTATTTTGTACTCAAGTTCAATTGGAAACCAAAAAAATAAGCGTCAAAGAAGTTCAATAATCCGGACGCCATGAGAACATATCATGTTATCGTTAGATACTCGATTTTTATAAAACTGGTTGAAAAAAACGACAAAGTGTTCCTCACACGCAATTGAGAGAGAGCTCAGCGTTGCGAATTAGATTAGTGCGGGGATTGAGAATCGTTGTGGAATTTTACATTTAAGACTATTTTCATTTAAACTAATCTACGATCAAAAAAAGAGCAGCCTAGTGGATGCTCTTTTACTTGTTCTTATAATGTTAAAAACCGATCTATATTTTAATTCAGCAGCAAGTTAGCCTCTTCTAGCGCCTCTTCCGCCACGTTTCGATTCTGTGTTACGTTTTAAAGAAGATAGGCGGTCTTCACTATCCTTTAAGAAACGAGCCATTTTTGATTCAAATGATTCTTTTGTAGCGCGATTATCATTTGTTCTTCCTTGTCGGGAACGTCCTACTGAACCTCTTGCATCACCGCCACCTTTAAAGCTTTTTTCAGGTCGCGTGCTTCTTTCAGGCTTATCTACAGCTTTTTTAATTGAGAGACCGATCTTGCCATCCTTTTCCACATTGATGACCTTAACTTCTACTTGGTCACCTACTTTAAGATGGTCATTGATATCTTTTACATAATTGTCTGCGACCTCACTAATATGAACAAGCCCCGTTGAACCCTCTGATAATTCTACAAACGCCCCAAAATTAGTAATGCCTGTTACTTTTCCCTGTAACTTGCTGCCTACTTCGATTGACATAAAAAAAATTTTCCTCCTTAAGAATTTAAAAAGTCATACTACGGCCAACTTCCACTTGCCAAAGACAGAGTAATGGAATTGTACACTACTATATATTATACAGAAAAGGAAAAAAGAGTGTCAATAAGACGGGTTATTCTGAAGCTTTTTCCTCTTTTTCCTCTGAGATATTAAAAATAACTTCTCCCTCTTCTGATAAGAAATAATCTTTTCTTGCCAGTTTCGCAATATATTCATCATCATTAAGCTTAACAATCTCTTCCTTGAGGATCATTTCCTTTTTCTTTAATCCAGCAAGCTCTTCGTTTAACTGTTGTTGTTCTACTTTTATTTCTTCTAAAGAAGAGGCCTGTGAAATGAGTGTAGAGATCATAAAATAAGAAATAACAGATGCTAGTACAAAGAACATAGCTAATCGCCGAATCAATAATTTTCTTCTTCTCGATGCACTGACTTCATTTCTTTCATGCTGTTTAACATACTCTGACTGGAACTTAGTTACTCTCTGTTTCTTGATCACACTCATTTTCACACCTCCTGATTTATCATGACCGTTATTTTTTTATTTTTTTCAATTTAAAAATTAGCTTGTTAATGGTATTCTTGCTTTTATGAAAAATTCCTGCAAAATAATTATATAACTTCTCGACCAATTTTTTAATCTTTTTCGGCAATAAATTCCAAAATAGCTTTAAAATCCACTCAAATGGCTTCAATAATACTTGTACAATGAATAATAGTACCTTTCCACACCCTTGCGCAAGTGCTAAAAGTCCTTTTCCTCCCATCAGCATTAAAGAAAATAAAAGCATTACTAAAGAATAAATGGGACGAAAAATTAAAATGCGAATCATTTTTACAAAAAACCGATAAATAGAGATTACCATGGAAATGACAATCTCTAGCAATCGTAAATATCCTTCTTTTAATAAACTTTGGTAAGCAGCAAAGCCGCATAAAAGGGCTAGAAAGATATAAAACCTCAGCTCTCCTTTATTTACTAGAAAAAGCACATAAAAAATCGACAATCCTTGAAGAAACCAGAAAAGGATATCATGACAAAAAACAATCCATCTTTTTCTCTTCGAACGTTGAAGAAAACGGTTGTACGTATCCAACGAAGCTCCAAAATAACTCCCCATTCCAATCATGGCAAGCATCGTTAAAAATTGTGTTGACAGTGTCATCGGAACAACTTGCTAAAGAAGCCCTTAGCCTTCTCCCCATGCTGTTCATCAAGATAGACAAGATCATATACCTTCCCTTTTAATGAAACAATCCCTTTGTCGACATCAAGGTTTTTCATTTGTAAATTTTGTCCTCTTATTGCTAAAAAGCCCATAACAGTCTCTAGCAAAAATTCCTCGTTATCAAAACTCTCCACTTGCTTTACACCCGTAATATCGACGAGCTTTCTTCCTCTCATGATGACATCATGCTCTTTTGCGGGTCCCTTTGTCGTGTTCATATCGTGATATTGACTCATTTCTCATCCCTCGCTTTTTACAAATACACATTTGTACAAGTGTATGAAGGAACAGCAAGTAATAGAACAAGCTTTAGCGTTCCCTATGAACGAGACATTGTACTTTTTTAAACAGAATTGTTTCTAAAGCTATCTTTGAATAATTTCTGCGAAACCAAGGGGTCTAACGAAATGAGTCAAAAATCAACCCGACATATAACTTAGCCTTTTGCTTAAAGACTAAGCGAATGGGAGCAGACTCCCGATTCGCATAAAGAGCATCTTAGCTTTCTACTTTTTCCTCTTTTACGACAGAGTACATTGCAGCCGCATCTTCTTTCCTTACGGTTTCTTGAAGCCGCTCAATCTTAACGGTTACAAGCTTTTGTCCAAAGCGAACGGCAAGCTCATCGCCGACTTTCACTGTTGAACTCGCCTTTGCTACCTGTCCATTAATGGTAATTCGTCCCTGATCACTTACTTCCTTCGCCAACGTTCTTCGCTTTATTAGTCGGGAAACCTTTAAAAATTTATCTAAGCGCATACCCTTCACTCTCCTATTTGTATTTATTCATGTCATTATCGTCCATCTTACAACTCTTTGCTTTTGGCCTCATTCCAAAACGCATCCAATTCCATTAAGGTATAATCGGCAAAATCTTTGCCATTTTCTTTCGCCCTTTCTTCAACATATGTGAATCGACGAATAAATTTTTGATTGGTATGAAACAAAGCTTCCTCAGGGTTTATTTTATAGAAACGTGCCACATTAATAAAAGCAAAAAGCAGGTCACCAAACTCTTGCATCAAGCGCTCCGAAGAATTTCCCTTCATTTCTTCCTCGAATTCCTCAAGTTCTTCTCTTACTTTCAAAAACGCATCTTCGACATTCTCCCAGTCAAAACCAACTTTAGCTGCCCTTTTTTGAAGTTCATAAGCCCTTAACGTATTTGGCAAATGCTTTCCCATCTCTTCTAAATGCAATGTGACCGATTCTTTCCCTTTTTCCGCTTTTTTAATCTCTTGCCAATTCTTCACCACATCCTCAGCAGTGTCTGCTTGACTATCAGCAAACACATGAGGATGGCGTCTCACCATTTTCTCACTTATCGCTGCAATCACATCATCGATCGAGAAAAAACCGTCATCTTCACCAATTTGTGCATGGAGCATCACTTGAAGAAGCACATCCCCTAATTCTTCAATCATATGATCGATGTCCTCTTCATCTATCGCTTCAATTAATTCATAACTTTCTTCAATCAAATACTTTTTCAAAGAATGATGCGTCTGTTCTTTATCCCAAGGACAACCGTTTGGACCGCGCAATTCAGCAATAATTTGACGCAGCTTTGAAAATTGCTTATATAGAACTTCCTCACTCTTAACAGGCGGGACATAAACTGATGTTAAATTATTGAGGGACACTTCTCGATCTAATTCATATAGGGGGATCTTCGTTATCTGCTCCTCTTTGCCCCCTGCCGCAGTCACAATATAAACTTCATAGTCATCCGGAAGCTTCTCCATGAGTGTCAGCTTAACTTCCGATGCCATAAAGCTATCATATACTTGCCCGATAATCATATGCTGCCGTAGTTCCAGTTCATCCTTATGCAAGCTTGTTGCATCAAGGAGTTGAAACCCTTCAATCGGATCTACTTTTACCGCCTGAAATAGCGGATCGAGAAAGCTTTGCCCACCGCCTATTTCAACTTCGATCCCGCGTCCTTCGCAGCCTTCTAATAGCAATTGCACCGTGCGCTCAGCAACAAGAGGATGACCTGGAACAGCATAAACAATAGACTGCTGTTCTGCAAGCTGAAACAACCGATCACAAATCTCTTCATACACCGCTTCAAAGGAATTATGCTTTTCGTATGTATCGTCAAAGGATGGAAAGATATAACCTTCCGTCTCCAGTTCTTTGACAACTGGATGCTCTCTTGTCCGTAAAAACACGTTTTCAGCTTTAGTTAGGAACCGATAAATCCCTAATGGTAATTGCTCTAGGGTACCGGCGCCCAGCCCAATAATCACGATTTTATTCAAAGCGCTCTTCATCTCCTATTTCTTTTTGGTGGGAATAAATGCATGATTTTACTTCCAAAAGGAAGTAATGTTAATTCTTCTATTGAAAACACCTTTGTCCTGATAATCACCAATAAATAAGTAAAGGCCCCTAAAACCACTGCAGCTAACGATTGCATTGTGGCAATTAAGCGTGGATGACCAAAGGCATACATAAAATCTGTAATCGACAAAAAGCCATGTAAGACGATATACATCACTGCTGCTGCGGTCAGGGCTCTCGCTGTTAATGGTAAGAAATTCATCCTTCCTTTTCTTTTCCTTCTCATCCGAAAAAAGAGAATGAGCAACACTGCGGCAAGGCTCAGATTAGAAGCCCACGCTGCGCCCGTTGTACCATAGGTTGGAATTAGCATAAGATTAAAGGAATATTTACAAACAAAGCCAACGAGAACAGCAATCGCTGGAAAAACCGTTTCTCCCAAGCCTTGAAAAATAGCAATGAGCGTCATAATAATGGAGCTAAGCAATATCGTGATTGTAATGATTGATAGAACTCCAGAGCCCTCACTGTTTTCAAACAGCATAGTATTGGTTGGCTCCATAATCGCCATTAAACCAACAGTGGCACCCAGCCCAACAACAAAGCTGACGCGAATCGCTAATTGGATATGCTGCTTAAGCGTCTCCACACTATTTCTCATGCGCTCGCTTGCTATTAAGGGGACTAGCGAAAGGGACATCGACGTTGCCACTACCGTCCCAAGCTGAATGAGCGGCTGTCCCCTGTCATAAATGCCCTTTATTCCTTTAGCATCTTCTCCATTTATGCCAGTCGATATGAGTAGCGAATACAAGTTCAAAGAATCAGCTAATTGCATTAACAGTAAAAGCATACTGCTGATACAGATGGCAAAGCCTTGTATCACTAAAACTTTTAAGAGTGCCAAAACTTCCTTATATTTGAATAAACGACCCGACTCCTTCAATCGAAACACGTCAAAATCTTTTTTTATCCATATGAAAGCAAGTAAAATAACAACTCCAACGATTCCCCCCGTAACCGAGCCAAATACCGCCCCAGCCCCAACTTCATAAAGACTAGATCCAGCTCTCATGAACATCACGGCGGTAATTAAAATAGTTGCGACGCGAACAAACTGCTCCCCGACCTGCGAGTAAGCAGTCGGAACCATATTTCCCTCTCCCTGATAATAACCTCTTAGCATCGCTGCGATTGGCATAATTAAAAAGACAACAGATATGACCCGAATCAAAAGAGCAAGCTGTGGATCATCCATAAAACGAGCAATTGTTTCTGCCCCATAATAAAGGAAAAGAAACATAGCAGCACCGATAACAAAAAAGAAAATAGTTGATACGACCATTAAACGTTGCTTTTCCAACTGACTTTTTTGCTCCGTGTACAGCTTAGATAAAATAACTGGAAAACCTGTTGTTGCTAGCACAAGGGCTACCCCATAAATTGGGTAAACCTGCTGATATATGTAAAAACCTGTATCCCCGACGATATTTTGAAAAGGGACTCGATATACTGCACTCAATATTTTCGTTAATAAAGCAGCAATCGCTAAGACGAATGCTCCTCTCACTAAAAGCCTTGATTGTTGTGCGGGCTGCACAAGCACAACTCCTTCCGACACACTTATAAAAGAGAATGAATTGACTGTATTATAGCATAGACTCGAAACATGATGAGCAAAAGTAGAGAGGGTGCATATGGAATTCCTGTTTTAGGATAACATCAAAGGATTCTAGAACTAAATATTAAATTCGACAATAATGAAAAGAGTTCCCATAAACAAACGACTTTGCTTTCCTTAACCACAAAAAAAGGTAGCATTATAACACGCTACCTTTTTCAAAATTGGCTATGTTGCATGATTTGACTTATTTCGTGCCTGTCACGCACCCTTTGCTGAGTGTAGATTTTGCGAAAACCATTCGTGCAACTAATCCGAATAAATCATGATAAATCTTTGAACTACAGCTACCTCAAAATTACGACTCCATTTGGCGTGCAAGGAATCCTGCCGCCGTTTCTACTGCTTTTTGTTCAACCTCACCTAATGTTTTTTCTTTTGAGAAGATGACAACTGCCCCTATTGGATCTCCATTCGCGATGATCGGACCAACTGTATAAGATGTCACCGTTTCTTCATTTCCATCAACAAGCGAAACTTCCCCTTGACTTGTTTTTAAAACAGAGCTTCGTTCTTCCATTGTTTTTCCCATAAGGTCACTGATATTCTTATTTAAATAATCCTTCTTTGAACTCCCTGCTACCGCAATATAAGCATCTCTGTCACAGATTAAAACGGGATTTCCTAAACTATCAAACAGTGCTTCTGCATATTCTTTAGCAAAGTCGCTTAGTTCACTAATAGGAGAATATTTTTTTAAAATGACTTCTCCATCGCGGTCAACGAATATTTCTAGTGGGTCCCCTTCACGAATGCGAAGTGTTCTGCGAATTTCTTTCGGGATCACGACACGACCCAAATCATCGATTCGACGAACAATACCAGTTGCTTTCATCCAATGTTGCCTCACTTTCATCTGATGATTTTGTAGTACAAGCATGACTTCAACGGATGTGAAATCTTTGCCATGTTTGAACTTAGTATCTTTCATCTGGAAAGTTCTATACACAAACAAATATTTTTTCTCCTGTTTAGTATTTCTTCCATCAGAGTGAAAATATTCCATTATGATTCTCTTTACCCTTGGTTTCTTGAAATAAAACGAAAGGACAGGCCCATTTTTCCAGTTTAATACCCGCAACTATATAAATTCGCCCTCATACATATTAAAAATCGCCGCTATATTATGAGACCGTTTTTTCCTCATCTCGCTTTGCCTCCTGGAGACCTTGGACCATTGTAAAAGCAGCCTGAAGCCAATGAGCAACTTCGACTCCTTTTATATGAAGAACCATTTTCAATCGATTGCCTTCCATGCCCAAACCAACCATTCGTCGGAATTGATTACTAATTTCAAAGATTTTTTGCCCATTAATTCGAGCGCTTTCCTGTTCAGATAACAGAATCGTGACTTCATCCTTTACTTGTTTAATCGATTCCACACCCACCATAATCGCATGCGCTTTAATCTCTGCAATTTGGAATAAATAAGAGACTTCCTCTGGGTACTCTCCAAACCGATCGATCATTTCTTCCTGCAGTTCTTGAACTTCTTCCAACGTTGTTGCGCCACGGAATCGTTTATACATCTCTATTTTTTGGTGCCCATCAGCAATATACGTATCTGGGATATAGGCATCAATTTCTAAATCCACTTCCACGCTTTGCTCTCTCTCCACCTTTTCAAATTCACCTTTACGTTCCTCGATAGCCTCTTTCAGCATTTGAGAATAAAGATCGAAACCTACTGAGTCAATAAATCCATGCTGTTGGGCACCTAAGATGTTTCCAGCTCCTCTGATCGATAAATCGCGCATCGCAATTTTAAAGCCGGATCCTAACTCCGTAAATTCTTTAATTGCTTGAAGCCTTTTCTCAGCAACCTCCGTTAGCACCTTATCCTTACGATACGTAAAGTAAGCATAGGCGACACGGTTGGAACGCCCGACACGCCCACGGAGCTGATAAAGCTGAGATAACCCCATTCGATCTGCATCAAAAACAATGAGCGTATTCACATTCGGAATGTCGACCCCTGTCTCAATAATCGTCGTGCTGACAAGAACATCAAATTCCCCTGCCAAAAACCCAAGCATGACGGATTCCAGCTCGTTTTCTGTCATTTGACCGTGAGCATACGTTACCCGAGCATCTGGCACAAGCATTGATATTTCCTCCGCCTTGCGCTCAATATCCTCAACACGGTTGTAAAGGAAGTATACTTGACCATTCCGAGCTAACTCTCGTTCAATTGCTTCTCTGACTAGCCCCCCGTTATACTCCATCACATACGTCTGCACGGGGAAACGATTTTCTGGAGGAGTCTCAATAACGGATAGATCACGCACCCCAAGCATCGACATATGCAAGGTTCTTGGTATTGGTGTTGCCGTTAAGGTGAGAACATCGACATTTGTTTTTAACTGCTTGATTTTCTCTTTATGCGACACGCCAAAACGCTGCTCCTCGTCAATAATAAGCAGGCCCAAATCCCGATACGTAATCCCTTTTGAAAGGAGACGATGGGTTCCAACAACAACGTCAATTGTTCCATTTTTTAATCCATTAATGGTTTCTGTTTGTTGCTTCTTTGTTCTAAAGCGACTTAATAAACCTATCTCAATCGGATAATCCTGAAATCTCTCACGCATCGTTTCGTAATGCTGTTGTGCCAGAATTGTAGTAGGGACAAGAATGGCTACTTGCTTTCCATCTGCAATCGCTTTAAATGCCGCACGGATCGCCACCTCTGTTTTTCCATAACCGACATCGCCGCATAGCAATCGATCCATTGGACGTTCCTTTTCCATGTCCCTTTTAATTTCCTGAATGGAGCGAAGCTGATCCTCTGTTTCTTGATAAGGGAAAGATGCTTCAAACTCCCTTTGCATATCACCGTCTGGTGAAAAGGCATACCCTTTGGAAGCCTCTCTCTCGGCATAAAGCTTTATTAAGTCATCGGCTATGTCTTGAACAGACGATTGAACCTTGCTCTTAACCTTTTTCCAATCATTCCCGCCTAACTTATAAACTTTCGGTTCCTTGCCTTCCGAAGCAACATATTTTTGAACCAAGTCAATTTGTTCAACTGGAACATAAAGCTTATCACTACCTTGATAACGGATATGAAGATAGTCTTTATGAATTCCATTTATTTCTAACGTTTCAATTCCTAAATATTTACCAATCCCATGGTTCACATGAACAACATAATCTCCAATTTTAAGCTCCGAATAGCTCTTAATCCGCTCAGCGTTAGATAGCTTCTGTTGGCGTCGGCGCGTTTTTTTCGGCTTACGATTAAAAAGCTCCTCTTCTGTTATGACCGCTATCTTTTGAATAGGGAGTTCAAATCCTGTTTGCAGATCGCCCTCCATTATTTGTACTTTTTCAGCTGCCAATAATTGGCTTTCACGAACTACAACTGCGTCAATTTCATAGTCCTCCAGTACGCGCTCCAGCTTATCTACCCGCTTTTCATCCGCACCGAGAAATACTACCGCATAATTTCCTTTTTTCAGCCTTTCAATTTCACTTTTCAGAACATGCATTTGTCCATGGAAATTTTGCATTTGCTTACAGGATATATTGATAATATTTTGTGGATTTGTATTTGGAACATGCCTTAAAAACAAAGACATATAAATGAGCGGATGCTTTACCTTTTGCATCCTTGATTGAATTTGATGACTGATCATCAAATCATGAATAATCTTTCCTTCACTAAGAAGACTGAAATACCATTCTGCCTCTTCTTTATCCAGGGAATCATTCATTTCCTGAACTCTACTAATTTCATCGACAAAGATTAGAGCATTTTGCGGTAAATAGTCCAATAGACTATTAGACTGGTCATAGGCCAACGAAAGATACTTAAAGAGCTGCTCCGGTTTTTGCCGGTTTCTCAATTGCTCAATTTCATGATTTATATTTTGTGTAAGAGCAATTTTCGCTTTTTCATCCTTTATCTTTTTTAAGCTTTTACCTAAACCTGCTTCAAGCTTATTCGCAACCTGCTCATAATGCTCTTTTTGAAACGGGGTTTCCGTCGCCGGTCCAATGAGTATCTCCCCTAATTTATCGCGAGACCTCTGGTCCTCAAGGGAAAAATATCGAATTGATTCAATCTCAGTGTCAAACAATTCAAGGCGAATCGGATCTGCCTCGGTTAATGGATAGATGTCAATAATTCCACCCCGGATGCTAAATTCCCCTGGGGATGATACCATCTCTGAACGAACATATCCCATTTCAACAAATTGTAATAACTGAGCCTCAATATCAATATCTTCTCCGACCTTCAAAGTAATTTGTTGTTCCTTCCACAATGACTTAGAAGGAACAATCTTTCGTAGACCTGAAATCGGGACAATAATGATTCCCTCATCATACTGACTCCAATAATTTAATACATCTATGCGCTGGGCTCTTAATTCCGGACTGGCGACACTCATTTCCGCCGCAATTAATTCATTGGCCGGATATAAAAACACCTCATCTTCATCAACGAGCTGAGTAAGATCATCATATAGCTTTTGAGCCTGTAATAGATTGTAAGTCACAATCAATAAAGGCTTCTTCGTTTCATTATAAACGGATGCTAAAAATACCGTTCTTGCAGAGCCTGATAGACCCGCAACCAATTGTTCCTTAAGCCCTTCTTGAACGCCTGCAATAACCGAGCGAATATCATCCTGTCCTGTAAAAAGCTGTTTAAGACCTAACACAAGGCTCCTCCTCCCATGTCTACTGGAAAATATCTTTATAGTAAAATTCCTATTCCTTGTAAAAAATAGGAGCTGTGAAACTATTTTGCTCAAACAAGTTTTATCAACCGTTCTGTTTAACAAAGCCAAAAATAAAAAATAATTGCAAAAATCAAAACAGAAAAATGCTTTGGATAAAAAGTCCAAAGCTTGTATTAATGAATGAGATAATCATTTTGATAAAAAGCCGGGTTTCGTTCCAACGATTCATGGCAATCTTCACATATTGATTTAATATGCACATCTCCCGTTAAATCATAAGAGACCATTTCCATTCTTTCCTCATTGGTTAGCTTATGGAGTCCTAGTCTCTCCATATCAACTGATATATCATCAATCTTGCCCATCTGGACTCCACAATGACGACAATAATATTTTAGAGCCACGTATAGCCCTCCCTTTTAAACCATTCTATATTTTATTATGAACGATTTAAAAGGTACTTATTCAGGACTTATATCAGATTATTTTACCAAACTCTAATTAATTATTGATTAAAGTCATTCATCACTTGAAGAAAGGGTTTTTCCAAGGTAGCTTCGCAGGCCTCTGAACATTTTTGAATAACGACTTCAAGCTGCTCTTGCTCCTCTTTTGTAAAACGCCCTAACACATAATCTGTAATAGGCTGCCCGTTTGTTGGCCGATTAATCCCTACTCGTATTCTATTAAATTCCTGTGTGCCTAAATGAGCAATAATAGATTTTATGCCATTATGTCCTCCAGCACTGCCCTTCTGTCTCAAGCGTATTCTGCCCACCGGAAGATCTAGATCATCATAAATGACGATTAAATCTTCAACCTCAATTTGATAATAATCCATCAAGGGTCTGACTGATTCGCCAGATAAGTTCATATATGTTAATGGTTTTAATAAAACCACTTTTTCTCCGCGCACATTTCCAATCCCGTAAAGTCCTTTGTGCTTTGATTGAGCAAGGGGAATTTGCAACCTCTTCGCCAGCTCGTCAATGACTTCAAAACCGATATTATGCCTTGTCTTTTCATATTGCTTTCCTGGATTCCCCAATCCCACAATTAGCTTCATCATTCTTCACCCTCACAAGCTTATTCTAAGCAATCAATGCACGTTAAGGGGCTGGCCTTTTTTGGCCAGTCCCTTCATTCTTCTTCCTTACTCTCCCGCTGATTCAGCTTCTGTTTCTCTTCCCTCTTCCTGAGCAGGAACGCCATCCTCTTGTTCTTCTCCAGAGTTTATCTCTTCTTCCACTTTTGGCGGAAGAATGGAGGCAACGGTTTGCTCCGAATCGTGATCAATTTCAAAATTTTCAGCATTCAAATCAGCTACTGTAATGGTTTCGCCAACTTCAAGACTTGAAATATCTACCTCAATGACTTGTGGAATATTTGACGGTGTCGCCGTTACAGAAACCTCATGCAACGATTGCTGCAAAACGCCCCCATCCTTGACTCCTGCCGCTTCACCTACTAGAGCAATTCTCACATCCGCTTGAATTTCTTTATTCATATCTACAGCCCGCAAATCAGCATGAACAATTTCATTCTTAATCGCATCCGCCTGATAGTCACTTAAAATAACATTTATTTTTTGTCCATTTAAGTCTAATGGAAAAACTCCATTTCTTCCAACCTCACGCATCGTCTTTATAAAATCCGCCCCATTTATGTATATGGGTTTCGACTCTAATTTGTTTCCATAAACAACGGCCGGAATGTTTCCTTCATTTCTTAATTTCGTTAAAGCAGAATTCCTAAACTCCGTTCTTTCAACGGCCCGCAGCACTGTATTCATTTCAATAATCCCCTTCCTTATTGTTAGATCCATTTCTAGAGAATCTTCTAAAAACCTCGGTTTACGAAGTTTACTCTCTTCTATAAAAAATGCCCATAATAAGTCAGGAATAAACATCATTATGGAATGAATGATGCTGCGTAGAAATTTTTTCATAAAGTAAAAGGGGGATGACTCAAAAGCAGTTTTTTCTTTATATGCTACTCTCATATCGAAGCTTAATTTCTTTGTGAAAGAAAAAAGAAGCCATTTGTCGACAGCCTGATTATTTACATGTAGACGGAAAGGCTTGCTTTTTCGCAAGCCTCAAACATTTATTAATCAAATAAAGTACTAACTGATTGATCTTCGTGAACGCGAATAATCGCTTCCCCGATTAAAGCAGCCACTGATAATTGTTTAATTTTACCTGTCAATTTTTCTTCTGGCAAGGCAATGGAGTTCGTCACCACTAATTCTTTGATTTTCGAATTTTCGATTCGGTCAATCGCTGGTCCAGATAAGACTGGGTGGGTACAGCATGCGTATACAGCGAGCGCCCCGTTCTCTACTAATGCATTTGCAGCCAAAGTAATTGTTCCAGCCGTATCAATAATATCATCAATTAAGATTGCGACCTTGCCTTCGATATTTCCGACAATATTCATTACCTCTGCCACATTTGGCTTAGGTCGACGTTTATCAATAATCGCAATTGGAGCTTTTAAGCGGTCTGACATTTTACGAGCACGAGTAACACCGCCGTGATCAGGCGATACAATAACAATGTCCCCTCCAAGGTCCTTGCTATCGAAATAATCAGCTAAAATTGGTACTCCCATTAAATGATCCGTCGGAATATCAAAGAAACCTTGAATTTGTGGAGCATGTAAATCTAGCGTAATTACGCGAGTTGCTCCAGCTGTTTCAAGTAGATTAGCTGTTAATTTCGCTGTAATTGGTTCACGGGCACGAGCTTTACGATCTTGCCTAGCGTAACCATAATAAGGCATAACAATGTTAATGGTTTTTGCTGACGCTCTTTTTAAAGCATCGATCATAATAAGCAACTCCATTAAATGCTCGTTTACTGGAGAGCTTGTTGATTGGATCACAAACACATCACAACCACGAATGCTTTCTTCAATGTTAATTTGAATTTCGCCATCGCTAAAACGTTGAACAGAACACTTTCCTAATTCTACACCGATGACTTTCGCAATATCCCTTGCAAGCTCCGGGTTTGAATTTAACGTAAATACCTTTAAATTCGGGTCTAAATATTGATTTGGCATGATGAACCTCCAATTGCTTTTCTTTTTTGGCTTACTGTATTACTTCAATCAGCTTCTTTTGGTACCTATTTAAATTTATTTAATTTGTCCACATAGCCTTCCTTGTTCACTTGTCGTGTTCTGGCAATCGCCAATGCCTTTGCAGGTACATCCTGCGTCACCGTTGAACCAGCTGCAACATACGCCCCCGCTCCGACTGTAACAGGAGCAACCAAGTTGGAATTACAGCCAATAAAGGCTCCGTCTTCAATTTTTGTTAAAAACTTATTTCTGCCATCATAATTAACCGTAATTGATCCGCAACCAATATTCACATCCTGACCAACTTCAGCATCCCCAATATAACTCAAATGGGACGCCTTGCTTCCTTTTCCGAAAACGGTCTTTTTAATTTCTACAAAATTGCCGATTTTTACTTCATCATGAATAGTAGATTGCGGGCGAATATGGGCAAATGGACCTATATTGACATGGTTGCCAATTAAACTGTCATGGGCGACAGATTGACGAATCACCGTACCTTCTCCAACCTGACAATCTGAAATCTCGCTATTTGGTCCAATCATGCAGTCAGACGCAATGCTCGTCTTCCCTGAAAGAACAGTTCCCGGTCGAATAATAGTATCAGCTCCGATTTCAACATCCGCACCGATGTATGTATTATTCGGGTCGATAATGCTCACGCCATTTCGCATATGCGCTTCATTAATTCTCTTTTTCATAATCGTCTCTGCTTGTGATAAAGCAACTCGGTCATTAACCCCCAACGTCTCTTCAAAATCCTCCGTTTGGTATGCAGTCACGACCTCTCCAGCATTTTTCAAAATTTCAATCACATCTGGCAAATAGTATTCACCCTGCACATTTTCATTCGAAACATTTTTCAAAGCTGCAAACAATGCTTGGTTATCAAAGCAATATGTACCAGTATTAATTTCCTTTACTTCTCGCTCCGATTCTGAAGCATCCTTATGCTCGACAATTTTTTCCACTAGCCCTTGTTCATTGCGGATAAGTCGTCCATATCCAGTTGGGTCCGTAGCATTGGCCGTTAATACGGTAGCTTTTGCTTTTTGTTCTTCATGCTGTTTAAACAGAGCCTCCATTGTTTCTGCTTTAATTAAAGGGGTATCACCGCATACAACGAGCGTAACGCCTTCCTTATTTGCCAATAATTCTTGCGCCTGCATTACCGCATGGGCGGTACCAAGCTGTTCCTCCTGCAATGCATAGCTGCACTGTTCGCCAAGTTGGGATTTCACTAAATCTGCACCATGCCCTATGATTGTAACGATATGGTCAATATCTAGCTTCGCTACTTGATCGACGACATGTTGCACCATCGGTTTTCCACAAACAGGGTGTAAAACCTTGTATAACTTTGACCTCATCCTTGTCCCTTGACCCGCGGCTAGGATGACCGCATAACGTTTAGACATCGACAGTCCTCCATTTTTTCATATTTCTAGGACACTCCACTTCAACACGGAAGAAGATGATTGCAAGCACAAACACCTGTGTTCTATATAAATACCTTGTTCACTAAACCCGAGTGTTAATTTTTCCTGATCCTTACATTTATAAGGATTTCACTACGAAAAATTAAAAATAATCCATTAAGAATATATCCTAAATACATAACTATTTCAAGGACGCACCATAAAGTACAAATTTTTGACATATAGGATTATCAAGGACGCTTTAAGGCTTTACTAAAAAAGAAGTGCGGGAATTTATGCAATTTTTTTAACAGCCTATGTTGTTTTTTTGCTCATCTCGTGAGAAACAACAGCTTCTTACGGCTTTCAGCATAGCTGAAAGATCCTTTGACTCGATAAACAAGGGGGAAATAAATTTTCTCCTGCCGTTTCATCGAGTCAGAGCTAAAATAAGCCAAAAATGGTAGGATTAAAAAAATTGTTTAACAAAAAGAGGTTTAATCTTCTAAAAAAAGGGGAAATAGTTAGAGGGAGTATCAGTGGCAAATTAGTCTTACAAGTCAGGACAAGCCTTCGCAACCATATAAGAATTTCCTTTGTCTTCATCGCCGTCCAGACGATAAATAACCTATTTTTCGTTAAAAGAAACGGTAGCAACACCGAAAGCGGGGGAAGCTAGTTAGACCGCTTATGCTAAACAAAGCACATTCATTTAAAGAACGGCGCTCAGTTCCTAAACGATAAAAAAAGGCGCTACTTATGAAGTAGGCCCTTGTTGCTATATCCTACGAAGCTCCGGCTTCTTCAAATTCAACTTCTAATTCACCTAAACGGTGGTATTCAGCCAAAACAGCCTCTTGGATTTTACCGCGTGTTCCTGAATTGATTGGATGTGCAATATCTCGAAATTCTCCATCTGGAGTGCGTTTGCTTGGCATCGCTACAAACAAACCATTATTTCCATCAATCACACGAATATCATGAACGACAAACTCATTATCTAATGTAATCGAAGCAATTGCTCTCATACGTCCATCAGTATTTACACGGCGTAGTCTAACGTCTGTCACTTCCATTTTGTTCACCACCTTTGCAAATAGATAAAAATCTAGTTAACTAATTCAACATAACTTCCAATTATCCTTCTTTTTAACGGAAAATTTTTTCAAAATTGAGTCGATCCATTGAATCCGCTTCCAATTGAATCAGACAATATTGAACTTGTTAACCCGCCCCTATTTGCTCGGTTGAACATTTACAAAAACGATGGAAATAAGAACCCTTATGAACACCATAAAGGCCCTCTCAATCATTATTTTACCAAGGCAATAACCTCAATCTCTACTAAAGCATCCTTCGGCAGTCTCGCTACTTCTACACAGGAACGCGCTGGCTTATGATTTGAAAAATACTGTCCATACACCTCATTAATACTTGCGAAATCATCCATATTTTTAATAAAAACCGTCGCTTTCACAACTGTTTCTAACGATGCTCCCGCCTCTTTTAAAACAGCCTGAAGGTTTTTAAATACTTGATGGGTTTGATCCTTCACATCACCTTGAACCATGTCCCCAGACGCTGTCAACGGAATTTGTCCAGAGCTATAAAAAAGGTTATTAACAACAATCCCTTGCGAATATGGTCCAATCGCTGCTGGCGCCTCATTAGTTTGTACGATTTTCATAAACTCACCCTCCAAATATCAAACTTCTACTTTTTGAAAATAATTACCTTCACTTACTGTAATCTTTTTTTCCTTCACATCTACATCTGAAAGCTTCACTAAAGAAAGATAGTCATCGATTAATCGTTCTTCTGTTTTCTCTGCTTCTACTAAAACAGCAATACCAGCTACAGCTGCATTAAATTCTTCCAATAAGCTAATCATGCCGTTAACGGTTCCGCCCGCTTTCATGAAGTCATCGACAATTAAGACGTTAGAGCCTTCTTCTAAACTGCGCTTCGACAGCAGCATCGTTTGAATCCGTTTGGAAGAACCTGAAACATAATTAATACTTACGGTCGAACCTTCCGTCACTTTACTGTCTCTTCTTACAATAACAACAGGGACATTTAACTGGCTTGCCACCGCATAAGCTAACGGAATTCCCTTTGTTGCAACTGTCATCACAACATCAATTTTCGTATCTATGTATGCAGATGCTAATAACCGTCCGGCTCGCTGAACGATGGATGGATCTCCTAGCAAATCCATCATATATAAATAGCCCCCTGGCAATAGACGATCTGGATTTGCAATTAAATGACATAATTCATCAATAAATGGCTTCGCTTCCAATTCTGATACTTTCACAAAATATTTCACCCCGCCCGCTGCTCCCGGCACCGTTTGAAGTGTTCCAATTCCTCTATGTTCAAAGGCTTCTTTAATGATCGCTAAATCTTCACTAATGGAAGATTTAGCGGAACCATACCTTTCTGAGAAGAAAGACAGGGAGACAAGCTCTCTTGGATGGTCCAGCAAATAATGGGTCATATCAATTAAACGTTCACTTCTTCGGAATTTCACCAGATAGAACCTCCTTTTATCCGAATATTTTAACGTAAATATACCATTAATATACGGATTTAATCAAGGGGATTCCTTTCACCTAGTAATCTCACTGCAAAAACCTGATCACAAAACCCTCGCAATCCGTTATATAATCGATGCATTCTTGAATCATGCTGCACAAGCGCAAAAACTGTTGGACCACTTCCACTCATCAATACTGCATCGGCACCAAATCGGTGCATTTGCTCCTTAATCTGTGCAACCTCAGGATATAAATTCAATGTGACACCTTCCAGTACATTTCCGACATTTCTACAGACACCGGCAAAATCCTGATTTTGAATGGCTTCAATCATACCATCGGTATTTGGATGGACAACGTCTTTTAATTGAAGGCGGCCATAGACATCAGCAGTGGAAACCCCTATTAGCGGTTTTGCCAAAACAACCCAGCAGCTTGGAGGTGATGGCAGTTCCTTAATCTTTTCTCCTCTTCCCGTCGCTAAAGCTGTACCGCCATACACACAAAACGATACATCCGAACCAATTTGCGCACCGAGCTCTGCAAGCTCGTCCAAAGACAAGTCCAACTGCCATAGCTTATTCAAGCCTCTTAAGGTGGCCGCTGCATCACTGCTTCCTCCAGCAAGGCCAGCCGCAACAGGAATCGTCTTTTCTATATTAATTTTTACGCCTTTCTTAACATGAAACTTTTCTTTTAAAAGCTTTGCCGCTTGGTAAGCCAAATTACGCTGATCATCTGGTACAAAACGATTTTGTGAGACAATTTTGATTTCATCCTCTGACAGCAGCGTCAACTCAAGTCGATCTGCTAAATCGATTGTTGTCATAATCATTTCAACCTCATGATAGCCATCTGGCCGTTTATGTAAAACATCTAATGATAAATTTATTTTCGCTGGTGCCTTTATTAAGACCTTCAACACTTCCACCTACTTGAGTAAATTCAATCTGATACTAATGCATCCGCATAAGCAGTAAGATTCTCCATTTTTTGTCCTATTTTACCACAAAACGATACATATAAGACCCGCTCATCTTGACATTTTAAAAAACGTACTTGAAATTAGAGCCATAAATCAAGCCGAGGCAAAAAAGCCCCGACTTTACGTAGTGAATCCATTTGGTTGTAAACTCGTTTTTGCTACTGCTTTTTCGCTAATTGCTGTTCAGCAATTTCTATCGCTCTTTTTACCATATTTCCAGCATCTTTTGCACGAATTCCGCCCCATCCTTCCTTTTGGACAACATCATAAAAGCCAAGCTCTTTTGCCAGTTCTTCTTTAAACTGCTCCGACATCATTCCACGTCTTCTGCCCAAAATGAACAACTCCTTTCTCCACTACGTATTCTTATTATGAATAAGGAGTTTCATTTTCATGAGAGCCTAATTTATCCTAAATGAACGTTGTCTTCAGATCAAGTAAACATCGATTTGGTACGAAACACATTCAAAAACATATAATATTGAGATAGCTCTAAGAAAAACCAAATAAAAAGCAGTAAACATCAATTGTTCACTGCTCGCATAAATAATATAGGCTTTTTTAGCTTAACGCTACCTGTCCTGTTGTATCTTCATAGAAAGTAATCTGAACCGTTTCTGTAAGTACATCTGCATAGCTGTACGATACACGCTCAAATGCATTTTCATCCTGATCTAATTCAATCACAAATACGGATGGATAAGTCTCAGCCAAAATACCAGAACGTTCAATCGTTTTCCTACGTCCACCGTTGGCCTTTAATAACAATCTCTTCCCTAAGTTTGAGTCAAGGGCTTTCTTAATATCAATCAACGTTTTTGCCATTCGGTCCACCTCACTGTGTAAAGTATAACACACTGACATAAAATAGTCAAATAAAAATATAAATTATAACAGTGTTTAAAAATAGTTGTCAATAGATTTTATTCCACATTTTTTTCTAATTTTCTACAATAAAGTTTTTTTGCGTAGCAAAAAGAACTTTCCTTAATATTGCGTTAGCGAAAATAACCTTCCTCCATATTGCATTAGCGAAAATAGCTTTCTTAAGCTTCACGTCAGAGAAAGAACTCCCTTGTTGTTGTTTCACACTAGCAAAGATCGTTCACGCAAACAGCAATAATTCTTCTTTGCGGTAAAAAACTTTCTCTTAATAGACTTTCCTTATTTGACAGAAATATGTATGTCAGCAAAAAATACGGTAAAAATGTTGAAAAATATGTATTTGTTTTCTCATTGAGAGGGAGCGAGAATACTTGGCTCGACCTCTCTCAATGAAATTGTTGAAATCCATCTCTTTTTGTCGGAAATTTTACTTCTGATTTTCAGAATGAAATGGCATCCCCGTTCTTAATATCCCTTTGGTTTCAATACCACCAAGTCCTTTTTCACCTGTTAAAGTATTCCGCAGCACATCCCAAACATTAATCCTTTCCATAAAAGGGGTAAAACTAATCTTTGCGACAATATAAACCGGGTCTAAAGCATGAATATTAACGCGAGATGGAGAACTGGCAAAATTAGCTCCGGCATGTATGAGCGACTCAAAATGGGATTGGCAAGCACCAGCAAAAATCACCAACTGATCTAAGTTCGGAATCCTTTTCCTTGCCTCTCTCACCGTTTGAACGAAGAACTTCGAATGCCGATAAGCGTTGATATCTCCAATCGCTCCCTTTGATTTAGAGTAAGCATCATGTCCGGTAATGACCAATATATCTGGGCGATAATATTCGATAAGATGACTTATTCTTTGCGGCATTTCTTTTTCATTACAATGAATCCCAGTCACAGGTATTCCGATCTTCTCATAAAGACTTAAACATTTTTTCAGATAAGATGGATCTCCATCGATATGAAGAACACGGCCGGGGAGTTGAAAATAGTTGACCTTCATTTTATAGCCTTCCGTCGTATCGTATTCCTGTCTTTGCTTTAATAAATCAATATCCTGCTTAAACAGTCGAAAGGATTGCTCTTCTAAAGAACGGAACTCCTGCGTTAGTTCCATCCTCTTCATTTGGTCAATCAGCAACAGATCTTCATAGGGAGCATCCGCGATTAAACGAAAATCCTCACCATACAGCACCACTTTTTTTCGACCATTTTCTTCTTTAATATCGATGACACGGAATAAAATGTCACATTTATAAGAAATTCTCCCAACAACATCCATGAGGTTAATCGTCACTGAACGTCACTCCAATTAGCACAAATAGAGCCCCCTTTTTATAGAGGGATGAACAAACAAAAAATCTAGTTGTTTTTTTTAAAATATGCATTGGACAAAAAACATGTGCTTTTAACGGAGCATTTAGGAAAAGGTAAGAGAAAAAACACAGTCAAATCACATAGCTTAAAAAAATGTTCTTGAACGGCAATCTTAACGACTTTCTCTTTTGTTATTAGCATTTAACGGCTCCAGCGCTTGCGAAATAGCTTTCATGTTTAAAGGGTGTCTAAGCAGCTAATATTACTGCTTAGACACCCTTTACTTAACAGTTTTATTGAAAATGCGGCAGCAGAGCATCGCTTAATACGGCAAATTCCTCGATCGACAAAGTTTCTCCCCTTCTTGTCGGTTCAATATGAACCTTGCTTAATGCAGCAAGAATTTCCTCCTTTTTCTCTTTTCCTTCAGGGAGCTGGCTAATTAAATTGTTTAAAATCGTCTTTCTTCTTTGGGCAAAGCTTGCTTTTGTGATTTGGAAAAAGAATGCTTCGCTCTTTACGGCCACCTTTGGAGTAGTTCTAACTGTTAGGCGGATCACGGCCGAGTCCACATTCGGCTGAGGAACAAAAACTGTTTTCGGTACAATCATCACGGTTTCAGCCTCCGTATAATACTGAACTGCAATGGAAAGAGAGCCGTAATCCTTCGTTCCTGGTTTCGCTGCTATTCTTTCTGCTACTTCTTTTTGCAGCATCACAACAATTCCTCGAATTGGTAACTTCTCCTCCAACAGCTTCATAATAATTGGTGTCGTCACATAATAAGGGAGATTCGCAACAACCATGACATCCGTAAACCCGGCAAATTCCGTTGCCATCATAGAGGCAACATCTGCTTTCAAAACATCTGAATGGATGATAGTTGTATTCCCATAAGGGGCTAATGTTTCTTCTAATATCGGCAGTAGCCGCTGGTCAATTTCAAAGGCAACAACCTTTTTACTTCTGCGAGCAATCTGCTCGGTAAGGGCACCGATTCCAGGGCCTACCTCAATAACTCCTGACTCATCGGTAAGATTAGCGTGATCAACAATTCGATTAAGAATATTGGTATCAATTAAGAAATTTTGTCCCAAGCTTTTCTTAAAAGAAAAGCCGTATTTTTCTAGAATCGCACGGGTTCTAACGGGAGTCGCAATATCTTTATTCATCTTTTTCCTCCTGTTGAATAACTTGAATCGCTGCTGCGAATGCTGCCTCCGTTATCTGAAACATCTGCAGCCGCTTATGCAACTGTTTACCATTGGTATACCCGATCTTCAACAGCTTGCCGAGTTTTTCTCTTCTTGCTTTCGCACGTGGTCCACCGACTAATCCGGCATTCATAAGATCGTCTTTCGTAATGATTTCTTTTGCATCATCCATCATGTGATGAGCATCCTTTAATGCCCGGCGAATTTCCTCCGGAGAAGCATGCTCTACGCCAACTCCCCTCCCATGCTTATGAAGCGCTGCTTCCTTTGCTATAAAAGCATGCTTGCATTCAGGAACATGGAGCGCAATGGTTTGTCGTATTTTTTGCCCCGGATAATCAGGGTCAGTAAAAATGATCACCCCTCTTGTCTTTTGGGCAAGCTCAATCTGCGCGATCGTTTCCATTGTTACTGCCGAACCATTCGTTTCAATCGTATCTGCATCTACCGCTCTTTTTATCGCGGTTGTATCATCTTTCCCTTCAACCACAATAATTTCTTTTATTTTCATAAATCCTCCTCATCCATTTACCAGTGATTCGTACGCAATGAAACCCTACCTGAAAAATCTTATATTTTTTTTGAAAAAAAACAAATATATTTGAAACATTTTTGTAATCTTAATCGTCTATATTAGTGTAAAGAAAAATAGGCCAAAAAACAAAAAAAGCAGAGGATGCCCCCTGCTCAGCATGACTTTTTATAAGTGCGTACAATCTTAATTCAAGATCTTGATTTTAACATTTTTCCTGCCCCAGCGATAAGCAGCAGACTGGGAAGAAAAGAATACATCAATCTTATTTCCCTTGATGGCTGATCCAGTATCAGCAGCTATTGCATAGCCATATCCTTCAACATATACCTTTGTTCCCAAAGGAATAACTCTAGGATCGACTGCAATGATTTTTGCGCCTGGGTTTGCCTTCAAATTATATCCAGTTGCGGTAATACCTGAGCAGCCATTACAGTTAGCTGTGTAGGCAGTAGAACTTACTGTAAATTCTCTACTCACATTATTATTCGTCCCACGTGATACGGTTTGTGCAACGGCCTTCGTTCCAACCGCTACAACTTGATCACGCTTTTCTTTCAAAGTTGACTCTTTTAGTAATTTTCGGGATACTTCTTTCCCGTTTTCCAAGACAACTTCGTATTCCTTCTTAAGCAGTCCCTCTTGCCCACTCGTTACGGTTTTTTCCGTTCCCTTGGCAAGTTTACTATCTTGTTTCGTGACAACAGCAAATCTAACTGGTTCTTCCACTACATCGGTGACCTTTTCAACTCGAATGACGTTAATAATAGCGTCTTCTTTGACTGTTTCATCCATATTCGGCTCAACTCGGTCTAATTCATTCAGCTTGATTTCTTGTTGTGATAAAAAGTCAGCGACCGTAGTCGAAGTGGACCATACTTGCTTTTCTTTTCCACCGTCATTCAGTGTGACAGAAAATGCCCTATCTATTTTGATTTGTAAGTCGTTTTTTATCTCTGTATCGATTTTTGGTTGAATCTTATCATGTTCGTTTAAAGAAACATTTTGCTCTTTTAAAAATTCTTCAACCGTATTAGCTGTTGTCCAGACTTGTTTCTTTTCGTTTTCCTTAACCATCTGAACCTGCTTTGCTGGTTTCCATTCAACCTTTAAATTGTCCTTGACCTTCGTATCGGCTGATGGAGACACATAGTCTTCTGAGTGAAGAGAAATATCTAATTCCTCCAGTACTTCTTTAATTGTTCCTGCGTGTGTTTTAACAATCTTTTCTTGACCGTCTAGCGTTAGTGCTACAGTTTTTTTCGTAGTTTCATAGAAAACAAACCCAAAAGCTGCAACAAAAACTACGAAACTAGCTCCTACAACGGCTAATTTCTTTTTACTCAAAGACTTGGAAAACAGGTTTTTCATGTTCTTGATTACGATGAAAAACGCCTCCTTCTCTCTCGAGTGATTATATAGAACTTAACCTGCACATGTCAACCCTCCACCCTCCAAACATATTCCCTATTATGCGAAATATATCCAAAAAAGGAAAGAGGGACTTATCGACATGGTTATCCTATGAAGAAAAGGAGACATGTAGAACTTTTTAGAATAGGAATTCATTTGGACAAGCATCCTTGTATTTCGACAGCATTCTATATCATTTTATGGCGAATAATTTTTTTGCATTTGCCGTTGTAATTCGGGCAACTTCCTCATAAGAAATCCCTTTTAACTCTGCAATTTGTTCAGCCACAAGTTTGACATAACCTGGTTCATTTCGTTTTCCTCTGTAAGGATGAGGAGCTAAATAAGGACAATCCGTTTCAATTAGCAGTTTTTCCAGCGGAACGGCTTCAGCCACTTCCTTTGGTTTTCTTGCATTTTTAAACGTAACCGGTCCTCCGAGCGAAATATAGAAATTCATGTTTAGGCATTCTTGAGCTACCTCAACACTCCCACTAAAACAGTGCATGATCCCTCCAACTTCAGAGGCACCCTCCTCTTTTAAAATCTCCACAATATCTGCTGTCGCCTCCCGATTATGTATAACAATTGGCAAATTCACCTTTTTCGCAAGCTGAATTTGCTTTCGAAACACTTCTTTTTGAATCTCCCTTGGCGACTTATCCCAATAATAATCAAGCCCCATCTCTCCAATTGCCACCACCTTTGGATGGCTTGAAAGCTCTTCGATCCACGCTAAATCCTCGTCATTCATATCAATGGCATCAACTGGGTGCCAGCCTACACTGGCATACATAAAATCATATTTTTCTACCAGTTCCATGGCTCTTGTAATCGTCGGGCGATCAAATCCGACAATGACCATATTCTCTACTCCATTTTCTTGTGCCCTTGTAATAACTTCCTCTAAATCCTCGTCAAATTGTTCAGCATTTAAATGGGCGTGTGTGTCGAATAACATCAAAATTCCCCCTTCATTTCATATATTATTTTTGTGTTACAAAATTTTCTTTTTCTTTTCTTTTTCATGTATCAACCTAGTAATATTTTAGAAAAACAGTAAATAAACATAGAAATTATCGCAAGAAAGTGATTTTTTTAGAATAATCTTATTGTATCAATTCAATTTATTATTTAAACAAAATAAAGCATAGAAATGTTTCGTGCAAGTTTGTTACACGTGAAACATTTCTATGCTCCTTGCAGACATTTTTACTTTACTCGCGCACCTAGTGGTAAAGATTCAGCAATGGTAGCAAGCGATAGTTCGCCATCCTTCGAGCCTGCCAAAATCATTCCTTGTGAAAGCTCCCCTCTAAGCTTAACTGGTTTTAGATTTGTAACACAAACGACTTTTCTTCCGACAAGTTCCTCCGGCTTATAAAATTGCGCAATTCCCGATACAACCTGACGCTTTTCATAGCCTAAATCGAGCTGCAATTTAAGTAATTTATCAGCTTTTTTCACGGGCTCTGCTTCCAATACCTGAGCGACACGTAAATCAACCTTCATGAAATCATCAATCGTAATTTCTTCACTGTCGGGCACTTCTTCTTTTTTCTCCACGACCGGAGCAGGAACGTTTCCTTTCATTTTTTCCTTAATAAATGCAACCTCTTCCTCAATATCCAGACGAGGAAACAACGGATTTCCTTTTGCGACTTTGACACCCTCTCCAATTGCCCCGAATGTCTCTAAGCTTTCCCATGTTGTCAAAGCTTTCTCCACATTGAGTTGCTCAAAGATGCCATTTGGTGTTCTTGTTAAAAACGGTTGTAGCATAATTGCTACCCTTCTTAATGACTCAGCCAAATGAGCCATTACCGATCCTAACGCTTCTGTTTTTTCTTCTTTTGCCAATACCCACGGCTGTGTTTCATCTATATATTTGTTTGTTCGGCTCACAAGCTGCCAAAGAGAAGTTAATGCCACTGAAAATTCCATATTTTCCATTGCTTCTTCATATTTTTGAACTGTGTCAAGATTGACCTGCAGAAGCTGCTTATCATATTCTCCGTCTGATCCCTTATACGCAGGAATCCTTCCATCAAAATAGCGATCGATCATTGCAACAGTTCGATTCAAGAGGTTTCCTAAATCATTTGCTAAATCAAAATTGATTCTTTCAACAAACCCTTCAGGTGTAAAGACTCCATCTGCGCCAAACGGAACTTCACGAAGCAAATAATATCTTAGAGCATCTAAACCATAGCGATCAATAAGGGTAACCGGATCAACGACATTTCCTTTTGACTTAGACATTTTCCCATCTTTCATCAATAGCCAGCCATGAGCAAATACTTTTTTCGGGAGCGGTAAGTCTAATGCCATTAACATAATAGGCCAGTAAATCGTATGGAAACGAACGATTTCCTTCCCGACCAAATGGAAATCAGCAGGCCAATACTTGTTAAATTTCGCTTCATCTCCCGTACCGTATCCTAATGCAGTAATATAGTTAGAAAGAGCATCAATCCATACATAAATAACATGCTTCGGATTACCAGGAACTTTAATGCCCCAGTCAAAAGTCGTTCTAGAAACAGCTAAATCTTCGAGCCCTGGTTTAATAAAATTATTAATCATCTCATTTTTGCGAGATTCCGGTTGAATGAACTGTGGATTTTCTTCATAATATTGAAGCAAACGATCAGCATATTTACTTACCTTGAAGAAATACGACTCTTCCTTTACCTTTTCTACTGGTCTTCCACAATCAGGACATTTTCCTTCATTTAGTTGTCTTTCGGTAAAAAAGGATTCACACGGTGTACAATACATTCCTTCATACTGATCTAAATATATATCCCCTTGCTCAAGCAGTTGAGCAAAGATTTTTTCTACCACCGCTTTATGGCGCTCCTGTGTTGTACGAATAAAATCGTCATAGGAAATATCAAGCTTTTTCCAAAGATCCTGTATTCCTGCCACAATTTCATCAACATATTCTTGAGGAGTAACTCCTTTTTCTTGAGCCTTCTGTTGAATTTTTTGTCCATGCTCATCCGTTCCCGTTAAATACATCACATCATAACCGCGCAAACGCTTATAACGCGCCATCGCATCGCCTGCTACTGTTGTATAAGCATGACCAATATGTAGGTTTCCGCTCGGGTAATAAATCGGAGTTGTTAAATAAAATGTCTTCTTTTGTTCCACTATAATGGCCCCTCCTCATAGGGATTTAGATTAATCAGGTTCCTCCTTTAAGAAGATCCCTCATAAGTCGTATTTATATATTTTTAGAAAAAAATGGACGAATTGTGTTTAACTGGATTATAAATTGGGTACATTTACAATACTCAAACGAATACTCTTACAAAATAGATAAAACTAAAGCCAGTACACTCGTCATCTTTACCTATTCTATCATCAAAATATACATAAAAATAAGAAAATGTGCAACCTGCTCTTCCCTTTATCATCGTACTGTGTTTTTACGGCTTCACCACTGCGAAAAAATTTTCAAAAAAAAGAAAATGACCACCATAAACTAGTAAACGTATTCGTATAATCTCTTATACCGTTTAAAACAATAGATTTTGACATTCCAGTAATTACTAAAAAAATGAATATAAAATTATTGACGTTTATGGGAATAACTGTTATTATTGTATCTAGAAAGAAATTTGTCGAATAATGACGAAAAGAAATAGATAGAGAAAAATTTTTGGAGATTGAGAGGAGATATTTAAATGAAATCTACAGGTATTGTTCGTAAGGTTGATGAGCTTGGTCGTGTGGTTATTCCAATCGAGTTAAGACGTACATTAGGTATTGCAGAAAAGGACGCATTAGAAATCTATGTAGATGATGAGCGCATTGTTTTGAAGAAATACAAGCCTAACATGACTTGTCAAGTTACTGGAGAAGTTTCTGATGATAATGTAACATTCGCTGACGGCAAGCTTATTTTAAGCCGTGACGGCGCTGAAAAGCTTTTAAAAGAAATTCAAGAAGCTTTCCAAACAACAAAAGCTTAAGGCATTTTTTGAAAAACCAATATGTAAAGGCTTCTTTTCTTAAGAAGCCTTTTTGTTTTGCCAACTAGCCCTTGATATGGTAGGCATGATAGACATCTCTCTTATTCATATTTCGATCCTTTGCCGTTTGTTTAATTGCCTCTTTCGATGAAAAGCCTTGTTCTGTCATATAGTGCTTAATATGCTCCTGAAGTGAAAGCTCTTCCCACCATGTAATTTTTTCTTCTGCCCGTTTATTGCTTCCTTCAATTATGAGGCAAAATTCCCCTCGAACCTCATCATTAGATGCCCATTGTATCACTTCACTAATAGTACCTCGAATAAATTCTTCATACCGCTTTGTTAGCTCTCGACAAAGGGAAATTTGCCTTTCACCAAATACGGCATAGAGTTGCTCAAGCGTTTCCTTTAATCGATGCGGAGATTCATATAAAATGAGCGTAGACATCATCTTTGACAATTCTTCCAGCTCTTTCATTTTCTCTTTCTTTTGTCTAGGTAAAAATCCATAAAAATAAAATGGTTGCGTCGCTAATCCTGAGGCAATCAGGGCTGTTAAAGCAGCATTTGCTCCTGGAAGGGGAACGACCGTTAATTGTTCATTCACTGCTGCTACAACTAATTCATAACCCGGATCCGAAATCGTTGGCATCCCAGCATCACTTACTAACGCTATTTTCCCACCCTCTTTAAGCCTTTCAATCAGCTTCGCTCCACTGGCTTCTTTATTATGTTCATGATAGCTCACCACAGGGGTGGAAATCTCAAAATGATTGCAAAGCTTTTTCGTGTTTCTTGTATCCTCTGCAGCAATATAGTCACTTTCCTTTAAAAGACGCACTGCCCGAAAACTCATATCCTCTAAATTCCCAATTGGTGTGGGAACTAAATATAGAATTCCCTTTTGTTGTTCATTTTCAAAGCTCTTTTGCTGCCACATATTTTTACACCCCATCTCATTTACTGCTTATCTCCAAACAGGATATCCTTTATTTCAGCCGAATACTCATTATCATCATGGTAAACAACAAGAGGCGGGAGAATCTTCAAGTCTGCCTTCCCATCTTTTATTGCTTCTACTAACAGCGTATTGGCTTCCTTCCCTTGCTTCGGATAGACAAATTGAACTTTTTTAGGCTCTAACCGATATTGTCTCATCAGTGTAATCATATCCAATAATCTCCCGGGTCGATGGACAAACGCCACCTTTCCGCCTTGCTTCACAAGTTGGCTGGATACGCGAATGGCATCCTCCAATGTACAGAAAATTTCATGACGGGCAATAGCTAAATGCTCATTTTCATTCATTTCTTCTTTCGATGGAGTTGGAAAATAAGGAGGGTTGCAAGTAACGACATCGTACTTACCCATCCCCAATTTTTGCGGCATATCGTTAATATTTCCATGAATCATCTGCAGGCGACTATCCAGCTCATTATACTGGAAGCTTCTCTTCGCCATATCATACAAGCGTTCCTGAATCTCAACACCTGTTATCTCTCCTTTTGTTCTCGTACTGAGAAATAGAGGTATCACACCATTTCCGCTACATAAATCAATAATTTTCCCTTTCTGAATCGGGACATAAACAAACTTGGCTAGTAAGACAGCGTCCAATGAAAAAGCAAAGACAGACGGACTTTGAATAATCCGCAAATCTTCTGCCAATAAATAATCCAAACGCTCATCTTCTTTTAATTGGACCATTCTTTTTCCTCCAGGTTTTTAAGTTCATCAAACGCTAGAAGCGCCTTTGAAGTATTTCCTTAATAAATGCGCCTGCTTCTATCATTTTTTATCCTCAACAAGGGCTAGTGCACGATGAGTGACAGGCATTAATGATCGTTGAAGTTAACTTGTACGCAGAAAAATGGTCTCCCTCATAAAGGAAGACCCGAATTACTTTTTATTAAGAAAAGATAAGCAAAAAAGACAATCGCCTTCTTTACGAGGGCTTCCAAAATGCAAGTTACAAATGTGGAAACCTTCCTGATAAAGTCTTGCTAAATTATCATACCCTTCCCCAATATCTACCGCTTTCTCATCAAGTTGCCCTGCAATTTTCGCTTGTTGCTTAGCCTGACTCTTTTTCCCTGCATTAGAGGTATGCTCCAGCCGACGTCTTAGATGATCATTCTCTAGCTTTAATGAGTTGTTCTCTTCAAGAATTTCTGCTAAATGCTCTTTTAACTCACCAAGCTGTTGATACAGCTGCCCAATCTGTACTTCCATATTACTCACTGAATCAAAGATTTCCTTTTTATTCACGCCTTCCACCTCTATCGTCCGTGGATCTCCTACATAGCGCCTTCCTTTAATATTTCATCCAGTGTATATTCGAGGACACGCTCTTGTTCTATCATTTCTACTTGTAAAATACGTTCTAATATATTTAATCCAACCACTTTCCCTAATCCTGCCGGTGTACCAATGATTTCGCCCACATCTGGTAGCTGTTCCTTAGCCGTTTCATATTCGTCGTTCTCATACTTTAAACAACACATAAGTCGGCCACATAAACCGGAAATTTTCGTTGGATTAAGGGATAGGTTTTGATCCTTAGCCATTTTAATGGATACAGGTTCAAAATCCCCTAAAAAGCTGGAGCAACAGAGCATTCTGCCACATGGTCCAATGCCACCCAGCATTTTCGCTTCATCTCTTACCCCAATTTGTCTCAGCTCAATTCGAGTTCTAAAAATCGCGGCCAGATCCTTAACGAGCTCTCTAAAATCAACCCGTCCATCGGCAGTAAAATAGAAAATAACCTTATTGCGGTCAAAGGTATATTCTACATCTACCAGCTTCATATCAAGCTCATGTAAGTTGACCTTCTCACAACAAACCTCATACGCTTCCTTGGCAGACTGTTTGTTCTCTTCGACGATAAGCCGATCCTTTTGATCTGCAATTCTCAGAACTTTTTTAAGTGGGAGAACTACATCGTGTTCTTCAACCTGCTTAGGGCCGATGACCACTCGACCGTACTCAACTCCCCTAACCGTCTCCACAATGACGAAATCGTCCTTTTGAATTAAGAGATCTCCGGGATCAAAATAATAGATTTTCCCCGCTTTTTTAAAGCGGACTCCCACTACATTATACAAATGATGATCCCTCCTGCAATTGTAACACAAGCTGCTCTAACAGCAGCTGTGGATTCATATTTGCGTGCAGCCTTCTTTTCGCATCTAAAACGGCGGCCATTTGACTTGCCAATCTTTTTGCAGATGTTTGCAGCGCAAATTGTTCGAGACGATCTCTTTCGTCCAAATAAACAACCCGGGTTTGCTTCCCGTGTTGTATATATAATAAATCCTTCAGAACTAGAAGTAGCAAGTCTAATCCTTGATCGTATTGCTCTTTGTCTTTAAAGTGTAAGAACCAATCCTCTTGCAGGGAAACTAATGCCTCCAATGGATTCTTTCTTAATACTTCATATAATTTTAACACTATTTTTTGAGCTTGTGCAAACCATTCATCATTACTTAGTGCAAGTCCTTCATCCAAATTATTGGTAAGCTGGGCAATAATAGGGGCCTTTTTTTCAGAAACTCCCCTTTCCACTAGTTTCTGGATAAGATGTTCAGGGGATAACTGCTTAAATGTAACAATTTGACATCGTGAAAGAATAGTCGGAAGTATTTTCTGCGTTTGCTCAGTTAGTAAAATAGCTGTTGTTTCAGAAGTCGGTTCCTCCAGAAACTTTAAGAGACTGTTAGCAGCGTTAACGGTCATGCGGTCAGCATGAACAATCGTGTACACTTTTTTCTTCGATTCAACGCCAGTCTTAGCAAATTCCTCCTGCAACATTTGTATTTGTTGCTTTTTTATCGATGCCCCATCCGGCTCCACTATATGAATATCCGGATGATTCCCGCTATTAATCCGTTTACAATTATGGCAAACTTCACATGGTATATATCCATCAATAGGATGCGTACAAAACAAACTTTTCGATAAGAGGAGACTAACATCTTTTTTTCCTGTCCCCCGCATTCCCTCAAATAAATACGCGTGGGCTAACCGACCTTTTATTATACTATTCTTCAACATTTTCATAACGGTTGGCTGGATCGTTTCATAGCTTTCCCACGTGTTCACTATATCATCTCACTTATTTTTATTAACTATCTTATATACATTTAATCCTGACTCCATAAAACATTGGGGATATACATTTTATGGAGTCTGAACAATGCATTGATAACCTTTGACATATTCTTACTAATTATTGCATTTAGAAATTGTGGAATTGCTCAATTGGGAGCACAAACACAGTCGCTCCTCCCACTTCCACTTCAACTGGATACGGTACGTAGGAGTCCGCACTTCCTCCCATCGGAGAAACAGGCGCCACTAGCTGATCTCTCGATTGGCAGTTGTCCTTAATGATTTGTAAGGCTTTATCAACACGTATATCTTCTGTTCCGATCAAAAATGTCGTATTTCCGGACTTCAAAAACCCACCAGTACTGGCTAATTTTGTTGCTCTAAAATTATGATCGACAAGCGCACTTGATAAACGATTGCTATCTTGATCCTGTACAACTGCAATAATTAATTTCATCCTATCAACTCCTTAGTATCCATTTATATTATGTATATTATAACAGGAATTTATATGAATGATTTTCTTAATGAATAAAGCCTCTCCAATTTTTTTATTAATTCATCATGCTTGACTGCGAATAAGGGCCTCAACCTCCTTATAGGCTTGTTCGTATACATGCTCCAGCTCCTGTTCAGCATTTATTTGTTTGATTCTATGTGGGAATTTCTGCAAAAGGATGTGATAGCCTTCCCGCACATCCTCATGGAATTGAAGTTCCTCCAAATCTAATCGATTCACTTCCCTCTCATTGCTTCTATTAATTCTCTCTAATCCTACCTTTGGGTCGATGTCAAAATATAAAGTTAAATTCGGCATCATATCAGCAATAGCAAATTGATTAATGCTGTACACCTCATCAATGCCCAATTTTCTTGCATATCCTTGATAAGCCAATGAGCTGTCTACAAAGCGATCACATAAAACGACATAGCCTTCTTCTAAAGCCGGCTGAACCTTTTCCACTAAATGCTGTCTCCGTGCCGCAGCGTATAGTAGAGCCTCCGTTCTAGAATCCATTGCTGTATTGTCTTTATCTAAAATCACTTTTCTAATTTGCTCGGCAATTTCAATACCACCAGGCTCTCTAGTATGTAATACCTTCATACCTTCGTTTTGAAACCTTTCGGCGAGTCGGTTTAATATCGTTGTTTTTCCAGCTCCATCTGGCCCTTCTAATGTAATAAATAAACCTCTAGTCATCATTATCCTCCAATTTATCAAAAACCGTAATCTTTCCTTCTTCTAAATTTTCTCCGCCTTGAAATCTGGCACCTGACTGTAACAAAAACTGCAACCCCTTTACATCCTCAACTGTAATTTTTTCTCCTGAAAGCAATAGAGGAATTCCTGGGGGATACGGAATGATCGTTTCTGCACAAATAAAACCAGCCGAATCTTCAATCGGAAATAATACTTTCTTATGTGATTGTACACGATATAGAGTCGAAATTCTTTTCTTTTTAAAATAATGGGCTCTTCCTCTTTTCCTAGCTGTTTGAATTCGCAATTCTTTTAGTTTTGTGATAATGTCAGCAAATGGAAAGTCTGCATCTTTTTTTAAAAGTGGAAGGACAAAAAGAATATTATTCGGATCGGCCATTTCTGCATAAATTCCCTTTTCTTCAAAAAGCTGCTGCAACTCATACCCTGTATAGCCGCAATTCGATTGAAGCGTAAGCTTTAGTGGATCCCCATTTTGATTCGGATACTCCAGTACTTTTATAAATTCTAATGTTTGCAATTCCCTTTTAAAGCTGGCAAGCTGTTCTTTTAAATATTGGGCATCCCTATTTGTATATGTGGCAATATAGTTCCTCGCCCGATCTAAAGAAGCCATAATCGGATAAGAGGGGCTGCTTGATTGCAACATTCGTAAATAATGAGCGATTTTCTCCGTTGAGATATACTGGCTGTTAACATGTAAGAAAGAGCCCATTGTCATTGCAGGCAATGTTTTATGAGCTGACTGCACCACAACATCAGCACCCAATGCTACCGCAGATGGCGGAAACCCCTCTGTGCCAATAAAATGAGCTCCATGTGCCTCATCTACTAACACTGGAATTTCATAACGATGGGCAAAATCAATTATCTCTTTAAGCTCATACGTCATTCCATAATAATTAGGGTAAGTTAACACAATAGCTCGGCACTCTGGATAGCATTCAAACGCTTCCCTAATTGTTTCAAGTTCAACTCCTCCTGACACCATCCATTCAGGATCGTACTCAGGTCCTAAAAGAACTGGCCTTGCCTTTGTAAGCTCCAACGCATTAAGAATTGATTTATGACAATTTCTCTGAATAAAAACCGTGTCCCCTTCCTCAAGGGTCGCCATCATCATTGCCAAATTTCCAACTGTCGTACCATTAATAAGAAGGAAGCTTTTCGATGCGTGAAAGGCATCCGCCAATAACCTTTCCGCTTCCTCAATTACACCTTCGGGAGCATGCAAATCATCCAAACCTGTCAATTCCGTGGCATCAATATGTAAAATTCCTTGAAAAAACTGATCGTTTTTTAGTAATAAGCCATTTTTATGCCCTGGAACATGCAAAGAGATCGGCCTTTTTTTATAATGATTTTCCAAGGCAGTAAACAGCGGGGTATCATTCTGATTCATTTTATATCACCATTTTGCTCTGTCCTAATTTCTATTACTCGTCTATTTTATCTTAAAATCTCATGCCGATACAATTTAATCAAAATCTTATAAAAAGACATACAATGTCTGCTCCCTCTTAACATACACTAAATTAACATCTTCATTAAGTACCTCGTCTTTACTTGAGCCTCTTAGAGCACGAGAATATTCTAAAAATTGTTATATATCGGGGGATTCATGGGCAGAATAGTTCTGTGGAGGTGGAGTCATAGTGAATACATTATTAAATAACAAACCTGGGGAAACTTGCTGTGTCATCTGTGAGCAATACAAATGGAAAGGCATCTATTTATACACATCCTTTATCTGCTCTGACTGCGAAAAAAGCATCATTTCAACAGAAACGAACGACCCTCAATATAAATTCTACTTAAAAAAATTACGGAAAATAAACGCACCAGAAATTTATTCCTAAGAGCCCCCGTCAACAGGGGCTTTTTTCATTTTAATTAAGACACTTTATATCACTATCCCCGTTACCCTGAAAGGGTCGTGAGCGGTTAAGGTTACGTTGAAATTGCATGGGTCTTTTGGCAGGGTTGTCGTACAGTTAATTGCGCAGGTCGTTAATGACTTGTGCAGAGTGTCTATGGCATCATAAAAATGTAGGTTATGGCATTTAATTTATGCAGTGCCTGGAAGGTACTGCATAAATTAAAAAAACCACTTGTCAACATTCCAAAATACACATACACTTCCTGTTGGGACAAACAAGCGCAGGAGGTATTAAGGAGATGTTGGCAGTGGCCGAAATTAATTATATCAGACATGAGGCTGTCGAAAAAGATAGTAGTTATTCAACAATAGCGAAAAAAATGGGAAGAGATCCTAGAACCGTAAAAAAGTATGCCGAAAAAGAGGATTTTAGTCCTGAAGTGAAAGTGAAACAAAACAGACCTTCACCCATCATGGATTCAGTTAAGCATATCGTAGATGAGTGGATTTTAGAGGACTTTAAGCAAAAAAAGAAGTTTCGTAGAACCGCAAAGCGGATGTGGGAACAGCTAAAAGAAGAAGTTGATTTTAAGGGATCTGATCGAACGATTAGAAATTATGTTTCGAACAGAAAGAAAGAGTTATTAAATGAATCTAGTCAAGCCGCTCTACCACTTGAATCTAAGCTGGGTACAGCACAGGTTGATTTTGGGGAAGCACCATTTAAATATCAAGGAGAGGACATTGTGCTCCCCTATCTAGTCTTATCTTTTCCTTATAGTAATGCTTTTTATTTTCAGGTGTTTCCTTCACAAAATAGAGAGTGCTTCCTAGAAGGACTGAAGCGAATTTTTCATCATATGGGTGGAGTTCCAAAAACAATCAGGTTTGATAATCTATCCCCTGCCGTAAAAAAAGTACTGCCAAATGGAGAACGGCAGCTAACAGAGGAGTTTCAAAACTTCGTTCTTCACTATGGTTTTAAATGCGAGTTTTGTAATCCGAATAGTGGCAACGAAAAAGGGCATGTGGAAGCTATGGTCAAATATGTGAGGAATAATTTCTTACTACCAGGTCTACATGTATTTGATATAGATCAACTTAACGAGAAGTTATGGGACAAAGCTGAAAGAGACCGTGAACGTAAGCACTATGAGAAAGAAACCTTTATTTCTACATTGTTTGAAGAGGATCAAAAAGCTTGTTTTGTTCTTCCAGGGAAAGAGTATCAATGTGTAAGGTATGAAACCGTCAAGGCGGATAAGTATGGTTATATAAGGGTAGAGAAGAACCTCTATTCAACCTCTCCGAGGTATGCGCTAAGTAAGGTTCTCGTAAAAATCTCATATAATACGATTGAAATACTCACAGACGATAATCAGCTGGTGGTTAGTCACTCTCGATTATACGGTCAATATAGAAAGTCTATGAAATGGCAGCCATACTTAAACCTAATGGCCAAACGTCCTTTGGCACTTAAATATACGAGTTTCTATGAGCAACTTCCAACAGAATGGCAAGAGTATTTCAATTCATGTACAGCTGCGGAAAAACCAGAGGCTCTTAAACTACTAGCAATGGTATTGAAAGAACATGATTTTAGTAGAATTACGGAGGCACTTATAATCGCTTCTGAGCATGGCCATCCATCTGTTGAATCCATTAAACAGGTGTTTTATCAACTGATAAATGGACGGGGAATCCGTTCGGAAATACACCCCAATCGACCATTGCCAGAAATGCCGAAGGCTATTCGAGGTTTAGATCATTATGATCAGCTTATGAAAGGAGTTGATCTACAATGAATGGTCAGATTCTAGAATATGCCAAGCGGTTGAAATTAAGCTGGATCAGAGAACATTATCATGAAGTGGAAGCAAAGACGAATGAGGATTTCTTACTAGAGTTATTTAGAAGAGAAGTTGAGCAACGAGAGGAACGGAAGACGAATCTATTACTGACACAAGCGACGCTTCCTAAAACAAAAGGAAATCCTTTTGATTGGAAAGATATATTATTAACTCAAGGGCTCAGTAAAGAGGATTTATTAAATGGTGCATTTCTGGAACGGCAGGAAAATTTAATTTTCTATGGAGGAGTGGGCACAGGTAAAACTTACTTAGCCACCATTATTGGATTGAATGCCGTACAAAAGTTTGGAAAGTCCATCAAATTTTATACAGTAGCCTCATTAGTCAATCGATTACTAGAGGCAAATGAAAAAGGAACACTAAATAAGCTCTTTAAACAAATAGAGAAACTTGATTTATTGATCTTGGATGAACTAGGGTATATTCCTCTCCATAAACAAGGAGCAGAATTATTATTTCAGGTTATTGCGATGTGTTATGAAGCGAAGAGCATTATCATTACAACAAATCTTCAGTTCGGTCAATGGAATCACGTTTTCGGAGATCCGATTGTAACGGAAGCAGTCATTGATCGATTAATTCATCACTCGCATTTAATCGTGTTTAACGGGGATAGCCACCGTTACAAAGAATCAATTATACAAGGTTAATTCTATGCGTTGGCAAGTGGTACATTTTTAAATGCCGTTTAATACATTTTTTGCTTGCCAAATACATGCAGAGTAGGGTTTTACGCTGAATTGCACTTTTTGGAATAGTTGCGAGTGTTTTGTGTCGAATTGCGTCGATTTGGGGAATTGATTGCGCTCGTTTTGCCTTCGATTGCGCCGATTTGTGGCTTGATTGCGCGTGTTTTACACCGAATTGCGCCAATTTAAGGCATAATTGCGCGTATTTCAATGCTTATTGCGCATCTCGCCATTCCAGCCACACTTGGGATCAAAAAAAGAGCACCCTCGCGATACTCTTTACGAAAAATGGACGATGATTGTAACTAAGTATAATAAACAAATGACAGCAACAGAGAGAAGATCTTTCAGAAGTGACTCCAAAAACAAGTCGATAAGTTAGTTAATTGTTTGGTCACATGAATACAGAAGTACCAACAAAACTTTAAAATCTTTGGCATGCCTAATAGTTATTCTAAAACAATCGCGAATACAATCTTTATGTTAATGATATAGACAAGTAAAAGCTAGCTACATATAATTAAATAATTTTGCCTAAATCAAATAGAGCAAATAAATAAAATAAACATATGAACACTATACTTATTATAAGCATTTTCTGACTTGACTTACGCGAGAATGCTTTACTCGATTTACTTTTTAACCAACCATAAAATTGTAGCCTATTTCTATATAGTAGCATTATCAACAGAAAATATCCTATTGCTTGTAAAAATAATAGTATTTGAAAAAGAGTATTAGAAGTATATGATTCAATATTTTCACCTGTAATGATATAAACTACATAATTATTTATAAACCCAAAAATCAGGAACAAAAACACAAAAATCACTATGACTCGAACATATTCAAGAACCCCAAAGATAAACTGTTTCATTCTCCTCCCCCTACAAAGTAATTTTGTTAATATTACGCACTGCAATAGTATCTGTTTATTTTTTTTATGTCAAGCATCTATAATAACATTCGTATATTAAGTGCATTTACCCATATGGGGAAATTTTCATTGTATAATTTATTAGAAATTCTGTATTAGAATGGAGAAATAAATATATTATTTACTAATTTCAAAAAGGAAATAAAATGACGTTTTTGTGAGAAAATGTAATTTTCATAGACAACACTAATCTACTTATGAAATAATTTTATTGAATTTAAAGGAGGGAAAAAGATGAAAAAATTTTTAATGATTTTTGCAATAGTATTAGGTTCGTTTGCCTTACCGAACCTAACTGAGGCTTCCGAAGCACCAAAAGTTAATAGTTTAAATGAATCTCTTACTCCTCAGGAGATTTCTGAAATTATTAATGATCTACATAATAAATATGATGTCGGTGAAACTGTTAGTTCAGAAGACGAGGAGTTTTTGAAAATATATGCTATGAAAGTATCGCCTGAAGAGGGGAGCAAAATTGTGCCAATGTCACTAAGAACCTTTACTGGAGTTGGATCAGGTGGAGGTACAAAAGCAAGGACTTTAGGTACACTTAATATAAATGTAGGTGCATTAAAAGTTAACTATGTAATTAATATGACAACTGCAATGGAATCTGGTCGTGCCGAAAAAATTACTAATAAATATGAGCATGCTGCATGGGGTATTATAGGATCAGGTGGCCTTGGTAGAATTTACTCTAAAGAGGACACGGATTCTTGTACTAATCAAAGTTGTTTATCAACATTTAGAAATGAATATTTTGGTTTGATACCATTATATGTAACTACTAATATAACGCCACGTGTGAAACCTGTGAATAAAGGAAGTTATGATATTCAAATTACACAATTAAAAAACTAAACGGGGTAATGTAATAATATGTGTAGATTGCTTTTGTTAAAGTCTTACTATCAAGTTTTACCCTTATAATATATATTTAAATCTACTTGAAAGAAGCCCAGAGGCTGGAAAATACTCACCTAGCAAGGCAAAAGGCTTTGAAATTTTAAGACAAATAAAGTTTCAAAGCCTTTTATTATCTTTTGAATAAAATAAAGTTACCACACAAAGATTTCATCCCAAAAAAAGTGCCTTATGTTTAAAAATTATACCTTTTAATACTAGTTGGATCCAACCTCTTTCATTTTGCCCGGCAGCGTCCTACTCTCACAAGGGGACAGCCCCTCACTACCATCGGCGCCGAAGCTTCACTTCCGTGTTCGGAGTCGGCTGTCTAGCACCTTCAGATCTCTTCGTCAGCTTCGTTCTTTCCGTCCTCGTGTACATCGTACACTCCGGGCTTCTCTCTCTCGCTTCCTCGACCTCCTCGGTTCTAGCCACCCTCTGGTTTCTGCTTTGATTTTATTGGCGTTTTATTTCTTGTCCTTACGGACATTCAGATCAAAAAAAGAGCACCCATCATATGGGATACTCTTTTTACTTTGCCCGGCAACGTCCTACTCTCACAAGGGCTCGTCCCCTCACTACCATCGGCGCTGAGAAGCTTAACTTCCGTGTTCGGTATGGGAACGGGTGTGACCTTCTCGCTATCGTCACCGGACTATTTGATTGAAGGTGATGCAACTTATTTGCTTACGCAAAAAGCTTTGTCCCTTCAAAACTAGATAATGGATGAAGAAGAAAAAGACCGAGTAACCTATTTGGTTAAGTCCTCGAACGATTAGTATCAGTCAGCTCCACATGTCACCATGCTTCCACCTCTGACCTATCAACCTGATCATCTTTCAGGGTTCTTACTAGCTTGCGCTATGGGAAATCTCATCTTGAGGGGGGCTTCATGCTTAGATGCTTTCAGCACTTATCCCTTCCGCACATAGCTACCCAGCGATGCTCTTGGCAGAACAACTGGTACACCAGCGGTGCGTCCATCCCGGTCCTCTCGTACTAAGGACAGCTCCTCTCAAATTTCCTACGCCCACGACGGATAGGGACCGAACTGTCTCACGACGTTCTGAACCCAGCTCGCGTACCGCTTTAATGGGCGAACAGCCCAACCCTTGGGACCGACTACAGCCCCAGGATGCGATGAGCCGACATCGAGGTGCCAAACCTCCCCGTCGATGTGGACTCTTGGGGGAGATAAGCCTGTTATCCCCGGGGTAGCTTTTATCCGTTGAGCGATGGCCCTTCCATGCGGAACCACCGGATCACTAAGCCCGACTTTCGTCCCTGCTCGACTTGTAGGTCTCGCAGTCAAGCTCCCTTGTGCCTTTACACTCTACGAATGATTTCCAACCATTCTGAGGGAACCTTTGGGCGCCTCCGTTACTCTTTAGGAGGCGACCGCCCCAGTCAAACTGCCCACCTGACACTGTCTCCCACCTCGATCAGAGGTGCGGGTTAGAATGTCAATACAGCCAGAGTAGTATCCCACCGACGCCTCCACCGAAGCTAGCGCTCCGGCTTCCACGGCTCCTACCTATCCTGTACAAGCTGTACCAAAATTCAATATCAGGCTACAGTAAAGCTCCACGGGGTCTTTCCGTCCTGTCGCGGGTAACCTGCATCTTCACAGGTACTATAATTTCACCGAGTCTCTCGTTGAGACAGTGCCCAGATCGTTACGCCTTTCGTGCGGGTCGGAACTTACCCGACAAGGAATTTCGCTACCTTAGGACCGTTATAGTTACGGCCGCCGTTTACTGGGGCTTCAATTCAGAGCTTCGCGTAAGCTAACCCCTCCTCTTAACCTTCCAGCACCGGGCAGGCGTCAGCCCCTATACTTCGCCTTGCGGCTTCGCAGAGACCTGTGTTTTTGCTAAACAGTCGCCTGGGCCTATTCACTGCGGCTCTTCAGGGCTATGCACCCTAAAAAGCACCCCTTCTCCCGAAGTTACGGGGTCATTTTGCCGAGTTCCTTAACGAGAGTTCTCTCGCTCACCTTAGGATTCTCTCCTCGCCTACCTGTGTCGGTTTGCGGTACGGGCACCTGTTTTCTCACTAGAGGCTTTTCTTGGCAGTGTGGAATCAGGAACTTCGGTACTTGATTTCCCTCGCTGTCACAGCTCAAGCGTATGGCAAGCGGATTTGCCTACTTGCCGCTCTAACTGCTTAGACGCACATATCCAGCAGTGCGCTTACCCTATCCTCCTGCGTCCCCCCATCGCTCAAACAAAAACGAGGTGGTACAGGAATATCAACCTGTTGTCCATCGCCTACGCCTTTCGGCCTCGGCTTAGGTCCCGACTAACCCTGAGCGGACGAGCCTTCCTCAGGAAACCTTAGGCATTCGGTGGATGGGATTCTCACCCATCTTTCGCTACTCATACCGGCATTCTCACTTCTAAGCGCTCCACCAGTCCTTCCGGTCTAGCTTCAACGCCCTTAGAACGCTCTCCTACCGCGTACACCTACGGTGTACACCCACAGCTTCGGTGATACGTTTAGCCCCGGTACATTTTCGGCGCGGGGTCACTCGACCAGTGAGCTATTACGCACTCTTTAAATGATGGCTGCTTCTAAGCCAACATCCTGGTTGTCTAAGCAACCCCACATCCTTTTCCACTTAACGTATACTTTGGGACCTTAGCTGGTGGTCTGGGCTGTTTCCCTTTTGACTACGGATCTTATCACTCGCAGTCTGACTCCCACGTTTAAGTACTTGGCATTCGGAGTTTGTCTGAATTCGGTAACCCGATGAGGGCCCCTAGTCCAAACAGTGCTCTACCTCCAAGACTCGTTCTTCGTGAGGCTAGCCCTAAAGCTATTTCGGAGAGAACCAGCTATCTCCAAGTTCGATTGGAATTTCTCCGCTACCCACACCTCATCCCCGCACTTTTCAACGTGCGTGGGTTCGGTCCTCCATTCAGTGTTACCTGAACTTCAACCTGGACATGGGTAGATCACCTGGTTTCGGGTCTACGACTACATACTCAAGACGCCCTATTCAGACTCGCTTTCGCTGCGGCTCCGTCTTCTCAACTTAACCTTGCATGCAATCGTAACTCGCCGGTTCATTCTACAAAAGGCACGCTATCACCCAGCATGTTTCCAAAGGAAATATGCATAGGGCTCTAACTACTTGTAGGCACACGGTTTCAGGTTCTCTTTCACTCCCCTTCCGGGGTGCTTTTCACCTTTCCCTCACGGTACTGGTTCACTATCGGTCACTAGGGAGTATTTAGCCTTGGGAGATGGTCCTCCCAGCTTCCGACGGGATTTCACGTGTCCCGCCGTACTCAGGATCCACTCAAGAGGGAACGAAGTTTCAACTACAGGGTTGTTACCTTCTCTGACCAGCCTTTCCAGACTTGTTCGTTTACTCCGTTCCTTTGTAACTCCGTATAGAGTGTCCTACAACCCCAAGAGGCAAGCCTCTTGGTTTGGGCTAATCCCGTTTCGCTCGCCGCTACTCAGGGAATCGCGTTTGCTTTCTCTTCCTCCGGGTACTTAGATGTTTCAGTTCCCCGGGTCTGCCTTCCATCCCCTATGTATTCAGGTATGGATACCATCCCATTACGGATGATGGGTTTCCCCATTCGGAAATCTCCGGATCAAAGCTTACTTACAGCTCCCCGAAGCATATCGGTGTTAGTCCCGTCCTTCATCGGCTCCTAGTGCCAAGGCATCCACCGTGCGCCCTTTATAACTTAACCATTCGGCAAATGATCAGCTACACATCTCTTCGTCATCTTCACTCGTCAGCATCCTCACGTACAGACTACGTACGCTCCGGTACTTCCTCGCTTGATTCCTCGACTTGTTTGCTTCTCATTTCCCTCAACTTTCGGCTTCCGATAAGCGGCGCATCTCTGCGTCAGCTCCCTCTCTACGCTCCTCACGTACCCATTCCGTACGCTCCGATGCTCGTTCGGTCGCTTCCTTGATCTGCTTGCTTCTCGAAACCCTCTTGTTCGGCTTCCAATAAGCGGCGTATTACTTCGTCAGCTCAATCGTCAACCTCCTCACGTGCCTACTACGCACGCTCCGATGTTTCCTCAATCGCTTCCTCGAACTACTTGCTTCTTGAAACCCTTGCGGTTTACTCTATGAATAAATCAATAGAGAGAAAAACTAAAATGGCGATTACTCGGTAATTTCTTGGTTCTTCTTCATTATCATTATCTAGTTTTCAAGGTACAATGTCGCAATTTGAAGATTGCGTATGACTTAATTTAAAAAATTCGCTTCTAAAAAGAGAATGGAAAAACCATTTTCACTTCTTTTTGCGAAAAATTAAGAAAAAAAATTCTTGGTGGAGCCTAGCGGGATCGAACCGCTGACCTCCTGCGTGCAAGGCAGGCGCTCTCCCAGCTGAGCTAAGGCCCCATTATAATAGGATGGTGGGCCTAAATGGACTCGAACCATCGACCTCACGCTTATCAGGCGTGCGCTCTAACCAGCTGAGCTATAGGCCCATATAATGAGAAATATCGTATTTAATTTGAGAGATTGCACTCTCAAAACTAAACAAACCATATCGTCAACGAAGTTTTTTTGATTGCTCAAAATAACCTTTATCTGTTGAAGCACTTAGTGCTTCCTCATATTCCTTAGAAAGGAGGTGATCCAGCCGCACCTTCCGATACGGCTACCTTGTTACGACTTCACCCCAATCATCTGTCCCACCTTAGGCGGCTGGCTCTAGTGGTTTCACTGAATTTCCGACTACTTTTATCAGATACTCAGTGAAACCACCAGTTACCTCACCGACTTCGGGTGTTACAAACTCTCGTGGTGTGACGGGCGGTGTGTACAAGGCCCGGGAACGTATTCACCGCGGCATGCTGATCCGCGATTACTAGCGATTCCGGCTTCATGTAGGCGAGTTGCAGCCTACAATCCGAACTGAGAATGGTTTTATGGGATTCGCTCCACCTCGCGGCTTCGCTGCCCTTTGTACCATCCATTGTAGCACGTGTGTAGCCCAGGTCATAAGGGGCATGATGATTTGACGTCATCCCCACCTTCCTCCGGTTTGTCACCGGCAGTCACCTTAGAGTGCCCAACTGAATGCTGGCAACTAAGATCAAGGGTTGCGCTCGTTGCGGGACTTAACCCAACATCTCACGACACGAGCTGACGACAACCATGCACCACCTGTCACTCTGTCCCCCGAAGGGGAACGCCCTATCTCTAGGGGTGGCAGAGGATGTCAAGACCTGGTAAGGTTCTTCGCGTTGCTTCGAATTAAACCACATGCTCCACCGCTTGTGCGGGCCCCCGTCAATTCCTTTGAGTTTCAGCCTTGCGGCCGTACTCCCCAGGCGGAGTGCTTAATGCGTTTGCTGCAGCACTAAAGGGCGGAAACCCTCTAACACTTAGCACTCATCGTTTACGGCGTGGACTACCAGGGTATCTAATCCTGTTTGCTCCCCACGCTTTCGCGCCTCAGCGTCAGTTACAGACCAAAGAGCCGCCTTCGCCACTGGTGTTCCTCCACATCTCTACGCATTTCACCGCTACACGTGGAATTCCGCTCTTCTCTTCTGCACTCAAGTTCCCCAGTTTCCAATGACCCTCCACGGTTGAGCCGTGGGCTTTCACATCAGACTTAAAGAACCGCCTGCGCGCGCTTTACGCCCAATAATTCCGGACAACGCTTGCCACCTACGTATTACCGCGGCTGCTGGCACGTAGTTAGCCGTGGCTTTCTGGTTAGGTACCGTCAAGGTACCGGCAGTTACTCCGGTACTTGTTCTTCCCTAACAACAGAGTTTTACGATCCGAAAACCTTCATCACTCACGCGGCGTTGCTCCGTCAGACTTTCGTCCATTGCGGAAGATTCCCTACTGCTGCCTCCCGTAGGAGTCTGGGCCGTGTCTCAGTCCCAGTGTGGCCGATCACCCTCTCAGGTCGGCTACGCATCGTCGCCTTGGTGAGCCGTTACCTCACCAACTAGCTAATGCGCCGCGGGCCCATCTATAAGTGATAGCCGAAACCATCTTTCCGCTTTCGAACATGTGTTCAAAAGCATTATCCGGTATTAGCTCCGGTTTCCCGAAGTTATCCCAGTCTTATAGGCAGGTTGCCCACGTGTTACTCACCCGTCCGCCGCTCAAGCAACAAGAAAGCAAGCTTTCTTGTGCAAGCGCTCGACTTGCATGTATTAGGCACGCCGCCAGCGTTCGTCCTGAGCCAGGATCAAACTCTCCAATAAAGAGTAAGATTAGCTCTTATGTTTAAAAAACGTTGGCTAGTTTCAGCTTCTTAAAGAAAGATAGCCTCCACTATAATTATTTGTTGACGTATGATTTGTTTAGTTTTCAAAGTGCAATTTTGAAATAATCTTAAGAAAGAAAATTTCTCTTTATCGCCGGTAAGCGACTTTATTAATATATCATTCTCACAAGTAAATGTCAACATCTTTTTTAAAGTAGTTAACTTGTTATCTTGTGACGACTTTCAATATACTACCACCATTCAAAATAGAAGTCAATACTTTTTATAATATCCACGTGTCGATAGCTACTAAGGCACATAAACCAGGAATTCCAAGGAATCCAGAAACAGCTGATGTCGCTAAATTAATGGGAATATGAACCCCAAATTGATTCCCTAAAATATTTAAGAAAAAAAGTAACAATGCTCCTATTAATAACTTCACGATCCCTTGTCCAATCCATCGAAATGGCTTTAGCGGTGTACCTACTAACAGAAATATAATGATTAACCCTGCTAAAAGAGTGATTACTACAACTGGTTCCAAAAAAATCCTCCTCCCATAACATCACCTATACTTAAAATATGTACAAGTTCTTGAAAAAATGACATGGGAGGAGAGAATTTTATTTTCGAATGTTAATTTTTCTCGATTTGGCTTCCTTAATTAAATAAAAATATTTCGCCTCTGCCAGCTTGGCAGAACATAAAATATCCTCAGAAGGATCAAAACTTTTTTCTACCAATGACTTTTGGTTCGTCCAATTTGCTCGTACAATACCAAGCTGTTCTAATAGTTTTTCATCAAATTCTTTGCGCAACCAGCCTTTTCGTCGGAAAAACATGGTGATACCCCCACTTATTCTTTTACCCGTACTACATCTATAATCGAATCTAATTATGGAAATTCAGGCAGATGTCTATACTTCTCTTCTACCTTCAAGTGCTTTTGATAAGGTGACTTCATCTGCATATTCTAAATCGCCACCTACAGGTAAACCATGTGCAATTCGAGTAATTTTTATTCCAGACGGTTTTAAAAGTCTTGATATATACATGGCTGTTGCTTCTCCCTCAATATTAGGGTTGGTAGCAAGAATGATCTCTTCAACCGTTTCGTCTTGAAGCCTCTTTAATAAATCAGGAATATTGATGTCCTCTGGGCCAATTCCATCCATTGGTGAAATAGCTCCATGCAATACATGATAAAGGCCGCCAAACTCCTTCATCTTTTCCATTGCGATAACATCCTTTGGATCTTGAACGACGCAAATAACAGAGCGATCACGTCTTTCATCTGTACAAATATAACAAGGATCTTGGTCAGTGATATGTCCACAAACAGAACAGTAACTTAAATTTCTTTTTGCGTTCACTAACGCTTTAGCAAAATCAAGAACAACGTCTTCTTTCATACTTAACACAAAAAATGCCAGACGAGCGGCTGTCTTTGGGCCGATACCTGGCAATTTCATAAAGCTATCAATCAGCTTAGATATTGGTTCAGGATAGTGCATATTTTTCCCTCCTAGAACATTCCTGGAAGGTTCATTCCTTTAGTGAATTGTCCCATTGTTTGATTTGTTAATTCATCAGCCTTTTTCAAAGCATCATTTGTTGCCGCTAATACTAAATCTTGCAGCATTTCGATATCATCAGGATCGACTACCTCTTCATTAATTTTCACTTCAAGAACTTCCTTATGACCGGAAACAATAACCGTTACCATACCGCCTCCAGCTGTTCCTTCAATTTGCTTTTCTCCTAATTCTTCTTGAGCCTGAGCCATTTTCTTTTGCATTTTTTGCATTTGCTTCATCATATTTTGCATATTACCCATTCCACGCATATTGTTCATCCTCCATTAATCTTTTATTTCAATAAGAGTATCTCCAAATAGTTTAATCGCCTCTGACACAATGGGGTCGTCCCCTGATGATGTTTCCCCATCTAATTGTTCTGAGTCATCCTCATCTTTATGTCCCTTCAAAAAATCTGCCCGTAATTGCAGCCACTGTTCTTCCGGAACTCCGACAATTTGTAGCCTCTTTCCAGTCAACTCTTCAAAAAGCTTTGTTAACACTTGTAAAAAATTCGCATTTTCCATTGCCATTTGGCAGTGAATTTCATATTTAAATTTAATAATAAAAGCACTGGTAGAAGCCGCAACAGGCTCTGCCTCATTTAACAATGCTGCCTGAGACCTCATTTGCTTTTGAGCAAGGCGTCCCAGCATTTCCCCCCAGCGGCCTTTGACAAGATTTAAGTCGGATTTTGTTGCTTCTTTCAAGATTTCATTAATTCTGCCGACCGGGGCTTGAAAACCTTTGCGAGTCACACGTTGTGGTTTTGGCTTAGATGTTACCTTTGACTCATCACTAACTTGTATACCTTTATCTTTCAGTTCCTGCAGCTCCGATTCGAGCTGTTCAAGCTTTGCAATGAGGCTGTCAACCTCAGCAGTTGTTCCAGAACGAGCTGGTTTTTCCAACTGGCATAACTTCACAATCGCCACTTCTAAAAAAATACGCGGATGGTTCGTCCATCGCATTTCCTGTTGAGTTTTATTGAGAAGATCAATGATTTCATAAATTTCATCTTGTTCATACATTTTCGTTAGCTCTTGAAACTGTTCATCAAGCATCGCTCGCTCCATTGATTCCTCCAATGTCGGAGCGGCTTTGTTTAAAAGCATATCTCGATAAAATAAGATAAAATCCTCAACAAACCTTGAAGGGTCTTTTCCTTGAAATAGTAACTCTTCTAACGCGGACAGCCCTTCGGCAACATCCTTATTTTTTATAGCGTATGCTAAGCGATTAAGAAAGTTTTGCGAAACAGCACCTGTAACGGTTAATGCATCATCCAAAGTGACCCTATCTTGACTAAAGGATATCGCCTGATCTAACAAGCTTAAGGCATCACGCATACCACCTTCAGCTGCTCTTGCAACTACTTGCAATGCTTTATCCTCCACCACAACACCCGTTTCATCTACGATCAACTTCATTCGATTAACAATCGCCGCCGCTGAAATTCTTTTGAAATCAAAACGTTGACAGCGAGACAAAATCGTTAGTGGAATTTTATGAGGCTCGGTTGTAGCTAAAATAAAAATAACATGCTTTGGCGGCTCTTCAAGCGTTTTTAACAACGCATTAAAGGCACCAATGGAAAGCATATGAACCTCATCAATAATGTAGACCTTATATTTAACAGAGCTTGGTGCATACTTCACTTTGTCACGAATATCTCGTATTTCATCGACACCATTATTTGACGCTGCATCAATTTCAATGACATCAGAAATGGAACCATCTGTTATTCCTCTACAAGATGGGCACTCATTACATGGTTCTTGAATTGGCGCTCTCTCACAATTGACTGCTTTAGCTAATATTTTCGCCGCACTTGTTTTTCCCGTTCCTCTCGGTCCAGAAAATAAATAAGCATGTGAAATTTTTTCCTGAAGCAGGGCGTTTTGTAGCGTTTTTGTCACATGCTCCTGCCCGACAACATCAAAGAACTGCTGCGGACGCCAAACACGGTATAAAGCTTGATAACTCATAGACACGCCCCCTTCATTTAACATATGTACATTGCTTTTTTAGCTACACAAAAATAGTCTCCCTCATTATACCTTAATTTTTTTCTAATGAAAAATAATCCTCGTAAATCAAAACTATCGATTTATAAAAGTCCCTTATTAGGTAGATAATTTTTATAAACAAGGCATGAACAGGATCACAACAAAAAACTCATCCCGATTTAGGATGAGTTTTAAAATGCTTATGTAAAACCGTGCACCTTTCGTTGACTGACGTCCATAAGCGTTACTTAGGCAGTTAGCTCAGCTCAGGCAACCCTGCGGCACATGGGAGTGTCCACTTAATGCTGCTTCCTTCCGGACCTGACATGGTTCATGGGTTCCCATTGCGCAGGACCCGAGCTTCAACACCACTTACCTAAGGCAGACCCTACAGAGCATCAGCCTCGGAAAGGAATTCAGTCTCGCTAGAGCGGATTGCGAGTACAGGGCACCGCTACCTCCCCACCTAGCACGGCATAAACAAGTATACTAGGAATCGTGCTTAAAATCAATCATTACAAACTGTGAATTATTGTAAATTCATTTTTTCTGTTTTTCCTTTCTTTTTTCGTCACGCAATTTCCGGAAAAATTCAGTCAGAAGCTGACCACATTCTTCTTCTAGAACTCCTGAGAGAACCTCACTTTGGTGATTAAATCTTTGATCTTGGAGGAGATTCATAAACGTACCAGCACATCCGCCTTTCGGATCACTTGCGCCGTATACTACGTTCGCAATGCGGGAAAGCATACTTGCACCAGCACACATCGGACAAGGCTCAAGCGTAACATATAAAGTTGCCTCTTCTAATCTCCATGTTTCTAGCTTTTGACACGCCATGTCAATAGCAAGTATCTCTGCATGAGCAATAGAAGACTGTTTCGACTCTCTTAGATTATGAGCTCTTGCTATTATTTCATCGTTATGAACAATTACTGCGCCTATGGGGACTTCCCCCAACAATTCCGCTTTTTTAGCTTCTTTAATGGCCTCTCTCATAAATTTTTCATGATTCAAATTTTCCATTTTTGACTCCTTTATTGGAACACTGTTACCTTAGTTTATCCAATAATTATGTCCTATTGTCAATTCCTACTTACTCCTTGCATAGGATGAATGTAGCCTAAATCTGGGCAAGGAGGAGAAAAAATGCAAATTCATGTTGTTCAACAAAATCAATCATTATTTGGTATTGCACAAGCCTATGGCACAACAGTCGACGAATTAATCGAGGCAAATGAGCTTCCAAACGCCAGTCGTCTTGTGGTGGGACAGACTTTGGTCATTCCTATTGTAGGGAGATTTTATTGGGTACAGCCAGGAGATAGCTTATGGACGATCGCCAATCGATTTAACCTTTCTTATCAAGAGCTCGCCTCGATTAACGGAATCTCTGTTAATCAGCCACTTCCTGTAGGAACGAGATTATATATTCCACCATTGCCAAAAAAAGCCGCAGAGTTTAACGCTTATGTTGAGCCAAGAGGTACTTCTGTCGCACCTAATTTAGTGGAAAGTGCTAGGGATGCTGCCCCATATTTAACATACTTAGCCCCGTTCAGCTTTCAAGCTCAACGAGACGGCACATTAAAAGAACCGCTTCTCGATGACTTTCCAGCAATTGCAAATGCCAACAACGTCATTTTAATGATGGTCATCACCAATCAAGAAAACGACCAATTTAGCGATGAATTAGGACGAATCCTATTAAATGACATGGATATCCAAAATACCTTTTTAGATAATATTGTTGCCACTGCCCAAAAGTATGACTTCCGAGACATTCATTTTGATTTTGAATATTTGCGTCCTGTCGATCGGGAAGCCTATAATCAATTTTTACGAAAAGCGAAGGCTCGATTTGCAGAACAGGGCTGGCTTCTATCAACTGCCTTAGCTCCAAAAACAAGTGCGGAGCAAGAGGGGGCATGGTACGAAGCTCATGATTACCGTGCCCATGGCGAAATTGTCGATTTTGTTGTCATCATGACCTATGAATGGGGCTATAGCGGCGGTCCAGCAATGGCTGTTTCGCCAATTGGACCCGTACGTGATGTCATTGAATATGCCCTAACGGAAATGCCGGCCTCAAAAATTATGATGGGGCAAAATTTGTATGGTTATGATTGGACACTTCCATTTGTCCAAGGCTCCATTGCCCGGGCCGTGAGCCCTCAACAGGCAATAGAACTTGCAGCAGAGCACAACGTCTCAATTCAATTTGATTCGGAGGCACAAGCACCTTTTTTCCAATATGTTGATGAAGAGGGAAGACGTCATGAAGTCTGGTTTGAGGATGCACGTTCCATTCAAGCAAAATTCGATTTAATCAAGGAACTTAATTTACGCGGAATGAGTTATTGGAAGCTCGGTCTCTCCTTCCCGCAGAATTGGCTGTTAATTGTTGAAAATTTCGATGTCGTCAAACGGTAAAATAAAGAGCTAAAACTAAAAAAATACACCTTCGGAACAAAATGCATTCCTTTTTGCTCATCGCCGTTCGAGCCCTTTTTAAAAAGGGAACCTATCATCTTAATACCGACTTTTCTAGAAAGGTTGTGAGGCTTTGGAAGCATATGCTAAACGTAAATATACTAGATATACGAATAAAATAGTAAAAAGCAAGCAGCCCTCTTATCATGCTGCTTGTTTTTTCATTTTTATGCTTCACCATCATAATAGATAATTTTACTAAAGAATTTCTCGCACAACATTTTCAATTACATGGTACTATTATGGAGGTATAAAATTTTGTCGAATTAATTAAAGGAGTTAAGTGAATGAACGGAGTACCTTTTATTACAGTGGAAGGACCTATTGGGGTCGGAAAAACTTCCCTTGCAAAAGCAATTTCTGAGCATTATCAATATAGTCTCCTTCTCGAGATTGTCGATGAAAACCCCTTTTTAGAAAGGTTTTATGAGAACCTTGAAGAATGGAGTTTCCAAACGGAGATGTTTTTCCTTTGTAACCGTTATAAGCAGCTTGGCGATATAAAGGAACAATTTTTAAATAAACAAATTCCTGTTGTTGCAGATTATCATGTTTATAAAAATATAATTTTTGCACAACGCACCTTAAAGCCTCATGACTATACAAAATATTTGGCCATATACAATATTTTAACAGCGGACATGCCTAAACCAAACATCATGATTTACTTACAAGCAAGTTTAAAAACACTTTTAGCAAGAATTAATCATCGAGGCCGCTCTCAGGAAAAAAATATCAGCCCCGATTATTTACAGCAACTATCTTTAGATTATGAAAAGGCAATGCTCGATTTTGAAAAAGAAAATCCTACCACGCCCATTCTCCGCTTAAATGGTGACAATATGGATTTCGTCAACAATAAACAGGATCTGGATAATATTTTTGAGCAATTAAATTCATTACTTTCACATAAGGAGACATCTTCATGAATCTTCGCGAAAAATACGGAATAAATAAGAATGCCGTCATTACAATTGCTGGAACAGTTGGAGTAGGGAAATCTACTATGACCACAGCTTTAGCAGAAGCTTTGCAATTTAAAACTTCCCTAGAACGGGTAAACGACAATCCGTACTTAGATAAATTTTATAAGGACTTTAAACGCTGGAGCTTTCATTTGCAAATTTATTTCCTTGCAGAGCGCTTCAAAGAGCAAAAAAGGATGTTTGAATATGGGGGCGGATTTATTCAAGATCGTTCCATCTATGAGGACACTGGGATCTTCGCTAAAATGCATTTTGATAAGGGAACAATGTCAAAAGTGGATTATGAGACATACACAAGCCTCTTTGAAGCAATGGTTATGACGCCTTACTTCCCACATCCGGATTTATTAATTTACTTAGAAGGATCATTGGAGGATATCCTTGAACGCATCAAGTTGAGAGGACGAGAAATGGAGCAGGAAACACCTATTGATTACTGGCAAGAAATGCATTCCCGTTATGAAGAATGGATCAATCACTTTAACGCATGTCCCATTCTTCGACTAAACATAAAGGATTACGACCTACAACAGGAAAACGCATCAATTGAATCGATCCTTGAGCAAATTGCAAATAAATTAAATACTAAATAAGCAAGTATCTTTGCACTAAATTCATTCTACAATTATAAACGCCATAGTTTTCTCGAGTAGAATTTAAAAACATCAGTTCATTGGGTTTTAGGAAAGGTTCCCATCACATAACAAAGACAAACAATAAAAAATCCGCTACAAACGTAGCGGATTTTATAATCTCCAATAATATGCGCATTTAAATCAGTATCAATATGGCGGAGGAAGAGGGATTCGAACCCCCGCGCGGTTTAACCCGCCTGTCGGTTTTCAAGACCGATCCCTTCAGCCAGACTTGGGTATTCCTCCGTATCGACAAGTGATACTATATCATTTTTAAAAGAGAGTTGTCAATACTTTTTTGATTAGTTTTTAAGTTACTTCTAGTATGCCACAGCAGGAAAAGTTTAATCAGAGAGAGAGCCCGCTCCAACTAAAAATGCATAACCATCAATAACAAAAAATAGAGAAAGGAGAATGAGGTTCCCTCTCATTCTCCTTTCTCACAATTTGAAGTTAGTTATGTCCGAACCTACTTAATTACCTCTCTATTTCCCATATACGGACGTAACACTTCAGGGATCACAACACTGCCATCTGCTTGCTGATAATTTTCAAGAATTGCTGCTACCGTTCTACCAATCGCAAGACCAGAACCATTTAAAGTATGAACATGCTCTGGTTTACCCTTCGGTTCTCTGCGGAAGCGAATATTCGCTCTTCTTGCTTGGAACCCTTCAAAATTACTACAAGAAGAAATTTCACGGTATGTCTCATAGCTCGGAATCCACACTTCAATATCATATTTCTTCGCAGCAGTGAATCCTAAATCTCCTGTACACATGCTCATGACGCGATAAGGAAGCCCAAGCAATTGCAAAACTTTTTCTGCATTACCTGTTAACTTTTCAAGCTCTTCATAAGACTCCTCTGGCTTCACAAATTTTACAAGCTCAACTTTATTGAACTGATGCTGACGAATTAATCCCCTTGTATCTCGTCCGGCAGAGCCAGCCTCAGAGCGGAAACATGCACTAAATGCTGCATAATTAATTGGTAGAGTGTCCCCATCTAGGATTTCATCGCGATGAAGATTCGTCACAGGCACTTCAGCTGTTGGAATTAGGAAATAATCCTCACTGCCAATTAAGAAAGCATCTTCTTCAAATTTTGGCAATTGACCTGTACCCGTCATACTTGTTCGATTGACCATATACGGAGGTAATACCTCTTCATACCCATGCTCTTCCGTATGCAAATCAAGCATGAAATTAAACAGGGCACGTTCAAGACGAGCTCCCAAACCTTTGTAAAAAACAAAGCGGCTCCCTGTCACCTTACTTGCTCTTTCAAAATCTAAAATACCTAGTGCATCAGCAATTTCCCAATGGGGTTTGGGTTCAAAATCAAACTGCCTAACTTCTCCCCACGTACGATGAAGCACGTTGTCATCCTCTGTTTCACCAATCGGTACGCTCTCATGTGGAATATTAGGGATGCTTAATAATAAATTCTCAAGTGTTTCCTCAACATTGCGTAGCTCTTCATCGAGAACTTTAATTTTATCGCCTACTTCACGCATTTCAGCGATCAATTGGTCCGCATCCTTTTTCTCACGCTTCAGAGCGGCGACTTGTTGTGATACTTCATTGCGTTTGCTTTTTAACTGTTCAGCCTCAACAATTAAATCCCGTCGCTTTTTGTCTAGATCCTCAAATTTCCCTAGATCTGTTAAATCTTCGCCACGATGTTGAAGCTTTTCTTTTACCTCTTCAAAGTTAGCGCGCAAATATTTTAAATCCAACATGCTAAACACCTCTTCATAAATCATATTTTTGCAAACAAAAAACTCCCATCCCTAAAAAAGGGACGAGAGTTACCCGCGTTGCCACCCTAGTTGAAAGCAAAAAAGACTTTCCACCTTAAATCAATAACGGTTTAACCCGGAAGTATTTACTAGACTCTCAAAGGAGCATTCCATACTTCACTCAAGGATGGATTCACAAGCTCCATTCACTGATTTACACCGACCATCAGCTCTCTTTTGAACGGATTTCCTGCTACTATTTCCTCTCATTGCTTTTACTATAGGGAATTTTGTAATTTAATGTACTATAATTATTCTTCTATTGCAACCTTTTTATACAATTGTTTCCTTTATCATCTCAATAAAATAAGCCGTGATCCGATAATCTTCTGTTAATTCTGGATGAAATGAACAGCCCAGTAAATTTCCTTCACGGGCCATCACAATACGTTCATGATGCTTTGCCAATATCTCCACATTTTCACCAGCATTGACGATATGAGGAGCCCGAATAAAAACAGCATTATAATTCTCTGCTATACCAGAGATGGTTAAATTCGCTTCAAAGCTTTCCCTTTGCCGTCCAAAAGAATTTCTTTCCACTGTCACATCCATAACGCCAATATGGGGTTCATCATAACCAACAACATTCCTCGCCAATAAAATAAGACCAGCACATGTCCCAAACATCGGCTTGCCAGCTTGGGCAAATTCTTTCAACTCATTCATAAAATCGTACTTATCTATTAATCGCCTAATCGCTGTACTTTCTCCGCCTGGCATAACAAGCCCATCTACATTTGCTAACTGCTCTTTTTTCTTGATCACTACCGCTTCAGCCCCGCACGCCTCGATAGCTTGAACATGCTCCCTAACTGCACCTTGCAACGCCAGTACTCCTACTTTTATCATCTTTTACCAACCGCGTTCTTGCATGCGAGCTTCAGGGGCTAATGTAGAAATTTCAATCCCTTTCATCGGTGTTCCTAATTCCTTTGAAAGCTCTGCAATTAATTTATAGTCCTGATAGTGAGTCGTAGCTTCTACAATCGCTCTAGCAAACTTCGCAGGATTGTCTGATTTGAAAATTCCAGAACCTACGAATACACCATCCGCACCTAGCTCCATCATTAATGCCGCATCAGCAGGTGTTGCAACCCCGCCTGCTGCAAAGTTAACGACTGGGAGGCGGCCAAGTTCTTTAATTTCCAATAGAAGCTCATATGGCGCTCCTAGAAGCTTAGCCTCTGTCATCACTTCATCAGCATTCATATTCACAAGCTTACGCACCTGTGCATTGACTTTGCGCATGTGTCGAACTGCCTCAACGATGTTGCCAGTCCCAGGTTCCCCCTTTGTCCGCAACATCGAAGCTCCTTCTCCAATACGGCGGGCGGCCTCACCTAAATCTCTACATCCACAAACAAACGGCACCGTATAATCACGCTTATTTAAATGGTATTCCTCATCAGCTGGCGTCAATACTTCACTCTCGTCTATGTAATCTACACCCATTGCCTCAAGAACTCTAGCTTCAACAATATGTCCAATCCTTGCCTTCGCCATAACAGGAATCGTTACAGCATTCATGACCTCTTCTACAATCCGGGGATCCGCCATACGTGCAACTCCGCCTGCAGCTCGAATATCCGATGGGACTCTTTCCAATGCCATTACTGCAACAGCACCAGCTTCTTCTGCTATTTTTGCTTGTTCTGCATTTACAACATCCATAATAACGCCGCCTTTTTGCATTTCGGCCATACCACGTTTTACACGCTCTGTTCCTGTTTTCACGTAAGTCATCCCCCTTATAATAATTATTGCTGAATTAAAAATAAAATAAATATTTTAAAAATAAAACCTCTACTAAATCCATCGGAATTAGCATCGTTCCCTAATGAAAATAAACAACAAAAAAGGTTTCCTGTCAAGACAAGAAACCTTTTTAATACAGCTTATTAAAACCAACCTTTAACTGTGGAGGATACACTGCTCCATAAATCGCCAAAAAATCCACCAATTCCGCGCATCATCAGGACGAACCAGTTTGCTTTCTCTACATCCTCAGCTGCAACTAAATCAACTGTCATACTCTTCTGTCCCTCAGAGCTTAAATAAACAGTCTCTTCATCTTTAAATTGAACCGTTACTGTTCCAAGCTTATCTCCTTTTTTAATAGGAGCTGTTAAAGTGCCGTCTTCATTTAGCTTCTCTTTATCAAGCTCGACGACAGTTTCAAAGTTTTCTTGCTCAGAAGCTGGTACAACACTGTTAATCGCATCTGCTGTATGAACCTTTACTTGATCCTCTTTTCCTTTGGCAACAGGAACTGATTCCGTTCCCTTAATCACATATTCAGCAGGAACTAATTCTTCTTTACTAAAATTATTAAAGGCATAATCTAATAGTTTTTTCGTCTCCACAAAACGATCTGTTGTTGATTTCGTTCCCATTACAACCGTAATATATCTTACACCATCTCTACTTGCCGTACCCGTAAAACAAAAACCTGCAAAGCTTGTAGACCCTGTTTTCAATCCATCTAAACCTTCATAGGTGAACTGTTGAAAGTTTGGATATTTATCTGCGACATCACGATAACCCTCTAACATCCAGTTCCAGTTTTTCATTTCAAATTTATCATCTGTACCCTTTGCAAATGTTTTTTCAGGGATGCTAGACGTTTCTAAAACTTCCGGGAAATCTTTTATGATACGGTAAGCTAATTTTGCTACCGCTCTTGCAGACATTACGTTTTCTTCATCTGCACCGCCCACTACATCTGGGAAATGCTTTGCTACATCACGATTATTTAACCCTGTTGAATTCACAAATTTAAAATCACCAAGGCCTAACTCTTCAGCCTTTTCATTCATTAATTTCACAAAATTGGCTTCTGTACCAGCTACTATTTCAGCAATGGCTATTGTTGCAGCATTTGCCGACTCAATTGCCATAGCAGAATAAAGATCTTCTACTGTATAAGTCCCCTCAACACGTAAAAAAACGTTACTTAAATTGCTATCATGAGACATTTTAGCAAGCTCTGGAGAGACGGTAAAAGTTTGATCCCATTTTACTTTCCCTTCCTTTACAGCTTCTAAAAGGAGGTACTCGGTCATCATTTTTGTCATGCTGGCAATTCCTAGTACGGCTTCTGAATTTTTTTCATAAAGTATTTTACCTGTTTCCGCATCGATTAAAATTACCGCATTCGCATTGATATCTATATTTTCAGCAGCTGCTGCCGGTTTTTGTATAAAACCAATTAGTAATAAAAATGTTAATAGACATACGAAACTTTTTTGTATGAAGCTTTTTTTCACTGTGAGCCCTCCAAGTCTTAATATACACCCTTGTTATTTTAACATAGTTCGGTATACAAGCATAGATAGAGTATTTTCCTATTTTTCTATGAAACTGGAAATTTTCTTTATAATTTCACAAAAAAACTGACCAGCGCCATACACAGCAGGTCAGTTTTTCATTTTATGAAATAGAGTAGTTTGGTGCTTCTTTCGTAATTTGTACATCATGCGGGTGGCTTTCTCTAAGTCCTGCACCCGTCATACGAATAAATTGCGCATTCTCTCTTAATTCCTCTAAGTCCTTTGTCCCACAATAACCCATTCCTGAACGAATTCCACCGATTAACTGATAAATTGTATCGGTTAAAGGCCCTTTATATGGAAGTCTCCCTTCAATACCTTCTGGAACAAACTTTTTATTATCCTCTTGGAAATAACGATCCTTTGAACCCTTTTCCATTGCGGCAACTGAGCCCATCCCACGATAAACTTTGAATCGGCGTCCTTGGAATATTTCCGTTTCTCCCGGACTTTCAGATACACCGGCAAGTAAGCTTCCTAACATAACAGCATGTCCGCCTGCAGCTAATGCTTTAACAATATCGCCAGAATATTTAATTCCACCATCAGCGATAATCGTTTTCCCATGCTTTCTGGCCTCTGTTGCACAATCATAGACCGCTGTAATTTGCGGAACACCAACTCCTGCTACTACACGAGTCGTACAAATGGACCCCGGCCCTATTCCTACTTTCACAATATCAGCACCCGCTTCAATCAGCTCTCTTGTCGCTTCGGCCGTTGCCACATTCCCAGCAATAATCGCTACACTTGGAAAGGCATCTCTTACTTGTTTTACTGTTTCAATAACTCCTTTAGAATGTCCATGCGCTGTATCGATGACAATGACATCAACCTGAGCCTTAACAAGTGCTTCCACGCGGCGCATCGTATCCTTTGTCACACCAACTGCAGCACCCGCTAATAATCTCCCCGTCTCGTCTTTTGCCGAGTTCGGGAATTCAATCACTTTCTCAATGTCTTTAATTGTAATTAATCCTTTTAAAATTCCGTTCTCATCAACTAAAGGTAATTTTTCAATTTTATACTTTTGTAAAATGCTCTCAGCTTCGTCCAATGTGGTTCCAACTGGGGCGGTGACAAGATTTTCCTTTGTCATCACATCTGAAATCTTGATCGAATAATCTTGAATAAAACGGAGGTCACGGTTTGTGAGGATACCAACAAGTTTTTGCTCATCTTCATTATTAACGATCGGCACACCTGAAATACGATATTTCCCCATCAGATGTTCAGCATCAAACACTTGATGTTCAGGTGTTAAGAAAAACGGGTTCGTAATCACTCCACTTTCCGAACGTTTTACTTTGAGTACTTGATCTGCTTGCTGCTCGATTGACATATTCTTATGAATAATCCCTAATCCACCCTGTCTAGCCATAGCAATCGCCATTTCTGCTTCAGTGACCGTATCCATTCCTGCACTTATAATCGGGATATTCAATTTAACTTTATCCGTAAGCTTCACCTGCAATTGAACATCTTTTGGTAAAACCTCTGATTTTGCCGGTACTAAAAGCACATCATCAAAGGTTAATCCCTCTTTAGCAAATTTATTTTCCCACATCTTTTTTTGGCCTCCTAGACTCGAAAATATTATTAGTAGGTTATCAATTGGTTAAAATACTGTCAAGGATAAGGTGATATGTTAGAGTTTTCTAATAATTCACCTATTGCAATATTGGTTATATTTCCTAATTTAAGCTGTTTATATAAAATTTCTTTCGGAGGTTAACATGTTATCTCATTGGTCTTCATTTTCTCTATTTTTTTCAGCCAGTTACACACAACAATATTTAAAAAATATTTATGAGCAGAATAAAATAGATAACGCTGAGCAAAAGGCGTACGAAAATTGTTATCCCTTCATTTATTATCTCGAACATGGAAAAGTATATTACGAACAAGGGAAGCACTCCCCGTTAATCATTCAACCAATCCTGCTTTTTTATGGACTTATCCATCTTATTAAAGCATGCATCCTTACAGTTGACCCGAATTATCCAGAAACTACCTCTGTCCTTGCTCATGGCGTATCTGCCAGAAAGCGCAAAAAGCAACACTTTCATTTTTTTCAGGATGAAGTTAAATTTCAAAAAACAGGCCTGTTTCCTTTCTTAGCGAATAAATTGTTTCACATGGAACATCTGGAAGGAGATAAAATATCAATGGGCAACCTTTTTAAACAAGTGCCTGAACTAAATTCATTACTATTGTTCCTTGATGGCGTTCCATCATTTACAAACGTCTATCATGAAGGAAATAGGTTTTTTATTCCAAAAAGAGTATTGGATTTCTTTCATATGACAGAAAATCGCTTTCTCGATTTCTTTTCCGAAAAAGCAGTGGAGGAATATCATTTTAAGCGCTTAGAGAACGGTTTTATTGTTTTTGAAAAAAACGAGAAAAAGGGAGATTTCAATTACACCCCTTTAAAATACAATTTAGCAGAACAAACTTATGCTCTTCCACTAACAAAAGAAAACGGATTTGTCTTCCATGAATTACTAGTGCATTATTTGCTCCTTTACAATTTAAGTATGATCGCCCGTTATGAAACTGAATGGTGGAGTGAGCTTGTGAAAACAATGCCTAACAAAGATTTCCCCTTAATCGAAACATTCCTGCAAGTCTCCATCGAAAAAGGTCCTTTTCTCGTTTACGAATACCTTACAAAAGCAGGACACTGATAAAAACAACTCAGTTATCAGTGTTGTCATTTTCAGAGTTTTGCTCGTAATTGCACAGGAGTTTATGTTGGACTGGGTCTGTTTGAATGATTGTGCGTGTTCTTCTGGTTCGATTATGCGTGTTTTTGGACAGGATTGCGCGTGTTTTACGCTGAATTGCACTTTTTGGAATAGTTGCGAGTGTTTTGTGTCGAATTGCGTCGATTTGGGGACTTGATTGCGCTCGTTTTGCCTTCGATTGCGCCGATTTGTGGCTTGATTGCGCGTGTTTTACACCGAATTGCGCCAATTTAAGGCATAATTGCGCGTATTTCAATGCTTATTGCGCATCTCGCCATTCCAGCCACACTTGGGATCAAAAAAAGAGCACCCTCATTGGATACTCTTTTCCTTTGCCCGGCAGCGTCCTATTCTCACAAGGGGACAGCCCCTCACTACCATCGGCGCCGAAGCTTCACTTCCGTGTTCGGAGTCGGCTGTCTAGCACCTTCGGATCTCTTCGTCAGCTTCGTTCTTTCCGTCCTCGTGTACATCGTACACTCCGGGCTTCTCTCTCTCGCTTCCTCGACCTCCTCGGTTCTAGCCACCCTCCGGTTTCTGCTTTGATTTTATTGGCGTTTTATTTCTTGTCCTTACGGACATTCAGATCAAAAAGAGCACCCATCATATGGGATACTCTTTTTACTTCGCCCGGCAACGTCCTACTCTCACAAGGGGACAGCCCCTCACTACCATCGGCGCTGAGAAGCTTAACTTCCGTGTTCGGTATGGGAACGGGTGTGACCTTCTCGCTATCGTCACCGGACTATTTGATTGAAGGTGATGCAACTTATTTGCTTACGCAAAAAGCTTTATCCCTTCAAAACTAGATAATGGATGAAGAAGAAAAAGACCGAGTAACCTATTTGGTTAAGTCCTCGAACGATTAGTATCAGTCAGCTCCACATGTCACCATGCTTCCACCTCTGACCTATCAACCTGATCATCTTTCAGGGTTCTTACTAGCTTGCGCTATGGGAAATCTCATCTTGAGGGGGGCTTCATGCTTAGATGCTTTCAGCACTTATCCCTTCCGCACATAGCTACCCAGCGATGCTCTTGGCAGAACAACTGGTACACCAGCGGTGCGTCCATCCCGGTCCTCTCGTACTAAGGACAGCTCCTCTCAAATTTCCTACGCCCACGACGGATAGGGACCGAACTGTCTCACGACGTTCTGAACCCAGCTCGCGTACCGCTTTAATGGGCGAACAGCCCAACCCTTGGGACCGACTACAGCCCCAGGATGCGATGAGCCGACATCGAGGTGCCAAACCTCCCCGTCGATGTGGACTCTTGGGGGAGATAAGCCTGTTATCCCCGGGGTAGCTTTTATCCGTTGAGCGATGGCCCTTCCATGCGGAACCACCGGATCACTAAGCCCGACTTTCGTCCCTGCTCGACTTGTAGGTCTCGCAGTCAAGCTCCCTTGTGCCTTTACACTCTACGAATGATTTCCAACCATTCTGAGGGAACCTTTGGGCGCCTCCGTTACTCTTTAGGAGGCGACCGCCCCAGTCAAACTGCCCACCTGACACTGTCTCCCACCTCGATCAGAGGTGCGGGTTAGAATGTCAATACAGCCAGAGTAGTATCCCACCGACGCCTCCACCGAAGCTAGCGCTCCGGCTTCCACGGCTCCTACCTATCCTGTACAAGCTGTACCAAAATTCAATATCAGGCTACAGTAAAGCTCCACGGGGTCTTTCCGTCCTGTCGCGGGTAACCTGCATCTTCACAGGTACTATAATTTCACCGAGTCTCTCGTTGAGACAGTGCCCAGATCGTTACGCCTTTCGTGCGGGTCGGAACTTACCCGACAAGGAATTTCGCTACCTTAGGACCGTTATAGTTACGGCCGCCGTTTACTGGGGCTTCAATTCAGAGCTTCGCGTAAGCTAACCCCTCCTCTTAACCTTCCAGCACCGGGCAGGCGTCAGCCCCTATACTTCGCCTTGCGGCTTCGCAGAGACCTGTGTTTTTGCTAAACAGTCGCCTGGGCCTATTCACTGCGGCTCTTCAGGGCTATGCACCCTAAAAAGCACCCCTTCTCCCGAAGTTACGGGGTCATTTTGCCGAGTTCCTTAACGAGAGTTCTCTCGCTCACCTTAGGATTCTCTCCTCGCCTACCTGTGTCGGTTTGCGGTACGGGCACCTGTTTTCTCACTAGAGGCTTTTCTTGGCAGTGTGGAATCAGGAACTTCGGTACTTGATTTCCCTCGCTGTCACAGCTCAAGCGTATGGCAAGCGGATTTGCCTACTTGCCGCTCTAACTGCTTAGACGCACATATCCAGCAGTGCGCTTACCCTATCCTCCTGCGTCCCCCCATCGCTCAAACAAAAACGAGGTGGTACAGGAATATCAACCTGTTGTCCATCGCCTACGCCTTTCGGCCTCGGCTTAGGTCCCGACTAACCCTGAGCGGACGAGCCTTCCTCAGGAAACCTTAGGCATTCGGTGGATGGGATTCTCACCCATCTTTCGCTACTCATACCGGCATTCTCACTTCTAAGCGCTCCACCAGTCCTTCCGGTCTAGCTTCAACGCCCTTAGAACGCTCTCCTACCGCGTACACCTACGGTGTACACCCACAGCTTCGGTGATACGTTTAGCCCCGGTACATTTTCGGCGCGGGGTCACTCGACCAGTGAGCTATTACGCACTCTTTAAATGATGGCTGCTTCTAAGCCAACATCCTGGTTGTCTAAGCAACCCCACATCCTTTTCCACTTAACGTATACTTTGGGACCTTAGCTGGTGGTCTGGGCTGTTTCCCTTTTGACTACGGATCTTATCACTCGCAGTCTGACTCCCACGTTTAAGTACTTGGCATTCGGAGTTTGTCTGAATTCGGTAACCCGATGAGGGCCCCTAGTCCAAACAGTGCTCTACCTCCAAGACTCGTTCTTCGTGAGGCTAGCCCTAAAGCTATTTCGGAGAGAACCAGCTATCTCCAAGTTCGATTGGAATTTCTCCGCTACCCACACCTCATCCCCGCACTTTTCAACGTGCGTGGGTTCGGTCCTCCATTCAGTGTTACCTGAACTTCAACCTGGACATGGGTAGATCACCTGGTTTCGGGTCTACGACTACATACTCAAGACGCCCTATTCAGACTCGCTTTCGCTGCGGCTCCGTCTTCTCAACTTAACCTTGCATGCAATCGTAACTCGCCGGTTCATTCTACAAAAGGCACGCTATCACCCAGCATGTTTCCAAAGGAAAATATGCATAGGGCTCTAACTACTTGTAGGCACACGGTTTCAGGTTCTCTTTCACTCCCCTTCCGGGGTGCTTTTCACCTTTCCCTCACGGTACTGGTTCACTATCGGTCACTAGGGAGTATTTAGCCTTGGGAGATGGTCCTCCCAGCTTCCGACGGGATTTCACGTGTCCCGCCGTACTCAGGATCCACTCAAGAGGGAACGAAGTTTCAACTACAGGGTTGTTACCTTCTCTGACCAGCCTTTCCAGACTTGTTCGTTTACTCCGTTCCTTTGTAACTCCGTATAGAGTGTCCTACAACCCCAAGAGGCAAGCCTCTTGGTTTGGGCTAATCCCGTTTCGCTCGCCGCTACTCAGGGAATCGCGTTTGCTTTCTCTTCCTCCGGGTACTTAGATGTTTCAGTTCCCCGGGTCTGCCTTCCATCCCCTATGTATTCAGGTATGGATACCATCCCATTACGGATGATGGGTTTCCCCATTCGGAAATCTCCGGATCAAAGCTTACTTACAGCTCCCCGAAGCATATCGGTGTTAGTCCCGTCCTTCATCGGCTCCTAGTGCCAAGGCATCCACCGTGCGCCCTTTATAACTTAACCATTCGGCAAATGATCAGCTACACATCTCTTCGTCATCTTTACTCGTCAGCATCCTCGCGTACAGACTACGTACGCTCCGGTACTTCCTCGCTTGATTCCTCGACTTGTTTGCTTCTCATTTCCCTCAACTTTCGGCTTCCGATAAGCGGCGCATCTCTGCGTCAGCTCCCTCTCTACGCTCCTCACGTACCCATTACGTACGCTCCGATGCTCGTTCGGTCGCTTCCTTGATCTACTTGCTTCTCGAAACCCTCTTGTTCGGCTTTCAATACATCAACACAACTTTGTGTGATTTCTTGAAACCCTCGCGGTTTACTCTATGAATAAATCAATAGAGAGAAAAACTAAAATGGCGATTACTCGGTAATTTCTTGGTTCTTCTTCATTATCATTATCTAGTTTTCAAGGTACAAACGGCGAATGATAAGCTTCGCATCTTTAATCTGCTCGCTTCTAATTCACCTTCATTCTATTTTGAGAGATTGCACTCTCAAAACTAAACAAACCATACGGCTATTTTGACTTGGCAAAATAGCTTCATCAACTTTACGATTTATGAGACATCTAAGCCTCAATATTCCTTAGAAAGGAGGTGATCCAGCCGCACCTTCCGATACGGCTACCTTGTTACGACTTCACCCCAATCATCTGTCCCACCTTAGGCGGCTGGCTCTAGTGGTTTCACTGAATTTCCGACTACTTTTATCAGATACTCAGTGAAACCACCAGTTACCTCACCGACTTCGGGTGTTACAAACTCTCGTGGTGTGACGGGCGGTGTGTACAAGGCCCGGGAACGTATTCACCGCGGCATGCTGATCCGCGATTACTAGCGATTCCGGCTTCATGTAGGCGAGTTGCAGCCTACAATCCGAACTGAGAATGGTTTTATGGGATTCGCTCCACCTCGCGGCTTCGCTGCCCTTTGTACCATCCATTGTAGCACGTGTGTAGCCCAGGTCATAAGGGGCATGATGATTTGACGTCATCCCCACCTTCCTCCGGTTTGTCACCGGCAGTCACCTTAGAGTGCCCAACTGAATGCTGGCAACTAAGATCAAGGGTTGCGCTCGTTGCGGGACTTAACCCAACATCTCACGACACGAGCTGACGACAACCATGCACCACCTGTCACTCCGTCCCCCGAAGGGGAACGCCCTATCTCTAGGGGTGGCAGAGGATGTCAAGACCTGGTAAGGTTCTTCGCGTTGCTTCGAATTAAACCACATGCTCCACCGCTTGTGCGGGCCCCCGTCAATTCCTTTGAGTTTCAGCCTTGCGGCCGTACTCCCCAGGCGGAGTGCTTAATGCGTTTGCTGCAGCACTAAAGGGCGGAAACCCTCTAACACTTAGCACTCATCGTTTACGGCGTGGACTACCAGGGTATCTAATCCTGTTTGCTCCCCACGCTTTCGCGCCTCAGCGTCAGTTACAGACCAAAGAGCCGCCTTCGCCACTGGTGTTCCTCCACATCTCTACGCATTTCACCGCTACACGTGGAATTCCGCTCTTCTCTTCTGCACTCAAGTTCCCCAGTTTCCAATGACCCTCCACGGTTGAGCCGTGGGCTTTCACATCAGACTTAAAGAACCGCCTGCGCGCGCTTTACGCCCAATAATTCCGGACAACGCTTGCCACCTACGTATTACCGCGGCTGCTGGCACGTAGTTAGCCGTGGCTTTCTGGTTAGGTACCGTCAAGGTACCGGCAGTTACTCCGGTACTTGTTCTTCCCTAACAACAGAGTTTTACGATCCGAAAACCTTCATCACTCACGCGGCGTTGCTCCGTCAGACTTTCGTCCATTGCGGAAGATTCCCTACTGCTGCCTCCCGTAGGAGTCTGGGCCGTGTCTCAGTCCCAGTGTGGCCGATCACCCTCTCAGGTCGGCTACGCATCGTCGCCTTGGTGAGCCGTTACCTCACCAACTAGCTAATGCGCCGCGGGCCCATCTATAAGTGATAGCCGAAACCATCTTTCCGCTTTCGAACATGTGTTCAAAAGCATTATCCGGTATTAGCTCCGGTTTCCCGAAGTTATCCCAGTCTTATAGGCAGGTTGCCCACGTGTTACTCACCCGTCCGCCGCTCAAGCAACAAGAAAGCAAGCTTTCTTGTGCAAGCGCTCGACTTGCATGTATTAGGCACGCCGCCAGCGTTCGTCCTGAGCCAGGATCAAACTCTCCAATAAAGAGTAAGATTAGCTCTTATGTTTAAAAAACGTTGGCTAGTTTCAGCTTCTTAAAGAAAGATAGCCTCCACTATGATTATTTGTTGACGTATGATTTGTTTAGTTTTCAAAGTACAATTTCTGTCATCGCTCAGAAGCGACTTTAATAATATATCATTTTCATTTTTCCCCGTCAACACTTTTTTATAAAAAATACTTGTTCGTTGACTTCAATAAGTATAACAGCCCACGTATATGAATACAAGGGCATTTTGATGCCGTACTTCTTAACTACATTTCCTGTTACACCACTTCTTCAATATAAATGTTTCGATGCTTTTCAAGCTGAATGATCTCATTTGTATCAATTACTTTAATTAATGGCCTCGTAGGGGACTTTTCTTCAATAAATAATATTTCTGCCATTTCACCATCGGATAATTTTACCTTGCTTCCGATTGAGAAGTTCATCAGTCCCGATTGAAGAGCTTTAATTACAGACAGATCAAATTTCCCAAAACTATCTTCCATGATCATTTCCAATACTTTAAATGGAGATTGTTTTTGACGATATAAGCGGGCGGAAGTCATTGCATGGAAAGTATCAGCAACAGCGATGACTTTTGCAAAACGATGAATCTTTTTATCACCTCGTGGATAACCGCTGCCGTCAAGTCGTTCATGATGTTGGTAAATGGCAATTTTCGCATCATCTCTTAATAAATTGCTTCCCTGAATCATTTGGTAACTATAGGTTGGGTGATTTTTTATCTCTTCATATTCAGCACTTGATAATGCGTCGTTTTTGTTGATGAGACGAGCAGGTACTTTAGCCATTCCGCAATCAGCAAGACAGCCCGCTAAAGCTAGTTGAACAATATCCCCCTGTTGATAATTGAGCTTTTTTCCTAAAAAAGCACTTAAAAGAGCGACTGCAACCGAATGCTGGTATAAATATTCTTTTTCAGTCGATAAGTGGTGCAGAAAGAATATTTCTTCAGCATGGTTATCTAAAGTTTCAATTAAAGGAATTAAAATCGCTCTCACTTTAGTAATATCTAAAGGTAGTCCAGATTGCCATTTAGAAAATTCTTTTTTGTAATCTCGAACTGCTTCTAAAAATAACTCAGTAAAAATAATATTGACATTTGCTGAGTCCTCAACGTTCTCTTCTTCAATAATCTCCGAAGGAATAAACGGGGTTCCGTTAACGAGTGTTCGCTGAACAGTCACTTCTGAAATTAAAAAGGCCTTTAAATATTGAATTAGTTCTTGCGTTAGGATTGTTTTACTTGGAATAATAGGGCGGTTTGTCAGGCTCATAACGTCCTCAGATAAAATACATCCTTCTTGAAGCTCACTAATTTTCACTCGCATTCGAAACACCTCTTTTGACTAAACGTACATAGCTTAAAAACTAGTTTCACTGACTATTTTACTTGATCTTTCAATTAAAGGCTAGATGATGTAAAAAAGCTGTAGCACTTTTGTACTACAGCTCAAAAATCATTCTTGAGAGGAAGAATCATCATGACTTTCTTCTACACCCTCATGATTTTCATGATCCATTTGCGCACCTTGTTCACTTTCTTCTTCTCTTTCAACTTTGGCTACGGTTGAAACGAATTCACTTTCACTTTCATTCAAACGAATCAATCTAACCCCTTGTGTATTTCTTCCCATCGTTGAAATATCATTCACTGCCATTCGAATAATGACGCCGCCAGTAGTAATCAGCATTAGATCTTCTTCACCTGTGACAGCTTTCATAGCAACTAAATCGCCATTTTTATCGGTAATATTACATGTCTTGATTCCTTTTCCGCCTCTGCCTTGAATACGATATTCTTCGGCTGGTGTGCGCTTGCCGTAGCCGTTTTTCGTTACAATTAATATGTCGGAACCTTCGTCAAGTACTTCCATCCCGATGACTTCATCATTCTCCTGATTAATGGTAATCCCTTTCACACCTGTTGCTGTTCTACCCATTGAACGAACATCTGTCTCCGGGAAGCGAATGAGCATACCATTTTTCGTACCAATGATAATTTCTTTGTTCCCGTCAGTAAGACGAACAGAAATCAATTCATCACCTTCGCGCAAATTCAAGGCAATTAAGCCGTTGTTACGAATATGAGCAAAGGACGACAGCGGTGAACGTTTTGACACTCCCTCTTTTGTTGTAAAGAACAGGAACCAGTCATCGACGAACTCCTCAACAGGGATAATCGCATTCACCCATTCACCTTTATCCACTTCTAACAGATTGATGATCGGGAGACCTTTCGCCGTTCGGGAAAACTCTGGAATCTCATATCCCTTGGCACGATATACCTTTCCTTTATTCGTAAAGAATAGAAGGGTGTCATGGGTAGATGTGGTAATGAGATGTTCAACGAAATCATCCTCATTGGTTCCCATGCCCTGAATACCTCTTCCACCACGTTTTTGCGCACGATACGTTGATACTGGCAACCTCTTTATATAGCCATTATGCGTAATCGTCACAACAATGTTCTCACGCGGAATCAGATCTTCATCTTCAATATTTTCAAGCCCGGCCGTTACAATTTCAGTACGACGGGTGTCATTAAAACGCTCTTTAATTTCAGTAAGCTCTTCACGAATGATTTCCAAAACTTTTTCTTCATCCGCTAAAATCGCTTTAAGCTCTGCAATCAGCTTCATCAAATTTTGATATTCTTCTTCGATTTTTTCACGTTCTAACCCAGTTAGACGCTGCAAACGCATGTCTAAGATTGCCTGCGCTTGCTTATCAGATAAGCCGAACGTCGTCATTAATCCTTCTCTAGCAATCTCAGTTGTTTGTGAACCGCGAATTAAGGCGATCACTTCGTCAATATGATCTAAGGCTATTCGCAGCCCTTCTAAAATATGTGCACGCGCTTCCGCTTTACGCAGTTCAAACTCTGTTCTGCGGCGGATAACAACCTGTTGGTGCTGCAGATAGTAGTGAAGGCACTCTTTCAAATTAAGAACTTTCGGATGACCATCGACAAGAGCCAGCATATTGATTCCGAAGCTTGTTTGCAATGCAGTATGCTTGTATAAATTATTTAAAAGAACATTCGCATTCGCATCCTTCCGAACTTCGATAACAATGCGCATTCCTTTGCGATCGGACTCATCCCTTAAATCGGTAATGCCATCGATCTTTTTATCACGAGCTAACTCTGCAATTTTTTCAATTAGTCTTGCTTTATTTACTTGATAAGGAATTTCCTTAACAATAATAACTTCTTTTCCGTTGGACTTTTGTTCGATTTCTACCTTGGCGCGTAATGTAATCGAACCTCTTCCTGTTTCGTAAGCCTTTCGGATACCGCTTCGACCAAGAATTAACCCTGCCGTTGGAAAATCCGGCCCTGGAATAATATCCATGAGTTCTTGAATTGTTATTTCCGGATCCTTGCTTATCGCTAAAACACCGTCAATGATTTCTCCAAGCTGGTGGGGAGGGATATTTGTTGCCATTCCAACAGCAATACCTGTAGTTCCATTCACCAAAAGATTAGGAAAACGAGCAGGGAGAACAACTGGTTCTCTTTCTTCACCATCATAGTTATCCTGATAATCAATCGTATCTTTATTGATGTCTCTTAACAGTTCCATCGAAATTTTGGACATGCGAGATTCTGTATAACGCATTGCTGCAGCCGCATCACCATCGACCGAACCAAAATTCCCGTGTCCATCTACAAGCATATAGCGATAGTTAAAATCCTGAGCCATACGTACCATCGTTTCGTAAACAGCAGAGTCACCATGTGGGTGATATTTACCGATTACATCTCCGACGATACGAGCAGATTTTTTATAAGGCTTGTCTGCATGAATGCCTAAATCATGCATAGCATATAAAATACGGCGATGAACTGGTTTTAATCCATCGCGTACATCTGGAAGGGCACGTGAAACAATTACACTCATCGCATAATCTAAAAATGAGGAGCGCATTTCCTGACTAATATTAATTTCTTTAACTTGCGAATTTGAAGTTTCAGACATGAAGAAACCTCCTTTTCAGAGTGAATTCTTTAATGACTTTTAAGAATAAAAAGGATAGTGGGTATACCAGCTATCCTCATGGATGAACTAAATATCCAAATTCTTAACATATTGAGCGTTCTCTTCGATAAAGTTACGACGTGGCTCAACTTTATCTCCCATTAGAATCTCAAATGTTTCATCTGCTTCAATAGCATCTTCAAGACTTACTTGTAGCATCGTTCTTCTCTCTGGATCCATCGTTGTTTCCCATAATTGCTCTGGGTTCATTTCCCCAAGACCTTTATAACGTTGAATATTTGGCTTTGGCTGACTAGGAAGCTCTGCAAAAATGCGATCGAGCTCTTTATTATCATAAGCATACTCAATGCGCTTTCCCTGCTGTACCTTGTACAATGGAGGCTGAGCAATATAAATATAACCAGCTTCAATAATTTTTCTCATATAACGATAGAAAAAGGTTAATAATAGGGTACGTATATGTGCACCGTCAACATCCGCATCGGTCATAATGACGATTTTGTGGTAGCGGGCTTTCGCAATATCAAAATCTTCACCAATACCAGTTCCACAAGCTGTAATAATCGCTCGAACCTCATTATTCGATAAAATCCGATCAAGGCGAGCCTTCTCAACGTTTAAAATTTTCCCTCTTAAAGGCAGGATTGCTTGAAAATGGCGATCACGCCCTTGTTTAGCTGAACCACCTGCCGAGTCACCCTCAACAATATATAATTCACTTATCGATGGATCCTTTGAAGAACAATCAGCAAGCTTACCAGGCAAGCTCGAAACTTCTAGTGCGCTTTTTCTTCTTGTTAATTCCCTTGCTTTTTTCGCTGCTAGCCTTGCTCTTGTCGCCATTAAACCTTTATCGACAATTTTGCGGGCTACCGAAGGATTTTCCAGTAAGAATTTTTCAAAATGCTCTGCAAAAATCGTATCAGTCGCAGCTCTTACTTCAGAATTTCCAAGCTTTGTTTTCGTTTGTCCTTCAAACTGAGGATCAGGGTGCTTAATGGAGATAATGGCCGTTAATCCTTCTCGAACATCATCACCGGTCAAGTTTGCATCACTTTCTTTAAAAAAACCATTCTTTCGCGCATAATCATTGATTATTCTCGTTAACGCAGTTTTAAAGCCGGACTCATGTGTACCGCCTTCATACGTGTGAATATTATTGGCAAAAGAATAAATATTTTCGGTATAGCCTTCGTTATACTGAAGGGATACTTCAATAGCGATGCCATCTTTTTCTCCCTCAATAAAGATTGGCTCTTCGTGAAGGACATCCTTTGTACGGTTCAAATGTTCTACGTAAGACTTAATTCCACCTTCATAATGATATTCATTGCGCTTTTTTTCTTCCGCTCGCTTATCTTCAATTGAAATTTTCAAGCCTTTATTTAAGAAGGCGAGCTCTCGAGTACGAGTCGCAAGAGTTTCGAAATCATATTCAATCGTTTCAGTAAAAATTTCCGGATCAGGTTGAAAATGAATCGTTGTTCCAGTACGGTCTGTTTCTCCAATTACCTTAAGGTCAGCACAAGGCACCCCGCGCTCATATTTTTGGTAATGAATATGACCATCGCGGTGAACATATACTTCAAGGAATGTCGACAGAGCGTTAACAACCGAGGCACCAACCCCGTGTAGTCCTCCTGACACTTTATATCCACCGCCACCAAATTTACCACCGGCATGAAGAACCGTCAGTATAACCTCTACAGCAGGGCGGCCCATTTTTTCCTGAATCCCGACAGGAATCCCTCGACCGTTATCCACTACCGTTATGCTGTTATCTTTTTCTATTAAAACTTCAATTTCAGAGCAATAACCTGCTAGTGCTTCATCTATACTATTATCAACAATTTCCCAAACTAAATGATGTAAACCTTTGGCACTCGTTGAACCAATGTACATTCCCGGACGCTTTCGAACAGCCTCAAGACCTTCTAATACTTGTATCTGCTCGGCATCATAGGATTGTCCCTGTACCGCTTCTTGTTCCGTAGCCACAGTCAATCACCTACACTTTCTAATAAACTCAACTAAAGTCTCTCCATTTTTAGAGCTTGAACTTTTTGAGAGCTTGCTTCTTAAGTAGTTATTAATTATAAACATGATAAAAATCATAAAGGCTATGAATAGGTTAAAAAAAAGAAATAGACTTGATCTAACCCTTTATTAAAGCTCTTGCAACACCGGCTTGGTTGAACGTTTTTTCAGTGTTCCTGAAGCCAACGGAGAATAGTACACCGCATTTTCAGTAATTACAATTGATTTGAACGTGCCTTTAGTAAGGGGAATGATGTCCTTATCCTTTTTCTCTAACAACTCTTGCATATATTGAGAAGATTTCACTGTTTCTTTATCGAGAATGGCAATAATCTCTATCGCCCTCACCAGCGTATCCTCTCCTAGATGAACATACATGGGTCTCACCTCACTGAATTTTTTCAATCCAACCAGATTCGACCTTAAAAGTAGCTGCTTCTTTTAAGGTTTGATGGTCAATCCCGTCTACATTTGTTGTTGTTACAAAGGTTTGAACTTTGCCTTGGATCGTGTTTAATAAATGAGATTGACGGAAATCATCTAATTCAGAAAGAACATCATCAAGTAGAAGTATAGGATATTCATCAATTTCTGAACGGATCAATTCTATTTCAGCCAGTTTTAATGAGAGCGCAGTTGTCCTTTGTTGACCCTGTGAGCCAAATGTTTGCACATCACGATCATTCACATGAAAGAGAAGATCATCGCGATGAGGACCAAACAATGTAACGCCTCTTTCAATTTCTCGCGTTTTAACTTTGGCAAATTTTTCTTCTAACACTTCTACCATTTTCGACAAAACTTGGTCTTCTGATACGTCTACGGAAGGTTTATAGAGAATTTTTAATGTTTCTAAATCCCTTGAAATTCCTTTATGGATCGGAATCGCCCAATTTTCGAGCAACTGGATAAACTCGAAACGCTTCGAAATAATTTTCACAGCCATCTCGATGAATTGTTCAGTTAAAATGTCAAGCATGGTCATATCTGTTTGTTTCTTCAATTGCAACAGTTTTAAATAGTGATTTCGCTGCTGTAATATTTTTTGGTATTGCCCAATATCATGTAGGTATACAGGGGACACCTGGCCGATCTCCATATCAATAAAACGACGCCTTACTTGAGGGCTCCCTTTTACTAAATGGAGATCTTCAGGCGCGAACATGACTACATTCATATTTCCAATATATTGACTGAGCTTTTGCTGCTCGATATGGTTACATTTTGCTTTTTTTCCTTTTTTCGAAATCACTAACTCCATCGGAATGGAACCGTGCCTTTTTTTTACCCTACCTTCTATTTTAGCATATTCTTCGTCCCAGCGAATAAGATCTTTATCATTTGATGTTCGATGGGATTTTGCCATTGCTAAAACATAGATAGATTCCATGACATTCGTCTTCCCTTGAGCATTTTCTCCGAGAATAACATTGACCTTGTTGTCAAATGGAATTTCTAATTCTTTATAATTCCGGTAATTTTTCAATTGTAAATGCTCAATATACATTGACGATACATCCTTTTACAAAATCCTCTAATTTCAAACAATCTCAAAAGAACCAGCATTTTGAATTGAAATTTTATCTCCAGCTCGTAGTTTTCTGCCTCTTCTTTGATCTTGTTGACCATTCACTTTAATCTCGTATTCGCTTAAAAACCATTTTGCCATACCACCGGAGTCAATTAATTCTGCAAGTTTTAAAAATTGTCCTAGCGTAATATATTCCGTATCTATTTTTATTTTTTGTACCACCGTGTCACTCTTTTCTCTTCTAAGTCTTATTCTTATATTTTACTAAATAAATGAACTGTACACAAAGAAAAGTGTAAACGCTTCGGTTTATTAACGTACAACTCATTTCTTCAAGGAGCATTTATAGCAAATTTTTTCCAAGAAGAGGGGAATACAAACTGAAGGCTCCTAAAAAAGCATTGTAGTTTGCTCATCTTTTTAGTTATGCCAGAATTCGAGAGAAAATGTGCTAAACATCAACAGCTTAAAAAACGAATTTTCTGTGTAATCAAGCAATATTGATAAATAGAAAAATAAAGCCACCAACAAAGCTGGTGACTCATCATGTTAATATGTTCTAACTGGCAAAATAAGTTGCAGCAATGAATCGTCGTTGAGGGGACGAATAACAAATGGTCTCATTGCACCAGTAAAACTTATTTTTATTTCGTGGCCCTCTAATGTTTTTAAAGCATCCATCACGTATTTAGCACTAAACGAAATTTTCAGTTCTTCTCCATCTATCGTTTGTGCTATTAATTCTTCAACAACTTTTCCAATTTCAGGCGTATTAGAGGAAATTTCAATTCCCTTATTTTCCAATGTTGCTAGCCGCACTACGTTATTTCGTCCTTCTCGTGCTAATAATGAGGCACGGTCAATTGCGTGCAGGAAGTCTTTCGTATTAACAATTACTTCCGTTTTGTTTTCAGCAGGTATTAATCTTGATGTATCAGGGTAATTTCCTTCAAGTAAGCGCGAAAAGAATAAAAGATGCTTCGCTTTAAAAAGAACTTGATTTTCAGTAATAACAATATCTACCAGTTCGTTATTGTCATCAAGGATTTTACTTAATTCATTTAAGCTTTTTCCTGGAATAACGACATTAAACTGTTTGTCTGCTTCAAGCTCAACTTTCGCTTTTCTTAAAGCTAAGCGATGACTATCTGTTGCAATACAGATTAGTTCCCCATTTTCCACTTTCCAGTTTACACCTGTCAACACAGGTCGTGTTTCTGACGTGGACACAGCAAATACGGTTTGACGAATCAGAGCCTTTAATAAATCTGTTGGGATTTTAAAAGCATCTTCTTCTTCAACCTGTGGCAAGCGTGGATATTCATCAGGATCCAATCCATTTAAATTAAATTCTGATTTCCCTGAACGAATGACAATTTGAAGTTGGCTTTGAACTTCCATTTCAACGAAATCAGTCGGCAATTTTTTAACGATTTCACTAAAGAATTTAGCTTGCAAAACGATTGCGCCTTTTTGCTTAATCTCGACAATTTCGTCTCCTTCTTCCTCTCTTGGAATAAAAGATTCAATTGAAATATCGGAATCACTTCCTGTTAATGTGACTCCTTCATCATCTGCAACAATCTTGATTCCAGTTAAAATGGGAATGGTTGTTCTGCTAGTGACAGCTTTCATAACATCTTGAACACTTTGTACGAGACGATCCCTTTGGATTATAAATCGCATTTGTTTAATCCTCCGTTTGGCATATTATATATTTTTTTTTATAAAAAATAATAGAAGTACTAGTAGGCCCTGTTAGTATGTGGATAACTATAAAGATCGAAAGGAAACACAGTCTATCCACATGTGGACAGACTGTGTGTAAGCATGGACAAGTTATGCACATCATTCAGACTAGCACTAAATCTTTAATAGTTCATTGATTTCTTTCATTTGATTTTGAAATTGCACATCCGTTTGCATGAGGTTGGAAATCTTTTCATGGGCATGAATGACAGTTGTATGATCGCGCCCACCAAATTCCTCACCGATTTTAGGCAGAGAGAAGTCGGTTAGTTCTCTTGCTAAATACATCGCAATTTGCCTTGGGAATGCAACAGACTTTGTTCGCTTTTTTGCCTTAAAATCTTCCAGCTTCACATTAAAATACTCCCCGACGGTTTGTTGAATATCAAGGATTGTAATGATTTTTGGTTTAGAACTTGGAATAATATCTTTTAATGCTTCAGCTGCCAGATCCGCATTAATATCTTTATTGATTAACGATGAGTAGGCAACGACTCTTATTAACGCTCCCTCTAATTCTCGAATGTTGGAATCAATTTGATTGGCAATGTATAGCATCACTTCATTTGGAATATCTAATCCTTCTGCTTTCGCTTTCTTCCGTAAAATAGCAATTCTCGTTTCTAAATCAGGTGGGGTAATGTCAGTGATTAAACCCCATTCAAAGCGAGAACGTAGGCGATCCTCCAATGTTGGAATTTCTTTAGGCGGTCTGTCACTGGAAATGACAATTTGTTTATTTTCTTCATGCAAAGTGTTGAAAGTATGGAAAAATTCTTCTTGAGTTGATTCTTTTCCGGCCAAAAATTGAATATCATCAATTAGAAGCACATCTACTTTTCTATATTTATTGCGAAACTCAGTTGCTTTATTATCTCGAATAGAGTTAATAAACTCATTTGTAAATTTTTCAGATGATAAATAAACAACTTTTGCGGAAGGGTTATGTTCCAATACATAATGACCAATCGCATGCATTAAATGCGTTTTTCCGAGTCCCACTCCACCATAGATAAAAAGCGGATTGTAGGCCTTCGCTGGTGCTTCTGCTACCGCTAATGATGCTGCATGGGCAAAGCGATTGCCAGAACCAATAACAAATGTATCAAAGGTATTCTTTGGGTTTAACATAGTCAAAGGCAGCTCTGCATGTTCCTCATCCCTCTGGATTTTTTTTGGAGGATTTGGCAAATCAACATCATCATCTTGTTTATTTTGCGGAATAATAAATTTTACATTTAGTTCTTCACCAGTAATATCAAACAAAATACTGGAGATAAGTTCAGAATAGCGCTCTTCTAGCCAATCTCGTGCAAATTCGTTTGGAGCGGTAACGGTCAATGTATCTTTTTTGAGAGAGTGGGCTGTTGTAGATTTTAACCATGTATCAAAACTCGGTTTGCTAATCTTTTTTTCAATACTGGAGAGCGCATTATTCCAAAGATCCGCAATATTTTCCAATCGTTTTCCCTCCTTACTTTGTTTATATTTTCCGTTCAGCATGGCAAAACTTATATGTTGAAATAAAAAAATAAAGCTACTATGCGCTAAAGAGCAGAAATAGCGATAAAAATATATCAATATACGAAATCAAACTGTGGAAAACTATATAATAAGGAAATTAAGTAGGATTTCGACAATATCCACGATATGTGGACAAAGTTTTTCAAGAGGAGTGAATAAACTGTCCACATAATATCCACAGTCTGTGGATAAATAAGTTATACACAAAGATCTATCCAAGGTGAAAACACAACTATAATATCAAATAATCCATTGCTGTGCAATGGTTTTTCTTGTTTTATCCACAAGAAGTACAACGTGTGGATGTAATTTGTCCACAATCGATTAATGTGTGAAAAAGCTGTCAATATGTGCTGTGGATAATAATAAGACTTGTCGAAAGTTATACACAGCTTGGGATGAATAGGATAACTTGTCGTTATTTTTTTTCTTGGCTTTGTTTTTTGGTTGTATGTTGGCATTGATTTTCGGTTGTTTACATGAAGTGAAGCGACTGCTTTTTGGAATATGACAAGGTGAAGTATCGCGCTGGAGTTTCTAAAAAACAATTGCTCAAGATGAGAGGGTAATTTTTTTAATAAGGTTGACATTTTTATGGTTTGCTTTATATAATTGTTTAGACTGTCTTTAACAGCTATTCCTCAGGGAGGTGTCATATATGAAAAGAACGTTTCAACCAAATAATCGTAAAAGAAGTAAAGTTCATGGATTCCGTAGTCGTATGAGCTCTGCAAACGGACGCAAAGTTCTAGCTCGTCGTCGTCGTAAAGGAAGAAAAGTATTATCTGCTTAGGCCACTGAATAATCAGTGGTCTTTTTTCTCATTAATTGAGTTTTTTTTTGTAAATGATTGCTTGAGAGGTATACTTTTAAAGGCTAGAGCACTGAAGTGGAAGTAAAAGATTAATTTATGGCTTTGGTAAACAGATTGCTTGATAGAACGATTATTGGCTCAGTTTGTGTGAAAAGGAGCCAAAAATCTTCATTATAGCAAAGCCTGTTTTATAGAAATTACGTATAGATATAATCTAGGAAGATGATAATCTTAACGTACATTATTGATATTTTTATGGCAAGAATGAGCCGATTTGAAGGTGAGAAAGTGAAGAAAGAATTTAGAGTAAAAAAAAATAAAGAGTTCCAAGAGATTTTTAAAAAGGGAAAGTCTTTTGCAAATCGCCAATTCGTTGTTTACTCTTTAAAAAAACCGGGGCAGGCTCATTTTCGGATTGGACTTTCGGTAAGTAAAAAGCTTGGAAACGCGGTTAAAAGAAATCAAATTAAGCGATACATACGTCAGGCGGTCTTAGAACTTGAGGAAGACCTCCATAATGAATATGATTATATTATCATCGCAAGAAAACCTGCTGCTGAAATGGATTTTTTTGAAATAAAAAATAGTTTAATTCATGTGTTAAAAATTTCCAAAGTACTAAAATGGAAAAAGACAAGCTTCAGATCATAATTTTTAAAAGATACCGTATTTTTCTACAGCGCTGTCTATCAAAAGATGATACAATACTGTTGATTCGTCAAAATAGACCGTTTTCATAATAGATTTATTACTATTTGCATAAATCGATTTCACTCTAGATGTAGGATGTAAAATACGAGCTTTGCCTGTATAGGTTCATGACTTCCTATCAAGCTAAATTGAAATGGATTAAAATCAATACAGCTTTCATAAATAAGGAGGAAATAACGGTTGAAGAAGAGAATGTTTCTTATAATCGGATTGATCTTGCTAACGACTCTATTAACAGGGTGTATGGAGTATAATCAACCGATTACTGCAGAAAGTGAAGGATTTTGGAACGAATATATCGTCTATCCATTGTCACAATTTATTGTCATGGTAGCGAATTTTACCGGTGAAAACTTTGGATTGTCGATTATTATAGTAACGATTTTAATTCGTCTCTTAATTTTGCCATTAATGATTAAGCAAACAAAGAGTTCAAAAGCGATGCAAGCTATTCAGCCTGAAATGCAAGCATTGCGGGAGAAGTACAGCTCAAAGGATCAGAAAACACAACAAAAGCTCCAACAGGAGACGATGGCGTTATTCCAAAAGCATAATATTAATCCATTGGCAGGATGTTTTCCAATCTTGATTCAAATGCCGATTCTGATTGGATTTTATCATGCGATTTCAAGAACGAGAGAGATTGCTGAACATAATTTCTTATGGTTTGATCTAGGTTCTCCAGACCCTTATTATTTATTGCCATTAATCGCTGGGGTTACGACTTTTATTCAACAGAAGATGATGATGGCCGGTACAGCTAATCAAAATCCACAAATGGCGATGATGCTTTGGTTAATGCCAATTATGATCATCATTTTTGCGATTAGTTTCCCAGCTGCTTTATCCTTGTATTGGGTTGTAGGGAACTTATTTATGATAGTGCAAACATACTTTATTAAAGGTCCAGATTTAAGAGCAGAAAAAGAAACTGGTAAAGCGGGAGGAGCAAAAAAGTGAAACAGGTAACTGCTACAGGACAAACTGTCGAAGAAGCAGTCAAATCGGCTTTAGCTCAACTAGAAACAACAGAAGACCGCGTAGAAGTAGCGATTATGGATGAAGGTAAAAAGGGGATATTTGGATTTGGCTCTCGGCCGGCTGTTGTAAAAGTAACAGCAAAGATCGATCCAGTCGAAGAAGCAAAGGAATTTTTAAAAGAAGTAAGTGAAAAAATGGGTGTCGATGTTGAAATTGAAGTGTTAAGAGAAGGGAAACAAGTTCAATTTATCCTATCAGGTGATAAAATTGCTTTGTTAATCGGAAAAAGAGGACAAACTCTTAATTCTCTCCAATACTTGACTCAGCTTGTGATCAATCGTTTCTCTGATCAGTATTTCCACGTTCTTTTAGATGCGGAAGACTATCGCAAGAGGAGAAATGAGACTTTAGTGCATTTAGCTGAACGTCTCGCTCAAAAAGCACTAAAAACTGGAAAAAAGGTCGCATTAGAGCCAATGCCATCATATGAGCGTAAAGTAATTCACACTGCTTTGATGGAAAATAGCCGCATCAAAACCTATTCTGATGGTGTCGAACCAAATCGCCACATCGTCATTGCACCAATGAAGTAAAAAACAAGTTTAAGAGGCTGTCTGAAAAGCCTGCTTTCAAAAGGCAAGGGAAGAAAGTGAGTCATTTTCTTCCCTTGCTTTTTTGCTGTTTGAAGGCAAATCCATTGATCAGTAGTGAATTAAATTTTCGCTATAAAAGGGAGCATCGCCGCCAAACATTGATTAAAAACGGAAAACTTGACAAGAGCTTATTATATATCGGTGTTGCTTTTTTGCCCATTTCATGTGAAAGCAAGTTTCACACGGAATGGACAAAAATGAATAATTTCCTGAATGAAAAAACAAAAATCACTCAAAGGAAGAAATTACGAAAGTTTTTAAAATAAGAAAAAGTGATAGTGGTTCGTTTTATTGTTATTCACATGTGGATAAGTTAAAATAAGCGTAGTTTATAATCAGGTAATGGGAAATGTGGATAACTTTCCGAAGGTGAGCCTATGGTATTCTTTAATTTTGGATGTTGAGAATTTTAAATATAGATGATCAATCCCCCGAGCGATTTATATGGTGATAGAGAAAAGAGAGGTGCTAAGGATGCAGTTAGATACGATCGCAGCAATATCGACTCCAATGGGAGAGGGAGCAATCGCTATCGTAAGATTAAGTGGTGATCAGGCGATTGAAATTGCGGGCAGCCTTTTTCAAGGAGTAGGCGGGAAGAAGCTGACTGATGTTGCATCCCATACCATTCATTACGGACATATCCTTGATCCTAAAACAAAAGAGGTTGCAGAGGAAGTAATGGTTTCTGTGATGAAGGGACCAAAAACATTTACAAAAGAAGATGTAATAGAAATCAATTGTCATGGTGGACTTGTGTCGGTCAATCGCGTGCTGCAGCTTGTGTTAAATGCTGGAGCGCGATTAGCAGAGCCAGGGGAGTTTACCAAAAGGGCATTTTTAAATGGAAGAATTGATTTGTCGCAAGCAGAGGCAGTCATGGATTTAATACGAGCGAAGACGGACCGGGCCATGAATGTCGCCTTAGGACAGATGGATGGGCGTCTTTCAAGGCTAATTCAGAAGCTTCGACAGGAGATTCTTGAAACATTAGCCCATGTTGAGGTGAATATAGATTATCCTGAATATGATGATGTAGAGGAAATGACCCATCAACTCCTCATTGAAAAAGCAAACTATGTGAAAAAGGAAATTGAAAATCTTTTACAAACATCACAACAGGGGAAAATATTACGAGAAGGGCTTTCAACTGTCATTGTTGGGCGTCCAAATGTAGGGAAATCTTCTTTACTAAATAGCTTAGTTCAGGAAAATAAAGCGATTGTAACGGATATACCGGGAACAACACGTGATGTTATTGAAGAATATGTCAATGTTAGAGGAGTTCCTTTAAGGCTTTTGGATACGGCGGGAATTCGTGAAACAGAAGATATCGTTGAACGGATCGGAGTGGAACGCTCGAGGCAAGTTTTAAAAGAAGCTGATTTAATTTTATTGGTTTTGAATTATGCTGATGAGTTAACGGCAGAAGATGTGAATATATTTAAGGCAGTGGAAGGGATGGATGTAATCGTTATTGTGAACAAGACCGACCTTCCGCAAAAAATTGATTTAGAGCGAGTTAAAACGCTGGCTCGGGAACATAAGCTTGTTACCACGTCATTGTTAGAGGATGTAGGAGTCAATGAATTAGAAGAGGCGATCGCCTCCCTTTTCTTCGCAGGCTCCATTGAAGCAGGTGATATGACTTATGTCTCCAACAGCCGACATATTGCACTTTTAAACCAAGCGCATCAATCGATTGAAGAAGCTATTTCAGGAGTAGAGGCGGGTGTTCCGATCGATATTGTGCAAATTGATTTAACTCGGACATGGGAGATATTAGGTGAAATTATTGGTGATAGTGTACATGAAAGTTTAATTGATCAATTATTCTCCCAGTTCTGTTTAGGAAAATAACGTTTATTTAGAAAATGAGGAGGCAGCGTGATGCAATACGATGCTGGAAATTATGATGTCATTGTCATCGGTGCTGGCCATGCTGGCGCAGAGGCAGGATTAGCTGCTGCACGCCAGGGTGCAAAGACATTAGTATTAACAATAAATTTAGATATGGTTGCGTTTATGCCATGTAATCCTTCTGTCGGAGGACCTGCTAAGGGGATTGTCGTAAGAGAAATCGATGCACTTGGCGGGGAAATGGGACGGAACATTGATAAAACCTATATTCAAATGAGGATGTTAAACACAGGAAAGGGCCCTGCGGTGCGAGCATTGCGTGCTCAAGCGGACAAGTTTGCTTATCAGCATGAAATGAAAAAGACGCTGGAAAATGAACCAAACCTGACTCTTGTTCAAGGGATGGTTGAAGAGTTAATTGTAGAAAATGATGTTTGTAAAGGGGTTATTACACAAACAGGAGCGACGTACCTTGCGAAAACGGTTGTGATTACGACGGGAACTTTTTTACGCGGAGAAATCATTTTAGGGGAGCTAAAATATTCAAGTGGTCCAAACAATCAACAGCCTTCGATTAGATTATCCGAGCATCTTGAACAATTGGGCTTTGATTTAGTTCGTTTTAAAACGGGGACTCCTCCACGGGTAAATAGCCATACGATTGATTACAGTAAGACAGAAATACAACCGGGCGATGATGTGCCAAGGGCATTCTCTTATGAAACAACAAAGTATATAACTGAGCAGTTGCCATGTTGGTTAACGTACACAAATGAGAAGACCCATCAAATTATTGATGATAATTTGCATCGCTCACCTATGTATTCAGGAATGATTAAGGGGACGGGGCCACGTTATTGCCCTTCCATTGAAGATAAAGTAGTCCGATTTAATGATAAACCTCGACATCAGCTGTTCTTAGAGCCTGAAGGGAAGAATACGCAAGAGGTATATGTGCAAGGTCTTTCAACCAGTCTACCAGAGGATGTCCAACAAAAAATTCTGCATACGATTCCTGGCTTAGAAAATGTCAAGATGATGAGAGCAGGATATGCGATTGAATACGATGCCATTGTACCAACGCAATTATGGCCGACACTAGAGACGAAAAAAATTAAAAATCTTTATACGGCTGGGCAGATTAATGGAACATCTGGCTATGAAGAGGCAGCTGGTCAGGGGCTCATGGCTGGAATTAATGCGGGGAGAAGAGCGCTTGGTAAGGATGAAGTGATCTTAAGCCGCTCTGATGCGTATATTGGCGTGCTTATTGATGATTTAGTAACAAAGGGGACAAATGAGCCTTATCGATTGCTTACGTCCCGTGCTGAATATCGCCTTCTTTTAAGACATGATAATGCTGATTTGCGCCTTACTGACATTGGTTACAAAATTGGTCTTATCAGCGAGGAACGCTATGAGAAATTTTTAGCAAAAAAGGCAGCGGTTGAAACGGAAAAGGAAAGATTGAAATCGATCATTATTAAGCCGAAGCCAGAGGTTCAAGAGCTTATTAAAAAGCAAGGCGGCAGTGAGTTAAAAGATGGGATCAAAGCCAATGACTTATTAAAAAGACCTGAAATGACTTATGCACATATTGAATCGATCGTTCCAAGTGAATTAGCCCTTGATGATGAAGTGAAAGAACAAGTGGAGATTCAAATAAAATATGAGGGGTATATTGAAAAATCCCTGCAACAGGTCGAGCGTCTGAAAAAAATGGAGAATAAAAAAATCCCGGTCGACATTGATTACGATGCGATAAGCGGACTTGCTTCTGAAGCAAGACAGAAGCTGAAAAAAGTGCTTCCACTATCGATTGCACAGGCTTCACGTATATCTGGTGTAAATCCAGCGGATATCTCGATATTACTTGTTTATTTAGAGCAAGGGAAAATTGCAAAAGTATCGAACGAGTAGATGAACATTGTGGAACCTTTAACAAGAGGTTCCACTCTTTACATAAAAGCGCTGAATTCAGAGTAAGGAAGGGATAACGAATGCAAATAGAAGAATTTCAAGAAAGGCTGTCGGCAAATGGAATGGCACTCACTAGCGAACAGATGGCCCAGTTTGAAACATATTATCACACATTGGTTGAGTGGAATGAAAAGATGAATTTAACAGCGATAACGGAAAAAGGAGAGGTGTATTTAAAGCATTTTTTTGATTCGATTACAGCTGCTTTTTATCATGAATTCAACGGTTCAGCTTCGCTTTGTGATGTAGGAGCAGGAGCTGGCTTTCCAAGCATTCCGATTAAAATCGCCTTTCCCGAATTGAGGGTTACAATCGTAGACTCCTTAAATAAAAGAATTACCTTCCTTGAGCATCTGGCCAAACAATTAAAGCTCGAAAATGTTCAGTTCATTCATGATCGTGCTGAAACATTTGGGCAGAATAAGGAGCATCGGGAAGCTTATGATATTGTTACAGCGAGGGCAGTTGCGCGCCTTTCCGTCTTGAGTGAACTTTGCTTGCCATTAGTAAAGGTAAGTGGGACGTTTATCGCCATGAAAGCAGCAAGTGCAAATGAAGAGATTGATGCAGGGAAAAAAGCAATTGCTACGTTAGGCGGAAAAATCGAGAAGCTTCACTCCTTTCAATTGCCGATAGAAGAGAGTGATAGGAATATTGTCATTATAAAAAAAGAAAAGCCAACTCCGAAAAAATATCCAAGAAAGCCAGGAATACCAAATAAAACGCCGATAGAATAATGCGTAATGAGTCCTTTTGCATAATAGAGGAGTACCTTTTTTGTTAGAAATATGGCATAATTTTTAGTGGGGTGAATCCGTTTTATAATGTTAACTGATGAATTGCAATTATCCAATTTTTATAGGAAAGCATGAGTGAAAAGTACGATAACACATTATGAAATGGATTCTTATGATAGATTATATGCAGGAATAATTCTTTTGATAGAGAATGTATTAGTTACGGAGTTTCGTAAAGGTGGTGCAAGGTGATGAAGCAATCTTTCTCACGCTTTTTTGGCCTAGGCGAAAAGGAAGACCAGATGGAGACAGATTTAGGGGAAGCTTCTGAATTTGTAGAGGAAAATGTTAGAGAAACGATCGAGCAAATCCCCATAAACGATATTGTGCCAAATCGTTTTCAGCCAAGAACGGTTTTTGATGAAGAGAAGATCGAAGAATTATCTCGAACCATTCATACGCATGGAATCATCCAGCCTATTGTCGTTAGGGAATATGAAGCAGGGAAGTTTGAAATTATTGCTGGGGAACGCAGATGGCGGGCAATGAAGAAACTTGGTTGGGATCGTGTCCCAGCCATCATTAAGCAAATGAATGATACGGAAACTGCTTCAATTGCATTAATAGAGAATCTGCAAAGGGAGGAACTTTCTCCGATTGAAGAGGCCATTGCCTATGGAAAGCTACTAGAGTTGCATAATTTAACGCAGGAAGCTCTTGCGCAGCGATTGGGAAAAGGCCAGTCTACTATTGCGAATAAACTTCGCTTGCTCAAATTACCGCAAGAAGTTCAAGATGCTTTATTAGCAAAGGTCATAACAGAACGCCATGCGCGTTCACTTATTCCATTAAAGGACCCGGAAAAACAAGTGCAGCTACTCGCGGAAATTATTGAGAAAAATTTAAACGTGAAGCAAACGGAAGAACGTGTTGTAAAGCTTTTAGAGCAACCGAAGGATAAGGCTAAGCCTAAGAGGAAGGCGTTTAGCAAAGATATGAGAATTGCGGTTAATACGATAAGGCAATCTTTATCAATGGTGACGGATAGCGGTATTAACTTAGACTCAGAAGAAGAAGAGTTTGAAGAATATTATCAATTTACAATAAAAATACCGAAAAAAAAATAACTTTTGATTGAGAAATTAAACGTTTCGTTTAATTTCTCTCAGAGTGTAGACAAACTCGAAGATTTTCGAGTTTGCCTACACTCTTCTTTTTTTAAAAAATAGAATTAAATAAATAGCGTAGGTTGATTTTCACTCGTTTCTACACTCGTCTCCAAACAAAAGATGGTTTCTTCCGAAAGCATGATTATGTGCAGGATGAGTATTAGGATGGTGATCGCTGCCCGCAAGTGCAGGTTCTTCAAGTACACGACGACAACGAAGGAAGAGATCGGCAATATCAATCAAATTCATCGCTTTTAGGGGGTGCCAAACGAGTTGATGGGAGCGGAAGGCGCTTGACTCCTGGGGGAATACTGTCCGAATACACCTCTCATTCGGACAAATATCTTTCTCGCTTTCCTTGTTCTGTCCGAATACACCTCTCATTCGGACAAAGGTCTTTCTCGTTTTCCTTGTTCTGTCCGAATACACCTCTCCATTAATACCACTGAAAAAGTCAGTAGATGACCAACGCCCCCCGGAAAGCAAGCGTCTGGAGAGGAAATCAACGTTTTTAGCGCAATTCCAGTCCAAAAATGACAAAATCCATCGATAGGGAGCCCTTTCGATAGATTTTGTCGACAGTATGAATTTCTCTTATTTTTTGCAGTTGTCTATTATATGTTCTCGAGCGTCGTGTGAAGCGAAAGCTTTTCACGGCTTTTAAAGCTACTCTAACTTAACGAAAGGCTGACAGAAAGTGAATCAATATAAAATGAGCCAAAATTTCTCGTTTACTAGTGCCTTTGAAGTAAAAATAGATTTTGGAAATGAAAAAAAATGATTCTCAATTCTTTTTCATGATAAAATAGAATACATGATTGCTAGTTTATGTATTTTTGATCTTCTATGATCAGTACAAACCGTCAATGGAAATGAAGGTAGGTGATACCGTGGGCAAAATTATTTCAATTGCAAATCAAAAAGGAGGAGTTGGCAAAACAACTACCTCTGTTAATTTAGGTGCCTGCTTAGCATATATAGGGAAAAAGGTGTTAATGGTCGATATTGATCCTCAAGGAAATGCCACAAGTGGTGTAGGGCTTGAGAAAGCGGATATTGATCAATGTGTATACGATGTGTTGGTTGATGATGTTGAGGCGATTAAAGTAATTCGTCCAACAGGAGTGGAAAATTTAGACGCAATTCCTGCGACGATTCAACTAGCGGGGGCAGAAATAGAACTTGTCCCAACGATTTCAAGAGAGGTGCGCTTGAAGAGAGCACTGGAAGAAGTGAAGGAACGTTACGATTATATTATCATTGACTGTCCGCCTTCACTTGGGCTTCTTACTTTAAATGCATTGACAGCTTCTGATGCCGTTCTGATTCCAGTGCAATGTGAATATTATGCATTAGAAGGCTTAAGTCAATTGTTAAACACCGTTAGACTAGTGCAAAAACATCTGAATCATGACTTAAAAATCGAAGGTGTTCTACTAACCATGCTTGATGCTCGGACAAACCTAGGATTGCAAGTTATTGAGGAAGTGAAAAAGTACTTTCAAGATAAGGTGTACCAAACGGTCATCCCAAGAAATATCCGTTTGAGCGAAGCACCTAGTCATGGGGAGCCGATTATTATTTATGATCCGAAATCTAGAGGTGCGGAAGTATATTTAGATTTAGCAAAGGAAGTGGCTGTACATGGCTAAAGGATTAGGAAAAGGTTTGGATGCTTTTTTTGCTAATATGGAGCCTGAAAAAGATGAGGCAGTAAGAGAAATTAGCGTTAAAGAACTTCGCCCCAACCCTTATCAACCGCGTAAAATTTTTGATAAAGAAGCGATTGAAGAATTAAAGAATTCGATCCAAGAACATGGGATATTGCAGCCAATTATTGTCCGTAAAAGTATTAAAGGCTATGAAATTGTTGTAGGAGAAAGACGTTTTAGAGCTGCAAAGGAAGCGAAGCTTGAGAAAGTCCCAGTCGTAGTCCGCGAATTATCTGAGCAACAAATGATGGAATTAGCGGTTCTTGAGAATTTACAACGGGAAGATTTAACTCCGATTGAAGAGGCATCTGCATATCAGCTTTTAATGGAAAAGCTTAATGTTACCCAAGAGCAGTTGGCAAAAAGATTAGGGAAAAGCCGTCCGCATATTGCGAACCATATCCGTTTGTTATCTTTGCCGCCAAAGATTCAAGAGCTTATTTCTGATGGCAAAATTTCAATGGGACATGGTAGAGCGCTTCTCGGTCTTAGAAAAAAGGAAAAGCTGCCGTTACTTGCTGAAAAGGTGATGAAGGAAGGCTTAAATGTCCGGCAATTAGAGCAGTTAATTCAGGCTTTAAATGAAAATGTTCCACGTGAAACAAAAAAAGCAAAGCCAGAAAAAAATGTTTTTATTCGTGCACAGGAATCATTCCTTCGTGAAAGATTCGGAACAACGGTTCATATTAAACAAAGTAAAAATAAAAAGAAGGGGAAAATCGAAATTGAATTTTTCTCCAACGAAGATTTAGAAAGAATTCTTGAATTATTAGAAACAAATCAATCTTCATAAAGCCATCTATGGATGGTTTATTTTTTTGGTTCTATAATATTTGTTGGGGTTAATACACCATTAATTGTGCAAAAAAAGAGCACGATATCCCCCATTCTTTTATACTTGAATTGACGAGAAACAAGTATAGAGTGGGGATACGTGCATGATGAATTCTAACATATTTTTACCTGGATTTGAAGAAGTGATCATTAAGAAGACAGAAATAGTAGAGGGTAAGTATTGTTTCTATGTGGAGATGCCTGTAAAAGAACATTCCTGCGTGAATTGTGGGGCATTAACGTCTAAGGTACATGACTATCGAATTCAAAAAATCAAGCATTTAAAGCTTTTTGACCGTCACACATGGATATTTTACAGAAAACGTCGTTTTGCCTGTAAATGTGGGAAAAGATTTGCGGAAGAGAATCCTTTTATTGAGCGGTATCAACGACTATCCATTGAGTTTAACCAAGCGATAAAGATTCGCAGTATCAAGGGGAAAACATTCAAGGAAACAGCCGAAGTTTATGGAACTTCGCCCACGACTGTTGTTCGTCGCTTTGATGCATTAGCGGAACGTTCTATTCAAGAAGAACCGCATGAGTTACCAAAGGCGATCGCCATTGATGAGTATAAAGGGGATACAAAGGAAGGCAAATACCAACTCATTATTGCTGACGCCATCACAAGAGAACCGATTGATGTCTTACCCAATCGATATAAGAAAACGATAAAGCGATATTTAAGTACGTACGGAGGGAATGTGGAATATGTCGTAATGGACATGAGCCCCTCTTTTAAAGCAGCTGTCCAACAGGCACTTGGAAAGCCCATTATTATCGCAGATCGGTTCCATTTTGTTCGCTATATTTATTGGGCACTAGATGGAGTGAGAAGAAGAGTACAGCAGAGTTGGCATGATTACGATCGGAAAAAGTGTAAAAGAATGCGTTACGTCTTTCATAGGAACTCAGAGAAGTTAACGGAAGACGATCGATGGTACTTAGAGCGTTACTTAGGTTTTTCGAATGAATTACGGAAGGCTTATCATCTTAAGGAATGGTTTTCTCAATGGTTTAAAAAGGCGAAAGAAAATGGAGTAAGTCATATCTCTGAGACAAAGGAATCCCTAAAGGAGTTTTATCGGAGTGTAGAAAAGGCGAATATTCCAGAGTTTAAAAAGGCGATTCGAACCCTCCAAAATTGGCAAATAGAAATCCTAAATAGCTTTGCTTATGATTATTCGAATGGGTTTTTAGAAGGGATCAATAATCTAACAAAAGTACTGAAAAGGAATGCGTTTGGCTTCCGAAGCTTTAAGCGTTTTAGAGCTAAAATCTTATTAACACATAAGTATAAAAAAGTGGGTGTTCATATTGGGTAAGGGCGAAGTAAGAGTTACTTCACCCCAACAATTGACGTTGAACCATTTTTTTTACAGTGGTATTGATCTTTTTGCAGAATGGTGGCAACAAAGCCAATAACCCCTTAAAAAACAGCTATTTTTAATCGATTTCATTTATGGACAAATGATAGAACTTGAAACTTGTACCAATTTGACTAAATCGAAATACATATATAACTAGGTGAAGCAGATGTTTTTGTTAGGAACGATTGTTAACGGATTATTGATCATCGTAGGGTCTCTGTTGGGAAAACTTCTTCATCGAATTCCAGAAGGGATGAAGGGGACTGTTATGCACGGCATTGGCTTGGCAGTAGTGGTGCTGGGTTTACAAATGGGATTTAAAAGCGAAAATTTTTTAATTGTTATTTTAAGTCTTGTTTTTGGTGCTGTTATAGGAGAATATTGTAAATTAGAGGACAAGCTTAATCAATTGGGCGCTTGGCTAGAAACAAAGATTGGCAAAGGAAACGGTCAAGGAAGCATTTCTGAAGGCTTTGTCACGGCTACATTAATTTTTGTCATCGGTGCAATGGCGATTATAGGCTCACTTGATAGTGGTATTCGAGGAGATCATGATGTGCTATTGACGAAGGCAATCATCGATGGTTTTACGGCACTTATATTAACGACCACTTTGGGGATTGGCGTAATCTTTTCGGCGATTCCTGTGATGCTGTATGAGGGAGCAATTGCCTCATTTGCTACACAAATTGATCGCTTTATTCCACAGGCTTTAATGGATAGTTTTATTGTAGAAATGACAGCAACAGGCGGAGTGATGATTTTTGCCATCGGATTGAACCTTTTAGGTCTCATAAAAATCCGTGTAGCTAATCTTTTGCCAGGGATTATTGTATGTGCCTTAATTGTCACCATAATACATTTTGTTAGTTGAAAATTCAGGCTTTGTAAATAAAACGATTTCGTGTAAAACCTTGGATTCACACGAAAACATGTAACAAAGTTTACATTAAAAAATTGGGCTGAAACAAGAATATAACGGATTCCTGTTTCGCCCATTTGCTTTCTTTTTCATGTGGTTTGCTCGTGATCCCAATCCATTTTTAAGCTTGACCAGGAATGGTTAGGATGATAGGTGCTGCTTGCTTCATAAATAGCGTTTGCTATTACTTTGGCCATTTTTAGGACTAGATTTAAGCGTGTGTTCTGAAGGACAAAAAATTCCATAAAGCCACTGACATTTACAATACCAGTGATATGATAATCACCGACCTCAGGCAGTTCTTTTTTTACACCGGCTCCTGGTTTTACAGGTCCCTCGCCAATTTGGATGACCCCCACACTTTTTAATCTCCCTAAACAAGCATCAATCCCGATAATAATTGGATCTAAATGTTGCCCTTTAATTTCTTGTATCTTTTCCTCTAAATTTACTGCATGGATTGGATCTTCTAATGTGCCGTATACATGGAAAGGGGTAATTTCTTTTTCATCTAATAAAGTTCCGATTAGTGGACCTAACGAATCTCCAGTGGAACGATCGGTACCAATACAAACAAAAACAACTGGACGATTCACTATACGTACGGGTAACATAGAGACAAGTTCAATGGCAAGCTTCTGAGAGGCTTTTTGCTCATCGTAAAAAATTCTCGACTCAGAGCTTCCGCTTTTATCAAACAAGCTAGATTTAAGATTCATTGGTTCCACTCCTACAAATATAGTAGTAACAGTATACGGATCAATGTGCGAATGTATACGTACTAGTTTTAGGACAAGCTATAAATAGGAGATTTATACTAGCTGAAGGGTGGACTTTAGAGTTGTTTTTGCCCAAATTGTTGATTGCTTATGAACGGTGAAACGAAGATTTCAAATATCAGCATCAACTTATAACAAATACATTTTTTAAAAACAACTACTACAAACGAACTGAAAAAATTGCTACAATGGTTATACTGTTAAAAGCTTGTCGATATTTGAAGATTTGATATACGGTGTTGATAAAGGAGTGATTCACGTTGGAACAAAAGGAATTCGGCTTAAATGATATTGTTGAAATGAAAAAACCACATCCTTGCGGAACGAATCGGTGGAAGATCATCCGTTTAGGAATGGATATACGAATTAAGTGTGAAGGTTGTTCCCACAGTGTATTGATTCCTCGAAGAGAATTCTCGCGAAAAATGAAAAAGATCCTCGTAAAGCATGAAGAGTAATCTTTATGCTTTTTTTACTACATTAAATTGAAGCCCTAATCAAGATGCTGCCTCCAATATCAATAGTCATAGGCACGATTCATGAATTCGAATATTTGCATATAGGAATTTTCTTTTATAAAATTCAAAAAAAAACGATCGGAATGGAGGGAGAAAAATGGCGAAGGTATATGCGTCTGCGTGTCCATTAAATTGCTGGGACAGCTGTGGTTTTAAAGTGACAGTGGAAGACGGAAAAGTATTAAAGATAGATGGAGACGAGTCTCATCCCATTACGAAAGGAAAAATCTGTGGTCGAGGACGGATGCTTGAGAAGCGCACGAATTCTGGAGAAAGATTGCTTTATCCGTTGAAAAAGATAGATGGACAGTTTACTAGAATTCCTTGGGAGCAAGCATTAACAGAAATTGCTGAGAAAATGCAAGCGGTGAAAGAAAAGCATGGTTCGACAGCGGTTCTCCATAGTCATGATTATGCGAACGGCGGTTTATTAAAGAATCTCGATCAACGCTTTTTCAATTGTTTTGGCGGTGTCACAGAGCTAATAGGTTCTATTTGCTGGGGCTCCGGTATAGAGGCGCAAAATTGGGACTTTGGAGATGCCTATAGCCATGCCCCTGAAGATATTTTCCATTGTAAAAACATTATCGTTTGGGGTAGAAATGTCGCGAGAACAAATATGCATCTCTTTCAAGCATTACAGAAGGCAAAAAAACAGGGAGCAAAACTGATTGTGATTGATCCAATTTTCAATGCCACGGCGAAAATAGCCGATCTCCATCTTACCGTTAAGCCGGGAATGGATGGTTTTTTAGCTGCTGGAATTATGAAGGAAATTCTTAGATTAAAATTGGAAGATCAAGCATTTATTCAAGATCATTCTGTTGGATTTGAGGATCTAAAGGACTTATTGATTGGAGTTACGTTAGAAGAGCTTTCCCAATTAGCGGAAGTCTCAGAAGAATTAATGACGGAGCTTGCCAAGATATTTTGTGATCGGCCAACCGCTACTTTTATCGGTTTGGGGATGCAGCGTTATGAAAATGGCGGAAATACAATTAGGCTTCTTGATGCACTAGTTGCGATTAGTGGCAACATAGGCATTGCTGGAGGAGGAGCCAATTATGCCCATAAGCAAGTGGGGCAAAGCTTTAATACTGCTTCATTAACTTTGCCTGAAAAAAAGGAACAGCATCGCAGTTTCACGATGATGGAACAGGCGGAACAAATTCTTGCTGCTAAAAGCCCGGAAATCAAAATGATTTTTGTTACTTGTGGAAATCCATTGACACAAGTTCCTGATACAAATGTTGTGAAGAAGGCTTTTTCATCTGTTGACACCCTTGTTGTGATTGACCAGTTTATGACTGATACCGCTGAACTGGCTGATTATGTGTTGCCAACGACAACTGCTTTTGAAGAAGAGGATATATATTATTCTTCCATGTATCATGCTTATGTTAATTATGGTCCAAAACTTGTCAATGCTCCTGGGGAGGCATGTTCGGATCTATGGATTTGGACAGAATTAGCGAAACGACTTGGTTTTGGTGAAGATTTTAACTATACAAGGGAAGATTGGATTAAAATGGGCTTGGGAGCGTTGCAAGAAAAGGGGATTACCCTAAAGAAGCTAAAGGAGCATGCCCACCTTGAATTACCAGTCGATCCTATTCCATGGAAAGATCGTCGTTTTAAAACCCCAAGTGGGAAATTTGAATTCACGTCGCAAAAGGCTGCACAAAAGGGGTTTGAAGGAAAGTTAACATTGGCTCTGCCAAGAGAATCAAAATGGTCCAATGCTTCGGTTGCAGAAAAGTATCCGTATCAATTATTGACGATTCACCCGCTGCGTTCCAATCACTCTCAGCATTATCATGTTATCAGCCCAGAGCCGAAGGTGAAGATTGAAATTTCCAAGAATATTGCTGCTGATTTGCAGCTAAGAAATGGAGATTATGTCAGGGTTTGGAATGAGCGTGGGGAGATAAAAGGGTATGTGAGCATTTTCGAGCAGGGAGTACATGCCAATGTCATTAATATTGATGAAGGAATCTGGGCGAAATATGGCGGCACTGTTAACCAACTGACGTCTAGTCGAGTATCGGACAACGGTTTAGGAAGTACATTGTACGATTGTTTAGTTAATCTTTCCTTAGTAGAGCGGGCATCTGGGAATTAGAACTTTCTTGTCTTTTATTCAGTAACTCTCTATAATTGGTTAAGGTTAAGTTCTTTAGCATGATCCATTTGTCGAACAGACAGATATAAAATAATGAATAAATAGTTTATTGTGATGAGGAGTGACTTTGGATGGCCTTAACGGCAGGAATAGTCGGGTTACCGAACGTAGGAAAATCTACTTTATTTAATGCAATTACACAAGCAGGCGCAGAATCAGCCAACTACCCATTTTGTACGATTGATCCAAACGTTGGGATTGTAGAGGTACCAGACGATCGTTTGACAAAATTAACAGAATTGGTACAGCCGAAAAAGACGGTTCCTACTACTTTTGAATTTACAGATATTGCTGGGATTGTAAAAGGAGCAAGTAAAGGGGAAGGGCTAGGGAATAAATTTTTGGCTAATATTCGGGAAGTGGATGCCATTTGCCAAGTGGTTCGTTGTTTTGAGGACGAGAATATTACCCATGTCTCAGGAAAAGTAGATCCATTGGATGATATTGAAACAATTAATTTAGAGCTTATTTTAGCTGACCTTGAATCTGTTGAGAAGCGGATTGGCCGCGTTGGCAAATTAGCAAAACAAAAGGATAAGGAAGCTGTGGCAGAGCTTGAAGTGTTAGAAATGCTAAAGGATGCATTTGAAGCGGAAAAACCTGCAAGAACGGTTGATTTTTCTGAAGAACAATTGAAAATTGCGAAAGGCTTGCATCTATTAACCATTAAGCCTGTTCTTTATGTGGCTAATGTTGGGGAAGACGATGTAGCAGATCCATCTTCCAATGAATACGTTCAAAAGGTAAGAGAATTTGCTGCTGGAGACAATGCAGAGGTAATTGTAATCTGTGCCAAAATTGAGTCTGAAATCGCGGAACTTGAAGGGGAAGAGAAAGCTATGTTCCTGGAGGAGTTGGGCATCGAAGAGTCTGGCTTGGATCAATTAATTCGCGCTGCGTATCACTTGCTTGGTCTAGCGACTTACTTTACTGCTGGTGTCCAAGAGGTTCGCGCTTGGACATTCCGTAAAGGGATGAAAGCACCTCAATGTGCGGGTATTATCCACTCTGATTTTGAAAGAGGATTTATTCGCGCCGAGACAGTCTCTTACGATGATTTGCTTGCGGCAGGAAATATGGTTGCAGCTAAAGAGGCAGGGAAAGTACGTCTTGAAGGGAAGGATTATGTCGTCAAGGATGGAGATATTATCCACTTCCGCTTTAACGTTTAATTTTTAGTGTATAGGCTATCCTTTTATAAAAGACAAGAAAAAGAGCATCCAATCGGGTGCTCTTTTTTGCCTTCCAGTGTCCAACAGGTTTAAAAATCGTAGCACGTAATGGCCAAATCGACGCAACCTTGTGGAAAATATGGAGTAATCCTCATATTTATTTCACCAGGGGATCACTTAAGAAAAATTACATGCAGGATAAATTCAATTTTTTATTATATGATTCCAGCTGTTGTGTTTGCTACATATATATGGTATAATTTCTTCTTGTGAGTAATGAATATTGCTCCTTGCCCTTTATGAAAAGGGCCGTTAGTCCAAAAGGAGGTGAATGTGATGAGAGCGTACGAAATTATGTACATCATCCGCCCAAATATTGAAGATGAAGCTAAAAAAGCACTTGTTGAGCGCTTTGACGGCATCCTTACTGATAATGGAGCGGAAGTAGTTGAATCGAAAGAATGGGGTAAGCGTCGTCTTGCTTATGAAATCAATGATTTCCGTGACGGTTACTACCATATCGTTAAAGTTAACGCTGATGCAGCAGCTGTCGAAGAATTCTCTCGTTTAGCTAAAATTAACGAGGATATCATCCGCCACATCGTAATTAAAGATGAAAAGTAATTTGATATAGAAATGTTTCACGTGGAACATTGAACAACGGTTTTTGTATGGTGTTGCGAAAAACCGCATCCTTTTTTATACACTCCTCCAATTAACGTATGAAAATGCTTAAAAGAAGGACGTTGTATGAATATAGGAATTTAAGAGGAGAGGGGTTGATTCTGATGATGAATCGTGTAGTTCTCGTTGGACGATTAACGAAAGATCCTGATTTGCGATATACACCAAATGGTGTTCCTGTTGCTACTTTTACCCTTGCTGTGAACAGAACGTTTTCAAATCAACAAGGTGAAAGAGAAGCTGATTTCATTAACTGTGTCGTTTGGCGTCGTCCTGCAGAAAACGTGGCGAACTTTTTGAAAAAAGGTAGCCTTGCTGGTGTTGATGGACGTATTCAAACCCGTAATTATGAAGGACAAGATGGTAAACGCGTCTATGTTACAGAAGTTGTAGCTGAAAGTGTACAGTTTCTAGAGCCAAAGAATGCTTCTGGAGGAAATCCAGGGGGATTTGGCGGTCAGAGGGAACAAGGGAACCCATATGGCAGTAGTGGCAATCAGAATCAACCATTCCGTGAAAACAATAACAACAACCAAGGCTATACACGAATTGACGAGGATCCATTTGCTGGTGGAGGACAAATCGATATCTCAGATGATGATCTTCCGTTCTAATTCGGTACAGCAATGACCTAACATCTAAAAGAGGAGGGAAATATAATGGCAGGTGGAGGACGCAGAGGCGGCCGCGCTAAGCGCCGTAAAGTTTGTTACTTTACAGCAAACGGAATCACTCACATCGATTATAAAGATGTAGATTTACTTAAAAAGTTTATCTCTGAACGCGGAAAGATTTTACCTAGACGTGTGACTGGAACAAACGCTAAATACCAACGTAAATTAACTGTTGCAATTAAGCGTGCACGTACGATGGCATTACTTCCATACGTTACTGGAGAATAACAATAAAATAAAAAAGTTCTAAACGGCTTTAGCTCTATATTCTATAGGGCTAAGGCCGTTTAATCGTTTTTGATATCTTTCATGATTATAGAATTGTATGTACTCATCTATAGCTAACGATAGTTCTTCAAATGTCGTGAACTTACGCCTATAATATTTCTCACATTTGAGTGTTCCCCAAAAAGATTCCATTGGTCCGTTATCAATACATCTACCCACTCGGGACATGCTTTGTTTCATTTTTGCTTTATCTATTTTTCGTTTAAATTTCTTGGAGGTGTATTGAAATCCACGGTCACTATGAATAAGAGGACGTTCTCCATTCAAAAGTGCTGTAGCTTTGTCAAGCGTCTTGAATACAAGGTTATTATTATTGGAATGCCCAAGGACATAGCTAACAATCGATCCATCGTATAGATCGCGAATGGCGCTTAAATAAGCTTTTTTAGTTCCATATTTAAGTTCTGTGACATCTGTAACCCATTTTTCATTAGGCTTTTCTGCTGTAAACTCGCGATTTAGGACATTTTCTGCCGCATGCTGAGGGGTAGAGGGTTTGTATGATTGTTTCTTCTTTACCCGAATAACCGAGCGTATGTTTGCGATCCCCATTAATCGATAGATTCTTTTGTGATTAATATCCTCTTCAAACTTTCGATTCATATGTAACGTCATTTGACGATAACCAAAGGTTCCATCTACTTTCTCTTGAAGAGTTTTCATTTCTTTCATAATTTCTTCATTCAGAAGTTCTCGATCTGTGGGTACGCGTTTTAACCATTTATAGTAAGCAGCCCGTGATATCCCAGCTATTTCACAAAGTAAGATAATGCTTAAATTCTCTTTTTCATGAAGCTCCTGAATAGCGATATACTTGTCCTCAAATCGGATTTGGCTTATCTTCGCCTCCTTTCGATCTCCTCTAACTTTTTTAAGAATAGGTTTTCTGCACGTAGCCGTTCATTTTCCCGTTCTAATCTTTTCATTTCCAGCTGGATCTTCTCTTCTGGGGATAGCTCGGATTCTATTTTATTTCTTCCACGTTTATCTTTTAGTGCTTCGTCTCCGCCATCTTCATACTTCTTAACCCACTGGTACACTTGTTGATAAGAGACCTGGTAGGTCTCAGCTGTTACTTGATAATCTTTTCCGTTCCCTAGACAATCGAGTACAATTTGAATCCTCTCATCCCAAGTAGTTTTTCTCCCTTTAGTCATAGATCTCGTCCTTCCTTTTGACGTATCCTTTAATTCTCTATGACTATTATTATACTGCTTAATCCACCTTTGGAGGACGGAATGACTGGATATTTCATACTTTTCGACAACTCCAATTAAAGAGTGAAGACCTGACATATAATCACTGACAGCTAATAGTTTTAATTCCTTCGTGTATCTTTTCCAGGTTGAACATTCCTTTAAACCTTCAACCCCATATGTATCAAATTTGTATTTCCACTTCCTAATTGTAGATTCACTCACCTTATACCTTTTACCAATCTCAACTAATGTAGCTGTGCCATCTTCCCACATTTTTAAGATTTCTAATTTTATTTCAGGTAGATAGGATCTTTTAGACATAAAAAACTCCCCATTAAATAGCCAGATTTTTATTTTTTAATCTGTCTACCTAATGGGGAGCATATCAATCTCTAAACTGCCTTTTTATATTTAATAGTAATCAAACATGATATATCTTTCATTTTAGGATGTGAGACTAGGTCTTGTAACTATTGTTATTGGTATAATATGTAAGTTTAGCCAAGAGGAGAGGGATTTTATTCCTCTCGCTAGTGGGGGGAGAAGAAATGAGGGTTGAAAAAACGCAATCTTCAATGGTATTAGTAGATCTTGAATGGAGGATTGTTCCAAAAGTCTTAAACTTTACAACCATGTTGGAATAAAAGGGGATATCACCCAATACTATTAGTGGCTACTAGAGGTGGCTTAGAAAAAGAGATAAAAGAAAAACTAACAAAAGAAACTGGTATTTTAGATAGATATAATTATTCATCTACTGGTGTTTTTAAAGAGCTGGCAGTTACAGGTATAATTAGAGTTATATTACATTCCCTTTAGAATATAGAATTAGTACATTATCCTTGTACTAGCTATATTATTAAAGTAAGTATGAGCCATTTTACATCTTGAAGCAATTAGAGGGTTTATTACAAAATAATCGAGCGAAGAAACAATGATTTGATTTGGGATATTATCACTATTCTTTTAATAATTTTTCAAAGCTACATTGTCTTCAAAAACTTATTCTATTAGTTTCTTATCAAACAATTGGTAGAGTTGGGGAAAGTTATAAGTAAGGATAAATTAAAAGAGTTAATACAAATCCTATTCCTGAATAATGACAAAGAGTTATACTACATGGTAGAAAAAATAAATGCAGCTTCAAAATCATATGGAATGATTACCATTAATAAAAAAGTTACTAGTGTTATTAAAACAATATTATATTTTTGATTTTAAGAAGTGGAACTCAGCAAGTTCCACTTCTATACTTGAACACCAATATTACTTAGGAAAAATCTCTTCTCACTGTCCATCCAAATAGAAACAAATATCATATTTAGTAGAATATGGTAGTGTCAGAATAAAATTAGGTTTACTAGAATTAGCAAATTTTCAGTATGTTTATCACAATTCTTAGCATGCTAAAACACCAAAATTGATCAAATATTATGTACCTAATAGATAAAAAAATATTAATAAACAAAAATAGAACAGGAACTTTTCACTTTTTTTCCTCTTCTTTTCAATAAGTAGGAATAGAATTAACACAATGAAAACAGACGAAAGTATGTCTATAACTAACATAATTAAATTCACCACTTTCTAATTATTCTATATTAATTGTACTCAAAAGTATATCTTGTTCTTATGTAAATAGGAACCTTTCTTTATTAAAGAAAGGGTTCCTAAAATTAAATCTTATTTTAATATGCTTGATGTGATATTGTCCCAAGAATTTCATATGCACGTTGAATATCACCATGTGCCGAGCTAGAAGTGTTGTACATTCTTATAGCCAATGCCCCAACTGCTCCTGCAACGGTAATTGCTCCCACAATTGTAGCCACAGCCATATTGGATCGCCTTCTCCACCATGCGACCACTTTTAATGTAAAAGGGAATTCTTATCGGCTTCGAGAGAAGCAAAAAGCCGGTGTCACACCTGTATAAGTTTAGCGATGATAAATAGGAATTTAGAACCGTTGAAAAGAGGGAATTTCAAAACGTTGTTGACACCAAAAAATTAAGACATTCTTTTGTTGAGTAAAACGACTTTATCTAGAATAGTAAATTGCATGCGAAAAAGGTCAGTAATCCATGCTAATAGATATATGTTCACCAGTGTCCCAAGAATATTGGCATTTCAAACAGCTTAAGTGATAATATTGGCCAACAATAATAGAATCTGAATTAATGTGAACTTCATGATCGTAATTCGGATTTGAACAATTTCTAAAGTACTCATCTGTCAAATATTGAGTTTTGCCAGCATTAGAAGAGACAATCAGTGCTACAACTTTTCTGTGAGTAGTCTCTTCTGCGTCATCGTATTTAACAAACTCCTGTGCTGAATTGAAGCTATTAAAAAACTCAACTTGCACTTCATTAAGGTACTCCTCTAAATTTGAATGTACTTTGCTAGGATTATTGGGCTCACTAAAATCTTTTGAACTACTAGATAGAAATTCTACCCTATTATAATTGATACCGAATTTTTTTTTAATTCTCTAGGTTAATATAAAGTAAATGGGCGAGTAAAAAATTCATTGCATTAAATTGAAAAACATATACAAGTAAATCACAAAAAATGGATGTTTATCAATATAGACTAGAGAATATGAAAAAGAGGGTAGTTTTCTATACTAGTTAACTATTAAAAATATGGAGTGCAAGGGGTGCTGAATGTGAAAATGGCTTTTTTTTGAAAGGGTTCAATACTGTTGCGATCAAGCGTGCACGTACAATGGCATTACTTCCATACGTTACTGGAGAATAATATTAGATGGTATTAAAAAAAGCACAGTAATCTTATGATTTGTGTACCCCAAAAGTTAGAGTGAAATTTAACTTTTGGGGTGTTTTTATGTCTAAAATATAGCTGTTTAATGAAGAGGGGAAATTAAGGTATTTTCTGTTAGTGAAAATACGGGATAACTTTTTATAATGAAAGATTATACTTAACCTTATTAAAAAAATAACGTATGCTTTTAGCAACTAATTCAGGTTCTTCGGTTGCAACAAAATGTCCACCAACATTTAAATCTTTCCAATAAACAATATTAGGGAATAATCTTTCGACATACTCTTTTGGCGGACGCTCGTGGTATTGGGTAGCATTTAAGGAAACACCTAAAGGGACTGTTGAAAAATCATTTTTATCTGGCCATTTCGTATATTTTCCTTCATAGTAATATCGGTTTGAAGCATTTATGGTTTCGGTTAGCCAATAGATTGAAACATTAGCCAGCAAAGTATCTTTATCAAAGTGATTTAAGATATTTCCACTTGGTGGATCCGTCCACAAGTACCATTTTTCGAGAATGAAAGCTGCTAAACCTACAGGAGAGTCATTAAGAGAATAAGCTATTGTTTGAGGTTTTGTACCTAGTAGATGGGCATACCCAGCTTCGTCATTATACCACTGCTTACAGTATGCAAGGAACTTTTCTTCAGCTTTTGTTAAAACAGTGTCTTTCGAGATGTAAGGGCTAGGATTACCAGGTGAAGTTGTATGGTATCCTATCATTTTTTCTGGATAGTCTAAACACATTAATCCTAAAATACTGGCTCCTAAATCATATCCATGAGCTCCAAACTTATCGTAACCTAATAGATTCATTAATTTTACAAAAATATCTGCCACTTTTCGGTCATCGAAGCCAGGTCTTAAAGAGGATGATGAGAATCCGTGTCCAGGAATAGATGGAATGACAACATCAAAAGATTCATTGCGATCACCGCCGAATTTTTCAGGAGTTGTCAAGTAAGGAATGATATCCAGCATTTCGTAGAATGAACCAGGCCAACCATGGGGGATAATAATAGGTAAAGGGTTAGATCCACTTCCACGAACGTGAACGTAATGGAGTTCGATTCCATCAATATTCGTCTTATAGTTAGGATACATATTCATTTTTTCCTCTACCATTCTCCAATCAAAATGATCCTTCCAATATCCAATTATGCTCTTCATAAACTCTAATGGTATGCCATAGTTCCATTGGGAACCTGGAATTTCGTCTGGCCATCTAGTTAATTCTATCCGTTTTTTTAAATCTAATATTTGTTTATTGGAGATTTTAATATTAAAAGGTGAAATATTCATATAACGTCCTCCCCGTAATATTTAAAAAAGTAGTTTAATAGTTTGCTCATTGAATATTTGTTGATATTCGCTTATTTAGAATCAAGATTACATAAAAAAACGAATATATTGGCCACTGAAATGATCCAATCCTATGTATTTTAAATAAATGGTAAAATTCAAAACATATGTTGTCGACATAATTCCACGTAGAGTTTAATTTCCAATTAGGCCATTATCTAATTATAATGAAAGCAAGAAATGCCAAAATTATTGCACACCTGATAAACTGTACAGCAAATGGCTGTTATTATATTTTTTTGTCCATATAAGATAACCCCTCCTGACCATTAAAATTATTTTATTGGTTAGTGACCGTTAAAATAATTTTAATGGTTAAGTTTTTATTAGTCAATAGGAGTGTTCCAAATGGGAGATAAATACCGAAACCTTGAGGTAATAGCAGGTTTTTTAAATACTTATGATAAACGTATGCGTTTTGAGGGGGATCCTGGGGTAGAACTTTTAAACGGTCCTGAAGATCTATACTCATTTTTATTAGAGCACAATTTAATTTTAGAACAGGAAAAAGTTACTGAACAGGATTTAGAACTTGCTATAAAGTTGAGGGAAGAGACAAGAAAAACAATAAAAAATCCAAATGAAATGGATACTTTAAACGAGCTTATAGGTAATTTTACCTTTACAATTTATTTTTCGGAAGAGTCTGAGGAAATTCACCCCGTTCATAGAAACGGAAAAAAGGGTTTAGCCAAATTAATTCTCCTCATGTATGAAATAAAAAGGGATGATTTATGGCATAGAATTAGAATTTGTTCAGCGGATGATTGTCAGTGGGTTTTTGTCGATCATTCCCGACCTGGAACTGGAAGGTGGTGCTCAATGAAGGCTTGTGGGAATAGGGCTAAGAATAGAACTTTTAGGAAAAGGAATAAATAATAATTATTGGTTTGTGATGTACTTGAGTCATGACATTTCTCACTATCTTTCCAAATGAAAAATGTAAGCTTTCGTAATAAGTCCTTACTTCTCCTTTATCAAAATAACCGTCTTCGCTTATGTGGTGCTGTTCAAGGCACCTTTTTTCTTATTGGTTGAAGATAGAATGGATGGCAGATACAATAGGGAGTAGGACTTATCAGGAGGTTGAGATGTGAAAAATGCTCATAAGTTAACGGAAGGCGCCTTGTTTTTGGCGATTTTTGCCGTACTGCTACTTATAACGATATACATACCTGTATTAGGGGTAGTTGTAAATTTATTTATTCCACTGCCTTTCATTATGTTTTCAGCAAAAAATGATCGGAAGAGCTCGCTCGTCCTACTTTTGGGAGCTATATTTATTTCCTTTATCGTTGGGACGGTTCTGGCCATTCCATTAGCTTTATCCTATGGGTTAACAGGGATTGTCATTGGGGACTTTATTAGGGAAAAGAAAAGCAGGGTGGCAGGGTTTATTGCAGGGGCGATGACATTTTTATTGACGCTCGTGATTCAATATGTTATTTCGGTTGTTTTCTTGGAAATGGATATCATTCAAGAAACGATGCAAATCTTTGAGCAGTCCATTTCTCAGGCTATGAATATGCTGGAGGCGTTTGGACAAGCTCCAGATCCGCAAATGGTCGAACAGTTTGAGACAAGTGTTGAAATGCTTAAAGTATTAGTTCCGAGTATATTCGTCATGCTTTCCTTTACTACGGTTTTTATCATTGAATTGCTTTCTTTTCCGATTGCAAAGCGATTCGGAATCGCCGTTCCAAAATGGAAATCATTTCAAGAGCTACGATTGCCAAAAAGCCTTCTATGGTATTATCTACTCGTGCTAATCATATCAATTCTATTAAACCCGGAGCAGGGAACCTTCCTGTATACGGCTACGATGAATTTATCGTTTATTCTCCAGCTCTTTATGGTGCTGCAGGGACTTTCATTTATTTATTATCTTTCTTATGTGAAAGAAATGCCGAAGATTATTCCCATTTTAGTGACAGTTTTCACATTCATTTTCCCTATAGTTCTTTATATTGTAAGGATATTAGGTATAATTGACTTAGGTTTTGATTTGAGGAAACGATTAGAGACAAAAAAATAAACGAAATTAGATGTATAGAAATGTGGGAGCTGAAAAAATGCCTTCTTATTTGGAAAAAAGGTCTATTCGCTATCCTATATATGCATTAATGGCTATAACCTTGGTATTTCTAGTGATACTTGCGTTCTATAATTGGATTATTAGTCTCATTGGATTTGTCCTTTCTGTTATTCCTTTCTACTATCTGTTTATCGTTGATTATCAACAACGGAAGGATACAGAAAAGTATATTGCTACTCTCTCTTATCGACTGAAAAAAGTCGGTGAAGAAGCGCTGATGGAAATGCCAATTGGAATTATGCTGTTTAATGATGATTATTATGTAGAATGGGCCAATCCATTTTTAGCATCTTGCTTTGAAGAGGAAACATTAGTGGGCAGATCTCTCTACGACGTAGGGGATTCCTTAATCCCGCTCATTAAGCAGGAAGTGGAAATGGAAGTCATTACGATTATGAATCGTAAATTTAGAGTGATTCATCGCTCAGAGGAAAGATTGCTCTATTTCTTTGATATAACAGAACAAATAGAAGTAGAGAAAATGTATGAAGATGAAAGAACAGTCATCGCAATCATATTTTTGGACAATTACGATGACATAACACAAGGAATGGACGATCAGACGAGAAGCAGTTTAAATAGTCTCGTTACATCCATTTTGAACAAATGGGCTCAAGATAATGGTGTCTTTTTAAAAAGGGTTTCATCTGAACGCTTTATCGGTGTGTTCAACGAACAAATCTTGCACTCATTAGAAAAAGGAAAATTCTCCATCCTTGATGAGGTTCGAGAAATAACAACAAAGCAAAATATTCCACTTACATTAAGCATTGGGGTGGGAGCAGGAGTTCCTTCTTTGCCAGAGCTTGGCGAACTGGCCCAATCTAGCTTGGATTTAGCTCTTGGACGCGGTGGTGACCAAGTTGCAATCAAGCAAACGAACGGGAAAGTGAAATTCTTCGGAGGGAAAACGAACCCTGTTGAAAAGCGAACGAGGGTGCGTGCTCGTGTTATTTCACATGCTCTAAAGGATTTAATCATTGATAGTGATAAAGTCATTATTATGGGCCATAAAAACCCTGATATGGATGCAGTTGGGGCTGCCATCGGGATTCTTAAAATTGCTCAAATGAATCAATGTGAAGGGTATATTGTCATTAATACCCATGAGATTGATACAGGGGTACGACGGTTAATGGAGGAGATTCAAAAGCATGAGGAGCTCTTTGAGCGCTTTATCACTCCTGAGCAAGCGTTGGAGATCGCGACAGAGGATACGCTCTTAGTAGTAGTTGATACCCATAAGCCTTCATTGGTGATTGAAGAAAGACTGATCCATAAAATGGATCATGTTGTAGTCATTGATCATCATCGTCGTGGGGAAGAGTTTATTGAAAACCCACTGCTCGTTTATATGGAGCCGTATGCTTCCTCAACAGCAGAATTAGTGACGGAACTGCTGCAATACCAGCCGAAGCGCAGCAAAATCGATATGCTTGAAGCGACAGCGCTTTTAGCAGGGATTATTGTTGATACCAAAAGCTTTACTCTTCGAACAGGTGCAAGAACCTTTGATGCTGCCTCATATTTAAGAGGACAGGGAGCAGACACTGTACTTGTACAGAAGTTCTTAAAAGAAGATGTGGAAACGTATTTAAAACGGGCAAAGCTGATTGAAACGGTGTATTTCTATAAAGAAGGAATTGCCATTGCCAAGGCAGGAGCAGAACAGGTTCTAGATCAAGTGTTAATTGCCCAAACTGCAGATACATTGCTGACGATGGAAGGAGTGCTTGCTTCCTTTGTGATTTCTAAACGTAATGATGATGTGGTCGGGATCAGTGCCCGTTCTTTAGGGGATGTCAATGTTCAGGTCATCATGGAGAGTTTAGGAGGCGGCGGACATTTAACGAATGCCGCAACCCAGCTTCCGGAAATGGAAATAGAGGAAGCGGAACAGCAGCTATTGGATGCAATAGATGAATATCTAGAAGGGAGAAAGAAAGAATGAAAGTGATTTTTTTAAAGGATGTTAAAGGAAAAGGCAAAAAAGGTGAAGTCAAAAATGTCGCTGATGGATATGCACATAATTTTTTAATAAAGCAAGGTTTAGCCATTGAGGCGAATCAAGCGAATATTAGCTCTCTTAATGCTCAAAAGAAGAAGGAAGAGAAGGCAGCAGCAGAAGAACTCGCTGAAGCTAAAAAGCTGAAAGAAGAGATTGAAAAGCTAACGGTGGAACTAACCGCTAAGGCTGGAGAAGGTGGACGGCTGTTTGGCTCCATTACAAGTAAGCAAATTGCGGAGAGTCTCCAAAAAGCGCATGGAATTAAAGTGGATAAGCGGAAAATTGAGCTGGATGATGCCATTCGCGCTTTAGGATACACAAAGGTCCCAGTGAAATTGCATTCTGAAGTAACAGCGACTTTGAACGTACATGTGAAGGAAGTAAAGTAATGTCGAACGAAGGATAAGCTAATATTGGAAGTACCATTTGTATGAAAACATGATAAAATGAAGGATAGAAATGTGATCGGTTATTGAGCTGATCACATTTTTATGATGGGTTAATCATGCTTGACGTACAATAGAATCGCAATAACAATAATGATATAGATTGTGTTCATCGCCAAAACGATAGGCAAGCGTTTGGTGATGATTGAGTACATTTGATTTTTGTCATCTGTAAAAGGAGGTTTTTCCTAGCATGAGTGATTTATTTGCAGATCGACTCCCCCCACAAAATATTGAAGCTGAGCAGGCTGTCTTAGGGGCTATTTTCTTAGAACCTTCTTCTCTAACTCTAGCAACGGAGATTTTAATCCCAGAGGATTTCTACCGTGCAGCACACCAAAAGATTTTTAATGTGATGCTGACGCTGAATGACGCAGGGAAAGCAGTCGATTTAGTAACTGTTTCTGAAGAACTCGCTGCAGCAAAGCTACTTGAGGATGTTGGTGGAGTTGGCTATTTAAGTGAATTGGCTGGTTCTGTGCCAACAGCCGCTAATATTGAATTCTACGCCAAGATCGTGGAGGAGAAGTCATTATTAAGAAGACTGATTCGGACAGCTACTGATATTGCTACAGACGGTTACCAGCGGGAGGATGAAGTGGAGACTCTCCTTGTTGAAGCTGAGAAAAAAATTATGGAAGTATCAGGCCGGAAAAATGCTGGAGCCTTTCATAATATTAAAGATGTCCTTGTGCGCACCTATGACAATATTGAACTAATGCATAATCGCGTCGGAGATATTACAGGAATTGCCACTGGGTTTGCTGAACTTGACCAAATGACTGCCGGCTTCCAGCGAAATGATTTAATCATTGTCGGAGCCCGTCCATCCGTGGGAAAAACAGCATTTGCTCTTAATATCGCCCAAAATGTGGCAACCAAAACAGGGGAAAATGTAGCTATCTTTAGCTTGGAGATGGGAGCAGAGCAGCTCGTGATGCGGATGCTCTGTGCAGAAGGGAATATTGATGCACAAAGGTTGAGAACGGGCTCGTTAACAGATGAGGACTGGGGCAAGCTCACAATGGCAATGGGCAGCTTGTCTAATGCGGGAATCTATATAGATGATACGCCAGGCGTGCGTGTTCAGGACATTCGTTCGAAGTGCCGCCGTTTAAAGCAAGAGCATGGAATTGGCATGATCTTAATTGATTATTTACAGCTCATTTTAGGGAGCGGCCGTTCTGGGGAAAATCGTCAGCAGGAGGTTTCTGAGATTTCCCGTTCTTTAAAACAGCTTGCCCGTGAGCTGGAGGTTCCAGTTATCGCATTATCTCAGCTTTCCCGTGGAGTGGAACAGAGACAGGATAAACGCCCTATGATGTCCGATATTCGTGAATCAGGAAGTATTGAACAGGATGCTGATATTGTCGCATTCTTATATCGTGATGACTACTATGATAAAGAATCCGAGAATAAGAACATCATTGAAATTATTATCGCGAAGCAGCGGAACGGTCCAACGGGGACAGTATCACTTGCTTTTGTGAAAGAATATAACAAGTTTGTCAATTTAGAGCGGCGATTTGATGACGCTGCTGTGCCTTCTGGCGCATAAGAAGAGATTAGCGATGAGCTAGTCTTTTTTTGTTTTAGGGTTTTAGGATAGCTCCAGCTTTATTTCGTGTGTCCTAACACACCTCAGTTCGTTCAATTTTGGAGAAATCTCCGTTTGCATTTTGATTCGATCCTTGGCAGTAAGAAATGAGTTTAAATGGCTTTTGAAGAGGTGTTAAAACGCGGTTGTTTTTACCAATTGAAGAAAAAGAATCAAAATAAATAATGAAATTACGGTTTGAAAGGGTTCTTATACGGCACTGCTATTTAGGGAATATTATCGACAAAATCATCCATATTATCGATATTTTACGAACAAATCAGTAATTATATTTAAAAAATGTTCGTGTTTTATTGACTTTTGAAGGGGAATATTGGTACACTAGGTGTGTTTGAAAAGGAAAATAAAAAGTTTGTTTACCTTATGGAGGTGCTTCTTTAATGTCATCAGTAGTAGTTGTAGGAACACAGTGGGGAGACGAGGGAAAAGGAAAAATTACCGATTTCCTTTCAGAAAATGCTGAGGTTATTGCACGTTACCAAGGTGGTAACAATGCCGGGCATACGATTCGTTTCGACGGAGAAACATATAAATTACACTTAATTCCTTCAGGGATTTTTTATAAAGATAAGATTAGCGTCATTGGGAACGGAATGGTGGTCGATCCAAAAGCGTTAGTAAAAGAACTTGCTTATTTGCATGATAGAGGGGTAACGACGGATAATTTACGCATTAGCAATCGCGCCCATGTAATTCTCCCTTATCACTTGAAACTTGATGAAGTTGAAGAAGAAAGTAAAGGTGCCAACAAAATTGGAACAACGAAAAAAGGAATCGGCCCTGCTTATATGGATAAAGCAGCCCGCATCGGAATTCGTATCGCCGATCTTTTAGATAGAGAAGTGTTTGAAGAGAAGCTTGTTCGCAATTTAAAAGAAAAAAATCGCTTATTAGAAAGAATATATGAAACAGAAGGCTTTAAATTAGAAGATATTTTGAATGAATACTACGAGTATGGCCAACAAATTAAGCATTATGTAGCTGATACATCTGTTGTGTTAAACGATGCATTAGATGAAGGGCGCCGCGTGTTATTTGAAGGTGCTCAAGGTGTCATGCTTGATATTGACCAAGGAACATATCCATTTGTTACTTCCTCAAACCCTGTTGCAGGAGGAGTAACGATAGGTTCTGGGGTTGGTCCTACTAAAATTAAGCATGTTGTCGGTGTTTCTAAAGCTTATACAACGCGTGTAGGTGATGGGCCATTCCCAACAGAGCTGGAGAATGAAATTGGTCAGCAAATTCGTGAAGTTGGCCGTGAGTATGGGACAACAACTGGAAGAGCACGTCGCGTAGGTTGGTTTGATAGTGTAGTTGTCCGTCATGCCCGTCGAGTTAGTGGAATTACCGATTTGTCTCTTAATTCAATCGATGTTTTAACAGGAATTGAAACATTGAAAATTTGTGTTGCGTATCGTTATAAAGGTGAAGTGATGGATCAATTCCCTGCAAGCTTAAAGGTGTTAGCTGAGTGTGAGCCAGTCTATGAAGAACTACCAGGCTGGACAGAGGATATTACAGGTTGTAAATCATTAGATGAGCTTCCTGCTAATGCTCGTCATTACCTAGAAAGAGTATCACAGTTAACGGGGATCCCATTATCAATTTTCTCAGTAGGTCCTGACCGTTCGCAAACGAATGTGGTCTTAAATCCTTGGCGCCAAAATTAATTATATGTGAAGAAAGCTGTTCTTTAAGCTCTAGGAGCATGAAGAACAGCTTTTTTATGCTCCGATTAAACAATTTATCCGCAATAGTATCCTCTTTTTAGAAACACGGTTTTGTTGTTACATGATTGCAACATTAAGGTAAAAAAATTAGTAATATTCCTACTTTTTATCCAAATCATCCCATCTTACTAGTGCCGAATAAAAAATAGAGAAATATCCCTATATTTCGCCATTTCATTGGGGAACTTGTCCTTAAGTAAATAGTAATTATTTACATTATTTGTTGTATATTGTTAGCTATTATACATTTTTGTTACATTCTTGAGACTAGTAATCTCTAAATATCGAATTATGGTAAAGTTAAGAAGGCAAAAAAGCGTTGTTAGATGCTCCGTTTTTGCCTAAAGCAATATTAGGGTTGTTTCGGTAGTCTAGGAGGATTAAAAATGAATGACCGTTTTAAACATCTGTCCAAACTAGCGGGCAATACAACTAGAGGACTTAATAAAGCAGCAATAACAACAGTTGCATTGGCAACTTTGACATTTGGAGTAGGAGTGCATGCTTTTGCTGATCTTGCCTTTAAAACCGTTTACTATGTTTATGTTGACGATCAATTTGTCGGCACTGTTTCCGATAAAGAAATTGTTGAGAATGTAGTGGAAACCAAGGTTGAAAAGACAAAAGATGATTTCAGCAATCAGCTTCCTCTTGCGATAGGACCAAAACTTACATATGTTCCAGAGCATGTTTTTGAATCTTTCTCAAATCAGGATGATAAAGTCGTAGCAGAAAAGCTAGAGAAGTTATTATCAATTGAAGCAGTGGCAACGGAAATTTTGATTGACGAAAAGGTTCCTGTGTATGTGAAGGATGAAGCAGCGGCAAATCAAGTAATGAAGGCGCTGAAGCTTAAATACGTGAGCGAAGAAGAATGGAAACAATTAGAAGCGCAACAAACATTGAATGAGAAAGAGTCTCTGCCTCCATTAAAGGAGGGGGAAACTCGAGTAGTGGGTGCCCGGTTTTCAAAAGAAATGATATTATCACAAAGCAAAGTATCTCCTAAACAAATATTAAGCGTTGATGAAGCGGTTAGTTATATAACAAAAGGAACGCTTGAGGAGAAAAAATATAAAGTGAAAGAGGGGGATGTTCTTGGTCAAATTGCAAATGACCATGACATGACTCTCGAGCAATTGCTCAAACTGAATCCAGGTTTGAAGGAAGACTCATTATTGAAAATCGATCAAGAGTTGAATGTGACGATTTTACAACCTTTAGTAGAGGTAATTGTAGAAAAAGAAGTTTTCCAGAAGGAAACAATCCCCTTTGAAAAGGAAGTTGTAGAAGATTCATCCATGTATAAGGGTGACACGAAGGTAAAGCAAGAGGGCAAGGATGGTTCAAGGGAAGTTACCTACAAGGTTTCTGAACAAAATGGTAAGCAAACGCAAAAAGTCGTGATCGATGAGAATATTTTACAAGAACCTATGTCCCATATTGTCATTAAAGGAACAAAGGTCATTCCTTCACGGGGCGATGGCTCGTTTGCTTGGCCGGCTGTTGGTGGCTATATTTCAAGTAAGCAAGGGCAAAGATGGGGAAAGCTTCATAAGGGAATTGACATTGCAAGACCAAGTGACCGGACGATAAAGGCATCAGACAATGGGATTGTCCAATCGGCTGGTTGGTCTGGCGGGTATGGAAACAAGGTTGTCATTAACCATCAAAACGGCTTTGAAACCGTGTATGCTCATCTTTCTTCCATCGATGTGAAGGTAGGGCAAACAGTGAGTAAAGGCATGAAAATAGGGGTTATGGGCTCGACTGGGAATTCAACGGGAGTACACCTACATTTTGAAATATATAAAAACGGGAACTTAGAAAACCCGTTGAACTATTTAAAATAATGGATGATAACGAGTCTCTAGAATCGCTAGGGACTCGTTCTTTTAACTTTGAAAGTTTCAAGAAGAGATTAGTCTTGATTCGCTGTGCACAGCGAATTTCTTTTATTGAGTTGAGCAAACGATTTTTGGCTCATTTTGTATGAAACTAAGGTTTCACGCTCTTTTCAATTATGTTGAAAAGCCTCTTATTGTCTTGAAACGGTAGGAGCAAACGAGGTTTCATGAAATCAGACAGACAATGTGCCCAAAAACCAACATTCTCACCTTATTAAAAGAAAACGGGATTGCTTGAGTCTTTTTTAGAGAAGAGAACTCAATTATACAAAAAGATGAATTCACTTTGATAAAATGATAAAGTAATGAAAGAACATATTTTGTAAAATTGATAATGAATCTTAGTTTTGAATGAAATTCAATTCGATCTTATTCTTAAAGGAGAACAGAGATGGATAAAAAAATATTAGTTGTCGATGATGAAAAGCCAATTGCTGATATTCTTCAATTTAATTTGAAGAAGGAAGGCTATGACGTGTATTGTGCTTACGATGGAAACAAAGCACTGGAAATGGTCGAGGAAATTAAGCCAGATCTCATTTTGCTTGATATTATGCTGCCGCAGCGAGATGGAATGGAAGTGTGCAGGGAAGTTCGGAAAAAGTACGAAATGCCCATTATTATGTTAACGGCGAAGGACTCCGAAATTGATAAAGTATTAGGGCTGGAACTGGGAGCGGATGATTATGTAACAAAGCCGTTCAGTTCAAGAGAGCTGATTGCTAGAGTGAAAGCGAATTTAAGAAGGCATCAGCATACAGCTTCACAGGCAGAGGAAGATGATTCAAATGAAATTACGGTTGGATCATTAATCATTCACCCTGATGCTTATATCGTTTCAAAGCGTGGGGAGAAAATCGAATTAACGCATCGGGAGTTTGAGCTTCTTCATTATTTAGCGAAGCATATTGGACAAGTGATGACGAGGGAACATTTGCTTCAAACCGTATGGGGCTATGATTATTACGGAGATGTTAGAACGGTTGATGTAACGATTCGGCGCCTTCGTGAGAAGATTGAGGATAATCCTAGTCATCCCACTTGGATCGTGACAAGAAGAGGGGTAGGGTACTACTTAAGAAATCCTGAACAGGAGTAATCCTAGCGATGAAAAAGGTTGGTTTTTTTCGTTCTATTCATTTAAAGCTTGTGTTGATTTACGTATTGTTAATTTTAATTGCGATGCAAATTATCGGCGCTTATTTTGTTCGTCAATTAGAGGAAACATTATTAAAAAATTTTGAAACATCGATTCGTGAACGGGTGGACTTGCTCTCTTATTATATCGGTGAGGAGATGACGAAGGAAAGAAATCCTGAGGCAAACGGTCCCACCTTAGAAGAGGATGTTCGCAATATTTTGCGTGACTTTAATAACACTGCTGATATTTCTGAGGTTCGTGTGATTGAGGGGACTTCGTTGAAAATTATCGGCACCTCCGATCCATATAAACAGGGAGTAGTGGGACAGCGCTCCACGGATCGAATGATTTGGCGTGTCATAGCTTTTTCCGATGATGATGGTGATCATCGAACAATGATTGACCGCCAATCAAGCAATCGAATTTGGATCTTAGTTGATCCGATTAAAGTGAAGGATGAGGTAATTGGTGCCATTCATTTGGTAGCGAATGTTGAAAATGTGTACTCGCAAATGCGGACAATTAACGGTATTTTCGCGTCTGGCACCGCCATCTCCCTTGCGATTACTGCTATTTTAGTCGTTTTGCTGGCGCGAACGATTACAAGACCGATTACGGATATGAGAAAGCAAGCGATTGCGATGTCAAAGGGCAATTTCTCAAGAAAGGTTAAGGTATATGGCTATGATGAAATTGGTGAATTAGCGATGACCTTTAATAACCTTACGAAAAAACTGCAGGAAGCTCAGGCCACAACAGAGGGGGAAAGGCGCAAGCTTTCATCCGTTCTGTCCTATATGACGGATGGAGTGATTGCGACCGATCGCAAGGGGCGCGTCATTCTCATTAATGAACCTGCTGCCAAAATGCTGAATGTTTCACGTGAAACAATTTTGTCGACCTCCATTATTACCTTGCTTGGAATTGAAGAGGAATACACATTAGAGGATTTAATGATGGAAAGGGAATCTGTCATTTTAAACTATAGTACGGAGAAAAAGCCATATATTTTGCGGGCTAATTTTAGTGTGATTCAAAAGGAGACAGGCTTTGTTAATGGTCTTATCGCTGTACTTCATGACATTACCGAACAAGAAAAGATCGATATGGAGCGTCGAGAGTTTGTCGCCAATGTTTCTCATGAATTAAGAACGCCGTTGACGACGATGAGAAGCTATTTAGAAGCGTTAGCGGAGGGAGCTTGGAAGGATAAAGAGATTGCTCCACAGTTTTTAGACGTTACTCAAAATGAAACAGAGCGAATGATACGTCTTGTTAATGCTTTGTTGCAGCTATCAAAAATGGACAGTAAAGATTATGAGTTAACGACAGAATGGGTCAATTTTGTAGACTTTTATCATCGCATTATCGATCGATTCGAGCTAACAAAAGAGCATAATGTTAGTTTTGAACGGCAATTACCGGATCAGCCGACTTTTGTAGAAATCGATCCGGATAAGCTCACGCAAGTGATGGACAATATTATTTCAAATGCAATGAAGTATTCTCCCGAAGGTGGAAAAATAACCTTTAAGATGGAGGAAGAAATCGATCAAATTGTCATTAGTGTTTCTGATCAAGGGGTAGGAATACCGAAAGATAATTTGGAGAAGATTTTTGAACGTTTTTATCGAGTTGATAAGGCAAGAACAAGAAAGCTTGGCGGAACCGGGCTTGGCCTTGCGATTGCGAAAGAGATGGTGGAGGCCCATGGCGGGAAGATATGGGCGACCAGTGTGGAAGGAAAGGGAACGACCGTTTCTTTTAGTCTTCCATATGTTCAGACGGAAGAGGATGATTGGGAATGACATATGAAAATATAAAATCGATCATCTTAACCATTCTTGTGTTGTTAAGTGTCTTTTTAACATGGAGTATTTGGACGTATCAACCAAACTATGAGTCCCTTGATGAAAATAAAATTACACCTGGTGTCTTAATAAGTTCTCCGAAGGAAGTCAGGCAAATTATTAAGGCCGATCGCGTGTTTTATCATGTCAATGACGAACGTTATGGGACTGTGTATCCAGGTGAAATTGAGCGAATTATAAAGGAACTTAGCACTTGGAATTATCGCCATTTTGAACAGGTGACGATTCAAGAAGAAGACTTAACAAATTTTCTCTATGAAAATGATCATGCTCAAATCTCGTTTCCAAGCTCCGTTCCCATGGAAATCTATAAGAATATTTTAGGTATACAGGACGAGGATATGTCCGGGATTCACTTTGATCAAATCATCATTGAATTGAAAAATGTGATGAAAGACAGCGGGTATGTTTATTTCGTATCATTGGACGAGAAAAAGGTATACCGCTCTCGAGTAAACTCTTCTTTTGTGATCAACTTTAGAGAAGAGTTTTTCCAAGAGGCAGATTCCAATCGCGATTTTATGAAATACTCGTTAGAGACGTTAGGCAATGATAAAAAGCTATTAGTTCCTTCTGAAGCCATATCCAGGCCAGCTCATAACTACTTAATTGAAACCATTAAAGGAACTGAATTCAGAGACGCCCTGTTTAGAAGTCCAAGCTTTGTCCAGCGCAATGCAACAAGTTATGGAGAGGAGTTTAAGGATTCAACTACTTTATTAAGTGTTAACTTTGAAACCAATATGTTGAAGTATGTCAATCCTACTCAAGAAAAAGATATTTCGGGGAGGGTAAGTACTTTATTGCAAAACAGTATTGACTTCGTTAACGGCCATGGAGGGTGGACAGATAATTACTATTTTGTCGATATTGATCAATTGGAGCAAACGGTCTTATTCCGACTGTATGAAGCTTCAGGCTACCCGATATTCAATAATAATGGCATGTCGGAAATCCTGCAAATATGGGGACGAACAGCGATTCATCGATACGAGCGGAACAATTTTCAAATGAATCGACGCGTAGAGTCAACAGAGAAAGAACTCAAGTCTGGAGTCGATATATTGCAAGAACTTAAAGAGCGGAAAGATATTGAGCCTGAGTTTATTCAGGATCTTGTTATTGGCTACGAGATGACCAGAGCCTCAAAAGATCCACTGATTCATTTAGAGCCTAATTGGTACTATAAATATCAGGATCAATGGCTGAAAGTAAATAATGAGCCTGAGGGAGGGAATGAATATGGATTGGAGCAAAATTAAAACAATCTTTATTGTCACCTTCCTCATCCTTAATATTTATTTGCTGAACGAATTTTATAAAAAGTATGACTCGAGCCAATATGATTATGTGTCGGAGACGTCCTTTGAGAATAAATTGAAGACGGAAGAAATTGAATATGTTGAGTTGCCGAAAAATGTAAAGAAGAACGCTCTTATTAGCGCAACGCCAAGGAAATTTTCTAAGGATGATCTGATGGAGCTGACCAATACGATTTTAAAAGGGCAGACGATCACAATTAAGAATGAGACGACGATTGAATCGGAATTGCAGGAGCCGTTTCCGATTAAAGAGGATTTCAATTTAGAAGAACTAGCACCGCTGTTAAAAAACCATGTGTTCCAAGGGGAGCAATATCGTTTTTGGAAAGTGGATGAGGCGGAGCAAACGATTACGTATTATCAGCAAATTGACGGCAAGCAGCTTTATAAGAACGTAAGCGGAGAATTAACTTTTTATCTAGATAAGGAGAATAGAATTACCGGCTATAAACAAACATTGCTCGAGAATATTGAGGAGCTGTCAGAAGAAGAAAACATTCATCAACCAATTAAAGCGATTGAGACGTTGTATGAAAATGGAAGATTGCCATTTGGCAGCAAAATCACGAAGGTTGAGCTCGGTTATTATACGCTTGTACACTTAACATCGTCACAAGTGCTGACGCCTGTCTGGCGCGTAGTCCTCGATAAAGAGGAAGATATATTTGTCGATGCATTTTTTGAAGGAAATATTATTCAATTAGATAATGAAGACCAAAAGATAGTGGAGTGAGGAGAAAATGGGGATGCGGTTTAGTGTACTCGCCAGTGGGAGTACAGGAAATGCGGTTTATGTAGAAACAGAGGAGCATTCCTTCTTAGTAGATGCCGGACTAAGCGGCAAGCAAATGGAAGCATTATTTGCCCATATTGGCCGCGATATGGACAAGCTTTCAGGCCTGCTTGTTACCCATGAGCATAGTGATCATATTAAAGGGGTAGGAGTAGTGGCAAGAAAGTATAAGTTGCCCATTTATGCCAATGAAAAAACGTGGAATGCAATGAATGGCCTTATTGGTGAGATTCCTACAGAACAGAAGTTTACCTTTGACATGGAATCGGTAAAAAGCTTTGGTTCTCTTGATATTGAATCATTCGGTGTCTCTCATGATGCGGCTGAGCCGATGTTTTATATTTTCCATCACGAAGGAAAAAAGCTTGTCCTTGTAACCGATACGGGATATGTGAGCGACCGGATGAAGGGAATTATTGCAAATGCTGATATGTTTGTCTTTGAGAGCAATCATGACGTGCAAATGCTGCGGATGGGACGCTATCCATGGAATGTGAAACGGAGAATTTTAAGCGATGTCGGCCATGTATCAAACGAGGACGCGGCGATTGCCATGAGCGATGTGATTGGCGATCAAACAAAGAGAATTTACTTGGCCCATTTAAGCTTGGATAACAACATGAAGGACTTAGCAAAAATGTCTGTCACCCAGACATTGCAAAGTCAAGGAATTGTTGTTGGCGAACAAGTTGATTTGTTTGATACAGACCCGAAAATACCGACAGCATTAACGGCCGTCTAAAAAAGTGTGGAGCTCTGGTACTGCACCCCAGAAGTTAGAGTTAAAAATCTAACCTCTGGGGTGTTTTTGTATGGCGAAGTATAGTGAAGAATTTAAATTAAAAATTGTAATGGAATATCTAAGGGGCAAACTAGGATATTACTTATTAGCCCAAAAATATGGTATTCCTGCTGAATCTCAAGTCAGAAGATGGGTTCGTGCTTATAAAGAATTTGGAGAAGACGGACTACGTAGGAAGCATTCTAAACAAGTTTATTCTGTCAAATTTAAGTTAGATGTATTAAACTTTATGAAACACACAGGTGCTTCTTACCAAGATACTGCGATTATCTTTAAGATGAACAATCCTTCATTGATTACCCATTGGTACAGAACCTTTTTGGAGGAAGGTATAGAAGGCCTGCAGGATAAAGTGAAAGGGCGGTCTTCTATGTCTAAAAATCAGAAAGCAAAATTACCAAAACAAGAAAAAGAGTTATCTCGTGAAAAACGATTAGAACGAGAAAATGAACTTCTACGTTTAGAGAATGCCTATTTAAAAAAGTTAAAAGCTTTTCAAGAAAATCCGAATGCCTCCCTCGAAAAGCACAAACAGCGTTGGCATTCGAACTCAAAGAAGAAGGATTCAAATTAAAAGATGTTTTAGAAATAGTGGGGATTCCAGAGGCAACTTATCATTACCATGTGAAGCAACTACAGAAAGAAGATCCAGATAGAGAATGGAAGGAAATAATTACTGAAATTTTTCAAAAGCACGAGGGTAGATACGGGTATCGTCGCATTTGTTTAGAGTTAAGAGGTCAAGGTTATATCATTAACCATAAAAAAGTTCAACGAATAATGAGTGAACTAGGGTTGAAATGTGTAAAATTCACACGTAAATCTCGTTATCAATCGTATAAAGGCACGATTGGTAAAGTAGCCAAAAACCGCTTGAATCGTAGATTTAATACATCTATCCGTCTCCAAAAACTAGTAACAGATGTGACCGAATTCAAATGTACTGAAAATCAGAAACTATATTTAAGTCCCATTATGGATTTATACAACGGCGAAATTATATCTTTTGGTCTATCTAACAGACCAACATTAGACTTCGTTCTAGAGCCATTAATTGAAGCATTAGGAACCATTACAAATGAAGCAGAATATCGCACCACCATTCATTCGGATCAAGGTTGGCATTATCAACATAAGACTTGGGTAAAAACATTAAAGAAAAATAAAATCTTTCAAAGCATGTCTCGAAAAGCAACCTGTGCGGATAATGCGGCAATGGAAAATTTCTTTGGGGTCCTCAAGCAAGAGATGTATTATGGAGAAGAATTAGTATCTTATGAAGAGCTAAAAAAACAAATTGTTGAGTACATAGATTACTACAATAATAAGCGTATAAAAGTAAAATTGGCTGGTTTAAGTCCAATACAATACCGAACTCAAACCAGCCAATCAGCTGCTTAATAAAAACTCTAACTTTGTGGGGTCACCACCTCTCCACGCTTTTTTTATTGACTAGGGTACAGTTATGGGAGTGTATTTTTAAGTCTTTTGCCAGCAGCCAAAGCCTAATATGCTTCTTGCACGGCCAGTAACAACAGGTTCCCTCCGTTCAGTATGAAGCATGCATTAAATTGCGGCTAATTTATGAACAAATTTAAAAGGGAGAGGAATTTAAATGCTTATGATTAGTTTTTTGTTCTTGTAAGATTATAATTAGGTATATATAGGAAGAATAACTTTTAGCGATCGTTCTTATGAAAGGAATGGTGAAGAATATGGGTTATTACGACCAAGATTATGAAAGTCGTTATAAAAAGCAGAAAGGAAACAGAGGGGGCTACTTTTTAGCGAGCCTACTAGGTGTTGTACTTGGGGGATTCCTTGTCATTCTAGCCTTTCCGAAACTGGTGGATTATCATGTTCTCCCTTACGATGTGTCACCATCTCAGCAGACTGGCGGAGAGGAGAAAAGTGCGATTGAAACGCAGAATGTTGCTGTGAATGTGGAGAGCGATATTACGAAGGCGGTTGATAAGGCAGCAGATGCGGTAGTCGGAATTTCGAACATCCAGCAAACAAGCTTTTGGCATGGCAATACGTCAGACGGACAAGAAGCCGGAACAGGTTCAGGGGTTATTTATAAAAAGGAAAATGGCAAAGCCTATGTTGTTACAAACCATCATGTCATTGAGGGTGCCTCCTCTTTGGAAATTTCCTTAAACGATGGGACTAAAATCCCGGCAACGCTAAGAGGTAGTGATGTGTGGACTGACTTAGCTGTATTAGAGGTCGATGGCAGCGAGATTGAGACCATTGCCGAGTTTGGTGATTCAGACTCCTTGCGCACAGGTGAGCCTGTTATTGCGATTGGCAATCCGTTAGGTGCCATCTTTTCCGGCTCTGTCACACAAGGGATCATTTCCGGCTTAGAGAGAGCAATTCCTGTTGATATCAATCAGGATGGGATTGTCGACTGGCAGGCGGAAGTATTGCAAACGGATGCTGCGATTAATCCAGGTAACAGCGGTGGCGCTCTTATCAATATCGCCGGTCAAGTCATTGGCATCAATTCAATGAAAATTGCTGAAAGTGCCGTTGAAGGCATTGGTCTAGCGATTCCGATTAATTATGCCATTCCGATCATTGATGATTTAGAGAAACACGGGCAAGTAAATCGGCCATATATGGGGATTGAACTCCAATCCGTCAACGAAATCCCATCTTACTATCAAAAGGAAGCATTAAAGCTCCCGAATGATGTAACGAATGGTGTAGCGGTTATGCGCGTTGAACCAAATTCTCCAGCAGCTCAAGCAGGTTTAAAAGAACTCGATGTAATCGTCGAAATGGATGGGGAAGAAATTAAGGATACAATCGATTTAAGGAAGCACCTTTATACGCAGAAGAACGTGGGAGATACGTTAGAAATTAAATTTTACCGCGATGGAAAGCTTCAGGAAACGACCATGAAGCTGGCTGGAGACACATTATAATCATCAAGATTGTTACGATAAAAGCAGGGGCAACCCTGCTTTTTTTCGTGTTTAAAGGCCGGAGCTTGCTATTGTTAAAGCCTTATTATGTATAGCAGAGTTAATTTGTGGCATAACTGCAAGACGTGTGAGACCTTCGTTTTCATACGAAATAAGCCGAACAAGTTTTTTTAACAAGTGGGATAAATCGTGATTTTGGCTTTATCAGAAACAAGGAACGAAAAAAATGGTAAAATAATTGTGGATAAATGCTGAATAACAATTTATCCACAATTTAAAATATTATTTTTATTAGAATGGAGAATAAATCCGATGATATATTGCTGCGAAGAACACGTAGAAATCGCGATAGATACGATTGTAGACGACTTTGAGACGTTTCCGATATTAAATAAAATTGACGATGAAAAGTTATCAACAACCTGTGAATATTGTCAAAAACATGCTGTATATATGGTGGCGAACGCGTGATCTCATACAAGATGTGGATATGTGGATAAACAATGTGGATATCTTGTTCGTAAAGTGAGGATTAGCTGTGAATATCTCAATCATTACCGTCGGAAAACTAAAAGAAAAATATTTAAAGCAAGGAATTGACGAATACTTAAAAAGAATGTCAGCTTACGCAAAGGTTGAAATCGTTGAAGTAGCCGATGAAAAAGCGCCTGAAGTTTTAAGTGAAAATGAAATGCTGCAAGTAAAGGAGAAAGAAGGAGAACGCATCCTGGCCAAGCTCCACCCCGATACATACGTCATCGCCTTAGCAATTGAAGGAAAGCAAAAATCCTCAGAAGAACTGGCCGACACACTAGACAAACTGGCCACCTACGGCAAAAGCAAAATCGCCTTCGTCATCGGCGGCTCGCTCGGCTTGAGCCAGCAGGTGTTGCAGCGATCAGACGAAAAACTATCATTCTCAAAAATGACCTTTCCCCACCAATTGATGCGCTTGGTTTTAGCGGAGCAGATCTATCGGGCGTTTCGGATTATGAGGGGGGAACCGTATCATAAATAAGGGTAAAATATTAAGGGAAGATAAGGCTTCCCTAAAGTTTTCCTCCTTTGAAAATTGCTCTTCCATGAAGGTTGTATCGAGAGGTGCAATGCAGTTTATTTCAGACATTTTATTAATTAAGACACTAGAGCTACCTTGTAAAGCCTCAATGGTGAAGTCAAACATCAAATTGATACACTTGATTTGTCTGCCTTCCTTATGAGATACCTTTTCTTTGGTTATTTGGATATCCTTTATAAAGAGTGAAAGCAGCTCCTTCTTTTCTGTAGCATCTGCTTTGTCCAGAAGAGTATCAATGTTTTTGAGTAGATGAGTCAGTGCTTCAGCATCGATGGGATCTTTACTGATAGTTTGTAGCTCTTTTTCAACCTTCTCTATATGACTCTCAATGGTAACAAGTTGTTTTTTCTGTTCTAGCATTTTCTTACTATAAATATCCCTTAAATCGGGATCATCCATTAGCAATGTAACTAAATTGTCTATCTGCTTTTCAGTTTTCTTTTTGTTTTTAAGCAGCCGTTTATTCTCATCTAGTAATGGAGATTCAGCATTCAATCTCTCGTCATTCATTTTATTGACTAACTTCTCAATAAAATAGGGAAGTGTTACAATACGATTTAATTCATTGATTACATATTGTTCAGCCTTGTCCGCATTTATGGTATGGGCTTGGCATGCAGTTCTACCTTTGTTTTTATACTGACCACATTGATAAAGTCTATATTGTTTGCCATTTTTACCCCTGGACTTTGCTGCAGTCATTCCATATCCGCATTCGGGACAACGAAGTAATCGACCTAAGAAGTATGGTTTTGACGATTGTGCTGGACGGAAGGAGCGTGTTTTCAATTTTTGCTGCACTTGATTCCAAAGCTCCATCTCGATTATTGGAGTATGTATGCCATCTCTTATTATCGGATTATCTTTTTTACCTTTTCTTCTTTTCTCAGACCAATTCTCATGCTGATTATAACGAATTTTTCCTATGTATAATGGATTCTCTAAAATACCTTTTATAGTAGCAATGGAGAAGTCCTTTTTCTTTTTTGTTTTATAACCAAGCTTGTTCATTTCATAAGCAATTTTCTTATAGCCATGGCCTTTACTTGCTAAGATAAATATCTCTTTTACAATCTTTGCTTCATCTTCATTGATAATAAGTTCCTTGTTAATCACATCATAACCAAGCACTATTCCACCATTCCACATTCCTTGATTAGCTCGTTGATTCATTCCCATCTTAACACGATCAATTATCGTTGCCCGCTCCATTTCAGCAACAGAACTCATTACTGTGTAGAACATCTTTCCACCAGGTGTAGTAGTATCAATGTTCTCTGAATAACTCATTAGTTGAACATTGTGGCGTTCAAGAGTTTCAACAATTTCAAGTGAATCCCTTGTTTTACGTGCCAATCGGTCTAGTTTATATGTTATAACAGTATCAAATTCTCCATTTTTTGATTCCTTAAGTAGACGCTGCATTTGTGGTCTACCCTCAATACTTTTTCCACTTCTTCCCTCATCGATATATTCATCAATGATCTGAATGTCACGTTGTTTTGCATAATCGTAGAGAAGGTGTTTCTGTGCTTCAATACTGTATCCTTCTGTTGCTTGTTCCTCTGTACTTACTCGTGCGTAGATTACTCCTTTAATCATTAAAACTCCTCCTTAATTAGCGATTCTTTTCGTTGTCAGTTACATCACTCTTAGATAAAGTACTTTCAATAATAGATGCCAGTTGATCTAAAAAAGCTTCTCTTTTTTGTTCCTCTACTTTTAGTTCTTCAACGAGACTGTGGGTTGAGCTATTTTGCACGTTTTATCCCTCCATAAGATACTTAATTTATTTGGTCTCCTTATTAGTAAGAAGATTTAAAAGTTCATCAGCAGACAGAACCTTGTTGTGACGATTGATAATTTCAACGGCTTCTTGTAATGGATGAACAGCTTTAGATGTTTCAAATTTCTTTTTAGATAGGGTTGTAGTCTCAAGAAGAAGCCTCGAAATCAAATGTTCTATTTCATCATCAGTTATGTCTTCCTTAAACTGAATATGATATATAGGTTCAATTTCACTTCTGCCTAAGCAGTTATATAGTAAAATCCCCTTTATTTCATCAAAGTCAAAAAAGTTCTCATCCTTCTCGTTTTCATCATTAATAACAGTACTATATTCATCTGTATCCTCAATGATGAAATCTTCATCGTCAATGATTATTGGTTCCTCAGGCTTACCTATAGCAAATAACCTTTCCTCACTCATATAGAATTCATCTGTAACGGATTCCAGAGGTACTCCATATTCTTTTGTTAGTTTATGAACAATAAGAAATGAGGGGTTCTTGGAACTACCTCTTTCAATTGATGAAATTGTTTGAGGAGATACTTCAAGGCGAGAACCAAGAGATGTAATTGTAAAATCATCCGAATTATGACTGTACTGCATTATGTGATGACGAAAGAATTTCAACCTTTCACCTATAGTAGACCTTTTAAGATATTGAAAATCATATGTATCAATATGTATTTTAGGCATCGTGCATTCAACTCCTGTTTATTTAATTCTTGATTTTATTTTACCAACATTGTACTATATAGTCAATTATATAATAGAATTATTAAATTATATAATAACAAGTAAGGAGAATACCATTGAAAAATTTAGCAAGGTATATTGTGAACGACACAAAACCTAACCAATTTAACATATCTAGGAATGGTCAGTTTATTATTCAAAGAAAGATATTTTCAGATATTTACCCAGATTTTCCTGACCTTATTACTTTTAAACTTTATATATACCTGTGTAGGTCATATGAATGGAGATATCAGAGGGTGAAGAAGGCCAAAAGTGAAATGCAGCAGGATTTGAATTTGAATCGTTCTCAACTTAATAATGCATTGGGATGGCTAGAGGCTCATTATTTTATAGAGAGAACCAATTCCCATAAACAGCAAATGTTTCAAGCAGAATTATTAACTGCGCCAGATTACGATCCATTTACCAATACATATATAAGCTGCAAATCTATAGCGTTCCATACAAGTGAGTTGAAACAAAGGAATCAAGGGTATATTATGCTGCCGGCAGATGCAGTTACTAATATAATGCTAGAAAACACGTCCACATCCGATAGAATATGGACATACACAAAGCTGAAGGTTTATCTACTTTTGTATGGTAACTGTTGGTTAAGCTATTTTGGTGGAGTAAATCCTGACTCTGTACATATAGAAAGTAATGCAATTCATGTCGAACCTTCATTCTATTACAATGTAAAAAAATCGGAGAAACAGGTGATTAAAACAATAGAGCTGTTATTATCTATGGATTTATTTAAAGTTGTAAAGGTTGGCTTTATAAAAGGTGAATACATAGGGGACAGTTTAGTAGTACCTAAAAGCAATGGCTTAAAGGAACATTTCGTTTTACGACCATATCATTTATCTGAGAAAAAAGTGAAAGACAAGAAGTTAGACAACATAAGGGGATGTATGATTCTATGACATACAATAAGATTAGAGCAAAGATTATGGATAAGAGTGTATTAATAGAACATGACGGGGGTAGTCATATAGTTATACATGATCAGCCAATGGAGATGCCACATTCAAGCTCAAAAGGAACCGAACGATTACAGAATACCTCTATGATGGATTTTCAGGGAAAGATATCCATGGTATTACGCGCAATTTCCAACCAAAAGAACATTCAGCTACCCCTTCCTAAGGGTGTTTATGGTGTTGATATAAATATCACAACATCAAGATCTCATAAGGAGCTTAACCTACTTGATTCAGTAAAAGCTATTGTAGATGCAATTAACCGTGAAATAGTATTTAATGATGCTGAGATCTATTCTTTGAAAATTAACTTGTATTTGACTAGTTCAGGTTCAAGAAAGAGGACTAGTATTCCCTCAGATAGTATTGATCTTCGTATTTATGACCATTTAACTCAAAATACTATACTTCAGTTTAATAGCCTTACTACGTATATTGTGTCCAAGAGTAAACCGATGCTTTCCGGTGGCTTTGATGAGGAGAATTTCTATCCTCACATTGAGTTATTACATCATCATGTGGGACAACTTATCTACAAGGATGGATTTAAAATCGTGGCTGCAAATGAATATGCTGTAAAGCTGCACTTTAAAGGAGCGGTACAATCCAAAGACTTAGATAACATGGCAAAGACATATCTACCAATCTTATATGGAACACAAGTAGTAACACCGCATAATATAGTAAAACTTGAACTATTGAAAGAGCATGAATCAAATAGAACAGGCTCTATTGATATACGAGTAAATTGTAATAATGTGCAACCATAGATAAAGTCTTGTATATCAAGGAAATATGACACTTTTATACACTGTTACTATGCAACATATACTAGAGGTATTTCATTGTATTACAAAATCCAATGTTACAATTTGGGGTTTTAGCGGATTAATATATAGTAATTGAGCAATTTTAATTTTTGGCGGATTTTAGTATCTATACAAAATTCTTAGGAAACCCCTATATACCAAGGTTTAAGGTTATTTCAATAGCGGTACCCATCAAAAAAGTGATGATTTTTTCAAACTTTAGCCCATAACTTAATGATTTTAGGAGAAAGCCAGTGTTGGTGCTATTTCTAACACCTTCACTGACTTTCCTAAGAAATATTTTTTATAGATATCCTTTTTCTTTCAAACTAGTATATTTCTCATGGCCCACAATGATATGATCCAAAATCTCAATACCCATCATCTTTCCAGCCTCACCTAGACGTTTTGTTACATTAATGTCTTCCATACTTGGTGAAACGTCGCCACTAGGGTGGTTATGCCCGACAATTGCACTAGCGCAGCTGCGGCGGACTAAATGATTAAAGACCTCCCTTGGGTGTACTATACTAGCATTTAGTGAACCGACAAATACTGTTTCACGAAATACTATTTGATTTTTAGTATTTAAGCCAAGAACTACAAAATGCTCTTGATTTAAATATTGCATATCCTTAAGGTAATTATAAGCATCTTGAGGGGAGCGGATTGTAAATCGTTGTTCAACAGGGCAAGGATTCATACGTGCAAGCTGTAAAGCAGCAATTATTTGTTTAGCTTTTACTTTTCCGATTCCCTTTATTTGCAACAGCTCATCCTCAGTTACAGCTAATAATTCTTGAATAGATGGGTAGCGGCTGAATAATTCGCTAACTACATAACTATCTTCCTTCTCACGAGTTGTTGTAGCTAATAGATTTCTAAAAGTGATTTTATCGATTGAATTGTTCATTATAAATTCCTCCATTATTGTTTGATAAAAATAAAAAAGGAGAGACGATATACGCCCCTCCTGATTGAGTGAAAACTTCTGTTACGATATACTGTTGTTGAATGATATTTAGTGTAGATGAGTTCATTGGCAGAATGAGCTCATCTATTTTTGTGCAATAAAAAAGCACATCGACCGCATCTCTGCAATCCATGTGCTTTCAATCAATATGGTTGTGTTCATCCATCGTTCTTACCTCCTTCAGCATCAGTAAATCTTGAATAAAGTCTGATGCCTGTTTCTTGGTTAGCTGTGTACTACGCTCAACTCCAAAAGTCATCTTCATCAATTCCTTTGCAACATCCGTCGGCATATCCATTTCATTGACGATACGGAAGATCTTCTGTAGTTGAGCCTTTGTTGCTTGTTCACCACCTCCTTTAATAGCTTTAGTTTTTGCTTGTGGAAAATCTTCAATGTCTTGTGTGAAGATACCACTTGAACGTGTTGCAGATAGAACTGCATCAATTAACGCTCTCTTTTTTGCCATCTTCAATACGGTGTTGACGATTGTATAAGGGTCTTGTTGCTGAAAAGAAGATTCCTTGCTATTGCATGATCCAGGCCCTCAGCTTCAACGAGTCCATTGTCTTTGCGTATTAGTGTCATCTTCACTTCATAAGCAAATATACCTGATTCCCATTGTTCGATACGATTGACGACATCTGCTGTTTTCAAGAACCCAAATACATCGCATAGCTTTTCGGCACCTGGCTTAAGTAATGTAGGCTTTGAAAATCCATCTACTAAACCATAATCAACACCTTTCACCATCACCTCTTCAACAAACGTTTGGAGTTCCTGTACACGGCGTTTGGATTCGATAGTCGATACAACAATATTAGGTAGTGAAACTATTTCAGATTCATGATTAGAGAATGGTACTATATTGTCACTTTGGAAATGCATACTTGATTTCATATGTTTCTCACCTCCTTTCAATAGATTAAGATTTTTTATTAATTGCATCTGCAAGTTTTGATAGTCCTTGCGACGTTTTCTTCACAAGAAACTTTCCTGCCTTATGATTTATTTGATTACCTTTACTGAATGCTTTAGATGAGAAATCTAATGACTTAGTTACCAAGCTATGTGTAGACTGATTCATATTTTCTAAGCTCTTAATAACGTTTAAAAGTACATCTTCTCCTCTTGATTCCAGTGATTCAGCAGCATTGGTTAGTGCATAAGAAACTCGCTCTTTAGTAGAAACATAGTTTTTCAAATCATCTTCATGTAAGGCCACAACTTCCTTTAGCGCTGTTTGGATCTTACTTCTACTAGCTAGTAAATGAGATAGCCTAACGTAGTCATTGCATTCAATAGCATCTACTATCTCATTTTTAATTCTTTCATCTTCATTTAATAACGATTGATAGATTGTTTTAATCTCTGGAATAGGAACTCTTTTCCCATTAATCAATTCATGATCAAGCCATAAGTTTTTCCGCATAATAAAATTCCTCCTAAATGTTATTGGATAATCCTAATTAGCAGTTGAAGTGGTGATAACCCTTGAGTGTTAACTTCAATACCATTCCATCTGACTTGCTTTTCATAGTCAGAATGAGTCCATCATCCTCAAGTTTTGATAGATTAACCTTTTGAATGTCGTACTTTACTAGAAACTTGGCAGGTATCCATTTGTTCAGTTTCTTAGCCTCAATTAGGATCTTGACCAATGAGTTGTTCATCTTCATTCCTCCTTTCATAGTGCGCTCCTCTCACCACGCAAGTCGTCTCTGTAATGCAAAAAAACCGTTATCTATCCAAATGGATAAACAACGGTTTATATAAAGGGGTGGGGCATGAAACGGATGGGTACCCCTTTTTTGATATGAAACTAGGTGCATTGGAAAATTACATGTAATTTAATTAAGTATAGACACTTGTTAATTTTAGGAAATAATAGTTTGTCTTTATTGGACATAAGACTTATAATTTTAATAGAAGAATTATAAAAATATTATTAGAATTTTATGAGAGTGTGAAGAAGAAAATGGAAACAATTAATACATTTTGTAAAAATCAAAAAGAGGTATCGACTCTAATTAATAGGGTTATTGATGAGTATTGGAATTCGGTAATAAGTGAAGAAAAAATGATAGGATTAATTAAAACAATAGTTGCTAATAATGAAAAGTTAGTTCTAAAAGAGAAAAAATTTACTAGTGCTGTTAAGCAAATATGTGGTAAACGTAGGCTTGAAATCGTATCAAAAATAATTAACTATTAATCATTAATGTTATTAGAAAGCGCGGGATATACATGGATAGTAATGCAATAAAAAGTGAACCTTCATTAGTTAAAGTGGAATCTGAGGATCTTGAGGAATTCTCTCCGTTCAATCCCATATTGAACGATTACTATAAGAATGTTTTTAATCGAGTGTCCCATACTACTGCAGAAAAATTACATTCTCAGAGAGTAGATTATCTGAAAGGGGTAATTAATGAGTACAATTATCTTATTGACGATGAAAATCTTGAAGGATTAAAGCTAATAACTGCTTTTAGTATTATGAAGGACTTATTAGCGCAAGGATGGAGAATGCGAAAAGGTAAAAATGATGAGATACTACTGGCTCCTCCTAAGTTACTAAGAGGAGATAGTAAGCAATACCTACGTCAGCAATTAGAAAATGAAAGAAATGCACAATTTAAGATAGAAAGTATTAAGAAGTTCATTGTTAAGATGGAAAAAAGTAAAAAATATAAGGGTAAAACAGTAAGTGTTTTTAATCTGATTGGTAACGAAGAATTTCTTAAGGATGCTGTCTGTGAGATAAAGAGTAATGTGGAATATAAAGATAAGTTTGAGTTAGCTAAAACATATGTCAAGCCATATATTCAACTTGTGGATGATTCAACTTGTTCACATACAGGATATAAATTAAGAGATATTTGGAGGTATTTCCGTTATACCTGGTCAATACCATACAAATCTACTCCAGGACGAAATCTGTTTTATCTGATTCGCGACGGTGCTCAGGAGAACCATCCGGTAATGGGGATAGCTGCATTAGGAAATTCAGTCCTACAGCTATCCCACAGAGATAATTATATTGGCTGGAATACAGAGTCTTTAAAAGAAACTCTTAGAAAGAGGACAAAAACAGAAACTTATGAGGAAATGATTAAGGGGCAACTTGGTTTAAAAAGAAAAGTTGAAAGAGTGATTGAACTTGAAAGTGACGAAGAACATAAAGAACGAGTTCAAAAGGAAAGCAAAAGAATTGCTCCGTTATTAATTAAATTTTTAGACGATGCTATTGGTGACATAAATCTTGACGGTCTTCTTTCCGAGCAGGAAGTAAAAAATATATCTGAAGAAACAATAAGTAAACTGAAAGCAGTGGCAGAGGATTTAAAAAATAAACAGCTAAATAATAAGAGGTCGAGCAGTGATAATATTGTTTGGACACAAGAATCAAGATCTCCTTTATACACAAAGAAGAGGGCGACAGAACTTGCAAAGTTATTAGATGCGAAGTTTAGAATAACAAAAACTTTAGAAACTGAAGGGGATGAATATTTAGCATTAAAGAAGTTACTAAGTGCTGATAAAGGAAAATCAATAAATGTTGCAATGCAAGCAAATCGCAAAAAAAAGATTGGTTCAAATCTGATGGAAATTATAGTTTGCGGTGCTATACCTCCATATAACCAATTGTTATCAGGGAAACTTGTTAGTATTTTGATATGTAGTCCAAAGGTTATAAAGGATTATAACCAAAAATATTCAACACAGGTTAGTGAAATTGCTTCAAGAATGAAAGGTGAAAAGGTGGTTAGAGATTCGCGATTAGCATTTCTTGGAACCACAAGTTTGTATCACATGGGCAGTAGTCAATATAACCGTATTAAAGTTCCGGTTTCTGATGGTAAGTATTTAGAATATAAGAAGCTAGGGGAAACTGAGGGATACGGGTCAGTATTTTTCACACAAGAAACTACAAAAAGTATTAGTAAAATGGTTCAAATTATTGATGGGGGAAGAAAGATAAACAATGTTTTCGGGGAGGGGACGAGTCCTAGACTAAGATTACTTAGATCTGGACTTTCAACGTTAGGGATATCATCCGAGAAATATTTAAATCATCACACCCGAAGGATTGTATATGGAATTCAATTAGCCTCTAATACAAGTGAGTTTTTAAAAGGCGAGACTGATAATTTGGACTACCTATTTCCAATGGATGGAAATGAAGAAATATATACAGAGGAACTAATAGATTATTGGAGAAAACGTTGGTTTTTAAGAAGGGTAGAAAATGTAGATATACTAGAAAGACTTAGCTCATTTGAAAAAAAATCAGTTGCATTGAGTAATTACTTTTAGTATTGGGGGGATTGGGGTGTCTTTTGATTTAGATTTTATTGCAAAGCTTTATAATAACAGAAATAGCTATGCTGATGTTTTCACTGATGAGGAATTACATGCTATACACGTTGAGTCGGGTATTGAGGATTTAATTAAAAATTATATTGAACAAGGAAAGCAGATATTTCTAACAGGAAACCCAGGCGATGGAAAAACACATTTAATTAAATCCTTATCAAAATATCTTGAAAAGCATAATGCATTTGTTGAATTAGATGCTAATAGTATAAAGGACGAGGAATTGTTCTTACGCAAGCTAAAAAATGCAATTAAAGATAATAGACCGAGCATTATAGCGATAAACGAATTCCCTCTATTATCACTTTTGCAATCTTTAGGAGATAGACTACCTGGATATAAGCAAATATCGTCTCAACGTGAGAAAGGTATTGTTTATAATAAAGGAACTGAAGATTTGATTCAAGATGTAGTTGTAATAGATTTGAATAATAGAAATTTATTAACTGTGGATATGGCTGAAAGAACATTAAATAGAATTTTAGAGGTTAGCAATATCTGTAATGATTGCGCTATTAATAATATCTGTCCCTCAAATCAAAATATAATTAAATTGAAAAATAGTCTTGTCCAAGATAGATTGCTTTTGTTAATAGAAAAAATAGGTAGTACAGGTGTTCATGTTGTAATGAGGGATATTCTTGGCTTTTTTGCATTTATACTAACCGCAGGAAAAAAATGCTCGATAAGAAGGGCAGAAGAATTTAACCAGAATCAGTATTACAATCTTATTTTTAGTGGTAATAATCAACTGTTTACTGCGATTTCATTGTTCGATCCTTTCCATTATTCTCATCCAGAGATTGACGAAAAACTTTGGAATGGAACACTGAAAGATGGTTGGGTATTTGAAAATGAATATACGGCTCCAGAAGATGCAGATGATCCAATTGAAGCCTTTAAGGAAATAAAGAGGAAGTTTTACTTTGAAAATGAGAGAGGTAAAGAACTACTAAGTCTATTACCAATAGAGTATCACTCATATTATGAGGTGTTAAAAGATGAACATGATAGGGATCAAGAAATTATTAGAAAAATAATTTCCGGAATAAATATATATTTTAACCCAGATGATAATGAAAATGATAAATTAAAAATTTGGACTACTCATAAGTATGAACTAAGAACTTACCCAAAGGTGGCAGTTTCTAGTAAGTACGCCTATTCCAATCAAGTTGAAATTTTAGTTCCTAAACTTCCTGCATATTTATTTGGTATGGAATATGTCCCCGATCACTTCTTATTCCGCGTGTATAAGTCCAAGGGGGGAGCTTATGTTGAATTAAGAATCGACTTAAACTTATATCGTGTACTATCTCTGGTGGGGAATGGATACCCTTCACAACTTGTACCTGAACAGCATCAATTCAAATTAGTTCGTTTTATGAATGAACTATCTTCGTTAGATGATGCCTTTAGCTCAAATGATTTCATTATCAGAGATATGGATAACCAATCATCGTATAATGTTAAGGTTAACACCTCACGGTACCAATTAAAGCGGGGGTAAAATAAATGAAAAATAGATTAAAAGATTATGGTAATCAGGTGTTTAATGAATATATAGGATATAGACCTAATTCATCATCAGTTAAACCAGTTCACATTGCAAATGGTTTATTTAGACTAATAACTGGAGAAAGCTATTCAGTCGATGCACTGAACGAATGGATTATAAGATGGAAGCAAGGTAAAGAGATACGTACAGCCTCTGATATTAGAGAGAAATACTATGATGCGTTTGATGAAACAGGCTTTGATGACGATGAAATTAATAAGTTAAGACATTTTTTAAATATTGTTTTTAATGCTGATAACGCAGCATATCCAAGTGCGAACAACACTGTACTAACAATCAGTTCCAAAACACAAGTTCGTAGTTCTGTATCTCTTGAATCAAATATTAACTATTTCCTGTATAATCTTCTTTCAGCAAATATTGATGGTAAAATCTCAGAGTGTATTGATTTGATTAAAGATAGTTTAAATGATGAAAGTGATGATTTGAGTAGAGTAGTTGCTCCGCTAACTAATTTTGCTAAAAAGAATAGTGTTGATATTAGGAAAAATGCTTTTATTTCAGGTGATGTTGAAAGAAGGTTAAGGTCATCTTTTGATTTATTAGCTATAAATGAGAGACAGTCTGGTAATAAACTACTCTCATTAGAGAGAATAATAATATTCAGTTGCTTTGCAGTTATTAATCACCTTTCATCAAAGATACTAGATTTATCGAAAAGCTATAATAAAGATGATCGAGTGCCAATGCTATTTTGTGCAGATGACTCCTTAGCTGCTGTGAGGTATGCGAGTGAAGAAACAATTCTTATTACAAAGCTTACTATAGAAGAGTTTTTTGATAAGGGCCTTGAAGAGGTACTAAAAAAAGAAGGTTATGATAGGTTTTCCCATGAAGAAATACTTGATCGAATTAATCATTTAAAAATGGAAGATAGCTCTAAAAGGACTACTAACAGGCAAGATGAGGATGAAAAGCGAAAGAGTTACAAAGCTTTATATCTAGGTTTTTATGAGCAAGACCGCGATCCTTATAAAGCATTTATAAAAGCAACACGATTCAAACTTTTTGCTGATGAATATGATACAGATCCAACTAGATTTGTTATAAGTTTAGGTGGAAGAATGGCCTTGCTAGCTCCAAGGGCACAGGGTGGGGGACGAAAAAGGTATTCTCCAGACCCGCTTATCCTGGAGGTACTTCTATATACAATATTAAGATCTAAGCAACGTCTTACCCTAAGCGAATTTGGGAAAGTGCTATGGGAAAGATTTGGAATCATAATTGGAGCTAACCCTGAAGAAGATTACGAGAACCTTACAAAGTGGAAGGTTAGTCAGATTACACCGGGTGATCTTGCTGGTGAGCTATCCAGAAATGCAGAAAAAATTGCTGATGTTTTAATCTCAATGGGATATGGAAAGCGTTATGCGGATGGTGTTACTGTTATCTATTTAAGGAGGTAGGCTTTATGTCAAGGTCAGTGCTATCAGATATATTGGCATCAATTGTTGCCAAAAGAATTATGAATGAAAGCTATGGAATGCTTCTTAAAGATCTCCCTAGTTACTCCTATACATTATTTATTGAGACACTGGATTTACATATACGGGAACATGACTTATTAAGGCCTAATATATTTTTTGTTGGTTTTAGAAAAGACGAGATTAGGGAATTGAAAGAACAACTTGGAAGTGAATATTACTCTGTGCCTGTTTATTACTCTGTTGAAGAGGCAGAAGATTTTAGAAATGATGGTCTTATAAATAGTACAAGTATAGTTATTGCTAAAAGGGCTGTACCTAAGCTTACTTCGCTTAAGTGGTATGAAACAATTACAGCAGAAGAGATATATAAAGAGTTGTGTAGTAACGCAGAAAAGCAATTTGGAGTCATTAATGATTCTTTGAAAAACTTGTGGAAAGCCCTTAATTCTAAAAAGATAATGAGCATTATTTCTCTTAATATGCTAATAGATTATTATCAATATCTTACTATAAATGATGAAAATATCCCTCGAGAAACTGTGGAGCAATTATTTAGATTAGGACTACTAATTGACGATAGCTTACTTATAAAAAAGCAAGTTGATTCTATAAGACAGCGACTTATAAACAACTCGGTTGTAGTCTCAAGAATAAGTAATTTAAATAAGGAGGATAGAAAGGCCTTACAGTCCCAACCCGATTCAGATATATACTATTCGACCCGTTCAAATATATTGCAATTTTATACTTCAAGAGACACAAGAGTCCTTGGTCAAATGAAGTATAATGAGGTTTTGGATTTATTATCAAAGGTACGTAGTAAAAATAAGAATAATCCACCAAGTAGATCTGATGATAATGGTCAAGTAAGTACAACTACTGGTCAACAAAGACCAAAAGATAATTCGCCAGATACAACTGGTGTTGAACTTATTATCGAACATGGTACTGAAAAGGTAAAAGGATTATTAGAAGGTATTGAAGAAGAGTATAATGAGTGGGAAAAAGGCAAAAAAAGCAGAGTTAAAGTTGAGAATGAAGATATTAGAACACAGGTAGAATTTATTCCAGAGATATATAATTTAGTTGATACATTTGTTGGTGAAGATGCTTTTGGTGGCGTTATTTTAGCAGATGTAAAAAATCCTACCGATGCGCTACGCTCTATTGATCAATTTAAAATAACTGTATTTGGTAAGAAGGATATTGAAGAAATTAAGGAGATTTTACTGCAACTTGAAAATGAATTTGAAGAAGCAGATGGTTTAAGTAAGATTTTTGAATTATTTATCTCCAGTAGGAATATGCTGATCTCTGCAGTTCATCGTTTAGCTGATAGTCCTATTTTAAAGATTGTTGAAACTGAAGAAATGCTACGGATATGCAATAAGTATATTGATAGTTATGGTAGACTTCTTAAGAAGATAAAGGAACACTACAGCCTATTTTCCTCATTTAGTCCGAGGGGATCTAAACAGTTAATTGCAAGCATCAACTCTATCGACATGATATATATTATAGGAGCAAACAATATACATTCGACTATGACACCTTTATATCCTTTATATTTGTGGAAGTATGTTGAGTTAACTGTAAGGTTAAGGGAATCGTCATCCAGTTTAAATGATATTGATAAAAGTTTCTTAGTTCGTAAGTCGGAAGAGATTCCGAACCCACTACCTACAATTTTTATTAGTAATTATATATCAAATAAGGGAGATAGGATCATACCTGAGGTAAGTTTTTTAGGGAATTTGCCTCTATACTCTAGTGAACAACAGGTCAACCAAACAACAGATGGACTTAAGGCAGTGGAAAATTCTATAGCAAAGTTTATTAAAATTTATCCTCATAGTGCCTTTGGGTTAAGGGTTGCATTTGTTAATCCACCAAGTGTTAAACATGTATTAGACATCTTTAAGGGATTTGTAAAAGAAAATGGCATCGAGTTTAATGGTGCTCATATTCAAATATATAAGACAAAGGAAACGCCTGAAAACTGGGCTAGTTTTGATGAAATTGATGATATAATACTTAATAAATTTGCCGTATCAAAAGATCCTAGCTTTTCAGTAAAGGTAGAAAACGCTATTATCGGTTTTGAGCAATTAAGAGAAAGTATTAAAATAAGTAATTTTCATGTAGTTGCTATGTTTGATCCTAGTGGTAAGTCAGTTTCCAATATTAAGAGGGATCCATTATTAAAAATACACCCACTATGTGTACCAAAGGTTTTTGATTACGACCCTATAGCTGATAAAGTCGAAATAATACCTGCTTCAGATGGAAATATATTTTCAGACCATCATGATTTGTTATCAAGATTAAATGATAAGCCCCAGGGCTGGCATCATACGGTGGTTCTAGAAATGGAATCAACTAAAAGGGAATTCGAAGAGTTAATAAACTCAGTTCCATGGCTAATTATAGCGGATTCTAATTTAAAAAACCTTGAACTAAGCGTTATAGGTTCTGAAAACTGCATATATTATGAGTCAAAAGCGTATAGAGATATAGGAGTGTACACAAAGGATTGGAATAAACTTTCTACTGGTATGATAAAATCTATTCGATCTATAGGAAATTATGATCCAAATCCTAATTGTGTTGGCAAAATTTTGAGAACAATGCAAGGGTTGAATGAAAAAGGGGTACTTCAACTAGCATCATCTAAATACGACCATACCTTTAATTTAAATCATACCAAAGGGGCATTAGGTACTACAATATCTGCAATTTATGCAAGACAGGATAAAGCTAATTATATCCTAGTAAGCCTTGATACCGATCTCTCACAAAATTGGCTTGATGAGAGAGAGAATGGGGATTTCTCTGATTTAGTAGGAATTAGATTTAATGATAATTATGCAGATATTGATATTATTGAAGTGAAAACTTATGATGGAGCTTATAAAAGGCATGAGAGTGGTAATGAAATAAGTGGAAAAGCAGTTGACCAAGTTAATTCAGTAAGGCAGTTAATAAATGAAATTTTTTCAGAACGTGACAAAATTACAAGTACATCACGCAGGGAGTTATTGAGATTTCAGGTGTTTAGAGCTTTTCACCAATTGCCTCTATCAAAGAAGGATAAGAAGGAATGGACTTATCAACTAAATCGTTTGTTTGCTGGTGAAATCCCGGTTAATATACACTCTTACATCCATCATGTAAGATTTAGCGAGCAGGGATTGACTCAAACAAATCAATATACCTCAGAATATCTTATTAACTTGGTAGAAATTCGTGATGACTTTATTAATAAGGTATTAGTAAATTGTAATGACATAAAATTTGAAAGTACTTTTAATGGATTAAATAGCAATTATGAAAAGCAACCAGAAACTATTAAGAAACGCAATTTAATAAAAAGTGATGTTGATAAAGATGGCAATTCAATAATTAGTAATTCTAAAGAAAATGGCTTACAAGGAAATATAAGGGATTTGGATGAAAAAGAGGTCAAAAACATCAAACGACAAAAGGAAAATCCGGAAAGTGCAGATGATGTAATTACTAAGGAAGATAGTAATGATGAGTTGACTAAATCAATAGAAAGAATAGCGAGCACTTTATTTAGGGCAATGAAAGACTATTCGATAGATGTTGCTTCTGTTGATCCAACACTTGCGCTAATTGCTGCGCGCTTTGTAAGATTTAGAGTTAGGTTGCGTGCAGGAGAAACTCTTCAAAAGGTATTAAGATACCGAACAGATATTAGCAGAGAGATTGAAGCTGAATCTGAAATTTTAGTAGGAAATGAACGGGGTACACAGTATATATTTGTAGATGTACCTAGAAAAAATAGTGATTCTATAATGCTTATTGAACAATTAAAGATGCTTCCTAACAAGGAGCAGGTTGGAAATTTAAATGTTATAATAGGGCAAGATCCTAGCGGGGAATATAAGATGTTAAATATCGCTCAAGCACCTCATATCTTAACTGCAGGTTCTACGGGTTCAGGGAAGACTATCTTTTTATATAGTATTATTGTTAGTTTAATATCACAGTACAACAAAGAAGAACTTGAATTTGTTATTATTGATCCCAAACAAACTGATTTTATATTTTTTGATGGCCTCCCTCATCTTAGGAATGGAGAGGTAATTTTAGATGCTGAAAAAGCAGTGGAAATTCTTACTGACTTAACGGAAAATGAATTGGAAAAACGGACGGAAATGTTAAGGCAATCCAGAAGTAGGGACTTATTCAGCTATAATCAAAAGAATCCGGATAATCCGATGAAACCCATCGTAGTAATAATCGATGAGTATGCTGATTTGGTACAGGTTGCTGACTTAGAGGGTAGGAAGAAGGATTTCGAGAGACAAATGATCAGGTTAGCTCAACGATCAAGAAATGTCGGAATTCATTTAGTTGTAGCAACTCAAAGACCAAGTGCTGATATAGTAACATCAAATTTGAAGACAAATATCCCATGTAGAATTTCCTTTAGGTTGCCGGCGCATCAGGATTCCATGACTATTTTAGATTCTCCTGGAGCAGAAGATTTATTAGGAAAGGGAGATATGTTGTTTTCTATGAATGGGGAAATAACCAGATTACAAGGCCTATTTATTAGTGAAGAAGAACTAGAAGATTATTTAAATGAATAATACACAATAAATTGAATACCGTTAGGAATTCCTGGCGGTATTCTTTCAGCTAAGGGAGAAAAATAATATTGAGGTTTAACCAATTAATTGAAGGCGTTTTTATTGAGGAGAGTAAAAATAGATTTCTATGTAAAGTACTTATTGATAACAAAGTCTGTGAATGTTACGTACCCAGTTCCTCGCGAATTGAGAATTATTTAAATGTTAAAGGGAAAAAAGTGTTATTAACACCAAATAAATCAAATAGTCGTACTAACTATTCATTATTTGCAGTGAAATTTTATAATAAGTATATTCTTTTAAATCTCAATCTTACTAATAAAGTTGTTGAGTCTATTATTAGTAGAAGGAAAAAAGAACTGAATAATTACAAGATTTTACGTGAAAAAACATACCACGGTTATAAGACAGACTTAATGTTAATGTCTAATGATGAAATGATTATCGTAGAGATCAAGGGAATAATTGCTTCACGTAGAACGGTAAGTTTTCCGTCAGTATATTCAGAAAGAGCAATTGAACAATTAAAAAAAATAAAAGAGATTCTAAGAATGGGAGTAAGGGTTGTTTATATCATTACATCTTTAAGTCCAATGGTAAAAAAGATAGTATTAGACTACCATTTTAAAAAATATCATCAGCTTTTAAATGAATGTATAGAATTAGGTATGGAAATAAGATCCTTTTCGTTGAAGTTTGAAGGAAGCGAGATTAAATATAATAACAGGGTTAAATTTATATTATGAATAAGTTTTAAACCAATAATACACAGGTACTCTTAGAATTTTTAAAAAATATAAAAATAACGCCTTAATTTTGTTCAATTATTATAAACAATTCCGATAATATAATAAATACTCTTACTTATAAATTTCAATAAAGCACCTAAAATTAAATAGGCTTGGATATCATTGATACGCATCTATTGCACCACAATCTCTAATAGAGCGGATAAAAAGATTTTGTACACTTCACGAAGGGCTAATTTCTTATTAACTTGGGGACTTAGACCTCAGTGCCAAGAAAGAATGAGAAATAAGAATCATTAAAACTAGTAAATATATTTGGAGGTAACTAAATGAGTACAAGATTGAATTGGGATCAACTTTTAAATAAAAAAAGACAACGAACATCAACTTCTTTTACAAATCTCCATCGTAACGAATTTGATAAAGACTACGATCGTATAATTTATTCGTCTTCCTTAAGACGCCTTCAAGATAAGGCACAGGTATTTCCTCTTCAAGAGAATGATTTTACCAGAACAAGACTAACTCATTCCATGGAAGTGGCAGCTTTAGGCAGATCAATAGCTTGGAACTTGGGCACCTGGTTATTAGATAGAGATGAGCTAAAAGATTTTTGGCAAGTAAAAGAATTAGCTTCTTTAGTAGAAGTATCCTGTTTGGTACATGATCTGGGTAATCCACCATTTGGACATTATGGAGAGGATATAATTAGAAATTGGTTTAGAAACTGGTTTGATAGTGAAGATTTTAAGAGTATTGAAGATTGTTATAGAGATAAAGGTTTTAGTACATTAAATCCACAGCAACTAAATGACTTTAAATATTTTGAAGGAAATGCACAAGCAATTAGAATTTTAGCAAGGCTTCAGTTCCTTAATGACCAGTATGGGGCCAACTTTACATACGGTACTCTTGCTACATTAATGAAATATCCATGGGCATCTGATCACCCTAAGGCTATAGATAAAAAGAAATTTGGCTATTTCTTTTCAGAGACCGACCTATATGTCGATTTGCACAATGAGGTTGGAATTGGAGAAAGAAGACACCCTGCCACATACCTTTTGGAAGCTGCGGATGACATCGCATACTTAACTGCAGATGTTGAAGATGGGGTAAAAAAAGGTATTGTTAAATGGGAAGAAGAATATGAATATATATCTAATTTCCTTGAACAACATTATCCTTCTGTTTTCAATCGTTTAAAGGGTTATAGAGAACAAGCGGACGAGAATAAAGTCCCAAATAAAGACCTTGTTAATGTTCAAAATTTTAAGGTCGCTGCACAAGGAATAATGATTAATGCAGTTATTGAAGTTTTCAAGAATAGGTATGAAGAAATTATGTTAGGGAATTTTGAAGGAGGACTCTTAGAGTCTTCAACTGCTAAAGACTTGGGAGAAATATTGCAAAAGATATCTAGGAAATATTGTTACAGTGATAACGAAGTACTTACGCTAGAATTAGTCGGAGATCGTGTTTTAAGTGACCTACTAACTTTATTTGTAAATGCGGTAATTAAAATTGATAAAAGTCCAAAAACTAAATTAAAAAAGGAGAAGCTTTTTCACTTAATCTCTGAGAACTTTAGACATATACAATCGCTTGACAATAACGGTCTTCCTAATATAGAATTTGAAGACTTACCTTTATATGATCGATTATTATTGATTACAGATTTTATTTCGGGAATGACAGATTCATATGCCGTTAACTTACACCAGAAACTATTGGGCGTAAAATTACCTTGATTAAATATTAATCATATTGAAAAGGGTGAATTGTATGGTATCAAAGACAACAATAAAAGTAGAAATATATAATTTGTTGGAAGATTACCCAGAAACTTTAAGATTTATTAATGGACTTTCCGAATTTGGAGATTTATTATTCTTTGGAGGATCTATTAGGGATTATTACCTTTATAATGAATACAAAAAAATGCCAAGAGATTTTGATATTGCAGTTAAACTACATTGTAAAACTGAAAAAACATTTGAAAGCTTTGTTGAAAAATATAATTATAAGAAAAATCGATTTGGTGGGTATAAAGTTAATATAGAAAATATCGAATTTGATTTATGGAATTTAGAAAACACATGGGCTTTTAGGGAAAATAAATTATTAGCAGAAGAAAAAAATCTTGCAAAGTCCGTCTTTTTAAGTGTTGATGGTATTGTTTATAACTTTAACCAGGACACCTTATACGATGATGATTTAAGGTGGTCAATCGAAAATAGACAGATAAATATTGTCTTAAAAGATAATCCACAAAAAGAACTAAATCTATTGAGGGCGCTAGTATTTAAAAAGAAATATAATTTGGGATTTTCCCCGGAATTAAAAGAAGAGTATAAGAAGTCAATAAACATGAATAGTAATTTTCATGAAATTCTGTACAATCTACAATTTTCTCATTATAAAAATGAGTATCTTACAAATAATGATGTTCGTGGAGAATTAGAGAGTATTCTTTATTGAAAAATATTTCACAGGTAAGGGGCAAAAGACCAATCTTTTGTCCCTTATTTTATTAGTTTACCCTATAAACCGGTACGGAGAACCGTACCATAAGTGATAGTAAAGCGAAAGTTTGAAATTGATATTTAAAAATATTCTTTCTTAGATAGCACTTTAGAAATTATACTTATACTACGTAATGGATTGTCAACACAAAACTAGACAATTTTTTTAAGGTGTCTTTGCTTATAATCAATTGGGCTTTCATATCCAAGGGTCCCATGAATTCGTATGCTATTAAACCAGTGAACATAGTCTTGTAATTCCCTTGTTAGTTCATCTAAACCATTAAAATGCCTGCCTTTCACAAACTCTGTTTTGATGATTTTGAATGTTGCCTCTGCTACTGCATTATCATACGGGCAGCCCTTCATACTTAAGGATCTTTGAATATTAAATGTCTTTAAAGCATCATCAATCAATTGGTTTTTAAACTCATTTCCACGATCTGTATGAAATAGCTGTATCTTATTTAGATCGACCTTGATAGAAGCTAGCGCACGATATACGAGTAATGCATCTTTATTTGGTCCTGTACTAAAACCAACCATTTCTCGATTAAAGAGATCGACAAAGACACATACGTATTTCCATTTTTGATTAACTCTTACGTACGTTAAATCGCTTACGATTGCGCTCATCTCTTGTTTCTGGGCGAACTCACGATTCAATTCATTTTTCTGTTCTGATTCATTACAGGTTTTCGTATGTGGTTTAAATTGAGCGGTTGTGTAGGCAGAAACAAGGCCCTGCTCCTGCATGATGCGGCCGATTCTTCGTCTGGAAACGATAAGACCACGCTTTTTTAATTCTACTTTGATTTTTCGTGTTCCATAGTTTTGACGGCTTGCGTGAAAGATATCAACCACATCAGAGACAACGGGATCCTCTGCTCTTCTTTCTTTTGCTTCATAATAATAGACACTTCTAGAGATTTGTAGGACTTTGCATATTGCTGATATCGAGTATTTGTGTTGATTATTTGTGACCGTCAAGTAGAATGAAACAATTTTTGCTCGTTATTTTGAAACACTTTGTTCCCCAAATATGGTAGAACGATGCTTCATACGATAACTATCTTCATTTAAATGAATGATTTCTACTCGGTGAAGAATCCTATCTAGAATTGCTGTTGTTATAGCTTGATCACCCAATAATTCTCCCCATTCTTTTGGTGCCTTATTAGAGGTCAAGATAATGGAAGACTGATTATACAAGTCATTAATTAAATGAAAGAACATATTAGCTTCTTGTTGATCCATTGCCATAAACATTAAGTCATCTATTATGACTAAATCAGCCTCTCTAATTCTTTTCATTCTTGCTTTTGACTTTCGTGTGATTTCTTCTGTTTTCAGGTTATGAATTAAATCTCCCATTGATGTGAATATCGCTTTATACCCTTGGTTAATAGCCTCTATTCCTAGGCCTACGGCCAGGTGAGTTTTACCTACACCTGGTGGCCCTAATAAAATCAAATTGTACAGCTGTTCTATCCAAGTTAAATCTTTTAATCTATTTAGTTGTTTGTTGCTTAAAGACTTTTGTTCTTTTAAATTAAACTCCTCAAGTGTTTTGCTGAAAGGAAAAGTTGCCCACTTTAATCGGTTGTTTAGTTGCTTTTCTTCTCTTCGAGTTTGCTCATAAGAAGTGACATCTAACAGGAATTGAGTAAATGAAAGGTCTTTTTGCTCAGCTTCTCTGATCAAATGGGGGAGATGCTTGGCAGTTTCAACGAGTCTTAACCCTTTCATTATGTCTTGTAATTGTTGGATTTGGCTCATCGCTATTCAACCTCCATTAAAACCGTGTAAGTATCTACTTTTCTTTTGTATGCTTCTGTTTCTAAAACCCATTCTGATAGCCTGTTCAAAGTCTTAACTTCTTTCTTTTTATCAATAACTGTTTCATGTACCTGGCGCTGACGTTTCACATATGCAATGATATCACCAAAATCAGTTGCACTGTATAATTTCCTTTTTAAACACTCTGCTAACGCTTTAGTCAGTACTTCGTTATCGATACCTTTTGTTTCGCGCAAGATGATTTGCAACTGGTCTTTAATGTAACGAGGATTTTTTTCCCTAACCTTCTCTAAATATTTAAAGGCTAGTTCTTTATCTTCAAATCTCTCAGCCACTGTATTAATGAATGCTCCAACACCTTTTGTACGATCCCTACTATGTTTTTTATCTTTTATTAACATCCCTTTCCCTTCGGGAATTGAATGTTTTGCAATAATTTCGCCAGTATCAGGTATATAAATAACTAATTCTTTAGTCTCCGTTTCCTTGATACATACTTTTTCATATTTGTTATAAGTTCCAAGTGGAAGAGAGTACCGATTAGATTGGTAACGAATAGTATTGTCCTTATGAACACATCTTGCTATACTTATCTCATAGTTATTTTGAATATCTATATTTTGGGAGACTGGTTTTAAGTGTTGCTTTTCCAGGAGGAACACTTCGAATGGTCTCTTTTTTGTTGTATTGTGTATTTTATAGTTACCCGTTCTGTTCAGCCATTCCCATCCTTGCTCATTCCAAGAGTCGATGTTATGAAACACTCTATGTTTGGCATAGTTTTGTTTGATAAATCCAACTACATTTTCTATTCTTCCCTTACTCTCAGGGTCAGCTTTTCTACAAACCCGAAGGTTTATTCCTCTGGATTCTCTATACTGCTGAAATTCTTTAGTTAAAATTAGATCTCCACCATTTTCGCTAACAACAATTAAACTATCTTGGTCATAAACGATCTCATTGGTCATTCCTCCATACCATTTAAACGCGTTCTCATGGGCTTGTATAACATCCCGTGTTGTAAATGGTCTATCCAACCACTCTTTATACTTTTGTCTAGAATGTGATAAGACAAAAGCTATAAAGTTGAGTTTGGCTTCCTTATTATCAACAGTTTTTTGTCTCGTATGACCAAAATCTACTTGCATTTGTTCTCCCATGGGGGATCAGGAATTGCCTCATACATTCGAGGAGATGTTTCCTTATTTATTTTGTATTCTTCTCTTAATGCTTTTACATATGTTCTTACTGTACTTTCTCCAACAGTTAGATCTTTATATTTCTCTAAAAGCCAATCATAAACTTGTGCTGCTGACATATCCGGATGCATTCTCAACCAAGATAAAATCAGTTCTTTATATGGATCTAATTTTTTCTTTTTATACTGAAGAGAATCAACCCATTCCGCCATCTCCGAAGGAGATCTCTTTAAGTGCCTGTAAACAGTTGTTCGAGAAACCCCTAACTTTTCAGCTATCTTTGTCTGACTAAATCCTTGCTTTAATAATTGCTTTATCTCCATGTACATTTCCCACTTATCCACCTTCGCTAACCTCCACTGCAAGTATGAACTATGATCATTTTACAGTGATAGGTTGATATTTTTTGCTGGTATATTTGGGTAAATAAGCGTTTCATCTTATCAAGCAAAAACTGTACACTTTATTCTAGCAGTCACATTATTCTTGATTACAATTACTTTCGTCCTAGTATCAGCGCGGCTTGCTTTAAAATATCATTTTCCATTTCTAGTTGTTTATTTCTTTTCCGGAGTTCCATCAATTCTTTTTGATCATTTGTTAGATTGTCTTTCTCCTTAAAAGAACCTGAATTTTGGCTCTGACTCACCACTTATCTAAAGAAGAAGGAGTAAGGTCATATTCACGAATAATCTCTTTTCTCGATTTTCCATTTTGGTACAATTGCACGATCTGTCGTTTGAAATCTTCAGTAAATGTTCGGCGTTCTCTTTTGGCCATGTAGATTCTCCTCACTTATATTATCTGTAGTCTACTTGACCTTAAAAATTCTGTCCAACTAAGTGTAGCCTATCCAAAATGAGGTTTGAATACAAACAGTCTATAAATCGTAATAGATAGAAAACGTAAACGGAAGCTAAAAGTGATGGCGATTAAAATATCGATATTGAAGCTAACACTGGAGGTTTAATGCTAGTAGTATCCAATCTTTAAAAATAGCAAATCACTAGTAAAGTTTAAATAAAAGGTAAAAGGAGTAGACGAAATTACTATGGTCTACTCCTTTTTTATATTAGTTTACCCTTTCCAACGTTAAGTTGAACCGTACATAAAAAGTGGGGAGAAAGAGTAGGATGGTGTTATACCATTGCCAAATTTTGTTGGTGTTGATTTAACACTCTAACAGCAAAATCATTCTGTAGATTGATGTGTATAATGTTTACTAACTGTTCTATAAAATTGATAACATCATTAACTTCTAATAATGTCAAGGATTCTTTTTCTAAATTATAAGAAGGATAATCTCCTTGATGAACTATTTGATTACGTCTCTGAGCAATTAAATTTAATTTGTTTGTTATAAATTTTCTATCTCTTCCCATACTTTCTGCAATAGTTTGCCACTTATGTTCTTCGGACCAGATTAAAGAAAGGCCTTCATTAATTTTTTCGGGAGTTTGATAAGAATTATACGATAATTTTTGTATTACAAACTGTTCAAATGCGTTAGAAGTTAGTAAAGGATCATCTAGTATAGAAATTGGGATAAGAAAATTTGAAAAACTTTTAGTAGGTATAATTTGTTTATTGTAAGTTTTGATCAGTCCTAATTTGATAACATCATGAATATATTTATCAAGGGCGGATACGGTTTGTGTCCATTGCCATCTTAATAAATCGTCTAAACTTGGTAGATTAAAGTGTTGATATACATTTGAAATTTGACGTGTGTCGCGTATTAAAAAATTAAATTGCTTAAGAGCTGAGTTCATTTTAATGTCTCAATAATAGAATTTGTGAGATTTTCAAATAGTATATCTAGTTCATGTTGTTTGTCTATCATACTTGCTTTTACTCTACCTGTAGTACCCATTTGAGAATCTTTTAAAGCGAATATTGGTACACCATGTTCATGGGACCGTTGTAAAAGGGCCCCGAATTCTGGTATTTGAGCTAAACAATATGAGTCTGTATAGCCTTTACTTTTGGCTTTGTTAATATCTGCAACCATATTAAATGTTTTAAGTTTAGGTACAAAAACTTCTTCTATAAAGTTTTGTATTTCTAAAATTTTGTCATTATAAGCTGCAGCAGGTTTGTTATTTCTAAGATTAAACCTTTGAATAATTTCTCCAATAAATTTTTGTTCTTTTTGTGGCAACGGATAAGTTGCAGTTTCAAAAAATGGAGCAGAATTTAATGACCATTGTTTCCAACGAGGTAAAACTTTTTGCATTGTATTAAGAGCCATTAATGAAAACGGATCTGGATTTGTTGGGATAATAAATGCGTCTGAAGAAATAAAAAAGGTTTGATTAATTGCACTCAGGCCTGGATTCATATCTATTAATACAATATCAATTGAATACTTTTCTGAACACAATCGGATAAGTTCAAAAAAAGAACCAGGCAAATTTTGAAGTGTTGTTATAGCATTATTACTATTTAACGACAAACTTAAGGCAGGGTCATATTCTGATAAATCCATATGACCTGGTATTAAATATAAATTTGGATTCTCACTAGGAGAATAGCAATTTATTGCTTGAATAGGGTGTGGGGTTCCTTCAAAAGCTGGTCTGACAGCATCCTTTATATTAAATAGTTTCGAGCTGCCTGTTGTGTAATAATCTTCAAAATTATCTTTTAGTATTAATCCTGTTAAGTTACATTGTGGGTCTCCATCAACTAGTAGTACTTTGAATCCTTTTGTTGCTAATTTCCAACCAATATTGTATGTGGTGGTAGTTTTACTAACGCCGCCTTTATGATTAAAAACAGATATAGTTTTAAATGTCGTATTGTCCAAATGAACACTTCCTTTAATTTTTTCTATAGTATATCAAAAGTAGAGATTTTGACAAAATTTCTTTAAGAATAATTACGTAGAACGATTCACAACTGAATAAGGTTTAACAAATTGCAAAAGAGTTTTTTGCGAAAGACATGTTAAGAACACATAACTATGATTAACTGGGAACTTGTTATCAAATTTTATCGAATAGTCTGTTTTAATTGTAACTTAAATGGGAAATATGGAGGAAAATAAATTTAAATGTCGAATTCTTTCAAAAGTAAGATTTTATTGGAGGAATTGTATTTTGAGGAAACATCATCTATATGCTGCCAAGTTAAGTATTAATCAAAATCTATTTTCATATCCGTTAAACATAACAAAAGCTCACTTTAAAAAAGGAATTGCAACATCAGAGAAATTTTTTAGTAAGTATAAATCGTTATGGAACTTTATCGATGTAACTCCTTTGGAAATTGATGAAAAATTAATGATTGCTGGAAGAGTTCTAAGAGCTAAAGATGAGATTACTAGTATAGTTGACACTAATGTTGTACAAATTACAAAGAATAGTGTTGAAAATGTTGCAAAGTGGTCAAATTTTCTTTTTGATTACCAAAATGAAATTGTAGTTTTTGAAGAGAGAAAAGGGAGGATTTCAAGAAACCAATTTATTGAAGTCTTCACACAAATGATAGAAAGAAATGCATTTGAATTAGGAGAATTAAAATATGAATTATTGCCTAATGCAAGTGATTTAAAAAAGGAATTAAAGAATCTAAAAAAAATAAATTATGCTAAATTTCATTTAATACCAGCAAATTGGGATGATGATGAAGAATTTAATGACCTTGATGAAGAATTAAAGAATCTAAAATCAAGAGAAGCTGTACATGAATATATAGCACATGAGTCAGGACTCAATCCAGAGTCTAAGTTATTTAGAAAACCTGTGAATATGACTCTAGCAGGTTATGGACATTTTGATGTTAGAGGCAAAGATAGAAATAATGAAAATAGACAAATATTATCTAAGCAAGAGTTGTTATATGAGTCAATTCAATCTGGAGATGACAAAATTGACGAATTCACTAGAAATTACTTAACATTTTTAAAAAGAGCGATTGATCAACACTTAGGAGCAGCAAAAAATGAGTATTGAAAAAAATAAATATAAGTTTAAAGAAATGCTTAAGGTTTATGGTTTTTCTAAATTAATTTTCTGTCATGAGTTTTACATTTCTCTAATGATTCCAACATTTTTGTTTTATTTGATGTTTTATATAGACAGTCTCCATTTAAAGGGCATAATTTTAGAAATTTCTAAAGTTTTGATAGCAGCGGATATAGCTATGATGGCTATTGTCATATCAGGTTTTGCGATTATTCTATCTGTGAGCAACAATAACTTTCTGTTTTTTTTGAATAGGAAAAATTTATATATTCGTTTCTTTTTTCCATTTTATTTATCTAGTGTGTTATGGAGTTGGCATGCGATCTTATCCATTGGAATGTATCTGGTTGTTTCTACTAGCTTAGAGGATGATTTTTTTCTACTAATGTTAATTTTCATTTTTTACTTATATATTTTTCTGTTTTTCTATGCATTGTTAAATTCAGTATCACTTGTCAAGACCATCCTGAGATTAGGTTTTGAAAAGGTAAGATTAGATGATACTCTAGGTAAAATTGAGCCAAAATTGAAAATAAATGGCAGTGATGATAAATGTGAACCAAGAAGAAAACCCCCTGAAAGTTAGACACGGTTATTTCAGGCGACCTTGGGTAAAATGAGTTCGGTATTGCACCGATCTCATTTTTAATTTTGTCTTCATCCTTTCGTGTTTTGATATTCGATATATTTTTCTAGCTTTTTTTAAATGCACCACACTTTCAAATTCCTTTTAGTATAAGAATTCAGATTTCATAATCCTAAAGAACTTCTTCATGATAGAGTTGTCGTAACAGTTTCCTTTACGGAATATACTTGAACAATTCTTCTTGATTGAAGTCTTTTATGATACTTCTCCATCCGATAGTGTCAGACCTAAAATCTGTTAAAAAAGTTAAATTTAAGATTGTATTTGGCAAGCAAAAAATGTATTAAACGGCATTTAAAAATGTACCACTTGCCAACGCATAGAATTAACCTTGTATAATTGATTCTTTGTAACGGTGGCTATCCCCGTTAAACACGATTAAATGCGAGTGATGAATTAATCGATCAATGACTGCTTCCGTTACAATCGGATCTCCGAAAACGTGATTCCATTGACCGAACTGAAGATTTGTTGTAATGATAATGCTCTTCGCTTCATAACACATCGCAATAACCTGAAATAATAATTCTGCTCCTTGTTTATGGAGAGGAATATACCCTAGTTCATCCAAGATCAATAAATCAAGTTTCTCTATTTGTTTAAAGAGCTTATTTAGTGTTCCTTTTTCATTTGCCTCTAGTAATCGATTGACTAATGAGGCTACTGTATAAAATTTGATGGACTTTCCAAACTTTTGTACGGCATTCAATCCAATAATGGTGGCTAAGTAAGTTTTACCTGTGCCCACTCCTCCATAGAAAATTAAATTTTCCTGCCGTTCCAGAAATGCACCATTTAATAAATCCTCTTTACTGAGCCCTTGAGTTAATAATATATCTTTCCAATCAAAAGGATTTCCTTTTGTTTTAGGAAGCGTCGCTTGTGTCAGTAATAGATTCGTCTTCCGTTCCTCTCGTTGCTCAACTTCTCTTCTAAATAACTCTAGTAAGAAATCCTCATTCGTCTTTGCTTCCACTTCATGATAATGTTCTCTGATCCAGCTTAATTTCAACCGCTTGGCATATTCTAGAATCTGACCATTCATTGTAGATCAACTCCTTTCATAAGCTGATCATAATGATCTAAACCTCGAATAGCCTTCGGCATTTCTGGCAATGGTCGATTGGGGTGTATTTCCGAACGGATTCCCCGTCCATTTATCAGTTGATAAAACACCTGTTTAATGGATTCAACAGATGGATGGCCATGCTCAGAAGCGATTATAAGTGCCTCCGTAATTCTACTAAAATCATGTTCTTTCAATACCATTGCTAGTAGTTTAAGAGCCTCTGGTTTTTCCGCAGCTGTACATGAATTGAAATACTCTTGCCATTCTGTTGGAAGTTGCTCATAGAAACTCGTATATTTAAGTGCCAAAGGACGTTTGGCCATTAGGTTTAAGTATGGCTGCCATTTCATAGACTTTCTATATTGACCGTATAATCGAGAGTGACTAACCACCAGCTGATTATCGTCTGTGAGTATTTCAATCGTATTATATGAGATTTTTACGAGAACCTTACTTAGCGCATACCTCGGAGAGGTTGAATAGAGGTTCTTCTCTACCCTTATATAACCATACTTATCCGCCTTGACGGTTTCATACCTTACACATTGATACTCTTTCCCTGGAAGAACAAAACAAGCTTTTTGATCCTCTTCAAACAATGTAGAAATAAAGGTTTCTTTCTCATAGTGCTTACGTTCACGGTCTCTTTCAGCTTTGTCCCATAACTTCTCGTTAAGTTGATCTATATCAAATACATGTAGACCTGGTAGTAAGAAATTATTCCTCACATATTTGACCATAGCTTCCACATGCCCTTTTTCGTTGCCACTATTCGGATTACAAAACTCGCATTTAAAACCATAGTGAAGAACGAAGTTTTGAAACTCCTCTGTTAGCTGCCGTTCTCCATTTGGCAGTACTTTTTTTACGGCAGGGGATAGATTATCAAACCTGATTGTTTTTGGAACTCCACCCATATGATGAAAAATTCGCTTCAGTCCTTCTAGGAAGCACTCTCTATTTTGTGAAGGAAACACCTGAAAATAAAAAGCATTACTATAAGGAAAAGATAAGACTAGATAGGGGAGCACAATGTCCTCTCCTTGATATTTAAATGGTGCTTCCCCAAAATCAACCTGTGCTGTACCCAGCTTAGATTCAAGTGGTAGAGCGGCTTGACTAGATTCATTTAATAACTCTTTCTTTCTGTTCGAAACATAATTTCTAATCGTTCGATCAGATCCCTTAAAATCAACTTCTTCTTTTAGCTGTTCCCACATCCGCTTTGCGGTTCTACGAAACTTCTTTTTTTGCTTAAAGTCCTCTAAAATCCACTCATCTACGATATGCTTAACTGAATCCATGATGGGTGAAGGTCTGTTTTGTTTCACTTTCACTTCAGGACTAAAATCCTCTTTTTCGGCATACTTTTTTACGGTTCTAGGATCTCTTCCCATTTTTTTCGCTATTGTTGAATAACTACTATCTTTTTCGACAGCCTCATGTCTGATATAATTAATTTCGGCCACTGCCAACATCTCCTTAATACCTCCTGCGCTTGTTTGTCCCAACAGGAAGTGTATGTGTATTTTGGAATGTTGACAAGTGGTTTTTTTAATTTATGCAGTACCTTCCAGGCACTGCATAAATTAAATGCCATAACCTACATTTTTATGATGCCATAGACAAATTTAAGATGAAAGGAAAATTGTTAAATTCCAGATTAGTACGAAAGTTTTTTACATGAAATTCAAAGAGTACATGTTAAAATTTAGTAAAGGTTTAATAGAGAGAGGTTTAAATCATGAAAAAAATGATGGTTGTTGGAGCATCTGGTGTTCTTGGTAAATTAATTTGCATGGAGTTACTGAGAGTGTTTGAAAAGCAAATAAAATTAATAGTAACGGATTATAAAAATGAAAGAGGTAAAAGGTTAGCAGCTTTTTTTAACAGTGACGTTCAGTTTCAATGTTTAGATGTTGATAATGAAGAAAATATAAAACAAGTAATAAAGAATGTGGATATTGTAGTCGTAGCAGTAAAGCAGAGAAATCCGCATATTCAAAAAAGGTGTATTGAAAATAAAATATTATGTATAGATGTTACACCGTTTTATGATTTTGCTGAGAAAGTATATGAGCTAAATCAAAGTGCAGAAAATAATAAGATAGGTTCTGTAATAATGTCTGGATTTTTCCCTGGTTTATCAGGCTTAATGATTAAGGAAGCTATTTCGGATTTCCAAGAAATAACAGAAATAAACGTTGGTTTATTACAAAGTACGAATGCGAAAGCAGGAATATCTGGAATTTTAGATATGTTAAAGATAATAGATCAACCAGTTACCTTTCAAAATGAAACTTTATCCGGATTTACAAAAAAAAGAAGAATGTATTTTCTTAATCATTTTAGAGAAAAAGAAGTTAGGCTAATAGACCATTCAGAAAAGCTATTGTTAAAAGGGAAATTAACAACTGCCCCGATAAATTATTGGACTTCTTGGAATGTTAATGCCTTTAATAAGCTGGTTTCTATGATAAGAAAAATGGGTTTTATGGAAATGATTAATAAAGTGAATAATAATTTTCTTTCTAAGGTCGTAAGGCATAATCCTAATAAGAATGAAAATGCTTTTCTTACTGTGGAAGTAAAGGGAGTGGTTGATAACAAAGAGAGGGTAAGAATATTATTTTTATCTACCTTCTCTGATTATCATACAACCGCGATGGTGACTGCTTCATTAGCAAAAATTGCCCTGAAAAGTGAAGTAAAAGGGATCATTTGTCCTTTTGAACTAACAAATTTAGAAGAAATACTGTCTGTCATAAATTGCCCTGATATTCAAATAAAGGAAGTTAATCAATAAAAATTTTTATTGCAATCGTAAATTTTGATCACTCTTTTCATCTTTATTTGAAAGTTAAATTAATTTTTAATGAAAGATTTTTTCTTATAATGGCTGGGGTTTGATAATCCCCTTCGCCATTTAGCAAAGGAGCTAAAGGAAAGCGACGCGGCGACGGAAATAAATCCTGGTCTTTATTACCTACCGTTATCAGGTTAAGGAAATGTGTCCAAGTGCGATGCTACTTGATATTTTAGTAGAAGAACAAGTTCCTTTTTCAACCTTTTCTGATTCTCACTTCCCACAGGTTATGGGAATTTATGGAGATGACATTCAAGCGATGCTCATGAACAGAGGGGTGACGAAGGTGGCCACATTCACAAATCGAAAGCGAGAAATGGTCCTTTTTGAGGCTTAGTGAGAAAATATGAGAAGAAAGGGCAGGCCAAAGGTAAGCAGGTCTGCGCTTTTTAGGGTAGGTTAAATGAAGGAAAAATGGTATTGCCGTTAATTTCTATATGTTTCTTCTCTGAATTTCTTTTTAAATTTAAAGGGACCCAAGCTTTTGACAAAAATCCTTAATATTTCCCTGACAACACAAGTGTAATGAAAAACCAAAGGCTAAAAATACAAAGCAAACTACTGAATAGGAACCCCCACTTACTTGCTTCCATTTTGCTTCTTATCAATAAGAAAATACCGAGAAAAAAGAATGCTAAAACCCCAAAGTGGCTTTTTAGAAATGAAATCATGATACAGATAATGACTAGAAGCATTGTGATAAATTTTAGCAGTTTCATTTATTATCTCCTCTAAAAAGTTATTTAAGTATATTGAAAATAATAACATAATATGAAATATTAGAAAGATCGCTTTACAGCATTTGTAAAAAATAACTATACGAAGGAAATTTTAATATTTTTAACTTTTTCACTAATGCTCTCTATTGTTGCTACTCCAGCTATAGCTAATACAGAAGCAAGTTTGACAAATGAGAATAAGGAATATAACTCAACAAACTAAAAATAGTATTGAGGGTGAGTTCCAATATAATGGGGAAACATTTAAATTTCAAAAAGACGGCAACGGCGAATTTAATTATTTATTGTAAAGTGGTTGGAGATTAAAAAGGTCAGTATAAGTACTATTAAGTATTCAATGCTTTGATAAGTCTATAGCTATTTTAGTCATTTGATTTTTAAGAGAAAGGTTTGTATTTTTGAATCAAAGGTATAAAATGGAACCTGAAATTTTCCATTAGATTCAAACTTAAATTATTCTAGTATTTTTTTTCACAGTTTACACCTACTTTCCCCCATAAAAAGCTTCTATCATTTCAGCTAATTCTCGTGGTGCTTGTGTATTTACTTCATGACCTGCCTTTGTGATAAATTGAAGTTTTGCTGTTGGAATCAACGCTGTTAATTCCTTAGAGGCTTTTTTGTTTGCATGATCGTTCTTTCCGCAAACAATCAAGGCTTTACAAGAAATATTATGTAAGCCTTTGCTGAAGTTTAAAGTAGACATTGAATTTGTAAGCTGAATAAAGTCTTGCTTCGTAAATCCCATTTGTTGAAAGGCAGAGTTGGGGATAAGCCGAAAGATCATATTTTGGAATTTTAATAATATTTTAGGCATTTTATGTTGTACGCCAATTAACACTAAAGAGCTTACTCTTTCAGGGTATTTTATCGCATAATTTAAGGCTAGAATGCCACCTAATGACAAACCACAGAGATGTAACGGTTCGTCAATTTCAGCGCAATATTCTACAAAGCTAGCATATAGATGGTTGTAGGTTACTTCTTTTTGCTGTAGCAGCTCAGGTAAATCAGGGCAATCTATAGGGCGGTGTCTTGAAAGAAAAGAAATGGTATGATCCCAGCTAGATGAATCTTGTCCAAGTCCATGTAAAAAAATATATCTCATAAAAAATGTCCCCCATTTATATTCGGATAGAATGTATACTAACATCCTCGCTTAAATTTTTTTAAGCCTCTCTAAGAAAAGTTCTATCATTTATTTATGTTGTTTAATTCGTGGTTTTACAGCATGATGAAATCGATATATTAGAACCTTGAGTGTTTGCTAGCATACTATTACTTTAACATCTTTCAATTGGTTTTAGAAAAATATATAGAGACCAATCCACTAATATGTCACAGATTAAGATGATGATCCAATCCAATATTCCAGCACCGAAAAGGTAACGTTACGGTGATCCATATGAAGTATCAATGGACTTTTTAAACTAATGATAAGGTTCGTATTGCTCGTGAGGTTGGGCATTTATACTAGGTTCTTAGTTTCTGCTTTTATAATTTTTGGATACACTCCAATTGGGTGCAGTGGACTGTCGATGTTTATTTGTTTACTCTTTCACATATTAAAAGGGCATAAAAAAATGTTCCTTTTCAAAGACAAATGGATAGTTCCAGCTAAGACACCTTTTTTTTAAGGGATCTGCTTTCTTCCTTACGAGAGTATATCAAGGAAACAGAGAAGGCAATAAAACAAGTTCCAGCTAAAAATAGAAACGCGGCTTTCATGGATAGATGCTCATAAATGCTGCCGCTGATTATTGGAAAAGTAGTCATACCTAAGGCATAGATTGCCTGGAAAAAGCCCATTGCTGTTGATCGTTTTTGCTGGGGAATAGATTTGATTGCCTCAGAATTTAGAAGAGAGAACAATATACCCGTACCCATTCCAGGAATTAATTGTAAGAAACAAACAATAAATATGTCCCCCGTTTGAGGAACCATTAAACAGTAAATGCCCAGTAATAAAAAGCTAGAGTATATCCACTGTTTTTTTGTTAGTAGCTCAAGAAATCTGGTTGAGGCTAGCTTGGCAAATAAAACGGCAGAGAGCATATAGATGATGGAGGAAAATCCAATTACCATATTTGTTGCGCCAAGATCCTGGATGATTTGGTTTGTAAAGGACATGGTTGTAGCCATTTGCACACCTTGCTGTACTAACGCTAAACATGAATAAAGTAATAAATTTTTATCTTTTATTACCTGTAATAACTCTATTACACCTATTTTAGGTTGTATGGATGGTTTTGTTGCATGGAGGAAAAAGGACAGTACACATGCAATAAGACCAGCTCCTAAACTGAAGGCGCAAATCACCATCATGCCGACAATATCATACAAGAAAGTACTAGTGACAAAGCCAAGTAACATACCTGAATTGTTAGCCATTATAATTTTACTGGTTGCACGAGTTTGATCTCCTTTTGTAAAAAAGCTCATATACAAGATCATAAAGGAAATCCAGGTTGCGCTTGCTGTACCTGATAAAATATTTGCAATTAAAAAGCCAATATCATCAGGTAACAAAATACGAAATAAAGAAGCAGCACCAGCAAAAAAGGAGCCCAAAATGATAAAAAGTTTATGATTGCTGCTAAGATCAGCAAGAATACCCACAGGAAGCCGAAGCACAAGTTGTGAAATACCATATGCACCGATAATTGTACCAACCAAATTACTAGAAATATGCGCTAGAAGTAGATATGTAGTTTGATAAGGAACATAGACATATTGAGCGAACCAAAAAAACAGCACAATCCATAAAATGAGTGATGTTTGGTTCCTGTGCGTATTTTCCATTTTTCCATGATCTCCTTTCGTTTTTATATGTTTAGAAAGTAAATTTAAATACAAAGAAGATATATACTGAAGTGGCTAATTTTAGGTATGAAGAAGAGCATAACTTTCTTTTTTTGAGCTTAGATTCACCAATTTTTTTAATGTATCAGGGCATATAATAAACAACCAATGTTCAATAATTCCAGGCAACTAGATTCTTTAATGCAGTATAATATCCTAAAATAAAAATTTGTACAAGTATATTTTTTTTGTTTTATAATCTGAATAGGAGAATAAAAAAAGGGCTTGCAATAAAAATGAAAGCGTGTTAATTTAAAAACAAAGTTAAACAGCGGAATACATTTTGACGTGTTACTGATAATGCAGGCAAGATCAAATGTACACCAAATAACCAAGGGAGAATTTATGTATTTTCCATGGATTATTTGTGTATGTTTGATCTTTTTTTTATGTCAATGTGTGTTCCTCCTATCCGTTGGCCAGCGGACCAATCCTAACGAAGGAGCAGAAGGAGCAAAGAATATGAATTATCAACAGGTTGCAAAAGACATTTTGACGAATGTCGGAGGAAAAGAAAATGTATCAAGTTTAACCCATTGCTATACACGTTTGCGATTTATCCTAAATGACCCAAAGAAGGCCATTAAAGAGAATCTAAATAAGATGGATGAGGTCATCTCTGTTGTGGAGAGTAGTGGACAATTCCAGGTTGTTATTGGAAATAAAGTGGAAGAAGTACATGACCACATCATACAGCAGTTAGGTGAATTAAAGGAGACTCAAGGTAAAGAGGAAGAAAAAAGTTCTATTGGAAACAGAATTTTAAGTATTGTTACAGCAATTTTCACACCAATTATCCCTGCAATTGCCGCATCAGGTATGCTCAAAGGGATCTTAGCTCTTGCAGTAATGATTGCCACCTCCTATTGGGGTGTTGATATTAAGGAATACAATACGTATATTATTTTGAATGCAGCATCAAGTGCAGTGTTTTATTTTTTCCCGATAATTATCGGGTATGCAGCAGCAAAAGTGTTTAAGACAAATGAAATCATTGCGATGGTATTAGCAGCAACACTGTGTTACCCTGACATCGTTACATTAATGTCAGGAGAAGCTTCTGTCACTTTATTTGGAATTAGTGTCACCCAAGCGAATTACACATCAACTGTTATCCCAATCATCATTGCAGTATTTATTATGGCCTATGTTCAACGCTATTTTGAACGTATTACACCTGAAGTTTTAAAGATTATTATGGTCCCAACATTCACATTATTAGTAATGGTACCTGCGACTTTGATTGTTTTTGGACCTATTGGGATATACCTAGGAAACTTTATAAATTGGCTGTATTACGTCATTATGGATATTAGTCCAACGTTGTTAGGTGCTTTTATAGGGGGAATCTGGTGTGTTCTTGTCATCTTTGGAGCCCATAAGGCAATCGTACCAATCGGGATTAATGATGTTGCACGAACTGGTCAACAGAATCTTCTAGCGTTTGCAGGAGCAGCGAACTTCTCACAAGCAGGAGCAGCTGCAGGGGTTTTCTTGAAAACAAAAAATAAAAAGTTGAAAACATTAGCTGCCACTTCAACTGTTACTGCACTTTTTGGAGTGACAGAACCCGCCATATACGGCGTTAACTTAAGACTGAAAAAACCAATGATTTATGCGGTTATCAGTGGAGCGTTAGGCGGGGCATTAATGGGATGGGGTGGATCCTATGGTACAGCCTTTGCTAACCAAGGGGTTTTAACGATACCAGTTTATATTGAAGCGGGAACAAAGGCATTTTTATGTTACATAATTGGGATTGCGATTGCTTTCTTTGGGGCAGCGGCTATGACTATGTTGTTTGGTTTTAAAGACATTCCTGAAGAAGGCACTGTTGATGAGACTCCCAAAAAAACAGATAGAATCGTTCCTGATTCAGTAAAGACAGAGGCTGAAACGAGCATACCTTCACCGATTCAAGGTAGTATTATCCCTTTAGCTCAGGTCAAAGATGAGGTGTTTTCTTCGGGGGCATTGGGAGAAGGAATTGCCATTTATCCAGAGGTTGGTGAAGTCGTTGCACCAATGAATTGTAAAGTGTCTATCCTCTATCCAACGTTACACGCTATCGGTTTACAATTGGAAAACGGGGTAGAAATGTTAATTCATATTGGATTAAATACGGTGGAGCTTAAAGGAGAAGGATTTGAAGCTCATGTAAAGGCAGGCGATGAGATCAGCAAAGGAACCAAAATAGTTTCATTTGATATAAAAGCAATTGAAGCTAAAGGATATGATCTCAGCACACCGTTGATTATTACGAATTCCACACAATACCAAAACGTTTCTTTTGTAGAGAACGAAAAATCAACCATTCATGATGAGTTAATTTTACTAAAAGCATAGGAGTGTCAAATATGAAAAACCATTTTAAAAAAGACTTTTGGTGGGGAGCTTCCTCCTCGGCCTTCCAAATTGAAGGAGCCTGGGACAAAGATGGTAAAGGAAAAACCGTAGCTGATTACAATGCATTTCAAAAAGCAGATGTACAAGCAGATACGAAAGTAGCCAGTGATTTTTATCATAACTATAAAGAAGACATTCTTTTAATGAAAGAATTGGGATTAAAAACATACCGCTTCTCCATTTCATGGGCTAGAATTATTCCCGATGGCGACGGTGAGGTGAATCAAAAGGGAATTGACTTTTACAATAATGTGATTGATTTCTTATTAGAAAATGATATTATTCCATTTGTGACTCTATATCACTTCGATCTTCCATTTGCACTTGTTGACAAGTACAATGGCTGGGAAAGCCGCGATTCTGTTTATGCATTTGAAAGATATGCAAAAATTTGCTTTGAGGCATTTGGTGACCGTGTTAAGCATTGGCAGGTCCATAATGAGCAAAATCTAATGATTCGAGTTAATATACGAATGAATATGTATGATGTGCCAAGCGATCAGGTTGAGAAAGTGAGAGCACAGATGGATTATCATATGTTTGTGGCTCATGCTCTTGCGACAAATGCTTGTCATGAAATGCTGCCAGATGCAAAAATTGGTCCGGCCGTGTCCTCTACTATGACATATCCTAGTTCAAACCGTCCAGAGGACGTATGGGCGGCAAGAATGAATGACAATTTCAAAACAAACTATGCCCTGGAAATGTATTGTTTCGGCGATTACCCAGGATACTATAAAGAATACCTTAAGAAATGTGACATTTATCCAGAGACAAAGCCAGAAGATGAAGAAATACTGAAGGCAGCAAAACCAGACTTTATTGCATTGAACTATTATCGCACATTGGTAGCAAGCTATCTACCTGTAGATGAAGCTCATCCATTTGGAACGAAAGAAAATGATATAGATTTTAACTTATATGGATACTTTAAGATTGAAAAGAATCCAAATCTGGTAGTAACAGATTACGGTATTCAAGTAGATCCGATGGGCTTAAGACTTGTACTGAACGATTATTACGAAAAATATCGTCTGCCGATGATTATTACAGAGAATGGTTTAGGAACAGGCGATCAGTTGACAGAGGATGGAAAAGTGCATGATGATTATCGTATTGAATACTTAAAAAATCATATAGCTGCTTGTAATGATGCTATTTCAGATGGTGTGGAGTTATTTGGATACTGTCCGTGGTCTGTTATGGATTTGTTAAGCTCCCGTCAAGGATTTATGAAGCGATATGGTTTAGTGTATGTAGACAGAGATGATTTTGATCTAAAAGAGTTGCGTCGAATTAAGAAGGACAGCTTCTTTTGGTATCAAAATGTAATTAAAAACAATGGATTAAACTAACATCTAAGGAATGGGATGGCCATGCAAATCCTAAAAGTTATGAACAATTCGTTGATATTAGCGGTTAACGATTCAGGAAATGAATGTATTTTAATGGGAAAAGGAATAGGGTATAAGAAATCAATCGGCCATGAAATACAAGAGTCTGAGGTAGAGAAGACGTTTATCCTGAAAGATAAAACTATTCTTCGAAACTTTATACAGTTGGCAAGCGAGTTGGATGATACTTACTTTAATATTGTAAAAGAAATCATTGATTATGCGACTAAAGAACACGGAATTGAAGTCATGGATTACTTATATTTATCCTTGTCCGACCATATTGCCTTTGTTGCCAATCGTTTTTCCGAGGGAATAATAGGTGAGAAGTTTAACTATATTGAAGTAGTTAAATATCATCAAAAGGAATATGCGATTGGAAAATATGCGGTGAACCTTATCAATCAAACAATGGGTATAGAACTACCTGAAAGTGAAGCTTCCGCAATCGGACTGCATTTTGTGAATGCGCGCTTAAATTCAGAATCATATAATCAGGAAGTTCAGATTGTAAAGTTGATTGACCATCTTGAGGCAATTGTACTTAGAAAAGCAAACACCTATTTTGAAAAGGATAGCCTTTCTTACTCAAGATTCATTACTCATCTGAAATTTTTCGCAGAGAGAATAGTCAAAAAACAAACTTTTGAGGATTCTGAGTCTGATATTCTATACGACCAATTGAGTCAATCTATGTCCAAAGAAAGCGAAATTATTGAGAGTATTACACGATTTGTCAAACAAAAATATGCAATTGACTTATCCGGGCAGGAGAAAACTTATCTAATCATCCATATTCATCGTATATTGGGTGGTAACCAAAAATAAGGAAATTTACCGAATTAGAAGGCTGATTCAAAATGTCGTTGAAAAATGACATTTTGAAATCAGCCCTTTTTGTAAACGTCTAGTCTGATTTTACACTTTTTCTCATTTCCATTTTAGGCTTTAGCAACAAATAGAAAAGGGGCTTGGGAAAAAAACGGTAGTTTTCTGTAGAATTGTTTGAAACAACTGTTTTACAGTCAACTTATATTAAGTCATTCTAATTTCAAAATTGATTTAATGGTGCTTTCAATTGACCATTCTTCATATAATCATCTTTCATTCCCATGAATGTTGCATCAAGGTCTGTTTTCGACTAACTATTACGTGTGCCTAAGATTGCAAAGTCCCGTTGATAGTTCTGTTTCCGTATAAGATAATCAGTCAACTGCTTATGCACTTGCTGTTTTTAAACTTAACTGCTGCACGAATGCAGCAGTTAAGTTTCTCCGCCCTTAAACCGCAATGCCCGACTAATGGTTGCAGGTACAACGGAAGCGTGATTTTCCTCTGAAGCAATAAATAGTTCCTTTGAAAGAGCGGGCAATTCTTTGTAGAATTCTTTAGCATCCTCGACCATGAATCCCTCGTGTTCACCTACGGCTATGAATAATTTCTGCAAATCATCTGGATTTGCTTTCTCCAAATAGTCAAATAATTCTTTTCCATTCCACCAAATCGATGGGCTTATCGCGATGTAGGTTTGAAAATCATGGCAGTGCGTTAAATAGCACCAAATCGTATAGTATCCCGCCAAAGAATGGCCAAATAGAGTCTGCTTATTTTTATTTACAGCAAATTTCTTTTCGATCGCAGGCTTGAGTTCTTCTTTCATAAATTTTTGGAAGAGGGGGGCGCCGCCATGGTGACCGAGATTCATCTTTTTTCCTTTCGCATGCTCGGGGAAAAGATAATGCTCTGCTGGTGCAGTAAATTCATAGAATCTTCGTTGCCTCATGTCTTGTTCATCATGGCAAATCCCCACCACGATGCTAGGTTCAACTTTCGTTTTTGCTGTATTAGCCGATTGCAGCTTAACAGCATATTTAGCAAATTGAAAATACGATTGTCCATCTAACAAATAGACGATCGGAAACCCCGATTTTGGAGGAGTTTCATTTGGCACATATACTTCAATGGTATATTGATAATGGGTGAATTTCGAATCGTAATCAAATTGAATATCTTTGTTTTGCACGAAATCAATCTCCTTTACAACCAAATTTATCAACTATCTTCAATCGTTCCTTCGCCATCATACAATTCTCTTCAGCAATTTCCAATGTAATAAATATATAAAAATGAATGAGGAGTCCTGAAAAAAATCCATTTTATATAAAAAGAAATATAAAATAATTGTTTAAATTATAGGAAACTATTATGAAATTACCAATTTATTGGTATAAAAAAGTCCATTCTTTCATACGCAAATATCTATTCATTTCCCTATTGCAGTTTGGTAGGATGGGATCAGTAATGAGAATCAATATCAATTAAATGCTGGAGGGAAATATATGAAGAGATTTTGGAAATATGGAGTGGCCACATTAGTGACCTTTTCTTTGGCTGCTTGTAATACATCAGAAGAAAGTAGTAAAAAAACAGAGGAAAAACCGGTTGAAACAGCAACGAAATCTGAAGTGGAGGAAGCAAAGGAAATTAAGATAAATTATTTGGGGACAGAGTATGCATTCCCAAATCCTGTTGAAAATATTGTCGCTGCCAGCTTTGAATCGATGGAAGATTCGGTCGCGCTTGGGATTAAGCCAGTCGGTGTATTAGAAGTAGGAGGGAGGATTCCAGAATATTTAAATGAGCTTGAAGGAGCGGCATTGATAGGAGATAAAAGAGCTCCGAGTGCAGAGGCGATTCTTTCATTAGAGCCTGATGCGATTATTGGAACGTCCAAATGGGGCGAAGATGTCATGACGCAAATGAATAAATTAGCCACAACTCTCCCATACTCTCACATCTCAGCCAACTGGAAAGATAATCTCTTGGCGTTAGCAGCATTAACGAACAAGACAGCTGAAGCGGAAAAACTGATTGCTGATTATGAGCAAAAAGTAGCAGATACCAAAGAGAAGATTGCCAATTCAGATGTAAGTGATCAATCTGTGCTGATGATCCGTATTCGCGCTGGGCAAATGTATGTCTATCCGGAGAATGTCTATTTTAACCCGATTCTTTATCAGGATTTAGGGTTAACAGTTCCAGATGTTGTGGCAAAAGCGGAAGCACAAGCAGAAATATCATTAGAGACCTTATCAGATGTTGATCCAGATATTATCTTTTTGCAATTTGCAGAGACGGAAAATGCAGATGCTCCAAAAGCATTGGATGACCTGCAAAATAATGCAATTTTTAAAAGTTTAAAAGCATCGCAAAACGGAGAGGTATATGTGAATACGATTGCACCATTAGCTGAAGGTGGAACCGCGTGGTCGAAAACTAGATTTTTAGATGTCCTCGAAGAAAATTTATTGAAATAATGGAAGCTGCAAAATTGGAAGCAAGCATCGTCTTCGCTTCCAATCTGCACGTTAGAAGATAGGTGCAAAAGAGTGAATCAGACAGCTAATATTCGAAATATGATTATGTTCATAACTCCATTATTGATTATCGCCACAATGATAATTTCTGTTTCATATGGAACAAAAGAGATCGGGCTTGAAACGATTTGGCAGGCACTGCTCCATTTTGATCAAAGCAATGCGGATCATCAGATTATCCGGACGAGTAGAATTCCTCGGGCAATTGCTGTTCTTGTTGTTGGCGCATTTTTAGCTGTTGCCGGCGCGATTATGCAAGGGATTACGCGAAATTATCTTGCATCGCCTTCGTTAATGGGCGTGAACGATGGTTCCGCTTTTGTGATTACGTTGGCGTTGGTCATGGCGCCTGGATTGGCCAACTATGAAATGATGATTCTCTCCATTATTGGCTCGGCTTTGGGAGCAGGTTTAGTATTTGGCTTTGGAGCGGCGATTAAAAACGGTCTGTCGCCGGTCAGGCTCGCGATCATCGGGACTGTCATCGGAACTTTTTTAAGCAGTGTTGCTTCTGCGGTTGCGATGTATTTCCAAGTCTCGCAAACTGTTGCTGCTTGGTATAATACAAAAATTCATACTGTTGATACGGGTATGCTTCTTCTCTCGGTGCCATTTGGTTTAGTCGGCATATTAATTGCTCTAATTTGTGCACGTGCCATCACGGTAGCCTCTTTAGGGGAGGATATTGCCGTAGGGCTCGGGCAAAAAACAAAGCTTATTCGTTATTTATCGATGTTCTCTGTTGTTCTTTTAACAGGAACGGCAGTGGCACTCGTCGGAAAAATTGCTTTTGTAGGATTGGTTATTCCTCATATTGTAAGATTTTTAGTTGGAGTGGACTATCGTTCTATCATTCCCTGTTCACTCTTAGTGGGTGCTTTTTTCCTTAGTCTGTGTGATTTAGTCAGTCGTTTCATTAACTATCCTTTTGAAACGCCAATTGGGGTCGTAACGGCTTTTATCGGAATTCCATTCTTTCTTTATTTAATTCGATCTCGTGGAGGTGATAGGCATGCCTAAACCAAAGCGGAATCGATTCGTTTTTACCGTCATCGTCACCTTTACTATCATTTTTATCGGATTTTATTTGCATGTCACCAATGGCATGTTTGATATGAGCGTCGTGGAAGTTATTAAAACCTTGTTTGGTTTGGTAGATAATGAAAAATTTAGACTTGTCATTTTCGAACTGCGTCTTCCACGAATTATTATTGCGATCTTAGTAGGTATTGGTTTAGCGTTAGCGGGCTGCGTTCTTCAAGGGATTACGAAAAATGACCTAGCCGACCCTGGAATTCTAGGGATTAATGCTGGAGCAGGAGCGGCGGTTGTCTTCTTCATGTTCTTCTTTCAGTTTCAAGCAGTCCGTACAGATGGATCAGAATGGCTCAACATTATGATGATGCCAATATTCGGGTTAATTGGTGGAACGATAGCGGCAGCCATTATATTCGTTCTTTCCTATAAGCATGGCCGTTTAGATGTACAACGGCTGCTTTTAACAGGGATTGCCATTAATAGTGGGTTTGGGGCATTGTCCTTGTATCTTTCATTAAAAATGAACGAGAAAGACTTCGAATCTGCCGCACTTTGGCAGGCTGGTGCAATTTATAATGCAAATTGGATCTTTATTGTCTCGATGCTCCCTTGGATTATTATTCTTGGCATTTACATCTATCGAAAGTCTTATTTACTGGATTATTTTCAGCTTGAGGATAATACCATTGTCAGCTTAGGGATTCATTTGGAAAAAGAAAAAATTCTTCTCCTTTTGGCCAGCGTTGGCTTAGTTAGTGCCTGTGTATCAGTTTCAGGGAGCATTGGCTTTATCGGATTGATGGCTCCCCATATTGCCCGGCAGTTAGTGGGGATTAAACATCGCTTCGTAGTACCGGTAAGTGCGTTAATTGGTGCTGCTTTGCTCGTTTTTTCTGATTTTATTGGAAAAACTTTATTCGCCCCATCAGAGTTAGCCGTTGGCATCGTCGTTTCCATTATTGGGATTCCGTACTTCTTATATTTATTAGTGAAAGCACGTTAAAAGGAGGAAGATAGAATGCTGACTGCTTTTCGGATGGAAGAATTAACGGCAGGATATGAACGAAACATCATTTTTGAAAATTTAAATGCCTCTATTGAATATGGCAGAATCACGACAATCATCGGTCCAAATGGTTGTGGCAAATCAACGCTTCTTAAAACAATGGGGCGGATATTGAAAAAAGAGAAGGGACATGTATTCCTTCAAGAGCAGGATATGCAAGCACTCTCAACGAAGGAAATTGCCAAACGGCTGGCGATTTTATCCCAATCTCCTTCTGCACCACCTCAGCTAACTGTTGGAGAATTAATCTCATATGGTCGCTATCCCCATCGCAAAAATGTGAATCGGCTGTCCAAGCAAGATAGGGAAATGATTGACTGGGCGATGGAAGTGACGCAAACGACGGAATTTGAAGCGCGTGAATTAGCTCAATTATCAGGTGGACAAAGGCAGCGGGTATGGCTGGCGATGGCATTGGCACAAAAAACAGAGATTCTTTTGCTTGATGAGCCTACGACCTATTTAGATATGGCTCATCAAATTGAAGTGCTGAAAATAGTCAAGAAACTGAATGAAGAACACGGCTGTACAATCGTGATGGTGCTGCATGATATTAATCAGGCTTCTCGCTTTTCGGATACCATCATTGCCATGAGGAGCGGAAAGGTGTTGGCAACTGGAACACCGAGAGAGATTATGACAGCGCCGGTTTTAAAGGATGTATTTCAAATTACCGCTACTATTATCGAGGATGAAGATATTCCGGTATGTGTATCTTATGACGTATTACCGCAAGAGTAGGAAGGAGAATGAATATGTCTTTGTGTATCGGCTTAACACTTTCTCCAACATGGTTGAACGGGGAAGGGTGGAGGCGTGCGGATAGTAAAGCTGAACAGCTGTTTTCAAGTCAATATTATCTTGAGCTGGCGCAAAGGGCTGAAGCAGCGAAACTGGATTTTGTGTTTAAACCGGATAGTCTTTTTTTCAATAAAGAAATGGCCGATAAATCGCCAGGGCACACATGTTTAGACCCCATTGTCATGTTGGCTTCGATTGCCAGAGAGACAGAGAAAATTGGTCTTGTCGCGACAATGTCTACGACGTTTAGTGAACCTTTTACGGTTGCTCGGCAGCTGCAATCGCTAAACTGGATGAGCGAAGGGCGGGTAGGCTGGAATATTGTCACTTCGATTGAGGGAAGCGGCAACTTTGGAAAAGATGAGATGCCTTCTTCAAAAGAAAGATACGAAAGGGCACTAGAATTTACTGAGGTAGTACGTAAGCTTTGGGCCAGTTATCCAAATGAGGCGCTAACAATAAATCGGGAATCTGGACAATTTGCCGATCAAGAAATGATTTTTCCCATTCACCATAAGGGCGAGTTTTATCATGTAGAAGGTCCATTGAATGTCCCTGCTTTTGATTCAACGTCCATTCCATTATTTCAAGCAGGTGCTTCCGATTTAGGGAGAAATTTTGCTTCTTTTGTGGCAGATGCCTGCTTTGCTGCCACACCAGATTTGGAATCAGCAATTGAATTAAGACGAGATTTACATACAAGGGCTCATAAACATGGACGTGATTCAAGAGCGATTCGTGTGTTGCCTGGCATGCATTTCTTTTTAGGAGAGACTCGTGAGGAGGCGCAGCAACTTTATCAAGACGCTTATGCCCATTTAACGAATGAACAAAGATTAGCTGCGGTTCAGCGTATTTTAGGTGTGGATCTTAGTCATCTATCGCTCCAATCCCGCATCACTGCTAAAGACATTCCTGAAGTGATGGAGAACGTCCGCAGCCGAACGCATGCAGACTTACTAAGACGAATCATCATCAATGAAGAGCCAACTCTTCAGACGTTGCTTTCTAAACCTGAAGTCATTGGCTCGGCCCACTGGGTCGTCATTGGAACACCCGCTGATGCGGTTGAAGAAATAATAAGATGGTACCGGCATGGTGCACTTGATGGAGTGATCGCCTTGCCAGGGGGATCTGTCCAATCTTTGAATTTATTTTTAGAAAAGGTAGTTCCTCTTTTAGTAGAAAAAGGGCTCTTTAGAAAGGAATATAGTGGCAATACCTTAAGTGAGCATTTGCACGAAAAAGTGAAGAAGTAGCGCTATTTCGCTACTCTTTACAGCCTTTGATGGTCCTTTCTATATTGACTGGGGGATGTCCCTGTTAAACTTTTAAAAACCCTACTGAAATAAAAATTATCCTGATATCCGACAGCTTCAGAAATCTCAGAGACGGTGAGTTCACTAACGGTAAGCAATTCCTTCGCTTTGGAGATTCGGTATTTTGTTAAGTATTGGATCGGGGTTAAACCTGTGATTTTTTCAAAGAGGTAAGCTATCCTTCTGCGATCAATCTCAAACATGTCGGCTACTTCACGAATGCTAATTTCTTCCTCATAATGTGTGTGGAAGTAATCTAATATTTTGGTTACCTGCTGTAAGGTAAAGTTGTATTGGCTATTTCTCGCACCATTTAAAATGGATTGGAGTAAATTCATGAACAGAACCTTTAATTCAAACTGGGAGAAATAATCAGGATTCATATTTTTGTTCAATAATAGTTGAACAATTTCTAAAATTTCCTCCATATGATCAATTTCGATTGAGAAGTGTTTGTTGGCAAAGGTACTAAATTTATCCTCAGCATCAATTAAATGATAGTGGATAACAACGTACGTCCAATCTTCTTCAAAGGTTTTAATTTCAATATCCATCCCTGCTCCGGCATGGACGATCGTATTCTTATCAATATAATAAGGAACGCCATTTAAGGAGAAGCGGGCTTCACCTTCAAGTGGAATAATCAGTCCGCAAGTTTGAGAATCCGTTTTTCGATTTGTATCTATTTTTCCAGCAGGTAATGTGCTTTTAAAAGCGTTTCTAAATTGAATCGAGGAGGTTGCGAAATACTCGATTAACTCATTTGTTTTAATAGCCAATGCATTCACCTCTTTTCAACCTTAAACGATAATGATAATCATTATTAATAATTATATCAATATTTAGGAGTGTTAAAAAGAGTTTGTTTTTAAGATTGTATGTCAGGAAATGATCAAACTGTCTTTACTTTACAGAGCCAGTTATGGCGATAATGAAAGCACTACAATGAATATTGTTTATCGAGGTCATTTTTCTCTCTCAACTGTGATTTTCAATTTTTAAGAAGAAAAATAATCTTTCAACATAATATTGTTATTCACAACATCCTCAAGCGTATAGCGATCCAACTCTTTTAAAAATTGTTCTAAAGCGTTCTGAAAAATATGTTTAAGTGAACACACTGGTGTAATGACACATTGACTATTTTTGCGATCAAAACATTCAACAATATGAAAATCTTCTTCTGTCTGGCGAATCAGCTCCCCAACATTTATTTCGGAGGGGGACTTTGCTAGTCGAACGCCTCCGCCTCTGCCGCGAATGGTTTCGATATATCCCATTTTTCCTAAATGATGAATAATCTTCATTAGATGATTTTTTGAAATAGAAAATGCATCTGCGATTTCAGTAATTTTTATTAGTTTCTCGCGATCCTTTGTGCCTAAATAAATGAGAACCCTAAAAGAATAGTCAGAGTAACTAGTTAAACGCATTATTTTTTCTCCTCACATTGCTTCCTTTTGTTTATGGCTTTGTAAATGAGAATCATTTTCTCAGGGAATCTTGGTTTCACATGAAACAATATGGTTTAACAAAGCCTTGTTTATAGAATATATGACTGGCAGCAAATTTCAAATTGTAAACTTAAAAGATGTATTTAAAATATTGCTTTGAGATGTATTTGCTTTTATCATAAAAGATGTATTTTAAATATATCTTAAACAAAAAAGGAGTCGTTACACAATGTTAGCTCAAAAAACGATCGATATCATTAAATTCACAGTACCGGTATTAGAAGTTCACGGTGTTGAAATTACGACAGTATTCTATAAAAATTTATTTAACGAGCATCCTGAATTGTTGAATATTTTCAATCATGCAAACCAAAATCAAGGCCGCCAACAAACGGCTTTAGCAAATGCCGTTCTTGCTGCAGCTCAATATATAGATCGACTGGAGGTGATTTCTCCTGTTGTTAGACAGATTGCAGAAAAACATCGTAGCCTTGGTGTAAAGCCTGAACATTATCCGATTGTTGGAGAACATCTTCTAAGAGCTATCGAGGAAGTTCTTAGTGCTGCAGCAACGGAAGAAATTATCAATGCATGGGCTGATGCATATGGAGTGATCTCCTCGGTATTTATTAATATAGAAAAAGAGCTGTATGAACAAGCAGCATTACAGACAAATGGTTGGAGCGATTTCAAACCGTTTAAGGTGATCGATAAAGTCAAGGAAAGCGAGGTCATTACATCTTTCTATTTAGCTCCGGCTGATCAATCAGCAGTTCCTGTGTTTGAATCGGGACAATACATTACCGTCCGCCTTCAAATTCCTGGTGAGCCTTATTTAGTCAATCGCCAATATAGTTTATCCGCTGCCCCAAATAAGGAATATTTCCGTATTTCTGTAAAACGCGAAGCGGAACCTAATAAGCCGGAAGGAAAGGTATCCAATTATCTCCATGATCATATTCATAATGGGGATGTTATTGAAATGACGGCACCTGCGGGAGAATTCACTCTAAAGGGAGCAAGCTCTGCACCAGTTGTTTTTATTAGTGGGGGTGTTGGTATTACCCCATTTATCAGCATGGTGAACAGCATTGCAGACCATGAGCCGACCCGTTATGTTACATTCATTCATGCATCAAAGAATGGAGAGCAACAGGCTTTCAAAGAGGAATTGCTAGAATTAGCGGAACGAATGACAAATTACCATCTTTCATTCATCTATGAAAACCCTTCTGAAACAGACCGATTGAATAAACATTTTAAAAAAGAAGGTTATATTAATACGGAGTGGTTAAAGGAAAATGCCGTAGTGGATAGTGCGGAGTACTATCTTTGCGGTCCAGTTCCATTTTTACAAGCAATCCTTCGTGGTCTAAAGGAACTTGGTATACACGAAGAGCAGATTCATTATGAGTTCTTTGGACCTTCAATGAAGTTAGATATTTAAAAATTCTTTTGTTCAATCAGGAACTTAGAATGTCCTGATTGAACAAATATCGGATCACAGGCTTTAATATTGCCCTTTAATAACAAAGAACGAACCGCGAATTGTTCCGGCTAGTTTGGATTTTTGTCTGGCAAACTTAAACTTTCCTTCTAATTCCTTCGGTACTTCCATTCCTTCAGAGAGCTTAAAACCAACAGCGCGTTTTTTCGGATCATCGACATTATACATGACATTGACCTCAAGCCCATCTTCAAAAAAGACGAAAGCCCATTTAATATTTTCTACTTGGAAACGAGATGTTTCTAGCGGTTTAGCTGCAAACTCAATATTGCGTTCTTCTTTCAATATATGGTTGACATACGCAATGGTGTCCTGACTCTCGCAGGCTGGAACAACTGTAAATTCATGCTTATATTTGTTCATAAAATAGCGGGCTTCATTTGCACGTAATCCGGCTAGAGCATCCACTACTGGTGAAGATTCTAAGCCAACTGTTGACACATTTTTAAAATCAACAACATAGGTCATTACATCTCCCTCCTTTATTTTCGAATAACAGGGATCCACATTTCACCAAATACGAAATCGTTTCGTTGCCCCATTACAACCGTGGTATTTGGACCCCCGACATAGGCAAAATCATCTGCCTCTGGCAAAGCTTGACCAAAGGCAATGCCAGTAAGCAATTGGCTTAATTGCTCATCTGTCTCCGCTTCCCCTTTCACAATTAGGTATTCTCCCTTAGGGAATTGGATCACTCTAGCTTCTTCATCTGGTAAAGTGGCTTCTGTCATGACTCCGGCATAATGCATCATTTTATTGTTTACTGCCTCGTTCACGACAAAAATGTAGTCATTCGTGGCAAGTTCTTTTAAAGTTTCAAGTCGGCCATCCTTTTTAACCGTCTGCCAAAATTCCGACTTTTCCTTGTTGATGCCAGCATAGTCTGTATAATCACTCTTAAGTTCTGTTCCTAAGCCTAAAACGGTAAAGCTATCTTTTTCTTCAATTGTGTACTCTGCCATATTTAAAACCACCTTTTTTTTATTTATCAAGTGATTGGTCTTTGCACTTGATAAGTTTATAATAGCCATAAATCATATCAAAAAATGACACTGTTTAGGAGTTTTCGATGAAAAAGGTTGAACGAATTAATATTATTATGCGCTATATTAATAATCGTGCCCACTTTACCATTTCTGAAATCATGCGAGAATTTAATATTTCCCGTTCGACAGCGATTAGAGATATAAAAGAAATTGAAGCGATGGGAATGCCGTTAGTAGCTGAAGTTGGCAGGGATGGAGGTTATTCGGTTATGAATAATTCAGTTTTGCCCAATGTCCGCTTCACAAATGATGAGATTAAAGCTCTGTTTATCGCCTTTATGGCAACAAGAAATCAGCAATTGCCATATCTTAAAAGTCGTCAGTCTTTAACTGAAAAACTACTTGGACTTATCTCAGAAAATCAGCAGGAGACGCTCGTTCACTTAAATCAAGTTTTACTATTTGAAGGAACTAACCCTCATAATCCTGACTTGCTTGATTTGTCAGATCTACCGCACCCAATGTTAGAAAAACTTATTCAAACGATTCTTTTGGATAGCTATTTATTGCTTTCACTTAAAGAGGAAAAGGAAGAAAAGTCTTATTCGATTTATCTCCTCCATCTTTTTCGGGAAAAAAGTCTCTGGTTTATTGATGGTTTTGATTTAGAGAAAGAGAAAAAGCGGGTCTTCCCTGTTGACAATCTTACTGAAGTAACCTTACTCCCTGGGAAAAAGAGAATGAGCAAGAAAGCTATTTTTGACAAAATAAAAAGGGGTGATGCGAGCACCAATCTTGTCCTTGAGTTTGGGCCTGAGGCCATTATGCAGTTCAAAAAATACCACCCTTTAAAAGTCTCCATATCCTATACAAATCCTTATCAAACGACAGCACTTTTAAAGACTTATGTTAATGTTAATCATTCAGAGGAATTGGCAGAAATGGTGAATTGGCTCCTTTTTCTTGGGAGTGATCTCAAAATTAAGGAAGCACCGGAGGAAATTATTCAAAGAATGCAAGAAAGGCTGTCCTTATTGTGTCCATAGGAGTATAATGCACATTTCGAATGATTGAATTGAGAAGAGGAGTCATCTGTTTGATAAATGGTAATAATTTACCAAAAAGAAGAGCATGATAGATCCAAACTAGCTTTGCTGGAAGAGGAGCGTTCTGAATGTTGGGTACCGCTTTTTGGAGTCATACCATTTGGTTTATTTTGCTTGGAATTACGACGATGATAGAATTAATTATCATCTTGTTAAATGTAAAAAAGCGACCTACCGTCTTGGCTTTATATCTTACTATTAGTGGAATGACCTTTTTCTTTGAAATGATTATTTTATCTCTTTTAAGAGCATATACGTATTATCCAATGCTCATTCCAGACTCTCCGCCCGACGATTCAATCGCCGGAAACCTTTTTTCGCAATTTTCAGTGTCGGCATCGGCATTGCTGCTCGCCGTCTTTCATTTAAAATACTACTGGTATATTGTGTTTGCACTAATCTATGGTTCGATTGAAGAATTGTTTCTTGCTTTAGGGTTATATAAGCAAAACTGGTACCACACGTGGATGACTGTTTTATTTTTGCTGTTCTTTTTTTGGGTAGCGAAGCAGGCTTATCGCCTATGTTTTACTCGACTGAAGGGGTGGTTACTATATGTGTATATTTTCCTCGGACTGTTGACGCTGCACCAAAATACGATTGTTTGGGTTCTGAGATTAACGGGTATTCAAAGATTCAGTGAAAATATATTTCCTGACAAACAACATAGTTTAATTTTTTTATCAAGCCTATATATGCTTGTGCTTGGTGTAATCATCATGCTTGTTTATTTTTCAAATATTCGCTGGCACTGGAAGATTGCGCTCATGGTATTCCTATATATCGGACATTGGCTGGGTCTGCACTTTGATTTAATCATTTATAAAGAAGGATGGTTTTTGATTTCCACAACCATTTCAATAGGGGCAATGTATTTATTTACATACATTCTTGATAAATTATATGAAAGTAGGGGTGTGGCAGGCAATGGTGCCTAATGGCTCATTCTTTCGCAAGCGTGGTTCCTAATTGTCAATCAATTTTGTACTGTGTAAGGCTGTTACGATAATAAATCAATTCACGAACTAGTAGAACATATTATTGAAAAAGTCTCACAAGAAGGAGGTGTTAGTCTTAATAAAGAAGCACAATAATCAGCTTAGTTGGTACGTTCCAATAAAAGGATAATTTACTTCAATCAATTATAGTGTAAATTAGCTTTTTATGTCGATAAATTTCGGGATTAATGATGATGCTTGTTAGAAAAGTAAAAGTAGTCTACTACTAATTGAATAACTCCCGAGTTTTTTAGAAAAATTTAGAGTTTAATAGTAAAAAAAGTTCAAATGCAAAAATATTTACAAGGAGTTGTTATTATTTTGCTTCATTATTTCCAGGAAATAATCGCAGAATGGTTCTTAACTGAAAAAATAACTAGTATTTGAAAAAGAATGATTGATAGGACAAATGAATATAATGAAAGGAGCTTGTTAAGATCACATGCACTAATGAAACATACTAGACTAGTGGTATAGACAACTATATTTGTTAATGCTATAATCGATTCGAGAAATCGGTTTGGAAACGCATTCAAACGGACTTTGCAATTATTTTTCTGTTCACCTAAAGCGTATTGTGAATCGATTCGTGTGTACAAAATAAGTAAAAGGAGGTTTATAACTATGAAGAACTATTTTCAAAATCTTGGTAAGTCTCTCATGCTTCCGGTAGCGGTACTGCCTGCTGCTGCTCTTTTAATGGGGATCGGTTACGCCATTGACCATGAAGGCTGGGGTGCTGGAAATCCCGTTGCTGCCTTTTTCATCGGTGCAGGTTCATCGATTTTAGACTTTATCCCGATCCTTTTTGCTGTTGGGGTTGCCATTGGAATGACAAAGGCAAAGGATGGTGCGGCTGCAATCAGTGGTTTAGTCGGCTATCTTGTTATTACCAAATTACTTTCCACCGATTCGGTTGCGAATTTAAGGCATATTCCAGTTGAAGAAGTGAATATCGCTTTCAATGGAATTGAGAATGTCTTTATTGGTATTTTATCTGGTTGTATTTCAGCAGCTCTTTACAATCGTTTTAGTAATACGAAATTGCCTGATGCTTTAGCGTTCTTTAGTGGAAAGAGATTGGTTCCGATTTTAACATCTCTTGTCATGCTAGTAGTTTCTATGGTGATGTTATTTGTGTGGCCAGTCGTTTATTCTGGACTCCTATCCTTCGGGGAAGCGATTAGTAGTTTAGGAGCAATCGGTGCAGGAGTATACGGATTCTTCAACCGATTATTAATTCCAACAGGGCTGCACCACGCTTTAAACAACGTATTTTGGTTTGACGTTGCGGGGATTAATGATATTAAAAACTTCTGGGCTGGTACTGGTGAATTGGGAATTACCGGAAGATACCAGGCTGGGTTCTTCCCAATCATGATGTTTGGTCTCCCTGCAGCGGCACTTGCGATGTATCATACGGCAAAAACAAAGCGGAAAAAGCAAGCCGCATCACTATTAATGGCGGGAGGAATTGCCGCATTTTTAACAGGGGTGACAGAGCCACTTGAATTTTCATTCATGTTCTTAGCTCCAGCGCTTTATGTCGTGCATGCGCTGTTAACGGGAATTTCTTTATTTGTAGCAGCAACATTCCAATGGACAGCTGGATTTGGCTTTAGTGCCGGATTAATTGACTTTGTATTAAGCTCACAGCTGCCGTTAGCAAATAAGCCATTAATGCTTGTTTTTCAAGGTCTAGTATTTGCTGTTATTTATTATGTGATTTTCCGCTTCCTGATTGTGAAATTTAACTTAAAAACACCGGGACGTGAAGATGATGATGTCGTGGTCAATGAAGAAATTGCCGAAGCTGGTTCAAAGGATCGTTTTGGACTGATGGCGGAAACGATTTACGAAGGTCTTGGTGGAGACAGCAACGTTGTTTCAGTTGATAATTGTGCAACGCGCCTGCGTGTTGAAGTAAAAGATGTTGAAGCTGTCGATCAGAATAAAATTAAAACAACAGGTGTTCCGGGAATAAAAGTAGTCGGGAAGCACAGTATCCAAGTTATTGTTGGGACGCAGGTGCAAGCCGTTGCTGAAGAAGTGAAAAAAATTCGCAAAGAGAATTAACAAAAAAAGGCTAGTATCTAATTTGGATACTAGCCTCCTTCGTAGGGAAAACTAAATTAATCACGTTTCATTTTCATTTTGAACTTATATTTATCTGCCCGATACGTAGATGTGACAAATTCGATTGGAGTTTGTTCTTCGTTTTGTAAAAATGAGGTGCGTTCCATCACTAAAACAGGACTGTCTTTTTTAATCTTTAAATGTGTTGCCTCTTCATCGCTGGCAAGCGAGGCCTCAATGGTTTGATAACCGAAGCCAATTTTAAAATGGAGCTTTTTTTCTAAGTAGTCATAGAAAGAATGGGAGAACTCTTGGTAGTTCATCTCACCAACGATTGTTTTCGGTGTATATATCGTTTCTAAAGCAACTGGTTCATTATCAGCTAAGCGAATGCGTTTAATTTTGCAAACTAAGTCAGTTGGAGAAATCGAAAGAGTTGAAGCAAGCTGTTCATCGGCTTTGATAAAGTCAAAGCTAATTAATTTGTTGGAAGGGCTGAGTCCACGGTTTCTCATATCTTCACTGAAGCTAGTGAGACCGGACAAATCCTGTTCAAATTTTTTATCAGCAACAAATGTGCCTTTTCCTTTTTCACGATAAACAAGACCTTCTTTAACTAAATTATTGATAGCTTGTCGTACGGTCATTCGACTTATCGCATATTTTTCCGCATATTCTCGTTCAGATGGTAAAAGATCGCCAGCTTTTAATTGTTTTGTGTGGATCATGCTTTTTATTTCTTCTTCTAATTGATAATATATAGGTATATGAGATTGTTTATTAATCAAGGGAAAATCCCCTCCTTAGGTGGAAAGTAAGACATTATAAATTTTATCAAAAGAATGAAAGCGTGTATATATGTCATCTGGTATAGACAACTATACTTATTTTGAAAGGGTGAGCAGCTTGAACATGCATTATTTATTAATTAATCATGCAAAGATTTTTTTGGAAAACAAAATTGTAAATTGTGGTGCTGTATGGGTGGAAAATGGGCAAATTAAAAAGATAGAAGAAAGACCTGTTGCTAACATCGCTCATGATGTTCATGTCATTGATGGTACGAATCTGAATTTAATTCCAGGCTTTATTGACGCTCATATTCACGGAGCAAATGGTGCTGATGTGATGGATGCAACGGAAAAAGCATTGGATGATATGGCAGTTCTTTTACCGAAGGAAGGTACGACGAGTTTTTTGGCAACGACCATTACCCAATCTCCTGAAAATATTGAAAGAGCATTGGAAAATGTAGCTCGTTATTCAAATAAGCCGGGACATGCAGAAGTTATTGGTGTTCATTTGGAAGGGCCGTATGTGAATAAAGCTAAAGCGGGAGCACAGCCAGTGCAGTATATTACAGATCCTAATTTGAGCCAGTTTAATCGTTGGCAAAAGCTTTCAGGAAATCAAATTCGAACCATTACGATGGCACCTGAACTGGATCAAGAGGGCTGCTTTATTAAAGCATTAAGTGAAATAGGGGTTAATGTGTCAGCCGGACATACAGATGCTGGATTTGCTGGAATTCAGAAGGCAGTCGCACAAGGGGTTCAGCAATTGACCCATTTATGCAATGCGATGAACGGCATTCATCATCGTGATATTGGTGCGGTGGGTGCGGCATTTCAGTTAAGGGATCTGCATGCCGAGGTCATTCCTGACGGGATCCATGTTGCACCTGAGATGTTGGAGCTGGTTTATCAAAATGTTGGCAGTGACAGACTCATATTAATTACGGATGCGATGAGAGCGAAAGGATTGCCTGCTGGTGATTATGAGCTTGGTGGACAGCCTGTGAAAGTAACAGAGGATCGCGCTGTTCTTGAAGACGGAACGTTGGCAGGAAGTATCGTATCCATGCGGGATGGTGCGGCAAACATGCTCGCGATTGCTGGAGTTGAACTTGGTGATATCGTAAAAATGGCCTCTATTAATCCTGCTAAACAAGTGGGGATTTTTGACCGTAAAGGAAGCATTGCTTTGGACAAGGATGCAGATCTATTACTTGTCGACGATCAATTGACGATAAAGTATACCATTTGCCGTGGAGAAATTGCTTATAAAGGAGAAGAGTAATGATGGAATTCATTAAAGTAAACGATTATCAAGCTATGAGTGAGAGAGCTTGCTCTATTATGATTGAAACGATAAATCGTATCAAGAACCCTGTTCTTGGTTTGGCAACAGGTTCGACTCCTGAGGGGTTGTATCAAAAAATCATTGAGAAGTTTAACGAGGGAAAGGTTTCTTTTCAAGATGTGACAACCTTTAATTTAGATGAATATGTCGGCCTGGATCGAGAAGATGTGAATAGTTACTATCGCTATATGAAGGAAAAGTTATTTAATCATGTCGATATTAAGCTTGAACGTGTTCATCTGCCAAACGGGGCTGCTGCTGATCTTGAAGCAGAATGTCAAAGGTACGAGAAGCAAATCCGACAGGCAGGAAAAATTGATTTGCAAATTTTAGGAATGGGGATCAATGGTCATATTGGTTTTAATGAGCCGGGAACCCCGTTTAGCAGTAGGACCCATGTTGTTGAATTGGAAGCTTCTACTCGTGAAGCAAATTCGAGATTTTTCCCAACGTTGGATGATGTACCGACGCAAGCCTTAACGATGGGAATTGCAACGATTATGGAAAGCAAAGAAATCCTGTTGCTTGTTTCTGGTGAACAAAAAGCGGAGGCAATAGCCCGGTTGACTGATGGGGATATTTCTGAGGATTTTCCAGCATCGATTTTACGTAACCATCCGAATGTCACGGTTATTGTTGATGAGGGCGCCATGGTGCTGGCTAAATAAGGTGGATGGATGATGATTAGAGAAGCTTGTGTGGAGAATTTTACGAACGTTCCGGAAGTGATCGCGAGAGGGGCAGAGCGGATTGAACTATGCGATAATCTTGCGGTTGGCGGTACTACGGTGAGTGCGGGTGTTGCCGCTACTGCGATCCGTTACTGTCACCGTAAAAACGTAAAGGTCATGAGCATGGTTCGGCCAAGGGGCGGAAATTTCATTTTTAGTAATGAAGAAGTGGACATTATGAAGCAGGATCTGCTCCATCTTAAGCAGCTAGGCACTGATGGGGTCGTCTTTGGCTGTTTAAATGAAGCAAGCTGGATTGATGAAGAGGCGATGCTTTCGTTAATAGAGGTAGCTCAAGGAGTAGATATTACCTTTCATATGGCCTTTGATCAAATTCTGTCCGATCATCAATTTAAAGCAATTGATTGGTTGGCTGAACATGGTGTCAAACGGATTTTGACCCATGGTGGTTCAGGCACATCTAAAATAGAAGACAATGTCACGAGAATTCAGGAATACATTGATTATGCCGCTAATAGAATCATTATTCTCCCTGGCGGCGGAATCACAAATGAAAATTTACGAGCGATAACCGATTTGTTATCAATTGACGAAGTACATGGAACGAGAATTGTCGGTTGAAACGAAAATAAGTAAGCTTTTATACGCTTGCTTATTTTCGCTTTTTGTCCTATCACTGCTATTCATGAACCGATTATTAAGAGTTACGATCGATTCATCAATTAAACAGTCAATTCAATTAAATTACCCTCAGGGTCTTCTACAACACTTTCATAGTACCCGTCACCAGTTACACGGGGGCCGTTAACAGTAGGATAACCATCACTTTTTAATTTCGCTGTTATGTGATTAACTGCTTCTTTACTCCCCAAGGAAATCGCGATATGTGCCCATCCCATTTTTTCCCCTTTAGCATGCTGGTTTATTCCTTCTTTACGCATGATTTCTAATCGTGCACCTGACTCAAAAGTTAGAAAATAGGATTCAAATTTCTTTTCTCGATTGTGATATTTAGTGTTTGATTGACAATTAAAATAAGTTTCATAAAACTTTTTCATACCTTCCAAATCATTCACCCATATTGCTATATGTTCAATTTTCATTCCACATTCACTCCGATAATTTATGATTATAGTAGGGGTGCTACCAACTACATGATCAAGGGGCAACATCCGTAACCACTGAACTCGATACTTGTACTTCTGTTTTACAACTATAAATTGTTATTTCGCTCTGTTTGCTCGTATATAGAAGTATATCAGTAATGCCAATAATGCTATCCAAATTATTTTAGAAGTTTGATGGAAAACATTACCAACAATCGTCCAATTATTACCTAAAAATACTCCTAAAAGGATAAAACTACTCGTCCATATAATGGCCCCAATAGAGGCGAATAGTGCAAAGGAAAAATAGCGATAAGTGGACATCCCCGCTAGATAGGCAGTGATATGCCTAACTCCAGGTAAAAAATAGCCTACGATGAGGAAAAAACCTCCATATGCCTTAAAGCTATTTTGAGCCCACTCAATCCTTGTTTCAGTTATGTTGAGTTTTGGTCCAAATCGTTTTATGAAAGGTAGTCCAAGCTTGAGTCCCAGTAGATAGCTAACGGAAATTCCCATAATGGCTCCAACCATGGCAGTAATAAGTGAATATTTTAGTGACAATGTTCCTAAAAATACATTATATCCTACATAAGTAAGTAGAATTTCATCAGGCAAGGGCAGACCGACGATCCCTAAAATAAGAGTAATAAAAATTGCAGTGTATCCGTAATGCTCTATGAAGGTTCCTAAATCAAACATATTATCCTCCGTTTCTCTATAGGGTCAAAAATTGGGAGTTTTCAGAACGGAGACACCCAAATCCTAATTTATAATAGATTAACTCAATTAATATTATGATAATAACATTAATTTTAATTAAAATTAATCAGCTTTTTTCTTTTGCACTTAAAAAGGAAGATCAGTTAATTGTTTTGGTAAGGTTCACTAATAGATGTTAATGTGATATTTGTTAGATAAAAAATAAAAAGAATAGACAGAAACAATCCCAATTAATAAAGGAATTTTGAAGTTAACTTGTGGGCATCTATTAAAAGAAGAAAAAGCAGGTGGAGAAAAATAGGTATTTTTTTTCACCTGCTTTTTTATGTTGATAGTCCTTAATCAGCATTTAGTAGAGGTGAGAGCTGCGTTACTTTCCTCTATTATCATGATATCTTCCGATTGGCACAACGGATGGAGAGCCTGAAATTGGATCTGCTATTACTGTACAGTTCAGTCCGAAAATATCCTTAATTAAAGTGTCAGTAATCACCCTTGTCGGCTCTCCCTCTGCGACAAGATGTCCTTGGTGCATCGCGAAAATATGGTCTGCATATCGTGCAGAAAGGTTGATATCATGAAGAACCATGACGATGGTCGTTCCGTATTTGCGATTTAGGTCTGTGAGCAGGTCAAGAATTTCAACCTGGTAGGTAATATCTAAAAAGGTTGTTGGTTCATCAAGGAATAATATATCTGTTTGCTGTGCTAATGCCATGGCAATCCATACACGCTGCCTTTGACCCCCTGAAAGTTCATCAATATTTCGATTGGCGAGATCAGTAATATTCATGATTTCCATTGCTTCAGCGACGGCCTCATAATCTTTCTTTGTCCATCCACTAAGCAATGATTGATGTGGAAATCGCCCACGCCCAACTAAATCTGCAACTGAAATGCCCTCGGGAACAATAGGAGATTGCGGCAGCAGTCCGACTATTCGAGCCAGCTCCTTTGAAGGAATTTTTCCAATTGGCCTTCCATCAAGCGTGATTTTTCCAGAGGACGGTTTAATTAACCTTGCTAATGTTTTTAGAAGTGTGGATTTTCCACAGGCATTAGCACCAATAATAACGCTAATTTTATTGCTGGGAATCGCAAGGCTTACTTCATGAATAACGGTCTTATTTTCATAACCTGCCACGATTTGCTCAGCCTGAAAAAGATGTGTCGGTTTCATTATAAATCTCCCTTTCGATTCATTCGGATTAGCAAGTAGATCAAGTACGGCGCTCCGAGTATTCCAGTGATGATGCCAACAGGGAATCTAACTTCAAAAGCAAATTGACCGATCAGATCTGCTGCCAAAACCAAATTAACGCCAACAAGCCCCGCGGGAATCATGTTTGAAAAGCCAACGCCCACCAGTCTTTTTGCAATCGGTCCCGAAAGGAAAGCGACAAAGGCGATTGGGCCCGTGGTCGCAGTTGCAAGAGCGATCATACAGACAGAGCTGACAATTAGCAAAATGCGGGCTCTGTCGGTATTCACTCCAAGCGTTGTGGCCGACTGTTCTCCTAATTCTAATAGACTTAAATGTTTTCCTAACACGAATACTATCGGGGTACAAATAAAAACGGTTAGCACGAGAGGTGGAAGCTCATGCATTTGAGAACCATTTAAACTTCCGCTGAGCCATCTAATTGCTGCCGGTATATCCTGTTGGGCACCTTTTAGCAGGAGGTAGGATATAAAGGCATCAAGCATAGCCTGTATTCCGATTCCTACTAAGATGAGACGTCCAATTGAAAATGTTTTCCCTTTAGATAATAGATAAATGACAATAACAGTGGCAAGACCAGCGATCACCGATACAATGGAAACGACTGTGTTACTCGTATGAAGGATAAGGATGCAAAAAACAGCAGCCGCGCTGGAGCCGGAAGTGATTCCGATTACATTCGGATTCGCAAGCGGGTTTCGCAGCATTGTTTGAAAGATGTGTCCACCGATCCCGAAAGCAAATCCGGCAAACAGGCCTGCCAGCATACGTGGCAAACGAATCGTATTGACCGCAAAAGAAACTCCTTTAATCTGTTCACCTGATAGTGATCGGATCACATCCTGGACAGGATAGATTGTATTTCCCAATAAAAGCATGGTACAGCTAAGGATAAAGGCAAGCACTGCCAATAAGGCTGTGACAAGAATCCATCGGCGCCGTCTCTGGCGCCGACCTGACATAATAAATTCAACAGAGTTATTTTTCATAATGAACGCACTTTCGCTTTCATAGCAATAATAATGAGTAACGGAGCCCCAATAAAGGCAGTTACAACACCGACTTCAAGCTCACCTGGGCTGCCGATCAGTCTCCCAAATACATCTGATATCGTTAAAATGATCGCACCTGAAAGAGCGGCCATCGGTATAACGAAACGCAAGTCAGGACCGAGAATAAGGCGGATGATGTGGGTGGACAAAAGTCCGACAAATCCGATTGGCCCTGCTAATGCAGTAGTTGCTCCACATAAAAGAACTCCAGCAAGGGCTGCAATCATTCTTAATGTTCCTGTCCGAACTCCTAGTCCTGTTGCTACATCATCGCCTAATGCTAGGGCATTAAGGGCTGACGCAGCTAGGATTCCGATCAGCAGTCCGAAGATCAAAAAGGGGATGAATGTAGTGATCGCGTTCCAATTGGCTGAACCAACGCTCCCTACTTGCCAAAACCTAAATTGATCCATGACATAAGAACGAGGAATGATAATGGCGCTCACTAGAGAAGAAAGGGCAGCGCTTGTCGCCGCCCCAGCTAAGACAAGCTTAAGAGGCGTGGCACCTCCACGCCCCATAGAGCCAATTCCGTAGACGAAAACGGCGGTAATCATAGCTCCAACGATCGCTAACCAAATATATTGATTCGCTGTACTAATGTTTAAGAACGCAATTCCACAAACAACAAATAGTGCTGCGCCTGTATTGACCCCGAGTATACTTGGATCGGCAATGGGATTGCGGGTGACAGCCTGCATAAGCGCTCCTGAAACACCGAGTGCGGCACCGCAAAAGACACTGAACACGGTTCGGGCAATTCTTTGTCGAACGACGTTTGCTCCATAAGAGTCTACATCCGGTTGAAATAAACCAGCGATGAGCTCATCTAAACCGACCGTTCGAGATCCGAGCACGAGCGACGCGATTACACATGTTCCAAGCAAAATAAGACAAAGGCTCAGTACCATTGGAAAATTCCTCGGAATATGTGAATAAAGCGGTTTGTTTTTTGAAACAGATGAACTAGTCATTTAACTTTTCAATAGCTCCTGCAATTAATTCTAAATATTCGTCAATCGTATAGGCGATTGAAAGCGGGTTTGGGTTGCCTGACGCTGCTAAAGGTGTACTCGCTCCAATAAATACAACGGAGCCTCTTTCAATAGCGGGGATTTTTCCAAGCAAAGGATCGGCTTTAACTGCTTCATATAAACTTTCATCCCCGTAACCGATAATAATATCGGCATCGTTCAATATGTCTGCATTTTCCGCACTTATATTTAATGAATAACTTGAAGGATCAGCAATCTCACTTGTAACACTTTCAGGATACTCCATTCCTAACTCGATTAGGAAGGAACCGCGTGGGTCAGTAGGTGTATAGGCATGCAGCTTGGACATGTCTTGAGCTGAGAAGTTGACCCATGCAACTTTTTTCCCTTTGATTTGTGGATACTGATCCGCTTTTTCTTGAATTAGCTCTTCTGTATCTTTAATTAATTGTTCACCTTCTGCTTTCATGCCCATACCTGTTGCATTTAAAAGAACTTGTTCACGCCATGTGGTAAGCCAAGGTGCCGTTTGGTACGGAACAACCGGAGCGATTTCATTTAAAATATCGTAGTCTTCCTGAGTAATACCTGAGTAGGCTGCTAAAATAACATCTGGATTTGCGTCTGAAATTGCCTCAAAATCAAGACCGTCTGTATCTTGAAAAACATTTGGATCGTCAACACCAAGCTCTTTCAGCTTTTCAGCCGTCCATGGCAATAGCCCGCTGTCATCTTGAACGCCATAATTTGCAGCGGAGAATCCCACTGGCACTACTCCAAGGGCAAGCACAACATCATGGTTTGCCCATTGCACCGTTGCTACTCTTTCGGGTTTGCTTTCAATCACTGTTTTTCCAAAGGCATGTTCAATGACAATTGGGTATTCAGTATTTTCTTCCTCAGAAGAAGGTGTTTCTGTTTTTTCAGTATCAGTATTTTCAGATGTTGTTGCTTGCTCAGACGAACAGCCAGCTAGTACGATCATGAATAGTGCTGAAATGATTAATACGCTTAATAATGACCATTTTCGATTTAATCTCATTTTTTTCATCCTTCTTAAATGTTTTGTATTCATTCGTTCATTTTAGAAGCCCAATCCATTTATCGAGGGCATCTCGTATTTGGATAAACCAATATGTAGATTGCTAGTATAGGGACACTCCTTATTTTTTTGAGAATGATTTTCAACTTCAATGATAATCATTCTCAAGAAGAGAGTCAATGAAAAAATTGCGAAAATTTCTTCATTGGATTTTTTAACTAGATTTTCAGATTGCTAGCATCTGGGAGGATGTTTCAGGATTCACAAGGATATGTAAGAATGAAGTGTTTAACTTTAGCTCACTCTCAATTATGATGACATGATGGGAATTTTTCGAAAATTTGCAGTTTGAGTTAACATAACGTTAAACACTATAATATTCATCATAGAATCACTTTCATCATAGAATTTACGTTCATCTGCTGAATCTTTTCTGGAAGGTGTGATGTATGAAGGAAATATTGAGGCACTATGAAGATGATTTAAAAAGAAGAGAAAAGGAAGCAAGTACAACAAAGATGTATGTTCATGTGATGAAGCAGTTTAAAACGTGGCTTGAGGCTAAGCAAAAAAAGCTGGCGCAACTTACAGAAAATGATGTTTTTCAATTTCGGGAACATTTAGTTGGAAAAGGTTATAAGGTTGCCACTATTAATAAGTTGATTTCTGTATTACGTACATTTTTAGTATGGGCTACTAAAAACCATTACATTCAAATGAATATACCAGAAAATCTTCGCCTATATGAAGATAAAAGAAACACCCCCATTAAATGGCTCACTGCCGAAGAAGAATCGAAACTTCTACAAATTTTAACCCTTGAGAAAAACCCTTTCAAAAAAGCCCGCAATGAAGCTCTTATCTATGTGCTGCTGTATTCAGGTTTGCGAATTGAAGAATTGAGTCATTTACAAACTGAAGCAGTCACGAAAAATACCATTCAAGTTATTCACGATGGAGTTTTATCCAGAGAAGTCCCGTTAGCTCAAAAAGTGGCTGAAAAAGTATTTACTTGGATTCATGTTAGAAGTTCTACTGGAAAAGAAGTGTATTTAAATAGTCCATTTTTATTTGTGACGGAACGCTCTGGGAAGATGCAGCCACGCGCTATTCAATTTGTCCTTGAAGTGTATAGTGAAAAATTAGGGTTTCCAATTACCTCGCATTTATTAAGAAATACGTACTGTAGAAGATTAGTTGAAATTGGTTTTACGGTGGAACAGGTAAAACAATATGCAGGTCATAAATCCATTACTACTAGCTACAAATATTTCACATTTGATTGTTGATATCAATAAACCTATAGGCTAGGCAAAAGCTTTGCCTAGAAATAAGGAACTTTAGGAGGAACAACAATGAAAAAAATCATAACGATTGTATTTACAGCACTTCTTATGTTTGCGCTTGCTGCTTGCGGGAATAAATCTGGAGAGGCTGAACCAGGCAAGATTGTCATTTCAGGGAAAGAATTTACAGAGCAAATTATTCTTAGCCATATTATGGCGGAGTACTTGAAGGCAAAGACGGATTTGGATGTTGAAGTAAAAGAAGCGTTAGGTGGAGTGTTCGTATTACAAGAAGCGATGAAAAAAGGCGACATTGACATGTATGTAGAGTATACAGGAACAGGCTATTTAAACGTTCTAAATAATGAATATGAACCTAATCAAAGCCCTGACGAAATTTTTGAGGCAACAAAGAAAGGATATGCTGAGGAGTTTAATATAGCTTGGCTGGAACCGCTAGGATTTAATAATACGTATGCTTTAGGGTTAAGAGAAGAGCTTGCCGACGAATTGGGATTGCAGACATATTCTGATTTGACTGCAGTTGCACCAGAGCTATCATTCGGGGCAGATCCAGAGTTCTTTGAAAGAGGAGATGGATTTGATGCATTAGCGGAGGCGTATCAGTTTGATTTCGGTGTAAAGAGAAATATTGATCCTGATTTGCAATATACGGCTGCTAAAGATGGAGAGATTGATATCATTACAGCTTTTTCAACAGATGCGCGAATCGATCAATATGAATTGGCGATTTTAGAGGACGATCAGGAGTTCTTCCCGCCATATTACGCTGCACCAATTGTGCGCCAGGAAGTATTGGATGCAAATGAAGGACTTGAAGACGTTATTAATGAGTTGGCAGGCACTTTGACAGATGAAAGAATGAGAGAGTTAAATGGCCAAGTTAATTTAGAGGGAAAAGAGCCAAAGGATATTGCAATTGAATTTTTAAAAGAAGAAGGCTTAATCGAATAATCGATTGCTCATGAAGCTAAAGGCTGTGTGACTAATGTACACAGCTTCTTTTATCAAAAAAATCATGTGAAAATCAAAAGCAGAGAGGGATCGATATGATTAAATTTGAACATGTTACAAAGAAATACGAGGATAATTTCATGGCATTAAATGATATAAATTTAGAGATTCATAAGGGCGAATTAGTCACGCTCATCGGTCCAAGTGGTTGCGGAAAAACGACGACGATGAGAATGATAAATAGGTTGAACGAACCGACGGCAGGGAAGATTTTTATTAACGGAGAAGATATTTCAAAGATGGACCCAGTTGAGCTAAGAAGAAATATTGGCTATGTTATTCAGCAGATTGGTCTATTTCCCCATATGACGATTGAAGAAAATATTGCGCTCGTTCCAAGGTTGAAAAAATGGGATGAAGCAAGATATAGCAAGAGAGTAGATGAACTATTGGATTTAGTTGGTTTAGATCCTTCCACTTTTAAACATCGTTTTCCGTCTGAGCTAAGCGGCGGGCAGCAGCAGAGAATCGGTGTAATTCGTGCACTTGCGGCAGAGCCTGAAATTATTTTGATGGATGAGCCGTTCAGTGCGCTTGATCCGATAAGCCGAGAACAGCTTCAGGATGATATCGTCAGTTTGCAGGAGGAGATTCAGAAAACGATTGTTTTTGTAACCCATGATATGGACGAAGCCATTAAAATTGCCAATCGAATTGCCATCATGAAAAAAGGGGAAATTGTTCAGATCGACACTCCAGATAAAATTTTGCGCCATCCTGCCAATGAGTTTGTAAAGGGATTTATAGGTGAAGAACGATTGAACCAAGGAACGTCCATGATCCCATCGGTAACCGATCTCATGCATTTCAATGTGGTTACAACTTCGCCAAGGCGCGGGTTAGCAGAAGCGTTTCGTCTGATGAAAGAGAAGAAAGTAGATAGTTTATTTATTACTGATAAGCGAAAAACCTTTTATGGTGCCGTTTCTCTTAAGAAGCTTGATGAAAACTATAAAAATGAGAGTTTAACAGTGGCCGATATTATACAAACAGATATCAAGACGCTGAGTGCTGATGCCGTCGTAACAGATGTGGCGGAGCTTTTCCACGGCAGTGATATCGGAACGATACCGGTGTTGGAGGAAAATAAGCTAATCGGAGTCGTTACTCGCTCCAGTATGATGAGAGGGCTTGCGGAGTGGAATCATAGTAGTGGAGGGAATCAATAATATGGATTTAATCAATACATTTATTAATCGTAAATCGGATATTTGGACTGCTTTTCAGGAACATATTTTTTTAGCGGGAATTGCGATGATGATTGCGATCGCAATCGCTGTTCCACTTGGAATCATTTTAACAAGATATAAAAAATTGGCCGAACCCATTATTGGCGTAACGGCCATTATTCAAACTGTCCCCAGCCTTGCATTGCTCGGATTTATGCTCCCTATATTTGGGATTGGAAAGGTCCCAGCGATTATTGCCTTAACTCTTTATGCACTGCTCCCCATTTTACGCAATACGTATACGGGAATATTAGGAGTGGACCCTGCTTTAGTTGATGCAGGAAAAGGCATGGGGATGACGTCAAGGCAAATCCTATTTATGGTTGAACTGCCATTGACATTGCCTATCCTCATGGCGGGAATCCGCACAGCAACCGTATTAACGATAGGAGTTGCCGCTCTTGCAACCTTTATTGGCGCTGGCGGACTTGGAGATTTAATCACAAGAGGACTAAACGTCATGGATAAAAACTTGATTTTAGCTGGTGCAATTCCGGCAGCCATATTAGCCATTGTCTTTGATTTTGCTTTAAAGAAACTCGAAGACAAAGTAACGCCAAAAGGGCTGAAATCTTAAATTTTATCACAAAGCACAAATATTATTGTGGCCACACCGCTAAAAAGCAAGGGGAGAACTGTTTCTTCCCTTGCTTTTGGTTATTTGGTCATTTACGGGCATCTACATACCTTCAAAAATTCCGCATTCATTGTGCGAATAAACGAGGTCAGCCTGCGCAAATGGAGAAACTGCTCCAAACGTAATGTCATCGAAGTTGGTGTTAAGGGCTCGTTCGCATTGAACACCGAAACGAAAAAAAACGATTTGCTTCGCTCGCGATGGTTTATGCGCAATCAAGTGTTGAAACGGCGCAAATGTCTCCGATCTATGCGCAATCAAGTGCGAAAGCGGCGCAATCATCCTTGATGCATGCGCAATCAAGAACTAAATCAGCGCAATTCCTCTCAACCGGAGTACAATTAATCAATGAAAAGCCGTAATTCCAACGGGATGCGAAGTTCATCCAAGGAAACAGCGTTGTTGGCAGCAATTTTTACATTTGAATGAACCGATCTTTCCTTGAATGTAGTAGATGTATTATCATTTGCAAGATTCTATTAGAGTACAAGGAATTGCAACCAAGGTGGAAAAATATTTTTCACTTTATTTAATCATAAAACTGCACCCCTAAAAGTTAGTTTTCACTCTAACTTTTGAGGTGCAGTACAGAAGAGGAGGTTTTTAAATAATAAAGATCTATAAAAATTTTATAATACCTATGCTTAACAGTATAATAGCAATGATAAACCAAAATAAGGCTACTTTGTTTTTTATCATATGTAGTCCTCCTTTTTTATTATACTTATATATTGATAACACTATAACAAATTAAAAAACAGAGCCAAAAAGACCTCTGTTTTTAATTTTGTTTAGCATGCAGAATACCATGCAGTCGGAACAAATAGTTAATAGTTAAAATCATGCCTCTGTTTTTATCTCTACTAACGAAAATCCAAACACCAATTCCAGTTACTGCAGCAATAAGCTAGTTACCCATCTGGGAGGACTCAAAAAGTATGCTACAGTCGCATTTAAAGCAACTACTCTATCACCATGGATAGCTAGATTCCTTTTTAGTTTTTGTACAAAGGTATGTGAGCAATATACCTTAAGGACTTACCATGTAAATTCCCAATCAAAATTTTTTTAACAATATCCATAATTTGGATGCCTTCAGTATTGGTTTGATATGGGCATTAAATTTGTTTTTTTGAGTGTTAATATGTTAATAGTAAGCAAAACTTGCTGTAAGGGCTAGTAAGCTAATTATGAGGGTGAGAGAAATTAAAAAAAGATAGGTTTTCTAAAGCATTATAACACTTCTTTTATTTGGTATGTTTAGTTATTTTTACCATTATATTTAGACGATTGTCAATTAATTTCCAGTAATATCTAAAATTATTACGAAATCTTCATAAACTTGGCTGTTATTATTTTTTATAATATATCAAAGAATTGCTGTAATAATGAGAGGGTATATAATTTATAAGAATATTCAAGGTGGTCATGAGATTGGATTATGAGGTTATGGCTATTTCTTTGTTTAAAGAAAGGAATCTTCAGTTTCTAAAGTATGCTATGCTTCTTGATTCTGTTGATTTTTGGCTCTTTTCGTAAGAATCTTAGTTTCTCACGTCATTAAAGCTATGCAAAAAAGATAGCTCTGACTTTGATGAAATGCTGGGAGAAAGCTTGTCCTCTCCCTCGTTTCGTCGAGTCAGAGCCAAAATAAGCCTCAAATGCATAATCAACTGTATTGTTTAATATTATGTGGATGCTAATACTTCTTTTTTATGCTCCAACTTCCTGTACACAAGTGCAATGAGCAGTCCAGGTATGGTACAAGCAATCATTCCGATAAAAGCATATCGTGGTTCGATCTCGTATAAAAAGCCGCCGAATACAGTGAAAACAGCTGTACTCCAGCTTAGAGCAAGCGCGGAATAGACACCCTGTGCTTTTGGAATCTGAGCATGGGGGATATTTTTGATTAAGTATTTCATAAAGGCATAATGTCCCATTGCAAATGAGAAGGCATGCAAAGTTTGAGCGAGACAGAAGACAAGGACATTTGGAAATGTAAAGACTAATATCCAGCGCAAGGTTGAACCGATAGCTGAAAGGGTCAGCAAAGAGCCGACAGAAAACTTTTCAAAGTTTCGATCTGCCATAGAAAAAAAGATGATTTCCGCAATGACAGCAATATTTAGAATAAGACCAATTAAGTATACAGGCGCATGAATGTCTTGCAGGAAAATATAGCCATAGTTGTAATAGGTAGCATGGGCGGCCTGCAATAAAATCACAATTGTGAGAACTAAGCTAAAGTGTTTAATTCGAAATAATTGGAGCAGACCCACTTTTTGCGACGGCTCGATTTTAGGCTTTGAAGTTAAAATAACAGGTGCATTCAAAAAGCCGAGAGCGACAAATCCCATTATTCCGAGCAATAGTGCCCAATAAATCACTTCATCGCCAAGAATCCCTGTAAATATCGTTAATACCATTCCGATGGAGATAAATCCGATCGATCCCCACTGGCGACTTCTGCCGTAATGCCTCAACTGTTTACTTTGAACAAGAATTCCAGCAGCAGTATCAAGGGCTGGCATCAATGTTGGATAAAAAACATGCAAAACAATTGTTATCATAAGCAAGCTTGTGAAGGAGTCTGCCGGAATATAACAGAGGATTGCTACAAGTGTACCAATTCCAGCAATATTCAATAAAGTTTTGCTGCTGACTCTTTCTGATAAATAAGGGAAAGCAAATAAGGTAGAAAGCCCTCTTGCCAGTAATCCAAAGCTCATGATTAAGCTTGCCTCGGAAACGGTAATTCCTTTTGTATAAATCATCCATCCTGACCAATAAGGTAGGAAAACCCCCCATGTCATAAAAAAAGTAAAAAATTGTGTACTCATCCAGCGTTGTGTATTCATGTATATCCTCCTTCATGATTGCATGATATCATGGAATAAAGATGTAATAATATGAGATATCTCATGTTTTTGAGGTGGAAAATGGAAATATACAAAGGAAAGAAAAAACAATACTTTATGGAACAGCACTCTATCGCCCATTTATTCTCTTTTCCTGTTGAAGAGTTTATCGAAGTACGTGAGTATAAGCGGGACGAATGGAACATTCAAGAAGGAATGAGACCGGATTTTCTTTTTTATGTTATTGGGGGAAAGGCGAAAATATATATCACCCATCAAAATGGAAAGGTATCATTGATTAATTTTATCAATGCTAATGAGTATATTGGGGAAATGGAATTATTGAATGATGTTTATTATACAAAGGGGATTCAGGCCTCAACGAAAACGATTTGTTTTGCGCTTCCGATCCATCGCTATCGAGGACAGCTGTTAGAGGATGCAAAATTTTTACGTGAACTAACGAAGTTTCTCAGCGTCAAGGCCTCGGTAATGGCAGCGAAGTATTCGCAAAGCCTCGCTTTTCCACTTGAAAATCGGCTTGCTGATTTTATCCTGCAAACAGCTGATGAAGGAGTATATAAAGAAAAGCATGTAGCCGTCTGTGATTATTTAGGTGTTTCTTACCGTCATTTATTGCATGTCCTCACGCAATTTTGTGAGAAAGGTTACATGCAAAAGGATGGAAGGGTTTATCATATTAAAGACTATGCCTCCTTACATGCGCTAGCTGATGTGCTGGGAAATAGGTAAAGGAGTGCATAGTTTATCAGCCTACACACTGATCCCAGTCCTCAGCTTGTCATCACCGATACAGAAAATTATTGAAATATAGTGTCTCCTTCTAATTAAGTGGTTGGTTATTACCGTCCACAATGACAATATCGTTTTGATTAATAGTTACATTTTTCTCCTCTTCAATGATATTGATCATCATTTCTTGTAATGTTTGCATCGACGCTTCATCAACATTTTGTTCTAAATCCAAAATGATAGAGAGAGATAACTTTCCCTCACCTAGTTCAGAGGCGACTAATGAAACTGAATCTGTTGTCGTATCTAATTGTTCAACGAGAAAGTTTACTAGTTTTCTTTCTACGTTCTTCAACCCCTCAAGCTTTCTTTCCTCGACCGTATTGGTCTCAATGTGATTTGAAAAAGCCTCTCGATTCTCAGTTTGAACCGTTTCATTACTCCCGCAGCCCGATAATAGAATAACTAAAATAATTGGCGCAAATAGAAGATTTTTAAGCATCTCTCTCATCTCGCTTTCTTAAAAATGGCAGAGTTTGTATAGGTGCCAATTTATTTTTTTGAAGTACTCTTGCCATTCCATATACCGTTAGAATGGACAAAGGAAAAAGGAGAATGATTAAAACTAGAGCAATGAAATCTGTAGTTGGGGTAAAGGGTACAAAACTATTAAAAATGAAGCCTAAAATTTTGAAATAGAGATAGAATATAAGGCAGGTTAAAAGTAATTCAATGATACGTCTCAACATGGACCAGCACTCCTAAACCAATAATCTTTATTTTAACATATTCTTACAAATAAAGGTGCGTTGGTATGAAATTGATTTCATCTATTTATTGACTAGGATAAACTAGAGTCAGGTAATGAAAATGAGTAAGTTGCTCCTTAAACGAGGAAGAAATACAGGCGATCTTGCAGGAACTGGTTATAGTGACATATGAGAAAAATACAATCCTTCTGAAGCAAGGAGAAGTTGCGAATAAATGTTATTCTGTCCTACAAGGCTGTGTTAGAAATTACTTTGTTGCTTCCGAAGGGACATTTTTTTGTTATTGTATCACTCTCCTGTAGATGCTGAAGAGAGTATATCATGAGGAGTGATTTTAGTTCATTGACTTAAGTTAAGAAATGAAAATAATTGCTCATTTTCAGACCATAAGAGCAAGAATAAGGACGAGAATGCACGTCTGCTCTTGTTAAAATAAAGTTCAATAGTTTAAGCGCATGCAAGCTTCAATATAAAAGTATAATCCGTTCTTTATTAGATCGTATTTAAAAGGTGGTGGAAATATTGACGTCAGGCCTCAACCTTACTTTTGAAGAGATGTGGGAAAAGATCATGGCGTGTGATCGGAAATATGATGGTCTCTTTTTTACGGCGGTAAAAACGACGAAAATCTATTGTCGTCCATCCTGCCGTTCCAGAAAACCGAAAAAAATAAATGTGGAGTTTTTTTACGATATGAAGGAAGCAGAAAAGGCGGGTTATCGGCCATGTAAGAGATGTCAGCCTGAAGCAGCCCATTCTCCACAAGTGGAATTAGTAAAAAACGTTAAAGCGTTTTTACTTAATCATTATAAGCAAAAGTTAGAGCTGCAAGATATAGCGGCGCATGCTGGCTTAAGTGCTTATTATCTTGAAAGAGTGTTTAAACAGGAAACGCAGGAAACTCCGAGAACTTATTTGGAAAAAATTAGGGTGGATAAGGCGGCTTATCTTCTCGCCACAACCGATCGAACAAATCTTGAAATTTGCTATGAAGTTGGCTTCCAAAGCTCTTCATCTTTTTACAAAGCATTTCGCAGTTTAAAGAAATTCTCACCAAGTGAATTTCGTACACTCGCAGTCAAGGATGGTCATCATGAACTGGATCATTAAAGGCTCATCTATTGAGATTTATCCACCACCTAATTTTAACATTCAAGAGTGTTTGTTTTTCCTAGGGAGATCGGATAAAGAAGTGACGCATCGAATAAAAGATGATCATCTGTATAAATTGATAAAAGTGGATGAAGAAGTCATTTTGTTAAACATCAGCTATTTTCCGCATGTCATTAAAGTTGAGTTCCCTATGGGGACACCGTCGAATTGCAGTCTTAAAGGCGCAGTCTCATATATATGGGAGTGGTTTGATTTGGATAAACCGCTAGAGGAATTTTATAAAATGGCAAGAACGGATAAAATTTTGCAGCCGCTCATTGATAGATATAATGGTTTGCGAATTATAGGGATTCCAGAGCTCTTTGAGGCATTGACTTGGGCGATTATCGGTCAACAGATTAACTTAACCTTTGCTTACACATTAAAGAAGCGTTTCGTTGAACATTTTGGAGAAAGCTATGAGATTAATGGATATACGTACTGGCTTTTTCCTGACGTTTCGACGGTCGCATTATTGCAGGTGGAAGATTTGAGAGCTCTTCAATTTACCGCTAGGAAAGCTGATTATATCATTGGGATTGCGAAATTGATGGCAGCGGGGCAATTGTCAAAAGAAAGATTGCTTCAGACGGAGCATTCCCATGAAATTTATGAGCGTCTGTTGGATATTCGCGGTGTGGGAGCATGGACGGCAGATTATGTCATGATGAAGTGTTTTCATCATTCATCTGCTTTTCCTCTTGCTGATGTTGGTCTTCATCAAGCATTAAAGAAACAATTGGCGCTGGAGAGAAAACCGACGATAGAGGAAATAGAGGAAATGGCAATGAACTGGAAAGGGTGGCAAGCCTATGCTACCTTTTATTTGTGGAGGTCCTTATATGAGTAAACGATATCAATTAGACTACGAATCACCAATTGGAATCATTGAGATTTTTGGCAATGAAGAAGGAATCTACTCGATTTTGTTTTCTGAAAAAGATACACTGGAACATTTTGCCGATGATAACCTTCCAAATCCATTACTGGATTGTTTTCATCAGCTTGAGCAATATTTTAGTGGAAGCCGGCAAGACTTTGCCTTTCCCTATCTTTGCAAAGGGACTGATTTTCAAAAAACAGTGTGGACCGCTTTGACTAAAATACCCTATGGAGAAACGGCTACCTATAAAGATATTGCGGTTTCAATTGGAAAGGAAAACGCCGTTAGAGCCGTTGGACGTGCCAACGGACAAAATAAATTAAGTATTGTCGTCCCTTGTCATCGCATTGTTGGTTCAAATGGCAAATTGACTGGTTACGCAGGTGGTTTATGGAGAAAAGAGTGGCTTCTCAAGCATGAGATGGGGATAAAGGTAAGATAAGCTTACTTGACTTAATTTGAATTAGGACATTGTCCAACCTTTTTAAAAAGGCGATTTCTCCTTTGCACCGCAGCGATGCTGGATGAAGCACTCCAAAGTTACTGAAGTTACCGTAACTTTGGAGTGTGGTGAGCAATAAGCTCTGATAAACGAATGAGTCCTCTTTCAAGTTGTTCAAAGGAAGCATATGAGTAGGATATGCGCAGATGATCATCGTCAAGTTTATCGTAGATTAGTCCGGGATTCAGCAATATTTTCTCTCGAAGTGCTAGTTCGAATAGTTTTCGAGTGGATGCGTTTGTTGTCAGTTTGAGCCAGATGTAAAAACCCCCTTTTGGAATAGACCAAGTTGCGAAATTCGAAAAATATTTTTCTAGAATGTGTACAGTAAAATCTCTTCTTTTTCTTAGTTTTGTTCTTATTCTTTTTGCATAATCAGTAAACAAACCATTGCTTAGCCATTTTTCTACTGCGTATTGGGAAAGGGAGCTTGAGCCGTAATCAGTTTGCATTTTAATATCAGCCAAACGGTCGATAACAGGTTCAGGTCCGACGATCCAGCCTATTCGCAGCCCAGGGCTCAATATCTTTGAGACACTACCAATATATAAAACATTTCCTTGAGTATCCTGTGACTTTAAAGGCAGTGGCGGCGGGCTATCGAACCATAAATCACTGTACACGTCATCCTCAATGATGGGAAGAGCTGCTTTTTGGCAGACCTTTAATAATTCCTGCCGCCTTTGTTCAGACATAACAATACCTGTTGGATTGTGGAAGGTTGGGATTGTATATAAGAGAGCAGCGCGATGCTGTCGTTTCAACTGTTCAATTTTCTCAAATATAACCCCTTCTTGGTCTAACGGTACTCCAAGCAAATTCATTCCCGCTGATTGGAATACGTGCACGGAGTTTAAATAGGAGGGCGTTTCGTGAAGAATCGTCGCTCCCCTTTCTAGCAGCCCGATTGAGATTAATTGCAATGCTTGTAGCCCGCCTGAAACGATCAGAATGGATTCAGGGGAGGCGACAATCCCTTTAGCTCGTAAATATTCACTCACTTTTTGCCGTAATGAAAAGCGCCCTTTAGGTTCAACATAGCCAAGAGATAGATTCTCCTTTTGGGTATCTTGAAATATTTTTAGCATTTGCTCATTTGGCAATAGCTCGGGAGACAGCTCGCCAGTTCCCAATCGGATGACAGTTGGATCAGCTTCAGAGCGATTGATCTCTTGGATGATATCAATATTCGGCTTGTAGATTCCTGAATTAACATAGCTTTTCCAATCGGGAGGCGGCATTGAAGTAAGGAGACTCCAAGTGTTATTAAGAACTTCCGTCCCACTACCTACCTTTGATTGCAACAGGCCATCAGCAATCAATCCTTCAAGTGCGTAAACGATCGTACTTCGATTCACTTCAAACTGTTGTGCCAAGCTTCTTTGGGTTGGGATTTTTGTACCGACTGTCCATTCCCCATTTATAATTTTTCCTTTTAAATAATCATAGATTTGCTGATGCAACGGAATAACAGAGTTTTTGTCTGGCTTCCAATGAATGTCCCGCATATGCAACCTCCGTTTTTGCTTTCTTCCATTTTAACAGATTGGTTGGGTTATAGACCATCCAATTGGTTGCAGACAGAAAGCTATTGTTGAAGTACTCTAGAGAAAAAAAGAGGAGGTAACAACAGCGTGCAAGCAATTATTCATGGTACTCTTTTAGCGTTCGGGCTAATCTTACCTTTAGGAGTTCAAAATATTTTTATTTTCAACCAGGGGGCTGCTCATAAGAAACTGATCCATGCTTCTCCAGCCATCATAACAGCTGGAATTTGTGATTCTATTCTTATTCTTTTAGCCGTGCAAGGTGTTTCAGTGGTTGTGCTAAATTTTGAGTGGTTAAGGAATTTACTGTTTATTATCGGCTTCTTCTTTTTGATATATATGGGATTTGTTATGTGGAGAAGTGCTCCTGAAGAGAAGGGGGACAGTCAAAAACAGTTTTCCGCCCGAAGGCAAATTGCTTTCGCAGCATCCGTTTCATTGCTCAATCCCCATGCGATTATGGATACGATCGGGGTGATTGGCACAAGTTCCCTTGCCTATTCAGGTCAGGAGAAGTGGCTTTTTACGGTGGCCTGTATTTTTGTTTCCTGGGTTTGGTTTTTTTCCTTGGCTTTATTAGGTCGAGGAATTGGACAACTAAGGAATAATCAGGTCCTTTTAAAGCGCGTGAATCAAGTTTCAGCAATTATTATTTGGACGATGGCCGTGTATTTGATATTAAATTTATTTTAAATAGCTTTGTTAACATATTGTATCTCAAAAGGATCTTGGCGTTTTTTAAAATTTACTCTTGAACACAACGTTACGTGTGGTTTTATACTTAAGGAAACAATGGGAGGTGGGTCATGTATACGATAGGAAAATTGTCTAAGAACACGGGGGTGACGGTGAGGACGCTTGATTATTATGATGAAATTGGTTTAATCAAACCATCAGCTAAAACGAGTGGGGGCCATCGCTTATATAATGACGATGATTTAATGAAACTAGAACGTGTTTTAGCACTAAAATACATGGGATTTTCACTGGATAAAATCAAGGTCATCGTGGAGAATTCAAATCCGACTTGGGAACAGTCAATCCAACAGCAATTAAATTTGGTGAAAAAGGAACAAGAGCGATTAAAGGTGTTAGAGCATACTCTTAATGGCATATTGTATTCTATTGAACTTGAAGGGGAAGTAAGCTGGCCCATTATCTTTAGTATTATTCAACTGTACCAACAAGACCCGGAAAAGGCATTGGAGCAGTATAAGGAATATTTGAATATAGAAGAAATGAAAAAAGTAATGAAAATGAATGCAACGAATATGAGTAAAGAAGATATCCAAGAGTGGATAGAGTGCATCAAGGATATTAAGAATCATCTTGATCTTGAACCAACCTCAGATAAAGCGCGGGCATTAGCTGAAAGATGGCTAAATCAAGCAGAGAAAATGTTTGATTGTGATGAAAATTTACTTGGGAGTATGTGGGGGGCATTGAAAAACATGGAGGAGGGGATTGTTTTTTATCCTATGGATAAAGATGTAGTCCATTTTATCGAACGTGTTTTTACCGTTAACAATCAGCAAAGGGAGAGAGACGATGATTCTTAATGTGGAGAATGTAACAAAAGCTTTCTCTAGTAGAGGTAAGGGGAAAATAGCGAATGACCACTTATCATTTACGATCAGTGAGGGAGAAGTGTTTGGGCTGCTTGGACAAAATGGGGCTGGAAAAACGACATTAGTCAATCAAATCCTTGGTTTATTAACCCCGGATCATGGAGAGATACTTCTTTTAGGAAAATCCGTACTTAAAGCACCAGCTCATGCTCGTTCCATTTGTTCAGTACAGCCGCAATCCCAAGTTCCTTTAGGCTCATTAACGCCAAAGCAGGCTGTTACTTTAATGGGTAAAATGAGAGCGGGAAAAGGTTTCAATCCGAAACGGGTTGATGAACTATTCGAAGCGTTGGATATGACGGAGTGGGCAAATGTAGAAGGAGTGAAGCTATCAGGAGGTGCCCAAAGACTTACAGCTTTTTGCATGGCGGTTGTCGTTCCAGGGCAATTAGTCATATTGGATGAACCGACGAATGATGTGGATCCTGTGCGCAGGCGTTATCTATGGCAAGTAGTCCGCAGTTTAGCTGATCAAGGAACGGCAGTTATTCTCGTTACTCATAATGTCCTTGAGGCAGAAAAAGCAGTTGATCGTTTAGCGATTATAAGTCACGGGAAATTTTTAGCGCAAGGAACTCCGAGAGAGGTAAAAGGTTCAGTAAGTAATAAAGTGCGGATCGAGCTAAGTTTAGTTAATGAAATAGAAGAAGTTAGCGTCCCAGATTGGGCGCATTCTTTACGCCGAAATGGTTCACGTTTATTGTTTTCGATGGATCCATCCAGGATATCGCCAACGATTGACTGGATCACTGACCAAGTGGACGGGGGGCTGGTTGTTGATTATTCGATCTCACCAACAACGATCGAGGATGCCTATATTGCTTTAAATTCCAAAAAGACGGAGGGAGTGTCATGAATGGATTAAGTGCCTACAAGTACGTCTTTCAAATTCAGTTCTTCAGAAATGCTGGCTTTCTCATCTTTATGACATTAATCCAAATACTAATCTCAATAGGGATCGTGATTGGCTTCACTTACATGATTCCAAGCCCCGATACAGATACCATTCTTTTTCTCACAACAGGAGCTCCAACCATTATTCTCATCTTTTCAGGATTAGTTATTTTGCCTCAGCAAATTGGCAGCGCTAAATCTGATGGATACTTGAACTTTATGCGCACGTGGCCAGTCAACCGTTCTGTTATTCTTGGGGCCGACACGATTCTTGGATTATTGATAACCATTCCGGGAATTGTTGTTTCGACGATTGTTGCCCATCTTATGTTTAATCCAGGATATGATCTATCTTGGACAGTCGTTCCTGCTTTATTAATGATTGCTTTAACCTCCATTGGTGTTGGCTATGGGTTTTCATATTTGTTATCGCCGGTAGCGTCGCTGAGTGTGTCACAAATTGTTGTATTTTTTTCATTGATGTTCTCCCCGGTCAATTATCCGATGGATAGACTCCCGGAATGGCTTCAAGTGCTGCACGAATTCTTGCCAATTTACTCAATGGCAGAAGTGATGCGGGCGTCCTTGGCTGCTTCTACTTTTGATGCAAGTCTGGGTAATTACATTAATTTATTGATATGGTGTATTTTAGGATATGGTGGAGCCATTTTTATTTTAAATAAACGCTAATAGCAAAATGAATCCATGATAGGGCAGCAATCAAAAAGAAAGGCAGAGTCCAGCTTCAATAGGACTCTGCTTTTATCTATTAAGCTGCTGCAAGATGAGAACATCAATTAATAAAATAAAACTTACAATATATGAATTTTCCGCTTCAGATATGATTACTGACTTTTTCCCTTGTATGTGTATCAAAAACAATTTATGCTACCATAGGTTCAAGCAAGGTTTATATAAAACAGAAAGGACAAGGAGCATGGGAGAGAAAAAGGAAGGAATGGTATTAAGAAGCAGACTGGAAGAATACAAAATGGTGGCTGCTGTCAAAGAGCCAAAATTCATCGAGCGTGCGCTGGCAAATAAGGAGCATTTAAGTGCAGTGCTGTTAATGACGGGGACGATATTAACGGTAAAAAGATATGTCGATTTTATTCAATCCCATGGTCTTCCTGTCATCCTCCATGTAGACAAAATTGGAGGATTACAAATGGATCGGGATGGAATTGAATTTATTAAGAGAAATGTAAAGCCGACCGCCATTGTGACGACTAAATCAGCAATCATTAAAAAAGCGAAATTGAGTGGACTATTCGTGATTCAACGGGTCTTTCTAATTGATACAGAAGTATTTAAAAATTTGGAAAAGGACGCCAATCAAAAGCAAATTATTTCAGATATGATAGAGATCATGCCGTGCAGGGCACCGGATTTTTTAAGAAGACTAGCAAAAGTATCACCTGTGCCCATTATTACAGGTGGTCTATTAAATCAGTCTGAACATGCAGAAGAGGCGTTAAATAATGGAGCCTTGGCGATTACAACCTCTAATGCGGAAATGTGGGAATTAAATTTTAAAAATAGATCATTTTAGTATTTTACAAAAATTTTACGATAAATAAATACCTTATTAATAAATTCTTTCTATAGTGAAGATATCAAGTGAATAGATAATCGGTGCGAACAGAGAGACCTCTTATTAAATGTATAGATTCATATATACATTTTATTTGAGGTCTTTTTTGCGTGCGTTTTTGTGAGGTGGTTGTGAACAAGCTTTTATTTCGTACGAATAAAAAATTTACTAGACAAAAAGGAGAAGGAAAAGATGAAAAAGCTCGTTATTTTATTCACATTTGTAGCAGTCCTGCTTGTTGTTTCCGCTTGTGGGAAAAAGGAAGAAACAACTGCTAACAAGACTTCAAATGAAGGTGGGAAAACAGTTATTGAGTATTGGCATGTTAACGCGGAGACGCAAGGTGGAAAAACAGTAGATGAATTGGTAAAAGAGTTTAATGCTCAGAGCGAGACAACGGAAGTAATCGCTAAATTTAATCCAGATATGTATAAGGGATTGATGCAAAACCTTCAGGCAGAAGCTGCTGCTGGAAAAGCACCGGCTATCGTGCAGGTAGGATGGTCCTTTTTAAATTACTTTGCTAACAACTTTGAATATTCATCACCTCAAGCAATTATTGATCAGTATTTCCCGGAGGACAAAACGTTTTTAGAGGATTATTTCTTGAGTAATGTTTTAGCTTTAGCACAAGGTCCAGATGGTGAACAAATAGGGATCCCTTATTCATTAAGCACACCGGTCCTATATATCAACAGGGATCTTTTAAAAGAAGCAGGGTTGGACGAGAACGGTCCAAAGACATGGGAAGAAGTGAAGGAGTTCTCCAAAACGATTAAAGAGCAAACAGGGAAATTTGGAGTATACATCCAACAGCCTGCAGATAACTGGGCAACACAAGCTTTATTAGAAAGTAATGGTGCGAAAATGATTACGGATGGAAAAGCAACTTTCGCCTCTGAAGAAGGGATAAAAGCTTATCAATTATGGGCAGACATGGTGTTAGAAGACCAATCAGCGCCGAACCTGCCTTGGGATCAAGGGATTCAAAGCTTTATTGATGGAAATGTAGCGATGTTATATACCACTATTGCTCAGCGCTCAAATGTCCAATCGAACTCTCAATTTGATGTGGCAGCGATAAAATCACCAGCATGGGAAGGGAAATCTCCAAAGCTTCCAGCAGGTGGTGCGATGTTAGCTATTACAGCAAAGGATGAGGAGCAGAGGAAAGCTGGCTGGGAGTTTATGAAGTTTCTTTATAGTGTGGAATCGGTGGCTAAATGGACTGAGGGTACGGGATACGTGCCACCGCGTAAAGATGTTGCCGAAGCAGAAAACGGATTGAAAGATTTCTTGGCTGAAAATGAGATGATGAATGCAGCCATTGAACAGATGGATGGCGTTGTTCCATGGACATCATTCCCTGGGGATGCAGGCTTGCAGGCAGAACAGCTGTTGCTCGATGTTCGCGACCAGATTCTTGGGGGAAGTATTTCAGTTGAAGAAGGTTTAAAGGCAACAGAACAACAAATTAACGAATTATTACAGTGATCGAGGATATGGTAAGGGAGCCTAAACCGGCTTCTTTATCATGAAAGGTTGGAGGATAGGAAAAATGAGTGCTCTTACAACAGGTGTAAAAAGATTCAATAGAGAGAATTGGAAAGCTTATTTTTTATTATTTCCGTCCCTGCTAATATTTGCTTTCTTTATGTTTTGGCCGTTTATTTACACCATTTATTTAAGCTTCTTTGATTGGAATATGATCAGTCCTACAAAAGAATTTGTCGGTTTGCAGAACTATATAGATATCCTAACTGATCCGAAGTCTTATAAAATTTTTGGCAACACATTTATCTATATTGCTATCTTGCTTGTTTTAAATTGTGTCGTCCCATACGTTTTTGCCTTTGTTATTGATATGGTTTTGAAACGATTTAAAGGCTTCTATAAAGGGGCGTTGTTTATGCCCGCCTTTATTTCATTGGTAGTAGGCTCGATTTTATTTACATGGATTTTGAATCCTGTTTCAGGGCCAGTTGCTATTATTCTAGGCTGGTTTGGGCTAGAAATGCCGATTTGGAGCAAGATGGACGGCTGGGTCATATTCGTATTAAGCTTGATCACTTCATGGAAGGTATTTGGCTACAATTTCATCGTTCTATACGCCTCCATCAATGGAATTTCCCGAGAGTTAATTGAGGCGGCCCGTTTGGACCAGGTGCCTTTATGGAGAATCTTTTTTCAAATCGTGCTTCCAATGAGCAGTGCAACAGGGATTTATGTGTTTATTATTACGATTGTACAAGGACTCCAGTATGTATTTACACCGATAAAGGTCATTACCCAAGGCGGCCCGAATTATGCCAGTTCAAATGCTATTTACCATGCTTATCATGAAGCATTCGTACTGTATCGCACAGGTCATTCAGCGGCATTGTCTATTTTAACAATGGTGATCTTTCTTGTTCTTTTACTCATCGAAATTAAGTTTGTTGAAAGAGGTATCTATTATGAAAATTAAACGCTTCGTGTCGATACCTTGGCATCTCATTTTTATCGCAACAATTTTTATTTTGATATTCCCGATTATTTTTGCCGTGGGCTCCTCATTTAAATCATTACAGGATGCTTATAATAACGTTTTAAATATCATTCCTATTCAACCTACATTAGAAAACTATCAAACCTTTTTTGATAGCTTACCAGCGATTCAGATCACGGTAAACACTTTTATCATTGCTGCAGTTGTCACAATTTTTAAAGTGATTACATCGTTTTTAGCAGCGTATGCCTTTGTTTATTTTCAATTTAGAGGCAAAACGGTTTTGTACTTTGTGTTAATTAGTACGATCTTTATCCCATTTACAGTGACAATGATTCCAAACTATTTAATTATTTCTAAGATTGGTTTAACGGATAGTATCTGGGGAGTCATTTTACCGCAGCTTGCTGATGCACTTGGGATTTTTTTAATGAGGCAGTCGATGAAAACAATCCCCATGTCATTAATCGAGGTGGCCCGGCTAGACAATTTAAGTCATGTTCAAATTATGAGAGATATTGTCCTTCCGCTCATTAAACCAGCGGTAACGTCAACAGGGATTTGGTTCTTTATTAGTTCGTGGAATGAATACGTTTGGCCAGTGTTGATTTTAAAGACGACAGACAACTTCACGCTACCTTTAGCATTGCAAATGTATATCAGTTCAGAGGGAGGAACGAACTTTACTGTAGCGATGGCAGTGTCTGTCATCACAATGATCATTCCGTTAGCATTGTATTTGGCTTTTCAAAGATATATTGTCGGGACGTTTACTTCTTCAGGAATAAAATAGCGGGGGATGAAAATGAAGGAAATTCGCTTTGAAAATGTATGGAAATCATATGGGAAAACAGAAGTGGTAAAAGGCTTGAATTTTACCATAAAGGAAGGGGAAAGATTAATTCTTTTAGGCCCTTCCGGCTGTGGGAAGTCCACAACATTACGAATGATTGCAGGTCTGGAAGAGATTACTTCTGGCGAATTATATATGAATGACAGAGTAGTAAATGATGTTCCAAGCGGAAAGCGGGATGTTGCAATGGTCTTTCAGAATTATGCGTTATATCCCCACATGAATGTCGTTGATAATATTACTTATGGATTAAGGGTTCAAAAAGTTCCCAGGAGTGAAACCAGGAATCGTTTGGATGCAGCCTTGAAAATGTTAAAGCTCGAAGGCTATGAAAATCGGTTGCCAAAAGATTTGTCAGGCGGCCAAAGACAACGCGTTGCTTTAGCCAGAGCTGTTGTAAAAAAATCGAACTATTTTTTATTAGACGAGCCGTTATCGAATTTAGATGCACAATTACGTGTTTCAGCAAGAAAAGAATTGGTTAAAATTCACGAGCTGTATAGACAAACGATTGTCTATGTTACCCATGACCAAATTGAAGCAATGACAGTGGGCGAGCGGATTGCCTTAATGAACGAGGGCAAATTGCAAATGCTGGATACTCCGGAAAACGTCTATCATCGACCGGCCAATATCTTTACGGCTAAATTTATTGGTTCACCACCGACTAACGTGGTAGAAGTGACCTATTTGGATGGGAAAATAATGTTCGGTAATCAGTCTTTCCAGTTGTCACCGATGTGGGTCAAACAAGTTGAACAAAGCAAAACAAGCAGAATTGCCTTTGGAATTCGACCGGAACATCTGGAAATCAATAAAACAGCCGATAAAAATACGCTTAAAGGTACTGTTAAATATGTTGAAAATCAAGGCAATAGCTACGGTGTATATGTCGACCTTCAAGGAAATGAAGTGATCGCTCTAAGCGAGAGTAAATATTGGCCTAAAGGTGAAACGGTGTATTTAAAACCTTTCATGAACCATATTCATCTTTTTAATTGCGAAACGACGAATTCGATTGGTTATCCGGCTGAACTAGATCAGGAAGAAACGACATTAGAAAGGGTGCTGATTCATGAATAAGGAAATTTGTTATTCCGATTTACCGTTAATTACAAACGACATAATTAAAAATGTAGAGGGATTAATTGAGAATGGTGCAGATAAGGTGGAGCTGTTAATGGATGGAGAGAAATGGGATGAGATGGAGTCTCTCTTTTCAGAGCTAGCACCACAATTAAAGGCATTGCCAGTTGGTTATACGGTTCATCCCCCTGCTTGGGATATTAATCTAACAAGTGAAAATCAGGCCATTCGTGAAGCTTCGTTTTTACAATATAAAAAGGCGATTGAGTTTGCCGGTATGATCGAAGCGGACCATGCTGTGATCCATCCAGGTTTTTGTTTTTCACCAGTGTTTAATAAAAAGAAAGCACAAGCGCGAGCAGCGGAATATATTCGCAGCCTTTGTCAAATTGCTAAGCCTTTAAATGTGAAGATTGTCGTTGAAAATGTTGGCTATAACGGCAGCTCGCTATTTACTCAAGAAGAGTTTACAAGATTTTTAGACCCAATCGAGGAAACGGCCGGATATTTAATCGATATTGGTCATGCCCACTTAAATCAATGGGACATACCAAAGCTGATCAAAGACACAAAAGATAGATTACTTGCTATTCATATTCATGATAATCACGGAATAGGCGACGATCATCTGCCAATTGGCAAAGGGACGATTCAATGGACAGAAGTCTTCTCTGCGATGCGAGAGGTAGCGAATGATTGCCAATTGATTTTAGAGTATGCCCCGATGACATCATTAGATAAATTGCGCATGGGAAAAGAGATTTTACAAAAAGAGGTTTTGTTTTAATAAAGGTGGAGTGGCAGGTTGATTAACATTGATGAATTTGACGCATTTTGCTTTGATTTAGATGGGACGATCTATCTTGGTGAAGAGCTTCTACCCGGGGTAGAGAACGTAATCGCTCATTTAAGAAAAGCGAATAAAAAAATAATGTTTATTACGAATTCACCAACAATGACAAGATCAGAGTGTTGTACGCGTTTAAAAAAAATGGGAGTGGCTGCCGAGCTTGAAGAGGTGATCACGGCGACTTTTTTATCAGCAGTTTATTTTACAGAGCAGGCTCCTGATGCACTTGTTTACATAGTGGGTGAAAAATCCATTGAAGAGGAATTTAAGCTGTTCGAATTGAAAACGACGAACAATCCGCTTGAAGCCACACATGTTTTAGTAGGGCTCGATCGCTCCTTTTCCTATCAAAAGCTTAACTTAGCGATGAATGCATTGAGAAATGGAGCGAAACTTGTTTTGACCAATCCTGATCCGGCATGTCCAGTTCCAGGAGGCTTTATTTCAGATACAATGGCCATTGCCAGTGCGATAAAGGTGGCTTCTGGGAAGTCGAATGAGCAAATTGTGGGCAAACCGTCCTCATTTTATGCAGAAAAGGTGCTTGAAAAATTGCAGATCAATACGAATCGTTGCCTAATTATCGGTGACCGCCTTGAAACAGATATTCTGCTTGGAAAAGAGAATGATATCCGAACCTGTTTAGTTTTAACAGGTACCTCCACATTGGCAGATATAAAGAAGGAACAAATTTATCCTGATTATATAGTAGAAAATCTCCAATTTTTTTTAAAAGAATAGATCTGTTCGTATTAAACAAGCGCAATTCCGAGTGAATTGCGCTTCACTATGCTTTTTAATAAAGTGTACTGCTTGTTTAGTTTTCCAATTCTTCAAAGTCACCAGGAACTTCAACTAATGTGATGATATCTCGAATATCTTCTATGGAAAGTGTATTCGCAATTTTTTCAATATGTTCAAATTGAATCCGTTCACGTTTCCCGTTAGCGAGCTCACTCAAGGCTGCTCTGCGAATCCCCGTGCGAATATGTAGTTCGCTGATGGACATATTGTATTTATGGAGCAAATCATTAACGCGGACGACTACTTTCTTCACTATTTTCCACCCTTCCACTCATTTCATTCATAAGTTGACTGTACACTTAAGCGTACAATATAATAAAGGTACATCATGTACGCATAAGCGTACATATAGTTTATTAAACTTGATGAATTTATTCTTTCTTCCACATCCGCCGGATTATTATGTTGTAAAAATAATAGATTAGGAGGGGAATATGTTTACAGAGTTAAAGAATGAGGACATTATGCAAACATATCAGCATGCAGTAAAACTAAAGCTTGATCAAGAATTTATTGAAATTTTAAAAAAAGAAATGGTTCAAAGAGGCATTATGATTGAGGAAAATTTGAAAAAGAAATAAAGTCAATATTTGAGCTGTGGGCTCGTTAATTAAGAAAAAACTTTATTTGAAAATTTGTCCACCGCTAAGGCGGTGGTCTCTTTTTTCCTCAGTGATGGAACCGATAGTTCACTCGATTGAGGAGAACACGATGCGGCTAATGAGGGGAAATATCGAATGCTAGCAAGTATCACAGTTTATTTGATTTTAGACGGAGCGGCAGGGGCGAACGAACTCTCTTGGAAGCGCTTGTGACGAGGAGTGAATTTAAGGAAGTGTCCTCATTGGACCGGAACGAGCGGAGAAAACGAAGGGAAAGTCGGAAACGAAGCTCTATTGGACCGGAACGAGCGGAGAGAACGAAGAGAAAGTGCGAAACGAAGCTCTATTGGACTGGAACGAGCGGAGAAAACGAAGGGAAAGTCGGAAACGAGGTTCTAATGGACCAGAACGAGCAGAAAAGACGAGAGAATGGACCGAAGAGAACGGCTATTAAGACTAAAATCGAATCCGGACAGGGAAATGAAATATTCGTCTGAAAGGGAGGAGCTGAACACGAAGGACAGCTCCTTTGGTAGTTGTAGCTTTGCAGGAACCAACAATGGCTCCGCAGGCATTTTGCTCTTTTGGCCTCGCTGCGTTTGCCGATTCTATAAAAATTAGCAGCAGTCATTAAGTAAACACGTTCTTTCTTATAACAAACTCTGCAGCGATAAGATTAAGGAACCAACAGAGCCAGACGGCTAAAGTATATGAAGTTCCATAAGGAATATGGATGACATGATGTGCAATCGTGACCACAATATAAATCGTCATATTGGCAAATGAAAGAAAGAAGCTTCGGAGCATCCATTGACGATGAAGGGTGACTTTCCCGCCTTTAATATACCAATAGCCTAAGACGGTTGTACCGAGCCACAATATATTTAAGATAAGAAATCCTAAGGTGCTCAGCCATCCACCGGTTGCAAAAAATGAAACGTAGACACCTGGAATAAAGTTAAGGATGATGGAAATGACGTAAAGCCGACCATTCCAACGGTGGAAGAACAATGATTTTATCCTTATTTTTTTAAGAACACCCAATGGTCCTGTGAGAAGAGAGAGCACTGCCAGTAGAATATGGATCCGTATCATGAATGTCCACAAGTCTTGGTTTGTTAACATTTCCTCTTTTCTAGATATAAACGTCTCGAAGTTCGGATCAACGATAAAGTTTTTTGATAGTGTATGGAGAATCCATAAGATCGGGATGATAACGACAGCAATTTTAATTGACTTTTTCATAAACGATTCCTCCAATGGGCTTTATGCAAATAAACCTCGATTTGTCATGATGAAGCTCGCTGCTATGATGAATAAAAAGAGACACCACCCATACCATTTCAGCTTTGCACGATTGTTTATTAAATTTTCCTCGGGCTGTTCTGATGAAAGTATTTTTTTCAAAAGAGTGTTGATCATTCCAATCATGGCGCCAATGAGGGCAAGCAGCAGTGTGGCAATGATAACCCACTCAGTGGAGGGATAGGTTGAATAGCCCATAGTCATCCATCCTCCAGTAATCAGTATAAGAACTAAGGCATAATGGCCACCACGGGTAAAGCTTAAAAAAGTCGTAATGACGGTCTTTAATTCCTGGCCCGTTTGAGAGAAAAGACGCTTGATAATAATAGGAAAGGTAAGAAACACGCCTAAAAATATTGCGCTTATCACATGAAAAAATACTAGAATAGCATACATGAAATCACCACCTTATGAAATTCTCGCTCCGATTAATTTTGATGAAGGAAGCATGCCTGCCTTCGCTTCACCAGATATGATATCGCCATCAACTGAGACAGTGAACTTTAGTGTAAGACGCATCGGCTTGGACACTTTCATTGACCATTTTAGTGAATTCCCTTCTATGGTAACGTCGTCCAAAGGAACGATATCTTCTCCTTGTTTACCCGTACCCGTCAGTTTCCCGTCGTTGTTTTTTATATCAAATAAGACAGCTAGCTTGCCAATAGGCGTATTAATCGTTGCGTCCCATTTTCCTACAAATTCAATGCCGTCTGATGTGGCAGTGAGAGAATGGGAACTTGCTGCTTCTTTCACACTTTCATCATGAACTTCTTGAGGGGCGTTTCCGTCATTTTTCCAAACGGTTCCTCTGCGTTCATATTCGAATAATTGCTCGACTGCGTGTGCGATGCGAGGTCCCCATCCGCGCTCAACTAAATAGAGAGCAAGATCGAGTCCGGAAGTTACGCCGCCGCTTGTAACAAGATCTCCGTCGTCTACTACCCGTGCGTTCACAGCTATCGCATTGGTGGCATTTAAAAGCTCCATTCCCAAATGATGTGTAACCGCATGGCGGTCTGTCAATAAACCAGCCATGGCTAAAATAAGAGAGCCGCCACAAACAGTGGAAAGAAGGATCTCCGTGTTGTCCATTGCTTCCTTGAGCATGCTCCCTAACACGGTTTCGGAAGCTTCTTTTAATTTTACGGGGATGGAATCAGGACCATAATGATTAATAGAACCAGAAGCTCCTGGAACGACAATAATACCTCGGTCATGTATATTCAGTTTATCAACGGCTTGAAGCGGTACGTCATTAACACCGCTTCTGACCAGTCTTTTTCCTTCTGCTGATACGAGCTTGACTGTAATATCTTCATGGCTGTACATGGCAGCGGCAGTGAATACCTCAAAAGGAGCGATGGCATCAAGTAAATCAAAGCCATCAAATAATACAATTTGTACGTTCATATTCATTACCTCCATTTTTACTTTGGGCTGTGTATAAAATAGAATAGCGGTAAGATGTCACAAATAAATGGACAAAAAAGTCACAAAACGATCACAACATTTCGGCCTTACTTGTTCTGTAGGGGTAAAATGGTAAACTAGAGGTAAATTTTAGTTGTAGCGAAAGCAAGGTGGAAGCGTGGAGGCCAAACAAACCATTTTAGTGGTGGATGATGATAAAAGCATTGTGGAACTTTTGAGGGATTTTTTGGAAAATGAAGGATTCTCTGTAAAAATCGCTCATGATGCAAAACGAGCATTAGTTGTTCTAGAGGAAAATGCCATTCACGCACTTATCCTTGATATTATGATGCCGGGGCAAAGTGGGTTTGAGCTTTGTAGACAAATTCGTGAAGAAAGTGATGTTCCCATTCTTTTTTTGAGTGCTCGCAGCGATGATATCGATAAAATCCGCGGATTAGCGCTTGGAGGAGATGATTACATTGTTAAAACAGCTTCACCGGGAGAAATTGTCGCAAGAGTGAAGGCTGTATTGAGACGTTCCCATTCTCAGCCTAAAAGAAACGTTATCGATTATGACCGGCTTACATTGGACTTATCGACAAGAGAAGTATTGCTAGATGGACAATCTGTTTCTTTAACGCCAAAAGAGTATGATTTGCTAAGATTATTTGCCGAACATCCTAAGCATGTTTTTACTTATGAGCAATTATTAGAGCGATTTTGGGAAGGGGTTGGCGATAAACATACCGTCCGCGTCCAGCTTAGTCGTCTTCGTGAAAAAATTGAGCCTAATCCGAACGCTCCGCAGTTTATCAAGAATGTTTGGGGGATAGGCTACTGTTTTAAAGGGGAATAAAATGAAAACGATTCGTATTCGTAAATTTACAGTGCTTTGCTTCGCACTCATCCTCACTCTTCCATGGCTGTTTTACGTCGTTGCTCATTTTCTCGTAACGAGTACATTTACTTTCAGAATCGATGATACTCAACTGGAGCAAATCGAAGCAGCAGTGAGCATGATTGAAGAAAATGTTGATATGTGGACGGTGCCCTCATGGCAGGAGCAATTAAGAGAGCAAGTGGAAGGATCCCAATTGGATGTTTCCATATGGTCGGGGGCAGGTCAATTAGTATTCCATACAGGGACGGAACGAGAACGGGCTTTTTTAAGAACAGAACAATTATCTATTCTTGAGGAAGGGGAGGTTCTAGGTCGAGTTGTGATCTCACAAACGGATTCAAGAACAATGCAGATCATCGCAGCTTTTGTCGGTTTACTTACAGCATTTATGCTTGTTGGCGTTCTCCTGCGAAAGTATATTCTTAAACCGTTAGAAAGTATGAGCAAAGGTGCACGGCAAATTGCAGAAGGTGATTTAGATATTCAACTGCCAACATCCCGAATTGCCGAAATTAGTGAGGTGCATGAAGGGTTTAATGTGATGGTAAGGGGGTTGAAGGATTCCTTTCAAAAACAAATGGAGCTGGAGGATGAAAGGCGTTTTATGATCGCGGCATTGGCTCATGACTTGCGGACCCCATTGTTTGCCTTGCGAGGTTATTTAGATGGTCTTGAAAGTGGAATTGCGGACACTGAAGAAAAACGGGCAAGGTATTTAGCTGTATGCAAGGAAAAATCAGCTCAGCTCGATCAGCTTGTGGAGGAGTTGTTTGCATTTTCAAAGTCTGAATACCATGATGAAAAGCTGAATAAGAAAGAGCTTGATTTTAATCAGCTTTTGCAGAGAGTTATTAACAGTGTAGTTCTGCAGGCGCAAAACAAGTCTATTTCGTTCGACTTGTCTCATTTGGAAGAAGCTTGCTTTGTGAAGGGGGACGCACATCTGTTAGAACGTGCCCTGAATAATTTATTAGATAATGCGGTGCGATATTCCCCTATGTATGGGAAAATAGTTGTCACCTGTGAAAAAGATAATGATAACTTGATTTTTAAAATTCAAGATACAGGGGAAGGATTCACTTCGGAAGATTTGGCACGTGTATTTGAACCGCTTTATCGTGGTGAAGCATCAAGAAACCGTGCTACCGGAGGAACTGGATTAGGGCTAGCTATTGCTAGACGAATCTTGAGGCAGCATGGCGGAGATTTAGTTGCAGCAAATCATGAGAGCGGCGGAGCGATAATAACAGGTTGGCTTCCTCTTAATAATTAAAACGGATTTTTCCCTTAACGTTTCCTTGAATCTAAAAAGTTCGGTTCAATAATAGAACTTTTTTGTTATAGTAATTATATGTGGAAAAATCCAATAGCGGGGGAGAATAGATGAGCCATTTACCAAATTGCCCAAATTGTAGTTCAGAGTACACGTATGAGGATGGGGCTTTGCTCGTATGCCCAGAGTGCGCCCATGAATGGACGCTGACTAGTGAAGTGGAAGAAGAGAAGATTTACAAGGATGCAAATGGCAACGTATTACGTGATGGGGATACGGTGACAGTGATTAAGGATTTAAAAGTAAAAGGAAGTTCATCCGTCTTAAAGCAAGGAACGAAAGTAAAAAATATTCGTTTAGTCGATGGAGATCATGATATTGATTGCAAGATTGACGGTTTCGGTGCAATGAAATTAAAAACTGAATTTGTGAAGAAGATCTAATATAAGGAGCACAGTGGCAACTGTGCACTTACCAGAAATGCCCTCAAGTTTGTGCTTGAAAAAGGAGCGAGACATTAGTGGAATTACAGCAAACTAGGACAAATGAATGGTATACAGCGATCCTCGTTTTATCAATTCTTATTCCTGTTCTTTATGTCATATATTTATTGACGATGTTACAAGAAAACGAACAGTCGATTAAAGGATTATTGAATTTACAGCCTATCTATGTTGTACTTATGTTGGTTGCTTTTATTAATCCGATATGGGGTCATTTCCTTAAGCAAATTCCAAAGGAAGAGCGGGTTAAAGAAGGAAGAGGTGATCGTTTCCTTACTTATTTGCTTGTTTCTCAAATGGTCGTAGGGAATATCGTCATGTTCATCCTTGCTTTGTTAGAAAAAAGAAAACTCCCGAGAGCTTCAGAGCCACAGCCATTAACAGCCCTTGAAAAAACTGTGGCCTTGACTTTACTCGCATTATCACTATTTGCAGGATTTCTTTTATTAAGATTCATATTCTTTGTATAGCAATCGTTTAGTAGCGCTTATCAGAAAGGTGGTTATATGCTATGTTGTCAAAATTATTTGGTAAAAAAGAAACGAAAGTAACAATCTATTCACCTGTTGATGGAGAAATTATCCCGTTATCAGAAGTACCCGATCCGGTGTTTTCGCAAAAAATGATGGGTGATGGTGCTGCGATTAAGCCCTTGAATGGAACAGTGGTTTCTCCAATTGAAGGAAAAGTTGTTCAAGTTTTCCCGACAAAGCATGCTGTCGGACTGCAAACGAAGAACGGTGTTGAAATTTTAATCCATATCGGACTAGAAACAGTTGGGATGAATGGGGAAGGATTCGAAGCACATGTTGCAACGGGGGATTCCGTTAAAGCGGGTGACAAGCTAATCACCTTTGATCCTGAATTAGTAAGGGAAAAGGCAGCAAGTGATATCATTCCGATCGTAATCACAAATACAGATCAAATGCAGTCGATTACGAAAAATGATAAACAGTCTGTTCGCGCAGGACAAGATGAATTATTAGTCGTAGAAGTAAGTAAATAATAATTAAAAACCAGGACATCTCATTGTTAGCTGTATGTTTAACAATGGGATGTCCTTTACTGTTGAAGTGTTTTTTTGCTTTAAGCGTGAGTGTTGGCAGGAACAGTAAATTCTGTTACAATATCTGTTTGTGGCTCACCTATTTTTTAGGGAGAGCGGGTAGGGAGAGGGCTAATTGAATAGTAAGGTATTATAGATGTTTAATCGATTTTTTCAGCTGGAAAAGAATGAGACAACGATTAAGAGAGAGTTGTTAGCGGGGATAGTGAGCTTTTTTACGATCGTCTATATTATTGCGGTCAATTCACTTATTCTATCAGAAGCTGGAGTTCCGCTGGAAGCAGCGATAATGGCAACGATTGTGACTTCCTTTGCAGGTTGCTTTTTAATGGGGTTTTGGGCGAATGTCCCGATTCTTCTCGTTCCTGGGATGGGTGTGAATGCTTTATTTTCATACACAATTGTCCAATCGATGGGCATGTCATGGCAAGAAGCATTAGCTGTTGTCTTAGTATCAGGAATGATTTTTATGCTCGTGGCCTTCTCGCGGTTTTCGAAAACGTTGAGTGACTCGATTCCTCAGTCATTGAAAGAAGCTATTACGATCGGACTTGGATTCTTTCTTATGCTCATCGGACTTGAAAAGGGCGGCATTGTGGAAAAGGGAACAAACTCGATCATTGCATTAGGTGATTTGGGTGAACCGCAGGTACTTGCAACAATGTTAACGTTCCTCATTGCAATTGTATTGTTTTTACGCAATGTTCCTGGGAACTTCTTAATTACAGTCGTAGTAGGAACAGCCTTAGCCTGGGTATTTGGCGGAATTCATTTTGAAGAGGGGCAATCAGAAACTTTTTCACTGTCTGATTATACCGCCGTAGTTGGAGCTTTTTCCTTTGATAATGTCCTGTCATTTGGCTTTTGGATTGCTGTTTTTTCCTTAACGATGGTGCTCGTCTTTGAAAACATCGGACTGGTGCATGGTCATGTTTCTTTCATAAACCGTTCAGATCGATTTTCACGTGCATTTCAGGCTAATTCGATATCAGTCTTTCTATCTGGTTTGTTTGGATCAAGTCCAACTGTCGCAACGGTTGAAAGTACAGCAGGGATGGCTGCAGGCGGGAGAACAGGCTTAACAACTGTGACAACAGGTGCTTTGTTTCTTCTTTCAGCATTTTTTATTCCGGTCATTAAGCTGATCCCGAATAGTGCCGTTGCACCAATCCTAATTATTATTGGAGGATTAATGCTGCAAAACATCCGTAATCTGAATTTAGGAGATTTGAGTGAAAGCTTTCCTGCGATTTTTATTATCGCGATGATTCCTTTCACTTATAGTATTGCAGATGGAATCGCTGTTGGCTTTATTTTGTATCCGATCTTAAAGATTGCAATTGGAAAAGCAAAAGAAGTCTCCGTTACGTTATACGTCATTGCTAGCCTATTTCTTTTTAACTTTGTATTTCATATATTTGGTTAATGACTGAAAAATTCCAAAACACTAAAGCAAGTGAAGCTAAATACCTCGTTATTCTTCACTTGCTTTTTAAGCTTCGATCATTAAAAGAGAGATCCACAGATCAACCTCAAAAACCCTTCAATGAATTCGTATATCTTGCAAATTAAAGATGAATTTTCACGCAATCCAGCCATCAATAAAAGGGGACATGTTCGCCTGTAATTCCGAGAGCATGAAAAAAATCTTTCCAGAGTTGAAGAACGCAATAGAAAATGGGAAAATAGAAGGAGACAAGGAAATGGAAGAATGATGGGCAATTTTTCAACTAAAGGAAATTGATGCTCCTTGTGTTGAGGAAATAGGCAGTCAGTACTTCAATAGGTCAATAAGCAATAAACAATCATTGCTTGTGGAGAATATACCATGAAAAATATACAAAATTGTATTTCTTTTCACAATAATCAATATATTGAATTTGTTAAGGAATACTTTAGTTAAAGTAAAACTTTTTATAGTAATATAATTAGAGTAAGTAAGGATTCTTAAAATTTACATTCGTCTGTACACAGATTAGGATGAGGATAAGGGAAGAAAAACTTAACCTGCTTAGTAAGGGAATTGGGAGGAAGATTGACGATTGTCAAAACAAAGTCTTATTAAACGAATTTTAATGACAGTATTTATATTGATAGTAGGAGTTTTTATTTATATTTATTTTTCTGCATTTTTACCTGTGTTATTAGCTCTTTTAACAGCCATTGTTTTTGAGCCTTTTGTTAAATGGCTTCAGCAAAAGTTAAAGGCAGAAAAAAGATTGCTACCGGTTATAATTGTTTTTTCAACTTTTATTATCATATGTGGTGCTAGCTTGTACATTATCTTAACTAAGGTTGCAAGCTCCATATATGAGTGGTCCATTAATATACCCGAATATGCAGTAGAAATACAACAATTTACTAATAATTTGATTGTTCGATTTAATCAGTTTGTTGAAGAAATTCCACAAGGTCACCTGATTATTATTGAGTTAGAAAAACAGTCAGATGCCCTCATTAATACCGTAACGCAAATTACTACACAATTAATTAATTCTCTTGGTATATGGCTACAGTCTATCCCTAATATGTTATTTGTGACACTTGTTTATTTGATTACTTTTTTCTTAATCAGTTTAGATCTACCGAAATTAGTCACCATATTTTACAACTTATTTAAAACAGAGACATCGGACAAATTGCGTTTTGTTTCTCAGCAGATGAACAAAGTCTTTTTAGGGTATTGGAAAGCACAATTTGTTCTTAGTATTGGGGTTTTCCTTATTACCTATATTAGTCTTCTATTTATTTCACCGCGGGCTGCCCTGATTATGTCAATTATAATTTGGGTGGTTGATATTATTCCACTTTACGTTGGTCCTGCACTTATCCTTGTTCCATGGGGGATCTTGGCTGCCATAATTGGAGATATGAATACAGGTATTCAACTTATTGTTCTTGCTGTTATCCTTCTTATCCTAAGGCGTGCCATTGAACCGAAAGTGCTGGGTGATTCAATAGGTCTTAATGCATTGCCAACGGTACTAACAATGTACTTCGGTTTTGTGTTTTTTGGTGTCATGGGATTGATATTGGGCCCTTTTGTTTACATTGCCATCCGTTCAGCAAAGGATTCAGGATTGTTTGATTTTGCATTAAAGAAAACACAGGAAAAAACTTGAGGTATGTATGGGCAAACTTTATAACAAAAAAGGGGCATTCGTAAAGAATCGCCCCTTTTAACGTTGGGATTATATGATTTACGGATTTGTCGACCATAAGCCTGCTGTTTTGATGAATACTCTTGGGTTTAGTTTTAAACCTGCGACAAGGAGATCAGCTAAATCCTCCGGTTGCATCACATTTTCAGTGTTTCCAGAAATGAGATTTGTTTCAATTGCTAAATCAGTGGCCACGGTGCTCGGTGTTAATGCTGTGACGCGGATATTATGCTTTCTCACTTCCATCATTAGCGATTCGCTTAATCCTAAAACAGCAAATTTAGAGGCGCTGTAGGCACTTGTTACAGGAGCACCTTTTTGACCAGCCGTAGAAGAAATATTGACGATATCACCGGATTTTCTTTCGATCATCTCTGGTAAAACGGCTCTTGTTACATTGTAGACACCCATTACATTTACGCGGATAATGTTCTCCCATTCTTCTGGTGTCAAGTCTAGGAAGCCTCCGAATTTAGCTGTTCCAGCATTGTTAATGAGGATATCAATGGGACCAAGATCTGATTTGATATGTTCAACTGCATGGCTAACCGCTTCAAGGTCTGCAACATCTGCTGTTGCTGCGGAAATATTGATATCATAGGTTTCAAGCTCGGCAGCAACCTTCTCAAGATTGGACATTGTCAAGCCTATTAATCCTAAGTTAACACCTTCTTTTGCTAATGCTACGGCGACTGCACGTCCAATACCTCTGCCTGCACCGGTAATGATAGCTGTTTTTCCTTTTAGTGAGATCATATCATCATCCCTTATCAAAGATTTTTAAAACATTACATTTGTAATTAAAAACGAAGGAGGATGAAAATGCAAAATTTTTACCTCAGCGTCGTGATAAGTTTTTTAATTCGCTCTACATATTGAAAAAACTTGATCTTTACAGATCGGTGTATTATTATTTAAATCGTAATCTTTACGATTTAAATACGATTGCTATCCGGCTTTGTCCCTCATTGTTATGAAAACTTATGTTCACGATTTAGTAAGTAAAAAGGAGGAGCTATTATTATATTTTAAATCGTAATAATTACGAATTAATTGAAGGAGTGCTAATAAAGTATGGGAAAAATACCAGTAACAGTATTAAGCGGATACTTAGGATCTGGAAAAACAACGTTGCTAAATCATATTTTGGCTAATCGAGATAATAAAAAAATTGCCGTTATCGTCAATGATATGAGTGAAGTAAATATAGATGCCTCGATGATCAAGCAAGGAGGATTTTCTAGAACCGATGAAAAGTTAGTGGAGCTTCAAAATGGTTGTATTTGCTGTACATTAAGGGAAGATTTGATCATTGAAGTGGAAAAACTTGTGAAGCAAGGTGATATTAACTACATTGTAATCGAGTCTTCTGGAATTTCAGAGCCAATTCCTGTTGCTCAAACCTTTACTTATATTGATGAGAACTTAGGGATCAATTTAAGTGAATTATGTAAGTTGGATACAATGGTAACGGTTGTCGATGCGAATCGTTTTTGGCATGATTTTGCTTCAGGGGAAACTTTGCTTGAGCGAAATCAAGCCAACGATGAACTGGACACGCGCGAAGTCGTTGATTTATTAATCGATCAAATTGAATTTGCTAATGTGCTTCTTTTAAATAAAATTGATTTAGTCGATAAAGAGGATGTTCAAGAATTGAAAGCTGTCCTTCAAAAATTAAATCCAGGCGCAAAAATAGTGGAAAGTATTCAAGCACAGGTGCCTTTACATGAAATTTTAGATACGAATCTATTTGATTTTGAGGAAGCAAGTCAAGGAGCAGGCTGGATAAAAGAATTGAATGAGGAACATGTTCCAGAGACAGAAGAGTATGGAATTTCTTCCTTCGTTTATCGCAGAAAAAGACCTTTTCATCCGGAAAGATGGATGAAATGGCTCGAACAGTGGCCAGAGGATATTGTACGGGCAAAGGGCTTTTTCTGGCTAGCCACTCGCAATCATATAACAGGCTTACTTTCACAAGCTGGTCCTTCTATTATGATTCAGGGAGCAGGTGAATGGATTGCGGCTTATTCTGAATCGGAAAGAGAACAAATGCTCAAGGAGGAGCCTGAGTTATTGGAAAGATGGGATGAAAAATTTGGAGATCGGATCATCGAACTCGTCATGATCGGGATCGATATGAACCAAAGAGAAATTGAATCGACATTAGATGATTGCTTGTTAACTGACGAAGAAATGAACATGAATTGGAGCGATTTGGACGATCCGCTTCCAGCATTCACAATCGCTAACTAATAAAGGAGGAAGAAAAATGAGAGTCAAAATTACTTTAGCATGCACAGAAACAGGAGATCGCAATTACATTACCACGAAGAACAAAAGAAATAACCCTGATCGGATTGAACTCATGAAATATTCGCCAAGATTAAAAAAACATACTTTGCATCGAGAAACGAAATAAGGAAAGAGCCAGAATCTATAGAAAAGCTGCTAGTTATCAGAATAAAATAACATGTGTAGGTAATGAAAAGGCAATCAAATGCAGATTTTTTATTAAGAGCTAAAATTATTAGGCATAACATATTAGTCATATAAAATATGTTATGCCGCTTCTACGTTAGTGCTCTATTTCTGGCCTTGTCTCTTTAAATTGATAACGTGGTTTTCCTTGCTCCATTCTTATTTATATCCGAAAAAGACATCCTTTTTAATATTCCGTTTTGGAGTGCCATTATTTTGTAAATAAGTAGAAATTGATTGTATCATTGACGTTGGTCCTGCAATCAAGTATTTACCTTTACTATTATACAAGGTTGAAAATCTTTCTATCTCCTGATATAAGTTATCCCTTGAATCAATGTAAGTTATAGTAATTGAAGCATTGTTTGCAATGCTATCAAGTTCATCTTTAAACAAAAATGCCTTTTCACTATCCAAATAGAGTAGTTGTATCGGCTCCTGATTACCAATTCCTTCTTCTTCTATCTGCTTTAACATTGCTCTAAATGGTGTAATTCCAATTCCACCGGCAATTAAGAGTGAAGGATTGTTCTCTTTTAAATAAAAGCCCCCAACTGGTCCATTCATACTTACTTTCATTCCCTGCTTCAGTTCTAACAGTGCATTCTTAAATTCACTTGGATTTTCATCAATTTTTGTAGTAATTTTAACAATATCTTCAGATGGCGTAGTTACCAAAGTGAAAGGTCGTGTAGGATTTTTAATTTTCTTATGAGTTATATTAAACAACCCATGTTGCCCAGCTTTCCAGGTTAAATCCTTTTCTTTTTCAAATAGAAAAGTATATACGTCTTCTGATTCTTTATAGTACTCTAAAAAAGGTATTTCTCTCTTTTTGAAAATGGACAACGAATCCTTTAAGAAATTCATTCAACCAACTCCTTCCTAGCTTCGAAATGCCGTTTATTTCCTCCAAAAAGTCGAACAGTTTGCCTTGTCCCAAATATTAAACTCAATCATTTTCTCTAGAAGTGAGTATTCAACTGGTTTATTATTCCAAGGAATTCGAATTAACTCCTTAGTGTAGTCGTATCCAGCCTTCACAATATCATCCTCTACATGAGTTATAGTTATACTTTCTGGTGCAACGGCTAAATGTTTTTTAGAAACGCTAAAGCCGATTATGAAAGTGCCATGATCAGTAAACATCTGCTGATTCCATTTGATTTCTGCCTTTAAATTTGGATATTTTTGTTCTATCCAGGTAAATATCTCCTCTGTCCTTTCCCGGTGAAAAGGGTCATCAATTTCTGCTAAAAAATCATCCATCGTTTTTCCTCCCAAAATTAACGCTATGGTCACACTGTCGCGTTGAATATTTTAAAATATCGTCAGAGTTATTTTTACATCTCTGCTAACACTTTTTTAAGTTCATCAACTTTATAAGCCCAACCATATTTAGCACCATTGAATGCTTGACCCTCTTCTTCGAACCCAGTCTGTTCAAGGTGTAAGTATGTTGTATCACCCTCTTGTTTTAACGTCCATGTCACTATAGTATTAATGGAACCACCTACCCACGTGTAAGATAATTTATAAGGCTTGTCCACTATCAATACTTCACTATCTACAATTAGGTCTATTTCATCGTTGCGAAACTGGCATTTGTATCCTACGATTGGCTTGAAATTATTGTCCATAACCCATTGTGCCAGAATTTCCGAAGTGGTTAGGGCATTCCATACCTTATTGATAGTACTCTTAAATTGAAAATCTAATGATAAATCAGCCATTCATTTACTCCTCCAATATTTTTTTTAGTAAAGTAGCTCTTTCATTCCAAAACTTCTCATAAAAAGATAACCAATCCTTAACTTCCTGTAGAGGAGCTGCATTTAGCCGGTATCTTGTTTCTCTGCCTAATTTACGGTTAATTACTAAATCAGTTTCTTTAAGGATAGCTAAATGTTTAGATACTGCAGTACGACCTATTTGAAATTGCGCAGTTAATTCGTGAAGAGGTAACTCATCTGCATCTGCCAACAAACGTATTATTTTTCTTCTTGTAGGATCTGCGATTGCTACATAAATGTCATGCTTTGGGTGAGTTTTATTCAAAATCATCCCCCTTTCTGAAAAAAAGACACCGATCAGTGTCGTAATTATATGACACTGATCGGTGTCTAGTCAATAACGATATTTATACTTTTTCTATGTTATTTAGTATTTTATGTGTTTTTAGGTATTGCTTAAATATCTCCCAGTTTATATTTAGTGATTGTTATATGTCTATTGCCAAAGTATGGGTTAATTCTAATTAACGAAACTATTTAAAAATTTACTCGCATCACTATTAAATTTCCACGTTATACCGAATTTATCGACTAACAAACCAAAACTTGCTGACCATGGAGTTGAAGATAACGGCATGATTACAGTACCACCTTTGGAGAGACTTTCGAAATAGTGTTGATTCATTTCAGGATCAGCATCGATAATACTAATTAAAACATTATTCCCTCTTTTTACCTCGCCTGTCACAGCTTGCATAGAAGGCAGTACGTCAGAGAGCATTAAAATATTCCCTGAAAATTCAATTCGAGATTCCATAATCATGTTTTGTTCTTCATCTGATAATGGAAAATTTGGATCTTGACCAAAAGCACCAAATTTCACCTTTTTGCTGCTTGTCACTTGTAGTGCCTGCTCGTAAAAGGCCAGTGCTTCTGCTGCCTTTCCGTCAAATTGTAAATACGCAATAGTGTTCATCATGTATTTCCTCCTTTCATGATTGAAGTATAATAGGAGATAGGCGACATATGTATGTCGTATATAGGAGGGAAGTATGAAAAAAATTGAGAGACTTATCTCGATCGTGATGATCTTGTTACAGAAGGAAGTGGTTTCGGCATCAGAGTTCAGTCACCTTTTTAATGTGTCGAAGCGAACGATTCAGCGTGATATGGAGGCATTAAGTTATGCTAACATCCCTATTTATGCCGAATATGGTGCTGAAGGGGGATATGCGTTAATGGAGGAATACAAGTTCGATAAACGACTATTAAACCACAAAGATATTGAAAATATTCTTGTGGCTTTAGGTGGGTTTGAGCAGTTAATCACGAATAACGAAATTCAAGCAACGATTCAAAAAATCGCAGCAATGACGAACGTAAATATCTCTCCAAAACTGGATTTGACTTTTTACGAGTGGCCAGGGAGAAAGGAAATCAAAGAAGAAATTTCGTTTATCAGTCAAGCGATTGAGAATCATTGGTTATTAAAATTTGATTATGTGGATCAAAATGGACACACAACATATAGATCTGTAGAACCCTATAAAATTCATTTAAACGAGATGCATTGGTATTTATTTGGTTATAGTTTAGAACGTGAAGATTATCGAACATTTAAGTTAACAAGGATTTTAAATCTCAAAAAAGATGGTTTTTTCGTCCCAAGGTCCGATAAGAAGGTAAAGGAAGAAAAGGATAGCAAACGTCAAGATTTGGTGAGTGTACAGCTGTTGCTTGATGTTGCTGTAAGGGAGCAATTTATTGAGAGATATGGGAAAAATGCAGTTGCAAAAGTGGATACGAGAAGTTACATAACGACAATTGAATTGCCTGAGAGTCAATATGCTTACCAGTTTTTAGCCGGATTTGGAAATAAAATTAAAATTTTGAAGCCAAAGAGTTATATTGCTCAATTTGTGAATTTTTTGGAGGAAACAGTGAAGTTGTACAAATAAAAAGGATCAGGAATGGCTGTTCTCGTTTTCCGTTTCTTGTGGCAGCTCTACTTGTCCAACCGAAAGAGCCTGATATTTTTGCAGGAGCACAATAATTTTTCTCGTTTGCTCTGCTTCACATTGTATAATAATGGTTGCTTCATCCATTCTATCCGCTTGCTTCTGTCTCTTTCTCCCGTTTTTAACGAGAGAATAAGCAAGTAATCCGAGCGCAAAACCAATGGCCGTTCCGAAGAGCCCCCAGAGAATGGGTCCTAATGTTAAGACAAATCCGCAGGAAGCTCCAATTACAGCGCCTGCGGTTCCAAATGAAATTCCTACTTCAAAAGCGTGGGGGTTGTTTAGATCATTTTTGTTTTCACCTGAGTCCATGAAAGCAATCAGTATACGTTCCCTTGAAATGATTTTTTCCAGTTCAGCAAGTGCCTGCTCTAACTCGATTGATTGTTTAAATAGACCGATAATCAACATGTAAAAAGCACCTACCTGATTACGTAAATATTCGCAGTTTAGCCTGTTGGTATCTATTTTTTAGCAAATAGCGCTGCTCTATTTGAAAAAGCTTGTTGTGCTCAATGCTTGTTCGATATGAGAAGTAAATAGAAGCAAATAATACAGATGGCATAAAGAGTAGCCAATGGGGATGAAGTATGGCAATTGATTCTTCAAAATGGCCTTGCAAGAGCAAACAAAGGGAATGGTGCAAGTTTGAAAGCGCTGCATAAATCCATCACCACAACATGGCATAGAAGGCAAGTCCAAAACGATGATTGTATAATTGGCCTAATCCAGGATGGAAGAAAGAGTATAAAGCGCCAATGATTGGATTTTTCTTTTCAATATATTGAATTTCCATTGGGGAAATATGCAGTCTACGAATGCCCTTGTATTCCAAAACAGCAAGGTGATGGAGCTTATTTTGATATATTGCCGAACGGTAGCTATCTGCGATTGCTACTAAATAAATGGTTAAGTACCCGAAAGCCCATTTAGGTTCAATTACTACTTTGGCAAGTTCAAATTGGCCACAGAAGGAATAAATCATTCCTTCGTTAATATGGGCCAATGTATTGAGGATCACCTCGGCTAATGTTAAAAAGGTGCCTCTTAAATATTGGCAAAGCAAGTAAGGCCCAAAACCAGAGAATACAGCCGACCACCATGCGACCATATACGGATTTTGCTGTTTTAATTGAGTACTCCAAACATACTATTTTTGGCAAGAGAATGTTGATTCTGAGCTGTCATATATAAAACCTTCTTAATCCAGTTTTAACCATAGTATGGGATAAACTGTAAAAATAATGATGTTGGTCGTGCACGATATATCTGCATTAATCATTACACTATTTTTTGGTGTACATATTTATCTCACTGTATTTCATCCGAGTGAACGAGCCTCTTTTAATGCGATGGCAACGGGATATATGGATTCGGAATATGCAGAGCATCATCATGAAATTTGGTATAACGAAGTGCAAGAGCAAGATGAACATAATGAACAGCAACTCCAGCCAGAGTCGAAGTCTTACACCGTGTAGCTTAACAAGAAAAGCGAATCGTGAATATGGACGATTCGCTTTTCTGTGAGAATGAGTTTGGGAAGGATTAAAAGATGGATTTAGAAAAACACTTTCATCATTTTAGAGAAAATACCATTGGAAATGAGCAAGTTTTTCAAACACATTATGGAAACAAACGGATTCTCTATGCAGATTGGACAGCTAGCGGAAGGTTGTATAAACCGATAGAAGATAAAATTCTTTATCAGTTTGGTCCTTATGTTGCCAATACTCATACGGAGACGAATGTAACCGGAAAAAGGATGACATGGGCGTATAAGGAAGCAAAAAGTATCATTAAAAAACATGTAAACGCTTATGAAAGTGATCTTCTTTTCTTTGAAGGGACAGGCATGACCAGTGCATTACATAAGGTACAAAGAATCTTAGGTTTAACACTTCATGAAAAGTATGCGGAGATGGTCAGTGACATACAAAAACCAGTCGTTTTTATCACGCATATGGAGCATCATTCCAATCATATTTCTTGGGAAGAGACGGTTGCTGATGTGGTTGTGATTCCCCCTGATGCAGATGGGAAGGTATCACCTATAATGCTGGAAAAGGTTATAAAGAATTATACGGATAGACCGATGAAAATCGGAGCTTTTACCGCTTGTTCAAATGTCACAGGTGTTCAGACACCTTATCATCAACTGGCGGATGTGATGCATCGCTATGCTGGCGTTTGTTTTGTTGATTTTTCGGCTTCCGCTCCGTATATATCAATTAATATGCATCCTCAAAACCAGTCTGAGCATCTAGATGGGATCTTCTTTTCACCACATAAGTTTTTAGGTGGCCCTGGTTCAATGGGGGTAGCGATTATATCGAATAATCTATATAAAAATAATGTTCCTGATCGTCCGGGTGGTGGCACAGTTCAATGGACGAATCCATGGGGTGGAAAATCTTACACGGCAAATATCGAGGATAGGGAGGATGGAGGAACACCTGGGTTTTTACAAGCAATCAAAGCAGCTTTAGCTATCCGTCTAAAGGAAGAAATGGATAGTGAGTACATGTTGGCACAGGATGAAAAACTGATTCGCTTATTGCTTGAGCGTTTAGTAGAGAACAAGAAAATTATTATTTTAGAAGAGCATAGATGGGACAGGCTTCCGATTGTATCATTTTACGTAGAAGAGGTTCATCATCAACTAATTGTAAAATTATTAAATGATGTCTATGGAATTCAAGTACGAGGAGGATGTTCCTGTGCAGGAACATACGGGCATTATTTACTGCAAATTGGAAAAGAACGTTCTTTAGCGATAACAAATGAAATTGATAAAGGAAATTTTTTTATAAAGCCAGGCTGGGTCAGAGTGTCGCTTCATCCAATAATGACAGAAAAAGAAGTTCTCTATCTTGCGAAAGCGGTTTGCGATATCGTTGCTCATATAAATCAGTATAAAAAGGACTATCGGTATTCGGAAAAGAACGATTTTTATCACATAGATGAGAAGCCCATTTTTTCCGATCATTTGTTTGAATTTTGAAGTTAAAAAGATGTAGGGAAGCAATTGTTTTTGCATCCCTACATCTTTTTTTCCGTATTTGTATGCTGCTTAAGGTGGTTTAACAGTTCACCAAGATGGTCTTCAAACAAGTTATCTACAGCCTCTTGAGCTTTTTTCTGAAAGATTTCGTATTGAAGGAGTAACTCTTTCCCAGCAGGAGTTAAGGTAGTTCCCTTTTTCCTATTTCCCTGCTGGCGTTCGACTAACTGCATAGCCAATCTTTCTTCTGTAGCCGTTACTTTCCCCCAAGCAGCTCGATATGACATTCCTAGCAAAGCGGCAGCCTGACTCATTGAACCAGTTCGTTCAATTTCACGAAATAAGCGAATGCGGCCAAGTCCAAAAATAACTTCGCTGTTAAGTTCGATCCAAATTTTAGATTTTACTTTAAGAGATTGTTTATCACTCATTTCCACTCCTCCTTCTCTATAAATCTACCACTGACCTTCTCATGAGCAAAGATCATAAATTGTCATTCGTATGAACTTTTAGAACTAGTGAGCAAAAGAAGGATAAAAAGCCATATCGGGATTAGTTTTGTTAAAGAAAGAGCATTGAGTTTATTAAAGATCAATAAGAACAGGCAAAATACGAGAATAAATGAATAAGTAAGCAAATTTCAACACACCTTTTGTTTTAAGTATTTCATTTTAGTATTTACTCGTAAGGTCGCTTTTATTGAATGAAAAGATGCAGCAAATTTTTAAAATGAACAGGAATGGAGATAGTAAAAGTATCAATGTAAAAGGAGGCTCTTGCGTGGAAAAACTACTTCAAGGTCAAGTCGCTTTTATGACAGGAGCAGGTTCTGGGATAGGGAAAGCGGCGGCACTAAAGTTAGCTGAAAACGGAGCAAAAGTTGCTTTAGCTGACTTACATAAGGAGAACATAGAAGAAGTAAAAAGTCAGATTGAAAAATCGGGCAGCGAGGCTCTCGTTCTAGAGGCAAATGTTTCTTCACCTAAGGAAGTGGAGAACAGTTATAAACAACTGATGCACCATTGGGGGAGAGTAGATTTAGTTTTTGCTAATGCTGGAATAAATGGGGTAGTAACACCGATAGAGGATTTGGACCCGAAGGAATGGGAACTAACGCTTTCCAACAATTTAACGAGTACTTTTTTAACGGTGAAATATGCAATCCCTCATATGAAAGCAAATGGAGGAAGCATCATTATTACGAGTTCTATTAATGGAAACCGCGTTTATAGGAATATAGGTATGTCTGCCTACAGCACTTCTAAAATCGGACAAATGGGATTTGGGAAAATGGCTGCTCTCGAACTGGCAGAGTACCAAATCAGAGTCAATATGATCTGTCCAGGTGCGATAGAAACCAATATAAGTGAAAATACGTGGAAAGAAAAAGACAATTTAAAAAAGGTGGAGATTCCTATTCAATATCCGGAGGGAAATCAGCCGCTTGAGCATCGGGCTGGAAGGCCTGAACAGGTCGCCGATCTTGTCTTATTTCTTGCTTCGAGCCAATCGAGTCATATAACCGGGAGTGAAATCTATATTGATGGTGCAGAGTCCCTTTTATAAGTAGAAAGCTCCCAATCACAAATTTTAAAAAAGTAGTTGACAAAACATGTATATACAAGTTACGATGAAAACGCAATCATATAACATGTATATACAAGTTGTCCAAATAAATTTTTGAGAGTGGGGGAAATACATGAGTAAATATACTCAACCGGCACAAGAGCTACTCGAGCATATTGGTGGAAGCGACAATATTTCTGTTGTGACACACTGTGCGACAAGAATGCGTTTTGTATTAAAAGATCCGAAAAAAGCAAATGTTGAAAAAATCGAAGCCATTAGCCTTGTGAAAGGAACGTTTACACAGGCGGGGCAATTTCAAGTGATCATTGGGAATGAAGTATCATCCTTTTATAATGAATTTACAAAAATAGCGGGAGTAAGTGATACATCAAAGGATGAAGCAAAGGAAGCGGCTAAGCAAAATATGAACTTCCTGCAAAGAATGATTGCTCATCTTGCAGACATCTTCACACCACTCATTCCAGCAATAGTTGTTGGGGGTCTCATTCTTGGTTTCCGAAATGTAATCGGTGACATTAAAATGTTTGAAGATGGAACGAAGTCATTAATTGAGATTTCTCAATTTTGGGCTGGAACACATGCCTTTTTATGGCTTATTGGGGAAGCAATTTTCCACTTCCTCCCTGTTGGTATTACATGGGCTGTAGCAAGGAAAATGGGAGCTACACCAATACTCGGAATTGTACTCGGAATTACGCTCGTGTCACCGCAACTTTTAAACGCTTACGGGGTAGCAGACGCAGTGGAAATTCCATTCTGGGATTTCGGATTTGCTCAAATTGACATGATCGGTTATCAGGCTCAAGTTATACCGGCAATTTTTGCAGGCTTACTTCTTTCATATCTTGAATTGCAATTGAGGAAAATTGTTCCAAATGCAATTTCTATGATTGTTGTTCCATTCTTTGCATTAGTTCCAACTGTATTAATCGCTCATACTGTTCTTGGACCAATCGGTTGGCAAATCGGAGCTTTCATTTCTGATATTGTCTATTCTGGTTTAACTTCTGCATTTGGTTGGTTGTTTGCGGCGGTATTTGGTTTTGCCTATGCACCGTTAGTTATTACAGGGTTGCATCACATGACAAATGCTATTGATCTTCAATTGATGAGTGAATTTCACGGCACGAATCTTTGGCCGATGATTGCCTTATCAAACATTGCCCAAGGTTCTGCGGTTTTAGCGATGATTTACATTAATCGCAAGAATGAAGAAGAAAAGCAAGTTTCGATCCCAGCGACAATCTCTTGTTATCTTGGGGTAACGGAGCCGGCAATGTTTGGGATTAACTTGAAATATGGCTTCCCATTCTTAGCAGCGATGATTGGGTCAGCAGTTGCGGCTGTGATTTCAGTAGGAAGCAATGTGATGGCAAACTCCATTGGTGTGGGCGGATTGCCAGGAATTCTTTCTATTCAACCTCAGCATATGGTAACCTTTGCGATTGCGATGGTTGTAGCGATCGTGATTCCATTCATTTTAACTATTATCTTCGCTCGAGCTAATGTAGGCAAAATTTCTTTTAATCGCAAATAAAATAAGGGAGAGGGACATTTACTTGTTCCTCTTTTACTATTCAGTGTAGATTAAATTTGTGGAAATTTAGCTCTTTGCTATTGGGATAACCACTAGAAAAAATCATCTTGATTTGAGACAAGTTAAATGATCTCAAAACCAAATAAAAAAGGTAAAGGGCAGGTGAGTAGATTGACTCAACCTTGGTGGAAAAAAGCAGTTGTTTATCAAATTTATCCGAAAAGTTTTTGTGATACGACCGGCAATGGTGTCGGTGATATACAGGGAATAATACAAAAGTTGGATTATCTGGCCAATCTCGGTGTCGATGTTGTGTGGATTACTCCGATTTATGATTCGCCGCAAAATGATAATGGTTACGATATTCGTGACTACTTTCATATATACGAGCCGTATGGAACGATGGGAGATTTAGAGCAGCTTTTAGCAGAGGCGCATAAACGCGATATAAAAATTATTATGGATATTGTCGTCAATCATACATCTACTGAGCATCAATGGTTTATTGAATCCCGCTCTTCCAAGGAGAATGAATATCGCGATTTTTATATTTGGAAAGATGGCAAAGATGGGGAGCCTCCGACAAATTGGGAGTCAAAGTTTGGAGGCAACGCCTGGCAATATGACGAGCAAACTGGCCAATATTATCTTCATTTGTTTGACGTCACACAGGCAGATTTGAATTGGGAAAATAATAAAGTTCGAAGTGCTGTCTATGAGATGATGAAGTATTGGCTTGATAAGGGAGTTGATGGCTTCCGTTTAGATGTGATTAACCTCATTTCAAAGGATCAGCAATTTCTTAATGATGAACTACCTGGGGATGGGCGGAAGTTTTACACAGACGGGCCGAAAGTTCATGAGTATCTTCATGAAATGAATGCAGAGGTATTTTCAAAATATGATATGATGACAGTGGGAGAAATGTCTTCGACCTCTATTGAAAATTGCATTAAGTATACAAATCCAGAGCGTAAAGAACTGGACATGGTCTTTAGTTTCCACCATCTGAAGGTCGATTATCCGAATGGGGAAAAGTGGACAAAAGCTGATTTTGATTTTTTAAAGCTCAAGCAAATTCTCTCTGAATGGCAAGTGGAGATGAATAAAGGGGGCGGTTGGAACGCTTTATTCTGGTGCAACCATGACCAACCGAGAATCGTTTCCCGCTTCGGCAATGACAAGGAGTATCATCGTGAATCAGCAAAAATGCTGGCGACAACCATGCATATGATGCAAGGGACTCCTTATATTTATCAAGGAGAAGAATTTGGAATGACCAATCCAAATTTTGATAAGATTGACGAGTATCGCGATATTGAATCATTAAACATGTTCCAAATTTTAAAGGCAAGCGGAAAATCAGAACAAGAGATTTATGATATTCTTAAGCAAAAGTCTCGGGATAATTCAAGAACGCCTGTTCAATGGGATGACAGTGAACATGCTGGATTTACAACTGGCACTCCGTGGATTGGGACGGCAGCCAATTACAAGGAGATCAATGCGAAAAATGCTTTAGCGGACGATAATTCGATTTTCTATCATTATCAAAAATTAATCCAACTGAGAAAAGATTATGATATTGTGACAGATGGCAATTATCAATTGATTTTACCGGAGCATGATGCTATTTTTGCTTATATACGGGAAAATGCTGCGGAAAAATTATTGGTGGTAAACAACTTCTATGCAAATGACGTTGAGTTTACGTTACCAGCGCATGTGGACATCGAGGGCTACGCAAGTGAAATCCTTCTTTCAAACTATCCTGATTCATCACAAGATCTGAAAGGATTTACATTGCGTCCGTATGAATCGATTATCTACTATTTAAAAAAGTAAATTGGAGTTTTTTAACATGATAAATAAGTATTTAATGATTCATAACGATATTGTAGAGAAGATAGAGGCGGGGGAACTCGCCTTTAATTCTCTTTTGCCTTCAGAGCATGAGTTGAAGGATCATTATAATACTTCAAGGGAAACCATTCGGAAGGCGTTAAATCTGTTATCACAAAATGGCTATATACAAAAGATTAGGGGAAAGGGCTCCATCGTGATTAAAAGTAAAAAGGTCGATTTCCCTGTTTCCGGTCTGACTAGCTTTAAGGAATTAACAACGAAAATGGGGAAAAAGCACCGGACCATCGTTCATGAACTGTCGTTAGTTAGGCCGGAGCAGCATATACAAAGCCAACTCTCCCTTTCAAGCAAGGACTTTGTTTGGCAAGTTTTTCGCGTGCGCGAGATTGATGGAGAAAATGTTATTTTAGATAAGGATTATTTAAATAAAAAATTTGTTCCCGAGCTGACAAGGGAAGTTTGTGAAAACTCAATCTATGAATATCTTGAAAATGATTTACAGCTAAATATAAGCTTTGCCAAAAAGGAAATCATCGTTGAAGAGCCGACGTCGGAAGATAGAAGGCTGCTAGATCTGGATGGCTTCCACAATGTTGTCATCATTAAAAATTATGTCTATTTAGACGACGCTAGTCTATTCCAATATACAGAATCACGACATCGTCCAGATAAATTTAGATTTGTAGATTTTGCAAGACGAAATCACGTATGAAAATAATAGTGCACGATTAAAATGAAGATCTCTCAAAAATAAAGTGTCCTTTTGATCCTTTATTGAAGTAGAGAATCTTCTTTTTTTATGTCGTATTAATTGTTGACTTCTTTCTTGTGAAACCTTGGTTTCAAAAAGCTTTTTATAAATAAAAATCGGAATATTCGAATTTATACACTTGCAACTTAATATAGTAAAAGTAAACAGGCTTAAATGACTTTGTAACAATGGCAAAAGTGAAAAGAGGGGGGAATGGAATGCTGCATATTGTAGCATGTATTAAGCAAGTACCAGATACGAAAGTTATTAAAATGAACCCAAAAACAAACACGATGGACAGGAGAACGGCACCGGCAATTTTAAATCCGTATGACGCCCATGCAGTAGAAGAAGCTGTGCGTTTAAGGGAGCGGTATGGGGGAAAGGTATCCGTCTTAACGATGGGGCCGCCTCCTGCAGTTAAAGCGATTAAGAAATGTATTGAAATAGGTGCTGATGAAGGCTATTTGATAACGGATCGGAGATTTGCGGGAGCTGATACGTTAGCGACCAGCTATGCATTAACGAAAGCGTTAAACAAAATTTCAAAAGAGAATCCAGTAGATTTGATCATTTGCGGAAAAATGTCGATTGATGGTGATACTGGGCAGGTCGGACCAGGTATCGCGAGACGCCTTGATATTCCTCCGCTTACATCTGTCAACAAAGTGGTGGAGATAAATAAAGAAGAGAAAAAGGCGATCGTTCATCGGAAATTGGAAGATGGTTACGAGGTAGTCCAATCAACGTTACCTTGCTTATTTTCTGTTGAAAAAACCATTAATGAAGTGCCATATGCCCCGTTTCCAAATATGCTGAAGGCAGCAAAATACAATCCATATATTTGGTCTGTTGATGATTTAGAAGACGTGGATATTAAACAATTAGGGTTGAAGGGCTCGCCAACAATCGTTTCAAAGGTATGGGCACCGCCAAAACCTGAGGGCGGTACAATGCTAGAAGGAAACCGGCAGGAGCAAGTTGAACAATTGCTTTCCATTCTGCACAAGAAGAAAGAATTGTTTACGATAAAGGGGGAATCATAATGGATTTCCAAGATTACCAAGGTGTTTGGGTATTTATTGAGGAAAAGGATGGTGCCGTTGCTTCCGTATCGCTAGAATTGCTAGGGGCGGGGAGAAAGCTGGCTGATAAAAGAGGCGTTGAACTCGCGGGTGTGATTATTGGTGAACATATTAAGCATCTTTCCAAAACAATTTTTGAATATGGGGCAGATATTGCTTACGTTTACGATGATCCCATTTTTAAAAATTACCGTACAGAGTCATATATGAAGGCTTTATTAGATTGTTCAGCAAAACATAAGCCGGAAATTATTCTTTATGGTGCTACTTCAACGGGAAAGGATTTGGCGAGCGCAGTAGCAACGGATTTGCCAACAGGTTTGACGGCAGACACAACCGAGCTGGATGTGGAGGAGGATACTGGGCTATTGCTTGCAAGTCGACCAGCTTTTGGCGGGAATATTATGGCAACCATTTTATGTAAGAAGTATCGTCCGCAAATGGCAACTGTACGGGCAAAAGTAATGAAAGCGCTGCCTCCTGAGCCTGGAAGAGAAGGGAGGATTGTAGAGGAGAGCATTTTATTGCGTGAGGAGGATATTCGCACAAAAGTATTGGAGATTGTGAAGGAAACAACAAAGAAGGTGCGAATTGATGAAGCGGATATTATCGTTGCTGGTGGAAAGGGGTTAGGGAGCGCGGAAGGGTTTCAATTGGTGCATCAATTGGCGGAGACACTAGGTGGAGCTGTTGGAGCGAGCCGAGACGTGGTAGAAGCAGGTTGGATTGAACATGCCCATCAAATAGGGCAAACGGGGGTTACGGTAACCCCGAAAATTTATATAGCACTCGGCATTTCTGGAGCGATTCAGCACATTGTTGGAATGAAAAATTCAGGACTCATTATCGCCATCAATAATGATCCGGAAGCGCCCATTTTCGAGTCATGTCACTACGGAATTGTCGGGGATGCATTTGAGATTGTGCCGATGTTAATTGAACAGTTAAGTGAGGTAATGTCGAGAGAGGGGGTTAGTCATGTCTGAGAAATTTGATGCTATTGTCGTTGGAGCAGGGCCGGCCGGGATTTCATGTGCTCATGATTTAGCAAAGGGAGGAGCGCATGTCCTGCTTTTGGAAAGAGGGGAATACCCAGGTTCAAAAAATGTTATGGGCGGAGTGCTTTATCGGAAAATGATGGAGGATATTATTCCTGAATTCTACAAGGAGGCTCCGCTCGAGCGCCCTATTGTGGAACAGAAATTTATGATGATGGATAAGGAATCAGCAGTCACCTTTAGCTATAAGGGGATGGAATGGGGAAAGGAACCTTATAATAATTTCACGGTTTTACGGGCGAAGTTTGACCAATGGTTTGCCGATAAAGCTGTACAACAAGGAGCAATCCTTATAAATGAAACAGTTGTACTCGAATGTATTGTTGAGAATGGTAAAGTCGTGGGCGTTCGCACGGATCGCCCGAATGGGGATGTGTATGCTGATGTGGTCGTTCTTGCAGATGGGGTTAATTCCCTCCTAGCTCAGTCACTTGGTTTTCATAAAGAATACAGGCCAGATGAAGTGGCGTTGGCGACGATGGAAATATTGAAGCTTGATAAAAAGGTGATCGAGGATCGCTTTAATTTGGAAGACAATCAGGGTTGCACGATTGAATTGTTTGGGGATGCGACAAAGGGGATTCTAGGTACCGGATTTCTTTATACGAATAAAGATACTTTAAGCATCGGCGTCGGCACGCTTTTATCAGGCTTAATTAAACACAAAATTAAACCATACGAGCTTCTCGAATATGTCAAGTCTCATCCGATGATTCGCACCCTTATTCAAGGGAGCGAGCCACAGGAATACTTGGCTCACCTTATACCGGAAGGTGGCTATCACTCGATGGGGAGGATTGTCGGTGACGGGGTTATTGTCATTGGGGATGCCTCTCAATTAGTCAATGCGATTCATCGTGAAGGATCGAATTTGGCGATGACATCAGGCAGATTGGCAGCGGAAACGATTCTTTTAGCAAAAGAAGCAGGGGATTTCACCGAAAAAACGCTTGATCATTATCGTGTTCGATTACTGGACGGATTTGTCGGTCAGGATATGAAAAAGTATAAGGATTCAACCCATCATTTTGATCAAAATCCTCATTATTTTGACCAATATATTCCGATGCTCAATAGAGCAGCTAGTCAAATGTTTACGGTTGATGGACAATCAAAATGGGAAAAACAAAAGAAAATCTGGAAGGATCTTGGCTCACCCAAGGAAAAAATGAAAATGGCTCGTGATATGTATCGAGCGTGGAAGGTGGTCAAGTAATGAGTGAACAGAAGAAGTATCAAACGATTGAAGAGAAGCAATATCTTGTTCGTTTTAATGCTGATACAAAATCCCATCTTCATGTAAAGGACGAATCAATTTGCTTAACAAAATGCCCCGATAAAATTTGCACAATTTTTTGTCCAGCTGAGATTTATAAGTGGGAGGACATTCGCATGCATGTTGGCTACGAAGGCTGTCATGAATGTGGCAGCTGCCGGATAGGTTGCCCTCACCAAAATATTAAATGGGAATACCCAAAAGGCGGTCACGGGATCGTATTTCGCTTGGGATAATGAACGAAGCCGCTACTTTTATAAGGAAGCGGCTTTCTATACGCGCCTTTTGTAGATGTGCCAGTGAAATTCCTCTGGAATTATGTAATTCCGGAAAAAATAGCTGCGATTCCGGAAAAAATCGGTCTAATTCCGGAAAAATCCCCTGTAATTCCGTAAAATTCAGTTTAATTCCGAAAAAACCCCTCGTAATTCCGAAAAAACCGTCCATAACATAAAAAAAACGCATGTGTTTTTACAGGAACTTTAGAAAACCCCTTTTCCTCTTAACATAGCATTTACAAATGAACGGTATAATTTTTATAGGAAAATAGTTGCGTACAAGGAGGAATCCTTTTGAAAAAATATAGGATTAAAGCATTAAATCCTTTGCAAAAGATGAAAGGGTGGAGTACGAAAATTTTGCAAAAATTAACGTTGGGAAAGAGGATATTTCTGCTGTTCGTCTCATTATTAATTGTTGCTGTTGTAGGAGTTGGGTTCACATCCTATATGAAGGCGAAAGATATTACAATGGATACGATAGAAAAGCGATTAGAGAGGGAAACAGAATTGATCGGTTATATCGCTGAAAACTTGAAATTTGTCTATATTAGTGATGATGCTTATTTCATGCAACAGCTAGACAGCAGTGTTCGTTCTCAACAGGAGGTTCTTAAAAAAGAGGGCATTGAGTCAGAGGTTATGTACATAGCAGATGGTACAGCTATTCCGTTTAAGGTCAGTGAAAAGAGCTTACCTAACCTTTCTCCAAAACTAATACAAGAGATAACAGAACTAGAAGATGGGGTCTTGCATAGGTCAATTAATAATAAGGAATATACGATTACTTTTCGGCAGTTGGAGGAGATTGGAGGAATCTACGTGATGTTGATTCCAACAAGCGCTTATTTGCAGCCTGTTCAAAAGATGGTTTATGTTACCCTTATTGGGATTGGGATCAGTGTGTTAGTAGCGACCGTCATTATTCTATTACTCGTTCGCACCGTAACAAAGCCGCTTAATATTCTCCGCAATACTATGCGAGAGGTGCGTGGCGGTACATTCAAAATGACCAGTGGAATCAAAACGACCGTTCCCGAAATAACCTCTTTGCAAAAAAGCTACCATTCTATGATTGAACATATGAGCGGCATTATCCGCGAACTGCAGATGACGACAAAGGAACTTGCACAAACGGGTGGCGATTTAATGAAATCGTCTGAACAAACTCTTGATTCTAGTCATCATCTCATCTCCGCCATCGATTTAGTAAGGCATGGTGCAGAGCAAACTGCTAGCAGTTCAGAGGACAATGCCAATAGCTTCAAAGATATGAAACAATTAATAGAAGCGATGATTGTGAAAATGGAAGCGATTTTTGCCAGTTCTAATAAAATGAATCAAACCGCCGAAGACGGAGAGGTAAATATTAAGGAACTCATTTCGATGATCTATCAGTTTGAGGAAGATTTTGAGCATTTGACTGGTACGATTACGGAAGTAAAACAATTTTCAAGTTCGATTACAAAGCTTGTCGGTTTAGTGAGTGGCATATCGGAGCAAACAAAATTGCTGGCACTTAATGCATCGATTGAAGCGGTGAGGGCAGGAGATGCAGGAAAAGGGTTTGCAGTTGTCGCTCAGGAAGTTCGAAAATTGGCAGAGCAATCTTCGAAGGCGACAGAGGACATCGCTAATGCGATTGGAAAAATGGAGAATATTACAATTGGTGCAACGAAAGAATTTGAACAAATGCTAACTAAGATTAATATGAACTTGAAAATGGCGAGTGCTTCAAGAGATTCTTTCGATGAACTAATGAAGGAGATTGGTGAGGAGAGCAGCCGATTACAAGGAATGAAACAAGAATTATCGCAATTGGCAGGTTTTTTACCTAAGCTTGAGCAAGCAACTGTAAGCTTTACTTCCATCTCACAGGAGACGCTAGCAAGTTCAGAGGAAATGCTTTCTGTTAGTGACGATCAAATCGAGCAAATTGAGAACACCAATCAAATTGGCAAGAAACTCCATCAATTGTCACAAACTCTCACTGAAATGGCAAACAGATTTCAATTTGAAGGGCAATCAAGCACTAAAGCATAAAATTTTCGGGGCTGTCCGATAAGTCTCTAAAATAATGGAAGTGGAGTTTCTCTCGATGGATACTTTGAAAGTAGCTGGCGAATACCTGCTACTTTCCAGATATTGAGCTCATGCTACAACTTACGAACTCGACGTACCCAAAATGAGAAAGTTACCATGACTTCTTAAACAGCTTTTTTTGTGAGCTATCGTAATGCAAGGGAAATCCGCAGTTAACTTTAAAAAACCTCGCAATCAACCAGTAAATCCCCGCAATTTTATGCAAATTTTTCACAATTCAGTTAGGTGGTCGAAAAAATAGCTCATGCGATTTAGCTGATCATCAACCTCGTATCATAAATGCAAAACCACTGCGGTCAAGCCAGAGTAGAGTTTTTCTGTCGGCCTTTCTTACGGCTGCCTTTTAAAGAAAATGGTTTTATAACAGAGTATCTTCCTCATGAATTTCCTATTCGTTATTTTTCATCGCTACATCCGAGGTTGTCTCGGCTGAATCCATTCGGAAGAATCTCCGCCAAAACAGCCGAGGCCAAAAAATTTTCGCTTGTTGGACATTCCCATTGCTTTAAGACTGTATGGAAGAGGCGTTGTTCTTCATTTCAATCTCAAATTCATTAAATTTTTCAACGACAGAATTATGTGGCTTAGTGAATAAACTAACAACAAAGATGGCAAGAGAGCTAAAGGCAAAGCCGGGAATCATTTCATAGAGAACCTCGGATAATCCGAGGTTGGCCCAAGTGATTACCGTTGCTGCTCCGACTATCATTCCAGCTAACGCCCCCCATTTCGTCATTCTTCTCCAATAGAGGCTAAATAAAATAAGAGGACCGAAAGCAGCCCCGAAGCCTGCCCAAGCATACCCAACAAGCTCAAGAATGGTTGAGTTCTTTTCCCATGAGATGGCAAATGCCACGAGGGATACGATAAGTACTGAAAATCTTCCGATGAGTACTAGTTCTTTGTCAGTGGCTGAGCGCTTGAGGAAAGTTTTATAAATATCTTCTGTTAGCGAGCTAGAAGAAACTAATAATTGCGATGAAATCGTACTCATAATAGCAGCAAGAATCGCAGCAATTAAGAAACCGGTAATAATAGGATGGAACAACACGTCTCCTAATACAATGAAGACTGTTTCCGCATCCTTTAATGCTTCGCCTTTTGTCGTGAAATATGTGATGCCAAGAAAGCCTGTAGTGATGGCGCCAAGCATGGAGAAGATCATCCAGCCCATTCCGATACGCCTTGCCTTTTTAATTTCTTTAACTGCTTTAATCGCCATAAAGCGAACGATAATATGTGGCTGGCCAAAATAACCAAGACCCCATGCGAACAAGGAAACAATCCCCAAAAAACTTGTGCCTTGAAAAATATCGAGAAAAGCTGGATTGATAGTACGAACTGTCTCAATTGGGCCATCTCCACTTACATGAATCCACGTAACAAGAGGTACGAGAATGAGGGCAATTAACATGATGAGCCCTTGGACAAAGTCAGTTAAGCTTACAGCTAGGAACCCACCGAATAATGTATAGGCAACGACAACGGCAGCAACAATCCAGAGGCCTGTCGTATAGTTTAAGCCAAACATGCTTTGGAATAATACGCCACCGGAGACCATGCCTGACGAAACATAAAAGGTAAAAAAAATTAAAATGACCAGGCCAGAAATGATTCGTAGAATTTTGGAGCGATCGTCAAAACGGTTTTCCAAGAAAGCAGGAATCGTAATAGAGTTATTGGCTTTTTCTGTAAAGATTCTAAGACGGGGTGCTACATAGATCCAGTTTGCCCATGCACCGAGTGTGAGTCCGATTGCAATCCATGAACCGCTGAGCCCTGTTGCATAAATAGCTCCTGGGAGTCCTAATAACAGCCAACCGCTCATATCAGAAGCTCCGGCACTTAGTGCTGTAACCGCCGGACCTAGTGTTCGTCCGCCAAGCATGTAATCAGTTAAATCGGAAGTCCTTTTATAGGCATAATAACCAATCCAAAGCATTCCAAACATATAGATTACAATCGTAATTAGTACAGAATAATCCATGAACTTTCCCCCTTGTAATTCGTTATGGCGATAAAATATTATTTCATTTTGAAATAAACAAACCAAAATGTTTAGCATTATTAATAGATATGTAATCTAGACGAATCATTATACTATTTTTTTAGCTGTGCTAAACAAATTGCTTGGCTTAGGGCTTTTCATGGAGTTAACACTACTTTTAAACAGAGCGGGAAGGTGTGAGCAAGACGGGGTTTACATAAAATGATCCAATAAAAAAGGACAATCTGAGGTGATTGTCCTTTTGCTGATAAAAATGTTTATTTTTTTGAGAAAAATCCTCTTAATGCAAATCCGACATTCTGTGGTCTTTCTGCTAAGCGGCGCATAAAATAACCGAACCAATCATCACCGAATGGAACATAAACACGCATCTTATAGCCTTCTTTCATAAGACTTTCCTGAAGCTCTTCGCGAAATCCATAGAGCATTTGGAATTCAAATTGGGTGCGCGGAATATCATTATCCTCAGCAAATTTTTTAACTTTTGCGATAATACGGTGGTCATGTGAAGCGATGGCAGTGTAACTGCCGCTTTGCAAATGCTCTTTAATAATCTTCATGTAATTTTCGTCAATTTCTTTTTTATCTTGATAAGCAACCGCTGGTTCTTCTTTGTAGGCTCCTTTTACGAGACGGAGAGATATCCCCTTTAAGTCTTTCACGTCATTGTGGGCACGGTATAAGTAAGCTTGAATAACCGTACCGACATTATCAAAACCGTACACTTCTCGGAGTTCCCGTAAAATATCTAATGTTATTTGACAATGAGCATAATCTTCCATATCAATCCTTACAAAATTGTTCGTTCTTTTGGCGGCATCAAGAATTTGGCACATATTCTTTACACAAAACTCCCGATCGATATCAAGTCCAAGCTGGGTCATTTTTACAGATAAATGGCTGTTTACCCCCGCTTTTCCAATCGCCTCTAGCGTACGGACGTTGTATTCGGTAGCCTGCAATGCCTCCTCGGTGCTATTAACAAACTCTCCTAAATGATCCAATGTACATAAAATGCCTTTGTCATTAAGTTCTTTCACAGTTTGAATGGCATGATCGATCGTTACGCCCGCTACTACTTGCGCTGCACCGAACTTCAGCCCCCACTTTCGAGCTGCTTTATTCAACCCTTTATGCTGAGATACATAGAGAAAAAAATTTTTAGAAATTGTTGAAAACATACAAATTTCCCCCATTATATATAGTTTCCAAAAAACTAAGCAATTCCTTGCTCAAGAATGAATGCTGTTTTTTATAACAATGCAAAAAACATGCCAACATTAAAAATAGTTACTTGAGTACATTTCACAATGTACAAAGACTGAATAAAAACGAACAATTCTTCAAGTGAATATGCTAGTAGTTCGTGCTTCATAAAGCTTAAATAAGGAGGGAGCTTCTGTATTTTTATTTTTTAATTTGGTTTTATTAAACAATACATGATTTTTGGGCTCATTTCGTGTGAAACCTTGGTTTCACACGCCTTCCAGTTATGCTGAAAGGTCCTCTAATCCCATGAAACAATAGGAGAAAACAAGATTTCTTCTAGTGTTTCATGGGATCAGAGAGAAAATGAGCCCAAAAGTAACACCAATATATAACAAAGTTATTAATTCAAAGTACGTGATCAAGAAATTAATTTAATTATAAAATATTCTTTACATGTTGTTTATGAGATTGTATTGTTTGGTTAACAAAAGTGTTTATAATTGTATTTTTTTTATACAAAATAGAGGTTTAGTCTTAAACAGTACTCAATAAAAGGTGGGTTGATATACATGGAAGCTCGGTTTGCTCTACAAACGTTGCAGGCAATATTGTCTTCGTTGGAGGAAGCGATTTCAGTTGTTAATACAAAGGGAGAATTAGTCTACTGGAACGAGGCGGCTGAAAGAACGTACCAGATTAAAAAAGAAGAAATTATTGGAAGAAACATCCGTGATTTTTTTCAGCAAGAAGATGTGATGCACTTAAAGGTTTTGGCAACAGGTAAGCCTGTCCGGGATGTCTACCATATGCCAAGACCTGACAAGCATGTGCTTATTAGTACGACCCTGCTTTACAATGAAGAAAATGAAATCATGGGCAGTTTGTCGATTGAAAAAGATATTACGTCGACGATTCATTTAAATGAAAAACTATCATCGGCATCGAAGGAATTACAGCAGTTAAGGCAGCATATGAACCAACAGCATGATGATCCGTTTGCAAAAGTAAAAGGCGTTCACAGTTCAATCCAACAGTTGATCCATCAAGCAAAGAAAATGGCAAAATCAGATGCGACGATTCTGATTAGCGGCGAGAGCGGTGTTGGGAAAGAGTTATTTGCCCATGCCATTCATGAGAAAAGCAGTAGAAAGGAAAAACCATTTATTCCGATCAATTGCGGAGCGATTCCGAATGCATTGTTTGAAAGCGAGCTCTTTGGTTATGAGTCAGGTGCCTATACGGGGGCATCAAGAGGAGGAAAGCCAGGGAAATTGGAACTGGCAAACGGAGGAACTCTCTTTTTAGATGAAGTAGGCGAGCTCCCTCTTGATATGCAAGTAAAGCTACTGAGGGTTTTGCAGGATAGAGAAGTTTATCGAATTGGAGGTTTAACTCCGAAACAAGTTGATATTAGAGTGATTGCCGCCACGAACCAAATTTTGGAAAAGATGGTTGCTGAAGGAACTTTCCGTTCAGATTTATACTATCGCTTAAACGTGTTCTCCGTAAACATTCCACCTTTACGGGCAAGAAAAGAGGATATTCCGTTACTCGTTTATGATTTCCTTGAGGAGTTTTCCTATAAATATCAAAAACAAGACTATACAATTGAGCAGAACGCTTTGGCGATATTGCTTGATTATGATTGGCCAGGTAATATTCGCGAGCTGCGAAATTTAATGGAAAGGCTCGTCGTGTTAAACGAAAGCGGTGAAATTACGGAGACAGATCTATATCAAGTACTTCATGTTGGGAAGGAGCCTTCCGTACATCTTGATTTCCAAGTGGCATCCCTTGCAGCAGAGAAAGGAAAATTGGAAAAGGAACGGATTTTGGAGACTTTGCAAAGTACATTTGGCAACAAAAGCATCACGGCAAAAAGACTTGGCATGTCGCGGGCGACCCTATACAAAAAGATGCGAAAGTACGGAATTGTATTTGAAAAATGATGGGAGTGAACAAATGTATATTCCAGATTCATTTCGGAAAAAAATGACACGAGCCTTTAAAGAAGAAGGAGCACGCTGGTTAGATACTCTTGAAGAGCGTGTCAATGGTTACTTAGCAAGATGGAATCTAATCTCATTGGGACCGGTTTCTAATTTATCTTATAATTATGTGTTAAATGTGTTAGATGAAAACGGTGTGCCAACTATTTTAAAAGTGTCACTTTCGAGTCGTGAATTGGAAAATGAAATGAGAGCATTGCAGCTTTATGATGGAAACGGCTGCTGCAGGCTATTGAAGGCAGATGTGGAGAACGGCGTCATTCTCTTGGAAAAAGTAGCACCAGGGACGATGCTTGCAGAGCTAGAGGACGAAGAACAAGTGCTAGAGCAATTTATGAACGTTTGGAAAGCTCTGCGTCGCCAAGATCCAAAGGGGGCTCACTTTCCTATGATTCATCAATGGGCTTCCCAGCTTCCGAGATGCAGAAAAATGCAAGAGTACCAAACTGGCCAATTTTCAGAAGAGATTTTGCAATTAGCTGAGCAGTTTTTTAAGGAAATGACCGATACAACCGAGGGTTTGCAACTGCTTCATGGCGATCTCCATCATGAAAATATTCTTTTTTCAGAGGAGAAAGGGTGGATCGCGATTGACCCGAAGGGAATCATCGGGGATCCTTATTTTGATGTTGTTTCATTTTTAATGAATCATCTACAGGAAAAGGAAGATCCGAAGCGGGTGTTATGGGAGAGAGTGGAAGTACTGTCTCGCGGCTTGTCATTTGAGCGTAAGCGACTATTAAAAGCGGGACTAGCGATGACGGCATTGTCAGCCTTTTGGAGTATGGAAGAAGGCGATCGGAGCTGGAAGCAAACTTATCAATATACATGGTGGTTTCATGAGTGGTTAAGAATGTAAGGAGGATGGGTATGATGGAACATTGGGAAAAGGCAACTTTTGCAGGGGGCTGTTTTTGGTGTATGGTTTCTCCGTTTGACGAGCACCCAGGAATTAAAGACGTGATCTCAGGCTACACAGGCGGCCATAAAGAGAATCCAACCTATGAGGAAGTGTGCTCTGAAACGACAGGACATTATGAAGCTGTCCAAATTACCTTCGATTCGACGGTAATGCCTTATGAAAAATTACTAGAGATTTATTGGCAACAAATCGATCCAACCGATGAAGGAGGTCAATTTAACGATCGTGGCTCTTCTTATCGTACTGCGATATTTTACCATCATGAAAAACAGAGAATTGCTGCGGAGAAATCGAAGGAAAAGCTTGAAGCTAGCGGACGTTTTTCCAAACCTATCGTCACGGCTATTTTACCAGCAAGTCCTTTTTATCAAGCAGAAGAGAAGCATCAAGGTTATTATAAAAAGAATCCATTTTATTATAATTTATATAAAGAGGGTTCTGGGCGTGGGCAATTTATTCGTGAAAATTGGAAGAAGGGTCCGTCAGCTGAAGAGCTCCGCAAGCTCTTAACCCCGATTCAGTATGAAGTGACGAGAAACAATGGGACAGAGCCCCCGTTTCAAAATGAATATTGGGATTTGGAAGAGGATGGAATCTATGTTGATATTATTTCGGGAGAACCTTTATTTAGTTCCCTTGACAAATATGATGCAGGCTGCGGCTGGCCCAGCTTTACGAAGCCAATCCGTCGCGTGGAATTGGAAGAAAAGTTTGATACATCCCATGGTTTGAGGAGAATTGAAGTCCGCTCGAAAACTTCCGATTCCCATCTCGGTCATGTCTTTGATGATGGCCCAGGGCCTGACCGAGCGAGGTATTGCATAAACTCAGCCGCATTGAAATTTATTCCGAAAGATAGGCTTTTCGAAGAAGGATACGGCCAATATATTAAGCTTTTTGAGTAAAACTAGGTAGTAATAACAAGGTCAACTAGAAAACGGAGGTTGACCTTGTTTATTGTTCAAAATTCAGATGGTCTGCTTTTCGCTTTATCCTTCTCCAACAATACGATTAATCCAGGTAATAATATCCCGCGAATCAAGAACGTATCCAATAAGATGCCGACAGCAACGATGAAGCCAAAAACAAATAGAAGTTCAATTGGTTGGGTCATTAAGACGGCAAAAGTTGCCGCAAGGATTAACCCGGCTGATGAAATGACCCCACCTGTGTTGGCTACCGCAATTTTTACAGCTTCTCGAACGGAATGCTTCTTTCGTTCTTCTTGGAACCTTGATACAAGAATGATATTATAGTCAATCCCTAATGCAACTAAAAAGACAAATGAATAAAGCGGGACGCGATCGCTGATTGAACTGATATCAAACAATAGGTTGCTCAAAAATGTTCCGAGTCCTAAAGCGGCAAGGAAGGAAATCAAAATAGTGCCCATCATATAAAGCGGCATTTTCACTGATTTTGTTAAGAAGATGAGCATGACAAAGATAAGAATGGTTTCCAACAAAACAATGAGGATGACATCGCGATCATTGATTTTTCTGTCATCAACTTTTGCCGCAGTCTCACCAGCAAAATAAAGCTTCCCTGTTAATTGGCTGTCAGAGATGAATTCGTTGCTTTTCTCGATCATTTTTTCCAAAGTGTTCATCGTCTTGATCGCATAGGGGTTTCCTTCAAATGTCAGGTTATAATGAACGGCCGTCTTGTCGTCTGTTATCCCATTGACTCGGATATTGCTGACAAGCTCTTGCTCCGCCAGTATGTTTTTTAATACATCTATTTGTTCGGTTGTTAATGGGCTCGTTGATTCAAATAAAACAGCTGTTGGTGCAAGCTCCCCTTTTTCGAACTTATCTTCTAGAATTTCGTAGCCCTGACGCGAAGGCATATCGTCTGGGAATGATTTCATTGTGTCGAATTCATATTTTAAGTTGAACATATTACTGGCGGAGATAAGAAGAATGAGACTAATAGCTGCCACAGAGAGCTTTGGCTTATTTGTCACAATTTGGCTGACTTTTCCCCAAAAAGAGTGTGAGTGAGTGTTTGTTTCACCCACTTTAGGGATTTTAGGCCAAAATGATTTTCTGCCAAATAACGTAAATAAAGCTGGGATTAACGTTATCGATGCAATCATGATAATGACCATGGTTGTAGCAAAGGTTGGGGCAAAGTTACGATAGTCCCCTGATTGTGCAAAAAATAACACAAGCATGGCGGCAAGTACGGTTCCACCCGAGAAGAACACGGGCATACCTGTTTCTTTCATGGCTGCCTGCATGGCGTCATATTTGTTGTTATAGGTTTTCAATTCCTCGCGGTAACGAGAGAAGACAAATAAAGAATAATCAATTACTGCGGCAAACAAAAGAATCGACATAATCGAGATCGTTTGACTGCTAATGTCGAGTCCGCCTTTGCCCATGATTCCAAGCGACTGTATCACAATTTGATAGACAAACACGGCTCCGAGTAATGGGATTAAGGCTAATAAAGGTGAACGATAGATAACGATTAATAAAACTAAAATGATTCCGATTGTTGAAAAGATCAGAACTAAATCAGCACGGGAAAATAAATCAAGGGTATCAGCTGCAATTCCGGCTGGTCCTGTTACATAAAGAGTAAGCTCAGATGAATCCTTTACGATTTGATTAATATGTGCAATCGACTTTTGCATTTCTTTTGTCTCTAAAGAAGAATCAAAGGTCAGAGGAATTAAGGCAGTTGTTTTATCCTCTGAAAAAAATTCAGCCGTTGCTTGAGGAGGCAGAGCTGATAACGGTACAATCTGTTGGAGCCCGGGAATTTGTTCGTTTCCAATCATGTCTAATAAGTTAGTCAGGTCTGAAAGGTTTACATTCTCGCTTTTGTTTTTTGACTGGAAAACGAAAATGGCGGGTACTCCTTCACCATTTTTAAAATACTGTGTTATTTTCTCTTGGGCGACAACGGAATTTGCGTCATCAGGAAGAGTATCTATGTTTGAGACTTGATGATCATGTACGCTCGGTGCAAATAAAGTCAAGGCAATCGTAGCGATGAGCCAAAGGGTTAAGGTGATCCACATACCTTTTTTCGTTGTAACGCGATTGGTGACGGCCTGTATGAATGTTTTCATTGTTTTCTTCCTTTCTAAAATGTTTTGTTAAACCGTATTGTTGATCAACATTTTTGAGCTCATTTCGTGTGAAATTTTGGTTTCCCATATCTTAAAGCACAGTTTAAAGGTCCAGAGAGAAAATGAGCAAAAACCGACATATAAGAAAGCCTTCTTGTCTAAAGTAACACAAGTGTCACTTTAGGTAAATTGATAGTAACACTTGTGTTACTTATCATTATCTTTAAAGTTTGTCAATTAATGATGATTTAATATTCCATGACAAAGGATCTCTTTTATGGATTGAACCCATTTTGATTGAGGGATTTCAAAATGATTAGGGATCATAATGGACTGGAAGATAAATCCTAGAATCAATGTATCGGGTACCGACGGATTCAGCTTTTTTTCCTGTCTTCCGAGATCGATAAATTTTTGGAGTTGCTGATACATCTTAAGGCGAAGGTCCTCCAACTTGAAGAAATCTTCTTTCATTTTTAGATTCTCATGAATTGGAAGACGTTGTCCAATTTCGATTAATCTTGGAACAGCAGGATTTTTAAAAATAAGCTCTAATAAAAACGTTAATTTTTCGTCAAAAGATGGAAATTGCTCAACATCTTTTAAGTCTGTCAGAAAAATTTTCATTTCGTGTCGCATAAAGTGGACGATGAGTTCCTCGCGATTATCAAAGTATTTATAAATGGCTCCTCTTGAAATATTCAATTTTTCCGCTAAAAGGCCAAAATTAAAGCCATCATAGCCCTGCTCAAGCAAAATTTGTTTTGTGGCATGGTATAAATCTTCTGTGGAGAATTTGCGGTCGCGTGCCATTGGGTCACCCCCTAGCCATTATTATAATGCAAGAGTCGAAGTCTAACAAACTTCAGTTATCAGTAAAGTACTAATACTGTAGGTTTCCCATTATTGAAAGAAAGGACATTAGAAGGGCACTAAATTTTGAATAAAAAGAATAAGGGTTGGAACTAACCATAAAATCAACAGATTTACCGACGAAAAGGCGTGGAAGATACTTAAAAAGCTATGTGAAAAAGTCGTTCTAAACGGTTCCTCCCATAGCTTTTTTTGATTATCCCTGTTCTTCCATAATGATGCTCTTTTGCTTGCTTGTGTAGACGAAAAACATAAAGAGCGCGACAACAGATAAACCAATGCCGATCACAAAGGGAAGTCCGATGGAGATCGAAAAGAGCCACCCACCTAAAGGTGGACCAATGATTCTGCCAAGAGAATCAAAAGAGGAAAGCATCCCGGTTGTACTTCCGTGACCAGTGCCTGATTTCTTCGTAAGCAGTGAAGATACTCCAGGTCGGATTAACCCATTCCCGATACCGAAAATGGTCAAATAAAGAGCGGACGTCCAAAATGAATTGGATAGGAGAATAAGGCCAAAGCCAATTCCAGAAATGATAATTCCGAGTTGGATGACGAATCCTTCTCCGAATTTTTTCGTCATCCTTCCAATTAACCCACCTTGGACAAATGCTTGAGCAAGTCCCATAATCATGAAAATATAGCCAAGCTTTACGGCATCTAAGTCAGCTTTTTGTGCTGCGAAATAGGCAAAAGTTGCTTCTAATCCTGCAAGTGAAATAGAGACAAAAAGTTGTAAATAGAAGAGCGTGGAAACAGGGCTTTTAATCGCTTCTTTCCATGGAGCTTTTCGCTTTGAGTTCATCCTGCGATTCTCAATAAGCAGTGATTCTTTCAAGACAAAGATGACTAAAAAGAAAGTAAAGAGCGAAGAGGCACCAGCAATAAAGAATGGGAGACTTAAGGCAATTTCAGAAAAGATGCCGCCGATAGCCGGTCCAAAAATGAACCCAAGCCCAGTAGCTGCGCCGATGATTCCCATTCCTTTTCCTCTATCCTCTTCAGTTGTAATATCCGCTACATACGCCATGACAGTTGGCATATTAGCTGAAGATAGAAAACCGCCGAGGATTCTAGCCAAGAAAAGCATCCAAAGCTGTTCGGAAATAGCCATTAGAAAAAAAGAAATGGACAAACCTAATATGCCAATCATGATGACTGGTTTACGACCGATACGATCGGAGAGACGCCCCCACATCGGTGCAAATAGAAGCTGCATAATGGAGTAGACAGCCATCAATAAACCTAGTTCAGTGGGCGAGGCCCCGATATTCTCCGCATAAAAAGGTAGCACGGGAATAATAATGCCAAATCCGACCATGACAAGGAACATAACGATAAATAAAATAGGCAATGATTTTTTTGATTCCAAATTCATTTTCACTCCGAGCTTTCTGTTTTCAACTGAACGTTGTTCGTGGCAGTAATGTTAAATAAACAATCCTACAAACATAAATTATACCATTGTAAAGGTGAAAAAAAAAAATTCAATTGTGAACACTTTTAGGTGCAGAAAAAAATAGAAACTAGTTTGAGCAAGATGGTATCTTGAATTCAGTATTATAGAAGGCTAATAAGGTTCTCTTTAGTATGAAGGCGGTACTCGAAAAACTCTTGGATCAATTGCAAAAATACTCATTTCAGCAAAACCGATTTTAGTTTGCCTGCAAGTGTTACCTTTTTTCTTTGCCTTGTCCGCATCTTATATATTCGACCAAAAAAAGGGAGGGAAGTGTGCGTAAATATGAGCATAACTTGCTATCTCTTCCCACATGGGAAGAGATTATCCTATACCATAGCGAAGGTAGGAAATCGACAGTATATTTTCAATTGGTCCTTTATTGGCAAAAAGTAAAAATAATCGAAAATCAAACAAACCATATTTGGGGACTATGTAGGAGAAGTTGAACACTCCCGTCACATAAAGAGATAGAAGAAATAAATATGTGTCGTAAAGCATCAGTTGAAAGAGATTTCGGCTGATACAAAAGAAAAGCGTGGGATGGGAAGTGCAAAAATTAAATAAATGGACAAGATCGGTAACTTGCTTAAAAGAATGCAGCTGGTTGACTGGAGCGGACTCCCCGTGGGAATAGCGTACCCCGAGAGCCCTCAGGAGCACCAGCGACGAGGAGGCTTTGAGAACAATCCTCGGAAAGCAAGCGTCTGGAGCGGAAATCTATGAAGTTATGGCAGTTCCTAAATGACAAAAGTCAACAAAAGGTTTCTCGATGCCTTTTGTTGACAAGCTGGAATTATCATAAAAACTGTCTTTTCCTAATTAACATTTGTTTATTTCACACCACCTTTTGACTGTTCTGCACTTTGCGAAGCAGTTCATCAGCACGTGCTCCTGCAGCCTCGGCAAAGTTCTCATAAATTTGATCCCGTAATATATCTAATTCAACAATTTTTTTAGCTAAATCAATGACATCTTCTTTATTGGCCATTTTTGGTTACTCCCTTCTTTTTATTGACTAGCTTTTTATATTCAACTTCAAGCTCTGTTAATGTTAATAATTGAAGATCCTCTTGCCTGAAGGCTCCGATTCTTGTTAACACAGATATAACATACTCTCTTCTCTTACGTACCGCATTTCTCAGTACTGGCATGAGCGCTCACCCTTCATTATATTTTTCCGTTGGTTTTCTCAATGACCTCTTTTTCATCCTCTTTTTTAACTATTTTCTTTCTGTATAGAGACATTGTATGAAGATTCGCGTATTAAATCACTTGTTTTGTTAAAAAATCTTACAGAGTTTTTATTTTTATGTAAGAAAATCTTACATAATACTAAAGGTTTTTCGAAAGCCGGTATATAATTGAAATAAACAAAAAAATCGAGGGGTGAAGGGATGAGGGAAGACCCTTTATATAAGAATAGGAAGGTTATTACAATCGGTGTTGTTAGTGAGTTGACGGGTTTATCGGAAAGGCAAATCAGATATTATGAAGAAAGAAAGCTTATCTTTCCAGAAAGAACTGAACGAGGGAATCGCAAGTATTCTTTTTCGGACGTGGAACGATTAATTGATATTGCCAACAAGAGGGATGAAGGTGTACGAACTTATGAAATTAGGCAGGAGATGCTGAAAAATAAGAAAAAGGAGGATGCAAAAATTCGTAACCAAATGCTGCGAGGGCAAATTAATGCTAGATTTGGAATTCAGAAAGGAAAAAATTAGTTAGGTGGTGAATGAGTTTCCGGTGGCTTTTAAAAAGATACTGAGGCGAGAGAGAAAAGGGTGCGTAGCCGGTATGTGAATTTTCTTTACATCAAGAGAGTCGTTTAATTTTTTCAGGATATTTTAAATAGGGTTACAGGTGAATGGTTGCTTAATAGCAAGAATTTTAAACGCTGCCGTACATCTATCGCTGTAAATGCAATTTTCCGTTTTGTGATTTGAGGTATGGGCTTCTCTTTTGCTTATCTCTTTATAAAGGGAGAGCTCTTTTTTGTTTTCATAAAAATTTAGGGAATCGAATGGTATCGAAAATAATGAATTTTTGGTAAAATTGGTAAATCGAAGATGCTAGCGGATTCCTTTTATAGGGTTTCTTTTACAGCGAGAATGTACGGGGGAAGACAGATGAAGTTATTGTTTAAATTTATTCAACCATATAAATTAGCGATGTTGATTGCCCTTTTTTTTACTATCCTGGAGCTTGCGGTAGAATTGTACCAGCCAGTTATTATGGCCATTATCATTGATGATGGAATTGTCGCTGGGGACCTCAGCATCGTCTATTTATGGGGAAGTGTGTTGCTTGGTACCTCTTTGCTAGCCTTTATTGGCGGAATCATTAATTCTTTTTATGCGGCGCAGGTCAGTCAAGGAGTGGGATATGGTATACGTAAGGAGCTTTTTCAAAAGGTGCAGGAATTTGCGTTTCAGCAATTTCAAAAATTCCCAACGTCTTCATTGATTACAAGATTAACGAATGATGTTACGCAAATTCAAAACTTTATTTTTATGGGTCTAAGAATTGCGCTGAGAGCTCCTTTGTTTATCATCGGCGGAATCATTATGGCTTATATGGTGAATGTAAAGCTTGCTCATATTTTGCTAATAACTGTACCGGTTTTGTTGTTGATTACGCTTTGGTTGTTGAAAAAGGGTGTTGTGCTATTTCAACGTGTTCAAAGGAAACTAGATTCATTGAATCGTGTCATTCGTGAGAATTTATTAGGGATTCGTCTAGTAAAAGCGTTTACTAGAGAAACATATGAAGAGAAGCGCTTCAAGGAAGTGAATTCCTCTTTAATGGGGGACAATAAAAAAGCATTGCGGATAATGGAGCTAACGATGCCGATTTTGATGCTGGGAATGAATGGGGCGATGCTTCTCATGCTCTGGCTTGGTCATAAGGAGCTGGGGATTGGTACTGCACAAGCAGGGGAAATAGTTGCCATTATTAATTATGCTACACGAATTATGTTTTCCTTTACGGTATTTTCCTTTTTAATGATGAATTATTCTCGGGCGAAAGCTTCCTCGTCAAGGATTACGGATGTTCTTGAGGAAGAAACAGAGGAAGGGAAGCATCAGTCTGCTGTTTGTGAAAAGATCGCCGGCGAGATTGACTTTGATAACGTCTCTTTTCGCTATGGAGATGACTTGGTGTTAAAGGGGCTTTCTTTTTCCGTCAAAGCTGGAGAAACAATTGGAATTCTCGGCGAAACAGGATCTGGGAAATCGTCGCTGTTTCAGTTGATTCCAAGATTATATGAGGTAACATCAGGAAGAATTTATATAGATCAAAAAAATATAAAATTGCGGAATGTGGAAAATCTTCGTCAACAAATTGGTTTAGTTCCGCAAGAAGCCCATTTGTTTTCCGGAACGATCAAGGAGAATATTCTGTGGGGAAAAGAGGATGCTAGTTTAGAAGAAGTGATGGAGGCAGCGAAACAGGCGGAAATTCACGAATTTATTATGAAGTTGCCAGATGGTTATGATACTCTTATCGGTCAGCGAGGAGTTAATTTTTCCGGTGGGCAGAAACAGAGGCTTTCGATCGCGAGAGCCCTTGTTAGAAAACCTAGCATATTGTTGTTAGATGATAGTACAAGCGCGTTGGATGCGCGCACGGAAGCGAGCATTCTTAGTACGTTAAAAAAACAGTCCTGTACTATTCTGCTTATAGCTCAAAAAGTTAGTTCCGTAAAGGAAGCGGATTCGATTCTTCTTATTCATGAAGGTGAGCTTGTGGCAAAGGGAAGCCATCACGATCTTTTAAGAGAAAACAGCTATTATCAAAAGATTTATTCATCACAGTCAGAGGGAAAGGAGGCTGGTTGTGTTGGGTAAAAAAGCTCATAATATGAACGGTACTTTACGAAGAATGTGGCGTTATTTTGCAAAGGAAAAGGGTCTCTTTCTTCTTGTTTTGACAATGATAATGATTAGTTCTGTTCTTTCCTTAGCAGGTCCTTATTTAATGGGACTTGCTGTAGATGGTGTTCTCGCGGGTTGGACTGGAAGTGAGTTGCTGCATATGCTCATCTGGCTAATGCTTGTCTATCTCCTTCAGTCTGTTGCTGTCTTTTTCCAAAACTATTGGATGATTGGCATAGCTCAAAATGTCGTTTTCTTTATGAGAAATCAATTATTTGCCCATCTCCAAAGACTGCCGCTTTCTTTCTTTCAAAAGCGTCAGCATGGAGAATTGATGAGCCGCTTAACAAATGATATGGAGAATGTCAGCAGAACGCTTAACGGTGCTGTTATTCAAGTAGTGACAAGTACATTAACGTTAATGGGAACGATCGTAATGATGCTATGGCTAAGTCCGTTATTAACGGTGTTAACTTTGCTGATTGTCCCGGTGTTATTTGCTGGAATGAAATGGATTACAAAACGAACAGGGAGATATTTCAAGGCTCAGCAAAGAAATATTGGAGATATGAACGGTTTTATTGAAGAAACGATCTCTGGTCAAAAAATAATAAAGATGTATTCTCAGGAGAGAAGGGTCATTGCTGAATTTGAGAGCAAAAATGAGGCTCTTCGAATGTCCAGCTATTGGGCGCAAGCTTATTCGGGCTTCATCCCAAAGCTGATGAACATGCTAAATAATATCAGCTTTACGATCATTGTTGGAATCGGAGGGATTTTAGCGCTAAAAGGGGCGGTTTCGATCGGGGTGATCGTCACTTTTACGACGTACTCGAGACAATTTACTCGCCCTTTAAACGATTTGGCGAATCAATTTAATATGATTCTTTCTGCTGTTGCGGGAGCGGAACGGGTTTTTCAAATTATGGATGAAGAGAGTGAAGAAAAAAATGAACAACGGGCAAAATCAATTTCTACTTTAACAGGAGATATCGTTTTTGATCAGGTCTCTTTTTCCTATGAGAATGAAGTAGCCACACTGAATAGCGTTTCATTCCATGTTTATCCAGGGCAAATGGTGGCCCTCGTTGGTCCAACTGGTGCAGGGAAAACAACCGTTCTTTCTTTATTGTCTCGTTTTTATGATGCTGATGAAGGAACGATATATGTCGATGGCACGGACATTAAAAATATCACAAGAAAAAGTTTGCGAAGACATATGGCTTTCGTTCTTCAGGATTCTGTCCTGTTTCGGACAACTGTGAGAGAGAATATCCGTTATGGGAAGCTTGATGCAACGGATGAGGAGGTAGAAGAGGCAGCGAAGCAGGCCAATGCCCATGATTTCATCATGAAGCTTTCGAAAGGTTATGATACGGTATTAACTTCAGAAGGAAGCGATTTAAGCCAGGGGCAAAAGCAGCTCCTTTCAATTGCAAGAGCGATGCTTGCCGACCCTCGTCTCCTTATTCTTGATGAAGCAACAAGCAGCATTGATACAATTACGGAAATGAAAATTTCAGAAGCCTTGAGCAAGCTTATGCGGGGAAGAACTACATTTGTCATTGCGCATCGCTTAAATACGATCCAACATGCCGATTTAATTCTTGTATTAAAAGCTGGCATGGTGATTGAAAAAGGAACAGATCAGGAGCTTATGAAGCAAAATGGCTTCTATGCTGATTTGGTGCAAACGCAGCGGCAAAAAGGAGTTATGTAGGTAGACATATTCAATCTTCTCTCGGGGAAGCTATAAAGTAACCTTGTCCGAAAGGAGATTTTTTCTTGAGATATGATTGTGTCATTATCGGTGGAGGAATTGCAGGCTTGCAGGCAGCGATACAATTGGGAAGATACCGGCATCATGTGCTGGTCATTGATGCTGGGGTTGGCCGTTCTACATTATGTAGAAGGTATCATAATCTATTAGGATACCCAGATGGCGTAAGCGGAGAGCATCTGCGTAAGGTCGGAAGGAAACAAGCTGAAGGGTTGGGAGTACAGTTTGTCCTTGGTAAAGTAGAGGCAGTGAGTAAGAAAGAAGAAGTTTTCGATATTCGAACTGAAAATGGCGATAGCTTCCTTGGAAAAAGGCTTTTGCTTGCCACTGGTGTGATGGATCGACTGCCACCCTTGCCTTCGTTAATTCCATGTCTTGGTTCAAGTGTTTACGTATGCCCGGATTGTGACGGCTATGAAATAAAGGATCAGATCGCGCTCGTGCTTGGTTCTGGAAATGTTGGCGCTAATATGGCCTTAACATTATCTTATTGGACGAAACAGTTAAGCTATATTAATCATGAACAAAGACCGGTAGAGGGTAAGCTTCTTCAAAAGCTTCAGGAGGAAGAAATTGATTATTATGCAAGCCCGATTGTGGAATGTTTGGTAGAGGGGGAGCAATTTCAAGGAGTTGTATTGCAAAATGGAGTTAAGCTGACAGCTAATCATGGGTTCATTGCTTTTGGAGCGAATGAAGTGAAATCTCAGCTAGCAAAGCAGCTTGGTGTAGAATTATTAGAGAACAAACATATTGTGGTTGATCCGCGTACGAAAATGAGCAATGTTAAACATGTATGGGCGGCTGGTGATGTTGTCGCACACTCCGAGCAAGTAACGATTGCGTTAGGGGAGGGCTCGCAGGCGGCAATATGGATTCATAAGTCGCTGTTGGAAGCTTGAGATGACAGAAGCAAATGGGAGAAAAGAAGGTTATAGCAGTGAAGGTAAATAAAACGAATGCCATGCGGATATTAGATAAGAAAAAAATTGCATATGAGCTTTTGACCTATGAGAACAAAGATGGGAAAATAGATGGCATTTCCGTTGCCGGAAAGATTGGCAAAGAGCCAGCAAGCGTTTTTAAAACATTGGTCGCCCAAGGAGCAAGCAAGGAAATCTATATCTTTATCATTCCTGTAGCAGAGGAACTTGATTTAAAAAAAGCTGCCAAGGCAACGGGAGAGAAAAGGGTTGAAATGATTGCCGTGAAGGATATTCAAAAATGGACAGGGTATATTAGAGGCGGCTGTTCGCCAGTAGGGATGAAAAAAACGTATCCAACCTTTATTCACGAAAGTGCGTCTACACTTGAAACGATCGTTGTGAGTGCTGGGAAAATTGGTATCCAGATGGAACTGAAAGCAAGTGATTTACAATTGATAACAGGGGCGAAGCTAGCTCCGCTCATTAAAGAATAAAGCTTTGAGATAGGCACTCACCCATTATTTTGCTTTTGCATATAAATATCCTGAAGAAATCAAAAGGATGTGTTTATGTGGCTGGGAAGATCAAACATTACTTCGCAGGTGGAAATACGGCTCGCGGATTTTTCAGCTTATTTGAGGAGTGCCTGGCAGGGCTAGAGAGAGTATTTATTTTAAAAGGTGGTCCAGGTACTGGAAAATCAACATTAATGAAAAACATTGGAGCTAAATGGCTAGAAAAGGGGTTTGATCTAGAATTTCTGCATTGTTCCTCTGATCCTCATTCAATTGATGGTGTAATCATTCGAGAGCTTAAAATAGGAGTTGTCGATGGAACGGCTCCCCACATCATTGAACCGAAAGTGCCGGGTGTCGTTGAAGAATACGTCAATCTTGGTGAGGCGTGGGATTCAGAAAGGCTAGCTTTAAAGAAAGAGAGAATCGTCGATCTCAACAGTAGGATTCAATTAGCTTTCCGTTCTGCTTATGAAACGTTTGAAGAAGCGTTAAAAATTCATGATGACTGGGAGAAAATTTATATTAGCAACATGGATTTTGAAAAGGCTAACAAACTAACTGACAAGCTGGCAGACTTATTTTTTAACGATGCGGCGTTAAATAAACACTCCGATGTGAAGCATCGTTTCCTAGGCGCAGCTACCCCTGAAGGAGCCGTGGATTTTGTTCCAAATCTGACTGAGGATATTGCCCGCCGTTTTTTTATAAAAGGGCGACCTGGTTCTGGGAAATCAACCATGTTAAAGAAATTAGCAGCGGAAGCAGAGTCAAAAGGCATTGATGTGGAGATTTATCATTGCGGTTTTGATCCACATAGTCTTGATATGTTAATTTTTCGCGAGCTTGGGATTGCCATCTTTGACAGTACGGCACCCCATGAATATTTCCCATCCCGTGAAGGGGATGAAATTATTGATTTATATGGGACGATAATCGAGATGGGAACAGATGAAATTTTTGCTGAAAAAATTAAGCATTATTCGCAAAGCTATCAAGAGAAGATGAAGCAGGCGATTTCTTATTTAGCTCAAGCTAAGGGATTAAGAGATGAACTGGAGAGCATTTATATAGCTGCTATGGACTTTGCGATCGTCGACACTTACAAAGACAGGATCAATGCGGAAATCATGAGGATTGTAAAATAAAGGTAATTCAATCAGCCTGAAGGTAACTGCCGTCTAATATTTTTGAGCTTTGTCTTCACTCTGGAATGGCTATCTCATGATGGATAGCCATTTTTTATATGAATATGTTAGAATATGAAATAGTCTTAAAAATCAAAATTATTTACGGGGTGCAGGGAATGAGCAGTTGGAGTATGTATTGGACATTTACAAAAAAGGCTTTTCTTCGCTCATCAGTTTATCGTTTTGAGGTTTGGTCACGGACAGGCTCCAATATTATATTTTTATTAATGTGGGGCTCGATTTGGACAGCTCTTTATGCGGGACGGGATGAGGCTGGTGGAGTCACCTTTACAGCGATGCTAACTTACATAGTGGTGAGTCAATTTTTAGATGGAGTGAATGAGGCTGGGACTCCGTTATGGGAGATTCAAGAAAAGGTAAGAACGGGAGATATTTCATTGGAATTAATGAGGCCGTTTGATGTGCCATTAAGGTATTTATTTGCCGATTTTGGTAGTGTCGCCTTTTATATGATCACCGCGTTATTGCCATTATATCTTGTCATTTTTTACTTTTTAGACTTAGCTTTGCCGACCAATTGGCTGACTTGGGTCTACTTTATCATTTCTGCATGTATCGGCTTTTTAATTCGCTACTGTGTAGAAATGACATTCGGATTGTTAACCTTTTTTCTAGTGGAAACAGGAGGAATAGAAGATATCTTTTATTTTGCGATGTCCTTGCTTTCTGGTTCAGTTATTCCTCTTTGGTTTTTCCCAAGCTGGCTGGAAACAATCGCTGTTTATTTGCCCTTCCAAGCCATTTTCTTTATGCCGATTTCGATTTTTATCGGGGAGACGACTGGGGGAGAGGTTTTCACCTCTTTAGGGCTTCAATTATTTTGGTTATTCGTATGTTACCTTGTTTTAAGAATGGTCTGGAATCGGGCATCCCATAAAGTGGTTGTTCAAGGAGGATAAAGAGATGACAATCGCAAAATATATAAAACTTTATTTTAAACTTGTCTCCGCGGGGATTAGAGCCCAGCTTCAGTATCGCTTTGCCTTCGTGATGCGGATCATCGGGATGATTACGGCCTATACAGGAACGGCTGTCACGATGTGGGTCATGCTCTATCAATTTCAAACATTAGGAGATTGGAACTTTTTTGAGATGCTTTTTTTATTCGCGTTGTCCATTCTCTCATGGGGATTTTGCATCATCCTTTTTTTTCATTTTCGCAGTCTTGATACATATATTTTGAATGGCACATTTGACCGCTTTCTTGTCCGACCGCTTAATCCATTCTTTCATTTTATGGCGATGAAATTTGATATTGCCTCATTCGGGCAGTTTCTGTTTAGTATCGTTGTGTTCGTGATTGTCAGCTTTCAGCTACAGCTTGAATGGACTTTGGGCAAGTTGCTTTTTTTACTCGGGGCGATCGTTGGCGGTGTGTTGATTCAAGGGGGACTCCTTGTCATCATTTCGGCATTTGCATTTTGGACGACGAAGTCGGAGCAATTTTATTGGGTTGCCATGTTTCCGGCGCGAAATTTAACCTATTATCCATTGGCCATATATCCAAAGTTTATCCAATGGATAACAGCATTTGTCATTCCGTTTGGCTTTGTAAATTACTTTCCGACAACGGTTATTTTAAATAAGGAAACTCCTTATTTCCCAGATTACATGGGCTATTTTTCCCCGCTTGTCGGTGTGCTGTTCTTTGGTCTTGCCTATTTTATTTGGATGTTAGGATTAAGCAGATATAAGAGTACTGGCTCATAGAAGGACGTGAGAAGATGTCAATTATTGAAGTGAACAACCTGCAAAAGGAATTTATGATTGCCAAGCGTGAAACGGGGCTAGTTGGTGCGTTAAAGAGCTTGGTTAAAAGGGAATTTGTAAAAAAAGAAGCGGTAAAAGATATCAGCTTTTCGATTGAAAAGGGGGAAATGGTCGGTTATATCGGGCCAAATGGAGCAGGCAAGTCAACAACGATTAAAATGCTTACGGGAATATTGGTACCATCTGCTGGGCAAGTGACTGTGAACGGAATCGTTCCGTATGAAAATCGCCAAGAAAATGCGAAAAGCATCGGTGTTGTCTTTGGCCAGCGGACTCAGCTATGGTGGGATCTTCCAACGATTGAATCATTTGAGCTTTTGAAGGCCATTTATCGGGTAACGGATCAACGGTATAAGGAAAATATGAGTATCTTTCAAGAGATTCTGGGTCTTGATGAATTTATCAATACACCTGTACGGCAATTGTCACTGGGTCAAAGAATGCGAGCGGATATTGCCGCGTCCTTACTTCATGATCCTCCCATTCTATTTTTGGATGAGCCAACGATCGGCCTCGATGTTGTGGCCAAAGAGAAGATGAGGACGTTTATTCAGGAGATTAATAAGGAAAAGGAAGTGACGGTTATCTTAACAACTCATGATATGGAGGACATCGAAAAGCTTTGTCAACGAATGGTTCTGATTGATCATGGGCAAAAGGTATACGATGGGGACATACTTGCGGTAAAAGAACGGTTTGGAAAAATGAGAACACTTGTCGTCGATTTAGAGGATGCAAATAGTTCCTTTCATATTAAAGGCGGGGAGCTATGTAAGCAGGAGGGCAATCGTTATTGGCTTCGCTTTAATCGAAATGAAGTCTCCGCATCTGACTTGATTACACAAATCTCGCAAACGCATAATATTAAAGATTTAACGGTAGAAGAACCAGATATAGAATCGATTATTAGTCGAATTTATCAGGAGGGCTTTATCGAAAAGCAAACCGTGAAAGGATAATAGCATGCATGCCTGGCGATAGTAAATGCGCCAGGCATTTCAGTGGTGATTAGTTAATGGGTTTAGGTCTGTCTCCTAATTTTGCTACGTAGTCGATCAAGAAATGAAGGAGCATAAGTGGCAGTATGGAGCCAATTCCTATATAAAGAATTGAAAAAAAGACACCTACCATTGTGGTTTGCAACACTCCTCTAACACCTTGATAGGTATGTGCTAAACCAAATAATAATGAAGATAATAATAGGACGAACCAAATCGAAAAATCAGGAAATAAATAAGAGAAAGCAAAGATTAAAAAGCCTCTATATATTACTTCTTCAGTAATTCCTGCAGTTAATGAAACATAATTCCATCTCTTTTTCTCTTTACTCGTAATGGGCAAAATCTCTGAAAAACCGACATTATCCCATTCTTTTTGTTTTGCTTCTTCTAATTTAGCTCTAATCTTTTCACTTAATTGATAACCGATAGAATAATATAGGAGTCCGATCAAATAGAGTATTGCTAAGACAAATACAGAATAGGTGATGAATGGTCCTAAGCTGTCCGTGTTAATGGTTGGAAAAGATAACCCGATATCTTGAAAAGATAATTCTGTAAACAGAGCTAGCAGTACTATGAAAATTGTAGGAATCCAAAGACCAAGCATGGTCTGCTGATAAAACTTCAACCTTACACGTTGATTTTCTCTGACGTCAAGTATAAATTTTTTGAAAGCAAAATAGCCGATAATGGGCTCATAAAGGATTGCAAAGAGGATAAGCAACCAATAGTTAAATTCCATCAATCATCATTCTCCCTAAATTCTTTTCCGACTTCAGAAGTTAGTGATTCATTTCTTAATTGCTGTTCAGCTAACTTTTTGTATAGGTTATGAGCATGTAGAAGTTTATTATGGGTTCCAATCCCTGTGATTTCACCTTGTTCCAAAACGATGATTTGCTCCGCCTCGACAACGGTTGAAAGGCGATGAGCGATAACGAGTGTTGTCCTCCCTTTCATAAGATGATTCAGTGCATTTTGCACAAGTTCTTCGGAAGCGCTGTCAAGGTTGGAAGTGGCTTCATCAAGAAGGAGAATTTTAGGGTCTTTGATCAATGCCCTTGCAATGGCAATCCGCTGTCTTTGACCTCCGGATAGTTTGATGCCTCTTTCTCCCACCTCTGTTTGAAACCCGTTCGGGAGGCGTTCAATAAATTCTGCCGCATTTGCCTGTTTGGCGGCGTGGAGCACTTCATCATCGGAGACCTCCTGTGCCAGCCCATAAATTATATTATCTCGTATCGTTCCAGACATAATGGGACTTTCCTGAGAGACATAGCCAATTTGGCTTCGCCACGAGTGTAAATCAAAGAGCTGAATGGGTTTGTTGCCCAAACGAATTTCTCCCTCTGCGGTTAAATAAAAACGCTCCAATAAAGCAAATATGGTAGTCTTCCCGCTTCCGCTTGGCCCGACAAATGCTGTTGTTTTCCCAGGTGGGGCGACGAAGGAAATATTTTTTAAAATCGGTTCGTTCTTTTTATATGAAAAAGAGACATTTTGAAAGATGAGTGGTTCTGCTTCTTGTCCCACTGCAACACCTGTTGTTGTTGGTTCCTGATGAATAGAGAGGATTTCTTGAATACGTTCAGTTGCGCCCATTGCTTTTTGGAAAGCGGTAAAAAAGGTGGCCATTTGACTAAATGGGACAACGATTTGAAACATATATATGATGATTGCGACAAGAGAGCCTGCGGACAAGGCTCCAGAGGCAACGCGGACTCCGCCATATCCGATTAGTACGACAAGTACTACCATCATAATAAAAGTCATGAACGGAGAAATAACAGCAAGTATACGTGCTTCCTTTAATCCATATTGAAAAAGGTGGCGAATTCCTTGCTCCCCTTTTGCTTTTTCACCCTCTTCTGCATGATAGGCTTTGACGAGGCGAATATCAGCCAGTACGCGACCTAAATTGGCCGTAAAGGTGGCCATTTCATCCTGTGTTGCCTTGGAGACTTTGTACATCTTTTGTCCGAGTGGCATGATCACGAGGATGGCAATAGGGACAGAAATGATCATAATTAGCGTCATTTTCCAATCAATAATGAATAAAATTGTGACTGCACCGATAATGGAGATGACTCCGGAAACAAACGTAATTAAATGCTGGGTGATTAAGGTTTTCACCGTATTTGTATCCTGAGAGACACGGCTCATCGTTGCACCTGATTGATGTTCATCAAAATAAGGGATCGGCAAATGGATAATATGCCCCCACAGCCGCTTCCGTATCGAAGCAACGATTGATTCTCCGATGTAGGTCATAAAATAATAGGAAAATCCAGATGAAATCGTTTGAACGATAAAAGCAGCACCCAATAGGACAATCAGTGAAATTTCAAGCGCGGATTGTGCCAATTGATCGACTAACGATCTCGTGAATAAGGGAAGCACGAGTCCTGCTGCCGTTTCAAGTAACCCTAAAGCTAAGGCAAGAATAAAGATCCCTTTTGGTGGGTTGGAGCTCTTGATTAACCTCCAAAAAGCTTTCAAGTGATTAGCATTCATTTGTTCCTTTTTTTCTTTCATTTATGGTGATTCCTCTTTTCTGTAGATTTATTTCGATCCCTTTGGAAATCCACTCCTCAACATCTTTTGAAAAAGGGAATGGAATCGCCCAGTCCTCATCGTTGATCTCAACATTACCAACCTCCTCTAGAAAGTGAAGATCTCCTCCTGTCAATTCTGCAATTAAATCGATTAGTTTTTCGATTAGTAGTTGTACTTTTGCGGATTTAGGATCTGTACCATAAAGTTCCTTCAGCTCCGTTAATAATCCAACTGTATTTGTGTTGATTTCCAGATGTCTTTTTTCGTCGATACTAAAAATTTGTTCTACTTTTTGTTCGTCAAGGACTCCCTTTAGCAATTTTTTATGTTCTTTTTCCATGTGAATATCATTAATTAATGTAATAAATATGGATGAATCTAGTTCACCATGGCGATCTACAATATATATAGCATGATCTAATGCTCTAATGACCTGTTCCAGTTGTTCCTTTTGCTTCACCATTGCTTTTTTTTGTATGGAAAGGGAGTCCTTTAAATCCCATTTTTCGGATTTTAGGAACATTTTAATTTCTTCGAGCGAATAGCCTAGAAATTTCAAGGTAATGATTTTATGCAATGTAATAAAATTTTCTGCGGTGTAAATTCTCTTTCCTTTATCGGAAACATGTGAAGGTTTAAGAATTCCAATTTCATCGTAATAATGTAAAGTTCTTACTGTTAAACCGGTCTTTTTGGCGAATTCCCCAATTGAAAATGTATTCATTGCCATCCTCCTATCTATTACTATCATAAGTCCTAACGTAACGTTAGCTGCAAGTTTAATGTTAAATTTCTCTCAATTATTGGATTATCTTCCTCGAAACTCTTACAATGAAAAAGGAGGACAAGATTGAGGGGGAGCAAATTTGAACTATATCAATGAGCTTGAGACAATATTTGTCGGACATCGTAATAAAGAAATGGCAGTTCCAATGGAAAAGTATATGCGAAACCAGTTTTCCTATCTTGGCATAAAAACACCTGAGCGCAAAAAACTTCTAAAAGAGTTTTTTCAGGCATCCGCCATTTTACAGAAACCGCTACAGCAAGATTTTGTTCTTGCCCTTTGGGAGAAAGACGAAAGAGAGTACCAGTATGCGGCGTTATTTTATTTGGAGAGTATAAGGAAAAAGCTGGGGCCAACCCACCTTGAATTGTTAGAAAAGCTGATTACAACTAAATCGTGGTGGGATACGGTCGACACCATTGCTCCTAAGCTTGTTGGATATATAGCTGCTAAACATCCTGAAGTAATCCCGGCAAAAATTGACCATTGGGCAAAAAACAATAATATTTGGTTAAGAAGAACCGCCATATTATTTCAACTAAAATATAAGGAACGAACAAATGAAGAGCTGCTTTTGCAGTATATTGAACAAAATGCTGGAGAGCAGGATTTTTTTATTCGAAAGGCAATTGGATGGGCCTTAAGGGAATACTCGAAGACGAACCCACAGTCTGTCAAGCAAATAATTGAAAAGGTGCCCCTATCCAATTTGAGCGTCCGCGAAGGAAGTAAATACATATAAAGATAAAGGGTGATACAACAATGATTAAATGCGTAGCAATTGATATGGATGGAACATTATTAACGAAGGATCATGAAATTACGGAAGAGAATATGACAGCAATTAAGGCGGCACAAGATAAAGGTGTGGAAGTAGTCATTGCTACAGGCCGCTCCTATCCAGAGGCGATTTATTTACTAAAGGAGGCAGGGATTAATTGTCCGGTGATTTGTGCCAACGGGGCGGAGGTGCGTTCACCAGAGGGAGAAATTGTTGCTGATAATCCTCTTAAGAAGGAGATTGCAAAGGATGCATTAAAGGTTCTTTCTGATAGCAATATTTACGTTGAATTTTTTACAAGTAAAGGAATTTATACAGCCGATAAGGAAAGAGGCATCCGCCATTTTAAAGAGTATACTGCTAACAAACTTGAGAAAATAGAGGTTGAAAAAATAGAAGAAATTTTACAAGAAAGAATGAATTTTATAAAAGCAGTAGAGAGCGCCGATTTTATTTTTGAACAGGAAGATTATCATCTTTATAAACTATTAGCTCTCTCTTTTGATCCGGAGCAACTGCAAAAGGTAGAAGAACAGCTAAAAGAAATTGAGGGAATTGCTTTAAGTTCTTCAGGGAAAGAAAATTTAGAGATTAACGGGGTTGAAGCGCAAAAAGGAATTGCTTTAGATCGTTTTACAAGAGAAAAAGGCATCTTGCTAACGGAGACGATGGCGATCGGTGACAATTACAATGATTTATCGATGTTTCAAAGGGTTGGAAGAGCGGTGGCCATGGGAAATGCGGACGACTATATTAAAGCTCAATGCCATTTTGTCACAGCTACAAATGAGGAAAGTGGCGTAGCAAAAGCGATCTGGGATGCTATAAATTAGTTTTTCTGTAAAATGTGCTTGACGCTAATAGTTATAAACTGGGTAGTAAAAAAGTTCAAAAAGAGAGCTTAAATCGCGGTGTTGTGTTTTAGGTTAATCTTGTAAAGGTCTTGATAAAATAAGGAGGAGTGCGATGAAGAAAGGATTCCTGCTGTTAACCGTTTTGTTTTTGGCTGCATGCTCTGGGGGAAATGAGCGTGAAACAATAGATGAAGATGAAATGGGGGAGGCAGCAGTTACGGCTACGGGCAGGGAGGTAGTTGCTGAAAACCTCCAAGTTCCGTGGTCCATTAATAAGATGGGGCAAACGTTTTATATCAGTGAACGAAACGGAACGGTCATGAAAATTGAAGGAGATAGGCAATCAAGACAAAAGGTGGAGCTGGAGAAGACGTTAGCAACAGCAGCGGAGGCAGGCTTGCTCGGATTTGTCCTAGCCCCAGATTTTGCTAACACGAATCGCGCTTATGCCTACTATACCTATACGGACGAGCATGGGCAGTTTAATCGAATTGTTACGCTAAAGCTTGTGGACGAGGTGTGGAAGGAAGAAGAGTTATTTCTTGACGGAATACCAAGTGGGCAATATCACCATGGAGGACGTTTAAAGCTAGGACCAGATCAAAAGTTGTACGCGACGACAGGAGACGCTGCAACAGATCCAGATATTGCCCAAGATGTGAAGTCGTTAGGTGGAAAAATTTTGCGGCTCAATTTAGATGGCTCTATCCCTGAAGATAATCCTCTTGCTGACTCCTATGTATATAGTTACGGCCATCGTAACCCTCAAGGTTTGGCATGGGCTAGTGATGGCACGATGTATGCTAGTGAACACGGTCCTTCAGCACATGATGAAATCAACTTAATTAAACCTTTTGGAAATTATGGGTGGCCGATGGTGATCGGAGAAGAAGAGCAGACAGGTATAGAATCACCTCTTTTTCAATCCGGAGCAGAGATGACCTGGGCACCGTCAGGAATAGCCTATTATGAAGGAAGGCTTTATGTTGCAACCTTAAGAGGAAACGCTGTAAGAGAGTTCAATCTTGAGACAGGTGAGACGAATGAGGTAATCACAGGGCTAGGGAGAATTCGTGATATTTTGATTGAGGATGGAGTCCTTTACTTTGTATCCAATAATACGGATGGTCGTGGTACTCCCGAAGAAAATGATGATCGCTTATATAAGGTTGAGCTTAGTGAAATTTAAAGGAAGAGGTACCTATAAAACGATCGGAGACTATTTTGCAAAAAAGGATATGTCGTAAGTTTCGAAGATGAAGCAGTGGGACATTATTGAATAATGAGCATTCTTTTTAGATTAAGAAGAGAAAACAATTTTCTTTAAAATAATGAAAAAAGCCGCTCATTAAAGGCTGTTCGATTGTTTCGAATTTCTTTATATGACCAGGGAAAGCAAGGGAGATAACTAGCAAATTTATCTTCCTTGCTTTGTTAGATGGAACTTTTCGGTCAACTCTCTTTTTAAGCTTATTTTTGTGTTGAAATCCCATGCATAATCATTTGAATCGTCTGTTCGATTTCCGCTTTATCATCCCAGTCAAGTTCTGGTAACAGAAGATTGCGAAAGATAAGGTAACCAAATATGGTAGATGCTATAAATCGAATGATATTAAAGGGAGGGGCCACGAGTATTTCCCCTTTTGCTTGGTAATACTCAACAACTTGTGTAAAACGCGCAATGACTTTTGTACCGATATGCTCTTTAAACAGATTTTTTAATTCGGGTTGAAAAGGGATCTCCTGAATAAAAATTTTTAACAAAAGCATATTTTTAGATAGGAATTTGATACGGTTTTCAATCATTGCTCTCAAAAAATCTTCAAATGTAGCATGCTTTTGGTTTAGAACCTTTTCCATATCTTTTAGGACAAAGGGAGCTATAAATTTTTCCAGCATTGGTTCGATGATCGAATAGAGTAAATCTTTTTTCGTTTTATAATGGCGGAAAATAGTTCCTTCTGCAACTCCAGCGTTTTTCGCTATTTCACTTGTCGAGGTAGAGGCATACCCTTTTTCCGCAAATGCCTGAATAGCAGCAAGAATGATTTTTTTTTGTTTCTCCGTAAGCTCGTCGCTATGTTCAAAAATTTCCTCAATAAGATTATCTGGACCGTTCATGATAAACTCCTTCAATACTTGATATTCTTATTGTAATGGATTATAAGACAAGATGCTAAATCTTTCGGTATCTCTGTAAAGCGGATATATTCAAGAATATAAATAATGCTGAAAAACCGAGGAGCACAAAAAGGTTTATATAGATATCACCCCATCCGTATCCTCTGACCATCACATTCCGCAGAGCATCGGCTGCGTAATAGAGCGGTGTCAGTGGACCAATCCAATTTAACCATGGAGAGATCGTCTCTAAATTGAATAGTCCTGAAAAAAAGATTTGCGGGACGACAACAATGGGAATAAATTGAATCATTTGCAGCTCATTATTAGCGAATGCAGATAGTAATATTCCTAACGTTAATGCTGTTAAGGAAAGTGTTAACGTAATCAGAAGAACATATATAAAGCTCCCTTCCATAAGCATCCCCAACACATAAATAGCATAGGCCGCTATAATTGTTGCCTGAAGTAATGTGAAAATCCCGAACCCGATAATATAACCAACGACAATTTCCCATTTTCGTAACGGACTAGATAGTAGTCGCTCTAGTGTACCAGTGGTTCGTTCTCTTAAAAAAGAAACACCGGCAATTAAAAAGACGAAGAAAAATATAAAAAATCCTAATAAAACTGGACCAAAATAATCAAACTGGCTCATATCTTCCGAACCGTGAATAAACTCAATATCTAGCTCATTTGCGTCGCTTGACTGTAAAGGAGCAAGAGCCTTTTGCAGCCACTTTATCGTAGCGCCATTGACATTTGGATCACTGCCTTCAAGGACAATGGAAGGGCTAGTGTTTTCAAATGTGATATAGCCATCGAGCAATTGCTTTTCAGTATCTTTGTTGGCGGATTCGATATTTGTGTATTTTGTAATGTCCGCATCGTCTAAATCTAGCTGTTCTTCAAAAGCTTCAGGAATATCAACCAACCCGACCTTTGGCACATAATCATCACCGTTAAAAACAAGATGAAGCATCGTTAAAATAAGAATTGGAGCAAAAATTAGTAGTCCAAGCGTTCTTTTATCACGAATAATTTGTCTTAAAATCCGGATTACGAGTGCTCTTACTCTCACGCCTTTACACCTCCATATGCTAGAAATGCTTCTTCAATGGAAGAGGAATCGGTGTCTGCTTTTAATTGCTCGGGCGTGCCAACAGCGATTAGTCGACCATCGCGAAGCATTGCTAGACGGTGACATTTTTCCGCTTCCCCCATAACATGCGTCGTAACAATAATCGACACGCCCTTTTCATTTAATTCGTAAAAGGCCCTCCAAATACTCATGCGCAAAACAGGATCAATTCCTACAGTTGGTTCATCAAGAATTAACAGTTCCGGTTCATGGAGCAAAGCAGTTGCAAGCGATAATCTTCGCTTCATTCCCCCGGAATAATGGTGGACGGTTTTGTTTAAATGGTCGCTTAACTCAACAACGTCCATCACTTTGCTAATTCTACTTTGCAATGCTTTTCCATTTAAACCGAAAAGAGCACCGAAAAATTCAAGATTTTCCTTCGCAGTTAATTCTCCGTATAAAGCGTCTGATTGCGCCATGTAGCCAATCTTTTCAATGAGCTTTAAGGAAGGCATTTTTTCTTGGAAAAGATGGTTTTCTCCCCGATTCGGCAAATCTAATCCAGTTAGCATTTTCACTAATGTTGTTTTACCAGCACCAGATGGACCTAATAGCCCGAAGATCTCCCCTTTGTAAACATTTAAAGAAATATCGTTCAACACTTCCTGCTTACCAAAAGCCTTCGATACATTCTGGATAGACACGATCACTTCATTTGTATTCATTATATTCACTCCTTTTCAAAAAGTGAGTAATCACTCACTTACATCATAAAGCATAAAAGGAGATTTGTGAAGTGAGTAATCACTCATTTTGCAAAAAAATAAATCCCGATTAAGCTCAGGATTTATAACAGTTCAATTGTTAATGAATTAACTTGAGAAACAAGAAGTTCTTCGTATTGTTTTTGGGCAAGATAAAGGATCTCCTGCTCGTTGACATCGGGATTTTCTTTTCGTACTTGAGCAATCAAATCGTTTTGAACCTTTTGCGAGAGAACAATGAGTTCATATTGTTGTTGTTCTTTGTTCCAGAATTTCTCTTCTCCAAATTCTTGAATCATTTTCTTGGCAACGGGGACTGCTTCATATTGAGTGCGTACCTGTTTGACTTGCTCGGTTACTTCCTTTTGCGTTGCCTCATGGCCTTTTTCAAGAGCAAGCAGAGCCATGGAACGGAGGCGGATAATCTGGGTTAGTAGCTGATTTCGATCTTGATTTAGCTTCTCTTGCCCGTCCCAATAAGCTAACGCTTCTTCTAATTCGTCGCCTTCATACTTTGCTTTATCCTGTTCGCGGTTAATGGCAATGTGCAGTTCGTTGATAAACTGATAAAATTCTAGATCTTCATTTGTAATCCATTCACCGTTGATTTTAGCGATTCCACTTGGCTCTTTCACATCGTATGTGATTACTTTTTCAACAGATTTCCCATTATGGTCAAACGTGAAAACAATCTCCCATTTTCCGGCCATCGGCAATTTGACCTCTGACGAATAAATACCTTCTCCGATTTCTTTAAAGTCTGCTTCTATCTGCCCATGGTCCATGTCACTCATCGCGAGCACGGCATTGACCTTGAGGCCGGAAACAGGTTCATTGTCATCAGTAATTTTAATGACAAGCTCGGAGTCTGCATCTTTTTCATAATATAAATCCTTTTCGACCTCGACAGCGACAGAATCTTTATTGCAGGCAGTCAGTAAGAAAAGCAAACTGGCTAAGGCGAATAAAAATTTTTTCATGATCCATTCTCTCCTAATTTTTGTGTTAGTAGAAAGTCTGCAACTGTGTATTTACTGATTTGCTGATTTTCTAAAAAAGCGACGTGTGAACATAGCTGTTTAATTTCATCTAAATGGTGGGAAGATACTAAAATCGTTTTATTTTGCAAAGACCTTAACGTTTCCAAAATTTCTTTTCTACCAATTGGATCAAGACCGCTTGTCGGTTCGTCCAAGACGAGGATTTGTGAATCTTGATAGAGCGTCACTGCGAGTCCAAGTCGCTGCAGCATTCCCTTTGAATACCCCTCGATAATCGTATGACGCTCCTCCCAAAGATTGACGGATTGTAAGAGCTCTTCCATTCGTTTCTCATCGTAGGTCTGGGAAATGCTTCTGGCAAAAAAACGCATATTGTCCAGTCCAGTTAAAGAAGGATAAAGCAAAAATTTTTCTGGAAGATAAGCGATTTCGCTGCTTATATCTCTTTTTTCCTTGCCATTGATTTTGATTGTCCCCTTTTTGACAGGAAGAATTCCGAGAAGACTATTAATAAAAGTTGATTTCCCAGCCCCGTTTCGACCAACGAGAGCACATATTTCATTTTTTTCTATTTTTAAGTGAATATCTTGAAGGACTGTTCTCTTTCCGAACGATTGATAGAGATTGGCAACTTCAATCATTGTGAGCCCTCCTTTCGTTTAAAAGCAACTCCAGCTCCAAACGAGAGCAGTAGTCCGAGTACAACATTGCCGATTAAAAATAAAGACGGCTTTAACCACATGAATGATTGAAGGAGCTTTGACATATGCTCAAAGGAATAGACGCCGAATGCTGATTCAAGGTAAATTCTTGCGGCTTGCAACGGGTTTAGGAAATAAAAGCTAGAAAAGAGTTTCACATTATCATAGGTAACGTTACTTAACCATGATAGTAAGAGAAAATCGTGTAAGAAGAAAAAGTAGAACCAGATGGCGATCACGAAGCCAACAATTTGCATTCTGGAGCGGCTGATGCTCCCAACGAAGACTCCAAACTGGGTGAAGACGAGAATAAGACTTGTGATAGTGAACAAGAATGCAAGGTAGGCAGGGCCATCTATTTGAAAATAAAATTTTAACGGAATCAAGTAGAGAAAGAGCCATAGAGCAATCGGCCCTAATAACACTGATTGAATTGCCACGCTTTTTTTACATAGAAAGCCAGTAAAGTGCTCTCCCCTTGTTAAGAGCATGATCAATGTTTTTTGTTCTTTTTCCTGAAATAGGGAAAAGGCCCCTAAAAAAAGGCATAATATCGGGATGAAATAGACGAATGCATCAAATAAATTAATCAAGTGAATATAGAATCCTTGATCAAAGGAAAGAGCAGAGGAACGGAACAATAAACTAACTGAAACGAGAACAATGAGCGCAAAGGCCAGCCAAAGCCCTTTTCCTTTTATGTTTTCCTTCCATTCTTTCCAAATATAATGCATAGTGGATGTCTCCCTTATAATAGTCTCTTTTTGTAGTGGCGATAAATATATAGGTTGGATGAGATGGCTAGCACCCCGATGAGAATGAGCGACGCTTGTTTCCTTTCATGCTTTGTCACGAGCGGATAAGGATCGGTAAACATCGTTTTCTCTTTATGGAGAAACTGATTCAGCTTCTCATAAACAGCGATAGCAGGACTTTGTAAAAAGAGATAAACTAGTTCTTGATCTTCTATTAGTTGATGGAGTGAAGATTGATAGCGCACCTCTTCATCACCGATCCCGTCTTGATCTAAATCGATCATAGGAAATGAGCGCCCCCAGTTATTGCCAATGCCATTTTCACTCCAGCTATTTCTTCCTTCCCCACCAAGGCTGGCAACAGGAATGGTATTTTCATTAATTTCATTTAAGGTAAAAATTTGCTCGTTTGAACTTGCCCATATTTCGATCCCGATTTGGTTCTTAATAATTCGGTTGTTTTTTACTAAACTCCCTGTTGCCTGATCGATATATAATCCTCTCTGATTGAGAAAAAAGGTGTTATCTTGAATGATTGTGTCTCTGGACGATAATAACAGGAGGCCGAAGGATTTATGTCCATAGTTAAAAATAAATTCATTTTGCTCAAGCTTAATTCCGTTGGAATGCATAATGGCGGCGCCACCGGTATTCATCGTAAACGTATTCCCTTCAAAAAAATTATCATCAGAATACATATAGTGCAGACCATAGCGTGTTTCGCTTATGGAATTATAAAGAATTTCATTGCGGTTGGCATAATCAAAGAACATGCCATCTCTAGAACCTTTGACCACGTTGTTTTGTAGAATATTATCGTTTGCGTAATAGATATGAAGCCCGTTTCCTTGATTGGCAATCTCCCCTTTGCCTAATCCTGTAATGAGGCTATTCTCAATCAGATTATGATGGGCTTGACTTAAATAAATACCGTGAAAGGAATGCTTAATCGTTACTGAATCAATCACATTATGATTAGAGTAAACCTTAATTCCTGCGTATTCCTCAGAGCTATTGCGATTCATGCTGCTGCCTAACACGGTCATATTGCGAATCTTTACATTAGGTGCTTCGATAGAAATGACATTTCCACTTCCATCACCACTTATAACGGTTCCTTCTTTTCCAATTAATTCTATTGATTTATTGATGGTAATATTTCCTTCGTACGTCTTATCTTCTAGCTCCAGTATGTCTCCGTTGTGCAAGGCATCGATCATTTGTTGCAGATCATCTTTCGCCAAGCTTGAATGCGGAGCAGCAAGGAGAATGATGGACATGATGAAGAATAAGAACGTCAGCTTTTTCATTGTTTTCGATCCTTCCATAAAGGAATCAGCAGCAAAATAAAGGCTGCAATGACTAAATAAGCACCCGTTCCTAACAGGCTATAGGTTGTAAAGTTGGCGACGACATTTTCTCCAATGATCGGCGGGACAAATGGTTCCATTTCAATTGGAGCCATTGGATCTAAGTTGGTTCCATACTCCTTAAGTGCTGCCCATAAATCCCATACACCGATTGCACCACCAATAAGAAAACTAGCAATAAGGCTTATTAAATAAGCTTTTTTACGAATAAAGGCTCCAAGTAGTACGAGTATGGAAAGCCCGCCAATGAGATAAGGAAGATAATTTAATTCTGGGAAGCTTTCTTCATTGAATTGGGCCATGCCAATATAATGATTCAATCCGTTAATTTGCTCCAGTTCCCCTTCAAGGTGATCAGGATAAACAATAATATTCAGTCCCTCGGGGTATTGAGGAGCGAAAAATTCCATTCTCCACCATGGGAAGAACAGGGCTAACATGACTAATATGGCAGAGATAATCATTAAGAATGATGAGAATCGAGAAAGCTGTTTTCCTTTCATTGCAAACACTTCTTTCTAGTGACTACCCATTTTATAAAAGGGGCGCTGAACGTTTAAATGCTGCCCCTTCTTTGTCTAAGGCTTTGTTATATGTCAGTATTGGTTATCGGCTCATTTTCTCCCTGACTTTTCAGTATAAGTGAAGGCGAGTGAAATCAATGCTTCACACGAAATGAGCCAAGAATCGTTTTACCAACATAAAGATTTTACTAAAAAACGGAATTAAACAAATATTATCGTTTTTTTCAGTTTTTCGGCTTTACGAGGAAATAGCCTGACATTTCTTGATGCAGGGCAGAGCAGAAATTCGTACAATAAAGTGGATATGTTCCTGCTTTATCTGCTGTGAATTCAATCGTATTTGTTTGTCCAGGTTGAACCTCCATATTGAAATCATATTGATTAATCGCGAAGCCATGCGTGATATCCTGGTCAAAGTCTATATTTGTGAGATGAATAACGACTTTATCTCCCTCATTTACTTCAATCACGTCCGGCCGTTTCGCGTTGGCATCAAAGATAAATTTGGAACGCATGGCGATCCCATAGACGTGAACTTCATTGCCTTTACGGACGATTTTTGCATCTTCTTGGTTATAAATAGCATTTGGATTGCTTTCGTCCTTATCATATACGGTAATCGTATTGATTTTATCCGCCTTAATCATTTGCGCATAATGTGGTTCAGGGTTGACAGGTGCCGATTGGATCACTTCCATTTTGTCCCCTGTTAAATCGATTAGCTGCATGGATTCTGGATGTGATGGCCCTACTGATAAATAGCTGTCTTTTGCAATTTTGTTAAGGGCAATAATATATTTACCATCTGGCGCGACAGTATCTCCTTCAGCGGCAACTGAGTGTCCCGGAGAATATTGAACAGGAACCCGATCTAATGTTTCTCCTGTAGCTGGATCCCATTTAACAATTTCAGATGAAATAAACATGGTAGTATAAGCCATCCCTTCATCATCAAATTGAGTGTGAAGCGGACCAAGAGCGTTTTCAGGATTAACTTCTCGTTCCATAACAGATTCATATTTGAGAATAGGGATTCCGTTACGTTCTCCGTCAAATTCACCGTTTTCAATCGCTGCAAAAGCTTTTTCAAAGGAGAAAACCGTCATCGCTGGAGCAAGCTTACCCGAAGCAATGAAGTGTTCCCCATCTGGTGTAACGTCTACCCCATGAGGCGATTTCGCAACAGGAACTAGGTAAATGCCACCTTTATGCTTTTCAGGAAAGATCATTTTTTGGCCTGTCACTTCGTCATATTCTCCAGTGGCAATTTTCTGTTCAAGCTCCTTCCAATTGAACAATACGATGTAATCACGATCTGCTTGAGAAGCATTAATTTCTAGGTTTGTTGTTGCTTCTTCCGTATTGTACGTCGTCATAACTGCCCAATCGGCAGACATCTTTTTACCAGCGTCAGATAAGTCATAGGACCATGGTGGCAAGGCTACTTGATAGGCAATATCCAGCTTTTCTTTCTCTTCATCAAATGTTACAGCAGACATGACACCATGGTATTGTTCACTATAGTTATCAAGGTCTGCATATTCACTTCCAATCGGCACAGAAAAACGAGTTGGAAGGAACATATACTCAGTGTTTTGCGTGACAAAAGCGGCACAGTGCGGGCCAGAGGTATTCGGAACTTTCATAATATCTTTTACAGTAAACGTTTTTAAATCCATGACGGCAGCACGACTATTGGCGACATCGGTGGCGAACATATACTTTCCATCATAATCTCCCTCGGTTTCTGAGAAAGCGGGATGATGGAGATCTCCCCACGAATAATCTCCCATTAACTCTTTCGTGTGGTTATCAAAACCGTATCCAGTCGCAGAATCTGGTGAAAAAACCGGGACTGTGCGGATGTGGCGCATGGATGGAACTCCGTAAATGAACATTTGCCCAGAATGTCCACCGGACGCAAATAAATAGTATTCGTCTTTTTCCCCAAATGGGACATAGACCTTCTCTGCATTCGTTTTATTAGCTGAGTCAGAGGTTGCGGAGCCGCTGGGACCAGTTGAGAAGTCAGCGAAAAATACCGTTGCCGCTAAGAAACCGGCGGCTAGCCCGGATGCAGCAGGTATCCATTTCTTCATGGTAAAACACCTTCCTTTTTATGAGTCGTTTCGGTGCGCTGTTTTCATCAAAAATGAAATTCGTTCTATAAAGCATTTTTTTGATTAAGGTACAGATAATTACAGAATGTCAAAAATTATTGTTCTGCCGCTTTTTTTAACTCCTTGACAATTTGGTCAATTTCTTCAGCAGATAAAGGATTCCCGCCGATCACGGATGACATGACGGCAGAGGTTGGCTCTTTTAAAAATTCTTGAAGCGGCTTACCATGCTTACCTTCAACTTCATTATAGGCTTTGGACAAGTCCGGACCGGTTGCTCCACCTTGAAGCTTCAGCCCTTCCACAGCGTGGCAGCCAATGCAGCCTTTTGCTTGAAGAATGCTCTCCTCATTGGAAACGTTTTCAACATCGGATGTTTTGGTTTCATGGTCCTCCTCGTTTACAGTAGCAGTCTGATCAGCAGTTTGTTCTTGTGTTATCTCAGTATCTTTACCACCGCTGTCTAAGATTACATCAAACACAAGATAACCTAGGCCAAGGCCGATGATGGCGCTTATGACAAAGTGAATAATGGATGTCTTCAAAAGTTCTCCCCCTTTGCAAAGTAGTATTTCATCACAAATTCATCCTAGCTGTTAGGGATATTGTCAGGTGTGATTCACTTCACATGAAAGAAGTCTCTTTGTGAAGGTTTTGTGAAACTCCAATGAAAGATCTTTAATATCACGGGAAATAAGAGAAAAAATGTGATATTTTACACATTCTTGTTGAATTGGATTCTCTAGAATAGGAGTAAATCTGAAAGGGGGATTTGAGATGGAAAATCAGAGCATGGAGGTTTCCGCCATTCATGAGTTTTTAAGTAAAGTAGAGGTATTTAAAGATCTGCCGCCACAGTCTTTGCAAATAATTGATAAGCGAATCAAGAAGATGTCATTTAATAAGGGTGATAAAATAATATCTGAATATGAAAGAGCTAGGGGAGTATTTTTCGTCCATTCAGGTATGGTGAAGCTTACAAAACAAAATGAACAAGGGAACGAACTTATTGTTTGTATGAAGAAAAAAGGGGATATTTTTGCTGAGGCATGCTTATTTAATTATGGCGATCTCACCTATCCAGCAACAGGAACGATGATTAAGCCTGGTGAAATCTATTTTCTTAGCACAGAGGATTTTGAACAAGAATTATTATTAAATCCAGAGTTGGCAGTCCAAATGATTCGATATATGGGTGAGACTCTCCGGGATCTTACGTCGATAATGAGAGACATTGCCCTTCTTGATGTTTACACGAAAACGATGAAAATGCTCGAGCGATTAGCAGAGAAATTTGGGGCCAATCGATGTAATCGAATGTACATTGAGCTTCCGTTAACAATTCAGGAATTTTCCACTCTGATAGGCACATCAAGAGAAAGTGTAAGTCGCGTTTTTTCAAAGCTAAGAAAAGAGGGCTTAATCGATATAAAACAAAAGCATATCATTATTACTGATTGGTGTAAGTTCTGTGCAGTTTATAACAATAAATTAATGTAGGAACATTAGGCAGCTGAAGAAATGGAGACATCATAAATAGCATAAACTTCAGTGCAAGAAGCTCGATTAAGGGAACGCTGCTTTTCCTTTGGAAAATAAAGATGAACATTATCTTGAAATAATATTTACCTAAGTCTCGATGAGTGTTCATCACGCCCGGGCTCCCACTGCTTAGATAATTTGGTTAAGGGGAAATGCGAATAAAGCAAGCGACTGTCAAACAGCTTGTTATTATTCGTTTTTTTTATAAATGAAAATCATTTCAAAAATAAAGCTCAAGCGTAATGGAGATGGTAAAGCTCCAAAAAACTGTGTCAGATGACCTGACAAATTGTAAGACAGATGAACTTAATTGAAATAGAATGATTGTAATTAATAGAGTTATGTTATTAAGTAAGAGATTTTATTAATAGGGAAGTTGTAGGAGATTACTTAATAAGCCGAACTCCAAGTCATGAATATTTTTGAATTATTAGAAAATTTTTAATTGATTTCAAAGATTTTTAATGATATTATTTTATAAAATTTGAAATATTTTAAAAATACAAGAAACTGATATGGTGGTTAAAAATGACAAGATCGGTAAACCGAGCATTAGAAATTGTTTATCTTTTACTCTCTGACAATAGCAAAAAAGGTTGGCAAATTAGCGAAATTGCGGAGAATTTGAAATTGCCATTAAGTACGACGCACAGGCTGATTGGTACTTTAATAGAGCATAAACTAATCACGCAATCAATTGATACTAAAAGATATTTAATCGGACCAAGGTGGTTAGAAATAGGCTTGCTGCAACTAGAAAAAATGGATTTAAGAACAATTGCAAGGCCGATTATGGAGAGGCTTTCTTATGAAGTTAAAGAAAGCGTTTATCTTAGTATCCCAGATGATTATTTTTCTTTTCCAATTGAACGAATTGATAGTCCTATGAAGGTGCGGATTGTTGAAAACCTTGGAGAACGCATTCCAATGAATATTGGTGCTCCCAATAAAGTAATGCTGGCACATATGGCTTCCTCTAAGGTAGAAGAGATACTAACTAAATTATTGCAGACTAAAGAGGAGAGAAGGGAATTTTTAGAAGCCTTAAAACAAATAAGGAGTGCAGGATATAGTATTAGTGTTGCAGAGAAAACAGAGGGAACCGTCTCAATCGCTGCTGTAATAAAAGAGTTCGATAATCAAGTGGCAGGGGCCATTAGTATTGGACTTCTTAGTCATGATTTAAGTGAAAAAAGAGTAGCCGAATTAAGCAATGCTGTAATTCGATGTGCTGATGAAATATCTGCTCGATTGGGTGGATAAAAAATTTGCTATAAAAATGGAAACACTTTCCGTACAACGGAAAAATAAGTACATTTCTTATCTGAATTGGCTAAAGGGGGTAATGGTGTGGGGAGTTTTATTATTCGTAGGAGCTTTACAGGAATACTAATTATTTTTGTTGCTATTTTCCTTAACTTTATGCTGATACAGCTCGCTCCAGGAGATCCTATCAGTATTTTGTCAGGGCAAGATAGTCCTTCACCAGAGATGGAAGAGGCATTAAGAGAGAAATACGGTTTAAATGATTCTGTGGGTGTTCAATTTCTAACATATCTTCGAACACTTGCCGATGGAGATTTAGGAGAGTCTATTTTGAGCGGGCGTCCTGTAAGTGAAATGATTGGGGAAAGGATAGGTCCTACCCTTATGCTCACGCTTACAACAGCGATATTGGCTTTGCTAATAGGTACCTTATTAGGTATATATTGTGCCCGACGACCCGGTTCAAAATTGGACAACTTCCTTTCTGGTTTATCTTATCTATTCGATTCCATGCCGAGTTTTTGGTTGGGAATGATGTTTATTTTACTATTCGCCTCTTGGTTGGGAATTTTTCCAACTTCAGGGATGGTTGATTTACGTGCAAATCATTCGGGAATCGCATACTACATAGATGTTTTGCACCATATGTTTCTTCCTGCCACTACACTAACATTGCTTAGTATTCCATACTTCTTTAGAATCACTCGTTCTTCTGTTATTCAGGTTATGTCAGAGGATTTTGTAACAACTCTTAGAGCAACTGGAATGAGTGAAGGCAGAATATTCAATAAATACGTATTGAAAAATTCAATTTTACCGACCATTACTGTTTTTGGAATTACGATTGCATACATGATTACTGGGGTAGCTATTATTGAAATTGTATTCTCATGGCCAGGGATGGGAAGTTTCATGCTGAATGCAATTTCGCGAAGAGATTATCCGCTATTGATGGGAATTTATCTCGTGCTTTCAATATCGGTGGCTGTGACGATGATTGTAGTTGATGTTCTATATGCTTTTATTGACCCTAGAATAAGATACAGTAAGTGAGGTGGTATATTTGGAGATCAAGAGGAATAATCAAAATATTTTCAAAAAGTCCATAAACAAAATTAATGACATTAAACAACTAAAAGTAGGGGTTATTCTATTAGTTCTATTATTAATTGTTTCAATATTTGCTCCTGTTTTCGCAACGCATGATCCATATTCATTGGGGGATGAGATGATAGCCGCACCAAGTTCAACCCATTACCTTGGTACAGATGGACTAGGGCGTGATGTGTTTAGCATGATAATTTATGGAACTCGCACTTCGTTAATGATCGGAATTGTGGCTGCGCTCATTTCAGGGGTTATTGGAACATTGCTAGGCGGTATAGCTGGTTTTTTCGGAGGAAAACTAGATAGACTGCTAACGGAAATAAACAATATATTTTTGATGATGCCGACTTTTTTCCTGATTTTGATCGTTGTTGCACTGTTTGGAAGCAGTCTCATAAACGTCATGCTTATTATCGGCTTAACAAGCTGGGTTGGTAATGCACGTCTTATGAGAGCGCAGGCTATGTCATTAAGAGAAAGGACATTCATTATGGGGGCCTATTCTATTGGAGAAAAGAAATGGAAAATTCTATTAAAACATATTATTCCGAATGGAATATTTCCCATTATTGCTAATACAACCATGATCATTTCTGGAGCAATTCTTACGGAGGCAAGTCTCAGCTTTTTAGGGCTTGGAGACCCCAATGTAGTCAGCTGGGGACAAATTATTTATAACGGCCGTGAATATATGACATCTGCTTGGTGGATATCGACTTTTGCAGGAATCGTCGTTGTACTCACTGTACTTTCATTTTATTTAATTGGCGACGGGCTTAATCGAGTGCTTAGTCCCAAGCTTCATGATCAAAATTAGGTGGTGAGCAATATGTCCATTTTAGAAATTAAAAACCTCACAGTAACCTTCCATACAAAAGATAAGATTACAAGAGCTGTTCACAATATTTCACTTTCTGTTGAGGAACAGGATTCCATAGGTATTGTGGGGGAGTCGGGATCAGGTAAATCTACTTTAGCAATGGCAATATTGCAATTATTACCAAAAAGAATTGCCAGAATAGAAGGGGAAGTTATTTTAGACGGGAAACATTTATTTCAATGTACAGACGAACAAATAAGGAAGATAAGATGGAGGGATTTGGCTGTTGTGTTTCAGAAATCAATGAATGCTCTCAGCCCAGTCCATAAAATCGGAACTCAGATGTCTGATATTTATAGAATACATGAAAGCAAGATTTCCAAAAAAAAGCTTAAAGAGAAGATAATTTCATTACTAGAAATGGTGAATCTACCGTCACGAGTATATGATCTTTATCCTCATGAACTGTCAGGAGGGATGATGCAGAGAGTATCAATTGCACTGAGCTTAATGCACAATCCTAAATTGCTAATTTTAGATGAAGCAACAACGGCATTAGATGTGGTAACTCAAGGTCAAATTTTATCTGAGATAAAAGAGCTTGAAAAGGAGCTGAACCTAACTCGCATTATGATCACGCATGATATGTCAGTGGTAGCTTCAGCTTGTAAGAAAGTAGCAGTTATGTATGCAGGGAATATATTGGAGTTTGGGTACGTAAAAGACGTTTTAGTTAATCCTTTACATCCCTATACACAAGGCCTTCTAAAGTCTATTCCTACTTTTAAAGGAGAAAAGAAAAACATACGAGGGATTGCAGGAGCTTTACCAGATTTAAGTGTTCCTGTTCAAGGCTGCATATTTGCTAGTCGTTGTGAATTTGCAACAGACATTTGCTATCAAGTAAAACCAACTGAAGAGCTTTTATCTGGTAATCATCGAGTGGCTTGCCACCTTGTGGGAGGTATGGAACATGCAAACGTTAATCACAGCTGAAGAAAAAGCTATTTCCGTAGAAAATATATACAAGTATTACAAGCAAAGAGGAAAAAGACAAAGAAATCAGGATATCAAATCGGTTGATGGTGTAAGTTTCTCATTAAATAAAGGAGAGATTTTAGGCGTTATTGGCGAAAGCGGCTGTGGTAAATCGACTTTAGGGAGAATTTTAGTAAAACTGGAGGAGCCGACGTCAGGTTCAATAAGCATTAATGGAGTTCCTTCTCAAAATCTATTTAAACAAGACCCTCTGGCATTTCGAAGAACAGCTCAAATGATTTTCCAAAACCCATTTGATACTTTTGATCCTAGATATACAATTGCTAAGGTTCTTATCAGTACGATGAAATTACATCATATCGGTGAAAGCAAAAATGAACGACTTGCCATGTGCATCGATTTGCTAGAAAAGGGAGGGCTAAAACCGGCGACAGAATACTTGCACCGATATCCACATGAATTATCAGGTGGACAATTGCAACGTATTTCAATCCTGCGTTCAATGCTGCTTGAACCAATGTTTGTCGTTGCTGATGAGCCAGTTTCGATGTTAGATGTATCAATTAGAGCAGATATTATCAACATGCTCGCAGACTTATGTAAACAGGAAAATACAGCTATGGTATTTATCAGTCATGATATTACAACGACCCGATATATTTCCGATAGAGTTGCAGTAATGTATTTAGGACGTATTGTGGAGACTGGTCCTACTGATGAGGTCATGCATAATCCCCAGCATCCGTACACACGTGCGTTAATTTCCAACTCCGTTCAGTTAGACTCCTTTGAAAATCAACAAATTATTCATATCGCGGGAGAACCTCCCACACCAATTAATATTGGCCCAGGCTGTAGGTTTGCTCCAAGGTGTTATCAAAGCAGGGAATCTTGTAACCATGAAGACCCAGAGTCAACACATATTGGTAATGGCCATTATGTCAGTTGTCCTTATATCAATGAATAGGTTGGGCCAAGCTTTCTTTAATAAATCAGATTATATTTAAAATAATTCAAAATAGCAGTTGGAACTGGAGAGAGGTGATAAAATTGCGTTTCTCCATCCAAATACAGATAAAAGGAGTTTTGATGAATGAAGAAGGGACTTTTACTACTTATAAGCTTCGTATTTTTTGTTGGGATTATTGCTGGTTGTAGTGGTGGAGTAAGTGAAACGCAAGGGAACGAAGGTGATTCTGAAAGTGGTTTGAGTGGAGGCGACACATTAATTGTCGGTCTCGCTGGAGACCCGCAAACGTTCAATCCAGATGCACGAGCAGATGACTTCCTATATCCAATCGCTCAGAATGTTTTTAGCCGATTAGTGAAACTAAATAATAACCAAGAAATCATTCCGGATTTAGCAGAAAGATGGGAGTTCAATGATGATGGAACTGAAATTACCTTCCATCTAAATGAAAATGTAAAATGGCATGACGGAAAAGACTTTACTTCAGCTGATGTTAAATTCACCTTGGATTCAATTAAAAATAATAATGGCTACGCAGTTTCAAATTTAAAGAGTATGGAAGAGGTTAGTACTCCAGATGACAATACGGTCGTAATAAAATTATCTAATCCAGATGCTACATTTTTAGGGTATCTAGCTTGGTATGCCACTTTTATTCTGCCTGAGCATGTCTATAGTGGAGAAAATTGGGATTCTGGGACAAATATTGAACCGATCGGGACCGGACCATTTAAGTTTTCTGAGTACACAACAAGTGTGAATGTTACTTTAGAGCGAAATAATGAATATTTTGGGCAAGTACCTTATGTAGATAGGTTAGTTTTTTCGATTATCCCTGATCCAAATACATTGGTACAGGCTTTTTATAATGGTGAGGTAGATATATTTGGAGGTTCCCCTCCAAGTTCTGAAATTGAGAAAATGAAAAATGATCCTAATATTGAAGGGGAATCTAAGGTATGGCCTTCTCGACAATACTTAGTGTTTAATTTTGAAAAGGAGCCATTTAATCAATTGGAGGTTCGTCAAGCAATAGCCTATGCGTTAAATAACGTGGAAATTGTGTCAAAAGCCCAAAAAGGCGATGGTCAAGTGGCAGAGCACTTCTTATCACCTGTTTATAATTGGGCAATAACAAATGAATATAAAATTCCAGAATATAATCCAGAAAAGGCAAAAGAGTTATTAGAGCAGGCCGGATATACTCCAGACAAAAATGGAAATTATTTGAACATAACTTTTGACGTGTTTGAATCAGGTTCGAATGCGGATATGGGAACAGTTATAAAAGATCAACTTAGACAAGTAGGTATCAATGTAGAATTAAATATTTTAGAATATGCGACATGGCAGCAAAAAGTAAAAGATAATGCAGATTTTGAAATGAGTATGTTAGGTGGCTATCAAGGACCTGATGTAGGCTCAATATCTCCGAGAATAAGCTCGGAAGGCTCCAACAATTTATCTCTATATAAAAACACTGAATTAGACGAGCTTCTTGTCAAAGGAGCCCAATTGGTGACAGAGGAGGAGAGAGCACCTATCTATCAAGATATTCAGCGTATTTTGGCAGAGGATTTACCAATTTATCCAATATCTGAGTGGGTGGGTTATTCTCCAGTGCATTCATATGTAAAAGGGGATCCGTCTTCTGATGAAGCGATTCAATCCACTGGGTTCTCTGAATACAACTATGTCAAGATTGAAAAATAAAATAAAGTAGATAAAGGGGATTTGTTTGATGAATAACACGATAAATATTCAATCTGTTGTTGATAGGGTGCCAGATTATAAAGTTTTCTTAACGGTAGACGAAATGGATGAAAGTACAAGACAATTGGCTGAAGAATTCCCCGATATTGTTACGGTATTTGAAGCAGGAAAATCTCGAAATGGACACTCTATAGAATGCATTAAAATAGGGAACGGAAAGAAAAATGCTTTATGCTTTGCTTGTCCTCACCCCAATGAGCCGATTGGTGCTATGACTATGGAATATTTTTCCCGTGCTTTGGCAGAGGACGACAACCTACGGGAGGCACTTGGGTTTACTTGGTATATTATCAAATGTATTGATCCCGATGGTGCGAGACTGAATGAAGGGTGGTTTAAGGGGCCGTTTAATATTTATAACTATACTAAACATTTTTTTAGACCTGTCGGGTTTGAACAAGTGGAATGGACATTTCCGGTAGATTATAAAGAATTGCATTTTCATGACCCACTTCCGGAAACGCAAGCCCTTATGAATATCATAGATGAAATAAAACCTGAGTTTATGTATTCATTGCATAACGCTGGGTTTGGAGGAGCTTACTGGTATATTTCTAAAGATATTCCGGAAATTTATGAGGATTTACGTAACTCGGCGATTAAACAGGGTGTCGCGCTGAGTTTAGGAGAACCAGAAGCACCTTATATTAAAGAATTCTCACCAGCCGTATTTCAAATTATGGGTGTTGCACAGTCATACGATTATACGGAAAAGTTCACAGGCAAGGCCCCGACTATTCATTCTGGGACTTCAAGTGCTGACTATGCATCAACAAAAGCTGATTGTGTTACTTTGCTCACGGAGTTGCCATACTTTTTTGACGAACGTGTGCAAAATTTGAGTGAAGGTGATATCACCCGTAAAGAGGCGCTCTTAAAGAATATCGAAATGAATAAAAATCACTACGCTCAATTAAAGGAATATTTAAGTGAAGTGCGTCCATATTTGACAGATAGGAATCCTTTTGTAAAACTGGTTGATCAAATCATTGTCCATCAAGAAGAGAGTAGTGAAGCAAAAAAGAATTGGGCATCAAGTAGTTTAGAATTTGAACAGCCTGCAAAGATAGCTCAGATTTTTGATAATCTTTACACAGCGAAATTTTATAATGGGTTGTCACTAGGTTTATCCGTTCGTACGTATGATTACGAAATTGCTCAGCTTGAGAAAGAAGAAAATATAGATCTCGAAGCAATTGAAAAACTAAAAAAAAATCTTAGACAGGGGGCAAAGTGGTTAGAGGAGTATTGTAAAGAACTTGAAAATGAATTGAATTATTCGGTTATCTCCATTCAGAGGCTTGTTCGCATTCAAGTTGAGAGTGGCCTGATTGTTGCAAGCCATATAAACAAAAATAAATAAGGGAAATGATAACGACCTTTCTTGCTTTTTAGGAAACAAGGCAAGAAAGGGAAAATCATGGAAACTTGCTGATGAATCTATAACACTACTAACATGGAATAGTGATTCCTATCTTTCCTTAGGAGGATGAGAATGGTGGAGGAGCTTTACTATAATGGTCAAATTTTTACCTCAAATACAGAACAGCTTTATGCAAGCGCAATGGTCGTAAAATCAGGAAAAATAGTATGGGTTGGAAATCAGCGTGATGTTAAAAAAGAGGGAAAGAAGTTGATAGACCTTCAAGGGAGAAGAGTGCTTCCTGGCTTTATAGATGCTCATATGCATCCATTATTATTGGCAGAGGTAGAGCAGCAAATTTATTGTGGTCCTCCGCTCATCAATTCAATTGAACAATTACTATATGAAATAAGAAAGAAATATGAGGTTATAAAAGAGAATAAAAAAGATGAATGGATTCGAGGGTGGGGATTTGATGAAGCAAAATTAAGAGAACAAAGAGAGATTACCCGTTGGGATTTAGATAGGGTCGCACCAGATATACCAGTTATTATTACTAGAGCCTGCTCACATATAATTATTGTGAATAGTTTTGCCTTAAAGCTTGCTGGGATTGATAGGTATACAACATCCCCTATAGGAGGGCAAATTGATGTTGATGCTAGAGGAGAAATAAACGGAATATTAAGGGAAAAAGCAAGGTATCTATTTTATGATATTATTTCTGACTTAACGCTTGCAGAAAATGCACAATTACTTACGAAGTTAAGCTGTAAGCTATCCTCACAAGGGATAACGACGGTTACCGATATGATGTCCAAAAACTCTCCAATTGATTATTATGATTTATACAAAACAGCGACAAGCCTCGGATATAAACAAAGAACGGTTCTTTATTATATTTGGGAGGATTTACAACATGTAACAACACTTCCTAAGACCCAATTGGATTCTCTTGAGCCCATCCATATTGGTGGTGTTAAATTATTCGCAGATGGAAGTATTTCTGGAAAAACAGCATGGGTAGAGCAACCATATTTAGGTGATGGGAATAATACTGGTTTAGCCATTACTACCGAAGAGGAACTTTTACAAGCGGCTGATTTTGCCAAAAAACAAGGAATTCAATTGGTCGTACATGCGATGGGGGAAAAGGCAATTAAACTTATTGTAGATACATTTGCCAATCAAGAAATGTGGATTCAGGATGCTCCTTCTATAAGAATTGAGCACGGATCTTTTCCGACAATTGAGACATTAAAAAAGGCGCAAAATGCAGGTATAGGATTTGTTACTCAACCTATCTTTCTTTTCGCTGAATATGATAGTTATTTGAATAATCTAGGAGTTAGTAGGGTTGAAAAGTCTTACCCTTTTAAAACAATGTTAGAACATGGAGTGATCTTTTCATTTTCATCAGATGCACCGGCTACTTCGTGGCCAGATCCTTCTGATCCATTCATTGGGATTAAATCTGCTGTTACAAGAAAAACCTACACTGGATTGGAATTTAACCGAAATGAAAGAGTTACGATAGAAGAAGCTGTCCTTTTGTATACGAAATATGCTCAACAAATTATTCGTGTTCCGAAGATAGGGCAATTAAAGCCTGGTTATTTTGCTGATTTCATTGTGTTGGATAAGGATATTTTGACTGTTCATCCCGAAGAGATAGATGAAATAAAGGTTTTGGAAACATATTCTGGAGGGGAAAAAATCTTTTCTTTAGAGGAGCTCACTAAAGCCAGCGGGTGAAAATAGGAAAGGAGGGAAATGAATGCGTCGAGAATTACCATTTAATAAAATGATAGGATCAGAAGAAGAATTACGAGCGTTAGTTGGTTATCCAAGTGAAATTGTAACCAAAAAAGTTGTCCGTTATTTGGATGAACATTGTCGTACGTTCATCTCTTTATCGCCTTTTTTGACAATGTCGACAGCTGATAAGTCGGGGTTTTGTGATGTATCACCAAGGGGAGACAGTCCGGGTTTTGTATTGGTTTTAAACAAGAATTATTTAATCATTCCTGAAAGGCCGGGTAACAAGAGGGTGGATTCGCTCTCAAACATAATTAGCAATCCAAAGGTGGGGCTCTTATTTTTTATTCCAGGATTAGGAGAAACGTTGCGGGTCAACGGAAAAGCTTTTATAGTGAAGGATGAGGAGTTGCTTAAGCAAATGGCTGTAAATGGGAAAACCCCCATGTTAGCTGTTGCTGTCGAGGTGAACGAGTGTTTTATCCATTGTGCCAAAGCATTTAAAAGATCTAGGCTATGGGATTCTTCATCATGGCATAGTAAAGCGAAGTTACCATCCGCGGCAAATATGCTACGTGATCACACTAAGTTATCCGATTATTTATCAGAGGATTTAGAAGAAATGTTAAAAGAGGACTATAAAGAACTTTATTAGTCTGAAGTACATATGAGTATTGGGCAAATTACTTAAGAGGACGACTCCTGCAGGAAATGCTAAGTTTTTCGGACATCCTCGTCTTTTAGTTAAGCTAAAAGGATATAGAAAGTGATCTAAAAATGAACACCGATACATAACAAAGCCAAGAATTTTAAAACTTTTTGACTCTTGACTAATACTTGTAGCTTTTGAGACGATAATCCTATCACTTTTTGAAAGATGAGGTTGTGTTATGGCGGATTTCCAATCAAGTATTATCATTGAGAGACCTGTAGCGGAAGTATTTGAGTATTTAATAACGTTGGAAAATATTACAGATATCATGCCTAATGTGGTGAAGTTAGAAAAATTGACAGAGGGTCCGATTAAAAAAGGGACGAAACTATTAGAAACAAGAAATGTTCGCGGAAGAGAGACAAAAGCGGAAATTGAAATTATTGAGTATGAGCCCAATCGAGTTTATACAACGGAAAGTGTGGCAGGTGCCATCACGATTACGTATAAATACTTATTTGAAGCGATTGAAGAAGGGACACAAGCTCAGTTTGAAGCCGATGTAAAAATAAAAGGGCTGTTCAGCTTTTTCTCAAGGCGTGCACTTGTGAAAATCCTTAAACAGGAAGATGGTTATTTGCTGCGATATTTAAAGGAAGAAGTCGAAGGAAAGAAAGAAGGGACTGAGTAAAAAGGTCGGACTCTTTACACGATCCCTTACTGATCTCCTGACTTAATCTATTTTGTAGCTCCAGAAGCGCTCGTTTTGTAGCCACGCAATAATTTGTGGGTCGTTTTGCTTCAGTTTTTTCTCGGCATCGGCGACCATTAATTGGGTCTGGGAACGATGCGCTTTAATTGTCGCAAGCTTTGTTGAAATAAAAGGATGAACATCATGAATAATATCTGGTTCCCCTAACTCCTCAACACAGTTCTTTGAGAATGCCACTAAATTTAATTTCGGTCTTTTCTCTTTTGCCATTCGCTTTACGGTTTCAACGACAGCGGCCCCTGTTGCATCATGGTCTGGATGGACAGAATATCCAGGGTAAAAACTAATAATAAGCGAAGGATTGACTTCAGCAATGATTGAACTAAAGTCATTGATCAATTTCTCTTGATCTTCGAACTCAACGGTTTTATCTCGATAGCCAAGCATTCTTAAGTCAGTGATTCCTAATGTTTGTGCGGCATTTTGCAGCTCCTGCTTTCGTATTTGTGGAAGTGTTTCCCGATTACAGAAAGGAGGATTTCCCATGTTTCTCCCCATTTCACCTAACGTCAGGCAAGCATAAGTGACCGGTGTACCATTGCTAATATGACTGGCGATCGTACCTGAAACACCAAATGCCTCATCGTCTGGATGAGGGAAAATAACTAATACATGCCGTTCTTTTTCCATTAAAGATCTTCTCCTTCCATACTATAACTTTATAGTGAGTTATTTTCAGTCGTTCTAATTTTATGCCAGCTCCATTTTCAACTATTCAAATGGTGTTTGGCTAATCTCTAAGGCAACAGCGAGCTTGCCTTGAAAATCATGACCGGCTAGAAGCAATCTTCCTTTTTCATCCATTTCATAATGAGTGATTCCCTCGGCATACACCCAGCCAATATCCAGTTTTAATCCTACACGATATGGATTCGGCCCTGTAATTTTTCCAAGCGTGTAAACTAACTTTGCGTTACGAATGTAAGCACCTGATGAAAAAAAAGATTCATCATGGTGGGTTGCATATGCACCATTAGTCGTTTCAAGATGGATATATACTTCTTGATTAGCTAAGCGATTAAGTTCTTTTTGTACAATTTCCGTATTCACTGCTTCCAATGTAGAATACCTCCTTTAAAACATCCAAGCGTACATTCATTCTACTAAAATTGATGGCAAAAAAGAAATAGTTGGCTTACAACCATGATCAATCTACTTAAAAAGGGCTCTTATAGGTTGGGAATTCTGGTGTTTATTGCAGTTGTTTTGAATGTCATTACAAAGATATGGTGATGAATGGCGCGAAGCTGAGGCATCATTGCCAGTGTGTTACTTTTTAGTGCAGCTTTCTTCCAAAAATCCGAATCAAAAAAAGAGCAGCCTCTTGGATGCGCTCAGCTTTTCAACAAAGGCATCGAGAGTACTCTCGCTGTCTTTTGGCATTTTGGATGGAATTGCGGTTAAAATACGTTAATTTCAGCTCCAAGCGCTTGCTTTCCGGGGGCGGTGAGCCTCCACGGAGCAGTGGCCCCAATGAGAGGTTTTCAGACAGAACGGGTAAAGCGATCAAGACTTCAGTCCGAATAAGAGTTGTAATCGGACAGAACGGGCAAAGCGATCAAGACTTCAGTCCGAATAAGCTCGCAATTCGATTGATCGGAACAAAAGAGGTTTGCAACTCAAGAGTTCAATTCGATTATTAGTGACAATTATAAAACAAACTGCTGAACCAAAAAAACATGGTCCGCAGTTACGGATAAATGAAGGAGAAATCAATTGCAGACTCGAGCTAACGTATTAAATGATCTTGAGGTACCAACTGCTCTACTGTAATCATTTCGAATGGGTCTCTGTCTGTAATAGGATTTCTCGTCATCATTTTACTATCATCTTTATATAACTTTTAATGAATATTCTAAATCAAAATAGACTGTAGGCAACTTGATTTCATCGAGTTTGTCTACAGTCTATGAGCAGCCTCTTGGATGCTCTTTTTTCACTAGCCCTTTTGTAAACGGCAGTCTGTTTATCGTTTATTTTCTTTCTGCACCAAACGTACGGTACGCTCCGTGCATTGTTGGTCCAACATATTCATTTAATTTAAAGCCATGACGAATGGCAGCCGTAACAAAATCTTTTGCAAGTGCAATGGCTTCTAATACGGATTTCCCTTTTGCTAGCTCAGCAGTGATTGCTGCAGAATAAGAACAACCCGCACCGTGCACATAGGTTGTATCAATTTTTTCACTCTCATAAAGCTTGTATTCTTCCCCGTTAAAGAGCAGGTCAACTGCTTTGTCATGATCCAGCTTGCTTCCGCCTTTAATGAGAACATACTTTGCTCCGAGAGCATGGATCTTTGCAGCCGCTTCTTTCATATCATCTATCGTTTTGATTGGGGCAGTTCCAGCAAGTTGGGAAGCCTCAAATAAATTTGGTGTAACAATTAAAGCTCTAGGTACGAGCACATCCCTTAATGCAGTTGCATTCTCAGGGTTTAACACCTCATCCTCACCTTTACAAACCATCACTGGATCGATGACCACATTTTTCACGCCATATTCATCAATTGCCTTTGCAATCCGCTCAATAACTTCGACATTTGCTAGCATTCCCGTTTTCAAAGCATCGAGATTAACAGAAAATACCGTTTCTAGCTGTGCCTCAAAGGAATCGATTGAAAGAGGAAAAACGCTGTGGCGCCAATTGTTTTTTGGATCCATCGTAGCAATGACGTTAATAGCAGACATTCCATAAACATCGAGTTCCTGGAATGTTTTTAAGTCAGCTTGAATACCGGCCCCGCCGCTTGTGTCTGAACCTGCGATGGTTAAAGCTTTTTTCATTGACATTGTAGTTGCCCCCTAATGAAGTGTTTTGTTTTTCATTTTATCTTAAAGAGACAGGTTAATCAATTTTAGAACGACTACGGACATTATTAAAAAAAATCAGTGCACATAAAGTATGTGCAAATTGTGAATCGTGGTCTCTACAATTTTGAACATTCTGTGAAGACGCTGGAATGTCAAATTTGCAACATTAACAAGGTAAAAGGGTGGTTTATGATAAGAGTGTAGACATCCTCATTTTCACTACGTAAGTGTGATAAAAGTTACAGAATTAATAGGCAATAAGATTTAAGCTACGATCGTAACACTATCCAATTGCACTATAAAAACGCTGAATATATTAAATCTACTTTCCCATTTTTTGTTAACATTCTTGCCAAAAACATATAACTTGAAATTATTGGAGAATAAAAAATGTCACTGAATAGACAAAAAATAATTTCACAATTTCATCGAATGTGCCTTTTTTATCGGAAAGATTAACACGAACGATATTATTGTTTTATTCGTTAATATCCGTATATAGTGTTTGGTTTCAAAAAGATGAGTCATAAACATTCGTTTTTAACAATGAAAAAGAGCTGGACCAACGACACGAATGAGTTGCAGAAATCATTTGTGAACGCCTTCATGCTAACTTCGATAGCAAGTATAAACTTGTGATATTTGTCGCAGAAATCGAAGGAGCTGTTTTTTTAAAATAAACAAGTGAACCAAGCTGGGTTTGCTGACGAGGTGAATAGTTATGAACCAAAAAGGTTGCCCGGAGGAGTATCCTATTACTCTTGTAGTCAATGATTTTGAAATTGCGGTCTTTCAGTTAACGAAACAGGATTTAGAGGATTGGGTTTATGGGTATCTTTTTTCTGAAGGAATGATTGAGTGTGCTGCTGATGTACAAACGGTTCTAATTAATGAAGAAAGTGGCGTCATCGATGTTACATTAGCGACAAATTTTAATACAGAAAAGATGTTTTCAAAGAAAAAACACTACACTGCTGGCTGCGGCAGAGGGGTTACTTTTTTCTCCATGACAGATGTGAAAACGTTTAACAAGGTTGAGGTAGGAAAAACATACCAACTTTCTTATCTCTTAAAAAAGAGAAGCGAGTTTGCTAGAAATTCCCCTCTTTATCTTGAGTCGGGCGGAATGCATGGAGCTTGCATTGTCGAGGAAAGTGGAGCTATGACCATTCGTGAGGATATTGGGCGTCATAATGCAGTTGATAAAATTATCGGTCATGCGATTAGAAATGAGTTAGAACCGTCTTCTTTATTGTTGCTTACGACCGGTAGAATATCCTATGAGATGCTATCAAAAGCAGCGAAGTTTGGCTTTCCAGTCGTTGCTTCAAGGACTGCTGCCACAAAACAAGCCGTTCAACTTGCTAAATATTTAAATATTGAAGTGGTTGGATATTTAAGGGGGAGAATGGCCATTCAATATACATCACTTGGTAGAGTGATATATGACTTGGAAGAAAGAGTTTTGGGGGCTAATCCTAACTAGCCTTTTTTAACATGGGTCAGATACTTCGTTACAAAGGATCTGACGGGGATAGGTAGGATTTTCTATATAATTATTATTTTTTCTATTTATGGAAAAGAAAATAAACACAACGGAGGGGGAAGAGAAATGGAAGTGAATGTAACAAGAAGGCAGTTCCTTAAACTGTCTGGTGCAGTAGCTGCTACTTTGGCAGTTGTTGAGCTTGGATTTGACGAGAAGTCAGCAAAAGCACAGTCAGAGGAATTTAAGATTGCGAAACTAACGCCAACACCTACTATCTGTCCTTATTGTTCTGTAGGCTGCGGAATACTAGTTTACGCAAATGAAGATGATGTTGTTTATACAGAGGGTGATCCTGATCATCCAATAAACGAAGGCACTTTATGCAGTAAAGGAACGACAGTGCGTCAAGTATATACATCAGAAAAACGTGTGACTAAGCCAATGTACAGGGCCCCAGGAAGTTCTAAATGGGAAGAGGTAGATTGGGATTTTGCGCTTGATAAAGTAGCGAAAAACATTAAGGAAACAAGAGATAAAACGTTCATGGAGAAAGAAAATGGAATCACCGTTAATCGAACTGATGCGATTGCCTATTTAGGCGGTGCAGCGTTGGATAACGAGGAATGCCATTTGCTTCAGAAATTGTTCCGTGCTGGTCTAGGGCTATCTTATATTGAACACCAGGCCCGAATATGACACAGTTCAACGGTTGCCGGTCTGGCGCCTACATTCGGTCGTGGAGCAATGACAAATCATTGGAATGATCTGCAATTTGCTGATGTCCTTATGGTTATTGGGGCAAATCCTGCAGAAAATCATCCAATTAGCTTTAGATGGATCTCAAAGGCCATTGAAAAGGGGGGTAAATTGATTTCTGTAGATCCCCGTTATACGAGAACATCACAAATGGCGAACGTATATGGACAACTCCGCTCAGGAACGGATATCGCTTTTATCGGCGGGATGATTAATTATGTTTTAGAGCATGAACTTTACCATAAAGAATATGTAGCTCATTATACGAATGCAGCTTATATTGTTGCGGATACGTATAAGTTTGAGGACGGAATGTTCAGCGGTTATGACGAAGCGACAAGAAAATATGATCAATCGCAATGGGCCTTCAAAACGGATGAGGAAGGAAATGTTTTAACCGATCCAACATTAACCGATCCAAATTGTGTCTATCAACTTATGAAAAAACACTATGCGCGCTATGATATTGACACAGTAGTTGGAGTGACGGGTACGGATAAGGATACCTACATGGATATTTGTAAAACGTATGGTTCAACAGGTGAAGTAGGCAAAGCAGGAACGATTCTTTATGCAATGGGTGGTACTCAGCATACAGTTGGTACGCAAAATATTCGTGCATATGCAATTCTGCAATTACTCCTTGGAAATATTGGAATTGCCGGTGGTGGTGTAAATGCTCTGCGTGGGGAGTCCAATGTTCAAGGTTCAACTGATTTCGGTTTACTTTATCACAATGTCCCAGGTTATATGGAAGTACCGACAGGCTCTGAAGGAGATTCAACTTACCAAGGTTTCTTGGATCGAATTACTCCAGCATCAGGGTATTGGGTCAATAAGCCAAAGTTTTACACAAGTATGCTGAAGTCATTCTATGGGGATAACGCGACAGCCGATAATGAATTCGGCTATCACTTTATGCCAAAAATCGCACCTGGGAAAGACTACTCGTTTATGCGCTTATTTGATGCGATGCACCGAAAAGAGCTTGAGGGCTTAATCCTTTTCGGATCAAATCCAGTTGTCGGTGGTCCGAACAGCTTTAAAGAACAGGCTGCCATGGCTAACTTAAAGTGGATGGTAGCAGTGGACCTATTCGAGACGGAAACATCTGCTTTCTGGCAAAAAGAAGCGGGAAACGACCCCTCTTCGGTTCAAACGGAAGTCATTTTTCTACCAGCATGTTCATCCTTTGAAAAAGAAGGTTCTGTGACAAACTCAGGACGTTGGATGCAATATCGTTGGCAAGGAATTGCTCCGAAGGGAGAATCTCGTGCTGATTTAGAAATTACCCATATGTTAGCACGCCGCTTGAAAGAGCTTTACAAAAACGAATCAACCCCTGCTGCGAAACAAATTAACGCCTTATATTGGAATTACGGGGACGATGACCATCCAGATATTGAACTAGTATGTAGAGATATTAATGGTTATGATTGGAAGACAAAGAAGCAAATTCAATCGTTTGGTGACCTTCAAGACGACGGCTCGACTACTGCTGGATGTTGGATTTATACAGGTTTCTATCCTGAAAATGAAAATCTAGCAAAACGTCGTGATAATACAAACGAAGGTATGAGCAACTTCTTGAATTGGTCCTTTGCATGGCCTGCAAACCGTCGAATCCTTTACAATCGTGCGAGTGCTGACCTCAACGGAAAAGCATGGAGCAAGGAGCGGGTAGGAATAGAATGGAATGCACAGGAAGGCAAGTGGACAGGATATGATATTCCTGATTTTGTGGCAACGAAGGGTCCGGATGACCCGACCTTCAATGATCCATTCATTATGATGGCAGGCGGAAAAGGTGCGCTCTATGCGGCAGCGAAATTAAATGAGGGACCGTTCCCTGAACATTACGAGCCATACGAAAATCCAATTTCCAATGCATTCTCCAGTGTGCAGTTGAACCCAGCTGTCCAATTTGGTGAAGAAGAAATGAATGCAAAAGGGGAAGCGGATAAATATCCAATTGTTGCAACAACTTATCGTTTATCAGAGCACTGGCAGTCCGGTGCAATGACAAGAAATGTTCCTTGGCTGGCAGAGCTTGTCAACCATATGTTCATTGAGATAAGTGAAGAGCTTGCCAAAGAAAAAGGCATTAAAGAAAAGGATAAAGTGATCGTCGCAACTGCGCGTGGTGAAATTGAAGCATACGCCATGATTACGAAGCGTTTTAAACCGTATAAATTAAAGGAAAAAACTGTACATCACATTGGGATGCCATGGCATTTTGGCTATAAGGGAATTGCAACAGGTGCTACGGCAAACCGCTTAACACCGCATATTGGATGTGCAAACTCAACAATACCGGAATATAAAGCATTCCTGTGCGATGTAAGGAGGGTGTAATGATGGCCGATTATATTAAATTTGTAGATGTAACAAAATGTGACGGTTGTCGTGCATGTATGGTTGCTTGTAAAAACTGGAATGACCTTCCTACCGTAACGGAAGAATATTCCGGCTCCATTCAATCACATGCGAAGGTAAATGCTCATACATGGAATGTGATTACTTATAATGAGCATGAAACGGCAAATGGTGGTTTTGAGTGGTTATTTAGACATCAATCATGCTTACATTGCGTCGAAGCTGCTTGTGAAAAAGCATGTCCAGAGGATGCGATTAGTCATACAGAATTTGGTTCTGTCGTCATTGATCATGATAAATGTGTTGGCTGTGGATACTGTGTGCAAAACTGTACGTTTGACGTGGTTGAGTTGGCTACCTATAAGGACAAACATGGGAAAGAATATCGCAGAGCGCAAAAATGCACTCTTTGTACAGATCGCCTTGAGCAAGGGCTGGAGCCAGCGTGTGTAACAGCTTGTCATACAGATTGCCTTATCTATGATGAAAAGGAAAAAGTGTTATCCGAGGCTGAACAGCGTTTAGCAAAAATTAAGGAACGCTTCCCGAACGCGAATATTTATAATCCGCAAGGAATCAAGGGGACAACGACAGTCTACTTGCTTGCAGATAAGCCGTCCGTATACGGACTTCCGGAAAATCCGAAGGTGCCACTATCACAAATCGTATGGAAGGACTATGCTCAACCGCTAGGAAAAGCAATGTTCGGCGTCACAACGATGGCAGTGGTCGGCTCAGTCATTGCCCATGCGATGAACAGAGAGAAAGGGGAGCATAAAGGAGGCCAGGATCATGAGTAATCATGGGAATCAAAAAATGGTTAAACGATTCAATTTAGGTTTTATTATTGCTCACTGGGTAAATGCTGGTGCATTCTTTGTTCTCTATATCTCTGCACTGCCGATGTATACAGACTTTTTCAATTGGCTCTATCCAATACTTGGTGGTCCAGAAGGGGCACGTTTAATTCATAGAATTGCAGCAGTAGCTTTTATGCTGCCACTTCCAATTTTATTACTTTTTGATCGCCATGGCTTAAGAACATGGAGCAAAAATATTTTCACTTGGAAGAAACACGATTTTCAGTTTTTCCCCCAGTTTGGAAAAGAGTTCTTCGGAATGAAGTCGAATACTCCAAAACAGGATTTCTTTAATGCAGGAGAAAAGCTTAATTCTTGGCTCATGATCATTACGACGATTATGTTGATTTGTTCGGGTCTTGTCATGTGGTTCCCGCAATATTTCGCAAAGGGAATCATCATGTGGGCCTACCCTATTCATAATATTGGACTTGGTCTTGCTGCGGCGGTAGCGATCGGCCATATTTATATGTCCGTGGCACTAGCAAAACCATCTTTGCGTGGCATCTTCAAGGGTGATGTAACGGAAGATTATGCAGAACATCATCATGGTCGCTGGTACGATGAATTGAAGGAAGAAGAAAAGAAGAAATCAAAAAAGCATGCCTAAGAAGAACCATTCGAAACTTGATAACAGGATAGAGGGCTATTGAATGATCATGATGTGGAAAGTGCTACCCAACTTTTGGGTAGCCTTTCCTCTATTAATGAAGAGGTGAATAATATGAATGTGCTCAATAAAGAATATCAACAATTGGAAGAACAGATTCAATTGTTAAATGATAAATGGAGTCAGCAATTAGAGGCCGAGAAGTTGATCGATATAGAACAAGTAAGGGCATTGACCCAGTATCCTGTGCTTCCTCAAGTGCAGCTGTCGGTCGATTTTCAACAATATCATCGTTTTATTGAAGAACTGCTTACACTATTAGAAGAGAAGCAGCCTTCACTTGAGGCTGATACTAAAGCGTTAAAATCAAGAATTTCAACAAAAATATTGGAACAGTGGCATCCCGAGGTGCTAACTGTTCATCAGCGTTATTTTCAAGCATTTGCAGAAGAACATCATATTGCAAGCTGGCTTCCTTATTTTGTGGCTGAGCACGCGATCCGTCCATTTCTCCAAAGAGCTACCGCTGAAATAAGAGACGAATTAAAAAAAGCTGATGTTCATGGTTGCTGTCCAGCTTGTGGAGAGGCTCCTCGCCTTGCTATTATTAACAAAAAAGGAAGAAAAGAAGTTACTTGTCCCCGCTGTCATTATGCTTGGGAAGTGAAAAAAATTAACTGTGCCCATTGCGGCAGTGAGGAACCTGGAAAATTGGAAATCCTCAAGGTTGAAAAGGATGATAGTGCGGAGATTCATGTTTGTCATGACTGCAACGGCTATACAAAGGTAATTGATGTTCGCAAAATGATCAAAAAGGACTCCATTGCCCTTCTTGATATTAAATCCATTCATTTAGATTTCATTGCGCAAGAAAACGGATATGGTATGCCTGACGATACGAAAGTAAATTAATATACGGAGCTTATGTTTTTGATGAGGTGGAGAAATGGAAGCGACAGGAATAATATTAGCCGGCGGTAAATCGAGTCGAATGGGTACCAATAAAGCATTATTAAGGATAGACGGAAAATCTGTGATTGAGCATGTGGTGGCAGAGCTAGATTCGATAGTTAACAACATTATCATTGTTACTAACTCGTTTGAAGATTATGCTTTTTTAAATCTTCCCATGGTGGAAGATGAGTGGAAGGGTATGGGGCCGCTTGCAGGTATTCATGCTGGACTAAGCGCAACTAAAACAGAGCAAAATTTGCTTGTTGCCTGCGATATGCCGTTTATTTCGGCGCAACTTGGTTCCGTGCTTCTTGGGCAATTGGCAGAGTACCAAGTAGCAGTACCTAAAATTTCTGATAAGATCCATCCTTTATTTGCCGCTTATCGAAAGGAAGTAAAAGAAGAGGCAAAAGCAGCGCTGGAACAGAAGCAATTGCGGATAAGAGGGATGTTTCGGAATATTCATGTTAAAATAATGGATGAAAAAGAATTGAATGATTACGGCATTAAGCTGAGTGAATCTGACTTATTTAATATGAATCATCCGGAAGAGTATGAGCAGGCCAAGAAGATGAGTATGAAAAATGGCATAAGCAAAGGGTAGAGATGATATGAAATTTTTCCAGGTTAAATCAGTGGAAGAAACTCAAAAGTTAATTCATAAGATGGTAAAACCGCTGACAGAGGCCATTACAATGCCTCTCGATCATGCACTTCATTTCGTTTTAGCTGAAGATATAACTGTACGAGAGAATGTTCCAAATTTCCGCCGTTCTTCTGTTGATGGCTATGCTGTTAGAGCTAAGGATACATTTGGCTCATCAGAGAGCATGCCAGGCTTTTTAACTGTAGTGGGGGAAGTAAAGATGGGACAGGTGCCAGAAAGGCCAATACAAAGCGGAGAAGCGATGTATGTTCCAACTGGAGGAATGCTTCCGGATGGCAGTGATGCTGTTGTTATGATTGAACATTGCGAAGAAATAAGTCACCTTTTGAATTTATATCGGCAAGTTGCACCGGGGGAAAATTTAATATCAATCGGAGAAGATTTAAAAGAAGGTGCGGTGCTTTTAGCTAAAGGAACTAAACTGCGTGCGCAAGAAATTGGCGCTCTTGCTTCCCAAGGAATTCATCAAGTTTCAGTTTGGCGAAAGCCGGTGGTAGGATATTTATCTTCGGGAGATGAGATTGTTCCTATGGAGTCGCCAGATTTGCGAATGGGAGAAGTCCGTGATATGAATGGGGCAACCATTGGCTCATTAGTTAAGCAATGGGGGCTTGATTTTATTTATGGCGGGATTGTCGAAGATAGCCGAGATGAATTGGAAAGACGAGCGAGAGAATTGCTCGATATTTCGGATTGTCTTATCCTTACAGGTGGCAGTTCAGTGGGAACGAAGGATTATTCGGTCGAGGTGATAGAAGCATTGGGAGATCCGGGTGTATATGTCCATGGAATTTCAATTAAACCAGGAAAACCAACGATTTTATCACAAGCAGGAATAAAACCGATTATTGGTCTCCCTGGACATCCAGCTTCAGCGATGATTATTTTTTCGTTATTTGGCAAACCGATTCTCGATATTCTTGGAGGAGGAAGCGTGAATCATTTGAGTCTCACCTTTGCGAAGGTAACAAAAAATATCCCTTCTGCTCCAGGTCGTACTGATTATATTCGCATTCGACTTTTTGAAGAAAATAATGAATGGTATGCCGAGCCGATTTTGGGGAAATCAGGGCTCATCTCTACTCTTGTAAAAAGTGATGGGATGTTGGAAATTGCTTCCGAGAGTGAAGGGATCCATAAAGGAGAGCGAGTACCTGTTATATTATTTCAATGAGGTGTGGAACAATGAAAAAATACAAACGAAAAGTATACCTCCAGGATAAACCTCGAAAAGTGGCAGTAGAAGAGCTTCTCACCCATTTTCGTCCGCGCAGGGAAACGGAGTGGATTGATAGCAATAAGGCATTAGGAAGAATAACAGCGGAGCCAGTATTTGCATTAAATTCAATGCCTCACTACCATGCTTCTGCTATGGATGGAATTGCTGTAAGGGCTGAGGATACTTTTTTGGCTCATGAACAGAATCCAATTCAGCTAAAACGAAATGAAGATTTTGTCTATGTGGACACAGGAAATATTATTCCTTCTCCATACAATGCAGTGATTATGATTGAAAATGTGGACGAGTTATCGGAGGATGTCGTTGAAATTATTGAACCGGCTTCTCCATGGTTGCATATTCGTCCGATAGGTGAAGACATCGTCCAAGAAGAAATGCTTTTTTCGCAAGGACATAAAATTAGACCGGTAGATATAGGGGTATTATTGGCGTCGCAAACGACAAAAATTAAGGTGATGCGTCCGCCTGTTGTAACGATTATTCCAACGGGAAACGAATTAATTGCTCCGAGTGTAGGGGCTGAACTAGGAAAATTAATCGAATTTAATGGTTCTGTAATCGCCAACTACATTTATGAGTGGGGCGGGGCCCCGATCCTGCATGATATTGTAAAGGATCAACCGGAAGAAATTAAGCAAGCTTTGCTACATGCCGTCGAAACTTCCGATATCGTTGTCATCAATGCTGGCTCATCAGCAGGTTCAAAGGACTATACTGTTCATTTAATCAAAGAGCTTGGAGAAGTGTTTACCCATGGTGTGGCAACAAGGCCGGGCAAGCCAGTAATTTTAGGAAAAATAAACGATACCATTGTTATTGGTATTCCCGGCTATCCTGTCTCCGCGTATTTATCCCTTGAATGGTTCGTGCGCCCGCTTGTTTGTGCATATTTAGGAACAACAGAACCGAAAAGGCAGACGTTAAGGGTAAAACTTGGGCGCAGGATTGTTTCAACAATGGGGGCCGAAGATTTTGTGCGCATGACGATTGGCTATGTAGGAGGCGAATATATTGCTAATCCCCTAACAAGAGCGGCAGGAGTAACAATGTCTCTTGTGAAAGCAGACGGGTTATTAGTTGTCCCTTCTGAACAATTGGGGTATGAACAAGGGGAATATGTTGAAATAGAGCTTCTTCGTTCCGAGGAGGAAATAAAATCCGCAGTGGTGTTTAATGGCAGCCACGATTTAACCATTGATATTCTCTCATCTTACCTACGAGCACAATCGAACAGTGCCAAAATTATTTCTTCACATGTCGGCAGTATGGCTGGGATTATGGCAATCAGAAAAGGGGAAGCTCATATGGCAGGGGTTCATTTATTGGATCCTGAAACAAAGCAATATAATCTTTCTTATGTGAAGAAGTTTCTTGCGGAGCAAGAAGTCGTTCTTTACCCTTTTTTGAGACGGAAGCAAGGGTGGCTTCTGCCAAAAGGAAATCCGTTAAATATCGAAAATGTTTCTGATATTGCTGAAAAAGGAGCATTGTTCGTAAATCGTCAAAAAGGAGCCGGCACGAGAATCTTATTTGATTTATTATTAAGAGAGCACGGGATAGAGCCAGAACAAATCAATGGTTATGATCGGGAGATGTTTTCCCATCTTAGTGTTGCAGCTGAGGTGAAGGGCAGTCCGAAAGCGGTCGGCCTTGGAATTTACCCGGCAGCAAAGGCGATGGGCTTAGATTTTATTGCGATCGCTGATGAAGAGTACGATCTGCTCATGACGAAGTCTTTCTTTGAAAGTGACCGAGGGCAGCAATTAGTAGGCATCATTCAGTCAAAGGAGTTTCAGGCTAGAGTGGAGGCAATTGGTGGCTATTCTGTTGTAGTAAATGCGGAGCCGAGAAATTTACAATGACGTTGAAGAGGGTGCTAGATGATGAATTTTGAAATTGCAAAAGAACCAATTAATATACAAGCAGTAATTGATAAGGTTGTACAGCGCAATGCAGGGGCAATTACGACATTTATTGGGACAGTCAGGGAATTAACGAAGGGGAAAAAGACCCTTTATTTAATTTATGAGGCCTATGAGTCAATGGCTGTCAAAAAGCTTGAGCAAATTGGTGATGAAATTAAAGAGCGGTGGCCAGGCGCGGAGGTAGCTATCACCCATCGTGTTGGGAGATTAGACATTACCGATGTAGCGGTAGTGATTGCTGTGTCAACCCCTCACCGTGCTGATGCATATGAAGCCAATCGCCATGCGATCGAGCGAATTAAAGAAATCGTTCCTATTTGGAAGAAGGAGCATTGGGAGGACGGAGAAGAGTGGATTGGTGATCAGCTCGAAAAGGTCGCATATCCTACAGGAAAACCAGAGGAGAAGGATTTATATGAATAAAATTCTATTTTTCGCTCATTTAAAGGATGAGGTTGGTGAAGAAAATATTCGCATCGATGTAGCGGGGAGAACAGTTGCTGAAGTGAAGGAATTACTTGCAGCGGAATATAACCTTCAGAAGCTTGACTCTGCGATGACAGCGATAAATGAAGAATTTGCTTCAAATGAGGATGTTATTGAAGCAGGCGATGAAGTTGCGTTTATTCCTCCTGTGAGCGGAGGTTAATTTCCAGACAGATGACGAACGCTCGCATTCTTCGTTGCTTGCCTTTGTCTGGATACAAATTGCTTTCATTGTAAAGTTACATATATGCCCTGTTAGAGTAACTTCGCATTTCTCAAGGGTTTGTGTGCTTTACAATCAGCCTTTTAGAATGATTTTCATTTAAACTGTCCGTTGGGCAGTTTTTTCTACCTGGAAAGGAGGGATAGTGATGTACGAACGCTATTCAAGACAGATGTTATTTGCTCCGATTGGGAAAAATGGACAAGAGAAGCTGCGAGCAAAGCATGTTCTCATGATTGGTGCAGGCGCACTCGGTTCCAGCAATGGTGAAATATTGACTCGGGCAGGGGTTGGGAAATTGACGATTGTCGATCGGGATTATGTGGAAGCAAGCAATCTCCAGAGACAACAGCTTTATACGGAGGAAGATGTGCTACAAAAACTGCCGAAGGCTGTGGCTGCAGAACGGCGATTAAGAGCGATTAACTCTGATGTAGAGCTTTGTGCCGTAGTTGGTGATGCGACTCCTGAAATGCTTGATGAACTTGTGAAGGGCGTCGATCTCATCCTTGATGCGACTGATAATTTTGAGACAAGAATGGCGCTTAATGATATTGCCCATAAATATCAAATTCCTTGGATTTACGGTGCTTGTGTAGGAAGCTTTGGGATGAGTTTCACGATTATCCCTGGAAAGACGCCATGTCTTAATTGTTTGCTTAAGTCTCTTCCTGTACAGGGAATGACTTGTGATACAGTTGGGATTATTGCCCCAACTGTGCAGATGGTTGTGGCCCATCAAACGGCTGAGGCATTAAAAATTCTCGTGGAAGACTGGGAGGCACTGCGTCACTCTTTCGTCAGCTTCGATTTATGGAGGAATCAATATAGCAGCATGAAAATGTCGAGAGCAAAGGATGAAAGCTGCTTATCCTGTGGTAGTGAGCGAACGTATCCATACTTAAGTCGAGAGAATTTGATGAAATCAGAAGTGTTATGTGGTCGAGACACGGTGCAAATCCGTCCGTCAAAGGAAGGAGAGGTGGATCTCAATGAGCTCGCCGCTCATTTAAGCTCGATTCACTATGAAGTGAAAGGAAATCCATACTTATTATCAATCGAAATGGAAGCTAATCGAATCGTGATTTTTAAAGATGGACGAGCCCTTATCCATGGAACAAAAGATTTAGCACAGGCCCGCTCCATTTACCAAAGATTGCTTGGATAATGTGAATGATGTACCTCTTTGCTGTAATGGCAAGGAGGTTTTGAATTGCAGAAAGTTCAAAGTTTTTTTAACTAATGAATATAGGTGGTTATTAATACTGTTCAATGTATTAAACTTAAAGAAAGATAAATATACAAATTCTTCATAAAGTGGAATTCAGTGTAATAAAAATGATCATGGTTCGTTCTGCAGCGTGCTTTAAATTAAAAGTGTTTTTAGTTCTTACAAGGTAGAGGCACTAACTTTATTTATGCATTTTAAGCTTACCTCATATACCTGGGCTAGACAGTTTTCCATTTCTACTATACAGTATTTTATTTGACTTTAATTTTTGTCTCACTTACTTATGAGACCGATTCATTTATTTTTATACTGCAAAAATACTTGCTTTATATAAAATAGTGGATTTATTTAATAAACAGCATGAACACATTTTAAATTCTTCTATAAGACTATATCGATTATTTTTTTATAGCCTTGAAATTGGTTTTACCAAGAAATGACCCAAATTGCGCACTAATCGCGAGTTATTTATGTTTTTATATTTTTAAATTCCTAACCCGTGTTTGATTACTTGAATTCTAAATACAAATGTAGATGTTCCTCTATTCACGTTAACTGAGGTGGTAGAACTAAGACTACTTGCATTAGTATTTTTACTCAACCATCTCCAGGAAGATGGGGCATACTTAGTGAAAGAATTTGAGGTAAGATTTGAAGTTGAATTGCAATCATTGTAAATACATGCTTCTAAACCGACTTGTCCATAAGTAACTTTTCTGTTTGATAGATTAAAAGTAGAATCCTGTAATGTCCAGCTTCCAGAAGTGCTATATAATTTAAAATACATTTTTGAATTCTCAAACTTTTCTTGCCAACGAATAGATACAACACCTCTAACAGTTGAAGAAGGATCTACTATGTTTCCTGATGATTTGTCTTGATAAGTTACTACGGCATTTGTAACATATTCAGTAGTAATAACACCTTCTGATGATTGAGTTTGTTTAAGTTTTTGAGTAGTTAAAAACACCTCAAATTCTTCTTTATTAAATAGATTGCTTATAGGAATTGAACTTAGTTTTTGTATTGAAGGTAATACATCAAAATAGATATTTTTTACATCTGTTTCACCGTTGACAGCTCTATCAATGATTTTATTAGTTTCTGTTATTTCTGACTTTAAGTAAATTACTTTTTCCTCAATAGACTGCTCTTTACTAAATGATGCAAAGGCATAGTCTGGTATGAAAAGTAAAAACGTCAAACATAAGAGAACTACAAATTTCTTCATCATTAACACCTCTAGAATTGTTATTTTATACCATTCTAAGATATTACGTTTGAAATGTATATAGTAATATTTTACTTTATTTTTAAAAAAAGGAATTTTTATCATTTTCTAGATTTAATGATATAATTATATATGAATATTCTTAAAATTTGATTAAAGGGATGATTTTATGCAAAGACTCAAATTGTTATTCTTTACTTTAATTTTCTTATTAACAAGTTGCTTTCAACAAAAAAATATTGAGGCTAAAGGTGAAGGTGAACATTGGAAGGTACATATAATATATGAAGTGACAGATTCATATCTCTATGAAAGAGGAGGAATTGAGTTTAAAGGCGATGAGAAACTCACTAATGTCAAATATACAGTTATTACTGATAACAATGTTAGTCGGAAGGGAGAATTTTACCCTCAGGAAAATCAAATCGCTGAGTTATTTGAAACTACTGTAACTAATCATCCACCAACTAAGAACGAAGCTATTAGTCTGTTAAATCATTCTTATATAGAAATTACATGGAAAACTAGTACAGGGGAATATCAGGAAAGGATTAATTTGAAAGTGAGTTCATAAATTCATTTTAAAGAGGGTATGGATTTCAAGAAAAAAGCAGTAAATTGCATCTATTTTTTAAATAGGCATTGCTTCTTGTTATTCATATGTTCATTTTATAATCAGCGATTGTACATTATGAAATCATTCAGTTAATTTCTATCAACGTGAATATTACTTTGTGTTCTTGATTATTTAAAAATTCCTAAAATTACAATCTTAAATAGAAAAATCAGAATGATGCTTCTCTATTAGTTTTTAATTGGTGCTTAGAGCACAAACTATGATGTTTGAAAATAATATACTTCTTTGAGTTAAATAATATTTAAATGTTCTTAGTTTATTTTTAGATGTGCCAACCTTAGTGTGATTTACATTTGAATGCATCACCTATTATATTTGTTATATAGTTCTTGGTATGTTAATTGCTGCTATCCCTCGAAATGTATAATAATTTTTCCTGTTCAAACCTGACTCCTCATACCCTAGTAAACTTTGGTCAGTATCTTCATCTATACTTCTAAATGGGAGATAGACTTTCTCCACTAGTAATCTGACTTTATTCACATTTTTTTCTGAAAGCTTATTAATAAGTATGCTCAATAATAATTATGAGTTGTATCCTTGTATTACTCTTGATTTTCGAACAACTCTTGTTTGTATGGAAAATCTATTAACCTTATCGATTCTTTCTTTTTCCTTTATAATAGGTAGAAGGACATAGGATTAGGAGGGCGAGGATAATGGAAAAGAGAGATGATGAGAAAATATTGGCACAGCTTGATGCAATCATGAATGAACTTCAGCAAGGTAAGGAGCAGACGGCAACTGCAGCTGCTTTAAATATAAATAAAAGAACGCCAACTTTTAAAGGCTTTTTAAAAGTAGGTCTTCGGAAGTGGTATTTTAAAATAATCGTTATTTTAGTTGCGCTATTATTGGTTGGAACTGTAATTGGGATTGGAACTTTTAAGCTCTTTTCTGGAGCAGAAGCAAAGGTGGAAAAAGGTAGTTTCATAGAACAGATGAAGGAGCTCTCTTCACTTGCCTCTTCCCAAGCATTTGTAAAGGCCGTGATTGAAAAAGAGGATAACCAGCTATTTGGGAAGGAAATTTCAACGAATATTCCTGGGACAAAAAGAAAGTTATTATTAGTTGTACCTGGAACGGTGACTGCAGGAGTAGACTTAGAAAATGTGGCTGCCGAGAATTTAAGAATAGACGAAGAAGAAAAGACGCTAGAAATCACATTGCCTTCTGCGACCATTATTCAAGAGCCAGCATTAGATTTTAATCATGTACAAGCTTTTTCGGTCGAAGGAATTTTTCGTGCGGAGGTCAATTGGGAGGAAGCTTTTGAACTGGCTGCAGAAGCGAAGGAACTCGTGAAGGAAGAGGCGATGGCACAGGGGCTGTTGCAAATGGCTGAGGCAAATGCCGAAAAAACATTGCAGAAGTTTTTTGAACAAATGGGCTATGAGGTGACCGTACACTATGAACATGAATAGTCTCTTGCATCGCGATTGGCGCGAGAAATTGAAATCGGAGATGGAAAAGCGATACTTTCAAGAGCTGATCGATTTTGTGCGAATGGAATATGATCGTACGAACGTCTATCCAACGCAAGAAAATATATTTCAGGCACTTAACTTAACCTCATTTGATGATGTGAAGGTTGTGATCTTAGGTCAGGATCCTTATCACGGTCCAAATCAAGCACATGGATTGAGCTTTTCTGTTTTACCCGGAGTTCCGATTCCGCCATCACTTAAAAATATTTACAAGGAGCTTGAGGCAGATCTGGGCTGTAACATTCCAGATCATGGCTATTTAAAAAAATGGGCGGAGCAAGGCGTTCTCCTTTTAAACACGGTTCTAACAGTTCGAGCAGGGGAGGCCAACTCCCATCAAGGAAGAGGCTGGGAAACGTTTACGGATAGGATTATTACATGCCTAAATGATAGGGAAACTCCGATTATTTTTGTGCTTTGGGGGAAGCCGGCTCAAAAAAAACGGAGTCTGATTGATGAGCAGAAGCATTTTGTTATTGCTTCTTCCCATCCAAGTCCTTTATCGGCTCATAGAGGCTTTTTTGGAAGTAGGCCGTTCTCGCAAATAAATCAATTATTGAAAAAAAGCAAAAGCGAAGAAATTGATTGGGAACTGAGCTTTGTTTCTGAAATAACAGTAGAAAATGAGTTAAAATGAAAAGGGTTGACGATATTGAAGGAAGAACGAATCAATTGTTTTGCCTGCAAACATTTTTACGTTACGTGGGATAAGAAATTTCCGAAGGGTTGTCGGGCGTTCCAATTTAAAACAAGCAGGCTTCCTTCTCAAGAGGTTTTGCGAGCTTCAGGACATAATTGTTTGAGATACGAGAAGAAATAAGCGTTTCCCTCATGGAATCTAGGTCTTTTTTTTAAAAATCCAGTTCTGTAAGATATGATATGGTAAAGTAGATAACTGTGAGGTGGTAAGATGAATATTTCGATGCAATCATTGCTTGGTAAAATAGAGGAAGAATTAAAGCAGGCGAAACAAAGCGACTCGGAAGTGCGAACAAGAGAAAAGATCTATGCGATTAAAACATTGTGTGAGTTGGTATTGGAGCAGAAGACAAGTCGACAATCCCCAGCACCTATAATAGAACCTCAGCGGGCAGTTCAATACCAACAGCCAGCAAAAATGAAAGTAGACGATGAAGCAAACGGTGATTCCCTGTTTGATTTTTAAACGCTTAGCATTGCTCTGTGCCGCTTAATTTGCAAGAGCTGCATTGTAATGGAGAGTGCTGATAATGGTTAAGGAACAACGCCATTCTATTCATCAAAATTTGCAATTTTTGCGTCAAAGGAGAATGAACATGAAAATATTAATTATTTTAGGTGCGATAAATGCCTTTTTAGCAGTCGCATTAGGTGCTTTTGGAGCGCATGGATTAGAGGGGAAGCTTGAACCAAAATATATAAATATTTGGGAAAAAGCGGTTAAATATCAGATGTTTCACGCAACAGGCTTATTTATTATTGCACTACTGCTTGGCAAATATCCTGCAAGTGCGCTCTTAACGTGGTCTGGTTGGCTCATGTTTATCGGAATCATTCTTTTTGCGGGGAGCCTATACATCCTTGCTGTAACGCAAATATCCGTGCTCGGGGCAATTACTCCATTGGGTGGTATAGCCTTTTTGGCAGCGTGGCTATTGCTTGTGATTGCAGCTGTAAAAATAATGTAAAAACGGGAACCTCAAGGGAGTTCCCGTTTTTACATAGACTTTCAATGTTAATTTTTAAGGCGAGCGCAACTAAGGTTTCACACGAAATGAGCGTTTTATCAACCACTCTGTTTAACAAAGCCTTTTCATAAAGTTTTAAGATGGTGCATACGCTTTTTTATCTCGGAGGGTAGGCGGTTGCCCCTGGTACTCCGTATGGATAGTCGTACTCTAATTCCTCATCAAATGTGGCATAGCCGAAGTAAACCATTGGAATCAGATAGCGCGTTCCAGACTCCGGATCACTAATAATCAGATGGTCTCTTCCAGCTGCTTCAATAATTCCTCTAAAGGTTCGTGTTGATGGACCTTCAGCAGATACTGTGTCGAACATTGCATACACCGTGACTAATTTCCCTCTGTTTAAACGTAAAATGTTTTCAATATAAGACTGTTCCAGCGGCAGCATTCCTGGAATCTGCTGTGTCGGCTGTTGTCCTCCGGCAGTTGGAAACATGGTTCCTGTCTGCACAGGAGGCGTTGTCGGTGCTTGACCTGTCGGAGCGGCATATCCGTAGTTGGGCTGCTGGTATCCATAATAGGGTGTTTTTGAATAAGAATTGGGATTGTACGTCAATTGACTTCCCTCCTAAATATGAATGTAATTTTAATATTTTCTTACACTAGACAAAAAACGAAACGATTTTGGACGGATCTTCATTAATGAAGCATTGCTATTAAGAAAAAAGTTGAGCTATCACTATATATATTTTTCCATGTGAAGAATATGTTCGTTTTTTACATATGAAAGCTATGATAAATTAGATCCTAATGAATAGTTATGATTCTATTTTTTCTTTTATGACAACAGACAAGCTGGGAATGTTACGATGAAATTAGAAGATTTAAGGCAAAAAAGGATCTTTAGTATGTACTAAAGAGCAACTGGAGCCTACTGAAGGTCATTGTGTCGTCTTTACTGAAGCAGCATTATACCGCAAATACTCACAATACGTAATGATGCGAAAGCGTCATATTTTTTGGTGGTTTTCATGAAGATAGTTGTAATAACGAGGAAAGTCTTATTTTAGGGCTTCGTTTTAAAGGGCGTCTCAAAAGCTTTCGCATTTAAGACGCCCTCTATTCAAAAATAATTAATTAACGTGTAAAAATGACTCAATTCGGTCAACTTCAAGGATGTTTCCAACAAAGAATGAACCGAATTCTCCGTAACGTGCACTCACTTCATCGAAACGCATTTCGTAAACAAGCTTTTTGAATTGGAGAACATCATCAGAGAACAGTGTTACTCCCCATTCGTAGTCATCAAAACCAACCGAACCAGTAATGATTTGCTTTACTTGTCCAGCATAGCTTCGTCCGATCATCCCGTGGCTGCGCATTAAGCTGCGTCTTTCTTCCATTGGAAGCATGTACCAGTTGTCTTCCCCTTGGCGGCGCTTATCCATTGGATAGAAGCAAATATATTTTGCTTTTGGAAGCGTTGGATAAAGCCGAGCCAGAATTTCAGGGTTTTGGTATGGATCTTGATCAGATGGTAAATAATTGCCTAACTCTACCACTGAAACATACGAATGAGTAGGTACTGTAAACTCAGCCAATTTTGTTTTGTTGAACTCTGTTTCAATTTCATTTAATTCTTCCATTGTTGGGCGTAAAATCATCATCATAAAATCTGCTTTTTGACCAACAACCGTATATAGTGCATGACTCCCTTTTTTATCGTCTTGTGTACGGTTCCATTTTTCGATTAGACCTAAAAACTCGTGAATGGCTGCTTGTCTTTCTTCTGGCGATATCATTTTCCAAGTCGTCCAGTCCATTGCACGGAAATCATGTAGGCAATACCAACCATCGAGCGTTTTAACCGCTTCACTCATACTAATCACTCCTAAAATATATACTAAAATGTGGCGATTTCAATAGAAATCGATTCACTAATTAAAATTACTATAACATAGTTTCACCATTAAAAATATGAATAAACCTTGAATGTGAAAACCATTTCCATTTCAGGGGAAATAAGGGAATTTTAGTTGGTTAAATCCATGATTTTTTGTGAATAGTAAAAAAGAAACTCAACATTTAAATATTCAACTTTTAAGAATATATAAACTTTTATGAAGTAAACGTTCTCATTTGCTTGACTTCTTGAAAATTTATATGAGAAGGGTATGCTAATGAAGGCGGCTCTTTTTGCCCCGTGAAAAAATATAGATAGGTTTAAGCAGATGAATAGTTGAAATTATTTTTTAAATATAAGCTTTGTTAAATAGAATTGTTGTTAAAATGATTTTGGGCTCATTGCATGTGAAACCAAAGTTTCACATGCCTTTCAGTATAACTGAAAGGTAAGAGAGAAATGGGCAAAAAATCAACACCGACATATAACAGAGCCTAAATATAAGGAGGATGACATATGAGTGATCTATTTTCAGCGTTAAAAGAAAAGGTAAGCAGCAAGCAAGTGAAGATCGTTTTTCCAGAAGGCTTGGATGAAAGAATTATTGCAGCAGCAGCTAGATTAGCAGACGAAAAAGTATTAACACCTATTCTTATTGGGAACGTTGAAGAAATTGAAGAGAAGGCAAAAAGCTTGAAAGCTTCCCTAAACGGAATGGAAATTTACGATCCGAAAGCTTATGAGCATATGGAGGAGTTAGTTGCTTCTTTTGTTGAAAGAAGAAAAGGGAAGGCAACCGAAGAGGATGCCAGAAAAATCCTTTTAGATGAAAATTACTTCGGAACGATGCTTGTACATACGAATAAAGCAGACGGTCTAGTGAGTGGTGCAGCTCATTCAACAGCGGACACCGTTCGCCCGGCACTACAAATTATTAAAACAAAAGCAGGAGTGAAAAAGACATCTGGTGTATTCATCATGGTTCGTGGCGATGAAAAATATGTCTTTGCTGATTGTGCGATTAATATTTCCCCAGACAGTCAAGATTTAGCGGAAATAGCTCTTGAGAGCGCAGCTACAGCGAAAATGTTTAATATTGATCCGCGCGTAGCAATGCTAAGTTTCTCAACAAAAGGTTCAGCAAAATCACCGGAAACTGAAAAGGTATCAGAAGCGGTTAAAATAGCTCAACAACTAAACCCTGAACTTGTTTTGGATGGTGAGTTCCAATTTGATGCTGCTTTTGTTCCGTCAGTTGCGGAGAAAAAGGCGCCAAATTCCCCTCTTAAAGGTGACGCAAATGTATTTATTTTCCCAAGCTTAGAAGCTGGAAACATTGGTTATAAAATTGCGCAACGCCTTGGAAATTTTGAAGCGGTAGGACCAATTCTTCAAGGATTAAATCGTCCGGTTAATGATTTATCAAGAGGTTGTAATGAAGAAGATGTATACAAGCTTTCTCTTATTACTGCGGCGCAAGCTTTAGAACAATAATTTCTTTGCTGCCTTTTCTTTAAGGGAGGTGGCAAGAAGAGCAAAAGGGTATTCCACAGGGGCAGATGCTTAATGGGATACCCTTTTGCCAGTTATTTCTGCCGAAGGGAGCCAAGCTTTTAACTTGCCTCCCTTATATGTGTTGTTTTTTCATCAAAAAGAAAACATAATATAATAAATGGATCAATAAAAGCGAGTAGAAGGAGAAAACAAAGGGATGCAGGAAGACTTATTAAGTCAAAAAGTGTGGCGAGTGATAGACCAATCGGTTGTTGGCTTGCATGTAAATGCTCTTCAATCTTTTGGCATGGATGATTGTTTATGTGCTTCGGTTGGATCAGGCCTGTCACCAGCAACAGCGAGGTCCTGGGTTCATCATAATACGGTCGTTTTGGGGATACAGGATACGAAGCTGCCGTATTTAACGGATGGATTGAAGCACTTGGAGGAACGTGGTTACCGCTACATTGTGAGAAATTCAGGTGGTTTGGCAGTTGTCCTCGACGAGGGTGTCTTAAATGTGTCGCTTATTTTCCCAGAAACAGAGAAGGGCATAGATATAAATCGCGGCTATGATGCAATGCTCACATTAGTTGCAGCGATGTTTGCCGATCTAAATGTAGAAATTGAGGCACGGGAAATTGTCGGCTCATATTGCCCCGGTAGCTATGACTTAAGCATTGCCGGAAAAAAGTTCGCTGGCATATCGCAAAGACGTTTGCGCAGAGGAGTTGCTGTGCAAATTTATCTCTGTGTCAATGGGAGCGGAGGTGAACGGGCTCACCTCATTCAAGCGTTTTATCGATTAGGAAAAAGGCATTCTGAAACAAAGTTTGAATATCCAGAAATTAATCCGGTTGTTATGGCCTCATTAGCAGAATTAACGCACCAGAATTTAAAGGTAGAAGATGTCATGTTGCGCTTATTGCAAGTTCTGCGAAAGAAAAGTGAACATTTATATGCAGGAACCTTAACTAAAGAAGAACTGCCGCTATATCAGAGTTATTATGAAAGGGTAGTCGAACGCAATCAAAAGATCCTTTTCGGACAGTAAAAAAGCCGTAGCATTTCGTTTTGCTACGGCTTTCTTAAGAAAGATATTGTTACCAACCCTTCTCCTTGAAAGAAAATCTTTTTATCGATAAGCTTTGTCATATGTCGGTGATGCTCCTTGGCTTATGTGCGAAATCAAGGTTTCATACAACATGAACCAATAAAAGATTTATCACCCATTTTGTTTAAACGAGGCCTATGGCTAAGTTCAGACGTATTCTTCGTCCCATTACTTCATTACTCAGCTACTTTTTCTAGATTTCCATTGCGATCCATCTTAAATGTGGAAGCTGGACGTTCTTCCTCTTCGAATAAAACAAGCTTTCTTGCCCGATTCATGATTTTCATGAGGGTCTCGTAATCTTCTTGGATAGTGACAGTATTTTGTTCCAACTTCTCAATTTTTGCTTGCAGTTCTTGTTTTGTTTTACGCATTTCAGCATTTTCACGTTTCAATCTTTCATTCTCACTTTTTAATATATCAACCTGAAAATTAGAACTATCTAGATTCTGTAAGTAGGAGATCACCATTTCTAAATTTAGTTGTTCTGTATTAGTTTGTGTTGCAACAGGCGCTGCTACACTCATTTCGCTGCTAGGCTGTACGTCTGTCTCTGCATTTTGAGATAAAAAAGTCATTTCGTCCATTGAAGGAGCTGGTGGTGAATATAGTAATTTCTTCTTTCCACCTTGTTCCTTTCCTAGCATTCTTTGCCTTTGTTTACGTTGCTTTTTTGCTAACTGCAGCGCTTTTTCGTAGCGATGTCTAACAACTGCATTCCACCGGAATCCACATGCTGCCGAAGTTCGATTAAGCTTATCACCAACCTCTTCAAATGCATTTAACTGTGTGCTTCCTTCGCGTACATGTCTTAGTACAGTTTCTGCTAACAATAAATCATTTTCGTCTGTCCATGCGTCTTGACGAACCTTCATTTTTTTCAACCCCTTATGTGTTTAATTCTAATTTTTTATCGTGCTTAGTCACAGGATGACCAGTTTTGCAAAGGTTTATACAAAAGTGATTAAAAGGATAGTAGATTTTTTAAAATTTTTCCAAATCGATAGAGACCACGATCCTTTAAAATAAGGGTGCGTGAACTTGCAATCAGCTAAGAGAAGAGGTAAAATGGCGAATGTGTAAATTCATTATTTAAGCCTTATGATTGGCAAAAAAGTATAATTATATCCGTATAGATGATCGATTGATAGAAAGGGTTGTAATACTATGGCAAACGAATTTCGAGTTTGCGATGATTGTCAGGCCGTGAACTTAAAAACATTGATTCCGAAACTAAAAGCCATCGATCCCGATGCGACAATTGATATTGGCTGTCAATCTTATTGTGGCCCTGGGCGAAAGAAGACTTTTGCTTTTGTTAATAATCGTCCGTTGGCTGCGTTAACAGAAGAGGAATTAATGGAAAAAGTGAATAAAAAATTAAAAAAATAATGTCATATTTCCAAATGTCAATCACCTTTCTTGAATTTTCATTAAAGGTGATTTTTTCTTTTGTTGATTCTAGGACTTTTGTCGAATTTTCTCTAATTTTTTCATTATGTAATGATTTGTAAATGGAACAAGGATATAATGTATAACTAGATAAGTTCGTTTCGTAACGATGCCGGAATGCTTTATGGAAAGGAGGTAGAAAATGGATTACGCTGAGCAAAAGCTGAAGGAAGAGAAGGTATTTAAAGATCCTGTACATCGCTATGTTCACGTTCGGGATCAAGTAATTTGGGATTTGATCGGCACAAAGGAATTTCAAAGGCTTAGAAGAATTAAACAATTAGGGACAAGCTTTTTAACCTTCCACGGTGCAGAGCATAGCCGTTTTAATCATTCTTTAGGAGTGTATGAAATTATCCGCAGAATTGTCGATGACGTATTTGTCGATAGGCCAAAATGGAACAAAGAGGATCGCTTGCTATCTCTTTGTGCAGGGTTACTTCATGATCTTGGCCATGGTCCGTTCTCCCATTCCTTTGAAAAAGTATTTGCCCTTGATCATGAATATTTCACCCAGGCCATTATTTTAGGGAACACGGAAGTAAATGCTGTGCTTTCAAGGGTGGAGCCTAATTTTCCGAAACGTGTGGCAGAGGTAATTGGAAAGACGTCTGAGAATAAAATTGTGATCAGTTTAATTTCAAGTCAAATCGATGCAGACCGAATGGATTATTTACAAAGAGATGCCTATTTTACCGGTGTGAGCTACGGTCATTTTGATATGGAAAGAATTTTGCGTGTGATGCGCCCCCATGAGGATCAGGTCGTTATTAAGAAAACAGGGATGCACGCTGTAGAAGACTACATTATGAGCCGGTACCAAATGTACTGGCAAGTATATTTCCATCCTGTAACTCGAAGTGCGGAAGTGATTTTGACGAAAATCTTGCACAGAGCAAAAGAACTGTATCACGATCAATACGTTTTTCAGCAAGAGCCAACCCATTTTACCTCCATTTTTGAGGACACTCTCACCTTAGAAGACTATTTAAAGCTAGATGAATCGATTATCCTCTACTATTTTCAAATGTGGCAGGATGAAGAGGATGACATATTAAGTGATTTGTGTAAGCGATTTGTGAATCGAAATCTATTTAAGTATGTGGAATTTGATCCTGCGAAGGAATATAAGAAGCTGGCAGAACTCTCGACGCTTTTTATAAAGGCTGGGTTGGACCCAGAATATTATTTAGTTGTCGATTCCTCATCGGACCTTCCTTATGACTTCTATCGACCAGGAGAAGAGGAGGAGAGGCTTCCTATTCAACTACTTATGGGCAATGGGGACATTCGAGAACTTTCCCGTGAGTCCGAGATTGTCGATGCTATTTCTGGAAAAAGAAGAACCGATCATAAGCTCTATTATCCAGAGGATTTATTAATCGATGATACGACAAAGAAAAATATAAAAGAGCAAATTCAAACGCTTTTAGAATTATAAGGAGTTGACCTTGTCTTGTTAAAAGATCACGCTAAGCTGATGCAAGCACTTGCCGCTTCAGGTGAAATAACTGGTCGGAAGAAGCTGCAAAAGATGATATATATTGCGAAGAAAATAACATTCCCATTTCAGGAACGATTTCAATTTCATTTTTACGGGCCATATTCAGAAGAACTGACCTTACGCATGGAAGAGCTTTGTAATATGGGTTTTGTCGATGAAGTGAAAGAGAATAAAGGTGGATATTATCAATATCGTTATACATTAACGGAAACAGGTAAAGAGTTTCTTAGTTTAAATGAAATTGATATGCCATGCCTTGAGGATTGCATGACCGACATGAATGAGCAAAGTGCACGATTTCTTGAACTTGTATCGACCATTCTTTATTTTGACAGCCTCGATAGAAAAGAGGTCGAGGAAAAAGTTCATACTCTTAAAAAGAAGCAAAATTATACGGGGGAAGAAATCGATCAAGCATATGCATATATTGAACAGCTCCACCAAAAAGCCAAGCCTCACGCATAGAGGAATTAAAATAAGTAATAGCATATAGCTGCTTTTACGTTAAATTAGGAAAAAACACTGCACCAGACATTAATGTTCGTGCAGTGTTTTATTGTATTGTTTAATAATGCTTATTGATCGCTTAAACGTTTCCCGGCAACGGCATAATGATTTTTGGACATTTCTTCAATAAAGACAACGATGTTTTCCTGTTTAGCTCCTGTTGTTTCCTTTACCGCCTCAGTGACTTTTTCCACCAACGCTTTTTTTTGTTCCTCAGTACGACCTTCAAGCATTTTCACTGTTACGTATGGCATGATCATTCCTCCTCTTATGTAATTCAATCACAAGTAGTGTTCCATATTTTCAGTGGATATGCAAGGGGCAGCTGTGAAACTTCCTCTTTTCCCTTTCTGAAAAGAATCATGTATACTTTAAATGGAATAAATTCTTTTATTTATTAGTCACCAATAACCAACTAGATAAGTGGCGGCTGTCATATATCTCAAACATTAAATATTTTGGCAAACTGTGTAGGAAAGAGATTGAATACATAAAATGAATATGGAGGAGTTTTACGGTTGGAACAATTTTTAGCATTTCCCATAAATCAAATTCCGTATGTGGTGATTACCTTAATGGTTGCATTTACGGTACATGAATTTGCCCATGCCTATGTAGCATACCGTTTTGGTGATCCTACAGCGAAAAATCAAGGGAGATTAACGTTAAACCCCATTCATCATCTTGACCCAATTGGTACGATCCTCATTTTTATTGCCGGTTTTGGCTGGGCAAGACCTGTCCCTGTGAACCGTTTCTTTTTCAAAAAGCCGCGCCTAGCGAGTATTATGGTTTCAATTGCAGGGCCGTTGAGTAATTTGGTTATGGGCTGTATCGGCTTTATTATTTGGTATGTCCTTGTGGGAACAGGACTTGCTGTAGAAGCGCCTATTTATGTGTCAGAGTTTCTTGATATGTTTATTAAGTTAAATTTGCTCTTGTTTGTTTTTAACTTATTGCCGTTCCCACCCCTCGACGGTTATCGTATTATTGAGGATTTAGTACCTGCGACCGTTCGACCGAAGCTGACGCAGTTCGAACAATACGGCTCCATTATTTTTTTAATTTTAGTCATTACTCCGTTGGATCAATATACGATTCACCCCATTTTAAATACTTTTTACCCGGCAATTGTCGGAGGACTAAATGACTTTTTCTATTACTTATTAACATAATGCTTGAAAGGGAGGAATTCCGATGACTGAGAAGAAAAAAAAGGTTGGTTTCAATATTATTAAAAGCGATCCGATGGATGGTCATAAAGGATTTGGTGTTGGAACTTTAAGTTTAGATAATATTTCACCAGTTATTATTGATGTTGAGGCAGGAGAAGCGGTCGTCGATATTGGAGCATTGCATGCCCGAAGTGCAGTAGAAAAACGAATTAAATTTTTAAAAAATAAAGAGGAAGTTCCGAACGGAAAGCCTTACTGGTTAGTATGGGTCACCATCGATCGCAATGAAGAAGGACCTTATTATGCAGGGGTTACTGCTTGTGAAATGACTGTTGATCAGGAAATTCGCAGAGGGTATAAATCCCTTCCCGAACATGTGAATCGTATGGATAAATCGCTGAAGCGCCATATTATTGTGGAGCATATGGATGAGAAATCGAAACGGGTTTTAGCTGACTTTCTAAGGTCACATAATGAAGATATGTGGGAGAGGTCATCCCAACAGTTGAAGGATGATTTAATCGTATCAGGCGGTTGATAACCGCCGTTTTCTTTGGTGCTTGCTTGTCTACTATTTCTTTATCTACCATGGTCATTCCGCTCCTCTAAAGCTTCGCGCGGTAATGCGTCAAATGCTTTCAATGATGATAGCTATTATTTTTGACTTTGCTTCACTTTGGACTGGATAAAAAGTTTGATTTAAGCGTAACAGTACAGGCTTTATTGAAATTGTGTCTAAAATGTGACAGTTTTCTGAATTTTTCTAAGAGGACTTGCTGTTTTTCTATAAAAAAAGTACACTATGGTCAGCGAAACACGCTATAAAACTAGGACAAGAAAAGCCTCGGCCTTTATTAAAGGTTCGAGGCTTTTCTATAAGTTATTTAAGAAATGTAGGGCGGATGGAGTGGCATGTGGCAGTCATCCGATGGAAACAATTATTTATTTTTTGTGAATTGGACGTCACGCTGAGCCATATGGAGCAAAAGTTACTCCATTCACTTCAATCAAAGACCAGCACTCATTTAACCCCACATAAAAATTTTCTTATACCATGGTACTTTTTCCTCATGATCATGAGGGACTTCTTTTTTAGGGAGCTCTTCATCTTCGAGAATATGGTCAATGCAATATTCGGTTGGTTCCGTTCCGGCTACATAATAGGTGAGCCGTTTTACAGGGCAGTCTTTTGTCGCTAATTTTCCATTTTCCGGGTTAATATAGATGCCGACTGTACCTTTAGGTGCTTTAAACGGTTTAACTGCTTCACCTGCAAGAGCATCTTCCATAAAATGAAGCCAAATGTTTTTTGCATAGCTTTTTTCAGCGACGATTTCAATCGGTTTTCCTTGATCGTAGCCTGTCCATACAGCGGTGACAAGCTGTGGAGTAAAGCCGATCATCCAGTTATCGGTATTGGTCGAACCTGATTTACCGGCATAGATTCTCGTCATATCATTAATGACGGTATTGCCTGTTACACTTGTATAACCATTTAATTTACGATCAAACATTCCCGTCATCATATGAGTCGTGACAAAGGCTGCGTCTGGGCGCAATACTTCTTCATCCACTGGATTATGCTCATAGATAACATCGCCGCGATGGTTTTCCACTCTTGTTATTAACACAGGTGTAACCTTTTTTCCACCGTTGGCAAAGTGGCTGTACGCATTGGCCATCTCGACGACCCGCACTCCTGAAGTGCCGAGTGCCAATGATGGAACCTCCTGTAATTTTGTTGAAATTCCTAATCTTTTCGCTGTTTCTATTAAAGCATCTTCGCCTAAAAATAAATGGGTTTTCACGGCAAAAACGTTGTCAGAGAGAGCGAGTGCCTGAGCCATCGTAATTTCCTTGTTTGCATACAAATTATTGTAATTGTGCGGAGTGTAATCTGCTCGATTGTCATCAAATTTAAAAGTTGTAATTTCACTGCGCATCGTTGTCGACGGGGTAAACCCTTGTTCAATCGCTTTATAGTATAAAAAGGGTTTCATCGTCGAACCGGGTTGTCTCACCGCCTGTGTTGCCCGGTTAAAAGGGCTGTTCTCATAATCGCGACCGCCAACCATTGCCTTCACATGGCCATTGGCAGGATTCATGGCCACCAATCCGACTTGAATCTCGGAATCTGTCGCAATTAACTTATCAATATTTTTTTCTGCATCCTCCTGTTGCTTTGTATTGAGTGTTGTGTAGACTCTTAGGCCTCCCAATTCAATAGTACGTTCATCTAAATGGAGAACATTTTTCAAGGCACTTTTAACCGCGTCCTGAAAGTAGGGAGCAATTTTTCCGATGGAGTGACTATGTTCGCCAATAATGTCAAGCTTTGCTTGTGACGCAGCAGCAGCTTCTTCCTCTGAGATCAGTTCGTTGTTGGCCATCATTTTTAAAACAAGCTGTTGACGAGACGTTGCTTTCTCCATGGAGGCTAGAGGGCTGTAAAGGCTTGGTCCCTTAGGAATTCCTGCTAGCATCGCCGCCTCCGCCAAACTAAGATCGGCAGCATCTTTTCCAAAATAAAACTGACTGGCTGCTTGAATGCCGTAGGCACCTTCACCGTAATAGATTGTATTTAAGTAGCCCTCCAATATTTCATTTTTCGTATAATTCATCTCAATGCGAATCGTATAAAAAGCTTCCAATAGCTTTCTTTTCCATGTTTTCTCATGCTCTAAAAACAGATTCCGTGCATATTGTTGACTGATCGTGCTTGCACCTTGCACTTTCGCCATCGCTTTAATATCCGCTACTACCGCTCCGGCGATTCGTTTATAATCAAAGCCATGATGTCGGTAAAAACTCCGGTCTTCAATGGCTAAAGTGGCATCGACCAATTCTGGAGCAATATCCTCAAGCGCAACCCAATATCGCTTTTGTCCGCTATGGCTTTCTCCGATAATTGTTCCATCATCAGAATAGTAGAGTGATGATTGTGGAACGGCCAAAGGTGGAGGGCCTAGAATTTTCGCATAAATAAGGATGCTCACATAAACGATCAATGCAAAAGCTAGGAAGATTGAGCCGATAATGAGTAGGGCTCGCAAATATTTTAGCGTTCTCTTAAACCTTTGATCTGTCATAAGTTCCATTGCTTCATCCCCCCTTGCCATCTATTTATTCGTTATGTCTAGTATGAAAAAAATGGCATCGTTTTAAACATGAAAGTCGAAAATTTACAATTCTATTAAGCAAAGGTTTAGCGGACGGCAGATTTTCTAATTTTTTTCTTGCATTTTTGCTAGATTCAACTATACTTTTCTCATGTTTGCAAAATGTTGGGGAATAATAGCAACTGCAGATCCAACAGCTGTATCCCAAGTTGGACATAGTGAAGAGACACTGTTGTCTGATGCTAAGCTTTCGGGCGGTTTTGGCACCGTTTAATGTGGTAAAAGCTTGTAAAAGTTTGATTTTGTAGCAGTCTCTCAACGGCTCACATGCCAATATAGAAAGGACTGAAGCAGATGGGTATTTGGTTTACGGAAAAACAAACGGAAAACTTTGGAATAACGATGAAAGTGAAACAAACTTTACATACGGAACAGACTGATTTTCAAAAACTTGATATGATTGAAACAGAAGAGTGGGGCAATATGCTTCTTCTCGACAATATGGTGATGACGTCTGTAAAGGATGAATTTGTATATCATGAAATGGTTGCTCATGTGCCATTATTTACACATCCTCAGCCTGAGCATGTTTTAGTAGTGGGCGGTGGTGATGGAGGCGTTATTCGTGAGGTATTAAAGCATCCAAGTGTGAAAAAGGCGACGCTCGTTGACATTGATGGCAAGGTTATTGAATACTCTAAGAAATTCCTTCCCGAAATTGCAGGTAAGCTAGATGATCCACGTGTCGATGTCCGTGTTGACGATGGGTTTATGCATATTGCTAAAAGCGAAAACGAATATGATGTCATCATGGTCGACTCTACTGAACCAGTGGGTCCTGCCGTTAACTTATTCACAAAGGGTTTTTATGCAGGAATTGCGAAAGCGTTGAAGGACGATGGGATTTTCGTTGCTCAATCCGATAATCCATGGTTCAAAGCAGATTTAATTCGCAGTGTTCAAAAGGATGTCAAAGAAATTTTTCCCATAACTCGTCTATATACAGCGAATATTCCAACCTATCCTAGTGGACTTTGGGCGTTTACGATTGGTTCAAAGAAGTATGATCCATTAGAGGTACCCGCGGAGCGGTTCCACGAAATTGACAGCAAATACTATACAAAAGAATTGCATAAGGCAGCCTTTGTTCTGCCGAAATTTGTACAAGATTTAGTGAAATAACTGGAGGAAAAGTGAATGCGTTTTGATGAAGCTTATTCAGGCAATGTTTTTATTAAAAGTCACCCGAATTTTGAAGAAAGCCAAGCGGTGCTGTACGGAATGCCGATGGATTGGACCGTAAGCTATCGACCAGGTTCTCGTTTTGGTCCCACGAGAATTCGTGAAGTTTCAATCGGGCTAGAAGAATACAGTGCTTACTTAGATCGGGAATTAGAGGAAGTGAAATACTTTGATGCGGGTGATATCCCCCTTCCTTTTGGGAATGCGCAAAAGAGCCTTGATGAAATTGAAAATTTCGTTGATAAAGTATTAGCCGCAGGGAAATTCCCACTAGGAATGGGAGGAGAACATCTTGTCTCATGGCCCGTTATAAAATCGGTCTATAAAAGGTACCCGAACTTAGCAATCATCCATATTGACGCCCATGCGGACCTGCGCACCGATTATGAAGGAGAGCCATTATCCCACTCAACTCCAATTCGCAAGGCAGCGGAATTGATCGGTCCAAAGAATGTATACTCTTTTGGGATTCGGTCTGGGATGAAGGAAGAATTTCAATGGGCGAAGGAAGTAGGGATGCATATTTCAAAATTTGATGTTCATAAGCCGCTAATGGAGATCCTTCCGGTTTTGGCTGGACGACCTGTTTATGTGACAATTGATATCGATGTGCTCGATCCAGCGCACGCGCCTGGAACAGGAACAGTTGATGCAGGAGGAATTACGTCACGAGAACTGCTTGCCTCAATTCATGAAATCGCTCGCTCTGATCTCAATGTTGTGGGAGCTGACCTAGTCGAGGTTGCCCCGATATATGACGCTTCAGAACAAACGGCTAACACCGCCAGCAAGCTTATTCGAGAAATGATTTTGGGCTTTGTCAAATAATACAATCGGTCTTTGACTGATTGTATTTTTTCTGTTTCTAGTAGTTTTGCTTTCAACTTTGTTGGGCACAATTAAGAACTGCTCTGTTGATTTGAATGATCACGGGAGGTTTTTTCAGTGAGAATATATCGATGATTTGAGTAGTTTTGACAAAATCTAAATCGTGATATAGTTATCCTGTTGAATGGGACTTGTAGTGGTATAATAGTATACGACCCTGAGTCATTGTACTCTGTCATTCACTGGAAGTGAAGGGCGTCAAAATAATTATGATTTCAATAAAAAGGATGTGTCGCAGTTGTCAGGACGTCCAACAGAGCAAAAGCCTGTGAAAATAAATGTAAATACGACGATTTGGGACAACGGTGAGAAGGAAACTTTTGAATTAACGACATTTGGACGATACTATGAAAAAAGGGGTTCTGCCTTTCTCCAATATGAAGAGATTATGGAAGAAGGCACCGTTAAATCGATCGTAAAGATCTCAAAGGATGAAACGCTAATTTTACGAAGTGGCGCTGTTAATATGAGAATGGTGTTTGAAGCGAATAAAAAGCACCCAGGTAGGTATGAAACTCCGTTTGGAACGTTGGGAATAACCACGAAAACAAAGAGCCTTGTGCATCGTTTGGAAAATGAAGCGGGAAGGCTCTCTATTTCTTATGATTTACATATGCACGGAGCCCTTGCAGGAATGTATCAATTGGATATTAAGTTTGAGGAGGAGAAAAAATGAATATCGTCGAGGAAGTACAAAGTAAATTAAAAGATGAAATCAGAGCAGCTGTCATTAAAGCAGGTTTGGCACAAGAAAATGAGCTGCCGAACGTTGTCTTAGAGATTCCGAAAGATAAGACGCACGGTGATTACTCAACAAATATGGCCATGCAATTAGCAAGAGTGGCAAAGAAAGCACCGCGTATGATCGCAGAGGAACTTATCAATCACTTTGATAAAACAAAGGCTTCCATTGAAAAAATTGAAATAGCCGGTCCTGGATTTATTAATTTTTATATGGATAATAGCTACTTGACCCATTTAATCCCAACCATTCTTCAGGCAGGAGAAAACTACGGTGAAACCACGGTAGGGAATCACCAAAAGATCCAAGTTGAGTTTGTGTCAGCGAACCCTACAGGAGACCTCCATTTAGGACATGCACGCGGAGCGGCGGTTGGAGATTCTTTATGTAATATTCTAGCTAAAGCGGGTTATGATGTTTCTCGAGAGTATTATATTAATGATGCTGGAAATCAAATCAATAACTTGGCTCTGTCAGTAGAGGCCCGTTATTTTCAGGCGCTTGGCTTAGAGAAAGAGATGCCGGAGGACGGTTACCATGGGGAAGATATTATTGGCATCGGGAAAAAATTAGCGGAAAAATTTGGTGATAAGTACGTTCATGTCGAGGAAACGGAACGCTTCGATACATTCCGCCAATACGGTCTTCAATATGAAATGGAAAAGCTTAAAAAAGACTTGGAAGATTTTCGCGTCCGCTTTGACGTTTGGTATTCTGAAACATCCCTTTACCATAATGGAAAAATCGATACCGCCCTGCAAAAGCTCAGAGATAATGGCTATATTTATGAAAAAGACGGAGCAACATGGTTTAAATCAACGGAATTAGGGGACGACAAGGACAGAGTGCTCATTAAGCAAGACGGTTCGTATACGTATTTAACACCGGATATTGCTTACCATAAGGATAAATTAGATCGCGGTTTTGAAAAGCTGATAAATATTTGGGGTGCTGACCACCACGGTTATATTCCAAGGATGAAAGCAGCGATTCAAGCATTAGGTTATTCTAAGGATGCACTTGAAGTCGAGATTATTCAGCTTGTGCACCTTTATAAAAACGGTGAGAAAATGAAAATGAGCAAACGGACGGGGAAAGCTGTCACGATGCGCGATCTAGTCGATGAAGTAGGATTGGATGGGGTCCGCTATTTCTTTGCGATGAGAAGTGCCGATACACACATGGACTTTGATTTAGACTTAGCAGTTTCCCAATCAAATGAAAATCCTGTTTACTATGCTCAATATGCCCATGCCAGAATTTGCAGCATATTACGTCAAGGCGAGGAACAAAATATCACCATTAGCAAAGAGGTTGATTTAGCACAAATTACGGCTGAAAAAGAAATTGAAGTGTTAAAGAAGCTCGGTGAATTCCCATTAGCAGTGGCTGAGGCGGCAGAAAAGCGGATGCCGCATCGTATTACGAACTATATTTTTGAATTAGCATCAACCTTCCATAGCTTTTATAATGCGGAAAAGGTACTGGATGTGGAAAATATGGAACGGACGAAGGCGCGTCTTGCTCTTATTAAATCAGTTCAAATTACTCTTAACAATGCATTATCATTAATCGGAGTATCAGCTCCTGAAAAGATGTAACAGCTGGGTCTCCTTTGGAGACCCTTTTGAAATTAGCAGAACAAGGATGAGGCAAGATGGAGGCAATAACGATGAATTATGACCGAACAGTTGAGGAATTTCTAAATCATCAAGAGATTTACATTCCTGTCGATGTGCGATCTCCCGGTGAATTTCAGGACAGCCGCATTCCGAATGCAATTAATGTTCCTCTATTTACGGATGAAGAACGATCTGAAATTGGTACATTATATAAGCATGAAGGTCAAAAGGCGGCTAAATGGAGAGCAATGGAATTGGTTTCTCCGAAGCTTCCGTCGCTATTAGAGGAAATTAGAGAAATTGAAAAAACAAATAGGAAGCCTCTTCTTTACTGTTGGCGTGGAGGAATGAGAAGTCAGTCGATTGCCCATTTTGCCATGATGTCTGGTTTACATATACAACGGCTAGAAGGTGGCTATCGAGCCTATCGCGAGTATATTGTTGACCGCATCCCGACCATGCTTCCAAAACAGGCAGTTGTCATTTATGGTTTAACGGGTACAGGAAAGACAGAGATTCTTCATCGTCTAAAGGAATTCGGTTATCCGGTTCTTGATTTAGAAGGCTATGCCAATCATAAAGGTTCTGTTTTCGGAGCGATTGATGGGCATCAGCCATATAATCAAAAAATGTTTGATGCTTTATTGTTTGAAGACTTACAATGCATTGCAAACAGTCCATATTTTTTTATGGAGGGAGAAAGCAAACGAATTGGCCATGCTGTTCAGCCCCAAGAGCTTTATGAGAAGAAGGAGAATGGCATTCATATTCGCATCGTTTCAGATTTGCAATCAAGGGTCGAGCGGATTTATGAACAATATGTTGAAGAAACAGACGCTTTCCACGCTAGAGTGGAGTATGCCTTGGGAAGAATTATAAAAAGAATTAAGCCAGAGGAAATCCAAAAGAAAATTCAGCACTGTTTGGCAGAGAAGAACTATCGTGAAATGATTCAGTTACTTATTGTTCATTATTATGATCCGAGATACGATAACAAAATTAATGAAAGCTTGAATACAGCTCTAGAGGTTCAATTTGAGTCGCCAGAAAAAGCAGCAAAACAGATTATGGATTTTATTGAAGAGAGATTCGCGTCTCACCCGAAAAGCTTAGTCTAGATAATTGAGCTTATTCTGGGAAAAATAATGTTAGATTCCTATGATTTTGAAGGAGGATAACATGAAGCTTGTACTTTTATCAATTCTCACAGGATTTATCGTCGGCTTTATTTTTGCTTTGCTTAAGCTTCCGATCCCTGCACCGCCTGCACTTGCCGGGGTAACAGGGATCATTGGGATTTATTTTGGCTTTAAAGTATATGAACAAATATCACCGTGGTTACAGCGAATTTTTAGCTAGGAAATGCGGAGGGGCGGCTTTTTTTATGGCTTCCCTCCTTTGTACTTCCATTTGAAAGGAACCTGAAGATGAAAGCGGAACAAACTGATTTTTTTATTAATCAATTACATTATTGCATTAGGTCTGCAAATGATGAGGATGCAAAAGAACTATCTGAAGTAAGAGTGCAAATTGATGGTGAAACTGAAAATATGGCTCGGGAGCAAGGCGAGGGATACATAGATGAGCAAGGATTTAAGCGGATCATTGCGGAGGATCTCCAAGCAGAAAAAAACCTATTTCTTGTTACCGAAACGAATGGGAAAATTATTTGATTTTCGAGGTGTGAAGGAAACAAGTTGAAGAGAAGCTTACATAAAGTCGAATTCGGAATCTGTGTTTTAAGAGAATATTGGGGCTTTGGCATCGGAAGAAATTTATTGCAGCAATCGATTCAATGGGCTGACAGCAATGGAATCATCAAAATGGAATTGAACGTTATTGAAACAAATGAAAAAGCGATTAGCTTATATCAGAAAAATGGTTTTGCGGTTGAAGGTGTTTTAAAGAAGGATAAACGTTTATCAGATGGGAATTTCTACAATACGATAGTGATGGGACGACTTAACCAAAATAATTAATCATGATTGCTTAATATATCATTTTGTGATATATTTTTAATGTGATATATCATAAAGTGATATAAAAGGAGGATGAAATGAAATCATTAGAACAGCTTACGGATTCAGTATTTTACATTATGGCAGCATTAACGGAGCCAAGGCACGGCTATGCAGTCATGAATTTAGTGGAAGAAACGACAAACGGACAGGTTGTAATCGGGCCTGCGTCGCTCTACACGATTATTAAAAAACTATTAAACGAACAACTAATTAGCCTCCACGATGATACGGATTCACGCAGAAAAGTCTACGTATTAACCAAAAAAGGATGCGATATTTTACGTGAGGATATTAAACGGCGCAAAATCATGGTCGAACTGGCGGAAAAAGGACTTGAGAGGAGATGGGAGTAATGGCGCAAACGAAATATCTAATGTCAAACGGACTCGCCTTTTCAGAACAAAAGGACATGGAAACGCTTAGGAAAAAGGCGTTAAAAGGCTGGAACTTAAAGGGTTTTCGATTCATGGGCTATAAACTTGAATATGGGGAACCAGAGGATGTCATTTATAGCATCGATTATCGCTTGTTGGCGCCTGATGAAGAAGCGGAATACTTTGAAATGTTCTCTTCAGCAGGCTGGACTCATGTTTGTTCTGAGTACGATAGGCATATCTTTAAAGCAGAGCCAGGAACAGCGCCGATCTATAGTGATATAGAGTCCAAGATAGACAAGATTGATCGCTTGGCAAACCCAATAAAAATGGTTGTACTATTTCTAGTCGGAATGATGCTTGCATTTTGGTTATTGTTCACCTTTGCCTCAGGGATTGTTCAAAGCGTCAGTCGAGGGATTTTCCTTTTCTTTCTCGTCCTAACGATTCCGGCACTCATGACTTTATTTGCAACTTACTATCATAGGTGGAAAAAGCTATAGGAAAGAAACAACCATTCCGTTATCTAAAATGAATTGTAGCCATATTTGCACAGAAAAAGAGGATACCAAGTTTGGAAAGTCCGAATAGAGAGCGACTATTCGACCGGAAAGGGGAGCCCGCGAGCAGGAAGAATCCGAATAGAGAGTGTATTCGGACAGAAAAGGGAGCCCGCGAGCAGGAAGGGTCCGAATAGAGAGTGTATTCGGCAGAAAAGGGAGTTCGCGAGCAGGAAGAGTCCAATAACGATTTTAGTTAGAATAGTTTGCAGATTCGGCTGGTGAACAGTTGCCGGGGGGGGGGCCAGCCGAGTCCGAATGCTTCTCAAATAAAACCTCAAAAAGGTACAAACTGATTATTGTCTGTACCCAATGACTTTAAACGAAGTCTTATAAAAAATGGGAGATCGATTTTGCAACTCCTTCTTTAATACGCGAGAAGAGACTAAGGGAGTTTAAATCCTCTAATGAAAGCTTCACTGAATCCTGTAAATCTTTTTTTAAAATAAGTTTAACTTCTTCAATCACTTGCAGGTCGTAAATATAGCAGTTTATTTCGTGATTAAGAAAGAAGCTGCGATTATCAAAATTAGCTGTTCCGAGGTCGCAAATTTGATCGTCAAATAGCAGGATCTTGGCATGATAAAAGCCATTTTTAAACTGGTATACATTGGCGCCGGCAGCGATGATGGCTCTCAGGTGTGGAAAGGACGCTTCTTTTACAAGGATATGATCGGATACATAAGGGACAATGATTGTTAATTCCACTCCCCGTTTCAGTGCATCAAGAAGGTCGTCGAGAATTCTTTTACTTGGAATAAAATAAGGGCTTCCAATAGTGATCGATTTTTTGGCTTGCTGGATGAGAGTTGAAAAAGTGTCTTCTAAAATAAATCCTTCTGTTGAAATGATTTTATGTCGGCTTCTGCCTTTTTCCAATGGTGGAAAATAGATTTTGTTTTGCCGTAAGTTGGTCTTAGTTGCTTCTTGCCAATCAAGAAGAAATTGCTGTTGTAAATCGAGAACGCCCTCGGCAGTAATTTTAAGATGATAATCACGCCAAGGGCTAAGCTTCGGATCTAAGTCAATGTATTCATTGCCGACATTGTAGCCACCTATATAGCCAATTTTCCCATCGATCACAGTAATTTTGCGATGATTGCGTACTTGGGAAGAATAAAAATAAAAAGGAAATGTTGGTACGTTGGAAAAAGCAAACTCTGCTCCAGCACTTTGCAGTTCCTTAATCTTTTTTCTTGAGACCTTTAGGCTCCCAGCCCAATCGAGTAAAAGTCTGACCTCGATACCTTCCTCTGCTTTCTTTTTAAGAAGAGAAAGAAATTCATTGCCGAACCGATCATCATTGCAAATATAAAATAAGACGTGGATATGTTTTTTGGCATGATTAAAATCATCAAACATATGATTAAATAGGTCAGTCCCATGAGTGAAGATTTCAAGATTGCTTTCACGGAACGGAAAGGCATTGCTTTTTATCGTCGGCAATTGCTTTTTTCTTCCAAATTTATAATCAAAGGTCAAAAATGCACCGATGACAAAGATAGCAATTAAAATAAAAATTAGGATTTTCAATGCTATCCGCTCCTTTATCTGATTGGTAATCATATTGTCCCCGAAATAATACCTTCTATAACGGTTTTTCAAGTCTGATTTAAAAAGAAAATATTGACTGAACGCTCATTCATTATATAATGGAATTATATAAATTCTGAAAATTTTACATGTTAGGACCATTTCACTCATGGTAAAGCTTCGATTGTGAAGGGCTCTGTTATTAAAATTTTCCTCACTCAACAATATTCGAATAAAGAAAGGAGCGTTTCATTTCAAATGAATGGACTATTATGGATCAATCTTATTGCAACCCTTTTTGTAATCGCTTACGGAGTGAGCCTTTTTGTGTATGTTGTGAAAACAAGGATCGAATACATTAAGCTCGGGAAAAAAGAAGAGTTTGATAACAATGTGAAAGAACGGATGAACAAAATATGGGTGATGGTGTTCGGGCAAAAAAAGCTTCTTAAGGACAAAAAGAGCGGAATCATTCATGTAATGTTTTTTTACGGTTTTATCCTTGTACAATTCGGAGCGATTGATTTCATTATCAAAGGGATTTATCCTGGCGCCCATTTACCATTTGGCCCCCTTTACGGTGGCTTTACATTCTTCCAGGAAATTGTCACTTTAATCATTTTAGTGGCGGTTGCTTGGGCTTTCCATAGACGTTATATTGAAAAGCTCGTTCGGCTAAAAAGAGGTTTTAAGTCAGGATTGGTATTGATTTTTATTGGCGGTTTAATGCTTTCAGTACTGCTGGGGAATGGTATGAGTATGATCTGGCATGGGCATGAGGCTACTTGGACGGAGCCTGTTGCTTCTCTCATTGCGACAGCGTTTTCGGGTATGGGAGAGACTGCTTCTATCGTTGTCTTTTACCTCGCTTGGTGGATCCATTTACTGTTCTTATTAACTTTCCTCGTCTATGTGCCGCAAGGGAAGCATGCTCATTTAATTGCGGGTCCAGCAAATGTTTACTTTAATCGCCTTGAAAAACCAGGGAAATTAAGAAAGATTGATTTTGAAGACGAAACGCAAGAAACGTTTGGCGTAGGGAAAATTGAGGACTTCACACAGCTTCAATTAGTGGATTTATATGCTTGCGTAGAGTGTGGACGCTGTACAAATATGTGTCCGGCGACCAGTACGGGAAAAATGCTTTCACCGATGGATCTTATTTTAAAGCTTCGCGATCATTTAACAAACCACGGTGCGGCCGTAACCTCGAAACAGCCGTGGGTTCCAACCTTCGCTTTTGCAAAAACACAAGGGAATCAGCTTGCTCTTGCCGCTGCAGGAAAAGGTGTTGAGGAGAGTGCTGCGTCCCTTGCTTACAGCCCGAGCTTAATAGGTGAGGTGATTACCGAAGAGGAGATCTGGGCTTGTACAACTTGCCGAAATTGTGAGGACCAATGCCCTGTTATGAATGAGCATGTAGAAAAAATTATCGATCTTCGCCGTTACTTAGTGTTAACGGAAGGAAAAATGGATGCGGATGCTCAGCGTGCGATGCAAAACATTGAACGTCAAGGAAATCCATGGGGGTTAAACCGGAAAGAACGTGAAAATTGGCGTGATGCTAGAGAAGATGTAGAAGTAAAAACGGTGAAAGAAATGAAAAAGGCAGGTGAAGAGTTCGAATATCTTTTCTGGGTAGGCTCTATGGGTTCTTATGATAATCGTAGTCAAAAGATAGCCTTATCATTTGCAAAATTATTAAATGAGGCAGGGGTGAAATTTGCCATTCTTGGCAATAAGGAAAAGAATTCTGGCGATACGGCCCGTCGCCTTGGAAATGAGTTTGTCTTCCAGGAGCTTGCTGCCAATAATATTGCAGAATTTGAAAAAAATGACGTGAAAAAGATCGTGACGATCGATCCACATGCATACAATATCTTTAAGAATGAGTATCCTGATTTTGGATTAGAGGCAGAAGTCTATCATCATACGGAAGTCCTGTACCAATTGGTGAAAGATGGCCGCTTAAAACCGAAATATGCGGTCAATGAAACCATTACTTTCCATGATTCTTGTTATTTAGGGCGCTACAATGAAGTCTACGATCCGCCGCGTGAAATTCTTAAAGCGATTTCAGGTGTGAAACTAGTGGAAATGGAACGGAACCGTGATACGGGGATGTGCTGTGGAGCTGGCGGAGGTCTGATGTGGATGGAAGAGGAGACCGGACACCGCATTAATGTTGCTCGCACAGAGCAGGCATTAGAGGTTAATCCGACTGTTATTAGCTCCGGGTGTCCATACTGCTTGACAATGCTTTCCGATGGTACTAAAGCGAAAGAAGTAGAAGAGCAAGTTTCCACATATGATGTTGCAGAACTTCTAGAAAAGGCAGTTTGCGGCGAGGCTGCAGAACTAGCTTCGTAAAGAATGGCTCCAGCGAGTTATCAGCTCGCTGGAAATGCCAATTTTTTTTGCTATAATCATTCGGAATTTTTGATTTTTTAAAAACATATTCAAATTTTTCAGTGGATACTGTAAAATGAGTGTGAATAAAGCGTTTTCAAAATCTGCGAGACAGTATGGAAACGAAAAGTTTCCATTTCTTCACGTTTAACTTCGAGCGAGCGTTCAGTCAGTCATGTTCAACACCTACCAAGATCAATCAAATCTTATGAATTCCATTAAAAATTTAATAGAAAAGGAGAATCTAGGATGGGGAAAACAGTCATTCTCAGCGGGGTAAGAACGCCTTTTGGCAAATCAGGAGGAGCATTAAGCAGTCTTACAGCTTCAGATTTAGGAGGAATTGCCGTTAAAGCAGCTTTAGAACGGGCGCAAGTGAAGGGGGAAGAAGTGCAGGAGGTTATTTTAGGAAATGTTCTGCAAGGTGGTCAAGGGCAAATTCCGTCACGGCAAGCGGCTAAAAAAGCTGGTATTCCTTGGAGTGTGAAAACAGAGACAATTAATAAAGTTTGTGCATCTGGGATGAGGAGTGTCACTTTGGCGGATCAAATAATTCGCGCAGGAGATGAGGAAGTAATCGTAGCCGGTGGGATGGAATCGATGAGCAATGCCCCGTATTTTTTACCGAATGTCCGCTTTGGCCTGAAAATGGGAGATTCCGTTGTAAAGGATTTAATGGTGCATGACGGATTAACATGTAGCTTTACAGGCGTCCATATGGGGACATACGGAAATGGGGTTGCCGAGGAGCTAGCAATTAGCCGGGAAGAACAGGATCAGTGGGCTTTGCGCAGCCATGAGCTCGCATTAGCGGCGATTGAATCAGGAAAGCTCTCTGAAGAAATCATAGCAGTCGAAGTACGGCAAAGAAAAGGGGCAGCGGTGACGGTTTCCGCCGATGAGGCGCCAAGGAAAGATACATCACTTGAACGATTGGCGAAATTGCCGCCCGTATTTGATGCTGATGGAACGATTACGGCGGGTAATGCCCCGGGGGTAAATGATGGAGCTGCTGCCCTCGTGCTCATGAGTGAAGAACGAGCGATAAGAGAAGGAAAAACGGTGGAAGCCTACATTATTGGGCAGGCAGCAGTTGCGGTTGAAGCTAAGGACTTTCCGAAAACCCCTGGAATGGTCATTAATGAGCTTTTGGTGAAAACGGGAAAAAGCGTTGAGGAAATCGCGCTATTTGAAATTAATGAAGCTTTTGCTGCGGTTGCCCTTGCCAGCAGTCAGATCGCCCAGCTAAATCCAGAAAAGGTCAATGTAAATGGTGGTGCGGTTGCTTTAGGACACCCAATCGGTGCGAGTGGTGCGAGAATCATTGTCACGCTTATGCATGAATTGAAGCGTCGTGGAGGCGGTATAGGAGTCGCAGCCATATGCTCCGGCGGTGGTCAAGGGGATGCCATTATGATTGAAGTTCCAAAGGGTGAAGCCTAATGAAGATAGATAAAATAATGGTGATTGGTGCAGGGCAAATGGGCTCAGGTATTGCCCAAGTATGTGCTCAGGCCGGATTTAAAGTGCTATTGCATGATTTGAAAACGGAATTCGTGGAGAAGGGGCTAAGTGTAATTAAAAAGAATCTGGCGAGACAGGTCGCGAAAGAAAGAATGACTGAGGCAGAGCTAGAGAATATTTTAGGAAACATCACGCCATCCACCGAACTCCGCAATGCCGGTACTGTCGATTTGGTCATTGAGGCGGCTGTGGAAAATATGGAAATAAAAGCGGAACTTTTTAAGGAGCTAGATCAACTCGCACCTGCTCACGCGATTTTAGCAAGCAATACATCCTCCTTGCCAATTACAGAGATCGCCGCCGCTACGACACGGCCGGAAAAAGTGATAGGGATGCATTTTATGAATCCTGTTCCAGTTATGAAGCTCGTTGAAATTATTCGCGGACTTGCAACAGCAGATGAAGTGTACAACACGATTGAAGATATTACCAAAAAATTAAATAAAGTTCCAGTTGAGGTGAATGATTTTCCTGGATTTGTCTCCAATCGAATTTTAATGCCGATGATTAATGAAGCGATTTATACCTTGTATGAGGGCGTGGCTACGAAAGAAGCGATTGATGAAGTGATGAAGCTCGGTATGAATCATCCGATGGGGCCGTTAACACTCGCCGATTTTATCGGATTGGACACATGTCTCTACATTATGGAAACGCTTCATGAAGGCTTTGGTGATGATAAATATCGCCCATGTCCGCTGCTGCGCAAATACGTCAAGGCAGGCTGGCTTGGTAAGAAGTCAGGAAGAGGATTTTACGAATATGCATAAGGATTGAACTTTTCCGGAATCAACACTGAAAATTTCGGAATTCGTACTCACTTTTCCGGAATTCGCACTCGTTTTCCGGAATTAAGGCTTAAATTTCTGGAATCAACACCAAGTTTTCCGGAATTACATCAAGAAAGGGGGAGAAGTATGAATTTGCGATTGACAGACGAACAGGAAATGTTGCGAAAAATGGTTCAGGATTTTGCACAGAAAGAGATTGCCCCATTTATTGAAAGGATGGAGCAAGGTGAATTTCCACGCAGCATTGTCAAGCGAATGGGCGAGCTTGGTTTGATGGGAATTCCTGTTCCAGCAAAATATGGCGGGGCAGATATGGACTTTATCTCTTATATATTAGCAATCCATGAAATTTCCAAGGTTAGTGCGACGGCTGGCGTCATTTTATCTGTCCACACATCCGTTGGGACGAATCCGATTCTTTATTTTGGAAATGAGGAGCAAAAGGAAAAATATGTTTCAAAGCTTGCTTCTGGTCAATATTTAGGGGCATTTTGCCTAACGGAACCAAGCTCGGGCTCAGATGCAGGGAGTATAAAGACAAAGGCGGTATTAGACGGTGAGCACTATATATTAAATGGTTCAAAAGTGTTTATTACGAACGGTGGAGAGGCGGATATCTACATCGTCTTTGCTTCGACAAGACCAGCGGCAGGTGCAAGGGGGATTTCAGCTTTTATCGTGGAAAAGGATACTCCAGGGCTTATTGTCGGCAAAGATGAACATAAAATGGGCCTGCACGGATCGAGGACTGTTCAGGTGACCTTTGAAGATATGAAGGTAGCAAGGGAGAATCTCCTTGGCCAGGAAGACCACGGCTTTAAAATTGCGATGGGGAATTTAGAAGTTGGCAGAATTGGCATTGCAGCTCAGGCACTTGGTATTGCAGAAGCCGCATTTGAAGCAGCGACGAATTATGCAAAAGAGCGCCATCAATTTGGCAAGCCAATCGCCACTCAGCAAGGGATAGCATTTAAACTTGCCGATATGGCTACGCAGATTGAAGCAGCAAAACTATTAATCTACCGAGCGGCTGATTTGAAAGCAAATGGATTGAAATGTGGAAAGGAAGCATCGATGGCCAAGCTTTACGCTTCAAAAACGGCAGTTTCCGTAACAACAGAGGCGATTCAAGTATTTGGCGGTTATGGCTATACAAAGGATTATCCGGTAGAGCGTTATTTCCGCGATGCAAAGGTAACGGAAATTTATGAAGGGACAAGTGAAATTCAGCGTATTGTGATTAGCAAGAATTTATAAAGAAAGAGGGAGCAAAAATGAGATTCCAATTATCCGAAGAACATGAAATGATTCGTAAAATGGTAAGAGACTTTGCAAATAATGAAGTCGCCCCCACTGCTGCTGAACGGGATGAAGAGGAACGTTTTGATCGGGAAATTTTCACACAAATGGCGGAGCTCGGTTTAACAGGAATTCCTTGGCCAGAAGAGTATGGGGGAATTGGCAGTGATTATTTAGCGTATTGTATTGCGGTTGAGGAATTGTCCCGAGTTGACGCATCCATCGGTGTAACTCTCTCAGCCCATACTTCCTTAGCTGGCTGGCCAATCTATAAGTTTGGCAGTGAGGAACAGAAACAAAAGTATTTACGCCCGATGGCTTTGGGGGAAAAAATCGGTGCTTACGGATTAACAGAACCAGGAAGCGGCTCGGATGCAGGTGGTATGAAGACAACTGCTCGCCTTGAAGGTGATCATTATGTTTTAAATGGTTCGAAAATTTTTATTACAAATGGCGGAGTAGCAGACATTTATGTCGTCTTTGCCCTAACCGATCCAGCCCAAAAGACTAGGGGAACGACAGCCTTTATTATTGAAAGTGGTTTTCCAGGTTTTTCGGTGGGGAAAAAGGAGAAAAAACTCGGGATTCGTTCATCACCAACGACGGAGATCATTTTTGAAGACTGCCGTGTGCCGGTGGAAAATGTACTAGGCCGAGTTGGCGAAGGCTTTAAAATCGCGATGATGACATTAGATGGCGGGCGTAACGGAATTGCCGCCCAAGCAGTTGGAATTGCTCAAGGGGCATTGGATGCAGCAGCCAATTATGCAAAGGAACGTCATCAATTTGGCAAACCAATCGCTGCCAATCAAGGGATCGGTTTTAAATTAGCAGATATGGCTACGAATATTGAAGCGGCTCGACTATTAACCTATCAAGCGGCATGGCTTGAATCGGAAGGGCTTCCATATGGGAAGGAATCGGCGATGTCAAAGCTATTTGCTGGGGACACAGCGATGAACGTGACAACAGAAGCGGTTCAAATTTTCGGCGGCTACGGCTATACGAAGGATTATCCAGTTGAACGGTTTATGCGCGATGCGAAAATTACGCAAATTTATGAAGGGACACAGGAAATTCAACGTCTTGTTATTTCAAGAATGATAACAAAATAAAAATCTCCTGAAAAAGGAGGGAGGATATCATGAATGAAAAAGCGTGAGGTTCATGCATCCGTAAAAGATGAGCGTCTTGTCATAAAAAGGAGAAATCAAATGATTAAAGGGGCTGTTACGCTTTTTAAAGAAAAGGGATTCCACCGAACAACAACAAGAGAAATTGCAAAAGCAGCTGGGTTTAGCATTGGAACGTTATATGAATATATTCGTTCGAAGGAAGATGTCCTGTATTTAGTGTGTGACAGTATTTATGATGAGGTACACAATCGCCTACAAAAGGATATTGATACAAAACGCGGAACTCTTGAAAGCCTTCGACTTGGCATCGGCAACTATTTTAGAGTCGTAGATGATCTTCAAGACGAAGTGCTTGTCATGTATCAGGAGGCGAAATCTCTTTCCAAGGATGCACTTCCATATGTGTTGAGAAAGGAAGCAGAGATGGCGCTCATCATTGAGGATATTATTAATCGTTGCGTTGAAAATGGTGAGTTGGAACTGTCGGCAGAACAGGTGAAGCTCATGTCACATAATATTGTTGTATTAGGGCAAATGTGGGCGTTTCGCCGTTGGAATATTCAAAAGATGTACTCTCTAGAGGAATATATCGAAATTCAAATCAAGCTTATTTTTGAGGGGATTAAGAACAAAGAAGTTTCATCACCATGAATGGAGCCAGCTTTAAACATGAATAAAGGGTGGCTTGAATAATCATCGCAGGAACAATTCGGGCTTTCATTGTTCCGAGGTGTCCTGCGCTTTTCTAACTAAGGGGGAGAAAGATGAGTACGCAGACTATTTATAAGCCGAAAAATCATATCCGTTTTGTGTCTGCTTCCAGCTTGTTTGATGGGCACGATGCCTCAATTAATATTATGCGCCGCATCCTTCAGGCAAGTGGAGCAGAAGTGATTCATCTCGGGCATAATCGTTCTGTGGAAGAAGTGGTAAATGCGGCTATTCAGGAGGATGTCCAAGGGATTGCCATGTCTTCTTATCAAGGTGGGCATGTTGAATATTTTAAGTATATGTACGATCTGTTAAAAGAAAAAGGAGCCTCCCATATTCGTATTTATGGCGGCGGGGGCGGGGTAATTATTCCGCGTGAAATCAAGGAGCTGCATGACTATGGAATTGCGCGAATTTTTTCTCCGGAAGACGGCCGGAAGCTCGGTCTTCAAGGCATGATTAATTTGATGCTGCAGGAATGCGATTTTCCAACGATCGCAGCAGATGTCTCGAACTATATCAACAAGGTGTCGGAAGGAGATGTAGTGGCGACGGCAAAGCTGATTACGTTAGCAGAGCATCAAACAATTGAAGTGGCGACGGCAACTGAAGCAGCTGTATTAGAACAATTAAAATCGATGGATAGACAGGCGCCAGTCCTTGGAATAACAGGAACTGGCGGTGCCGGGAAAAGCTCCTTAACCGATGAATTAATCCGTCGTTTTTTAAATGAGATTCCCGAAAAAAAGGTTGCCATTTTGTCGGTCGATCCTACGAAGCAAAAAACAGGAGGCGCGCTTCTTGGTGACCGTATTCGCATGAATTCCATATTCTCACCACGCGTCTATATGCGGAGCTTAGCAACAAGGGAGTCGAAATCCGAGCTGTCGTTGGCAATTAAGGAAGCGATTGCTGTTGTCAAAGCGGCAGGCTACGATTTAATCGTTGTCGAAACAAGTGGGATTGGTCAAGGAGATGCAGGCATTACGGAGATATGCGATGTCTCGATGTATGTCATGACCAGTGACTTTGGCGCGCCTTCCCAGCTCGAAAAAATTGATATGATTGATTATGCCGATTTAATCGTCATTAACAAATTTGAGCGAAAAGGCTCGGAGGATGCTTTAAAGCAAGTGCAAAAACAATATCAGCGAAGTCGTATGCTCTTTGAAAAAGAGTTGGATGATATGCCGGTCTTTGGAACGATCGCTAGTCAATTTAATGATCAAGGAACGAATGCTCTATTCGCTGCATTAATCGAAACGATTAATGAAAAAATGGCTACGAATTGGGGCACCTCCTTCAGTAAAAATGCGAAAGTTGAAAAGCAAAATATCATCATTCCTAATGAGCGTCGTTACTATTTAAGGGAGATTTCCGACACAGTTCGAAAATATCACCAAACAGCGGAGGAACAAGTGGAGCTGGCAAGAAGGCTATTCCAAATAGAAGGTGCATTGGAGGCATTGAAAGAGAGAGAAGAAAATGCCGAAGCCCTCACTGCTCTCCAACGTTTAAAGGAAGAGGTGGAAAGTAAGCTCACCCCTGAATCAAAAAATATATTAGAAAATTGGGAAGCGACAAAAGAAAAATATGCTGGAGAACAGTTTGTCACAAGAATTCGTGATAAGGAAATCGTGACAGCTTTAAGAACGAAAAGTCTGTCAGGACTTAATATTCCAAAGGTTGCTTTACCGAAATACAAAGATTATGGCGAAATTATCAAATGGGTCTATAAAGAAAATATTCCAGGCAGCTTTCCCTACACTGCCGGGGTTTTCCCTTTTAAACGGGAAGGTGAGGATCCGAAGCGTCAATTTGCCGGAGAAGGGACACCTGAAAGAACAAATCGCCGTTTTCATTATTTGTCAAAGGATGATGCGGCAAAGCGCTTGAGCACGGCTTTCGACTCGGTCACATTATACGGAGAAGACCCTGATTATCGACCGGATATTTATGGGAAAGTTGGGGAAAGCGGTGTCAGTGTTTGTACCCTTGATGACATGAAAAAGTTATATAAAGGCTTTGATCTTTGTCATCCTTCAACCTCAGTATCAATGACGATCAATGGACCTGCACCAATTATTTTGGCGATGTTCATGAACACGGCCATTCAACAGCAGGTAGACAGGAAAGAGGAAGAACTGGGCCGTCCTTTGAGTGAGAAGGAGCTTGAAGATGTAAAAGCTAAAACATTGCAAACGGTGCGGGGAACGGTGCAGGCTGATATCCTTAAGGAAGATCAGGGGCAAAATACATGTATTTTTTCCACGGAGTTTGCCTTAAGAATGATGGGTGATATCCAGCAATATTTTATTGACCATAAAGTTCGTAATTACTATTCTGTTTCTATTTCCGGCTATCATATTGCCGAGGCGGGAGCAAATCCGATTTCGCAGCTCGCATTTACACTGGCCAACGGCCTTACCTATGTGGAGTATTACTTGAGCCGTGGCATGCATATTGATGATTTCGCACCAAACTTATCCTTCTTTTTCTCGAACGGATTGGATCCAGAGTATACGGTAATTGGTCGTGTAGCACGGCGAATTTGGGCGACTGTTATGAAAAATAAGTACGGGGCCAATGAACGTAGTCAAAAGCTTAAATACCATGTACAAACGTCAGGCCGTTCCCTCCATGCCCAAGAAATTGATTTCAATGATATAAGGACGACATTGCAGGCTCTAATGGCTCTCCATGATAACTGTAATTCTCTTCATACAAATGCATATGATGAGGCCATTACGACGCCAACAGAGGAATCGGTAAGACGGGCAATGGCCATCCAAATGATTATTACAAAGGAACACGGATTAACGAAAAACGAGAATCCGCTGCAAGGTTCTTTTATTGTCGAGGAGTTAACGGATTTAGTTGAGGAAGCCGTTTTGCAGGAATTTGAGCGGATGGATGATCGCGGCGGTGTGTTAGGAGCGATGGAGACTCAGTATCAACGAGGGAAAATTCAAGAGGAGTCAATGTTTTACGAAATGAAAAAACATACTGGCGAGCTTCCGATCATTGGCGTCAATACTTATTTAAATCCAAACCCGCCATCAGAAGAGGAATTGGATAATATGGAGCTGGCCCGGGCCTCTAAGGAGGAAAAGGAACTGCAAATCCGGAATTTGCAAGAGTTTCAAAAAAGGAATGAAGATAGAGCAGAGATTGCTTTAAAACGCTTAAAAGAAGTCGCGGTTAGCGGGGGCAATATTTTTGCTGAATTAATGGAAACAGTGAAAGTAGCAAGTCTGGGACAAATTACCCGTTCCCTTTATGAAGTAGGCGGACAATATCGCAGGAACATGTGAGTGATCAGACCAGGGGAAACGGTTTTCTCTGGTCTGAATTATTTTGTTTTCCCAAGTAATGAAGGAAAATAGGACAGGATCTTTACATTTCTTTACAAAATATATTTAGAGGAATTTTCACATTATCAATCATTTTACTTTATAATCAAGATAGTATGCAGATTGGGATGTGAGCGACGTTGAGAAGACGGATTATCATTTTTTTGACATTAAGTGTCATCCTTATGACCCTTGTTTTTTTATATGAGCGGCAGTTGGGTGCTGTTTCTTTTTTCCTATTGGCAATCTTTTTTTTTACGCTTGCCTACGATCAGTTGTCCGATCCGTCAAAGAAGAAAAGGAAACAAAAAATGAAGCAAAAATCACCTTGAGATATTACCTTAAAATAGATGAAGTTACAACTTTTAGAAAAAAGTAACAGATTGACTAACTGAAACTAGCATAAAGGGCTATATTTTGTTTATAATGGAGAATATGCTATTCAGAGTGTCAACAGAAGTAATATCAGTCGTAAGTGCTGATAACTCTAGGTTTACAGTGTTTAGATGGTGAAAGGATGTGCAAATATTGAGTCTTAAACAATTCTCAAAAGAACAATTGCAAGAAATGTCATTAATAGAAATGGCTTACGAATTATTGAATAGTCAGAAGCAGCCAGCTTCATTTAAAGAAATCATGGATGAAATTACGGCAACATTAGGGTTAACGGAAGAAGAAGTACGAGCAAAAATTGCTCAGTTCTATACCGATTTAAATATTGATGGTCGTTTTCTCTCGTTAGGTGAGAACCGCTGGGGACTGCGAGTTTGGTATCCAGTTGATCAATCTGAAGAAGAAGTGATCACACCAACTAAGCCAAAGAAGAAGAAGGCTAAGAAAGTATTGGATGAAGACCTTGAGTTCGAAGAGGATGACGATGAAGACGATATCGATTATGATGATATTCTCGCTGATGAAGATGACGATGATCTACTAGATCTTGACGAAGACGATGAGGACTTCGATGAAGATTTTGAGGATGACGATGATGATCTTCTAACGGCTGATGACGATGAAGACGACTTTGATGATTTAGATGATGATCTGGATGAAGACGAGGAAGAGGATTTATAATCTTGACTTTTTTATAAGAGGCTTGTAGAATCATTTTTGGGCTCCTTAAAAAAGGAACGACAATAGTGATATGATTTACGCTCCCTTACAATAATTTGTAAGTGGGGCGTTTTTATTTTATCTAAAAGGGAGACTCTTTTATTTCCATAGAAGAGTCTCGCGAGCTTTATGAAGAGTAGTCCAAAATAAATAGCTTATCAATTTTTGGCATTCAGCGATAAGAAAAATAAAGATTGAGAAAACTAATGGGTGCAGGTGGTACATCTGATCTTTTCATAGGCAAATTTCTAGATATCTATTACCCCTAACGCAAGCAATATCAAATATATCAACGGTTCACAGGCGATGCGAAAGAGGTTTTATTTTATGAAAAACGGGCAATTTTTAGTTTAAGTATTAAGAACTGTTTTTCATCATTATTTTCGCTTTGTGGATATGCAAGTAGGAAAAATTAATCTAAAGGGGGATTTTTTTGATGACAAAATATATCTTTGTAACTGGTGGAGTGGTGTCATCGCTAGGAAAAGGAATTACTGCTGCTTCACTTGGCAGATTGTTGAAAAACCGAGGCCTGAGCGTGACAATTCAAAAATTCGATCCATATATAAATGTGGATCCTGGAACGATGAGCCCGTACCAACACGGAGAGGTTTTTGTAACGGATGATGGTGCAGAAACGGATCTAGACCTTGGTCATTACGAGCGTTTTGTAGATATTAATGTGACGAAGTTCAGCAATGTAACAACAGGAAAAATTTATTCAACCGTTTTGCAAAAGGAACGTCGTGGCGATTATTTAGGAGGAACTGTACAGGTTATTCCACATATTACGAATGAAATAAAAGATAGAGTGTTCCGTGCCGGTCAAGAAACGAATGCTGATGTCGTGATAACGGAAATCGGGGGAACGGTTGGCGATATCGAATCATTGCCTTTCCTTGAAGCGATCCGCCAAATCAAAAGCGACATCGGACGTGATAACGTCATGTATATCCACTGCACCTTAGTTCCTTATATTAAAGCGGCAGGTGAAATGAAGACAAAACCTACGCAGCATAGCGTGAAAGAGCTGAGGAGCTTAGGAATTCAGCCAAACATCATTGTTGTTCGTACAGAAATGCCAATTGCTGAAGATATGAAAGATAAAATTGCCCTGTTCTGTGATATTGATCCAAGAGCTGTTATTGAATGTCCAGATGCAAGCACTTTATACTCGATTCCTCTTACATTACAAGAGCAGCATATGGATCAAATTGTGTTAGAGCATTTAAAAATTCAAGCTCCAGAGGCAGAAATGACTGAATGGAAAGCATTGGTTGATAAAGTCCTTAACTTGTCAAAAACAACAAAAATTGCCCTTGTTGGGAAATATGTCGAGCTTCAAGACGCATACATTTCTGTGGTCGAAGCATTAAAGCATGCAGGCTATGCCTTTGATGCAGACATTGACATTAAGTGGATTAATTCAGAAGAAGTGAATGCAGACAATGTAAGGGCTCTTCTTCAAGATGCAGACGGTATTCTTGTTCCTGGTGGATTTGGAGACCGTGGCATCGAGGGGAAAATCCTTGCGACGCAGTTTGCTCGTGAAAATAAGATTCCGTTCCTGGGTATTTGCTTAGGAATGCAGCTAGCTTCAGTAGAGTATGCCCGCAATGTTCTTGGTTATACAGATGCACATTCAGCTGAAATAGCTCCAAATACAACGCATCCGATTATCGATTTGCTTCCTGAGCAAAAAGATATTGAAGATTTAGGGGGAACCCTGCGTCTCGGCTTATATCCATGTAAGCTAACTGAAGGATCAAAAGCGCATGCTGCTTATGCTGATGAAGTAATCTACGAACGTCATCGTCATCGTTATGAGTTCAATAATAAATATCGCCAAGAAATGGAAGAGGCTGGTTTCATTTTCTCTGGTACGAGTCCGGACGGACGCTTAGTGGAAATTATTGAATTAGCAGACCACCCTTGGTTCGTGGCTTCTCAATTTCATCCGGAGTTCACATCAAGACCAAATCGTCCACAGCCATTATTTAGAGACTTCGTAGAAGCATCCATGAAAATTAAGAAGTAGGACGAAAGTATTATAATATGAAAATGGCGTATAACTGGATCCAGTTTATACGCCATTTTTTGGTTTGGATAAAGTGCGCGAATGGTTCATATCAGCTTATCTCGGCCGACTCCAAACCGGCGCTTGTGCGAGTATGTGTATTCGGCTGAACAGAAGTATACGGTCGGAGAAGAGGTAAATCGGCGATCATACGTATTGACTGCTACTCGGTACCATCCCGTTCGTTCCGGACGAATGGACTTCGAATTCGGTCTATTCGAGAATACCTGCGTTCGTTCCGGTTGAATCGGCCTCGTTATCGGCAACAATCCGGAAATACTCCGGTCAAATCGGGGCCCCTAATCGAACATGCCCTCCTAGTAGTCTGCCAAAATTTCCTTTAAGGTTAAGGTTAATCCGTAATAGACAAAAAGGGCTGCCATGGAAGCTGGATAGCCGTAACGGCTTCCATCTTCATCAGGGAGCAGGGCCCTTGTTACGTGTAAATTAATATGTACATCAGAGAGTGCGGCAATACACTCCTTCTCATCGTTGGATTTTGTTGCAACGGTGACAAAGGGAATTCTCTGTTCCCGTAACCACTTGGCAACTTTCAGCGTCTCTTCGTCATTGGAATATCTTGAAAAGATAACAACTCGATCTGCTGCAGTGACTTCCTGCTCATGACCTTCCAAAGGCTTAGCATTCTTTAACGGTTCGCTGCTATGAAATGCTTCGGCTAATATAGCTGCCATTTCCTGCTTTCCATACAGGTAAATGAGCCCGTCTCCGACCGCGGCTTGTGCGAGCAATCTCGCTCCATCTTCGAATGAAAATTCTTCCTTTTCATGTATTCGATTAAATAAACCCGTTAATTGGGTGGAAAACATTTTTAACATCGTAAAACCTCCTCGTCTAGATTATAATCAAGCTTTTTGGAAAAAGGCAAAATAATGATTTATTATGCAGGAATCTGAATGGAAGAAATAGAATTTAATGAGGTGGAAGGATTATCAACATTTTCCATCAATAGTCAGGCAATATCTTAAAAAGAATTTGCCCACTTCTCTTATTGGTTTCTTTCTCTTACATCAGGGGAAAAGAACTGAACACAGAATGTCTTTCAGAATGGTGTTAAAAAATTTGGAAAAAGGAATGAACTATTCCTCTATTATTTGTTTTTATCAACTTGAGCCATGCTGAAATTCATATACATAAATTGTCACAACAGCATCAAAGTAGATTCTAAATTGAGGAAGAGGTGGTTTTATGAAAGGGAAGATTTTAATTGTTGATGATCAGTTTGGCATTCGTATTCTGCTAAATGAGGTGTTGCAAAAAGAAGGTTACGAAACCCATCAGGCGGCGAATGGAGTACAGGCTTTAGATATTGTGGCAAATAACTGCCCAGACCTTGTGTTACTTGATATGAAAATTCCAGGGATGGATGGAATTGAGATTCTTAAAAGAATGAAGCTCATGAATAATGAAATTCGAGTCATTATTATGACTGCATATGGAGAATTGGATATGATCCAAGAGGCTAAAAATTTGGGTGCTTTAGCTCATTTTGCCAAGCCGTTTGACATTGATGATATTCGTGAAGCCGTAAAAAAATATATTTCTGTTGCGGAAGAGTAAAATGATATTAAATTTTTATGAACAATACTGTTTTGGAATGGGTGCTTGCTGCAATAAGATTTCTTTGTTTTGAGCGCTCAAAGACAACGGTTTCAATTGCTTTGATAGTTTTTTGTCTTTTACATATTTTTGCCTTTGTCCACAATCTGCATAGCTTTTCTTGAGCATATTTGGTAGAATGTTTTACAGGGTCATTCTTCACAATGCTTGAATGATAAGTACATAACCGGGATTTATAAAGGGAAAACTCTTAAAGAATTCAGCTGTTGGGAGAATAGATCATGTAAAAGGAGGAAGAAAAATGCCTTTAGTTTCAATGAAGGAAATGCTTATTCAAGCAAAAGAGGGCGGCTATGCTGTCGGCCAATTTAACCTTAATAATCTAGAGTTTACACAAGCGATTTTACAAGCTGCTGAGGAGGAGAAATCTCCAGTAATTCTTGGCGTATCTGAGGGTGCAGGTCGTTATATGGGAGGCTTTAAAACTGTTGTTAAAATGGTTGAAGGGCTTTTAGAAGACTATAAAATTACAATTCCAGTGGCGATTCATTTAGATCACGGGTCAAGCTTTGATAAATGTAAGGAAGCGATTGATGCAGGTTTTACTTCTGTAATGATCGACGCTTCACATCACCCTTTTGAAGAGAATGTTGAAACAACGAAAAAAGTAGTTGAATATGCACATTCAAAAGGTGTTTCTGTAGAGGCTGAGCTTGGCACAGTTGGCGGTCAAGAGGATGATGTCGTGGCAGACGGCGTTATTTATGCTGATCCAAAAGAGTGCGAAGAACTAGTGAAGCTAACAGGCATTGACTGCCTTGCTCCAGCATTAGGTTCCGTTCATGGACCTTACAAAGGAGAACCTAATCTTGGCTTTAAAGAAATGGAGGAAATCGGCAAAGCAACAGGCCTGCCTCTAGTTCTTCATGGCGGAACTGGTATTCCAACAAAGGATATTCAAAGGGCAGTATCTTTAGGAACAGCCAAAATTAACGTAAATACTGAAAACCAAATTGCATCTGCGAAAAAAGTACGTGAAGTGCTTGCGGCAGACACTGAAGTGTACGATCCGCGTAAATATCTTGGACCAGCACGTGAAGCAATTAAAGAAACGGTTATTGGCAAAATGCGTGAATTTGGTTCTTCAGGAAAAGCGTAATATTTCCAAAACAATGAACATGTCGACATAAAACCGCCTTTTCCCTTAAGGCGGTTTTAATTTCATTATTCTTGAATTTGCCTCTTATTTTGGGAGGATATGCTCTTTTGCTTAATTGAGTCAATAGTAGTGCTTGATAGCATACATATAATGAAAAAGGAGAAATGGACGATGAAATTTTTTATTGATACGGCAAATATAGAAGAAATTAAAGAAGCTTTTTCCCTTGGTATTATCGCTGGTGTGACAACAAACCCATCGCTTGTAGCAAAAGAGAAAAATGTTACATTCGAGGAACGCCTTCGTGAAATTACTGCTCTCGTTCCAGGGTCCGTTAGTGCAGAGGTTATCTCGCTTGAGGCAGAAGGAATGATCCGCGAAGGGCGTGAACTGGCAAAAATAGCACCAAACATCACGATCAAAGTGCCGATGACACCGGAAGGTTTAAAAGCAGTATCTGTTTTTTCGAAAGAAGGAATTAAAACGAATGTGACATTGATATTTAGTGCTAATCAAGCTTTGTTAGCAGCTCGTGCTGGAGCTTCTTACGTTTCGCCATTTCTCGGAAGACTTGATGATATCGGTCATAATGGCTTAGAGCTTATTTCCACTATTTCTGAAATCTTCGCTATCCACGATATTGAAACTGAAATTATTGCAGCATCTATTAGACATCCACAACATGTAACAGAGGCAGCTTTACGAGGTGCCCATATCGCAACTATTCCCTATAAGGTAATTCTGCAACTGTGCAATCATCCTTTAACGGATAAAGGAATTGAGGCATTTTTAGCAGATTGGAAAAATCGAGAAACAACATAATACATGTATTTTTTACAAACATAGGCGAGGTGCCAAGCTCTACATTTATGGTAAAGTGGTTAATGAAATAATCATTTTAAAAACAACGAATGTATTTGCTTGAACATGTCTATATTGCTAAATAAGCGAGTAGATTGGTTGACCCATATTCTTTCATCATCAAAGTCGTGATGTTTGGAGGAAGCTACCTGTAAATGACAACATCATACTTAGAAGGGAGTCAGAGATGGATAAGCTCAAAATTGCAGGCGGTTACCCTTTAACAGGGACAGTGCGGATAAGCGGTGCCAAAAACAGCGCTGTGGCTCTTATCCCGGCGACTATATTAGCCGATTCACCTGTTACGATTGAAGGTTTGCCGGAGATTTCTGATGTCGAGTTACTGAAAAGTCTTCTAGAGGAGATTGGTGGATCTGTGCAGTTTTCTAATCATGAAATGACCGTAGATCCTTCTTCAATGATTTCCATGCCATTGCCGAATGGGAAAGTGAAAAAGCTTCGGGCCTCCTATTATTTAATGGGAGCGATGCTCGGACGCTTTAAGAAGGCCGTCATCGGTTTGCCAGGAGGATGCCATTTAGGCCCGAGACCGATTGACCAGCATATAAAAGGTTTTGAAGCATTGGGTGCGAGTGTAACAAACGAGCAGGGAGCCATTTATTTGCGTGCCGACGAATTAGTTGGTGCTAGAATTTATTTAGATGTGGTCAGTGTTGGAGCGACCATCAATATTATGCTTGCAGCTGTCCGCGCAAAAGGACGTACGATTATTGAAAATGCAGCGAAAGAACCTGAAATTATTGATGTCGCCACCCTTTTAACGAATATGGGCGCTAAGATTAAGGGAGCAGGTACAGATGTCATCCGTATCGACGGTGTTGATGAGCTTCATGGCTGCAGACATACGATCATTCCTGATCGGATCGAGGCGGGCACATATTTGATTTTAGGTGCAGCGGTGGGTGAAGGAATTCTTATCGATAACATTATCCCTCAACACCTTGAATCATTAATTGCCAAATTGAGGGAAATGGGCGTTCCGATTGAGACGAAGGATGATCAGGTCTTTGTTGGAAAAGCGGATATTTTTAAAGCGGTAGATATAAAAACGCTTGTATATCCAGGGTTTCCAACTGACCTGCAGCAGCCTTTTACCTCATTGTTAACAAAGGCAGAAGGAACGAGCGTTGTCACGGATACGATTTATGGTGCCCGCTTTAAGCATATTGATGAGTTGCGAAGAATGAATGCTAATATTAAGGTGGAGGGGCGTTCGGCAATTGTTAGCGGTCCGGTCAAACTTCAAGGAGCTAAAGTAAAGGCAAGTGACCTGCGTGCAGGGGCGTCTTTAATAATAGCTGGATTAATTGCAGAAGGGGTCACCGAAATTACTGGAGTCGACCATATAGATAGAGGCTATAGTCATCTAGTTGAAAAGCTCGAAGGCTTAGGAGCAACAATTTGGAGAGAGCAGCTTTCGAAAGAAGAGATGGAGCAAATGAAACAAGCTTAAACAAACTAGAAATGGCAGATTGTTACTTCAGTCGTTCATATGCTGGAGGATAGTTGGGGGAGGAAGACCGATGGAAAGAAGTTTATCAATGGAATTGGTTCGTGTCACAGAGGCGGCTGCATTGTCATCTGCTCGTTGGATGGGTAGAGGAAAAAAGGACGAAGCTGATGATGCTGCGACAACAGCGATGAGAGATGTTTTTAACACGATCCCGATGAGAGGTACAGTCGTAATCGGTGAAGGTGAAATGGACGAAGCGCCGATGCTTTATATTGGTGAACAGCTAGGAACTGGAAACGGACCTGAAGTGGATGTTGCTGTCGATCCTCTGGAAGGGACGAATATTGTCGCTTCAGGAGGATGGAATGCGCTGGCAGTAATTGCAATTGCTGACCGGGGCAACCTGCTTCATGCTCCAGACATGTATATGGACAAAATTGCTGTGGGTCCGGAATCTGTCGGTCAAGTTGATATTAATGCTTCTGTCACTGATAATTTAAGAGCGGTTGCAAAAGCTAAAAATAAAGATATCGAGGATGTTGTGGCAACGGTATTGAATCGTCCGCGCCATGCCAAAATCATTGAAGAGATCCGTGAAGCTGGTGCGCGTATTAAATTAATTAATGATGGAGACGTTGCTGGTGCGTATAATACGGCATTTAATCGGACGGGGGTAGACATTTTATTCGGCACAGGTGGAGCCCCGGAGGGAGTGCTTGCAGCAGTCGCCTTAAAATGCTTAGGTGGTGAACTTCAAGGAAGACTTCTTCCTCAGGACGATGCAGAATTAGAACGATGCAAGAAGATGGGGATCGAGGTGAATAAGGTGCTGCGGATGGATGACCTTGTGAAGGGGGATGATGCCATCTTTGCAGCAACTGGTATTACAGACGGTGAACTACTGAAAGGTGTGCAATACAATGGGGCATACGGTTCTACTCACTCAATCGTCATGAGAGCCAAGTCGGGAACAGTACGCTTTGTTGAGGGTCGCCACAGCCTTAAAAAGAAACCTCATTTAGTGATAAAATAACCTATTCACGCTCTGGCTCCTCCCATATTTGAGCCAGAGCTGCAACCTAGAATAACGAGAGATCAAAACAAAGGTTTAAGAAAGTTGAGGTCAACAGGAAGACATCAACTCCTTCCAAAACAAAAAACCTTCCTAACATGACAACCAAATTAAAAATTTATATTGATTACTATTTATAAAACAGGGTAAAATAAAAATTGTTTTTTATTGAAGTCAAGTTCTCACAATTTAGGCGAAGTATATAAAACGATATTTATACGTTCGTTTTCCCAATCGGGATTTTCCAAACCAAGGCATTTTTCTGATCGATGAAATTGACTGAAAATAAGTGAATTTATCTCTTCTCATGCTTCTTATAGCCTCAAAATGAATTCTTTCCTTATTTTTTAGCGAAGTCCCGTGATCAATAAATAAAAAATAGTTCGTCAAACTAGAGGCTCAAGATAAAAAATCCAATTTATAAAAATTAAAGAGTGGTGTAATGATGGAATTAACAATTTCAGGCTTAGAAAATATGAAGCTAAAAGAACTCTATGAACTTGCAAAAACTTATAGAGTATCTTACTACAGTAAACTAACAAAAAAAGAACTAATATTTGCCATCCTCAAAGCACGTGCAGAGCAGGAAGGTTATTTCTTCATGGAGGGAGTACTTGAGATTATTCAATCTGAAGGATTCGGTTTCCTGCGCCCGATAAACTATTCCCCTAGCTCAGAAGATATTTATATTTCTGCATCGCAAATTAGAAGATTTGATTTAAGAAACGGTGATAAAGTTTCAGGTAAGGTTCGCCCTCCTAAAGAAAATGAGCGTTATTTCGGCCTTCTTCATGTTGAAGCAGTGAATGGAGATGACCCAGAATCAGCGAAAGAACGTGTTCATTTCCCGGCCTTAACTCCACTCTATCCAGATAGACAAATGAAGCTTGAAACAACACCGAAGCACATGTCTACGAGAATTATGGATTTAATCGCACCAGTTGGATTTGGACAGCGCGGTTTAATCGTGGCGCCGCCAAAGGCAGGTAAAACAGTGCTATTAAAACAAATTGCCAATAGTATCACCACGAATCATCCTGAAGCGGAGTTAATCGTTCTTCTCATTGACGAACGTCCGGAAGAAGTAACAGATATTGAGCGTTCTGTCGCAGGTGATGTTGTCAGCTCGACCTTTGATGAAGTTCCTGAGAACCATATTAAAGTTGCAGAGCTCGTCCTTGAAAGAGCAATGAGGCTTGTTGAGCATAAAAGAGATGTTATTATCTTAATGGATAGCATTACACGTCTTGCCCGTGCCTATAATCTTGTCATCCCGCCGAGTGGACGAACTCTCTCCGGAGGAATTGATCCTGCTGCATTTCATCGACCAAAGCGTTTCTTTGGGGCAGCCCGAAATATTGAAGAGGGCGGCAGCTTGACGATTTTAGCGACAGCTCTTGTCGATACAGGATCCCGTATGGATGATGTTATTTACGAAGAATTTAAAGGGACAGGGAATCTTGAGCTTCACCTTGATCGCGGCCTTGCCGAGAGAAGGATTTTCCCTGCGATTGATATTCGTCGTTCTGGTACACGTAAAGAAGAACTACTTATTCCGAAGGATCATTTAGATAAGCTGTGGGCAATCCGTAAATCAATGACGGATAGTCCAGATTTTGTGGATAAATTTTTACGTAAGCTTAAATCAACAAAATCGAATGAAGAGTTCTTTGCCAAGCTTGATGAGGAGATTAAAGCGAAGCGATCTTAAATTCTTAAGCTAATTTTAAGCATTTTCCTGAAAAAATGCATATCTTTTAAAGGGAGGTTGGCATAAGACAAAATCTATATGGTGTGAAAAAATTCTCATATTGCAAAACAGATCTCTCGCTGTTATAATAGATTTTGTGCGTTTATGATTTTTAGACAGCATGGCCATACTATGCTGTATATGATAACTCTGTTTCGAAAGATTCAGGGCGGAAGGAGATGAAAAGGAATGAAATCAGGAATTCATCCAAATTATAAAAAAGCAACGGTGAAATGTGCTTGCGGTAACGAGTTTGAAACAGGTTCTGTTCAAGAAGAAATCCGTGTTGAAACTTGTTCTGAGTGCCATCCATTCTATACTGGACGTCAAAAATTCGCTGAAGCTGGCGGACGTGTTGACCGTTTCAATAAGAAATATGGCCTTAAATCACAACAACAATAATCAATCATTAAACAGGCAGAACCTTTGCCTGTTTTTTATTTCAATTTTGCCAAATTTCCAAGGATTTATATCGATCATTTTTACATAGATTGAGTCCAAGTCATTGTGCAAGTGGAAAGGAAGCTTCTCCTAGTTGAAGCTAGAACATGGTGACATTGGTTCGAATCGTATGTATCATGGAAGGAGAGACCTGTACATGTATGTAGTAAATCATCACGGCTGGGTGGAAGTAGTGTGCGGAAGCATGTTTTCTGGTAAATCGGAGGAACTGATTCGCCGCGTTCGTAGGGCTGAATACGCGAAACAGAAAGTGGTTGTTTTTAAGCCGAAAATTGATAACCGCTATAGCAGCGATGCTGTTGTCTCTCATAATGGTACATCATTCAATGCTATTCCAATCGCTCATTCAACAGATATTTTTAAATATATTGAATCAAATGAAGAGATAGTGGCCATCGATGAAGTTCAATTTTTTGATTCAGAGATCGTGAGCGTTATTCAGCATTTAGCAGATAGTGGCCATCGTGTCATTGCTGCGGGGCTTGATCAGGATTTCCGCGGCGAGCCTTTCGGGCAAATGCCAAATATAATGGCGATTGCAGAATCGGTCACAAAGCTTCAAGCAGTTTGCACAGTGTGCGGTTCGCCGGCTAGTCGCACACAACGTTTAATTAACGGCAGTCCTGCTTCCTATGATGATCCTATTATTTTAGTAGGAGCAGCAGAAGCATATGAGGCCCGTTGTCGCCATCATCATGAAGTTCCAAAGTCGCCGAACGTGCTAGCAAAAAAAAACATATCTAAGTCAGTTTGACGTAGTGCGGCAACTATTTGAAGAGATCTTTTAACTATAGCAGGTAAAGGAAATGGCGTGTGTTTCTTTCCTTGTTTTTTATTTTTCGCAGGAAATCTGCTTTCCGAATTATTACGAAGGCGCTCTGTGCTTTTGTTTTGTTGAGAAGATTATGGAAAAGGTAAGAAAGCCACTTGTAGGCGATGCGAACGTTTGCTGCCATGAATTTAAAGAAGATGATCACTTGGACATGTCAACCTGCTTTTAAAAGAATCATTTTGGGGGGCCTTGACTCCGGGTGAATTTGCCGGAACAGGTGGGATCCCACGGGAGCGCCTGCGACCGAGGCCCACGCTTGTCTTCCGCAGTAAATTTAACCATAAAAAACACCCCGTAAATTAGAATGGTGTCTAACTTTACGGGGCACATCAGTCCCGCTGCCTTTTGTTGGTGAAAAACCACTGTCCGTTGCTGATTATAATCTTATATGAACCTCCGTACCGTCCTTATCTTTAATATCCACGAGAACAAGGCCCTTATAATTTTTTAACTCTCTGATGATTGGCTTAAGCATTTCTTTTTCAATTGGTGGAAGGGTATAGTCCATTTTTTTTCTTTCAAAGTGTTCTTTTGTCCGCTTGCTAAGCTGTTGTTGAACCAATTTTGAAGATAAAATCGAGATGCCGATGTCTAATATAGCATACGGAATGGGGATGGAAAAATGGATGTCCTTTGTTTTCACTTTTAAATGTATCATAATCACTCACTATTCAATGATGACAGAAACGGTATCGCCGTTTGCTGACTTCACATCAACAATGGGGCCATCCAATTCATTTTCAATTGCATCAATAATAAGATTTATATCAATATCCTTTATATATTTCTCGGACTCAGGGATGCTTGCCGCGATGCTGTGACCGGCCATTAAAACGACCTTAACAAGCTTTAGGGGCAAATTGACTGTTACATTATCGTTATCCGTTGATTGAATTCGAACTTTGAGCATTTTGTCTAAGTAATTGTTCGTTTTTGGTTTTTCAACAAACAACTCTGTAGATTCTTCTTTGTCCTGTAAAATTTGAATCAGTTCTGCCCCCTTATCGGCATCAATTTTTCCATCTTGAACCATTGTTAATATTTTGGCAATTTCCTCTCTCATCGCTCATTCCTCCTATTCTTCTTTTAACAGCTTAATGGCTTCTTCTGCAGTAATTTCTCCATTTTCTAACATCGTTACAACTTTCTTCTGATCTACTTCATTTTTCTTCTTTGATTCATATCCAAGTGCCGAAATGATATCGGTTAATTTCCCGCGAACGGTTGGATAAGAGATCCCCAGTTCTTTTTCAACTTCTTTGATATTTCCTCGGCATGTTAAAAATATCTCAACAAAATGAAGCTGTTCTTTTGACAATGAAGCTAGTTTAGACAATTCAAATTCATTCTCAATGGTTGTATGACAATGGGAGCAGTGTAGCTTTGTAACCTTCAATGTTTTACTGCAGACAGGACAGTTTGTAATGATTTTATAAGTCATTATTAAAACCCTTTCCTTTGTTTGTTTTGATTATATATCAAATAATTTAAATAGTAAATAATAAAAATTGATATTTTTAATAAAATTAATTAATTATTTTTATTTTAAATTAAAAATATTGATTTTTATAAAAACATATCGCGATTAAACAAAAAGGAAATAACTTCTTCTGCACATTTTCGAAAATTGGGCATTCTAAAAAGAGAATAGTGAAGGATGTGAGATGAATGAAGAAATTTTCGTTGCTTGTCTTTCTTTTCTGCTTAACGGCCTGTAATGGCGCACTGCAAAATGAACTGGTTGAAGATAAAAATCCGACCGAAACGAATGTAATGAATCGTGAACTTCCTGGAAGGACAATGTCTGACCAAAATCCGAATTTAATTCATACAGGTTCAGAACGTAATCAAGGAACGGATATCGAGCATGCGAAAAAGGTCATTTCTGATACTGGTGAATTCACTCCTGATTCTGTTTGGATTAACGGCAATGATTTATGGGTAACGGCTCATACAGATAAAAATCTTTCCGCAAAGGAAAAAATGGAGGCGCAGGCTAAACTCCATAAAATTTTGATTGCCGCACTCCCTAGTTATGATATCGAAGTCAAGGTTAATGAGGATTAATGAAAAGCATGCTCAAACTTGGGCATGTTTTTTTCTGTTTGGTTTTGACGATGTTTTACCTCTATACTATAATTAGAATGTTATGGGTATTTGATGGAGTCCACAAATCAATAATTGAAAACTAATGATAAAATGCCAATTAGTAAAGTTTTTATAAATGAATGGATGTCAAACCCTTTATAAGGGAAATAAACCTGAGGTGAAACACATGTTTGATCGATTACAAGCGGTAGAAGACCGTTATGAGAAGTTAAATGAACTACTGAGCGATCCGGAAATTGTTAATGATCCGAAGAAATTACGAGAGTACTCTAAGGAACAGTCAGATATTCAAGAAACAGTCGACGTTTACCGCGAATATAAAGAGGTGCGCTCGCAATTTCAAGATGCAAAAGCGATGCTTGAGGAAAAGCTCGATCCTGAAATGCGTGAAATGGTAAAGGAAGAGCTTAGTGAACTAGAAGAAAGGGTGGAAGAGCTTGAAGCTCGTTTAAAGATTCTTCTGATTCCTAAAGATCCAAATGATGATAAGAACGTAATAATGGAAATTCGTGGGGCTGCTGGTGGCGATGAGGCTGCCTTGTTTGCAGGAGATCTTTATCGCATGTACAGCCGTTTTGCAGAAGCACAGGGCTGGAAAATAGAAGTAATTGAATCCAGCTCCACTGGTGTAGGCGGATTTAAAGAAATTATCTTTATGATCAATGGAAATGGTGCTTATTCAAAGCTTAAATTTGAAAATGGAGCACATCGTGTTCAGCGTGTTCCTGAGACTGAATCTGGTGGACGTATTCATACTTCTACAGCGACAGTAGTTGTTTTGCCAGAAGCAGAAGATGTTGAAGTTGAAATCCATGATAAAGATATTCGCTTTGACACATACGCTTCTTCTGGTGCGGGTGGACAGAGCGTCAACACGACCATGTCGGCTGTACGTTTAACCCATATTCCTACCGGCATTGTTGTTACTTGTCAGGATGAAAAGTCCCAGCATAAAAACAGGGATAAGGCAATGAAAGTATTGCGTGCTCGCGTATACGATAAATTTCAACAAGAAGCGCAAGCAGAATATGACCAAAATCGGAAATCTGCTGTTGGAACAGGCGATCGTTCAGAGCGCATTCGCACATACAACTTCCCGCAAAATCGTGTGACAGATCATCGTATCGGATTAACCATTCAAAAGCTCGATCAAATTTTGCAAGGGAAATTGGATGAAATTATTGACGCTTTAATTCTAGAAGATCAGTCCGCAAAATTGGAAAGTGCTTCAGATGTGTAAGAAAGTGTTCGAAGCCCTCAAGTGGGCTTCTTCTTTTTTAACGGAACGGGGTCGCGATGAAAATGCGGGGGAATTATTGCTTCGTCATTATATGGGTACGAGCCGAGCAAAATTGTTTGCGAGCTTCCGTGATGAGCTTCCGCAGGACGTTTGGCTAGCTTTTGCAAAGGCAGTCCATCAACATGGTGAAGGGGAGCCGATACAATATTTAATCGGATACGAGGAATTTTACGGTCGAACTTTTTCAGTTAATAGAGAAGTTCTTATTCCAAGACCAGAAACGGAAGAGCTTGTCTATCATGCTCTACAGCGGATAAAGGAAAAGTTTGGGGATAAGGCCGCTTCTCTTGTGGACATCGGGACGGGCAGTGGGGCTATAGCGATAACGATGAAGCTGGAAAGGGAAAACCTCATCGTCACAGCGACAGATATTGCCAGGGAATCTCTTGAGGTAGCGAAGCAAAATGCAACTGAGCTAGGAGCGGAGATTTCTTTTGTTGAAGGCGATTTACTAACACCTTTCATGGAAAAAGGGCAAAAATTTGATGTTCTTCTTTCGAATCCCCCCTATATTCCTGAAGGGGATCGGGAAACGATGTCGGTAGTAGTTACAGAGCACGAGCCACATCGAGCTCTTTTTGCAGGGAACGATGGGCTTGACATTTATCGCCGCTTACTGGAGCAATTGCCATTTGTTATGAATGAAAAGGCAATGATTGCTTTTGAAGTTGGGGCTGGGCAAGGTGAGCTTGTGGCGCAATTGGTGCAGGATGCCTTTTCGCAGGCAAGCGTTGAAATTATCCATGATATTAATGGCAAGGATCGCATGGTGTTTGCTGAATGGGGATGACGAGAAGGACTTCTTAGGAAGCCCTTTTTTGTTTGACCGATAAAACGGGATGAAGACCGATATATTGATTTTAAGGCCGATATAATTTGATAAAGACCGATATAACACAATGAAGGCCGATATATTTAATTAAAGACCGAAATCGGAAAAACACGACTGGTAAAAAATTTTAATTTTAATAGTTTAAGATTCTCAACTCCTGTCCACACTGTGTGGTGAAGGGGTGGTCAAACATGAAAGCCAAAACAGTAGCAATGGCATATATTTTAATTCTGTCAATTGGAACAATTTTTAGTTTATATATTCCTAAAAATGAAGTAACTGCGAATGACTTAGTTGTGATTCCGAATGAAGCGATTCGGTTGCGTATTTTAGCAAATAGTGATCATGAAAAAGATCAAGAGATGAAAAGAAAAGTCCGCGATGCCATTAATGCAGAAATTACAGCATGGGTGGAGGATTTAACTTCTGTAGAAGCAGCACGCAGATTAATAGAGTCAAGAATGCCGGACATTCAAAAGATTGCAGAAAACGTAGTACGTGATAACGGCAGCACCGATAAAGTGGAAGCTGCTTACGATAAAAAAGTCGAATTTCCAACAAAGCTATACGGTGAGTTTCTCTATCCAGCAGGTGAATACGAGGCAATTCTTGTTACGATTGGAGAAGGGCAAGGTGCGAACTGGTGGTGTGTTCTTTTTCCCCCGCTATGCTTCCTTGATTTTTCCAACAGTGTAGCAGTAAGTGAAGGGATAGACGAAGAATCGGTGGAAGTCGAACAAGAGAATCAAGAGAATCAAGAGGAGCCGCTTTTCGTCGAGGATGAAGAAGAAGAAGTGAAAGTAAAGTTCTTCCTAGTAGAAATTTTTGAAAAGATCTTTGGATAATAGGATTCGGATCTTCTGATTACGTACAGAAAATGCAAATGAACGTAGTACAATGTATTCTAGCAAAAAGTGTTCTATCTACAACATATCCACATATTAATAGAGTAGATATTAAAAAAAGAGGTGTTAGTAGGTGGAAGCATTAGTACGTTGTGCCCGAATGAAAGATAAGGATAAGTTAGTAGCATTTCTAGAAAAGGCGAACCTTGGAACAGAAGGGGTCGAAGCAGCGATCGATTACTTTTTAATTCTGGAAGATGAGGATGAACGAATCCTGGCAACAATAGGGATAGAGCCGTTAGGGGCATATGGCTTACTACGTTCTTTAGCAATGACGCAAAAACTTAGTGAAAATGATTTACTTTTTCTTCTTGAACAAATGCTTAAGCTTGCCCGGGAAAAAAAGTTTGAAAGTCTATATCTTGCAACAAACAAACGCTCTGCGCTATCGTTATTTTCAGTATTGGGTTTTGACAGAGAAGATAAAGAGAATTTGCCTAAAGGATTATTTGCTTCAGAGCATGTGAAACATATTATGAATGTGGACAATTCGTTATTTATGTGTTTAAAACTTGAATAATGTGGATATATCCACAAAGTTATCCACTTTTCAAACAGTTTTATCCACAATTTGTGGATAAAACTTGAGAATCATATCCCCTTCTCTTATACTTTTTTACGTGATAAAGTAGGAAAGTACCGTTTAGATGGAAGGAAAAAGAAGGTGGAAGATTATGGATACATTATACTTGAAAGTGGATAAAAATGTGGATAATCTGTCAACATATCCACAAATAATAGATGCTGCAGATAGATTAGCGAAAAATGAGGTTGTCGCCTTTCCGACGGAAACCGTTTATGGTTTGGGTGGAAACGCAAAGTCAGATGCTGCGGTGAGGAAGATTTTTGCAGCAAAAGGAAGACCGAGTGATAATCCGTTAATTATTCATATAAGTGAATTTCAGCAAATTGAGGAGTTTGTTGCGGACATTCCGCAGACGGCGAAGCTTTTAATGGAAAAGTTTTGGCCAGGTCCTTTAACGATTATTTTTCAAAAGAAAGCAGGGGTACTGTCTGAACTTGCAACTGCGGGGTTATCCACAGTTGCAATCCGCATGCCTGAACATCCGGTTGCTTTGGCGCTCATTCAAGCGTCAGGTCTCCCCATTGCAGCGCCGAGTGCAAACCGTTCTGGCAGGCCTAGTCCGACAACGGCAGAGCATGTTTGGGAAGACTTAAATGGGAAAGTATCCGCCATTGTGGATGGTGGGCCAACGGGTATTGGAGTGGAATCAACCGTCTTAGATTGCACGGGTGACATTCCACAAATCTTGCGGCCTGGCGGTGTTACAAAGGAACAGCTAGAAGCGGAAATTGGTTTCATCAAGGTTGATCCAGCGTTGACAAATCAGGATAAGGCGCCAAAGTCACCTGGAATGAAATATACCCATTATGCACCTGATGCGCCTCTTTTTTTAGTAAAAGGAAGTCGAGAATATATTCAACAGCTCATCTCTGAAAAGAAACGAGAGGGTCTTAAGGTCGGTGTGCTGACCACGGAAGAGAACCGAGAATATTATGATAGTGACATCGTTCGGGTTTGTGGACAAAGAAGCAGGCTAGAGTCTGTAGCGAGTGGATTGTATGATGCGCTTAGAAGCTTCAACAAATCGGAAGTGGACATTATTTTTAGTGAAACCTTCGTTCATGAAGGAGTTGGTGTAGCGATTATGAATCGCCTTTTGAAAGCAGCTGGGCATAAGGTGATCCCGGAAAATTAGAATATTACATTTATGTTACAAAATGATTTCTAGTTCTTGTCCCCTTATGGACATGCATATGCTGAAATAGCAGATCCAAAGGGGGCGCATGGATGTCTGAAATAATTGGAGAAATGATCACACTAATGATAATGGCATTTGCTCTTGGGATGGATGCATTCTCCGTAGGGTTAGGAATGGGAATGATCCCAATAAGATTGAAGCAAATCCTTAAAATCGGGATCACAATCGGCTGTTTCCATGTGCTAATGCCAATGCTGGGAATGGTGGCTGGTCGCTTTCTGTCAAAACAATTTGGAGAGGTTGCAGCCCTGCTTGGCGGGGGGCTATTGCTTCTTTTAGGAGTACAAATGATTTTATCAAGCTTTAAAAAGGAGGAAGAATCACGGTTCACACCCGTTGGTTTAGGGCTCCTTCTTTTTGCGCTAGGGGTGAGTATTGACAGTTTTTCCGTAGGCTTGACCTTAGGAATTTACGGGGCAAAAACGGTGTTAGTTCTTGTTTGTTTTGGGTTGGGAGCATGTATTCTTACATGGCTTGGCTTATTGCTAGGAAGAAAAGTACAAGGCTGGTTGGGAACGTATAGCGAAGCCCTTGGTGGCGGCATTTTGCTTGCGTTTGGAATAAAATTGCTGCTGCTGTAAAATGGCAGCTTTTTTTTATTTTGTTTCAGAGAGATAGAGGATATAATGAGAAATATTAGAAAGGGAAATACAACAGGCTTGAATGGTTTATCTTAATGATGGGAAAGGTTTCATTCAGGACATAAATATTCGACTAGGACTATAGATGGTGTTTTTTTGTAAAAAAATTCTTCTTTTCTAATAAAAATGTCTTATAATGTAGAAAGAAGGGGGAACCAGGGTGACTCGCATACTATTTGTTTGCACAGGTAATACTTGCAGAAGTCCAATGGCAGAAGCTATTTTAAAAAGTAAAAAAATTCCTGGAATTGAAGTGAAATCTGCTGGAGTATATGCAATGGATGGGGCACCTGCATCATCGCATGTACAAAAAATATTGGAAGAAGAGAGTATTGAGCACGTTCACCAGTCGTCTATGCTTACGAAGGGGTTAGTGGATTGGGCTTCTTATATATTCACGATGACGGAAAGCCATAAGCGAACTGTTCTCTCTATGTTTCCAAACTCTGAGGGGAAAGTATTTACTTTAAAGGAATTTGCAGGTGAAAAAATAAATAGTGATATTCACGATCCATTTGGTGGCTCCTTAGAAACATATAGAAAGACCTATATTGACATCAGTGAGAATATAAAGAAAATAATCGAGAAATTAATGGTCTCGGAGACATTTAGGGAGGAAGAAGATGGAGGAGAAAAAGAAATATAAGTTTGGCCTAAGAAAAAAATTGGTCTTATTTATTACGACGCTTGCACTCATTACTTATACAACGAGTGGACTATTTATTTACTTTTTATATCCAATTATTCAAGATATGCTGCCATTCGGAGAAATTACATTCACGATTATTACATTAAGCTTAGGGATTATTTGGTCTGGTATCTTGGCTTTTCTAGCAGCCGGATTTATTATTAAACCGTTGCAAAAATTGGAAAAGGTTGCGTTGAAGGCGGCCCATGGCGATATCTCCGTTGATGTTGAACTTTCAAAATCCGATGATGAGATTCGTGCTCTAGGAGTTGCTTTCAATCACATGCTTTTCAACCTGAAAGAAATGGTGCAAAAAATTGATGAAAACTTCCAAGCGACGAATGAAAAAGTAATCTCCATTTCCCGTGAATCCTCTGCTGCTGCTGAACAAGCAGAAGCGATTGCAAGAACGATTAGCGAAATTTCGATGGGAGCAGATAATTCAGCAGTGTCGATTCAAGCAACAGCAGAGTCTGTTGAAGATGTAATCCGCATTGCAGAAGAGGTTCAGGAGACAGCTAAGAGTTCTGGAAATGTTTCGCGCGAACTGGTACAGGATCTTCAAGAATCAAAAGATATTATTCATTCATTAGTATCCGGTATTCAACGTCTTGCAAAGGAAAATGAAGATTCCTTGCAAACGGTTAAACGATTGGAAGATAACGCTGCAAAAGTAGAACAAATTATTCAGCTTGTAGGCGATATTGCAGCTCAAACGAATTTATTAGCGTTGAATGCTTCCATTGAAGCGGCGCGGGCTGGTGAACATGGCAAGGGCTTTGCTGTCGTAGCGGAGGAAGTCCGGACCCTCGCTGACGAAAGTGGAAAAGCCGTGCAGGGTATTTCTGAACTGATTAAAAATATTCAGGAAGAAGTACAAAATGTCGTTCAACAAATTGCCAACCAAGTTGAAGTGGCCAATGCAGAAGCAGAAAAAGGTGCTAAAACAAATAATGTCATTGAGGAAATGACGAAAACAGTCAATGAAATGGCTGAATCGGTCACAGCAATTACAGCATTAGTCGACAAACAAATGGAAAGCATCGTTCATACCTCCACCCAATCGCAAGAAGTGGCCGCAATTGCTGAAGAAACGTCTGCCGGTGCACAAGAGGTTACGACGGCAACAAACCAGCAGGCAGCGGTTATTGAAAATGTTGAAAAGCTTGCCTCCGAATTAAAAGGACAAGCTGAAGCGTTAAAAAATACAATTACTCGTTTTAAGCTATAAATGATGTGTTTACGGCTCCGATTATCGGAGCCTTTTTTAGGTTGGTGCAATTTAGATGTTTTGCCGATATATTGATTTTTTCGCTGATATATTCCGATTTTCGCCGATATATCCATTTAAGCCGTCATTAGTTTCAAGGTTTGAGGTACTTTCTGCCTTTATTAGTGCTTTTTGTTGGTAGGTTCAAAGACTTTAATCGTCTTTTTGCAGTATCCTTGGACTGCAAATGCACAAAATCTTGAAATTGTTTATTGGTTATGGACGCACCGAACAAAATGGATATTTAAGTTAAAGCCAAAGTATAAATCAGTTCTTGGGCGAAAACAGTAAGTGAGTGACGAGTTTCATTGTTAAAAATAGCGGATTGTGTCAAAATATAATCGATATTAATTTCGGAAACAATGCGCATGGGAGGAAAACAGATATGAAGGTTGCAATTGCATCAGATCACGGCGGAATGAATATCCGCCAAGAGTTAAAGCAATTAATGGATGAGATGGGTATTCAATATGAAGATTTTGGCTGCGAATGCGAAACATCTGTTGACTATCCGGATTATGCCTTGCCAGTTGCTGAAAAAGTGGCTTCTGGTGAATTTGATCGAGGCATCTTAATTTGTGGAACAGGAATTGGCATGAGCATTGCAGCAAATAAGGTAAAAGGCATTCGCTGCGCACTTGTCCACGATGTGTTTAGTGCGAAGGCAACTCGAGAGCATAATAATAGTAATATTTTGGCGATGGGAGAGCGCGTTATTGGACCAGGATTGGCTCGTGAAATTGCCAAGGTGTGGTTGTCCACTCATTATGAAGGTGGCCGCCATGAAAAACGTGTCGGGAAAATTACAGCCTACGAGGACCAACTTTAAGTTTCCTAAAAAGGAGGTATGGGCATGGTAATGGAATTATCGCAATGGGAAAAGCAGCTAGAAACCATTTTACGAGAATTTAAAGAGCAGACAACGATAGCGAAAGGTCATCTTTTCGTGATTGGCTGCAGTACAAGTGAAGTAGTCGGTCGAAAAATTGGTACTGCTGGGACAATCGAAGTTGCGGAAATGATTTTTCGAAAAGTGAAAGAATTCGCTGATGAAACCGGGGTTCAGCTTGCTTTCCAATGTTGTGAACATTTGAATCGGGCGCTCGTTGTTGAGCGAAAGACGTCAGACAGTCGAAGGCTTGAGGAAGTAACCGTGATTCCTGTTCGTAATGCAGGTGGTGCAATGGCAACCTATGCTTATCATCATTTTGCTGATCCGGTTTTAGTTGAACACATCCGTGCAGAAGCAGGGATAGATATCGGCGATACACTGATTGGTATGCATATTAAACATGTTGCTGTTCCTGTCCGTGTCTCATTAAAAACGCTTGGAAACGCTCATATTACATTGGCAACGAGTCGTCCGAAGCTAATTGGTGGTGCTCGTGCGGTATATGAACGAACAACTGAAAACAAATCATGTTAAAAACCTCTAAAAAAATTTGCATACATCTACATTTTTTTGCTTCTACTATTCGGTAGAAGCTTTTTTTATTTTTAGTGTAACTTTAAAGTAAGAGAGACGTGTACCTTACGGATTACTTTTTAAAGGGGAAAAAGCATGCGCACTCGAAAAAATGAACTTGAAATTTTATACAGGCAATATGCGAAATCCCTGTACTTTTTTTTATTAAAAATGTCGGGCTCGAAAGAACTGGCAGAGGATTTAACACAGGAAACCTTCGTGCGAGCAACGATTTCTCTGTCAGAGTATAATCGCGAGGACGTCCGAGCGTGGTTATTTAAAGTGGCGAGAAACGTCTATATAGATGAGTGGAGAAAGCGGCAGAGAAGAAAGAAAATTCCCTTTGCAGAAATTTTTACAAAAGAAAATGAGATCCTCAGCCCTTATGGATTGCCTGAGGAAGAAGCATTAAAGATGGAGGAAAGGGAAGATCTACATACTTTCTTAAAATTTTTGCCAGAGCAATATAGAACAACTTTATATTTAAGAGAATTTGAATCATTTAGCTATAAAGAAATCGCCGAGGCACTTGATTTGACGGAAAGTCAAGTAAAAGTGACCATTCACAGGGCGCGAAAGAAATTATTACAATTAGCGAAAGAGAATAATTGGAGGGAAGAACGTGAATGAGTGGAATAAGGAGAAGGAGAAAAAAATTTTATTAAAGTATCGCTTTATGTTAACGATGAAAATTTTGCGCATCTTAATTGTGTTCTTTTTTCTGTACGTGGTCTACATGATGATTGTCTCCATTAGTTATGAATCGCTACATTTGGATAGAAAGCATGCGTATTATAGTAAAGTTGCTTTAGAGTGGACAAATCCAAACATAAATGGGGATATAGGCGGATTTGTGGATAGTGAAATTACGCCATTTCTGACGCAAAAGATCTCTTACCCGTTGTTCAAGACGATTGGGAAGGAGGAGAAGCAAGTAGGCGAAATGAACATTCGTAAATCGCTGTTGTTTTCATCGCGGCCGTTGGACAATGTGACGATCCCTGAGGACAATCACTTTTCTTTTTCCTTACCGGAACACCCTAAAACAGGAGACAGGCTAAAGGCTAACGAGGATCCGAGGGTTTGGGATACGTTAGCTAAACTTCATGAAGGAACGGTAGGGGAGCTCGCCTTTTCAACGACTGATTTCATGACAGCTGAAGAACTTATTGATTTGTTAAAACCGTATGATATTGATATATTATGGGCCCCGCTTTATACAGGTGAATTCACCGTTTTTCAACCAGGAGGATGGGGTGGAGGAGAAGAAATCTCAATTATGAGTCCCTTTGGGCTTACGGGAGGACGAGAGATAGATGATGATTATTTATCGGAAGGACAAATAACCGTTATATCAGAGGAACACCTAGAAGAAAATGAAAAAATGATGCTAACCAATATGAAAAACCTCCTCACCGAAGAGTCAAAGAGATACTACGAAGGGTTTTTAGGGCTGGACTATCTTAAAGAGCGCTATGATTATTTGCGGGAGAATGGATTTATCGTCTATGGAGCAGTAGTGACCGGTCCGGTAAAAGAACTGCTGAAGCTTCAGGATGTACCCGAAATACGAGGGGAAAGGCTTGGAGAGCTCGATTATTGGAATTGGGAGGAATAACGAACATTTTTATTATAATCATATAATATTATTCGGATTTCATTCGTAAATCATCTTGCGTATTTTTCTATTAACGATTAAAATGGGAAGCATGTGGCAGGAGAAATAAAACATATGAGGGGGATTATGATGAAGCATTTGGCGCAGCAGGATGAGCAAGTATTTCAAGCGATTCAAAAAGAATTAGGTCGACAACGTACAAAAATCGAACTTATTGCATCTGAAAACTTTGTGAGTGAAGCAGTGATGGAAGCGCAAGGTTCTGTATTAACAAATAAATATGCAGAAGGTTACCCTGGCAGACGTTATTACGGTGGCTGTGAATATGTGGATATAGCCGAGGATTTAGCCCGTGATCGTGCAAAGCAAATTTTCGGTGCAGAGCATGTAAATGTTCAACCTCACTCAGGTGCTCAAGCAAATATGGCTGTTTATTTCACAATCTTAGAGCAAGGGGAAACAGTGTTGGGAATGAACCTTTCCCATGGTGGCCATTTAACACACGGAAGCCCTGTTAATTTTTCTGGTATTCAATACAATTTTGTCGAGTACGGTGTAGATGAAGTTTCTCACACCATCAATTATGATGATGTGTTAGAAAAAGCACGGACACATAAGCCGAAGCTGATTGTTGCTGGTGCAAGTGCGTACCCTCGTGTGATCGATTTCAAACGCTTCAGAGAAATCGCGGATGAAGTGGGTGCATACTTAATGGTGGATATGGCTCATATTGCAGGACTTGTCGCTGCTGGTCTCCATCCAAACCCAGTTCCTTATGCTGACTTTGTTACAACAACAACGCATAAAACCCTTCGCGGTCCTCGCGGGGGCATGATTCTTTGCAAAGAAGAATTTGCGAAAAAGATTGATAAATCGATTTTTCCGGGAATTCAAGGCGGTCCACTTATGCACGTAATCGCTGCGAAAGCAGTGGCATTTGGGGAGGCACTACAAGATTCCTTTAAGGATTATGCAGCGAATATTATTGCCAATGCTAAGCATTTAGCAGAAGAACTGCAAAAGCAAGGGCTCAACCTTGTTTCTGGGGGAACGGACAACCATCTTCTATTAGTGGATGTACGTTCACTAGGTCTTACTGGTAAAGTCGCTGAAAAGGTTCTCGATGAAGTCGGAATCACTGTTAATAAAAATACCATTCCCTATGATCCGGAAAGCCCGTTTGTAACAAGTGGCGTTCGAATTGGAACGGCTGCCGTTACCTCTCGTGGTTTTGGTAAAACAGAGATGGAAGAAATTGCCTCCATCATCGGTTTTACATTGAAAAATCACGAAGATGAAGGAAAGCTTGAAGAGGCGAAACAACGAGTGGAAGCCTTAACAGGTAGATTTCCGTTATATCAACAACAATAATTATGGAAGAAGAGCGAAGTTCTGTTGCTGGAATCTCGCTCTTTTATTTTTGGGGACATTGATTTGTTGTTAGTGCATTGGGCAAGTTAGCATCCGTAAGCTTGTGTGGGCACAAAGAGAGGCCTCTTGATTCATCCTTGCAGAAACGTACTTTTCTCCGAAATAGGAGAAAAACTGGAAGCAAATAGTAACTTAAATATTCACTCCTTCGTCTAAATGAATATAAGTCAATAGAATCGAGGGAGTTAATGATGAAATGGAAATGGGGCGCCTCTCTCCTTATCATTCTGTTTTTAACTGCATGTGATACAGCGTCCACGCAGCAGAAAGCGGATGGAGGGCAATTGAAAAGTCAATCGCAAAATCCTGAAAACAACTCAGGCTGGGAAACGATTGAAGTAGTCAATAACCAAAGTATTATTGCGAAATTAGAACAAACGACAAATGATACGTCAAAGCGAGATAAGGTATTGGAAGAGTTAGATAAAAGACAAGATTTTATAGATGAGCAGCTTGGTGAACCAACAAAAGAACATGCAGAAAAATTAGCTGTTCAGGGAATCGAAGGAACGGTTGTTCTCCCCATATTAGAAGAAATATATGGTGGAAATGCGGAATTTGAGAAAAATGGTGTAGTCTTCTTTGGGGATGAAGCAACAGGCGTTGAGCCAAACGGTATTTGGATAGGGATCAAACAAGCGGATGAGAGACTTCAACGTTTCGTGGATACTCTACAAGAAAAAGTGGATAACGGAGACATACTGGCTAAGTATATTTATATTTATTATACTCCGTATACGACGGCTGAAAATAATCAGTTAATGGAGGAGGTGTATAGGGCTACTAACGAAATAGCCAAACAGCATTCAACACCTGAACGTCTTTCTTTTGGAGTGAGCGTCGATGTGAAAACCGGAACCATAGAAATTGAGCATAATTTTTTAACAAAAGAACAACAACAAGTATTGCGAGAAGAATTTTCTGAAAGAGACACCGTGATTAAACAGGATGGACGTCTAGCTCCAAAAGAAGGTGAAACAGATATTACATATCCAGATGAGCCTTACACCACAAAGTTAACAGATGAAAGAAGATTTGTGCTTGGTCTTTCGGAAAATGAAATGTTTGTTAGAGGTATAGCATTCCAGAATTTTAGTGATGACGACGGTGTTGGCAATGGTGGAATTTACTACAAATACCCTGATGCAAAGGATAAGCTGAAGATTGGCCAAAGAGTCAAAGTTGATGAATCTGGACCAATAAAGGCATCAAACCCAGCTCAAGGAAAAGCTCTTTATGTTGAAGTACTTCCTGACTATAAACCAGAAGGTGCTGACCTGTCGGAATCTCAAGTTATCCAAAAATTACTCGCTCAAACAGAAAAAAATGACTCTGTGATTATTCGAGCTCTTTCTTATAATAAGAGTCAAGACGAATGGTTTATTAGCTATCGACAAAACTGGGAAAAGGTTGAAACCACCCTTAAAGACGTATTAGAATAGTAATTTTGTATATGAAATAGAGTTTAATTTCCAATATAACGCTAACTTTATCCCTTATGAGTAATATGGGAAGATGTCATTTCTTTAACAATTTAGGATAGGAGTTGCTCTTGGATCTCTTTTTCTGTAAAATTAGACGAAGTGTGAATAGAAAAGGAGAGTGTAGCATGGCAAAAGTATACGTTTTTGACCACCCCTTAATCCAACATAAACTTACATACATCCGTGAAAAGGACACTGGAACAAAGGAATTTCGTGAACTAGTTGATGAAGTGGCAACGTTAATGGCTTTCGAAATTACACGTGACATGCCCTTGGAGGAAATTGAAATTCAAACACCAGTCAGCACTATGAAATCAAAGGTATTGGCAGGGAAAAAAATTGGTGTCATTCCAATTTTACGTGCTGGAATTGGAATGGTCGATGGTGTACTTAAGCTTATTCCTGCAGCAAAAGTTGGCCATATTGGACTTTATCGGGACCCGAAAACGTTAAAGCCAGTTGAATACTATGTGAAGCTACCAAGCGATGTCGAAGAGAGAGATTTCATTGTGGTTGACCCAATGCTTGCAACAGGTGGTTCGGCGATCGAGGCAATTAACTCTTTGAAGAAACGCGGAGCTAAAAATATTAAATTTATGTGTCTAATCGCTGCTCCAGAAGGGGTCGAAGCCGTCAAAGAAGCTCATTCTGATGTAGATATTTATATTGCGGCATTGGATGAAAAGCTCAACGAAAAGGGCTATATCGTCCCAGGTTTAGGAGACGCAGGAGATCGTTTATTTGGTACGAAGTAAGGCGATAGGGGCATGAATGAGAAGGAAAGAGAGTGTGCATAATGGACAAGCCGATTAAAGTAATGACGATTTTTGGGACCAGACCTGAGGCAATTAAGATGGCCCCATTGGTTTTAGAGCTGCAAAAATACCCAGAGTACTTTGAATCGATTGTGACGGTTACTGCTCAACATCGTCAAATGCTAGATCAAGTGCTGGCGATTTTTGGCATAACTCCTGACTATGATTTAAATATTATGAAGGACCGCCAAACGCTGATTGACGTAACCACTCGAGGCTTAGAAGGTCTAGATAAAGTTATGAAAGAAGTGAAGCCGGATATTGTCCTGGTTCATGGCGATACAACGACTACCTTCGTAGCTAGCCTGGCAGCCTTCTACAATCAGATCGTTGTTGGTCATGTGGAGGCGGGGTTAAGAACGTGGAATAAATATTCTCCTTTTCCAGAGGAAATGAATCGGCAGTTAACAGGTGTAATGGCGGATCTGCATTTTTCACCAACATCTAAATCTGCTGAAAATTTACGCCGGGAAAACAAGCAAGAAGAGAGTATTTTCATTACAGGAAACACAGCGATCGATGCTTTAAAGACAACGGTAAAAGAAGAGTATCATCATGAAGTGCTGTCAAGTCTTGGCAGCGATCGACTTATTCTTTTAACAGCCCATCGCCGTGAAAATTTAGGTGAGCCGATGCGCAATATGTTCCGTGCTGTCAAACGCATTGTCGACGAGCAAAAGGATGTTCAAGTTGTCTACCCAGTCCATTTGAATCCTGTTGTCCGCGAGTTGGCGGCTGAGATTTTGGGAGATGATCCGCGCATTCGTCTAATCGAACCTCTCGATGTCATTGATTTTCACAATGTAGCTGCCCGTGCCCATCTAATTTTAACAGATTCAGGCGGGGTTCAAGAAGAAGCCCCATCTTTAGGCGTACCTGTATTAGTGCTTCGTGATACGACCGAAAGACCAGAGGGAATTGAAGCAGGTACATTAAAGCTTGCAGGCGTTGATGAAGAAACGATCTACTCTCTCGCCACTGAACTTTTAACCGATGCTACGGCATATGAAAAAATGGCAAAAGCAACAAACCCATACGGTGACGGCGAAGCCTCCCGCAGAATATGCGAGGCGATTCGCTATTATTTCGACAAAACGAATGCACGACCTGAACCATATAATCCATTAGACAAGTAAAAGGAACACACCTTCAATATGAAGGTGTGTTTTATCTCTGAAAATTAGTATCTAAAATTTTCGAGTCTACGCAAATCCGCAATCAACTACAACTAACCCGCAATCCTGTTCGATTTACCCGAAATAATCTCAAAATGCCCGCAATCATGGCCAAAAGACCCGCAATCACCCACGGATCACCCGCAATCCTTACCGCTGGTACCTATTAAACAAGTTAAATTGACTCCTAATTCGTAAACTGTTCACAGAAATTAAACAGGAGAATCTGGATATGAAGCGAATTTCATTATTAATCTAATAATAAGGAGTGAAAGACCCATTATGATATTAAAAGAAAGAGATAAACCCTTTAGAATTATGCAAAATGATGTACTTCTTCGTAGGTTACCTAAAGACCATCCGAAAATTCAATCTATCTTAGATGATCAAGCAAAGCGGAAAGCGGGTTTACGTGGTGAGCAAAATGTATCCTACCACCTTACGTTTCTACCAGAAAAGTATGATGTTATCCATGATATCCGCCTCAAAATTAAATCAGGACAAACGTTTCAGATTGATAGCTTGGTCGTATCCCCTTACTTTTTCCTCAGCCTTGAAACCAAAAATATGATAGGAACCTTATATTTTGATAAACATTCGAAACAATTCACGAGAACATTTAATGGGGTTGAAGAAGGCTTTCCTAATCCGATCATTCAAGCGGAAAGGCACAAAATACAATTAAATAAATGGATTCTTGAGCGTAAACTTCCAATCCTTCCGCTCGAATGCTATGCAGTCATTAGCAACCCCTCAACAATAATTAAATCCAATAATCCAGAAATTTTTAAGAAAGTATTCCATGCTGAGCACCTGCCAAGCAAAATAAAACCATTTGAAAATTTGCATAAACAAAAGATTAGTGAAAAAGATTATCGGCGCCTTACTAAGACCATGATTAAAAACCACACTCCATCAAAGCAAGATGTTTTCGAGATATATAAACTACAAAAATCAGAAGTCAATTCAGGTGTGCAATGCCCGAACTGTAATTTCATTCCGATGAATTATCGTTATGGGACCTGGTCATGTCCATCCTGTGCTACATCTTCAAAAACAGCTTATAAAAAAGCGATAGAAGATTATCTCTATTTGTTTGGGGAAACCATAAATAATCAACAATGTCGTGACTTCCTTCATATGTCGTCTAGGCATGTGGTTCGTGAACTCCTATTAAGAATGGAACTTGAACAATCGGGAACGACCAAAAATGTGATCTATCATTGGTGATCCACAAAGTAGTTACCTAAAATAAGTATTTGAATTTCGCTGAATTACGCAAATCCGCAATAACCTATAAATTACCCGCAATCCTGTTGGATTTACCCGCAATAAATCACAAAAGACCCGCAATCCCCCCTGAAACCCCCGCAATCCTCACCAAAACAACAGCAATCCAACCGTCTAAACAGCACAAGGCCTCTTAACCCAACCACAAAATCCAAACTTTCATGCATACTCCACTCTCAATCAGAACATTCTAGTGAAAAAAGAGGGTGTTTTCATGAAAAAAATCATATTACTTCTACTAATATTTCTTTTCCCCTTAACGACAACTACAAATGCCCAAAATTTTCAGCGCCCTTCTCTCCCAGAGGAATCTCCTCTTACAGAAAAAGTGGCGATTGTCACACTACCCGAAGAAATGACGGAAACTGACATTCGCAACATCATCAACCATTATCCCGACTTAGAACTAAGACATATTTTCAAACATGCACTAAACGGTTTTTCGGTAAAAGGCAGCAAAGAAACGCTCGCACAGCTAGCACAATCGAACAAAGTAGAACTTGTATCCCCAGTTAAAACATATAAAGCACAGCTTGAGAATATTGATATTATTGGAGGGCAAAGCGTTCGGGGGATATTCGATGATCATAACAACAGGCTGACAGGAAAAGGAGTGACCGTTGGCGTCATTGATACAGGTATCGATTATCACCATCCGGATTTAAGCAGGAGCTATAAAAGCGGACATGACCTCGTCGATGGGGATGAGGACCCGATGGAGTCAGAGGCAGAAGATGGTCCAATGACATTGCATGGCACCCATGTAGCAGGGATTATTGCAGCAAATGGACGAATTAACGGAGTTGCGCCTGATGCGAACGTCATTGCCTATCGAGCGCTCGGTCCTGGCGGTTCGGGGACGACGGAGCAAGTGTTGGCTGCGATTGAAGAAGCGATAAAAGATAAAGTAGATGTTCTTAATCTCTCACTTGGAAATGAAATTAACGGTCCTGATTTGCCGATAAGCCTTGCTTTAAATAAAGCAGCGGAGAAAGGGATTGTACCAGTTACGTCATCGGGAAATTCCGGTCCGAATATGTGGACAGTTGGGTCTCCGGGGACTGCGACGAAGGCGATTTCTGTAGGAGCGTCAACTCCGCCGTTGAAAATTCCGTACCTTCAGGTGGAAGGACTTGACGGAAAAATCAGACTGGAGCCCATGCAAGGATCAAAGCAATGGAAGTTCGACCGTTCTTATCCGTTAGCGCTCGGAGGTTTAGGGAAAAGGGAAGAGTTAACAGCGGTTAATGGGAAAATAGCCTTGGTAGAACGAGGAGAATTGACATTTACTGAAAAAGCTTATAATGCCTTGCAAGCAGGAGCAGTGGCGGTCATTATTTATAACCACATTAATGGAAGCTTTATCGGCAATCTCGAGAGCGAGGTGGAGCTCCCAGTCGCAACGATTTCGAAGAAAGACGGGAAAAGGCTCAAGGAGCTTGCGCTGAGTGGAGCTTTTGCAAAAACAGATGTAATCGAAGAAAAGGACTTAATAGCAGATTTTAGTTCCCGTGGTCCGGTCACATCAACATGGGAAATTAAGCCTGATGTGGTCGCTCCTGGAGTGGCAATTACAAGCACGATTCCAGGGGGCTATCTAGCTTTACAGGGGACCAGCATGGCAGCACCACATGTAGCGGGAGCTAGTGCGATACTAAAACAGGCGCATCCAAACTGGACGCCGGAGCAAATCAAAGCCGCTTTAATGAACACGGCAAAACCGCTGGCAAATATGAAGGGGAAGCCATATCGAACGTACGAACAAGGAGCTGGGAGAATTCAACTGGATGAAGCTGTCAAAACACAATCGCTTGTAATTCCTGGCTCATTGCAGTTTGGGAAATTCAAGCTGGCTGAAAATCAGCATAAACATAAACAATATCTAACAGTCGAAAATGTCAGCAACAAAACATTATCATATTCCTTCGTCATCCCTAAAAATGAAGTGGGAATCGAATGGGATCTGCCTCTTTCTTTTACTCTAAAACCAAAGGAAAAAAAGCAGCTAGAAATTAACATGATGGTAGACCCAACTGCGTTCACAAAGAAAATTTATGATGGTCACTTAAGTCTACGTGCGGGTTCCCAACAGATTCAAATTCCTTATTTGTATGTACTAGAAGAACCGAACTATCCACGTGTAATGGGATTTGATTTTGGTGTGGGAGATAAGGAAGGAATGTATCAATATGAAGTGTATTTGCCTGGAGGGGCAGAAGAATTTGGCATTGCTTTATTTAATCCAGATACGTATCAATTTATTGGATTTTTGGATGCAAAAAGAATGGTAGGAAAAGGTTTGTTAAAGGAAGAGATAAAAGTGGAGGATCTACCAGAAGAAGGACTTTATCTTGCACAGGTATTTGCGAAAAAATCGGGTCAAGAAGATATGATCGAAACCACTCTTTTTATTGAAAAATGACATGTGGAACAAGTAGGGAGAAAAAATGCAATATCTATCGAAAAGTATTTTTGAAAATTTTGTGAACACGCATAAATTTGCCACTCGAATGTGTGTTTTTTTTCCCTACAAACCAATTGACATTAAATAGTCGCTATTGTATGCTTACAAAGGGTATAAATGATAAGGTTTTCAACATACGCATAGAAGAAAGTTTTTAACCTTTTGATTTTATATGAAATCACCTGACAGCCTTCCTACCGTTCTCTTTAATAATAGAGAGGATGCGTTACTATGAAACAAAGCAACCGCCACCCGTTTCAAGCGATGGCGTTAATGTCCGCGATTCTTTCTCAATTAGTCGGTTCAGTTCTGATTGGTATCTTCACAGGTAGATGGATCGACAGCCGAATAGAGACCGAGCCTCTTTTTTTGATCATAGGCTTATTCATCGGTCTAACTGTCGGGGTATATTCTACGATTCGCTTAATCCAACATTTTTTTTCGGGAGAATAGATAATGCAGGATATTAAAACAACATACATGAGGCAACGAAGGAGCTTATTTTTTTTGTTATCCTTCTATGTACTTGGTTGGGGTTTTACAGACTATAAGCCAATATTTCTTGGGCTGATTTTAGGTACAGCCTTGAGTCTGTTTAATTTGTGGCTCTTGGCCAAACGAATGGAAAGGTTCGGAGAAGCTGTTGTAAGAGGAGAAAGAGTTCGTTCCCTCGGAATGTTTTCAAGAATGGCAACAGCCGTCTTAGCAGTAATGATAGCCTTGAAGTATCCAGAAATGTTTCATTTTTATAGTGTGATATTTGGATTAATGACATCTTATATAGTCATTATGATAGATTTTCTTTTTACAAAATTTTTACTTTCTAAATAGAGAAAAGAGAGGTGATAACTGTTGAATCATGAATCTCCAATGATTAATATAATGGGCTTATGGTTTAATCTATCAAACGTACTCATGATTACGGTTGCGAGTATCATTGTATTAATTATTGCAGTAGTTTGCACACGCAACCTTTCTATGAAACCAACTGGGAAACAAAACTTCATGGAATGGGTAATGGATTTTGTAAGGAATATCATCAATAGCTCTATGGATTGGAAAACTGGTGGTAGATTTCATGTTCTAGGGGTAACCCTTATTATGTTTATTTTTGTTTCCAATATGCTAGGTTTACCATTTGCAATTATAGTAGACCACACATTATGGTGGAAATCGCCAACTGCAGATCCCGTCGTTACACTTACATTAGCGGCGATGGTCGTGGCTTTATCACACTATTACGGCATACAACTCAAAGGTGCAAAAGAATATGGGCGCTCTTACTTCCAGCCAGTAGGTTTTATATTTCCACTTAAAATAATCGAGGAATTCTCTAATACGCTTACACTCGGTCTTCGTCTCTATGGAAATATTTACGCAGGTGAAATTTTATTATCTTTACTAGCAGGTTTAGCCACATCAAGTTTTATCGGTGTACTAGCGGCAGCTCCGCTTACCATCGTATGGCAAGGTTTCTCAGTCTTTATCGGATCCATTCAAGCATTTATTTTCACTTTATTGTCAATGGTCTATATTTCTCACAAAGTAAGTCATGACCATTAATAATATAGGTTCAATATAAATTGAACTAAAACTTTAATAACTTTAACTATCAAGGAGGAAAAATAATGGGTGCAATAGCAGCAGCAATCGCAATTGGTTTAGCAGCATTAGGAGCAGGTTTAGGAAATGGTTTGATCGTATCTCGTACAGTTGAAGGGATCGCACGTCAACCTGAAGCACGTGGAATGTTACAAACAACAATGTTTATCGGGGTAGCATTCGTTGAGGCGATTCCTATTATGGCCGTTGTTATCGCGTTTATGGCTATAGGTCAATAATAGGGTATATAGTTTTAGCAAATGGCGAAGATGATCTATATTAGGAGCTTCGCCTTTCCTTTATCTTAAATTAAACTGTCTGAATCGATTTCATAATGGGTTGCCGCCAGTTATAAATCTACGTTTTTTACAAATTTGAAAGACGTTCGTTATTTAACTTAATGTGCGCAATGATGAAATTGACTCATCCTTATATCAATTTTAAATCTTTTCCTTAATGTTTCAGTGTTTTCTGAAGGGAGTGAATCAAGCGTGTTGTTAAGTAATACTTTTGTTTTAGGCGCATCTGCGGGTGTTTTTAATAGTGGAGATATACTATTTACAATCGCAATGTTTGCGATATTGCTTTTTTTAGTGAAAAAGCTTGCATGGGGTCCATTAATGGGCATCATGAAACAGCGTGAAGAACATATTGCTAATGAAATAGAGTCGGCTGAACAAAGTCGTGCCGAAGCGAAGAAGTTATTGGAAGAGCAGCGCAATCTTTTAAAGGAAGCGCGTACAGAGGCACAAATCTTAATTGAAAATGCGAAAAAGCAAGGGGATCTTCAACGTGAAGAAATTATTACGTTGGCTCGAACTGAAGCTGATCGCATGAAAGAATCAGCCAAGCTTGAAATTGAACAGCAGAAGGAACAAGCTGTTTCAGCAATCCGTGATCAAGTTGCTTCCTTATCTGTTTTAATTGCTTCTAAAGTGATTGAAAAAGAACTTTCTGTCGAAGACCAAGAAAAGTTGATTAATGAATATATTCAAGAAGGCGGGAGATAAAGATGAGTAGCTCAAGTGTAGCAAAACGCTATGCAACAGCTCTTTTCCAGCTTTCCAAAGAACATCAACTTCTTGACCAGATGGAAGCAGAGCTTCGTGTAGTAAAAGAGGTAGTAGCAGATAATGCCGAGTTGCATGCTGTGTTGAAATCTCCTAAGCTTCCAATTGAACAGAAGAAAGAGATTTTAAAAACGGCATTCTCTAAAATGAACACATTCGTGTTAAATACACTTATGCTATTAATTGAACGTCATCGTGAAGATGAGATTGCAGCGATAGCCGATGAATTTATTCAATTGGCAAATGAAGAAAGAGGGATTGCAGAGGCTAAGGTTTTTACAACTCGCCCTTTAACAGAGGCGGAACGTGCAGCTTTGTCTTCGACCTTTGCAAAAAAAGTAGGCAAATCAGCTCTTCGTATTAATAATATTGTCGATTCTAATTTGCTTGGTGGAGTTAAAATCCGCATTGGGAATCGTATATTTGATGGCAGCTTAAGCGGTAAACTTGAGCGCTTGGAACGTAAACTTTTAGGTTAATAACCTATTGTTATTAGAACCGTATTGCGTCATGTTGACGCATTCTATTCGTAGATAGGGGTGAAACTCATGAGCATCAATGCTGAAGAAATTAGTGCGCTGATAAAAAAGCAGATTGAAAACTATCAGTCGGAAATTCAAGTGAGTGATGTAGGTACAGTTATCACAGTCGGTGACGGTATCGCCCGTGCTCATGGCCTCGACAATGTCATGGCTGGGGAGCTTCTTGAATTTTCAAATGGCGTTATGGGTATGGCGCAAAACCTTGAAGAGAATAACGTCGGTATTATCATTTTGGGACCATTCACAGAAATCCGCGAAGGCGACGAAGTACGTCGTACAGGCCGGATCATGGAAGTCCCTGTAGGTGAAGAGTTAATCGGTCGTGTCGTTAATCCGCTCGGTCAGCCAGTGGATGGTCTAGGGCCGATCAATACAACGAAGTCTCGTCCAATCGAAAGCCAAGCTCCAGGAGTAATGGATCGTAAATCCGTTCATGAGCCGCTTCAAACGGGTATTAAAGCGATTGACGCTCTAGTGCCAATCGGTCGTGGACAACGTGAGTTAATCATTGGTGACCGCCAAACTGGTAAAACATCCGTTGCTGTAGATACAATCTTGAATCAGAAGGATCAAGACATGATCTGTATTTACGTAGCGATCGGGCAAAAAGAATCTACCGTTCGTGGACTTGTTGAGACTTTACGTAAAAACGGTGCACTTGATTACACGATCGTTGTAACAGCTTCTGCATCTCAACCAGCTCCATTACTATACTTAGCTCCTTATGCTGGTGTTTCAATGGCTGAGGAATTTATGTATAACGGAAAACATGTATTAGTTGTCTATGATGACTTAACAAAGCAAGCTGCAGCATATCGTGAGCTTTCCTTGTTATTACGTCGTCCTCCAGGTCGTGAAGCATATCCAGGGGATGTTTTCTACTTGCACAGCCGTTTGCTAGAGCGCGCCGCTAAGCTTAGCGATGCAAAAGGTGCTGGTTCAATCACAGCACTACCATTCATCGAAACACAAGCTGGTGACGTTTCTGCTTATATTCCAACAAACGTTATCTCTATCACAGATGGACAAATTTTCTTACAATCTGATCTATTCTTCTCTGGTGTTCGTCCAGCGATTAACCCAGGTCTTTCAGTATCGCGTGTTGGTGGATCAGCGCAAATTAAAGCGATGAAAAAGGTATCTGGTACGCTGCGTCTAGACCTTGCATCATACCGTGAACTTGAAGCATTTGCTCAGTTCGGATCAGACCTAGATAAAGCAACACAAGCAAAATTAAATCGTGGTGCCCGTACAGTAGAGATTCTCAAACAGGATCTGAACAAGCCATTAAAGGTTGAAAAACAAGTTGCGATTCTATATGCGTTAACCCGTGGTTTCTTAGATGATATTCCATTACAGGATATTCGTCGTTTTGAATCTGAATTCCTTTCATGGTTAGACCACAATCACAAGAATGTGTTAGACCATATTGCTACTACGAAAGAGCTTCCGACCGATGAAGAAATGGCGGCAGCGATTAACGAATTCAAGAAATCTTTCGCAGTTTCTGAGTAATATCGTCTAAAAAGGAGTTGGAGTAACCTAAAAGGTGCTTTAACCGAACAATCTTGATAAGGTGGTGAGAACTGAGTGGCATCATTACGTGATATAAAAAATAAAATCACTTCTACTAAGAAAATGAGCCAAATTACGAAAGCGATGGAGATGGTTGCGGCATCTAATTTTAGTCGTGCTGAAGGTAACGCAAAGGCATTTGTCCCTTATATGGAGAAAATCCAAGAAGTTACTGCATCCGTTGCGCTTGGTAGCAGTGATGCATCCCATCCGATGTTGGTCAAACGTCCCGTCAAGAAAACGGCATATTTGGTCATTACTGCCGAACGTGGACTTGCAGGTGCGTTTAACAGTAACGTATTGCGTGCAGCGTTACAAGCGATTCAAAAACGCCATCAATCAAATGATGAGTTTGTCATCATTGCTTTAGGCAAAGTAGGACGCGAATTTTTCCGAAAGCGCGATATGAATATTGCCCTTGATTTAACAGCAATCGCAAATCAGCCAACGTTTAACGAGGTAAAAGACACGGTGAATAAAACAATTGGTATGTTTGCTGACGGTGCGTTTGATGAATTATACATGTACTACAATCATTTCGTCAGTGCTATTCAAAACGATGTTGTCGAGAAGAAAATTCTTCCGCTCACTGATATTGCTACCTCTAAAAAGCCGATGTCTTATGAATTCGAGCCTTCAGCAGAAGAGATTTTAGAAGTATTACTTCCTCAATATGCGGAAAGCTTAATTTTCGGTGCCCTTTTAGATAGTAAGGCGGGAGAGCATGCGGCTCGGATGAACGCGATGAGAAGTGCAACCGATAACGCCAAAGAACTTATCGATTCATACAGCCTCTTATTCAACCGTGCTAGACAGGCTGCCATCACGCAGGAAATTACAGAAATCGTTGGTGGGGCTACAGCGTTAGAATAATATAGCTTAGTCGGCGAGTAAAGTGAGCTATTGAGCAAGAATTAGAACATAAATTTTATTGGAGGTTGGGAAGCCTAGACTTCCTACTCTATTTGCTATGAGAACGTGATTAGGAGGGAAAAAGATGAACATAGGACGCGTTGTTCAAGTTATGGGTCCGGTTGTTGACGTGAAATTCGAAAGCGGACAGCTACCTGAAATCTATAACGCTTTAACAATCGTTAACGAAGCGCGTAACGAATCTGAAGTTGCTATCAACTTAACTCTTGAAGTTGCCCTTCATTTAGGTGATGATACAGTTCGTGCCATTGCTATGGCTTCAACTGACGGATTAACACGTGGAGCTGAAGTTACTGACACTGGTAAACCAATCTCTGTTCCTGTAGGGGACATTACATTAGGACGTGTATTTAACGTACTTGGCGAAAATATCGATCTTGATGAGCCAATTCCGGCAGAATCTCGTCGTGACTCTATTCACAGAGAAGCACCTAATTTTGAACAGCTTTCAACAGAAGTTGAAATCCTTGAAACTGGAATTAAAGTAGTAGATCTTCTTGCGCCGTATATTAAGGGTGGAAAAATCGGTCTATTTGGTGGTGCCGGTGTAGGTAAAACCGTTTTAATTCAGGAATTGATCAATAACATCGCTCAAGAGCACGGCGGTATCTCGGTATTCGCTGGTGTCGGTGAGCGTACTCGTGAAGGTAACGATCTTTATCATGAAATGACTGATTCAGGCGTTATTAAGAAAACAGCGATGGTATTCGGTCAGATGAATGAGCCACCAGGAGCACGTATGCGTGTTGCTCTTACTGGTTTAACGATGGCTGAATATTTCCGTGATGAACAAGGACAGGACGTTCTCTTCTTCATGGATAACATTTTCCGTTTCACGCAAGCAGGTTCAGAAGTGTCGGCCCTTTTAGGACGTATGCCTTCAGCCGTTGGTTACCAACCAACACTAGCTACTGAAATGGGTAAACTTCAAGAACGTATCACATCAACAAATGTTGGTTCAGTTACATCTATCCAAGCGATTTATGTTCCTGCCGATGACTATACGGATCCGGCTCCAGCAACTACATTCGCTCACTTAGATGCAACAACGAACCTTGAGCGTAAACTTTCTGAAATGGGTATTTACCCAGCGGTGGATCCACTTGCATCAACTTCTCGTGCATTGTCACCGGAAATTGTTGGTGAAGAGCACTACCAAGTGGCTCGTGAAGTGCAATCCACATTACAAAAATATAAAGAATTACAAGATATTATCGCGATGTTAGGTATGGATGAGCTTTCTGAAGAGGATAAGCTTGTCGTACAACGTGCGCGTCGTATTCAAGTATTCTTATCACAAAACTTCCACGTTGCTGAACAGTTCACTGGTCAGCCAGGTTCATACGTACCTGTTAAAGAAACTGTTAAAGGTTTCAAAGAAATTCTGGAAGGTAAATGGGACCACCTTCCAGAAGATGCTTTCCGTCTCGTAGGTCGAATTGAAGACGCAATCGAGAACGCGAAGAAAATGGGCGTAGAGGTCTAAACTAGGACCAGGAGGGTAAAAAATGAAGACGATTAAAGTCAGTGTTGTTACTCCCGATGGCCCGGTGTATGAATCAGATGTGGAAATGGTCAGCACAAAGGCTCTAAGCGGTGAGCTTGGGATCTTACCAGGACACATTCCAATGGTTGCACCGTTACAAATAGGAGCTGTCCGTTTAATCACGGGTGGAAATACAAAATATATTGCGGTCAGTGGTGGTCTGCTTGAAGTCAGACCTGACCAAGTGTCGATCTTGGCAGAGGCAGCAGAAGTCGCTGATAGCATTGATGTAGATCGTGCATTAAAGGCAAAGGAACGTGCCGAGCAACGCCTGCATGCACAAAAGCAAGAAAACATTGATTACAAACGTGCTGAACTTGCTCTGCAAAGAGCTCTTAACCGTATCAGCGTAGCAGGCAAATAAATAATAGCAAACACCTTTCGACGATTTGTCGGAAGGTGTTTTTATCGTGATCACAGAGCTGATATTAAAGGGAATCGTGCCTGCATCTTGTTCATTCCATATTTCGCCAAATAGCAGGAATAAGTGAAATGATCGGTAAAAACTGAAAAAACGTGCGATGATCAGCAAAACAAGTGCAATCACTAAAAAAGCATAACCTTCACCACTGCCGTAACGAGCTCCTCTTAAAAACCTCATTATTCTACGGATACAATCATCCTACTAAAATAGATCGTTAAAAAGTGAACAATTATTGACAATTCTCACAGACAAGTTTATGAAACTAGTTTTAAATAAAAAATGAAACTGTGCATAGACTGGATAGAGAGGTGTTTTTTTGAAGTCGTCAAGGAAAATATTTACTATCAAAAAAATGGAAGAATGTCATTTTAAAAGTGTCTAGGCTTTATCGACACAAGTTTGTAACAATGTTATAATGAATTCGGTTACAAGTTATAAAGTTTTGAAAAGTTATACTACTTTGGAGGGGAAGGGGTATGGAACTTTTAAACTTATATCAGAATAACTATCTGATTGTAGTGGTGTTTCTATGTCTCGGGGTATTATTACCAGTGGTGGCGCTATTTTTAGCGAAACTTTTACGTCCAAGTGTTCCTTCGGATGCAAAATATACCACATACGAAAGCGGTAACGATCCATTTAATGACTCGCTCATTCAATTTAATGTTCGTTACTATATTTTTGCCCTGTTATTCGTCATTTTTGATGTGGAAACGGTCTTTTTGTACCCATGGGCAGTTGCCTATGAAAAGCTTGGGATTTTTGCTTTAATAGAAATGCTTATTTTCGTATTTATGCTACTTATCGGACTTGTCTATGCATGGAAGAAGAAGGTGCTAAAATGGATTTAAGACTAGAGAATATTTCACCAGAAGAAATGGAAGAGGTAAAGCGATCGGTTTTAATGGCATCACTTGAACAAATAAAAGGCTGGGCTCGGAGTAATTCATTGTGGCCAATGACATTCGGGCTTGCTTGTTGTGCCATCGAAATGATGGCTTCAAGTAGTGCTCATTATGATTTAGATCGCTATGGAACCTTTTATCGCAACTCACCGCGTCAATCGGATGTCATGATTGTTTCTGGAACAGTAACAAAAAAAATGGCACCAATTGTAAGACGCCTTTACGATCAAATGGCTGAACCGAAATGGGTAATTGCCATGGGTTCTTGTGCAACAGCAGGGGGTCCTTATGTAAAGTCCTATTCAGTAGTTAAAGGGGTTGACCAAATCGTTCCAGTGGATGTCTATATTCCAGGATGCCCACCGAATCCTGCAGCCCTAATTTATGGAATTAATAAATTAAAAGAGAAAATCCGTTACGAGGCGAAGACCGGGAAGAAGGTGATCTAATCGATGAGCGGAGAGAAAGATTTAGAACAGTTAAAAAAAGAAGCTGCTGAGAAAGCAAAGGCAGCGGCACTGGCAAAGAAGAAAGCAAGAGAACAGCAAGAAACAGAAGTGTCGGAAGCAGTAGCCCCAGCGGAGGATGAAGACCTAGCGAAAAAGAAAGCAGCCGCAGCGGCGAAGGCAAAAGCCGCCGCAGCAGCCAAGGCAAAGGCCGCCAGAGCGAAACAGGAAAGTCCAGAAGCCGTCGGAGATGATGCAAAAGCGAAGGCAATCGCAGCCGCAAAAGCGAAGGCTGCAGCAGCCGGGAAAGCAAAAGCCGCGGCAAAGGCGAAACAAGAAGGTGGAGAAGCGAGCGATGATGCAAAGGCGAAGGCTATTGCCGCCGCAAAAGCAAAAGCCGCAGCAGCCGCAAGGGCAAAAGCTGGGAGCAAAGGAGCCGAAGCGCCTGTTGCAGAGGTAAAGCCTTCAGTCAATCAACCTTATCTTGATAAATATGTGAAAGTTATAGAAGAGCATCTTGGCAACGATGTTTTGGAAGATTCTTATATTAATAGGCTCTCCAAGGACGTTCCAACCCTTGTTGCGAAACGGGAGACTTATTATAAAGTGGTCCAATTTCTTAAATATAACGAACAATTAGGCTTTGATTACTTATCAGAATTGCATGGTGTCGATTACGAGACCCATATGGAAGTGTATGTCCACTTATATTCTTATAAAAACAGTCAATCAGTGGCTGTAAAAGTGAAGCTTGACCGGGATGAACCGACGATTGAATCTCTATGCCCCCTTTGGGCTGGGGCAAACTGGCCTGAATGTGAAGCGTATGATTTATTAGGGATTAAGTTCTTAAATCATCCGAATTTGCACCGCATTATGCTTGGTGAAGATTGGGTAGGTCATCCACTAAGAAAAGATTATGAGCCGTATGATGTGGAGGTGTGAACATGCTTAGAACAGAAGAAATGCTCTTGAATGTAGGGCCTCAGCATCCTAGTACACACGGTGTATTTCGGTTGATTTTAAAGATTGATGGAGAAACCATTAAGGAAGCAAAACCGGTTATCGGCTATCTTCATCGTGGAACGGAGAAGCTGGCAGAAGACCTTCAATATACACAAATTATTCCTTATACGGACCGGATGGATTATGTTTCTGCGATGACCAATAATTATGTCATCTGTCATGCGGTGGAAACGATGATGGGAATTGAAGTTCCTGAACGGGCAGAATATCTTCGTGTGATGGCAATGGAACTAGGGCGTGTATCCAGCCACTTACTTTGGTGGGGAACATTTGTCCTTGATTTAGGTGCTACAAGTCCGCTTCTGTATGCATTTCGTGAGAGAGAAATGATTTTGAACCTTCTAAATGAACTTTCCGGCGCCCGTTTAACCTTTAACTATATGCGTGTAGGCGGCGTAAAATGGGACGCCCCTGAAGGATGGGTAGATAAAGTTCGAGATTTTATCCCTCATATGCGAGAGCAAGTAAAAGGCTATCATGATCTCGTGACAGGAAACGAAATCTTTCTTAACCGTGTAAAAGGAATTGGCAAGTATTCGAAAGAGGACGCTCTAAATTATTCATTAAGCGGCCCAAATCTACGTTGTACAGGAATGAAGTGGGATCTTCGCAAAAATGAGCCATACTCCATTTACGACCGGTTCGATTTCGATGTCCCAACAAGAGAAGAGGGCGACGTTCTTTCTCGTTATCATGTTCGATTTGCTGAAATTGAAGAGTCTTTGAAAATATTAGAGCAGTGCGTGGAACAATTTCCAGAAGAAGGTCCTGTGATCGCAAAAGTGCCAAAAATCATTAAGGCACCAAAAGGAGAAGCATTCGTTAGAATTGAATCTCCACGTGGTGAAATTGGCTGTTACATCGCAAGCGACGGCAAGAAGGAGCCGTACCGCTTAAAATTTAGAAGACCATCTTTCTACAATCTGCAAATTCTCCCGAAGCTTTTGGAAGGAGAAAGCATCTCCAATTTGATTGCCATTCTAGGAGCTGTTGATATTATCCTAGGGGAGGTGGACGGCTAATGGTTCAGGATTTATTGCACTCACAGCCAGGGATTTTAAACTTTGGAATCTTTTTTATCCTTGCCTTAGTTTTGCTACTTGTCATATTAGGATTTGTTACATATGCCATTTTGGCAGAACGTAAAGTAATGGGATTTATGCAGCTTCGGTATGGGCCGAATCAGGTAGGAGGGCCTTGGGGACTGCTGCAAACCGTGGCTGATGTCTTAAAGCTTCTATTAAAAGAAGACACGATTCCAAAATTAGCTGACAGACCGCTATTTATTTTAGCTCCAGTGATAGCCTTTGCTCCATCCTTTGTCGTTATTGCAACGATTCCATTTACGGACAAATTGCAATTTGCCGATATTGGTGTGGGACTTCTCTATTATATAGCCATCTCAGGGTTGACCACGATAGGAGTTGTCATGGCTGGTTGGTCATCGAATAATAAATACGCCTTGCTTGGGGGAATGCGTGCAGCCGCACAGATGATTTCTTATGAAATTCCGCTCGTTATGTCTGTGCTTGGCGTTATCCTATTAACTGGAAGCATGAATTTGAATGAAATAGTGGCGGCACAAGAAAACGTTTGGTACATTCTCATTCAGCCTATTGGGTTTTTAGTGTTTTTTATCGCATCAGTGGCGGAGCTGAATCGGATTCCTTTTGACCTTCCAGAGGCGGAAAATGAGCTTATAGCCGGATACTTTGTTGAGTATTCAGGATTTCGCTGGGCCTTTTTCATGCTTGCAGAATATGTCTATATGTTTGCGATGGCCTCATTGACAACTGTGCTATTTTTAGGTGGTTGGTTGCCAATCTTCTCATTCCTAGACTTTATTCCAGGAGCGGTATGGTTTGCATTAAAGTTCAGCCTAGTGGTGTTTATGTTGCTTTGGTTCCGCAGTACGTTCCCGCGGATTAAAGCGGATCAACTAATGGAATTTGGTTGGAAGGTGCTTTTACCAGTGGCGCTTGCGAACATCTTTTTAACGGCGATTATTAAAGAGCTTCTCAGCCTTTTTTAAAGGATACATCACTTTTATCACAAGGGGTGAAAAAACATGCTTGGATTAGCGAAAGGTTTAAAGTATACCCTGAAAAACTTAACAAAAGAAAAGCCAACCTACGATTATCCGAAAAAACCAATTCCTCTGCCAGATCGGTTTCGTGGAATTCAGAAATTTTATCCGGAAAAATGTATTGTCTGCAATCAATGTGCCAATATTTGCCCGACTGATTGTATTCAATTAACTGGAAAAAAACATCCAGACCCGACGAAAAAGGGTAAAATTATCGATACGTATGATATTAATTTTGAAATTTGTATTCTCTGCGACTTATGTACGGAAGTCTGTCCGACGGAAGCAATCGTCATGACCAATAATTTTGAACTAGCCGAGTATAGCCGCGATGATCTTTTTAAAAATCTTGAATGGTTGGACGAAAATGATGAGAATGTTCGGAAGGTGAATAAAGCATGACATTTTCAGGTGAATTATTAGCGTTCCTTATTCTAGCCATTGTAGCGGTTATGGGAGGCGTCCTATTACTCAATTTATCAAAGGTTGTGCATATGGTCGTCGCCCTTGTCTTTACATTTGTCAGCCTTGCGGGAATTTACGTCATGCTGTCAGCGGAATTTGTAGCGGTTGTACAAATTCTCATCTATTCTGGCGCGATTACGATTATTATGTTATTTGGCATTATGCTGACACGCCATAACGACACAAGCGAAGTGAAGGGAGGAAGGCTGAGAAAAGTGCTGCTCTTTTTGGGCGTGCTTGGATTTGCTTTTGCTGTCTATATTGGAATTTACAATCTAGACTTCAATTCGCCAGCCGCGAACCTTCATGAAAATAATACAGAACAAATCGGGATAGCGCTGTATACGAAGTTTATTATTCCATTTGAGTTAACGTCTGTTGTGCTTTTAGTAGCGCTGATCGGGGCGATTATTTTGGCCAAAAAAGATGATGAAGAGGAGGCGAAAAAGGAATGAGTGGAGTTCCCATTTCTGCCTACCTGACGCTCGCATTAGTGCTATTCTGTATCGGACTATACGGTGCACTAACGAAGCGAAATACGGTCATCGTGTTAATTTCAATTGAACTCATGCTTAACGCAGTCAACATTAATCTCGTTGCATTTAGTAAATTTGGCATGATTCCATCGATAACTGGGCAAGTTTTTGCGTTATTTACCATTGCAGTTGCAGCGGCGGAAGCCGCCGTTGGTCTCGCGATCTTAATCGCCCTTTACCGCAATCGTAAAACAGTCAATATCGATGAAATGGACACAATGAAAAACTAATAATCTGTTACACGACCCGCTTAAAATGCGGGCCTCAATCAAACGCGTGAGAACAAACGCGTTCTAAAAAGGGGATTGTGATATTGATGGAGAATGCATGGATCATACCGCTTTTCCCGCTTTTATCATTTTTGTTCCTTCTTCTATTTGGGAGGAGACTAAAGGAAAATAGTGCGTACATCGGAATGGTGCTCACACTTGCATCTTTGGTCTACTCTTTGGTGGTGTTGTTTGAGCGCTTCAACCACCCGACTTATAAAGCCGAAGTGACATGGCTTACAATAGGGGATGTTCAATTAACAGCGGGTTTTGAAGTCAATCAATTAAATGCGTTAATGCTCGTCATCGTATCGCTTGTTAGCTTTCTCGTACATACTTATTCAAAAGGCTACATGCATGGAGATGGGCGGTTTCACATTTTTTATGCCTATTTAGGGCTGTTTACATTTGCGATGTTGGGGCTGGTCGTATCCCCAAATTTATTGCAAACTTATATTTTCTGGGAGTTAGTGGGAGCAGGTTCTTTCCTCTTAATTGGATTTTATTTTTATAAAGAGGAGGCAAAGGCTGCTGCCAAAAAAGCTTTTATCATGACGCGCATCGGTGATGTCGGCTTGCTGATCGGGATGATTCTATTATTCTGGCAAGTTGGAAGCTTTGAGTATAATGAGATTTTCCAAGCAGTAGATGAAGGCGCAATTTCAGCAGGAATGATCACCCTTACCGCCATATTGATTTTTGTTGGGGCGGTGGGAAAATCTGGTCAATTTCCGTTGCACACTTGGCTACCTGACGCAATGGAAGGTCCAACGCCAGTTTCTGCTTTAATCCATGCTGCGACAATGGTTGCCGCTGGTGTTTATTTAGTAGCAGCATTATTCCCGCTCTTTGCAGCAAGTGAGGCTGCACTAATGACGATTGCCATCATCGGGGCGTTCACTGCTATTTTTGCTGCCAGTATCGGTTTAGTGCAAAAGGATATTAAAAGAGTACTCGCTTACTCCACTGTCAGTCAGCTTGGCTATATGATGCTGGCCTTAGGATCGGCAGGCTATGTTGCGGGTGTCTTTCATTTAATGACACATGCCTTTTTTAAAGCATTGCTGTTCTTGGCTGCTGGTAGTGTCATTCATGCGGTACACACGCAAAATATAGAGGAAATGGGCGGTCTTTGGAAAAAACTGAAGCTCACGGGGCCGTTATTCTTAATTGGAACGCTGGCGATTAGCGGGGTTCCGTTATTCTCCGGTTTCTTCAGTAAGGATGAAATTTTAATTTCAACCTGGGTTCATGGGAATACATTTTTGTTTTGGCTAGCTGTCATTGCTGCGTTTTTTACCGCGTTCTACATGTTCCGGTTATTCTTTATGGTCTTTACCGGGGATGCTCGCGGCAAGCAGAAAGAAGTCCACGAGTCACCATCTGTCATGACGTTCCCGATGATCGTTCTTGGAATTTTAGCGATTGTAGCGGGTTATGTAAATACCCCATGGTTTGGTACCTTCCTCGGAGACTGGCTTGTTGCTGATAATGACGCATTGGGGCATGGTCATATTGAAGGTCCAGCATGGATTATGATTGTGGCAACAGTGGTGTCTCTACTTGGAATTTATTTAGCATGGCTCATCTATGGTAAAAAATCAATTCAAAGAGACTGGCTGACGGTAAGAATGCCGCTTACGTACAATGTGCTGTATAACAAGTACTATATCGATGAGTTTTATCAATTAACCGTAGTGAAAGCAACAAAAGGCTTCACAGCGGTTCTTAGCTTCATTGAAACATTCATTGTCGAAGGATTAGTGAAGCTGGTGGCTGGAATCGTTCATGGGCTTGGCATCATTGGCTCTAAAATTCAAAATGGCCAGGTACAAGCATATGGAACAGTGGCCTTTGTTGGATTGGCTGTCCTGATTGTGATTTTTGCTTTAACAGGGGGGTACTTAAAATGAACGAATATTTTCTTTCTATCCTAGTGTTTTCCCCTCTTTTAGGAATAGCTGTTCTTGCTCTTATGCCAAAAACACAAGAAGTAGCGATTAAAGCAGTCGGTTTTTTAGCAACCCTCCCTGCTCTTGTGCTAGCGCTTGTCGCCTTTATTGGAGGGAGCGATCATTTAAAGAAATACGATATTCAAATCGAATGGATTCGCTTTGGGGATTATGAGGCCTTTGACTTATTTAAAATTGACTATGAATTAGGCTTAAATGGTTTTTCCTTAGTATTAATCGTCTTAACGGCAGTTATTTCTACACTCGCCGCCATTGCCTCCATTCATATTAAAAAAGAATGGAAAGGCTACTTCATGTTATTCCTTTTATTGGAGGTCGGGATGCTTGGAGTATTTGCTGCTCAAAACCTTATTCTTTTCTTCATCTTTTTTGAAATTACGATGATCCCGATGTTTTTCCTGATTGGAAAATGGGGTTATTTCGAAAAGGAAAAAGCAGCCTATAGTTATTTAATCTATAACGGCTTAGGGTCGGCCATCCTTTTAATCGTGATCATGGTTCTGTTTGCAAGAACAGGAACAGCAAATATTGATGCGCTGGCACAGCTGATGGCCGTAGAGAATGCAAATACTGTTGCGCCGTTTTCTGAGACGTTGAAATTTGGCTTGCTAATTGCCCTTCTTATTGCTTTTGGTGTAAAGCTGCCAATCTTTCCGTTGCATACATGGATGCTGCGGGTTCACGTTCAGGCACCGCCAGCGATCGTGATGCTTCACTCAGGAATTTTATTGAAAATTGGCGCCTTCGGTTTGATTCGTTTCGGAATGGGAATCTTCCCGGAGCAGTTTAAATCTATCGCCGTACTACTTGCCGTACTGGGAGTCGTGAACCTTTTATACGGGGCATTTCTTGCCTTTAAGCAAAGCGATTTTAAAATGGTTCTTGCTTACTCGTCCATATCCCATATGGGGATCGTACTGATTGGTTTAGGTGCTCTCAATGAAGCAGGAATTCAAGGAGCCATTTTCCAAGTTGTCTCACACGGATTGATCTCCGCCCTTCTTTTCTTCTTAGTAGGGGTCTTTTACGAACGATTCCACACATCGACGATTGCAAACCTTGGTGGGATGGCGAAAGGAATGCCACTGGCTGCAGGCTTTTTGTTAGCCGGTGCTATGGCGTCGTTAGGTTTGCCGGGAATGTCGGGTTTTGTTAGTGAATTTATGGCCTTTCTCGGACTGTTCGAGGAAATGCCAATTCTCGCTGCCATTGGCTGTATAGGGATTATTATGACGGCTGTTTATTTACTCCGAGCTGTCCTTGGCATGACCTATGGAAGAGCCAATCGTGATTTTATAGCAGTGTCTGATTTAAAGTCAGTTGAATTTATTCCAGTTGTTGCGCTGTTGGCGCTAATTGTCTTGATTGGTGTTTACCCAAGTGTACTAAGCGATCCGCTCCATTCCACACTTGAAACTATCATGCTTGGGTTAGGGGGTTGATGAGATGGATCTAGATACGCTTTTATCATATCAATGGGGCGCGATGGCTCCGGAATTTATCATCTTGGGAGTTGCGACCATTTTATCGATAGTAGACCTTTTCGCACCGAAGCGTTTTGATAGAAGGATTCTTGGCTGGGTCGGTTTTGCTGGTATACTTGCAGCACTTGCAGCGTTAATGAATTTATTTGCCGTAGATACGGTCACCATTTTATACGATACATTTAAGCTAGACGCATTTGCGAAGGTATTCAAGCTTCTTTTGCTCATCGGAGCGGCTCTAATTATGCTCCTTGCGATAGGCTATAGACCAAAAGAAGGAATGGAAGAGTTTAAAGGGGAATTCTACTACCTATTATTGGCCGGTTTGCTCGGTACGATGATCATGTCCTCAAGTGGTGATTTAATTACGTTGTTTGTTGGTCTAGAGCTTCTTTCCCTTTCTTCCTATATTTTAGCGGGAATTCGGAAGAAGCATCTGCCATCAAATGAATCAGCGATGAAATATATCATTAATGGAAGTATTGCCACAGCCGTTACTCTTTTTGGAATGAGCTATCTTTACGGGATTACCGGAACGACGAATTTAGCGGAAATGACAAACGTTCTACCTCAATTGAATAATTCTCAATACAGCTATTTAATGGGGATTGCTTTTTTCATGCTACTAGTTGGTTTATCCTTTAAGCTGGCCACAGCTCCGTTTCATATGTGGGCACCGGACGTTTACCAAGGGGCGGCAACTCCTGTTACAGCTTTCTTAAGTGTTGTGTCAAAAACAGCAGGATTTGTCATTTTAATTCGAATGGTTGTCATCGTGTTTTCCAATACGCAGGCTGGAGCTACTGGTGTTGATTCAGTTACTCCGTTGCTGTTCAAGCTGCAAGATTTCATTGCTGTTCTAGCAGGAGTCACGATGGTTGTTGGAAATGTTATTGCTTTGCGTCAGCGCAATATTAAACGGCTGTTTGCTTATTCAAGTATTGCCCACGCCGGTTATTTATTAGTCGCTGTCACTTCGATGTCGGTTTTTATGTTCGAGAGCATCTGGTTCTACTTAGGAGCATACCTCTTCATGAACGTAGGAGCCTTTGCTGTGATTCAATTAATGACAGCAAATAACGACAACGAGGATATTGCCCAATTTGCAGGAATGTACAAACGTACACCATGGCTCGCTGTCGCAATGGGAGTATTTATCCTTTCACTGGCAGGCATTCCGGGAACCGCAGGGTTTATCGGAAAATTAAACATTTTCATGGGAGCGTTAATATCAGAACCAGCACACTATATTCTGGCAGCACTAATGATTGCCACAACGGTCGTTTCTTACTTCTACTATTTTGGCATTTTAACGCAAATGTTCTTTAGACCATCTCCGGTAGATGGGGAAGTGGAAAAAAAGAAAATACCAGTCGGTATTGGTGTAGCAATTGGAATATGTGTCCTCGCAACGATTGCATTTGGATTTTTTCCAAATACGGCGCTTGATTTCTTCCACACCAACTTCGGTGGTTTTCAATAACGGGTATTTTCTGATTTGGGGGAATCAGAAAATGAACAAGGGGATTTATATAATAGAACGCGAAAAGAAGGGGAAGGGGGCCCCTTCTTTTCATGTTGATAACGTTAGCAGCTGTCGTGCTGCCTAATGTAAGAGTCAATTGAGAGGAAAAAGTGGGTCAAACAAAAAAGCAATTAAGTTCTGATACTCACTCAGACAGCGTTAGTTGGAGTGCCCACGGCCTTTTAGAGCGGGTATTCGATCAGAGGAAAGAAGAGCTGAAGGTCTTTGGTTGAAGCACACATTCAGACCGAGGAAAGAAGGGCTGAGAGTATCCTACGCCAAATGTCGACAAAACTTGCCTCCTATATGAGGACAACAGTAAAAATAGGATCGAAAATAAATTTTGTAAAAAATAAAAATAACTGAAACCTTTTTGTAACATAAACGTCAAATAGAAGGGTACGTTTGCGAATGTGAACGATGTATGCTAGCTTGATAAAGAAGGGGGAGTAGTCCATGACTTCAGGATTTGGGCACCAAGCACTGATCAGTATTATTTCACATCTCTGTTTTATTGCATTAGCTTGGTGGGCTTTGCAGAGCTTAAATTTTGATAAATTTTTGCGAGCAAACCATGTTTTTCAAGCACGAGTATTATTTATATTATTGTCTATTATTATTGGTTCTAGCGTAAGCAATTTTTTCCTGGATTACCTATTGTGGTCCCAGCAGTTGCCAATGATTTTTCAGTAATGTAAAAAAATGTTCATACTTGAGCAATTTTAGACAAGGCAAATCGAACACAAATCATGGAAACCTTTTTTCGAAAAAACACGACAGAAGACTGCCTATTTGGAAAATATTTTTCAAAACAGGGCTTTAAGCTTGGATAAATGGGGAAATAATCTTACAAAAGATAGGTCATCCTGCCTTTTTTATTTATGGGATTATTCGATACAATTCTCCTTGTGTGATAAATTAAACATATTAAGCCATCCAGTGATACTTAGGTGAGTCAATTTCATACTTGCGCACTTCAAGTTAAAAAACGAACATGAATGAACTATTACAGATATTTAATTCGTATTATGCGGATATAAATGACTTTAAACTCAATATTGTTCGTTTTTTAAAGACCGGTTGTATATTATGAAATCGATTCAGGTGAATGAAAAAAGAAACAACCTTCGTTGGAACATAATCAATACGTCATTTTTTAAAAGCTTGCATATTTGTCAAAAAGTGACGATAACTCTTCAGTATGCTTATTCTCTTCTTGGTAACAATGGTATTAAGGGGAGGAATTAAAAGATGAAGAGAAATTGGATGGCGTTTATTGTTGTAGTGGTAATCATAGGAGTTACTTTTGTTCAAGCTGGGGAAAAATTCGCAAATACCAAAAATATGCACGACCTTTTATCAATAGTGACAGTTTTAAAGGGTGAGAATATAGATATTAATGAATGGTCTTTACATGCAAGAGAAAAAATAACGGCAAACAGCCCAGAGGATATTCAGGATCTTGTTCGACACCTCAAGAACGTCTTTCCAGATTGGACATGGGAGACTAATTCTGATTCTGAAAAATGGGAATCAAAAGCGAGCAAAACATCGAATCAAACAATGGAAGAGAGCATTCAGATTTTATCTACCCTCACAGATCAAAACCCACAAACTTACATTATTTATGAAATCCAAGGCAAGAATTTTACGCGAAAAACAGAGCAATTTATAAAAGAGGACCTTAATGCACTCTTATCTGACATATTTCGAGAAAAACCCACAATTTTCACTTGTGTAAAAGGTGATTTCAATGATAAGATAAATACGTCTTTGCCTTTTACTGTAAATCGACTACTTGACAAGTTTGAGGCAACAGAAATTGAATCACTAAATGAAACAGATTTTATCTCGACATCTGCTTATTCACCAAAATTTACCAATGGGTTAACAACGAATAATCAGGATATGAATTTACAACTTGGAATCCGAACTACAGGATTGGGCGCAAAGACTACCCTTGTAGTTGGCACACCAATCATAACGATTGAATATTAATATAGAGAAATTGGACGCGGAGGGGAATACACTTGGAAAAAATCATCGTCCGCGGCGGTAGAAGGCTAAGCGGTTCTGTTAAAGTTGAAGGAGCAAAGAATGCAGTTTTGCCAGTTATTGCCGCATCATTATTAGCAAGTGACGGAAAAAGCGTAATTCGTGATGTGCCAACTCTCTCCGATGTATACACGATCAATGAGGTATTACGCTATTTAAACGCCGATGTGACGTTTAAAAATAATGAAGTCACTGTCGATGCATCTAGAGAGTTAAAAGTCGAGGCACCATTTGAATATGTTCGTAAAATGCGTGCTTCAGTTCTAGTAATGGGTTCATTACTTGCAAGAAATGGCCGTGCTCGTGTGGCACTTCCTGGCGGTTGTGCGATTGGGTCGAGACCAATTGACCAGCATTTGAAAGGCTTTGAGGCAATGGGGGCAACGGTCAAAGTAGGAAATGGCTTTATTGAAGCAGAATCAAATGGCCGATTACATGGTGCCAAGATTTACTTGGACTTTCCAAGTGTTGGTGCTACAGAAAATATTATGATGGCTGCTACTTTAGCACAAGGTACTACGATCATTGAGAATGTTGCCAAAGAACCGGAAATTGTTGATTTAGCTAACTTCTTGAATAAAATGGGTGCAAAAGTACGTGGCGCTGGAACTGGAACGATTCGCATTGAAGGTGTTGACGTTCTATTTGGTGCTGATCACACAATTATTCCTGATCGAATTGAAGCTGGAACATTCATGGTTGCAGCGGCTATTACGGGAGGAAATGTATTAGTGAGAGGTGCGGTTCCAGAACACTTAACATCTCTCATTGCAAAAATGGAAGAGATGGGTGTTATGTTTGAGGAGGAAGCAGACGGTCTAAGAGTTATTGGGCCTGAGAAGCTTAAGGCTGTCGATATTAAGACAATGCCGCATCCTGGCTTCCCAACAGATATGCAATCACAAATGATGGCTTTGCTATTACATGCAAATGGAACAAGTATGATTACAGAGACCGTATTTGAAAATCGCTTCATGCATGTGGAAGAATTCCGCAGAATGAATGCCGATATCAAAATTGAGGGTCGTTCTGTCATTTTAAACGGACCGTGTAATTTACAAGGTGCAGAAGTAGCTGCCACAGATCTCCGGGCTGCAGCTGCTCTAATTTTAACAGGATTAGTTGCAGATGGTGTGACTCGGGTCACAGAATTAAAGCATCTTGATCGAGGGTACGTTGACTTCCATCAAAAGCTCGCTGTTTTAGGTGCCGATATTGAACGAGTTTCAGCAGTGGAAGAAACACCATCCTTTCCGAAAGCGTTTGTTGCTGATTTAAATGCATAATTAAAATAAAAACCGTGAAATGGGTGTCCATTTTTGCGGTTTTTTTTATTGTAGTTGATGTTTGAGTAATAAACTGAAAATGCCCCGATAAGTCAACTGGAGACGAGCCTGCACCCCAATCAAAAGGAAAGCATCTCCGCAAGGCCGTCATACGCTTCTCTTCTTCTCTAAATACCAACATAGACTATTTTGGTTTATGACTGAAAAAATTATGCATTTTCCCTTAATTTTTATAAGGTTTAAAAATTTGTACATATTAGCTTGTCCACCCCCATATGTATGAAAGGAGAGTACTTCTACTCTAACGAAACTTACATATGGAGGCTCAAGAAGAATGTTAAAAATGAAACCAATCGTAGTTCTAGCTGCTGTATTATTTGCTGTCACCCTCATGATTCCTACTTTACTCGTCCTCCCTTTTATGGAAAAAACAACAGGGAAATTAGGAGAAGAGCTAGCGTTAAAAGAAACAGAGGCAATTGCCGATCAGCCTGCTGTTGAGGTGGCTGTCTACCGTGTAGGCCAGGAAAAAATTGAAAACCTCCCACTAGAGGATTATATTGCAGGTGTAGTGGCGGCAGAAATGCCGACTGATTTTGAATTAGAGGCTTTAAAAGCCCAGGCTCTTACGGCAAGAACCTATTACCTTTATCATTTAATGAGTGGTGAAAAATCAGGGGTTCCTGAAGGAGCAGATGTAACAGATACAGAGAATCACCAAGTTTTTAAAAGTGATGAAGAACTAAGAAAAGAGTGGAATAAAGATTACCAATGGAGAATGAAGAAAATTAAAGAGGCCGTAGCAGCAACGAGTGGTCAAGTATTAACCTACGATGGTAAACCGATCTATGCTGCTTTTTTCTCCACAAGCAATGGCTATACAGAAAACTCAGAAGATTATTGGAGCAGCCCGCTTCCTTATTTAAAAAGTGTGGAAAGTCCCTGGGACGTAAATACAGAGAAATTCAATGGGCAAAAGATTATTTCTGTCGCCGACTTTGAGAAAAAGCTAGGTGTTCAATTAACAGATGCTTCCGAAGTAGGGAAAATTATTGAGAAAACAAAAGGAAATCGCGTTGGCAAGGTCGACATTAACGGAAAAATATTAACAGGCAAGGATATCAGGGTTAAACTAGAGTTGAAATCATCCGATTTTACATGGGAGAGAAAAGGCGATAATATCGTGATCAATACAAAAGGCTTCGGACATGGAGTGGGAATGAGCCAGTTTGGCGCCAACGAAATGGCGAAGGCAGGGAAAACCTACAAGGAAATCGTCGAACACTATTACAGTGGAGCAACGATTGACACGACGAAAACATTGTTGTCGAAAATCACGGCAAGTAAATAAAGAAGCAGGAACCGAGTACTCGAAAAGGGTACTCGGTTTTGTCTTCCGGAACTGAATATGTCCAATTCGAACTTTTATTGCCTTTTTTTACGAAAATAAACGAAGTAATTCTGCGAAGGCCATAAAAAGAAAACGACCGCTTATGAAAAATATTTCAGTATTCGTTCGAACTTGTGCTTACGATAAGAACGATGAACAAAATAAGCAGCGACAATGACCCCAATAACATCCTTAACGACATCAATTACCGTAGCTGAGCGAGCAGGGACAAAGGATTGATGTATCTCGTCGACCAAACCGTATAAAGAAGCGAAGACAGCAAAAATAAAGCTCCAGCGCAGCGAAAACTTTCCCGTTGTTAGAAGTGCAGCGACCAATAGTAAATAAAGAATCGCGAATTCTACTAAGTGTAGCGATTCTTTTATAAAGCGATCAGTCGAAGAGTGGGGAAGCTCGACAATAGCGTTTGCTGGCATGCTCGACATCACCCAAATCATCATCATATAAATAAAAGGTAAAAAACGAATGAACCATTTTAAGATGCTCTGCAAGAAAGATTTCCCCTTTGATTTGATTTTTTTTAAAACTTTTTTTCATTTCTTTGTATAATTCCAAACTCTTTGTCGAAAAATAAGATTAAAAAATTTTTTTCGAAATGTATATATTTATCATGATCTGTTCAGAATGATTGCTGAGGTGATGATAAATGAGAGAGGAAGAAAAGAAACAATCTTCTCAAGGTTCAAAGATTAAGCGCTTCATGAAAAAGCGTTGGGTTTACCCTAGCGTTTATATTGCAAGTGCTGCAATCATTCTAACCGCGGTTCTTTGGTTCCAAAATAGTAACAATAATACAACAGATGATCAAATCGATTACGAGGCAACTGATCTTTCAAGCAAATATGATGAACCTGCTTTGGAAGTTAACAGATCAATGGAAAACTTTGCAATGCCTGTTATGGATCCGGATTCTGTAGTCATTCAAAAAGAATTTTATGATTACGATGCTTCGGAAGATAAACAGGAAGCGGCATTGGTGTTCTATAATAATACGTTTCATCCGAATACCGGTATTGACATTACGATGGAAAACGGTGAATCGTTTGATGTTGTAGCCGCATTAAGTGGTAAGGTTACAAATGTTGCAGAAGATGCTTTATTAGGAAACGTAATCGAAATTGAGCATGACAAAGGTATTGTAACACAATATCAATCTGTAACCGATATTGATGTGAAGGTTGGGGACCAAGTAGACCAAGGACAGACACTTGCTAAAGCTGGGAAAAGCTTATATAACGAAGAAGCTGGTACCCATCTGCATTTCGAAATTCGCAAGGATGGAATAGCTGTCAATCCGCTCGATTATTTCAATAAGCCATTAAGTGCTCTACAGGAAGCAAGCTTAACAGAAAATGTTGATGACAGCGGAAAGGCTGATGAGTCCACAGGTGCTTCTGAAGAAGAAGACGTTAATCCTGACAACGGCGAAGAAAAAGATAACAACGATTCAACAGAAGATGAAGCAGAAGAAGATGGTGCATCTTCGAATGATGAAGAGACAGAAACAACAAAGTCTTCTGATGCATAAGACAATTTGTCATTTTGACCCGCCCTTGGCGGGTTTTTTGCATTTTAGCAGAATGGCAAGTTACACTTAGCAAAAAATTTCGTGTTTCGTAATAGTACCTCCTTTTAATACCTGCTTAAAAATTTGACCATTTTTTTACAAGTTTTTGCTTGACCTTCAATTCATTTAAATAGATAATGATATTACGAAATTTTCTTAATATTTAATTTATACAGAACTTTTAGTTAATATCCACAATAAGCATTTTCAAAAACAAAGGGGGAATTTGATGGCATTTTATTTTTTTATTGCACTGACAGCCATATGCTTAATAGTCACACTACGTAAGAAAAAAACCATCTTCTTAGTTATCCCATTCCTATCCATCATCGTCTATTTCATTATTCAAGTAGCCCTAGTTCCCTTACCATTCATTGAAACGTTGAAGTTCATTTTTAGCTTGAATTAAAGGTATTTTCAAAAAAGTAATTACTTTGAAAGCGCTTTAAAATGCTTTTGAAGAATTATAAATATTAAAGCAAAGGGGGACTAAAAAAGGGAGAGGTCTGTCATTTTGGAGTACTTTTACAAAGAAGACAATCTTGGAGGTGGAAAAATGAAGAAAATCGATAAGGCTGTTGCCGATCGCTATTTTCGAGAGAAAAATCGTAACATCATTATTTATTTTATTATTTGGTTTATTGTTTCTTATGGTGTGGTCTTATTTGCTGAGCCATTGAGTACGATTACGTTTATGGGCTTCCCGCTTCATTATTATATGGGAGCTCAAGGTGCAATCCTAACCTTTATTATCTTGCTATTTGTCAATGCCAAGCTTGGAGATAAAATTGATCAAAAATATGGCATTGATGAAAGCAAAAATGAGCAAATCAGTTCAGGAACAACATTGGAGCATTAATAGTATCTTTTTCTGAGATGGTGAGAAAAGAAAATAAAATAAGTAATCAGCGAATAGTGCTATTGTATGGGGGGAATTCATTTGGATGGACAATTCATTATCTCATTAGCGATTATTCTAGCAACGTTTGCATTATATATTGGAATTGCACTCTATAATACGGCTAAGGAGACATCTGAATTTTATGTAGCAGGACGTGGCGTTCCACCGATATTCAATGGGATGGCGATCGGTGCTGACTGGATGAGCGCCGCTTCCTTTATCGGAATGGCTGGAACGGTGATGATTCTAGGATATGATGGTTTAGCCTATATTATGGGTTGGACCGGAGGATATTTATTTCTCACATTTTTATTAGCACCTCAGTTACGGAAATATGGTCGGTACACAGTGCCGGAATTTATTGGTGATCGGTATGACAGTCATACTGCTCGTGTGATCGCGGCGGTGTGTACCATCATTATCAGTTTTACGTACTCAATCGGACAGCTTTCAGGATCAGGTGTTGTGATTGGTCGTCTTTTTGAAATTGACGCAAAAATTGGTACGATGATCGGGGTTGTACTCATTGCTTTTTACGCAGCTTTTGGAGGAATGAAAGGAATCACATGGACGCAGGTGGCCCAGTATCTCATTTTGATTATTGCCTATTTAATTCCAGTCATATTTATGGCACTGCAAATTACGGGAAATCCCATTCCATGGATATCATACGGGGAAGTTATTAGCAAATTAGGAGAGCTGGATCGAGAGCTTGGTATCTCTGAATATTTTGCTCCATTCACGAATGGAACAAAGTGGCAGTTTCTTGCGTTAATGTTTACGTTAATGGCAGGTACTGCTGGGTTGCCACATGTAATAGTTCGATTCTACACGGTTTCTACAATGAAAGCGGCTCGCTGGTCAGGAGCTTGGGCATTGCTGTTTATAGGTCTTCTTTATTTATCGGCACCTGCTTACGCGGCTTTCTCCCGTTTTATTTTAATGACACAGGTGGCAGGAAGCCAAATTAGTCAGCTTCCAGCATGGACAAAATCCTGGGTGGATACAGGAATGCTTCAAGTGGCTGACACGAATGGTGATGGTATCTTGCAATGGAGCGAACTTATTATTTCCAATGATATTGTCGTAATGGCGACTCCGGAAATTGCCAACTTAGGAGCGTTTGTCATCGGCCTTGTAGCTGCTGGCGCAATGGCGGCTGCCCTTTCAACGGCCGGTGGATTGATGATTTCGCTATCCTCTTCCTTCGCTCACGATATATACTATCGTGTATGGAAGCCACAAGCAACTGAGAAAAACCGTTTATTAGTTGCCCGTTGGTCAATCGTTATCGCCACGTTATTGGCAGGATTTATCGCTTTAGATCCGCCAGGAGTGATAACCCAAATTGTCGCATGGGCATTTGCGATTGCGTCCGGAACCTTCTTCCCGGCACTTGTGCTTGGAGTTTGGTGGAAACGTTCCAACACGAAAGGAGTTATTGCCGGTCTATTAATTGGATTAGCGGTAACCTTAAGCTATATTTTTGCTGCTAAATATGGAGGTTTTACGATTCTAGGAATCATTGATACAGGTGCTGGGGTCTTTGGAGCAGCAGCCGGATTTTTAGCCAATATTATTGTTTCTTTATCAACTGAAGCACCAGCGCAAAAGCTACAGGATGAAGTAATCAATTTACGTTATCCGGAGCAGATGGTCTATAAAGATGGCGAGGTTTGGATGCATGATGGAGAACCAAAACAAGGCTAAGGAGTTGCTTGAGGCTGTGCAATTCCACCCCTTTTTTCAAGGGGTGGAGGTTGGCACAGCCCTTTCCCTTATTGAGGATTGTTCATATAAGATTTATGAGAAGGAAAGGATCCTCCTCCGCAAGGATCGACATCGGGAGGGGTTAATATTAATTTTAGAAGGAACGGTAGAGGTCTATATTGAAAACGAACTCAATGCTGAACATGAGGTTTTGGAGATTGTTCAAAAAGGAGAGTTGATCGGTTTTTCGAGCTTAGCTGATTTTCTAGGTGTTCCTCGGCCAATGAAGGAGGAGGTGACCGTCGAGGTTCGTGCGCTCAGTGATGTAAAAGCACTGCATATTCCTTTCACTGTGATTGCGCGAAGGTGGGAAGATTCTTATGTCCGCGATTATTTATTGACACAGGTTGCGGTTCGTTTGCGTGATGTGTACGCATCATTGGCTGAACAAATCAAAACAGCGCAGGCTCGCGATGAACATCACTCATACATGGCCAGAGTTCAGGATGTGATGACGGAGCGAGTCATCGCAGTTCCCTCGAAAATAACGATTGCAGCAGCAGCTAAAAAGATGGATGTAGAAAAGACGAGTTCCATTCTTGTGATGGATGGCAAAAAACTAAGGGGGATTATTACAGAAAGAGATATTGTGGCACGAGTAGTGGCAGAGGGAGTGGCTTTAACTGAGGAAGTGGCTGAGATAATGACGAAGGAGCCGATTACGATAGCAAAAACAGCATATTATGATGATGCCCTTTCGCTCATCCTTTTAAAGGGAGTGAAGCATTTACCGGTTATAGAGGATGACGAGGTCGTTGGGATTGTCACCTTGTCTGATTTACTGCGAAAAGAAAACGAAAGTGTCATGAAGACAATTAAACAAATTACTGAAGCAGATGAATCCAATATAAGTCATATAAAAAATGCTATTTATGCTGTATTGGATATTCTTTTAAGAGAGAAGATTCCTATTCAACGAACTTTAGATATTGTCACAAAGCTATATGATCGCTTAGTCATTCGCCTTATTGAACTGGCAATCAAAACGCTTGAGAAGAAAGGCTATAAGGCGAAAGGCAACTTTGCCTTTTATCAAATGGGAAGCAGTGGCCGCGGCGAGCAATTTATTTTAACTGATCAGGATCATTTCCTTGTTTATGAAGGGGATGAAGATGAGTATTACCAATTATTAGGAATGGAAATTACACTCTATATGGAAAAGGCCGGTTATGCCCGTTGCCAAGGATTGATGATGTGCAGTGAGGCACAATGGAGAGGAAGAATTGCTGATTGGGAAGAACGGCTACGGACATGGAGTCTGCAATCTACTCGCGATAATTTGCTGCTTGCGCAAAACTTTTTTTCCTATCGTTTCATAGAAGGTAATAGAGAACTTCACCGTCAATTTGAAAAAATGATGATCAATTTGCTGGAAAAAGCGAAAATCTTTCTCTATCGGTTGGCACAAGTTGAAAGAGAACATCCTATTTCCACTCTTGAGCAGCCATTTCGAGTTCTATTTCGGATAGAAAGAAAGCAACTTGATATAAAAAGGTCAGTCCTGTTTCCTTATCACCACAGCTTGCAAATTCTTGCTTTATTACATGGAAGCCCATCAGGAACCTCCTTTGAAAAAATGGTGAAGTTGACAGAAAGAGGCGTCATTTCTCAAAGCTTCTCTCGTGATTTAAAGGAAGCGGCAAACTATGTTCTGTCCTTATATGTGAAGCAGCGTTGGGAACAAGTGAAAAACGGCGAGGAATTAACTTCTGTTCTCCAATTTGCAAAATTATCTTCACGAGAGAAGAAGGAATTGATTTTAAGTCTTAAAACATTAAAAGAGTTGCAAACTCTTGTTTTCAATCATTTTTCGCTTTAATAATCAAGGAGGATATATGTTTTTTCAACGAAGAAATATTTCCTGCCCTTTAATCTATCGTGATATTCCATTAGCGTCTCCGTTAGAAAGCTTAAAATATATTGTCTTCGACACGGAGACGACAGGTTTTCTCGTATCCTCGGGAGACAGATTAATTGAGATAGGGGCAGTGATGATTGAAGGTTTTAATGTTCGTGAGGATAAAGTTTTTCAAACATATGTGAATCCGAAGCGACAAATTTCTCGGGAAATAACGGAGTTAACGTCGATAACAGACGAAAAAGTAAAGAATGCGCCAACCGCATTACAAGCAATAGAACGCTTTTTCGACTTTGTCGAATCGGAAGAGACGGTTTGTCTTATCGGACATTATATTAGTTTTGATGCTCTTGTGTTAAAAACCGAATTAAAAAGAGAAAAATTTAATTTAAAACATTTATATACCATTGATACTCTTGATTTAATTGGATTTATCGCTCCCTCATATGATATGAGGGATTTAGAACGGTACGCGAGAATTTTTGGTACAAGGATTTACGAGCGGCATACAGCATTAGGCGATGCGTTAACGACAGCGTACCTCTTCGTTGAACTACTCTGGCAATTTAAGCAACGTGGTTATGATACATGGGGTGAATTGATGGATGTAACGAAGAAAATGGAGGAGGTTTAACACTTTGTCCATGCAAAATGCATGGATAAAGTCTTGTTAAGCAGGACCGTAACAGCTTGCGTATTTGTTTGCATATGGTCTAGCTCAGTAATTGAGCTGGATTTTTTTATCTTCTCAGAAATTATAAAAATTCATTTGTTGAAGAGAATTTTTTATCTACACCTAGCTTTAAGCAGCCAAATCCTGAACGTTCGTCCTTGGATTTTACAACCTACGAGAAGAATTCTAGTTTCCTTAATCGACTCTTTCAAGGGTTGTACGTTGATGACACGTAGGAAAACAACTTTGAATAATCAGTGCAGGAACATTTTGAATTTTAATGGTTTCGAAGGCTCCCCGCGCTTTTGTTCATGATGTTATCAAATTTTTCAAAAAAAATATCATATATCTTGTCCCTATTGCGGTTTTCGTGCATATTCCGTTATCCAAGCTAATAAACTGTTACAAACCTTACAAAGAGAGTGTTTGAGGTGAGCAATCGTTTGAGAATGAAAATTGGATATATAGTTGGGGTCATGTATATTTCCTGATAACCAGAGGGCTAATGGCTTTCTGACGCATCCTTTTTACAGGATGCGGAGAAGCAGTACTTAATGAAGCGAGAAAGCGAGTCTCATTTCACACTTCTCACATCCAATTTAGGGAGGGCGAGTGGTGTGCACGATTACATCAAAGAGAGAACTATCAAGATTGGAAAGTATATCGTGGAGACGAAAAAAACGGTTCGCGTAATTGCGAAAGAGTTTGGCGTATCCAAAAGTACAGTCCATAAGGATTTAACAGAAAGGCTACCTGAAATAAACCCAGAGCTTGCAAATGAAGTGAAAGAAATTTTAGATTATCATAAATCTATTCGCCATTTACGCGGTGGAGAAGCAACAAAATTGAAGTATAAGAAGGAAGAGCTAGAAAGCGAACCCATCAAATAAAAGGCTCCTTTTTCAACAATTCCTTGGAATAATGACAAATAAATTAAAAATCCCTCAAAATTTGACAAATTACTACGATATTTTAGTCAAATATGGTAGAATTGAAAATTAGGGTAGACTACATTAAAAAAAGTAGTAACATCAGGAGAATTAGTGATTTAAGTGCATTTAGAAATAGATATGGATCATTTTTTCAAGGAGGATTTTTGGGAATGCTTGCTAGGGATATTGGAATTGATTTAGGAACAGCGAATGTATTGATTCACGTAAAAGGGAAAGGTATTGTTTTAAATGAGCCATCAGTGGTAGCAATTGATAAGAACAATAATAAAGTTTTGGCAGTTGGTGAGGAAGCAAGACGTATGGTCGGGCGTACCCCGGGCAATATTGTTGCGATTCGTCCATTAAAGGATGGAGTTATTGCCGATTTTGATGTGACGGAGGCCATGCTTAAACACTTTATTAACAAGCTTAATGTGAAAGGTTTCCTTTCGAAGCCGCGCATTTTAATTTGCTGTCCAACAAACATTACAAGCGTTGAACAAAAGGCAATAAAAGAGGCAGCGGAAAAAAGCGGTGGAAAGAAAGTTTATTTAGAAGAAGAGCCAAAAGTGGCGGCGATCGGTGCTGGAATGGATATTTTTCAACCAAGTGGAAATATGGTCGTAGATATCGGTGGAGGTACAACAGATATAGCTGTACTGTCCATGGGTGATATTGTCACGTCTTCTTCTATTAAAATGGCTGGAGATAAATTTGATAGTGAAATTCTTCAGTATATCAAACGTGAATACAAGCTTTTAATTGGAGAGCGTACTGCTGAAAACATTAAAATTCAAATCGGTACGGTCTTCCCTGGAGCACGAAACGAATCAATGGAGATTCGTGGTCGTGATATGGTATCAGGATTGCCAAGAACGATTTCAGTTAATTCCGAGGAAATTGAACTTGCTTTACGTGAATCTGTGTCTGTCATTGTACAAGCGGCAAAAAGCGTTCTCGAGAGAACACCTCCTGAACTTTCGGCTGATATTATCGACCGTGGTGTGATCCTAACAGGTGGAGGCGCACTTCTGCATGGTTTTGACTTATTGCTAGCAGAGGAGTTAAAAGTTCCAGTTCTAGTAGCGGAGAATCCGATGGATTGCGTTGCTGTCGGAACGGGAATTATGCTTGACAATATCGACAAGATCAAAGGTTACCGCTTTGCATAGTCGAAAATAACGGGGGCTTCCAGAGTTAGAAGCTAACTAACTCTATCGCCTATCCAACGTGGTGATGAGAATCAGTGGAAGAACTGGTACTTGTCACCATTTTCGTATTTTTGCCTTTTTTCAACAAAATTTTAATGTTTATTCGCCGAATTTTTTTTATAATAGAAGATGAATGAATTTATGATAGTGCAGACGAAGATTGCGAAGGAAACGACCTTACATAAGAGGTGAATCGAATGTTTAGAGGTTTTTATACGGTTGCATCAGGAATGTTGACTCAGCAAAGACGGACAGAAATGTTGACCAATAATATGGCAAATGCCAATACTCCGGGATTTAAAGCGGATCAATCATCGCTGCGTGCTTTTCCAGAGATGCTGTTGCAGCGTTTTGATAAGGAGAGGATTCCAACTGAAAGAGGATTGAACCTCCCGGGGAGCAATGTAGTAGGATCGATTAATACAGGCGTCTATATGCAAGAGGTGATGCCGAAGTTTATTCAAGGTGACTTGCGCGAAACGGGACAAAAAACGGATCTTGCATTACTTGATATCGTGATGCCGCAAAATGAAGAAACAGGGTATGCTGGTTCGATCTTTTTTACCGTACAAAATGCAGCGGGAGAAACTCGCTACACAAGAAATGGCGATTTTACACTGGATGGACAAGGCTACTTAACGACTGCAAGCGGTAATTATGTTCTTGATACGACAGGAAATCGAATTCAACTTTCAAGTGAAGATTTTACAGTTGATGCTAATGGTCTCGTTCAAGGGGCGGCCGGCGAAACAGCCCTTTTAGGGATCGGTTATTCTGCAGATCCTTTTCAAATGGTCAAGGAAGGCGATGGCCTTCTGCGCAATGAAGCGGGAGCAGCGCTTGTTGATGTTAGAGGAGTGGCAGGTACAGAGTTTTCTATTCAGCAAGGTTTTCTTGAGGCTTCCAACGTTGATGTTAGTCGGACGATGACCGATATGTTAACAGCATACCGGGCATTTGAGGCTAATCAGAAGGTGCTGCAAGCTTATGATAAAAGCATGGACAAAGCAGCGAACGAAGTCGGCCGAATTGGCTAACAATCCTTAAAAGAAATGTAGGAAGAGGGGAGGCAAACATATGAATCGCACAATGATAACAGCAACGAACACATTGGCACAATTACAAAAACAAATGGACGTTATCTCTCATAACATGGCCAACATTGATACGAACGGATATAAAAGGAGAGAAGCGACTTTTACCGAGTTGATTTATCAGCAGTTTAACAACCAGAGAAGGGCTCAAGCCGAGGTGAACCGTCTGACTCCAAATGGGATTCGTCAAGGAACGGGTGCCAAGCTTGCTCAAATACAATTGGTCATGACGCAGGGGAATATTAAGCCTTCAGACCGTTTTCTTGATACGGCTTTGACAAAAGAAGGCCAATTATACAAAGTATTAGTCCAAACTGATGCGGGAGCAGAGATACAATACACTCGCAATGGAGCATTTTATTTATCGCCAATCAGTGAAAATGAACTTGCATTAGTTACAGCAGATGGACATTCGATTGTCGATGAAAATAATAATCCCATTTATATAAATGCGGATGCAAAAGATTTTACCATTGATAGCATGGGGCAAATGACGGTTACGATGAATAACGGTCTGCCGCAAGTGTTCAATCTTGGAGTGGTGCAGGTAGACAAGCCGCAATTCTTGATTGCTAAGGGTAATAACTTATATGGTCTCCCGACAAACTTTGATCAACTGAATGTTGGAATCGATGACATTCTCACTGACTTAGTAGGACCACTACGAACTGAAATTGGGATTCAACAAGGTGCATTAGAGTCATCTAACGTCGATATGGCTAAGGAAATGACCGATCTGATTAACACTCAGCGTGCCTATCAATTCCAATCCAGATCCGTTAGCATTGCAGATCAGATGATGGGGCTTGTGAACGGAATTCGTTAGAAGGAGAAAGAACATGTCGTTAAACAATAGTAACCAAAAGGTAGCAGAAACAAGAGAACAGGTAAGGCAAGAAAAGAAGGAAAAAGCAAAAGCAGAAGCAAACAGTGGAGGAAAGCGAAGAAGAATTCGCATTCGCCTTATTCCGCTGTGGCTTAGACTTCTTATAATCGCCTTATCATTAGTGGTATGTGTTATTCTTGGAGCGATGTTTGGTTATAGTGTCATTGGCGAGGGAAAAGCAATGGACATCTTTCAAAAGTCAACATGGACACATATTATTGATTTGATTGAGCACGAATAAACCATTTAAGGCCGGCATATTGCTGGCTTTTTTGACTCATTGTATGAAACTGACGCATATAGGAAAAATACCACAGAACTTAATCCTGTGGTATTTTTCTTATATGATGCCAAATTTAAAGGCATTCTTTCATTAATTGTGCTGTTACAAACTAGTATGAGACTTGATACAAGCTGCCTCGAATAAGGCAAATTATCGAAGGCTAGGTCTAATTTTTACGTGGCAAGTTAACACTTGCTTTCATAGACTAGTTCCCATACAATAAATATAAAACCTAGTATTAGTAGGAGGTACTAATAAAATGCTTGATATTAATGAAATTAAAGAAATAATCCCTCATCGTTATCCTTTTTTGCTTGTTGATAAAATCATTGAAATTGAAGAAGGGAAAAGGGCGGTAGGAATTAAAAATGTCACGGCAAATGAGGAATTTTTTAATGGGCATTTTCCCGACTATCCCGTTATGCCAGGGGTACTTATCGTGGAGGCGTTAGCTCAGGTTGGAGCAGTCGCCGTTTTGAAGATGGAGGAGAACAAAGGACGTCTTGCCTTCTTTACGGGAATTGATAATTGTCGGATTAAACGCCAAGTAAAGCCGGGTGATCAGCTTCGTTTGGAGGTAGAAATGACGCGGCTTCGTGGTTCTTTTGGTAAAGGAAAGGCGACGGCAACGGTTGATGGAGAACTGGCGGTCGAAGCGGAGATTATGTTTGCCCTCGGGGCGAAACAGGAATAATTTTTGCGTAAAGACCGATATATTTATTTTAAGACCGATATAATTTGATAAAGACCGATAAAATGAAACAAAGACCGAAATAGTAAAAACATATTTACGAATTTTAAGCATATGCCGAATGTACCGGAAAATTTGTCTGTAAAAGGATAAAATCATTACAATTCTTCAAACAAAAGGCTCTAACGGGCAAATTCGTTGCGATTTTACTACTTTTTCTGGTATTCGATGCACAATCGAGAAAACTTTCTCATAAGATGCAAGTTTTTTCTAATTTTTGGGCATGTTAACATCAGACCGTATTTGAGGTCAAAATCCAAAAAATTTGAAAGGGGCTTTTACTTATGAAGAAAAAGCTTTTAGCACTTCTTAGTTGTGCTCTATTATCTGTATTCGTCTTTGCTGGCTGTGCCAATAATAACAATCAGGACCCACCGCCAGAGAATGGCGGAAACATGGAAGATCAAGTAGATGACAATATCACAAATGATAATGGAACTAGGAATAATGATGTCAACACAAATAACGATGGCGATGTTGTGGAAGACAACAACACTCCAGATGAAGAAATCATGGAAGATGATCGCGACGTAAGAGATAAAGATAATCAGGATAGATAATGAGAAAAGGACAGGGTAATGCCTGTCCTTTTTCCATCACCTTTTAGCAGTAATCTTTGTGTTATTTACTAACATATGTTAATATTTAATATTGGAGTTATAAAAAATTTTGTCGTTTTATGTCAATTGTGATACAGTGGAAAAAGTAAGGATTAAATTCATCAATGGATAAAAAGCTTTTTTATGTATTGATGAGCTTAATCAAATCCGGTTTAGATAAATCTTGGGAGGTACTTTTACTAGATGTTTAAAGAATTTTCACCTGGCATTAAGATAAGTATTACGCGTTCCATTACCACTTCTTTTGAAAAATATATGAATGATATTGGCTGGAACGAAGAAAAATTTAATATTGAAAAATTTGTACAGGAATGGAAACACTATATCACTGGAAGTTCATCTTGGTATGATAAGATTAGCGACGAAGTGAAAAATGATCCAGCATTCCATGAGCAATTAGCCGAAAAAATCAATGAAACGATTGATAAAATATTGTCCGAAGCACCAACAAAGGAACAAATGGCTGAGATTGAAAGTTTACAGAAGGAATGGGGAGAAGAATTCGACTATTCTTGTAAGACAGAAGCAAAATATGTCATTGAAAAGTATAAGGAATTGTTAAAAAAAAAGCAGAACAACTAATGCCTGCTAGTGAGAAAAAGCTAACATTGGCTTCTTTAATGTACCACCAAATCTATGGAGTAGAACTTCCCAATTATAACTATACACAACAAGACATAGACTATATTATCCAGCAATTAGAGCTGAAGATTAAAGAAGATGTTGAAATTTTTCAAACGGAATATCTACATTAAAGGAGGTCGGGATAAAACCCACCTCTTTTTTGTTTAAATAAAAATAAGGACAGACGCCCCTGTCCTTTTGTAAGCTGAGAAACGCTAAAACTTATTTTGTTTGATTGAATCTCGGTTTGCGCACCATGCCATTTCGAAACTCATTCATAAGCTCATCACCAGACAAACCTCTTTGAATGAGACTATCCAAGAGTAGCTCGGCATACTGATTCTTTGATCTTTTCAAGGTTCCTTCGAGGAGTACACTGATGTGGTTGTCAAAGGTCTGCAATGAACGAATTTTTACTTTAAAAGGGGCAGGTTCGTTTTCCTTTTTCGAAATGACGACCTGTACCAATAGTTCTTTTTCTTCTTTGCTCGCTTCATGAAATAGTTCATAAAAGGATTTGTCTACATATCCTTCTATGAGCCATGAATGATGATCATCTTCCTTATTAATAATCAATCCATCAACCAACGGGACATCATACCATTCTTCCTTCTTTACGAGCTGCAGCGAGATCAACTTAAACGTCTTCATCTTTACCCTCCAATCAAAGCTCCTTAAAAAATTATAACATACAGTCCATTTTATGCGCATGTCTCCTTTGGCAAACTTTGCAAAGTAGCGATGAAGTAAGCGGTAAATATGGCAAATTTAATGTGTCGAATAGTGTCGATCGATTCTTGTCGAAAGTCGATACTTTCCTTTTTCTTGTTATTTTTCACGGAAATGGTCAACTTCAAGGCCGTTTTTAATGGAAAAATAACATTTTACCCCAAAGTTCTATCGAAAGTTGTATTTTTCCTTATTTTACCTACCTAAAAACTTTCATTATAATGTGGACATTACAGATGAAAGGAGTTGAGAACATGATTAACCAAGTAACACTAGTTGGGAGGCTAACAAAGGATCCGGAGTTGAGGGTAACTACAGAAGGCAGTTCAGTCGTTAATATTATCCTTGCAGTCAATCGCAACTATCGCAATCAAAAAGGGGAAATCGATGCTGACTTTGTTCAATGTACCATTTGGCGTAAAAATGCTGAAAATCTTTCCCTTTATTGCAAAAAGGGGACTTTGATTGGACTCATGGGAAGAATACAGACGCGAACTTATGAAAGCGAGGATGGTCGCAAATATGTCACGGAGGTTATTGCAGAATCCGTTAGATTTCTTGAGGGTAAAAGAAATCAAGTGGCCAACGTGGAAAAAGAGGTGTTACAGACTTGAACGAGATGGTGAGCCGGGAAAAAAGCCTGGAAATTTTACTTGAACGTCTGATTATGATGGTTGGAAAATCGAACGAAAGAGCAGAACATCTTCACAAACGTGTCCTTCAACTAGAACGCATCCTCTTAGAAGAATCCTCTCAGGGAGAAAAGGAGAAAAAAACCTTTATTTCCTAATTCCGAAAACTGATTTTTATCCCCCATAAATCCGCACTAGAGAGAATCAATCAAATCCTCATGCACCCTCATTTTTACGGCGGGAAAACCCGCCGTATTTATTTTAGGACGACAAATGAATCAAATCATGGAGCTCGTCGGTAGAAAGCTCAGTGATCCAACTGTCGCTTTGGATGATTTGATCGTTTAATGACTGCTTTTTTTCAAGCATGGCATCGATTTTTTCCTCGAGTGTGCCTGTGCTAATAAATTTGTGGACGTGGACAAAGCGCTTTTGGCCGATTCGATAAGCGCGGTCTGTTGCTTGATTTTCAACAGCAGGATTCCACCAGCGATCATAGTGGATGACATGATTGGCTGCTGTTAAATTTAGGCCAGTTCCTCCGGCCTTTAAGGACAAAATAAAAATCGGAAATTCACGGTTTTGGAAGCGCGAAATTAATTCATCTCGTTTTCCTTTTGGGATGCTTCCGTTCAAGAAAGGTGCCTCAACGGCAAACTTTTCTTTTAGTAATGTTCGGATCATTTCCCCCATTTCAATATATTGGGTGAAAATTAAACAGCTTTCGCCTTGCTCGAGAACGGCCTCAATTAGCTCAGCAAGCTTCTCCATTTTAAGCGAGCGTTCGAGAACATCCTTTGGTTTTTCTTCTTTTAAGTAAAGGGCAGGGTGATTGCAAAGTTGCTTTAGTCGCCCTAATAGTTGGAGAATTAAGCCCTTTCGTTCAAAACCTGTCAACGCCTCAATTTGGGCAAAGGTATCTTGAACAAGCTGCTCATACAGAGACGCTTGCTCCGCTGTTAACGGACAGTACTCCTTTTGCTCCTGCTTATCAGGTAAATTGAGAGCGACCTCCTCATCCTTCTTCGTTCTTCGCAATAAAAACGGCCGAATTAAAGTTTGCAGTTCTTCAATTTTTCCTTTTTCATCCTCTTTTTCAATTGGGACAACATAGTTTCTTTGGAACTGATTTAGGCTTCCAAGGTAACCGTGATTCGTAAAATCAAAAATCGACCAAAGCTCCGTAAGCCGATTTTCCATTGGTGTACCAGTAAGGGCAATATGATGTTTCCCTTTAAGCTGACGAACGGCTCTCGACTGTTTTGTATGAGCATTTTTAATATTTTGCGCCTCATCAATGGCGATCGTGCTCCACTGCACTTTCTCGAATTGGGGCAAATCGAGGTGGGTTAAGCCGTAAGAGGTAAGGACGATATCAGCGCGGTTTGCTGCTTCGATAAAGGCTTCATCCTTAAGCCTCGCAGGCCCATAATGCAAATGCACAGTTAAACCGGGAGCAAATTTCTCCACTTCTTTCTGCCAATTCCCCAACACCGACGTCGGACAAATGATAAGTGCAGATCCGTTACCTTCATGCGCCTTTACGGCGAGCAGATAGGAAATAAGCTGGATCGTTTTTCCGAGCCCCATATCATCGGCTAAACAAGCGCCGAAGCCATATTTTCGCAAAAATAGAAGCCAGCTCATCCCTAATGTTTGATATGGACGCAATTCACCTTCAAAGCCGGAGGGAACCGGTGCGATAGGAATGGAATGAATGTCGCGAAGCTGTTTAATCATTTGCTTCCACTGACGATTCAATTCAATTTGAACTCGGGCAAAAGCCTTATCATCTTCAGAAGCTTCTCTTTCCGATCCATCGACAAGGAGCTCCTGCTCAATTAAATCACGGACATGCAAGCCTTCTTTTTCAGCCCGTTTCATTAAATCTTGAATCTGATGAATAAAACGATGGTCGAGCTTAATCCAGCGGCCGCGAATTTTTACGAGACGACGTTTTTCCTCCACGAGGTGATTAAACTCCTCTTCCGAAAGCTCAATGCCGTTCATGGAAAAGCGCCAATTATAATCAAGCATTGCTTGCAGCCCAACAAATGAAGGACGGTTATTGGACGTTCCTTTTAGCCTTGCTTTCACTTTCATGCTGGCGTTTTTCATCGCTTGCCACCATGACGGAAGTAATATTTCTACGCCAATGGCAAGGAGAATCTCACTTGCTTCTGTTAAAAACATCCATGCTTCATCTTCTGTAAGCTCTTTTACAATTCCTTTTCTTCCTTTTAGCATCGGAAAAAGCTTACTCCATCTTTCTTCTTCCCGTTCAACCTGATCAAGGTAATTCAGCCAGTTTTTCGGCATATTGGTCTCGTCACGAACATCGACGATATAGTCTTGTTCCTTCTTTCCGCGTAAAAAAATCTGCAAATCCCAAGTACCATCGATATCAGCAGGCTCTTCCAAGCGCAGTCCGATCGTGAACGGACAGTTGTTTTCTTTCAGACCGATCCACTCACTCCATGTTTCTTCATCAAAATAGGCAGACAACGCTTGAGGAGAAACGGATTGAGTTCGTAGAGCATTAAGCTTGTCACCAACCTTTGTCTTCCATTCGCGATTTTTTTCAAAAAAAGTATTTAACGAAGCGTTGAACCAATTGGATATGAATGCTTGCAATGGTTGATTTCCAATAGATTGTTCCCAAAAGGAGGGGGCGAATTCCTTGATCACCCTCTCAGGGAGCTTCCATTTGAACTCATTTGTTGCAAGCGCCTCAAAATCAGGAAACCAATCTTTTTCTTGAATGGAATCGTATAAAGGCTGGGCAGCAGCTAAACAAATTTGCCCACATTCATCCCAATCCCAGTCAATCAGCCGATTGAATTGTTCCTTGGCCAATAGAGTCACCAATTGCCAGCCATCAACAGTTACACCGCTTGCCCCATTTTCAATTAACGTGCCGTAATAGCTTTCTTCATGCCGGTTGAATAAAAGTCCTTTCCATTCAGAGGGCGGGAGAAGTTCATCTTCACTTTGAACCGTTAGAAAGAATTTGCCATTTTCGACGGGCTCAATCAATATTGTTAAGGCATTCGTTTTAAGCATGGGTTAATTTTCCCCTTTCGCACTCTTGGTGAAAGGCCCGGAGTCGCTTTGTTTTATCTAAGAGAAGCTCCAAAAAATGCTGGAAATCATCAGGGCGCTTTAACTTCTTATACAAGGTTCTTAATTTCTTCAGTTGTTTTACAGCTTCACGATAATTTCCCCGGTTTTTCATCTCAATATGCTGCTGAATGGACTGATGATAAAGGGGAAGGAGTACATCGGGACGTTCCTTTTGGAGCAAGCGAATTTTCTCCGTTGGAATGGAACTGATGTCAAAGCCGATATATCCTTGGAGATCACACCATTTTTCATATAGACCTTGATCAAATAGAAATTCATCATAGCCCCGATAACTATAAGGCAGAGCTTGAATTAATATTTTTTCATATAGATCATGCTTTTTTGTCTCTTTGGCATAAGCCCCGACTGTTTTGATGGCAACCCTTGTAAAATCCATTCGTGCGTAATGGTCATGTAATGTTTGAATATAAGGTCTAACCATGGTAGAAAAGGTGTCAACATAGAGACCCATTCGTTTCCACTCTCTTCCTGAACTTAATTTTTCTAACCAGTAAATCATAAAAGGCGTCGCCTGCTCATTTAGGAGCTGCAATGTTTGCAGTGCTTTCTCGTCCTTTCTTAACATGACATGCTGGTGGATATAAGCGATTAGGCCAGGAAGTGTTTCTTTTTTGCGGGTCAGCTCAGACACCTTTGGCAATTCTTCTTCATGCCATTGTTTTTTTCTAAATAATTTTGTCCATAAAATGACATAGAGATGAGCAGATTCAAACTCTAATATCGACTCTCCTGTAATCAACAAGTATGTATCATCCTTCAGCTTCTCCATAAAGCTGTCAAAAGCAAAGGGCAGGGCATGGACATTTAGTTTTTCAACTAAGTCCTCAATATCATCTATTAATTGGTAGAACAGATTTTGATAATAGCGCTGAATGTCTTCTAAAGCAAAAGCTTGTTCTTCGCTAAACTTCAAAAGGTATTGAAAGGAATGGATGGAGGCAATCAACTGATAGAGCTGCTTCCATTCCTGTTCAACAGGGGCGCTCGCTCGAATTTTGCGGGAATACACTTGAAATAATTCTGTAACGAGATAAGGCTTTGTTGCTTTTGGATCCCCCATTATGGAGGCAAAGCTAGATTGAAAAGCCTGCTTCCATTGTTCATAATCAGGCTTTGTTGAACCGGCTGTTTTCAATAAATCCTTCGCCCGCTGAATTCCTAAAGTTTTAGCAGTTCTTCTTTCTTGAATCGGTTGTCTCCAGCGATCGACCCATTCCGTTACGCGGGATATTTGAGAAAAGACTTGGAAAAAGGCAGCAAGCTGATGGCGACAAATTCCTTCAGCAGGGCAACTACAACTGCTTATTTGGAAAAAATTAAGATTCACTTCTACTTGGACACGGGTTACATCTTGAACATTGGCAACAATGCTATCATTCTCAAGGCGAACTTTAGAAACGAGGCCTTGTCTGTATAAAAGCAGTCCCTTCTGAACGAGTTTTGCATCGTCTTCCCGTTCAGACCATAAGATGCTTTTTAAATCATTTGCTGCCGTGTGCAAAAGCTCTTTATATTTATCTGGAATCGATGACAAGATCGACACCCCCAACCTGAATACTTTAATCAATTTCTCAGTAGAAATGGCTATATAATAACATAATTTATACTTTATTTATGGGCAGTGTACAACAAGGATGCAAAAATAACGTATTCCTATATTATACCAAAATTTATATGGAGTTAGGAGAGGAAAGTGAAGGATCAAGTGAAGAGTTCATTTAAATAAAAAAATCTGAAATGAATGATCATTTTATCCGATTTGCGATATCTTTTTTATTCCTATTGTTATAACTCATTATAAGAACGGTAGAATATAGGAGTAAACATAGGAAAAAGTCTATGAAATGCCTGAATTTGAGGAATTCATATAAAAGCATAATATGTTTTAATGAATTTATGAAACTGCATACTGATATCTACGTTGGTTTGCGGCCATTGTTCAATGAACATTATATTTCATTGAATAACCAATCAATCTCCATTATTTGCACTCCATTTTTGGGGTGCCTTTTTTTTGGCTCATTTTCTCATTCATACCATGGCACGAAATTTTTTCCTTCTATCGAATCAGAAGGTGATATGGAAAGATTATCGAAATAAAGCCCAAAATGCTTTATCATCAATGATAAAGGTGAACGAGCTTTGCAAGCTGGAAAATATGTATGATCGATTCGCGCGCGATCCAAGTTGAAACTGGCATAATCGTAGTCGATTCCCTTACAAATCAAGACGATACAGGCGCAATCCATTGCGATTTACGCGCAATCAGGGCAAAAATCGGCGCAATCATCGCCAAAACGTGCGCAATCCTTGTTCAATTCTGAAATCCAAAGAGGACACTCTTTTCCGAAACGAGTCAGCATTGTTTTGGATCTCACCAAACCAAGGTCTTGGGCTGAAACGCCAAGTCAATCGTGTTAGTTCCAAAATATTGTTCAATCGCAAAAATGCTCGAATATAGTCCTCCCCAAAAACTATTCTCTACCTGGACACTTCAATTCATAAAAAACATGTGATTTTACTCTGAATCTCCTATTTTTTTCGCTAAAAAATGACAATCAACTAAATAGATAGAACTATTTTTTGGTAGTGTCGGCAATTGCGTGCCGATTCCCAATTATTGTTGTAAAATAGTAGAGACAGATTATGACAAATAGTTGGGGGATAACACATGTATTACCAGGTGCAAATTTGGAAGGGGCTTACTTCACCTTATGTGAGTGCGCATCAGATCAATAAAGCGGAGAAATTGAACGGTATTTGGAAGTGGACGGTACGGTTGTTGCTGATTTCCCTCATTCTATCGGGAGTTTCCGCTTATTTGGGAATTGGAAATGAGTCTCTATCAAAGCTAATCTATGACACGACACCATCGGAATTCCAAACGATTAAGGGCTTTTTTGCGATTGGACAAGTTGTTCAATCAACAGTAACGACAGCAATATTAATTTTCTTGCCAGCCTTAATTTTTTGGATATTTACCGATATTGAATACTATAAGCTTGTTGTCGTTCAGCTTTTTGTTGCCGGGATATGGCTTATAGAAAAAATCGTCTTTTTCCCGCTGCAATTTTATTTTGGTTTGGATCACGCATCCTCTCCGTTTTCGTTAGGAATCTTGGCACAATATATCACAGATTATCAGTTACTTAGTCATTTTTTTGGCGAAATTTCACTCTTTTCTATTTGGGTAATGATCGTTCAATATAAATATTTGCGTGTTATAACCGAGAAAAGTCCGAAAATAATAGTATTGCTGATTGTATCTATTCAATTATTTATTTGGGTTTTCACAGCACTTTTTTCATATATAAAATTTGAAGTGTTATTTTAAGGAGGCAGCAAAGATGAACTGGAAAAAGTGGACGATTATAATATTCATCGCACTCTTTGTTGCTGTTAACTTTTATTTGATTTTCAAAAAAGACAGCGAAATTGCGAGATCGAAATATATTGATGAATGGAGATTGATCCAAAAGCAAAATCTTGTTTTAACTACCGAAAGGGCGGGAGTTGTGACTTCTGCGCAAGAAGAATATGTATATTTCCAGCATGGTGCAGGGGAATTTGAACAATTTTTCGTAAAAAAGGGGGATGAAGTTTCATCCGGCACTCCTCTTTTCTCCTATTCACCTCGTGACTTTGAAGCGGCGATAGAACAATTTGAAGCGGAAATCAAGAGACTGCAATTGGAACAAGAGGCCCTTGAAGACAATATTAGCAGCCTGGAAAGTATTGAAATGAGTTTGTCCACGGCGGTAAAAGACGAAGAGGAAAACTTTACAAGTCAGGCAACTGTCAGCAATATTGAAGCACAAATTTATGAAAAAGAATTGCAATTAAGCAGAATAGAAGCGGAAATTGATAAGTATGAAGAGTTGATCTCGAATTCTAGAAATCATTTAGGAACATTAACAGTAGAAAGTCCAATTTCCGGTACGGTGAAGGAAATTTCCCATGAACTGCAGAATCCTGTTGTGACAATCATTTCCTCTGATCAGCATGTAAAAGGAATTCTCGAGGAAGAAGATCTGCTAGAAATAGAAGAGGGGATGGAGGTTGTTGTCACGGGCTCATTTGGAAAAAAGGATGGGGTGATAGCGAAAATAGCCACTACTCCGGAAGCAGATCCGAAGGTTGGGGTCAAGAGTGAGTATGAGTATATTGTCGAGTTTGAAGAAGGTTTGGATCAAGAGTCTGGATATGACGAAGAAGACTCCACTGAAGAGAATGGAAAAGAGGGAGAAGTGGAAGAGGACAACAGCGAACAAGTTATTTACACTGGTTCGCATGTTTCAGTGAAAATGATCAAAAAGGAAGTCGAGGATGCACTAACTCTCCCGAATGAAACGAACCGTCTTGGAAATATTTATGTGTTAAAAGGCGATGGAACGATTGAAAAGCGTCAGGTACAAACCGGCATAAAGCTCAATGATGTTTATGAAATAACGAGTGATGCAGAAGAAGGCGAGCTCGTCATTTATGAGCCAACGAATATCCGCAACAATACAACTTTTTTTACCCCACTAGAATTTAGCGAAATGAGAAAAAGCGCTCTTAAAAAATTAGGAAAGAAAGAAATTTTTAAGTCTGTAGGAAGAGGGCTATTAAGCAGATAAGTTTTATAATGCCTTTTCGTGCTTTAGGTTCTTAACAATAGAAACCATTTCTATAATAAAGAGAGAAGCTTTAATGAGTGTGCCGACAAAGTATTTGAAAAAGGAGTGGAGAAATGAAACTAAAACTTTGGTTATGGTTGATCCCTCTAATGTTTATTGTGTTAGGCTTAAGCGTATGGATCGGATGGTCATTATTGGGAACTTCAAATACTGCAAAAAGTACTGAGGCAAGTGGAGCTGATCCATCTGTAACGCAGGAGGATCAGGATTTCTCTGCCGAAGTGGTCAATACTCCTGTGTCTGAATCGATCATTGTTTTTAAAAATGATGAACTGGGATTCAAAAACGGACATGATTTTATCGGTCAACTGCATAAATTCTATAATGAAACATTAGGGTGGGGACGAATCGATACGACTAGTTACTCGGAACAGCAGGAAAAAGCAGAGCTTATCATACGGGCACTTGAGAATGTTGAAGTGATGGACGCAGCCGTGCAGATGGACTTTGATAGGATAAAAGAATATGCTGAAATCGTTGCCAAAGAAGATGATCGGGAGGCGATGAGAAATCTCCATCGCTATTTCCATGATCTCGACATTTATCTCAATGGCTATGACTACAAGGAGACTTTTAAAGTTACGATTTTTCAAGGGGAGGGAAGAGAGTAACGATAAAAGTCACATAAGGGTTAGGAATATGCTCCTTTCCCTTTTTTGTTAGTGTTGGTGATTTCATAGTTTGATCGACCAAAAAATGACAAAAACATAAAATCATTTACAAATGCGCTATGCTATACTGGAAATAAAGAAAATCTGTTTGTGCTCGTTCCCTGCCCTTAGGGAAACGGTAGCAACTAGCATAGGAATAATTTATTTTAAAAAGGAAGGGATCATGTGAAAAAGGTTAGGAAAGCAATTATTCCAGCAGCAGGATTAGGAACTCGGTTTCTCCCAGCGACAAAAGCGATGCCAAAAGAAATGCTGCCGATTGTCGATAAACCAACGATTCAATACATTGTTGAAGAAGCAGTAGCTTCAGGTATCGAGGATATCATTATTGTCACTGGTAAAGGAAAAAGAGCGATAGAGGATCATTTTGACTTTGCTTTTGAACTGGAGCAAAACTTGCGGGAAAAAGGAAAGACCGAGCTGCTAGATAAAGTCCAGTATGCTACTAATCTTGCAGATATTCACTACATCCGTCAAAAAGAACCAAAGGGACTTGGACATGCCGTATGGTGTGCGAGGAATTTTATTGGGGACGAACCATTTGCAGTTTTATTAGGGGACGACATCGTTCAAAGTGAAAAACCGTGTTTAAAGCAATTGATTGAACAGCATGATGAAACGCGCTCCTCAGTCATTGGTGTGAAAACAGTTCCAGAAAATGAGACGCATCGTTATGGCATTATCGAGCCATCTACACAATTAAATAGACGATATCAAGTTGAAAACTTTGTTGAAAAGCCGGCCCCGGGTACAGCCCCTTCCAATTTAGCAATAATGGGAAGATACATTTTAACACCGGAGATTTTTCTGTTTTTGGATCAACAAGAAAAAGGTTCAGGTGGAGAGATCCAGTTAACCGATGCTATTCAAAAACTCAATCAAATTCAGCGTGTATTTGCCTATGAATTCGAGGGCAAACGTTATGATGTCGGGGAGAAATTTGGATTTGTGAAAACAACCTTAGAGTTTGCCTTACAAGATGAGGGTATAAGGGATGACTTATTAACATACTTAAGAGCGTTAGTAGAGCAAGAAAAAGTCACCAACCTCAATGAAAACTGAGACATCTATTAGTGAAAGAGTTGACTTTGTTGCAGTATAGTAAAAAACGCCACCTTAAAAGTCGGCTTTTATTTAAGAAAACCCTGCCCGAAAAATACCGTTCAAAAAAAGCAAGTGAAGACACAGACACATGGTTGTTTCCTTCATTTGCTTTTTTTGATCGAAATGAGCTCTTGTGCAACCTTCTCCTAAAGCAAATCGGCTGCGCAATTATAGGCAGGCGCAATCAAAAATGATTTTGACGCAATCTCCGGTGAAACGCACGCAATCAAGCTGAATTTCAGCGCAAATCTCTGCGAAATAGGCGCAATCAAGCTGAATTTCAGCGCAATCTCCGGCAAAACATGAGCAATCAACCGTAATCTCAACGCAATCCCCGGCGCCCCCGCGTAATCATGCCAAATTCACACGCAATCTCCAACAAACCTGGCACAATCCAGCGTAATCTCAACGCTTCAACGAAATAAATTCTATCCTCTTCCAAAATTTTCAGATCATATTCATACATAATAATAGTTGAAAAGGAGTGCTGCGTTATGGGATGATCAGTCTATTAAAAAGGTATGGCAGTAATGAGGTGAGAAAGGAGTGTTGAAATATGGATTTTGAAACGGTTATGCAAGAGTTGGAAGCACTAGGCAAGGAGCGAACGAAAAAATCATATATGAGTAACGGGGCGAAGGAGCCGCTTTTTGGTGTGGCGACAGGTGCGATGAAGCCTCTTTCAAGGAAAATTAAGAAAGATCAGCTGTTGGCTGAGGAGCTTTATGCAACGGGCAATTACGACGCCATGTACTTTGCTGGTGTTATTGCTGATCCGCTGCTGATGACGGAGGACGACTTTGAGCGTTGGATTGACGGTGCATATTTTTATATGATTTCCGATTATGTCGTTGCAGTGACCTTATCAGAATCGCCAATCGCCCAAAAGGTAGCTGATAAATGGATCGCAAGTGGTGAAGAGCTAAAGATGTCGGCAGGATGGAGCTGTTATTGCTGGCTGTTGGGAAATCGCAAAGATACTGAATTTGATGGGGATAAAATTGAAGCAATGCTCGAGAAAGTGAAAAATGAGATCTATGATGCACCGGAACGGACAAAATCTGCTATGAACAATTTTGTATACACGGTTGCAATTTCCTATTTACCCCGCCATGAAAAGGCCTTTGAAATCGCCAAGGCAATAGGCCCGGTTGAAATGAAGCGGGGTGAAAAAAAGAGTAGCATCTTACACGCTGCTGAAAACATCCAAAAGGAATTAGATCGGGGAAGACTTGGATTTAAACGGAAGTATGTTCGATGCTAATTAAGCAGGTAAGTTGTTTAAACGACTAGATCAAACGATTGATCAAAATATTTTGAAAAATAAAGCGATAGCAGAGGTGGGGGAGTGAGGGGCATGCCGCCCACTCCCCCGGACTAATGCTGGAATGAATTACACAGGTAAGCTTTTAGCTGCAGTCGGAAGTGTAATCGTGAATGTCGTGCCAATTCCCTCTGTACTATCCATTTCAATAACACCACCGTAGTTCTCGATGATTTGGTAACAAACCATTAGGCCGATTCCTGTTCCCTTCTCCTTCGTTGTATAGAAAGGTTCACCGATTTTATCAAGAAGCTCCTTTGGGATGCCACAGCCTTGATCAATTACTTGAATTTGAATGGACTCCTTTATTTCCATAACATAAAGGATGATATTTCCCCCGTTTTCCATCGCATCAATGGCATTTTTGATCAAATTGATGAAAACCTGCTTGATTTTAGTATCTTCACAACAGACATACAGTTCTCGATTCGTACATTCGAGCAGCAATTCGATATTTTTCATATTTGCCTCCGACGTGAGCAGCAGCTTAACCTCTTCAATAATTTGCACAATATTATGGCTTTTGCGATTTTCAGAATGTGGCTTTGCTAGTGTTAATAATTCACTTGAGATTTGCTCAATTCGAGAAAGCTCATCTTCAATAATGCTGTAGTATAACTCTTTTCCTTCCCCAGAATCTCTTAACATACGAAAAAAGCCTTTAACAGAAGTCAACGGATTCCGCAATTCGTGAGCAATGCTAGCAGCAAGCTCCCCAGCAATATTCATTTTTTCAGCGCGAATTAAGAGACTTTCATTTTCCTTTTCCTTCGTAATGTCAACAAATGCATGAAGAATGGCAGGCTTACTCTTGAACAATATAGTAATTGATTTTACTAAGTAAAAATTCTTTTTTCCGTTTATATGTATAAATTGGTGTTCTTGGATTTCACTTCTTGAAGATTTCGTAAACTTACATGGATACTCATCAAAAAAATTTTTAAAAGGGGTTTCTTTCGTAAAATGATGGTTATGAATATATAACTTTTCCGCTGCAATTTCGTTATAAAAGAGAATATGAGTTCGATTTCGAATAATAATAGGGATTGGAAGTTCATTTATAATCGTGCGGAGCTTTAATTCATTTTCTTTCATTACTTCATTTTTTACTTTTATTGAATTATTTTCTAAAGCCAAATGCGTATTTTTTTTCTGCAACAGCTTAATTTGTTCCTCAATTTTGTGAAATCTTTCTGCCTCTGCAAGTGAAAGGGACTGGTGATTTTTTTTATTATAGAATGGGGATACCTGCTGTTCGCCATCGGTCATGAAATGTGTATGTGTTTTTAAAAGTTCATTTTGTACATAGGCTGGAGTGGAAATTCCGTTATAACAACAAACAGAAATGACTCTATTTTCGTTAATAAATTCATCACAGGAACACTCATAAGTGATTAAATGTTTCAGTGGTTCTTCTAAAGGGAAAGGAACCTGCCCCCAAGTTCGGATATGCTGGCCTTTGTCCAGAAGTGGCTTAATCAGCTTCATTAGTTTGGTGGCGGCTCCATTATGATTAAAGGAAGTGCCTTCTAAATAAAACTCGTAGCTATTAACGTATATAATTGAATTTAACTGGTGATCAGGAATACCTGTCTCAGCCAACTTATTTCGAATAATTCTAAAGGTTTCTTCGTTTTCCATGAAAAAAATGACGGCTTCCTTTTGGATGCCCTCATAAATATAGTGGACGGCATTGCCAATATATTTATCTTCTTCTGTGAACATATACAAAATATGTCCACCTTTTTTTTCTAGAGTTGGATGCTTCAATAGTTGACTAATCGAATAAAAATCAGCCATACAGCTTCTCCTTTCTTATGGTGGGATACTTGTCCCACCTAAATGATGAGTGGGGTAGTTTTTTGAAACAATATCCTCTGTAAAAAAGGAAATAACTTCATCATGAATAAGGGCTGCTTTGATGACCGAACGAATGATTTCGTCTGGAGCGCGAATCGATTAATTTCAATCCACTCAGTGAGAAACCATGCGACCGTAATCAGGCTCAGCTGTTTAGCTAAGAACTCGCTATGATTGAAGAAGAAAGTATACATGTCCATCTCATATATTTTAGGCTCTGTTATATGTCGGTGTTGATATTTGGCTCATTTTCTCTCTGACCTCTCAGCTATACTGAAAGGCATGTGAAACTTTGGTTTCACATGAAATAAGCCCAAAATCATTTTAACAACCATTCTATTTAACAAAGCCATATTTTAAAAAAACATGCAAGATTCAATTGATTAATTGTATGATAATTCTAATAATTCTGTTTATAATGATTATATTTTACCCACAGTATATAAAAAGTATAGTCTATAACGACTAGCAAGTAAATTGATAAATGTGTGATGGGGAATAACGACCTAGTTAAAAATTGAAAGGAAAAGCTGCTTGAGGAAAAGGGCAATATGCAGCGCTTCATATTGCCTTTTAATGGAACTTTATTTATCTTTTTGCAGCTCCTTGAGCAGTTTTGCACGGGCCCCCTTCCGCCATGCTTTAACTGCTGAAATGGACACATTCTCAATTTCAGCAATCTTCTTAACAGACAGGTCAGCAAATATGGTGTAAAGAACCCATTTCTTTTGGTTGGCGGTTAAATTTTGGCAATATGTGAGAATGGTTTCTCTTTCCAATGGAGTACATAATGAGTGATCTTCGAGCATATTCCAATAATTTTCCTCAGGTGCAACGTGATTTTCTTCATGTTTATGATGTTTCGTTAGTTCTGTAAGGATGCGCCCACGAATGTAGGAGTAAGCAAAGCTGCTAAAGCTCCCTTTCGCAAGATCATAACGTTCACTTGCCTGCCAAAGGGCGATGAGTCCAGTTTGATAAAACTCTTCTTGGTTTTTGTATATATGCAGTGAGTGGATTACTTGCCAAATCATCGCCCCGTATTGTTTCTCCAATTCCACAAAATCTTCCAATGTTTTTCCCTTTCAGGAAAGTGCACGATCCTTTAGTATTCCTAGGTAGCCTAAACATAACGGGAACATGGGCGAAGGTCTAATTCCATAAATTCCTTTATGTGGAAATAAAAAAAGGGGCGCTTCTTGGTTCAAAATTCTTTTAACAAATAAGAGAAAGAATAGGGGCTGTGCTTTAAAAAAAGGTGTAAATGTGCAAAAAAGAGAAAAATCACTGCTAGTAAGGGGCTAAGGTTACTGCCCCAAATAGGTTAGTCAAGAAGGAGAGAATTTTTGTCCAAAATCCTTCATTTCCACCATCCTTTTTCTTCAGTCAAGGTTTGTGCTTCATGCCCTGCACCAACTTGAATCATTTCCTTTAGCAAATTTTACTTTGTTGAGCCGTCTTCTTCATAACCCAAATACCGCAATCAGGAAAGCACTTGCTGCCAATCTTCGTTTCAACGTCATCCTTTTTTAGACGAAACAAGCATGTAAATTCGACAAAAAAATCAAAAATGAGGAGTTAATACTAGATTATTTGTGATAAAATGTAGAAAAAAGGAAGGAAGGGGAGTCATACACTTAATGAAAAAAATAGTTCTCACGATCCTACTATTTCTTTTACTCCTACCGCTTACTGAAATTCAATCTCAAGCGGCAATGTTTAAAGATGTGGGAACCACATATCGGGCTGCGAAAGAAATTAATTATTTAGCAGAAGGCAAGATCGTAAACGGAGATCTGTCTGGTAGATTTAATGTAGATGGAATTGTCACCAGAGCAGAAGCCGCTGCTATGGTTGGTCGCGCGCTTAATGTCGATGGTAACAAAAGAAATACGCAATTCAAAGACGTAGGCAGTCAAAATTTTGCATCTGGATACATACAGTCAATGGCAAACCAAAATATCCTCTCAGGTTACAGTGATGGTACGTTTAGACCGAATGCCAATGTAACAAGAGGAGAAATGGCAATTCTTATTAGCAAAGCTTTTGGCTTTGAATATGGAGGAACTCGTTCAGGAGCGGCCAACGCCCTTTTGCAACGTGGAATCGCCCAAGGGCTGAAAGATGGGACATTCGGTTTTGATCAGCAAATTAAGAGAGCAGATTTCGCTGTTTTCTTAGCGAGAACAATCAATTACAAATTAAGACTGAATCCATCAGTAGATTTTAAGTTTTCTGCAACTGTAACAGCTTCAAGCCTAAATGTCCGCTCAGGCCCATCAACGAACTATGCAAGAACAGGAACGCTTCAGCAAGGTGCGAAAATCGAAGTGGCCTACAACGTTGGACCGTGGTTGTATTTCCGTTCTGGTTCATTAGAAGGCTTCGTTCATCAGGATTATGTAAGTGGTTCAAACCTACCTGCACCACCGAAAGACGAAAGTCCAATTGCTCAGCAAGTTATTGTTATTGACCCGGGTCATGGCGGTAAGGATTCAGGTGCTGTTGGTTTTGGTCTAAGGGAAAAGGATGTTGTTCTCGATACTTCCCTTAAGCTCAAGACATTATTAGCGAAAACACCTTTTCAAGTTAAGCTAACCCGTGAAACAGATGTTTTCTTGGAATTATCAGATAGAGTTGCTTTTGCAAAGAGGGCAAATGCTGATATTTTCGTTAGTATTCATGCCAATGCATTTACTAGTGAGTCGGCCAATGGTACAGAAACCTACTATTATGCTGCCGCACAAAATACGAGATCGGAAGATAGTAAGCTGCTGGCAACGAAGATACAAAGTAGAATGCTAGATGCATGGAAGCTGAATAATAGAGGCGTTAAACATGGAAACTTCCATGTGCTTCGTGAAAATACGATGCCTGCTGCATTGGTAGAGCTTGGGTTTATCACAAATAAATCCGATAATGAAAAATTAGCCTCTGCAACATGGAGGCAGCGAGCGGCAGAAGCGATTTACTTAGGAATTTTAGATTATTATAAAGAAAAGGGCTATAACGTCAATTCCTATTATAATTTCTAAAATTTTGTCAAAAAATGAGTCCAGTTACTAAGCGGACTCATTTTTTTCTATCAAGATACCAAATGGGTCTCACTACAATGGAATGAACAATGGTGTGAGATGATAATTTACTAGTTTACTATAATCGTATCTTTTTAAAACGACTTTTGTTTGGTCGGGAAAGTGGGGGCAGAAGCGGAAAGAACCTACTTTACGAACGGAACAGGGGAAACCGTCAGTTAGACAGTGAAATCTATCGAGAAAATGGAGGGTATACAAAGTGAAAAAAAAGCATTTGTTATGGCTTGCCATCGTTATGTCATTTTCTCTATTCGTAGCTCCTATAGAAATGAATGCAGAAGCTCAAGAGCCATTGGAGGATTCATCAAGATATGTGGTCATTTTTAATGGCGAACATGATTTTGCTGATATTGAAGAATCAGGGGTTAAGCTGATAAGGGAATATGAAAATATTCACGGCGCAACCATTGAGTTAGAAAATTCAAAGTTGGAGTCGCTAAAGGATAATAAAGCTGTTCAAATTATTGAGAAGGAAAGTGTTGTGGAGATTAATGCCCAAGTAACACCATACGCTTTTACAAATCTTAATATGGCAGATAAGTATCCAAAGGATCTAACAGGAAAAGGAATCAAGGTAGCCATTATTGATTCAGGAGTAGCGACACACCCGGACTTAAAGATTAAAGCGGGAGTCTGTGTTTTAGACAGTTCGGATTGTTATAATTCATACCATGACAATAATGGCCATGGTACACATGTAGCTGGAATTATTGCAGCGCTTGATAACGATATTGGAACAGTAGGAGTAGCTCCTGGAGTGGAGATTTATGCCGTAAAGGCCCTTGATCGGAAGGGGGAAGGTACATTAACGACGATTATGGCTGGAATAGATTGGGCAATCAGTCAAAAAGTCGACATCATTAACTTGAGTCTTTCCACACCAAATCTCAATCCAGCGATGAAGACGCTGCTCGATCAAGCCTATAAAAATGGAATTCTAATTATCGCAGCTACTGGGAATGAAGGCACAGCAAGTGGTAACACCGACACGGTTCAATATCCGGCAAGATTTGACAGTGTTATTGCAGTTTCAGCGGTAAATAAGAACAATGTGCGCTTGCCGACTTCGGGAACTGGAGACAGCGTTGAACTTGCCGCTCCTGGGGATGCCATTTATAGCACAGTTCCAGGTGGATATATGTATATGACAGGTTCCTCAATGGCAGCACCATATGTTTCCGGACTTGCCGCATTGTATATGGAGAAATACCCCCATCTATCTAATGTGGAAATTAGGGAATTGTTACGGGAAAATGCACTAGATCTGGGGACTCCAGGTAGAGATCGATTCTATGGATATGGACTGGCGCAAGTTGATTCCGCACATTTTTTACCAGAACCAGTAATAGGCTCAGATGGCTCCGTTCAGCTGGACCTTAAAGATTTTTTAAGCAAATATCCGTCTTACAATTTATATCGCTTTGATCAGTTAATTGTCTCAAACTCTACCAATCCTACTGTTTATGATTATGGAGTACAAGGAGATATAGAGTATACGGTTTACCCTGTTGAAGATGGAATGGAACAAACGAGTAAAAAGTTTAAGGCAGAGGTTACGTTGACAGCCCCTCACTTTAAAGATTTAACAAATTCTCTTTGGTACAGCAGACACATGATCTACTTAAATTCTCAATCGATTTTATTGGGGCTTGGGGATCAGCTCATGGGTCCAACTCAGCAGGTTACAAGAGCACAGGCAGTGGCCATGATGGGCAGAGCACTAGAACTTAATAAGACGCAGCGAAACACCAGGTTTTCAGACGTAGGGAAAAATAATTTTGCATCAGGATATATTGAGTCAGCGGCAGAGCAAGGTTATCTCTCTGGTTTCCCAGACGGCACCTTTAGACCAGACCAGCCTGTAACAAGAGCGGAAATGGCAATCCTCCTTTCAAAAGGATTTGGTCTCGCGAACTCTCATAACACAAGCTTTTCCGATGTAAATGGGAATGTGACCGGTGCACAGGAAATAGCCAATATTGCAGGTTCAGGGATAACGTTAGGCTATCCGGATGGCACCTTTAGACCGTATGAATATATGACTCGTGCCACGTTTTCTGTTTTTCTAGCAAGAGCGGAAAACGATTTTTTCCGATGAATTTGCAGTCTTAATTTAAAAATAAAAACGAAACCTATAGAATAAGAGGTCCTAATCATGTGTTAGGCACCTCTTATTTTTTTGTTTTAAGTTGGGGTGTTTTTCTGTTTTTGAATGGTATATTTTACAGTTTGTTAACATATTCTGGTTATTTTCAAAATATTCAAACTATGGCAAAGGCATAAAAAATAGAAAAAGAGGATAACGGTAAGGCATTAAAGGCTTATACGAATCGAAACGTTCATAATGCAACAAAATTTAGAAAAGTGGGAGAGTGTAACGACTTTACCAAAAGGTGCAAAAAAACAATATGAATATGTTTTCCTGCAATCAAAGACGATCAAATTGGGTGAAAAAAAAGACAATCCTTCGCCATTACAGGAGGTTGCTAGACTTATCATATACAAAGAAATCCCGTATCTTTTATTGATTTATATTTTCAAGTGCCCGATGAAGTTGCAGCATATTTGAATTTATACTGATCCTGATAAGATACCGAAAAGAAGGTCATTCAATAATTAATGTGAATAGGAACCCCTGAAGATCAATCCAGGGGTATCACTTTAATATAGATTGGCATGGTCATTCTTTTCCCTATGTAATGCTAATTTTTTGAAATAGGAACAAATGCTACGATAAATCAGATGATATTCATCATGAACTTTATCATAAGCATCCATTATATAAAGAATTTGTCGAGCAGCAACTTGAAGTAGTTTCAGAAAATGAATTTGCAAATGCTGGTGCTAATTAACGTAGCGCTTATTCATCCATTCGTTATTCAAAATCACATATGCTTAATGAGGCATTTTATTGTCGGAATTTTCGAGATAAAAGCGAAAAATGCGTCGATAGCGTCACCTCTTATTAGGAATTTGTACAGTGTAATGTAAATCGGCTTTCTGTTAAACTTGCCAGTAAGAGGAGGAAAATGGATGAGAAAAATATACATAACAGCTCTGTTTTTACTTGGTCTTTTTATAGTTCCTCTTGGTTCGAGTACATCTGCAGCCTCTTTTAAGGATGTTGGATCAACCCATTGGGCATATAAGGAAATTAGTTTTTTATCCAGTAAAGGAATTGTTCAAGGGTATACGACTGGCAGGTTTGGAGTGAATGATTCAATTACGGTTACCCAAGGGATGCTCATGGTTGAAAGGGTAGTAAAGAAAAAAGTACCTTCACCGGTGATGGGAGGAGATGGAAAGAAGGCGCTGACGAGAGGAGAAGTTGCTGTTCTTTTAGACGGAGCTTTCGATTTTAATACTGGCGCAGTTTTCCCATTTTATGATTTGGAGCAAACGAGTCCATATGTGAAGGCAATCAATAATCTCACTTCGAATCAAATTGCTTTTGGCTATCCGGATGGTTCTTATCGGTCAGAAGAGCCGGTGACTCGGGCTCAATTTTCAGCATTGCTTGCGAGAGTGCTAGATACGCAGTTTCGAAAGGTGGATGTAATGGTGCCTACAGTGAAGCAAAGAATTTTAGTGAAAAGTACTTCTTTAAACAAAGCGCAAGTGCAGCTTCAGGAGCTGGACGGTGCAAATTGGAAGAATGTCCAAACGTATGAAGCGCTGATTGGAAAAAATGGTACTGGCAAAACAAAAGAAGGCGATGGCAAAACACCAATTGGAGCTTATTCGCTCGGAACAGCATTTGGCTGGGGTGAAGCCCTGCCTAATTTGCAATATCCATTCAAAAAGGTGACGAGCAACGATTATTGGGTCGATGATGTGAAGTCTAAGGACTACAATAAGTGGGTTACGTACAGTGGCAATCCGAGTCAAAGATGGAGCTCATTTGAACGAATGAACCATCCTCTTTATAAATATGGCGTAGTCATTCGCTATAATGAGGACCCAATTATTGCAGGCAAGGGAAGCGCTATTTTCCTGCATATGAAAAATAGCACAACGAAATATACTCTTGGCTGTATCGCCTTAAATGAGGAGGATCTCATTACGTTAATAAAGTGGTTAAATAAAGATAAAAACCCGAAAATGATCATTTCCTAAATTCCTATTTAAATCAGGAGATGCTTCTCACTTGACCTATGATAAAATGGAAATATAAGGTGGTGATGTGATTTCATGGTTATTATTTTTATCCTTGTTATTTCCATCTTAGCACTCTGAATAGAATACAAACTAAACAAAAAAGGTCCGGGCGGTTTTCTTATGTTTCCGGAATTGTAGGGTGAAATTCCGGAATTAATGCAATTTTTCCGGAAATATATCTGCTTTTTCCGGAATTAAGCAGAAAAATTCCGGAATTAATCACGATTTTTCCGGAATGCACCTTCGTTTAAGTAGTACAGACGATTTTTTGTTTGTTCTGTGCTAAATAGGCGTTGAGATAGGGACTATCGACTAAAAAAATGGCATACTTTTACAAAATTGATCGATAAATCACCAATGTAATCAAATCGTAAAGTAAGGCTCTGCTGTTTTCTGATAAAATACTTTTAGTAAATACATAGTTCGCTATGATTAGACAAAGAAATCATGAAATGACGGGGTGACAAATGAAACAAATAGCAAAAAAATTACTAACTTTGAGTTTAGTTTTCATCCTATTGCCATTTTCTTCAGTGGAGGCTGCCTCGAAGCCTGAGGATGTAGTGAGGATTGCCAAAAATTATATTGGCGTTCCGTATCTTGATGCAGGTGCTACCCCAAGCGGATTTGACTGTTCAGGCTTTACCTATTTCGTCTATAATTTGGTAGGAGTCACTATTCCTCGCATCGCTGCTTCCCAGTATACGATTGGGAAGAGTGTCGATAAGGCGAATCTGCAGCTAGGTGATTTAGTTTTCTTTGAAAAAACAATGAACAAGCCGGGTATTACGCATGTAGGAATTTATGTTGGCAATAATGAGTTTATTAGTGCCACATCAAGCAAAGGAATTAAAATTGACTCTTTAAGCAATACGTATTGGGAACCGAAATATGTTGGAGCAAAGCGTATTTTGGAGGACGGTGGATTTACGGACCTTGCCAACGGGCATCCAGCGTATAACGCTATTATGATGCTTAGCCAACAAGGGATTATCTACGGTTTTGAAGATAACACATTTAGAGCTGAAAGCCCTGTCACACGTGGACAAGCTGCAGCCATTATCAATCGGGTTTTAAAAAAAGAACCGAAGAATTTAAATGCTTTTGTCGATGTTCCAACATCGTCAAGATTTGCCAAGGATATTGCCGCAATTAAAGAAGCGGGAATCATTAATGGCTTTAAAGATGGCACCTTTAGACCGGATGCTAATATGACAAAGGCAGAAATGGCCCTTATTGTACACGGGGCATTCCAATTAAGCAAACAAAACTTAACGATTGGCAGCAATTCCTATATCGATGTGAAACCGGACTATTGGGCGTATGAAGCTATTGAAACATTAAGGTATATTGACTCGACAACTCTATTTGCTGGAAATCGATATAATACGGGAGAATTTGCAAGTAGAGCCATATTTTCTGCTTCTATTTACAATTCTATGAATACAGTAGGAAAATAAGCGAAACCCAGGACATTATCCCGGGTTTTCTGCTGTTTTTTACCAAAAATTGAATATCTTCAGCAATAAACTACAAATCTACTATTAAAAATCGATGCGTTCTCTGTTAGAATGAGGAAAGGTAACAAGTGTAAAAAACTAGTGCAATAGAGAGGAGAAAGATCATTGAGAAATAAAGCAGTAAAGGTAATACTTTCGTTCCTACTACTATTAGCTGTATTTCCAGCGGTAACGACATATGCGGATGATATAACGGGAATTAGTTTAGAAAAGGAGTTAAGAGAAGCGATTGAAAAGGAAATACTTTACGGTTATGGTGATGGTGTGTACAAGCCAGGTAACAGAGTTACTCGTGCTGAGTTTGCCACCTTTATTACAAGGGCATTGCACCTTCCGGAAGCAGACCATGTATTTTCAGATGTAGGACGAAACTCAAATTTGGCTCCTGGGATTAATTCTGCGGCGGCCGCAGGAATTGTCCAAGGACTTGGCGGAGGAAAATTTGGTCCGGATCAAGAGATTACAAGAGAACAAATGGTCATCATGATCAATAATGCGCTGACTTTTCAAAATGTAAATGTTGAATATCAAATACCGACAATTTTAACGGACTTTAACGAGATCACTTCGTCTATTTCTAGAACGGCGATTGCAAATAGTGTTTCGTTAAACATTACAGTAGGTTTCCCGAATGCGGATGGGAAAACATATCGTTTCGCGCCAAAAAATAAAGCAACACGCGCTGAAGCGGCAGCGTTTATTATTCGCATGATTCATGCGATTGAAGAAGTGGAAGTTCCAACACCGATCCCAGGGGAAACTCCGTTTGCGATTGCAAACATTGGAAGTGATCGCCAGTTAGAGCCAGCACAAGAATTTAAAACGTATAGTGAGGCTCTTGCCAAATGGAACAAAAGCAGTACGCAAGTGATCACATATAAGGGAAAAATCATTAAAATGGCTTCAGGGTTAGCATTTGGGAACCCTTCTGTCAGTACTTCCTCAAATGTGACAGAATTATACAGAACAGCTAGCTTCAGTGGTGGTTCTGTTACGTACGTACAACGTGGGGAAGAGATGAAATATATTTCATCTGATGAAAATGCTGTCGAAGTGTATATTGGTGGGCAAACATTATTTGCTAGGCAAGCGGACATAGAACTTGTGCCATTCTCAATGGTAGAGCAACAAAATTATTATAGCGTCAACGCCAGTAACGAACTGGTATTGAATGTTTACTCTAAAACGTCCAATATGAATGGTTCGATCGTTATTGGCAAAGCACCAAGCATTTTAAAGCAAGGAACTAGATACTATAGCTGGGATGGAAATAAATTCTATACAAATTCAACGGGCTTGTCTACATCCTATGTAGGTCAATCCTATTCATATTTTCAATATTTGCCTACTAGAGTGCAAACTTCGTACACAGCGGCAGAATTGAATCAATATATTAATAAGAGATTATTAGATTTAGAGAAAACGGGATTGAGCAAGTATAAAGATGCTTCAAAGCGCAGTAAAATAATCGGTCTTGGCACTTATTTGAAGCAAGTTGAGCAAACACATCGTGTCAATGCGCTGCTTATTTTAGCAATGGCCTTCCACGAAGGTGACTACGGCATGAGTGAAAAATCGTTTAAATACAATAACGTGTTTGGAATCGGCGCTTATGACAGCACGAATACAGCAAAGCCGTATCCTTCTGTAGAAGCAAGTGTTGATGCGTTAATCAATGATTATTTAGGGAAGAATTATATTCCCCCTAATGCTTGGGCTGCAAATGGCGCAGTACCAGGAAACAAAATGATTGGCTTCAATGTTAAATACGCATCAGATGCCTATTGGGGTGCGAAAGTAGCGAGCCATATGTATCGTATCGATAAAGAAATGGGAAGCAAGGATTACGGAAAGTACAAGACAATCGGTATGGTTAATACAGATAACACAGCCGTACGCTCTTCTGCAAATTCAAGCCTTGGCAACGCCAACTTAATTTATCGCTATAATACAAAGAACAAACCAGTGATCATAACTGGTGAAGAAAAAGCAAGTGATGGTTGGGTTTGGTATAAAGTTCTAACAGATGATAAAACAACGGTAAATGGCTATATCAGATCCGATCTAGTTGACAAACTACCTGTCAACTAATCTGATAACAACATCCGAATATTCGTAGCACAGACCAAAAAGCATGGTCTGTGCTATTTTTTTTGCAAGGAAGGAAGTTCGCTGCTTGGATTGCGCGCTCGATTGGGAAATGCGCAGATTCTCACGATGATTGCGCAGGTTTGTCGTGGAAATGCGCGAGTTTCCATAAAAATTGCACTGATTTGGTTTTGGATTGCGCCTGTATTTATGAAAATTGCGCCGATTATGGCCAGGATTGCGTCAGTTTGTCGCAAAATTGCGTAAGAAACGTATTCCCCAAAAAAGTGAAGCTCAAAAAAGGAAGTGGAGAAACATCACATTGTGTTTCTGCACTTCCTTTTCAAATTTTTATACGAATCTTGCTCATCACATTGCCGTAAATCTCTACAGCAGTTCTTCTAAGCCTTGCGCTTCCAATTGAATCGTGACCTTGTCCAAAAGTTGGATATTTTCCGATTTTAAGTATTCAAGCTTGGACTTTATTAATACGTCGATAAGCGCGCTTCTTGTTTCGCCGATGCTTTCCCATTTTGCTTGATGATTAAGTAAATCGACTAAGGTTAACTGTTCATAATCATTGCCGGCAAAAGTTAAATCGGGATTGACTTGATACCAGAGATCTCCCGTTTCCCTGATCCAATCTTCACCGATATATTCAATCGCTGTGCGGATTTCCTTCGCAGCCTGCAAATATTTTTCATCCTTTGTTTGTTCGTAGCATTCTAACAATAAATTGGCTCCTCCTAAAATATGGTTCAAGGAGGCGTGCGTTTTTTGACTCGGATCATAAGGGGAAAAATAGTCGGAAATAAAGAGGCCGTCTCCTGCATGAATAACATTTCCGATCGCGATCTGTTCAATTAAGTAGTCGCCATAATGGAGCTGGGCATCTGTTAACTCTTGGATTTGCAGCTCTTCGCCCATTTTATGTAAATAGAGCGCGATAAACTCGTTATGACGCGTATCGATGTATGGCGCATTTAATCCATAGGCTTTTTGGAGCCAAGTACTGGTGTACTCTGTTTCCCATATGGAAGTATCCTTTTCTTTCCGGTATTCGTATAAATCAGCTACAGAGTTTACCGACAAATTATAGAAATATCTTTCTTTTTCTGTGAAATAGCGGTCAATCGCTTCACGATCGACCATCACGCCAAGATTTCGCCCATATCCTTCCTGTGTGTAGGGCTCAATCGACCATGGCAGTTTTTTGAGCGGCCCGCCAATCGTCAGCCAGCCGTTTGCCTCTTTATACTGTTCGATTTGGTAGTGAATCCAGCTTTCATGGTGTTTCGGCTCGGCAAACAGTTCTTCATTCGCAAGCATGAACCATCCTTCTGCTAATTCTCCCTTACTGGCAGTAAGAGGGAAAGATAGCGTCAGTTGCTCATCCTCCGTTTTAAGATCATATTCGGCAAATTCATCATGAAGCTCTCGCACATCACTTTTCAACCCATTATCGTATTCTTTTTGAAGGGGGATAGAGGTGTATTGCTTGCTTAACACAAGCTGAAGCGCACCTTCTCCTTCCCCTGACAGTTCAAACAAGCCGATTGGCTGCGTCGTTCGATCTATCCCTGTATTGCCATCATGGGTTCGTTCAAATTCAAATGCATCCCAAGTTGTAAACTCATAATCGTTCATATGGTGAAAAGGAACATGAATTTGGATGGGAACTTCCTTCTTCTCCAGCTCTCCTTCTAATTGCAGGAAGACAAGTTGATCGCCGTTATCGATCGTTCTTACTTTTACATGTAATGAACCAGCTTCCTTTCTCCCTTTCTTCACGTCAAACTCGTAATGGATGTCATCGTATACGTTTAAGAGGCTAGAGTTCTCTTTTTTTACCTCAACGAATGAATAATCCTCAGAAGTAATTCTCATTGAAGCCTCCTCCAGAAGTGGAACCTCAACATGCTCCTCTGAAGAGGATTGGCAGCCAGCTAAAATGAGAAACAAAGAGCATAAAAAGAACCTTTTCATAAAAACAACCACCTTAACTTCTAGCCTTCTTTTTGACAATTCCGAGCAAACGGGTGAAGCCTTCTCGGTAAAAGATGTATACACCAGCTACATATAAGACAACGCCAAGAGAAATCAAAATTAGGAGCTGAACAAGTGAGTAGAGCTCTCCGATTGGCGTAATCTTTTGGAGCATGTATAACGGCACGGCCATGATCAATGTTGGAATGAGCACACGAATGATTAGGTTGAACAGCTTTACTGCCTCAGAGCGATCGAAATCCTTATAAACAATGAACGTCGTCACGGTTAAATAATAGAGAGAAACGAAGGCGCTCGATAATGCCAGCCCAGGATAGCCAAAAGGTTTCACGAAAAGCCAGTTTAAAAGGACGTTCAAGGCAATGGTCGTTACGCTAACTCGGAAAATAATCGCTGTTTTTCCTCTTGCGTACATCGACTTAGAGATAATGTATTGCAGCCCTTGTGTGACAATCATCGGCAAGTAAAAGACGAGTGCAATGTAGGTCGCATGGGTATCCTCAGCAGAGAATTTTCCTCTTTCATAAATAAAGGAAATCGCCTGTTCCCCGACGAGAAATAATCCTACAGCAACGGGCATTAACGTGACCAAAGAGATTTGCATTCCCATGAAAACAGTGGATTGGAACTTTTTCAGATTGTCAACCTGCTCTGACAGCAGCGTGAAGATGATCACCGCGATCGTCGTTCCATAAATCGTGTGCGGAATACTGACGAGCAGTGACGCGTTATTTAAATAGGTTACCGCACCATCGATTGTCCCGGAAGCAAATGTTTTATTGACAAACATATTGATTTGTCCAACGACAGAATTCAGGAGAGAAGGGACGAGAAGGACAAGAAAGGCTTTCCCAAATTCCTTCTCCACTTTGAGCGTTGGATTCCACTTGTATCCACTTCTATGTAAATAGTAAAACTGAATCACGGAACCGAGTATCGTTCCGAAAATAAAACCGTACGCTAAACTATTAATGCCCCATCTTTCTGAGAACAAGAGGGCGAATACGGCACCCATCAAAGTCGCCAGCAATTTGGAAATTTGCGATGGCACGAACACTCTTCTTCCTTGTAAATAGGAATCGAGAATGCCGTTTAAGGCAATGGCACTCATGAAGAGGAAAAAGAATTTCGTGATGCTAATGGCCACCTCTTCAGTCGTTGGGCTCATGTCCCCATAAATAAAAGGAACAAAATACGGAACTAAGAAATAGCCGCCAACGGTCACGACTAAGAAGATTAAAAATGTTAAATTCATGACGCCGTTTGCGTTCTGTTCCGTTTCTACTGGTTTTTCCTTTCGATTCTGTACATATAATGGAAGAAAGACGTTGTTAAACCCTCCGCTAATCATCGCGATTACAAGGGTGATAAATGAAAAAGCAAGGATGTAAGCATCCGTATATTCGGTCGCCCCGAACTGGCGGGCGATAATACTCTCCCGGAGAAATCCGGACAGTTTCAGAACAATCGCTAATAAAGTAATCAGCAGGGCTGATTTTTTTAATGATGGCAAATTCCTTCACTTCCTACTCAGTTTCCAAGGGAAATTTTGTATTTAATCACTCAAAACGAGGGTGTCCCCCAATTTTAGGGGACACCCTCAACCAATAAGCATTAGCCCCGTCTCATCTGCCTTTGAAAAAACATGTAATTGAATGTTATCGGCGATATTTTCGATATATCGGCGAAAAACGGAATTTATCGGCGTTTATGAAAATATATCGGCGAAACATAAGATTTATCGGCGAAAAAACGATTATATCGGCGAAACGTTCAAAGCAGCCATTACTTTTCCAAAGCTGATAGATAAATTTGTTCGTACTTCTCCGCTGCGGCTAAATGGGAATATTGTTCCTCGATCTTTTTTCGTGCTTGTTCCGCTAGGCTTGCTCCTTTAGTCGGGTTTTCAAGCAGAGCGATCATCGCCTCGCTTAATTGTTCAACATTGCGCTCCTCCACAAGGAGACCGTCTTTTTCGTGCTCGACGATTTCTTTTAAGCCGCCGACTGCGCAGGCGATAAGGGGAACACCGGAACCCATTGCCTCAAGGGCGGAGATCGATGTCGCTTCTTCTACGCCTGCCGAGTGAATGCTTGGGACAAGAACGACGTCAGAAAGGGCGAAATAATCCTTGACCTTGCTGTGGGGAATCGCCCCTAATAATTGCGCGTTCTCCGTCAGTCCCTTTTCAGCGATCAGGTTTTTCAACTCTTCGTGCGCTTCACCCATCCCTGCATAAACAAGCTTCGCATTGGGGAATTGCTCCAATACCTTCGGCAAGGCTAGAGCTGGATAAATGACCCCGTTTTTCTTCGTTAAACGGCGAGGTACGAAGAAAATTTGCTCGTCCTCCTTAAAGCCGTATTGGCGGCGAAGTTCACTTTTCCTCTCAACTGCTGGCTTGAAATCATGGATATCAATGAAATTTCGAATCGCATTTCCTTCGACGCCTGCCTGGTTATACACATAGTCCTTAATTCTTTGATCGACAGTAATGACTTTTCTAGTGCTTTTAAAGGCTTTTTTCTCCATCTCTTGTAGGAATTTCGCCTCATCGCTGTTTTCGATCACAGAGCCGGCGCTTACTGCTTCAAAAGCCATATATCCGTGCACCGTTGAAACGGTCGGAATCCCTGATTCAATCGAAGCGAAGGTAGCAAAGACGTCCTGAGCATTGATAATATCGTAGCCTTGCCCCTTTCGCTCTGCAATCAGCTCCTCAAGTATTTTCTGTCTCGCTTTACGGCTCCAAATAATTCCTTTGCCTTTTTTAAATTTATTGAGAACGAAGCTAGGTCCTCGCGCATACCATTTTCTTTTCCAGCTTGGTGCGTCGCTGAATGAAACGATATCCACTTCATGTCCTCTTGCTTCAAGCCCGGCTTTTAACGTGGTGACATGGGTAGATAAGCCGCCAGCATGGGGGTAATCAAAAACGGTTGTAATTAAAATTTTCATTTTATCTTCTCCTCAGGTATTGTTCGTGTGAAACGGCCTCTTTCGCTACACAAAAACCTGCCCTATTTTAAAAAGTGTTTCTTCAATAAATCGATATTTTCCATTGCGTCCTCACGCATTTTAAATGCCTGTTCTTCGATGCGGGAGCTGAGCACAGCTCGCTTGCTTAAGACCATGCGCGCATTTTCCACTAGCTTTTGCCCGTCAAGCTCCTCCAGTTGGAAGGAATATTCCCACATTCCTGAACGTTTCAGCAAGCTTTCCACCTTTTTATCGTAGCTAATGCCGATATGGGGAACAGCTACTAAAGCAGAAAAGATCAGGGAATGGAGCCTTAATCCAATTGTGATCTCACACTCGGCAATAAAATTTAAATATTGATTTGGTGAAAAATCGGGTCCTAACACATGACAATGCTCTTTGTGCTTCATTTGTTCTAACACATGGTTCGAAGCGCGTACGTCATGATGCCCTTCCATCGGAACGAAGACAGGAGTAACGCCGTCTTGTTCAATTAACTCGTCTAATGCCTTGGCAATTTCCTCATAATGAGCCGTGTGCTGAAACCATGGACGAACGGAAACGGCCAAGATTTTTTCATCCCCCCGTAAAGGAAGGCTCTTCATGCAGGCATCATCCTCCTTCTTTTTAAAGGCGAAGACGATATCTGCCGTGACTTTTGATTCCGGGCGATTGACACCAAGCTTATGAAGCAAGTCTTTCGAGAACTGATCACGCACGGTAACGAAATCAGCCATATTGGCAAAAATCTTCATTAAAATTTTCCCCCATAAACTATTAACCGGACCAATCCCTTGGGAAAAAAACATGACCTTCGTTCCACATAGTTTCGCTAAGAATACAATTAATAAATAATACGGCAATGGCCCGAACAGAAATTTTGTCGGGTATGTATCTTGAAGAAGGCCGCCGCCGCCGCTAATCAGCAGATCGGCTTCCTTTAACGCTCTCACTTTTCCTTTAAAATCATGGCGCCAACCACGATAGACACTTTTTACTTGATGAGTTTCGGCAGTTTTATTTGGGGACAATGAAAAAACCGTGATCTCTGGATCGGGTAATTCTTCCTTAAGATTATCGACGATTGCCTCAAGAATCGCCTCATCTCCAGTGTTCCCAAGACCGTAAAAACCTGAAATAACAACTTTCAAAAAAGGAATCCTCCTTACGGATAAAAATAAATTTAGTTCAATAGAAAGCCAACCTTTATTTTATCATCAGAATACGTGACATTCAATGTAATTGGTGCAAGGTTTGGCGGAATTTGTTATACTATGTTAGGATTAAAACCAAATTATTGGCTAGAGAAACTTGACTGAAAAGAGGTCCTAAAGGATGAAGAAAATCTGTGTTGTTGGTTTAGGATATATTGGATTACCAACATCGGCGGTCTTTGCTCGCGCTGGTTATGACATTGTTGGTGTTGATATTAGCGAGCGAGTAGTGAAAATGTTGAATCAAGGTGAAATTCATATAGAAGAAGTGGGTCTGCCTGAATTGGTGAAGGAAGTTGTCGAAAAAGGCAAATTAAGAGCATCTGTAACACCGGAGAAAGCAGATGTCTTCATTATAGCTGTGCCAACGCCGATTCACGAAGATCTCTCGGCTAATGTCGATTACGTGATCGATGCGACAAAGGCAATTGTTCCATTTTTGGAGAAGGGCAATGTCGTCATCGTCGAATCAACGATTCCGCCGAGAACGATGGATGATATCGTTGCGCCAATTCTTCAGGAAGCAGGATTCAATACAATGGATGATATATATCTAGCTCATTGTCCAGAGCGGGTACTTCCAGGACGTATTTTAATTGAGCTTATTGAAAACACGAGGATTGTTGGGGGAACAACGCCTGAAGCAGCGAAGCGGGCAGCGGATGTTTATCGTACGATTGTGACAGGTGATGTGATAGAGACCGAAGCGGTGACAGCGGAAATGTCGAAATTAATGGAGAACACCTTCAGAGATGTGAACATTGCATTGGCCAATGAATTGGTGAAAATTTCAAGTCGACTTGGCGTCAATGCCCATAAAGTCATTGAGTTGGCTAATAAGCACCCGCGCGTCAATATTCACCAGCCAGGTCCTGGCGTTGGTGGACATTGCCTTGCGGTTGATCCTTATTTCATTGTTGAGAAGGCCCGTGAGGAATCACCGCTCATTAAATTATCAAGGGATATTAATAATTCAATGCCACACTTTGTCGTTGAAAATGTGGAGAAGCTGACGGTTGAATTGAAGGAGCCAAAGATCGCGGTATTTGGGTTAACGTATAAGGGCAATATTGATGATGTACGAGAAAGCCCGGCGCTTGAAATTGTCGAAATGCTCATGGGCAACCCGCGTTTTCATATTAACGTATGGGACCCCCATGTGAAGCAGGAGCAAGTGAGCTTTGATTTACATTCATTTGAAGAAGCGGTGACGGGAGCGCATCTCGTTTTAATCCTTGCTGATCACCAAGAATTCAGAGTGCTGACCGAGGACAGCTTTGCTGCGATGAAAACAGCGGTTGTATTTGATACGAAAAACTGTTTGCATTTACAGTCGGAAAAGGTTCAAGTGCTTAAGCTAGGAAACTTAAGAGAACTTAGAACAATACAGGAATAGGAAGTATTCTATATGGAGAAGGAACAATATTTAGGCGTTGACGTCTCCCTTTTAACATACGATGAGATTCTTGCTGCTACGAAAGAGCGAATTGCCAAAGGGGAGCAGTCGACCATTATTGCCGTCAACCCTGAAAAAGTGATGGTTGCCAATCAAGATCCGCTCGTGAAGGAGCTTATTAACGGCTCGACCTTTCAAATTCCCGATGGAGTTGGCATCTTGCTCGCATCAAAGCTAAAAGGCGGCAAGCTAAAGGAACGCGTCACAGGGGTTGACATGATGGAAAGACTGCTCCAGTTTGCCGCACAAGAAGGACATGGCGTCTTTTTCTACGGCGCAAAAGAGGAAGTCGTCTCAGAAGCGAAGCGGAAATTGGAAGAACGCTATCCATCATTACAGATTGTAGGCTATGAAAATGGCTATGTGACCGATCATGAAAAACTGGTCGAAAGCATCAATCAATCGGGTGCGACCCTCTTATTTGTTGCGTTGGGAAGTCCAAAGCAGGAATTATGGATACGCGAGCATATGCCTAAGCTCAATGTTAAAGTTTTTCAAGGGGTTGGTGGAAGCTTTGACGTTTTTGCCGGAAAAGTCAAAAGAGCGCCCCTTTTCTTTAGAAAGCTTGGCTTAGAATGGTTCTACCGTCTTATGAAGGAGCCGAAAAGGTTGAAGCGACAACTAAATTTACCTCGATTCTTGTGGAGAGTTTTAAAGGATCGCTAAGGAGCAGAAAGCATGATTCGATTCTATCAAAAAGGCGACGAACATGAAATCAATGCGCTGTTTTTCGAAGTATTTGGAAAACAGCGCTCCCTTTTGCATTGGAATTGGAAGTTTATTGACAACCATTTGCAGCAATCCCTCATCCTTGTCGATGAGGAAGAGGGGCAACTAGCTGGACATGTTGCCTTAGTTCCAAGTGAAGCGAAATGGCATGATAGAGAAGTGAAGCTTGGAGCGAGAAATGACACAATGGTTTCCCCGAAATTTCGTGGGAAAGGAATTTATGGAGACCTGAACAAGGCATTAATTTCTTCCTCAAAACAACATGATTACGATTATTTATACGGCTACCCGGCAGAAAAAGCAAAAAAGCTTTTTATCCGTTATACCGATGCGACGGAAATTGCGCAAATTCCGCGCCTGATGAGAATCAATCGTTTGTCAGCTTTAGTCATGAATCGAATTCCATTATTAAAGCTGGCAAAGCCGATTTTCTTATTGCTTGATCGTTTTTTTACGGTGAAAGAGTCGAAGCTTCCTGCAGCATTTGAGATCAAAACGATTACCCATTGCGGTTCGGAATTTGATCAGCTATGGGAACAGGCGAAAAATGTGGCGCCGATTTTGCTCAAGCGCGATGCGAAATTTCTGAACTGGCGCTTTCACAACCATCCAGATCGGGACTATCAAATGCTCGGATTATTTGAAAATGGCACACTTCGCGGTTATGCCGTACTTCATGTAGAGGAAAAGAAATTCGGTAAAGGGACCGTGCTGAACGGGACGATCGTCGATCTGTTGGCGATCGACAAGCCCGCTGTTTGGGATGCGTTAATCCGTGCAACTTTGCAAAAACTCCGCCAAGTGGACATTATCCAAACATGGGCATTGCCGCATACGGATCTTTATCCATTGCTGAAACAGCAGCGCTTCGTTCATAAGGATAGTCCCATGTCTTTGGTGGGCAAATATATAAATGAAGATTTACATGAATCAGAGACGACGGATTCTATTGAAAACTGGTATATTACACCAGCGGATGTGGATTCTTTCTAGGAGGATGAGAGATGGCATCGAATCTGAAAAGGGCGGTTTTGAACTTAGCAAAGCCAATCGTCCTTCCAGTTACAAGAGCAAAATTAAAAAGTTTTTATCAGGGAACCCTTCCTCTCACACCGATCGGCTCAGAAAAAGTATTGGTGTTGGCGCCACATGTCGACGATGAAACGATCGGGCTTGGCGGAACGCTGAACGAGCATCTGAATAAAGGCGGGCACGTAACCGTGGCCTATATAACGGATGGCTCTGGCAGCGTCAGTTCCTTGGAGAAAGCGGAATTGATCCGGAAGCGGAAGGAAGAAGCGGAAGCGGTGCAAAAGCTGTTCGGCTTTCAAAGCATCCGCTATTTAGATTTGCCCGATGGCAGGATTGAAAGTAATGACAACTCTCGCACGCTCATGCTTGAACTGCTTGAGGACGTTCGTCCAGAGATTGTTTATTGTCCAACCTTTGTGGATTGTCACCCTGATCATGTTGCAACGGGAAGGATCTTAGCCGATGTGCTCGCCGGCGAGCAGAACACGACCGTTCAGTCCGTTCGTTTATATGAAATCAATTGCCCGATTCCTCCGAATGAAATCAATGTTGTTGTCAATATTACGGATTCATTGGCGAAAAAGGAAGAGGCAGTGGAAATTTTTCAATCGCAGGCAATTGATTTTGATGGCTTTATTGAATTGAGCAAACTAAAAGCAGAGCTGACAAAGGAAGCCAATGTTCGTGCAGTTGAAACCTTTTTACAAATTCCAGCTGCCCACTATCCTGCTCAATTTCAACAGATCGACAGGGACAAGCACCGCTATTCCCAACTTTTTAAGCAAGTCAATAAAGCGGTCACCCTCTTGTGGGGAATCTTTAAAAACTTAGAATTAAAGAAACAAATTTACGGCAATCGTCATAAGGAGACAAAGGGAGCATGAAGATATTACATGTCATTAGTGGTGGAGAAACCGGAGGATCGAGGAAGCATCTCGTGACGCTGCTTGCGCAATTTCCGAAAGAAATGGTGACATTGGCTGTCTTTCAAGAAGGGGCTCTCGCCGAAGAAGCGCGGGAGGCAGGCATTCAAGTGGAAGTGTTCAAGCAGTCTTCACGATACGACCTCTCGATCCTGAATCGCCTTGTCCGTTTTGTGCAAGAGGAAAACTTTGATATCCTTCATACCCATGGTCCGCGAGCCAATTTATTTGGAATTTACGTTTCATTGCGTTCCAAGATTAAATGGGTCACGACCGTTCACAGTGATCCCATGCTCGACTTCATGAAGTCTGGGCTAAAGGGAACGATTTTTACAAAGCTTCATCTTCTCGCATTAAAAAGAATGGATTACTACTTTGCTGTATCGGCATTATTTAAAGAAAATTTAGTGAAGATGGGGATCCCGTCCGAGAAAATTAAAACGATTTATAATGGAATTGAGTTTAACGAACTGTCTGCTACCCCGATAATGCGGGAAAGTTTGGGCGTAGGCGAAGAGGACTTTGTCATGACGATGGTGGCAAGACTGCATCCGGTCAAAGGCCATGAAGTCGTTTTTCAGGCGTTAAAGGAAGTGCAATTGCCGCAAGTAAAGCTGCTCCTTGTTGGCGATGGTCCGATTAAGGAAGAATTGCTCGCCAAGGTGAAAGCTTTAAATATTGAAAATGAGGTGAAATTCCTCGGCTTTCGTGATGATGTCGATGCCCTTTATGCAACATCGAATCTCGCGCTGCTGGCTTCATATAGTGAAAGCTTTCCTCTTGCCTTGCTTGAAGCTGCGAATCAAAGATTGCCGCTCATTACGACAGATGTTGGCGGCGTCGGTGAACTCGTCCGCACCGATGAAACAGGTTGGATCGTTCCGATTAAAGATGCGGAGGCGCTCGCTGCGGCGATCAATAGTGCATATGCCCTTTGGCAAGAAGGGATACTAACGGAGATGGGAGAGAAACTATACGATCACGCATCCGAACATTTTTCTTTAAACCATCTATATAGAGAGATAATCGAAACATATGAAAAAATGATCATTGTCTAGACGCATAAATTCATGTAAGCTATACAAGGAAATGCGTGATTTTGAATAAGGGAGTAACAGAATGGAGAATAAAAACACGATTACTTACTATTTAGTAGTACTTAGTTTATTTTTAATACCGATTGTTTATTTTAAAACGTATGTGGGCCCCATCCCACTTTCAATTGAGATTATTTTAATTCCACTCGTAACACTAGCTGCCATTTACGAATTTCTAAAGGGGAAAATTCGCTTAAATGATTTCAAGGTGTTGCCTCTAGCGTTAGCATTTGCATTGTTTTTCATCATCTCGGCCATCTCCGTCATACATGCGGTCGATTTAAAATCAGCCGTTATGGAAATTGCTCGCTACTTATCCTACGTCGTTCTATTTCTGATAGTCGCGAAGGTTGATTTTACGAAGAAGCAATATTTAGGCTTTGGCCTGGCATTTGGTGCCGCTGTTGTCATCATTGGCGCATTTGGGATTATTCAATACATCTTCGGCATCTCCCTTAATACAGCAGGGCTTTACGCATTGCAAGAAGCAAAGGGAAGAGTCGATTCAACCCTTGTTAATCCCAATTATTATTCTGCGTTCTTAAATTATATTATTCCAACATTAATTTTGCTTTCTGTTGTCTATTTCAAGAATCGCACTGTCCAATTGCTCATTTTTGCCGTCTATGGCATCTATGTAGTCAACGTCATCTTAACGTACACACGCGCTGCCTGGGTTACGATGGCCTGTGCCTTTATTTTAATGGTCCTGTTAATTCCAAAGCATTTCTTTAAAAATGTGATCAAGCCGCATATTTTAATATCTTTTGTCATTTTAATCACCGTCGTCTTCTTTTTGCCAGACTTCCAGTCGCGGGCAAATTCGGCCTTATATGCAATTGAGAAATTATTGCCTAGCGGCGTCTCCCTCAATATTGCCAAAGGAGATCCGGAAAACCTTGAAGGCGATGATGGTGAACTGCTGGAAGAAGAGGACGAAATTGAGGATGCGACGACAAGCAGAGCGGTTGTCTCGAGAACGACCTTATGGAAAACGGGCTGGTTTATGCTCAGAGATAACCCGGTTCTCGGCGTCGGAATGGGGAATTACACCGCCAACTATAAGGAATATGTAGAGAAGTATCCAGAGCTGTACATTGGACATGACAGCTACTCTGTTCACAATTCCTATCTGAAGGTGGGGGCAGAAACCGGATTTATCGGCTTAGCCGCTTTTCTTCTTATATATATCATGTACTTCCTGACCCTAATCAAGCTTTACTTTAAACAGAACCTGTTAGGAAAAGTACTGGCAATCGGTTTATTTGTCGGAAGCGTCTGCTACATGGTACAAAACCTGTCGAACAACTTAATCTTTATTCCGCAGCTGAACGTTACCTTCTGGTTAACCGCCGGCTTAATGTTAGCCTTCCTGCATAAAAACAAACAGGAACAGGAGCGGATACGTTTTTAAAATAAGCACCCATTTGGGTGCTTATTTTATTGATCCGAAGCAATCTGAGGCATATTTACTTTAGTGTTATATTTTGAAACTTGAGGAAAATATAGATAATTTATTTCCTAGATTAACTTTTTAATAAAAAAACTTCCATTTTTTAATACATATATGTATAATATAGTAGTGCAACCTATATATTGGGTACATGGCACTATTTCAGTCTTCTTTCCTATTAGACTTTTATACTGGTAATATTTACAGACTGTGAAACTTGTAAAAAACAGTTGAAAAATAGTAGAATTTTGGTAGAATGAAAGCATGTTAAACATTCCATTTCTGCTAAAATATACTTTTTTTTCTTATTCTTACCGTATAGTTTAGTAGAATAGGGATTTTGACTCAACTAGTGTTGCCCGTCAATGAGCAATCATTGATAAAATAATTTTTTTGCAAAACAAGGAGGAAATATTACATGGCTTACCAACCAAAGTCTTACCGTAAGTTTGTAGCAACTGCTGCTACTGCAACTTTAGTTGCATCTGCTGTTGCTCCAGCTGCTGCTGCGGGATTTACTGATGTTTCAGACAATTACAAAGAAGCAGTAGATTTCGTAGTTTCTAAAGGAGCAAAAGGTTTAACTGAAACAAGATTCGGCGTTAGCGAAAACATCAAGCGTGTTGACGCTGCTGTATTGCTTGCTAACGTACTTGAGCTAGACACTGATAAAGCTCCAGCTGCTGGTTTCACTGATGTACCTGCTCGTGCTCAAGGTGCTGTTAACGCACTTAAAGCTGCTGGTATTACAAACGGTAAATCAGACACTAAATTCGGTGCTAACGATTTAATCACTCGTGGTGAACTTGCTATCTGGATTCAAAAAGGATTCGGATTAGAAGGAAAAGCTGATTTCAAATTCACTGATGTAGGTTCTCGTTACACTGAAGCAGTTGCTGCTTTAGTAGCGAACAAAATCACTCAAGGTAAGAGTGAAACACAATTCGGAACTGCTGACAACGCTAAGCGTGGAGACTATGCGATTTTCTTACATAGAGCTGCAAATGTTGATGCGACTCCAGAAGCTCCGGAAGTTGTCGAAGTAAGTGCGCTTAACGGTACTCAATTACTTGTTAAATTTAGTCAAGAGGTTGATGCAACAACTGCTGAAACTGAAGCTAATTACTTAATCAAGAAAAATGGAGCAGCTGCACCTTTAACAACTGCTGATTATACAGCAAAAGTTCAAGAAGATGGTAAATCAGTTATTATCACACTTGCTACTCCAATTCCAAATGACGAGGTTGCAGTTTTCTCTATTACTGTTGAAGATATTTTATTAAAAGGTTCTTTAACTGATAAGTTTCCTGTTTTCACATCAACAGTGACTGTAAGTGATAAAGTAGCTCCAACAGTGGCTTCTGTTTCTGCTAAAACAGCTGGTACTGAGGCCGATACTTTATATGTGACTTTTTCTGAGCCAGTAGTTCAACCAACAGTAAAGGTTAACGGTGTTACAAGAACAATCATTTTAGCAGATGATGGATTATCTGGTACAGTTACCAATTTATCTTTAGAAACTGGTAAAACTCATTCAGTCGAATTTGTAAATTTAACTGATTTATCGAACAATGTAACTGCTAATGAATCTAAAACATTCACAGTGACTGTTGATACAACAGCTCCAACATACTCAATTTCTACTGTAAGTGATAAGAGAATTAAGCTAACGTTTGATAAAAAAATGGATGTTGATTCAGTTATTGCTGGAGTAGTTCTTAAGAAAGAAGATCTGAATGATTTAACAAAAGATACTCACTATAGAGTAACAGAATCTACAGTTGCTAGTGAGAAAGGTAAAGTCTTTAATGTAGACTTAATTGGTGGTGGTTTTGATCCTTACGCTTCAAAATCTTCATATGATTTTACATTAATGACAAACGCTCATGTTAAAGATAGCTTAGGTAACAAAGCTGCAGCTACATCTAAGGTTGTCAAATTGACAAAGGATACTGTAAAACCAAAACTTACTTCAATTCAATATTTGAAAAATTCTTCAGGACGAGTAACAACACTCCTTTTAAAATATGATGAAGTAATCGATGGAGTGCCTGGTACTATTACAGATTTAACTGCTAAGAATGTTACAACTGGTGCAACTGTTAATATTCTTGGTACTGCTCCAACAGCTTCAGTTTTAGATGATGGTCAAACTGTAAGAATTAATATTGATACAAATACTGCTACTGAAATCAAATCTGGAAAACTTGAGATTGAAGTTGCTGCAGGATATGTAAATGATATCGCTAGCTCACCTAATGCTTCAAGTGCATTCAAAGGAACTGTAGATTTTGGTGCTGGCTCAAGCGCATCACTAAAAGTTAAAGATGTAACCAGAACTGGAACTAATGAATTCAAAGTAGAGTTTGACGCTGCAGTTACTTATGCAAGTGCTACAAACCCTGCAAATTATACTATTAATGGTGTAGCTTTACCTGCAGATACTACGTTTGCATTCGATACAACTAATCAGGATAATGTTACAATTACTTTACCAGCACAATTTGTTAAAGCAGATGATACTGGTGCAGTATTACGTGTTCAAAACGTAGAAACAGCAACTGGTACAAAAGTTGCTGCAAATCAAAAAGTAATTTCAATTGAAGATAATGCTGGTCCTGTCATCGTTAAGGCTAATTCTTCAATTAACAGCAATGGTACGTTAACATTAGGATTTGACGAAAGAGTTGCTACAATTGCGAGTGGATTAACTTCTGCTGATATTTTAGCTGATTTAAGAATCTTCTTAAATGGAGAAGAAGTAACTGTTGATTCTACAGCAACTGGTGGAGCTGAAACAGTGGTTGTAACTGATGGTACTGGTGCAGACGCTGGAAAATATGTTCTAACATTCAATACAACATTTGAGTCTAACGCTGCAACTGGTGCAAACGCAGATGGAGATTACATTGAGTACTTTGATGTTAATGGAAATGGCGTGTACGATGCTAACACGGACATATTAGTTAAGAGAGCAGTTAATGTTACAAATGATGAAATTGCAGCTTATACTGTTGCAAATACTCTTAACTTAAACAGAGTAGCGAATATTACAATAGGTACAGCAGATACAACATCAAGTATTGTAGACCTATCAGCTGCACAAAATGTAATTCTTAATAAGCAATCAGTGGTTATTAAATAATAGTTAAGTATTACTTGTAATTTAAGATAGTCTCAATGAAAATATCATTTTCTTGTAGGCAGCTCCGCAAAGTGGAATCTTTGCGGGGCTTTTTTGTTCGCCCAGCATGGGCGAACTCTAACGGGTGAAAGTCCCGAGTACGACCTGGTAGCGGTAAGTACATAGCTGACAGCAAGGGTGTCCACGGCGGACGTGGAATCTGAAGGAAGCTCGAGGCAAACCTCCGGTCTGACGCACAGAAATCATATAAGAGGCAACACATGAGGATAAGACTGCAAAAGAAGTTGAAGTCCAATAGCTACTTATTCATGAGTTGTATATATGGCAGATAGATGGAGGGCAAGAGTTCGCGCCTTAACTGGGGAGGTCTCACGAGTCTGTACCAAAATCCTGTAGTGATACAGGACTGGACGGTGAGAAGTCAGCAGAAGCCGTAGTAGTGAAGACATCTCACGAAAATGAGAAAGAGCGAAGGGCTGAACAATTTTATCGTTGTAGAAATCTTAATTGGGGAAGGAAATAGACCACTGGCTAATCGCGGAAAAGTGGATACCGAACCACGAGAAAGAAAGGAAATAACAAACATGCATGAAAGAAAATTACTCGACAAAATACTCGATAAGGACAACCTTGAACAAGCATTTAAGCAAGTCAAAAGAAACAAAGGTTCTGCAGGTGTGGATGGTATGACGGTGGATGAGTTAGCTCGATATATGGTGTTAAACAAGGATGAAATGATTCGTCAAATCCGAAAAAGAGAATACCAACCACAGCCAGTCCTAAGGATTGAAATTCCAAAATCAAATGGTGGAAAACGCTTATTAGGAATTCCAACTGTCCTAGACAGAGTGATTCAACAGGTGATTGCACAAGTACTAACACCGATTTTCGATAAACAGTTCAGCGAATACAGCTACGGTTTCAGACCGAGACGTTATGCCGAAATGGCCATCCTAAAAGCGTTAGAGTTTATGAATGATGGTTACGATTGGATGGTAGATATTGATTTAGAACGTTTCTTTGATACTGTACACCATGATAGGTTAATGAATCTCATATCGAGAACAATTGATGATGGGGATGTAATCTCACTCATCCGCAAATTCTTGGTGAGTGGCGTACAAATGGATGAAGAATATAAAGAAACAGTAATAGGTACTCCGCAAGGAGGAAACCTATCTCCCTTACTCAGTAATATCATGCTGAACGAATTGGATAGGGAATTAGAAAATCGAGGATTACAGTTCGTTCGCTAAGCTGATGACTGTATTATTATGGTGAAGAGTGAGATGTCAGCTAAACGAGTCATGAGGTCTGTATCGAGATTTATCGAAGAAAAACTAGGGTTAATTGTAAATGTGGAAAAATCGAGAGTGACGAAGACTAGTGACCCTGACATGAAGTTTCTAGGGTTTGGATTCTTTAAAGACTATCGAGCTGATTTGTATAAAGCAAGACCACATCAAAAATCCCTAGAAAGTTTTAAGTTCAAACTTAAGCAACTCACAAGAAAGAATTGGAGTGTCGATACAAAGTATCAAGTGGAGCGAATCAATCAGTTAATAAGAGGATGGGTCAATTACTTCAGGGTGAGTTATATGAAGACTGCGCTTGGTAAGGTAGATGCCCATACAAGATTTAGATTGCGAATGTGTATCTGGAAGAAATGGAAAACAGCGAAAAATCGCAAGAAAAACCTTATTAAATTAGGTATGGATAAATATAATGCCTATAAAAACAGCCATACAAGTAAAGGTGCGGCACGAATCGCTAACTCATGGGTACTCGGCACGACTATAACAAATAAGAGATTAGCCCAATTTGGACTAATCTCTAGTCAACAACATTACATTAAAGTGCATGTTTAGTATAAAATTGAACCGTCGTATACGGATCCGTACGTACGGTGGTGTGAGAGGTCGGATGATCAATTAATGATTATCCTCCTACTCGATGGCTATAAAAAAGGCTCTATAATATTGATTCTATAATATTTGTTAGGGTTATCACACCATTTAATGTGCAAAAAAAGAGCACGATATCGCCCATTCTTTTATACTTGAATTGTCGAGAAACGAGTATAGAGTGGGCATACTTGCATGATGAATTCTAACATATTTTAACCTAGGTTTGAAAAAGTGATCGCCAAGAAGATAGTTAGGGATAACTATTGCATTCTAAGATACTTGAAAAAATTTGCTTCCATTGTGTGACATTAAAAACTAGATTCATGGAGTTAGTTGAATAGAAAGTATGCTTCAACCTTCTAAAAACAACAATTGAAGACCTCACTTGAGCAAGGTCTCCAATCACAAATGTAAAAGTGATCATGCTCTGCATAAAACACTAACTAGATTGAGCATCATTTACACAACTTATTCCATATGTAGGCTACATAAACATCGTTATCTTCATTTCTTCTCCGCCTTATTCATTTCCTTTTTCAGCTTTAATAATAATCTTTGCTTTTTCACTAAGTATTGGGTGATCGGGTAGCGATCAGGGCCAACGGTTAATCGTTTATATTGGTCGGCTGTCGTCAGCTTATGGTTGAAGGAAGACTGCTGTCCTGGAATCGAGAATGATAAGTCATTCATGAACAAAATCAATGTACGTGCTCGTAAAAAGAATGTTCGTTTAATATGATCAGGGTTGAACCATATATTATCTTCATGAAATCGGGATCTTGTTGGGAAAAGGATAATTTGTTCAATCGGGTCAACGACAATTGGGCAAAGGTGGTTTTTACCAAGGAGCCATTTAGCGGTATCAAGGGCGCTTTTTAAGTTATAGCCATTGCAGCGAATGCTGTAATCAATGACATTCAGCGGGGGAAGAGTGACAACAAATAGACGATCTTCTTCTCTGACTAAGGAATAGTGGTTCCCGTGTCGATCAAAAATGCTAGAAATACAGATCATTTTTGGCGATATTCGATAACTTTCTTTTAAGTACAATGGTTTCATCCTCCTTAAATTTATTAGCCCATCCGCACTTTACTGGTTATCATCACTCTTAAAATATATGACAATCAGCCTATACAATAGCTCCTTTTCTTCTAAATTAGTGAAAATGGGTCTAAATACCTCAATACAAAAATACTATTATTTGGAAGATAAATCAGCTAATGAATCAGTAAAAATGTGACAAAATTAGTAAATTTTTCAAAAATAAAAGAAGACGAACTCTATAGAAATTAAATATAGAGACCGTCTTCTTTTGTTTGCCTTCAAGAAAAGGGATGGCTTCTCCCATAAAGAGAGCAATATCCAAAAAGGTTGTTTTTTTTAGCAACACATCTTACAGTCAACATATGATAATCAAGCGCTGACGACTTTCGAGCTTATTATAAAGTGAACATGGATTAGAGAGCCTCAGCTTTATTCGCTTTAGCTGCATCAACCATGAGCAAAATGGCAGTAATAATATGCATGACCATTCCTACAAACGGAATCCATGCAATCGCAGATGTGACGATGCCAAGAATACTCCCATGCTTACTCTCATTATCTCGCAAAGAAAAAACTAACGTAATAATATGCAATATCCCCATTAGCATTAAAGGTGTCCACAGGTATGCAAGGACAATCGAACCACCGATAATCGGAATCCCCAAAAATGCTTCAAGCCCTCCTGTAACCCATTTTAAAATGGTTGAAACTTTCATTGCGCACATAACCTCCTCTTACGATCTAAATGTGTCCATAACTAGCGAAATGGATGAATGAATAATGAATGATGACGAATGGACGATTTAAGTATATCAAACTTCTTTTACCTATAGGGGCAAACTAGTGAATTTCCTTTGTTCAAAGACGATGTGTAAACGGGCACACCATGAACATGACGGCTCAAGCCACTTTCCATCAGTGAAGACAAACGCATAGCAAAGAAGCTTGCTTACTTACTCTGCAAGCTTCAGCGTGTTGCCAACTCTTAAGGTAAAAAGCCTTCGGAGCAGTGAAGCACCGAAAACAGGGAACGTTTGCGTCCACTTTGCCACATGTCAATTATGGATTCTTTTTGCTTTCAACGATTTCTAAATGCTCTTTCAGCGCTTTCTGAATCGTTTCTTTCTCTTCATCAGAAACAATGAGGTAATAAATCGAATGGATGCGTGTTCCTTCACCGGTAATCGTCAGCTGCTCCATTTCCTTCGCTGCATCCTTATAATTCTTTTGAATATCGATCATTTCGTTAAAGGTAAGATTCGTGCGGATATTTTCCCCAAGTGCATTGAAAATATTTTTATAATTGGTCAAGGAGGATAAGCTAGCCCCTTCTTTAATGACCGCTTCGATGATTTGCCGCTGTCTTAATTGGCGCCCGAAATCACCTCTCGGATCTTCGTATCTCATCCGCGTATACAACAATGCTTTTTCTCCGTCCAAGGTGATTTCCTTTTTTGGGAAGTGGACGCCCTCAATTGTAAAATCCAAATCATTATCAACCGTGACTCCGCCGACGGCATCGACGATGTCTTCAAAGCCCTCCATATTTACTTGCAAATAGAAATCGATCGGGATGTCTAAAAAGTTTTCAACCGTGTCCATCGACATTTTCACTCCGCCAAAGGCGTAAGCATGGTTGATTTTATCCTCCGTTCCACGCCCGATAATTTCTGTGCGCGTGTCGCGGGGAATGCTTAACATTTTGACTGATTGCAACGTAGGATTTACGGTTAATACAATCATCGTATCGGAGCGCCCCCGATCCCCTTCTCTTTCATCGACTCCCAGCATTAAAACCGAGAAGGGCTCCTTATCCTTTAGAGTAAGATCCTCGACTCTCTTCTCAGACACTTCTCGCTCGATAGGTTCGTGCATCGTATCGACCGTGTCTGTCAAAGCTTTATACACAGAATAGCCATATGCTCCCACCGCAACTAGAAGTAAAAGGGAGAAAACTCCGATGATCTTTACCCATTTTTTCCTCTTCTTTTTTGCCTTTGCTGAGCGCCCTTCCATAAACGAATTCCTCCACGGGTTAGTATAATTGAACTATATCAAATTTCATGAAAATAATATAGAAAAACTCATATACCTTTTCATTAGAATGCACAAAAGTAGGCGATTTCACACTTGTGAATAGATAGATACGATCAGCGCAAGTAAAGATTGATGAGAAATTTTTACAGCGAAGTAAATATATTTAAAATATTATTAATAGTTCGAATTGTCGTGGTTGAACTATTTTTCATTTGCTAGAATTAGCAATGGATCGTATATAAAAATTTGAAGAGGAGGTTAACGAATTTGAAAAAGTTTGCGAAAAACCGGAGTGGCAGAGTTCTCATTGCTTCTGCGATTGCAGCAGGTTTTCTCATTATGGGTGTTCAATCGGCATCTGCTCAACCATTCACCGATGTTTCTGCCAAATATGCCGAAGCGGTCGGCTTTTTAACTGAAAATGGCGCACAAGGGCTGACCGAGCGTACATTTGGTGTGAATGAGGAGATTAAGAGGGTCGATGCGGCTGTCTTAATCGCCAACACGCTTCAGCTTGACACAGATAAGGCTCCGGAATCAGGGTTTACGGATGTTCCGAAGAGAGCGCAAGGGGCCGTCAACGCATTGAAAGCACAAGGAATTACGTCCGGAAAAACGAACACAAGCTTTGGTTCCGCAAATTCCATCACCCGTGGGGAGCTGGCGCTTTGGCTGCAAAGGGGATTTCAGTTAACTGGCAAAGAAAGTGAGCAATTCACAGACGTTTCGCCGCGATACAAAACCGCAGTTTCAGCGCTCCTAGAGAATCGGATTACAAATGGAATTTCAAATCATCAGTTTGGTACGAACAAACCTATAAAACGTGGGGATTTCTCTATTCTTGCCTATAAGTCCTTCATTGCTAATCAATATTCGAAAGTCCAGCCGCTTGAATTAAAATCAATCAACGGCACAACTGTACAGGTAAAAATAAAGGGTAAACTGACGATTGCACGCCCATCCCTTTTTCAATTTACCGGCGGTCTTGATGTAAAAGAGGCTCGCATTATTGCGAATAGCGAAGAGACAATAGTTGAATTAACGACATCTCTTCAGAAACCGGGGGAAACCTATAAACTAACCGTATTTGGACTTCTTCCCGTAAAGGGTGAGCTTTCTTTCACAACACCACCAACGACAGATACGCCAACGAACCCGGGTAATCCTGGAATCCCAGGCAATCCTGGTAATCCAGGAGGGGAGCGACCTGGCGGGAGCTACACCGGTAACGATTTTTCCGGAACTGCTGCCAGCCCGAAAATTTATAACGGCGATGTCACCGTCAATCTAGCGAATATAGCTACGCTCAGCCATTCGGTCGTAAAAGGGAATCTTACTTTGAGCGGGACAGCAGCGCCGAACCTTACCTTGACAAATATAACCGTTGAAGGCGATCTCGATTTATCAAAGCTCAGCAATGCGGTCAATCTTGAATTAACAAACGTAACGGTTGCCGGAGAAACCACTTTTTAATAAAAATGAGGGAGATTGAGAAATGAACAAAAGGAAATGGAAGAAGTGTCTTAACTTATTTTTGTCATTCGTTATCACGGTCAGTCTCATCATACCGGTCCATTCCTCCGCCGCAACCGCCGCAGTCGTGGCAGATGATTTGCTGATTTCGGAGTATATTGAGGGGTCAAGCTTTAATAAAGCGATAGAATTATTTAATGGGACAGGCACGGCGGTTGATTTAAGTGATTATACGTTGGAGCTCCATACAAATGGTGCTGCAACAGCCGGAAACAGGCTTGCTTTATCAGGTACACTGGAGAATGGAGAAACGTACGTTATATCCCATTCGTCTGCAAATCAAGAAATTAAAGCTGTAAGTGATCTCGAGCATTCAAGTGTTATAAATTTTAATGGCAATGATCCAGTTGTCCTTCGAAAAAGTGGTGAAGTGGTCGATTCCATCGGACAAGTTGGTAAAGATGTTGACAATATGAAGGATGTCACCCTTGTCAGAAAACCGCATATCACAACGGGAGATAAAGTCATTGACGACCCTTTTGACCCGAGTGTCGAGTGGCTTTCCCTTCCTACTAATGATACATCCAATCTTGGTCGTCACACTTTTGGAGTGGAAGCTCCAGATGAAGAACCTGAACAGCCTGAGATTCTTTCGATTGCAGATGCGCGCAAACTTTCATTAGGCTCTACTGTAGCGGTTAAAGGAGTTGTTGCGGCAAAGCTGAAGAATACGATTTCGATTCAGGACGAGACAGGTGGAATTGCTGTCAGACCGACGAGCTTGAATGCTGCGGTCGGTGATGAAATGACGGTAACAGGGAAACTGGCTGACTACCATGGATTATTGCAGCTCGATTCCGCTGTCATCGTTAACAAAGTCGAGAATGTCGGAACTCCTGCACCACTTGAGGTGGAAGGGAATGAATTGAACGAAGACTTAGAATCACAGCTTGTTGTCGTAAAAAATGTCCAGTTAACAGAGGTTGATGACGGCGGTGCTTGGGCTAATTTTACCGCAACAGATGGAACGGGCGAATTTCTTGTTCGTGATGAAAACAATCATTTGGGCTTAATGAAAGGCAACACATATGAATCGATTACCGGAATTGTCCAGCAATATGATCAAAGCTATCAAATTCTTCCGCGCTCCATCGCCGATATTGTAGAGGATAGCTCGGTCATCCAGCCAGTAGTTGCTTCACCGGGCAGCGGAACATTTGTGAACGGCACAACGGTCGCACTGGCGACAAGCACAAAGGATGCGACCATTTATTATACATTGGATGGCAGCGATCCGATTGAAAATGGCATAGAGTACACTTCTCCACTGGAAATAAAGGAAGATACGACTCTTAAAGCCGTTATCAAAACAGTTGATGGGCAATGGGGAGAAGTGCAGACCTTTCAGTATAACATAACAGATGCCCTGAGAATACATGATATTCAAGGAGCGGGCCATGTAAGTGAGTATGAAGGACAAACAGTAGAAGGAATTGAAGGGGTTGTCACGTATTCATTCTTTTTAAATAGCTCCAACTATTATCATATTCAAACACCGGATGACCAAATGGACGACGACCCTGCCACATCTGAGGCCATCATTCTTTACAGTGGCAACAAGGCTTGGCCGATTGAAGTCGGGGATTTAGTCTCAGTTACGGGAATGGTCAGTGAGTATGCCATTGATGGTTATAACGATCGTCAGGAAACAGATTTAAAGATGACGCAAATCAATGTTCGTGATGATCGCGGCGGAAATGTAGAATTGATTGAAAAAGATGTTCCGTTGCCTGAGCCGATTTTAATTGATGAAAGCAATTTACCGACGGAACATATTGATAGTGATCATTTACAAGTCTTTAACCCAGATGTAGATGCGATCGATTTTTGGGAAAGTCTTGAGGCGATGAGGGTCCAAGTCGGTAACGTCAAAGCGGTCGCCCCGCAGGAGCATGGCGATTTGGTCACCGTATTAGAAAGTGCTCCAACAGATACGATTCATGGCGGTGTATTATACGAGGAAGATGATCAAAACGCCCATCGCATCCATTTCCGCCTTGAGCCGAACGGACCTGCCCGCAATTTTGAAGTAGCGACAGGTGATCGCTTCAATGGTCCGATTACAGGTGTCGTCGGATACTCTTATCAAAATTACAAAATTTACACTTCATTGGCTGAAATGGAAGATGCTTTTGAAAGAGGAGAAACAGAGCCGGAAACAACATCGATTGTGAAAGCTCTGAGGAAACTAACCGTGGCTTCTTATAATCTCGAGAATTTTTCCAACAACATAAGCCAAACCTCTAATGATAAAGCACAGAGATTAGCGCGGGCATTTGTTGCCGATATGAAAAATCCCGATATTGTCGGGGTCACAGAAGTTCAAGATAACAACGGGACAAACGAAGGGGATTCAGATGCCTCCGAGAGTTATCAACGGTTGATCGCTGAGATTAAAAAGGCAGGTGGTGTCGAGTACGATTACGTCAATATTAACCCGATCAATAACCAAGATGGGGGTGCGCCAGATGCTAATATCCGTGTCGGATTCCTGTATAATCCTGAACGAGTATCACTCGTTGATGGCATTCCTCACGGAGATGCAACAACGGCTGTCGGCTTTGAAAATGGCAAATTAACGCTTAACCCAGGGCGAATTGATCCGACGAATCCGGCCTTTAACAGTAGCAGAAAGCCGCTCGCAGCCCAATTCCATTTTAACGGCGAAGATGTGATCGTCATTGCCAACCATTGGAATTCAAAATCAGGTGACACGCCGTTATTCGGAGCTATTCAGCCGCCTGAATATAAAAGCGAAGTGCAAAGGCAGCAAATTGCCCAAATTGTTTATAATTTTATACGTGACATAAAAGCGAAGGACCCGCAAGCGAATGTCATCTCACTAGGCGATTTCAATGATTATCCATTTTCCAAGTCGTTGAAGATTCATGAAGGCGATTTAATGACGAACATGATAAATAAGGTCCCTGCTGCTGAGCGATACACATATGTCTATCAGGGGAATTCACAAGTATTGGATCATATTCTCGTCTCGAATCATCTTGCTGCAAAAACGGAAGTCGATATTCTTCATATCAATGCGGATTTTACGGATATGGCAGGACGAGCCAGTGATCATGATCCGGTTATGATTCAAGTGGATCTCGCCGGCGACATGGTTGAGGCAGAAAAAACGTACCATCTGGTGGCATTTAAAACGAATAAATTAACGATTTCATCAGAACGTGTCGCCCTAACATTAGCTGCTTCATCGGAAATCAAAGAGGCGATCTATCTGCACAGTCAATACACTGAACTAAAGGGTGCAGGCTTGAAGGAAACAACGATTGTCGTTCAGCCGTCTGAGCCAAATGCCATTCTCGATTTTAACGGCAACGAGGTAAAGCAGGTCATGATTGACGGAACGAATGTGAAAGAAATACGCGGTGCCGAGCATATTATCGATCACATTCAATACAAAAACGGAGCAACTCCAGAAGCGATTAAGTTCACGGATTCGAAAGGAAAGCTTATCAGCTCTCCTTCTTTACCGGAAGCTGCCTACTATCAAGCGGCCTTTGGTAAAACAGGTGCCGAGCTGAAAAGCACGCTTCACAATATTATTAACGATCATACGATGCTCCCTTACAGCACGGTTTGGGAAGCGTTAAAGGAAACCGATGAAGACCCGAACAACCCGGATCATGTCATTCTCTTCTATTCGGGAATTTCCCGCGCAAAATCGAGCAATGGCGGAAATGTCGGGCAATGGAATAGGGAGCATGTTTGGGCACAATCGCACGGAAATTTTGGAACAAGCATGGGGCCGGGAACCGACATCCATCATTTGCGCCCGACAGATGTCCAAGTCAACAGCGCAAGAGGAAATTTAGATTTTGACTATGGCGGCAATCCCGTTAAAAACTGCGACGGCTGCTTGCGCACATCGCAATCATGGGAACCCCCTGATCGTGTCAAAGGCGATGTCGCACGAATGCTCTTCTACATGGCTGTCCGCTACGAAAGCGATGATCGGGTAGATTTAGAACTGAATGATTCATTAAACAACGGTTCAACGCCTTACCACGGGAAACTATCCGTTCTCCTGCAATGGCATGAACAAGATCCGGTCGACGACTATGAACGCAACCGTAATGACATCATCTATGAAAACTGGCAACACAATCGCAACCCCTTCATCGATTACCCGGAGTGGGCAGAAGACATATGGGGTGAAATATAATAGTCCAGAAACAGCACAGGCATGGAGCCTGTGTTGTTTTTTTACTATTCCTTATTGTAGGCGGAATGAATCTTGGCAAAGTCAGGGCGTCAGTATTGTTAAAGTGGATGTTGTCGGGGTGAGTGCACGAAATTGCGTGTGAAATCATCCTAAGCCCCATGAGCTTGTTTCTGAGCAATGTCGTGTCAGCCGCCCAACGTTCTCTTAATTGGTGACGGCACAATTATTTATTATACAGACGCAATTCGGTGCCAAACACGCGCAATCATTGCGAGAATCAGCGTAATCCGGAGTCAAGCGCGCAATAGAGCGTTAAACCAGCGCAATCCCGTGTCAATTGGCGCAATCCTCAAGAAAATCAGTGCAATTCCGGGCTAAACACGCCTAATCATTGCGAGAATCAGCGCAATCCCGCACGAAACTCTCATGCAAACCAAATTAAATACTAGTATTTTAGCGATAAACAATGAAACTATTTAACCAAAAAATAAAATAATAGTAAATATAGGTAAATTTATGAAACTATTAACAGTAAAATAACGTATAATTATATGTATGCGTCATTCCGGAACCATTTTTTGTTTCTGGACTCTCGTATCTATTACATTCAAGGAGGCTAGAAAATGAAGAAATCTATCAAAGGGAAAGGACTGGCAGTTGGACTAGCGGCTTCGTTAGTCATAAGTTCATTCCTGCCGGGAATTTCTCTCGCTGCTGAAAAGGGAGTTGGTGAACGAACCTATGAACAGCTTGAACGCTTAGGTCTTAAACAAGACGAAGTCAAAGCCAGCAATGTGACAAAAGGTGAAGAGCAAAAGTATGCGGACAACCAGCTCGTCATTAAGTACACAACTCCTCTTTCTGCTAGTGATCATCGCAAAGCTGGCGGTAAGCAAGTGAAAAGGTTCTCGAGCTTGGGTTATGATGTCATCGAGATTCAGGGGAAAAATACTCTAGAGGCGGTTGCGAAGGCATATGCGAAACTGCCGAACGTTACATCTGTCTCAAGAAGTGCATACGCAAAGCGTTTAGGAACCGTTGATCCAAAGGCTTCATCGATGTACCATTTGAAAAATTTAAATGTGGCCAAAGCACAATCGATGGCCGGCAAAAACAAGGTAAAGGTTGGGGTTATTGATACAGGAGTTTACGCTAACCATCCTGAATTGAAAAATCAGATTGTTGCCAATAAAAATGCAATGGACCCAATGAAAAAAGGGTTGGCAGATACTCACGGCACCCATGTTGCTGGGATTATTGGCGCGGAAAAGAATAATGGAGTGGGAGGATACGGAATTGCTCCTAATAGTGATATCGTCTCCATCGATGTATTCAACCGTTCAATGTTTGTAACAGACTATGTTATTGCCGAAGGGATTTTAGAAGCCATTCGCCAAAAGGTTAAAGTTGTCAACATGAGTTTAGGTACTTATATGCCATCACCGATTCTACAAGACGCTGTTCAAAAAGCGATCGACAGTGGCATTGTGATCGTTGCAGCTGCAGGGAATGATGGAGAGAGCATTCAAAATTATCCAGCATCGTTTGATGGTGTCATAAGCGTTGGCGCAACTGATTCAAGCAATAAGCTCGCATTTTTCTCTACATATGGGCCATCAGTTGATGTTGTCGCTCCAGGACATATGGTTTATGCACCTGTATTTGATCCAGATAAAGGCGCTTCATTTGTTGAGATGAGTGGAACATCTATGGCATCACCTGTTGTGGCAGGTGCGGTATCACTTTTATTATCGAAACATCCTAATCTAACACCATATCAAGTAAACTATATTTTAACGAAGACGGCTAAAGATCTTGGAGATAAAGGCTATGATTTAAAGTATGGTTATGGAATGGTAGATTTGGAGAAGATGCTATCATTTGATCCAAAGAAAATTCCAGCAAATCCTGCTGTGAAAGAAAGTGAAAAACTTTCTAAAGCAAAAGAACTTGGTGAGTTTGAAGAGAAAGAACTCTCAGGGAAAATTACAAAGTTAAATCAAGAAGATTTGTATAAAACGACTGTTAACAAAGATGAGTATGTTCAAATTAGCCTTGAAGGGGCAAAGAAATTTGATCTTAAGTTCGAGCTTCTGTTCTTCAAAGAAGGGCAAACAAAGCCTGCCAAAGTGAAAGAAATCAACGATGCTATTGAGGGAGCAACAGAAGGGACTTTATTCAAAGCTCCTGATAACGGTACCCTCGTTGTAGCTGTAAAGGATAGCTTCGGAAAATATTTGGAAGATGGTCAATACACGTATAAGCTACAATTGGAAAAGAGTGAGCAATTACCAGAGGATACAAACACTTTTGATAATCCAGTAGTGATAGATAAGCTTCCGTATAAGAGTGGCCTTGAGTTTTACTATGTAGATGAGAAAGAATTGGATGAAGAAGTAGAGGAAAATGGCGATTCAGACTTTTTCCAATTCACGATCCCTGGAAGTGAAGAAGCTGGTCCGCAGTTAGTGAAAATTGATCTATCTGGCGTACCTGGAATTGACTCAACGATTATTCTTCATGCGATTGAAGAAATGGATGGTGAGGAATTCCAATATGAAATGGAGATGGTGTCAGATCAAGGATTTGGCCAAGGTGAGTCCTTAACATTTGTTGCTTATCCGGGACAAAAGTTTGTTGCTGAAATTACAAACAAACCATATTTCTCTGATTTCTTCTTCCTTCTTGGTGCTGAACCGGTAATCGATAAGGAAAGAAGCTATTCTTCTTTAAAACCTTATGGAATTTCCATTGATTATAAGGAAGCAACAGAAGATGAAGATGGTCTTCCATTGGATATGGAATATCCGGAAGATTATTTATTTGAAGACGATTTTGAAGGGTATCAACAGAAAAAAGCTGAGTTGCGCTCAAAAGCTTTATCTGGAGAAAAAGCCATAGATGCATTCGATAGCGAAGATGCAGTGGATGATGAAGTAAATGAAGAGCTGCAAATGATTATGGATTTAGCGATACCTTTTGAGGAAAATGAAACAGTTACAGGCTCTCTTCAAATGAGTGGTGACCAAGATTGGTATGCCTTCACTCCAGAGGAAAGCTCTATTTTTGAATTGTCTATGAACAATTCATCCAGCTACAGTCCTGTAGGAATGGAAGTTTATAAATATGATCCAGACGCGAAAGATATGACTTATCTCTATACAAATGTATCGATGCCATTTGACGGTCCGGCAACGTATAAAGATAAATTCACTGTAGGTTTACAGGAAGGGGAAACATATTACTTTGTGGCTGTAGACCCAATGTACCGTCCTGTATACAACCCATATCGCTTTACGATTAAGTCAAAAATTAAAAATGTTGCAGACCAATTCGAATCTAATGATACTTTTGAAAATGCAACAAAGATTACAACAAAAGCAATCACTGGAAACTACTCTCTCGTTGGTGACATTGATATCTATTATTTCAAACCAGGGAAAGAAAGCATTTACGGGGTTAGCGTAACACCAGGTGCCTTCCCGGCTAAGTATAAAAATGCACCAGATGCACAAAAATCAGAAATTGACCCTGTTTTAGCGATTATTGAAGATACGAATGGCAACGGCAAGCTTGATCCAGATGAAGAGGGCAGAATCACTTTAATTGATAACACTCTTTATAATCAAGAAGAGCGTGGAAGCTTCCGTTCGAAAAAGAAAGCTGGTTACTTCATTGTTACGTACGATTATGATGGAAACAATTCCTCACTAAATCCATACGTTTTAAAAGTTACCGAGGCAAATCAAAAGGATGAAGATAGCGGTTCAGTAGTTAAGAACAACATCCCATCGAAGCCGTTATCACTTAAGCGTCCGGCACCAAATCGTTATTATGCAACCGGATATATGAACATGACCTCTAACAAAGGGGACGTGGACTACTACAAGTTTGTGGCAAGCAAAGATACTAAGCTGACTCTAACTTTAGAATTGCCATCAGATTTAGATGGCAAAGTCACTGTTTACAATGCTAAAGGAAAAGCAGTCGCAAGTGCTGACCATTATGGCAAAGGCGACGATGAAATCCTGCCGCTGAACCTGAAAAAAGGAACCTACTACATCAAAGTCGAAGATGTGATGGGAGCTGCCAGCACAGAACCATATCGACTCGTTTTAAAATAAGTCAAACAATGCCAATAAATTGTCATCCATTTGACCATTTATTGGCTTTTTCTTATTACGTCCTCAAGAATCCGTTTTTAAAGATTGCAAGGGTTTTTTTGGGTGCTTGGCTGGCTAACAAACTTTAGGGATTAGGCACGAAACAATTCGTTGCGGTCGAATGAGAGCTGTATTAGACATAAATCGAAGTCACCTTCCCGAGTTTGCGGTCGAATGGAAGTTGTATTAGACATAAATCGCAGTCAATCTCCGAGTTTGCGGTCGAATGGAAGACGTATTGGACATAAATCGAAGTTAATCTCCCGAGCTTACGGTCAAATGGAAGACGTATTGGACATAAATCGCAGTCAATCTCCGAGTTTGCGGTCAAATGGAAGTCGTATTAGACATAAATCGAAGTCACCTTCCCGAGCTTGCAGTCAAATAGGAGTCATATTGGACATAAATCGCAGTCAATCTCCCGAGTTTGCGTTCAAATAGAAGTCGTATTGGACATAAATCGAAGTCAAATTCCCGAGTTTGCGTTCAAATAGAAGTCGTATTAGACACTAAACCAAGTCAATCTCCAGAGCTAGCGGTCAAATGGAAGTCGTATTGGACACGAAGCCAAGTCAATCCCCCGAGCTAGCGGTCAAATGGAAGTCGTATTGGACATGAAGCCAATCCAATCCCCAGTGTTCCCGCCTAATTAGAGCAGCATTAGACGATAAGCGAAGTCAACCCACCTCCCCGAATTTTCGCTCAAATCGCAGCAACACTGGAAGCGGAACAAAGTAAAAAAACTCGCATCCGACCGAATCAATCACACCAAGATTTAATCCAACTCCTAATCCATCCAACTTTCATCCTCCCTTATTTCATTATAAAAAAAGCGCAGACCCTATTTGCTCACGGGTCTGCGCTTTTTGTGTGGGGACTGGGTTTATTCAACGGTAATGTCAATTGTTAAAGTAACGGTGTTGTTGCTCTTATCTGTGAATGGTGCTTGAAGGACATAGTTTCCTGTTGGAATGATGTCATAGTTAGGGTGGTCGACTAGCTTCCACTTGCTATCTTCATAAACCAATGTTCCCCATGTTAGACCTTCTCCAGGTTTAGCAGCTTCAACGTCCGTGCTTTCAAGAATGACTGTTACTTCTTGTCCTTCTGTGAACTGGTCGACTACTTCTAACTCAAGACCGTTTAAGTTAGCTACGCCATCTGTTGCAGGTAGTTTAATAGTCGTTTCAGTAGCACCGTCGAAATCAAATGTGAACGGTGTGTCAAAACCTTCTAATGTCACAGAACCAGTTGTGGCGACAGGCTTTGCATAGTCGAATGCTGCTTGAATGTCGTCAACGAAAATCGTTCCTTCTTTTCCAGCGAGGTCAGCATGATCGACAATGATGGATGTACGATCCTCAGAAATCGTAATCTTCGTTGGCAATAGCTCCACTACTTTATTAGAGCCTGCTAACTCCATTTCTAATAATAAGAAATCAGCAATATCTTCTTCTGTTAAATCTTCTGCAAGTTCTTCGTCGAATGTAATAGAAAGAGATGATGAATTAATAAGTTCCATTGACTCTGCATAGAAGAAATAAGAATTATCAAAAATAAACTGAATCGTATTATAAAGAAGGTTTGCAAAATCTCCACGTTTGATATTTTGCACAGCACCGAACGATGTTTTTGTAACTCCATTTGTAATGCCTGTTCCGTATAATGCTTCAATTGACTTTTGGAAAGTACCGCCAGCATCTGTGAATGGAGTAGGAGCTGCAAAATCTTCTAACCCAAAGCCAAGTACAAGAATTTGTGCCATTGCACCACGAGAAATCGGTTCATTAGGGGCAAATTTTTCTTTTGTAAAACCTTTAACAATGCCCTCTGCAGCTAAAGCATTAACAGCACCAGCTACTCTTGGGAATAAATCTTTAAAGCCAGCATCCTTAGCATTTTCTGTATCTAGACCTAAGGTGTTTGCTAAAATTACCGCAGCATCACCGCGTGTTAAGCTTGAATTAACACCAAATGAAGTTGTGCTTTTTCCTTTAACAATCTCATAATGGTAAAGAAAACTAACTGCTTCATCGTAGCGAGGACCAACATCCGTAAATTGATGCTGTCTGATTTCTTCAGCTGATGCAAAAGGTGCGATCGCAGTTGTAGCTAGAGCTATTGTTGCACTTGTGGCGATGAATTTTTTATGAGAGTTGAGCATTCAATTGTTTCCCCCTGGAAATGTAGTTTAATTTTTTTGTAAAGCTTGCCTTGCCAACTTATATTAGCAAAAAAAGTGAAATTGGAATATCAGTAAATAATCCCAATTAAGGGATAAATCTGGGGGCATTTATCAATGATGTAGCAACCTTGCTTATTGGAAAAAAATAGCATATCATTAAACTATAAATTTTTTTCACGAATTGTGTAAATTTTAAGTAAGTTTATCCTCTAGCTATTCATTTTTGCTATAATAATAGATGGTATTTGCCAATCCTCTACAAAATCTTACACGGTTTTGTAGTGGGCGAATCAAAAAAACGTTCGCGGTAAAGGGAGGATAACAGATGAGTAACGGAAGAACATTATTTAAAAAATTCATAGCCACTGCTACAACTGCAGCTTTGGTTACGGCGGTTGGAGCCAGTGTTTCTGCTTCATCTAACGGGTTTACAGATGTGCCAGAACGATATCAAGAGGCAGTGGATTTCTTAGTTTCCAAAGGGGCAAACGGCTTAACAAAAACATCTTTTGGCATTGATCAGGGCATTAAGCGTGTCGATGCAGCAGTTCTATTGTCGAATGCTTTAGAATTGGATATAGAAAATGCTCCTGCTTCCAACTTCACAGATGTTCCGGCTCGCGCTGAAGGTGCTGTAAATGCACTTAAAGCTGCAGGGATTACAAATGGAAAAACAGCAACAAAATTTGATTCAAATAGTACGATCACAAGAGGTGAAATCGCTATTTGGCTTCATAGAGCCTATAAGCTAGAGGGCGATGTGAATATTGGCTTTACAGATGTGAGTGAAAGATACGCAGAAGCAGTTAAAGCTTTAGTTGCAAACAACATTTCTGTTGGATTTTCGCCAACAAAGTTTGGCACAGGCCAAGCAGCGAAGCGCGGCGACTATGCACTGTTACTGTATAAAGCTTCCCAATTAGAAATGGACGGTTTTGCCTTAACGATTATGCATACAAATGATACACATGCTCATTTAGAAAATGCGGCAAAACGGGCGACAGCCATTAAGGAAGTAAGAGCGGAAAATGAAGATGCTCTTCTTTTAGATGCAGGTGATGTTTTTTCAGGTACTCTTTATTTCAATAAGTACGAAGGACAAGCCGATCTTGAAGTGATGAATTATTTAAAATATGATGCGATGACTTTTGGAAATCACGAATTTGATTTAGGTGCAAGTGAGAATGGACATAAAGCATTAGCTGAATTTGTGAAGGGTGCAGACTTCCCACTTATCAGTGCGAATGTTGATTTTTCAAAAGACCCATTATTTAATGATATTTACAAAGCTGGTATTGGTGATGCTAGTGATGAAATCAACGGTTTAATCTTCGATGGAATGGTCAAAGAAGTAAATGGCGAAAAAATTGGGATTTTCGGTTTAACAACTGAGGAAACGGTTGAAATTTCTAGCCCTGGTTCTATTGAATTTACGAACTACATTGAAGAAGCACGGAAAATGGTTTCAACGTTTCAAGAGGAATATGGAATTAACAAAATTATCGCCGTAACCCATTTAGGATTTGATGATAGTCTTGATTTCGATAATGACTTAGAGCTTGCCAAGCAAGTGGATGGCATTGATGTTATTGTGGGTGGTCACACTCATACGAAACTAGATCAACCAGTACTGGTTGAAGAAGGGGAAGAACCAACCGTAATCGTTCAAGCGAACGAATACAGCAAATTCCTCGGTGTTCTTGATGTGGTCTTCGATGAAGATGGAATCGTGACCCATTATGCTGGAGAGCTTATTGATGTAAGTACGAAAGCTGAAGATACAGCTGTGGTAAACATTTTAGCGCCATATGCAGCTGGTGTTGAAGAAATGGAAAATGAATCGATCGGTGTTGAAGCAGTTGTTGCGCTAGATGGAGAACGCTCCAATGTCCGCACAAAAGAAACAAACCTTGGTAATTTGATTACAGATGGTATGTTAGCTACAGCTAAAAGCATTAATCCAAACACAGTAATAGCTGTCCAAAATGGTGGAGGGATTCGTGCTTCTATTGAAGCGGGCGATATTACACTCGGTAAAATTTTAACAACCATGCCTTTTGGTAATACATTAGGAATTATGAATTTAACAGGAGCAGAGATTATTGCCGCTCTTGAGCATAGCGTTAGTCAAGCACCGAATGAAAACGGTGGATTCCTTCAAGTTTCAGGTTTGAAATTTACTTATGACAGCAGCAAGCCTGCAGGTGAAAGAGTTGTCACAGTCGAAGTAAGTGATGGAAACGGAGGCTACGCTGCAATCGATGAAACAGCTTCCTATTTTGTTGCTACGAATACCTTTACTGCTAAGGGTGGAGACGGCTATGATGTATTTAAAGCAGCTTACGAAGATGGTCGCGTAAGTGAGCCAGGTTTTGTTGATTATGAAATGTTTAGAGATTACTTACAAACTCTTACTGAGGTTAATCCTACAGTTGAAGGTCGAATTGTCGATGTAAATACAGCTGAATAATCTCAATGAATTAAACCAACTTCAAGTTCCATTTTGGACGCTTGAAGTTGGTTTTTTGTTGGGGGATACCATAGTGCTAAGTCTAGTTGATGAACGTCATGCCTAGACCGATAAATGGACTGTTTTGACCGATATATTTGTATAAGGACCGAAAAAATGAAAAAAGGACCGAAATATTTCGATGTAGACCGATATCCAGAAAAGAGCTTCATTTCGTATTTGTCGACTCGCATCGGATCGAAGCATATGCTGGTCAAAACGTGACGTTTAAATATAAGGGTTTAGCGAATCTGCTAAATCCTTTCATGCTTCTACTTTTGCTCACGCGTTTAGTAGATTTAATTTTACGTCATTAAAGTAGGCTCAAAAAAAATAACAAAATCGTATAGAACATGATATACCTGAAATGCAACCTATTTTTTTATCCAAAACAAGAAAAATTTTCATATTCTATCTTGTAACATATCCCTTATATGGTAAAATAGTTATGTAATATATCTTCCATTAAGGCGATAGATGTGGGACGATGGTTGGTTCTGGCCAAAAAGATATCTGCTTGCTTAAAGCAGATATCTTTTTGTCTTTATAGGACTATTCCCGATCTTGTTAATTATTTTTTGAATGTTACGAAATTTTAAAATAACATTACACTGTGAAATCTTTTTGTAAAAAAATTTGTCGAAGTATTGGGATTTGTGGAAAACTAGGTTATAATTGGAAAATGATAGGTTGTTATTTTTGAAGTTTAAAAGAGGGGTTGGTTACACCAAATGAAAAAGAAATATCTCATACTAGGCCTTGCATTACTTTTTATGCTGCCGACTAGTACAAATGTAGCAGCAGCCGAAACGAATCAGCAATTAACGCCGGGAATTAAATTAACGAAACAAAGCACAACAATTTCCAAGCAGAAACAGTCGGTAAATATATTGGACGTTAATTTAAGTGACCCTTACACGACCGTGAACTTTGGCGTATCAGACCCAATTACGAAATTAAATCCCGTTACTACATTAGCAAAATTACATACTCGCGACAAACATCATGTCGTGGGAGCGATTAATGCTTCTTTTTTCCATATGGATAATGGCAATCCTACTTATTTATTAGCGACTAAAAATAAGATTAATAATTTAGGAGCTGTCTCCGGTGCTGACACAGGTTATATGTATACACCGGCAGCCTTTGGCATTGATAAAAACGGAAAAGCGATTATTGATAAGTTTAAGCTGAAAATTTCGATTTCACACAGTAATAAAACATACGAGCTTACGGATTTCAACCGTCAGCGCAATCCAAATGAAAGTATTCTCTTCACCAAAAGTTTCCGTTACAGCAATACGAGGACGAATGCTACCGGATTGGAAGTAGTCGTAACCGGATTGGACAAGAACCTTGATCCAGGAGCAACCTTCGGGGAAAAAATAACGGGTAAAGTAACATCCATTAGACCTTATGGAAGAACTTCAAGCGCGATGATTCCGAAAAATGGTTTCGTTATTTCGGCCCATGGATCAAAGGTAGAGCAAATTAGAGCGTTAAAGGTCGGCGATCCGATCTCAATTACCGTCGATATCGAGGATAAGTGGAAAGGCTCTGAATTTATGCTCGCGAGCGGTCCGCTTTTAGTTCAGGGCGGAAAAGTGAACATGAGTATTAACCCAACGAGTCCACGTGCAACGCAAAGGGAGCCGCGCAGTGCTGTGGCAGTCGATAAAACGGGTAAGCGTGTTTTCTTAGTCACTGTTGATGGAAGACAGAAAAATCATAGTGCAGGGATGACGCTGAAAGAATTTAGCAATTACTTATTGAGCAAGGGAGCCTATCAAGCCATCAATCTAGATGGGGGCGGTTCTACAACGATGGCGGCTAGATTGCCAGGGAACCGTTATGCAACCTTAATTAATAAGCCGTCAGATGGAAGACAGAGGTCTGTATCTGCTATTTTAGAAGCTATTAGTACGGCTCCATATGGAGACGCCGTTTCATTTAGTGCAGCCTCATCAGCAGGTGGGAAATTGGCAATTGGTGGTTCAACAACCTTTACAATATCGAATGCTTTAGATTCTTATAATAATCTGCTTACCGTTAATTATGATAAAGTTTCCTATACGGTCGAAGGTGGCATTGGCAGAGTAGAGGGAAATAAATTTATTGCAGAAAAAGATGGGACAGGCTCTGTCACCGTTAAATATGGAAAAGCACAAAAGAAAATCCCGATTACGGTTACGGCACCTGCCAAAATTACGATTGAACCGAGTTCTATAAAAATCGGAATCAATCAAACACAAAATTTATCAGTTAAAGCCTTTGATTCAAGTGGAAAAGAACTGAAAATTAGTCAAAGCAATATTAAATGGAGTACAAAGGGAAATGTTGGGACATTCTCAAGCAATGGGGCGTTTAAAGCTGCATCTGCTCCAGCGAGCGGCAGCATCATTGCCCAGCATGGGACAAAAAAGGTTGAAATTCCTGTATCTGTGACGAATAAACCAACACTTCTTGATGGCTTCGAATCGGCCGCAAAATGGAAAGCTGATAGCGTGCGTGCCAAAACATCTATTGGGCTCATGAAAGACGGCACCCAAAAGGATGGAACTGGTTACTTAAGATTGAACTATGATTTTACGAATCAGAAAGGGACTGTAGCTTCTTATGCAGTGGCAGCCAGCCGCATTAAAATGGATGGAATGCCTCATTCTATCGGCTTATGGGTTTATGGTGATGGCAATAATCATTGGATCCGAGGACGATTATATGATGCAGCAGGAAAAGAAGTGATTGTCAACTTTACTGAAGAGGGCGGGCAAAATTGGATCGGCTGGAAGTTTGTCCAAGCAACAATTCCGAAAAACGTTAAGTACCCTGTCTCTTTTGAGCGGATTTATGTCGCAGAAACAAAGGATACAAACAAAAATAAAGGGACCATTTACTTTGATAAACTGCAGGCGATTTATCATACCCCGTATACAGAAAACTATTTTGATACAAGCAAGGCTACAAGCACGGTCAGCACTGAAAAGAAGTGGACAGTCGCTTTTAACATCGAATTGGATGAAAAATCGGTAAGCGGCAAATCAATCTTTGTCGAGGATGTCCGGGGCAATCGCCTACCGGCTACGGTAAAACTCGCTGCTGATAAAAAATCAGTCATCGTGGAAGCTCCAAAAGACGGCTATGCAAAAAATACAGCCTATCGTCTCGTCATATCAAGAGGCGTAAAATCAACGGAAGGAGCTCCGATGAAAAAGGATTACTACGTCCTCTTTAAAACAAATTAAACAAAAGGCCTTTCCGATAAGTCCTTAAAATAAAGGAAGTGGAGAAAAACAGTTCGTTTTTTCCACTTCCTTTTGTATTTTTGACGGATTCAATTAAAAGGAAGCTACTATCAGTGTGTTGTCGGCTCATACCTGGCTCCGCGATCAGTATGGTTAACCAGTTAAGGAAAAGCCCCGATTAAGGTATCAATTTCTCCATAAGAACGTAGAGGCACCAAAACCCCACGTATCCGCCTAGAGAACGTCCCAGACCCCACATCTTCCAAGCAATGCTCTGTAACCTTTAACACCTTAAACAGCGGCTGGAAGCTAAATATAAAAAACAGAACACCACGTGAAGTCTGTGTTCTGTTTGAGTGGGCAAGTCCAACTATTACTGAGCGGATAGTCCGTTTATTGAACGATCGATGCTCTCCAGTTGGAGAAATCCGGATTGTCTTTTTGCACAAGCTCTTTTGGAAAGACAAACGTCCAAGGTTTCGTTGTGTTAGCTTTCACTTCAAAGTTTTCCAGCTTAAATCCGCCTTGTGCGACAAGGTCATTGGCCGCATCCTCAACTTTTAATGGGATTTGCTGAAGATTGATGGTCTTTTCATTGCCATTTCGAATCAGGATCGTTACGTGTAAATCGCCATTTTCATTAAATCTCGCCTGCAGACCCATGAAATTGACTTCGCCATTCTTTGGTGGCTGTAATGAATCGACAAGGTTCTCAAGCTTATCCTTTTCCTCTTGCGGAAGGGCAGACTCCCAATTAGGATCTAAATCAAGGGCATGCTTTGTCTTCAATTCAAAGGCTAACGTCCAATTTTCTTTGCTAAATTCAGACTTTTTGAGCGAGCTAGCTGGAAATAAAAATTTCCACGGTATGCTGCTCTTTCCAGGCAATTCTCCGATGCTGCTTAAGTCAAAGTTATGTCTTGCAATGATTTCATTTTTAGAATCTAAAAGGATAAGTCCAATGTCTGAAAACCGTATTCCTTTATTTAGGCTATTGCGCACGAAAGCGGTCGCCTCAATCCCGCCCTCCGCAAGGTTTAACTCGATTCCTGAAATGGAAAGCTGGTTTGCCTTTAGTGGAGGCAATTCATTATTCAAAAATCGAAGTACATAAGACTCCTCATTACTTAGTTTCCACGAAGGATGAACAAATAATTCCGTATGAATCTCCTCATCAACAGAATTTTCTTTTTCGTTCATCAGTTCATCGGAAGAAACACTACTATCTAAACCTGTTCTTTTTACATCCTTTGGATCTTTTTTCTTAAAAATAGAAAGCATTTGCCATTCTCCTTTTAGAGTAAAGCTAGATTTGTTTACTTTGATTAAATTCCGGAACAATTCTTTGTGCTATTTGTAAAGCAGTATCTTTTTGGATTTTGTGGAATGTATATGTGAATAATTCTAATCCTTCTTTTTGATACAGCCTCATTGGGTCCTCCTGCTGATAGTAACGGAGCCCGATGCCTTCTTTTAATCGAGACATCGATTCGAGGTGTTGAATCCAATTATAATCCAAAATGGCAATCATTGTGCCCTTTAACGCATCTTGGAAGGAGTCATCCTCTTGATAATTATCAATGATCCTTTCATACTTCTCAAGGGCTGCGGCGATATTTTGTTGAATCTCCTTCTTACTAAGCGGACCATCTGCTGCTAGTGAAATCTCTTCGCCTGTAATCAGGCTATTAACGGTTTGCGATAGTTCAGCGAGATTCCATTCGTCTGCATCCATCTCCTCGACGCAAATTCGCTCCACCTCATGTTCAACAGCCTCTTTGAGCATCGGAATGAAGATCGCGACCTGATTTTCTTCTTCAAGCATCCGGTTGCGCAATGTATAAATAATTCTTCTTTGTTCATTAATAATATCATCAAGCTTTAAATTATATTCTCGCATCGAGAAATTGGCACCTTCAACAATGCGCTGAACTCTTGTAACAAATTCATCAATCTTACTGTTCATGACTAATCCATTTTCATCGACTTTAAGGCTCTTCTCCAGTTTTTCCAAATCATCCTTGGCGAAGCGTCTAAACATGTCATCCTCTAAGGAGATGAAGAACTGACTTGAACCTGGATCACCTTGGCGTCCAGCTCTGCCTCGCAATTGGTTGTCAATTCGTCGGCTTTCATGCTTTTCGGTTCCGAGAACGTGAAGCCCGCCTAGTTCAGCAACACCTTCACCTAAAATGATGTCAGTACCGCGTCCGGCCATATTGGTGGCAATGGTTATATGACCACGTTGTCCAGAATTGGCAATAAGCTGAACCTCCTGCTCAACACTTTTCGCATTTAAAATCTCATATGGAAGCTTTGCCTTATCAAAATACTCGGCGACTTTCTCCGATTGTAAAATAGAAGTGGTGCCGACAAGTACCGGTTGTCCAGTTTTATGGCGTTTCTCTACTTCAGCGGTAACGGCCACATATTTCTCATGAGCAGTCTTGAACACCTTATCTTCTAAGTCCAATCGGATTTTCGGTTTGTTCGTTGGAATTTGACAAACGGACATCCCGTAAACCTGCTCAAATTCCTTTTCCTCCGTTTTCGCAGTTCCCGTCATACCAGCTAGATTTGGATACATTCTGAAATAATTTTGAATCGTAATCGAAGCTTGAGTTTTGTTCTCTTCGGTAATTTCTAACCCTTCTTTGGCCTCAATCGCTTGATGCAGTCCATCACTTAAGGTTCTGCCATCCATTACCCGACCCGTAAACATATCAACCAGCATGATTTTTCCATCACGAATGATATAATCAACATCCAGTGTGAACATCACATGGGCGCGGACCGCTTGAATGACATAATGGTACAAGGTTTGATGCTCTAACTCGTATAAGTTATCAACGCCGAATGCCTTTTCGACTTTTTCGATTCCTTCTTCCGTTAAGCTGGTTGCTTTTGTTTCCTCATCATAGCTATAATCAACATCTTTAACAAACCGTTTTGCCAAGCGCGCTGCAATATAATGCAGGTCCGCACTCGATGGCATTTTCCCAGCAATAATAAGAGGGGTTTTCGCTTCATCAATAAGAATACTATCGACTTCATCGATTATCGCATAGTGATATGGTCGTTGAACCTTTTCTCTTACATCTCTCACCATATTATCCCGTAAATAATCAAACCCAAATTCTGTTCCGACACCATAAGTGATGTCAGCTTGATAAGCTAGAACTTTTTCTTCGGGCTGCATCAGTGGGACGTTGATCCCAACTGTTAATCCGAGAAATTCATGGATTTGTCCAATGATTTCACGATCTCGTCTTACGAGGTATTCATTGACCGTAACAACGTGTACGCCCTTGCCTTCCAGTGCTCTTAAATAACTTGGAAGGGAAGCGACAAGGGTTTTCCCCTCACCAGTGGCCATTTCCGCTATATTGCCGTCAGAAAGGGCCAAGCCACCTACAAGCTGGACGTCAAAGTGGCGCATGCCAAGAATCCTTTTAGAGGCTTCGCGGACAGTTGCGAACGCATCAGCTTTAATATCATCAAGGCTGCTTCCTTCATTTAATTGGTTTTTAAATTCAATGGTTTTATTTTTTAATTCTTCATCAGTTAGTGACGCATAATGCTGTTCCAAGCCATTTATTTTTTCAACTATTTTGTCATATTTTTTTAATCTTTTCTCGTTTGTGTCTCCAAATGTATTTTTGAGAAACGTGATCATGTTTTACGCTCCTTCGTAGTCAATGGGTTTTTCATTATTTGTGGAGTAGTTGGCGAATGATCTGACTTCTGGAAAAATGTAAACTATCCACAACTATTAATCTTATCAAATTAATAGTTGTATTACTACTTAGTTTGTCAAACTAACAATAATTGCAACTTTTTTTGGCGATTTACGTCTAAATAAATGGGGAAAAAATGCGAGTGATCAGAGTTTGGGGTACATACAATTCTTTACATCTATTAAAAATGTCTGGAAAAAATCTTGAGTAAACATTATAATATTGAAATTGAAGCGTATGTAAAAAGTGAATTTACTAAAAATCATGAACCATTTTTAGTCTGGAAAGCACGAACTTGTTGATTTAAAAAATAATTCATTGGTTATGCTAATGGTTGAGGAGGTACTTCATGTTATACCTTACCTTGTTAATATGTTTTATTACTTCGATAATTATAACACCGATTATTAAAAAATTCGCCTTGAAAATTGGCGCAGTTGACAAGCCTAACAATCGAAAAGTTCATCAAAAAATTATGCCTCGTCTCGGAGGTTTAGCGATATATATCACGTTTATTCTGGGAATTGTGATTTTGCGTCCACAGGATGAATATGCGATTCCGATTATTTTAGGAAGTATCATTATTATCATCACAGGCATGCTAGATGATTTGTTCGAACTATCGGCTAAAGTGAAATTAATTGGTCAGTTACTTGCAGCCCTAACGGTTGTTCTTGGTGGGGTCAGTGTCGAATTCATCAACCTGCCATTCGGGGGGAAACTAGAATTTGGACTTTTGAGTATCCCTCTTACAATTATTTGGATTGTTGGAATCACCAATGCCATTAATTTAATCGACGGCTTAGACGGTTTAGCAGCCGGTGTATCCTCCATCGCCTTAATCACGATCTCAGGGATGGCGATTTTAAAAGGGGATCCTTTCGTTGTTGCTGTCGGTTTGATTTTATTATTTAGCACATTAGGCTTTCTATTCTATAATTTTCATCCGGCAAAGATTTTTATGGGGGATACGGGAGCCTTATTTCTCGGTTACATGATTGCTGTCCTGTCTTTATTAGGATTTAAAAATGTCACGATGATTTCATTGATTATTCCAGTCATCATTCTGGGAGTGCCGATTTCGGATACATTCTTTGCGATTATTAGACGTTTTGTCAATAAACAGCCTTTATCAGCGCCCGACAAATCCCATTTGCACCATTGCTTACTAAGATTAGGATATTCTCATCGCCAAACGGTGCTCATCATTTATGCAATGGCCGCGATGTTTGGTCTTGCCGCAGTTATTTTTTCGCAAGCAACCATGTGGGGTGCGTTAGTCGTTATCGCTGTCTTGGTTTTGGTCATTGAAGTCTTTGTGGAAAAGATTGGTCTTGTCAATCATCATTATAAGCCGTTATTAAAAATGGTTAGTCAGAAGAAAAGCGAATAAATGTCAAGAAGCCTTGAATCTTATGATTCGAGGTTTTTTTGTAGTCATAAGTCAATTGATATGTTAAAATCCGAAATAAATTTCTAAATTTTCAAAAAAGAGGGAAATTTCATGTATCAAATGATGGATAGTTGCATTTTTATTGGCAGGTGCTTTCAATAAAAAACGATTGAAGCGAAAGGTGAGGGAGAATATTGGAAGGCGCAGCTCATATAGGAGCTGACCGATTCGAACCTCTATGAGCATGGAGGAATTGAATACATTGGAGACGAGTCGCTAACCTATGTAGCCTATTCTGTAATGGTCGCTAATCAGCCGAGAAGGGGGAATTCTCCCCTCGGGGAAATCAAAGGACAGAAAGCTTTGAACAAATCATCCGTCATCCAAAGATGAAGCAGTGAGTTTGTTGGGACATTTCTACATGGAGATGGAGTGGCACATAAGTAAAAGGGGGTATACAGAGAGAATGGATTTACAAGTGGTATCTAACGTTATAAAGGGTGTTCTAGCAGCTAGAACACCCTTTAACCTAAATTAATTTTGCGCAATATCCGGTCGTCCCAAATGGGTCTTTAAAATCCTTTTCGAGTCATCTAAAGAGAGTTCATCCAATTGATAGTAATAAATTCCATCAATATAATCGTCTTCACCATCAAGGTTTAGGGTATCGATATCTAGCTTTGTGCCGGCTAGAGCATAGTCGATAAAGGCATTCATGTCTTTAAATGTTAAATCCGTTGCTAAATTTTCTCCCACTGCTTCGATAATGTCAGCGTATTTTGTAATTCCTTGCACTGACACAGCTTTATTAACAATCGCTTTAATAATTTCCTGCTGTCTTTTTCCACGTTCAATGTCGTTATCTTTTTTCCGCGTTCTTGCCAATGCAAGCGCCTCTTCACCGTCCAATTCCTGGAATCCAGGTTCAAGATGGATCGCATTTCTTCTATCCTTCGAGTCCATTTCATTTATCGTATAGGGTACTTCAACGTCGATGCCGCCTAATGCGTCAACAACATCAATAAAAGCATTAAAGTTCATTTTGACATAATAATCGATCGGGATGTCAAATAATTTCTCAACTGTCTCTATCGTAGCGGCAGGTCCCCCGAAGGCATGGGCGTGGGCAATCTTGTCTTCGTACCCTACCTCTGGAATGTAAACATATGAATCACGAGGGATGCTGACGAGCTTGACCGACTTTGCCTTTTCATTAAAGGTGGCCAGCATTAAAGCATCTGATCTTGAGCCGCTATTATAGTTTCGAGTGTCGCTATCGTCTACCCCAATAATGAGAATAGAGGTGTTTTCAACCTTTGGGTCAACTTTGCTGCCGGAGGCCTCAGAGCGCTCAATTGGTTGGTAGGAATCATTCATGACGGAGTGTGCCTTGCTGAATAGGAAAGCGCCGTAACTAGTTGCCCCTAATATCAGAACTAATATAGGAGTTAATACCCATAGTGCAACCCTCCTGCGTTTCTTTTTCTTTTTAATAGCTTTATAGCTTTGTCTATTGACAGACATATTTACTCTCCTTAAGTATGATTATTGTTAGTTTATTCTATTTTTCATTGGACTAAATTACTATACATTTAAATTTTATTTTACATTTTTTTTCGCATTCCGTAAAATACATTTTAAAAAATCAGTTTTTGTGGATAGTCTAATAGGGAAAATTTTTATTTCTATACTTAATGAAAGCATCCTATTCTTTCAGCTCTTCTAAATACAATCTTTCACCTTCACGAACTTTACATTGGCCGTTCGTTAGCTCCACCATCCATGCTTTAAAAGCGTCTGTTTGGCTTTCTTCGACATATGTTTCAATTTCTACTGCATCAAGGTAATGGATTTCTTTCACGTTATAAATGGACGATCTGAGCTCATTTTCAAGCTTGCCAAGCCAAGTGTAGTCGATATTTGTATGCATCACTTTCATGAGCTTTCGTTCCACGATTCCGGTTGCGTTAATTCCTTCAGATGTAGCTTTTCCGTATGCGCGAATAAGACCGCCTGCTCCGAGCTTAATCCCGCCAAAATATCGGGTCACGACAACAACGGTATCCTTTAGCTTCCTCTTTTTTAGTACTTCCAAAATGGGTACGCCAGCGGTTCCGCTAGGTTCTCCGTCATCATTTGCTTTCTGAATTTCATCATGCTCTCCAATTAAGTATGCTGAACAGTTATGAGTAGCATTCCAATGTTCTTTTTTAATCGTTTGAATAAACTCCTGTGCTTCTTCTTCGGTTTCAGCTCTTGAAACATGAGCGATAAATCGGGATTTATCGATAATCATTTCATTTTCCCCATACCCTTTAACGGTTAAATAGCTTGGGAGCATAAGACCACTCCTTATCTGGTTTGTATTGGAGTCTAAAACTGCATTTTCATTTTGATAATGGGTCGGTATTGCGGTTCCGATTCGTTTTCTCGCGGGACTTTTTAGCCTAACTGGTGTGTGAAATGGAGGTTTCACACGAAAAGAGGCTAAACCTGTCAAATCAACCATATGGTTTAACAAAGCTTATCATAAAAATTCGACATTTCTATTATAATTCGACAAGAGCCTCAGTTTCAAATTAACATCACTCTGTAACGAAACTTTAACAGTCCTGTCTTTTTGTCATGTTATAATGAAAAGAAATGAAAAAGATATTTTAGAATAACATTAATTACGGTTCTTGCTTAATGGGTCATAAGAACCTATCGGGAATGAGTCAAATGTCCTGTCTATTAATTCCTATTCTCCTTCTTTTTAACGATTTTTTAAAGGTTTTCGAACATTTTCAAGTTAGAAAGATAGTAACTTTTAACAATTCAAGGTAAAATATTGTAAAATGATTGATGAGTTGCTTTGTTTTTCTAATTGAAAAATGGATGGTATGTCTTTGCTTTATGAAAGAAACCAACACGATGAATGGATAAAGACATAGAATATTTGAAAAAATTTTTAAAAATGTAAAGGGTTTTTGCTTCACTTGGAGGAATTAGTAGATGATTAAAAAATTTGATACAAAAACTCTTGATATGATTTTGGACAAGATGGTGGAAACCGTAGGTGATAGCAAAAATGAAATTTTTCGCATTGGCGAACAATGTAGAAGTGATTATGAATCATTAGTTGATGAATTAAAAGATGTGCGAAGAATGGTTGGCCAAATCATTGAAGAGGGAGATCAATTAGAAATCAAATCACGAGCAGCGAGAAAACATCTTTCGGAAGTGAGCATGCATTTTAAGGATTTCACTGAGGCTCAAGTAAGGGAAGCTTATGAGAAGGCCCATCAAATTCATATGGATCTAACCTTAAATCGACAGACGGAGAAGCAGCTTCGTGATCGAAGAGATGATATTGAAAGACGACTTGTCGGTCTGACGCGAACGATTGAACGAGCGGAGCATCTTGTTTCTCAAATAACCGTCGTGATGAATTATTTGATGAGTGATTTAAAACAGGTTGGCGAGGCGCTTCAGGATGCGAAACTGAAACAGGATTTTGGCTTGAAAATTATTGAGGCTCAGGAAGAAGAGCGGAAGAGACTTTCTCGTGAAATTCATGATGGACCTGCGCAAATGATGGCAAACGTCATGATGCGCTCTGATCTAATTGAAAGAATTTACAAGGAATACGGTGCCACTGAAGCACTTGCCGAAGTGAAAAATCTCAAGACCATGGTCAGAAATGCCTTATATGAGGTACGCCGTATCATTTACGACTTACGTCCAATGGCTCTTGACGATTTAGGTTTAGTTCCTACCCTCAAAAAATATTTACAGACGATCGAAGAGTATCATAGTACAACATCGATTTCTTATAAAAATGTGGGGGAAGAAAAAAGGCTGCCGACCAAATACGAGGTGGCACTATTTCGCCTTGTACAAGAGTCTGTGCAAAACGTCCTAAAGCATGCAAATGCAAAGGAAATTAAAGTTAAGCTAGAGATGGCTCAAGAACAGATAACTGTTTTAGTAAAGGATAATGGACAAGGTTTTAATATAGATGAAAGAAAGGATGAGTCCTTTGGAATTATCGGGATGAGGGAAAGAGTAGAGCTTTTAGGAGGAAAACTCTCGATTAATTCAAAAATAGGCAAAGGGACTACTGTTCTCATCAAGGTTCCATTACCAAAATAAGAGAGAGAAATCATTTGGGGAGGCGACACGCATGACTACGAAGATTATCATTATAGATGACCATCAATTATTTAGAGAAGGCGTTAAAAGAATACTTGATTTTGAAAAAACATTTGAGGTTGTAGCAGAGGGAGATGACGGTACTGAGGCCATTTCCTTGGTAGAAGAGCATCAGCCTGATGTAGTCCTTATGGATATTAATATGCCAACAATTAATGGTGTGGAAGCAACACGTCAATTAGTTGAAAGATACCCGTCAACAAAAGTGATCATTTTATCAATTCACGATGATGAAAGTTATGTGCAGCACGCATTAAAAACGGGGGCAACCGGATATTTACTTAAGGAAATGGATGCAGACGCTCTGATTGAAGCGGTAAAGGTAGTCGCAGATGGCGGTTCCTATCTCCATCCAAAGGTTACTCACAATCTTGTCAAAGAATACCGCCGCCTAGCGGTAGAGGCAGCAGGAGTAAGCAGCGGCTATCTCCAACAGGTTGAGATTCGTCGACCGCTCCATCTGCTGACGCGTCGTGAGTGCGAGGTTCTTCAGCTTCTAGCAGACGGAAAAAGCAACCGCGGAATTGGCGAAGCACTATTTATAAGTGAAAAAACAGTTAAAAACCACGTAAGTAATATCCTGCAAAAAATGAATGTTAACGATCGAACTCAAGCTGTTGTGGAAGCAATCAAAAACGGCTGGGTTGAAGTAAGATAAACCATATATTCATGAAAAAACGCCGACGAAACGGCGTTTTTTTATTTTATGTTAAATTCTCTCCTTATCCAAAGTGAATGGAGTAGCTATACAATGGCAAAGGGAGATAAAAGTGCCCTAGCCCCTGGTGATACCTTAGTTTGACACGATTTTCAGTTATGTTGAAAAGTCCTGTGAGAAAAATCGTTTTTTCTCCCCGCTTCATGGAGTCAAAGATTAACATCGGCAAACAAAAAATTCGAGATTACTAAGCTGAAATTAGGTCAATGAACTTCAATTTTCAGCCTATTTATGTTAAGAAAATGAAAAATCACGATAAATTAATGAACAAATTGTTAAATAATGGTGTTATCAGTTTACATGTTCGATTAAAATAGGTGATAATGGGATATAGGACACAAGACTAAAGGAGGATTCTAGCATGACTTCTTTACGAATACTCTCAGATTATCAATTAAAAATGGTTTTCTACAAAGCAATCGAGAAAAATTTAGAGAAGGATTTTATCGAACTACTAAATATTGAATTAAAAAACAGGGGAATAGAGATAAGCTAATAGCGGGCTTTTTGTCTTTCCTCGTAAAGGGATTATTTAAATTAATGCAATTTCATTCGTTTTCATATAAAATGGATACTAAACGTATAGTAAGAAGCAGGTTCTTTTTCTACTAGATAATTGTTTTTACCTCCTAATCCCATCCAGAAGTGTGCGGGCCGTTTAAGCTTCGTAGAGTTCAAAACAAATTCGGCTTATCAGCTTAACATTTCCATACTGTGTTTTTCTCAAAAAAGTAAATTAGGAAGTAGCTTTACAACTATCTATGCGAAAAAGCCTGGGACAAAATGAATAAGGATGGTATCCCATTTATGAAAACGGCAGTTGTAACGGATAGTACTGCGTACATCCCGAAGGAATTGCGCGAACAGCTAAATATCCATATGATTCCCTTGAGTGTAAATTTCGGAAACGAAACGTATAAAGAAGAGATTGAGATTCAAACAGATGACTTTTATGAAGAAGTAAAAACAAAAGAACTTCCTACAACATCCCAGCCTGCGATCGGGGAATTTGTTACGCTATTTGAACAGCTGGCAAAGGACTACGATACTGTGATAAGCATTCATCTTTCCAGCGGAATTAGTGGAACATTCCAAGGAGCAGTATCGGCAGGAGAAATGGTAGAAGGAATTGATGTCCATGCTTTTGATTCTGAAATCAGTTGCATGGTTCAAGGTTTCTACGTCATTGAAGCTGCTGAAATGGCCAAAGCTGGTAAAAGCTATAAGGAAATCCTCGCACGGCTAGAGGAAATGAAACAATCAATCCGCGCTTATTTTATGGTTGATGATCTTAGCCATTTACAGCGTGGGGGACGTCTTTCAAGCGCTCAGGCGATCATTGGCAGCTTGTTGCAGGTTAAACCGCTTCTGCATTTTGAAAATAAGTTGATCGTCCCATTCGAAAAGATTCGTACTCGGAAGCGAGCGATGAAGCGAATGGTCGAACTTCTTGAAGAAGATGCGAAAAGTGGAGCTGAATACAAAGCAGTCATCATCCACGCTAAACGTGAGGATGAGGCAAATGAATGGAAGGCCGAACTAGAAGCGAAGCTACCAAATGTTGAGTTCTTTCTCAGTTATTTTGGACCGGTCATTGGTACTCATCTTGGCGAAGGTTCGATGGGACTCGGCTGGGTGAAAAAATAAGCAAGTCAACTGCAAGTGATCAATTGTTTGAACAAACGCCATTCATATGAATATTGAATGGCGTTTGCTATTTATAGGCAAGCGCGAGTGTGGTGCATTTGTGAAATATAGTTCGTTTGTTTGAATTCCGGAAAAACTGACAATAATTCCGGAAAAAACAGAAGTAATTCCGGAAAAACTGATAATAATTCCGGAAAAATTGCAATTAATTCCGGAAAACTACCATTAAATCCGGAAAACAGCCAAATCAATCCAATATAGAGAGGTGTTTTCATGCGATTTGCCATTCTTGACAAAAAGCTTGTTCCAGAGCCATTGCTTTCAGAACCTCAAACCACGCAAACGATCGCCAAACTAGGCGAAATTCCCCAACCTTCTCGAAACCTGCATTTTCAGTATTGTCATGACGTACGAAAAAGACTCATTGGAAAACAACTACTCCTTGATGAAATCCCCCATACTTTAGACGAAATCCATCAGCATTATGAACAGGGATATATTACTTTGCGAAAAGGAATTGTTTTTGAAAAAGGAACTCCTCGCTGTCAGAGGTGTGGAAATCAAGAATCCCATTTATTTGCCAGCTTTCCATGCTCAAGATGTCGGGAGCTGTGCACTTATTGTCGGAAATGCATTATGATGGGCAGAGTCAGTACGTGTACACCTCTCTATAGCTGGAGTGACTCTGAGTGTCAAAGCGCGAGGGAAACTGCCAACTTGGTTTGGAATGGAACGCTTTCGTTCGGACAGCAAGTTGCCTCAGACGAAGTGGTGAAAGCCAGTTCTACAAATGATGACCTATTAGTTTGGGCCGTTTGTGGATCAGGAAAAACTGAGCTGCTGTTTGAAGGGATTCGCTATGCATTATCGCTTCAGAAAAGAGTTTGTATCGCAACCCCACGCACCGATGTCGTTCAGGAATTAACCCCGCGCCTTCAGGCGGTATTTCCCCAGATAGATGTTGCCTCTTTATATGCAGGCTCACCAGACCGCCACAAATATTCCCCCTTAACGATTTCAACCACTCATCAGCTTTTTCGTTTTTATCAGGCTTTTGATGTTGTCATTGTGGATGAAGTAGACGCATTTCCCTATTCGATGGATGAAACTTTACAATATGCCGTCCAAAATGCTCGAAAAGAAAGGTCCTCAATGATTTATCTCTCTGCAACTCCCAATCAACAATGGCAAAAGGATTGTCGTCAAGGAAAAAGGAATTTTGTGACAATTCCGGCCCGTTATCATCGTAAGCCTTTACCAGTTCCAGAACTTAAGTGGTGCGGGAATTGGGACAAGAAGCTGAAGCAGAATAAGCTTCCGCCCAATGTAATGAAATGGTTAAAAATTCGTTTAGATATGGAAAAACAGGCTCTCTTTTTTATTCCGAAAATTGAGTTAATCCCAAAGCTTTTGGCGATTTTACAGAAGCTTGATTCGCGAATTGAGGCAGTGCATGCGGCAGATCCTGAGCGCAAAGCAAAGGTTCAATCTATGCGGCAAAAAGACATTCCCATTCTCGTCACCACGACAATTTTAGAAAGGGGGGTGACTTTTCCCAATCTGGATGTAGCTGTTCTCGGTTCAGAGGAGCAAATTTTCACAGCTAGTGCTCTCGTACAAATTGCCGGACGTGTTGGGAGGAGTGCACAATATCCTACTGGCAATATAACTTTTTTTCATTTTGGACGTACAGAAGCGATGCTTCAAGCAAGAAAGCAGATTCAAAATATGAATGCGGAAGCGGCAAAGAAAGGGATGATCGACATTGAGTGAATATTGCCTTTTTTGTCATGAAGAATTGATTGAGCATATTAGCTGGTCAACCTTTTTTTCGAAAAGAGAAGAGGAATTAGTTTGCCCCTCTTGTCAGGAGCAATTGGAGGAAATAACGGGGAAAAGATGTGATATCTGCAGCCGCCCTTTAGAGAGAATAGATGCTCAATATGTAGTGGGCACTCGTTGTTCCGACTGTGTTCGCTGGGAGAGCGATTCAGAATGGCAGGGATATTTAGCAGGAAATCTCTCCATCTATTTATATAATGATTTCTTAAAGGAAATCATTAGTCAGTATAAATTCCGGGGCGATTATCTATTAGCTAAAGTGTTTGCTCAAAAGCTTAAAACCTCCATTCGTATGCTGCACGCTGATTATCTTGTTCCGATTCCATTGAGCACAGAGCGCCAATTCGAGCGCGGTTTTAATCAAGCAGAAGCCCTCCTGCGCGAAGCCGGCCTCCATTCAACCCATTTACTGCAAAGAACCCATGGTGAAAAGCAATCGAAAAAGTCGCGTGAAGACAGGATTCACCTCCCGCAAATTTTTCAGCTAACTGATTCGTTCGTGATAAGTGGCAAACGGATTCTCCTCATCGACGACATTTACACGACCGGCTCAACATTAAGGCATGCTGCGAAGCTCCTTAGGAAGGCAGGAGCGGACTATGTGTTTGCACTGACCTTGGCCCGGAGTTAGAGTTGCTCTTTGTTGCGAAAGAGCGATATATTTTGATAAGGACCGATAAAATGAAACAAAGACCGATATATTTTGATAAGGACCGATAAAATGAAACAAAGACCGATATATTTCATTTAAGACCGATATCGCCCACAAAAGCAGAGAAATTTTAGTCGAGAACAAGCAGCTCAGTGCCAGTATTCGACGATTTCCATCAAATGTCTCTAATTTTTCATATTCTTCCACAGATCTTCACGCTATAATGGTAGCAAAAGGATGTAAACTTTTTAGGGGGAGCAAAAAATGGATCAATTAGCGAACTGTCCAAAATGCGGAGAAATCTTTGTTAAAAATAAATTTCGTGATATTTGCCAAGCTTGCTGGCAGGAGGAAGAAGCGGCATATGAAAAGGTGTATCAGTTTATTCGTAAACGAGAAAATCGCATGGCCACGATGCATCAGGTTGAAGAAGGCACAGGGGTGGAAGAAGCGCTAATTCTCAAATTCATCAAAACAGGGCGTTTAAAACTGGCACAATTTCCGAATCTTGGCTACCCATGTGACAGATGTGGGAAATTGATTCAAAAAGGCAAGCTTTGTAACGCGTGCACAGAGACATTGAAAAAAGAACTGGATCTTCATAATATGGAAGAAGAACGTAAAAAAGAATTAGAAAAACGAGAAAAACAAATAACTTATTTTACTTTAGATGAAAAGAAATGAGAATCCGTATGCTGATGCATGCGGGTTTTTTGATCTGTAAAAAGCTAGCCACTCAAAAAAATAGTAGTGTAAACAAAACATTCCAATTAATATGTTTGCAACTTAACCGATATTAGAATTAGAAGTTTGTACGGGGAGTGGCATAAATGCAAATCACCAATCAAGGGCTGACTAATACAGCAAGTATAGATCTTTCATTTGATGTTAAAAAAGATGAAATTTACTCTGCACAAATTAAACAACGAATTTCAGATAAAGAAGCTGTTCTGCAAATAAGAGGGAAGGAATTTGTCGCTGAATTTGAAGGGAAGGTACCAGCTGGAGAGCGAGCAACGGTTCAAGTCACCAGTCATCAAGAAGATAAGCTGAATGTGAAGGCGATTCAAAGTGAGGCATCTAAATCATCGAACTTGAAGGCACCAGAACTTTCTGCAGTATTGCAAAAGGTAGGATTAACTTCAAAGGATGCCCCGGAGTTAAGAGAAGCAGCGAGATTATTGTTAGATAAGGGATATCCGCTATCAAAAGAAGTAGTTTCTGAGCTGAAGACCTTTTTTGAAAAAGGGCAAGGCTCGTTTGAAACAAAAAGTGATACAGTCAGAGCACTAGTGAATAAGGGCTTGGAGGTTACTCAAACGCATCTCCGATCTATCCATGAAGCGCTGCACGGAAAGCCATTAAATGAAGTGCTGACAAATCTGGCAAAGGAACTGAATCTTGATACTTCTGGTAAAAGAGAACAGGCTGTTTTTTCCAATGTGAAAGAAGGAGCCATAACAGCTAAGGCAGCAGAGAGCGTGGTCAAAGCCCCTCTTTCCAACGAAAAAGCCTATAATCAAACAGCAGTTCGAGAGATTGTCAGCCAAATTCGCTCTATTTTAGAAAAAGAGGCAGATCCGCAAAAAGCAATTCAGGCTGTAAAAACGGTGATTGCCAATAACGCAAAAATAGATAGAGAAGTGGTTAATGAGATTAACAAGGTCATTTCAGATGCGGAAAAACTCCAATCTATCGGCAAGGATCGTTTAGTTCAGACTTTAAATCGTTCTGAAGCCGAAATGGTCGCTCCAAAAGCGGTTGCAGTGGATAATAGGGCTGAACAAAGCCGACCTGTTACAAATGCAAGTTTAAGTGATGTTGTTAGAGAGCTGCGAAATCAAGTCAGCTCCAATCCGAATTTGCAAAAATCAATTGAAAAAGTTCAAACGGAATTGTTAAACAATCGCAATCTTTCGGCAGATGCTGCTGGAAAAATTGCCAAAGCAATTACGGAGGCTACAGTGTTAATGCAGCAGGGGCGGATTACGACAGGGAAGGAAGTGCTCAGCTCCGCATTGGCAAGCGTGGAACATGACGCCATTGACTTAAAACCTTCTGAAGTCATTCGCCAAGCACGAGAATCGGTGCAACAGGAACCGCGCCTGCAAAAAACGATTGAGCAAGTGCGCGAACAGGTGGTCCAAAATCCGAAGATCGATCGTGAAATAGCGCAAAAGATCGAACGGGCCTTGCAGGAAGCGAGTCAGCTGCAAAGAGCAGGTCAGGAATCGGCGGGAAGAGAACGAATCGTTCAGGCGCTCAGCAGTGCTGAAGCAGAAACGGCAGCAAGAGAAACGCAGCGAAATGAGGCACCGGCACCGGTAAGGCAAGGTTCACAGGAAACTGTGCAACCAGATTCCCGCCGCATGGAATCACAGCTCAACCATTCTTCTAATGCAAAAACGGTGCAGACACAGCAAGGGGCCGCTTCTCAAACCGTTGAATTAAAGGAAACGATTAAGCAAGTACGTGAGCAGCTTCAAGCGGGTCAAGATGTAAAAAAGGTCCTTCAGGAACAGGTGCTAAAATCTCCAAGCATTGATCCGGATATTGCCAGAAATATCGAAAAGGCGTTGAATCAAGCAGACCAGCTTAGCGAGGCGGGGCGTGAACGGTTAACGAAGCTATTGCTGCAATTAGAGGCAAATGCTTTAAAGTCGCAGCCGCAAACCGCTCAAGCTGGCCAGCAAGCAAATCAGAATATTCAACAAACTGAATCGCAGAGCGGTGGAGAAATGAAGCCCGTGCTAATACCGAAGCTGCCAAGCGAAACCGTGCAGCAGGCTTTAAAGCAATTCCACAATGAACCGGATGTGGACAAGGCTTTGAATCTAGTCAGAAAAGAAATATCTAGCAATCCAAATATAGATGTCAAAAATATCGCAAAAATTGAAGAGGCGCTAGAACGGGCACAACAATTGAATGATCGAGGGCGGGAAATTGCCTCAAGGCAGCATGTAGCCAATGAATTAACCCAAATCCAGAAGTCCCTTTCTCTGTCAGAACCGAAAGTGGATCCAACGCAAGGGATGAACAGCCAATATGACGTCAATGAGCTCCTTCAATCCATGCAAGTTCAATCTAAAGATATTTTAGTTACAAGGGTTACACAAAAGCTCGCCGAAGCGACGCATGAATTCAGGGAATTAAAAAGAGAGATTACGAGAAATTTGGATAGTGTCCAGCGCACGATTGACACTTTTAAAGGAAGTGCACAGCCGCAAGCGAGCAAAATGCTGGAGACTGCTATTAGCAAACTGGATAATGCGATTTTAAAAAGCGATTTAATGTTATTTACGGACATGAAAACAGAAAGGCAGCTTTTGCAGGCAAGCTCCCAATTAGCTGATGCGAAAAAACTTTTGGCAAAAGGCAATTTCTCTGAAGCTTCGAAAATTGTCGGACAAGTGAAAGAATTGATTGATAAATTAAATTTCAAGCCTTCAGAACAAAAGATCATGCATTTTGTCAGCAAGGAAAGCCTTGCGATGGACAATCGCCATGCCCCTTTAGAGGCAGGAGCAAGAGGCTTCTCTTTACAGGAGCCGTCAGGAAGGCAAATGTTCGAAATGGTTCGCTCGCTTGGGCTAAACCATGATAGTGATTTAGCAAACTCGCTTGTGTTTAAAAATGGCGAGCACAACCAGCAGGAGCAGCAAAATAATATGAAGGCTGCTTTAATGAAACTTCAGCAAGAAGAAGCTAACCCTCGTGTGGCCCAGCAAGCGGAACAAGCACTGAACAATTTGACAGGCCAGCAGTTATTAAGTAAGGCAGATTCGCCTGGTACGATGCAAAACATGCTCTTTAACCTGCCGTTGCTGCTTGGAGGAAAGCCGGAAAACTTACAGGTCTTTGTCAACTCTAAAAACGAAGGCCAGCAGGTCGATTGGGAAAACTGCAATCTCTATTTCCTTATCGAAACGAAGAAGCTAGGTGATGTCGGAATCATGCTTTCGGCGACCGAACGGAATTTAACGATTACGATTAAAAATGATAAACCAGGTTTTAAAGAAAAAATGGAGCCGTTAGCGAATATGGCAAAGGATAAGCTAAATGAAATTGGCTATAACGTCAATGCCCTTCATTTCACGAGAATGACACCGATTAAAACTCAAAGTCAACCTGATCAAACGATTGAACAAAAACCGCAAAAACCTATTTTTACAGAGAAGGGAATGGATTTTAGAATATGATGGTATCGTCTGCTTTCTATAATCAAAAAAGACGCAAAGAAATGAATGGCCCTTCTGCTGCTGTTATTAAATATGACGAAGGTTCTAATCAGGCGCCGACCGTTGTCGCACAAGGAAAAGGGCAGGTTGCGCAGCAAATTATTGAACTGGCCAAAAGGAATAATGTTCATATGCAAGAGGATTCAACATTAGTGGCCAATTTATTGGATATGGACTTGGGGGACAATGTTCCCCCGCAATTATATTCAGTCATGGCGGAAATTTTACTTTTAATCGAGGAAATGGAAAAAAATTATTAAACACTTTTCGACTTTTTCCGATAAATAAGTTAGATAACCAATTGGAGGTGTACAACAGGTGACTGAAATCTTTACAGAATCAGCTATTCACCAAAAATCACCACAGGAAATAACCGCGCTCTTATACGAAGGGTGTATGACAAATTTGGAAGAAGCGATCGATTTTATTAATAGCAAAGATTATATCTTAGCGAATCGAAAGCTCCAAAACGCAAATGATATCCTTCAACGTCTTGGTGCTGGACTCAATTATGATGCTGGCATCATCGCCGACCAATTAGATGCACTTTATAACTATATGGCAGACAAGATTGTTGAAGCGAATTTAAATAAAGATGTCAAAATCATCAAAGAAGTTCTTCATTCATTAGAAGAAATTTCAGCTGCCTGGAATCAGGCGATGAAAAATAAAACAGCTGACCCAGCAGCAGGCATTCGAAAGAAAGCTTCTGTTTATGAAAAAAGTGTTTTAACTGAAGAATATTAAAATAAAAGGAGCATAAAAAATGAAAATCAATAATAATATTCAAGCTTTAAATGCTTACCGCAACTTATATCAAAACCAAGCGGCAACTTCTAAAAACCTTGAAAGACTATCTTCTGGATTACGTATTAATCGCGCTGCTGATGATGCTGCAGGACTTGCGATTTCAGAAAAAATGCGTTCACAAATCCGCGGTTTAAAACAAGCGGAAAGAAACTCGCTTGATGGAATTTCCCTCATGCAAACAGCTGAAGGAGCAATGACAGAAGTTCACTCCATGCTACAACGTATGCGCGAGCTAGCAGTGCAAGCGGCAAACGATACAAACACGACTGAAGACCGCGAGCAAATTCAAAAAGAAATCGACCAATTGCGATTGGAAATCGACAGCATCGCATCGAAAACTGAATTCAACACTCGTAAATTACTTGACGGTTCAAGTGCTGCCGACACTCAATTTGCACTTACGAATGAGACTGGTTTAGTTGATGTGCCTGTTGTAACGAATGCTTCAATGAAAACAGGTGACTATCAAGTTACTGTGGCTTCTGGTTCCATCGCCTTAAATTTAAAATTAACTCAACCTGAGGCAGGAGTGCAGGATGCCTCTGTAATAAGTAGTGAATTGGCAGATTTCCAAGCACAAGATTTAAAATTAGGTGAATATTCAATTGTTGTCACGAACTATGCTACTGAAGGCGGTACAATGAGTGCGACGATTGAAGTCTTTGATCCAGACGGGTTCTCTATCGGCTCGAAAGCGGCGGAAATTGGTAATTCAGGAAATGCTGGTGTTATTGCAATCGGAGAACCAGGGAAACAAATTGAAATTGACACATCAAAAATCACAAAGGCTGGAACAGCAAAGATAAAAATTGAATATAATGCGACTGTATCGATCCAAAAGAAGGATGGTGCAGACTACGAGGATATTACATTTGATAAAACAATCACAACATCAAATGGTGTTATTAAACACGGTGGAATGGAACTTAAATTTGACAGTCAAATGGCTGAAGGCGTAACGCAGTTTACGTTAACGAACAAAGCATTGGCTTTCCAAATCGGTGCTAACACAAACCAAAACGTCATGATTGATGTTCCACAGTTAAGCACTGTCAAGCTTGGTATTGACGAAATTAACGTGCTTGATCATAAATCGGCTAACGAAGCCATTTTCAAGCTTGAAAAAGCGATCAATCAAATTTCATCTACTCGTTCTAAGCTTGGTGCGACGCAAAACCGTTTGGAGCATACGATTAATAACCTGCAAGTAACACATGAAAACTTAACATCTGCTGAGTCACGTATCCGCGATGCTGATATGGCTCTTGAAATGACTGAGTTCACTAGAAATAATATCCTTAATCAGTCTGCACAAGCGATGCTTGCTCAAGCAAATCAATTGCCACAAGGTGTTCTTCAATTACTACAAGGATAAATTTCACAAGAGAGGTAAGGCTATCTGTAAAGGTCTTTCCTCTCTTTTTTATGACAGCGATGCGATAAGAAGATTTTTCGATCGAGTGAATCGTTATGATAAAATATTGCTATCAACACAATTAAAAGGATGGATTAATCAATGGAGATCCAAAAAGTAAATAAAGCCGGTCTTGATCGAGTGAAGGCAAAAAATAACGTACCCGCTGAAAGCGTATCCTTTCAGGAAGTGATGGCAAAGGGACGTCAACAAACAGTATACGACAAGTTAACTAAAATGGTTGAAGAAATTGAGGAACAAGGGAAGACTCTTGCAGAGAACCGCACGGTTGATGACTTGCGTAAATATAAAAAAATGGTCAAAGAGTTTATGGAAGAAGCGGTACAAAATGGGCTTCAGCTCGAAGAACAAAGAGGCTTTAATCGCAGGGGACGCACAAAGATTTACAAAATTGTAAAGGAAGTAGACAAAAAGCTAATAGACCTTGCAAACGATGTGTTAAACAAAGAAAAGAATGGACTTGATATTTTAAAGCAAGTAGGGGAAATTCAAGGACTTTTAATCAATATATATACATGATTTTTTATTAAGGGTTTTGTGCCGAGAACTCATCAACGTTAAAAATGATTTAAAGTCGCTTGGGCAACAATACTGTTCACATAGCTTTTTTATTAGCTTTGTTGGATGTTGTCGGTGTTGATTTTTGACTCATTTTCTTTCTGATTCCATGAAACGATAGGAGAAATCTCGCTTTCTCCTATCGTTTCATGGAATCAGAGAACCTTTCATTATAACTGAAAGGCGTGTGAAACCAAGGTTTCACACGAAATGAGGCAAAAATCGTTTTAGTAATAAATAATGTTTCACGCAGCCTTTTTATTAAATAAGGTCTTTACAAACTAGAAATGCTGCCGATATATAGTATAGATGATAAACTTAGTAACGGAACTGTGTATGTAAGAGGTGAGAAAAAAATGAAAATCAATCATTTGCGCAATATAAATGTTAATCCGTATAACAAGCAAGTGGAAAAATTGGAGCAAACACAAAAAGCAAAGTCGAAAGACAAAATTGAAATTTCATCAGAGGCAATCAAGCTCCAAAAGATTGGCAATATCGAGCTTGAAAGACAAGAAAAAGTAGATGAGCTTAAAAGGGAAGTTCAATCTGGCCAATACGAGCTGAATGCAAAGAAAGTGGCCGAAAAAATGTATTCATATTGGGATGACTTGAAATAGGAGTGAATCCATTGCCTGAGAAAACAATACTTGAATCTGTAAAGGAACTAACCAGTTTACATGAAGGTTTGCACACGATAGCCCTTCAAAAAACAGAGATTGTTAAAAAGGGAGATTTAGACGGTCTGCAATCACTCCTCAAAAAAGAAAATCTCTATATTAAACAGATTCGCCAAACAGAGGGCAAACTCGTACAAGAAACACAAACTTTTTTGGAAAAACATGGGGCATCCCCCGATTCTCCTAGCTTATCTAAAGTAATCGAGTTAGTAGAGGATAAAACGTCATTTGTAAAAGAAAAAACGAAGCTTGAAACTCAAATTGAGGCTTTGCGTCAACAAAATTTATTGAATCAAGATTTACTAGAACAATCCTTGCAATTTGTTCAGATGAATTTGGAACTATTGCAGCCGGATATCGATTCTTTTAATTATAACCGTCCTGAGGTGAACCAAGAATCGCCTCATCCGAAACGGTCCATTTTTGATTCCAACGCTTAATGGAGGATATTTATTATGACTTCAACCTTTTTTGGATTAGAAACTGCGAAGAGGGCACTTGCGACACAACAATCGGCTCTTTATACGACAGGACATAATATTTCAAATGCGAATACACCTGGCTACACAAGACAGCGCGTAAACATGCAAACGACCCTACCTTACCCTTCTCCATCATTAAACAGGCCACAAATTCCAGGTCAGCTCGGAACAGGTGTGAAGGCGGGAGATATTACGAGAATTCGTGATAGTTTTACCGATATGCAATTTCGCACAGAAAGTAGCAAACTAGGGTATTGGCAATCTAAAGTCGAAATGTTGAGCCAAATGGAAAATATTATGAATGAACCTTCTGATATCGGTCTTGCCAATACGATGAATCAATTTTGGAATGCTCTTCAGGATTTAGCTGTGCAGCCACAGAACGACGGTGCGCGAAGAGTCGTGCGTGAGCGGGGAATCACCCTTGCGGACACATTTAACTACATGGCTAATTCCTTGAAGACGATACAAGCAGATTATCGCAAAGAGATTGAAACGTCTCAAGATTCCATTAATTCGATTTTAAGACAAATTAATGCCATCAATAAAGAAATTGGTTCGATTGAACCTCATGGCTATTTGCCGAATGACTTATACGATGAGCGCGATCGCTTGCTTGATGAATTATCAACTTATATGAATATCAGGGTTGATTCGAAATCAAGTGGAGGTTTAGCATCTGCTAATGCGGAAGGCAAATTGGATGTCTATTTAGCAACACCAGAAGGGGATATTTTAAAGGATTCTAATGGGAAACCTATTAAACTGGTAGATGCAACAATGGGGATTGCCACTGGCATCCATATTCAATTTGAAAATCGTTCAGAGATTGATAGTCCGATGACGCAAATCAAGTTTTTCCAATTAAATGAAAACGATAGCGGATTTGCCGGAATGGCCAACAACACAGTTGCCGATCAGTCAACAAATCCCCGCTATATTTTAGAGGATTTTAATGCGTTTAAATCAAACGGCGCATTAAAAGGCTATATCGAAGGCTTTGGCTATAAAATAGGAGATGAAGTAAAGGGAAAATACAATGATATGCTCGCAGACCTCGATCAAATGGCTTATACATTTGCTACCCATTTCAATCTTGTTCACGGTTCAGGCTGGAGCTTGAATGAAATTGAAAATGGTGCACAGAATGATACGTTTGGGGATTTCTTTGCAATTGGCACTTCTGTGAAGGGAGCAGCCTCCAGAATTGCTGTTGCGAGCCATATTATTGATGATGTAAAAAATATTGCAGCGGCTGCAGAGGGAAATGTGATAGCTGGTGCGATGAAAAGGGAAAATGCTAATAATAAAGCAGTAGGGAATCCTTCTTTTACTGGAATTTATGATTCAGCTGATAGCTCCCTTTTAACAATTACAGACTCAACCGGAGCAACTGTTACATGGCCAGCAGGACTTGATAATATAAATGTGAAGGTCGAATACGATTCAGATGTAGACCCAAGTATTTGGAATTATACTTTTACAGCCGTTGATGCGGATGGCAATACGTTTACTGCAACACATTCTACATCGGATAAAACGGTGAAATTATTCGGAATCAACTTTGATACAAGCTCATTATCTTCATTAACGGATGGGGATACATGGTCTTTAACCTTCAAAGCTGAAGGAGTTAAATCTACAGATGAGGCATTCATTGGAAATGGCTCGAATGCACTAGCATTGGCAAATGTGAAGGACGCTCTAATTGATTTTGGAGGCAATCTCACAAATGTCCAATCATTTTATCAAGGAATGATTGGAAAGCTTGGCGATAATGCGTCTGAAGCAAATCGAATGGCGATAACCGCACTAACATTAAAAGGTTCAGTTGAACAAAGACGCATGTCAGAGAGCAGTGTTTCTTTAGATGAAGAAATGGTCAATATGATTCAATATCAGCATGCTTATAATGCGGCAGCAAGACAGGTGACCCTTATTGATGAATTACTTGATAAGGTGATTAATGGCATGGGCATAGTTGGAAGATAGGTAGGTGAATGAATATGCGTGTTACTCAATCAATGCTTTCAAACAGTAATCTGAAATATATTAGTCAAAACTATAATCAATTAGCCAGGCTGCAGGATCAGCTTATAACAGGAAAGAAGATTACGAGACCATCGGATGATCCTGTTATTGCGATGAAAGGGATGCGTTATCGAACTGATTTGGTTGAAGTTGACCAGTTCCGCCGTAATTTAAATGAAGGCTTTAACTGGATGGATAATGCGGATTCAGCTCTTGATGAAACAAACTTAGTTTTGCAAAGAATACGTGAACTGGTTGTACAAGCTTCTAACGATAGCTATGAGGAAGAGGCGCGTAAAAATATTGAAAAAGAGATTAGCAGCTTGCAAGCGCATATTGTCGCGCTAGCGAATACAAAGATTGGGGAAAATTACATTTTCAACGGAACGGATACAGTTTCAAGTCCTATTAATGAAAACCAATTTAATGTCGATTTCACTAAATTTGCGAGCGATATTGCCAATGTGGATGATTATGTGATTAGCTACAAGGGAAAAACGTATAAATATGATTCTACGAACGGTGATGTGACAACATTTACAGTTCAGCCTGACATTAAGTATAAAACGATTGATGCTAATGGAAATGAGATCGAAGAAACGGGCCCGCCAGCCACGATTTCGATTGATACATCTACAACACCACCATCGATTAAACAGTTTCAACTAGAAGAGCAAGAGGGTCTCAATGGTGCGGTGATTGGAAGCACCAGAGATTTAGAAGTAAATGATCTCGTTGTTTCCAACATAGGAGCGATTTCCTCCAACACGCAAAAAGTTGAAATTGAGGTCATGAAGGGTGTTAAAATTCCAATTAACGTTAATTCACAAGATGTATTTTCTATAGAGATGTTTAGTGGCTTAGAATCCATTAAAAAGATGTTAACAGACCCAGAAACCACAGGTGAAGAAATTACAAAAGCACTTGACTCGATTGATAGCTATCTTAATAATATTGTTTCAACACGAGCAGAGCTAGGGGCTCAAATCAATCGAGCTGAGATGGTGGACAGCCGCCTTCTTGATCAGAGAGTAATTGCGAAAAATACGATATCTACTAATGAGGACATAGATTTTGAAGAAGCCATCATTAACCTAACTATTCAAGAAAGTATCCATCGTGCTTCCCTTGCAGCTGGGGCCAGAATCATTCAGCCAACATTAATGGACTTTCTACGCTAAGCTATTCCTTCGGGGGTAGCTTTTTTTAAAGGGCTTTGTTGATGCAATGATTTTTCGCTCATTTCGTGTGAAATCATGGTTTCGCCCCCCTTTCAGTTAAATTGAAAGGCGAAAAGATGAGTCAAATATGAATATCGCCTCATATAGCAATGCTTTTTTAAAATAAAACGAAGGTTTTAATTGTTACCATCTTTAGCTAAAATAGAATTATAAATCCTTAAGGGAGGACTAGCGATGAAGCTACCTCGATTAGAAATTGATAGTCAGCTCGCTTATTTAGGTCTAAATAAGAGCCGATCAACAATTGAAATAAGGCAGCCTAAAGCTGATATGAGTCTGAATCAACCGCAGCCGGAAGTAGAATACATGAAGACGGACAGTAAATTGGAAATTGACCAGACGGAAGCTTTTGCTGATGCCAACTTAAAGAATCCGCTAAGAGTGGTGAAAGAGTGGGCAGCAAAGGCAAAACAAAAGGCCCTTCAAAGCATTGCCGAGAATGCAGTAGAAGGGAATCGTCTTATGAGGATTGAAGGTCAGCGCAAAAGTGCCATTCCAGAGATTGCCCGGGAGAACAGTGAACCTGACCAAATGCAGTTTAATATTGGGTATATGCCCTCCTCGGCTGATAAGGTGAAATTCAGCTATCAGCCATCAACGATAGAGATAAAAGTACATAGAGGAAATTTCAATATTGATATTAAACCGAATGAACCTATCATTAAATACAACCCAGGAAACCTGCAGATTTACTTAAAGCAAAAGGCATCCATGCAAATAAGAGCGGTGGGAGCCGCCCTTGACCAAAAAATCTAGAAGTGGTGACGAAAAATGAAAATTGCAACGAAGTATCATGGTGAAATCGAAATTGATCAAGCGAATATCATTCATTTTAATAGCGGTATACCTAGCTTTTTAGAAGAAAAACAGTTTTACGTATTACCATTTGCAGATGATGGACCTTTCTTTATATTACAATCGATTCAAACACCAAGTCTTGCATTTGTGATCGTGAGTCCATTTGAGTTTTTTCCAGGATATGAACTAAAGTTGCCGGAGCATGTAGTAGAAGCTCTGGAAATCGCGCAAGCAGAGGATGTTGCAACATTTGTTATTCTTACAGTTCAGGAACCCTTCCAAAACACAACTGCGAACCTGCAAGGTCCTATAGTGATCAACAATAAGAAAAAATTAGGGAAGCAAGTGATTCTTAGTGACAGCTCCTACACGACGAAGCATCTTTTAGTCCAAACTGCAGCAGCAACCGGTAAGGAGGGCTAAACAATGCTTGTACTTACAAGGAAACTTAACCAAGCGATTCAAATCGGCGATGACATCGAAATCAAAATTCTTTCTGTTGATGGTGAACAAATTAAAATTGGTATCAACGCCCCCAAAAATGTCGAAATTCATCGAAAAGAAGTATATTTGGCAATTCAAGAAGAAAACTCGCAGGCCATAGACACAACAATGGATCTTTTGACAAAATTCTCCGATCAACTAAAAAATAAATAAAAAAATGAAATTAACCCTTCACAACCTAAGAAAAATGTCGATATAATGGTTGTAACCAATCTAGTCATTCGGGCGGCCGACCAAATGACTAGATTGAACATACAAAACCACATGGATGTGGGATAAAACCATTTCAAGGAGGAACTTATACATGATTATCAACACTAACGTTTCAGCGTTAAACACTTACCGTCAAATGGGTGTTAACAACAACGCTGGTGCAAAAGCTATGGAAAAATTATCTTCAGGTCTTCGTATCAACCGTGCTGGTGACGATGCTGCAGGTCTAGCAATTTCTGAAAAAATGCGTGCGCAAGTACGTGGTTTAGATCAAGCGAGCCGCAACTCTCAAGACGGTATTTCCATGATCCAAACTGCTGAAGGTGCATTACAAGAAACACAAAACATTCTACAACGTATGCGTGAGCTTGCTACTCAAGCAGCGAACGATACAAACGTTGATGTTGACCGTAATGAGATCCAAAAAGAAATCAACGAGTTAACTTCAGAAATTAACCGTATTGCTAACACAACTGAATTCAACACTCAAAAAATGTTAAATACAAGTGGTGCTGGTTTTACTGCTACTTTCCAAGTTGGTGCTAACAATGGTCAAAGCATGTCTATCAAAATTTATGATATGAGTGCTAAAGCTCTAGGACTTGAAGGTACTGCAAATGGTAATCATGCTGAAGGTGCATCTCTTGCTTCTGGAAGATTGAATGTTGGAACTGGAGCTGTAGATGGAGCTGTTTATGCGGCGGCAAGCGGAGTTACTAACGGAACAGATAGCACTGCTCAAGGAGCAGCATTAAGTGTTGCTTCTCATGAAGATGCTGCGGCAGCAATTGAAGTTATCAATAGTGCTATTGAAGCTGTATCTGCTCAACGTTCTAATCTTGGTGCATACCAAAACCGTTTAGAGCACACGATTTCTAACTTAAATAACTCTTCTGAAAACCTATCTGCTGCTGAATCTCGTATTCGCGATGTAGATATGGCGAAAGAGGTAATGGAAATGACGCGTGCAAACATCTTAGGACAAGCTTCCCAAGCAATGCTTGCTCAAGCAAACCAAAAGCCTCAATCAGTATTACAATTACTTCAATAATTAATTATTTGAATTCCCCGGGCGAAATTTCGTCTGGGGTTTTTTGTGCTTCATTTTTTAAATTAAAAAATTCTTAAATTTTTTCAATAAGATAACTACCAATAATTCCCTTATCAAGTCGTCTTAACATTTGTTGAAAAATGTCGATATTATAAGTATCTAATTAGACGGAGGAACGATAATGAAATTAACGATATTAGATCAAATATACATGTTTGACAACGAAACAAATGTAACTGAAAAAATTATTGAAAAAATTAATAGTATTATCTCTGAAAAGAACTTGTTTTTCAGCCATTTAATCATTGATGGTCAAGAAGTATACGAGGATCATGAGGAATATATGCTAGCTAAAATAGAAGATGTTAAAGAAATAGAGGCGATAGTAAAAACAGTGCAAGAGCTTATTGATGACGTACTGATTACGTTAGATGATTATACTAGTCGAGCAATTCCTGAAATCAAAAGGCTTGTTAATGAATTTTACCAAATTCCATCTGAAAATACATGGCTCTCATTAACTTATTTATTAGATGGGATAGATTGGCTTTACCAATCATTGAAAAAAATTGATCAAATAAAACATTCCATTGTGAATTGGGGAAAATTTGTAAAAAGTATTGCTGTTTTCGAGGTGGAATTACCGAACTTAATGGAAGCAATAGAAAATAAAGATTCAATCCTGATAGCAGACATTATTCAATATGAAATTTTACCTCAATTTGAGATTATTAATGGCGAGACTAAGAAAAATTTTGCAGTGAAATAAATCCAATGAAGTAGGTAAGATAATGCGGACAACTATGTATAAGAATAAAAACATTTTAATAATAGGTGGAACGGGCACTATCGGGCGCAGGTTGACAAAAAAATTGCTTGAACAGAACCCGAAAGTAATCCGAATTTTTAGCAGGGATGAATATAAGCAGTTTGAAATGCAACAAGAGCTTCATAGACATAAAAATATTAGATATTTAATCGGCGATGTCCGCGATGAAAATCGACTGTTGAGGGCAATGGAGGATATTGATTATGTTTTCCATTTAGCAGCAATGAAGCAAGTTCCTGCTTGTGAATATAATCCTTTCGAAGCGGTTCAAACAAATGTGTTAGGGACGCAAAATCTTATTCAGGCCGCATTGACAACAAATGTTAAAAAGGTTCTCTTTACTAGTACCGACAAGGCAATTGCCCCAACAAACACTTATGGGGCAACTAAGTTAACCGCTGAAAGATTAATATCGGCGGCACAATACCAAAAAGGACCAAAGCAAACTATATTTAGCTCAGTACGGTTTGGGAATGTCATGGGGTCAAGAGGTTCAGTCATTCCCCTATTTATTAAACAAATATTAAAAGAGAATAAAATAACGGTGACGGACGCCAACATGTTGAGATATATGATGACCTCAACCGAAGCAATAAATCTAATTCTTGAAGCAAATGAAATGGCTAAGGGCGGAGAAGTGTTTGTCTTAAAGATGCCAATTATTAAATTATGTGATCTTGTTGATGTTCTAATAGAAGAGGTAACTCAAAAGTATAACTTATCAAAAGCTGTTGCAATCAAACAAATCGGTATTCGTCCAGGCGAGAAAATGTTTGAAGAATTAATGACTGAAGATGAAGTTAGAGTGGGCTTAGAAACGAGCAATATGTATATTATTCAGGCACCTTATGTTGGGGGCCATTCGTACAAGGATGCCCATCCAATTCATAATCCTCCTCGTGTTAGAGAGGATGCTGCCATTGATAAAGAAACATTAAGAAGCTGGATTTTAGAAGAAGGACTCGTGGACAATCAATAGTTCTTCATGTGAGGGATTGTCCGGAGAAGAACGGAATGGACATTGTCCGAAATAATAGGTTTCGAGTAAACCACTTATTCACACAGATTAAGCCCTATCGTTTATAAAAGCTGTCTGTTCTAAGCAAAAGGTTAAACTACTATAATGATTTTGCTTTAATCGAGATGCTTTGAAAGTGAAAACCGTTATTGAAGTTCTGGAGAATTTAATAAAATTTGCAGGTGAAAAAAATGAAGATTGCAATCATTGGGACAGGTTATGTTGGACTTGTAACCGGCGTATGTCTTGCGGAGATCGGTCATGATGTTACATGTATTGATATAGATGAACAGAAGGTTAAAAAACTAGGCAGTGGAATATCTCCTATTTATGAACCCGGTTTACAGGAGCTGTTAAAGAAAAACATATCTGACAAAAAACTGCGGTTTACTTTAAGTCATGAAATAGGACTCGATGATGCAGACGCAGTTTATCTTGCCGTAGATACGCCGCAAAGTGAGGATGGATCAGCGGACTTAACTTATATTTTGCAGGCAGCCAAGGATATTGCGAGACATTTAAAAAGCAATATCGTAGTTATTACAAAAAGTACAGTACCTGTTGGAACAAACAGAACTATTAAGAAAACAATTATCGAACATCTTCAGGTAAATGTGGAAGTAGAAATAGTTTCGAATCCCGAGTTTTTAAGAGAAGGTCATGCAATATTTGACACTTTTCATGGGGACAGAATTGTCATTGGTGCAGATACAAAGGAAACTGCTAATTTTGTTGAAAGGATTTACAATCCGTTTAACCTCCCTGTAGTACATACTGATATTGAGAGTGCTGAACTAATAAAATATGCTTCTAACGCATTTCTAGCAACTAAGATAAGTTTTATAAATGAAATAGCAAATTTATGCGGAAAAGTTGGTGCGAATATAACAGACGTTTCAAAGGGCATGGGAATGGATCAACGAATTGGCCATGCTTTTTTAAATGCAGGTATAGGCTATGGGGGTTCTTGTTTTCCGAAAGATACGAATGCGTTGTTGCATATTGGACAAGAAAATGGCTATGAATTAGAAATCTTGAATAGTGTCATTCATGTCAATGAAAAACAACCGTTAAAATTGGTAGAAAAAGTGCTTCGTAGATTTTCTAATTTGCAAGATAAAAAACTCGCTGTTCTTGGTCTTTCTTTTAAGCCTAATACTGATGATATGCGTAAGGCCCCTTCAATTAAGATTATTAATGAACTGATCAGTCATGGTGCTCAAATAGTAGCATATGATCCAATTGCAATGGAGAAGGCGAAATCAGTTCTTCCTTATGAGGTGCAATATAAAGATTCCTTTTATGAGGCTATAAAGGGAGCGGATGCTTGTCTATTTTTAACGGAATGGGACGAGTTCAAAAAAATTGATCTGGCGAAAATGAAGCTATTAATGAAAACGGCAATTGTATTTGACGGGCGTTATTGTCTATCAATGGAAGAATTACAAAAGCGTGGATTTGAATATTATACAGTTGATTCCGTCAGCAACTTAGATTTTCTGTTGAAGAGGGAGGCGATTTACTTATGGTAGCTGAAAATTTATCCTTTTTAAAACTAAACTACCCTGAGCTAGTAAAGAAATTGGAAAACAGATGGGATAATAAAGAAGAAATTTCCTGTCGGACGATCGAGTCAAGAAAAGGGAAGCCGACTATCCAAATCACACTTGATGAAAGCAACATGCTTGTCCATAGTAAATATGATCCTGAAAGAGAAGCAGAACAACTAATCGATCAAGCTAATCTAAATATTGATATTAACGATTATGAGCATGTGCTATTTTATGGTGTCGGACTAGGCTATCATGTAAAGGAGTTTTTAAAGAGGTATCCTAATTTTAATTTTTCTATTTATGAACCAAGTATAGACATTTTTCACGAGTTTATAAATGAACAGTCACTAAAAGAGCTTCCCCTTCACAAATTAAAAAATATCTTTGTCGAGAGCTCCAACGAGGATGGGAAGTTTTTTTTAGAACAGTTAACACATAATATACGAGAGCGGATTTTACTTGTAGTCTTGCCTAGCTATCAACAGATATTTAAAGAGAAATTCGTGCTATTTTCTGAAAATTTTAAAGCGGCCGTTTCTTCTAAAAGACAAACTTTGTATGTAGACAGTGCTTATAGTACAAGATGGACATTAAATAGCTTAGTAAATTTGCCAAAAACTGCTCATACTCCCAATATATTAAGTGATGAATTTAAGCTTCGATTTCGTGATAAGCCTCTAATTATCGTATCTGCTGGCCCCTCTTTAGAGGATGAATATGAACATCTTCGCTATATTAAAGAAAAAAAACTAGCTTATATTTTTGCAGTTGGCTCAGCTAATCGTGCGTTAGTAGCACAAAATATTATGCCCGATGCTGTTTGTACCTATGATCCTCAAAAACATAATCATCAGGTGTTTGCAAGTATGATTGAACAAGGGATTACAAGCATACCAATGATTTACGGAACAAGTGTTGGTTATGAAACGTTAGATATGTATCAAGGTCCAAAACTTCATATGGTTACAAGTCAAGACACGGTGGCAAAGTATTATTTAAGAAATTCAAATGGGGGCGAAATTGATGTGGTACAGGACTCGCCAACCATTGCCGCAGTTACTTTCCAACTTGGAGCAAAACTAGGATGTAATCCTATAGCGTTTGTCGGGCAAAACTTGGCTTTTAAAAATGAGCAGTACTACTCAAAGGATGTTGAATACCAACAAAAAAATCGTTCTATAAAAGTAGAAGAGAAGGATCGCCAATTCACTTTATTTGTTGAAGACGTATATGGAAACAGCGTTGAGACTAATTCTTCTTTTAATAGTATGAGGGAATTTCTTGAGAATCAAATTAGCCAATACCCTAATGTAAAAGTATTTAATACAACTAAAGGCGGAGCAGCTATAAAGGGGACTATTTTTAAATCACTAGAAGAGTTAATCCATGAAGAATTTAAAAAAGAAGTCGTGGACGAGAATTGGTATTTAGGGATTGAAAATAAGTATGATCTTAATTATCTACTTGAATGCTGTAAAAAAATTGAACGCTCTATTGATCGGTTTCGAAAAGATTACAAGGAAGTTCGTTCAGGATTAGTAGAAATGCAAGCAAGAGTCGAAAATAAAAAAACAGATAAGTTGACAAAAATTATAGAGAAGTTTAACAAGTTAATGAAGAAATTCATTGGTAATGAAATCTATTTTTATGTTGTTCAACCGATTCTTCGGACCCAATTTCAAGCATTGACGATTAAAGCGGCAAATATCCGGAAACTGACAAGTGAAATTGAGAGAGCAAAGTTGATTATAGAAGGGTATTTTCCTTTTATAGACCAATGTAAGCAAACGTTAGAACAGGTAGCTGGAAATATCTATAGGGTTCATTGGGAACTTTCGAATAAAGTTGAAATGCCGCTAAGTAAATTTTACGCAAGCGATTGTGGGGCTTTTCACTATATTGGAGAATGGGAAAAGCAAAATCCGACGGCTGGTTACTCTGTTGACTACTCCGTGAAACAAATGAATGGAAGAAACAATGCTTCCGTAACATTTCGTTTTAAAGGAACTTCATTAAAAATTTTAGGTTCAATGAGAAGAGACAGCTCAAAAAAACAAATTGAGATTACGATTGACGGGAGCACAGAAAAGGTTTCAGTAAGAAATTCAGATCTACATAATTTTGAAACGGCAAATTTCAAGCAAATCTTGTTTGAAAAGCATTATTTAAAAAATGAAGAACACCTTATTGAGTTAAAAGTGTTAGATGAAGGAAATTTCGTATTCTCAGGAATAGAAACTGCGTCAAATAGCCGGATCAGCCATGTACATGAAGTGAGCAACATTGAGGAATTAGAACTTGGCAAGAGAATTCGCTGTCACTATAAAGCTACATATAATAAGGTCGGTGAGTTTCTAGGTTTAGGAAAAGAAACTAAGGAATTTATTCCACCTGAGTCTAGCGCATTTCCAGATGGAGATTTCTATTTCATTATGGTTGATGAGGTTGATGGTAAAAAGAAATTGATTGCTGATCGAAATGTGCAGCACAGTATTTCTTGGGATCAACTTTATGAAAATGGAATTGCGACTTCAAATGGAAGGGAAATATTTAAAGATATAAAGGGCTATAGTTCAAAAGTGAAATTAATGACTGGTGGAGTATCTCAGAATGATAAGAATAACGATTGGGATAAGTATTTAGTATCTGATGAAAATGGTGTATTTCCAAGAAGAGATGATATTTGGCATTTTCAAAATAGTACTATAAAAGATATAGCTTCGTGGACAAATTCTCCTATCCAGGGCACCGAAAATAGAAAAATGAGAAGAATGTTAAAAAGGCCGTACTATATTACATCTAAAAACTCTTTATCAAACAAAGTTTTAAGTACTACTGGTTTTCGCCCCATTTTGACAATAAATAATGTGTTGGAGCTGAAATAAAAATGATTGATAAGAATAAAGATATCGTATTGTTTGGAGCATCTAGTTTTGGAGAACAAGCGAAAAAAAAACTCAATAAATTTGGACTAACAGTTAGCTTCTTTGTAGATAACGATAGTAAAAAATGGGGTAAAATAATAGATGGTGCTGTAATAAAATCACCTACAGAATTAAGAGAAATTGATGTAAAACAAACTCTAATTATTATATCAAGTTCTTTTCATGAAGAAATTAAGGAACAACTATCGCAAATGGGATTTAAACACAATGTTCATTTTTTTGGTGGCAACGGTGAATGGGGAGAGTATCCCTTTGAAATTACCTTGAAAGGGAAGCCTTTTGCTGTGAATTTAGCTGACCAGAGGATTATTAATCTTTTAACTAAGGAATTCCCATCTCAAAAGAGATTAATGGAATTTTGGGCAAAAAAGGTTACTGAAATAAAACCAGATCTAGTGTTAGATATAGGTGTAAATTATGGAGAATGTATTCTTTCTAGTGAATATGATTTTAATTGTAAAGTATATGGTATTGAAGCTAATCCAGAGTTAATTCCGTATTTAGAGAGAACTATAAAAATTCAAAACAGGAAAAATGTTCATATAGTTAATGCTCTTGCAGGTAATAGTGAAAGAAAAACTCAAGATTTTTATATTAATACATATTCTTCAGGGGAATCAAAAGCTTTTAAAACACTTGATAATCATAAAAGAGTTGTTATACCAACAATTAAAGTAGATGATTTGCTTAAAAATGATAGTGAGAAGAAAGTATTGCTTTTCAAAATAGACGTTGAAGGTTTTGAGTATGAAGTAATTAAAGGTATGAAAAATATCCTATCACAGGTTAAAAAAGCTACTGGTTATATAGAGTTTGATAAAAGGTTACTGGAATTAAATAAAGTAAACGCTGAGGACTTTCTAAGATATCTTGCTGAAACATTTTGGATTTCAATTTTTGATATGAATAATGAAATAGTTCGTGAAATGAAGAGAATAAGAGAAATTCTTTTAGAAAAGAATTTCCACACAGATATAATTTTGGAATTAAAGAGTTGATACTTTATGAGTGATTTTAACAATAAATCTGGTGAAAAAAGTAACCTAAAATCTATTTAAATTATAAGGAGAACTTAATGGAAAAAATTCAAATAGTTGCTGTTTCTGATGATAATTATGCGCAACATTTAGGTGTAATGTTAATATCTTTATTTGAACAAACCACCTCAAGAAAGTTAATTTCAATTTATATAATTGATGGAGGTATCTCGTCTATCAATAAAAGTTACTTGACTGAGACAGTGAAAGAATATGGTTCAGACATTTTTTTTGTTCAAATTGATAAAAAAAAGTACAAAGAATTGGCAGTAAAGGATAACATGAGTCATGCAGCATATTATAAACTGTCAATACCAGAGGCACTTCATTTTTTGAATGATAAAGTATTGTTTTTAGATTGTGATTTAATTGTAAATCGAGATATTAAAGGTTTATGGGACATTGATATTAGTAATTACATATTGGCAGCTGTAGTTGAACCTGAGTTTAATAGACATGGCGAAATAAAGATAGCAAAAACCTCCAAATATTTCAATTCTGGAGTAATGCTGATTAACTTAAAACTGTGGCGAGAGAATAAAGTGTCGGAAAAAGCATTGGATTACTTGGTAGAGATGTCTAGCAGGATTAAACTTCATGATCAAGATGCTTTCAATGCTGTACTTGTTGATAAAGCTTGGCTGCCTCTTCCTAATTATTGGAATCAACGTACCTCGAAATATCAGCTCATGGATTCTTTTAAATTAAGTAATGAGAATATTTTTAGTGAGAGAGAAAATGAGTTAGCAATACTTCACTACACTGGTTATTCTAAACCGTGGCATTATTTAAGCATACAACCTTTTTCAGATGTATATGAAAGGTATTTGAGGAAGAGTAGATGGAAAAACTATGAACCACTTGAAAAAAAGGAAATGATAAAGTTATTAAGTAAAAAACTAGTGGTTTTTGGAACAGGCAAAGCGAGTCAGTTACTTACAGAGAGATTAATATGCCTTGGACATAGTATAGAATATTATGTGGATAACAACAAAGAACAATGGAATAGTACGTTTTATAATAAAAAGATATATGGTCTGGAAAAACTAGCAACAGAAAATAAAAAAGAAATCTATATACTGGTTGCTAGCATGTACTATGAAGAAATTAAATTGCAACTTGAGAAATTAAACTTTATCGAGTCGATACATTTTAATCTAGGTTGGAAGAGACGGTAAGAAAATATAGTATGACACAGTTCTATTTGTGATTCTTGTTGTAATTAGTGATCCATATTAATTATTTGAGGTGCGGAAAAATGAATGATAAGAACAAGATTATTGATTTCTTTGCGTGGAGACCACATCATTTTGATCATTTACTGCCTATTTGGAAAGAAATCCCTTGGGAGTATAAAGGAGAATTTGTTATCTATAATTATAAGCACTCGATTTCAGATTATAACTTGTCAAAAGAAGAGTATTCTATTAAAAAGTTTGATGATTTAAATAGTGTATTGGATTATTTGGAAAAGAGTCAACAATTGTTAATTACAGCAAGTATTTTTGATGGTTTTATAGAGAAATTAAAAAGACCGATCGGTTTAGTAGAGCATGGAGCAGGACAATACTATAAAGGGAAAGAACATTTGTTATTTCCGCTAAGAAAAAATGTAATATTGGATATTTTACCAAATGATTATACTGCAAGTATTATAAAGCATGTTTATCAAAATAATAATGTGGCAGTTGTAGGGTGCCCTAAATTGGATTATTGGCATACAAATTTTAAAAAGAATAAAAATGAGAAAACAGTAATTGCTATTTCCTTTCATTATGACCGCATGCTTGTACCAGAGACAAGAACCTCATTTCCACATTTTCAGAAGGCATTACCAGAGTTAGCTTTAGAAGCAAAAAAACGCGGATGGGAAATATTGGGTCATGGTCATCCCCAAATGATAGAGGAACTCATTCCACATTATAAAGAACTAGGATTCGAAATTGTTAAAAATTTTCATGAAGTTTTAACTCGAGCGGATCTTTACATTTGTGATCATATGTCAACTCTTTATGAGTTTGCCAGTACGAATCGGCCGGTTGTAGTCTTAAATGCACCATGGTATCGAAGAAACGTAGAACATGGTTTAAGATATTGGGAACATGCAGATGTTGGTGTGAATTGTAATGAACCTGAGGAACTAATAGAAAATATAGAAGTTGCTCTTATAGATAGTAAAACTCAAAAGCAAAAACGTGAAAAAGCAGTTAATGCTGTTTATAAGTTTGCTGATGGAACAGCAAGTAAGAGAGCTAGTGATGCTATAATTCATTTTGTTGAAAATCAGAAAATTGAGCTGCCAAATTATATCATTAATCATTTTAATAGAGATTATTGTGGATTAGAATCTATTATCAAAAGAGATATTATAAATAGAGTTGATTTAAATGAAGGAATGGTTATTTTTGGAGCTGGTGAACACACAAAGTGTTTATTAGAAAAAGTAAGTAATTTAAACCTTAATATTATTGGAATTATTGATAATGATAAACAAAAACATGGAAAGAGAATCATGGGTTTAGAAATTTATCCTAAAAATATGATTCAAACACTAAACCCGAAGGTGATTATTATTTCATCAGAGGCTTATGAAAGTGAAATTTATGACGAGCTAGTAAAAAAATATAACAATATTTTTATTTATCCTTTGTATAAGAGCAATAAAGAATTTGAAAAAGATATCTTCCTAGAACTATATTCATAAAGGGAGAAATTAATAATGAAAATAACAGCGATAATGCCCGCATATAATGCTTCGAAGTATATTGATGAATCAATAGAGAGCCTAATTGGGCAAAGTATTAAACTAGACGAAATTTTAATCATTGATGACTGTAGTACTGACAACACTTTAGAAATTATAAGAAAATATGCAAATACTGATAAAAGTATAAAGATACTTAGGCAAAGTCGTAATCTGGGAGTTTCAACAGCACGTAATAAAGGAATAGAAACTGCACACGGTGAGTGGCTACTTTTTATGGATGCGGACGATATTGCTCATCCCACTCTAGTGGAGGAAGAAATCAAATATTTGAAGAAGCTTGAAAAAAGCAGTCCCAATAAGTGGGCTCTTGTTCACCCTGCTTATTTACAAATAAATGAAAACGGAGAAAGTTTGGACAGAATTTTAAGAGGGAAGCAATATGGCACTGGCGAAATATTTGGTTATGAACTTTTTAGGAATCAAATTGTAACACCCTCAGGAGCTTTAATTAATAAAAAGGCACTGATGGATGTTGGGGGATTTAATGAAAAACTAAAATATAATGAAGATTGGGACTTATGGCTGAGGTTAGCAAAAAAATGGGGTTTTGCCTATGTTGATAAGCCGTTAGTAAAGGTAAGGAGGCATCCTAATAATACAACGAATGAGTTTAATAAAACGGCAAATGCAGAGATAGATATTTTAAGGAAATTCGAGTTAACAGAAATAAAAGGCGCATTATTTAATAGAAGACAGACTAAAGATAGAAATCGTTTAGACTATATTTCAATGCTATATCGACTAGAAAAATGGGAAGAGGCTTTTGAAGAATTTTCTAAATTAGATTATCATTCGGGAGATAGTGTGTTTTTTTTAAAGTCGCTTTATTATATTAAGAAAAAGAATTATGTTGAGGCAAAAGCTTGCTTAATTAAAGCCTTAGAATGTGAACCTTCGCATGGTGCTTCAGTAAACAATTTAGGTATATTGTATATTTATACGGGTGAAAGAAATAAAGCAAAGGAATTATTTGAACGAGCTTTAAAACTTTTTCCAGGTTATATGGATGCTGAATTAAATTTAAGAATTCTCATGAATAATGAAGAGGGAAATTTTCGATTTACTTGGAGAGAACTAAGGAAAGTTCTTCTAAGTTATTCAAAATAAGTTGGTATAGAGAACTATTAATAGCTTTAAGTGTCTTTTTGAATTGAAAAAATTTGTTCTTAGATGAACTTAAATACATTTGAATAGAAGTGAGGGAAATTATGAACCAGCAAAAACTAAAATCCATCTTTGCAGAAGCATTAGGTATTGAAGAAAGCCAAGTAACAGATACTCTAGCCTACAATACTATCCCCGAATGGGATTCAGTTGCTCATATGGCGTTGGTAGCAGAAATTGACGACCAGTTTGATATTATGCTTGATACGGATGATGTACTTGATTTGAGTTCCTTTGCAAAAGCAAAAGAAATTCTACAAAAGTATGATATTCGATTTGAATAGGTCCGATGCAAATGTTATTAAAGAATAAAGTAGTCTTTATTACGGGAGCTTCGAGAGGAATAGGACAAGCAGCAGCTCTTTTATTTGCGGAGCATGGCGCACGACTAATATTGCATGCTCGCAATGCAGCTTCTTTAACGGAGACAATAGAGAAGGTAGCGAAAGTTAGTTCAATTAGTCCGTATGTGCTAACCTATGATGTTAAAGATTTTCCGAGCATAAAAAATAGCTTTAAGGCAATCAAGAAAGAGTTCGGCAGACTTGATGTACTTATTAATAATGCAGGTGTGATGAATGAATCACTGCTTGGTTTGGTTAGTGATGAGCTTATAGGGCAAACAATGGAAACGAATGTACATTCTGTTTTGTACCATATGCAGTATGCATCGCGTATCATGATGAAGCAAAAGGAAGGTTCTATTATAAATGTCAGTTCAATAGCAGGGACGAATGGCATTGAAGGAAATTCTGCTTATTCAGCAAGCAAAGCTGCGGTGATAGGTGCAACAAAATCGGTTTCGAAAGAATTAGCACCGTATCATATTCGAGTTAATGCGGTAGCACCTGGGTTTATAAACACGGATTTAATAGGTCATTATAAAGACGAAAGATTGGAAAAAGTGATCGAGAGTATTAAAATGAAGCGAATTGGAGAGCCGAAAGAAGTGGCGAACGTCTTTCTTTTTCTAGCGTCAGATTTATCTTCATATGTTACTGGGCAGGTGATCGGTGTAGATGGGGGCATGGTCGTTTAATGGCTCCTTATCTACACTTTTTTTATTTTTGGCCGATGAAAAAGAAGAATGGAGATTCTTTAGTCGCGATAGTTTAAAATCTAATATAATTCGTAAATAGACAGGTGAGAAATCATGCATACATTTTGGAATAATTTCAATGAATATAAGGATCGCGTTGCTGTAGTCGAACAGGTAGGTAAGGCATATACTTACAGTGAATTACAACAGGATATGGAGAGATTGCAAAAGAAAATAAGAGCCTCTTATAAACAACTAATTCTGATTTTGGCCAAAAACAACTATGAGTATATTGTCTCTTATTTGGCTGTCCTTCAAAATAAAGATGCAGTTATGTTAGTTAATGCAGATCTGGAGGAAAGCCTTTTACAAACGATTATTGATTCGTATCAGCCGGCATATATAATTGGTGATGTTCATCATGAAGATTATAAGTCAATTGAAGCTGGTATTTTAAGAAGAAGTGTGGCTCCAGACTATGAGATTTTTCAAGATGTCGCTCTTTTATTAAGTACATCTGGTACTACTGGAAGCTTGAAATTTGTGAAATTATCATATGAAAATATTGCTGCTAATGCAAAATCGATATCCGAATATTTACATCTACAAACAGATGACAGAGGCTTGGTTAACCTACCCATCCATTATTCGTACGGTATTTCCATCATAAATAGCCACCTTCACGTAGGAGCATCCATTTTATTAACCAATGATAGCATCATTTCGAAAGAATTTTGGAAGTTTGTTGAAAATGAGAAAGCCACTTCACTGGCAGGGGTGCCTTATACTTATCAAACACTTTTGAGAATTGGTTTTCAAAAAATGGAGCTGCCTCATTTGAGATACTTTACGCAAGCGGGGGGAAGGTTAAGCGAAAAACTCATTTCCGTTTATGCTGAGTATGCGAGTAGATTTGCTAAAAAATTCTATGTGATGTATGGTCAAACTGAAGCAGCACCACGGATTAGCTATGTACCTCCAGAAGAGATTCTTAACAAAATAGGAAGCATAGGAAAGGCGATCCCAAATGGAAAGTTAACGATTGATGAAGAAACGGGAGAATTAATCTATGAGGGTCCTAATGTGATGCTGGGCTATGCCAAAGATTTTAACGATTTAGCAAGAGGTGATGAGCTACACGGCAAGCTGCATACGGGAGATATTGCGGAAGTCGATGCAGATGGTTACTTTTACATTAAGGGCCGCATGAAGCGATTTATTAAATTATTTGGGCTACGGTTAAATTTGGACGAGATCGAAAAGCAGCTTGAAAAAACCTTGCGAAAGGACGTTTTCTGTGTAGGTACGGATGATAAATTATTCGTAGTAACCGATGTGATGGAATTGAAGGAAGAGATAAAGAGGCTAATGGAAGATTTATATAAGCTACATAGAAGTGCTTTTCAAGTTAAAGTGGTGGAGGATATCCCAAGACTAGCGAATGGTAAAGTAAATTATGTAGTGTTAAAGGAAATGATGTTATAGTGGAACCTTTTATGACGAAAAGTGCTGACAAACAGAATTACTTATTAGCAGAATTAAATGAGCTGACGAAATTTCATTATAGTCACTGTGAACCATATAAACAAATGCTAAGTAAATCGAATCATGCTTTAGAAGTAACAAACTTAGAGGAGATTCCTTTCTTGCCAGTTCAACTTTTTAAAATGCTGGCATTGCACTCCATTGAAGAGAACGATATTTTTAAGGTTTTAACATCAAGCGGTACAACAGGTCAGCAAGTATCCAAAATATATTTAGATAAAGACACAGCTAAGGCACAGACTAAAGCTCTTGTAGAAGTTATGACCCCCTTGCTTGGCAAGAAACGCTTACCAATGATTATGATTGACACAAAAAATGTTTTAAAGGACCGAAAATCATTTAGTGCCAGAGGGGCAGGGATTTTAGGATTTTCCAATTTTGGAAGAAGGCATTTTTACTTGCTCCATGATGATATGACGATCGATTGGGACGGTTTAAATGAATTTTTGGAACAACACAAGGATGAAAGGGTTCTTCTATTTGGCTTTACATTTATGATTTGGCAATATTTTTATCAAGCTGCTTTAAGCAAAGGAATTAAATTAAATTTAAAAGACAGTGTGCTGATTCATGGTGGCGGTTGGAAAAAGTTAAAAGATCAGTCTGTTAGTAATGAGAGATTTAAGGACATGCTTTTCCAACAATTTGGTATTCAATCGATTCATAATTATTATGGAATGGTCGAGCAAGTCGGCTCCATTTTTGTAGAATGTCCAAAGGGGCATCTTCATACACCCGTTTATGCAGATGTTATTATAAGAGATCCCCTTTCTTTTCAGCCGCTTCCCTTTGGTGAACAAGGATTGATTCAAGTGCTGAGTACTTTACCAAAAAGTTATCCAGGGCACAGTTTGTTGACAGAAGATTTAGGGACCATTCATGGTGAAGATGATTGCTCATGCGGTTGGAAGGGAAAGTATTTTTCTGTCGCAGGTAGAATACCAAAAGCAGAGCTACGCGGATGTAGTGATACATTCGCTTTCGACAAAAAGGTGGGGAAGACGATATGAGATTTTATTGGCCAGCTACCTCGGAAAGATGGCAAACCCAGATAGAGTCTGTTATCCAGATGAAGCCACTAAAACCATTTGATCAAAGAGTGGTTGCTTTTCTGCAATCATTATCAAAAACGATCTTAAAGGATCATACTTATCGAAGATACCCAGAATTAATTACACTCGCCTATTGGTTGAGAAGGGCACATATCGAGGAAATGAAAGCTTCCTTTTTAAAAAGAGCTGACAATAGACTGTTACGGGCACGGGGAGTTGCATTGCATTTTGCCCCTTCCAATGTTGATACAATATTTGTTTATTCGTGGGTGCTTTCGATGCTTGCGGGAAATAACAATATATTGCGAGTTTCCGGACGTGAACAGCAGCAAACTGATCTGCTTATTGCGGCAATATTAAAAGAGATTGCTCAGTATCCAGAGGTTGCTAGTAGAACTGCAATTGTTACTTATGAACATAATGATGAAATTACCCGTTTTTTATCAGAGCGTTGTCATATCAGAATTGTTTGGGGCGGAGATGAGACGGTGCGGAAAATTCGTTCTATACCGCTGGCGCCATTAGCCACTGAGTTGGTTTTTCCCGATCGTTTTTCGTTGTCTGCCTTTGAGGCAAAGGAAGTCATTAATGCAAATGAGTCCGATATGAAAGAATTTGTTCATCAGTTTTATAATGATGGTTTTTGGTTTTCGCAAATGGCCTGTTCATCCCCTCGCTTGATCGCATGGATTGGAAGTCCAGATTTAATTGCCCTTGCACAAAAGCGTTTTTGGAACGAATTAAATGACCATTTAGATGCTCATCTGGAAGAGCTATCGGCAGCAATGCAGGTGCAGAAATTAACGACAGGTTATTTATTAAGTATTGATAATGAAACGACTTCTTTTATGCATCAACAGAATTTCACTCGTGTCCAATTGGAAGCTATTAATAGGGAAATGAAAGAAAGGCATTGCGGTGGGGGACTATTTTATGAATTAGAATTACCGAAATTAAAGGATTTAAATTCTCTACTTGATGATAAGGATCAGACTTTATCCTATTTTGGTTTTACGCGAGAGGCGTTGATAGATTTTGCAAACGCTATTGAAAATAGGAGTATTGACCGGATTGTACCTGTAGGACAGTCATTAGCTTTTGGAGGAGTTTGGGATGGCTATGATTTAATGATGCATTTTACTAGAGAACTTGTTATTAGGTGATATTATGCAATTTGTTTCTATTAAAGAAGAACATTTAGAATTAATTTTAAATTGGCGGACGAGCGAATTTGTAACGAGGTATATGTATACCGACATTGAGTATGATTTAGTAAAACAGAGAAGCTGGTTTGAGTCCATTAAAAAAGATCCTCACAGTTATTATTGGATTATGATCTATAGAGACGAGCCGATCGGACTTGTTTCCATAACGGATATTCATTCTCGTGATAAGAGAGCTTATTGGAACTTTTATATTGGGAATCCGAAGTTTAGTATGTTAGGTGGCTTTATCGGTCCGTATGTCTATAATTACGCTTTTAAAACGATGGGATTGAATAAGCTTGTAGGAGAAGTAATGGAAGAAAACGAGGGAGTCAGAAAGCTTCATTTGAAACAGGGTGCTAGAGAAGTGGGGTATTTTTCAGAACATATTTTTAAATATAACAAATATCATCATGTTTATATATATGAGATGACGAAAAATATGTGGGATACATGCGGAAGCAAATTCTCTAACTATATTCCAGAAGTACAATAAATTTATTTGATAGGTGTGGCGGCTTATGAAAACAATGGTCATTATTCAGGCACGAATGGGTTCTTCCCGATTGCCTGGTAAGATTTTAAAGCCCTTAGGCAAAAAAGATGTTCTTTCATATGTGGTCGAGCGATGTAAAAAAATGAACGGAGTGAGTGATGTAGTAGTGGCAACGTCCACCCTTGCACAAGACGATATTGTGGAAGAGTGGTGTAAACAAAAAGATATTGCCTATTTTCGTGGTTCTGAAGAACATGTCCTTTCTCGTTATGTGCAAGCAGCGGAACGATATAATCCCGATTATGTTATTAGAGTAACCGCTGATTGTCCGTATGTTGATTTTCAATTAGCATCAGAGATGATTATGAGAATGGAAGAATTTCCGAGTGATTTTATAAAAATTGGAGGAGAATTGCCAAGAGGGTTAGCAGTTGAATTATTCTCATTTGCTGCACTGAAATATATTGAGAAGCATGGTAAGGAGCAGCGTCATATAGAACATGTAACTTATTATGCGTATGAAAAGCATCATGAGTTTTCGTGGTCTTATGTAGCTCTACCTCAAGGGCTCAGCCATCCTCATCTTAGAATTACCTTAGACACAGAAGAAGACTATGAACTATGTCAGCAGATTGCTGAGCATTTCAAAGGGGATTTACTTGTACCTTCAGTAGAGGTCGTACGTTTTCTTTTAGACCATCCTGAAATTGCGAAAATTAACGCTCATATCGAGCAAAAACCGGTCGTGTAGAGATGAATATTTTTTTTCGCGTAGATGCTTCGTTTACAATAGGAACTGGACATATGATGCGCTGTCTTACCTTGGCCAATTTTTTAAAGGGGAATGGAGCCAGGGTTACTTTTATTTGTGCTGAGCTAGCTGGTAATATGATCGAGTACGTGAGGTCTTTCGGTTTTGAAGTGATTGCTGTTAGTGGGAAATTTGAGTATGATGCTATGCGTACAGTAGCCATATTGAAAGAACAAGAATGTGATCTAGTGATTGTTGATCATTATCAAATAGACGAAAAATGGGAAAGTGTTTTAAAAAGAAAATTAAGTAAGCTTAAGCTTATGGTGATTGATGATTTGGCGAATCGCAAGCATGATTGCGATCTTCTTTTAGATCAGAATTATCAAGAGAATTTTGAGAGCAGATACGATGCTTTAGTGCCAAAGCAATGTGAAAAGTTATTGGGACCATCCTATTTACTTCTCAGACCGGAGTTCTATAAAGAAAATAGGATTCGGACAAATGCTCAGGTTGGCAATATTTTAGTTTTTTACGGTGGCTCTGACCCGACAGGGGAAACGGTGAAGGCGCTGTATGCCCTTAGTCAGTTAGTGCAGGGGAATGTCCAGGTTCATGTAGTAGTTGGACTATCAAACCTAAAGAAAGATTTAATTGCAAAAATATGTAAGAAATCAGGCTTCCGCTATTATGAACAAATCAATTATCTTGCCGACTTAATGAGAGAGTCCGACTTGTCGTTGGGGGCCGGAGGTGTTACGATGTGGGAACGCTGCTATCTTGGGGTGCCTTCGATTGTGACGATTGTTGCTGAAAACCAACTGGAGTCTACCGTTGCAGCAGCTAAGTATGGAGCAATATGGAGTCTGGGCTGGCATGAAGGTGTAAAAGAAAGGGAACTTGTCGATATAATAAATAGAGCAATGGAATCCCCTGAGAAATTAAGGGAGCTTTCAGCGAAATCAACATTACTCATGCAAGCAAATCGAAAGCATGAAATACACCCTGTTGTTAAAGCAATTATGGAGGTTGGAAATGGCGATTAATATTGGAGGGCGTCTCGTAGGTTCTGCACATAAGCCTTTTATTATAGCGGAAATGTCAGGGAACCATAACCAGTCTTTAGAAAAGGCGTTGCAAATTGTAGAAGCAGCAGCTAAGACTGGGGTTGATGCATTGAAATTGCAGACATATACAGCAGATACTATGACTTTAGATATAAAAGAAGGAGAATTTTATATAGATAACCCGGAAAGTTTATGGAAGGGAACGTCTTACTATGACCTATATAAAGAAGCCTATACCCCTTGGGAGTGGCATGAACCGATTTTTCGGAGATGTCAGGAGCTAGGACTTATTGCTTTTAGTTCTCCCTTTGATGAGACAGCAGTGGATTTTCTTGAAGAGCTTAATGTACCATGTTATAAAATTGCATCCTTTGAAAATACGGATATCCCTCTTATTGAAAAGGCAGCTTCTACTGGAAAGCCACTCATCATCTCTACAGGAATGGCAACAGTAGCTGAGCTCGATGAATCTATTCGTGCTGCCCGCGCTGCAGGATGCAAAGATATTATCCTGTTAAAATGTACGAGTACTTATCCGGCTTCTCCTGAGAATTCGAATCTGTTGACTCTTCCTCACATGAAAGAGTTATTCCAATGTGAGGTTGGTTTATCCGACCATACGATGGGAATAGGAGTTGGCGTTGCGAGCGTTGTTTTAGGTGCAACTGTGATCGAAAAACATTTCACGACTTCTCGAACTGAAGGTGGAACAGATGCTGCGTTTTCTATGGAGCCAGAGGAAATGCAAGCACTCGTAGAAGAGACTGAAAAAGCATGGCAAAGTCTTGGTCAAATTAGCTATGGGCCAACAAAAGCGGAGGAGCGTTCGTTAAAAGATCGCCGTTCATTATACGTTGTCAACGATATAAAAGCGGGTGAAATGTTGACGAAGGACAATATTCGTGCTATCCGACCAGGATTTGGTCTGCCTCCAAAGCATTACAAAAATGTATTAGGAAAACAGGCGAAAGTAGATGTGAAAAAAGGAACCCCATTATCGTGGGACATTGTATAAAGTAAGGTGGGACAAAAATGAACGTGTTACTTACTGGTGGAGCTGGATTTATCGGTCGTGCCGTTGCGAAAAAACTACTCTCAGATGGGCATAAAGTTTGGATTTTAGATGATTTGTCGAATGGGCGTGAAGAGAATATCGCAGAATTTAAACAGGAACTTGAACAATTCATCATCGGGGATATTAAAGATGAACAGTTGCTGAAAGAGATCTTTTCCAAGAACGCTTTTGATATTTGCTATCATCTTGGTGCGTCCATTAATGTCCAAGATTCAATCGATGACCCTCGTACAACTTTTAATAATGATACGGTAGGAACCTTTTACATACTGGAACAATGCCGAAAGCATAACGTCAAGGTCGTGTTTATGAGTACATGCATGGTTTATGATCGTTGTTTTGATGAGACAGGAATTACGGAAAAGCATCCTATTAAACCAGCTTCACCTTATGCTGGTTCGAAGATTGCTGCCGAAAATATGGTATTGTCCTATTATCATGCTTACGGCTTGCCGACTGTGGTGATACGGCCTTTTAACACATATGGTCCCTTCCAAAAAACAGGAGGCGAAGGTGGTGTTGTCGCCATTTTTATTAAGAAGAAGCTTGCTGGTGAGAAATTAAGCATTTATGGCGAAGGTACGCAAACAAGAGATCTACTTTTTGTAGATGACTGTGCTGATTTTGTTGTCCAAACTGGTTATTCGGAGCAGGTGAATGGAGAAATCGTCAATGCAGGCCTTGGCAGAGATATTTCAGTCAATGATTTAGCGAAATTAATTGTTGAAGACTCAGCGAGAATTGAACATGTGGAGCATATCCATCCTCAAAGTGAAATTCAAAAGCTACTGTGTAACTATGAAAAAGCAAACAAACTTTTAGGATGGCAGCCAAAAGTAAGTCTCGAAGAGGGATTGCGCCGAACTGAACAATGGATTAAAACGAGTCACCTTATTTAAGGGTGACTTTTTTGGAGGAGACATTATGACACTTGCTATTTTTGGTGGTCAACCAGTGAGAGCCAACTATTTATCCTATGGTCAACAGTGGATTGATGAAGAGGATGTTCGAATCGTTGTCGATACATTGAAGGGAGCGTTTATTACGCAGGGACCTGCAATCGAACAATTTGAACGTACTGTTGCCGAATATGTTGGCGCAAAGTATGCAGTTGCCTTTTCTAATGGGACAGCAGCTTTGCACGGAGCTTGTTTTGCAGCCGGAATTGGGAAGGGTGACGAGGTGATTACTTCCCCTATTACATTTGCAGCAAGCAGTAATTGTGTTCTTTATTGTGGAGGAAGACCGGTATTTGTTGATATCGATGAACGCACGTACAATATTGATCCAAAAAAAATCAGTAGGGCTATTACTGAAAATACAAAAGCCATTGTTGCTGTTGATTTTACGGGACAACCTGCAGATATGGACGCTATTAGAGAAATAGCAGCAGAACATAAGCTAGTCGTTATTGAGGATGCGGCTCATTCATTAGGTGCAAGTTACAAAGGTCAAAAGATAGGAACGCTTGCTGATATGACAATGTTTAGCTTTCACCCAGTCAAACACGTGACAACTGCCGAAGGAGGAATGATTGTCACGAATTCGCAGGAGTATGCAGAGAAATTAAAACGGTTCCGTTCACATGGGATTACCAACCTTCATTTATCTAAGGATGAAGGCCCTTGGTATTATGAGATGATTGAGTTAGGCTACAATTATCGTTTGACCGATTTACAGGCATCTCTAGGTGTTTCGCAAATGAAGAAACTGGATTCTTTTATCGAGAGACGAAGAATGATCGTTGCTAATTACAACAAAGAATTTTCTAAACTTGACGGTGTGCAAATTCCCTATCAGTTGCAGTCAACGGATTCGAGCTGGCATTTATATATGCTCCAGTTGGATTTATCGAAGTTTAAGGCTGGACGAAGAGCTATTTTTGAAGCTCTTCGGGCAGAAAATATCGGTGTACATGTCCACTATCTGCCCGTTTATCACCATCCATATTATCAGGGGCTAGGGTATGAAAAAGGTCTTTGTCCGATTGCGGAAGAATGGTACGAATCTGCCATAACGATTCCTCTCTTTCCGAAAATGTCTGATGAAGATGTGCAATCAGTTATTGAGGCTGTTCGAAAAGTGATTAATCATTATCAATAATAAAAATACCTATTGGTAGACTTGGAAATTTGATTGAGAATAGAGGTAGCAATATGTCAACAGATTATGAAATGAATGTTCCGGCGCACCCAAATATATACAACAATAATAGTCAGAGGGAGATGAAAATTTACTTTTCATTTCCAGAGATAGTGAATGAAAACACAGGTTTGCTCTTGCTTATACCCGGTTTTGGAGCAAATGCACAATCCAATGTATACAAAAAAATGCGTACTAGATTTGCTGATGAATACAATTTAATCACCATACAATGTCACTATTTTGGACAAGAATTTATGCAAGGAAGTAACCGAATTACAACTCAAATTTCGAAAGAAGAAGTTAGCAATATTTTTACCTCAATTGAGATGAAGCAAGTTTTTGGACAAGGTTTTAATAGCGATAAATTTCTTCAGGTGGGGAGTAAATATAATATAGAGCTCAATGTTAATGAGGATTTAGATGAGAAAATTGAAAATTTTAATGATATGGGGATTATGCAAGCCTTGGATCACGTGACATCTTTGTCTTATATAGTCCAAATTTTAAAAGAGAACAATTTGCCATACAATACAAAAAAAATTATATTGTACGGTCACTCGCATGGGGCATATTTATGCTACCTTTGTAATGCCTTCGCACCAAATCTATTTACTTTGTTAATTGATAATTCTTCTTGGTTATACCCCGAGTATCTAAAGAGTTCTCGTTTTTTATTTAGTAATATTGGACAAATGAGAGTAAATACGGAATTCTCTTACCTCGCTTCAAGATTGGATTTCGATAAAGGACTCCTGTATTTGCCAGACCTTTATAAACAAGTAGACAATAACTGTAATATCATTTGTTTTCATGGCACAAATGATAATTTAATTAATCATCATGTTAAGAAGCAGTTTTGCGAACAGGTTGAGGGCTGTAAGTTTATTCAAATCGGTCAGGGGGAAGTAGACGGAAAAACATTTAGATCAACGAGTCATGGTTTGGACGCTGATTTTATTAATTTGTTTGACCTTGTAATGAAAAACAGAGTTTTCGAGAGCTCAAGGGATTTAAATTTACAGAGCAATACCATAGTAACTGAAAGATTTATCTATAATATAAAATACCAAAATGGAGTGCCGCTATTATTGGTGCAAGATAAATAATTAAAACTTGGAAATAGATATCCTAATAATACTTAAAAATTCTCTTCTCTTGTCCGATATAATAATTAGGATAAAAATGAGGAGTTGTTCTTATGAATATTGGAGGAGTTTCCCTTACTGCGAATTCATCTTCTCTTACAGCTTCTGCTGGTTTAAAGGAGATACCAACTAACCGAACAGGGCGAGTAAGACAATCAGAACAACATCACGACAGACATCAGGACAAAATAAAAGAAGAGCATAATGGCAAGCTTTCAAAAGAAGAGGTAGAACATATCGTAAAAGGGATGAATGAATTTTTACAACCGAAATTCACTTCGGTCGTCTTCAAACTCCATGAGGAATTGGATCGCTATTATGTAGAAGTCATTGATAAAGAGACGAAGGAAGTAGTGCGAGAAATCCCGGATAAAGAAATATTGGATATGTATGCGAAAATGACAGAATATCTAGGTCTGTTTATAGACAAAAAGCTGTAAATAGGAGGGCAAAATCATGGTAAGTACAATTAGATTTTCAGGGATTGCTAGTGGAATGGATACTCAATCCATCGTTGATTCACTCATGCAGGCTCAAAGAATACCGCTTGATAAATTAAATCAAAAAAAGCAAATCATTGAATGGCAGCGTGATAGCTATCGTGAGATGAATAAATTGTTAGACGAATTTAGCAATTTTATCTTTGATGGAATTTATAGACAAGCGAATATGCTAACAAGAACAGCGGTTAGCTCCAATTCAGATGTTGTTACCGCAAAGGCAGCTCCTAATGCTGGAACGATCTCTTACAAGATTGAAAATGTGACGATCGCAACGGCAGCTAGAATGCAAAGTACAGCGGCTATTAGTAAAGGTGAGAAAATTGATTCTACTAAAAGCTTATGGTCGCAAAGAGATAAGCTAGAAGGATTTACTTGGAAGCAGGAAGAGGTAACAAGTAGCTTTAAAGTGCCTGAAAAAGGTGCCACAAATTTTCAACTTCCAAAAGGTGCTGTTTCTGAAGTATTAAATCTCAATGCCAATGGAAAATTAGAAGTTACGAATGCTGATGGGGAAGTGCAGGAGTTTGACGTAGTAGTGGGAAGCATACCGGAAACGAAGGATGCGAACACGGTTTACATTGATGAAAATACTGGAAGTATGTCATTTGGAACGAAGCTTGAAGGCGACAGCAGTTTTTCTTTAAAATTTAATCATAACTACTTAGAATTCAATATTGAAACCTATAAAGAAGACGGCTCTACGAACAAAAGAAAAAATGATTTCAAAATCGCTGGTACATTATCATTAGATAGCATGCTGAGCCAAATCAATAGCTCTAACGTGGGCGTTAACATGTTCTATGATAGTCATACAGATCAAATCGTTGCACAGCGAAAAGATACAGGTAATCTTACAAATAGTGAAGGCAAGTCCATAAATTTTACAGGGGCTTCAGCAGACTTTTTTACACAATCATTGCATTTAACCGAGGAGCAATCTGGAACAAATGCTAAATTCACTGTTAATGGATTAGAAACTGAACGTGCTTCCAATACATTTACGATGAACGGTGTCACATTTACGCTGCATAATAATTCGGTAGCAGGCCAATCTACTTCCATAACAGTCGGCACTGACACTGATGCAATCATGACGACGATTAAAGATTTTGTCAATAAGTACAACGAGCTGCTTGATAAAGTAAATGGGAAATTGACTGAACAAAAGTTTTCTACCTTTACACCTCTTACACAAGAGCAAAAAATGGCCATGTCAGATAGAGAGGTTGAGCAGTGGGAAGAAAAAGCGAAAAGCGGTTTGCTGCGCAGGGATCAAATTTTGGATACTGCAATGACTACGTTGCGAAACAATTTATATACAGAGGTAACAGCTAACGAGGTTACTTTAGCCGATCCGAAGTTTAATCAATTGGCAGAGATTGGTATTACGACAACGAAAGATTATATGGCTCGCGGAAAGCTTGAAATAAATGAAGAAAAGCTGAAAAAAGCTATTGAGGAAGATCCGGAGGCAATTTTCCAGTTGTTTATGGCAGACGGTCCAACTTATGCTGAGCAAGGTTTAGCAAGACGTGTTCGTGATACGCTTTCAAACACCGTGAAAAAGATTGAAGAGCGTGCGGGAAATGCTTTTAAAACAGAGGATAATTATACATTAGGTAAACAGTTAGGAAGAGTAAAAGATGATATTTCCCGACTTGAAAACCGCTTGAAAATGGTGGAAAATCGCTATTGGAGCCAATTTAATGCGATGGAAAAGGCGATGCAGAACCTAAATAACCAATCAAATATGTTACTTTCTTATTTAGGCATGGGAGCACAACAACAATAAGTTGATAGAAGGTGATAAGGAAATGGCAATGAATCAACCGCATCAAGCGTATAAACAAAATTCAGTTAATACGGCATCACCTGGAGAATTAACATTGCTTCTATATAACGGCTGTTTAAAGTTTATTAAACTGGCAAAAAAGGCGATCGAAGATAATCAAGTTGAGCAGCGAAACGAAAATTTGCTTAAAGCTCAAAACATCGTGCAAGAGCTAATGGTAACACTAAATATGGATGTTGAAGTGTCCCATAATCTAATGCAAATGTATGATTATTTGCATAGGAGACTTGTTGAGGCCAATTTGAAGAATGATACACAAATCCTTGAAGAAGTTGAGAGCTTTGTAATGGAGTTCCGTGATATGTGGAAGGAAGTTATTCAATCAACAAGAAAACAATATGCTGAAAGTGGCCAAGCGTAATGAGAGAACTTGACCAATTCATGATTGTCTCAAAGGAATTGAAGAATTTGCTTGAAGGCGAGTTTTTAATTGAACAGCGGGAAGAACAGATTGAAAAAATCGATGAATTACTTGAGAAAAGGCAAGGTTTCTTAAACCAACTATCCGATCTTTCTCATCTGAATGAGGAAACAAAGCTGGAGTTAGCGCGTCAAGAGCACGAAATCCAGGCTTTAATGGAGCAAAGAAAGAACATGATAAAGCAGGATATAAAAACACTCCAATTAAAGAAACAAAAAAACGAACAGTACGCAAATCTATATGATAATTTATCTGTAGATGGTATGTTTCTTGATAAGAAAAAATAACAGTACACCGTTAGAATCATGGTGAAATCGGAGGTTCCAAATGGACGTCGCACGATTATCAATGGCTTTAAGCCAAGGGCAAGCAAGCCAACAGGCATCGATCGCCCTTTTGAAAAAAACGATGGATATGGCAGAAGGAAATGCAACGGATTTTATTAATCAAATGATGGACAGCGTCGATGTACAAGCACTTCAACATGCTGCTCAGCCCCATCTTGGTGGGAATATTGATATAAAAGGTTAAACAAAGCGGCCCTGCAAAGGGTCGTTTTTTGAGTTGCAGTTCTTTATTTCACGGCGTATCTTTGCGGTCACAGACAAAGCAAGGAATAGGGCATGCATTTCTCTCCTTCACCATTTCGACAAACTTTTTAAACCTTTTTCACTGTTTTAGCAGGAGTTTCTTGGGTTAAAATAGAAATATAATATATAGTCTTTTTTAAAGGGCTATATATCACATCTTTTGTCGTCTGAGCCGTGACGGTGACCGGGGCGCAAAAGGATTGATAGGTGAAGGATAATCAAAAAGGAGGAGTTCACTTATGAATTTTAACGTACGTGGAGAAAACATTGAGGTAACTCCAGCAATTAGAGAGTATGTTGAAAAGAAAATTGCTAAACTCGAAAGATATTTTACTGAAACTCCTGAAGCAAATGTCCATGTTAACTTAAAGACCTACAATGACAAGAAGTCTAAAGTAGAAGTAACGATTCCGATGCAAAGCCTTGTGTTACGTGCAGAGGAAATTCATGATGATATGTATGCGGCGATTGATTTAATCACAGATAAATTAGAACGCCAAATTCGCAAACATAAAACAAAAGTAAATCGCAAATTCCGTGAAAAAGGCGGTGTCAATACACTGTTTGCAAGCTTTGAAGAGCCGGATGCACCTGCAGCAGAAGAAGAGCAGGAAGAATTAGAGGTTGTTCGCCAAAAAAGCTTCGATTTGAAACCAATGGATAGCGAAGAAGCTATTCTGCAAATGAATATGCTAGGTCATAATTTCTACGTTTTTACCAACGCGGAAACAAACCTTACGAATGTAGTGTACAAGCGTAAGGACGGCCGTTACGGTTTAATTGAAGCCCAATAATGATTCGTTGTTCGAACCGCATTCCAAAATAGATGGAATGCGGTTTTTTAGAGTGGTTTCAGATGCACAATGATCTCGCAAACCCGCGTAATTCATGACTATGTTTTTTTGATTAGAACTGTGCCTCGTAAAAAAATGTGAATGGCTTTCTCAAAAAAACAAAAATTGTGAATTTTCCACTTGTCTATTACAATACGAGTATACGAATCTTTCGTCTTTCGGAATTTAAAAATGCTGACTGTTAACTTCTGGCTCATGTAAAGCCTGCGAAGGATACAGGCATTGAACATGCATAAGCAAAGTGAACGTTTGCGTATAGCTTATGTACGGTTTTTTCGTATTTTTCAAAATAAGAAAAAGACTCTCGTCACCAATTTTGGCTGGATAATACGCATTTCGAAACAATTTGCGTCATATTCTGAAAATAGGGTCTACGATAAAGGGGGACATACATATGAAGTTTGATTTTTTAAATTACCCATATCAATCGCAGCGAACGGCTGTATTAGCAAATAGAGGTATGGTCGCAACCTCGCAGCCGCTAGCGGCACAAGCAGGCCTTGATATACTGAAAAAAGGTGGGAATGCGATCGATGCGGCGATTGCTACGGCAGCGACATTGACCGTTGTGGAGCCGACATCGAATGGAATTGGCAGCGATGCGTTTGCGCTTGTATGGATGAAAGGGAAGCTGCATGGGTTAAACGGTAGCGGACCTTCGCCGCAATCAATTAGCATTGAAGCTGTCAAGGAGAGAGGCTTTGAAAAAATGCCGACCCATGGTTTAGTTCCGGTTACTGTGCCAGGCGCTCCATCCGCTTGGGCCGAATTATCACTGCGTTTTGGCAAGCTGTCTCTTCAAGAGGTGTTAGCACCTGCAATTGATTATGCGGAAAACGGTTATCCGCTAACACCGATACTCGGAAAATATTGGGAGCTTGCTTATCGTAATTATAAGCAAAAACTAACGGATGAGGAATTCCAGCATTGGTTTGAAACTTTTGCTCCAGATGGGAGAGCACCTAAAATCGGGGAGATCTGGAGATCGGCCGGTCATGCATCAACGCTTCGTTCGATTGCTGAAACGAACGGGGAAAGCTTTTATCGCGGTGAATTGGCTGAGAAAATGGTTCAGTTTTCGAAAAAATACAATGGTTTTCTCGCTGAGGAGGATTTCGCCGAGTATAAGGCTGAATGGGTGCAGCCTATTAAGGTAAATTACCGTGGCTATGATGTGTGGGAAATTCCGCCTAATGGTCAGGGCTTGGTCGCTCTTTTAGCATTAAATATTGCCAAAGGGTTTGAATTTAATGAGAAGGATACAGTTAATACGTATCATAAACAGATTGAGGCAATGAAGCTTGCCTATACAGATGGCAAAGCATTTATTACTGATTCAAGGGATATGCCTATAACGGTTGAAGAGCTGTTGTCAGATGGCTATGGGAAATCACGAAGAATGGAAATAGCTGAACAGGCACTTGATCCGACTCCATATCAACCGCCTCGTGGAGGCACCGTTTATTTGGCGACTGCTGATGGTGAGGGAAATATGGTTTCTTTCATTCAAAGCAATTATATGGGCTTTGGTTCTGGCCTAGTCGTTCCTGGTACAGGAATTTCCTTGCAAAATCGGGGCCATGATTTCTCGCTTGATCCGGAGCACCCTAATGCATTAAAGCCAGGAAAGAAAACCTATCATACCATTATTCCAGGCTTTTTGACAAAAGGTTATCAGGCTGTTGGTCCTTTCGGAGTAATGGGAGGATATATGCAGCCTCAAGGTCATATGCAGGTCATAATGAATACCATTGATTTTGGGTTGAACCCGCAGGCTGCTTTGGACGCACCACGTTGGCAGTGGATAGGGGATAAAAGGATTCAAGTTGAGCCGCAGTTTCCGAATCATATTGCGCAAGCACTTATACGGAAGGGTCATCAAATTGAAGCAACTGTTGATACAGGTGGATTTGGTCGTGGTCAAATCATTTGGCGCGATCCGGACACTGGTGTGTTAATGGGGGGAACGGAATCGAGGACAGACGGATCGATTGCCGCGTGGTAAAATGGTAAGAAGGCTTGTGGCCACGAGAAGGCCGCAAGCCATCAAAAGGGAGACATTGAAAATAATGAAGCAACTACACATTTTTATCGCTTTTTTTCGCTCGGGGATTTTAGGTTACGGTGGCGGTCCATCAGCAATCCCGCTTGTACATAAAGAGGTAGTCGATAATTTTAAATGGATGGATTCAGATGAATTCGGAGATATCCTCGCCCTCGCTAATGCGCTTCCAGGGCCAATTAATACAAAAATGGCGGGTTATATTGGCTATCGTGTTGGTGGAATAATAGGAATGTTGAATGCTATTCTTGCCTCTATTGTTCCGACGATTATTCTCATGATCCTTCTGTTAACGGTCTTAAATGCATACAAGGACGAGCCTTGGGTGCACGGGATGTCTGTAGCCGTTGTTCCCGTCGTCATGGTGATGCTTGGCACATTAACTTGGGATTTTGTGAAAAAATCGACGAATTCAAAGCTTGGCATGAAGTGGGCTATTATATTTATTATTGCGAGTGTTATTGTGTTGGAATTTTTACATATTCATCCGGCTATTATTATTGTTCTTTTATTAGTGGCTGCGTTATGGAAAAAGGATTCATCAAGTAAGGAAAAGAAGGAGGCAGAGGGAGCGTGATTTATTGGCAGATCTTTTTAGCTTTCTTCATTCCAGGGATTCTTGGATACGGTGGTGGCCCGTCTTCAATCCCGTTAATTGAAAATGAAGTGGTCGATCGTTACGGTTGGTTTACCGTTAATGAATTTAGTGAAATGCTCGCACTGGGAAATGCGTTGCCCGGTCCTATCGCCACGAAAATGGCCGGTTATATTGGCTATCAGCAAGGAGGAATTCTCGGCTCCATTGTGGCCGTTTTTGCTACAGTTGGTCCCTCGCTCATCCTCATGATTGCATTTCTAGGCTTATTAATGAAGTATAAGGAATCACCAAAAGTAAAATGGATGACCATTTATATTCGACCAGTCATTGCGGTATTGCTTGGGATTATGACGTATGATTTCTTTTTCTCATCCTATGAAGGAATTGGTATTGGGCAAACGCTCTTTATCGGCGGCTTGAGCTTTGTCTTAATGGAAAAAATGAAGGTGCATCCTGCCTATGTAATCGCAGGGGCACTTGTTTACGGAGCCTTAGTAATCGGTTAGGCTCCGCATACGTTGGTGAATTGCTCCCATTTATGGCTATTCTTCTTAAAATTTCCGGAACTGGTGAGAAACGCAGCGCTCTTAAGGGCGCTGTTTTGAATGGCGGAGCTTATTGCGCTTGCTTCGGAGTGAATGTGTGAGCTTCGGATGAGAGAGTGCCAGTTTTGGCGATAATTGCGCCAGTAACAAGTGAGGATGCGCCTGTATAGAGTTACGGAGCTTTTTTTAAACGCAAAATTTCGTCATTGCTTGAGTGTGAGTGTGTCAGTTTCTGAAACAAATGCACATGTAATGGCGGCATCTATTATTATTGCAGCGGGCAGATAACAGCCGCCATTCGCGCTACTTAAGTCTTCATCGGCCTAAGTTAACCTTGGAAAAAACATATAAACGGTAAAAACCGCATTCAGTTAAAGAATGCGGTTGCTTACAATTTTTTTTACAATTTAAACTTGCTTAATTCCTCTTGCATGGTTTCGGTCATTCCTCTGAGCTTTGCGACCATTTGGCTGACTTGTTCGAAGGCTTGAAGCTGATCCTCGGTTGAAGCGGAAATTTCCTCCGTTCCTGCAGCTGTTTCTTCGGTAATAGCAGAGATGTTTTCCACTGATCCCGTTACTTGATTGCTCATCTTATTCGATCTTTCTATGCTGCGGACAAGCTCTTCAAGTTTTTCTTGAATGGAGGTTACGTCTGTCGCAATGGTTTCAAAGGCGTGCTCTGTCTCTACTTTCGCTTGATTCTGCTGCGTTGATAATTCATGGCCAAGGTCGGTTGCTTTTACAATGCTTTGCAGACCGTCCATGATATTTGATACCATAGTTGTAATTAAATGGGTTGCTTTTGTTGAATCATCGGCAAGCTTGCGAACCTCATCAGCGACGACTGCAAAACCTTTACCCGCTTCGCCTGCTCTTGCAGCTTCAATTGCTGCGTTAAGGGCAAGTAAATTCGTCTGTTCGGCAATTTCCCGTACGGATTGGGCAGCGGTATTGATCTCATCAGTAAATTGAGTAAAATCTTGAACCGAGCAGGCAATCTCCTCTGTTGAAAGAGACAGACGCTGGGCGATTTCCCCTTGTTTTTCGAGCGATTCACGCCCTTGTTGGACCGATTGAAAGGCGCTCAAACTCGCTTCGGATGCAAGTCTGCTCTCATCCTGAACATGGAGAAAATCTTGGCTCATGCTGGTCATCAGTGAAGCAGTGGATTGAATATCCTCAGAAATTGATTCACTTCCTTTTGCCAATTCCTCTGTGGAAGCAGCAACCTGGGTGCTCACCTCTTGCAGTTTTCTCATTTGCTCGGAAACATCCCTCGTGAAGGTAGTTACTTCATCTCCGATTTGATCAATCGATTGAACAGTTCCGCGCAAATGATTAATCATAGAGGCGAAAGCGAAATTCAATTGTTCGATCTCAAACTTGCTATTTGCGTTTTTGTCCGATAATTCAATTTGATTGCTTAAATCCCCTGCTGCAATTTGGTTGGCCACTTGAACGACACTATTCAACGGTTTCGTGATTCTTCTCGCCACCAACCATGAAGCAGCGACCGATAATAGAATCATAACCACTATACTTATGCTGGAAAATATCACGACATAATTTATTTTCTTTTCAGTCTGTTGCAGCATTTCTTGGTACCATTCATCCGTCAACCTATCAAGGAGATAAATATCATTTAAAATTCCAGATGTTCGAAGAGATTGTCTTTTTACAGTTGGAACATCATTTTGCTCGAATGCTTCGTTTGACTCTGTTGAAAGCGCTTCGAACTTCTCCTTCGCTTTTGCTAAAATTTGTAGCTGATCTGTCTCCGTCATTTTCGCTTCTAGATCTTCAAAGCGAGTGTGAATTTTTTCAAATGTATTTAAAGCTTCTGTTTTATTCGCTTCGGATGCATTGTATGTGTAATTGGAGAGGGATTGCCTAACAGCGGCCAGTTCTCCGTTTAATTGCTCTACCTCTAGGAGGATCTGCACATCATTTTCTCCAGAGCTTTGGATATTGATTAATTGAACAATCATCGTTGAAATGACAATTACCGCTAAAATTAAAGGAATGATAGCGATAGTTAGTAAACGTTCTCTCAGTCTCATAGTCTATCTCCTTTACTCCGCTTCAACGGTTATTTCCCCTGAAGTAATTTTATTCGTTACATCTTCAAGCAGTTGTTGTTCTTCTGGAGTCAGTGATTTTAAGCGAATTTCTGCCAGACCGACTCCATCCTCAGCTAACCCGAGTTGGAAAGAGGAAGCCTCAATTTTTCCGTTTTCATGAAGTGTTTTGGCAATATCATAAACCGCTTGATCGACTTTTTTGATCATCGATGTAACAACGGCTTTTTCTGCAACAAAAAATTGATCGATATCCACTCCTGCTGCATAAATATTGTTTTCCTCAGCAGCTTGAAGGGAACCGTATCCGGTAAACCCGGCAGCGTGATATATAAAATCAGCGCCTTTCTCGATTTGAGCAAGTGCTAAAGTTCTTCCAAGTTCTGGATCATCAAATGTGCCTGCAAAATCGACGAACACTTCGGCATCCGGTTTTACATATTTAACACCTTGAATAAAACCCGCTTTAAAGTGGTGAATAAGGGGGACGTCGACACCGCCGATGAAGCCTATCTTATTGGTTTTACTGGTCATCGCAGCGATCATGCCGACAAGGAAGCTTCCTTCCTGTTCCTTGAAGGTGATGGAAATGATGTTATCCATGTCCGATACTTCATCTATCAATAAAAATTGTTGCTCTGGGTACTTTGCTGCAACATTTTCAAGAGCATCCTTTGCAGAGAAACCCAGTGCAATAACGATGTCATGGTTTTCCTCAACGAGCTCGGTCAGAGCACCCTCAGGATCTCCGTCTGTTGCCTCACGATAATCAAAAATCATTCCGAATTCGTCACGGGCATTTTCTAAGCCGCGGAAGGCAGAATCGTTGAACGATTCGTCACCAAGGCCGGCATCTGAAAGGAGTATCCCAATTCTATATTCTGTGTCCTTTTTCGTCGTCTCTGTGTTCGAACAACCTGCAATGATGAAAGAGGCGAGCAGTAACACTACAGCAATTTTTTTCATGTTGAAATCCCTCCATTGTAGTAATCACCCTACTAATATCGGAGAGACTCGGATAGGTTTTAGGGGATTTTGTCGAAAAATGTTATAATGAGAATAACTTTTACATGAAGTTAATAATTCATCAACATAATATAGAAAGAACTATTTTTTGCCGATCACATTGTTTTATTTTTGGGGAAAAATGTTTACACTTATTACTAGAATAGTAGGATATAGGAAAGAGGAGAAGCAAATGAATACGAAGGTGAGCCGTAATGAACCTTGTCCTTGCGGAAGTGGGAAGAAATATAAAAAATGCTGCGGGCTGCAGAAGACCGTTTCGATTACTTCCATTATAGAAAAAGAGGTGATGGATCTTCAGGTTCAATTGATTCAATATGCAACCCGTGAGTATGAACTGGAAATTGATCAAGATTTTGAGAGTGTGGCCGAGGAATTAATGATCGAAGATGAGGAGGAAATGGAGTATTTCCTTTTTGTCCATTTGGTCTGGTTTGCATTATTTGAACATGTCGATAACGGTGGCACGATTTTACAGCGTTTTATTAACGAAAAAAGTAAAATGATTCAACGGTCAAAAGTGAAGGAAATTTTACAATCATGGACAGAGCCGCGTCCAATTGCAGGAAAATTGCTTTCCATTGATGAGAACTATATGACTGTACAGGATACGTTGACGAAAGAATCATTTTCAATTAAGTTGCTTGAGCCAGCTGAGTCGGAACAGGGTTCTTTTGTGTTTGGATTTTTAGTTCCGTTTGCGAATGAGTGGATTCTGTTCCCAACAATCTTTGATTTGGAAGGGGAAGAGGATGGGAAAGATGAGCAGTATTTAATAGAGCGATTTGAAGCTTCAGAATACGAGAATGCAATTGAGTTTCTATCAGATGAGTTCCTATTTATCATGAATGAAATGCCATTTGCAGCAATCGAATATGGCTCCAAAGATTTTAAGTGGAGGACTGCATTTCATAAGGAAGTAGCTGAATTGTATGAGAGGGGAATGGAGAAGCTAGAAGCTCCGATGATCGTCGTAGCGTCCGGAGTAATCCTTTGGTACAAATACTGCGAACAAGGCTTGCGGCTTACGAAAAGAGCAGAGACTTATGCAGCAGCCATTCACTATCTCAATATGACCGCCAACCCTTTAAACAAATTAACGAAAAAAGAGGTTGCCCTTCAATACGGGATTTCCCCATCGACATTAAGTGCTGCGATTAAAGAACTGGAAGAAGATTTACAGGAGGAAATAAATAAGCTTCGGAGCATGTACTTTGAAGATATCGTCGAGGTTCTTGAGAAAAATCAAGTGAGCGATGATAAGGATATTCCGTTTTAATGGCTGGAGACTGACCTTTTTGGTTGGTCTCTTCAACATCTCAGTATGAGGTGATAGCAGATGAAAACCATTTGGATAACCTCATTCCTTTTAAGCCTAGGTCTGTCAATGGTAATAGTGCCAGTACTAGATGGTAACCCTGTTCTGAAGAGATGTACTCTATCATGTTTTAGATAATTATTCATTAATAAAAGTTTTTTGTACATATTATTAAATTGCGAAGGGTTAAATGGTATAATTTTACAAAGGAGGGGGTTGGATGACCTTTAAGAAAGGGTATTATTTGGGATATCTTATATTTGTTCTTGCCATCGCAATTGTGTATTTTATCATTCCACCTCAGTATGGTTTTCGCGCTTTAATCACATTAACGACTCTATTTTGTTTATATCAGTTTTTTTTATATTTAGGCTTTTTTAAATAGAATGGTTGTTAAAATGATTTGGGCTTATTACATGTGAAACCAAAGTTTTACATGCCTTTCAGTATAACTGAAAGGTCAGAGAGAAAATGAGCCAAAAATCAACACCGACATGTAACAGAGCCTATATTTAAAAGTAAAGAAACTTCGAAAAAACTAGCCCTCTTACTAAGAGGGATTTTGTTTGTTTGGCAGTGTTGAAAAGAATATTCGTAGCTTAGCTCCTTTAAAAAAGAAGGGAGAAGCGTTTTTTGTGTTTGGCAAAAGTTTTACTGCGAATTTTTACCAAAACGTGGGCGAACTTAAATTTTTAGACCGGTGTTTCCTTTGAAGGCTTGAGATTTCTCCATTTTAGTTGTAGGAGAGCATGAGTAAAGCTCTTTCATGAACATCGTTGAACCTTCAAAGCCCACCAAAGTTGTCACCCCAAAGTGGAAGTGGTAATATTAATTACGAATATAAGACGTATAAGACGATGGGAAGTATTGAGAAAAGAACGGTTTTTGCCAGTCTTTTTTTAATTGAAATAGGGCATGAAAGAAGAGCCTTACTTTATGAAATAAAGGAGCGTTTTCGATGCTTGGAATGTTAAATAAAGTATTTGATCCGAATAAGCGAGAGATAAAGAAGTTAACGAAGATGAGTGAGCAAATTGAGGCTCTTGCTTCTGAAACGGCTGCTTTAAGTGATGATCAGCTACGGGCAAAAACAGAGGAATTCAAAGCCCGCTACCAAAAAGGAGAAACATTAGACGAGCTTTTAACGGAGGCATTTGCCGTTGTCCGTGAAGCGGCAAAGCGCGTGCTGGGTTTATATCCATATCCGGTTCAGCTTATGGGGGGTATCGCCCTTCATGAAGGAAATATCGCAGAAATGAAAACCGGGGAAGGTAAAACATTAACGGCGACCATGCCTGTTTACTTAAACGCTCTTTCCGGAAAAGGTGTTCACGTTGTGACCGTCAACGAATATTTAGCAAGCCGTGATGCCACTGAGATGGGTGAGCTCTATACATTTTTAGGGTTAACCGTTGGTCTGAATTCCAATGGGCTTACGAAAGAAGAAAAGCAAGAAGCGTATGCATGTGACATTACGTATAGTACAAATAATGAACTTGGTTTCGATTACCTTCGCGACAATATGGTCCTTTATAAGGAGCAAAAGGTGCAGCGTCCATTGAATTTTGCTGTTATTGATGAGGTTGACTCCATTTTAATCGATGAAGCGAGAACGCCATTGATCATTTCTGGTTCTGCGCAAAAGTCGACTGCATTATATATTCAAGCGAATGCCTTTGTGCGCACATTGAAACAGGATGAAGATTATACGTATGACGAAAAAACAAAAGGGGTTCAATTAACAGAGGATGGAATTTCCAAAGCGGAGAAAGCGTTTGGAATCGAGAACCTCTTCGATATTCGCCATGTGGCACTTAATCATCATATTGGTCAAGCTTTAAAAGCGCATGCCAGTATGCATTTAGACGTGGATTATGTCGTTCAAGACGGGGAAATTGTGATCGTTGACCAATTTACAGGCCGTCTAATGAAAGGGCGTCGCTACAGTGATGGACTGCACCAAGCGATTGAAGCAAAAGAAGGCTTGGAAATCCAAAATGAAAGCATGACGCTTGCATCGATCACGTTCCAGAATTATTTCCGCATGTATGAGAAGTTATCTGGGATGACCGGTACGGCAAAAACGGAGGAAGAGGAATTCCGTAACATTTATAACATGAATGTTATTGCCATTCCAACGAATAAGCCGGTTACTCGTGATGACCGTCCAGATTTAATTTATGCAACAATGGATGGGAAGTTCCGAGCTGTCGTGGAAGATATCGCTGAGCGCAACAAGAAGGGACAACCTGTATTAGTTGGTACGGTCGCGATTGAAACTTCTGAATTAATCTCAAAGTATTTAACGAAAAAAGGCATTCATCACAATGTATTAAATGCGAAAAATCATGGGCGTGAAGCAGAAATTATTGCCAATGCCGGTGAAAAGGGCGCTGTGACGATTGCCACAAATATGGCGGGTCGTGGTACAGATATCAAGCTTGGCGAAGGGGTAATAGAACTTGGTGGCTTAGCGGTAATCGGTACGGAACGTCATGAAAGCCGCCGCATTGATAATCAGCTCCGCGGTCGTTCCGGTCGTCAAGGTGACCCTGGGGTGACTCAGTTCTACCTTTCGATGGAAGATGAATTGATGAGACGTTTCGGCTCAGATAACATGAAGGCAATGATGTCTAGGCTCGGTATGGACGATTCTCAGCCAATTCAAAGTAAAATGGTTTCAAAAGCAGTTGAATCTGCACAAAAACGTGTAGAAGGAAACAACTTTGATGCACGTAAGCAGTTGTTATCTTATGATGATGTTCTTCGTCAGCAACGGGAAATCATTTACAAGCAGCGTAATGAAGTACTTGAGTCAGAGAATTTACGCGACATCCTAGAAAATATGATTTTAAGTTCATTATCTCGTCATGTGGAGGCTTTTACACCAGTTGATGAAGAGAAAGAGACATGGAATCTACAAGGGATTATTGATTATGTAAACGGAAATCTTTTACAAGAAGGCGATATAACAGTTGAGGATATCAGCAACAAGGATACAGAGGAAATCATTGACGTTATTTTTGCCAAAGTGAAAGAGCGTTATGATGAAAAAGAAGGTCAGCTTGATGAAGGGCAAATGCGTGAGTTTGAAAAGGTTGTTCTTCTGCGCGCAGTCGATTCAAAATGGATTGATCATATTGATCAAATGGATCAGCTTCGCCAAGGAATTCATCTCCGTGCCTACGGTCAAATTGATCCACTGCGTGAATATAATAAAGAAGGCTTTGCTATGTTCGAAGAAATGGTTATGTCTATTGAAGACGACGCAGCGAAGTATGTGATGAAGGCGGAGATCCGTAATAACCTTGAGCGTGAAGAAGTAGCGAAGGGTCAAGCCGTTAATCCGAAGGAAGATGGCGAAAAAGTGAAGAAAAAGCCAGTTGTTAAAGCGATTAACGTCGGACGGAACGATCCATGTATTTGTGGCAGCGGCAAAAAATATAAAAATTGCTGCGGAAGAACGTCTTAATTTTGATCGTTTGTGGCAAAATTGGCATAAGGAAATATCGGAAAAAGGAGGGTCGGTGAGCCGGCTCTCTTTTTCTGCCGAATGATTTTATAAAAAAATACGAGGTGACATGAATGGAATTAGCGGATATTCGACATGAATTGGAAAATACAGCTAAGAAATTAGCGGACTTTAGGGGGTCTCTTTGACTTAGAGAACAAAGAGGCGCGCATTGCCGAACTTGAGGATGAAATGCTGCAGCCGGAATTTTGGAATGATCAGCAAAGTGCCCAAGCAGTCATTAGTGAGGCAAATGGTTTGAAGGATCAGGTTCATGAGTTTTACGATTTAACAGAAACGTTTGAAAATCTAGAGCTTACGTATGAGCTTGTGAAAGAGGAAAACGATGAGGAGCTTCGTGAAGAGCTTGTCACGGAAATGCAAGAGCTAGTCAAACGGATGAACGCTTATGAGCTTCAGCTTTTATTAAGTGAGCCATATGATAAAAACAATGCCATTCTAGAACTTCATCCAGGTGCTGGTGGGACAGAGTCTCAGGACTGGGGCTCAATGCTTCTTCGCATGTATACGCGCTGGGCAGAGAAAAAAGGCTTCAAGGTGGAAACATTGGATTATCTTCCTGGTGATGAAGCAGGAATTAAAAGTGTAACTCTTGCCATTAAAGGTCATAACGCCTATGGCTATTTGAAAGCGGAAAAAGGAGTTCACCGTCTTGTGCGAATTTCTCCTTTTGATTCATCTGGGCGCCGTCATACTTCTTTTGTCTCTTGTGAAGTGATGCCGGAAATGAATGATGAAATTGAAATCGAAATCCGTTCAGAGGATTTAAAAATTGATACGTACCGCGCCACTGGTGCCGGTGGTCAGCACATTAACACGACTGACTCTGCAGTTCGGATCACGCATCTGCCAACAGGTGTTGTCGTTCAATGTCAAAATGAACGCTCGCAAATTAAAAACCGTGAAGCAGCGATGAAAATGCTCCAAGCAAAACTTTATCAAAAGAAAATTGAAGAGCAGGAAGCGGAGCTTGCCGAAATTCGCGGCGAGCAAAAGGATATCGGCTGGGGCAGCCAAATTCGCTCTTACGTTTTTCACCCGTACTCCATGGTCAAGGATCACCGTACAAATACAGAGAGCGGAAATGTTCAGGGCGTAATGGACGGGGACTTAGATCCATTTATTAATGCTTACTTGCGTTCGAAATTAAGTTTATAATGATTGTTTGTTGAACCCTCACGAAGTCGTGAGGGTTTTTAAGTGGGAAGACCGATATATAGCGATAAAGATCGATAAAATGAAGTAAAGACCGAAAAAATTGTTTTTTCGCCGATATAATCGGGAAAACGCCGATAAAATTGTTTTTTTCGCCGATATAATCGGGAAAACGCCGAAAAAATTGTTTTTTCGCCGATATAACCAAAAAAACGCCGAAAAAATTGTTTTTTCGCCGATATAACCAGGAAAACGCCGATAAAATTGTTTTTTCGCCGATATAATCGGGAAAACGCCGATAAAATTCATATTTCGCCGATATATCTAAAAAAATGTCAAGATACAACATAGTTGCGGGAAATCGGCATTTTTGTCTCAATCAAAAAGCAGTGTTCAATCAATAAGTTTTACCCCATTAAAACGTTACTACAATAGCGTTTACAGCAATTTCCCCTCATGATATACTCACTGACAGCATGATCCATTCACATCTGAGATATCCTAAGCAAAAGGAGAAACTGTAAAAATGCGTAAAAGAACAAATGCAAACAATCCGAAGTGGGAGAAAGCTCTTGAATACATATATATTTTAATCGGTTCTGCGGCAGTCGCTCTTTCTTTTAATTTATTTTTGCTTCCCAATCGAGTAGCATCAGGTGGAGTAAGCGGGATAAGTACAATAACGGATGCAGTCTTTAATTGGGAACCTGCTTATGTACAGTGGGCATTTAATATTCCTTTATTTATAGCTGGAGTCGTTTTTTTAGGAAAGCAGTATGGTTTAAAGACGTTGATCGGAACGATCTTTCTGCCATTTATCGTCTTCTTATCAAAGGATCTGGAGCCGTGGACGAACGATCCCTTGTTGGCTTCCTTATTTGGCGGAATTGGTGTCGGGTTCGGGCTTGGCATTGTTTTTCGTGGTAAAGGCTCAACAGGTGGAACCGACTTAGCTGCACAGATCATCCATAAATTTACGGGCCTTTCCCTTGGCACATGTGTAGCCATTATTGATGGGCTGATTGTCTTAACGGCAGCGACTGTTTTTGATATTGAAAGAGGTTTATATGCCTTGATCGGTCTTTACGTTACGAGTAAAACGATTGATTTAGTGCAGATTGGCTGGGGCAGGTCGAAGATGGTCATGGTCATTACCAATCATCAGCAAGAAGTTCGTGAAGGAATTTTGAATAAAATTGATAGGGGCGTGACAAAACTATCAGCATACGGTGGTTATACGGATCAAGAAAGGCCGATCCTAATGTGTGTCGTCGATCAGACAGAGTTCACAAAATTGAAACAATTGGTGAAAAGCATTGATCCGACAGCCTTTGTCGTCGTAATGGACGCAGCAGAGGTGCTTGGAGAGGGTTTCAAACGAGTTTAGAATTGGTATAATTATGCCGTATATGTATTATTTACCTAGGGGGGTGTTGCAATTGAAGAAGAAACTTCTTGCACTATTGATGGGTACTTCATTAGTATTAGCTGCTTGTGGCGGCGGAGATGATGAAGCTAAGGAAAATACAGGTGACAAAGAGACTGCAAGCGTTGATGCAGAGCAAATTTATAATGAAAAAGGCTGTGTTGCTTGTCACGGTGGGGATTTGACTGGTGGAGTTGGTCCAGACCTAACAGCAGCGGGAGGACATTTATCGGCTGATGAAATTAAGGATGTTATTGTAAACGGAAGAGGCTCAATGGCCGCTCAGAATGTTTCTGATGAAGAAGCAAATGCGCTTGCCGATTGGCTTGCAGCAAAAAAATAATTATGAAAAACGTTCTGCCTCCTAATAGACAGAACGTTTTTTTATGGATTGATTCAGATTATAACAATTATAAGAAAAGAATAAGTTCACTAAATTGCTACAAATTTACGCCCTAAAGCATGGGTGGCTTTTTTATAATATAAAGAGGAAATCATGCTATTTTCACAGAATTTAGGGGGAGTTGTTATTGAAGAAACAGCATCTGGCAGTGTTAGCAGCACTTATAATCGTATTAATCGCTTTGGTCTTTTTCACTTTACAGAGTGAAAAAAATGATGGAGGTAACAATACAAACACAACCACTGAAACAAGCAACAAGACGGAAACAAATAAAAATGATGATACTGATGAGCAAGCAGGCGATGAAGAAGAAGTGGTCAGCGTTGACTATGAAAAATCTTACGCTCAAAAATGTTCGACTTGTCATGGTGGAGATTTAACTGGTGGAGTCGGTCCTGAGTTAACACAAATCGGTGCCAAAATGTCAAAAGAGGAAATTGAGCAAATCATTCTTGATGGAATCGGAATCATGCCGGGAGGTCAGTTGAAAGGTGAAGAAGCTTCAGCGGTCGCCGAATGGCTGGCAGATATGAAATAAAGTTAGGTACTGTAAGATATCGATGGACTTGAGCAAGCAAAGAAAAAGGACTCTTTTTCTTTGCTTGTTTACAAAACGGTAGATTTGCTTGTGCTCACATCCAGCAACCGCAAGCCTATGATGATGAACACGATGGAAAGCTCCTAAAAATGATCATTGAAGGACCAAGCTGCTTTCCGATTGTTCAAAGGCTCCCCTCACTTTTCTTTACATCTAACTCTCTCAAACTTCTAATCTCAGTAAAAACTCAGTACACCACGGTAAAACAAGGTGTTTCCGCCTTTGTACATCGAACTCCAGCGCCTGTCGCCTGATCCGATAAGTCATCGCAAAGCTATCGTAATTATCGAAAAAACAGGCCATTAGGCGATGAGCAAGGAGCTTGCACCTTGAATAAAACCAAGCATAATTCAATCATCTCTTCGTAATAAAATGAGTGAGAATACTACATTTTTCGAGGACCCTCATCTTCATCACATCCAATATTCGCCAATTTTACCATTAAAACTCATCGAAACTAGGTAAAATAGACGGTGTTCAGTTGGAAATTTTAGTGCAAAAATCCTTCTTTTTTGTAAAAAAATAGGGTTTTCCCCACTTTGAAAAGAAAATGTAATATTTTTTAAAGGGTGATCGACAAAATATGATGTTATAATGGGTTTGGCTACAAAAAAGAACAAAAATAATGAAAATGTTTATAAATATTATAGAAAGTGCCTAAAGGTGATATAGATGATAGAAATGGAAGATGTGTATAAAAAGTACCCGAATGGTGTTGTCGCTGTTAGTGGACTCAGTGTGCGTATCAATCAAGGGGAATTTGTATATATAGTAGGACCAAGTGGAGCCGGTAAATCGACTTTTATCAAAATGATGTACCGAGAGGAAAAGCCAAGCAAAGGGACAATCATGATTAACGGTGTGAATTTAGGGAAGCTGAAAGAGAGTAAAATCCCTCATTTCCGTAGACAGTTAGGCGTTGTTTTCCAAGATTTTAAATTGCTGCCAAAATTAACTGTCTATGAAAATGTTGCCTTTGCTCTGGAAGTAATCGAAGAGCAGCCTAAATATATTAAAAAGCGTGTAATGGAAACATTGGAGCTTGTTAATTTAAAGCATAAAGCAAGAATGCTTCCGACTGAACTTTCTGGAGGAGAACAGCAACGGGTCTCGATTGCCCGTTCCATCGTCAATTCTCCAAAGGTCGTGATCGCTGATGAACCAACTGGTAACCTCGATCCGGAAACTTCATGGGAGATTATGAAAATTTTTGAAGAGATTAATACAAGAGGAACAACGATTTTAATGGCCACCCATAATAAAGAAATTGTAAATACAATTAGACATCGCGTAATTGCTATTGAAAATGGGCAGATAATCCGTGATGAGCAGCGAGGTGATTATGGATATGAAAGCTAGGACACTTCGCCGACATATGAAGGAGAGCTTAAGGAACCTTGCGCGTAACGGCTGGATGACATTTGCATCCATAAGTGCTGTGACAGTGACGTTATTGCTTGTGGGTGTATTCTTCGTCATTATGATGAACTTAAATAAAGTAGCAACCGATATTGAAGAAGATGTCAGCATTCGAGTTCATATTGATATTGCTGCAACGAAGGAAGATCAGGACACTTTAAAAAGCAATATTGAAAAAATTTCTGAAGTGGACTCTGTCGTGTATTCCCCGAAAGAAGATGAGCTTAATAATTTAATTTCTAGCCTTGGTGAGGAAGGGGAGGCTTTTAAGCTCTTTGAACAGGATAATCCCTTATACGATGTGTTTATCGTCAAAACAAAACAACCTGAGCATCTAGAGAGTGTTGCTAAAAAAATTGAGAATCTTGACTTTGCCTTTAAGGTGCGATATGGACAAGACGATGTTGAGAAACTATTTTCTTTTATTAAAACAAGTAGAAACGTTGGTTTAGTTTTAATTGTTGGCCTATTATTTACAGCGATGTTCTTAATCTCAAATACAATTAAAATTACGATTGTTGCGAGACGAAAAGAAATTGAGATTATGAAGCTGGTAGGTGCAACCAATTCATTTATCCGTTGGCCTTTCTTTATGGAGGGGCTAATGCTAGGGATTCTAGGTTCGGTCATCCCGATTTCCTTCATTAGCATGATATATCGCTATTCCTACGAGTATATTTCATCAAAGCTTCAAGGGCATTTTATCCAATTGCTGGAATTTAATCCGTTTATGTTCCAAGTAGGCGGTTTACTAGTGTTACTAGGCGCATTCATCGGGATTTGGGGAAGTGTCATGTCCGTAAGGAAGTTCTTGAAAGTTTAATTACGATTCGTTTGCAAAGTATGTTCTAGGATCTCCAGGATCCGTTCTGGAGATCCTTATTATTTTACATAATGAGGGAGGAGAAATCTGAATTGAAGAAAAAGCTTTTAACCATTTCAGTTGCTTCCACCCTAGGGTTGGGTATTTTGGCAACAGGCAATCCGATAAACATAGCATCAGCAAATTCGAAAATTGACCAACTGAATGAGCAACGAAAAAACATTCACGAAAAACAATCAGAAATTAATTCAAAGCTCGATGAACAAGGCGAGAAGCTTAATGAAGTAAAAAATGAACAGGTTAATGTTGACAAAGAGATAAAGCGAATTGACCAAGCCGTTGGTGATACGGAAACAAAAATACGGGAAAAAGAGCTTCAAATTAAAGAAGCGGAAGCTAATATTGAAACGCTAGAACAAGAAATTAAAGTATTGGAAACACGCATTGCCAATCGAAATGAGTTGCTGAAGGATCGAGCTCGAACTATTCAGGAGAATGGTAGAGTCACTTATTTTGATGTTCTACTTGGAGCAAAGACGTTTAGCGATTTTATTGATCGCCTTGGGGCTGTAGCTGCCTTTGTTGAAGCGGATCAAAATATCCTCAAGGAACATAATGCGGATAAAGCTGAGCTCGAAAGCAAACAAAAAGAAGTACAGGACACCCTTTCCAAGCTGCAGAAGCTGAAGCAGGATTTGGAAGAGATGAAAAAGTCTCTTGCTGCTCAGAAGGCTGAGAAAGAGAAGGTAATGGCTTCTTTGAAACAAGAAGAAGAGCACATGCATGATGAAATGGTTGAATTAGAAGAAGAAAAAGCGATTCTTGCTGCCCAGAAAAAAGCGATGCAAAAAGCAATCGAACTTGAGAAAAAGCGAGTAGCTGAAGAAAAACGCAGAGCAGAGGAAGCGGCGAAGAAGGCTTCATCAGGTGGTGGAACAGCTGTTACAGCACCTCCGGTTTCAAGTGGGGTTTGGACAAGGCCGGCCGCTGCCGGATATTTATCATCAGGCTTTGGGAATCGTTCTCTAGGGGATCATAAAGGTGTGGATATTGCAGCGAGCGGCATTGTTCCTATTTATGCGGCTGCCGATGGAGTTGTCATCCGCTCCTATTATTCTACTAGTTATGGAAATGCTGTCTTCATCTCTCATTCTATTAATGGGCAAATTTATACTACAGTATATGCTCATATGAGAAATCGTGAAGTGAGTGAAGGCCAGGTGGTTTCAAAGGGCCAGCAAATTGGTCTAATGGGCAATACCGGTCGTTCGTATGGTCAGCATTTACATTTTGAACTGCATAGAGGCGAATGGAATCTATCAAAAACAAATGCTATCAATCCCGTTGGCATTGTTCCATTATAAAAAGTAGGAGAAACTTCATTTCTCCTGCTTTTCTTTTTGTAAAAGGCTTTGTTTTAGCCATAATTGGTTTATTACTTATAAAACCAAACTTTTCAATTATTAGGAAAGCTCCTCTGATTCGCTGAAACGATAGGTGAAAGTAAGGCAAAATCGCACCTACACATAATAAAGATCATGCAAAAAAAAAGAGGGGTGAATTCATAACTTGTCCGCTTCCGTCATATAGTGAAGAGACAAACTTATCAAAAGGCTAATCCTCGCAATGATTGATGCGAAAATGGCCTTCTATAGGGGCTTACCAATGGACAGGAGGTAGACAATGAAACATACTTGGACTGCTCTTATTATCGCTTGTTCCTTAGGAATAGGCGCTGCTGGTGCATATGCCGTTCTTGAGTGGACAAATGGGGAGGAAGCACAATCGCAAGATGAGAGCGAAAATCATATGGAAGTAGATTTAGAAAGCTTAGATAAAGTCGGAAAAGCCTACGAATTAATTTTGAACGGCTATGTGGAAGAAGTTGAAGAAGAAGAGCTGGTAGAAGGTGCTATTCAGGGGATGCTTAGCACGCTTGACGATCCTTATTCCGTCTATATGGATAAGGAGATGGTGAAGCAATTCAATGAAACGCTGGAATCGTCGTTTGAAGGAATCGGTGCTGAAGTAAGCATGGTTGACGGAAAAGTAATCATTGTCGCTCCATTCAAAGATTCACCAGCAGAGAAGGCAGGATTAAAGCCCAATGACCGCATTCTATCAGTTGATGGAGAAAGCATTGATGGTCTTGATCTGTATGAAGCTACTTTGAAGATCCGTGGGGAAAAAGGCTCCACTGTAAAGTTGGAAATCGAAAGGCAAGGGTTGCGAGAGTCTTTAGTAGTCGAGGTAAAGAGAGACGAGATTCCGCAGATTACTGTTTACGGAGACGTGAAAAAACAAGGAAATAAAAACGTCGGCTACATTGAAATTACTTCCTTCTCTGAGGAAACGGGCAATGAATTTAAACAGCAATTAACAGAAATGGAAAAGAAGGGGATCGTGGGGCTTGTTATCGACGTGCGCGGAAATCCTGGTGGTTTATTAACGAGTGTGGAGGAAATTCTTAAAGAGTTCGTAACAAAGGAGAAACCTTATGTTCAAATTCAGCAACGCTCAGGAGAAAGGCTTCGTTATTTTTCCAGTTTAGATAAAGAAAAGCCGTATCCGGTCGTGGTGTTGATTGATCAGGGAAGTGCCTCTGCTTCTGAAATATTGGCCGGTGCATTGCAGGAGGCTAACGGCTATAAGCTTATCGGGGAAAATACTTTTGGTAAAGGTACAGTCCAACAGCCTGTTCCGATGGGCGATGGCAGCAATATCAAACTGACCATATTTAAATGGCTGACACCAGAAGGAAACTGGATTCATAAAAAAGGGATTGAGCCTGATATGAAAGTGAGCCAGCCAGAGATTTATCATACCCACCCACTGCAAATTGATACAGCTTTAATGAAAGATATGAACAATGAACAAGTGCAAACTGCCCAGCAAATGTTAAACAGCCTCGGTTTTGCTCCAGGACGCGAAGATGGATACTTTGATGAAGCTACTGAAAAAGCCGTTATGGCGTTCCAAAATCAAAAGAAGCTCTCTGCCAGCGGAAGAATTGATAAACAAACAGCTTCAGCTTTAGAGGCTGCCATTGTGGAAGAGATGAAAAAAGAGCAAAATGACCTGCAATTGCAAACCGCATTGCGCTATATTGTGAGATAAGTATAAAATTTATGAACATTACAGAATTTGCCCCTATGGTATTTTTCCAATATGGAGACAAATATCTTAAGACGAATTTTCTTTGATGAAAATTAACGCTGGGAACGATTCAAAATTAAATATGGAATATGATGGGCAAAGCGTTACAATCAAATATGTGGATAAAACAGACGGCAAAGAAAAGAATGAAACGGTAAGTGTAAGTGTGGAAGAGTTTATTTCACGCTTCATTTGCCATATACCGGACGAGCAATTTAAAACCATACGATACTATGGAATGTACTCTAGAAGAACGAAGAGAGTATACAAAAAAATTCTTAGCATTTGGTAACAAAAAGTAAAACGGTGGATTGTAAAAGTGAGGAAGAAAATAGTTTTGTTAGACATGACGAGAGAAAATGATCGCGAGTGGCAGAAAGGATCCACTCGTTTGTCCGAATCGTGATTGTTACTATAAATACAAGGGAGAAGTCTGTCCTGAAGAGGGGGAAACTAAAAATAAAAGTTGCATTATGTAATACAACCAGATCCTATTTAGAGAGGGTGATCAATCATTTCGCCAGTATAACAAGAAGAAATAAAAAGAAGCCAACGTCTCCAACTCCCTCCAAATAACTGTTAAACAACCAAAGCATCAGCTTTGGTTGTTTAGTGTATCATGAGAAGGAGAATATCCCGTTAAGTGTGGTAAAGAATTTTGATTTAGTGGATGATGGAGATCCAACGACACCGCCAATGTTTTCTTGTGAGAAATGTGGTGGTCAAATGTATCCAGAGTATTATAAAGGGGTAATGGGATAGTGTACAAAATCTTGGATGTCCTTTAAAAAAAGGACCGGGCGGTATTTGGAGGGCACTAAAAATCTGACGGTTTTAGATTGATATGATTGTCTTTACAAGAAAAAAAGTTGATTTCATTATCAAAAAAAGGAATAAATCAACTTTTCCCTTATTTAATGTCTATTTCTTTTTCTATCTTACCCCAGTAATTTCAGTATTCTTTTGAGATTTACAGTAATATAGCCATGGCACCTTGTAATTTCATGCCAATTAGACTCGAGGATATAGCCACATCGTACCCGTGTCTGTGTTTTAACTCGCTATTCTTTGCTTTAATCTTGTCCTAGTTTGTGCCTACATTCTTTCTTCCTTGTCGTGCTTTTCTTATCGCCATATGCCCTGCTTTACAGACATCCATTCTTGCTTCTGCATTTTTTTCAATCAGTGTTTCCAGTTGCTTTCCATCTTTTTTTTCTCCAGTATGACAACTCTGCAGTTATGATCCGTTTTTCATTCATTGTCAAGTGCGTCTTGTATTCAAAAAAGGAGGTGTCGGCAGTCTTGTGGCCGAATTTTCCGTACTGGTCCTTTGAAAATTGGAGCTGTTTGATGTCATCTGCGACTGTTTCTTTCAATAGGTTCAGCTGTTCATTCAATTGTAGGAGAGCTTCTTCTTTCTCAATTACTTCAATGAATTTCTGGGAATAAGCAATTTCATCCTCCAGCACGTCTGTCTTTGTTTAGGCAGGAAACTTCTCTTTCATAGACTCCATCTACCTGGTAAATAGCTCCAGAAAAAATAGTTAGCTCTCGAAAGGTTTTTTGACTGCTTGAAAATATAACTATAGTTATATTATTTAATAAAATATGACTTAATAGGTAGCTTTTAGTATATATGGTTGGTGAAATAATCTTTTTTAGGAGAAACATGCTTTTTTCATAGAGGGTAATATAGAGGAGTACTGATTATGCAGGATTCCAATTTAGGAACTGTTACACCATCAATCGATCATAGTAACAGATAGATTCTTGGGATTCGATGGTTATAAAGGTATGAAGTTAGAAAACCCAAAATTTTATTAGAAAAGAGGAGAGAGAGGGAATGAAAAAATTTTTAGTAGCATTCATGGCAGTATTATTGATTTTACCAATTTTGTCGAATACCTCAGCCCAGGCAGCAAGCTATTTTAGTAAGGAGCAACAGACTAGCGAATTTACATTCGAAGATATTATGGAATTGGAACCTTACATTTCTGTTAAGGATGGTTTGTTTAAATTTGATTCAAACTCAGCTACAAAAGATGGCAATAATAAAGAATTGGTTAAACTGCAAAAAAATTATTTGGATGATTTAAATAAAGAGATAAAAAATGGTATACTAAAAGCAGAAAGTAATCTGGAAATTATTTCGTTAGAGCCTCCTGCAACTGAGGGTAGGTTTTCAATCTTGGCTTCCTGTCCAGGAAAGAATACTGCTCCGGCAATGCACTGGTGGGGGACATCCCGTTACTTTAATTATTGTAATGCAAATATTTTCGCAGCAGATATGTCGTCTGTTGCTGCCGGTTATGCAGGAGCAGGAGCAGTAGCTGGCATCTGGTTCCCTGGGGTAGCTTTTACTGGAGCTATCATTGCTGCCTATGCTGGGTTAATGTCAGCTCGTGTTACTGCTAATAATCATGGAAAAGGAGTCTATTTAGGAATAACTTATGCTGCAGTCTTTAATGTAGAGCCGCAATAATAGAAAGGAGGTGGGATTTTGGATTGGATGATGGTCTACTATATATTAAGTTTCTTACTCGTGATTATCCTTGTCCTCGCCTTCCGAAAAAGAAAACAAGAAAATGAAAAATTCCCAATAAAGCAATTTGTGGTATCTTTGATTGTTGGGATAGGAATATTTGTTATTATTTTGAGCAATCTCTTATAAAAAAAGATTGTGAGGTTGTCCCAAAAGCTAAGCTTCGGGCTCCTCTTTTTTTTATATTGTTTATGTGCCTTGTTGATTTCTACTCCAGATGAAGCTTTCAGTGGTTACAAATTATCAAATATTTTTTAAACAAAAAAGGACCGGGCGGTTTTTGCTCGGTTTTTCTCATCTAGGAAATTATAAATTCCCTCGACTTGTGGATAAGTGTTCGATAATATGTTCGTATAAACAGTAGGAGTATCGATATGAGTAAACAAGGAAGCGGAGTCATTAAGACCATTTTAAAAGACCATTTTGATGGATTTTGGAAATTGAATGAAAGGAGATTTCTGAGTCCTATCGAGAGGATATAAAAGAAACCGTTGAAAAGGTTATTCAGTGTGGGACTCGTGATTTAGGTTATGCTCGTTATGAATGTCTAGGTTGTGAAGGAAATCCGAAGCCTGTCTTTGTTTGCTTCACTTGTAAAAGCCGTTTCTGTCATAAGTGTGGTAAAAAATATACGGATGATTGGTCAGATAAACAACAGGAAATGATCTTTGACGTTCCGCATCGTCATATGGTGTTTACGATACCGAAAGAAATAAGAAACGTATTCTTTGAAGACAGAAAGAAATTGAACGAACTTAGTAAGCAAGCATACGTTGGTAACAGAGGGTGCCCTAGATCATCGAAATGAATGGGTTCCAAGTGGATATATTCCATATGAATTCTTGAGAAAGTCTTGGCAAAAGGTCGTACTAGAACTTTTAAAGAAATGGTTTCCTGAAAATCAAAGAGTCCGGAATCTCATGAATGAATGGTATCAGCGATATCCGAAAGGGTTCTATGTGGATGCAGAAAAAAGGATGAAAGATGCGAAAGTACATTGGGAGATACTTGGCAAGACCTGTGATAGCGGAGTATCGGATTGAGAGAATATGATGGAAAAGTCGTGAAGTTTTGTTTGGTATGAAGATCCAGACAGGCCAGCATGTAGATGAAACGCTGCCTGTTTACAAATTTCTTTATAAATGAATACAGCACATCCATCCCAAGCATTTTCGAATGGCTGGTCGTTTTGGGTTGTATAGTAGATGAATCTATAAAGGCAAAGAATGTCCTTCGTCTATATGCGTTTATGAGAATGAGGTAATTGTCGTTACTTTTAGAGAAGAAAAAGAAGACCTATCGCCTAAGAATGATCGAAGCATTCGATAAAGGTTCATTCATTTGTCCGCATTGCCATCGAGAAATGGATTTGGTAGAGGTTTGGCATGCAGATTACGGATTCATCTATCATTACATGGAGAACATGGAATCAATCAAAACGATGAGGAGGATAAACCTTGAGCAAAAACAAAGAGCAGGATGAATGATTGAAATGGTTAGAAGAAGAGGATCTATTTGGATTAGATGAAGAAATGGAATTCATTATTTTTAAATGTATGGATTGTGGGAAGGAAGATGAAGTTCCAGATTATGTGGTAGAGGAGTTTCATTTTGATTTAGAAGAGAATGAAGAAGTGGAAGTAGTATGTCCTTTTTGTAATGGAACGATGAGACAGGCGAGGAAAGACCCAAGTGAATAATCTACACTTGGGTCGTAATTAAGTCGCGTTAGCGATTTTGTTCTTCTGGATTTGCAAAAAGAGTGCAATTTTGGAATATAAGGAAAAAGTAATCATTTCGACTTTATAGTTATGGCCGATATGTCACCGAAGAGAAGAGTATATAAAAAAAATCGGCAAGTAGCAGCTGATCTGCACCCTGTCAAGTAGACAGTGGAAATAATAAAAATGATCTAAGCGGCTTTAGCTCTATATTCCATAGGGCTAAGGCCGTTTAATCGTTTTTGATATCTTTCATGATTATAGAATTGTATGTACTCATCTATAGCTAACGATAGTTCTTCAAATGTCGTGAACTTACGCCTATAATATTTCTCACATTTGAGTGTTCCCCAAAAAGATTCCATTGGTCCGTTATCAATACATCTACCCACTCGGGACATGCTTTGTTTCATTTTTGCTTTATCTATTTTTCGTTTAAATTTCTTGGAGGTGTATTGAAATCCACGGTCACTATGAATAAGAGGACGTTCTCCATTCAAAAGTGCTGTAGCTTTGTCAAGCGTCTTGAATACAAGGTTATTATTATTGGAATGCCCAAGGACATAGCTAACAATCGATCCATCGTATAGATCGCGAATGGCGCTTAAATAAGCTTTTTTAGTTCCATATTTAAGTTCTGTGACATCTGTAACCCATTTTTCATTAGGCTTTTCTGCTGTAAACTCGCGATTTAGGACATTTTCTGCCGCATGCTGAGGGGTAGAGGGTTTGTATGATTGTTTCTTCTTTACCCGAATAACCGAGCGTATGTTTGCGATCCCCATTAATCGATAGATTCTTTTGTGATTAATATCCTCTTCAAACTTTCGATTCATATGTAACGTCATTTGACGATAACCAAAGGTTCCATCTACTTTCTCTTGAAGAGTTTTCATTTCTTTCATAATTTCTTCATTCAGAAGTTCTCGATCTGTGGGTACGCGTTTTAACCATTTATAGTAAGCAGCCCGTGATATCCCAGCTATTTCACAAAGTAAGATAATGCTTAAATTCTCTTTTTCATGAAGCTCCTGAATAGCGATATACTTGTCCTCAAATCGGATTTGGCTTATCTTCGCCTCCTTTCGATCTCCTCTAACTTTTTTAAGAATAGGTTTTCTGCACGTAGCCGTTCATTTTCCCGTTCTAATCTTTTCATTTCCAGCTGGATCTTCTCTTCTGGGGATAGCTCGGATTCTATTTTATTTCTTCCACGTTTATCTTTTAGTGCTTCGTCTCCGCCATTTTCATACTTCTTAACCCACTGGTACACTTGTTGATAAGAGACCTGGTAGGTCTCAGCTGTTACTTGATAATCTTTTCCGTTCCCTAGACAATCGAGTACAATTTGAATCCTCTCATCCCAAGTAGTTTTTCTCCCTTTAGTCATAGATCTCGTCCTTCCTTTTGACGTATCCTTTAATTCTCTATGACTATTATTATACTGCTTAATCCACCTTTGGAGGACGGAATGACTGGATATTTCATACTTTTCGACAACTCCAATTAAAGAGTGAAGACCTGACATATAATCACTGACAGCTCCAATTAAAGAGTGAAGACCTGACATATAATCACTGACAGCTAATAGTTTTAATTCCTTCGTGTATCTTTTCCAGGTTGAACATTCCTTTAAACCTTCAACCCCATATGTATCAAATTTGTATTTCCACTTCCTAATTGTAGATTCACTCACCTTATACCTTTTACCAATCTCAACTAATGTAGCTGTGCCATCTTCCCACATTTTTAAGATTTCTAATTTTATTTCAGGTAGATAGGATCTTTTAGACATAAAAAACTCCCCATTAAATAGCCAGATTTTTATTTTTTAATCTGTCTACCTAATGGGGAGCATATCAAGCCGTGCTACTTGCCGATTTTCTCTTTTACATAGTCATAGAGCCAAATTGCGTCTTCTTTGAATTCCTCAACGGCACGTTTCCATTTAGGGCTTTCTTCTTTAATGACTTCCTTTAGCTCATCAGTCTTTTCTTTAAGTGCTTTGGTGATTTCCTTGCTCTCTTTGCTTCCGGTTTTGTCCTTTTTATTAACGCCTGCAAGTTTTGAGTTGACGGAGACAACATCGAACTCTCCCGGTTCAAAATAAGGCAATGATTGTTCCATAATCGCGCGAAAGATCGGGACAACATTTTCAGAGCTGCTATTTGATAAGTAATGCTCCCGATCAGTTTTGTCATAACCGAGCCAAACAGCTCCAACAATATTTGGGGTATAGCCAACAAACCATTGATCTTTTGAGCCATTGATGTCTTCGTACGGAAGCTGAGTAGAACCGGTCTTGCCGGCAATCTCAACGCCGGAGATTTTGGCAGCGGTACCTGTACCAGATTCTACAACATTCAATAACATTGAGTTCATTTCGCGAACGACAGATTTTGAAGTTACGCGTGTAGACTTGCCTTTATGCTCGGCGATTACGTTTCCAGTCGGGCCGACGATCTTTGTAATTAGATGTCCATCATGGCGCTTTCCTTCATTGGCAAAGGTTGAGTAAGCTTCCGCCAGCCTTAATGGAGAAATTCCTTTATGCATTCCTCCGAGAGCTATTCCTAAATATTTATCCTCATCAGTTAAAGGAATCCCAAATCGTTTTAAGGAGTCAAGCCCCTTTTCTAAGCCAATTTCATTTAATAGCCATACTGTTGATGCATTGAGCGAATTTTCAACAGCCTCATACATTGGGACGTCCCCTTTGTATACGCCATTTGGGTTAGTAGGAGTATATTTGCCGTATGTTTTCTGTTCGTCCTGCAAAATAGATGTCACGAGATAGCCTTCTTCAATGGCAGGTGTATAGACCGCTAATGGCTTCAGCGTTGAACCAGGCTGGGCTTGTAAATGCGTGGCTCGGTTAAACCCGCGGAACACATATTCTCCACGACCACCGACAAGTCCAAGTACACCACCGTTATGAGGGTCGAGCATGACAGCACCGCTTTGAACGATTTCACCGCCTCTTCCTTTTGGAAAAACAGAATCCTTCGCATATACCTTCTCAAGAGCAGTTTGTATATTTTGATCCATATTGGTATAGATTTGATAGCCTCTTGTTAAAATTTCCTCTTGCGTTAACCCGTATTTTCTGATTGCTTCATCCAAGACAGCATCGACATAAAATGGGTAATCCCGTTTAATAAAACTGCCACCACCATCTTCTAAATGAACCTCTTCTTTTTTAGCTGCTTCATATTCTCCTTCAGAAATCAACTTGTTTTCCAGCATGCGGGAAAGGACAACATTGCGTCTTTCTATTGCCCGATCTAAATGCTTGTACGGATCTCTTGCAGATGGCGATTGAAGGAGTCCCGCTAAAAGGGCCGCTTCACTAATCGATACATTTTGAATATCCTTATTAAAGTATTTTTTAGAGGCTTGACCAATTCCCCATGCACCGCTGCCAAAGTAACTTTGGTTTAAATACATTTGAAGGATTTCGTCTTTTTTATATGTTTTTTCAAGCTCAACAGCTAAAAATAACTCTTCTATTTTGCGTCGATACGTTTTTTCAGGTGATAGCAGCGCGTTTTTGGCAAGCTGCTGCGTAATTGTACTGCCACCACCAGTAATTCTCCCAGCTAAAAGGTTTTTGAAAAATACGCGCGTAATTCCTTTTATATCGAAGCCGTTATGCTCGTAAAAACGATGGTCCTCAATGGCGACAACTGCGTTGCGAACATGTTCAGGAATTTCGTCTACCTCGACTCCAGACGTTCTGTTGGTCGTGATTTCTGTTGCTATTTCTTCATTTTTATCGTAAATGACTGTTGATTGGCTTAAGCCAGCTTTTAATGATTCGACATTCGCTTGGCTTGCCAAGACGGCAAAATAAATGATTGTAAATAAAATAAAGGATAAACCTAGTAAAAGGATGATTTGCGTGATGTGCATTCTCTTCCAAAACCGTACTATATTCTCCCATAGGGGTCTTAATTTTTCCATTGAAATCTCCTCATTCTATAAAGATCTGCATTCTTATTCTTATGAAGTCATTTTAAAAATAGACGGGTATTTCTCTTCTCTTTTATTATAGCAGATGCGTGATTCTTATTTGCTGTGATGACAAGCCGCTTTGTTCGGTCATCGTCAAAATAAGCTTTAGGGAAAGCTTATAATGGTATAGACGAAAAATAAGCGCAATTGGATGCAAAAATTTTATTTTGTACGCATTTTCATATTGTCTGATTTTAAGAGAGTCTGACGAAAATGTGAATGCATGATAGTCATCGTTTATCATAAGGTAAATTTGTAGAAGAGGCGGAGCCTCCAAAGTCTGTTTTGGAGGTCATAGCACTCGTCGGTGAAATCGGGACCTTGTTCATAGGGAGAAAAGAGTTCATAAGTCTTAGAAACTATTGATTTGGAAATACGTAAAACTTATCGACTAGAAAAAGAATGCACAACGGATGTATGAAGGAGGAGAATATGAAACGGATGCGATTACGATTTGTTTTTTTCTGTTTGCTTAGTTTCGTTTTGATGACAGCATGTGCGAATACAGAAATAAGTGATTCTAAAGCAAAAGAAGAAAAGGATAAATACGAACAGCTGGTTGAACAAAGAAATGGTGAATTGGAACTGGTTCCTCTTGAATTGACTTCATATAGTGAGGAAATTGGTGCCTCGCTTAGCAATCCAAAATATCAAAAGTTTGCCGCCAATGGAAAAGTGAAGATCGAGGGGGAAATTGAACAATTCAATGAGTTAAAGTCAGACTATGCATGGATTAAAGTTCGTTCAAATGAAGAAGGTCCGGCTGGAATGGAACATGAATATTATGTTCCAATCAAGGAAGGAGCTTTTAAGGAAACGATTCACTTTTTTAATGGAGAGGGTGACTATCGTGTAACGGTTCAACTTCCAAGTACCGATCAAGAAAATTATTATTATGATACTGCAAGCTTTGAAGTGATAAACGTCAATCCAAAGATGATGAGAGATTTAACCTATACTCCTTTTGGGTATGGTGCGGAATTGACCGTTGACATGGACACAAGTTATGTGGAGGAAAGTGAGATTTTCTTATTAAAGGGTGAAGCAACGGCATTAGCAGATGGGGAAAAAATGATGCTAGTGATTAGGAAGGATTCTGAGCAATGGAAGCACGTTATCCCTGTGAAGGATGGAAAATTCGAATATGAAATGCCACTGTTTTTCGGAAAAGGACTCCATGAGTTAGAAGTGCTCGTTCCTGACAAAGAACGGGAAGATTATTATCAGGTTGGCACGAAAATCTTAGTCAATAATGAGTCCGAGCAAGTGATGAAGCCAATTGAATATTCCAATACTTATATTGAGCGAGGGGTTACGTTAGAGTACCCGACTTTTGGAGGAAAGGTGACGGAAGGACAATATCATATAAAAGGCTCAATAGATGAAAACGCCGAATTTGCTAAAGATACGACCCATATTTATGTTACAACGAAAAAGGGAGAGGATACAGCACTGGATGTCATTCCAGTTGAGAACTTCTCTTTTGACGACTCCTTTTATTTACGATTTGGATCTGGCACCTATGAGGTGACTGTAAGTGTTCCAGAGATTAAAGAGGAAAACAGCAATTATTTTCGCTATTTCGGCTTTGCGAAATTTGAGCTAGAGTCTACAGGCGAGGATAAACGCGATCTTCTTCCTTCGAGAGGTATAGAGTCGAACGACCCGCAAATCAAAAAACTGGCAGAGGAAATCATTAGTGGAAAAACGACCGAGCGTGAGAAAGCGAAAGCGGTATACGATTACGTTACAAAGACGATTTCTTATGATGTTGGCAAGATGAAAAATAAAGAATTCGAATGGGATGATAGCGCTCTTAAAACGCTTGCGGAAAAAACAGGTGTCTGTCAAGATTATTCTTATTTGGCAATTGCTTTACTTAGAGCGGTAAATATGGAAGCTAGATTTATTGAAGGGACAGCACTAGGCGGGTTTTGGCCACAAAATCATGCATGGGTAGAAGTGAAGGTTGACGGAAAATGGCTTACGATGGACCCGACATGGGGGTCTGGCTATATAGAGAAGGATCAGTTTGTGGCTGCCTATACAGATAAATATTTCGATCCGAACATGACGGAGTTTGAGAAAACCCATATCCGCAATGGGGTATCGTACTAAAAGGTTTATCGTGATCACGTGCAATCACCACGAGTCGAGAGTGTAGACAAAAAATGCAGTTATTCAGGCTGATTGAAAACATTGGTTGTATTGCCGCGCCAAGCTTTGAAAAGAGCGGCACTGGACAAGGAGAAGCATCTTGGCATGCTGACCGGGAGGACGTTAATCTATGAATTGAATATTTGCGTGGGTGTTAAAAGGATATTTAGCAACGTCTGCCTATAAAAAATTTTTATCGTAAAGTTTCGTGAGCTTGAATGATTGGCCTTCTTCCCTCCCTTTTTCAACATTTAAGTTCAATCTTATTGATGCTTTCCGGTTGACTATTTTGCAAATTTGCCCTATCTTTATATTTAACTTAATTATCGATAGATGTTTACTCGTGCTTTTTATCGTGTTGGGCGCTTTAGCATTCTTTTAATAGTTTATATTGATTTGAATGAAAAAGAACTCCAATATAAAAAAAGAGGGGTAACGTGAATCGAGAAGTAAAATAAAATGATACTGTTTGTTAACATGGAAGTTACGATAAAAGTTGATAACGAGGTAGCACTTCAAAAAACTTTATTAAAGTTAGTTAGAGTGAAGCCGACAATTTTCAGAATTCAATGGTCTAAAAAGATTATTGAATTCTGAAGTTGTCGGTTTTTTTTATTGTTTTTAGAATTTGTTTAGTGAGCCTCATTCTTTTTTGTTTTGCGCTATTATTCATAAATGTGAATTGTCAGTTGAAAAGGGAGAAATCAAAATGTTTGTTTCACTTACTATGTCTTCATTGATGATCATTTTTTTAATCATGTTGATTATTTCGGGGCTTAGTGGACTAGTGTTTTTACATCCACGGGTACCTATAAGCTTTGTTCGTGTTCACATTTGGATCGTGGCTTTGCCGCCTTTAATTTCCGTGTTGGCACTTACAAACACAAGTGCCAATGGTCAAATCGGGCCATGGTACACAGATTCCTTAGCATGGTTAATGGTTTTTTTCGTGCTTGCAATTGGTTTTATCATTCAACGTTTCTCTGTTCGTTATTTACTAGGGGATCGTGCTTATCGTAAATATTTTACCCTTTTTACCTTGACTACAGGTGCTGCTTCCATGGCCTGGTTGAGTGCTGATCTCCGTTTAATGGTTTTATTTTGGGGTGCAACTCTTACAGGTTTAACTCTCCTTATAAGATTAAACCATGAATGGAAAGTAGTGAGTGAAGCAGCAAAGGTTTCTGGGCGCTTATTTCTACTAAGCTGGCTTTCTTTAGTATTGGCAATGGTTTGGCTCTTTCAAGCTAGCGGGCAATGGCAGCTGTCATCGGCGCTTTCAATTGAAAATTTAGTTTTGCTCGGGAACTGGGAGAGAGCAGGGATTAATTTATTGATTGTGTTAGCCGTGATTATTCCAGCAGCGCAGTGGCCTTTCCACAGGTGGTTAATTGAGTCTGTTGTAGCACCGACACCTGTTTCGGCGATAATGCATGCTGGTTTAGTAAATGCAGGCGGAATTATGCTTACTAGATTTTCACCTCTTTTTAATGGAGACATTGCCTCGATTACATTACTTATACTTGCAGGTATTTCTGTTTTGATTGGCTCTGGAATTAGTTTAGTTCAGGTGGACTATAAGCGTCAGTTAGTAGGATCTACAATTGGACAAATGGGATTTATGCTCATCCAATGCGCTTTAGGGGCATATATAGCAGCCATTATCCACCTTATTTTACATGGTTTGTTTAAAGCAACGCTATTTTTACAATCCGGTTCAGCAGTGCGCCGTTTTGAGGTATCGAATCGAATTAATGAAAGAGCCTCCTATTTATGGATTCTCGCTGGCCGAGCATTAGGAATTGTTGCCGGGGTAGCTTTTTGGCTGATGGCTCCAGGAGAAGGATATCAATTGATTAGCGCTTTAATTATAGGATGGTCATTGTCTGTTTCTTGGACACAGCTTGTCGCTTTTGGGGAAGGAAGGATTGGCCGTAGTGCTGGTTTCTTATTTCTTGGAGGCGCTGCACTTGTGTATGTTATGATCCATCATCTTTTTTATGAGTTGCTGCAAACAACCGCGTTTCAGAGTGTCCAACCCCCAATGGCAGTTGTCATCATTGTCGCTTGCCTTTTACTGTTTGGTAGTGCTATAGGTGCATGGATTGCCCGTAATCAATCTTCTGTTTTCTTTGCCGTGCTCTATCTTTGGTTAGTTAAATTGGGTGAGGCAAACGCGAAATCTGTAGACAGTCATCCTAGCTACCTTGAACAATATTTACAAAAAGGAGGTAATCAGTGATGAGTGGGACATCTGTATTAATGAAGGAATCCTCGAAAACAAAGGATTCACAAAGCGATTTTCAAGAAATGAGTGCGATAATTGCTGCGGCAAGTCAGGTAATCGCTCCACTCTGGCCGATTTCAACCTTTGCAGCACGCAGTCCGTGGCTAGGTTTGGAAAAACAATCCTTTGCCGGGGTGGCGAGTTGGCTAAAAGAAACCCGTGACGTTGATATATATCCTAGTGCATTAATGATTCTTGCGGCAAAACGCAAAGGGGAAATTGATGAGAAATTTGTGCAAAGGGCTTTACAGCATTGGCTTGATTCAAATTCCTTTCCTATTCCACGGGATGAGGCAGAGCGATTTTGTCAGGCTGCGCTTAAATTGGAGCCACTGCCAACCGAGCTCTTGTCATCTTCTAAACTCAAGCAATCGGTCGCCCATCTGAGCGAATTAAATAGCGGTTCTGGTGGGAAATTTACCATGCGACCATTGAGCTCATCTATAGAGAATCAAAGTCGTGAAAGGTTAATTAACATTCTCGATCACCATATCATCAAGTGGTGCAAATTATATTTGGATGATTCTCAAGCTGGATGGACAATGCCAAATCGTGAAAAAGGGTTTTATCGTGCATGGCAGCGCCTGATCCAATACGATCCGGCACTTAGTAAAAACCAGCGTCAAAGTCTCAAGGGGTGGCCAGAAAAGCCACAAACTGCGCTAAAGGCAGCGCTGCTTGCATTAGAAATCTCAGAGTCAGAGATCCAACCTTATCTTGAGGGACATTTACTTTCCCTTCCTGGATGGGCAGGAATGATGCTTTGGCGCTCACAACAATCAAGTGCAGAACAGGAGTTGTTAACAGAGTATTTGGCAGTGCGAATTTCGATGGAATGGGCGCTTATCCATCCTTACATGCCTTTGACAAATGAACGAGTTGCATATAAGGCTTCCATTGCTTCACTGTTAGCATCATGGCTTCATTGGGGAGAGCTTCCAATGGAGGAATGGTTACAGATGTCTGATGCACAACAACAAGCATATTTATCGTTTGCATCCATTTTTGATGATCAACTTCGCAGGAAAATTTGGTTAGAAGCGTGGGAGCAAACACATGAAGAGAGATTAAGGCAGAAGATGATCTCTAGTCAATATAAGACCGGCCATAAAAAAACACCTTTGGCTCAATTGGCGTTTTGCATTGATGCCCGTTCGGAACCTTTTCGTCGCCAGCTCGAAAAAGAGGGTCCGTTTGAAACGATTGGAATTGCTGGTTTTTTCGGCTTACCGATTGCAACCAGTGGGCTTGGGCATACTCACAGTCATCCTTCCTTGCCGATTATGCTGAAGCCTCAGCATAAAATAAGGGAGCTGGCAGAAGAGCATGAGCTCCAATTATATCAACACCGAAAGCAGGCAGTTCATTCTTTAAGCTATACTTTTAAAACGATGAAGCAAAATGTCCTGGCGAGTCTGCTCTTACCCGAACTGAGTGGACCTTGGCTTAGCCTGCAAATGGCAGCGCGGAGCTTTGTCCCTAGGAGGGCAGGACGCTTCTTACGTAATCTGCGTGAGGGATGGCTCCGTAAGCCGAATACAGAGCTTTCGCTTCATCATGATGATAAGAGGGAAGTTGGGTTGCCTGTTGGATTTGCGGATCAGGAAAAAGTGAACTATGCACGCCAAACTTTAAAAATGATGGGTTTAACAAAAAATTTCGCACCATTAGTTGTCATATGTGGACATAGTAGTCAAAGTACCAATAATCCTTATGCGGCTGCCCTCGATTGTGGCGCTTGTGGTGGTGCTGCAGGTGGTTTTAATGCAAGGGTCTTTGCTGCTTTATGCAATCTTCCTGAAGTAAGAGAAAATCTTACTTATGAAGGAATAGAAATACCTGATGACACTGTTTTCGTTGCCGCTGAGCATAGGACGACGGTCGATGATTTAGAGTGGATTTATGTTCCCAAGCTTACCGAAGCTGCACAAGAAGCGTTTGCGCGCATTGAGGCTATTATGCCTGACGTCAGTCATAAGGCAAATGCAGCGCGACTTGCCCAATTGCCCCAACTCCAATCGCAGCTTAAAAAACCGAGCGCTGAGGCGAAACGATTTGCCGAAGATTGGAGTGAAATCCGGCCTGAGTGGGGCTTAGCGCGCAATGCCGCTTTTATCATTGGAAAGCGTGAACTGACTGAAGGTTGTGACTTGGAAGGGAGAGCATTCCTCCATAATTATGATTGGCAAGAGGATGCAGACGGTGCTCTACTAGCTAGCATTATTGCGGGGCCTGGAACAGTGGCTCAATGGATTAATCTGCAATACTACGCTTCGACGGTCGCACCTCATTATTATGGCAGTGGAAGCAAAGCCACCCAAACGGTGACAGCAGGCCTTGGTGTCATGCAGGGAAACGCGAGTGATTTGTTGACTGGCCTCCCTTGGCAATCAGTTATGGCGACAGATTTTGAGGCTTATCACTCTCCGCTTCGGCTATTGATTGTCATACAAGCACCGAGTGAACATATTGAACGGTTATTAAAAACCGATTCAACATTTCGACAAAAAGTAAGGAACGGATGGGTTCGGCTTGCCAGTGTTGAGCGAGAGGGGCATTGGCGAAACTGGCAGCCATACACAATTAACGAACTGTTAAATGAGCCATATAAGGAAAGGAGCGAATGATGTGAATTTAGAACAAGCTCAAAAAGCGTTATTTCTGACGGATATTGAATGTGACTGGCACTCTCTTTTACAGGAAATAACGAATATTTTGCCGGAAAACATGCTGACGATTCAATGCTATGGTCCGGTCATCTCAAATCCTTATGGAGATATAATGAGGTCGATTATCATCGCGATATATCAGGAAAAGGTTGAGGAGATTTATGTCGTAGGAACGAAAAATAGTGAAGCTTTGTCCGCCAATGTCCTTATCGAGCTTGATTCAATGAAAGAGAAAATACGAACTTTGGATTACCTTTTCCAACATAGCAGACCGGAATTTTTAAGGGGAACGGTCCATGAATGGTTAAACGAAAATAGTCACGATCGGATTGAAAAATGTGTGAATATCATTTATCATCATCCGTTAGTGCCGCAAAATGTTAAAGTTCGGGGTTTAATTATTGATCATGAGGATGGGAAACCCTCAATTGTGGAAGTCTCGCCTCAGGTAACAGTGTGAATTTGCAGTGAAAAGTGGAAATGCTAAAATGGGATGGTTCATGCAGAAGCTACTGACTGTGACAAGTTCATATACCGTTGCGAAGAGTGTTTAACTGAAATTATTTTTTCACTTTATAGGAGATGTTTTGAATATGAAGAAGACGAAAGGTTCTTATGAATCCGAGATAAGCAAGGCTATTACTCAATGGGAGAAGGACTTTCTTGGACGCGGCTCTCTATCTGTGAAAACAGATATATTACGCGATATGATTATTGTCAATTTGCAGGGTGTGTTAACACCAGCAGAATATACCGTTTGCGAAACAAAAGAAGGATTATTAACAATCAAGAAGACTCGTTCAGAACTAGTTGAATCTGGTGCTGAAGATCTTAAGAACATAATCTTAACGATAACTGGGGAAAAAGTGAAAAGCTTTCATACAGATATAAGCTCTCGTACCGGTGAAAGAGTAATGGTATTTAAATTATACAATGATCTTGAGAAAAGTTTATTTATGTGAATCGATTTTACAATGTAAAACTTGAGCAATTATGAAATTGACTAATGTAAAAGTTTTTAAATGTTACAGCACTATTATAACAATGAACAAAATTTGTTTAGACCATAGACATACTCGATTTCATCGAATTTGTTTATGGTCTTTTTCTTTTAGGCTTTGATGAATTTTTGGCTCATTTTCTTCTATCGTTTCATCAAAAAGCCTTGGTTTAAATTATTTATTTACTTTCAGCGTCATCAACTTAAGGTGATTGCCAATAGGACTTGGCGCTCTTTTTTGGATAATGCTCGGAACGGACTGATTGTAACCGTTGCGCAAGTAGCAGTCAGATGAATGGTCACAGATGCGAAAAGCACCGATTGCTTCTCGGAAAAAGCAGTGGAAATCATTAAATATACCTCATGGTTGTGAGAGTTTGTGCGGGACTTTTGACCATAATGACGAGATTTATAGAGACCCATCCCACCTCCCTCCAAGCACTTATGTGAATCTACTTCCATACCCTATTAATTTCTTCTCAGCAACTTTCCAAAAATTTTAAAAAATATAGCAAAATAACACCTAATCCCATCCATATATATCCATAGTTTTCAAGGATATGGAAAATATATATAGTATTACGGAATAATTTAGAAAAATCGTATAAAAGAACTAAAAATTTTAACATTTGTAATAAAACATAAAAAGAATTACCAAATGTCTAGTTGTAATTAAAAACAACCTATACTTTTTTCCTAAAAATCGATCCTCCTTTATGCCTTTTAGAAATTTTGAATTCGAAATTTCCGTAGGACTATTTTATCTGTAGACTTCTTTAGGATGCTGAAGAAAGTTTGACGGAAATGTGAACGGATGGTAGTAAATATATAGGCAATAAGGAAATATTTCGGAAAAAATTCAAGTGAAAAGTATCACTATACATCAGTTTATTCAAAAACTTAGGAGAGAGGTATTGGATGTTAGAGTCAAAAAGAAGAGCTATCATATTCATTTCGATTTCATTAATACTTGCAGCGATAGCTGGATTTATGTTTTTACAAAAAGTAAATGAATTGAATGCCAACTTAGGTGGAACCACAAAGGTGTTTGTTGCTAAAAGTGATATCAATTCAAGAACAATTATTACGCCTGAGATGGTGGAAACGATTGACCTTCCTAATAAGTTTGTTACAGATACCCATGTTACAGACCCGAGGGAGATAACGAATAAAGTAGCGATAGTGCCGCTATTTGAAGGAGATATGATTACAACCAATCTATTAAAGCCGTTTTCGGAGGTTGGGGATCCAAATCATCGGTTGGTCGCACTTTTTGCAAATGAAAGAGTCTCTTTTGATCAGGAACTAGAAGATCTTGATCGGGTTGATATTATTGTTTCTCAACAATTCGATGGTCAGCCAAAAACAGAAATTTATATGACCGATGTACATGTATTTCGAGTGGATAAAACAAAATCTGAGTTTAGAGGGGTAGCTTTAGAGGTTTCGAAGGAAGACGCTCCTAAATTAATACATATGCAAAATTACGCAGATAGTATAAGAGTTTTAAAGGCGAATGTGGGACAGGAAGATAAAGTTGAAGAAGTAAGTGGAGAGACTGCCGAAAAGCAGGCAGAAACGAATGAACAGCCTGCACAGGAGCAGGGAGAAACAAGTGAACAGACGAATGCAGGGAAGAAGCCTGCTGCGGAAAACAAGGTAGATAAAAAAGCAGGAAAAGAAGCCCCGCAGAAGAGTGAAAATGGAAAAACAGAAGAGTAAAGATTAATTGAGTGGATTTTAGCATGTCTTAGTTAAAGTATGAAATCGTCATGATTAAACCTTAAAAATATTTTGTCATGATCCTTTGCTTATGAAAATAAAATACAAATGTTCGTTTTTTTTACTTACTGGGCTTTGTTAAAAAATCGTGTTGAGAATTTGATGCTCCTGATGATTCTATCAAATGAGGAGTGGGCGCTCCTTATCCTAGGGTTTTATTGCTTTGTAGCGATGCATAACGAAAGGGTAAAAGTGAGATCAACAAGATGATAGAGCAAATGCCACTAGAAAAGAAAATAGATTAAATGTTGGAGGTACTGGATATGGGTACGGAAAGCAGTATTCTGCTTGTTAGCGATGATAAACAAATAAGTGAGCAGATTATTCAACAAGCATTACAAATGTATCCTAATTTAACTCAGGCTGCTCCTTCTGAGGTGAGGAAGGAAATCGATCGTTTATCTCCGGATGTCGTTTTATTAGTTAATCCAGACGATGAGTCAGGGATTGAACTAGTTCAATATATACATGGTGAGTATCCAAATATCATTATCGTTTTTATTGCAAAAGAGCAGGATTTTCTTTTGCTTCGAGATGCGTCGAGAGCGGGAGCAACAGATTTCTTTATTCTCCCCGATGAGATGGGCCAATTTAGTGACAGGATCGAAAGGATTCTTCTGATTGCAAAAGAGCAAAGTGCCACGATTGAAGGGAACTTAGTACCGCATCAAGGAGGTCTTCGGAGGGGAAGAGGCCAGATTTTTTCCTTTTACAGTGGAAAAGGTGGCAGTGGTTCAACGCTGATTTCCAGCACCTTTGCCCAAACGCTTAAATTAGAATCAACATCACAAGTTTTATATATTGATATGAACCTACAATTTGGCGGGGCTGAAATGTATCTCGGGCTTGAAAGCAATCGGTCTCTTGCCGATTTAAAACCAGTAATCAATGAGCTAAATGAAAACCATATTCGCAATGTCAGTGAAAAAGAGCCCCATTCGAAAATGGAAATATTACTAAGTCCAAGAGATGCTGAAGTGGCTGAAGGGTTAAACGATGATTTTTTTACAAAGTTGTTGAGAGCATGCAGAAGAAGCTATGACTTCGTTATCGTCGATCTCCCTTCGAATATGAACACAAATACATATGTAGCGTTAGAAGAGGCAGATAAAATTTTCTATGTTATGAACCTCGATACACCTTCCTTTAAAGTGTTTAAGCATGTGGAGGATCTATTCAATCGATTAGGAATGGATACGGATGGACGGCTGCAAATTGTCGTCAATGAGAAGGGGAGAGAAAACGAGCTTACTCCCAGTGATTTAAAAAATTTCATAGGAATTCCAGTTATTGCGGAAATAAGAAGGGATATTAAAGGGGTCCAGTCCTTTATCAACAAAGGAGAACCGTTAAGAAAGGTGCCAAAAGAGAAAAAGCTAATCCCGCTCGCAAAGGATATTCGCAAGTGGACACTGACGATTCTTAAATAAACAGGTTTTTCCGAGATGATTGCATGTAGGTTGCGATAAGAGCGAGAAAGGAGGAGGCCCTCTTATGTCATTATTTAACCGTTCAGAGAAAAAAATAGAGAATGCAAGTAAAGAAGGTCCAGTTCATTATTCTTCTTACGATAGTCATTATGTTGATGAACTGCTTGAACATTATAAAACAAGATTGCTCCGTGAAACGAATCTTGAACAGCTGACAAGTTTGACGCAAGGAGAAATGAGACTTGCGATCGAACGAATGATCAGCCAATTTATGTCAGAGGAAAAAGTGATTATTTCCAGGCGTGATAAGGAGATTCTCCTAACCCGACTAATTGATGAATCTGTTGGATTAGGCCCATTAGAACCGTTGCTTCAGGATGATGAAATTACCGAGATTCTCATTAATGGTCATAGCCAAGTATACATTGAGAAAAAAGGGCAGCTGCAGTTAACGGGAATTCAATTTCGCGATGAAGCTCATGTTAGACATATTATTGATCGGGTCGTAGCCCCGTTGGGGAGGCGCGTCGATGAAAGTTCGCCGATGGTGGATGCAAGACTTCCTGATGGGAGCCGTGTCAATGCGGTTATTCCACCTGTCAGTTTGAATGGAACGCTGATTTCAATACGGAAATTTAGAGCAGACCCTTATCAAATGAGTGATCTTCTTGACTTTGGTTCATTAAATGAAGCGATGGCACAATTTATTCAAGCAGCCGTTTTTGCCAAAATGAGCGTCCTTATTTCTGGGGGAACAGGAAGTGGGAAAACGACGTTATTAAATGCGTTAGCAAGGGCAATTCCAAGCGGAGAACGGGTTATTACAATCGAGGACTCAGCAGAGCTAAAGCTTGGTCGACCAAATGTGGTTGGCATGGAAGCAAGACCGCCGAATGTAGAGGGAACTGGTGAAATCACAATCAGACAATTGGTTCGAAACGCCCTCAGAATGCGGCCCGATCGAATTATTGTTGGAGAGGTGCGCGGTGCAGAGGCATTTGACATGCTGCAGGCGATGAATACTGGACATGAAGGCTCTCTTACGACGGTCCATGCCAATTCTCCACTCGATGCATTGAAACGTGTAGAAGGGATGGTTGTGATGGCAGGGATGGATTTGCCTTCAAAGGTTATTCGTGAATACATTGTAGGGGCGCTAGATTTAATTATACAAGGAACACGTTTGCCTGATGGACAGAGAAAGCTTATATCGATTTCAGAAGTTGTCAAGAGACCGAATGGAGAGGCGGAAATCCAAGAAATATTCCGCTTTAAACGTACGGGAATAGATTCAGATGGAAAAGTGCTAGGTTACTTTACGCCAACAGGAATCGTTCCTCACTGTTTAGAGCGATTACAAGTGTTTGGAGCGGCCATTGATGAATCCATTTTCCAAGCAGAGGAAGAGGTGAAGAATAGTGATTATATCTATTCTTTATAGTTTAGCTGTTTTATTTGCGTTATGGAGCGCCTACAATCTCTTAGGTTATCGTGCTTCTAAAAAAGAATGGGGAAACAGAGTAAGCAAGTGGTTTGGCAGTAGGAATACGAGAAAAAGTTTTATTTTGATTCTGGGTGATAAATTCGATGAAACCAAGTATGGGAAGAAAACAAATCTTCAGTTAAAACGGGCTAATATCCAATTGATGCCGTCAGAATTTTATGGAATTTTACTTTTAGGTGTCAGCGTAACAGCCTTATTGCTCAACAGTTTCTTCTCCATCAAATTTCCTATTAATCTTATTATTTCAATCGTTCTAATGGAAATGGTAAGACGGGGCTTATTTTTGATTCGAAAAAATAAATTCCAAGAGAGAATGAATGATCAATTGCCGGAAATTTGTCGAATTCTTGCCAATTCTACTCGATCCGGAATGACGTTAACACAAGGCATCGGGATTTGCGCCCAAGAATTAAATGAACCAGCAAAAGACGAATTCCGAAGATTATACGGAGAACTTCAACTCGGTGTTGATTTTAATCGGGCGTTAAAAAATTTGGAAAGGAGAATTCCATCCAGAGAGTTTAAATTATTTATTGCCTCGCTCTTGATTCAAAAGCATGCGGGTGGAAATATGCATGCGGTTCTAGATGAAATGGGGCAAACATTGGAAGAAAGAAAACTGCTTTTGCAAGAGATCAAAACGATGACTGCTGAGCAGCGATATATCGCTTATATCGTACCTGTGCTACCAATATTTTTATTGCTCATTATGAATAATTTAGTAGACGGATTTTTAGATCCGCTGTTTTCAGGAATTGGCATTATTCTTCTCGGCTTATTTGTGATAGGGACGTTATTATCTTTCTTCTTAGTAAAGAAAGTAACGGATATAAGGGTGTAATGATATGGATGGAATGATTTTAATAAGTGTGGTCATTAGTTTTTTTCTACTGGCAACCGGCCTCAAGTATTTCTATGATTACTTGACTGAAAAACAAGAATTAAAACAGCATGTTCATGAAAATGTGATGGTCAATCGCTTTGACATGAAGAGCGGGAAAACGAGAAAAGAAAAAATTTTAGAAAAGACCTTTTATTATGCCGATGATTTTTCTGCGCTAGGAAATAGAATCAACTTTTTCAGTGAATCTCATGAAGTAGAAAGATGGTTAATACAAGCAGGGTATCCATACGCTTTAACGGTTGAACGTTTTCAAGGATTAAAAATATTTATGATGCTTGTAGGCTTTGTAATGGGAGTATTGTTAATGATTATCGGCTTCCCATTCGCGCAATTTTTAATTCTTTTCTTGCCTTTGATTGGCTATTTTGCAACGATTTTTTGGCTGAAGGGAAAAGCGACAAAAAGGCAGGATGAGCTTGGTTTCTCTTTACCGGACTTCCTTGATACGGTCAGCGTCACGCTTCAAGCCGGACTTGGCTTGGATCAAGCATTAAGGGAAATTGTTCCATATTTTCAAGGACCAATAGGTGAAGAATTTTCAAGGTTTAATCAGGAAATCGATCTTGGAGTACCAAGGGAGCAAGCGTATAGGAGGATGCTGGAGCGAAATGATAATCTCGCTTTTCAGTCATTAATTAAATCATTAATTCAAGGCTCCAAGCTGGGAGTCCCGGTCGCAACAACATTCAAAATACAAGCAAACGAGATGCGGCAAATGAAGAAAGAGAAGATTAAGGAAATGGCGGCAAAGGCCTCTCCGAAAATCACCATGATTACATCATTTATTGTCATGCCGACGGTAATGATTTTGATCGGAGGCCTGCTTATTTTAAATATGTTCACCGGTGATGACAGTTTACTAAACATGTTTAAGTAAAAATTAGCAGAATAACAGAGTAAGAGAATTCACTTGAAAGGAGGTGAAAGGCAAATGTTCAAAAAGAAATGTATTGAAATGTATGTGAAGTGCAAAGGGCTTCTTCAAAATGAAAGAGGTGCACAAACACTTGAGTGGGTTGCAGTTGCTGCAGTTGTTGTCACAATTGCTGCATTACTGGGGGCTGCATTTAAAGATGGCGATGGTCTAAAGGGTCTTGTTGATAAAATTATTGAGAAGGTCCAGAACAGCCTGTAAAGATGTACTTGAAGTACATATTATTTAGTAGACACCTAAGGTGGTGGTAATTGAATGGTTCAATTGCCACTATCATTTTTTGAGGAGTGTACATTTTTTATGCAAATAAAAAGCTATGTATTAGCCATTATTCTTCTTTTGGGAATCAGTGTTCTAGCTGCTTGCAGTGAGAAAAAAGAATCAGATGCACCGGAGAATGGTGATGAAGTGCAACAAGAAAAAACGGAAGGGCAAGCTGTTAGTATACAGGAACTTATTGCTGAACTTCCTGAACCATCCACAACTGCCGAGGAATATATCAACGCTGAACCAGGGCTGTATGCTGGAAAACTATATGCTGATTTGCCAACGGAAGAACAAGAGGAAGTTGTTAGTTTATTTAGGGAGCTACCTAAAATTGGTGAAGAACCAACAGAGGAAGAAATTGAATTATATTGGCGCAAAACGCTTTCCCTTCTTCATGAGGACTACCCTAATCCTGCCGATGCCCTTGATGAAGTAAAGATTGAATCGTTCGGAAATCCAGAGCTCGAAGATGAGCGTTTTCATTTTAAAGAGCAACTGAATGTACAAATCATTCTTGATGCAAGTGGCAGTATGGGGAATGAAATGGATGGGAAAACAATGATGGATATCGCTAAAGACTCCATTACAGAATTTGCTTCTTCGCTACCTGAAGGAGCAAACATCGCACTCCGCGTTTACGGACATAAGGGAACAGAGAAAGAGAAGGATAAAGAGCTTTCCTGCAGCAGCAATGAACTTATATATGATATGCAAGCATATGAGCAAAACGCTCTTCAACAAGCATTGAGCGGGGTTAATCCTGCCGGTTGGACACCGTTGGCAGATGCGATTGAGCAAGCAAAAAATGATTTATCTCAGTATAACAGTGAAAGCAATACAAATATTATTTATTTGGTTAGCGACGGGATCGAAACCTGTAATGGGGATCCAATCGCTAAAGCAAAAGAGCTTGCGGAATCAAATATTCAGCCTATTGTTAACGTCATCGGATTTGATGTCGATTCAAAAGGACAGCAGCAACTAAAGGAAGTGGCTGAAGCAGCTAAGGGAATTTACGAGAATGCAAGAAATGCGGAAGAGTTAAAACAACAGCTCCAAAAGGCGAAGGACATCGCTGACAAGTGGAAAGAATGGAAGGAAAAATCCATCAATACAGCCAATTCGAACAAATTAGATCAATTTTTAAAGAATATCCCAGCCTACCATATTGAATGGATGGAAGCGAACCGTCGTGAAAACTTAAATTTTTCAAAGCCATTAATTAAATTGCGGGATGAAGGCCATATAAGCAGAGATGCATATCAGCAGTTGATTGAAAAAGTAGATCAAAGATTTAGTACAGGAATAGAAATCGGTGATCAAATACGTGAGGATTTACGTGCATTAGCTGAGAAAAATTTCGAGGATGCAGAAAAAGAGATTAATGAAATATATAGAAACAATGTAGAAAATACTGATCAATAGGTTTGTACTTTGTCAAAGAATGAAAAGGCGTTGATATTAAGGGGTGGAAGAATGCTCCAGTTAAGAAAGAAAATTCAGGAGGAAAAAGGGTCTGCCACATTAGAGTTTATTATGGTGATGCCCTATTACCTTTTCTTTATGCTATTACTTTGGCAGGCTGTTGCTTCAGGCATTACGATTATGCAAGCTCAATCAGCTGTAAATGAAGCAGCGAAAATATACGCTGTAACCAAAAATGAATTCGAAGCAAAAGAGGTGGCGGAGAATATAATTGGTCACAGTGATATTATGACATTTGAACAGTTTCATGTTCCCCCACATTCAGGTAAAGAGTTTACCGCAGAAGTAAAATTGAAACATGGACTTGTTTTTGTACCAAAAGAGTGGAGAAATGTTGCGTCCGTGGAACTGACTCACTCTGCTTCAGGAAGGGTAATTGAATGAAGAAATACTTGGACAATGAACGGGGCAGTGGCGTTATTTTAACGATATTCAGTTTTGCGATTGTGGGGATCATGTTAATTCTAGTGCTTAATATTGCCATGGTTTTTACAAAGAAAGAACAGGCGTCGATTGCCGCAGAGCATGCCAGTATAGCAGCAACGAGCGTTGTGTATGAAAAAATTGATAGCGTTGTGAAACATCATGTGAAAAAAGTGCTGATTGGCATTGATGAAGATGGTGTTGAAATTTTCAAATACGAGCCGCTCATTGATAAGGTGCGTGACAAAGAGTCTGCGATTAAAGCCTCCAATCCATGGCTTTCAAATAATGAGGCTTATATTAAAGCGGTCAATGATGTCTTAAGCAAGGAAATTCCAGATGATGAGGATTTGCCAGCTAAAATTTCTGCTGCAATAGATTCTGCAAAATATTCTATTCCATCCGTGATAAGAAATACGATTGCAGAGAACTCTGGTGAGGTGACCGATTTTGACTGGAACTTCTTATATGATGAAAACCGTATTGAAGTAATAGCGAAAACAAAATTTGAAGCTGTTAATCATGATGGCATTCAGTTTGGCGGAGAAAGCGATATTCCGCAGAGGGGAAAAGGTCCGGTTATTTCGTTTATTGAGGTATCTGGATGGTAAGAGTTCAATCATAGCTTTCTAAGAAAGGAGTGGATGGAGCGGATGAAAAGAAAGACAAAAGTTTGGATAAACAGAATTACTGCTGTGTTTATGGCAGTTATGGTTGTTTTTATGAGTTTCTTTCCTATTATTACATTTGCCGAAGGGAATTTTAAACCTGGAAACTTCTCTCCGGGTAACTTTACACCCGGAAATTTTACCCCTGGGAATTTTACTCCCGGTAATTTCTCGCCAGGCGAGTTTACCCCAGGTGATTTTCAACCAGGAGAATTTAGCCCAGGAGAATTTGCTCCGGGCGATTTTCAACCAGGAACCTTTAGTCCAGGTGAGTTTAATCCAGGCGATTTCGTGCCAGGTGAAGGAGCGACTCCGGGGCAATACACTCCGGGTCAAACAACGCCAGGAAATTTCACAGAGGGAACGCCTGGAACAAACCCTGACGGCCAAAACGGAAATCCCACACCATCCACAACGAATCCATCTACTATAGAAAATCCATCTTATGACACGAATGCTCCAACAACCGGTAGTGGTGAAACGGATCAGAATCAAGGGGATTCAAGCTCCGAGGGTACGAAAAAGTATCCATTTAGTGATGATCCGGCATACCAAGGGCTTAAATTTATCACGAACAGCATGATCTTTCCAGCTATAAAGGGACTCGATAAACATACTTTAATTGATATTGATTGGAATCGCTATGAGGAGAATTTAAGTAAAAGTGTAGCGAAGAGTCTCATAAAAAATCAGCTAGGAAATATGTTTGATGGGAACACATTATACGGGGGCCTTGGTAAGTTAGGATTAGATATATGGTCAGGAGTAGACAACGCTAAGCACATAAGCGGGTTTTTTAACTCTTGGACGGATATTAAATCCATTTGGAATACTGCAACAACTACAGGTGGCAGCTTTAGCGGTGCAGCTCTTGGTTCAGGTTCATTTTTCTCAAAAATAACAAAGCCTTTTGATATGGGGACAGGTATTGCAGGAAAAGCTGCCCCGTGGATGGCTGCAATTAGTACGGGTATTTCAGGAGCAGAAACGATCATGAATTTTGCCAATGGAGATACTGTAGACGGTTTTGCTAGTCTTGGCGAAACCCTCATGTCTGGGGCAGTCGTCTTATCTGCAACAGGAGTTGGAGCGCCAATTGCGGCAGGCGTTGCGATTGCTGGTGGAGTACTTTGGGCAGGAGCAAAGATTGTGAAACATAAGGATACAGTTGTTAAAGCTGTCAAAGCAGTAGGAAATGGTATTGCTAATACTGCAAAAGCAGTAGGTAATGTTGTAAAAGGCGGAGTAGATGTCGTGAAATCTGGGTTTAAGAAAATTGCAGGCTGGTTTGGGTAATAGGATGCTTACTATCTAAAAGCAGGTTTGTTATGCTTGGTTTATGAGTACAAATAGGTGGGGGATTGAGAAATCCTCCACTGAAAGAAAAATGATAAGACATTCAAAGAATAGAAGTTTTTAATGGAGGCAACAAACATGCTTAATATGGGGAATATTCCAGAACATATTCGTACATCTCTAAAAAATTTTTATAAACAAAATGAAAAGCCAGACGTCTTTCCATCAAAATTTCAAGTCAATGGTGAATATTATTATTATTTTACGTTTGCGCCTGCCAAGGAACAACTGATCATGAAAGAGGATGGTACTGTCCCGTATTTCCATGAGATAAAAAGAGAAGCTCTAATTTTTAATAACTACAATATTTCAATTGAATCTCTTATTGCTGTGGGTGGCAAGTGGGTGAAATCTGATAAAAGAAAAAATTATGAGCAATTATTAAACATATTGAAAGATCTAAAGAAAAAATTACCAACAGATTTAAATAGTTCATACAATTCATATGTAATGACAGCGGAGAGGATTTTAGAGGAGCAGTCCAATATCGAGATGACTGTGCAAAAGGCGACTGAGATTTGGGATCGAACTAATCATGAAGAGCTTGCTACAGAGCAGGATCAAATTGATATGAGACAGTGTATTGTTGATCTATCGCGAGCTGCTTATCGACAAAATGAAATTCAATTACGTACAGAAAAAGAAAGAGAGATCATTTGGAATTATGTTTCTTCGAATAAATGGTCTATTGGTTTAGGTTTATATTTAAACTTAAAAAAATATCAAAAAAACATGATGAAAAACACACCAGAAAATATTAGAGAAGCAGAAGAGACAGGAAAAATGGTACTTGGGAAAGATCTTCCTCTTGAAAAGCACGAAAATGCTGAACAAGTATGGAAACAGCTTCGAAACCCAAGGTAGGAGGATACGAAATGCTAGCATCAATTAAGGAAGCGTTAGCGATTTATAAAAGAAATTTTTGGCGCGTCCTATTAATAGGATTGACGATTATTTTACCGATTCAACTTATTTATACGATTGTCGTGAATTTTGTTTCTCTTCCGCTTGCTTTTTTTAATATCCCCCTTTGGAGTAATTTGTTTCAAGGCATTTTTATGATCATGAGTCTTTTTTTAATTTTAATCCCACTGATTAGTTTAGTAGTCCAAGAGACAAGAACGCAAAAGGTGAATACAGGAAAAATATATGTTGATATGCTGCGATATTCTTTCTTTTTATATGTAATTAGTATTCCTGTGTCTATCTTAACGACAATCGGTTTTTTTCTATTAATTATTCCTGGTCTCGTCTTGTTAATCTTTTCGATGGGAATGCCATTTGTGAAAGTGACAGAGGATGACTCTTTAAAGGGAGTTTTGAAAAAATCTATCGCGTTTGGGAAAGAGCATTTTATGAATATTTGCGGACTGCTACTTCTTTTTGCTGCGGTTGATTTTCTTGCTTCATTTTTATTAACCTATTTAGCGATTGGTTTAACGGGGCTGATGGCCATTACAAACTGGGCATTAATGGTCTTGAATATGTTTTTGCTTCCCGTCTTCGTCTTCACAGTCGCAAAGCTTTATCTTGATTGGAATGGAGAAGCAGATCTTGTCCATGAAGATGCCTATTTTCAACAGTTAAAACAATATCAATAACTTCCCTTGAAGGAACCTCCTTTAAGGGTTTTTTATTGCCTGTTTTTAATGTAGAATGCTCTCACTTTTAAAAAATCGCTGCTTTCCTCATATAACAGGTGCCTTATCTCCCTAACATTTGGTAAAATAAAAGTTGAAACTCATTTTACATTATAGTAGATGAATGGATCATTTTAATAGATTTAGAACAAAGGTAGGTGGCAGATGTGGGACTAGATTGGCTCATGGAATTTTTAAAGGGTACATTTAAACTTTTTCTCCATCCGATTTTTTATTACAGTTTCTTTTTAGCAGCCGTATTGGGTGTATCACGAGTTAAAAGAGAACGAAAAAACTTCAGTGTTAGAGCGGAGAATGCCTATTTTGAGCTGAGACAGCTCCTACCATTAGGAATCGTCATTGGACTTGGAATTTCTGTCGTCATGATTGGGGTTGGATTAGCGATTCCATTTGCAACGATTATTTTTGTGGCACTTCTTACTTTGGTATTAAGCATTGCCATGAATCCTCGACTATTATCACCTGTCTTTACGATTGGTTTTGCTTTCTTCCTCACCATTTTTGCAGGGGGAGAAAAGTGGTCAGTACCACTGTTTCAGAATGCGTTTCTCCAATTAGAGGAGAAAATTTATCCGTCTATCGCCATTCTTTTGGCGCTTCTTGTCATTGGTGAGGGCATCTTGATATTCATGAACGGCAAAAAAGGAACCTCTCCTAAGCTTACCATTAGCAAAAGAGGACAGCGTGTTGGAATACATGAAGTCAAGCGTTTGTGGATGATTCCTGTCTTTTTGATAATCCCGGGCTCATCTTTACAAGCCCAATTCGAATGGTGGCCAGTTTTTTCAATCGGATCAGAAAGCTTTTCATTGCTCCTCGTTCCATTTACAATAGGATTTCATCAACGGATCCAGGGCATTCTCCCGATAAAAGCTGTCCAAGCTGTCGGGAAAAAAGTGATAGCTTTAGGCCTTCTCTTGGTTCTCATGGCAATCGGAAGCTATTGGCTCCCAATTTTAGCGATCGTTACGGTATCGTTAGCTATCCTAGGAAGGGAATTTATTGCCTTAAGACATCGCATAACCGACGATAGTTTGCCGTTTTATTTTTCCAAACGTAACAATGGCTTGATGATATTGGGTATTCTCCCCGAATCGCCTGCAAGTAAAATGGGGCTGCAGGTCGGTGAACTTGTGCTCAAAGTGAATGGAAGTCTCGTTCACGATGAGACAGGATTCTACACGGCCTTGCAGCGAAATCGTGCCCATTGCAAACTGGAAGTACTTGATGCACAAGAGCAAATACGCTTCGTCCAACGGGCACTATACGAAGGTGACCACCACGAGCTAGGCATTCTCTTCGTCCAGGACGAGAAAAAGTGGGGAACAGAGGTAGGGTAATGTAAGTTTTTATAAACATCCGAAAATGATGGATAATTCTTTGGAATAGGATTCAAAAATTTGCCGATAGATTCACAAAACCCGGAAATATCTTTACGACCAAATGAATGAATAGAAAATATGTGAGAGATTTTAGTAGTTGGAAGTGTAGTGCAAAAGAAGTGAATAATGGAATGAATGCATGTTGACAATGTTTATCACAGAGAAGAAAAACTCTTGTAGTGATTTCTTTTTACAAGGGCTAAATTAGAAGAGGACAGCGTTTCTAAGCTGATTCGCTTATTCCTTCTTGATGCTTTACTTTCCAAAATGGCTTTTGTTTATTAGGAAGCTTTCCAAACAAGAAGTTTGCAAACGGAACGTATGAATGAACAAACCAAATAATCAAATAACAGAAAAAGATAGTAATGATATATTGTAAAGGAACCATGATATGAAATGACAAACCTGTTCCCCTAGTAGGAAGGAAATTCATGACTTGGTATAACACAAGTGGGTGAAGCAAGTAAAAACCAAATGAATATGATGCAACATTTTTAACCCTTTTTGTCGTAGTTTCATTGAATATAGCACTAAGCTTTTCAAACAAATAAAAGAAAAAGAAACTTCCTCCCACAATAAAACCGATAGACAATAACTTGTAAAAGCTTTCGGGAATTTCAATTCGTTCATTAAACATATTTTGATATCGTATCAATACAACTGGAATACTTGTGAATAAAAATAAAGCTGTCAAAATCCATAATTTGTTATTTTTAAGATTGGCCTTAATTTCATCGTAATGAAGACCAATCCAGCCTCCAAGCAAAAATGCGCCTAAAGAATTCACGAAACGGACATTATCCCAGCCATAATTTACTCTCATCATAAAGAAAAAGAACTCTAGGATAATTCCAATCACCCAAAGATATTTCTTTAGCAGATTTGACTTCTTTACAATCATGATGATGAAAGGGAGCAGTAAATAAAATTGAACGACTAAGTAAATAAAATGCAATTGATACTTGCTGCCGCCGGTTAGAATGCGCTCCCATATATCACCAATATTAAAAATTCTTGTTCCTAAATACAATTGCTCCATCTCGTATATAAGTGACCAAACAATATAAGGGATCAATATAAATATAAAACGCTTTTTCCCATACAGATAAAGTTCTTTTGGAGTAAATGGCTTATTTCTGTAGGCATAGAAAAAAACAATACCTACTAACATAATAAAAATCCCAGCTTCAACACGAACGATATTATTAAAAAAATGATAAAACTGATGTTGAAAAGAGTTCACAGCAAATAAATGTCTATATTGAGCAGTTGTATGAATAAGAACTACTGAAAGCATAGCGAATACTCTAAGATAGTAAACTGATAAAATCTCTTTTTTCAATTTTATCATCTCCTATCCACTTCATTTTTAATAGACCTTAATCTTATCAAGTATCATTATACTATAAAAAAGCCTCTAAATGTTAATATATGTAAATAGTCCTAATTTCTAAGATGTGGTGAAGTTACGCATTTGAACGGATAGGCGCTCAGCAGCTGCTAAAACCAGGCGGCTTTTTCAACTATAAAGGGGGCAGTCTAGTTTAAGAAGGATTCTATCACCTTTTATTATTAGATGGGAGAGAAGCACTATGCCCACTATTAGCAATAAAGGTGTTATAAGAAAAATATTCTGAAACTCGAGTGTTATTCGATAAAAATTGTTAATGATGGGTGTTTTCAGGAACTAATGGGGCGCTCTATTTTGTTGCAGGCTTAGGGGTATCTACCGTGAAAAAAGATTGAATTTATACAATGGGTGATAGTATGAGCGAGTTACGTTGATCCAAAAAAGGGATATACCCTTTTTTGTTTCTTGTCCTTGAAAATAATCAAGCAAGATTGATTTATACATTACATTAAGTATATACGAATCTTTTACTTAGTATGATTCGTATAATTATTTTATTAAGCGGGGTGTCATGATGGAGGCCAAAATCCAAACGTCTCAGAGTGCTGAAGTTACATATAATAAAGAAGTTAGAATGCAAAAACTCCTGAATATATTCGGTATATTCATTTTCGGTGGATTGGCATTGACTAATTTGACAAATCCGCTTCCTTCAAGTGATTACACGAAGGAGATTTTGTTTTTTATTGGTGGAAGTGCGCTTATTTATTACATCACAGTTAATATCTTTTTCTTGGGGAATTTAGGTAGAAAGGTTGCCTTTATTATTCTCATTCTTTTAAGCTGTTTTAGCCTTTTTATGGCTGTTTATCTTGCGGTAAATTCAATGCCGCACTAACAGTATTTTATTGGGAAACTATGCTGCTTTAAACAAAAAATACTGACTATCTTTCCTTCGAACAGTTATTGTTTCTATAGCAGCATCCAATTTTTAGTTTGAACCTAGAAATCGAGAATCATTCAAAACTATTATTTACACTTCCATATGTTTCTGCTATCCTTAATAATTAGAAAATTCCATTATTTAAGTGAATAAAAGTATTGCTAAGCAAAATGCATTATGCTATTATAGCCGTAAGCGTTAACAGAATGGTTGCGTTTTAAAGGATTGTTACTCTTAGAGATTGTTGCTCTTTGAGGCATTACCTATCTTTATTTGGTATGCTTCAAAGGGCTTTTTGTATTGATAATAATCTATATGGGAGTTAAGCGATGAAGGCAATTAAAAAAATTAATAACAACGTAGCAATCTGTACAGACAACAATAATAAAGAACTAATTGCTTTTGGTAGGGGAATTGGTTTTCCGCCAATGCCATATGAAATAAAGGATTTAAGTTCGATTTCTATGACATTTTATCGGATTGATAATAGATTTTATAATCTGATGGAGGAAATTCCAGAAAATATCTTTGAGGTAACGGCACTAATTGTTGATAAAGCTCGGAAGACACTCTCATCGCCTCTCAATCCAAATCTGTTAATTGGGTTAGCGGATCATATAAATTTCGCCATTATTCGTTTGAAAAAGTATAAAAAAATGCAAATGCTGTTTTCTTATGATGTTGAGCAGTTATATCCGATTGAAACGAATCTTGGCAGATATGCTGTAGAATTGGTCAAAAAAAGGCTAGGCGCCATACTACCCGAAAGTGAAGTTACGAATATTGCGATGCATTTTGTCAATGCGCAAGAAGAAAAGGAACCTGTAACAGAGGGTCCAGATACAGAGGCATTAATTTCCGAAGTTGCAGACAAGATTGAAGGCTTTTTCTCGATAAACATAGATAGAGCGAGCTTTAATTATAATAGATTTGCTATGCATATGAGGTATTATTTAAAAAGAATTAAAGAAGAAACACAATTTATGAATGACAATTCCGTAATTTTGCAAGTAATGAAAGAAAACAATGAAAAGGTGTATGATTGTGCTTTTATGATAGGTAATTTTATTGATGAAAAGCTGGAATCAAAAACAACAGATGACGAGATTTTGTATTTAATGATGCATATCAATCGGATTATAAAGAATACCAAAATATAAATAGTAGGGATTGTTACTCGTTAGGGAGGCATCACCCAAAGTTAGGTTGAGATCCAACTCATCCTGGCTTTGGGTTTTTTTATTTTATATAGGAGGAAAAAAGATGACTAAAAAAGAACAGTTTCAAAAAGTAGCAGAAGATGTGCTAAAAGCAATTGGAGGAAAAGACAATGTCAGCCACGTAACCCACTGTATGACAAGGCTCCGTTTTAATCTGAAGGATGAGAGTTTACCTGACGAGGAGGAAGTTAAAAAAATTCAAGGTGTTATTGGAGTCATGAAGACAGGTGGCCAATTTCAAGTGATTATTGGGCAAACGGTAGATAAAGTATACCAGAGCTTAGTAGAAGTGGGCGGATTTGAGAACAACGCTAAAAATAATAATGTTGAACTGGCGAAGAAAAAGATCACACTGAAGAGCATCGGAAGTGGAATTCTCGACGGGTTGGCAGGTTCTCTTACCCCACTCATACCGCTGCTGCTTGCGGCGTCGATGTTTAAATTTTTAATTGCATTGCTTGGTCCAAGTATGCTGGGGCTTATTAGTGATCAAAGCGATATATATATATTACTTGATTTTGTTGGGGATGCTGGATTCTACTTCTTCCCAATTGCTGTTGCTTATACGGCTGCAAAAAAATTCGGTGCCACTCCGGTACTTGCTATTTTCTTAGGAGGAATACTGCTACATCCAACATTGATGTCAATGGCAACTGAGGGGAATGAGTTTTCAGTTTTCGGAATCCCTACAAGTGTTCAAAGCTATTCATCGACTGTTCTCCCAAGCATTATGTCTGTATGGGTAATGAGTTATGTTGAAAGATTTTTTAATAGACATTTACCAAGTATTTTAAAAACGATTTTTGCACCTAGCTTAACCATTATTGTAATGCTACCTATTTCTCTAACCGTGTTGGGTCCTGCAGGTTCTTTTCTTGGTCATTATTTTTCAGACGGAATTTTAGGGCTTTCTGATGTAGGTGGTTTCTTAGCTATCGCTATTATCGGCGCGATTTGGCAGTTCTTAGTGTTGAGTGGAATGCATTTAGTTATGATATCTATGCTGATCCTTGTATTCACTAACAGTGGTCAAGAAGCGTTAGTTTCACCTGGTGCGACGGCAGCAAGCTTTGCTGTAGCTGGTATGGCAATTGGCGCTGCGCTGCGTATCCGCAATAAGGAGCAACGTGGATTAAGTTTTGGGTATGTTGTTGCAAACTTGGTTGGTGGTGTTACAGAGCCTGCGATGTATGGTGTTGGAATTCGTTATAAACGACCATTACTTGGTATGATTGCCGGAGGTTTTGCTGGTGGGTTTTATGCTGGACTCTTTGGTGTTACGGCTTATGCCATGATTCCAGTTGCGAATTTCCTTAATATATTAGGCTATGTTGGTGGTTCAACTGCCAATCTTGTTCATGCAGTTATATCCGTTCTTATTTCAATTGTCGTTGCTGCGGTTGTCACTTACTTCTTTGGCTTCAAAAAAGATGATCCTCTTATCCAAAAACAACAATAAGGGTGGTAAACATGAGCATATTCAAAAAATTTATTGATAAAATTCAGGATGAAAAGAAAGAAAATGGTGATATTTTCGCCCCAATGGATGGTATGGTTATTTCCCTAAAAGAAATAGAGGATGGCGTATTTTCAGAAGGAATGCTTGGAAAAGGATGTGGGATGAAACCATCGTTAGGTGAAGTATATGCACCATTCGACGGGGAAGTCATGTTAATCACACCTACAAAACATGCGATTGCTCTTAAAAACAAAGAAGGGATAGAACTGTTAATTCATGTGGGAATAGATACGGTTAAAATGAATGGAAAAGGATTCCAACCGTTAGTCAAAGAAGGAGAAAGAGTAAGATGCGGGCAGCCGATCATGACATTCTCTATCTCTGAAATTGAAGAAGCTGGTTATGCAACCACAACTGCCATTATTGTAACAAACTCTGAAAAATTTCCTAATGAATTTGTTTTAATAAAAGGTAAGAGAAAAAGGCAAGAGAACATCATGCATATTTCTTAAATATACTTAGAGTTATTGATAAATAAAAGGTAGTGTCAAAGTTCTATGAAAACTACTTAGATGTTTAGGTTCTCTCCCATTTATTAGGTGGAAAGGTCACGCAATCGATCTTGACCAACATGCCAATGGTTTGTGTGTGGAGTAACAAGGGTGAAGAGGACAGAAAGAAGGTATACCAAATCGCCCTTGGCTATTTTCATTTTAAACCATTGGTAAGTTCAGTTTGTCAAGAGTTCGCTCCGCCGATTGCTGAACAGCTCTAAAACTCAAGGGCTCTGCTAAACAAAATGTGAGGCAAACCTCTGTTGGGTAATCCATTGTTAAGCGAACTCAATGAGTTTTGTCCATCGGGCTGGCATCGTTGGCAGCCCTGATAACTCTGGATGATTTCCCTTCTAGGGATGCATGAGGACGTAGAAAGCAAAAATAATGAAAGTGTGTCCCTCATAGAGAGTTCATAAGGACAAAGAAAGCAAAAACAATGCAAAGTGTGTCCTCATAGAGTGTTCATGAGGACAAAGAAGGCTGAAAAAAAGCAAAGCGTGTCCTCATAAAGGGTTCATGAGGACAAAGAAGGCTGAAAAAAAGCAAAGTGTGTCCTCATAGAGGGTTCATGAGGACAAAGAAAGCTGAAAAAAGCAAAGTGTGTCCCCATAGAGGGCTCATGAGGACAAAGAACGTTAAAAAAAAGCAAAGTGTGTCCTCATAAAGGGTCCATGGGGACAAAGAAAGCTAAAAATAAACAAAGCGTGTCCTCATAAAGGGTTCATGGGGACAAAGAAAGCTAAACCAAAGCAAAGTGTGTCCTCATAGAGGGTCCATGAGGACAAAGAAGGCCAAAAAAAAGCAAAGTGTGTCCTCATAAAAGGTTCATGAGGACAAAGAAAGCTGAAAAAAAGCAAAGCGTGTCCTCATGGAGGGTTCATAAGGACAAAGAACGTTAAAAAAAGCAAAGTGTGTCCTCATTCGGTGATCAAAATATTAGAAGGAAATTTATTTTTACCCCTGACGGCGCCAAAGTAATTGTGATTTAGCTTTCGATGAGAGATGCTATTGGTCAAAATGGGAATATTCCAGTTAAAAGCTTGCGGGTCTTTTTAAAACTGTTTTTTCTCCTTTGAGGACAGGGCATTTAACTTCCTTTGAATAGTAAGAACAGGCATTATTTTAAATATGTGAAAATCTTCTCGCTCCTTGATCTTATCAAGCGTTTTGGCACAGTGAGGGCATTTTAAAATAGCCACTTTAGAAAAAAAACGGTTCTTATCGCTGAAAAGACAGGCACACACATACATTGAAATGGTCTTTGGCTCCATTATTGGCATATTAGTAATCAGATGGAGCACCACACTGTGGGTAGATCATCGATTTTGAGACTTTTATTTTTGCGTTTCTATGTCTTCGAACTGGTTTCAAAGGTTTGCTCCGCGAGAAGTCAAGTTTTTCGGGGGACGACAGTGACGGGAAGTTCATCCACCTGAAGCTTTCAAAAAGATTTAGTTATGGGCGTTTCTACGAGTTTATCGAACATACTCTTCCCCACAAGAAGAGGAAGCAATGTTCGAACGATTTGTTCTTGATAGTTTATAAAAGTTAATAGATAGATTATATTTGAGGGTACAACTTGTCACTTCCATCCTAAGATTTTTGGGTGTGTGGTAACCTCAATAATCCTTAGAATTCAGGGGGTGGCAATTTTTTTGCTTACAAAGCCATCTAACTAGGTCATTTATAACCTATTTTTTATAAAAGTTTTGACAATACGAAAAAAAGGAGGAGCAAAAAAATGAAAAAATTATTAGTACGAGCTGATGACTTAGGCTATTCTGAGGGTGTCAATTATGGTATTGCCAAAAGTGTAAAAGAGGGCATTATTGGAAGTGTTGGGGTGATGATGAACATGCCTGCAGTTTCTCATGGACTTATGTTATTAAAAGATACGGATGTCTGTCTTGGACAACATACCAATATTTCCGTGGGCAAACCTCTGACAGATCCTTCGCTGATACCAAGTATTACGAATGAGAAGGGAGAATTTAAGTCATCAAAGGAATATCGTCAGGCAAAAGTAGATTTTGTCGTGTTGGATGAAGTGATCCTTGAGATTGAAGCTCAATATAAAAGGTATATTGAGCTTATGGGAGAGAAGCCACATTATATTGATGGGCATGCAATTGCCAGTGATAATTTCTTTAAAGGATTGGAGATTGTTGCGCAAAAATATGGACTAAAGTATTCTCCTTTTTCCATGGAAGGGGAGGTGGAAATCAACCATAAACAAGTTCGCATTAATATGGAAACGATAGCGCCGGATATGGATTATAACCCATTTGAGTCATTAAAGAAAACGGTTGAACAGGCAGATAAGGGAGGATACTGTATGTTTGTCTGTCACCCTGGATACTTAGATGGCTTTATTTTAAGAAATTCCTCGCTTACTTTGCCAAGACCAATGGAAGTGGATATGTTGTGCGACCCACGAACACGAAAATGGCTTGAAGAATTAAATGTAGAACTGATCACTTATGATGATCTGTAAAAAATTTGTAGGTATTCTGAAGCATCCTTGAAAAAAGGAGCGTAGATTTCCTACAACCTATAGGGGTTGTTCCAAAGGTATTGCCGCTTTTCAAGAAATTCACTTTCCTCAATTTTTTTTGAGGCGGTGCAAAGTCTAACTTTTGGGACACTCCTTAACACTCTAATTTTTATTTCCCATTTGCAAAATTCTTATAAAAGGAGAAACTGTTCATCCGCATCTCATTTCACTAAACGGTCAGTTTATCACCGGAGCAATAAAAATTTAAGTTTATTATTAATTTATACCTCTATAACCATGTTGGTGAGGGTCGCTTTGAAAAATCGATACTGATAACGAGTGTTATTTCGATGGCTTAATTTTTTCTGAGTTCCAGTTTGAGGTTTTTCTTGGTTAATTGAGTTAGAGGTCAGTTCTGCAGATTTCATAGAAAGAAGTTTCTCTGTTGTTTAGCAAAGACCTTTTTAATAGGAATACTCATTTAATCATTCACTCAAGCATAGCATTAACTGTTTCTAAAATTTAAATAGTAATCTCTTGTACTCTTATCCAACTTTTCAATGGCGTATCTTAAGGTAATTCTAGGCATAGTGCTGGCGTGTTTGTTCAAGAAAGATTTCAGCTTATCCTCATCTTTTTTACCAGCTTCCCGAATCAAACTTCCAACAGCCTTGTTGATTAATTCCTCCGAATCTTTTACTAGTATCTCAGCAATTGCAAAGGTATCCTCCGTGTTACCAGTCTTGATAAAGCTTAGCGTACTTACTATCGCTGTTCTTCTTTCCCAAATATTAAGTGATCTTGCCATTTTATAGAGAGCATCTTTCGGTTTATCAAGCAAATAGGAGCCGATAACAGAAGGAGCTGCACGATCGACGAAATCCCAATTGTTGATTCGGTCGTGTCTTCGCATATAAAGCTCATACAATGCCTGTTTATGCTCTTCGGATTGTTTCTTGGCTTTTGCTTGAAAATCCATAATGCTTACTGCTCCCATTCTTACTTCGTAATAATTACTTTCTAGAAGCTGTTCGATTTCTATTAAAGGCATATCTATGAATTGTTTTGCAGTTTGGAACACGGTGCGCATTTTCAGACCAAAACATTTCGTACTTTCCTCCGAATCTTTAAAAAATTTTTTCATTTTTTCTATATCTGCTTCATTTTGATGTTGCTTTAATTCCTGAATAAAACGTTCGGCGGTATGACTTGTCATTGGCAAAAACCTCTTTTCATTTTTTATTTTCTATTGACCCTTTGATATTATCATACAGATTCATAAAATCTCCTTCAAATCTAGTGCGTATAGGGAAAAATAATTAATTTTCCCCGTCGGTTAAAATAAAGAATTCATAATTTTTTCTTTTTCTTTTATCATTATTGTGAAATGATTCACGAACAAGCTAAGCTTATGTCAAAAGTGTTTTAGAATATGGGTAAATCGATCGATTGGACCCCATGGGAAGTGTAAAACATGAGCAAAGTAGCTACTTTTTATCAATATTACTATAAAGATATATTTAATTATGTTTATAACTTATTAAATGATATCGATGCAGCTCAAGAAATTGTTCAAGAAACTTTTACTTGTCTTTGTGAGAATATTGACATGGATGCTTCAATTGACCAGAAGAAAGTAAAAGTTTGGGCATTAGAGAAAGCTCATTATTTATCGATCAAATATTTACAGAAAGTGGATGATGTGCTTTTAAATAGTATAAAGGTGACTTCAAATATTTGGAGTAGGGAGATTTTAGAGGAAAAGATCCAGACAAAAGCGCTTAGAGAATTCCTCCGAAGTATGCTGCAAGAAATTAAAATTGAGCATCAAAAAGCTATATGTTTAGTAGATCTCCAAGGATTGAGCTACAAAGAGAGCGCTTACCTGTTAGATATCACAGAAGAGGCATTTGGCTCCCTTTTAAAAAGAGCGAGGCAAGCTTTCATCAGGAAAATCTTAAAGGAGTTTAATCCAGATCTCTTAAAACTTCCCTTATCATTATATGAACAAAGAATGCTACTCACTTGGTTCGATATTTTAGATTATCCAAACAATATTGAGAAGGAAATTTCAACGAAAGTTCAAGGCTTTTTCAATGGATTTCACCAAAGCTTTGAAGACTTCAGGAGAGAAACATATCCAAGAAATTTAAATCAATATTTATTGTCATTAGTTCAATTAAATAAGAGCTCCATTGTAGCAGATTTTGGTGCTGGGACAGGAAGTTTAATAAAAGATGTTAGTCCTTTAGTTTCAGAGGTTTTCGCAATCGATCATTCGATTGAAATGCTCAAAACAGTAACAAATTTACAAAAAAATTATGGTCTCAGTAATGTAAAAACAATTTCTGCTGATGTAAGTATGGATCTATCTTTTATGAAAGGATCAGTTGATGTTGGTTTTTCCTGCATGCTCATCCATCATATTTTTAATCCGTTAAAGGCAATCAAACAGATGACCAAAACTTTAGTCGCAGGTGGAGAGTTAGTTATCGCTGATCTTACTTTTACAAATAAAAATTGGCGTTTTAAGGAAAGTCATGATTTTTGGACAGGATTTAAAGCAGAGCAGCTTCAGAAATGGCTGGAAGAAGCTGAACTTGAAATTATTAAATTGTCCGAAAATGACAACTATCATTTTTGTTTCAACGATTTGAAGGTAAAAGGAAAATATGTGAAAGTGCCGTTATTGATTGCACATTGTAGAAAAAAATAAGTTACTGTTGCTTTCAAGATTTTTAGACTCTGAGGGAGGGAGTTTCATGAAAGAAGAAATGAGGAAAAGCCAAGCTGAAATGTTGAACAAAAGAATAAAAAGGCGTTCTTTCTTAAAGGCTGCTGGAACAATCGGAGGAGCAGCCATTGTTGGAAGCGGGGGCATAGCTATTAAAGATGCGATAAAGTCGCCATCAGAGGTACTTGCTAGCGAACCGGTTAAGTATGAAGTTTTTCGATCAACTTGTTCAATGGAGTGCTTGCATTGCAATCTGACGGCTTTTATAAAAGATGGGAAAATTGTTAAAGTTGAGGCTAGTAAAGATTTTAATGTGACAGGTTGCCTTCGTGGAATGAGCCGTACGCAATGGGTGAATAATGAAAGCCGGATTAAAATGCCGATGTTAAGAACGGGGAAAAAAGGTTCAGGTGAATTCAAAGAAATCTCTTGGAACGAGGCACTAGATTTAATTGAGGAAAATATAAGAAAAACAATCAAGGAAATTGGAAATAAAGGAATATTATTGGAAAGTGCATCTGGTAATATGGACTCGATTGCAAACAGTATGGCTGGAGCACTTTTCACTCATCTTGGTGGAGCTACGCGCCCTGCAGGTTCCTTATGCTGCTCAGCAGTAACAGCAGCGATGAACCCAATTGTGGGATTTCGTTACGTTGACACTAGAGATACTATTCGAGATAGCCAATATATTATTTGTTGGGGTAATAACCCGGCTGTTACAATGCAGGCTTATTTCAAGGAATATGAAGAGGCTATGAAAAATGGAGCTCGATTAATCGTTATTGATCCAAGATTTAGTGAAACGGCTGCAAGGGCAGATGAGTGGATTCCGATCATGCCTGGTACAGATACTGCTCTTGCATTAGGAATGTTAAATATTATTATCAACGAAGATTTAATAGATCGATCATTTTTGATGAATCATACGGGGGCTGTTTATTTAGTTGACCAAAATGGGAAACTTGTTCGAGAAAATCAAGAAGATCCTGATTCCTATGTTGTTTATGATATGAAACAAAAAATGCTTGTACGTCATAATAAGAAAAATATCGCCCCGGCGCTAAGTGTAGACGAAGTTTCCATTCCAAACGGATATAGAACCGTATATGACTTAATTAAGGAAGAGGCAAAAGAATGGACTGTAGAAGCAACAGCAAAGGAAACGGATGTTCCGAAAAAAACTATTCTTCGTTTGGCCCGTGAATATGCGAAAAATAAACCATCGATGATTATTCAAAATATGTCTGGTGCCCAAAGAACTGAATTTGGAACTTATGTATCTGCCAGCCAATTCTATTTAGCGATTTTGACTGGGAATATTGGAAAACCGGGAGCAGGCGTTTGTGATGCAGGTGGTGTAACCCAATTTGTAAATATTAATCCACCGGTTCCTTCAGCAGAAGTAACAGAAGAAGTGGCTAACATTCCGGTTGCTAAACTTGGAGAGTCTATCGTTAATGGAGACCCAACGGAAATTGGATTTTGGTATATTATGACCACGAGTCCGATGACCCAGGTACCGAATACCAATATGGTAAGAAAAGCACTAGAGAAAGTTCCATTCGTTGTGGTGGCAGATAGTTTAATGACTTCAACCGCGTTATATGCTGATTTAATTTTGCCTGTAACGACCGTTTTTGAATATACAAGTTTAATGGCAGGCACTCGTAGCCACTATATTCAATTGAAGGAAAAGGCGGTTGAACCACCAGGTGAAGCAAAACCGGATTACTGGATTCTTACTGAAATTGCTAAAAGATTTGGAGTCGGAGAATTATTTGATAAGCCGATAGAAGAACATATTAAAGCATGTTTAGAAGGAACGGGAGTAACACTTGAACAATTAAAACAAGGTCCAGTTAAACCAGTATCAACACCTTATGTACCGTTTAAAGATGGTCAATTCAAAACATCAACTGGGAAAGCACATTTATTTGTAGAAGATTGGGCAGATATGGATCATAGTCCAATAGTTAAATATTATTGCTCAAAAGAAAGCATTAAAAATAAGTCCAATAAATTATTGGAGAAGTATCCAATAATGGCTATACAATACAAAATGCCGCGCAGTATCCATTCAAGTTTTAGCACACTGGAATGGCTTAATGAAGTTCATCAAAGTGAACCAGAGGTACTTATTCATCCAAAAGATGCGCAAAAGCGAAATATCAATGATGGGGACAAAGTCGTTGTATTTAATGATAGAGGTGAGCATCACGCAAAAGCAATCGTAACCACTCATATAAAGGAACATATTATTGGCTTGCAAAATGGTTGGTGGGAACAACAAGGCGGCAGCAGTAGTTATGTTACAAATGATACGGTAGAGGCGCTAGGTACAGGCACATCAATTAATAATACACTTGTTGATGTGAGAAAGGAGGGTTAAATAAATGGGTCAATACGGATTTGTGATTAATATAAATGATTGTTATGGGTGCAAAACTTGTTCTGTTGCGTGTAAATCAGAAAACTTAACAGCCAAAGGTATTACATGGAGAAAAGTAAGAGAGTTTAGAGTGGAAAATCCGAATCGAATGGATTTCATTTCGATGTCATGTAACCATTGTGACGATCCTCAGTGTATGAAAGTATGTCCTGTTTCAGCGTACACGAAGAGAGACGACGGGATTGTGCTACAAGATCATGAAAAATGTCTTGGATGCCGCTCCTGTGTAATGGCGTGCCCTTATTCAGCACCTCAATACGATCCAGTTGAACAAAAGGTAAGTAAATGCGATATGTGTGTTGAGCGAATTGATCAAGGTTTAATACCTAGATGTGTAGAATCCTGTCCAGCCCAAATCATTAAATTTGGTGAAATAAACGAGTTACGGGCTGAATATGGAAATGATATTGAAGTGGTTGAAAGCATGTACAATATGCCTAGTCATAAAATAAGTCAACCTAATGTGGTCATTATTGCTGCTAATTGAGAAGAAAAGGAGGCCTTAAGATGGGAGAATATGAATTTCCATTAGTTATCTTTACTGTGTTTAGTCAGTGGGCAGTAGGTATTATTATGGCACTTGTTTTATTAGAATGGCTGAACCCAAAATTTATGAATACAATTGGGAAACAAATATTAAATAAAACTGTATATATTGCGCTCGTCATTTCTGTCATTGGGGCAGTATCGTCCATGTTTCATTTAAACAATCCTTTTAAAAGTTATTCAAGTTTATTAGGCACAGGTCATTCTTGGCTCAGCCGTGAAATCATTGCCGTTATTTTGTTTAACCTATGCTTACTTGTATTTACTTATATTTGGTGGAAAAGAGTCGAGCAGGATAAAATACGTAAAGCTGTCGGCACATTAACTGCCTTGCTGGGGCTTGTTTTGGTCTTAGCTTCTGCCACCGTTTATTTTTCAATGCAACTCCATCCAGCATGGAACAACTGGACAACGTTTGCAAACTTTCTCTTAACAGGATTTCTGCTTGGGGCATTAACAGTATCCTACTTCTCTCTGAAAGCCAATACTAAGGAGAACGAAGGAAATGTCATGAAAATATTAGGCATGTATCTTGTATTTATCATAGCTGCTTTATTAGTGACTATTAGTAGTTCAGTCATGATGGCAAATGGTGCTGTAGAAAGTCAGGTGGCTGCAACTAATTCAATTACATCTATTCTATTTTGGGTTCGAGTATTAGGCAGCTTAATGGTACCGGCTACCCTCGTTATTTATATGATTGTTGGGAAAAAAGTAGTTCCAATCAAATATGTCCTTGCTGTTACAGGCTTTGTATTAATTGGTGAATTATCAGGGAGGATGATTTTCTATTCTTCCATTATGAGTCAATATCCATGGTTCTAAGTAGAAGGATTATTCGAGCAAATATGCAATTATAGAAACGAGAATGCAAAGTGTTAATCGGTTTCTTAAGAAACTTTCTTTTAAATGAAGAAAAAAAGAGTAGCTAAGGGAAGAGACTTCAGAGATATAATTTTATTTAAATAAGGGAAAAAATAGATAGCTAAAACCTCGCCAAATGTTTGGTGAGGTTTTAGTCTTTAGAGTATTTATCTAAGCTTTGTTAAACCATATTGTTGATAATTCATTTCGCGTGAAACCTTGGTTTCACAAGCCTTTCAGTTATGCCGAAAGGAAGAGTAAATGAGCTGGAAATCAACATATATCAAAGCCTTTAAAAGAGGAACGAATATAGATCATTTTTTGAAATCCCGTTTGTTTCATGTGCTCATCTGCTGTATTTTTTCAATTACTACTAAAGGTTGAATTCCACATTCATGGCATTTTAAAGAAGAGATTTGATACGAAATAAAAGCAGAGTTTGAAATGCAAACTCAGTTATTTTCGTTTATTTCATTCATGAATGGCTGGATAATTTCTTGTATACTCATCACAACAATATTTCCTTCTTTTCGTTTTCTTATAGCCAATGAATGGCTCTCTATTTCTTTATCTCCGATAATTAGCATATAGGGAATCTTTTGTGTTTCTGCTTCTCTAATTTTCAATCCTATCTTTTCAGATCTGTCATCGATTTCCACATGAACTCCTGTTGCTTGTAACTGTAATTTTCCTTTATTTGCGTACATTACATGTGAGTCCGCTATAGGTATTATTTTTGCTGAATAGGTGACAGCTAGTGAGGAAAATCCCCTGCATTAATGTTCATTTAAAATGGAGATAAAACGTTCTACCGACCAGAAGAGGACTCTATGAATCATAACTGGTTGTTGAAGTTTGTTATCTTCAATTCTATAACTGCAGTTAAATGTTTCAGGCATTTGAAATCTAATTGAATAGTGCCGCATTTCCAGCTTCTTCCGTGTGAATCCAATATATGAAAGTCGATCTTTTAACCATAAAAAGCACCGTCCCCTGGATAAGTTGATAATTTATTCCTTTGTCCTTTAAAACAGATTCCAGGGCTAATTCGGTTTTATCCCAGATTTCCTCAGAACCCATATGTTCTTCCGGTCTTGTAGAAAGTTCTATCTTATAGTCAAAACCAAAGTAAGAATAGAACTCCTCAATTAGTACATGAATCTTCTCAATTTCTGATTCAATTTGGTTGAAACGAACAAATAAATGTGCGCCGTCTTGAGTAAAGGAACGAACTCTTAACAGTCCGTTAAGAGAACCGTAAAGTTCGTGTCTATGGACTAATCCGAGTTCTGCAAAGCGGATAGGCTATTCTCGATAAATTCTTCGCCTGCTATTATAAATTAATATAGCGCCAGGGCAATTCATGGTTCTAATTGTGATGAAATCGATTCTATGAAGCTTTTATAGTATAATTGGCTTTAAATACCAAATGGAGGAATGGTTGTGAAGACGATTGGACTAATTGGTGGAATGAGTTGGGAATCTTCAGTTGAATATTACCGAAATATTAATGAAGAAATGAAACATAGATTAGGTGGTTTACACTCAGCAAAATGCTTACTATATAGTGTTGATTTTGAAGAAATCGAGCATTTTCAATCAACGGGTGAATGGGAAAAGGCGGGAAAATTATTAGGTGATGTTGCTCATTTATTAGAAAAAGGCGGAGCAGACTTTATCATTATTTGTACAAATACGATGCATAAAGTAATTCCATATATTGAAAAAAACATTAATATTCCGATCATACATATTGCCGATGCAACAGCAAATCAAATTAAAAAAAATAATATTCGTAAAGTTGGATTATTAGGTACTAAATACACGATGGAGCAAGATTTTTATAAATCCCGAATTGAAGCGAATGGCATTCATGTTTTAATTCCGAATCAAAATGAACGAGAAAATATAAACCATATAATTTATGATGAGTTGTGTTTAGGAACGATAACTACCTCCTCTAGAGAATATTATCAAAAAGTCATCGAAAGTTTAGCTGATAGAGGTGCAGAAGGAATTATTCTAGGTTGTACTGAAATTGGATTGCTCGTGAACCAACATGACTCGGAAGTTCCTATATTTGATACAACGATTATCCACGCTATTGAAGCAGTAAATAAGGCTTTAGAAGAATAAGATTGAACCTTTGGGTTGCAGTGGATTGAACGATGCAAAGATACAAGGGCAATCAGCAATAGGAACGGAATTAATAAGGGGGAAGTTATCATGTACAAGCATATCATTTGGGATTTCGATGGGACTCTTTTTGATACATACCCGGTAATGGCAAACATCTTTAATGAAGTATTAAAAGAGCATGATATGGAAGAGCCATTAGGGGAAATTGTAAAACAAATGAAAATATCTGTTTTATCCGCCTTCAAATACTATGAGAAGAAATATCATATTGACCGAGATTTTGTAACGATATATCAGAAAAGAAAGAAAGAGGCTGAACTAGCATTATCTCGTCCATTTGATGGAATTGAGGAGATTTGTAAATACATCCATGAAACAGGTCGAAAAAATTATTTATTTACCCATCGAGGTGAATCTTCAATTAAATTACTTAAAAAGTATCATTTAGATCAGTATTTTTCTGACTTTATTACATCGAAACAGGGATTTGAAAGAAAACCAAGTCCTGATGCCATTCATTACCTACTTGCTAAATATAATATGTTGCACTCAGAATCTATGATGATAGGCGATAGAGACATAGATTTATTATCTGCAAGAAACGCAGGTATAAGTGCTTGTTATTTTACCGAGAGTAATCATGAAAGTGATTTTGCAGATTACACAATCAATCGCTTTCAACAGTTATACTCAATTTTGTCATCGGATGAGAACAATTGAACTAATCACTACTTAACCATTGTCAGTTGTTGGAAGCGGGGGATTCCGGAGGGCCAGAGCGTACTTGTTAGCGTATTTCTTTACCAACAGCGTTTGCTCTTTTTGACCAAGTTCCCCCTGTAGATTTCTACGATTCTATATTTTTGTAAGCCAAACCTAAGCTTCGGCTAGAATATTTTTTCTGCTGAAAATGATAAAAAAGAAGGAGCAAGCGCAGCTTATTCCTGCTAATGGAAAAATGGTCGTTAAATATATTGGGTAAATACAAATACATGGAGAATCGTTTTAGTCTGGGATTTCTGATTCATTATAATTGCTGCCTATATATAGATAATGAGAATTTACTTTTGCACTTCAATTAGTATTCAACTGGTTATTTGATTTGTTGATAAATTCGGCTCCCTTTTTACCTTTTCAGGTTCAGGAAGCATGACGCACATTAGCGCTGCTCCGATTAACAAAATGATTGCCGAATAAAAAGCCATATTATAATTGCCAGTGATATTAAAGAGTAATCCTGGCAAATAAGCTCCTAGCGCTGAGCCAAGTTGATGGCTGAAGAATAACCAGCCTAACATTAACCCTAACAACTGTCGATTAAAAAACTGCGTTGCCAGCATTTGCGTAGGGGCTACAGTTGCAAAATCCACGACACCAAAAGAGATAGCGAAGATGATTAATAAGGACGGGTTATTAACGAAAAATGTTAAAAATTCCAGATTACTAATAAATATGGCCAATAGAATGAGAGTAAGTGTTCTACCAATATATAAATATGTAAGGAATTTTCTGTTACTCCATTTATCCGCAATGACACCAGATATCAATGTTCCAATAATATTGAAGGCAGCTAAAAGACTGACTGCTGTACCTATTTCAGTAGGTGTAAAACCACATAACTGAGCAAATGGGATAAGGTGAGTATCCATTAACCCTGTAGTTGTATATCCACATATAAAAAATGGGAGAAGCAGGAACCAAAAATGGCGTTTCTTTAGAATGGGCCAAAATGATGGTTTTGATTTTTCCAGAGAATGTTGATCTTCTTTTTCTTCATCGAAATGATTTCCGCCAATTGGTTTTAAATTCTTGTCTGCCGGTTTATTTCGTAAAAATAGCAAGCCGATTGGAAATACGAAGAGCATTAAGAATACTCCTAATGAAATCACTGTCATTTGCCAATCATACATCGATATTAAGAAAAGTGAAGCAGGGACAAGAATGAGCTGTCCAGCGCCAAATCCAGCCTCCATGATTCCAAAGGCAAGTCCGCGCTTCTTTGTAAACCAATTCGTAACCGCAACTGAGGCAGCGACATTAGAGGCCCCACCAACACCAAGAGAGACAATAATTCCGTAAAGGATGAATAATTGCCAAGGAGAGGTTGCCCAATTGCAAAGAAAGATGCTAATTCCTACAAGCAGCGTGCTGAAGGATAAAATAACGCGAACACCAAAGCGATCAACAAGCTTTCCGATTAAAGGTTGTGATAGTCCATATACAATAAAGCTAAGTGTTGAGATAAGAGAAATCGTCCCTCGATCCATATTAAAATCCTTTTCCCAAGGTTCAATAAAAGCACCAAAGGATAAACGAATTCCCTGCACAGCTAGTATCGTTAAGAATGTAATAAATAATATGACCCAAGCATAATGAAACTTGAACTTCATGGATGTCTCCTTCCAGATTTAATTTTCCTGGTTCAATCCCAGCTTTGTCAGCATTTTTTTGAAAACTTTTATTTCTTCCTCATCAAATCCCTCTATTACCGAATGATTCACTTCATCCATCGTATTATTTAGAGGAGTTTCCAGTTCTTTTCCTTTTTCCGTTAAATATATTAAGTTTATCCGTCTATCTTTCGGATCATGGCGCCGCTCGATCAGTCCATTTTGCACTAGCCGATCTAATATGGGGGTTATTGTTGAGCCATCCAAATGAAGTCGTTTGGCAATGTCAATGCTTTTTTGGCCCTCCTTCTCCCATAGTAAATGCAATATGGTAAATTGTACGGGCGTAATTCCAAAGTTGCTTAACCGTTCTTTTCCTTTTTGCGATACTTTGTGAAAAGTTTTCCCTAACAAAAAACAAAAGCAATCTTCAATTTTTTCCACTTGTCGAGACCTCCCAATAAAAGAATTTTCTTAATTATAATAGTAGCACACAAATTATTGGTGCACCAATAATTTGTGCAAAAGTTATTGGGCAATTTTTAAAATCATGCTCTGCTTTAAAGCGAAGTTTTTTTATCAAAATAGATTAACGTTTATCTATCTCTCATTGAATCGTCATTTTACTAAAAAAACGGTTTTTCGTGTGAAGTCTTGGTCTCGCACGTCTTTTAGTTTAGAAAAGTCTTTTGATTCCATGGAAAGAAAAGCTGCACCGGCATATAACAAAAGTTAGAAAAAGCCAAGTACATCTTTGCATCTCTGTGTTATTCTTTTAAAAAGTATCCAAAATGCTCATGGTGGAAGGGCAAAGCAATTCGAGCGTGAAATATTATTATGAATATGGGTTATATCGTGTAAGAAGAAGCAGATCAAGTTAATATGAAGAAGATGACGTTTTATGAGTCTAGGCAATGTCAGTGAAGAACTAAAATGGAAAGAAGGCAGAAATATGAAGAAAATCGTGTGGCTTTTTGGACTATTATTGTTTATCGTAATAGGCTCAGCTTGTAGCGACGATCGTTTAAAGGTGGTTATTGACCCAGGTCATGGAGGAGTAGATGCAGGGGCAACAGGTGTTAGCGGGAAATATGAAAAAGATTTTACTTTAAGTCTTTCGAAAAAAGTGGAGCAATTGTTGAAAAAGGAATCTGATATAAAAGTTTTGATGACACGAAGTGATGATACTTTCATTTCACAGGAAAGTCGGCAAAGACCGAAATACGCTAATGAGGTAAAGGCAGATCTATTTATATCTATTCATGGAAACACTTTTTCAGATTCTTCCGTATCGGGAACCGAGACATTTTATTATCATAAAAATTCTCAATCTTTTTCTGAGATTATGCAGAAACATGTGGTGGAGGCGACTGGTTTCAGAGATAGAGGAGCAATGAAAAGGGATCTATTTGTTGTTAAGGAAACGGAAATGCCGGCTGCGTTACTCGAAATAGGTTATTTAACAAACCAGGAGGATGAGGCCAAAATGTGGACGGACGACTTTCAAAATCGTGTTGCTGCTTCGATAGTTGCAGGAATTAAAGAATATCAAGAGAATCTGGAAAAAACAGAGGAATAGTTTATTTTCTCCATTTATTGAAGAAAGACTCAGAAAAAATGGCTAAAATCGCTGTAGGCAGAAATCTGCTCACCATTTTAGCCATTCGTCTTTTAAATTTTGCAAAGCCTATGTGGATAATCTTCACGAATCAACAGTTAATATTGACATAAAAAAGCCATTGAAGATAGCCGAATTCCTCTTTAGAAATTTTTCTGAAATGAATCGGATGCCGGAAAATCGTTTGTCTGCGGAAACATGTATTCATTCCACTGTAAAGGAAACTGAAATTTTTTCGTTTTCATCCAATTCCTTAATGACACGATAGGTTCCCTTTTCCAATTCATCCAGCTTGACATCTTGGGAGAAAGATTCGTTTTTCCTGATTATAACACCAATGTCAGGAACCATTTGTTCGAATTTGTATGGTTCCCATCCTTCTCCATTCCACTTTTCTAATATGATTCCATAGCCTGTACCTATCTCAACGGTACCCAAATTTTTCAAGGTTACGATCATCGTATCGCCTTGGGAATATATGCTTTTATCCAAATCAATTCTTGCATTTAGTTCATCGTAAGGAACGAAAAGACGATGGTACTCACGTTTGCGAACTTCATTATCTTTGTTTATGGCAATCTGTTCAATATAATAAGCAACATTTTCCTCGTCTGGAATTTGTATGGTAAAGAGAGGATCATCTCGATGTACAGTTTCCTCTAAAATGGTTTCAAACGCTCTCTCCTCATCGTTGAACTTTAGAAATCTCACTTCATATCTGCCACTACGGGACAAAGTATTCGGATTAATTTCAAACTTTTCCCTAGGACGATAGAGGCGGTGAATTGTTTGCTGAAAGGATTTTGGATCACGATCACCAAAAAAGGCTGAATCTAGCAAGTCTAAGTACGATTTACTTGTGTACTGAATCGCTGTATTTAATTTCGTTTTGTCGACGGCTTTTAACTGTTGCGGGATCTCATTATGAATGTTTTCACCTTTAACGTCAGGCTTGGTGATTTCGTCCGAACTGCATCCAGTTAATAATAAAAACAGCAAAAATAGATAGATGTTTTTCATTTTGTTTTTCCCTCGCTATTTAAAGAGTTCCGTTCACTCGACTGTAAAGAGTGCGGAAATTTTATCTTGCTCTGTTAGTTTTTCAATAATACGATAGGTTCCTTTTTCAAATCGACATTCGGTGTACTCAGGATAATGAAAATCATCCATTTGCACTGAAATTAATTGCCCACTCTCCATTTTATCAGCTTTATACGGCTTCCAATTTTCACCGTCCCATTTTTCAAAGGTTCTGCCAGTTCTAAATCCTAATGGGATGGTTCCTAATTCCACTAATGTTATCGTCATTGTATCTCCTGCGCTATACGTAGTTTTATTTAATTCAATTCTTGCATTTAGTTCATTGTAAGGAACAAAAAGACGATGGTATTCTTGTTTGCGCACTTCATGATCTTTGTTTAGGGCAATCTGTTCAATATAATAAACGACATTTTCCTCGTCAGGAATTTGTATGGTAAAGAGAGGGTCATCCCGATGCACAGTTTCCTCTAAAATGGTTTCAAATATATTCTCCGTATTGTTGAACTTTAGAAATCTCACTTCATATTTGCCACCACGGGACAAAGTATTTGGATTTATTTCAAACTTTTCCCCAGGGCGATAGAGGCTGTGAGATGTTTGCTGAAAGGATTCGGGATCACGGTCGGCAAAAAAGGCAGAGTCTAATAAAGCTAAGTACGATTTACTTGAATGACGGATAGCTGTGTTCATTTTGGCACGATCCATTTCTTTTAATTGCTGCGGAATATCATTAAAAACGGCCGCGTGGTTATCCTTTACAACTTCCTCCGTACCGTTCTTGACGGTTTCATTAGACGTACATCCTGTTAACAACCATAACGATAAGCATAGAGTGATGGTTTTTTCAATGGTATCACCTCCTTTACTTAATTAGTCGTTAAACTCAGAGAATGCGTTACCATTATTTTGAAAGTAGTAAATCAATGGGGAATTTAAACAAATTAATAAAATAAGTCAGCATGCAATTGAGGTTTATTGTTGAGAAGATCCTTTAGTCGAAGTGCTTTTAAAAAAGAAGCGATCTAAATCCGCATATGCTATGTATTAAACCTTGTAAGTGATGTTTTTCATAATAATTATTACAAACTCCATATTATAGACACAGAAATTCAAAGAAATTTCCATATCTTGAATACATGATAGTAATGGAACTATGCTATTTTTAAACTATTAATTGAAATAAATACTTATTTTTATAATGAAAATCAAAACTCTTCGATTAATTTCTCATTAAACAAGTAAGAATTTATTTTAATTGTAAAATAGTGCAGAACAATGGAAAAATTTAAAAGTGTTTAGGGCAGAGCTGTAAGTTTAAGAAATCTAGTTAACCACTCCCAAGCAAAGGTCTATGTTTTTTTAAAATTGATCCAAAATAATCCTCAAAGATACTGAATTATCCAAAAATTAAACGTAACAATGAACTGCTTGTAAAATGAATATTTAATCTGAATGAACAAAGAAAAAATAGCTTTATCTTTTCCTATAAAATTCTTATGGATAAAAACTTAGTTTATGTTTGAGAACAATATTCGTCATCTCTGCTTGTTCAATGAAACGGTCAATTAATGAATAAGATTATAAAAAAAGTCGATTTCTTTTACTTAGGAAATCGACTTTTTTCGTTTTAAATTTTTTCAAGTTGCTTCGATGAGTTTTAAAAATGGTGTTGACTATTCAGTTGAACTGTACTATATTATTGTTCAGTTCAACTATATAGTTCAACTGAATATAGGGGTGGGAATATGAAACATCATTTATTGCCGTTGTCCGAAACGATGCATTATATTTTATTAGCTTTACGTGAGCCGCTTCACGGGTATGCCGTTATGCAGAAAATAGAGGAATTAAGTAATGGCACTGTTATTTTAGCCGCTGGTACATTATATGGTGCGATTGAAAATTTGAGTAAACATGGTTGGATTGAACCTGTTGGAAATTCAGGCAGGAGAAAAATTTATATGATCACCGCAGAAGGAAGAACGATTTTGAAATTAGAACAAGAAAGGCTAGAGCATATTTTATCCTTGTATGAAGGAAGTGAATCAAATGAAGATGTTTAAGGTGTTTTTTGATATTGAAAAGGAAGAACTATGGTTAAACGAGCAGTTGCAAAAAGGTTATCGTTGTACAAATATAAGTAGTTTAGGAATATATACATTCAAAAAAACTGACAAGAGATATGTGATGCGACTGGATTATCAAAAGTATTTACCAAAGAAAAAGTTTCAAGAGTATAAAGGGATATATGAAGACTTCGGCTGGAATTATATTACGCATAGCTTGTTTGGCAGGATTCGCTACTGGCAAAAAGAAGACGACGGTCAAAATGAAATCTTCTCGGATCGCCAATCAAACAGCCATTATTATAAAAGATTGATGGGTTATTCATTTTGGCTATGTATGCTTATGCTAGCTGTTGCTATTCCCTACATGAATTTTTCGGAATTATATCATTCAGGTCTTTGGAGTATGCAAGGTGATTTGTTTTGGAAGGCTTTCATCTTTGAAACTCCATTTGCTTTATTGAAGCTGTCTCCCTTCTTTTTCAGTATTTTCTTTGGGATTAGTTTTTATAAAGCTAATCGAAGGTACTCAATGTTAAAAGAAAAATAACAATAGGAGTTTAAGTATGAAAAGGTTGATATTACATCGACCTTTTTTTAGTGATTTTTAGGATACAGCAATTACTTTGTCGCAAGATATATCAAAAAACGGATGAAAAACTTTGATATCTTACATTTAAAGGAGGTGCTTTCGTTGTATAACCATGAAATTATGATTAAGAATATTATTTTGTATGTGGAAGAAAATCTACATGAACCACTTGATTTGGAGAATATTGCAGCACAATCAAATTTTTCAAAGTATCACTTCCACCGAATATTCCAATCCACGATTGGCATGACGATAACTGAATATATTCGGATAAGAAGATTGGCTAATGCCTCTTCTGCCTTGATTTACACAAGTGAGCGTATACTTGATATCGCTTTATATTATCAGTTTGAATCACAAGAATCATTCACAAGAGCATTTAAAGAGATTTATAAGTTACCACCAGGCAAGTATCGAAGAATCATGCGAGACATGATTAAAATTAAGGAGGAAACAAACATGGATACAAAGGTGAAAGGTTGGTTTTTAAGTGGATCAAATCCATTTCATTACGAAATGGGGATTGACCATGAAGTTGTTCATCAGGGGAAAGCATCAGGATATTTAAAATCAAAAACAGTGTCGGATTCGACTGAATTCGCAACCATGATGCAAGCGTTTAAGGCTAATCAGTTTGTTGGAAAGCGCATTAAACTCTCTTGTTTCATCCGTACGCAAGAGGTAGATACGTACGCTGGGATGTGGATGCGAGTAGACGATACAATGGAAGATGTACTTCAATTTGATAATATGAGTAATCGCCCCATTAAAGGAACCACAAACTGGAACCATTACTCAATCATTTTAGATGTTCCAACTCAAAGTGCTGTTATTTCGTTTGGTATCATTCTGTCTGGACAAGGAACTGTATGGGCAGATCAATTCACTTTTGAAGAAGTGGATGAAAGTATTCCAACAACTAATTTAGAGGTACATGGTGAACTGCTGGACGAGCCAGTTAATTTATCGTTTGACGAAGAAATATGAATTAAAGAAGGAGCATAGAATGAATAATTCTGGTAAAAAAGCTGCAGGAGTAGTATTAAGTATTATAGTTATAATTGCAATCATGGCTGTAAAATTTGCAGGAATTAACACGCTTGTTCATTACTTAAAGTTTTGATGAAAGTATTGTTCAACTTTACGGCAATAGGCGTAATTCTTGAACAAGAAGCAACAGAGTTACACATATTGTCATGTGCAAAATATATACTCTTTTCACCATATTACTTTGTTAATTTAGAGAATTCAGATGGATATGATGAAAGTAAAATATCAAATCCTTATGAAAAAGTTAAACGATGGTTGCTAATATTTACTGATAGGCATTTTCGGTTTAAAAATTTCAGTGAATTGATTCACAGATGCTTGTCTTTTTCTAAAGGAAGCTCAGTGCGCGTAATCTTCTTAAATCCCATTCTTGATCCTCCTCAATTTATTCATTTTCAAATTCCCTTACAATCAAGATATAACGATTGAGGAGGTAAACAAAATGGAAAAAATAATTTTCCAATTAGAGCCACTAACTTGTCCATCCTGTATTAAGAAAATCGAAACGGTTCTTCAGAGAACGGCAGGTGTAGAATCTGCCAAAGTGATGTTTAATTCAAGCAAGGTAAAAGTGGAGTTGAATGAGGCTGAAGTGAGGGTCGAAAAACTAAAAGAAACATTGGAAAAGCTAGGGTATTCTGTTTTATCTATGAAAGTTTCATAATTATCATGGAAGCTTCTGCGGAAATGCAGAGGCTTCTTTTTAATCGTTTTTGCTCCAATTTCAAACACTCAATTAATCCGGTACATTCTGTTTTACTTGCAGAAATCCTATCCTTGCGATTTCCTCTAAATGAATTTCAGATAAACGCTGCAAAATTTCTTCGCCTTCTACAGTCAATTTAATTAGAACACTGCGTCCATCATCCGGATTACTTATTCTTGTGACAAGACCGAGCTGTGAACAGCGATCAATCAACCCTACACAGGCATTATGTGAAATGAACAGTCGCTCGGCAAGTTCACGTGGTGTCGCTGTGTCTCGTCCGGGGAACCCTTTAATAGCCAGTAAAAGCTGGTGTTGCTTAGGAGTGACCCCCACTTTCCGTGCTTCAGAATCACTAAAATGAAGGAATTTCTTTAATTGATATCTAAATTCAGCTAGTGATTCGTACGTTTCTTTCGTTAATTCATGTGTCATAGAAATCCACCTTTAATCTTGATAAATATATCTTAACACGATATAATTTAAATACAATAAATATATCGTATTAGGATATAAAGTGAGGGATTGAAATGGAATTTTTAAAATTCTTGGCTCCAACCACGATATCTGGCATCGTATTTTTTGTCGTCTCTATTGTCGGGATTTTTATTTTGAACAAAAAGGTTTACAAATTTAATGATTAAAGAAAGAAAGGCTTTTGCTATTTGTGCAGGAGCTTTTTTTTGGGGCCAATTTTTTGATGAAATTGATGAGGATCAATTCAATTGCAAATGAATGTGACTATGATTAACTCGTAATGATAGTGAAGTCTTTAAGTAGGAAGTGAGACTGTGAATACGATTATTATTTTTTCTAGTATGACTGGGACTACAGAGCAGATGGCTTATGCTTTAGCGGAACAATTAGAAAAGATTGGTGAACAAGTAGTTGTGAAAGGTGCCTTCGATGCTTTTGCTGAGGAGTTGCCAGCATATGAACGAATTTTGCTCGGTTGTCCAACATGGGGGGACGGAGACTTATCTGATGAATTCATCGATTTTTACGAAGAAATGTTACAGATGAATTTAACAGGAAAAAAAGCTGCTGCCTTTGGTCCAGGGGATTCATCTTATAAACATTTTGCCAGAGCTGTTGATATTTTGGAAGATGGGTTAAGAGCTTGCGGATGTGACATCATCACAAACGGCTTAAAAGTGGATAGCAGAAGCAGCGATGAGCAGGAAATACAAACTGAATGTACGTGGTTTGTTGAGCAATTGATGATAGAAAAAATGGGGTGCGCGAGGCGATGAATAAAAATAAAAATTACCTGACCAGTATCTCATTTGTTTTAATCATAAGTGGTTTGTTCGCTAGCGGTTTTGATATTGAGGGAATGAAGAAAATGGCCTTTATTTTGGCTACCTTTGTTGCCGGTATCCCTATTGCTACGAAAGCCTATCACTCTGTTAAAATGAGAGCTTTTAGTATTGAATTATTAGTCACCATTGCTGTGATTGGTGCTATTTTTATTCAAGAATATTTCGAGGCAGCGGTTGTCACGTTTTTATTCTTATTTGGGGATTTTTTGGAAGCACGTACATTGGCAAAAACGCGTTCAGCATTAAAAGAATTGGTGGACATGGCTCCCCAGGAGGCGATTGTGGTTCGGAATGGATCACAAAAGATAGTCTCAGTTGAGGACGTTGAAGTCGGAGAGCGAGTAGTGATTCAATCAGGTGCAAAGATTCCCGTAGATGGAAGGATTGTATCAGGGTACGCTTTTATAAATGAGGCTGCTATTACTGGTGAAGCAATTCCAGCATGGAAACATGAAAAGGATCATGTATTTAGTGGAACGATTGTAGACAATGGTTTTATTGAGATCATCGCTGAAAAAGTAGGAGATGATACGACTTTTTCGAGAATTATTGAATTAGTCGAAGAGGCGCAAGAATCAAAAACGAAAACGGAAAAGTTTCTTAATACGTTTTCCCATTACTATACACCGGCAGTAGTTGGTTTAGCTACCCTCGTATTTGTTATAACCAGAGATCTTCATCTTGCGATTACATTTCTTGTCATCGCTTGCCCTGGAGCATTAGTAATTGGTGCTCCTGTATCTAATGTTGCAGGGATTGGAAATGGGGCCATGCATGGTGTCTTGGTCAAAGGTGGAGAAGTAATGGAAAAGCTCTCGAAAGTGGATACATTGATGTTTGATAAAACAGGGACATTAACAAAAGGAAGACCAGAGGTTACCGATATCCGCCTTTTTCAGGAGTTCGAAGAAAATGAATTACTACGATTAGTTGCACAAGCTGAAGGGATCTCAGAGCATCATTTAGGGCAAGCCATTATCAAGGAAGCGAAGGCTCGACATTTACCTATAACGAAAGCACCTGAAGAAGGGGAAGTAGTGAAAGGACATGGGATTCGTGCCAAGGTAGATGGTCGAAGGCTTGTGATTGGCAATCGCAAATTAATGAAAAATGAAAAAGTGGAACTTCCAAATGAACTTTCTCAATATGCAGAAGAACGTGAGATAGGTGGGAATACTGCGGTCTTTGTAGCAGTAGAGGATCAGATGATCGCGGTCATATCGATTGCCGATCAAATTCGTGAGGATGCGGCAAAGGCTTTGAACGAAATGAGAAAAAATGGGGTCGAAAATATCATTATGTTGACTGGAGATAACTGCTATACGGCTGAATTAGTGGCTACTCAATTGGGAATTGACAAATTCTATGCAGAGTTACTGCCGGAGCAAAAAGTGGAGTATGTAAAAATGTTCAAACAGCAGGAACGTATCGTTGCTATGGCGGGAGATGGGATTAACGATGCACCGGCGATTGCTTCAGCAGATGTTGGTTTAGCTATGGGGCAGAGTGGCACAGATATTTCAATGGAAACAGCGGATGTCGTCTTAATGGGCGACAAGCTAATGCAATTTTCTCACGCCTACGCTTTGTCGAAGGCAACGATTCGTAATATGAAGCAAAATACCTTTTTGGCTGTAGCAACCGTATTTATCCTACTCATAGGAGTACTGATCGACTCTATTCATTTAGCATCCGGAATGTTTATCCACGAGGCAAGTGTGTTGCTTGTGATTTTGAATGGAATGAGACTTATTGGGTTTAATCAAAAATCTAAAAAGCTTGGAACAAAGGCACAAACTGCATTTAGAAAACAGTGGGGAAGTTCACTTCTTAAATGAGGGAACTAAAATAAAATTAAAACGTTAAGCAATGTGTTATTCCAAATAGGGGTTGATTCATAGTGGAACTAGAAGAAAAAATATTCATTCATCAAGCATGTGTTTCAAGGGTTCCCATTTTTAGTGGGTTAGGGGAGGCACATTTAAAGGAAATTATGGGAACAGTAAAAGCTGTTTCTTATAAGAATAAAGAGATCATTCATCATGCAGGGGATGTTTCAGACTCCCTTTACATTGTGAAGGAAGGGAAAATAAAGATTTACAGACTTTCAGAATCTGGAAAGGAGCAATTAATTCGGATCTTATATCCAGGTGACTTCACTGATGTGCAACCTTTGTTCAAGGATTCGTTTCATCATTCATTTGCGGAAGCGATGGAAGATACTGTAGTGTGTGTCATCCAAAAAACGAGCTTGCAGGAACTTTTAATAAAATACCCTGTGATTTCATTCAAAATGTTAGCAGAGCTTTCGAATAGATTGGATATGTTGGAGAGGCAGACGATGAGGTTTACGACAGAGAAGGTAGAGACGAGGCTCGCCCTTTACTTAGTTGAAAGTCTCAAGCAAGAAAAAGATGGCAATGAATTTGATTTACCGATGAGTAAAAAGGATTTAGCTTCCTATCTTGGAACAACCCCAGAAACGATTAGTCGTAAGTTAACAGAATTTGTAGAAGCAGGCTATATTGAACAGAAAGGGAATAAAAGAATCAAAATTTTAGATTTAGAACAACTGTTCGTTGTTAGCCAATAGCAATTTTAGCACCCATTAAATGAAATCTCCGTCTGAAAATTCGATCGGATATATTGAGTTTCCAGACGGAGTTTTTAAATGCGAGTTTAGGGTATACCTACTCCTGTAATGACCATAGAGGCATTAAATAGATAGCGACCGCATTACTATCTTTTATAGTAGAAGTGAAGAAAGTCGGTCTGTGGAATTTAGATCCGGACGATTATTTAACCAATTTAAGTTATACACCATCAAAGGATAAAATAGCTGTTTCGGCCCATAATATAGCTTATAGAACAAGTAGGGAGAACGTGATGATGAAGGCTCTCTTGCTAGCCGAAATTTTTTTGTCGCTTTTATTCATTTTTTTACTGCAAAACTTACCGTAACAAGACCAGTAACTGAAGACAATAATATTTTGAACTTATATGTATTAATAAAGATTTCAAATTGATTGATTGAATGGATTCCATATGTAAAATAAGAAATTTGGGAATCTATCGTTTTGATGAATTTACAATAAAAAAGAGTACTGCAATGAGTACTCTTTTTGGCTATATGTAAAACTCCGAGTTGAAAACTCGGAGGAAACAATAAGATTATGGCTTACCAACCCAAAATTTATTGTTAAATCTAGTATACGAACCTTGTCGAATTTTGTCGATGATGAATGATTGGAAGTATAGGATGATCCTACCAATGTATTTTAAATTTGGAGATACTCTTGCTTGAGAGAAACCGTCACAAAATGCTCAAAAAATTCGACTGGGGATCTCCATCATTTCTGCATACTTTCTTGTTAAAGTATGCATTGTGATAAAACTCACTATGATTTACTAAGGAGGAATTACAAATGTTTAAAAAATTAAATGGAAAATGGACTATCTTTTTATTAGCGGCTTTCATTTTTATCTTAGGAGCATGTTCCAATGGAGGTGATGACGAAGCTGTAGAAGGGGATGATGAAACTGCTCCTACAGAACAATCGACAGGTGGAGATCACAGTCATATGGAGATGTCCGGAACAGGGGAAGTGCCTGAAGGTTTGGTTGATGAAGAAAATCCAACCTATGAAGTTGGCAGCAAAGTGATCATTGAAGCGGATCATATGGAGGGAATGATGGGAGCCGAAGCAACTGTTTCCGGAGCTTACCACACAACTGTCTATGCCATTTCGTATACACCAACTACTGGTGGGGAAAGAGTAGAAAATCATAAATGGGTCATTCACGAGGAACTTGTTAATCCGGGTGATGCACCTTTGGCTCCAGGGACAGAGGTAAAAACCGATGCTGTCCACATGGCAGGTATGGAGGACGCAACAGCAACCATTGATTCAGCTGAAGAAACGACTGTCTACATGGTAGATTTCACAACTCCAAGTGGAGAAGAAGTCAAGTTTCATAAATGGGTAACTGAAGACGAATTGTCTCCTGCTGAATAAAATAAGTCGAATGTTCTTCACTCAGTAATTTTTTTCTCTAAATCCCTTTATTGCGATGTGGTTAAAGTCGAGTTATTTAAAGTGAATTGAGTGGGAATTTACCTTGAGAAAGGGAGGACAAGGTTGTTATCGGTTGAATCGAGAGTCTATAAGACCGGAAAAGAAGAGTGTAAAGAGTGGTCAATCGAGCAGCTATTAGAACGCATGAAAATCCCAGCACGACAAACGATTATCTGTCTCCTTTTAGAGGCAGATTTTATCGTTTGTGCACCACTCTTGGAATGTGTTATGTCAGGAGCAAGCAATAAGCTTTTAGTTTGAATTTTACAACCGACGATAAGTCAATCGGAGCCCCGTAGGTTCTTATATCGAAAGAAAGGCCTTGATCGTTTGTACTGTGATGAGTACGAAGGAAAGCAGCTGTGGATCATGATCGCAGAAACGATATTCGAAGATGCAATACGATTTTTTTAGGTGAAATGACCATATAGTCGTAAATCCAGAGATTTGTCCTTAGGAATGAATCTTATTCACATAAGATTAAGCTCAATTCTTAATTTGTTTGAAGTTTACAACGTCTAAAGTATGGCCAATCCCTTTTACCTAACTTTTACTGGCCCATTTATAGCCGACACCCCAGACGGTTTGCAAGTAATCATCTGGGGGGAAACCGGCCTTTCGAAGCTTGTCCCGTAAATTCCTCACATGTGAGTCGACGGTACGATCTTCCGTTGCCACCTCAAAGCCCCAAATCGTCATAATTAAATGCTCTCTTGAAAAGACTTTATTTTGGTTGCTTAGGAATAAACTCATCATTGCAAATTCTTTAGGGGTTAGCGGAATATTTTTACCATTGTACTGAACTTGGTAGGAGTCGTTGTCTAAGATGATGCCTTTAAAATATAGCTTGCTTGATATCCCTTTTTTTCTTCTTAAAACAGCTTCGATTCTTGCTGTGAGTTCATCTTCATCAAAGGGCTTTGAGATATAATCGTCTGCTCCACCTTTTAATCCTTTGACAATATCTGATTTTTCACTCATAGCAGTAAGCATAATGATCGGAATGTCCCAATGCCTTCGAATCTCTTTGCAGGCTTCCCAACCGTCCATTTCAGGCATCATCACATCTAATAAGATAAGGTCAGCGTGTTCAGACTCTAAAAAGGCGATCGCGTCTTTTGCTGATTCCTTTTTCACACATTTATAGCCAAGTGGAGTTAAATATAAAGACAGTAAATCAAGCATCATTGCCTCATCGTCAATTAATAAAATCGTCTTCATTTGCTGACCTCCTTAAACGTTAATTGAAACTTTGTGCCTACGCCTTCTTTACTTGTAACAGAGATTTCCGCATCGTGGGCATGGACAAGTTCATGGACAATGGCCAGTCCAAGCCCTGTTCCTCCAAGAGATCTCGTTCTAGATTTATCGACCCGATAAAAGCGGTTAAAAATATAAGGAAGATCTTTTTCAGGAATGCCTTTTCCATTATCGGTGATGGCTATAAGGATCGAATCTTTTTCCTTCCAAGCGTTTAAAGTAATGTCCGATTCTGTATCTGAGTATTTGACGGCATTATCCAAAAGATTAAATAAAATGAGTTCGAGTTTGATGGGATCTGCCATTAAATAGAGTTGTGTCTGGCACTGATACATGTAGTGAATTTTTTTCTCTGTAAGCGCGGGTGTCAGTTTTTGCGAAACTTTTTCTAATAATGGCTGTAGATCTAGGCGCTCTTTTTGGATCACAAAGGAATTTTGGTCCATTTTTGCTAAGTTAAACAATTCTTTTACAAGGTTTGAGAGACGATTTGTTTCGTCAGATATAATGGTTAAATATTTCTGCTGCTCTTCTTCATTCAAGTTTCTTTTTCTAACAATATCGGTATAGCCCTTTATATAGGTAAGGGGTGTCCGCAACTCATGTGAAATGCTGGAGAGAAACTCACTCCGCTGTTGCTTTAAGTAATTTAGTTCCGCGGCAAGTGCTTCGATCGAGCGTGCCAAATCGCCTAACTCATCCTTAGAGGTTTTCGGAAAGGAGACAGAGAAGTTTCCTTTGCTAATTTGATAGGTTGCTTCTTTCATCGTGAGTAAAGGTTTCGTAATTCCTTTAGAGAGAAAGACAATAATGATAACGGTGAAAATGATCGATAATACGCCGGCAAGAAAAAAGTGTTCGTTTAAACTTTTCATCATTAAATGAACCGATTCCGTGTTTTCAAACATATAGACATAGCCCATTAAATGATTATGGATATAAATAGGGCTGACTGTAGCAATATATCTTTCTCTCTTCCAATCATCTTCAATGACTTGCCCTTCCCTAGGAATTTTCTGCCCAGGAGCCGGAAGATATTTTTCAAAGTTGTCTATCGGATCAGAGAAGCGAATTACAGTGCCTTTTTCATCGGTAATGACGACATCTGTTGAGGACTCTGATTCCATCAGAATCACATGGTCGATAATGTCTTCAGCGAAGTGATTTTCAAGAACGGCCCGATGGGAATTTCCTCTTGCTTGCAGTGCCATTACCTCCTCTTCCGCCTTTGTGTCGGCTATTCCCATATGTAAAAAGAAGAGCATCGAAGTAATTAGAGAAAAGATAATAATGAAAAAAAGAATGCCTAATTTAATCGATAAATTTTTCAATCCTATCACCTAAGTTGATAATGGACAAAACGTTTGCATGCTTTTCCATCACGAAATTTGATTAGATCAATAGTGTACTGAGAAATTGTGGAGAAACAGTGCAGTTTTCCTCTACCTTTTATAAATTGAGCTCGTAATGATAAAATTGGACATCTTTTATGTAGCCATGTTTTTCATATAAGCGTTGAGCCGTGTCATTATCTGGTGCAGTGCTTAAGCTGATGCTTTTTGCCTTGGTTTCGCTGGCAAACTCTTTTACCTTTTGTAGAAGCAGTTCTCCAACGCCTTTTTTTCTAGCATTTTTTGTCACATATAGATCATTTAAAATCCATGCCCTCGCCATTGAAATGGAAGAGAAAGTGGGGTAAAGCTGGGTAAAACCGATGTAATTACCATCATTTTTCACTATAAAAATGATCGATTCTTTCTTTGAAAGCCGTTCCTTAATGTAACTTTTTGCCCCCTCGAGATCTGATGGTTGTTGGTAGAACTGTCGATATTGATCAAACAGGGTGGCTACCCCATTTATATCTGCGATAGTTGCTTGGTAAATTTCCAACTAAAAGTCCTCCTTTTTGTTATTTAGAATGAGTGTTTATTTTCCAAAGTGCTTGTTCTGCAGTTTGATGTGTTTTTCTAATCCTCTTTTAGATCTACAATCTTTGTTGTCATTTGAACAGTATCTTTTTTTAGCCTTGCGATTCCCTTAAAAACACTAAAAATGAAAAAGTAACTTATGTATTTTGATGAAGTGGTTCAGATAATAAAGGTTATTCCTTATCAATTGTCTGTGGCAGAGCTGTAAAGAAAATATACACATATAGGACCTGCCTGCAAAACGCAGATATTATACGTTAAGATGGATCTAAGAAAATCGCTTTTTCAATCATATGAAGAACACCTCATATATTGCATTTCAATGATTTTAACATAAGTTTCCTCAGTTTTGGGGAAATAAAATCGAGTATGTTTATTCCATACTCGATAAGTGGGAAGGCAGCGGGCTATTTACTTGTTGGAGCATTGCGGCTGATTTGTTCAGAGTGGAGACAAGAGACATAACTCGGAGTTCTATCGCTGTTTTTATTGTATCATTCGCAAAAATTGCCGTGTTCGCACTTGCTGAGGATTTGAAAATAAAGTGGCAGGAGCGCCTTTTTCAACAACGATTCCGTCTTCCATGAAAATGACTTCATCGGCCACTTCTTTGGCGAAGCGCATTTCGTGGGTGACAACCATCATTGTCATTCCCTCTTTTGCTAAGTCCTTCATGACTTTTAGCACTTCTCCGACTAATTCAGGGTCGAGGGCGGAAGTTGGTTCGTCAAAGAGCATGACATTAGGTTCCATTGCTAACGCTCTGGCGATGCCTACCCGCTGCTGCTGTCCTCCGGAAAGCTGATAAGGGTAGACATCCATTTTGTCGCCAAGGCCGACCTTGTTTAGGAGAGATGCTGCTTTGGTCCGTGCAGCCTTCTTCGTTTCTTTTTTGACAGTTAATGGCCCTTCCATAACATTTTCGAGAGCCGTCTTATGGGGGAAGAGATTATAGCCCTGAAAAACCATCCCGGTTTGCCTTCTGAATGCAGCGATATGCTTGTTTGCGACGCGGCCAGAAAAATCTAAAGTTTGTTCCCCGATTGAGACGACTCCTGAAGTGGGGACCTCTAATATATTCAAGCACCTTAATAGCGTCGTTTTTCCAGAACCGGAAGGGCCAATTACGACGACAACACGCCCTTTCTCGACATGAAGATTAATGCCTTTAAGGACCTCTAATTCTCCGAAATTTTTCGTCAAGCCATTGATGGAAATCATTTTTATCCTCTCCCTTATTTTGCTGTATTGTCAAAACTTTTATAAGCAATAGGTTATAAATGACCTAGTTAGAGGGCTTTGTAAGCAAAAAAATTGCCACCCCCTGAATTTTAAGGTTGGATGAGGTTACCACACGACACCAAAATCCCTAAAATAGGAAGTGACAAGTTGTACCCTCAACTTATAAACTATCTATTAACTTTTATAAACTGTTAAGAACAAATCATTCGAACATTGCTTCCTCTTCTTGTGGGGAAGAGTATGTTCGATAAACTCGTAGAAACGCCCGTAAATAAACCTTTTCAAAAGCCTCAGGTGGACGAACTTTCCGTCATTGCCGTCCCTGAAAAACTTGATTACCAACTACTTCTCACGGAGCAAACCATTGAAACCCGTTCGGAGACATAGAAACGCAAAAATAAGAGTCTCAAAATATGAGGACAAGGTTGCTTTATTCTGGCTATTCTTTGTCCCCATGAACTCTTTATGAGGACAAGGTTCGCTATTTTTCAGCGTTCTTTGTCCTTATGAACCCTTTATGAGGACAAAGTTTGTTTATTTTTGACGTTCTTTGTCCGTATGAACCTTTCATGGGGACAGACTTTGTTTATTTTCAGCGTTCTTTGTCCTCATGAACCCTCTATGAGGACACGCTTTGCTTATTTTTGGCGTTCTTTGTCCTCATGAACTCTCTATAAGGACAAGGTTCGCTTTTTTTCAGCTTTTCTTTGTCCTCATGAACCCTCTATGGGGACACACTTTGCTTTTTTTTAACGTTCTTTGTCCTTATGAACCCTCTATAAGGACAAGGTTCGCTTATTTTTAACGTTCTTTGTCCTTATGAACCCTCTATAAGGCCAAGGTTCGCTTATTTTCAGCGTTCTTTGTCCTCATGAACTCTCTATAAGGCCAAGGTTCGTTTTTTTTCAGCTTTCTTTGTCCCCATGAACCCTTTATGAGGACACACTTTGCTTTTTTTCAACGTTCTCTGTCCTCATGAACCCCTTGAAAGAGATTCCGGAGGACCTTAACTACGTAGTAGATGGAAATCCCATCTACCTTCTGGCTCCACACTTTTTCGCCTAGCCCGGTATTCGGTTTGATGTAAAGCAAGTCGTTGGATTGATGAATGAGGACCCGGTTCTGACTGATTATAGGCATTTAAAACAAATTATCGAAAGACTAAATCGGACATTCAAGGGCCATTATCGCTCTGCACAAGGCTTTGGATCATCACAAGGATCTGTTTCTTACGTCACCTTGTTTGTGGCCTATTTTAACTTTCTTTGTCCTCATGCATCCCTAGAAGGGAAAGTACCTGTTGTTCACCCAGAGTTATCAGACTTGCCAACGATGCCAGCTCGATTGACAAAACTCATTGGGTTCGCTCAACAATGGATTACCCAACAAAGGTCTGCCTCACTTTTTGTTTAGCAGATCCCTTGAGTTTTTGAGCTGTTCAGCAATCGGCGGAGCAAACTCTTGACAAACCGAACTTGCCAATCGTTTAAAATGGAAATAACCAAGGGCTATTTGGGTATGTCTTCTATTTGTCCCCTTGACCCTTGTTACCTCACACACAAACCATTGGCGTGTTTGTCAAGAGCAATTGCGTGGCCTTTCCACCTAATAAATGGAAGAGAACCTAAATATCTAAGTAGTTTTCATAGAACTTTTGACACTATCTATTTTGCTGTATATCGATCGAGTCGAGTCTCCAACCGTCCTTGTCCAATTGAGAGAATAAAGCAAATAATCCAGTAGAGAAGAGCGGCTTCGCTGTACAATAGTAAGAATTCATAATTGGTGGCAGCAATTTCCTGGGCTCTTCTAAACATTTCAGTTACTAAAATAAGAGAAGCAAGTGAAGTATCCTTTATTAAGCTAATGAATGTATTCGACAAAGGTGGGACTGAAACGCGAGCTGCTTGCGGGAGAACAACTCTTCGCATTGCTTGTGAATAGGACATGCCAATTGAGTAGGCTGCTTCCCATTGTCCTTTTGGAATGGATAATATGGCGGCACGTATGATTTCGGATGCGTAGGCACCAATATTTAAAGAGAAGCCAATTATCGCCGAAGGAAGGGGAGCGATAATCACTCCGATTGTAGGCAGTCCGTAAAAGATAATGAAAAGCTGAACTAATAAGGGTGTTCCACGAATTGCCGAGACATAGATTCTCGCCATAATTTGCAATATTTTTATTCCGGAAATTCTTGCTAACGCAGTTAAGACTGCTAAAATAAGCCCAAGCGTAAAAGTAGAAAGCGTTAAGGGGATCGTATACAAAATAGCTCCTTCCAATAATGGCAGGAGAGAGTTTTGGGCAATATCGACAAGCTTTGTTATTCTTTCTTGGTCTGCGACAATGTTATTTAAGTACATTTTCGCCAAACCATTTTTCTGATATTTTTAAGTAAGTGCCATCAGCGATCATCTCTTGCAAAGCTTTGTTTACTTCATCGATAAGCGTGTCGCTCCCTTTTCTAAACATGAAGCCGCTCTTTGATGCATCTTCGCTTGTAGCGGCAATTTTCACTTTCGCATCTGGCCGCTGCTTTAAGAAGTCAAGAACTGTTAATTTATCATTAATCGTGACATTAACTCGACCGGAGTTTAATAATTCGATTGCTTGATTAAATCCCTCAACGCCAACGATTTCAGCACCATATTGTTTCGCAATATTAGCGTAATTGCTCGTTAAAGATTGGGCTGATTTTAATCCTTCGATGTTTTCAAAACTTTGAATAAATTCATTATCCATCGGCACTACGAGAACGGCGGATGAGGTGATGTATGGATCGGAAAAGTCGTATTTTTCGAGGCGATCTTCCCTGATACCGACTTGGTTGGCGACCATATCAAAGCGCTTCGAATCCAATCCAGCAAACATGGCGTCCCATTGCGTTTCCAAAAATTCTGCTTCCACTCCAATTCTTTTTGCTGCTTCCCGTGCGATTTCTACATCAAAACCAGTTAATTCCCCTGTTTCATTATGGAAGCTGAATGGGGGGTACGTCCCTTCTGTTCCAATTCGCAGCTTGCCTCCGTCTTTTACTTCAGCCAATAAGTTGCCTTCGTCACTGTCAGCGTTATTTTGATTTCCACAACTAGCTAAAAGAAGGCATAATAATAATGAAAAAAATATACGAGCTGATTTCAAAGCTTTGTCCTCCTATTCCTTTTTCTTTATCATTTGTTTCTTCTGATTTTTTATCCACCTGAGGCAGGATAATTGACAGGAGATAGGGCAATTGGTATTTTTATCACAGGATTCAGGTATATCATGAAGTGTAAATAGGGTATTGGAGTCCATATAGGGGTATGTTAATGCCTAAATAAGGAGGAAGATTGAATTGTCAGAAAAGTTAAACATAGGGATTATTTTAGGCAGCACGCGTGATGGACGTGTAAGCCCACAAGTAGGAGAATGGGTGAAAGGTATCGCTGATCAGCGAGGAGATGCAAACTATGAAATCGTAGATATCGCCGATTACAAACTCCCTTTCCTAGGTGAAGGAGATGCACCTGGAATTGCTGCTTGGAATGAAAAGCTTGATAGCTTAGATGGCTTTGTTTTTATCGTACAAGAATATAATCACAGTATTACAGGAGCTTTAAAAAATGCTATCGACTTAGCACGTGAAGCATGGAACAATAAGGCAGCAGGGATCGTGAGCTACGGTTCCACTGGGGGAGCACGTGCAGCAGAGCATTTACGCGGAATTTTAGGAGAATTAATGGTTGCGGATGTCCGTACGCATCCAACTTTATCTCTGTTTACAGATTTTGAAAACTTTTCTGTTTTCAAGCCACAAGATATTCATGGTGAGAACATTAATTTAATGCTTGACCAAGTAACAACTTGGAGCCGTGCATTAAAAACGATTCGTTAAAAATGTGAAAAATAGGCTGAGTCAAAAGGTCGTTAGGAAACGACTTTTTGACATCAGCTTTTTCTTTTGTGTAAGTTTTAAGTATATTTGGTTATTTTATGGTGAAAAAAAGGGGAATTCCCCTTTTTTTGTTTTATACCCCATGTCTTTTTCTACAGTAGATTCTATATGACTGATGGTTTGAAAATCAGGTTTTTGATTTCCTGAAATCCATATGAAGTAGATGTTTTCACCTAATTGCTTTTCGATTTGATGAGAAGAGTAAATCTGATTCCAGTACGCTTAAAGAATATTTTAGAGTGGTAAGGCGGCCGTCCATCGCCTTTTTGTAGAGAAGTAAGTAGAGTCGGATTCATTTTCTACTGCTAAATTAACCAGTCTGGTGAGGTGTTGACCTGAAATGAGGGCTTCGATAACCATTGGTAGAACTAGTTGGCAAGTCGTAGGATAATTCTTGTATATGAGAAAATCGCCTTTTTATGGTTTAGTAGGTTATGGTGACTTAGTTATGCCAAAAGTGGGAGATTTTCTTATATCTTATGTGCATATTGTTGATTGGAACGGTGGCGACTCCTGCGGGGAAAAGCGGCTTGGTCCCGCCCGCGGAAAGCGCCGCCCGAAGTGGAAATCAACTATTTACATAAGAAGAGGTGCCCAAAAAGCTAAGCTTCTGGGACACCTTCTTATTTGCGTCTTAGAAGGCGCCAGAACCGCCACCACCACCTCCAACTCCGCCACCGCTAGACATGGATGAACTGCTGCTCGTCGTTGATTCACTCGTTGTTTTGTGGGCAGAGTGAAAGTTAGAGGATGCGAGCGGTCCGATAAGTAAGAGGGAGTGAATATTCGTACCATAAGGCTCGACGTTATGATTGGAATTAAGAATTGTGCTCGGACGTTTGAATGCTTGGATGAAATTTTCATTTGTCTCGATTATTTTTTTGTCATTTATCCCAACTCCATAAATATATGAACGCATTTGCTCATCATCAGATAAGTTTTCCCATGTTTTCATTGATATTTGCGGCAATTGCTCTTTCATTCGCTGCCATTCGTGTTTGATCATTAACCCATTCCATGTTTTTGGTCTGTATGATATGGCAAGGACAATATAAACGCCGCTTAATATTAGAAAGGCAAAAAACCAGCCAAATAATTCGTATCCAAGTGTTAAAAAGCTATAGGCCAATTGCAGAATGCCTAAAATAGCAAAAGTCCAGCGCAGTTTTCCTCTTTTTTCATACAATGGCTGAGTCTTCACTTCCATCTGAACAGCTTTTTGCCATTCTTGCATTTTCGTTTGATATTTTCCATGATTTAATTTATTTTTCGTGTACTTTTGTAAGTCTTCAAACTGGAATTCACCATGAGAGCCCACTTCATAAAAGAGGAAATTCATAAGAATTTCTTCATGCTGGTTCGCTGGCTTCACTTTTACAAGCTGGAAACTTTCCTCTGTTTTCGTTACAAAGCCTTTTCTGACTAAGTCAAGAAGGGCTGCAGAAATTGCTTCTGTTGGAATATGTCCTTTTGTAAAATAAATCATAGCAGGTAAACTTAATGTTTCTTTCGGTATGAAAAATGCTTGCTGCATTTTACGCTCGACATCGATCTTTTTTCCACGTGCGCGCAGTCCGGAGATGAGAACAAATAACACTAGAAAAAGGAGCGAAGCAATGACTACATAGAGTGAAGCGCTATGAAGTGATTCTTGCATTTTGGCTCTTGCCGCTGCTTCTTCATATAGTTCTGTTTGTGCTTTTAGAATTTCACCTTTCATCGCTTTATCGGCGGTAACATTCGCACTAGGGAAGAGAGAGGCTGGATAAGCGACGCGAATGTCACCATTTTCACCATCTGGCACTTCGCCTAATTGAAATAGAACGGGGCCTTCTTGTTGAATGACTTCTCGCTCAAATGCTTGATCGTATCCAAAGGCAATCACGTCGTCTGTTGCTGCCGGAGGATGAATCGTAATCAACATTTTTTCATACGTTGATTCATTCCGGTCATCAAAGAATGGCCAATAGAACTCCGCCACGTCTGTATAGACATTGACCCCATTCGCAATCGTATAAGTAATGGCGATCGTAATCGTTTCATTTGCACCTTTGCGATGGACTTTATACAAGTTGTCATCTTTTTCAACTTTTAAAGTTTTTCCGTTCTCTGTAGCTTTAAATTCCGTAATCTTTGTGCCATTTTTCGGGAAAATCTCCCTTGTAATGCCGTTGAAATCACCATCAAAAGAATATGTGTGGATCTCTTCAACATTGACATTTCCATTCTCTTGTAAAAATGCATCAATGTTGACAGACGTAATCGAATAATCAACAGCTAATCCTGTTTTGGGGAGAAAAAAGAATATGAACATAGCGACAAGTAAGGTTAACGATATTTTTTTCTTCATTGGAAATGCTCACCTACTTTCTTTATTATTTTACGATTTGTCGAGGAAAAAAGTTTCATGAGCAGGAATAAATACCCACCAAACAAATTTTTGAAATTGTAATCGCTTTAAATTGAGAATTAGTAAAAATGATAGAAAAGTTCATATTTTAGTAGAGTATTCCCTATATAAGTTTCCCTTTTGTGCCGATATAATTCTTAATATATGGATTGATTTTGCAAAGCTCTTTACTGGCATCTATGAAATTTGTACTATATTTGAGACGGGCAGTAAGAAATGATTCAAATTCCACAAATAGAAGGAGTAGAGACAGATGAAGAAAATTGCCGCAAAGTGGAGACTGAGCTTAAGTAGTAAACTTTATATTATTTTTTTAGTCTTTTTGATCGTTCCGACCTTTGTTGTCAGTATGATTTCTTATCAAAGTGCAGAAAGGGAGATTGGCCAAGAATTATTTGAAGGGGCTAAGAGAAGTGTATCTTTACTGAATTCCAATATTGATTATACTTTCTCTCCAAAGCTGCATGATGCACAATATTTTTCACAGCAAGTGAAGTCGGAGCTTTATGAAGACGTGAGTGATTCGTCAGAATTAATGATGAAGCTAAAGCAGTATGCAGATACCCATCCTGAGGTAATGGTAGTATATGTAGGAACTTCAGATGGAACGATGATTACGTATCCGGAACTTGATTTACCGGCTGATTTTGATCCTAGAACCCGTTCCTGGTATACAGATGCGGAAGCTAATAAAGGAAATACAGTGATTACGTCGCCTTATGTTGATGCAGCAACAGGTGGGATGGTTGTTTCAATTGCTCATACATTAGAGGATGGCTCAGGCGTATTTGGAATGGATATTGATGTTCAAACGATGCAAGAAATAGTAGAAGGAGTCGTCATAGGGAAAGAGGGATACGCCCTATTATTAGATTCAAATCAACACTATATTTTAAGCCCGCATGAGGAAGTAGGAGCACCGGCAGAAGAAGCGTTTTACAGTCAACTTTATGACGCCGAAACGGGTAGTTTTGGGTATGTGCGTGACGGTAAAAAGATGGAAATGACGTTTGTTACGAATGAAACGACTGGTTGGAAAATAGCAGGTACATTTTTTGAACAAGAAATACAAAGTGCTGCTCAGTCAATTCGAACTAATTCTTTAATTGTACAAGTGATATCTGTTATTTTAGGGCTAATAATAGTCTTCATAGTCGTGCGCTCAATAACGAAGAGATTAAAAGATTTGCAGTTGAAAGCTACTAAAATTGGCGAAGGGGATCTAACAGAAACGATTGAAGCGAAAGGGAATGATGAAATTAGCGAACTAGCTCATTCCTTTAGCGACATGCAAGAGAATTTACGTGATTTATTGAAAAAATTAGAAGAAAGCTCTGTACATTTAGCTTCTTCAGCTGATCAGTTAATGGCGAGCTCCGATCAGACAAGCCAAGCGACCGATCAGGTAGCGAAAGCGATAGTCGGAGTTGCAAGTGGAGCGGAGCAACAAACTGAATCGATTGATGCAACTGTTGAAGCGATTAATGAAATTTCTCAAGGCTCGGTACAAATTGCTCAAAGTTCTTCCGCAGTAACGGAGTTAACAAAAACAACAACCGAAAAAGCGGAAGAAGGAGGTCAATCGGTGAACAAAACGATGGAGCAAATGAGATCGATTGACGCTTCTGTGCAGGAGTCAAATGAAATTATTAAGCTCTTATCTCAACGTTCAGATGAAATTGGAACGATTTTAGAAGTGATTACAGGAATCGCTGATCAAACTAATCTCCTTGCTTTAAATGCAGCGATCGAGGCCGCAAGAGCAGGGGAAGCGGGCAAGGGATTTGCAGTTGTAGCGGATGAAGTAAGGAAACTTGCTGAGCAATCACAAGTATCGGCCCAGCAAATAGCGGAGCTTATTCAAGCCATCCAGCAGGATACTGAAACGACCGTTCAACAAATGTCCCATGTGACAGAAGATGTAAAACAGGGATTAAACGTTTCTGTTGAAGCGATTCGAAAGTTTCATGAAATTTTAGCGAGCATGAAAGATATTACTCCACAGATGGAATCAATTTCTTACACTGCTGAGGAGATGTCTGCAGGTCTTCAAGAAATTGATGTTGTTGCAAAGGAAATTGCTGATTTTGCAAAAAGCAATGCGGCAACTTCTGAGGAAGTAGCTGCTTCAACAGAAGAACAATTGGCGTCAATGGAAGAGATTTCATTATCAGCGAAGTCATTGGCTAAAATGGCAGAAGAGTTGCAAGAGCTTATTAAAAACTATAAATATTAAATCGTAAGAGCAAGGAGCTGTAGACAAAGAGGTGGTCTACAGCCTTTTTGCTATGCAAATATGAGTGAGAGAACAGATATGCGTTGTCAAAAGTCAATTGAATGCAAAGGAAAAGCATGATACTGTCTAAAAAACAAATTTACTGCAGGCGCTGCTTAATGTCTCTTGCTTAAAAGCTCGCAATCTAGTTGATTGAAGTGAAAGGAGCTTAACTCTTGGAGGGAAGTAGAGTTAAACTGGGGGAGGTGAGTGTGCCTCGTGTCTAATCCTTCTGTGATTCAACCGGAATTGCAAGGAAGCGTCATTGCTTTATCTCGAATGAGGCTTCTATTCGACCGGAAAGAAGAGACAACGGGGCAGCTTCGTGTCTAATGCCGCTCCTATTCGACCTGAAGCACGAGGAAGTGACTACCCTACCGGTTTAATCGGTCCCCCACAGGAGTGTCAGCGACAAGGAAGTTTGACGAGCATCCTCCGAAATTTTCAGTTTTATTGAGCCTTTGTTCTGAAATAGACAAGGAATTTATTTTAGTTTTACCAATTTAATCGACATGTTTACACTTTTTCACAAAAGTATTTAATAGGTCTTCTTAAGCAGGTATAATAGATTTATATCGTTCTTCATAAATCCTTTTAGGAGATGAATATTCAGAATTTTAAAAATAGGAAGCAAGGGGGAGAAATAGATGAGTCAATATACTTCAACAGGTATTCACGGACTTGACTTTCTGCTTAACGGCGGATTTCCAGCAGGTGCTTCGATTTTAATAGAAGGATTACCCGGAACTGGGAAGACCAATTTAAGTATGCAATTTCTCTATAATGGTGCTGTTCAATACGATGAGCCAGGAATATATATAACCTTTGAAGAACTACCTGGTCAATTATATAAAGAAATGAAAGCGTTTGGGTGGGATATTCCTGCGCTAGAACGTGAAAATAAACTGAGAGTCCTCTGTATATCACCACAGGTGTTGTTAGAGCAAATGGAAAGGCAAAATGGACTCTTTGAGCAAATGATTCAGGAGATGGATTGCAAGCGAATTGTGATTGATAGTATTAGCTTGTTTCAGATAGGGGACGATAGCGTTGAAATAAAAAGGAAAACACTCTATAAGCTTCGCAATATTTTAAGAAAGTTTAATTTAACGGCATTGTTAATACAGGAGCAGACAGCAGCAATTGATCCGGAAGTTTCCTATATTAATTATGTGGTTGACGGCGTTATACGTTTATCTTTAAAAGACTTTAAGGAGCATTACCGCCAGCGAACACTTGAAGTGTTAAAAATGAGAGGGCGGAAAATTGTCGAGGGTGAGCATATTTATCGGATCACTGATGAGGGAATTCAACTGTTACCTGCCTTTTCCATGGTAGAGGATAAATCGCATTTATATGAATCAAATACGGTTACAACAGGCATTGCCAAGCTTGATCAACTATTGGACGGGGGGATCCCACATGGTTCTGCTTTTATAATAGATACGAATAGTAAGGCGAACTACAAATATTTAGCAGCTTCGATCGCAGTAAATCGCCTTTTAGCAGGCGAGAGTTTAATCATTTTATTATCGAGTCTTTCGACAATTAATGATATAGAATTTTTATATGAGCTGTACGGAGTAAATTTAAAAGAATACGTGGAAAAAAAGAAGATCTTCTTTATCGAACATTATAATCGCCCTTCTCCACCAGGCTTTGAAGGGGCAATTATTGACGTGTCCAACTTAGACAATGATGAGTATCGAAAAATAATTGTCAATGGTCTTGAGCCATTTACTCATTCAACCTTAAATCCTGAGGAGAAATGGTTTGTTTATTATGATTTAAACACGATTGTTTCTCAGAGGGGGAAAGCCTTTCTCGAAACATTTTACGCGGAGGAAATATCAAGACTTAATTCAGCTGGTTTTAGTGTTCTATCATTGTCAAACTTTACAGAATTAGGTCCGCAATTATCTAGTTTTGTCGAGCGCACCTCAAATGGAGTCATCAAAACGTGGGTAGAAGGAAGCTACCAATACGTCCAACTCTTAAAATCACCATTAGGAAAAATGTCATCTCCATTGCTTGTCGAAAATATAAATAAAAAACCATTTATTAATCTAATATAGGAGGGGGGGACCAGATGTTACAGTTTAATCCCCTGAAAGTGGAGTGTACTCTATTTTTCGAAGAAAATCCTTATACATTGGAAACAGCTGAGGGACTGGCCTTGAGATTGGGAAGAAAAACAGCGGAATTGGTACTTATATTAGAGCATTTAGTAACCGATTCCATTCTTGAAAAAATAGGTGACGGTGAGCAAGCCATCTATCGTTATGTTCAACCTGATAATTTTCAAATTCCGAGGGAATTCATATGGGAGTAGAAAAGACTCTTCAAAACCTTCAAGATGGATATGCTCACTTACTTGATTTAATGGTTGTACTGGTCGATGAGAAGCGATTATTAAAAACAAAGATCTCCTACCCGAAAAAAGGCAACGAGGAATTTTTAGCGCAGCAGATGATTGCAAGCATTCCTGCTCTCACAAAAATAAAAAGTACGATCTATGTCGATGTCTTGCCAGGATTAAAGGTGCTAGCGGCACCGATAATTACGAACAGTCAGGAGCGGTTATACTTAATAGGAGGAATGCTTGTAGAGGATGAGATTTTTGATGCCTTAAAAAAATATCTTCAAGAGCACAAAGAGGGAGCGGTTTTCTTACATAATTTACAATCGGTTAAAGTTGTTTCGAATGATGAAAAAGCAAGGATTCTTGCCACCTTTCAGCAACTTTCGAGTTCAATTCAATCGCTCTATCAAAATCAGGTATATGTGGATGCTTTTCAAAATAAAATCTTAAATGCAAAATGGGCTGTTGAAAACATTACGGATGAAAGATTTAACCTGGATGTATTGATTCAGCAATTTAAGAATTTAAACCCGGATTTGAGTTTTGTGGGCATTGCAGTCCATAAAGAAGAAGAGAGGTACCTGATCCAACACTTCGCCGGTCAGAGTATGGATAGGGTTTTAGGGATTGAGGTAGCATTAGGAGAAGGTTTTTTAGGACAAGTTATCATGACAGAAGAATACTCGTATTGGACGCATATTCAAGAGGACCCGCGGCTGGTCACATATAGAAAATACGGTTTATCTCCAAGAAGTTTGTTTTGCCAGCCAATTAAAGTAGGTAATCAAACGAAGGGGCTTTTATTTGGGGGCAGTGAAAAAGAAGAGGAATTGTTTGATCCTGTTGACATTAGCATACTGGCTTCTTTTATCGGTGTTTTTATGGTCCAACAAAGATTAAAAGAAAGTTCTAATCATCATTTTTTACAATTATCCACTTTCAATGAAATTTTCAGTGTGATGACAAAAGTGAATAATGTGAAAAGAGTCCTCTATATTTTAATTGATATGGGTATGAATATTTTATCGGGTTCCTTTGCATGCGTACTTTTTAAGGAAATTCAGGTACAGAATAAACTCTCTCTTTTATCACGAGGAATGAAAAACGAGCAATTAAGTCAATACGGCCGTGACCTTGGAAAAAGGCATTTTAGCAATAAGTTAGTGGAAAAAACAGAGGGGATGTTCCATGAACTAACGAATGGGGAACTTGTATATGAAATGCCTATTACATTTCGAAGTGAATTATTCGGAGTGCTTAGTATAGGGATTCGCAGCAAGGATGAAGTTAAACCGTATATTCCTTTTCTATCGAGTCTTGGTATTGCAGGTGGAATTTCGATTTATTTATTGCAGAAGGAACTAGCTCAGCATTCTGATGAAAAATTGGTTAATCTCCTTACTAGATTGCTAGAAAAAAATGAGCGAGAGAAATACAGGCAAAGTGTTGAAGCGCGCAAGTTAGTAGCAGAGTTTGCTAAAGAAATAGGCTTGAATGCGCAGCAAATTAACGCATTGGAGAATGCATGTACACTAATTTTTTATGAACAGGAAATACTGCAAGATGCCATTTCTGATAAAGAAACGATGGAGCTCATGCAGCACTATTATCAAGCCCAAGAGTGGAAAAAGGTTGAAAAGCACTTAGTAAAGTTGCTTTTTATCATTCTCGAGCGGGTTGGTGAAAAGCTAGCTCAACCACTTCAACAGCAGATTCAGAATGATCCCCTCTACAAAACCTTTGAGGAGTGGGAGGCGCGAAACTATATGACAGAAATTGAAATTCCATTTGGTCAAGAAAATGACATGGAATTAGGAGTTGGACAAGAAGAAATCAAGTTGAAATTGAATTTATCAAATCGTGAAATGGAAGTGCTCCACCAAGTATTAAAAGGCTTAAATAATCGCGAGATTGCCCAGTCCCTGTTCATCAGTGATCATACTGTAAAGAACCATATGACCAATATTTTGCAGAAACTGGGCGTTACCGATCGTTCTCAAGCAATTGCGAAAGTATATCAAATGGGCTATACGCCTCAAAACAGCTAAGCGTTCCATTTTTCATCATGATAATAACTGCACTGACCGCTTTCAAAAGCGCTTTTCCATTTAACTGTTAGACAATATCAGGTTGATATTTTGACTGCTGTGGTTCTAAACCAGAGCAGTTTTTTCGTGTTGTTTTGCTTTCGTTTGTAGTGGCTAACTTTTTAATGAGTGGATCTGCATCTGGGGCAAGCAGCCAAAGCTAAATGCACTGTAGGCTGACCTTATTGAAAGAAAGGTTCTTTTGACCCGGCATTAGCGAAAACATCGCAGAAACGATTTGAACCTTAATGGTTCCAAAGACGCCTTCGTTTTGGTGTGACTTTAGAGTAATTTTTATATATGTATTTACGTCTAAAGGAACCTGCATAGACCACCGAGGATAAACGGCGATGAATATGAAAAAAAGGTGCTTCAAATTTATTTAGGATTCCTTGTGCTCATGATAGGATTCCATTCCTATTGGAGAAAAAGGGAGGGTAGGGGGATGGTTTATCACGAGTGTTTCAAGCAAACTACTAATAGAAGGTAGTCTTAGCCGGAGGAGATAGAATGAAAGATTCACTGCTCATGAGTTTATGCGTTTTATACATTCAGAATGGTTGGGATCCGCATGTTCTCTCCAGCAAGTATGAAGTGACTGATAAGCAAATTGGCAAGTATTTAACCCTTTTAACAGAGAAAAAGATAATTTTTAAAATAAGTGGGACATTTAGATATATTCTTCCAGAGGAGCGCTCCTACCATAGCTAGGAAAGAATAGGAACAGCATCCTAAAAATGGGGAAATAAGAGAATTGGGAATTAGAGGGGATTACGAAACGGGTCAACATCCTCCAAAATGAAGGTAACAAGAAGAGGAAGGATCAGGAGGAGGATGGATGTGGAGCGACTGAAGGAAGGAGAACGAATTTTGAAACAAATATCCGAGCACAAACGGAAATTAGTTCAAATCGCTAAAGATAAAGGGATGCACAGTGCTGAGACGCTTCGCTGCAGCCAGGAGTTGGACGAGTTGATTAATTTGTTCTACCGAAATTTACATGCAGGTTATGAGAATAGTCGCAGATAATCTTCGCTTTCCAATATTTACATGGAAAAAATAATATTGTAGTATGGTAATTTCTTGTATGATAGGAAAGAAAAGCTAGGGAAGTAGAATTAAAAGTCATCATGAATAATAGATGAACTGAAGGGGATAGCGAAGATGAGGTCGAAAAATCTGTTACCTCACAATCAAAATGATAAAAAGAAAAAAGTGGATGGCTTTTTTTCGCATCATACACAAAGATTCATGGATATGTGGAATTGGGAATATCATGTTAAATTAAATAAAGCCCGATGGAATCGACAAACTTATCATATCTTCGGCATTGAAACTGAAGATTTTGAAATAACTTGGGAAAGTGTTTTTGCATATGTACATATGCATGATAAAAAAATATACTGCGATAGTTTTCAAAAAACGATAAAGGAAAAAAGAGAACTCGATTTTGAGCATCGTATTATTCGAAAGGATGGGCAGGAACGTGTCATCTTTCTCCGTTCAAAAGTTATTCTTGGTGAGGACGGAGAAGTTGAACGTATTTTCGGAACGATTCAAGATATTACAGAAGTAAGAGGGTTAAAATTGAGATTAGAGCAAAGTGAGGAACGGTTTAAATCGGTAGTAGATCATTTGTCTGTTGGGATTTGGTCATACGATTTCTATAATAATGAGATTACATTTTGCTCTAAAGGATTATCGGAGATCTTTGGCATTTCCATTGATATGCTCAGTCCCGGGCTATTAAAAGAATTCATTTTCCAAGATGACAAAGAATTAGTTAAAAGAAATGCATCTCTTTTGGAGAAGGGGGAAGAAGTGAATCATCAATTTCGCATCCTTGACGGAAAAGGACGAATAAAATGGCTTGAAGGTCAATTTATTCCCCATCTTAATCAAGAAGGTGATCTTATCCGTATGGATGGAATTGTGAAAGACATCACCGAAAGAGTGGAATATACGGAATCATTGGCATATATGGCTGATCATGATTATTTAACGAAGCTGCCAAATCGAAGATACATTGAAAGAAAATTACAAGAGCAAGTTGTTGCTGCAAGTGAAAAAACTGAACAATTCGCTGTCTTTTATGTTGATTTGGATCGCTTCAAATATATTAACGATACATTTGGACATGAAATCGGCGACAAATTCTTAGTGACTTTTGCTGAGCGCTTACAGCTTTATTTAGGGTCAGCAGGATTTGTTGCCCGAATTGGCGGGGATGAGTTTACGATCCTGTTAAATAAGGTAACGGGATTAGAGGAAGCGATTAAGCTAGCGAATAAGATGATAGCTAAGATGGAAATGCCTTTTGAGATTGAGGGCTATGAGCTTTTCATCACAATGAGCATTGGCATTAGTCTTTATCCAAGAGACGGAGAGGATTTCCGCACACTTTTGCGAAACGCTGATGCTGCACGTTATAAAGCAAAGGAGCTTGGCAGAAATGATTGGCAGATCTTTTCTCCATCAATGAACATTGAATCCTTTAAACTATACGATCTGGAAAAAGATCTAAGAAAGTCTCTTATCAATGAAGAGTTATACATTGAATTTCAGCCGAAAGTAAACCCTAAAACTTCAAAAGTCGAAGGTGCTGAAGCGCTAATTCGTTGGAATCATCCTGAATGGGGCATCGTCTCTCCTAATGAATTCATTCCATTAGCAGAAGAGAGCGGCTTTATCTTTAAAATCGGTGACTGGGTCGTGAAAGAAGTTTGTGAAATGTTAGGAATTTGGTTGAGGAAAGGGATTCCTGTTGTGCCGATCTCTGTTAATATTTCACCTAAACGATTATTGAGAGCGGATTTTGTAAAGACGGTGAAGGAAACGATTGAAGCAGCCGGTATAGAACCGAAGTTAATTGAGTTAGAACTGACTGAGCAAACGATCATTAGGAATGTGGACGTGACGAAAAATATAATTGCCGAATTGAAAGAACTAGGTGTGAAGATAGCGCTTGATGATTTTGGTACAGGTTATTCTTCGCTTTCGTATTTAAAAGATTTGGAAATTGATACCCTGAAGATTGATAAATCTTTTATCGATGGAATAACATTACAGACGACAAATGATGCGATTGTTAAAAGTCTGATTTTTTTATCAAAAGAAATTGGTATTCATATCGTTGCAGAAGGTGTAGAAACGAAGGAACAGCTTCTCTTCCTATTACAGCAAGGGTGTCAGCAGATCCAAGGGTATATATATAGCAAGCCCGTTCCAGCAATGAAGCTTCAACAGTTGTTAAGAAGAGAGTTTATGACCCCACAACAGACAAATATGTTAGCTGATAAAATTGAAAATCGCAGAAAATATGAGCGATTTCAATTACGTACACCATTGTCTGCAGAGATGACGATTGTGAAATTTAAAAATAAGAAAGTGAAATTAGGCTATTCTAAAGCGCTCATTAAGAATGTAAGCCTCGGCGGACTCAATTATAGAGCAAATAGTAGTTTACCGGTGCAGAAAGATGTTGTGGTTCTCATAACGACACAAATTTTGGGGAAGGAAGTCAAATTTTTTGGCAGGAATGTTTGGAAATCTGAAGAAGATGGCTTCTATGAATATGGCTTTGAATTCATTATCAATGAAATAGAGCGGGATCAGCTTGAGCCAATCTTCCATAATATGCTCCTTTTAGCATGAGGGAAGTTTCAATCATATCCAGCGTTCTTCAAGGAAATCAGTTGGCTTTTTTGACAAGCTAAAGGTGGGCGTGGCCGGTGAATTTTCCACTAGCCTATTTGCCTATCACATTGAAAAAAGCTATTCTTAGTTTAGTAACTTTGTATTTAATGTGAAGAAGGTGTAGATAGTGTTAATGAAAGTAGTAATGGCACTCCTTTTACCTGGAATTCTTGTCGTGTTATTTACGAGAGTAACCTATAATCGCTACATAGGGCTGATCCTAACGGTTGCGCTTATTACGGCGTCTGTTTATAAAGGTTATACTAACTCTTTCTTGCTCATTGTCATTGATGCCTTCTCTTTAACAACGGGCTTTTGGTATGCTCAACGGATGGCGCAAAAGGTACGAAGCTAAGTGACAAGATCTGTAATAGAATCGACACTTTTTCTGTAAAAAAAGAGGAACGTTCAATGTACAATCAAATTGAAGATTGACTCGATTTTTACAGGAGAGGTGTATTCACATGTCAAAGGGCCAAAGGCATCACCTTATTAGAGAACTGGTTCGTACGCATGAAATTGAAACACAAGAGGATCTTGTTAGACTTTTATGTGAAAAGGGGATGAAGGTCACTCAAGCAACTGTTTCGAGGGACATAAAAGAGTTAAATCTAATTAAAATTCCTCTAAACACTGGGAGCTTTCGCTACAGCTTGGTTGGAGATATTAATTATAAGCCACATGAAAGGCTTGAACGTTCACTTGTTGAAGTATTTGAAAAATTAAGCATGGTCGGTCCCCTTATCGTCCTTAAAATAAGCCCAGGTAATGCCCATGTAATTGGTGCGCTACTGGATCAAATTGAATGGCCAGAGATGCTAGGAACGGTTTGTGGAAATGATACTTGCTTAATCATTTGCCGCTCTGATGAGGATGCGATCATTTTGCATGACCGTCTCCTTAAATACGTCGGCATCGAAACGGCAAACTCAAGCTTATAAAAATATAGACTCGCTTACTTAACAAGGCGGTTTCCAATTGGAGATCGTCATTTTTGTTTAGAACGATCAATTTAGCAAATGTGTTCGGACGATCATAATGAATAATCGTCCTTTTTTATTGTGCTGTTCTAATAAATAGTCAGAATATATTTATTTTATAAGCCGTGATCTGAAAATATTCTCGAAATATGCAGGAAAAAGTAGAACGATGACAGAGAAAATAATGTTGAAAGCGATTTCTTTGTAAAAATATACAAATAGTTGAGTTGTGTATAATATTTTTTGTGAAATAATTCACAACCAATGTTCAAGGATGACCACAGTTTTAACAATATAAACCTTTTATCATGAAAAGTGTAAAGGATATCCATACAAAATGTTATAGGAAATGAAGGAGGTTTTATTATGAGGCATCCGATTCACGTAACATCTGAAATTGGCGAATTAAAGACTGTTTTGCTTCATCGTCCAGGGAAAGAAGTAGAAAATTTAACTCCAGAGTTTTTGCACAAATTACTATTTGATGATATTCCTTATCTTCCTACGATTCAAAAGGAACATGATTATTTTGCAAACGCTTTAAAAAACCGTGGTGTTGAGGTTCTATATTTAGAAAATTTATTGACGGAAGTTTTAAGTTCGGAAGAGATTCGCCTCCAGTTCATTGACCAATTTTTAGCGGAGAGCAAGTCGAATGTAAATGGAGCAAGGGAAACTTTAAAGGAATATTTGCTTTCATTTCCGACCGATCAAATGGTCGACAAAATGATCGCAGGGGTCATGAAAACTGAAATTGAGGAAGGAAAGAAAACTCATTTATACGAGTTTATGGCAGACCATTATCCGTTTTATTTAGATCCGATGCCTAATCTATATTTCACACGTGATCCGGCAGCGGCGATTGGCAACGGCTTATCTATTAATCGCATGAGAGAAGGAGCACGGCGCAGAGAATCGATGTTCATGGAATACATTATTAAATATCATCCACGCTTTGCAAAGCACGATGTTCCTGTATGGCTTAACCGGGATTATGAATTCGCTATTGAAGGCGGAGATGAACTGATTCTTTCGAAGAGCACGGTTGCGATTGGGGTTAGTGCACGCACTTCTGCGCGAGCGATAGAGAAATTGGCACTCAACCTTTTTAAACGTCAAAGTGACATTACCAAAATAGTTGCCGTTGAAATTCCAAAGAGCCGGGCATTCATGCATCTTGATACGGTATTTACGATGGTGGACTACGATAAATTCACGATCCACCCAGCTATCCAAGGGCCTGACGGAAATATGCGAATCTATATTCTTGAAAAAGGCAAAGACTCAGAGCATGTAAAAATTACGGAGCGGAGTAACTTAACAGAATGTTTGAAGGAAGTGTTAGGGCTGGATGAAATTCAACTTATTCCGTGCGGTGGCGGAGATGTCATAGCTTCTGCCCGTGAGCAGTGGAATGATGGTTCGAATACTCTTGCGATTTCGCCTGGAGTCGTTGTGACGTATGACCGAAACTATGTATCGAACGAACTGTTAAGGGCAAGCGGCATAGAAGTGATAGAGGTACCGAGCTCGGAATTATCAAGAGGCCGTGGGGGTCCTCGTTGTATGAGTATGCCAATTATGAGAGAAGATATTTAATCGATCAGAATGGTATCTGTTATTCATCTTTATACATTAGTAAACGAGCAGACATTTTAGAAAAAGGTGGAGAGGATTATGTTGACTGATAAGAAGCCAAATTTAAAGGGAAGAAGCTTTTTAGCATTACGCGATTTTACTGAGGAAGAGATTAATTATTTAGTAGACTTTGCAGAAGAGCTGAAGGTGAAAAAGAAACAGGGAATTCCCCATAAATATTTGGAAGGAAAAAATATCGCCTTACTGTTTGAAAAGCCTTCGACAAGGACAAGATGTGCTTTTACGACAGCGACCATTGATTTAGGAGCCCATCCAGAATACCTCGGTAAAGGAGATATTCAATTTGGGAAAAAGGAATCTGTAGAAGACACTGCCAAAGTATTGGGAAGAATGTTTGACGGGATTGAATTTAGAGGCTTTAGCCATGAGACCGTGGAATTGCTGGCGAAATACTCCGGTGTTCCTGTTTGGAATGGTTTAACGGATTTATTCCATCCAACGCAAATACTGGCAGATTTTTTAACGGTTAAGGAGCATATCGGGCATCTTAAAGGAGTTAAGTTTGTCTATGTCGGCGATGGCCGCAATAACGTTGCCAACAGCATTTTGATCGGAGGGGCAAAGGTAGGAATGGATGTCCGCATTTGTTCACCAGCTTCCCTATTCCCAGATGAAACAATTGTGAATTATGCGAAGGAAGTGGCGAAAGAGTCCAATGGACGAGTCATCGTAACGGAGGACATCGCCCAGGCCGTTGATGGTGCTGATGTTATTTATACGGATGTGTGGGTTTCAATGGGTGAAGAAGATAAATTTGCAGAGAGAATCGAGCTATTAAAGCCTTATCAAGTAAATATGGAAATGCTGAAGCTGACTGGAAATGATAATGTCATGTTTCTTCACTGTTTGCCTGCTTTCCATGATTTAGAAACGCAGATTGGCCGTGAAATTTATGAAAAATTTGGTTTAACAGCGATGGAAGTGACAGATGAGGTTTTTCGAAGCGAGCATTCTCATGTTTTTGATGAAGCGGAAAATCGCATGCATACGATTAAGGCGGTAATGGCTGCGACATTAGGGTAATTTTCATGACCAGGGAAAGGTTTTTCCTTTCCTTGGTTAATAAACCTGAAATAAGGTGATGCCATGAATGATTTTCATGAAATTAGAGAGGAAATTGAACGATTAAAAGCGGATTATATTCATTCGTTGGACGAGTTGATCAAAATTAAAAGTGTCATAGATGAGGATGATTCCCCCTTTCCTTTTGGCAGCGGAATTAATGAAGCGCTCAGAACAGCGTTGGCGATTTGCGAGCGATTAGGCTTCCGGACCTATTATGATCCGGCTGGCTATTACGGTTATGCAGAGGTTGGAAATGGACAGGAAATGGTTGGAATTCTTGGACATCTAGATGTCGTACCGGCAGGGCGGATTGAGGAGTGGAGCTATCCTCCATTTCAAGCCACTATTCAAAACGGCAGCATGTACGGAAGAGGAACACAGGATGATAAAGGGCCGATACTGGCCACCGTCTTTGCGGTAAAGGCATTAATGAATTTGCACAAGCCTTTTCAAAAGAGAATTCGGATTATCTTTGGGACCGATGAAGAAACACTGTGGAGATGTATGCAACGTTATCGTGAACAAGAGGAATGGCCGACAATGGGCTTTACACCTGATGCCATTTTTCCACTCGTTTACGCAGAAAAAGGTCTACTTCAGTTTTTGTTAAAAGGGAGAAATCAAACTTCTTTGCGCATGAATGGCGGGGATGCCTTCAATGCGGTGCCAAGGAGTATTCATTATCGTGGCGAGAAGCAGAAAGAGCTTGAAGAAAAGCTCCGTGAATTAGGCTTTGCATACGTTCCACAAGCAGCTGGATTGACCATTTTAGGAAAGCCAGCTCATGCTCAAGTGCCTGAGGAAGGAATTAATGCAATTACGCGTTTATGCATCGCTTTATATGAAATAGATGTCCATTCCAGTGTCATTGATTTTGTCTACGAAAAGGTAAGTACAGATGTATATGCCAGCGCTATTTTTGGGGATGTTCAAGATGAAGTATCAGGGCCTCTTAAGTTTAATATTGGGAAAATTTCGCTTCAAGATGAAGAGGTTTTGTCAGTGGATATGCGCATTCCTGTAACGGCTGATAAAAGTGAATTAGTAAATCGGTTAAGAGAAGTGATTAAACCGTATCAGCTTGAATACGAAGAGGTTGATTTTCTTGATTCAATCTATGTCCCCACCGATAGCCCGCTAATTCAAACTTTAATGAAGGTTTATCAAGAATCGACAGGTGATAAGGTGTCAGAGCCGATTTCGTCGGGTGGTGCAACCTATGCAAGAGCAATCGACAATTGTGTTGCGTTTGGAGCGATATTTCCAGATCAAGAAAAAGTGGAGCACCAGCCTAATGAATATATAGAGTTAGAAAAAATGTTCAAGGCTATGGAAATTTACGCACTAGCGATCTATGAGCTAAGTAAATAAAGGAACATTCATAGCTACATCGTTCTATATGGAAAATTAAATAGGTGTTAGGAGGCTTGAACATGAAAAAATTTAAAATGCCTACTGCTTACACGATTTTATTCTTGATCATCATCGCCATTGCTGCGCTCACTTGGGTTGTTCCGGCCGGTGAATATGAAAACAAAGACCCAGGGTCCGAAAGCTTTGAACCGGTTCCAGGCACTTATTCACCAGCAGAGCAAAATCCGCAAGGCGCCTGGGAGGTACTTTATGCCCCGATAAAAGGTTTCTTTGATGCTCAAGATATTGCCTTTTTTGTCATTGTTATTGGAGGTTTTTTAGGTGTTGTAGTAAAAACAGGGGCAATTGATGCAGGCATAGGTCGAATTGTCCGAAAGCTGAAGGGAAGGGAAATTTGGCTCATCCCCGTGTTAATGACGGTCTTTGCAATTGGAGGAACAACTTATGGGATGGCGGAGGAAACGATCGCTTTCTACCCGCTTGTGATTCCGATATTAATTGCCGCTGGCTACGATTCTTTGACCGCTGTCTCCATCATCGCTTTAGGTGCCGGTGTCGGTGTGCTTGGATCGACCATGAATCCATTTGCTACCGGAATTGCATCTGGTTTTGCTGGAATTTCGATTGGCGAGGGTTTATTGCTTCGCCTGATCATTCTTATTGTAGGTCTTGCTATAACAGTCGCCTTCGTGATGAAATATGCAAATCGAGTCAAAAATGACCCGCTGAAATCCCTTGTTGCTGATATGAAAGAAGATAATGAAAAGCATTTCCTTAAAGGGCAAGCAGAAGAGGTTCTCGAGCTTACTGGGAAAAGAAAAGCCGTATTAACCATATTTGCGGTCACGTTTGTGATCATGATTCTTGGTGTTATTCCATGGGCTTATAAGTTTGATATTCCATTCTTTGAAAATATGAATAATGCTATTTTAGGAATTCCTGTTATTGGGAAATTATTAGGCTCGATCATTCCGCTGGGAGACTGGTGGTTTGGAGAACTCACTTTATTATTCTTGTTTTCTTCTATTATTATTGCCTTTGTTTATAAAATGGGAGAGGTTGAGTACATTAATACTTTTGTAGATGGAGCAAAGGATCTATTAGGTGTTGCCTTAATCATTGGCATTTCCCGCGGTATTTCCATCGTGATGAATGATGGCGGAATGACGGCTACGGTTCTCCATTGGGGAGAAGAGCTATTGGCCGATGTGGGTCCAGTTGTTTTTACTAATCTATCATTTTTATTCTATCTGCCTTTGTCATTTTTAGTTCCATCAACCTCTGGATTGGCCACTTTATCAATGCCGATTATGGCACCTTTAGCGGAGTTTTCAGGTTTAGGACGGGATGTTGTCATTACAGCATTTCAAAGTGCCTCCGGAATTGTCAACCTTGTTACTCCAACAAGTGCCGTTATTATGGGAGCGCTCGCAATAGCCCGTATCCCTTACAACGTATACCTTAAGCATGTGTGGAAGCTGCTGCTTATTCTGACCGTTGTAGTGATGGCAATTATGAGTATTTCCGTATTGATTTAAACGCCAGACTTATTTAAATGTGTCACACGGCTAAGAAGCCGTCATTTCAGAATAGTAGATGTTGGGAGGATCGTATTATGTCAAAAAGAATTGTTGTCGCTCTGGGTGGAAATGCGATTCAAACTGGGAATGGGGCAACTGCCGATGAGCAGCAGCAAGCCTGTATCCGTACAGCACGAGAATTGGTGAAGTTAATTAAAGATGGTCATAAATTAATTATTACTCACGGGAATGGCCCGCAGGTTGGAAATTTATTGCTTCAACAGAAGGCCGCTGAGTCAGAAACGACGCCTGCGCTTCCTCTTGATACATGCGGTGCCATGAGTGAAGGGATGATCGGCTACTGGCTGCAAAATGCGATGGATAAAGCCCTTTTAGAAAATGGGATTGAAAAAGATGTGGTAACAGTAGTAACAAGGACATTGGTAGAGGAAAATGATCCGGCATTTGTCCAGCCAACAAAACCAATTGGCCCTTTTTATACAGAGGAAGAGGCGAAGAGACTAGAAAAAGAACAAGGCTTTGTCTTTAAGGAGGATGCAGGCAGAGGTTGGCGCAGGGTTGTCCCTTCACCTAAGCCGACAGCAGTATTAGAGTACCGAATTATCAATCAATTAGTGGATGATGGAGACATCGTCATAGCTGGTGGAGGTGGGGGAATTCCAGTCATAAAAGGAACAGATGGAATTGAAGGAGTGGAGGCGGTCATCGATAAAGATTTTGCTTCACAAAAATTAGCAGAATTAGTTGATGCTGATATTCTCCTGATTTTAACGGCTGTTCCTAATGTGGCGATCAATTTCAATCAGCCAAACCAGCAATTTTTCAATGAGGTGACTGTGGAGGAGCTAAAAAAACATATTGCTGATGGACAGTTTGCACCAGGAAGCATGCTTCCCAAAGTAGAAGCAGCTATTGAGTTTGCTAAATCGAGATGCGGGCGAAAAACAATTATTACTTCCCTGACTCAAGCTTATGGTGCGATTACAAATGGTGCGGGGACACATATTATCGCGAAAGAAGAATTGGTTATGCACTAGATTTTCAAGCTTTAAGAGACTGCTATTTTAGTGGTCTCTTTAGGCTATTCTCCCATTTATAAATCCTCCTCCATTTCCCAGTTCGCTCTTTTTAGCTTGAGAAAGAAATGCCTTATTTGGGATGAGATAAAGAGCGGCGTTATCCGCGGAAAAATGCTGAATGGATGTTCGAAAATTGCCATACAACGGTAAGTTGAGCGCTTTCTTAACTATATATAATAGAATTGTAGAGTCGACCATACATCACTGTAACAACAATGAGGAGGGGTATAGATGAAACCAGAAAACATTGTTGAATTATTAAAGAGCTTTGAAGTGTTTTCCCATAGTTCTGAGAAAGAATTAATTCAATTAAGCTCATTTGTGTACTGGAGAACCTATAGAAAGGGACAAATGTTGTTCACCGCTGGCGATCCCCGGGAAAGAATCTATTTATTAGTGGATGGATTTGTAAAGCTGGAAAAAAACAACTCTGACGCGACTCTTTTGTATTCAGATTATATTAAGCCAAATACATTATTTCCTTATGGCGGACTTTTTTCAGATCCGGATTATCATTACTCAGCGATAGCTGTTACGGATGTGGAATTATTATATTTGCCAACCTTTTATTTTGAAGATACAGTGAAGCGAAGTAAAAAGCATCTCCTTCATGTTGTTCGTGAATTATCGTCTATTTTAAGATTACATGAAACAAGGCTGCAAAAAATGACGAACTCAAATGCAACTGAACGAGTTATTCATACGATAAGCTACTTGATGGAGGATTTGGGCAGTCAGGAAGGGGATGTGATTACTCTTAGATGTCCAATTACGACAACGGATATCTCCAATATTTCAGGAACCTCGAGAGAGACAGTTAGCCATGTGATCAATGACTTAAAAAAGAATAAGATCCTATCTTTTACTTATAAAAAAATGACCATTCATGATCAGCAATATTTTCAGTTGGAGAGCTCTTAATAGTTGGTATTGGTGAAATCTCGCTTAAGGGACGGAGATGAGTGATGAATGAAGCAAAAAGAAACGAAACTGGGCACGAAAATCACATGGTCATTAATGATTGTCATGGTTTTTATTTTAGTCATGACGGTCTTTATTTTGATTCAAAATACTTCTAAAGCAGTTGAGCAAACGATTTCAAACTATAGTATACAAACAGCAGAAAATATTGTTGGCTTCATTGATGTAAACCAATATGAAGAGTTCCTTGCAACCAAAGTGGAGAATGATGATTATTGGGAGCTACGGGAACAATTAAATGATTTAAGAGAAAAAACCGGTTCGTTTTATGTTTACACATTAGCAGTGGATGATGACAAAAATGTAATGATGTACATCGATGGTCTGCCAAGGGACTCTGATATTTCCGCATCAATTGGTGCTCCAACTACGGCAACAACTTACGAAGATATCGAACCAGTTCTTGATGGAAATGTGAGTCATACGGAAATTGTTCACGATCCGGAATATGGGGATTACTTATCAGCGTTTGCCCCTATTACCAACAGCAGCGGCAGTGTGATTGGAATATTAGGAGTGGATATTGATGCCAGAGCGGTAGGGGCTATCCAGAATACAGTTAATAAAGAAGGGTTGCCTTTATTCATCGGAGTAAACGTTTTGGCCATTGCCATGGCAGGTGGTGCTTTATTTTTGTATGTGAACCGAATGCTGAAAAGATTTCCATCACTAACAAGAACAGCAAATGTGATTGCAGAAGGTGATCTAGTTGCGGCTGATAAAATAATGAAGGAAGAGCACAGCAATAGTTCAGGAGAAATGAAAGTTTTATCAGACGCCTTCAGCGTTATGATTCGAAATATGAAAGAGATCATTTTAAATATTTCTGCTACTTCCATGAAGTTAATGGGGGCAGCAAAACATCTGAACGCAAATGTTTCTGATGTAAATGAAGCAAGTACGATGATTGCAAAATCCGTAACAGAAGTGGCTAGCGGCAATCAAACACAACTCCAGAAGACGAATGAATCGAAAGTCGCTATTGAACAAATGGCGCAAGGAATTCAAAATATCGCTGAATCGGCAAGCCATGTAGCAGAATCGTCACAAGAGATGATCAACAAAGTTAAACGTGGGGACGAAGAACTAACAACAGTTATGAATCAAATCGATAGGATTCAGGCAACTGTGTCCCAAAACTCTAATGTTACAAAGGAATTGGGGCAACAGGTTCAAGAAGTGGAACTCATTTTAAAAGTTATTTCTAATATCGCCGATGAAACCAACTTATTAGCTCTTAATGCTGCAATTGAAGCAGCAAGAGCAGGGGACCATGGCAAGGGATTTGCTGTTGTAGCAGACGAGGTAAGAAAGTTGGCCGAGCAATCCAAGCATTCTGCGGAACAAATTTCACGGCTAATTGCAAAATATCAGCACACCACGATACAGGTCGTAACAGAAATGGACAATAGCATAAATGAGGTAGAACTCGGCGTCAACGCCATCCATTCAGCCGGTGCTACCTTCAAAGGAATCTTTGAGGCGATTCAAAAAGTAAACGAAGAACTCCAAGAAGTGACAGCAACAACGGAACAAATGTCAGCAGCCTCAGAAGAGCTATCCGCTTCCATCGACGAAGTCGCCCAATTATCCCAAGCATCCGCAAGCTACTCAACCGAGGTTGCCGCCTCAACCGAAGAGCAGATGAACATTTTCAACGATATCAAAAGATCAACGGACCTTTTACAAACACTATCTGAACAGATGGACGAAGCAATTAAGAAATTCAAGATTTAATGCGAATATGAGAATGAAAGCGACCAATGGAAATGGCAATTTCGTGGTCGCTTTTATTTGTCGCTGCTGTTACTTGGGGGTTAGGATCAAAACCTCTGGGACTCTGGATCATAGCGGAGCGCAAACAAGTAGGAATCGGTGCAATCTCGTACAGATCGCGCACAATCAAAACGAGATCAGTGCAATCCTGAGAAGAATACGCGCAAACAAGGAAGAAACCGTCGCAATCCCAGCCAAAACACGCACAAAGCAAGATCCGCGTAATCGACGCGAAAGCACACGAAACCCTCCCTCGCACTTTCGTACAACTCGTCCAAACCACTTGCAATCCCCACTCAAAATTGGCAAAGTCCTCTTTCAAACTCCCAATTTTGAATGAAACTATTTCCAAAAGTAAAAAAAACGAATATCCGTTCGCATATTATTGGTTAGTTTTTGATTGTTTGTGGTAGAATGAGAATATGAGTTCATCGGATTCAAGTGGAGAAGGAGGCTTTTGTGTGAAGGATCAGTTTGAATTGGTTTCGAAATATTCACCTCAAGGGGATCAGCCAGAGGCTATACGAAAAATTGTTGAGGGAATAAAGACGGGGAAGAAGCATCAGACTTTGCTTGGAGCTACAGGAACCGGGAAGACATTTACGATTTCCAATGTCATTAAGGAAGTGAATAAGCCGACCCTTGTCATCGCTCATAATAAAACGTTGGCAGGACAGCTTTATAGTGAGTTTAAAGACTTTTTTCCCAATAATGCGGTTGAATACTTTGTCAGCTATTATGACTATTATCAGCCAGAGGCATATGTTCCTTCCACTGATACATTTATTGAGAAGGATTCAAGTATTAATGATGAAATAGATAAGCTTCGTCACTCGGCAACGTCCGCTTTGTTTGAGCGGAAAGATGTCATCATCATTGCCAGTGTTTCCTGTATTTATGGTTTAGGTTCGCCTGAAGAATATCGGGAAATGGTTCTTTCTTTAAGAACAGGAATGGAGATTGAACGCAATCAGCTTCTCAGACGATTAGTAGATATACAATATGAGCGTAACGACATCAACTTTCAACGTGGTACCTTTCGCGTAAGGGGAGATGTGGTTGAGATTTTCCCTGCTTCAAAGGATGAGCATTGCTTAAGAGTAGAGTTTTTTGGTGACGAAATTGATCGGATTCGTGAAGTGGATGCTTTAACTGGTGAAATTATGGGAGAAAGAGAGCATGTTGCTATCTTCCCAGCATCCCACTTCGTGACCCGTGAGGAAAAAATGAGAGTAGCGATTGAAAATATTGAAAAAGAGCTGGAAGAACGTTTAAAGCACTTAAGAGAAAACGATAAGCTCCTTGAGGCTCAGCGTTTGGAGCAAAGAACACGTTATGATCTTGAAATGATGAGAGAAATGGGCTTTTGTTCAGGGATTGAAAACTATTCAAGACATTTAACACTAAGACCGTCCGGTTCAACGCCATATACACTTCTCGATTATTTCCCAGAGGACTTTTTAATTGTCATTGATGAATCTCATGTGACGCTGCCACAGGTTCGGGGAATGTATAATGGTGACCAAGCACGAAAGCAAGTGCTGGTCGATCATGGATTCCGATTGCCTTCAGCGATGGACAACCGTCCATTGAGATTTGAAGAATTTGAACAACATATTAATCAAATTGTTTATATTTCGGCGACTCCTGGTCCGTATGAAATAGAGCACACGCCTGAGATGGTCGAACAAATCATTCGCCCAACAGGTCTGCTTGATCCAACGATTGATGTAAGGCCGATCGAAGGGCAGATTGATGATTTGATTGGCGAAATTCAGGAGCGGATTAAGCGCAATGAGCGCGTTCTCGTCACGACTTTAACGAAGAAGATGTCCGAGGATTTAACGGATTACTTAAAAGAAATTGGCATTAAGGTCAATTACTTGCATTCAGAGGTAAAAACTTTGGAGCGGATTGAGATTATCCGTGAGCTTCGTCTTGGGAAGTTCGATGTTTTAGTCGGAATTAACCTTCTCCGTGAAGGATTAGATATTCCTGAGGTTTCACTAGTGGCAATTTTGGATGCGGATAAAGAAGGCTTTCTCCGTTCGGAGCGCTCGCTCATCCAGACAATTGGTCGGGCAGCCCGTAATTCGAATGGTCATGTCATCATGTATGCTGACCGGATCACGAATTCGATGGAGTTGGCAATAAGTGAGACAAAACGGCGTCGTGCCATTCAAGAAGAATATAATAAAAAGCATGGTATTACGCCGACGACCATCAAGAAGGATATTCGTGAAGCGATTCGAGCGACGCTTGTTGCCGAGGAGACAGAAGAGTACACACCGGCGCAAAAGCTTGGTTCTTTAACGAAGAAAGAAAAGGAAAAAGTGCTTGAAGAGATGGAAAAGGAAATGAAGGAAGCGGCAAAGGCCCTCAATTTTGAAAGAGCGGCTGAATTGCGTGATTTAATTTTAGAGTTAAAAGCGGAGGGATAAAGAAACGATGGCAATGGAGAAATTGGTTGTAAAGGGAGCTCGGGCCCATAATTTAAAAAACATTGATGTCACGATCCCGAGAGACAAGCTTGTTGTACTGACAGGACTTTCTGGTTCAGGAAAGTCCTCTCTCGCTTTTGACACCATTTACGCTGAGGGGCAGCGTCGCTATGTCGAATCATTATCTGCCTATGCGAGACAATTTTTAGGACAAATGGATAAACCTGATGTCGATACGATTGAAGGATTGTCGCCGGCGATTTCAATTGATCAAAAAACGACGAGTCGCAATCCACGTTCTACCGTTGGAACAGTTACGGAAATCTACGATTATTTACGCTTGTTATTTGCAAGGGTGGGCAGACCGACCTGTCCAAATCATGGAATCGAAATTACCTCACAAACGATTGAGCAAATGGTTGATCGGGTGTTTGAATATCCGGAGCGGACAAAGATACAAGTTCTTGCACCAGTGGTTTCTGGTCGTAAGGGCAGCCATGTCAAGATGCTTGAGGATATTAAGAAACAGGGCTATGTCCGTGTTCGCATCGATGGAGAAATGTATGATCTTGGCGAAGAAATTTCTCTTGATAAAAATAAAAAGCATTCCATTGAAGTGGTCATTGACCGCATCGTTGTCAAAGAAGGGGTCAGCTCCCGTCTGGCAGATTCGTTGGAGTCGGCTTTAAAGCTTGGCGATGGCAAGGTGCTGATCGATGTGATTGGGGAAGAAGAACTTCTGTTCAGTGAACATCATGCCTGTCCGCATTGCGGTTTTTCAATCGGAGAGCTTGAGCCGAGAATGTTTTCTTTTAACAGTCCGTTTGGGGCTTGTCCTGATTGTGACGGCTTAGGCTCGAAGCTTGAAGTAGATAAAGAACTGATTATCCCCAACTGGGATCTTACATTAAAGCAAGGGGCGATCGCACCTTGGGAACCAGTCAGTTCACAATATTACCCTCAATTGCTTGAAGCGGTTTGCAATCATTACGGGATCGATATGAATACACCTGTAAAGAATTTACCAGGGCATGAAATTGAAAAGATTCTTTACGGTTCAGAGACAGATAAAATCTATTTCCGTTATGAGAACGATTTTGGTCAAATTCGTGAAAACTACATTCAATTTGAAGGTGTAATCGGCAATGTCGAACGCCGTTATAAAGAAACAAGCTCCGACTATATTCGTGAACAGATGGAAAAATACATGGCGGAGCAGGCTTGCCCAACTTGTAAGGGCAAACGCCTTAAGAAGGAAAGTTTAGCCGTTCTCATTGATGGGGAGAACATCGCAAATGTAACTTCTCTTTCAATAAGAGAAGCATATGACAAAATGGACGGCATTACATTAACAGAAAAAGAGAAGCAAATTGCCAACGCTATTTTCCGTGAAATTCGGGAAAGACTTGGATTTCTCATCAATGTCGGTCTCGATTATTTAACGCTTAATCGGGCAGCTGGTACTTTGTCAGGTGGTGAAGCGCAGCGAATTCGCTTGGCAACTCAAATTGGTTCCCGTTTAACTGGTGTTCTTTATATTTTAGATGAACCATCAATTGGTCTTCATCAACGGGATAATGATCGGCTCATTGGAACGCTGAAAAATATGCGTGACATTGGCAATACTCTTATCGTTGTTGAGCATGATGAAGATACGATGCTTGCTGCTGACTATTTAATTGATATTGGACCAGGTGCAGGTGTGCACGGCGGCGAAGTTGTTTCTGCTGGGACGCCAAAAGAAGTGATGGAGGATGTATATTCTCTTACAGGACAATATTTATCAGGCAAAAAATTCATTCCGCTTCCCATTGAACGAAAAAAGGATGATGGCCGTTTTCTAGAAATTAAGGGAGCGAAAGAGAACAATTTGAAAAATGTAAGCGTCAAGTTTCCGCTTGGAATGTTCATTGCGGTTACAGGTGTTTCAGGTTCAGGTAAAAGTACGCTTGTAAATGAAATCTTGCATAAAGCACTGGCGCAAAAGCTCAATCGGGCTAAAACAAGACCTGGACAATATAAAGAGATTAAAGGGATCGAGCATTTAGATAAAGTAATTGACATCGATCAATCGCCAATCGGCCGAACTCCTCGCTCAAATCCAGCAACGTATACAGGTGTATTCGATGATATTCGTGATCTGTTTGCAGCTACAAATGAAGCGAAAGTGCGCGGATATAAAAAGGGTCGTTTTAGCTTTAACGTAAAAGGCGGTCGTTGTGAAGCGTGCCGCGGTGACGGAATTATTAAAATTGAAATGCATTTTCTCCCTGATGTATACGTTCCATGCGAGGTTTGTCATGGGAAACGTTATAACAGGGAAACGTTGGAAGTGAAATATAAAGGGAAGAGCATATCCGATATTTTGGAAATGACAGTAGAAGATTCTTTGGAATTCTTCGAGAACATTCCGAAAATCCAACGGAAAATGCAAACGATATATGATGTCGGATTAGGTTATATTAAGCTGGGACAACCGGCTACAACATTGTCTGGTGGAGAGGCACAGCGGGTTAAGCTTGCTTCTGAACTTCATCGCCGCTCGACAGGCCGTTCTCTTTATATTCTTGACGAGCCGACAACAGGGCTCCATGTTGACGATATTTCGAGATTGTTAGTCGTGCTGCAGCGATTAGTTGAAAACGGGGATACGGTTCTAGTCATTGAGCATAATTTAGATGTGATCAAGACAGCAGATTATCTTGTTGACTTAGGTCCTGAAGGAGGAGATAAGGGAGGAACGATCGTTGCAACCGGAACTCCAGAAAAAATTGCAGATACTCCTGAGTCCCATACCGGAAAGTATTTAAAACCTATTCTTGAACGGGATCGTCAAAGAATGCACGAACTCATTCAGAAAAAAGAAGAAAGTGTTGTCAACTAAGTTCCAAAACTTCCTAAAGCGGCTTACAAATATATGACGGTACTGTAATCTTTGTCACTGTGTTACCTTGTCTAGTTTACTATAGTTAAACTGGGAGGTGATACGGATGAAAGTTAATTATCCAGTAAAAGAAGCGACGGATATTAAAGAAATTAAAGCAATGCTTAAGCCATTTGGCGGTAGATGTGCTAAATTCGTTGATGGCAACCTCGAATATCAAATCAAAGAAGAACAGGAAGATGAAGCTTACAAGCTATTAAAAGAAAAAGGGATCGTTCAGTAAAGGCCTGACTTTGGATAATCGAGTCAACGAAAATCGTGACTGGACCGATATATGGACTGTTTTGACCGATATATTTGCATAAAGACCGAAATATTTTGATTTAGACCGATAAAACGGAATAAAGACCGAAATATTTTATTTAAGACCGATATCCAAAAAAGAACTTAATTTTGTTTGGGGGCTGTCCACAATGGACAGCCCTTTTCTGGTTTATTGGCGTTCAATTTTGAAGTAAAAGCTTTTATTCGTAGCAATCTTCCCTGAATCGGCAATGATCGATGAAACATTTTCAATAGGCCTTCGTATAAAAAACAAAGGGGGTATAGTGAGCCAATGGTTTTTCATTCAAAAGTAGATGCTTTTTTTGTGAATTTTATGTTGATTGTCGTGCTCATTGTTGGTTTGGCTTCATTCTTTCCATTATTTTTAGAAGGTGGAACTGAGCCTTTAGTAGTTATGATATTGACTTCAACTTTTTTTATTGTGATCGGCTTTATTTTATGGTGTGTCTTTTCCGTTAAATATGTTTTCTATCAAGGCTATTTATTGGTCAAAGGCGGACCAATTAGAAGCAGAATTCCGTATGAAGAGATCACAAAGGTTTCCCCGACAAGAGAAATCCTCACGGGTTATAGAATATTGTCATCACGTGACGCAATTGAAATTTTTTATAAAAAAGCTATTTTAGGTAGTGTGAAAATTTCCCCGAAGGAGCAAAAAAAATTTATTACCGAATTAAAAAAACGCTGTCCTCATGCACAGGTGGAAAATGACACACGCTAAACTTCCTCATGTATTTTTGTTGCACCGCTTTATATAAAGAGGTTCTATTAAAGCACCTGCGAAGCATTGTTTCGCAGGTGCTTGTTTATTTTGAAAGACTTTATAAACACCTTACCTATGTGCTTAATAATGAAATGTCAAGCTGTAAATGAACATTTTGTTACAGGATTCCACTTACATTAATTACAAAACAGTATCAAAAGTTACCTATCTAATCTGCCTGTACAAAGCCAAATATAATGACAGTGAATTCGACAATTGTGTTGTGGATTCACAAATTTTTGGAACTAGAAAAGGAAACAGGAGGTTAGAAAATGGAGCTTAGACAATTAGAGTATTTTGTTGAGGTAAGTCGTTTGAAGAGCTTTACACATGCTGCAGAATCACTACATGTATCACAGCCATCCATTTCCAACTCACTTCATAAGCTAGAACGGGAATTAGGGGTAAAACTTCTTGAGAGAACAACGAAGAGCGTTTCGCTTACATTGAAGGGAGAAAAATTTCTCGCTCGTATGGTCGAGATTTTAGCCAATATGGATGAAGCGATACAAGAAATTAGTGACGCAAATGATGGAGTCGTGAATTTTGGCCTTCCACCGATGATTGGTGCACAAATGTTTCCGAATGTATTTATGGGATTTAAAGAAAAATATGCAAAGATAGAATTTGCGGTTATTGAAAAGGGATCTGTCGCAATTAGAAAGCTGATTGAAAAGGGGGAATTGGAAATGGGCTTTATTATTCTCCCAGAACAGTCCGATAAATTAGAAATGCTGCCCCTAGTTCAGGATCAGCTTGTCATATGTATGCCAAAAAATCATGAATTAAGTCGAAAAAAGAGTTTAAGCTGCAGTGATCTGGTTAATGAGAAATTCATTATGCTCTCTGAGGAATATGTACATCATGATGCCTTATTAAAGCATTGTTTTCCGTCTACGATAAAGCCGAACATTATTTTTACATCAGATAAAGTTGAAACAGTCAAGGCAATGGTTGCGAAGGGGCTCGGACTTTCTTTGCTGATGGATCTATACGTGAAGGACCGTCAAGAGATCGTTTCTGTTCCATTGCAAAATCGCATTTATATCAATATTGGACTAGCTTGGAGGAAAGGAAAAAAATTATCCAATGAATATAAAAAGGTAGCGGAGTTTATTCGTGATTATTTCAATCAAAGCAATCGAGTGGCAAAGTGATCACAATTATTTTTGTAATTGTGTTTTTAAAAAAGGAACTTTGTGAAAAATTTCACTTATAGTTTTTACCTATTAGTTTATAGAAAATCGGTATTTCACGGTCAAGAAATTATATGTGAAGATATGCACATAAGCAGGAGTTAACAGCTCTCTGCCCATTTTGAAAACAAATATTTTAGGGAGTGAAAAAAATGGGAGCGGCAGTAAGAAATTTAGCTCAGCCTCAAATTCCTTCAAAGATTCGGCAAGCAAAGGAGAAGCCAAGCAAAGAAGTTAATTTTCTCATGTTGTTTATTACGTTAGCAGTTGGAGCGATAATTTGGTTTATCGGGGCACCTGTTGGTTTGGATCCAAAGGCGTGGCAGTTGTTTGCCATTTTCGTAGCTACGATAGTCGGGCTCATCATTAAGCCGATGCCGATGGGGGGCGTGGCGATTCTCTCGATTACAGCGGTTGTTTTAACAGGAACGTTGGAGTTAGGCGATGCTTTAAGTGGCTTTCAAAATACGACGATCTGGTTGATTGTCATCGCCTTCTTTATTTCAAGAGGATTTATTAAAACAGGCTTGGGGAATCGTGTGGCCTACATGTTTGTTAAAAAATTCGGAAAGAAGACATTAGGGCTTTCTTATTCATTGTTAATCAGTGACTTAATTTTAGCACCCGCGATGCCAAGTAATACGGCCCGTGGTGGGGGAATAATCTTTCCGATTATCCGCTCTTTATCAGAAACATTTGGCTCGAAAGTGGAAGACGGGACAGAAAGGAAAATTGGTTCCTTCCTCACAAAAGTTGCTTTCCAAGGAAATATGGTGACTTCTGCTATGTTTTTAACAGCGATGGCGGCCAATCCTTTAGCAGCCTCACTCGCCGGTGATGCTGGAGTTAGAATCACATGGACCGGCTGGGCAATTGCCGCATTAGTGCCAGGGGTCGTCAGTTTGATTGTCGTCCCTTACTTTATCTACAAGGTTTATCCACCAGAGATAAAAGAGACCCCTGCAGCAGCAGAAATTGCGACGAAGAAACTGCAGGAGATGGGACCTATTCGTAAATCTGAGTGGAATATGATTGCCGTATTTTTACTCATTTTAGGCTTATGGATTTTTGGTGAAAACATTGGAATTAATGCAACAACGACAGCGTTGATTGGATTATCAGTCTTATTGCTATCATCCGTTTTATCTTGGAAGGACATTAAAAAAGAAGAGGGCGCATGGGATACATTGGTTTGGTTTGCAGCCCTTGTGATGATGGCCTCCTACTTAAATACATTAGGGATGATTCCATGGTTTAGCGACTTGATGAGTGGAGCAGTAAGTGGTCTTTCTTGGATCTTGGCATTAGGTGCATTAGCACTTATTTATTTCTATTCTCATTATTTTTTTGCTAGCAGTACGGCTCATGTCAGTGCTATGTATGCCGCCTTTTTAGCGGTTGCAATGGCTGCGGGTGCACCGCCAATGCTAACAGCTCTTATTTTAGGATTCTTTGGCAATTTATTTGGCTGTATTACGCATTATGGTTCAGGGCCGGCACCGGTTTTCTTTGGTTCCGGTTATGTAACGCAAAATAAATGGTGGTCGATCGGTTTTGCCATTTCTATTATTCATATCATTATTTGGGCTGTGATTGGTGGAGTTTGGTGGAAAATTCTTGGACTATGGTAAACCGATTGTCAGGAGGCGATCTCAGTTGAAATCACAATGCTGTCAAGCAGACGTTATGAAAAGAAGCAAAATAGATGCCTTTCATGGAGCGGATGACGAATATGAACTGCAAATACCAGTCATCATTTGCAGGAAATGTGGCCGTGAAGAACAGCTTATTTTCAGTGGTCAAAAAGTAAAAACAAATCGTAAAGCAAGCTAGAAAAAACGGAGGGGTAGAAATGAGAGAGATAACAGTAGAGCAAATTACTGAAGCAGTAAAAAGAATGAGCATTGAGGCGGCATGCGATCTTCCAGAAGATGTTGAAAAATTACTGAAAGAAGCAGTCGCAACAGAAGAATCACAGTTTGGGAAATATAGTCTTGAAAAAATAGTGAAGAATGTCGAGCTTGCGCGAGCAGAACATGCCCCGATGTGTCAGGATACAGGAATTGTCATTGTGTTTGCAGAGGTGGGTCAGGACGCTCGAATCGTTGGTGGAAGCTTAAACGACGCCATTAATGAAGGAGTAAGACAGGGTTATCAAGAGGGCTATCTACGTAAGTCTGTCGTCCGAGATCCGGTTTTAGATCGGAAAAATACTGGCGATAACACGCCAGCGGTCATTTATACAGAACTTGTACCCGGTGACAAAATCAAGATTCAAGTTCTTCCTAAGGGAGCCGGCAGTGAAAATATGGGGGCATTAAAAATGTTAAAGCCTGCCGAAGGATTAGAAGGGGTCAAGGATTTCATCATTAAAGCGGTTACCCAAGCGGGAGGAAACCCTTGTCCGCCAGTCATCGTTGGAGTTGGAATTGGGGGCACGATGGATAAGAGCACTCTTTTAGCGAAGAAGGCATTGGCCCGTCAAGCTGGTCAGCCCCATCCAAATCCAAAATATCAAGCACTAGAAGAAGAATTGCTAGTAGAGATCAATAAGCTGGGAATAGGACCTCAAGGCTTCGGTGGCAAAGTAACAGCTTTAGCTGTTCATATTGAAACCTATCCAACGCATATCGCGACCATGCCAGTATCCGTTTGTTTAAATTGCCATGCTGCAAGACATAAGGAAGCCATTCTTTAATAAAGGGGGAACGAATATGACGAATATTAAAAAAATCACCACTCCGTTAACAGACGAAGTTGTCAAAGGTTTAAAAGCAGGCGATCAAGTATCGATATCTGGCGTCATTTATACTGCGAGGGACGCTGCCCACAAGCTTTTAACTGAAGCGATTCAAGCAGGGGAAGAGCTGCCTGTTGATTTCAACAATCAAATCATTTATTATGCGGGGCCAACACCTGCCAAGCCAGGAAAGGTCATTGGTTCATGTGGACCAACGACAAGCGGTCGGATGGATGCCTACTCGCCGTTAATGATGGAACAAGGATTAAAAGGGATGATTGGGAAAGGCCCTCGCAGTAAAGAGGTCGTGGAAGCGATGATTGCTAATCATGTTGTTTATTTTGCAGCAATTGGTGGAGCGGCTGCATTGATTGCCGATTCCGTCAAGGAAGCAGAAGTTGTTGCCTTTGATGAGTTAGGCCCAGAAGCTATTCGCCGCTTAGTAGTTGAGGACTACCCTTGTATCGTAGCGATAGATTCAGAGGGTCATAACTTGTATGAATTAGGTGTTCAGCAATACAAGATCGTAGATTAAGGCAGTGCAGAAGAAGAGGGGGGACACCGATGCTAAAGTTTGATGTAGTTGTAGTGGGAGCTGGTGGTGCGGGCATGATGGCCGCACTATCAGCTAGTGAAAAAAACAATTTAAAAGTAGCCGTGCTAAGTAAAATTTTCCCGACTCGTTCCCATACTGGAGCGGCTCAAGGTGGAATTAATGCAGCAATGGGCTATAGAGACAGCACTGATTCTCCAGAGAAGCATTTCCGAGATACGGTAAAGGGAAGCGACTTCCTGGCAGATCAGGATGCGGTGGAATTTTTTACATCTGGAATGCCAGATATGATTTCAGAATTAGATTACTACGGGGTACCTTTTTCTCGAGATGAGAAAGGGCAAGTGGCGCAACGGCCTTTTGGCGGAGCGTCGAGTCCAAGAACATGTTACTCGGCCGATAAAACAGGCCATGTTATTTTGCATGCATTGTATGAGCAATGTTTGAAAAATCATGTTCAATTTTTGAATGAGTGGTTCCTATTATCATTAGTCGTTGAAGATGGGAAATTTGAAGGACTGGTAGCGATGGATATTCGCGATGGAAAAATTCATCCGATCCAAGCGAAGTCAGTTGTTATCGCCTCAGGAGGATTTGGACGAATTTATTGGAGCAGGACAACGAATGCCATCAATATGACTGGTGACGGTACAGCTGTCTGCTTTGAGGCAGGAATTCCTCTGAAGGATCCGGAGTTTATTCAGTTCCATCCAACAGGTCTTGCCCAGACGGGAGTGCTTTTATCAGAGGCTTGCCGTGGGGAAGGTGGATATTTAATCAATAAAGATGGGGAACGCTTTATGGCCCGTTATGCACCGGAGAAAATGGAGCTTGGTCCCCGCGATCTTGTTTCTAGATCAATAGAGACGGAGATTAAAGAGGGACGCGGTTTTGGTGAAGGAATGACCTCTTACGTCCTCATGGATCTTCGCCATTTAGGTGAAAAGAAAATTATGGAGCGTCTTCCTCAGGTACGTGAATTGGCATTGGAGTTCGAAGGAGTCGATCTCATTAAGGAGCCAGTGCCGATTCGTCCAAGCTGCCATTATACAATGGGTGGAATCCATGTGTCCGACTACAAGACGTGCAGTACACCGATTGAAGGGATCCATGCAGCAGGCGAGTGCTGCTCTGTGTCGATTCATGGTGCGAATCGTTTAGGCGGGAATTCTGTAGCAGATGTTGTCTTCTTTGGAAAGTATGCCGGGCTTGGCGCGAAGGAATCAGCGATGAGAAGAAGCTTCGGTCGTACAGAGAAGCTTGAGCAAGAAGCGAATGCATGGAAGACGAAATTTAAAACCATTCGCGAGAAAACAACGGGAGTCAGTATGTTCTCCATCCGCAATCGTTTAGCGGAAACGATGTGGAATTATGTTGGGATTTTTCGGACAGAGTCTGAAATGGCACAAGCATTGGCAACCGTTGATGAACTAATAGAAGAGTACAAGGACGCCTACGCTGGTGACGCTTCAGTAAAATACAATATGGCTTTTATCAATTATGTGGAAATTGGAAATATTTTAAAGCTAGCAAGAGCAGTGGCTATGGGTGCTCTTAATCGTCGGGAAAGCAGAGGCTCTCATTCAAGAGGGGATTATCCGACTCGTAATGACGAACAGTTTCTCAAGCATACGCTCATTTATAAGGACGGAGAAAATTATCGACTGGAGTATGCACCGGTAACGATTACAAATTATCAACCGGAGGAGCGGAAGTACTGATGGAAATGATGACAGTAAAGATTAAAAGATTTGATGGCCGCAACAGTTATTATCAAAAGTATGAAGTTCCTTATGAAAAGGGCAAAACCATTTTGTGGCTGTTGACAACTATTCGCGAAGAGCAGGATCCAACATTGAATTTCACTTCAGCCTGTCGCCATGCCATCTGTGGCAGCTGTGCAGTTCAAATAAATGGAAATGCCTTTCTTGCTTGTAATACGCCATTAGATGATGTACTGGACACATATAAAACGATGAATTTGACATTTGAACCGTTAAAAAACTTCGAAGTGATTAAAGATCTGGTCATCGTTTGGGAACCAAAAATGGAAAAAATGACGAAGGTGAAGCCGTGGATAATCCCGGGTGAAGAGGGAAGCAAGGAAATAGGATTTCTTCAAAGTGAAGAGGATTTTCAACAAATTGCTGCTCCAACCGATTGTATTCTCTGTGGGGTTTGTGCCTCTGAATGCAATCAGCTAGCAGTGAATCAAGATGGTTATCTTGAGCCATTCATTTTAAACAAGGCATATCGTTATATCGTTGATACTAGAGATGGTGCCCCAGAACAACATCTCAAGCCTGTTTTGGAAAATGATCTATGGAAATGTCTCCATTGTATGCAATGTGTGTCCCAATGTCCGAAGACGATTCCTTTAACTGACCAGATCGCATTTTTACGCTCTGCAACCATGGCTATGGGTGAGCTAGATAATCAAGGGGCTAAGCATGCCTATGCTTTCCATGATGACGTGAAAAATAAAGGCCGTTTAAATGAAACGATGCTCCCGATCAAAACAGATGGATTGGTGCAAACAGCTTTGACGAAAATTCCATTTGCATTGCGAATGGTGAAAAAAGGCAAGATTAACCCGCTCCATATGCCAAAGCAGATCTCTGGGATTCAAGAAGTGAGAAAACTATACGAATACGCTGAGGAGGTTAAGTCATGACGTTAACATACGCATTCTTTCCAGGCTGCACTTTAGAATCGGCTGCTGAAGAGTTAATGATATCCACGAAAAAAGTTGCAGAAGCACTTGGGATTGAATTGATTGAATTAAATGGCTGGACCTGCTGTGGAGCAAGCCATATCCAGGATATTGATAACTTCTTGTCGACCTCCATTAATGCGAGAAATATCGCATTAGCTGAGAGCCTGGGAGTCTCCAAGTTATTGACCGTTTGCAATACGTGTACGCTTATGCTGCGGACAGCGAAGTTGAAAATGGATAAAAATGAAAGGTTGAAAGAACAAGTGAATGTTGGACTAGATCGGGCAGGTTTGCAGTACAAAGGGACGGTTGAAGTGACTCATCTGCTTTGGGCTTTGCTTGAGGACTACGGACTGGAAAACTTGAAAAAGAAAGTAACGGTCCCTTTGAAAGGATTAAAGGTGGCGAATTTTTACGGCTGTCACATTGTCATGCCGCCAGATGTGATGGGTTTTGAGAACCATCGTAACCCACAATCGATGGAGATGGTGGCAGAAGCACTAGGTGCAGAATGTGTGGAATTTGATCAAAGACTCGCTTGCTGCGGCTTCCATGCTGTTTTTCCGGCACAAAAAGAAGTTATGACAATGACGGGAATCAACTGTTTATCACCGAAGGAAGCGGGTGCAGATTGTATTGTCACGCCTTGCCCTCTTTGCCAAATGCAGCTTGATGCCTATCAGCCCGATGCGCAAAAACGCTTTGACCAAGATATAACGATGCCTATCATCCATTTACCACAATTAATTGGTTTGGCACTGGGAATAAGTCCGGAAGAGCTGGCGATTAACCGCCACGTTGTCGATGCAATCCCTGCTCTTCAAAGGAAACTACAATTGGCATAATCAATGTTTTCTCCAAACTGTGGTTAAATCAGATCTTACGATTTAAAAAGAGGGGATGGAGCATGAACGATCTCTATCAAAAAAGAGCGAAATTAGTGGGGCATGTGGATAGCGGTTTGCTTTGGCTCCTAAATATGCATGACGATTGGATTCATGATCAATATGGGGAGAGCTACATCTACCATGGGATTATTTATTCGAGTACGACCCCTTTTCATGCATTATCAACATCCGTTACAGGCTACTTTCAAGATGATGATACGAAGCGTTGGCTTAAGGTCAAGGATGGTAAGGCAATCTTTGAGCCAAAGGATATTTCTCTTGCTTGGAAGGACCAGCTTGAAGAGTTTTTCACATTTACGTTTACAACAGGAAGGTATATCCGTTACAAGGAGGCTAAGCTTCTTTAACGCATGCTATTTACTTCTCGGTCTTCAACTTTGAAGGCCTTTTCCTGTTTATTTCCAATTTATACACTTTGTTAACATTCATTAAATGCTCGTTTTTCGGCCAATCATGGGTAGGGGCGTTATGTTATGCTTGCGCCATAAAATGTCGAAGTCGACAATTAAAGAGGTGGTCGCCCATGAAATGGAAGAAAGTAAAATTGAAATATATGGTTATTCTTCTTGTGGGGATTGTCGTTAGTGTATCAATTCTTATCACAGGTTATTTTATTAATGAAACGGTTTCGGAACGAATTGTAGCTAGTCAAGAAGAGAAGGCCTTTAATGTCGCAAAAATGATTGCCCAAACACCGACGATCATTGAAGCGTTAAATGGGTTAGAACGTGAAGGAAGGATTCAAGAGCTGACTGCGAAAATGCGAGAGTCTACAAATGTGGAATTCATCGTTGTAATGGACATGAACGGAAGTAGAAAGTCTCATCCAGATCCCGATAAAATTGGCGAGAAATTTGTGGGCGGAGATGAGACCGATGTTCTTATGGGAAAGGAATATTCTTCTGTTTCGGAAGGGACACTCGGCCCATCATTACGAGCTTTTACACCAATATTTGATGAAAACCATCTGCAAATTGGGGCAGTTGCGGTTGGAATTTCTCTAAATCGTATCGATTTTGTATTAAGTATACTGCGTGGAAATATATTTATGGGAATTTGTATTGGCATTATTTTTGGCGCTGTTTGTGCCATTCTTTTATCATCTTTGGTTAAAAAAGTGTTATTAGGGTTGGAGCCGTCCGAAATTGCCAGAATTCTGAAAGAAAGACAGGCTCTGATCGAATCTGTTCATGAAGGGATTATTGCAGTGGATAAAGAAGGGGATATTACTATTGCGAATCAATCAGCTGTAAGCTTACTTGGAAAGACTGGTACTGAGCAAGATTTGGTCGGTAAAAAAATTGATTGTATCTCGAGCAGCTCATTTTTAAGAAGGTCATTGGAAACGGGCAAGGAGTATCTTGATCAAGAACAGGTCGTAAACGGCAAAGAACTTATCAGCAATACGGTACCGATCATTGTAAATGGCGATATTGTCGGGGCTGTTAATATATTACGAGATAAAAGCGAGATTAAACAGCTTGCTGAACAATTAACGGGAGTGCAGCTTTACGCAGATGCCTTAAGGGCCCAATCCCATGAATTTATGAATCAACTCCATTGTGTAATGGGGTTGATTCATTTAAAGGAATATGCTGAACTGGAAAACTTCATCGAAAAAACGGTCGAAGATACACAGAATGACATTAGCAATATGACAAAAAAATTGCGGGATCCTGCTTTAGTAGGTTTTCTCCTTGGAAAGCTAAGCTATGCGCGAGAATCTGGAATAACGTTTGCATTATCGATTAATCCTGTCTTCCCTATTTGGAAAGATGCGAAGTTCTCCCATGATTTAATTACAATCATTGGCAATTTGCTTGACAATGCCATAGACGCGGCAGTGGAGAGTGCGAATAAGCAAGTGAGCTTAAAGCTTGAACTTTTTGATAAGAAATTAATAATTGAAATGCGAGATTCTGGCAAAGGGATAAAAACACCATTTCAAAAGTACATTTTTCAGAAAGGCTACTCAACGAAAGGGGAGAACCGCGGGTATGGCCTATTTTTATTGAAGCAAACAGTAGAAAAGCGCAATGGACGTATCCGTTTATCAAGTTCAAAAACAGAAGGCACTACATTTATGATAACAATACCTTTGCAATGGGAAGGTGATAAAACATGATACAAGTGTTGATTGTTGAAGATGATCCGATGGTAGCTGAGCTAAATAGGCGCTATGTGGAAAGTGTTGACGGTTTTCAAGTACTTAAAGTTGTTCAGTCTGTCGATGATGGGAAAGAAGTGTTAAAAACGGATAAGATAGATTTAATATTATTAGATGTATTTATGCCTGGGGACAATGGACTTACCCTTTTGTCATATATTAGGGAGTTAGGATTGAGTGTGGATGTTATTTTGATCACGGCCGCTTCTGATATTGAAACGATTCAAAGTGCATTAAGATTCGGCACCATTGATTATTTAATAAAGCCATTTACATTTGCTAGATTGAAAGAAGCGCTTCTTTCATATAAACAAAAGCTTGAATTTTTAGAGTTTCATCCTCATCAGATTAATCAACAGGAATTAGATGAGAGGCTGTTACAGAAAGAAAGAATGCAACCGACACATGAGCTACCGAAGGGATTGACAAAGCATACGCTTAATCTCATTTGGGCAGAATTGAAAGCAATTGGAGAAAATGAATTTTCAACGAACGATATTGCCAAAAGTACAGGCATTTCAAGAGTATCCATTAGAAAATATTTAAATTTTCTTGAAGAGATAGGCGTATTAGAGACAAGGGTGTCATATGGCACTATTGGTCGTCCAATTAGCCAGTATATTTTAAATGAACAAAACAGCATAGCGATATCTGATTATTTATAAATGAAGTATGCTTTAGCCTGCAGTCTTGCAGGTTTTTTATATTTCTTGTAAAGGAACTCTGCAAAAAACCTTAAATTCCAAGAACAGTATTTCCCTTTCAATTCCGTGAAAAATCCGACAATGAACGAATTGCCTCTGGCACCTTGAGTTAAAAAATGAAACCTTCATTCTTGTCCTAACGTAAAATAAAAGAAGGAGTTGCTAAAGCTGAAGTCGAACCAATTATTATCAGCTTGTGTGTTATTTAGTGATTCACCGCCCTAACGAAGCAAAGAAGGAATTTATATCTAAGCTCCATTCCGCTTTTTTTGCTCTGAAAGGCCATGCAGAAATATTTTTCTTCATTGGTTTTAGAGCAATAGTAGGCGTGGTCATACTTATTAGGGGTTTTGTGAAGGATATTTTGTAAAAAGCAGTTAAACATTTTTTAGGAGGGCTACGTGATGCAAGAAGAACGAAAGCGAATTTTGAACATGGTGCAAGAAGGAAAGCTAACGGTAGATGAGGCTTTGATTTTGTTGGAAGGGCTGGAGGACGCGGAAAGCACTAAGAAAAATAAAGCAGAACAGCTTTTTGGGGAATTGTCAACAGCTGTAAAGTTTGAAGAAGCGAAAAAAGATGATTCTTTTCAAAGCCAAAAGCATCAATCGACTAAGGATAAAATTTTTGAGTTTGTCGACACAGCTATTCAAAAAATCAAGGATTTTGATTTAGATTTGAATTTCGGCCAATCAGTTGATATTTCTCATATTTTTCAACAAGGGGATGTATATTTAAGAGAGATGGACGTCGATTTGGCCAATGGTTCTGTGAAGATTGTGCCATGGGAACAACAGGATGTTCGCGTTGAATGTGAGGCAAAGGTCTATCGAGTCGAGTCCCAGGATGAAGCGAGAAATACGTTTTTAAAAGACGTCATTTTTGCAATTGAAGGACAAAAACTGCGGTTTGCTTCACAGCAAAAATGGATGAAGATCCATGCCACACTCTACATTCCCAAAGCGCAGTATGAAAATATTAAAGTGAGAATGTTTAATGGTTCAATCATTAGTGAAAACTTGCAAGTAGAAAAATATAATGTAAAAACAGCGAATGGAAAAATTAATATGTCTAACATAGAGAGCAAGTATGTCGATGCAGAAACAGCAAACGGGCAAATTGAAGTTCTTAATGGTAAAATAGATGACCTAGAGGCAGAGACGATTAATGGAGCGATTAAATTGGATGGCAGCTTCAAAAAGGTAGAACTGCAATCCTTTAACGGCAATATCGATTGTACTGTTACCGAACCAAGTTGTGAACGGATCGAGGCAAAGGTGACGACAGGCGGTATCAAGTTGTTTGTACCTGAGCATGCCGCTATTGCTGGAGAGCTAAAAACCAATCTCGGCAACTTCAATATTGATTACACAGGCATTCAAGTTACCGAGGAAAAAAATGAAGTCGTTCAAAAACAACTTCGTTTCCAGCCTAGCAGCCACCATGGTCACATAATGAGAATCGATGCGGATACGAAAACAGGATCGGTGACAATCAAGCGACTAAAGTAATAGAATAGTCCTCTAGAGAACTGAAATAGCGCTTAAAGGATGTTGAATATGAGATGGATTATTGGAATTTTAATTAATGCGGTCTTATTTATTGCCTTGGCAGGTTATTTTGAGAATTCCTTCTATATTGAAAGTATTGGTGCGGCCATTGGCGCCAGCTTTATGCTCGCCATTCTTAATATTTTGGTGAAGCCCATTTTAATCATTTTAACTTTGCCTATTACGATTATCACCCTTGGTTTATTTTTGTTTGTCATCAATGGGGTAACGCTCCTTATAACAGAGGCACTCATGGGTGAGGCATTTCAAATAAATGGACTGGGAATGGCCATTCTCATTTCAGCAATCATGTCGATTATTAATCTCGTGATTCAAAATGTTATTTATGATAAGAAGAAAACAAGAAACTGAGCGACATCGTCATTTCATCATACAAAGAAGGACCATACTTTAAAGGGCGCAGCAAAAAATAAACGGATCTTATCAGATAAGTATATACTTTCCAGAAAATAGCACAGCTAAACTACATGAAACTGGATGACATATATGATTTTAGCAATCAAAAGAGCCAAACTAATTAGTATCAATTGTTTGGCTCTTACGATTTTGTATTATTTTATTTCACTTAAAAAATAAGGTGGGGTAAAAGTATCAACTCCTAACGAATTAAACTTAACAGAACATATTTTTAGTCTTTGCAAAACTGGTATTTTTACAACTCTTAAAAAATAGTCATTGTGCTTGTATTAAGGGTTAAATTGTATTATATTTAGTTTGTAATTAATCAATAAATAAACATAAATGAATGGGTGTAAAATATGGCAAGACCTAAAAAGGGAAATCGTAAGGAAGATATTCTTGAAGCGGGATTGGAAGTATTTGCAATAAAAGGATACTATAATACAACAACTGCACATATAGCAGAAAAAGCGGGAATATCACAGCCGTATGTATTTAAATTTTTTAGAACAAAAGAAGAGCTATTTATTGCAGCCTTAGATCGTGCGTTTGATAGAATCATTCAAACTTTTAAAAATGTTGAATCGAGCTCAGAACAACTCGTTAACAAGATGATCGAAGCTTATGAAGAACTGTCTACATTACATCCTAATGAAATTGCTTTGCAGGTAATTGGAATTTCCGTAACAGAAGAAGCAATACAGGAAGCTGCAAAGAATGGTCTGGCCCGTATAAGAAGTTACACTTTAGAAAGGTTTAACTCAGCTGGAATAAAAAATGCCGAAAGAGAAGTAACTACTTTTCTAGCTAGAGGGATGTTATGTAATATCTCCTATTTCTTAGATTTCCCTGAACTTATTGATAAAAATAAATAATCAAATGAAGTTGGTTATTTATGTAATAAATAGTTATTGATTGATTAATAATTAATTAATGGGGGTGAAAAGATGAAATTAAAAAGTTTTGATTATGTTTCTATCACAATTATTCTTATTTGCATCATTAGTTGGTGGGGTTAAAGAGTTATTGTGAAGTATTTTTTATGAGGAGGTGAGAATGATGAACGGAAATAAAAAAGAATCTTCTCTTTCCCCTTTGTCCATTGGACTAGGAATTACAGCTATAGTGATTGTCTTGTTTACGTTATGGGACTAACGTATTAATATTAGTTAGTGATTAATCAATAATTAATGAGCGAATCCTCTATATTATTAGGAGTAGCAGGTTAACTTATTGTTTTTCAACATTACTGGATAATATAAAAATTAATTAATCACTAACTTTGTACTGAAAATAGAACTGAAAGATTGAGAGGAGTTAATCTTATGAACCATTTAATTGTGTATGCTCATCCAAGAAAAGAAAGTTTTAACCATGCCATTCTGGAAGCTACCATCCGAGGTATTCGCCAAAAGGGACATGAATATGTAGTACGCGATTTGTACGCGATGAAGTTTCAACCAGTCGCAAGCAGCAGTGAAATTTTGGGTGGCATCGGCGAGGATATTGAACAGGAGCATCATTATCTGAAGTGGGCAGACGTCATCATTTTCATCTATCCGATCTGGTGGACAGGACTGCCTGCAATCGTCAAAGGCTATATTGACCGTGTCTTTACTTATGGGTTTGCCTACCGTTACGTGAATGGTGAACAAATGGGAATGCTGAAAGGAAAAAAAGCCTTAATCTTTAACACGCAAGGAAAATCGCATGCCCAATATGCGGCCATCGGCATGGATAATGCACTATTGTTGACTTCTGACACAGGTATATTTGAATACTGCGGCATAGAAGTGCTGCAACATGTTTTTTTCGAGTCTGTACCGAGCTCCGACAAGGCGACACGTATAGCTTGGCTGGATCAAATCGAGGTGATGGCAAGTCAATTATAAGTGATATTTTTATATGATTATCAAGAGCCATCTTTTAAACTTGGTTTAAACAGTATAAGTTTCTTGTCCCGAGTTGAGGAAAAGAACTGGTGCTGTTTACAGAAACAGCTAAGTATCTAAGATGGCTTTATTATGTAGTGAGTTAGTGAATAGGTGCTTTAGTCTAAGAGCAATCTTCAGCAATCAAGCGCGATTGTTGAATAAAACTTTATTTTACCAGCCACAACAGGACGGGGTATGTGTGTTGGAAGTATTTAATTTAAGTGACTTATTATTACCTTGACATTTCCTTATTTCGGGTAATGTTAGCTTCGCTGGTACTACCCCTAGTATGGATGTAGTGTTTTTTTGGGGAAAAGTTGCTCATATTGAAAAAGAACTCCAAGTTGCAACGGTGTTCCTTTTCAGCTTGCCTATGAGTTCATGTAAGTGAGCTCTTATTCCTCGCTAAAATCCAAATTAACCGGTTCCTTGGGCAATATTTCGGTTGTTAGCATATTAACCGTCTGCCCAGACTTTCCCTTTTCCATATAGTAATACACCAAAGCTAAATGGCCTTAGTTCAATATTCTTGGAACTAAGGCCATTAAGTCGTTTCGGGATTTTTCAAGACCATAGAAATTATGTATTCATCTATAGTCTAGCGTTTTATGTCTACGATTTTTATACTTAAACTGATGTGAAAAAAGAAGCTTCTCATGAGACAAATGAATTTTTTTAAAAAATCTGTCTACCGTAAGGGCATATCATCGTAATTTAATACCGGTTTTTTGAAATATTCCCTATAATTAGGTGACGCTTATTTAGATAACATATGGTTGAGTTGCTCTTCTTTTAATTCGAGAACGTTAACTACAGAGGGATCTAGATAACTGTTATATTCAACTGTATCCACTTCATATATATATTTTGGCGAAACTATATATAATAATTGATTGCTTTTAGAAGACATTTCTGATTCGATAGTGATCTCTTCATTGGGGTGGATAGTTATATCTTCCTTAAATGGTTTTCCATTTACAGTTATATTCGTAAATTCTAAGTGATGATTTTCAATTTGGAGATCTTTAAGGATGATATCTGATTCGGAATTATTTTTGATGCTATTTCTATATACATCAGAGGTATCAAAACTAAGAAAATGTACATCGCTTTGAGTTAGTAAATCATTCCTTTCAAGAGAAATAACTTTAAGTCTACCTATGTCATAATTTTTTGTTTTACCATTATTGTAAGAAATAATCACTTCGTTAATAATTTCTTCTGTATTTTCGTTAATGGAGCAATCCACTTCAATAGTAAAGATTTTTTTTCCTTGAAATTTTTCATTTGAAGTTGTTATGTTAAAACTATTAATCTCTAGCTGTTCGGTATTTTTAAAGTCTATTGACAATATATTCTCTTGAAGTTCTTTAATCGAATGCCCACTTATCCCTATCAAATTAATAATAAGTTGATTTTCCGGAACCGTATATAAAACACCATCCCACTCACCAAGATATAACTCTTCGTTATCACGATTAGTTATATAATAATATATAAAGATGCTAATAAATATGAGGCATAAAATAGTTATAATCGATATTTTTTTCATTTCATTAATCACCTTGCTATTTTGTCTTTTACTATAAAAGTAGAGGTCAAGAACAAAATTATTTTAGAGTCAATCTATTAAGTTATTGATATTGAAGACCTAAGATGGTTGTTATAGGCTCGTAAGCATTAGTGTAGGAAATTTCAGGATCTCTACCTAAGTATTCCTTAGTTATTTTGATTCTCTTGTTATACTGATCTGCATATTGAGCTACTCTAGCTCTACTTCCCTTGCTTTTATCGATGCTAAAAGTATAATTGGCAGAATAACTTCGTGATACAGAAACGGTTAAATTAAATTGTGATTTTGCCTTTTCTCTTATATCTGCAGTAACTCCACTTGAAAACGTCAAGGTCTTTGTTATTGTAGTTCCGTATTGGATTGTTTTTGCATCCGCAGTATATACCCAGTTAGTTTTTCCTGCTACAAAAACATTGTTCTGACGAGTTGTACTTACAAGTGATAATTTTGGTGGCTGAGCTATACAAGCTATACACTCTGGTTGAATTATGTCTTCATTTTTACTATCTAATAACTTTTCTTCTTCCCCATCATCAAATTGTGAATAATATAACTCTAATCCCTCTTCTGAATTGTAAACATCTTCTGAAACAGTATATGCAGAAACAGAAGGCACAATGATGCTAGTAAGTAGAATTAACGCAATAAATGTCATTAATGATTTTAACTTCAAATGTATATGCTCCTCTCAAAGAAAATATTATTTTGAACTTGACCTCTATCGAATAAATTCTACAAAATATGATCAATTCCTTCCTTTTTTTAGAAAAATTCCAAAAATTAAACAATTTTTGATTGTTAAGTAAATTTAACAGTCTAATGTCTTTTTATAATCAATCGAAGCACTTAAGAAAAAACCGTCTCTGAGATCACGTCATAACCATTCCTTTTTAAAAGAGCCGCGGTAACTCCGTTTCCAGCTATTTTCTCACCGTTAAAATGTCCGTTATAGATATTGGTACTGCCACAGGATGGGCTGTTTTCTTTTAGAACAATCATTGTTGCCCCCAGTTGTTGTGCCCTCTCTAGTGCTAAATAGGCACCTTTAATAAACGCTTCGGTGACATCCGAGCCCGATTGGGAGACTACTTTTGCCCTTCCGTCGAGCACATCTTCACCGCTGCCTCCGATAATTTCAGCAGGTTCCCTTGGGGTGGACAAACCGCCAAGTAGTTCGGGACAGACAGTGATCGCTTCCTTTTTCATTACTAATTCGCTAATCCGTTCGTTTAAACAATGTGTACCGTTGTATCTTACTTCTAATCCAGCTAAACAGGAACTGACTAAAATCATGATTCAAGTCCTCCATTACCTATAGTTAACGTTATTCTATCACATAAAAAGACCAAACCACCCGGTGATTTGATCCTTTGTCTGAGCTATTTTTCCGTTATCATACTTGCTTGAAAGCCCTCATCCTTTAACTTCATCATCAAATTTTCCGCTGTTTCCTTTTCAGAGAAAGGCCCGGCTACAATTTTATAGATTGGTGAGGGATTGCTTTTCTTTTCTGGAGCGGGAATGGCCACTTCCGGCTTTAATTGAAGCTGGTATTGTTCTCGCAAACCTTTGGCAATTGCCTCAGCACACGTTTTTCGATATAAATTTGAACGAAGGAGCTTAAGATCTTCTTTGTTTGTCATGAAGCCGCATTCTACCAATATGGCAGTCATTTTAGTTGCACGAAGCACATGGAAGTTGGCTCCTTTAACTCCCCGGTCTCGCAGTCCGGTTGCAACAACAAGATTTTTTTGCACCTTTTCGGCAAGTGCTGAGGCGATTTGGGGCTTCGACGTATAAATGTATGTTTCGATCCCGCTAACATCGTTCCATCCAGTCCCATAAGCATTGGCATGGATTGAAACAAAGCAGTCGACTGCTAATCGATTCGCTTTGTCAGTCCTTTCCAGAAGTGAAACATCCTTTGTGTCAGAGTGGGAAAAATAAATAATGACATCTTTATACGTTTCTAAAATAGCTTTCGTTTCATTTGCTACAACTCTGTTAAATTCATACTCTCGCATCCCATCGGGACTTCTTTTACCTGGTGTATTATAGCCGTGGCCTGCGTCCAACATTACTTTCATTGGTCCTTCGCTCCTTGTCTCCGGTAAAATTTCATTACATCCACGTACAATGTAGATTTATTCATTCTTATCATATGTTTAAGGATAAAAAAAGGAGATGCTACATTAATTTTATGCGAACGAATTTGGTTATTCGAAAAAAAGTGCTAAAATAGAGTGAAACTTTAACATCAACCAATATATATTGAGAAAAAATGATAGAGATAATCCATCAAGGAGGAGTTCCATTTGCAGAAGGTACGGACGAAGGATGTTATAGATAAGTTTAAGCTGGAGTTAATTAGTGGGGAAGAGGGGATCAATCGTCCTATAACGATGACCGATATTTCTAGACCGGGGCTTGAACTTGCTGGTTTTTTTGATTACTATCCTGCCGAGCGCGTGCAGCTGCTTGGAAAAACAGAATTAAAGTTTATTCAAAAACTCGATCCTGACATTCGTGCAGAGCGATTGGAACGTTTATGCACGGATATTACACCAGCGATTGTCGTAACAAGAGATTTACCTGTTCCTGATGAATTGATTGAAGCGTCGGAACGGGAGGCGGTTCCTGTTTTGCGCTCAAAATTTAAGACAACTCGTTTCTCTAGTCGTCTAACAAATTTTCTTGAAACAAGGCTTGCTCCGACAACAGCAGTTCACGGTGTCCTCATTGATATTTATGGTGTCGGGGTTCTCATTACCGGTAAAAGCGGTGTAGGAAAAAGCGAAACGGCATTGGAACTTGTCAAAAGAGGACATCGTCTTGTCGCGGATGACTGCGTGGAAATTCGCCAAGAAGATGATGATACATTGGTCGGAAATTCTCCAGAGCTTATTGAACACTTGCTTGAGATTCGTGGATTGGGAATTATCAATGTGATGACCCTTTTTGGAGCAGGTGCTGTTCGAAATTATAAAAAAATTTCACTCGTTATTCATTTAGAGCTTTGGGATCAAACAAAGCAATATGATCGTTTAGGCCTTGATGAGGAAACAATGCGAATTATTGATACATCCGTTACGAAGCTGACTGTTCCGGTTCGACCTGGGCGTAACTTAGCTGTAATCATTGAAGTGGCGGCGATGAACTTTCGCCTCAAAAAAATGGGTGTGAATGCAGCAGAACAATTTGCCAGTCGATTATCTGATGTTATCGAGGACGGAGATGTAGAGGATAGATAAAGAAATAGCTAAAGGAGAGAGTTAGATGGAAGAAAATATACAACCACTTGACCCAATTGCATTTTCACTCGGTCCGATCACTGTTCATTGGTATGGCATTATTATCGGGCTAGGCTTAGCTTTAGCACTTATTATTGCGATGAGAGAAGGTGAGAAGAGGGGCCTGCAAAAGGATTTATTTCCGGACTTAATGCTGTGGGCGATTCCGATTGCAATTATTTCAGCGCGCCTATACTATGTCATCTTTGAATGGGATTATTATGTTCAGAATCCGGGTGACATTATTAAAATTTGGAATGGTGGAATTGCGATCCATGGAGCGCTAATTGGTTCCGTCGTGACAGCTTATATATTCGCGAAGAAAAGAAATTTATCATTTTGGAAAATTGCTGATATTGCGGCGCCAAGTATTATTCTCGGTCAAGCAATCGGGCGCTGGGGAAATTTTATGAACCAGGAGGCCCATGGTGAGGAAGTAACACGTTCTTTTTTAGAAGGCTTGCATTTACCGGACTTTATCATTAATCAAATGTACATAAATGGTACCTATTACCATCCGACTTTTTTATACGAATCAGTATGGAACTTTTTAGGCTTTATTCTGCTAATATTGTTGAGAAGAGTTAATTTGCGTCGGGGCGAAATGTTCTTAACGTATGTTATTTGGTATTCCGTCGGCAGATTTTTTGTGGAAGGGATGCGAACAGACAGCTTAATGCTTACAGAGAGCTTGCGGATGGCGCAAACAATCTCGATTGCCCTTATTATTGGAGCAATTGCCATTTTGATTTATAGAAGAACGAAAGGGCATGCAAGGGAAAGATATTTGGATCAATCGGTTTCGTGATCAGGAGTTCTAAGAAAGAGGAGAAGGATTATGATAGTTCAATCGCTAACGAAAGGTTTAAAGGTCGGGCTGCAGACAGTGTGGTCGCTAGGAAAAATAATTTTTCCGGTCACATTGATTGTGACCGTTCTTCAGCATACGCCAATTCTTCCTTGGCTGAGCAAATTGCTCGCCCCGTTAATGAGTATATTTGGACTCTCCGGTGATGCGGCGATCCCCTTAGTGATCGGTAATTTTCTCAATTTATATGCAGCAATTGGAGCGATCCTTACGCTCGATTTAACAGTGAAAGAGGTTTTTATTATTGCTGTTATGCTATCCTTTTCCCATAATATGCTAGTGGAGTCAAGCGTCGTGACAAGGGTTGGAGTGAAGCTCTGGATTGCCCTTGTCGTTCGCATTGGGCTTGCACTGATAGCGGCGATTGTGATTAATCTTGTCTGGAAAGGCGGGGACCAGCTTGCACAGTATGGTCTTATTCAGGCATCGGAACAAGAAACGGTATCTGGAATATGGGGCATCGCTGTTGATGCGGTGCAAAAGGCAGGGCTTGGCATCCTTCAGCTTGCTATCATCGTCCTACCGTTAATGATCGTCATACAAATATTAAAGGATTTAAAATGGCTCGATAAGTTTTCAAAATGGATGGCACCGTTCACCCGAGTGGTAGGAATGAAACCAAATACGTCTACTACTCTAGCTGCTGGTCTTTTATTTGGCTTGGCTTATGGTGCGGGTGTAATGATTCAGGCTGTAAAAGAAGATGGGGTAAGCAAGAAGGATGCAACGCTTGCTGTTATTTTTTTAGGAGCCTGCCATGCGGTAGTAGAGGATACGCTTATTTTTGCCCCATTAGGAATTCCTATTTTGCCACTGTTGCTTATTCGTTTAGCAATGGCAGTCCTCCTAACGGCGGTCGTGGCATTTTATTGGAATCGACTAGAGATTGCGCGCAGAAAGGAAACCACATATGAATTCTAAGATCACAACATTATTATTTGATTTAGACGGGACATTAATCGATACAAATGAGCTAATTATTCAATCATTTTTACACACTTTAGAGCAATATTATCCAGGAGCTTATAAAAGGGAAGATGTTCTGCCTTTTATGGGGCCAACTTTAACGGAAACGTTCGCTTCGATGAATGCGGAAAAAGTGGAAGAAATGACTAATGTATATCGAACTTTCAATATTGCCCATCATGACGACCTTGTGACTGAATTTGAAGGCGTGCGAGAAACGGTTGCTGTCCTTAAAGAAAAGGGATTTAAATTGGGGATTGTTACAACAAAGCGCTTAGCAGTCGTAGAAAAAGGGCTACGATTAACAAAGCTTGAGAGCTATTTTGACGTCGTTGTTGCTCTTGATCATGTTACAAAGGCTAAGCCCGATCCAGAGCCCATTGTAAAGGCGCTGGCTCAGCTTGATTCTATACCAGAAGAAGCGATGATGATCGGCGATAATTTTCACGATATTGTCGGTGGGAAAAATGCTGGCACAAAAACTGCTGGTGTAGCATGGTCATTAAAAGGCAAGGCTTTCTTGGAACAGTATGATCCGGATTTTATGCTTGAGCATATGAGTGATTTATTTGAAATATTAGGAGTAAATGAGCATGCGTAAAACGACCCGTTATCCTGTCGAAGGAGCCAATTCCTTATGGCATGTCTATAAAACGGTTCCCTTTTGGAAGGTTGTGAAAAATTTCATCGTCATCCAATTAGCGCGCTATACCCCTTTTCTCGGAATGAAAAATTGGCTTTATCGAACTTTTTTACGCATGAAGGTTGGGGAGGAAACTTCTTTTGCTTTAATGGTTATGCTCGATGTTATGTTCCCAGAGAAGATCAGTGTTGGGAGAAATACAGTCATTGGCTACAATACAACGATTTTAGCTCATGAATATTTGATTAAAGAGTACCGTCTCGGTGAAGTCCATATCGGAAGCGAAGTGATGATCGGCGCTAATTCTACCATTCTGCCAGGAGTGACAATTGGAGATGGTGCCTTTGTCTCAGCAGGGACACTCGTTCATAAGGATGTTCCGGCGGGAGCCTTCGTTGGTGGAAACCCGATGAAGGTCATCTATACAAAGGATGAACTGGCCGAGAGATGGGCAGACGATCCAATTTACGGGAAGCAGCAAAAGTAGAAAAATGGTGTTCCGCACGTAGATCGATAAAACGTAATAAAGACCAATAAAATTAAATTTAGACCGATATCCGTCCAAACGACTTGTGCTGCATTTATCTTACCTCTAAAAAAGTGGTAACTTTCGTGCGAGAAGAGGTATTTCTAGTTATTTGCGCCAAAATTTTAGAGGAGTTTGTCTGTTTCGCCGGTAAATTGGTAAAAGCGCCGATAAATTTGATTTTTCGCCGATATAATCAAAAAAGCGCCGATATATTTCAGTTTTCGCCGATATATCAATTAAACCGCCGATATATGCCTTTTCAGGTAAAATTGACAAGACTCCACCAGCAGGTTGTATGGCTTAACCTGCTGAAATTCGACAAGAAGATGTCCTTTTTAAAGGGACATCTATTTTTTTCCTCTTTTCTCTCCTCTTTTAATCATTTGAACAATCACGTGTTGACGTGAAGGGACAGGAGGAGTAAACTACATATAACTTCAATTTGATAATACATTAGCGAACTAAAGCATCAGGAGCAAAAAGGTGGGAATGGGATGAGTCAACTGTTTATGTTTGAGAAGCCTTTGGGAATGCGAGATACCTTGCCTGAACTATATGAAGCAAAAAGTCAGGTGCAGGATGCGATTGAATCGGAAATGAAATTATGGGGCTATCAGTTTATGGATACGCCTGCGTTAGAATATTACGATACAGTTGGAACAGCATCAGCGATATTAGATCAACAGCTTTTTAAGCTTCTTGATAATCAAGGCCATACGTTAGTTTTGCGTCCAGAAATGACGACGCCGATTGCGAGAGTTGCAGCTTCCAAGTTATTGCAGGAGAATCTTCCATTAAGGCTTGCCTATTCAGCCAGTGTATTCCGCGCACAGCAGCGTGAAGGTGGAAGACCTGCGGAATTTGAACAAATTGGTGTTGAAGCCATTGCAGATGAGTCTGTCAGTGCTGATGGGGAAGTAATTGCTTTAATGGTGTCAGCTTTACGGGAAGCAGGCATTAAAAGCTTTCAAATTTCGGTAGGCCATATTGCTTTTGTGCAAGAATTGTTTCTGCAAATTCTAGGAACTGAGGAACGGGCACAAGCATTAACAAAATTTTTATACGAAAAAAATTTTGTTGGCTATCGAGAACATGTGAAGAGTTTAAATCTATCCTCGATCGATAAGCAGCGTCTATTGGATTTTTTGAAGCTTAGAGGCGGTGAAGAGGTAATAGAACGAGCGCTTTGTTTAATTGAAAACGAAAAAGGAAGAGAAGCGATTCAGAAGCTGAAACAACTGTGGGATATTGTCGTTGATTACGGTGAACAAGCCAATTTGAAACTCGATTTAACGCTCGTTAGTCATATGAGTTATTATACGGGGATTTTGTTTGAGGTTTATGCTGATAAGGTTGGATTCCCAATTGGAAATGGGGGAAGATACAATCTCCTCCTTGAGAAATTTGGCAAAACAACGGGAGCGACAGGTTTTGCCTTGAGATTGGATCGTATCCTTGAGGCGTTGGGAGAACTGAAAAAAGAGGTCACGACCGAGTGTGTTTTATTTAGCGGGGAAAGGCGCAAGGAAGCTTTTCAACTGGCTAAAGCTAAGCGAGGACAAGGAATTAAGACCCTTTTACAGGATATTCAAGGGGTTCGAAATATTGATGAATTTACCGGCCAATTCGCTGAAGTAACCTTTTTAATAGGAAAGGCTGGAAAGGGGTCGTGAAAATGGAAGATTTGATCACAATCGCCATGCCGAAGGGGAGAATTTTTGAGGAGGCAGCAGAGCTGTTGCGTCAAGCTGGTTATCAGCTACCACCTGAATTTGAGGATTCACGAAAGTTGATTATTGATGTGGAGAAAGAAGGTTTTCGCTTTATTCTTGCAAAGCCGATGGATGTACCTACCTATGTGGAGCATGGGGTTGCTGATTTGGGAATTGCCGGGAAGGACGTTATGCTCGAAGAGGAAAGAGATGTTTATGAATTGCTAGATTTAAATATTAGTGAATGCTATTTAGCGGTCGCAGGACTGCCGAATACGAAAATGAATGATGTTGCACCAAAGGTTGCGACGAAGTATCCAAATGTTGCTGCGCGTTATTTCAGAGAGCAAGGGGAGCAGGTAGAAATTATCAAGCTGAATGGTTCGATTGAGCTTGCCCCTCTAATTGGTCTCGCCGATCGCATTGTTGATATCGTTTCAACTGGGAGAACTCTTATTGAAAATGGCCTTGTCGAGTATGAACGAATGATGACTATCACATCGCGCTTAATTGTTAATCCAGTTAGCTATCGTATGAAGGACGAGCAAGTGAATGAACTGGTTGAAAGAATTGCCGAAGTCATTGAACGAAAAGGCTAGAGTGCTAGAGAAAGGAAGTAGCAGGATGAAAATAAAAAGAGTGTCTGAGTTTGTTTCTATTAAAAGGACCGTTGAAAACGGAACGGACGAACAGCTTCTTGCTGTCAAAGCAATCATCGGAAATGTAAAAAAAGACGGAGATTCAGCTATCCGCATCTATACACAACAGTTTGATGGAGCTTCTCTGGAGTCTTTTACTGTTACAGTTGACGAAATGGCTGAAGCCTATGGGGATATCGATAAAGAAATGGTTTTGATCATGCAGGAAGCTGCTGAAAACATTCGCTCTTATCATCAAAAGCAATTGCGCTCATCGTGGATGACGACAGAAGAAAATGGAACAATTCTTGGTCAAAAGATAACGCCACTTGATTCGGTTGGTGTGTACGTACCAGGAGGAACAGCTGCATATCCCTCTTCGGTATTAATGAATGTTATGCCTGCTAAAGTTGCGGGAGTCGAACGAATCGTTATGGTGACACCGCCGAATCAAAATGGGAAAATTCCAGCAGCTGTTTTGGTTGCCGCTCACCTAGCAGGAGTGAAGGAAATTTATAAAATTGGCGGAGCTCAGGCAATTGCCGCTCTTGCCTACGGGACAGAGACAATTCGTCCTGTCGATAAGATTACCGGCCCTGGAAATATATTTGTAGCTCTTGCGAAGCGTGAAGTCTATGGAGATGTTGATATTGACATGATCGCCGGGCCAAGCGAGATTGCCATTCTTGCGGACGATATGGCGAGAGCAAATGAGGTGGCGGCTGATTTATTATCACAAGCGGAGCATGATGAACGTGCTTCAAGCGTGCTGGTCACAACCTCTGAATCATTGGCGCAAAAAGTAGCGGCAGAAGTGGCAAAACAGCTTGCTGAGCTGCCAAGAAAGGACATCGCTGCTAAAGCGATTGCTGACTTTGGGGCGATCTATCTTGCCCGTGACATGAATGAGGCTGTAAAAGCGGTCAATGAGTTAGCGCCAGAGCATCTTGAAGTAATCACAGAAAATCCTATGGAATTGCTAGGTAAAATTAAGCATGCAGGGGCTATTTTTATCGGACGGTTCAGCTCTGAGCCGGTCGGCGACTATTTTGCGGGAACGAATCATGTTTTACCGACAAATGGAACAGCAAGGTTTTCGAGTCCTTTAAGTGTGGAAGATTTTCAAAAAAAATCGAGCATCATTATGTATAGTGAGGCAGCACTAAAAGAAAATGGGGCAAAAATTGCCACTTTTGCAAGAGAAGAGGGGCTGGAAGCACATGCTCGTGCTGTGGAGGAACGTCTGAAATAATGGAGGCGAATGAAAAAATGGACAGAATTTCAAATATTACGCGTAAAACGAATGAAACGAATATTGAGCTTGCTTTAAACATAGATGGACAGGGAATTTCTAAGCTTGAAACAGGCGTCCCTTTTATGAGTCATATGCTTGATTTATTTACGAAACATGGGCAGTTTGATTTACATATCCAAGCTGACGGTGATACAGAAGTCGATGATCACCATACAACGGAGGATATTGGGATTTGTCTCGGACAGGTATTAAAGGAAGCGCTCGGTGACAAAAAAGGGATTAAACGTTATGGAAATGCATTTGTGCCAATGGATGAAGCTCTTGCTCAAGTGGTCGTTGATTTAAGCAATCGTCCTCACTTAGAAATGCGGGCAGAATTTCCAAGTCAAAAGGTGGGAACATTTGATACAGAGCTTGTCCACGAATTTCTGTGGAAGCTTGCGCTAGAAGCAAGAATGAATTTACATGTGATCGTTCATTATGGTCAAAATACACACCATATCATTGAAGCGATTTTTAAAGCTTTAGGAAGGGCATTGGATGAAGCAACTACCATTGATCCGAGAATAAAAGGAATACCCTCGACAAAGGGGATGTTATAAATGATCGGCATTATTGATTATGGAATGGGTAATTTATTCAGTGTCAGCAAAGCGATGGAGCGGCTTGGAGTCGAATATTTTGTATCCGAGGATAGAAAGGAGTTAGCAGGGGCAGATGCTCTTATTTTACCAGGAGTCGGCTCTTTTAAAGATGCGATGGAGCGTTTAAATGAGACGGGTTTATCCGAAATGGTAAAACAGTATGCCGGTTCGGGAAAGCCAATGCTTGGCATTTGCTTAGGCATGCAGCTTTTATTTGCGCAGAGTGAAGAAAATGGGCTGACTGATGGGTTGGCGCTTCTTCCTGGAAAAGTGATTCGTTTTTCAGGGGAAAAAGCTGGCACGCCTTATAAAGTACCCCATATGGGCTGGAATCGCTTGCGTTTTATTAATAAGTCTCCGATTATCAGCGGAATTAGCGAGGATTTTGTTTATTTTGTCCATTCTTATTATGTCAGTACAGAGGAGCGTAAGGTTGTGATTGCTGACTGTGAATATGATGTCGACGTTCCGGCAGTGGTAGGTAAAGGCAATGTGTATGGGATGCAGTTCCACCCTGAAAAAAGTGGGGGCCTTGGCATGAGTTTGCTGCAAAATTTTATACAATTAGCGAAGGAAAGGACGATCCAGTCATGACTTTTATAATATACCCAGCAATCGATATGCGCGGTGGGAAATGCGTTCGACTCCTTCAAGGGGATTACGACAAAGAAACGATATATGGAGATTCGCCATTTAAGATGGCGCAACGGTTTGTTGAGCAAGGTGCCGCCTGGATTCATATGGTCGATTTAGATGGGGCAAAGGACGGCAAACGGATAAATGACCCGTTTGTACTAGAGGCAGCAAGGCTGAAAGTAAGGGTGCAAATAGGAGGTGGAATTCGCTCGGAATCAGATATCGTTCATTATCTTGAGAACGGCGTGGAACGGGTGATTATCGGAAGTGTGGCGATTTCCAATCCTGAATTTGCGATCGAAATGGTGAGAAAATATGGGCGCCAGATTGTGATCGGGCTTGATGCTAAAAACGGTTTTGTGGCAACACATGGATGGCTGCACACTTCAGAAATGAGGGCGGTCGATGTCGGAAAAAAATTTGCCGATGCTGGTGCGGAAACATTTATATTTACCGATATTGCCACTGATGGAATGTTATCAGGTCCCAATCTTGCTGCCGTTAATGAATTGGCACTAGAAACGAAAAAGGAAGTCATTGCCTCAGGAGGCGTGAGTCAGTTAGCAGATTTAGCTGCTTTAAAGGAATATGAAAAAAACGGGGTGCGCGGCGCAATTGTAGGCAAAGCACTTTATGAAGGAAAGTTTTCCGTGATAGAGGCTTTGCGGGAGGTGCAAAATTAGATGCTGACGAAAAGAATTATCCCTTGTCTTGATGTGAAAGAAGGGCGGGTTGTAAAAGGAATTCAATTTGTGGAGCTTCGCGATGCAGGGGATCCCGTAGAATTGGCGCGATTTTATGATCAACAAGGGGCAGACGAGCTTGTCTTTTTAGATATTTCTGCTTCCCATGAAGGAAGAAAAACAATGGTTGAGGTTGTAAACGAGGTCGCTTCAGAATTGGCTATTCCTTTTACAGTAGGGGGCGGCATCAATTCCTTAGCGGATATGAAACGGATGTTGCGAGCTGGAGCGGACAAAGTTTCATTGAATACGGCCGCTGTTTTGCGTCCTTCACTTATTACGGAGGGAGCGAGTTTTTTTGGTGCTCAATGCATGGTTGTGGCGATTGATGCAAAATTTGATCCGGAGCTTGGTTCATGGAGAGTTTATACTCATGGTGGAAGAAAAGCGACTGATTACGAGGTCATTGCCTGGGCGAAGGAAGCGGTACGTCTTGGTGCAGGAGAAATCCTGCTAACGAGTATGGATTGCGATGGTGAGAAGGATGGCTTTGATCTGGCCCTGACGAGAGCTGTCAGTGAAGCAGTCACTGTTCCAGTCATTGCCTCTGGAGGAGCAGGAAATGCAGCGCATTTTGTCGCAGCTTTTCGGGACGGATTAGCAGATGCCGCCTTGGCTGCTTCTATTTTTCATTATAAAGAAACATCGGTAGAAGAGGTAAAGACATTTTTAAAAAGTGAAGGTGTGAATGTGAGATGAATATCGATAACTTAAAGTTTGATGACGCAGGCCTCATTCCAGCAATCGTTCAGGACGCCATGACAAAGGAAGTTCTCACCCTTGCTTATATGAACCGGGAGTCTTTAAAGAAATCAATAGAAACGAAGGAAACGTGGTTTTTCAGTCGCTCCCGTCAGGAGTTGTGGCATAAGGGGGGAACGAGCGGAAACACGCAGACGATTACGGAGATTAAATTTGATTGTGATCAAGATGCTCTCGTCGTTCTTGTTGAACCGAAAGGACCGGCATGCCATAACGGGACTACAAGCTGCTTTGCTGAAAGTTTGTATGGAGTAACGCATGAGCCCTCTAGCACTCTTGCGGACTATCAAATTTTACACTCCCTTCAGGAAGTCATTCATCAGCGGGAAAAGGCACGTCCAGAGGGAGCTTATACGACGTACCTATTTGAAAAAGGCGTTGATAAAATTCTTAAAAAAGTGGGCGAAGAGTCGGCAGAAGTCATTATCGCAGCAAAAAATCGTGATACTGAAGAGCTGAAATGGGAAGCAGCTGACTTGATGTATCATTTGCTCGTTTTGCTGGAAGAACAAAAGCTCCCTTTTACAGAAGTATTAAAGGTCCTTCGCAAACGGCACGAAGGGACGGATAAATAGGTAAAAAAGAGCAAAGTAGGTCTCCTATTTATCATTCTTATCTACAAGATTTTCAGTCTGTTTTTCAATTACATCGACATATAACTATATTACTAATATAACAATGAGCAAATTATTATTTGAAAAAGGGAATTCAAGGGAGAAGAACTCATAATCTGTAAATTTTGGCAGTGCCTGTGAGGGATAAGTCTGGTAAACACCTTACCAAAAGGCTCGTTTGTATGATATACTTCTTTGGTATATCTTGAGATAGATGGAGGATTTCATGAGTAAAGACTCTAAAGCAACAAAAACAACAGGAACATTGCTGTCGTTCACTCCGACTGGTGAGTATTATTTTGCAAAAGGATTAAAGGCTTACCAACGTCGAGATCATCATAAGGCAATAAAATATTTAGAGCGTGCGATGGAACTTGAGCCAGGGGAACCGATGATTGCTTGTCAATTGGCGATTATTTTATCAGAAAATGCTCAGTATACAGAAGCTAATCGTCTCCTTCATATGATTTTGGAGGAATGGGATGAGCAGATGATCGAATGTCACTATTTTCTTGCCAATAATTACGCCCATCTCGGTTTATTTAAAGATGCGTTCAACCACGCTTCATTATATATGCAGTTAGAAGGGGATGGGGAGTTCGCAGAGGATGCGGAAGATTTGTTGGACCTTTTAATGCTTGAAGGTGAAGAATTGGAAGAGGATTTGTATGAGCAGGATGACTTAATTTCGAAGCAGGAGGAAGCAAGGGAACTGCTTGAAACAGGAGAATTTCAAAAAGCAGCAGTCCTTCTTAAAGAAGTGATTGAGAAGTTTCCAGAATATTGGTCTGCTTACAATAATCTTGCATTGGCTTATTATTATTTAGGAGAGCCGCAGAAAGCGGATCGCATCCTAGATGAAGTATTAGAGAAAAATCACGGCAATTTGCACGCTCTTTGCAACAAAGCGGTGTTTGCTTGCTACGAGAACGATTGGTATTCCGTGAAAAAATATAAAGAGGTTTTAGAAAAAATTAAGCCATTATCCTCGGAGCATCAATTTAAGCTTGGTACGACGTTTGCATTAATCGGCGATTACGAAATGGCCTATTCTTGGCTAAAAAGGCTTTATAAGCAGGGATTTGAAGGGGAGGGTCCTTTTTACTATTGGCTTTCATATTCTGCTTATTATACAGGAAGATTGCAAACGGCTGAAAAGAGCTGGCTGCGGGTTATTCAAATGAATCCGGAAAAAGAAGGTCAAGAGCCGTGGAATAATGAAACAAAACTCTATACTGGAGAAGCGATCAAAAAACAACTAGCAAGTGAACAACTGGAAGAAAGGCTTTTTGGGCTATTTTTAACATCGCTATCAGATGATAAAGAAGAGCTTCTGTCATCATACACTGGCACGACAACCTTAGAAAATGAATATGTACAGTACCTTTTTAAAGAGGAAGGTCGTGCCCCGCTAGCACATAATATAGCTAGTCAATTTTACAGCTTTCATCACCCTACAGATGAAGCTGATCTGTATAAGATGTGGTTTTCGATTGCAAGTGTGATGACTGAAAATCCATCTCTTCCGAAAAATGAGAAAGCCTATGCTTCCGCTGTCGATTATGTTTGGAGAAAGCTTCGTCAAGAAAGAATTTCTCAGCAAGCACTGGCAGAGCAATATGGCTTGTCTGTTACGACGATGAAAAAATACGTAAAAATTGTTACCCAGCTATTGGAGGAATTAAATCGGGCCTAAGGGACCGATTTTTTTCTATTTTCGAATCTCGGCTGACCTTGTTACCTCAGTTTGCATAGAAGAAATTGAGCATAAATATGGACGATGCCGCCATTATTTTATAGGATATGGTTAGTTAGGAAATACTATTCATGTTAATGGGATGCTACTTAAAGGAGTGGGATACTACTATGTCTGATGAAAAAATATATGATGTTATTATTATTGGTGCCGGACCGGCGGGAATGACCGCTGCTGTTTATACATCTCGTGCTAATCTTTCCACGTTGATGATTGAGAGGGGAATTCCTGGTGGTCAAATGGCGAATACGGAAGAAGTGGAGAATTATCCTGGCTATGACCACATTTTAGGGCCAGATTTATCAACGAAAATGTTCGATCACGCGAAGAAATTTGGGGCTGAATATGCCTATGGGGATATTAAAGAAGTGATCGATGGAGAAGAATACAAAACAATAAAAGCAGGTTCGAAAGAATATAAAGCTCGTGCTGTCATCATTTCTGCCGGAGCTGAGTATAAAAAAATCGGCATTCCTGGCGAAAAAGAGCTTGGTGGACGGGGAGTCTCTTACTGTGCTGTCTGTGACGGTGCGTTCTTTAAAGAAAAGGAATTATTAGTAGTTGGGGGCGGTGATTCGGCCGTTGAGGAAGGCGTTTATTTAACTCGCTTTGCTTCAAAGGTGACAATCGTGCATCGCCGTGACGAATTAAGAGCACAAAAAATCCTTCAACAACGTGCTTTTGATAATGAAAAAATTGATTTCATTTGGAATCATACAGTGAAGGAAATCCATGAGAAAGATGGGAAAGTCGGCAGTGTCACCCTTGTTTCAACAGAAGACGGAGCAGAGCGAGAGTTCAAGACAGACGGTGTTTTTGTCTACATTGGCATGATTCCTTTATCAAAGCCATTTGAAAACCTCGGAATTACAAATGAGAATGGCTATATTGTGACAAATGAAAAAATGGAGACAAGTGTGCCGGGAATTTTTGCCGCTGGGGATATCCGCGAAAAAATGCTTCGCCAAATTGTTACCGCCACTGGGGACGGAAGTATTGCAGCCCAAAGTGCACAGCATTATGTAGAAGAGTTGCAGGAATCTTTAAAAGCAAAAGCATAATACGGACTTTTGGGGAAAAATGGGGTTAATGGCGTTTCTTTCTTTTTAACAAACAAAAAAATCGCTATAACTTACCAAATGCGTCAGAATTTACAAAACGTTACTCCCTTTTAATTCTATTGTAACAGTAGTGAAATAAACATTCGTTATGATAAGAATAGAAATTGACCCCCTTTTAAAATATATACACTTGGACGGCACAAGGAAACTTGTGCTCTTTTTTTTTATTTGGCTTTGTTTTATGTGATTTTTTTCGATCATGATTCCATGAAAATGAAATCAGAGGATCGTTCAATGGAGCTTTTATCACTAAAACAATGCCTTAAATGTGACATGTTGCTTGTCTTTTTTGTTTGAGAACCCCTATTCATTGTGGGGATTTGTTAAAAATAGTATAATCAAGTGAAGGGATTGGATTGAGTAATTTTCACAGAGGTTGAGGGAAATTCATAATGATGTGGTGTGAAGTCAGAGGTGGAAAAAATGCAGCGGGTTACTAATTGTGTACTTTTAAAAGACAATAAAGTGTTGTTATTACAAAAGCCGAAACGAGGATGGTGGGTTGCGCCAGGTGGGAAAATGGAACCGGGTGAATCAGTCCGTGATTCCTGTATTCGTGAATTTAGAGAAGAAACAGGCATTTACTTAAAAAACCCTCATCTTAAGGGGATTTTTACCTTTATTATGAAGGATGGAGATCAGGTCTTATCGGAGTGGATGATGTTTACTTTTTTTGCGGAGAATGCAGATGGAATTCATTTAGAGGAATCGGAAGAGGGCAAGCTAGCATGGCATCCTCTTGAGGAAATCAAAAAATTACCAATGGCAGAGGGAGATTATCATATATTGGATTATATGGTGCAAGGGCAAGGGATTATTTACGGCACCTTTACTTATACAGAGGATTTTAAACTTCTGCAATACCGCTTAGACCCAAGCTAAAAGGAGAAATGGCACTATCCTTTTTAGCATTCTCAGCATATTTTATTAGAAATCGTGCTGGTCATTCCCTTCAACCGTTGTGAAATTTACTCAAAATTAATTCTATCGAAGTTAAGTAAAACTTTGTAGAAAACATAATCTATACGAGATAAACCTGAAAAATAGACTTACCATAACTACAAACGGCACTCGATTGAAAGAAGTGAATGGGGGAATGTATATGAGTACCGGAGCAGTTAATGATACACAAATGGTCATTATTACGGGAATGTCAGGTGCAGGAAAAACAGTTGCGATTCAAAGCTTTGAAGATCTTGGCTTTTTTTGTGTAGACAATTTACCGCCAACATTATTGCCTAAGTTTCTTGAACTAATGAAAGATTCGGGCAGCAAAATGAACAAGGTTGCCTTGGTGATGGATTTGAGGGGAAGAGAATTCTTTGACCATTTGTTTAGAGCGCTAGATGAACTAGCAGAAACCTCTTGGGTGGCGCCACAAATCTTGTTCTTAGATGCGGATGACAGCTGCCTCGTTCGAAGATATAAAGAAACTAGAAGATCCCATCCTCTTGCTCCATCAGGTTTGCCTCTTGAAGGAATTCAGTTAGAAAGAGAGCTGTTAGAAGAGTTAAAAGGGAGAGCTCAAATCATCTATAATACTTCAAAACTAAAGCCGAAGGAACTGCGTGAACGGATTATCCAAGAATTCTCTGCCAATAAAAAGTCAACTTTTACTGTCAATGTTATGTCTTTCGGATTTAAGCATGGGATTCCCATCGATGCAGATTTAGTTTTTGACGTACGTTTTCTACCCAACCCTCATTATATCGACCATATGCGGCCGAAGACGGGACTTGATGAAGAGGTTTACAACTATGTTTTAAAGTGGAATGAGACGAATAAGTTTTTAGAAAAGGTTACGAGCTTACTAAGCTTTATGCTCCCTCATTATAAACGCGAAGGAAAATCACAGCTTGTGATTGCAATTGGCTGTACAGGTGGACAGCACCGTTCTGTTGCCTTAACGGAATACCTGGCTCGTTACTTTGAAAAGGACTACCATACTCGTGCTTCTCACCGAGATATTGAAAGGAGAAAGGAAAAAACAACATGACCAAAAACGGACAGCCCAAAATTGTCATCATCGGAGGCGGAACCGGCTTGCCTGTGTTATTAAGAGGATTGAAAAAGTATCCCCTTGATATAACGGCTGTCGTGACAGTAGCCGATGACGGAGGAAGCTCTGGACGTTTAAGGGATGATTTGGATATCCCTCCACCAGGTGATATCCGCAATGTTTTAGCAGCCTTATCCGACGTAGAGCCACTGATTGAAGAGATGTTTCAGCATCGTTTTAAGACGTCAAATGAACTTTCAGGCCATTCTCTTGGCAACCTGATTCTCGCTGCCATGACATCGATTACAGGTAATTTTGTTCATGCAATCCAAGAAATGAGTAAAGTGTTAAATGTAAATGGACGGGTCTTGCCGGCGGCTGCCGAAAGTGTGATTCTGCATGCAGAAATGGAGGATGGAACGATTGTCTCAGGTGAGTCTAAAATTCCTTATTCAGGAAAGAGAATAAAGCGTGTTTTTTTAACTCCAGAGATTGCCCATCCATTGCCAGAGACAGTTCATGCGATTAGACAGGCGGACTTGATTATTATTGGTCCTGGCAGTCTGTATACGAGCATTTTGCCTAATCTTCTCGTACCTAAATTGGGACAAGAAATATGCCGAGCTAGGGCGAAGAAAGTATATATATGCAATCTTATGACCCAAGCAGGGGAAACATTAGATTATACGGCAAGCGACCATGTAAAAGCTTTATATGATCATATGAAGAGCAGATTTTTAGACACGATTTTAGTGAATAGTGAAAACATCCCGAGCTCGATTTTAGAGCGTTATAGCGAGGAGTATTCAAAGCCTGTTCACTTCGATTTTACTCAATTATATGAACTGGGGCTTGAAGTAGTGCAAGGCGAGATCATGACCTTGGAGAATGGTGTCATTCGCCATGATACGAAAGAAGTCGCCAATATTTTATATTCAATCTTATTAAATGAAACCAAAAAGAGATTTAAAGCGTAAATAAGTGAATCCGTGTTGATTCAGTTTGTTGTGCTTTAGGGGGTATAGGGATGTCATTCGCTTCAGAAACAAAGAAGGAGCTAACAAACTTAGAATTAAAGGATTGTTGTGGCAAGGCTGAATTATCAGCCCTGATTCGAATGAATGGCTCCTTATCCTTCTCCAATCGTAAGCTTGTTGTAGATGTTCAAACGGAAAACGCTGCCATTGCTAGAAGAATTTACACATTACTGAAGAAAAATTACAATGCACAAGTCGAATTATTAGTTCGAAAGAAAATGCGGCTCAAAAAGAATAATGTGTATATCGTAAGGCTTTCACAGCAAGCGAAAGAAATATTAGAGGATTTAAAAATTCTTCAAGAAGGGTTCGTATTTGCCCATGATATTTCCAAGGAATTAGTGAAAAAGAAGTGCTGCAAGCGCTCCTATCTCCGTGGTTCATTTCTTGCCGGAGGTTCTGTTAATAATCCGGAGACGTCTTCCTACCATTTAGAGATCGCTTCTTTGTACAAGGAACATAATGATGCCTTATGTGAATTAATGAATTCCTTTGAGTTAAACAGCAAAACATTAGAACGGAAAAAAGGCTATATCACCTATTTAAAGGAAGCGGAAAAAATTACGGAGTATTTAAATATCATCGGTGCTCATAATGCATTGTTAAAATTTGAGGACATCCGCATCGTACGAGATATGAGAAATTCCGTTAATCGTCTAGTTAATTGTGAAACAGCGAATTTGAATAAAACGATTGGAGCAGCGTTAAGGCAAGTGGAAAATATTCGTTTCATTCAAGAAACAGTCGGCTTAGATATTCTGCCAGATAAATTACGAGAAATTGCTGAACTGCGAGTTGCCTATCAAGATGTTACGTTAAAAGAACTGGGAGAAATGGTTTCGGGCGGTCAAATCAGTAAATCCGGCATTAACCATCGTCTTAGAAAAATTGACGAAATTGCTGAAAAGCTAAGAGCTGGTGAACCAATTCAATAAATGTTGAAGTTCATTTTTATATAGAGAAAAAAAGAGAGAGACTTTTCAGGGAGGAAGAAGGATATGGTAGAGAAAAAAGTCGAAGTCAAATTAAAGACGGGGTTGCAGGCACGTCCAGCTGCCTTGTTTGTCCAAGAAGCTACACGTTTCTCATCAGATATCTACATCGAAAAAGACGGCAAGCAAGTCAATGCTAAAAGCATTATGGGGCTTATGAGCCTCGCCATTAATTCCGGCGCAAATATTACCCTAATCGCTGAAGGCAGCGACGAACAAGAGGCGCTAGAAGCACTCGCCACATACGTGCAACAGGATTAAACACTTGATTGAGGGGTCTAAATAACGGAAAGAAGCTGCAAGAAGCGATGCTGACGGCAGCTTCTTTTTTGTGCAGCGGGCAGAAAATTAAACCGGCGAATCTCTGCAGCACAAGCACCCTGTCCCTGCTTTATCGCTCCCACAGCTCCCTTTACAATCCTATTTTCCGCCTGACGGAGCATTAATTAGTATTTGATTATGCGGAGAAAAGAATCGGAGTGTGTCTTGATGGAGCGTTCATGAGGATGTAATTAAGCGGAAAGTATCGGAGTGTGTCCTCATGAGGTGTTCAAGAGGACAAGAAAAGAGAAAAAAGGGAAAATGGTGTCCGCATGAGGTGTTCATGAGGACAGGAAAAGGGAAAAAGGGGAAAATCGTGTCCGCATGGAGCGTTCATGAGGACAGGAAAAGGGAAAAAAGGGAAGAGCGTGTCCGCATGGAGCGTTCATGAGGACAGAAAAAGAGGAAAAAGGGAAAATGGTGTCTGCATGAGTCGTTCATGAGGACAGGAAAAGGGAAAAAAGGGAAGAGCGTGTCCGCATGGAGCGTTCATGAGGACAGGAAAAGAGAAAAAAGGGAAAATGGTGTCCGCATGGAGCGTTTATGAGGACAAAAAAGAGGAAAAAAAGGGAAAACTCGTGTCCGCATGGAAAGGGAGAAGGGCTAATAGCGTCTGCTCCCTATCATGCAAAAAGCTGAAACGGCTTGAATACAAGACATTTTAGAAAGAATCATATATGAGGTTTTTATCAACGCATAAAAAAGACTGTTTCCATCAAGCGTAGTTTTAAATCGCTTAATGGAAACAGTCTTTCAATTACAAAGTTATTTTTTTTCGTTTAATGTGTTGCGAGTAATGATATGGTCTACTAGGCCGTATTCTTTAGCTTTTTCAGCAGTCATGAAGTTGTCGCGATCCGTATCCTTCGCGATAACATCAAGCGGTTGACCTGTACGCTCAGATAGAATCGTATTAAGTTTTTCACGAAGGAATAAAATGCGTTTTGCTGCAATCTCGATTTCCGTTGCTTGCCCTTGAGCACCACCAAGCGGTTGGTGAATCATGACTTCAGCGTTTGGAAGAGCGTAACGCTTACCTTTTTCACCAGCTGCTAATAGGAAAGCACCCATGGAAGCAGCCATACCGATACAAATTGTTTGCACATTAGGCTTTAAATACTGCATCGTATCATAAATCGCCATACCAGCAGTGATACTGCCACCTGGGCTGTTAATGTAAAGAGTGATATCCTTTTCAGGGTTTTCAGCTTCTAAGAAAAGTAATTGAGCAACAATGGAGTTAGCGACATTATCATCAATCGCACTTCCAAGCATAATGATGCGATCTTTTAAAAGGCGGGAATAAATGTCATACGCACGTTCACCACGATTAGTCTGTTCAATAACTGTAGGGATCAAATTCATTTTATGTTCCTCCTTTAAATGGTTATAAATTCTGTCAGAGAATCTGTAAAAACAAAAGTATGCACCTTTAAGACAAATACTACTGTTATGTAAGTTATGATACACTGATAGTCAAAAAAGGTCAAACAATTCGATTGGATCTTGAGCAAGATTTCTTCGACTTTTTTCACCATTAAAAAATATGTATTGTCCACTTCTCATCATAACCAAACTGAAATGATTTAAACACAACGGATTGTAAGGGCGATGAGAATTTTCTCACTTGAAAAACAGGCAGACATGGCATATAATAGGGAAGCGTCCAAAATTGGCGCATCGTTAATTTGCCCTCGTGGTGCAACGGATAGCACGTAAGATTCCGGTTCTTAAAATGGGGGTTCGATTCCCTCCGAGGGCGTACTGTATGTTTTAGAGAGTTAGATTAAAAAGCGTCAATCCCAATAGTATCAAGGGATTGACGCTTTTTTGCTTTTTGTGGAATCCTAATAAAAACATGAGTTTTCGAAATCATTTTGTATTTTTTGCATTTTTTCCATTTGATTTTTAAGCTTCAATCAGTTGTTCGGGTGAATAATACATCCAGTATTTATTTCACTGCTTATAAATTTTGATGGTGTTTGAAAAGAATTATGAAATAAAAAAATAGAGGAACTACCTCTATCCATTAATAAAACAAGTAATAAGGTTGATTTGCATAATAGGCATAACAATCAGGTCTACAGTTACAAAGTCTTGGTCTGCCAAGATCGTCATAACAAGTGTCGCAGCACCATTGCATGAAATGGTGGTGTAAAGGATGAACAAAAACCACAAGCAATCACCTCAATATATTTAATAGTTAATTAATTTTATGAATTTATTGAGGATCAAGTACTGTAGGTTCAAGCCTGTTTACAGAAAATCCGATAAAAATTAATAACACTCAGCGTTGGGTTCAATCGGTAATTGATCTGCTATTTTGGGTTCTACACAACAATGACGAAGCTAAACTTGTCTTTCGAAAATTATTTCCATCGTCAGACCTGACCAGCTGCAGCATAAGGAGGACTTATTAGTTATTTTTAGCCTCCAACTTTCCTTTGCATCGTTATGGATAATTGTATGGTCATCCTCTTTCTGTTTTCCAGTTGACTCACCTACATGTATAGCAAATTTATAAAAAATTACTTCTCACTGATGTTTACTAAAAAGCTTACTGACCCTATCGAAGTTTATTCGAACATGAGATGCTTATTTAATAAACATAATGAAAAAAGTTATATAGGTATAAATGCAATGTCAAGTATGAAAAGAATTGTCCTTGCTACGGCACAGATCATTCCAAGAAAATCCTTTTCAAAGGATATAAGCCGAGTTTTTATAACAAAGGTAAGCAAGGAGTTTCGCTATAGACACAAAATACAAAACTAAAATCCACCAATAAGCTTTATTTGATATAAAATTATTATTAACAAACTGGCCAGTTTTACGGAGGGATAACATGAAAAGAACTCTTTACTCTTTTTGTATAAAAGGGGATGTGAATGCAGCTTACGACTATTTACAAAACATAAATTCTAACAAAGAAACAGAAAAATTAAAGCAGAAATACTACAACCGCTTTTATTCAGGTAAACCAATCTTTCGATATAAGACAAAGGATACTTGGATTAAAAGTGTTATAAAGACTTATAACGAATATTTTATTTTCGTGTTAACGAATAAAAAAAGTAGAGTTGAAGCAGAGGAATCTTTGAGGGAAAACTTATTAAAACTACTATTAAACTACAATGGCGCAAAGGACATAGATTCCATTGAAGCTAGGCTAGCTCAGGAATTTAAATTAAGAGGGTATTATTTTTTAGGAGGAATTACCCCACCTTTTAGAGGTCCATACATATGGGGGAAAGAAGAAATCGTTGAGTATGAAGTAAATCTACCAGATAGGACGAAAAAAGTTAAAGTTCATTTTATGTCTGATTTTATCATGCTGAGTTGGTTGCATTTTGCCACATTTGGAGGTAGATCTGCTGGAGGCTGGGCAACCAATAACGGCTTATTTTGTGTAAAAGAGAGATATGAAAAGATTTTAAATAAGCCTGATTTTACTATCTCTTATCTTGCTCATGAAGCTCAACACTTAGCTGATTATGAGGATTATCCATCCCTATGCTCTAGAGATTTAGAATATCGAGCTAAGCTTGTTGAACTTATTTATCATCCTTTAAATCATAAAATTTTGATGAAAAAGTTTATAATGGATGCTGATAATAATAGGACTAACCCTCATCCATATGCAAACTTTATCATTTGTAATAATCTGTCACAGATGATATTTAATCAAAATCAAATGAGTGATCCGAAAGAATGGGCTAAAGTGGACCCAAATACACTTAGTTGCTGTGCAACGGAATTACTTCAAAAACACACAGACTCCTTAAATAATAAAGGAAAACAACAAGTGGTAAGTATCATATAATGATATTTGTGTCACAGTACGAAGATGTTATGCCGGAAATATAAAGTTGTCAAAATAGCAAGAGAGCGAAAGCGTTGTTCCCTTGTGGATTTTTACCAAAGTTCCCAACAATAAAAGCTTGTGGCACCACATGCATTAGGTGTAATTGTTGAGGGTGTAGCTGTAGAAGCAGGGACACTAGATGAGAAAGATGCAAGAAGAGTTAGTGCAAGACCAATTTTAATTAAGCTTTTTTTCATGAAATTGGTGACGATTTGCAAAAGGACCTTAAATCGAAAGAGGGAATAATATGACTTCAAAAATTATCTTTGCATCCAATAAACTAGGTACATTAGAAGATCAACAAATACAGGATATGCTAAGTAAGTTCAATTTGGGGAAGCTTGTTTCTTTTAAAAAAACTGACCATGGAGCAATGGGGCAAACACTGTTTGTAACATCGAATAAAGGAAATTATGTTTTTAAAGGGAACCCACTTTATGAAGGCCAATTGATAGAGGAAAGATACTTTATTAAAGAAATGGATAAGCGAACTGATACCGTTGTTCCAGCCCCTTACATCATTGATGACTCGAATGAGATTTTCGGCTGGAGTTATGCGATTATGCCAAAATTAAAGGGAGAGCATTTAAATTCCGAAATATTGAAAAATAGTCTAAAAAAAGAAGATAAATTAAAGATAGCTGAATCAATAGCTGAAACACTACGTTCATTTCACGAGTGGAGGGTTAATGAATGTGGAGAACTAAATGTTCAAGATTTTACTATTACTCCGTTTAGAGATTCTTATCCAAAATGGCTTTTTAATAGAATTCGCTACTGGTTAGACGATGCGAAAAAGTACTCAAAAATTTCCAATCAAGATATAGCTTGGGTGGAAAAATTATTAGTTGATTCTGAGGAAAACTTTAAGGCATTTTCCAGCCCTACATTCGTAATGGGGGACTTTAAACCAGGGAATTTTTTAGTAGATGGTGTGGATGACTGGAAAGTAAGTGGTGTTTTTGATTTTACGAATTCTTATTTTGCAGACCCTATTTCAGATCTAATCAAAATGATAACCTATTATACAGATAACGATGAAGAGGAACTAGCAAAACATTTAGTGGACACGTATTTTAATAAGGTGGAAAATAGGGAAGATATAATGAAAAGATTAAAAGTACATATGCTTCATCAAAGGTTATTAGATTGGGGGAGCGCAAAAGCGACGAAAATGGTGACGTGGGATGATGATTTACCATTTTTTATGTGGGTCAAAACATATACGGATTTGATCGAAAATATCGTAGAATAATGAATAGATGCCCTGTAATCGAATAAATGCACATGAATGTTATCTTATTGACTTGAAAAGAAAATAAGTAAACAAAAGGGGCTTTTCGACAGCCCCAAATGTGCGCTATCAAACTATTACAAAAACCACTCGATGCTTCCCAGTCGTTCCTTCAGCAGTGCAAATCCATCGACTTTATGCTTGTGAGTGAGCTCTAATCGGTAGCTGGCAAACTCCTCGGTAACGACAAAATGATCAGCAATATCGGAGATCAATACGGGTTCACTAACAGCAGCTGCATACACTTGCTTTAAAAAAATGGCAGGCATGAGCAAATAAGCGGCCATTCTTTTTGCTTGGTTTTCCATTTTTGAGATAGAATGCTTGTCCAAATTTAATTGTGAAGCATAATGTGAATAGCAGTGGCAAAATTCCTCAGCGAGCAGTATTTTTTTCTCGACAGCGTCTAACTCTGAGCTTATATAAATAATCCCTCTTCTTGCCTTTGGCTTCGGAATGGAAAAGGCTCTCAGATGTTTAATCGCATCAAAGTCTATTTGCGGCTCCAAAAATTCAGAACTTAAAGGTTTCACTGAGACACCGTGTCTCCAGCAAATATCATATATGTCGATTTCATCGGGACTCTGATAATTAAAGTGGGAAAGCACCTTATTAGCACGTTGTTCCCAGTCATCAGTCTTTGTGATGCCATTCGTTAGTTGCATATATTCAACCCCTTAAATTTGAAAAACAGTTCATTTTTACCATAAATAGTTAAAAAGATACACGACCACTAGATCGTGTTAATCATCGATGTCACCAAACCCTTCTCCATATTCTTCTGCGTCGTCTTCAAGAAACATTTTTTTCATTTTGTAAAGCTTTATGAGCTCTTTGACTTTTCCTTCTGGATCTGAAGCGAGTTCATTGAAAAGGATCGGATGCTTCTTTAATTCGGCAAAAACTCGGAGTTCGTCCTGAGATAAGTTTAGCTCTTGACCAGCGACATTAGCGTTTGGCAGTCCGATAATCTTCTTTTTATCAATATCTAAAATATTTTCCAAGCTTTTCATTTGTTCTGCTGTTACATAGACATGGCCTCGTTTAAATTCTAAATATTGCTCGTCAGACATATTTAATTCGTCTCTAATCTTTGTGTAGTCAATAGCTTTTTCTTCAATAAAATTTTGTAGCTTCTTTGCAGCTTCCCGATTTAAAAAATATTTTTCTTCATCTCTACCCAGTAAATGGTCTGTGGTAACTCCATAAAAATCAGCAATTTTTTGTAGAGTCACATAATCTGGCTGTCTTTTATTTATTTCGTAGTGGGCATATGTACCACGACTTAGATGAAGCCTCTTAGACAGTTCTTCTTGGGACAGTCCGCGTTGATTCCGCAACCTTTTTAATCTATCTCCAAGCATCGATATTCCTCATTTCTGCATCAATTACCATGATTGTAGCAAATGGCTACAAAAAAAGCAATGCGATAAAGGGTCTTGACTGTAGCGAAACGCTACTGTATATTAAAAATCACTTAGTAGCAAAACGCTACAATCAAGGGAGGTGTGCTGAAAAGTCATAAAGAGTTAGCTCATCTTGATTTAATCACGAGTTGCAGCCTCAATGGAACTCGCTTTTTTTAAAATGGAAATGTAGCGAATTAGAACAATTTATGAGCGCTTTTAGGAACATCAATGTCAGCATGACGGCAAACGTGCTTGGGTGAAGGTGAGGGGAGAACGTTTTTTGAAAATAATCTTTGTCAACTGGGAATTTAAACAAAAAAGCGCACATGGAAAGAAACATGGTTTCCTATTATAAAAATTTTTTTAGGAGTGGTTTCATGCAGAATTGGACTGATAAATTAATCCAGGAATACGCTGAAGGGAAGCGACAGTTGAATAAGCTTCATAAAAAATTGAATAGTGAGGTACCTGAAGAAAGTGAGAAGAGAAAGATTGTGAGCGGCATGATCGAGGATATGGATTTTGTCATTGAATGGCTCGAGACCGGGAGACAACCGGGAATCATGCGTGGAGTCGACAAAAGAAGCATCTATCAAAAGCATTCTCTAGAAAGCATGGATATTATTCCGGATATTGCAGAACAATTAACAGCAAATGATAAGCCTTTGAGCATTCCGGCAGAGCAAAAAAAGGTGCTGATTGAAATTCTATCATCATTTTCATTACGTGAAAGGCAGTGCTATATCCTCCATGTGGCACAGGGATTGAGCATGCAAGAAATTGCTGAAGAAATTGGCTTAAAAAAGAGAACCGTGCAACAGTATATTGATCGGGCAAAAAAGAAAGTGGAGCAAATGGTTCCATGACGTACAAGTTGACGTACAAAGTCACTATTTATGAAAGGGTTAATAAATGGACGATTTTCTCTCGCTCACTTTTTCAAAAAAACGATGAAGTGATCGCCGTATCAAAGTGAGGTGGCATTGTACGGTCATTATGTGGACTAACTATCGATTGCGTTATTTTGGAGGCAGAGTTTCGAACATTTATTTGTTGCTCAATCTTTATGAATGACAGGAAAGGGTGATTTCTCGCGAGAATCAGCAGAGATTGTTTTAATAGGGATTTGCCCTTAATGACTGCTTCGGCAAATGAATAGATTAATAGAATACTAATCTTTTCAAAAGCACGACTTTCGTCATTTTAGCATTTATGGACGTTAACTATTAAAGCTGACCGTGGACGTAACCACGTAAAATAATCGTAGTCATGGGAGGCAAAGGATATGAAAAGAGGATTTCTTAAAGGTCTAGATCTTGAGAGGGCACAAATCGATTCCATTATGGCCGAATATGGAAAAATGGTTACTTTTTATAAGAGTAAGCTAAAGGAGCTGCAAAGGCGCTATGATGAAGATGAGAGAAGCTTTGAGGCAAAGCTGGAAGAAGTTCAACTAGTGCATGCTTTAAAGCTTGCTCTTAAAGGCAAGGTACATGATGCTGAACTTGTCATTGATCTCATCGACAAAGCAAAAATTGAATTAAGTGATGATGGGATCATCTCTAAAGGACTTGATGAGCAGATCAAAGAGCTGCAAAAATCAAAGTCCTTTTTGTTTGTACCTTAATTCCATTCTACACAGACTGGCGGAACGATACGGAAATGAAAAGGTTACGCTCAATATCGATTTTGAAAGCAGTGACAGCCGAAGCATGATGCGGTTCACATGGAAAATTGAATAATAATTTTACGCGGTAATGTCAAGCTCTGTATGTTGAGAAATGTTGCAGCAGATTACGAGATTTGAGAGTGCTGGCTAAAGTTCTCTCTGTCAATGGGTTGGACTTTAAAAAATCTATGGACGGGCATCGTATTAAGACGTTAATGAAGTGTTTTGCGAATGCTCAGTGCCAGCTATGTTGCAGAACAAGCATTCTGTGGCAAAGGAACAAAATTTTAAAGCTTTATGGAGGGCTATAGCGATGCAGTTAAATGACGTAATAGATGCGATAGTGATGAAGCTGCACAATCGCTTTGGTGATGAGTACCCGATTCACACTGAGGGAGAGTCTGAAAGCATTGAGGGGCCTGCTTTTTTTATGGCTCCTTTAGAGATCACGGTGACTAAAAGGATGGGAAATCGCTATTTTGTTACTCTTCCTTTTGACATTCGCTATTTTGCTTCGGGGAATAGGGAGGCATATGCCATACTGGCAAGACTGTGGACAGAAATGGAATTCATTACTTGCCCGAATGGTGATTTACTTCGTGGAACGAAGATATCCGCTCGTATAGAGAATGGCGCTCTACATTTTTTTATTAATTATGATTACCATATTTTAAAAGTAATGGAGCCAGAGGATGCGATGCAAGGACTATCAGTAGAAGGCTCCATAAGAGGTGAATAAGATTGGCAAATAAACATTCAAGTAAAGCTGCTACATTTTCAAAAACGCAAATTCTCTCATCTGTAAAGTTCAAAGAGCGAAGGGATTTATTAACAGTGCTCCTAAAAGATGAGCACAAATATTCGCTCAAGGAAGTGCATGAAGAAATGGAAAAATTTATGAAGAAGAGGGTGAAGTAGATGGCATTAGGTGGCGGAACATTTACATTGCAAAATAAGGTGCTTCCTGGTTCATATATTAATTTTATTAGTGCGGCTAGAGCATCATCGACTTTATCAGAACGGGGAGTCGCTGCATTTCCCATTTTGCTGGACTGGGGGGTGGAAAGAGAAATCTTTACTGTTAAGGCAAAGGATTTAGAAAGACATTCTTTGAGGATGTTTGGATATCCATATGATCATGAAAAATTAAAGGGGATTAGAGATTTATTCCGCAATAGCCATACGGCCTATTTGTATAGATTGAATTCAGGTACTAAGGCCGCAAATACTTTTGCTACAGCATTATATGGTGGAATTAGAGGAAATTCCTTAAAAACGGTAATTACTGTTAATCTTGATGATCCTGAAAAATTCGATGTTACAACATTACTTGACGCGACAGTAGTAGATACCCAAACGGTAGCAACAATGGACGAGTTAACCGCCAATGAATATGTTGAGTGGAAAAGAGATGCGGAACTGGCGGAAACAGCGGGTACTCCATTTACTGGGGGGAGCAATGGCGCAGAGCCGACTGGTGAAGTATATCAACAATTTTTGGACACGATTGAATCGCACCAATTTAATGCATTAGGATGCCCGGCAAGGGATCCTATGATCAAGTCATTATTCGTCGCTTTTACAAAGAGAATGAGAGATAAAGTAGGGGCGAAGTTTCAAACTGTGGTATATCGTTCGCCAGCAGATTATGAAGGGGTCATATCTGTTGAAAACCAAGTGCTAGAAGAAGGTGTTCCGGAACAATCCTTAGTTTATTGGGTTACCGGAGCAGCGGCAGGCTGTGCTGTAAACCAGTCTAATACGAATAAGCGCTATGACGGGGAATATATGGTTGATGTCCCTTTTACCCAACAGGCTTTAGAGGATGCTTTGCGGGCGGGAAAATTTGTTTTTCACAAGGTTGGAGACGAGATTCGTGTCCTTGAAGACATTAACTCCCTTACAACTTATACCGATGAGAAGAACAGTGATTTTAGCAGCAACCAGACCATCCGTGTCTTGGATCAAATTGCTAATGATATCGCTGTGCTTTTCAATAATAAATATCTGGGGAAAATTCCAAACAATGAATCAGGAAGGGTCTCATTTTGGAACGATGTTGTGAGTCACCATAAAGAACTCGAAACATTGCAGGCCATTGAAAATTTCAATGCCGACGATGTACTCGTAAGTCAAGGTGAAGGAAAGAAAGCTGTTGTTGTCAGTGATAGGGTAACGGTTGTTAATTCAATGAGTCAATTATATATGACGGTAACAGTATATTAAGAAGGGAGTGTTGTAAATTATGGCTCAAGCAATGAATGCTAAAGATGCAGTAAGTGCTTCTCTTGCAGAATGTTATGTAATAATTGAGGGAAATCGTTATAATTTCATGCAAGCAATTAATCTTGAAGCGTCAATCGAAAAACAAAAAAGCGAGGTGCCGATTTTAGGGCGTACCGGCAAAGGCAATAAATCAACTGGTTGGATCGGGAGTGGTTCTGCTACCTTCCATTACAATACATCTATTTTCCGTGAACTCCTTTACCGGTTTAAAGAAACGGGTGAAGATATTTATTTTGATATCCAAGTAACGAATGAGGATCCAACTTCTTCTGTCGGCCGGCAAACGGTTATTCTTAAGGATTGCAATATTGACGGGGGGATCATTACCAAGTTTGATGCAGATGCAGAGTACTTGGATGAGGAAATGGAATTTACATTTGACGACTTTGAAATTCCGGAAAAGTTCAATTTGCTTACGGGTATGTAATGAAGTTCGGAGCCTACTTAAGTAGGCTCTTTGATTAATAAAAAGGAATGGTGAAAAATATGAGCAGCTTACAAGCTTTTTTTGCACAGAACGTAGAAAAATCAACAGTGAAAGACGTAATAGTGTCGACACGATTTAAAGGGGAGGATGGACAACCCATTAAGTGGAAGGTGGCCCCGGTTACGGCAGATGAGGATGCTGCTTATCGAAAGAGCGCAACAAAGCGCGTTCCGTTACCCGGCAAGAAAAATGTTTACCAGCCTGAGACGGACTATGATTTATACGTACTAAAGTTAACGGCTGCTTGTGTGAAATTTCCCGATTTGCATAATGTCGACTTACAAAACAGCTATGGCGTCATGGGTGCCGAGAATTTACTTAAAAAAATGCTCCTTCCTGGTGAATATGCAGAGTTAACAAAGGTTATTCAGGAAGTTAATAATTTTGATGTTTCGATGGACGATTTGGTGGAAGAGGCAAAAAACTAATAGAAGACGGCGACTCCGAGGCGAATGTTGCACATTACTGTTTACACAAGCTTAAGAAGTGGCCGTCTGAATATATAAGCTTGCCTAAAGAAGAAAAGGCCTTTGTCATCGCTTCAGTGCAAGTAAAAATTGATGCGGAGAAAAAGCAGCAGAAGGAGGCGGAGAGAAAGGGCAAACGGCGGCGTAAAAGATAAAACATTAAAATTTAAGGAAGGCTGCTCTATTCAACACAAAAAGAATATATTTGAAATTTACGCTAAAGTATGCTGATTATGTATCCTTCTCATTTTGCATTTACATGTTTCAATAAACATGATGGCAGTTAGATAACTCATTGACTCCATCTAAGTTTAATGAGAAGGTCATCGATTGACCATTGCTCCGGATTATATTGGTGATAATAACATTTTATTTTTGAGCTGTAAGAGATGTTTTATGTACTGGATTAAAAGGGTTAGATCTTCAAGTACAAACAGGGTTCCGGAGAACAGAAACAGGAATCATAAATTTAAATGAATGTAAGGAGCCTTTTTATGTGGCTTTTTATTTTGCGAAAAAGGTGGTGAAACGAGTGGCGACAATTAGAACAACCATCCAAGTACAGGACAGCATGTCACAAGCGCTTCGATCGATGAGCAGTACTATGCAAATGGTTATGACTGGTTTTGAACATTTGCATCGCTCATCGAGTAATGCAGTTGATACCACGGCGATACAATCTGCAAGGCTTAGTTTATCTTTAGTAGAGTCTGTCTTCGATAATATAGAACAACGCATTCAAGAGACAAATCAGCAACAACAGGAGCTTAATCATAATATGGAAGAAGGAACTAATGCTGCGAACGGATTTCTGACAAAGATTGGCGCGATCGCAGGTAAGTATCTATCCTTTCAAACAGCGGGCGATATCATCCAATTATCTGACACAATGGCAGATTCAACTGCTAGACTTCAACGAATGAACGATGGGTTGCAAACGACTAAAGAATTACAACGAATGATATTTGACTCTGCACAACGAGCGAATCGTTCTTATCTTGATACAGCAGCAACGGTCTCGAAGTTAGGAATGATCGCTGGAAAATCCTTTTCAAATAACGAAGAGATGATTCTATTTACTGAGTTGATGAATAAGAATTTTGCGATTGGTGGTGCGAGCATTCAAGAGCAAACGGCTGCGATGAATCAGTTGATAAATGCGATGGCTGAAGGTAAATTGCAAGGAAATGAATATAGTTCCATCATGGCAAACGCACCGCTCTTGGCACAGGCAATAGAGGAACAAATAAGCAAAGTGGACCCCGGAGGAAGTATGAAAGAGTGGGCTGCTGAAGGAAAACTTACGGCAGATCTGATTAAAGGTGCCTTATTTACTGCAGCCGATGACATTAATGAAAAGTACGAGTCCATGCCGCTAACATTTTCGCAAATATGGACCAATTTCAAAAATGAAGCATTGTGGGCATTCCAAGGGATATTGGAAAATTTGAATAATATTGCCAATAGTGACCGTTTTAAAGGTTTTGTTGATGGGCTTGTACAGTCTTTGTATGTGCTCGCAGAGGTGATTTCGTATGCTTTTCAATTTATTGTTGGAATTGGTGCTATTATCTATGATAATTGGGCGATCATTGGTCCAATTGTTTTTGGGATAGTCGGGGCATTAAGTGTGCTTATCGGTTATATGATGATCGTAAGAACATGGGCAATGTTTGTGGCTGCTGCTTTATGGATGTGGAATCTGATCATGGCGGCGAACCCTTTAAGTCTCGTAATTGCGAGCATCGTTCTCTTAATTGGCCTCTTTTTCGCTTTAATCGGGGCAATCAATATGAGCGCTGGAACTTCTTTAAGTGCAGCTGGAATGATCGCAGGGGCTTTCGCGGTGTTGGGCGCCTTTATTTTTAATATTGTTGCCTATTTATTGAACCTTTTTATGTCCTTTGCAGAATTTTTCGTGAATGTATGGAGGCATCCGATTTATTCTGTAAAAAAATTGTTTGCAAATATGGTGATGAATGTATTGGATATGGGGATATCAATGACGAAAGGCTGGGATCGTTTTGCAACTAGTTTTGTAAATGCCATTATCGACGCTGTGAATGGTGCGATTAGAGCTTGGAACTGGTTTATTGACTTACTCCCAGATAGTGTTACAGGAGCTCTTGGACTTTCTAAAGGGACAGAGTTTAAGCATCGAACATCAATAACAAGTGATTTAGAAGGTTTTAAATCTAAAATTAAAAATTGGGTTGGAGAAGCACCGTCAGATTATTGGGAAGCACCAAAAATGAACATGAAATCAATTGGCGGAGCTTGGGACGCAGGATATTCATGGGGATCGAATTTATTTAAATTTAAAGCCTCAGATGATGATGATAAGAAATCTGCAGGAGATAAAATGCAGGATTTATTTACTGGCATGGACGGCATCAAAGATTCAGTAAATAACACGGATATATCTGGAAAAGATACAGCTGGCAATACAAAAAGGATGGCTGAATCAATGGATATGGCAGAAGAGGATCTCAAGTATTTGAGAGACTTGGCGGAACGAGAAGTCATTAACCGCTTTACTACGGCTGAAATTAAAGTCGATATGAGCGGCATGAGCAATCACATCAATAATGAGATGGATCTGGATGGAGTAGTAAGTTATCTCGAAGGAAAAGTCTATGAAACGATGACCATTGCCGCAGAGGGGGAACATCATTAATGTACACTGTATATTTAGACGGTGTGCAGTTACCCGTAACACCGTCAGAAATGGACATGCAAATCAACAATCAAAATAAAACGATTTCTCTCATCAATGATGGCGAAGTGAATATTTTAAAAACAGCCGGTCTGACGGACATTTCCTTTACTGCCTTGATTCCTCAAGTATTATACCCATTTGCAGTGTATAAGGATGGATTCAAAGACGCGGCTTTTTTTCTGGACAAGATTGAAAAGTTGAAGGTTGATAAAAAGCCGTTTCAGTTTATTGTTTCTAGGGTATCTCCTGCAGGGAATTTGTTGTTTGATACAAATATGAGTGTTTCGATTGAGGAATATTCAATCAATGAGAATGCCGATAATGGCTTAGACTTAGAGATTGATATTGATTTAAAACAATATCGTGCCTACGGAACCAAAAAAGCGGTGATTAAGCAAGCGACAGCGGCGAAGAAGACCGTTAAGGCAACAAGCAGTCGTCCAACAAACAAAACCCCACCTAAGATCCATACAGTCGTTCGTGGAGACACCTTGTGGGCGTTGTGTAAAAAGTATTTAGGAAATGGGGCAAGATACCCTGAAATCGCCAAGCTTAATAAAATTCCCAACCCCAATCTGATTTATCCTGGGCAGGTGATTAAGTTTGGCTAATGTCGAGATTGCAATTCAAAATGGTCAAAACATATATTATCCTGCGGTGGAAGAAGGTGTCACGTGGGAAACGGAGCGAAAGGGAGTACCGGGAAAGGTTGTCTTTACAGTTTTGAAGGATGCGAACATCGCTTTTCAAGAAGGAAATGCCGTCATGATTAAAGTAGATGGAACCAAGTTGTTTTACGGCTTTGTTTTTCAGAAAAAGAGAGATAAGCAACAACATATAGAAGTAACAGCCTATGACCAGCTGCGCTATTTTAAAAACAAAGATACCTATGTTTACAGTAATAAAAGGCTGGACGAATTGATTAGGATGATTGCATCTGACTTTCGTCTCAATGTCGGAACTGTTGAAAATACAGGTTTTAAGATTCCAAGTCGCGTTGAGCAAAATAAAACCTTATTTGATATTGTGCAAACAGCCCACGACATTACTTTAGAAAATCGCAAAAAGATGTATGTTCTTTACGACGATTACGGTAAGCTCACGCTTAAAAATATCGAGTCGATGAAACTCGATCTTCTAATCGATGAAGAGTCAGGAGAGAACTTTGATTACTCTTCTTCCATTGATGGTGAGACATATAACAAAATTAAGCTTTCCTATGAGAATGAAAAGACGGGAAAGCGCGAAATCTATATCGCGCAGCATTCAAAAAATATGAATGATTGGGGCGTGCTGCAGTACTTTGACACGATTAAAGAAGGAGTCAATGGAAAGGCGAAAGCAGATGCGCTTCTCCAGCTTTACAATCAAAAGACTCGGAATTTAACGATTAAAAAAGCCTTTGGCGATCTACGGGTGAGAGGTGGTTCTGCCGTAGTTGTCGGTCTCAATCTTGGCGATATCATTGTTCAAAAATACATGATGGTGGAGAAAGTGAAACATACCTTTGAAGAAAGCGAGCATTGGATGGATTTGACGTTAAGGGGTGGTGAGTTTATTGCCTAGTCTTGTTGAACTGATTCAGAAAATTGCCAAGCGAGCAGTGGAGGAAGCCCAACCAACATCGATTGAATATGGGACCGTAGTAAGTGCGAATCCTTTAAAGATAAGCCTTGAACAAAAACTCACGTTAGATTCAACGCACCTTATCTTAACTAACAACGTCAAGGATTTTGAGGTAGAAATGACGGTGGATGGCGTCCGAAAAAAGTACACCGTCCACAATCAATTGAAAAATGGCGATAAAGTAATTCTGTTTAGGCAGCAGGGAGGGCAAAAATTTGTTGTCTTGGACAAGGTGGTGACGACATGATTCCGGTTGTAAATGATGACTTAGTAAACGATTTTGAACTTGAACAGGAGCCAAGTAGAACGTACAAGCTTCACTTAGAGAAAAAACGTATTTCCGGATATATCGATAACTTGGAAGCAGTCAAACAAGCGGTCTATGTCATCTTAAATACGGAGCGCTATGAATATCTTATTTATTCATGGGATTTCGGGGTTGAACTCAACGATTTATATGGCCAGCCAATTGCGTTTGTTATACCAGAATTAAAAAGAAGAATTACCGAAGCATTGACACAGGATGATCGGATCGAGAGTGTTGATGCTTTTCATTTTGAGACGAGTAAGGGGAAAGTGCATGCTACCTTTACTGTCCATTCCAGTTTTGGAGACTTTGAAGCAGATCGTGTGGTGAATATTTAATGTATGAGGAGATTACCTATGAGGATTTGCTTCAGCAAAAGCTGGATCAAATCGATGCGGATATTGATAAACGAGAGGGTTCCATTGTCTATAATGCATTAGCTGGTAATTCGGTTGAAGCGCAGCTGCTTTATATTGCTTTGGATTCCATCCTAAACGAAACCTTTGCGGAAACAGCGACACGGGAAAACTTAATTAAGCGGGCAGCCGAAAGAGGTCTCACTCCGGAACCGGCAACAAGAGCTAGGTTGAAAGGTATATTTAATATCGATGTGCCGATTGGTAGCCGATTTTCTTTAGATGACATGAATTATGAAGTAATAGAGAGGATTTCACAAGGAGAATTTGTTCTTGAGTGTGAAACGTTCGGGAATGAAGGGAATCTCTATTTAGGTCCGTTAGTGCCAATTGATTATATCGACGGCCTTACTTCTGCCGAATTAACGGAGGTTCTTATTCCTGGAGAAGATGAAGAAGAAACCGAAGCATTGCGGAGACGGTATTTCAACTCCTTTAACTCACAGGCCTTTGGTGGAAATCGACAAGACTATAAAGATAAGGTCAATAGTTTGCAAGGTGTTGGCGGCGTGAAGGTGTATCGGGCGTGGAATGGCGGTGGTACGGTCAAACTGGTGGTGATTAATTCCCTTTTTCAGAAACCTTCCCAAACCTTGATTGATACGCTACAAAAAACGATTGACCCTATCGGGGAGCAAGGTGAGGGCGTCGGACTTGCCCCTATGGATCATGTCGTTACTGTGTTCGGGGTAGATGAGTCCACAATCAATATTGCTTCAAACATCACGTATCAAGATGGATGGTCTTGGCCGGAGGTTGAACCCTATGTGCTTGAAACGATAGATAGTTATTTTGCCAGTTTAAATGAAACATGGGCTGAGCAGGACGCGCTTGTTGTGCGAATCAGCCAAATCGAAACGCGCCTGTTGAATATCCCGGGAATCATTGATATTGCAGACACGACACTCAATGGAGAGCAGGAAAACATTGTTCTGCACCCTGATGCCATTCCGATAAGAGGTGTGGTAAATGGATAGAGATATTGATGTATTAAGCTATCTGCCACCTGTTTTACGAGAATTTAAAGAGAATCAAGAGATTGCGAAGGTGGAGAATCCACAGATTGTGCGATTATGGCAAGCAACTGAGCAAGCCATGAATGACCAATTTATCGAAACGTCAACAGAGTATGGAGTAAGCCGTAGAGAACGCATGCTTCATATCTTCCCAGCGGGGACGGATACTTTGGAAACGCGTAAATTTCGCCTGCTTACTCGATATAATGAGCAGGCGCCATACACACGAAGGGTATTGCGTAATTTAATGAACTCTCTTTGCGGGGAGGACGGATACACCTTATCGATCGACGTCGCCCAAAAGGTGATTAGTGTAAGGGTAGAACTTACAGTAAGAGGAATGTTTGATGCGGTTGTGGACATGCTTGAGCGCATTACGCCCGTTAACATGGTGATGGATGTTCAGCTACGTTTCAACCAGCAAAGTAATCTCTCAAAGTATACGCATGCTCAGTTGTCTCAATATACGCATGACCAACTTAGGAATGAGGTGATTTAATGGCGACACACACACCGAATTACGACTTAATAAAGCCGGCTCCGGATGACTTTTACAATGTAGCCGACCAAAATGAGAATATGGATAAGATTGATTCGGCTTTGAAAGGGGTTAGTGATGACCTTACATCACAGCAAGCTGATTATATGTACCAAGTACCCAACATAGTCGGCACACAGATACGCATCAATAAATTGTCCAACACCAATCGCTTGTTTTTCCGGTTAGATGACAATTTAACTGGAAACATTACCATCTCAACGGATGGCGGAGCAACATCAAAGCCATTGCAGGACATAGATGGAAGCCAAATAACGCAACTTGATAAAGGATTCGTGGAGGTGGTAGCTGACGCGAATTTTTTTATTTTGCGGAATAGGGGGTTAGGTGGTGCGGACAAGCAGGCGTTAATTGATATTGTTAACGAAGCGGAACGTAATGAAAGTGATGTTAAAAGTAATTTAATTAATGTCATTAATGAGAAGGTTGGAAGCACGTTGCTGCCTAATGCTCCTTGGATAGAGATTCAGAATGCGATTGGTGGGATGACGAATAAACGGTGGGCGACAGGTGCGGTTATGGCATCAACTGGTAATAATGCGATCACGGTAACAGGTTTGGACTTTAAGCCATCTATCGTAATTGCAAAAGCTAAAATAGTACCAACAAGCGTATATGACAAATATAATGATGTATCTTTACACGCAGATTTAACGGTATATGGCGCATCCCATCCAGCATCGTTTTGCACTAATATTATCGGTAATGTTAGTAGTCCTTCAAATATGTTTACACCTTATGATGATGGGTTTTATATTAGGGTCGGGGATTTAAAAGAGTACGTATGGATCGCATTCGAATAGAAAGGAGGTAAACCATGCCTTTAGATAATACAGCATCCATAAAAGACATTATTACCTCCTTGCAAAATTTGGAGGGTATCAATGCAAAAGCAGAGTTAGCAAGTGTTATCGGCAGTCCAGTGACGGATGAGGATACCATGTCAACGATGGTTAATCAGATACAGACTTCGAAAAATGAACTTGCAGGGAAAATTGGTGAAGGCACAGAGGGAACAGAGCCGTTGCAGTCGCTTGTTGATAAAGTGTTTGTTGGAAAGAAGTGGGCGAATGGATTAACTCCAACTACAGGATCTGGAGTTTTTGAGATAGCAAGGAATACAGCAACAGTAACGATGAATAAATTCATTTTTGAAGGATTATCATTCAGGCCAAGCTTTATTGTAGCAAAAATCTTTGATGGTAGTATTAAGACATCGATTACAACTTATTTAGTTGGTGGAGATACTTACTATCAAGATACTGTTAAAGTAGCTACATTTATTGATGGGAGTTCAACTGAAACTACTTTTAACTTAAAAGTTGGAGTGCGAGATGCTTATGTTTCAGCAAGTGGATTTTGTTTGCCTGTTTTATATGCAGGAACAGTTGAATGGTATGCATATGCATAAATAAAGGAGGGATAGAAATGGGACAAACACTAATCGTCCATGATGAAAAAGGCTATATACTGTCAGTTATTAACGGACAGCCAGAGCCAAGAGAACCACAAGGAGCGCCCTTTTTATGGGTGGACATCCCCGAAGGTAAACGATTAAAGATTACTGATGGAATCGGTGTAGATGTATCAGTAACACCGCCACAAGCAATATTAGAGGATATACCACCAAGTGAGACTGAATTAATAAAAGAAGAAAACTTAACCCTTAAACTAGCGATTGCGGAGTTGGCAGAAACTCAAGAACAAGCTAAACTTGAAACGCAATTAGCACTTGCTGAATTAGCAGAATCTTTACATGGAGGCGATGAATAATGGTAAAAGTTTATTGCGATTTAATCAACGCTGGATTGCGCGTAATCGACCAGGTACCATTATTGTGGCGAGAAGATGTTCGTTCAGAATTAGAAAATGAAGGATAAGACGCAGCATAAGCTAGCGTTATTTTTATGCCTAAATATCAGTATGCCCCGAACCGATCGGGGCTATTTATTTTGAATCCGGAGAGTGAGACATGTTTAATTTAACAGAAGTTTTTCAAAAAATGCTTTCGAATCATAGTATTAGCTTTGGATTTATCGCTGCATCTATTGGAGCATTTGTAGATGTGATGTTAAATGCCAAAGGGTTTATTGACTTACATGCGTATATCACAGCCATTTTGCTGATTATCATCGCACTTGATTTTACAGTAGGAGTAAGAGCAGCTAAGAAAAATGGAAAGTATCAAAGTAATAAAGGCATTGATGCAGTCATTCGAGATGGAATCATATTAGCTGTAGTGGCAGTTGGATGGATAATTGACCAGATGTTAGGTACAGGTGCATTTGTCTTTAGTGTTCTTGCACTTGCGTTTACCTATCATAATTTCCAATCGTTTTGTGCGAACTTATATGTCCTTGGATGGGACAAATATTTTCCAATGTGGGCATTTAAGATTTTAGAGTCAGAGATTACAGCGAAGGTAAGAAAATATACGGAAAAGGGAGTTGGAAAGTGATGGGGCAAGTAACTGAATGCGTAGTGTGTGGAAAGGAAATCGAATGGAATCAGGAACTATTTGTTAAAGGCGAACATGGGGAGCCAGTTTGCTCCGAATGCGAGGAGGAAAAATAGTGCTTAAAATTTTTATCGATCCGGGGCACGGAGGAACCGATCCAGGAGCTACGGCAAATGGATTATTAGAAAAGTATCTTACCTTAGCAATTTCTTTAAAAATAAAATCCTTATTGTCTCAATATGAAAATGTTCAGGTTAAATTAAGCCGTGAGACAGATAAATATCTGTCCTTATCGGAACGTGCAAGGATGGCCAATGCTTGGGGAGCCGATTATTTTATGTCCATCCACATTAACGCAGGCGGCGGTACAGGATTTGAAACGTTTGTCCATACCAATGCGAGTAGCGTGTCAGTTGCTAATCAAAACGTAATTCATCCCGAAATCTTAAGTTCTTTGGATTTTAGGGACAGAGGTAAAAAACGTGCTAATTACGCAGTGTTACGTGAGACGAAGATGCCTGCCATCCTCACGGAGAATGGCTTTATCGACAATGCAAGTGATGCTGCAAAATTAAAACAATCAGACTACATCGATAAAATTGCTCAAGGTCATGTGAATGGTCTTGCTTTTGGACTTAAGAAAAAGTCGCAATCGACACAACCGAAGAAACAACCAAATACACCTGAAAGGAAGTTGAGCGGAATGAAACCAAACTGGAAAGATTGGCAATGGAAAGAAGCTGCAGAAATCTACAAAAAAGCAAGAGTAAAGGGTATTCTTTCATCTGATGAATGGGAAAAGAAAGCTGCAGCTAAAAATCTGACGTTTGATGAGATTGAGTTTCTAAATCTTGTGGTAAACGGACGATTATGATTAAAGGAAAACTTGAAAATGCAAAATAAAAAAGACTTCTGCAAGTTAATATCCTGAATGTAAATCTGCCTTTTCATGATATTTTTAGAAAAGGCTACAAATTTTTAATATCAATTTTTAGGAACCTTTAGTATAAGCTAATTTATTCGAGCAAAAAAGAGCCCTGTCATTAGCCAGGGGCTTTTTAAATGTTGTTCTTGTTACGAATCACTTTTTCGACTGCGCTTTGATATATATAGATCACAACGGCTAACATGATAGTGAGAAATGAATACATAGTAGGACTCATTTTCTTAAATTTAAAAAAGCCTATTTTTTTCCACATTCCAGCAAATGGGAAAGCGTTAATAAAATCAAATATCGTGTTTACTAATAAATATAACGGAAAGGAACCATAGGTTAGCTTAAAAACCCATAGAGTGGCAACAAAATGTGCGCCAAGTATATATGTAAAATCAATCGGAACATTTGGAGTTAGTGGATTTTTATTTCTCCACCATTTTTTTTTATTTGCAATTACGCTAAGTATAATCATGCATAAATTAGCCAAACTTGCTGCTGGAAAAAAGCGGATAAATGCTTTTTTACCTAGTATTGGAACAGTTAACCATGGAAGAAATAACATGCATAAAGCAGCAACCTTTTTTTTATCCATAAAATTTAGCCCCTTTTTGATCTAAATTCTATAAATATGTTGCCGCAGTTTTATTAAAGTATGCATCTTATATAAGGAGTTATCTATATCTGCCCTTGAGACCTATGAGACATTTTTCCAATAAGCCTTCATAGCTCCCCAATGAGTAAAACATGAAGTGGATAAAGCTTTTATCTCTTCTTGTTTTATAAATTTTATATGTCACCTGTTTAATCTATCTTCCATGTAAAAAACGAGCTTACAGAATTTTAATTAGTAATTGGAGTAATGATTATTAATATTTTATTTTTCGCTCTTTTGTTCTACATGAAAATCGATCCCCCTAAACAGAAAACCCCCTCAACATTAATGAAGGGATCTTTCAAAAATTAGTTCAAAATAGGCAGCTGAACCATAACCCTTGGTTGAAGGAGCAAATATTTGGATGAATCTCCAGCCTTCTGCTGCATGTTTATGAATCACATCTTGGTAATCTTCTTTCGGTTTGCTTTCAAACATACTCATACCTAGGTCAACCTTAACAAATTTATATTCGTACATTCGTTTTACCTCTCGATTATTAGTTCATTTATGGAGCGGAAGGATTGTGTTTTTAAGCTAATGGAGATTGAGATAAAAATAGGGTTCTTATTGTTTATTTTTAGGACGGTCAAAATACAATGTCACGAAAACACAAATGGCGATTGGAACCCAGAGGATTAAATCCATATATACACATCCTTATTTATAGCGTATATAATATATATCGATTAGGAACAGAAAAAGTTTCATTTATTAAAAAAACATGGTGGAAGACAGTGATATTCTGATAATATAAACTTTTCAAAAGGAAGATTTAAGTGAAGAATAAATTTTCAATTGGAGAAATGGCCAAGCTTCATAATACGATAAGTTTCATTATTTGACTCAACCTCTCATCTCAACATAATAATATTTCAATTCACCAATCCCCACTATTTAAGGTAAAATAACAGTAAGGGGGGATATGAGATGGATTTGAAGCCTGGTTTATGGCAGCAGCAAACTTTGAAGTTGACGATGACGCAAGAATTATCTCAGGCGATTGCCTTATTGCAATATTCCACACAAGAGCTGACTTCTTTTTTGGAAGAAAAGGCGAATGAGAATCCCCTGTTAAAAATTGAATCTGAACATGTTCGGACGATGGATCCACGGAAGGATCGTTCTAAGAGAACGACGATGAAGGTGGAGAAGGATAAGCAAAGCTGGATCGAACAGATTGGAACAGATAATAAATCATTGGACACGTATTTATTGTCGCAAATAAATATAAAGCAAGTCGATGAACAAAAACGACTTATTATTCAAGAAATGATTTTTTACATTGATGCAAATGGCTATCTTTGTGCGACAGTAGATGAAATTGCTGAAGATTTGCGCAGTACAAATGAGGAAGTAGCATGGTGTTTAAGTATTTTACAAAGTTTAGAGCCGGCTGGAATTGGAGCAAGGGATTTAAAGGAATGCTTGTTGCTGCAACTGCAAAGGCTTGAAAAAAGAGATGAATTGGCAGAAACCATTGTGAAGGAGCATTTTGCGCTTTTTGCTGAAAAAAAGTGGAAGGAGCTTGGAAGGCTTTTAGCGGTTACACCCGGAGAGATTCAGCAAGTGTTTGATTTTATTCAAACATTGAATCCGCGACCAGCGCTTGCTTTTCAGAATGATAAAGCGATTTATATAACACCGGATGTAGTGGTAAAGCGTGAGGGAGAGGCGTTCGCGATTAGTATTTTTGATGAGGTACTGCCTAAAGTAAGCTTTAATGAGGAGTATTATAAGCAATTTTCTTCCTATAAAGACAAGCAGGTCAATCGCTTTTTGCAAGAAAAACAGCAGGATTATTTTTGGATTGTCAAGGCGTTGGAACAGCGAAAAGAAACGCTCACAAAAGTAGCGATAAAAATTGTAGAAAAGCAGCATGACTTTTTTATGAAGGGGCCAGCCTATTTAAAGCCGATGACAATGAAGGATATAGCTGAGGAGATCGGTGTCCACGAATCAACGGTCAGCCGCGCTGTAAGGGAAAAATATGCACAAACTCCATTTGGTTTATGTGAATTGAAGTATTTCTTTTCAAGCACGATCCAAACAACTTCCAGTGAAAATGCCTCGTCACAACAAGTAAAGGACATTATCTCGAAGCTCGTCGCCGAAGAAAATAAGCAAAAGCCGTTGTCCGATCAAGAAATTGTCAAAGAGCTCAACAGCAAGCACGGAATAGTCGTCTCTAGAAGAACGATTGCAAAATATCGCGATCAATTGAGCATTCCTTCTTCTTCAAAAAGAAAGCGCTATGAAATATGAAAATTATGAAAATAAGGGGATTAAGGTGAAAACAATTGTAAAACTATACACAAGAAATGGCTGTCATCTTTGTGAGAAAGCGAAGGCGATTCTTTTAAAATTGAAAGAGAGATATGATTTTCATTATATTGAAGCCGATATTGACAGCAGTGACGAGTTGACGGAAAAGTACGGAATCATGATTCCAGTAGTAGAAATTAATGGAGAAGAGATTCAGTTTGGGCAAATTGATGAACTTTTTGTTGAACAAGTATTAAGGAAAAATAATTCAAGCTATTTAAGTTGAAATCTCAGATCACCTCTGCTAAAATGAAAGCGTGGCAAGGGTGATTTTTTTTGACTCAAGCGGGACATTATATGTCCATAGGGGACAAAAAAAGACCACTCGAAAAAAAGGAGCAAATCATGAAATATTCATTGATTGACATTCAAAAAAGATTATTACCTGATTTACTTCCTGTTATGCAAAGAAGATTCGACATCTTGCAGTACATAAGTTTGATGGAGCCGGTTGGGAGAAGGAGTTTATCCGTAAGCTTAGGGATAACGGAAAGAATTCTCCGGGCTGAGGTTTCGCTGCTGAAAGAGCAGAATCTTATTCGTATCGCTAACGTGGGGATGAGCTTAACTACTGAAGGAAAAAAGGTATTAGAGGGACTCACGAATACGATGAGAGAGCTTAAAGGTCTGAATTCATTGGAGATTCAAGTGAAGAAAAGCCTTGGTGTGGGAAAAGTCATCATTGTATCAGGAAATAGCGATGATTCCCCTTGGGTCAAAAGTGAATTGGGCAGGGCATGTGCCATTTGTATGAAAGGCATACTTGCAGGAGAAAATATTATTGCTGTTACTGGGGGTACGACCATGGCTGCTGTTGCAGAAATGTTGACTCCTGAATTAAGCAAGGAAATGGTTTTTGTCCCTGCAAGAGGTGGGATTGGCGAAGATGTACAAAATCAAGCTAACACCATTTGTGCGAAGATGGCTGAAAGAACACAGGCCAAACACCGTGTTCTCTATGTTCCTGATCAGGTAAGCAGTGAAATGTATCAAACGATTGTGAAAGAACCGCTTATTCATGACGTACTAACCTTAATTAAATCAGCTAACATTGTTTTGCACGGGATTGGAGATGCTATTACAATGGCGGAACGTCGAAAGACAAGTCCTGAGGATCTGGCGAAGCTGATTGAACGTAAAGCAGTTAGTGAGGCATTCGGTTATTACTTTAATGAAGCGGGGGAAATCGTTCATAAAGTCCATACAATTGGAATGCAGCTGGACGATTTAGCAAATGTTGAACATGTCATTGCGGTAGCTGGAGGAGCTTCGAAGGCAAAAGCGATTCGCTCCTATATGAAGCAAGTGCGGCCAAATACGATTTTAATAACGGATGAGGGCGCAGCAAAGGAATTATTGAATATGTAAATTTCACAATGTGAATTTTACTTAATCGGGCTAAAATTTTAGCCTAATTTATAAATTTGAGGAGGAAAAAATAATGGCAGTAAAAGTTGGTATTAATGGTTTTGGTAGAATAGGTCGTAACGTATTACGTGCAGCTTTAAAAAATCCTAATGTTGAGATTGTAGCAGTTAATGACTTAACTGATGCAAACATGCTTGCGCACCTTTTAAAATATGATTCCGTACACGGAATTCTTAACGAAGAAGTTTCTGTTGACGGAGATTCTTTAGTAGTAGGCGGCCACAAGATTAAAGTTCTTGCTGAACGCGATCCGGCTCAACTTGGCTGGGGCGACCTAGGCGTTGAAGTCGTTGTTGAATCTACTGGTCGTTTCACAAAGCGTGTAGACGCTGCGAAACATTTAGAAGCAGGTGCAAAGAAAGTAGTTATCTCTGCTCCAGCATCTGATGAAGATATTACAATCGTTATGGGTGTTAACCATGATAAGTACGATGCAGCAAACCATCATGTGATCTCTAACGCATCTTGTACGACAAACTGTTTAGCTCCATTCGCTAAAGTTCTTAACGATAACTTCGGCATTAAGCGTGGTATGATGACAACTGTTCACTCATACACAAACGACCAACAAATTCTTGATTTACCGCATAAAGATTACCGTCGTGCACGTGCAGCTGCTGAAAACATCATTCCTACAACAACTGGTGCTGCAAAAGCTGTATCTTTAGTATTACCTGAATTAAAAGGTAAATTAAACGGTGGAGCAATGCGTGTTCCAACTCCAAACGTTTCTTTAGTAGATTTAGTTGCTGAGCTTGATAAAGACGTAACGGTTGAAGAAGTAAATGCTAAGCTTAAAGAAGCTGCTGAAGGCGAATTAAAAGGAATTCTTGGTTACAGCGAAGAGCCACTAGTATCTGGTGACTACAACGGTAACCCTAATTCTTCAACAATCGACGCTCTTTCTACAATGGTAATGGAAGGCAGCATGGTAAAAGTGATCTCTTGGTATGACAATGAGTCTGGTTACTCTCACCGTGTTGTAGACCTAGTAGATTATCTTGCACAAAAAGGTCTATAATTTAACCATTTTTTCATAAAGTTCTTGTCAAAATGAATTGGATATTCACATTTGTAGTCTATAATGGTAAGGGAAAGGGTGCATAAATTTTCCACCATTTGTGCATGGCTATAAAGTGTTAATAGGCCGAATAACGAAAAAGCGGGGAGCGGGGAAGATTCCCCCTCTCCTTTTTCTATGTAATCCCCGATAACAAGGAGGTCTCAAAATGAACAAGAAGAGTGTCAAGGATATTGATTTAAAAGGGAAACGCGTTTTTTGCCGAGTGGATTTTAACGTGCCGATGAAAGATGGGCAAATTACCGATGAAACTCGCATTAAAGCGGCGCTTCCGACGATTCAGTACTTGGTTAATGCAGGTGCGAAGGTCCTGTTAGCGAGTCATTTAGGTCGTCCAAAAGGTCAAGTCGTCGAAGAGCTGCGCTTAACTCCAGTAGCGAAGCGTTTGTCTGAATTGCTTGGCAAAGAAGTAAAGAAAACGGACGAAGCTTATGGTGAAGCAGTTCAAGCTGAAGTAGCAAAGTTGAACGAGGGCGATGTTCTTCTTCTTGAAAATGTTCGCTTCTATCCTGGTGAAGAAAAAAATGATCCGGAATTAGCGAAAAGCTTTGCTGAGCTAGCAGATGTGTACGTCAATGACGCATTTGGTGCTGCTCACCGTGCTCATGCTTCTACCGAAGGAATCGCACACCATTTGCCAGCAGTTTCAGGCCTCCTAATGGAAAAAGAATTAGACGTACTTGGTAAAGCGTTGTCTAATCCTGAAAGACCTTTTACAGCGATTATTGGCGGAGCGAAGGTTAAAGACAAAATCGGTGTCATTGATAATCTTTTAGAAAAAGTGGATAACTTAATTATTGGCGGAGGGCTTGCTTACACATTTGTAAAGGCTCAAGGCCATGAGGTTGGGAAATCTCTTTTAGAAGCGGATAAGATTGAGCTAGCGAAAGAGTTCATGAAAAAGGCTGAAGATAAGGGCGTTAAATTTTTAATGCCAGTTGATGTGATCGTAGCAGATGACTTTTCTGAGGATGCTAATACAAAGGTTGTTCCAATTGAAGAAATTCCTGCAGACTGGGAAGCACTTGATATCGGACCAAAGACAAGTGAACTTTATGCAAAAGTGATTGAAGACTCAAAGCTTGTCATTTGGAACGGACCGATGGGTGTATTTGAATTGAATAAATTCGCTGGTGGTACAAGAGCGGTAGCAGAAAGCTTAGCTGAAGCAAACGATACATATTCTGTAATTGGTGGAGGCGACTCTGCAGCTGCAGTTGAAAAATTCCATCTTGCGGATCGCATGAGCCATATTTCTACAGGCGGTGGCGCTTCCTTAGAATTTATGGAAGGGAAAGAGCTGCCGGGTGTTGTTGCTCTTAATGATAAATAAGAGGGCTCTTCTCTTGTTGCTATTTAAAGAAAATTAGTTCGATCTGGAGAGTCGATTCGAGAGCTTCAAATCAATCTTTAGCGTTAAAATCGGCTACTGAGTGTTTATGAAAATAGCCAATAAGTTGAAAGGATGAATTCTTTTGCGTAAACCAATTATTGCAGGAAACTGGAAAATGCATAAAACGCTCTCTGAAGCGAAAAGCTTTTTGGAGGAAGTAAAAGGCTTAGTGCCAGCAAAAGAAAAAGTGGACTCTGTTATTTGTGCACCTGCGTTATTTTTAGATAGTTTAGTTGAACTTTCGAAGGAATATGATGTGGAAATTGGTGCTCAAAACATGCACTTTGAAGAAAGCGGTGCTTATACAGGCGAAATCAGTCCTGTGGCCTTAGCTGATCTAGGCGTAAAATATGTCATTCTTGGACATTCAGAACGTCGTGAAATGTTCAATGAAACCGATGATGCTGTAAACAAGAAAACATTAGCTGCGTTCAAGCATCAGTTAACACCAATTGTTTGCTGTGGTGAAACATTAGAAGAGCGTGAAAATGGGCAAACAAATGAGCTTGTTGGAAATCAGGTGAAACAAGCGTTAGTTGGGTTAACGGTAGAGCAAGTGAAGCAAACGGTTATCGCCTATGAGCCAATTTGGGCAATTGGAACAGGTAAATCTTCGACTGCAGAGGATGCCAACGAAGTATGTGCGCATATCCGCACCGTTGTCGCTGAACAATTTTCTCAAGATGTGGCGAATGCTGTCCGCATTCAATACGGCGGTAGCGTAAAGCCTGCTAATATTAAAGAGTATATGGCACAGCCTGATATTGATGGGGCCCTCGTTGGGGGAGCAAGCTTAGAAGCAAGCTCATTCCTTCAATTATTGGAGGCAGGCCAATATGAGTAAAGCACCTGTAGCATTAATTATTTTGGACGGGTTTGCTTGTCGTGATGAGGTAAAAGGGAATGCCGTTGCTCAAGCAAACAAGCCCAATTTTGATCGGCTTTGGAAGCAATTCCCCCATTCTCATTTAACGGCTTCTGGTGAGGCTGTTGGTTTGCCTGATGGGCAAATGGGGAACTCGGAAGTAGGGCACTTAAACATAGGGGCTGGACGAATCGTCTACCAAAGCTTAACTCGCGTAAATTTGGCCATTCGCAACGGAGAATTCGGCGAAAATGAAACCTTTAATGATGCGATTAACCATGTGAAAAAAAATGGCACAAGTCTTCATCTTTTCGGGTTGCTTTCTGATGGCGGAGTGCACAGCCATATTCAGCACATGTATGCTTTGCTAAAGCTAGCGGCAGATAAGGGAGTAGAAAAGGTGTATGTTCACGGCTTTTTAGATGGCCGTGATGTTGGACCACAAACGGCACCTACATACATTAAGGAAGCTCTCGAAAAAATGAAAGAGTATGGAGTCGGTGAGTTCGCAACGATTTCTGGTCGTTACTACTCTATGGACCGCGATAAGCGCTGGGAGCGGGTTGAAAAATCATACCGAGCCATGGTGTATGGTGAAGGTCCAAGCTATACGGACCCATTACAATTAATCGAGGATTCTTATGAAAAGGGAATCTACGACGAATTCGTTCTTCCTTCTGTGATCACAAAGGATAATGGCGAGCCGGTCGCAACGATTGAGGATAATGACGCTGTGATTTTCTATAATTTCCGTCCTGACCGTGCGATTCAAATTTCCAATACGTTCACGAACAAGGATTTCCGTTCTTTTGATCGTGGACCGAAGCATCCGCATAACCTTCATTTTGTTTGTTTGACTCATTTTAGTGAAACAGTAGATGGTTATGTTGCATTTAAACCAACAAACTTAGATAATACTCTTGGTGAAGTGTTATCGCAAAACGGGCTGAAGCAGCTTCGTATTGCCGAAACAGAGAAATATCCCCATGTAACGTTCTTTATGAGTGGAGGGCGTGAAGCGGAATTTCCTGGTGAAAAGCGCATCTTAATCGATTCACCAAAGGTTGCTACATATGATTTGAAGCCAGAAATGAGCGCGTATGAAGTAACAGATGCTTTATTGGCTGAAATTGAAGCTGACAGTGTTGATGCGATTATTTTAAACTTTGCGAACCCTGACATGGTAGGGCATTCTGGAATGCTTGAGCCAACGATTAAAGCTGTGGAAACAGTTGATGAGTGTCTTGGTCGCATCATGGATTTAATTTTACAAAAGGGCGGCGCCGCGATTATTACGGCTGACCACGGAAATGCCGATGAAGTCATTACGATGGAAGGCAATCCGATGACTGCCCACACGACTAACCCCGTTCCGGTTATTGTGACGAAGGAAGGATTAGAGCTTCGTAACGATGGTATTCTTGGAGACTTAGCTCCAACGATGCTTGATTTATTGAATTTGCAAAAACCTGCCGAAATGACTGGTACGAGCTTAATTAAAAAATAACTTTTTTAGGAGAGATGAATATGCCTTATATCCAACATGTATATGCACGTGAAGTGCTAGATAGCCGTGGTAATCCAACTGTAGAAGTAGAAGTATTAACTGAATCTGGTGCGTTTGGTCGCGCTTTAGTACCATCTGGTGCTTCAACTGGTGAATACGAAGCCGTTGAGCTTCGTGACGGTGACAAGTCACGTTACCTTGGCAAGGGAGTTCAAAAAGCAGTGGATAATGTGAACAACATTATTGCTGAGGAATTAATTGGTTTAGATGTAACAGACCAAGTGGGCATTGACCGTTTAATGATCGAATTGGATGGTACTGAAAACAAAGGAAAGCTAGGAGCAAACGCCATTCTTGGCGTATCTATGGCTTGTGCTCATGCAGCAGCAGATTTCGTAGGTCTTCCATTATACCGTTACCTTGGCGGCTTCAATGCGAAGCAATTACCAACTCCAATGATGAACATCATCAACGGTGGTTCTCATGCTGATAACAACGTTGATTTCCAAGAGTTCATGATTTTACCTGTTGGTGCGCCAACTTTCAAAGAAGCAATCCGTATGGGTGCTGAAGTATTCCACGCATTGAAAAAAGTTTTATCTGGCAAAGGTTTAAATACTGCTGTTGGTGACGAAGGTGGATTCGCGCCAAACCTTGGTTCTAACCGTGAAGCACTTGAAGTTATTATCGAAGCAATCAAAGCTGCTGGCTATGAGCCAGGAAAAGATATCTACCTTGGTATGGACGTTGCTTCTTCTGAATTCTTCAACAAAGAAACGAAGAAGTATGACCTAGCTGGTGAAGGCCGCACAGGCTTAACTTCAGCTGAAATGGTTTCTTTCTATGAAGAGCTAGTAAATGAATTCCCAATCATCTCAATCGAAGACGGTTTAGATGAAAACGACTGGGAAGGTCACAAACTATTAACTGAGCGCATCGGCGGCAAGGTTCAATTAGTTGGAGATGACTTATTCGTAACGAATACGAAGAAGCTTGCTCAAGGGATTGAACAAGGCGTCGGTAACTCAATCCTTATCAAGGTTAACCAAATCGGTACCCTTACTGAAACCTTTGATGCAATCGAAATGGCAAAGCGCGCTGGTTACACAGCAGTTGTCTCACACCGTTCTGGTGAAACAGAAGACGCGACAATCGCTGACATCGCCGTTGCGACAAACGCTGGTCAAATCAAAACAGGTTCCATGTCTCGTACAGACCGTATCGCGAAGTACAACCAATTACTACGCATCGAAGACGAGCTTGGCGATTTAGCTATCTATGATGGGTTAAAGAGCTTTTATAATTTGAAGAAGTAAAATTTGATGAGGCGATCCCTTTGGAGGGACCGCCTTTTTGGTGGGTTTTTGTGCTATTTAGACGTTTCGCCGATATATTGATTTTTTCGCCGATAAAACCTATTTTTCGCCGATATATTCTGATTTTCGCCGATAAAACTTATTTTTCGCCGATATATTTAAATAATCGCCGATATATCTATTTACGCAGTCTTTAGTTTCAAGGTTTGAGATACTTTCTACCTTTATTAGCTCCTTTTGTTGGTAGGTTCAAAGATTTTAATAGTCTTTTTGCAGTATCCTCGGACTCCAAATGCACAAAATCTCGAAATTGTTTATTGGTTATGGACGCACCGAACAAATGAAAATAATCCTCTACAGCAGAGACATGCGCATTTTTGTCTTTTGTTCTACACTCGCTGCAAAACCATGTCCTGTTTTTCCTTATCATAGGTATCCGTTCGCATTGTGGACACCGGACTCCAGTTAAAATTTCACTCTTCCTCAGCCTGTACTTCTCCAGTGCATCAAATTCCTCTTCCACATGACTTTTTAACAGCCGTTTGCCTAAATTTCGTACCTCTTTTGGATCAAATAATTCAGTTTGGAACATGCGATCTGCTTCAGCTATTTTATCCAATAAACTATGCCCATGAATGACTTTTTTCAGAGCTTGGCGGTTCTGTGGATTTGTTTTCACGATCGTGGAGGGATTACTAATGACGACAAAGTAATCGGTAGGTAGAGAAATGTTACGGGAGTGAAAAAAACTTTTTAATTGCTGCTGATGCCATTTTGCTTGAGAGATGGGATCTTGAAAGCCTTCTTCTTTTTCGTTTGCGATGCGGATCATTTGATTGAAGGAGTCATCGAAGAAAAGCGTTCCGAAGAAGTTTTTACATTCGAGGATGAGGGCGAAGCGCGTTGTGAGGAGAAGGTGATCCATTTGAAAATGGGACTTTCCACTAGGGAGACGGAGAGAATGAAAGAGATAAAACTTTTTATCTGGTAAAAAATTAAGGTAGTAGGCGACAGCTTTTTCTCCTCGATACCCTTTTAAGAAACGGGCATAGTCCGCTTCAATTTCGGAATATTTTGGGTGGGATTCGTGTAGCCGTCGGAGCAAGCATTCAAGAGCAACAACTTTAGCGGGGATCATCAATTTTTTAATCTGCAATAGCAACACTCCTTTTTATTAAAGTATTCGCCAACTGGATTTAAACTCCTCTATTGTTCAAAAATTTAAAGTATGATAAAATATAAGATACTGTGAAATGTTCGTTTCAGGAGGTGGACTTCATGCATACTCTATTTATTACATTATTAGTTATTGTATCAATTGCTTTAATTGCTGTCGTACTTTTACAATCAGGAAAAAGTGCAGGCCTTTCAGGTGCCATCTCTGGTGGAGCGGAGCAGCTTTTTGGAAAGCAAAAGGCACGTGGACTTGATTTAATTCTCCACCGCGCTACCATCATTTTATCTGTGTTATTTTTCATTTTAACATTTGTTGTCGCTTATTTAGGAGTTTAGAAATATTTAAAACCTGACCATCAACAAGTTGGTCAGGTTTTTTCGTGGGGTTCAACGTTGGGGTTAAAGCTCGACGCTTTGCTTGGTGGCTTAACCTCAGCGGATAGCAAAAAAATATTTACGATTAGCACGACATATATGCGATGTTCCGTTTAGTATTGCTCAAATCGTCGAAAGCGCATAGTTGCCAGGAGTAGGCATAATATCGTTAAAGCACTTGTTGTTAAAATGACGGTTAAGCTATTCTCTAACAGCTTTCCGTCCATTAGGATGGCGGCAGCATGTGCCCTGAGATTGGTTGGACTCCAGGCGGTAAATTTGCTGAAAAGGTTGCTTATAACGGAAAGCCCGCCTACGGTCAAAACACTAACTGCTGCGATTCCGCTTGCAGACTTGAGCAGCGTACCGGTTAAAATCGTTACAGAGATGAGAAAAATGATCCAAAGACTATAGATGAGAAAGCTAGAGAAGAGGAATTCCCATCTGACTGGCTCAAATAACAGGTTTGTGTAATAAAAGGTAAGCCCGTAGCTTAATACAAACGCAATAAGAGCAATCAATATTTGACCTGTCCATTTGCTAGCTATATATTGAAAGGCAGAAACTGGGCGAACCATAACGAGTGTTAACGCTCTGCTTTGGCGTTCATTTGCGATCACACCCATAGCTGCAAGAACGAAGAGCAATGAGCCGACCGTTCCGAATTGACTTAAAGTAGCTGCTAAAACTTCTGAGCCCGGAGGAGTAGGAATTTCGATCACGGTGCCTTCAGGTAGATTTCCCGCGCTTTCCAAAATTTGTGGCATATAATAGGTCGTGATTGGCTGTGAGATGCCGATTATCATAAAGGCAATCGGAAGCCAAATCCATTTTCCGTTTCGGAAGTTTTCCATTAATTCTTTCTGTAGTAGTGTTATAAATGTTCTCATTGGTTCATCACCTTCATATAAGCGTCCTCTAGGGAATCCTGCAAACGTTCAAAATGTACAAGGGTGCGCTTTTTTTCCATAAGTCTTTGCAAGAGTAGATTGGTGTCAAAAGCAGGGGCTGGAAAAAGGGTTACCGTGCTTGTGTCAATATACTCAACCATGACAAGATCCTCGAATACATTTTCCAAGCTTTCTGCTGTTTTAATTTGAACGGCCGAGGAGGCCTGACTATTTTTGAGCGAGTCTAAGCTTCCGTCCCACATAATGCTTCCTTCTTTCAGGATCATGACCGAATCGCAAACTTGCTCGGCGTCATGAAGAACATGGGTTGAAAAAAGAATGGTCATTTCGCGCTTTAATTTGCTTAAAATTTCAAGAACGTCTCGTCTGCCATTGGGATCTAGAGCGGATACAGGTTCATCCAAAATTAAAAGATCTGGCTCATGCAAGAGTGCCTGAGCAAGTCCAAGCCTTTGCTTCATCCCACCTGAAAAACCACCGATCCTTTTGTTTCGAACATCTTTTAAACTGACGAATTCTAGCGTCTCCGTAATTTTGTCTTCAAGCTTTAATTTTGAGAGCTGTGATAGCTTTCCGGCAAATTGTAAAAATTCTTTGGCAGTCATCCATGGAAAAAAAGTAGGATGCTGAGGAAGAAAGCCAATTCGCTGTCTGAAATCGGTAGATGCAGCTTTAGCAAATTGGATTTTCCCAGAAGTGGGAGCTAGTAATCCCGCTAGCATTTGCAAGGTCGTTGTTTTACCGGCTCCATTTGGACCGAGTAGTGCTACACATGTCCCTCTTTCGATTTGAAAAGAGATTCCTTTAACTGCCTGATGTTGTTTATATGTTTTCGTTAAGTTCTGAATATTAACTAGCATGATTTTGGCTCCTATTCTATTCTTTTTTTGGTCCTATAATGAAATAGAGTATCGGTCCAAAGATGCTAATGGAGACAATGATCATACACCACATCCATTTCGGCCCGGTCGTTTCCTCCTGTTTGAGACAGTTCACTAAAGCTGCAATTGCAAGGATCGCTTGTAAAATTAGCAAGGGCGTCACAATAGCCCAGTTGATTTCTCCCATTTTAATCACTCCTATTTTGTTTTCTTTTGTTAGGAAGGATGACGAATAAGAAATAGAACACGGTTGGCATCGGGATTTGGATGAGCCCCCATATTCCCCAAAACCATGGATAGCTTCTTCTTTTTTTGGCGTCAATAAAGAGCAGAATGCTTTGTGCTAAAACGAAAGGTAAGAGTAATAACAAGATGAATAATGTTTGTTCATTCATGATAAAATTCTTCCTTCCGAAGGGTCTTTTTTAAAAAGAAGAAAAGTATGGGGGCTCCAATGAGTGCAACAATTTGTGTCAGAATAAAAATGACAGGTGCTTTAAGTACAGCCACCGTGAAGATGCTCAAAATAAACAGTGCAGTCAAAATAAAGAGACTTAGTTCTTTGCGGAATGCTCTCCTTTGTTCCATTTTGGCGATGATCAGCTGTTCTTTAAGCTCATGAGTGGACGGAGTCGAATGGTTGCTAAGTTTATCGAGCTGCTCCCAGTCTTCTTTTAACTGTGTGAAGCGTTCTTTTTCATTCATCGTTCCCACTCCTTTCGTAAACGTTGTATTCCAATGTGGACCCTTGATTTGACGGTGCCTGTACGAATGCCAAGCATCCTGCCAATCTCTTCATAGGTATAGCCATAGTAATGGTGAAGTAAGATAGGTGTTCTCACATCCGCATCGAGTTGGTTGAAATCTGTAAAAGTGTCACTCCACTCAACAGCTCTAGAATTGGCGACCCAGCTTAACTGACGTGAGAGGCTTCGTTCGATACGGTCTATCTTTTTCCGTTCTCTTTCTTGCTTGCGGATAGCATCAATGTAGAGACGGGATGCAATCGAAATCAACCATGTTGAAAATTTTGCTTTCCCTTTAAAGGAAGAAAGATTGGTATAACATTTAATCATCGTTTCTTGAGCCAGTTCTTTGCTTGCTTCTTCGTTTAAGGTAAGCTTTAGTAAGTATTTAAATAAAAAAGAATAATGCCGATGAAAAAGAAGGGCGAATGCCTCGTCGTTTCCCAGCTTTGCTTTGTGTATGAGGGATATATCATCATCTTGCTCCACGTAGATGCCTCCTTTCTGTCTGCACATCTATAAGACGATGGATTCTTCTCTTGCGTTCATTTTTTTTTCAAATTTATTTCATCATGGCATAGATTCACCCAAAAAACGAATCTTGCTTTGCGCTAATAAGAACGAGTCACCATGCTAAACCTGAGTCCTTTCAGTGGATTGAACCGACTTCGATTGTTTAAACTAAGAGAGGAATGTTTGTGATAAAGGAGTATACACATATGAAAATTTCTCAACCAAAGCCCTTTCTATTTGAAAGAGGAAAAAGAGCAGTTTTATTTTTACATGGTTTTACCGGAAATAGTGCTGATTGCCGTATGATGGCTCGTTTCCTTGAAAAAAAAGGTTATACTTGTTATGGACCGCAATATAAGGGGCATGGTGTTCCGCCAGAAGAACTTGTCCATACTGGACCAGATGATTGGTGGCAGGACGTCATGGAAGGATATCATTTTTTAAAAAATAAAGGCTACAATGAAATGGCCGTTGTGGGGCTTTCACTAGGTGGCGTATTTTCTTTGAAATTGGGTTACACTGAGCATATTAAAGGAATTGTACCGATGTGTGCACCGATGTTTCTTAAGAGTGAAGAAGTCATGTACAAAGGAGTTCTAGAATACGCCCGCGAGTATAAAGAGCGGGAAGGAAAATCAGCGCAACAAATCGAGGAAGAGATGGAACAATTCCAAAAGACGCCAATGAAGACGTTAAAGGCGCTGCAAGAATTGATTGCTGAAGTCAGAAAGAACATCGATATGATCTACGCACCAACTTTTGTTGTCCAAGCACGCCATGACAAAATGATCAACACGGAAAGTGCTAATATTATCTATAACGAAATAGAATCGCCAGAAAAAGAAATCAAGTGGTATGAAGAATCTGGTCATGTTATTACCTTTGATAAAGAGAAGGATCAGCTTCATGAGGATGTGTTCAGGTTTCTAGAATCACTAGATTGGGAAGAATAATGATAAGAGGAGGGATATAATGGATGATCCGATAAAGCAGCATATAGACAAGCTTCTTCATTATATGGAGGATGAAGCGTATAAGCCACTGACCGTTCAGGAGTTGGAATCTGCGTTTGGAATTGCCGATTCTACTGAGTTTAAAGAATTTGTCAAAGCCCTTGTGATTATGGAAGAAAAGGGTCTGGTCGTACGGACGCGCAGCAATCGCTACGGTCTTCCTGGAAAGATGAACTTGATCCGTGGAAAGCTGACAGGCCATGCGAAGGGATTTGCCTTTGTTATTCCTGATGAACCAGGACTGGATGATATTTTTATTCCACCGAATGAGACGAATAACGCTGTTCACGGTGATACTGTTTTGGCAAGAGTATCAACAGAAACCTCCGGTCAAAGACGTGAAGGAACGATCGTGCGAATCATTGAGCGTGGGATTAAACAAATTGTTGGTACATATACCGAGAGCAAGCATTTTGGCTTTGTCATCCCCGATGATCAAAAATTTGCCAGTGATGTCTTCATTCCGAAGGCTGCTTCGAAGGGAGCAGTAGAAGGCCATAAAGTGGTCGTCAAAATAACGACGTATCCCGAAGGAAGAAAAAGTGCGGAAGGAGAAGTAATTGAAATTCTTGGTCATAAAAATGATCCAGGAGTCGATATTCTTTCTGTCATCCATAAGCACGGGCTTCCCGGGCCATTTCCAGATGATGTCATCGAGCAAGCAAATGAAACTCCTGACTCTATCGATGAAGAAGAGATAAAAAATCGTCGCGACTTGCGAGACGAAATGATCGTCACAATTGATGGTGCAGATGCAAAGGATTTAGATGATGCCGTAACTGTGACAAAGTTGGATAACGGAAACTTCAAGCTTGGCGTTCATATTGCCGATGTTAGCTATTATGTGGAAGAGGGTTCCCCGATTGATAGGGAGGCAGCTGATCGTGGGACAAGTGTCTATTTAGTAGACCGCGTCATTCCGATGATTCCGCACCGTCTATCAAATGGAATTTGTTCTCTCAACCCAAAAGTGGATCGGTTGACACTATCATGTGAAATGGAAATATCGCCTGATGGTCAAGTCGTGAATCATGAGATTTTTCAAAGTGTCATTAAGACGACGGAACGGATGACGTATAGTGATGTGAACAAAATTTTAACAGACAAAGATGAAGAACTGATCGAACGCTACAAGCCGTTAGTGCCAATGTTTGAACTTATGGAGGAGTTGGCACAAATTTTACGCGATAAAAGGATGCATCGTGGAGCGATCGACTTCGATTTTAAAGAAGCAAAGGTTCTTGTCGATGAGGATGGGAAGCCAACAGATGTCGTTCTGCGTGAACGTTCCGTTGCTGAACGCCTCATTGAAGAATTCATGCTTTGTGCAAACGAAACGGTGGCCGAGCATTTCCACTGGCTCGATGTTCCATTTATTTATCGCGTTCATGAGGACCCGAAAGAGGATAAGCTGAGAAGATTCTTTGAGTTTATTACGAATTTTGGCTACATTGTCAAGGGAACGGCTAATTCGGTTCATCCTCGCGCATTGCAGGAAATCATTGAAGAGGTGCAAGGGAAACCGGAGGAAATGGTTGTCTCTACCGTGATGCTACGTTCAATGCAAAAGGCAAAATATGATCCGGAGAGCTTAGGTCATTATGGCTTGTCGACTGAATTCTATACGCACTTCACATCGCCGATTCGCCGCTATCCTGATACGATTGTCCACCGTTTGATTCGTACCTATTTAATCGAAGGAAAAATGGATCAGGCAACCCGCGAAAAGTGGGATGCACAGCTGCCAGAAATCGCTGAGCATACTTCGAAAATGGAACGCCGAGCAGTGGATGCGGAGCGGGAAACAGACGAGCTGAAAAAAGCGGAGTACATGGAAGATAAAATTGGACAAGAATATGACGGAATTATCAGCTCCGTCACCAATTTTGGCATGTTTGTCGAGCTCCCGAACACGATTGAGGGACTTGTCCATGTTAGCTATATGACCGATGATTATTATCGTTATGATGAGCGTCATTATGCGATGATTGGAGAAAGAACCGGCAACGTATACCGCATTGGTGATGAAATTACCGTTCGTGTTGTCAAAGTGGACAAGGATGAGCGTTCGATCGATTTTGAAATAGTCGGTATGAAAGGAACTCGACCAAGACGTCCAGAAGAAGGCGCTCGCAAGGTTTTCAAAACAGGAAGCTCTGAAAAGAAACCACGCAAGGGCTCTGGAAAACCAGATGGACAAAGAAAGAAGAAAAAGCATTACGAAAATGCGCCAAAAGCCAAGCGGAAAAAGAAAAAGTAAGGGGAAGGAGCCAATTAATTGGCTCCTTTTCCGGTTGATTTTGTGGATATCGGCGATTTTTTTTATTATATCGGCGAAAAATGAGATTTATCGGCGATTTTTGCAATATATCGGCGAAAACCGTGTTTTATCAGCGAAAAAATGAGTAAATCGACGAACCCCATTTTTCCGCCTCGCATTTGAGACTGCGCCGCTTTTTTGTTAAAATAAAGAGCAGTATGTTAGGGGGAAATCATATGCCTAAAGGCGCCGGTAAGGTTATTGCCCAAAATAAAAAAGCGTATCACGATTATTTTATCGAAGAAACCTTTGAAGCAGGAATTGTATTGCAGGGCACGGAAATTAAGTCGATTCGTGCAGGAAGAGTCAATCTGAAAGACTCCTACGCTCAAATTAAAAACGGAGAAATGTTTTTAATGGGAATGCACATCAGCCCATACGAGCAAGGCAATCGTTATAATCACGATCCGCTTCGCACAAGAAAGCTACTGCTTCATAAAAAGGAAATTAATAAGCTAATCGGGGAAACGAAGGAAGCTGGGTATTCGATTGTTCCCGTTAAGCTTTATTTAAAAAATGGTTATGCGAAAGTATTGATTGGTCTTGCTAAGGGTAAGAAAAAGTTTGATAAACGTGAGGACTTAAAAAAGAAGGAAGCCAAGCGTGATATTGAGCGTGCGTTCCGCGAAAGACAAAAGATGTAAGGTTAGTCAAAACATTTTTTACAGAACCTTACAATTGATTTAGAGCATGTTTGTGATATAATAATAACTGTCACCAAGAGTGACGCAAACTGATAGCTCATCTATTTCGAGCATTCCGTTTCATTCCAGCGTCTTGTTTGTGTGAAAGACCACAAGCAGACATTTAATGTTTAGCGCAGGCTCAGGAACAATCCGTCCGAAGGTTTAACAACAAACCTTCATGTCGGTGCACGTGCCGAGAAAGGGAGCCTTCCGCTTCTCTAACATGGGGACGCTACGGATTCGACAGGGGTAGTTCGAGCTTAGGTTGCGAGTCGCGGGGATCGGCCGCGTACCAACGTCAAAGCCAATAACTGGCAAACAACAAAACAACTTCGCTTTTGCTGCTTAATTAGCGCATAGCGGTTCGCCCCTCCATCGCCCATGTGGTAGGGTAGCGGACTCAACTTTAGTGGGCTACGCCGGATCCCACCGTCTGAGGGAGAAGGAAGAGAATAACCAGACTAGCTGACCGGGCGCCAGTCGATAGGCAGATGGCTCAGCGAAACACGAATATATCGACTACACTCGTAGATGCTTAAGTGCCGATATCTTTGGACGTGGGTTCGACTCCCACCGTCTCCACCAAATACATATTTGGTGGTTTTTTATTTTGTTTCGTGTGACTTGAACCATAATTTTGCCGTTTTGGCAACGATATGCTTCAATATACTCTAGGTAAAATTATGCTTCAATAAAGATAAAGTTTTCGGAATAACTGTAGTGTTGCTTAAAGCATAGGTGACAAACTTAAGCTTTAAAAAAAATAACAAGATTATTTACTTTCTTTATATTATAGATATAAGTATTACCTTTTCTGTAATTGCAATGTATATTTTTAATGAATATCACTATCATAAAATGAGTATTGCAAATTAATCATCTCTCCTTAAATGATATTTTTGAAGGGAGATGATTTTTAATTTGGAAAATTATAATAATGTTATTTTCAGATTGTGAAGAAATGTACTTACGCTTACGGGCAGAAAAGTTAAATAAGGCGAACATTAAAAAAGTTACTCCTGATTTTAATAGTGGATTAGTAAAAAAATAAATATTTTAATTATCATCTTGATACATAGTTAAAATTTCTTCCGCTTGTTTACGTAATCCCACAATTAATTCCTTTGGTTCTAAAATTCGTGCGTGACTTCCCAGTCTTAAAAATAGTGATGTTATAAAATTAAGTTCACCTCTATCTATGATTGTATCTATATATCCAGTTCCATCTTCGTGCGTGACTACAAAGCCCTCAAAATAAGGAACACTTTTACATTGACGGATACCTTCCATAGTTAAATGCACATGCAGTCGAATTGGGTTTTTTATTTCAATAAAGTTGAACCATTCTTTTAAATTCATGAATTCATCTTCGTTTTCTTCAGTTGATAAAATGGAAAGAATACGATCTACACGATACAGTAATATTTTTTTCTTATGATAATCGTAAGCAGGCAAATACCATAATCCATCATGGGCATATACACCGATAGGACGGATGTGTTTTTTCCTTATACCTGATTTAGATTCATATTGAATGTGTAAATTTCTATTCTCAATAGAATACTTTAAAACATCGTTTAAAAGGGGGGTATCAATCGTTCTTTTGGGGTTCCAAAAAGCAATATAAGACCGAATTTTATCTATTTTTATTTTAGCTTCACTCTGGAGTGAACTATATAATTTATGTTCGACCGAGGAAATTTCAGTATCAAATGGCAAGTTTCGATAGTAATTTAGAGATTGAAAAGCATAGAAAATAGAAACAGCTTCTTCTTCTGTAAATAAAATTGGAGGAAGAAATCTACTCGTTAATACTGTATACCCACCATTACGTCCTTGTTCTGAGTAAATGGGCAATCCCATATCAGATAGATCTAATATGTATCTGTGTACAGTACGAATGGATATATGAAATTCATCAGCTATTTCTTGTGCAGTAAACTTTTTCTTAGTCGTAACAAACATAAGAATATCTAACAGACGCTTGGCTTTTGACATTTTTTTCACCTTTTTCATTTAATCATGTCATTACTTGTCATGTTTTACGTATAGTATAGTTTATACCTTATGATTTTAGCAATTAGGGGAAATTCTATAAGATAAAAGGAGATAAAAATATGACAATTAACGAGAGAGCAAGAAGAGTGATTTTAGATTTAGCAGTTACTTTAGATGGATTTATTGAAGGGCCGAATGGAGAAGTTGACTGGTGCATTATGGACCCTGATATGGATTTCAATAAATTTTTGAATCAAATTGATACTATACTATATGGTAGAAAAAGCTATGATATATGGGGGCAATATATTCCAAGAAATGAAGACTCGGATACCGATAAAGAAATGTGGAGATTGGTTCATAGCAAAGAGAAGTATGTGTTTTCCAGAACACAAAAGGAAACTGATAATCGAGCGATATTAATAAATGATAACATTGTGGAAGCAGTTAATAAATTAAAGAAAAATCCTGGTAGGGACATCTGGCTATATGGTGGATCAAGTCTTATTACAACTTTTATCAATTTGGGACTTGTTGATGAATTTAGATTATCTGTTCATCCAATTATTTTGGGAGAAGGAAAACCTTTATTTATAGATATAAACAAGAGAATAAATCTACAAATAGTTGAAACCAAAAAGTTTTCTTCTGGCGTTGTTCAATTAACTTATAGATTGAATTAAACAAAGGGTACATTTCAATGAGTTTATTGTCACTTTGTTCTACTAAAGGGTGCTTTAGTTGAAGAAAACCAACATATAAAGTTAAACGCTTAGGTGTTTGAATACCCTAAGCGTTTTCGTGTTCTAAATATACTTTGCCTTTTAGATGATAGTTACAAGTACCTCTTTTTTAGCTACAACATTTCTGTTTTTTACGATTCTAACAGTCATTGAGTGGATTCCTTTATATACAGTTCCTTCCCAATGGAAGCTACCTTCGTAATATTGGTATTTGGTTGAATGCCCTAAGTCGTTAATATCTTGCTCCTCGTCACTCTTGTTGTTAACCTTCCACACAATTTCATACGGAGCAGGAACATTATGAACAGCTTCAAATAATAAACTACATCTTTTCGGACTAAGCCTTTCGTTTTTTCTATTAGTTCTATAAGTAAGTTTGGTAGATTTGGTTTGGTTATATAGTTCGTATCTAACATCCAAAACGTTAGCAAGAGGGTATTGTGCTTTCTGTTGTAGTAGATTTAGAAATTTTTTCAGGAGCCCAATATCATGGTTAAAAAATTTCTTCCATGCTTTTTTTCCTTTTTCAACTGTACACTCATCTTCAAATAGAACAGCTAGATAAGAAAGTTTGTCATCTAGATAGTCTATTCATCTCGTTACCTTTTTTGTGATTTTCTTTTGGTGTCAAAGAAAGGGATGGCTTTTAGGGTTGTTTACATTATTGGATAAGTTAATGCTATGCTTAATAGCAACCACGTAGATTGACTTATCATCTCTCTCATTGTTGGGAACATAACTTTCATTTACCAATGTAGATAGAATAACTTCTCCTGGCAAACTCCAATTAACGGGAACGAGAAAACATCTTTAAAAGTCGAATGATTCTCCTCATTTGATTTTTCTATACAGTTACACTTTCATCATCTTCATTTGGGCTTTTATCTCTAATTTGCTGATTAAAATAATCCCTAATACCTCTGGGATGTCTCGAAGTCCATGAAGGTCCTGCGTGTTCAAAAACAAAAACCTCGTCTTCATCGTTTTCTTTGTATCTTCTATACACAGCAAAATCTATGTGATACCCAGCTTGATATTGAACTCTTACTGCATTCTTTAGGGCTATCGATCAGTAAGAAATCATCGAACATCATAAAGGCAATATATGGGCAGAAAGTGTGCAAGGAAAAGGAACTACTATTTTCTTTACTTTGCCCATTGTAAATATTTTAAAAGTGATTCATTAAAAGTAATATATGACTACGAAGAATTTGAAAGAGGGTACTTGGTAAGAAATAAACGAAAATAAAAGACAAGGCATAAATAGATATGAAAAGGCATTTGCTTTAAAACGCAAGTGCTATTTTATTTGTAAATCACTCTAATTATTTTTCGAGTAAAACCTCCTCCATAGGATCATTTTTTGCGCAGTACAACGATACTATGCAATAAGAGAGGATAGTCCACAATCTGGCATGATGATTACGGAAAGCCAATAGCCTAATTCCTCGGTAAAATTGGAGGATTAGGCTATTTCAATTCAATCTCTCTAAAAATTTTCTATTGGTAAAAGCGTTGACAGCAAGTGGTAATTTCCGTGGCAACTGATGGTACAAAACATGGCAGAGGTGATAAATCAATTAATTTGTAAATGTTTAATAAAGTGCGAAAAATATCAATTGAATCGTAGGATTGTAGCATATCATTTCCTAAAATAGGGAATCATAATTCTTCTTAGAGCTACTAAATACAAAGGTTTGTATTCCCATCAGTAAAAAATCAACTGGAATTTTTATCTACAACTTTAAAAAGCCCTTTTGGATTGCTTTATATAGAAGGTTTGGAAAAGATATGGTTCATAATCGAAAAAAATATAAGTCAAGTCACAATTTTGTATGTGACGTAAAGCATAAAATTTCCGTTTGGAAACTTTATGCTTTATTTTTTAACAAGTGTAGTGGACTACCATTTTATACACAGTATTTTGGAGTATGATTCCTGTTCTAAATATAGATGGGAATTAAATTTTGTTTATATTAGAAACGGATAAGCAGAAAATAAAGAGTTTTTTATAATTGCCTAGTAAAAGTAGTTCGAGTCATTGTATTATTTAAAACAAATAATGGACAGAAATAAAGTAATATAAGAAATTGAGTTTGGTCGTACCTCTTAAGTATTAAATATTTCCTCTATTCGAGGAAAATCATTATACCCAAATGATTATGGAAACGCTTTACAATAAAAATAAAGAAGGGAGGGGACTAATGTGAATGCTCGACAACAACAGATATTAAAGGTGCTACTTGAAGGGAAACCCGTTACGGGTGATCAGTTAGCACTAAACATTCAAGTAACCTCTCGAACAATTCGAAGTGATTTAAAAGAAATTGATCAACTGTTAACTGATGCTGGTGCAAGAATCAACTCGGTTAGAAGCCAAGGATATCAGCTAGAAGTACACGATGAAGAGAAATTTAAACATTTCATAACAAAATTCATAGATATAGATGAGAATTTCCCGATTGAACCTGAAGATAGAGTTCATTTCTTGGTAAAAAAATTTCTTCTAACCCCGAACTATTTAAAGGTTGAAGATCTGGCTGATGAACTATATGTAAGCAGATCTACTTTGAAAAATGATATAAAGGATGTCAAAGTTGTCTTACAGCAATACAGTTTGAATTTAGCTCAGAGGCCTAAGTATGGGTTAAAACTTACAGGAACTGAAAGAAATATACGTTTTGCTATCTCAGAGTTACTGCTTCAACGTCCTATAACGGTTAAAGATGATTTGGAGCATCAATCGTGGCTGTTACCAGAAGAAAACATGGAGCTAATTCATGAATCAGCATTAAAGGAGCTAAAATCTTTTAATCTCAACTTATCGGATATTGCTTTGCATAATTTAGTTGTACATATTGCCATCGCCTGTAAGCGAATAGAAAATAATCAATATGTAGAAAGTTTGAATGGGATTGAAGATGATATCCGAACTAAGAAAGAGTATGAGGTAGCAGAAAGAATTATAAAAAGTATAGAGGAACAGTTAAACGTTACATTCCCTGATGTGGAGATTTTATATGTAGCCATGCATTTATTAGGGACAAGGCTGCTATTGGATAAAAATCAGTCGGATTTATTTAATAGCTTTGACCATGATATTTTAAAAACAGTAAAGCGTTTGATAACTCAAATTGAGGAACAGCTAAGTCTAGGTATTTCAGAGGATAAAGAATTATTTGCAGCAATTGCACTTCACTTAAAGCCTGCAATCCATCGTTTTAAACATCATATGAACATACGAAACCCAATGCTAGAAGCGATAAAAGTAAATTACCCCGTCGCCTTTGATGCTGGAATTTTAGCTGGAAAAGTTATTGAAGAAGACTTTGACATTGAAATCAATGAAAATGAAGTTGGTTACATTGCATTACACATTGGTGCGGCTATTGAGAGAACTAAGTTAAATACAAAACCTAAAAGATGTCTGATTGTATGCACAACAGGGCTTGGTAGTTCACAACTATTACTGTATAAAATGCGGGCGAAATTCGGTAACAAATTGACGATTATAGGTGTCACCGAATTACATAACCTTTCAAAATACAGGGAAGATGATATCGATCTTATTGTTAGTACAGTTCCGTTACCTGAAACGATAACGATCCCTCACTTAGTAATAAGTACGCTGCTAGGGGATAATGAACTTACTAAATTGGAACAAATAATTGGGAATCACAGAATTTCTGTCATTGATAAATATTTAAAAGAAGATTTAATTTATACCCATCTAACTTGTGAAACTCCTGAAGAAGTAATTGAGTATTTAGGTAATGAACTTATTCGAAAAGGAATAACTGAACAAGGGATCGTACAAACCGTATTGGAAAGAGAGCGTGCTGCTTCAACAAGTTATGGTAACCTTGTAGCAATCCCACATCCATTACAGGCTAAATCTCCTCATACGTTTTGGACGATAGCAACTTTAGAAAAGCCGATTGATTGGGGTAAAAACAAAGTGCAGTTTGTGTGCTTACTTCATGTTGCTTATGAAAATAAAGAAGAGTTAAAACCGATGTATGATATTTTATTTAGATTTATTGATGACCATGATATTGTCCAACAACTTATATCGGCGCAAAATCCGTCTGCAATTATAAATATTATTAAGAGAATGTAGTTTCATTACTACATCTTTTTTTTGTAAACCTATAACTAATTTATGTATAAGATCTTTCCATTCTATATGGAAAAAGGTTGGCTTTAGATGAAAACGTTTTAGTTGTATAGTTTTGTTAAGGAACAAAGTTAACAAAGAAGAAGGTGCTAATTTGGAAAATCAAGAGATCATTATGGGGATAATCATTCATGGTGGTAATGCGAGAAGTTCTGCTATGAGGGCAATTGCAGAAGCCAAAAATGGAAATTTTGAAGCTGCAGAAAAGTTGATGGAAGAATCTAAAGCAGAGCTAAACAAAGCTCACCGTGTTCAGACGGATTTGATTCAAGCAGAATCACGTGGTGAAAAAACTGAAATCTCATTACTTATGGTTCATGCACAAGATCATTTCATGAATGCTATGACTGTTAGAGAGTTGTCAGTAGAAATCATTGAGTTAATAAAAAAACTTTAAATTTGTAGGAGGAAAATAAGATGAAGAATATTTTATTAGTTTGTGCTGCAGGAATGTCTACGAGCATGCTTGTAAACAAAATGGAACAAGCAGCAATAAACAGTAATGAAGAAGTTACTATTAGAGCTACCTCCGGTGGGGATATACAAAAATACATTGGTGAAGCAGATGTTCTATTATTGGGTCCCCAAGTTTCATATTTAAAAAGTGACTACAAAAAACAATATGAATCACAAGGTATTCCGGTAGAAGTAATTAATAGTGTTGATTATGGAACAATGAATGGCAAAAAAGTTCTTGATTGGGCATTAGAATTGATAAATTCTAAATAAAGTTTTCAAAGTATTCTTTTATTTTATAGATTTTTTTAAAAAGAAAGGAGTGTAATTATGAGTGCACGAACAGAAGCTATACAAGGGAATTTACAACGTATAGCAGGAAAAATCGGAGAAAATAAGTATTTAAAATCAGTATCAGAAGGCTTGCTTCTAGCATTACCGGCTATCATTATAGGTGCTCTCTCGACTTTAATAGCAAATATTAACTTGGAAGCGTACCAAAAATTTATTACAGAAACAGGCTTGAAGTCCGTATTATCTCTACCTTCTTCTGTTACTATATCAATCATTGCATTATATGCTGTATTTTGTATAGCCTACAGGCTTGCGTCCTTATTTAATCATGACGGGGTAGTTGCTGGTATTATTTCATTAATTTGTTTCTTGGCAGTTACACCTTTTGCGACTTTAGATGAAGCAAGCGTGATACCAGTGAAATTCCTTGGTGCTCAAGGACTTTTTGTTGCAATTATAGTAGGATTGTTATCTGCTAGACTCTACGTATATATTGTGGATCATAACTGGACGATAAAAATGCCTGCAGGAGTGCCACCAACTGTAGAAAAAACATTTGCAGGATTGTTACCTGGTATCGTAATCGTAGTAATCTTTACTATTATAAGTGGTTTGTTTAGGTTAACAAGTTTTGAAAGTGCGCACGAATTTGTTTATTCATTCATCCAAGCTCCGCTTCTAAATCTTGGTGGTGGTTTCTGGTCAATGGTAATACTCGTATTAGTTATCCATACGCTCTGGCTTTTTGGTATCCACGGTACTTTATCTATTTTGCCAATTCTGTATGGAGTATGGATACCTCTTGGATTAGAAAATTTAGAAGCAATTGCAGCTGGGAATCCACCAGAAAACATTGTAAACACAGGGTTCTTAATTGTAGTCGTTATTATTGGTGGAGCTGGTGCTACGCTATCCCTTGGCTTACTTCTAACATTTTTTACTAAGAGTCAAAGATATAAAACTTTAGGTAAGTTAGCTTTACCACCTGTAATTTTCGGTATCAACGAGCCACTTATCTTTGGTTTACCTATTGTTCTAAACCCTTATATGGTTGTACCATTTATTGTTGCTCCTTTAACGAATGCAATTATTTCCTATATATTGATGGACATTGGAATCTTCCCATTAGTTAACGGACTTCATATCCCACTAGGTACTCCAGTGTTTGTAAATTCTGTTTTGGCAGGCTCCGCATTTTTAATTATATTGCAAATTATTTTAATTGTATTAAATATGTTGATTTACTATCCATTCGTAAAATTATTAGATAAAAAGGCTTTAGAAGAAGAACATACAAATCCAGCATAATTAGAAAATATTAAATTATTATCATAGACTTAAAATATATTGGGGTGTGTGTGCGTGGTGAATACAAGTAGAACGTTTCCAAAGGATTTCCTTTGGGGTGGTGCTATTGCAGCGAATCAAGCTGAAGGTGCTTGGAACGTGGATGGTAAAGGTGTTTCAATCGCTGATGTAGTAAGAGGTGGGATAATCTCAGGAGTGGCTGATAAAGAGATTGATTCAAATAAGTATTATGCAAGCCATGAAGCGATAGATTTTTACCACAAATATAAACAAGATATAGCATTGTTTAAAGAAATGGGTTTTACTTTATTCAGAACATCGATTAACTGGACCAGGATTTTTCCGAATGGAGATGAAAAAGAACCTAATGAAGCTGGTTTAGTATTCTATGACAACTTATTCGACGAGTTAATAAAAAATGGTATCATGCCTATGGTAACTATATCTCACTATGAAACACCAATTCATTTAGTTAATGAGTATGGTGGGTGGGAGAGCCGGAAATTAATTGATTTCTTTAGTCGATATTGTGAAGTAATCTTTAAGCGATATAAAGATAAAGTAAAATACTGGATGACATTCAATGAAGTAAACAATATGCATAAAATCCCTTTCGCTGCCGGAGCATGTCGAATTGAAGACGGACCAAATAAGTTACAAAGAGTTTATCAAGCAAGTCATCATATGTTCGTGGCAAATGCCATGGCTGTTAAATTGGCTAAAAAAATCATGCCTGAAAATGAAGTTGGATGTATGCTTTCTTTAAGTGCTTTCTATCCAAATACGTGTCACCCAGACGATGTTTTTGGTGCGTATGAATATAGAAGAAGATCTTTATTCTTTTCTGATGTAATGTTACGAGGGAAATACCCATCTTATATAAATAGGATTTTAAAAGAATATAAGATTAAGATTGAAAAAGAAGAGAATGATGAAGAACTGATAAAAGATCATACGTGTTCATTTTTAGCATTTAGTTATTATTTAACTTCTACTTATAAAGCTGGTACTCCTATCTTTGAATCAACTGGTGGAAGTATGGGATACGAGAACCCTTACCTAATTATTTCAGATTTTGGATGGCCGATTGATCCAAAAGGATTAAGGTATGTATGTAATGAACTATATGATAGGTATCAAAAACCATTGTTTGTTGTTGAAAATGGTTTGGGAGCCAAAGACACAATATCTGAAGATGGCAAGATACATGATAATTATAGAATCGAATATGTAAAAAAGCACTTAATCGAGTTACATGAAGCCATTGAAGATGGTTGTGAGATTTTAGGATACACTTACTGGGGACCTATCGATATCGTTAGTGCAGGTACTGGTCAAATGCAAAAAAGATATGGTTTTATATATGTAGATAAAGATGATGAAGGTAAAGGGACTTTGGAGAGAATGAAGAAGGATAGTTTTGACTGGTACAAAAAAGTAATAGAATCAAACGGTGAGGAACTATATAGCTAATAATTAAGTGGTGGTCACGAACGCTCATCTAATAATGATGTTTCGGGGGCAACCACTCATAATAGGCATATTGAACCATATTAAAAACTCATTGAGGAGAGACAGAAATGGTAAAATTAGTATTAACTATAATAGATGAAACAGGAATTCATGCACGCCCCGCGACTTTATTAGTAAATAAAGCAGGTTCCTTTCAATCTGATATTACAGTTGATTTTGATGGGAAATCAGCAAATCTCAAATCAATTATGGGTGTTATGTCATTAGGTATTCCTGTAAATGCTAAAATCACAATTAAGGCTGAAGGTTCAGATGAACAAGAGGCAATTGACACGATTTATGAAGTACTAAAAAAAGAAGGAATAGCTATTAAAAATTAAATGTAATCAGGTATAAAATAAAGGATATAAAAAGGCACCTTCGGTATGATTAATTTAAAATTCGAGGAGGTGCCCTCGTTTGAAAGAGTGGTCAATCAGCCTATTAAATAAGTGTATTGGCTAAGAGTGGCCCTTCTATTGATTTTTTATTTTAAAGTAATGAACCACTATTTTTGCCAAATAATGTAGCAACTTTCAGTTTAATAATTCTTCTTATTTTGAGCAAAAAAGATAAAACATAATCAAAGTGATCCATCCATTTGGACAAACGTATTGATAAAGAAACCAGCCACCAATTGTATCAATAGCTTCAGTTTCTATATTAGTTACAAGTGAATGGTGAACATCCTTAAGGATAAAATGCTCCTCACTTGCTTTGCAAATCTCCGGGATTTCATCTTCCTCACAAATTTTTCTAAAATATCTTCAACTGTTACCAATCCTAATATGACGCCATACTCATCGATTAAAATAGCGATATGTGTGCGTTCTTCTTGCATTTTTAGAACATTCTATTGTTGATTCTTTTGTCATATCTCAAGGCATGCAAATAGGGGATTAATCGTTTTTGATTTTTTTAGTGGCCATTTTAACAATTGGAATAAAACTAACAACGTTATTTCGATTAGAAATTAGTGCTTTGCTTCATAATGGCAAGGCATTTTGGATCTACTTTATGAAACTTTGCACAACTTTTAATCGTATATGATTTATAAAATAGTAACGGAGGGAGTGTTTATATGTCAGATCCATTTTTTATGGATGATACGATGTTTCAAATCGTCCCTATTTTTATAGCAGTTATTTTTGTAATCGTTATCGGTGGTATTTTGTTTTCCGTTTTCAAAGGGATTGGACAGTGGCAAAAAAATGAACAGTCTCCAAAGCTAAACGTGCAAGCTCTAGTTAAATCAAAAAGAGCGGATGTTTCCGGTAGTTCAAATATGCATCTTGATCAAGATCACCACATTCATTCATCAAACACACATACGACATATTTCGTTACTTTCGAGTTCGAAAGTGGTGATCGTTCGGAGTTCCATGTTTCTGGTAAAGAGTATGGTTTACTTTCTGAAGGGGATATTGGGATATTAAACTTTCAAGGCACTCGATATTTAGGCTTCGAGAGGGAAAAATGAAGAAAGAGAAATTTTAATAAATCGAAATCTCGCAAAAAATGCTCTCTTCAGCTATCATGTTTTTTATGAAAAATTAGACCAGCGTTAGGGAACGCTGGTGCTTTAATGTAGCTGGAAATTTTTTAAAACGAATTTTAAATTTTAGTAATTTGGCTATTATTTAGCAAACAGTTCTTTGTTATTCCAGTTTCAAAGGTTTATATAAATATGTGATTTAAAAACATCTCGTCATCATTTTAGTGGGAGATATTTTTTTATTTTACGCTGTTTTCATAATGATTGTTTCTAGAATCGAAATGGGATTTCCTCAAATAATATTTGCTTCAATCATTTCTATTTCAAGTTATTACTTAATGATAGTTGGTCAAAATCTGATGTTCAGTGTAGACTCTCTATACTTTTTTCATCATCAATGGATTGTAACCTTTAGTCCACCGGTAAAGGAGGAAATATAGTGTCAGTAGATGCAATTGTAAGACGCTAAAGTTAAGATAAATAAGAGGTGAAATGTTATGTTTAATTTATTGATTGTACTTGGAATGATTGTTTGTATATGGCAATTTTCCTTGGCGAAAAAAAGGAAAGCAAGGACTTCTTTATTTATCGTAATTTTAACCGGTATGATAGTGGTGTTCATGATTTTAGGCATGCTGGCTGTTCTGAAATCATTTGTCATTGTAATTGCCATTATTTTATCGATATTATTTATGTGGGCATTAATAAAGAGGTAAGGGATGCTGGAATTAAAAAAGTTGGGGCCGGCTTCAATCTCTTTTGATTTTTCAAAAATAGGAATCTACCGTATTGACAAATTTGAATAACATAGTTAGAATCAGTAACAATTAATATCTGCATAACGAAGATTTGTTTAAAACATTTCGGAGTATAAGAACAAAGGCTATGATAAGAAAGAGTAGCAATCATGTAAACAGACAGAAAGTGACCGGTTGATGAGAGGTGCATGTTGAACGATTGTGAATACATCTTGGAGCTGTATACCGAACAGGAAACAAAGAATTGTTGATAACCAGCCCAATTACGAAATTGAACGGCAGTAATATTATAGCGCTCACTTTTTAAGTTAGCGTCTTATTTGTGCTACCTTGTAAGTCCGCTATGGGTGTTAGGATATGAAATTATGAACGTCTGAGGTGACGTAAAATTTCAAATCTATAGTTGGACTAACGAGGAGTAAGGAGCGAATTTATATTCTCCCATTTGTAAATTGCTAGATTCAATTCGTCTCCTTGAATCGTAATCTTCGTTGTTTCGCAATATTGAGCACCTAGTTTTTCATAAAACAATCGGGATTTATTGTCTTCCAATACCTCTACAAATATTTTTTTGTAGCCAAGTTTTTTGAAGTGCTCAGATAATTTGCCAACAAGCTTTTTTCCAATCCCTTTTCCTTGGTATTCTTCGAGAATGTAGATGGCGGTCAAATCCCCTGAATGCTCAATAAGATTGGATTCTCTTTTTCCTCCGTCAGCAAATCCTACTATTTGGCCATCATCATTTTCTGCTACAACTACATAATTATCCAGTCGTTGTATATTTTCGATCCAGGATTCAGTTCTTTTTTTATAAGACAGTTGTTCAAGAAAGACATCGGAGACGATTCCTTTGTAAGTGGTTCTCCAGCTATCAACATACACTTTCGCTATGCCTTCAGCATCGGACAATGTTGCTTCCCGAATGATCATCATAAAAACCCCTCTCTTTTTAGGATAAAAAAACACAAAAGGCCTGTCGCCTCTAAAGAGACGATAGGCCTTACCTAACGTGGTACCACTCTTTTTCGTTTGCCAAAACAAAAGTAAACCTTCTCATCAATTTATAACGGATTTGCTCCGTTTAGACCTACATGTCAGTCTAACCACTCCTAGGCGAGTTGGGGAAGCTCATTGACTGCCTTTCAGCAACCGGCAGTTTTCTGGACAATTCACCTTCCTTACTACTCCTAATCATTGTGTTGTGATATGAAAATCTTTTATTTACAGTAACAAAATTACAATTATTTTGTCAATTAAGTAGCATTAAATGAAAAAGGGGATCTTCATGATTCGCCTTTCAATAAGCGTTTCAAATGTTGAAGCCAATTATCGGAAAGTGATGGATTAGTGATTAATTGCTGAAGTGCCTCTTCATCTACGATTTGCCGAAAATAGATTTGATGTGCCTTATATACGGTTACCTCATCTTCATTTCTGGAAATGATGCTGATGCTGTCGTCGGAACGAACTTTTCCTTCTTTAAGAACTTTACCAAAATACCCTGTGTAACCAGTTTCTATCATTTTTTTGAATTGCTTCTCCATACCGGTTCTTCTGTCAATGGTTTTACACGGCACACGACCTTCTGTAATTTGGACAGTCGCTTCACCGATTTGAAGGATATCACCAATACAGATGGTACGTTCATCTAATCCGGAAATCGTAATGTTTTCTCCAAATGCGGCTGAGTCTAGAGTTTTCCCATAATCAGCTTCCCAAAAGGAATAGTGCTCAGCAGGATAAAAGCAAACGGCACGATCAAGGCCACCATGGTTAACTAAATCTGCCACACCATCACCGATAAATCCTTCCTTCATTAAATAAGCTTCTTTTACCATTTCCTTTTGAATGGCCGTGTTCAATACCTTCTCCTCTGAACCGTAACGCATCTCTTTTGGTTTTCCAATGGCAAGGTTAATAAGTTGGATAGTTTGTGTTTGCATGCATTTGTGTCACCTTTCTTAATAATGTTATCGTTTTGTTGGAGACGATAAGCCTTATGTTGAACTAACTGGCGTTTGTACAAAGGTGAGAATGAACCTTTGCTATCGTTTTGTTAACCATGATCTTCTAGTATTGAAGAGTAAAATTAAAAACTGCTGGAATGAAAAAGCTGTTGATCAGATTAGTTCAGCTCCTTAATTGTTGCACCATATTATTACGAGCTCTTTGATGGGGAGCTATCGATTTCCCCATTCACATATCGCACTTAATACAGGGATATATGATCTCCTATCATTCTACTTTAAGAGGTCTTATTAAATATCAATCTTTTTACAAGGCAATTTTTTTCTAATGGTTTTAACTGATCGGTTAAAACCTTTTGGGTAATTGATTAAAATATCGTACTCTATTGTTTTGACAGGATCCTTGACTAAGAAAATAGAATGATCCCTTTCCATTTTCACCTGCAACCTGCATGAAAATTTATTTCCTGTATTTATAGTTTACCAAAGGCTGTCCCTCCAAAATAGGCATAAAAATGTGGATTTCCCACAATTTTATGCATTATTTCTTAAATATTACCGCTTATTATAATAGAAAATGGTTTTGTTAAATAGAAGTGTTGTTAAAATGATTACAAAATTCAAAAATTATTTGATTTAGAATTTACAATATATTGAAATCTGTTATAATGACATTCGAAAGGTTAAATTTGGATTTTGAGTAAAAAAAAGGAGGTATTATTAGTGAAGAAAAAATTGTTTAGTAGTTTAGCAGCTGTACTTGGTCTATGTTTAGTGTTTAGTGTTAGTGTATTTGCCAACCAAGATGAAAGTGATTCAAATAATAGTACAGAGAATGTCGTAGCTGCTGCTGTTCCTACATGTATTTTTACTGTACCTAATGGTCCACTTACCGCTGGGCAAAGATATGATTTTAAAGTTGGAACAACATCGACCAATGGGCCGCATGTATTTTATTTTACTCCAGGTGATGGGACTTCAAGACAACGCTATGATGGTAGGGGGGGTGAACAGAATAGAATTTTCTACCATAGCTATCCAGGCTATCAGTATCAAAAATCTTATACTGCAAGTGCTCAAACCCAAGATCAGTTAAATATCTCACGTGTAGTTAGTAAGAGTATCATCGTAAAAGCATGGTAAAAATGGAGAACTACCAATATTTTTTACTCTGATTTTTATTGAATCAGAGTATTATTTTATATTGAGGGGAATGCCATGAAAATCACTCTTTCTAAAAAAAGGAAAATAATGCAATTGATTTTTCTATTATTTATCATTTTTATTCTATTATCTTGCTCGATGTTCTCATTAAATTCTGCAAATAAGACTATACAACAGGATATTTATGATTTCTCAAGAGGCGATTACGATATTTTGCTACGCCCAAGGAATAGTCAAACTCCAATCGAGAAAAAATTAGGGCTAGTGGAAGAAAATTATTTAGGTGTTGGCGATGGTGGGATTTCTATTGAACAATGGGAGAGTGTAAAGAATCGAGAAGACGTTGAAGTGGCAGCACCAGTTGCGGCAATTGGACTTTATACCGCCAGTGCCATTAACTATTCTTTACCTGAAAGAGGCGACTCGGTCCGATATACAGTAAAATATTCGACGACAGATGGAGTCAATACTTATGATTTAGGAGAGACATATACGGCCTACTCATTTCTAGATCCTAATAGGTTTTCTGATTACTCTACTATAACCGATGATTCACTAGTCAATGTATTTTGGGGAGAGTATCCGTCATTTCTTTTTCCACTAACTTATCATCAAGTAGTAGCAATAGATGTAGAAGAAGAGAAAAAATTGACCGGCGAGGATTATTCAAAGCTAGAAGTGAGTTCTTCAGGGTTAAACCCTGATTTTGATGAAATTCCAATCCTCGGATTAAAAGATGCCAATGTTCCATTAAAAGCTTCGATAAAGATTGAAAACATTGACCTAAGTGAGGATGATATACGGGAGCTCAAGCATAAATATAAAATTGATTCAGATAATGGTGTTGGCTTTGAGGCATTGTCATATCGGGATAAAGAATTACATACCCAATTAATGAAAGAAATGGCTGAAAAAACATCAATCTCGACAGAAATATATGAACTGGATTTTTCGAAAGCAATATCTCCATTCTATGATAATTATTTGTATGCGGATAAGGATTACCATTTGTTGAATTATGAGGAGCATCCAACAGGGGAAGAAATGTGGGGTACCATTGACTCTGGTAGTCAAAAGACCTATTATAGCGTTGGTCCTGTTAATTATCAATTTTCAGGTAATGAAATATCCATTAAACAAATTGGAAAAGATGAGAAATCAGATATCCCTCTTTATCGTGATATACAAAAAGAAATCAATTTTGTTACTGAAGGTCCAAATGTGATAGAGGGTGAGGGACTTTACTTTAAACATGTCGGATATTTTGAAGTAGATCAACATGAAGAGGAATTAGCCGCATCCCCACTAGGTATATATGGGATTCATCCTACCTATTTAGCTAAAGACAAGGAAACTCTTTTACAACCTACATCATTGCCAGGGAGTTTTATTACAACTCCGGCACATGGACTCATCTCTATAAATTGGGCAGAACGATTGAAAACAGATACGCCTATTGATGCCATTAGAGTCAGAGTAGCTGATATTTCTGGATACGATAAATCTGCAGCCGATAAAATTAAAAATATGGCTGCGGAATTTGAATCTGAGGGATTCACAGTTGATATTGTTGCAGGTGCATCCAATCAATCATTGACCATTAATGTAGAAGGAATTGGTGAGGTTATTCAACCTTGGACAACCTTGGGCGCAGCAGATACAATTCTAAAAAGCTGGGATATTAGCAAAATTATTCTAGTTACTTTTTTTATGATGGTTAGTCTTGTCTATATCATTTTTAGTTTCTCGAACTTAATAAAGTCTCGTCGAAATGATGAATTACTTCTAATGAGCTTTGGATGGAAGAAAGAGCACATTAAAAGACTGCGCTTTAATGAGTGGTCTCTGATATTAGGCAGCCCCTTTATGTTAGCTTTTATTATGATGTTAGTGGCTAGTTTTATTATGAAAGAAACCTTATTAATTATTAGTTTAGTTATTGTTTTCATTATCGTTTGCTTATCTATGTTTCTAATTGAAAAAGTTCACAAATTAAATGTCAAACAGGAGTACTCTCCTGCGAGAAACGGGACAATTACTTGGAAAAACACTTGGTATTATCGCAGTCATATTACTTTTTCCATGTTTCAAACCTGTATAATGACAATTGTCTCAATATTTTTAACATTAGTAATGGTACTGCAAGAAAAGCAAACTACGCAAACGACGTTAGGTATATATGTCCATGGACAAATGGAGTGGTTTTATAGTGTCTTGCTAATTTTTCTTTATTCGCTAACCATTTTAACCTTGATAGAATCATTGCTTTCCCTATGGCAACAACGCTCAGATGAAATAAACACTTTCCATCATATTGGATGGAATAAAAAACAATTGTACAGTTTTTATTTAAAAGAAGTAGCGTTATGGTCAGGAATATCTGTTTTTATAGGTGTCCTTATAAGTGTAATTAGCTATCAAATATTATTTGGTAGGATCGAAGATTCACTAATATGGGTCGGAGGAATTGCGGTCATGCTTTTCACCATAATTTTATTAGTTTCTTTGTTCGTATTGTCCAATGTCCTCCATAAGTCAATTAATCTTGGATATAAGAAGGTGCGCTAAATGCAATTAAATGTGGTGAATCTAAATAAAACGTATAAAACAGCAAGCGGAGAAATTCAAATATTAAAAGATATTACATTTAATCTGGAAGAAGGTGAGTGGATCACCATTTTAGGTAGATCGGGCTCAGGTAAAACGACATTACTACAATGTTTGGCAGGTCTCCTCCCCCCGGATGAAGGGAGCCAGATACAATTTAGTAATATATCCATAAGTGAAGCAAATGAAGATGAACTGCAAAATTATAGACAAAAATATTTAGGGTTTATCTATCAAGATTTTAAATTATTTCCTCAATTTAATTGCTTATTGAACGTCATGCTACCTTTGCTTCCTTTTGAGAACAAGAATAAAGTGAAAGAAAAGGCTCTTCATCTTCTTGAAAAAGTAAATTTATCTGATCGATTAGAACATTTTCCATCACAACTTTCAGGAGGTGAGAAACAAAGAATAGCAATTGCAAGAGCGCTTATAAACGACCCGAAACTATTAATTTGCGATGAACCGACTGGTAATCTAGATGAACGAAGTCGAGATGAAGTCATTCAACTCATAGTAGATTTGAATAAAGATGGTACAAGTGTCGTTTTAGTAACACATGATCGAGAATTAATGAATTTGGGACAACAAATATTAGAATTGAATTGAGAAAAGAACGTACTATCATGCGATCAAAGCGCTCGTAACCGAGATTGCTACGGTCAAACACATACATGTAGTCCTTGTTCCTCTACCCTGATTTCAAGCTGACCTTGATCGTGTTCTGTTGCTTTTGTTATGCCTGCCTTTTCAGAGGCGGATTCGCTTTTTTATAATGAAAATGTAAATTTATACCTGCTTTTGTTTTACGGAACTTAGCACAGCTATATTTGGTCAAATTAAGTAGTAATGATAAGGACTAATAATTTTTAAAGCATTACAGGTTTTGTGTTTAGTGTTTTGGGATGAACTTGCTCTAGTAAATAAAAAAAAGCCAATGAAATAAATCTGATGGCAGGGTTATAGGTAAAGGTCAACTTGGTGAACAAACATTAACTATTATGAGTGAATTTTGAAAAAATAATGTTGCATATTGAAAAAGGAAGGTTTAACGTCAATGGTTGGAGTTAAGGCTACCTCGCTTCGCTTGGTTGCCTTTCATATGATGATGGATGCTACATCCATCATCATATGAAAAGGATATTTGCTATCCTCCACTATCCGATATGAACTCCTATTCTTTTATACTTATGTGTTAGTAGTATTTTTGCGGAAATCTCAAAGCATCTATAACCAAAAGCATTTCGCTTTATGACTTTTGTCAGGTTATTGATCCTTTCTAAAAATCCATTTAAATAGTTATAGACAAAACTATTTAGGATTTCAGTCTGCCAGTTCCTAAAGGTTTGTATCGCCCTACTTATTTTTGGTAGACCAGTTTCTTCCACTCGTTTGATGTTGCCAGTATAGGCTAAGAAGGTAGAGTGGGCGTCTAGTGACACAAAAGCATATTAAATAAGAAAATAATGGGGAAGATAAAGAAAATGAGTGAATTATTTTTACACAAATGTAAAGTCATATGAGTTGGTGGGGATAAATCATTGAGAACAAAATACAATCATTTACTTTTATTATGTTTCTTTAGTTTGGCTTTTTTTATCTTTTTAGCAATGGTATATGATTCTGATTTCGTAGAAAATATTGATCTACAACTAATAAAGAGTATTCAAGGGTTAGAACATCCAACATTCACTTATATCATGAAGTTTTTAAGCTATATCGGTGATAAAGTTCGAGTAATTGTGATTTCAATTATTATCGTATTGATTTTATATAAGGTATTTCATCAACGAATTGAAATCATTCTCTTTATTATAGTCCTAGTTGGTTCCGCGATTTTAAATGTGCTACTTAAATTTTTTTTTCAAAGAGAACGACCTAACTTTTATAGAATGATTGTTCAAGATGGGTACAGTTTTCCTAGCGGACATGCAATGGCAGCACTATCCTTGTATGGCATTATTACCTTTTTGTTATGGAGACATATTCCTAAGGAAAGCGGCCGAATCATCTTGATCTGTACTAGTACTTTATTTATTACCCTTATTGGAATAAGTCGTATTTACTTAGGGGTGCACTATCCAAGTGATATTGTCGGTGCCTATTTAATAAGTGGGAGCTGGCTTCTTCTCACAATATGGGGATTTATTCAAGTAAAGGGAAAAGATTGAGTGTTTTTTTGAGATGGTGTCCTTTCCAGGCGAACTCCTAAGTTTTGTCAGAAAAAAGAGGATGATCTTGTTTAGCTTTCGATTGCCTTGAGAAATGAAACCTTAACTAAAGAATGAATTTCAGGGAGAAGTATTACCGAATGGGAATCGTCTTAACTCCGAAGTAGAATCATGGATTCCAGTAAATTAAAACCACTAGTTCGAAATGAACTGGTGGTTTTAAATTAGAGTCGTCAACTTGTAAGCCATAAATATATTTGCAGTCATTTTGCGGGGCTATTGGTCGTGTATTTTGATAGTCGCCAGTGAAGAATCATCCTTGGTATCTTTCCTTCTGAAGTTACCATATTTTATTGACATCGATTTTTTTGTCCTCACTTATTCAATGACAAATGTAACTATCGGGGGAGAATGGACTTTGGAATAATGGAGGTAATAAGTTAAGAAAGGATGAACAATATGATGATTGCTTCTATGCAAGGTGTTGTGAAAAGGTATGGATCACAGCTTGTACTGGATTATATAGATTTAGATATTCAAGAAGGAGAAATTATCGGTTTGCTTGGTCCGAACGGAGCGGGAAAAACAACATTAATTCAGACGTTAACCGGAATTACTGCTTTTGAACGGGGGAAAGTGGAGCTTTTTGGACAAACAGAAAATCCGTTTTCCAATCAAAATAAGGAAAAAATAGGTTTAGTTACGCAGGAAATTACGGTATTTGAAGAATTAACAGCAAAGGAGAACTTGCAATTTTTTGCAGGGGTTTATGGGTTAAAAGGAGAAGAAAAGAAAAAAAGAGTAGCAGAGGCATTGGAATTTGTTGGTTTGGCAGATAAGGGAGGAAAGATGCCAACAAAGTTTTCTGGTGGAATGAAGCGTAGATTAAATATTGCTTGTGCCCTGACACATCGACCAAAACTATTGATTATGGATGAACCGACGGTCGGAATTGATCCCCAGTCAAGAAATTATATTTTAGAAGCGGTAAAAAAATTGAGAGATAGTGGTACGACGATTTTATATACAACCCACTATATGGAGGAAGTTCAATCCATTGCTACTAGAGTGGTGATTATGGACCAAGGTCAAATTATTAAGGAAGGTACAGTAAATGAACTCATTCAAACGGTACAGCACGAAGAAAAAGTGAAAATGGATGTGACTGATCCTGAAAGTGTCCCCATTCATAGCTTAGAGAAGATAGCTGGAGTTAAAAAGGTTATCGTATCTGGAAGCCAAATCACCGTTATTTCAGCTGTTCATTCGGGCAATTTAGACCGGATTATCTCCATTGTGAAGGAGTATGCAGGGGTGCTTGGAATCCAGGCTGATAAACCTAATCTTGAAGACGTCTTTCTAACATTAACTGGAAAGCATTTAAGAGACAAGGGGGGAGAATAATGCGGGTACTTTCAACCGTGAAATTTACGGCATTAAGAATGTTGAGAAGCTACATTGTTTTATTACTCCTGCTTGTCGTTCCCATCATTTTACTTACAGTATTTTCTTTTATCCTTTCAGGAGCTGTCCCAGAATCAGGGGTCCCATATATTAACGAAACTTCAATGACTCAGGTACTTGTTTTTCAGTTGTTTGGCGGTTCAATTGTCATGTCCCTTATCTACAATGATCTATTTACAGAAAATAAAATAAGAATGTATGCTTTACCTTTTAATCAAACAATGTATGCTTTTTCGATTATGATGTGTGGTGCGTTATTTTCCACTCTATTAGGCGCTCTACTAATGGTTTATTCTCAATTTGTTCTAGGTGTAATATGGCAGAATTGGCTGTGGATGATTTATATTATTTCCTTGATGGCGGTTTTATCGATCATTGTTTGCTTGATTTTCACGTTCTCAGTAAAAAATTTCAAAATTGCTGAACGATTAAGTGAAGTGTATGGGATTGGTTTTGTAGTTTTAGCTGGGTTATTTTTCCCGATGCCCGAAAATGGCTTTTTCGATTTTTTAGGGTCATATGGAAATCCATTGACTTTATCGATGGGTGCAATTCGCGATATGGGAGAATCTAATATCGGTGATGCTTGGTTCCAAGCGAATATTCTCTTAGGAGCAATTATCATCTTATTTGTGGTGATGCTCATTTTAGGGAGGAGGAAAATAGGGTGACCATTTTTAAATTTGCTTTAAAAAGAAGTTTCAGTAACACAACTAATATAATTTTTCTTACCCTTTTCCCGATCGCTTGTATTTTTTTGCCGAATGGAGAAGAGTGGCCTTTTCTTCCTTATGGTTATCAGTATTTTGGCTTGTTAATTTTATTTGTCGGCATACGATTGGCAACCATTATTCTTGAGGATCGCGAAAAAGGCGTGGTTAAACGTTTAGCCGTAGCTCCAATAAGTCATTTTCAGTATTTAAGTCAAAATTTACTGGCTTATTCAATAATTCTAATTCTGCAATGTATTATTGTTGTATATGGTGGTGTCCTTCTTGGAAAAGAGCTTTATCAGCCAGACAGGCTTTTACTGCTATATATCTCCTTTAGTTTTGTCTCGCTAGCTCTTGCTTTGGCATGGATTTCAATTTACCGTAAGAAAGATGTAGCTTTTCTCGTTTATATGTCTTTCATTTTTATTGTGGTGATATTAGGAGGATTAATGATTCCAATCGAGATATTTCCCGATTTATTAAAGCGGATTGCAGTTATATTCCCAACCTATTGGCTGGCTGAAGGTTTAAAATGGATTGTTTTTAGTGAAGAGATCCTCGATTTTTTATTGATTAATGGGGTGCTATGGCTTTATACCATTGTATTTGTCATTGTGGGAAGTATAAGAAAAATTAATTAAAGAGGTTGATAAGGATGAAAAAGCGAATGGAACCGCTTCTATTTGTAAATAGCTGGCGTTTTTTAATGATGGGTGCCTTTATTCATTTATGGGTGCTAGGCGACTCACAGATTAGTTCATTTATCCTTATCCTCCTGCTCCTGCTTATGACTTGTCTACGCTGGCGTTTTGCATTGCCAGTTTGGTTTGTACTAGTAGATATTCTTATTTGTTTTTTCTATTTTCCATATACGGATATCGCTTATTACGGTTTCGCATTGCCTATTTTTGAACTTGCTTTAAAGGGAAAAGGCTTGTTTTCTCTTTTCCTATGCGCAGGTGTATTTTTTGCACAGGCATCATCATCCTTCTTATTTTGGTTTTTTTTCCAGGCATTCTTCTTTGGAGTCTTTTCATTTATTTTCTTGAAAAATCAAGAAATGTATAGGGTAGACATAGATGAGCAACGTAAGGTTCGGTACGAACTGGAACGAATAAAAATAGATTTGCTGGAAGCGAATCAATCGGTTTCCCATCAGGCGGAACTAATGGAAAGATATCGGATAGCAAGAGAACTTCATGATCACTTAGGACATGATTTAACAGGTGCAACACTCGCCTTACAAGCTTATCAATATGTTCAGGAACCGGAAGAAGCCAAGAAAATTCTTCAGGAGGTTAAAAATCGTTTAGAGCGTAGTACGAAAAGTTTAAGGGAAACTGTCCATAATATGACACCAATGACACGAATCGGTGTGGAAAGCTTAGAGAGCGTTGTGCGGAATTTCCAACAAAAGGATATTGAGTTTAAAAGGTCAGGAAATATGCTCTTGGTTCCGGCTCATATATGGAGTCTGTTAGAATCGTGTGTGAAAGAAACTTTAACGAATGTTGCCAAACATAGTAATGCTACAAAGGTTGAAGTGGATTTACAGGTGACAGAATCGATTGTGCGTCTATCAATCAAGGATAATGGCACAGCTAAAAAGCTGAGCCATACAGGAAGTGGGTTAAGAAGTTTGCAAATGCGCTCCCGCTCCATGGGAGGCAGCTTATCTATCAGTCATGAAAATGGCTTTTTAGTCGTTTGTGTTATTCCTTTGGATAAGGAGATGTTAAATGGATGAAGGTTTTAATTGTAGATGACGATCCGCTTGTTTGTCAAAGCTTACAGTTACTGCTTGGAAAGGAACATGATTTGGAAGTCATTCATATAGCAGTGAATGGACAAGAAGCGATGGAATTATGCCAAAATGAACAACCGGATGTTATTTTAATGGATATACAAATGCCAGTTGTCAATGGAATTGAAAGTACAAAAAGAATAAAAGAACAATGGCCTTCTATCCAAATTATGATGTTAACGACGTTTCGGGATGAGAAGAATATTAGATTGGCATTAAAAGCGGGAGCGGCAGGGTACTTGCTAAAATCGGCATCAATTGAAAACATGGCTCAGCAAATTAGGGCATTAAAAGCAGGCTCCACAATATTATTGGATGCAGATGTTTTAAAAACAATTACGGAACCAGAAAAAGCAGCCTTGGAAGGTTTAACGGAACGAGAGACGGATATCGTAGAGCTAATAGCTCAGGGATTTTCGAATAAGGAAATAGCTGAACAGCTTTTTTTGAGTGTTGGAACTGTCCGAAATATGCTATCTGTTATTTTAGACAAATTAGAATTTCGTGATAGAACACAGTTAGCCATTTATTACTGGCAAAGGAAACAGGAGTGAAAAAAGGGAAATGAGTTAGGGTGATAGAGATGTCCTTTAGCGGCACTGATGCCTCATAGCCTGCGGTTTGGAAGTAGGAAAGAGACAGTCTCAGGTTATATAATAGCCCTCGAGTCAGTCTCTTTTCCTGAATTGTCATTTTAAGTAATTGATGGGAATAAGCTTTAAGCGTTCAAGCAACTAAGGGATCACAAGTTAAATTCCAAAGTGATATCCTGTTTTTTTAGCAGGTTTTGCATCTTTTTATTTAGATAGAGATATACTTTCCGGTAACAGATTGTGAATTTTCTTTTAACTCTTTCGGAGTTCCAGTAGCAATAACTTCTCCACCTTCAATTCCACCGTTTGGTCCCATGTCAATTATATAGTCGCTTGAAGAAATCATTGGAATATTGTGCTCGACAATAATCACTGAATTGCCTGCATCTACTAGACGATTTAGCAATTCGTGCAGATGTGTAATATCTGAAGTGTGGAGCCCGCTCGTTGGTTCATCTAGTAAATAGAGTGTGTGTCCTTTTTGAGAACCGCTTAATTCTTTTGCCAGTTTCAGGCGCTGCCCTTCACCGCCAGATAAGGTGGTAAGCTGCTGTCCCAAAGTAAGGTATCCCAAGCCAACATCGACAAGTAAGTTTAATCTTGTTTGCGCTTTTTTCCCAGTTATATGCTTTAGCGCATCTTCCACATTCATTTCTAAAAAGTCTGAGATCGTATATCCATTAACTGTTATCTCCAGCACTTCTTCTTTAAATCGTTTGCCTTTACATTCTGGACAAGTTACTTGTGTATTGGAAAGAAAATGTAGATCAACGTCCACTTTCCCCATTCCTTCACAGCGATCGCAGCGTCCCCCAGTTGTGTTGAATGAGAAAAATTTAGCTGTGAGTCCCAGTTTTTTAGCATGCTCTTGCTCGGCAAAGAGCTTGCGCAAATCCGTATAGATATCGAGATAAGTGGCAACATTAGACCGTGCCATACGAACCAGTGGACTTTGTCCAATATTAATAATTGAATCGATTTCTTCCATTCCGGAAATGCTGTCACACCCTTCTTGAGTGGCTAAAACATCGAAAATTAATGTCGACTTTCCTGAGCCTGAAACACCCGTTATAGCTGTGAGGGTTTCAAGAGGCAGGTCAACAGAAACTCGTTTCAAATTGTGCTTTGTAGCATTGTTGATTGTTAATGCTTTCCCATTTCCTTTACGAGCTTTGGAAGGTAAGGTAATATCTTTTCCAAGAGTGCGACCAGTGATGGAGTTTGGATTTTTCATAAGATCTGAGGTCGTTCCAACCCCTATAATCTCACCCCCAAGTCGTCCAGCACCTGGACCAATATCAATTAAATGATCCGCTGCTTCCATGACCGTTTCGTCGTGCTCAATAACAAGAACGGTGTTTCCTAGATCACGTAAACTTTTCATGACAGCAATTAATCCATCTGTATCGCGGGGGTGCAATCCAGCTGTTGGTTCATCTAAAATATATAGTACACCGGTTAATCCGGAGCCTAAGATTGAGGCAAGGCGTAATCTTTGTGCTTCTCCCCCTGATAAAGTGATGGCTTGCCGATCCAGTGTTAAATAGCCTAGTCCGACTTGTAAAATTCGGGCAAGTCGTTCATGTAAATCATGTAGAACAGTGGCTAAAATCTCATCTTCCTCGTGAGCAAATAGTTCACTGGTGTTTTGTACCCAACGTAAAAGTTCATTTAAGGGAAGAAGTGAAAGTTCGGGCAATCTTTTTTTGTTTACACGAACGGAACGAATCTCTTCGAGCAATCGTTCACCGTGACAGTCTGGACAAGTTTCGGATTTAAAAAAATCTGCCACTTGTGAACTTTCTCCATTTTCTTTATAGGAACGCCACATAGCACCTAATACTCCAGCAAATTTTCCTTTTGCAACAGTTTTTGGTGGTTTGATATTAGGAAAGTGACGTGTGAAGCGTTCATCCTCAGCACCATAGTAAAGAAAGTCCAGCTCTATTTCTGAGAAGTCCTTGATAGGTTTGTCCGCAGTAATAGATAAGCCGTAGTACTCGCTTCCAGCAGTAACCACATTTGTATTGTATTCTCCCCATGAACCAGTCCAAATGCTTACTCCTTCATTAATTAATGATTTATCTGGATTAAAGAGTCGTTTTAAGTCAATTTCCTTTGCAACACCTAATCCCGAACAAGTAGGGCAGGCACCGGAAGGTTTATTGAATGAGAAATCAGCACGTGTCAACCGGTTGTGGGCTTTCTGACAGTTTTCACACACTATAATTTTCTCATCTGCCCCGATTGGTAGTGAAGGCAGGGTTTTACCACAAGCTGAGCATGGACGCTCACCTTTCTGTTCAAAGAGCTTCCGCAAGTAAGAATAGAGATCAGTTACGGTTCCAACTGTTGAGCGAGGATTACGATTGGTTACATGTTGACCAATTGCAATGGAGGGGGAGAGACCGCTGATTCGTTCAACCTTTGGCCGTTCAAATACATCAGTTGATAGCCCACTTGATTCTAAAAATTGACGATTACATTCACGTTCCAATATATCAAAAGCAAGGGTTGATTTTCCAGAACCGGATGGTCCAGTAATGACCACCAGTTGATTTCTGGGAATATCCAAAGTAATATTTTTTAAATTATTTTCTTGTGCTCCTTCAATACGAATGGTCTCTAACATATAAATATCCTCCTATTCTATTTTTTTTAAAAGCTGAGGTTGTCCTCATGAACCCAGTATGAGGACAGGCTTAGCACAGAATTCCTTTAATGGAGAACTCTTTCTTTTTTTTGGGAACTTCAGGCTAGAGCGGTGTGTACCAAAAGTTAAACTTGGCACTGCTTTTTGAAAACTTGAGGAAAAACGAATTTTTTGAGAAGCCGCAATACTTTTGGGACTTTCCCACGAATTTTGGCTCATTGCGTATGAAATCAAGGTTTCACACTGCTGATAGGTCCAAAAATCATCACCGACATATATTGAGGTCTTTTTAAAAAGGAAGTTGTACACATAGTTGCTGCTGGGTGCTATATCAGCTTTGGACCTGCTCTTCCATCATACAACTTTGATGCAATCCCCCTACTTTTAGTGAATGTGCAATTGTTCTGATAGGAGAAGATTTTTAAAAGTTTAGCATGTTCTTGAAGGTTGTACTTTAAGGGTGAATTAGGGATAATGAAGAGTAAAGGGATGGTGTATAGGGATGAAGGGTATTGAAATAGCGAGGCTTTGTAATGTGTCAACAAGCACGTTGAAGCATTATGAAGAATGGGGGCTTGTTCCAGAAGTACCCAGAGCTGAAAATGGCTATCGAAAGTATACAAACATCCATGCAGCTTATTTTCAATGTATTGTAAAGATGAATATTGGTTTTGGGATGAAGTTCGTTCGAGAGATCATGCCGTCGATTCAAAAAGGAGAAGTTATGCAGGTTCTGTGGAGAATTAACGAGGTCCAAACTCTGCTACAAAAGGAAAGACATCAAGCAGAACAAGTTGTAGAGATGCTCGATGTGGAGGAAGTTGAATGGTTTCAGCGAAGTCGTAAGAAAAAGGATTATTATACGATTGGGGAAGTAGCAGAAATTGCGGGGATAGCAGCATCAGCCATTCGGCATTGGGAGCTGGAGGAGCTTATTCATCCTATTCGTCATCAAGAGAGCGGGTATCGCTTGTATTCACCAGCAGATGTCAGACGAATCCTCATTATTCGAACAGTTTCTCGTGCCGCGTGGTCATTGGATATTGTTAGAGAAGTATTATCTGAAACAGAAAATCAACATCTTAAACGGGCAAAAGAAATGGCTATTCACTCATTGGAATATATTGATCAAAAGTTGATTGCCCGTATGAAAGCGATCACTGCTTTAAATGAGCTATTGGATCTCGTCTCAAATGAGGAAGATATCTGGAATGAAGAGCCGCGTGGATATATGGATAAGTTATTTTAAGAAATATGTTATTGCTCATTGCTGCAAAAACTTTCACCATTAGGACCGGAAAACGACTTTTTTATTTTGTGAGGAATATTGTTCAAGAACCATGTCGTTTGGCTGGTAAGAATCAAAGTTCGTAGGAGTCATTCCCTTCGATTATCTGTAGGAGTAGTTGTTTAGATGCACTTTCAGTATTATAAAAGATCCCATTACGAACGTACAAATTTCGGGATATTACGAACCAAAAAAGACCGGGGGTTTGACCCGGCTTTTTTGGATAGCGATAAGCACTAAGGAAAAAGGCTTTAATTTAACGTCGCAGGAACAATTCGAACTTTCATTGTTCCGAAGGTGCGTGCGCTTTTCTTACATTGATTGTTATTGTGTTGAGAAAATATATTCAATGTCATCCAACATGATATTGGCTGCTAGTACACCGCCAGCTGTGTTCCAGATAATGTCACTTACTTTATGGGCATTTCCTTTCTTGACAACTTCTAGGTTTTTCCATAACGGATCGTTTGTCCATTCTTCTTCGACCGCAACGGAATCTGCATAAGTGAAGTAGAATAGAACATCTGCATCCATTTCAGGGATTAATTCTTTATCTACCTCTACGGCAAAGTTCCCCATTTTATTGTTTTCAGTAAATAATTTTGCTTGATGGGCTGCTCGTTTAAAGCCAATTTGCTCAAAGATCACACCTGAGAAAGAATCCGTGTAGTAAATACGAGTTGGACGAGAACTAAAACGTATAACCGAAACTTCTTGATTTACCTTATCACCAAGCGCAGTTTTTAATTTTTCAACTTTATGATCATACTGAGCCAATATTTCTTCTCCTTTTTTATCTAAATTTAGTGCCTTTGCATATAATTCAAAGTTTATTTTCCAATCACCTGCTAAATCTTCTGAAAAAACAGTTGGTGCAATAGCTTTTAATTGCTCATAAATTGCTTCTTGGCGAATTTTATTGCCGATAATTAAATCAGGCTTTAGTTTGGCGATTTTTTCAATATTTACTTCGTTTTCATCTCCAACAACCTCAACGCCTTCCATATCGGCACTGATGTGTTCGTACCAAGGATCCTGCCCCCATGACATCACGGCTCCCACTGGCTTAACTCCAAGTGCCAATAATGCTTCCGTACCTTCATTTGTTAAAATAACAACGCGTTCTGGTGTTGCCGGTATTTCTGTTGTTTCCATGGCGTGTTTTACTGAATAACTAGTATCTTTTGTTTTCGTTGCTTCTTCAGGTTTATTTGCAGCTTCTTCGTTGGTATTTCCACAACCTGCTAATAAAAAAAGTGATAGAATGGTAAAAATCGGTACTAATAACCTGAATTTCCTTTTCAATTCTTTCCCTCCCGGTGCAAAATAAATGAATTTGATAATCATTATCAATTAGTATGGCTGTTTTTATTCTACTTGAAGGAAGAATTGCAGTCAATAACACATTGAAAATAATTATCATTATCATTGACTGAGTTTTTAATATCTTCTAAACTAGCAATATAAATAATTAGGATGGACAGTCAAATGAATGGGATATTTGAATGGAAGAATTTAGGTAAAGTTGCAGTGGCAATCGTTTTTCTCGCTTTATTTATTGGGATGAGTATTATTTTAGGTTATACAGATACATCGATTCAATTGGCTTACGAAGCCTTTACATCATTTGATGGAAGGAATGAGCATTTAATCATTCAATCGGTTCGTTTGCCAAGAGCATTAATTGCAGCTTGTGTAGGTGCTTCTCTTGCAATAGCAGGAGTTTATATGCAAACTCTGACTAAAAATCCTTTAGCATCTCCTGGAATATTAGGAATAAATGCAGGAGCTAGCTTTGCAGTAGTTTTTGTTCTCTCTTTTTTTGAAGTTTCAAGCCTTAACATCTTTACTTGGGTGGCTTTTTTAGGTGCAGCTATTGCAGCAATGGTGGTTTATTTTGTAGGCGGAGTTGGTAGAAAAGGATTAACCCCAATGAAAATAACTCTTGCTGGAGCTGCAGTTACAGCGTTGTTTTCTTCTTTTACTCAAGGGATTTTGGTAACAAATGAAGCTGCACTTGATGAAGTGTTGTTTTGGCTTTCCGGATCTATTCAAGGGAGAAAGCTTGAATATTTAACATCTGTATTCCCTTATTTATTGGTCGGCTGGACAATGGCGCTTGTTGTGGCTCCAATGATGAATGTCGTTGCTATGGGTGATGATATAGCTAAAGGGCTGGGATTAAAAGTTGGATTGCTAAAGCTAACGGTAGGGATAATAGTGATATTACTTGCGGGTGGATCCGTCGCTATTGCAGGGCCAATTGGATTTATTGGAATCGTTATTCCGCACATTGCTCGACGTTTAATAGGTAACGATCATCGTTGGTTAATCCCTTTTGCAGGCCTATTAGGAGGAGTGCTCTTATTAGCTGCTGATATAGGTGCTAGATACATTGTAATGCCTCAAGAAGTTCCTGTAGGAGTGATGACTGCTCTTTTTGGCACTCCGTATTTTATTTATATTGCAAGAAAGGGGTTTAACAAGGGATGAAGGGATATCGAAGTGTTCGCTTAGGTAAGGATCAGGTGTCCCTACTATTAGACAAAAACACGATAGTAAAGTTAGTCATTCTAATTATTTTCACTTTCGGCATTTTCATTGTAAGCGCTAGTTTGGGTGACCTTAGAATCCACCCGTTAACAGTGGTTAATCTCCTGTTTTGGGGGAGCGGAACAGAGCTGGAACAACTCGTAATCTATCAGTTTCGATTACCACGAATATTTGCTTCAATGTTGGTTGGAATGGGATTAGCGGTAGCGGGAGGAATTCTCCAAGGAATAATCCGCAATCATTTAGCTGCTCCAGATACAATTGGAATAACTGCGGGAGCGGGCATGTCAGTAATGATTTTTTTATGGCTTTTTAGTGATGAAAATTATTCGTTAATGGTTAGTATAAAATGGTTGCCCGTTGCAGCATTTATAGGAGCTTTGTTAGTGGCCATTTTTGTCTATTTTTTATCATGGAAGGATGGAGTAACCCCTGTACGACTTATACTTATCGGAATAGGTGTTTCCGCTCTGATGCAAGCTGGTACAACAATATTTATGGTTTTAGGTCCAGTCTATATGGCAAGCCAGGCGAATATTTGGATTACTGGTAGTGTAAATAGTGTAACTTGGTCAGACGTTCGTGTGCTTCTGCCAGTGACAATTGTATTGTTGATGATAGCATTTATTTCGGCACGCAATGTTAATGTTCAATCACTTGGTGAAGATATTGCAACAGGGGTTGGAAGTCGGGTTCAGCGCCAACGTTTTATACTTCTCCTTATTAGTACGGGTTTAGTAGGAACTGCAGTTGCTTTTGCTGGAGGAATTGGATTTGTGGGACTTATGGCACCTCATATTGCCCGAAAGCTAGTCGGTTCTTCGTTCGGTTCATTATTACCTGTTGCAGCTTTAGTAGGTGCTATTCTCGTAATGTTAGCGGATTTAATGGGTAGAACATTATTTTTACCATCTGTCGTACCAGCAGGTGTATTTACGGCCACTTTAGGTGCTCCCTATTTTATATACCTTCTAATGAAAACTAAAAATAGTTAATTGCTGGAGGAAGTAATGATGACAAGTATTTTGCAGACGGAAAAGCTTACTCTTTCATACGGTGATACAATTATTATTAAAGAGTTAAACTTAACGATTCCGAAAGGTGAAATTACAATATTTATTGGTGGCAATGGGTGTGGGAAATCTACGCTCCTGCGTTCCATTGCCCGTCTTTTGAAGCCTGAAGAAGGAATGGTATTGCTTGACGGTAAAAACATTGCAAAGTTACCAACAAAGGAAGTGGCTAAAAAATTATCAATACTGCCACAGGCACCAGATTCTCCAGAAGGACTTTCCGTTTTGCAGTTAGTAAAACAAGGGAGGTATCCATATCAAAATTGGGTGAAGCAATGGACAAAAGAAGATGAATGGCATGTAATGAATGCTCTTGCTTCAACTTCTTTAATCGAATTTAAGGATAAGGCCATTGACGAGTTATCAGGGGGACAAAGACAAAGGGCATGGATTGCCATGACATTGGCACAAAACACTGATATTATATTGCTGGATGAACCAACAACTTATTTAGATATGGCGCATCAAATTGATATCCTCGACCTTTTGTACGACTTGAATGAGAAAGAGAAAAGAACGATCGTGATGGTATTACATGATATTAACTTGGCTTGTCGCTATGCGCATAACCTGGTGGCGATACGTAATCAACAGATTATTGCACAGGGAAAACCTAATGATATTGTGAATGCTAAACTTGTTCAACACGTTTTTGATATGCAGTGTGTGGTTACAGTTGATCCTATTGTAGGGACACCGCTTTGTATCCCGTACGGGAAAAGTCGCTCCAAGGTTAATTTTAAAGCAAATTGAAGTTTGCTGAAAAGAAACTGAAAATGAGCAATTTTTATTTTGTTTTAACCTAATATTAGGGGAACCTTGATATATGATGTTATGAAATTATGTCATTTGAAAGTGCTTAATCTTCCATTGTAACAGTTTCCCCAGAAGAGAGTGCCATGGTAATATTATCTGTCACAAGCTTAAAAACAAAATTTCTGGTAAAAAGAAGGGCACTTGTTAGCAGAGAGAGATCATTTTTAAAAATTTCAACCATTAGGACTAGATTCACTGTCAGCAATACAATAATCGCTATGTCACTTTCACCTTTGAATAGTTACTGGTGGATGGTATTTAAATTTGGTTTACCTCTGCTACTCCGAGGGCGAATTGCTTCCAGAGAGTGCTTTCTACACATTCTTTCTGAAGGTGGTCGCATTCAACAATGAGAACAACTTCTGAATTTTTCCGTTTTAATAAAAACTGTTTCCGTTGAGAAATTTTTTTCATAAATAAATCAATGATGAAACCTATCAAGAATCCGCTTCCTGCTCCGATTAACCCCCAAATAATGGGTCCCCATTCGAGTTCAAACCCTTTGCTGGCGCCTACTGTTGAAAAGAGAAAAGCCAGTATCATTCCTTTTGAGATGAGAGAAACTCCGTCAGAATGATGAATGCTGTCAAATATCCTGCGCTCCTCTGTTCTATTGTTTAAAGGAACAGCTAAAATGTTTGTGATTCCGTATTCCTCCAATTCTGTCATTGCCAGCTCAAGATAGGTTGAATGTTCAAAAGTGGCAAAAATGAGCACGTTATTCACCCTGCTTCCTTTCTGTAAACTAAATCTATATTTTTGATAATGACTTCTTAAATATTTCCTTTGCTCATATTCAAATAATTTATTGTTTTCGACAGTGCTTACATAAGAATCAAAAATCGTAAAAAAATAGAAAGAAGGTAAATATAAAAGCCATTGAGCATCGAGAACCGCATTTGACTTATCAAGATTTCCATTTAGTAAGTAAATAAGTGCTTCGAGGAAATGCGAGTAATACATAAAAACAGCAGTCCAAATAAGTGTAAAACCAGCGAGGATAATTCTGTGTGCGTAAAGTTGACCCACGCTGGGAATAGTCATTGACCAAAGGAGCGCCATTATAGGATTCCTTTTATCCAGATAGTTAATTTCAAAGGCTCCTATTGAAAATGAATTAAACCGAGCATCCTCTCTTTTGGCAAGGGTATAAATATTATTCAAATCCACAGTGGTGCGGTAACTGTCCAGATTGCAAAAAGATACACAGGTATATACATTAGAACCATTTTTAAATCCAATACTTCTTTTGCTGCATCAAAGTTACCTGTGAATGAATAAACCATGGCTTGATTTAGCCTTGTTGCCTGGTTGATATAGATTTCCCATATAAATAAAGAAAAAGCTCTAAAATACTTATTTAAGAGAAAGTGTCCAAATCCAGGGAATGCAATGGACCACATGGCTATAGTCCAAGGGTTCCTTAAATGAATCTGTGTTGTTCCAAAAATACTTACATAAGCCTTATAGCGCCTTGACTTGTTTGTATTTTGGAAATTTTCCATGCTGTTCCTCCAATAATTTTTTATGAAGGTAGTATCTGCTTTTAGTCTCAGATTTATCCTTTTTAAAGGATTTGGTTATGAAGCGGTGGGAGGGGATTATGATTGAACGAAACGGTTTTTTAGGAAATCTTTTTTTGGTGGAGAATTATTCTTCAACTTTTAAGTAATACTAACCTAAAAAATATTTAGGAGGGTTGTACTTGAACTCGGAAAAAAAACAAGCAAATATTGAGTTATCTTGTACGGAGATTGGTGGTCTCTGGGGCGTTTATTTTCAAGAAAGCATGAGTTCTTGTTTTCTTACATATTTTTTGCATCACCTACAAGATAAAGAAATCATTCCACTCGTAAAAGAATCACTGCAAATTTCACAAACTCGATTAGAAAAAATAAAAGAAATCTTCCTTGTAGAAAATTTCCCTGTACCTTCCGCTTTTTCAGAGGGAGATTTAAATTTGGCTGCACCTCCATTATTTCATGACATATTTGCCTTAAGCTATGTTTATATGATGAATCGGTTAGGAATGATTAATTTTAGTTTTACTGCTTCAAACAACGTGCGTCTCGATGTCCTTGATTTTTTTACCGAATGTATACATACTTCGACTGAACTGTTTGGGAGAGCGGTTAAGATGATGCTGTCAAAAGGTATTTATGATCGTCCACCTAAAATGAACTATCCGAAAGAAATTGAGTTTGTGAAAAAGGAGTCCTTTCTTTCGGGGATTATTGGAGATAAACGCCCTCTAAATGCAATAGAACTATCTGAAATTTTCTTTAATATCGAACGTAATTACTTTTCCGTCCTAATCATGCTTGGATTTGCTCAAGTAGTAAAAGACAAAAATTTAAAAAAACATATTCTTAAAGGCAAAGATGTTAGTGAAAAACAGATCTCACTTTTCAATAAGTTACTGATGCAAGAAGAGCTTCTTGGAACGGTGACAGTAAGTATGGAAGTAACAGATTCCACTTTGTCACCGTTCTCAGACAAACTCATTTTTTCAATGATTAATATTTTGAATTCAGTAGATATTAGCTTAATCTCACATGCAATGTCAGTAACAATGAGAACAGACCTTACAGCCCAATATAGCAAAATCATTGCGGAGGTAATGCTTTACGCCAAAGAAACATTTGATATTGTCGTCGAGAGGCAATGGATGGAACAACCTCCACTTGTAACGAATAGAAAGATGTTGATTCGTAACAATAATAATTAGCTGATTTGTGAGAAGTAATATTGTGAGGTATTATGCGTGGATCCTTCAATCATGAAGGATCATTTTTCTTGCGCTTGTTTTTAAAAATGGGCTTTGTGAAATAGAATTGTTGTTAAAATGATTTTGGGCTCATTGCATGGAATCAAAGAGAAAATGAGCCAAAAATCAACACCGATATATAACAGAGCCTAAAAATTAAATAACTAAAAAAGCATGCTGCGGTTTTCGGCGCAATTTCAATCTGAAAAATACTGCTCCTGTAACGGAATACAACAAAAAATGGAATCAGAGTGAAAAATCTTGTTAATGAAGATTATATTTCATATAATAAAACTATAACGTTTTAGTTTAGGAGGAATTATTTTGGGGCTGAAAAATTAAAAATTGGTGAATTAGCTGAAAGAACAAATGTTACAAAGAGGACAATTGATTATTATACACATCTTGGATTATTGGAAGCGGAACGTTCTCCTTCTAATTATCGATATTATAACCACTCATCTATTGATCGAGTTCATTTTATTGAAAAGCGAAAAAAAGAAGGGTTATCTTTAGAGGAAATTAAGCAAGAAATTATTGAGACTCGCTCACAAGAGGTTGATGTATTAGAGTTAAGATCGAAAATGACGGATTTGGAAAAGGAAGTTTCGGGCATTCTTACTCATCTTGAAAAAACAGATCAAAAAAAATGTGGGGAAATTAAAGAGAAAATTTCTCGCGAGAGCTTGTCTCTAATTCAAACATTGCTTTTATTTCTAAGCTAGAACCATCGTTAATATAGTTAGATGGAACGTTCTGTTTTTATCTTCATCAAGAGGTAATGATTTGATGCCATAAAACAATTGAGACTGTTTTACTATTTTTGGAGGTGAATCCCTCAGGGAGAGGGAAATAATTGGACATATACACGATTTCAAACATTTTTTTATTGATAATTTTACTTGCGTTGACGGCATTCTTTGTTGCTGTTGAATTTGCCGTTGTGAAAATCCGAATGTCAAGGATTGATCAATTGATAGCAGAAGGGAACAAGAAAGCTGTAGTAGCAAAGAAGGTTGTTACGGATCTTGATTATTATTTATCTGCCTGTCAGCTGGGGATTACGGTTACGGCATTAGGACTTGGTGCTTTTAGTAAGCCCTTTGTGAAACAATTGATGTATCCTGTGTTTGATTGGTTAAATGTATCTGATGGAATTGCTTCAGTCATTTCATATGGGGTATCACTGGCTGTAGTCACATATCTTCACGTCGTAATAGGAGAAATGGCACCAAAAACACTTGCGATTGAGTTTTCTGAGAAAGCAACGCTGCTTCTAGCGGGTCCACTATATTGGTTTGGAAAGATTATGTATCCGTTTATCCAAATTTTGAATGGTACATCTCGAGTACTCCTACGCATGGTTGGTGTTCCGGCAGCAGCACATGAGCAGGCTTATTCGGAAGAAGAACTTAAAATTATTATGGCTCAAAGCTTCCAGGGTGGGGAAATTGACCAGACCGAGCTGAATTATATAGAAAATGTTTTCTCTTTTGATGAGCGTGTTGCAAAAGATATTATGGTACCGAGAACAGATCTTGTTACGATTGATAAAGATATGAGCTATGAAGAAATTATTAAAATTCTGGATGAACATAACTATACACGTTACCCAGTTGTTGAAAATGGCGATAAGGATCGGATTATTGGAATTGTCAATGCTAAGAAAATGTTGAGTCATATCGTTGCTGGTAGAAAAAGTAAGCTTGAAGAATTTATCCTTGATGTACCACATGTGGTTGAGGCAACAAGTATTCAGGACATCTTTTTAAAAATGCAACAGGCCCAGGTTCATATGACTGTTGTCATGGATGAATATGGTGGAACAGCTGGTGTTATAACACTTGAGGATGTTTTGGAAGAGCTTGTCGGTGAAATACGGGATGAATTTGATGGAGATGAGGTAGCAGATATTCGTTCGGCTGGCGAGAATAAGTATATCATCAATGGCCGTGTACTCCTTTCTGAGCTTGAAGAAAAGTTCGGTTTGGAATTTGAAGATAGCGAAGATCTTGATACAATTGCCGGCTGGATTCAGTTGAAAAATCTCGATGTTGTAGAAAAAGGTGATGAAATCGTACATGGCCGCAATGTTTGGACAGTCGATCAAGTGGATAACTATCAAATAAGACAGGTTATTTTTCATCTGAATAATGAGCAAGAATTAGCTGAAGAGAAGAAAGCTTCTCTACCATTAACGGAAACATCTTGGAGGTGAATCCCTCGGGGAGAGGGAAATAATTGGACGAATTGATAATGTTAAATTTATTTTTGATTGCACTATTCATCCTGCTAACAGCATTCTTTGTTGGAGCGGAATTCGCCATTTTAAAGGTTAGAATGTCTAGAATCGATCAATTGATCGCTGAAGGAAATAAGAAGGCAAAGTTAGCAAAGAAAGTAGCAAAGGAACTGGATTATTATTTATCTGCTTGTCAGTTGGGAATTACCATTACAGCTCTTGTATTGGGTGCTTTAGGTGAACCAACTGTACAAAAAATATTACAGCCTTTGTTTGAAGAGTTTCAAGTCCCAACAGCAGTTGCTACGATGCTTTCATATTTCATTGCATTGTCTATAGTTTCACTTCTGCACGTTGTTATTGGTGAGCTTGCACCGAAAACATTAGCTATCCAATACGCAGAAAAAATGACGTTATTATTGGCGCCGCCGCTTTATTGGTTTGGCTTAGTTATGGGACCGGTCATTCGGCTCCTAAACGGATCTGCCAGACAGCTTCTTAAATTATTTGGTGTGAAGCCATCCGGTCACGATTCGGTTCATTCTGAGGAAGAGTTGAAGCTGATTGTTGCTCAGAGTTATGAAGGTGGAGAAATCAATCAAACAGAGCTTGCGTATTTAAAGAATATTTTCGCATTTGATGAAAGACAGCTAAAGGATATTATGATTCCCAAGGCTGATATGATTACGCTTGAAAAGCATCAATCCGTAGATGATATGATTGAAGTGATTGATAAGTATGATTACACACGTTATCCAATAAATGATCTGAGTAATCAAGCAGACGATTTTATAGGATTTATCAATACGAAGGAAATGCTTACAAGTATTGCTGCTGGAAGGAATGGTAAGATTGATGATTTCATCCACGAGATTCCACGGTTCAAGCAATCAATTTCAATTAAGGATGTTTTTCTCAAGATGCAGCAAACCCGTACACACATGGCTATTGTGACGGATGAAAAGGGTGTTTGTGTTGGTCTTGTTACGATGGAAGACATTTTATCTGAAATTGTTGGGGAAATAAGGGATGAATTAGATGGAAATGAAATGTTGGCAACAACAAGTTAACGATTAACGATAAGAAGTGAGAATTCAGGAAAAGAGACTGACTCAATTTGATCGCTCCCTTCGAGGAAGACAGATTAAAAATAAAAATCTGTTTTGCCTTCGAGGGAGCTTTTATGTGCTCAATCATAACAGCTAATCAAAATGATGATTGGGCTTGAGAGTTAAGAAACATGTTTAAACAAGAACGGGCCATTTAAAGAATTTTCAGGAGCTGCAGAGGAGACATCAAAAGAAACTAAACGGCTTTAGTCCCTTGAAATATGGGCTAAAGCCACTTTTACACTTTGTATTCGTCCGCTGACTAGCTATAAGTTATTGTGCTTTAACTTTTCTTCTTTTTACAATTAGCCATATGATGAACAGTGCAATTGGTATTAACAAATAGTTGGCATATTGTCCAAATAATTCACCAGCCTTTTCCCATTGAGGTCCAAGACTGTAGCCTAAATAAACATAAATCGCTGTAACTGGGAGCATGGCTAAGTACGTATAAAAAATAAATTTCCACACGTTCATTTTCGCTATTCCACACGGAATTGAAATAGCTGTTCGAACACCTGGAACAAATCGCCCTAAAAAGGCAACACTCCCACCATATTTTTCGAAAAATTGATCTGATTTATCCATATGCTCATCTTTTATGAAGAAATATTTTCCAAATTTTAATATGGCCACTCGGCCACCGTAACGACCTAATGCATATAAAGTAAGCGGACCAAGTACTCCACCGATTGAACCTGCAAAAATCGCTCCAAATAAATTCATTTCTCCTTCATATACCCAATAACCAGCTAACGGTAGAACAAGTTCAGCTGGGACAAATTCAAATGTTAACGCAAGCATTATGCCAAAATATGATAGATCCTTAAAAGCCTCCATCATTTGTAAAATCAGAGCTTCCAATGAGGACTACCTCCTTTACACAATATTATAACTTAGGAAAAAAGCATATATATACTCTAAACAGAGAAAATCCTCCTTCATTTGCATAGGTTAGAGAGAATCACAAGGCTGAACTATTAGAAAGGAGATCACTTAGATTTATTATTACTGTAATGGTAGTCAAAGAATACTTTGTTGCTTTGAAACAATGACGTTTCATTAAAAGGGCAAAATATTGGAAGCATACCATTATTTCATATTTTAAATTTCCGTTTACCGTTAGTGTAGTAAAATTAAAAAGAAAAAAGGGCAGTGATTGGAGACGTCCCTTTAACCATATTCTAATAAAACTCCCAAATTTTAATTTTACTATCTTTTTCATTCCTCCTTTATTCTTTAAGTTTCAATATTTTTCTTAAATACCTGTTTATGTGATTACGAGAAAGTTCGTCAAAGGTGCCTTATACGTTTTTTAAAATTTCTTAAACACAAACAGGGTACCTTTATATTGAATCTCTTTTTCATTAATAAAGTCAATTAAAAACTAATCATGGCTAAATAAATCTGATTATGTTCCCTGATCCATGACAGTTTTTTAGCTTTTCATTGTCAAATTTGTAGTGTTGCTGACAATGATTCTTAAAAGATATTAAAAAAGGGATTACCAAAAAATCAGAGGATTCTGCATATTGATCCCCTGATAGTAATCTCTTGTTTTAAAAAACGACTTGAATGGATACATTAGCCAAAAGATCGTTTTCCTTTAAACGTCCTACGGACTTCCTAAAATGGTTATTTATTCTTTTGAATTTTGGATAATTCATTATGTATCTTATCTATTTTCCTGCTTAATTCCAGTACTTTTTTGTTATCTAATCCAAATATCTTTCCCAGCTTATTCATTTCTTTTCTAAGCATTTCAAATTCTTCCAGTAATTTTTTCTGATCCATGTTTGCTATGTTCCTTTCTTGGTAATAACATGTTCTAACCACGTGTAAAAGGAAAATTCCAATAAGTGCTGTGATAAACTTGACAAGATCTAATGATTTTTTCCTTTTCTTTTTATTATAATACAAAAATAGTCCTTACAAGAACAGAAATAGTAATATTGTCACTAAAAATGCCTGCACAGACTTCTCATGATTGTCTAAAATTTGGTTAAAGTGAAGGTGTTTTATTATGTATAATAATGATGTATCAACTGCAAAGTCACTTGGTTTCAGGATACGTGAGTTGAGAAAGCTACGTAAAATGACACAAGAGCAATTAGCGGAAGCAATCGATTCAACAGGAAGTTATGTAGGTCGTTTGGAACGTGGAGAAACGAATGTGCAATTACATACGCTAGAGAAAATAGCTGAGGCGTTAGAGGTTAATGTATCCGCTTTATTTGATGAGGAGCTGCAACAGGTCTTCAAGAATGAAGTGATTAGGGAAACGGTATTACTTATGTCAGAGCAGAATGAAAGCCGTCAAAAGAAAGCTCTGAATATCTTAAAGGAACTATACAAACCTGATTCCTAATGTGGCAGCGGAACTTAAAACAGTTTAAATAAGGAAAGGATGGTCTTTTTTGATAAGTACTATCCTTTCCTTATTTTAGTGTAACAAAACTTGTTCTTTTTATTCGAACACTCTGGATTCTATTACCATCCACTAAGCCATTCTCAGAAATAAGCAATCAAAGAAAGAAGGAATTTCAGCTGAAAAAAGAGAAGAATAATCTATAAAAATAAGAAAAGGAAAGAGGCTATTATGGAGAGAGAAAGTGTTATAGTGAGTTATTTTCAGTCTTGGATCAACAAGGACAGTTCAAAATTAACCGAGATATTCTCTGCAGATATTACTTACATTGAATGTTATGGTCCTGAATATCAGGGAGTTGAAATGATTAAGAGATGGTTCCATGATTGGAATCAAAAAGGTACTGTATTGCAGTGGGACATAAAACAATTTATCCATCAAGACAATGTAACTGCTGTTGAATGGTATTTTAAGTGTGAGTATATGGGAAATGTCAGTGATTTTGATGGGGTTTCATTAATAGAATTTGACCAAGACAACCGTATTGTCAACGTAAAAGAATTCCAATCAGAACTTCCGCATTATTGTCCTTACGAGTAATGTGGACAAGATAGGAATGATTACCATAAGCAGAGCTTAAAGATAAAATCTCTCTTTTTTATAAAGAAAATTTTTCCAGTTTTTGAGTGTGTTGAAAGAGGGAAAGGGGAATAAATGGATAAAATAAATAATCTCGAATTGAAACATTTTGCACACGAGTATATGGATGCACCTGAATGCTTTTGAGCTACCTGAAGAGCAAGCTCAATTTACATCGCTGCCAAACTGTTATCACGAAGTAACAGATGGTCAATACCGGATTGTTATTCTTAAAGTCCAAAAGCCAGTAGGCTTCTTTTTATTACATTCCACCAATAGAGTAAAGGAATATTCAGAGAACCCACATGCTATGCTGCTGACTGCGTTGTCCATCAACTTTGTTGACCAAGGAAAAGGCTATGGAAAAGGTGCGATGTCACTATTAAAAGAGTTTGTTAGTAAGGAATTCCCGAGCTGTAACGAAATTGTTCTTGCTGTTAACCACAAAAATATAGCTGCTCAGCAAATGTATCGTAAAGTTGGTTTTCAAGATACAGGAAAAAGGAAAACTGGCCCGATTGGTAAGCAGTTTATTATGATGAGTTTAAGGGTGTAATATTAAAAGGCTATTTAGCTATTGAGAGCTGAAAAAGACTGTCTGTGCTAAGCAAATGCACCTCAATTTGTAACGACTGTTGTTCGATAAAGGTGTAAAAAAGATTTACTAAAAGTTTTTTGATTCTATGCTGTTAAGCAGCAGCTAGAAGAAAAAATGTTCTGATTCATGACAATATTGCCGAAGTACAACGACCTATAATAATGCTCTTACCCGTTCTTTAACCTCAAACGGCAATGGCTGGTTTAAGGCTTGTTTAAAGATTTCAGGATGCTTGACACCTGTTTTTTTTAAGAAATCTTCAATAAGTAGTGCTTTATACTGCTTATTAGGAATAAGCCAATATAAAATATACCAATCTTCTAGTGAGCAGAGCGGGATACTTACTCCATTTATAGTCTTGCTATCGACGATTGAATGGGTATTGAAAGCAATTTTATAGATGCCCTCGTGATGTTGAATGGCAAATCCCCCCATTACATCAACATCCATATTTTCAATTAGATATTTGGAGAAAGAGGTTGTTCGAAAGGGGTCAGAACTCACGGCTTCCTTACACTGTCCGATGGTTGATAACATTTGATTCAATTTATATGTGCTGTTTTCCTCTACCAAAATATCAATATCATTTGGATTGTCCTCTAGATTATAAAAACTTAGTAAGAGTGAGCCACCAAGTCCCCATGTTATCTTCTGATCATTTATTTTGCCACCAATAGCTGTTAACGCATTTAACATGTCAATTCTCCTAACAATTTTTTCAATATTTTTATATATAATATAACATCCTAAGATGAGTCTCTTGTACAAAGAAGGCATATTTTTAAAAAAAGTACAGCGAATTTAAGCCTTCATTCTTGTAAGTAATAGGATAATTCCAGATCTATATTAGTTGTTGTTGACAAAATACGACGTGTGTTGACAAAATGTCAACATGGAGATATATTGGTCAAAGAAAGTAGATGAAGGGAATAAGAGACAATGGTTAAGGTTAATAGAGATGATGATGAACTGTGCGAGCTATTAAAAGAGATGCTGGAAGAGCGCTCATGGTCACTGCGAAAATTGAGTGAACGAACAGTGATTGATAAAGCAACGATTTCCAAAATATTGAATGGCAAAAGAAAGGCAAACCTTAACCATTTGCAAAGGTTTGCCGATTGTTTTGAAGTCCCATTACATAAGTTGCTTAAGGCTGCTGGGTATGAAGTTGAAAAGAAAGATAGCAAAGTGTTTTCCGAGTACCATGCCTTTTTGAAAACAATGAAGCCTTTCTTTGAAGAGAATCAATTACCGAAGAAAAATTTAACTGTAGAAGATATTCAACAAGAATTAGCAAAATATGAACAATTTGCGCAAACAAAAGAGGGAGAAAAGACGATTGTTAATGGATTCGCAGAAAAGCTAAAAAAGGTCGATAGTATCGGATCAGCTATTAATCATCTGAAAGATTTTTATGAAAAATTCCGATTGAAAAAAGGGTCGGTTAAAGAACTTTCGTTGATGGGGGGAGCTTTGCTCTACTTTATTTTAACTATAGACTGCATCCCGGATTATTTATTCCCAATTGGCTATGTGGATGATGCGATTGCAGTTCAGGTTGTAGTAACAATATTAAAAAAATAGCGAATAATAGATCAAGATTTTCATAGACAATAGCAAGAGCGAAAGGAGAGAGTATGGAACGAAAAGAGCCACAAATTGATTCACAACTATTATTTATTTTGTTCGGAATATTTATTTTTAGTTTGGTTGTTGTTTATAGCGCTTCAGGTCAGTACCAGGCAGATGATCCATTTTATTTCGTCAAGAGGCAAGTGGTTTGGTATATTATTGGTTTTATTGCTATGACAGTAGTGATGCACTTTGATTACGAGTTGTTAGAAAAATGGGCTCTCCCATTATATGCAGTCGGAATGGGGTTATTGTTGTTAGTTCATTTTTTTGGAACATTTAAAAATGGTTCGCAACGCTGGATCAGCTTCGGCCTCTTTGAACTTCAGCCGTCAGAGTTTATGAAGATCTTTTTAGTCCTTTTGCTAGCTTATTATTTAAGTAGAGTGGGGGAAAAAAGTTTAACGTTTATACAAAGCATTCCAATAACTTTTAAGTTACTCTCTTTCACGATGGTCCCCTTTTTTCTCATCTTAATTCAGCCTGATTTAGGTTCTGCACTAGTAATTGCTGCTGTCCTATTTACATTAATTGGTGTCTCCGCTATTTCCTATAAAATAACGCTCCTTTTATTATCTGGATTTGCCGCTTTAATTACCTGTTTAGTTTACCTGCATAATCATTTCTTTGATATTTTCATTAAGATCATTAAACCGCATCAACTTGAAAGAATATACGGCTGGTTAAGCCCGGATCATTTTTCGTCGAGCTATGGTTATCAGTTGACTCAATCTATGCTTGGGATTGGTTCAGGACAAATGACGGGTTCAGGGTTTAATCAGGGTAGCCAAGTCCAAAGTGGCAGGATACCGGAGGCTCATACCGATTTTATTTTTGCTGTTATAGGGGAGGAGTTTGGATTCGTCGGTGCCTCGATTTTAATTTGTTTATATTTGCTACTAATCTTTCGAATGGTTCATATTGCTTTGCGTGCTAATACATTATTTGCTGTCTATATCATTGCGGGTATTATTGGTTTAATTGCCTTTCAGGTATTCCAAAATATCTCCATGACAATAGGGTTGATGCCGATAACCGGACTGGCATTGCCGTTTATCAGTTATGGAGGAAGTGCCCTTCTCACGAATATGATCGGTCTTGGGCTGGTGTTAAGTGTGCATAAAAGATCAAAGCATTACATGTTTAGTAAAAAATAGATGCGGTTCTGTAGGTGATGGCATGATTTTTAGAGCGCTTAAAAAGTTCGATTATATTTTGATTATCACCACAATCATATTTGGTTAAGTCATGGTTTATAGTGCTGGTTATCCGTTAGCACTGGAAAACTACGGAAATGAGAGATATTTTTTTTCGAGACAGCTTAAATCTTTCGCTGTTGGCTTTGCTTTGTTTGTGGTGCTGGCTTATATTCCGCATCAGTTTTATAAAAATTTTAGCCCGCTCTTTGTGGTTGCCTCACACGCTCTTAGTCATGGTATTAATTCCCAGTATTGGAGTCGAAAGAAATTACTCTCAAAGATGGGTGAGAATCGGTTCTTTTATGTTTCAACCGTCAGAAGTGGTGAAGCTTGGTATGATTCTGTATTTTGTCGCTATGTATGCAAAGAAATAGAGGTATATTACTGATTTTCGTAAGGGTGTACTGCCGCCATTGCTGATTTTAGCTTTCGTTTGTATGTTGATTCTACTACAGCCAATTTTAGGCACCGCTGTTATCAAATTGGTGCTGTGAAGCTTTAAGAAAAACTCTGACTGGCTAAACTAGTACAGCTTAGCACCTAAATAGAAATATATTGCAACTATTTAGGTGCTAATGGTATTCCGCATTAGCTGACCTTAAGCGGTTCGCTTTTCGGATGTGGTAGTCCCTTTTTCCTTTAAGGATAGTAAGATGATCATTCCAATAATACATGCAGAACCACCCCATTGGAAAGTTCCAAAAGGTTCTTTAAGCCAAAACACCGTGGTGATAACAGCAGCTAACGGCTCAACACTGCCTAAAAGGCTCGTCTCTTTAGGCGACAGACTTTTGAGGCTTTCGATATAAAACCAAAAGGCAAGCATGGTACCAAATAGGATTACAAAGAGCAAGTATAAATAGGCTTCTACAGGCAAGTTCAATAGATGGATCCGCCAAGGGGGGTGGATAAAACTCAAGGCAAAACTGCCGATAATCATCGCCCATCCAACAATGACAAGTGAATCATATTGTTTGAGGAGCGATGCTGCATATAAGGTATAGAATGCAAGAGCGACTCCAGATAGTATCCCCCAGACAATCGCCGGCAGCGGCACAGATAATTGTGAAAAGGTGCCGTTTGTTAATAAGAAAAAGGATCCGATTAATGCGAGGGAAACAGTCAGTAAATCTCTCCGTGCTAGCACGGTTTGTTTGCGGACAATTAAGTAGATGATGATCATAGCCGGTGCTAAATATTGTAAGAGAGTTGCTACTGCCGCATTTCCGTGTTTTATGGAAGCCATATATGTATATTGGACTGCAAGCATGCCAAGTAAACCGAAGATCACTAATTGAATCGCTATTTTTCGGTTTTTCCATACAGCAAAAATTTGCGACCGTCCTTTATTAAAAAATTGAATAAATAAAAGCAATAATCCTGCTATCAGCAATCGAGTCGTTACGAGCCAATTTACTTCAATGTGATATTGTTGAAAAAGCTTTTGCGAAGCTGTACCACCGATTCCCCAAAATATTGCGCCTGTTATGACAAGTACTATTCCCTGCCATCTATTCATTTTTTTCTCCACCTTCAATATAAAAATAGTGCTACAATATAATCAATAATAAGCTGTAAACCCTTAAAAAAATACAAAAATCGAATGTAAAAATATAAATATATTGAGGTTATGCGATGCAAATTAAGAATTTTAAGATCGATGGCACTTTAAAAGAATTAACGGAGCATCGAATGCGTGAATTACCACTGGCATGCTATGAAACTACGATTCACGATAATATCCATGGATATATACCGCTACATTGGCATAATGAGTTTCAATTTGTGTACCTTGTCAAAGGGGAAGCCATGTTTCAAATTAATGAGATAAATATCAAGGTTGAAAAAGGGGAAGGGCTCTTTATTAATAGTGGTTGTGTCCATATGGCAAGAGAGGAGAATAATTCTGGCTGCACCTATATTTGTTTAAATGTCGCTCCTAATTTCGTTTTATCGCAAGAACTTTATACAACTCTTGTCGCACCATATGTCGAGGCTACAAATATCCCATTTTTACACTTACTTCCAACTAAGACTTGGGCCAATAATATATTGACTTCCTTGTTGAAGATCAATCAAATAATAAAAAGCTGCCCGCCATTCTTTGAGATCGACATATGTGTGCAGCTTGCATTCATTTGGAAAAATCTCATTATGAATGGAATCACATTAGAACACGAACAGAAAGAAATGCGAAAGAATCAACGAATAAAGCAGATGCTAAATTGGATTCATCTTCACTATGATGAAAAGATTCTTTTAGATGATATCGCCGAAGCAGGGAAGATAAGCCGTTCCGAATGTTGCCGTTATTTCAAGCGAATGTTAAATACAACGCCGTTAACATATGTGAGTGAATATCGGATTCAAAAAAGTTTAATTCTACTGCAGCAACCGGATTCTAATGTTACTGACGTGGCATATCAGGTGGGATTTAACAGCACAAGTTATTTCATTGAAAAATTTCGTAAATGGATGAATATGACCCCATTAGCATATAAAAAATTGAAAAATCATTGAACATTGAAACCATTGAGTTCTGGATGATTTTGTATATCTATTTAGCCGACAGCAAAGAAAATCGCTTTTTTTTTCTTTCTGATAAGAACTTGTTACAATGATATTAGATATTTTTTACAAATACATGCTCAACATGAAAGGACGGGTAATATGTCGATAGCGGTGATTTACGGTGGTGCACGGCAGAACGGAAATACAGAGCAACTAACTGAATATGCGATTGAAGGATTGCAGAGTGAGAAAATTTATTTGCGCGATTATCATATTCTTCCAATCGACGATCAACGTCATTCTGAAAGGGGCTTTCAAGATCTAGGAGATGACTATAATAGTGTTATTAAACGAGTCATAGCACATGATGTTCTGATTTTTGCCACCCCGATTTACTGGTACACGATGTCTGGTCTTATGAAGAATTTTGTCGATCGCTGGACTGAAACGTTGAGAGATTCTGAGTTCCCTCAGTTCCGTCAAGAAATGGGAAGCAAGAAAGCTTTCCTGATTGCGGTGGGTGGTGATGAACCACATATAAAAGGTTTACCCCTAGTTCTTTCGTTTCAGCATATAATGGGTTATTTTGGTGGGAAATTGGATGGTTATATTTTAGGAAAGGGAAGTAAACCAGGAGAGATCTTACATGATAATGCTGCCTTGACAGCAGCTGAGCAATTACGCAAGAAATTAAGTCAGAACGGGAACTAGCTGAGATCGAGCTGTCTGAAAAGTTCCAATCTAAAAAAACAAATGAAGAAAATAACTCATTTTTCTTCATTTGTTTTTTATTAGACAGAACTATACAAAATGATTCTATACAGGAACGTAATGGTTTATGGCGCTATGGTTATTAAATTATTATTCAATAAAAATGTAAGATTTTACATAATGGCGAAGCGATTGCTTATTGCATTAACAGAGCAGTAATGTTGAATAGGGTTTAGTTTTCGGTTTGGGAAGGTGTCAAAATGAATATGGCAGAGGAAATCATAATTACTCCATTAAAGAATGAATTAATTGATGACATCAATAAAACAAATGATGATTTTAAAGTGTTTGGTAAGGTTGTACCCAGTTTTCAATCAGGAAAATGGTCTTTTGAAGAGAATCTATTCGATGAAACAAAAGAAATTCGTTTCCCAGATGATAAACTTGATTGGAGCCAATATATAAACCGGGAAGATAAGGCTCTTTTTTTAGCCTATAAGAATAATCATTGCATTGGGCAAATTAGAATCATTAAGGATTGGAATCGCTTCTGTTATATTGAAAATATCGCGACCAAAAAAGAATTTAGAGGATATGGAATCGGGAAGTTGCTCTTAACTAAAGCGGAAGAGTGGGCAAAACAAAGAAAGCTTATCGGAATGTCACTAGAGGCTCAAGATGATAATCTTGGAGCATGCAGATTTTATGTGAAACAAGGATTCATCCTAGGTGGAGTTGACACAATGAAACAGTCCTATAATCCAAATATAGTGACCACTTTGTATTGGTATAAGTTATTCAAGTAACAGGGTGCAATCGTTTAATGGAGCAACCAGTTATTAAAACAAGTTGCTTAATAGAGTATTTCTTTATTCCACAATCGGGCAAGCTCGTGGAATAACTTACTTTCGATTATAAAGAGTTTTGATGTTTTAATTTTCAATAATGTGTATGAAAAAAGTACTAGCGTTAATCAGAAATGGGTCTATCTTAATTAAGGGCGTTTTATTAAGGAATCTCAGATATAAAACGTGCAGATCAGTTGAATGATAAATTTAATTGGTCTGTAAATTAGTAGTAGATACTAATAGCAAGTGTTATAATCATTAGCACGGGAGAATGAATAGCTTATTCCTACTGTGCATTATAACGCCCAAAATATATCTCTAAAGGAAGGTTCACATTCTGGGATAACAGTTAAACCTGATTTGATAATAATCCTGAATAGAATTTACACCTCACTAAAACATATTTCCAGTTTTCACTAACGGGTGTTTTCGTATTATAGAGTTAACCAGATTTTACTGGTTGCTCTTTTTTTTATAGGACCTATTATTTCAGTAGCCAGGGTAGAACGTACGGGTGCGTGGGAGTTAGATCTCGTCAACTAAACTGTTCACCCCCTACTTGTAGAATGATGTTTGAGGCTGGTTGGGACAAATGATCTCGTATAACAAGCGAAGCTATGTAACTACAGGAAGGTATAGGGGTTACTGGTGAATAAAACTAGAGGAGAGATATTAATGAATCCAGTCATTGGCTTAGATGTAGCCAAAGGAGAAAGTGAGGTACAGGCTTTTTTGGATAAAGACAAGCCATTCGGGAAAAGTTTTAGTGTAAAGCATACCAAGGAGGATTTAGATTCGCTTATTTCTTTTTTGAGAGAGATAGAGAGAAATACTGGGGTTAGACCAGCAGTTATTCTTGAATCTACAGGACATTACCATACACCAATTATTCAATGTCTTGAAGGAAGTCAGTATCTATACATCTTGGTTAATCCAATTATTTCTTATCAAGCTAAGAAAACAAGCCTTAGAAAGGTAAAGACTGATGCGATTGATGCATATCAACTTTGTGTTCTTTATTACAAGGAAGAATTTGAGCCGTATAAGAAAAGAGGACTGAGACTTCTAAATCTGAGAACATTGTCAAGGCAATATGAAACCGTTACGAACCTTTACATCCAAGCAAAACTTCAGTTCCATACCCTTCTTGATCAGATATTTCCTGAATACAGGGGAGTTTTCGGGGATTTATTTTCGAAAGTTTCTCTCAAAATATTAAAAGAGTTTCCGACATCTGAAGATATACTGATGGCAGGGGAAGAAAAGATAATGTCACGAATTGAGGAAATGCGTATTAAACGGTCCCAAAGTTGGATGACGGAGAAGGCAGCTAAATTAATGGCTTCAGCTAAGCGGAATCCTTTCCAACAAGGTGTTTATGAGAGCCAGTTGTTCAGTTTGGATATGTACATCAATATGCTTCTTCAATACCAGGAACACCTATCCAGCTTGGAGAGACAGATAGATGTCCTGGCAGAAGAAATTGAAGAATGTAAGATAATCCAGTCAATTCCGGGTATAGGAGAAAAAATCGCGGCAACGATTATTTCCGAAATCGGAGAAATTGACCGGTTTAATCACCCTAAGAAACTTGTAGCTTACGCAGGAATAGATCCAAGTGTCCATTCATCAGGTAAGTTCACCGCTACGATAAATCATATTACCAAACGAGGTTCAAGCCGATTACGGTACGCTTTGTATATGGCCGTATTATGCGGTATAAGAAGCTCCAGGAACAAGAAGCTAAAAGAGTATTATGATCGGAAACGAAAAGAAGGAAAGCCTTCAAAAGTAGCGATGATAGCTTGCGTAAACAAGCTTTTACACTGGATTTATGCAATCCTAAAAAGAAATGAGCAATTCCTAGATTTGGCTTAATCAACAAGAAAAAGCAACTAATGAAAAACCTACCAAACGGAATTTGGAGGGTTATTTGGCGTGCCTTCAAAAAGTATAACACGGTAGAAAAAATATTTTAATAAGAAGTTCTTGACTCCTATTAGCTGGTTTAGTAAGATAAGATCCATAATCAGAAGCCCTTCTATTAAAAGGGCTCTTTTTGTTTGCCGGCAGGTTTACGAGCTAGGTACCATGTCGACTTCTAACGTGTACATTCTTTAAAAATAAATCCTCTGTTACGCCTTTCTTTTTATTTACTTATCTTTTCGTATTTCTCTATGAATTTTACGAAGTGCTTTTTTTGAACCTCGTTCAATATCATGATTTAGTTTTCTGGTTTTATAATCAATGAATAAAGTGTCTAAATCATAGCCCTCTGGATATAATTCTGTAGCTTTTAATTCTAAAGACAGTCGTTTTTCATTTATCTCAATAAATTGATTTTGATAAAACACAGTAACGTTATAGTACTTGTCCCTTTCTTTGTACACAATTCCGAAGTCGTCATAGTCAAGTAGTTTGACACGATCCCCTTTTTGGTAATTGATAATATTCTCTGCTTTTTCAACAACTATATTTGGCTTTTTGATTTTGCTTTCATTTAGTTGTTCCAATCGATATTCTTTCTTTTTCATATAATCTTCGGCTCTTTTTAGAACATTTTCCGGAATGTTCATTCTCCGTGAGATCCATAATGCATTACTATCTCCGGATTTTCCGATGAGAAGCTTATATAATGGTTCCAATGTTTCATTATCAAATTGCATGGCAGCGTTCATAAAATCACTATGCATTTCGGAAAAACGTTTTATTTCTCCATAATGCGTTGTGGCAACAGTAATACATCCTTTTAGATAAAACTCTTCTAATAGGGAGATTGCTAAAGCTGCCCCTTCGTTTGGTTCTGTTCCACTGCCAATCTCATCAAATAGTAAAAGTGTATTGTTGTTAACCGATTGAAGTATCTCTGATATGTTTTTCATGTGTGAAGAGAATGTACTTAGTGCATTTTCTAAACTCTGATTGTCACCGATATCTACAAAAATATGGTCAAATACTGCAATTTCCGATTCTTTAGAAGCTGTAATATGGAACCCGGACATAGTAGCTAAAGTAACAAGACCAATTGTCTTCAGTACAATTGTTTTTCCTCCCGCATTAGGTCCAGTAATGATCAAGCTTCGATAACTGCCTCCAATCTGAAATTGAAGCGGAACAACATGACCTGATAATAATGGATGCTTGCAATTGATTAAGTTCATCTTTCCAAAATTATTGATTTTTGGCTCAATTCCATCAACATGCTTGCTGTATTTAGCTTTGGCAAAAGTCATATCGTAAAGGGAGATAAGCTCGATATTAATTTTAATAAGCTGGAGATTTTCTGTCACTAGCCCCGTTAAAGTGGCTAGTATTTGATATTCCAACATAGCTTCTTCAGATTTTAAAGTTGCTAATTCACCACTTAATTTTCCGACCACATTAAGTTCCATAAAGACTGTCGAACCTTTAGAAGATATTTCAATAACGGTTCCCTGTACTTGATTTTTGTATGAGGCTTTTATAGGTATTGTATAACGGTCATCTTTTATACAAATCATGAATTCCTGAATATATTTTCTATTTACGCTGCTGTTTAAGAATTTATTTAAACGTTCTTTTATTTTTTGTTCAGTTGTTGTGATATGGTCGCGAACACGTTTGAGTTCTTTGCTGGCGGACGAGTCAACCTGATTGTTTTTAATCGATAAATTAATTTCCTCCTCTATCTCCATGAATTCTGTCATGGAATTAGCATAGGACGCTAATGTAGGTGCAGAAAATTCTTTATTGATCATGAAATGTTTAATCTTTCGGCATCCCCGTAAAAAGTCGGAAATACTTATAAGCTCTGTTGGCTCTAAAATGATGCCTTTTTCCAATTTAGCGATAATGTGTTCAATGTTAGAAACACCTATAAATGGTACGTTTCCTCCTGCATCAAGTATAACCCGTGCTTCAGATGTTTCGGTTAAGCGCTGCTTGACAATTTTTAAGTTAGAGCTAGGCAGTAATTTATCAATTAGTTGTTTGCCTAATCCACTAATGCAATAATTTTTTACGATCTCTTTTAATTCGTTGAATTGTAATTTTTCAAAAGTACTTATATTCATGTTTTTACTCTCCTCAATGTGATTAGTTTATCAGCAATGAAGATACCTAGCGTCAGGATTTCAATGAGTTGTTAACAAATAAAAAAAGCTGAGGCAGATACCTCAGCTTTTACGTTTACAAGGAAATAGTAAAATACATAAATAAAACTATCAATGGGATAGTTCAAATTATGAAATTACGCGCTTGTTTTTAAAGTAGGGTAGGTATCTTCATAGGCGGAAATAAGTCCAAAACAAAATAAGGGGTAAATCCCCCGTTATTAAAACATCCTTATTTCCTTTAATTTTTTATCCTATTTAGAAACTACCGCACTCACAAAACGCACCTCTTCTAATATGAATGATATGCTCATTGAAATCGAGTTTATAGAATTGATTATAATCTGTGGAGCTGGAAATGTAAAGGCTGGCATATATCTGGTTCACCTGAAACTATAGACAAATGCATTTTTGGTTACGGAAGGTGCCCTAGATCATCGAAATGAATGGGTGCCAAGTGGATATATTCCTTATGGATCTTTGAGAAAGTCTTGGTAAAAAGTCGTGTGAGATCTGTTAAAGAAATGGTTTCCTGAAAACCAAAGTGTTCTTAATCTGATTAATGAACGGTATCAACGATATTCGAAAAGATTCTATGTGAATGAACAAAAGAAAATGAAAGACGCTAAGGGTGCAGCAAAGAACATCGGTAGATATTTGGCAAGACCAGCGATAGCTGAGTATCGGATTGTCCTCATTGTCATAGAGAGATGGGCTTAGTTGAGATCTGGAATACAGATTATGGATTCTAGTATCTGAGGATAGGGAATCGATCAAAACGATGAGGAGGATCAACTGTGGGCAAAAACAAAGAGCAGGATGAATGTTTGAAATGGTTTGATGAAGAAGATCCATTCGAGTTGAATGAAGAAATGAAATTCATCATTTTAATTTTAGAGACTGTGGCAAAGAAGATGAAGCTCCAGATTATGTAGTGGAGGAGTTTCATTTTTATTTAGAAGAAAATGAAGAAGTAGTTTGTCCTTTTTGTAATGGAGCGATGATACAGGCGAGGAAAGACCCAAGGGAGTAATCAACACTTGGGTATTAATTGAGTTGCGTTAGCGATTTTGTTCTTTTCGGTTTTCTTTTACAAAGTGGAATAGCACCGAGGTAAGTAAGTCTGCATAAAGGGCTCATGAGGAGAAACGAAGTCCAAAAAAAGCCAAGTGTGTCCGCATAGGGAGTTCATGAGGACAAAGAGCGTCAAAAAAGAGCATCCCGTGTCCGCATAAAGGGTCCATGAGGACAAAGATCATCAAAAAAGAGCATCCTGTGTCCGCATGAAGGGCTCATGAGGACAAAGAATGCCAAAAAAGAGCCCCCCGTGTCCGCATAAAGAGCCTATGAGGACAAAGATCACCAAAAAAGAGTCAAGCGTGTCCGCATGAAGGGCCCATGAGGACAAAGATCGTCAAAAAAGAGCAAACCTTGTTCTCATAAACGACACATGAGGACAAAACCAGGTCAGTCTCAAGCGTTATCTGTCCCCACGAATCAGAAACTTTCAGACAAAACCAAGTAATGCAAGTGAATGAGCCTCACTTGCTTTTTTTAAGGGATTTTTCCGACAGTTTATTATTTTGCAATTCTTTAAAGTGCAATATTAACAAAGGAATTTGTCTTATAGAGGCAACGGGGGATCGTTCTGGTCAAACTTCCCTTGGACTAAGGGGCAACACTTTTACATCATTTCCGGATTACTTTATAATAGGCTTTTTTATTATCTGCTTTTTCAATTGTTATATTGTTATAAAAATATCATGAAGATTTAATATCTTTGAAATCGCTACTAAGGGTACAATGTGAATAGAGTGTTTTATCTAAAGGCTTTGTTATATGTCGGTGTTGATATTTGGCTTATTTTCTCACATCGCTTCATGGAATCAGAAGACTTTTCAGTATAACTGAAAGGCGTGTGAAACTAAGGTTTCACACGAAATGTGCCAAAAATCGTTTAATCAACCATAGAGTTTAACAAAGCTTTTTTAAAAGAAAGCTACACGGAAGGATAAAGAAACCAAGCTTAATTACGAGAAGTGTTAAATAAATCGTATTGGTTTCGAATATAGTGAGTCTTTTGTCATGTAAAATATGCTAATATAGGTCATAGGTAATAATTATAGGAAAATGGATTTTTTACTTCTGGATAAAATAAGGTTTGTGTCTGAAGATTTTGCACAAAATTTTTGTGCTGATTTAAATTACAAACATGGGGAATGGAAGTATGAATAAAAAACTAAAACATTTAAAAAATTTAAATCGATTTAGTAAAATAACCTTTATGATTTTAACCATTGTTTTAAGTGTAAATCTGCTTTCAAATTCTACTGCTTATGCAAATGAACTACTGGATGAGCCTACAATTGCAAGTGAAGCTGCCATTTTAATAGAAGAGGGCAGCGGTAGAGTTTTATATGTAAAAAATCCGGATGTACTTATGTATCCTGCTAGTTTAACAAAGGTAGCGACTGCCATATATGCAATCGAAAACGGGGACTTAGAGGCGATTGCTACGACGAGTGAAAAGGCCAGACAAGTTGATGGCACTAGAGTGTATTTAGAGGTGGGAGAAAGAGTCTCATTAAAAAAGCTTATTCAAGGTTTGCTGATTAATTCCGGAAATGATGCGGGTGTAGCGATTGCGGAACATTTGCATGGGTCTGTGCAAGAATTTGCCCATGAATTAAATGCTTATTTAAAAGAGATAGGCTTAAGGAATACGAATTTTATCAATCCTCATGGTTTATTTGATCCGGAACATACGACTACAGCAAGAGACTTGGCTTTACTTACCCAATACGCCATGAAAAATGAAGTGTTTCGCGAAATTTTTGGAACGAGAGAATTAGATTGGGATGGTGAAAGTTGGGATACGACGATCTACACGCATCACCGTTTGTTGTTAGGGCGGCCATATGATGGAGTTACTGGCGGAAAAAATGGTTATGTTAATCAATCAGGCCAAACGTTAATTACGACGGCAAAAAGAGGGGAGATGTCAGTAATTGCTGTCGTTTTAAAGGGAGCCACGCAAACCGAAATCTACAATGATACAGTAGAATTACTTGATTATGCTTTTGCCAACTATCATTTTGCTTCTATTCCTAAAGGGAAAGAATTTACTTTAGGTGAGCGAATCTTTGTCACAAAAGAAGAATATAAATTTCCGCTTGTACAAAACGAAGAATTTAACGAAGAAATGACAACGGATGGTCTTTTAAGAATTAAGAATCAATATGGAGATGAAATTACATCATATCCGATTCATGAAATAGAAATACCTGAAATACAAACAACAACAGTAGATGAACCAAATTTAGTTGAAAAAAAGGACGATTCCAAGAAGTTAAATGCTTTTATGATCATTTCGTTTATGATGATTTTTGCTGGAATTGCAGTCTTGAAAAATCGAAATCGTAAACGCCACCATATGAAAAAGCTTTGAGCTTAAAAATAGAGAAAGGATTGGTATTAAGGGGAACCAATCCTTTCGTTTTTTAAGGTGATGAGGATGGGAGTCATTTCATCCACATTGTAAACATCATTCAAAGTGGTCTGCACTTGCCAAACGACTAACTTTTGTTTCATTTTTCTTATAAAGATATTGTGGATCAGGTATCATCTAGGACTAGTGAATTTCGAATAATTTTGAGTGTACCCATACAAAGTCAGCGGCTTTTTCTAAATGATTTCTTAAAGGTTAAATAGATGAGATAGATAAATAAGATAACAACCCCAACCAAAATTTGCCATTCAACCCCGAGGGTTAAAAAATAAACAACGGAGTATGCTTCTATCATAATAGCGGGAATTTTGCCAGCTGTACTGGCGATAGAGAAAGGCAATACCTTCAATTTACTTATGGCTGCAGTAAGTGTGACAATGCCAGAAGGTACGAAGGGAAGCACTCTTAGGAAGATAACAATAAAGAAAGCATGAGCTCCATCTGACTCCTTTAATTTGCTTAAATAGCGATTTTCTAGTTTGTTGAAGCGAGGAAATGCAGATAATTTTTGCAGTCCTTTTCTGTATAGGGTGAAGCTAATAATGGCACCAGCTGCTTCACCAATGATTAATATGATAATGGCGAAATTTAAGTTTAAAGCACTAACTGTTCCAAGCGTTACGAAAGTGCTAGGCAGTATCCCTGCTATCGCAATAATGATATTAAGAAGGATGCTTATGAGACTTATTATAATTGGATAAGGTGCAAACAGATCAAACATCATGTTTTCTCCCAAGCTAAGTGTCTAGTTAATGGTCATTAACAGTGCTGAGCAGTCATGCTCAAGCGAAAATGAATTTTTTCGTTTATTGTATGCAGAACTGTAGTTAGTAATGCTAGTTTTCGTGGCTTCCGTTGAACTTTTAGGATAAATGCAACCAAACTTTTGGGAAATATGAGTAAGGAAGCCCAAGCTACGCATTTTGCCTGGGCTCCTTAAAGGTTTTTCTTCTATGTCACTTTTCTCAATGACCATAAAAAATACAATGTGGGAATAATCAAGATCGTAGAAGAAGCCATCCCAACTTGTACAGATGTATAAAGGGCAATCATTCCCACTAAGCAGTCAAAATAGTTGCTTGAACTGAAAATAAAGCGGCAACCAGAAGGCTGGCAATGATCCCGCTAAACCTTCCAATTGAACTGTATTGTGCCCCTTTTAGGAAAACCTGCTCCAATTCTTTGCTTTCCAATTCGTCAGAAATCCATGCCTCTTCTGTTCCGCTAATAAACGTCCAACCTAGTCCCCATAAAATAGCCCCAATGGCAATTGCCCAAAATTCTGGAAAACTCCCTTCAAGTAGATGGGCAGCTTGAACGTCCCGACGACTAAGGATTTTTTCCTTCCAAAAAAGTCAGCCACTAGTCCCGTTGGCATTTCAAATAGTAAAATGGATAATTCCATAATAGTTCCGACTAACACTAGCTGAAGTGGATTTAACTCAGCCTGAGTTACATAGTAAATAGCATTCAATGTAAATACCATTTGGATCATAAATGCACGTGAACTAGTTACTAAATAATAGATATTTTTGATCTTCAATGTTTTTCCTCCGATTTATGAGATTTGGATACTCAAATCGGAGAATAGGTTTACAAAAATAGATTTTAAGCTAACATACTCTCCGATTTGCTTGTGAAAGTAAGTGTTAAGCTTTTCATATTCATCGCTCCTTTATAAAGTTATATTAAGTATAATGAATGTTATTTGAATTGTCATTGAAAAAAGGGAGTATTGGGTAAGTAGCCTCTTTTTAGAAAGTCTGAAACAAAATGTTCAGAAACACTTTGGATGATTATGGTAATATGGAGAGGTGCTATTTAAAAAGGAGGAGGAAGCTGTAATGGAAATTCCAATTGGAAATGGAGCTCTTATGCTACCACCGTTACATATTACGATTGTCGGACTTATTATCTTATTTTTCTTAATGCGGTGGAGTAGGCAATTGGAGACTGGACGTTATAAAGTTTTCTTATATTTTTTAATTGGTACTTATGCTGCGCCTATATATTCTCAAAGTACGGAAAAAGGTCAATTTCAACTATGGATTCCGCTAGGATTTATCATTCTTTTCTTGTATTTGTACCGCAGTAAAAGCAATCATCCTTCAAAAATGAAAGCAAGTCTACTAGGACTTTCTATCGCAATTTATCAGATTATTGTCCACTATCTTCGTTAGTTCTTTAAAGGTAAATATTTGGCAAGTCTAATCTGACTTTGGTTAATATGAGCCAAGGATTTACTCTTTTGAGCGAAGGAGTGCCTCCAGATTAACAGGCCCTCGTTAGCACAACGCATTATTTAAAAATTGAATCGGTATGAGTATAATTGACTCTGCAGTTATTGAGCAGTTTTCTAATTTTTGAATCTTGATGCGAACGAGAAATATATCAAGAAAGCGTTACAGTATGCATAACTGAAGTTGGGCAAACTATATTTATGCTCAACAATCTATAATGTTAACATGAGAAAAGGTGGAATACTGCATGATTTGTGAGTTAAGCAAGGAAGATTTTCATAAATGTAAAAGCATTATAAATGGAGCTGGTCAATTAGAAGTGAAAGCCATTGTAGAAGGAATTAATCCTGGGCGAATATTTGTGGATCATCCTATATCACCGACTACTGGGCTGGTTTTGGTTAGGCAATAATGATGGTTTCGTATTTATTGGTAATGAGCATAATGATGCATTTAATTATGAAATAAACGGTTTTTTAGACCTTGTGATTGCACCGGAGGCAAGGAAGGTAGGTTTAGAATGGTTTGAAGGATTAGGGAATCATCAAGGATGGGATACAGTAATCGAGAAGTTATTTACTTCTCGAAATTTAAAGTCCTGGAATCAAAAGGTATACACGTTATCAAAAACTACTGATAAGGAAAAATCGTATTCAATCGAACCAGGCTATACCGTGACAAAAATCAGCTCTTAACTTTTAAAGGATTCTTCCATAAAAAATATGGATTTTTTACGTTTGAAAATTTCTGAATTTTGGACTTCTTCTGATTATTTTTTGAATAATGGTAAAGGTTACTGTGTGTTATTCAATAATATAATTGTTAGTATTTGTCTTTCAGGATTTGTCGTTGAAAACATTCACTGCATCGCAATTGAAACCCTCCAAGGGCATAGAGGCAGAAAACTAGCGCAAGTAATTGCCCATTATTTTGTAAAAGATTGCTTAGAGAATGGTAATATTCCTTATTGGGATTGCATGGAAGAGAACTGGCCGTCTGTAGCGATTGCGGAGAATTTGGGATTTGAGAATGTGTTTAATTATAAGGGATACTATTTCAAACTAAGAGATTAGGAAACCATTATTTTTTAAAAAAGGAGAAAGTTGAAATTGAAAAATGTTCTTAAAATCCTAACGGTTGTGTTTATTTTTCTTGTCCTGTTTAGTGTATATGCTATACATGAGGTGAAAACTGTATTTAATGAATTCGTTCACAATTTAGTTAACGAAAGAACATTAAATCCCATAAATATGGAACTATTTACTGAGAATATAGAAGGTCTGGAGATTAAGTTTGAAAAAGAAGACAGGACATCGGTGGAAATGATAAAAGCGATATATCCAAAAGCAAAAGCGGAGTTAAATAAATTATATGGCAGTCATTCTGATGCACTGACTGTTATCGTGTATGCTAATGAAGAGGCTTTTCATGCTGCCTCTTCCTCTGAAAAATCAGGTGGATATTACCTTCCATTAAATGAATCTATCCACCTTAAGAGTGAAATTATGGTATCAGGCTCTCAATTCGAGAATTTATTTCATCATGAGTATGCCCATTACAGAACGGATCGATTTTTAGAGGAGCATGGGATCTCTGGTGAAAGCATACCTACTTGGTTTAACGAAGGAATAGCCGAATTAATGAGATACAGGAATACTGAGGTTGATATCAACCAGATAGAAAAAGTGGATTTTGAAGAATTAATGACGAACACATCCTTTTATAAGGAAAGAGATGGGAATGCTGATCCATATCTCCAAAGCTATTTTGTTGTAAAAGAGCTCGTCGATCAATTTGGAATGGCGGCTATCCCTGAGATTTTAATAGCTTTAAAGGATATGGATTTAGAACAAGCTCTTAGTAAAATAGTAGGGATGAATAGTGAACAATTATTGAGTAGCTATTTAGAAAGGAGAGAAAGTATTAACAAATTAATCGCTCAAGCCGAGGAGTACCAAGTTAAGGGAGATTATAGGTTGACTCAGAATATTTATGAAGAGGTGCTTCGATTAGAGCCAAATAACTTTTTTGTAAGTAGATCTATGCCTCATGTATTGGTTAAGCAATCGCAGTTTTTCGAGGCAAAAGCGATGTTAAAGAAGAGAGAAGATTTAGAAGGATATGAGCTTGAATTGTTGGCTGAACTTTCACTACTGAGTGATTTGAACGAGTCTCTAAAATATGCGGAAATGTCCGAAGAGAAGATTGGAGCGAATATCGATGATCATCAGTTTACATCCCCTTTTGGAAATGCCATTCGGCAAAATATTGCTGATCCAGTGAATATTTATCTAAAATTAATAAACGGAAACCTACTAACTTACCGAGAAATTGCTGATCAATTAAAGATAAACATAAAGGAAATGTATCCAAATGATCCGCGTGTTCAAAACCTATAAGGAAAGGTGTTTAATCTTAAAAGGTAAAAAAAGTCTCGAGGCGCATTAAGAAATTAAAGAATTAGAACCGGATCTGAATGGAAGTGTACTAAGGGTGAACGTCGAGATTGCTATGATGTGTGGCAGAATTTCGAAATGATTGAAACGATCCTTCGAGCAGATAAGGTTGTAGATATGAAGTGGGCAACAAGAGCTGAATTAGATAGGATGTATCAAGCAAACTGCATTGTCCCAACTTTAAGCTATTTATAGAAAGTCTTTTTAAAACGGGGAGAAGAATTTTGCTACTTGGGAGGATATCGATGTTCAAAAACATAAACTATTTGAAAAAGGGAAATGAAAAACAAAAGAGAGCTTATGAGGCAATTGAAGTTTTAGGAGTTATGGAACAACTCTCTGAGTATGATCCTACTCTTTGTGGGACATTGCCGATTGAAATTGATATTGCAGGTTCGGACTTAGACATCATTATGGAAGTTCATGATTTACAACAATTCGAGAAGGCGATAACGGAACTTTACCATGATAAAGAAAATTTTCAAATAAAAAGACGTTTCATGAGAGGCATTCCGGTTGTGAAGGCTAATTTCCTTTTTGCCGGGTTCGAATTTGAATTATTTGGCCAACCGCAGCCAGTAGAAAAACAGAATGCCTACCTCCATATGATAATAGAACATGCGCTTATTATGGAGTTCTCCCACGTAAAAGCAGACGTGATTACCCTTAAACAACAAGGCTTTAAGACAGAAGCGGCGTTTTGTAAAGTTCTTGGATTAGACCTTGAAGATCCTTATGAGAGTCTTTTAACGTATGGCAAAAAAAGAGGGTTCATTTAAAGGGTCCTGTCCAAACTTAAAAAGACTATAGTACAGTTATTTATGCGAAAAACATTCGCAGACCAATAATAATCAATAAAACAGAGAGCATTTGCATAATCATTTTACTAGGAATTCGCTCGGATAATCGTGTCCCAATTTGGGAACCGATCATGACCCCAATTCCTCCCCAAAGAACGGTCAACCAATCGATGTTGTTATAAACGAATTGTGCAGCAACTCCAATTATTGAATAAAGAGCAAGAGCAAAAATCGAAGTAGCTGTTGCGTAATGTGTTGGGACTTTAAAAAAGTAGATTAAAACTGGTACAAGAAGCCAACCTCCTCCGATCCCGAGATAACCTGACAATACTCCCATGAGAAAACCAAGTGGCAACAATCCTTTTAGTGGAAGGGGCCGTGTTTCCATTTCCAACGCACTATCGGAAGTGTTTGCCTCCATATTAATGCTAGTATCCCTTTGACTCTGAAGAATTTTAAAAGGGGAATTTTTTGCAAACAAAAAAATCCCTAGCGCCACTAGAATGGTGGCGAAAATAATATAAAAGTAACTGGATGAATATAGCTGCAGCAACCAAACTCCAAGTATGGAGCCAGGAAATGCCCCGATCCCGATGAACATTCCCGTTCGATAGTTAATTTTATTTTGCTTGGCGTAGCCAACCACTGCGGATAGAGAGTTTATAAAAACAATGACAATGCCTGACGCAGATGCACTTACAGGATCGATATGCAATAAAAGAAGCAGTGCCGGTACAAATATAAATCCTCCGCCTGCGCCAACAATTGTTCCGTAGCCCCCAGCAATCATGCCTACTGCGAGAATTAGCAGTCCAGTCGCTATTTCCATGTTTTGTTCTCCTTTATCTCTGTTATCTTTAAATTATCAGATAGAAGAGGTGCTGCATATTGATAATATTTTATAGCCTATAAATAAATGTAATACCTGTTGAATTGAAGGACATACTTAGTGAAAAATGAAGTAATTGGCAAGGCTTCGACGATAGAGTAGAGAAATTGAATAGATAAATAAAAAGACAAAGCTTTCGTTTTAAATTAGTGGTACATTTTATTCATAGAAAACAAATAGTTTAGGGTGAAAAGCAAAGGTGGAATTTATACCATGAACCTTGATAGTTTAAAAATGTTCTGCGCTGTAGTTGAGGAAGGAAGTATAAGTAAAGCGGCGCGAATCAGCTTTGTTACACAGCCAGCGGTGACAAGACAAATACATCAATTGGAAGAACTCTATGGAACATTATTATTTGAACGAACAGATGGAAAGCTTGTACTCACTGAAGCGGGAAAAGCACTGTATCCTTTTGCAAAGGAAATGGTCGAATATATTAAAAGGTCACATGAAGCGATAAATGAAATCGTTGGAAATCAAGAAACCTCTCTACATGTAGGCGCGAGTCAAACGATTGGAGAATATTTATTACCTGGCATACTAGGAAGCTTTAGAAAACAACACCCAGCAATCAAATTAAATTTAACGATTGCCAACACACCGACGGTTTTAGAGAAATTAGACAATAATGAAATAGATATTGCTCTTGTAGAGGGAACAGTGAAGAATGGCCGTTTTAACATCGAGAAGTTTGCGGAAGATGAACTAATTTTAATCGTTCCTATTAATCACCACTGGAAAAATCGAAACATGATTGAAATTCATGAACTGCTCAACGAGAGAATGATTTTGAGAGAAGAAAATTCAGGCACGCGATTAATTGTGGAAGAAGCGTTAAGGGAAATGGGGATTTTTGAGGAAATTGAAATTTCACTCGAGCTTGGCAGTATGCAATCTATTAAGAGCGCTGTAGAAGCAGAGCTAGGTATCACTATTCTTCCAAAGCTAACCGTTTTAAAAGAGCTGAAATATGGTACACTTCGTGAAGTGAAAATCGCTGATTACCAAATTACAAGGGAATTGTGGTTAGTGCAGAAAGAACATCGTTTTCAAAAAACAGGATTAAGGTATTTTATTGAATACATCCGCAAGAAGTAAGATTGGCGAACCGATTAAAATGACGATAGCAAAAAGCGTAACAGCTATTTAGAACCTTTTGCACAAAATTTGTGAATTATTTTATGAATATCATTTAATTTACCTTCTGCCTATTTCGTTTTGCTATTATTGAAGGCAATAAACTAAGAATAAGAGATATCAGCTAAATTATTTGATATCTCTTAAATTGTGGAGAAAGCAGTAGAAAACTAGAAGTATAAAAATATCGACCACATATAAAATCTAATTTTTCAATACAAGTGGCAAAATTCATTTGCAAAGTGTATGTATTTTTAAATTCGTGAATAGATCATAATTTATGAAGTCACAGTGATGCCCCGGAATCGGGATCTGATTCTATATCCCACCAATCTGCCATCTGCTTTCTCCATTCGTTTGCTTTTTGCTGGTTTCCTACTTTTTCATAAAGTGTTATGAGTGGTTGATATAGATCGATGGCACCGATTGCAGAAATGGTTTTACTTAGTTGGTGAATAGCAATAGCGTACTCCCCTTTGCGTACAAGTTGTTCAGCATTCCAAAGAACAAGGTCTGCGATTCTTCCCTCAGCTTGTGTACGTAATTGAATAAACCATTCATCGTGATGTGTCTCTAAGAAATTTGTTGGTAATTGCTGAATAAGCTGATTTACTTTCTGTTCTTTTCGATCTGGAGATAATTCCTCTAAAGCATTTTCGACTTCCTTTAAAAAAGTTTTCGCATCGCATACTAGATTTCCTTTAATCATGACACGCTCTCGATCGACCACTAAGTATTCTTCACTCGCCAGCTGTTTGCGCAAATATGATAAGCATACACGAAGATTTGTTTTAGCTTTAGCAAGTGGTATTTCCGGCCAAAGAGTTTCACAAATTTGTTCTCTTGATACGGCACCGTTAAAAACAAGAAACAGTAGAAGGGACTTCGCAAAGCGCCTATTCCATCCAGTTGTAATCTCCTTCCCATTTATGAACACTTGAAACTGTTGTAATAAGTTCACTCTCAACTCATTTGAGCGTTCAGAATTTTTCAGACTCTCCTCCTGTATTTTTACAACATAGTCTAAAATTTGGTTGTCCATTGATTGAATAAAGGGGTCTTCTATCTGATTTTCGCTGCGAGACTCTTCAATAAAATCGAGAATCATTTCAGCTATTACTAGTGGCTGGTCCAACACAATTAAACTGGAAGCATTCAGTACGGTGATAAAACGGCAATGTCGCAAATGCAAGGTTTGGTGCTGTAAATAGTGGGATGGGAACAATGCGTCTTTCACACCAGATAGAATAAGAATAGGACAGCTTACTTTTTCAATATCTGAGATAGGATCAGCACTAACTGTTAAATCCATCACCTTTTTATAAAGATCAAAGGAAATGGTCTCGGCGTAGTTTCTAAGTTTTATCAACTCCGAATGTCCTTTTGGTAACGTGGTAGCATGGGTGTCTAAGTATTCATGTGGAATTTGCCTCTTTCCCGTTCCTAATTTACTTCGGTGTTCTCTTATTTGTTCTATCGTGTGCGGAGGATGGCAAGGCATAGCCATAAGGGTCAGTGACAGAACATGGTCAGGATATTTTGAGGTGTAGCGAGCTCCTATAAGCGCCCCCATCTGCCAGCCAATAAGATGTACTTTCGTTAATTTTAAGTTCCGCAGAAGTGCTTCTAGATCGGTGACGAAGTGGGAAATAGCTAATTCTTCAATAGGGGTGTCATTGTCACTCATACCATAACCTCTTAGGTCATAGGTTAAAATATTAAACGAATTGGCCTAAATAAGGAAGTATACAATCAAATGCGCGCAGATCAACAGCATTTGCATGAATTAGTATTAGTGTTTTTGAATTTCTTTCACAAGCTGGATGAAATACATAGTGTATCTTTCGATCATTAATGTTAAGAAATGCCATAGTATCTTCCCTTTCTCTCTATTTGTGGAGCCTGTTGCGTTTGTGTAACGCTTTATTTGGTATACTCTATTTTGATTTTGCGATAGGTCATAAGTCCTTAGAAGAAGAGAGCTATAGATGGTCTTTCCAGTTCAATGAAAGGAGTGTTAGAAGAAGGTAAAAAAAGGGTAAGTGGAAGGTTTCAACACTCATATAAATAGGCACAGCTATTATATTAATCTACTATATGTACCGTATTAAACTGAATTTCGAAATCAGTAATCGTGAGCACAGATTTTATTATAACAAAAGATTTTGTTAAACAATATTGTCTCTTGTGAAATCCTGTTTCACAAGCCATTCACTTATATTGAAAGATCCCAGAGGGAAATGAGACAAAAATCATAAACAAAAAAATAATCATAGAAAGTGAGGAATCATTAATCAAGTATGGGACAAACACAACATAAACTCATCACTGCTTTTGTTGTATCGTCATTGGCTGTTTCAACTATATCCCCCATGCAGGGACTAGCTAGTAATTTTACTGATGTGTCAGATCTTCACTGGGCAAAAAAAGCGATAGATTACATGAAAGAAAAAGGAATTGTCCGTGGGTATACAGATGGTACATACAAGCCAGAAGCATATATTACTCGTGGAGAACTGAGAGTAATGTTGGCTAACTCCCTTCAACTAAATATGGATGGTATAGAAAAGCAATCATTTATAGATATACCTGAAAACTCATTTGCCTTTTTGCATGTGGCTGCTTTACAAAAACACTTTCCCCATATATTTAAGGGTAATGGTGGATATTTTCATCCAAATCAAGTAATAGATCGGCAAACATTGGCACATTTAATTGCCAAAACTTATGAAGTGGAGATGAACCGAGAAAATCAAATGATATTTACTGATGTGGATGATTCACATCCTTATTCTGAGGACATTCACATTTTGGCTAGTAATGGAATTGTTGTGGGGGATGGGAATGGCCGTTTTAAACCTCGAAATCCTGTTACACGTGCTCAAGCAGCACAGTTTATTTATAATGTCCATCATTATGAAGGACCAGAAAAAATTGAGAGGATTAAAGCAATTAGTAATACTTCTGTTGAGATAACGTATAAAACGGATGTTGATATTGAAAAATTAAATTTCTTGATAACAGATTTACAGATTGTTCATATTGAAAAAACAGATAATCATACGGTTGTTTTGACCACTTCCTCTCAAACTGAAGGCAAGAAATATGTTTTAAAAGAGAGTGGGCGAATAATTGGTGATTTTATCGGCTATCCAAAAAAGGAAGAGAAGCCACCTTCTCACGGTGGTGGGTCTACACCTCTAACTCCCCAGCAGCAAGTAGATGCTGCAATTCGAAATGCTGTGGCGAGAGGAAATGACTTTGTCGTTGTCAAGGCGAGAGGTGGCGGAGATATAACCGTTACCACTGATTCGAAGATGGATATTTATGTAGAAGTAGATACAGTAAGGGATTTAACAATTAAGGGATCGAATATAGAAAATGTCAAGATTCGCAAAGTGGGTTCGGAGCAAGGATTAATAACTGGAGACTTAGTTGTTGATACTCCTAAAGCAGATGTCGAGTATGAAAACCCTGTAAAATTGTTAGGCACATTGTATATAAAAGATGTTTCAGGAAATTCTTTCGTAAATTATGGAGAACTAAATGATGTGGATATCTCCGACTCAAATATTTCTCATTTTGTGAACCATGGGAGAATGGGAATTTTAACGATCAGCAATAATGGTAATATCACAATTGATGGTTCCAGTTTAATTGACCTTGTCAATGTTCAAGATGCCGCAGAAGTTTCAATCCCGAATAACGCTAAGGTAAAAAAAGTAGTTGTCATGCACAGGAATGCCAAAGTTTCTGCCCACTCGGAAGTTGAGGTTGTATATGCCTATGAAGTAAAGCCAATAGAGAATGTAAGATTTAATGATTTAGATCCAGGTGTGGACATAAAAGGAGAAATTATATTTACTGCTACTGAGGCCATCCACTCAGGTGCTAATTCTCTTCAAATTGATGTGAACAACATTCATGTCAAATCCATTCCATTAAAAGGATTAGAAGATGAAGAGATTACATACTCTATGGCAGATATTGATTTACAAGAGGACGATACTATTACATTATCCACAATAAATGAGTATGGTGTTGTTTCAGCTCCGATTGAAGTAAAAGTTGTCAATAATATTAGGGGAAAGTCCCCTGCTTTGACAGGAAAATTATTGAATGGACAACTATTCGAAGTCACTTTTGAGGAACAGCGTGACTGGAGAGAAAGCATTACTTCCATTGTCAATGAAACAAATGGTTCATCCATTCCACTTTCATATGTCGATACAAGTAATCCCGGAATCATCATCATGGATCTTTCGAAAGTAGATTTTACGCCGGGTAACCATACAATCCGTGTAGATGCTGAGGGATATGAACCTGCGAAGTTTATAATAGAAATACTAGAGCCAGTATTAATTCCACCTAATTTAACGGGCGAAGTACTTAGTCCGCAACAGTTTCAAGCATCTTTTGCTGATGCCCCAAACTGGAGAGAAAGTATAACAGATGTTTGGGATATAGCTAATGAGAGATGGATTGGAAAAACAAAGCTTACCACAACAGAAGTAGGCAAATTGATCTTGAATGTGGAAGGCAGGATCTATCAACCGGGCACCTATGAATTTTTAATTAAAGCAGAAGGTTATGAGGATGCAGTCCTTACTGTAAACGTACCAAAACCAAAGGATGCACCTGAAGTACGAGGCTATGTCACAGGTATAAATCAATTTGTTATTGAATTTGAAGATGATCCGGCTTGGCGTGAAAAAGTGAGGTATGTATACAATGAAACCAAAAAACAAACTATATATATGGGTGAAGTCGATACAAGCCAGGAAGGAAAAATCACGATAAAACAAACTGGATATGTTTATGAGACGGGCGTCCATATATTCCGAATAGAAGCAGCAGGCTATGAGCCTGTTAGGATAGCGATTGAAAAGCTAGAATCTTTCACACCACCATCACTAACTGGTGAGGCAATTGGCCCAGAACTATTTCAAGCCACTTTTTCTGATGATCCGAAATGGAGAGAGAGTATAGTAGATGTTTGGGATATAACAAATGAAGAATGGCTAGGAAAATCAAAGCTTACCACAACAGAAGAAGGCAAATTGATCTTAAATGTGGAAGGTAAATCTTATGGGCCAGGAAGGCATGGGTTCTCTGTTGACGCTAGTGGGTATGAACGGGCAGTTTTTTTTGTGGAAATACCCGAGTATGACTTGCCACCTAATGTAGTATCTGCCTATGTGACAGAAAGCAATGAAATTGTCTTTGAATTTTATGATAATCCGGACTGGAGAAATAGTATAACTCAAGTGTACGATAACACAAACGGTCAATACTTTCTTCGTACTAAATTAGATGTCAGCCAGCCGGGGAGAGTGATTCTAAAACTTGGTTCGACATCTTTATCAGGAAAGGTAAGTTTCTTTCTTCAAGCCCCAGGTTACGATAATGTATCAGTTGAGGTAGAAATACCAGAGCCTGAAATACCAGAGCCCAAATCGCCTGAATTAACTGTGGAAATCGTTGAACCAAATATATTCGATTTCATTTTCCCAGATAATGCAGAATGGAGAAATAACATCACTAATGTATATAATGAAACAACTGGGACTCCCATTCATCTAAGTGAGGTAGATAGAAGTATACCGGGAAAATTACGCATAAACTTAAAATCCTACTATTATGTTCCAGGTACTTACGCTCTTTCTTTTCATGCAACTGGATACCCACCGGCAATGGTATTATTGGAAGTTCCAATGCCCCCTCAACCTCCAGTTTTAACAGGAGAAGTTATCGGAGTGAATATATTCCAAGCAACTTTTGTAGATGACCCAAAATGGCGTGAAAGTATTACGGATATTTGGGATATGACACATAAAAGATGGCTTGGGAAATACAAGCTCAATACGATAGAAGCAGGCAAGATCATATTGGATGTTGAAGGACGTGATTATCCACCTGGAATTTACGAATTCTCCATTGCAGCAAACGGATATGTTAGGGGAACACTTTTTGTAACAGTGACGCAGTGATGTCTGTTTTAGTGAGCAAGGAATCGTTTCTTTGACTCATTTTGAAATGATTCAATGAAGGTTTTAAACAGTCTTTGTAATAAGCAAGAGTGAATTTGACATTAACCATTTTTTTGAAATGCATTCCAATTGATTTTTGTCGAGGATATTCTTTTGGGTTACGGAGTAAGCTGAAGCAGTTAATAGAATTCAAGTATACCTAATAATATATTATTTCAACTTTTGCTGTACAAATATCAATTGAATGCCGGATTATATAAGGAATAAGCAGCAGTAAAGTGTACCCATTCTAGCAATTTTGCGCAAAGTTTGTAAAAAAACGTAAGAAATAAGGCGGAGTTTTGTTCATATAGTCTTTATGAAGCCATAAATATATCTCTATACTAGTTTAACATCCCTTTTCTAGAATACAGTTGAATACAAATTCTAGATAGGAGATGGTTCACTTGAGTAAAAAATGGTTGATAGGGACAGGGGTTGCGTTGACATTGTTTTTGACCCCATTTAGTCAGGCTTTTGCAGATGGCATAACAGAAGGGGAGAGAAAAAAGGTCGATAATGTTGCACATCGTGGTGCATCAGGCTATGCCCCTGAAAATACGATTGCTGCTTTCGATTTAGCAGTTGATATGAAGGCGGACTATATCGAAATCGACGTGCAAAGAAGTAAAGATGGTGAACTGGTATTGATTCATGATACAACTGTGAACCGCACAACAAATGGAACGGGAAGAGTTGGAGAATTAACTTTGGAGCAGCTTCGCAAACTTGATGCAGGAAGCTGGTTTGGATCAGAATTTGCGGGAGAGTTAATCCCGACTTTCGATGAAATTCTCGATCGTTATCGTGGGAAAATTGGAATTTTAGTAGAATTGAAGGCACCTGAGCTTTACCCAGGAATTGAAGCACAAGTAGCCGAGGCATTAAAAAAGCGTAACATGGATAAATCGAAAAATAATAAAATCATCATTCAATCTTTTAATTTTGAATCGGTAAAGAAGGTGAATGAGCTTCTCCCACGAATTCCGATTGGTGTCTTAACATCTAATCGTGCAGATACGACGGTCGAAGCTTTGCAGGAGTTTTCAACCTATGCAGACTGGTTTAACCCAAGCTACGGCATTGTAACAAAAGAATTGGTAGAGCAAGTGCACTCCCTTGGAATGAAAATTGGTTCATGGACAGTACGGACGCCAGAAGCGGCAGATTTCTTATTTGAAATGGGCGTTGATGCGATCATAACGGATTATCCAGATTATGTTGATCCGCGTAATTAATGGGGCTGATACTTGAGAAGACCTCTCGCTTTTATGCGAGAGGCCAGAGTGTAAACAAACTTGAAGATTTTCGAGTTTGTCTACACTCTTTTTTCTTTTATAATAGAATTAACTAAATTGCGTAGGTTGATTTCCACTTCGGGTGGCGCGGGCGGGGTTTGCGGATGCGATGGACAACCCTACGAGGTCTTAAAAATAATTCTATGCAGACGATGCTTACGTTTGCTACCATGAACTTAAAGAACATTGCCATTTGGACTTGGCAACCTGCTTGAGGGGTGCCAAACGAGTTGATGGAAGCGGAAGACGCTTAACTTGGGGAATAGCGGGACGGCACTGGAAAACCTGAAGTGAACATGAAAACCCCGGTAGGTTTTCCGAGATTTTTCGTTAATTTTCCTGTTTTTGTAAGTGGATCGTGGACCTTGAACACTTTAGAGTTGAGAGCTACACAACATCTTGTGTCAAAGTATTAGTTGATTACAAGATGTTGCGGTCTCCCTTTGTGTGAGGGAGTGGATTGAAATTCCGTCTCTAGTTTTTTGTACGTTGGTGCTGAGTCTCCCTTTGTGTGAGGGAGTGGATTGAAATTAAAAAAATTGATAGTTTACAGCGGCTTTAATAGCGTGACAGCCGAGACCCCACACGAGCATCCGTGAGGAGGAGGCTCGGCGCACGCCCCCCGGAAAGCAAGCATCTGGAGAGGAAATCAACGTTTTTAGCGCAATTTCAATCCAAAAATGATAACATCCATCGATAGGGAGCCCTTTCGATGGATGTTGTCGACAGTCTGAACCTTCCATTTAAAATGGAAGGCTTTTTTTTGTTAGAATGCCTTTTTGACTGGTAAGGCAGTAAAATATATAGTAGAAAATAGATAAGCATATAGTGCATTTTTCAGCAAATTTATCATGACAAAGGGGCTAGTTTTTTATGAGGGAAAGTATGAAGATATTTGAAAAGTATTTAGCAGGTATTGATCATCCTGAGCATCGAGAACGAACTGAAGCTATTTTAACATGGATAGCAGAAAGATTCCCTAATTTAAAACCGGAATTCAAGTGGAATACACCGATGTTCTCTGACCACGGCACCTACATCATTGGTTTATCAATAGCAAAGAAGCATCTGAGCATATCACCTGAAGAAGCAGGTATAGAGCGATTTGCGGATGATATTGCACAGGCCGGATATAGTGCTACAAAAGGTTTGTTTCGAATTCAATGGACTGAGCCTGTTCATTACGAGCTATTGGAGAAAATGATTGAATTTAATATAGAGGATAAAGCTGATTATACTAAATTTTGGCGATGAACAGTCTGAGTCTCTTAACTAGAAAGAAGAGGGGTGTTTCGACATGACAACTCGTAACCCAAAGGTTGATGAGTTTTTGAGTAAAGCTACACAGTGGAAGGAAGAATTTGTGAAGTTGCGAGAGATTGCTCTTACTAGTGGATTGAGAGAGGATTTTAAGTGGATGCACCCTTGTTACACGCTCAATGGAAAGAATATCTTTTTATTCCATGGATTCAAGGAGTATTGTGCAATTCTTTTTCATAAAGGGGCTCTATTGAAAGATAAGCACGGCATCCTGATCCAACAAACGGAGAATGTGCAGGCTGCACGCCAGCTTCGTTTTACGAAGCTTCAAGAAATTGTTGAATTGGAGCCTATCATAAAAGAGTATATAAATGAGGCGATTGAAGTTGAAAAGGCTGGATTGGAAGTAGCCTTAAAGGAGAAAAACGAATTTAGCGTCCCTGAAGAATTGGAGAAAAAATTTGCTGAAATGCCTGATTTGAAAGCTGCTTTTGCATCTTTAACTCCTGGACGACAAAAGGGGTATCTCCAGTATTTTTCTCAAGCAAAGCAATCGAAAACTCGTGAGACAAGAATTGAAAAATCGATGGAACGTATTCTTATGGGAAGAGGCTTAAAGGATTGCATTTGTGGATTATCCAAAAGAATGCCTAATTGTGACGGCTCCCATAAGAACGCTTGATAAAAAAGCAAGAAGGGCTGACATCCAATTAATATGCTCTCCCTTAGATAGACAAATAAAAACCTATTTTACCTTAAGGGGAGCATATCATATCTATCAAGTAAGCCCATTCTTACTTTTAAAAAATGAGGTTAACCAGTTAGAACATCCTCACTAGGGTATTTTATTTTTTCAATTTCCGGTTGCGCTAGAGAAAATGCGAGAGTAAGTGGACCTAATTTACCAAAAAACATAACAAAAATAATGATCAATTTTCCAATCGTTGATATATCTCCTGTGAATCCCATCGATAGACCTACAGTCCCGAAGGCGGAAATGACTTCAAACAGTAATTTCAAAAAAGGCAGCGGTTCAGTTATATTTAAGGTAACGATGGCTAAAAAAATAAAGCTAGCACTGATGGTTAAAATAGCCAAAGAGCGAAAAACCACCTTTTCCTTAATGGCTCTTCTCCCTACCGTTATATTTTGCTTTTCTCTTATAAAAGTAATAACAGAGAGTATGATAACTATATTATTTTCAGAGATGTTTGCTTTGTTCTTTCCTTTTTTGGCACCCTTACAATGAGACTAGGTTCGGGATACCGAGTGTTGTTAGTATGTTTTGAAGCCTCCATTGAAAAGAGAAAAAAATAATCCTTAGTTGTTGACAATCGGTGAATAAATGCTTAAACTTTTTTATATATTCAACGTTGAATAAACAAAGGAGTATTTCCAGTGACAAAACTATTAGTATTAGCTATGCTCAGTATACAGCGAATGTCAGGTTATGAAATTAAATCGATGCTTGAACTGAATGATGCACAAAGATGGGCTGGGGTATTGCCAGGCTCGATTTACAATGCTCTCAAAAAGCTTGAAAAAGAGGGGTATATTGAAGTGGCCAGTATTGAAAGTAGCGGTCACCGACAAAAAGCTATTTATAAAATTACCCCTAGTGGAGAGGCCTATCAAAAAGAATTAGCTTTAGAGTGTCTTGGCAGTTCAAAGGTGAATTATCCCACTGATTTATATTCTGGGCTTTCTCTTGCTTATCAACTTCCTAAGGATGAAGCGATTGAACAACTAACGAAAAATAAGGAAAAATTAATCCTTGAATCTCAAGCTGTCAAAAGTGGTCTAACAGAGAAAGAAAAAGCATTGCAAGGAGAAATTCCACAATTAACTAATGTGGTGTTTAATCATATGTTTGAAATGATTGAATCGCAGATTAAGCTTATTGAGGCTACTATTGCCATTATTGAACAAAAATAACAAAGCCATTTATAGTGGCTTTGATTTTCACTAAATAGTCAAAGTTGATTATACAAAGGAGAGTATGTATGAAGCTAATTGAATTTATAAATGTTGAGAAAAGCTTTAAAGGCAGAAAAGTAATCAATGAATTGAATTTTTCGATTTATTCTAACGAAATTATTGCATTAATTGGTTCTAACGGTTGTGGAAAAACGACCACGATTCGTATGGTCTTGGGGATAACTGAACCTGATAAAGGAATGATTAAGAGATGGTCAAAAGACTTTAATAAAAAAGTCGGTGCACAGCTGCAAACAACACCTTTTTTTGAAGGCTTTAGTGTGGAAAACAATTTAAAGCTGTTTAGTACTTTTTATCAGTCAAGGCTGACAAATGAAAAGATTGCAGAGATATTGAAAAATTATAGTCTATTGGATGTAAAGAATACGTTAGCTTCCAAGTTATCACTAGGTCAACAAAAAAGGTTGGCTATTAGTATCACAACGCTGCACAACCCAGACTTGGTAATTCTAGATGAGCCTACAGCAGGTCTTGACCCAAGCGGACAGCGAGAGGTTCAAAACATGATTCGTCGTTTAAAGTCGCAAGGTAAAAGTGTTTTATTCTCCTCCCATGATATGTTAGAAGTCCGTAATACAGCTGATCGAATCTTAATAATGGATCGAGGGAAGTTGTTGGAAGATGGGGGACTGGAAACCATCCTTAAGAAACATGGTGTATCAGGTTTTGAAGAACTATATTATCAATTAATCAAAAAGGAGAATCAAAATGGCTAATATTATTCGGATTTCACTTGAAAAGGATATAAAGGATTTCTATCTCTTATTCTGGTCCATTTTTTTACCATTTGCTACACTTGTGTCCTTGGCTATCTTTGAAGTAAATGTAAATGAAACTATATTAGTTGGTCTCATAACGATGAGCATCTTTTTCTATTGTTGTACAACGAACTCATTTTCCATTTTTGCGCAAAGGAAGCGTGGTGTTTTTGATTTATTGACGATCACTCCTTTTTCTTTATGGAAATACCTTAGTAGTATTACCATTAGCCAGACTGTCATTGCTTGCACGGTTTCGACTCTGTTGTTGTATAGTGAAAATAGCATATTTGATTTGAAAATATCAGCATTACAGTTTGTATTGTTTATACCCTTTTTCTTTATCGGCTCCGCCATATTTACCTTAATGGGCTTCATACTTTCAAGCTTTCCTAAAAATGAAGGACAATTAAGCATTGGTTCGAATCTCGTGATGATTCCTCTTTTTCTCTGCAGCAGCATCTTTTTTAAGCTTGGCAATTCTCCTATGGTGGTTCAATGGCTTAGCTGGATTAACCCTGTTGAGTGGCTACAAAACGGTTATCGTTCTATCTTAGCGACTAACTATGCTGATTATTTAGTTTCCGTTGCGGTTCTTTTCGTATTTTTAGTCATCACTCTTATAATCTCGATCAAAACTTTTCGAATGAAGGAGACTTGAGTTTGCCATTTAGGAGGAGTTCAAAGTAGCTTATAAAAATGTATTTTACAACAAAGATTGAATTCCGCTCCGCAAATTGATATAGTAATTTCAAATATGTATTCAATGATGTGATCAAGTAAATAAGGATTGTGAACCAGAAAATATAGCCTTGGCTGAAAGCTATATCACCTCTCCTTATTGAAACCTACCACGGAGAAGTTAGTAAACCTAACCGAGTCGTTTCGTTAAAAACGTTAGAGGGCATAAAATTTTTATGTCGAACTAAGGTGGTACCACGTCTATAAGCGTAAAGACGTCCTTATATAGGACTCTTTATGCTTTTTTTAGGTCATATTATTTTTTCAGGAGGAAAGAACATGTCTCAAAAAACAAAAGATTTTTCAAAATGGTATATTGACACCATCCAAAAAGCGGATTTAATGGATTATACACCTGTTCGTGGCTGTATCGCGTTTAAGCCAGATGGCTATGAATTATGGGAACATATCCAGGCTGAAATGGACAGACGTTTCAAAGAAACTGGTCATCGCAATGCCTACTTCCCAATGCTAATTCCTGAATCGTTTTTCCAAAAGGAAAAGGATCATATCGAGGGCTTCTCACCAGAATTACCCTGGGTAACGGAAGCGGCAGGAGAGAAATTAGAAGAGCGTTTAGCGCTTCGTCCAACTTCTGAAACGATGATTGGTCACCTTTATTCTGACTGGATTAAAAGTTATCGCGATCTACCAGTTTTAATCAACCAATGGGCAAATGTGTTCCGTTGGGAGAAAAAGACACTGCCATTCATTCGTACGTCTGAGTTTTTATGGCAGGAAGGTCATACGGCACATGTCGATGAAGAAGATGCTCGTAAAGAAACAATGCAAATGCTAAATATCTATAAGGAAGTCGTAGAAGGACTGTTGGCCATCCCTGTTTATGATGGTCAAAAGACACCATCAGAGCGTTTTGCTGGTGCTGTTGACACCTATTCCATCGAAGCGATGATGCAGGATGGAAAAGCTGTACAAGCTGGTACTTCCCATTATTTAGGGACAAAGTTTGCAGAAGCATTCGATATTAAATATTTAACGAAAGAAAATAAACACACATATGTTCATACAACGTCTTGGGGGACATCGACTCGTTTAATTGGCTCCGTTATTATGGTCCATGGCGATGAGCAAGGACTTGTATTACCACCAAGAATTGCTCCAACGCAAGCAGTGCTTATTCCTGTAGGTCCTTGGAAAAAGAATCCTGCTATTATGGAGAAATTAGATGAGATTTTTGCAGCTCTAAAAGCAAAAGGAATTCGCGTCCGTCTTGATGACAGCGATCAATCACCAGGGTTTAAGTTTAATGAGTGGGAATTAAAAGGAGTTCCGGTACGAATTGAGCTTGGCCCACGTGATTTAGAAAATAATCAAGCCTTAATGAAAGCACGTGATGAAGGGGATAAAGTTTCTGTCCCGTTAGAATCTGTCGTTGAGGCGGTTGAAAAAGAATTGGAGACGATGCAAACACGCCTATTCGAAAAAGCAAAAGCTTTCCGTGCGGCGAACTCGCATACACATATCGATACGCTTGAGCAGTTAGAGCAGCATTTAGCCGAATCTGAGCAAAATGAAACAATTCCTGGTTGGATCTTAGCTGGTTGGTGTGGGGATGATGCTTGTGAAGAAAAGGTGAAGGAACAAACGAAATTCACAACTCGTAACATTCCATTTAACCCACCGACAACAAAAACCACTTGTATCTGCTGTGGACAAGAAGCGAAACATACCGTCTGGTTTGCCCGTGCGTATTAATCGGAAAATGAAAAGCCAACTTCTTTCGTAAAGAGGTTGGTTTTTTGTCGTCCAATTATGGAATAATTAAATTTACATATATCTCCGTCCCTTGGTATGATAATGATGTGGGTGAAGCCCTATAATTGTATGTAACAGGGAGTTATCACTATGATTATTCAGTTCATTCGTTATAGATAAGAAGAGGTATAGATAGTTTATGGACCCAAATTTTGTTTTTTTTGAAAACGAAAAGAGGGTTTATTTGTCTATGCCTTTTTCATTTATTGAATACGAATGAATGAGGTGAATTCTTTGTTACCAAAAAATAAAAGAATGATGAGTGCGGAGTTTGTAAGCAAGCATCTATTTCTGTTTGCTTGTCCCATTTGTCATTCTTCGATGAAGGTTTTCGAATTAAAAAGTTTAGTTTGTTCCAATCAGCATACTTTCGATTTTGCAAAGCAAGGGTATATTAATTTAACGACGGGTCAAATAAAAACGAAATATAGTAAGGAACTTTTTGAAGCGCGAAGAACACTAATGACAGAATCAACATTTTTCAAACCGGTAGTCGAGACGATAGCAAAACTAATCAATAAAGAGGGAATTCAAGTAAAAAAAGAGCTGTCCATTATTGATATGGGCTGTGGAGAAGGTTCCCATCTTGCTAGTATTTGTGATTTAGTATCAGCCAAGGGTAATAAAAAAGTGGTAGGAGTAGGTATTGACTTAGCGAAAGAAGGAGTTGTGGTTGCTGCTAAAAATTATTCTGAAAATAAGTTATGGGCTGTGGCGGATTTAGCACGTACTCCTTTTATTAACAAGCAATTCGATGTGATTCTCAACATCTTATCTCCCTCTAATTATGCTGAATTTAATAGATTGTTGAAGGAGGACGGACTTGTCATAAAAGTGATCCCTCAAACTGATTATTTAAAAGAGTTAAGGGATTATTTCTTTCTTGAAACAGAAAAGCAAACCTATTCAAACGAAGAGACTGTGGAAAGATTTCAAGATAGTTTTCGTTTTGTGGACAGCTCAAGGCTGCGTTATCGTGTTCATTTAAATGGACCGTTAATCTGGCCATTAGTTCAAATGACGCCTTTAACATGGGGGATAACAGATAAGCAAGCTGCATCTTTTTTAGAAAAGGAAAGTATAGAAGTGACCATTGATCTAGAAATTATGATTGGCAGAAAGTAATTGAATTTAAAAAACTTTTAAGGAGGGAATATTGCCTTAAAGTTTTTTATGTACGATGGTGTAATAGAAAGAAGTAAATGGAGGAATAAATAATGACTGCAGAACTGATTGTAAGAGATGAAGTACTTATTGATGCACCCCCTGCAAAGGTCTGGAAGGTCCTGATTACCCCAAAATATGTGGCACAGTGGGATGAACTTCCTGAGGATTATCCGAGTGAGGATATGTCGAAGGGAAGTGAAGTTGTTTGGGAACATAACGGTGAGAAAACAATAACGACGATTATAAAAGCAGAGGAAATGAAGGAACTGCAAATTGCTTTATACCAATCTAATTGGGAAGTGCAGCCGGATGAAGGGGACGTAGCGTATCGCTACAACTTAGAAGAACGAAATGGCAGTACACTTTTAAAAATCGAAATTGGTGATTTTTCACTTATCGAAAACGGCCAAATGTATTATGATGCCTCCGTTGAATTTGCATCGAACTCAAAACATGTGATCAAAGGACTAGCAGAAAGTCTATAACTGTCATTGCACTCAAAAAAACTTGGAATCATGACATGCTCCCTTAAGGGTAGATAGATTTAAAAATAAACATCTGCTTACTTTAAGGGGGTAAGATTTTTAAGAAATAGTACGAAGCGAAAGACCGCCATTCAAAGATGGTCTTTCGCTTCGACCGTATTCTTATTTAGAAGCAGGCATCTTGTAATCCATAATCGACGCTACCGCTGTTTTCCAGCCTTCATACTTGCTTTCTCGTTCTGTGTCTTTCCAGTTAGGGAAATATTCCTCTTCCATTTGGTAAATTTGGTCGAGGTTTTCTTCTGTCCAGAAGCCTATCCCTAAACCACCGGCGTATGAGGCACCGAGAGCTGACAGTTCTGCGGCCTTTGTCGTAACAACGGTTTTCCCTAGAAACTCCGATTGAAGCTGCATCAGCATTTTATTTTTTGAGGCACCGCCGTCTGCTCGTAATTCATATAATTTGATTCCTGTTTCATGACTCATCAGGTCAACCACATCACGAATTTGATAAGCGATGCTTTCTAAGCAGGCCCGGAGTATGTGAGAGCGGGTTGTGGAACGGTTCATTCCCAAGATGGCAGCTCTGGCATTCGGTCTCCAGTAAGGAGCGCCAAGACCAACGAAGGCAGGGATCACATAGACTCCTTCTGTATCTTGAATAGAAGAGGTTAACTGTTCCAGCTCTTCGAAGGTCTGAAACAGGTTCATATTATCGCGTGCCCATTTAATCGTATCTCCACTTGTATGAATAATTCCTTCTAGTGCATATCGGGTTTCGTTTTTCAGTTTCCATGCCAGTGCTGACACCAGTCCGTGTGTGCCTGTAACTGGTTCCGAGCCAACGTTCATGAGAACGGAGGAACCTGTACCATATGTCGCTTTCCCCATACCGGTCTCTGTGCAGCGCTGGGCAAATAGGGCGGCCTGAGAATCTCCCATGACCCCACAAATAGGTAGTGAAATCCCTGCTTCAACTAAATCGGGATCTGTGACATAGCCGAAAAGGTCATCAGATGCTCGTACTTCTGGTAAAAGCAATTCCTCTAATTCAAACAGCTGAATAAGCTCTGGGTCCCATTGAAGGGAATGGATATTAAACAATAAGGTTCTGCTGGCATTTGTGTAATCAGTTGCATGAACAGTTCCGCCAGTTAATTTCCAAATGAGCCAGCTATCAATGGTACCTGCCCTCCACTGACCGTTGATTTCTTGGTTCTTAATAAGGTTTAAGAGCCATTTCCACTTGGTTGCTGAAAAATAAGGATCTAAAAGCAACCCTGTTTTAGAAGTAATAAGAGGTTCTTGGCCGGATGATTTATATGCTTCGCAGATATCAGCAGTTCTTCGGCATTGCCAAACAATGGCTCGGTGTATAGGCTGCCCTGTTTCAGCATCCCAAATTAAAGCTGTTTCTCTTTGATTGGTAATAGTCAAGGCTGAAATCTCTCCGAAGGATACGCTAGCTTCAGCTAGGACCTTTTTTATAAGCTCTTTCACATTCTCGTAAATTTCGTTAGGGTCATGTTCTACCCAACCAGCTTGTGGGTAAAACTGTTTATGAGGCTTGGAACTCTTTTTTACAATTTGTCCTTCTTTATTAATAAGAAGAGCCTTTGTTCCAGATGTACTTTGATCGAGTGCTAGCAAATAGATTTGCTTCAATGCTTATCCCTCTTTTCTGAGGCCTTCTTCAATGATTGTTGCAACATTCCCAGCACTAATTCCGTAATGGTTGAATACTTCAGCCGTTTTTCCAGCAATTGGCGGTTCATCTGGAATTCCGAGAATTTTCAATGGAACTGGGCAATGCTGGGAAGTAGTCTCTGCTACCGCTGCTCCAAGCCCGCCATAAATACTATGCTCTTCTAAAGTGACGATAAAGCCAGTTTCTTTAGCAGCTTTAATGATTTCTTCAGTATCAAGTGGTTTAATGGTGTGCATATTGACAAGACGGGTACGAATTCCCCTTTGGGCAAGAATAGCACATGCATCTAGTCCGACCTTTACGGTTTCACCACATGCGATAATCGTGGCATCAGTTCCTTCATGTAACCGTACTGCCTTGCCGATTTGAAAATCATAGTCATCTGATTCATATACATCCTCTACAGGATTGCGACCAATTCGCATATACACTCCACCGTCATAATGCACGAGTGCTTCGGTCATTTTTTTTGTTTCATGGCGGTCAGCAGGGAGCATAACGGCAAGACCTGGGATCGCCCGTGTTACGGCGATATCCTGTAAGGAGTGGTGAGACATCCCTAAAGCTCCGTAACTAACTCCGCCACTGATACCTACAAGTTTGACATTCGTACCAGAGTAGGCTACATCCACTTTTATTTGCTCGATACTTCTCATGCTCAGGAAACAAGCTGGTGAAGTGATGAACGGCTTTTTCCCGCTATGGGCTAACCCTGCAGCCACTCCCACCAGATTCTGCTCGGCTATTCCCATTTCAACAAATTGATTTGGGTATTTTTCGGCAAACGGACCCATCGCTGCAGAACCACGAGAATCACTTGCAAGAACGATAATATCTTGGTTATTCTTAGCTAAATGCATGAGTGTATCACATATTACTTGGCGGTTTGCAATTTTATTCATGTGGTTGCCCCTCCTTAGAGACCAAGCTCTCGATCTGCTCTGTTAGTTCTTTTATGGCAAGAGCTAATTCTTCATCACTAGGAACGCGATGGTGCCAACCAATCGCATTCTCTGCAAAAGAAACCCCTTTTCCTTTTACCGTATTGGCAATGATCAGAGTTGGTTTTCCTTCTGTATATGGAATAGAGTTGAAGGTTTCCATCAAGGAAACAATATCATTTCCATCAATGGACACGACATGCCAGCCGAAGGCCTCCCACTTTTTATCAAGAGGGTCCAGTCCCATCACATTTTCCGTGTTTCCGCTAATTTGCAGGCTGTTACGGTCGATGATCCCTACTAAATTATCAAGCTTGTAATGGGAAGCGGACATGGCAGCTTCCCAAATGGAGCCTTCCGCCTGTTCTCCATCTCCCATTAAGCAAAACACGCGATAATCTTTATGATCTCTTTTGCCAGCTAGAGCCATGCCCACTGAAATTGGAAGCCCGTGTCCAAGAGCACCTGTATTCATTTCAATTCCAGGAACTTTATTATTCGGATGTCCGATTAATCTAGTTCCAAATTGAGAAAACGTTTCTAATTCACTTTTTGGAAAGTATCCAAGGTCAGCCAAAATACACCATAAAGATTCAACAGAGTGCCCTTTACTAGCGATAAATCGATCGCGTTCAACCCATTTTGGCTCTTGTGGGTTATGGCGCATCGTGTGGTAGTAAAGAACGGTTAATATATCGGTGTTACTAAGGGATCCGCCAGTATGGCCAGCTTTAGCATTATGAATCATTTGAAATAGGCGAATGCGAATTTCGGCAGCCTTTTTCTTTAAGTCAATGATGTCCATCACTTTAAATCACTCCCTCTTAACCATGCTTTAATTTCTTCCTCGGTCGGGTCAACTGGGTCAGGATTCAAACCGGGAATATAGTTACATGCTTCGTATAAAGCTGGAATCACATTTGCGTGTATTCCAACAGAATGGTGGACGTATGGCCCTTTTACCAACTTTTCTTCCCAAAGAGGCCAATCGTTTACTTCTACCCAAACGTAGGAACCTCTTGTGTAAGGACCTTCGATTCCTTTCGCTTTGCCTAAGAAAATAGAGTATTCACCGTGATCACCATCAAAGCGGGCGAGAGTCATCGAACCACCGCGGATTTCTCCTTCATGTGTACCAGGTGAATGGTCATCAAATAAGAAATGTCTTCTTAATTGCGGCTTATCTTCCACGCTCAACGATACAGGGAAGTTACCGCAATGGAAGAGCAGCTCTCCGTTATCATTTTCTGGGTGTCTAATCGTTAAATCAGCAAAGAAAGTTGGACAAGTATTGAGTGTAGCTGCCTGAACCATGACAGAAGTGATTGCCCCATGAATATCCGTTTCACAAGTAACTGGAATCTGTTCATCTGTTAAAATAGCATTTGCTAAGCAAGGCATGATTCCCATTGAATCCTGGAGGGAAGACCAGCATTGGATGGCAATGGCTGTACACTTGTTTTCTGTTGCGATGGTTTTCATCGCTACTTTTAAGGATGCGATTCTTCTAATATCTTCATCACTTACATCAATGGCATCCAAATTCGTTTTAATATATTCAATCGCTTCAGCTAGTTCAGGAGTGTCTTTCTTTTCGACCTTCTTGGAGGCTCTCTTTATATCTTCTAGTGTAATAGGGTGGAGCTCAATTCCGAAACGCTCCAATAGTTCTCCTTCATTGCACATCATCGTCCAGAAGGAAGTAGGGCGTGGTCCAATTTGCAAGATTCGTAGAGAATTGAAAGCCTTTACAACATTAGCTGCAGCAATGAAGTTTTTAAATCCACGTTCAAAGATGGGATCGTCAACACGACAGTTTGTAATATATGTGAACGGAACATTGAATCTTCTGAGAACTTTGCCGGTAGCAAACAAACCGCATTGTGTATCCCTTAGTCGCATTCCATCTTCAAGTGGTGCTTCATCCCGAGGTCCCCATAAAAGCACAGGTTTACCTAATTCTTTTGCCACGCGAGCAACCGTATCTTCAGTTCCAAAGTTGCAATGAGGGAAGAAGACCGCATCTATATTTTCTTCTTTGAAACGTTTAAGGATTTCTTCTGAACCAATTAAATCGTTATACAATAAGCCTTCGGAGTTTATTCCCTCTAAATCAACAATATCGATCTCTAAGCCAAAAGACTCCATTTTTTCGCGAATTTGTACCTTATAACGATAAGCATCCTCTGCACTAAACGTAAAACGTCTAGTTGGGGCATAACCTAATTTTAATTTAGCCACCTCTATTTCCTCCTTGTGTGTTGATTTAATCAAATCGTAACACCGTAAAAATTCGACGTCAATAAAATAATTTAGTATTTTTACTAAATTATTTTATAATCAACTTAATTTTTGAACATTGAAATAAGCTGCTAGACCTTGATGTAGCTAGGTAAGCCTGCAAGGCAGTACTGTAGTTGATATTGGATGAGCTTTGCCTCTTTTTGTTACTTTTTTTAGGACTATTGGAGAATTTAGGGTAACAGTCCGGAGTGAAACCCTCAATGGAGCTCATAAATCACTTCGCAGAGATCATAAAAGCGACCACCTCATATCCGTTGGTCTGTGTAGTTTGATTTTCCATAATCAGCCCTCATGAGTCACTTAGCTGTATGGCTTTGTAGTTTTAGTCAAAGCAACGTTACTAAACGGAGGGGTGTTTTTTTAGGTGTTAATCACCATTTTTGAACAACATCGGCGGACTGCTGCTGATAGAACTCATCACCCAATTATCGATGTGAAAGTTGAGTAATGGATTAGTAAAGATGGTATATTCAATTTACTATAAACTTGGTTATGACTTGTACATATCGAAAAATGTGAGTAAACTAAAATTGTTTATGAAAACAGTTAGTATTGTTCACGGCAGGCATACCGTAGAATTTTGTTCTTTTGGAGAGGACTTAATCATATATCTTTGGGAATTGCAAATATTGTACGGGTGGAAGTAATAATTTAAAAAAATGATGTAACGGACGGTGGCAAAGTAATGAAATTAGATGATATAGCAAAAAAAGCTAACGTATCGAAGTCGGCTGTGTCCCTTGCTCTTAGCGGGAAACCAGGAATTAGCTCAGAAACTAGGGATAAGATTTTACGAATTGTAAAGGAGACGGGCTATATACCCCGTTCAATGGTTAAAGCGGAGCAAGTTTATGGGAGCACAAAAAAGATACTTCGTTTTTTAGTATTTTCAGATGCACGGTTTATTGGCTTGCAATATCATAAACAGCCATTCTTTATGGAACTCATACATTATATTGAGGAGCATTGTAGGAAATTGGGGTATTCATTAATGTTTTCGACAGTAGATATAAGTCAGTTTGATAAGGATATTGCTAAACTAAATGATGAAGTTGAACATAGTGGCATTATTTTACTAGGAACGAACTTAGAAAAAAAACAAATAGAAAAGATATCGAAAAATAACCCCAATTTAGTAGTATTAGATACTTACGTACATGAGTTAAATGTTGATTTTGTTGTGATGAATAATATTATGGGTGCCTACCAGGCAAGTGCTTATTTAGTTGAGCAAGGTCATAAACATATAGGATATGTTCAATCGGAATACAGAATGCATAATTTTGAAAATAGAAAGCGGGGATTTCAAAAAGCCAAGGAAGAATATGGCTTTGTTTCAAAGGAGGAGGATGTGTTTTTTATGTCTCCAACCGTGTTATCCTCTCAAGAAAGATTCCAAAAAGAAATACAAAAGAAAATGGAGCAAAAAGAAACATTGCCGACTGCTTTGTTTTGTGAGAATGACTACCTAGCCATTAGTGTAATTAAATCGTTGCACGAAATCGGTCTTCACGTTCCGGATGATATATCGGTGATTGGATTTGATAATATAAAGGAGTCTGTGGTTATCTCTCCGGAGTTAACGACTGTTCATGTAGATAAGGAGACATTGGCATTAAAAGCAGTTGAACAGCTTATTCGGCTTATTGAAGAGAAAGATAAAATGGGGATCAAAACAGTTGTCGACACAAAAATAATTGAGAGAAAATCGGTAAAAAAGTTTAGTAAATAATATTTTCCAGGAGGATGTGATCCTCCTTTTTTTATGTATTTATACCTTTTTATACAGTATTAACCAGTATTAATTAGAAATAGTTTGAAAAAACTTAAAACTATCCATTGACACCTAAACTAAAATATTTTAGAATCTACTCATGGAACATGTTTCATAGTTCAATCAACCTGTTTATTAGTGTAATTTATACTAAAATAATTTAGTGTGGTATTCACTCTTACCTTAAATTACAGTAAAATGTTTACTCGGATTATTGAACTAGTCAACTGTTCTTTATTTTTACGTATAGATGAAAACGCTTACCCTTGTAGGGAACTTTGCCAACATTAAAGGGGTGAGGGATTATGACAAACATGCGGAGAATTGCCAAGGAGGCAGGTGTAGGGATCGCTACGGTCTCTCGTTATATCAACAATACAGGGTATGTAAGTGATGAGCTAAAGAAAAAAATCGAAGAAGCGATTGAAAGAACGAATTATCGACCTAATGAACTGGCGAGGGCTATCTTTAATAGAAACTCCAAAATCATTGGTCTTATCGTTCCTAACATATCAAATCCATATTTCAACGAGCTTGCTCTCATTATTGAAGAGGTTGTAAGTAAAGCGGGTTACTCTATTTTTCTTTGTAATACGAACGACGAGCTGGAAAAGGAGCAACATTATATTAACGTCTTGCAAGGCCATCGGGTGGCCGGAATTATTACGGTGAGAAGCCGGTGCAAGGAAGAGTATACATTTCTTGGTGTTCCAGTTGTTTCCTTTGAAAGCGTTATCTCCGATGAAATTGTTACTGTTGCGACTGATAATGTTAAAGGGGGAAAGCTTGCTTTTAATCATCTTTATGAATGCGGTTGCCGGGAAATTGTTCATGTATCCGGTCCAATTTACTCCAGTGCTATTACAGACCGATGCAATGGCTTCTTAAAAGAAGCCGATAAGAAACAGATAACAATCGACCTTCTTCAATTTGATACAGATTTTCAGCGGAAAATGCTAGAGTCCAATATTCGGGCACTTGAAGATATTGAGAAGTATGATGGAATTTTTGTTTTTAATGATATCGCTGCAGCAACAGTCATCCGATATTGTCAACTTAAAAAGGTAAAAATTCCTGAAGAAGTCCAAGTAATTGGATACGACAACAGTTATATTGGGGAATTTTTATACCCATCGCTAACGACGATAGAGCAATCTGTACAAGAAGTAGGTATAACATTGGCCGATGTGGTTATTCGTCTGATAAGAGGCGAAGAGGTTCAAGAACAACGTATATCAATAGAACCAAGGCTAATAAAAAGGGAAACCACTAAATTACAAAATAACTCTGTTCAGGGGGTGTGACCATGGAAATAAGAATGACGGACATTAATAAAAGCTTTGGGGATGTCCAAGTTTTAAAAAATGCTGGGGTCCATGTTAAAGAAAAAGAAATTCATGCCCTCATGGGGGAGAATGGTGCTGGTAAATCAACCTTGATGAAAATTTTAACAGGGGTCTATATGAAGGATTCCGGTAAGATCGAAATCAATGGGGAAGTTCAAGAAATCGAAAGTATTCGAGATGGTGAAAATAAGGGAATTGCTTTTATCCACCAAGAATTAAACGTTCTGAATGAAATGAGCATTGTGGATAATATGTTTTTGGGGAAAGAAATCAAGAATAAATTCGGATTAGTAGATAAGACAACAATGGCAAAGCTTGCGAAGGAAAAACTTTTATTACTTGGTTTGGATGTTGATCCAAACACATTAATAAAGGATATTTCCGTAGGAAAGCGCCAGCTTGTGGAAATTGCGAAAGCGCTCTTAATGGAAGCAGAGTTAATTATCATGGATGAACCGACAGCGGCATTAACGGACAAAGAAATTGATCTGCTTTTTAAAATCATTAGAGATTTAAAAGAAAAAGGTGTTTCATTTGTATATATCTCTCATCGCATGGAAGAAATATTTGAGTTATGTGATGAAATCACAATCATGCGTGACGGGGAATTCATTGGTCAGAAAACGATTGCAGAAACAAACTTTGATGAAATTGTCAGCATGATGGTAGGGTATGACCTAGACGACCGATTCCCAAGAGTTGATGTGGAACCAGGAGAAGTAGTGTTATCGGTTAAAGAATTAACACATAAAGGCAAATTTGAGGATATCAATTTTGAGGTACGTGAAGGTGAGGTTCTTGGTTTCTCTGGATTAATGGGTTCAGGCCGTACAGAAATCATGCATGCGATATTTGGAAATATTCCTTTTGATTCTGGAACAGTGTATATCAACCAGAAGGAAGTTAAAATTAACTCTCCTATTGTTGCACAAAGATTAGGAATCGGTTTCATTACCGAGGATCGAAAAAATGAAGGGTTAATACTCAGTTTTTCAGTAGCTGAAAACACGGTGATGCCTTCTTTAAGAACCTTTACGAAAAACAAACTTATTCAAAAAGGGCAGATTTCAGAGGTCGTCGCGGAGTATATAAGGAAGTTAAATGTACGGACCCCTAATCAGACAATAAATGTTGGAAACCTTAGTGGGGGAAATCAACAAAAGGTTGTTATTGCGAAATGGCTCATCACAAAACCCAAGCTTCTTATCCTTGATGAACCGACAAGAGGCGTTGATGTTGGTGCCAAAAAAGAAATCTATGAAATTATTAATGAATTAAAAAAAGAAGGAGTTGCTCTTATCGTCGTATCGAGTGAACTTCCAGAAGTGCTTGGAATTTCAGACCGTATAGCGGTTATGCATGAAGGAAAACTTAAGAAAATTTTCGATATTAAAGAGGCGACTCAAGAAAAAATCATGGAATATGCAACAGGTGGGGGGGTATAAGCATGGAGAAGTTAGGAAGTATATACAACAGATTCGGTACAATCATTGTTTTGCTTGCGCTGATGCTGATTGTAACCATTATTAATCCGCAATTTTTAACTATGTATAATATTTTGAATATCTTTAAACAAGTATCCATAAACGGACTGATTGCACTTGGCATGACATTCGTTATCTTAACCGGAGGTATTGATTTATCAGTTGGGGCGATATTGGGGTTTTCAGGGATGATACTTGGCTTGATGATCACTGGGGGAACACCAGATTTACTAGCAATCCCAGCTGTATTAGCGATCGGTGCTTTACTCGGATATTTTAATGGATTTTTTATCTCTAAGCTGAAGCTACAGGCTTTCATCGTCACATTAGCAACAATGACGATGTTTAATGGACTTACGTTGATTGTTTCAGATGGGATTCCAGCTTCCGGTGTAACGAAGGATGCGCCTGTACTAGATTTCTTTAGCCAGGGAAGTATACTGGGGATTCCATTTCCAATGATTATTTTTGTAGTAGCTTTTCTTATTCTATTAATTTTATTGCAGAATACAGTTTTCGGCCGCGGTGTTTATGCGATAGGAGGAAATGAGGAGGTTGCTAGGCTTTCCTCTATACCGACCAATAGGATAAAGACATGGGTTTATGTCATAAGTGGTATGATGTCAGCGTTAGCAGGTGTTGTATTAACATCTCGCTTAAGCTCAGCACAGCCCACTGCAGGAGCAGGCTTTGAACTAGATGCGATTGCGGCAGTTGTTATTGGTGGCACAAGTTTAGCAGGTGGTAGAGGGAGATTGTTTGGAACCTTTATTGGGGTTCTCATTATTGGGGTCTTAAATAATGGCCTTAATATTATCGGAGTTTCAGCTTTCTTCCAGCAATTTATTAAAGGGCTAGTTATTCTCCTTGCGGTCATTTTAGATCGCAAGAGTGCTAGATAAGTAAGAAAAGATATTAGGAGGGGCAAACAATGAAAAAATTTTCTTTAGTCTTACTGGCTGTATTCCTTTTCATTTTAGGAGGATGCAGCAGCAATGAAAGCGGTGGAGAGGCAAATGGAGGAAATGGAGGAGAAAAGAGTGAAGGTTCAGGTAAAATCGCTTTACTTATGGCGGATTTAGGCAATCCCTTCTTCCATGTTCTAAGTGATTCTGTAGTGGCACAAGGTGAAGAATTAGGGTATGAAGTGCTGGTTTATGATGGTCAAAATGATGCTTCTAATCAGCCATCTCAAGTTGAAGATGCAATTCAAAAGGGTGTAGATGCCATAATTATCAACCCTGCCGATGAATCATCAACAGCCAATGCATTAAAAGAAGCTATTGCTCAAGATATTCCGGTTGTAACAGTTGATAGAGCAGTGGATGTGGATGGCGTATTATCTTATTTAGTAACAGATAATCTTAAAGGTGGAAAACTTGTTGGTGAATGGTTACAAGAGAAGTTGCCTGAAGGTGGCAAAGTTATTCACATAGAAGGTGTTATGGGGACAGCTCCGCAACGTGAACGTGGAGGTGGATTCTTAAGTGTCATCGATCCAAAGGAAAATCCTGACAGCAAATTTGAAATTATAGATACAGCTGTAGGTGACTTCTCTATGGCACCAGCTGAAGCAGCAATGTCAGATTTATTAGCTAAGCATGATGATATTGATGTGGTTTTCGCTCAAAACGATACAATGGCTGTTGGTGTAGTACGTGCTATCGAAACAGCTGGCAGACAAGATGATGGTATCATTGTGATTGGATTTGACGGAGCTCAGGAGGCATATGATTTAATTGATGAAGGAATAATGGCGGTAACAGCAGTACAAGATTTCGAATTTATCGGAGCAGAAGCTGTAAACTACGTTGATGCCTATCTTAAAGATGGTACAAAGCCAGAACCTGAAGTATTAGTTGACGTTTATATGTCAGATTCAAAATAATCATTAAGTAATAAGAAAAGGTGCCCCTTTATGTAAGATAAATAAAGGGGTATTTTTTTACACGTTATATAAGGAGATGCTGATGTATGGCACGTATAGCAGTAGTGGGTAGTATCAACATGGATCTTGTCGTAGAAACAGACATTATGCCAAAGAAGGGTGAAACCGTACTCGGAAACCATTTTTTTACAGCTCCAGGTGGAAAAGGAGCCAACCAAGCTGTTGCGGCAGCAAGGCTTGGTGGAAATGTTACGATGTTTGGCTCGGTGGGCATTGATCAAAATGGAGAGAATTTGAGAGCAATATTAAAAGAGGAAGGAGTAGAGACAGCTTTTATTAATATCGTGGAGGGCATAGCAACAGGTGTGGCGATCATCGAGATTTGTGAACATGATAATCGCATTATTGTGGCATCAGGAGCAAATCAATATACCAATTTAGAGTATTTAACAAATGTTTCGAAGGAATTGTTAAATTATGATGTCATCTTGTTGCAGCATGAAATCCCGTTGGAAAGCATTGAATACATTGCGAATTTTTTATCAATATATAACAAAACGATCATCTTAAATCCTGCACCAGCTTTTGCATTATCTGATGAAATATTAAAATGCATCACTTATATTACACCTAATGAACATGAATATAAGATGGTCCTGAACACATCAGATCCCATGGATGAAGTATTAAAAAGGTATCCAAATAAATTATTAATTACACGCGGTGAAGAAGGAGTGACCTATTGTGATGGGACAAACATTATAACGGTTCCTTCGATTAACGTGGAAATTGTTGATACAACAGGAGCAGGAGATACATTTACTGGTGCGTTTGGTGTTGCTATTTCCGAAGGGCAGGATTTAATAGAGGCCATTCATTTCGCGAACTGCGCTGCTGGGCTTTCAATTACAAAAATGGGAGCACAAAAAGGAATGCCTACCCTTGATGAAGTTTTGAAAATACGGTAGTGGGGGATGTTTGTCATCTCCCTTTTCTTCTCGTTTAATGGTTGAAACGGTTTTGAGCATGCTTGTTACATCGCCCATCGCCTAAGAAGTTACGAAAAGTAAGAGTGTTCTTTATGGGGGATCAGTGGTAAACTAACGGGGGTGTTTCTAAATGGAACCTGTGAAATAATGATAGTAAGAAATGATGTTAGGAGTTTAATAATGCAAACCGAACATGATTCAACCTACATTTCTTTTTCGAGAGAAGAATGGGCTAGTTTACATCCTAGTTCACAAATTAATTTAACCCAATCAGAAATTAATCATATACAAGGGCTCATTGGAAATTTAACAAATGAGGAAATCTCTAAAATTTATTTGCCGCTCATTGAGTATTTGTCTATTAATATGGAAGCTGCTAAATTCTCACATCATGTAAAGAATCAATTTTTAAAAAAGGCCACAAAGAATCCACCATTTATTATTGGAATTGCTGGGAGTGTTGCCGTAGGGAAAAGTACTACATCGCGAATTCTTCAATCTCTCCTTCTGGATTTACCAGCTCGACCAAAGGTGGATTTGATTACGACGGATGGGTTCTTATTTTCGAATAATGTTCTCAAAGCAAAGGGTCTTTCTGAACGAAAAGGATTTCCTGAAAGCTATAATATAAGAGCGTTAATTGATTTTTTATCAGCAGTTAAGTCAGGAGAACCTTGTGTCCAGGCTCCTGTCTATTCTCATTTATATTATGATATTGTTCCTGGGCAATACCACCAAGTTTGTCAGCCAGACATTGTCATTATTGAAGGAATCAATGTACTGCAAACACCAAAGCAGGTCGGAAGCAGCATTCCTAGTAGAGTTGTGTCTGACTTCTTTGATATTTCCATTTATGTGGATGCCGATGAAAGCCATATTTTAAAATGGTATGTTGAAAGGTTCAAATTGCTGAAAAAGACAGCATTTACGAAGCCGGAATCATACTTTAAGCGTTTTGCTGAACTTTCGGATGTGGAAGCAGAAGGTGTCGCTACAGATATTTGGAATCGAATTAACAAAGTTAATTTAGAGGAGAATATTTTGCCGACTAAGTATCGGGCCGATCTCATAATTGAAAAAAGCTCCAATCATCAAGTTGATAATATTAGAGTGAGAAAAAATTAGCTGAAGGTATAGTTCCAATTTAAGATTGGAGGTAATTTTGCATGCAGCAGTTAAAATTTGAAGCCTCTTGGGATAGAGCGCTAGCTACGAAAGATCGACAGTTGATTGGAAAAATTTCCAATTCTACACATCAATTTGATCATTGTAAGAGAAAATGAGCCAAAAATCAACACCGACATATAACAGAGCCTATTAAAAGAAGCCATTAATCATAAAGAGGAGTTGCTCGTTACTGCACTAGTACATAATTATATGGATTGTCCACTTGTTTTTGAGAATGTTAGAGTGCTTTACAGTATCGAGGGGAAAGTTTTAGCCATAATCTGCTCTTGTGATTTCACCGCATGTGAGTATGCCATGGACGTTTATATTTCCGCAGGATCGTTACATCCTAAGATCTTCTTTGGAGAATGGACGATTGGTAATATATCGTCCATTCTAAATATTTTTATAAGCAAGCTTTAACAACATGATTTAATTAAATCCACCGTTTACACGAATAGTTTGTCCTGTTATCCATCGCCCTTTGTCGCTAACAAGTAATTCAATGGCATTTGCAATATCTTCAGGTTCACCAAGGCGACCGAAAGCGTTCAACTTTCGAAATGAATCTATCAATTCTTGTGATTTTCCGTGTAAAAATAGCTCGGTTGCTACTTGACCTGGTGCGATACAATTAATAATGATTTCCTTCGGACCAAATTCTTTTGCTAATTGCCGAGTTAGTTGTTCAATCGCCCCTTTTGTAGCAGCGTAGACGCTATAGGTCGGCAGCATTGCTCCTGACACTGAAGTCGAGAAATTGATGATTGTTCCACCTCGCGACATATGTTTCATTGCCTGTTGACATGCAAAATAGGTGCCTTTTACATTGATGGCAAAATGGCGATCAAACAATTCTTCAGATACATCAGCAAGGGCTTTACATTCCATGATCCCTGCGTTATTAATGAGAATGTCTATTTGTCCAAATTGTTTAAGTGTTTCCGAGAATAACAGGTCAACCTCAGTCACTTTGCTTACGTCGGCACGTATTGCTATAGCTTCCCCGCCGGATTGTTCAATCTCCTGTACAACTTCATTTGCTTTCCGTTCACTCGCAGAGTAATTGACCACGACTTTTATACCTTGGCTTGCTAATTGGAGGGCGATTTGTCGTCCGATCCCTCGTGATGCCCCTGTAATAATCGCTACTTTTTCATATGAACTCATAACGAATTCGCTCCTTTTTGTAACTAATTGGTTAAGCCTTGTATAATCATTATATTGAAGCATTGTTTGTAGTCGTTAGAACATATCTGTTCAATTCTTGCCTATTTCTCTTTAGCCTTGCTACCATCAAAATCAATATCGTATTAATAGAAAGGAAGGTTAACATGGATGAATCCCATCGTATAAAACAGCGTTTGCAACAATTGGCACAGTTGATTGTTCGTCATGCTCCCGCAAACGGTACTCATGATACAGCCATTCCAACTTTATCCCTAATGCACGCAACCGAGTTAACTGAGCCGTTGGAATCTGTATATAAGCCATCTATTTGTGTAGTGGCTCAAGGAGCAAAGACAGCTACGTTGGCTGATAAAACTTACATATATAATCCATCTGTTTACCTAGTAACATCTGTAGAATTGCCGATTATTGGAGAAATCATTGATGCTTCGCCTGAAATTCCATATTTAAGCTTGAAACTAAGTTTTGAAGCTGACATAATTCTAGATATCGTGAAAGAAATGAATGCTCCTGTTCCTTCACTCTCATTAGAATCTAACCAAGCGATAACAGTGAATCGTACATCGCCTGAGCTACTAGATGCGATCATCCGGCTTTTAAGTCTATTAGATCATCCCGGTGACATTTCGGTTCTAGCTCCACTGTTTATTCGAGAAATTTTGTATCGGGTACTTCAAAGCGAGCAAGGCGCGGCTATTCAACAATTTGCTATGATCGGCAGTTATGCATACAACATTGCCAAGGCTATTCAGTTGATTAATCGCAAATACGATCGTCCGCTCGCGATCGAACAACTTGCGAGCTCAGTCAATATGAGTACATCTGCGTTTCATAAACATTTCAAACGAGTCACAGCGATGAGTCCTTTGCAATATCAAAAGACAGTTCGTTTGCAGGAGGCGCGGCGTTTAATGCTAACGGAAACATTACAAGCTGCTGATGCTGCCTTTCGAGTCGGCTATGAGAGTCCATCTCAGTTCAGCAGAGAATATGCCCGAAAGTACGGGCGGCCACCGAAATTGGATATAAAAGAGCTGCGAGGTTCGATTAAGTAAAGCTTTTAGTGAAGTGTCCCACTTTTATACGCGTTAGTTCAATGTCTTTGTCGGGGTACAAACCCTTGCTGAATAAAGTTAAAGCCCAGATGTTGGCAATAATTTTGTAGATACGAGACAATTTTGGGAAATATCATTTTCTTCAAATGCAATGAATCTATTAAGAAAGTGGAAGTGTTTTGATTATGAACGAGATTTTAACGTCAGATTGTGAGCATTGCTTTGGGTTATGCTGTGTTGCTTTACCCTATGCCAAGTCGGCTGATTTTCCATTTGATAAGGATGGTGGAAATCCTTGCCGCAATTTATTATCAGATAATCGTTGTAAAGTACATCATGAGTTAAGGGAAAAGGGGTTTCGAGGTTGTGTTTCGTATGAATGCTTTGGGGCAGGACAGCATGTGTCACAAAAAATGTTTGGTGGGCGTGATTGGCGAAGTCATTCAGATCTTAGCAAGGAAATGTTTGCTGTCTTTCCATTAATCCAGCAGGTGCATGAGATGTTATGGTACCTCACGCAAGCGCTAAGCCTGAACGAAACTGAACCGATTCATGCTGACCTTAAGAAGCTATATGAGCAAACGGTTGAACTCACTTTAAAGGCTCCCAATGAAATAACTCAATTAGGGATCGATATGCATAGAAGCAAAGTGAATAAATTATTAATAAAAACAAGTGAATTATACCGCGGCAACCAAGCAAGTAAGCCTGAAAAGAGATGCTTTGATTATATGGGCGCAGATTTAAGGGGAAGGAATTTTCGCGGCAGCAGCTTTCCAGGAGTATTATTGATAGCTGCTAATTTAAGCTATGCAGATTTAAGAAAAGTAGATTTTATTGGTGCGGACTTAAGAGATGCAAATCTGGAGTTTGCAGATTTATCAAATGCACTTTTTCTCACGCAAGCGCAGATTAATTCTGCTAACGGAAATATCGCTACAAAAATACCAGACTTTTTAGAAAGGCCACCGCATTGGTTTGCACAATCAGACAAGTAAGATGATGCAAAGGAGGAGCAGGAATGTTAGAAAAAGCAAGACAAGGAATTGCTCGTGTCGAAGCGGTTAGTATAAGTGATAAGCATACTTTCAGCAAAGAGAATAAAGACAGCATTCATTTAGTTGCAGGATTAGGAGTGGAAGGCGATGCCCATTTTGGTGCTACAGTTAAGCATCGTTCGAGAGTCGCAAAAGATCCAAACCAACCTAATTTACGGCAAGTACATTTGCTTCATAAAGAATTATTTGCAGAATTAAAGGAAGATTTCACAATAAAACCTGGTCAAATGGGGGAAAACATCACGACTTCAGGAATAGAATTGCTTATGCTACCTAGGGACACAGAGTTACATATAGGGGAAACTGCCATTGTAAAAGTGACTGGTTTACGTAATCCCTGCGCGCAAATTGATCATTTTCAACCGGGCTTATTGAAGGCGGTTTTGGGCAAGGATGCAGCTGGAAATGTCGTAAGAAAGGCAGGAATTATGGGGATTGTTCTACAAAGTGGAGTAGTGAAAGGCGGTGATGCTATCCGAGTGGTTCTGCCTAAGGGACCATTTAAAAAATTGGAGCGTGTATGAAGTTTCTCTAACCTAATGGAGCAACCCACACTGTTGCAGAGTATCGGATGGAATTAAATATACTGATAATATAGGCCGTGCTTTGTATCGTACCATAAGAACATGTCGTGGTTTTCGTTTCGACAGCCGTGTTTGTAAATTCCACTTTGGATACTGTTGTCCCTGCTCTCCTGTAGCAAAAGCGATAAAGGAAATATAATGTTCTTTTTCCATCGAGTTCTCACTTGAAATAACCCACTCTTGGTCGACTTCGGACCACTTTTTTTGCTTCTAACGGTTCTAATTTCTTTCCACAGCATGAGATGTCCATACTTCCTCTTGTTATGACATGCAGGACATACACATATTTCCTCCAATAAATTCATTTACTGATCGTTCGCAGTGTAATCTATATTCTATATTTACGCCAAGCAGAATGGACAAGCTTGGTAACAGTGAAATATCCGGGCAACGGTAGCCAATTCTCGTTTTGAAATGGTTCGATCAGTATATTCATTTTCTCGGCTAATTGTTTTGGTGTTTGCCCTTTTTCCTTCCTTAATTGGAGAATGAGCTTTCCAACTTTTGGATTGTCCAGATTTTCTCTTCCCAATCTACTGTCATCATATGTGATTCATTGCGCGTTAGCAACAAATGATCGTAGAGTTGGGAGAAGGAGTTATGTTTTTTGGGGAAAGAGGGAAAGAAATGTAACTATAGTGCGAAAAATGGTATCTTTATGTTATATTCACCCTTATATTTATTTAAACTTATGAAACAGGAGTCTATCTCTATGAAAAAATTCGAAAATCAGATTACAACGACGATGAATATGGGTTTGAAATCGATGCTCAGCATGTTGAAAGATGCTGTTATAGGTAAAGAGAATCGCAAGCCTGCCGTGCCCATTCAGGTAGAGGAGTTTAAAGCCGATGAAATGATTTCCCATGCAGCTGCTCCACGAATTACATGGTTTGGACACTCAGCTTTTTATTTAGAAATTGAAGGAAAGAAGCTTTTATTTGATCCAATGTTTAGTTTACGACCGTCGCCACTGCCATGGGTTGGAACAAAACGATACACGGGGAGTCTGTTACGGAAGCTGGATGATTTTCCAATGCTTGATGCCGTTATTATTTCGCATGACCATTATGACCATTTGGACTATCCATCTATTGTACGGTTAAAGGATAAAACAGCCCGCTTTATTGTTCCGCTAGGCGTACGTAAACGTTTAATAAAATGGGGAATTTCTGCCGAAAAGATTACAGAACATTCTTGGTGGGAGGAGCTTCAATATCATAATCTTACGTTAGCTTGTACTCCATCAAGACATTTTTCAGGAAGAGGATTACATGATCGCAACGCAACGTTATGGTGTTCATGGGTGATTAAAGGTCCGGAATGGCGGATCTTTTACAGTGGAGACAGTGGATATGGCCCCCATTTTAAAGAAATCGGAGAAAAGTATGGGCCGTTTCATTTAACGATAATGGAATGTGGTCAATACGATGAACGGTGGGCAGCCATTCATATGAAACCGGAAGAAACGGTGCAGGCGCATCTTGATTTGCAAGGAGAAACTTTACTTCCTGTCCATTGGGCAGGTTTCACGTTAGCCTATCATGAGTGGACCGACCCGGTTGAAAGAGCGATTGCTGCAGCATTAAAAAATGAAGTGAAGATAATAACGCCTAAAATCGGCGAAACCGTAGCCGTTACTGCAGAGAACGTGCCTACTCAGCCATGGTGGAGAATTTAGGTTGGAGTGACAAGAGATTGGGAAAATTATTGCTCTTCTGCCAGCTTTCTTTATTTACTTGGTCATATTTTCATTAATCACTATGTAGAACATCTTAATTTTAAGAGTAAAATAGTATTCTTGAGTATAGAACATTCAGATGAAAGTCAGAAGCGCTGAGGCTGCTTTTAACTAAGAATTTATCTTATAAGGGGGAATTTATTATGGCAAAGCTTTATTCATCTATCCTTCCAAAACATGAGGAATTTATAAACAAACAGCAGTTGTTTTTTGTTGGTTCAGCTCCACTAACGGGAGAGGGTCATGTAAACATTTCCCCAAAAGGACACGATGTGTTAAGGATTTTAACCCCCAATAAAGTAGCGTATTTAGATTTAACGGGGAGTGGTAACGAAACAAGTGCCCATTTGAAAGAAAATGGACGAATTACTTTTATGTTTTTGTCATTTGAGAATGCGCCTTTGATTTTACGATTATATGGTAGAGGAAAAGTGGTTTTACCTGAAACGGATGAGTGGGATGAACTGGCGCCGAATTTTTCCATTTTGCCAGGTGCCCGCCAAATTATTTATGCAAAGATAGACACTGTAAAAACGTCATGTGGCTTTGGTGTGCCGTATTATACATATGAAGGAGAGCGTAACACGCTTCATCAATGGACAGATAAGAAGGGTGAAATAGAATTAAGGGAGTACCGTAAAAAGAAAAATTCCATAAGTATGGATGGAATTGTGACGCCAATTGGAGAAGCTTTTGAAAAGGAGTGAAAGAAAATTTCTTCGAAAAGGCCCACAGCAGCTTATCTACCTAATTACTGTGACGGAAAAATCAATATGAATCTTCCCTTATCAAAGATACAAAAAAACCGTAGTAACTAGGTGAGTTTGAATTTGCTACGGTCATTGATTTAAAATGTTTAAAGATAGATATTAGCCTATATAATGATGAAAGATGGATATCGACAGAAATGAGTCGAATCGGGTGAAAAATTCTTGTAGTACAGTATATGCCAGGGAGAAAGACAATAGTGTTAAGAGTCTTTGTAGATGTTAATTTCTGTCCCAGGATAATAATGCTTGAGAATTTCTTTGTATGTTTTCCCTTGTTCAGCCATTTTGCTTGCTCCCCACTGGCTCATTCCAACCCCATGGCCGTTTCCTTTGCCGCTAATCGTATAAGAAGTAGGGTGATTTTCAAAGGAATTGATTAAATAGCTTTTGAAATGAGACCCACCGATGATCGGCCTGATTTTTTTCAATTCGACATTATCGTAGGAGAGCTTTTCGAATAAAATCGTCCCATCAAACAATCTTCTCATAAATTCAATTTGAATCGAACCAGTGATCGAACGCGATGATTCATTTTTGACTTTTTCAATTGCAAAACGAGGGATGCTCAAAATTTTTATATCTCCTATATATCCATGGCGTTGAAGCCAATTTTTCATGGAAGATGTAAGGTCCATATCCTTTTCCTCTAATTGGTCCCACCAATTTGGCTCATTCCAATTGATCCTGTCGATATCAATTTGTGTTTTATGAATTGTGAATGTCCATGGCTGTACCGGATCATACGGATCGCGCTTAACTGGGAAATAAGGGGTTGGTGCACCGCCCCAAACATTTTTATTGCTTTCCGTTATTCCGCCATTACTTGCTGAGTAAAATGTGCTTATTGGTTTATTTTTAAATGTAATGATTTCACCCTTTGTCTCATTGACAGCTTTTTTTGTGTTAGTAAATTGATTGTAGCCTCCGTAGACTTGATAATGGATTGTATCGTCAAGCTCAGCATCCTTATGGAGAAGGGTATACGTACGAGCCGCTAATGTTTGCGCCTTCAAGGCTTCAATATCCCACTCAGGGAAAACTTCAAAAGGTACAACACCTTTTAGATAATCTTCTAAAAGTAATTGATTGACAGGCCTAATGTAGTTTTCTTTATCAATTTGGAACTCAAATGCCCCCATATAAGGTCGATCGTCAATATAGACCAAGTGCTCTTCATCATATCCTTTAGGATATAAAACAAAAGGCTTAGCTACTGTCATTTTTTCTTTCCCATGCTGAAGAATCAGCCTTTTCCCTTGTATGAAAAGTGTATAGTCAACCCCTTCTGTTAAATTCAATGTTGGATCTAGCGAAAAATACTCCCCTTTTAAGCGCAATCTAATTTGGGAGGTGTCGCCAAGATAGTTTTTCAATTTTACGGTGATTAATGCTTCGGCGACAGCTTCATTGGCACAAGTTAACAACAGGATTATCAAAATAAAAGGCATTAGAATTTTCATATCATTTATTATTGATGATGTCGTTTTTGATTATGCGTCCAGAGAAATCACTGAGAATAAAATGAACGATTAGCGGAAAAATAGTGCTAAAAATAGCACAACTTAATGGGGGCATTCAATGATATACATATATTATGACTTTGGTGGCACTCATTCCACATCATTGGCGGCAGCTTATCATCTTAAAATGATTAATGAACCATCCGAAGTCCTTGAAAAAGAGGAAGTATTGTCTATCCCTTATTTCAATAAATTAAAAAAACGTGATGCGGGAAAATTTATTTATCATGGTGAGGATGATGAAGGCAATCCAGTTTATACGCTTGGAAAACGCTCTTCAAAATTAGTCATTCCTTCACTTTATCAATATAGTCTCCTTTTGAGTGAACAGGTTGGGTTGCAAGAAAAGATCATTTTCTCCAATACCTCTCCTGTTGTGCCCCTCGCTATGACATTAGGAGGATTTTTTTCGAGGGGCTTGGGATGGGATGCTGTTGGGGTACCGCTGCTTATTAAAGGGGCACAGAAATGCTGTAAAAATGTTTATCAACTCGTCGAAGAAACAAAACGTATAGCGAAGGAAAAGGAGAATGAACTCGTCATTACGATCGAAAACAAAAAATATCAGGCTTAAGAAACTGCTTAACTGCTTGCTTATCTTTCGGTTTAGCAGTTTTTGTATTTTTTCAGGGATTTTTCGGTGCCATCTGTCATAATTTTAAAATATGAGGTGGGAAATGGGTGGTGAAAACTTATGTTATCAACACTGAAAGTTTTGGAATCCATTCAAGAGGCAGCTGAGAAATGTATTTTGGCAACGATCATCCAAGTAGAAGGCTCTGCATATTTAAGGGAAGGCACCTTCATGATCATAAAGGAAAATGGAGATAAGGCAGGACTCCTTTCCCCGGGTTGCTTGGAAGAGGATTTGATTTTAAGAAGTAAAGAAGTATTTAAAACAGAATTACCACAAACGGTGTTGTATGATACGAGTGCCATAGATGATGCAGGGTGGGGGCAAGGAATGGGCTGCAATGGAATGATGCGTATTCTATTGGAGCCGATCACCGAAACGTTGCATGCTAGCCTATTGAGTGTGAAAGAGGCGCTTGTACAAGGTTATGCCGTTTACCATGAAAAAGAATTATTCGCTGATTATACACTGAAAAAAAGCTCATTTGAAATTGTAGATGAAGACCTCTTATCGAACATCTCCTGTAATCTTTATAGAACGGAAGAAGGGCATCGCTTTACGTATTACTTCACGCCACCGCCAATTATGGTTGTGTTTGGTGCCGGAGAGGATGCGAAACCATTAGTTGAACTCGCTGTGAAAATTGGATTTATTGTCAAACTTTGTGATTGGAGACCAGCGCTTTGCAACGAAGAAATCTTTCCGAATGTCCACGAATATTATATTGGCTCACCTAGTCAAATTGTCAATTTACTCCGTATTTCCGAAAGTAACTTCATCGTCGTAATGAGTCATAACTTTTCTAAAGATCAAGAATTTTTAACTGCGGTGGAGAAATATAATGCTGCTTATATTGGCGTTTTGGGATCGAAGGAGAGAACGAGACGTCTGCTTCGCAATATGGTAAATCAAGAGCAAGTGACCTTTCCGATTGGTCTTCCGATTGGAGCACAAGACCCTGAAGAAATTGCTGTCAGTATTATGGCTGAAATCATTCAGAAGTATAGACAGTATGATGGCAACTGACTTACATATGGTTGGGGTCTATCTTGCAGCGGGCAGCAGCAAAAGGATGGGGGACAATAAATTGGCACTTCCATTAGGTAATTTGATTTTAGGAGCGCATGCACTGCACACAGCTTTACAGACAACTATTTCCCATATCATTGTTGTCACGAATGAGAAATCCTCAATTGATTGGGAAACCTATGCTCGAGAAAAACTAACTGTTGTAACATGTAAAGAATCGAAGCAAGGTTTGTCTTATTCTCTAAAAGAAGGGGTACGAACGGCACAAGAAATGAATGCAGACGCGGCCATGCTTCTTTTAGCTGATCAACCGTTTATTCAAGCCTCAATGTTAAATGAGTTAATTTCTGTGTTTTCTAAAGGAGAGGTTGAATATGTGGCATCTAGCTACCAGAATATCATCAGACCTCCTTTGTTGATGGGAAAATCTATTTTTCCGATCGTTGACGAGTTAAACGGCGATAATGGAATAAAACATCTATTGATGAAACGCCCGCATATAAAGGGTAGGATTGTACCGTTTGAAGATAAAAGATTATTTCTCGATATTGATACAAGAGAAGAGTATCGAGAAATAAATGATAAATTAAGATGAAAGAGGGCCACTCCATGCATATTATCGGAAAAGGCATTATGCGTAAGGATTCCCTTGAAAAAGTAACGGGTCATGCAAAATATACTGCGGATTTTGAGTCAAAAAAAATGCTTTATGGACGATTGGTGACAAGCCCACATGCACATGCGAACATTAAACAGATTGATACATCTAGCGCAGAAAAGATCAATGGTATTCGTGCGATTATTACTGGCGAAAATTTGCCGCTCACAGGAGAGGAAATGAAGGATCGATACCCGATTGCAAAGGAGCGAGTCCGCTATTATGGAGAGGTTGTAGCCGTTGTTGTTGCGGATACCCCTTTTCAGGCCATGCAGGCGGCAGAGGCAATCAAAGTCAATTATGAATTTCTCCCTGTCGTCAATTCACCATCCGAGGCATTAAAGGCAGATGCTCCACTATTGCATCCCGACCTCGAAAATTACGAAAAAATAAACATGGTTTACCCTGTGCCAGGTACAAATATTGCTAGCAAAACGAAAATTCGCAAAGGCAACTTGGAAAAGGGCTGGCAGGAAAGTGAGGTGATCGTTGAAGAGGCATTTGCCTTTAGACCTTCTGATCATGCTGCGATGGAAACCCGCGCTGTTTTTGCACAAATTCATCCTGATGGAATGATAGAATTAACGGCTTCCTCACAAGCACCTTTTATGATTAAAAGATTAATAGCTGATTATTTTAATGTTGAATTAGGGCGTATTATTGTGAATACCCCTTTGGTCGGAGGTGCTTTTGGAGGAAAGGCATCGGTTCAGCTTGAACTATTAGCTTACCTTGCCACAAAGGCGGTAAATGGAAGATTGGTGAAAATCGTCAATGAGCGTGAAGAAGATATGGTCACCTCGCCTGGTCATATCGGTTTGGAGGCGCAGGTAAAGTTAGGTTGTACAAAAGAAGGTATTCTTAAAGCGGCGGAAATCCTTTTTTTATGGGATGGGGGAGCGTATTCGGATAAAGCGATTGATTTAAGCAGAGCAGGGGCTGTTGATTGCACAGGCCCTTATCATATTGACAATATTTGGTGTGATTCCTTGTGTATGTATACAAATCATCCATTTCCCGCACCTTTTCGGGGGTTTAGCCATTCAGAGGTTCATTTTGCCTTTGAACGAACGATGGATGTATTGGCGCAGAAGCTGAATATGGATCCGCTTGAATTGAGAGCGCGCAATGCCATTCTGCCAGGACATACCACTCCCACACAAGTTGTGCTAAATTCCAGTACGGTTGGAAACTTGCCAGAATGTATTCGGAAATTGAAAATGTTGCTCAATTGGGAGGAAGGCCAAGTTATTGATGTTGGTCCAAACAAGGTGAGGGCAAAAGGAGTTAGCTGTGTATGGAAAACATCAACGATTGATCCAGATGCTAGCTCAGGTGTTATTTTAACTTTTAATAAAGATGGCAGCATTAATCTCATTTCTGGTGTTGTGGAGATTGGAACCGCAACGAAAACAGTTCTTGCTCAGATTCTAGCGGAAAAGTTAAAAATGGATATAAATGAAATTCATGTGCAAATGGGTGTGAATACGCAAAGTACACCAGAGCATTGGAAAACCGTTGCAAGCCGAGGAACGTTTATGGCAGGGAGGGCGGTATTGACAGCGGCAGAGGATGTCATTAAACAATTGAAGAGTTTGGCTTCCTTTTTGTTAAGAGCATCGACGGAGGATTTAGAAGTAGGTTATGGAAAAGTGTATGTTAGAGAAGAACCTAAGCAATACATCCCGATAAAAGAAATCGCCTACGGATATTCCTTTCCGGAAGGTTTGTCGATTGGAGGGCAAATGATTGGCCGAGGAACTTATATTCTTCGAGGCATGACCCATTTAGATAAAGAAACAGGTGCGGGAAGACCTGGTCCGGAATGGACGGTAGGTGCTGAAGGAGTAGAAATTGAGTTGAACACGAGAGACTATACGTATCGGGTACTTAAGGCAGTTGCAGTTATTGATGTAGGCAAAGTGTTGAATGAAAAAACGGCGCTCGGTCAGGTGAAAGGTTCAATGAGTATGGGTTTATCTTTTGCTGCGAGAGAAAGCTTTCGATTTGATCGAGAAGGAAGAGTTCTGAATCCACAACTTCGAACCTATCGTCCCCTTAGATTTGGAGAACATCCGAAATATGAAGCTGCTTTTGTAGAAACTCCACACTTAGATGCCCCATACGGAGCGAGAGGTGTGGGTGAGCATGCTCTTATTGGCATGCCAGCTGCACTTGGCAATAGCCTTTCAACAGCTCTCTCAGTAAAGATTAATTATTTGCCAATGATTCCTGAAGTGTTGTGGAAGATGAAAGAAAGAGGGAAATAACGTGCTGGCATTTAATCTTGAGTATTATAAACCAAAAACGATTGAAGAGGCAGTGGAGTGTTTCTTTTTGTTAAAAAAAGAAAATAAACGTGCCATCTATTATTCAGGAGGCACCGAAATATTAACACTTGGTCGTCTGAACCTTCTTCAGATGGATGCTGTCATTGATATAAAATCAATATCTGAATGTTTGGAATTTAATTTCGAGCACAATCAATTAATCGCAGGTGCGGCACTTTCATTAACCTACATTGAAGAGAGAAATTATTTTCCACTATTAAGTACGGTTGCTAAGGAAGTTGCTGATCATACGGCGCGCAATAAAATTACTCTTGGTGGTAACGTCTGCGGGCAAATTTTTTATCGGGAAGCAGTGCTGCCTTTTCTTCTTTGTGACAGCAATGTGGTTATTGCCGGCGAGGGTGGGAAAGAGACTGCTTCGATTCATCAAATTTTTAATGGAGCGTTCCAACTGGAAGAAGGACAGTTCCTTATTCAACTTTTAACGGATCAAGAATATATAACAATGCCGTTTGCCAGTCTGAAAAAAAGGCAGCAGTGGGAAACAGGTTATCCCTTAATAACGGTTTCCTCGATAAAAGTCGATAACCGCCTACGTTTTGCTTTTAGTGGTCTATGTTCATTTCCGTTTCGCTCGACAGAGATGGAGGACGCATTAAATCAAGCGAATAAGTCATTACACATCCGAATTCAACAGGCGATTGATCATATTCCAGCTCAAGTATTGGATGATATTGAAGGCTCCCGTGAGTATCGCTTGTTTGTGCTACGGAATACGCTCGAAGAAATAATTACTGAATTGGAGGGGGAAGGATGACGGAGAAAATAGCGATCCCATTAAACGTTAATGGCGAGATTAGGGAGGTCGTCATTCGTCCAGCCGATACCCTGCTCGATGTCCTGCGAAATGAACTTTCATTAACTGGCGCAAAGCCGGGCTGCTTAAACGGGGACTGCGGAGCATGCTCTGTGATTGTTGGCGGAACCGTGTATAAATCATGCATTATGCTGGCAGTTGAGGCAATAGATTCAAAAATCACAACAATTGAAGGTTTAAAAAATTCACCAATACAGGAAGCCTTCATAAAGCATTTTGCTTTTCAATGTGGATATTGCACGCCAGGTTTTATTATCAATATTCAGGCGTTGCTTGAGAAGCATTCCAATCCCACTTACGAAACGATAAAAGAATGGCTTTCCTCAAATATTTGCCGCTGTACATCGTATGAGGAAATTGAAGGAGCGGTATTTTCAGTAGTGGAAAAAAGTTCGGATGAATAGGAGTGAAACGGACTGAAAAGCTCCGTAAAAAAGGCTAGTAAAAACACATGAGCTTTTTTGGTAGTTTAGAATGAGGTCTTTGAAAAGAAGGATTGAATTCATTCATAGGATAACTTTAAAGGGTCCAGCAATAATTTCAGTTATGCGAAATCGAATTAAGCATTATAGAAAATTTTTAGATGGCGACTGAGAAAATTTTTGAGCATTTTAAGAGTTTATTAAAGATATATCTTGAAAAAATGAGTAAGGGTTATTGCCAACCTTGCTCATTTTTATTTGTTAGTCCTTATTTTGCGGGATTAACATAAAGCAATAACCATTCCAGGGTCGACTAGGATACAAAATTACTATCTGCCTTTTTAACAATTCTGTGAACTATATATATTTCTAATTTATATATGTTATGTTTAATTATATTTAATTATAAATAGTTATATCTAATTATAATTAAATCTTGTAATTAAATATTGTCTCCGAATCTATTTATCTAAGGAAATCATTCTATGATGGGTAGATCCGGGAAATGCCCGCGGGGTAAACATAGAAATGTGTGTGCCTGCCATATGCAAAGGAGACGTGAAGCTTTTATGAGTAAAAGTTCCAATGCGTTTTTTTTTGCATTGGATTTTTTTATTGTAGTCTATGCAAACAATGTTTATTTGCGACGTTTGCGAAGGCTTCTATGCTTTGCTGGAAAGGTAAGTTTTTTCTCCATGAAGCATTTGGAAGATGACTTAAATGGCGAGGGAGGAAGAATGAATAAGATTTTTGTAAAGGGGTGAAAAATTGAAGGATTTCCATTCATCAAAGCATCGAAAGCAATACAAAATGCAATTATTTTTATTGTTCTGCTTTTTAATAATTTGTTTTGTCGTTTCTTTTCATGTAGGAAGATATCCCATTCATCCTATTGACCTAGTAAAAGTATTATTCTCAAACATAGTTCCGATTGAGCAAGGGTGGGATCCTTCAATCGAAACGGTGCTGTACCAAATCAGAATGCCTCGTGTGATAGGAGCAGTCTTAGTTGGGGCTGCATTATCTTGTGCAGGTGCAGTCTATCAAGGTCTATTTCAAAATCCAATGTGTTCTCCAGATCTGCTGGGGGCTTCGTCTGGAGCAGGTTTTGGCGCAGCGCTGGCCATTTTATTTCATCTTGGATTTTTGGGGACAACCTTGTTCGCATTTTGTTTTGGTGTGATTACGGTGTTAATGGTTTATTTATTAAGTCGTCGAGTTAAAGGTAATCCAACCCTTGGCTTAATTCTTACGGGAATTATGGTTGGTTCTCTTTTTTCAGCAGCAATCTCGTTTATTAAACTAGTAGCGGATCCGAATGATACACTTCCTGCTATTACTTACTGGCTGATGGGCAGTCTTTCTGGAATTGGACAAAAGGAGATTTGGTTTTGTTTTATTCCAATATTAGCAGGAGTAGTTCCACTCCTATTTTTACGATGGAAGCTGAATGTCATGACGATGGGGGAAGAAGAAGCAAAGGCAATGGGAATCAATACAAAATTCATTCGATTGATCGTGATTATTTGCGCAACAATGCTTACATCTGCAAGTGTTGCTGTTAGCGGCATGATCGGATGGGTCGGTCTTGTCATTCCTCATTTTACAAGAATGATCACGGGACCGGATTTTCGAAGACTGATCCCAGCATCGATGATATTAGGTGCGAGTTTTATGCTCATTGTCGATAATTTCTCAAGAATGTTAACCACGCAGGAAATTCCACTAGGAATTTTGACTGCTTTTATTGGTGCCCCATTTTTTATCTATCTAATTATGAGAGAAGGGAATAAATCCTAATGTTAGAAGTAAAGGAGCTTTCATTTGACTATCGTGAGAGGGAAATTTTAAAGGACATTAGTTTTACAGCAATGGCTGGCGATTTTCTTTGTATATTAGGACCAAATGGTGCAGGGAAAAGTACATTGTTCCGCTGTATTCTTGGCTTACATAAAAGATATAATGGCATCGTTTCCATTCACAATGAAAATATTAAAAACATGAGTCAAGTTAAACTTGCTAAAAAAATGGCTTATATTCCGCAATCTCATTATCCAACTTTTAATTTTAAGGTATTAGACATAGTAGCAATGGGATTAACCGTTCATTTAGATAAGTTAGCAAGCCCAACTGGAGAGCATGAAAAATTAGCGTACGAAGCATTGGAGCAATTGGGGATCTCTTACTTATGGAATAGGGGTTATGGAGAAATTAGCGGAGGTGAAAGACAAATGACATTAATTGCAAGGGCGGTTGCACAAAAGTCATTTATATTGTTAATGGACGAGCCCACTGCAAATTTGGATTATGGGAATCAGATTCGTGTGCTGGAAAAGGTTAGAGAGTTGGCTCAGGAAGGTTACACAATTATTATGACAACACATAACCCAGAGCATGCTTTTATATATGGCAATAAGATGTTGATGATGCAGAAAGGAGAGATCACTTGCGCAGGATGTCCGACGATAGAGTTGACAGAAGAGTTGATCCAAAATGTTTATGGTGTAAGCGTAGAAATACATGAAATTTACAATGGGGATGTTGATACTAAAGTGATTGTCCCAAAATTAAAAGGAGATTATGGAAAAAATGTTTCTATGGACAGAAGAGAGTATTCGCTTTTATGAACAAGCAGCTATTTTTAGTAGATTTCACGAGTGTATTGCAAAAGAAATTTCCGAGTTTATAACAGATGAGGATCATGTTGTGGATTTGGGATGCGGATTAGGTTTTTTAAGTCTGCAGTTATCAAAGCTGTGTAGGAATGTTACAGCAGTTGACTGCGATCAAAACGTTTTGGAAGCTTTAAAGGTGAACATGCTAGAAAACGATATTCGGAATATTCAAATACAGCATAGCGATTGGCATAAAATAAGGAAGATTCCCAAATGGGATATTGTTGTGGCAAGTTTCTTTGGAAGATCGCAGGAAGATATGGATTCTTTTCTTCGACTATGCAGAAAGAAAGTAATTTTTATATTTCCAAACGGTGAATCAGAGGGTTTTTTACCGAAAAAAAGTGAGTATACAAAGAGAGAAACCGTTAAAGAGACAGAAGTGTCTTTGAGAGCTAAATATAAAATAAGTTATTACAAAGAGCTGGAGTTAGAGTTTGGTCAACCCTTTCACACTATGGAGGAAGCTTTTAGATTTGTTCGTAATTATCGCAAGGATGCTGGGAAATCAGTTATTAGAAAGCATTTAGAACAATATCTTATTCCAGTGGAAAATCAAAAATTCTCCTATTATTTACCAAATAAAAAGCAGATAGCGATTTGTGTGTTAGAAAAATAATCTTTTGAAACTAGTTAAACACAAAATAATGGAATTAATAAATAAATGAAGTGGAGCTGGAGAAATGAAAAAAAATGTTGTTTTATTTTGTATTGCGATACTAATGATGAGCCTTTTATTCGCATGTAGTAAATCGGCGACAAATAATATTGAAAATAGGGAGAATCAGAATGTAAAAACTGAAAAAACAGGAGAGGCAGGCTCTGAGACTTTTCAGTTTACTGATTCTGTTGGAAGAAGTGTAGAGTTACCTGCAAACATTGAGAAAATTGTTCCTTCTGCAGGCTTGGCCCAAATGGTCTTGTACACAATTGCTCCAGAAAAGCTAGCTGGGCTTGCGACAGCACTGTCAGATGAACAAAAGGAATTTGTCAATGAGGAATATTGGAGTTTACCAGTATTTGGCCAGTTCCATGGTGATAATTTTAATTTAGAGGCGATCGTTTCAATTGACCCGGATGTGATTATTGATATCGGTGAAGCCAAGTCTGACATTAAGGAAAGTATGGACGAAATTCAAGAAAAGACAGGAATTCCAACCATTTTTATTGAAGCTACGCTGGATTCTACTCCGGAGATGTATAAGACTTTAGGAAAATTACTTAAAGAAGAAGAGCGCGCTGCAAAATTGGCAGCATTTACAGAGGAAATTTTAGATTTAGCAGAAACCAATAAGGGGTTAATTACAGATAAAAATCGTGTTTCTTTATATTACGGTTCCGGTGATAAAGGGTTGAATACAAATGCAGCAGGATCGTTTCATTTAGAAATCCTTGATTATTTAGGAATTGAAAATGCAGCAGTACTGGATGAAATCGCCAGCAAAGGTGGAGGAAATGAAATATCGATGGAACAGCTTATGATATGGAATCCAGATATTATCTTACTCAATGACAAAAATGTTTTTGAAAATGTCGCTTCCGGTAAAGAACCAAGCTGGCAAGAGTTGACGGCAGTTCAAAACGGACAAGTTTATTTAGTGCCGAATGCTCCTTATAATTGGATTGGTTTTCCGCCATCTGTTAATAGAATTATAGGGATGAACTGGTTGGGGAACTTGGTTTATCCAGAATTATATGCATACGATTTGAAAGAAAAAGTAAAGGAATACTATTCTTTATTTTATCACTATGAATTGACAGATGAGGAGGCCAAGCAATTATTGGATCAAGCAACAAAAGGGGATTAAAAGTAAGGCAGTAAAGGAGGGACTGATGTGAGAACTTTTGAAGAAGATTTGCAAAAAGCTTTAAATTTTCATGGTCATCTTTGTATTGGGCAAGTATTGGGTACGAGAATTGCCCGTCTCGGTTTAATGCAGTTCGGTATTACTGAGCCAGAGAAGTACAAGGATTTAATCATATATGTTGAATCGGATCGCTGTCTTGCAGATGCTGTCAGTGCGGTTTGTGGCTGCAGTCTTGGCAGGAGGCGTTTAAAGTGGATTGATTATGGAAAGATGGCAGCCGTTTTTTATGATATTCAAACAAAATGCTCCTATCGAATTTTTAATCATAAGCGTATTACGCCAGAAAAAGGAGAAGACATCCTAGCATTTTATAATCAATATTCAGATGAGGAGCTTTTTAGTATTCAAGAAGTCAAACTAAATATTACCGAGTTTGATTTACCAGGGAAGCCTATCATCAGTGTTTGCTGTGAAGGATGTAAAGAAAAAGTCATGGATAATCGGCATGTGACATTAGATGGGAAAAACTATTGCAGGCATTGTGCTGATCGTTCGAAATATTACCGAGTATTAAGGGTGGAGTAGCTAAGATGTGGTCAATATACGATAGGTTAATAGATGGAATTGTAACAGATATAGTTGTAACAGAAATTCAAGAGAATGAGCACTGGATCGTAGTAAATAGTGAGGATTCTCTTCAAAATCAGTATGCTGGAATAGCTATGTCGATGAAAGGTGGTCAAACAACGAGAAAACTAGACAATCGTAGCTGTACAGGAATGACTCTGAAAGAATTGGCTCATTATGTGAAATCATGGAATTTTTCAGATGCATCCATTGGCATGGCGGCAATTAATACTTATTACAATCAAATTGCACAAGTGAACGAGAAAATGCGTTGGCTGGATGAAAATGATAAAGATGCCTTTACTGTTTTTAAGGAACAAATCAAAGGGAAAAATGTGGCAGTAATTGGTCATTTTCCAAATGTAAAAAGTCTGGCTCAAGAGTGTAATTTAACCGTGTTGGAAAGGAATCTGGTTGGCGATGATTTGCCAGACAGTGCATGTGAATATGTCCTTTCCTATCAAGATTATGTGTTTATTACAGGAACAACCTTGACGAATAAAACATGCCCCCGGTTATTGGAATTAGCCAACAATCGTTTTGTAGTAATGATTGGTCCTTCTGTTCCAGTAAGTAATATTTTATTTGAGTTCGGCGTTAATTGTATCGGGGGAAGTATTATTAATAATCACATGAAATTGAAAAAGGCAATTGCAGGAAATACAGATGATATTTTTTAGTGAAGGAATGTTACGTGTTCAATTTATCCCTTATCCAAGCTTTACAGAGAGGTAAAGCCCTACAATGCCCAATATTCTATTAACCGGAAACAAACAAGTTGGAAAAAGTACAATCATCAATAAAATTATTGAGGATTATCCAGGTGGAGTTTGTGGATTTAAGACAGTAATGAAGCAAACTCCTCGGCGCCAATTCTTTATCTCCGAATTTCAAAAAAGTGCAGCAATAATAGCAAATAGTGTGGAAAGAACAAGAAGCTATCCGTTGCCGCCAATTTCTTCAACCTTTGATAATGAAGGAGCAACGATTTTGAAGAGATGTTTTATTCAATCTCCTGAACTGATTATTATGGATGAATTAGGTCTCTTTGAAAATAGAGCATTTTATTTTCAAAAACTTGTGCATAGGGGCTTAAATTCGGATATTCCTATTTTAGGTGTCCTAAAGGACAAACCTTCCCGTTTTCTTAACTCTATTAGAGATAGAGAGGATGTGGAAATAATTCGGGTCTCTGAAGAAAATCGAAATCAACTTGTTAAAATTGTAATGAGTAAATTATTAAATGATTGACCGCCTAAAGACAATTTCAAGTAATTGTAGCTGCGAAGTGATACCGGTTATCCGAATTCATCAGTATAAATAGAGCTGCTCATATACATAAAACCGAGCAGCTCTATTTATGATTTTTTCAGCTGATTAATATTTAATAAATTGAGTAATTGCCTCGACATATAAGTAGATGAATGGGAATAGTCCTTTTTTATCCAGTCCAGTATTAATCCTAGCACACCCTGTGCATGGTAGGTTACGTATAAGTCCATATCGATGTCAGTATTGAGATTGCGCATCTTTAAAAGTTCTTTTTTAAAAGCTAATGAAAACTTGTCAATAAACATTTCTTGAATATTTGGGATCGCTTCCGATGTTTTCCAAAGATTAAAAAAATCCTTCTTTTTATAAATATGCTCAAAAATGACAATATCGGCAGGTGTCATATTCTCAATCCCTTTTTTAAAATCATCAAAAAAAGCAGCAATGAGACCATTAACCATACTTTCATTAAGCTCCTCAACTAATTCTTCTTTATATTTATAATGAAAGTAAAAGGTGCTTCGATTGTAATCGGCTCTTTCGACAATATCGGTTACGGAAATATCTTTGTATTCCTTTTCATAAAGAATGTCTATAAATGCTCTCTTGAGCATTCTTTTTGTTCGGCGAACTCTTCTGTCCTCACGATTCTCATCTGAAAGCATCATATTCCTCCTTTATGATATCCAATCCCGATGATTAAACATGCGATGTTTCGAGGTTCAAAATATGACAAATTACAACAAATAAGCATTAATTTGCAATAGAGCACAAGCTCTCTAAGTAATTAAATTATATACCATATCCATAAAAATTTTTGATGTTTCCGACAATATTAAAAAAAATGTTGGTTTTTTAGACATTAACAAATTTTTTAGTGATTGATGAAAAATTTGTCTAACCATAAGATGAAATTAAGATAAGCTTATCTGAATTAGACATTTTTCGTAGATTTTCTGATGTAGTTAAGTTTTTTAACTGTTTGGAGGTAGCAATGTTTAACTCTTGTTCAAAAAAAGGCGAAAAGATGAAAACGTAATCAAGTCGCCGATTGAAGGTGAAGTATTGCCATTGAGTAATGTCAATGATCCGGTCTTCTCGACAGAAATGATGGGGCAGGGTGTAGCAATTTTGCCGAAAAGAGGCAGAGTCGTATCCCCTGTTAATGGGAAAGTGGTGTCCGTGTTTGAAACTAAACACGCCGTTACCCTTACTTCCGACAACGGAGCGGAAATATTGATCCACGTAGGCCTGGATACAGTTAGTTTAAACGGGCAATACTTTGAGGCACTTATTTGTTCAGGCGAAAAAGTAAAAATAGGGGAACCTTTGCTACAGTTTGATATCGATAAAATCAAAAGACAAAGTTTTGATCTTATATCACCGCTCATCATTTGTAATACCGCTTCATTTAAAGAAGTGGTAAGTTTTACTGGCAAAGAGGTCGAAGAATTGGAAACGGTCATTGAGCTTATTGAAAATTAATTTGCACAACAGAGAAAGGGGGACTATGCGTTATGAAAGAATTCCCAGCAGATTTTTTGTGGGGAGGCGCCATTGCCGCTAATCAATCCGAGGGGGCCTATAATGCGGATGGCAAAGGACTGTCGATCCAAGATGTGATGCCCAAAGGGTTTAGCGGCCCAATTACAGAAGAGCCGACTCCAGATAACATGAAACTGGTAGGTATTGATTTCTATCATCGATACAAAGAGGATATAAAATTATTGGCAGAAATGGGATTTAAGGCATTTCGCATTTCCATTGCCTGGTCAAGAATCTTCCCGAATGGAGATGAAACAGAACCGAATGAATTAGGTCTACAGTTCTATGACCGTGTATTCGATGAGTGTAAAAAATATGGAATTGAACCGATTGTCACTATTTCTCATTATGAAACACCATTGTATTTATCAAAAATGTATGATGGCTGGCTCAACAGAAAGCTAATCGATTTTTTTATCCGATATGTAGAAACGATTTTTACGAGATACAAAGATAAGGTGAAGTATTGGTTAACATTCAATGAAATCAATTCTATTCTCTATGAGCCCTTTTGCAGCGGAGGCATCTACACTGATAAAGATAAATTAACGAAGCAGGATTTATATCAGGCGATTCATCATGAGTTGGTCGCAAGTGCCATGGCGGTAAAATTAGGGCACGAAATCATGCCGAACGCAAAAATTGGCTGCATGATTTTGGCTGTACCGATATATCCCCTTTCTTCTAAGCCTGACGACGTGATCGCCACAATGCAAAAGCAAAGGGAAATTGTCTTTTTTGCAGATGTGCATGCAAGAGGTGAATACCCAGCATATATGCGACGTTTTTTTAAAGAACATAATATTGAAATCAAAATGGAACCTGAAGATAGGGAAATACTAACCCACACAGTCGACTTCATTTCGCTCAGCTACTATATGAGTCTATGTGAAACTGCTGATTCTGCGCAAAAGTCTAATAGTAAGGGGAATATTTTGGGAGGGATAGCTAACCCATTTTTAGAGGCTAATGAATGGGGCTGGCAGATCGATCCACAAGGGCTTAGATATATGCTTAACGAGTTATATGATCGATATAAATTGCCTCTTTTCATCGTTGAAAATGGTGTTGGGGCGAGAGATGTTTTAGTAGAAGATGAAAATGGACAGAAGACGGTGCTCGATGATTATCGAATTGATTATTTAAGAGATCATCTTCTCCAAGTAGGAGAAGCGCTTGAAGACGGTGTGGAAGTAATGGGCTACACAGCTTGGGGATGCATCGATCTCGTTAGTGCTTCCACTGCGGAACTAAGAAAACGATATGGCTTTATTTATGTCGACCGTCATGATGATGGTTCCGGAACTCTTGAACGTTATAAAAAGAAAAGTTTTTATTGGTATAAACGAGTAATTGAATCAAACGGGAAGTCGTTAAGTGAGGGAATGTAAGCGTTTTATTACCGAGCTGTATTCATGCATTTAAAATGTCCGGAGGAGGATAAATGAATGAATTATGAAAATGTTGCTAATGAAGTCTTAGCTTCGCTAGGAGGAAAGGAAAATATTAAGACATTAACCCATTGTGCTACTAGATTAAGATTTTCCTTATTTGAAAGTAGTAAATTGGACAAGGATGCTATAGAAAAAAACCCAAATATTTTAGGCCTTGTTGATAAAAATGGAAACTATCAACTAATAATAGGTACGGAAGTGTCACATGTATACAAAGCTATTACAAATTTAACAGGCGAAGTGAATTCTGAGAGAGAAGATTCAAGTGCTGAGAGCAAGGAGAGTAAAAAAGGCAGCTTACTTGATCGTTTTTTAGCAACGATCTCTGCAATTTTTACGCCGTATATTCCTGTATTAGCAACTTCAGGAATTTTGATTGGTTTAGTTGCTATCGCTGCAAACTTTGGCTGGATTTCGGAAGAAAGTACGACTTATATTACCTTGAATGCAGTAGGGAATGCGTTATTATACTTCTTCCCAATATTACTAGCGTATACTGCAGCCAGTCGATTCGGTGCAAATCCTTATATCGGGGCTACGATTGGGGCGGCATTAATGCATCCAGATTTAAGTGCAATACTAATTTCAGGAGAAAGATTAACTTTGTTAGGAATTCCCTTTACTGCGATGAACTTTGCCAATACGGTTATCCCAATTATCGTTGCAATGTGGGCTTTTAGTTATATAGAAAAATTTCTCAAGAAATATTTAGCAAAGCCATTGCAATTTATGCTTGTTCCTTTATTGTCCATCGTATTAATGGTGCCCCTTTCTTTATTGGTATTTGGGCCGATTGGAAATATATTAGCTCAAGCAATAGCGGATGGATATCAATTTTTTGTTGATGGAAATGTTTTTATTCTTAGCTTAATCTCAGGAGCATTTTTTATCTTTGTGATTATGCTAGGGCTGCATTGGATCATTTTGCCGATACAATTGCAAATTCTTTCTGAGCAAGGATTTGAATATTCCTTAGCAGCCGGTGGCATGGGAGGCTATGCTCTATTAGGTATAACCTTGGCAGTTCTGCTTTTTAATAAAGATAAAAAGATTAAAGAAGTTGCTGGATCTGCAGCATTTGTCAATATGATATCGGGGATTACGGAGCCAGGATTATATGGTATTTGTATGAAGAACAAGCGATATTTTTTAGCCTTAATATTAGGTGGTGCAGCAGGTGGGTTAGTATGTGGAATTTTTCAAGTATATGTAAAAGCTTTTGCTTTCGGAGGAATTCTTGGTCTACCAGCGTTTGCTGCTGCGACAGAAGTCTTTCCATTCTATATGCTTAGCGTTTTCTCTTCAATTGCCGTAGGTTTTATTGTTACATTCCTAATGGAAAAAGGAAAATTTTTAACAACTAAATCTGTGTAGGCTTCAGCAAAATTCGATAGAGGCAGTTGACAGTATGACTGCTTCTATCGAATCTCATTTAAAACCATATCTCTTAATCTAGTTGGTCATCTTTTTTTCTACTTCCCCGGGGACATTTTATAAAAAAGCTTTGTTAAACGATTTTGTTGATTTTTGGCTCATTGTCTGAGACTTCATATGTAATTGAACCAAAGTTCAACATCGAACTTATAACAAAGCCAAAAAACATAATGGAAGGTGGAAAAAAGTGAAATTTCCTAATCTGTTTAAACCGTTGAAAATAAAAAACACTGTATTTACAAATAGAATAATAGCAACTCCAGCAGGTGCTTATAATGATAAAGCAATTGGCGGAGCGGGAGTCATTATTGCTGGTAGCGCAAACGTTAGTAGAAAGAGAGCGAGTTATTCACATCCGGATGATCCTTATATATTTGATAAGTATGAACGAGAAAAAACAAAGGAACGAGTGATTGTCGCTAAGCAAGCTGGAGCAAAGGCATCTTTAGAATTGATCCATGCCGGTCAATACGCCCGAGTAGATGACTATGCTCTTGGCCCAATCAGCTTTACTCGGAATGATGGTACAAAGGTAAAAGCAATGGATGAACAAGATATGATGGAGGTAGCCAATGATTGGGCTGAAACTGCTAAAAATGCAAAGGAGTTCGGCTTTGATCTAGTCATGCTCCACTTCGGGCATGGTTGGCTTCCTGCAGAATTTTTGTCTCCCTTGTTTAATAAAAGAGAAGATCATTATGGTGGTAGTTTGGAAAATCGAATGAGATTTCCCAAAATGATAATTGACCGTGTTCGGGAAGCAGTTGGTCCTGATTTTATTATAGATATGAGAATTAGCGCTTCAGAATGTGTTGAAGGGTCAATTCAATTTGAGGATGTTCTTCAATTTATAAAAGAAATTGAAGATAAAATTGATATGGTTCACATATCCGCTGGATTGGATATTGATCATGAAGGGAATGTTCATGCGGTTCCAACCATTTTCAAAGAACATATGCCAAATGTGGATTGGGCTGCGGAAGTGAAAAGAAATGTAAAGATTCCTGTGACGGTTGTCGGTGCTATTATGAGTCCAGTTGAAGCAGAGTCTATTATTGCAGAAGGTAAAGCAGACTTTGTTGCTTTAGGTAGACCTTTAATTGCTGATCCATTTTGGCCGCAAAAGGCAAAAGAAGGTCGCGATGAAGACATTGTTCCATGTTTAAGATGCCAATACTGCTATCATATTTCAACAGACAGAAAAAATGTGGGCTGTTCCGTGAATCCACGCTATAGAAGGCAGCATTTAGTTCCATTGGAGTTGGATACTGCAAAGAAGAAAAAGAAAGTAGTTGTGATTGGTGGCGGACCGGCAGGAATGAAGTCAGCGATAGTGGCGGCAGAACGGGGACATCAAGTCGTACTAATTGAAAAGTCTTCTGAGCTGGGTGGTGCGTTAATATATGCAAAATACGAAGAGTTAAAGGTAGATTTATATAACTATATGAAATATTTAATTACTCAAGTCAATAAATCGACAGTTTCAGTCCAGCTAAACACGGAAGCAACTCCTGAATTAATAAAGGAGCTACGCCCCGATGCGATCATTATTGCTGTAGGGGCCAATCCCTTTACGCCGCCAATAAAAGGTGTCAACCAGCCCCATGTTTTGCAAGCATTAGAGGTTTATGGACAAATGGAAAAGCTTGGCCAAGAGGTTGTCATAGTTGGCGGTGGCTCTACAGGCTGTGAACTCGGCATTGAGTTAGCGAGAAATGGGAGAAAAGTGACGATTTTAGAAGGCTCCGGGCAATATGCAGCTAACGGAAATCTCCTTTATCGGATTGGATTACGGCAGACGATGGAAAAGGAGAAATGCTTGCACTGGGAATTGAATGCATTTTGTCAAGAAATTAAAACAGATGGGGTCGTTTATATACAAAATGGTGAGGAAAAATTTATCACTGCTCAGTCCATTATTTTATCAACCGGAATGAGAGTTAATTCTAAACTTGTCGAATCCTTTTACGGCATTGTACCAGATACATTTGTCATTGGTGATGCCTATAAAGTAAGAAACGTGATGGATGCAACGAGGGAAGGGTACTTTATTGCTAAAAATCTTTGAGCAAACATAGGGAACAACCCTCTGGAAAACAGGGAACTCTGTCCTTTTTTCCAGAGGGTTAAAACGCAAATTGAAAGAAATTGGCAGGTGAAAAAAGTGAAATTTCCCAATTTATTTAAACCGCTTAAAGTAAAAAATATTATCTTTCATAACCGAATTATTGCAACTCCAGCAGGCCCATATCATGATAAAGCACTGGGAGGTGCAGGAACAATCATTACTGGCAGTATAAATGCAAGTAGAAAGAGAGCAAGCTACTCAAGTCCAGATGAGCCATATGGCTTTGATAAATATCAACGGGAAGCAACAAGAGAGCGAGTTATTATTGCCCATCAGGCTGGTGCCAAAGCATCTCTAGAAATTATTCATTCCGGACAATATGCACGTGTAGACGACTACGCAATAGGGCCAATTAGTTTTACTAGGGAAGATGGTACAGAAGTAAGAGCGATGGATGAGCAAATGATGGATGAAGTAGCTAATGATTGGGCAGAAACTGCAAAAAACGCCAAGGAATTTGGTTTTGATCTAGTTATGCTCCATTTTGGCCATGGGTGGTTGCCGGCAGAATTTCTATCACCGTTATTCAATAAAAGGACGGATCAATATGGAGGAAGTTTTGAAAATCGAGCGAAATTTCCGAAGATGATTATTGATAGAGTAAGAGAGGCAGTCGGACCAGATTTTGTTATAGATATGCGTATAAGCGCTTATGAATGTGTAGATGGATCCATTGAATTTGATGAGGTGCTCCAATTTATTAAGCTCGTAGAAGATAAACTAGATATGGTTCATATTTCAGCTGGCCTTGACATTAATCATGAAGGAAATGTCCATATGGCTCCAACCATATTTAAAGAGCATATGCCTAATGTGGAATGGGCTGCCGAAGTGAAGAGAAATGTCAATATTCCAGTTACAGTTGTCGGGGCGATTATGACGCCTGAGGAAGCAGAATCAATTATTGCTGAAGGCAAGGCAGACTTTGTTGCTTTAGGAAGACCGTTAATCGCAGATCCTTTCTGGCCACAAAAGGCGAAAGAAGGGCGTGAAGAGGATATTGTTCCCTGCCTTCGCTGCCAATATTGCTATCATATTTCAACGGAAAGAAAAAATGTTGGCTGTTCCGTGAACCCTCGATATGCAAGATCACATTTAGTTCCATTGCACTTGCAAAAAGCAAAAAAACAAAAAAGAGTGGTCATTATCGGCGGTGGTCCTGCTGGAATGAAAGCTGCTCTTGTTGCTGATGAGCGAGGCCATGAAGTCATTCTCCTTGAAAAAAGGGCAGAACTTGGCGGTGCGTTATCGTATGCAAAATTCGAGGAAATAAAAATAGATTTATATCGATATTTAATTTATTTAACAACTCAAATCAATAAATCCAATGTAAAGGTAAATTTGTCAACTGAGGTCACTCCAGAATTAATAAAGGAAATAGGACCCGACGCTATCATTATTGCGGTAGGAGCAGAGCCTTTTTCCCCGCCAATAAAAGGGGTTGACCAGCCCCATGTTCTGCAAGCATTGGATGTGTATGAACAGTTAGAAGAGATCAGTCAAGATGTAGTTCTTATCGGCGGCGGCTCTACAGGCTGTGAACTGGGGCTCGAGTTAGCTCATAAAGGCAGAAATGTAGCGATTTTACAAAGCGGCAGCGAGTATGCTCCTAATGGTAATATGCTCTATCGAATTGGTTTGCGGCAGACTATGGAAAAGGTTGAAACGCTAAAATTGTATTTGAACTCCTTTTGTAAGGAAATTACTAAGGACGGAGTCATTTTTGTACAGGAAGGTAAAGAAAAGTTTATTCCGGCAACGACGGTAATATTATCCACTGGCTTTAAACCAAAACAAAGTGTAGTTGAACAATTCTATGGAATCGTACCAGATACATTTGTTATCGGTGATGCAAAACAAGTAAGAAATGTGATGGATGCCACGCGAGAAGGGTACTTTGTCTCAGCGAATCTTTAATATTTGTACGTACACTGATCTTATGGGGATACGAGCGTTTTCTCTATTTTTCTGAAAAGTAGCTAGTGGTTTGACTGGTTCAGGAAGGTTGTTAGAGCCATTTGCAATGGTCAAGTTTCCAAACATACATGCAACTTGTACCGGGACCATGGACAATACAGTTGGGTCAGAGCTAAAGCATTCATTATGCAGCGATTCTTTGTTTGGATTTTCAATCCAGGATGGTCCTCGTAAAATTTTTATGAGGACCATTTTTTGGAGTTGGGTGAGTTCTGTCCGCATCAGTCTTGTATGAGGACAGGGTTCGCTTGAATTAGGAGATCTCTGTCCGCATGAGCCCATCATGAGGACAAACTAAGCACGATATTTTGCGTTTCCTTGTCCCAATAAGCCTTTTTATACGGACAAACTTGAACGGTATGCACTTCGAAGCTCAATTTGTCCCATTCAACAAATGCGTTGCTTCCGACTTCAGGTTATGAATACGGAAATTCTCCTGATATCAAAGTGTAATTACAAGCTGCAAAATTCGCGGTATCAGATATGGATATCCGTTGTGAAAAATCCTGTTTAATAAGTAAATAATTCAAAACACTTGAAATTTATAAATAATAGTGTTATGGTAAAAATGAAAGCACTTACAATAATAAAATGTTATGATGAGATTGTGACTTTCGCAAAGTATGAACTTTGACGTCAGGCAAGACTCAAGACAAACGAACTGTTTGTTTTGGGTCTTTTTGTTTTTTACAAGTGAATCTTTCGTACTAGAGAGAAATTGAACTGATAACGAAAGAAAATAGAAATGGTCAAAAGCATTGGGGAAAACAGCGCCTAATTTTTGAGGGAAATTTAAGAAAAGCTGCGAAAAGAATAATGAGGTGAAAGACTATGAAAAAATTATTTTCAAAGAAAAAGACAGCTATGACAGATAAAATACAAGTTTATTCACCAATCGATGGAAAATGTGTTCCGCTTGAACAGGTAAAAGATCCTGTTTTCAGCGATGGTAGCATGGGATATGGTTGTGCCATCATTCCATCTAGCAATGAGATCTATTCACCGATTTCAGGAAAGATAGCATCAATATTTCCAACTAATCATGCGATTGGGATAGTTGGAGATAACGGAGAAGAATTGCTATTACATGTAGGAGTGAATACGGTGGAATTAGAGGGAGTTGGTTTTATCCCCTATGTTAAACGAAATGAACATGTAGAAATGGGCACACTACTATTAAAAATTGATTTGGAACTAATCAAGCAGAAAGGATATGATCCAGATGTTATCTTGATTCTTTTAAACTCTAATCGCTATGAGCAGATTGAAGTAGTTCCGAAAATGACTAAGCGTGGCGAAGCTTTATTTCCTCTTAAATTAAAGACTTAATAATTTAAGGAGTGATTGCTCTTGATTATTTCTAGAATAATGAATAATAATGCGGTAGTGGCGCTCGATGAAAACGGGGATGAAACGATTTTACTAGGCAAAGGAATCGCCTTTCAAAAAAAGGTTCATGATCCTGTTGAACGTAGCAAAATCGAAAAAAAATTTATTTTAGAGTCAAAAAATGAAATGAAATATGTGGAAGAATTATTCCGTTCAATTCCTCCTTCCTATATTAATGCGACAAACGAGATCATTGAAACAGCGAAAAACACCATTGGTACCAACTTTAAAGAAGGAAATTTATTTATTTCTTTGGTCGATCATATTGCATTTGCCATTGAACGAAAAATTTCCAATGAAATGATTGAAAATCCACTTTTAATCGAAATAAAGAAGTTTTATCCGAATGAGTTTAAAGTGGGTGCGCTCGCATTAGAAATTATTGAGAAACACACGGACATTAAGTTGGATGAAGACGAGGCGGGCTATATTGCATTCAATTTGATTAATGCGACTCTTAACTCTAATAAAACGAGCATAAAAGAGATAACGATAATCATAAAAAACCTTATTTCTATTATTGAGTCCAATTATAATGTCAAATTGGATGATAACTCTACTTATTATATACGTTTTATCACTCATTTAAAGTTCTTTTTATATCGATTATCTTCCAATAAAGTAAATAATAATGATGAATTTCTATACAAAATTGCGAAGGACAAATTTAAAAAAGAATACGAATGTGCGAAACAAATCGCTGCATATATAAATGATTATTATAATTTCAGGGTCCCAAATGAAGAACTGGGATATTTAATGATTCATATCAATTCTATGATTCTTCACAATAAAAAGTAGCAATAACAGCTGAATTGCGCATAGGCTGTTTTGTATAAAGATTGACGTCAATCCAATAAAAATAATGAAAATTGGAGAGAGAGGTGGCACAAGTGTTAAAAACAGAATTAGCAGAAAAAATAGTTGAACTTGTTGGTGGAGAAGGGAATATTTCCTCTCTGACTCACTGTATGACAAGATTGCGTTTCGTCATAAAAGATAGCACAAAGATAAGGGAAGAGGAGTTGAAAAAGCTTCCTGAAGTTATCAAAATTATGGATTTTGGTGGGCAATATCAAATTGTATTAGGGGCTATCGTGGAAGATATTTACCAAGAAATTTCCGAAAAGTACAATTTTTCTAACAATAATAATGATGAAAGTATAAAAAAAGACGAAAAAGATCAGCATGAACAGAAACAAAATGTACTAGATAGATTAATAGGAACACTTTCAGGTATTTTTACTCCACTGATACCAGCAATGCTGGGGATGAGCTTTCTCAAAGTACTTTGCATCATTTTAGAAGTCTTCTTTGAAATTAGTGACACGAATACGACTTATGCGATTTTAATTGCCTTGTCAGATACGTTTTTCTATTTTCTTCCTATATTGGTGGCATGGTCAGCAGCAAGAATGTTTAATGCCAATATTGGCGTGTCATTAATGGTTGTTGGGCTCCTTATTCATCCTAGTTTTATAAATCTCTTAGGTGAGAATGGCGAAGGAATTACTTTTTTAGGGATACCAGTAACTGAAGTGTCTTATGCAAGTTCAGTGCTTCCTGCCATCTTAGCTATACTTCTACTGTCAAAAGTTGAAATACTATTAAAAAGAATAATCCCAAAAGCATTAAACTCACTTTTTGTCCCATTTTTTAGTCTATTAATTGTAACACCGATAACCATTTTAATTCTTGGTCCAATTGGAAACTGGGGAGGAACTTTTATTACATCTGTTTTCACTTCCCTTTATGATTTCAGTCCGATTTTAGCTGGAGCACTCATAGGAGGTACGTGGCAAATATTAATCATCGGTGGCATGCACATTGTCATTTTATCGTTAGTAACCGTTCCGAATATTGCTAGTTTTGGTAGAGATACCGTCATTGTTACGCATGCCCCAAGCTTAATGTGTCAGTATGCTGCAGGATTAGCGGTTGCGGCCAAAACGAAGAATCCTCAAACAAGGAAAACGGCTTTGTCCTTAACATTAACGGGATTTTTTGGAGGTAGTATCGTTGAACCAATCATGTATGGCATTAACTTGAAGTATAAAAAACCATTTTATTTTGTATTAGTGGGAGGAGCAATAGGGGGAGCCATTGCTGGTGGAAGTTTCGCAGGTGTAACTGCCCCGGTTGCATTAAGTATTTACTCTTTACCAGCCTATTTTGGAGTAGGATTTGTTGGTCTTTTAATAGGTGCCCTAGTTGGAAGTTTAGCAACATTTATTTTAACTTATATGTTTGGAATTGATGAAGCAAAAGAATAGGCAGTTTATTTTGTACCAATTCTATAGGCTATGTTAAACAGAATTGTGATAAAGTTCATTTCCTGTGAAGCCTCACAAGCTTTTAAGTAGAACTGAAAGGCACTCTGATTTCCATGAAACGGGAGGAGCAATCTCGTTTCATGGAATCAGAAAGAGGATTAGTGGCTTATACAAATCGCCACTGTACTGATGAGCGCAGCCACAATTTTAATATTTCTGAAGGCGTATTCGCAAAAAATATACGAGAGGAAGTCATCGATGCTAAAAGTTAATGATATTCGTTTTGAGTCAGCAGAACATGTTATTCAAGAAATAAGGAATATGAATGTAAAAGGGGGAAGTCCTTTTGGTAGAGCAGCAGCTTGGGCATACAAGTTGGCATGTGACCAAGAAGTCTTCTCTAATCGAGAAGAATTACAAAATCGTCTTGATTATCTTTCTTCTGAAATGCTTGAGCTTAAGCCAACAATGGCGACCATTTATAATTCAAAAAATCTTGTTTATGCCTTATTGGAGGCAAATATTGATGCAGAGGTGCTCGAAATTCAGGAGAAAATCAGTAAATTGTGTCAAAAAATCATCGATGTTTCTTTGGAAGCAGTTGAAAAGCTTGGTCAGTTCGGAGGAAACATCATTCAGGATGGGGAAACAGTATTCATGCATAGTTACAGTAGTGCATTAATGAGTGTTTTTATACATGCTGCTAAACAGGGGAAAAGGTTTACTGTGATCTGTACAGAATCACGCCCATTAAGGGAATCGAGATTGGCAGCTCAAATTCTCCAAAGCTATCAAATTTCAGTAATTTATATTACAGATGCAAGCGCTTGGGAGTTTATGCCAAAGGCCGATTATATCATGGTTGGTGCAGATACGATTACTTTTGACGGTAGTGTTGCTAATAAAATGGGCACAGCTTTGATCAGTAAGCTGGCAAAAATGTGTAATAAAAAGGTGTTTATTGCAAGTGAGATTTACAAAATCGATTTAAGGACAAAAGAAGGTTATCAAGTTAGATTGGAAAGACGTACGATTGAGGAAATGATTCAAAAGGGCGATTTTGATTCTTTAGATGGAATAGAGGTAATTAATCAATTTTTTGATTTGACTCCAGCCGACGATATTCACTCGATTATTTGTGAGTTTGGTGTCATCCATCCTTCAACAGTGGGAGAATATTGGGGAAAACTTGAAAAGTTTATTATGGAAGCTGCTCGTTAAGCATTTATGGTGAGAATTCAAGTAAAGGATGTGGAGTAATATGAACAGGTATTTGGAATTATCGGAAGAAGTCTTAGCGGCAAAAGAAAATGGCAAAGCGATCGTTGCCCTTGAATCAACCATTATTTCGCATGGGATGCCCTATCCCCAAAATCTAGAGATGGCCAATAAGGTTGAAACCATAATTCGCAAAAATAATGCGGTACCCGCAACAATCGCATTAATGGATGGAAAAATTAAGATTGGTTTATCTCCACAAGAACTGGAGGCTTTCGCAAAAAGCGAGAATGTTGCTAAAGTCTCAAGAAGAGATATTGCTGTCATTGTTGCAACAAAGAAAATGGGGGCAACTACTGTTGCATCAACCATGTATTGTGCTCAGTTAGCTGGTATCCGTATTTTTGTAACTGGTGGAATTGGAGGGGTTCATAGAGGGGCAGAGACTACAATGGATATTTCTGCAGATCTTGAGGAACTGGCCCAAACAAACGTAGCTGTTGTCTGTGCTGGTGCAAAATCTATCTTAGATTTAAATTTAACGATGGAGTATCTAGAAACGAAAGGAGTTCCTGTTATCGGCTACCAAACAAATGTGTTGCCGAGCTTTTTCGCCCGTACTAGCGAAATTAAACTGGATTATTCCCTGGATGAACCGAAGGAAATCGCAGAAGTATTAAAAGTAAAATGGGATTTAGGAATAGAAGGTGGCGCGGTGATTGCCAATCCAATCCCGGAACATTCAGCTATGTCCGAAGTTGAAATCAATTATATTATAGAAACAGCATTAACGGAGGCTAGCAGGCAGGGCATAAAAGGAAAAGAAGTTACTCCTTACTTACTAAAAAAGGTTGTAGAGATGAGCAACGGTAAAAGTTTAGAAGCAAATGTTGCATTAGTTTATCACAACGCATTGATAGGCGCTAAAATCGCGACCGCATTACAGGAATTATCTTGATTTTGACTTTTGAGAAAGAAGGAGTGGTGTCATTCCTTCTTTTTTTATTGCATACAAAGTTGCGAAGCTGCTCAGATTCATGAACCCAAGTAAAGCTGCTGTTAACAAACAGCAGTTAATTGACGAAAGAGGAATATATGATGCTTTGTAGAATAAGAGTAATAGTCTTCATAAAATTTAGTTTTGGAGTGAGAAGCCAATGAGATTATCTATTATTAATACTGTGAGAACAAATAATTTTAATGATGAGCAGTTGATGGAGAAAATTGCAGAGCTGTGGAAAGAGGCATCTAAAAGCTTAACCAATCAAAATACGATAATCTATGGTGTCTATTATCATTATGAGAGTGACTATAAAGGCGATTATACGTTAAGCATTGCTGTTGAAGATAACGAAAGAGAACCTTCTCTGGAAATATTGAATACAGCAAAATATGAAATTTTTAATGTCGATAAAACTGAAGAACAAGGTGTCATAAATACTTGGAAACAGATTTGGAAACGAGAGGATTCAGGTACATTGAAGAGAGCGTATACATATGATTTTGAGAAATATTATCCAAACGGAGAAATTGAGATTTATATAGGAATCAAGTAATTCAAGATGGAATTTTTTATGATTAATCAGGAGCCAATAATGATTGGGTCCTTTTTGTCTAAGATAAAAACGAATTGTCGATACGTAATGTTTGTCTTCTTTGCTTTTGAAAGAGTACCTCGAGTTCATTTTTTTACTATGATTGTCCTTTATTTATTAATAAAATGCCTCCCAAAAAGATCTCCAATAAACCAATTGCAAAAAAGAACGGCTGCAGAATACTGATCAATCCAAGCCAGTATACTTGGGATCCAATCCAAATGATCAGGATTACGCCGAGACTTATTGTTGCAACACTGGTCAAATGATGACGCTTTAAGGATAGAAAACTACCCACTAAACTGCCAATCCCATTGAACGTTAGGAGAACGATTCCGGGAATTAGGAAGTTTTGAAAAGGAGACTTGCTTAATAGCTCGACTGACATACCTAAATTGCTGCCATCCGGCTCTAACATCAATCCGATCCTGCAGAAATCGCACCGAGGGCAACGATCAATAAGAGGGCACCAGTTCCATAGAATAGTATTTTGCTTCTCTTCATCATTTATCGCATCCTTTCATGTCTAAGTATACTCTTTAATATTTTTCAACTTTTTGTGATAAAGTGAACATTTCATTATGGATAAAGAAACCATTTTAGTCAAATATTCAAATGAATGTTTGACTATTATTTGAAACTTGCATACACTAATAATCAAATAGGGATTTGAATAAGAGGTGAGCTCAATTGAAACACGATGTTTGTGAAGTGACTTGCTATGATGAAATAAAAGTAAAGAGAGTAAAAGAATCCATATCAAAGCATAATACGTTTTCAGTATCAAAAATGTTTAAGGCATTAGCGGATGACACAAGACTGAAAATTGCTTTTGCTTTAAGTGAAGAAAAAGAGTTATGTGTCTGTGATGTTTCTCAAATTGTCGGCTGTTCTTTAGCAACTGCATCTCATCATTTACGATTGCTTCGTAATATGGGCTTAGCTAAGTATCGAAAAGAAGGGAAATTAGTCTTTTACTCTTTAGACGATGACCATGTTAGGCAACTCATTCAATTGGCTCTTACTCATGAAAAGGAGGGGAAAATACTTGAACCAAGCAACTAAACAATCAATGGAAAAACAAGTATATCGTGTTCAAGGCTTTTCCTGAGCAAGCTGTGCCAATACGTTTGAGAAAAACGTAAAACACCTGGATGGTGTTGTTGATGCAAATGTAAATTTTACTGCTTCAAAGCTTACTTTATATGGGAATGCAACCATTGCTGAACTTGAAAAGGCGGGTGCATTTGAAAATTTAAAAATCATTCCTGATAAAGAAAAATTTACGGAAGCAAAGGAACCATTTTTAAAGAAGCATGCAAATGTCGTGATCTCGGCTATTTTCCTGTTAATCGGGTGGCTCTTGGGTGAAGGACATGTTATGAGCACGATTGCTTTTGGAGCTTCGATTATAATAGGTGGATATCGTTTATTTCAAACAGGAATTAAGAACCTGTTTCGCTTTACCTTTGATATGAAAACATTAATGACGATAGCTGTAATCGGAGCAGCAATTATCGGTGAATGGGGTGAAGGGGCTACGGTTGTCATCCTTTTTGCCATTAGTGAAGCTCTTGAAAGATATTCAATGGACAAAGCTCGTCAATCCATTCGTTCTTTAATGGAGATTGCGCCAAAAGAAGCACTGATTCGTCGCGGTGAGAAGGAGATGTTGGTGGAAGTTGAAGATATCGAAATTGACGATATTATGATTGTGAAGCCAGGTCAAAAAATTGCCATGGATGGAGTGGTGATAAACGGGACTTCAGCCGTCAACCAAGCTGCCATTACAGGGGAATCTGTGCCAGTGATGAAGGTAAACAATGATGAAGTGTTTGCGGGCACGTTAAATGAAGAGGGGCTTCTAGAAGTAAAGGTAACCAAACGTGTGGATGATTCGACAATTGCTAAAATTATTCATCTTGTCGAGGAAGCGCAAGCGGAGCGTGCTCCATCTCAAGCGTTTGTTGATCGCTTTGCCCAATACTATACCCCGCTTATTATGTTAGTCGCTTGTGGTGTCGCAATCATTCCGCCACTTCTTGGTGGAGAATGGAGTACATGGATTTATCAAGGCTTGGCAGTTTTGGTCGTTGGTTGTCCATGCGCCCTTGTTGTATCGACACCAGTTTCAATTGTGACTGCGATCGGAAATGCAGCACGAAACGGGGTGTTAATCAAAGGAGGAATTCATTTAGAAGAAATGGGTGCCATTAAAGCAATGGCTTTTGATAAAACCGGCACTCTTACACGAGGAGTTCCAGTAGTAACAGACTTTTTCCCGTTACAGCAAGGTATGGATAGAGCTCCCCAATTATTAAAAATAATCGCTGCTTTAGAAAAGCGTTCCCAGCATCCTTTAGCTTCTGCCATTTTGAAAAAAACAGAAGAGGAAAAACTCGATTATGAAAGTGTTAAAGTGAATGAGTTTTCTTCGATAACAGGAAAAGGGGTCAAAGGGCTCATCGCTGGTGAAACCTATTTTGTGGGCAGTCCACAATTATTGGACGAGACCCTTAGTAATGGACTAGCTCAGGAGATAAAAGAGAAAATTAATGCCCTACAAATTCAAGGAAAAACAGTGATCGTAGCAGGTTCACGAACAGAAGCGCTGGCAGTGTTGGCTGTTGCTGATGAAGTAAGAGAAAATAGCCGACTTGTAGTGGAGAAACTTCATTTCCTTGGTTTGAAAAAAACAATTATGCTGACGGGAGATAATAAAGGGACGGCCCAAGCAATTGGACAGTATGCAGGTGTTTCTGAGATAAAGGCAGAATTGTTGCCGCAGGATAAGCTTACTTTTATTAAAGAGCTGCAGAGGAAATATGAGCGCGTTGCAATGGTCGGAGATGGAATTAATGATGCGCCTGCTCTAGCGGCAGCGAATGTAGGGATCGCAATGGGTGGAGCAGGTACAGACACGGCATTAGAAACAGCCGACGTAGCGCTCATGGCTGATGATCTTGGCAAACTGCCATTTACCGTTAAATTAAGCAGAAAAACATTGCAAATTATTAAGCAAAACATCACGTTTTCATTAGGAATTAAACTGATTGCATTATTACTGGTAATTCCAGGTTGGCTGACTCTCTGGATTGCTATTTTTGCCGATATGGGGGCCACTTTGCTTGTCACTTTAAATAGTTTAAGGCTCCTTTTAGTGAAGGATCAGAAGTAGAAGGGGTGAAGAGTTAATTCGTTATACGTGCTGCCCTTTAATTGTTTTTTGTTTTTAAGTTTGAAGGGCAGTACAATGTCTTACCCTAGTCACCTTTAATTAATTGCCTACGCAATGGTAGCAGTTTAAAAGCTAGCGGTCGTTCATTTTGCTACAAATTTTGTTCGTATGAAGGTCTCATGAGGACAAATAGCGCCAAAAAAGAGCTCGTGTTGTCCGCATAAAGTGTTCATGAGGACAAATAGCGCCAAAAAAGAGCTTGTGTTGTCCGCATAAAGTGTTCATGAGGACAAATAGCGCCAAAAAAGAGCTTGTGTTGTCCGCATAAAGGGTTCATGAGGACAAATAGCGCCAAAAAAGAGCTTGTGTTGTCCGCATAAAGGGTTCATGAGGACAAATAGCGCCAAAAAAAAGCTTGTGTTGTCCGCATAAAGTGTTCATGAGGACAAATAGCGCCAAAAAAAAGCTTGTGTTGTCCGCATAAAGGGTTCATGAGGACAAATAGCGCCAAAAAAAAGCTCGCCATGTCCTCATAAAGGGCTCATGAGGATAAAGACTGCCAAAAAAGAGCTTGCCTTGTCCTCATCAAAGGGCAAAAGAACAAATTCAACAGGCCTCAGAGCAAAGGAAATTCTCATAACAGGTCTGTCGAGGGCCACTATTCGAATGAAAGTAAAACTGGAACCCGTTGAACTTTAATTGTTTCGAAGGTAATCCGTGTCTTGGCTTTTAAAGCAGCGTCTATTTGGTGCTAGCTTGTTTTTTATTTTTAGGATTTTCAAAAGTGACCATAAAGGTGGTGCCTTCATTTAAGCGACTTTGAACTTGAATTTTCCCTTTGTGGTTTTGGATGATTTTGTAGCTAACCAAAAGGTCTAGGCCATTGCCATTTTTTTTCGTTGTGAAAACGGGTTCTCACAATTTTTTGATCTGGTCCAAATCCATTCCGATTCCTTCATCCTTTACAATGAAGGCTATTTTTTCAGTGCTTTTTTTAAAGAAAATATAGATCGTTCCCCCAGTAGGAATTGCTTCAATCGAATTTTTGATTAAATTTAAAAATACCTGTTTCAGTTGCTTTTTTTCTCCAGAAATGTGCATACTTTCATGAGAAGTCTCGAAATTAATAGCTACATTTTTTAAAGTTGCTTCTGGTTCAAGAAATTTAACGACACTGGTTAAAATCTCATTCAAATTACAGCTGCTGAATTGGAGTTGATGCGGTTTTGCAAAGACCATGAATTCATTGACGATAAAATTAATTCGATCCATTTCAACGAGGATTGTCTCCACATTATAAGAATCAATTTGCCTTTCATTTAATAGTTGTGTTGTACAAAGCCTCGAATCGTAGTTAACGGATTTCGTACCTCATGGGCAATTCCTGCAGCTAGTTCACCAATTATAGCGAGTTTCTCTGTTTTACGGAGCGTGTCTTCTGTGTTTCTTTTTTCTGTAATATCATACTGAATTGAAATATGCTTATAACGCTCACTATTAGCATCTACAAACGGGATGATAGTTGTGCATAACCAGTATTTTGTTCCGTCTTTTGCTTGATTGAGAATTTCTCCTCTCCACACCTCGCCGCCTTGGATCGCTTCCCATATGTCATCAAAAAAAGAAGGAGGATGATAGTTGGATGAATAGATATCATGCTTCTTGCCTTAATAGTTCATCTTGTGAATATTTATAAAGTTGGCAAAAATTATCATTTAAACTTTTGAGGAGGTTACTACAAAGTTTAAACTCTTTGGGAACCCCCTCTAACATTCTTATATGGAAACTTCCAACCTTTAAACTGAAACTGGCGAAAAGGTTCTTCATAAAAAGTACATGAGGATAATCTCGGGTGGAAATTGAGCAAGAAATAACAATCCTCTAGCTTAAAATATTTAATTAATCTGCCCCTTTTAAAGAGGTCACCATGTCGATATCCTTCACCTTTCTACTCATTAACATATTGACGATAAAGGAGCACAGCAGTGTTAAACCGATGGCTGTTAAATAGCTAGTGAGCTTGATTTCAGGAAATAACATCAGCCCTTCATTCATATTTGCTTGATCTAACAAATGAATCGCTCCCCACCCCGCTGGTAGTGCAAGAATGATGCCAATCGTAGTGAGGAAAAAGCTTTCTTGGAACAGCAGGTTGCGAATTTCATGGTGATTAAAGCCAAGTACCTTCAATGTAGCAAATTGTCTCGACATTTCCGTCAAATTAATGAGACCAAGACTATAAATAACAGCAATACCAAGGAAAATTGCTGCAATGGTAAGCCCTGCGGCAGAAGCAAGAACGCCTTCGTTTAATGTACGATTCGCTTCCTTCATATCTGCTTTGGCAACGATCTGAGTGACAGGATAGTGTTCCTTAGCGAATTGCAGCGCTGCTTGATCCCCTAACAATAATACATTAGGGACAAAAATCTCCCCGTGCTGCTGCCATGCTGCTTCAGATACAAAAATCCGATCTGCAACCGGCGCTTGTATGGTCTGAGCTACAATCATTTCTTTCCACTGGCCTCCATCAATTCGCAGTGAAACAGTACTTCCTGCCTTTACTCCTAACACATCCGCCATTTTTTGAGACAACACAACTCCAGTTTCAGGTACAGGCATTACATCTGGACTTGCGACATCGAGGTTAATGTAATCTCCACTTCCAATGATCGTAACCGGCAAATTGCGCTGTGCAGTTGTAGATTTAACGACAACTCTTCTTTCCTGAATAGGCTGAATCCCTGCTTGATTCCAATTCATGCTTTGTGCTTGCTCAGCATTCAGTGCTAAGAGATCTGCCTTGTACTGGTACAAATATTGACGATCAAATTCTACCTCGATTGATTTATTGCTTGTATCGATATTGGCAAAGCCAAAAAGAATCAAAAAGGCACAACCAAATGAACCAAAAATCCCCATCGCCCCTCGGACTTTGCGAGAACGTAAATTCCGCAGCAGCCACAACCGCTGAAAAGAAAACTTAGCTTTAGAATGAAAAATAGACTCAAATAGTGATTTTTTGGGTCTGGAAGGAGCCTCACCCTTCAACACTACAGCAGGTAATGCATTTAATTTGCCCCCACATGCAAATAACACAGCAAGTATACAGCAGCCACAGACCGCCGCAATAGACCACAATGTTTCAATTGGAAATGAGTCTGACCACTTCGGCAATATAAAGGATTGATGTAAGGTTCCCATAAAAATCGCAGGAATAACATAATACCCTGCAATTAAACCGATTACACCACCTGTAATACCTAGAAAAAGACCATATGACAAGTAATGCCATTTAATTTTTCGAATATGGATACCAAGAGACATTAATGTTCCAATCTGAACTCTTTGATTCGTAATAAGCCGACTCATAGTACTAATGACAACAAGGATTGCTAGTAGGAAAAATAACATCGGCGTCACATAACCGATCGTCTTAAACTGTCCAATTTGATTCGCTGCACCTGATGTACTTGTATGTTCCTCATGGGTGAGACTGTTCATATATTTTTGCCCTAAGACTTGCTCAACACTTGTTAATTGTGTTTGAATATTTTTCTCTGACTTCATTTTTATTAAAAGTTGGTTCATGCCAGAAAAGGAAAACGTATGGTGTGCAGCAGTTTCCCCCATATAAGCGTACCCATACAAATCATGTCTTGTAGACAATGTTTCCGACGACACATCGATTAACTTCTCAGGACTTAACACAAGCCCTTGAATTATGACAGGAACAGATTGTCCATTGCCTGTATGAATCCGAATTGTATCCCCAATACGAAATCCATTTGCTTTTGCAAACTCCTGATCTAGCCACAATCCTTCTTTCTCACTTTCAAAAGGCTCACCTGTAGCTAAATATGGCTTAGACAATACATTTTCATTTAGAACAAACAAATCCAGCACACGGTTATCCGAAAAAACCTTCATCACCGTTCTACCTTGCGCCGCTTCAATTCCAGGAAGCTTCCTTATTGCATCCACATCTTTGGGGGTAGCCCCCTCTACATTTACCCATACATCATTTATGTCAGCACTTTTGTAAAATTGATGTACGCTTTCTTCTAATCTGCTTCCCACCGTAATTGAACCTACAAAAGTAAATACACCACAAGCAGCGATAATAATAATGGTCAAAAACTGTGCTTTTGCATGCTTAATATCCCGTAACATTTTTTTGAACAATATCATTACCAAGCTACCTCATTCATTGGAAGTGGATTTTCATTGATTTGTATATCAATGACCTTACCATCCTTGAGACGAATGACCTTATTTGCCGTATCTGCAATCGCTGCATTATGTGTAACTACGATAACAGTCTGATTATATTTTTTGCTAATATCCCATAGGACAGACATAATTAATGCACCAGTGTTGCTATCAAGCGCTCCTGTTGGTTCATCACATAGTAGCAGCTTCGGTTTTTTACATAGTGCTCTTGCAATAGAAACTCTCTGCTGCTCTCCGCCTGACAATTCAGCAGGGAAATGATGAAGACGCTTGGCAAGACCAACGGCTTCGAGCATTTCTGTACTATCTAAACCATCTTTGCACAGCTTACGTGAAAGATCCACATTTTCCTTCGCTGTTAAATTAGGAATCAAATTATAGAACTGGAATACAAAACCAATATCACTACGACGATAACGGCTTAATTCCTCAAGTGAATACTGCGCAATATTGTTACCTTCTATTAAAATGGTGCCTGAGGTTGCCTGATCCATGCCGCCCAACAAATTAAGCAAAGTGCTTTTCCCTGATCCGGAAGGGCCAAGTATAACCACAAACTCACCTTGTTCAATTTCAAACTCCATGCTATTCACTGCAGCTACCTCATTTTCACCAACTTGGTAGGTTCGCAATAAATTATTGATTTGAATAAATGATTTCATACAATGACTCCAGTCTCTTTATAGTTTAGTTATCATGGCGAAATTGTCGCCCCCTCTCCCAGCAAATAGAGAAGGCTATGTGCTAATGCTGAAGTAAGTGCCATTTCATTTAAGGAAATTTTGGCGCCATCATCCGGTAGAGCATAGCATTTAGCAAGAACTAGATCACGCACCATGCCATCATAGGACACGACCGCAAAAGAAAATATGTCCTCGAGTGGCATGATCGGTTGCAAAACTCCCTTTTCTACCTTCTCCTGAAGGTAATGCATCGTTACCTGCATTAGCTTGTCAAACTCAGTGACCTCTGTGATATTTCCTTTTTTCTCCTCATATAACTTGGGATTAGTTAAAAATTTGGTGTTCATTTCGTACGTGAATTTGCCCTCCGCAGGTATGGAATCGATTAAATGCTGTCCTAAAACATGAAATATGCTAAGCAACACATCACGTACGCTTAGATCCTCCGCAAATAATGGTTCACATTTCTCCCATAGTCGATACTCACTCTGATTACGATTAGACAAGCTAATAAAAATATCATCAATATCACGAAAATAACGATACACACTACCTATACTTAGATTGGTCTGACGAATAATATCACGCATAGTAACTTCATAAGCTGGTTTCGTTTTACAAACTTCTAGGGCTGCATCTAAAATAACATTGCGCATTTTATCTTCATAATCTTTAGGAACTTTGGGCATACTGCTCTCCTTCCTCCGTATATTTAAAAATGACACACCCGTCATTTTTAAATATACAAAGCTAATTTTTATTTGTCAATAATATAAGACAGTATAATGTTAATATATTTGTTGGTCAGGAGGGTATAGAAAATTAATCCACATTCAACATCTGTATATTCAAAACTATAGTGACATCAAAGACTTGCATCTTTAAAATTAATATTGAACTACTGGAGAACGTTCTTACACTTACTAAAGTTTTACGTTATGCACTAATATTCAGTATTCGGGGATGGAATTAGAAGGGTGTTAACGGTTGCCAATGAATTCATTTAATCGAAGATGGTGTATTGCGTATAGATGAAATTGAAACAGCGATTCACGCTCAATTGTTTAATACATATCTCATCATGAGCAAGAGCGAACTCTGTCTTTTTATTTTTTTGTAAAGGAAATTACTTAAAATGCTCATTGTGAGTAATATGCAAAGCATTGTCCAAAAGTGATGTTGGCAAAATTTTATGAATCCTTTGTGAATAATAGGATGAGGGCTTTGAACTTCCTGTTCAATTAAATGAAGAAGTAATGCTCGTGACAAAACAAGGGGATCCATTCATTATCCATACAAATTTAGGCCAATATGTTGCTAAAAATATCATTATTGCAACAGATCCTTTTCTAATTCCTCATATTCCAGTTATTGCGAAAGAACTTTCTAACAACGTAATCCAGCTTCATTCTTCACAATATAAAAACAACCGTCAATTAGTAGATGGGAATGTGTTGGTAGTTGGTGGGGGAAATAGCGGAGCGCAAATTGCTACTGAACTTTCTGGTGAGAGGGAAACTTATATTGCTGTCAGCAAAAAGCTGAATTATTTTCCATTGCTCTTATGTAAACGAAGTATTTTTTGGTGGTTGATAAATTAGGAAATTTAAATGCTGGCAGCGATTCCTTTCTCGTAAGCTCATTCAGTGCAAAGGCGATCCGGTATTCGGTTTTGATTTAAAAAAGAAAGTTAAGAACAAGAGGGTAAAAGTAAAGGAGAAAGTGATTGAGGTAGAAGGAAATCAGGTGACTTTTGTTGACGGAACAACACTTGAAGTAAGAAATATATTTTGGGCAACAGGCTTTAAAATAGAGTATCCATGGTTACATATTAATGGTGTACTAGCTCCAGAGGGAAAAGTACCCATCGTAACGGAGTATCAAATATAGAAGGACTGTATTTTATTGGTTTACCGTGGCAATCAAAACGTGGTTCTGCTTTATTGCAGGGGGTAGGTGATGATGCAAAATATATTGTTGGGAAAATAATTTCAGTTCACTTGCCAAGGAGGAGGGTAGTTATTTTTGTAAGGAGTTGAATTGGGTCGGGCAATATGTAATAATACGTTAAAGAACTGGATAAAAATAGGAAAACCTAGCCGTAGGGAGTGGAATGTTATGGGCAATGCGATACTTATTATTATCATCACTTTAACGATACATTCATTCATCCTCTATTTTGTCATAAAAAATGCTATGAATAATTCTGAATTAAATAATAGAATCACAAACTTAGAAGCAACGCTTAATACGCTAATGGAAGAGATAAAGAAAAAAGAGCGTGATCAATAGAAGTTTCATAGAACAACAATTGGTATGGCAATAGTACGGAAATCATTTTGTAAACAAGAAAAGCAGTGTACTTAAAAATTAGTACTAGATATTAATAGTAAGTGATAAAATAATAGTGTTGGATTAGCTTTTTCATAACATGAACAACGAAAGAGAGTGATCGAATGTATTATTTTGTTGCGAATATTATAAAATTCTTTTTGCGTTTGCGAGGGAAAATAGCGGTTTACAATAAGCAATATTTGCCTAAACAAGGTCCTTATGTGATTGCGTGTACACATACTGGATGGGTCGACATCTTTTATCTTGGAATCGCCCTTTTGCCCTCAAAAATTCATTATATGGCAAAAAAACAACTTTTTGAGAAAAGAATGCTGGGGTGGCTCCTTAAGAAGTTAAATGCTTTTCCGGTTGATAGAGATAACCCTGGGCCAAGTGTATTGAAAGTTCCGAAACGACTGTTATCAAACGGAGAAATTGTCGGAATTTTTCCAAGCGGAACAAGGACGAATGAGCAAATTGCTTTAAAACAAGGGGCAATCACAATTGCTCAGCGCTCAGAGGTGCCGATCATTCCAGTAGTTTATAATGGTCCAAATAATTTTAAGGAACTTTTTACTCGGAGAAAAGCGCATCTTATATTTGGGGAGCCTATTTATCTCACCTCAAAGGAGAAAGATTCAAGAACTTATTATACGGGGGTTTTAGAACAGAAGCTTGCGGAGTTGGAATCGCAATTATTGACTAGACTTAAGTAAGTTTAGCAATGTGTTTATTTTTATATTTGCAAAAAGCGAAGGGGAGTAAGTATTTTTTGATTCCAATCGAATTAATTGTTCAAAAACTAAAACATTTAGTAGATGATGATTGTCATGGTCAGAGAAAATTTATCCATGCTGATATTGAACTGTTAAGTAAGGCACTGTTTCTTAGTGATTTACCCGACGATATAATGAACTCTTATAAATGAACGGAATAATTGGGTCCACCAGGGTATTGGCGGACTCTTTTAGTTCATTTATTCATTTTGCGCAGGGCTGTACTTGGCGATAAGTGAAATGGTGGAGATGTGGCCATGAGTGGTTTATGAAAAGATACGCGATGGGAACCAGACTCAAACTGCTTGTTCGAATTTTAATAGTTTCGAAGATTGTCCTATGCTCTTGCTCCTTCTCAAGAACAATAAACGATATATGATTGATAGTTTAATCGGTAAGGAGTTATATTAGGAGAACTGATTTTGGTGAACAGAAAGATAAAGCGGTTGGCAATAGAACAGTCAAATCCTATTTACAGGTGGAGAAATAATGGGAAAAATATGAAACATATAAAACGATCTCTCGTCTAATAGAAGAGGTGATCGTATGCTGTTCAGTCTAATGGGACTGACCTTCGTTATTCATTTAATTGACACCCTAGCCTACTCTGTTCGTTTAAATTCAGTGAAAAGTGGGAAATATGCATTATCCTTATCACTATTTAACATATTTGTATTGGTGTCAAGGACAGCAAATATGTTTCAAGCTCCTTTAATCGGACTGCTTATCGGCATGAGTATCGCTAATCAAATGGATCCTATTAAAGAGATTAGGTTCGTTTTAGCGTCTGCAACGATGGGCACTTTAGTAGGTGTTGGTCTGATCCCAACTTTTCTAAAGCTGTTTTCAAAAGCAGTGGATAGACTTGAGGTTAAAGGTTCAGTTCCTTCAATTGTCGTTGAAGCACTAAGTGTTTCAAATATAAAGCGGATAGTAAAAAATACAACGAGACCGAAGAAAAGAATGATTAACAGCTTGCGATATCGAGAAATTCCCAAGCGATTTTTACTTTTAAATACTTTCATTACAGCGGTTTATACGATAGGAGTTATTTCAGCCTATTATGCAGCCTTCTTTGTAGGAGAAGACTATCGTTTGTCTGCCTCTGCCTCATCCGGAATGATTAACGGTATCGCTACGATTCTGCTTACTTTACTAGTAGATCCACAGGCAGCGATTATTACCGATCAGGCATTGAGGAAAAAGCGTCCCTATGGGGATGTCAAAGCGCTTGTCGTTTTATTAATTGCTACAAAGTTTCTGGGAACCATTTTAGGACAAGTATTAATTTATCCCGCTGCAATGATTATAGCTAGTTTTTACCATTAAGCGGTCGCCACAAGTTTGCTGGAAGAAAGGATTGAATTTATGGATGGTACAAGTTTGATGATGATGGCTTTTGTATGGGGAAGCTTGTTAGTATATTTCCTGATTCCCTTTGAAGCAAAGCGAAGAACATATTCAGATGTTAAAGAGAGTTTTGCCACTTGCTTAAAGCAGAGTTTTGTTGAGATTACATTTCACAAAAAAGCACTTTTTGCCTTTTTTTTAATAGCGATTACCGTCTTCGTTACTTCGTGGTCACAAAGCCAAGATCAGTTGTACAATGATTTACACGGAATAAGCCCTCAAACAAAATCCATTAACTATACTTTGGGAACTATTTTATACGCAGCGTGTATATATTTATTCATAATAGCTAGAAGGGCGCTAAAACATTTTAGAAGCACTGATTAACAAAGTTAGAGTGAAAACGATACTTCAATCGAACGTCTTAGGATAATGCAGATTAGGAGCGATCGATGTTGATTTTTGGCTCATTTCGTGTGAAACTTTGATTTCATACGAAATGAGCCTACCATAGCCTCGGCAGAAAAGCTTAACTATACTTGCTTGCAAACGGGATTAAATGCAGTGTCATTAACACAATGAGCCCAATGCCGGCCCCTAATTTTCCTAAAAATATAGTCTCGATGAACGTGGATGGAACAGAAAGAATGGAAGGTGAATGCAGATTTTAACATGGAAAACACGGGAAATCGCCGAAAAAGCATGTTGAAAATGAGATTTTACTTTCCCCTTAAAGTAATAACAATATTAGTATAAAATTTAGCATGGCGAAACAAACTAAAATTAAAAACAATAAAAGGAGTTCGCCATGTCAGATAAGACAAGTATTTCCGAACCATTAACATCAGTGGAAATGGGTAAACTATGGGCAACGTATATGGGAAACAATATGGCGCAATATATATTAACTTATTATCTTCAACATGTTGATGACAAGGACATAAAAAATTTATTGCAAGAGGCGTTAGGTCTAAGTGAAGAATTTGTAAAAACGGTTACGGAGATTTTTATAAAGGATCATATACCAATACCAAATGGTTTTTCCGAGGAAGATGTCAATTTAAATGCTCCTCGCTTGTTTCAAGATGAATTTTATGTACATTATTTAAAATACACTTCAAAAGCGGGAATGAGTATTTATAATGTGGCGATCCCACTTGTTTATAGAAAGGACGTTCAAGAATTTTTTAGGTATTGTATGGATTGCACTCTTGATTTAATAGAGAAAATAAAACATATTGCACTTGACAAAGGCTTCACAAAGAAACCTCCGCTCATCCCGACGCCTGAGAAGATCGAATTTGTTCATGAGGATTTTTTAAATGGATTTGTTGGACATGTGAGACCGATGCATGCGTTAGAAATTACCCATCTTTATGATTTAATTGAAAGTAATGTAACCAGTAAAGCATTAATTAGTGCCTTTTCTAAAGTAACAAAGGATGAAGAAATTCGAACTTTATTTGAAAGAGGAGAAAAAGTCACCACTAGGAATATTGAAAATTATATGAAAAAATTGCATGAAGAAAATTTACCTTCCCTTCCTTTTTTAAACGATTTGGTAACATCTTCTGCTTTTTCTCCTTTTTCAGATAAAATTATGCTGTACCATAAAATTGATATGTTTACGATAAAAATTAGAGCCTTTGGTAATGCCGTTGCTGTCAATGGAAGAAGAGATATTAGTATGATGTATACGAAGGCTTTATTGAGAAATGCAGCTTTTTTACAAGATGCAACGAAAATAATGATTGAGAAGGGCTGGTTTGAGAAGCCGCCAAGTTTGAAAGAGAAGGATAGCCCGAGCGCATAATGTTATAATCCATGGCAATGTGGAAAGCTGAAAAAAGAGTGCCTTTCCCTTTTCTAAAAATAAGGGTAAGGCATTCTTTTAAGGCAGATCTTCGAGTTTAATTGGGGTTACAATTTTATTTTCCCAATCCTTTCTAATTATGGCATAGCATAAGGAATCTGAAACACTTCCATCACTGTTTTCATTAATATCATGAATAGAAGGACTTGGATTTGGATGATATGTCCAATGATTTTCTGTCATGAAGTTGACTAATTCATCGTACTCATTGTTAAATATTCTAAAGGTATGTACATCCAATTTAATCCTTCCTTTCATAAATTTAGGTAAACTTAATTTGGAAAATTATCCGTTTTGGGAGAGAATTATAGGTATTAATTAATATGAAATTTTGTACTCATGGATCCAGTCAAAAAAGTGGTGTGAATTGCAAAAATGTTACCCTAATCCATTCTTTTAGTATTAATTATTTGCATTTTTTTACTTGGCCAGAATAAAAAGGGGAGTCTCGTTCTTCATTAACAACACTAAATGGATTACCATCTAAGTCAAAGAAATCAAAACTTTTCATTCCGCCAAAATCTTTAATTTTGGCTGTAGTGACTCCGTTATCGGTAAGTAATTGATATGCTTCATCAATATTGTCGACTACGAAGTTGAAGTATCCATTTTTCTCTTTACCTTTGATCACAAATTCAGAGGGTTGAGGAGATTCAACTTCCACCAATGCTAGCTGAGTTGAACCATTAGGAAAGTAGAAGCCCACCCCATCTTCCCAACGAGCCATTTTTTTTACCGCGAGATTTTTTTCAAACCAGTCAATCGACCTATCAAGATTTGTCACAGGGATAAAAATACTTCCTATTCTAAACATAGCAATCGCTCCTTTAAAATGATAAAGTTTAGTAAATATTAATTCGAATATTCGGTAAAGTAATTATCAAATTATTATAGTATTTCGATCAGGTGATCGATTTACTAGATGGATGTCCATGGAAATATATTTTGAAAAAATTATCGACCAGTTATATGAAAAAGGAGACGTGAAAAATATTGAATAATACAGAAGAGTACGATGACCCGATTCTATATGATAAGGAAAATGAATCTTATTTACCGGAGCTTCCATTTTTATTGAAATGGGCTTCTAAATCAACTGGACCAATTATTGATTTGGCTTGTGGGACAGGAAGAATCACGATTCCATTAGCGAAAAATGGTTATGAGCTAGTTGGAGTTGATATACATAAAGGAATGTTGGATGAAGCAAAAAGAAAATCAAACAGTCTAAATTTAGCGATTCAATGGGTACAGCAGGATTGCACAGAATTAGACTTGGGTTTAACGAGTACATTCATCTATTCAGTTGGGAATTCATTTCAACATTTCCTCACGAATGAGGAGCAAAATCATCTCCTTTCCTCCATCAATAAACATCTAAAGCATAATGGCATTTTTATTTTTGGGACAAAATTTCCAAATGCCGAAGAATTGCTGCAGCCAAACACGGAGGAGTATTGGCGAAGCTATATAGATAAGGAGACTTCCTATAAAGTTGATATGTACACAATCAGTAGCTATGATTCTCTCAAACAAGTTCAACATTATACGACCATTCGAAAATACTATGGTACAGATGGAAGCATAATCGATGAAAAAAGAACGAATATTAGCTTAAGATATGTTTTTCCCAAGGAAATGGAGAGATTGCTCTCCACTCATGGATTTGAAATTGTACACCTTTATTCAGATTGGAAAGAAACTCCGATCAGTCAGAATAGTGATGGAATGATTTATGTTTGCAGGAAAATCTTTTGACAAGAGGGGGAGCAGGAAATGATGATAAGACAAATAACTCCTACTGATGCTGAAAGCTTTGTCAATTTAATTCATCAAGTCGAGCGTGAATCCCCGTTTATGCTGTTTGAAGCTGGTGAACGAAATGCAAAGTCAGAAGATGTAAGAAAAAGAATTGATGCAATTGATAAAACCACTAATTCAACGATTTTTGTTGCCGAAGTGGATCAAGAATTAGTCGGTTATTTAATGGCAGTTGGGGGAGAACCTAAGCGAAAGAAATACTGTGTATATATAGTCGTCGGGATTTTAGCGCAGCATCAGGGAAAAGGAATTGGGAAACGTTTGTTTGAAGGTTTGGAGGGCTGGGCCAAAGAACAAAATATTCGTCGCTTGGAGCTAACCGTTATTACTCAAAATGAAGCAGCTATTGGTTTGTATAAAAAAATGGGTTTTGAAATTGAAGGAATAAAAAGAGACTCGTTGTATGTGAACGGAGAATTTGTTGACGAATACTATATGTCCATGCTTCTCTAAAAACGAATGGAGGGTACAAGTAGTTTAATCTAAAACAATGAAAAGATGATTAATAAAAAAGCCAATGGTTTCTATGCTTGAGGAGACATTGGCTTTTCAGGTTGTTCAAGGCCTCCAATTCATGGAGGTCTTAATTTTTGTCAAAATTATAAACAAATTAATTTTCTCATAGTAAAAGTTGACATATGTGTTATTAGTGTATATAGTATCTATGTACACTAATAACGGCTTGAGGGGTAAAAAGTGAATATAATAATATCAAATTTTTCGGGTGAACCCATTTACTTACAAATCGTAAACCAATTAAAAGAGCTCATAATAAAGGGAGTATTGGAGGAATCACAAAAACTTCCGTCAATAAGAAATTTAGCGAAAGAGCTTAAAATTAGTGTTATTACAGCTCAGAGGGCCTATGACGAACTTGAAAGGGAAGGGTTTATCTATACAGTCGTTGGTAAAGGTTCTTATGTTGCTTCAATTAACAAAGAAATGTACCGAGAAACCAAAACAAAAATAGTAGAAGAAAAATTGAGTGAAGCTATCAAACATGCAAAGCAAGCAGGGCTTACTGAGGAAGAGCTAAAAGGCATACTTAATCATTTAATTGAGGGTGATAGGGTTGAATAAAATTTTAGAAATTACAAACCTATGTAAAAACTACAAAGACTTTTCCATAAAAAATGTGAATTTCTCTCTTGAGAGAGGTTATATTATGGGTTTCATCGGGCCTAATGGAGCCGGTAAAAGTACAATCATCAAACTAATTATGAACCTAATCAAGAGAGACAGTGGGAATATTAATATATTTGGGCTCGATAATAAGAAAAACGAAATTGCGGTTAAGGAAAGAATTGGGTTTGTATATGATGAAAATCATTTTTATGAAGATTTAACAGTTCAAGAAATGAAGAATATTATTCGTCCATTTTACAGTCAATGGGATGAAAATTTATTCAAAAGATATGTGAAAGACTTCGGATTGCCTTCAAAAAAACAAATCAAACATTTATCAAAAGGGATGAAAATGAAATTTTCCTTAGCGATTGCCCTTTCTCATAATGCCGAATTGTTGTTAATGGATGAGCCGACTTCTGGTTTGGATCCTCTAATTAGAAGTGAGTTATTAGATGTTTTACAGTCATTAATGCAAGATGAAAACAAATCTGTTTTCTTTTCCACTCATATTACATCTGACCTAGATAAAATAGCGGATTACATTACTTTAGTTAACAATGGTGAGGTTATTTTAAGTAAAACGAAGGAAGAACTTTTGGAGGAATATTGTGTGGTAAAAGGCAGTAAAGATAAACTTGATTCAAACATAGCAAATCGTTTTATTGGAATTAAGGAAAATCAATATGGTTTTGAAGCGCTATCACAAAATAAGGATGAGATACTTCAATACCTTGGAGATTCGGTTATCATTGAAAAACCAACATTAGAAGATATTATGGTCTTTTCCACAAGAAGGAGTGATCAACATGTATCATCTTATTAAAAAAGACGTGATCATGCAAAAAAGAGCAATCGGATTATCCTTGCTATTTATTTTCTTTTTTACCTTCACTTTATCGGAAATTGGCCCTTCCGGATTGGTAGTAAACATCTTAGCAGTAACATATATGTTGGCTCTAGGAGCAAGCGCAGTGGAAGACAAAAATAATAGTGATCTTATGTTAGTTAGTCTCCCGATCAAAAAAGATACTATTGTTTCTTCAAAATATATTTCCGTATATATTTTTGCTCTTTACGCAGCTATTGTGAATTATTTAATTTATTTGATTGTGAATCAATTAAACCTGCCTATAAAGGTTCTTCCTTTTACTTCTGGCGGATTTTTCTTTTCCCTTGTTGCGGTAAGCTTATTTTGCTCTATTACTTTGCCGTTAATATTTAAATATGGCTTTCTGAAATCGAGAGTGATAAGTATTATTTTGTTCTTCGTATTTATAGCGGGAGGGTCAACTTTAGTTGATAATCTTAGTAAAAAAGAAGATTCGATCCTCATTCAAAAAATTTCAACTTTATTTCATTCATCATCAGATGCTCAAATAGCTCTGTTATTATTTATTCCAGTTGTAATCATTCTATTCATTTCGTATCTCATTTCACTTAACTTTTACAAAAATCGAGAGTTTTAAAAGGGAGTTATATGAAATAATTGGGTAGAGTGATGAGTCTGACGGCAATTATATAAAAACTGAACGATCGCAAGTGTAAGAAAATCTCTTTTAATTGGTTAGTCAAAAAGAGGAGATTTTCTTCTTTTTTTAATTGGAACAACCCTTGCGGGAAAAGCGAAGAGGCCAGTGAAGCTCCCTTCATTTTGGGACAACCTCTTTTAATTTTGCTTTGTTATATGTCGATGTTGACTTTTGTCTCATTTTTATTTTTAAAGGATATCCCACCTTCTATCTAGAAAAATAGAATGAGAAATTATTTGAGGAGAATTGTAGAATGATGAATGATATTGAGCGAATTATTTTGGACTTAGAACAGGTTAAACTAAATCAGTATTGGCCAGGTTTTGAAAAGGTTGCCTATGCATTATACGATGAAACCAGTGCCTATATTTTTAACCATCCTAACTTTGACAATCAGCAAGTGGTGGATAAAAAGGAACAATTTCATGCTTGTACCCTCATCATGTATGAAGGCTACCCAACAGCGATTGTTGATCTCAGGCTGTTTAAACATTACGAAGACTTGTATTCGATCCTTGTTCATGAATTATTTCACGGCTATCAACATTTAAAGGGAGAAAAACGATTTCCAGATGAACTGATGGGAATCTCCTATCCTATAACGGTGGAAAACGTGGAATTGCGAAATCAGGAACGATTGAGTCTTTTTCATGCTTTAATGGAAAAGGAGCCGCTAACAAAGAAAGAGTACCTCAATACATTTATCGCTCGCAGACAACAAAGAGAATTACAGCTTGGGGCGTACCTTGAGTATGAGAATTTAATAGAAACGATAGAAGGCCCTGCATGGTATGTGGAATTTCATGCTTATTATGAAACGAGTCAACTTGAATTTTCTACAGTTTTACAAAAGTATGGTGAACCATTGATAAATCAATATCAATCGACGGTAAACATTCGCCGCAGCTGCTATAGTTCTGGCTTGTTTATGTGTCTATTGTTGGATGAGTTATCACCAGGATGGAAGGAAAACTTTTTTAGTACGGAAAAAACCATCTATCAATACGTGAAGGAGCTTAGCGTTTTTGACGCTCCCTTTCGGACTATTGAAGTCAGTTCTGACACAGAGAGGGTTGTTCATGCTGTTTTCCAAAATAAGGAGGCTGAATTTACCATGTTTAACGAGGAAGAAGGCATTCATCTCATGATTATTGGAAAGATGGAGGCAACCTCTTTTGACCCCATGAATATTGTGATGTTTGCGGGCAAAGTTTTACATAAAAATTTCCTCAAAGTTAAAATCCAAGAAAGAGAATATTTATTCGCTCAACCAGTCGTTGCATACGGTGAGAAACTTCGACAATTTGATAAACTTCAACTCAAATTAGAGCAAGAACCGATAGAGCGAGATTCCTCTCTTTTTATCGAGGGGATTGGTGATATTAAAGGGACGGTTGAGAAGAAGGGAAATCAGCTTTACTTATACATTGAGGATTGACTGTCCCCTTAGGGATTGGCTTATGATCCTGATGAGGTGATGAACATGTTGATCAATGAAGTGTGTAAAGAATGTTCTTTAACAAAAAAAGCGATCGAATATTATGAAAAGCAAGGGCTTATTCGCCCAAAGATTGAAGAAAACGGATATCGGAACTATAGTGCTGAGGATGTTTTGGTTTTAAAAGAAATATTCGTTCTCCGGAATTTAGGGCTCGGCATCCCTGAAATCAAAGATATCATTTCAAGTAGTGATAAGCATGCAGCATTATCCAAATATAAGTATTTGAAGGAATTGGAGAAGCAAAGAATTGATAAGCAACAAAAGGGTCTTGAATTGTTAATAGAAAATTATCAGGTCGAGCCGGTCAAGCAATATATCGAGGAGCAGCTTAGCCCCCTTTTAACTATCAAGGAAAAACTCGCTCAGTCCTTCCCAGGTGGTTATGGAATTTACCTCTCGGTTCATTTCGGAAGATTTTTAAACGAAACGATTAATAGTAATGAGAAGAAAAGGGCCTATCAAGAGATTCTTAGCTTTCTCGATCATTTAGAAATCAATGAGGAAATCGAGGAGTTCTTAAAGAGCTCCATGGCTCTTTTTGAGCAGGAAGACTTAGAGAACATGGATACGGTTCTTTTTACTGCAGTTGAGAACATTGAGGAGTATATGGAAACAAATAAGCAAAGGATTGAGAAGTACATTCGTTTTCGCGAATTTGAAGAATATAAGTCTACAGATGCATATAAAATGCAGCAGCTCCTATTAGAATTTCAGAAACAAAGCGGGTACACCGACATATTTATCACTAATTTAAAAATTTTAAGCGACTCTTATCGTGATTATTATAAAAAGTTAGAAGAGGCAAATGAGCGATTTATTAAGAGCTTTCCGCAAATGAGCAAAGGGGAGGTTCCTTGATTATATGGAAATAGAAAAGGATTTGTCTTAAAGTAGCACAAATCTTGAAGCAGCTTAATAGGCTTTGTTATATGTCAATCTTGATTTTTGATTTATTTCATGTGAAACTAGGGTTTCGCATAGCATATTTATAAAGTTGAAGCACTCTTTTAGTATAGGCTCAGCCATGTTTATGAAAAAAAATAAATATCTCCTTGACTTTCAAACTGTATTAACCATATAATACATATATCGGGTGTATTATATGGTTAATACATAAGCAAGGGACGCAGGTTTCTTCCATTTTTTTGTTGATGGTGTATTAACCGAATGATACAGTACTTTTTAAACTTTTTGTTTGAATGAGCTGAGGAAAAAAATTTTGCTACCACTGTATTAATCGTTTGATACATATGATTTTTTTGCCCAATCTGTATTAATCCATTAATACATCATTTTCATGGAATCACACATTTTGTTATTAGGAGATGGATCTATTGAAAATTAAGTTTAACAACCGGGATCCTGTATACGTGCAAGTTATTCGACATTTTAAGGAGCAAATGGCGACAGGGATTATTGAACCAGGTCAGGAGATTCCTTCCAGAAGAGAGCTGGCGAATCAATTGAAGATTAATCCAAACACAGCGCAGCGGGCGTATAAAGAAATGGAGGAAGAGGGCTTGATTTTTACTGAAGGAAATTTACCAAGTCGGATGACGACAGACGAAAAAGTGTTCCAGGCGGTACGAAGCGAATTAATTTTAGAAGCAGTGGATGCTTTTGTCAATGCAGTTAGAACGATAAATGTGCCATTAGATGAAGTTTTGCCAATCATCGAGCAAAAATATAAAAAAGAGTGTAATGAATAGGGGGGATTTGACTGTGATTGAACTAAAAAATGTAACGAAAAAATTTGGCAAGAAGCAGGTTTTAAAAGGTGTTTCGTTTACAGCGGAGAAAGGAAAGATAACTTGTTTAATTGGAATTAACGGTGTAGGGAAAACAACGATTATGAAGGCAATTATGGCTCTTACTCCGATAGATAGTGGCGAAATACTGATTAATGGAGAAAAACTTAATAAAGGCAGCTATGAAAAAGTCACTTTTATTCCTGATGCGATTACAATGTTGCCAAGTATGAAAATTAGTGAAGCTTTTACATTCATGGCAGATTTCTATAACAGCTGGAACATGGAAAGGGCAAAGGAGCTTCTGAAGTTTTTTAACTTGAATGAAACGGACCGTATTTCTGAACTTTCAAAAGGGAACACCGCAAAAGTAAACCTTATTCTTGGATTGGCCTTGGATGTTGATTATATCTTAATGGATGAGCCTTTTTCTGGAATTGATATATTTAGTCGAGAGCAGATTGCTGATGTGTTTACAAGTCATTTAACTGAAGATCGAGGAGTTATTATTACAACGCATGAAATCAATGATATTGAGCATTTAATCGATAAGGCGGTGCTGCTTGATAATGGTGTGATTTTAAAAGAATTCGATACGGAAGAGATTAGGGAAACCGAGGGGAAATCTGTTGTTGATGTGATGAGAGAGGTGTATCGAGGATGAACCGTTATTTGAAGCTAGTGAATTTTGAGTTTGAACGCTTTTTTCGCTTTTATCTTATTTTAATAGGGATTACAATCCTTTCAGAAATAATTGGAATTATCGTAAAATCAAAAGCTTATTTGAATCAGGCTCACCAAGAAATTAATGTGAATTTAATGCCGCAAAGCGAGTTTATTGAGCAATTCGGGAGAATGTCTATGTATAATTTTTCACAATCGGGCTGGTTTATGGGGCCAATTGCTCTCTGTATCGTGACTTTATTAATTTATGTGTTTTTTATTTGGTATCGTGACTGGTTTGGAAAAAACACATTTAGTTATCGCTTATTTATGCTGCCGACGGAGCGGATTAATATTTATTTTGCAAAAGCAACAACGATTATTTTGTTTGTTTTAGGTCTTGTTGCACTACAGATTCTATTATTCCCGATTGAAAGCCAATTGTTAAAATGGCTCGTTCCATCCGAGTTTCGCATTGATATGACTGTGCCTGAAATTACTGAAAATCTATATTTCTTATATTTATTATTTCCGAAGACACTGATTGAATTTATCCTCTATTATGGAACGGGAATAATTGCCTTATTTGTTATTTTTACAGCTATCCTATTTGAACGTTCGTACCGTTTAAAAGGCATCTTCTATGCCATCATTTATGTTGCTGTTTCCATTCTCGTCTTTTTAGGACCTGCATTATTTGATGCGTTTGTTCTTAAAGGATATTTCTATACAATCGAATTATTCTTGCTAGAAATTGGGGCAGCCTTGCTCGTTTTAGCTGGTGCTATATGGGTAGGGAACAAGCTCATCAAGCATAAAATTAGGGTATAAGGGAGTGAGTTAGATGAAACGTTATTGGAAAATTAGTTTAATTTCAATCGTAATGGTCATTGTGCTGGGAACATATTTTATACAATCAAGCTTAGCTGCGAAAAATGATGTGAATATCAACTTTGAAAAAATAAGTGGCGATGACGCTGAATTGAATGACTTAATTATATATGGTGATTATCAACTTGGCGATATGCTCCAATCTTTTAAGCAAGTCTCAAAGGAAGAAACAGTCATCTTCAATAATCAATCTTTTCTGGAACAATTGCTTCATACTACTGCTAATCCGGTTTTACTAAAATTAATTGATGAACACCGAAATTTTATGAGAGGAAAGGATTTAATAACAAACAATTTTTATGAAGATGAGAATTTATTAGCTTATGCGACAATAAAGAGCAAGAATCCTTTTTCTTCAGTTAGAAGCTTCTCTTTTGAAATGGAAGTATTAAATAAAAAATCAAACAAGACAATCAAAGTTGAGTATGATATTCCCGAAAAAGAACGGGTTAGCTGGATTGAGATCGTAAATGTCGAAGTAATCAATGAGCAAATAAAGGTCATGTCACAAACCTCTCTCCTCGATGGTGGAAGCGAATTAAGTGTGTATACTTTTGATCTGAAAGCGAAAAATTTCGTAAATAAAGAAGAAATTCTCTCAACATCACATACCGAGAATAGGTGGGAAGGTTTAAGAGTGGTTCGAGATTATTCTTCTATAGGAGGAAAGAACTATGTCTTGATGTTGAAAGAGAATTCCGAAATTAAACAGGTTGAGGAAAATGGCTATTACTATCAGGAAGAGGAACTGATTGCAAAGGAACAATATGTGCTGAACGTTGAGACAAATGAATATAAAGAAATTAAAAAATCAGATGAAGAACTCCGCTTTGACTCAGCAGTGATCGTTGGTTCCTCCATCTTCGTTCCAGTTCTGTTGGAAAAAGGCTTCGAATTGCATCAATATGATATTGAAAAGGACGAATGGAGCGCGAAAGAGGTATTTAATCGACCTGATATGAAAAATGGTTTTGAATCCAGCTTCTTAAAGTTGATGAATGGAAAATTTTATTTAACGTATTTATCAAATGACGGTCACAGTCTTTTTATTGGGGATATGGAAACAGGCGAAACCTTATACGAAGGAAAGCTAAAAGTCGATAGTGCAAATTACAGCGAAGACAGTCTTAATATACATGATATTGAGTAATGATCGACGTTTGAAGAAAGAACGAGAAGGAAATTTTATTTCATTTCTCTAAAAAGATAGGTTTTGGTGATGAAGATGAGAGAGAATCTTAATGGTATTCAATTTGAAGAAATCGTGAATATGTATAGTCTTGAGTTAAAAAAATTAGCGTGGAAATATGTAATGGACTCATATCTTGTGGAAGATATTGTTCAAGAGGTTTTCATAAAATGTTATCTCCATCAGGAACAATTAGAAAGCTTCCATTCGATTAAAGGGTGGTTATACACAATAACGAGAAATCAATGTATGGATCATTTAAGAACAAGTTATCACCAAAGAGTGGTACCAACCTCCGAATTCTTTATTGCCAATGAACAGACACCAGAATCAGAAGTGATGACTCAACAGCTTGGGGAGGAAGTTCATAAGCAAATGAACAGCCTCCCTGACAAATATCAAGAAATTTTATATTTGGCGTATATGAAAGATTTGAAAATGAAAGAGATCGAACAATATTTGAATATTAACATCTCGACTGTAAAAACAAGACTTTTTCGCGCAAAACGTCTATTAAGGCAATCAATGAACTAAAAATCCAAACAGCGGGGTTTGGGTTTCTTTTTCAAGCAAATTCCGCTAAATTTCTAACAAACTTTAGTCGGTCATTAAGATATTTTCATGAAGGAAGCCCCTTCGATTAATCCTCGCAGAACAATTCGACCTTCAATTGTCCTGCGATTTAATTTGTCTGGGCAACCGAAGCATTTGCAATTAGAAGGTTGATGAATATCCATTATGCTTCCTTTGCAAACCTTCTTTTATTGCGTAACAGCTTCCATCTAACTGATACATACTATTGTCGATACTGAAAATAATACTTGTATGGTTATCCTTTTCTAACGGAAGGAGTGAACACCTCTAACTGCTATTAGAGGATATATAATGAAAAATATCGCTGACATGGTTCATATAGGTGAGTTAATAGCTGTTTCTCAAGTTTTTCAACTAAATCCTTTTCAGATGGTAACTTCAATAGAAAAGGGCTTGGTAGAAGTATTTGAAACAAAGGAAGATTTTTTAGCTAAATATGGAGTTAAAGAAACGTATGATGAATTAGATGATTGGTGTGAGTTAAACAATGGTAAGCTTTTTACTAAATTAAAGTAGAAGTCAGTGTATCCAGGTGATGATTGCTCCATTAACGTCATTATCCGTTTCATTAGTTACAGCCGTTTTTAAGCTCAATAAAAACTTAAAACAAGAAATTGTTTTTTGCCGAGTTTAGACGTAAGAATCAAAGTGTTGTAAGAATGATAAGGCGCTTAATTTTTCCTCTTTTCAGCTCGAAACGCTGGAATGCTCCTAATAAAAGAGTAATGTTGGTCACCCTTTGCTTTTGGAGCTGTTGCGTTTTCGTTGTGAATTTTGATATTGTTCACAAACGATGATCAATGAACCAGTTATTAATAAAATGATGCTTAATGTATAAGGAACCCAGCCAATGATTTCCCCTAGTACTATTGCAAGTTTGCCAGGCGGATCACTCCAACCTGATAAATTAGGAATGTATAAAGCAATTGCCAGATGCATGATGCCAAATAATATGATTCCTGTAAAAAATAAAAAGTAGCCTAAACGGGTTAAGTCTTTATTCATCTAATCTCTCCTATAGTTTATCGAAATAAACAATTAAGTACTTTTATTATCATATTTGTTAAGCTGGGAACTGAGCGGCGTGCTCATTAAAAAAGGATTATTCCATTTGTTCTATACTTTTTCGGACGATTTCCACCATATCATCTTCGGCGCCGAGACTAAAGTTAAAGAAAACACCACTTCCTCCGCCAGCGCCAATTGCTGATATGAAAATAGTATTGTGAGAACCGACTACAGTAAGGCTTAAGCTAGCCCTGTTGCCATTTCTCATAAAATATTTATCATAGACTCGAACGGCTATTTTAGTATCTTCAATCGTGTAGTTGCTTTCTGCGACTAACTTCATACTTATTCCACTGTTGTTAATATCATTTTGCAATTGGTTGATTACCTCTTCAAACTTACCATTAATCGTTTTTTCATACTTTGCCATATGGACACCATCCTACCTATAGTCTTTCTAATTCTATGGAATTAGAGGCTTTATATTAAAAAGGCCTGAAAATCAAGGCTGTACACGAAATGAGCCCAAAACCGCTTTATCAACCATTCTGATGAACAAAGTCATTACTTTTAATATACATTTTTATTGCTGTTTTTCAAACTTATTTAGAAATAACGCGAATGAAATATCAATAGAAAATTAGCTTTACAGTGAGAAGTTTTGTTTTGGGAGAAGGATTCTAGCCTTTTGTATGGAAGTATTGAAGAAACAAAACTTTTTTGGATTGGAGAAATGGATGCAGACTAGATTGCTTGAAAAAATAAAGAATGTGCAAAATGAGAATGAATTTTCTGGTTCTGTCTTGGTTGCAAATGAGATGGAGCAGATAATAGAGCTAAGCTTTGGCTATGCAAATCGCTCCGAGCAACTAAAAAATCATTATGCTACACGCTTCGGAATTGCATCAGGGTGTAAGATATTTACAGCCGTTGGCATTTGTCAATTAGTGGAGAAGGGAAAACTATCATTTTCAACAAGATTGGATGAGTGTCTCAATGTTGAATTTCCTCATTTTGATAAGAGAATAACGATTCATCATCTATTAACACATACTGCAGGAATTCCCGATTACTTTGATGAGGAAGTGATGGACGACTTCGAAGAATTGTGGCTTGATAATCCAATGTATAAAATAAGAAGCTTGCGAGATTTTCTGCCATTATTTCAGAATAAGCCAATGAAATTAAATGTTGGAGAGAGATTTCACTATAATAACGCTGGTTATATTTTATTAGGTTTGATTATTGAACAAGCAAGTGGTCAGGCCTTTTCCGATTACATTCAAACAAACATTTTTCCTCAAGCTGACATGATGGAATCAGGTTATTTTGAGTTTGATGCACTTCCGTCTAACACGTCAGTTGGTTATATTGATTTTCCTGATGGAACATGGAAAACCAATATTTATTCGTTACCTGCCAAAGGCGGTTCAGATGGCGGTGCATATGTGACCGTAAACGATATGGGGAAGTTCTGGAATGCCCTTGTGAACGGACATATCATTAGGAAAGAAACACTTGAGCAAATGCTCACCCCACACGCTCAAGCAGATGAAGAAGAAGATCATTATGGCTATGGTGTTTGGATTGAGAAGAAAGGGAAAGAGGTGCACAAATATCACGTGATGGGTTATGACCCTGGTGTAAGCTTTCATTCTGCTTTTTATCCTAGTGACTGTATAACTGTGGTTGTTTGTTCCAATAAATCTGAAGGTGCATACGGGGTGATGAAAGGAATTGAACAAATTATCTCAGAAGAAAGAAACAAGTGAAAGCTTTTCAGCTTAGAATTGGGTGAGTGAATGAAAGGATGGAAGAATCCTATTTTGCTAATTTTAGGAATAGGGATTTCTTATTTGGGAAATTGGATCTATTTAATTGCTTTAAATTTATCCATTTTAGAGTTAACCGGTTCGGCGGCTGCTGTGGCAGGCTTATATATTATAAGACCGATTGCTATTTTACTGACAAACACTTGGGCTGGGAGTGTTATAGACAGGGTAAACAAGCGAAGATTAATGATAATGATTGATCTGGTCAGGGGTTTGCTTGTATTTTGCATTCCGTTTATCGGCTCATTGTTGATCATTTACGCGTTACTATTGTTGATTAATATCGTTGGAGCTTTCTTTGGACCAAGTTCAACAGTATATATAGCAAAATTGGTTCCTCAGGAAAATCGAAAAAGATTTAATTCAATCATGAGTATGACCAATTCAGGCGCCTTCCTGTTAGGTCCGGCGATAGCAGGTGTTCTCATTATGTACTTCGGAACCGAATTGTGCATGATGATTAATGCGGTCACTTTTTTAGTCTGTGCGTTTTTTATATTTCTTCTTCCGAATGTTGAGGAAGGACAGCATCGTAACAGAGAGCGTGTAGGCTGGCAGCTATTAATAAATGATTGGCGGACAGTGACAACCTATGTAATGAAGGCGAAGTTTTTTATGATTGTTTATGCCTTATTTCAAACTGCGATGTTAATTGGTTTTGCCCTTGATTCACAAGAGGTTACATTCATTAAACAAATTTTGCAATTATCAGATTGGGAGTATGGGGTGATTGTAAGTATTACTGGCGTTGGGGCATTAGCAGGTGCTTTTGTTTCTGCAGTAATCGCTAAAAAAGTACCCTTGAAATGGTACTTAGGAGCAGGGATGTTTTTAACATCGGTTGGATATGCGTGGTTTTATTCCTCGAACAGCTTTATAACAGCAACGGCAGCCTTTGTTTTTCTCGGTTTTTTTATGGCCTTTGCCAATGCGGGCTATGCAACCTTTTTCCAAAACAATGTCCCTGTAAGCATTATGGGGCGATTTGGAAGCATGGCCGATATGCTGCAAGGTATCGTTCAAATTGGTTTTACCCTAATTTTAGGTTTTCTTGCGGAATGGTTTTCTTTACAACTAGTGTGCCTAATCTTTTCGGTTGTCGGGGCTTGCTTCGCACTGGCACTTCTTATCACAGTTTTGCTGCCCTTAAAGCAAGGAAATGCTTTAAGGGATTAGCGCATGAATTTTTTAAGCTTTTTGCAACTTCATGTGATATTCTATCTTTGCTTAATATTAAAGTGCAGTTTTTTATTTAAGGGAGGATAAGCGAAAAATGGAGTACATAAGAATAACAAGTATAGATGATCCGCTGTTTGAGCAAATGCATCAGCTAATGCAAAATATTTTTCCACCAGAAGAAGTATTGGAGTTTGAGCTATGGAGGGAGCCGTTAGAAGATCCGGGAATTAGGGTTTTTGTTGCTGTGCACGAAGGAAAAGTGGTTGGAGCAACAGAATATCGCTATTATGAGAATTTTAATGTCGCAATGACAGATTTTACGATTATCGGCGAAGCCGGACTTGGTATCGGCCCTTTTTTAGCCAATAAGAGAGCAGACGATTTAAAAGCGTTAGCGGAAACAAATGGAAAACAGCTATTTGGCATGTTTGCAGAAATTTATGATCCATATCGGGTCGAGCACTATGAATTTGGTGGCGTCAAACCGATGGACCCTTATGTGCGCCGTGAAGTGTTGTCTCATTTAGGCTATCGCCGTTTAGATTTTCCATATGTGCATCCGTCTTGGAATAATGATGGAGAAGCAGTTAAGGGGTTAGACCTTTCTTTTTTAACGATAGACCCTGAAGTGAATGAAATCAAGGCAGAGCTCGTGGTGGCATTTTTAAAAAGATATTACACCGTGTTACCAAACAAGCCTCAGAAGTGGTTGGATATGATTGCAAACTTAGAAACGGAAGAAACCGTTGCGTTAAAACCATTTTAATAGGTTGAATACTGAGTTTCGCCGATATATTGTTTTTTTCGCTGATAAATTTGCTTTTTCGCCGATATATTTTTTAAAACGCCGATATAATCCAAGTTTCGCCGATATATGAAAAAAAGCGCCGATAAATATATGTATGGATAAAAAGTGTTTAAGCAAGTGATAAGGAGCTAGGACATAATAGCTTCAAATCATGAGAAAGGTGAATTTGAGTACGCTCAAATTCACCTTTCTCTATTTTGTTCTTCTTTATTTATGATGTCTTGAACGATATCTTCAATCGTGACACCGCTCAAAACCTTTTCCAGAGCTAATTGAGCGGTTGCTAAAATAGGGGCAATCGCATCTTGAATGTTCCGACCGACAAGGCATTGCGGATTTGAATTTTCATGGATGTTAAATAATTCGTTGTCCTGAACGACATCAACTGCTTTGTACACATCCAATAAAGTAATTTCCGATAAGTTTTTAGCAAGCTTTGCTCCCGCAATTCCTGGATGGACCTCCACTAGTTTAGCTTTTTTTAACATGCCGACAATTTTTCTTATTAGTGCGGGATTTGTATTCACACTGGCGGCGATATATTCTGAAGAGCTAACTCCTTCTTTATTAAACTCAATCAAGGTTAATATATGAACGCCTACAGCAAAACGGCTGCTGATCGACATAGAGAATCACCAACTTTATGAGAGTTTTAAGGCTATTATACGATATGACTATTATTATACTAAATAGAAAGCACTACATGAAATAGGTAATGATTGTGTAAAATTCTTGACAGGATTTATGGTTGTAATTAAAATGGTTACAGGTAATCATAAAAAATTGATCGGGGGAAAAGAAGATGAAAATGTTAGTAACTGGAGCAACCGGGAAGCTTGGCAGCAAAATAGTGGAAACTTTGCTACAAACAGTACCTGTAGAACAATTAGCAGTCAGTGTTCGTGAGCCAAAGAAAGCAGAAGGACTGCTGCAGCGTGGAGTCGAGGTCCGTCAAGGGGATTTTGACTATCCAGAAACATTGGATTCAGCTTTTGCAGGAATTGAGCGTTTGTTGCTGATTTCAGCCGATGGTGATAATGATACAAGAATTCGCCAGCATTTCAACGCAGTAGCTGCAGCGGAACGGGCTGGAGTTCGCTTTATTGCTTATACGAGCATTGCCAATGCACAGGAAAGCACGAATTCCATGGCACCGGTGCATAAAGCAACCGAGGAAGCAATTTTGAAGACAGGGATTCCCTACTCCTTCTTGCGCAATAACTGGTATTTGGAGAATGAAATTCCAAGTATTCAAGGTGTTGTAGCTGGTGCCCCGTGGGTAACTTCAGCAGGAGAGGGAAAGGTTGGTTGGGCGCTGCAGCAGGATTATGCGGAAGCGGCTGCTAAGGTGCTTGCTGGTGAGGGACATGAAAAAACGACCTATGAACTTTCTGGACCACTCTTATCACAGCAGGAACTTGTCACAGCAATTGGAGAAGTATTGGGTAAAGAGGTAACAATGCAAAAAGTGGATGATGCTACTTATGGTGAAATCATGAAGAGTGCTGGACTGCCAGATTTCCTCATTCCAATGCTGGTCAATATTCAAAAGGACATACGTGAAGGCTCACTAGCAATAGAGAGTGAAGATTTCGCTAAAGTTCTTGGTCGGTCAACAACACCAATAAAAGAAGCACTTACGCAAATTGTCAATGGGATTGAAGCAGAATAATAAATAAAACCGGCTTCCTTTTGGAGGTCGGTTTCGTTGTCAATATTAGTGATTATCGTTCAATCTCCTTAATGATTTTTGCGGGATTACCACCTACAACAACGTTGTCTGGTATATCCTTCGTCACGACTGCCCCGGAAGCAATAACGGCATTATTTCCGATTGTGACGCCAGGATTAATGATCGCATTGCCGCCAATCCACACATTATTTCCAATTGAAATCGGCTTTGCATATTCTTTTCCTGAATTACGTTCATGGGGATGAAGTGGATGTGTCGCTGTATAGATTTGTACACCGGGGGCAAGCATGCAATTATCACCAATGCGTACTTCACATACATCTAGAATGGTACAGTCAAAATTAGCAAAAAAATTCTCTCCGACATGGGTGTTATACCCGTAATCAAAACGGATATTCGGTTCCATATAGATATGATCACCTGTTGATCCAAGCAATTCTTTTAATAAACTGGTTCGTTTTTCTCCCTCAGTTTCTAACGTTTGATTGTAAATTCGAACCTTGCGTCTTGCCTCCTCACGTTCTTTTACTAAAACTGGATCGGCTGGATTGTACATTTCACCTGCTAGCATTTTTTCTTTTTCTGAGCGCATAATTGTTGCTCCTTTCCTGAATATATTATTGCGTTTTGTAATATGCCGTTTTTTGAGTCATTACGTGTGAAACCTTGGTTTCGCATGAGGAGAACCAAAAGTCTTTAGTAAAAAAACGTTAAAAAGACGGGGGTGTAACAGAAAATAAGATGGAAGCTGTTTGTTCAAATATATTTTCCCATTTATGACGCATATGTGCGGGGATTTTAACGCTATCGCCCGTTTCTAATATATACTCCTCACGATCTAAATAGATTTTGATTTTCCCTTCAAGCACATAGGCGATTTCCTCCCCTTTATGCTCCAGCAGCTTTTCAGACGATACGGTTTTCGGAGGTATATTCATAATGGCTGTAGCCAATGTACCTGTGAAATTTGGGGAAATGAGTTCGTATGTTAAGCCATCGACAATCATTTCCTTGCGCTGTTTCGATCTTACCACTAAATCGGCAGTAGGGGTATCCTCAAGTAAAAAACTAAAAGTAGGTACATCAAGAGCCTTCGCGAGTATCTTTAACGTTTGGATCGATGGATTAGCTAGGCCGCGTTCTATTTGACTTAACATGGATGGAGTTATCTCAGCTGTCTTGGCCAACTTCCTGCTACTCAGCCCCTTCTCTTCGCGATACTTCTTCACTTTATTACCGATATTTATATTTTCCATGATTCCTCCGCCTTTTTGTTTACATTAAATTTAATGGTCATTAAAAAATTACTAAACAACAATATCATTCTATGTTAAGTTATATTTAATATAATTAAATTATATTTTGTGTAGAGTTTTATTTCAATGAGTAGGGGTGTTTAAAATGAATGATTTCTTGACCTTTTTATTGTTATCACTTTTTGTTGTCATGAGTCCAGGGATAGATACGGCGCTGATTACAAAAAGAACGATTTCAGATGGTAGAAAAGATGGCTATAAAATGGCGCTAGGAATTACGACTGGTTCATTGGTTCATACAGTGGCAGCAGCTTTTGGTCTTTCGGCAATCCTCATGCAGTCCGCTCTTGCTTTTGAAATTGTAAAATATATTGGTGCTATTTATCTTATCTATCTTGGAGCATCTTCTTTTATCAAAAAGGAGAAGGATAGCAAGTCCGACCTTGGGGAAAATGGAAGGAAATCACCTTACACGCAAGGGCTGTTATCGAATGTTCTAAATCCAAAAGTGGCGATGTTTTTCATCACTTTTCTTCCCCAATTTGTGAATGGTTCAGGCAATGTAACGATACAACTTATTACAATGGGAGTTGTGTACACGATTTTATCGATTATATGGTTTTTTGTTTATGTGTTTTTCATCAATTATTTGCGAGAATGGTTAATGTCAGCGAAGGTTCAAAGAATCATGGACAAAACAACAGGGCTTATCCTCATAGGGTTCGGCTTGAAGCTAGCGTTCGAGAAAAGGTAAGGTGAGTGCATGAAGGAAAATTGAATAATGAGCTTTCGGTTGCAAATGGTATGCAGAAAATTGGAGATAAAGTAAGCCGTCAAGGTAAAAAAAGCAATTATGACTTACTCAGCAAAGTTTTTATTCTTGTCTTCATGAGAGGAGAAAAAGTTTGGCTATGCACTCACTCACTAAAAAGGACGGAGGCATATCCAAACTTTTTTATAAACAAGATTGAGGTCATTTGTCCACATTGAACAGTTCATCTTTTCTGTGGGCACAAAGTAGTGACTGTTGACATTTAAATTAATCAGCCAGTTAGATTTTTCCATCGAAGGTTTGCAATGTTATAGTTTGGAATAAGGTGAAATTCTTGTTTATCTTTTACTTTTGAATGGTGTTTCTCTCTTTCAATCACATTTTTCAACAGTGACTTAAATTATGCTTGCTCGTCGTCTTTAAATGCTGTCACTATTTGCCATGTAATACCGAATTGATCAGTCAATTGAGCATAAGCGGGGCTGTAACTGGTAGCGCTTAAAGGCGTGTCAATTTCTCCTCCAACAGAAAATTTCTCAAATAATCTTTTCGCATCCTCTACTTCTTGTAAATCAATCATAATGGTAATTGTTGAGCCTGCTGTAAAATCTTGGCCTGGCAAAGCATCAGCAAGCATTAACTGTGAAGTGCCAATGTTAATGTGTGCGTGCATGACATTTTCTTCATAACCTTCTGGAATCCCATTTTCAAATTCATGAGGCCAATCTTTTAAAAGCTCCATACTTTCCACTTCAGCTCCAAAGGTATCTGCATAGAAGGTAACAGCTTCTTTCGCATTTCCGTTTAATAATAAATAAGGGGTTAATTTTATTTCCATAATAACGACGTCCTTTCATTATTAATTAATTTAAAGCATTTTGAATCTCAATTTTCCATCAGTAAAGCAATCCATGTCAGGCATTAGTTAGAGCGCTCACTTTCTTTTAAAAGTCTCGCATCTCTACCATGGGAGTCCAAACACATTACCTGAATACTCCGTAACTATTTTTAAGTGATTTCTCACATCTGATCACAAATCATATCTGTTCTTTTTCAGCATCTTTTAAAGCTTTCACGGCGATTGGATAATTGCTGCTTCTCATCTTTTGCTGCGGTAAATAAATAATAAAAGCACGATTGTCTCCTCCTTTTGTTATGTTTTCAATTATATTTTGGCACAAAGGAGGAGGAGGTACTTCTTATAGATTGCGGAATGGAAAAGAATCGGCTAATAATTTAGGCAAATTAATTAAAATCGGAGGGTCTTCAGGTAAAGGAGGGCGTAAGTGCACCTCTACATGGGAATGTTCGGAGGATGGAAAGTGTAAAACTTCTTCCACTTTTCCTCGTAAACACTCATTAAGCACAAAATAGCGCAATGGATTCATTGTCTTTTCGATAGAACAGACCAATAGATAGTAGTCTCCATCTGGAATATGAGTAAAGGTATGTCTATTTGTTTGAGTTAAAGCAGTGCCAACAATGGGTTTGTGGTTAGGGATAGGACTACGGAACAGGCCGGCAAACGTGATACTTGATTCATAATTCTCAGGATAATGGATTGTTAAAGAGAGCTGGTTATTTTTTTCGGTATTTTTTTCTTCCGAATAATAATGAAGGGTACATGGATATTTTCTTTCATATTCTTTAGTGATTCCATAAAGAGATTCGACTTGTTTTTTGTATTCACGAGGTGAAAGACCGGTTTTTTTCGCAAAAGTAGTTGAGAATGTGCCTAAGCTAGAAAATCCTGCATCAAAACTCGAATCAGTGACTGAAAAATTTTGTTTTAGTAATTCTTGCTTCGCTCGTTCAATTTTGATCGAAGACAAATAATCAGCAGCTGAAAAACCCGTCAATCTTTTGAACTCACGGCTAAAATGATATTTACTATACCCGAAGTGGCCGGCTACCTCTTCGATAGTCAACTCGTCAGATAGATTGGTTTTTATGTAAGTAAGAATATCAACAATGATTTCTTTCATAGGAATCTTCCTTTTCAGTCAATCTTTAATGCACGGTTTCTTTTATTGTACTTCTCATCTGCTCAATCAACAATTATTTTGTTAATGTTCGGGTGCGTTTTCATCAATATTTGAGGTCATCCGAATTTCAGACGTGACAATCCAATTAAGGACAATTGAAAAGGTGGCTTTAAATTAGAGGAAATTTTATGTTAGGTAGAGCGTTGTAAGTTCTAGCTGTGAGTAGATATTTTGCTGATGTTGCCAGCTTTTCTCCCATCATATCCACTCTCATCTTTACATAGGATGAAAAGGAGGGGAGTGGGACGGATGAGTAGAATTGCGACAGAATATCATTACTTGAATTATCCGAATGATATGCTCCGGCTAATTCAAAATGGATTAAATAAAGGAACAGAGCCGAAAAAAATCCTAATCGCAGGGGCAGGGATGGCCGGGCTTGTGGCAGCCTCTCTTTTAAAACAGGCTGGCCATTATGTAACCATAGTGGAGGGGAATTCTCGTATTGGTGGACGAATTTATACAGTCCGCGAGCCCTTTAGTGCTGGCAATTATTTAGATTTTGGTGCTATGAGAATACCTAACAACCATCTATTAGTCTCTGAATATATTCGTCGCTTCAAGCTGAAAACGAATCGTTTTATTAATACAACTGCAAATGACCTAATTTACGTTAATAATGTGCTAACGACAAGCGCACGTTATGAACAAAAACCTGACATACTGCAATTTCCTCTCAGCGGTTGGGAAAAAGGAAAAACGGCAAACGAACTTTTTCTAGCTGCCGTACAGCCTTTTTTGGATCGCTATCAAAATGGCACCCCAGAAGAGCAGGAAGAGTTAATGAAGCAATTTGATCATTATTCAATGGAAGCTTATCTTCGAGACAACCCTTATGGACCTTCTCTGTCATTGAACGCGATCCGAATGATCAGTGTTTTGCTTGGAATTGAGGGCTTTCGTGAGCTCTCGTTTGTAGGGATTGTAACAGATATTATTTACCCGATTTTTAATGAGGATGCCGTTTTTTATGAAATCGAAGGTGGGAATGATCGCCTGCCTTATGCATTTTTATCTGAACTAGGGAACGAACTTTTTTTAAATGAGAAAATATATAAGATCATTCAAAATGAGCAATGTGTTTGTTTTCAAACAATCAATCAACGAAACGGACAAATTCAAACATTTACAGGCGACTATGCGATTATTACGATTCCTTTTTCAGCCTTACAGTTTATCGATTTTGAACCGTATGAGTCGCTCGCTTTTAATAAACGCCAAGCGATTAGGGAGCTGCTATCAATACCGTCCGTGAAAATTGGTATTGAGTTTAAACATCCATTTTGGGAAAGGTTTAAGGTGGGCAATGCAGTTTCTGATCTGCCGATACGGTTTAGTTATATTCCTAGCCATAATATCGGCAAAATGGGGCCAGCTGTGATGCTCGCAAGCTACAGTTGGGGACATGACGCTGCTTTGTGGAATAGTCTATCTAATCAAGAAGTCGTTCATTATGCTTTAAAGGATTTGGCGAAAATTTATGGATCAGTTGTGTATCAAGAGTTTTTACAGGGGGTTACCTTTAATTGGAGCAGAAATCCTTTTTCAGCCGGCTGTTTTACTCTATTTGCTCCTGGACAAAAAGCAGATTTAGGGGACGTGATTTACCAACAAGAAGGCAGAATGCATTTTGCTGGCGAGCATACTTCCACTTTTCATGGTTGGGTGGAAGGAGCGATTGAATCCGGAATTCGGGCTGCATATGAAGTCAATCGAAGATAGATAATGAAAAAGAGGTTGACATTAAGACGTAGATTATATACAATTATCTTGAATTAAAGATAAATTAATTCGAGATAAAGTCTTATTTTTTTAATTTGATATCTCGAATTCGAGATATTTTTAATAAGTAAAATAAGATTAAAACTAGTAAATAATAAGAAGAAGCACTTTTCCAATTATACCGTTCTGTAATTGAAGAGAAAGAATCGTGAAGACATGATTTTTGGCTAGAGACATTTAAGCGGAAACCTTTGCGATTGAATTGATATGAAAGAGAAGTGATAGGCATGGGCAAACAAACAGCAGGAATCCATCATATTACGGCAATTGTTGGACATCCTCAGGAAAATGTGGATTTTTATGCCGGCGTTTTAGGACTTCGTTTAGTCAAGCAAACGGTCAATTTTGATGATCCAGGCACATACCATTTTTATTTCGGAGATGAAGAGGGAAAGCCGGGAACGATCATTACTTTTTTTCCATGGGCTGGAGCAAGACAAGGGGTTATTGGTGATGGCCAAGTTGGCATAACCACTTATGTAGTACCAATCGATTCCATGACATTTTGGAAAAAGAGATTGGAGAAATTTGCAATTCCCTTTACAATGGTGGAGCGTTTTGGCGAGGAGTATTTAAGCTTTCTTGATCCACATGGACTAAAGTTAGAAATAGTTGCACGAACTGGCGGTGAGAAAAACAATTGGTCTTTTGGTGAAATCACTCCAGAAGTTGCGATAAAAGGGTTTGGAGGAGCGGTACTGTTCTCTGCTCAACCTAAAAAGACGGCTGAATTGTTAGAGAAGGAATTTGGTTTTGAGCTTGTTGGAGAGGAAGGAGAAATGGTTCGCTTTCAATCATCAGCAGATATTGGAAATATCATTGATCTTAAACTGACTTCAAATGGTCGTGGTCAAATGGGAGTAGGAACAGTCCATCATATTGCTATGCGGGCAGTCGATGATGCCGATCAATTAGACTGGCAGGAGCGCCTTTCCATGAATGGGTATGGCGTAACTCCAGTGCAGGATCGCAATTATTTTAATTCAATATACTTCCGCGAGCATGGGGAGATATTATTTGAGATTGCAACGGATCCTCCAGGATTTGCTCTTGACGAAACTCGCGATCGTTTAGGTGAAAAATTAAAATTACCAGAACGGTATGAAAAGTTCAGAGAGCAAATTGAACGTGGTCTTATTCCGTTTGTTGTGAGAGAGTTGGATTAATTTAAGTTCGCTTGATCCAACTTAATAAATTCCTGATTGGAAGTGTTGTTCTGAGACCAATTGCCGTTGTTACGGCCGTATTTTAAATGGGGTACCAAAAAGTTTGGTTCAACGAAAAGCAGCAGGGGAAATAAAGGAAGCAACTAAAAAAATTTTGACGACACGTTGTTCATATAGTGGACGAAACAATGTGGAGAAAGTAAAAATAACATTGATAAAAAATGAAATTGAATGGGCATCCAGCAGAAAGCAAAAATTAGACTGAATATATATTGGACATACTATGGAGTTAGAAAAACGCCGCTTTTTATGATTGGCAAAGTTATTCGTAATCATGTTGCAGAAGAAATTTTTCAGAATGGCAAAATTGCTCCGAATGGCTTTGCACCAGTAAGTTGTAACTACGAAAAATTAGAACGGCCAAAATAGAAAAGGTGGTGAGGGTGTTGTTAAAGTCTGAAGGCATCCATCATATTACAGCTATGGTTAATAGTGCCCAAAGAACGATAAATTTTTACACTGACATTCTTGGGTTGAGGTTGGTGAAAAAAACAATTAATTTTGAGCGCCCTGAAGTATATCACCTTTATTTTGGTGATTATAGAGGATTGCCTGGAACGATTATGACATTTTTTCCATGGGAAAAGCAACTTAAGGGACGAATCGGCACTGGACAAGTAGGGGCGACAAGCTATGCCATCCCTGCAAATTCACTTGATTTTTGGGAAAATCGCCTTCACCATTTTGGAATTGACTATGAAAGAGTTGGTCGTTTCGGAGACTCGCTTCTATCATTAACCGATCGAGACGGTTTGAAGCTAGAGCTTGTCGAGCATCCTGTTGCCTTAAATAGTCCTGAGATCATTGGATTTGCTGGTGCTACATTGTATTCGGCAAAACCGGATAAAAGCGCGGATATTTTAGAAAATTTGTTTCGAATGAAATGTGTTGGAGATGATGAAGGCTATTTACGATTTAAAGCGGGGGGAGCAGTTGGCAATCTGATCGACATTAAGCTGACTCCATCAGTTCGTGGACTGATGGGCGCTGGGACGCTCCATCATATTGCTTTAAGAGCAAAGGATGAGGCGGAGCTTTATCAATGGAGAGAACTCCTTTTGGAAAAAAGCTTGAATCCAACTGAGATCCGTGACCGACACTATTTTAAATCGATTTATTTTCATGATGAAGGGGGAATTCTTTTTGAAATCGCGACCGATTCCCCTGGCTTTACTAGTGATGAACCAGTCGCACATCTTGGACAACAGTTAATGTTGCCACCATGGCTAGAGTCAAAAAGAGCAGAATTAGAAGCTCTATTACCAGACGTGGGAGTTCATATTGTGGAGGGAATTGACTGATGCAGCATATTTTTAACCAAGGCCCAGATCTATCGAAGCCGACCTTGCTTTTACTGCATGGGACAGGCGGAAATGAACTGGATTTGTTACCGCTCGCAGGTAGAATTGATGAGGATGCCTCTGTATTAAGCGTCCGCGGCAATGTACTTGAGAATGGGATGCCAAGATTTTTTAAACGCTTAGCAGAAGGTGTGTTTGATGAAGAAGATCTCATTTTTCGTACAGATGAACTCAATCAGTTTCTTCATAATGCCGCAAAGGAGTATGGATTTGACCGAGATAATCTTGTTGCGCTCGGCTACTCCAATGGAGCCAATATTGCAGCAAGTCTATTATTTCACCATAAAAATGCATTGAGAGCAGCTATTCTTCATCATCCAATGGTGCCAAGAAGAGGCATAGAACTTCCTGATTTAACAGGCAAAGCTGTGTTCATCGCCGCTGGCACTAATGATCCGATTTGTCCGTCAGCAGAATCGAAGGAACTGCAATCATTATTGGAAGATGCTAAGGCGAATGTTGAACTTCATTGGGAAAATTATGGACATCAATTGACGCTTGGGGAAGTAGAGGCAGCGGCAAAATGGTATCGAAATTTATCTTTATAGTTTTTGGAACACGCGTATAGGAACAGTTAAGCAAACAGAAACTAGGTGGTGGTTGTATGGGCATTTTGTCCAAACTATTTGGAAATTCAACAAAAAAGGAGTCAGAGCCAATGTCAAATGTAAAATTAGCAGTTATTTATTACAGCATGGGTGGTACAAACTATCAATTATCGAAATGGGCTGAGGAAGGTGCGAAAGAGGTCGGTGCTGATGTAAAGGTGCTAAAAGTACCAGAGCTTGCGCCTGAATCTGCAATTGAGAGCAATCCAGCATGGAAGGCTCATGTTGAAGCAACAAAGGACGTCCCTGAGGTCACTCTAGACGATTTGGAATGGGCAGATGCGATTATTTTCAGTGTGCCAACACGCTTTGGAAATATGCCGTCGCAGATGAAACAATTTTTAGATACAACTGGTGGATTATGGTTCAATGGCAAGCTTGTTAATAAGGTTGTGAGTGCGATGTCATCTGCACAAAATTCCCATGGCGGTCAAGAAGCAACCATTCTTTCTCTATATACAACGATGTATCATTGGGGAGCAATTGTAGCAACTCCAGGTTATAGCGATCCGGTTATCTTTGCTTCAGGCGGCAACCCATATGGTACAAGCGTGACAGTTGATCAAGATGGCAACATGGTTGAGGATGTACAGGCTGCCGTAAAACATCAAGCAAAACGCACGGTACAAATTGCCGAATGGGTTAAAAAGGGTAACCAATAAGACGAGACAACACAAAGCTGGGTTTTCCTCGATTGCTTCAAGATAAGACGCTTCAAACCTCCAAATTAAAAAGGTGGATTGACGCGTCTTTTTTGTTTTCGATTTTCTTTCACAAAGTGGAGTGGTTCCGAGGAAAGCAATTAGTCCGTGTGAAGGGCTTATGAGGACAAAGAACGCCTAAAATAAGCCCCTCGTGTCCGCATAAGGGGTTCAAGAGGACAAAGAAAGCTCAAAAAGAGCAAAGCATGTCCGCATGAAGGGTTCAAGAGGACAGAGAAAGCCAAAACGAGGCCAATCGTGTCCGCATGAAGGTCTCAATAGGACAAAGAAAGCTCAAAAAGAGAAAATCGTGTCCTCATAAAGGGTTCAAGAGGACAAAGAACGCCCAAAAAGAGTAACTCGTGTCCGCATAAAGGTCTCATGAGGACAAAGGCCACCCAAAAAGAGCCCTCTCATGTCCGCATGAAGGGTTCAAGAGGACAAAGAAAGCCCAAAAAGAGCCCCTCGTGTCCACATAGAGGGCTCATGAGGACAGAGAAAGTTCAAAAAGAGAAAATCGTGTCCGCATGAAGGGTTCATGAGGACAAAGGCCACCCAAAAAGAGCCCTCTCATGTCCGCATAAAGGGCCCATAAGGGGAACTGCGAGTGAGATGTAGGTGGAAATGTTCGTATAAACGATACATGAGGACAAACATGAGTATGGAAAAAGTAGAAAAGTGTTCTCATAGAGGGTTCATGAGGACAAACTCAGGTTAGTCTCAACTGCAAACTGTCCTCTTGAATCAGATGCTTTCAGACAAAACGTAGAAAAGCAAGTGAATGTGTGAACTGCCCCGTAAATGTTAGACACAATCTGACGTTTATGGGGCAGTTCAATGTGCTTCACTTGCTTTTTTGGGGGCATTTTCCGACAGTTTTATGCTATGGCTGTGGGACTTTTTTATCACGGATTTTAACAAAGTAAAATGCTGATATCCATGCTGTAATCGGGATGATTAATGTAACCCCTGTGCCAGCACAAAGAATGGTAATCATTTCAGCACTGAAGATTTTTGAATTGACGATTTCTTCAATCGAATAGGAGAGATCTTTAAACCAAATAAGCAAGGCTAAATAACTGCCAAAGAAAGCAAAGAAAAGTGTATTAGCGCTAGTTCCTAAAATATCCCGTCCAATACTGATGCCAAATTTAAATAAATCCTTGCGGCTAATGTTGGGATGATGGCAAAACGCCTCATACATTGGAGAAGAAATGGCAATGGCAGCATCTGTAATAGCGCCAATCGTGCTCATAATAATGACGGCAGTAGCCAGTTTAACAAAATCAATTCCAATGTAGAGTGAAAAGATACCAAGCTCCTCTATTTCCTCTTCGCCGAATCCTTGAATCATTGCTTGTTCAGTAATGACGACTATAAAAACAAGCAAAATCACAATCGTAATGAGTGTAGAAACAAAGGCAGTTTTTGTTTTGATGTTGATCTCGTTTATATAGAATAAATTAATACAACTGATGATTGTACAGGCAATGACCGTTATAACGATTGGATTTAGACTTGGGTCATTCATAAATAAAACGGCCAGAAGAACGACGACAAAGTTGAGAAATAGGGCGAAAAAAGAGCGCGCTCCCTTTTTACCGCCTATGACAATCATCAATAAAAATAATATGATTCCAAGTAAAACCAATACATTCATTGTCTTGCCCTCTTTCGATTAACAAACAGTAGCGTAATATAGAGCCCGATTGGGATTGTGATGACAATACCGATACCACCAGCCAGAGCACGAGCCAATTCTAATGAAAGATTCATTGAAAGGGTAAAACCTAAAGGAGACGCATTTTTAAAATAAAGGATAAGCATCGGAATTGAACCGCTGATATAGGCAAAGAACAAAATATTAGTCATGGTTCCCATAATATCTTTACCGATTTCCATCCCCGACTTTTTCAGAGCCTTATTCGAGATATTTATATCTTTTTCATACAATCCAAAGATTGATGAAGACATCGTGATTGCAACATCCATGACAGCCCCTAAGGAACCGATAAATAAACCTGCTAAAAAGACGAGCTTATAGGGTCTGGTAATAAATTGAATTTCCTCATAGCGCAGTCCTTGCTCGGACGTCATCCACATTACAGCATATGTAATCAGCAATGACAGAAAGGTCCCCAGAAGCGTCGCAATGATTGCCGCATAGGTCTTTTCATTGAAACCATTTACGAGCAATAATGAAATGGCCGTGAATAAAATGATGCTGATACTACAGATCACTAGCAGATGGATACCAGATGTCTGGAGATAAAAATCTAGCGCATAGGAAAGCAATACAGCGTTTACGACTAAACTAATGATGGCGAAGAAGCCTTGTTTTTTTCCAACAAGCAAAAGGGTAAAAATAAATGCCCAAGCAACAATGAGCAAGTATTTATCTCGCTTTACATCTTGGATTGTTCCTGTTAATTCGGATTGACCCTTTGCCGGTTGCTCAATCATGACAAACAATTCATTGCCGACTTTATACTCTTGATCGAAAGCACCTGATGAGGAAAACTCATTCACAAGATGGATTTCCTCATTTTTATGTTCACCATTCATTACCTTTGCGACCAGCTCCTGCGTTGTCAGAAGATCTTTATTATCATACATATCTACATTCTCAATAGAATCTTGTATCCTTACATCGGTTACTTTAGCAATGGGACGCTCATACAGACCATAATTGAACCGGACAAAAAGGAAGGAAGAAGTAAAAAGAATTGCTAAAAGAATATATGAAAGAACGTTTCGGCTTTTTTTAGTCATTTTAGTTGTTAATAGTTGCAAGAGAGGAACCTCCCGTTGGACTTCATGAATGGTCTAAGAATATCAAGAATGCTTAAAGAGCGTCAAGAATCATAGAAAGTTGCGATTTGCAAATTGTTGATTATGATGAACAAATATATTTTTGAACGAAGTGTTCTCCCATATGAATGATTTCGAGAAAGAAACGGTGATTCGCTCAATTAAACTGTTGAATGATGCTGTGTCTAAATCCAGTATTCGTGGCAATATGCAGGGGTAAAATCCCTGATTAATAATACTTGCATTTTGCAAATAAGAATGAGAGGTTTATGCGAGGGCAATTGTGGAAGGACTTTCTTTCTATTAAAAAGATGGAAGCATCGTCTGGTGGGAATCTCTCTTTATAATAATCGTTGTGCTTACGCTGGGGTAGGAGATTTATCAGTATACATTACCCGCGAATAGGGGAAGAGGGAGCGGGAGTCTGCTGTTAAAAGCCATTGAAGAAACAGCAAGAAAGAATGGTTTTCACAAAATTATATGATTGTGCATAATGCATTGTACTATCGAGAATTTTGTCTTTTCTTTTCTGACGATTATCATCCCGAGTCTAATGGTAATATGCGAAGCAATTGGTTACGGATGTTATTTCCGTTTATTTTGACAGTGATTATTCTTATTTCTATCGCTATACCTGGTTATCAAATTGTTCAAGGAGAAAAGGATCAGCAAGACAAATTGCAAGAGTTTGAGAGCTGTTTAGATACTGGAAATTCAGCAACGATGGAGATCGCACAAAATGGGGAAACGAGCGTGACTTGCCAATAGCGAACTTCAGATTCAAAAAAAATTTTTTGTGAAAATGAATAATGTGATGCCCCAAATGTTGAATTTGGGGCATCACATGTGTTTGGCTAAATTTATTTTTTAGCTAAAACGATTACCGCCGCTTTGATTTTGTGCGGATTGCTGATTTTGTTGTCTTACTTCTTCAGCATCTGTTCCAGAAAACTCAGAGCTTAAGACCGATTGATTTCCACTTAATTGCCCGCTTGCATTTCCGGTTGCTGATTGAAAGCTTTGTTGCGTTTGGTTTTGTTGTTGGTATTGCTGGATCAACTGTTGAATTTGTTCTAATTGTTGAGCCGCATTTTGTTCTAAATCACTCATTTGTTGTTGCTGCTGTGTTCCCAGATCTTGATTTTGCAGGACCTGAGCATTTTGCGCTTCTTGTTGTTCTAGTTGTTTTGCAATTGTTGCGATTTGAGCCAAAATAGTGTTTTGAGGCATGTGAGAACCTCTCCTTTCATTGAGCTAACTTTAATTTGTCAATAAAATACCTATATTATGCTCATTATTTTTTTTTTTGAGGCTTGGTAGTTAAAAAAACTAGAGTTAGAGCGATAGATCAAGTAAAAGATGTTAGATAGTCATTTTCCTTCAGACTGAATGAAAACGTTTGTCTTTCAAGGAACGGAGTTACCATAATAGGAAATGGGCACCGGACAAGGCGAAGCAACAAATTAAGCGAGCATTTGCGGGCAGTCTGAGAAGCTGGGACATAACTAGCTTCAAATTCACCTTTCTCTATTTTTATGTAACAAATTCTTCTATTCCCTAGTTGTTGGCCGTGAATTTTCTTAAATTCACGGCCATTAAAGCAAAACCCGTTTCGTTCTCAACCTTTGATTTTCCACGAACAGAAAATCGAGTGGAACGAACTAGAGTATTTTCATACTTAAAGTTTTCGTTCGTTTCCCACATTCTCTTTTTTCATTTTTTCCCGTTTGTGAATGATATGATTAGTTCCCCATTCATGCATTGCGTTTAAAATCGGCTCTAAACTTCTCCCATATTCCGTGATGGAGTATTCAACCTTTGGAGGTACCTGGGGATATACTTTTCGTTCAATAATATCTTCTTCTTCTAAGTCCCGTAATTGGTTTGTCAGCATTTTTTGTGTGATTCCGGGAACACTTCTTTTTAGTTCACTGAATCTTTGAGTACCATTTTTTAATAAGTGCAATAATATGAGGGGCTTCCATTTTCCAACTAAGATCCCTAGAGCATCGTCGACACGGCAAGACTCAGGTTCAATTTTCATCTAAAACCCTCCCTGTAGTATCCTTTTATATACTATACCACTAAAAAGTGCGTACTTCATTAATCGAGTATTATGGGTGATAATAGCATGGCTAGAGTAAAAAGAGTAGGAAGGTTTGATGACATGGAAAAATATCGGATTGATCAAAGCAAAGGCTTAGAATTTGGGATTTATACGTTAGCGGACCATCTCACCAATCCACATACAGGCGAAAGAATATCAGCCCAACAAAGGGTCCAAGAAATTATTGAATTAGCCAAACTCGCAGATGAAGCGGGTATTGACTTTTTTAGTGTGGGAGAAAGTCACCAGGAATATTTTGTCGCTCAAGCCCATTCGGTTATATTATCCGCCATTGCCCAAGCGACCAAAAAAATCAAAATTGGAAGTTCATCTACGATTATTAGTACATCGGACCCGGTTAGAGTGTACGAAGATTTTGCTACGATTGATTTGATTTCAGACGGGCGTGCAGAAATAATAGCAGGACGAGCATCACGTATTGGTTTATATGAATTACTGGGGTATAACGTTCGTGATTATGAGGGGCTTTTTGAAGAGAAATTTGATTTATTATTAAAAATAAATGAAGAAGAAATTGTAAACTGGAGTGGTCAATATCGACCTGCACTGAGAAACGCGAAAGTACTGCCACGCCCGAAAAATGGTTCTTTACCAATTTGGAGAGCAGTCGGAGGAACACCGGCAAGTGCGATGAAAGCCGGGTATGCAGGGGTACCGATGGCATTAGCTGCATTGGGTGGACCAGCTAGTATTTTTAAACGTACGATCGATGCATATCGTGAGGTAGCGGAAAGTAACGGCTTTGATCCAGCAAAATTGCCAGTTGCGACAACGGGATTTTTCTTTGCGGCTGAGACGACACAGGAAGCAATGAGAGAAATGTATCCATATATTAATGAGGGAATGAAATTAACAAACGGAAATGGCTTTCCGAAGCAAGCATTTGCTCAAGCTTCTGATAAGCGCAATGTCATTAATGTAGGGAGTCCACAGGAAATTATCGAAAAAATTCTATATCAGCATGAGCTTTTTGACCATCAACGTTATATGGCTCAGATGGACTTCGGTGGCGTTCCGTTTGATAAATTGGCAAAAAATATTGAGATTATTGCTACAGATATTTTACCAGCGATCCGTAAATATACAGCGAAAAAGTAGGAGGGACAACTAATGAAAATAGTAGGCATTTCTGGTTCTATTGTCGGCTCGAAAACGAGAACGGCAATGAACTACATTTCTGAAGAAATTTCTGCAAAATATCCAGAAGTTGAATTTTCAATTATCGATTTAGCGGAGTATAATTTGCAATTTAGTGATGGTCGAAATTATTTGGAGTATGATGGTGACACAGGGTTTGTCACGAAGGAAGTAATGGAAGCAGATGCGATTGTGATTGGAACACCAGTTTTCCAAGCCTCGATTCCAGGTACGCTAAAGAATGTGTTCGACTTATTACCTGTGCAAGCATTTCGTGATAAAGTTGTAGGGATGATTGTCACGGCAGGCTCAGCAAAGCATTATTTAGTAGCCGAGCAGCAGTTGAAGCCAATCTTGTCTTATATGAAGGCACAGATTGTTCAAACGTACGTATTTATTGAGGAAAAAGATTTTCATCGTAAGGAAATCGTCAATGATGATGTCATTTTCCGCCTAGAACGATTACTTGAGGATACAGTTGTGTTAACGGAAACGTATCAAAGTATTCGTCAAGCAAAAGAGGATGAATACGATTTTTAAAAAAGGTGTCAGCAAATTGGTTGAATGATTTCGCAATTCATGGTTTAATTTTTTATAAGCTCTTTTTATACTTTTAGGTTTAAAAATATTTGGAGCATGCTAGTGATGTACAAAGGAGAAGAAGATGACAGCTGTGGAAGGGATTCTTAGCATTAGGAGAATTAAAGGCTCGGATATCTTGCTTTTGAATGACACTCCTCTTGTTAAATCACTATCCCACTTCAATGAAAAAGAGATTACTGTAACAATTGAGTGTGAAAATGACAGAGCTCAAACATTCTCTGGTGTAGCGGAAATATTTTATTTTGAAGGGCAACAGCAATATCATAGAGGAATAAAATACGTGAGTGATTTTTTTATCGATGATGTGGATATAATGGAATGGTTGGAAAGACTAGAAGGTAAATATATTAAGTTGACTGTAAAATGAGGAGGTGGAGCAGCTATGGGCATTGTAGTAGTAGAGATATGTGACGGTAGCCTTATTAATGTGTTACCAATTGAAGAGATTTTGGAAGAAGAATATCCTGAAGTGGCAGTGCTCGAAAGTAGCTGCTTATCCTTCTGCGGAATGTGTGCGAAAAGGCCATATGCCATCGTCAATGGCAAACGCATCTTTGCAAAAACAGCAGAAGAATGTTTAGAACTTATAAAAAAGCAAATTGAAATCGAGTTAGCCATTTTTGCATAAAAGAGCTATCTGGTTTGAAATCAAACTTGAATCCAGAGGAGCGACCATTTTCGAGTTGTGCCTATTGCAGTAAAGAGTTTTTTTCAAATTGGTTACAGACAGTCCCATACGGTCGGATTGGGGGAGTTTTGTGGTCTGAATTCAGTGCCCGAATCTGCTTGAAGGACTGGAATGGTTGTGGGATAGCCGATTGAAGGAACTTTTGGACCCAAAGAGTTGGTTTCGCCGTGTAGTAGTCCGAATCAAGGTTCTATTCGACACGAAAGGCCAGGAATGATAGCCGCAAGGTCCGAATTGTCGTTCTATTCGACACGAAAGGCCAGGCCTCGTTATAGCAAAGTCCGAATGGAAGCTATATAAGACGTGAAAGCCCAAAAACTACAGACGTAAATTCCGAATCGCAGCCCTATCCTTATCCTAAGAGCTAATCCAGGATTCGCCTGAAAAAAAGTAGGAATAGTTTGCCAAAAGGTTCAGTTTTCTTTGAACGCAGGTCTGAATTGTAATGAACGCTCTTGTCTTTGACCATGACTCTTCCCATTTTCCAGAGAAAATACCGAGAATAAAACCATTTTTTCGAAAAGCATACACAAAACGGCCTAGAAGCACTAGAGGAGGAAAGGAAATGAAAGAGGATCAAAAAGTATATGATGTGACGATCATTGGCGGCGGTCCAGTGGGAATGTTCACTGCATTTTATGGAGGCATGAGGCAGCTATCTGTAAAGGTAATTGAAAGCCTTCCCCAGTTAGGCGGGCAGCTAGCGGCACTTTATCCTGAGAAGTTTATTTATGATGTGGCAGGTTTTCCAAAGGTACGCGCACAAGAGCTTGTCGATCGACTTAAAGAGCAAATGTCAGTTTTTTCACAGACGATTGTTTTAGGACAAACTGTTAATAAAGTGGAAAAACAGGAGGGTGGCATATTTACGTTAACAACGAATGATGAGATTCATTACTCAAAAACAGTCGTTATTACTGCTGGTGTAGGTGCCTTTCAGCCTCGTCGCATTGAATTAGAAAATAGTATTCAATATGAAGGAAAGAATTTATATTATTTTATCGATGATTTAAACAAGTTTGCTAATCAAAAAGTGATTGTATTTGGTGGCGGAGATTCCGCGGTCGATTGGACGCTGATGCTTGAGCCGATTGCTGAGAAGGTTTCCATTGTTCATCGTCGCGATAAATTTCGTGCTCATGAGCATAGTGTTGAAAGTCTTCAAAATTCAAAAGTAGATGTAAAAACTCCTTATGTCCCGGCTGCATTGATAGGCGATGAGGAGAAGATTTATCAGGTCGTTCTAGAGAATGTCACAACGAAGGAAAATGAAACATTAAATGTAGATGCGGTTATTGTCAATTATGGTTTCGTTTCTGCACTGGGCCCCATTAAGGAGTGGGGATTAAACATTGAGAAAAATTCTATCGTCGTCAATTCAAAAATGGAGACGAATATTGCAGGGATTTACGCAGTAGGAGATATCTGTACGTATGACGGAAAGGTGAAATTGATTGCGAGTGGGTTCGGAGAAGCTCCTGTAGCAATAAATGCGGTCAAACACTTTGTAGATCCAACAGCGAAAAAGCATGTCCCACACAGTTCCGATATGTTCAAGTAAATTTCATGGCACACAACTGAAAAGACATCATATTTTAATTTTTTATACTTTTTAGTTGAAAAAGATTAAAAAAGAAAATACAATAAAAGAGTAAATCGGTTTCATTAAATTACATATTGGGAGGAATTATGAATGGCAAAGTACGAATTACCAGCATTACCTTATGCAAACAATGCTCTTGAACCACATATTGACGAACAAACAATGATGATTCACCATGACCGTCATCATGCAACGTATGTCAATAATTTAAATGCAGCACTTGAGGGTCATGATGATCTAGCAAGTAAGACTGTTGAACAGTTAATTGCAAACCTGGATGCAGTTCCTGAAAACATTCGTACAGCGGTGAGAAATAATGGTGGCGGACATGCGAATCACAGTCTTTTCTGGACGCTTCTTTCTCCAAATGGTGGTGGAAATCCGACTGGTGAAGTGGCAGAGGCAATTAACAGTGCTTTCGGAAGCTTTGACGCATTTAAAGCTGAATTTGCTAAAGCAGCAACTACTCGTTTCGGTTCAGGCTGGGCATGGTTGATCGTTGATAATGGTCAACTTGCTATTACTAGCACAGCAAACCAAGATAGCCCATTAATGGAAGGTAAAACTCCAATTCTTGGTCTTGATGTTTGGGAGCATGCTTACTACTTAAACTATCAAAACAGACGTCCTGATTACATCGCAGCATTTTTCAATGTCATCAATTGGGATGAAGTAAACAAGTTATTTGCAGCTGCAAAATAAAAATTAAAAAAGCTGAACTGTCCACAATTAAGAAGACAGTGGTATAGGCGGCTTTAGCTCTATATTTTTTAGGGCTAAAGCTGCTTTTTGATCGTCAAGTTCATCGTATGTCTCATAACACTATTTCTCTATATTGCCCTGCTTCTGTCCTCTTTTTTTAAGCTGCACTTACTACCAATGATCATTGGCTCAAAAATACATGACTGTGAAGCCGATATGAGCCCTTTTAAACATAAAAATGCTCCCTTTGCAGTAAAGGGAGCACTTCAGTAAAACAAACAGCACTTTTTTCTGTTCGAAAGTCAAGTGGTGATGGCGAGCAACAGATGATAAGACAAAGGCGGTCGTTACTGTTTTCAAGATAATGGGTCCAATTATTAATTAGATGTCAATATTTACGGCGTAATTAGTTTTCTATTTATATTTGATTTTTTCCCCTATGATTGCAAGGTGATTAAAAATCTACAGTGATCGTTGCCATCCGTTTTGCAGCTTGCTCTTCGAACATCATCTGCGTCAAGAACAGCTTTTAGAATGTTTGTTTCACATTGACAAGCTGTTTTGTATTGATTGGCAACTGCGATGATTGGACAATTATATTCAACTAGTTCAAAGGTATTGTTGTTAATTTGTGAGACATCGGCCATGTATCCTTTTTCATTTTGGATAGCGACAATTTCTGTCATTTTTTCAAGAGCGTTTTTTTGTGTTAATCGCTGTGTATACTCAGTGGTTAAGCGTTCTTCCCTTTTATGAAATAAATCGGCAATTGATTCTTCTCCATACATTTCTTCTATGTCCTGTAAAAATTCAAGCGTAATCCCTTCATAATTTTTGGGGAAAAGTGCTTCTCCTTTTTCTGCCAAAAAATAGATTTGCAGAGGTCGGCCAATTGGTTGTTTCACTTCTCTTGATGAAATGAGCTTCTCTTTTTGAAGGCCATCAAGATGTTTTCTGACGGCCATATGAGAAATATTTAATTCTTCGGTCAAATCATTGACTGTTAAAGAAACCTTCTTTTTTAGTAGTTGAAGAATTCGCTCTTTTGTTGAAATTTTGGTCGTCAAGTTAAAACACCTCAATTCTTTTCAGCATCTGATTACGACTAATTATACTAGAAAGTATAAAAAATGAAAAGAAGCTGTCTGCTGAGCAAATGTATTTCGTCAGTCTGCTAATCTAAGCAAATATTTAAGAACTAAAAACCATCCTTCTGGTAGGATGGTTCAAGGCTTATTTATTCTTGAAATAATCGATAAAAGCTTGAGAAATTTCAATCCCTTGATAAACAAATAAGGTAAGGGACGTAAATGACATAAAGCCAATGATTAAATATCGAATCCACATGGATTTTTCCCCCTTTGTTCATTTTTTAGTAAATGAGAAGGGAGTGAACCACATAATTTGACTGAAAATGAATCGGTGTTAACATCGCCATGACTCTTTTAAAGCGAATGAAAAGAAAAAGCAGTGTTGTACTCATCAAGATAAATATGACAATAATTGGTGCAAAAGACGATGATGCTGGGATGAATTTCAAGCTATCATCAACAGGATGACCCGAATGGGGGTCGGAAGATTCAAATGTACTATTATCTATGGCAATATTAAACTTGTCATGAGTAAGATGATGCTCAGTGTGACTATAGGAGAAAATGGAGAATAATAAAATAAAAGTAATGATTAAAGTTTTCTTCATTAGCTCCAGCCTCCTTTTTAATATAGTTAACATCATACACTACTTAGAAAAATTGTAAAACAAATATCGCTCGCAAGATTTGACATTTTTTGCTGAAAGTTTGATATTTGAAATTTATTAAAGAGGAGGGCTGTTTTATAACATTTTTCTGCAGTATAAAGAAAACTTTGTGATAAATGGTGATTAAAATTATCCTTCATTACAGAAAAGTTAGAAGTGATGAAAAAATGAAGAGATGGGGAAGAAGTGGGATTCAAGCATTTAACGAATTGAGAAGTACCCACACCGTTTTGTTCACAGTACGAAGTCTTTAAAAACAAAAGTAAAACGTGCATATCTGTGAAGGAAGCAAACAATAATCTCGATCAAGCGATTGCCGATTATTTAGTCGAAATTCAAGGAACTCTTTATCTTCTGCAGATTCAGAAGAGCATATTAACGAGCCGATGATCATACGAAAATACTGTGGAGCTGCTTGAGCATCGACTTGAAAAAAGGTATCGCTCTCAGCGGATGCAGTAATTGGATTAAATGAGATGTTCCAATTGACACTCGAGACTTGAACTAAGACGAACAAAAGAAAAAGCCGAAAAAACAAGGAAGAACGAATCCAAGGGAGCAGGTATTAAAAAATCAGTCTGTGCGTCAGTTAAGACGGAAAGGTGGGGCTGTTTATACACTATCCTTCCGTTAGCGCATAATATTTTTTTCTACTCCATTATTTTCGACAATTAACATATCCTTTCTTTCATTGGTTGAAAAAATCTTACTTCCAATAGGAAGTTTAGTCGCCATTTTATTTTTAAATGAATCATTTGAATCGAAAGTATAAATGCTTTCAATTTCCCCAATTTCCTCATTTTTCGTTAAATTTAATTTATTTACCCATTCAATATTTGTTTGGTAAACAGTCTTATTTAATAAGAAAATATCCGCATCTTTATTCTCTGTTAATATTTCTTTTGCTGATGGTGCTTCACTTTTATTTATAGTTGTCTGGTTATTAAACCCACATCCTGCTAAAAAAATACTAGACAGAAATATTACGAGCAGCTTGTAATTCATTTTCTTCCTCCCTCTATAAATATTGATATATCAACGGTTTGAACCGCTGTTGGAGTGCCAAAAAAATATTTTTCGACACGATTCCTAATAAAATTTACCTAATATGTTAAACTATTCCAATACATAGATACGCTACGCTGTCACTACTGGATAATGGTGGAAAGTAGTGATAAAAATTTATACGATGCACCATGGATCTCTGCGTCCCTTATGATGACGTACCCTCCCATGTCTCTGGGCATCTGTGTGCCTACATTCCTTCGTTCGGTCTAGTCATAAGGCAGAGGCTAGCAAAGCTCCTTTAGGGACTCAAGGTCGAATGGAAAAAAATAGTGCCAGCTTCTCCGTGTCATCCTGTTGTCTAGGTCTATTCAGGGGATGTAGAACTTACATAGCCTCTGCGAGACTTGGAATATCCTTCATCATTCGCTGAGCGTCAAACGCTTTGTGCTTTGTACTGATTCCATGCAACACTTTTAATAGTTTCCCACACAGAACCACAATGGATTGCTTCTTGCGCAAAGGATTAACTTTACGGTTTGTGTAATACTCATGTAACTGTCTAAAGGCCTCATTGTGACGAACCATTGGCATCATGACCCGGAAGAGGAGGGCACGCAGCTTTCTTCTCCCTCGTTTAGAGATGCGCTTTTGACCTTTGTGCTGACCAGAGGAGTTTTCACGTAACGTTAATCCCGCGAGTTTCATTAATTGGCGTGGATCTTCGTAGTGTGAGAAGCTTCCGATTTCAGCTAATAAATCAACAATCGTTGTATCTCCAAGCCCTGGAACCGTTGATAGCCATTCATATTCTACAGATGTTTGTACAATCTCAACTAAGTGCTGAGTAATGCTTTCGATATCTTGTTCAAGTTGATGGTAACGGCGGACGAGTGTGGCGATTTCTATACGTGCCATCTCACGTCCTTCTGTTACTCCGATAGAGTTAGCTGCGACTTCAATAAGACGCATAGCTTTCGGTCTTTGAGGGGATTTGAGTCCCTCGACCTTCCGATAAAGCGTCAAGATTTCATCGGGTAGCTTTTGATGAAGATCACTTGGGAATGGGGTACATTCAAGTACCGCCAAGGCCATCTTCCCGAAAGATGGAAACACCTGAGTAAATTCAGGAAAATAGCGATCTAACCACCGAATCATCCTGTTTTTGACAACGCCTAGTTCCTCGGTCAATTTATTTCTAAAAGTGGAACCAACCCGAAGTTCAGCCTCCATGTCTTTTAAAATACGTGGATAACTAAAGCGACCATCCTTAATCAGACGGGCGATGACTAGGGCATCTTTCCGGTCATGTTTGGTTGGCAAATTATCATCCAACTCTTTTGACCGTTTGACATGTATGGGATTGGTCATCACGATAGGAATACCATGTTCCTCAAGGAAATAGGCTAAATTGAGCCAGTAATGACCAGTAGGTTCAATTCCTACGATAACTTCTGTTTTTCCATGTTCTTTCATCGCAGTAAGAATACGATGATAAAAATACTGAAAACCATCATTAGACTGCAATACCGAAAAGGATTTTTGGAGCACTCGTCCCCGATCATCCACAAAGCAAGCGTAGTGTGTCTGCTTCGCAATATCGATTCCGACTACGAGTGTTTTTTCGGTGACTTGATTTATTTTCTGATTTTGTTTAAAATCCATTTTGGAGTCCTCCTTGGTTAACTAAGTTAGGGGTCAATTCTGCAGATTTGACACCCCATATCATACCAAGAGGGCTCTTTTTTGTTCAAGTCCCCGAAAATCTTTCTAACAGGAATGCTCCTTTAATATTTTTTGTTTTAAACAGGTTCTTATGATAAATATGTTCCCTTCATCGGGAATTCAGATTGGAATTTTGCGATGTTGATTCACGGTGCCCTCAAGATAAAGCTTCTTAAGGGAATTTTCGTATGTCAGTGATTGGCTTATCTCTTTCAGTATAACTGAAAGGTTATACCCAATGATCCAAAAGCTGTTTTTTTCCACAATTCTGTTTAATAAAGCCAAAAAATCAAATAAATATTTTCACTATGGGATGGTACAAAGGAAGTTTGCTTTAATTCCCACTATATGCGTAAGTTTGTGCTTTTAAATGATCCAATCGTTAACTGCATCAAACGAACTAGAAATATGGTAAGATGAAATTATGAATTTGTCGGGCAGGAAGGGGAATTCGATGGGGACCATAAAACAAATGTCTGGTGAGTTAAGAGATTGGATTATTGAAACGCTTCGTAGTGGGGTTAGTCCGGTTGTAATAGCTGATGGTCTTGTGAAAAAAGGGTTTAACCCGAGGTATGCATATGAAAGTCTGTTTCAAATTGTCGGAAACGAAGCAATTCAAACGACGGGATTTGGAGATGCACAATACCAATACGAAACGCCCGAGATTGGTAGAAAAGGCAATACCATTTATACAAATGATAGAGAGATTAAAGTGCTTTCTAAAGTAGAGAAGCCGTTTATTCTTCATTTGGACAATGTGTTGAGCGCCGAAGAATGTGAGCAGTTGATCAGTCTTTCGAGTGCACGGTTAAAGCCATCGAAAGTAGTAGACTCCGTTACCGGTGAAGAACGAGTGGCACCTGGTCGAACGAGCAAAGGAATGTATTACTCACTCATGGAAAATTCTTTTATTGCCAAGCTTGAAAAGAGATTTGAGGAAATCACAACCTACCCAATTGAACATGGTGAGGGACTTCAAGTGTTGAATTATTCAGCAGGAGAAGAGTATAAGGCACATTTCGATTATTTTCCAACGAATAAGGTTGACCACAGTAAAGGTGGACAAAGAATTGCCACATTGCTCCTTTATTTAAATGATGTTGAAGAAGGCGGAGAAACGGTTTTTCCGAAGGCTGGAGTGTCGATTGTTCCGAAGAAAGGCTCGGCTGTGTACTTTCATTATACGAACAGTATGGGGCAAGTTGATCGCATGTCGGTTCACAGTAGCATCCCGGTGATTAGAGGGGAAAAATGGGTTGCAACGAAGTGGATTCGCGAAAGTAAAATTTATTAATATGATGCCAACAGAGGGTGTTTGGAGCAGTGAAGCTTTTTAATAGATGGTTTTTCAAGGAAAATAAGCTCATTATTGAGTTTTGTGAGAGAAATTTAAATCAATTTTTGACGGAAGATGAAATTCCTAAGTACGAGTCCTTTTTCAACGAGAAGAATGTGCAATATAAAGAATATGAGTGCCAAAGTAAATGTAAAGAATGTAAAATGGCTCCATACGCCGTTGTCAATGGTGAATTTATAACTGCAGCAACTTCAAGTGAATTGCTGGAAAAGCTGAAAAGTCAAGCTTGAATTCAGATATTCGACAAACCTGATAAAACGCTTCATAATAAACTTATCAGATTTATACATTCGAAAAAAGGAAAACAACTTATATACTGTGATAAGTGTGTGAAATAGTTAAAAGAGAAAGGTGAGTTGGATATATGGATAATGTTTCAGTTTTTAAAGAAGTAATGGGCAATTACCCAACTGGTGTGACAGTTGTAACGACTATTGATGAAGCAGGGACGCCGCTTGGCTTAACGGTAAATTCCTTTGCCTCTGTTTCCATCGATCCATTAATGATCCTATGGTCAATTGATAAAAAGGTGTCTTCTTATGAACCTTTTATAAAAACAGATAAATTTGCGGTTCATGTTTTAGCAGAGGATCAGGGCGACATTTGTTCACTGTTTGCGATGAAGGGGACTGACCGATTCGCTAATTGCGAGTGGAAAACATCTGAGCTTGGCCTTCCGATTATTTCCGGAGCATTAGGCGTTCTTCAATGTAAAACCCACAAAACAGTTGAAGCCGGGGATCACACAATTTTAATTGGCGAAGTCGTTGATATCGTGAATTTTGGTAAAGAGCCACTTTTATACCACAGACGCAAGTTTGGCAAAATTCCTGCTGATTTTTATAGATAAGTCTTTTTTGCGAGAATTGAAGTTTTTTATACAATATAGGGATGAAGGTCGCTATTCCTATCTTTATGAAAACTGCGTGCGAATACCTTTCCTCATTGGCGGGAAGGTATTCCCTTTTTAGTTTAGAGGAGTATGGAATAGAGAGTTCAACTGAGAAGTTTAACTGTGTTTACTTTTTAAACCGTCTTCCGCTCAGCAAACAAAGATTAAATGTGTTTGTGAGGAGCGCTATGATGAGCATTAGGAGCTTGTATTTTTGATTTTTTGGACATCATGAATCTAACAACTTTGATTTATAGAAAGGTGATAAATAAATGGAAACAAATAAACCGTATCGTGTATTACTGTACTATATGTACGTCCCTATTGAAGATCCAGAGGAATTCGCAGCTGAACACTTAGCCTTTTGTAAGGAATTAGGTTTAAAAGGAAGAATCCTTGTTGCTGCTGAAGGAATCAATGGAACAGTGTCTGGTACAGTTGAGCAAACAGAGCAATATATGAAGAAAATGAATGAGGACCCTCGATTTGCGGAGATGGTTTTTAAAATAGATGAAGCAGATGGGCATGCTTTTAAAAAAATGCATGTACGTCCTCGTAAAGAATTGGTCACTCTTCGATTAGAGGATGATATTAATCCGAATGAATTGACTGGCAAGTATTTAAGTCCAAAGGAATTTTATCAAGCAATGCAGGACCCGAATACAGTTGTAATCGATGCTCGAAATGATTATGAGTATGATCTCGGGCATTTTAAAGGAGCTGTACGTCCGGATATTAAGGCATTCCGCGAGCTGCCAAATTGGATACGTGAGAACAAAGAAAACTTCGAAGGGAAAAAGGTTTTGACGTACTGTACAGGGGGAATTCGCTGTGAAAAGTTTTCAGGTTGGCTTGTGAAAGAAGGTTTTGAGGATGTAGGGCAGCTACATGGTGGGATTGTCACATACGGCAAGGACCCGGAAGTAAAAGGACAATTGTGGGATGGTCAATTATATGTATTTGATGAGCGCATTAGTGTTCCTGTTAACCGGGTAGAGCATGTTATCGTCGGCCGTGATCATTTTACAGGTGAGCCTTGTGAGCGCTATGTCAATTGTGCAAATCCTGAATGTAATGATAAAATTTTGTGTTCGGAGGAAAATGAACATAAATATATGCGCAGCTGCTCACATGAATGTCGTGTTCATCCAAGAAATCGTTATGTTGTCGAGCATGGTTTAACGGACGAGCAAGTCGCAGAACGGTTAAGTAAATTAGAGGAAGCTTCTGAGGCTGTAAATTAATAAAGACTCTCTCTGCTTTATTTGAGTCATTTTCGTTTATATGCTGAAATATACTCAGAACATAAAAAATAGGGAAAGCGATGAGGTGAAATGATGAATTTTCATGTTAGCAAAGAAGCTGCTCAATGGTTTAAGGAAGAAATGGATTTACAGGCTGGAGATTTTGTGCAGTTTTATGTAAAGCTTTATGGCGGCATTCCTACCGTTCATCCCAATTATTCATTAGGAATATCTTTTGGCAAAGAAGGCACTGTGGCGATTAAGGATGAAGTTGAAGGAATCACATTTTACTTCAATGATAAAGATGAATGGTTTTTAGACGATTACGTTTTAAATATCGAAGCAAAAAATGAAGATGTTGAATACATTTTTACCCCTAAATAAGACGAGGGGAACTGTTCAAAAAAATTTACGTCTTCGTTTTCGAAAGACGGTGCAAAATTTAACTTTTGTGATATGAGCTTGGCGGCTCTTTACACAGTGTTCATGAGGGCAAAGAACGGTGGATTCGCACAAAGCGTGTCGTCATAAAGAGTTTATGAGGACAAGGAAAGCCAAAAAGAGCCAAGTGTGTCCGCATGAAGGGTTCATGAGGACAGAGAACGCGAAAAAAGAGTCACTCGTGTCCGCATGAAGGTCTCATGAGGACAAAGAAAGCGAAAAAAGAGTCACTCGTGTCCACATAAAGGGTTTATGAGCACAGAGAACGTCCAAAAAGAGCCAATTGTGTCCGCATGAAGGGTTCATGAGCACAGAGAACGCCAAAAAAGAGTACCTCGTGTCCGCATAAAGGTCTCATGAGGACAAAGAAAGCCAAAAAAGAGTCAACTCGTGTCCGCATGAAGGTCTCATGAGGACAGAGAAAGCGAAAACGTGGCCAATCGTGTCCGCATAAAAGCCCCATGAGGACAAAGATCGCCAAAACGAAGCAAAACGTGTCCTCATAGAGTGTTATCGTGGTTCCAGGAGAAAGAATAAATTCTTGCCCTGCATCACACTAATGCTCATTGTACGGCTTTGATAAGGCACCTGTCGAGTTTTTGGTGGCACTAGTCATAGTAAGTAGTAGTGCCTGTCAGCTACTCTTAACGTAGTCATAAAAAAGGAAGTGGAGAAAAACGAACTATTTTTCTCCACTTCCTTTTTTATGATTTATCGAACTGCACTTTTTCATCTTAAGGGATTTTTGTGAGGACGATCACATAGCTTAGGACATGTTAGAATGTATACTAGAGTTATGTTGTGGATTAAGGAGTCATTCTATGTATCAATTTTTTAGTGAAATTAGTAATCTCATATCTCGTCCACTAATTAATATAGGCCTGCAGACAATGAGCATCCCGGTGCTCTCCGCATTTATACTAGGGATTGTCGGTGCTGTTGCTCCGTGCCAATTTACAGGGAATTTAGGGGCGATTACCGTTTATGGTAATCAATCCTTGCAGCGAAGTGTGGCATGGCAAGGTGTCTTCTTTTTTATTTTAGGAAAAATTGCGGTTTTTTCTGGTCTTGGTCTTCTCATCTGGTTTGTGGGGAATGAAGTAAAAGAGACGTTAATGCTCTATTTTCCTTGGATTCGGAAGGTTGTCGGTCCGATTCTAATAATCATCGGTCTCTTTATGCTCGGTTTCATTACCTTTTCAAAGGCAATCTCATTCAGTATTTTTCCAGAAAAATTCAAGGCCAAAGGAAATCTTGGCGCCTTTTTAATGGGCGCTAGCTTTACTTTAGGCTTTTGTCCGACGATGTTTACACTCTTTTTTGTTACACTGATGCCAATGGCAACAGCGGTTCCATATGGTGCTATTTTACCTGTGTTTTTTGCTATAGGGACATCTCTTCCCGTGTTGCTCGCGATTTTTTTCATTTGGTACTTTGAATTAGGTGGTAAATTCGTGAAAAAAAGTGGGAGAAAGATAGGCGCAGTTGTGCAAAAAATAGCAGGGGGGCTGCTTCTTGTTTTAGGTATACTTGATACGATTACATATTGGGGATATTAATGCAACCGTTAACGGTTGTTTTTTTTGCGAAAGGGAAACTCGTAATATCCGAATGAAGAATCGTTGCCACGAACGCGGAAATGTTTCTAACTCATCCAAAACTCCTTCACCTTCTTTTCAATTTGGCAAAATTCTCAAAAAGATTCTTTAAACAAAACATTTGTTCATAAAGTTTTCAAATTTTGATCAGAAAAAAGTGAAAACTATTTCCCAAAATCACATTAATTATAATATACTATATATTAATAAGTATAACATATATTAAGATTACCAATGAAATAGAGTATAATATTTAACGCTAGAGGGTGGTGGAATTGATTAAATTAACGAAGCGTCAAGAAGAAATTCTGCAGATTGTTAAAAAGGAAGGTCCGATTTCTGGGAAGGAAATTGCTGACAAATTGTCATTGAAAAGAGCAACCCTTAGGCCGGATTTGGCCATTTTAACAATGGCTGGCAATTTAGAAGCAAGAACGAAAGTGGGTTATACGTATAAGGAAGGGGCAAGTGCAGTACCTTTTATGACAATCTCAGAACAATTTGTTAGGGAGTATAAAGGTCATCCTGTTGTCGTCCGAAATTCCTCGTCTGTTTATGATGCCATCGTACAAATTTTCTTAAAAGATGTAGGGGCTATATATGTTGTTAATGATGACAATCATCTTGTTGGCGTGATCTCAAGAAAGGACCTTTTAAGGGCAAGTATGGGAACGCAGGATCTTCGCGATATTCCTGTTAATGTCATCATGACGAGGATGCCTAATATTATCACAATTAAACTGGAGGATACGCTCCATACAGCAGCCAAAAGAATGATCGAGCATCATATTGATTCCTTGCCTGTTGTTCAAGAAATCAACAAGGTAAGTCATACATATAAAGTGGTTGGACGTATTACGAAGACAACCATTGCGAAGGCGTATATGGAGTTAAGCAAATGTTATACGGTATAGGAGTGAAGCCATTTTGGAAGAGAAAGAAACGGTATTTGTCGTATCAGACTCCGTTGGCGAGACCGCTGATTTAGTTGTTAAAGCCGTTGCAACCCAATTTAATGGAGGTTTTGTGGAGTTAAGGAAAAATGCATTTGTGGAGAATTACGAGGATATAGAAGATATCCTGCTGATGGCGAAGCAGGTTCCATCGCTTATCGCTTATACCATTGTGATTCCAAAGCTCAAAAGCTATTTAGATCGGCGGGCGAAGGAAGAAAATTTAGCAGCTATTGATCTACTAAGTCCGCTAATGGATGCATTTAGTCGAACATTTAATAAAAGTCCAAAGTATCAGCCAAAACTTATGAGACAGCTTGATGAATCTTACTTCAGAAAAATTGAGGCGATTGAATTTGCCGTAAAGTACGATGACGGGAGAGATCCGCGCGGACTATTGCATGCTGATATTGTCCTAGTGGGAGTCTCGCGAACCTCAAAAACACCGCTTTCGATGTATTTGGCTCATAAACGTTATAAGGTTGCCAATGTTCCACTTGTACCAGAGGTGGCACCGCCGGATGAACTTTATCAAATATCACGCAATAAATGCGTCGGTCTTATTATCAGTCCTGATAAATTAAATTCCATTCGCAAGGAGCGGTTGAAGAACCTTGGATTAACTTCTCAAGCAAACTATGCAAGCTTTGAACGGATATTAGAGGAATTGGATTATGCTGATAAAATCATGAGACGTCTTGGATGTCCGGTTATTAATGTGTCTGATAAGGCGATTGAAGAAACGGCCGACTATATTTTAAATACGCTCAAAAAATAGCCAAATATGAACTCATAAGAGAGGAGTATGAATGATGAAGAAATTTGTCTACATGTTTGATGAAGGAAATAGTCTGATGAAAGAATTATTAGGAGGAAAGGGAGCCAATCTTGCTGAAATGACAGCAATCGGGCTGCCGGTCCCATTTGGTTTTACAATATCTACGGAAAGCTGTAACGCCTATTATGATGCAGGGAAAAAAGTCTCTTCTGAAATTGAGGAACAAATTTTCACCTGCCTACAGATGCTTGAGGAAAAGACAGGAAAAATACTCGGCGATCCTGCAAATCCATTGCTTGTTTCCGTTCGTTCTGGAGCAGTTTTTTCCATGCCTGGGATGATGGATACAATTTTAAACTTAGGAATGAATGATGAAACGGTTAAAGGGCTGGCAAGACTTACGAAAAATCCACGATTTGCTTATGACTCTTATCGCCGCTTTATTCAAATGTTTTCTGATGTTGTACTTGATGTTGATACTTTTTTCTTTGAACAGCTTCTTGAGGAATACCGTGAAGACCACGGATACTCACATGATCCGGAACTATCGGCGGAAGATTGGCAGATGGTGATTGCTGGCTATAAAAAAATTGTGAAAGAGCGTACAAGAAAGGAGTTTCCACAAAACCCTAAAGAACAGCTATTGCTATCGATTAAAGCAGTATTTGATTCATGGAATAATCAGCGGGCAATTGTCTATCGCCGATTAAATAAAATTCCTGATCATCTAGGAACAGCCGTCAATATTCAAAGCATGGTGTTTGGAAACATGGGAAATGATTCAGGGACAGGGGTTGCTTTTACAAGAAATCCATCAACAGGAGAACATACATTATATGGTGAATACTTAATCAATGCTCAAGGAGAGGACGTTGTTGCTGGAATTCGCACACCACAACCGATCTTGACGTTAGAAAAGGAAATGCCTGATGTCTTTAAACAATTCTCTGAAACTTGTCAGCTATTAGAAAATCATTACAAAGATATGCAAGACATTGAATTTACGGTTGAAAGAGGCAAGCTTTTCATTTTACAAACAAGAACAGGCAAACGCACAGCTCAAGCAGCAATCCGCATTGCTGTAGAAATGGTTGAAGAAGGCGTGATTGATAAAAAAACGGCTCTGCTCCGCGTCGATCCGGATCAGTTGAATCAACTGCTTCACCGCCGTATAGATGAATCAGTTACTCGCAAAATTTTAACAAAGGGGCTGCCAGCTTCACCAGGGGCAGCTAGTGGTCAAGTGGTCTTTGATGCAGACGAGGCTGAAATATTGGGAAATGAAGGGAAAAAGGTCATCCTTATTCGGCCAGAAACGACTCCTGACGATATCCATGGTATTGTTGCGGCACAAGCTGTCGTAACGAGTCGTGGTGGAATGACGAGCCATGCCGCAGTGGTTGCAAGAGGAATGGGGAAGGCATGTATTTGTGGCTGTGAGGCACTAAAAATTGACCTGAAGGCAAAGCAAATGTCCATTGGAGACACCGTTATCCGCGAAGGTGAAGTGCTAACGATTGATGGTGCAACGGGTGAAGTGATGATCGGAGAAATTCCGATGATTGAACCGCAGCTCTCAGAGGAATTCCTTCTCCTTTTGCAATGGGCTGATGAGGCAAGGAAACTTGGAGTAAGAGCAAATGCTGATAATCCAGAGGATGCGAAAAAAGCATTTGAATTCGGTGCTGGTGGAATTGGTTTATGCCGCACAGAGCATATGTTTATGGATGCGAAAAGGGTGCCGATAGTTCAAAAAATGATATTGGCAGATAACTTCGCTGAGCGGAAGGAAGCGTTAAATGAACTACTTCCCATGCAGCAAGCGGATTTCGAGGGCATTTTTGAGGCGATGCAAGGCTTCCCGGTAACGATTAGACTTCTAGATCCGCCGTTACATGAGTTTTTACCGGACAAAGAAGAATTGTTGGTAGAAGTAACAAAGCTTCAAATTTTAACTCCTGATGCACCCGAATTAGCTGAAAAAGAATTATTGTTGAAGAAGGTACATCAATTAGCTGAGTTTAATCCGATGCTTGGAGCTAGAGGCTGCAGATTAGGAATGATTCATCCAGAAATTTATGAAATGCAGGCAAAAGCAATTTTTTATGCGATTGCAAGTGTTGAAGATCAAGGGATTGCTGTTAAGCCGGAGATTATGATCCCGCTAGTGGGGCATGTTAATGAACTGAAGCAAATACGTCAACTTGTTATCGACGCAGCTTCACTGGTTCAAGAGGAAACGGGAAAGAGCTTCGACTATTTAATTGGTACAATGATCGAAATCCCTCGTGCCGCTCTTACTGCTGATGAAATTGCCGAAGAGGCTGACTTTTTCTCGTTTGGAACAAATGATTTGACGCAAACAACCTTTGGCTTTAGCCGCGATGATGCAGAGGGCAAATTCCTACAAGCTTATATTGAAAACAAGGTTCTTCCAGAAAATCCTTTCGCAGTGTTGGATTGCGGGGGAGTTGGAAAGCTTGTTGAAACAGGCGTCAAGCTTGGAAGAGCAACAAAGCCTTGGTTGAAAACAGGAATTTGTGGTGAACATGGCGGCGAGAAAAACTCGATCGAATTTTGTTATGAGACTGGATTGGATTATGTTAGTTGTTCACCATATCGTGTACCAGTGGCCCGACTGGCTGCAGCACAGGCAACAATTCGCAAGCAGCTTCAAGAGAAATCACTACAAGTTCAGGTATAATTAGAAAAGCTAGCTTCTTAGTTGAAGCTAGTTTTATTGTGTAAATATAGTTAGTATACAAATTATATTTACACAAATAAAATCTGAAGCTATAATAAAAATTATGGCTATGAGGAGTGGATTTTTTATGTCAATGGATAAATCTATTGGGTCTGCATCCGTTCGGTTAAGTAAAAAAATGACGCGGATTGTGAACCTTTATTTAAGGTCCTATCATCTTACAACAGAACAATGGGTCGTTTTAAGAGCGCTTCATGAAATAGATGGCATCACGCAAAAAGAGCTCTCACATAGAACGGATAAGGATCAAGCAACCTTGACAAAAATTCTCGATTTGGTAGAGAAGAGAAAAGCGGTTATAAGAGTGGCAAATCCTGCAGATCGCCGCTCCTTTTTGATTAAAATTACTGAACAAGGAAGGGCATTGGTTGAAGAGTTAACACCCTATATTGAAGAAATTTTTATAAGGATGGTCGCAGGAATTAAGCCGGAGAAGCTGGAAGCCTATCAAGAAGTATTGGGGTTATTGGAAAGTAATATTGAGCAACTGCTTGAGCAGACAGATTTAGAGAGAAGGAATAAAAGTGAGAGGAACATCTAGGTTATGGACAGGACGTTATATTCTGATTTTATTAATGGCATTCTTCTTTTTCCTCGGTATTCAAATTTTAACGGCGGGTTTTCCTGCCTATATTACGGATTTAAAAGAGAGCCCGACAGAGGGCGGATTGATGACAACAGTGTTTATGCTGTCAGCCATTATTACAAGGCCTTTGCTCGGCTATTTTATGCACAAAGTGAAGTTAGCGCTGTTAAACGCTTTAGCGCTTATTCTTGTGGCGTTATCAATTGGAGCCAGCATTGGGCAGGATTCACTGATTTTATTATTATGCTTGCGGAGTATACACGGAGTTGGATTTGGAATTCTTTCAACAGTGTTTGCAACAATGGCAACCAATATTATTCCCACAAAAAAACTAGGTGAAGGCATCGGGTATTACGGGATGGCTACAAGCATAGGTACAAGCATCGCCCCAATGATTGCCTTGTCACTTCTGCAATTGGCCTCCTATTATTATATGATCGTATTCACGATGGGCTTAACGCTCGTTACTCTGGTAATCTCGTTATTTATTAAAACTCCACAGCAGAGTGCTTCTTTGCCCGTAAACGAAAGAAAAATGACCTTTCAAGAATCTCTTTTCGATAAAGATGCTTTCATTCCTTGCAGTCTTACGATTTTTTTTACGATATCATTAGGCGGTGTCATTAGCTTTATGGGAGAGTTGGGCAAGGAGGCCCAAATAGGAAGCTCGGTGCCGTTTTTTTCTTGGTGTTAACGCTCATGATGGTATTAGTTCGACCACTATCGGGACGATTATTTGATCGTTATGGTCATAAAATGATTATATACCCAGGTGTACTAAGCGCAATCGTCGGATTAATTCTGTTAGCGTTCACCGACCGGACAGAAACCTTGCTTCTTGCCGGAATATTTTACGGGATCGCTTACGGAGTTATCACCCCAACACTCCAAGCGATTGCGGTAAAAGCTGTCAAAAAGGAAAAACAAGGGACGGCAAATGCGATGTATTTTTCGGGAATGGATTTTGGAATTGCGATTGGTTCCATCGGACTCGGGGCAGTAGCTTCAAAGACAAGCTATCACTTCATTTATGGTTTTTCGGTTGTTTTCCTAGTCATTCTTTTAATAATTTACACAATTGTTTTATTTAAAAAAAATGCTCAGAATGAAAAATCGATTGCAGAGGCGATGTAATATAGAATGCTCCACGCTCTTTATTGAGCGGGAGCATTTTATTATTGAATCTTCACACTTCCACTGGAAACATCGACAGCGATTTTGTGTTTGCCATTACCGTGTGTTCCCTTGATGCTGCTTTTGCTTTCTTTTTCAACCTTTAACGGAAAATCGTATGAGATGTTTCCGGAACCAACCCTGCCGTCTAAGGTGAAATCAGCATCGTTTGGCAACCCAAGTGTGACAGTACCAGAACTTACGGAAATCTCTACGGAATCATTCAGTTCAGCAAAATGGACATCCAACTTTCCGGATGAAATATCGGCTTCAAGTTCTCCGCTGAAATCGTCGATATTTGCATTCCCGGAGCTTAAATCAATTGAACTTGAATTGGATGCAAGACCTTGAATGGTAGCATTTCCTGAGGAACCATTATAGGAAAACTTGTTCATTTTCAAATTGTTTAACTTGATATTACCCGATCCAATATCGATGGATAGTTCGTCAAGCGTAAACGGCTGTTTTTCAGATTTACCAGATAGTTCTACATTTCCGGAACCAATGTTGATTTCCATATCCTCTTCATAATCTTCCGGAATATAGACAGTTAGTTTTGACTTGTTAAAAAAAGAAAACCATTTATACCATTCACGCTCATAAGAGATTCTAATCGCGTCGCCCTTTTGGCTGACAATCACTTTCCCTTTTCCAACTAAATCTGCTTCTAAGTCATCCCGTTTTTCAGGAACGATTTCTAGGCTGAGCGATGTAATATCAAATTCAATCGTATCAATTTTTTTCGTAAGGTCTGCCCGGGTATTGTCCTGATTCGAAAACCAGTTGAGATTAGTAACAGTTGTATATAAAAGATATCCCCCAATGAGGATGATAAAAATTAAAAAAATTCGCTTCATTGTCAAATTTCCTCCATCGATCTTTCATTTATTTTTTTATAATAGGCTCTGTTATATGTCAGTGTTGACTTTTGGCTCATTTTGTGAAAACCTTTGGTTTCTCATGTCTTTCAGCTATGTTTAAAAAGGTTCTAGCTTTTCATCGAGTGATCAACAATGTTGTTTAACATATTTTTATCATAAACGAAATAGCGATAATAATCATTGCTCTCTAGCTTTATTTTCCACTACGTCTCAAGTCTTACGCAGAAATTATTTATTATTCTTTACATAGGGTAGGAGGGTATAGTACAATTGAGGCAGGGAGGAATGTGAATGGAGAATATTGAACCTCAAGAGTTGGAAGAATGTTGCCATGAACATGATGGGAGAAAGAGCCACCATTCAGAAAAAACAAAGAAAAACTTAGTGACAAGATTAAACCGAATCGAAGGACAAATTCGGGGAATTAAAGGTCTTATTGAAAAGGATACTTACTGTGATGATGTTATCACGCAAATATCGGCTACTACAGCAGCACTAAATGGTGTCGCTAAATTATTATTAGAGGCGCATATGAAAAGCTGTATTTTAGAAAGAGTACAAGATGGAGATCACGAAGCGATTGATGAGTTATTAGTAACAATTCAAAAGCTGATGAAAAAATAAATAGAAAGAGGGCTGTAATTATGGAAAATGTAACATTAAATGTAAAAGGAATGTCTTGTGGGCATTGTGTAAAAGCGGTTGAAGGAAGCGTGGGTAAATTAGACGGCGTTAACGATGTGAAGGTAAATCTAGAAGCAGGTACAGTAGCTGTCGATTTTAACAGCGCTGTCGTCTCGATTGATACGATTAAAGAAACAATCGATGATCAAGGATATGATGTAGGGTAATTTTATAGAAACAGACGTGCTATATTGAGACTAGCACGTTCTTTTATCCATTCTATATACCTTATGGGGGTATATAGGAGAGCTGAGGTGAAAATCAATGAGCATATTAAAGGAAACGAATATGCAAATTACTGGGATGACTTGTGCTGCATGTGCAACCCGTATCGAAAAAGGCTTGAGAAAACTTGAAGGAATTGAGGAAGCAAATGTCAACCTTGCTTTAGAACGTTCAGCGATTAAATATGATCCGAACATAACGAATCTCGAAACGATACAAAATAAAGTTCGCGATTTAGGTTATGAAGTTGTAATCGAAAAAACAGAGCTTGAAATAACCGGAATGACTTGTGCAGCCTGTTCTGCAAGAATTGAAAAAGGTTTAAATAAGCTGGATGGCGTCACAAGTGCGACCGTTAATTTAGCTCTTGAGAAAGCGACAATAGAATATAATCCGACGGAGTTAACGACAGGAGATTTGATTAAAAAGGTGCAGGATTTAGGTTATGGTGCTCGTATGAAAGAGGACGGGAAGGAAGCTGTCGATCATCGGGAAGCGGAAATTAAGAAGCAGCAGAATCGATTTATTTTTTCAATGCTCTTATCCTTGCCGCTATTATGGTCTATGGTTGGTCATTTTCAATTTACTTCCTTTATCTATGTGCCAGACCTTTTTATGAATGCTTGGTTTCAATTGTTGCTTGCCACGCCCGTACAATTTTATATCGGCAAGCAGTTTTATGTTGGTGCATATAAGGCGTTGAAGAATAAAAGTGCGAATATGGATGTGCTAGTAGCTTTAGGAACTTCTGCCGCGTATTTTTACAGTTTATACTTATCTTTTAAAATGATGAATATGCATGGGCATTCACCGGAACTTTATTATGAGACAAGCGCGGTCTTGATTACTTTAATTGTCCTTGGCAAGCTGTTTGAGGCAAAAGCAAAAGGGCGTTCGTCTGAAGCAATAAAAAAACTAATGGGGCTGCAGGCAAAAACGGCGATCGTCGAGCGCGATGGGGCAGAAATGGAAATTCCGTTGGAAGAAGTTGTGGTAGGCGATCTTTTTCATGTCAAACCAGGAGAGAAAATCCCGGTCGATGGGGTTATTTTTGCAGGTCAGTCTGCTATTGATGAGTCGATGCTGACTGGAGAAAGTGTACCTGTTGATAAAAAAGTTGGCGATGAGGTCATTGGAGCAACCATTAATAAAAATGGCTTCTTGAAGATTGAAGCAACGAAGGTAGGTAAGGATACCGCACTTGCGCAAATTATAAAAATTGTGGAAGAAGCTCAAGGCTCTAAAGCTCCAATTCAACGATTGGCAGATAAAATTTCCGGTATTTTTGTACCAATTGTTGTTGGAATTGCGATTTTAACATTTATATTATGGTATTTTGTCGTAACGCCAGGAGATTTTGCAAGAAGCTTAGAGAATTTAATTGCAGTTCTCGTTATTGCATGTCCTTGTGCGCTTGGATTGGCGACGCCTACGTCGATTATGGCAGGCTCAGGCCGTGCGGCGGAGTTTGGAATTTTATTTAAAGGTGGAGAGCATTTAGAAATGACCCATCGAGTTACTTCTGTCGTGCTGGATAAAACGGGTACGGTTACGAATGGGACACCTGTTTTAACTGATGTTGTGACAGAAATGGATGAAAGGGAATTTTTAGTACTTGTCGCAAGTGCGGAAAAAAAATCGGAACATCCATTAGCTGAAGCGATCGTAGCAGGTGTTAAAGATAGAGGAATGTCTTTAAAGGAGGTCGCTGAGTTCGAGGCGATTCCAGGGTTTGGGATTCGTGCCACAGTCGAAGGCAAAGAGATCCTTGTCGGTACAAGAAAGCTGATGAGCCGCTTTGAGATTGATGCCAGTAACCATTTAAGTGAGATGGAAGCTCTAGAACGAGAAGGAAAAACAGCGATGCTTGTTGCGATTAATCATGTGTTGTCCGGGGTGGTAGCTGTAGCAGACACCATTAAGGAAACGTCAATTTCAGCGGTTCAGAGGCTTAAAGAACTGGGCTTAGATGTGATCATGATAACTGGTGATAATGAAGAGACGGCAAAGGCAATTGCCGGAAAAGCAGGAATAGAGCATTACATTGCAGAAGTCCTTCCTGAGGGAAAAGCAAATGAAGTGAAAAAGCTTCAGGCCAGTGGGAAGAAGGTAGCTATGGTTGGAGACGGGATTAATGATGCTCCTGCTTTGGCTGTTGCCGATATTGGGATGGCGATCGGAACGGGTACGGATGTGGCGATGGAAGCTGCCGATATTACATTAATCCGTGGTGATTTAAACAGCATTGCTGATGCAATTTCAATGAGTCGAAAAACGATCCGCAATATTAAACAAAACTTGTTTTGGGCTTTCGGTTATAACACGATGGGAATTCCCGTTGCGGCGATGGGTTTTCTTGCACCATGGCTTGCAGGGGCGGCGATGGCATTCAGTTCGGTTTCAGTCGTTTTAAATGCATTGCGCCTGCAAAAAGTAAAACTATAGGTGAGTACGTTTTTTAAACAATATGACAACATCTGGTCTATTTAAGCATTACTTGAAGCTATCGATTCATTCGATAGCTTTTTTTCGTCAACTTTTTTATACTTGATGCAAGAGGTTAGTTGCATTTGCATAGTGTTTATTATGTTTCAGTTGTTGGTTATGAATTGAAAGTATGGTCATATATTGATAATAGTTTTGAAATGGAGGAGAGCTAATGGATGCATTAGAAGCATTACGAACAAGAAGAAGTATTGGTAGAGTACAAGATAAAGAGGTGCCAAAAGAATTAATTGAAAAAATAATAGAGGCTGCCACATGGGCTCCGAATCATATGAAGACCGAACCTTGGCGATTTTTTGTTTTAACCGGGGATGGCCGCAAACGTTTAGGTGAAACACTGGCGCGCATAGCTGAAAGAGAGATGAATGAACCAGCAACAGAAGAGCAGAGAAGAAAGGTGGAAAAGGCAAGAAATAATCCTTTTCGAGCACCGGTGATTATTGTGGCGGCGGTCGAACCTAGTGATAATCCAAAGGTTATCCTGAAGGAGGAATATGCAGCAGTCAATGCCGGTGTCCAAAATATGCTTATCGCTGCCCATGCTCTTGGATTAGGAGCGGTTTGGAGAACGGGGAAGCCATGCTATGATCGCGAAGTAAGCAACCTCTTTGGTTTATCGGAAAAAGGCGAAGTCCTCGGCTTTATTTATGTTGGCTATCCAGATATGACGCCTCCGCCAAGGAAGGTAAAGCCAATTGAAGAGGTTACAATATGGATCGATAAAGAATAAGAACTAAGATTAATGCTCTCGCTTTATAAGGCAGAACGAAGTGATCCTGATTTCAGGAAGAAATACAGGCTGATTTCTTGCGGTAGGTACTGAGCGATGTGCTGTTATTGCTCAGTTTTATGTGACTCCTCCTTAAGAAACAGGGGTATTCTATATGACAAGGGCTTTTATGAGGAGATTCGCGCACAGTGTCTAGATGTCTAAAGCGCAAAGCACTTTTGCTGTCGCAATTTTATAAAAAGTGATGAAAGGCATTGGGACTTCTGTTCTCGGTGCCTTGCTTTTGCGTGCCTTTTATTTGAAGAAGAGAAAAATAGCTTGTAGTTGGTCTGGAAGAATGAATATTATGAAGTGTATGAAAGCCCAACCGAAATTGTTTACACTTTTGTTCCTTTGCGAATCATTACCACTGGCGCTGTGACAAAGTCATACAATTGTGCACATCTCCCCAATTTTGTAAAATAAAAGCTGGAATAAAAAAGGAGAGAAGCAAATGAGTATTGAAAATAAAGTTGTCATTATTACTGGTGGTGCGAATGGAATTGGAAGAGGCGTTGCAAAGCGTTATGCCAATAATGGAGCAAAGGTCGTATTAGCTGATCTAAATGAAGAAGCGGGGCAAAACGTGAAGGTGGAAATTCTTGCCGCAGGTGGACAATGTATGTTTGTTCAAACAGATGTCCGCAAAGAGGATGATATCGTTCAGTTAATGAAGGTAGTAAAAAGCACATATGGAAAAATCGATATATTAATTAACAATGCGGGAGTGAGCCGTTTTAAAAATCTTTTTGATTTGTCCGTTGAAGATTGGGATGATGTGCTCAATACGAATTTAAGAAGTGTTTTTCTATGTTCAAAGGAAGCGGCCAAGTATATGCTAGAAAACGAAAAGGGCGGAGCAATTGTGAATATTGCTTCTACCAGAGCACTCATGTCAGAACCCCATTCGGAAGCATATGCAGCATCAAAAGGGGGAATTGTAGCGATTACTCATGCATTGGCAGCTTCATTATCCAATGTGCATATTACGGTAAATGCGATTTCTCCAGGGTGGATAGAAACAGGCGACTATTCTCAATTAACAGATAAGGATCATAATCAGCATTTTTCAAAAAGAGTTGGCAAACCTGATGATATTGCAAAAGCTTGTTTATATCTTACTAGTGATGAAAATGACTTTGTCACTGGTATCAATTTAATAATTGATGGCGGGATGACAAGGAAAATGATCTATGAGGATTAACAAAAGATCACCTGTAAGAGAAAAATAATTTAAGAACCTCTAGTTATAAAAAGAAACAGGCACTCTCGTATAAAATTGTGAAAAGCTTATATATATTATGTGAACATTATTAAAAACAGTTGACAACGGATAATGATAATCGTTATCATCTATATAGAAAGAAGATTTTTTTAAAAGTTAATTGAAAACTATTCTCAATTAAAAGATAACAATGAGAAATAATATTTGGTCGAGAACTACTCTCCCAAACGTTTTCCCTCAATGTTATTTTTTTATTTTATGAGTTAATCGGATTCATAATTGGTCACTTCTAGTTAAAAACGTAGATTCATAAGAAAATCATTATCGTTTGTTTTAATGACCGTGGGTATATTGTGAAGACAACGCTATTGTTCTCAATAAATTGGAAAGAGTAAGGAAGAGTTATGAAAAGAAGATACCTGGTTTTGGCACTGATCGTATTATCAATTACTTCACTTTTTGTCGGTGTAAAAGGAATAACTCCTTTAGATCTTTTTGATTTAACTGAGGAACAAGCACATATTCTCTTAGTAAGCCGTTTTCCACGCTTAATGAGTATTATACTTGCGGGAGTAAGTATGAGTATTGCTGGATTAATTATGCAGCAATTAACGCGAAACAAATTTGTTTCGCCAACGACAGCTGGAACAATGGATTCAGCTAGATTGGGAATATTAGTATCCTTGATGTTGTTTACATCGGCTAGCCCGTTTGTGAAAATGCTCGTTGCTTTTGCTTTTGCGTTATTAGGGACTTTCGTCTTTATGAAAATACTGGACAAAGTAAAATATAAAGATGCCATATTTATTCCACTTGTCGGCTTAATGTTTGGAAACATCATTGGGTCAATTACAACTTTTTTTGCCTTGAAAAATGATCTGGTTCAGAATATGTCATCATGGCTTCAAGGTAATTTTTCGATGATGATTCAAGGACGCTATGAATTACTTTATATCAGCATTCCACTTGTAATTATTGCCTACATCTATGCGAATAAATTTACGATCGCTGGAATGGGAGAAGAATTTGCGATTAATTTAGGACTTAATCATAAAAGAGTTGTAAACATCGGTCTTATTATTGTCGCATTGATTACATCATCAGTTGTTTTAACAGTTGGAATGATTCCGTTTTTAGGTTTGATTATCCCAAATATCGTTTCGATGTATAAGGGAGATCATTTGAAAAATAGTCTTTCTCACACCGCGCTACTAGGAGCTGTCTTTGTCCTCGCCTGTGATATTTTCGGTCGGGTCATCATTTATCCTTATGAGATTGCCATCGGGGTGACCGTCGGGGTAATAGGAAGCGGAATATTTCTTTATTTAATCTTGAGGAGAAAGGCATATGCGTAGAAATAACCTTAAATTAATTATTTTATTCATCTTAGCCTTGTCCTTAACTGCAGCATATATTTTTGTGAATTTAGGACCAGTTTGGGAGTATGTCCTACCTAGAAGGACCTTAAAAATTGTCGCAATCGTAGTCACGGGTGCTGTAATCGCTTTCTCCACTGTGATTTTTCAGACGATAACGAATAACCGAATCTTAACACCAAGTATTATTGGATTAGATTCTTTATATATGCTCATTCAAACATTTTTAATTTTTGTTTTTGGTTCGATGAATTTTGTTGTCACAGATAAAAATTTTAATTTCGTTTTATCTGTGGGATTAATGATTCTCTTCGCAGGCTTGCTATATAAATTTCTTTTTAAAGGTGAAGGACAAAATATATATATTCTTTTACTGGTCGGGATTATTTGTGGAACCTTCTTCGGTAGTATTACCGACTTCATGCAGGTGCTAATTGATCCAAATGAGTTTTTGATAGTACAAGATCGCATGTTTGCAAGTTTTAACAATGTGAATACTGATTTATTAATTGTATCAATTCTCTTTATTGTTTTAGCGGGTCTTTATTTTGCTAGATTTTATAAATATTTGGATGTCCTTTCATTAGGAAAGGAGCAAGCGATTAATCTTGGAGTGGATTATGATTATGTAGTCAAGCGACTTCTAATCATTGTGGCAGTTTTAATTTCCGTTGCCACTGCTCTAGTCGGCCCAATCACTTTCCTTGGATTGCTTGTTGCGAATATTGCCCATCAGTTTTTAAATACATACCGACATAGTTATTTGCTTACGGGTTCTATATTAATTAGTATAGTGGCTTTGGTCGGTGGTCAGTTTCTTGTAGAACGAATATTTACCTTTTCGACTACAATCAGCGTGATCATCAATTTCATCGGTGGAGTTTACTTCATCTATCTTCTATTAAAGGAGAGTAAAAAATGGTAATTGTAAAAAACGTTTCGAAGAGATATGGAAATAAAAGTGTCGTTGAAGATGTTTCTGTTCAAATTGAAAAGGGAAAGATCACGTCATTTATTGGTCCTAATGGTGCTGGGAAAAGTACGCTCTTGTCCATGGTGAGTCGTCTAATTGCTAAGGATACTGGTGAAGTACTAATTGATAATCAGGATATTGCCAAAGTTAAGAGTGGGGATTTAGCAAAAAAGATTTCGATTCTTAAACAGTCAAACTTTATTAATCTCCGCCTAACCGTGCGAGAATTAGTGGCGTTTGGAAGATTTCCATATTCACAAGGCCGATTAACGAAGGAAGATTGGAAGTATGTCGATGAAGCAATTGAATATATGGAGCTTCAGGATATGCAAGATAAATTTATTGACCAATTGAGTGGGGGGCAAAAACAACGTGCTTATATTGCTATGGTTATAGCCCAGGATACTGAATATATCTTACTTGACGAGCCATTGAACAATTTAGATATGAAACATTCTGTGCAAATCATGAAAGTGTTACGTCAGCTTGTTGACGAACTTGGTAAGACAGTTGTTATTGTCATACATGATATCAATTTTGCTGCTTGCTATTCTGATTACATTATCGCTTTAAAAGATGGCAAGGTCGTTCGTGAAGGCCAAACTCAAGAGGTTATTACACCTCAAGTGTTAAAGGAAATTTATGAAATGGACTTTACCGTGAAAGTAGAAAATCAAAAACGATATTGTCTTTATTTTACTTAATTTCGTTTTATGTTTTGATAGTAAAACGAAAAAGAAAGTATACTACTGAGTCCTACCAGGGCCCGAAATGGCTTCGGTAGCTTTCAATGCTGTTTTACGGTCAAAAAATAAAATATATTTTGTTCACAATGAGTTGAAGCATTGTGAAAAGGAAATAATAAAAATTTTTTTCATGGGGTGAATTTTTAATGAAGAAAAAGTTAAGTTTATTTTTCATTATTGCCATGCTGACAATATTCGTTGCAGCTTGTGGCTCAGATAAAGAAGCTGAGGAAGCAACAACTGGAGCAGCTACAAATGATACGGACGCTGCAGAAGAAACAAAAGAAATTACGATTACTCATCAGCTAGGGGAAACTCCAGTGAAGGTCAACCCTGAAAAAGTGGTTGTTTTTGATTTCGGAATTCTTGATTCTTTAGATAAACTAGGTGTGGAAGTTACTGGTGTACCACAAGCAAATATCCCACCTTATCTTTCTAAATATGAAGATGGAAAATACGAGAACGTAGGCGGCTTAAAAGAACCAGATTTTGAAAAAATTGCTGAGATTGCTCCAGATTTAATTATCATTTCTGGTAGACAACAAGAAGCCTATGAAGAATTAAGCAAAATAGGACCAACGATTTTCTTAGGTGTTGACACAACAAACTATATGGAATCCTTTACTGACAATATGGAAACATTGGGTCAAATTTTTGCTAAAGAAACAGAAGTGGAAACAGAATTAGCAGCAATTAACGATGCTATTGCTGGAATTCAAGAAAAATCTGCTGACGTTGGTCCTGCACTAGTGATCCTTGCAAATGAAGGGAACTTAAGTGCCTATGGACCTGGATCACGTTTTGGTATTATTCATGATGTCTTTGGTTTGCCAGCTGTGGATGAAAACATTGAGATCTCTACACATGGTCAAAATATTTCACCGGAATATTTAGTTGAAAAAGATCCGGAGCATTTATTTGTTGTAGACCGAGGAGCTGTTGTGGAAGGAGAATCTTCCGCGCAACAAACGGTTGAAACTGAGTTAATCAAAAATACGAAAGCAATGACAAATGGAAATATCCACTACTTGGATCCTAATTACTGGTACCTATCTGGAGGCGGTTTAGTATCCGTAGCCGAAATGGTAAAACAAATTGAAGAGGCAATTCAATAACGAGAATGCAGTAAGAGCTCGTCAATTTTAAGAAATATAATGATGATCGTTCCATAATTAAAACTCGACCAACTATGGTCGAGTCAGACTGTCGACAAAATCCATCGAAAGGGAGCCCTTTCGATGGATTTTGTCATTTTTGGATTGGAATTGCGTTAAAAACGTTGATTTCCTCTCCAGACGCTTGCTTTCCGGGGGGCGTGCGCCGAGCCTCCTCCTCGCGGATGCTCGTGCGGGGTCTCGGCTGTCACGCTATTCCCCCAGGAGTCAAGCGCCTTCCGCTCCAATCAACGAGTTTGGCACTCACTCAAGCAGGTTGCCAAGTCCAAGTGGCCATTTTCTTTAAGTTCATGGCAGCAAACGTAAGCATCGCCTGCATAGATTTGTTTTTAAGACCTTGTCAGGTTGTCCATCGCACACCATGCTTTTCCTTCGCATCCGCAAAGGCACGTTCAATCGTCTCCTTGCGTTTCGCGTATATCTGTTTGATTTCATCGTTGTGACGTAGATGTTCTGCCTCTTCTATGTAAGCTTCCCAAATATGACGCAGTATAAGTTTTTGATGGTTTTTCCTTTCCGTACACTGGGATAGAAACGGACATTCTGCACAAATGGATGAATTTGATTTATATTGCCGATATCCTTCCTTCGTTGTCGTCGTGTACTTTAAGACCTGCACTTGCGGGCAGAGATAACAATCATCATACTCATCATACACATAATCATGCTTTCGGAAGAAACCATCTTTTGTTTTTGGACGAGTGTAAGAAAGGACAGGGAACATTTGATTCTCTAATAAAAAGTTTGTTTCCATTTCTTTTATGGTTTGACGCATGGAACGTATGCCAAATAGGTATGGTAGGAAGAGCATCTTAATTCTATTTTAAAAGAAAAAAGAGTGTAGGCAAACTCGAAAATCTTCGAGTTTGTCTACACTCTGACACGACCAACTATGGTCGAGTTTTTTTGAAAAGATAAGAAAGTATAAAATTTGGGGGGATACCATAGTGGTTGATGAGCATCAAGCCTAGACCGATTTATGGCCTGCTTTGACCGATATATTTGTATGAACATGCACCTGTCAAGTAGACATTTATAAAAACAGTCATTAAGCTGATTTTAATCGATAATTAACAGGGCTCGTTTTTAGTTTTGTTTGAATCCGTTTATGGTTATAATAGTTTATATAGTCAGCTACGGCATCGATGACTTCAACAGCTGTTTGTGGTTGTGTGAAGTGGTACATTTCACCCTTTAAGTGGCCAAAGAAGTTTTCGATACAAGCGTTGTCCCAGCAGTTGCCTCTGCGGGACATGGATTGGGTAATTCCCATCTTTTCTAATCGCTTGATGTAGCTTGGGTTTGTAAATTGGATGCCTTGATCACTGTGTAGAATGGCTCCTTTTTCAAACCCTTTCTTTTTTAATTCATTCAATGCCCGAAAAACGAGCTCCATATCCTGGCTCTGGCCAATAGAATAACATGCGATTTCCCCGTTAAATAAATCTTTAATCGCACACACATACATCCACTTTTGAGTCCCTTTCTTAACCTCTATGTAGGTGATATCGATCACGAATTTTTTCCCTGGTTTGATGGCCTTAAAATGGCGATTTAAAACGTTAGGAATAGTACCGTGTGGTTGCTTCTGGTTTCTGAATCGTTTTTTTCGGATTCTACAGTATAGGCCATACCTGCGCATGATTCTGGATATTCTTTTTTCGTTTACCACTAAATCATACTCTTCCTTTAAGGCTAGTTTGATTCGCTTTCTACCGTAGGTTCCACGATGGTCTTGAAAAATTTTAATGATATAAGGCAAAAGCCCTTCATCTTTTGTATCCTGTACCTTTTCCGCACGTCGCTTCAACCACTTGTAGTAGCCTGAACGTGAAACCTCTGTTAGCTCCACTAACTTTTGAACGGGGTAGGTCGTTGAATGTGCGTGTATAAATGCAAATTGTGCTTCCTTATCATTCACCCCCTTTTCAGATCCAACAACTTTTTTAAGTATTCATTCTCCAGTTTCAGTTTTTCATATTTTTCTTCTAAAGTAGCTTCTTTCATCATCCTTTTTCCTTTGCTTTTACGTCCTCTTGTATCTTCAAGAGCCTTAAATCCACCTTCTCTTACCTTGCGAACCCATTCATTAATCCTTTTATAATTACTAATGTCATACTTCTTGGCCAATTCAGCAGAAGAATGTCCCTCCAAATATAACTCAACTATTTGCTTTTTTACATCAAACGGATATTTTCTCTTCTCCATCTCAATCATTCCTCTCTCTATAACCCTGTACAACCACTATATCATGAATTCGAGAGTGACTGTTTTTCTAAAACTGTCTACTATATAGGGACAATAACAGTATAAAGACCGATATCGAGAAAAGATCTTCATTTAGTATTCGTCGATCGCAATGGGAATGAATCGAATCGAAGCATATGCTGGTCAAAACGTGACGTTTAACTATAAGGTCAAGACAGATGGGAAAAACTCCATCGAAATGCCTATAAAGCAAACAGAAAGTCGGCTTTGTTTGTTTGGTGCATCATGGAAAGGAGGATTTTCCGTTAAATGTGGTCAGGGACTTTGAGCTACTAGATGATGGAGATCCAACGACCCCTATGTTTTCATGCGAAAAATGTGGTGGACAAATGTATCCTGAATCCGATAAAGGAGTACATGGAATAGAATACAAACTTAACAAAAAAGTCCGGGCGGTTTTGCCTGGTTTTTCTTATGTTTCTGGAATTGTAGGGTGAAATTCCGGAATTCATGCAATTTTTCCGGAAATATATCTGCTTTTTCCGGAATTAAGCAGAAAAATTCCGGAATTAATCACGATTTTTCCGGAATGCATCTTCGTTTAATTTTGTTCTGTCATTTTTTGAATGCTTAGCTTTATTGCGTTTGTTCCCCTTGCTATTATCTCCGCTTGTTATTTCTTCTGCAAACTCTGCATCTGGGGAGTTTTGATTTTTGCTTCCTTTATTCATTTTTTTCGTCATGAAGCTCACCTCTCTTTGGACTAGTCTATCTCATTTAGCATTCATATATACAAAAAAATTGACCTCATAAAGAGGTCAAAAAAAGGGGGAATTACACTTGTATTTTTATTGTTACCAAACGGAGGAAATTTATTCAACTTTAAGAAAAATTTTCTCAATTTTGGCCCATTTTATTATAGTTAAGCATTGCTGCCGATATGCATAATAAAATTTTTCGAGATTTATAACCCGGATGTTGATTTTTGGGCTCACTCATGAGACAGATTCAGCATATACAAGCATATAGGTATATATAAAATTTCCTGTTCCTTTGCAATAAAGGAAAAGCATTTATGAACAGGCTCTTCTAGTCAAGGCGATGACATGAGAAGAGGGCTTATTTTCAAGGGCGAATCTACTAATGCAAACGCCTTTTCTTATAGGTCTAGTGGAAAAGCCCGCAACGAAGCTAGGGCAACAACATATTAAGTAATATAAGTGCTCAAGGGGGTGAGATGGTTGGGAGATATGAATCAAAATTTGCAAGAACTTTCTAAATCACTTCTTGGATTACACGTTAAAGACGTGTTCAAGAAGAATAAGGAAGACCTTAAGTTAAGGGAGCTTTCGGATGATGAAAAAGAGCATATTAGAAAACTTTATCAGGACCTAGAAAAACAAGTAAATGAATTCGTAAACAAGACGAAAGAAACAAATGAAAATACTGTCCAGGCAAAAGGCGAAAAACCAAAGAAAACCCGAACAACTTTAAGGGACAGATTAAGAAAGAAAAATTAAAAGGTAAAGGAGAGATATAAATGTTAGGTGAAAGAACAGAATATGCACGCGATGTGCGAGATGACAGATACGATCACAGATACCATAAAAAATCATGTAATAAATGCGGCTATGACACTTGCCAATGTGGAGTAGGAGGAGATTTCAAAAAGTGGAACGCACTTGATCCAACTAGCCATTTCCCATCTTCAAATTATGATGATAATCAAGTTCTCCAAAATTTCGACCAGATTTCTGATATTGAACAAAGATCTAACGAAAAAATTATTATTAAAGACAGCTGCGATATTAAAGTTACAACAACTGATACTCAAGTAGCAGTTTCTCTACAAGTGGCTATCCAAATTGCGATTGCGATTGTAATTAACATCACGATTGCAGATAGTGAGCAAGCAGAAGCAGTAACACAAGACTTACTCCAGTTCTCTTCAATGCAACAAGTAAACCGTCAAACAATCTGCATCGAAAATTCTCGTGATATTGAAGTAACAACAACTGATACTGATGTAGCAATATCAATTCAATTATTACTGCAATTACTTCTTGCATTACTTGTTCAAATCGATATTTTATAATCTTACTTGGCAGGCATGGCTCACATTTCACTTTCCCACAGTTACAAAACTCAAACAACCCACACCTCCTAAATATAAAAGTAGCATGGATACATGCTACTCTCTTTTTTTATTTGGCTTTGTTAGATGTCGCTATTAATTTTTGGCTCATTTCGATTGCGACTCCCTTTTTAATTGGTGTACGTGAGTCTAGCACAAGCAAATATCTAAATGGAATCTTAACTGTAATTTTATAAAGGAATGCACCGATGATAGAAGAAATGTACTACCCATTTAATGACTCCAAATTTGTGCGCTTGTTTATTTCTTTGAGCTTCTCTGCTGTGCTTTAATGAATAAATTCTTTCCATTGATTAATGAAAGATGCAGTAGTTTCATTTGGTTTTTCAATTACTTCGGCAGTTGTCCCCGTTTGTTGAATTTTCCCATTCATAAGAATCGAGAGGCGGTCTGTTAAATATTTCACCTCTAAAAGATCATGGCTCACAAATACGGTTGTCGTCCGGGTAGAATTTAAAATTTCTTTTAATTCCTTTAAAAGCTGTACCTTAGTTGGAAAGTCAAGTGCAGAAAAAGGCTCGTCTAAAAATAGTACTTCTGGTTCTAGAACCATCGCCCGTGCTAAATTTACTCTTTGCGCTTCCCCACCAGACAAATGAAAGGCGTGTTTTTTGGCAAGATGAGAGATGTTAAACTTGTCTAACCAGTACTCGACTTTGTCATTTATAATAGGTTTGGCAAGCTTACGAATTTTCAGGCCAAGTGCAACATTTTGGTAGACAGAGGTATTTAATAGCAAAGATTGTTGAAGAGCAATCGCAAATTTCCTGCGCAGATCGATTGTAATTTTTTGTTCAGAGAGCGGTTTCTCTTTTAAAAAGATTTGTCCTTCGCTAGGAGAATCGAGTAGTGAAAGAAGCTTTAATAGCGTACTTTTTCCAGCTCCGTTTGGTCCCATTATCCCGATGATCTCTCCTTGTTTAATTGAAAAAGAGGGAATCGAGAGAATGGTTTTTTGCTGGGCCATGTAAATCATATTTTCTAGCCTTAAAAGAGTATTCATGATCTTCGACTCCTTTGCTGTAAAAAGGTTAAAAAGAAGGTAATCATAAATGCTAGTGACATAATAATGAACGATAGGGCAAAAGCAACATCGAAATTCCCCTTTGATACTTCCATGACAATGGAGGTGGTTAAGATTCTAGTATCTCCTTTAATGTTTCCCCCCACCATCATGGCCGCTCCCACTTCTGCAATTACTCTGCCGAATCCGGCGATTATAGCTGCTAGGATCGCAATCCTTGTTTCGTTTAAGAGGATTTTTAGCGATTGTAGTTTTGTTGCCCCAAGGGCTTTGATTTGCAGAAGCATTTTCTCGTCAATTTGTTGGAATGCGCTGCTTGTAAGTCCAATTAAAATAGGTAAAGAGACGAGTATTTGTGCTAAAACAATCGCCGTTGGAGTATAGAGAAGAGAAAGATGTCCGAGTGGACCAGAACGCCATAGAAATATGGTGATCCAAAGTCCTGCGACAACAGGTGGAAGCCCCATTCCGATATTAATGAAAACCAATAATAGCTTTCTACCGCGAAATTTTGTTAAACCTAATAAAATCCCGAGAGGAATTCCAATTAACGTGCTGATTAAAATGGCCGTTAAGGAAATCCGTAATGTCCGCCAAGTGATTTCATAAACTTCACGATCACCAGTAATGATCATTTCGACCGCCCGTGTTAGTCCATCAATTAATAAGTCCATATTGATTCCATCCGTTCGTTTCTAGATTAAAGAAAATACCTAGTACAGATTACTAGGTATTTCAGACCGCCCGCAAACGCTCGCTTTCTTCGTTACTCTCCTTGTCTGCTGGTTCATTACCTACTATGGTAACTCCGCTCCTCCCAAGGCTTCGCACTGTGATACGGCAAATGTTTTCAATCAGCCTGATGGTGGCTGATTTTAGATGTTGTCTACACTTAGAAAATGGAACAGCATTAAATGGGTTTTATTTTAACTATATAGAGAGTGGTGTAATAGAGTTATTCAGTATATTTAAAGAATAGAGATTGACCATATTCCTCTTTTCCGAATTCTTCAATCGCATCTAGAACTTCAGGCTTAATTAAAAATTCCACAAATGCGTTCGCGCCATCATTGTTAATTAAGTCGTTCTTTTCCGGGTTTACTTCCATAACGTGATAGATATTCAATAAAGCATCGTCGCCTTCGACAATAATATCCATATCAGAGTAATTGTCCTTTTGAGCTAGGTAAGTCGCTCTATCTGTAAGTACGTAGCCTTCTTTTTCATTGGCAACTTGTAGGGTATTCCCCATCCCTTGTCCAGTTTCCACATATGAAGAATTATCAGTTGGAGTGATATTGATCGCTTCCCATAGTCCTAATTCCATTTTATGCGTACCAGAGTCATCGCCACGAGAAACAAATACGGCGTTTTCGTCATATAATTTTTGGAAAGCCTCTGAAACTTCTAATCCTTTAATTCCTGCCGGATCAGCCGAAGGTCCAACAATAATAAAATCATTATACATGATACGTTTGTAGTTTTGGACATCACCGTTGTCAACGAGTTCTTGCTCTGCATCCGGTGCATGAGTTAATAAAACATCTGCTTCTCCATTTACTCCCATTTCAAGAGCTTGTCCAGTTCCAACAGCAATAGTTTTAACTTTGTATGGGTGTTCCTCTTCAAATAAAGGAATGATCACTTCATCTAATAAGCCGCTATCCTGCGTACTCGTTGTCGTTGCTAAAATCAGCTCTGTTGCTTCAACTGCTTCCTCTTTAGTAGGAGTCTCCTGTTCTGGAGTTGCTCCTTCATTCCTGTCGTTTTCTGTATTCCCACATGCCGCAATAAAGACAAGTAGGAATGCAATTAGTGTTGTGGATAAAAAGCGTTTTAAATTCATTACTGTTTCCCCCTATTTTTTTCATGAATGATTTTCCCGAATTCATGGGTGTTATATCCTTTAAGAGAACGAATGCTCTCTTTAAAGCTAGTTAATTGGATAATATCCAGCAGATGCTGAAGGGCATCTTTATTCTTTTTATTCCAGCGCAGTACTAAATCAAATTGTTCATTCGCAACCGGGATAAAATCTAAATTAAGCTGTTCTGCAGCAGAACGAATTCCTAACCCCACATCTGCGATTCCCCGACTAATATATGTGGCGGTTGAAAGATGATTCCATTCCTCATTGCCGTAGCCCTTTATTGCACTTGGCTCAATGTTTGCCTTCGCTAGATGTGAATCTAACAGAAATCTAGTCCCAGAACCCTTTTGCCGATTAACAAAAGTAATTTCTTTTCTCGTTAAATCCGTAAAATCTTGGATTTCTTTTGGATTCCCCTGAGCAACAATAAAGCCTTGCTCACGACTGGCTAAACGAATGACTGTGAGCGGTTCATGGACAAAGAACAACTTTATAAAGGGAAGATTGTATTCCCCGGAAGAAGGATCTAGAAGGTGAATGGCAGCAACATCACAGTTGCCTCGATAAAGCATCATAAGCCCTTCTAGGCTTCCGATATAGGTAGGTTGAATGGATAAGAAATCAGCTTGCTTTGTTACATATTTAATTAAATGTTCGATTAAAAAATCATGACTGCCAGCAAGTAGGAGAGATAGGGCCTGCTCATTCATCCCCGTAGAGGAGTCCGCTTTCTTAAATCTCTCAACTTCGATTTTATCAATGCGCATCTTATTTCCAACCTTAAAAGCATGAAGCTCTCTCCGTTTAATAAGTTCATAAACAGTGTGCTTTGAAATTTTAAAAAGCTTAGCAACCTCTTCGACCGTATAGGTTTCATCATTCATTGCCATCACCTAACCTCATCATTTCTTGTCTTAGCTTACTAAATTGAGTTAAGTTCAAACTGTGATCTTTATTACATTTCATTAAGTATTGTTAAGTATTGTTTGGAACGTTCACATTTTGTTCACAAATTTAGTGGTTGGTCCATGTAATTTCACTATTTGTTGGGAGGTCAGTAAAAATTAATAATAACGGTACTAATAGTTAAAAATGCCGCATTAATCGTCATATATAAACAGCCTTGTATTAGAATTGATTTCATCTCATATGTCCAATCACTAAATACTAGCAAGTTTCATCATTGTTTATCTCCGCATCTATCATAATGAGAATTTTGCTGAAGCGTGTCATTACATATAAATGTCGTTTTAGTTGAATGTGAAAGGTTCGCTAAATTAGTCATATTCCAATACAATAGAGTTAATGAAAAGGGGAAAAGTAGGTGAACCGATGAGTGATATACATTTGTTTTTTAATACAGAAATAGGGGTTCAAAAACCTGAGAGTATTCGCAATAAAAATACACGCTGCCCATTTTGCGCGAGGGAAGAGCTGACTGATCTCATCGATGTAGATGGTCCTATCATCTTACTAAAAAATAAATATCCGGTGCTCGAAAATGCCTTTCAAACAGTATTAATTGAAACGGACGATTGTTCCGGTGAACTTTCATTGTACACAAAAGAACATTTAGTGAGATTATTTACCTTTGCGCTGAAGCATTGGCAGGCAATGGAGGAAGGTGGAGAATATCAATCTGTTTTATTTTTCAAAAATCATGGTCCCTTATCCGGAGGATCGATTGCCCATCCACACATGCAAATTATCGGATTAAAGACGATTGATTATATGGAAAATGTCTCCTCTTCTATATTTGAAGGACTGAAGATTGCAGAGGAAAGTGATGTCCTTTTTTCGCTTTCAACTAAGCCAAAGGTTGGCTTTTATGAATTTAATGTAAGGATGAGCAATTTGCAGCAATTGCCGTCCTTCGCCTCATATATCCAGATCGCCGTTCATTATATACTTAATGAGTTTCCATTCAGGGCAAGTAGTTATAATCTCTTTTTTTATCGCATGGATGAAGTAATTTATGCAAAAATTGTCCCCCGATTTGTAACGACACCTTTGTATATTGGCTATTCTATTCCACAGGTGCCGGATAATTTAAGAAAGCTTCAAGCAGATATTATCGAAAAATATATTAATAAGCCGAGTTCCTAATGGCACCTTCAAATAAAAATGAACATTTTAACGTTGCAGAATTATGGTTGGTTTCATTGTTTCTGGAATTTAATTCTGTTTGTTTTTTATTTAGGACATTTGCCAATCCATGTGAAAAATGGATGTTCATCAATCATCTTTGTACAACGTCTCATTAATAATTCAACTTAACTTTAATAGGTAACAATATCCAGCAGCTTTGAAAAGTTGTGATTTTCCTTTAGGATAAATATAATGAAGAATGGCAGCTTATTTATTAAAAGGCTTTGGGAAACCAAATGATTGATCATACAATTTTTCGTATGAAGCCTTGGTTTTGCGCCCCTTTTAGTTATACTGGAAGGTTAAAGAGAAACTGAGCGAAAGATCAGTACCGACATATAACAAAGCCATTTGAAAAATCTAGTGATAAGCCTTTTGCAAGGAATAAAATATATAAGAAGAGCAGTTTCATTTGTTCTTACTGTATTTCTATTTTGTTTGATGTATATCTAAGGGAGAATAATCATGACGACTGAGAAAAATTCGACATCCAGGTTTGATTTTAATCTTGTTTTTATTTTATTTTTATTATTCATCGCAAGCTGTATTGCGATTTACAGTGCTCAATCGACAGGACAATATGGAGAGAACTTTCTCTTAAAACAAATTGTTTGGTACGGAATTGGGGCGGTTATCATTGCCGTGATGATTGCCTTTGATTCAGACCAGTTAAAAAAGCTTTCCTGGTACTTTTATGGACTGGGGCTCCTTCTTCTTGGATTTCTGCTTGTCGCTCCAAGCAGCATTGCACCCGTGATTAATGGAGCGAAAAGTTGGTTCAGGGCACCGGGGATCGGCTCTTTACAACCATCTGAATTTGTAAAGGTATTTCTGATTTTGGCTTTAGCAAAACTTATCTCAGATCATCATGAGAAAAATCAATTTAAAACAATAAAAAGTGATGGTTGGTTATTGATAAAAATCGGCATTGTGACAGCTGCGCCTTTGCTGCTTGTTATGAAGCAGCCCGACCTTGGAACAGCCCTCGTTTTAATTGCAATTATGCTAGGAATGATTTTTATTTCCGGCATCACTTGGAAAATCCTTATGCCTATTTTTGCTTTCGGTGCTTCACTTGTTTCCATCATTTTTTATTTTGTTCTAGTAAAACCTGAAATTTTGGAGAAATACTTAGGAGTAAAACAATATCAATTTGGCCGTATTTATTCATGGCTTGACCCTTATAATTACTCCAGTACTTCTGGCTATCAATTAACAAGGTCTCTCCTTGCCATTGGGTCTGGACAAACAAGCGGGAAAGGCTTTGGCACAAGGGAAGTATATTTGCCTGAAAGCCATACAGACTTTATCTTTAGTGTAGTGGGAGAGGAATATGGTTTCGTTGGAGCGAGTCTTCTTGTGAGTTTATTTTTCCTCCTTATTTATCATATAACAAGAGTGGGAATGGAAACAAAAAATCCTTTTTATACTTATATTTGTGTTGGTGTAATAAGTATGATTACGTTTCATGTTTTTCAAAATATTGGTATGACGATTGGGATCCTTCCGATTACAGGAATTCCCCTTCCATTTATAAGTTATGGAGGCAGCTCCTTAATGGGGAATATGCTTGCCCTTAGTTTAATTTTCTCCATTCGCTATCACTATAAAAAGTATATGTTTTCCGAATAAAAGGATCGGTTATACAGAAATAGAAAAGTCCAATTCATGATTTGTGAATTGGACTTTTCATTGTTATTCAATGACACCTGCTTCAGCAATAGTGACATCAGGCTCTAACTTAACAATCAAATTCTGAAATTGACTGTCTGTCCAATCAGTTAGGTCAAAGTTTCGTATTTGTGTTTTCATGAAATGTCCAAAACCGATAGGATCAATTTTATTTTCTTTAAAAGATTCTATTAATTTTTTACATTCTTCATCAATTTCTTTTTCGAATTCTTTTTGTAATGAGTCAATTACTTTTGGTGTTACTTTTGTCCCTGTATATTCATTAATGATTCCATGCACCTTTATTTGGACAGTGACTTCCTTTGGAAAACGATTCGTTAATTTGAACCGATGAACTGAACGAATGCTTCGTATGGCTGCTTCGCCTTCATCGATTTTGACTCTGTGTAAACCGTTGCTATATTTGTCAACAAGAAGTCTAAAGAAGAACATTTCCTGCGGTGAGATGGTGTGAACGATTTTTCCGTGTTTAAAAAAACAAATCCCATTTAAGAGAACCTTTTCTTTTGAAATACGCTTAAGTTGTGGCATGAATGGGGTCTGCCCTTTTTGATAGTACGAAAAGAGAAATTTGTGAAGGTTAGTTTTTGGCAGATCTTCATTCTTTATGTTATTTTCAATTAAATTTGAAAAGTAGGTAGCATTCCCTCTGATCCCGTAATTTCCTTCCATTAGTTCTTTTGCTTCACCATCTACTACTGCTAAATAAAGTCCAGATCCAACCGCAGGGTCTCTTTGGAAGGGATCAATTAGTTCAAGTACTCCTTCATTTGTTGCCAATTCTTTCGAAAACAGGACGATCTCCATACTTCCTGTGACAATTGGGTTGGCAGACTGGAGCTGAATTTCTTGCAGTACTGATTTTTTAATATGTGCCTCAGCAGTTAATGTTTTATTTTTAGGTGGTTGATCAGGCTGATAAATAGGATATAAAATCGTTCCAACAATCATTCCTTTATTAGATTTTTCTTTAGAGTGATCAAATCCAATTGATTCTATTAAATAGATTTCATCCAATATTTCTTTTTTAACACAGCCTGTTAGGAGAAGATAAATGCACAAAATGGAAATTGCTGTATAGATTGACTTCATTTCTTTTTCACCTTCTTTGCAATTAAAGTGGAAATAAAAAGCAATGGAATATAACCAAAAGTAAGATAAAAACCGACATTACTAACGAGATCGCTGAGAAAATTGATTTGAGTTCTCGTAAATAAAAGGCTTGTGCCTATTAGACAAAGAAGCGCTAAAATTGGTACAGTTTTCCTTACAGTAAATGAAAACAATCTTTTGGCTATATGGCTAGCACACCATAAAGATATACAAGCATTTGGAAGAATAACTAAGCACCAGTTTGCAATACCGATATATTCAAAACGTTCTACAAAGGGCATTGCAATGATTTTCCACATTGTCAAAGTTGGCCATATATTGAGTTGCAGCTGCTTCTCCGGAAAGTATGCAAAGGTTAAAACCGTTAAATAAAGACAAAGAAAAGTAGTGTATAAAATGGCTAAATGACCCCATTTTTTTGATTTTTCAGGCTCTTTTATGAAAGGGTAAAAAACAAGTAGTGTTTCAAAACCAATAACAGTTAAAGACATATTTTTGCTAGCAGTAAGAATATCTTTAATCGAATGCTCAAAAATAGGGAGCATATTATCGAATTCTGAATAGGGAATTGTAAACAGAAATATTGCCAGAATGTAAGAAGGGAGAACAATGCTAAAAAAGGCAATTCCTGTTATCGTTCTGAATCCTCCGAAATTGGCATAGACTACTACTGCTAAAAATACTAGTGCAAACCAAAAGGTTTCTAATGTCGGAAACATCCATACTTGTACAATCTCAATATATGTTCTCAAAACCATGACAGTTAGCAGACAAAAATAAATGATAAAAAAAGCACTCAGTATTTTACCTATTGTCTTCCCAAACACAAAGCTGTGAATAGAAACAATATCTCCGTCAACGATTTTGAGCATTTTATACATCATCCAAAGTAAAATATGGATTCCTATGCCAGTTATAATGACGGAAATCCATCCATCGTAACCGGCATATTTGGCGATAATTCGTTGAAAGCCGAGAACCCCGATACCGAACTGCATAGTATTAATGATAAAAAATACGAGAAAGGGCGACACTTTTTTGTTTTCAGGAATGCTCATGCTCATAAGGAAGCCCCCTATTCATCAATATCTTTTTTTTCTTTTGCTTTTTTCGCACTTATGCGTTCAGGTTTTTTAGAATTTAAAAACAATGGCCTTTTCGTTTGGTGTTTAAAAGATAATCGAATTAAGGCATCTTTAAAATCAACTCTTCTTGGTGGATATAACGGTTCAAGGTATGGTCTGCCTAAAGAGGTTAGTCGGCTTAAATGAATCAATAAAATACAAAAACTCAGGACGATGCCTAGAAAGCCCCATAGTTCAGCAAAAAATAAAAATGGGAAGCGCAGTAAACGAATGGTGTTACCAATACGATAAACGGGAGTTGTAAAGGAAGCCAAAGCAGCTAGTGCAATAATGATGAGCAACACATTACTTGTAAGCCCCGCTTCAACACTTGCAGTTCCAATGACAATTCCTCCAACAATACCGATTGTTTGGCCAACTTTTGTTGGAAGCCTGGCTCCAGCCTCTCTAAGCAATTCGATTGTAAGTTCAAGAAAGAGCGCTTCCAGAATGGGGGGAAAGGGAATCGCCATTCGTGAAGCTACAAGGGCATTTAAAAGATCTCTAGGAATTAATTCGTAATGATAGCTTAAAGTAGCAACATAAACCGGTGTTACTAGTATGGAGAACATTACCGCAAAAAAACGAATCAATCGAAAGAATGAAGAAATGAGCCAGTTTAGGAAATAGTCTTCGAAAGAACTGAAAAACTCGACTAATGTAGTTGGGCCAATAAGTACATGTGGTGATCCATCGACGATGATGGCAACCTTCCCTTCAATAATGCTGGATGAGACCCGATCGGGCCTTTCCGTATCTAGAAGTTGCGGAAAAGGTGAATTTTGATTATCCGATATTATTTGAATGATATAGGAGCTATCGGTGATCTGATCAAACTCAATTTCCTGAAGGCGCTGCCGTACGGTGTTAACATTCTCCGTATTCGCCATATTTTCTAAATAGAGTATGGCGACTTTTGTTTTAGAGTATTTGCCGATCGTTTGTTCCTCGATGATGAGATCCTTTACCGGAATTCTTTTTCTTACTAAATTCAAATTTTGTTCGATCGATTCAACAAAGGATTCTTTTGGCCCAATAACACTGAATTCAACTTCCGGTACACCAATGGTTCTGCCGACTTCTTTGTGAGCTCCTAAAAAACAGTAGTTATTCTTTTCTTTTTCAAGTAAAAGAACGACAAAACCATTAAAGAGCTTTTTTTCTATTTCTAATGGATCTTCAGAAAACTCAATCTCTTCAAGCGGAACTATTTTTTTAACATCCTCTAAACGGTGAAAATTTCCTTCTAATAGAAATGGAAGAATACTTTCATGAATGATTTTTTCCTCCACCATTGTAGACATAAACATTAATGAAAAATGTTCTTCTGTTTGCTCATTCATGTACTGTACATGTTTAAAGTCATTTGATTTTTTTAGAATCTTTACAAGCTCTTGCATTTTTTGATTTTTTTTCAAAAGTGGACTTTTCATAGAATGCATTCTCCTAAGAATAAGGATATGAAGTTATTGTTTCCTGATTTGGTAGCATTATCCGAAGAGAATATGAAAAAAGTCCGTAAAAATACGGACTTCATATTGTCGACAAAAGGTAGTGAGAAGCCTTTCTCGTTACCTTTTGTTATTTTTTCGTTTAGGAATGGTGGGAAAAAGGCTGATTTCCGCTTCGGGCGCTTGCTTTCCGGGGGGCGGGCGGTGAGCCTCCTCGTCGCTGATGCTCCTGTGGGGTCTCACATGTCCCGCTAATCCCCCAGGAGTCAAGCGCCCTTCGCTCCAATCCGCAGTTATATTCTTAAAACTTTGACTCAAAATTTATTTAGAGTCAAAGTTAAGCAACGAATCCCAAAAATGTATTATTATAAAAACACCATTTTAAATAAAACGACTCGACCCCGCCCGCGAAAAAGCGTCCACCCGGAGTGGAAATCTAACCACATTGGTGTTTCATCTATATTTTAAAATAAAAAAGTCCGTAAAAATACGGACTTTTTAAACGAAGGGGGGCCCAATTTAAGTTGAGGGGGTAAATTGAGCCTAACATCTATGATTAGGAAAGGTACTCGCTATGAAAAGGCACAGTCAATGCCGTTCCTACAGTTGGTAATGATAATCATTATCAACTATATCTTTATAATAATGCCATTTAAAGAGAATGTCAACAAAATCAGTAAAATTTTTTTCATGTGCTTGGTTAAACAGAATTGTTGAGCAAACGATTTATCTTTTAAATTGATTATTTTGACTGTTCTTCTTATCCTTGTCGCCCATCTCAGAGCCTGGTCCTGCATTTCCTTGAACGCTGGCTGCACTGACTCCGGCCTTTGATGGATTATTTTTCCGTTTTGCCATATAAACACCTCCACAAATAGAATTCAATGTTAACATGCCCGTTAATCATAAAATTATAAAAAGCAAACTTTCGAAAAAATTTAAAAATTACGCATCTAATTATTGCGGAAAGAGTACAAATATTTTATGATGATAGTAACAGATACCACTTTATGGTGGTTATTTCTATGTAAAAGCAGAAGGGATACCTCTTAGTATCAACATCGTTTAAAAAAGCAAATTCATAGTTGCTTTTGCATACGAGTTTCACTTTCCTTAATTCAGCAATATTTTTTTTAGTTAAAAAATGAATGAGTATTCATTCAAGGACTTGAAGGAGGAGATGGAATTGATTCAACAAATTAAAAAAGCTGCTGTTCTTGGATCTGGTGTGATGGGTTCTGGGATTGCCGCTCACCTAGCGAATATTGGAATCCCCACATTATTGCTTGATATTGTGCCTCGAGAACTAACGGACGCAGAAAAAGCGCAAGGCTTTACGCTAGATGATAAAAGGGTGCGCAATCGCATCAGCGAAACGGCACTCCAAAAGCTTTTAAAGCAAAAACCAGCACCTCTAACTTCCAAGAAGAATCTTGCCTTAATTGAAGCGGGGAATTTTGAGGACGATCTACAACGATTGAGTGACGTCGATTGGATCATTGAAGTCGTTGTAGAGAATCTCACCATTAAACAGCAAATCTTTGAAAAGGTTGATAAATACCGCAAGCAGGGAAGCATTGTAAGTTCAAACACTTCGGGAATTTCGGTGGAAGCGATGGCTGAAGGACGTTCGGAGGATTTTCAAAAGCATTTTCTCGGAACCCATTTTTTCAACCCTCCACGTTATTTAAAGCTCTTGGAAGTCATTCCAACGAAGCATACTGAAAAAGAAGTACTTTCATTCATGAAAACGTTTGGTGAGGATGTTCTTGGTAAAGGTGTAGTAGAAGCAAAGGACACCCCAAATTTTATTGCCAATCGAATCGGAACATATGGTTTGCTTATTACAGTTCGTGAAATGTTAAATCGTGGCTATAGTGTCGGTGAAGTGGACTCTGTTACTGGGCCGCTTATTGGCAGAGCGAAGAGCGCCACGTTTAGAACTCTTGATGTAGTTGGACTTGATACATTTGCTCATGTGGCACGAAATGTATATGACCAAGTTGAGGGCGCGGAAAAAGAAGTGTTCGAGGTGCCGCCATTTCTACAGAAAATGATTGAAAAAGGCTGGCTTGGAAGTAAGTCAGGCCAAGGCTTTTTCTTGAAAAAAGGGAAAGAAATTCTTGAAATCGATCCTACTTCCCTTGAGTATGGACCTCGTAAAAAACTAGAGGCACCTTCGATTGAGATGGCGAAGCAGGCAAAAGGTTTAAACAATAAAATGAAAACGCTTGTATTTGCGGATGATCGAGCTGGAGAATTATTATGGAATATTTTTAGTCCTGTGTTTGTTTATTCCGCAGACTTACTGGGACATATAGCAGACGACATTGTGGCGATCGATCGAGCCATGAAATGGGGCTTTGGCTGGCAGCAAGGACCATTTGAAGCATGGGATGCAATTGGTGTTGAAAAATCCGTGCAAAAAATGGAAGAGCAGGGTATAGCAGTTCCAGCTTGGGTAAAAGACATGCTTGCTCAAGGGTTTACCTCATTCTACAAAGAGGATGAACAAGGCCATTTGTATGTTTACGAAAATGGTGAGTATAAATTAGTAGAAGAAAATCCAAAAGTTATCAATCTAGCAAAAATGAAGAAACAAAAAGGGGTTATCAAAAAGAATAGCGGTGCAAGCTTAATTGATATCGGTGATGGGGTAGCATTGCTAGAATTCCACTCCAAAAGCAATGCAATTGGTTTAGATATTTTACAGATGATTAATTTTGCGATTGACGAAGTAGAAAAAAATTATAAAGGTCTTGTTATTGGTAATCAAGGGAAAAATTTCTGCGTCGGTGCCAATCTGGCGATGATTTTGATGGAAGCACAAGACGACGTATTCGAATTAGATATGGTCGTAAGACATTTTCAACAGGCAAGCTTAAAAATTAAGTATAGCCGCAAACCGGTTGTAGCTGCTCCATTTGGAATGACACTCGGTGGAGGTGCGGAGGTTTGCTTGCCTACGGCTCATATTCAAGCTTCCTCCGAAACCTATATGGGTCTTGTTGAAGCCGGAGTGGGTCTTATTCCGGGAGGCGGCGGAAATAAAGAGCTTTACTTGAAGCATTTGAACAGCTTGCCAAATGGTGTCGACTTTGATTTGCAAAAAGTGGCGAACGCTGTTTTTGAGACAATTGCAATGGCAAAGGTTTCAACTTCTGGAGAAGAGGCTCGTGAACTTAATTTCTTAAACAAAGCTGATGGCATCAGTGTTAATGGCGATCACTTAATTTATGACGCCAAGCAAGTTGTTCTTGCCCTTCATGAGCAAGGCTACACACCTCCAATTCGTAAAAAAGTCCCTGTTGTAGGGGAGCCTGGTTATGCAACACTGCTGCTGGGTGCGCAAAATATGTTCTATTCTGGTTATATTTCTGAACATGATATGAAGATTGCCAAGAAACTTGCCTATGTTATCGCAGGTGGAAAGGTTCCATATGGTACAGAAGTTGATGAACAGTACTTGCTGGATCTAGAAAGGGAGGCTTTCTTAAGTCTTGTTACAGAACCAAAATCCCAGCAGCGCATGCAGCATATGCTTCTTAAAGGAAAGCCGTTACGTAACTAGAGTATAGAAGGCAATGAGGTAAAAGAGCGATTTATACAATGCGATTAGTGAAATTAGAGTGAACATTGTTTTCATTCGCTCCTAATCTTGTGAGATTTTGTTTTAAGTCGTTATATGCTGCTGTTGATTCTGCCTTAGGCATTGCTCTTATTCCATTAAACGTTTGGAGTGAGTAAATGCAAAAAGCGGCTCAAAATAAAATCGGCTATAAGATTTTGAAACTGGAAGTAAAACTGGTTAGTAGATAACGAGATTTTACCTAAAAATGAGCAGAAAGAGAGGGAATAAGATGAGAGAAGCGGTAATTGTTGCAGGAGCGCGTACTCCGGTCGGAAAAGCAAAGAAGGGTTCGCTTGCAAATATGAGGCCCGATGATTTAGGTGCTCTTGTTGTCAAGGAAACGTTAAGAAGAGCGGGCGGGTACGAAGGAAATATCGATGACTTAATTATTGGTTGTGCCATGCCTGAAGCTGAACAAGGTTTGAATATGGCGCGAAATATTGGCGCTTTGGCTGGCCTACCTGACACTGTTCCGGCTGTAACAGTCAATCGTTATTGTTCCTCAGGTCTGCAAACGATTGCTTATGGAGCTGAAAAAATTATGATCGGTCATGCTGATACGGTTCTAGCAGGCGGAGCAGAGTCAATGAGCATGGTGCCGATGATGGGGCATGTCGTCCGTCCAAATGCCAAACTTGCTGAAACAGCTCCTGAATATTATATGGGCATGGGCCATACAGCTGAGGAAGTAGCAAAAAAATACGGAATCACACGAGAGGATCAGGATGCTTTTGCTGTACGCAGTCATCAAAGAGCTGCCAAGGCAATTCAAGAAGGGAAATTTGTTGACGAAATTGTCCCGGTCGAAGTCATAAATCGTTATGTGGACAGCAAGAACAAACTTGTCGAAAAAACATTTACTTTTAGCGAAGATGAAGGGGTTCGTCCTGAATCGACGGTGGCAACATTGGCTAAATTACGACCGGCTTTTTCAGTTACAGGTTCTGTTACCGCAGGGAACTCCTCGCAAACGAGTGATGGTGCTGCTGCTGTGCTGATAATGGATCGAGAAAAAGCGGAAGCACAAGGGCTAAGGCCGCTTGTCAAGTTCAGATCCTTCGCCGTTGGTGGCGTACCGCCTGAAATTATGGGTGTTGGCCCGGTTGTGGCTATCCCGAAAGCTTTGAAACTAGCTGGACTAGAACTGTCTGATATTGGTCTATTTGAATTGAATGAAGCATTTGCTTCACAATCCCTTCAAGTCATTCGCGAGCTTGGATTGGATGAAGAAAAGGTGAATGTTAACGGAGGGGCCATTGCCCTGGGACATCCGCTTGGCTGTACAGGTGCGAAATTAACATTGTCCTTAATACATGAAATGAAGCGTCGCAATGAACAATTTGGCGTCGTCACGATGTGTATCGGCGGCGGAATGGGTGCGGCTGGAGTATTTGAGCTGCTGTAAGCAACGTTAAATCTGGGGTGTAAATAATACATCTCTTTAAAATGAATGGAGGAATTTTCGCATGTCAAATCAAACTGAAAACCTAATTAAAGGTGGAAGCTTTCTTATTGAAGATGTGAGCTATGAACAAGTCTTTACTCCAGAGGATTTTTCCGATGAGCAAGTAATGATTGCCAAAACAACAGAGGATTTCGTTGTTAATGAGGTTTTACCTGAAGTGCCGTATCTTGAAAAGCATGAGTTTGATCGTTCTGTGAAACTGTTAAAATCAGCGGGGGAGCTGGGTCTCCTCGGAGCAGACGTTCCTGAAGAATACGGAGGTCTTGCGCTTGATAAGGTGAGCTCTGCGTTGATTGCTGAAAAAATGGCGATTGCCGGTGGATTTGGAATTACCCATGGGGCCCACGTCGGTATTGGTTCTCTTCCAATTGTCCTTTTTGGGAACGAAGAACAAAAGAAAAAGTATCTTCCTGAGCTGGCAACTGGAGAAAAAATTGCCGCTTATGCTTTAACAGAACCTAGCTCTGGTTCTGATGCACTTGGAGCAAAAACGGTAGCAAAGCTTAACGATGCCGGCACACATTATCTATTAAATGGAGAAAAACAATGGATTACCAACGCTGGATTTGCGGATGTATTTGTCGTTTATGCAAAAATAGACGGCGATAAATTCTCAGCTTTTATTGTTGAAAGAGAATTTCCTGGGGTATCCACCGGTGCTGAAGAGGATAAAATGGGAATTAAAAGCTCATCAACTCGTACGCTTATTCTTGAAGATGCGGAAGTGCCAGTAGAGAATTTATTAGGTGAAATCGGCAGAGGCCATATTATTGCCTTTAATATTTTGAACATTGGCCGCTATAAATTAGGCGTTGGTGCATTAGGGGGAGCGAAACGGGCATTAGAGATTACCATTCCATATACGAATCAACGTCAGCAATTTAAAACACCGATATCTGCTTTCAATTTAACAAAAGAAAAAATTGCGACGATGGCATCGAAATTATATGCTGCAGAAAGCTCCATATACCGCACCGTAGGATTATTCGAAGAGCGGATGAGCAAGCTTACTGATGAAGAAGTCAATGGAGGGAAGGCAGTAGCTGCCTCAATTGCCGAGTACGCAATTGAATGCTCTTTAGGAAAGTTTTTCAATACAGAAGTGCTTGACTATGTTGTAGATGAAGGAGTTCAGCTTCATGGTGGTTACGGATTCATGGAAGAATACGAAATTGCTCGTGCTTACCGGGACTCACGTATTAACCGAATATTTGAAGGTACAAATGAAATCAATCGTCTCCTCGTCTTAGGCACTTATTTGAAGAAGGCCCTAAAGGGCGAGCTGCCGCTCTTCCAAAAAGCGATGGCCTTACAAGAAGAGTTAATGATGCTGATGCCAGAAGAACCAGGTGATGAACCATTAGCACAAGAGAAGCTTCTTGTTGGCAATGGAAAGAAAATCTCGTTGCTTGCTGCTGGTCTTGCTGCTCAAAAATACGGAAAAGATGTCGATAAAGAGCAGGAAATCTTCGTAAATGTAGCTGACATTATTGCGAATGTTTATGCAATGGAATCTGTTATTTTGCGCACAGAAAAAGCAATTGCTAAAACAGGTCTTGAGAAGAATCAGCAAAAGCTTCTTTATACACAAATTTTCTGTCAAGAAGCCTTTAATAAAATCGAAGCAGATGCAAAAGAAACATTGGTGGCGGTTGAGAGTGGTGACACATTGCGGATGATGATTTCGACACTTCGTAAGCTTACTCGCCACACACCGATTAATGTCATTGCTAAAAAGCGCGAAGCGTCCCTTAAGTTAATTGATGCAGAGAGATACGTATTATAAGAGTTCAGACAAAGTTTTCTTAAAGTAAAGCTCCCTTCATATTGAGGGGAGCTTCAGACTGTCGACAAAATCCATCGAAAGGGCTCCCTATCGATGGATTTTGTCATTTTTGGATTGGAATTGCGCTAAAAACGTTGATTTCCTCTCCAGACGCTTGCTTTCCGGGGGGCGGTGAGCCTCCGGAGCAGTCGCTTGAGCCACTTGAAAAGTTTTCAGCCGTCTATTTTTGCAGTATTTCTAGAACTGCTTTCCTCTGTTCTGTCGAGGGAGAACGCAAATAACGTTGGTTCCGCAGATTGTTTTAAATATTGGACTCTTGCAGACTACATTTATTCTGGTTAGTCGAATTGGGAGCTTATTCGGACTTGACCTTAAAAGTTTCACTCGTTGTTCTGTCCGAATACACCTCTCATTCGGACAAATATCTTTCTCGCTTTTCCCGTTTGGTCCAAATACACCTCTCATTCGGACAAATATTTTTCTCGCTTTCGTTGTTCTGTCCGAATACACCTCTCATTCGGACAAATGTCTTTCTTGTTTTCCTTGTTCTGTCCGAATACACCTTATAAATGTCAACACAAATATGTACAATTTCACTTGCGTAAGGATGTACAAAATCACTCGTTTTCCTTTGTTAAATGATCCTTTAACCGATAGGAATCACCCACAATTGAAACGACTGTTGCGTGATGTAAAATGCGATCTAAAATCGCATTTGCTATCTTCGTCTCTTGAAAGATTTTATCCCACTCTTTGGAATTTATGACCATCTTTTGTTTCAAAGGGAATGCTTTCTTTTCAATCTAATTGTGCTAGTTTACCAGCTGGAGTTTCAAAACGAGCTGCTCCTTTAGGAGAGGTAATTATTTTGTCCTCATCAAAATATGCTTTAAGTTCTGGGTGTTCTCGCAATATAAGCTTTGAATGTAGAAGCTGAACCATCAAGACCATGATTATCCTTTAAATATTGCCAAAGCACTCTACGATAATAAAACTGCTGCTTTGAATCCTCTGATAGAAGTGCTGATATTATTTGATAATAAGCATCGATTTTTGAAGGCTTATCACGCTTACGTTTTGGAATAAAACCATTTAGATATTTATCAATTGTTCTACGATCCACACCCAAATCCCTAGCTAACTGACTTTTATTTATTTTCATTTTTAAATGCTCCATTACTTGTTTGAATTTTGGTAACTCCGAAGGACTGTTAATCTCAAAGTCTGTTTCTACATTTCATTTTATGTACATACTAATTACCCAAGATTAGTATGAATTCTGTTGTCAATTTTGTACATATTTATTCAAGCAATCCTGTACATATTTAAATTATCATTTGTACATTGCCTGCATAACTTGTTTTTAAGACCTCGTAAGGTTGTCCATCGCATCCCCTGCTTGTCCTTCGCATCCGCAAGGACACGTTCAATTGTCTCCTTGCGTTTCGCGTAGATCTGTTTGATTTCATTCATCGTTGTGACATAGATGTTCTGCCTCTTCTCTGTAAGATTAGGACGTTGTATAAGTTTTGGAGGGTGTTACCTTTCCGTACACGGGGATAGGAACGGACCTTCTGCACAAATCGCTGAATTTGATTGCTATTGCCGCTCTCCTTCCTTTGTTGTCGTTGTGTACTTGAAGACCTGCACTTGCAGGCAGCGATCACCATCCTAATACTGATCCTACACATAATCATGCTTTCGGAAGAGACCATCTTTTGTTTTGTTTGGACGGGGAATTCGTTAAAGTTGAAAGAAAGAGTCTATCTCGATCGTTGTGATGACCAGGCTCATATGGTACTATTCAAATATAGATGGCAAACTTTATCTAAATATGGATAACATAACATAGGTAGGTGAAAACATGGCATTAACCTTTTATTGGTATCCGAAATGTGGGACTTGCCGAAATGCTAAGAAGTGGCTCGATAACCATGAAATTTCGTATAAGGAAGTACATATTGTTGAAGATCCGCCTTCTCGTTCAGAGCTTGAGCACCTATATAAAAGCAGCGGATTGGAACTGAAAAAGTTTTTTAATACAAGTGGGATGAAATACAGAGAGCTTGGTTTAAAAGACAAGATGAAGACCGCTTCCGAGGACGAACTGCTTGATATTCTTGCTTCTGATGGTATGCTCATTAAGCGTCCGTTATTGACAGACGGCAATAACGTCATTTTGGGATTTAAAGAAAATGAATATGAAACAGGCTGTTGACAAACGCTCGCTTTCTTTGTTGCTCGTCTTGTCCGGTGCTCATTACCTATTATGGTAACTCCGCTCCTCCCAAGGCTTCGCGCCTCGAAAACAAACGTTTTCACTCAGCCTGAAGAGAACTGATTTTATTTTTGACTTTGTCTACACTCTGTATGAAAGTCTTTTTTCAGGACAATAAATATTTGTTGCAAAAATTTAATTCTGGTTACAATAACCTTTGCTCGTAAAAAACAAGGGGATTGATGGATAAAAAACGGTCATGATGATGCGGGTTCTTTGCGAAAAACATCGGAGAGATGGGAAAAACTCTTTAAAGACTATATTTTTTCCCTCGTAAAATCACGATGATGTTGTAGCGAAAAGTGCCGTGCAAAAATCAAATCTGCCTCGTAGTGAAGTATGGGGTTGAAATGTCTGTTTTAAGATGTTTACAAAAAATCTTCAATCAAAACGAAAACAGCGTTAATGTAACAGTACAATTATTTTGGAGGGATTTGCATGAACACACCAAAAGAACTGCGTTATTCAAAAGAACATGAATGGGTCAAGCTTGAAGGGGAAACAGCACGGATTGGAATTACGGATTTTGCGCAATCAGAATTAGGGGACATCGTCTTTGTTGAGCTTCCTGAGATCGGGGATGAGGTGGTTGCCAATGAACCATTTGGGAGTGTAGAATCGGTGAAAACTGTTTCTGAATTATACGCACCTATTAGTGGAAAAGTGGTCGCAATCAACGAAGATTTAAATGACAGTCCGGAATTTGTCAATGAATCTCCCTATGAAAAAGCATGGATGATTGTCATTGAGCCAGCCAATGCTAGCGATGTGGATGCTCTAATGTCTGCTGATGAATATGCAAGCTTAATTAAAGAAGACTAAACAAAAAAATAGTAGGCGCTCCTAATTAGGGGCGTTTTTTACTAGAAAATGATAAATCGAGCATAGGACATCCAGTTCGTTACAGTTTATGGTTCATGACAAGCAGGAGAAGAACCTTTCCTACTAGAATACATATAGTGTGGCAAATACAATTTTCGTTGATGGGTGATAAAGATGCTTGATTCGAACACAGAAAAGATTATCATCGTTGAAGGAACCTCTGACAAACGAAAGGTGAAAAGTATTATAAAGGAGCCAATTGAAATTATTTGTACGAATGGTACGATTAGTATTTCTCGCCTTGATGAGTTAGTGGATTATATAAGCGGCAAAGAAGTATATATTTTAGTGGATGCGGATGATGCCGGAGAAAAGTTAAGAAGACAATTTATTCGCGAATTGCCGGAGGTTGAGCATCTTTATATAGATAAGATGTATCGGGAGGTTGCAAGCGCGCCAGAGCACCATTTAGCTACCGTTCTTTTAGCAGCGAATATAGATGTGCATACAGAGTATTTGGAAAGTTGACTCTTGAAATAGCTGCGATGCTAAAAGTGCGAGTGAATATTTTTAATCACTGAATCGATTTTCATCAAGTATATCCTGCAACCGCTGATTAAAAAACAAATAATATTACGCTTAAGCTCATTTAGGTCTGCATTTACAATTTGAAATCCTTCTAAAGTCAAATGACCGTTCCTTTTTTAGCTGAAGTGTGTACATTAAAATAACTAAACCAGTTATACGGTTTATAGATATTTAAACTGAAATAAGAGAGGGGCAAAAATATACGCCTCCTCTCTTTATTTATTAATTCAAATCGTATCTCCGGCCTTTTATAAGATATGCCGCACTTTCAGCAATATTGGTGATATGGTCAGCAGTTCTTTCAAGATAACGATTGATAAATAATAATTGTACGAGCTGATTGGTTTCTTCAGGGTGCTCACTTAAGTAAGTGGTTAATTGCTTATACGTTTCATTGCTGTATTCGTCAACGACATCATCCATATCACCAACTTCTTTTGCTAGCACAATATTCTCATCAATAAATGATTGCAGAGCTTTTTGCAACATATTTATGCATGCATCCTTCATTGATTCAAGTTGTGTCAATGAAATTAAGGAATGTTCACTGCCTATTTTGATGGCAGACTTAGCAATATTTACTCCAAAGTCAGCAATCCTTTCTATCTCGGAGGAAATTTTTATAGCTCCAATAATTTTGCGTAAATCTCTCGCCACCGGTTGTTCTTTAACGGTAAGCCAAATGGCGAATTGATTAATTTCTTCTTCAAGATCATCAATTTCATTATCCTCTTCAATGACTCTTAAAGCTAATTCGATATCTTGTGTTTTAAAGGCGGTAAAAGCCTTTTCTAATGATGATATTGCCAATTCTCCCATTTCTGTCATCTTTGTTTGCAATTCCTGCAGGCTATTTTCAAAATTTTCACGAACGACCATTAATTTGCCTCCCCTTATCCAAACCGACCGGTAACATAATCCTCGGTTCTTTGGTCATTTGGCATTGAAAAAATCTTACTTGTTTCATCAAACTCAATAATTTCTCCACTTAAGAAAAAAGCAGTCCTATCTGATACACGTGCTGCCTGTTGCATATTGTGTGTAACAATAACAATGGTATAGTCATTTTTCATAGTTGTGATTAATTCTTCAACTTTTAATGTGGAAATAGGATCTAATGCAGATGTTGGTTCATCCATTAAGATGATATCTGGTTTCATGGCGATGGCTCTTGCTATACAAACCCTTTGTTGCTGACCGCCTGAAAGTCCAAGTGCAGAACTTTTCAACCGATCCTTAACTTCATCCCAAATCGCTGCACCGCGCAGGCTTTCCTCAACAATCTTATTTAACTTCGACTTATTTTTGATGCCTTGCATACGTGGACCATACGCAACATTATCATAAATGCTCATTGGAAATAGATTAGGCTTTTGAAAAACCATTCCAACTTTTGTACGGAGTTTAATTACATCATTAGAGCGATAAATGTCATCACTGTCAATGATGATTTCTCCGTTGATCTTTACACTGTCAATAAGGTCATTCATACGATTTAATGTACGCAAAAACGTTGATTTTCCACATCCTGAAGGACCGATTAACGCGGTTACTTCTTTTTCCTTAATATTAATGGATACATCATATAATGCTTGCTTGTCCCCATAAAATAAATTTAAGTCCTTTACACTAATTTTCGTTTGTTTACTAAGTTGAGTGTTATCTGCCGTTATTTCTTCGGTTATTTGTTTTCTCTCCACAAATGTTGTATTCAAGTATCTCACCTCTTTTTAATAGTCGGCCTTATTTAATTTCTTCGATATGAATGTTGCAGAGAAATTAAGAATTAGAATGATTACAATGAGAACAATTCCAATTGCTGCAGCAAGCTCAATATCTCCTGCTTCTTGTGTCACTAAAAAAGAGTGAACAGTCAATGTTCTCGCAGATGAGAAAATGCTAGAAGGCATTGCAGCAACGGTTCCTGCTGTTAAGAAGATAGCAGCGGATTCTCCGATAATTCTTCCCATCGAAAGAATGAGCCCAGAGAGTATACCGGGCATAGCACTTGGCAAAATGACCTTGTATAATGTTTGAAGTTTAGTAGTGCCTAGCGCGAGTGAGCCCTCACGGTAAGTTCGAGGGACCGTCTTTAATGATTCTTCTGTAGTCCGAATAATTACTGGTAATACAATAATCGTTAAGGTTAATGATGCAGAGATAATAGACATACCTAATTTCAGTGTAGTGACAAAAAATACAGCGCCAAATAATCCATATATAATAGATGGAATACCCGTTAAGCTTTCTGTTGCAAACCGAATTAATCGAACTAATTTGCCTTGTTTTGCATATTCCTGCAGGTAAACTGCAGCAAGGATTCCGACAGGTGTAGCGATGATAAGGGAGATGGCGATTGTGTATATTGTCGTGACAACCATTGGCCATATTCCACCATCACCTGATGGGGAATAGTCGCCAAATATAAAATTAAAACTAATCAATCCCATGCCTTTATAAAAGATGTAGCCGACAATTGTAACAAGTACTGCAACTGTTAAGAAAGCTGCAAACCAAAGCAGAGTAAGTAATAGGTTATCCTTCAGCTTTCTCAACTCAATTTCCACCTTTCGAGCTAATTCTAGCCAATGTAAAATTTAAGATTAGAATAAATGAGAATAAAACAATTCCTGTTGCAAATAGCATCTCTTGATGCGTACCAAAAGCATAACCCATCTCTAAAGCAATATTGGTCGTTAATGGGCGGACACTGTCTGTTAAACTAGTCGGTATAATTAAGCTATTTCCTGCAACTAATATAACCGCCATTGTTTCTCCTATTGCTCTACCCATCCCTAGTACAATTGCTGTCATGATGCCAGACTTTGCTGCTGGTACAACAACTTTAAAGATGGTCCCAATAGGGGAAGCACCTAAAGCTAAAGAGCCTTCTCTGTAAGTCTTGGGTACCGCTCGTATAGATGTTTCTGCAACTGTAACAACTGTAGGTAGCATCATAATCGCTAACACAAGGATTACGGCAATTAAGCTTTGGCCTTTAATTAACCCTAAATGATTTTGTAAAAAAGGAACAATGATTGCAAGTCCAAAAACACCATATAAAACAGAAGGGATTCCAGCTAAAAGCTGTACGGCCGGTGAGATAATTTTGGCAATACTTTTTGGTGCAATTTCAGCTAAAAAGATGGCTGTAAGTAACCCGATAGGTACACCAATGATCAAAGCACCTATGGTTGCATATAAAGAAGCTATAATCATGGGGAGAATGCCGAATTTATCTTCGCTTGGAACCCAGTCACTTCCTAATAGAAAATCCAAAAAACGATAACCTTCTGCTAGAAATGGATGGGCACCTTTATAAAATACAAAGCAAATAATCAGTAATAAACTGATGACGGAAAGAAGTGCACAAAACAAGAATAAATTTCCTGAGAATTTCTCTAATCTATATTTTCTTTTGTTGGACTTTCCGATCTTTTCTGTTTCTTTTTTTAACGGTAGGCTTGTCATCCCTTTGACCTCCAATATTGCTTATACAAATTGAACATTTGTTATTTTATGGGGATCGCTCCTGTTTCCGCAGCAATCGCTTGTCCTTCTGGACTTAATATATAATCAATAAATCTCTGACCTTCTTCTGTAAGGCTTTCTTCTTTATGGACAAATAGGAATGGACGAGCTAAGCTATATTTTTGAGAAAGGACATTTTCTGCAGTTGCCTCCACTCCATTGACATTCACTGTAGATACAGATTCATCTATATACTCGAATGAGATAAATCCAACAGCGTGCTTATTGGTAGCAACCGTCGTTTTAATATTCCCATTTCCGCTTGCCACTATAGCATTTCTGATTAATTCTCCTGAAGAATAGCCAACAATTTCTTGAAAAGCATCACGGGAGCCTGATCCATCCTCACGGGAGACGACGACAATCTCCAAGTCATCTCCACCAAGATCCTTCCAATTGGTAATTTTCCCGGTAAAAATGTCTTTTATTTGTTCCATTGTCAAATCCTTCACTTTGTTACTTGGATGGGTGACTACAACTATCCCATCATAAGCGATAATGGTTTCTTGTAAACGTGCTTTCTCCTCTTCCTTCAATTCACGAGATGACATACCAATCTCTGAGACATCATTTATGGCATTTGTAATACCAGCCGATGAACCAATTTGATTTATTTCTATCTTAATATTATCTATTTCCTCATATTTTTCAGCTAATTTCTCAGCTAACGGACCGACCGAGGTAGAACCTGAAATCGCTAATGTATGTGAATGGTGCGCAGAGGCACCCTTTTTTTCTTCTTTTTTTACCCCGCATGCAGATAATAGTAAGGTTAAGCAGAGCATCAACATTGCCATTTTTATTTTGTATCCCAATCTTATACCCCCAAAAAATGTTATCTGTTTTCAGTTGCCTTTATTTTGCCCCAATGTAAAGAATATCGATACTTTGTAAATTGAACATTAATGATTTGTAAAGGTTTTGTAAATGTTATTGAGTGAAAATTTTAAAAAAACAAAAAATAAAAGAGGAACAGATGTATTTTACTTAATAATTTTTTTATTGAAAGTATTTCGATAAAGATTTACTAAAAATCACCGTGAAGTTTTTAAGCTTATCCTACTTGCAAATGATTATGTATACTCTATTAAAATTCAAGTTGGATATTATTACCCTGATATAAATATATTTACAAAACTGAATTTGCTATATTAAAATAATTAAGTGTTCTTGTTAGAAAAGACGAGTACGTAATAAGAACACACTAGTTTTGGCTGAGTTTCCATAAAGGAAAGCGGGGGAACCAATTTGTGCAGATTGCACTTGGGGTGAATCCTTTTTAGTTAAGGTAGGGTATTACTCTTCATCCGAATCCGACAGCTAACCCCGTAAGCATTAGGAGAGAGAATTGATGAGCTCTTGATCACGAATCATCCCCTTTCGTGATTTTTATTTTCTCCAAATGCAAAACTTCCATTAATATCCTTCAGCATCAATTTTTCTTTTAACACTCGAATCAATTTTATATGAAACGAATAGCACTTATATATTCGTAGAAGCGGAAAATGAGATTGGTTCAAGAAAACTTACTTCAAGGAGGTCATTTATGTCTCAAACTAAAAAAATTTTAATTGGCTTGGGTTTAGGAGCTATTGTTGGATTAGTAGTAAATTTTTTGGGTCAGGAAATATTCCAGTATACCGATACTTATTTATTTGGACCGTTAGGAACGATCTTCATTAATTTGATTAAAATGCTTGTTGTACCAATTGTTTTTTTCTCAATTGTCCTGGGAGTAGCAGGGTTAGGAGATCCAAAAAAACTTGGAAGAATAGGCTTAAAAACAATAAGTTACTTTCTTTTAACGACTGCGATTGCGTTAACAATTGGGATCATGCTAGCGCTTGTTGTTCAACCTGGGGCTGGCGGAGGTTTTGATCTTTCTATTACAGAAAGTGAAGGTCAACAGTTTGTAGATGCTGAGGCACCACCATTTATCGATACTCTATTAAATATGATCCCTACGAATCCTGTATTGGCAATGGCTGAAGGAGATATGCTTCAAATTATCGTCTTTTCAGTATTCATAGGATTTGCGCTCACTGTTCTAGGGGATAAAACGAGAGGCGTTTTAAATCTAATGGAACAAGGAAATGAGATCATGATGTATCTTGTTAATCTTGTTATGAAAACAGCTCCGTACGGTACTTTCGGGTTGATTGCATCAGCGATTGGGAGCCAGGGCTTTGCGGCATTTAAAGCAATGGGGTTATATTTTGTCGTTGTACTAGGTGCGCTCTTGCTTCATTCCATTTTAACTTACGGGGGAACCGTGCTATTTTTAGCAAAACGCAACCCTGTTCAATTTTTTACAGGCTTTTTCCCCGCAATGACGGTAGGCTTCAGTACATCAAGCAGTAATGCTACATTGCCTGTTTCAATGGAAACTGCTCAAAAAAACCTAAAAGTTCCTGAATCAATTAGCAGCTTTGTTCAACCGTTAGGAGCGACAATCAATATGGATGGAACAGCCATCATGCAAGGGGTTGCCACCATATTTATTGCACAGGTATATGGGGTAGAACTAACCGTTGTGCAAATTATTACAGTTATTTTGACAGCAGTTCTAGCAAGTGTTGGAACTGCAGGTGTGCCTGGTGTCGGTCTCATCATGCTTGCTATGGTCCTAAGCTCTGTTGGATTACCTGCAGAAGGTATTGCCCTTATTATCGGCATTGATCGCTTGTTAGATATGACACGTACAGCTGTCAATATAACAGGCGATGCAGCGTGCGCAGTATATATTGCAGAAACAGAAAAGAAGCATTTAGACCCTAATGTGTAGAAATTAAATAAACAAACTCAATCTTCTTACACAATCATGATCCTACTTTAGGATAAGGTGTGGAGATTAAGTTTCCTTTGAGGCTCTTCTATTACAACTTTCGAGAAGAGTCTCTTCTCGTGTTATTATATAAATAGGAATGATTATATTTTATTAGGGCAACTAAACATGTGAGGGAGCAAGCGAAATATGAAAGACTTGAGCGCACAAGATATACTCAATTTAATGGAACAAGAGGACGTTTTTTTCCTTTATTTATATACACCTCTATGTGGTACCTGTCAGGTGGCAGGAAAAATGCTTGAAATCGTGGAGAAACTATTTCCAAATGAAACTTGGGGAAAATGTGATTTGAATTATATTCCAAATTTCGCTTTAGAGTGGGAAATTGAAAGTGTACCATGCTTATTGCTCTTTAATGGGTCGCACATTATGAAGAAGGTTTATGCTTTTCATTCAGTCCCTTATTTATATGAAATAATTAAAGAAACGGTTTAAAGTCAGTGGCTTAAAAAACAGTGTGACGAAAGGTTGGCTCCCTTTTGACACACTGTTTTTTAATTTTGCAATTTTTTGTTTACTTTTAATTGTTCTGGGATTATGATATTTAGGAATGCGAAATAAACAAAGGAGAACCATCACATGCCTTTTTTTCAGGAATGGTCTTCACAAATTAAAAGCTACAATCAAAATATTAAACTTTCTATTTTAGCGAATGTTTTTGCTCAAATTGGGTTTGGAATCTTCATGGTTATTTACAATTTTTATATTAGGGAGCTTGGTTATGCTGAACAGGTAAATGGTCAAGTTATTTCCCTGACATCGTTAGCAACTGCATTGATTCTTGTGCCGGCAGGAATGATAAGTGATCGTTTTGGTCGAAAAAAAGTGATGCTAATGGGCAGTATTTTAACAGGAATTGTTTTTGTTTTAAGGGGTGTTTTTGAAGCTCAAACACTTTTACTTATATTAGCGTTCATTACAGGGTTAACGATGGCTTTTATTCAGGTTTCATCCATACCTTGGCTTGCTGAAAATTCAAAGTCCTTTCAACGAGTCCATCTTTTCAGTATTTATTCAGCCGTTATGACAGGTGCGAGTGTGATTGGAAACCTGTTTGGTGGAATCTTTACTGATGTCTTTTCACTGTTTCTTTCACCGCTTATGAGTATAAGAGTAACGTTAATTATTGCAGGTCTATTTTATTTCTCTTCATTTATCCCAATATTGAAATTTCAAGAGAATCGAGTGGTCAAAAAAGAGAAAAAGCTGCCATTAAAGGAGAAAATACAGCAGCAACGAGAAGGGTTCAAAATCATCCTCTTATTCGCGATAGCACAATTAATTATAGGAATTGGAGCAGGGCTTGTTATCCCTTATTTGAACTTGTATTTTGCAGATAGATTTATGGCTTCAAACTCAATCATCGGGATAATTATTTCATTAGGCCAAGCTGCTACAGCAGTCGCGATGATCATAGGACCAATGATGGTTAAAAAGTTTGGAGAGGTAAAAGCAGTTGTTATTCTTCAATTATCATCTTTACCTTTTCTTTTACTTACAGCATACACTGAAAATTTAACATTAGCAGCAATTGGTTTTCTGTTTCGGCAGGCGTTGATGAATGCGGGAAATCCGATTCAAACGTCGCTGATGATGTCGAAGGTTAATGATTCTGTAAAAGGCTTAGCGAATTCGATAAATCAAATGGTTTTCAATCTTGGATGGGCCGTGATGGGACCCGTCTCAACTGGAATTGTGATCATGTATGGAGCGTATTGGGGGTATGCAATAGTCTTTACGATCACAGCGTCTCTTTATTTAATTGGCTCTATTTATTTCCTTACTGTTTTTAAAAGCATAAATCGTCCAGCTGGTGCTTCGACAGCAAAATCGGCTCAATCACAATAACCAACATATTTCTCGGGAAATTTTTACATAAAAACGTTGTATTTTCAGTACAGTCGCTTAAATTGATATTGATGTGAGGTGTATGCTGGTATTTGTCGAATCAATTTTAAAGGGGTTTTTCTTCTTGAATCGAAATAGTTCAAGTAAAAGAAATGAAATTATTTTCATATAGGAGGGCTACCATTGCTGGAATTGCTTCGTATATTGGTTGATGAAGTAAATGAAAGAAGTCACTTAACCCCTTTATTACATAAAACAATATCTGTTCAATTGATTGCTGATGAAGAACAAGCGATTTTACAAATTGAAGATGGAGTGCTGCGGATTTATGAGGACGAAAGGAATGCCGCTAACGTTTTTATAATGGGTAAAAAACAAGTTATGGAAGCAATTATAACGGGAAATTTGAAATTGAGAAAAGCAATTGCAGCCCAAGAAGTAGATTGGCAGGGGAGTTTGAGAACCGCTTTATTATTAGAATCTTTATTTCGTCTAGCAATTCCAAACTATATCGAAAAGAGACCAAAGGCTTTCAAATAATCAATTGACTTAACTGTTAACACTTCTTAGAGGATTGGGGAATCCATTCGAGTGTTTAATATTTTCATTGACATGTTCGTTATTACATGTTATGATAACACCCATATTCAACATGGAATTTAATAGTGTGCTCTTATCAAGAGAGGTGGAGGGATGTGCCCGATGAAGCCCGGCAACCGTCAAGTGATTGAAATGGTGCCAATTCACACAAAGCATTGCTTTGATAGATGAGAGAAAGGACATTTTATAACGCATGCCTTTCTGCTTGTCTGCAGGAAGGCATTTTTATGTAGTTTGGAGACGAAAATTATTTCTATGTTGGAACAGCATGTTCTTATGAATGAAAAACGCTTGTGAGCTAAAGCTATGAATGGCATAGTTGCCAGTGTTTATAAAACTTGGTTATCTCATAAGAATAATAGGATTTAAAAGTAGGTGAATAATATTTGATTTCCATACAAAATGTGAAAAAAGTGTACTCTTCTCTCAAAGGAAAAGTTGTAGCTGTCGATGATGTCAGCATGGAAATAAATGCAGGTGAAATTTTTGGCGTAATTGGTTATAGCGGTGCGGGAAAAAGTACACTGATAAGAATGCTTAACGGTTTGGAAATTCCAACGGCGGGCTCTGTCACTGTTGCTGATAAACAAGTGTCGCAAATTAAAGGTCAAGAACTGCGCAAGGCTCGCCAAGAAATCAGCATGATTTTCCAGCATTTTAATTTACTTTGGTCTAGAACAGTTCGCGAGAATATTGCTTTCCCATTGGAAATTGCCGGTATTCCAAAGAATATCAGACTTAAAAGAGTGGATGAATTGATTAAGCTTGTTGGTCTTGAAGGTCGAGAGGATGCTTATCCCTCACAGCTAAGTGGTGGTCAAAAGCAAAGGGTGGGAATTGCACGTGCATTGGCGAACAATCCTAAAGTGCTGCTTTGTGACGAAGCGACTTCTGCACTCGATCCACAAACAACAGATTCCATTTTAGAGCTCTTGGTCGATATTAATAAACGTTTAGGTTTAACGATTGTTCTCATTACTCATGAAATGCATGTGATTCGCAAGATTTGTCATCGGGTTGCTGTTATGGAAGATGGGAAAGTGGTTGAGACCGGGAAGGTGTTAGAAGTATTCAAAAACCCGCAGCAGAAAATTACGAAGCGGTTTGTTTCGCAGGTGACAGAGCCAGAAGAAACGAAAGAAACGATTGAGCATTTACTTGAACGTTACCCTCAAGGTACGGTAATCCAATTAGGGTTTGTTGGTGAGTCTGCAGAACAGCCATTAATTACAAATCTTATTCGTAATTTCGAAGTGACCGTTAATATTTTGCAAGGCAAGATTTCTCAAACGCAAAACGGCTCATATGGTACATTGTTTATCCATATTGACGGAGAGGCTTCAGAAACTTCAAAAGCAATTGATTTTATTACGTCCCAGCAGGTTGGAGTAGAGGTGATAAAACATGATAAATGAGCTCTTTCCAAATGTGAAATGGGATAAAATGTGGGAAGCAACAGTAGAAACGCTTTATATGACAGGGATTTCGGTAGTTGCAACCTTTATTATCGGCATTATACTAGGTTTATTACTCTTTTTAACAGCTAAGGGAAATATTTGGGAAAATGCATTTGTGAATAAAATTATTAGTGCTTTTGTTAATGTATTTAGATCGATTCCTTTTATTATTCTGATTGTTCTCCTTATCCCCATTACGAAATTCTTGCTTGGTACAATGATTGGGGAAAATGCTGCCTTGCCAGCATTAATTGTTGGAGCTGCTCCCTTTTACGCAAGAATGGTTGAAATTGGCTTAAGGGAAATTGATAAAGGGGTTATTGAGGCGGCTCGATCGATGGGGGCTAAAACAAGCACGATTATTTGGAAGGTATTGCTGCCTGAATCAATGCCAGCGCTCGTTTCCGGTATTACGGTGACTGCGATTGCTCTAGTCGGCTATACAGCAATGGCTGGAGTTATCGGAGCTGGTGGACTCGGAAACCTTGCTTACTTGGAAGGATTCCAACGTTCAAGAAGTGATGTTACGTTAATGGCAACGATTATTATTTTAATCATTGTATTTGTCATCCAATTTATTGGAGATGTCATAACAAATAAATTAGATAAACGATAAGGAGTGTTTACTATGAAAAAATGGTTAGCTATTTTTGCATCTTTTGCACTAATTTTATTTTTAGCTGCATGCGGAAGCACGAATAATGATGCTGAAGATGGCGGCAATGCAGATGGAGAAGGGGCCGAAACTGAAACTGAAGAAACGACTACCCTTGTTGTAGGAGCATCAAATGTTCCACATGCTGAAATTTTAGAAAAAGCGAAGCCAATTTTAGCGGAAGAAGGAATTGAACTTCAAATCGAAACGTTCCAAGATTATGTTCTTCCCAACCAAGCATTAGCGGGTGGGGACTTAGATGCGAATTACTTCCAACATATTCCGTATTTGAATGCGCAAATTGAAGAGCATGGCTATGATTTCGTTAATGCAGGTGGAATTCATATCGAACCTATCGGTGTGTATTCAAAGAAATATGATAGCTTAGATGCTTTACCTGATGAAGCACATATTATTATTAGTAGTTCTGTCCCAGATCATGGTCGTATTTTATCACTTCTTGAAAAAGAAGGCTTGATTACTCTTAAAGAAGGTATTGAAAAAACAGCAGCAACCATTGATGATATTGTCGATAATCCGAAGAACTTACAATTTGATACAGAATATGAAGCATCTCTTTTGCCACAAATTTATAATAACGATGAAGGTGACGCTGTTCTTATAAATTCCAACTATGCAATCGATGCTGGATTAAATCCACTTGAAGATTCAATTGCAATTGAAGAAAGTGATTCACCATATGTGAATGTTATTGCTGTTCGCAGTGGAGATGAAAATAAAGAAGCGATTAAAAAGCTTGTTGAAGTACTTCGTTCAGAAGAGATCCAAAACTTTATTTTAGAACAATATGAAGGTGCAGTTGTTCCAGTGTCTGAATAATCATGAGAAAACCAGTTCCATTTTTGGAGCTGGTTTTTCAATGTCGTCTACTAAGCTTATTTATTGTGGATAACTATTTAATGGGTGCATCTACGCTTAGCGTATGCAGTAAAATCTAAAAAATATTGGTAATTGGATTTTTGCAACTTAATTGTTTGTGCGGAAGTGAGTATGAATCCTAGGAACAAACTGTTTTCGATGTTCCGAAAATCTCCAGCTGTTGATTTTTGGGGATTGAGCGATCATCATCCTATGTTGAGCAAGCAAGCCTGCAAAACTATGTTGTTTTTATCATTGATGTGGTGAGTAAAGTCTACAATTAGAATGGTGTGAAGATATCATTTATTTTAAAGGATACTGGTTGAATTGTAAGAAAAGTTAACAAGTTTCGACGCTTATTCCTGAATATTGCTATTCAAAGGGAAATATGCTTGAATTTCCATTTTGAGTTATAACCTGAGTGGTGCTAACATTAAACACGTAGTAAATCGCTTGCCTTATGTGACAAAACACGAAAGGAAGGATATTATTAGTTATTTTCATATCTCCCTGAAAAAGGGGGCGAAACCAAAATGATGGTACTTCAGATGAATTATACGAGTGAAATGGAAAAAGCGATGCACGGAGCCCACAATGTTTGCTATGCTACCTATTGCCGAAAGCATGAAGTGAGAATGCGGGTTGAAAGACGGCGTGAACAGGAATACATTCAAAGTCAGCGTCTTGTAGCAGATTTAACTAGAAATCAATTAAGGTAATTTATAGCTCAGCACGATTTGAAGCAAGTATATAATATAATAAGGAAGAAAAACAAAAAACCAGTGTTTTAGCTACACTGGTTTTTGTCATATGCATTGGTTTTGCCGAACTGTCATATGGACAAGCAGCTTATCTTGAGCTTATTGGAAGCAAAATAAGGTTAAGCATCCCGGCGAAATGGTTTCCGGATGATTCAAAAGTCCTGCCATGAAGATAAACGCTGTGCATGAGAGGAGGATATTCCTGATTAGGAGTTCATGCAGACAAAGAACAGAAAAAAGGGCCAAGTGTGTCCTCATAGAGGGTTCATGAGGACAAAGAACGTCAAAAAGAAGACAGCTCTGTCCCACATACTATTCGCGGCCATTATACAATACAAATTAGTCCGAATTGCCAGACAGCAGCCTCAATAAAGGTGTCGCAAATATGCCTAAATCGTTTGCACAAATTAAAACAAATATTCCCTTTCTAACCTAATTAAAAATGATGTTCATTCTCACTTAGAACATCAATACATACATGGGAAGGTTACGGAAAAAAATATATTGAACAAATTTTATAACAACCGTTAAACATAAATCCTTATTATGGAGACTGTGCTGTGTCTATGTGGGAACTAGATAAAAATTTTTATGATATATTTTGCTATGTTTTAACACTGCTAAAGAGTTGCTAACACTTTTCATTTGTTATAAGATTGTAATGAGAATAAAATGAGAATCAACGATTGGCCTTGGCCAGCGAGGATAAAATCTTTTTTTATATTACGGAGGTATTATTATGGCAGGATCTACTTTAACAATTAAAGACCTTCATGTTTCAATTGAGGGTAAAGAGATATTAAAAGGAGTAAACCTTGAAGTGAAGGGTGGAGAAATCCACGCAATCATGGGACCAAACGGGACTGGTAAATCTACTTTATCATCTGCGATTATGGGTCATCCAAAGTATGAAGTAACTCAAGGCAGCATCACATTAGATGGGGAAGATGTATTAGAAATGGAAGTAGATGAGCGTGCTAAAGCTGGTCTTTTCCTCGCAATGCAATACCCAAGTGAAATTAGTGGTGTTACAAATGCAGACTTCTTGCGTTCAGCTATTAACGCTCGCCGTGAAGAAGGCGATGAAATTTCGTTAATGAAATTTATTCGCAAAATGGATTCACAAATGGAATTCCTTGAAATGGACCCAGATATGGCTCAGCGTTATTTAAACGAAGGCTTCTCTGGCGGGGAGAAAAAGCGCAATGAAATTCTCCAATTAATGATGATTGAGCCAAAAATCGCGATTCTTGACGAAATTGACTCAGGTCTTGATATCGATGCATTAAAAGTTGTTTCAAAAGGAATCAACGAAATGCGCAACCCTGATTTTGGCTGCTTAATTATCACTCACTATCAACGTCTATTGAACTACATTACTCCTGACCATGTCCATGTAATGATGCAAGGTCGCGTTGTTAAATCTGGTGGTCCTGAGCTTGCACAGCGTTTAGAAGCAGAGGGATATGACTGGATCAAAAAAGAACTTGGCATTGAAGACGAAACTGTTGGGCAAGAAGCATAAGTGTTAGGAGGATCGCAATGACTACTGAAATAAAATTACCATTTGATAAAGAGTATGTTAGCTCTTTCTCTCGGGAAATGGGAGAACCAGCTTGGTTAACGACTCTTCGTCTAGAGGCACTTGAGAAAGTGGATGCACTTCCTCTCCCTAGACCTGATAAAACAAAAATTGATAAATGGAACTTTACACAATTTGAAAAACATATTGTGAAAAGTGATGATTTCGCTTCATTAAATGATCTTCCAGAAGATGTGCGAGTACTAGTTGACATTGAGTCAGGAGATCAGAATTTATACATTCAACGAAATAATCGTCCTTCCATTCTTTCTGTATCGAAGGAACTGCAAGAAAAAGGCGTAATTTTTGTTGATATCTTTACTGCTGCTAGAGAGCATGGAGACCTTTTACAGCAGTATTTCATGAACGATGGAGTCAAGGTTGATGAACATAAATTAACCGCGCTTCATGCAGCGTTCTTAAATGGTGGAGCATTTTTATATGTTCCGAAAAATGTTGAACTTACTTCACCCATTCAATCTGTGTTCATTCATGATGAAAAAGAAGCGAATATGTTCAACCACGTATTAGTAGTTGCAGAAGATAATAGCTCAATTACTTATGTTGAAAATTATATTTCAACAGTAGATTCAGCAGAAGGAATCTTCAATATTGTGACTGAAGTGATTGCTGGAACAAATGCTAAAGTACAGTATGGAGCAGTTGATACATTAGCAAAAGGAACAACCACGTACGTAAATCGTCGTGGTGTTGCAGGAAGAGATGCTCGAATCGAGTGGGCGCTTGGCTTAATGAATGACGGTAACACGATTTCTGAGAATGTTACAAATCTTATTGGTGATGGTTCCTTTGGTGATACAAAAACGGTTGTTGTTGGACGTGGGGAACAGGTTCAAAACTTTACAACTAAAGTTGTTCACTTTGGAAAACATTCTGAAGGATATATTTTAAAGCACGGCGTTATGAAGGATAAAGCAAGCTCTATTTTTAACGGAATCGGTAAAATTGAGCATGGTGCTACAAAGTCGAATGCAGAGCAAGAATCACGTGTTCTCATGTTAAGTGAAGGGGCTCGTGGGGATGCGAACCCAATTCTACTTATTGACGAAGATGATGTAACAGCAGGACATGCTGCATCAGTTGGCCGTGTTGATCCTCTTCAGCTTTATTACTTAATGAGCCGTGGAATCTCTAAGATGGAAGCTGAAAGATTAATCATTCATGGATTTTTAGCACCAGTTGTAAATGAATTACCAATCGAAGGGGTTAAAAATCAACTTCGTGCCGTGATTGAAAGGAAAGTAAAGTAATGAATGTCGCGGATGTTCGTTCATATTTTCCGATTCTCAACCAGGAAGTCAATGGGAACCCCCTTGTTTACTTAGACAGTGCAGCTACTTCCCAAAAACCTGTTCAGGTCATGGAGGCACTTGAAACCTATTATTGCGAATATAATTCGAATGTTCATCGTGGTGTGCATACATTAGGAACGAGAGCAACAGATGGGTATGAAGGTGCAAGGGAAAAGGTCAGAAAATTTATTAATGCTAAATCTACTCAAGAAGTTATTTTTACTAGGGGAACGACAACAGCGTTAAATACAGTGGCAGCAAGCTTTGGTAAAGCGAATGTACAGCCGGGGGATGAGATTGTCATCACGTACATGGAGCATCATAGTAATATCATTCCTTGGCAACAGCTTGCAAAAGCAACAGGAGCTACGTTGAAATATTTGCCATTACAAGAGGATGGAACGATTTTACTTGCGGATGTATCAGAAATTGTTAATTCCAAGACGAAAATTGTTTCTGTCACAATGGTATCGAATGTTTTGGGAGTTATGAATCCGATTAAGGAGATTGCGAAAATTGCCCATGAACATGGAGCAGTTATGGTAGTCGATGGTGCTCAAGCAGCACCACATATGAAAATAGATGTTCAAGATTTAGATTGCGATTTCTTAGGTTTCTCAGCTCATAAAATGTGTGGTCCGACTGGAATTGGGGTACTTTATGGGAAGAAGCATTTATTAGAAAATATGGAGCCAATCGAATTCGGTGGGGAAATGATCGATTTCGTTGACCTGTATGACTCTACCTGGAAGGAGCTTCCTTGGAAGTTTGAAGGAGGAACACCGATTATTGCTGGAGCGATTGGCTTAGGCGCTGCGATTGATTTTCTAACAGAGATTGGATTGGAGAATATTCAAGCCCACGAGCATCGCTTGGCAGCCTATGCTTTAGAAAAAATGTCTGCAGTAGAAGGAATGACAATTTACGGACCGTTAGACCCGAATAAGCGTGCAGGTCTTGTAACCTTTAATATTGCAGATGTGCATCCGCACGATGTAGCTACCGTTTTAGATGCGGAAGGGATTGCTGTTCGCGCAGGCCATCATTGTGCGCAACCACTGATGAAATGGCTTAAAGCATCAGCAACTGCCCGTGCCAGCTTCTATCTGTATAACACAGAAGAAGATATTGATAAGCTTGTTGCGGGGCTTATCAAAACAAAGGAGTATTTTTCTGATGTCTTCTAATCTTGATCAACTCTACCGACAAGTCATTATGGATCATTATAAAAATCCTCGTAATAAAGGTGTCTTAGAGGATGATAGCTTAACAATTAACATGAATAACCCTACATGTGGCGATCGCATCCAATTAACTTTAAAGGTTAATGATGACAAAGTGATTGATGCAAAGTTTGAAGGAGAGGGCTGTTCGATTTCGATGTCATCTGCTTCGATGATGACACAGGCTATAAGAGGGAAATCGATTGAGGATGCCTTAAAGCTCTCAAAGATTTTTTCGGATATGATGTTAGGGAATGAATATGATGAAGATATCGATTTAGGCGATATCGAAGCACTTCAAGGAGTGGCTAAATTTCCAGCGCGAATCAAGTGTGCAACATTGGCTTGGAAGGCGATGGAAAAAGGACTCAAGGAAGATGAACAATAAAGGAAGTGTGAAAGGGCGCAATTTGGTCCTTTCCACTTTATAAAAGGAGGAAGACTTTCGATGGCTAAAAAAGCGCCTGAGATCGGTGATTATAAATACGGCTTTGCCGACAAAGATGTCTCCATCTTCCGATCAAAACGTGGTCTTACACGTGAGATTGTTGAAGAAATTTCAAAAATGAAGGAAGAGCCTCAATGGATGCTCGATTTCCGTTTAAAATCTCTAGACCACTTTTACAGCATGCCAATGCCTCAATGGGGTGGAGATTTAAATTCTTTAAACTTTGATGAGATTACGTACTACGTAAAACCATCGGAAAAAACAGAACGCTCTTGGGATGAGGTACCTGAAGAAATTAAGCAAACGTTTGATAAGCTTGGTATTCCTGAAGCAGAGCAAAAGTATTTGGCTGGGGTTTCAGCACAGTATGAGTCAGAGGTTGTTTACCACAATATGCAAGAAGATCTTGAAGCGCTAGGAATTGTCTTCAAAGATACTGACTCTGCTTTAAAAGAAAATGAAGATATTTTCCGTGAGCATTGGGCGAAAGTAATCCCACCAACAGACAATAAATTTGCTGCATTAAATTCGGCGGTTTGGTCTGGTGGTTCATTCATTTATGTACCAAAGGGAGTAAAAGTGGAAACTCCGTTACAAGCTTATTTCCGTATTAACTCTGAAAATATGGGACAATTTGAGCGTACATTGATTATCGTTGATGAAGGGGCACATGTTCATTATGTAGAAGGGTGTACGGCTCCTGTTTATACAACCAACTCACTCCATAGTGCTGTTGTTGAAATCATCATTAAAAAAGACGCTTATTGCCGTTACACAACAATCCAAAACTGGGCAAACAACGTTTACAACTTGGTTACAAAGCGTGCCGTATGTGAAGAAAACGCAACGATGGAATGGATTGATGGAAACATTGGTTCTAAACTCACAATGAAATATCCGGCTGTTATTTTGAAAGGTGAAGGTGCTCGTGGAATGACTTTATCTATCGCGATTGCAGGTAAAGGTCAGCACCAAGATGCTGGTGCTAAAATGATGCACTTAGCACCAAATACATCTTCAACGATCGTATCAAAATCCATTTCAAAACAAGGCGGTAAAGTAACGTATCGCGGAATTGTCCATTTTGGACGTAAGGCTGACGGTGCACGCTCTAATATTGAGTGTGATACGTTAATCCTTGACAACAAATCTACTTCAGATACCATTCCGTACAACGAAATCTTAAATGATAACATTTCATTAGAGCATGAAGCGAAGGTATCAAAGGTTTCTGAAGAGCAGTTATTCTACCTCATGAGTCGTGGTATTTCTGAGGAAGAAGCAACTGAAATGATCGTAATGGGCTTCATTGAACCATTTACGAAAGAACTTCCAATGGAATATGCTGTTGAAATGAACCGTTTAATCAAATTTGAGATGGAAGGTTCTATCGGATAATGAACGATTAACCCTTGTTTATCAAGGGTTTTTCTTTTTGTTTGCGCTGTATTGAATCTCAGTACTTAATTTCTTTAACTTTTACTGAATAGCATCTACAGTGCAGAAGTCCTTAGCTATTTTCTTAGATAATGACTTACTATTGTTGTGCATAATTGAGCAACTTATGAATTGGTGATTACAGCCAATTAAGTAAATAACTCAGTATTGATTTGTAAATATATTCATATGGTTATGATAAAAATGGCAAAAAGGTTTCAATCCATTATTTTCAAAGTAAATTAGGTTTAGTCTATGATGTTAAAGTAAAAAGTGGATGGAGTGCCAAATGGTAAATTATGTATCAATTACTAATTAATGCGACAAATAAACATGAATTGGAAAAACTATTGATTTTGTATATTATAGGTGTAGTAGACGGTTTAGAAAGTGAACTAGTAACTATTGATGAAGCTGAAAAATTATTATTTAGTCCTTATACAATAGATTTAGTTGATTCTAAGGGAATCTCAAAAGAAATAATAGACATTATTCATTTGGGTACTGAATTGGAAGATGTGCAAAGTTTGATACCTGATAAGTTATCTGAAAGTTTAAAAGAAATTAAAGATAAAAGTATTAAAATATTAGCAAAACAAAGCGTATACAAAATTGAGAATAAGATAATTTGCAATACTAAATAATACGGTTTCTCTTACTTTTGAGGAAGCCAGTAAAAAAGTCTTTGGGCTTGTCAAGTAACGTGTGTAGTTATTCTAGATATTTTTTCACACGTTTCTTCAGGTGGTCGTGAACTAAATAGTTGATTCATGACCATCGCCCATTGTTAAATGTTTCATAGAATAAAATATAGAGGAAATTTAGTTTACACACTTGCAATAGTCCTCAAAATTCTCGCAATGAATCATCAAATCCTCGCAATCATATCCAAAACTCCCACAAAAACCTCCGCAATCGACATCAATAATTAAAGCAGTTAAAATTTTTCACTTATTTGTCGATATGAGAATTGAATCAAAAATATAGACATTTTTTGCATGTTTCCAATTATCCAAATGAATGACTCAAAATGATTAACACATGGTAGAATGTCAAGAAGGAAGGGTAGAGCTTGAGAAAAACAGTTTTCGTTATTTTGCTAGTTTTTGTTATTTTGCCATTGACGGTTAGTAATATCCAGGCAGCGCAGCCTTTTAAGGATGTAGGTTCAACACACCGTGCTCTGGTATCAATCAATTATTTGGCGGAAGGAGGAATTGTCTCAGGTAACGGTAACGGCCATTTTTTACCGGATAAAACGGTTACAAGAGCAGAAGCAGCAACCATGATTGGAAGAGCCGTTGGACTAGATGGTACAAAAAGAAATACACGTTTTCATGACGTTGGCAGTCAGTCCTTTGCATCGGGATATATTCAATCTGCAGTTGACGCAAAAATTATTTCTGGATACGTAGATGGTAGCTTTAAACCGAACAATCCAGTTACAAGAGGAGAAATGGCGTTACTTATAAGTAGAGCTTTTCATTACAATGCAACGAATACTGCCAGTGCTGCTGAAGCATTAATGAAGAGAGGAATAGCACAAGGAATTACACAGACTGATTTTGGTTATACATATAACATAAAACGTGCTGATTTTGCCGTTTTCTTAGCTCGGTCAATCAACTATAAACTGAGGATATCGCCACAAGTAAGCTTTAATATAGAAACGGAAGTAACAGCTAGTTCTTTGAATGTGCGAACAGGTCCATCAACCGCTTATGGAGCTGTTGGTAGTATTCCAAAAGGAACAAAGGTGCAAGGTTCTTATATTGTAGGAGAATGGATGTATATTCGTTCTTCCAAGTTAGAAGGTTTCGTTAATAGCAGTTATTTAAGTGGTACGGATACACCTAAGCCAGGAGAGAATAATGGTCAATCAGTAGCCTCACAAATGATCGTGATTGATCCTGGACACGGCGGACATGACCCAGGTGCTTCAGGTTTTGGGCTTAAAGAAAAAGATGTAGTTTTAGACACAAGTTTGAAGGTAAAAGCCTTATTAGATAAGACTCCTTTCAAACTCACGATGACGCGGGAAACCGATGTATATCCTACATTAGCCAAACGTGTAGAAATTGCAAAGGCGGCAAAAGGGAATATCTTTGTGAGTATACACGCAAATAAGTTTAATGGTGCTGCCAATGGCACTGAAACCTATTATTATTCGGCTGCTACTAATCCTTACGTAGCTGATAGTAAGCTATTGGCAACTAAGATTCAAAACCGATTGCTGGCTGCATGGAATTTGAGAAACAGAGACGTTAAGAAAGGAAATTTCCATGTTATTCGTGAAAATAATATGCCTGCTGTTTTAGTAGAAATGGGTTTTATTGATAATGAAAAAGATGTTGAAAAATTAAAATCACCAGAATGGCGGCAAAAAGCAGCAGAGGCGATTTTCTACGGGATTTTGGATTTCTATAAAGAAAAAGGTTTTAATGTAACTTCTTATTATAGTATAAAATGATTGAATGAAAACAGGAACAGGAAAAATCAACTTGAGGTTAGGCATGGCTCGGTAATGTACCGGACCATGCCTTTTTGATTTTTTTAGGAAATTATAGACTTTGTAGTTGCGTATAAGGCTTTTGATAGTGTATCTACGCCTGTCCTAAGTAGTCGAGGCTTAATAAACTTCATGGGCCAGTGATAAAAAAGCTAAGTGCAACCCCTTAGGTTTTTTTATCGTTTGTATGGCGATGATCAGTAAAGTATTTCTCTCCTTTTTCACTAATAAGTTATGTTCCTCAACTTCACGATAATGTAAGAATTTTCGTCACGAAATCGTAAGAAGTGATTGCTATACTTACTTTTAACAAGTGGTGATAGAAATTGGAGGAGAGTAGAAATGAGTATTTTAGCAACCAATAAGCTCAGAAAGATTTACGGAGAAGGAGATAGCGAAGTTCGGGCCCTTGATGGAGTTTCTATCAGCATAGACGAAGGGGAATTTGTGGCAATCATCGGAACGTCTGGAAGTGGGAAGTCGACATTATTAAATATGTTGGGCGGTCTTGATCGTCCTACTTCTGGTCATGTTATGTTCAGGAACAGGGACATTTATACAATGAAAGATGAGGAACTAACCATTTTTCGCCGACGTAACATTGGATTTGTCTTTCAAAATTATAATTTGGTTCCAATTCTCAATGTATATGAAAATATTGTTTTGCCTATCGAGCTTGATGGTGCGAACCCAGATAAACGCTTTATTAATGAAATTATCGAGACTCTAGGTCTTGAAAATAAGTTGACCGCAATGCCAAATAATCTTTCTGGAGGACAGCAACAAAGGGTGGCGATTGCAAGAGCTTTAGCAGCTAAACCGGCAATTATTCTTGCCGATGAGCCTACTGGTAATTTGGATAGTAAAACGAGTCTTGATGTATTATTGCTGATGCAAACGATAAGTCGGCGCTATCACCAAACGACAGTGATGATCACGCATGATGAAGAAATTGCCCAAATGGCAGAGCGAATGATTCGAATTGAAGACGGAAAAGTTGCCAAGGAGACGAAGGAGCATGCATAAAAATAATAATCAAACAGCAATTAAACGTCTTTCCAAACGCTCCATTCAAAAAAACCGAACAAGAAACATGTTTGCTGTTATGGCAATCATTTTAACTACTTATATGATTGCTACTGTATTTAGTATTGGCATAAGCTTTGCGAAGAATTATTCCACCATGACAATAAGAGCGGCTGGAACAACGGCTTCTATCTTTCTCGATCATCCTACAGAGGAACAATATTATAAAATTAAACAGCTTGACTATATAGAAGCGGCTGGAATTCAAGTGAAAGCTGGGACAATTGAGCAGTATAAAGAAGATAACGCAAATGTTGCGATTCCTATGATTTTCTATGATGAAAGTCAGTGGGAAAGTATGTATACTCCTGCCATTAGTCATATAAACGGAGACTTTCCTGTTCGGAAAAATGAAATGATGTTATCTGTAGAAGCATTGAGCCTGCTCGGAATAGAGAATCCTAAATTGGATATGACAATTCCTCTTTCCTATGTTACCCAAAATGGTGAAATGTCAGAGAGTTTTCGACTTTCTGGCTGGTTTACAAATTACAAAGACTATGGAAATGGTGGAGTAGGGATAGCTCTTGTCTCTCAACAATATATAAAAAACAGCGGCTTTACGTTGGAGGAGAATGGGATCTTATCGATTTCAACAAAAATAGGAGCACAGAAGGAAGAGGCTTATTCAAAAATAGAAAAAGATATAGCGTTAAAACCTGGACAAGAGCTTTATAGAGCTTTTGATACAAGTGAAGAAAGCTCAAATATTACAATGACCGCAATAGCAGTAATATGTTCAATCTCCCTTTTTATTGTATTAAGTGGCTATTTGCTTATTTACAATGTGGTCTACATATCTGTTGCAAAGGATATTCGCTTTTATGGAATGTTAAAAGTTATTGGTGCTTCGCCAAAACAAATTAGAAAGGTTGTACGTAATCAAGTATACCGTCTATCATTTGTCGCCATTCCGTTAGGGTTAGCTTTAAGCTTTATAACTTCTTTTGGTGTTGTGCCAATGGCGATGAAAATATTTCAGGATGACAGCATGTACAGTGCGATGCCAAATGATCTTTCTTTTCATCCGATTATTTTTGTTGGAACAGCCTTGTTTGCTTTTTTCACAATCTTTCTTAGTTGTCGTAAACCTGCAAAAATGGCTGGAAGTGTTTCACCAATAGAGGCGTTGCGGTATACAGGTGTTGTGAGCAAGAAAAAAAATAGAAGTTCTACAAAAGGTAGCAAACTTCATCGCATGGCACTTCATAATGTTTTTCGAGTGAAGAAAAGGGCATTTCTTGTATTTGCCTCTTTAACACTGGGAATTCTCACTTTGCTTAGCGTAAACGGCTTTCTGGATAGTTTGAAAGTGGAAAACTATCTTGATACTTACTACCCTGATGACTTTGTCTATCAAAGTACAGCAGTGGATAAAGAGGTATTTGATGATCATTTTTTAGCAAAGCTATCCAAAATGGACGAGATTTCAGAGATGGAGATCATTACATCTGTACGTTCAGGTGTTGTGTATGATGATGTGCTGTTAACGCCCATTTTAAAAGGAGTATATTATCATGATCCGTATTTTAAGGGACAGGAACAATTTACATCATATAAAGAATTTCTCTCACATGTAGAAAGTCTTGAGGATTATGGAACGAGACTGATTGCCGTTGGTGACGATTATGTCGAATCTTATAACAAGACCCATCATCAGCAAATAGATTTAAGGGCATTCAAAAAAGGAGAAACGGTCATCATTAGCAATTCCATGAACTATGAAAATATGGAAAATATGATTGGAAAAAAAGTTGTTTTAAAAGAAAAGGATACGAACAAAGAAACTTCGGTTATGATTGGTGGAGTTTTTAATTCGAAAGAAAGTGAATACGAGCTCTATTCTTATAGGTTTGGTGAAATACCAGCTATCTATGTTAGTGAGACGTTTATGAATAAATTTACCAATAATGCCACAGCATTTTTTATAAAAATGAATGTTGATGATTCAAGAGAACCAGCTGTGAAAAACAGGTTAAAAAATATAAATACACAAGTTTCGTCTGGAGAATATGTATTTGAAGCTAAATCCGACGTGACAGCCGCTTTTGATTCAACGATAACGAGCATGAATATATTAGCAGATAGTATCTCGATACTTCTTATTTTCATTGGATTGTTAAACTTTGTTAATGTTATGGTAACAGGTGTGCATAGTCGACTTAAGGAATTGGCTGTATTGGAGAGTATTGGAATGACCAAGAAACAAGTTCATCGAATGCTTACTTACGAAGGCTTCTATTATGCGTTCATTACATTGATAATAATGATGACACTTGGGAATGCAGTGATTTATGCAATGTCTGTTGTCACTCCAAAAATTGCTGATTATGCTACTTTTGACTATCCTTTCATTCTGATGAGTACATTGATTGTAATCATTTTTATGATTTGTCTGCTAGTACCGAATATTATTTACAGGCTAATTGTAAAAGATAGCGTCACCGAAAGACTTCGTGAAACGGAAACTAACTAGCGAGAAACTTAGGATATATATAAATCGTCCTAATATGATAGAGAAGTCTTTCTCACTATACGATTTAAGGTAGGTGAAAATCATGGCAACGATTCTTCTATTAGAAGATGACAGGCTCTTAAACAGAGGAATTCAACTTGCATTAGAAAAGGACAAGCATGAAGTAGTTGTCGCTTATAATTTTTTTGAAGGGGTTGAAAATTACTCAAAACAACATTTTGACCTATTTTTATTAGATATATGTTTACCTGATGGCAATGGTTTAATGTTCTGTAAAAAAATCCGTGAAAACAGTAGCTGTCCTATTATTTTCTTAACAGCCAATGATACGGAGCGAGATATGTTAGAGGGGTTTCATGCTGGGTGTGATGATTATATGGCTAAACCATTTTCCATTGAGGTGCTCAGGCATAAAGTAAAGGCTATTCTCCGGTGCTTTCAAAACAATAACGAGGAACAGAAACGATTCCAATACAAGGATTTAGAGGTTAACTTTGAGCGTATGCTTGTCAAAAAAAATAAGGTAGAGTGTAAATTAACAGCAAAAGAGTATAAATTACTTGAATACATGATTATAAATAGAGGTAAGGTTCTAACTCGTTCTATGCTTTTAGAACGAGTTTGGGACGTTGATGGGGATTATATTGATGAGAATACGTTAAGTGTTCATATTCGTCGTTTGCGACAAAAACTGGAGGACGATGTGAAAAATCCTCGATATATTATTACTGTATTTGGTATTGGTTATACCTTCGGAGCGTAATGATGAAAAAAACAGAACAATTACGAAAAGGGATCTATCTAATTTCCATTGTCATTGCGTTGGCGATTCCGATTATTGCATGGTTAATCAATGAAAGAGCATCAATCATTTTTTTATGTGGGGTAGGAACCTTTACATTGTTTTTGGCATTAATATTTATGGATAACCTCTATAAATCTCATATAGACAGGATGCTCATTGACCTTTCAAATCTTATTGATAGAATGATTGACTTAGAAGAGCGGCAAGTTTTTTCAGATGTAGAAGATACCTTGCTTTCAAAGCTACAATATCAGGTGATCAAACTAAGCGGTATCTTAAGAGCGCAAAATAAGGCAATGAATCAGGAAAAAAACGAAATCAAATCCCTGATTTCGGATATTTCGCATCAAATAAAAACACCCGTTGCCTCTTTAAAAATGTTTAGTGATTTGTTGCAGGAGCCGAATTTAACAGCAGAGCAGCATCGAGAGTATTATCAAATGTATAGTCAATCACTTGAAAGACTTGCCTTTTTAGTAGATAACTTGATAAAAATGTCCCGCCTTGAAGGTGGAATTATTGAATTAAAGATGCAGATGGAAAGTGTAAATGATGTTATTCTTCAGGCGGTAAAACAAGTATATGAGAAAGCAAAGAAAAAAAATATTGATCTTTTATTTGAAGAGAATAAAGAAACGATGATTATTTTGGATAAAAAGTGGACCATTGAGGCCATTTTTAATGTATTGGATAACGCTGTGAAATATACTCATGCGGGAGGCAAGGTCGCTATTTCGGTGATGAGCTATGAATTTTTTGTTCGCATAGACATTTCTGATAATGGCATAGGCATTAGGGAGCAAGAACTAGCAAAAATTTTCAAGCGGTTTTATCGCGGGCAAAATACAGTTGATGTGGAAGGGATAGGAATTGGTCTTTATATTTCTCGGAAAATTATTACCGAACAAGGTGGTTATATAAAAGTACAATCTTGTAAAAATGGCAGTATTTTTTCGGTGTTCTTACCTCTAAATAGATAAGCATGTATAATGAAGAGATAGAATGTACATGCTTATCTCCAGTAATTATTATGCTTATATTTTTAAATTTGATCATGTCCAAAACGAATACTTGAATTTTTCTTACTCTTCATTTTATACAGATTGAAAGAGCAGTGGGAAAAGAGGTAATAAGTAATTTAAGAGTACTGTTAGTAGAGTGTATTTTGTAAAAATGTGAGAGTTGGTGAGGAATATGGAAGTTTTTTTAAAAAGATTATCCCAACATAGAGATAAATTAAGTCAATTAGAAAAACAGGTGATGGAATATATTTTGGAGAATCCTGAACGTATTGCTCATTCCAATTTAAAGGACTTATCCAGGGAATTATTTGTCTCTACTGCAACGATTAGCAGAACATGCAAGCAGCTCGGATATGATGGATTTCAAGATCTTAAATATACATTAAGTAAATATATGACTCGGGAGAGGGAAGAAGAAATGACTACTTCTCCTAATGGTTTATCCTCTCATATTCACCGAGTAAAAAAGGAATTGGAATTAACATTACAGCAAATTGATGAAAAACAGATGATGAAAGCAGCCCAGTATATAAAAGAAAGTAATTATGTAGAATTTTTTGGGGTGGGTGCGTCTCTGCCAGTTTGTGTTGATGCAGCAAGGAAGCTTACATTTTCAGGGAAAATATGCAATGCACGTGAGGATTGGGATGAACTTCGAAGTGTTGCTAATAGTATGGGAGAGAATGATTTAGCGATTTTGGTTTCGTATAGCGGAGAGACGTTACATATTTTAGAGTTTTCCAATATTTTAAAAGAAAGAAAGGTCAAAACAATTGCATTAGTAGGTAGAAAAAATAGTCGCTTAAAGGAGGAAGTGGACCTAACTTTCCATGCTTATATTACGAGCTGTTATGATGGAGAGCTCGATATGAGTTCAAGATTTCCATTGGCCGTCCTTTTAGATTTCATTATCCTTACCTATTTAAACAAGCTTTGATCAAGCTAACATTTTTTACTTTGTGATATGCACTCCTTTTCACTTAAGAAAAAGACTTAATGTAAGCGCTGTACAAAAAATGTATCGCCGTACAATCATCTTGAAAACGCTTGCTGTAGCCTGTAGCGGGAGTTATTCTAGCGATAGAGTATGGAGATAAAGGAGATGCAGATATGGGAAAGGACAGAAGTGTAAGGTCAAAGTTTTGGGAGTTTTTTCAGGGACTAGGCAAAACGTTCATGCTGCCAGTAGCATTGCTAGCTTTCATGGGGTTAATGCTAGGGATTGGCAGTTCGTTTACGAGTTCTTCAACCATTGAAACAATACCGTTTTTAGGAAATTCTGTTTTACAAACGATTTTTAGCTTTTTGTCGACAATCGGCGGATTTGCATTTACGTATTTACCCGTTTTATTTGCTATGGCTATCCCGTTAGGGCTTGTTCGTTATGAAAAAGGAGTTGCTGCTTTTTCTGGATTTGTCGGATTCGTTATTATGCATTTATCGATTAATTTTTATTTAACCGAAACAAATCAATTAGCAGAGGCAGATAAATTACGAGAAGCCGGTCAAGGAATGGTAATGGGCATTCAAACATTAGAAATGGGTGTTCTTGGCGGCATTATTGTCGGAATTATTGTTTATTTATTGCACAATCGTTTTTATGATATTCAATTGCCTAACTCATTTGCTTTCTTTGGCGGGGCTCGTTTTGTCCCCATTATTACAGCATTCACATTAGCGATAGTCGGAATCGTATTACCGATGATTTGGCCAATTTTCGCCATGGCTATCACTGGAATTGGAAATACGATTCAAAAGGCGGGCGTATTCGGGCCATTTTTGTTTGGTGCAGGGGAACGTTTACTACTTCCATTTGGGCTCCATCATATACTTGTTGCCATGATTCGCTTTACAGAGGCAGGGGGTACACAAATTGTTGATGGTCAAACGATTTCTGGAGCATTAAATATTTTTTATGCACAACTGCAAAGCGGTGCTCCTATTAGTCCATCAGCAACAGCATTTCTCTCTCAAGGAAAAATGCCAACCTTTATGTTCGGACTGCCAGCAGTTGCTCTAGCAATCTATCATACTGCACGTCCTGAAAACCGCAAAAAAATTAAAGGTTTATTAATCTCTGGTTTTATTGCTACATTTGTGACAGGGATTACGGAGCCAATTGAGTTTTTATTCTTATTTATTGCTCCAGTATTATATGGAATTCATGTCATCTTGACAGGACTAGGCTTTATGGTCATGGCTCTGCTTGGTGTTGTGATTGGCAATACAGATGGCGGTATTTTAGATTTCCTTATTTTTGGAGTGTTACAAGGAATGGATACGAAATGGTATCTTGTTCTAGTTGTTGGTGTGATTTGGTTTGCAATCTATTATATCGTTTTCCGCTATGCTATTTTGAAATTCAATTTAAAAACACCAGGTCGTGAGGAAATTGCTGAAGATGTGAGCACGAAAGAGGTAGCTTATAAGAAAAATGGAAAATATGACGTCGAGCGTATTTTAGCAGCCTTAGGAGGAAAAGAGAACCTCGATTCACTTGATAATTGTGTGACACGTTTACGTATAGTGGTTGATGATATGAACAAAGTCAATCAAGAAGAGTTAAAAAGCTGCGGCGCACTTGGAGTAGTGGTTCTTGATGAACACAATGTACAGGTCATTATTGGAACGCAAGTAGCAGCAGTGAAAACGGAGCTTGAAAAAATGATTTAAAAGAATAGCGGAAACGGTTTGTTTTGCATGTTAGAGAAGGAAAAATGAAAAGTCATAATTCCTCCTTTATAATAGCAAGCTTACCGTTAGAGCTAGAACAACGAGGTTAGAACAATGACATTTTCTTTTGATCAAGTGATAAATAGAGTAGGATCTTACTGTACACAATGGGATTACATCGAGGATAGGTTTGGAGAAAAAGATCTGTTGCCATTTTCTATCTCGGATACAGATTTTAAATGCCCGGAAAATATGCTTCAAGCGCTGCATAAGCGCTTGAAGCATGGGATTTTTGGCTATACTAGATGGAATCATGATGATTTTAAAGGGGCAATTGCGGCATGGTATAGCGAAAGATTTTTAACTGAAATCGAAAAAAAATGGATTGTTTACAGTCCGACAGTCATTTATACCATTTCTAAAATGATTGAATTGCTAACAGATGAAGGAGATTACGTTATCACGCAAACACCTGCATACGATGCCTTTTTCAAAGTAGTTAAAGATAATAAGCGAATTTTGTCTGCGAATAAATTAAAACAGCATAACGGCAAGTATGAGATTGATTTTGAGGACTTGGAAGAGAAACTATCGCATGCAAAAGCGAAAGTATTGCTTTTATGCAGCCCCCATAATCCAACAGGTCGTGTGTGGACAAAACAAGAATTAGAACTAGTAATGGCATTGTGCAAAAAGCATAAAGTATTTATAATTTCCGATGAAATTCATATGGATATTGTGCGCAAGCCTTATCACCATATCCCGATCCTGAATGGAGGACAGGACTTAGAAAACATCTGTATTTGTACATCGGCAAGCAAAACTTTTAATACTCCAGGATTAGGTGGTTCATATGCATTAATTCCTAATTTAAGGCTGAGGGAGAAATTTTTGCTAACTTTAAAAAATAAAGATGGTCTCTCTTCAGCAAGTACTTTAGGTGCTCTTGGAATCATGACTGGATACAATGAATGCGCCTCATGGGTGGATGAGTTAAATGGATATATTGAAGGAAACATGATCGTGATCAAAGAGTATTTAGAGGAATATTTACCGCAGGCATCTTTCCATATTCCTGAAGCAACCTACTTAGCATGGATTGACATGACGAATTTCTCATATACAAATGAAGAACTGCAAGAAGCTCTTGTGCATCATGGTAAAGTTGCTATTATGTCTGGTGAAACTTATGGGGAAGGTGGAAAGGGCTATTTGCGCATGAATGTTGGCTGTCCCCGTTCAAAAGTAATCGAAGGATTAAAGAGGTTGCGAAATACGATCGAGTATTTAGAAAGCAGAAGTTGAATGTTACGAGAGACGCCCACTGTAGAATAAATGCAAGAGCATCCATTAGGCTGCTCTTTTTTGTTGCGTTTAGAAATGGTCGATCTCGTTGCTGTCGCAAAACCGCTGCCTTCGCATATTTACGTCCGGCGCAGAAGTAGATTAAATATTTAATCCCGTTTGTACGGCAATGTGCATGCCAAAAAGCGCACGCAAAGGGACAGTTTAAATTGTGGAGAATCTCTCTCTGGGCTTTTCTGCTTCTGTGTTCATTTGAGTTCCATCGTCCTCAACAGCCTTATAATTCAGTGAGGAAGTCGGATAAATTTGAAAGCGAGCGCTAATCTGGTCGGGGACCGAAACGGAACTCAGGATCATTTTGCAATCTTATGGAGCGCTTTAGGTTGACAGGAGCTTATTATTTTGAAATAAAATGAGTGTATTGAATCCATTTCATAAAGCTCCCTATAAAGGGCTGCCATATCATGCTTCGTTTTTTTAATTCATTTTACTAAAATCGATTCACTCTAAAAAAGTGCTTATTATTTTGTGGGTAGTGAACTACTTAGATGTTTAGGTTTCTTATAGGTGGAATGGCCACGCAATCGCTCTTGACAAACACGCCAATGGTTTGTGTGTGGGGTAACAAGGGCAAAGGGGGCAAAAAGAAGGCATACCAAATAGCTCTTGGTTATTTCCATTTTAAACCATTGGCAAGCTCAGTTTGTCAAGAGTTCGCTCCGCCGATTGCTGAACAGCTCAAAAACTCAAGGGCTCTGCTAAACAAAAAGTGAGGCAAACCTCTGTTGGATAATCCATTGTTGAGCGAACTCAATGAGTTTTGTCCATCGGGCTGGGTATGGTTGGCAAGGCTGATAACTCTGGATGAACAACAGGTACTTTCCCTTCTAGGGATGCATGAGGACAAAGAAAGCCAAAAATAAACAAAGTGTTTCCTCATAAAGGGTTCATGGGGACAAGGAAAGCTGAAAAAAAGCAAAGCGTGTCCTCATAGAGGTTCATGGGGACAAAGAACGCTGAAAAAAAGCAAAGTGTGTCCCCATAGAGGGTTCATGAGGACAAAGAAAGCCAAAAATAAACAAAGCGTGTCCTCATAAAGGGTTCATGGGGACAAAGAAAGCCAAAAATAAACAAAGCGTGTCCTCATAAAGGGTCCATGGGGACAAAGAAAGCCAAACCAAAGCAAAGTGTGTCCTCATAGAGGGTTCATAAGGACAAAGAAAGCTGAAAAAAAGCAAAGCGTGTCCTCATAGAGAGTTCATGAGGACAAAGAACGTTAAAAAAAAGCAAAGTGTGTCCTCATAAAGGGTCCATGGGGACAAAGAAAGCTAAAAATAAACAAAGCGTGTCCTCATAAAGGGTTCATGGGGACAAAGAAAGCTAAAAATAAACAAAGCGTGTCCTCATAAAGGGTTCATGGGGACAAAGAAAGCCAAAAAAAAAGCAAAGTGTGTCCCCATAGAGGGTTCATGGGGACAAAGAAAGCTGAAAAAAAGCAAAGCGTGTCCTCATAGAGGTTCATGGGGACAAAGAACGCTGAAAAAAAGCAAACCTTGTCCTCATAGGGGGTCATGAGGACAAAGAAAGCCAAAAATAAACAAAGCGTGTCCTCATAAAGGGTTCATGGGGACGAAGAAGGCCAAAAAAGCAAAGTGTGTCCTCAAAAAGGGTTCATGAGGACAAAGAATAGCCAGAATAGAGCAACCGTGTCCTCATTCGGTGATCAAAATATTAGAAGGGAATTTATTTTTACCCCTGACGGCGCCAAAGTAATTGTGATTTAGCATTTGATGAGAGAAGCTATGGTCAAAATGGGAATATTCCAGTTAAAAGCTTGAGGGTCTTTTTAAAACTGTTTTTTCTCCTTTGAGGACAGGGCATTTAACTTCCTTTGAATAGTAAGAACAGGCATTTTTTTAAATATGTGAAAATCTTCTCGCTCCTTGATCTTATCAAGCGTTTTGGCACAGTGAGGGCTTTAAAATAGCCACTTTAGAAAAACAGTTCTTATCCCTGAAAAGACAGGCACACCTTACATTGAAATTGTCCTTTGGCTCCATTATTGGCATAAAGAAAGTCCGATGGAGCACCACACTGGGGCAGACCATGGATTTTGAGACCCTTATTTTTGTATTTCTATGTCTTCGAACTGGTTTCAATGGTTTGCTCCGCGAGAAGTCAAGTTTTTCGGGGACGACAATGACGGGAAGTTCGTCTACCTGAAGCTTTCGAAAAGGTTTATTTACGGGAGTTTCTACGGATTTATCGAACATACTCTTCCCCACAAGAAGGGTAAGCAATGTTCGAATGCTTTGTTCTTGATAGTTTATAAAAGTTAATAGATAGGTTATAATTTGAGGGTACAACTTGTCACTTCCTATTTTAGGGATTTTGGTGTCGTGTGGTAACCTCATCAAACCTTAGAATTCAGAAGATGGCAATTTTTTTTGTTTACAAAGCCCTCTAACTAGGTCATTTATAACCTATTTCTTATAAAAGTTTTGATAATACGATTTTTTGGAGGGAGGTGGAAAAATGATCTATGTTGGACTAACTGGCTGGGGAGACCATGATAGCCTTTATGAGCTTGAAGCATCGAAGAAAAATAAATTGGCCATCTATGCTTCATATTTTCCAACAGTGGAAGTAGATTCAAGTTTTTATGCGGTTCAGCCACTAAAAAATGCTCAAAAATGGGTGGAGGAGACTCCGGCGAGTTTTCAATTTATCGTCAAGGCGTATCAAGGAATGACGGGGCACCAGCGGGGGGAAATTCCTTTCAACAGTAAAAAGGAGATGTTTCAAGCTTTTAAAGATTCTCTTACTCCTTATATAGAGGCCGGCAAGCTTGCTATGGTATTGTTTCAATTTCCTCCTTGGTTTGACTGTAAAAAAGAGAACGTGCAATACTTGAGATGGTGCAGGCAAGAAATGGGTGATATTCCGTCTGCGTTAGAATTCAGACATCAATCTTGGTTTTGGCCGGCTTATTATGAGCGCACACTTCAATTCATGGAACAAGAGCAATGGATCCATAGCATTTGTGATGAACCACAAGCTGGTGAGGGCTCAATACCGATCGTTTTAAAAACGACAAGAAAAGATAAGGTACTTGTCAGATTTCATGGTAGAAATATACATGGCTGGCAGAAGCGAACAGATGTCAATTGGAGAGAGGTTCGCTATCTGTATCGTTATAATGAAGAGGAATTGCGGGAATGGGTTAATCGCTTAAAGATGCTGCAAAATGAATGTCGAAACGTATATGTTGTTTTCAATAATAACTCTGGGGGAGATGCTGCAGATAATGGCAAAGAGTTGATTGAGTTAATGAAAATTGAATATGAAAATCTTGCACCAAGACAGTTAGATTTATTTTAACATTACTCTGGGAGTTATCGATTGATTTATTATCAATAGGGCAAGTACCAGGTACGATCGGCTCTTTTGGCGGGTTAGGCGGCGGAGGGAGTGAGCATCGTCCCAGCATTGTTAGTTTTTTTAGTACATATACAGACTATTTCTCTTTAATTATATGTGGGCATATCAATTGGCAATATGCGCTTCTTTAATTCCTGATAGTTGGTTCGGACCATTATGAATTTGAATGGCCAGCAAAACGGTTGTACATATTCTTAGATTCATCTTAAATTTAATCGGCTTCCCGTTAATCTATCAAGGATTTACAGAAAACGGGAGCCTAATATTTTACACGCTTTTCCTACTCCTTGCATAGATTATGAAAGAGAGGAAGGGAGCGTTGAAAATGATTGATTTATCACCGATTAAAATTGGAGATCATACATTTTTAAGCGTGTCTGTTGTTCTACCTAAAACCAATTTGCTTGTTGTAACGAGTGATAAAGGCTATATTATGTGCGGTGCATTGGACGTTGCGTTATTAAATGAAAAGCTTAAGGATAGGAAAGTAATTGCTGGTCGTGCGGTCGGAGTGAAAACGATCGAGCAGCTACTAGAAGCCCCGCTTGAATCGGTTACTTATGAAGCGGAAGCACTAGGTATTCGCAAAGGTATGATCGGAAAAGATGCATTATTAAAAATGGTGTAATGATTTTTTTAAAACCCATGATTAAGGACGCCATATCAAAATGTCAGCGGTTGGCAGAGAGTACTAGCATCCGATTGTCAACAGATAAAAACCATCCGTTCATGAGCAGGATGATTTTTACCATTTCTCACACATTTTGACAAATTACGTGAAAAAACAGTGCTATAGTCTGATGAGCGACTATAAATGAAAGGATATGGTAGAATAAAGGCAAACAAAAAAAGTACCAGAAATGGAGTTTGACATGAGATATGTAGCAACAACGTCTGTGGAACCTGGGGCCATCCTTGCGCGATCCATATATAATGACAAAGGGCAGATTCTATTAAGCGAAGGTGTTCAGTTGCAAGAAAGCCTGATCCAGCGGTTATTAGATATCGGGATTCCATATATTTATGTAAAAGATGCACAGACAGGTGATATTGATTATAAAGACGTTATTCCAAGAGAGTTAAAAACAAAAGCGATTTCGTCCATTCAAGAAACATTTCAGCAAATAAGAGCAGTAAAAACTTTACCTGGTTCAGTTGTGATTGAAAAAGCTTCACAAATCTTGACAGGTATTATTCGTGAATTATATGCCCAAATTGAGAATGATGAAAACCTATTGTCACTGTTATCTGATGTCTACACTTATGATGATTATATTTTTACCCACTCCTTTAATGTAACATTATATTCCTTAGCTATTGGGAAGGAGCTCGGTTTATCAACGAAAGACCTTGAAGTTCTTGGGTTGGGAGCAATTTTACACGATGTTGGAAAAATGAAAATACCAACAGAGGTTTTGTTTAAGCCAGGAAAGTTAACAGCGGAGGAATTTAAACAAATTAAGAAGCACGCCGAAGATGGCTTTGATATGTTGCGCAATGTTAAAACCGTCTCATTATTAGTCGCCCACTGTGCTTATCAGCACCACGAAAGACTAAATGGCTCCGGCTATCCCCGTGGAATAAAAGCCGATGAAATTCATCTTTATGCTAAGATTATTGCAGTGGCAGATGTGTTTGATGCCGTTACATCCGATCGTATTTATCGAGGGGCGATGCTTCCACATAATGGATTGGAGATTCTATTTGCTGGAGCTGGCACCCTTTTTGATGAAGAAATCGTGAAGGCATTTCGCCGTTCTATTGCCATTTATCCAGTCGGACTAACGGTAACACTAAGTGATGGTCGCATAGGGGTTGTAGCGAAACAGAACGCCCATGTTAGTGATCGTCCAATTATAAGAATCATTGAAGAACAGGGAAGAAGCGTTTCACCTTATGAAATCAATCTGGAAGATGAGCTCTCGTTAGTCATTACAGGCTGTGATACAACATTTCATGTAAAAGATTCAGCAAATTGAGATAGTCCTTCTTTTTACAGCATACATATAGCTTGTAAAGGGGGGATTTTTTTTGGCTAAGTTTCGCGGTCGGCTACCCCGAAGAGGTCCGTTGCCGTTCAAATATGTGCTCCTTCTAACGGTTGTTTTTTTTACTATTTCAACAGTAGCGGGGCTGTGGATCATTAATAAAGGATTGAAGCCAACGCTTATGTCTTATGCAGAATCGCAAACAAGGCAGATTGCTTCACTGATTATTAATGAAGCGTTGTTGGAAAGATCCGTTGTCGATATTAATGATGTTATTACAAAAGACACGGAGACGTCTCTTACGAATTTTGATACGGCGAAAATTTATTCGATGTTACGAGATACGACTCGCTTAATTTTGAATAATATTAAAAAAGCGGAGGAAGGAGATTTAGAAGAGCTGCAGAGGATTTCAGAATTTGAATTTGAACAAGTTGAAACGAGTAATGGCAAAGGTATTGTTTACTACGTACCATTAGGGCAAGCGACAAATAATGCTCTGTTAGGGAATTTGGGTCCACGAATCCCTATCCAATTTACGGCAATTGGTGATATGGAATCCAATATTGAAACAGAATTTAAGGAAGTCGGAATCAATAATGTTTATATTGAAGTGATTATAAGGTTGAAGGTTAATGTTCAAGTCATCATCCCGTTTGCTACCGAAGTGGCAACATTAGAACAACGGATTCCGATTGCGTTAGGAATTTTAGAAGGAGACGTACCGCTGTATTATAATAATGGTGGGCAAGGTGCTCTTCCTTCCATAGAATTACCAGTAGACGAGTAAGGGATGGAATGTTATATTAGAAACATAATTTCATAAACCTTATCATTTCGGTGGGGTAGAGGTGCATAATTTAAGAGTAGGCTATGTGAGGATGACAACGTTGAGCATAGGTGAAAGGAGATTGTGCCGAAGTAATATGACGTGTCACCGTTTTATTACTGGGGTTACTTTGAATAAGGGTAACACTGTCATTATGGGATATCCATAATGGGGAGCTACAGGTCGGATGGAGAAACGAATTACTACAGCAAAGAGTAATGATAGAGTTTTTCTATCATTACTCTTTTTTTGTTATAGGATGAACCATCTGGGTCAATTCCACGGAGCTGGAATTAAGTACTAAATGACATTATCTTAGGCTCCCTCCATTTAACAGAGGAGGAACAAACATGTCAAACACATTTTTTTCATTATTACCCCCAATTGTAGCAATAATAATGGTTATTTTAACAAGAAAGGTACTGCTCTCGTTAGGGGTAGGGATTGTTGCTGCCGCATTTTTGCTGGCGGAATTTAAGATTGGTGAAACTTTGCTGATTATTCTTGAGGCCATAAAGGGAATATTTATTGATAATGGGGCTCTTAATACTTGGAACGTCTATATTATTTTTTTCCTGCTTATTCTTGGAATGATTACGGCATTCATATCTATTTCTGGTGGAAGCCGTGCTTTTGGAGAATGGGCAATGAAGCGCGTACGTACAAGAACTGGAGCTCAGCTAGTTGGAGTTGTTTTAGGAATTATTATTTTCATTGATGATTATTTTAATGCTCTGGCTGTAGGGCAAATCTCGAGACCAATTACAGATGGTCAGAAGGTCTCCAGGGCAAAACTTGCTTATTTAATTGATTCGACATCTGCACCGGTTTGTGTTGTTTCGCCTATTTCAAGCTGGGGAGCTTATATTATTGCGATTATCGGATCTATTTTTGCTACACATCAGATTACGGAATACACTGCATTCTCCGCTTTTATTCAAATGATTCCAATGAATTTATACGTTTGGGCTACATTTGCAATAGTTTTCCTTGTGATGTTTCGAAATATCAATTTGGGACAGATGAAGCTTCACGAAGAGAGAGCAATTACAGCAGGACAATTATATGATCCGGAAAAATCCATTCCTGGAGAGTTGAAAGAAGATTTACCAGTTAGCACTAACGGTACGGTTGGCGATCTTGTATGGCCAATTATTGCATTAATTGTTGGAACAGTAGGAGCTATGCTCTGGACAGGAGCAAATGCAGTGGAGGGAAAAGCAGCTCTTCTCGCCATATTTGAAAACACAGATGTGGCTGCGTCCCTATTATATGGTGGTCTAATTGGATTATCCGTTACGATGCTTTTGTATATCCGTCAAGTGACTGTGAAAAAAGGAATCTCGGGAAGTACCTTTTCAATTGGTGTTGTAGAAGGAATAAAGTCAATGCTGCCAGCAGTCTATATTCTTCTATTTGCGTGGTTGATTATTGATCTTGTCGGCCAATTGGAAACAGGTAAATATTTAGCTGGAATTGTTGAAAATTCGCAAATGAACACTGCCTTTCTACCAGTTATTCTTTATGTTATTGCTGGTATCATGGCATTTGCTACTGGAACATCATGGGGCTCCTTCGGGATTCTGTTGCCAATAGCTGGTGAAATTGCAGTTTCTACTGATGTAACACTTTTATTGCCGGCAATGGCAGCCGTTTTGGCTGGTGCAGTATTTGGAGATCATTGTTCTCCTATTTCTGATACGACTATTCTGTCATCTACGGGAGCTGGTTCAAATCATATGGATCATGTGTTAACTCAGTTGCCGTATGCAATCATATCAGCAGTTATAGCTGCATGTGGATATCTTTTCATCGGCTTTACAGGAAGTACACTTGTTGCACTTGTAGTCGTCGCGATTCTTTTAGGGGTATTTTATTTTCTATTTGGCAATCAAAACAAGGAAGTGTTGAAATAGATAGAAAGAAGTGAAAGGGAAGATGAGTGGATTCGTCTTCCTTTTTGCTGGATTCGAAAGGCTGCTTAAAATTGCGTGCTCCGTAACATAACTTTACGAATGGAAGAATAGAGATTTATTGGAGAAATCAGTTTGTTTACGATAATAATCAAAAGAAAGAAATACTTTATTAGAAGAATTATTACTTTTTCTAAAATAATGTTTTGACAGATAGAAAAAAACTAGCTATACTAATTTTAGTTAAAGTGAATAGTCTGAAAATATAAAAAGTTTCCATTCTTCATTGAATTAAGGAAAAAGGATGGATTCGTCATGGGAGGGAGAAAGGACTATGGAAAATCGTCCGCAATGGGGGACAAGAGCAGGTTTCGTTTTAGCCGCAATTGGCTCTGCTGTTGGCTTAGGGAATATTTGGCGATTCCCGGCAGTTGCATATGAAAATGGAGGAGGGGCATTTTTCCTGCCGTATTTGTTTGCCTTACTGACAGCTGGGATTCCTCTACTCATCATGGAATTTACTCTGGGCCATAAATATCGCGGTTCGGCCCCATTAACATTTGCACGTTTGAATAAAAAGTTTGAATGGTTGGGCTGGTGGCAGGTCGCTATCTCATTTGTGATTGCCACATATTATTCGGTTATTATTGCATGGGCGCTTTCTTTCACTGTATTTTCTTTTGATTTAAAGTGGGGAAGTGACACCGAAGGATTTTTGTTTGGAGAATATTTACAGTATAGTGATCCAGGGACAGTTGGAGGGATTGTTCCAGGCGTATTTATTCCATTAATACTTGTTTGGATCATTACATTAGGTATTTTATTTAAGGGAGTCAAAAAAGGAATTGAAGTAGCAAACAAAGTAATGATTCCAGCACTTGTTATATTATTTTTAATCGTAGTAATTCGTTCGGTTACATTAGAAGGAGCTGCCGTAGGGCTAGAAGCTTTTTTCAAGCCAAATTGGAGTCAAATTGCCAATCCTCAGGTATGGGTAGCGGCATATGGACAAATCTTCTTTAGTTTATCTATTGCTTTTGCTATTATGATTACGTATTCTAGCTATCTTCCGAAGAAAACAGATATAACTAATAACGCATTTATTACCGGTTTTGCCAACTCAAGTGTTGAATTGCTAGCAGGTATTGGGGTATTTGCTGCTCTTGGATTTATGGCTACTCAAGCAGGCGTTAGTATCGATGAAGTGGTCGCCGGTGGTGTGGGATTGGCGTTTGTCGTATTCCCGCAGATTATTAATGAATTTCCAGCATTAAATGGATTCTTTGGCTCTCTATTCTTTATTTGTTTATCTCTTGCAGGATTAACATCATTAATTTCAATCGTTGAAACTTTTGTTGCGGGAGTAGAAGATAAGTTTAAAGTATCTCGAATAAAGTCGGTGGCTATTGGTGGTGGATTAGCAGCGCTCATTTCCATACTTTATGCGACAAGAGGCGGACTAAACTTCTTAGATGCGGCTGATTACTTTATTAACCAGTTTGGTGTTGCACTTGCAGGTCTTGTTGAAGTTATTGTAGTTGCTTGGTTCTTAAAAGAACTTAAGAATATCCGGGATCATGCAAACAACATTTCCGATATTCGCATTAGTACATGGTGGAATATAAGTTTAGGCATTATCACACCAATTGTACTAGGATTTATGATGGTTCAAAATATTATTACGAATATTAAAGAAAATTATGAAGGTTATCCAACTAGCTTCCTTCTCTATTCTGGATGGGGAGTCGCAGTTGCAGCAGTGATATTAGGGATTGTATTTTCAACATTTAAGTGGCAAAAAAATATGCAATCTGTACCTGAACAAAAGGGGGTCTCTAAATAATGTCGGTAAGTTCAATTGTCATGATGGTTGTCGGTATGGTCATTATTTGGGGAGGCTTAGGGGCAAGTATACTTCATGCCGTGAAAAAAGCAAGACAGGCTAAATAAATCGATTAAATAGGAACGGGCAAAAGGTTATGCAGCCTTTTGCCTGTTTTTTGGTTTTTCTGTTCATTCCTACCGAAATGTAAATCATCGTTATTTTCTAGCCTTTTGCCGTTCTTGTCTTTCCCAAAGTCTTAAGTGTGGATATGGATCAAACGACCATTCTGTATAGCCATTATCCTTATACATTCCATAATGGAGGTGAGGCGGAAATTTCCCTGATGTTCCTGGTGGGCCATAACCAGAACTGCCCACACCACCAATTGGCATGCCAGGTTCAACAATTTGTCCGAGCTTTAAGTCTTTAGTAAATCCGCTTAAGTGAGCGAAATAATGATAGTTATTATGAATGTCACGAATACCTACTCTCCAACCTCCGTAGCGGTTCCATCCCTTCATTTCAATTATCCCGTAGGATGTCGCCCGTACTGGAACCCCATAATCGGCAAAGATATCTGTACCTTCATGAATTCTTCGACCGCCCCAGCCTCGTGCATCTCCCCATGTATTTTTATAGCTATGATTGCTTCTTAAAGGAACGGGGAAGGCATGGCCTTCCAGATCAATTCTGCCAAAATGCTTATAAATTTTCGCCTTGTCAATGATGATTCCGACCGTTTTATCCCGCTTATAGTAATCCCATAATGCGATTTTTATATTGTCATGATTAACTCCGTATGTCAGAAGGTATTGAGCAAAAGCATGGATGACATCTTCATCATCGTTCATATCAGCTTTCCCATCACCGTTTCCATCATAGCCCATTCCGTTAAAAAATTTGATTGAGGTAAGATTTTGATCCTCCAGGTTTGGGTTTAATATTCCGACCCACTCTTCAGGTTTAAAATAAATACCGATAACTCCATCTGTGTCAGGGAGATCACGCCTTGCGTTGCGAATATTGCGCTCATACTGATCGACAGCAGCCATATAGTACCACGGAATATTGGTAACTGCTTCTACACTTTTATAGAGATTCATTCTTTGATTATATACATTCTCTTCCTCTTTTGCTTGAACGGGGCTGAAGCTAATTAACAGGAAAAATATGAATATGGGCAAAATTAATCGAAAATAGCGCACAAGAATCCTCCTTTAAAAATGGTCTATCCTAAATAAGTAAGGAGTTAGGAATAATTTCAAAGCCGCTTTCTTTTAAGTGATTCACATAACTTAGTTTGTGACATTGATTGGAATAAATAAATATCAATAAATGGTAATAGAGGACAATAAAAACAACTTTCTTGTCTGATGCTTTTCAGTATGATAAAGTGACATGAGTAGTATTTTGGTACATATAAACACTGATCATTAAAGGGATGGTGTAGAAATTGAGTCAGAAGCAGGAGCAATTACGTAAACCTGAGTGGTTAAAAATAAAGCTGAACACAAACGAGAATTATACAGGTCTGAAAAAAATGATGCGTGAAAAAAGCCTTCATACAGTTTGTGAAGAAGCGAAATGTCCTAATATTCATGAATGCTGGGCTGTAAGACGAACAGCAACTTTCATGATTTTAGGTGATACATGTACAAGAGCTTGTCGGTTCTGCGCTGTAAAAACGGGACTGCCAACAGAGCTCGATTGGCAAGAGCCAGAAAGAGTCGCTGATTCTGTTGCACTTATGAATTTAAAGCACGTTGTAGTAACTGCGGTTGCACGTGATGATTTAAAGGATGGAGGAGCGGCTGTTTTCGCTGAAACTGTCAGAGCGATACGCAGAAAAAGTCCTTTTACCAGCATTGAAGTCCTTCCATCGGATATGGGCGGAGTGTATGAAAATCTGGAAACATTAATGAATGCAAAACCAGATATCCTCAACCACAATATTGAAACAGTTAGAAGGTTAACCCCAAGAGTTCGTGCCAGAGCAAAGTATGAGCGTTCTTTAGAATTTTTAAAGCGTGCAAAAGAAATGAATCCAGACATCCCGACAAAATCAAGCTTAATGATTGGTTTAGGGGAAATGAAGGAAGAAATTATTGAAACAATGGATGATCTACGTGCAAATGACGTCGATATCATGACGATTGGACAATATTTACAGCCAACAAAGAAGCATTTGCCAGTAATCAAATATTATCACCCAGATGAGTTCCAAGAGCTAAAAGAAATTGCCTTAAGTAAAGGATTTAGCCATTGTGAAGCAGGTCCACTTGTTCGTTCATCATACCATGCAGATGAGCAAGTAAATGAAGCAGCGAAGCATAAGCAAATGCTTGCAGAGCAACAAGCAAATGAAGCATAAATAAAAAGAGTTCGGCTTTGAAGCTGAACTCTTTTTATTGTTTTAAGAAACGAGCAATTTCGTTGGTTTTGCATGGTAATTTTTATTTTAGGGCAAGTCGTGATCACTCTGACGAGCCACTAGAAGTGCTGTGACCATTGTTTGCTATTATCGTGCTTCATCTAAGATAGTTTGAAAAGTATTTCATACGCTTTTTGTTGTTGCTACTGTCCTTGAGGTGATTTCTTTATTTCTTTAATCAGTTGATCAATGGCATACTCGGCTTTTCGACTATCAGAGTCCATCGTAGCAAAGCTTTCAACATTTTTTCTTAAAGCAGTATTATCGGTGACAAAAATGTCAAACCAACGTGGAACGACAGACATTGCTGTTTTTTTAACTTGATCGGCTTTTTCCTTGCGATTATCAGAATCGGTTGCATAAACAATGATCACTTCTTCTCCTGTTACAAGGGTAGAGACATCATCTACATTAGGAATATCCGTACATAGCTTGCTTATGATATCAGCAGTCTTTTCTCGATCCATCGCTGCATAGTGATCATTTGCGACATTTGTCCCGGTTACCGGTGCTTTTTGATGGCGAACATAGCCGAAATCTTCCGGTTCATTTTTTCCATTTTTATTATAAATATCTGCACGCTGGTCATTAACATTAATCGTATTTCCACTTTCATTATAAAGCCCTTCCACTGCTGAGTCGTTATTGCATGCAGCTAATAAAAGCAGGAAACCGATACTAACGATAAGAGAACGTTTATTCATCATCTACACCTCCACATTTGTAGTATGAACAAATGTAGAAATTTTTCACTTAGTAAATTAATCAAGTTCAAATTTATACCCTTATTGTGAAAAAGGCGGTAGACAGTATATAATGAGAACATAGTGTGTCAAAAAGAGGTGATGGGTTTGATCTGCATCAATAATATATGCTACGAGATCATTGAGGAAAGAGGAGAAGGTTTTAACGAAGAGGCTTTTCAAGGCAGATATAGCGATATTTTAAGTAAATACGATTATATAGTAGGTGATTGGGGCTATGGTCAACTTCGCCTAAAAGGGTTTTATGATGATAAAAATCAAAAAGCAACTTTTGATACAAAAATCAGCACATTGACGGAATATATTTATGAATTTTGTAACTTTGGCTGTTCTTATTTTGTTGTAAGGAAAGTACAGGGGTAAAGAGCGCACCAGTGAAGACACACTGGTCGCTCTTTTTTCTATTCATCCTTTTTATCGTGGATAGGATGGGAACCCTCCATTTGTCGTGGAGTATCCTCATGTAGTGTTCGATTTTCATACGTAAAACCACTGTTAGAGCGTTGCCCTTTTTGCCAGTCACCATCTTTATTTTGCACTGGTTTTTGCTGAGCAATCGGCGATCCGAAAGGCCCTTCAGGGAACTCTTCCGCATTTATAACTTCCCGTTGTTTCTCGACATTGGAAAAATCCTGGTATTGTTCATTTCTCTTGTGCGCCACTTTAAATCACTCTCCTTTCTCGTAGTATTAACTAATTATTTGTAAAAAGGAAAGGTAACTTTTGCTGTTCTTAGTGTTGTAATGTGGGAGTTCCAAGAAAAAAAGAGGCTGCCTTTTTTGACAACCCCATGAATGTTAAATCACTTCATATAAAAACTGCCTTAATTCTTCCGCATCTTCCTCGGATAATTGGAATGCATACTCTAAATAGCCTTCTTCTTTTAAGTCATCTGGACCGATGATAGCATAGCGGCTTCCCTGCATATCAAGGACGATTTGTTTTCCATAATGACGATCAGATTGAATAATCGCTAAATCGAATCGATTGTTTTCTCCCATAAAACTTACAAACCGAGTTTTTGTATCGACTAAATCGTTATATAAGTAAAATCTTTCTGACATAATACCCCTCCTTTGCTTCGCTTATTAAGTAAACATGAGTAAGTGTGGTTTACTCTCAAGATGATGATGCGTTTTAATGTATCTAACCGTTTTTGTTTTACTGCGCATCACAATAGAGTCAGTTTCAGCTAAATCGCCACCAAGAAAACGCACTCCATTTAATAGCTCTCCATTAGAAACTCCAGTTGCTGCAAAGATTGCGTCATCCCCTGAGACTAAGTCGTGTAATAATAATAATTGTCGAGGTTCTTGCAAACCCATCTTTATGCATCTCAGTTCTTCTTCAGGAGAATGAGGCACTAATCGTGCCTGCATATCTCCGCCGAGTGCTTTTAGGGCAGCGGCGGAAATTACTCCTTCAGGTGCTCCGCCAATTCCGACGAATAAATCGACTCCGGTTTGTGGCAATGCCGTGGCGATTGCAGCTCCAACGTCACCGTCACCAAAAAGCTTGACCCGAGAGCCTTTCGCTCTTATTCGTTCGATCAATTGCTCATGGCGTTCTCGTTCTTGAATGATAACAGTGAGATCTTGAACACGTTTGTTATTTGCTTTTGCTACTATATCAATCGTTATTTCGATCGGATCAAGCAAGCTAATTTTCCCTGCCGCTTGTTTGCCAACTGCAATTTTTTCCATATACATATCTGGTGCATGGAGCAATGTTCCTTTATCAGCAATCGCTATTACAGCCATTGCGTTATTATGACCCTTTGCTACAATACTTGTTCCTTCTAACGGATCAACCGCGATATCCACCTTTGGCCCTGTCATTGTCCCTAGTCGTTCTCCAATATAGAGCATCGGAGCTTCGTCCAATTCTCCTTCACCAATGACGACGGTTCCATCCATATTAACAGAATCGAACATTTTTCTCATGGCATTTGTTGCTGCTTCGTCGGCCTCGTTTTTCTTTCCTCTCCCCATCCAGCCGGCAGATGCCAATGCTGCCGCTTCGGTTACTCGGACAATTTCCAATGCTAGCTCACGTTCCAAAACCTTTCCTCCATTCAACTCTTTTCCAGTAATATGTCAGCACTTCACATTTTATCCACAATCGTATATTGTGATTTTATTTCACTTCTCTATCTTAACAAAAAAAAGGCCATTCAACATTGCTATTCTTGACAAATGATTCACAACTTTTAAATGCTTTTGTTTTGTAAAAATAGTAGACTTTCACAAAGAAGGGAAATATACGCAATACTAAAATTGTGCTACAATATCGTTAGCATCGATGTGAACACTTGAGAGGACTGATCCCATTGGCTCAACTTAAAGATATTGGTACAAATGTACTGAAGTGGACAAGAATTGTTTTGCCATTTAAGAGACTGCGTTATTTTCCCCCACAGTTTATCGTTAGAAATCCTGTTGTTGAAGGGGTCAAATTGGCTTTTAAGCAAGGATGCGAAGTTGCTATATTAGTGTTCAACATCAACAATTTAAAGGAGTTGCATGGTCTGCTAGGAGAAGACTATTATCGAGCTTTCATAAAAGAGTTGAAGCTCTCCTTTCGTACGGTCGTTCAACTAGAGCTATGTGATGAGGATGTGTTAGTCCTCCACGATCACTATAGTGATGGATTTACACTGTTTTTAAAAGTTGACCAGAATTGGGGCTGTGTTTTTGAAATTGACGCAGCATTGAGTAAAGTGATAAAGGAAGTTAAGCAGAAGCTGTCTCTTTCATTTCCTTGCGCACAACCAGAATTTGAATCTGGTTACATGTTTATTGAAAAGAAACACTATTCGATTCAGGAAGCGATTTACAAGGCTCATCAGCAGGCATTAGCAATGGCTGAGAAACGAATCGACTCCGAGTTTAATGAAATGTTATATATGATCCGAAAAATTGTCTCTAAAAAAGAAATCAGGCTTTTGGCGCAGCCCATTATAGATGTAGAGTCAAAGGTTGTGAGAGCATGGGAAATGTTAACGCGTGGACCAAGGGATACTGCTTATGAAAGCCCGCTGACCTTGTTTTCGGTAGCTAGACAGACTGACTATTTATATGACTTAGAAATGATCGTACTCGAAAAAACATTTGAACAAATCCAAAAAACAGCGTGTAAACATGCTATTTTTGTTAATTTCACTCCACTTTCCTTGGGCAATAAAACTTTTATTCGCGACTTGAATAAATTGCTGGAGCGTTATAAAAATATACCTCCGAGTCAATTTACGATAGAGATAACCGAACGTGATTCAATTGAAGGAATTGAATTGTTATTAGACAACATTAAGGCATTGCGGTGCATCGGTTTTCAAATCGCAGTAGATGATACGGGTTCAGGCTATGCCAGTTTGAATACAATAAGTGCGATCATGCCAGATATTATCAAAATTGATCGCTCTGTTATTCAAGATATTGATAAGAATCCAGTCAAGGAATCAATGCTAAAGGGATTGTTATTAGTAGCGAAAGAAACAGGTTCCCTTGTTGTGGCAGAAGGAATTGAAAACGCAGAAGAGGCGTCGGTATTATCACGTAATAATGTTGACCTTGCTCAAGGCTATTTCTTTGCAAGGCCAGAATCCCTACAAAAGAGCTTAGCATCGAGTTAATTTTGCTTATTGATGAAAGGATTGAAACAGATGTATTTTGTCGACCGAGAAAAAATCGAAAGCATATTGGCATTTGTTGATCAACAATTATTGCTTTTTGAAGAAAAGAGAGAATGGAAGACTGCCGTTGAAAAAGCAGCCCTTGAACGATTGTGCCATACAATTATTGAAGGGATATTGGACGTTGGAAATGCAATGATTGATGGTTTTATTATGCGGGATCCAGGGAGTTATGACGATATTATTGATATATTAGAGGATGAAAAAGTCATCTCAGTTGAAATGAGCAAAGGGTTAAAAGCGATTATTTCATATCGTAAAATGCTCGTACAAAATTATACAGAGATTGTCCATGAAGACCTTCAAAGGGAATTTCAGCACGAGCTAGAGATTTTGAAAAAATTCAGTTTACATGTACAGCAGTATTTGCTCAATGAACTTGGGCCAGTTTCGGCATTTCGAAATTAAGGCGGATGATAGAGGCGCTCTAGCAGGAGCGTTTTTGCGTTTTTTAGAATCGGATGGGACAATGAAAAGAATACTTCTTAGAGGTGAAATAAGTTGAGAAAATATAACGGCTATTTAATCGATTTAGACGGAACGATGTATAAAGGAACGGAGCTAATTCATGAAGCTGCTGAGTTTGTGAAGCAGCTCAGAAATTTAAATATCCCATACTTGTTTGTCACGAATAATTCTTCTCGAACGCCTGCCCAAGTCGCTGAAAAGCTGAGGGCGTTTTCCATTCCGACGGAGGATGAGCAAGTTTTTACAACCAGTCAAGCTACGGCTAATTATATTTATGATCTTAATAAGGATGCATCCATATATGTGATTGGTGAAGAAGGGATTCGGACTGCGATTGCTGAAAAAGGGTTTCGTTTAGCTGAAGAAAATGCTGATGTTGTCGTAGTGGGAATTGATCGTGAGATTAGCTATGAAAAGTTGGCTGTCGCTTGCTTGGCCGTTCGAAATGGTGCTACATTCATATCGACAAACGGTGATATTGCAATCCCGACAGAAAGAGGTCTGCTTCCTGGCAATGGCTCGCTTACCTCAGTTATCGCTGTATCGACACAAACACGACCAATTTTCATTGGGAAGCCTGAATCGATCATAATGGAGCAGGCACTTGCTGTCCTTGGTACTACTAAAGAGGAGACGATTATGGTAGGAGACAACTACGATACCGACATATTAGCTGGAATAAATGCTGAAATGGATACATTATTAGTTCATACAGGGGTAACGAAAAAGGAACATCTTCCTTCTATTAAAGTAAAGCCTACTTATATTGTTGATTCTCTCGCAGAATGGGATTTTAAATAAGAAGAGTGTTATCCAATCTTGAAGTTCATTTTGAAATAACGGGATAACTAAAATATCCCGGCGAAAAATCGAAATATATCAGCTGAAATTGAAATATATCGGCGGAAAATCCAATATATCGGCGAAAATCGAAATATATCGGCGAAAATCGAAATATATCAGCGGAAAATCCAATATATCGGCGAAAATCGAAATATATCAGCGAAAACCAAAAAGGCGGGCAGTCCCCGCCTTTTTCTATGCGCTTATTCTGTATTGGCAGCACGATGGGCCAAACGACTTGAGGCAGCGGCTGCAATAGCTCCAACGATATCATCGAGGAAAGTATGGCATTTTCCTGTAGATTTATCATTGAGTTTACCTAGTATGCCAGGTTTCATTTTGTCAATGAAGCCGTAATTAGTAAAACCAATTGAACCGTACACATTCACAATCGAAAAAGCCAAAATTTCATCGACACCATAAAGGCTTTCATCTGTTGCAAGTATGGACTGAAGAGGTTCTTCTAATAAACCTTTATCTGCTAACATATCTAGCTGGATTCCAGTTATGATTGCATTTTGGACCTCTCTTTTTGAGAGTACCCTTTCTACATTTTCAATGCAATCCTCCATTTGCAAATTAGGGTGATATTTTTCTTGGAGGTAAAAAACGAGATCCGCGATGTCCTGAATTTTTACTCCTCTTTCTAGTAACCACCTTCTTGCCGTTTTTTCAACAATATCAACATTTTTCTCTTCAGACATTTGATTCACCCTTTTTAAAAATATTATGCGGTTTAGTACTCGAATGTTCGATGTGCAAGGCGCGTGCAGTTGCTTTTCAAGTTATTTACGTGATCCTTATTAAATTAGGATATGCACTATTTTAGGATTTATCATCGGGCCTTCTGTAATGAAGGACGAAATACAGCGACATATACTAATGATAGCATTTCATCATCTGTTTTGCATAAATCAAGTTAAAGCAAACAAAAAAACAATATTCCCAGAGTGTAGTCATATACATTTTATAAGGACATAAGAGGCGGTAGGTGAAAAAGATGCTTCAACGGATTATTCAACAGTATTATGGAATTAGTATACAAGAACAATTCAAACTGGGTCCATATGATGCCTGTAGGGATCAACAAAATCTGTATTTCCTTGTACCAGTTACAAATATGGAAGAAGCAAGCTTGGTGGAACTTGAACAATTAGCCCTACATCTTGTGAATTATGGTGATTCCTCAGTATGTCAATTTCTTAAAACGAATGACGGCCAATCATTTGTTGATTTAGAAAATCAGCGCTATTGTATATTACGAGCAGGTGCAACGGTTAAAAGAATGAGACGTGCCGGAAGAAAATTAGCTAAATTTCATTATCGCGGCAGGGCAGTCCCATTTGAAGTAAAGGGCATTAGCAGGATCGGAATGTGGAAATCCTTTTGGGAACAGAGATTGGATCAGATGGAACGAGTCTGGAATGAGCAGTTGTTTCAATCTCCTGAAAATGAATTTGTGAGAATGTTTATTGAATCTTTCCCCTATTATATGGGACTTGCGGAAAATGCGATTCAATATTTAAGTGATACTGAGCAAGATGATGAGCCGCTTGCAGTTGATAGCGGCACTGTTTGTCATCTTCATTTTTCTCCAAGAACATGGGGAGAAAATGGGGCGCTGAGAAATCCTTTTGATTGGGTATTTGATCATTGTGCTAGAGATTTAGCCGAATGGACGAGGGAACGGTATTTCCAAAATATTAAAACATATGAACCCGATGTACGTCAGTTCTATCAAGATTATGCCAGCGTATCAACCCTTTCTTCATTTTCCTGGAGACTGCTTTTTTCCAGACTTTTATTCCCCCTTCATTATATGGATTGTGTCGAGGAATATTATATTACTCCATCCGAGCAAGTAAAGCTTGTACAAGAGGAAAGATTAAGGAAAATTTTAGCACAATCACAAGATTATGAAGAGTTCCTACGGGATTTTTATCCACTTGCAGGAGCGCCCATTCGACGTTACCAGATCCCAATAGTGGAGTGGTTAGCGAAATAATTCGTTCTCTTTTCGTAAATTCTTATCAGAACTTTTTTATAGGAATACTTGGAGTAGTTCTGGTTAAAAAAGTATAATAAGGCTAGAGATTTTTTTCTAGAGGGTGAAAAAAACTTTTAGAAGATAAACAAGAGGGAAAAGGAGCAGCAGATGAAACCATATGTTTTTATAACAAGAAAATTACCAGATGAAGCAGTAGAAAAATTACGGGCAAAATATGATGTGAAAATGTGGGAGAAAGAGGATGTGGGAGTTCCGCGCTCCATCTTATTAGAAGAAGCTGGGAGAGCAGATGCTTTATTAACAATGTTGTCAGATCAAATTGATGAAGAGTTGCTGAGCGCAGGAACCCGCTTAAAGGTAGTCACAAACTTGGCAGTAGGCTATGATAATGTGGATGTCGAGGCGGCAACTAAGCATGGTATCGCAATTTGTAATACTCCTGATGTTTTAACGGCTGCAACTGCTGATTTAACGTTTGCATTATTGATGGCAACTGCACGGAGAATCGTTGAAGGGGCAGAGTTTATTAAAGCCGGTCAATGGAAAAGCTGGAGTCCGCTTCTTCTTGCTGGACATGATATTCATCATAAAACGATAGGAATTGTAGGAATGGGGGGCATTGGCTCAGCTGTGGCGAAAAGAGCAACTGGTTTTGAAATGGAGATTTTATACCATAATCGCTCAAGAAAAAATGATGTTGAAATGGAGTTAGGTGCTACATATTGTTCGTTTGAACAACTGATCGAACGTTCGGATTTTGTCGTCTGCTTAACGCCACTGACAGAAGAAACGAAAAATTTGTTTACCCGTGACGTTTTTCGCCGCATGAAAAAAACGGCTATTTTTATTAATGCATCGCGCGGACCTGTGGTAAATGAAGAGGATCTCTATGCTGCGCTAGTGGACGGAGACATTGCAGCAGCAGGATTGGATGTATTTGCAAAAGAACCAATTGATCAAACGCATCCACTATTAGGTTTGTCAAATGTAGTCGCAATTCCTCATATTGGCAGTGCAACGGTAGAGACAAGATTGAATATGATTCAACTTTGCCTTGATAATATTGATGCAATTCTTTCAGGTAAAGAGCCTAAAACACTTGTTAATAAAGAGTGGAACAAATAAATAACTGTAGTACGTTAATGGATTGAGTTCAGACTGCATGCACCCGATGAAATCGAGTTTGCATACAGTCTTTTTTTTTGGATAGATCTTTGTTAGTATACTACAAAATTAATTTGCACTGGAGCCGAAGCGTTGCTTGATGATTGATAGGTGGTTGAAACAGGAGCCTGTGAGTTAAATTTTTCTTAAAAAAATTGAGAAAATTATGTAAATCAAGAAAATTTGGAGTATACTAGGTTTTAAGATTTTATCACCGTTATTTTTCTTGTTTAGTTATTGAATAAAAATTATATTGTAAAATAGCTCAACTCCCTCTATAATGTCTACTATATAAATACAATTGTTTTCTTGGAATGAACACAGCGGGAAGGGGATCGAAATGGAACCAATAGCGATTGGATTATTAGGTCTTGGAACAGTCGGCTCTGGTGTGGTGCAAATTATTGAAAATCATCAGGAAAAGCTAATGCATCAAATTGGTCGGCCGATTCAAATTAAAAAAGTCCTTGTAAAGGATTTGAAAAAGGAAAGGGCAGTAACCATTGAGCCTACACTTTTGACAACAAATATTGAGGATATTATTAACAGCCCCGAAATTGATGTCGTAATTGAAGTGATGGGAGGCATCGAAGAAACAAAAAACTCTCTTATTCAAGCTCTTAAAAACAAGAAACATGTTGTGACTGCAAATAAAGATTTAATGGCTCTTCACGGTTCGGAACTGCTATCGATTGCTATGGAGAACGGTTGTGATCTTTTCTATGAAGCAAGCGTAGCGGGTGGAATTCCTATTTTGCGAAGTTTGGTAGATGGATTATCCTCTGACCATATTACGAAGATGATGGGAATTGTCAACGGAACAACAAACTTTATTTTGACGAAAATGAGCAAGCAGGGCAGTGCATATGAAGATGTATTAAAAGAGGCTCAGCAATTAGGCTATGCTGAAGCAGATCCGACCTCGGATGTGGAAGGATTAGATGCCGCTAGAAAAATGGCCATTTTGGCAACGCTTGGCTTTTCTATGAAAATTGATTTAGATGATGTTAAAGTTCAAGGGATTACGACGATTACTGAAAGAGATCTTCAATATGCCAAACAGCTTGGTTACACAATGAAATTGATCGGGATTGCTCAAATAGAAGATGATAAGGTTGAGGTTAGTGTGCAACCGACTTTGCTGGCAGAGGCCCATCCTTTATCATCTGTGAATGATGAGTATAATGCCGTTTATGTTTATGGTGAAGCGGTCGGTGAAACGATGTTTTATGGACCTGGTGCCGGAAGTCTTCCAACGGCGACATCGATTGTTTCCGATTTAGTTGTCGTCTTGAAGAACATGGTGCTGGGTGTGAATGGGAAAAGTATTATCTCACCGCAATATGAAAAGAAATTAAAAGCTCCGCATGAAATTCTATCAAAGTATTTTTTACGATTCCATGTTACTGATAAAGTCGGGGTGCTTGCGAATATTACGGCAATCTTTTCAGAACGCGGCGTAAGCTTTGAGAAAATTTTGCAACTGCCGGTGAAGGAAAAAGGCTTGTCAGAAATCGTCATCGTGACGCATTCAACCTCCCTTGAGGATTTTGAAGGCATCTTGGCTCAATTAGAAATGTTACCATCAGTTCACGAAATCAAGAGTTCATATCGAGTAGAAGGGAATGGCCATTCATGAGGTGGAGAGGTTTAATAGAAGAATATCAAGAGTTTTTACCAGTTAACGAACAAACACCAAAATTGACCTTGAACGAAGGAAATACACCTCTTATCAAGCTTGATAGACTTTCAGCCGAGTGGGGAGTCGAATTATATGTAAAAACGGAGGGAACGAATCCAACCGGTTCTTTTAAGGATCGAGGAATGGTGATGGCAGTTGCAAAAGCAAAAGAAGAGGGAAGTGACACGGTGATTTGTGCCTCCACGGGGAATACATCAGCAGCTGCGGCTGCTTATGCTGCAAGAGCAGGGATGAGATGCATCGTTGTCATTCCAGAGGGAAAGATTGCGATGGGGAAACTTGCGCAAGCAGTCATGTATGGGGCAGAAATAATTTCTATTGAGGGCAACTTTGATGAAGCATTGAAAATGGTGCGCAATATTAGCGAAAAGGAACCAGTCACCCTTGTTAATTCAGTCAATCCATACCGTTTAGAAGGACAAAAAACAGGTGCGTTTGAAATATGTGATCAGCTTGGTGGCACAGCCCCTGATATTCTAGCAATCCCAGTAGGTAATGCAGGCAATATTAGCGCGTACTGGAAGGGTTTTAAAGAATATCATGCAGTTAAAAAGACAGGATTGCCAAAAATGCATGGTTTTGAAGCAGCAGGGGCTGCGGCGATCGTTCACAATCGAATCTTTGAAAACCCTGAAACGATTGCAACCGCCATTCGCATTGGAAATCCAGCAAGCTGGCACCTTGCCACTGCTGCGGCGGAAGAATCAGCTGGAGTGATCGATGAGGTTAGTGACGAGGAAATTATTGCAGCATATAAGAAAATTGCCAGTACGGAAGGTGTTTTTGTTGAACCTGGCTCATGTGCATCATTAGCAGGAGTGTATAAGCATATTGAAAACGGCAAAATTGCTAAAGGAAGCAAGATCGTGGCCATTTTGACAGGGAATGGATTAAAGGACCCAAATACAGCGATTGAATACAGCACGATTAAGCCTGTTCTACTTCCAAATGATGAGGAGGCTGTGGCACGCCACATTCGGGGAGTGGTCCATTCATGAATGAATATGACATGGTCCAGATCCGAGTGCCTGGAAGCACGGCTAATCTTGGGCCAGGCTTTGATTCGCTAGGAGTGGCATTAAATTTATATTTGTCATTAGAGGTTGAACGATCAGAGAGTTGGGAAATCATAATGGAATCAGAGGATTTAAACATTTTTCCAACTGATGAAAGCAATTATATTATTCAAATCGCCCTACAGACAGCCGAGCTTTTTCAAAAAAGTTTACCCAGCTGTAAGGTGAGAATGGCTAGTGAAATTCCATTAGCGCGGGGGTTAGGCTCAAGTGCTGCAGCCATTATTGCAGGGATTGAGCTGGCTAATGCCATGGGTAAGTTAGGTTTGACCGAGGATGAAAAATTTAGACTGGCAACTGAAATTGAGGGTCACCCTGATAATGTTGGAGCTTCTCTTTTCGGAGGCCTCGTGATTGGAAGTCAAATGGATGATGAAGTTGTCGCCATCGTTGAACACGCGATTGAACTAGAGATGATTGCTGTCATTCCCAAAATAGAGCTTCTAACGAAAGATTCACGTAACGTTCTTCCAGCACAACTGTCCTATTCTGAGGCAGTACGGGCTGGAGCGATTGGTAACGTTCTGGTAGCGGCACTTCTAAAAAAAGACTTCGCGTTAGCAGGAAAGATGATGCAAAGGGATCTGTATCACCAGCCTTATCGGAGAAAGCTTGTTCCTCATTTGAGTGAGATTGAGGAAATCGCGCTTGCTTCCGGTGCATTTGGGGTAGCTTTGAGTGGAGCTGGTCCGACTGTTATTTGTTTTTCTGAAAAAGGCAAAAGTGAGAAACTTCTTGATGTTTTTCAGAAGTGGGATTCAAATATGAACTACCGCAGGCTGAAAATCGATCAGGAAGGCAGCAGAGTAAAGGTTCAAAAATGCGTGTAATGTAAAAAAGCGATCTCGGACTAGAGATCGCTTTTTTTGCATGTGATTTTAGAATACTTGTTCAACTTCTAATACACCAGGCACTTCCTCTAAAAGTGCACGTTCAATACCAGCTTTTAAAGTGATTGTAGAACTTGGGCAAGAACCACACGCACCTAATAAACGTAATTTCACAATGCCATCTTCTACATCTACTAATTCACAGTCCCCACCGTCACGAAGAAGGAATGGACGTAATTTATCTAATACATCTTGAACTTGTTCAAACATTTGCTCTGCCATCTTAATCGCTCCTTTCTTAATACTTATTATAATCTCTCTTTCATAAAAAATCTATTGAAAAAGGATGAAATCCAATATTCAGCATTTCTAAAAAAAGCTCATTCTCATTGTATTCTCTGTTAGAGCGGCAACATTCTCAATAGTAGCCAGTCTTCTTTGAACATGACGGATCAGCCGTTGAGTAGTGGAAATTTACTAACAGAACTCCTTATTGTAGAATATTCTTAAGTAACAAGGGGGGAACTGACATGGTTAAAAAAAATGTTGACATCGTCGTATACGGAGCGGAACAGCTTTGCCCAAGCTGTGTGAATCTGCCATCATCAAGGGAAACGTTTGAATGGTTGGAAGCGGCCGTAAGCAGAAAATTTCCTAATCAGGAATTTCAAATCTCATATGTTGATATTTATAATCCACCAGAGGATGAAGTGAGAAAGGAATTCGCACAAAGGGTAGTAAACGAGGACATGTTTTACCCAGTTGTTTTGATTGAAGATGAGGTTGTGGGTGAAGGGAATCCACGTTTAAAAACGATATTTGCAACAATGGAGAAATATGGATATCGGGAAGAAGCAAGTTCTTAAGCATAGATAAAAGGCACTGTTCTTTTCGAGAACAGTGCCTTTAAAGACTTATCCTTTATGGTATTTATACATCCATAGAATTCCTGATTTTAATAGTCGTGCTACTCTCCCTGTAATAGGGCGATCAGCAACCAAACCAAATCCGTGTTTTTTACCGAGAGAACCAAGGACACCTTTTAGCTTGATAGTTGGCAGTTCGTCAGGGAGTTCTTGGTTATTCCAACGTTTTAATAAAATGTCGACGATTTGTTCTGCTTGACCTTCTGCAAGCTGTGCGCTTGGTGCGTGTGGGAGGCTGGCGCAATCACCAACGACATAGACATGCTCATTTCCAGGAATATTATGATGAGGAGTTAGGATAATGCGACCTTGACGATCTTTTTCGACGTTTATATTCTGGACAATTTTGTTTGGCTGAATGCCCGCAGTCCACACGATAATGTCACTTTGAATCGGCTCGTGATGATTATACAGAATCCCTTCTTCAACTCTTGTGATGTTGGAATTATTGACGATTTCAACATTATGGTTATCAAACCAATTTTCAACGTATGTGCTTAAACGAACAGGAAATGCGGAAAGAATATGATTTCCTCGATCAAAAAGTTTAATCTTTAAATCTGGCCGACTTTCATTGAGTTCACTAGCTAATTCAACTCCGCTTAAACCTGCACCGACAATGCTAACGACTGAACCTGGTGCTAGATTGTTAAGAGCCTGATATGTTTGGCGAGATTTTTCAATTGTTTGAATGCTGTAGGTGTACTCTTGTGCTCCAGGTACATTGTGATATTTATCCTCACAGCCTAACCCAATAACTAAATCATCATAAGAAATCGCTTCGCCGTCTTTTAGAAGAACCTTATTTTCCTGAAGATTGATTTCAGTAACCTCTCCATATTGAATGTTTAATCTTGGGTGTTCAGGGAAAGGAACGCGAATGTGTTGATCTGAGATGGTCCCTGCTGCAAGAGCATAATACTCTGTTTTAAGGCAGTGATACGGTGTGCGATCGATTAAGGTGATGGATATGTTTTCTGGCAGTTCATTTGGCAAGAGACGAGAAAGGATTCTCATACCCCCGTAACCTCCACCTAAAATCATTAGATTTTTCATTTTGAATATCCCCTTTATGCAACTCTATTGTTGAATTCTTGTTGAAGCCAAAATAAGTGCTAATTGAATGATCCATTTGATGTCAAACCTATTTGTCTATTAAAATCGAAGTTTCGATGTTAATAATAAGGAAACACTCAGGCTGTTGACAAACGCTCGCTTTCTTCGTTGCTCGCCTTGTCCGGTGCTCATTACCTCCATGGTAACTCCGCTCCTCTCAAGGCTTCGCTCCTCGAAAAACAAACGTTTTCAATCAGCCTGGAGGTGACTGATTTTATTTATTGACTTTGTCTATACTCTGGTAAACACTATAAAGTTCATTCAAAGTATAACGAAATTGTGACAAAATCACAACATATTCATGGCAAAATTTCGAATATTTTACTAAAATAATGATAGAAATAGTAATAAGGTTATCTAATAGATCGAATTAGTATGACACAAAAAAGTCAAAATGAGAGGAATTCCATGTGTTGGCAGGAATTTTGAGGTGAAATGATTGATTAGACCAATGATTGAATTTTGTATTAGCAATCTCGCGAGTGGTTCTCAAAAAGCAAGAGAGCTCCTGGAAAAGGACTCTAATTTAGATATTATCGAATATGGTTGTCTAAATTATTGTGGAAAATGTGCAGCTTTCCACTATGCGTTAGTTGAGGGTACAGTCGTCACAGGGGAAACACCGGAACAACTGGTGGAGAATATTTATCAATATTTAGAAGAACAGATGCTGATCTAAATAATCATATATAAGGGAGCAAGGCCCTTGTTAATTGAAGAGAAGAACTGGGATATCGCGAAATTAATGATGTTTACAGCGTTTAATGAGGACTACACTCTATGTTCTCCAAAAGATGAATGAAGGGGAGCTTTAGCGGGGATGGTATGGTCCTCATTGAACACTTGTTGAAAAACTAACCCAGAGAATGCCTGAGGCTCTATTTTTATCGTAAATTTTTAAACATTGGCTGCTTTTTGCATTTCGCGTATTTCGTGCCAGCGTTCTTTCGCCATTTCGACAGTGGTTGCTTCAGTTGTATTTTTCTGGTTCTCAATCACTTTTGAAAAATACTTGGTGGCTTGGTCAATATTATTAGTCCGTCTTGATAATTCTCCTATTAAATAGAACATGCGCACTTCTGTTACCTGTGTTCCTTTATAATCATCTGTTGTGTAGGATTCCACATATTCGTTTAAAGCCAAGTTCGTAAAGCGCAATTCTTGTTCATTATTTTCTAATTCACGATAGAGCCACGCAAGTCTCATATATAACCCAGCAAGATTAATATGCTTTTCTTTTTTTAACGTGCCACAGTATGATGCAAGCTTAAGTGTGTGGATCGCTTGTTGTACATTACGTTCACCGCCAAAATCCTGCGAAACCCATTCATTGCACACTTTTTCCGTTATTACTTCTTTGCTTCCAGGTGCAAAAAACGGAAGAAAGTCATCGGAGAATGAAAATCCGCAATGTGGGCAAACCTTCACGTAGTAATACAACGGATTGACGCCATCAGTTGAATAGATCGGCCGAAAGTCAGTGTCGTATTTTACCATCCTAACAAAACGGGAGCGAGCTTTCTTTGAGGTAAAACTATTGTTACACATAAGGCATTCGTAATTTTTATCATATAATGGAAGTAATTCTGCTGTCAAAGCCCTTCACCCTTTCTACATGTGAAAATTCTAACATGTCTACATTATATCGTATTTTTTATTGATGAATGCACTGAAATCTATACTACTTTCTACTCAATTTCGCCATCAGCTTCCATAAAAAAACAGTGATTAAGCAAGCAGGCTAGTTGAGGAACGGTGAAATGCTGTATATACTAAGTAGTAAGAAGGGCAAGAATGAAAGTATTACTTGCTAACTTTTTTATCCAAAAGAATAGGAGGGAAATTGATGGATGTAGTAACTATTACAGAAGCTGCTGCTTTGCAAATAAAGGATATGATGAAAGAAAATGAGGAAGAAGGAGCTTATCTCCGCGTTGCTATCCAAGGTGGCGGTTGCAGTGGTTTGTCGTATGGCATGGGTTTTGCCCATGAAGTTGAAGAGGGGGACACTCAATTTGAACAGCATGGAATTCAGATTTTAGTTGACAAAGAGAGTGCTCCAGCTTTAAAAGGGACGAAAATTGATTATAAGCAATCGTTAATGGGTGGAGGCTTCACGATTGACAATCCAAACGCGATTGCTTCTTGTGGATGTGGCTCATCGTTCAGAACAGCTACGAATACAGGTACTCCGGAGAATTGTTAAGCTTTATTGAATAAAGACTGTCCACAATTGACCTTCTCAATCAAGATTTCGTTAATGAGAAGGTTTTTTTATTTTAAGGCTTTGTTAAATGTCCGTTTTGATTTTTGGCTCATTTTCTCATTATATTACCTTGGTTTCACATGAAATGAACTAAAAATTGTTGGATTCACAATATTTTTTACGATTAGCTGCAAAGCTGAGTAAAAGTGAGTGGCTTGTATTAAAACTTGCATGGAATGGTTGTTTTATTAAACAATGGGAAAACTCAATAAAAAAGCAAAGCCTCTCAAAGGAAGACCTTGCTCTTTTTAAATTATTTAAACATAGATGAACTATGAAGTGGTTGTGTTTTTGCTTTAGGGTCGATATAGGTTTTTGCATTGTTAATGGCAGTAGGTGCTTCGCCAAAGCCGCTTGCAATTAACTTAACTTTTCCGTCATATGTGCAGATGTCCCCTGCGGCATATATTCCAGGTATGTTTGTTTCCATTTTTGAATTGACAACAATTGAGTTCTTTTCGATTTCAAGCCCCCATTCTTTAATTGGGCCTAAGGAAGAAACAAAGCCGTAATTACAGATGACTGCATCGACATCTAAAGTTACTTTTTCGTCTCCATTTGCTTCTTGAAGAACTACTTGTTTAATGCCGCTTACATCCCCGATTAATTCGGCAGGTACATAAGGAGTTTTAATATCAACCTTCGAATTATGTAGATTTTCAACGCTATGCTCATGGGCTCGAAATTTATCACGTCTGTGTACAATTGATACTTTTTCTGCTATTGGTTCTAACATTAAAGCCCAGTCGACTGCAGAATCGCCGCCTCCGAAAACAACGACTTTTTTTCCTGCAAATTGGTTGAGATCATCAATAAAATAATGAAGATTTTTCCCTTCATACTCGGTAGCGTTTTCAAGCTCGAGTCGACGAGGTTGGAAAGCACCATTACCAGCTGTGATAATAACCGTTTTCGTATAATGAATTTCTTTGTTTGTTGTAAGCTTAAAAACATCGTCATCTTGTTTTTCGATTTTTTCAACAGACTGCTCTAGGATGATGGTTTGATCAAATTTAGACATTTGTTCTTTTAAGTTATCAACTAACTCTTGTGCGCGAACTTTTGGAAAACCAGCAACATCATATATGTATTTTTCAGGATATAAAGCAGAAAGCTGTCCACCAAGTTGAGGTAGGCTTTCGATTATTTTAACAGTTGCTTGTCTCATACCCCCGTAGAAAGCTGTGAATAATCCAATGGGTCCACCACCGATGATCGTTATATCATAAATTTTTTGATCCTCTTTCATTCCAAATCCCCCCAGGTTGAATAGTACGATTACCAACTTATATATTACCATAAATAAATTGAAACTTACATCTGTCTCTGTCATTCTCGCAGTTTCATGGGAAAATTAACGTGGTGTATACGAAAAAAGTCTCGGATGAGAAGGTTTTTTTTATGATTTTTCCGAAGATTTATAACATAAGGACTATAAATATATCTTCTTTTTAAGCATATTTAACTTGAAAAACAAAATAAAAAAGAATATCATGTAATTTAGATAATATGTTAACATTCTGTGACAATTTTTTAACATTTTTTTGTCTACATTCGTGAAGAATATCACAATCTTTTTTCTTGATATATACTATTATAATTAGCGAATGTGGTGAAGATATATAAGAGTATGCAGAGAAGAGAGAAAAAAATTCTAACAAAAAGGTGGAAGTGATCACTTTGAAAAAGCAAAAAATCGTTATTTTAGGCGCCGGATATGGCGGATTAATGACCGCAACGAAATTACAAAAGGCGGTTGGAGTGAATGAAGTCGATATTCAACTTGTGAACAAGCATGATTATCATTATGAAACGACTTGGTTGCATGAAGCATCTGCTGGAACATTGCACCATGACCGAGTTCGTTATGATATTAAAGATGTCATTGATCGCAATAAAGTAGAATTTATTAAAGGTACAGTTGAACAAATAAATACTGCTGAGAAAAAGGTTATTTTACAAGAAGGAGAGCTGCCGTACGATTATTTGGTCATCGCGGTTGGTTCTGAGGCAGAAACTTTTGGAATTAAAGGTTTGAAGGAACATGCATTTTCGATCGTCAATGTGAACGCAGCACGTCAAATTCGAGAGCATATTGAATACCAATTTGCGACATATAATAATGAAAAAGAGAAAAAAGACGAGCGTTTAACGATTGTAGTTGGCGGAGCTGGATTCACAGGCATTGAGTTTCTTGGAGAACTAGCTAATCGTGTGCCGGAATTATGCCGTGAATACGATATCGATCCTCATAAAGTAAAAATTATTTGTGTAGAGGCTGCTCCAACTGTTTTACCAGGCTTTGACCCAGAGCTTGTAAATTATGCAGTTGCACAGTTGGAGAAAAAAGGTGTTACCTTCATGATCGGTACTGCTGTTAAGGAAGCTACTGAGAATGGAATTATTGTTGGGAAAGGCGAAGATGAGGTCGAAGAAATTAAAGCTGGAACGGTTGTATGGGCTGCTGGAGTTAGAGGAAACTCACTTATTGAAAAATCCGGCTTCGAAGCGATGCGTGGCCGTGTAAAGGTGCAGCCAGATTTACGGGCACCAGGTCATGATGATGTCTTTATCATTGGCGATTCATCTTTAGTTATTAATGAAGAAATCAATCGCCCATATCCTCCGACAGCGCAAATTGCGATGCAGCAAGGTGTGACATGTGCGAAGAACCTTGTCGCACTCATTCGTGGCAAGGAAGAACTTGAGACATTTACACCAGACATTAAAGGAACGGTTTGTTCATTAGGGGAAGATGATGCAATTGGTGTAGCCTTTGGTAAGAAAATGACTGGCGGCACTGCTTCATTTATGAAAAAAGTGATCGATAATCGTTCTCTCTACATGATTGGCGGACCTTCTTTAGTGTTGAAAAAAGGAAAATTTAATATTCTTTAATAAATGAATCAATTTCATAATTGTGCTTCTCAACTTAAAAAACGAATGAATTTAACTCTAAACAATAAAAATATTAGAATTTTAGAGTGGAGTCGAATGAATAATGCTAGAATTGTTCGTTTTTTAATTTACCTTTGTACATTGTGAAACCGACTCAAATGAAAAAATCATAAAAAAGCAATGAGACAGCTGCAGACAAGCTCTATGAAAAGAGTTCATGTCTACAGCTGTTTTTGTTTGAGCACTTTTTAATTGTTGGAGCGTGGTTGTATCGTTTTGGAACTTCAGCTAAAGCACTTTTTGCTCATAATCATCTTTTTCATTGACGGGCAAAAGGACATTCAGTACACTTATGTTGATATTAAGGAGGCTTGTATTCAATGCAAATTACGATTGTTACTTTGCCGATTTCCATGCTGTTATTTTTTGTTTTATTTTTTGGAATCGGTTTTATTTTGAATATGCTTTTACGAATGACTTGGATTATGGCTGTAGTTTATCCCGTCATTACGATATTTATCGTTGATGATGTGCGATTTATCGAATATTTTACTAATAGTAAAACAGCTTTCAGTGAATTAATGACTGGATTTGCTAACCTTGCTTTATCTGATTTATTAATTTTGGGTAGTGGACTAGCAGGTGCCATTGTAGCTGGTATCGTCATCCGGATTTTACGTAAAAAAGGCTATCAGATGTTTTAAAGTCTTTCGAGTGTCAAGTGAAATGCCAATAAGTTCGAAATAGCATTTAAGTAGTAACATGCTCCCCTTAAAGTAGACAGGTTTAAAAATCTGTCCTCTTATGGGGAGCATCTTTCGTAAATGACGTTAGAGAGAAGAACAGTTAGTGTAGCTTAAAACAAAAAAATGATTCTCTCCACATGCAACTGCAATTAAAAACCGTGATTTTGAAAAGTGATTGATCAAAATGACGGTTTTTTGTTTGATTGAATATATATTTTTTTATCTACTGCTCAATAAATATTTCTCTAGTAAACGGTCCAAGATATTCTCAATTATAGGTTCTGACTTTATGAAACAAGCAATTGCATTATGAGAGGCTTTCTATTCCTTTTTTGCCCACTCCGGCCGCTGTAGGCTGCAAAGAACCTCCAGCTCTTTTTCTCGTAAATTACAATACGAACTAACCGTATGTAAGTCGTTATCGACATACCCTGGATGACACATGACTTCAATTGAATCACTCTTACTTTCTTTGAGTCGTTCAAAAATATCTTTAGAGACTCCAGGACCATAAAAATCTAAGTACAGTTCATTTGTTAAAAGGATATCCTTATGGACAGATAAAGTGTCAACTTTTCTAACTGGTACCTGGAACTCATTTGCCAGTTTAACGACAACATCCTTAAGTGGCTCCCAGCTGTGGATATGATGGTGACTATCGATGTGATGAAGCTCAAGTCCTGTGTTTAAAAATGCTTCAATCTGCGTTTTCCATTCAAGCTCAACTTGATCTACATTCGGTGCCTCAGATTGTGCATACGTATTACGATATTTGAAAAAACCATCCTTGTTTATTAAGTCAGGAACCTCTGTACTTAATGGCTTTCCCCAAGTGAGTACAAGGTGGATTCCTACCTTCAAAGAAGGAGTTTTTTTCGCAGCAAGAACGGCATGCTCTACTGCCAATCCATTCATCATTAAAGTCGTAGAATCGACAACACCATCTATATGGCTTTTGATGATTCCGTCATTGATTCCTTTTGTTAAACCAAAATCGTCTGCATTAAATAATACTTTCATTTGGATCCCCCCATTTTTGTGGAACAGAATTTGAACAAACGATTTTTGGCTCATTTCGTATCTGGCTTTGGTTTCACACGCCCTTTACGTATAACTGAAAGGTCAGCGAGGAAATGAACCAAAAATTAATACCAACATAGAACAAGGCTCAAAATATAATCATTTAATCTTGAGGGTAGAAACGCTCAATCACAAAGTTTGTTTTATCTCCTCGAAAATAGGATCGTGAATATTCAACTTTTTCGCCTTTTTCATTCTCTGCAATGGTTTCAATGTAAAAACACGGAGAATCAGGCTGGCATTTTAAATGAGCACAAGTACGTTCATCGGCAAGTGTGATTTCCATTTGTTCTGTCGTTTTTGCAATATGAACGCCGAATACATCTTTAAAAGCTCCATATAATGAAGTTTCAGCATGCTCTTTCGTGATGCCCGGTGCTACCGTCCATGGAATATAGGCAATTTCAAATTGTGTTGGTTCTCCATCGACCTTCCTCACTCTTTCAATTCGTTGAATCGGATCATTTAGTTCTACCTCCAGCTTGTTCAAAAGTAACTCATTTGCCGGTATTACATTGATAGTAACGAGTGTGATTTCAGCTTTCTTTCCTTGTACAGCGACTTGATCTTTGTATTTTTTAAAGGTATGTGACAATGTTTGACTAACTTTTTGATCAGCAACATAGGTACCTTTTCCTTGATGTCGTTCTAGATAGCCTTCTAATGTCAGTTGATTAAGGGCAGTTCGTACAGTGGTTCTACTGACATTAAATTCTTCGCATAATTCAAGTTCCGTAGGGATTTGTTCTCCCTTCTTGTATTTTTCCGACTTGATTCGATCAAGCAGTTCATCTTTTATGTAGGCGTGTAATGACTGATTTTTATCCATATGGTAAACCCCTTCAAGTATTCTATGGTTTGAGTTTACAAGATAATACAATCATTCGCAATTGTTAATACAAATTTTGAACTTGTATTAATTGTATGATGGTGAGCTTCGCTTATTAATACATGATAGCGCAGCATTCTCAATTTTATATGTACCGACAATATATGATAAGATATAACAAATTTTTATTTAAATAAAAAGGTTATATACAAATTTTAAATTGTATGATATATTTTTGTAAAAGATCCTATTTTTAAAAATTCACTCAACATTAAATAAAAGTCAAATACAGATAAGGAGCTCGTCGTTATGTCTCTAAAGTTAGTTGTTGTTGGTGGAGGTTCGAGCTATACACCGGAAATAATAGAAGGGATTATCCGCCGTCATGAAACATTCCCTGTTAGCGAAATTGTTCTAGTTGATATAGAAATGGGAAAGAAAAAGCTTGAGGTTGTCGGGAATTTGGCATTGAGAATGATTGAGAAGTCTGCTAAACCTATTCAATTGTCATGGACATTAAATCAAAAAGAGGCGCTTGAAAATGCTGATTTTGTCTCAACTCAAATCCGTGTAGGCGGATTGGAAGCGAGAGCGAAGGATGAACGGATTCCTTTAAGTCATGGCTTTATCGGACAAGAAACAAATGGAGCAGGAGGCATATTTAAAGCATTTCGTACAATTCCGGTCTTAATGGAGCTTGCGCAAAATGTCCATACCATCTGTCCAGAAGCGTGGATCATTAATTTTACAAACCCAGCCGGCATTGTAACAGAAGCTTTATTAAAGCATTCCCCTCATAAGAAAATTATTGGAGTTTGTAATATTCCGTATAATATGCGGCATTCAACAGCGGAAATTTTGAACTCCTCACCACAAGAAGTTCAAATCGAATTTGTTGGCATGAATCATTTTGTGTTTGGAAAAAAAGTTCTTGTAGAGGGAATTGATCGGACAGAAGAGATACTGAAGATAATTTGTCATGATGATTTTGGTTATTCTCCAGCGAATATTGTCAATCTTGGTTGGACTAAAACATTTATCGAATCATTAAAGATGCTTCCAAATCCCTATCATCAATATTATTTTCAAACAAAAGAGGTTTTAGAAAAGGATATCAACGCATTTAAAGAACATGGAACAAGAGCAGAAACAGTTCAAAGGCTAGAAGAATCGCTGTTGAATTTATATAGTGATCCCAATTTACGTGACAAGCCGAAGGAGCTTGAAAAAAGAGGCGGTGCTTTTTACAGTGATGTGGCATGTAGCTTAATGGAATCCATTTACAACAATCGAGGTGACATTCAGACTGTGAATACGTTCAATCAGGGTGCCATACCAGATCTACCCCCTGATGCAGTAATTGAAGTAAATAGTGTCATTACTAGAGAAGGACCGAAACCTCTTGCGATCGGAGTTTTACCTCCTGCGATTAAAGGGATCATTCATTATATGAAAGCTTTTGAAGAACAGGTGATTCGAGCTGCTTTGTCAGGCGATTATCATGAAGCGTATATTGCATTAGTGATGAATCCGTTAGTTTCAGACGAAAAAATGGCAAAAGTGCTCCTTGATGAACTATTGGATGCCCACAAAGCTTTTTTACCACAATTTCAATAGAAAATAAAATTATGTAAATCTAAGTTTTATAGATTTCTAATTAAATCCTTCCTAAATGAAGGATCTCCTTTATGAAACTTTTGTAAGCGGTTTAATTATTGAGTTTCGTACGTTTGAACTGATTAAGGGCCTTTTGGCAGCTTGAAGGGGGAGATGCGATGAATCATAAAATAAGCAAGACGTAAATGAACATCTCTGCTTTTACACCGTATATGGAGTGAACCCGATTTTTAAAAATTCCTTATAGGGAGGTATTTTAATGCAATTTTTGATAGCATGGTTAGAAAAATATTTTCTACCACTTGCCGGCAAAATAGGGGGTCAGAAGCATCTTATTGCTTTGAGGGATGCCTTTATTGGAACACTTCCGGCAACGATGGCTGGTTCTGTCGCAGTTATGCTTAACGCTCTTTTAAGAGATTTGCCTCCACAATTCTTTGACGGTTATGATGGAAATAATATACCAGTCATTAGAGAAATAATTGCGGTTAACGGTTATGTCTGGAATGGAACGCTTGCGATTGCCGGTTTGATCTTTGTATTCTCATGGGGTTACAACATTGCCAAAGCATACGGAGTCAATGAGTTATCCGGAGGAATCGTTTCCACAGCCGCTTCCATTGCTGGGATTACCTTTTCCTTCTCCGGTGGAATTACCGGTTTGAATTTAGATGCGGCCACTGTGGAGGCAATAAATGCAGCAGGCTGGTCTGCGACTACTGAAGGGATTACAGCGGCAGGCTGGGGCTGGCTCCCATTGAATAATTTGGATGCCAATTTCTTCTTTACGGCGATGATCATTGGCTTTATCGCCACAATGATCTATGTGAAATTGATGTTAAGGGATATTACCATTAAGTTGCCAGACTCTGTTCCACCAGCCATTTCGAAAGCCTTTGCCTCGATCATTCCGGCAACTGTAGCTTTATATGTTGTTGCTATTTTCTATTTTGTATTCTCCAAGATCGTACCGGATATGACGTTTTTACAATGGCTGCAAAAAACAGTTGCACAACCGCTTCTTGGTCTGTCTCAAGGATTCGGAGCCGTCGTCCTCGTTGCTCTTTTCGTGCAATTGTTCTGGTTCTTCGGAATCCATGGACCGAACGTGCTTGCGCCAATCTTAGAGGGTGTTTTCGGTGTAGCTCAATTGGAGAATGTCAACTTATTCCAACAAGGTGGAGTTGATTTAGTCCTTTCTGAAGGATATATGTGGGTTCGCGGCTCCTTTGACGCCTATGCATGGTATGGCGGTTCAGGCGGAACAATTGTTTTGATTATCGCACTTCTTCTTTTCTCGAAACGGAAGGATTATCGGACCGTTGCCAATTTATCTGTCGGACCAGGAATTTTCAACATTAATGAACCAATCATGTTTGGATTGCCAATTGTATTGAACCCGATTATGTTCATTCCATTCTTACTTACGCCAGTTGTATCGGTTTCGATTGGATATTGGGCGACGATGTGGGGATTGGTTGCTCCAGTTTCTCAGCAAGTGGTATGGGTTACTCCGCCATTCTTACTGTCCTTCTTGGCCACAGGGGCGGACTGGCGCGCTCCAATTGTTACATTGGTTGCGATGCTCGTATCATTTCTCATTTGGATCCCGTTTGTCATTGCAGCAAATAAGATGGCTCCTGATGCAGGACAGGATGATAAAATTATTGCAGATTTAGAGCATGATAACAAATCTGTATAAAAGTGAAAAAATTATGAGGGGCTGCTTCCATAGTGAAGTGGCTCATCCCTCTTTTCATCATAAGGAAAGGAATAAAAAAATGATTGAGATTAGTGCAGGTGTACATCAAGATAAAATTATCGAACTACTAAACAATTATAATGAGGATGGAATTGAATTTACCTTTAATGAAAAAAAAGGGATCAACTTATATTTTTCCACAAACATAGAAGATTTGGAAAAGGCAGCAAGTGTAGCGAAGTCGGTTATTAAAAAGCAACCGTGGGGCTCAGTGCTTTATTTCCGTTCTTCTCCTCTTTCATAAAAAAATGTTCATTTTATATTATAATGGAACAAAGCAATGTCAGTATTCACAAATGAAAAAATGTAAGGTTGCAGAGGAAAATGCCGGAGGAGTTTTGCTATGAAAACTACGGTTTTATAAAAAGGATGATTGACGTGGTGAAAAGAGGGCTATTTCTTCTCAGTATTGGTTGCCTCCTATTTTTATTTAGCGCAAATGCTAAAACGGGGGAGTACGAAATTTTTAATTTGACTACTGCACTCGTTTTAGTAATAGTCGGTGCAATTATGGCTTTACAGGGAAAGAAGAGAAATAATACTCAAAAAGATTAGGTGAATCTGATGGAATTAGTAAAAAAAATGAATGTACCAGTTGAGTTTCTTTACGAGACGATTTTAAAATCGGTTTTATCAGATATCCATTCTCAAACGGGAAAAAAATTATCGGAAAAACAATTACAAGGATTCGAATACGAAAAGACATTTTCAAAACATGCAAAGGCTACCATTCGGATCGAAGAAATCATGAAAAATGAATTTTATCAGTATCGTACAACCAGTAATAAACAAGATTTTTTAGTAACCTATAAGCTTCGACCTTTAGAAAATGGTAGTTGTGAATTACACTATATCGAAAAAATGGAGTCTTTTGGCTATCTTCAGAAATTAAATGATGTCCTTATCGGCCTCATCTGGTCTCCGTTAAAAAAAAGACGATTTAAAGAAATGCTAAACCAAATAGAAGCTACCCATGTAAAAGAGAGCACCGGGGCGTGAAGAGGTTATTTTTATAGCTTTTTTAGTGAGACTGTCTCATTTCTGCATAACTAATCGATGTCTGAAACAAAGTCTTCACACGAGAAAGCTAAAAAACGTTTGGCAACAATTTTGATATCAATGCTTCTAGTTAAAGGGAGAATGGCGGGAATTCAAGCTAAGACCGATAGGAGGAGAGAAACGATGAAAACGATTATGTTGGTTTGTTCAGCGGGGATGAGTACAAGTCTGTTAGTAACAAAAATGCAAAAGGCGGCAGAGTCTCAAAATATTGAAGCAGATATCTTTGCTGTTTCAGCTTCCGAAGTTGATGAGAATTTAGCTAAGAAAAACGTGGATGTTTTATTATTAGGACCACAAGTCCGTTATATGAAAGCTCAATTTGAAAAAAAGCTTCAGGATAAAAATATCCCGGTTGATTCAATTAATATGCAATATTATGGGATGATGAACGGTGAAAAGGTTCTAGAGGAAGCACTGAATTTAATAAAAAATAAATGAGACGATTTTTTATGGAGAAATTTATCCGTTTTCAAAAAAATAAGGAACTATTGATATTCGTTTACAAGCTAAAATTTTGAAAATCCGTCGAGTGAACATGACCCTATGGTTTGTACCTGACTTTAAGATATTAGATTAATCTATCGCTTTTACATTGCAACTTGAAGGGTGTGTCAAGAAAATGGTCGATGAAACGTTAGAAATGATTGCTTTCCAGATTATTAGTAATGTCGGTTCAGCAAAAAGTATTGCCATGGAAGCTCTTTATGCAGCGAAGGAAGGGGATTTTGTTCTAGCTGAAGAAAAATTAGTGGAATCAAAAAAATATTTAGTTGAAGGACATAAAATTCACACTTCCTTAATTCAAAGAGAAGCTGCAGGAAACAAGGTTGAGTTTTCTATGCTTTTTATGCATGCTGAAGACCAATTAATGAGTACTGAAACCATTTCTGAATTAGTTAAAGAAATGATTGAAATGTATAAAAGGTTCGGTAAATAATGCTGACAGCTCTTATGGAAGATAATAACTTGATGCTTTACTGAAAAGTCGAGAAAAGGACCTTCTCTTTTTAAAGGGAGGTCTTTTTTTGTTTGTTTTTTTAAGGACCTATCTCGCTTAGCCCGTTCAGACCGAATACACCTCTCATTCACTCGGGAATAAAGGAAGAAATGAAATGTAACAGCAATTTAGCCTAAGATTACGTTGTTGCTGAGTTACTGGAAAATAAGTGGATATTTAAATTGAATATTCTAATATTTTAACAAGAATCACTCTTTCTCATGAATAATTCATTCCAACTTGGGAAATGAATAGATTTGGGAGGAGTGAAAAAATAGAATGTTTCATTTTAAAAAATGGACAAGAAGAAGTTTGATGACAATATTATTTTGTGCAGCAATAATGACAACATATCAGGGAATTTCTGGAGTTGAAGCTAGAGCTTTACCAACATATTTCAATGGTGAAGACGAGCATTATGAAGAAACAAGCTCTCATAGAGAACATAAATTAAAGCCAATGGAGGTTGCTTTTAAATTTCTTAAAAGAGTAACCAATCTAGATTTAAAGATTTCATCGAGTGAAAAGGTATCAGGGACAGTGCCCACGTTAGAGGAAGCAATCGATTGGACTCAATATCCAAGTAAAGAAGTAGTAGCTACTGGATACACTGCCGGATATGAATCGACAGGAAAAGGACCCGATCATCCCCAGTTTGGAATTACGTATTCTGGTGTAAAAGTAACTCGTGATTTATATTCAACAGTCGCTGCTGATTTAAATGTGTTTCCAATTGGTACAATTCTTTTTATTCCCGGATACGGCTATGGGGTCGTGGCAGATAAAGGTGGTGCCATAAAGGGAAACAAGGTTGATTTGTACTACGAAACGGTAGAAGATGTTTACCGCGAGTGGGGGAAAAAGAAAGTTGAAGTTTACGTGATCGAAAAAGGAAATGGAAAGCTGACAGAGGAAGAATTAAGAGCACTAAATGAAAATGAGTCGATGCAAGTATTCCGTCAACAATTTAACCAATCAAAAAGTCAATAAATGAGGGCAGCGCACGAAGCCGAAAAAGAATCGAAATGTATTGAACCCCCAGGAATCACCACTTTAAATGGTGGTGATTCCTGGGGGTTCTTTTTTGAGTTATTTCGTCATCAAAGATGGATTAAGTAGTGTAAAATTAATGTAAGGATGATCCCTGTCAATCCTCCAAAAAAGACTTCAATTGGTTTATGCCCAAGTAATTCTTTCAGTTCTTTACGTTTCTCTTGATCGGGCTTATGGGGCCAATCTTTCGCTTCCTCAATAAATCTGTTGAAATCAGCAACAAGCTGGTTTAACACGATTGCTTGTTCTCCAGCTTGTCTGCGTACACCTGTTGCATCGAACATTGTGATAATGGCAAAAATGGCTGAAACAGCAAAAACGGAAGATTGCATTCCCGCTTCAAGTGCCACTCCAGTAGATAATGCAGTAACGGCTGCGGAGTGGGAGCTAGGCATACCACCAGTGCTTGTCAGCAAAGACCAGTCTAATTTTTTTGTGACAGCAAAATGAATTGGCACTTTGACAAATTGTGCGAATAGGATTGCTGCTAATGCAGCCCAAAATGAGAAATTGACAAATAGCTCCATGCTGTAACCACCTTTGTTGATCATAATAAGGTCTATTGTTTACTATTATAAGTCTGCTCCATACAATTTTTTTGTAAGCTATAAAATGAGAGGAGTATGTATATTGAAAGAGTATCCACTTGAGTATTATCAGTTTTTTGTACACTTTAACGAAGGTGATTACTATACCTGTCATGATTTACTCGAAGATATGTGGATGACAGAGAAATCAAATTTATTCTTAAAAGGGTTATTACAAATGAGTGTCGCCATTTATCATTATGAGTATGGAAACGTCAAAGGTGCTCGTTTAATGATGATGGCTGCTCATGAATATTTACAGCGTTACCGTCCAAAATATTGGGGCCTTGACCTTGAAAAAGTATATCAGTTTATAGAGGAGTGTCTTATTATTATACCACAACATATCGATCGAGTTTCATTTTCTAATGTGGATTCCTTACCTGTGTTGCCTAAGCTTCTGTTGTACCTGGAGGAAGATGAATAGCAATAAGTCGAAAGAAAAAGTGATATCGATTATAATGAATACATATTCTTGGAGGTGACCACATGTTTGAGGTAAAAAATGAAATACAATTTCAAGATTCGTTTGAGTGTATAATAATTGGAGTTTTAGATAAACCTGAAAAATTTTCAGGCTCGTTGTCTAAGTTAGATGAGTTATTCGCAGGACAATTAACAGAGCTAGTGAAGAGTGGCGACATATCAGCGAAAAAGAAAAGCATTTCAAAGATACATACATTTGGTAAAATTGGTGCAAAAAGATTAATCTTCGTCGGGTTAGGTAAAGAGAAAGAATTAACATTGGAATTGCTACGAGAATCGTTCGGAAAAGCATTTAAGGAAATCCAAGCTTCGAAATTGACTGAGGCGGCGATTTATCTCGATACATTTGTTACAGAAGCGATCGAATCTGTAGATGCTGTCCATGTTTTAAGTGAGGCATTGCCGTTAGCAACCTATGAATTCGAAGGATATAAACAAAAGTCGAATGAACCAAAGAAAGAAATAGAGAAAGTCATCTTCTTGAGTGAGGACGATGCTGATGAAATTCAGGCGGCTGCAACCGTTGGCTATGTGTACGGGAAGAGCACCAATTCAGCTCGCACATTGGTAAATACTCCGGGTAATTTATTGACGGCAACTGATATGGCCAATTACGCTAAAGAGCTTGGTGAAAAATATCATTTCGAAGTAGAGATATTAGAAAAAGAGGATATGCTAAAGCTTGGAATGGGAGCCCTTTTAGCAGTTAATCAAGGCTCTGATGAACCGCCTAAAATGATTGTTTTAAAGTATCAAGGCAAGGATGAGTGGTCGGATGTGATCGGCCTTGTAGGAAAAGGGATAACATTTGATACTGGCGGCTACTCCATTAAACCGAAGGATGGCATTGTCGGAATGAAATCAGATATGGGTGGAGCGGCCGCTGTTTTAGGTGCGATGGAAATTATCGGAGAATTGCGTCCAGAACAAAACGTCGTTGCTGTCATTCCATCCACTGACAATATGATCAGCGGCAAAGCTTTTAAGCCGGATGATGTGATTACCTCAATGAGCGGGAAAACGATTGAGGTATTAAACACAGATGCTGAAGGCCGACTTGTTCTTGCTGACGCTGTCACTTATGCAAAGCATCATGGAGCCGAATATTTAGTCGATGTGGCCACATTAACAGGTGGCGTTATTGTCGCTCTGGGAGTGAACACAACAGGTGCATTGACAAATGATGAAGCTTGGTTTGAACAAGTGCTTGAAGCGTCATACGAAGCAGGTGAACCGATCTGGCGCTTACCGTTATTTGCAAAAGATATTGAGAGAGTTCGCGATAGTAAAATTGCCGATTTGAATAATTCACCCGGACGTGAAGGGCATGCAATCATGGGCGGTGCTTTTGTTGGTGAATTTGCAGAAGGAACACCTTGGGTCCATCTAGATATTGCTGGAACGGCGACAACAAGAAATCCGTCTGATGTAGGACCAGCAGGAGCTACAGGTGTGATGGTACGTACGCTAGCACTTCTTGTTGAAAGATTCGAAAAAAATTAAATAAATTACGGCAGGAAATTTTCTCTCGTATTCAGGCTGTAGACAAACTCGAAAAAGTCGTGTGATTGTCTACGGTCTTTTTGTCGTTTAGGAAGTTTTCACTAATGCCTAGCTTTAAGCGGTCAAAATTCCCATTTCTCCGCTAAGTCAAAGATGGTACGTCGATGAACATATATAGATTTCACCTACGCAGGAGCAATTCGAACTGAAGTGTGCGAAAAGGCTTGGCACTTTTTAGCAAAAAAGTATTGTAAAAAAATTTGACACCTATAATCTACTATGCTATTTTATTACATGTATTTTAATTCTCTACCAATTTATCAGACTAAAGCATCGAGGGGAGAACATGTAATGAATGCGGTAGTGTTGGCAGTTTCCATTATGTTAATTTTAAGTTTAGTAAGGGTCAACGTCGTTTTAGCGCTCACTATTGGCGCACTCGTTGGAGGGCTAACGGGAGGGCTGACTTTAAATGAAACGATAGAAGTGTTCTCCGGTGGGCTTGGGGGAAGTGCAGAGGTAGCACTTAGCTATGCGTTATTAGGCGGTTTTGCGGTGGCCTTATCGAGCACTGGACTTCCAAACTTATTGGTGGATCGGGTGCTAGGAATCATCAAAAAAGGCGGAGACTCTGGAAAAAAATATTCTAAAGTGTTGATTGTTATTTTGATTTTAGTGCTGGCATGTTTATCACAAAACCTAGTTCCAATTCATATCGCTTTTATTCCAATCCTTATACCGTCTCTCTTAAAAATAATGAATGAATTAAAAATAGATAGAAGATTAATTGCTTCGGTTTTAACTTTTGGTTTAACTGCTCCATATATTTTACTTCCAATTGGTTTCGGAAAAATATTTCAGGATATCATTGCCGTGAATATGGCCGATAGTGGTATGGCGGTCAATTTAAGTGATATTCCTGTTGCTATGCTAATACCGACAACAGGGCTTGTTGCTGGCTTGCTTTTCGCTATATTTGTTTCATATCGTAAGGCAAGAGTTTATGAAACAAAGGAGGTGGAAGTAACTGCAGAAGGTTCTTATTCAAAAAGCGGTATTGTGTTTGCGCTCATTTCCATCGTGGGAGCATTAGTCGTGCAGTTATTCCTCGATTCAATGATCTTTGGTGCATTAGCAGGGATTCTCATTTTATATATAAGTGGTGCCATGAAGTGGAAAGAAGCAGATCACCTTTTAACAGAGGGAATGAAAATGATGGCATTTATCGGCTTTGTGATGCTTTCAGCATTTGGGTTTGCCGACGTGCTGAAGGCAACGGGTCATGTTGCTGCTTTAGTGCATCAAGCCGCCGAATTAATTGGTGGGAGCCAGGCACTAGCGGCTCTTTTAATGCTAGTCGTTGGATTACTTGTAACGATGGGGATCGGTTCATCCTTTTCAACGATCCCGATCATTGCTACTATTTTTGTTCCGCTTGCGATGGAATTAGGGTTTAGTCCAATGGCCACGATTGCTCTAGTTGGGACAGCCGCTGCATTGGGTGATGCCGGTTCCCCAGCTTCGGATAGCACATTAGGACCAACAGCAGGACTAAATGTAGATGGTGGGCATAATCATATTTGGGATACTTGTGTCCCTACCTTCGTGCATTATAATATCCCTTTAATCATTTTTGGCTGGGTTGCTGTAATGATATTATAAAAATGAAAATCTTTTTAAATTCAAGCAAGTGAAAAGCTCACTTGCTTTTCTAATTTTTAATTGAAATTAGAAAGTTAAAAAGCTGAATTTTGCACGAGCATTATTTTTCTCATCCACTTAATCATTATTCCCGAGTTTTTTTTCGAGTTCATCCTATTCATATTTAACTTTCATAGGCAAGCGTTATGGTTAAGTATGCCTAAAGCCCACTCTTAATAGGGGATATTTGCATATGAAGTAGTGTAGGGAAGTTGCAATTTGAAGGAGGGAGTCGAATGTATCATTACTATAGAAATCCAGTCGCAAACGATCAGCGGTTTTTCTTTTTCGGTGCTCCATTTGTTGGAGGGTTGTTAGGCGGATTGGCTGGAGGATTGATTGGTGGAGCCTTCTATCCTCGTCCAAGACCATATCCTGTCCCATATGCCCCTGTGCCATATGGCTATGGCGGATTTGGAGGCTATGGAGGCTTTGGTGGATATTATGGTGGGCCACCGATTTATTAAGATTGAATAGGATCTGAAAGCTCTCTTTTGAAAAAGAGGGCCTTTTTCTTATGTTTCCGGAATTGTAGGGTGAAATTCCGGAATTAATGCAATTTTCCCGGAATTATATCTGCTTTTTCCGGAATTAAGCAGAAAAATTCCGGAATTAATCCCGATTTTTCCGGAATGCACCTTCGTGTAAGTACACACGATTTTTTGCTTGTTCTTATTACAGTTGATCAAAAGCTCCTATGTTGGAGAAGCTTTTAGGACAAAATTAGTAGTGATTAAGAAAGTGCTCTTTCCTGTTCGCGAATAGATGCGGGTACATCCGTGAATTTTTCAACTTTTTTCTTAATTGATAGCTTTGTTTAACAATATTGTTGATGAACCGACTCTTGGCTCATTTCGTTTGAAAGCAAGGTTTCATAAGCTTTTTTTATAGCTGAAAGCTCATCTGATAAAACAATAGAAAAAAGGAGCCAAAAATTGATAAAAATAAATTACATCCACTTTAAAGAAAGGTTAAGGTGGCAGCAATTAACATGATCAACGTCCGTTTTGAAGTCAAGCTTTAATCCGTCTGGAGTATAGGATACAGAAGGCGATGATTGAATCCCAGTCTCTTTTAACATTTCATTTACTTTTGTTTTATTAGAGCTTTGAGCGGCAGTCATCAAATCAAATGCGAATTGATGAGAATTTGCCATTTTAGCTAATATAAGGCTTGCGTCTTTCATTAGGGTCTGCATATGCTGAGCAGAACTCATGAACATATCAGGATTTACTGTAGGAAATTGTCTGCTTTTTATATAAGGTATAAATTGAATTGGTACTGAATATTGTCCGTAATAATGGGGGAGAGGAGGGTAAGTATGTGCATGGAAGGCGGAATGATAATATGGATACATCGAACTCATCCCCTTTCCTTTTTAGTTATATATATGTAAGGAGAGGTTAGTGAATGCATATTATATTGCTTGTTCTCCATTCATGCTCGCCTGATTTGAATATTGGGCAAAATTACAGACGTTTATATGTATAATTGGTATAATTTGATGAAGAGCACATGTTTAAAATAAAAGCCTGAAGATATTAGGAAGAGATGAATGTTCTATTTGGCATTGAGAAAGAGGCGTACAAGATATGGAACTTGATTTTATTTTGGACCTCATTGAAAGTAGCGGATATTTAGGGCTTTTTTTATGGCTTTGGTTGGGTGTATTTGGTGCGCCATTGCCAAACGAACTGATCGTGATGACAATTGGAATTGCCGCTTCGCAGGCAGTATTAAATCCAATTGCTGCTTTTTTAGTGACATTTGGAGGAATTGTAGCGGCTTTAACGACTGCTTATTTACTAGGCCGGTTTGTTGGCAGCCCATTGTTGCCTTTTTTAAAGAAAAGAAAGCGCTTTTCTAAAGTGATAGAAAGATCTCTTAATGTGATGAATAAATACCATTCATATTCTTTAACAATGAGTTATTTTATTCCTGGTTTAAGAAACTTTGTTCCCTTTTTATATGGCGTTAGTAAACTATCGTTTAAAACCTTTATGCTCTTTGCTTATTCAGGTGCGTTTGTATGGCTGATCATTATGTTTAGTTTAGGTTACTGGTTTGGGGACCACAAGGAAAGAATTTTTCAGATGGAGACAGAGCTTCTTCTTATAGTCGCGGTTCTTACCACCAGCTATTTTATTTTGAAACTGATCAAAAGGAAAAGAAAACAAAAAATTAAGTCGATGACATAATAAAATCATTTTTCTGGAAATTTAATCGAATTGATATGGAGGAAAAAGTATGGATCTAAAAAAAACGCTTATTCATGCTCTTGGAATTGAAGTGATTAAAGTTGAAAGGGGGTTGGTGGTTGCAACAATGCCTGTAGACGAGAGAACACACCAGCCGTGGGGGTTGCTGCATGGTGGCGCCTCAGTAGCATTAGCAGAAACAGTTGCCTCTGTTGGAGCTTTTGAGCTGGTTGACAAGTCGAGTGAAGTGGTAGTAGGGCTAGAAATTAATGCGAATCATGTTAGAGGGAAAAAAGATGGTATTGTTACAGCGACAGGGACTGTCTTGCATCAAGGGAAAACAACGATGGTTTGGGATATTAAAATTACAGACGAGGAAGAGCGGTTAATTTGTGTTTCTAGGTGCACCATGGCTGTTATAAAAAGAAGGTAAAAACAAATTCGCTTTTACCCTCTATTTTCCTCTAATGAAAAGACGTTTCGTAATTTATGTTCATGAATGGCAGCGGGTGTGATGCTTAGCATTTTATTACGGATAGAGCAAAGAAAAGGAATGTCAATTTGAGCTACTTTTCCAAAGATGCGGGAGTCCTGAGTAATTTTCCGCGTTCTTTCGATTCGAAGCTCTTCAAACTTTTTAAAAGCTAAATGTAACTCATTCTCGCTTTCTAGACTTTTACTTAGAAAATAGGCATCTTCAATAGCTTGACAGGCTCCTTGACCTAAATTTGGTGTAATTGCATGGGCAGCATCACCTGTAAGGATGATGCGATCGTATGTAAATTGATGTAAAGGGTCAAGGTCGTAAATATCATGCTGGACGACATGACAGTCTAGAGTTTTATCAATTAATTGAGGAATCGGATCATGATAGTACAAAAAATTATACAATAGTTCCTTAGTCGTCCAAGACGAGAGTTCTGGATCATGTGGTGGACAGTTTTTTAAGGCATACCAATAGAGCCGATTTCCTGATAAAGGCATGATTCCAAAGCGACCTTTTGGCCCCCAAGTTTCGGAAAACCTTCTTTTAATATAGTCGGGACAATTGTGGAAAATACCTCTCCAGCATGTATAGCCAGCATAGCGTAGTTTTTTCATCGGCTGAATCTGCTTACGAATGTTGGAATTGATACCGTCACTGGCAATAAGGTATTCGGTAGCAACCTGTTTGCCATTTTCGAAATACAGATCGATTCCATCAGGAGTGTACATAAAGTCACTTAGCTTTTCATTAAAGTAAATCATATCATGCTGAATTTTTTGTGACAGAATTTGAATTAAATCTTGTCGATGTATAAAAGTATAGGTGGGGTAGTCTTTGGAAAGCTGATAAATTTCGGTGAGTTCTTTTCCTGTGTCTGATAAAATCGTCCAAGAATCGGTTGAGAAGCCGTGCTTTTTTATGTCTGCCATGATGCCTAATTCGTTCAATGCATGAAGAGCATTGGCACCTAATAGAACTCCTGTTTCTGGCGAGCTAAAATCTGCGTTTTTTTCATAAATTTTCACATGAAACCCTTTATTTTTTAAAGCGATCGCTGTGCTTAAACCACTGATTCCGCCTCCGATAATAGAAATTAAATTTTTCAAAAGAAACACCTCCCCACAAAATCATTCTATTATTACTATAAACTACCAATTGAAGATAGAGGTATGGATAAATATTGAACATTTCCCAGTTGAAGGCATCCGTTGGATTCTTGTCACAAAAAGGACGGCAACTGATGGAAGATGAGCAATAACATCCAGAAACTATTTTCTTTCTTAAAAAATAGAGTATAAAGCTTTGTGGAGCGTGAACATATTGACAAAATCAAGTTAAACGCACCATTGGTTAAAAGATCAGTGCCGGCTGTGCTGGAGGCAGATTCTTAAGTGTAGATGTATCCAATAAGGAAACTCATTAGGAGCGCTGCAAAGGCAATGAAAATTTCATTAGTCAAACAACTGAGAAAGTACAACAACATTTTCGAAAAGTTAAAAAGCAAGTGGAGTTACAAGCCTCTGCAGTCTCCACTTGCTATATTTGATTTATTCCGTTTCTTTAGGTTCAGCGATTTGTTTCGCCTTTTTTAGATCGTCATGGACGCTGCGATCCGACATTTTAACGCCAGAATAATAAGCGGATCGGCTAATAAGATGGCCGGCTACTGGAGAGGTCATGAATACGAAGGCAATTCCCAGAATAAGACGTGAATTAAAATGCCCTTCTAAAAAGTAGAAATAGAGAAAGGTACCAAATAAAATAGACATGACACCTAGTGTAGCCGATTTAGAAGCGGCATGATTGCGCATATATACGTCAGGAAGCCTAAGGACACCAAAGGTTGCAACTAGACTGAGAAATGCTCCAACTAAAATAAAGAAGGCGATAAAATAACTAGCGATCTCGTTCACGTTCGAAAATAACCCCCTTCTCTAAATACTTTGAAAAAGCAACTGTTCCAATAAAAGCAAGGATTCCGATTAGAAGGATTACCTCTAAAAAGGCATTTGTCTTAAGGACCATTGAGGTAAGTGCGACAATGGCAATTAAATTAATCCCAATAGCATCAAGAGCAATGACCCGATCCGGAATCGAAGGTCCTTTAATGACTCGATAGATGAGACCGATCATGGAGAGAGCTAAACAAAATAACGCGATATGAAAAACCATATCTAACATTATTGACTCACCTCCAAAATGGCTTTTTCAAATGTATGTTTAATACTCTTAACTGCTTCGTCTACATCAGCAATATCTATTGCGTGAATGTACAATGTTTGATTATCATCGGATACATCAATGACTAATGTACCAGGTGTAAGTGTAATAAGGTTAGAGAGCAATGTAATCTGCCAATCCTTTGTCAACATTGTTCGATAGGCAAAGATACCAGGCTGCATGTCTAACTTTGGCTTTAAAACCATTTTTAGGACGGCAATATTTGAAAGGATTAGCTCCTTTAAAAAGAGGAGAAGCAGCTTGAGCGCAGCAATTATTTTTGCCAAATAAAAACGGGAACCGAAGAATCGTCTAAACACAAAAATAATGATGAGTCCAAAGAAATAACCTTTTATGAAACTGGAAACATCAAATGAAACTTTTATAAACATCCACATGAAGGCTAGAAATACATTAAGTAGAATTTGAAAGGCCATTCCCATCACTCCTTTAAGACAGCATCAATATATAGACTTGGATCTGCTAAAGTCTCTGCTGCCTGAGAAATATACGGTAAAATGGCTTCAGTACCAATACCGTACACTGCTGAAAGTATTACCAGTATGACTGGAGAAATTAATAACCATTTAACAGGTGCTTTATCTTCATTCGCATAGTTTTGGTTATCGCCCCAAAAACCATTTATAAAAATTTTCATTACTGAAAACAAGACGAGCAAGCTTGAGATTAAGACAACGGCTGCACCTAAATAACTTTCTCCTGCAAATCCACCTTGTACAATCAGTACTTTTCCAATAAATCCGCTTAAAGGTGGAATTCCGGCAAGAGCAAGTGCCGCTATAAAGTAAGTCCAGCCTAGACCGGGATATCGTTTCATTAAACCACTCATATTTCGGAGATTACTTGTCCCAGTAATGGCAATGGCAATTCCTACAAGGAGGAATAAAGCTGCTTTAATAATCATGTCGTGAATTAAATAATAAATTGAACCAGTAAAGGCATCGATGTTCATAACGGAAATACCAAATAAAATGACACCAACTGCGACAATGATGTTATAGATGATAATTTTTTTTACATCCCAATAGGCTATGGCTCCGATAACCCCAATAATGATGGTTAGAATGGCTAATACTTGTAAAAGTACATGGGTAAAGCCTGCATCGTGATAGAAAAATAAGGTATACGTTCTTGTAATGGAGTAAACCCCGACTTTTGTTAGTAATGCACCGAATAAAGCTAATACAGGTATAGGAGGGGCATTATAAGAACCTGGCATCCAGAAATATAGCGGAAAAATAGCCCCTTTTAATCCAAATACGATTAAGAATAAGACCGCAATAACGGATAAAATGGCAGGTTGTCCGATTTCCGATACTCTTGCGGAAATATGTGCCATATTTAACGTTCCTACAATCGAATATAAATAGGCGACCGTAATAACAAAAAGAGCCGATGAGATAACATTAACAAGCAAATATTTAATTGATTCTCTTAATTGAATTTTTGTTCCACCAAGAACTAATAGCACGTAGGAGGACATAAGCATCACTTCAAAAAATACAAATAGGTTGAAAATATCACCTGTTGAAAAGGCACCGTTCACACCAACGATTAAGAAATTGAAAACCGGATAGTAATAATGATTTTCACGTTCTTTTCCAATCGATTTGAATGAATAAATGAGACAGGTAAAGGAAACAATGCTTGTTGTTAATATGAGTAAAGCTGAGAACATATCGGAAACAAGAGTAATTCCGAAAGGAGCTTCCCAACTCGAAATATTAAGAGACTGAATCCCATTTGTGTGTACTTTTTGTACTAAAAATAAAGCAACGACGATGGTGGCAACAGATCCTAGGGCAGAAATCCATCTTTGCGCCATGATTTTTTTTGGTAAAAAAATCAAGATCGCTGCAGCAAGAAACGGGATTAATATGGGCAATATGATTAAATTATTCATTGCTTTCTGTTCCTCTCATTTGTTCAATGTTATCTGTTCCTAGCTCTTTATATGCCCTATATGCTAAAACTAAGAAAAAGGCTGTAACCCCGAAGCTAATAACAATCGCCGTTAAGATTAGTGCCTGAGGCAAAGGGTCAGTGTAGCTATCAGCATTTTCTCCTAATAAAGGAGCAGCACCTCTTTTTAAACCACCCATTGTTAAAATAAGTAAATGAGCACCGTGGCTGAGAAGACCAGTTCCCACGATAATTCGTAATAAACTTTTTGAAAGCATCAAGTATGTCGCTGTCATAAATAATACGCCAACGACTATGGACATTAATATTTCCACTATTCATCCTCTCCTATCGTTTGAATAATGGTCATTGAAACCCCAACAACTACTAAATAGACTCCTAGGTCAAAGATCGTTGCAGTGTGAAGGGAAATTTCCCCAAGTATTGGTAAATCAATGTGGCCAAATGCATGAGTTAAAAATGGGACATTAAAAAATATCGCTCCGGCACTCGTTCCAATGGCAAATAACAAGCCAATTCCTGTCATGATTCGGTAGTTAAACGGTAAAATCATTGAAACAGTTTTGATGTCGTAGGCGATTAGCAGGAGAACGAGTGCTCCGGCAGTCATTAAACCACCGATAAATCCCCCACCAGGATAATAATGTCCTGCAAAGAATATATAGACAGAGAAGAGGACAATGATAAAGAGAATCACTTTAATCGCTGTTTCCAGAATGATATTATTTGATCTCAATCCTCTTCCCTCCTAGCAAGTCGTAATTTAATCATACCGTATATTCCTAGTGATGCAATTGCGAGAACGGTTATTTCAAAAAGGGTATCGAATCCACGGAAGTCTACTAGTATGACGTTGACCATATTTTTACCCGCAGCTTTTTCGTACGTATTTTCGATATAATACTGTGAAATCGAAGAGAAAAATTTATTGCTGTGCGCTGATAGAGCAATTAATGTCACAATTGCCCCCACTCCGACAGATATAATAGCATTTGTGAGCTTAAATCGGATGCGCGTTTCTTCCCGACGTAACTTCGGTAAATGATAGAAACAAACTAAAAATAAAGCTACTGAAACACTTTCGATCACTAGTTGTGTCAGGGCCAAGTCAGGTGCTCTAAATAGAACGTAAAAGAGTGAAACCGTATAACCTACGGAACCAAGTAAAATAATTTGTGACAATCTTGTTTTCGCAAACAAGATGCTAACTGCGCCAATCATGATGAGAAGGGCAAGCAACACTTCGTAAACGCCAATGGAGGCAAGGTTGGTCGTGTCCACTTTAAAGGCATTTTTATAAAAAAGTGCTGTTGCTAAAATCACGATAAAGAATGTGAAAATATAGACTAAGTAAGAACGGATGGAACCATTCATAAATGATTTTGTGAATTTAAAAGAACCTGTTTGGGCTCTGTTGACTGCCCCATCATAAAAACGATTTAGCGTAAGATTTTCAGGGAATAGATCATATACTCTTCTCCACTTTGGAAGTGTTAAATAAAGAAGTACTCCAACAGCAATAACTCCCAATGTCATAAATAGTTCAGGGTTAAATCCATGCCATTGATAAATATGAACCATAAATCCTTCCTCGTCTGTTACTAGGCTAGGGAGGATGGAAGAAAGCGCCGGCGAAATAAGATTGTCGGATAACAAAGAATTTGGAAAGAAGAAAATAATAATCACTAAAGAAGCAAGGATGATTGGTGAAATCAGCATACCTAAAGGTGCTTCATGCGGTTTCTTCTCCAACTTTTCTGGTTGATATTTACCTGTAAAGGTTTTGAAAACAAGAATCATACTATAGATAAATGTAAATACACTTGCTACCCAAGCGAGAATTGGGAACAGAATCGCAAAGGAATCAAAACTAAAGAAATCCATTTCAAGGACACGAAGCATGCCTGTAAAGAACATTTCTTTACTTAGGAATCCGTTAAACGGTGGTAGTCCAGCCATGGAAAATGCCCCGATCATCGCCAAGGTAAAAGTGATCGGCATAAAATGAAGCAATCCACCAAGTTTGCGTATATCTCTTGTGCCTGTTTCATGGTCAACAATTCCAACAACCATGAACAAGCTTCCTTTGAAGGTTGCATGGTTAATCAAATGAAAGATGGCAGCCGTTGTAGCAACAACATAAAGATTATCATCCAATCCAACATAATGAAGGGATGCTGCTCCAACACCAAGCAGAGACATAATTAAACCTAGCTGACTTACGGTAGAAAAGGCAAGTATACTTTTCAGGTCCGTTTGCTTTACTGCTGAGAAAGAACCCCAGAATAATGTGAAGATCCCAAAGCTCGCAACTAACCATAACCATAAACCGTCAACGGCAAATACAGGAGTTAATCTTGCTACTAAATAGATCCCTGCTTTCACCATCGTTGCCGAGTGCAAATAAGCACTGACAGGAGTTGGTGCTTCCATTGCGTCTGGTAGCCAAATATGGAAAGGGAATTGAGCGGATTTTGTAAATGCTCCAAGCAATATACAAATTAGAGCAGGTATAAATAATGGGCTTGTTACAATGACATCCGCTTGTGTAATGATTTCTGAAATGCTAAAGCTTCCCGTCATGAGGTATAGCAGGATGATACCACCAAGCATGGACAGGCCGCCAAAAACGGTAATAAGCATTGATTTTTGTGCGCCATAACGGGACTTTTCGCGATGATACCAATATCCAATTAATAAGAAGGAGGAAAAGCTTGTTAATTCCCAAAAAGCATACATAACAATCAAATTATCCGATAAAACTACCCCGAGCATAGCACCCATAAAGAGTAGTAAATAGACATAGAAATTGTGCAGCTTTTCTTTTCCCTTTGACAAATAATAAATAGAATAGAGCACTACAAGAGCGCCAATGCCTGTAATTAATAAGGCAAATAACAGCCCGAGACCATCTACCTTAGCTGTGAAATTGATTCCGAGTGTTGGGATCCAATCCAAGGTTTTCATAACTACTTCTTTACTCTTAGTAGTGGAAATAAAGGAAAAGAAGTAAATAAATAAGAGAATAGGTAATGGCAAGACAAACCATCCGGTATGTATTCGACGGAAGCTTTTATAGAAAAATGGAACCAAAATGGCGAAGATTAGTGGTGCAACAATGGCTAAATGCAATAATGACAAAACGAACCCCCCTTAAAAATCATATCCACTTCAAGAAGTGGCAAATAAATCGGTTTTAAAATTGTAAATGAGGTAATCTCCATTAAAAAAATGAACGCTTTAACTGTTCATTTTAAATTAAAGACGCAATAAAATTAGTCTAATGTTTCCCCATTGATATATGCAGAATTCTATTCTCTTTGTATTTCATGATAAAACGTATTTAAGAAAGGCTTCTCAAGTAGCGGTGACTTCTCTCATAAAATCGAATGAATCTCGTTGCTTTTCATCACATAAATTAAATTATACATGAAAAAGTATACAGTTGCATGCCTTTAAAGCATGTGGCTAAAGGGACGCTTTAAATATTATAAATAGGTAGAAATGCGTAAATTATAGAGAAAAATTTTTTGTTTTGGACAAATTTTGTTCTTGTTTTTAAGCGAGCATGTTCATGTGTATGTATAAAATTTTGTTTTTTTCTGCACACTACTCATTGATGGGGGTGTGTCATGAAAAGGAAAATTATCGCATCCATTTCAATATTTTTCTTTATGTTTTCCTTAGCTTGGTTATGGGATCATCAAAATGCCCGGGAATTTTTCAACCCAGGATTGGCTGATGGTGACGATGAAGTGGTTGAAATTATGCCCATTTCCAACCCAGCTAGTATGCCAAGAAAATACGAGGTATTTAAAGCAAGAGAATACGTTCGTATCGAAAAGCTGTGAAAATGACATGTGCGGATAAATAACTAACATCAGCAAGCTCAGAGTTACGGCTCTTGAGCTTTAGTTGCGTTGCCACTTTATATTGATTTCGTTTGGTTCCAATCTATTCATGGAATTAGATCATTTTAACCTTAAAGTTCATTCTCTAGTTGATGAGAGGAGACGGATCGAACTATACTATAGAGGCAGTTATAAAAAGCAATTTTTGGAGAAATATAATGAAAAATACATATTTTACTAGTTATTTTCCGTTACTTGCCATTCTTTTATTTAGTCTATCGCTATCTATTCGTGTTGAGATGACAGTCATTGAACTGTTAAAAAATGCTGGAATATATGAAGGAATGAAGGAATTCTTTTCAGATGGCGGAATTCAATTGGCTTTAATTGTACTATTGCTTGTTCTGTTTTTTATGGTGTTTGCAGCACTTAAATTAATTGCCAATACGATTAATGAACTGTCTTTGCTTTTTTTCTCTAAAGAATCAGAGGGTGACAGCTTAAAACAGATTCGAAGTGGCTCAAGCATCTACTTTATAGGGGGGGCGTTATCGTTATTAAGCTTGTATAGCTTCATCGGAATTGCCGCGATTTTTCTAGGGGCAACGATTACTTACTTCGTGTACTTTGTCTTCAAAATCAGTTCATCCATGTCTTTTATTGGTACAGTAGGAGTTATCTTATTTCAAGTAATCGTCTGGTCTTCCATGGTGATTGGTGTTTGCTACATCGCCTTGAAGGTTTATAACAGTATTATGGCTAGCTTGCCAATTTGAGCGGATGCCCGTAAATAAGGGCATCTTTTTAATGACCAGGATTTGTAATATGCTTGTGTTGATTTTTGGCTCATTTCGTGTGAAACCTTAGTTTCACGCGAAATGAGCCAAAAATCGTTTAATCAACAATATTGTTTAACAAAGCTTATGACAAAAAAGTTACGGTTTGGTGTATTTCACGTTATGCGATTTCCTAGGTGTGACAAAAGTAACTGCTTGGTCCTATTTATAATCTTTATAATTAAATACAAAGTATAAAATACATTAGGAATCAGGTGAATAGCATGCATGGAACAGGACACCCACACGGGAAAGGGCATCCCCATGGTATGGGGAAAATGATAGATTATAATGAGAATCCATTTATTGCAATCTGGGAGGTTACAAGAGCCTGTCAGCTAAAATGTGTACATTGCCGCGCAGATGCACAAACGAAACCGCATCCAAATGAACTTACCCATGAAGAAGGGATTAAGCTCATTGATCAAATTTATGAAATGAACAATCCGATGCTTGTATTTACTGGTGGAGACTGTATGATGAGAGAGGATCTTTTTGAATTAGCAGACTATGCCGTAAAAAAAGGAATGCGAGTTTCCATGACTCCGAGTGCCACAGCAAATGTAACGAAGGAAAAGATGGAAAGAGCGAAAAACGTCGGACTTTCAAGATGGGGATTCAGTTTAGATGGTCCTACTCCAGAAATCCACGACCATTTTAGAGGAACCCCAGGCTCTTTTGACTTAACTTTGGAAAAAATCAAGTACTTGAATGAGCTGAATATGCCGCTGCAAATTAATACAGTTATTTCCCGTTATAATTATGAACACTTAGAACAAATGGTCGAGTTAGTAAAGGAACTTAAAGCGATTATGTGGTATATTTTTCTGCTAGTTCCTACTGGAAGAGGTCAAGAGGATGCATGTATCACTCCTGCCGAGCATGAGAAAGTGTTTAAATGGTTATATGAGCTAAGTAAAACGGCACCGTTTGATATAAAAACAACTGCAGCCCAGCATTATCGAAGAGTGGTACTGCAGCAAAAGGCAAGAGAGCATAAAATAGATGGGGCGGATATTCGTTATGAAGATACGATTACAACTGACCATGCTTCTGTAATTGATGGCTTAAAGCGGGCACCAAAAGGTGTAAATGATGGCAATGGATTTATCTTTATCTCTCATGTAGGAGATGTCCTTCCAAGTGGGCTTCTTCCCATAAAAGTTGGGAATGTGAGAGAGAAACCATTAAAGGAAATTTATCGAGAATCTCCGGTACTACAGGAGCTTCGCAATCCTGATTTATATAAAGGAAAGTGTGGAGTTTGTGAGTATCGCTTTGTTTGCGGGGGATCGCGTTCTAGAACCTATGCAGTTACGGGTGATTATCTCGAGAGTGAGCCATATTGTGTGTATGTCCCAATGACGATGAGAGATAAAAAGAAAAGAATGGAAGCATAATAAGTGGATTATAGTAAAAAGGAAGAGGTCTTGCCAAAACATATTGGTGTGACCTCTTCCTTTTACTTTATTCTAGAAACGATGTCCTTCCAAATGCGTTGATGAGGTGCCGTCGCTTCTACATATTTGATATCGGAGGGAGTATCCTTCCCAATCCAGACACCAGCCGTTGTTGTATCGGTTAATCCAATGAACCAAAAGTCATAATAATCATTGGTTGTACCTGTCTTTCCTCCAATATATGAACTTTGGAAATTTGCTTTTTTTCCCGTACCTGATGTGACAACCTTATTTAAGGCTGTGCGCATTTTCGCTATTGTTGTAAGATTCCAGACTTGAACGGGTGTGTCTTCCCAGTGATAGAGGACGTTCCCATTTAAATCTGTAACCTGTCGGATTGCTCTCGCTGGTTGAAAAAAACCTTCCGTCGCAAAGACAGTATAGGCATTTGTTAATTCTAAGGGAGTCATTCCATAAGTAAATCCGCCAATCGCTGACGGCAAGCGATAATCTTCATCTGTAATCCGTTTAAATTGAAATTTATTCAAGTCATTAAAGGCATTTTCAATACCGGTTTTATTCAAAATCCGTACTGCTGGTGTATTGTAAGAGCGCATAAGTGCCTGTTCTAATGAAACCTTTCCATATGTTCCACCGCCATAATTTTTCGGGCAATAACCCTTTACGCAAAAATCGTCGGCACTGATTTTTTCATCAAGTGAAGCGTTCGTTTGATTGATATAAGGTGCGTATACTAGAAGCGGCTTAATTGCTGAGCCTGGTTGCCGATAAGCTTGGAATGCCCGGTTAAAATCGTATTTTTGATAATTTTTTCCGCCAACAAGGGCAATGACTTCATGTGCTTGGTGATCAATAACGGTGGCAGAGCCTTCAATATCCTTATAAGGGAGATTGTTTTTAACAGCTTGGACAGCTCTTTTCTGGACAGCCGGATCCAATGCAGTCTCAATTATCACTCCTGAGGAAAGCACTTCCTCCATTCTTAACTTTAAATCACGCTTTAGATTCTCTTGTTGGCTGGGGTTAGCTCGTTCGATTTTACTTTGAAAGCCTTCTGTAGTTGAGATCAGTTCTTTTAATTCAGCTTCTACATAAGTTATATAATCGGGGTATTCATCTGTTCTGTTTCGCAAATGTATCTCGATCGTTTCTGCTTTCATCGCAACCGCTTCTTCGTTGTTGATTACTCCTTCTCGTTCCATCAAATCTATTAATCGTTCTTGTCGAGCTTTTGTACGATCGAAATATTTAATAGGATTGTAGAATGATGGATTGTTTGGGATGGAAGCTAAAAAGGCTTGCTCTGCAGCAGTTAACTCTTCCGTCTTTTTTTGAAAATATGTATTGGCAGCAGCTTCAATGCCATAAGCACCATTTTGAAAATAGACAGTATTTAAATAAAGCTCTAAAATGGCTTCTTTCGTATAAGTGCGTTCAAGTTGATAGGCATATAAAACCTCACTCAGCTTGCGATTATAAGATTGCTCATAATTTAAGTATAAATTCCGTGCAAGTTGCTGTGTAATCGTACTTGCACCTTCTTCAATCTCATTGGCTGATATATTGACAGCCAACGCTCTTCCCATTGCCGTTAAATCAAAGCCAGGATGTTCGTAAAAATGTTGATCTTCCGACAGAATAAATAAATTTTTGGTGAATTCGGGTATGCGTTCAGAGCTTATGTAAATACGGTTCATCGGCTTATAGATTTCTGAAACGATGTCATTATTGCGATCTTTAATATAGCTAGTTTGCGTTAATTTGGTCTCGGCAATATTGATTCGTTCATCTAATATGCGATGGAAGCTTTGAACTTGCCCTGCCTCAGTGGTAACAAGCATGATAAGGAAAATAAAAAAAGGCAAGAGCAATATTATGAAAAAATAGCCGGTGAACATTCGCACCATGTTAATCCATTCCTTTTCAAAAACTTCGGATTCTTTAAATTCAAGTTCCAAATTCTAGGACTTACATCATTATATGTCATCTTTATCGAATGTACAATCTAAGAACAAGCTTCTGTAGAAAAGATGTAAAGAGATGTTTTAAAACTTTAGCCTAATTCGTTATCGCACAGAATAAGATCATTATATGAAGATAGGGATAATAAAAATGTTATCGAAAAGAGTCTCCTTTTTACAGAAAAGTTAAAAAACTAGATTCGAAAAATGCTATAATAAAAAGATAATCATATGCGAAAGGGAGGGGAAATATGTGGTCGATCATCAATATTTGTTTATTGATTTTGAATTTACAATGCCTGAGCGCAGTGTAAAATATAAGGGATTTTATCCGGAAATTATCGAGGTGGGAATTGTAGCTGTTCGAGGCAACCAAGTATATGAAGAGTATTCTTCCTATGTTTTACCAGAGCGATTTCCAATTTTATCTGAACGGTGCAAGTCCTTTTTAGGTATTTCGCAAGAACAAGTCGACGCAGGAATTCCGTTTGCAGAATTAGTGAAGAAATTTGAAGACATTACCGCTGATATTAAAAAAAATACGATTGTTACCTGGGGAAATATGGACATGAAAGTTTTTCGCAATAGTTGTCAAAAAGGGAGCTATTCATTTCCATTGAAGGGACAAGAAATTGATTTATCGATGGAATATAAACGCTTCTTCGGCGATCAAAATCAAACAGGATTGTGGAAGGCAGTTGAGGAATACGGAAAAGAAGGGGTTGGAAAGCATCATAGAGCTTTGGATGACGCTCTTACAACCTATCATATTTTTAAATTAGTTGAAAAGGACAAGAGGTACTTAAAGAAGCATGAACCAACAACAATTGGTGACAGAGTTGATTTCTCAAAACTTTTTAATAATCTCGCATAATAAGCCAAATCACTTATAAAAGATTTGGCTTATAAACATTTGCTCCCTATAAGATGAGAAGTTTATTTGAAATAGTCCTTTTCAAGAGCTTCAAGATTTTTAATACTCTTTTGAGCCCATAAAGAATCTTCAGCTTTTAATTCCTCCTTCATCTTCATGACCGCTTCTTTTAAAGACGTAACATATTCTGGTATTTCTCCAGCATAAGGTTTGACCATTTTTATAGGTATATTGGCTTGCTCCCTATAGGCAAGCGCACGCCGTTCATGGAATAACGGCACGTCTATCTCCTTGCCTGAATGGATATCTCCCTGCATTGGGTGCTTAGCTACTGCTAATACCCTCACTAAATATTTATCCCCACGAATATCGGTGATTTCTCCAATATACTTCCCTGTTTTATAAAAGGCTGTCACGGAATCGCCAATTTTGAGTTCAGTCATATACTTGCTCCTTTCCAAATGGTTTAACAATGATTTATCATAATTATGACGGAATGAAGTCAATATCACAATATTTGTGCTAAAAGCATCAATAGATAGATATTTTGTATGGAGGGAATTCAATGAAGAAAGGGCATTATCTAGTTATTGTTCTAGTAGCCGTTCTCTTGTTTGGAACTTATTTTTATTTATTAAAAAGCGGGCAAGATGAAGGTGTTGAGAAAGAAAATGAAACTTTTCCACAGTTGACAACAGAGGTTCTTCCTGGAGAGCGTCTTGTGGAGCTGGAAACATCTATGGGGATAATTAAAATCAAGTTGTTCCCGGAACAGGCGCCAAAAACAGTAGAGAACTTTATCACTCATAGCGAAAATGGCTATTACGATGGCCTTACTTTTCATCGCATTTTGAATGATTTTATGATTCAAGGTGGAGATCCGCTTGGTACAGGCGCAGGTGGTGAAAGTATTTATGGTGAGTTTTTTGAAGATGAAATATCACCGCAGCTTTATAACTTGCGCGGTGCGTTATCGATGGCCAATATGGGGGTGAAAAATACGAATTCAAGTCAGTTTTTCATTGTTCAACGCAAACATGTTGATGAGAATCAAGTAAAAGATTTGGAAAAAGCAAACTATCCACAGAAAATAATAGAAGCGTATAAGGCAAATGGGGGCACACCTTGGTTAGATCAGGCACATACTGTGTTTGGACAGGTAATTGAAGGAATGGATGTGGTTGATAAAATAGCATCTGTACCTGTTGACTCTCAAGGGAAACCTAATGAGGACGTCTTAATTAAGAAAATAACCGTTTTACAATAGTGGAACAGCACTTAAAGGCAACTTATTGTGAATTAAGCTGAAATAATGGTGTGGCCGGAACCGAACTGCTATAATATTTGAATGGAAGAGGATGGTTGAAAAACTGGATCAGAGAGGAAGAATGTCATGTTTGACTGGACGATTTTATCGCTCTTTTTATATTTTCCTGAGGATAAAACAGAGTATATCCCGGCGGCGATCACATCTGTCATTTTTCTTATTGCTGCTATACTGACAATGCGGTTTATCATGAAAAAGTCGAAACAAGAAGAGGAAAAAACGAAAGCTCTTGAGGAGAAGATGCTTCAGTATTCGCAAGAAGAAAAGAAAGAATGAGGGATAAAAGGAAGCCAACCTCAGCATTGAGGAGCAGCTTCCTTTTATGGTGCTTTATATTGAGAGCTTTTATCTCAATTTAAGTGAAGGCAGTTTTCAAACGTTTCAGTCCTTCAACTAGGGTGTCGTGTGTACAAGCTATGTTCATTCGCACGAAGCCTTCTCCGCCATGTCCATATTTTGGTCCAGGCTCAAGTCCGAGTTTTCCTTTTTTGATGAGGCGTTCTTTCAGTTCTTCGTCTGACAGACTAAGCTTGCGACAATCGATCCAAAGTAGGTAAGTTCCATCAGGCTGCATCACAGTAAGATTTGGTAATTCGTTCTCAATGAAGCTCGTTGCTGTTGCTACGTTTTTCTGCAAATATACTAGAAGCTCCTCTAACCAAACATCACCATATTTATAAGCAGCCTCCATTGCGATAATCCCAAAAGTATTTAAACTGAAAAATCCAAGCTTATTTTGCACATCTTTAAAGAGGCTGCGGATTTCTTTGTTTGGAATAATTGCAGCCGAAGCTTGCAAACCGGCTAAATTAAACGTTTTGCTTGGTGCAATACAAGTAATAATCTGCTCTTTGTACCTCTCATCTAATGAGGCAATTGGTAGATGTCTATTCGGTTTGAACATAAGATCAGAATGGATTTCATCGGATAAAATATAACAGTTATATTGAATGCAAAGCTCTGCTATTCTTGTTAATTCATCCCTATTCCATGCGCGTCCACTCGGATTATGGGGATTACAAAGCAGAAACAGCTTTACACCTTCCTTGAGCTTTTCCTCAAAATCGGCAAAATCAATTTCATAGCGATTGTTTTTCCATTTCAAAGGAGAATTGACGACAATTCGTTCATTTTTTTCAATCATATTGAAAAAAGGTGTATAGACCGGAGATTGAAGCATAACTTTATCGCCATGGTTCGTAAGTGCTTGAATAGCCATTCCGATCGATGGAACAACGCCTGGGCTATAAAGAATCGCTGAATGGTCAATTTCCCAATCATGACGTTTTTTTACCCATGCTTGAATAGTTTGTGAGACGCTGTCAGGAACATAGGTATAGCCATAAATTCCATGGTCTATTCTATTTTTTAAGGCCTCGGTGACCTCAAGCGGTGGTTCAAAGTCCATATCAGCTACCCACATTGGTAGAACTTCTTCTGTTCCGAAAACAACTCGATTCATTCCCCATTTAACAGAGGCTGTGTTAAGGCGATCAATTTTCTTATGAAAGTCATAAATTCCCATTGCGGCACCCCGTTTCAATAAATATTAAGTTCATTATCCTTATGATAGAATATTAACCGTAAAATAGAAACTAATTGAGATTGTCTCTTTAAAACAAATACAAATTATTTTAGGTGATTGAATTGGAAATGATAGAAACAAACATAAAGCTCGTTAAAATTTTGAAGGATTGGGATCCATTTGGTTATGGTGAAGAGTCATATGATCCGGAAATTGCCGATTCGATTGCCGCGGTTCATGCTCTTAATGATGAAGAGATGCTTGCTGAAAAAATCCAAGCAATTTATGAGTTTTCCTTTGAGGAGCTAATTCCGCTCGAACAATGTCAAAAAATCGCTCGAGCCTTGCTTACTATTAAGAATGAGGGAGCTTGTTCCATTTAGAGGTGTCTCAATCGACACCTCTAAACCAGCCCTTGTTTGTGGGAATTTCCCCCTGAGCAAAAAGTTCAACAAAGGTCAGTGAAGTTCATTTGCTTTAATCGTTGCATCTTCATCATTCACAATAAAATTCCTGATATGTAGAAAAACTTCTTCTGGCCGTTCTTCAGGAACTAAGTGACCAGTTTCCTCGAATACAATTAAATTAGAATGCTTTAAATCGTGATGAAGTCGTTTACCGATCTGAAGCGGGACGACTTTGTCCTGCTCACCCCAAATTAATAAGCATGGAGTATTAATTTGATGGAGTTTTTCCTTGGGGAGATCACCTTCCCGATGACGAATTAACCGCGTCAGCCCTTTAAAAATATCATCCTCTAAAAATGGCCGCATATACCCATGGAACATTTCTTCATCAATTAAAGATTGATTGTAGACGACATTTTGGAGATTCTTCAATACGCCAGAGCGGGCTAAATGTCTTTTGACAATTAAATGAAAGAATGGCAAATAACTTGCTAAAATTAAGGATTGCTTTGAACGTTCTAAATATCCTGAACTGCAGAGCAGTACCGCTCTTTTGACGAGATCAGGCTGCAAATAGGCAATGTTTAAAGAAATTTGGCCACCCATGGAATGACCGATAACGACAAATTCTTTTACTCCCAATTTTTGTGTAAGTTCAATGATCGATTTAGCCATATTCTCATATGAATAAATAAATTGTGTTGATTTTCCACTATTTCCAAAGGGAGGAAGATCGACAGAAACGACATTATACTCTTCTTTTAGCAATGGAATTAATCGGCGGAAGCTAAAAGAGGAAGATAAGAATCCATGTATTAAAACAAGCGTAATCGTTGAGGCTTCGTTTTTATAGTATTCATAGTAGAGGTCATTTCCATTAATTTGCTGATGACCTTTATAATGAGGGCTCTCCAATGAAACTTCCTCCTTCCAATTTAAAGGTCGTGCTTCCATTCTGCTGCAATAGTGCTTAAATATCAAAATAACGCTGATGATTTTTGCTCATTTTATGGGAAAACTAGGTCAGTTTGTTCAAGGTTCCTTATAGATCGAACGTGCAACAACGTTATATGGCAGACCTTTTTCCCCATTGCTCAATCTGAAATTGATCAACTTATGGATATTTTGCTATAATTTAGTTATTTTATGACGTTTGTATTTAATTTTTATTAATTTGAGTACGAATGTAAATTGCTAGCTATTTTGATATTAAAGGTGGGTCATGGATGAAGCTAACTGAAAAAGAATTAGAGATCGTAGAAATTCTTGAACAAGATGCTCGAACAAAAGTTGTTGATATCGCTAAAATGGTAAACATCAGTGTAAATGAAGCAGAGGCATTAATCAAGAAATTAGAGGAGAACAATGTGATCGTCCAGTATTCTTCTATTGTTGATTGGTCAAAAATATCTGGACATGAAGGTGTTACAGCGATGATCGATGTCAAGGTTACTCCGAAACGTGGGGTAGGCTTCGATGAAATAGCAGAAAGGATTTATCGTTTTAAAGAAGTAAAAGCTTTGTATTTGATGTCTGGAGCGTATGATTTATCAGTTATTGTTGAAGGAAAATCGATGAATGAAGTAGCAAACTTTGTTTCTCAAAAATTGTCCACATTAGATTCAGTGCTTTCTACCACCACTCATTTTATTTTAAAAAAATATAAGCATGACGGCACCATTTTTGAACAGGGCGAAAAAGATAAACGAATTGTGGTGTCACCTTAATGAAACAAACAAAAACATATTTATCAAAAACTGTGGAAGAACTAAAACCTTCTGGAATCCGCCGTTTTTTCGATCTTGCAGCGGGAATGGAAGGCGTTATTTCTCTTGGTGTTGGAGAACCTGACTTTGTAACATCATGGTCTGTCAGAGAAGCGGCCATTCTTTCTCTCGAACAAGGCTATACATCGTATACAGCAAATGCAGGCTTGCTTGAATTAAGAGAAGAAATCGCTGCCTATATGGAGAACCGCTTTGGCCTCCAGTACTCGGCAAGCAATGAAATGATTGTGACGGTGGGTGCCAGTCAGGCGCTAGATATAGCATTGAGAGCAGTGGTAGATCCGGGAGATGAGGTCATCGTCATTGAACCAAGCTTTGTTTCCTATATCCCACTTGTCAATTTGGCCGGTGGCAAAGGTGTTGCTGTACAGACGAAAAAGGAAAATGATTTTAAGGTTACACCAGCAGAGTTAGAGGAAGTAATCACGCATCGGACGAAGGCCATCATTCTTTGTTCTCCTAATAATCCTACTGGCACTATGCTTAATGAGCAGGATCTTGAGGCAATTGCTACCGTGGCGAAGAATCATGATTTAGTGATCATTTCTGACGAGATTTACGCTGAGCTTTCATATGATGAAAAATTTGTCAGCTTTGCCGCAATTGAAGAGATGAGAGAGAGAACGATCTTGATTTCTGGTTTCTCGAAAGGATTTGCAATGACGGGGTGGCGTTTAGGCTTCGTTTGTGCACCAAAGGAATTGACCGAGGCAATGCTAAAAATTCATCAATATGCGATGATGTGTGCACCGACAATGGCTCAATTTGCCGCAATTGAAGCGTTAAAGCATGGCAATGAAGATGTAAACGAGATGAGAAAAAGCTACCGAAGAAGAAGAAATTATTTTGTGCAGTCATTAAATGAGATTGGTCTTGAATGCCATACGCCCGGAGGAGCATTTTATGCATTTCCATCTATCGAACGCACAGGGCTAACGTCAGAACAGTTTGCTGAAAGATTATTAGTGGAGGAAAAAGTAGCTGTTGTTCCCGGAAATGTATTTGGTCAAAGCGGTGAGGGGCATATACGTTGTTCCTATGCGTCTTCAATGGAACAACTGCAGGAGTCCATTAAAAGAATGAAGCGTTTTTTAGAGAGACAATTTTAAATTTTTTAGAGATGCTGTCATGTCAGCGTCTCTTTTTTTGTCGGTTTTTGGCGTTTCGCCGATATATTTGAAACAACGCCGATATAATCCGATTTTCGCCGATATATTTAAATAATCGCCGATATATCCAAAAGCATTGAATTTAGCGCCTCAGGTTTAAAACTAAATGGGGGAATAAAAAGGCGAAGCTCTCCCAAGTGTGTATCAAAATACTTTTGGGACAGCTTCGTTAAATGGTTTGTTACGCTGATGGAGCCTTTTCTTTTGTAGGCCAAATAAAATTTGAAATTGCAATGAGAAGATCTACAACTAAAACGATCGACCAGATTTGGATAATCCCATTGAACGCTTCTGTTTTTGAAGGAGTATCTATCCAAAAGATCAATCCTACTAATAAGCCGGCCCCAATGAGATAGGCGATTAAATGTTTGACCCAGCCTCTTATATAATGCTTAGCATAATCGATTCCGTATCGTTTCTTCGGTTTTTCCCCCTGTTTTGTTACGTAATATTGAAAGCGTTGATCTGCCCATTCAATCATACTTTTACCAAATGCAATGGAGACCCCAATATAAACAGCAGCAATACCATGTGCCGTGGACGCGACTGCACCCCGATATAAATCAATGCCTGCTGTAATCAACAATATTAAATCAATTAGTGGGGTAAGAGCCAAAAAAAACATCCCTAATCGTTTTAGCTTAAAAATATAACGTGCTACTAATCCAAGAATAATGACAATCCAAAATGCGATCTCACAAAAAACGATCATCCAACCAACAGTACTCAAATAGGTCACTCCTTTATAATACATTTGTATTATTTAAAACAAAGTATAGCATCATCATTAAAATAATACAATCGTATTATAAAAGTGATTTTTTTTTGATACAATAGAGTTATGCCAAAAATAGTTGATCACGAATTAAGAAAAAAGCAAATTGCAGAAGCCTCATGGAGAGTCATTCAAGAACAGGGAATGGAAGGGGCGACAGTTAGGAATATAGCAAAAGAGGCTGGTCTCTCATTAGGTGCTTTACGTCATTATTTTTCTACTCAAGATGAGTTGCTAGAATTTGCTATGAATCTTGTCATTGAAAGAGTTACAAAACGAATTAAAAAAATTGCCCTGAAAGAATTACCTCCAAAAGAAAAAGTCTTACAAATCCTGCTTGAGATTGTCCCAACAGATACTGAATCGATGGCGGAAATGGAAGTATGGTTTTCTTTTATTGCTTATGCAAGACATAAAAAAGAAGGTTTTGAGTCACAGCAGGATGGAATTTATGATGGGATTCGCAACTTAATCCTCTATCTGGACCAAGAGAAGATATTGCGGAAAAATCTTAATAAAGAAATTGAAATGGAAAGATTATATTCGTTATTAGACGGTACTGCTATGCATGCGTTGCTGGAACCAAAGAGGTTGGGAAAAGACAAGATCTATGAGTTATTTGTTTATCATTTAGATTCGCTCTGTGTTGATGAAGTCTAAAAAACGAGAGAACAGACCAAATTTTCGGCCTGTTCTTTGTTTGATTTTTTTGTTGAAATCAATTATCAGCTCATCCCCTAAGTTTGCAAAAAAAGGATGAGCCAATAATCACATTATGAAGCATGCTTATTTCAAGCTGCTAATAGAAGGTGAGAGAGCTTCGCCAAAAAAAGAAATGGTATTATACTTGCTCGAATATTGTACCATTCATTTCATCATTATTTTGTAGTAGTTCTGCTGCTGGTACGTCCAGCACAGTTGAGATTTTCAAAAGTGTCGCTTTTGTAGGAATGTGCTGCCCAGTTTCATATTTTTCAATTCTGGATGTCCCAACACGAATTTTAACTGCGAGCTCCTCTTGGGACATATTGGCCCTTTCCCGGTATAGCTTAATGTTATCACCGATGGAACCCATATTTTCACCATCCTTTCCATGACACTTCTATCTATTTATAGTGTACCATGCCAAAGGTTGGTCGACTGTTTTCTTTCGTGAATAATTCTTTACATATTAGTTATGTTATATGATTCTGTTGATTTTTGGCTTATGGCTATCAATTTAGTTGGCAGCCATCTATTCTTTAAAAGATTCCGATTGAATTCAAGAAGACAAAAATGATGCCGACAGGGACAATGTAACGAATGGTGAAGTACCAAATATCGAAGAGGGTACCTAATCCGTTTGTGCCGAGATTGAGCTCTTCTTTGACCATTTGTCTCGGCATGCGATAACCGATGAATAAAGAGATAAAGAAGGCACCAAGCGGTAAGCTAATGTTACTGACGAGAAAATCGGCGAAATCAAAAATATTTTTATTAAAAATGCTTATATCAGCTAGGCTGCCAAAAGAAAGTGCACTCGGTACGCCAACAATAAAGATAAGAATACCAGCAAGCCATGTTGCTTTTTTTCTTTTGCCAATTTCATTTTTAACACTTGCTGCCACGACAATCTCAAGGATTGAAAAAGCAGATGTTAAGGTCGCGAACAGCAATAAAATTAAGAAAATCGTTAAGATTAATCCGCCATATGCGATCTTGTTAAAGACAGCTGGAAGAACGACGAAAACAAGCCCTGGTCCTTCACCAGGCTCAAATCCAAGAGCAAATACCGCTGGGAAGATAACCAGTCCGGCTAATAATGAAATCAAAATATTTAATCCGACAACGGAAAATGCTGACTTCATCATATTTTCCGTTTTTGCTAAGTAGGAAGCATATGTGACCATAACAGATATCCCTACGCTTAAAGCAAAAAAGGATTGACCTAAAGCAAGGAGAAATGTCTCCCCAGTAACACTGCTAAAGTCCGGCTTTAATAAGAAAGAGACTCCCTCCAATGCTCCTTCCAAGGTGATGGAGCGGATCGCAAGAATGATAAAAAGGATGAACAATGCTGGCATCAAATATTTATTAGCTTTTTCAATTCCTTTTTGAATGCCACCTTGAACGACCCAAATTGTAATGAGAAGAAAGATAAATTGGGCAATGATGACTTCGGTTGTATTTCCAATTGTATGGTTAAAAAGGTCGACATATCCGGTTGGCGATAATCCAGAAAATGCTCCCGTTATACTTCTCCATAAGTAAGATAAAATCCATCCTCCAACAACACTATAAAAGGATAATAAAATAATGGAAGCGACTACTCCTAAGTATCCGAGTAATTGCCAGGCCGAACCGGGAGCAAGTTGACGATAGGAGCTGACCGCATCTTTTTGTGTACTTCTGCCGATGACAAATTCCGCAATTAAAATGGGCGTTCCAATCAATACGGTAAAAACAATAAAAATTAGGAAAAACACGGCGCCTCCATTAGTTCCGGCTACATATGGGAATTTCCAAATTGCTCCTAGTCCAATTGCAGACCCAGCGGCAGCTAAAATAAATCCTAGCTTTGATGTCCATTGTTCCTGTTTCATGTTAGACAAATCTCCTTCAATCAATTCATATTTTTCCATGTTACTATGAATTGTCGAAAAAGGGTAGTTTAAAAAAATACATTTCGTGTATATTATGTGATTTTTGCTATTTTGCCGAATTTTTACCTTCTCCTCCCTCTGGGAAGTTAAAGTTTTATTAAAGAATGGGAGAAAATCACAAAAAACACTTGTATCGTTCCTTATAAAGGTGTTATAGTTCTTTATATAGAATTTATTCGTTATAAAGAATCGGCCAATGCTGATTTTATTAGGTATTTTTAGGGGAATAACTAATTTTTCCGTGTGCGATTTTTTTACTTGTATCGTTCTTTATAAAGAACTATTTCGGATTCGGCGATGTCTTCTTGCCAATATCAATGAAGGCACTCGATCATGCTGTGGGTTGGATCAACCTTAGACGCAAGTCGTCGATAGTGTGATGTGAGGGTGGGTTAGATGCCCAATCTGTTTTGATTTAGGAATTTATAAATTTTATTTGTTCATTTTAATGAGTATATCTAGTTTTTTGCAAGCAGCCAAAGACTAACAAAAATCGGTATTTGCATTTTTACAACCTTCGATAAGGAAAGAACAGACCCTTGATCGTTTGAACAGCAAGAAGGAAACAACTTTGAATAATCATCGCAGGAATAAACTTTAATTGTTCCGAAGGCGCCCCGCGCTTTTGTTCTTTGGTTGTGAATGATCGAAGTGGCTGATGTGACCGATTGCAAACTTCTTTCCGTATGCAAGCGGTTAAATTTGTTTAACATGGCCATTTTTGAGAAAGGGGTATAGGAGTGGAATATCGAAAAAGATTGTCGGTTTTTTTCTTTACTGACTCTATTATTGTCATCACAGCGTTTTTAATAGGAAGTCATTTAGTTGATTCGAATCTTAATGATAGATCGGCAACATTTTTGCTAAGTATAGGTATTTTACTTATTTGCCATCATTTCTTTAGCTATTTATACAAACTTTATAAAAAAGCGTGGATGTATGCGAGCATTGGTGAATTAATGATCGTCTTTAAAACGATCACAAATACATTTCTATTTGTTTCCTGTTTACAGTTTATTATGTTCCAAACGATCGATTATCGATTGCTGGTTGTTACCTGGATGCTCCATATGCTGTTGATTGGTGGTTCACGATTTTGTTGGAGGATCATCAGTAATTCTCATAAACAGGAGGTGGATGATAAAAAACGCACTCTTATTGTTGGAGCTGGCTCTGCAGGAACAATGGTGGCCAGACAATTGCTAAATAATCATTATTGTGAGTTGAAGCCAGTCGCATTTATAGATGACGATGAAAAAAAACACCAGCTTGATATACTAGGAATTCCAGTATTGGGTGGTAGGGAAATAATTGAGAAAGCAGTGAAAAATTTGGCGATAGAAACGATTGTGATTGCGATCCCTTCACTCGGAAAAAAGGAACTTAATAAAATTGTTCAGGCATGTGTGAATACGGGAAAAAAGACGCAAACGATTCCGAAATTAGAAGACATCATGACTGGGAAAGTATCAGTCAATCATTTTAGAGATGTTCAAGTAGAAGATTTATTAGGAAGAGAGCCTGTACAATTAGATACGGAAAAAATATCTGAATTTATTGAGGGGAAAATTGTCTTAATCACCGGTGCTGGAGGCTCAATTGGTTCCGAGATTTGCCGCCAAATTTGCAAATTCACTCCCAAAAAGCTGATTTTACTTGGACATGGTGAAAATAGCATTTACACAATTTTGCTGGAATTGAAGGAAATGTATAGGTATAAAGAGATAGAGTTCGTGGCGGAAATTGCAGATATTCAAGACGGGGATAAAATGCTGACGATTATGAGTAAGCATCACCCGAATGTAGTCTATCATGCAGCTGCACATAAACATGTTCCATTAATGGAAAGTAATCCCGAAGAAGCTGTGAAGAACAATATCATTGGAACATTGAATGTAGCGAATGCAGCAAAATGGAGCCATGTTGATGAATTTGTCATGATCTCAACAGACAAGGCTGTTAATCCAACAAGCGTAATGGGGGCAAGTAAGCGTCTCGCAGAAATTCTTATTCAAAACCTTAATTTGGAAAGTGAGACAAAATTTGTCGCTGTTCGATTTGGAAATGTCTTAGGAAGTAGAGGAAGTGTCATTCCCCTATTTAAAAGGCAAATCCAGCAAGGGGGACCTGTGACCGTAACGCATCCAGAGATGGTCCGCTATTTTATGACGATTCCAGAAGCGTCTAGGTTGGTTATTCAGGCTGGTGCATTGGCAAATGGTGGCGAAATCTTTGTGTTAGATATGGGAGAACCAGTGAAAATTGTCGAATTGGCGATGAACTTAATTAGGCTATCGGGAAACTCGGTGGAAGAAATAGGGATTGAATTCACAGGAATGAGGCCTGGGGAGAAATTATATGAAGAATTACTAAATCCAAACGAATATAACGAGATTCAAGTATTTCCAAAGATCTATACGGGGAAAACAACTAATTACAATGTTGAGGAGATTATACAACTCATTAATGAATATCCGCTATTAGATGAACCTACATTAAAGGAACGATTGCTGGAGCTGAGTAATAAGCAAGAAAATAGCAGTCAAAGATTAGCAGTATTATAGATAGGTGGCCGAGGATGAGATTTAGAAAAATGATTATTCCAGCTGCAGGCTTGGTCCGAAATTTTTGCGAGCGTCAAAATTCCAGCCGAATGGGAAGCTTCCAATTGTCGATAAACCAACGCCAATATATCGCTGAGGAAAAGGATATGATTATTGTCACAGGACGTGGAAAACGAGCTACCTGAGGATCATTTTGCTAAATCGCATGAACTGGAAGAAACACTGCTAAAAAAAATATAAATATGACATGCTTTTCTAATATGGCGAATCTCCACTATATTAGACAAAAGGGAGCGAACGGATTAGGAGATGCCCATTACTGCGCTTGCCGATTTAATGGTGTAAAAACAAAAAGTACTGAACCTGAGTTGATTCTTAACTGGAATTAGACTGGGCAAAGTACTTTTTGTTTTTAAGGGATGGAAATTTCCGTTTGTGTGCAGCGAGTTTCAGCTATCTTAAATCGAACTTTAATTGTTCCGAACGCGTCGCTAGCGCTTTAATTCTTATTCATTAATTTGGAGGTGAAAAGCAATTGGCCATTCTTGTAACAGGTGGAGCCGGCTATATAGGAAGCCATACATGTGTTGAGCTTTTGAATGAAGGGTACGATGTCATTGTCATCGATAACTTTGCCAATAGTCATTTTGCAGCCCTTGAAAGGATTCATATGATTACGGGCAAGAACATTAAACTATATACGGCGGATTTAACAGTTCAACATCAAGTAGAAGCTGTGTTTATGGAGAATGAAATCGATGCTGTTATCCATTTTGCCGGTTTAAAAGCAGTGGGAGATTCTGTTAAGGTTCCTCTGCGCTATTATGAGAACAATGTGACGGGGACGATCATCCTTTGTAATTTGATGAAAAAATATCATGTGAAAAAGATGGTATTCAGTTCATCAGCTACAGTATACGGTGCTCCAGATACAGTTCCCATTAAGGAAAACTCCAAACTGAAGCCAACTAACCCGTACGGGCGGACGAAAATGGTGATTGAGGGAATTTTACAGGATTTATGTAGTTCAGACGAAGAATGGAGCATTTCTATTTTACGCTATTTTAATCCGATAGGAGCTCATGAAAGTGGCTTAATTGGTGAAGATCCGAATGGTATTCCCAATAATATCATGCCGGCCATCTCACAAGTGGCAGTAGGAAAATTACCTTATTTACAGGTTTTTGGGAATCAATATCCTACGGTGGATGGGACTGGTGTACGTGATTACATACATGTCGTCGATTTGGCTAAAGGGCATCTTAAGGCGTTGGCGCAAACGATTAAAGATAATGGGATTGAAGCATACAATTTAGGAACGGGTAAGGGATTCAGTGTGCTCGAGTTGGTATTCGCTTTTCAATCGGTTTCAGGAGTGGAAATTCCTTATCAAGTCGTTGAACCTAGACCAGGGGACATAGCGATCTGTTATGCAGATCCGAATAAGGCTAAACAAAATTTGCATTGGTCTGCTGAGAGGGGAATAAGAGAAATGTGTGAAGATGCCTGGAGATGGCAGTCGAATAACCCAGGGGGGTATTCAATCTTCAATGAATTGGAGCCATTGACCTTCTTACCATATGTTTATGAAAAATAGCCAAGAAAGGCATGATAGTTTGCGAATATCACTTTTGCTAAAGCTAGAAAGAAATGTAGAAGAAATAATGGAAGTGAAATGATGAAAAGAATAGTAGATTTATCGATAGCTTTACCGCTAGTGATCGTTGCTGCTCCACTGATGCTAGTGATCTCGCTTATTATTAGATGGAAGCTAGGGACGCCAATTCTTTTTAAGCAGCAAAGACCCGGTTTAAATGGAAAACCGTTTCAACTCTATAAATTTCGTTCAATGACTAATGAAAATGACCAGAATGGCCAGTTACTGCCTGATCAACAAAGGATTACGCCGTTTGGCATGTTTCTCAGAAAGTATAGCCTTGATGAACTGCCACAGCTATTCAATGTGATAAAAGGTGAGGTAAGTCTTGTTGGCCCGAGACCATTGCTAATGGAGTATCTCCCTTTGTACTCTGAGAGACAGGCAAAAAGACATTTGGTCAAACCGGGGATAACAGGGTGGGCCCAAGTTAATGGCAGAAATGCGATCACTTGGGAAGAAAAATTTGAACTTGATGTCTGGTATGTGGAAAACCGTAGCTTTTTCCTGGATATGCGCATTTTATTACTGACATTGTTAAAAGTTATTTCCACAGAAAATGTAAGCCTTGATGAAATAGACTTCGAAGGGAGCGCTGATAAGAAAATATCAACGAAGTCAATGTAAGAAAAGAAATTATAAGTAAAGGGAGGATTCACTTTGCCAAAAGCAAAGGTAGGAAAAAGAATTCATTTATCTCCACCCCATATGAGCGGAGAAGAATGGAAATATATCAGTGAAGCGTTCCAAAGCAATTGGGTTGCGCCATTAGGAAAAAATGTAGATGAATTTGAAAACGAAATAGCGGCGTACATTGGAGTAAAGGGAGCAGTTGCAGTAAGTTCAGGGACTGCTGCGCTTCATCTGGCTCTTTCCTTATTACATGTAAAAGCCGGGGATACGGTGTTCTGTTCGAGCTTAACCTTTGTTGCATCAGCAAATCCGATTTTATATCAAGGAGCGACGCCTATTTTTATCGATTCTGAGCCAGAAACGTGGAATATGTCGCCTCAGGCTTTAGAACAAGCTTTACTTGAAGCCTCTCGCGAAGGAAAGCTGCCAAAGGCTGTGATCATTGTCCATATTTATGGGCAATCAGCAAGGATGGAGGAGTTGACAGCGATTTGCTCCAAATACGGAGTTCCGATTATCGAAGATGCTGCAGAATCATTAGGTGCATCTTATAAAGGAAAAATGAGTGGCAGCTTTGGTGAATTTGCGATTTTTTCCTTTAATGGCAACAAAATTATCACGACCTCAGGAGGAGGCATGCTTGTATCCAACAATGTTGAGGCATTAGAAAAGGCGCGATTTTTGGCAACTCAAGCAAGAGAGCCTGCCAGCCACTATCAGCATAAGGAAATGGGCTACAATTATCGATTGAGTAATGTATTAGCAGGAATCGGCAGGGGACAAATGGAGGTATTGGAGAAGCGTATACAAAAGAAGCGAGAAATTTTTGCAAAGTACAAACAGGAGCTTAGCCAACTTCCAGAAATCCGATTTATGCCAGAGTTAGAAAACACATGTTCAAATCGCTGGCTAACAGTTTGCTTAATTGAGCAAAATGCAATTGAAAAAAACAGGGATCACCTCCTTAGAGTGTTAACGAATGAAAATATAGAAGCAAGGCCGGTGTGGAAACCGCTCCATATGCAACCCCTTTTTAGTAGAAACAGATTTTATCCTCATGTTCAAGATCATGTCATTTCAGAGCAATTATTTTTAAACGGACTTTGCTTGCCTTCGGGAACAAGTATGACTTTAGAGGAGCAAATGAGAGTCATTAATTGTATAAAGAATGAATGCTCCGGCATTTAGTTTGAAGAATTGCTGATCTACTTTTTAAATTAAATTTATCTTAAAGAGGTAAAAATATGATCGGAAAAAATATCGCAAAAATAAGGAAAAAAAGAGGTTATAACCTGTCTGAGTTAGCTGAATTGTCGAATATCTCGAAGTCATACTTGAGCAATATTGAACGCAATATTAATAATAACCCCTCTGTAGAAGTACTGCAGAGAATCGCCAAAGTCTTAAATGTGGATTTTATGATGTTAATAGAACCTGATTTAAATATAGAGTCGCATTTATATAGAGAACAAGAGTGGAGCGCTCTCCTTAAGGAGCTAAAGGAACTGGGGATTGAAAAGAATGATATTCGTGAATATCAAACCCTAGTCGAATTTATTAAATGGCAAAATAGCAGATGACGTTCCTCTAAATTAATCAAGGAGGTAAGACTAGACTGTTTGTCTACTAAATTGGAGGTTACAATGGAGAATTCAATTAGTATGAAGGAGCTTCTTGGAATATGGATAAAACGCTGGAAATTGATTGTCATTCTGACTTTTTTAATGGGAGTAGTGAGCGGAACTGTAACTTATTTTTTGCTCACTCCGAAATATGAAGCATCAACACAAATTCTGGTCAATCAGAAGGATACAATGGCCCAATTTGATCCGTCGCAAATGCGAGGGAATGTGGAATTAATTAATACGTACAGCGTAATTATTAAAAGCCCCGTTATTTTGGAGAAAGTGATTGAAAAGCTAAAACTTAGTCAAAATGTAGAAGAGTTAAATCGAAATATTGTTGTAAACAGCGAAGCGGAGTCACAAGTATTTTCCATCACTGTTTCTGATAGTAAACCAGAACGAGCTGTGAAAATAGTGAATACGATTTCAGACACATTTCAACAAGATATAAAAAGCATTATGAATGTGGATAATGTAAATATTTTGGCGAAGGCAGAATTAAAGGAAGACCCGATTCCAGTTAGTCCTAAGCCACTTATTAATATTGCGATCGGAATCATTTTTGGCATGATGGTGGGAGTAGGTTTAGCTCTCCTCATTGAATATTTGGACAATTCTTTGGAAAGTGTTGATGAAATTGAGGCCTATTTGGGGCTGCCTGTGCTTGGCTCGATTCAGAAAATACCGAAGAAAAAGGGGCGGCCAAGAGCTAAATCTAAAAGAACGGGAGTTGATATTATTGAGCCGCAAGTCAAGGGTTAGGGAAAAAAAGAGCGGGATTCCGTTAGTTGCCTATAATTACCCTAGAGAAGTTATTTCTGAGCAATATCGATTAATCAGAACGAACATTTTGTTTGCATCAGTAGATGAAGAAGTAAAATCGATTATGATTACCTCTTCTGAACCAGGGGATGGGAAATCAACTACTGCGGCGAATTTAGCCATTGTCCTCGCGCAGCAAGGAAAAAAAGTATTGCTTGTAGATGCAGATTTAAGGAAGCCTAGCATCCACTATTCTTTCCAATTGAGCAATATATTCGGCTTGACAAGCATATTAACGAAGGATATTGACATTGATGGTGCAGTTTCAAATTCCTATATCGGAAATCTTCAAATATTAAATAGCGGCCCGATCCCACCCAATCCGTCAGAACTATTAAATTCTAAAGCAATGGAAAATTTAATGAAGGAATTAAATACTTTTTATGATTATGTAATCTATGATACGCCCCCATTGCTGGTAGTCGCAGATCCGCAAATTATTGCCAACAGGTGTGACGGAACCGTTTTGGTGATTGCAAGTGGCAAAACGCAAAAAGACCGGGCCTTGAAAGCGAAGGAGCTATTAGTGAAAGCAAAATCAAAAATTTTAGGAGTTGTCGTTAATGGCGTGGAATCGATGAAGGATGAGTATTATGGCCGATAGCCAAAGAAACGGGGAGGCATTCATCAGTGATAGATTTACATTGTCATATTATTCCGGATGTTGATGATGGTCCATCACATATCTCACAGTTTTTAGAAATGGCTCGCATTGCTGTGGAGCAGGGAGTGACTCATCTATTTGCTACTCCCCATCATTTAAATGGAAGCTATGAAAATCCTAAAAATAAAATCTTGCAAATGACACGTCAATATTCCAATTATCTGATCGAAGAGAAGATTCCATTGGTGTTGCATCCAGGGCAAGAATTGAGAGTTCATCGTGAGATTTTTCAAACTATTGAAGCAGATGAAATGTTAACACTTGATAATCAGGGAAAATATGTATTACTGGAGCTACCTAGCACGAATGTACCCAATTATCTTCATGAAGTGGTATATGAATTAAGGTTACGGGGGATAACGCCTATTATTCCACACCCCGAACGAAATGTAAAAATTGTGGAAGAGCCGGAATTACTGTACGATTTGCTTTCAGATGGGGCATTAACGCAATTAACTGCTGGAAGTATTATTGGACAGTTCGGGAAAAAAATAAAGCTCTTCTCGGAAAAATTAATCGAGCATCAATGGACTCATTTTATCGCATCGGATGCCCATAATACGCACTCACGAGGCTTTTTTCTCCAGCAAGCGTTTGAAGCGATAACAAAAAAATTCGGCGTGGATGCGATTTTTTATTACAAGGAAAATGCAGAACTGCTTTTACGTGGACAAAATATTGTAGCCGAAGAAGCGAAACCGATGCGAAGAAAACTTTTTGGCTTTATTTAGCGGAATTTTGGTGGAAAATCTACGTTAATCAATCAAGGAGAAATAAATGAAATGAGGAAAATTTTATTCACGGCCACGATAGATGAGCATATATGGTCTTTTCATCTCCCTTATCTTAAATGGTTTAAAGAAAATGGGTTTGAAGTTCATATTGCTAGCAGCGGCAAAACAACCATTCCCTTTTGCGACCAAAAGTTTCATATTCCTTTTCAGCGCTCTCCTTTTAATTGGTCAAATTGGCAAGCGTATAAACAATTAAAAAAGCTTATACACTCTCAGCATTATTCGCTTATCCATTGCCATACCCCGATGGGGGGTGCGTTAACAAGATGGGCGGCAAAGGAAAAAAGAAAGGAAGGGACAGCAGTTGTCTATACAGCGCACGGGTTCCATTTTTACAAAGGAGCACCGTGGATGAACTGGGCGATCTATTATCCTGTTGAAAAATGGCTTTCCCGATATACAGATTGTTTGGTTACGATTAATAGCGAGGACTATGTACAAGGGCAAAGATTTTTTGCGAATCAGGTGAGATTGGTAAATGGTGTAGGCCTTGACTTAAAAAAATTTACTCCGCCGACAAAGACGCAAAAAAGTCAGTTGAGAGCGCAATATCATTACTCGGAAAACGACTTTATCTTAATATTTGTGGCGGAGCTTAATGAAAATAAACAGCAAGATCTTTTAATACGGATGATCGATAAATTAAAAGATAAAATTCCCACAATCAAGCTTCTGCTTGTAGGAGACGGGTTACTGCGAGAAAAATATCGAATGCTTGTTGAAAAACATGGGCTTAGGCAGCATGTTTTTTTTCTTGGCTATCGAAGTGATATCGCCGAGCTTCTCTCGCTTTCAGATGTTGCCCTTTCATCTTCAAAAAGAGAAGGACTGCCTGTGAATATCATGGAAGCCATGGCAGTAGGGCTCCCGGTTGTAGCAACGGATTGCCGTGGTAACCGGGATTTAGTGAAGGATGGAGAGACCGGTTTTTTAATGGCTGTCGATGATGTTGAGCAATGTTCTTCCTATGTTGAAGAGCTCTATCACGCTCCTCTTCTTCGAAAAGAAATGGGCGACAAAGGAATGCAGTACATGAAGAAGTATTCTTTGCAAGCAGTTGAGAAAGAAATGGCTTCACTCTATGTCGCTTTGCTGCAAATGGATAGGGAACAGACTCCAGCAATCTTCGGAGAGGTGATTAATAAATAATGCGAGTACTGCATTTACTTTCAAGTAATAGTTTTTCTGGCGCAGAAAATGTGGTGTGCCAGATTATGAGATTGTTTAAGGGAGAGATTGATATGGTCTATTGTTCTCCCGATGGTCCGATTAGGGCGACACTTCAACAGAAGAAGATGAAATACATCCCACTCGAGCGTCTAACTATTGGGAGATTAAAAAAGGTCATTGACGAATACAAGCCAGATATGATTCACGCTCATGATGTTAGAGCGAGTGTCATTGCTTCTCAGTTTTCAAGAAGGGTGATGGTTATATCCCATCTCCACTGTAGATTTGCCGAAATGTCCAAAATTACAGTGAAGTCGCTCTTGTATCAGCTTTGTTTACCGAAATTTAATCATGTTTTTACCGTTTCCAATAGTATTCGAACAGAGTATGTCTTTTCAAAAGCTTTAGGGCATAAATCATCTGTTTTATACAATGCGGTTGATGAAAAAGGCATTAAAGAAATGGCTGAGCATGATAAAATTGCTGGTTATGATGGTGTTTTTTTAGGAAGGTTTTCTTGGCAGAAGAATCCGCAAAGGCTGATTAAAATAATTGGAGAAATTGTAAAAAAGCTCCCTGATGCTCGATTTGTCCTAATTGGAAAAGGGAATCTATTAGGGGAAGCGAAGGCATTGGCTGAGGAATTGCATATTCAGGATAATATTACTTTTACCGGATATTTGTCAAATCCCTTTCCGTATTTACGAGCATCACGGTTTATGCTGATGACCTCCCGTTTAGAAGGAACACCGATGTGTATTTTAGAGGCGATGACATTGGGGCTCCCGGTTGTTTCTACCGGAGTGGACGGCATAAAGGAATTGATACAAAACGGTGTTGATGGCTTTTATTCAGATGAGGACGCTGAACTGGTCGAGTATGCTTGTCAACTTATTGTAAACGATCGTTTGCGCCATCGTCTTTCGCAAAATGCACTGGAAAAATCCCACGCTATTAATGATTTGGTTGATTATAAGAAAAAACTTCGGACAGTGTATCAGTCTCAAGCCTTTTTAGCTGAAAAAGAAAGAGAAAGTATGGTGAGACCGCTTGACTAAAATCAATCTCTCCATTGTGATTCCATCCTTGCAAACTGGCGGGGCAGAAAACATGGCTTTTCAGGTGGCAAAAGCGATTAATAAAGACCGCTTCAATTTACAATTTATCTGTCTCTATTCAAGCACCGGAACGACGTTTGAACAGGAGCTTCAGCGGATTAGAGTGAAGATTGTTTTTCTTGAAAAAGGACTTGGGCTCAATTTACTCACTTTTAGAAAAATGTGGAGGGCATTAGAAGAGCATCAAACTGAAATTGTTCATAGCCATCTTGGTGCTTGCTTATACGCTGCTCCCTGGACATTGATTCGCGGCAAGAAATTGCTCCATACTGTTCACAACCTTCCCGTTAAGGAGCTGCCAGCCCTTCATAGAGTGGTCTTAAGAGGGATGTTTAAATTGAAAAAAGCCATTCCTGTTTCTATTTCAGATACGATTAGACAAGAAATAAGTCGTTTTTACAGCCTTCATGAGACAGCGATTCCGCTTGTTTATAATCCTGTTGATCTTCGCCATTTTAAGAAAAAAGAGAAGAGGCAAGAAGACGATATCATTAAGTTTGTATGTGTAGCAAGGTTGGAGCCGCAAAAAAATCATAAAATGCTGTTAAAAGCTTTTGCAATTGTTCAAAGTGAAATGGAAAATACAAGATTAGTATTGGCTGGTGAAGGAACGCTAATGAATCAGCTAAAGCTGCTTTCTGAACAATTAAAAATTAGTGAACGAGTCGATTTTTTAGGCAATGTTGAAAATATCCCAGAGCTTATGAAAGCATCGGATATTTTTGTATTGGCTTCATCGTATGAAGGACTGCCGCTGACAATTCTAGAAGCAATGGGGGCGCGCCTTCCTGTTATCGCAACGCGTGTTGGTGGTGTTCCAGACATTGTGAGAGACAATGGTGTATTAATTGATCCAGATCAGCCTCATAAATTTGCTGAAGCTATGCTGAAGCTAGCAAAGCATAAAAAATTAAGAGAAATGATGGGAGAACAAGGGTTTTTGATGTCTTCCCAATATGATATCGAATCGATCTCCCTTGAATATGAGCAATTATATATTGCGTATCGTTCATCATCTTGAAAGATTGCTCCTTTTTCAAGTATCTGCATGTGAGTGAGAAACGATTTTGCGAAGCGAAAAAAGAGTTTAATATGAAGAGATAGTGTCAAAAGTTCTACGAAAACGACTTAGATGTTTAGGTTCCTTATTAGGTGGAAAGGCCACGCAATCGCTCTTGACAAACACGCCAATGGTTTGTGTGTGGGGGAACAAGGGTGAAGGGGACAAAAAGAAGACATACCAAATCGCCCTTGGCTATTTCCATTTTAAACCATTGGCAAGCTCGGTTTGTCAAGAGTTCGCTGACGACGATTGCTGAACAGCTCAAAAATTTAAGGGCTCTGCTAGTGAGGCAGCCTCTGTTAGGTAATCCATTGTTGAGCGAACCCAATGAGTTTAGTCGATCGGGCTGGCATCGTTGGCAAGGCTGATAACTCTGGATGAACAACAGGTACTTTTCCTTTTAGGGATGCATGAGGACGTAGGAAGCAAAAGCAATGCAAAGCGTGTCCTCATAGAGGGTTCATGAGGACAAAGAACGCTGAAAAAAAACAAAGTGTGTCCCCATAGAGGGTTCATGAGGACAAAGAAGGCCAAAAAAAGCAAAGTTTGTCCTCATAGGGGGTTCATGAGGACAAAGAAAGTCAAAAAAGAGCAAAGCGTGTCCTCATAGAGGGCTCATGAGGACACAGAATGTTAAAAAAAAGCAAAATGTGTCCTCATAGAGGGCTCATGAGGACACAGAATGTTAAAAAAAAGCAAAGTGTGTCCTTATAGGGGGTTCATGAGGACAAAGAAAGCTAAACCAAAGCAAAGTGTGTACTCATAGAGGGTTCATGAGGACAAATACGTATGAAGAGGGAGGGTAGATTATAGATGAGAAAACGAAAAGTAGCTATAGTTGTGCCATCATTCGTTATTGGTGGTGCAGAGAAGATGGTATATCAGCTTGCGGTAGCATTAGATCGAAACGAATTTGTGCTTAAGCTAATTTCATTAAGCCCGCCTCAGTACACGTTTTTTGAAGAAGAATTGCAGAAACAAGGGCTCGATCTCGTATTTTTAAACAACCGTGGCAAATTGAGTTTAAAGACTGTTGCTCTGGTTTGGAGGGAGTTGAGTAAGTTTAAAGCGGATATCGTACATACTCATTTACATGCTTTCCTTTATGTTTTTCCCTGGGTTTGCACCCATTCAGCATCCATGCTGCAGACGATTCACAGCACGCCAAAAGTCGAGTTTTCTTCCAAGCTCATTTTTTTGATGGAGCGTCTTTATAAGTTGAAAAAAGCCATTCCAGTAGCTATTTCGAGCACAATTAGGAAGGAGGCATCTGAGCTATACAAGCTTCCTTTAGATGAGGTTGAATTAGTTTACAATCCTGTTCAACTTGTAAAATATCGAGAAACTAGCTTTAGCAACGAAGCAATTACTTATATTAATGTAGCAAGATTAGAACCTATTAAAAATCATAAGCTCTTGCTGCAGGCCTTTTCCATCATAAATAGAGAGTTGCCGCAAGCTTCATTGATTTTGGTTGGAGATGGGAAGGAGAAAAAGACTTTAGAAGAAAATGCTGTTGAACTAGGAATAAAAGATAAGGTGGTTTTTACTGGAAATGTGTCTAATGTGGAGGATTATTTAGCCCGTTCAGATATCTTTGTGCTTACTTCTATTTATGAAGGTTTGCCTTTAGCAATTTTAGAAGCAATGGCAAGTGGTCTTCCGATTATCGCAACGAATGTTGGCGGGATTGCAGACGTAATAAAGGGCAATGGTTTATTAGTAGAGAGCGGGGATCTGCTTGCCTTAAGTGATGGGATGTTAGAACTGGCGAGAGATAAGGAGAAAAGAGTGCAAATGTCGAAATGCTCAAAGGAAAACGTCAAAGCTTATGATGTGGCGATTGTGGCACAGAAGTACGGGGAGTTATACAAGAAATATGGATAATGTCATGACCGTTAATAGGGAAAAAGCCTTCCAGCAGAAGCGTTGGTCGAATGTATTCGGGAACGAAAACAAATATTTCGTCTTCTTTGCTGCCCTGATTTTTTTGACTGTACTCCTCCGCGATTATTTTGATGTACCAATTCATAAATATGTACTTTTAATGATTGTGGTAGTTGCTTTTATTTATTTGAGCGAGAGCTTTCTCATTGCCTACTTTGCTTTTCTTATTCCGTTCTTGCCAGGCTTACCAGGAAATTATATTGTGGCAGCTGCTATTTTCTTTCTTATATTGAAGCAAGGGAAAATTGTGCTTAATGGGTATATGTTCGCTGCCTATGCCTTTCTTCTTTTGCAACTTTTTCATCTTTTTTTGTATCAATCTTCTATTGGTGGCTTTGTCAAATTCAGTCTTTATATTATTTTAATAGCGCTCGTTTTGTTGAAAAAAGAAAAAAATGAGCGTCCGGCGCTCGTATTATTATCTTTTGGAATTGGTGTTATCGCGGCCTTTACGATCATCCTTTTAAATACATTGAAATATATGCCCTTAAGCCTGCTTATTAAAAATGGCATCAGATTGGGGAATATTGCAACAGTGAATGCACAGTTCGATGTTACGGATATTACGTTAACATTAGATCAAAATACACTCGGCTATTTCTGTGCGATTGCACTTTCCCTTTTTCTCGTCTTATTGTTCTCAAAAAAGTTATCGCCTCCTTGGGCAGTTGTATGTATTGTTATTGCCTTTATTTATGGGAGTTTAACCCTTTCCAGAACGTTTATTGTCATTAGCGTCGGTGTGATTGCCTATTATTTCTTAATGAATTTGCGGATTAGCAAAAATTCTATTTTGGCCTCAACTTCTCTTGCTGCTTCAATCATGTCCATTTTCATTGTCATTCAAACGTTTTTTCCAACAACGTTTCAGTTTATTATGAAACGTTTTCAGGAGGCAGATCTTACAAACGGTCGGGCGGAGATTTGGAATCAATATCAAGAATTTATGCTGGCAAAATTAGATCGCCTTATTTTTGGCATCGGTATTCAGGAGATGCATGTAAAGGCAGGATTCTTCCATGTGCCACATAACGGATTTCAACAAATATTTGTTGCGGGAGGAATTGTCGGATTCCTCTTATTTATGATCTTCTTATTCGGACTCTATCGTTGTAATAAGGCCCGTTATAAGGATGGAAATGAGAGGATCTATTTATTGCCGATTATTACTTTGTTTGTTTATATTCAAGCATTACAATTCCTTTCTCCACATATTATGATGCTTCCGTTAATCGTTGTCTTTTGCGCACTGCGAATATCCGACGGAGCCGATTTAAAAAGGCATTAAGGGAAAATTTTTTACAAGAAGGAGATTGAAAATGAGCGTGCTCGTGAGTATTAATTGCATTACCTATAACCATGAAGCATATATTCGCTGTGCAATAGAAGGTTTTCTGATGCAACGGACAGAATTTGCTTTTGAAATTTTGATTGGAGAAGACTGTAGCACCGACAGAACGCGTGAGATTGTTGAAGCATATAGAAAACAGTATCCCGACAAGATTCGGATCATTACTTCTCAAAATAATGTTGGTTCAAGTGAAAATAGCTTAAGATTGCTTGAGGCTTCGCAAGGAAAGTATATCGCTCTTTGCGAGGGGGATGATTATTGGACAGATCCGTATAAATTACAGAAACAAGTCGACTATATGGAAAATCATTCGGACTGCACCCTCTGTTTTCATGGTGCTAAAATTTTTGATGAAGGAAAACAAAAAATGATTTCAGATATTAAACCGTACGTTAAAAGTAGGATTAGTCCAGTGGAAGATATTATTTTTGGAGGAGGTGGATTTTGCCCGACAGCTTCCTTGCTGTTCCGTAAACAGTCTGCGGAGCAACTGCCATTGTTTTTTCAAAAAGCTCATGTAGGTGATTACCCGCTCCAAATGTATTTAGCAAGTCAAGGCTATGCCTATTATTTGGATGGAATGATGGCGGTATACCGCTATGGTGCTGAAATGTCTTGGAACTATCAATTAAATTCTGGGGAGGATCGGCTTGAGAAAGCAATCAAATTAAAGGAAGCTGATAATCGTCTATTAGAGGAATTCCATCGTTTTACAGATGGACGTTATCAAATGGCGATTGAACGTACAAAGAGGAAAAACGAATTTGCTATTTTGCTGCTCCAAAATCGAATGGGGGAGCTGAAAAAACAGCCCTATCGAACTTTTTACAAAGAATTAACCGTCAGTCATCGTATGAAATTGAGGGTGCGCTACCACTTGCCAAGGGTTTATCGATGGATACTCGAGCTGAAAAAGCTTCTGAAGAAACTGGCTATCGTACGTCTTGGAGTGAATAGATGAAAGATTACCAACAAGTAAAAGAAAGAACAATAAGCGGATTAATTTGGAGCTTTATTGATTTATTAGCAAGTCAAGGGATTCAATTTGTCGTCCTGCTTATTCTTGCTAGAATTTTAGCACCGGAGCATTTTGGTTTAATTGGAATGGTGGCGATCGTGATTGCGGTCTCGAATTCGATTATTGATAGTGGTTTCTCTCAAGCGCTTATTCGTGAGAAAGAAGTGTCCAGAGCAGAGTACTCTACTATTTTTTATTTCAATATTTTGATGTCGAGTCTGCTGTATACGGCTTTATATGTAGCGGCCCCTTATATTAGTGCTTTTTTTAATGAATCACAGTTAATGATCATGATTCGCTTCTTGTCTTTCGGAATCGTAGTCAATTCCTTTGCGATTATTCCGAGAGTCCTGCTTATTAAAAAGCTTCAGTTTCGAACGCAATCGCTCATTACAATGACTTCTTCGACTTTAGCTGGAATCTTCTCTGTCTATTTAGCGGCAAAGGGTTATGGAGTATGGAGTTTATTCGTGCAGGCACTGATGACCCAAGCTTTACAAACTATTTTCCTTTGGACTGTTACGAAATGGCTGCCTGTATGGTCATTTAAAATAGCCTTTTTTCGAAGATTATTTCGTTTTGGTTCCAAGCTTCTGCTCTCAGGATTAATTGACACTTTCTATCAAAATATTTATTCACTTTTGATCGGAAGGCTTTATCCAGCAGCCATGCTCGGATATTATACGAATGCGGCGAAATTGACCGATGTTATTGCTAATTCGACAACCGCTGCACTTCAGAGAGTTACATATCCTGTATTGAGCGGCTTTCAAGATGATGCGCTGCAACTGCGGAATATGTATGAAAGATTGATCAGGCTTGCAGCATATATCATGTTTCCATTAATGATCGGATTTCTGACGGTGGCTGAATCGTTCATTCCTTTGCTGCTCGGGGAACAATGGATTCATTCGATTGGTTATTTTAAACTATTATGCTTAGCGGCGATGATTTACCCGTTGCATGCTTTAAATTTGAATATTCTTCAGGTGAAGGGAAGGGCAGATTTGTTTTTAAAGCTTGAGATTATAAAGAAATCATTGTTGACGCTACTAATTGGGGCGTCTTTATTGTTTTCCTTAGGGATATACGGCTTGATAACAGCGGCGGTTTTGTGTTCCTATCTTTCTTTGTTTATAAATACTTACTACTCCGCTAGGGAAATATCCTATTCTGTTCAAGAACAGCTGAAAGATTTAATCCCTTCGTTTTTTTTAGCACTGTTAATGGGAGGCTTCGTATTATTGGTTGGAATGTTGCTGCCAGAGCTATATTTCATCCGTATCCTTGTCCAAGGATTAAGTGGAGTTATTTTCTACTTTACTATGAGCAGGGTCTTAAAGCTATTTGAATTTGAGATTTTATATTCGGAACTGATGAGAATTTTTAATGGTCGCAAAGAAAAATTAATGAAGGCAAAAGGAGCATAAATATGAATTATGTTACAGTGCAAAAATACCAGCAACAATTTCAAGCACAAGGCTATCGTTTTGAACTACTTCCGTTAACAGAGGAAAATGTCGGGCGAATAAGTAGCATTTTTGAGGCTTTAAATTCTGAGTTTCTTTTTCCTGTTGAAGATAAAGAAGCGTTGACAACGTATGCCAATAAGCTGCTAAAAAACGGTTATAATTTTATCTTATCAACTGGGAAGGAGGATATCGCGATCACCTCTATTTATGCGAATGATTATCGAACAAAAATAGCATTTTGCAACAGCTTTGGAATCGTTCCTGCTTATCGGGGCAATCGGATTGTTGTCAAATTAGTCGAATTTAGTTTAGCGTTTGCGAAGGAGGTCGGGATGGAAAAATATCGAGCAGAGATAAATAAAAAAAATTCAAAATGGCTTCAGTTTTTATTGGGCTATCAATTTCAAATTGAAAAGGAGACAGACAATCATTCGTACTTGATTATTAAAGATTTGTAGATATATTTGAAAATCGATAAATGGAGGCTGATGGAAATGAGAGGCATCATCTTAGCAGGGGGGCGAGGAACTCGACTGTACCCGATTACACAGGCTATTTCGAAACAATTATTACCGATTTACGATAAACCGATGATATATTATCCTCTATCAGTTCTTATGCTAGCAGGAATTCGAGAAATTTTAATCATTACCACGCCGAGGGATCTTCCATCCTTTCAGCAATTGCTCGGGGACGGTTCACAATGGGGCATTGAGCTTGAATACGCAATACAGAAGCATCCACGCGGTTTAGCGGATGCTTTTATTATTGGGGAAAAATTTATCGGAGATGAAAAAGTCGCTCTGATTCTAGGAGATAACATTTTCTACGGTCAAGGATTCACCCCGATTTTAACAATCGCAGCAAATTTAAAAGAAGGGGCGATCATTTTTGGTTATCAAGTAAAAGATCCGAAACGTTTTGGTGTTGTCGAGGTGGACGCTCATCATAACGCAATTTCCATTGAGGAAAAACCGAAGGAGCCAAAATCTAATTATGCCGTCACAGGGCTCTATTTTTATGATAATGAAGTGGTGAAGATCGCAAAGAAGGTAAAGCCTTCCCCCCGTGGGGAACTGGAAATTACGGATATTAATCAGGAATATTTACGAAGAAAGCAATTGAAGGTCGGGTTATTAGGACGTGGCTTTGCCTGGCTTGACACAGGAACATTTGAGAGTTTTTTGGATGCCAGTCATTTTGTGGAAACGATAGAAAAACGACAAGGATACAAGATTGCTTGCTTAGAAGAAATTAGTCTTCGCAATAAGTGGATTTCTGAAGCGGAGGTTTTGACGAGTGCTTTAAATTATAAGAACGAATACGGGGCTTATCTTCACGACTTAGTGTTTAGGAGGGATTCCAATGATACCAGTCTCACAACCATTTCTACCTCCTAAAGAAGAATATGACCAGTATATTTCACAGCTTTGGGATACGAAATGGCTTACAAATCAAGGGATATATGTCCAGCAGCTTGAAAGTGAATTAAAGAAGTACTGCCAGTGTTCTTCCCTTTTTTATGTAAACAATGGTACATCAGCATTGCACCTTGCCATCAAAGGCCTGGGAATAAAAAATGAAGTGATTACTACTCCCTTTTCATTTGTGGCGACGACGACATCGATTCTTTGGGAGAACTGTACCCCTGTTTTTGTTGACATTGATCCGACGACATTTTGCATCGACGCAGAGAAAATCGAGGCGGCGATAACGGATAGAACAGAGGCTATTTTGGCAACCCATGTTTTCGGTATACCTTGTGAGGTTGAAAGAATTGAAGAAATTGCAAGGAAGCATAATCTATTGGTGATTTACGATGCTGCACATGCATTCGGTGTGCAATACAAAGGCCGCTCATTGCTGACATATGGAGATTTATCGACGATTAGCTTTCATGCAACAAAGCTCTTCCATACGGTTGAAGGTGGAGCAATTATGAACAATACGGAAAATAGCGAACTTGACCAGACGATCCAATTAATGAGGAATTTTGGTTTTGTTGGAGAGAATTACGCGATGATCGGACTGAATGGTAAAAATTCAGAATTTCACGCGGCCATGGGTCTATGTAATTTGAAATATGTCGATGCATTGATTGAAAAGAGAAAAGAGCTATCTGAAGCTTATCGCAAACTTCTTGGAGACAAGCGAGAAACGCCCGATATAATGAAGTCAACGAAATATAATTATGCTTATTATCCAATTCTGTTCGAAACGGAGGGACTGTTATTGCAAGTGCAAAAAAATTTACGTGATAATCAGATAGCCTCAAGGCGATATTTTTATCCATCACTCAATACATTGCCTTATGTGACGAGCGCTCACAAATGTCCGGTTTCTGAGGATATTTCCAGAAGAATCCTTTGTTTGCCATTATACAGTGACCTCACTTTAGAGGAAGTCGAATGGATTGCTGCCATTGTAAAAGAAGGAAAAAAAGCAGTCATCGTTTAGAGGCGGAAAAAGTAGTCGAAAAGGACGGTTGAAAAAGTTGCTTTTGGAAAGGAATGAGTTTTTAATATGGCGATTTGTGAAGGCCTAAGTATTATTTTCACCTTTCGTTTTGCCAATGCCTTTTGAAAGCCAGAGTAATTTACTGGAGTATGACTGATAAAGAAAAATAGGTGTGTGTCTAACGTAAGCTTCATAAATAAAGAGGTGGAGAGATCGGATGAATTTATTGGTTACGGGTGGGGCTGGTTTTATCGGTTCTAATTTTATTTCCTATATGCTGTCAAACGTTAGGAATGATCTTTATATTGTTAATTTGGATAAATTAACGTATGCCGGAAATCTTCGTAATGTGGAGGCGGTGGAGAATGACCCACGTTATTCCTTTGTTCACGGAGATATTTGTGATGAAAATCTTGTCGCAAAGATTTTTGAGAATTATAAAATTGACGGAGTGATCCATTTTGCTGCAGAATCTCATGTTGATAAATCAATCGAAAATCCAAGGCCTTTTTTGCAAAGTAATATTATCGGTACCTATACGCTATTAGAAGCGGCGCGAAATTATTGGATGGATGGAATCGGTGTTTATAAAAAAGGGTTTGCACATGCAAGATTTCATCATATTTCAACAGATGAGGTGTATGGAAGTCTTGGAAAAACAGGCCATTTTACAGAAGAAACGAAGTATGCACCGAATAGCCCGTATTCAGCTAGCAAGGCTTCTGCCGATATGATCGTCCGCAGTTATTTTGAGACCTTTGGCTTGAATGTGGTTACGACTAATTGCTCGAACAATTTTGGTCCAAGACAGCATGATGAGAAGCTTATTCCGACGATTATCCGAAGGGCACTCGCATTAAAGCCGATTCCCATTTACGGAAATGGAGAAAATGTCCGGGATTGGCTTTTTGTTACTGAGCATTGCCGAGCAATAGAAAAAGTTTTTGTAAAGGGCAAAGCTGGTGAAACGTATGTAATTGGTGGTCATAATGAAAGGAAAAATATAGAGATTGCAACGATGATTTGTGAAGTTCTTGATCAAGTTCTGTCCGAGCAGCTCAAAAGTTACCATCTTACAAGTTATAAAGAATTAATACAGTATGTGAGCGATCGTCCAGGTCATGATTTTCGCTATGCGATTGATGATCGCAAACTTTGCGAAGAACTTGGCTTTGTTCACAAATATTCTTTGCAAGAGGGAATGGAACAGACTGTTTCTTATTACTTAAAAAAATATGTGGACGGACTGGAAGGAGCATGGATATGAGTGCTAATTCCTCCCTTCTCGAACAGCTTCATTTGCTTAGCTCAGCAGATGATTGGAGCCCTTTTTTAGCTCGGTTCTCGAATCTTGATGTTTATTATACAAAAGAGTATGCAGAGTTATTTGCTGTTATTCAAAATGGCACACCGAACGCGATTTATTTTGAAAATGAAAATGGAAAGGTCTTTTATTCATTTATAAAAAGAGGCATTGATGGTACCGGGGAATTATATTTTGACCTTATTACACCATATGGATATGGTGGTCCGTTAGTTGAAGGGGATCCGACGATTATTCGCTCGTTTTATTCATTATTTACCGAGTATTGTCTCAAACAAAATATTGTTTCTGAGACAGTCACACTCCATCCACTCTTAAAAAATCATGAATATATAAAAGAAGTTATGAAGACGGATTATGTGCGGAAAACAACAGCTGTTGATTTGTCCCTTTCGCTGGACGAAATTAGAAGTCAATATTCAAAGAATGCGAAAAGAAATATTCGGAAGGCCGTTAAAAACGAGGTGACGATTTCCGTTGCGAACAGCAAAGAGGAAATTGATCAATTTACAAATATATATTATGAAACGATGGATCGCCATAAAGCATCAAAATTTTATTATTTTGATCGTTCCTATTTTCATAAGCAATTAATGGACACAAATTTGAGCAAGTCAGTGCTTTTGCTAGCATGGAGTCATTCAGAGATGATCGCTGGAGTGCTGCTGTTAATAGGCAATCAATTTGCCCATTATCATCTCGGTGCATCGAGAACAGAATTCTTGTCCTTACGACCGAATCATCTCTTATTTGACGCGATGATTGAATATGCAAAAATGTGCCATTCCAAGTTTCTTCATTTAGGAGGTGGGTATTTAGATGAGGATGAATTGTATCGCTTTAAAACCTCATTTACGAACAAAGCCTCTTTTGATTATTACCTAGGCAAACATATTATTAATGAAAAGAAATATAGCGAGCTTACAAAGCCAGCAATCAAGTCGAGTGAAAAAAGCTATTTTCCAGCGTATAGAATGGGACAAAACGATTGAATTGTTCTTTATAAAGAACTATAATGTATACAAATAAGAATCACTGTTGATTTTTCTGAGAAATGTTCGGTATAAAAAACGAGGGATTGGACAGACAAAGTCAAAAATGAACGAAATATAAAGCTATTTTTTTAAAAAGGAGTCTTGAAATTGAAGGGAACGGCAAAGACCGCTTTTATGTTGCTTGTGCATAATCATCCTGAACAGTTGAATAAATTTTTAATGCAGCTAGTCGAAGAGGAGGCAGCGGATGTATTTATTCATATTGATGCGAAAAGCGATGCAAGCATGAGGGAAAGAATTATTCGGCATCCTCATATAACGATTTTAGAAGAAAGAGTGGCTGTAAGCTGGGGTGACATTAGTCAGGTTGACGCTACGCTTCTTTTATTAGAAGCTGTTTGCAATTCGGACGTTCACTATGATTTTGTTTGCTTAAGAAGCGGGCAGGATTTATTAGTGAGAAATGGTTTTAAACAATTTTTAGCAGAGCATAGAAACTCTCTCTTTTTAGCATATCGGACGCTACAAGAGAAAGATTTCGGGATGGTAAAAATACAATGGCCAAAAATCGTCCGAAATCGTTACGCTAATTATCATCCTTTACGCCTATTGCGCCGGTTATTGCTTTTGCTTTACAAACGAGGCGTACATATTCTGCCAAACAGAAGGTATTTCCCTGAGCATTTCACGCTTTACAAAGGGTCGCAATGGTTCACAATCCCGTTTGAGGCGGCTGTTTTTATCATTGACTTTCTGAATAAGAATCGCTGGTACTATCCTTTTTTTGAACATTCATTAGTACCAGATGAGAGTTTTTTTCATACGCTTCTTTTAAATTCCACTTACAAAGAAAAGGTCATTAATACTAATCTCTATTTTTTAAAATGGGGGGAATCGCTGAAAGAAAGAAATTCGCCGCAATGTTTGCATATCGGAGACAGAGCTTTAATTGAAAACTCTAATATGTTTTTTGCGCGGAAGTTTAATGAACAGTTCGACAAAGAGGTTGTGGAGTATTTTAAAGCCCGAGTGAAACTAGATCGAGCAAATGAATTGGTTGCACACAAATATTGAGGAGGCCTGTTTTGAAAAGCTCAGTACAAGATCGCAATTTAGTAATAGATTTGATGGGAAAGAACATGAATTATGAAATCGTTCAGTCTTTAGCAAAGAGCTGCGGAGGCGCTTTTTTTCTACTTGATCTCGATCAGTTGGAGAATAACTATCATAAAATCAATCAAGCATTTAAAAAGCAATATAACAATTTCATTATTGCTTATTCTTATAAAACCAATTATTTACCTGCTTTATGTAAAAAGTTAATTTCATTAGGTGCTTATTCAGAGGTTGTTTCAAGATTGGAGTATGATCTTGCTCTTCGATTAGGCGAGAACGGTAAGCATATTATTTTCAATGGACCGATAAAGAGTAAAGAAGATATTTATTTTGCTCTGCAGCAAGAAAGCATCATTAATTTAGATTCATTTTATGAAATAGACTACGTGAAACAGTATGCCTCTGAAAATCCGTCGCGCTCTATTTCGCTTGGGGTGAGGGTGAATTTTGCGTTAATGGAGGATGGCGAGAGTATTTTACAGGATGGCTATGATGTCAGTAGATTTGGGTTTTCAGTAGAAAATGGAGATTTAGAAAGGGCGATTTACGAGTTGAAAAAAATAGCGCAAGTAAAAATAATTGGCTTGCATGGGCATTTTTCAACAAGAACGCGCTCTCTGGCTTTTTTTCGTCACAAAACAGAAAGACTCTGTCAGCTTGCAAAAAAATACATTAATGAAACACTCCAGTTTATTGATATTGGCGGAGGAATATACGGAGAGCTGCCAAAGAGCTTTAATAGGACCGTTCCTTCCTTCGATGATTATGCTGCGGCAATTGGCTCAGTAATGAGAAATGAATTTGCTGGGGCGAGCAATAAGCCCAAATTAATATTGGAACCGGGTGTTTCGATGGTTGCGAATACGATGAGCTTCGCTTGCCAAGTAATGGAACATAAGCGCGTGCAGGGGACTAGTTTTATCCTTGTTGATGGAAGTGCCTACAATATTAAACCTACTATGCATAGAAGTAATCTTCCTTTTAAAATTGTTGCAAAAAATCATAACTCAAAGCTCGAGCATTTATTTCATATCGTTGGCTATACGTGCATGGAACGAGATTATTTAGCGCAGAACGTACAAGGAACTCTTCCACAGCAAGGGGACTATCTCATTTTTGAGCAGGTCGGAGCGTATACGCTCGTCTTGAATCCACTTTTTATTAAAGAGCGTCCTGCTGTAGTAGCAAGGGAAAAGGGACAGGCCTTTCTTATTAGAAAAAAAGAGACGCTTGCAGATGCCTTCAATGAAAATATTTATCGTTTTTAAATTGAGGAAAGAGGGAAAGCATGAAAGAAGAATTAAGAAGAACAGTCCCTATTAGCGAAAGAAAATATCTTCTTGCAAATGTCCTCTATATTTTTGCGATCTTGGTGACATGCATCATTGCTGTTTACCTCGGTTTTCTGCAGTTTCGTGGACCGGAGGTGAAACCGCTTCAAGCTAACGCAGAGCAATTTTCAGCAGAGCGGGCCTTGCGATATTTGGAGAACTTTGCAATCAGCCCGCATCCTGTTGGCTCACCTGAACATGAAAGAGTCAGAGATTATTTAGTGAACGCTTTGGAGGAGCTAGGGCTCTCTCCGGAAATACAGACAGTTGCAGACTCTCTTTTTTCATGGGGTGAACCCTTTGATGGCATCGTTGAGAACATTTTAGCAAGAATACCGGGACAGAATTCCTCGCAAGCGATTATGCTAACAGCCCATTATGATTCGGAACATAATAGTCCTGGCGCTGCTGATGATGGAGCGGCTGTGGCGGCCATTTTGGAAACGGTTCGGATTTTGCAGGAAGGAGAACCATTAAAAAATGATGTTATTATTCTCCTTTCTGACGGTGAAGAATTGGGGTTACTGGGAGCGCAAGCGTTTGTTAACGAGCATCCGTGGGTGCACGATATAGGAATTGTCTTAAATTTTGAGGCGAGAGGAAGTGAAGGTCCTTCAGTTTTATTTGAAACGAATGAACATAATGAAAGATTAATAGAAGAGTTTGCGAAAGGGAGCTCCCATCCAATCGCTCATTCCTTTATTTCCGATTTATATAGAATGATGCCGAATGAAACAGATTTAACTTTATATAAATCACATGGAATGTATGGGTTGAATTTTGCCTTTTTTGAAGGCACATATGGCTACCATTCTCCCGAAGACTCTATTGAAAATTTAAGTATCAAAAGTCTCCAGCATCATGGTGAAAATATGCTTGAATTAGTTCATCATTTCGGAAACATGGAACTGGAGGCGAAAGAAGATGGATCCAGCCTATTTTTCAACCTGTTTGCCGAAAAGGTCGTCTTTTATGGGAAGCAGTACGTCATTCCAATCATGATTGCGGCTATTTTTCTCTTTATTTTAACTTGCGTGCATGGGATAAGAAAACAAGAGATGACCACAGCAAGAATCCTGTTTGGTTTTCTTTTCTGCGTCTTAAGTGTGGCTTTCTCTTATTTTGCAGCAGAAGGGTTATTAAAACTTTATTCAGCGTTGACCGGTTCCGATCTATGGTCAATCGGTGCTTATCCAAAATTGAGCAATCCTTTATTTATCTCAATTCTATTCATGATTGCTGCCCTTCTTACTGGTGCTTATTCTTTCATACTAGATGCTATAAAAGGGCTGAATTTTTTCATGGGATCATTATTAGGATGGTTAATTTTAACCGTCGTAAGCAGTTTTCTTTATCAAGATTCTAGTTATATCTTTGTTTGGCCATATTTATTTGCTCTGATTGGAGTCAATGTTTTCTTGAGGATAAAGAAAAGCATAATGAAGAAAGTAGTCTCTTTAATAATCGTTATTTTTTCATGCCTGTTTATTACCCCGATTATGTATTTAGTTTATGTGCTGCTCACCATCCATTATGTGGGAGTTCTTGCTGCTGCTTTTGCATTATCTCTAGTGTTCATAATTCCAGCGTTTAGTCAAATAAGAAGACGCTATTTATCTATATTCCCAGCGTTTTTATTACTGTCGGGGGTATTGACATTTTTATTAGTGTGGAGTCACTAAAAAGGAGAAAGCTATGAATATATTAATATGCAGTGTAGGAAGACGTGTTAAATTGATTGAATATTTCAAAAGGGAGTTAAATGAAATCAATGGCAAGGTTGTTGCCGTTGATTGTGATCCAACTGCACCAGCGCTGTACTTTGCTGATCAATTTGAAATTGTTCCTCGAATTGATCAGCATGATTATGTTCAGGAAATTAAGGCGTTATGCAAGAAGTATGAGATTTCGGCTGTTCTATCGTTGATCGATCCAGAGCTTCCATTGTTGGCTCGTTCCAAGGAAAATTTTAAAGAAGATGGTGTCGCGGTGATTGTTTCAGACGAGCCGATAATAGAAATTTGTTTTGATAAATATTTGACATCGACGTTTTTGCAGGAGCATGGGCTTCCTCACATTCCTACTTATACAAATATAGAGGAAGTGAAAAGCGCTTTAGGGAAAGGAATCCTGCGTTTTCCTTTAATCATTAAACCGAGGAACGGCAGTGCAAGCATGGGGATACAATATGTCACCACAATTTCGCAGCTTCAATTCTTTTATAACCATGATGTTGTGATTCAGCCTTTTATTGAAGGTGAAGAATTTGGGGTCGATTGCTATATAGATTTGATTACAAAAGAAGCAACGAATATTTTTATGAAGAAAAAAATAAAAATGAGGGCTGGTGAAACAGACAAATCGGTTGCTGTCAAAGATCCAAGGCTAAGGGAGCTTATGACCGCATTATTGGAAGTTTTGCAGCCAGTCGGTCCAATTGATATTGATTGCTTTTATACGGAGCAGGGATATGTGATTTCCGAAATCAATCCAAGATTCGGTGGTGGCTATCTCCATGCTCATGCAATGGGGCAAAACTTTGTCAAAAATTTAGTCACTAACTTGCAAAATATCGCCAATGTCCGTGATGAAGAAAATTATCAAGAAGGAAAAATTCTTATAAAATATGACCATTATCTTGTTTTGTAATCGTGATCGTTCGTTTACTGCTATCGGCTTTTAAAAAATCTTCCAAAATGGTAAGGAGCAATCGCAATATAAGATAGAAATTAAATTTCCAGATGGAAAGAGGACGTTGTTATGAGGAAACATTTGAATTTAATTCAATTTTCAAGAGCCCTGGTCCCGTTTTTTGTCATTTTATTGCATGCCAAAGCTTTTCTAACTACTTACTTCCATTACGATTTTTTGCATCTATCTAATGTTGACCGTTCAGGAGGAGTGTACTATTTTTTCGCCCTCTCAGGCTTTATGGTGTATTACTTGTATCATCAAAGCTTTGGCGATCCTTCAAAATTAAAAGAGTATTTATACCACAGATTCATTAGAATCTATCCACTGTATTGGATGATCACGTTCATGATATTACCTATTTATTTCATCTATCCTAATCTTGGTTCCGGAAATGAACGAGAAATCGGGCATATACTCTCTTCCTTGCTGCTCTTTCCTGATGGGAGACCGCCGATATTAGGCGTGGCGTGGTCGTTGGTTCATACGGTCTTTTTTTATTTAATCATTGGTCTGCTCTTTTTTAAAAACAAATGGCTTTCCCTGTTTCTTCCCGTTCTATGGGCAATGCTATCTTTGTTTTTCAGTTTACATATATTGTCCAGTACAAATTATTTTATAAATTATTTGTTCAATTTTAATAATCTCATTTTTTTGCTCGGATTCTTATGCGCCTATGTTATTTTAAGAGTTGAAATTAGTGTGAAGATTTCAACGATTATGGTGATTATTGGACTTGCGGGCTTTCCTTTGGCATGGATCAATGAACAAAATCGTTTTCTTCCCATTGATTTGCCATATACTACGACAATTGCATCTGTTCTTCTTATTCTTGGTTTTTCGTCGCTGGATTTACAAAAGGAAATCCGCATTCCAAGGCTAGCTAAGTTATTAGGTGATGCTTCATTTTCGATTTATTTAACCCATTTCACCTCCATGTCTGCTATAAGTATTTTCTTTAGTACTGCTTCATCATTGGCTATTCCTAACATCATGTTAGCTATTTTGCTTATTACAGCTTCAATGATAGGTGGTGTATTTGTATATGCGTTTGTGGAAAAACCATTGTATCGAAGGCTGAGAAAAAGAACAAAGCGCATGGAAATTGTCGTCGTGCAAAGTTTCTTCTCTTTTTGGTTGTGTTAAAAAATATTGTTGATCATGCCATTATTTGCTCATTTTCGCTCTGACTCGATGAAACGAGGGAGAAAACAAGCTTTCTCACGAAATGAGCCAAAAATCAACAGAATCATATAGCATAGCCTTCGTTTTAAAATGCTGTTGATATTAGGTAAAAAACAGCTTTTGCAGTTATTGATAAAAAGTCGAGATGAAACAAAGGAGCATCTGTATTTTATGAAAACTTTGCTCAGGAAAAAATTATGGGCCATGATGATCATCTTGATGATCATGTGCGGATATATAATTTGGGAAAACAATCGGATTGTTGTTGTAGAGGAGTCCATTCCTATTCGAGAGCTTCCTAAAGACTTGGAAGGTTTCACAATTGTGCAAATAACAGATTTACATGAAAAAGTCTTTGGAAAAGAACAGAGTAAGCTGATAAATATGATTAATTCCATCAACTATGACGCGATTGTGTTTACCGGAGATATGCTTGTTTCACCAGAAAGCAACAATTATGCTCCGTTTTATACTTTGATTGAAGGAATAAGAAAGAAGAATATTGCCTATTTCGTACCAGGAAATACGGACCCACAAAGCTTTATCATTGGGGAAAAGGAAGTATATGAAAGAGACCGTTTTATTAAGGGAATGGAAGAGCGCGGTATAAAATTGTTAGACACAATTGAAAAAGTGAAAGTCGGTTCCTCCAACTTATATTTTACCTATTTTGAAAATTCCATCGCGTTATTAGAGCAGAGTGAGCAGGATAAAAAGCTCGATCCCTACATTGAGAGGTTGCTGATGTTAGAGCAGTATTTCGATTCAGAAGTGCTCATCGCCTTAAATCATTACCCCATCCCTGACGACAGAATCGATCTCTTAAAAGAAGAGGAACGTTTGTGGGCATATGATTTATTGATAGCTGGTCATTATCATGGAGGGCAGATTCGCCTGCCGTTCATTGGTGCTGTGTTTATCCCCGAGCCTTATTATTTGTGGGACGGTTTTTTTCCACCTCAGGATCGGGTCAAGGGCTTGTGGAACTATAATGGAATTCAACAATATGTTAGTACAGGTTTAGGTAGCAGTGATGCAATTTCGTTTTTGAATTTTCGATTTTACAATCCACCGGAAGTAAATGTGCTCACATTAAAGAAAAAATAATCAAATACTGATGTCAGTTTATAGGTTAGTCAATTTCATGAATGTGCACTTCAAGTCTGTTTTATCTATCCGTTTGCAGTACAAAGGACTTGAAGTCATTACTCTCTTGAATGTTCAACAATCGTATTGTTCGTCTTTAAGATGGCTGAGCATGTTTTGAAAAAAAAGCACCAACCAATAGGTTGGCGCATTAAGTATGCAAAATTAATTAATCTGCTCTCTCTTCTTCCAATTCTTCAATTATCTCGTGTTCCCCCAGATAAATAGGGCCGTTTGCATGGTCGATTCTAATCGGCCATTCATATGGAACGGCTAGCCGTTTTGCTACACCTCTCCAAAATTGACTTGATTCTGTTTCGAATTCCTGAAAATCTCTTAATAATTCTCGATATGAAGCACCTTCAAAATGGATATTCATGTCCTGCAATCTAATAAAAGCCATGTGTTTTATTTCAAGTTCAGCTGCTTTTTCCATTTCCTCTTCTGTAGCCTCACCAATAATGGTACCTGGTGGAGGTAAGATTGTATAAATATTATCTAGCTCCATTTCCGCTTCTTGTATGGCATTTATTTTATTTCGAATCCGTTTAAGCATATATTCATCTCCTATTTGTTATCATCTACTACTAAGTATATTGTCTATACTCGGACAATTCGATACGTTACTCCGTTTGTTAGATAAGTTTATCATAAATTTTCTTATCGTGTTTCTTTAATTTACAGATTTATTTTTTGCTAAGCTTTCTTATATGCCAGCGTTGATGAGTTTTATCAATAATATTGTTCAAAGTGTAAGGGTGGGATTATAAGATGTTTAAGAAATAATAAAATGAATGGATATTAAAATAGCATTGAGAGAACATGAAATAAAAGTTAATTAAAATCTTACAGTTACAGTTTTCCCTTTTTTGAAAAAAAAACTATGTTATGATATAATTTTATATTGCGTATAAAGTGATATCAATCTTAGGAAGTAATCATCATTTATATAAGAAGGACAAGTAGAATATGTGGACGGAATATTTGTCTCGTTTATGATTACTAAGGTTGGTTGTACTCTAAGGCAAATTCCCTAAAATTATAGGGTTATCGCCTATAGAGTAGGGTAAAGTATAAAAATATATCATAACTTAGGAGTGTTTACATGACTGAAAAGATTGAAGTAGGAAGTGTTGTTACTGGAAAGGTAACGGGAATCCAGCCGTACGGAGCGTTTGTTGCAATTGATGAAAATACACAAGGACTAGTTCATATATCTGAAGTTACTCACGGTTTTGTTAAAGATATTAACGAGCATTTAAAAGTAGGAGATGAAGTTTCTGTAAAAGTACTTTCCATTGACGAAGAAGCAGGAAAGATTGGTTTATCCATCCGTGCTACTCAAGAGGCTCCGGCTCAAACGGAAGCACCGAAGGAGAAAAGAGCACCTCGTCGTCGCCAAGCAGCTGCAGCATTCAAGCAAGAGGAAGCACCGCAAGGCTTCAATACTCTTAAAGATAAACTTCAAGAGTGGATCGAACAATCTCAACGTTAAATTTGTACAAAAGAACTGACTGTAAAGTCTAAGTCCAATTCAAAAAAGCGAGCGAAGATGAATAGCCATTTCATCCTCACTTGCTTTTTTTTGTCCATTAGTAGTTTAAATCGGCGTAATCTTGTATGTTTAGCTCCCGCTTTTTATTTTTCGCAATCTGTACTGGAGATTTTGTCGACTCATTCCCAGTGTTTTTGCTGTTTGTGAAATATTCCCATTGTGTTGTGCTAACGCCCTTTTTAAAAAAGAACGTTCGGCGTCGTGTAAAAATTGCTCGAGGGTGATTCCTTTCTGTAATGTGTTTAAGTCTGCTGAATAGGTGACAGCATCCTTTCTAAAGGGAGGCTTGTAACGGATATGGTTTGGAAGATGGGAGACTGTTAGCATCTGTTCCTCATGCACAAGATTCATGGCTCCTTCAATGAGATGCTCAAGTTCACGAACATTTCCAGGCCAATCGTATTCAAGAAAATGATCTAATAATGCTTTATCAATCCCAGTGATATTCATCCCAAACAAATGATTATATTTCTGGATGAAGAATTGTATAAGTTCTGGAATATCGCCTTTTCTTTCCCGCAGAGGGGGAATAAATAAGGACACAACACTGAGGCGATAAAATAAATCCTTTCTCATCCGGCCATTTGTGATTGCATCAATCGGGTCTTCGTTAATGGTGGCAATAATCCGAACATCAACCGGCCGATCTTTTGTATCACCGATTCTTCTGACTTTCTTTTCTTGAATGACTCTCAATAGCTTTGCTTGCAATGAGAGATCAAGCGAGTTAATTTCATCTAATAATAAGGTGCCACCTTCCGCTTGCTCAAACAGTCCAGGTCGTTCAACTGCACCTGTAAATGCGCCTTTTCTTGTACCGAATAATATAGCTTCCATTAAGGTTTCAGGAATCGCAGCGCAGTTTTGTGTAATCAGTGGACGTGATGCCCGAATGCTGCCTTGATGAATACTTTGAGCAAAGAGCTCCTTGCCTGTACCGGTTTCGCCGATGATAAGGATAGTTGAATTTGTTCGTGTTGCTCTTTTGCTGGACTCAATTACATCGGTGAATGCTTTATCAGAACCAATTAAGCTTTCAAAGGTAATTTTTGCTTCGCCTTTATTGAAAATATGATCCTGCAGTAACTTTTCAATTTTCGTTACATCTCTTGCAATTTCCATGGCACCGATTAAAGTCTCGCCCTTCATAATCGGATATGAATTATTAATGGTTGTGATTTCCTGTCCTTTATTATTAAAATAAGATTGTCTAATATTGGTAATTTTTTTCTTGTGTTGTAACACTTTTAGCAAAGTGCTTTCTCCGTTTTGATGGAAGGAGAAGACTTCTTGAAGCCTTTTCTCGATTACATCTTCAATTTTCATCCCTTCGATTTCACTCATTTTCTTATTGTATATAATTGTTTTACCGTTTGAATCAATAACATGTACTCCTATATCGATTGAGTCGAGAACGGTTTCATATATTTCATAGTTCTGGTCCATTTTTCTTCCTCCCTCCCAGCAATTCTTTTTCTTCATTTTATCTACTGCAAATAAATTTTGCAAAATTGAATATTGTAGCAAAAAAAATTTGCGTGCAAAATAACCAAATAGTCTCCATCGTAAGGATATTATAATGGCATAAAACTTGCATTAGATTAAGATAGTATTTATAAATGATAATAAAAAGGAGTGTTCATTCATGATCGTCGGAGACAAGTCCAAAGCGATAATCGAAAAAACAGATAAATACGGTGCAAATAATTATCATCCCCTTCCAATCGTTGTTTCAAAGGCTGAAGGAGTATGGGTTGAAGATCCTGAGGGGAATAAGTATATGGATATGCTCAGTGCCTATTCTGCTGTTAATCAGGGGCATCGCCATCCAGAAATTATTCAAGCATTAAAAGAACAAGCTGATAGGGTCACGCTCACTTCTCGTGCATTTCATAATGATCAGCTTGGACCTTGGTACGAATTGGTGTGTCAGCTAACAAAGAAGGAAATGGCTTTGCCGATGAACACGGGGGCAGAAGCAGTAGAAACGGCGGTGAAAGCAGCGCGACGTTGGGCGTATGATGTGAAAGGTGTTGTCGAAAATGAAGCAGAGATCATTGCCTGTATCGGCAATTTCCATGGAAGAACGATGACTGCTGTTTCCTTGTCCTCAGAGGATGAATATAAGCGCGGTTTCGGTCCAATGCTTCCGGGAATCAAGCTCATCCCATACGGAGATTTAGAGGCTTTGAAAAACGCCATTACGAGCAATACTGCTGCTTTTCTAATTGAGCCTATACAAGGGGAAGCTGGGATTGTCATTCCGCCCGAAGGCTTTTTGAAAAAGGCATATGAACTTTGTAAAGAAAATGAAGTCCTTTTTATTGCTGATGAAATTCAAGCTGGACTTGCCCGCTCAGGAAAAATGTTTGCTTGTGAATGGGAAGATGTACAGCCGGATATGTATATTTTAGGAAAGGCGCTGGGAGGAGGCGTTTTTCCAATCTCTTGTGTCGTCGCTGATAGAGATATTCTTGGTGTATTCAATCCAGGCTCCCACGGCTCGACATTTGGCGGAAATCCGATGGCTTGCGCTGTCTCCATTGCTTCTTTAAATGTTCTTGTCAAAGAAAACCTGGCTGAAAGATCGTTAAAGCTGGGTGAATATTTTAAAAGTAAGCTAAAGGAAATCGAGAATCCAATTATTAAAGAAGTACGTGGAAGAGGATTGTTCATTGGAGTGGAGCTTCATGAGGAAGCTCGTCCTTATTGTGAGAAATTAAAGGATGAAGGCTTATTATGTAAGGAAACGCATGATACTGTCATCCGCTTTGCTCCACCTTTAGTCATCAGCGAGGAAGACTTGGATTGGGCGATTGAACGTATTACGAAAGTGTTAAGTTAAGGAAGTAGAATAAAAACGGGAATATTTGTGAAAAATCCTTGCAAGGAGTATGCAAGGATTTTTTGCATATCATTTTTTGGGTGGAATGTACTTCATTAAACGTCTGTATGTTTGAACATTCTCCTCCTTGAATTTTAAACACAAATTTTTGCATTACCTACTAAGATGGAAGATAATATTATTGATAACGAAAGGAGACATGAACATGCAAAATTTTACATATTGGAACCCAACAAAGCTTATATTTGGTAAGGGTCAACTTGTACATTTGAAAGAGGAAGTTCCAAAATACGGTAGAAAAGTGTTGCTTATTTATGGAGGTGGCAGCATTAAAAAAAGCGGACTTTACGCTCAAGTCATAAACTTACTTCAAGAAATTAAAGCAGATATTTTTGAGCTTTCTGGTGTTGAACCGAATCCGCGCATCTCTACAGTTAGAAAAGGGGTAGACATTTGTAAATCAGAAGGAATCGAATTTATTTTAGCTGTCGGTGGTGGAAGTGTAATTGATTGTACGAAGGCGATAGCAGCCGGCGCGAAATACGATGGTGATGCGTGGGAGCTGGTGACGAAAAAGGCTGTTGCTCATGAAGCTCTTCCATTTGGAACAGTTTTAACCCTTGCGGCAACTGGTTCGGAAATGAATTCGGGTTCTGTTATTACAAATTGGGAGACGAACGAGAAATATGGCTGGGGAAGCGCAGTAACTTTTCCGACATTTTCAATATTAGATCCTGTTCATACGTATACGGTTCCAAAGGAGCAAACGATATATGGAATTGTTGATATGATGTCTCATGTATTTGAACATTATTTCCATCTACAAGAAAACACGTTATTGCAGGATAGAATGTGCGAATCTTTATTGATTACTGTAATGGAGACGGCTCCACAGCTTTTAGCTGATCTTGAAAATTATGATTTGCGCGCAACGATTTTATATAACGGGACAATGGCGCTGAACGGCATGCTGTCAATGGGTTATCAAGGAGATTGGGCAACGCATAATATTGAGCATGCAGTTTCCGCTGTTTATGATATTCCTCATGGGGGAGGGCTTGCAATCCTTTTTCCAAATTGGATGAAGCATAATTTAAAGGTAAAGCCAGAACGCTTTAAGCAGCTTGCTGTTCGCGTATTCGGAGTAGATCCAGAAGGGAAGAGCGCTGAAGAAGCTGGTCTAGAAGGTATTGAGAAGCTGCGTCAGTTCTGGAATAGCATTGGAGCTCCTTCTCGATTAGCTGATTATGATATTGATGACAGCAAACTAGAATTAATGACGGACAAGGCGATGATCAACGGTGAATTTGGTCGCTTTAAGAAGCTCAATCGCGATGATGTTTTAGCCATTTACCGCGCTTCATTATAAAAGCTTGCTATATAATAAGGAAGAAAAGTGAAAAAACAGCTCAAAATGAAGTGTTTTTCTCACCATTTCTTGCTAACCGCGCGCGCTTTCGTTAAAGTATATATGAATATGTTAAAGATGGAGGACAACTATGGCACAAGTTCGTTTTGATTATTCCAAAGCACTAAGTTTTTTTGGAGAACATGAAATTACATACTTAAGAGATCTAGTAAAGGTGGCTCACCATTCTTTGCATGAAAAAACAGGAGCTGGTCATGATTTCTTAGGTTGGATTGATCTTCCTGTTGACTATGATAAGGAAGAATTTGCCCGCATTAAAAAATCTGCTGCTAAAATTAAGACGGATTCAGATGTTTTACTTGTTATTGGCATTGGAGGTTCTTATTTAGGGGCAAGAGCGGCAATCGATATGCTCAAGCATAGTTTTTATAATGTCCTTGATAAAGAAAAGCGTCAAACACCGCAAATTATTTTTGTCGGTAACAACATCAGCTCTACTTATATGAGAGATGTTATGGATCTATTAGATGGAAAAGATTTTTCGATTAATGTCATTTCAAAATCTGGAACAACAACAGAGCCTGCGATTGCATTTCGTATTTTCCGTAAATTACTTGAAGAAAAATATGGAATTGATGAAGCAAGAAAACGTATTTATGCAACAACTGATAAAGCGCGTGGAGCCTTAAAAACGCTGGCTGCAGAAGAAGGCTATGAATCCTTTGTTATTCCAGATGATGTAGGAGGGCGTTATTCAGTATTAACTGCGGTCGGGCTACTTCCAATTGCAGTAAGTGGAGCCGATATTGATGCCATGATGAAAGGTGCTGCAGATGCCCGTGAAGAATATAGTTCATCTGAGCTTGAAAGTAATCAAGCGTATCAATATGCGGCAGTGCGTAATCTTCTTTATAACAAAGGAAAAACAATTGAAATGCTGATCAATTATGAGCCTTCGCTACAATATTTTTCAGAATGGTGGAAGCAATTGTTCGGCGAGAGCGAAGGGAAAGATCAAAAGGGAATTTTCCCATCATCAGCTAATTTCTCAACAGATTTACATTCACTAGGCCAATACGTTCAAGAAGGTCGACGTGATCTGTTTGAAACGATTATCAAAGTTGAAGAGCCTCGTCATGAGCTTACGATTGAGGAAGCGGAAAGCGATTTAGATGGACTCAACTATCTTGCTGGAAAAACAGTTGATTTTGTAAATAATAAAGCATTCGAAGGGACATTGCTTGCCCATACCGATGGCGGCGTTCCAAATCTAACGGTAACAATTCCAAAGCTTGACGAGTATTCATTCGGATACCTTGCTTACTTTTTTGAGAAAGCATGTGCCATGAGCGGCTATTTATTAGGGGTGAACCCTTTTGATCAACCTGGCGTTGAAGCCTATAAGGTAAATATGTTTGCTTTATTAGGTAAACCTGGCTTTGAGGAAAAGAAAGAAGAGCTTGAGAAACGATTATAAACAATAAAAAGGAAAAAATTAACAAAATAAACGAAATCCCCCTTGGAGAAACTAAGAAAAAGTTTCGAAGGGGGATTTTTTTATGATCGAGGTGCCTTCGAGTATTGAAGGAAAAGAATACCACCTAGACGATTTGGAACGGCTGCTTAAACCAATCGGCTACTCGATAGGAGGGAACTGGGATTACGATCATGGCTTTTTTGATTATAAGATGGATGATAAGGAAGGTTATCAGTTTTTACGAGTACCGTTTCAAGTTGTTGAAGGGCAGTTAGATTCTTCCGTTTGTACGGTCAAATTAGGAAGACCCTTTTTACTTTCTCATCAATATGAAGGTGGAATTGATGAAGAAGCGGAGGTCGGCAATATTACCGCCACAATTAATCAATTCCAATCTCCAGAAAATAAGGATGCTCTATTTCCGAGACAGTTCCTTGAAATGGGGCAATTCCTCGTTTCAGAGCTTGAAAGCATACTGTAAATTTATGAAGTGGCCGAAATGACCAAAAGAATATCATTTTCTTTAAGAATAAAAGGATGGGGAGGATTAATGATTGTTTCTCCCCCTCTTTTAACCCCGAATAAAAGAGAACCGTCTTTAAGCAGCTTTTCATTTGTTTCAATGAAGTTTTTTCCGATAAAAGCAGTTGGCGATTGAAATACAAAACGACTGCCGTTAAATTGTTCAAGCAACATCATGAGAGCATCGACTTTTTCGCTGGAATGAAGACAGCTTGTCATGACAGTACTCGTGATTAAATTGGTTTTAATCAATTCATCTGCCCCCGCACGAAGTGCGTTAACTGCTTGTTCAGAGGTTAATATTTCAGCTACTGTGTAGACAGTTGGATTCAAGCCTTTTATGGCTAATAAGGTTAAAATTGTATCCATATCTGCTTGAAGTTCATCTTTACTTTGATCTGCTGTAATGAGAACTTTTTTCGCATTATATATATTTGCCTTTTTCAGAATTTGATCACTATTTGCCCTTCCTTTAATAAAATGAACATGGTAATCAGAAAATGGATTGGATTGAAGTGTTTGGTCGATTAAAACAATTAAACCGCTCTTTCCACTATGTAAAAGCTTTTCAATGATTGTTTTTGAGCGTTCATTCCAACCGATAATCATTTTATGATCTTTTCCTTTAAACATTATTTTTCCCTCGATATAGTCATTTTGCTGCTTTACAGTAGATGATGCCAACGTAACAAAATAGGAAGATACAAACCCTACACCTAATAAAATTAGTAAAATTCCTATTATTTTTCCTAAAATCGTTTTTGGTACAAAATCTCCATAACCTACTGTTGAAGCGGTAATGATTGCCCACCAAATTCCATCAAAAAGAGTTGTGAATGTTTCAGGCTCTAATAAATAGGCAAACAAGCCGAAGGTGAGGAGGACGAATATAGCAATAAAAAGAAGACGTAAAAAGAAAGGCATCCTAATAAAGTGCGAAAAAAAATTATGTGACATAAATTTTTTCATCCCCAAAACTTTGTGATTTCATCTTTAGTTTGACCATTTTTTTCCAATGATAAACAAACAAAAAACTGTAGATCGCTGAATGATCTACAGTTTCGCTTGCTTTTATTCACTTTTTGCTGCTTGCAGGTCTAATGAAATTTTGATTTTATCTCCTACAAGAACACCGCCAGTTTCAAGTGCAGCGTTCCATGTAAGCCCAAATTCACTACGATTAATGCTGCCTTCTACAGCAAAACCGACTTTTTCATTTCCCCATGGATCTTTACCAGTTCCTCCGTAAGTGACTGTAAACGTTTGTGGCTTTGTTGTCTCTTTAATCGTTAAGTCACCAGTTACATCATATTCTCCATCATCTGTCTTTGTAATCGACGTAGCCTTGAAAGTCATTTTTGGAAAGTTTTCTACATCAAAGAAATCAGCTGAACGAAGGTGTGCATCACGATCATTATTGCGTGTATCAACACTAGCTGTATTGATTGTAAATTCGATGGATGCAGTTGTTAAGTCAGCTGGATCGGCCTCAATTGAAGCATCGAATTCATTAAAGGAACCTTTTACGTTTGCAAACATCATATGTTTTACTGAAAAGTCTACACTGCTATGTGCAGTGTCTAATGCCCATTTTGTTTTTGTCATTGATAAATCTCTCCTTTTTTGTATTATCTCAAATCAATTTATCTCAAATTCAAGATATTTTAACTTAAGATAAATTATATAAGCGAACAACATGATTGTCAATAATAAGAAATAAAAAAACCGATGATTTCATCCGAGAAGGAGCATTCTAATTAGTGAAGAGAGATTGCGAAAGGAATGATATATGTATGAATCAATCGCTCGGCTATTTAAAGGAAATTCTCTCAAATTACACAGATCGCTCTGATCTTTGTAAAGAAATCTATGCCATGATAAAGCGAAATGATTTTATATCGGAAGAATCCTTTGTTCAGGAGCTTACAAGTGAACAAATTGACTATTTAAATAAAATTTTGCCAGATGAAATAAATCATGCGAGAGAAGTAAACGATTCAAAAAGAGTCGAACAATTAAATGAAATATTTGAATTGCTCTATTAATGGAGCTTGCTCTGTCCGAATGGGTGCAAGATTTGGCGATTCACCAAGAGTATTATGCGTTTATTGTCCGAATAGAGGAAGCATCCGGACAAACAAACAGTTTATCAAGCATGTACGGTTCGAATAGATATCTTCCATTCGGGCTCTCCTGTTAATTTCCCTATTTTCTCCTTTCTCGAATAATAGTCGAAAAAATCAAGTAAAGACGTATATACCTCTTGTTTTCGATTACAAGGAAAGGTGTAAAAGTAATAAACATAAAAACGGGACAATGTTACTTGTCCCGTTTTTCACTATCCTCAACATAAGGTTCATGTTCATAGGCAGGCAAATCTCCAAATGATGTCATGATGCCTTCTTCGTCTAGCATTTCTTCGTAGCGCTCATGCTGCGGATTTGGATAAACAGTGATATTTTTGCCTTCTATATCATTGCCGACAAAATTCTCATAGTCTTCAACATAGCCGATGTTCTCTTCAGACTCAACATAAACATCATTATAATGATCTTCCACTTTGACAAAATCGGATGGTGTTTCAGAAGTTCCCCAGCTCTCTACCTCTTGCCACGCATCTTCAGCATCGAATGCGACGGTTTCATCTTGTTCATCCATGTCAAACTTGCCGAATGGTGGCATCAAAACGCCTTCTTCAATGGGGCGCTCATGGGAGGTAATTTGGTCAGGTGAATGCTCGATGCAATAGGTGGTGGTTGGTAATGCTTCCAAACGCTGCAGGGCAATTTCCTTTCCGCAAATTTCACACCTGCCGTATGTACCATGCTCGATTGCTTGAAGTGCCTTCGAAATGTCGCTTAATTCATTTCGGTAATGCTCACTAAGTGCGATATCTTTTTCTCGTTCATACAGTTCAGAGCCTTCATCAGCGGGATGATTATCGTAACTAGAAAGTTCGCCAACCGATTCATGATAATGTCCGTCGCGTAAATTAAGGTGGTCATTTGCCTCGTATCTATTTTCGAGATCCTTTTTTTGCCGTTCCAATTGCGATTTAAATGTTAAAAGCTGTTCATTTGATAGCATTTATAAGCAACCCTTTCACTTGCAGATCTATTTTCATCTTAGTATGATTCAATTCATTCATGTTCATACAAAAGATGAAGAAGCGAATAAAAATACAATAATAATTAGCGGGGTATCAATCGTATAAAAAAGAGAATTTGTAAGATGATCTGACAAGGAAAATTAATGGTTCGAAAAAAAGTTTACAGAAAAATGAAATGAATTTTCATAAATATTAATGAATAATTAGTTAATATGATGTTTGCAAGGGAGAATAAAGATAAACGTAAAAATTATTAGAAATTAAAGAAATGAAATTGAGATTATATGTAAATTAACCATTTTTCGTATTTTTTACTATTGTAAGAAAACTTTTGCAATGCTGTAAAAATTAATTATTCCGAAAAATAAAATAATAAAAATTCCTTCGTCGCCCGAAATTTAATCGAAAATTACAATTACTTTCATTTTTCCCTATATTGCAAAAATTAAAACGTGATAGTATACTTTTGCTAATCATTGCTATTCAGTTATTTTTTCTCCCTCTCTTTGAGGTGAAATTAGTGCAAAAGTCTTGTAGCAAGTAGAGGAAACCTAAAGATAAAGAATGATTGTACTTGCTTTTGTTCTCACCGAACGACATTGCGAAGGTTTAATCGATACAAATAATCCAAAGCTAAATAACCGAGAAGATATTAAGTTGAGGTGCAGTTAATGACACAAAAAACGTTATTGGATGTTAAAGGGCTAAAGACTTATTTTTATTTAGAAGGAAAAAGAGTTGCAAAAGCAGTAGATGGTGTTAACTTTTCTGTAAATTCAGGTGAAACTGTTGCCCTTGTTGGTGAATCGGGGAGTGGCAAGAGTATAACTTCTCTCTCCATTATGAAATTGATTGGAAAGCCAGGAAAAATAGAAGAGGGACAAATTTTATTTGATGGTAAAGATTTGGTGAATTTTACGGATAAACAAATGACGCAGGTTCGTGGCAGGGAGATTGGGATGATCTTTCAAGAGCCAATGACTGCGTTAAACCCCGTTTTTACAATTGGCAATCAAATAACTGAAACGCTTATAAGACATAAGAAGGTGTCAAAAGCGGAGGCAGATAAAAAGGCGATTGACTTATTAAAGCTTGTTGGATTTCCTCGAGCGGAAGAGACAATGAAGGAATACCCGCATCAGCTTTCTGGAGGAATGAGGCAACGGGCAATGATCGCAATTGCGATCTCATGTGATCCTAAGCTTTTGATTGCTGACGAGCCAACAACTGCTCTTGATGTAACAATACAAGCGCAAATTCTCGACATTATGGATGCGATGAAGAAGAAATTTAATATGGCTGTATTGCTCATAACTCACGATTTAGGGGTGGTTGCTGAGTATGCGGATCGGGTCATGGTCATGTACGGAGGACAAATCGTAGAGCAAACTACGGTGGAAAACCTTTTCTTAAATCCGAAGCATCCATATACAAATGGTTTGCTTGAAAGTTTGCCAAGCCTTGAAAAAGAGGTTGATAGATTAGGTGCGATTAAAGGAATGGTACCGGCTGCGCATGAGTTTCCGGCTGGCTGCAGATTTTCTGATCGTTGCCCACATGTGATGGATAAGTGTAGAGCGGCAAATCCTGAACTAGTAACTGTTGAGTCGGGTCATAATGTCCGATGCTATCTGTATGAATAAGGGGGCTAACTGGTGTCAGTAATAGAAAAGGAACTAAAAATAGAGACAAAAAATGATTTTATAGTAGAAGCAAAAAATTTAAAAAAATACTTTCCGATTAAAGGCGGGGTTCTCAAACGGACAGTTGGACATGTCAAAGCAGTCGATGATATTACTTTAAGTATTATACGAGGCGAAACTTTAGGGGTTGTTGGAGAATCGGGTTCAGGGAAATCGACATTAGGTCGTGTAATTCTTCGGTTGATGGAACCAACCGAAGGTCAAATTTTGTTTGAAAATGAAGATATTTCTCGATTGTCGAACCGGCAGCTACGTCCGTTTAGAAAGGATATGCAAATTGTATTTCAGGATCCGTTTGCGTCCCTTAATCCAAAGATGAATGTTCAAGAACTAATTGAAGAACCGCTTTTAGTACAAACATCTTTAAATAAGAACGAGAGAAGAGAAAAAGCGATTAGCCTTTTAGAGAAGGTAGGTTTAAGACCTGACTCTCGCTTAAAATATCCCCATGAGTTTTCAGGAGGTCAAAGGCAAAGAATTAGCATTGCTAGAGCGCTGGCATTAAATCCAAAGTTTATTATATGCGATGAACCAGTTTCAGCTTTAGACGTATCGATTCAGGCTCAAGTATTAAATTTAATGGCTGATCTACAAGATGAGTTTAATTTAACCTATTTATTTATTGCTCATGATTTAAGTGTCGTTAAACATATCAGTGATCGGGTAGCGGTTATGTATCTTGGGAGAATAGCAGAAATAGCACCTAAGAAAAATCTCTATGAAACTCCCTTACATCCATATACAGAGGCTTTATTATCAGCAGTTCCTTCAACGGATGTGCTCAATAAGCGTGAAAAAATTATTTTGAAAGGTGATCTTCCAAGTCCTTCTAATCCTCCATCCGGTTGCGCATTTAGAACGCGATGTCCTAAGGCACATGAAAGATGTGCTCTTGAGCGGCCAGAACTAATTAATGTAAGTGAAGGACACTATGTTGCTTGCCATTTGTATGAACAGTAGTTTTAATCGCTTTTTCCATATAAGGAGGTGGTGTACCCTAGGATTAAGCTAGTCTGTTGATTTTCCAAAATTTAAAAGGGGTGAATGAATTTGAAGTTTAAAAGAAGTTGGTTAATTTTACTTAGCTTTGTTCTCATGCTAGGTATTCTTGCTGCTTGCTCAGGAGGCAGTGATAATACTTCTACGGAGGGTGAGAAAGAAAACGAAGAGAAAGAAACAGGTCCTCAAATGGGAGGAACGGTTGTCGGTGCAATGGATACTGCGCCGTCAGGAAGCTTCAATCCAATTTTCTATGAAGAAGCCTATGAGGCAAACATTATTGAATTTGTGTATGAAGGACTAGTTTCGCAAAATAATTCGTTGGAGTTTGTTCCAAATCTTGCGAAAGAATGGAAATATAATGAGGATCATTCTGAAATTACTTTTACATTAGAAGAAAATGTAAAATGGCATGATGGTGAACCATTTACGGCACATGATGTCGTCTTTACTTATAAAACAATGTCTGATCCTGATTATATTGAAGCAGGTGGGGTACGTGCATCTGAATATGCTTCAAGACTTTTAGGATATAAAGAATATAGTGAAGGTCAAACAGATGAATTCCAAGGGGTAGTAGCAGAGGATGATCATACTGTAACATTTAAATTTGCTGAGCCAAATGTTATTGCTCTTTCAGATGCTAGCTTCAGCATTATTCCTGAGCATATCTTCAAGGATATCCCAGTAGCTGATATACCTGCAGCACCTGAATCCCGTGAGCCAGGAAAAGTGATCGGGACAGGACCATTCAAATTTACGGAAATGGTACAAGGTGAGCAATATGTTTTAGAAAAAAATGCTGATTATTGGCAAGGTGAACCATATCTTGACAGCGTTGTTTGGAAGGTTGTAGACCAAGCGGTTATTCTTGGTTTATTGGAAAATGGAGAAATTGATTTTGTTGCGGATCCAAATGGCTTCCAAGCAGCAGATTATGAAGCAGTTGCAGCAATGCAAAATGTAGAAATTATTGAGCAGCCTGACTTTGGTTATCAAATTATGGGAATGATGCATAATCATCGTGCGGCTGGAGATATGACATTAGATCCAAGTAAGTGGACTGTTAATGAAAACTTGAAGGATCCAAGAGTACGCCAAGCGATAGCTTATGCTATTGACCGTCAAGCGATTATTGATGGATTGCTTTATGGTAGAGGAATTGTTCAAAACTCTCCTATTGCTACACAATTCTGGGCTTATGATGATCAAAATCCACCAGCATATGAACATGATCAAGATAAAGCAAATCAACTTTTAGATGAGGCTGGTTATGTCGACGTAGATGGAGATGGTTTCCGCGAAGATCCGAATGGTGAAAAATGGGTCTTAAATCTTAACTACCCATTAGGAAACCAAATTCGTGAGCGTTCTGCTCCAATTATCGAAGAGTTTCTTGAAGAAGTTGGCATAAACATTGACCTTCGTCAGCCGAAGGAAGCTGCAGCTTATTTCGAAGATCTTGAGAAAAATTCACAAGATTGGGATCTATACTTAGTTGGTTGGTCACTAAGCAGTGGCGATCCAAGTCCTGAAGGATTATGGGGTTCAAAAGATTTTTATAACTACTCCCGTTGGAATAATCCAGAAGCTGACAAATTGTTAGCAGAGGCAGTCAAGCCACCTGAAGCCTTTGAGCAGGATTATCGCAAAGAAATTTACAGTAAATGGCAAGTGGAATTCGGAGAAGACTTACCTGCGTTAATTTTATATGCCGCAAACAGCCTTTGGGCACATAACTCACGCATGAAAGGAATTGACGTCTTACCATATCAATTCCACAATAATCCACATCTATGGTATGTAACTGAGTAAATTGCTTTTGCAGAAATATAGAAAAGAGCGTTCGGTATGACGCCACGCTCTTTTCTATTTGCGAAAGATTTATAAAAGGATGTAAAAACAGCTCTAGAATGGAGGGGGTACATTGTTTCAATATATCATCAGACGAATCCTTGTTTTCATCCCAATGCTCTTTGTTTTAACAGTCATTGTATTTGCACTCATGCAAGCAGCTCCTGGTGATGCTTTTACAGGAAGGATTGATCCGACAGTTGATCCGGAAGTGTACGAACAGCGAAGAGAAGCGCTAGGTTTAAATGATCCAATCCATATTCAATATTGGAATTGGATAAAGGGAGCTGTAGTTGGAGATTTTGGAGAATCTCTAATTTATAAAGGCAGGGCAGTATCCGATTTAATTGCAGAGCGATTTAGTAATACTTTGAATTTAGGGGTTATGACCTTAATTATTACCATAGTGGTGTCGATCCCGATTGGTATTTATTCTGCGCGACACCCTTATACACCTTTAGATTATGGAGCAACGGCATTTGGCTTTTTTGGACTAGCTACACCGAATTTCTTTTTTGGATTGGTGGCAATATACATTTTTTCCATTAAGCTCGGTTGGCTGCCTGCCCATGGAACGGTTTCAAAGCCAGGGATAGATGGATTTGAGTTATTTTTTGATAAAATAAGGCACCTTATTTTGCCGAGTATTACGCTAGGTCTAGCTGGTACGGCTTCTTATATGCGTTATATGCGTTCGGAAGTTCTTGATGTTTTGGGCAGTGACTATATTCGCACAGCGCGAGCAAAAGGAATGACGGAGAATACGGTTCTTTACAAACACACATTACGTAATGCATTGATACCGATTATTACACTACTTGGATTTGAAGTTGGGGTACTATTGGGTGGGGCTGTCATTACAGAAAGTGTCTTCCAATTTCCTGGACTTGGGACATTATTTATTACTTCTATAGGGAATCGTGATTATCCTGTGATTATGGCTATTAACTTAATGCTTGGTTTCTTTGTGTTACTTGGCAATTTATTAGCCGACATTTTCTATAGTATTGTTGACCCAAGAATCCGCTACGATTGAGGTGAAATCAATGGAACTTAAACCACAGGAAACGACAAGCACAGGCCCGGAATTGAATAAGAACACAGTGGAAAAAGGCATGAGTCCTCATCGAATTGCGTTGAAACGTTTCATGAAAAATAAGCTAGCTGTGGCGAGTGTTGTGATTCTGCTTATCATCATTATTGCTGTTCTTTGTGCGCCGCTTTTCACAGATCATAATCCAACAAAATCGAACTTGACCATGATTGAACGATCCCCGAGTGCTGAACATCCATTAGGGAATGACAGCTCCGGTCGAGATAACTTAGCTCGCCTATTATATGGAGGTCGCATTTCTTTAATAGTCGGCTTTAGTGCCATGGTTTTTACGCTAGTAATTGGAGTAACTTTAGGTTCTATTGCAGGATATTATGGTGGCAAAGTAGATGCAATTATTATGCGCGCTACGGATTTAATGCTGATGCTTCCTTTTTTAGTGCTCTGTCTTACAGTTGTCGCTATTCTTGAAAAGGTAACCGTTGGAATACTTGTTATGATCATTGCCTTCACCTCGTGGCCAAACTTAACAAGGATTATACGGGGGACGTTTTTAACACTAAGAGAACAGGAATTTATACTTGGTGCCAAGGCAATTGGTGTTAGTGATATTAGAATTATTTTTAAACATTTTATTCCAAACGCAATCGGTCCAATAGTGGTAAATGCAACGTTAATGATGGCAACGTATATTATTGTTGAGTCTGCTCTTAGCTTTATCGGATTTGGAATTCCACAGCCGACACCAAGCTGGGGCAACATGATATCTGAAGCGCAGAGCATCAGAATTTTGAGAAATAGTCCTGAAGCATGGATTCCACCGGGACTTGCAATTCTTATGACAGTGCTTTGCATAAACTTTATCGGAGACGGACTTCGCGATGCTTTTGATCCGAAAAGTAATAGACGTTGATAAAAATAACCTACTGACTAAAAAATCAGTAGGTTAAATTTATGCTTTGAAGCTAGTAATAGGTGATACAACATGCATATACGTTATTAAACGAGATTTGACCATTCAGAATATAAGCCGCTTCCGTTGCAGCCAGGGCAATCGTATGGATTGCTTAAATAAACAAACTCATTTGCAGGATAGATTAAGAAGCCTCTGCCATAACACTCCGGACATTTGTTTTCATCTTTCATTTTCGAAACGTGTTTTTCATAGCGAGAATTTTTCCACTCATTAAATGCCTCAAGCAGTCCCATTGTTTATCACCTCAATTCTTTAAAATTTCGCTATAAAGATGATGATTTTGACTTGTTTCCAGATAAAAAGCGATTATTTTGAGAACTGTCTCGTACAGGTTATTATGTTAGCTAGCTTCAGATTCTCTCATTTCGTTAAGCCAAATCTACACCTGTACACAAATGTCATCGAAAAAACCAACTTTTTCAATTTGTACAGTGGAAGCCACGGGAAAGATTCAAACATTAATGGTTTTGCAGATATAAACACCATTATTATGAAATAAGCTAAAAGTTTGTTTAATATAGCTTATGTTTTGTTATTTTGGTAAATTTTATACACACAACTTTTACAATTATTTTTTGTTATCGATTAGAGCAAACTGGGCAGTTTTTCAACAAACATTTTTAAAAGGTTGTGATAACGTCAAAAAAGGTGAATTTAGTTATACAATTGTACTATAACAGAAGTTGTATTTATATTTATTATATGAAAAAAAAGAGTAATCGGAACTATTTTTTGATTTTTTTATAAATTCTAAAAAGTCTTGATTATTAAATGCTACCATGATTTAATAGGAACAGATAAACATATCTGATATGTGATGTCTGAAAAGAGTAAAGGAAGAGAGGAGGATATTAAGATGAAAGTTGAGAAAATCTCCATAAAAAAGGTTTCAGAATCTGTTGTAGAACAAATAGAGGACATGATTGTAAACGGTTCCATTCGTTCTGGAGAAAAGCTTCCTTCTGTCAGGGAACTATGTGAGATGTTTGGCGTAGGGAGATCAGCGATTCGTGATGCGATTATTACATTGAAAGGAAAGGGGATTGTTGATGTAAAGCAAGGAGAAGGAACGTATATTTGCCATTTTGATTCGAAAAAATTATTTAACTTGTCTTTAATTCATCCAGAGTCAAATGATGCGCAGGAGCTGTTTCAAGTCCGTAAGCTGTTGGAGCCGGGAATTGCAGAAATGGCGGCACTTTATCGAACAAAACAGCAAATCGCCGAACTAGAGAAATTTTTCAATCAAAAGTCGTCATCTGGCTGGGAAGAGGACTATCAATTCCATATGACGATCGCAAAGGCATCTGCAAATCAAATAATCTATCAATTTATGCAATTTATCTCAACCACTACGAAAAGGCATATGAGTGACTTCCACCATTTTATACAACAAAACGACCTCATTAATGAAAGAATCACCCAACAGCATAAGGAAATTTTTACCGCTATAGACAATTCGGCCCCTCATGAGGCAAAAGAAAAAATGACTGAACATTTGGAATATGTGGAGAAAATAATGAAAAACAGTTTATGGAAAGATTAAAAAGATTATGCTCGGAGAAGGAGAGGGATGAATTGATTACTTCAAATCTACTAAATGACCTCCAAATGTTTGTAAGTAGTGAAAGGATTGTGAAAGCTCAAAATGGAGATGATTTTTTAGGAAACAGCGGAAGGATCGTTGTTAAGCCTGAATCAGAAGAAGAAATAACCAAGATATTACAATATGCGAATCTTCATAATCGAAAAATTTCGATCGTTGCCGGTGGAACGAAGCGTGGTTTTGGAGGTACAACAGAGGCAGAGGATATTGGTGTCTCACTTGAAAATTTTAAAGGAATTACTGAACACGCAGTTGGAGATATGACGTTAACCGTCAAATCAGGAACTCCTTTTAAAGAGCTTCAGGCCTATTTAGCGCAATATAATCAAAAAATTTCTTTGGATCCTTTTTATCCAGAGCGCGCAACAATTGGTGGTATTATTGCTGCAAATGACAGTGGACCGAAACGCTTAGGTTACGGTTCGGCAAGGGATGCAGTGATCGGATTACGAATCGCTTACCCAGATGGATCGGTGATTCGCTCAGGGGGAAAAGTAGTAAAAAATGTGGCAGGCTATGATATGAATAAACTTTTTATCGGCTCTATGGGGACGATCGGTGTGTTAACAGAGGTAACATTAAAGCTGCGTCCACTTCCGCAATATGAAAGCGTTATCTTGCTTGCGTTTCCAGATGGCCATCATGAGTGGCTGAAGAGCTTTGCAGCTGAACTTCTTGACTCGATGATGGAGCCGATTGCTCTTGAATTATTAAGTCCAACCTTGTCCGAGGACCTTACAGGACACAGAAATTATACAGTTGCCATTAGTTTTGAAGATGTAGAAACATCCGTTCACTATCAAGAGGAATTTGTAAAGAAAATAAGCCCCCCATCTGTAAACGTCAGCATACTGGAAAAAGAAAAAGCTTGTCAGTTTTGGGAGCAGTTTTACAATATTGGTCCTAAAGTGACAGAAACAAAAGAGACTGAAGCAACACTAAAAATGGGTGTCGTCAACTTAGATGTTATCCGTGTGATTCAGGAATGTGAATATATGAGTGATGTCCATCATTTGAAAATTGAAGGGCATGGGGGATTAGGTCATGGTTTGTGTCATGTGCATTTGTCTGGAGCGGCTGAGGATGTAAAAACAGCGATTGGGCAATTACGGAAGCTAGCTACTGAATTAAATGGCTATGCTGTTTTGAAATATTTACCGTTAAAACTTCGTCAAGAAATCACTGTATGGGGAGAACGACCTTCCTATTTCTTTTGGTTAGAGGGCATAAAAGAAAAAATAGATCCTAAAAAAATACTGAATCCGGGCCGGTTTGTGGGAGGGATATAAATTGAGTTTAAGAGAAACTGAACTGAAAGGTGAGCCGACTTGTCATACGAACTCTTTAAGTAATTATTTATGGAGTGATCCACCAGATGAACATAAATGGGCTGATTGTGTCCATTGTGGCTTATGTTTAGAAGCATGCCCAACTTATGAACAGACTGGTCAGGAACAGCATTCACCACGAGGTCGAGTACATTTGATTAAATCAGTGGCGGAAGGAAAATTAGTGGTTGATGATGACTTTGCGGACCCTGTATTCGTTTGTTTGGATTGCCGTGCTTGTACAACAGCCTGCCCAGCTGATGTGGACGTAGGAGGCTTAATTGAAGAAGCAAGGGGACAGGTTCGTCAGGCGATGCCTTTAAAAGGCTGGAGAGGAATGACAAGCAAATTTTTATTAGAAGGGCTGTTCCCACACCAAAGTCGTCTCCACTCGTTGGGGAGTCTGCTCAAATTTTACCAGAAGAGTGGGGTGCAAAAGGTTGTCAGAAAAACAGGTTTAATCAATATTATGCCGAAGCATCTAGTAGAAATGGAAGCCATTATGCCAGCGATTGGCACACCTGTACAAAAAAAATATAAGGAGCAAAAAGTCATTAAGGCCAAAGGAGAGACAAAACGAGAAGTTGCGATGTTAACGGGCTGTATAATGGATGTCATGTTTAGTGATATTAATCAATCGACGATTAATGTGTTAACGAGAAATGGCAACGATGTGAGCATTCCAAAAAATCAAACATGCTGTGGAGCTCTTCATGTCCATGCAGGAGATCGTGAGACAGGGAGAAAGTTAGCAAAGCAAAATATAGAAGCTTTCAACGCTGCGGAGAAGGTGATTACGAATGCGGCGGGTTGTGGATGTATGCTAAAAGAATATCCTGAACTGTTTCGTGAAGAACCTGAATGGCGTGAAAAAGCGGAAGAATTTGCGCAAAAAGTAGAGGATATTTCAAAATATTTATACGATACAGGGTATGAGAAGCCAAAAGTGGAATTAAAAACGCGGATTACGTACCATGATGCGTGTCACCTTGCTCACGGTCAAGGTGTTCGTGAACAACCGAGGGATTTGTTAATCAATATTCCAGGAGTAGAAATGGTCCATATGCCGAATGCTGACCGCTGCTGTGGAAGTGCCGGGGTCTATAACATTACTAATCCTGAAATGGCGGGAGCGGTGTTAGAAAGTAAAATGGAACATGTTCCTGAGGATGTTGAAATGATTTCAATGGGAAATCCAGGTTGTATGCTGCAAATGGCAGTGGGAGTCGAGAAATACGGAAGAAACCAGAAAATTGTTCACACCGTTCAATTGCTCGACTTGGCCTACCAAAAAGAAGACGAGAAAGAGAGGGGAAACAATGGTGAAAAAGAGCATGCAAACGATTGACAAAGATATTATGAATCTAGCAAAAATAGTCGGTGAAAAAGAGATTTTATTTAATCAAGCTGATTTGCTTGCTTATGATTGTGATGGCTTCACGCTTCATAAGCATCTCCCAAAGGCAGTAGTTTTTCCAAACAGCACAAAAGAGGTTGCTGAAGTGGTCAAATATTGCAATGCGAATCAATTGCCTTTTCTAGCCCGTGGTGCAGGGACCGGTTTAAGTGGAGGAGCCATACCGTTAAATGGGGAAGTAATCATTAGTTTAGTTAAAATGAAACGGCTGTTAAGTGTGGACTTGGAAAACAGGCGCGCCGTTGTTGAACCTGGTTTTGTAAATCTTAAATTAACGAATTCAATAGCCGATAAAGGCTATTACTATGCACCGGACCCTTCTAGCCAATATGCCTGTACGATTGGCGGCAATGTTGCGGAAAATGCTGGTGGGGCCCATTGTTTAAAGTATGGCGTCACAACGAACCATATTTTGGGACTAGAGGTTGTCATGCCAAGCGGAGAAATTATTGATATTAGTACAAATGGTGTTCTTGATCTTCCTGGTTATGATCTATTGGGGCTTTTGACCGGTTCAGAAGGTACTCTAGGAATCGTCACAAAAATTACGGTTCGAATTTTGAAAAATCCAGAAGCAAAGCAAACGGTTCTTGCTTATTTTGATAAGGTCGAAGACGGGAGTCAAGCAGTATCTGATATTATTTCTTCAGGAATTGTCCCTGCTGCTCTTGAAATGATGGATAAGATTGCAATTGAAGGAGTGGAGTCGGCAGCGTTTCCAGTTGGTCACCCAAAGGATATAGAAGCTTTGTTATTAATTGAAGTAGATGGGATTTCGGTCGGAATCACGGAGCAGATCAAACAAATTCTTGAGGTTTGTAAGACACGTAATGTGCGGGAGGTAAAGGTGGCTCAAAGCGAAGAAGAACGGGGGAGATGGTGGGCGAATCGTAAAACAGGATTTGGTGCGATGGGAGCCATCTCTCCTGATTATCTTGTTCAGGATGGGGTCATTCCACGGAGCCGATTACCTGAGGTTCTTGCGCGAATTAATAAAATAAGTGAAGAGAGCGGATTAAGAATCGCTAATATTTTCCATGCCGGAGATGGAAATTTACACCCGCTCGTTCTTTTTGACGCAAGACAGCCTGGCCAAACAGAGAAAGCATTAGCTGCAGGAAGTGAGTGTCTGCGAGTTTGTGCTGATGTAGGTGGTACAATTACGGGGGAACATGGTGTCGGAATCGAAAAAAGAGAAGAAATGCGTTTTGTGTTTACGGAGCGGGAAATCGCGGCACAGACCGATATTCGAGATGTATTCAATCCTCATAATTTATTAAATGCCGGTAAATTGTTTCCATCTCCAGGTCGTTGTGCTGAGGTCAAAAAAGAAATGAAGAACGGAAGAGAGGCCTTTGCCTAATGGTAAAAATAATTTGTTCAGGGAGGTTTTTCGATGTGGAGAAGGTCGTTATTATGCGATTATGAATGCAACGTAGGCAAAGAGATAAAATTTTTAGAAAATTATTGAAAGATGTTTTTCCCCGTGATATTATTTTTTTAGAGAAAATATGAAACGATGTTTCGTAATAACAAACAAAAAAGGAGATGTACAAATGTCTGAATATGTAAAAATTGGGAATCTAAAGGTTGCGCAAGTTCTTGCTAATTTCATTAATAAGGAAGCGCTGCCAGAAAGTCAGGTTGAGGAGGGCGCTTTTTGGGAAGGTTTCGAAAAGCTCATTATTGATTTGGCCCCAAGGAATAAAGAATTGCTTGCCAAACGTGAGGAAATTCAAGAAAAGCTCCATGCATGGCATAAAGAAAATCAAGAGTTTAAATTTGAACAATACAAAAGCTTTTTAGAGGAAATCGGTTATCTAGAACAAGAGGTCGAAGACTATAAAGTAGCAACAAATCATGTAGATGATGAAGTTGCTTTGCAGCCTGGCCCACAATTAGTCGTTCCTGTCGATAATGCCCGATACGCCTTAAATGCTGCAAATGCCCGGTGGGGAAGCTTATATGACGCCCTTTATGGAACCGATGTCATTAGTGAGGAAGGCGGAGCTGAGCGCAGTGGGGGTTACAACCCGATTAGGGGGCAAAAGGTGATTCAGTTTGCGAGAAAATTCCTCGATAAAGCAGCATCTCTTTCTAATGCTTCGCATGAGGAGGTAGTGAAATATGCAGTGGTGGATGGCAGATTGGCTGTAACGCTGGAAGATGGAAGAACGACTGGATTAGTTGATCCGTCAAAGCTTGTTGGTTATCAAGGAAGCACTGAAGCACCGTCTGCTATCCTTTTAAAAAATAATCGACTTCATTTTGAAATCCAGATCGACCCTCAATCTCCAATCGGAAAGTCTGATAAAGCCGGTGTAAAAGATGTGCTTATGGAAGCAGCTTTAACGACGATTATGGACTGTGAGGACTCAGTGGCAGCAGTCGATGCAGAAGACAAGACGCATGTTTATCGCAACTGGCTTGGTTTAATGCGAGGGGATTTAACCGCTACGTTCAAAAAAGGTGAAAAAACCATCACTCGTTCTTTGAATCCAGATCGTTTTTATACTTCTCCAACTGGTGAGGAAATGGCATTAAATGGTCGCTCCATCATGTTTACAAGAAATGTTGGCCATCTTATGACGACAAATGCCATTTTGGGGCCCAGTGGCGAAGAGATCCCAGAAGGTATGATGGATACGGTTATTACAAGTTTAATAGGGAAGCATACGCTATTAGGCAATGGGAAGTATCAGAATAGCGCTAAAGGTTCCATCTATATCGTCAAGCCCAAAATGCATGGATCAGATGAAGTAGCATTCGCAAATGAGCTTTTTGATCGAGTTGAGGATCTGCTTGGACTTGAGCGAAATACATTAAAAATTGGTGTTATGGATGAGGAAAGAAGGACTTCCATTAATTTGAAGAACGCGATCAGTAAAGTCAAAGAACGAATTGTCTTCATAAATACTGGATTTCTTGATCGAACCGGAGACGAAATGCATACTTCTATGGAAGCAGGTGCAATGATTCGTAAAAATGATATGAAGTCAACGGCGTGGCTGCAGGGCTATGAGAATTCCAACGTAAATGTCGGATTATCGGTTGGTTTTCAAGGCCGTGCCCAAATTGGGAAAGGTATGTGGGCAATCCCTGATCTAATGGCAGAGATGATTAAGCAAAAGGTCGTACATCCTAAATCGGGTGCAAATACAGCGTGGGTTCCGTCCCCAACCGCAGCAACTTTGCATGCCCTTCATTATCATGAGGTTGATGTCATAGCTGTTCAAAACAAGCTCTTAAAAGAAGAAGCGGCAGATTATCGCAATGATATTTTACAAATTCCAGTCGTTGAAAATCCAGCATGGACACCAGAGGAAATTCAACAAGAGCTTGATAATAATGCACAAGGTATTTTAGGATATGTCGTCCGTTGGGTTGAGCAAGGAGTTGGCTGTTCAAAGGTTCCCGATATTAATAATATTGGGTTGATGGAGGATCGGGCGACATTGCGGATTTCAAGTCAGCATATGGCGAACTGGCTACATCATGGGATTGTAACAGAAGAACAGGTTTTAGAGACGCTGAAGCGTATGGCAAAAGTTGTTGATGAACAAAACGCTGGTGATGCGAACTATCGTCCAATGTCCGCTAACTATGATGATTCAGTCGCCTTCCAAGCAGCATGTGATTTGGTCTTTAAAGGATATGAACAGCCAAGCGGTTATACGGAGCCTATTTTACATCGCCGTCGTGCAGAATTTAAGGCAAAAATCAAAGTTGGAAGTTAAGTAATTGACTTTAAAGAGGGCATTCATCATTGAAAGGAATGCCTCTTTTTCTTAGGGAAAGGAGCTACTTTTAGCCGCTTTGGGTGAGACGTATGAAGAATCGATGCACAGCAATTTTTTGACAGAGAAAATCATCCACCTGCATAAAAAATTGCAGCAGCACTTTTTTAACCTAGGATTTGTTATATGTCGGTGTTGGTTTTTGACTTATTTTCTCAACCTTTCAGGATGATTGAAAGACGTGTGAAACCAAGGTTTCCCACGAAAAGCGCCAAAAATCGTTTTCTCAACAATATGGTTTAACAAAACCTAAACTTAAAGTTTTACCGAGAGGAGTGGAACAATGAAATTTACACGCTTTACAGTGGACACTATTGAGTATAAAGGGGTGCTGGTTGAAGACGGCATAAGAGAAATAAAAGGAAATATATTTGCAGACTGGGAATATACAGGAAAGGTTTTTTCAATGGATGAAGTAAAGCTTTTAGCCCCACTCGCTCCCAATCAAATAATTGGGATTGGCGCCAATTATGTAGCAAGTCCTGATGAACGACCGAACGAACTGCCTGAAATTCCTGTTTTCTTTTTTAAACCAATTTCCTCAGTCATTGGTCCAGAGGATGAGATTATCATTCCAGCAGGCTGCGATACTGTAAAATTTGAATCTGAACTTGCCGCTGTGATCGGAAGAAAAGCTAAAAATATTTCAGAAGAACAGGTCTTTGATTATGTGTTTGGCTATACTGTTGGAAATGATGTCACAGCTCCTGCCTATTTTCATGAAACAGGTCATTGGACAATTGGAAAATCGTTTGACACCTTTACTCCATTGGGACCGTTCATTGAAACCGAAATCGATCCATTATCAATAAGAGTGAAATCGAGATTGAACGGGGAAGAAAAACAAAATAGCGGTCAAGAATTAATGATAATATCCACCGCAAAAATGATTTCTTATCTTTCTCATGTTATGACGCTGCAGCCTGGGGATGTGATTTTAACTGGCAGTCCTGTAGGAGCAGAGTTTGTTCGTGCTGGAGATGTGATAGAATGTGATATAGAGGGGATTGGCATATTGAGGAATTCTTTTGTGAAAGAAGCGGTGTCCGTCGATCGCTAAGTCATGTAATAATGGCTCTTTTTCCTTTTTGAAAAGGAGCCATCGTTACTTCCTTTGAAGTGGAGGTGTGAATGGATGGAAAGGGACAATATGGTTAAATCAGTGGGACGAGCACTGGATATTATTAATTTAGTAAGCTCGAAAAAAGGGGGGTTAGGTGTAACAGAAATCGCAAAGCAAGTCGACATTAACAAAAGCTCGGTTTACCGGATTCTTTCTACATTAGCTCAGTATGGCTATATTGAACAAGATGTTGATACTGGCCGTTATAAATTAGGCTATAAATTTCTTGATATTAGTTCGAAACTGTTGGAATCAATCGATATCAGAACAGAGGCAAAACCCTTTTTATTGGAGTTAGAACGGGAAACAAATGAAGTTATTCACTTAGCTGTATGGGATCAGGGCGAGGTTGTATACATTGAAAAACTGGAAGGAAATCAAACATTACGCATGCATTCAAAGGTCGGAAAGCGGGCTCCCATGCATTGCACTTCAGTTGGCAAAGCAATTCTTGCTTACCTACCATTAAATGTCGTAGAAGATATTATTGAACGGAAGGGGCTTCCGATCCATACAGAAGCAACGATTACTGAAAAAGAGGCATTTCTAAAAGAACTAGTTAAAATCAAGCAAAAAGGGTACGCTTTAGATTTGGAAGAGAATGAATATGGAATCACTTGCATTGCAGTTCCACTTTTTGATCATTTGGGGAAAGTCATAGCATCCGTAAGTATTTCCGGACCAACGATGAGGATGACGACCACAAGATTGGAACAATTGAAAATAAAAATGAAGGAAGCTGGAGCGAAAATATCAGGAAGATTAGGGTATGTAAATACCGTTTAAGGAATAAATGAAATTGATGTCAGTGCTGATTTTTTTGGCTCATTTTTTCGCTGATTTCATAAAAAGAAAGGAGAAAATTTGTTTTCTCCTTTCTTTTTATGAAATCACGGATCTTTCAGCATAGCTGAAAATCGTTTTCTCAATAATATGGTTTAACAATTCATAAAAAATCTCGAAGCTTTGTTTCACAATGATGAAGCGATTGAACGTACAGGTAAAGAACGGTATAGATTGGAAAATGTACGTCTTTTAAAATTTACTTATGCTGAGTCCATTTCATAATTGCGCACTTCAAGTTAAAAACGAACGTTCATTTGACTTTTTCATTATTGTTAACAAGTGCAATTTGTTGTTGTCTCTATGTGAGAAATTTCATAAAAAAGATATTGCAAACAAATTTTTTTATTTCTCTTCAATACGAGTGCTGTAACTTGATTAACTGTAGAACTTTATAATTTAGAGTCAGAATATGGATTTTATTGTCGTAATAAAATGGAGTGAATTTTCTAAAAATTATTGAAACTATATTATAAGTGTGTATAATTTAGGTAGGTACAGACTGTTGTATAACAAAAAATATATTGTTATATAACTTTGTTGTCTACTATGCAACAATTGAAAACATTGTTTTTTATCACCAAACGGAAGGAGAAATGCTATGAATACAGGAATGCTTGCTTTTTTATCGCTATTGCCGATTATTGCGGTAGCCATTTTTCTTGTTGGATTAAGATGGCCGGCAAGTAAAGCAATGCCAATCTCTTATTTAGTTGCAATTGGACTTGCGCTATTTGTATGGGAGGTTCCCGGTGTGAATGTTGCAGCTGCTTCGTTGCACGGGTTATTTACAGCAGGGACACTATTGTACATCATTTTTGGGGCAATTTTACTATTAAACACGCTTCAGGAGAGTGGAGGAATCAAAACGATTCGTCAAGGTTTCATTGATATTTCGCCAGACCGACGTATTCAAGTGATCATTGTTGCTTGGTTGTTTGGCTCATTTATCGAAGGATCCGCAGGATTTGGAACACCTGCTGCCGTTGCAGTTCCATTGATGGTTGGTTTAGGATTTCCAGCAATGGCCGCTGTCGTCGCAGGGATGATTATTCAAAGTACACCGGTATCCTTCGGTGCAGTAGGTACCCCAATGCTTGTGGGGGTTCATTCAGGATTATCAGCAGATACAAGCCTAACCAATGATTTTTTAGCTTTAACTATTAATATAGCTGAAAAAGTATCCATACTACATATGATTGCCGGGACACTTGTTCCATTAATCGTTGTTGCTTTTATGACGAGATTTTTCGGAAAAAACAAATCTTTTACCGAAGGGTTAAAAATTTGGAAGTTTGCTTTATTCTCTGCATTCGCTATGACAATTCCATATGTAATCGTTGCTAATACATTGGGTCCAGAATTTCCATCGATGGCTGGAGGATTAATTGGTTTAGCCATTGTCATTTACGCTGCCAAAAAGGGATTATTTATGCCTAAGGAAGATGAAATTTGGGATTTTGAAGAAAAGTCTAAATGGGACCCTGAATGGAGTGGAAAATTAGAAATTAAGGATATTGTCCATAAAAGTGGGAACATGAGTATGGTGAAAGCATGGACTCCATACATATTAATTGGTCTTTTTCTCGTATTGACTCGTTTGCAATCGCTTCCATTCATGGAATGGACGCAATCATGGACTTTAAAATGGGAGAATATTTTTGGTTCAGACATAACAACTAGCTTTCAGCCCCTATACTCTCCAGGATCTATCTTTATTCTTGTATCTGTTATCACTTACTTCCTTCATGGAATGAATGGAAAAGCTTATGGAAGGGCATGGTCACAATCGGGAAAAACAATGCTGTCAGCTTCAACAGCATTAATATTTACCGTTCCAATGGTCCAAGTTTTTTTGAATACAGGGGGTGGGGCAGCCGGTTATGACCGTATGCCGATTGAATTAGCCAATGCTGTTGCAGCGCTAACTGGTGATTTTTGGCCAATTTTTGCGACATTTATTGGTGGTTTAGGAGCATTTATTGCCGGTAGCAATACTGTTAGCAATATGATGTTCTCCTTGTTTCAATATGATGTTGGTTCGCAAATTGGTGTTGATCCGACATGGATCGTTGCACTACAGGCAGTAGGTGGAGCAGCAGGGAATATGGTCTGCGTTCATAATGTAGTTGCTGCTTCAGCAGTTGTCGGTCTCGTTGGCAAGGAAGGGACAGTTATACGAAAAACACTTCTGCCGTTTGCTTACTACTCCTTGTTTGCTGGTTCTCTCGGTTATGCGATCGTCTGGTTCTCCGAAAAGGGCTGGTTTAATACCGGTTCAATTATTGCAATGTTAATAGCAGCTGGTGCGATTTACATCATTGCAACGAATCAGAGAAGAGCTAACCTACTAGTGAATAATTCAGGGATAAATACACCTAAATAGAAAATGGTAAAAAGCGACCTAGGAGTCCATTTACTTCTAGGCCGCAAAATGATTTAGAACACGAAATAGGAGGCTTTAGTGAAGCAAGGGGGGAGCATTTCATTTAATCGTAATGGCAAGCTTTGTATTTATTTGGGGCAGATATTCAATTTATTAAAAATTCTTCTTAAAACTGCTAAAGTTCAGTTTTTGATATTGAAGAACATATTGATCGAGCATCTGGCTTAATTGTATTGTATTTTTACTAGATAGACCTTCCTTAATTCCAGTTCGGATCATTTCTTTTCTTAGTGTTTCAATTTTGTAGAAAAGGCTTTCTTCTAAACAGGACCTAGACATGTAAATAACTCCTTAGTAAGTGAAAAATAGTGAAACGAATAAGGATGCCATCTCAAAGTTTGTAATCTCATGCATAATTAAAACCCCCTATTTCCTTGAGTTCAGGTAATAAAGGGGTCTATTCCATTTTAATACAGATTTTAACAGATTGCAGTGATATTTTCCACATCGAAATAAAAAAATTCGAGATATCTCGAATTTTTTTATGTTTCATAGCAATGTTCATGTTGAAAAACATATTATTTTGTCGTACTCTAAATATTTTTATCCCAAAATACAATATGCATCGTCTTTGTTAATTGGAGGATCTTTCTACAAGAAAATGTCTTTTCTTTTCGGATATAGGATAAAAAACGACAGACGGTTGTGTTATTCGGATGTCAGGGATTCCAAAAATAGATGAGACTGCCTGTGGATCATAGAAATTTTCCAAATCCACCAATTGTAATGCTTCTGTTGAACAGGCATCCACACAAGCGGGAAGTAGGCCCTGATCTTGTCTAGGATAACACATCTGACATTTGCTAACTTTATTCGTTTCATAATCGAATTGAGGGGCTTCGTAAGGGCATGCTGTTATGCATAGTCTACAGCCTGTACACAGATTGGAATCAATTAGGACAATTCCATCATGCCTCTTCATAAAAGCATTTTCAGGACAAACCCGAGAGCACTCAGGGCTATTGCAGTGATTACAGGATAAGGAGAGAAATCCTTCAGATGACTTAGAGACTTTGCGCCAACGAACATTTCTGTTTGTATGATTTTCATTTCGACAAGCAATTTCACAGGCTGTACATCCGATGCAATGGTCTGCATTAAATAAAAATCCCAATTGTTTAGACATATAATCAACTCATTTCTTCTATGGGTGTTTTAGGCTCTTAATGCTTACAAAGCAATCATAAAAATGAGTGCTTGATAGTTCCTCTTGTTTTTGCAGTTGGGAGCCAATTAATTGATTGATAGAGTTTTCGCCCGTTTGACTGACGAGAACCACACCATGTGGCAGATGCTGATTTTTGCACGCTTTGGCAATGATCGCTCCGTTTTCATTGTGAATTTTCACTTTTTCTCCATCGTTAATTCCCAATGACTCAGCTACCTTGTTGTTTATTTCAATAACGGTCTCATCTGGTTTAGGATTTAGCCAGGAGATGAGAGCAAACTGCGAATGTATTTTTAATAATGTTTGAGGGGAGAGCAGTCGAAACGGATATGGTGATGGCTCCCCCTTTGTTTCCAGCAGCAGTGAATGCAACATTGTTTTCACGTCATCTACTTGTATAAATGAAAAGTGCTTATTCTTTTTTTGATTAGCGAGTCGTGGTTTAGGCCCATCAACTAAACTGGTATACGATTTAAGTCCATACAAAGCTTGCACCTTTTCATTAAGTTCAAGCTCAATCCAATCTTTCGGCTCTAACTCATAAGGAAATGTGGAAAACCCGGGACGGAGCATGTTTAATTTTTTCGTTAACTCACGGGCAATCATTAAATCACTTTTTGTCTCGTAAAATGACGGTATTGCTTTTTGATTTATGGAGAGCCAGTGATGCCAGTATCCCACATTTAAGTCTTCTTCCTCAAAATGGCTTGCAGCAGGAAGAACAATGTCTGAGTGTTTAGCTGTATTCGTCATAAAAAGGTCAACTGTGACGATTAATTCCAATTCTTTAAATAATTCTTGCCAGACATTTATGTTCATATCCTGTGAAAGTGGACTTCGAGATGCAATCCATAATAGTTTAAGAGGAGGATCTTGTAAATTTTTTGCTTCCATCGCAAAGTTTGCACAATTGATCATTCTTGAACCTTTAATAGATGCATGCTTTTTTTCTGGAAAATTTAATAGATTCATTGGAAAATCTTCATAATTGGAATGTGTAAAATAGACACCCCCATTTGCTATATGGAGATTCCCAGAGAGGGCAGCTAAGGAATTAATAGCTTGAATACTGACACCGCCGTACTTATTCCGCTGGATTCCGAGCCCATTCCATGTTGTTACAGGTTTAATCTCTCCATAGAGGGCAGCAAGTTCTTGTATCGTCTCAACGCTAACTCCTGTCTTCTCAGCTACCGTAGCTAGATTGAGCCGTTTTAGTACTTGCTGATAGTCTTTCCATCCATTCCACTCTGCCGCTGTTTTTTCTATTTGGTCTAGCCCGAGTAAGCATTTGGCAATTCCAAGAGCCAATAGGGCGTCGGTACCTGGTTTTATTTGAATGTACAAGTCTGCTTTGGAGGCTGTTTCCGTATAAATAGGATCAATAACGACAAGCTTGCCACCGTTTTTTTTCGCTTTATAGATGAATTTCATTTGATGGATATTCGTAACTGCAGGATTAGCTCCCCAAATAAAAATCATTTTCGATTGGGCCATTTCCTCTGGAACAGGACTGTGCAGATTGCCGAACGATTCCTTTACCGCCTGTTCTCCCGTTGCTAAACAAAGATTTCCAAACGACTTCGTATGGGGACCGATGCTATTGAACATCCCTTCGACGGCATAATGAAGCAGTCCTAGATTTCCGGAAAATTTATTGTAGCCACTGGCCAAATTCGAGCCATAGCGGTCATATAGTTCAATTATTTTTTCGGCGATTATCCGATACGCTTCTTCCCAAGAAATTCTCACCCAGTTGCCGGACCCTCTTTTTGTTTGCATCATTGGGTATTTTAAGCGCAAAGGATTATAAACATATTGCGTATATGCGTAGCCTTTTGCACATAAATGGCCTTGGGTAAATCCATGCATTGGATCACCAGCAACTTTTATGAGCTTTCCATTTTCTGTATAAGAAAGCATACTGCATGTACCGTAACAATTTCTAGGACAAGTGTTGCGAAACATTTGCACGGTAATCTACCCCTTTCAAAATCATTAAAATGCTCACTAATTCACATATTATGATGTAGTCATTTGCAAAACGGTTAGCAAAATCAAGCACATACATATTAAATTTTATGGAGCTGCTTGATTTTTAGAGCTGCTACAATATTTAAGCGATTATTAATATCGTCCAATTTAACCTCTAATATTTCTTCAATTTTTTTGATCCGGTATCTGAGCGTATTTCGATGTAAAAAAATCGCATCTGATGTTTGCTTTAAATCAAATTGATGCTTAGCCAAACTTTCAAGTGTAAACGTTAAATCTCCATCTTGGGTTTCATCATACTTTTGTAATGGTCCTAAAATATGGTAGTAGTATTCTTTTAAATCTTGCAGATCGTGCTTGTATAAAATTCTTTCAAGCCCTAAATCATTAAAAGAAGGAATCTCAATTTTTAATAACTGCCCGATTTCAAATGCGACCTTTGCTTCTTGATAGCTGCGGAAAAGTTCACTCGGATTTTGATAAACTTGCCCGACACCGCATGCAGCTCTGTTACCGATAGGGCTGTTTTTCGCTTGTTTAATAATATAAGAAATGAAATCACCCAGCTTCTCATTTTCGTTAAAGGTTGTCTTATCGTTGACAGGGAGGATTGCTACAACCTCACTCTGTTTGCGGATGACAATCGTTTCTAAACCATGTTGGGCTAAAGCTTTTTCTGTTATATAGAGCAGAGAATTAATCAACTGCCGATCCTCCGAATAGGGATTGTATTCAGTCATTGAGAGAACAATGATTGCGTGTGGTTGATTGAAATCCCATTTCCAGATCGCGCCATATGAAAGAATATCATCATTATTTTTAAAATTTCCATATAGAAGATCAAAGAGGAATGCATCCTTATAGCGTTGGCTCTCTTTTTTTATATCTTCCATTTGCTTCATAGTAATGGTGGTTAATGAAGCACCATAGCGAATTATCGCTTCATAGTCTTCGATGGGGAATACACCTTCTGTTTCTTGAAGCAAAAAAAGATATCCACAATTTTGTGAACTTAATTTTAATGGATAGCCATAGGCACTATAATCCTCTCCATCTATAGTTAATGTACATTTGAAAAACTCGCTATGTGTAGAGTTTTCAAAAAAAGTAGATACGATTATTTCTAGTGACTCTCTTTTATAGGAAGAAGCCAGCACATGATAGAGAGAATCCGTCATAATGATAGGTACAGATAAAACCTCGGATAATTTCATTGCGACTCCACTTAGCCCTTCATGAGAGGCTATAAGTAAATCATGAATTAATTCTGGAACGATAAACCTCTCTTCCAACTCGTTCATTCCTTTCTCAATCATAAATCGGTTCATATTCATCTTAAATCACCCTTAACTATCCAACAATCGAAGTCACAAGATCGTTAAAATTGATTGGTCACAGTAGACAAATTTCATCCACTTTTTTTGTATACGTGATACGTATCATTTATCTAATCCTGATTTTATAATAATAATGAAATAAACTTTGTGATTTGTTTCACATATTTTGCAAAAAAGGATGTGAGATTATGCTACGAAAAATTACGAGTGATAATGTGTATTTCATAAAAAATAAATCGTTTGCACAGTATGCTCAAATTTACACCAGTATTGAAAGTGAAACGATTCATCAAATCGAAACCTTTGGCCTTCCGTTTCAAAGAGAATCTGTGGTCTATGATAGAAAAACAAAGCTAAAAAATCTTGAACATGCAGGTGCATCTATTAGAAATAACAATAAAAGCGTATTCGTTAATAGAATTTCTAGTGCATGTGAAGCTTGCCAAACTGGCAGCAATAGTTATACGACTTATCCTTCATTAAAATGTCATAGAAATTGTTTCTTTTGCTTTAACCCAAACCAGGCTGATTATTTAATCTATAAAAATAAGCAAAAAGATATACAGAAGGAACTTCTTGATATATTGGCTCAAAGAATTGAGCTGAAACATTTGGCACTTACTGGGGGTGAGCCATTGTTGTTTAAAGATGAGGTAATCAAGTTTTTTGATACTGCTCATCGAAACTCACCTGAAACATACACAAGACTTTATACAACAGGGGATCTCCTCGATCAAGAATTGCTCCAGCAATTAAAAAATGCCCATTTGGATGAGATTCGTTTTAGTGTGAAAATGGACGACCCTATATCAAGAATTAACCATTTGCTTCAGAAAATTGAGCTTTCACGAGATTTTATCCCGAATATTCTCGTAGAGATGCCAGTTGTCCCCGGGACATTGAAGGATATGAAAGTTCTCCTCTTAAAACTTGATAGATTAAATATTTTTGGCATCAATTTATTGGAGCTTTGTTTTCCTTTAGGTAATGCTGAAGCCTTTAAAGAGAGAGGGCTTCAGTTAAAATATCCACCTTATGAAGTGTATTACAACTATTGGTATGCAGGAGGATTAGCTGTGGCAGACAGTGAAAAGGAATGTTTGGAGCTTGTCGATTTTGCTCTGGAAGAGGGACTAAAAATGGGTGTTCATTATTGTTCTCTTGAGAATAAGCATACCGGTCAAGTTTACCAGCAGAATCAACGGCAGTGTCCTGATCAAACCTATACTTTTTCCACTAAAGATTATTTTTTAAAAACGGCAAAAGTGTTTGGTAAAGAAATAAGGAAAGCGAAAGCGCTATTCGATCAGGCAAATATTTTTTATATAGAAAATACGAGCCATGACTTTATTCAATTTTCCGTTATGGATATTCATTATTTAAAAAATAGGGATGTGGAAATCTCGATCTCTTCAGTAGTGATTGAAGAGAACGAAGGAAAGCAGTACGTTCGTGAAGTTGGGTTGGATTGGACAACTTCTTCTCTGTTTGAATTAGAGGATATTTTTGAGAAAAAGTGTTAAAGGAGGATGATGAAAATGACTAAAAAAATAGCAATCTCAGATTTAATCGCTCTTCTCTATGGGAGAGATTATGCTTATGACATTTTAAGAAGATTTCTGATTGAAGAACCAACACAAGAATATTTGAAAATCTTCCTTCAGCAAAATCTCGAGCAATTTCCTTTTGCACAAGACTGTGATGGGATTTTAGAAGGAATTGAGGATATAAAAATTTATGTGAAAAAATATGATGTTCTTCATAATCAAAACCACTTTGAACAGTTGCATTGGGATTATACAAGAATGACAATTGGACCATTTGAATTGCCGGTACCACCGTGGGAATCAATCTATGTGCAAAAGGAGCCCATGCTTTTTCAAAGCTGTACAATTAATGTCCGCAAAACATATGAGAAATTTGGATTTGAAATGGCGAAGCAAAATGTTGAAGCGGAGGATCATATTGGTTTAGAGCTTGATTTTATTTATCGATTAAATCAATTAACGCTCGATTCGGCGAAAGCGGAGCACTTACAGAAAATCGACTACTTATTACGTGCTCAAGAACAATTTTTGCATGAGCATCTGCTAAAGTTTGCACCAGAGTTTTGTGAAAAGATGATATCAAACGCAGAAACTCAATTTTATCAAGGAATAGCGAAGATTTTGCTGCATTATTTAACCATGGATTCAGTTGTTCTTCAAGAACTATTGAATATAGAAGTGATAAAAAGTGAAGCCCTAACATAATTTGTTTATCTTTTCATGTGATGGATTTCACAATCACAAAAGAAAGAATACTAGAACGGAAGGAGATTGATATTAAGATGTTTGATTTATTAAAAAAAGCAAATGAGTTTAAGATGTCCAGAAGATCTTTCATTGGCTGGTCTTCTGCCATTGCGGCTACTGCTGCAATTCCTGTAAGTAGGGGACTCATTGCGAAAGCAGATACGAACATTGGCCTTGAGGATAGTTCTGGCGAAGGAGTTTGGAAAACTGCTGCGTGTTGGCATAACTGTGGAAGCCGTTGTTTGAACAAGGTGTTAATTAAAGATGGAGTTGTTGTTCGGCAAAAGACGGATGATACACATCCAGATAGTCCAGACTTTCCACAACAGCGGGGATGTTTAAGAGGTCGTTCCCAACGAAAACAAGTATTTAACGCAGACCGTTTAAAATATCCGATGAAAAGGAAGAATTGGGAGCCTGGAGGAGGCAAGAAAGAACTGCGAGGGAATGATCAGTGGGTTCGAATTTCTTGGGATGAGGCTTTTGAATTGATTGCAGCAGAAACAAAACGAATTACAGAGAAGTATGGTAATGAATCAGTCCTTGTAACAGGAGGAGACATTAATATTACAAATGTGATGGCTGAAATAGGCGGTTATTCTGCATGCTACGGTAGCTCGTCCTGGGGTGCCTGGAGATGGATCTATGAAAATATGGGTGTGGGCGAAGGGCTGGCTGTCAATGGAATAAATGACCGTCTTGATCTGCGCAATTCGCAATTGATTGTGCTTTGGGGAGCGAATCCGGCATGGAGCACGATGGGAAGTGTAACATACAACTATCTTCAAGCGAAAAAAGCTGGAGCACGATTTATTTCGATTGACCCGATGTATACCGACTCAGCTAATGTTTTTGACGCTGATTGGGTGCCAATTAGACCAGGAACTGACGATGCATTAGCCTTAGCGATGATGTATACATTGTTGGATGAGGATGATCCAAAGTCAAATCCGCTTGTAAAATGGGATTTCTTACACAAGTATACGATTGGCTTTGATAGGGAACATATGCCAGATGGCGCTGATCCAAAAGATAATTTTAAAGATTATCTTCTTGGAACATATGATGGGCAACCGAAAACGCCTGAATGGGCATCCGAAATTTGTGGAATCGAGCCAAGCAAGATCCGTGAATTAGCTAGAGAAATTGGCGGTACCGAACGAGTGGCATTGCTGACAGCCTGGGCACCTGCTCGGATAAGCAATGGAGAAGGATGGGTTCAAGCATTCTCGGCACTCGGTATGATGACCGGACATATGGGAAGTCCCGGTAATATGACGGGTGTTAGCTGTTGGGAATACGCAGGAAACATGGGACCGATGCTCTTAATTGCTGGTGGAGCAGGAACCGAACGTGTAGCGAATGCCGTTGACAATATGATTAATGAAAATGAAATTTGGGATGCCGTTTTAGATGGTAAGTTCCTTCAACGTTATGAAGGAGAAAGAAAGGCTAATATTCAATTTATTTATCATAACTACAACAACACATTACAAACAAGAAGTAATATTGCTAAAGGAATTGAAGCACATCGCAAGGTTGAGTTTGTCGTAACAAATGCCTATGCTCTCACGACAAATGCGAAGTATTCCGACATCGTTTTACCTGTGGCCACGCAATGGGAAACAGAAGGAGCTGTAAAAGGAGGAAATCGTGAAATCTTAATCACTTGGTCGAAAATTATGGATCCGTTATATGAATCGAAAACAGACCAAGAAATTGCCGAAGGGCTGCTTGCGGCACTTGGAAAAGATCCGAAGAAAGTATTCCCATTTTCTGAGAAACAACAATATTTTAATCAGTTGGCCGGGAGCATGGTCGTAAAAGAAAACGGTGTTGATTATGAACCGTTATGTACGATTACGGCGAATGATATTAAAGAGTGGGGTGTTGAAGGCAGTCCACAACAGGGGAGAATCCCTTTAAAGGAATTTGTAGATCAAGGAATTTATCAAATTCCTAGAAAACCAGGTGATAACTTTGGTTTTATTGCCTACAAGGATTTTATTGATGATCCTGAAGGAAACCCTGTATCAAGTGAAAGTGGGAAATTCGAAATTTATTGTAAAGCCATTAATGAACTATCAAAAAAGGCTTATTCCGAAATTGCCCCAATACCGAAATACGAGCCAAAGGTTCATGGCTATGAGACGACTTTTGAAGACTGGGACAAAAAGAAAAAAGGAAAATACCCTTATCAAGTGATTAATCCACATTATCTAAGACGTTCTCACAGTACATTTGACAATGTTCCACAATTGCGCGAAGCATGGCCAAATCCAGTCTATATCAGTCAAAAAGACGCCCAGGAAATAGGAATTAAAGATGGAGAAACAGTGTTAATGTCAAATGAATACGGTCAAGCCCTTCGTCCGGCCAAAATTACTGAGGGTATTATTCCTGGGACAATTGGATTACCTCATGGCGCCTGGGTTGATATCGATGAGAAAACAGGTATTGATCGAGCTGGAGCAGATAACTTATTTGTTGCGCATATTCCGAAAGGACTTGGTTCATCAGGATTTAATTCAGCCCGTTGTAACGTAGAAAAGTGGAACGGTGAGCCTTTAGAAGAGGATGTAAAATGGGAGCAACGAATAATCAAGTTTTAGAGAAGAAGGAGGGCATGAATGATGACTCAATTAGGTTTTTATATAAATGTAGCTGAATGTGTAGGATGTAAAACATGTACCGTAGCATGTAAAGATAAAAATGATTTAGAAGTTGGGCGTAATTTTCGTAGGGTTTATGATTTTGAGGAAGGCACTTTTCCAAAACCATCTTTTTCGCATGTCTCGCTCTCTTGTAATCATTGTGAGAAACCCGGGTGTGTGCAAGGTTGTCCAACAGGAGCAATGTACAAGCGTGATGAAGATGGAGTCGTTTTGGTTGATCATGAAAAATGTATTGGTTGTAAATATTGTGTCTGGAATTGTCCGTACGGAGCCCCACAATTTAGTGAGGAGCTTGGAAAAATGACAAAATGTGATACCTGTCTAGACTTAAGAGAAAAAGGAGAAGAGCCGGCCTGTGTTACTTCTTGTATAATGCGTGCGATTGAATTTGGCCCTATTGACGAATTGCGAAAGAAATATGGTAATAACGCAGATATTAAAGGAATTCCGTCATCTACAATAACAAAACCAAATCTTATCATTAACGCATAAACGGCTAAATGAGTTGGCCAAGATAGAACCTGCCAGTTAAAAAAATGTAAATGCTGAAAATAATTTGTCTTGAAAGAGGAGGTAATATCGATGCATGAATGGGCATTATTACTATTTACCGTGTGCCTGCAAATCGCTATCGGCGGGATGTTGACACTAGCGATTTTCTATAAAAAAATCAATCAGTGGGGTGAAGAAACGGCATTTAAAGCGATGCGAATCCCCTTAATTGTCATTGCGGCTCTGTCCCTTGTCGGTTTAATCGCTTCATTTGCCCACTTAGGAACACCGTCACACGCTCTGAACTCGATTCGTAACTTAGGTTCGTCCTGGATGAGTCGTGAAATATTGGTGACAGGCTTGTTCATTGGAGCTGCATGCGTCACGGCCGGACTGGCCTTTGTCCAGAAAAAGGTTCATCATGGGCTGTTAATCTTATCCGCCCTTATTGGATTAATGGATATTTATTGTATGGCGATGATTTATGCCAATTCATTAGTGAGTGGCTGGAACTCGGTTCATACGTTCACATCCTTTTATGGCACAGCCTTCGTCTTGGGGCCGGTTCTCGTGGCGAGCTTACTAGCGCCACTGTTAAAGGATAAGGAGCAAAGTTTGATTAAAACTGCCTTCTATATTGCATTAGGAGGGATTGCCCTTCAATTAATCGGCGTCGCCCTATTCGGTTCGGTACTGCCTGAGGTCAATATGATTGAAGGAACGAATGCATTAGCTTCTCTAGCCGATTATCAAACAACGGTAGCGATTCGCTGGATTATCGAGATCATGGGTGCAGCGTTCTTAGGCTATCTTTCGATGGCCAAGCAGGGAAAAGTATCGGTTTCCTTTGCCTATGTGGCTTTAGCTGTTTTGGTATTTGCCGAAGGCATGAGCCGATATGTCTTTTATGTGTTAGGTGCTTGATTAAATAAAAGGAAGGGGCACTCTTCCTTTCGTTTGAGGAGTGTTGAAGATGGGTCTTTTTAGTAAATGGATTGAGAGCTTGGATTATCAATATGAGATACTGACAACTTGTTCTCGCTGCAAAAGTCCGCGTTCAACATGCTCCCGCTGTATTGAAGCATGTGAATTAAATGCAATCGAAATGAAAAATGGAGTACCTCAAATTAATTATAAAAATTGTAATGAATGTGGAAAGTGCTTGGTTTCTTGTCCTGTTCAGGCCATTGCAGGAATATTTCCAAAGCGAGAATTCCATCAAGGACGGCTTGTTGTAGATAAAAGTACTCCACCTACCGCTAAGGAGTTAGTAGTTTACGCTAAAAAGGGACTAAAAGGGATAGTGGGAGAGGATGAGTACAACGAGCAATGGGATCATGCTCTGAAAGAAGCAAATGAAATATTGCTGCAGCTAGAGGAGCCAATCTTAACCGTTGAGCAGTCGAAAATTGAACGTACAGAAGAAGTCGTATCAAGACGGGAGCTTTTCTTTTCATGGAAAGAAGGAACTCAATCCTTAATTAAGGAAATGGTTCCTGCCAAATGGCGTTTTAATCAGATGGCTCTTGAGCTTGCACGCTATTATCCTCAGCATCAATTTGCAATGATTGATTTAAATATTGAAAAATGTTCATTATGTCATGCATGTGAAAAATTATGCGATAAAAAATGCTTGGAAATAACGGATAAAGGATTTGTCATTTCAGCCCAAGCTTGTTCATTTTGTCAATTATGTGAGGATATCTGTCCTGAAAAAGCGATCACTGTTATTGAAAAAGTAATTCCTTACAAGCAAGTTGAACATCCTCTATTGACACATGTTTGCTCAACTTGTCAAAAAAGTTTTAAGACATTATCAGAAAATCAGCAACAATGTGTACCATGTATGAAAAAATCACAGTTTCAGATTACAAGATAAAAACGTTGTGATACAATGCATTTGGATAGATATGTAATGGAGTCAAGTGATTTAAAAGGAGTGAAAAATATGTTGTCAAATATTGGTGTTCCTGGATTAATATTAATTTTAGTTCTCGCTCTCATCATTTTTGGACCAAAAAAATTGCCTGAAATTGGTCGTGCCGTTGGACAATCCCTCAAAGAATTTAAGAACTCAACAAAAGGGATTATGGAAGATGATAAAATAGAAGATGAAAAAAAATCAACAGACGAGCCGAAAAAAATCGATTCATAATGAAAAAAAGCCGGTATCGAAAGCTCATTACATGACTTTCGGTACCGGCGTTTTTAATTTATGGTTATGTTAAACAAAATTGTTGATAACATGATTTTTGACAACAGTGCTGAAAACATTCATATATGAAGAAAGTAGAATTTTAAATGAATACAACATTAGGGTTTATGCTGATTGATGATCAGTATAAAGCCTTTTTTTTGTAAATGATGTTTAATGAAACCTTTTTACGGGGTAAAACGTCTATTAATAATGTGTAAAGGAAAAAGTTCATTTCTTCATAAAAAAATCATCGGTGCAAACATAGTACGGAACCATATAGCAGTAGTGAGATCAAGCATTCTACAAGATGTGCTCACTTGACATTTTTTGAAAAAGGAGTATATTAATATTTTGTGTTAAAGCAATAAATATTACAGGAATGTAAATTTTTGAGCGGATTTTCATAAATTGTTCATATTTAACAGTTAAGATAGTAAATGACGAGTCTGGGAGTAATCGCATATATAAATTATTCATGAAAAAAGTATAATAGTTTGCTAGAAGGTAGGTGCAACAAAGATGAATACTTTATTAAATAAACGATTTAATATTTCACAAAAATTTATCGGCTTTTTTCTTGTTGCCGTTGTACTCTTATGGTTGAAAACATATATTATTCAATTAAATCAATTTGAGCTAGGAATTGAAAATGGGATTCAAAAGTTTTTATTATTTTTGAATCCACTTGGATCATCATTATTATTTCTCGGTTTCGCCTTATTTTTCAAAGGAAGACGAAAATATAGTGCTCTAATGACGATTTATTTTATATTGTCATTCTTGCTATATGCAAACGTGGTTTATTATCGATTTTTTAACGACTTTATTACGCTGCCAACGATTTTTCAAACGCAAAATTTTGGTGATGTATCAAGCAGTGTTGTTTCCCTTTTAAGACCATACGATATTCTCTTTTTTGTTGATTTTCTAGTCTTGCTTGCGTTACTTTTATTTAAAGTTGTTAAAATAGAAGTAAAAGATATGGGGCGACGCAAAATTATTGCTGTTTTATCATTGGCTCTGGGCTTTTCAAGTTTGAACTTGGCCCTTGCTGAAGCAGATAGACCTGAATTATTAACAAGAGGCTTTGATCGCAATTACATTGTTAAGTATTTGGGAATGTATAATTACACAATTTATGATGCGGTGCAGAGCACAAAGGCTTCTGCTCAACGAGTAATGGCCGATAGTAGTGATGTAACCGAGGTAATCAACTTTACAAAATCTAACTATGCTGAACCAAATCCTGAATACTTTGGAATTGGTGAAGGCATGAATGTGATTTATCTTCACCTTGAATCGATTCAATCATTTTTAATGGATTATCAATTACATGGTGAAGAAGTGACACCGTTTTTAAACTCGATGATTAGAGATGAAAATACGATTTACTTTGATAATTTCTTCCATCAGACAGCGCAAGGAAAGACGGCTGATGCGGAATTTATGCTGGAAAATTCATTGTATGGCTTGCCACAAGGTTCAGCTTTTACAACGAAAGGGCTTAACACGTACCAGGCTGCTCCAGCCATTTTAGGACAGAAGGGCTATACTTCAGCTGTATTCCATGGTAACTCAGGTAGTTTCTGGAACCGTAATGAGATTTATAAATCTTTTGGCTTCGATAAGTTTTTTGATTTAAGCTATTACGATGCTGAGGCTGACCAAATGGCAGAGTATGGCTTAATGGATAAGCCATTCTTTGAACAGTCATTCTCGCTGTTACAGACATTACCACAGCCGTTTTATTCGAAGTTTATTACAGTAACACATCATTATCCGTATGCTATGAATCAGGATGAAGCAACAATTGCTCCGCATACTACTGGTGACAAATCGGTGGATAATTACTTCCAAACGGCACGTTACGCGGATGAAGCATTAGAGCAATTCATCACAGATTTAAAAGAATCCGGTTTATATGATAATTCCATTATCATTATGTATGGTGATCACTACGGCATCTCACAAAACCATAATAGAGCGATGGAAGAAGTGTTAGATAAAGAACTGTCCACATTTGATAGTGCAGCAGGTTTACAAAGAGTGCCGCTCTTTATCCGTGTTCCAGGAATGGAAGGTGGAATAAACCATGAGTACGGTGGACAAATAGATATTTTACCAACATTGCTTCATTTATTAGGGATTGACTCTAAAGAGTATATCCAGTTTGGTACTGATTTATTGTCCGAAGATCATGATTCCCTTGTTCCGTTCCGTAACGGAGACTTTGTCAGTCCGACCATTTCATCAGTTGGAGGAAAGTTCTATAACTCTGAGACCGGTGAATTAATTGACGAAGAACAAATGGAAAAGGCACAACAATTACAGGAAGTTGTAGAATATAAACTGCATCTTTCGGATAAAGTAGTCAATGGCGATTTATTACGCTTTTACACTCCAGCAGAATTCACGCCAATTGACCGTTCCATGTATGAATATAATAGTTCTGACGAAGAAGCTAAAGCTTCAATAGATGAATAAATAAAATGACGAGAGACTGTCCTACTGGGACGGTCTCTCAATTTGTCGACAAAGGCATCGAGAGTACCTCTCGGTGTCTTTTGGCATTTTTGGATGAAATTACGGTTAAAATATGTTGATTTCCGCTTCAGGTACTTGCTTTCTGAGAGGGCGGGCGGTTCGGAGCAGTGGCTCAATAGGAGGCGTAATCGGACAGAACGGACAAAGTGAAAAAGACTCCAGATCGAGCAAGCACCCCATTCGACTGACCGAAACAAATGAGGACTGCAAGAGTTCAATATGAATAGCAATATAAAACAAACTGCAGTAACCAAAGACGGTCTCTTTTTGATTGTTTAGAAATTTGTTGATTTGGGTGTTACATGGATTGCAAACTCTTCAGCAATAAGATAAGAAAAGTCGTTTTATCAATCATATTGTATTGTTTAATAAAGACTTCCGAAGTACTTTTTCTGACATATTTTTTGCTAAAGAGAAATTTGAGATAGATGTAACAAATTTTCGGCTAGTTATTTAGATGGAGGAAAACCAAAGGTGAATCATACTATTTTCCTAGTTTTCGTATGAAAAAATAGTACCTGGTACTATAAAATTGAAACATAACTGTAATATGATTATAATCTTGTTGTTATGATAGACTGCTATAGTACTAGGGGAGTAGAAAATTGTTAGTTTTAGATGTATTTTGTCATTATTGAGAATGAAAAGTATAAAATGAAAAAACTTGTAGACTTAATAGAGTCTGTATTAAGTACATAATTTATAAAACTTGTCGAAAACATGAAGGTCGGAGGAAATAAGAATGATGAAAAAGAAACTTGTAGCTCTGAATACCACTATCATCTTGGGAGTAGGAAGTTTAGTTACTATCCCGTCTGTGAGCGCAGATTATTCTTCACAAATTCAACAAGTAGAACAAAAAATCGATGAAACAGAAAATAAAATAGCGGCATTAGAAAAAAAGATTAAAAAAATGAATGAAGCGATTGCAGATAATAACAAGTTAATCGCAACTACAGAAAAAGAAATTGCAGTTACTCAAGAAGAAATTAAAAAATTAACGGAAGAGATAGCAGTATTAAACGATACGATTGAAAAAAGAACTGAAGTGCTGGCTAAACGTGCTCAGTCTTTTCAAGAATCTGGCGGTAAAGTTGGATACATAGAAGTGCTTTTAGGATCTGAAAATTTTAGTGATTTTATTGATCGTGTATTTGCAGTTACGCAAATTGCAAATGCTGACAGTGATTTGATTAAACAGCATGAATTAGACAAAGCAGCAGTTGAGGAAAAGCAAGCAGAGGTTGACCAAAAGCTTGCGGAATTAACTGATAAAAAAGAAGAGCTTGAAGGCATGAAGGCTCAAATGCTTGAGCAAAAGAAAGAAAATGATCAACTGAAAAGCTCATTAGAAGAAGCGCAGAAAGGAAATCTTGCAAAGCTAGATGAACTTGAAGAAAAAGCTCGTCAAGAAGAGGAAGCAAGACGCCAAGCGCAATTAGAAGCAGAGAGAGCATTGAGAGCACAAGCGCAAACTAGCAATAGCAATTCAAGTGCTTCTAACACTTCAAGCGAAGGTTCAAAAGTAGCTTATACACCACCAGCAAATGATGGTAGTCTTAATACCATTTTACAAGCTGGATATAAATACATAGGAAATTCAGTTTATGTATTCGGCGGCGGAAGAACAGCATATGATGTTACAAATGGAAGATTCGATTGTTCTGGTTTTGTGAGCTGGGCATTTAGACAAGCTGGCATTAGCATTGGCTCAAGTACAAGTACTTTAAGAAACCAAGGTACTAAAGTATCTTATAGTGAAGCTCGTCCTGGTGACTTAGTATTTTTTGACACTTATAAAAAAGATGGACATGTTGGGATTTATCTTGGCGGTGGAAAATTCATCGGTTCACAATCTTCAACAGGTGTAGCAATTGCTAACATGAACTCTGGATACTATAAAAATACCTTTAAGGGACATGTAAGAAGAGTTGCAAACTTTTAATTGATAATAACTATTGGGTCTATCCTTTAGTATAGGGATAGGCCCTTTTATTTTTGTTTGGAACTATTTAAGACTCACACATATTTTATGAATGGAACCACCTTCATTGAGGATTAGCAACAGTTCTTCTAAATTTTTGTCGTTTTCTGTACTGAAATATCGTGCATCATTTCTACATAAATCTTATAGTTCTAAGAAAAAATAACTTAGACTTTTCTTACTTATCATTATGAGTTAAAAGGGAGAAGGGAATAATAATGAAGAAAATTTCAAATGTATTTTGGATTTCAATTGCCCTTATTCTTGTGGCTGTCATATTTGGGGTGACAGCTCCTAAAACGTTTGAGGAAGCGACGGGCAATATACAACAATTTTTAACAACTGCTTTCGGCTGGTATTATTTAATTTTGGTGACGATTATTGTCGTTTTTTGTTTATTTCTTATCTTTAGTCCAGTAGGGGCAATTAAACTGGGCAAACCGGATGAGAAAGCAGAATTTTCTAGAGCGTCGTGGTTTGCAATGCTTTTTAGTGCAGGAATGGGAATCGGTCTTGTTTTCTGGGGAGCGGCTGAGCCTCTATCTCATTTTATTGACCCTCCTTTAGCAGAGGGAGGGACGGCTTCTGCGCATAAGGAAGCGATGCGTTATACTTTTTTTCACTGGGGAATTCATGCTTGGGCAATTTACGCCTTAGTTGCGTTAGCACTGGCCTATTTTCAGTTTAGAAAAGGTGAAGCAGGCCTCATTTCTTCGACTCTTAAGCCAGTATTAGGAAAATGGATGGATGGGATTTTAGGAATGATTGTGGATGTCTTAGCAGTTTTTGCTACAGTCGTTGGAGTAGCTACTACACTGGGGTTTGGGGCGGCACAAATTAACGGAGGGTTATCCTATTTATTTGGAATACCATCAAATTTTGTTACTCAGTTTATCATTATCTTCATCGTCACCGTCTTATTTATGATATCTGCAGGGACTGGTTTAAGTAAAGGAATTAAATATTTAAGTAATACAAACATGGTATTAGCAATTGCTTTATTATTATTAATGTTTATTGTAGGCCCAACCATTCTAATATTAGACATGTTCACTGACACGATCGGGGGATATATTCAAAATATTATTCAAATGAGCTTCCGCATTGCTCCCTTGAATGGTGAGCATCGGGAATGGATAAACGGTTGGACTATATTTTATTGGGCTTGGTGGATTTCATGGTCACCATTTGTAGGGATTTTTATTGCTCGTGTTTCAAGAGGACGGACTATTCGCGAGTTTATTATTGGAGTTCTTTTACTTCCAGCTCTAGTGAGTTTCTTTTGGTTTTCAGTATTTGGAAATTCATCGATATCGATTCAATCATCCGGTGCATTGGATCTGACACAGTTTTCCACAGAGGAAGTGTTATTTGCTGTCTTTAGCCAATTTCCATGGTCCATGTTCCTTTCCGTTGTAGCCATTTTGCTTATTGCCCTGTTCTTTATTACATCTGCAGATTCGGCAACATTTGTGCTCGGTATGCAAACGACATATGGTTCCTTGACACCACCGGGAAGGGTAAAATTCACTTGGGGAATTGCCCAATCCACAGTGGCTCTCATCCTCTTATATAGTGGTGGATTACAAGCATTACAGAATGCCCTAATTGCTGCGGCGTTTCCGTTCTCCTTTATAATGCTTTTGATGATGATTTCTTTGTTTAAATCATTAACAAAAGAGAAAAAAGAATTGGGATTATACCATAAACCTAAGCCGAGGAAAAAGCCAGAAGCTAAGGCTTAAATATTACGAGGTTCTATTCAATACAGGAAAAGGAACATAATTTCTTTTTTCACAACATAAAATGGACAAGGGGAGATGTCCGATAGGGGGGGAACGCAATGAATGGCTTGTACGAAAATATGAGTGAACCTTTCGACTAAAGGTAATGAAGAAGATTTTTTTGGTTTATTCCTTCCTATTACTTGGTGCGATCATGCAAGGAATGGCGATGTCTATTTTTTTATTTCCACATTCCATTCCTTCTGGTGGTGCTGCAGGTATAGCCATTCTAGTTAACCACTGGTTTCACTTGCCTTTAGGATTTTCTTTGTGGTTATCTAATGTCGTATTTCTCGTCTTTGCTTTAAAGTATTTCGGCTATACGTGGACATTTAGAACGATTCTTGCGGTCGCAGCTACTTCCATGACAGTTACATTAATTTCGACCACTTTTAACAATATTCCCCATATTCATATTTTGCTCGATATTGCTGTAGGAAGTGTCCTCTTTGGTATTGGAGTTGGAATTCTCATTCGCACAGGTGCTTCGAGCGGAGGAATGGTGATTCCGGCATTGATGATTGCTACCTATAAAAATTGGAGTCCTGGGAAAGTTATGATGGGGATTAACTTACTGATCTTTCTCTTAACATCTTTTGTGATTGATTATAAAATTGTTTTTTTTGCTGTCATTTGCCAACTTATTTCTACGAATGTGATTGATTTAATCTATCAATTAAAGATTTATTCCACTACTTTTTTAACACCTAGTTGGAGAAGAAAATAGATAAGAGAAGTGGCTAAGAGATAACAAAAACAAAATTTATCGGACAGTTTATAACCTGAAGGGTAAAGAGGACAATCTAATGGTAAATCAGGGAGAGTTTGTGCGCATGAACGAGCAAAGGAAGGCAACACGAGAGGCAACAGCTTAAGCAAGATGAAACAACAGCCCTATCTGCAAGCTTAAAGTGTTAACTAGAGGGTGTCCGAAAAGGCATAGCTGTTTGGACAACCTCTTTCTATACTTTTTAAAATGCGGATCTATTCTTTTGCTGCTACATGCAATCCACATTCGGTTTTCGTTTGACCTGCCCAACGGCCATCACGGAAGCTACCCGGTTGCGTGCATGGAGCACATCCGATGCTGGCATATCCTTGGTCGTGCAATGGATTATATGGAAGATTGTTTAATTTTATATATGTGATAACATCGTCCCATGTCCAATGAATAAGAGGGCATATTTTGATTTTCTTGAATTTCTCATCCTTATTGATGTACTGTGTGTTGCTCCTTGTTGGAGATTGGTCACGCCTTAAACCTGAAATCCAAGCTTTTGCTTCCTTCAATGCTATTTGCAGAGGAAGAACTTTTCTGATGTGGCAGCATAGATTGGGATTGTGCGTCCAAAGCTCTTCGCCATGTAGTTCTGCTTGCTGATTCAACGAAAGCTCAGGCTGAAGAATTTCTATTTGTAATGATGGATAACGCTTCTTAACTTTTTCAATCAAACCATATGTTTCGTTAAAATGGAGCCCAGTATCGAGAAAGGTAATTTTGCCTTTTTTGTTGACTTTATGAATGAGATCAATGAGAACGATTCCTTCTGCTCCGAAGCTGCAAGCATAGACAATTTCATCACCATATTCTTGATAGGCCCATTTCAGAACTTCTAAGTAATCTGATCGTTCATCAAATATAGGGTTACTCCAATTATCATAGGTTAACAGGGCAGACAAAAAAATCACTCCATTCCTAAATATCAACTGTGATGAATTCAAGTGAAATGCATTCGTTATTTTTTACTGTCATTTTATTCATAGCATTGATGTGGCCAAAGCGATGATAGGACCTTAACGCGCGTATCCAGGAGCCGTGGCCAAATACGAGTAAATGGGAAGCGTTATTGTACTTGTTTAAAAAATATATGATTCTTTTTTTTAGATTTGAAAGACTCTCGCCAAGTACGATTTTTTCCGGTTGTTCACTCCAAAGCTCACCGTATTCGGAGAGCAGTTCATCTTTCGGACGACCTTCAAAAGGCCCGAAGTCCAACTCATCTAATAATGCTTCTTGAACGGGCGTGTAGCCATAATGTTCTGCTGTTTGCTTCGTTCTTAAGAGACTGCTGCAAAGCACATGGTCAAAGGACTTTTCTGATAAAAGTTTTGCATTCTTTGCAATATGCATTTGCTCTTTTTTTGTGAGAGGAAGAATGGGAAAATCTCTTTTTCCTTGTAATCTTTGTATAATATTCCACTCTGTTGGTAGATGTCTTATAACGGTAATATCCATTCTTGTTCCTCCAAGTTAAAAGTTTCACTTCTTAAGCCACGACGTTGAGTCTCCAAAATTAAAACATCTGAAATTTTTACATTTCCTAAATTGACGTTAGAGCCAATACAATTGATAAAGAACATTTGATGTTTTGGCGATGGTGCTTCAAAAATCACTTTTTTCCAATCAACATCCTCGAGAAGTTCGAAAATTAACTCTGATTTAATGGTACCGTTGTTGTCGTAAATTCCGGCAGTGCCAGAATCTCTTCCTTCCGTAATCACATATTCGCAACCAGCATCAAGCAAGGCGTTAATTTCTGTTTTCCAGTCACAAATCGGCATCTCGTTAAAGGAATCTTTTGAGCCTACTTCGGCAATTACATGGAAATCTTGCTTTATGATTGAAATGATTTGCAGCCGTTCATGAAGGGGAATATTTAATGTACCATTCGAAACTTCAACCCATTCAATATTGAGTTCTTTAAGCCAGTTCAGATATTCAGTTATTTTATTTTGTTGATAACATTTCTCAAATAACGTTCCTCCACAGTAAGCTTTAATATTATAGTCTCGGTAAAGCTTTATTTTCTCTTTCAGATTAGGAAAAACATAAGCAGTACCGATACCTAATTTGGCAATATCAATAAGCTGGTGATAGTCCTCAAGGATATGTTGTAAATGGCCAATGGGCGTTCCAAAATCAACGATCGAAGTAAGCCCAAAGCTTCTAGTTCCTTTTGTTCTTGATGGTAATTGCAAAAAATCCATACGGATCGTTCCTCCTCATTTTTTGAACGCTGCCCTTTATTTAGAATTAGATTACAGAAAATTTGTGATTACTGTATAGTTCATCATTATCACAATCTTCACTTGTAAAATTAGCCTATTCAAAAACTGGGTGAATGTGTATATATTGGGCTCTTTTGACTGGATTTAGGCTTGGGCATGAGTGTATAAACTTTTATTTTGATTCAAACAATAAAGAAGTGTACTATCAAAAATCTTGATTTTCATCTAAGGGGGTGTTCGAGCATTGGTAAAGCAAAAACATAAAGGAATGACAATTTTTGCAATAGGCTCAATTCCGCTCATTCTTGTTTTAGGAAATTCGATGCTGATTCCAATTCTTCCAAAGATGAAAACAGAGTTGGATATTTCGCAATTCAAAGTAAGTCTGATCATTTCTGTGTTTTCCATTGCAGCGGCGATTTCTATTCCTGTACTAGGTTATCTCTCGGATCGCTTTTCACGTAAGGCTATTATCATACCTGCCCTTATCCTTTATGGGAGCGGTGGACTGCTTGCAGGAGCTGCTGCAGCTTGGTTTTCAAATGCTTATACGTGGATTATAGCTGGGAGAATCATGCAAGGGCTTGGAGCTGCTGGTACAGCCCCAATTGCGATGGCACTGACCGGAGATTTATTTAAAGGAGGGGAGCAAAGTAAAGTACTTGGTCTTGTCGAAGCTTCCAACGGATTTGGCAAAGTGATAAGTCCGATTATCGGTTCATTATTTGCGCTACTGTTTTGGTATGCAGCTTTTTTTGCTTTTCCCGTATTTTGTTTAATTTCGGTACTCCTAACCCTCTTCTTTATAAAAGAAAAAAAAGCACACAAAGAGCCGCCTCCTGTTGGAAAATATGTCAAAGGGCTTGTATCCGTTTTTAAAACAGAAGGGCGTTGGTTGTTCGTTGCCTATTTAACAGGTGCGACCTGCTTATTCACTTTATTCGGTATCCTGTTTTATATTTCCGATATTTTGGAGAAAGAGCATCAAATTGATGGTGTGTTAAAAGGAGGAATCCTAGCAATTCCTCTCCTATTTATGACAACAACTTCGTATATAACTGGGAGCAAAATTGGCAAAAAAATGAGATTGATGAAAGCACTTATCGTGTTAGGACTTCTTCTTATGACGATATCTTTTTCCACTCTTGTCTTTTTTGAAAAATTAATTCCTTTTTTCTCTGTCCTTGTGATCAGCAGTATTGGGACTGGATTAGTTCTCCCTTGTATAAATAGTTTTATTACGGGATCCGTTTCAACGGATAAGCGAGGTTTTGTTACCTCTCTATACGGTTCTGTTCGTTTTTTAGGAGTTGCGATTGGTCCTCCAGTGTATAGCACTTTAATGGAATGGTCTCGAACAGGGATGTTTTTAACGACAGCCGCATTAACTTTATTGGTCGCCTTACTATCACTCGTCTTTATTCATGTCCAAAAAAAGAAAACGTCAGAAGAAAACGATCAGGATTCACTGTTTGAAAAGTTGCAGTTTACTTAAGTCGTTTGCCATTTGGTGGTGCTCTTTTGTGAAATGGACGTAATTCACTTTGAATAACTGGTTTCTTTTTCAGCCCTTCCCTTTCATTGATACGGCAAAGGAGATGATACTGTGCAAATATATTTTTCACCTGAAGTGATGACAGCAGAGTTTCAAGTGTTGAATATTGTTAGTTCGGAAAATAAGGCGGTAGGGAATATTGCTTTTTTATTTGACGAAAAAAAGCTATACGTATATGGGATTTTGGAAGAGGAAGGAGTCAGAGAGGATTTTAAGGATTTGGTTAAACCATATGTAAAAGGGCTTGCGAAGGCAAAAGAAGGCTTAGAAATCTATTCTTGCCTCTATGTTGGCTGTAAAAAAATAGAATTAAAAGTTGAAGAGGATAAATAAGGTGAGTCCTTCAAGTTGGAGGCTCCTTTTTTTATTTTTCGACCTTTGCGATCCTGGGAAGCAGCTATCGTTGGACAAACTTTTTCTTTATGTTACCATCGGAAGGTTATACGAACAATGTAGCCTTAATGATGACGAAGGCCTCTTGTTCTTTTAATTTTAAACATATGCTTTCTGAAGCCAAACAATGAATAGTTATTCTAAATTTGTCTAATAACAAGGCGAGTGGTACGATAACGATTGTGGACTTGCTTCCCGATAAAACGACAAAAATCGCTATATAAGTAGATTTTAAAGGAGAACATTATGGAACGTCCGAGTTTTGTCAAAATTACCGCCATTTTACTGTTTACACTTGTTTTGCTTGCCTATAATTTTTTATTAGTAAATTCATTAGAGGTTATTACTGTGATTATCATTTTTGCTGGTACGATTAGCATTTGGTCGTTTGTCGATCTTTATCAAAGAACAAGTGAAAAAGCGGCTTTGTACGATTTAATGAAGAAAGAGCTGGACTCTGTTAATGAAGAAAAACGGCTGATTGAGGTTGCTCTCGATACAGTTGAGGATATTGCAGTGTTTTCTTATAGTACCGAGACAGGGGATTTTTATATTTCCAAGGGAATTGAACATATATATGGTTATCCATATCAAAAGATTAGAAATGATAAAAATTTATGGAAACTTATTGTTCATCCCGAGGATATTGAAAAGATTGAGAAAAAGATTGGTCAATGGACGACAGGAACTGTCGCTTCGACAGAAGTTCGAATTATTCGTCCAGATGGAGAGGAACGCTGGATCATTTTTCGAGAGAGTTCCGTTAAAAATGATGTCGGCCATGTAGTGAATATCACAGGACAACTCATTGATATAACAGAAAGAAAAAAGCTGGAGATGAAGTTAAAACATCTTGCGTTTTTCGATGAATTAACTGATTTAGCAAACAGAACTCTTTTGGAGCGGCATTTAAAAAAGGCGCTTTCTCGCTCAAAGCGACTTTCTCAACCATTAGGGGTAATGTTTATCGATTTAGACGGATTCAAAAAAGTGAATGATACGATGGGGCATGAAACGGGAGATCTATTATTGAGAGAAGTAGCGGTTCGATTAAAAACTTCCGTTCGGTATGAGGATTTGATTGCGAGGTTAGGTGGCGATGAATTTATCATTTTATTTGAAGAAACAAAAAGAGAAGATATTCAGGATATCGCTGAGCGGATTTTGACAAATGTTTCTGTTCCTTATTTGCTTGGAGATAAACAGCCAAAAGTGACCCCTAGCATAGGAATTGCCATGTATCCAGACGACGGGGAAGATCAGGAAACATTATTAAACAATGCAGATAAGGCTATGTATTATGCGAAAAGCAAGGGGAAAAACAATATCCAATTTTATATGGAAGAAATACCTAATCTGCCGGTGAAAAAGAATGGTGTGCTTAAGAAAATATTTAAACAATTACAAATGAATTTTTCCAAGTGAATACAAGGCCCCGATTTTTAAGAAATCGGGGCTATCTTAACTAATTTAAGGTACGAGCTCATCAAACCTTTTGCGCATTGCATCCTCTAAAACTCTTTCCCCGCCAATAGCTTCAACAATTCCACCAAGGGATTGGATCCAATCCCCGGTAACGGCATGTCTTTGACCGTAAAAAAATGCTGATTCATCCTCGGTCACAAGTTGTTCAGAGAGACCAATCGCTTCCAATAATGTGCCAATTACTTGAATCCATACTCCTTGAACGATTTCAAGGGTGCCGGGCACTTGCTCTTCTAAATAGTATAATTTTGTTAAAGCTGCAGCTTCTGCTAATCCTGCAAAGGCTTGGATCCAAACATTGGCGACAACTTGCTGTCTTAACCTTAAAATTCTTGACTCTTTCTCTTCTTCCGTTAATATGGGCATTTGTTCTTTTTGGATTTTGTCCACGCCACTCCTCACTCCTCAAGTCTCGATTCTTTATAACATATGCTTTAGAAGCTTTTTTTGTTGATGGAGATGGAAGAATGACTTTTGCAAAAGAAAAATATCCAGCTTTTGACTGGATATTTGAAAGGAATATTTATGAGGGTAAATGAAAAGGCAAGCTTTTCTTAGTTTTTATTATAGTTGGTAAATATGAACAGACTATGAATAAATACGTAATAATTAATGAATGACATTAGTTTGGTGCCCGAGAAGGGATGTTAGCTTGGATAGAGCTTTACCCATCCATGTTCCTTCACTTTGTTTTTTAGTTCCTCCCAAAATGGCCTTTTTTAAAAATGATCTCTTATTCACATTAAGTCAATATATCACTGGAATGTTTTCGCTGATGTTCGTTAAACACATAACCATGATGGATGTAACTTTGGTCGTGGGTCTGTTGCTTTTACTCATGGAGGTAGGGTGTGAATCGGTTTGTGTTCTGAAGTCTCCGGGAGTGGAAGCTCCTCTTTAAACAGTATTTTCTTTAATATATTTTTTGAGGTGAAGCTAGTTTTTCCCATCATTTAGTAGACTTTTTATAACGTGATCTGTAGTTGTATTGAAGGAGATTTCTATTAAAGAATGTCATCCGCTATTTCAGTATAATAAAGCGAGAATTCTATTCCTTCTCCAATGTGAAGATTTATTTTTTGTACCGAGTCAAATCTTGTTACTGAATTATTGAATAATGCCTCAATTTTATTTGGGGAGGACTCAATTATTTCGATATATTTAGCATATGATACAGCGTAATGGAATTTTTATATTTCTTTCAACAGAGTTTCTTTTTTTAGTATATTTGCTTTAAGGCTCTCTTATTAATTATTGAAAAATAATAAATTCAACTAAGGAGAATCTTTCTCTTTTTACATATGATGTAGCGTAAGACAAATAGAAATAGAAAGGAGGAAATGCTATGAGTAGAAAAAATTGTGGATGTGAGAAATCACGTGGGAATGTTCAGGGTGATAAAACAATTGTTTCACCAACAGAAACAATTGTAAAGGTGCATACAACTAAACGCACGGTTAGACGAATCCACCCTACTGAAGTTATTAACGTTAACCGAACAGTTGTAAGAAATGAAAATTTCTACCCTGTTACCCAAAGACAGGTAAATGAAGTGGTAGAGGAAAATTACGATTGTGGAAGTGATGTTAATAATCCAAGATGTAGACGAGCTGGAGGAATGTTCAGCTTGTAATCGGCAAGCATAGGAGCACCTGCTTTTTAGTAGGTGCTTCTTTTTTAAGTAAATGGAATTGTTAAAAGCATAAAATGAATAAGATAAGATAAATAAAAAATTAACTGTGCTATATACATAAAGAGCTTGAATCATCGAGCCTTAATAAATAGGCTCTGTTATATGTCGGTGTTGATTTTGGGATCATTTTAACAATAATTCTATTTAACAAAGCCAATAAATAAAATAAAGCCGTTGAAGATTGAAGTCATTTTTTATATTTGCGCTGAGGTAATGAAATTGAAATGGTGAATTAGCAGAAAAAGCTAATGTTACGAGGAGAACAAAGAATAATTATACACATTTAGGTTTGTTACGGCATAGCGTAACTATCGCTATTATGATTATTCAACGATTGAAAGAATACATTTTATTGAAGAGCGGAAAACTGAAAGTAGGACGCTCGATGAGATTAAAAAAGAGATTAACGAAAAATTTTCTGAAGTAATTGATGTATTAGAAATCCGTTTAAAAAATGCGATGGTTAAAAAAGTGTGTGCAGTGATTGTATCTCAACTTGAGCAGACTGATGATAAGAAAAAAGAACTTCTGAAAGTTGATACAATCATTGTTGCTGCTGCTTAGTTGAACTGAACAAGATGAATATAGCAAGTAAACGAACTTTACTAGGAGGTGTACGTCTTACTTTTGTGTAAGACCAATGATTGACAACTATTAATTTATTTTTAATTGTTTTATTAATTGCTTTAACAGCATTTTTTGTAGCAACTGAATTTGCGATTGTAAAGGTACGTGTTTCACGAATAGAACAGCTCATTTCAGAAGGAAAAAAAGGAGCAGTTTCGGCTAAAAAGGTAGTAACACATCTTGATGAATATTTGTCAGCATGTCAATTGGGGATCACGATAACAGCATTAGGGTTAGGTTGGCTAGGCGAGCCGACTGTTGAGAAATTATTACATCCGCTATTTGAATATTTTCATTTAAATCAATCCCTTAACCACATATTATCATTTGCCATTGCTTTTGCTTTAGTTACTTTTTTACATGTTGTGATTGGGGAATTGGCACCTAAAACGGTTGCGATTCAAAAAGCTGAAGCAGTCGCACTTTTGTTTGCAGTTCCAATTATTTGGTTCTATAAAATCATGTTTCCGTTCATTTGGTTCTTAAATGGCTCAGCTCGAGTGCTTGTTGGTTTATTTGGTCTTAAACCAGCTTCTGAGCATGAGGTTGCTCATTCTGAGGAGGAACTTCGCATTTTGTTATCGGAAAGTTATAAGAGTGGGGAAATTAATAAAAATGAGTTAAAATACATGAATAATATTTTTGAATTTGACGAAAGAATTGCCAAAGAAATTATGGTTCCGAGAACAGATATTGTCTCTTTATCCATTGACAGCTCGTTGGAAGAAATGATCAATACGATTAAAAGAGAGAATTATACGCGATATCCAGTTGTGGACGGGGATAAGGATAATATTGTTGGAATCATTAATGTGAAGGAGTTTTTAACAGCCACTTTGCATCAGCAAAGAACAGAAGAAAAATTTAGGATTGCTGAATTTATCAACCCGGTTATTCGAGTTATTGAAACGATTCCTATTCATGATTTGCTCGTAAAAATGCAGAAGGAACGAATTCATATTGCTATTTTGATGGATGAATACGGGGGGACCTCGGGGCTAGTAACCGTTGAGGATATTTTGGAAGAAATTGTTGGCGAGATAAGAGATGAATTCGATGACGACGAAATTCCAGATATCAGAAAATTAAGTGAGAACCATTATATTTTGAACTCCCGTGTTTTGATTGAAGATGTAAGCGAGTTATTAGGCATTTATCTGCCTCATGAAGAGGTTGATACAATTGGCGGTTGGTTTCTAACGCAGAACATTGATGCTGAAATTGGTTCGGATATTGAATATAATGGCTACAATTTTAAAGTTCTAAGTAAAGAAGGGCACCAAATTCTTTATTTAGAAGTTGCTAAAATTTAATCTATAACAAATATAAAAAGCACTTGGATGTAATCCTTGTGCTTTTACATTTGATTATGTTAGGGTATGACGCATACTTTTTCAAGGCCTTATCAAAATAATTTTTTCATTGCGGGGATTAGTTGGGAGAAATGAGGTTTTATGACAAAATCTTTCGCACCGAGCTTTAACGCTTCGATTATAAGTCTTTTTTGGCCCATTGCTGAATAAATAATGACATTTGCATTCGGATCAAATTGAATAATTTCCCGCAATGCATCTAATCCATTCAATATAGGCATGGTTAAGTCTAGCAAAACAATGTCAGCGCGTTTTTCCTGAAAGATAGTAACAGCGCTCCTTCCATCAGCAGCTTCAGCAATTACATGGAAACCATTCTCGCTGACAAGGCACTTGATTAAATTTCGGGAAAATTTGGAATCATCAGCAATTAATACCGTTTTACACATTTTCTTCACCTTTCGCTATTAGATAAGGCAAATTAGCGAAAAAAGTGTTTCTCATAAATACCCTGTTTTTGCAACCCGGCTGCCATAACTATTAAGTCTTAGGCCCGTGGCTTTGCGTCTCTTACTTTCGTAAAATTTGCCCGAAGGTAATGATAACATGGCAAAAAGAGATTTAGCAAACTAAATTAATATTAAGGAAAGATGCTTTTAGAAAAAAAGTATTATGGCGTTTAATCATGTTCAAAAGCGATGTTCAGGTTGTTGATGTGCAAAAGGATGGGTAAGCGGCTCGGTACGTGTTTGTTTTTTCTTGTTTTTATGACAGTTCTTATATGGACCAATATACGTGCTTGGCTGCACCGGTTGAACGGTCTTAATCCAGCTTGGTTCATCGATGCAATACGTATGAGTGACGATATTTGCTGGAGTGAATTTGAGCAGATCAGAGCCTAAGATCACCTCGGGAGTAGGGGCATTAAAGATGGCAAGTAAATGGGTATTATCTGTTGTTGCCACCTCATAATGCCACCACGCTTGTGGGACATTTGCGACTTGACCAGGTGTTATTGGATAATTTTGAATTTGTTTTGTGAAGGGGTTAAGAATGGAGACGATTGCTGCTCCAGATATACAGTAAACAAGCTCGGCTGCATTTTGATGATAATGTGGTTCAATGACATTATTCGCGCTTAAAAATATATCGAGAAGGGATGTATTTTCCAATGTATTGAGCTGACGTATACCTAATATATTAATGAGGTTGTCATTGTCCTTTTTGAATAATGTACTTTTATTGACGTCAAAAGTGTACTGCAAGGATGGTGATGTGTAATCTAAGTAGGCAGTCATATTATTTTCACCTCTTTTTTCACATTTGAAAACTCTTAGGCATGTTATGCAATTGAGGTACTTTTCGTGTTTTGTACAATTGCAAGCAAGAATCGCTACTATGCCTTTGACGCTAACGTGGCGATAAAATATGATAAACATAAGAATCCCGTGTAAGGACGTGCTAGAATGAAAATTTTATTAGTTGAGGATGATAGGACGATTGCTGCTGGCTTAGAGTACTCCCTGCAGAAGGATGGGTTTGAAACAGTGCTGTATCACGATGCTAAATCAGCTGAAAGCTTTTTAACAAAGGGATTAAATGAAGTTGATTTGTGTTTGTTTGATTTATCCCTTCCAGATGGTAGTGGTTATGAGCTATGCCAAATTGTTAAAAAACACAGTGATAAGCCCGTTATTTTTTTAACTGCATTCGATGACGAGGTCAATGTTGTAATGGGGCTTGATATGGGGGCTGATGACTATATTACGAAGCCTTTCCGAATTCGTGAGCTTATATCTCGAATTAAATCTGTTCTTAGAAGATATAACCTGCATCTGCAAACGCAGCCCAAAACGGTCATTGAAATCGGAAATATCGGCATTAATACGTTAGAAGGAACAGTTTGGAAAAATGGGGAGGAGGTTCTTTTAACGGCATTGGAATATAAATTACTATTAATTTTTGCTAATCACCTTGGACAAGTTTTGACAAGAGTCCAGCTTTTAGAACGAATATGGGATGTCGCTGGTGATTTTGTCAATGATAATACGTTAACAGTTTACATAAAACGCCTAAGAGAAAAGCTAGAAGATGATCCGCAAAGCCCAACAATCATAAAAACCGTAAGAGGTATAGGCTATAAGGTTGGTGAATAGGGAATGCTTCGCAATCGTGAAATCCGTTTTTTCATGCTCGTACAATCTATGATCGCTGTTATAGCGGCAGTAATGACTGCAATCTTCTTTTCGATAAAAGTTGCCATTGCAGTGACGATCATTTCTGCTGTTTTTATCATTGTCTCTATCTCTTTCACTAAATGGCGTTATTCTGAATTAAAAAAGCTCTCTAGTTCCATTAGAAAAATTATAAGTGGAGATTATAGTCTTGATGTTCGTGATAATGATGAAGGGGAGTTAAGTATATTAAAAAATGATATTTATAAAGTGACATTCATGCTGTCTGAACAAAGCTCCTTATTGCAAAAAGATAAGCTGCGGTTAACGGATGCAATTTCAGATATATCGCACCAATTAAAAACACCGCTTACCTCGATGATCGTTATGTCTGATTTAATAAGTGATCCCGCTCTAGATGAAGACAAAAGAGCTGAGTTCACAAGAAATATGCGCATGCAATTAGAAAGAATTGAGTGGCTCGTTTCCTCATTGTTAAAATTGTCAAAAATTGATGCAGGCACAGTTCTATTTAAAAAGGATAGAATTCCTGTACATTCATTAGTTAAAAAAGCTGTTGAGTCTATTTTAATTCCCATCGATATTAAACGGCAGTCTTTAATAATATCTGGGGATGAAAATGCGATCTTTATCGGTGATCTTAATTGGACGGTAGAAGCGTTGATCAATATTTTAAAAAATTGTGTAGAGCATACCGATGAAGGTGGTCATATTGCTATTTCTTTTTTAGAAAATGCACTTTATACAGAAATTACGGTTCAGGATGATGGCAAAGGAATCGACAAAGAGGATTTGTTTAACATTTTTAAACGATTTTATAAAGGGAAAAATGCGGGAGAAGATAGCGTTGGAATAGGGCTTGCCCTATCGTACAGTATCATCACCAACCAGCAAGGAGATATTGAGGTAAGAAGTGAAGTTGGCAAGGGAACCACTTTCCAAATTAAATTTTATAAACAAGTGATTTAGTTGGTGTATAAATGACTAGATTGTCACTTTATAGTCACCTAAAAGTCATTTTAGACAGATATACTAAATAGCAATGACAAATGGTGGAGGTTTTTTGCATGGATATTTTAAAAATAGAAGATCTGTCTAAAGTGTATGGAAAAGGGGTTACAGAGGTAAAAGCGTTGGATCGGGTATCGTTTTCTGTAAAAAAAGGAGAATTCGTTGTGATCATCGGTCCTTCCGGTTCAGGGAAATCAACTTTGCTTCATTTATTAGGCGGAGTTGATCGACCGACAAGCGGGAATGTTTTTATCGATAATACAAATATTTATGAGCTGGACGAAACACAATTAGCTATTTTTAGGAGAAGGCAAATTGGTTTGATTTATCAATTTTATAATCTTATTCCGATCTTAACGGTTGAAGAAAATATAACATTACCGGTGTTGCTGGATGGGCATAAGGTAGATGGCAAACAATTAGATGAGATTGTGAGAATTCTTGGCTTGAAAGAGCGCTTAAGCCATTTGCCGAATCAATTATCTGGTGGTCAACAGCAGCGTGTTTCGATCGGACGGGCACTGATCAGCAATCCGGCTATTATTTTGGCTGATGAACCGACAGGAAATTTGGATAGTAAAAATAGCAGCGAAATTATGGAATTGCTCAAAATGTTCAATAAAACTTTTAATCAAACACTCATCGTTATCACCCATGATGAACGTATTGCTTTACAGGCCGACCGTGTTATTTCAATTGAGGATGGTAGGATTGCCAAAGATGAGGTGCTCCGTCCATGAATATTGTTAATAAACTAACGATTAGACATTTACGCAAGAATAGAAGAAGAACTCTTATAACGATTATCGGAGTTATTATTTTCGTTGCCATGATCATGGCAGTTTCGACTTTAGCAGTTTCCTTTCTTGATTTAATGAAAAGGCAATCGATCGCTTCTAATGGTGAATGGCATGTTCAATATTCAGATGTAACAAAAGAGCAACTGGAGACGATCGCAAAGGAAGAATCCACGAGCAAGTTAGTCGTTTCAAGAGATCGTGGCTATGCAAAGTTAGCAAATTCCCAAAATAAGAATAAACCATATTTGTTTGTAAAGGAACTTAGTGAGCCAGGATTTGAGCAATTTCCAATTGAGTTAAGTGAAGGAAGGCTTCCACAAGCTGCTAATGAGATCGTTATTTCAGAGGAAATTAAAAATGATGCTGGTGTAAATTACAGGATTGGTCAAAAAGTCACTCTCGATTTTGGGAAGAGGGTTGTAGAAGGATACGATGATCAGTTGAGGCAAAATGATCCACTTGCCAAAGATGAGAACGGGGTAAAAGAAGAATTAGTAATTGAGGATTCGCAAACATTTACGATTGTTGGTGTCATTAAAAGACCAATATGGGAATCTACTTGGTCACCGGCTTATACAGTTATCAATTTAATCGAACCGAATTTACTGTCCAATGACGATGTGGTCGATGCTGTTGTCGTTGTCGATAAGATCAATCGTTCTCTTTATAAAACCGTTGAACAAGTAGCAAGTGAAAATAAGATAGAGACAATTAAATTTAATAAGGAACTTCTACGTTTTTATGGAGTAACAGATAATGATGAATTGCAACGAACATTGTATTCCCTTGCCTGTATCATCATGGTTGTAATCGTAATCGGTTCCGTATCTCTCATCTATAATGCCTTTGCTATTAGTGTATCGGAGCGGGCAAGACATTTAGGAATGCTTTCTAGTGTAGGGGCAACGAGGAAACAAAAACGCGATTCCGTATTCTTTGAGGGAGCAATCATTGCTTTAATAAGTATTCCCATTGGAATTGTTGCAGGATTAGGAGGCATTGCTGTCACCTTTTTGTTTATTAATTCCTTGATAGAAGGAGCACTTGGAGTTACCGAGAAATTAGAAGTAGTCGTGACACCGTTGTCGCTCTTGCTTGCATGTGTGGTTTCGCTGTTGACAATATTTATTTCCACCTTTTTACCCGCGAGAAAAGCGTCAAAAATTGCTGCGATCGATGCGATTCGACAAACTCAGGACATTAAACTATCTGGCAGAACAGTAAAAACATCAAAGCTAGTAAGAACAATTTTTGGAATTGAAGCAGAAATTGGTTTGAAAAACATGAAACGTAATAAAAGAAGATATAAAGCCACTGTATTTTCATTAGTCATTAGTATTGTTTTGTATTTATCGGTCTCTTTTTTTACAAGTAATATTAGTAAGTCCGCCCAATTGTCACAGGACGGAATCAATTTTGACATCCAAGTGGAAGTGAATGAGAACGATTTGACCAACGAGGAACTACAATCCCTCACAGGTTTGACGGGAATTACGGATTATAGCATTCAAAAGAAAATGCAGTTAATGGCACCAATAAAAAAAGAAGCGTGGCCAAAAGAGCTTCATGACATCATGGAGAATGAACAATCTCAAGGAGATACGTATGATTTTGTCATCAATCTATATGGACTTGATGAATCGAGTTTTCAAAGATATGTAGAGCAGATCGGCGCAAATAAAAATGACTTTGAAGACAACTCAACCATTAACGCTATTGTGATTGATGAGATTAAATATCAGGATTATCGTTTAGGTAAATTTGTTGAGACAAAGGCAATTGAGATGACACCAGGGGAAGTGTTGGATACGGTCGTAATGGATGATGACAGCGAAGAGGAAGTATCCCATCAGCAAATAAAGCTTGCAGCGTTAACGGACCAAGTTCCAATGGGAATAATGACATCAGGTGTAGGAGCATTAGAAGTGATCGTCCGAGAAGAGGTGCTCGAGCAAATAATAAAGGAGGATGTTTCCGATTCAGTGCAGACAAACTTATTTATAAATAGCTCTGATCCGATGGAGACACAGAAGGCGCTCGAGGCTCAGGTTTCCACTACTACTTATGTCTATAATGTTTCTTTGCAGAAACAGAAAGAGGAACAGTTTATTATGCTTTTATCTGTGTTCACTTACGGGTTCATTGCCTTAATTTCATTAATTTCTGTAGCCAATATATTTAATACGATTTCAACAAGTATATCTTTGCGTAAACGTGAGTTTGCGATGTTAAAATCAGTTGGAATGACGCCAAAAGGATTTAATAAGTTGATCAACTATGAAAGTGTTTTTTATGGTGTGAAAGCATTGCTTTATGGGCTACCTATTAGCGCAGTGGTAATGGCGCTTATACATTGGTCCTTACAAGGCCCCTTTTCCTACGGATTAATGGTGCCATGGATGAACATTGTTTATGTCATTATCGCTATTTTTATCATTGTAAGCTCGGTGATGCTGTATTCGATTCGGAAGATCAAAAAAGAAAATATCATTGATGGTTTAATACAGGAGAATATTTAGAAATCAATAAAGCATCATTTGCGCGGGGAGAATCGTTTTTTTCTTCTCAGCTTGTAAAAGGCACTTTCCCAATTATTTAGGAAAGTGTCTATTTACATTTTTTAATGCTCTCGAAGCTTGTTATAGCCTATTTGAAAGAGGTAAATCAACATAGATAACGCTTGTTGTATTAGAAATATACCAAAATAATTTATTTTATTAATATCGAAGATCCCAAATTTTTCATATAATCCCATGAATACAAAACAATAGACCAGATCGCTAACCAAATTAAGAATCCAGTATACCCAAAAATTTCCGAAAGTAAGGTACAAAAAAAACATCGGTAACACAATGTACAATCCATACGTAGCTGGGGGAACATTTGTGAGAGGCACAATCGTTTCTTTTACTTTTACAATATCCCATCTTTCATAAATTTGAAATACGATCGTGATTAAAAGTGAGGAAAATAACCCTGCTGGTAAAAATTCACTCACCCGCTGTTTATCTAAAAAAAATAATAAGCCCCATGGGAGAATCAACATCGCCCATAAAATAATTTGATTTAACATAAGACAATTTCCCTTCATGTTTTATTATTAGTGTGTGCGGAAACCCTTATCTTTATTAGGAAATTGCTAAAATTAGATATGTGCAGATTTAGTTCAAATGAGATCTGTGGTTATGTAAATGCAACAACTTTAATCAAGAAGCATTTATACAACAGTGTTAAAATTTAGCCCGGATTGAAGAAAAGCAATCGTTCTCCTATTGATTTCTTGAGTAAAATCCGTTCTTCATTAGAGCGAAAAGGCAAGAAAAACGAAGGCTTTTCATCGAAATAAGGTACAAACAGTGCGGAAGAATTAAAAAGCAGGGGGGAATGAAGTCCTGCAGAATTTGTTGTGCTACAATAATTTAGAGAATATCTATGTTTTTTATGGCTTTGTTGAATGTCGGTGTTGATTTTTGGATTATCTTCCCTTTGACCTTCAAAAATACTTACTAGCAGACATGTGTAACCAAGGTTTCACACGCAATGAGTAACAGAGCGTTTGATCAACAAAATTCTGTTTAACAAAGCTTTAAATAATAGCGAAGTATAAGTACATACGAAAAAGGAATGAGTGACTGTTTATGAATGAAACAAGGATTCTTATTATTGAAGATGATGAACCGATTGCGGATTTATTATCTTATCGACTTACATCGGAAGGTTTTCAAACATGTATTGCAACAAGCGGATCGGAAGGAATGAGTAAATTGGCAGAGTTCAAACCTAATCTTCTTTTACTTGATTGGATGCTTCCTGATTGCAGCGGTTTAGATTTATGTAAAATGGTTACGGAGAACTATAATATTCCAATCCTGATGATTACGGCCAAATCTGATATCACGGATAAAGTACTAGGATTGGAATATGGCGCTGATGATTATATAACAAAACCATTTGATCTTCGAGAGATCGTGGCAAGAATTCGTACGATTCTTCGTCGTTTAAATCATGCGAATTCAAGCGAACAAGGAAATACGGAAAGCGAAATAATTCGCATTAAAAATCTTGTGATCATTCCAGAGGAGAGGCTGGTAAAGAAGGATGAGCAATTAGTAGAATTGACACCTAAAGAATTTGATTTACTCATGACCTTGATTGAATCACGTGGAAGAATTTACTCTCGTTCCGAACTGTTAAATCTTGTATGGGGATATGATTTCGTAGGGGACACCCGAACGGTCGATACTCATATTCAAAGGCTCCGTAAAAAGCTAAATGCAGGTGATTTGATTACTACTGTTTTTGGGATCGGATATAAGTTTGAGAAGCTGGGGGGATAAAGGATGTTTCGAACGATAAAGGCTAAGTTTATTATTGGCTTTTTTGTTATTTTTGTCCTTTCTTTTCTTGTGCTTAATCAAACGGTAAAAGAGACGATATGGTCAAACAATCAAAAAGTTGTTACTTCAGATTTAGTTGATCTTAAAAAAAATAGTATTGTTTATGTAAGACAAGCGTTTTTGATTAATCATTATAAAAGCAATGAACTTTATTTTAGTGATATGGCTACAGACATGGTAAATGATTTAACACATTCGACAGGCAGCAATGTTAGTGTCTATAGCGTAGATGGTGAATTGTTAGCATCGTCTGATGAAGCAGCATTTTTAAAGAAAAGTGATGAAGATCTAAAAGAGGCTATTAGTGGAAATACTGCTTATCATATTATTTATGATCGGAGTAAGGCAGAAGCTCTTTTTTCATATCCAGTTGTCATTGACGGAACGAAAGTAGGAATACTCCGCTTTTCCAAGGATTTTAGTCTCCTTTATAAACAGAGTGGAGAAATTGTCGATTTCATTTTTTATATTGCATTGGCAATATTTGCAGTCGCGTACCTTTTTTCTTACATTCTTTCCAGAAATATTACGATTCCACTGACAAAGCTGACGGAGGCATCATCAGATATTAAGAAAGGGAATTTGGATGTAGATATCAATTTTCATAGAAAAGATGAAATTGGTCAACTTGCTGTTAATTTTAATGAAATGATTTCCAGAATAAAAGATCAAATATCTACGATTGAAAAGGATCGTGATCAGTTAAAAGAACTGAATGAACAGGAAAAGCGCTTTTATGATAATATTACCCATGAGCTTAAAACACCGCTAACTTCCATACTGGGATATGCTGAAATGATAAAAGAAAAGGGTGAATCTGATCAGAAGTTTTTTAATAAAGGAATGAATCACATAATAGAAGAAAGTAGGCGTCTTCACAATTTGGTGTTAAAGCTTCTTGAAATATCACGGAGTTCTTCTATTAATCAAAAGTTTGACAGAGTGGATGCTGGGGGAATTTTAAAAGATGTTTGCGAGTCAATGTCGTTTCGGGCAGAACGATATAAGAAAAGAATTCAAGCTGAAATTGAAGAAAATTTATATGTGTATGGCCAAGCCGATAGATTACGCCAGTTATTTATTAATCTGCTTGATAATGCCATTAAGTACAGCTCCGCTAATTCAGAAATAATGGTTGAAGCTAAGGCAGTTGAAGAAAAAATTCATCTTATTTTTAAGAATCCTAGCCCGCCCTTCGAGGATGTCCAATATTCCAAGTTGTTTCAACCACACTATTCAGCCAGCAATCAAACTACAGAAAAGGGAAGTATGGGGCTAGGGTTAAGCATTGTAAAAGCGATCGTTGAGGAACACAAAGGTGCGATCAAAATGTTCTATGAGGAAAATCAGACCATTGTTGCGATGGAAATCAATCGTTTAGGAGAGGAGGAACCATCTTGAACAAGCAGTTTATTGGCTGGTTATCGATCGCATTGCTTATTGTCCTGTTCGTATCCGGTTGCAGTGGAGAAAGAGCGGAAACAATTGTGATTCCAGCACAGGAAGAAAACAATATTGAAAATCATAATTCCCATCCTTTTCTGGTAAAAAAGATTTATCCTCTCCCTGCTGTTGATAAATTATTTGGTTGGTCCTCAAAGAACTCTATTATTGGCATTTTTAAAAAGGAAGAGGTTGCCAAACGGGTACCTGATTATCTTCATACGCTTGCGTTCCCTTATGAAACGCCGGAGATGTTACAAGAATGGCATCAGTATACTTTCAATCTGTTAGTCTCACCAGATGGTAAGAAGATGGTTGAAATCATGATGTCTTCAACCTCAAATAAGGGAATCATAAACTTGATATCAGTTCAGGATGGCAGTAAAACGGAAATAGCTACCATTGATTATAATAAATTAATGTACGTACAAGGAGGAGCGTGGTCGAATAACAGCCGTTATATTTGCTATCTTGTACTTGCGGCAAAGAAAAAGCAGCCAGCGGAAGTTCATCTCTTCGATACAGACACGGGATCACTTAAAACATATCCATTAAAGGAGATAGAGAATGAATCCCCAACAGCTATAAGCATTTCTGATAATGGTGATAATTTGTTATTGACGATACTACCGAACTCAAAACGAGATTCCAGTATCATCATGGGAACCATTACTGATAATGGGATTAATCTTCAGTCCGAAAAGTTAAGAACACTTGGTGAACCTACATGGTTGAATAATAACCAGTTTGTATTTTTGGGACCAGAAAACACTCTTTATGAGTACGATCAGCGGAATGGTGAACTTTCAGCTCTACTTGAAAAAGTAACCAGTTTTAAATTTTCTCCTGATCGCAAGAAAATAGCTTATTTTTTATACGATCGTGACACCGTTTATGCAGGAAAACTTCAAGGAAGGAATATTTTATTTCAAGAACCTGTATATCATGGCATCGTGCCGTTTGATTTGTTTTGGAGTCCTGATGGCAATAATCTTCTCATTCATGGACAGAAGCAAAGTTCACCGGCGGAAGGCTCCTTAACGCAAATTGTTCCAAATAATGACTCTGCTTATATAGTGGCCTTTTAGACGTAAAAAAAATTTAAATTTATGATTGATTAAGCCTCATTTTAGTTTTTGACTAAATGAGGCTTTTTAATTTGTACTTCTTTAGCTCATGCCTTACAACTATATCTTACGTAAGGACATGGTCAAAGTCGTATGAATGGCAATAGTGTTAACGTAAATCTCCATCATTTCTTTTACCAAAAGGTTGATAGATTTTTTTGTGACATTTTGTTTACAAGTAGGTCAAACTTCTATGACAATTGTAGTTTATATTAAATCTTGCAAAGAAATATGTCGGGTTTTGTCAAAATATATAAAAATAATAGCTACTATCATTCTAATAAAAAGAAGATTACAATGTAGCAGTGGTATTATTAGGGGGCAAGAATATGTCAAACTTACAGAGAAGAAAAAGATATAAATTGAATGTTAAGGGAAAAATAGCCGTTGTCATATTTTCTTTATTAATCGTCTCATTATGTGTTACATGGGCAGGGAAGGTTGTCGGGCAAATGTTTGAATCATCTAAAGCAGCAGATCCCAAAATCGTAGAGGAAAAGGTCAAAAGTGCTGATAACCCACTATCGAATGATTTAATAGATAAAAGCGCTGATCAGGGCACAAAGAAAGCTAATGATCCTATAAAGAAAGATAAAGAGAAAAAAGATTTAGAACTTGGCAAGGTTGTCTATTTAACTTTTGATGATGGACCGCATTCGACTGCTTCAGAAAAAATACTAAATTTGCTTAATCAGTATCATGCAAAAGCAACTTATTTTATGTTGAAGCCAAATATCGAACAAAATCCTCATATAGTGAAGAAAGTGGCTGAAAGTGGTCACTCTATTGGTGCTCATGGCGTCACACATGATGTATCTAAAATCTATCATTCTCCTGAAAATTTTGCATCAGAAATGAATGAAACACTGGATGCAATTTTTGATAAGTCCAATCTAAACTCGCGTTTGATAAGAGCACCTTATGGTTCAAAACCATATATTACTTCTCCATTTAGGGAAGTGATTGAACGTGATCATTTCATTTTATGGGACTGGAATATTGATTCCGAGGATTGGAAGATGCCGAGAGGTGAGTATGTGAACAATGTTATTCAGCAGGTAAACCAATATGTTGGTAAGAGACCATTGGTTGTATTAATGCATGAGAAACCAACTACAGCTAATCATTTAGAAGAACTGTTGAGTTATTTTCACGAAAATGGGTATGAAATGAAAGCAATAGATGAATCGATGAAGCCGATACAATTTAAAGTGGAGTAATAAATAACTCCGAATCTCTCATTCTAGTCTTGAATGAATGCGATCCTCAATATCTGCTTCAAATTTGTATTTTAAAAAAGCCAGTTCATCGCTGTAAATAAATTTAGCTTAGAAAAGAGGCAATGTGTTTGAGAGTGAAAAAAAAGAGAATGTCCAAGTGGAAAAAATATACAATAAGTGTTCTTTTACTATTAGTGGTCACGACTGTTGCTTATGGTGGATACTTTTTTATTCATGTTTACAACGCAGCAACTGAAGCATATGAAGAGATAGAGCGTCCAGATGGTAACTCAGAGCTGAGAAATACAGCTGTTAATATAGGAAAGGAGCCGACATCGCTCTTATTAATTGGTGTCGAGAATTATGCAACAAGCGGAGAAAATGGGCGAGCAGATTCCCTTATTGTTGTTACATTAAATCCTAAAACAGCAAATGTAACGATAACTAGTATTCCGCGTGATACTAGAGTGGAATTTACAGAGGAGGAAGCAGGAAAATACGCCGGCACTCATAAAATTAATGCGGCATACTCATATGGCTCCATGAATGATTATGGTGCCAATAAACTTACAGTTGAAAAAGTTGAGCAATTATTAAATATTCCAATTGATGAATATGTCACCGTTAATTTTGATGGTTTTAGAGATCTTGTTAATGCATTGGGTGGTGTTACCGTCGATATTAAAGAACCATTTTGGGAAAAAGATATATATGCAGGTGGAGAAAGAATTTATTTTGAAAAAGGTGAGAAGAAGTTAAACGGGGAAGAAGCATTAGCTTTTGTGCGAATGAGAAAACGTGAAGTTAACAATATTTATTCCCGTGATGAAAGACAGCGACAATTTATCGAAGCGACTATCGATGAGGCCATTTCGACAAATACACTATTTAAGGTTGGTGAAATTTCTAAAATACTAGGGAAAAACGTTACAACAAGTTTAAGTCCAACCGAGATTTTCCAATTGCAACATGTATATTCTTCAATCAATACTGCTAAAATCAAATCCTTTGAATTAGAGGGCGAGGGTCAAATAATAGATCGTATTTATTACTTTGTTCCATCCGAAGAGGGACTCGATAATATTTCTAATATATTAAAGCAAGAACTGGAATTGGCTGCCCAAGAGGATTCAGATGATATAGAAATTAAAAATAACTAATTCTTGTATTTCTTCATTTATTTAGAAAGGAAATGTTTTGATTAAAAACAATTTTCATGGTTTTAAAGTAGATATAGCGTAGAGAGTGTTTTTAAAGCAATGCTTTTGAAAGACTCTCTTTTTTTTATGGTTGGAAATTTTTACACCTACCGAGTGAGAGAGCCTTATGCTTGATACTCTTGATTACCAAATTTTAACGTTTGAATTTTTAAAACATAGCTTTGTTAAACAATATTGTTGAGTAAACGATTTTTGGCTCATTTCGAGTGAAACCTTAGTTTCACTCGAAATGAGCCAAAAATCAACACCAACATATAACAAAGCCAAAAAATTAAATAAAATGACTATTTTTTATTGAAAGTGTTCTAATAGGATTGAACAAACTTTCTATTGTTTTATAATGGGAAACAGAGACGTATGTTTAAATCTATATATCGCACAATAATAAAGCAAACATTATTTAGATGAATATGACTATTTGCAGGTGACCAATTGGAAAAAAATAACATTATCTTTATCAGCAATTCTTATTTTATTTACAGTCGTGTACGTTTTCACAGTATCTGGTTGGAAAAATCCCGAACTGCCAAAAGCTGAAAAGGGCACCTTAGATGTGAGTCACTTAACATTTGAGGATAATCAACTGATTACATTAGACGGGGAGTGGGAATTCTATCCGGGAGTTCTCATTGAACCTAGGCCATTAGCGTTTGGTGAATATCAAGAAGAAAAGAAGTTTATTAAAGTCCCAGATAAATGGGATGAGTATATTGAAAAAAATAAACCTTATGGAACTTACCGATTGATAATAAAGACACCATTTGCAGGAAATTTTGGCATAAAGGTTAATATGATTGGTTTTTCTAGCAAGATGTTTGTAAATGGCAACGAAATCGGACATAGCGGAAATGCTTCAGAGAATGAAGAAGAATATATTTTTGGTAATGCCAGATATAACGCTTTCGTTAATAGTGATGAGAATCAGCTTGAATTAGTTATCCATGTCTCAAGCCATCAAGTCACAACGGGAGGAATTCTCCGTCCAATCAAATTTGGTCCAGTTGAAAATATCTTGGCAAATCGAGATCTGTTTAAAGTATTAGATGCGATCGTGTTCTCCGGTTATCTTATATTTGGATTGATATACTTAGTTACGTATTTGCAACAACGGAAGAATTTATATGAATTGTATTTTAGCATTTTTTGTTTCATTCAAGGATTTTATACAGCAGCAATAAATGAAAGATTATTAATGTTGATATTTCCGGAAATTGGTGAAAGAATGTTGCTGCAATGGCAGCTCATGACCATTCATTTATCTGTACTCTTCTTTTTACTATTTGTGTACAGCTTTTTTACACAATATGCCAACAAGAAAATGATTATGGCTCTTTGTCTTATGCTTTTAGTACCCGCTATATTTTTAGGACCTTTTCGTCCAATAAAGCTTTCGGATTTTTTTCCGCTTATATTTTTGCAAGTTTTAGTTGTTGCGTTGATTGGTATTGCCTATTGTTACATTCTGTTTGTTTTGATAAAAGCTTATCGTAATAAAATAGAAGGCTCCTTATATATCATAAATGTGGTTGTATCTTATGCCTGTTATGGAATTCTTCTAGGAGTAAATTTGTTATTTGAGGTAGAATTTGGAGGAGCACCGCTCTTTATCTTTTTATTTATGGTTATTGGACTATCGTCTCTCATGAGCTATCGATCTCAACAAGCTTTTAGAAAAGTCGATGAGTTGACGAAAGAACTTCTGCATTTCGATTCTCTTAAAGATGATTTCCTTGTTAAGACGTCACATGAATTACGGACGCCCCTGCATGTGATTCTTAATCTATCAAAATCAATATTGGAGGGCTTCTTAGGTCCTTTAAAAAAAGAACAACAGGAAAATTTACTGCTTATCCATAATGTTGGGAGGAGATTAGCGACATTAGTTGAAAACTTGCTTGATGCAGGGAATATTAAAAGGGGGGAAATTCATAATGAACCGGCACCAACATCCCTTCAAGTTGTAGGCGATATTATAGCAGAGATGTCCTATTTACTGCCTGATCGAAAATCTGTCAAACTAATAAATCACACTGATCCTTCGCTCCCATTGATGTACGTAGATGAAAACAGATTGAAGCAAATCCTCTTTAATCTCATTCATAATAGTATTAAGTATACGAAACAAGGAGTAATAACGGTTACAGCAGAAGTGCAAAATAACTACATGCAAATTTCAGTAGAGGATACGGGTATTGGAATAGATGAAGAAAATTTAACACGTATTTTTTCCTCCTTTTATCAAGTGAAAAATCATCATGATCGGAACCAAAATGGTTTAGGTCTTGGATTGAGCATTGCAAAGGAATTAGTAGAGCTTTCCGGAGGAAGCATTTCGGTAACGTCTACTAAAGGCGAAGGCTCTTGTTTCACCTTTACGATTCCATTGGTGGAGGACGGGCAAAAAATCAATGAGAAAACTGAAAAAACGGTTGTTTTACATCAAACAGCTCCCATTGAGCAATTACCGGTACAGTATCACTTTCCACAATCTGTAGAAGGAGAGAAAGACTACACCATTCTAATCGTAGATGATGAACCTCCAAATTTAAAAATATTAATGGATATGATTGTCTCACTAGGATATACGGTTATTGCCGTCGATAATGGGGAATCAGCATTAGAGGTCATTCAACAACAGGAAATTGATTTGGTCATTTTAGATTTAATGATGCCAAATTTATCTGGGTTTGATGTGTGTCAACAATTGCGCAAAGAATTTGACTTATTTGATTTACCAGTCATTATCTTAACGGCTGCTGGGCAAATAACTGATTTAATTCATTCACTGCAAATTGGTGCAAATGATTTTTTGCAAAAGCCGATTATTTTAGATGAGTTAAAGGCTCGCGTTGAGTTTCTTTTATCGATGAAGAAATCTGCGAAAGAAGCGTTAGTAAATGAATTAACGATGTATTATTCTCAGATTAAACCACATTTTCTTTATAATACACTGAATACGATCATTGGTTTGACTTTTACAGATACGAAGCAAACAAGGGAAGCGCTGGTCCATTTAGCAACTTATTTTCGCGCGAAACTTGATTTTACGAGTTATCGTTCATTAGTACGACTAGAAGATGAAATCGAACTTGTTCAATCGTACTTAGAAATTGAAAAAATAAGATTCGATGAACGTTTGCAAGTTGAATATGATATCGATGATACAGCGGATGCAATCATCCCATTAATGACGATTCAACCCCTTGTTGAAAATGCGGTTCAGTACGGGATTGCCATGAAAGGGAACGGTGGTACAGTTAAGCTCTCGATCAATAAAGTCGATAATCAAGTTAAAATTGTTGTTGAGGATAATGGAGTCGGCATTTCAAAGCAAAAGCAACTGGAATTAATGCAAGGGAGAAATTCGCGGGTTGGATTTACAAACCCGTTTAAAAAGCTCAAATTAATAAAACGCTCTTCCTTCACGTTGGAAAGTGAAGAAGGAGTGGGAACAAAAATCACAATACTTTTACCAGGAGTTAAAAAGTGATGAGAGTTAGTATATTGGATGATGAACCTTATGCAATTGAAGTGTTAAAAGATTTGCTTCAGTCATTGAATGATGTTGAGATTGTGGGAACATTTACAAATCCTTATACTGCTATGGAGCAACTTCCTCATCTGCAAGTGGATGTTCTTTTTCTTGATATCGAATTAGGAGAGAGACATGGTATTGAACTAGCTGAATGGCTGCATCGGGAGTTTGAGCATTTAGAAGTTGTGTTTGTTACTGCCCATCCTGAGTATGCGTTAGATGCTTTTGAAGTCAGTGTGATTGATTATTTGCTTAAACCAGTAAAGCGTAATCGTCTTCAAAAAACGATTACGAAGATAAGGGAAAAGCTAGAAATGTATGAAAAATTGCAGAAAGCTGCTTCTCAAAGCAAAGAGCTGTATATTTACACGATGGGAAGCTTTCGCTTGCTTGATTCAAAGGGTGATGATGTCTCTTGGCGGACGAAAAAGGTGAAGGAATTATTTGTTTACTTATGGCATTTTCGTGACAAGCCTGTTCATAAAGCAAAAGTAATTGAGGATCTTTGGCCGGAAATGAGGGCTGATAAAGCTATTTCGCTTCTGCATACAACGGTTTATCAGCTTAGAAAAACGGTAAGGGCTGCGGGAGTGCAGAAGAACCCTTTAAAATTTAATAATGATCATTATCAATTAATGATTTCTCCTGAAAGTGATGTAACCGAAATTCTTAAAATTTGTGAGCAAGATGTTATCGATCATGCATCCGTCGAAAAGTTGTTGAATCTTTATGATGGAGATTATCTTGAAGAAGAAGACTTTCCCTGGGTATTTTTAGAAGGGGAGCGCATAAAAAAATCTGTTCAATTTGTTTTAGTGAACTTTATAAAAGATAATATCGAAGTAGAAGAAAACCGCTTCATCATTGAAAAATGTTTAGAAAAACTACTTCAGTTTGATTTGTATAATGAGGAATATATGCTCATGTTTATGAAATTTTTAATTTCAAGCAATCAGTTGCAGCAGCTGAAAACATTATATCGTGGATTTAAAATTATATATGAAGGTGATCTGGGAATGAAATTGCCAGAGCAGATTGAGGAATTATATAAAAGCCAACTACTTTAAATAAAAAAGGCTGCTAAAAAAAGCTTGCCGCAGGTTAAGCAAGAGAAGAAAAATGACTCGTTTTTCTCCTCCTGCTTTTTTTTGCCCTTTTTTGAACGATGAGCGTTTTACCGAGAATTCGCAATAAACTCTAAACCTCCCATAGTTATTCGTCAAAATTCTGCATTTTTAAAGCAGAATTCTAACAGAAAATGATTTGGGTATGCCTTTTTCCTAATTATGGATCAAAATGTTCAATATTTGTTTAGAGGGCTTGACTAAAATTTGTTGAGGTATGTGCAAGCATATCTAAAATTCCTTTGGAGAGAGGAGGGGGGAAATCGCTTTAAATGATGAGTAAGTTATATTTCTTCAGAGCCGTGTCAGGGATTGCCTTGTTGATCGGTGGACTTGCCTTACTTGTGCAACCTCAGATTGAACAAAAAGTGGCTGAAAGAGAAGAAAAGAAGCTGGTAGAAGCCTTTAAGCAACTAGCTACAACAAATGGGAATTCAGAAAAGGCGGAAGCAACTAAACTCGATTTGATGGTTAAGGATGCAAAAGGGATTCTTATTATACCAAAGATTGATTTAGAAATGCTTATTTTCGAAGGTGCTGATGCCAATTCGTTAAATAGGGGAGTCGGCCTGCTACAAACAAAAAAGAAATTTGGAATTAACAATATTGGATTAGCAGGGCATCGAGGGGCCAGTTATGGAAAACAATTTAATCGGTTGGATGAGTTAGTCATGAACGACGAGATTTATGTCAAACAAGGTTCGACAGAATTTACTTTTATCGTAGAGGATAAATATATTGTTGACAGAACTCGAGTTGATGTCCTAAATGAGCTAGGAAGCCCATATCTAACATTAGTAACATGTACACCAATTGGGGCAAAAAACCCTACTGATCGATTGATTGTCCAAGCAAAATTGAAAAGTACGCATAAGGAGGATATATGAAGAAAATCGTTTTTTATGTAGTTATGATAACACTCATTCTTCAGAGCTTCCTAAGTCCGATAGGGGCATTTGCGAACAGCTCTCAAATATTTCTACTAAAAAATGAAGTGGTGGAAGAAAAGGGAGCAGATTCGAATGAGGTGAATATTGTTTACGATTGGGAGTTTTCCGGCAATGCAAGTGAAGAAGAAAAGAACTATCACTTTCCCCTTCCAGACAATATTCAAATAGTAGAGACGCAATCAGGAACTCTCTCTATCAATAATAATGCGATTGGGAGCTTTGTTATTAGTTCATTAGGAATTGCGGTGACTATTTATCCGAATATGAGTGATGGTGGAGTCGGACAATTGGCATTTACCGGGGTGAAAATGGAAGCTCCACCAGCGACAGCAGAAGAAAGTTCATCCGAAATATCGGAAGAAAAACAGAATTTATTCAATGAGCCATTAGAGACTGACAATGACCAAGCTGAAATGGCCGCAGAGGATGAGGCGACTCCTGAAGTTGGGCAACAAATGATTGAAGAAAATATTCTCACAAACGCAACACTTTCGTTTGAGAATCAAAATGGTGAGCAAGTGGATGAAGTTGATCTAAAGACTATTGTAATTGTTAACTATGAATGGGCTTTACCAATTGATCATAAGTATAAAAATGGGGCAACTTTTGAATTTCACTTGCCAGAGGAATTGAAAGTGTATGAAACGATAACCAACCAGGAGATCTATTTTGAGAATGATGTAATTGGTACCTTTTCTGTTGATGCGAATGGTCGAGTAACAATGATCTTTAATCATTTCATTGAAACACATTCCAATATAAGTGGCAGACTTGAAGTATTAAGCAAATTGCAAGAATCGTTGGAAGTGACTGAGGATCGAAAAATCTCAATTACACCAATTGTAGGGCAGCCACCACAAGATATTCCGATCCTCTTTATCCCACAGGGAAATAGCATTGATAAAAATGGTAATCCTGATAAAGGCTACAACGCAAGGAGCATTTCTTGGGTGATCGATTTCAATAAGCATTTAGAAAGTATTGAAAATGCTGTGTTCACAGATCCAATCCCCGAAGGACAAGAATTTCAAGCAAATTCGATCAAAATATACAAGCTGTTACCAGAATGAATGGGGAAACAGAGATTGGTGAAGAAATTACTAAAGCGATTGAAAAGACAGAAGATGGAAAGGACTTCCGTATTTCCTTTGGCAATATCAACTCTGCCTATCGGATAGAATTTCTCACAGACATTACAGATCCAAACGGAACGAGTTATAGAAATACTGCTGTTCTCTCAGGAGAGAATATTGAAGACATGGAAGCTAGCGCTACAGTTGGAGTGAGAAGGGGCATTCCATTAGCGAAATCATCGACAGCTTATAATGGCGCAACACAAACGATCGATTGGGAAATTAAGTTTAATTATAATGAAAAGAATATTCCAGTAGAAGAAGCGAAGCTGACGGATCTGTTCAATAATACTCAGAAGTTAGTGGATGGTTCATTCAAAGTGGAAAAAGTAACGATTGATGATAATGGAAATGAAGCGAATTCGGAAGAAGTTTCTTCTGACAAATATGATATTACTCCTCTATTGGAAGAAGATCGATCGGGATTCACGTTTAAATTTAACGAATCGATTCAAGAAGCTTATAAAATTACTTATCAGACAACAGCAACAGAACGTGTATTTGACCAAGAAACGATAACAAATACAGTTCAATATGGCGGGGAAACAAAAGAAGCATCAAGAACCATTTATCAACAAATTTTGTCTAAGCATCACGGAAATCCAAATTATAAAGATAAAATGATTTCATGGATAATTGAACTTAATAAAGACAACTATGAAATGAACGATGTTGTCTTAAACGATAATTTTACAAATGGCGGGTTAAAACTTCAAGAAAATACGTTAAAGATTTCTCACGGATCTGATGAACTTGTAAAAGGAGTCGATTATGAGCTTGATTTAGAAAGTTTTAAAATTACCTTTAAGAACACGATAACTGGAATGGTGACCATTCAATACGACACTGAATTTGATTACGAAGAGAGAGTTAATCAAGAAAAAGCATACTTGGAAAATCGTGTTCAACTTGAATGGATGGACGAAGCAAATAACAAGAAAGATAAAGAACTCACAGCTACTTTTACTCCGGACAACTATACGAGATCGAACGGCTTTAAAAATGGCTCCTATAATGCAGCAACAAAAGAAATCTCATGGGAGATCGGATTTAACTACAATCTGAAAGAGATTAATGAAGCGATCGTAGAGGATTTTATTGGAACAGGCCAGAACCTAATAGAAGATTCTATTGTTGTGAAAGAAATGCTATTAACAGGGGATCCGAATGGCGTTGATTTCAAAGAATTGGAAGAGAATATTGATTACACGATTTTGCTTAATCCAGATGGAAAAGCAGGGTTTAGAGACATCTTTAAAGAGCAGATTACAGTTCCATACTTGATTTCATATAAAACGAGCTTGGACGGAGAGCTTATCCAAAAAGAATATGATAATACAGCAACTGTCTATGATGCCAATACTGAATTGACGAAGCTAAATGCTAAAGTATCTGTAAAGCACGGGGGAGAGTTTACAGACAAATCTGGAAAGCAAAACGGGAAGATTATTGATTGGAAAATCAATATTAACTTTAGTCAGTCCAAAATATTTAATGCTAAAGTGATCGATATACCAACTAATAATCAAAAACTACTAAAAGAATCTTTTCGACTTTACTCCACATCAGTTGCAGCGGATGGAACAGTAACAAAGGCGGAGGAAGTCAGTGCTGATGAATATGATATCGTATTTCCTCTTACAGATGACGGAGATGAAACATTTGAGCTCATATATAAACAGGATATTGAAAAACCATATATATTAGAGTATCAGTCTCTTATTCTAGCTAAAGTTGGCGATTTTATTTCAAATGGTGTCATTCTCACAGGGGATTTTTTAAGTGAAGAAATGACAAAGTCAGAATCAATGATCAGAGTTGAAAGAACGACAGGAGTAGGAATAGGTGAAGGTGAAGTAGGCGCTTTAACGGTTAAAAAAGTGGATGCAGCAAGCGGTGAGGAGTTAGAAGGAGCAGTCTTTACACTGCTAGATTCGTCGACTGGAGCCGTTATTGAAACGCAAACAACGAATACCGAAGGAATTGCTGTGTTTGATCGATTGCTATGGGGAGAGTATCTACTAAAAGAAGTACAAGCTCCAGAAGGATATGTCGTTGGGATTCAAGATACTGAAATAATTGTACTGAATGAAATAAATCAAGAAATAGAGATAAAAAACGCAAAAATTCATCAAGCTGTCGAATTAACGAAAGTTGATAGCAATGATGAAACAAAATTATTATCAGGTGCAAGATTTGATTTAAAGAAGTTTATAGACGGAGAATTTAAAACGATTAGCTCCCATACCACAAATGCGAATGGCCAAATTATCGTTAACCATTTGGAGGAAGGAGAGTACCAATTCGTCGAAACACGTGCTCCATCCTACTATAAACTAGACGCCACTCCAGTTCCGTTTACAATTGTAAACAATCAATTAGAAGTAGTTAAAGTAGTAAAGAAAAATGAACCAGGTGGTACAGGTCCAAGTCCGGGACCAAGCCCAGGCCCAGATCCAGGCCCAGATCCAAATCCAGACCCAGGGCCGAATCCAGATCCAGGCCCAGATCCAAATCCAGATCCAGGACCGAATCCAGATCCAGATCCAGGTCCAGACCCAGATCGAAGTCCTGATCCGCAGCCGGGAGAGCATGAAAAACCGGACAACGGTGGAGGTAAAGGCCCGAGTCAACCTGGACATGACAATGGTTCTGATAATAGTGGGAATTCGGGGGAACGAGATCAAAAAGAGGAAAATTCGAAGCAGAAGGGATCAAAAACTCCTAAAAATAGTGACATAAATGTTCTCCCACAAACAGGGGAAGAAAGTTCAATCATGAATATCATAAGTGGACTGGTTCTAATGATATTCGGTTTACTAATTCTTTTCTATAGAAGAAAAACGACTATAAATTAAAAAAGAGCTGTTCTTTATGGTGGTGACCCCACAAAGTTAGAGTTTTTATTAAGCAGCTGATTGGCTGGTTTGAGTTCGGTATTGTATTGGACTTAAACCAGCTAATTTTACTTTTATACGCTTATTATTGTAGTAATCTATGTACTCAACAATTTGTTTTTTTAGCTCTTCATAAGATACTAATACTTCTCCATAATACATCTCTTGCTTGAGGACCCCAAAGAAATTTTCCTGCCGCATTATCCGCACAGGTTGCTTTTCTTTGAGTTCGAATGCCAACGCTTTTGTGCTTTTCGAGGGATGCATTCGGATTTTCTTGAAAAGCTTTTAACTTTTTTAAATAGGCATTCTCTAAACGTAGAAGTTCATTTTCTCGTTCTAATAGTTCTTCACGAGATAACTCTTTTTCTTGTTTTGGTAATTTTGCTTTATGATTTTTAGACATAGAAGGCCGCCCTTTCATTTTTTTTTAATTTAAATACTTCACTATATTTTGCCATACAAAAACACCCCAGAGGTTAGATTATTAACTCTAAACTTCTGGTGTGCAGTACCGTAAAGAACAGCTTTTTATATTATTTTATTTAAACAATGAATTAACAATTTTTAACTTAATTACTATACATATATTTTCCATCTTCGTCATAATATCCTAGGGAATCTCAATAAAGGAGGAATAAAATGGTGGTTATTAGGAAAAGAGCCTTTGTCAGCTTTGCTATCGTTTTAGGACTGTCACTCTTATTCTCACCGTCTAGCTATGCTAAATCCTCAGAAATTGACATGTACCTCAAGAAAATTGTTCAACTTCAGCCTGGTACGACAGAACAAGAAATTCTTGAATCGATTACCGACTATGCCAAATCTCAAAAAATGTCAAAAGACGAAGTGATCAAAATGGTTTATCAAGAGTTAATAACGGATAAAAAAGAGGGAGACAGGGTAGCGAAGGAAAATGGCAATGAACAAAAAGATACGGTTATTTTTGGCGGTTCATCGGGTTCCTATGTGTTGCCGATGAGTACGAAAGGAAATATTTTTTATTCGGATTCCTATACCGCTTACTATAACCATGGTCATGTAGGGATGTATTCAGCTTCTGATAAAATCGTCGAAGCGGTTCCGGGTGATGGTGTTCGTCAGATTAAATATAATGCTCGCAATGTAGAAAAAAATAGTATTATTCAAAGGGTAAACGTAACGACTACTCAAAAAAATAACGCAGCAGATTGGGCAGTCAGTCAGGTGGGAAGCTCATATTCTTTTAACTTTGCAACCAATAGATTAACAGGGCACGACGGAGATAAAAATTGTTCAAAATTACTTTGGTCCGCCTTCACTTTGAAAGCTAACATCGATATAGACCATAATGGTGGCTTGGGGGTTTATCCACGTGATATTACCGCCTCATCCTACACAACCACGATCGCGACGATCAATTAAAGGTTCGTTTAAATCTTGGATTTATCAATAGGTTTGGTATTTTTATAAGGGAATATGGAGTTAAAAAACGAATATTTACAACATCATTGATGTTAAAAGTAGTTTTTGTACTCAATCCTTTTATAAATGTTCGTTTTTTAATTCATCTTGATGCAAATTGAAAGCGCTTTATTTACTAAATTAAGTATGAGGAGAACGTATGAGGAAGAGATGGATGGTGCTCATTTGTTTCGTTTTATTAACGATATTGGTAGGCTGGTTTTTTACAAAGAATAGCGGTTCGAAAAAAGCAAGTGATAGGGAGCTTGAAGAGGAAAATTTCTTAGATAGTAAGAAAGCGATTGTTTATTTCTCAACTACTGCCGACCAAGATACGTATGGCGGAGGAAAAAGTGCAGCAGTATTTATTGATCATAGGGGTAAACCGATGACTTATGAAATGGAAGGACTGGAGTTGGGAAGCATTGGTGTGAAAGAGAATGAGATTCTATTAGCGGATAAGAGTCGCTTTTATAAAATTTCGAAAGGGTTTGAGAGGATTGAAAGAGATGATTACCAGCATACGGGAGACCATATCGGATTCCTTGAATCAACGGCTGGTTTTTATGCTGTTTTTAATTCTGGCTACGATAAAACAAACGGAGGCTACCGTTCGGATATTTATTGGGAAAAGGATGGGCATTTCGAAAAAGGGATCATTCCTTTCTTTATTGAAGCCTCTGTGTTGCATCAAGGGAGTCTTTATACACTGTCATCATCAGAAGATGAAAAAAGCTATCAGTTCAAAGAAGTAATATTAGGAGAAAAGCCAATTGTTAAGCCAATGTTGGAAATTGAGAAGGAAGAGAACAGCACTACATTTGGACAACTTCAGACGGATGGGCATCATTTATATTTCATTCGGCAAACTGGAGCTTTAACCGAAATGGTCAAGGTTAATTTGCAGTCAAAAAAGTATCAGTTTACAAAAGTGGCGACGTATGCCAATGATGAGCAAACTTTTTACAAGCAGATACCTTTTAGTTATAAAAGATGTGTATTCCTTTATCAAGATAATCTTTACTTTATCGATGGCTTCGGAGATGTTTATCGAATATCGACTGAGACAGGAAACAGTGAAAAAGCATTTTCTCTAGTGGAGACCAGTTTTGAAGGAAGCGTAGAAGTGTTCCAACAAAATGGCACTCTTCATGTCTTCTCCCTTGAACATGAAAATAGGCGAGCAAAAATTGCGGAATACAACCTCCTATCTGGAAAAAGACAGGAGGAGCTAGTACTGAAAGATTTTCCTGAGTTGAATACTTTTAATACAAAAATGCATTTATATGATTTCGTTATAATTAATTCCGAAAACGACTAAGCCTGAGCATAATTTAGAGAAAATAAATGCTTTGAATGATCGTTATATGCGGAAATTCTTCATTATTCAATCAAAGCAGCATCTAGCGATGGATATGTGTTTTAGAAAATACCGTTGATTAACAATTTTTAATTTAAAAAAATACTTAACATAGCTGAGAGTAGATTAATTACTAAATCCATTGTACTAAAACAAGCATCGCCTGCATGGATTTGTTTATAGATTTTTTAGGGCCGATCTTTGCATATGTTGTTTTTCCTTTGCATCGGTAAAGGTTGTAACTGCCAGGCTACTTTCGGTTTCTGAAATAAATAAGTGCGGTTTTAGTTGCTGCATATGAACCTATTGCGGCATAGCCATAGAACCATCCCATGAAAAGTCCTGCAAGCAAATCATGACGGTGACTAATAAAAGTAGAGATTGCCAAACCGATAACCAGTGCTAGTGTTGGTACAAAGTGTTTCGGGATTTTAAAAATAACTTTAATGATCTGTGTTAAGACCATTACAGAAGGGACTGCTACTATTGCATCCCAAAAGTTTGTATGTATAGTTGGAAAATTCATCATGCTATCACTCCATTGGACATAATTATCAGGTTAATCTTACGGATATAGTTTGTCCATGATTAGAGGATTGAACCATAAAGTGAGCGCAATTTTGGAAAGGGTGTATTTTTTAATGTTTGAATGTACAAGTTTTGATTGATTTTATAGTGAAGCTGCCAGTTGCATACCCGATTGTAAACAAGGATTGCTCATAATTTTATGCTTTAGTAGGGAATACAGTCTGAAAATTTAATAAAAACCATTTTGGCGACAATTCGTCAACAATACTTAAAATAGTGATGCTTGATAAAATGAAGCAAAAAGAAAAAGCCTTGATACACAAGGCTTTTCGGGATGGAGAATAGGGGGCTCGAACCCCTGACCTCAACGCTGCCAGCGTTGCGCTCTCCCAGCTGAGCTAATCCCCCGTACGATCTTTTACATCGATTATTATATAGGGAAATCAATCAAAAGATCAAGAGAAATTTAATTGTGATAAGGACGTGAGCATTAAAAATATAGATTTTTATGAGGGGAAAAGCATTTAATTGAATGCTTGATTAAAAAATATTTGATAGCAGTTCTCTGTAGACAGATGGATAATGTTTGCTTTTAAGGGGCCGAGCTTTGGGAAGAGCGGGTTACCAATAAAGAGAATGAGGACCCTGACAAGGTAAAGCAATAAAGAAATTAAGCAATTGTGGACAGAGTCAGAAGTCTTTTAATGTATACTTTCAATTTCAACGCTCCGTACACCGTCAATTTTTGAAACAGTATGGTACACATCTGTTGTTAATCTTTTATGATGGACAGTTATTCTTAATTGCACAAGATGATCATTGTCGTTTAAATCTTTGATTCGTAAATGTTTGAGGGAAATTTTTTCCCCTTTTAAATGGTTAATGATTTCGACGATTTTATTTTTATCTTGTACATTAAGCTGAAGTTTAATTTCTTTCTCCCGCAATTGACGGGGGCCAATCCAGCCCATAATAATTGGAACGATTTCAACGCTAATGATTAACAATGCCACTCCTGCAGTTGCCTCAATATAGAAGCCTGCCCCTACGGCAATTCCAATTCCTGCCGCACCCCAGATCAATGCAGCAGTCGTTAGTCCTGAAATGCTGTCATTTCCCCTTCGTAAAATAACACCGGCTCCAAGGAAGCCAATCCCGGAAATGATCTGTGCAGCCAATCGAAGTGGATCCATTGTAATGTTTATATCCTCTCTCGGTGGTACCATATAGGCAGACTCAATCGATACAATTGTAAGAAGGCAGCTTACGATTGAAATGACTAAACTCGTTTTAAGACCGACGGGTTTTCTTTTCAATTCCCTTTCCAGTCCAATAATTAATCCAAGGAAAGTTGATATTCCCAATTTCATGAGAATTTCCATATCAGAACCAAGCATCTTTTCCCCACCTTTTTTCAAAACCATATGATTGATTTCAAGAAATTATTATTTTCATGGTAATTGACTTATTAAAGGTTGTAAAATAAATGATATGCACCTTACAGTGGATGTTCATTTTTAAATTTAACGCTTTGTTAACAATATTGTTGCTCAATTCGTTTGAAACTCCGGTTTCACATGCCTTTAAAGTTAAGCTTTATGGATTCATGGAGAAGATGAGCCAAAAATCAATACTGACATCTAACAAAGCCGCATTTTAAGGAGTTTATTTGATGGGGCCAAAAGTAAATCCATATTTTATTTTATCCGTTGGTGTTATTGCAGTTTCGACATCGGCTATATTTGTAAAAGTATCACAAGCTCCCTCCGAGGTCATTGCTTTTTATCGTTTGTTTTTTTCAGTAATCATTATGCTTCCTGTGTTTTTAATAAAGTATGCCAGTGAACTGCGTCTTATTACGAAGAGAGATTGGCTATTTTCTTTGGTTGCAGGAGTATTTCTGGCATTTCACTTCATTCTCTGGTTTGAATCATTAAATTATACGTCTGTAGCGAGTTCCACCGTGTTGGTTACATTGCAGCCGCTTTTTGCGTTTGTAGGCACTTATGTATTTTTTAAGGAAAGGTTTTCGGTGCGGGCGATTTTCTGTGGGGTTATGGCGATCATCGGCAGTTTTATTATTAGCTGGGGTGATTTCAAAATCAGCGGTTCCGCCTTATTCGGTGATATTCTTGCGCTTATTGCCTGTGCATTAGTTACCGCTTATTTAATGTTTGGACAATCAGTGCGAAAAAGAGTTTCACTTATAACTTACACATTTGTCGTCTATGCTATTAGTGCGATAACACTATTTATTTATGTTCTTATTTTAGGACAACCATTAATGAACTATCCAACGAGTGACTGGTTATATTTCATTTTACTGGCGATCATTCCAACTTTATTAGGGCATACCTTATTTAATTGGTCTATTAAATGGTTAAGCACTTCAACGATTTCGATGGCTATTTTATTAGAACCAATTGGAGCAACGATACTTGCCTATTATTTATTGAACGAAAAAATTATGTTGACACAAATTCTTGGAGGATTAATTGTAATGGCATCATTAGCGTTCTTCTTAATAGAAGGAAAAATGTCTAAAATAAAAGTAAAGCAGGAAAAAGAATAACGAGTGACTTAAGAAGAAATGAGGAAATATTATGGGCTGGGATGCTCCTTTTATGAAATTCCCCATTATTGAAACGAAGAGGTTAATTTTAAGAAATTTGCATTGCCATGATGCACATGGGATTTATTCCTATTTGTCTAAGAAGGAAGTGATGAAATATTACGATAGGGAGCAGCTTTCTTCATTACAGGAGGCAGAGGAGCTAATTGATAGTCTCCTTTTTCGATATCAGTCCAGAAATCAGATTAGATGGGGAATTACCCTTAAAGGAGAAAATGAAATCATTGGAACTTGTGGTTTTCATTCGCTTGAAGAGGAGCATTTAAAAGGAGAAATTGGTTATGATCTTAACCCTGCTTATTGGGGAAAAGGGATTATGTCTGAAGCAGTTCGAGCATTGGTTGAGTATGGATTTAGTGAAATGAACTTCAATCGAATCGAGGCACTATATTCCCCTTTTAATTACGGCTCTAAGAAAGTCCTTGAGAAAAATGGTTTTAAGGAAGAAGGAATCCTTAGAAAAAGGTTCTTTATACAAGGTAAATATATGGATGCTGTCCTTTGTGCAGTTTTACAGGAAGATAAGAGAGGTGCCATATAAGCCCTCTCTTGCGCTTTTAAAGAATGTAAGTAAATCCTGAAAAGATAAATGCTAAGGTAATCGTAAAAATAAAGGTACCGCCCCGAACTTTTTCTTCTGAATTAGCGATTTTGAGCCCCTCGATATAGGAATAAATGAATAAATAGATTGCCATGATAAATGATAGATATAAAGCTACGGATTCTAGCATGTCTTTCAATCCTTTCTAGAACATTATTTCTTTCTCCTAGTAATTAATATGAGGGATCTTTATTTTTATTACTGGAAGATAGAAAATGGAGCGGAGGTAATGGGGAACTTAAATTTTATTGTAAAAAAATCAAAAATTATATTGAAATCATTTTTAAGACATGGTATATTATTTCTTGTCCTTAAGAAACAACAAAATAATTATCAAGAAAACTGTTGACTTAAGGAAAGGTTTTGTGTTATATTTATAGAGTCGCTTCCAAAGTGGCGTTTTGGTTAAAGGTTCTTAATTTAACCATGATTGTACTTTGAAAACTAAACAAATCATACGTCAACAAATAATTATAGTGGAGGCTATCTTTCTTAAGAAGCTGAAACTAGCCAACGTTTATTTTAAACATAAGAGCTAATCTTACTCTTTATTGGAGAGTTTGATCCTGGCTCAGGACGAACGCTGGCGGCGTGCCTAATACATGCAAGTCGAGCGCTTGCACAAGAAAGCTTGCTTTCTTGTTGCTTGAGCGGCGGACGGGTGAGTAACACGTGGGCAACCTGCCTATAAGACTGGGATAACTTCGGGAAACCGGAGCTAATACCGGATAATGCTTTTGAACACATGTTCGAAAGCGGAAAGATGGTTTCGGCTATCACTTATAGATGGGCCCGCGGCGCATTAGCTAGTTGGTGAGGTAACGGCTCACCAAGGCGACGATGCGTAGCCGACCTGAGAGGGTGATCGGCCACACTGGGACTGAGACACGGCCCAGACTCCTACGGGAGGCAGCAGTAGGGAATCTTCCGCAATGGACGAAAGTCTGACGGAGCAACGCCGCGTGAGTGATGAAGGTTTTCGGATCGTAAAACTCTGTTGTTAGGGAAGAACAAGTACCGGAGTAACTGCCGGTACCTTGACGGTACCTAACCAGAAAGCCACGGCTAACTACGTGCCAGCAGCCGCGGTAATACGTAGGTGGCAAGCGTTGTCCGGAATTATTGGGCGTAAAGCGCGCGCAGGCGGTTCTTTAAGTCTGATGTGAAAGCCCACGGCTCAACCGTGGAGGGTCATTGGAAACTGGGGAACTTGAGTGCAGAAGAGAAGAGCGGAATTCCACGTGTAGCGGTGAAATGCGTAGAGATGTGGAGGAACACCAGTGGCGAAGGCGGCTCTTTGGTCTGTAACTGACGCTGAGGCGCGAAAGCGTGGGGAGCAAACAGGATTAGATACCCTGGTAGTCCACGCCGTAAACGATGAGTGCTAAGTGTTAGAGGGTTTCCGCCCTTTAGTGCTGCAGCAAACGCATTAAGCACTCCGCCTGGGGAGTACGGCCGCAAGGCTGAAACTCAAAGGAATTGACGGGGGCCCGCACAAGCGGTGGAGCATGTGGTTTAATTCGAAGCAACGCGAAGAACCTTACCAGGTCTTGACATCCTCTGCCACCCCTAGAGATAGGGCGTTCCCCTTCGGGGGACGGAGTGACAGGTGGTGCATGGTTGTCGTCAGCTCGTGTCGTGAGATGTTGGGTTAAGTCCCGCAACGAGCGCAACCCTTGATCTTAGTTGCCAGCATTCAGTTGGGCACTCTAAGGTGACTGCCGGTGACAAACCGGAGGAAGGTGGGGATGACGTCAAATCATCATGCCCCTTATGACCTGGGCTACACACGTGCTACAATGGATGGTACAAAGGGCAGCGAAGCCGCGAGGTGGAGCGAATCCCATAAAACCATTCTCAGTTCGGATTGTAGGCTGCAACTCGCCTACATGAAGCCGGAATCGCTAGTAATCGCGGATCAGCATGCCGCGGTGAATACGTTCCCGGGCCTTGTACACACCGCCCGTCACACCACGAGAGTTTGTAACACCCGAAGTCGGTGAGGTAACTGGTGGTTTCACTGAGTATCTGATAAAAGTAGTCGGAAATTCAGTGAAACCACTAGAGCCAGCCGCCTAAGGTGGGACAGATGATTGGGGTGAAGTCGTAACAAGGTAGCCGTATCGGAAGGTGCGGCTGGATCACCTCCTTTCTAAGGAATATTGAGGCTTAGATGTCTCATAAATCGTAAAGTTGATGAAGCTATTTTGCCAAGTCAAAATAGCCGTATGGTTTGTTTAGTTTTGAGAGTGCAATCTCTCAAAATAGAATGAAGGTGAATTAGAAGCGAGCAGATTGAGGAAACGACTGAGTGGGCACCGGAGTGTATTTGATACATGAGGAGCAGAACGAGGGAAGTTGACGAAAAGATGCGAAGCTTATCATTCGCCGTTTGTACCTTGAAAACTAGATAATGATAATGAAGAAGAACCAAGAAATTACCGAGTAATCGCCATTTTAGTTTTTCTCTCTATTGATTTATTCATAGAGTAAACCGCGAGGGTTTCAAGAAATCACACAAAGTTGTGTTGATGTATTGAAAGCCGAACAAGAGGGTTTCGAGAAGCAAGCAGATCAAGGAAGCGACCGAACGAGCATCGGAGCGTACGGAATGGGTACGTGAGGAGCGTAGAGAGGGAGCTGACGCAGAGATGCGCCGCTTATCGGAAGCCGAAAGTTGAGGGAAATGAGAAGCAAACAAGTCGAGGAATCAAGCGAGGAAGTACCGGAGCGTACGTAGTCTGTACGTGAGGATGCTGACGAGTGAAGATGACGAAGAGATGTGTAGCTGATCATTTGCCGAATGGTTAAGTTATAAAGGGCGCACGGTGGATGCCTTGGCACTAGGAGCCGATGAAGGACGGGACTAACACCGATATGCTTCGGGGAGCTGTAAGTAAGCTTTGATCCGGAGATTTCCGAATGGGGAAACCCATCATCCGTAATGGGATGGTATCCATACCTGAATACATAGGGGATGGAAGGCAGACCCGGGGAACTGAAACATCTAAGTACCCGGAGGAAGAGAAAGCAAACGCGATTCCCTGAGTAGCGGCGAGCGAAACGGGATTAGCCCAAACCAAGAGGCTTGCCTCTTGGGGTTGTAGGACACTCTATACGGAGTTACAAAGGAACGGAGTAAACGAACAAGTCTGGAAAGGCTGGTCAGAGAAGGTAACAACCCTGTAGTTGAAACTTCGTTCCCTCTTGAGTGGATCCTGAGTACGGCGGGACACGTGAAATCCCGTCGGAAGCTGGGAGGACCATCTCCCAAGGCTAAATACTCCCTAGTGACCGATAGTGAACCAGTACCGTGAGGGAAAGGTGAAAAGCACCCCGGAAGGGGAGTGAAAGAGAACCTGAAACCGTGTGCCTACAAGTAGTTAGAGCCCTATGCATATTTTCCTTTGGAAACATGCTGGGTGATAGCGTGCCTTTTGTAGAATGAACCGGCGAGTTACGATTGCATGCAAGGTTAAGTTGAGAAGACGGAGCCGCAGCGAAAGCGAGTCTGAATAGGGCGTCTTGAGTATGTAGTCGTAGACCCGAAACCAGGTGATCTACCCATGTCCAGGTTGAAGTTCAGGTAACACTGAATGGAGGACCGAACCCACGCACGTTGAAAAGTGCGGGGATGAGGTGTGGGTAGCGGAGAAATTCCAATCGAACTTGGAGATAGCTGGTTCTCTCCGAAATAGCTTTAGGGCTAGCCTCACGAAGAACGAGTCTTGGAGGTAGAGCACTGTTTGGACTAGGGGCCCTCATCGGGTTACCGAATTCAGACAAACTCCGAATGCCAAGTACTTAAACGTGGGAGTCAGACTGCGAGTGATAAGATCCGTAGTCAAAAGGGAAACAGCCCAGACCACCAGCTAAGGTCCCAAAGTATACGTTAAGTGGAAAAGGATGTGGGGTTGCTTAGACAACCAGGATGTTGGCTTAGAAGCAGCCATCATTTAAAGAGTGCGTAATAGCTCACTGGTCGAGTGACCCCGCGCCGAAAATGTACCGGGGCTAAACGTATCACCGAAGCTGTGGGTGTACACCGTAGGTGTACGCGGTAGGAGAGCGTTCTAAGGGCGTTGAAGCTAGACCGGAAGGACTGGTGGAGCGCTTAGAAGTGAGAATGCCGGTATGAGTAGCGAAAGATGGGTGAGAATCCCATCCACCGAATGCCTAAGGTTTCCTGAGGAAGGCTCGTCCGCTCAGGGTTAGTCGGGACCTAAGCCGAGGCCGAAAGGCGTAGGCGATGGACAACAGGTTGATATTCCTGTACCACCTCGTTTTTGTTTGAGCGATGGGGGGACGCAGGAGGATAGGGTAAGCGCACTGCTGGATATGTGCGTCTAAGCAGTTAGAGCGGCAAGTAGGCAAATCCGCTTGCCATACGCTTGAGCTGTGACAGCGAGGGAAATCAAGTACCGAAGTTCCTGATTCCACACTGCCAAGAAAAGCCTCTAGTGAGAAAACAGGTGCCCGTACCGCAAACCGACACAGGTAGGCGAGGAGAGAATCCTAAGGTGAGCGAGAGAACTCTCGTTAAGGAACTCGGCAAAATGACCCCGTAACTTCGGGAGAAGGGGTGCTTTTTAGGGTGCATAGCCCTGAAGAGCCGCAGTGAATAGGCCCAGGCGACTGTTTAGCAAAAACACAGGTCTCTGCGAAGCCGCAAGGCGAAGTATAGGGGCTGACGCCTGCCCGGTGCTGGAAGGTTAAGAGGAGGGGTTAGCTTACGCGAAGCTCTGAATTGAAGCCCCAGTAAACGGCGGCCGTAACTATAACGGTCCTAAGGTAGCGAAATTCCTTGTCGGGTAAGTTCCGACCCGCACGAAAGGCGTAACGATCTGGGCACTGTCTCAACGAGAGACTCGGTGAAATTATAGTACCTGTGAAGATGCAGGTTACCCGCGACAGGACGGAAAGACCCCGTGGAGCTTTACTGTAGCCTGATATTGAATTTTGGTACAGCTTGTACAGGATAGGTAGGAGCCGTGGAAGCCGGAGCGCTAGCTTCGGTGGAGGCGTCGGTGGGATACTACTCTGGCTGTATTGACATTCTAACCCGCACCTCTGATCGAGGTGGGAGACAGTGTCAGGTGGGCAGTTTGACTGGGGCGGTCGCCTCCTAAAGAGTAACGGAGGCGCCCAAAGGTTCCCTCAGAATGGTTGGAAATCATTCGTAGAGTGTAAAGGCACAAGGGAGCTTGACTGCGAGACCTACAAGTCGAGCAGGGACGAAAGTCGGGCTTAGTGATCCGGTGGTTCCGCATGGAAGGGCCATCGCTCAACGGATAAAAGCTACCCCGGGGATAACAGGCTTATCTCCCCCAAGAGTCCACATCGACGGGGAGGTTTGGCACCTCGATGTCGGCTCATCGCATCCTGGGGCTGTAGTCGGTCCCAAGGGTTGGGCTGTTCGCCCATTAAAGCGGTACGCGAGCTGGGTTCAGAACGTCGTGAGACAGTTCGGTCCCTATCCGTCGTGGGCGTAGGAAATTTGAGAGGAGCTGTCCTTAGTACGAGAGGACCGGGATGGACGCACCGCTGGTGTACCAGTTGTTCTGCCAAGAGCATCGCTGGGTAGCTATGTGCGGAAGGGATAAGTGCTGAAAGCATCTAAGCATGAAGCCCCCCTCAAGATGAGATTTCCCATAGCGCAAGCTAGTAAGAACCCTGAAAGATGATCAGGTTGATAGGTCAGAGGTGGAAGCATGGTGACATGTGGAGCTGACTGATACTAATCGTTCGAGGACTTAACCAAATAGGTTACTCGGTCTTTTTCTTCTTCATCCATTATCTAGTTTTGAGGGTACAATAGATTTTCATGTTGTTATGTTCTCATGTTACATAAAAAGTTTATTATAAGGAAGTTTTAATTATTTTTAACAATTAGTTATGAAGGAAAATTCTTTTGAATTTCTACTTGAAAAAAAAGTTAAAACCATTATAATAGAATTTGTCTTGATAATTTAAATAGGTCCGGTGGCGATAGCGAGAAGGTCACACCCGTTCCCATACCGAACACGGAAGTTAAGCTTCTCAGCGCCGATGGTAGTTAGGGGCTGTCCCCTTGTGAGAGTAGGACGTTGCCGGGCTGTTTAATAATAAATTGCTATTTCGGAGGATTAGCTCAGCTGGGAGAGCACCTGCCTTACAAGCAGGGGGTCGGCGGTTCGATCCCGTCATCCTCCACCAACATTTTTTCGCGTTAGCGAAAATAATGTACCTTTTCATTTTCTGTCTTAACATATATGCCGGCCTAGCTCAATTGGTAGAGCAACTGACTTGTAATCAGTAGGTTGGGGGTTCGAGTCCTCTGGCCGGCACCATTTTAGATTTAGAGCCATTAGCTCAGTCGGTAGAGCAACGAGCAATTCATCTATGAATTTGCTGCGAGTTGTACCCATCGAGCTGCTGCTTGAGTTAACTTTCTGAGGTGGGGACATCGTAGATGCTTTTTATCTCAAAGTTGAAAATTTGATAGCAGCGCATATTTACTTCAGAGCCATTAGCTCAGTCGGTAGAGCATCTGACTTTTAATCAGAGGGTCGAAGGTTCGAGTCCTTCATGGCTCACCAAAGTTCTTACGATGTAGGGAAAAATATCTTTCTTTAATATACGTCAGTAAAAAGAACTTATGATTTTAACATGCGGGTGTGGCGGAATTGGCAGACGCACTAGACTTAGGATCTAGCGCCGCAAGGCGTGGGGGTTCGACTCCCTTCACCCGCACCAAGAAAAAATAATATATCTGCTTTTTTAATCGATTAATTTTGCGGAAGTAGTTCAGTGGTAGAACACCACCTTGCCAAGGTGGGGGTCGCGGGTTCGAATCCCGTCTTCCGCTCCATTTATTAGCCGGGGTGGCGGAACTGGCAGACGCACAGGACTTAAAATCCTGCGGTAGGTGACTACCGTACCGGTTCGATTCCGGTCCTCGGCATTAAAGTTTTTTCACAGTAGTGGAAATGACTGTTATATTGCGCCCGTAGCTCAATTGGATAGAGCGTTTGACTACGGATCAAAAGGTTAGGGGTTCGACTCCTCTCGGGCGCGCCATGTAACGGGAAGTAGCTCAGCTTGGTAGAGCACTTGGTTTGGGACCAAGGGGTCGCAGGTTCGAATCCTGTCTTCCCGACCACTATGCTATAATGATGGGGCCTTAGCTCAGCTGGGAGAGCGCCTGCCTTGCACGCAGGAGGTCAGCGGTTCGATCCCGCTAGGCTCCACCAATAATTATTCACACAACGAAATAAATTGAATATATTCATTCTTATAATGGCTCATAATAAAAGTGAGTATTTATCATATTATATTTGGCGGTGTAGCTCAGCTGGCTAGAGCGTACGGTTCATACCCGTAAGGTCGGGGGTTCGATCCCCTCCGCCGCTACCAATATTTTACCACAAAAGCTTTATTGGACCTTTAGCTCAGCTGGTTAGAGCAGACGGCTCATAACCGTCCGGTCGTAGGTTCGAGTCCTACAAGGTCCACCACTATTTTTTGCATAAGCAAAACAACCTATAATATTTCGGAGGAATACCCAAGTCTGGCTGAAGGGATCGGTCTTGAAAACCGACAGGCGGGTTAAACCGCGCGGGGGTTCGAATCCCTCTTCCTCCGCCATATCACCAATTTTACTATTAGCGCAGGGTGGAGCAACAAGCGTTACTTCACTGAGTAAACTGCGAGTTGTACCGATTGAAGTTCTTCCTCGAGTAAGCATACTGAAATCGGGACAGTCATTAAGCTATCTAGTAGCATGCGCTTATCTAGATATATACTATTAGCGCGGGGTGGAGCAGTCTGGTAGCTCGTCGGGCTCATAACCCGAAGGTCGCAGGTTCAAATCCTGCCTCCGCAATCGAGTAGTTTCAATAAAGTTGAAACTACTTTGGTCCGGTAGTTCAGTTGGTTAGAATGCCTGCCTGTCACGCAGGAGGTCGCGGGTTCGAGTCCCGTCCGGACCGCCATTTACTTACATATGATGGCTCAGTAGCTCAGTCGGTAGAGCACGATGAATAAGCGGCAAGGATAAGCATCCAGCGCACTCATCGAGCATCATCTTGAATCAACTTTCTGAGATGAGGGCGAAGGACATTCGGAAAATGTGTTATAGGAATTTAATATTATTACGGCTCAGTAGCTCAGTCGGTAGAGCAAAGGACTGAAAATCCTTGTGTCGGCGGTTCGATTCCGTCCTGAGCCATCAAAGTTTTTTTACGAAGCATAGTGTAGTAAAAAAACTTTCACTATGCGGGTGTAGTTTAATGGTAAAACCACAGCCACGAGCAAAGCTTCAATGATTTATCAACGAGTTGCCTCGACGATATGACATCCTGAAAAAGCAAGAAGAGTTAGAGGCATGAAAGAAGGCCAAAATAAGGGAAGATAAAATCTAGTATAATTCAATAAAAATGCGGGTGTAGTTTAATGGTAAAACCACAGCCTTCCAAGCTGTTGTCGTGGGTTCGATTCCCATCACCCGCTCCAAAATGGGCCTATAGCTCAGCTGGTTAGAGCGCACGCCTGATAAGCGTGAGGTCGATGGTTCAAGTCCATTTAGGCCCACCATCTTTGCTTTTTTAATTTATGGAAGCTAGAACGCATCGTATTCCGCGGTAGCTCAGTGGTAGAGCAATCGGCTGTTAACCGATCGGTCGTAGGTTCGAATCCTACCCGCGGAGCCATATGGAGAAGTACTCAAGTGGCTGAAGAGGCGCCCCTGCTAAGGGTGTAGGTCGGGTAACCGGCGCGAGGGTTCAAATCCCTCCTTCTCCGCCATTTCTGGCCCGTTGGTCAAGTGGTTAAGACACCGCCCTTTCACGGCGGTAACACGGGTTCGAATCCCGTACGGGTCATAAAAAAAGCTGTTGACATTAGGTCAGCAGTTTTTTTTATCGTACTATACTAATGATACGCTTTTTTTGGCTCTGAAATATTTATTGGGATTTAAAAATAGTTTTAAGGACAAAGCATATAAACTCCCGATTCTGACGAGAATCTAATAAGATTAGAGTAACGACATAACACTATCACTCGTACTTTAGATTAAGGGATAGAGAAGGGGATAAAAGGGCGCTAATGGTAAGATACATCTTCATCATTAGCGCCCTTCTTTCATCGGTTACCGAGCTCTTTTTTCATCCGTGCAATCATTAATAATTCAGCGGCGTCACGTTTATTTAAGCTGTTAAAAATCGTAATTAACTCTTTTGCTTCTGCCGTTAGATTCACTATTTCATTCGAATCTGTGTCGTTAGTGGATCCTGTATTTTTGGAGGGACTGATTGCTGGTTTACCATCCTGGATCACGATATTTCCACTATTAAACGTTGAATCCACTATGTATTCCTCTCCATCTAGCAGCCAATCTGCCGTTACTTCAAATTCCTTGGCAATAGCATAAATGGCTTTGGCGCCAGGTAAAGATTTCTTTTTCTCGCTTTCCCAGTCTCCGACATTTCCAGCGGACACACCAATTCTTTTTGCAAAAGCAGCCTGAGATAATCCATGTTTTTCTCTTAAAAATTTAATTCGTTCTCCAATATTTTCGATGTTTTTCATCAATTTTTTCTCCCTTCGTACGAAAATACGTGTTTATATACGAAAATTCGATTATTTTTGTTGACTCGCACGCAAAAACGTGTATAATTTTAATTAGCAAATGATATTTGTCCACCGGTGCTAAATAGCTGCAAATATTTTTTGTGAAATGAATTTTTGAGTATTCTTAATTTTATTTGTTTGACACCCAAGTTAAAGTGCTATGAATAATGTGTTTTCTTAAGAAGAGCTTCTTGCATGCTGTTTTGATTCAGCTTGAAAAAGGCATACGTATGTCTACATTGGTTTGATTTTATTTACACGTATATGCGTGTTTATTTGGTTGCACCTTCATATCAGTATCACAAACAAAAGGAGCTTTGCTCACTCATACTTATACTGTTTTAAATTCAGAGAGGGGTTTCATATACCGACTGCTCCACACAGGTTTATTAGAGTGTCCCGCTGTCAGATGAACAGGGGGAAACGGATAGCAACTCTGTTCCATTCATGGTATGAAACAAAAGCTTCAAAGCCATTCGGATAAATTGTCTATTTATTTTGCTGCTATTAGCTTTACATTGCAGCATAAGGCGACTAGGAGTTACGCTGTTCTTTCGATGTTCTTGGTGTGTTGTAACAAATGTTGTTGGGGCAATCTGTATTACTCGATCCACTTTAAGGTATTTTGAGAGACGCTACAAAAAGATTAAAAAAATAATGCCATTTGACTGCCCCAATGATCGCAGGCTTGCCACCTGCCTATTTTACTGTGCTCAAAGTGAGCAATGATAAACAACTTGTTTTAAACAAGGAGTGATTTGATGCAAATTGGCATGATTGGTTTAGGGAAAATGGGATATAACCTTGCGTTAAACTTAGCAAACAATGGCCATTCTGTCTATGGTTTTGATCGATCTAGCGAAGTGAGAATAGCAGCAAAAGATAAAGGTCTACATATTGTGGATAGCATCGAGCAAATGCTGGCTAGTTTGCCACATCCAAGAGTGGTATGGGTCATGGTACCTGCAGGGAAATCAAGCGAAATGGTGATAGATGGACTCCTCCAAAAAATGAAAGCGGATGACATCGTGATTGATGGAGGAAATTCGCATTATAAGGACTCCGTCCGGCGTGCAGCCCAGGCTGATGAAAAGGGAATTGATTTTTTAGACGTTGGAACATCCGGAGGCATCGCTGGTGCCAATGGAGGAGCCTGTTTAATGATCGGTGGCAGGCGCGACGTTTTTGAACGGCTGGAACCAATATTTAAAGCAATTTCCATTCAAGGAGGTTGCTTATATGCGGGGGAATCTGGGAGTGGCCATTTCTTAAAAATGGTTCATAACGGAATTGAATACGGTTTTATGCAAGCGATTGGCGAGGGCTTTCAAGTGCTGAATCAAAGTCGCTATGATTTTGATTTGGCAGAAGTGGCTTCAGTTTGGAACAATGGTTCCGTCATTCGCAGCTGGCTAATGGAACTGACTGAATCTGCCTTAAAAAAAGATGCTGAACTTGAACATATTCGTGGAATGGTGGCATCGTCAGGCGAGGCAAAATGGACGGTAGAAACAGCCTTTGAGTTAGAAGTTCCTGTACCGGTTATTGCCTTGTCGCTTATGATGAGAAATCGTTCTTTAGAAGAAGATAGCTTCTCAGCAAAAGTGGTCGCCGCCCTGCGAAATGAATTTGGGGGACACAGTGTGGTAAAGAAGTAATTTAGTATAAATATGATGGTTTCACTTCTATTTTAATGGAGGGAGGAGAGTATTGCAGTAGTTTGTGAAATAACTAACATTTTAATTATACGAGGGAGTGATTAAACAAATGGCAACACTTTCCGTTGGTCAAGCACTAATAATAGCCATTTGGGTAGCGATTGTTATGTCCCGTGGGATTGGCTATGCTACCTTAACTTTGCGCTTTAGCCCATTAATGACAGGTCTGGTTGTGGGGATAGTGACAGGACATATAACAGAAGCAATGATTATTACAGCAGCTATTCAATTGGTTTATATGGGAGCGGTAGCGCCAGGTGGAGCTTTACCGAGTGAACCTGCGATTGCCGCAGCTATTGCTGTAACTGTCGCTGTACTAGGTGACTTCACTCCAGAAAAGGCAGTGGCGATTGCTGTGCCAGTTGGAATTTTAGGCAGCTATGCTTATCAATTTCGCTTCTTTTTAAATACGTTTGCATTACGCATATTGGACAAGTATGCAGCAGAAGTCAATGACAGAGGAATTTTTACTTCCGTAATCATTATTCCAATTGTAATAAGCTTTATTCTTTATGTTCCATTAGTGTTTGTGGCTCTTTACTTTGGAGCACCAGTTGTTGCTGATTTTGTTAATTCTATTAGCGATGGTCCGGTTATTCACGTTTTAGAAGTGGTTGGCGGTGGTCTTGCGGCTCTTGGAATTGCTGTTATTATGCACGTAATTGGCAAAAAGGAATTACTTTTGTTTTTCTTCCTTGCCTATTTTATGAGTGTTGCTTTAAAAGGGCTGGAAATCAACACGGTAACTTATGCGATTTTCGGAGCCATTTTAGCTGGTCTATATGTGTTATTCACAAGAAAAAAGGAACCGGCGTAAAAACTTTAAAGGTGGGATGACAGATGAATACGGAAGAAAAGAGGCAAACTCCGGAGAATTATCCAGAGCCAATCACCAAGAAAGATTTGCTTAAAGCTTGGTCACGATGGTGGTGGGCAAATGAAATTCCTCATACATTTGACAGAATGGTCGCGCCATCGTTTTTATTTGGGATGATGCCAATTTTAAAGAAATTATATAAAGATAAAAAGGATTTAAGCGAGGCGTACCAAAGACATTTATTATTCTTTAATACGCAAGCGATTTGGGGTGGAGGGACGCTGACTGGCATTACAGCATCTCTTGAAGAATCCCGTGCAAAAGCATTTGCTGAAGGGAAGGAAGATGAAGCGCCAAGCCCTGACATGATTAACAATACAAAAGTAGGATTGATGGGAGCTTTAGCTGGTATTGGAGATGCAATTGACTCTGGTACTGTTCAATATATTTTTATTGCCATAGCTTTGCCATGGGCAATGGCAGGCAGTCCAATTGGTGCATTGTTTCCGTTCATTTGCTTCACGCTCGTCACATATTTGTACGGCTACTATTTTGTTAGAATGGGCTACGGCTTAGGTCGCAATGCCGCAAAAGAAATTTTAGCTGGAAGCCGAATTAAAACGATGATTGATGCATTATCTGTGCTTGGATTATTCATGATGGGGATCTTGGCCGGATCGTATGTAAAAGTGAGTAGTTCACTCTCTTTTACACTATCTGAAAAGGAATTCGTTCTGCAGGATATTTTGGACTCGATTTTACCAGGTTTATTGCCGTTATTAACCGTATTGGGTGTTTATTTATACTTTGATAAGAAAGGATTCAATATTACAAGAGGGCTATTATGGCTAACTGGTACATTAATTGTCCTTGGTGCGCTTCGGATTTTATAAGCTTTTGTTTTTAAAACTGTAATGGAGATTTAATGATCTGACGTGGGCGACTTACTTTTGTTAAGTTTCCTACAGAATAAAGGAGCGGGAATATGGCAAAGCGTGCGATTTTAGTGATTACGCATGGGGAGTTCGGCAAGGAGCTCATAAAAAGTGCGGAAATGATTATGGGACCGCAGGAAAATTTATGTGCATTAGCTCTTAAACCAAGTGCATCAGTAGATGATTTGCGTGAAGAAGCTAGTAAGATTGTAGTGGAGAATGAAAAAAAGGGATTAGAAACAGTCATCCTTGTCGATTTGTTGGGGGGAAGTCCGTCAAATGTATCGTTATCTCTGCTGAGCAAGTTTGAGTTGCATATATTAACTGGAGTCAATATGCCCATGTTAATTGAATTATTGACTTTGTTTCAATCAGAAGAAGATACAACAAAATTAATCGAAACGGTGAGAGGGACAAGTGTTGCTGGAATCTATCATTTGAATCGGAACTTTATAAAGAAGTAAATTTTTAGTGTCGAAAGGGAGGTCTGTATGGGGAAAATTAACTTGGTAAGGGTTGACGAGCGCTTAATTCATGGACAAGTCATGACAAAATGGTCAAAAGGTTTGGGTACGAATGCGCTTTATGTTATTGATGATGAAACAGCAGCAGATGAATTTATGAAAGATATTTATATTAATACGAATTCGTCATCTGGGCTGAAGATTCAAGTATACAGCAATAAAGAGGTTGTGGAGAAATGGAATCGTGATCAATTTGGAAATGACAGCGTTGTTCTATTATTTAAACATATTGCCAGTGTGAAAGAAGCTGTTGAAAGCGGGCTTCCCGTTACTAGGCTTAATATAGGGGGAGTTTCTAAAAAAGGAGATGCCCAATTTGTGATCCCAACCGTCGCTTTAACGAATGATGATGTTGAATGTTTAAAGAGTCTAGATGATAGAGGGATTGAAGTTTTTTTTCAAACTGTACCAGATAGTAAAAGAGTTTCTTTAGCTGAAGGATTAAAAGCGATTAAAAAATAACGATGAAATTCAAATTCACCTTAGTTAGTGCCTTGCTCTACAAAATAAGATATTTCTTCAGTTTGATAGAAGTAGAAAGGGATAAAAGCAATGGGAAATAAAATTGCAATTGTCAATTCAAGTAGTTTTGGAGAAAAGTGCCCTGGGCAACTAGAGCGTCTTAAAACACTTGGGGAAGTTGAAAGATTTACCTTTCATATAGATATTCCGGGGAAAGAATTAGCTGAAAAATTACATGGCTTTAATATCATTATTTCTAGTGTCACTCCTTTTTTTACGAGAGAATTTTTTGAGCATAAAGACGAAACGTGGATTATTTCACGGCATGGCATTGGTTATAACAATATAGACATTAAAGCAGCGACAGAAAAGGGTACAATTGTGACAGTTGTGTCCGCTTTAGTAGAAAGAGATGCAGTAGCTGAAAATGCCGTTACGAACTTGTTGGCAGTGGTAAGGAAGACGGTTTCAGCCGCGACAGCAGCAAAAGAAGGACGGTGGGTTGAGCGGGCTCAGTTTGTCGGACGGCAAATCACTGATAAAACGGTTGGTATTATAGGATTAGGAAATATAGGAAGTCGGGTTGGTGAGATTTTTAAATATGGATTTAATGCTAGATTACTTGCTTACGATCCTTATCAAACAATAGAGCAGTTAGAGCAAAAGGGAGCGGAAGCTGTTGCATTAGAGGAGTTATTAATTCAGTCCGATATTATTTCATTAAATGCATATGTTGATCAGAAAAGCTATCATCTTCTCTCTGATCGAGAGTTTGCCTTAATGAAAAAAGGCGTATACATCACTAATACAGCACGTGGAGAATTATGGGAGCAGGATGCTGTGTTGCGTGCGTTGGAGAGCGGTAAAATCGCTGGACTGGCAACAGACGTTTTAGAAGGGGAACCAGTTGATAATACTCATCCATTTTTTAAATATGACAATGTTCTTGTAACGCCCCACACTTCGGCATATACAATGGAATGTTTGAGAGGAATGGGTGAGAAAGTAGTTTCTGATGTTGAAAGGGTCATTCAAAAAGAGCAGCCGGATAACGTGGTAAATACTGAATTGTTTCGAGGTAATTTATCATAGGAAAGTACTGAGTAAACATCTATTCAAACGAAAGGAGAATCAGCTTGGAACTTCCATCTTTAGTTATTTTTGATATGGATGGCTTAATGTTTGATACGGAAAAATTGGCCTATGAAGCGTGGCAGATGACCTCTCACTATTATGGCTTCCCATTTGAAAGAGCGCTATTTGAGCAGTTTATTGGGATTACTAATCAAGATATTATTCGTAAAATGGCTGAGTATTATCCAGATCAACCTGTGCAGGAATGGCGAGCATATATGCGTTTTCAAAAGTATGAATTAGAACATTCGTTTATTAAAGGGCCTCGCTTTAAAAAAGAAGGGTTGGACGAGTTGCTTCAATTTTTGAGATCCAAAGGTATAAAGATTGCGGTAGCATCATCCAGTTCGGTTGAGGTAATCAATAGATTTCTAACGATTTCGCATACACTCCCATTTATTGATTTATATGTTTCTGGAGAGGAAGTGGCACGAGGTAAACCAAGTCCGGATATATTTCTCGAAGTTTGCACTCGGGCAAAAGTGAATCCGAAGGCCGCCATCGTACTTGAGGATTCACCTGCGGGAATCGAGGCAGCTTATAAGGCAGGAGTCCAAGCATTTTTTGTACCGGATTTTGTAAAGGAATCGGAAGTGATCGACAGATTCTCACCGAAAACGTTTGAAACGTTAGCTGCTGTCGAAAAGTACTTCCGTTTAACATCATGTTCTTCAAAAACAAATTGAGAGAGGAGGGGAACGGATGCCTAAAGTATTAATCACTCCACGCTCATTTGGAAAGCACAGTGATGAAGCGAAAAGGATTTTAATTGCGAATGGTTATGAAGTTGTCGAAAATCCATATGGAAGGATTTTGACCGAAGAGGAAATGAAAAAGGAAATCGCTGATGTCGATGCAGTTATTGTTGGTATTGATCCTTTGAATGGGGAGGTGCTTTCGTGCGCCAAAAACTTAAAAGTGATTTCAAAGTACGGCGTAGGTACAGATAATATTGACATTGAGTTTTGCAAGGGGCATAACATTCCAGTAACCGTTACCCGCAATGCAAATTCTGATTCAGTTGCAGATTTTACGTTCGCCCTTATGTTAGCGATTGCGAGAAGAGTAGTGGAAATAGATAAATCATGCCGTGCATTGAATTGGGGCAAAAAAGCAAGTATCGGTGTACACGGAAAAACACTTGGTGTCATCGGTACAGGTGCGATTGGAAGGGGTGTCATTAAAAGAGCGTGTGGCTTTGAGATGAAAATTCTTGCTTACGATGTTTATCCAGACGATGAATTTGCACAAGAGTACGATGCAACCTATGTTGAATTTGAAACGCTTCTTAAAGAGAGCGATTTTATTACCCTGCATTTGCCTGCAACACGGGAAACAACTGATTTACTCAGTGAGAAGGAATTTAGCATGATGAAGGAAACGGCTGTGCTGATCAACACAGCTCGCGGAGAACTTATTGATGAAGACGCGCTTTATGATGCTTTAAAAAATAAGCGAATTTGGGGAGCTGGACTTGATGTTTTCAAGAAGGAACCACCTGAAAAAATAGAACTGCTTGAATTGGAAAATATAATTTTAGGAGCGCATGCGGCCGCTTCAAGTGTGGATGCGGTTAATAAAATGAGCTTAATGGCAGTAGAAAATATTCTAGCCAATTTTAAATAAACATAAGGGATGAACATTCATGGATAAAATTGAAGTTTTGGCAAAGATGAAAGAGGAAAAAGTTATCGCAGTCATTCGTGCGCCAAATGAAGAACAAGGATTCCTTATCAGTGAAGCTATTTACCAAGGAGGCATTAAATTTTTAGAGTTAACGATGACCGTTCCAGGGGCGTTGGAGCTTATCAAAAAATTATCGGAAAAGTACGCTGGAGAGGATGTCATTGTTGGTGCCGGAACAGTGTTAGACTCTGAAACAGCACGCCTTGCCATTTTAGCAGGAGCTAAATTTATTGTTGGTCCAAATCTTTCACCTGAAGTCATTACGATGTGTCATCGATACCGAGTTACTGTAATGCCGGGTGTGATGACTCCGACGGAAGCATTATCGGCATTGGAACTGGGAGCAGATGTCATTAAGGTCTTTCCAGGAGGAGCTTTCGGACCAAGTATCATTAAAGATTTTAAGGGACCGCTTCCACATGGGAACTTCATGCCTAGCGGCGGTGTCACGGTAGAAAATGCAAATGAATGGATCAAAAGTGGTTCTTATGCAATCGGAACAGGCTCAAGCTTAACAAAAGGGGCGAGCATAGGAGATTACGAGGCAGTAACGAGAGAAGCAGAAAAATTTGTTGCGATTGTGAAATAGGGAAAAGAAGCTGTGTCAAAAGGTTGTTAAAAGGTACTGCACCCCAGAAGTTAGAGTTAATAATCTAACCTCTGGGGTGCAGTACCAAAAGGACTTTTTGATATCAGCTTTTTTTGCCTTGAAAATCGGATTATTATGCTCATTCACTAATAATAAACAATATTACCATTGAATCTTCTCCTCATTTTTAGCAATTATAATCCTTTATTGTTATAGTCCGAAACAACGCTTGTTATTTAATTAAAGTGGCAATATTAAAATTGCCTTCCTTTCATAAAATAGAATAGAATGGAAAGTACAAGTCATACTTTAAGGAGCGCTCAGACGATGTATGAACTAAAAACAAAAGAAAATAATCAAAGTGTTCTAGAGTTTATTGAAAATGTGGAGAGTCCGAAAAAAAGAGAGGACGCATATCGATTACTGGATATTTTTTCAGATGTAACAGGTTATAAAGCGAAAATGTGGGGACCAAGTATGATTGGATTTGGCAAGTATCATTATAAATATGCTTCCGGGCATGAAGGTGATGCTCCCTTGGTGGGCTTTTCTCCACGTAAAGCGAAAATTAGTTTATATTTTGCGCCGGGCGAGTCAAAAAGAGATGAGTTACTTAAGAGATTTGGAAAACACACGACAGGCAAGGCGTGTGTTTATATTAATAAAGTGGCAGATATTGATGAGGAGGTTCTAAAGGAGTTAATTGCCGCATCAGTTGAATTTTTGAGAGAATTGTATCCTTCTACAGCTGAATAGAAATGAAATAAGGAGAAGTCTTTCATCGCTGAAAGACCTCTCCAAATTCGATCGAGCATCAAGAATTAATTTTTCCCATTTACGCTTCCGTTGCTATTTCCTTTTTTGACGATATTTAATTTTCCTTTCGCTTTAGCGCGAGTTATATTGCCAAAGCTGTCTGTGACATTCACTTCGATTACAGCTCCCTTGCCCTCGATATTATTTGGAACCGTCCAATAGCCAACATAATGTCCATCGTCCGTTTCCATCATCGGCAATTCGGTTGCATTTTGGACATCACCAATATCGGTCAATGGCATTAAGATGGAGAACCTTGCTTTTAAATTCGGTTCGCTATCAAACTCAATGACGACTGTCTGACCAACTGAGACATCCCGATCCTTTGTAGGAGTTAAGTTCGCAATCGTTGGTGCGCTATAATCGACTTCAACAGTAATTGATTTAGATTCAGAATTTCCTGCTAAGTCGACGGCCTTCACTTCGATATTGTTCGAGCCTTCCTCTAATAAAATTCGTTTTGCGTAACGGCCGTCAGTAACAGTAGCTTTTTGCCCATTTACTTCGACATAATCTAAATGGGAGTCGACTACTTCGCCTTCAACTGTAACGGTTTCGCGATTGATCTTTTCCCCGTTTGTTGGGCTTGTGATCGTTAGTTGAGGTGCTTCTGTATCGAGAATGACGGTGACAGTTTCAGATTCATTTGCTCGTTCTCCATTTAAATAATTGACTGCTTGTAGTTCATTTTCACCTTCGCTTAAAGTAACTGGAATTTTAAATGTACCATCTTCTCCAACTGTTACTTCTTCAACTTCCTCACCGTTATTCAGCAAAGAAATGGTTGTTGTAGGTGATGCTTTCCCTTCGACTTCGATCGCTGGTTCATTTGTCATGTAGCCATTGGAAGGGGAGGTGATTTGAACAGCTTGAACCTCATAATCCACTCGAGCGCGAATCATATAATTTCCTTCACTAGAAGGGGATGGGGACCAAGTGCCAGCAACTGATTGGAAACTTCTCCCTGCGTTTGGTCCGTTTTCATCGGTAGCCAGGCCAGGAGTATTGGGATTCGCTCCAGTTTGGACGTATACCATGTAGAAATCACCCGAAACCTGGATATTTTCGTCACGAAGATCTACAATAGTCCATTGGTTTAAATCGCGAATCGCTTCTGCTTCAACAGGACCTGCTAATTTCTTGCCAGGTAGGCCGTCGGGACCTGTAGCATCCCAAACTTCAACGGCAAACTCAGTAGCTCCAGGAGATGGCCAATCCGTTCCATGGAATTGGAAAACACCATCTGTTACAATCGCCTCTTCTTTACCTTCTGGCAGGGACATGCGGACACCCCATTTATTCCCCGCATCGTAATAGGCACGAGCATTTTCTGGAGTGCCATCATCGTAGCCAATTTCTCCGCCAGGATAAGTGAATAGAGGCTCAAGTTCGATATTTACCTCTTTATTTTCATCAAAGCTCACTTCTAATTCTGTTCCAATAAATCCTCGTGCAGCAACTTTTAACGTATACGTGCCTTCATAAGCAGTTAAGCTATAGTTTCCGTCAGCATCTGTTTGTACTGGCGTTATATTGGCATCCTCCACAAGTAAGAGGGTTGCACCTTCGACTGCTTCTCCAGAATTGGCACTTGTAATGGTTCCGCTAATTGTTGCTTTTGGCAGTTCCTCAAGCACAAAATTAGCAGTTGAAACTCGATCGGCTTCAACGGTTACAGCTTGTTCTTCTGAACGGAAACCATATGATTCAGCAACCAATGTAAAATTACCGGCTGGATGAATGAAAGAAAAGCTCCCATCTGCTGGGTTTGTTCCTACAGATCTGCCATTTTCTAATACAGATACTCTTGCACTAACAGGCAGATTTGAAAGTTCCTTTTCAATTAATTCTACTTGATCGTTTTTAGATAGATTTGGACGAATTTTATTTGGGTCCACCTTTTCAGCATTTTTTCCTTTTGTTGTATCCTTCGCTGTTTCTTTTGGTATTGTAATGCTGCCAGCAGGCTTCTTTATATTGATGGATGTATTGGATAAGGCTACATCATCAATATACCAGCCATCTCTGACTACACTGCTGTCTGTATCTAGATTAAAGGCAACGTAGACTCTATCACCAGCATATTGGGATAAATCTATTTCAACTGGGGACCATGCGTTTTGAATATTCGTTAGACGTAGCGCTTGTGTCCATTGTTGCATATCAGTTGAGATAAAGACGTGTGCGAAGTCCCAATTGTTCTCAATGTTGTACCAATGCTCGAACTGCAGATAGGCATTGCCTTCAGGTAAATCAATCGGCGGCATCAGCAATGTTGAATTTTCATTGTTGTTATAGGTTCCTTCAGGATTAGTGGCATATACGTATTCACCTGAAACTGCTCCACCAGGACCGGAAGTAGGGATGCCACGAGCCCAAGAATTGTTTTCTCCATAACTAGTCCAACCAGCGGGCTCTGATTCAAAATCTGTTGAATATCCGATAGTGATTCCACCTATGACATTTGTTTCGTATTGTTCACTGGTTACAGAATTATTTCCAAAATCGTTCACTGTTACCGTATAGCTGAGTGTTCCTTCTACCACATCTTCTCCTGGAATAGTGGCAACAAAGGAACCGGACCGGAAGTCACCGGATGTTCTTTTAGCTTGAACTGAGCCTTCCTTTCCTTCTGAATTAACATAATCAACAGTGACAGAAGTAACACTAATATTGTCACTTGCCAAAACGGTTAGGTCTAAATCCATTTTTGAGTAAACTTCCTCGGAAGGAGTATGTTCAAAGACAGGTGCCTCTGTATCTTCTCCTTCCATCGTTACAGAGCCTTCAATCGTCCCTAATCCCTCAATTATCGATGAAACTGCATCAAAAGCATTGACTAGACCATGGCCAAATCCATTATTCGGGGACTCTGGATACTGGCTATTGGTTAGAGGTGTTGCTGTATCGAGTAGCAATTCTTCAAGTTCATCAACAGATAAACTGGAATTTGCCTGTAATAATAAGGCGACAACGCCGGCAACAGCCGGACCAGCCATCGATGTTCCATTCCATCCTCCTTCATAGCCACTTCCTGGTACAGATGAACGTATGTTGACACCAGGAGCTGAAATTTCCGGTTTGATTTCATTGTATGGAGAAGGGCCTCGTAATGAAAAGCTTGCTAAATTATTGTTTGAATCAGTTGCCCCAGTAGCAAATGATTCAGGGTAGTTAGCAGGTACTGCAACAGATCCCGGGCCTCCTGGATTCGTTAATGTTGTATTTCCTGCAGAGAATTCTGGGAAGATGTCAGCAGCCCGCCATGCTCTTACAATATCGCGATACCATTCATCTAATCCTCTACCACCACCCCAAGAGTTATTGACAACATCTGGAGCTTTCGTGATATCTCCACCAGGAGCTAGCATCCATTGACCAGCTGCGATAAGCTGAGCATCTGTCCCACCTCCAGCAGCGTTTAAGGCTTTAGCATGAATAAACTTTGCTCCTGGAGCAACCCCAATTTGATTTGCCCCATTTGGCTCGCTTCCGACCATCGTACCGGTAACATGAGTACCGTGACCATGATCATCGTATGCAGCAGCCCGTCCGTTTACCGCATCAAAGAAGCTATACGTGTGGTCTACTTCACCTGTGGCGGCATTGTACCCTCTATATTTTTCCTTTAATGCTGGATGGTCCCATTGTGAACCTGTATCGATTGCGCCGACAACGATTCCAGATCCGTCGATTCCAAGGTTCCAAACATCAGGTGCGCCGACTCTCTCGACGTTCCATTCGATATTTTGAACCTTGGATTGAACAGGTTCAGCTTTTTTATCAACGGTCGCTTCAATCAATTTTCTTTCTTCGTTGGGAAGTAATTTTTCAACTTCTTGAAAATGAGCAATTTTTTCAGCGACTTCTTTTGTTCCAGTAACGGCAATGGCATTGACGATATAAAACGATTCATAGTTACTGACAGCGCCTTCTTCTAATTGTTTATCGAGGAATTGCTTCACATTATCTTGTGTGGTTAATGCAGTATATTTAAGTTCGGAAACAACAGCTGATCGTTGTGCATATTCAATGTTTGTTGATGATAATCCATTCTTTTTTGCCGTGCTAGCTGCGTTTTTAGCAACTTTTTGTACATCTGCTTTTTCTTTGAATTTTACTAAAAATGTTATTTTCCCTTTGTTCTTTGTAAATTCTTCAATGAGGTGCGTGCTTATTTTCGATTGAGCGATTTGATTACTGTTCTTTAATGCTCGACTAACTTCCTTTGTTTCAGCGAAACCTGTACTTGGTATTACTAAAGACACAAGCATTAGAAATGTGAGTAGAATACTTAAATATCTCTTCAACCTAGCTCCTCCTCTCGAATAATTGCTTTTGTGTAGCGAGATGTACGATCCTCCTTTCCACTTTGTTTGCATAATGTCAAATCATGAATGTTACAAATTACTATATAGGCTGAGAAGGAGAAATCCTGTCGAATTATAGCGATTAAATGTCAGAAAATTCAAAAACGGTAGATTGGTAATGTCTTCCTTTCGGTTATCAGTAATTTATTCCCTGTCGTTTTTAGTTCCTTTGTCTGTAATTCCCCTGTAAATTGGATGTAACGTTACAGTCATATAAAGAGTTTTACAAAAAATGAAAAGAATGAACTATATGAAATTACTAAAATATGTAATAAAAATAAAATAGTAGTAATTTATTCCTTGTTTTTACAAATGTTTAGTAACCTGTCAAATTTCGATGAGAGAATCTGTCGATTATGGTGGAAGCGAGAAAGGGGACAAAAAAGAGAGGTGTCTAATCACACCTCTCAAATCCTTGTCTATTAATTGATGAAATAATCAATGAATAGTCCAATGGTTAATAGAAACCCAAAGATCGTGTTCGTTTGTGCTGTGGATTGCATTGCGGGCATCATCTGAATCGGTAAAGTTTTACCGATAAATCCTTTTGTTGCTTTTACAGCTTTTGGAACACTTAAAACGACGAGAGCTAACCACACGGAAGAATGGCCGATCATCATTAATGCGAAGATCCAAGCGTAGGAGACGGTAAACATGGCAGCTAATAAAAAGATTGCATGTTTCCTTCCTAATAAAATCGCAAGTGTTTTTCGACCGAATTCTTTGTCGCCGTCTAGGTCCCGGATATTGTTGGCTAATAGGATGGCCCCAACAAGGATAAAAATTGGCACTGAAATTAAGACACTTGCTGTTGTGACCGTGCCAACCTGGATATAAAAACTAATTAAAATAATTCCCATTCCCATAAAGAAGCCGGCGAAAATTTCACCAAATGGCGTATAGGCAATTGGCAGTGGTCCCCCTGTATAAAGGTAGCCAATAATCATACAAAATAATCCAATGGCAGCTAGCCACCATGATGTATTCATGCATATATAGATGCCAATTAAAATAGAGATTCCGTAAAGGCTTAATGCAATTTGCATAATTGTTTTCGGCTTGACTCCATCACGAACGATGGTACCGCCTATACCGACGGATTCTTCTGTATCTAGCCCTCTTTTATAATCGTAGTACTCATTAAACATGTTTGTGGCAGCTTGAATGAGTAAGCTGGCTACAAGCATCGCCAGAAATAATCCCATATGAATCGTTGTTTCATGGATTGCCAAAGCCGTTCCTAGTAAAACGGGAACGAATGCAGCTGTCAACGTATGGGGCCTAGTCAGCTTCCACCAAACCCTCCAGCTTTTGTTTGGAGACACAGGTGGGTAACTTATCTTTGTCTCTGTTTGCATGTCTCTCCCTCTCCTTTTTCATGCATCTAAAAAAATCAAAGAATCGTAATTGGACTGAACAATCGTATAAAAGTATTATTAGTAATACTTACATCAATTTCAAGTTGGATAACATCCAAATTCAAGTTTAGGCAATCAGGGGAAGGGTGTCAATGTCTTTTTACAGTTATTATAGGACGAAATTACCAGTAGTGAATACTATGATTATATAGTAAAAGCAAGTCAATAATATAATAAGGTAAATAGTCGGGAGAAAGTGACTGCTGTCATTGACATTTCAATAGGTAGAGGTGTATTTTAAAATAAGTTTGTATTCTAGATAAAGCAGGGAAAGACTGTTATTATTTTTATGAAAGCTATGTTAGACGATGCCGCTTATTTTCACACTTTGTGAGAATACCCCCGCTTTTTTCGATGCAGTAAAAATGAGCTAGAACGATATAATTAAGCAAGGATGTCGTTAAACACAGTTTTTATGAAAGCAATTTCATATTGTTATGATTCATTTTATGATCTTATAGGAATGCAACAGTACATAAAGAGCCTTTTTATTGGAGGGGATTTTTTGGTTACGATACTTGAAACGGAACTAAAAAAAGGGATTGAACAAGCGATTAAGAAAGCCAAAAAAAGTTTGGCCCCCATATTAGTAAGTGAAGTTCAGAAAGTCGAACATATAGAACCGCTGTCTTTTTTTTCTGCTGGAAAAGACAAATTTTATGGTGAACGTTTTTTTTGGAAGGATCCGGAAGAACAAACGTATTTAATTGGTTTGGGAATTTGCAAGCAAATTCAAAATGAGCAATTATCCGACCGCTTCGAAGCAGTGGAAAAAGAGTGGGATGACCTTATAAAGGAAGCGATTGTTTTTAATGGTGATGGCAAAAGAGGGACAGGTCCGTTAGCGTTTGGGGGGTTTTCTTTCGATCCGCTGAAGGAGAAAACCTCATTATGGTCTCAATATAGCCATTCTTTATTTCACCTTCCGCAATTTTTATTAACGTTAGTAGACGGAGAGACATATTTAACGACGAATGTTGTATGTACGCAGTATGATGATATGACAGTTTGGAAAAAAGTCTTTAGTGATAGACAAACTATTCTTTCATTTGCTAGTTCCTCAGCAGCGTTGGAAATGGCACAGATTTTAAAGAAAGAGGAGGTTGTCAATCCTGATGAATGGAAGGATTCAGTCCAAAAACTAGTTGCGGATTTGAAGGCTGGACAACTAAAAAAGGTCGTCCTTGCAAGAGAACTACGATTATTCTTTAAAGATAAAGTAGCGGCTGATTTCGTTCTTCCACGTCTGTTAAAAGAACAAAGAGCAAGTTTTACTTTTGCATTAGAATCAAACGGTGATTGCTTTATCGGTGCTTCTCCTGAAAGATTGGTCAAAAAAGATAATGGCCAGTTATTTTCTACTTGTTTGGCGGGGTCAATTGCAAGGGGGAAGACGAAAGAAGAGGATGAGCACTTAGGTGAAACATTGCTAAGCGATGAGAAGAATTTAATTGAGCATCATTATGTGGTAGAAATGATTAAAGCAGCTATGGAAAAAGTATGTCAACAGATTGAACTTCCTACAAAGCCGACTCTTTTAAAAATGAGAGATATTCAACATTTATATACACCCATCGTTGGAGAGGCGTTAGAGGATAGCACATTATTGCAGGTGGTTGATTCGCTGCATCCGACTCCAGCATTAGGGGGCTTGCCTCAGAGAGAAGCGGTGGAAAAAATAAGAAAGATTGAGGCGTTGGATCGCGGCTTTTATGGTGCTCCGATTGGATGGCTCGATTATCAAGGAAATGGTGAATTTGCTGTTGCGCTTCGTTCTGCCCTTATACAAGGAAGCGAAGCCTCCCTATTTGCAGGTTGTGGAATTGTTGAGGATTCAGATGCCGAAAGTGAATATGCTGAAACAAACATTAAGTTTCGGCCGATGCTTTCCGCTCTTGGAGGTTTAGAAAATGAGTAATCAAGAAGCATTAACATCATATATAGCCGCTTTTGTCGCGGAATTGGTGCAAGCAGGTGTAACAGATGTTGTTGTTAGCCCCGGTTCTCGCTCCACGCCTATGGCAATGGTAATGGCTGAGCATCCTGAGCTTCAGGTTCATATCAATGTAGATGAACGTTCAGCAGCATTCTTTGCCCTTGGGATTGCGAAAGCATCAGGCAAAGCGGTAGGGTTATTGTGCACCTCTGGAACAGCTGCTGCAAACTACTACCCTGCAGTTGTGGAAGCATATTATTCACGTGTACCATTAGTCATTTTAACGGCGGATCGTCCTCATGAGCTAAGAGATGTTGGGGCACCGCAAGCCATTGATCAGATCCATTTGTATGGCAAGCACGTGAAATGGTTTGTGGAGATGGCAATCCCAGAAAAGACAGAGGAAATGCAAAGCTATGTTCGAAGCGTGTGCGCACGGGCAGCGGCAACGGCTACTTTAGCTCCAGCGGGTCCGGTGCATTTAAATTTTCCATTCAGGGAACCGTTAGTGCCGAACCTACAACAGGAAAATCTTTTCCACCTTGAAAAGCGCGGTGAAGGATATGTGACGATTCATCAAGGGATTCCAACTATGCAAAGGGAACTCATAGAACATTTTGGTGAGAAGTTAAAGAAATACGAAAAGGGAATCATTGTTTGTGGTTCTCTTGAAGAGAAGCGATTTATTGAAGCGGTTACTCGCTTTGCTGACCAGTTGCAATTTCCAATCATTGCTGATCCGCTTTCACAATTGCGAAGTGGACAGCATGATGGAATAAATATTATCGATACATACGATACATTTTTAAGAAACGAGGATGCAAAAAAAGCCCTCAAGCCTGACATTATTATTCGTTTTGGGGCGATGCCTGTTTCCAAAGCATTAACGATATTTTTGAACGAGAATAAGGACGCAGAACAATGGGTGATTGATAGCGGATCGGGTTATAGAGATCCCTCCTTATTGTCAACTTCAATGATTTACTGCAGTGAATCTGCTTTTTGTGATGATATCGCTGATTATGTTGGGAAGAAGAATTCAAGTACATTTCTCTTAAAATGGCGAGAGATAAACGTTTTTACAAAGGAAAACCTTTTAAGAATTAGAGAGCTTCCTCAGTTAAGTGAGGCAAAGCTTTTTCATCAGCTTTCAGAAGTCCTTCCTGAGGGAGCAACATTATTTGTTGGGAATAGCATGCCAATTCGTGATTTAGATTCATTCTTCCATTTTAATAAAAAATCAATTAAAATTATGGCCAATCGTGGGGCGAACGGAATTGATGGGACGGTCTCAACGGCTTTGGGGGCATCAACGGTTCTTGACCCACTATATCTTGTTGTTGGAGACTTGACCTTTTTTCATGACTTAAATGGGTTGATGGCAGCGAAACTTTATAATCTCAATATGAAAATTATTGTGATTAATAATAATGGCGGCGGGATTTTTTCTTTCCTACCTCAAGCCAATCACCGTAAAAATTTTGAGCGCTTGTTTGGAACTCCATTAGATTTAGATTTCAAACATGTTATTCATATGTACAATGGCTCATATGAGCTTGTTTCGGATTGGGAACATTTTACTTCCTCTTTCTTGCGAAATATGCAAAATAATGGATTATCAGTAATGGAAATGACGACAAATCGTGACACAAATTTAACAGAACATCGAGATTTGTGGAATTTTGTTTCCCGGGAAATAAGTCGTTTTTTGAAAGGTGACTTGTTATGAGACATGTAATAGACGGCGTTCGCTATAATGTCGAATCATATGGTAATGGATTCCCAGTCATTCTTCTTCATGGTTTTACTGGTGATAGCTCAAATTGGACTCCGTTTTTAGAGCGATGGGGAAAACAGTCGAAATTATTTATGGTCGACATTATTGGCCATGGCAAATCCGACTCTCCTGAAGAACTAGAACGGTATCATATGCTGTCAGTAGTTGATGATTTATTCCTGTTAATGGAGAAATTAAAAATTCAAAAAGCTGATTTTGTCGGGTATTCAATGGGGGGAAGGCTTGCGCTATCCTTTGCAGCTAAATACCCAACCAAGGTTAGAAAATTGGTACTGGAGAGTGCCTCTCCAGGATTGGAGTCTGATATTGAACGAAAACAAAGAATCGAACAGGACAAAAAACTTGCCGCCTTCATTGAAGAAAAAGGAGTGGCTGATTTTGTTGATTATTGGGAGAACATTCCTTTGTTTGCGAGTCAGAAACGTCTTCCAAATGAGAGTCAGAAGCAAATAAGAGAACAGCGGTTGCGCAATTCGACTCAAGGTTTAGTTAATAGTTTAAAAGGCATGGGTATTGGTTCACAGCCATCATGGTGGCAGGAGCTTTCTGAGCTTAAAGTCGATATGCTGCTCATTACCGGAGCATTGGATCAGAAATTTTGTCAAATTGCAAAAAAGATGCAAAATATCGTCAATCATGCTGAATGGATAACGGTTTCAGACTGTGGACATACAATTCATGTGGAGAATGCTGAAAAATTTGGTACAATAGTAGAAGGGTATTTGTCGAACACGGGAAGTTGAAAAACACCCTAAATTAAAAATCATGGCTCTGAAGCAAAAATGAACAGAGCACAAAATTTATATGACGGAGGTTGCTGTATGTCAGTAGAGTGGGTTGCAGGACGTCAGTATGATGAGATCATATATGAAACATACAATGGAATCGCGAAAATTACGATTAATCGTCCACACGTACATAATGCGTTTACACCAAAAACAGTATCGGAATTAATTGATGCGTTTGCTTATGCTCGTGATGATTCAAATGTCGGGGTGATTGTCTTAACAGGAGCAGGAGATAAGGCGTTCTGTTCAGGTGGGGACCAAAAGGTACGCGGCCATGGGGGGTATGTCGGAGACGACCAAATTCCTCGTCTTAACGTTCTTGATTTACAACGTTTAATTCGTGTTATTCCTAAACCAGTAATTGCGATGGTTAAGGGCTATGCGATTGGCGGCGGACATGTATTACATGTTGTTTGTGACTTGACCATTGCTGCAGATAATGCCGTGTTTGGTCAAACAGGGCCGAATGTTGGCAGCTTTGATGCTGGGTATGGATCCGGTTATTTGGCACGAATTGTCGGTCATAAAAAGGCACGCGAAATTTGGTATTTATGCCGTCAATACAATGCTCAGGAAGCATTAGACATGGGCCTTGTTAATACGGTTGTACCACTTGAGCAAGTGGAAGAAGAAACAATTAAATGGTGTGAAGAAATTCTAGAGAAAAGCCCAACGGCTCTTCGTTTCTTAAAAGCAGCGATGAATGCTGACACGGATGGACTTGCCGGTCTGCAACAGTTTGCTGGAGATGCTACACTTCTTTATTACACAACGGACGAAGCGAAGGAAGGCCGTGACTCCTTTAAAGAAAAGCGCAAACCTGATTTCGGTCAATTTCCTCGTTTCCCTTGATTCGAGAAAAGTTTTTTTGAAACAGCTTGATGAAGTCATCAGGCTGTTTACTTTTTATCAATTGCGGTGATAGAAGATGAACAATCAAATGATACCGAATCTGATTATAAAAAGAGCCTCTTTGACGCCGAATCGTGTAGCGATTCGATTTGAAGGACAAAACTACACGTATAAACAGTTGTACGAACTGTCTTATCGGAAGGCCGGATATTTACAAAAACTTGGAGTGAAAAAAGGGGATTATGTCGCTTGTCTTTTGAAGAACCATCTTGATACGGCAGTAGTCCTTGTTTCCTTACAATTAATAGGCGGGGTTGCTGTTCTTTTAAATAATCGCTTAACAGCGGAAGAACTTTTGTGGCAGCTCAGTGACTCAAAGACTGGTCTCCTTATCACAGAAAGAGACTTTGTTGAAAAAATTAGCGTGGTTTCGAGTCAACTAGATAGACTGACGCTTGTTTGGAAAGAGACAATCGATGCCGTCCCGTTTGAAGAGCCGGTCATTTTGGAAGAAATTGAATTGCAAGCGGTATGTACAGTTATGTATACCTCTGGTACAACAGGAAACCCAAAGGGCGTCTTGCAAACTTATGGCAATCATTGGTGGAGTGCGACGGGCTCTGCTCTTAATTTAGGTATTCATGAGGAGGATAGTTGGCTTTGTGCGGTTCCTTTATTTCATATTAGCGGCTATTCGATCTTAATGAGAAGTCTGATCTATGGGATGAAACTCGTTCTTCATGACACCTTTCAACCGGATAAAGTAATAAAAGTGATTAAGGATGAGAAGGTAACGATTATGTCTGTCGTTACGACGATGATGATAAGATTACTTGATTCCTTAGGGGAGGAAAAACTGCCCACAACGTTTCGGTGCATGCTTTTAGGAGGTGGACCTGCTCCGCTCTCAGTGCTTGAACAATGTGTTGAACGCAATATTCCCATCTATCAAACGTATGGTATGACCGAAACTTCTTCTCAAATTGTCACACTGGCTCCGGAGTACAGCATTGAGAAATTAGGTTCTGCTGGAAAACCGCTGTTTCCGTCACAATTGAAAATAATTGCTGCAGATGGCAGTGAGGCAGGTGCTTATCAATCTGGCGAAATAATCGTCAAAGGTCCTAATGTCACAAAGGGATACTTGCATCGTGAACACGAGCATGAGAAATATTTTCTAGATGGTTGGTTTAAAACGGGTGATATCGGTTATTTGGATAAGGACGGCTTTCTTTTCGTGCAGGATCGCCGCTCCGATCTTATTATTTCTGGTGGGGAAAATATCTATCCTGCGGAAATAGAAGGGGTTATTACATCTCATCCACAAATAGAGGATGCAGGTGTGATTGGTGTTGCTGATCCGAAATGGGGTCAAGTACCGGTGGCTTTTGTCTTGACGAAAGCAGATTTGACTGAAGAAGAGGTAAAGGAATATTGCAAAGGGAAGCTTGCTAACTATAAATTGCCTAAAAAAGTATATTTTGTTGAGCAAATTCCGCGAAATGCCTCAAGAAAATTGCTGAGAAGAGTTTTAAGAGAAATGTTATAAAGAATGGCTCGGAAAATTTCCATTCTTCAATGCAAGCGGAGATAGTGCCTCGTTTGTATGCACTTGTATTTTTGTGGCCTTTTCATCTAAAGGGAAATCTGACATTCTCAAGCTGTGATTTACCGCCGTCAAAGCGGTGTTAGGGCAAGTAAAAGTCCATATTTGTCCGAAATCCAAATCGTTATGGAGCTGGGACATAACTAGCTTCAAATAATGAGAAAGGTGAATTTGAGGGTACTCAAATTCACCTTTCTCTATTTTTGTGTGTTCATTTTTCTATTACCTTAGTTAATGGCCGTGAATTTTCTTAAATTCACGGCCATTAACGCGAGACCCATTTCGTTTTCTACCTTCGATTTTCCTCGTACAGAAAATCGAGTGAAACGCAAATTAGCCTTCAAGAATCCAAAAACTGGTTCCACATCGATTTTGCGTTTTCGATAGATGGCACCTGTTTTCTCTTCTGAAAGCTTCGCTCTCACATATTCTTTTTGCTGTTCCCATTTTTCGTTCACCATTAGTTTTCGATGGTTGCCTTCTTTTGCCTTGGTACATGATGAACGGAATGGACAGCCCGAACATTCTTCACATTCATAGACTTTAAATTCCCGTTTAAAGCCTGTTTTATCCGTACGTTCAGAGCGATATTTAAATAAAAGGCGTTTGTGATTTGGGCATGTGTATGTATCGCTTTCTTCATCATACTGCCAGTTGTCTGGATTAAACTTGTTTTGTTTATGTTTTTTCTTTTGTTCCTTCACATACATGTTATACGTTATTAGTGCTTCTCGGTTTCTGTTTGAAAGGATATCATTAAAGTTTTGTTCGCTGCCATAACCTGCATCTGCCACAATATGCTTCGGTAATTCGAAATAACCTTTCTCGATTTCATCTAGAAATGGAATTAACGTACGTGTATCTGTCGGATTTGAAAATATACTATACGCAAGTGTGTATTGACCTTCCGTTGCGATTTGTACATTATAACCTGCTTTCAATTGACCATTCTTCATATAATCATCTTTCATTCGCATGAATGTTGCATCAAGGTCTGTTTTCGAATAACTATTACGTGTACCCAAGATTTCAAAGTCCCGTTGATAGTTCTGTTTCCGTACAAGATAATCAGTTAACTGCTTACGCACTTGCTTTGGATATTTTCGTTCACTTCTTAATGCTTTTCTTTCTTCTACGCTCGATGATGCTTCTATTTTTTGGTCATATTCCGTAATGACTTCATCTACTTTTTCAATCATTTGATCGAGTTCTTCAAGTGATAATTGCTCATCACTTTCTCGTTCAATTTCAGGTAAGATCTCTTTTTCAAGTAACTCATTGTACAGTTGATTTGATTTTTCAATTAAGCTTTTGTGATATTTTTCAATCGACTTTTTCCACACGAATGTAAATTTATTCGCATTCGCTTCGATTTTGGTCCCATCAATGAAAATCGCTTCTTGATCGATTAGTTCTTCTTGTACAAGTTGACAACGGAATTGGACGAAACTTTGGCGAATGAGATCTTTCACTTGAGGTTGAACACGGAATCGGTTAATTGTTCGGTAGCTTGGTTCATATCCTTGAGCTAGCCACATCATACGGATACTATCTTTTAAAAGGGCTTCGATTTTACGACCAGAAAAGACAGACTGCGAATAAGCACATAAGATAATTTTTAACATCATGCGTGGATGATAAGCAGGGCACCCCTCATTTCGAAAAAATGGTTCAAGGGCTTCAGGTGGAATACTTTCCACTAAGTGATGTATATGGAAGGCAATATCATTTTTTTGTAACTTTACTTCTAAATCTAAAGGCAAAATTAATTGATTCATGTTATAATTTTTAAACATAAGGATCCTTCTTTCTGTATGATTTGGTTGTGGTGACTTAATTTTATCAGAAGAGGTCCTTATTTTTATACAAAAATGAATCAAAGCCAGTGAAATTTTACGTGTCGTAAAATTTCACTGGCTTTTTCATTTTAGAGATGGGTTTTGTCCCACCCTCATTTCGTTTCAATGAGTGCCGTTTCTAATGCTTTTAAGTTATCTTCCATAATTGAAAAGTACGTTTTGTTGTCTTTTATATTTTGCGCTGTCAAAACGGATAAATTGTGGAGATATAAGGGCTCTGCATTTAATTCTCCTTGGACAATTTCTGCTAATTTAGAGCTGACATTTTGTTCGAAAAAGATGTGTTTAAGCCCGTGCCTTTTTGCCATTGTAATAATTTCTTTCAGCTGCTTTTGCGTAGGTTCGTTTGAAGAAGACAAACCTGAGATGCTAATTTGCTTTATACCGTAGCGTTTTTCCCAATACCCATAGGCAGCATGAGCGGCAATGATTTCTTTATGTTCTGCTTTCTCGATTAACTGTTTAAATTGTTGATTTAATTCATCTAATTGGTTGGAAAGTACAGTATAATTTGCTTCGAGTTGCTCTTTATGGTCAGGAAGGTGTTGAATAAGCTCATCCTTAATTGTTTCTGCAAGCTCTTTCGCGAACAATGGATCAATCCACACATGAGGATCAATATCTCCGTGGTCATGACCATCATCATGTTGCTCTTGTTCATCGTCGGTATGTACTTCCTCTTTATCAAAGTGAATATGTTCACCGGCAGCCACTACATGAACATTTTCATTTTCTAATGTTTGTTTCGCTTTATTGACAAAGCCTTCTAATCCTAAACCGACATAAATAAAAAGGTCAGAGCGCGCTAATTCGATCATATCTTTTTGCGAAGGTTCATAAGTATGTTCATCGGCACCAGGTGGATAAATAGTATTGACCGTAACGAGTTCCTTTCCAATTTCTTCTGTGAAATATTGCAGCGGATATACCGTTGTATAAATATGGAGTTTTTCCCCTGCTGTTTCTTTATTTGTGTTATTGTCCTTTGACCCGCAGCCTGCTACAGCAAGGAGCAAAAGCAATATGAGTAAACTGATTTTAGCACGCATAACATGGCTCTCCTTATATAAAACTCTCTTGTTCTATGGTATTTTTTGTTGTCAGTCATTCATTTTAGCTGAATAACTGAAAATCTTAACATAATATAAACGAAATTATTCCGATTTAATAATTAGTATCAATCCGTAATCGTTCCGATTAACTATAGTATCTTATTATATCTATGATATAATTGCAAGAAAAAATTCCTTTTTTCCATGGAATTAGAGAACCTTCCAGCATAGCTGAAAGGAGCATTGAATCAAACATTGTTTTATCAATAATATTCCCCATAAAGGGATACTAGCAGGTTATTTACGCATAATTTCACGGTGTTGTAAGCAAAGGAGAGTCATGATGAAGCTATTAGATGAGATTCTTCAATACAATGAGGAATTTGTTAAGGAAAAGAAATATGAAGCCTACTCGACCACTAAATTTCCTAATAAACGAATGGTTATTGTTACCTGTATGGACACAAGATTAACCGAATTGCTTCCTAAAGCGTTAAATATAGGAAATGGTGACGTAAAGCTTGTGAAAAATGCTGGTGCACTCGTATCGCACCCATTCGGTAGCATTATGCGAAGCATTCTTGTCGCAGTATATCAGCTTCAGGCAGATGAGATATTAGTAATTGGTCATCATGATTGCGGAATGGCTGGGATGAAAGCGGGTCAAATGATTGATAACATGAAAGAGAGAGGGATTACAGAGGAGACGTTTGAGATGCTCACGTACTCTGGAATTAATGTGACAAAATGGCTTCAAGGCTTTCAAGATGTCAAAGAAAGTGTCTCTCATAGTGTAGAAATGATTAAAAAGCATCCTCTTTTGGCAGAAGATATTCCTGTCCATGGCCTTGTTATTCATCCTAACACAGGAAAACTTGACTTAGTGATTGATGGTTACAAGGAAAAGCTATGAGTTCGGCTTTTTTTTCTCAGGGACTAAGTCAACTCCACCAGGATGGAAAGGATGGCATTTTAAAATTCTTTTTATTGTTAACCAACCGCCTTTTATCGGTCCAAACCGACTTATCGCCTCGATTCCATAGTGGGAACAAGTAGGGTAAAATCGACAAGTAGGCGGTTTCAGCGGGGAGATCACAATTTGATAAAATCGAATGATGCCGATCATGATTTTTCTCAGCATTTCTTTTCGTCTCACTTTCCAATTAAATGAATAATCGTCTTAACTGTAACTCTTCAAAAAGATAACATAATATGATATATTAGTCTATGAACGAGTATTACAAATTAAATTGATAAACTTACTAGGGATTTCGTTAGAATGTTTTTAAATGAACTGGATAACGACTTTTAATAAATAAAGGAGTGAAGAAACATGCCATCAGTTGAAAGCTTCGAGCTCGATCATAATGCTGTGAAGGCACCTTATGTAAGACATTGTGGTGTTCATAAAGTAGGGACAGATGGAGTTGTCAATAAATTTGATATCCGCTTTTGCCAACCGAATAAGCAAGCGATGAAGCCGGATTCTATTCATACATTGGAACATTTATTAGCCTTTAATATCCGTGAGCATGCGGAGAAATATGAGCATTTTGACATTATTGATATTTCTCCAATGGGTTGTCAAACAGGTTATTATCTTGTTGTTAGCGGTGAACCAACTGTCGAGGAAATTATTGATTTGCTTGAAGATACAATGAGATCAGCAGTTGAAATTGTTGAAATTCCTGCAGCAAATGAAAAACAATGTGGGCAAGCGAAGCTTCACGATTTAGAAGGAGCAAAGCGCCTGATGCGTTTTTGGTTGGAACAGTCAAAGGAAGATTTAAAACAAGTATTTGCTTAAAAAATCGCTATGCCCGCCCAAAAAAATTGAGTTTGTTGCGCGGGTAAAAATAAAAAAGGCCGATTATTGCAATCGGCCTTTTCCCATTGCATTGTTGGGTAGAGAGAGGAGCATTATTGCTGCCTCGTCTATAGTGTTCCGGGCTTTACCTCTAGCACAAGTCACAAGTCGCCAAAAAACTGCTCCTTACCATAAGTCATCTGGGTCCGGACCGGTCATTATCGTTTGTCCAAAGACGAGCATGAACTACTAGCATTGCTGTTCTTATAGGATGGGTGATAGCAGTCGTGAGACAGATTCTTTGAAGCGAATGACAAGTGAGCGTTTTTGATAAATTTCATCGGTTAGCTCCCACGATAGCTTCATATCCTCTTCGAAGCTTTGTGTCAGCTCATGAGCAATATCATGATTATAAATGAAGGCGTTCACTTCAAAGTTTAGACGGAAGCTGCGCACATCAATATTAGCTGTACCGACAGAGGAGATCTCATTATCAACAATGATGGTCTTCGCATGAATGAATCCATTATCGTAAATGTAAATTTTTGCGCCAGCCTTGATCATTTCTCCGATGTAGGAGTATGTAGCCCAATAAACAAACATATGATCGGGTTTATTTGGGATCATGATTCGCACATCAATTCCTGATAAAGAAGCAATACGCAATGCATCAAGAAGGCTTGCATCAGGAATAAAATATGGTGTTTGAATCCATACAGCCTGCTTAGCAGAAGAAATCATTTTTATATAGCCATTTTTAATTTGCTCCCACTCAGAATCAGGCCCTGACGTTACGATTTGGATACCCACTTCTCCCGTAGAATTCAAAGTTGGAAAGAGGCTATCGGAATAATGAATATTATGGCGATGGGATGCTTGATTCCAGTCTAATATGAACCGGGTTTGAATGGCGTATACAGCATTGCCGACAATACGGAGGTGAGTATCTCGCCAATAGCCAAATCGCGGATTTTTCCCTAAATATTCATCTCCAATATTAAAGCCGCCCACATATCCAATTTTTCCATCAATAATGGCTAACTTGCGATGATTGCGAAAGTTCAGGCGTAGATTAATAAATTTTAATTTGGATGGAAAAAACGCTTCAACTTCCCCTCCAGCGTTTCGAAGCTCCTTGAAGAAACTCCTCGTCAAAGTTCTTGAACCAAGATCATCATATAAGATCCGGACTTTAATCCCTTCTTTAGCTTTGCGAATTAAAGCATTTAATAGTTTTTGACCAAGTTCATCCCGTTTAAGAATATAGTATTGCAAATGAATATGATCCTTAGCTGCGGCAATATCGTGAAACAATGCTTTAAATTTATCATGGCCATCTGTAAAAATTGCCACTTCGTTATTTTGAGACAGCAGTGCATCATTATTTCTCAAGTGCATTAAAATGAGGTCGTGATATTTTTTTTCAAGCTCATTGCGGTAGGAAAATTTATTGGTGCAAATTTCTAATAATTGATTGGAAATTAATTGGGCGATTCCTACCTTTTTTTGATCCTCCCATTGAAACATTTTTGAACGGGCAAGATTTCTGCCAAATAACAAGTATGTTACAAACCCTAGTCCAGGAATAAAAAATAAGACCAGTATCCAGGCCCAAGTCGCACCTGCATCCTTTCGTTCCAAGAAAATAACAATGGTTGCTAAAAACATGTTTAGAACAAAAATAAGTCCAACTAATATTGAAGTGATACTCATTATCGTTTTCCTCGCTTATTTATTTGATTGATCTGTGTCCCTATCCTGATTTAAGTGAGGATTATCTTCTAATGGATCGACAGAATGCTTATAAGAATAGGCTTTGCTAGTAGTTAATACGGATAGCAGCAGCACCACAAAAACAATAATGATGCAAATAATTAAAACGGTTAACATTCTCTCCCTCTCCTGACGTCATTATTCATATATTTTTTGCTATTGTAACAAAAATGACAAATTATATGGTCAAAGACTATTCTAACATGAATCGTCTCATCTTTTGTAAGTATTACGTTTTAGTGTGAAAATCTTGGGTATTATAGGAATGGGAGGTTGATAAAATGTCAAACAAATTAGTACAAGCTGTCAATAAGCAAGTAGCCAATTGGACCGTTCTTTATGTGAAACTCCATAACTATCATTGGTATATAAAAGGACGGCACTTTTTCACTTTACATGAAAAGTTTGAAGAGCTTTACAATGAAGCAAATCAACATATCGATGAGCTAGCAGAAAGGATTCTAGCACTTGAAGGGAATCCTGTTGCGACGATGGAGGACTGTTTAAAGATGGCCTCTGTCAAAGAAGCAACGGGCACTGAAAAGGAAGAAGAGATGGTAAGCACGATTACAACTGATTTTGAAACGATGGTCGATGAACTTCAGGAAGGAATTGAGTTAGCAGAGGAAGCGAATGATGAAGGAACTGCGGATATGCTAATTGCTATTAAACAAAGCTTGAAAAAGCATATTTGGATGTTTAAGGCTTTCTTGAGCTAAAAAATGAAAGAAGCTGGTTATTATGAACGGATGGTGGTGACCCCACAAAGTTAGAGTTTTTATTAAGCAGCTGATTGGCTGGTTTGAGTTTGCTATTGTATTGGACTTAAACCAGCCAATTTTACCTTTATCCGCTTATTATTGTAGTAATCTATGTACTCAACAATTTGTTTTTTTAGCTCTTCATAAGATGCTAATTCTTCTCCATAATACATCTCTTGCTTGAGAATCCCAAAGAAATTTTCCATTGCCGCATTATCCGCATATGTTGCTTTTCTTTGAGCTCGAATGCCAACGCTGTTTGTGGTTTTCGAGGGAGGCATTCGGATTTTCTTGAAAAGCTTTTAACTTTTTTAAATAGGCATTCTCTAAACGTAGAAGTTCATTTTCTCGTTCTAATCGTTTTTCACGAGATAACTCTTTTTCTTGTTTTGGTAATTTTGCTTTATGATTTTTAGACATAGAAGGCCGCCCTTTCATTTTTTTAAAATTTAAGTACTTCACTATACTTCGCCATACAAAAACACCCCAGAGGTTAGATTTTTAACTCTAACTTCTGGGGTGCAGTACCCTTTTTTAAAAAAAGTATGTATGCGCTTTTAATGTAGGTTTCGTGATTGCGGAGATGGTGCCCGCTGTTGGCCGTAGCTTTCCTGAGCAAATTTACCTTTTAAAGTTTCAATCATATATAACCCGATTAAGTCATAAAGCTCCTGTTTATCTAAATCTTTAATGATATTCATTAAATCGTCATATGTCATTTCTTCTAATAAAGCAAATGCGAGCATGTCAATATCTTCGTCATCTCCGGTCAATTTATCACGATAAAATTCAAAAATTTCGTCTATCAATTTCATAGGATCCACCCCCAATTTTTTATACAATACCCTAAATGGACGATAATTATTCCTATTATACATGAAAATAATGAGAAAAAGATGAGTAAAGGCTTAGAAAAAAACGAATGCTAGTAAGAAAATACAAGTATTTATGGCATGGATCGATAGTGACAATATAAAGCAGACAAAAACTGCAGTTCAAAATGAAAAAAGGAGGATTTGTAATGAGTCAAGAGAAAAAGACGTATTATATTACTGTAGGAACTGGCGAAATCACAAAAAGTCGGACCGATTCCGCATGGAATTTTAAAATAGAAGCAACAGATGATGAAATTATTCAACTTCGTGAACTGTTTGATCAAAATTATTCAATGGAATGGCAAAATTTTTTTCGCGCCCATGTACCATATGTACAATATCATCATGATCGTGAAAATGATCAATACGATGATACAATCGTTCAAGTATATCAAATGATCTATAATTTAGGCGATGCTGAGGCGAAGCAGCATATTGAATCAATGGGAATTATTACTGATCTGTAAATCTGCCAGCGTTTAAACTCTTTTAGAACGAACTTTCTTCAGCAGCAAATGTTATAATAATGGTACGAATGTTACATAAGAAGAGTGTGCTTCATCAGGAAAGAATTCTTTCCGGGAGTATTGGAGGATTTATGGATACGTTTAAAGATTTTTTCGGTGCTACTGTTCGTCTAGCTTTTAAAAAAAATTCATTTAGCGAAGCACCAAGACATGTACTCGTTATTTGCGAATATCAGAATGAATGGCTTTTAACGAAGCATCCCGTACGTGGCTTAGAATTCCCTGGAGGCAAGGTTGAACCTGGCGAATCAATAGAAGAGGCCGCAAAAAGAGAAGTATACGAAGAAACAGGCGCTAAACTCGAGTCACTGCAATTGATTGGGGAATATGAAATAGAAAATGACACGGAAACCTTCGTAAAAGCGATTTTTTATGGCAAGATCAGTCACCTGGAAAAAAGGCCCCATTTTCATGAAACAGAAGGTCCAGCACTGATTAACGGAAATATTCTGGAAGAACGTTTTAACGACGCCTACAGCTTTATTATGAAGGATTCAGTGATTGAAAAAAGCCTGCTTTTTATCGGAAAGCTAAAAAACAGGTAATGGATATCATGCAGCTCCAGATAGTCGTGTTTAAACGCTGAAGCAATATGCATCAGCGTGAAAATTTGGTCTGGAATGAGCGAGATGTGTGAAAGTGTAGTCCGAATGGGCGGTCTATTCGAGTGAAAATTGCGAAGGCTCTAAGAGGTGTATTCGAGTGAAAGGTGAAAATGTTCAACCCAAAATAAGTTTCTATTCGACTGGAACGAGTGAAGTGTGTAAGGATGTAGTCCGAATACGAGGTCTATTCGATTAATAGCGCCAGTATAAAACAAACTACCGGAACAAATGTCATTTTTTCTGCCCCGACTGAACAGAGGACAGCAGTTCTAGAAATTTTGCAAAAGCAGACCACTGAAAACTTTTTCAGTGGTCTGTTTTTAATTATGTTTTATGAGCTTTTTTTCAAGCAGTTCCACCAGTTGATACATAATAGTGGCGAATACTGCGATGACAAGCAGGGAGAGCAAGACGAGAGTAAAATTAAATACTTGAAAGCCATAAATGATCAAATAGCCTAATCCTCTTTGGGAAACGAGGAATTCTCCGACAATGACACCAACCCATGATAATCCCACATTTACTTTTAAAGTGGAGATAATGGTTGGGAACGAGGCAGGAAGGATCGCTTCTTTGAATGATTGGAATCGATTTGCGCCGAATGTTTGTAAAACCTTTAAATAATTGGCATCTACTTCTCTGAAAGAAGTGTATACAACAATGGTTGTGATGATGACGGAGATAATGGCGCCCATGGCGATAATCGAAGTCATACTAGGACCTAGGGCTACGATTAAAATGGGGCCTAAAGCAACCTTAGGCATTGAATTTAAGATGACGAGGTACGGGTCCAATACTTTGGAAAGAAATGGCGACCACCAAAGAATTGCAGCGAGAATGGTACCGAGCAGAGTTCCAAGGATAAAACCAAAGACGGTTTCGGTTAAAGTATAGCCTAGATCCATAAACAGTGAACCGTCCATAACTTTATTGATAAAGAGGCTCCATACTTTCGAAGGTGCACTAAAAATAAGTGGATCAATCCATTGTTTTTGGCTAAAAAGTTCCCAACCAGCGAAAAAGACGACGAAGATAACAAGCTGATAAAAGCGAACCCAACGATTCTCACGTTTTAAGGACTGGATATACTTTTTATGGAGGAGCTCTGTTTTATTGTTCAGGTTCAATTTGCTCCAACTCCTTCCATATCTTTTGAAAAATTTCAGGATATTTTTCATGGTTTCTTGCATGAAATGGTGTCAATGCTCGTAATTGCTCAGGAATCGTAAATGTTTGATAGATTTGACCTGGCCTAGGGGAGAAAAGGTAGATACGGTCGCTCATGGCAATTGCTTCTCCAATATCATGGGTAACTAAAATGGCTGTTTTTCCAAAGGATTTGAGTGTGTTCGATACGAGATCTTCAAGACGGAGCTTCGTTTGGTAATCCAGTGCTGAAAAAGGTTCATCGAGCAATAACAGCTTTGGCTCTGTTGCGAGTGTTCTGACGAGGGCTGCTCTTTGCCGCATTCCCCCTGATAATTGTGAGGGATACTGTTTTTCAACTCCTTCTAAACCTATCTGTTTGAGGAGTGCAATCGTAGCCTGTTTTTTCTCTCGGGTTAGCAAGTTATTTAACCTTAATCCCAAAAGAATATTTTCTTCAATTGTTTTCCAGGGAAATAAATAATCCTGCTGTAGCATATAACCAATCTGATGATGAGCCTTTTCAAGCGTTTGATTTTCCAATGTTACTTTGCCTTCGGTTGGTTTCAGTAACCCTGCAATAATGGAAAGCAATGTCGTTTTACCGCACCCGCTAGGACCGAGAAAGGAGATAAATTCCCCCTCCTCCACCTCTAGCGAGATATTGGAGAGGGCCGTTGTTGCAGAGCTTTTGCTAAAGTAAGTATGATGTATTTCATCGATCTTTAAGAATCCCATTTAACTTGCGGCCTCCTCATTAAAAAGCTGTTTTAGAGATTAAGAATCTTACTTTACTATTTTATTACGATACTGAATGAAGGGTAACGGCCATTTCGTCAAGACAATTGCTACAAATAATATCTATTCCATGACACTCTCAGCGATGTCTGTGTTAACTAAGCTACTGTAATCGATGCGCTCAGGTAGTTCTCCAGCTTCGTCCATAATATTTTGCAAATTGTTCCATTCGTCTTCATCAAGAACTGGATCGACTGCGAAGGAATCTTGCCCCTTGTAACGTTCTACGACCATTTCAATAATGTCTAGATCAGTATCAGCAAAATGCGGTTGGATAACTTCTGCTACTTCTTGTGGGCTATTTTCTTCTACCCATTTTTGCGCTTTATAAATCGCTCTCGTAAATTTTTCAACCAATTCTTTGTTTTCTTCAATATAGCTTTGTTTAGCCATATAGCTTGTGTATGGAACATGGCCTGATTCTTCACCGAAGGAGGCAACAATATAGCCTCGACCCTCTTGTTCAAACACGCTTGCCTGAGGCTCGAACAATTGAACAAAATCTCCAGTTCCAGAAGCAAATGCGCTTGAAATATTAGCAAAATCAATATTTTGAATAAGCTCTAGGTCAGCATGAGGATCGATATCATGTTTTTTCAACACGAATTCGCCAACCATTTGCGGCATGCCCCCTTTTCGTTGACCAAGAAAAGTCACACCTTTAAGCTGATCCCAAGAGAAATTATCGACTTTTTCTCGAGATACAAGGAAGGTTCCATCTGTTTGAGTAAGCTGAGCAAAATTGATCACTTGATCACTGGCTCCTTGGGCGGCAACATATATGGAGGTTTCAGAACCAACAAGACCAATATCAGCACCGTCTGATAAAAGGGCAGTCATTACTTTATCTCCGCCAGGGGTAAGAGTTAGTTCTATATTTAATCCCTCTTCCTCAAAAAACCCTTTTTCAATTGCTACATATTGGGGGGCATAAAATATCGAATGCGTCACTTCAGCAACACGAATGGTTTGAACCTCTTCATTATTACAAGCAGCTAGAGCTATAATAAGAATAGCTGTTAAAAGACTAGCGCAACTTATCTTGAACCACTTTTTCATGTTTTGACCTCCTTAGGTGGAATCATTTGAAATTGTAATTAACAATCTATATGAAAGGTTTATAAGCCTAACATATCGTATGAAATGATAAAAAATGTGTGAATGCCTAGACAAAAATGACGAACTATTTTTAGGAGTTGAACATATGCAATGGGATGACGGTCAAATTATTACGAAACAAAAATTTCCTTCACCTAATCCACAGGTTGATCTCTATACGGTTACATACATGTCAGATGGTTTTAAAGTGAAAGGATTGCTAGCTGAACCGAAGGAAGGAGGAAAGTACGGAGGGTTCCTCTATTTGCGCGGGGGGATCAAAAATGTTGGTAAAGTACGTCCAAGCAGGATCGTCCAATTTGCAGTAGAAGGCTTTATCGTTTTTGCCCCTTTCTACAGAGGAAATCAGGGGGGAGAAGGGAATGAAGATTTTGCGGGCGATGATCGCAAGGACGCATTCTCCGCATTTAAATTGCTTCAAGCTCACCCAAGAGTGGACAAGATCCATGTATTTGGCTTTTCTAGAGGAGGAGTGATGGCCCTTTTCACCGGAATTACCTTTCCAAACGTGGCTTCTGTAGTGACTTGGGGCGGAGTAAGCGATATGTTTCTTACCTACGTGGAAAGAAAAGATCTGCGGAGAATGATGAAAAGAGTAATTGGAGGGACACCGAGTAAATATCCTGAACGCTACCAATATCGAACGCCATTATTTCAACTGGAATGCTTGGAAGCCCCTATTCTCATTATCCATGGGGCCAGGGATAAAAATGTATCCGTCGAACATGCTTATCGACTTGAAACAAGATTAAAAGAACTAAATAAGAGGGTGGAGAGCTGGTATTTTACTGAATACACCCATTATTTCCCTCCACTAGTTAATCGCCAAATTGTTGAAGATTTGACGAAATGGATGAAAAAGCAAGAGTGAAAATGGTAAGATAAAAATACATATAAGTCTTATTAAGAATTAAGTTCTACATGGCAAAGGAGAGAAAACGATGGGTATGCCTTTGGAATTAAATACAATGATTGTGACGAAAGGAAACGAAATGCGTGTAAGGGAGAATCTTTTTACGCTGGTAAAGGAAGGGTTTCGACTTTATCCAGTAGAAATTCCGATTGAAGTGAGAAGAACAATGGAAGGTGATTTAATTGGAATTGCCAAAATAAAAAAAGTGGAATGGGAAAATAATGAAACGACGTTGCATTATCAACTGATTGCTTTAAATTCTACAAATTAAAAAATCGCTTTTTTCGTTGCGGATATCTCTTATAAAGAGTCTTGCACATGCAACTAAAGTTTAATTCGTCAAATGAGGTTCTATCAGAGGTTGTTCTGTTTTCCGGAATTGTAGGGTGAAATTCCGGAATTAATGCAATTTTTCCGGAATTACATCTGCTTTTTCCGGAATTAAGCAGAAAAATTCCGGAATTAATCACGATTTTTCCGGAATTAAACAGAAAAATTCCGGAATTAATCACGATTTTTCCGGAATTCACCTTCGTTTAAGTAGTGCACACGATTTTTTGTTTGTTGTTATTACATTTGATAAAAAAAGCTCCTCTGTTGGAGAAGCTTTTAGGTCACAAAATTAGTAGTGATTAAGAAAGTGGTCCGCCCTGTTCACGAATAGATGCGGGTACATCTGTGAATTTTTCAAAGTTTTTCTTGAATTTTTCTGCTAATTCTTTCGCTTTGTTTTCATAAGCAGTTTGATCAGTCCATGTTTTATGCGGCAGCAATACTTCATCTGGTACACCGGGAACGTGAAGAGGGATATTTAAGCCAAAGAAATGGTCTTTTACTGTTTCGACATTGTTTAACTCCCCTTCAAGGGCTGCGTGAACCATAGCCCTTGTATAGCTTAGCTTCATTCGGCTGCCCACACCGTATTCTCCGCCAGTCCACCCTGTGTTAACAAGATACACTTGAGCGTTATGCTCATCGATTTTTTCGCCGAGCATTTCTGCATAACGAGTGGCTGGCAATGGAAGAAATGGGGAACCAAAGCAGGTAGAGAACGTCGCTTCTGGAGATGTAACTCCTCGTTCTGTTCCAGCCAGTTTAGAAGTATAGCCGCTTAGAAAATGATACATTGCTTGTTCTTTTGTTAATTTTGCGATTGGTGGTAGCACCCCAAATGCATCAGCAGTTAAAAAGACGATTGCATTCGGATGGCCGGCGATGCTCGGATCAACAATATTGTCAATAGCCTGAATTGGATAAGCCGCACGGGTGTTTTCCGTTAATGAGCCATCATCATAGTCAGCTACTCGAGTTTCTGGATTAAGAATGACATTTTCTAACACTGAACCGAACCGAATGGCTTCGAAAATTTGCGGTTCTTTTTTATAAGAAAGATTAATGCACTTTGCGTAACATCCACCCTCAATGTTAAAAACGCCATTTGCTGACCAGCCGTGTTCATCATCTCCAATGAGACGGCGATGCGGATCAGCGGATAAAGTTGTTTTGCCAGTACCAGAGAGGCCAAAAAATAAGGCGACGTCTCCTTCTTGCCCTACATTGGCAGAACAATGCATAGGCAAAATGCCGTTTTCAGGAAGTAAATAATTCATAATAGAAAAGATCGATTTTTTGATTTCACCTGCATATTCTGTTCCACCTATTAATACAGTTTTACGCTCAAATGATATAATAATAAAGGTTTCAGATTTTGTTCCGTCAACAGTCGGATTTGCTTTGAAATCTGGAGCTGAAATGACAGTAAATTGAGCTTGATGAGTGTCTAATTCATCTTTCGTTGGTCGAATAAATAATTGATGGGCAAATAGATTGTGCCAAGCGTATTCATTAATCACTTGAATCGGAAGCTGCGAATTTTTATCGGCACCAGCAAAGCCTTTAAAAACAAATACTTCATCCTTCTTTTTCAAATAATTAAGCACTTTTGTATAAAGAGAGTCAAACGAATCTTCGGAAATCGCCTGGTTGATCGGGCCCCAGTCAATTTTATCTTTTGAAGAACGTTCTTCCACGATGTATTTATCTTTAGGGGAACGTCCAGTATAGGTTCCAGTAGTAGCACATATGGCACCGGTAGAAGTAAGAACTCCTTCATTTCGACGCAAAACTTTTTCGACTAATTGGGGAACAGATAGCTGGATATGAACATTATTTTGTTGTAACAATTCATTTAGTTCATTAGAAAGGCTAACTGAATTCATCTGATGAATACCTTCTTTCAATATAGTTTAAAAATGTAATTCTCGAAAGCGATATCATAATACGATTAGTATAACACATTTATCTCATTAGTCTATACTAATTCGCGGAAAATGCCACTGAACAACTAAAAAGTTTCAATTGTTTAAGGAAAATTACTAGAGTGCTTTTTGCAAAACGATGATCATAATCTATTCAGTCTTCAACAGGAAGGGAATGGAAAAGTTGAAAATTGAGGCATTATATGATGGAAATTGTGCGTTATGCTTGAGAACAAAGACTATGTTACGAAAAATGGATTTATTTAAAAAAGTCACTTGGCTTTCTTTACAAGAGTTTGAGGAAATTCATAAGGATGGTAGATTTACAGCAAAGGATTTGAGAAGTGAGCTTCATATTCTTCTTCCAAATCAACGAGTGCTTAAGGGGTTTAAAGCTATAAGAAGACTTTTACTTATCAGCCCGTATACATTTATCGTTGCATGTATATTATATTTGCCTTTTCTGCATTTAATAGGAGATCCTATTTACAAGTGGATTGCCCGAAATCGGCATTTATTTTTCAAGCAAAAATGTGATGATGGAAGTTGCTCCTTATAGGGAGCATTCCTATGAAAAAGAAAAAAATAAAAGAATTATTCCATAGCTGTTGACACATATGCACTCGTTCGTTATGATCTACACTTGAACGGATACTCTCTTATCCCGAGTAGGTGGAGGGACAGGCCCTATGAAACCCAGCAACCGGTTATTATGTTCAAGATTCTGTTTGAATCCTTGAAAGTTTTGATAGCAATGGTGCTAACCTGAAGCAAGGATGAAGTCCTTGAACGATAAGAGTGAAAGGCGAGAATTGTTTACGTACTCCTTTCCTCTTCTTAGGAAAGGTTTTTTTGTGTTTAGTGCAAGAGGCTTATCATCCAACATAATTTAGCGTTTCTAAAAAAAGATCCTCTAGTTTGCCGGGTGATGACTGCAAGGAGAGCTCCTTAGAAATATAAGCTGCATTAAATTTGTGGTGAAGGCGCCTTGTACTTTTCAATATTGTAAACAATTGAATGAGTTTCAAGATGGCAGAACGATTATTCGTTCGCAGCATAATATGAAATGAGTTCTTCAACCCTTTTTATGGATTCTTGAAAATCATCATAAAAACTCCATGTTTATTTCATACTACATAGGGAATGAGTTCCGTATCAGCGTGGGGGTAAGCCCTCGTACTTATAGATGAGGAGGAAGTCAGATGTCAAGAAACGCGCGTTTGTTTACTTCTGAGTCAGTTACTGAAGGTCATCCAGATAAAATTTGTGACCAAATTTCTGACGCAATATTGGATGCGATCTTAGCAAAAGATGCTAATGCTCGTGTTGCTGCTGAAACTTCTGTCAATACAGGACTTGTTTTAGTGGCAGGAGAAATTACTACTTCTACATATGTAGATATTCCAAAGATTGTCCGTGAAACGATAAAAGAAATTGGATATAATCGTGCTAAATACGGATTTGATTCTGAAACTTGTGCAGTATTAACATCGATTGACGAACAATCTCCTGATATTGCTATGGGTGTTGATCAAGCTTTGGAAGCACGTGAAGGCAGTATGACGGATGAAGAAATTGAAGCAATTGGTGCAGGTGATCAGGGATTAATGTTTGGCTTTGCTTGTAATGAAACAAAGGAGCTTATGCCGCTTCCGATTTCACTTGCCCATAAACTATCTCGCCGTCTAACAGAAGTTCGGAAAGAAGAGATTCTTCCTTACCTTCGACCGGATGGAAAAACACAAGTGACCGTTGAATATGATAAAAACAACAAGCCGGTCCGCATTGATACCATTGTCATTTCCACACAGCACCATCCTGAAATTACCCTTGAACAAATTCAGCGCAATATTAAAGAGCATGTGATTAATCCAGTTGTTCCTAGTGAACTAATTGATGAGAATACAAAGTATTTTATCAATCCTACTGGACGATTTGTCATCGGGGGTCCTCAAGGGGATGCAGGCTTAACAGGTCGTAAAATTATTGTAGATACTTATGGTGGTTATGCTCGTCATGGCGGCGGTGCATTCTCTGGTAAAGATCCGACAAAAGTGGATCGCTCTGCAGCCTATGCTGCCCGTTACGTAGCGAAAAATATCGTTGCAGCGGGGCTAGCTGATAAGGTAGAAGTACAGCTAGCTTATGCGATTGGTGTCGCACAACCAGTGTCTATCGCTGTCGATACATTTGGAACAGGGAAAGTAGACGAAAATATTTTAGTAGAAGTGGTTCGCCATAACTTCGATTTACGTCCTGCAGGCATCATTAAGATGTTGGATTTACGCCGTCCGATTTACAAGCAAACAGCTGCTTACGGGCATTTTGGTCGTACAGACATCGATCTTCCGTGGGAGCGTACAGATAAAGCTGATGCTTTGCGTGAGCAGGCATTAAAGGGTTAAAAAGAGGGGACAGAATTCTCTTTAGTTCCTTTCAGACTGCAGACAAACTCGATAATCAAGTTTGTCTGTAGTTTTTTTAATCGCTCTGTCAAAGTTTAAAGCTGATATTACTCAATATAGTCAATTAACTTTGCAGGAACTTGTTCAAAAATATAAAGTTCAGGTTTATTAAAAGGTTTGTGCTTTAAATAGTCAGACAGAGTCATCATACTTTTCCAATACTGTTTCATTAACTCCTCCTTTGATGGTAATCCTTCAACAAGGAACCCGCTACCCCCATCATATCTATCTTCCAGATAAGCAAATAATTCACTTGATATATCGAAGTTAAAAACTAAGATCTTATCGCTAAACACTGGAAAACGATAATAGGGTTTTTCGTATGGTTCCAAATCTGCACCGAAGGCTACTTTAAAATCAATCCATTTTGGTAAATTCATTGGTCTGTAACGCTCCGTTAGTTCTGGAAAGAAATTAGCTCCCCTTGAATACCATCTTGTTGCTGTCTTATGCGTTAATCCTTCTTTTAAAACCTTTTCCGGACTTATATTTTCTCCGAACTCATTATGAATGAACATATGGTATAAATACAAACAGGCTCCTCCTTTCTTTAAACAAATCTACCCGATAGTTGAACAAGTAGTTCTGTTTACAGCGTGAATTTACATAAATCTAAGTATATCATTTTTTCCATATTTTGTATTGAGCTTTCATGATGATTCCTTTGAGAATGCTTTCCAAAATTATTTCAGTTTATTTGGCTTTAGGCTAGTGGTGTAGCTTATTTGTATAAGAATTAGTAGAATGCCGATGCCGATGATACTTATTAATTGAGAGTTTCCGCTAAAAATAGAATAGTACATGAGACCGGATGCTAAAATAACAAGACCCCAAATTAAAACTGAATATACTTTAAGCAAGCTTTTTAAGATGACATATTTTTCACCGTCGTCAAATTGGTCCATTATTTCTTGATTATAATGATTGGACTGAGGGTCAGGGAATTGAAAGTTTGGATTTGTGATCCTCATAAGCTTAGGATTCGGGAAAAAATTAAAAACAGAAATAATCATTAAAGTAAAGCTCCAAAAAGGCACACTTGGTGCTGTCTCTCGAAGTAGTAAAAAGCCAATGAGCAGACCGAGAAAGGAGAGAGAAAGTGCCATTTGAATAAAAGAAGTGATCGTATATGCTTTTCTCTCTAAAGCAACACAGTGGGAATCTTCTTTATCTTTTTCAACCTGTTGTTGACTGCCACGGATAATTTTATAGAATTGAAATCTAGCTATGATTAAAAAAAGAAGTATCGTTATATTTACTAGCATTAAAAGATTTGCATCAAGCGCTCTATCGTTAAAATGAGAAAATAAATCATTGAGTGCAAATAAAAAGATGATGATGTAAATAACTAAGATTTTCATGATAGTTCCTCCTCGCTAAAAATAAAAACATTTTCTATCGGTTCTTGAAATACTTTGGCGATCCTGATTGCAATCAATAATGATGGCATATATTCATTTCTTTCAATTAGACTTACTGTTTGTCGGGAGATCCTTGCTTTTTTTGCCAGTTCTGTTTGGTTTAGTCCATCTCTAGCCCGCAATTCTTTGAGTCGAGTTTTCATTGTATCACCTCGTATAAATAGTAAACCATCTTTGTCTTTTTGACAATTATAATAGTCAAAAAGACAAAGATAATTTTCTTTATATATGGCTTTGTTAAATAGAATTGTTGTTAAAATGATTTTGGGCCCATTTCATGTGAAACCAAAGTTTCACATGCCTTTCAGTATAACTGAAAGGTCAGAGAGAAAATGAGCCAAAAATCAACACCGACATATAACAAAGCCTTATATATAATAAAATTTGTTATATATTTGGATTCTTTTTTGTAAAAACCGGAATGAAGCAGTATCGTTTTTATCTACATGGTCATGAATTAAAAAAGAGGCGCATTGAATAAATGTCGCCTCTACAAAAATGAGTTTATTTGCTTTGTTGCAATTTTTTATAATATTGCCCTTTCTCAGCGTATTCTCTTGTTATTCTCTGCATATCTTTAATATCATCTAGTGTAAGTTCTCTGATTACTTTAGCAGGTCTTCCGAACGCTAGCGTATTAGGCGGGATTTTTTTTCCTTGTGGTACAAGGCTTCCTGCTCCAATAAAAGCACCCTCACCAATTTCCGCATTGTCTAAAATAATGGAACCCATTCCAATCAGTGAATTTTTGCGAAGAATGCAGCTATGTAAAATCACTTGATGCCCGACGGTAACTTCGTCTTCAAGAATTAATGGGTTATTCGGGCTTTGGTGAAGGACGCAGTTGTCCTGCACGTTTACTCTTTTGCCGATGATTGTAGGAGCTATATCTCCTCTAATAACTGTATTAAACCAGATGCTTGCTTCGTCACCAATTACCACATCTCCTGTGATCGTGACGTAGTCAGCAATAAAGGCGCTAGCTGAAATTTTGGGAGATTTGTGATGAAATGGATAAATCATGAGCATTCTCTCCTTAATAGATTTTACTCCCATTGTACCTAATTTTTGTGTAAAAAGTGTGAATTAATCAGAGGCGGTGGTAAAAACTCTGAGGTTTCGCCTTTTTTGTGTTAAAATGAACTATAATTTCGATTCTTTTTTACCATCAGGTTGAATAGAATGAACCGATTTGACTAAGGTTGTAGGTCTATAACCAATTTAAATAAATGGAAGAACTGTTTGATAAGGGCTTTGTAGGAGGAATATTCATGTGGAAATGGGAACCAGACGGGGAAGCAAAAGGAGTCATAGTCATCGTTCATGGTGCGCTGGAGCATCATCGCCGCTATGGATGGTTAATTGAAATGTGGCGTAAAGAAGGCTTTCAAGTCATCATGGGCGATTTGCCTGGACATGGTCTCACAACAAGGTCTAGAAGAGGGCATATTGATTCTTTTGAGGAGTATATAGCAGAGGTTAAGGACTGGGTGAGGACGGCTTATCAATTCGATTTACCTGTCTTTCTCCTGGGGCACAGTATGGGGGGATTAATAACGATCCGTTTGCTTCAAGAGGTGAAGCTAGACTTGGCGGGTGTTATTTTATCATCTCCTTGCCTCGGCTTAGTGAAGAAGCCCGGAAAGCTGTTAAACGGCTTAACCCATATTTTAAACGTTGTTGCCCCTGAGTTGCGGGTGGATCCTGGTATTACCGTCAAAATCGCGACCAGAAATAGGGAAGTTCAAGATGTTGACCGAAACGATACGTTATATATTGATAAGGTGTCGGTAAGATGGTTTCGCGAATTAGACAGTTCGATTAAGCTTGCTTTTGAAGAAATAGAAAAAACACATGATGTTCCTCTCCTTGTGATGCAGGGCGGCGATGATAAAATCGTCAATAAGCTCGCTGTTAAAGAATGGTTTAATTATGCACCATTGTCAGAGAAACGCTTTAAGGAATGGCCAAAGTGCTATCATGAAATTTTCAATGATCCTGAAAGGGATGAAGTATTTGAATATGCAAAGGATTTTGTATATAGTCAATTGAAAGCAATTGGTTACATTATTTAACGGAGGATTTTTATGATACCGTCAGAACCGCTTAGTTTAATGTCAAAAGTATATCGTCATATTTTACCAACAGCACATGTTGAGCTTGCTTATTGGAAGAAACGTGCAGAAGAAATTCCTGATCCGGAATTGAGGAAACAGGCATTGGCCAGCATTGAAGGGAAAACCTTCCACTGTGAAGGTGGTTCGATCTTAGCCATTATGGCTGGGGAGAGGTATAAAGAAGCGATTAAATTTATTGTTGCCTATCAAACGATTAGCGATTATTTAGATAATTTATGCGATCGAAGTACTTCATTGAATCCTGATGATTTTTCTGCTTTGCATGAATCCATGGAAGTGGCTTTAACAGTTGGGGCGGAGCAACGAAAGTATTATCGATTTCGAAAGGAATTTGATGATGGAGGGTATTTAGAGGAATTATCGCAAACATGTCAACATGTTTTGAATACAATCGCCGCTTATGGTGATATTAAACACTATTTACTCGAGCTTTGTGGCTATTACTGCGACTTGCAAATACATAAGCATGTTAAGGTTGAAGAACGGATTCCCCGATTGCAAAAATGGTTTAAGCGCCATAAGAATCAAATCCCTGAAATGGAATGGTACGAGTTTTCGGCATGCTCCGGTTCAACGCTTGGGATTTTTTCTTTAGTTTCTCATGGGATGAGCACTGATTTTAATAAAGAAGACGCTGAGAAAATTAAAAATGGCTATTTTCCATATATACAAGGTTTGCATATTTTACTGGATTATTTTATTGATCAAGAAGAAGATCGCCTTGGTGGCGATTTGAATTTTTGCTTTTATTATCAGAATGAAGAAAGTTTATTCGATCGCTTAAAGCATTTTGTCGAGGAAGCGGACAAGCATACTGATGGACTCCCGAATAAACAATTTCATCGTCTCATTAATAGAGGCTTACTTGGAATTTATTTGTCCGATGAAAAAGTTCGCCGGCAGAAATCGGTGAGATTATTGGCGAGAGAGATGATTAAAAGCAGTGGATTAGTGAGTTTTTTCTTTTATGTGAATGGACGCCTTTACCGCAAAGTGCAAAAATGGATTCCTTCATTAAAAGTGAAGACCGACTCATAAATTTGAGTCGGTCTTTGTATTTTATCATATTCACGCTTTTCTTATCTTTTTTCAATCGCGATGATAAATGGCGGGGCATTTTCTTGATTAATAAATTGGTACTGGAGAACATGGGCCTTTTTTTGTTCAAGCTGTTCTACGTATGAAAGAAGTTCTTCTTTTTCTACTACACCTTCTGGATGACCATGGTAAATGACAAGCACAATGATCCCTTCTTGGGCAAGGATTTCCAGCAATTGCTCAATTGCTGCTATGGTCGTATTGGGCTGTGTCGCTATTGCCTTATTTCCACCAGGTAAGTAGCCTAAATTAAAAATAGCTCCCTTTATTTGCCCATGTATGCCTGCTTGAATAGACTCTGCTATTTTTTCGTGCCCCTTGTGAAATAACGTCACTTGATGGCTAAGCCCTTGCTCCTGTAAGCGCGTCATCGTGTTGGCAATCGCCGCTTCCTGTATATCAAAGCCAAAAACATGTCCATTTTCTCCAACAAGATTTGCTAAAAATACGGTATCATGCCCATTTCCAACGGTCGCATCGATCGCGATATCTCCCGGACCCACTGCATTTGTTAATAATGTTCTTGCAAAAGGCAATATCCCTTGAAGCTTCATGATGTTGCCTCCCAATACTTCCCTTGCCAGCTGTTGCGGCGTTTTAGCTCGGCATCGATTGAATTAAGAACCTCCCATTTATTGACACTCCACATCGGACCAACCATTAAATCGATGGGGCCATCTCCCGTGATGCGATGAACAATCATTTCAGGAGGTAAAATTTCCAGCTGATCACATACGAGCTTTACGTAATCTTCTTGAGAAAGGAATTCAAGCATGCCCTTTTCATATTGCTTAACCATAGGTGTCCCTTTTAATAAATGGAGCAGGTGGATTTTTATCCCTTGTACATCGAGCTTGGCTACTTCCTGTGCTGTCTCCATCATCATGTCGTATGATTCCAACGGTAGGCCATTGATGATATGGGAGCATACACGAATGCCATGCTTACGAAGTTTTTCAACTCCTTTTACATAACATTCATAATCATGGGCACGATTAATTAATAAGGCTGTTCTTTCATGTACAGTTTGCAGGCCAAGTTCAACCCAAAGATACGTCCTTTCATGGAGCTCTGCCAAATATTCAACAACATCGTCGGGCAAACAGTCTGGACGGGTCGCAATTGACAGACCAACAACCCCTTCTTGTGCAAGGACACGTTCGTATTTCTCTCTTAATTCTGCTACCGGAGCGTGAGTGTTTGTATAGGCTTGGAAGTAAGCCATATATTTGCCATCCTTCCATTTTTCATGCATTTTTTCTTTAATTTCATTGAATTGAACTTCAAGATCATCAGCCCGATTTCCAGCAAAATCTCCTGAGCCTGCTGCACTGCAGAAGGTGCACCCTCCATGGGCAACGGTGCCATCTCGATTCGGGCAATCAAATCCTCCATCTAATGCTACCTTAAATACTTTATGGCCAAATTGCTTTCGCAAATGGTAATTCCAAGTATGATAACGCTTATCATCTAATGCATATGGAAAAGGCATTGTCTGATTCAAATCAGTACCCTCCTTTATTTCGAAAAAAATATAAATTTTTAATTTGGAATCTTTATCGCCACAGAACAAATCCATTGAAGAGCGAATTTGCAACGTGAGTGCTTAAGGTTTTTTAATGAAACATAAGAAAGATTTTAACATGAAATAAGGAATTTTCATAATGGAGTTTATTTCTATAGTAAAAAAACGGGTAAGGAAAAGATGGGGTGAACAAACTAAAAAAGAAGCTTTTATGCTTCGTTAAATGAAATGAGTGGGAGGTTTTATAGGATGGCTACTCGTCAATCAATCGAAGACCTTCTTCAGCAGTGCGAGGATGCGATACGCAACGCTCATGAGCAATATCAGGATCATACAAGACAGGAACATTATAATGAAACAGAATTTACAGAGGCGATGCAACAAATTGAAACGGCGTATAATGACTTAGCGAAAATGGCTCTCAGTGCAAATGGACAACAGCGCGAACAGCTACATCGAATGAGACTGCAATTACAGCAAGTGCAAAATAACTTAATCTTACATGAGCATTAAGGAGAGATTCAAAAGTGAAGAAACGCTCAAAACAAAACAATCCTGAGCAAAAAACACGAAATGGCATTAACAATCAAGATTTAGAGCTTGGACGAGATGTTGATGAGGTAAAAAAAGCCAAAAAGACGTATGAAAAATCAGGAGGACAGCCGATTAAATCAAAATTCCATCAAGAGTAATCTGCTTGTTTCTCAATAAAAAAGAACGAGGGTGGGACAAAACCCATCTCTAAAATGAAAAAGCCAGTGAAATTTTACGACACGTAAAATTTCACTGGCTTTGATTCATTTTTGTATAAAAATAAGGACCTCTTCTGATAAAATTAAGTCACCACAACCAAATCATACAGAAAGAAGGATCCTTATGTTTAAAAATTATAACATGAATCAATTAATTTTGCCTTTAGATTTAGAAGTAAAGTTACAAAAAAATGATATTGCCTTCCATATACATCACTTAGTGGAAAGTATTCCACCTGAAGCCCTTGAACCATTTTTTCGAAATGAGGGGTGCCCTGCTTATCATCCACGCATGATGTTAAAAATTATCTTATGTGCTTATTCGCAGTCTGTCTTTTCTGGTCGTAAAATCGAAGCCCTTTTAAAAGATAGTATCCGTATGATGTGGCTAGCTCAAGGATATGAACCAAGCTACCGAACAATTAACCGATTCCGTGTTCAACCTCAAGTGAAAGATCTCATTCGCCAAAGTTTCGTCCAATTCCGTTGTCAACTTGTACAAGAAGAACTAATCGATCAAGAAGCGATTTTCATTGATGGGACCAAAATCGAAGCGAATGCGAATAAATTTACATTCGTGTGGAAAAAGTCGATTGAAAAATATCACAAAAGCTTAATTGAAAAATCAAATCAACTGTACAATGAGTTACTTGAAAAAGAGATCTTACCTGAAATTGAACGAGAAAGTGATGAGCAATTATCACTTGAAGAACTCGATCAAATGATTGAAAAAGTAGATGAAGTCATTACGGAATATGACCAAAAAATAGAAGCATCATCGAGCGTAGAAGAAAGAAAAGCATTAAGAAGTGAACGAAAATATCCAAAGCAAGTGCGTAAGCAGTTAACTGATTATCTTGTACGGAAACAGAACTATCAACGGGACTTTGAAATCTTGGGTACACGTAATAGTTATTCGAAAACAGACCTTGATGCAACATTCATGCGAATGAAAGATGATTATATGAAGAATGGTCAATTGAAAGCAGGTTATAATGTACAAATCGCAACGGAAGGTCAATACACACTTGCGTATAGTATATTTTCAAATCCGACAGATACACGTACGTTAATTCCATTTCTAGATGAAATCGAGAAAGGTTATTTCGAATTACCGAAGCATATTGTGGCAGATGCAGGTTATGGCAGCGAACAAAACTTTAATGATATCCTTTCAAACAGAAACCGAGAAGCACTAATAACGTATAACATGTATGTGAAGGAACAAAAGAAAAAACATAAACAAAACAAGTTTAATCCAGACAACTGGCAGTATGATGAAGAAAGCGATACATACACATGCCCAAATCACAAACGCCTTTTATTTAAATATCGCTCTGAACGTACGGATAAAACAGGCTTTAAACGGGAATTTAAAGTCTATGAATGTGAAGAATGTTCGGGCTGTCCATTCCGTTCATCATGTACCAAGGCAAAAGAAGGCAACCATCGAAAACTAATGGTGAACGAAAAATGGGAACAGCAAAAAGAATATGTGAGAGCGAAGCTTTCAGAAGAGAAAACAGGTGCCATCTATCGAAAACGCAAAATCGATGTGGAACCAGTTTTTGGATTCTTGAAGGCTAATTTGCGTTTCACTCGATTTTCTGTACGAGGAAAATCGAAGGTAGAAAACGAAATGGGTCTCGCGTTAATGGCCGTGAATTTAAGAAAATTCACGGCCATTAACTAAGGTAATAGAAAAATGAACACACAAAAATAGAGAAAGGTGAATTTGAGTACCCTCAAATTCACCTTTCTCATTATTTGAAGCTAGTTATGTCCCAGCTCCGTTCCTTTTTTATAGTCTAGGGAAAATTCATTTTTATATGAAAAAACTGAATAAATTAAATCATTGCACTGAAAGCAAAAAAGGAATAATATAATATTTTGGAACTCGAAATTTTGCGCTATATAGACGCTGTTTACAAATATAAAGGGAACAAGGAAAGGAGCGATTGGCATGCCACGAAGTCTTTGGCTTTTAGTTATTGGGATGGCGGTAAATGTTACAGGTTCTTCTTTTTTATGGCCTTTAAATGCGATTTATATTCATGAGCATCTTGGCAAGACCTTGTCCATCTCAGGAATAGTTTTGATGTTAAATGCAGGGGCCACTGTAATTGGGAACTTGTTTGGCGGTTTTCTTTTTGACAAAATTGGCGGATATAAGTCTATTCTTTTAGGGATTACCATTACCGTTGTTTCATTTACAGGCTTGTCTTTTTGGCATAGCTTTTTGCCCTATGTCACCTTTCTCACGATAGCTGGTTTTGGTTCAGGAATCATTTTTCCATCCATGTATGCAATGGCTGGCGCTGTTTGGAAAGAAGGGGGCAGAAGAGCCTTTAATGCCATATATGTCGCGCAAAATCTCGGAGTGGCGATCGGTGCCTCATTGGGTGGAATTGTTGCTTCTTATTCATTCCAATTTATTTTCATTGCAAACACATTGATGTATGTTATCTTTTTAGCTATTGCTTTAATGGGGTATCGTACGATTCAAACGACAACAAATTTGCAATCAGTGGCACGATTAGAACCAAAACCTGATAAAGATTATACAAAATTATATGCACTGCTGATTTTATGTATCGGCTATCTTCTCTGTTGGGTAGGCTATGTACAGTGGCAGGCGACAATCTCCACTTATACACAGCAATTAAATATATCATTAAAGCAATACAGTTTTTTGTGGACAATTAACGGTGCGTTAATTGTGTTAGGGCAGCCATTTTTAAATAGAGCACTGAGAATAAAAGCAATTGAAAAAAATGTTAAGACGCAAATTGTTATCGGAATGTTGATCTTTATTATTTCTTTTTTAATTGCAGCAAAGGCGGAGGCATTTTTTGGCTTTTTAACCGCGATGATTATTTTAACCGTGGGAGAAATGCTAGTTTGGCCAGCAGTGCCAACGATTGCTGATAAGCTTGCTCCGAAAGGAAGAGAAGGCTTTTATCAAGGGATTGTCAACAGTACAGCAACTGGCGGAAGAATGATTGGACCCATTCTCGGAGGTTTATTGGTTGATTTATATGGGATGTCGATGCTTTTTACCGTTTTGATTTTCTTATTTGTGATCGCCATCTTCACAACGATTTTCTATGATCGGAAATTGGCAATGAAAGCTGAGCAAAAGGTTGTTTCGGAAGTTAGTCATTAAATCACCATGTATAAATTTTGAAAAAAGATGGTAAAATCGAATATGAGATGGTACATTTTAAGAAGATGAACGTATACTAGTTATTACTTTTTCGCCATTTTAACAACTTGCAACTCGTTCGGAAATTTTATACAATGTTTGTATCTATAAAGCTTTGTTGTATGTCGATTCGCTCATGGAATCAGAAAACCTTTCAGTTATCGTAAAAAGACGTGTCGAATCAAGTTTTCACATGAAATGGGCCCAAAATCGCTTTTATCAGTAATTTTTTTTAACAAAGCCATTTATAAAAATAATGACTGGGATAAGGAATAGTAATGATGTTCACCCGTATTTAGAGAGTTGACGGCAGGTGAAAGTCAACCGGGATCATCACGAACTCGCCTTTGAGTCGCAAGCGTGAAAATAAGTAGCGTTTGCCGTTAACCGCGTTACGGATGGTTGAGCGAGTGACTTTGTCACTAATGTGGGTGGTACCGCGGGAGAGTTAATGATAATCCTCTCGTCCCTTTTCGGGATGAGGGGTTTTTTATTATGTTCTCGCAACTGCTATTTGTTTTGATAGAGCCTTCTAACCCTTTCGTATGTATGCTGCTAGCTAATGAATTATCATTGAAAAGAGTGCCCCAAAATATCGCAATAATCAACTACATATTCACACAATATTTTTATTAGGAGGAAAGAAAGATGAGCTATAATCATCAGGAAATTGAAAAAAAGTGGCAAAGCTACTGGGAAAAAAATAAAACATATAAAACGAGTGAGAATAAAGGGAAAAGAAAATTTTATGCTCTTGATATGTTCCCATACCCATCAGGTGCAGGACTTCATGTAGGGCATCCTGAAGGCTATACAGCAACAGACATCCTTTCAAGAATGAAACGTGCGCAAGGCTATAACGTTCTTCATCCAATGGGATGGGATGCTTTTGGTCTTCCTGCTGAGCAATACGCGTTGGATACAGGAAATGATCCAGCAGAGTTCACAAAGCATAATGTCGAAACATTTAAACGCCAAATCAAGGCACTAGGGTTTTCCTATGATTGGGATAGAGAAATTAACACGACAGATCCGAGCTACTATAAGTGGACGCAATGGATCTTTTTAAAGCTATATGAAAAAGGCTTGGCATATATTGATGAGGTAGCAGTTAACTGGTGTCCTGCACTTGGAACGGTACTTGCAAATGAAGAGGTTATCGATGGCAAAAGTGAGCGTGGAGGGCATCCGGTTGAGCGCCGTCCGATGAAGCAATGGATGTTAAAAATTACAGCTTATGCTGATCGTCTTCTTGAAGATTTAGAGGAATTGGATTGGCCGGAGAGCCTTAAAGAAATGCAGCGGAACTGGATTGGACGCTCAGAAGGTGCGGAAGTGACATTTGCCATTGATGGGCATGATGAAACGTTTACTGTCTTTACGACACGCCCGGATACGCTGTTTGGCGCAAGCTATGCGGTATTGGCTCCTGAACACGCCCTTGTAGAAAAAATCACGACCTTTGAACAAAAAGAGGCAGTAACCGCTTATTTAGAGCAGGTAAAAACAAAAAGCGACCTAGAACGTACCGATTTAGCAAAAGAGAAAACAGGTGTATTTACTGGTGCATATGCGATTAATCCAGTCAATAATGAAAAAATGCCTATTTGGATTGCTGACTATGTACTTGTCAGCTATGGTACCGGCGCAATAATGGCTGTTCCTGCACATGATGAAAGAGACTTTGAATTTGCGCAAAAATTTGCCTTGCCAATCCGCGAGGTTGTTGCTGGCGGGGATGTTTCGAAAGAAGCATATACAGGTGATGGTGAGCATGTGAATTCTGGATTCTTGAACGGGATGGGCAAAGAAGAAGCCATTGCAAAAATGATTGCTTGGCTTGAAGAGAAAGGGATCGGAACAAAAAAAGTTACTTATCGTCTTCGCGATTGGTTGTTTAGCCGCCAACGCTACTGGGGTGAACCTATCCCAATTATTCATTGGGAAGATGGGACGATGACAGCAGTACCTGAGGAAGAACTTCCATTAATTCTTCCTGTTACAAAGGAGATTAAACCTTCTGGAACGGGAGAATCTCCGTTAGCGAACATTGAAGATTGGGTCAATGTTGTCGATCCAGTAACAGGGAAGAAAGGCCGTAGAGAAACGAATACAATGCCGCAATGGGCAGGGAGCTGCTGGTATTTCTTGCGTTACATCGATCCAAATAATGATAAGGCATTAGCGGATAAAGAAAAATTAGCAGAATGGCTGCCAGTGGATATTTATATTGGAGGGGCAGAGCACGCGGTACTTCATTTGCTTTATGCCCGCTTCTGGCACAAATTCCTTTATGATATCGGCGTTGTTACGACAAAAGAGCCATTCCAAAAGCTATTCAATCAAGGGATGATTCTTGGAGAAGGCAATGAAAAAATGAGTAAATCAAAAGGAAATGTTGTAAATCCAGATGATATTATTGCTAGTCATGGTGCAGATACACTGCGTATGTATGAGATGTTCATGGGACCACTTGATGCATCGATCGCCTGGTCAACAAATGGTTTAGATGGCTCTCGCCGCTTCTTAGATCGAATTTGGCGTCTGTTCGTTGAAGAGGACGGTACGTTAAGTCCGAAGGTGAAGGATCGTGAAGATATTCAATTAGAAAAGGTATATCACCAAACGGTCAAAAAAGTAACAGAGGATTTTGAAGGCTTGCGTTTTAATACGGCGATTTCTCAGCTTATGGTATTCATTAATGAAGCATATAAAGTGGAAGTATTGCCAATTCGCTATGTGGAAGGTTTTGTGAAGATGTTAGCACCTATAGCTCCGCATATAGCAGAAGAGCTGTGGGAAAAGCTAGGACACGATGGAACGATTACGTATGAGGCATGGCCGGCATATGATGAAGCGAAGCTTGTAGATGATGAGGTTGAGATTGTCGTGCAAATTAACGGCAAGGTCAAGGCGAAGCTAATGGTACCGGCTGATGCAAATAGAGAGGTGCTTGAAGAAATTGCTATGAGAGATGTAAAGGTAAAGGAACAAATTGACGGCAAAACTGTACGGAAAGTCATTGCTGTTCCAGGTAAGCTAGTGAACATTGTTGCTAACTAAATAAAAGGATTGAATGAATTTTTGATATGCTCCCCATTAAGTGGCCAGATTAATATGTAATCTGCTATTTAATGGGGAGTTTTTTATATAAAAAATTAAGTGTGATTGGGCCGGAACAAACCCAAAGCCTAACAAACTTCAGATCCCAGTTAAACTCGGTATTTGGATTTTTACAACGAACGATAAGTCAACCGGAGTTGCCAGCACCGTAGGCTTCTTATATTGAAAAAACGGACCCTTTTATGTTTGTGCAGCGATGAGCACTAAGGAATATTTCTGGAATAGCACGCAGGAACTATCTGCTTTCTGATTGTTCCGAAGGCGTCCTGCGCTTGTGTTTTGCAAATTTTAGCTTATGGAAAAGGAACAATTATGACAAATGTCATCACATATTGATGACACAATCCACTAATCTCAACATTTGTTCCGACGTTATACTGAATATAGAAACGATGGAGGTGGATGAGGTGGAAGAAGTGGTTTCAATCGAAAAAGCAACAAAGAAATTTAAAGATAAAACAGCTGTCGATGAACTCTCCTGCTCGATTCAGAGAGGTGAGGTAGTCGCTATTTTAGGTCCCAATGGTGCTGGGAAATCGACGACCATCCTGATGATGTTAGGATTATTAGAGCCAACAGAGGGGAAAGTTGAAATTTTTCGAATGGACCCAAAGGAAAAGGCCGTGCGTGAAAAGATTGGGGCCATGCTTCAGGAAGTAAGCGTAATTGATACCTTAACAGTGAAAGAAATAATTCAATTATTTAGGAGCTACTATGCAACACCGATGGATTTTGAGGAGCTTGTGGCATTAACAGGCCTGAAGAAAGAAGAGATGAAAAAAAGGGCTGATAAGCTTTCAGGTGGGCAAAAAAGAAGGCTGGGGTTTGCACTAGCACTCGCCGGTGATCCGGATCTATTATTTTTTGATGAGCCAACAGTTGGAATGGATATTACAGCCCGAAAACGATTTTGGGATACTGTTAAAGCATTAAAAGAAAAGGGAAAAACGATTATCTTCACGACTCATTATTTGCAGGAGGCAGATGATGTTGCAGAGAGAATTCTCCTTTTCCATAAGGGCAAGGTTGTCGCAGATGGAACTCCACATGCGATAAAAAACAGGCTTACAAAACAGTCTGTTTCCTTTATTGAAAATAGTGAAGTGCCGTTGGATGAAATTAGAAGCTTAGCGATCGTCTCTGATGTTTATGTAAAGAATAATCGCGTCATTGTTGTAACCGAGCAAACGGATGACGTACTTGCTTACTTATTTGAAAAAAGGCTTGGAGTCAAAGGGATTGAGATTGAAAAGGGAAGACTGGATGAAGCGTTTGAGCAACTAACGAAAAATAAGGAGGCCATATAAATGAAAGGGTTATTGATGCAGTGTAGAATGGAAATAATCAAGATTTTGCGAAACCCCTATTATGTTTTTTGGTCTCTGCTTATGCCAATTGTCTTTTATGTGATTTTTACAAGAATTTTTAATAATGCTTTCGACAATGATCAGGAATGGCAAGCCCATTATTTGATGTCTATGACGACCTTTAGTGTAATGGGTTCTGCTATTATGACGCTCGGGATTCGACTTGTCGAGGAGAGAACGCAAGGCTGGTCACTGTTCATGAGAATTACACCGATATCAACTAGCGCTTACTTTTTCGCAAAAATGGTTGGCCAAACGGTCATTCATATTCTCTCGATCATCGTTATTTTTACGGCAGGAGGCTTTATAAATCGTGTTACTTTATCACCTCTAGAATGGTTGCTCAGTGGGCTATGGATTTTGCTCGCATCTGCTCCTTTTTTAGCTCTCGGCGTACTATTTGGGACTATGAAACGGGTCGACACGGTTTCAGGTGTCAGCAATCTCGTTTATCTATTATTAGCTCTATCCGGAGGGATGTGGATGCCATTGGAAATTATGCCAACGATCGTTCAAAAAATTGCCCAGTGGCTCCCTTCCTATAATTTCGGAAATGGAGCATGGCAAATTGTCCGTGGAAATGGGCCAGACGTTTCGAATGTTCTTGTTTTAATCGGATATCTCATCATTTTCATGGTATTATCAAGCTATATCAGGAGAAAACAAGAAGCGGCGGTGTAAGATTTTATGAGTGAGAAAAAAAGATTTGCGCTCTTTCCTAGACAGTATGGTCTGTTCCCATATATTTTTTTAGTGTATTTATTAATGCCAGGCTATTATGTGAGTCAGGAGAGCAGCTTTAAACAAATATTTGGATACTTATTGCTATTTCTTTTTCTTTTCACGTACCGACAGCTTTATGTGTCAAGTGAAGCCAAAAACATGTTTAGTTTTTGGCTCTTCATGCAAATTGGGATTATTTTGATTCTTTCTCTTTTTTATAATGTAAATAATGTATTTCTTGGCTTTTTTTCTGCTCATTTTATTGGCTGGTATCAACAGAAAAAAATATTTTTTTATATGTTGATGTTTCTTGCAGGTGCGATTATTTTGCCATTGCTCATTCATATGGCAGCGCATGACTTTGAGAGGAGCATTTTTTATTTTACCCCTTTTATTATTATTATGCTTGTGGCGCCATTTGGAATACGCTCCATGGTCAGCAGGATGGAGCTTGAAAGAAAATTGGATGAAGCAAACGAACAAATTAAAGAACTTGTAAAGCGAGAGGAAAGAATGAGAATTGCCCGTGATCTTCATGATACCCTCGGTCATACATTATCGTTGTTGGCGCTAAAAAGCCAGCTTGTAGGTAAGCTGGCAGTTAAGGACCCGGAAAGAGCGCATAAAGAGGCGCAGGAGATGGAAAGAACGGCTAGATCTGCATTATCTCAGGTCCGCGAACTTGTATCAGATATGAGAACCATTACGGTGGCGGAAGAAATTATAGAAGTCCAAGCATTGCTCCAAACAGCAGGAATTGCCTTACATTTAAATGGTGATTCGGATGTAAGCGATATCCCATACTTGACTCAAAATATTTTAAGCTTGTGCTTAAAAGAAGCAGTTACTAATGTGGTTAAACATAGTGAAGCAAAAAATTGTTATGTTTCCATCTGCTCTCTTGAAGGAGAGGTCGTGATCGCAATCGAAGATGATGGTGTGGGGATTTCGGATCCTACTAGGTTGGGGAATGGCTTAAAAGGAATGGAAGAACGGTTAGAGCTTATTGATGGAGCCCTGCAATTAACATCTAAACAAGGAACAAGACTGGAAATAACAGTCCCGATTATTATCAAGGAAAGGGAGGCTGAAGATGTATCATGATTCGCATTATTATAGCTGAAGATCAGCGGATGTTAAGAGGTGCATTAGGTTCTCTTTTAAATATGGAAGATGATATCGAAGTGATAGAAGAAGTGGGAAATGGGGAGGAAGCTTATAACACTGTTATCAATCTGGAACCAGATGTCTGTCTTCTCGATATAGAAATGCCGATTAAATCCGGATTAGAGGTGGCTGAGGATTTGATGAGAATAGGTTCTCCTAGTAAAATCATTATCCTCACGACCTTTGCCCGGCCAGGCTATTTTAAAAGAGCCGTAAATGCAGGAGTTCATGGCTATGTATTAAAGGATGGCTCCAGTGATGAATTGGCGGAAGCGATTCGAAATGTGATGAAGGGAAAAAGAGAATATGCGCCAGAGTTGGTATTCGGAAGCTTACAGGGAGATAATCCACTAACAGAAAGAGAAAAAGAAGTATTAAGATTAGTGGCAGAGGGAAAGACGGCAAAGGAAATATCGCAGGAGCTGTACTTGTCTTCTGGCACCGTAAGAAACTATATTTCTGAAGCAATTAATAAGTTAAACGTTAAAAATAGAATTGAGGCCATTGCTGTGGCTAAAGAAAAAGGGTGGATGTAAAAATCCGATAAAGGAAGAAAAATTGAAAAACTCCTCCTGAAACTTTACAGGAAAATTGAAAGGGAGTGTTATTCGACTTGGTATTTATTGACCGGTTCGAAGAGCTTTAGGCATTGCTTCCGGCCAATCAGTCTCCGGCAGGAGCGGCTGCTCAGAGGATGCTCACCGCCTTCCCTCAGAAAAGCAAGTGCCTGCGCAAAATTTAGAACTACCATTTTCGGTTAGTTCTCATTTGCTTTCATTAGCTCTTGGATTTTTTGTGTAGCTTCTGAAGAAAGCGTATAAAGAGATTCAGTGTTATCTATTTCAGAAATTGCACTTGTTTCTTCCTTATTTCCTACCCATAGATGATATTTATCCTCTCGATTGTCCTTATAAATAGCAGATACGATATAATCTGGAGCAGTCATATTAATGATTCCCTCCATTTTCTTGTTACTGTTCAAAAATGCTTGGAGTTTATATACGTCTGGCTTGTTCACGGTGACTTCGTGGCTTTTATCTGAAAAAGAAGTTAAAATAATTTTATCAATTTCTTTATTTTCATTTTGAGTAGATGAACTTGCACAACCATTTAATACCGGAAATATTAAAAGCATAGCGAAAAGGATTTCCCATTTCCTCATTTGTGAAAAACCTCCTGTAAAACGATTTAATATATACAACGAGTTTAAAACTTATAAAATTACAGTGATAAATAGTTTATCCACTTAAAAGTAAAGGAAATAAAGATAAACTTATTTATAAACAGATAATAAGGAATGTAGTTCCGTTGTTTCATATCCAAATATGCTGGTGGTTGGGAGAGTAATTATAGCTACGAAAGATTTTAAATCTGAAAAGTAATATTTTGAAGCAAAGCTTAAATAATATATGCTGGTCTCTTTTCGAAAAAAATCTCCTGCTTTATTGAAACAGTGAATGAACATCACTTATAACAAGCGTAAAAAACCTATAGCATGACAACTGGAGCCTTTTTCATTTATAGTATTATAATAAAATGTTTTTACTGTTTAAATAGTGATAAATGTGAGGTGTTGTGTGATGGAAGCGATTAAGACCATAACAACGGAAGAATTAGAGCAGAAAATTGAAAATGGTGAAGAATTACTTCTTATTGATGTGAGAGAAGATGAGGAAGTCGCACAAGGGATGATTCAAGGAGCGAAACATATTCCAATGGGACAGATCCCCAATCATTTAGATGAGCTTGATAAGGACAAGGAATATATTTTTATTTGCCGTTCGGGTAGAAGAAGTGAAAATGTGTGTTATTATTTACAGGATCAAGGCTATAAAGTGCGGAATATGGTCGGCGGAATGCTGGAATGGAACGGTGAAGTAATCGTCTAATCGTTATAAAATCCTTCCAATTTGTCAATAATGGATAAAAAAGATTGGGAGAGAAGAACGGTGATCCAGGTTAAGTTATTTGATCAGGAGCATGAAAAAGATTTAGAAAGAGAAATGAATCGTTTTTTGGAACGATTGGATGAAAAAAAGCTACTTGATATTAAATACAATATTGCTGCATTTCCAGAGGATGAAGAAGAGCAGGAACAGGTTTATTGTTTTTCTGCAATGATTGTTTACCGTAAATAAAAAGTGAAGCCCTTAACAAGGAGGCTTCACTTTTTATTTTCTTGAACGAAGAGCGCTGCATTCATTCCTGCCAGTCTCCCTGTTACGAGAGCAGAGGTAATGTTATAGCCACCAGTGTAGCCATGGATATCGAGAATTTCCCCACAGAAGTAGAGTCCATTCTTTTTCTTTGAGGCCATTGTCTGCGGCTCGATTTCTTTTACGGAAACACCTCCGCCAGTAACGAAGGCTTTTTCTAAAGAAAGCGTCCCGTTTACTTTAAATTGAAATTGTTTGCAGCTATGTGTGAATGCACGGAGCTTATCAGAAGAAAGATTGGCTCCTTGGATGGCTGGATCAATTTCATTATAGGCGAGAAGGAAAAGTAAATAACGTTCAGGGAGCAATCCTTTTAAAATATTTTTCACACTTTTTTTCGGTTCCGTTTTGATTAATTTATGTAATTCTTGAAAAAGAGGCTCTTCTTTTTTATCAGGAAGTGCATCTAAGCTCATCGTTACCTCGGGGAGATTCCACTTTTTCATTGCTTTCACTACAAACTGGCTGCATCTAAGAACAGCAGGACCGCTGATGCCAAAGTGGGTAAAGATCATATCCATCTGATGTGTAATGATCGCTTTGCCTTTAGGATTAAGTACGCTTAACGAAACGTCTCGTAAAGATAACCCTTGTAGCTCCTTTTGTTTAATAAACGGCTCTGTTGAAGTTAATGGGACTTCAGTCGGGTAAAGCTCGGTGATTGTATGGCCGACCTTTTCAGCCCATGCATAGCCATCACCCGTTGAACCGGTGTGAGGAACTGATTTACCGCCAACCGCAATAATGACTGCTGCAGTGGTGTAGCTCTGTCCATTTTCCGAATGAACAGTAATGGGACCTTCCTCATTAAAGTCAATATCAGAGACAGGCGAGTTGGTTTTTATTTGTACATGCAAATGTTCCAACCTGCTTAAAAGAGCATTCACAACGGATTGTGCCTTATTTGAGGCAGGGAACATTCTCCCGTGATCTTCCTCTTTTAATTCAATGCCAAGTTTTTCGAAAAAGTTGATAATATCTTCATTATTAAAAATTGAAAATGCGCTGTACAAAAAGCGCCCATTCCCCGGGATATGCTTAATGATTTCATCAATCGGAAGACGATTCGTCACATTGCATCTTCCGCCGCCTGAAATCGCTAATTTTCTCCCAAGCCTGTCCCCTTTGTCGATTAATAAAACATTTGCTCCTTGTTCACCAGCAGCTATGGCTGCCATCAGACCAGATGGACCACCACCGATGACAATTACATCATTTTGCATCCATTCATTCTCCTTAACGGCTCCATGTAATTGGAGGATATTTATTCTAAAAACGGGGCTTTTACTTTTGAAAAGTATCTAATCAGTATATTATAGAACATGAACGATTGTCATGAAAAGGATACATATAAAGGTAGAAGTTATTTTTAAAGAAGTGTAAACTGTTAAATTGGAAGATTTTTTTGCTCGCTGATTTTTGATTAGGATGGGATGTTATGTCTTCAAAGCTGTTAAGAGGGACATTTGTGTTAACCTCTGGTACGTTTATTTCGAAATTTCTTGGCTTGTTTTATGTCATTCCTTTTTTTGCCTTAGTAGGGAATGAAGGAACGGTTCTTTACAATTATGCCTATGTTCCCTATACGATTTTCATCAGTATTGCGACGGCAGGGATTCCTGCATCTGTTTCTAAATTTATTTCAAAATATAATGCCATAGAAGAATATGCCGTAGGAAGGAAATTATTTAAGACAGGTCTCGTGTTAATGGCGATTACAGGAATTATTTCCTTTCTGATTTTATATATGGCTGCCCCTACTTTAGCAGCTATGGTTATTACCGATCCAGATTTTATCGATCATATGGCAGATGTCACAACTGTTATTCGAGCAGTTAGTTTTGCTTTAATCATTATTCCATTTATGTCTATTATAAGAGGTTTTTTCCAAGGCCATCAATCAATGGAACCGACAGCGGTTTCTCAAGTAGTCGAACAAATTGTCCGGATTGCCTTCGTATTAGCCGGTGCCTTTATTGTTTTGGAGGTAATGAAAGGGAGCTTAGTAACGGCAGTTAGCTTTTCTGTTTTTGCGGCTTTTATCGGTGGTCTTGGAGGACTTGCGGTTCTATTTTGGTATTGGGTTAAGAAAAAGCCGATGTTTGATGAACTGCTGCTTCGTGATCGAAAAACGATAGATATTTCTGTTAAAGACATTTACAAGGAAATCCTTCTTTATTCCATTCCCTTTGTATTAGTCGGAATTGCCAATCCATTGTTTCAGTTTATTGATCAGCTAACTTTTAATCCAACGATGGTCTCGATGGGTTATGCTTTCAATGATGCTGAGCATGCTTTTTCAATTCTTAATTTCCAGGCGCAAAAGCTTGTCATTATTCCAGTTTCACTGGCAACAGCTTTTTCGTTAACATTAGTCCCAGCAGTCACTAAATCCTATACAGAGCAAGATCAGCTCGGATTAAATCGTCAATTGAATCAAACGTTTCAAGTGCTTACCTATTTAACATTACCAGCCGCTCTTGGTTTATCCCTATTAGCAGAGCCTTTTTATACGGTGTTTTATGAGCCAGATGCTCTGGGAGCAGAAGTATTAGAAGCGTATGCGCCAATAGGGATGCTCTTTGCCCTTTATGCCGTGACAGCAGCTATTTTACAAGGAATTGATGCGCAGAAATTTAATATTCTTAGTTTATTGGTGGGCATTTTAATTAAGCTCAGCTTGAATATCCCGTTGATAAAATTGATGGAAACAAAGGGCGCGATTCTAGCAACGGCACTTGGTTATAGTGTGGCAATTTTAATCAATTTATTTGTGATTAAAGCATTCTCTAAATATCGCTTTCGTCTTGTTTTTAGAAGAGGGATCTTAATCGTGATCTTTACGGCGATTATGTATTTCGTTACAAAGCTTGTGTATTATTTACTGACGATGTTCCTTTCACCAGACGTCAAGCTTGAAGCGCTTATCATTGTCGCGATTTGTGCAATAGCAGGTGCGGGAGTGTATTTCTATTTAGGTTTAAAATCGAAACTTGTTAATTTTCTTTTTGGTGCTAGGGTTGACAGCATTAAAGAAAAACTGAGGCTAAAAATTTAACGATATGGAAATTGCGGATTCCCGTATACGTGAAATAGAGGCACAGCTGTTCAAATTATACATCACCCTTGTTGATGCAAGGGTGTTTGTGTTAGAACAGAGTAGCAGCAAGAAAAGCAAAATACAGGTTACCATTTGCTGCGTCTTGTTTATTATCCATAAATTTAGTCGTTGTAGCTGCTTAGTCTGTTTTCGATGCGATTTGCCCAGTGAGTAATGTGGAAATGAGGATAGGAAAATGAGAATTGATAAAATGCTTGCAAATCTTGGCTATGGCAGCCGTAAAGATGTAAAAAAACTGCTGAAAGACGGAGTCGTTAAGGTAAATGATAAATTGGTTAAAGACGCAAAGGAACATGTTAATCCTGAAGAGGATGTTGTGACTCTTTTTGGTGAGGTAGTGGAGTATAAAGAATTTATCTATTTAATGATGAATAAGCCGCCTGGCGTTGTTTCTGCAACGGAGGATCATTACGAAAAAACCGTTGTTGACCTGTTAGAAATGGAAGATGCTATTTTCTCTCCATTTCCAGTTGGAAGATTGGATAAGGATACAGAAGGGCTTTTACTTTTAACGAATGACGGACAGCTTTCCCATCGTTTATTATCCCCTAAGAAGCATGTGCCAAAGACCTACTTTGCGGTTATCGATCAGGAAGTATCAGAAGAGGATGTGACCGCTTTTAAAAAGGGTGTTATGTTAGATGATGGTTATGTTACGAAGCCAGGGGAGCTGACAATTTTAAAAACAGGACTACGTTCGGACATTGAATTAACGATTACTGAAGGTAAATTTCATCAAGTAAAAAGAATGTTTGAGGCAGTAGGGAAAAAAGTGCTCTATTTGAAACGAATATCGATGGGGCCGTTGGAACTCGATGAAACGCTTGAACTCGGAGAGTATAGAGAGTTAACGGAACAGGAAATAAAGAGTTTGCTTGAATATGAAGTAAAGTGAAATATCTGCATAAAGAAGTCGCCCCAATTGAGGCGACTTCTAATTTCTTAAAGTTAATTTTTCAGTTACGAGGTCATTTTTACTTTTTTTTGTGTTGTTGTCCACTTACCGCGACTTGGGCTTTCAACTAAGTCGTTATAAGCTAGAACATTTAAATCTCGTTGGATCGTCCGAGGAGTTGTACCAAATTCTTCTACAAGCTCTTGAGTTGTTACAGTTCCTTGTTGATTAATAAACATGTAGACGGATTTGATTCGGTTTATCATCCGGTTAGTCGAAGGTTTCAAAAAACCACTCCCTATCCTTTTTTCAAACCTGTGGCATAATCCTACAACTGACAGCTTCTATGAGAATCTTCTCATACATATGTACGCTTCTTTTCCCAAGACAACCCCTTTATCGATTTCTTTCAAATATATTTTCATATTAAACCTTATAACATAATTCTAAACTTATTTTTTAATAATTTCTACTTTAATGAATTAATTTGTTGATATTCTTCTCCCCTTTCTTGTCTTACTCAGTAATACATATGGGAAAAGACAAGCTATTTATGTACGAAATTTGAAAATTCTTATAACTTATCATACAGTTCTTTTTAGTTATGTAGATAAGAGCGGACGCTGACTCTAGATTGACTGACCGTGTTTGACACTTCATAATCGAGTTTTTACAGAATGACTAGTAGTATTGCTAGCTTTTAACATCCTGTAGTTGACTTCAACAATTGCTTGATTTGAATTTGGCAATGACTCTCGGAATGAGGCAAAACAATAAGTATTGAGCATCTATATGGAGGGAACGGGATGCTCATTCTTTGGTCGAGGAAACTAAAATTTCCCTCTATTCGATTTTTTCTCAATCGGTTATAATTCATAACAGACTATCAAGAAAGGAAGATTTTGTTTTTGGATACAACAATTGAAAATCAACTGGTTCATCGAAAGGAAAACATTTATTTTGGGCTTGTTCTCATTTTTAGTATTTTGATTTACATTCTTTTGACTTTTTCTATCTTTGGAGTGTTTGTCATCGCATTTATTTTACTTCTTTCTCTTGTTCTCAATGGTCTTTATGTTGGTGGAATTCGTCGCAATGGGGTAAAGCTAAGTGAAGAACAATTTCCTGAGATTTATGAAAAAGCCGTGATGGTAGCTAAAGATATGGGTTTATCGAAAATACCCGATCTTTATGTCGTCGAATCTGAAGGAATGTTAAACGCTTTTGCAACGCGTTTTTTTCAAAAAGATATGGTTGTTCTTTATTCAGGTATCTTTGATCTGATTGAAAAAGAAGGAGAAAAGGAAGTCCTGTTTGTTTTAGCGCATGAGTTTGCCCATTTAAAAAGAAAGCATGTGTTAATAAGCTTGTTGATTTTGCCGGCAATGTGGGTACCTTTCCTTGGCAATGCATACTTGCGGGCATGTGAGTATACATGTGATCGTTATGCAACCTACTATATTCAATCATTAGAAGCATCTACAAATGCATTGCTGATGCTTGCAATTGGAAAAGAGCTTTACGCGAAAGTAAATCATGAAATTTATATGAGGCAGCTTCAAACAGAATCAGGATTTTTTGTTTGGTTGAATGAAAAACTCTCGACACATCCTCATTTACCTAAGAGAATTTATGAATTATCAGCCTGCTATGAGCCTGAAGCGACAGAACCATTAAAAGAACCGAAGGGACGCGTTTGGATAGGGCTGATCATTGCAATATTTTCTATTACCATTGTGATTTCAGGCATTACTTATACTATTATTGCCCTTGGAAAAACAGATTTCTTTTCGGAGGTTATTTCAGAAATCGATGATACAACTCCTTTAATAAATGCTGCGATTGAAAATGATGTGGCAAAAATAGAATCTCTTCTTGATGAAGGAATGGATATCAATGAAATGGATTTCGAAGGGTCTACCGCTCTTCATTGGGCCGTGTATTATTCTTCTTACGAAGCAGCAAAGGCTCTTCTAAAGGCTGGAGCAGATCCAAATACGGTTGATGAATACGAGACAACGCCATTATTTTCAGCAGTGCTTGCGGAAGACATTGAGATGGTCAAACTTCTATTGGAATATGGAGTTGATGTTGACTACAAGGATTCTACAGGCTCAACAGCATATGATTATGCTGTCGATTACGAGTATAATGAACTTGCTACATTGCTAAGTGAAAATTAAAAATGAGAGAATGGATTGAAGCATCAGAGAGCAAGTGAAGACAATGGCCTTGCTCTTTCGTTGATAAGAGGGAATCTGTAAACTAGTGAGGAAGTCAAAAGATTACTAATTTCGGTTATTGGAAAGTGAACAGGGCTCCGTTGTCAGCTTTGCTTTCTTAATTTCTTAATTCATGCAAACTTTTTCAAGACTCATTCGTATGTATTGATAGGAGGTGCAGCATTTTGAGTCTATTGACTGTTGATATTGTTCAAGCTGGATACGAAAAAGAGCAAGCAATTATTAAAGATATTAAATTTTCACTGGAAAAAGGTGAGCTAATCGGGCTCATCGGTCCGAATGGAGCTGGAAAAAGCACTACGATAAAGTCGATTCTTGGCCTTATGGAATACTTGCAAGGGGAAGCGACCTTTCAACTACCAGAAAAATATTCCTATATTCCCGAGCGACCGATTTTTTATGATGAAATGACTTTGTGGGAGCATCTGGATTTTGTTGCAGCAGTTGAAGAACTAGCTGAGCAAGAATATCAAATGAAAGTGAACGAGCTCCTTCGTTTGTATAAATTACATGAGGCCGCCCATCAATTGCCGGCAACTTTTTCAAAAGGAATGCAGCAAAAAGCGATGCTTATTCTCGCTCAAGTTACGAAGCCTGCTGTTTACATAATCGATGAACCATTTATTGGTTTAGATCCAAGTGCAGTGAAGCTCCTCCTCGCCTCTCTTGAGGAAGAAAGACAACGTGGGGCTGGGATTATAATGTCTACACATGTATTGGACACGGCGGAAAAGGTTTGTGATCGCTTTCTCCTCATTAATAACGGGAGACTCGAAGCATCAGGGACATTAGTGGAAATACAGGAGCAGTGCGGACTTGTAGGTGGCTCACTATTTGACTGCTTTCATAAAATTGCAGAGGAAACAGAATGATGAACAGCTTCAAAATTTTCCGTCACCGCTTATTTCAAAATTGGTATTATCAGATTAAAATCTTTCGTCAAATAGCTGATTGGACAATTTGGCTCTATCTCATCATTCCTGCTATTGTCGCGTTCATCGTTATTTATCGCTCTTGGTGGATAGAAGGAGCCCCTACGTGGATTCAATGGATGCCAATAGAGTTATTTTTTGTAGCAGGTTATTTATTTACTTGGCTAGGTACATACCGAACTTATGTTGATGGTGCAGATAAGGTTTTTTTAGTAAAGAAAAGGGAATTGTTTTACGGATTAAAAAAATGGGGATTTCGTTATTCAGTGCTGTTTCAGGCACTTTCTACTTTACTTACAATTGCTCTTTTGCTTCCTTTTATCATTCAACATTATCAGTTAACATCGATTCATGTCGGTTCATATTTTTTGTTTTTATTATCGATCAAGTACATGATCATGTATATTAAGTTTCATATTAAAAAGATTGAAGGAAAATGGGTTAGAATCTTTTTAACAATTGGATTTTTTATCGTTGTAAGTTGGGGAGCTCAGGCACTTTCTCGCCTTTGGGAAAATCATTCATTAATGATGATGTTGTTCGCTGTTGTGATTGGGAGTGCGGCCCTTCTTCTTTACTTTCCGTTATTAAAGAAGAATTCCGCGTTGGAAGCCGAATTATTAATTGAAAATGAAGAGAAGCAGAAGCTTGTTAATATGATCTTTCAAATGTCCTATGATATTGAAAAAACGAAGGTGATCACAAGAAAACGACCATGGTTGTTTCGAAATTCACGACGTATTTTTAAGAACAGAACGGCAGTTAATGGGTTTGTTGAATTGTTTGTCAAAGTGTTTATCCGCAATAGCTCCCATATTATGACTTATTTTCAAATTTGTTCAGTTACGATAGCGGCTGTTCTAATTATTCCACCATTATGGATTAAGTGTATCATCTTAGGTGGATTTTTATTGATGATGTGGAGTTGGTTGGCTGGTCTTTGGGAGAGAATTATTTTATCTCATCCCTTTACAAAAAAATATCAAGAGCATGATGCGTATTTTGCTGCTAGAAAGCGAACAATTACGGTATTGTATGTAGTAGCGATCATAATCGTTGCGATTCCCATTACTATAGGCTTGCTCGCATTTAACTTTTTAGGAACTTGAGGAGGGATTAAATTGGATTGGATGAAAGAAGTGCAAGCACGAAAACAGTCACTTATTGAGGATACACAAAATTTATTGAAAATCAAAAGTTTATTAGATGAGGACAGTGCAACGGAAGATGCACCGCTTGGTCAAGGGGTTAAGGAAGCATTGCAGTTCATGCTTGAGCTTGGGGAGAAAGATGGGTTCATTGCTAAAAATGTGGATAATTTAGCAGGACATCTTGAGTTTGGACAGGGGGATGAGCTAATCGGAATCCTTTGCCATGTCGATGTTGTTCCAGAAGGAGACGGATGGACGAGTGATCCATTTGGTGCTGACATTCGAGATGGAAAGATTTTCGCCCGTGGAGCAATTGACGATAAAGGCCCAACAATGGCTGCTTACTATGCCATGAAAATTGTGAAAGAATTAAAATTGCCGCTAACCAAAAGGATACGTATGATTATTGGAACTGATGAAGAAAGCAATTGGCGCTGTGTTGATCATTATTTTAAGCATGAGGAAATGCCGACATGTGGATTTGCTCCAGATGCTGATTTTCCAATCATTTATGCTGAGAAAGGAATTGCTGACTATGATCTCGTACAAAAGCCACTCTCAACAAATGAGAAAGTAGGAAATGAATTGCTTTCTTTTGAATCAGGGAGACGATACAATATGGTTCCTGATTATGCCAAAGCGGTTATTACTATTTCTGGAAATCCTGCACCAATAATCAGTTCCTTTGAAGATTTTTTAAAGGACAACGATGTGACAGGTAAGCATACGAATACAAAGGAAGGTTTGCTGTTTGAATTGGAAGGAATTTCTGCTCACGGGATGGAACCAGATAAAGGGAAAAACGCAGGTCTTATGTTAGCAAAATTTCTTTCAAGTCTCGAGCTCGATAAGCAAGCTGCTGCTTTTGTTCATTTTGTTTCTGCTTATTTTTATCAAGATTCTCGTGGACGTGCATTGGGAATTGCCTATTCTGATGACATTACGGGAGATTTAACGATCAATGTCGGCAAATTAAGTTATGATCTAGAAAATGGCGGCAGATTGGGTCTTAATATGCGCTATCCAGTTACAACAAACTTGGAAGAAACCATCGTTAAGTTGGAAGCGAAGTTGACTGTTGAAGGATTCAAGATCGATAATTTTTCCGATTCGAAGCCGCATCATGTGGACGAGCAGGACTTCTTAGTACATACATTAAAAAAGGTTTATGAGGAACAGACAGGAGAGAAAGCAGAGCTTCTTGCGATCGGTGGTGGTACCTATGCCCGGTCGTTGAAATCGGGTGTTGCATTTGGTCCGCTTTTTCCGGGAAGACCGGATATTGCGCACCAAAAGGACGAGTACATGATTATCGAAGATTTACTTAAGGCAACCGCTATTTATGCGCACGCCATTTATGAGCTTGCCAAATAAAAAGAAGCTGATAGAACCTTAAGATGCACAGGGGCTATCCAATAAGCTTCTAAAATAAAGGAAGTGGGGTAAAACGGTTCACTTACTCCACTTCCTTTTATATTTTTTCATGAATACTTAAAATATGCTGACGGACAGCTGCTACGTTTAGGACAACTCATGACAAAACCTAAACTCGGGCCTACGTCTTGTTGACACTCGAAATGGAAATGGGTCAGTTTCGGAGCAAGCGGCTTCCCATAATTTTGGCTCGGAACCTCCCCAAAGCTCATCTAATGAAGAATATTTTGGGGGAGTTCCGAAGCTCGTTGTTATCTGTATGCTCTCTCAAAAATTTGTGGGAAATGGATTTTGAGAAGTCGATTTTTTTATTGTTCAAAACGGAATAAATCGCTTGATAAATATCTTTCTCCTGTGTCACAGGCAATACAGACGATTGCAGTACCAGGCTCTAAAGTTTTTGCTACTTCTAGGGCTGCAAAGCAGGCGGCGCCAGATGATGGTCCAACAAGAATACCTTCCTTGCTTGCAAGGAGACGGGTAATTTTATAAGCATCATCATCGGTAATTTGGTGAATCTTATCATATACCTCTTGATTCAATGTGTTTGGAATGAAGCCAGGGCTTGTTCCAACAAGCTTATGTCTTCCCGGTTTTCCACCCGATAGTACGGGTGAACCCGCTGGTTCGACGACATGTACCTGCATATTTTTATAATGCTCTTTGAGAACTTCTCCTGTTCCCGTAATTGTACCACCTGTTCCTGCGGTGGCAACAAATGCTTTGAGCGGTTTTCCAATCTCTTTCATCGCATCAATGATTTCCAAAGCAGTTGAATGTCGATGGGCATCAGGGTTTGCTTCATTGTCAAATTGCATGGGAATGAAGCTGTTTGGAATTTCTGCTGCCAATTCCTCCGCTTTTTTTATCGAGCCTGGCATCTTTTCATCACCAGGAGTAAGCACAACCTCCGCACCATATGCTTTTAAAATATTGATCCGTTCTTTGGTCATTGTATCAGGCATGACGAGAATCGCTTTATAACCTTTTGCGGCAGCATTCATTGCTAAGCCAATGCCTGTATTCCCACTCGTTGGCTCAATAATAGTTGCTCCTTTTTTCAGCAACCCTTTTTTCTCTGCCGCAACTATCATATTATAAGCAGCTCTATCTTTTACACTACGACTGGGGTTATAAAACTCCAATTTTAAATACACATCTACCCCATTTTCAGGAGCAAGGCGATTTAATTTTACCATTGGGGTATCGCCGATTAAATCAGCAATATTTTCTACGAATTTCATCAAATCTTCCTCTCTCAAATCGATCATGATTCCATCACTGTCTATTATGAACGAATTTCTCCCTTATCATATCGAAAACATACTATTCCGGGCAACTGGGTTGATTATCATTTTTTAGGTGGTTATGATGAAAAGAATAGAAAATACATTTAATGTTTCAAAGAAAGGACGATATAATGGAAAGAACCCCACATTTTTTTTACGCTTTAAAGCTTCCGCAAGATGCGAAGGCATTTTTGATGCGAACTTCTGATCGGTTACGGAATGAACTGCCTTTTAATCGCTGGGTGCACGAAGAGGACTATCACATTACTTTAGCCTTTTTAGGAAGCGCCACTAAGGAACAGCTTGAAGCATCGTTAACTAATGTTGCAAGGGAACTTACCATACATTCCCCTTTTTCCTTAACGATTCAAGACTTTGGAGTGTTTGGTAAGGGCGATTCTCCGAGAATTTTCTGGGCGCGGTTAGAAAAAGAAGAAAAGCTGCTGCAACTGCGAAATTCAGTATATCAATCATGTATACAGGCGGGATTCAAACTTGAAACAAGAGAGTTTCAACCACATATAACTCTCGCGCGAAAATGGCAGGGTGAACAACCTTTTTCGAAAGTATTTTTAACAGGAAACGTCCCTTTTACATTTCAAGCAAATGAAATCGTTTTATACGAAACACATGTAGAACAGACTCCTAAATATGAAATAAAGGAATCTTTCTTTTTAAATAAGCTTTGTTAAATAGAATCGTTGGTAAAACGATTTTTGGCTTATTTCGTATGAAACTTTGGTTTCATGGAATCAGAGAAAATGAGCCAAAAATCAACACCGACATATAACAAAAACTTAAAATAGGATAATATTGCTTTAGAAGTAAGGATGGTAAAAATGGGTCAGTTAATAAAGTTACAAGACTATGTTTCAAGATATGAGCAAGATATTTTCTTATACCCCTCCCGGTTTGTCAGCTTGAAAACGCAGCAATGGGATAAATTGAAGAACGCATGGGAGAATGGTGAAATTCCGCTGGAACGCGAGGAAGAGCCGTTAGTTCCGGAATGGTATGAAGAGGAGAAAGAACCTTTTTTTAATCGGATAAAAGGCTTTTTAAAGAGAGAAAAAGAAGTGGAAAAGGAAGTGCTTGAGGAGCAAGAGACTCCGGTCAGCTCATTTTCATTTACGCCAACACTGGCGATACAACCAGGTACATTGGAGGATTTAAAAAGAAGCTTTTTGGAACAGCTTTTTACCTTCCAATTAAAATGGGCCAGCACAACGTTAGCGGAGCAATCGTTTGTAAGCAAGAGCTATTATCATAATGAGCGCTTGAAGTATTTTTTACAAAGGTTTCCGGATACAGTCCTTGTCTTGTTTCATCCTATTTTTCTTTTAAAAACCGCACCAGTGGAAGTGGAAATTATTCTCATAACCCCAACGGATGTTTGGTGTATCACTTTTTTAGAGGAAGAAGAGCGGGCGGTCTTTGTCGGTTCCAATGATCACTTCTGGATTAAACGTAATCAGGAGCAAGAACAAAAAGTTTTGAATCCTTTACTAGCACTAAACCGAACTGAAAAAGTAACGAAAAACATTTTAAGTCGATATGGAATTGAGTTGCCGATTCATAAGGTGGTTTTAACCCGCAATGGCTATATCGATTATCCATCTGCCCCGTATGATACGAAGTTTATTGAGAGAAGAAATTATGAAAAATGGTTTCAGACGATGAGAAAGCAGCGTTCACCATTAAAGCATATTCAATTAAAAGCAGCCCAGGCATTGCTAAATTATTGTCAAACCACTAGTGTTCGCAGGCCGGAGTGGGAAATAGAATCAGAACAAGAATAATCAGGAAAATGTAGGTTGAGTAAATGAACAGCATCCATTTTATCATTAATCCTCAAGCAAAGAATGGTTACTCCATGAAAGTGTGGAAAAAGGTTCAGAAACAGCTTACTTTAGAGCAAATTCCTTTTCATGCAGCGTTTACAGAATATCGAGGGCATGCTGCAGAAATTGTCGGAGCGTTGCTTAATGGTACAGATGCTGAAGATTTGGTTATGATTGTTACAATTGGTGGTGACGGCACCTTACATGAGGTTATTAATGGTGCCGCTAATGCTCGTAATGCCATGATTGGCATGATCCCAGCAGGTTCGGGCAATGATTTTAGAAGAGGATACGGTATTCCTAAAAATCCGCTTGCGGCATTGCAGTTTATTTCAGAACGGGCCAAAACCCGACCTTTCCTTGCTGATATCGGTGAAATCAAAAATGAACAGGGCGATGTCACGTACTTTATCAATAATATGGGTGTCGGATTTGATGCTTTAATAACGAAGGTGGCCAACTCTTCACGTCTTAAAAGATTTTTAAATCAATTTCATTTAGGCAATTTAGTGTATGCATACTTTGTTATGAAAAAAATATTTTCTTTTCAATGCAGTGATGTGAATATTGTGATTGATGGAAAAAAGCTCCATTATAAGAAAGCTTGGTTTGTGACCGTTTCAAATCAGCCTTATTATGGAGGGGGGATGAAAATCTCTCCGCAGGCTGATGTTGGCGATGGTCTGTTGAATGTAACGATTGTACAAAACCTCTCTAGGCTGAAGTTTTTCCTTGTTTTTATTACCGTGTTTTGGGGAGGACATACAAAGTTTAAAGAAGTAAAAGAATTGGTTGGTAAACAACTTACAGTTCAATCGAGATCCCCGTTTTATGCCCATGCAGATGGAGAATACATTGGGGAAAGCCCCATGCAGATTACTGTTCATCATCAAGCAATGCCATTGCTAACAAAAAAAGTAGATTGAGAGAGTTATAGATTGCTTTGGTAATGAAGAGTAACAAAAATAGGAATGGTTGAATTTTCACAGGGGACTTGACGGAAATTGGTATTTGGAGATAAAATTTAAAGGATTAATGATTTATGCTAAATTGAAATGAATGGTGTAAAGTTAAAAACAATTGTTTTTCAATTAGCTTTCATTTATGATGAAGCTTGCACAAGATAGCTATTGTAGATTCGTATCAGTAGCTGTCTTTTTTATTCGTACTGAACTTGTAATACGTTTTATTACTTAATTAATTTCATAATGATCGGCATTATGAAGTCAATTTACTGAAGGTGAACAATTTTGGAACACTTATTTGGACAAGAATGGGAAATTGTCCCTGCTGGAGGGGCAACGGGTGAAGCGTTTTTTGCACAACATGAAGAACAGCGGCTTTTCTTAAAGCGAAACTCCTCACCGTTTCTGGCCGTCTTATCAGCAGAAGGAATTGTTCCAAAGCTTATTTGGACAAAGAGATTGGAGAGCGGGGATGTTATAACTGCTCAGCAATGGTTAGAGGGTAGAGAATTGAAGCCGCCCGAAATGATCGGGGAGAGAGTTGCAAAGTTACTGCAAAAAATACATGGTTCTGATCCTCTTCTTGGCATGCTGCGACGAATGGGGAAAAACCCGTTGCAGCCAAGTTATCTTCTGGAATCAGTAGAAAAAGCTTTGGATCAAGAGCTTCTTTGGCATCCTGTCGTTCATTCATCATTGCAATTTTTGCAGAAGGAGCTTCCTAATATTCCATCTAATCTTCAGGTTGTTTGTCATGGCGATGTCAACCACAACAACTGGTTGTTGACAAAAGACAATCAATTATATTTAATCGATTGGGATGGAGCGATGATTGGTGATCCTGCTCTTGATTTAAGCATGCTTCTTTATTGGTATATTCCGGAGAAGCAATGGCAGGATTGGGTTCGTCTTTATGGAATTACACTCAATGATCACTTGCGCTTACGGTTGAAATGGTATTTTATTGCTCAAACCTTGTCGACTGTTCAGTGGTCAAAAAACAAGGAAAGAACGGAAGAAGTTGAAAAATGGCTTGCGGTTATTCATGATATATTAGGCAATGTTGTCTAATAAGTTCATTTTTCAGTAAATATCGCGACATTAAAAACCCAAGAATGTTGATTTTCGAGCATTCTTGGGTTTAACTGTTTTTCTGGCTGAACATGATACGGACTTTTCACTATATGAGTTGGTCCAACCTACTCTGCCGCTTTAAGAAATGCACGGTCGGTGAATGAGACAGAATCAATTAATAATTTTTTGGCTTTAAGCTTTGTTATATATCCGTGTTGATTTTTGCTCATTTTCACCTTTCATTTCATGGAATCAGAGGACCTTTCAACATAGCTGAAAAGGATGTGAAACCTTGATTTCATACGAAATTAGCGCATACAATATTGGTTCATAATGCCTTTTTTAGAAAGAAACTGCTTACGAAAAAGTTTCGACTTCGTTTACCCACTGGGATAATTGCTGTTGATGCGATTCGATATGGTTATCTAAATTGCTTGCGTTAATTCCATTTTGGCTGTAGTGGTAAATTTGTTCAAGCACTTCGTTGTCCACATTTGAAGCGGTCATTAATGATTTTACTAGTCGTTCTAATTGTTCGAGCTCTGCGATAGACCCGCAGCAATCAACTTGATGATTGCTTAATATATCTTTCAGTAATTGAAGCTGATCTTGTTGATTTAATGGCACCTTGTCCACCCTTTCGACAAATCCAAATTTATTAAGGAATTCACATCTAGCATGTGAATTCCTTTTCTTGTTTATTCACTGTAGCGGCTTGTTGCATACTATTTTTACTTGCGTGAAGTCCTTCTTAATGATATTGTTTGTACGAATATTTATTTTAGATTTTAGGGGTGTCCAAATGCGTTTACGAAATAAACCATGGGCGAGAGAAATGTTGGATTCACATCCACAGCATGTTATCTCTTCACCAGAACAATATAAAGGAAATTGGAAGGCGGTATTTGAAAAGGAACAACCGCTTCATATTGAAGTTGGAACTGGAAAGGGTCGTTTTATTACGGAAATGGCAAAGGCTCATCCAGATATTAATTATATTGGGATTGAGCTATATGAGAGTGTCATTGTTTCTGCACTTGATCGTTTAATTGCAGCTGATATCCCGAACCTTAAGCTTTTAAATGTTAATGGTGAAAAATTAACCGAGTACTTTGCGAAGGGTGATGTTAGTCGCGTGTATTTAAATTTTTCTGATCCTTGGCCCAAAACTCGTCATGCAAAGAGACGTTTAACGTATAAAAGCTTTTTAAAGCTCTATGAAGAAATTCTTGTCGACAATGGCGAGATTCATTTTAAAACAGATAATCAAGGACTGTTTGAATTTTCGCTGATGAGCTTTTCAGAGTATGGATTATTATTAAAATATGTAAGTCTTGATCTTCATAATAGTGATTTTGAGGGTAATATTATGACCGAGTACGAAGAGAAGTTCTCACAAAAAGGCAGTCGTATATATAGATGTGAGGTTCAATATCGCTAAGTCATGTTGTTTCTTTGGTTATAGACGATTGCAATAGCGTACAAAATTTATCATATATATGGGGGCCGTCCCTTTGAAGCTGTTCCCATTGGAAGGAACAGCTTTTTCTTCTATTTGGCTTTGTGATATGACCGTGTTGATTTTAGGTTCATTTTCTTTCTGAAACCAAGGTTTCAAACGAAATGGACCTGAATTCGCCATTCCGGATATTTGATAATACTCTCTTTCACGGTTGTGGGTAAATTGTTGCCACCCGCCGCGAAAAAGTCTGTACCTTGATGGGTATGATTGCTAGCAGATGACTCTCTTAGGAACAATTCGAAGGGGCTGGAATAGCTTGTCTAAGGTTGAAGTTTTCTAAATATTAAACAAATGGTAAGATATTTTGTAAGGGAGGGAATTAAATGGAAACGTTACAAATTGGAGAATATACATTGACATGGCTTCGTGGAGGAGTTACGCATCTTGACGGTGGTGCAATGTTTGGCGTAGTTCCGAAACCGTTATGGGCTAAGAAGTATCCCCATAATGAAAATAACCAAATTCCATTGAGAACAGATCCGATTTTAATTCAAGGAAATGGTGAAACCTTTTTAATTGAATCAGGAATTGGTGTAGGAAAGTTAACAGATAAACAAAAAAGGAATTTTGGCGTTACGGAAGAATCATCAATAGAGTGGTCATTAAAGAAACTGGGGATGACAACAGCAGATATTGATTATGTGCTCATGACCCATATGCATTATGATCATGCCAATGGATTAACGAAACGGAATGATGAAGAATTTGTTTCTGTTTTTCCAAACAGTAAGATTATTACATCTAAAGTCGAATGGGATGAAATGAGGGCACCGAATATCCGTTCAAGGAATACATATTGGAAAGAAAACTGGCAACCAATTCAAGAACAAGTACAAACATTTGAGAACGAGTGGAAGTACGGTCCAATCAGAATGGTTCATACGGGCGGACATAGTGACGGCCATTCGATTATCATCCTTCAAGATGGGGGAGAGACGGCACTGCATATGGCTGATATTATGCCAACCCATGCTCATCAAAATGTTCTATGGGTCATGGCTTATGATGATTATCCAATGATTTCCATACATGCAAAAGAAAAATGGCTTGAATTTGGCTTATCACAAAAGGCTTGGTTTACTTTTTATCATGATGCTATTTATCGGGCAGTAAAATGGAATGGAGAAAATGAATTAGTTGCAACAGTCAAAAGAGCAGAGTAAGCGCATTTTAAAAAGGTTGTTATGTCCCCGCTGGCGAGAAGCTTGCATCTATTTGTGGGAATAATACTTTTGTTCATCGTAATAAAAAAAGATCAGAGACAAGTGAAGAAATGGCGCATTATTTCACTTGTCTTTTTGTATCGGAATAGTTAAGTCTAAACGAGTTGTACCGTCTCAATAATACTCCCAGTTGCAGCGTCAGCAATGAATTCATATTGCTCCATGCTCTCCTCTGTAAATCGGGAGATTCCACCTTTGTAGACGGTATAACTTAAATTTTGTTTTTCATAAGGCTCTGTTTTCATTTGAATCCATGAGCCGCTAATCGGCCCAGATTGTTTAAATAGTTCCTTGGCATTGGCTAATGCCTTTTCAGGAGATACATAGGCATTTGCATCTAAAATTTGCTTTGCAGCGAATCCACTTACAACTCCCACGCTAAGTCCTAAGAAGAAAGATTTCCAATTCAATGATAGGCCTCCTCTCAAAAAAGTGCTCTTTAACCATCATATCATCAACACAGATAAATTAAAAAGCATTCCCTTTAGAGATTTTCATCCCTTTTTTTATTAAACGAAGTACGGGAGGTGGTAAGTCGAAAGAAACTTCTGTAAAATAAAAGGTATACACTCAATTTCACGATGGCGAAAAAGTGATATCAAGGTGATTGTTATTGCGTGAATTTACATAACATGGAGAAGAGGTCGAAACGATGAACGAAAACACGAAGGCTTTATTTAAAACATTAACCGAATTGCCAGGTGCTCCTGGTAATGAGCATATGGTACGCAAATTTATGAAAGAACAGTTGTCTAAATACAGTGATGCAATAGTTCAAGACAAGCTAGGTGGAGTATTCGGGGTAAGAAAAGGGAACGGTCCTACTGTTATGGTAGCAGGACATATGGATGAAGTTGGTTTTATGGTAACGGCTATTACTGACAATGGAATGCTTCGTTTTCAAACATTAGGAGGTTGGTGGAGCCAAGTTTTATTAGCACAGCGTGTGCAGATTATCACGGATCACGGACCTGTTATCGGTGTTATCGGTTCTATTCCTCCCCATCTGTTAGATGAAGCGAAGCGAAATAAGCCGATGGAAATGAATAATATGCTGATTGATATTGGTGCAGATGATAAAGAAGATGCAATCAAAATCGGCATTAAGCCGGGACAACAAATTGTGCCAATTTGTCCTTTTACTCCAATGGCAAATGAGAAAAAGATTATGGCAAAATCTTGGGATAATCGCTATGGCTGTGGATTGTCCATTGAGTTACTTGAAGCGCTTAAGGACGAAGAACTGCCCAACACGCTTTATTCTGGGGCAACTGTTCAAGAAGAGGTCGGCCTCAGAGGGGCGCAAACAGCCGCAACGATGATTAAACCGGATATCTTCTTTGCATTAGATGCAAGTCCGGCAAATGATATGACAGGTGATAAAAAGGAATTTGGCCAATTAGGGAAGGGAACGTTATTAAGAATTTTGGATCGTTCCATGGTTACCCACCGCGGGATGAGAGAATTTATTCTTGATACTGCTGAGCAAAACAAGATTCCTTATCAATATTTCGTGTCTCCAGGAGGAACGGATGCAGGTCGTGTTCATTTGACAAATGAAGGGGTTCCAAGTGCAGTAGTGGGAATTTGTTCACGTTATATTCATACCCACGCCTCCATTATTCATGTGGATGACTATGCAGCGGCAAAGGAATTATTGATTAAGTTAGTGATATCATGCGATCAAACGACAGTAGCTACCATAAAAGAAAATAGTTAACCTTCACAGGTGAAGACGATTTTTTGAAAGAAGGACGAACAGCTATGAAAGTAGTAATCGGTACAAAAAATCCAGCAAAAATAAAGGCGGTGCAATCTGCTTTTGCAGGGTACGAGGTACAGTTTGAAATGCTGGACACAGATTCAGGCGTTAAGGCTCAGCCTTTTTCAGATGAAGAAACGATTAGAGGTGCAATAAATCGTGCTTCAGCAGCCTTGAAAGAGGGGAAAGGGGATATTGGCATTGGTCTCGAAGGAGGCGTACAAGAGCATGGAGATCAACTTTTTCTGTGCAATTGGGGGGCGTTAGCTGTTCATGGACAGTCCCCTTTTATTGCTGGTGGGGCAAGAATCCCGCTTCCTAAAGAGGTTGCTGCGCGCTTAAGAAATGGTGAGGAACTGGGGCCTGTTATGGACGAGTACACAAAAAAAGAGAATATTCGCAAGCAAGAAGGAGCAATAGGTATTTTTTCGAGTGGTAGAGTCAATCGCTCAGAAATGTTTTCCCATGTTATGATGCTTCTGCTAGGTCAATACGAGTTTAGCAAAAAGAAAAAGGGTTGAGTTCGTGTCGCTAAGCATTTAATATGGCTATTCTTGTGCTGTGCTTTAATCAAGGAGGAAAAAAGGTATGAAAAATCACGATAAAGCATTGTTGCTTTTTGTGATGGCGCTCATTTTTCTTGCAGGCTGCTCCGCTTCTTTTGAAGAAGAGCAGACAAAAGCGAGTGAAGCAGTTGAGGAAGCATTTAAAGGGGCAGCGAACAAAAGAAATCAAGAAAATAAAGAAATTCAATATCATTTGCCATTTGGCTTCGAGGTGAAAGAGGAATCGGCCAATAATATCATTTTAAAAAACGGGGAAAAGACCTATATTTTATTTTATAATCTTCAAGAAGATGCGAGCAGTGAGGTAGTTTTAAACGCTACATTGCAACAAAAGGAATTTGATTTGGACGAGCGTTTTACAGAAGAAGGAAAATTGGGTTATTTGCTTGTAAAAAGATTGAATGAAAAAGAAAATGAAGTGACCGTCGGAATTGGCGGAGTAAAGATTACAAGTGAAGTTAAGACAAAGAATCTAGCTGCTGAAGCAGAAGCGATGATGCACATCGCTAACTCTGTTCACTTTAAAAGTTAGAAAAAGCCATGCCATCGTCAGCACCCAAGCTGAAAATGGCACGGCTTTTTTTGTGTAAGAAATAAGGATTTCGTAGTTCGTGTTTACATTTACTGTTGGGAGAACAGGAATCGGCAATTTGTAAGATTCATAATAGCTCTCTCGTATGGAATAATAAAAAAGTAGTTCCCTTTTATTTCAGTAAAGGCTAAAATAGGTATCATATACAAGTGTCTTGACAGGTGTGTATGATAGGAGAGGGGACAGGAAGAATGAGAGAACATTTATATAAAAAAGGAATCAGTCTATCACCGAAAGTTTATTTTATTGATGCTTTGAGCTACATGGCTCTTGGGCTTTTCTCATCGCTGATCATTGGTTTAATAATCCATACTGTTGGAGAGCAGCTCCATATAACTTTTTTGACCGATATGGGAGCATTAGCTATGGGTCTTATGGGACCGGCTATTGGAGTAGCTGTCGCATATGGTTTAGGCGCTCCTCCACTCGTCATTTTTGCAGCAATTGTGAGCGGAGCAGCAGGGGCTTCTTTAGGAGGAGGACCAGCAGGAAGCTTTGTAGCAGCTGTCATTTCAACAGAAGTTGGTAAATTAGTGAGTAAGGAAACAAAAATTGATATTATCGTCACTCCACTAGTGACAATAGTAGCGGGCTATATTACCGCTTATTTTGTTGGGCCAGTAGTCGATTCGTTTATGAAGGGTTTAGGAAATTTAATTATGTGGGGAACGGAGCAAAGACCTGTTATGATGGGGGTCATTGTTGCTGTTTTGATGGGGCTAGCTCTGACAGCACCGATCTCTAGTGCTGCAATTGCTTTAATGCTTGATTTAAATGGACTGGCAGCAGGAGCAGCGACGATTGGTTGTGCAGCGCAAATGATTGGTTTTGCAGTAAGTGGCTATCGTGAGAACAAATGGAGTGGTCTGGTCGCAGTTGGAATAGGCACCTCAATGCTGTTGGTTCCCAATATTATAAGAAATCCAAGGATTTTAATTCCTCCAACGATCGCAGGAGCGATTTTAGCCCCCATTGGGACGACTGTTCTGATATTACATAATAATGCAGCAGGAGCGGGAATGGGGACTAGTGGCTTCGTCGGTCAAATTATGACCTTTACAACGATGGGCTTCGGTGCTGATGTGATTATGAAAGTCCTCTTGCTGCATATAATTGGACCTGCAATCATTAGCTTGTTAATATCAGAGTATATGAGAAAAAAAGGTTGGATAAAAGCAGGTGACCTGTTTATCCAAACAGAAGGAGCAAAAAGATGAAAAAGCTAGAAAGTTTAGAGCAATTTGAACAATTCCGTAATGAAGGAAAACATATTTTCATGTTTTCAGCTGATTGGTGTCCTGATTGTCGATTCATTGACCCATTTTTGCCAGAAATTGAGGAAAAGTACAAGGATTACACGTTTATTTATGTGGATCGCGATCAGTTTATTGATTTATGCGCACAAGTGGATGTTTTCGGCATCCCAAGTTTTATCGCCTATGGGGACGGAAAAGAACTTGGCCGTTTTGTCAGTAAAGATCGAAAAACAAAAGAAGAAATTGAACAGTTTATCGAAGAGCTTGCGTAAATTGAACGTGAGCATTGGATAACTTGAAACCTCCATCTTTGAGATGGAGGCCTTTTTATTGTAAAATAAATGAGATTGGGATTTAAAAGACTCCTAAATCTGGGGAGGAATAGAAGTTGAAAATGGACAGTATTAAAATGAAAAGAGAACTAGAAAAAAGACTGCAAAGTCCTGAACGGACGTTTACTTATGATAAAAAGAATGACCAATTAAGAATCGAAAATAAAAAAACAGGAAAAGGGATTACAATTTCCCTTCCTGGAATCGTCGGAAAGTGGGAAGAACAGAAAGAGAAAGCAATTGATGCTGTCGTTTATTATGTTGAAGAAGGACTTTCTGCGATGGTTGAACCGCTTTCACTTGAAGGCCATGAAAAACGAATTTTCCCTGTGATTCGCTCAACATCGTTTCCTACCGTTTCTGCAGACGACGTGGAACTGTTGTATGATGAACATACTGCAGAAACGAGAATCTATTATGCCCTTGATTTAGATAAGACGTACCGTTTAATTGATCAGAAGCTAATTGACAAAGAAGGCTGGGAGAAAAATCGCCTAAAAGAGATTGCGTTATTTAATGTGCGGTCATTACCAACTGATTTGAAACGAGATGTAGTAGCTGGAAATATTTATTATTTTTTAAATAAAAATGATGGATATGATGCCAGCCGCATTTTAAATGAATCATTTTTGAAAGAAATGGAGCAGCAAGTGTCAGGGACGATGGCGGTAGCAGTGCCCCATCAAGACGTGCTCATTATTGCCGATATTCAAAATGATACAGGCTATGATATTTTAGCGCAGATGACGATGAGCTTTTTTGCAAGTGGCAGGGTTCCGATTACAGCTCTTTCCTTTTTATATGAAAATGGGGAATTAGAACCGATTTTTATTTTAGGGAAAAATAAGGAGAAAGAATAATGGTTAAAAAGGGTTCGACTGAGGAGACAGCGACCCTTTTTTCTTTATTTAGTGTGCGCGTGAGGGCTCTGAAAAATTTAAAGGAAATTTTAAACATTAAGCAGGTAATTCGAACCTTTCCTTCATATTTGTCTCGAATTTTTTATTTTTATTGCTAAAATAAAAATAGGAGTTATACTAAGATGTTGATATTTCGATTCTGATACTTAAGAAAATCAACAAATCTTCCAAACTATTTTTTTGATATTAGGATTAGAAAGAGTGATTTATTTTGAGTTGGTTTAAAAAACTATTTCATTTTTTTAAAAGTGAGGAAGATGAATACATAGATGAACACGTCCCCACTAAAAATGAGGGAAATCGAGAAGTGGATGCTAAAGTAATTTATCAATATCCTAAGGGCCAATTTCGCTTTCCTTTAATTCCAGATGAGGAACGGAAAGAAATAAGAAAAAGCGATGGAAAGAGAAATGCTCCCCGCAAACCAGCGGGTACACGAAGGGAAACACGGCGAAATTCAGCGGTTGGAAATGTTGAAACTACTCGGGTGAACCATGATCGAGTGCAAAAGAAAAGCTCACCTTCAAATCGGCCGTTTCGTCCAACCGAAATCCCTTCACCCATTTATGGTTTCGAAAAGCATCCGAAAAGGACCGCTCCAGTTGAATTTGAATTAGAAGGCTTTTCAGCACCTCAACGGATAGAAGCGGGAGCGATTGCAGCAAAACAAGAGGACGCGAAAAAAGAATCAAGAGAGTCAATAGAAAAACCGATTGAAAATAATGAAGAAGTGAATGATCAACAAAAACGGGAAGCCAGTTTAAAGCGGGAAGAGACTGTCGACATAAATACCGAAATATTTAAAGATGAGGAAATAAGCATACAAGAAAAAGTCCAGCAGTTTGCGGACAATGAGTTAGCTGAACAATCGGAGCTTTCTCCAAGCAGCGCTGATGAAGAGAGTGAGGAGCTTTCTTTTACAGAGGAAGTTGAAACGGACGACGAGTTCGCCGAAGAAGAAATAGAAAAAGCAATCGAAGTAGAAATCGAAGAGGAAACGGAAAAAGAAACCGAAGAAGATTCTTGCAAGGAAGCAAAAGCACCTGAACCCAAGAGAAGATCTCATCTTCCTTTCAATGTCATTATGTTAAAAGAGGATAAGCGAAAGCTTGCGGAACGGGCTGCGATAGCAGAGGAAGCAGCAAGCTCAATTCGTGAGGTTAGCGCAAGCGTTGAGCAAGAAATACATGAGAAAGAGGATATGAATGAAGAGTATTATGTCTTCCCTTCATTTGAGCTGTTAAAGCCTCCTGTTTTTAAAAACATTGATCGGGAATGGCTGGAACTTCAGGAACAACAGTTAAATGAAACGCTTTTTCATTTTAATGTAAGAGCAAGTGTGGTCAACGTCACTCAAGGTCCATCAGTGACGAGGTTTGAGGTTCACCCCGAGCCGGGGGTGAAAGTAAATAAAATCACCAATCTTGCTGATGATATTAAGCTTAGTTTGGCAGCGAAAGATATTCGGATGGAAGCGCCGATCCCTGGAACGCATATGATCGGAGTGGAGGTGCCAAATGAAACGAGCCGCCCTGTGTTCATTAGTGAGATTATTGGAAGTGATGAATTTGCAGCTTCCACATCACCTTTAACAGCAGTGTTAGGTCTTGATATATCAGGGAAACCAATTGTTACAGATTTAAGGAAAATGCCTCATGGATTAATTGCTGGGGCAACGGGTTCAGGGAAAAGTGTTTGTATCAACTCGATTCTCGTTAGTTTATTATATAAAGCGAATCCTAATGAAGTGAAACTATTGCTAATTGATCCAAAAATGGTTGAGCTTGCGCCATATAATCAAATTCCGCATCTTGTAAGTCCTGTTATCACGGATGTGAAGGCAGCTACAGCCGCGCTTAAATGGGCTGTTGAGGAGATGGAGAGACGTTATGAGCTATTCGCTCATGCTGGGGTTCGTGATATTACCCGATTTAATGAGATAGCTGAGGAAGAACAAAATTATGCTGTAAAGCTTCCTTATATCGTCATTATTATAGATGAACTAGCAGATTTAATGATGATGTCCCCAGCAGAAGTTGAGGAAGCGATTTGCCGTATTGCACAAAAGGCCCGGGCGTGTGGGATCCATTTAATCATTGCGACACAGCGACCATCGGTTGATGTTATTACAGGGTTAATAAAGGCAAATGTTCCAACAAGAATCGCTTTTTCTGTTTCTTCGCAAATTGATTCTAGAACAATCATTGATATTAGCGGGGCGGAAAGGTTGCTTGGTCGTGGAGATATGCTATTTTTAGAAAATGGTTCATCTAAACCAGTCCGTCTGCAAGGGACTTATGTTTCCGACGCAGAAATCGACTCGATCGTTGCCCATGTACGAAGAGAGCAAAAGCCGCAATATTTGTTCGAACAAGAGGAATTATTGCGAAAAGCAGTTGTCACCGAGGAAGAGGATGAGCTGTTTTACGAAGCATGTGAATTCATTGTTGAACAAGGTGGAGCATCGACTTCAAGCCTCCAGCGTAAATTTAAGATCGGTTATAACCGCGCAGCAAGGCTGATTGATATGATGGAGGAACAGGGATTGATATCAGAAGCACGTGGAAGTAAACCGAGAGATGTATTAATTACCGAATCTGAGCTTGAATTACTGCAAGAGGAATAGTTGAAAAACAATGGCTCTTTTCTGCAGGTACTTTCTATCTTTGTCTATGTTTGAGAATAGAGCCTTTGTTTTATAATAAAGAAAAAAGCTCCTGTCGGATAGACGACGAAAAGAATTCCCTTTTGTTCCATAGTTTTTATGAACAATTGGTGCTATAATATTCAACATGAGTTTGTTGAATATACATAAATACTAGCATGATTCTATATGGACAGATTGGGATATTTTCAGGTACACCCTAATAAATGAAGCAAAATTTAGTCATACTCATATACTGATTTACAGAATGGTTCTTTTTAACAATTGTGTTGTTACATGATGATGGTTCACTCCGACTAAAAGGGTAGGTGCTTCCGTCTTCGTTCATGCCATTCCAGCAGAAAGGTCGCTGGTTTATGGACGATATTGTACAGCATGACGGTGAATAAAGAGGAACAATCTCATAGCGATTAAAGCGAACCAAGTTTAGAAAATGATAGGTTCGTTTATCATTTTGAAGTAAATTCCTGAGTATATATTAATGGCAACTTTGTAACTGCTGTTTAAACAATTGAACAGCCTTACAGGTAGAAGATGGTTGGAGGTTCTTATATGACAATTTACCACTTTGTAGGGATAAAGGGATCAGGAATGAGTGCTCTTGCACAAATTCTCCATGATATGAATTTAGAAGTTCAAGGTTCAGATTATGAAAAGCGATTTTTTACACAAAAAGCACTTGAGGATGCCGGGATCAAAATTCTTCCTTTTCAAGAGGATAATATTAAGCCGGGTATGACGATTATTGCCGGAAATGCTTTTCCAGATACGCATGAGGAAATTGTCAGAGCAATGGAATTAGGTTTGCCGGTGATACGTTATCACCGTTTCTTAGGACAATTTATGCAAAGCTTTACGAGCGTTGGTGTTACAGGCGCCCATGGCAAAACATCCACAACTGGATTACTTGCCCATGTGATGAGTGGCGCAAAACCAACATCGTTTTTGATTGGAGATGGAACAGGGAAAGGCAATAAAGAAGCTGAATTCTTCGTATTTGAGGCTTGTGAATATCGCCGCCATTTCTTATCTTATTTTCCTGACTACTGCATCATGACAAATATTGATTTTGATCATCCTGACTATTTCGCCAATATCGAGGATGTTTTTTCTGCGTTTCAAGAAATGGCGGTTCAAGTCAAAAAAGGAATCATTGCTTGCGGTGATGATGAACAGTTGCAAAAAATACAAGCAAAGGTACCAGTGCTTTTCTACGGATTTGGAGAAGAAAACGATTTTCAAGCTAGAAATGTGGAAACAACAAAAGAGGGCACTACTTTCGATGTTTTTATTCGCAACACCTTTTATGATACTTTTTCCATCCCCACCTTTGGTGATCACAATATTTTGAATGCACTTGCTGTTATTACCTTATGTCACTATGAAGAAATTGATGCGGATGTTGTGAAGGAGCAATTGCTTACATTCAAAGGTGTGAAGCGTCGCTTTACAGAAAAAACAATTGGTACGCAAATATTAATTGATGATTACGCCCATCATCCAACGGAAATCAGAGCAACCATTAATTCAGCGAGGAAAAAATATCCAGATAAAAAAATAGTAGCTGTCTTCCAGCCACATACATTTACAAGAACACAAACGTTTTTAAATGAATTTGCGGAAAGCTTAAATTTGTCGGACAAAACCTTTTTATGTGAAATCTTCGGTTCGGCGAGGGAAAATCATGGTCAGCTATCCATTGAAGACTTAAGAGGAATTATTCCAGACGCTGAAATTATTAATGAGGATGAAACAGCCGTTTTGAGTGAATATGACGATAGCGTCATTATCTTTATGGGTGCTGGTGATATTCAAAAATTCCAAAGTGCTTATGAAAAAAGTTTAGTTTAGGAAAAAGGAAAGCTGATTTAAGAAATTCTAAATCAGCTTTTTATTGCGTTAATATCGGTGTTTTGGTTTATTTTGTGTAAACCCTGGTTTCACACAGGATAATCGTTTGAGCGACAATTTTTTTACGAAGCGATTATAGAGGAAGGTAAAGTTCTACTTCCGAAATGGTTTACTTGAAAAGCTTTGAGCTTCTTGATCGCTTAGGTTTGATCCTAATGTTAGTCGATCTGTGGCGTTAAGCTATTTCAAGTTTTCTGGATTTAATGATTCAAGTTCAGGGAGAACAAAGCGACCGTCTTTTCGAACTAAGACGTCGTCAAAGTATATTTCTCCGCCGCCATACTCCTGTCTTTGGATATTGACCATATCCCAGTGAATATTAGAATGATTGCCATTAAAGGCATCATCATAGCATTGACCTGGGGTAAAATGGAAGCTTCCGTCTATTTTTTCATCAAATAAAATATCTTGCATTGGATGTAAAATATACGGATTTACACCAATGGCAAATTCCCCAATATATCGGGCTCCTTCATCTGTATCAAAAATTTGGTTAATTCGATTTGTATCATTGGATGTAGCCTCAATAATTTTTCCGTCTTTAAATGTAAGCTTCACGTTTTCAAATGTGAAGCCTTGGTAAGGGGAAGGAGTATTATACGTGATAACTCCATTAACAGAGTCGCGCACAGGTGCTGTATAGACTTCTCCATCTGGAATATTCATTTGCCCAGAACATTTAATCGCTGGAATATCCTTAATTGAGAAGGTCAGGTCTGTGCCTGGTCCAGTAATGCGAACCTTATCGGTTTTATTCATTAGTTCCACAAGATTGTCCATCGCTTGATCCATTTTTCCATAATCCAAGTTGCACACTTTAAAGTAGAAATCTTCAAACCCTTCTGTACTCATTTTGGCAAGCTGAGCCATTGAAGATGTTGGATAACGAAGAACAACCCATTTTGTTTTAGGAACACGAATATCACTATGAACCTTTTTTCCAATCGTAGAGCCAAAGATTTTCTTTTTGCCATCTGGAACATCGACTAATTCATTGATGTTGTCACCTGATCGTAATCCTATGTATGCATCCATTTTGCTCATGACATTTGCTTCAAAATCTGCGATCAGATTAAATTGATCTTCGCTGGCACCGAGAAGAAGAGAGCGATCAACAATATAGTCTTTTAATAATACAAAAGGGTAGCCACCAGCTTTATATGCTTCATCTACGAGAGCTGTAACGAGCTCGCGTTGTAATCCAAAATTTTCGATCAGTACCTTTTCGCCTTTTTGTAATTTTATAGAGTAGTTAATCAGATTTTTAGCTAATGTTCCAATTCGTGGATCTTTCAAAGTTAATCCCCCCGTTTTGTTTTGGTATTTGCCGGCGTTTAATTTAAACGCTGGGAAATCATATCTATTTTACCCTTTTTTATCCCTTTTGTTATAACAATTAGCAAATTCCTAAATAAATTCCATTCATCATACCTGAAACAAGCTCACTTTTATGTTAAGATTTTCTTATAGAGGGAATAGATAGAACAGAAGACAGATGGATGCTAGTGGAGGTGCTCCTTTTTGGAAATTATTCTTTACTTAAGTGCAGCAATCGCTGCAATTGCTTTTTTAATTTTAGTCCTTTTTATTGGGAGGACATTGAAATCGTTGCAAGTAACGTTGGATAGTGTATCTAAAACGTTGACAGGTTTAGAGCAACAGTTAGAAGGGGTAACAAGGGAAACAACGGAATTATTAACGAAGACGAATGGGCTGGCCGAGGATCTCCAGAAAAAATCAGAGAGCCTTAATGGGGTTGTTGATGCGGTCAAAGATGTGGGGAGCTCGATAAAAAAATTTGGTGGATCATTACAAAATGTCACTTCATCTTTTGACAGGCAAGTTGAGCAAAATAAAGATAAGGTTTCACAAGTTATTCAGTGGGGACAAGTACTTCTTGAATTAAGGGAGAAATGGGCGGCAAAGAAAGCAAAGTCTGAACCGATTTCTGAAGAGAAGCTGGTGAGGGTAAGGGAAAGGGACAACTAAACTCTAGGAGGTTTTTAATGATGTCAAGCAACGAAAATCAACAAAATGAGAAGATGGATAACGGGATAAATACAAAAGATTTTCTAATCGGGGCTTTCATCGGAGGAATTGTTGGCGCTGCAGCTGCGCTATTCCTCACTCCAAAGTCTGGGAAAGAGATAAGAAGTAATTTATCAGAACAAGCCCACACAATTAAAGTAAAAACAGATCAGTTTCGAGAAACAGCGGTAACGAAAGGATCAGAATTAGCTGAGGCTGCAAAAGAAAAGACGAGTGCGATTGGACAATCGGTGTCCAAACAATCAAATCAATTCATCAGTAAGGTGAAAGGATTAAAAATTGCGAACACTAATGAAACAAATCAAAGTGAAATGGTTTCTGAAGGTGGGCAAACTGATATTCAAATGAAATTAGAAGAAACAAAAAAAGCGTTTGATGAAACGGAACATCAATTAAATCATTAAAATGGTTGCTTATGTTGGAGGAAAGGAAATGGAAAAATTGGAATCTGTTGCACAATTCGCTCGATTATTGGAAGAAAACCGTCGTTTTTTCCTATTAAAGCATTCATTAACATGCCCAATTAGCCAGGCGGCGTTCGAGGAATATGAAAGCTTTGCAAATGACTATGGAGAGATAGACTATTATTATTTGGCGGTGCAAGAGGCACGTCCATTATCGGATCATATTGCTGAAACATTTCATGTAAAACACGAGTCTCCGCAAGCGATTTTATTTAATCAAGAGAATGTTGCATGGCATGCATCACATTGGAAAATTACCGCGGAAACCTTAGCGAAAGCAGTAGAAAGCGAAATTTAGTCATTAACAAACTAAGTTTCACTAACAACAAGGAGAGGAAGAACAATGACTCATGTTTCTTCCCCTCTTTTATTTTTGGGCTATGTTTAGATGATTCTGATGATTTTTGGCTCAGTTCGTGAAAAACCTTTGTTTTTTCACTTTTGTGTTTGAAGCTATGCAAAAAGATCGTTCTGATAAATAGAAAGGCTTGTTTTCCCCTTCGGCTTATCGAGCAAAATGGCTTGAAGAACAATTATGTTTAACACAACCTATTTTAAAGGACGCCGGATCCTAATTTTGCTTCAACATTTTTGGCCAGACAATTTCTAGTTTGTCACCAGGCTCAATATTTTCAAAGAAAGTAGTTTCGACGCCGTTTTTAAGTAATTGAAAGCTTCCATTTGCTTGGGAAGGCATTTCGATTTCTACAAAATTAAATAAATCTTGGAAAATAAAGGGCTTTAGCTGTTTTTGATGCGCTATAAGATGATCGCCATCTTTGATTAAATCCTCAGCATGGAGAGCTTGCCCATTTCTTTGAATTTCAGTGACTGTTTTCGTTAGCTGAATTTCTTTTCCGTTAAAGTAGACCGGAATTGAGTGTGAGAGCATGAACTGTTTTTTATCAGCAAGCTCTTGAATGGTAACGGTTTTTTTTGCTTCAACCATAATCTGATCTTGATGTTCGATGGTATGATTTAATTTTGTTTCTAAGCCATTTTTGTAAAGCTTCCCGGAAAAGGAAGGAATAATGGTATCCTTTTGATTCAAAGTGACCCGGAAAGGCTTTAGCTGCAGGAAAAAATGTTCTAGATCAAGGGCGTTGAATGCCTCCTCAATTGTTTCTGGTATTTTATATTCGATCTTGTCACGATCCTCAATAATTACTTCAGGAGATACCTCTATACCATTGCGTGTAATAATGGGTTCAAGCTCATAGTTTTTGCCATTGATTGTTATCTTTTTAGTAGGGATTTCATCAAGCAATTCGTGAATTTTTAAGCTTGTTTTTTCCCCATCTCTTCCTCTTTCAAGAGTTAAGATATCTCCATTTTTTACAACATCATCAAAAGAGCAAGCCTCGCCATTAATGAATAATTTTGGAGGGCTCCCGTGTTGTCCCGGGATTGTGATTTGCTGTCCATTTAATGAGACGATCATGGCTAATCCAGGTTTACCATAAAGTTTATTCATCTTGATCCCCGCTGCAAGGAGACAATCTCCAACCGTTAATTTCTTTACTTCGAACAGGCGGACAGGCTGTTCATTCACATATACCGTTACATAATGTACAGGTGTTTTTTGTGCGGCAATGGCGATCCCAATAGGGGTTACAAGCTCTGGACCTTTTGTAATGCTTTCATCAAGCGTTAACGATGTAATGGCATCAATACCGCGAATGGCAACGCGATTAACAGGTAAATTTAGTCTTTCAGCAATTCGCTGCGATAAATCAGGGGTCTGGCTACCTCCACCTACGAGCATTACCGCCTTCGGTGACTTTTGCCCGTTTAATCGGTAAATTTCATCACAAATGGCTGTAGCTAGTCGATCGATGGCAGGGCCAATTTGTGCAATCATTTCTTGTTTTGGAACTTCCGATTCAAATCCCAATATATCCGTGATCGTCACGCTGTCCTTTGTATTAATTTCCCGTTTCGCTCTTTCTGCTAAAGGAAAATCTAATAAAAATTGATCGCTGATGGCCTCCGTAATTTCGTCGCCAGCAATTGGCACCATTCCATATGCAATAACCGTACCGGAATCAGTTAAGGCAATATCTGAGGTGCCGGCTCCAATATCGACAAGAGCAACGTTTAATCTTCTCATGCTCGGAGGAATCAAGACGTTAATAGCAGCGATTGGCTCAAGCGTCAAAGCTTCCATTTCTAAACCCGCTCGATGAAGGGCTGAGATTAAAGATTCGACCACAACTTTTGGCAAAAAAGTGGCAATAATCTCTACGGATGCCTCGTTTCCCTGCTGATCAATCAAGCTTCCAATTTCTTCTCCATCTAAGCGATAATAGAGAACGGAGTAGCCGACACAATAATAATAATGGCTTGAATCTTCTTCGTGTTTTTCAGCTACAAGGCTTTGTGCCTTTTGAACCGTGCTTAATTCAAGGTGAAGAATGTCTTCTTTCTGAATCATGGGCTTCCCTTTAATATCAATAGATACCATTGCTCTCTCGGTTTTTAGAGCTCTTCCCGCTGCGGCGACACTGACTTTTTTTAGCGACCCATGTTTTTCTTCTAGCTGTACCTTGATTTCAGTTATAATTTTGGATACGGATAGTACATCATGAATTTGGCCGTCCAGCATGGCACGTTCTGAATGTTCGATCGCGAGCATATCGACAACATGATAATTTTGCTCATTCTCTTCCAAAATGATTCCGACAACGGAACGAGTACCAATATCTAAGGCAAACAATTTTTTCTTTTCTAGCAAAACGATACACCTTCTTTAACTATTAATCATACGATTAATCATATACTCCATAAATACTTTAATGCTTAAAAGCGTTTAATTATTAAAGAAAAGTACGTGACATTGATAATAAATTCATATATAATAACTCTAATTATACAGAAATGTCTCTCATTTAAACAGGGCATGCAACAATATTTCTGAATGTGTAAAAGTAAAGGCAAAAAAGATTCGAAAGGACGGGAAATAATGAGCAATATGAAACTTGAAGAATTGCGAGATCGTGTTGACGAACTGAACGTTCAACTACTTAATCTAATTAATGAAAGAGCACGACTTGTGCAAGAAATCGGACGTGTTAAAGAGACTCAAGGTGTTAATCGCTACGATCCGGTTCGTGAACGCAAAATGCTAGACTCCATACTTGAGAAGAACGACGGTCCTTTTGAAAAATCGACATTACAGCATCTGTTTAAAGAGATTTTTAAAGCAGGCTTAGAATTGCAGGAGGATGATCATCGTAAAGCTTTGCTTGTTTCGCGTAAGAAGCAGCCAGAAAACACAATTGTTGAGGTAAAGGGAGCACAGATTGGTGCTGGTGCACAGCAATTGATTTTCGGACCGTGCGCAGTGGAATCTTATGAGCAAGTGGCAACTGTTGCTGAAGCGGTGAAAGCAAAAGGGTTGAAGCTATTGCGCGGAGGTGCCTATAAGCCAAGGACATCTCCATACGACTTCCAAGGTTTAGGTGTTGAAGGGCTGAAAATATTAAAAAGAGTAGCCGATGAGTATGACTTGGCTGTTATAAGCGAAATTGTGAACCCGGCTGATATTGAAATGGCAGCTCAATATATAGATGTTATTCAAATTGGTGCCCGCAATATGCAAAACTTTGAGCTATTGAAAGCAGCCGGGGCTGTCAATAAGCCAGTCCTGTTAAAAAGAGGCTTAGCGGCAACTATTGAAGAATTCATCAATGCTGCAGAATATATTATGGCGCAAGGAAACGGACAGATCATTCTTTGTGAGCGCGGCATTCGCACATATGAAAAGGCAACAAGAAATACGTTAGATATTTCTGCGGTCCCAATTTTGAAGCAGGAAACGCATCTGCCAGTTCTTGTAGATGTGACACATTCAACTGGTAGAAGAGATCTCCTTCTTCCAACAGCAAAGGCTGCATTAGCGATTGGCGCTGATGGTGTAATGGCAGAAGTACATCCGGACCCAGCGGTTGCTCTTTCAGACTCTGCACAGCAAATGGATCTAAAGCAATTTGATCAATTTATGGAGCAGCTTGTCGCTTCTTCGTTAGTACGAGTATAATCTCTTCTTCATACACAAGAAACAGTCTTCTGCTTTTGGCAGAAGGCTGTTTCATTTTGGCTTAAATGGCTCCTTGAGTGTTAGACACACCACTCCACATCTTTACGGGTGTTTTTTGAAGCACTAAATAGAAGCAAAATTTTTAAGGTAGGGGATGGAAAAAAACAATGGAAGAAATAGATGCTCTCAAAAATAATTTCAGCATGATCTCGATTTTATGAACATCAAGGAGAAAATACTTTTATAAAATCCGATCCTGATCGCAAGCTTCGTCTAATTTTTATTAGCTAAAGGATTGTCGACAACCTGCAATGCTTATTCAGAGCAATTCTATGAAAAATAAGGGATTTTGTTATCGATTTTCGACTTTTTTGTAAAAAAATTAGTCTTGACATTGCGAGAGATAGCGGAGTGAAGTATTATTAAGTACATAATTACGCACTAAAGCGTGTTAATATAGGTTAAAATAAAAATAAATCATTGTTTTGAATAAGGAGTCGATTGTGATGAATATAACGATATACGATGTGGCAAGAGAAGCTAACGTATCGATGGCTACAGTTTCGCGTGTTGTAAACGGGAATCCTAATGTAAAGCCTGCTACAAGAAAAAAGGTATTAGAAGTCATAAGCCGATTAGGCTACAGACCCAATGCAGTGGCGAGAGGACTGGCAAGTAAGAAAACAACTACTGTCGGAGTGGTTATTCCGGATATCTCAAGTACTTTTTTCGCAGAGCTAGCCCGAGGGATTGAGGATATCGCGACCATGTACAAGTACAATATTATTTTGAGTAACTCGGATCAAAACAAAGAAAAGGAACTTCACTTATTAAATACCATGCTTGGAAAACAGGTAGATGGAATCGTGTTTATGGGCGGAAATATCACTCAGGAGCATGTGGAGGAATTTGAAAAATCTCCTGTACCAATTGTATTGGCTGGTTCTATTGAAGAAACAGAACAGGTTCCATCTGTTAACATTGATCATGAGCAAGCGACATATGATGCAGTTTCCTCTTTTGTAGAAAAAGGTCATAAGAAGATTGCTTTCGTGATTGGACCATTTCATGAGCCTATTAATGAAAAGAAAAAATTAACCGGGTACAAGCGTGCTCTTCATGAAGCCGGTATTGATTACAAGGAAGAATTGGTCGTTGAGGGAGACTATACGTACGATTCTGGAATTGAAGCCTTTGAAAAACTAATGGAGCTTGAGGACAAGCCTACTGCCATATTTGTTGGCTCAGATGAAATGGCGTTAGGAGTTGTTCATGGAGCAGAAGATCAAGGCTATAGTGTTCCGGCTGATTTTGAAGTGATTTCATCAGATAATACCAGACTAGCGTTAATGGTGCGTCCACAGCTTACAACCGTTGTTCAGCCGTTGTATGATATCGGAGCGGTAGCCATGCGCTTATTGACAAAATTAATGAATAAAGAGAAAGTGTCAGAGCAAACGGTAATTCTGCCACACCGCATTGAACTGCGTAGCTCTACAAAGTAAGGAGCGATAATAAAAATGAGGACGTCCTGACAATGGACGTCCTCGTTTTTTTATGGTAAAGTCTACGGAATTGATGGAATTTAGGAGAAATAGTCTTTCATGCTTTAATCTTCCATTGTTGATAAATCACCGGTTGGTAAGTCGAGCTCCCATGCTTTAAGGACACGGCGCATAATTTTTCCGCTTCGAGTTTTTGGAAGTTTATCACGGAATTCAATTTCACGTGGCGCTGCATGTGCTGCAAGTCCTTTCTTCACAAATTGACGAATATCTTCCTTTAAATCATCGTTTACTTCGTAACCATCACGGAGGGCAATAAAGGCTTTGATAATTTCACCGCGAACTGGATCAGGCTTACCGATCACGCCTGCCTCAGCTACTGCAGGGTGTTCAACCAGTTTGCTTTCCACCTCAAATGGACCGACTCGTTCTCCTGAAGTCATAATGACATCATCAACACGACCTTGGAACCAAAAATATCCGTCCTCATCCATATAGGCTGAATCTCCAGATACATACCAATCACCTGGCATAAAGTAGGATTGATATTTTTCCTCATTGTTCCAAATGGTTTTCATCATCGATGGCCAACCTTTTTTGATCGCTAAATTTCCCATACGATTTGGTGGCAGTTCATTTCCTTGGTTATCTACGATAGCAGCTTTCACACCTGGAATTGGTTTTCCCATAGAACCTGGGCGTATTTCCATACAAGGGTAGTTGGAAATTAACTGTGCGCCTGTTTCCGTCATCCACCAGTTGTCATGGATGCGACGATTAAATACTTTCATTCCCCATCTAACAACTTCAGGATTAAGTGGTTCTCCCACACTAAGTATATGGCGAAGCTGGCTCAAATCATAATTTTTAATAATCTCATCTCCAGCCCCCATCAGCATGCGAAAAGCAGTAGGAGCGCTGTACCATACGGTTACGCCATACTCTTCAAGCATTTTGTACCATGTATTTGGATCAAATCTTCCTCCAACGATGAGATTGGACGTTCCTGTTAACCAAGGGCCGAATATCCCATATGATGTGCCAGTTACCCAGCCTGGATCAGCCGTACACCAATAAACATCATCATCCCGCAGATCAAGCACCCATTTAGCTGTTTGATAATGCTGGAGCATCGCGTTATGAACATGTAAAACACCCTTTGGTTTGCCAGTTGAGCCTGAAGTGTAGTGAAGAATTAATCCGTCCGTTTTTTCCACCCATTCGATTTCCAGCTTATTGCTTGCCTCTTGAAGATGCTTATTAAAATCAATATATTGTTCGCTCTCTTCAATTTCATGACCAACGAGAAAAATATGCTTTAAAGCGGGTAATTCATCCACTGGAACGCGTTCAAGCAATTCAGGTGTTGTTACCAGCACCTTTGCTTCACTATCTTCGAGTCGGTCACGAACCGCTCCTTCCATAAATGCTTCAAATAAAGGACCAACGATCGCTCCCAGCTTAATGGCGCCTAGTACAGTGAAATATAGTTCAGGTGAGCGGGGCATAAAAATAAATACTCGATCCCCTTTTTCAACATCTCCATAAGTTTTCAGTACATTTCCAGCTTTATTAGTAAGATCTTTCATTTCTTGAAAGGTATACTTTTCATTTCGATTAGCATCACGGTAATATAGGGCGACTTTATTTTTTCGATAGGAGTTTGCATGTTTATCGATCGCCTCATGAGCCATGTTAACCAGCCCAGTCTCGGCCCAAGAAAATTGCTTTTCGACTTCCTTCCAATCGAAGTTTTCATATGTTTCGCGATAGTTTTGTAAGTTATATTCCCCTTGTATAACTGGTAGCGTTTCCAATTTCATTGTAAAAAGTATCCCCCTTTTTTGATATCGTTGTAATTATTATATTACAAATAATTACTTTTCACAATTTTAAAAATATTCATTTATAAAATAATGATAAAAGTCACTAAAATAATAAAAATACTGAAAATTTTGTGAAAGCGCTTTATTGCAAATGAATTCATGTATAATAATAGTAATTATTCATATTGAGGGAATCCCATTATCGGTTTAGGTAGTTAGACTTTGACTGGATCACGTTTAAAAAAGTCTTTTATAAACCAATTAAAATATTAGGTGGTGGAGCCGTGGAACATAAGAAAACATATAATGCGAAAGAACTAAAGACTCCTCATGGAGATTTGATTATCGAAGGTCCGATTTCCTCAGAGACGCTATCACAATTGGAGTTTCATGAGGATTTGGTGGCCTTTCGCCCTGCCGTTCAGCAGCATAAAGCATTGATTGGAATTGCGGATTTGCCTGAAGGGAGAATTATTATCGCTAGGCATAAGCAACTGATTGTTGGCTATGTCACGTATTTATACCCTGATCCATTGGAAAGATGGTCAGAAGGAAAAATGGATAATTTGATCGAATTAGGAGCTATTGAGGTCATTCCGAAATTTCGAGGCTGTCAGGTGGGAAAAAATCTTCTCATCGTTTCAATGATGGATGATGCGATGGAAGACTATATAACGATCACAACGGAATATTACTGGCATTGGGATTTAAAAGGGACAGGATTAAATGTATGGGAATATCGTAAAGTAATGGAAAAGATGATGAATGCAGGCGGACTTGAATGGTTTGCAACAGATGATCCGGAAATCAGCTCCCATCCAGCGAATTGCTTAATGGTGAAAATTGGAAAACGAGTCGATAACGAATCAATCCAAAGATTTGATCAGCTTCGTTTTATGAATCGGTTTATGTACTAAAATCGTTGTCTTTGCCTAAGGAAGTAAAGAGTGTTTAGGAGGTTTCATGATGATTGTCGAAGAAATTATGATTTCGAAGCTGTATACATTAGAAAAAGAAAATACGATTGAAGAAGCGATTCATGTAATGAAAGAAAATCGAATAAAGCATATCCCCATCGTCGATCGTGACATGCATTTAATCGGAATCGTGACGGATCGAGATATAAAGGAGGCAATCCCCTCGATTTTTTTCTTTGATGATAATCGAGAAATTTTACAAAAACCTTTGGAATCGATTATGACTACGGAAGTGATTACAGGTCATCCATTGGATTTCGTCGAAGAGGTCGCTGCCATTTTTTATGAAAGTAAAATTGGATGCCTTCCAATTTTGAAAGATAAAAGATTAGTAGGAATTATAACACAAACCGATTTACTTCATACTTTAGTAGAATTGACCGGAGCTCATCAGCCTGGCTCACAAATAGAAATTCGCGTGCGTAATAAAATGGGGATGCTCTTCCGCCTTTTTTCAGATATTCAAGACTGCAAGGTGAACATATTAAGTGTGCTCGTATACCCTGATAAAAGAGATGAGGATTTTAAAATTATTGTATTAAGGATCCAAACGATGAATCCGCTCCGCTTAATTGAAGAGCTTGAGAAATCTGGGCATGAGGTACTTTGGCCGAATCTTCCGGGGATGGAAGTATGATGGGGGACTCTATTTTTATTTTTTCTGAAGAACAATTGAACTATAAATTTAATAAGGAACACCCCTTTAATCAACTAAGATTAAAGCTCACTTTAGATTTATTAAAGGAAATGAAGGCGATCTCAAGTCAAGATATTGTTGCTCCTCGACGGGCTACTGACGAGGAACTGCAGCTTATTCATGATCCCAATTATGTAATCGCTGTCAAGAAAGCGGGAAATGGGGAGCTGTCGGAGGAGGCAGCAGAAAGTTATGGATTGGGAACAGAGGACACACCTATCTTTCCAGGTATGCATGAGGCAAGTGCATTGCTCGTTGGCGGGACCTTGACGGCGGTTGACTATGTTATGGAAGGTAAGAGCAAGCATGCAGTGAATCTAGGAGGAGGCCTTCATCACGGTTTTCGGGGAAAGGCTTCAGGATTTTGTATCTATAATGACAGCTCTGTAGCAATCAAGTATATTCAGGAAAAATATGGTGCCCGAGTTCTATATATCGATACAGATGCTCATCATGGAGATGGTGTTCAATGGGCTTTTTATGAAGATCCGAACGTTTGCACCTTATCAATTCATGAGACAGGAAGATATCTTTTTCCGGGGACAGGAAATGTCAATGAACGGGGGCAAGGAAAAGGATATGGTTATTCCTTTAATGTACCACTCGATGCCTTTACTGAGGATGATTCTTGGCTGCATGCTTATACAAACTCTGTTCGGGAGGTAGCTGAATTTTTTAAACCGGACGTTATTGTGACGCAAAATGGGGCAGATGCCCATTATTTAGATCCGCTGACACATTTATCGGCTACAATGCGAATTTACCGAGAAATTCCGAAGCTTGCTCATGAAATTGCCCATCAATATTGTGATGGTAAATGGATCGCTGTAGGCGGGGGTGGCTACGATATTTGGCGCGTTGTACCGAGGGCATGGAGCTTGATTTGGATGGAGATGACAGGAAATCAGAATTGCTACGGCGAGATCCCGAAGGAGTGGATTGAGCGTTGGCAGGCAAAAGCTCCCGTCACTCTTCCATCTGAATGGGACGATCCGCAAGGGATGTATCGACCGATTCCGAGAAAAAATGAAATTACTGAAAAAAATGCCCAAACAGTAACGAATGCACTCTATTCAATACGGAGCCGGAAAAAAAGCGAATCGACTTAAGGAAAAAACAAATGTTCAGTTTTCGTTTAAAATAAAGCAGTTGTAGGAGTTAAGAATTCATTCTACAACCGCTTTTTTCTTTTTAGCTGTTAAAGTTTAGTAAAGTGGCGGTGATGAGCATCTATAGTTTAAAATCTTCAATCATTTCCTGCAATTGTTGCGCTCTCATACTTAATGAATCGACTGAGGAAGTGACCTCTTCCATAGAGGCAAGCTGTTCTTCAGTAGCAGCAGCTACAGATTGGATAGTATCTTCTGTCATTTCTGTTTGCTTGGCTACATTTTCAATCGAATTTCTTAATTGGTTTGCTTGTGTCAGCATGCTGTTGATTGAACTGACGATCTTTTGAACCTCATGAGCAACATTTTTTGTGCTATCTGCAATAGTGGAAAAAGTTTCACCTGTTTTGCTTATGAGGTTCATCCCTGCTGCTGTCTCTGTTGTTACTTTTTCCATAGATTCAATTGAGTTAAGAGTGTCTGTTTGAATCGCTCTAACCAATGTGCGAATTTGTTCAACAGATTTTGAAGAATCATCCGCCAGCTGCCTCACTTCATTGGCCACTACCGCAAATCCCTTTCCATGTTCACCAGCTCTTGCCGCTTCAATAGCGGCGTTCAAGCTTAAGAGATTCGTTTGCTCAGCTATTGCTGTTATCGCGTTTAAAATTCCTTCAATTTGCTTTGAACGTGTTCCAAGCTGTTCAATAACATTTGCAGTTAACCGAACAGATTGATGAATGACTTCCATTTGTTTAATGGTATCTTCTACGATACCGTTTCCGTTTTCAGCTTCTTCACTTGACAATGAAGTGGTTGTCCCAACCTCGTGACTAATGCTTGAAATATGAGAAAGCTTTTGGGTAAAGTCTTCCATTAACACCATGTTTGCTTTTGCCTCATCGGCTTGTGTACCTACAATGGAGGTTACGGTTTCAACGGAATTGGTTATCTGGAAAGTTGCTTTTGTTGTTTCTTCAGTGATGGCGAGTAATTGTTCACTTGCAGCTGCAACCTCCTGAGAGACCTCTTGGCTGTTATGAAGGACTTTTTTAAAGGAAGCGAGCATTTTGTTGATTGCCTCTCCAATAATACCGAATTCATCCTTTGATGTGATTGGCACGGTCTTGAGCAGATCACCTTCCGATATTTTGGCAGTGATGCTTTGGATACTTGCTACTTGTTCTTTAATGGCAAGATAGAAGCTGATAAGTAAGTATCCTAATGCGATAATAATAGCGAAGACGAGTGTAACAGTTAAATATAATTGGTTTGTTAATTGCTTGATTTGCGCCGTTAGTAATTTATCCAATTCGTCTGTTTGGTAGGTCAATAACTCGAATATACTATTAATGGTGTCAGTTGTTTTGTCAAAATATAACTCGGGCTCAATGGAGATGGTTGCCGCTAATAAGTCATTCTCAATTATTTGGGTAATTTGTTTTGCTTCAGCAATAGAGTTCGTCGCAAAAGTACCGATGGTGTTTTCCAAGGATGGCTCAAGATTAAAGACAATTTCATATGTGCGCTCTCCTTGGGTGATATATTCTTCCATCATTTTTAACAAGTAGGTTAAATCGTTGTGTTCCCCATCAGTTACCTCCCTCTTAGTAGCAACGCCAACGCCGATAGCTCGTGATTTACCCATGAACTCTGTGATATGTGGAAGAGTCTGTTTTAATAAATTGATTAAATGATTATTTATTAGGGTAGAATCTAATGACAGATTTGTTTCATCAGAAATATTTAATAGAGTTCTAAACATGGCGTCAATGAACTGATTATGTAATTCAATTGATTCAGGGATAGTTAGCGAAAGGGCATCTCGTTTCACCGTTTCCCAATCTGATAGCAGTGCTGTAACATCCTCTTGCACTGTTGAAAGATGCCCCAATTCTTTCAAGGTTTCTGATAGTGAATGTAAATCATTATTGAGCTTTTCTTCTACTTCCTCAAGAGAACTATTTGCTGATCGCTCACCACTTAATACGTTTACTGACAATCCTCGATGCTGTTGAGCAGATTGAATAAGCGGATAAATTTTTTGGAATAGTTCGACTCCAGTTCGTTCTTCTTTTGTAAATGCGATTTCGCTGTAAATGTTGGAGACGATCGTCGAGATTAAGAAGCTGAGCGTAAAGAATACTACGACAAACAGTACAAGGAACTTTTTAAAAAATGAAAACTTGTTTAATAAAACTTTTGCTGGTTTAAACAGTAGTTGCATATTATTTTCTCCTTATTATCCAATGTTTTTACTAAATATAACCAAATGAGAGATATATTTCCGTGACTTTTATCACTTATTCAATGTGAGTATATAGGAAAATAGTCATGTTTTTTTAGGAGGATTCAAAAAAATAGGGGAAATATACATCGGTTTGCGTGACATTTCTCTTGATCGAGACTGATAGGAGTTCATTTGATGAGAAGTATGATTGCGGTTTGGCTTTAACGGGGAAATAGGGATTAAAGCAAGGCAGCGAAATGAGCCAAGCTTTTTACAAAACCTAAAAAACGCTATGATTTTTTGTAAACAGGCCCTTCATTAGTTAGAAGTAATGAAGGGCTTGCTTAACATCCATAGCGTTTTTTTGAAACTTGCTCTGTATCTTAATGAAAGTAAATACTTTAACCTTCGCTTCCAGCATCAGGTGGATTAGGAGGTTCTTTATCGCCGCCATTTCCATCCGGGTCCCCATTGCCTGGAGGGGTTACAGGTGGAGTTGTAGGCGGTTTTTCTGGTTTCTCTGGTTTTTGCGGTTTTTCTCCTTCAACAGGATCTGTAGGGTCCTCTTTATCTTCAGGACCGATTCGAATCTCATCTGAAGGTGCTGACTCTTGCCCAGCAATATCTACGGCGGTCACATAATACATACCATTATCACCTTTATAAGCAAGGGTTTCACCCGCTTTTATTGAAGCAACTTTCTTGCCGTCTTTGTATACACGGTACCCTATCACATCATTCTCAGGGTGTTTGCTCCAAGTGATCGTTGTGCCAGCAACCTTTGCCGCCATCTTCGCTGGAACTTTCCCATTTTCCTGTATTTTATCATCTGGAAGCAATATTTTCGCCCAGCGTTCTTTATTCTTCGGAATAAGCTGTTGTGGGTTTACCCTAATACCAAAGATCTTTTCGATATAGTCAGGGTTAAGAATAACGCCCATTTCCGCAAATTCATCTGGTGTGGAGTCTAAAGCTAAATATTTTTTGTCACCAATTTGAACATATTTGCCTTCGATTAAACTATCATCAACCTTACTTGGAACAAATTTTGCATTGAACAAATCTGTTTCCACTAAACCAGCCCTTGCACAAGCATCAGAAGGGAGCAAGCCAGAAATAGCACAGAAGGAACGTCGTACAATTCCACCTGGCATTTTAATCGTTTCTGCTGGATCGACTAATTCAGGGGCAACATCGTATGCAGCATTCATTAGCTTAGCCCATAAATAAATATTCCGATTTGAATAAGACATCCCTTTATATGTTACCTGTAATGGCTTAGGTGTATCGTAGCCCATCCATGTTCCAAAGGAAACATTCGGATTAATTCCAACAAACCAAGCATCTTTATAATCTTGACTCGTTCCGGTTTTTCCAGCCCAATCAGCACTGAATTTTAGGCGACTGTTCAACGAACCAGCAGTTCCTGAACGAATAACATCGCGCATCATATCATACGTTAAATAAGCCGTTTGCGGACTAAATACTTCTACTGGTTGTGCTTCATGCTGATAAATGCTATTCCCATCTTTATCGACGATTTTTTCAATCATATAAGCATCAACAAATTGACCGTTGTTGGCAAAAGTACCATAGGCATTCACATTTTCTTCCACAGTGACTCCGTTTGTTAAGCCTCCGATTGCAGTGGAACGGTTTGAGTAATCTTCTTCTGTAAGGGAAGTGAAGCCCATTTTCGTTAAGTATTCCGCAGGACGCTTACCTAAAATATCGATGTATGCTTTTACAGCAGGGACATTATATGATCTTGCTAATGCGTAGCGGGCAGTTACAAGTCCGCTATATCCTCCCCCATAGTTGCTAGGCCATGGATTGTTGGAAGCAGGATTTAATTTTAATGGCAGGTCAGGTAAAATCGTACCCGGTGCCAAGCTCCCCAGTTCCATTGCTGGTGCATACACGAGCAGTGGTTTCATCGTTGAACCATTGGAACGTTTGCCACTGGTTGCATGGTTTAATTGTTGTTGAGAGAAATCCCTGCCGCCGACAAAGCTAATAATTTTTCCTGTTTTGTTTTCGATCAGCATAGCTCCAACTTCAACAGGTTTATTTACGGTAACCTTTTCGCCCGTTTCCGGGTCTGTTTCAACAACTTGAATATCATTGCCGTAATATTCAAATTCATCTTTTACCTTTTGCATTGCGTCGTAAATGTCTTTATTTATTGTTGAATGAATTTCATAGCCGTTTTGACGTAGGTCACGGTCGGCCAGTGTCAAATATTCCTTTTTTAATTCTTCATCCTTTTGCAAATCCTCTTCTGTATATCCATCTTTTTCAGCGAGAATCACTGATAGTACATCAACAGCTCTTTTTTCAAGCTCGAATGTTAAATATGGATATTCCTCTTGAGGATTTGTTGAATGGGAGATGAAATCTTGTGTAATATCATAGTTTAAGGCTTTTTCATATTCCTCTTGTGTAATTGAACCGTTGTCAAACATTCTTTGTAAAACAGTTTTCATTCGTGTCAATCCAGGCTCTAGATTGCTTTTGATTTCCCCTTTATTTGTAAAAGGTGTATAACCAAACGGACTTTGAGGAAGCCCGGCGATAAAGGCGGCTTGCGGCAAGGTAAGCTCCTTGGCAGTTACGCCAAATATTCCTTTAGCGGCTGCCTGAACTCCCCCGATGTTTCTGCCTGAGGAATTTCTCCCGAAAGTAGAAACATTTAAGTAAGCTTCCAAAATTTCATCTTTGTCAAAGAACTTTTCAAGTCGAAGGGCAAGAAGGATTTCCTTCGCTTTACGTTCAAACGAAATTTCATTGGTAAGAATTTGATTTTTAATTAACTGCTGTGTTAACGTACTACCACCAGTCTGCACAGAAGAGTTTGTCACTTCCTGAAATACAGCGCGCATGAGCGCTTTCGGGACGACACCGTGATGCTCATAAAAATACTCGTCCTCTGTCGCGACAATCGCTTTGATTAGAAATTCCGACACATCTTCTAATTGTACTTCTTCCCGTTCAAGGTCAGTCCGAAGCTTTCCTAAATAAACGTTATCAGCAAAGTATAAATTGGAGGTCTCCTCATAGTTGTATATATCCTTTTTCATACTATCGTAGGAGCGGAGCGGTTCATTTTTGACCAATGAGGCAAAATATCCAGCACCAACTCCTCCGGCAAACGCACCGCCAAGGATAATTAAAACGAGAAATACAAGGACCAAGTTCCATACTACCTGATAGGTAATGCTTGCCCCTTTTTTTGTTTTTTTATTTGTAAAAAAATCTTGGCAAGACTTCAGAATTTGTTTGAAATTAAATTTTTCTTTCAATCTTATCATTCCCCCTAAAATCACATACATTATAGCATAAAGAGCAAAACAAGTATTGCCGATAAAGATAATTTTCATATATTACTTAAATTCTATTTGACAAACGCATCCTTTTTATGATAAAAATTCTTTATCTCATATATGAAATAAGCTATGATGGGTTTGAATTTTTTAAAGTCTTTGTTAGATGTCGGTGTTGATTTTTGGCTATCAACAAATTTGTTTAACAAAGTCTTATCAAAAGTAGTGCTCCTATCTCTGGATCAGAAAGCTGACGGTTGCTGCGAGTCAGTACATGTAGAGAGCATGAATTACCTCCCTGAGCTTTTGCTGTGAACCGTCAAGTATTAGCAGTAAACGGAAATTCCGTTATCTTAATTAAGTGGAGAAGCCTTTATTTTGGTGTTCTCAAGTTGGGTGGTACCGCGTATTAACGTCCCTTCGATCGAATCGAAGGGACTTTTTTATTGGACTTTTATCTTGCCTATTATGATTTTATGATACGAAGGCTCTGGATGAAAAGACGCTAGCATGATTTAGCAGCATATGCACTTACAAATCAAAGTTGGAGGAAAAGAAGATGGAATTATTACAGGATTTACAGTGGCGTGGCATCATTTATCAGCAAACAGATGAAGAAGGGTTAAAGGAACTGTTAAATAAAGAAAAAATTTCTTTGTACTGCGGTATGGATCCAACAGGCGACAGCATGCATATTGGTCATTTGCTTCCGTTTTTAACATTAAGACGATTTCAAAATGCTGGTCATCGGCCAATTGTTCTTGTCGGTGGGGCTACTGGATTAATAGGCGATCCAAAGGCAACAGAGGAAAGAGTGCTGCAAACCGTTGAAACGGTACAAAAAAATGTTGCAGCATTAACGGAACAATTAAAAATGATCTTTGATTTTGAAGGTGAAAATGGAGCTGTCATGGTCAACAATTACGATTGGACAGCACCGATGAATATTATTACATTTTTAAGAGATTACGGAAAGCATATTGGCATCAATTACATGCTTGCCAAGGATACAATTGCCACTCGTTTGGAAACTGGAATTTCTTTCACAGAATTTACGTATACGATTCTTCAAGGCATGGATTTTAAACATTTGTATGAAAATCATAATTGTAAGCTGCAAATTGGTGGCAGTGATCAATGGGGCAATATCACAACAGGCTTAGAGTTGATTCGCAAAATGACTGATGAGAATTCAAAAGCATTCGGATTAACGATTCCACTAGTGACAAAAGCGGATGGTACAAAATTCGGAAAAACGGAGGGTGGTGCCGTTTGGTTAGATCCGAAGAGGACATCTCCTTATGAATTCTACCAATTTTGGATTAATACAGCTGATGCCGATGTCGTCAAATACTTAAAGTACTTCACATTCCTGTCTAAAGAAGAGATTGAATCATTGGAACAATCGGTTCAGGAGGAAGCACATTTACGCAGAGCACAAAAGGCGCTTGCCGAGGAAATGACCCGTTTAATTCATGGGGAAGAAGCGCTGAAACAAGCAATTAAAATTACCGAATCGTTGTTTAGCGGAGACATTAAGAGCCTAACAGCTGCTGAAATAAAGCAGGGCTTCAAAGATGTTCCTTCTTACAAATTAGAAACAAAAGAAGACGTTGGAATCGTTGACTTATTGGTGAATGCTAAAATTTCTCCATCGAAACGTCAAGCTCGTGAGGATGTTGCAAACGGAGCTATTTATGTAAACGGAGAAAGAATTGTTGAATTGGATTATGTTCTTTCAGATAAGGATCGGATCGAGGGGCAATTCACCGTCATTCGCCGTGGAAAGAAGAAGTATTTCTTAATTGAGGTATAACACCGTGGTAACGAGCGCTTCAGAGTGCAGTAAAAAGGTATCGAGAGCATTATCTCGGTATCTTTTTTTATAGGGGAAGGATTTCATTCTCTTGTGCCAAGCAGCAATATGGCTCATGCTACTTCATTCGAGATAAAAGATGGTTCAAACTGTGAGAAAAGCAGAAACTCGGGGTGGGCTAAAAATTTAGCGTTAATCCACTCCAAAGTAAAAATACCTATTTAAGATTTCTATTTTTAATGCGAAGATAGAGATAGAATGAGATTCGTGAAAAGGAATTTTCAAAATAATTTCGTAAAAATTGAAACTTTTTTCCAAATAAGCCGTACTAAAGGTATAGCAATTTGATTAAGGATTTCATTGAAAGGGGGCTATTTGTAGATAATGGTAACTTATTTTTAGAAAGAGGGTGATACATATGGAACTGTTCGGAACGTCCATTCAGTCTGTTTACTTAATAACATTAATCATAGCCGGCGCCTTAACATTGCTATATATTTTATTTAGTGACTTACTTGAAGGACTTACTGAGCTTATCCCGTTCATTAATCCAGCTCTTATTCTCGCCTTTATTACGTTTTTCTCCGCTAGTGGCTATTTATTTGAATTGCTGACTTCATTAAATAGCATTATAGTCATTATCATTTCGATCCTTATAGCTTTATTATTAGATACATTGCTTAATATTTTTGTTCTTATTCCCTTATCCTCTGCTGAAGAATCGTTGGTGTATTCTACAAATTCCTTGAGAGGGAGAATTGGGAAAGTGATTATACCAATTCCTGAAGATGGGTTTGGTGAAGTAATGTTGAAAAATGCAAGTGGAACGGTTGCGAAATCTGCCGTTAGCTTTAAAGGCGAAAGTATTGAAGAAGGACAGCATGTTCTCGTTATTGAAGTCAAAAACGGAGTGCTTCATGTGGTGCCCCATGAAACACAAGAGGATTTCTCATTTTAAAAGCATAGGAGGAAGTTAAATGTTACCGATCTTAGTCGTTATTGGAATTGTCGCTTTTTTATTAATTGCATTAATTGCAGTATTTGTAACAAAGTATCGTACTGCAGGACCAGATGAAGCATTAATCGTAACCGGAAGCTATTTAGGCAGTAAAAATGTCCATGTGGATGAATCCGGCAATAAAATCAAGATTATTCGCGGTGGTGGAGCTTTCATTCTCCCAGTTTTTCAACAAGCAGAACCGTTAAGTCTATTGTCTAGTAAACTGGAAGTGACAACACCTGAAGTTTATACGGAGCAAGGTGTTCCTGTTATGGCGGATGGTACAGCAATTATTAAAATTGGCGGTTCAATAGAAGAAATTGCAACAGCAGCGGAACAATTTTTAGGGAAACCGAAGGAAGATCGCGAAAATGAGGCAAGAGAAGTTCTTGAAGGTCATCTTCGTTCCATTTTAGGTTCAATGACAGTGGAAGAAATTTATAAAAATCGAGACAAGTTCTCACAAGAAGTGCAAAGGGTTGCTTCGCAGGATTTAGCGAAAATGGGACTTGTGATCGTTTCCTTTACAATCAAGGATGTTAGAGATAAAAATGGCTATTTAGAATCATTAGGGAAGCCGAGAATTGCTCAGGTCAAAAGAGATGCAGACATTGCGACAGCGGAAGCGGAAAAAGAAACGAGAATTAAACGGGCAGAAGCTGATAAGGACGCGAAAAAAGCTGAATTTGAAAGAGCGACAGAAATTGCCGAAGCAGAAAAAGAAAATCAAATGAAAATGGCTGATTATCGCCGTGAACAGGATATTGCCAAAGCTCGTGCCGACCAAGCGTATGATTTAGAAACAGCGCGGTCGAAGCAAGAAGTTACTGAGCAGGAAATGCAAATCCGCATTATTGAGCGTCAAAAGCAAATTGAGCTTGAAGAGAAGGAAATATTGCGTCGTGAACGCCAATATGACTCAGAAGTGAAAAAGAAAGCTGATGCGGATCGTTATGCAGTTGAGCAAGCAGCTGCTGCGGATAAGGCGAAGCAATTAGCGGAAGCAGATGCGAATCAGTACCGGATTGAATCATTGGCAAAAGCGGAAGCGGAAAAGATTCGTTTGGATGGTTTGGCAAAGGCCGAAGCCGAAAGAGCACAAGGGGAATCGGAAGCAGATGTCATCCGTCTAAAAGGTCTTGCCGAAGCCGAGGCGAAACGCAAAATTGCCGAGGCATTCGAACAGTATGGTCAGGCTGCGGTTATCGATATGATTGTCCGTATGCTCCCTGAATATGCAAAACAAGTGGCAGGTCCATTGGGCAATATTGATAAGATAACGGTGGTGGACACTGGTGGAAATGGAGAAAATGGTGGTGCGAACAAGGTAACGGGCTATGCGACAAGTTTAATGTCATCCCTTCAAGAAACGCTCAAGGCCTCTTCGGGTATTGATGTTAAAAATTTGCTTGAGAATTTTTCTGGCAAGGGCAATATCCGTGAAAGCATTGAGCAGTTAACAGATGAGTTAGGAAAAGCTGATAAGAATAACGAAACTGAATAAGAAATAAGAAACCTGTCGAAAATTGCGACAGGTTTCTTTGTGAAAAGGCCCCTGAAAATATGTACTTTTCAGAACTTTTTAGTAGAATGATATTAAAGGATTAAAGTGAAAATGGCAAACGAGTAATTTAAATTATCTGTAATGAGGGATAAAAAATGAATAGTTTGAACACATATCTAATAGGAGACACATTAAGGTCATTTCGTGAATACAAAAGATTATCGATTGAAGAACTTTCAGAAGGTGTGTGTACAGAAGAGGAACTAAGTTCATTTGAAAAACAAGTCTCATACCCAGATCTCGAAACTTTGAATTCACTATTGAGAAAATTAAATGTAGATTTAGCCTATTTTTTTAATGTTGCCTCAAAATCCTCTATCAATTATTCAAATGCGGTTATTCGATTGATTAATCGTTTAAAACGAGCATGGAATTATGAACGGATACAGGAAATAATCCGGAATGAACTAGAAAATCCAATATTTCAAACGGATCAATTGCGGCAGTATCTAAAATGGCATCAGGGCATTTGTACGTTTTATTTAGAGGGTGATCTGAGTAAGGCTTTGGAGCAATTATATGAGGCTATTGATATTACGAATAAAAAAAGAGAAGATTATAATGAAAGAGAAATTGAAATATTAACAAGTATTGCACTTTTGCATAAAGAATCTGGTAATTTTGAAGAGGCATTGCAACTCTTTAAAAACTCTTTACATTCATTAGAAAATCTCCCAGATATACTCGAGCCAAGAGGAAAAATTAGAGTATATTTTGGGTTGGCACAAACATTTACGGAAATAGAGGAATATGAAGAATCATTACAATATTCAAAGAAAGGAATAGAGTTCTGTATAACGCAAGACCTAATGTTTCTTTTAGCGCATCTATACTATCAATGTGGTGAAAATCTTATAAAAATGTATAGAAAAGAAGAGGGTATCGCCTATATAGAAAAGGCGGTTTATCTATCAAAATTACAAGAAAATGAAAAAATTATAGAAATAATAGAAAATGAAAAAGACAAACTGCTCAGTCAATGGTAATATATAGTAGAAGAACAAATTAGGAGGTAGAGTATTTTGAAAAAACTATTAACTAAAACATTATTAGCTGTATCGTTATTAGGATTTGGTTTTGTTTTTGCAAGTTCTAACGCTTCCGATTATGCAGGTCTTCCTTCTGAATTATCAGGTCTTCCATCAGAACTAGCGGGTCTTCCTTCTGAACTAGCAGGACTTCCATCAGAACATTCTACAATCAAGCTGATGGGACTTCCATCAGAACATTCTACAATCAAGTTGACAGGACTTCCTTCAGAACATTAATAAAGGGAAAAGCGAGGTATGAATTAAGTTCATCCTCGCTTTTTTGTTTGCATTTTTATCTCCTCTATGCAGGGTTTCTCAATAGAAGTTTGGAACTTCTTTACGATAATAATCAAGTTAATGATTTGTTAAGCAACCCTTAATTGAGACAAATATTTTATGTTTTTCTTTCTCTCGATTTGAAAGCAAACATCACAGTCTTTTTTAAACCAGCAAGTTTCACCACTAAATGATCTATATTCTTTTATTTATCGTTCCACTCAAATCAAAATGTGGGTGGGCGACATTGTTACTGTTTAAGCTAAGTATGATCTAGTGACGAGTGAGTTCGCTCCAACAGGTTCACTCTCTTGATTTTCTGATTCTGTGGTTGGGTCAATTTCCGGATCGGCCATAAACAGTCCTACTAGCATTAAAATAAAACCAGAGGCAATCAGAGTGAAAAATCTTTTTGTTACAAAGGTTTTTTTTAGCAGTGATACAACAAGATAGATTAATGATCCGATGAATAAAACAGTTCCTGAAATAAATATAAGCAAATCCATTTTTGTTCCCCCTTCATTAACCGTAGCTCCGCTTCGTTGTCCAAGCATGTGTTTAATGATATTCATCCTACGAATAATAATAACAAATTATTTCTAAGTCAGCTTACTTTGTCGATCACAATGTGGATTGAGTATTTTAACGATGGCCGTGCGTTGAATTAAATACTGAATAGGCACATAAGAATTGATTCCATATAATAAAGCCCTTCTGATTGGAGGGGCTTTTTGTTTGTCTTTATTTAGTTTGATGTTTCATTGTAGTTATCTTAAAAGTCGCTTCAACGCCTATGAAGACGACAAAGAATATAAAAACCCAGCTGATTAGATCTGTCCAAATATTGGATATATTAATAACACCAAAGTTATTTAATCCCGATTGAATCACAAACGAAATTAATGCAGTGATAAACACAGATAAGACCCAGTTTGTTTTCTTCAAGAACCATACCTCCTTTACATCGCCCATGCACTTGGAAGAGCCCTATTAATTATTTGTTACCAATTTAAAAAGTTTAGAAACACCCCATAGTACTAAACCTACGCTAGCAAACAATGCAAGAAACAAGCAACCAAAGAAATAAAATCCGCCCATATTTATCACCTCGTCATTATGTCTTCATTTTATCATTTCAAGAATAAAAGAGAAAGGGTCCAAAAAACGTACCAAGTTTATCAATGGCGAGTTAATTGGAGCAGATGCTATAGGGATACTTTATGTTGCTGTAGATCGCAGTTATATCACTGGTAAGTGAGTAAAATGCTAAAGCCCTTACTCTTATTGAGCAGGGGCTTTACATTCATCGAATTCTTTTATTTTTCGCATATTCCTCTAATCCTGCTCTAAGATATAATCGAGTTTTTCGTCCCTCGCCAAATTCTACAAAAGGCATTATTTTTCCAGTAGCGACAGATTGGTTAAATCCAGTTACGGATTGACCAGTAATTTTGCGAGCTGTATCTTGCATGACTAAATTTTCTTCGATCCATTGTTTGATTTCTTGGTTATTCAATTCCTTTCATCCTCCGATGTAATTATATGGTGATAAGTGAAATGTCACATATTATTCAAATATTTGTTCGTGTTTCAAGTATTAAAAAACCGCCTCGTAATGAGACGGTAAGAAAGTTATTTTAAATCGAGTTTAACTTCCGTTTCTTCGTATTTGTCGTTTTCGTAGTTACCATCAGGATCTGAATAATCGCTACTCCAAGTTAACTTAATCCATTCGATTGACTCTGCTTCTCCACGATCTAAATAGAAGATTATATCCCCTTCTTTAATTACACCTTCATGTATTTCTCCACCAAGATGATCAGAATAAATCATATCCGCATCTACTTGTTCGCCAGTGCTAGTCACCAAGGTAGCTTGGTCTGGATAAGTATTATAAACTTTATCAGTAGTTGTGTTTTCAACCACCATTTTCACTCCAACAGCACTTGTAGTAATTTCGTTCCCGTCATCATCTAACCCTGGTGCTTCGTCAGAAACAACAACTTTTTGTATGTTAAATTTTAAACCTTCCCACGTACCTTCCCAAGTAGCATCTTCGTAGTAAGTCCAAATATCTTCTTCTTTTGCTTGTTCTTCTTGACTATTGTCGTCTGTATTCTCTGTCTTAGCTTTAGTTTTCTCATCTTCAGATTGTTGGATGTTATCAACGTCGTTTCCGCAGGCAGCTAAAAATCCGATTAACAATAATACTAAGAAGCTTGCAATTACTTTTTTCATTTGTTTCCCCCCAGTAAAATAATACTAATTTATCATAATTTACATATTAACATAATTTTAAATAGTTTCATTCAATTTTTGTCTATTTTTTCTCAATTATGAAAGAAATTCCCATGTGATATTAGGTCGTTTTATGAGTTGTAATTAAATTGAGCGCCTGTCCACTTAGTAAAAGTAGTCCCCCAAAAGTCCCCCCAAATAAGTGAGGGAGATTATAAGCAGAAAATAAATAAAAACCCCAGAATCATTGAAATATTCAAGGATTCTAGGGTTTTTACGATTGCTTTTCGGAAAGCAGTTAAATTAACGAGAATAGTACTCGACGATTAGAGATTCGTTCACTTCAGCTGGAAGTTCAGAACGCTCTGGAAGACGAGTATATGTGCCTTCTAGTTTATCAGCATCAAAAGTTAAGAAGTCAGGTACGAAGTTGTTTACTTCGATTGCTTCTTTAATGATGTCTAGGTTACGTGATTTTTCGCGAACGCCAATTGTTTGACCAGCAACTACGCGGTAAGATGGGATATCTACACGCTTCCCATCAACTAGAATATGACCATGGTTTACAAGCTGACGAGCTTGACGACGAGTACGGGCTAAACCTAAACGGTAAACGACGTTATCTAAACGAGACTCAAGTAGAGCCATGAAGTTTTCACCGTGTACACCAGCCATTTTACCAGCTTTGTCGAATAGGTTACGGAACTGACGCTCGTTCACACCATACATATGACGAAGCTTTTGCTTCTCTTGTAATTGTAAACCGTATTCTGATAATTTTTTACGTTGGTTTGGACCATGTTGTCCAGGAGCGTATGGACGCTTTTCTAATTCTTTACCTGTACCGCTTAATGAAATACCAAGACGGCGAGATAATTTCCAGCTTGGACCTGTATAACGAGCCATGAAAGACTCCTCCTTATGTTTTTATTTGGGTAAAATAAAAACAGACGTGACAGCAACAATTATGCTCATTTTGTTTTCAAGTACCTTCGCCCTCGCAGCAGAGGGTTACGCAGTACCCCATCATTGAAATACGTTTAGGAGCCGATGGCCCCCGAAGCTAGACTTCAGATTGAGGAACAAAATGAAAACATAAAAGGTGTTCACATAGGCTGCGATATTTTACACAAAGAATATTATATCTATAATTGGGAAGGGAAGTCAAGGAAATAATAAAAAAAGAATAATAACATTAATAATCCATAAGACTTATATGATATAATAGGAATTGTTGTCTTAAATAGAAGTACGAGTGTCTATGACAAATGTACAAGCACGATCTTGATTTTTGCCTTTTGTTAGGATACTTTTAGGTGGATGAAATAGGAGTTTAGACTCAGTTTGCTTTGTTTTTGCTGTGACAAATATCAATTCTTGATACTAAATTGACAAAAAAATGACAAAAATCCACTGCGCATTATTATATAATAAAAGTATAGCGATCGTTTAAGAAAACGGATGATAATAGGTGATGATAGAATGAAAGTGCTTGAAAAAGAGATAATAATGAACCTAAAAAGTCGCTTCTTCGATTTAATACAAGAGGACAAAGGTATTCTTTCCTATGAAGAAATACTAAGAGAGATGCTGTTTGTCATCCAAAATTTTATTCAATCTAAAGAATTAACTTTTTTCAACCTTCATGACTGCAATAAAGAAATGTATGTTGTCGCCTCAACAAGTGAAGAGGCAGAAGCTGTGGAGTTTTCTCCCCATTTTAACAGTGAAGAATTTTATGAATATGTTTTGGATAAATCTATCATTCGCCAACCGATTCCTTTTTCAAATTTTGAGAAGTATGATCTGCTTTTACCGATGAGAAGAGGAAATGAACAGCTTGGTTACATTGCTATAAAAGATGTATCGAAAGAGATTCCTTTTTCTGATCCGATTTTGGAGAAAATCGGGGAGGAGTGCTCTAAATTCCTTCTTAAGGCAAAAGGAATTTGTGAAGTGATCTTTGAAGAAAAACGATATAAACAATTGTTTAGGGTAACGGAAAAATTTCATTCGTCAATGGACATGGATGCGGTGCTAGGGGAAATTATTTTTACTCTGCAGGAGGTCTATCCTAGCTTTACGTACTATTTAATGTTGTCCCATGATAATAATAATCATGCCAACTTGCCTATTAAGGATTTAGAATATGATAGTGAAAACATTTCTGCCATGCAGGCATATGTTACAGGTGCAATTCAATTGGAGGATTCCGTTCAGGAACAAAAATCAATTCTTTATGCACCTTTAAAGGGTAAGCAAGGAGTGTATGGTGTTCTTCAAGTGATTGCCCCAAATACGAGGGCCTTTCCTAATAATGAGGTGGAGTTTATTACACTGCTTGCTAATACTGCAGGTTCTGCTCTCGAAAATGCTCAGTTATATCAGCAATCGAGAAAGCTAATTGCTGATTTGCAGTTGATTAATGAAACAACCCGCAGATTAAACTCTGATTTGCGCCTTACTGAGACGATTAATTTTATGACTGGGCAGATTTTGACATCCTTTGAAGCGGAAGAAGTAGGCTTTGTTCTTGTTTCTGAGAATTTTGAGCAGATAAAAGTTCTCAAAGGAAGCACTGATTTCTTTTTTTCTAAAGATGCTGAACAGTATCTTCAATATATCGCAAAGAAAATAAAGAATGAAAAAGATTCGCTCTTTTTAGGTGACTTAATTTTAGAGAATGTATCGAGTGTTTATCGTTCAGTAATGGCTGTTCCAATGGTACAAACAGATGTAATTATGGGCTTTGCGTTAGTTTTGCACCGGTTGCCGTACCATTTTTCTTTTGAAACATTTAAATTAATGCAATCCTTGATTCATCATTCTACACTAGCATTTTCCAATTCCATGCTGCGAGAGGAGTTGGAAAAAATGGTTATTACCGATCATCTTACAAAGCTTCATTCCCGCAACTTTTTAAATGAGAACATTCATCGTTCAATGTCCGAGGATGCCTTTGGAACTTTTATTTTGATCGATATTGATAATTTTAAACAGATTAATGACACATATGGTCATCAAGTTGGGGATGAAGTGCTCATTCAAGTGGCGTCAATCATCCATGACAATATTAGAGACACTGATATCGGGGCAAGATGGGGTGGAGAAGAGCTGGCGATCTATTTGCCAAGAATCCCACTTCATGTAGCCGTAACGATTGCAGAAAGATTGGTGGCTAAAGTAAACGAGTTAACAGCTCCTCGCATTACAATATCTTGTGGAGTTTCCTACTGGACAAAGGAAAGCGATGATAATTTCACAAAATTATTTAAAAGAGCTGACCAAGCTTTGTATTTGGCTAAGGAAACAGGAAAAAATAAAGTAGTGGTGCAGGAAGATGAGGAATTAATTAGCTAATATATTCGTATTATTCACATAAGGCTATTCTTTAATGAATAGTCTTTTTATCTATGTTCTTGTTCCGCTTACTTCAATCATAGAGGTTAGAAAATGAAGAAATACAAATTAAAGAATAAATTTAAAGGGTACAAGAAAGGAACCCGGTTTTACGTAATTGTGGAATCGGAATTCATTGGAGTGAAAGAGTATGTATTGCGAACAGAAGACCTTTTGGAGAGATTAAGTATTTCAGAGAGCGAGCTAGAGAAACACTTTCTCTTTTTAGGCTATAAATAATTTTTTGCATTCAAGTCTCAGTCTGAAGCTATGCTCCATATCAGTCTCAAGTCTCTAGCAGCTTCTTAAAAGTTTAGATAGGTTGGAGAGTGTGGGATGTTTATCTGCTTTGCAAAAAATAACGAAAAGAAGGTGAGATGAAATTGGATTATATTTTTATTTCAGGATTTGTTTTAGCATTCCTCTTTTTCGTGATCGCTTTGTTTCAGGTCCTGCTTTCACTTGGTTATCCATTGGGAGAATATGCGATGGGAGGATATTATAAGGTTTTGCCTCATAAATTACGGATTGTAAGTGTGTTCAATGCTCTAATCCTTTTGTTCATGAGCATCGTGATTCTTGAGCATGTAGAAGTCCTCACTGTTTTCCATTTATCCTTTACAAACACAATTGTCTGGGTCTTCACGCTCTTTTTAGGACTCAATACAATCGCTAATTTGCTCTCAACCAGCCGGAAAGAGAAATATACGATGACGCCGTTATCGAGTATTGCCTTTGTATTATCTCTTGTCATTGCAATATCGTGACAACTGCCGATGAGAAAGGATAGACAGAGTCTTTTATCTCGAATCTATCCTTCATCAGCTTTCATGGAATTTAGATATAACGTACAAGCTCTTCAACGAAAGCTTCCAAATTTTCTTGGTCGACTTCATCAAAGCGATTCTTTTCTGGAGAATCGATGTCTAAGACCCCGATTACTTGCCCGTCTTTAATCAGTGGGATAACGATTTCAGATTGCGAAGCTGCATCACAAGCAATATGTCCTGGAAATTGATGAACATCCTCAACACGGAGCGTTTTCTTTTGGCTTGCACTTGTGCCGCAAACCCCTTTTCCAAATGGGATTCTTACACACGCGGGCAAACCTTGAAAAGGTCCTAAAACAAGTTCCTGATCCTCTGTTAAATAAAATCCAACCCAATTAATTCTATCTAGAAATTGATTCAAAAGTGCTGAAGCATTGCTTAAATTGGCAATTTGATTTGATTCTCCTTCTAATAAAGCACTAAGCTGCTTCTTAAGGAGATTGTATTGATCTTGGCGATTGCCATCATATGATTGGACTTTAAACATGATTTTCCCCCTAATTACTGAAAAATGATTTATTCATTATGCCACATATTATGATAAAAAACGAATAATAATGACTGAGAAATTGCCTTTATTGTATCAAAACGGGTAGAAAAATAGGAGACTTTGTCTATTTTTTTATAGAGGAAAATGATAGAAAGAAAAGAAGTCTATACAAGAGGGAAATAGATGTGCGTAAATTGGTGGATAAGGCGGTGGTATAAATGGTCCAAAATACGAAAAATGACATTCTTGAAGCAGCGATCCTTCTTTTTAACACAAAAGGATTTACCGGGACTTCGATAAGAGATATTGCAGGCAAGGCAAGAGTGAATGTTTCCAATATTTCATACTATTTTCAAAGCAAGGAGGGGCTTTTAGAGCATTGCTTGACCACTTATTTTGAACAGTATTTGCAGCTGATTGAAGAGGGATATTATGAGGGGATGAAAGAAGGGGCATTAAGCCAGCTCCAGCATATAACTGAGAAAATTCTTCATTTTCACTGTCAGCATATTCATTTGACAAGACTCGTACTTAGAGAAATATCGATTGATTCACAGATGGTGAGAGAGGTAATGGCAACCTATATTTTGAAGGAGAGGTATTACTTGAAACTTGTATTCGAAGAGGGAATTCGCTCAAAAGAGTTTCAATCCTTTTCGGTCAATTATATGCTGATTCAATATAAAAGCCTTATTACAATGCCGTTTTTAAATAGTTACTATTTGACGGAAGTTCTGCAAGTTCTTCCAAATGAAAGATATTTTGTCAAAAGATACTTAAAGGATCTCAACGGATGGTTTCAAGGTGTCATTTGCCGGCGACCAAGTCCTAATTTATCTGCGGCCAATAACTAATTTATTGTCTCGGCGCTGTCAGCCGAGCTTTAGGAGGCTGCTTTGACAAGAGAATGTTTGGAGCTAAATAAGAAAGAAAACATTAACTTTTACAAGCATTCACTCAAAGCTTGCAGAGTATGAAGCCAAGAAAAAAACTCCCGACAGCACTTAATGATTCGTTAGCGGTCAGAAGAGCTTCCTGGGAGATTTTGTTTGGCTTGCAACGAGTTTAACGTGAGCAAGAAGGCAGGATAAAGATGATTAAGCCATTAAAGTGAGTAAAAGCTAATAGCCCCTATTACCATGAAAAATATAAGAATACCTGAAATGCCCAGTAGAATCCTTTGCCATTTTTTCTTCAAATTATCACCTGCATTTAAGTTTAATCTCTCCAAAACGGCTCTGATTTTTGCTCCTTCAGCACTTGTAATCGTATATAGTACCATCAAGTTGGAATTCGCAAACATTTGTAATCTTCCTCATCCTCTGGTGGAGAGAATAACTTTCCGGTGAATCAAAAGGAGGATGTCATGTTTGCGCACTGTCCTTCAGATTGAAATTAGAACAAGAGCAAATAAAAGAATTGAAACGAAAACAAAAAAATCCCTTTTTTACAATGATATAATCATGTAATGCTTTAAGTTATTCTTCAATCAAGCTGCATTAGGCGAAGCCGTTAATTAATTTATCATAGCCTTGCTTAAGCTCTTTTACCTGATGGGCGTCTGACCCGTATATTAAAGGGATTCCACGTTTAAGAGCCTCCTTGGCAACCCATTCAGGTGGATAGGTTTCACGACACAATGGTTTTGCTGTCCCTGCTCCATTATAATCGAGTTCATAGCCTTTTTCTTTGACAGCATCAAGAATATCGAGCAATTCTTGTTTTGGCTCGTCCGTATATGGAAATTTTCGTTGAAATTTTTTCACTAATGTCATATGGCCAATACGCCTTGGTTTATACGGTCCAAGGTCGGCCTCAATAGACTGCCGCAAAGTTCGATAATAATTTTGATAGACCGCATGGAGAGACCCGTATTTTTCAACTATGTCTGCGAAAGCATCAGGACTGTAATCTAAACAATCATAGCTGGGGCCGTATTTTAAGAAGTGAACCGAAAGGATGGCATCATCAAGCTTGTGACCATAAAGGTTGAGAAAAGCGGCAGTTTCCTTTTCAAATCCTTCGATATAATCTACTTCTAAACCACAATTGATGCGGATTGAACTTTTATAAGCGAGCTTCAAGGTATTGACGCTTTGAATATACTCTTCTATTTCTTCCAGCTTCATCGCACTGTCTTGAGTTGGTGTAGGATCGGCAAACCCATCGGGAAGAGGAGCATGCTCCGTAAAAGAAATTTCCGTAAAACCTAATTGAATCGCTTTTTCGATATAATCCTGCAGAGCATCCTTTGTTCCGTGAGGACAAAAAGGAGTGTGGATATGCCCGTTTTTTACCATTTTTATTAAGCCTCCTCAAACCTATTTACCAATTTAATAGTCGAAATAAGGTGTTATTCATCTCAAGTAATGAATTTTTCTCGGTTTTAATACAAAAATTTTGAAATTAATAGTCAAAAAATGTCGTTTACATGGTATCATAAAAACATTGAAATGCACACCAGACTTAGCTAAAGAAATAATAAATTAAGTTTGAGATTTTTAACATAAACACTCCCGTTTTAGGGACTATTGTGAAAACAGATTTTTTCGGGCCCAGTTATTGAGCTGGACAGGAGGCTTAAGATGGAATATATTATCGGCGCACTAGTTTTGATTCTTATTTTATATATAACAGGTTATTTTATAAAAAAGAGATTTTATAAAGAAATCGATCGCTTGGAAGCTTGGAAAATTGATATTATGAATCGCCCCGTATTGGAGGAAATGTCGAAAGTAAAGAAGCTGAACATGACGGGTCAAACAGAAGAGTTCTTTGAAAAATGGAGAAAAGAATGGGATGAGATTGTTACGTCTGGCCTGCCTGATGTAGAAGATTATCTGTTTGATGCCGAGGATTACATAGACAAGTATCGTTTTAACAAGGCAAAAAAGTTCATGATTGCGATTGAAAATGACTTAAAAGAAACAGAAAATAATATTCAAGTATTAATTGATGAAATTACAGAATTGGTTGGAAGCGAAGAAAAAAGCAGACTGGAAATGGAAGAGCTAAAAGAAACGTATCGCTTAAGTAAAAAAACGCTCTTAGCTCATAATCTAAACTATGGGATTGCGGAAAAGAATTTAGAAACTCAGCTTGATGACCTTCAATTAAATTTTCAAGAGTTCGATGAGCTTACGGATAGTGGGAATTATTTGCAAGCCCATGAAATTGTCCAATCTATTAAAATAAAGCTTGAAGCTGTGACCATTAAGTTAGAGAAAATCCCCAATTTGCTCGTAGAGTGTCAGTCAAAGGTTCCTGCTCAACTTGAGGAGTTAAAAGACGGATTTCGTGAAATGATGGAGCAAGGCTATATTTTAGAGCATGTTCAATTAGATAAAGAGGTTGAAAAAATCGAGAAGGAACTTACTGCCTTTAAACAGTTTCTTGAAAAAACAGAAACAGAAGAGGTTGAGAAGGGGCTAGATGATATTAAAGAACGAATCGAATTTCTGTATGATTTACTCGAAGCGGAAGTCGCTGCCAAGCAATTCATTAAGGAGACAGAAGTAAAAACGAAGGAATTGCTGCAAACGACCATCGATGCAAGTGATGAACTACGAAATGAAATCGAGCTCATTAAACACAGCTACCATCTTCCAGAAAACAAACTTGAGGAACATGGACAGATGGAGAAATTGCTGCATCAATTGCAGAAACGATATGAATTAATGGAGCATAAAATCCTCAAGGATGAAACGGCCTTTTCGCTTTTAAAAGAGGAATTATCGGCTATAAACAGTGAGTTGGAAACTGTCAATGCTGAATATGTAACATTTAAAGAAAATCTGCAAATGTTGAGAAAAGATGAACTTTCAGCGAGGGAAAAGGTTCAAGAGTTATCACGGAAAATGGCTGAGTCAATTAAGCTTGTTTCGCAAAATAATATTCCTGGTTTACCGGACGATTATTTAGCGCTTTTTGAAGATGCTAAAGAAAGCATCAATGACGTGAAAGAGAAGCTCGAAGAAAAGCCATTGGACATCCCTACCGTCCTTAAGGTTCTCGATGCTGCTGTAATCAATGTTGAAAAAACATATGATATGACAAATGAAATTGTGGAAACAGTGATGCTAGTGGAGAAAGTGATTCAGTATGGAAATCGATATAGAAGCAGATATCCTTCTGTTGATCAAGGATTAAAAGACGCTGAAAGATCATTCCGTGGTTATAACTATCAAGCAGCATTGGAACAGGCAGCTACAGCGATTGAAGAAATCGAACCAGGTGCTTTGAAAAAAATTGAAGCTTTGATTGAGGAACATGCTTATTGATTTTAAAAAGCTGATTTAAAAGGTCGTGTAAAACCTTTTAAGTCAGCTTTTTTATCGTTCCTATTTTGCGGTTTAATCACGTTTATTTTCAAATGAATCCATCTATGTTAACATTTACTGTTAGCGAAATAGTTCAATATCATAATGCAGATGTAAAGTCGTTAAAAATTTATAAATAATTTGATTAGGCAACGCTTGATTTAAAATTGGTACCTATTTAGGGGGAAAGTGATGATATATTTCGATAATAGTGCGACAACAAAACCGTATAAAGAAGTCATCGATTCGTTTATGAAAGTAACGACTGAATATTTCGGGAATCCATCTTCGTTACATCGGATGGGCGGTGAAGCAGAAAAGCTCTTAAATATAGCTAGAAAGCAAGTTGCCGAGTTACTTGAGGTAAGACCATCAGAATTAATCTTTACATCCGGTGGAACCGAAAGCAATAATTTAGCAGTAAAAGGTGCAGCATTAATGCATCGAAATCGGGGCAAACATATTGTAACGACAGTGATTGAACATGCTTCGATAAAAGAGACCTTTCACCAGTTGGAGGAGCTCGGATTTCATGTAACCTACCTGCCAGTTGACAGAGAGGGCAGGGTTCAGGTGAAGGATGTTGAACAGGCTCTTTCAGGGGATACGATTCTGGTATCTGTCATGCATGTCAATAATGAAGTGGGTACGATTCAACCGATAGAAAAGATTGGCAATCTGTTAAAAAACTATCCGAAAATTTTATTCCATGTGGACAATATTCAAGGAATTGGAAAGGTTCCATTGAATTTACAAACAAGCTCGATTGATCTTTGTTCCTTTTCAGCTCATAAATTTCATGGCTTAAAAGGAACGGGATTTCTATATGTCCGTGATGGCGTGAAAATTTCGCCGTTATTAACTGGAGGCGATCAGGAGCGGAAACATCGAAGTGGGACAGAAAATGTCGCTGGAATCGTTGCCTTAGCAAAAGCGCTAAGGCTGACGTTAGAAAATGAAAAGAAGCTGCTGACTCGTCTTCAGCAAGTTAAGGAAACGATTGTTCATGGGATTTCAGAGCTGGAAGAGGTTATTATTCATACCCCAGCACAAGGGTCTGCACCACATATCATTAATTTTTCTATAAAAGGCTTTAAAGCTGAAGTGTTTGTCCATGCTTTAGGGGAGAAAGATATCTTTGTATCGACGACCAGTGCTTGTTCTTCAAAAAAACAGTCTGCCAGCAGTACATTAATGGCAATGGGGGTAAATGAACAGATTGCAAAGAGTGCAATCCGCATTAGTTTATCCTATGACAATACAACGGAAGAGGCATTATTTGTGGTTAAGGCGATAAAAGAAATGGTAAATCAATTGAAAGAGGTTATGAACTAAGATGAACTATGATCGAATTTTAATACGATATGGTGAAATATCTACAAAAGGAAGAAATCGCCATAAATTTGTAGAAAAACTCAAAAAAAGTATTCAACTTGCCATAAGTGATTTTCCTAATGCAAAGGTTCAAGGTCAGAGAGAACGGATGTATATTGTTTTAAATGGGGAAAACGGCGATGAAATCATTGAACGGATACGTGGTATTTTCGGCATTCAATCCTTCAGTCCAGCAGTTAAAACAACTAAAGATATAGAAGAAATGAAAAGCGCGGCTTTGACTCTTTTTCGGGAAGTTTATAAAGAAGAAAAAAGCTTTAAGATTACCGCGAAGAGGGCAGACAAAACGTATGAACTTGATACGAATGAATTGAATCAGGAATTCGGAGCTCATTTGTTGAAAAATATTCCGAATTTGAGAGTTGATGTGAAAAATCCAGATATCGATCTACGAGTGGAAGTACGTCCGGAAGCAACTTATTTATCATGTGAAAATATTCAAGGTGCAGGAGGTTTGCCTATCGGTTCAAGCGGAAAAGCGATGCTCATGCTATCCGGGGGAATTGATAGTCCAGTGGCGGGGTATTTATCGATGAAGCGTGGTTTAGAGGTTGAGGCTGTACATTTTTTTAGCCCCCCTTTCACAAGTGAACGTTCTAAGCAAAAAGTGATCGAACTTACAGAAAAGCTTGCAAAGGCAAACGGTGGATATTTTACTTTGCATATTGTGCCGTTCACAGCTATCCAGCAAGCAATTCAAAAACAAATTCCAGAAAATTATACGATGACAACTACGCGCAGAATGATGCTGAAAATAACCGATCATTTACGGGCCAAACACGATGGGCTAGCTATTGTAACTGGTGAGAGTTTGGGTCAGGTCGCCAGCCAAACATTGGAGAGCATGTATGCGATTAATGATGTGACATCAACTCCGATTCTTCGACCACTGGTCATGATGGATAAGACAGATATTATTAACATGGCTAAAGAGATTGATACCCATGATATTTCCATCCAGCCGTATGAAGACTGTTGCACTGTTTTTGTACCTGCTTCACCGAAAACGAAGCCAAAGAAGGATAAGGTTGAGTATTATGAGAGCTTTTTTGACTTTGAACCATTGATTCAAAAAGCTGTGCAGAACACGGAAACGATTCGGATTAGCCCGCAGGAGAAGGCAGAAATAGAAGAACTCTTTTAAACGGATTTTCTTTTAATTTGGCAATCGTTTTCGCGTAAGTCACCTTTCATCAACAATTGCTAGCTTTTTTTGATAATTGGAAATGCCTCCTTTATCAAAAAAAATAATCCTTTACGTTTGCAAGGCACTGGCGCTTTACTAATTTGTGAACAATTACCAACAGTAAAATTGAATGAAGGTCATCAGGATAACACATTCTATATTCACAAGGAGGTGATATTCTATGGCAAACAACAGCAGCTCAAATCAATTACTAGTATCAGGTGCTCAGCAAGCTTTAGACCAAATGAAGTATGAGATTGCTACTGAATTTGGCGTAAATCTTGGAGCTGACACTACTTCTCGCGCTAACGGGTCAGTTGGTGGAGAAATCACTAAACGCCTTGTATCTATGGCAGAATCACAATTAGGCGGAGGCTTCAAATAAAAATTAAATAAAAAATGGCTACGAGGAGCAAGCTTCAGCTTGCTCCTTTTTGTATTTCTTTCTCGGTTATACCTATTGTTAACGGTTCATAAAATTATATTGAAAGTAAATTTTGAAAATTCCATCTAGTAATTTGAAGTGAGACAAGGTAAAATATGATTGACACTAACTATTATGACTAGATAATAATATAGAATTGAATCTTTGATCCTTCCAGTGTCTGGTGATCGCAATGGTTTTTTATTACAACCATTGTGAAAGATAAATTTTTAGGGGGAGTTAGGATGAAACGAGAAGATCTTTTGGCACCAAATAACTATAATTTAGTTTCAGAAATGGAAAAATATGCAGAGGATCCGAACAGGCTTGCTCTTAAATGGGAATCAGAGGAAGGTGCTACAAAGGAAATTACTTATCGTCAATTACTGAGGAACGCTAATAAGATTGGAAACGTTTTTCTGGGAAGTGGCTTAGAAAAGGGTGATGTCGTCTTAATCATGGTTCCAAGATTGATTGAGGCATATCAAGTTTATATTGCTGCATTAAAGACAGGGCTTGTTGTCATACCAAGTTCAGAGATGTTAAGAACAAAGGATTTGCAATATCGAGTCAATCATGGAGATGTAAAAGCACTCATCAGTTATTACCAATATGTCGATCAATTTGAAGGTATTAATGAAATAGAGCAGCTTCCGAAATTTGTTGTAGGTGATGAGGCAAAAGGTTGGATTCATCTTGATAAGGAAATGGAATTTGCTTCAGAGGAGCTTTCATTGGCAAATACGAATAAAGAAGACATGGCCTTTCTTTCTTACACGTCGGGAACAACTGGAAATCCAAAAGGCGTCGTACATACACATGGGTGGGCTTATGCTCATTTGCGTGCTGCCGCGCCAAATTGGTTAAGTATTGAAGACGGTGATACTGTTTGGGCCACTGCAGGTCCTGGATGGCAAAAGTGGATTTGGAGTCCATTCCTGTCCGTATTAGGAACTGGTGCGACGGGGATCGTCTATAGCGGTAAATTCGATCCACAAAAATACTTGAGTCTTCTCGATAAATACGAGGTGAATGTCCTTTGCTGTACACCGACGGAGTATCGTCTAATGGCAAAGGTAGAAAATCTGCAGGATTATTCTCTTACCCATTTGCGCAGTGCGGTTTCAGCAGGAGAACCGTTGAATAGAAATGTAATAGATACATTTAAAGAATACTTCAATGTGGAAGTCCGCGATGGATACGGACAGACGGAAAACACTTTGCTAGTGGGGATCACAAAAGGAATGGAATTAAAGGCTGGTTCAATGGGGAAACCCATTCCAGGAAATCGAGTGGAAATTGTTAATGAGGAAGGAGAACCATGTGAACCTGGTGAAGTGGGAGATATTGCCGTTCATATCGATACACCAGCATTATTTAAGCATTATTATAAAGATCCTGAAAGAACAGCGATGCAATTCCGTGGCGATTATTATATTACCGGGGACAGAGCAAAAAAAGATGAAGATGGATATTTTTGGTTTGAGGGTCGAGGTGATGACATTATCATTAGCTCCGGCTATACAATAGGGCCATTTGAAGTGGAGGATGCCCTTGTGAAGCATCCTTCGGTAAAGGAATGTGCTGTTGTCGCCAGTCCTGATGAAACTAGAGGTCATGTTGTTAAGGCCTTCATCGTATTAAAAAATGAGGCAGAGAGCGAAAATTCTAATTTGATTAAAGAACTTCAAGACCATGTAAAAAGTTTGACAGCACCTTATAAATATCCACGAAAGATTGAATTTGTTGCAGAGCTTCCGAAGACAACTTCTGGGAAAATTAGAAGAATTGAATTGAGACAAAAAGAATTGGAGCAGGCAGCGCAAAAATAAATATGGATAAAATCATAATTGGCAGGCGAATTTTTTCGCTTCAGAGTGTAGACAACTCGAAGATTTTCGAGTTTGTCTACACTCTTTTTTCTTTTAAAATAGAATTAAATAAATAGCGTAGGTTGATTTCCACTCGTTTCTACACTCGTCCCAAAATTCTGTCCGAATACACCTCTTATTCGGACAAATGTCTTTCTCTCTTTCCCCATTCTGTCCGAATACACCTCTTATTCGGACAAATGTCTTTCTCTCTTTCCTTGTTCTGTCCGAATACACCTCTCCAGTAATACTACTGAAAAAGTCAGTAGATGACCAACTCCCCCCATTTTTACTAAGTTTTTCAGTGGCCTCGCATCCGCTCGAGGAGGAGGCTTGGCGCAAGCCCCCCGGAAAGCAAGCGTCTAGAGTGGAAATCAACGTTTTTAGCGCAATTCCAATCCAAAAATGACAAAATCCATCGATAGGGAGCTCTTTCGCTGGATTTTGTCGGCAGTCTGAGGCGAATTTTTTCGCCTGTTTTCTTTCGTCGCGATTTTATTAGATTGCAGGAGGGCATTTCGTACACTAGCATCTTACAATGGTTGAAGAAATGTGAGACGAGCAATAGAGCAGATGGTAAAATGGATGAAATGGTAGGGAAAAGGAGAATGGATAATGGGAATTCTTTGGCATGGAGGCTCTATATATACCCTTCAAAAGGAAGGACATATTGTAGAAGCGGTTTTAACTGAAAATGACCGCATTATTGCGATGGGTGATGTGAAAAAACTAGAGCGGCAATATCATCATATGATTGAGGAAAGCTGTCATTTAAATGGCAGGACGATGATTCCAGGATTTGTTGACAGTCACATCCATTTAATTGGTCATGGTGAAAAGCTTATGCGATTAGATCTGTCTTCTTATACTTCAAAAGCTGCTGTCCTAAAGGCGCTTCAAACTTATGCGAAAACGGTTCAAACTGGAGAATGGATCATTGGGGAAGGATGGAACGAAAATTTATGGGAGGATGCCGAAACGGTTGAGCGTAACGATATTGACGAGGTGGTGCCCGACCATCCGGTATTACTAAAAAGAATTTGCAGACATGTCCTCGTTGTGAATTCCTTGGCCCTAGAGAAAGTGTCTGTTCAAGAAGACGTCAACAACCCGCTTCAGGGAGGCGTGATTGAAAAGGATAAAGAGGGAAATCTAAATGGAGTATTTAAAGAAAAAGCGCAAGACATGGTCTTAAATGCAGTCCCAAATCGCTCAAAAGAGCAATTAAAAGAAGTGTTAAAACGCGCGATTAAGGATGCTTACACAAAAGGGCTGACCGGAGTCCATACAGAAGACTTGTCCTATTATAATGGTTTCGAGGAAACGTACCAAATCTATAAAGAGGTGATTGAAGAGGAAGGACTATCTTTTCGTGCTCACTTGCTCGTTCATTATGCCGTATTAGAAGATTTTAAACGAACGGCAGGGTATTTTTTGCAGGGAAGTCCATGGCTTGAATTTGGTGCAATTAAGATCTTTGCAGACGGCTCACTAGGAGGGAGAACCGCTTTATTAAGTCATCCATATGCTGATGACCCGACAACATCTGGAGTAGCGATATTTTCACAAGAACAATTGAATCAACTGGTGGTTAAAGCAAGAGAGATAGAAATGCCAGTTGCCATTCATGCGATTGGCGATAAGGCTTTTGAAATGGTTGTTCAGTCCATTGAAGAGCATCCGTTAAAAGGAAGAGGACTGGATCGGATTATCCATGCCCAAATTTTAAGGAAAGATTTGATAGATAGAGTTAAGAAGCTGCCAGTTATTTTAGATATCCAGCCAGGCTTTTTAGCATCTGATTTCCCTTGGGTAATCGAAAGAATTGGTGAAGATAAGCTAGACTATTGTTATGCTTGGAAAACACTTCTTGAAGAGCAAATTCCTTGTGCAGGTGGTTCAGACGCACCAATTGAAGAAATAAGTCCATTGCTGGGAATTCATGCTGCTGTTGCCCGTGTAAGTCAACAAACGAATGCGGTGTATCAACGTGAAGAAGCATTATCGATCTATGAGGCAGTGTCTTTATATACAAAGGGAAGTGCCAAGGCAGCTTGTCATGAAACGGAGCGCGGGCTCATTAAAGAAGGATATCTTGCTGACTTTACCATTTTGGATCAGGACATTTTCCGTTGTGATTGTGATGAAATTCTAAATATTAACGTGGAGAGAACAGTGATAGGCGGTCATACCGTGTATAGACGGGGGAAGCTATAAAATCACTAAAACAAAAATGATTGGAGTCAATAATAAGTAAATAATCTGGAAGAATTTCGAGATTGCCCTTATAATGGAATTATTTCGAAACTAGAAGAATTGAGGCAAAAAGAAATGAAAGAAAACGAAGTAAAAGTTGGAGTCTTACAGGCGGCTTTTTCTTATTTATTATGGGGACTTTTACCGATTTATTGGAAGCTTCTTGAGCACGTCAATGCGGATGAGATTCTGGCAAACAGGGTAATCTGGTCTTTTATCTTAATGGTATTATTACTCCTTGTGACAAAAAAGTGGCCGCTTTTTGTGGAGACGCTAAAGGGGCTAAAGAATAATCAAAAAAGACTTTGGGCATTAATAACGGCTTCTCTGCTCGTGAGCGGGAATTGGTTCGTCTATATTTGGGCCGTCAATCATGACCAAATGATTCAAGCTAGTTTAGGTTATTATATTAATCCTCTGGTCAGTGTTTTGCTGGGCGTTATATTTTTACATGAAAGGCTTTCCCCACTGCAATATATATCCTTTGCCATGGCGACAGCAGGAGTCTTAATTTTAAGCATTTCATACGGTCAAATACCTTGGATTGCCTTAGCGTTGGCATTTTCTTTCGGATTATACGGGTTAGCTAAAAAGCTTATTAAGGTTGATTCATCAATTGGTCTGACACTTGAAACGATGGTGGTAACTCCGCTGGCGCTCGGTTATGTCATTTATTTGTTTGTGAAAAAGCAAAATATGTTTTTATCGGTGGCTGTTACTACAGATATTTTGCTCATTGGCGCTGGAGCAGCCACTGCTTTACCTCTTTTGTATTTTGCCAAAGGGGCACAAAAAATCCCGTTATCGATGCTGGGCTTTATTCAATATATTGCCCCAACTTTAACGCTGATTTTGGGAGTCTTTTTTTATGGGGAACATTTTACAAAAATCCATCTATTATCCTTTATTTTCATTTGGGGGGCATTAACCATTTATTCATTGTCGAAGACAAAAATATGGAGCAGACAATTAAAATGGAAAAAGGGTAGCGGTTTAGGCGTGTAGAAGAAAACCTCGAGCGAGTGGCTCGAGGTTTTTATCGTTATCATTGACTTTTATTTTACAGGAACGTCCTTTGAACTTTTTCCCAGAAGGAGTTATCCTTTAATTTAACCGTTTTAATTCTTTTATCGCTTAGTTGAACCATGATTTCCTCGACATGCTGGATGCTGAGTGCTTCATTGTCCATTCCCATTGTTGGGTAATCATTGCCATCTTGAACAATTTTAATCGTTAGCTTCCTATCACCGCTTAATATAAATGGGGAGCCAAGTGTTCGATAAAGATTATTATTTAATGAGGCGATTTCACTTACTTGCATAGATGGCAGCAGGGGATCCACTACAGCACCGTTCACGGATTTATTATAGGCGGTACTTCCAGTTGGTGTAGCAACAATAATCCCATCTCCGCGAAAAGTCTCAAAATGCAATTGATCAATAAATACTTCCATTACGATTGTTTGAATAATGGAGGAACGTACACTAAATTCATTCAGGCATTGAAAAGAAAATTGATTGTCAATGGTAACATCAATTGTTGGGTAACGCCGGATTTCGATTTGAGCAGTGGAGATTGCCTCAACAATTTTTGCTGTATCTTCAATATAGAAGTCACAGTAAATATTTAGCTTTTCCCTTGTAGAAATTCCTGCATACAGGCAGTCTTCTCGAAAACCTGTTTTTCGAACTGCCTGTAAAAAGGCACCATCATCACCAAAGCTGACAATAATATTAGCTTTTTTATGATCAGTAACAATTTTAAAACCGTAGTCTTTGGCACGTTCATAAAATGGTTGAACTTTCTTGACCATTTCAGCATCTTTCTTATGAAAAAAATAAACATTATTGCGATTTTCCATGCGGGACCCTCCATCTAAAAAATATGTATACCTATTGATAGTATCGCAAATCATTCCTAATATGAGCCTGGATTTTAGTGTCTTTTTTTGTCATAATTGGAAAGGTATCGACTTTTTCAGGTGAAACTTGAGCGCAAGGTTGTTTATCTAATTTAAGTCTACATATTTTTGAAACATTTTTGAAGTGATTACGTAAATAAATTATGAGAAATACGTCCATTTTGTGGCAAGGCTTTTTTAGTGACAACGATGAATAAGGAGGAGAAATTATGACAGGAAAGCGTTGGGCTGCACTGGCAATTGCTGGTGTGCTACTGTTCTTTTCGATTGCGATAAATGCATTTTCAGCTTTTGCATTTAGTAATTTCGGAAGTAATTTTGAAGAAATATTAGGTGTTTCAGAGGAAATGTTTGCAGAAGAGATTATTGAGTCTGGAGATGCTTTAAATCAAATTGCCGTTCTCGATTTAAATGGTACGATTCAGGATACGGGGGGAGCAACTTCTATTTTAACAACAGAAGGATATAATCACAGAAGTTTTATGGAGAAGCTTGATTTTGCGAAAGATAATAAGTCAGTTAAGGCTATTATTATTCGTGTTAATACTCCAGGGGGCGGCGTTGTAGAGAGCGCAGAAATCCACGATAAAATAGTGGAGATTCAATCTGAAGCCAAAAAGCCTGTGTATATTTCAATGGGATCGATGGCTGCATCAGGCGGATATTACATATCAGCTCCGGCTCACAAAATATTCGCAAGTCCTGAAACATTGACAGGTTCTTTAGGAGTGATAATGCAAGGCTACAATTTTGCAGGTCTTGCTGAAAAATATGGGGTTGAGTTTGTCACCATTAAGAGTGGACCTTACAAGGATATTATGAGTTCAACAAGAGAAATGTCAGAAGAAGAGCGAGAAATTCTCCAATCGATGATCGATAACTCGTACGAAGGCTTTGTTAAGGTTATTGCTGAAGGAAGAGGAATGACAGAAGCTGAAGTTAAGAAAATTGCGGATGGACGAATTTATGATGGCAGACAAGCAAAAGAAGTCGGATTAATAGATGATTTTGGTTATTTTGCGGATGTTGTCGAAGCCGTTAAAAAAGAACAAAAATTAAAGAATGCTCAAGTAGTGAAGTATACTGAAAGCTTTGGATTCGGTTCATTATTTAGTTTCGGGGCACAAAAATTAATAGGGGGAGAACACGAGTTAACTGGCTTGCTCAATCTTTTAGGTCAAACTCATTCCCCACGCCTAATGTATTTATATGCGGAATAAGGGGGGCTGAACATTGGAATCTAAAGACATTCAGGTAGAAAAACAAATCACTGAGGACAAAGAAGAACGTGTTGTACCTCATGAGGCGATAAATGGAAATGTTCGCTATGCCGGATTTTGGATGCGATTTTGGGCATATCTCATTGATTTATTAGTGATTGGCAGTATTAATCGTATTCTCATTTACCCAGTATTCCGCAGTCTCGATCTTAGTCTGCATGATTCGAGCATGTTTGCACCTATCTCTATTTTAACAGCCATTACGTTTTATGCTTATTTTGTCCTAATGACGAAATTTTTAGGTCAAACATTAGGAAAAATGATCTTTGGGCTAAAAGTTGTCGACTTGAATGGAAAGAAATTAAGCTGGGGTGCGATCCTGTTTAGAGAATGGATCGGTCGCTTCATTTCAACAACAGTGTGGATTTCATATGCGGTTGTAGCTTTCTTGCCCAAAAAACAAGGCTTGCATGACTTATTCGCTGATACTTCGGTTGTTCATGAACGATAGTTTAATGATTAATCTTAAAATAAACCTGCTGATGCAGGTTTATTTTTTGTTTCTTCGTCGATAATGATAGGCTGAAAGGTTGTGAAGGTGATGATGTGGTTTTTCATTGCTTTAGCGGTCATTATGGTGCTAATCATTGCTATATTTTTTTTAAAGTTAATGGTCATAATCGATTATTACCATAATAAGGATGACGATCGTTTGAAAATTACGTTTAAAACATTTTTTGGACTTATAAAGTATAAAATCAATGTCCCAGTTATAAAAATAGCTGATGACTCTCCTGCTCTAGTGGTAAAGGAAAAAATTGAAACGGGTCCAAAGGAAAATGATCAAAACAAGGATACAAAGCAATTTTCAGCAGAAGATATGTTACATAGCATCCAGGACATGGAACATTTGGTTAAGCATGTCATAGGACTTCATAGTATTATCCGTTCCTTTTTCAAGAAAATCACAATGTCAAAATTGGAATGGAAAACGACAGTCGGTGTAAGTGATGCCGCCTATACAGGCATGCTTACGGGCTTATTTTGGACTGTTAAAGGCGGTCTTGTTGGGTTCCTCACCTCACTTCTCAAAGTGAAAACATTGCCAAATTTAATGATTACACCGGATTTTAATCGAACGATAAATGAAACTTCATTTAGATGTATGATTCATTTTCGGATCGGGCATGCTATTTTTGCAGGAATTAAACTACTTAAATTTTGGAAAGGCGGAAAACCGCATTTCAAAACGAAGCCATTAAACATTTTGTCTGGTAATAAGACAAAATCCGTATAAAAGGGAGGAAATAAAATGTCCGATCATCCAATTCAAGGCTTAATGACTACTGCAATGGAAAACCTCAAAGAAATGATTGATGTGAACACCATTATCGGTGACCCTGTTGAAACTCCTGATGGAAGTGTAATTTTAACAGTTTCGAAAGTTGGGTTTGGCTTTGCTGCTGGAGGTAGTGAGTTTATTATAGACAGCAGTTCAAAAGATGATAGCGAGTCGCAGCACCCGTTTGGTGGAGGTAGTGGTGGTGGTGTTTCCATTACGCCGATTGCATTCTTAATTGTCAATGCTAAAGAAGTAAAAATGGTCCATTTGGATGAAAGCACACATTTATACGAGAAAATTCTCGATTTGGCGCCACAAGCTGTAGATAAAATACAGCAAATGTTCTCTAATAAAAATGATTCTGGTCAAAAATCAGGACAATATGGAGAATATCAAAACCCAGAGTATGGTGGGCCGAAAAAAGACCTAGAGCTTTAAAAAATTCAGATTGTCGACAAAAGGTAGTAAGAAGCCCTTCTCGCTACCTTTTGTCATTTTTTGTTTAGGAATGGTGGGAAAAAGCTGATTTCCGCTCGAGTGCTTGCTTTCCGGGGGCGGTAGCCCGCGAAAAAGCGCTTCACCCGGAGTGGAAATCGAACCACATTGGTATTCTATCTATATTTTAAAATAAAATGGACCGTACTTGAATTGGATGAAAAAACAAGTAAAAAATTCTTTCAATAGTTAATATTTGCAAAATAGATCATGAATCGTTATGATTTACACTGTACATATGATGTTAAGGAGGATGAGCCATATGGCAGCGGTCACTTTTAAAGGAAACCCAGTTACACTTGTTGGTACAGAAGTAAAGGTTGGCGACAAAGCACCGAATTTTACTGTTTTAGCGAATGATTTATCCCCTGTTACACTTGACGATTCGAAAGGTCATGTTCGATTAATCAGTGTAGTGCCTTCAATTGACACCGGAGTTTGCGACGCTCAAACTCGTCGTTTCAACGAAGAGGCAGCAAAGCTTGACAATGTTAAAGTATTAACAGTAAGTGTAGATTTACCTTTCGCGCAAAAGCGCTGGTGCGCAGCAGCAGGAATTGATAACGTTCAAACTGTTTCTGACCATCGTGATCTTTCTTTTGGAGAAGCATACGGTGCAGTCATGCAGGAGCTAAGATTATTAGCGCGTTCTGTTTTTGTTATTGATTCTAATGATACTGTTACTTATGTCGAGTATGTAAGTGAAGGTACAGATCATCCAAACTATGAAGCAGCGATTGAAGCAGCTAAAGCAGCGAAATAATTTACTGACAAGACCTCGAATTTTTTAACGAGGTCTTGCTTCTTTTTCTTCGATTTTTAATGCCCCCTTCCCACATTTTCCACATCTCTTGTACAAGTAGTATAATCCCGGGTAGAATAGAGAAATAAGATGACGAGGAGGAATGCATCATGAAAATCTCTCCCGTAGAGGATTTGTTTTCAGTCATTAACGATACGGCCGTGATTTTGCAGGAAGAATTATCACTCACTTTTTTAGAAGCTTTAGCAGAGACGGGTGAGAATATTTTTCAAGAGGCCATTTTACAAGAAGAAATCAGTGAATTAAGCAGAAAAAGATTGAAAAAAAGTTATGAGTCTTTAACATTAGCTCGATTTTCGGTTGAAGAAATACGAAAATCTTTTCAATTAGCGATTTTAAAGGGAATGAAGGAAAGTGTCCAGCCGAATCACCAAATGACGCCAGATGCGGTAGGAATGCTTGTCGGATATTTAGTCAATAAGTTTGTAACAAAACCTTCTTATCTTTTACTCGATCCAGCGATAGGAACAGGAAATCTTCTTACTACTGTCATTAATCAGCAGGAGGGGAAAGCGATTGAAAGTATAGGGATTGAAATAGATGATTTGCTGATTAAATTAGCGTATATTAATGCCAATTTACAGCAACATCCAATTCAACTTTATAATCAAGACAGCCTCGAACCGCTCTTTATTGAACTTGCTGATGCAGTCGTTAGTGATCTGCCGGTAGGATACTATCCAAATGATGTGCGCGCCAATGATTTTCAATTGAAATCAGAAAAAGGACATTCCTATGCTCATCACCTTTTTATTGAACAAAGCATCAAATATACGAAGGAGGGCGGCTATTTATTTTTCTTGATCCCGAATGGTTTATTTGAAAGTGAAGAAGCTCCGAAGCTACATGAGTTTTTAAAGGAGCATGTCTATATACAGGCGATCTTACAGCTTCCCTTAACGATGTTTCGCCATGAAAATGCAGCGAAAAGCGTATTAATTTTACAGAAAAAAGGCGAGCAGGCAAAAGCGCCTAAACAAGTGCTTTTAGCCACTCTTCCAAGTCTCTCAAATGGTCACCAAGTTGAAAAAACGTTACAAAAAATTGACCAATGGATTACCGAAAATAAATAAATGCAATAAACAGACCGCTGACACAATACTTTTCAGTGGTCTGTTTAGATCCGAACGATTACATTTGATATTCGAGTGGAGAAAACAGGGGAATGATTCCAAATGGCTATTGGATTGGACCAGTTAAAATGAGAGGAACCTGAAGAGGGAGAGTTAGTTGCTGCTGTATTGGGCGGAAGTGAAAGGAGAAGCCTGAAGACTGTCGGTAACGCAGTTGTATTAGATCGGAAGCGCAAGGAGTGGAGAATCCGAAATGACGAATATTCGGATCGTAAAGAGATGACAATCATACATTGTGAAACGTTCACAGAGTAGTTTTTATAATCAGAATATATTTACTTTAACTTGAAAACGATACCATTTTATTCTTGACCTTGAATTGTTCAAATGACAATGATTAAATGGGAAATTGAGAGATATAAATAAGCTTACTTGAACAAAATAAGTAAGAAATACATATTGAAGTTAGGTTAAAGGAGCGGAAACGATGGCTAAAGTAATCGCAATTAATGCAGGCAGTTCATCTTTAAAATTTCAATTATTTGAAATGCCTTCTGAAGAAGTCATTACAAAAGGGTTAATTGAACGAATCGGGTTAAAGGATTCAATTTTCAATATAACTGTTAATGGTGAAAAACAAACGGAAACAACGGATATTCCTAATCACAGTGTTGCTGTTAAAATGTTATTAAATAAATTAACAGAAACAGGCATCATTCAATCATTAGATGAAATCGAAGGAATTGGTCATCGTGTTGTGCATGGTGGGGAAGAATTTACAGATTCGGTTCTAATTACAGAAGAAATACTACAAATAATTGAAAAACTTTCAGAATTAGCTCCTCTTCATAATCCAGCTAATGTTACAGGTATTCGTGCATTTAAAGAAGTGCTTCCGAATGTTCCGGCAGTAGCGGTTTTTGATACTGCTTTTCATCAAACGATGCCAGAAAACTCGTTTCTTTACAGCTTACCATATGAATACTACGAGAAGTATGGTATTCGTAAATACGGTTTCCATGGTACTTCACATAAGTATGTTTCAGAACGTGCGGCAGAAATGTTAGGACGTCCGCTTGAGCAATTACGTTTGCTTTCTTGTCATTTAGGTAATGGTGCGAGTATTGCAGCAATCGAAGGCGGAAAATCAATCGATACATCAATGGGATTCACTCCACTAGCAGGTGTGACAATGGGAACTCGTTCAGGTAATATTGACCCTGCCCTAATCCCTTATATTATGGAAAAAACAGGCAAAACAGCAGAGGAAGTATTGGATGTTTTAAATAAAAAAAGTGGCATGCTAGCTGTTTCTGGCTTCTCTAGTGATTTACGTGATATTGAACTAGAAGCAGAGAAAGGAAATGAGCGTGCTGAGTTAGCACTAAAGGTTTTTGCTGACCGTATTCATAAATACATTGGTTCTTATGCGGCTAAAATGTATGGAGTAGATGCGATTATCTTTACTGCAGGAATCGGTGAAAATAGTGCAGCTATTCGTGAAAGAGTATTACAAGGTCTAGAATTCATGGGTGTATACTTCGATCCGGCTTTAAATAAAGTGCGTGGAGAAGAAGCCTTTATTAGTTATCCACATTCTCCTGTAAAAGTAATGATCATCCCAACGAATGAAGAAGTCATGATTGCAAGAGACGTTGTAAGATTAACTCATTAAAATAAACAAATGAGAAAAGCAACTTTTCCTATTGTGAAAAGTTGCTTTTTATTTCTTCTGAAACTTGCCCCTTATTGATTTTATAGATGCGATCGGCCATTTTTTGAGCTTCTTGATAATCATGGGTGACCATGATCACAGGAATATTCCAAGTTTGGTGAAGCCGTAAAAGCTCATCCTGGCATTCCTGACGAATATGTTGATCCAAGGCAGAAAAAGGCTCGTCTAATAAGAGCAACTGTGGTTTCGTAGCCAATGCCCGTGCAAGGGCAACTCTTTGTTTCTCTCCACCGGAAATCTGTCTTGGATATTTTTCCATGAGGTGTCCAATTTCCAATACTTGAACTAATTGGTGGACGAATTCTTGTTCTCTCGCACCATAGTAAATATTCTTTTTTACTGTCATATGTGGAAACAGGGCATAATCCTGGAACAAGTATCCGATATTTCTTTTTTGAATCGGAACACATTCTTTTTTGCTTTTAAAGAGCGGTATATTATTTAAAGTGATGGTGCCGCTGTCAGGAGTTGCAAGCCCTGCAATACAATTTAATATGGTCGTTTTTCCAGAACCGGATGGACCGAATAAAATGACGATTTCATTTTTTGCTTTTAATTGCACATTTAGTTCAAAAGAAGTTAATTTTTTTCTGATTTCTAAAAAAAGCATATTCATTACCTCTTGTCATTTATTTCTGAAAATCGTAAAATGTTTCGTTTTGTCCACCAATTCAGCCACATAATCGAGCTAAAACCGAGGAGAACGATAATGACAACCCAAAAAGTAGCAGCTTCCATATTGCCTGATTCCACAGCAAAATAAATCGCCAGTGGAATTGTTTCTGTTTTATTTGGAATATATCCAGCAATCATTAACGTTGCCCCAAACTCACCTAGTGCTCTGGCAAATGTTAAAACGGTTCCTGCTAAGAGGCCAGGGAATGCAAGAGGAAATGAAATCGTCCAAAATACTTTCCATTTTGATGCCCCCATGGTTAAGGCAGCATTTTCGATATTGAGATCAAAGTTTTGAAAAGCAGCCGAAGCACTTTGATACATTAATGGGAAAGAAACAACAACGGATGCGATTACGGCCCCAATCCATGTGAAAACGATTTGAAAGTTAAACCACTCGAGCAATAGACTGCCAATTATGCCATTTTTGCCGAATAAATAGAGCAAGCCGAACCCGACGACAGTCGGAGGCAATACCATCGGTAGGAGGATGATCGATTCCACCACATTCTTTCCCGGAAACGAATTTCGAGCAATGATTCTTGCTAAAAAAATACCGACGATGAAGACGATGATGGTCGCAATGCTGGCAATCTTTAAAGATAATAATAAGGGTGTATAGTTCATTTCATGCATTCCTTTTAAATTTTGATACATAAAACCATATTGTTGTTGAGAAACGATCCAGACATTCTATGCTGTAAAAATACTTATTTGATAAATCCAAATTGATTGAGGATGCTTTGTGCTTCTTCAGTTTGTAAAAATTCAATAAATCGTTTTGCGCTGTCGGCATTTTTGCTGTCTGCGGTTACGGCTGCTGGATAAATGACAGGTGTATGCCAATCTGATGAAGCTTCAGCAATGATTTTAACTTGATCGGAAATGAAGGCATCACTCGAGTAAACAATGCCTAGTTCGGTATTGCCAGACTCTACATAAGTTAACACTTGGCGAACATCCTTGGCAAGAATGAGATGTTTTTCTAAACCTTCCCATTTATTCAATTTGGTCAGAACTTCTTTAGCGTATGTACCTGCAGGCACGCTTTCAGGGTTTCCAATGGCCAGATCTCCGATTTCTGCGGGATTCAAATCTTCGAAAGATGAAATCTCCAAGCTATGATCTTTTTGACTAATTAGCACAAGTTTGTTTCCAGTAAAATCGATTCTTGTCTCTGGGAGAATAAGGTTTTCTTCTTCCAGTGTATCCATCCACTTTTGATCAGCTGAAAGAAAGGCATCAGCAGGAGCCCCTTGTTGAATTTGCTGTGCAAGAGTTCCGGAACTTCCATAATTGAAAGAGACATCAATGTCTGAATACTCATCTTCAAAAGCTTTTTCAATTTCTGTCATGGCATCTGTTAAGCTTGCGGCAGTTGAAATTAATAATTCAGTATTTTCTACTTGCTGATTCGTATCTTCTGTTGGTGTGCCATCACTTGCTTCTTGATTATTACATCCCACACCAACAATAAGAATTAGTATAAAAATCATACCAATCTTCCATTTGTTTTTCATCTAAAAATCCTCCCTGGTAAGTTATCGGTAAGATAGCGATATCTAAATAGATTAAATTATAGGAAAGTCTATTTAGAATGCTACTTAATATATCTAATTATAAATAGTTATAATTAGATATATTAAGTATAATTCTGAAAGTTGCTTCCGTAAATGATAAAATAAGAACAAAAGATGAATTCTCGGAGGAAATATCATGCCATTAGAAGAATCTTATACAACGGAACAAATTGCGCAAATATTAAAAGTCTCTAAATTAACGGTCTATGATTTGATTAAGAAAGGAAAACTTCCTGCCTACAGAGTGGGCAGACAAATGCGAGTGGATGCATCAGATTTAGAGAAGTATAAGAATAAAGAGAAGGGAATTCCTTTACCTGAGCAAACTTCTGGAGCAGTGACAAATGCTAATCTTGGTCAATCTTCCGTTCGCTCTATTATTATTAGCGGCCAAGACAACAGCTTGGATTTGTTGACGAAATACATTGAGAGGGAATCCGCACAGTTTCGTCCGCTCCGGTCCTATGTGGGGAGTTTGGAAAGTTTAATTTCTATGTATAAAGGTGAAGCAGATATTGTAAGCACCCATTTGTTTGACGGTGATACAGGTGAGTACAATATCCCTTATATTAGGAGAATTCTAGTAAGTAATTCTTTTATCGTCGTTAATTTGATTTGCCGTAATGCCGGATTTTATGTTGCAAAGGGCAATCCAAAAAACATAAGAGATTTTCATGATTTACTTCGAAGTGATGTGAAGATCATTAACAGGGAGAAAGGTTCTGGTGCGAGGATTTTACTTGATGAAAAATTAAGAGGTGCCGGAATAAGCAGGGAGCAGATTCGAGGTTATGGAGACGTAGAAACGAGCCATCTAGGGGTTGCTGGTGTTGTTTCAAAGCAGTATGCAGATGTTGGAGTAGGAATTGAAAAGGTAGCCCATTTTGTTGGCCTTGATTTCGTACCTCTTACTAAAGAAAGATATGATCTCGTTCTGCTGAAAACAGAAGCTAATCATCCATTAATTACAGCGATATTAAATATTCTGCAATCGTCTAATTTGAAGGAGGAACTGCAATCGATTGGTTATGATGTGTCGTGTACAGGGAAAATTATCTATGAACAGTAGGAGGGCTATTTTAGCGTAATGCTATGCTATACTAAACTGGAAGCTGCTCCAAGGAGGTTAATAAATGTTATCGGATAGAGAACAAACGCTATTAAACAGTATAAAAGACTGGGAACAAAGTTTGTATCAATATGAAACAAATGATTTCGTTTTAGCCTATGAAAAATATGTTGAGCGGGCGTTTGCACTCCTTCCTGAGCAAACGCAGCAGGAATTCTTTTCCGTTGTCGATACATGGCTTTTTCATTTACATGCCCTCATCCAAGGTAGTCAGATCCAGCACGATGCGAAGGAAAGAATTTTATCTGCAGGGCGCGTATTCAATGAAAACATTCAGCAGCTTGAAGATTTGAAGCAGTTATCCATCGCTCAATTGCAATACATAGCGCAGCAGCAAATTGCACGTCACCGATTATATTCCTTTGCACAAGGGGGATTAGCAGGAACTGGAGGACCTGTTCTCCTTGGTACAGATATTCCCGCGATAGCGGTCATTAATATTCGTTCTGTCCAGCTAATTGCCATGACCTATGGTTATGAGGTAAATCATCCGTTTGAATTGATGACATCATTAAAAGTCTTTCATGCAGCTACTCTCCCGGCAAGATTGCAGGGACAGGGGTGGGATAAATTGATGAATGAACTTCAATCGACAAACGAGTATTATTTTTATGAAGGCGAGGAGAATTTAACTGATTTTGCATGGCTTGAGCAGCCGTTAAGGCAAATCCTTAAAACCGTAACGATTCTCCTGTTTAAAAATAAAAAAGTTCAGGGAATTCCTATTATTAGTATGGCGATTGGTGCAGGTACGAACTATCAGTTAACAAGAAAAGTCACGGATTTTACACATAAATATTATCAAATGCGGTTTTTAATGGAGAAGGAGAAAAACAGATGAGTACGATTGAACATAAGAAAGAAGCGCCGGACAAAGTTAGATGTAAAGTTATAACGGTTAGTGATACGCGGACAAAGGAGACCGATAAGAGCGGGCAAACGATGATTCAACTACTGGAGGCCGCAGGTCATATTATCGTTGATTATGCGATTGTCAAAGATGAGAGAAAGCCCATTCGCGATGCAGTTCTACAGGGCTGTGAGACAGCAAACATTGATGTGATTTTAACAAATGGCGGGACGGGAATTGCCAAAAGAGATGTGACAATTGAAACGGTTCAAGAATTGTTTACAAAAGAAATCAGTGGCTTTGGTGAGCTTTTTAGAATGTTGAGCTATCAAGAGGATATTGGGTCCGCAGCGATTTTATCCCGTGCTATTGCTGGTGTAGTTCAGAACAAGGCTGTCTTTTCTACACCTGGCTCTACCGGAGCTGTTAAACTGGCGATGAGCCGTTTAATTCTTCCTGAGATTGGTCATGTTGTTCGTGAACTTCATAAGGATCTCTAAAAAGGACAGCGTAAAGCCGCTGTCTTTTTTTACAGGAGAGGATTTAATTTTAAGGTCTTTCCAACTTCTTGTCACCTTTCCAAAGATAAGTCAACCGGAGTGGCTGCACCGCAGGTTGACTTTATCGAAAGAACAGGCTTTGTTTAGTTTGTACGGCGATAAATTCTTAGGAAATCTGCTTCGAATTATCCTCGCAGGAACCATTTGAGCTTTATTTGTTCCTCATGCATCTGTTACTTGAATAGGCAGTTTTTTAATTATCTACTAACATCAACTCCCATTTCTCTTCGATAAGTTCTTTATTGGAAAGTATTCGCATTTGAGTTTTCTTTAATTTAAACCCAAATCTCTCATAAATTCTTCTTGCTGATTTTAGTTCACTATTTGTCCAAAGAATAAGATTTTCAAATCCTTTTTCTCTGCTAAAGTTAATAGCTGTTTCGACTAACTTTTGGCCGTACCCTGTACCGCGAACAATGGGTTCAACTAGAAATAAACCCAGTTGTGCAATAGTGTCATTAACCTTTTTAATACTGATGGAACCACTTTGTTTCCCATCAATTTCTAAAATGAAAATATTTTCGTAAGAATCTGCCCGTTCAATAAAGCCACTAACATTTTTTTCTATAAACTTTCGAAAAGAAAAGTCGTATCCAAATTCGCTTTTATATAAATCATAATGAGAATTTACAATGTAGTCTTTATCTTCTAATCTATATTTACGTATCATTTTTTGCCTTTTGTCCCCATTTTTACATATTATTGATGTACCTTGCTGCCAATATCCTGATGGGTTCGGTACCATAGCCAAAGATCATTGATAATTGATGCAAGCTCCGCAATTTCACTATTTAACTGGCAGGAACGTTCAAAATCCCCCTCATCAGAGAGTTCTGTTTGTTTTTGATTGATGATTTTTTCAAGTTCAGCGATTCTGTCCGGAATTTTCCCGCGTATTTTTTCCCAATCAAAAAGAATTGATTGTTGATTTTCGACGGAGTAATTTTCCCAAGAATGACTGAGATGAGGGATCGGTATTCCTAAGCGGTTGTCCTGCCTAAAAAATTCATTCATACAATGCATGCCCCCAAAATGCTACATAGTTTTACTCATTATTCTACACCACTTAAATAAAATCTTCCATCGGCTTAACATGTAGCGAAAACATTAATTTTTATACAAAATGAAGAATAAGTATTGAAATGTATCATGAATCTTGGTAAATTGGTTAACAAGGAAAAGAATAAAAATATAAACAGATGAATATTTATTCGTTTTTTGACGTTATAAATTCGTTTTTTAAGGGAGGACATCTTACATGACAAATCAAAAAGTGGTATTAGCATACTCTGGAGGATTAGATACCTCTGTTGCGATTAAATGGTTGCAGGATCAAGGATATTCAGTTGTTGCCTGCTGTTTGGATGTGGGGGAAGGCAAAGACTTAGATTTTATTAAGGAAAAAGCACTGCAAGTCGGAGCAGTAAGCTCCTATGTTCTTGACGTAAAAGAAGAGTTTGCTATTGAGTATGCACTGGTTGCTCTTCAAGCGCACGCGCTTTATGAAGGCAAATATCCGTTGGTTTCCGCTTTATCACGTCCGCTTATCGCGAAAAAACTCGTTGAGATAGCAGAAAAGGAAGCGGCAGTTGCCGTCGCTCACGGCTGTACTGGAAAAGGGAACGATCAGGTCCGCTTTGAAGTTGCGATTCATGCATTAAATCCGGAACTTAAAGTACTCGCTCCAGTTCGTGAATGGAGATGGTCACGTGAAGAGGAAATTGAATACGCGAAGCAAAACGGGATTCCAATTCCGATCAATCTCGATAGCCCGTATTCGATTGACCAAAATCTTTGGGGAAGAAGTAATGAATGCGGAATTTTGGAAGATCCGTGGGCTGCTCCGCCAGAGGATGCTTATGAGTTAACGACAGGCTTAGAATATACACCAGAGTCACCTGATTATGTTGAAATTGAATTTGAACAAGGAGTGCCGGTTAAATTAAATGGAAAATCTTATCCACTTGCGCAGCTAATATTAGAATTAAATATTCTTGCAGGCAAGCATGGAGTCGGTCGTATTGATCATGTAGAGAACCGTCTGGTGGGAATCAAATCACGCGAGGTTTATGAGTGTCCTGGTGCGATGACATTAATCAAAGCGCATAAGGAGCTGGAAGACTTAACGCTTGTGAAAGAAGTGGCTCATTTTAAGCCAATCATTGAAAAGAAACTAACGGAAGTGATTTATGAGGCATTGTGGTTCTCGCCGTTAACTTCTGCTTTATTGGCGTTTTTAAAGGACACGCAAAAATTTGTGACAGGGACGGTAAGAGTGAAGCTCTTTAAAGGTCATGCGATTGTCGAAGGCAGAAAGTCTCCGTATTCTCTATATGATGAGAAATTGGCCACCTATACGAAAGAGGATGAATTTGACCACAGTGCCGCTGTTGGCTTTATTCAATTATATGGCTTGCCAACAAAAGTACAAAGTATGGTACAAAACAAGAAGGTGACAGTGTGAAGAAGCTTTGGGGTGGGAGATTTACAAAAACAGCAGAAGAATGGGTAGATGAATTTGGAGCTTCTATCTCGTTTGATCAGGAGCTCGTGTTAGAGGATTTGGACGGAAGTCTGGCCCATGTCGCCATGCTTTCGCAATGCGGAATTATTTCCGTTGATGATGCAACCCTTATTACAAAAGGGTTGCATTCCTTGAAGGAAAAAGCAGAGAGCAATCAATTGCAATATTCAGTGAAGCTGGAAGACATCCACTTAAATTTGGAGAGTCAGTTAACTGAAATGATCGGTCCAGTCGGTGGAAAGCTACATACGGGTAGAAGCAGAAATGATCAAGTCGCAACTGATATGCATCTTTATTTACGAAAACAAACAGAGAATATCATGGCTCTCATCGAAGAAATGCAAGGAGCACTTTTAGCTCAAGCAAAAGCTCACGTCGAAACGATCATGCCAGGATATACTCATATGCAGAGAGCCCAGCCCATTTCCTTTGCCCATCATTTAATGGCATATTTTTGGATGCTTGAACGGGACAAAGAGAGATATCAGGAGTCTTTAAAAAGAATTAATCTCTCTCCACTCGGTGCAGGGGCTCTGGCAGGTACAACTTTTCCAATTGATCGGGAGCTTACAGCGGAGCTGTTAGGCTTTAATGAAATATATGAAAACAGTTTAGATGCGGTTAGTGATCGCGATTTCATTTTGGAGTTTTTATCGGCTAGTTCCATTTTAATGATGCATCTCTCCCGCTTAGGGGAAGAAATCATTCTTTGGTCTTCTCAAGAATTTCGTTTCATTGAATTGGATGATGCTTTCTCAACAGGCAGCAGTATCATGCCTCAGAAGAAAAACCCGGATATGGCTGAATTAATTCGCGGCAAAACGGGACGTGTTTACGGAAACTTAATGGGCCTCCTTACCGTTTTAAAAGGACTTCCACTCGCTTATAATAAGGACATGCAAGAGGATAAAGAAGGCATGTTTGATACAGTAAAAACGGTGACAGGTTCGTTGAAGATTTTTGCTGGGATGATTGAAACGATGAAGGTACATCGTGCACAAATGGAATCTGCAACTAAAAATGATTTTTCAAATGCAACGGAATTGGCTGATTATTTATCTGGAAAAGGAATCCCATTTAGGGAAAGCCATGAAATTGTTGGCCAGCTTGTCTTAAGATGTGTAACCAAACAATGCTATTTAGCTGATTTAACATTGTCTGAGTTTAAAGAGGCACACCCTCTGTTCGAAGCTGATATTTATGAAGTATTAAATCCAATAACGGCAGTAAAGCGAAGAAATAGTGCTGGTGGGACTGGATTTGAGCAAATACGGCTGGCATTGCAAAAAGCTGAGGCCAAATTAAAAGCACGCTAAAATGATTTAGCGTGCTTTTAGACTACCATTAAACGTTATTTCACCTGCTCCGGTTGAGGAGACAAACCCTGAAGGTCATTATTTTTGAAATTCTTTACAAGGTTTAAGCTTTATTCGTCTTTTTCAGTGCGGATGATCATGACATCACATGCTGCATGTCTTGCAATATGTTCTGAGACGCTGCCAATTAAAAATCTTTCGACAGCATTAAGCCCTGTCGCTCCGCAAATAATTAAATCAACTTGATATTTTTTGGCAATATCTTTTGGGATTTTAACTTTAGGAGATCCGTACTCAACAGTGAAGGTTACCTCTTTCACTCCAGCATTAAGCGCTGTTTTTTTGTAGTTTTCCATAAGCTCTGTAGCAAATTTGTCTGCTCTTTCGACAATAGTCCGGTCATAAGCTTCTACTGTTGCAAATGTACGTGTGTCGATAATATGTGCCAGAACAATTTTAGCATCGTTTCTTTTTGCGATTTCAATCGCTTTTTTAAATGCCCATTCTGCTTCAGTTGAACCATCAACTGCAACCAATATGTTCTTATAAGTGAGACTCATATTTATCTCCTCCTTTACCTTTATTATACAGCCCTCTTTTATGAATATCTGTAACAAAATTTCGAAAAATAATATTGTCAGTGATTCTTATGAGAGGGAGTTGAACGGAAGTGAAAAAAGAACCGAAAAAGGGTCTTAACTTTGATTACGATGAACAAGGAACCGAACAGGTTAGTGAACAGATTATGAACGCTTATCACAGCGGTGTCATCGATCAAGCAGATGGTCATTACGAGACATTAAAAGATGAATCAGAGCAAGAAGATGAAATGTCATAATTTTTTCTAGAAGGCTTTGTTATATGTCGGTGTTACTCTTTGTTTTTTTCTCAGCTTCGGCGAGCCTTGGTTTCACACTTTGAAGTGAGGCAAAATCGTTTTATTAACAATTTGTTTAACAAAGCCCTCAGAAAAGGAGAGGTGCAAACATTGCACTTCTTCTTTTTAGCTTATTTTAAAAATTGCAATGTTTGAATTTACTTGCCGCTGCAATTGATGCCGTCCCTTTATTAGTATTGTTCTTTGAAAAGAACTTTATTCTTTATCTTCTAAGGTGTATAGTAGAATCGGATTTGTGAAATATCAGGAGGGAAAATGGATGCGAATTGGGGTACCGAAAGAGATTAAAAACAATGAAAATCGTGTTGCTATGACGCCTGCTGGCGTTGTTAATCTAGTAAACTATGGTCATGAGGTATATATTGAAACAGATGCAGGCCTCGGTTCGGGCTTTACTGACTCAGATTATATGAATGCGGGAGCCACCATCGTTAGTACAGCAGAGGAAGCGTGGTCAAAGGAAATGGTCATGAAAGTAAAAGAGCCACTTCCATCTGAGTACACTTTCTTCCGTGAAGGGTTAATATTATTTACATATTTGCATTTAGCAGCTGAACCAGAGTTAACCAATGCTTTATTGGAAAAGAAGGTTGTTGCGATTGCCTATGAAACCGTTCAACTTGCAAACAAGTCATTGCCGCTTTTAACACCAATGAGTGAAGTCGCTGGACGTATGGCCGCTCAAATCGGGGCCCAATATTTAGAGAAGGTGAATGGTGGAAAAGGGATTTTACTTTCTGGAGTGCCTGGAGTAAAGAGAGCGAAAGTTACGGTAATTGGAGGAGGAGTAGCAGGGACGAACGCTGCAAAGGTTGCTGTTGGTCTTGGTGCGAACGTGACGATTATTGACTTAAAACCAGAACGCCTTCGCCAGTTAGATGATATTTTTGGTAGCGATGTGACTACGTTAATCTCGAATCCCTATAATATTGCTGAGGCTGTAAAAGAATCCGATCTTGTTATTGGAGCTGTATTAATTCCTGGGGCTAAAGCTCCTAAACTAGTAACAGAGGAAATGATTGAGTCGATGTCACCGGGTTCAGTTGTAGTAGATATCGCGATTGACCAAGGTGGTATTTTCGAAACAACGGATCGTATTACAACACATGATAATCCTACTTATAATAAATATGGCATCGTTCATTATGCAGTTGCTAATATGCCTGGAGCGGTACCACGCACTTCTACGATTGCTTTGACTAATGTGACCGTCCCTTATGCACTTCAAATTGCAAATAAAGGATATCGTGAAGCATGCTTAAATAATGATGCATTATTAAAAGGAATTAACACATTAGATGGATTTGTTACCTATGAAGCAGTGGCTTCTTCCTTAGAGTTAAATTATGTGCCAGTACAGGAGCTTCTTAATAAGTAACTCCGAGGGGATGATTCAGATGATTAACCTAAGTGAGAAACCGACTATTGAGGGTAGAAAAGTGATTTTAAGGCCTTTTAAAGAGAAGGATTTTCCGCTCATAGAAGAGTGTTTAAAAGATCCAGAAGTCATCAAACTGACGGGAAGCAGTGCAAATTTTGATCGGCAGTTGTTTCATCAATGGTACCGTACAAGAAATGAGCAAAAAGACAGATTGGACCTTGCTGTGGAAGATAAAGTGCAAGCAAATTTAGTTGGTGAAGCAGTCATTAATTTATATGATCAAAAAACCCACAGCATGAATTTCAGAATACTAATAGGTCCAAGGGGAAGAAATCGAGGCCTTGGAACGGAAGCAACGCAGCTGATGATCGATTATATCTTTCAGAACACTGATTTAAACTTTTTAACATTAAGTGTATATGATTTCAATCCGAGGGCTAAACATGTGTACGAAAAAGTTGGCTTTGTCAGTGAGAGTGTTGATCGAGGTGAGTTACAATTTGAAGGGATCGCGATTGACTCTATTAATATGAAGCTGACTAGAGAAAATTGGCTGCTGCGAAGCTCGTAATGATTTCTGTTATATTTGTTCTTATTTGAAGTATAAAATTGGTTGTTTTAGAAAAAATCATGTTTGCGCCACTTTCTTATCAGTGAAGAAGGTTGCACTGATTCTCTCAAAACCAGCAGGACCGTTTTTTTTTGAAAATGTGCCAAAAGCAGCATTCGATAGTCAAAGTAAAAGGATAGATAAACAGGAGAAAAGAGCCCGTTTATCTATCCTTTTATTGCTTTATTTAATTTAAAAACTATTTCCGACTGTTCACAGTCTATGAAATAATTTGCAGCTCTTTTGGGAACTTAGTGAGAATTTCCACTCCGTTTTCTGTGACGACCACATCATCTTCGATGCGCACGCCAGCAACTCCTGGGACATAGATCCCTGGTTCAATCGTATAGACCATTCCTTTTTCTAACAGAAGATCATTGGTTTCTGTTAAAGAAGGATATTCATGTACGCTAATGCCTAATCCATGCCCAAGTCGATGTGGGAAGTAATCACCATACCCAGCCTTTTCAATTGTACTGCGCGCAGCAAAATCAACCTCTGAACATTTAATCCCGGGTTTGCTAGCTGAGATTGCAGCTAATTGTGCTTTTAAGACAGTATCATATATCTCTTTTTGCTTATCATTTATGTCTCCGAAAGCGACCGTTCTGGTGATGTCAGAACAATAGCCATTGACGACAACACCTAAATCAAAGAGAACTAAATCCCCTTTTTTGATTTTCGTGAGTCCTGGATTCCCGTGTGGCGAGGCTCCGTTTGCACCTGTCAGGACCATTGTTGAAAAGGCCATGGCTGTGATGCCTTTTTTCTTTAAGGCAAATTCAATTGCTGCTAGAACGTCTAATTCTGTTTTTCCTTCTTTGATTTCAGAACAGCCAACTTCAATCGCGTAATCGGCCAATGAACAGGCTTCACGAATAGCAGCAAGCTCCTTCTCATCTTTTATTAGTCGTAACGTTCTTAGCTTTTCTTCAGCAGAAATAAATTGAGCGTTTGAAAACAGCTCAGATAAAATTTCAAATCTTTCCACATTGAGATGTTCTTTTTCAATGGCAATTCGGTTGATCTTGGCAATTCTTTTAAAGACAGCGTGTTTAACAAGCTCCCACGGATTTTCAATATCACTGTATCCAATGATTTCATGATTCCAGCCTGTCTTTTTGGCATCCTCTTTTTCCATTGCCGGACAAATTAAGAATGGCTCCGCATCTTGGAAAACAGCGACTCCAAGCAACCTCTCATGAGGATCACTATAAAATTGACTTAAATAAAAAACGCTTTCTGTTGAAGTGAGAAAGGAAAATTGAATATCCTCTTCTTTCATCCACTCAGAAAGTTTATGTATACGCTCCATGAAAACATCTCCCTTATTTTGGTCTAATTTAAAGTTAGCAACTTCGAAGGAGATTGTAAACTTTTTCGAGTAAATAATTGAGCTAACTTAAACACTCTAAATGTGTTTCAGACCGTAGACAAACTCGAGGATTTCGAGTTTATCTACGGTCTATTTTATTTTAAAATGTAGATAGAATAACAATGGGTTAGATTTCCACTCTGGGTGGACGCTTTTTCGCGGGCGGGGCCGAGCTGCTTTTCCCGCGGGAGTCGCCACCTTCCGTTCTCATCAATTTATTACACTTCATCCATTATTTTTATCTAGAGGTGACCAACCATGATGACAAAAAATCAGTTCAATGAACGTGAACAATTTGAAATGCAAGCGATTGATCCATTCGTTCCACAAATTATTTCGTTCGCAAGCTTGAGTCAGCTATTGATTTTTCATGTATCTTTCCATTGGTGAAGGAGCTTTATTCGGAGGTAGGACGTCCAAGTATTGCTCCAGTCGTTTTATTTAAAATGGTGTTTATACGATACATTTTTGGGATTCGTTCCATGCGTCAAACCATAAAAGAGATTGTCCATGCAGGCGATGCTTACTCTTGCTGCGAATGTAAAGATATTGGCAACTTGGACTTGGCAAGGTGCTTGACTTTGACTTTAAATAGATTTTGAGTCAAAGTTTTAAGAATATAATTGCGGATGGGAGCGGAGGGCGCTTGACTCCTGTCTCATTTTTACACATGTCACTCGCTTGCTGCGTTATTAAGTCTTTTTTGAATGATACAATAATGGCATGTTTGTTATTCCTGTCAGCGAGGTTCATTTTTAAAGTTCAAGAATAGCAATATCAATTTTTAAAGAGTAGCAGGAATGAACTGACATAATGTTGAAATTAGAGTAGATGGATAATAAGGAAGGAGAGAGTGTAAATGAAGATATCCTACCACGGACATGCAGTAGTTAAAGTTGAAACGAACGGTAAAACGATTTTAATTGATCCGTTTATTAACGGGAATGGTCTGACTGACTTAAAGGTGGATGAGCTGAACCCGGACTATATTATCATCACACATGGTCATAATGACCATGTAGGGGATACGAAAGCGATCGCGCGAAAGAGTGGTGCTCTTATCATAGGCAGTCCTGAAATAGCAACATATTTTCACTGGAAAGGACTTAACACACATGGAATGAATATTGGCGGGAGTTACGAATTTGATTTTGGCAAAGTTAAATTTACACAAGCTTATCACTCATCTGGGTATGAAACAGCGGGTCAGCAAATTATTTATTTGGGTATGTCGATGGGAGTTCTTTTAACGATTGATGGCAAAACGATTTATCATGCTGGCGATACCGCTCTCTTTTCAGATATGAAGCTTATAGGTGAAAGACACCCAATTGATTTGGCTTTCTTACCAATTGGTGATAATTATACGATGGGACCTGAGGATGCGGCATATGCGGCTCAGTTGCTCGGTGCGAAAACGGTTGTTCCTATTCACTATAATACTTTTCCGGTTATAAAACAGGATCCATATCAATTTGTAAACATGCTACCAAATGGACAAGGCAAGGTGCTTGAGCCTGGAGCAGAGATAAAGTTGTAAAATGAAGCGTAGCTGAAATGCTACGCTTTTTTGTGTTCGAAAAAACGCTATTTCGGTTTTCGCGGATATATGTCATTAAACTCCGATATTTTTGTTTTTTCGCCGATATCAGCATATGGATAAATAAAACGACTTTTTTTTGGCTTGCCCGCATAAATATTAATTAAAGAAATAAAGGAGGAACGCACATGGCTAAAAATCGTTATATTCTTTGCTTATTAGCGAGCGCTGCGATGCTTTATTTTGCTTTACCTAGATTGCCGATCCATGACGGTGGACTTGCTGGTATTTTCGCTATATCCTGGCTTATTCTCTGCCTTATTGTGATCGCTGGCAATCTTTCTGCATTATTATATGAACCGAAAAAAGCAAGAGAAAATGTGAGAAAATCCCCGGTAAAGTCGCAAAAACGCCTTCGTTCATACAATTGATTGAATCTATCGCCTCCTTCATCTTATAATAAGAGAAGAAATCGGAAATTTTATCATGGTAGATAAGACAGGTAAAGGCCATGTTGAAATATAATGAGAAGATAATTTTAATTTAAAGGGTGAAGGTCTTGGCTACAAAGCATGAACAAATTTTAGAGTATATTGATCAACTACCAGTTGGAGAAAAAATATCCGTACGACAAATTGCCAAGGCATTAAATGTGAGTGAAGGTACTGCGTACAGGGCTATTAAAGACGCTGAAAATAAAGGGTATGTGAGTACGATAGAACGTGTTGGCACGATTAGAATTGAACGAAAGAAAAAAGAAAATATTGAAAAATTAACATATGCAGAGGTTGTCAACATTGTTGAAGGACAAGTACTAGGCGGACGAGCTGGCCTGCATAAAACACTTAATAAATTTGTGATTGGTGCCATGAAGCTTGACGCGATGATGCGCTACACAGGGGCAGGCAATTTGTTGATTGTTGGAAATCGGACAAGGGCTCATGAGCATGCTTTAAAAGCAGGAGCCGCTGTATTAATAACAGGGGGTTTTGATACGGAGGAAGAGGTAAAAAAACTCGCTGATGAACTTCAGCTTCCGATTATTTCAACCAGCTATGATACGTTCACAGTAGCGGCAATGATCAATCGCGCGATTTATGATCAGTTAATTAAAAAGGAAATTGTCTTAGTTGAGGATATTTTAACACCTGTTAGTGATACGGTTTATTTAAATACAACAGATACGGTGTCTAAATGGTATGAATACAACCGTGAAACAACGCATGGGCGCTATCCGGTTGTAGATGAGAATATGAAAGTGCAAGGAATGGTTACTTCCAAAGACGTTATTGGGGTAGATCCGGAGCAGTTGATCGAAAAAATTATGACAAAGAATCCGATGACGGTTAGCGGACAAACGAGCGTTGCCTCATCTGCCCATATGATGGTTTGGGAAGGAATCGAGCTTTTACCAGTTACAGACAACAATAACAAGCTCATAGGAATTATAAGTCGTCAGGACGTATTGAAAGCCCTGCAAATGATTCAACGCCAACCACAAGTTGGGGAAACGATTGATGATATTGTTACGAGCCAGTTAGTGCTGTCAAAAGGAAAAATGAAGAATGATGAAACTTATCGCTGTGAGGTTACGCCACAAATGACGAACCATCTTGGCACCATTTCTTATGGCGTCTTTACAACAATCGTAACGGAGGCGGCGAACGGTGTTTTACGAGGTTTTAAAAAAGGAGATTTAGTGGTTGAGAATATGACCATTTATTTTTTAAAGCCGGTACAAATTGATAGCACTTTAGAAATTTATCCAAGGGTGCTAGAGTTAGGGCGTAAGTTTGGAAAGGTTGATGTAGAGGTATTTAATGATGGGATTCTCGTAGGCAAAGCAATGATGATGTGCCAGTTGTTAGACAGACAATAAAGTGTGACTGTGCAATGGTTCCAGTATAAAGCAAATGCAGAAAGCAATCGCTTATCTACATTTGCTTTTTGGTTTAATTTTGGAAGCACTGGCTCCTTCTCGCCTACCAAACTTCACCGATAAGCTGTATAATGGGCCCCTTTACTTCATTCGTGCTGAGACCATTCCGAATGGATGTAAAAAATGTCCAAAAAAGCGAGACTTTTTTCGGACATTCTCTTACGCGCATTATTTAGAAAAGCCTATTATTTTTCCAACTGCTCAGCTTCTTCAATCGCATGAGGTAAATAAAATTTATATGACTTCACTCCACCCCATACATTAACAGCGCCTAACAGGAGAAATACACTTCCAACGATATACGCGACCGCGGTTTGATTGATGAAGAATTGATTCAATCCAAAAAGGGCAACAAATAAGCCAAGTGCAACAGTAGCTTTTGCTGAAACCCACTTTTTTTCTGCAGGTCTTTGTGTGCGAAAATACTTCACCTTATAAAAAATATAGAAAGAGAAAGCGAACACAAATAAGATAACGAGTATTTTCATTTGATATTTCCTCCAAGCTTGAACAACTTCACTCTTTATCTTAACGACTTTTATGAGAAAATTCCACTGTCATCATTTTTATGTAGTGAAACCGCCACCATCTAAAGAAGGAATTTGTATAAATTATCTTTTCTTTTCATTTATTTATGGTAAAAATGGAGATAGATAAGTTTTTTGAGGACTACACTACAAAAACGGATAAGGAGTAAAAAATGAGAGAAAAGATATTTGAAACCATTCAAAAATATGACACCATTATTATCCATCGTCATGTTCGCCCTGATCCGGATGCTTATGGGTCACAAGGGGGATTAGCCGAGCTGCTCAAAGCCTCCTTTCCGAAAAAATCAATTTATATGGTAGGTAAGGAAGAACCGTCATTACATTATTTATCACGACTTGATCACATAGCTGATGAGACCTATAAGGGAGCATTGGTAATTGTGACAGACACAGCGAATGAAGCGAGAATTTGTGATCAACGTTATCAGCTTGGAGATTACCTTATTAAAATTGATCATCATCCGAATGAAGAGCCGTATGGAGATTTGAGCTGGGTTGATACTGAGGCAAGCTCTTGCAGTGAGATGATTTATGAATTTTACCTTGCAGGGCAGGCTTCAGGTTTGAAAATGTCTGATGCTGCTGCCCGTCTTTTGTATGCTGGAATCGTTGGAGATACTGGTCGTTTTCTTTACCCAAGTACAACAGAGAAAACCTTTGCTTATGCAAGCGAACTAATTAAATATAATTTTGACAGAACAGAGCTGTTTGATCGGATGTATGAACTAGAGCCTAATCTTGTTAAATTAAACGGTTATGTACTGCAAAATTTTAATATGAATGAACACGGTGTTGCTTCGATCATTTTAAATAAGGAGCTTTTAGAAGATTTTGCTGCGATTCCTTCAGAAGCTTCACTTCTTGTTAGTACATTGGGGAATGTGAAAGGACTCCTTGCTTGGGTATTCTTTATTGAAGAAGAGGATCAAATTCGTGTTCGATTACGTTCGAAAGGACCTGTTATTAACAGTATTGCGAGAAAATTTAATGGGGGTGGGCATCCGCTTGCGGCAGGGGCTTCCATTTATTCATGGGATGAGGTTGAGCATGTCATGAAAGAGTTAGAAGAAGCGTGTATCAATTATCAGCAGGAGTTTTAATGGGGAATGAGGGAATGGCGCATTTGCAAATTCCCTCTCTGTTATTTATCAAATTGTAGTTCAACTTGAACTGTTAAAGTTGTATAAAAGACTATTTCCTTGATCTTAAGGCGGTATCGCTTTTCATGGGCTTTAAAGGTCCGATTTTCAATCGTCCTTTTTATGAGATCCCTGCTTTTAAAAGCAGTTTCAATATTTTGTGTTAACAACGTGCGAATATCTTCCTTTGCTGACTCCTCGATTTCATGAACGCTATAAGAATCAAGCTTGTATCTTTCGTGGTTTAAAATTTTTACTTCAATTTTTTGAATCGTCAGTTTTTCTTCATTTTCTTTATTAATTTTTTCAACATCCTCTTGCCATATTTCTTTTTCTTTTTTCAGATCTTGAATTTCTTCTTCTTGAAGCTTGATTTCCATGCTGTAGTCCTCCATCCACTCACCAAAGATAAAAAGGAAGATAAGCCAACTGATGAGTGCGCCAATGGCCATTCCTGCCAATAATCTTCGCCATTCTTGAAATTGATGATAGGATGGGATTCTCATTCGGACACATGCTCCCCGGTTAATAGCGTAATTAAGAAGGAGCCTGTTTGTGCACCGCCAAGAGCACTTAATATAAGCAGGAAGGTTTTAAAGATATCCTTCGTATCACCGGCAAATAGTCCCCGCTCAAAGCTATAGACTGCATCAAATGTACCACCAATTGCAGCGACGATGGCCCAAATTCTGATTTGTGAGGAAATGCGGAAAATTTCTGTCATCAGTGGTTTTCCGGTTAAAAAGGCACCGATGCCACCAATTAACGCTCCTCCAAGCAACACACCTAATGCAATAAAATAGCTATCAATTAATAGAGAAAAAAAAGGCTGCTCTTTCATGTACGTTCATCCTCACTACAGTAATTTGGAGTATATTCAATGAGAATTGCTCCCTGCTATTTTTTTGGTCTGTCTCTATTTTGCATCGATTTTATCAACGACAGCTCTAGCCAATGTGAATCAACTCAATGGTCAATTAATGCATACATATTACATTCATATGGACAAACTTCTGAAAATATGATTTTTCATCCGGAGTTCTTGGAGGAGTTTTTCCTAAATAAAGAGAACATCTTTTCTTTTTTTTATTTGAGGTTCTATAATAAGAACTGAAGATACTTCTAAGAAATCGACATGGAACTATAGGCAGCTAGAAAAAACAAAAGACAAAAAATATGCTTTTAATCTAGTTTGCGAAATTGATCAAAGCAGCATATGGAAAGGTGGGATCGTATTGTCATTTGTTCACCTTCATGTATATAGCTCATATAGTCTTTTAAAAAGTACGACGAGGATCGCAGAGCTTGTTCAGACAGCAAAGCAAAAAGGGTTCTCAAGCATTGCACTTACTGATCAAAATGTTATGTATGGAACGATTGCCTTTTATAAGGAATGTTTGAAGGCGAAGATTAAACCGATTATCGGTCTGACAGTCATGGTTCAGAGTGAAAGAAACGAAAGCTCTTACCCCCTCGTGCTGTTAGCGAAAAATCAAAAAGGGTTTCATCATCTCCTCAAAATATCGAGCGTTGTCCAGACTAATTCACCGACAGGAATTCCGATGAAGTGGCTAAGGGGTTATGCGGACGGCATTATTGCAATTTCTCCAGGGACGAAAGGTGAAATAGAAGAGAGCCTTGCAGCAGGAAATTATGATGAAGCTGTAAAGAGTGCCACAGTCTACAAAAAAATCTTTGCAAACGGACATTTTTATTTAGGGATTCAAAATCATGGTATCGCCATTGAAGAAACTATTAATAGAGGCATCGTTGATTTATCTAAAGATTTACAGCTTCAATTGGTGGCTACGAATGAGGTATATTACATCAATAAAGAAGATTCTTTTGCTCATGAATGTCTTCTTGCCATCAAAAATGGGGAGAAATTACAAGATGAGGCAAGAGAAAAGTTAGAAAATAATCACTATTATTTAAAAACAGCGAATGAGATGGGGGAGCTTTTCTCACATCTTCCCGACGCTTTAGAAAATTCCCTTCGAATTGCAGAAGCATGTAATGTCATGATCGAATTAAACCAAATGAGTTTGCCAAAATTCCCAACGAATGGAGAAAAAAGCTCAGAGCAATTATTAGAGGAACTTTGCTATAAAGGCTTTCAAGAGAGGTATCGAGAAAGCACGGATGAACACAGAGAGAGATTAGAGTATGAATTAAGCATTATTAAGAACATGAAATTTGCTGATTATTTTTTAATTGTTTGGGATTTTATGAGGTTTTCAAGAGAAAATGGTATTTTAACTGGACCTGGAAGAGGATCTGCAGCAGGATCGATGGTTGCTTATGTTCTGTATATAACTGATGTTGACCCGATTAGCCACCAGTTATTATTTGAACGCTTTTTAAACCCTGAGAGGATTTCAATGCCAGATATCGATATCGATTTTCCGGATCATCGCAGAGATGAAGTGATTGAATATGTTGCGAATAAATATGGAAAGATTCATGTCGCACAAATCATTACATTCGGAACGCTTGCAGCAAAAGCTGTTATGAGGGATGTCGGGAGAGTTTTTGGCCTTCAAGGGAAAGAGCTTGATCAAGTATCAAAGTTGATTCCATCTCGCCCGGGGACGACTTTGACATCTGCGGTGAAAGAATCAGAAGGGTTACGGAAGTTTGTTCAAGAGTCTGTTCTTAATCAACGATTATTTGCCGTGGCAACAAAATTAGAAGGTCTGCCGCGACATACTTCCACCCATGCAGCTGGTGTCGTATTAACGGAAAAGCCGTTGGTAGAGTCGATTCCCATTCAGGAAGGCCATAATGATATTTACTTAACTCAGTATACGATGGATCATCTTGAAGAGCTTGGACTACTCAAAATGGATTTCTTAGGACTGAGAAATTTATCATTGCTGGAGACGATACTCGATTCCATCAATCGAAAAACTGGCAAACGCATGCAGATAAAAGAAATTCCACTGGAAGATGAGGCGACTTTCAAACTCCTCTCGCTAGGGGAAACAACAGGCGTATTTCAGTTGGAATCAGATGGAATGAGAAGTGTCCTGAAAAGATTGCAACCAAGCCGCTTTGAGGATATCGTAGCTGTCAATGCTTTATATCGACCAGGACCAATGGAGAATATACCGCTGTACATTAATCGAAAGCATGGAAAAGAAGCGGTTACCTATCCTCATCCTGATTTGATTCCTATTTTAGAGCGTACATACGGTGTCATTGTATATCAGGAGCAAATCATGCAAATCGCTGCGAAAATGGCTGGTTTTTCTTTAGGTGAAGCGGACCTGTTAAGAAGGGCAGTTTCAAAGAAGAAAAAAGAGGTCCTTAATAAAGAAAGGGAACACTTTGTTCAAGGTGCTCTTGCAAAAGGCTATGACCAAAATACAGCTGACGAAATTTATGATTTAATTGTTAAGTTCGCCAATTATGGTTTTAACAGGAGTCATGCTGTCGCCTACAGTGTGATTGCTTACCAATTAGCTTACTTAAAGGCACATTATCCGGTGCATTTTATGGCAGCTCTCCTATCATCGGTGAGCAACAGTGAAACAAAGATTGCACAATATATACGAGAAATCAAACAGATGGGGATTGGGCTTCTGCCGCCATCGATCAACCAAAGTGGTTATTCATTCCTTGTTGAGCAAAATGGAATTCGTTTTAGTTTAGCAGCCATTAAAGGGGTAGGGGTTGCAGCTCTTAAAGAAATTTTTCAAGCAAGAAAGAATAGAAAGTTTGTTGATTTATTCGATTTTTGTCTTAGAGTTTCTACACGAGCGGTGAATCGCAAGGTGCTTGAAGCTCTAGTTCATTCAGGGAGCTTTGATGAATTTGGGAAAGATAGGGCGGTTTTGCTGGCGAGCATTGATGTTGCGATTGAGCACGCCCAGTTAGTAAACCCGAATGAAGAAGGAGTAGGGGATTTATTTGCGGATGAAGAGACGTTTTTTTTAAAGCCCAAGTATGTTGAGGTCAGCCCGATTGAAGTGGAACTAAAGCTTCAATTTGAAAAAGCTGTTCTTGGTTTTTATTTATCAGATCATCCCGTCTCCATTTTTAATGAGTACCTGGAGCGACTAGCGATTACAGAAATTGAATTTGCTCAACCAAATCAAAAATGGGTAAAGTCGCTCATTAATATAACGGAACTTAAAAAAATTCGTACGAGAAAAGGAGAAGAGATGGCGTTTTTAGCTATTTCGGATCAAAGTGGCGATATGGATGCCGTTGTATTTCCAACTGTTTTTAAACGTTTCGCAGGTGTTTTGCAAAAAGGCAATATTGTCATTATTGAAGGGAAAATAGAGATTCGTGAGGAAAATAAACAATTTATTATCCAGTCCGTCTTTGATGCTAGAAAGGTAATCGAGGATATGAAAAAACCGGCGGCTACCTTATATTTAAAAATTGAAAAAGAAAAGGAGACAGCCCCTCTTTTAGCAAAATTAAAAGAGCTTATTAAGGAGCATAAAGGATCAACTGCTGTCGTATTATTTTATGAAAGCAAAGAGCGGACGATTCGATTAGGACAAGATAGTATGGTTGAACCGAGCGATTCATATCTGCATACATTGAAGCTGTTGCTAGGAGAAAAAAATGTAATTTTGAAAAGTGAATCATGAACGCTATTATTAAACAATGATTCAAAATATTAATCTTTACAATTTAAGTGAATATGGTATATTGTTCTAATATACAGCGTGGTCAGACCACTTGCGGATTTTAGAGGGGTATAATCGGAAAAGGGAGTGAATTTGGCTTGACTTTACGTGAAGAAGCATTGCATATGCATAAAATCAACAAAGGGAAATTGGAATCAAAATCAAAAATACCGGTAAGAAATGCAAAGGATTTAAGCTTAGCCTACTCACCAGGAGTGGCAGAACCATGTAAAGCGATTTATGATAAGCCTGAAAGTGTTTATGATTATACGATGAAGGGTAATATGGTAGCAGTTGTCTCAGATGGGACAGCTGTGCTTGGTTTGGGGAATATTGGCCCTGCCGCTGCCTTGCCGGTTATGGAGGGGAAGGCTGTCTTATTTAAAAGTTTTGCTGGCGTAGATGCTTTTCCTATTTGTTTAAATACCTCAGATGTGGACAAAATCGTAGAAACAGTCAAGCTTCTCGAGCCGACATTCGGTGGTGTAAATTTAGAAGATATTGCTGCACCTAAATGCTTTGAAATAGAAGAAAGACTAAAAAAGGAAACTTCTATTCCCGTATTTCATGATGATCAACACGGGACAGCGATTGTTACGGTCGCTGGGTTAGTAAATGCTCTTAAGCTAGTTGGAAAGAAAATGACTGAAATTAAAGTTGTTGCTAGTGGAGCAGGAGCAGCAGGAATTGCTATTATAAAATTATTATATCATTACGGAGTTCGCGATCTTATTATGTGCGACACGAAAGGCGCTATTTATGAAGGGCGCTCTTTCGGTATGAACGCGATCAAAGATGAAGTATCAAAATTCACGAATCGCAATAATGAGGAAGGTAGTCTCGCCGACATTATAAAAGGTGCGGATGTTTTTATTGGCGTTTCTGTGGAAGGTGCTTTAACTACAGAAATGATTCGCTCTATGAATCCGGATCCGATTATTTTTGCGATGGCAAACCCGAACCCTGAGATTATGCCAGATGATGCGAAAGAGGCAGGAGCCAAAGTGGTTGGTACTGGTCGCTCGGATTTCCCTAACCAGGTTAATAATGTACTAGCTTTTCCAGGGATTTTTCGAGGGGCATTAGATGTGCGTGCGACACATATAAATGAAAAGATGAAGGTCGCTGCTGTAGAAGCAATTGCTAACCTCATAGGAGCAGACGAGCTATCAGCAGATTATGTTATTCCCGCACCATTTGATCCGAGAGTCGCTCCGGAAGTTGCTGCGGCTGTTGCCAAGACAGCAATGGAAACAGGTGTTGCTCGTATTAAAGTCGATCCAGAAGAAGTGAAGCGGAAGACGAGCCGGCTTGCTATCATTGGTAAAAGTGAGTGATGAAGAAATTTGAATTCTGAAGCTGTAAGCAAAAAAATTTACATTGAAATTGTGAAAAAGATTAGAATGATGATTGATGAGGACGGGCTTAAGCCTGGTGATAAAATCCCTTCAGAACGGGAACTTTCGGAGCGCCTCCAAGTTGGGCGCTCCTCCGTTCGAGAAGCATTGCGAGCAATTGAATTATTGGGTTTAATAGAAACACGAAGAGGGGAAGGCACCTTCCTCCGAGATGCCCGCGGTAATCAAATGGTTCAGCTGCTGAGCACCTTCATCCTACAGGATCAAAAAGCAGTCAAAGATCTAAAAGATACCATTCAGTTTATTGAAATGGACTGTTTAAGAGTGATTCTGCAAAGAAATAATGATCATAAGATTGCTCATTATCGGCAGACGGTCGAAGTGCTGGATGACGTGTCAGATGACGAGTTTTTTTTGAAGATGATGGAATTGGCGAATAATCATTTGCTCTATCGCATCTGGGTCGTTTTAAACGACTTTTATCGCTCTGTAGATTTGAAAAAAGAGGCGAGTTCCAAACCTGCTTATTTAGCAGTATTAGATGCCTTAATGGCTGGAGAAGAAAAAGAAGTTATAGAAAAGTACAAGAGATTAAGAAAATTATTGTGAAAATAGGCTCTTTTCGCGAACATCATTGTCTCATTGTTGCAGATAAGAGCGAAAAGTGCTGTGTAATAATAACACATTACGCTTATAAAGATGCCCACGTCTGTTTTAGGACATGGACAAAAAGAGTGAAAAATCACATATCGACAACAAATGAGAAACATTCACACATGGAAAGTTAGAATTTTTTGCCCTGAAGTAGGCATTTCTTTATCCGTTAGTGGCCAGACCACTAAGGAAGAGAATCAAAATGTGTGACATGGGGAGGTTAGAGAGACCGTGATCAAGGATTTATTTACAAAACCAAAAAAGAAAAAGTATGCAACAATCCCTTCTGAAGCTGCAAAACATGATGTACCTGAAGGTATTATGACAAAATGTCCAAACTGTAAAAAAATCATGTATTCAAAGGAATTAACCAAAAATCTTAAAGTCTGTTTTCACTGTCAATATCATCATCCAATGAATGCAAATGAGAGAATTGCCAGTTTTTTAGATCAAGGGAGTTTTGCGGAAATGGATCAGCAGTTGACTTCTAGTAATCCACTGCAATTCCCGGAATACATTGAAAAACTGGAAAAGGATCAGAAGAAAACGAAGTTAAATGAAGCGGTTGTAACTGGTACGGGACGTGTTAATGGGCATGAGGTTGTCATTGCTATTATGGACTCTACTTTTCGAATGGGCAGCATGGGCTCGGTTGTCGGTGAAAAAATTACGAGGGCGATTGAAAAGGCAGACGAGCTTTCCGTACCCTTTATTATTTTCACTGCTTCTGGTGGGGCAAGAATGCAAGAAGGGGTCTTAAGTCTCATGCAAATGGCTAAAACAAGTGTAGCTTTGAAACGGTTTAGTGATCACGGCGGCTTAATTGTATCGATTATGACTCATCCAACAACAGGTGGAGTTTCAGCAAGCTTTGCCTCATTAGGAGATTATAATTTTGCAGAACCGGGGGCCCTAATTGGTTTTGCAGGAAGAAGAATCATCGAGCAGACAATCCGTGAGGAATTGCCAGAAGACTTTCAAACAGCAGAATTTCTTTTAGAAAAGGGCCAGTTAGATGCGGTTATCTCTAGGCTCGATTTAAAGGAAAAAATGACTACAATACTCGATATTCATCAGCCTGGAGGTGACTTCGAATGGTTGGAGAACTAGAATTTGAAAAACCGGTTGTCGAGCTAAGAAAAAAAATCTCGGAATTAAGAGAGATTACGAAAGAGGCGGATGTCGATCTAACAGATGAGATTGAAAAGCTGGAAGTCCGTCTTGAAAAATTAGAAAAAGAGATTTATGAAAATATGAAACCTTGGGATCGGGTTCAAATTGCTCGCCATCCTAATCGTCCGACTACTTTAGATTATATTTCTCTTCTTTTCACGGATTTCTTTGAATGTCATGGCGATCGTAACTTTGGCGATGATGAAGCAATTGTTGCCGGGATCGCAAAATTCCAGGGGCTTCCCGTCACAATCATTGGGCATCAACGGGGGAAAGATACAAAGGAAAATATTCGCAGAAATTTTGGAATGCCTCATCCAGAGGGATATCGCAAAGCGCTTCGAATCATGAAGCAGGCGGATAAATTTCGTAGACCAATCATTTGCTTTATTGACACAAAAGGTGCTTATCCCGGAAAAGCGGCTGAAGAAAGAGGGCAAAGTGAGGCGATCGCACGAAATCTTTTTGAAATGGCAGGACTTCGTGTCCCCATTATTTGTATTGTCATTGGTGAAGGCGGTAGTGGCGGGGCGCTGGCGTTAGGCGTAGGCAACCATCTTCATATGCTGGAGAATTCAACATACTCTGTTATTTCTCCTGAAGGTGCTGCTTCTATTTTATGGAAAGATGCGTCAAAGGCAAAGCTTGCTGCTGAGAAAATGAAAATAACTGCACCAGATTTAAAAGAGCTTCATGTAATTGATGAAATTATTCCGGAAGTTAAAGGCGGGGCACATAAGGATATGGCATTGCAAGCAGAAGCCATTCATCACGCCCTTGTTCAATCACTAAAAGAATTATTGCCACTAACTGAAGAGGAGCTCATCGCAAATAGATACGAAAAATATAAACAGATTGGCGAGTATGCCGTTCAAACCGATAATGAATATATAAGTACAACTTACAAATAGGGATATGCAAAAAGACGTACTTTAATGAAAAAAGTACGTTTTTTTGCTTAAAATACCATTATGAAGCGTTTGCATTTTACCGACTATTCTGCCATATTGATGTAAGCATTTCCATAAGTTGTGAACCTATATGCTTCATGGTATTTTAGAAGTAAATAATACAGGACATTCTGTTCATAATAAGAAGGTGAATTGAAAATACTAGCAAAGCTTTTGTAATAGCTAGCAGATTATTTAGGTAGATATTTGTATTTTTATAGGTGATAGAGTGATTCTTTATCATGTCAAAAGTCATTATGCTTGAGGTGATTAATGTGAAGAAGATAGGCGTATTAACAAGTGGGGGAGATGCTCCAGGAATGAACGCAGCTATTCGCGCTGTTGTTCGGAAAGGTATTTTTCATGATCTAGAGGTTTATGGAATTTATGGAGGTTATTCAGGGTTAATATCAGGAAATATAAAAAAATTGGAACTTGGTTCTGTAGGTGACATCATACATAGAGGCGGTACATGTCTATATTCTGCCCGCTGTGAAGAATTTAAAACAAAAGAAGGACAGCAAAAAGGAATTGAACAACTGAAGAAGTTCGGCATCGAAGGTTTAGTAGTGATCGGTGGAGATGGTTCTTATCGCGGAGCTAAAGCCCTTACAGAACAGGGGTTTCCTTGTGTCGGTGTACCAGGAACAATCGATAATGATATTCCTGGAACTGATTTTACGATTGGCTTTGATACGGCATTAAATACCGTTATTGACGCGATCGATAAAATTCGTGATACAGCTACATCACATGAAAGAACATTTATCATTGAGGTTATGGGTCGTGATGCTGGAGATATCGCATTATGGTCTGGTCTAGCTGGTGGTGCTGAAACAATTCTCATTCCAGAAGAAAATTATTCAATCGATGATATCGTCGCCCGGCTAAGAAAAGGAAGCGAGCGCGGCAAGAAACACAGTATTATTATTGTTGCTGAAGGAGTAGGCAGTGGTGTTGAAATCGGGAAGCAGATTAAAGAAGCAACCAATTTTGATACACGTGTGTCAGTGCTAGGACATATGCAGCGTGGAGGAACTCCAACAGCAAATGATCGTGTGTTAGCAAGTCGCCTAGGTGCACGGGCTGTAGAATTACTTCTGGATAAAAAAGGCGGACGCGCAGTAGGAATTGTGAAAAATGAGCTAGTTGATTATGATATTATTGAAACATTAGAAAATATGAAGCATCAAATTAATATGGGTATGCTAAAGCTTTCAAAAGAACTATCTATTTAATCTTCGATTTTATAAGTAATCTAAGATAGCTGCGATAGATAAAAAAATCAACGATTTTTCAGGAGGGTTACACGTTAGATGCGTAAAACAAAAATAGTTTGTACAATTGGTCCAGCTAGCGAAAGCGTGGAAAAGCTCACGCAACTTATGGAAGCTGGGATGAATGTTGCTCGTTTGAACTTCTCCCATGGAGATCATACAGAGCATGGTCAGCGAATAAAAAATATCCGCGAAGCTTCAAAAAAGGAAAATAAAAACATCGCTATTTTATTAGATACGAAAGGTCCAGAAATTCGTACCCACAATATGGTGAATGGGGCAATCGAATTAGAAGCTGGAAAAGCAGTTACCATCTCCATGAATGAGGTGGAGGGAACTGTAGACAAATTTTCAGTTACATATGAGGGTTTGATTGATGATGTTCAAATTGGAGCAAAAATCTTATTGGATGATGGGTTGATTGGTCTTGAAGTGTTGGAGATTGATCGCGGTGCGAAGGAAATTCATACGAAAATTTTAAACGGGGGAACATTAAAAAATAAAAAAGGTGTTAATGTTCCAGGTGTATCTGTAAACCTGCCGGGAATAACAGAAAAAGATGCAAAGGACATTCTTTTTGGAATTGAGCAGGGAGTGGATTTTATAGCTGCCTCGTTCGTTCGCCGTGCTTCTGACGTAATGGAAATTCGTAAACTTCTTGAAGAAAACAACGGGACTTATATTCAAATCATTCCAAAAATCGAAAACCAAGAAGGCGTTGATAATATTGACGAAATCTTGGAAGTGTCAGATGGTTTAATGGTTGCTCGAGGAGATCTAGGCGTTGAAATTCCAGCTGAAGAGGTTCCTCTAGTGCAAAAAGAATTAATTAAGAAATGTAATGATTTGGGGAAACCTGTTATTACCGCAACACAAATGCTTGATTCTATGCAAAGAAATCCACGCCCGACAAGAGCGGAAGCAAGCGATGTGGCGAATGCTATTTTTGACGGAACCGATGCAATTATGCTATCAGGTGAAACAGCAGCAGGTATGTATCCAGTTGAAGCAGTGCAAACAATGCATAATATTGCTTCCCGTGCAGAATCCGCACTTGACCATAAACGTCTTTTAACAAAAAGAACGAAAGCGATCGAAACCAATATTACTGATGCAATTGGTCAATCTGTTGCCCATACAGCGTTGAATCTTTCTGTTAATGCGATTATTACGCCAACTGAAAGTGGTCATACTGCAAGAATGATTTCAAAATATCGCCCACAGGCTCCGATTATAGCAGTGACGTATCATCCATCAGTATATCGTCGTTTATCTCTTGTTTGGGGAGTATACCCACAATTGGGAGAAAGTGCAAATACAACTGATGATATGCTTGACATCGCCGTTCAAGAAAGCCTTAATAGCAAGGTAGTGAAGCATGGTGACTTAGTTGTTATCACAGCCGGAGTTCCAGTTGGTGAATCCGGTACAACCAATCTCATGAAAATTCATGTAGTGGGAGATGTGCTTGTAAAAGCTCAGGGAATTGGCCGTAAATCAGCTTATGGAAAAGTAGTTGTTGCACGAAATGCAGGAGAGGCACTGGCAAAGGTAACGGAAGGTTCTATACTTGTTACGATTGGTTCTGATGCTGATATGGTTCCAGCGATCGAGAAGAGCGCCGCTTTAATCACTGAAGAAGGTGGTTTAACAAGCCATGCAGCAGTAGTCGGATTAAGCTTAGGCATTCCAGTAATCGTAGGTGCTGAAAAAGCAACAACAATCTTAAAAGATGGACAAGAAGTAACAGTAGATGCAACAAGAGGTGTCATTTATAACGGTCATGCAAGTGTCCTATAATAGGTCACGTTTTTAGAGTTTGTTCGAATAAAGCAAGTGGCGAAAAACGGATTGTTTTTCACCACTTGCTTTTATATTTTGGGCAAATGCCGCAATGAGCCTTATCGATCCTCTCCCAATGTGAATTGCTCGTATGATGGCAAGGAGTTTCCACAATCTTTTGATCGGAACGAGCGCGATCTTGTTGGACGGGGACAAACAAGCTCGGATCTGAGGGCTTTTTGTCAGCATGAACGCTGTAAGAGGACAAGATTAGGTTAAATTTGGTGAACTTTGTCCGCATGAGTCCCTTATGAGGACAAAACATACATGAAAAGTGCGAGAGTATGTCTTCATATTCTCTGTATGAGAATCCTTTGCAAGTTCTTCATGATTTTTATATGAAGAACTTTTGGTTTTTTTTGTGAGATTCAATGCTAGGGAGATTAGACTTTGTACTGGGCCACAAAAATTTGTGGAAAGAATTTTGAGAAGGGGCAAACCTTTTTAAACAGCCCTTTTCGATGTGAGCAGAGGTGTAGTGCGCGAAGGACAGAATGAATGTTTTATCGCAAGAACAAGCCCTAACGTTTGCACGTCGATGGGGAGGATGAACAGCCTTTTTGCGTGTGTCTTGCTTAAAGAGGTCGATAAAGGCGTTTTTCTTATCATTCGTTTTTTTAGGAGGACAGGAATATAATAAGGTATGGGGACAACAAGGTAATGGCTTGAAAAGGAGGTTAACTATGAGATATATATTGTTACTTTTGCTTATAATCCCGGTGGGGGAAATTTTCGTTTTACTCCTTTCCGGCAAGATAATTGGTGTTTGGACAACGATATCCATCATTATTTTAACAGGAGTTTTTGGCGCCTATTTGGCAAAGAAGCAGGGACTAGAAATGTTAAAAAGGGCTCGATTAGACATGCAGTATGGCAGGGTACCTGGTGAGGCGATTGTCGATGGAATGTGTATATTTGTTGGGGGAGTATTACTTTTAATTCCTGGATTTATTACGGATGCATTCGGTTTTTTATTGCTTATCCCACAAACACGGCATTATTTTAAAGCACTTTTGAAAAAAGGCTTAAAGAAATGGATCGATAATGGTAATGTGACCATTATTCGATAACGGCAGGACCGTTCCCTTCGTGGAACACTTGTGATAAAGAGTAAAATGTAGGCATTGTCTAAATGCGCAGATTGTCAATAAATATCGGTTTGGAAATGTCAAACTTTCTTTGTTGCAACAGTCTTTTGAACTGAGCAAGGTCCCGTATAGCTTCCAATCAGTAATTTCCTCATAAAAGGTGTCCAAAATGGACTGTCCCCCAAAAAGTTAGAGTGAAACTTACTTGAGGGGACACACTCATTTTGGGCACCCTTTCTGTTTTTATGCTTCCTTCCCTTTGATAAATGCCCAAATATCTTTAAAAACATTGGCTCTATTTAATGTTGTGATTAAAACTAATGTGACGGGGCCCACGATTAAACCAAGGAACCCGATCAGTTTAAAGCCTACAAATAGGGCAATTAATGTTGCGAGTGGGTCTAACCCAATGTTTGAAGATAAAACCTTTGGTTCCATGATTTGTCTTTGCACAAGGACGATTATGTAGAGCACCCCTAATCCGATAGCCATGGAAACTTCTCCAATTACTGCTTCATAAATGATCCATGGGACAAATATTAATCCTGTTCCTAAGTACGGGATAATGTCAACTAGGCCAGTGACAAGGGCTATTGTAATAGCATAATCTACTCGAAGGATGATAAGCCCAATTAAAATAATCAACGTTGTAAGTGAAACAAGTGTTAGCTGTGCTTTAACAAAGCCAAACATAGCTTTTTTTAAATCTAAAAGCACGGTTTGGGTGCTTGACTTTGCTTTCGAAGGAAGGAGTTTCCCTGTTAAAGCAGATAAACGTTTCCAATCCTTGCTAATGAAAAATGTTGCTAATAAGGAAAATATAACGACTGTAGCCGCATTTGGAAACCATGTGACGATATTCGGGATTTTTCCGAAAAAGGCTTGGATAAAGTTTCCCAAGGTTGTCCCAATCGTTTTTCCTACGTTTTCAATATTTTCTAAGATCGTATTTTGTTGTCCTGTATCAAGACTGTTGAACATGCTTGTTATTTGATTGTAAAAAGGAATGATTTGTGCAGCAAACAAATGTTCAATGTAATCAATCAATGTTTCTAAGTGTTTGGGAACAACTTGTGCTAAGTAATCTGCACCTGAAACAATTTCAGCAATAAGCAATGTGATCAGCCCTGCAAAAATAGCAAATATGAGCACGAGACTTACTAAAACGGCGAGAGTCCTTGGCATTCTTGCTTTCTTTTCGAAAAAGTTGACCAAAGGATTGATCAAAAAGGCGATAATCAATCCGATTATGAAAGGATAGGTAATCTTTGAAAGAAAGTATAAAGAAAGAAAACCAAGGATGACAATTCCAACAACAATGACAAATCTAACAGTTCGATGCAAGTATGTACTATTCAATGTGAACCTCCTTATTTAGTTGATATGCTAATAACTATTTCTAATCACTACGTATGAAAAATAAAAAAGATTCTCATTCTCTCAAAATTTGTAAAAAACCTTAAAGGAATGAAATATTGATGTTATGTTACAATAACATAGAAGGGTGAAAGGGTGTTTTTGAACGATGTTTTCTCAACCATTGTTGTTTTTACTTCTATTATTGGTTATAGGGTTGGTTGCTAAAAATAGCTCCCTAATTATAGCAGTTGCTTTTCTTCTTATTATGAAGGTATTTGGTGCAGATTCAAAGTTTTTTGCAATTTTACAGTCGAAAGGAATTAATTGGGGAGTAACAGTGATCACAATAGCTGTATTAGCTCCCATTGCAAGTGGGGATATTGGATTTAAAGATCTTTCCGGGGCATTTAAATCACCATATGCATGGATTGCGTTAATTTCTGGGATCGTTGTTGCTTTATTAGCGAAAGGCGGAGTATCGTTATTAACGGAAGATCCTCATATTACAACGGCTCTTGTTCTAGGAACAATTATTGCAGTTTCGCTGTTCAAAGGAATTGCTGTTGGTCCTTTAATAGGGGCAGGAATCGCTTACATAGCTATGAAGGCCTTCGATTTTTTTAAATAGTTGCTTCTTCCGTGTGAGGTTAGATGGGTAGTGATAGGATTTTTCCAATCCACTCTAGTCAGACACTGTACAACTCTTTTGCTGTGTAGAATGAAAGAGTTATATTTTTCTAATAAAATATTAGTTTTTTCACATTTTAGTTACTTTTCATTCACAAATGTCAGATAATTGTTTATAATAGGACTTGTAAGCGCATCCGTATTGTGATGCGAAACAAACAAATAAAAGATTGCGTATTTGTGCATCATTTTAGCGGTGAGTTCAATTTGGTGAAAGCTTTTCTTTTTTGAATATAATTGAGCAACCGCTCAGGGGATGTCTTCACAGTTAATTGTCCGGACTTTTAAGTCGGGCTTTATGGTCTTTGCGATCATTTTTTGTAACGTGAATCAATTTCATAATTTCGTTTGCTGTAAAGGACGAAAGGTGATAGCTGCTTTTCTTTATAGATTCAAAATCATTTGTTTTTTTAGAGACCTTTGCAAATTGTGGAATCGATTCAAGGAACAGAGAAAATGGTATGGGGAAATTTTAAATGGTAAAGGAGAGGTTGAGCATGACAGTGACACGTGGTCTTGAAGGGGTAGTAGCAACATCGTCGTCTATAAGTTCAATTATCGATGACACACTAACATATGTAGGGTATAACATTGATGATCTCGCGGAGAATGCTAGTTTTGAAGAAGTCATTTATTTACTTTGGCACAGAAAGCTTCCTACACAAGCCGAATTAGAAAAATTAAATAAAGAACTGGCTGATAATGCAGAGTTGCCAAAAGAAATAATTGAGCATTTTAAGTTGTATCCAATTGATAAAGTTCATCCGATGGGTGCGCTCCGTTCAGCTGTTTCTTTATTGGGGCTTTATGATGAAGAAGCGGATTTAATGGAATCGGAGGCGAACTATCGAAAAGCAGTGCGTTTACAGGCAAAAATGCCGGCAATTGTGACTGCGTTTGCCCGTATTCGCAAAGGACTTGAACCTATTGCACCAAGAAAGGATTTAAGCTTTGCAGCAAATTTCCTTTATATGCTTTCAGGAAAGGAACCAGAGCCAATAGCCGTTGAGGCATTTAATAAGGCACTTGTTCTTCATGCCGATCATGAACTAAACGCTTCAACTTTTACAGCTCGTGTTTGTGTGGCAACCCTGTCAGATGTTTATTCTGGTATTACTGCAGCAATCGGGGCTCTTAAAGGACCGCTCCATGGTGGTGCAAATGAAGCGGTAATGAAAATGCTAACGGAGATTGGTTCTGTTGACAATGTTGATTCCTATATTCGTGAGAAGCTTGCCAAAAAAGAAAAAATTATGGGCTTTGGCCATCGAGTATATCGCCAGGGGGATCCGCGCGCTAAACATTTAAAGCTTATGTCTGAAAAACTGACAAATCTTACTGGTAAACCAGAATATTATGAAATGTCCACCCAAATTGAGAGCATTGTGACGGGTGAAAAGAATTTACCACCTAATGTAGATTTTTATTCTGCATCTGTTTATGATAGTCTTGGAATCGATCATGATCTATTTACACCAATTTTTGCAGTGAGCCGTGTATCAGGTTGGTTAGCACATATTTTAGAGCAGTATGATAACAATCGCTTAATTCGTCCTCGTGCAGAATACACCGGCCCAGGAATGCAGCAGTATATACCGGTTCAACAAAGAGGCCAATAAGTCTTTCATCGATTTTATTATTTTTAACCTTTGAATATACTTATGGTAAAATAGAGTAGTAAAAGTGTTTATTAAAGGTATTTTTTGTAAAAAATGTGAAGTCTATTTGTCCAATCTTGCTTTTATATAAGTCGTTGTTGTGCGAGGGCTAACTCGAGTCGCTTTTCGCAACATACAACATCTTTATATAAATTCAGCCAAGTAAGAATGACTGCGATAGGAATGAGGAAAGGTTAGTAGACAAAGGCCATTGGTCTAGGTCTCTAACCTTTGATTACGCATTTAAAGGCAGCATGAATACTGGGACATACGAATTTGGAGGGAGAATGAAAATGACAGGAGAAAAAATCACAGTAACAAACGGGGTATTAAATGTTCCAAATAATCCAATCGTACCTTTTATTGAGGGAGATGGAATTGGTCCTGATATTTGGGCAGCAGCATCAAGAGTATTGGACGCAGCTGTTGAAAAAGCATATAAAGGCGAGCGAAAAATTGAATGGAAAGAAGTTTTAGCGGGGGAAAAAGCCTTTAACCAAACAGGTGAATGGCTTCCGGCAGAAACTCTTGACGTCATTAGAGAATATCTTATCGCGATTAAAGGGCCATTAACTACACCTATCGGCGGTGGAATTCGTTCATTGAACGTTGCTCTTCGCCAAGAGCTTGATTTATTTGTTTGTTTGCGTCCAGTGCGGTGGTTTGAAGGAGTTCCATCTCCAGTGAAGCGTCCGCAGGATACTGATATGGTTATTTTCCGTGAAAATACTGAGGATATCTATGCAGGTATTGAATATGCAAAAGGTTCTGAAGAAGTAGAAAAACTAATCTCATTCCTAAAAAATGAGTTAGGCGTTAATAAAATTCGCTTTCCTGAAACATCAGGTATTGGTATTAAGCCTGTATCAGAGGAAGGTACTAGCCGTCTAGTCCGTTCCGCAATTGAGTATGCTCTTAAAGAAGGACGCAAGTCTGTAACCCTTGTACATAAAGGTAATATTATGAAATTTACTGAGGGTGCTTTTAAAAACTGGGGTTATGAATTGGCAGAGAGAGAATACGGTGATAAAGTATTCACTTGGGCACAATACGATAGAATTAAGGATGCAGAAGGTGTGGAAGCAGCTAATAAAGCTCAGGCAGAGGCGGAAGCAGCAGGGAAAATTATCGTGAAAGATGCCATTGCTGACATTTTCTTACAACAAATTTTAACACGTCCTCGTGAATTTGATGTTGTGGCCACGATGAATTTAAATGGTGACTATATTTCTGATGCCTTAGCTGCTCAGGTTGGAGGAATCGGAATTGCTCCAGGTGCAAATATCAATTACGAAACAGGACATGCGATTTTTGAAGCTACGCATGGAACTGCTCCAAAATATGCTGGTTTAGATAAAGTTAATCCATCATCTGTTCTCCTATCTGGTGTGTTATTATTAGAACATTTAGGATGGAATGAGGCAGCTGATCTTATTACAAAATCTGTGGAGAAAACCATTGCCTCGAAAGTGGTAACATATGACTTTGCTCGCTTAATGGAAGGTGCCACAGAAGTGAAGTGCTCTGAATTTGGTGATGAATTAATTAAAAATATGTAAGTGTTGCCTTGAGACTGACTCATTTTTTGGGTCAGTCCTCTCCAGTTTAGAAAAGAGTGAATCTTTAAGGAGGAAATCATTATGACTTTGAAGCGTAAAAAAGTGTCAGTCATTGGTGGGGGCTTTACAGGAGCAACAACGGCGTTTTTATTAGCACAAAAAGAACTTGGTGATGTCGTACTAGTAGATATTCCGCAAATGGAAAACCCAACAAAGGGAAAAGCGTTGGATATGCTAGAGGCTAGCCCTGTGCAAGGATTTGATGCAAATATTACAGGTACTTCGAATTACGAAGATACTAAGGACTCGGACATAGTCGTGATCACGGCTGGAATTGCCCGTAAACCAGGAATGAGCAGAGACGATTTAGTTCAAACCAACCAAAAAATCATGAAAAGTGTGACACAAGAGATTGTGAAATATTCTCCAAACGCTTATATAATTGTGTTGACAAATCCGGTAGATGCCATGACATATACTGTTTTCAAAGAATCTGGTTTTCCAAAAAACCGTGTTATAGGCCAATCCGGTGTGCTGGATACGGCACGGTTCCGAACATTTATCTCTCAAGAATTAAACTTGTCAGTTAAGGACATTACGGGATTTGTTCTTGGTGGGCACGGTGATGATATGGTTCCGCTCGTTCGCTATTCATATGCTGGAGGAATTCCATTGGAAACATTAATTCCCAAGGATCGTTTAGATGCGATTGTCGAACGCACCCGAAAGGGCGGCGGAGAAATCGTTAATTTATTGGGAAATGGCAGCGCTTATTATGCTCCTGCTGCTTCATTGGTTGAAATGTGTGAAGCAATATTAAAGGATCAGCGTCGTGTTTTACCTTCGATCGCCTATTTAGAAGGGGAATATGGCTATGATGGCATTTATTTAGGAGTTCCGACGATTCTCGGAGCAAATGGAATTGAGAAAGTGATTGAATTAGAGTTAACAGCTGACGAGAAAGCTGCTTTAGACAAGTCAGCAGAATCTGTTCGAAATGTGATGGCGGTGTTAGCCTAAAAGACGTCGAAAAATCCAGAGTTAAAGCTCTGGATTTTTCTTTTTACCGCTTTTCTATGGTAAAATTAAAAGTGTAAAAATTTAAATAAAACAAAATGTATGCGTTTACAATCAAGGATAGAGGTGGAGGAAATGTTGTTAGGACGGAAAAGGAAATTAGGAAGAATGATAGATGAAATGACTAAAGGTGAAAAATTAACCTTAACAGAAAAGATTGAAGATAAAGATTTATTATTGTATTTAGGGCTAACGGATGATGCAAACCCACTTTATATTCAACATGACTATGCATCTCAAACATCATTTAAGAAGCCGCTTGTTCCGACGATTATGCTTACAGGAATTATTACTTCTGCAGTTTCTAAATATTTACCAGGTCCAGGGAGTCATATTCACAAACAAGAAATACATTTTTTAAAACCTGTTTATCATTATGGGACTGTTGAATTATTTTTTGAAGTAATTGAAGTAGTAAGAAGTACGAATACGATTACAATCAAGGTAGAAGGGAAAAATGAGGACGAAGAATTGGTGATTCAGGGTGAATTGTTAGTTTCACCGCCAGAGCGTCTTGAGAAAATGGATGGAAAGGCATTAGAGAATTTTTAATCATAACGCATTATTAAAACGGCTTTTAGCCATTTCGTGTGAAACCACGTTTTCACAAAGAAAATGAGCCAAAAATCATTACCGACATATAATAATAAAAATTTAGAGGAAAAATAGCAATAGTGGCACGAAAAAGTGCAGCTATTGCTATTTTTTTAAGGTTTGTAAACGATATTATGGCTAATGCAATATCATAGCTTATACACAAACTACTTGTAGAAAATGGATAAAGGCCAATCAATCAAGATGTTAAGGCAGGAACTGCATTAAATTGTTTGCATTGGCAGTATTCAGCTGAATTTCATCTTTTTTAAAGAAAGGTGACTTTGTAAAAGAATTGTAAATTCTGACCTAGAACGAAAAATTATATTATAATGAACATAGGAACAACTGGCGGACAGGAGGAGCTAATCGTGAAAAAAGTACTTGTGGTTGATGATGAACAATCGATCGTTACGTTATTACAATATAATTTACAGCAGGCTGGATACGAGGTTATTACGGCGATGGATGGCGAGGAAGGGATAAATGCGGCCATTTCTGAGCAACCAGATTTTATCATTCTCGACTTAATGCTCCCAAAAATGGATGGAATTGAAGTTTGCAAGCATCTAAGACAGCAAAAGGTATCAACGCCCATTTTAATGTTAACTGCAAAAGATGAAGAATTTGATAAGGTTTTAGGCTTGGAATTGGGAGCCGATGACTATATGACAAAGCCATTCAGCCCAAGGGAAGTAGTGGCGCGGGTAAAAGCGATATTGCGGCGAATTCAAGCACAGCCTTCCGCAGAGGGACAAGAAAAAGAGAAGACAGACTATATAAAAGTAAAATCTTTAAAAATATATCCTGAGCATTATGAGGCATATTTTGATGATGAGCAATTAGAGTTAACGCCAAAGGAGTTTGAACTTCTGTTATATTTGGCACAGCATAAAGGAAGAGTACTAACGAGAGACCAATTGTTAAGTGCGGTTTGGAATTATGATTTTGCTGGTGATACTAGAATTGTGGATGTTCATATTAGTCATCTTCGTGAAAAAATCGAAGAGGATTCTAAAAAACCGACCTTTATTAAAACGATTCGCGGCTTAGGTTACAAGATGGAGGAGCCTAAAGGAGAATGATAAAATATCGAACAAGGCTTCTTTTCGGTCTGGTTACCCTTATTTTTATCGTGTTAATTGGTTTAGGGATACTGTTAGGCCAGCTATTTAAAACTCATTTTATAAGTACATATGATTCACGTCTAAATAAAGAAAGCAGCCTTATTGCCGCCTTCATTGAAGAAGGTGGGGGAATTCATCATTTGAATGAAAAAGAGTTGGATTCATTTAGTGGTACACTCGATAGTAGAATTACTGTAACCGACTTAACTGGAGAGCTTAAATTTGACAGCGGCAGTATTGATAATCAAGTTGATGAAAAAAAGCATTTATCTACTCTTGAAAATATTATCGAAACTAAGGTAAATGGAAATTCAAATGTTCAAGCGTTTGAAGTAGGTGGAGGCTTCAACCTCCATTATTATTGGCATCCAATTTCAAGCAATGGTGCGGAAGAAGGATATCTTTTTCTCAGTACTAAATTGACTGAAATTCAGAAGGCATATCAGCAAATATGGTGGCTGTTAATCATCAGTTTAGGATTGGCGCTTATTGTCATCCTCATTTTAGGAGCACGCATAACTGCAAGATATACGAAACCAATCGAATCGGCAACAAAGGTCGCGATTGAACTTGCAAAGGGCAATTATCGTGCGAGAACTTACGAGGATCCTCTTGAGGAAACAGGAATGTTAAGTACATCCATTAATATATTAGCGCGAAACCTTCAAGGAATGGTTAAGGCAAATGAAATTCAGCAAGGCAGATTAAGCGCCCTCATAGAAAATATGGGCAGCGGGCTCCTCCTTATTAATAGTAAAGGCCACATTAATCTAATAAATCGGACTTTTATCGAAGTTTTTCGTGTGGAAAGGCAAAATTATCTTAACAGGCTTTATTATCATGTTATTGAGCATCAAGAAATTTCTGATTTAATTGAAGAGATCTTCATGACCGAACAAAAGGTAAAAAAACAAATGCATCTTCCTATCGGGATAGAAAGGCGTTATTTTGAAGTATATGGAGTCCCAATTTTAGGGACAAATGAAGAATGGAAAGGGATATTACTTGTTTTTCATGACATTACCGAAATTAAAAAGCTTGAACAAGTGAGAAAGGATTTTGTTGCGAATGTATCCCATGAACTGAAAACACCGATCACATCGATTAAAGGTTTTACAGAAACTTTGTTAGATGGTGCCAAAGAAGATAAGGATGCATTGGAGCACTTTCTTAAAATCATTTTAGAAGAGAGCGACCGCTTGCAATCGTTAATTCTCGATTTATTAGAATTATCAAAAATTGAACAACAAGGGTATACCCTTTCGATTCGCGAAGTCAATATAAATCAGTTGTTAGAGGAAATGTTGCCGATCGTTAATCAAAAGGCAGAAGAAAAAGAGATAAAGATCATCCTACAACCTCTGCAAAAAAATATTACGATCGATGGTGATTATTATCGGTTAAAACAAATATTCATCAATTTGATCAGCAATGCTATTGCTTATAGTTTACAAGGTGGTCGAGTAACGGTTTCGATTAAAGAAGGAAAAAATACAATAGCGGTTTCTATTTCCGATACAGGGATTGGTATTGCGAAGGAAGAAATTCCGCGAATTTTTGAACGCTTTTATCGAGTTGATAAGGCGAGAAGCAGGAACTCTGGCGGGACAGGATTAGGCCTTGCTATTGTGAAACATTTGGTAGAAGCGCATAAAGGAAAAATAAGTGTCGAAAGCGCTCTTAGTAAGGGAACGACTTTCATAATTGAACTTCATAAGACGTTCCCAAAGGAGAGAAAATAAAGCGCAGCACGGGCTTGCGAAAAATCCTATCATAAAAAGCAAGTGAAGCTAAATGCCGTGCTTCACTTGCTTTTTTCTGTTTGAAAAGCGTGTCAAACCAAGGTTTTAGAAGAAATGCAACAATATTGTTTAACAAAGCCAAAGTTGTAAAAAGATTTATTGTGTCAGAGAATTGAAACCTTTTTGTCATTTAATCGTAATAATGCATAGGGAAATATGTTTCGAAGAAAGGAGATATTATGATTAGTTTAAAGAGAATTTATACAATTATTGGTCTAGTTGTTGCCATTGCTGTATTAAGTGTGGTGGCGTTTACGACCTGGTACACGGTAGATGAATCAGAGCAAGCTGTTATTTTAACCTTTGGAAAAGTAGAGGAAGGAATAACAGAGCCTGGTTTGAATTTTAAATTGCCTTGGCCCATCCAAAGTGTTGAGAAGCTATCAAAAGAAACGTTTAGCCTTCAATTTGGATTTGAAGAAAAGGATGGGGAAATCGTTGATTTTCCTAATGAAACAAAAATGATTACTGGGGATGAAAATATTGTCCTTGCTGACTTAGTTGTCCAATGGAAAATAACAGAGCCAGGGAAGTATTTGTTCAATGCAGATAATCCTCGTGAAATCCTCCGGGATGCAACCTCTGCTTCATTAAGAAGCATTATTGGAAGCTCCGAAATTGATGATGCGTTAACTTCTGGAAAAGCAGAGATTGAGGCGGAAGTTCGAGATCTGCTTGTAACCTTAGTTGAAAAATATGATATCGGCATTTCTGTTCTTGGGGTTAAACTACAGGATGTTGAGCTTCCGAATGATGAAGTTCGCCAGGCATTTACACAGGTGACCGATGCTCGGGAAACGATGAATACAAAGATTAACGAAGCAAATAAATATAAGAATCAGAAGGAAAATGAGGCGAAAGGGGAAGTAGAAGCGATCCGTTCCAGGGCGCAAGGGGAAAAAACTGCCCGTATCGAAGCTGCCCATGGTAGTGTTGCCGTCTTCAATGAATTATATAAGGAGTACAAAAACAATCCACAAATTACAAGACAGCGTTTAGTGTTAGAAACGTTAGAGCAAGTTCTTCCAGGGACTGAAATTTACATTATGAATGATGATGGTAACACAATGAAGTATTTCCCAATTCGTCCACTTGAAAATAATCAACCGAAAGCAGAGGAAAAAACAAAAGAGGAGCAAACAAAAGAAGAAGGGAGTGGGAATCAATAATGAGTGATCAAAATGTTATTGATATGAACGAGCGTGGTGGCAATGGTAATGGCCGCTCCTATATTAAGCTTGGAATTATTGCAGTTGTCGTGATCGGGATTCTTGCTCTTGCTTTAACAAACGTTTTTGTTGTAAAGGAAGGAGAGTACAAGGTTGTTCGCCAATTTGGAGAGGTTGTTCGCATTGACGACACACCTGGGATTTCTTTTAAAATTCCTTTTATCCAGTCGGTGACTTCACTGCCGAAATATCAAATGGCCTATGATGTAAATGAGGCAGAAATCAATACAAAAGATAAAAAGAGAATGCTTATTGATAACTATGCTGTTTGGAGAATTGAGGATCCGAAACTAATGATTTCAAACGCAAGAACAGTTGTCAATGCTGAATCACGTATGGAAGAGTTTATTTATTCCGTTGTTCGTACCGAGTTAGGGCAATTAAATTATGATGAAATTATCAATGATGAAAAATCATCTCGTGGCTCATTAAATGACCGAATTACAGAAAAAGTAAATGAACTGTTAGAAAATGATAAATATGGAATTGTCGTTACAGATGTCCGTATTAAACGAACAGATTTACCAGTTGAAAACGAGCAATCTGTTTTTACAAGAATGATTTCTGAACGTCATTCAACTGCTCAAGATTACTTATCTAGAGGGGATGCGGACAAAAACAAGATTGAAGCGGAAACCGATCGAGTCGTTCGTGAAATGCTTTCCAAAGCACAGGCTGAAGCTGAGAAAATTCGTGCAGAAGGGGAAGCAGAAGCAGCCAAAATCTATAATTCAGCTTTTTCAAAGGACCCAGAATTCTACTCTTTATTTAGAACTCTTGAATCCTATAAGAAAACGATTAATGATCAAACAGTGATTGTATTACCGTCTGATTCACCGTATGCACGACTTTTAATGGGATATACCGAATAATTATTAGCCGTTATTTTTCCTTCTTTATATTCTCATGATAGAATATAAGGAAGAAAATAACGGCTTTTTTTATGAAAGGTGAGGTATGAATAGATGTCTAAAAAACTTGTTTTAATTGATGGGAATAGTATTGCTTATCGTGCTTTTTTTGCACTGCCCCTATTGAACAATGACAAAGGAATACATACAAACGCTGTTTACGGCTTTACCATGATGCTGATGAAGATTTTGGAAGAAGAGAAACCGAGTCATATTATGGTTGCTTTCGATGCTGGAAAGACCACGTTCAGACATAAAACATATAGCGAATATAAAGGCGGGAGACAAAAAACACCACCGGAACTCTCTGAGCAATTCCCTTATATTCGTGAATTGTTGGATGCATATCGAATCCCACGCTATGAACTGGAGAATTTTGAGGCAGATGATATTATTGGAACCCTGTCATTAAAAGCTGAACAGGATGGTTTTAATGTGAAAATAATTTCTGGAGATAAGGATTTAACCCAGCTAAGTTCAGAAAAAACAACTGTGGCCATCACACGCAAGGGGATCACTGATATTGAAGAATATACGCCGGAACATATTATGGAGAAATATGGTCTGACTCCAGAACAAATTATTGATATGAAGGGCTTAATGGGAGATAGCTCAGACAATATTCCTGGAATTCCTGGTGTAGGAGAAAAGACAGCGATTAAGCTGTTAAAGGAGTTCCAGACTGTTGATAATTTGTTAAATTCGATTGAACAAGTAAGTGGAAAAAAACTGCAGGAAAAAATTGCAGAATTTCAGGAACAGGCTCTAATGAGCAAGGAATTGGCGACTATTATTCGAGATGCACCTGTTGAAGTGGAGATTAGTGAGATTGAATATGAATCGTTTGAGCCGGAAAATGTAGTCAAACTCTTTAAAGAATTAGGCTTTAATTCCCTCTTAGAGAAGCTTGATTTTGTTGAAGAGAGTAAGCCGTTAGAGGAAATTGAATATAAAATCGTACAGGAAGTAACGGCAGAGCTCTTTACCGACGAATCCGCCTTTTATGTTGAAATTCTTGAGGATAATTATCATTATGCCCCCATTATAGGCTTTGCCATCGTTCATAAAGAGGGGAGCTACTTTTTATCAGCAGATTTGGCTTTAAAGTCCGATGCTTTTAAAAAATGGGCAGAGGATGAAAAAAAGAAAAAATGGGTCTATGATGCGAAACGCTCTGAAGTTTCTTTAAGGCATCATGATATTCATTTAAAAGGAGTTGAATTTGATTTATTAATCGCTTCTTATTTATTAAACCCGTCTGAAACAATTGATGACATTGCTTCTGTTGCACATTCATATGGTTATCGTAATGTAGAATCGAACGATGCTTTTTATGGAAAAGGGGCAAAGAGAAAGATCCCAGAAGAGCAGCTTCTTGCAGAGCATTTAGTGAGAAAAGCCATTGCCTTATTTGAGCTAAAGCCAATCTTGGAAGAAAAACTAGAAGAAAACGAGCAATCTGACCTCTTCTTTGAGCTAGAAATGCCTTTATCCCTTATTTTGGCGGATATGGAATCGACCGGGATAAAGATCGATTTACAGCGTCTGCGCAATATGGGGGAGGATATCAATGGGCAATTGGTTCAAATTGAGAAAAGAATATTTGAACTTGCCGGCGAGGCTTTTAATATTAATTCACCAAAGCAATTAGGAATTATTTTATTTGAGAAATTACAATTACCAGCAATTAAGAAAACGAAGACAGGTTACTCGACCTCTGCAGATGTATTGGAAAAATTGGAGAACGAACATGACATTATCGGCGAGATCCTTCATTATCGACAACTTGGGAAGCTGCAATCAACGTATATTGAAGGACTATTAAAGGTTGTTAATCCTGAGAATGATAAGGTTCATACTCGCTATAATCAAGCACTTACACAGACGGGAAGACTGAGCTCAACTGATCCGAATTTGCAAAATATCCCTATTCGTCTTGAAGAGGGAAGAAAAATTAGACAGGCGTTTATTCCGTCTGAACAGGATTGGGTCATTTTTGCTGCAGACTATTCTCAAATTGAATTGCGTGTATTAGCCCATATAGCGGATGATGCAAAGTTAATTGAAGCTTTCAAGGAAGGTCTTGATATTCATACGAAAACAGCGATGGAAGTGTTTCACGTTTCACAAGATGAGGTAACAGCCAATATGCGTCGCCATGCCAAGGCCGTTAACTTTGGAATTGTTTACGGAATTAGTGATTATGGTCTTTCACAAAGCTTGAATATTACAAGAAAAGAAGCAGGGAAATTTATTGAGAAATATTTAGAGAGCTATCCTGGTGTTAAGAATTACATGGAAGAAATCGTACAGGATGCAAAGCAAAAGGGGTTTGTTTCTACCTTGCTTCAACGCCGAAGATATTTACCGGAGATTACGAGTCGGAATTTTAATATTCGCAGTTTTGCTGAAAGAACTGCAATGAACACACCAATTCAAGGAAGTGCGGCAGATATTATTAAAAAAGCAATGATCGATATGGCTGCACGGTTGGATGAAGAAGGCTTAAAAACGCGACTCCTTCTCCAAGTTCACGATGAATTAATTTTTGAAGCACCGAAGGAAGAAATCGAGATATTAAAAGAAATGGTTCCAGAAGTGATGGAGCAAGCGGTACAATTAAAAGTTCCGCTTAAGGTCGATTTTTCTTACGGTCCTACTTGGTTTGATGCAAAATAAATGAATAGAGGATGAGAGAGAATGCCTGAATTACCAGAGGTTGAAACGGTTCGAAGAACGCTCGAACAGCTTGTAATAGGAAAGGTAATTAAACGAGTTTCTGTAACTTGGCCAAAAATGATAAAAAGACCAGTAGAGGTTGAACAGTTTAAGGACGCTCTTGTTGGACAGGCCATTGAGGAGATCGGTCGCAGAGGAAAATTCTTGCTCATCTATACACCCGACTTTGCACTCGTTTCCCACTTGCGCATGGAAGGAAGATACGGACTTTTTACTCCTGATGATGAAATTGATAAACATACACATGTTATCTTTTATTTTACGGATGGCACCCAATTACGGTACCGGGATGTGAGGAAATTTGGAACGATGCATTTATTTAAAAAAGGGGAAGAGCTTAAAGAGCTTCCGTTATCGCAGCTTGGTCCTGAGCCTTTCTCCCCTCAATTCACGGTTTCCCGTATGAAGGAAATGCTGGCAAAAACGAATCGAAGCATTAAAACGGTATTACTTGATCAGAAGCTTGTCGTGGGCTTAGGGAATATTTATGTAGATGAATCATTATTCAAAGCAGGCATTCACCCTGAAAGGACCGCTAATTCCTTATCGCAAAAAGAACTTGTTCAATTACATGCTGAAATCGTGAAAACGTTGGAGGAAGCCGTTGAAAAAGGAGGAAGTACGGTTCGCTCCTATGTAAATACCCAGGGCCAAATCGGCATGTTCCAACTGGAGTTATATGTTTATGGTCGAAAAGGAGAGGAATGTAAAGTTTGTTCGCAAGAGTTAGAAAGGATTGTTGTTGGCGGCAGGGGAACAGTTTTCTGTCCGCAATGTCAAAAGAAACAGAAATGATAATTTTGTTAAGTATGCTATCTTTCTCGTTTATTTGCGGGCTTTAATTCGCATCCGCTGAATCTAATATTAACATTGGAATGGCTCCTTCCATATACTATCTTAGCTTTTTGATGGGAAGGAGCTTATACCAGTGTTTACATTTTCACTTATTCTACTCGCATTTGCGGTAAGCTTAGATAGTTTTAGCGTCGGTTTTACTTATGGATTGCGAAAAATGAAAATCCCTTTTAAATCAATTATCGTCATTGCATGTTGTTCCGCAATAACGTTAATTGCTGCAATGGCAGTGGGAAAGGTAATTGAAACCTTCCTTTCCCCTGACATGGCTGAGAGGATCGGGGGAATTGTTCTCGTCTTATTAGGTGGATGGATTTTGTATCAATTTTTTCGAACAGAGAAAACGAAAGAGGCGCTCCCCCATGAAAAAATGATTGTTAATTTTGAAATTAAATCATTAGGGCTTGTGATCAACATTTTAAAGAAACCGATGTCTGCTGATTTTGATCGATCAGGTACGATTACTGGAATTGAAGCATTTGTTCTTGGATTAGCGCTGTCTCTTGATGCTTTTGGGGCGGGTATTGGGGCAGCTATGCTTGGTTATTCACCTTTCGCCTTGGCGGTTACAGTGGCTGTAATGAGTTCGCTCTTCGTAACCGTTGGGATGAAGGTTGGTGCTATGCTTTCGAGAAATAGTGTTCTGCAAAAATTTTCGTTTATCCCTGGAATTCTGCTTATTTTTATTGGGATTTGGAAATTGTAATGAGCTATTGATGTACAAGGAGCGGCAGTTAAAGACAAAGTGAGGAATCGTTATGGCGATCGTCGTAGGATTAACCGGTGGAATTGCTAGTGGAAAAAGTACTGTATCCAATATATTGAAGGACCATGGAGTGCCGATTATTGATGCGGATTTAGAGGCCCGTTTGGCTGTAGAAGTAGGGGAACCAGCTTACAAGGAAATTGTTTCCTATTTCGGTCAAGATATTTTGCTGAAGAATCAAGAAATAGATCGAGCGAAATTAGGCGCGATTATTTTCAATCATGAAGAAAAGAGGTTGAAATTAAACAGCATAGTCCATCCTGATGTTCGAAGAAGGATGAATGAAAAGCGTGAGCATGCTGTGAGTGCAGGCGAAAAACTGATCGTTTTGGACATTCCTCTTTTATTTGAAAGTAAATTAACGCATATGGTCGACAAAACCCTGCTTGTTTTCGTGAGTGAAGAAACGCAATTAAAAAGATTGATGGCGCGCAATCAATTCACCGAAGAAGAGGCTCTTGTTCGAATACAATCGCAAATGCCTTTAAAAGATAAAATTAAATTAAGTGATGCCGTCATTGACAACAATGGAACGATCGAGGAGACAAAAAAGCAATTAAATGCAATCCTTGAACAATGGGGACTTGATATTAAGATTTAAAACTTTTAATGCCTTAAGCCTGTAGCCAAGTTCGTTGTAAGTGGGACTTGTCTACAGGCTTATTTACATATGAATAGACTTAATCTCTAAATTGAAATTCATCTCATCATTTCTTACCACAGAATACTGCTGGTAACCTCGTAATTGTATTTCATAATTTTTTAAGATATTAAAAGTGTTCGGTGAGAACCTTTTTTAAGAATGAATTCATGTTTTTTTCCATTTTTATTTGCTCAATTATGGAAAATCCTTCAGTGAAAATGATCAACTCCAATTTTCTTCCATCCAGGTTTTCAACATATAAGGCTTGGTTTAAGACAAAAGCGGTAGAACCACCCTTCATTCCAAGATGAGCATATATTTCCTGATTTGAGACATTCACTTTCATTGGCCATTCCATAATATTGCGGAGGATGTCTTCACCGCCTGGGAGCGTGGCCGTATCATTGGAAATGGCGCTCATAACCTTTCCATAGTCTTCTACTGTTGCATTAGATAGACGGTCAGACCATATTTTCTGTAAATCCATAGGAATTGAAACAGAGCCGTTGAAAAAATCGGCTTTTCTATGCTTTAACAAATGGTGAATCTCCCAAGAGAGCTCTCTATAATCTTCAAGTGACAAAGATTGTAATCTTTCTATTAATTGGCTGGTACTCCATTTTTTATCCTCAATAGCATTTAGATAAGTAGGTACTAATAATGATGAAACTAGTGGATAAACTGGATCGTGATTTTCTAGACCTAAAGATTCTATCACATGATTAATCGATTCAGGACCTAATTTATCGAGTAAAAAATCAGTATTTGCATTGGAGCTGAACATAATCATTCCCTTTGCAATTTCCTGTAAAGAAACTGCATCATTTTTGATTGGGCCTCCTTCCTTCATTTCTTTAAGCCAATTTGGATGAGCTCCACCATCTGTGTTGGCAAGGTAAAACTTTTCTAATTCTACTAATGGAATTTGTTCGTCAGGGTCGATTTTTCCTTCCACTACTTGATTGGCAAATTCAATAGCAATGATTGTCTTCACCACACTTGCAAGAGGACGTTTTACTTCCCCTTGTTTGCTTATCAAATTTTCTCCATCTACACTTAAATGCATGGAAGCTAAATCTGGATTCTTATCAATATAGGTCTGGACATAATCTGGATCATCGTGAAATAAGTAATAAGCCAAAGCAGAAAGAATAAGTACAGCCATTCCAGTAATAATTAATCCCGTTTTTGTGTAGGTGGATTTGTCAGCAAGAATGGTTACGATAATAATGAAAACGATCGGCATTATTGGCGGGGTGTAAAAAATTTCAATTGCAACAATGGCAATGATGATAGAGAACATGACAATAATAGTCTGGATGATATTCCAGGTACTCCTTTTCTTAGCTGAAAGTAATGGAAATGCAGTTAGGAGGAAAATTCCAATAAAAATAATCCATAAATAAAGGGTCATGATAAAAATCCTTTCTGTTTAATTAAAGAACTACTTACCAATTTAGAGAATCTGTTTAATTATACGAGTAACGTCTTAAAGGGTTTCACTTTTTGGAGTTTCGGGAACTGTAAGAGTAGTTGAAAACGGCTTATTAACCGAAATTAGAAGAATTGTAGGGCATATATAGTTAACTTGAATGATCTTTAGAACGATTTTTCTTGATTTCCGCATTTAATTCATCACAAATACTCTTAATTGTGTTATACTAATCGTGATAAAAAGTTCATAAGTATAACATTTATTCGAGAGGAGCCGTAAGATGAAGGCAAAAATTGCGATCAATGGGTTTGGAAGAATTGGCAGAATGGTATTTAGAAAAGCCATTCTTGAAGATAGTTTAGAAATTGTAGCGATCAATGCCAGCTATCCAGCGGAAACGTTGGCACACTTAATAAAGTATGACACCAATCATGGGAAATTCGAAGGCAACATTATCGCAGAAGACAATGCCTTAGTCGTAAATGGTAAACGAGTCAAATTATTAAGCAATCGTAACCCTGTCGAGCTTCCTTGGGAGCAGTACGGGATTGATATAGTCATTGAAGCAACGGGGAAATTTAATGCAAGAGACAAAGCAAGCCTACATTTGCAGGCAGGAGCAAAGAAAGTCATTTTAACGGCACCTGGAAAAAATGAAGATGTGACCATTGTCATGGGAGTAAATGAAGAAGTTCTTAATCTGGAAAGACATGATATTATTTCAAATGCTTCTTGTACAACCAATTGCTTAGCTCCTGTTGCCAAAGTATTAGATGAACAATTTGGAATTGTTAACGGATTGATGACAACTGTTCACGCGTATACAAATGACCAAAAAAATATTGATAATCCGCATAAGGATTTAAGGCGTGCAAGAGCCTGCGCCCAATCGATTATTCCAACCTCAACTGGTGCTGCCAAAGCATTATCGCTCGTACTTCCAAGTTTAAAAGGGAAGCTGCATGGAATGGCTTTACGAGTTCCAACTTCAAATGTGTCGTTAGTTGATCTCGTTGTTGATCTTAAAAGAGAGGTCACTGTTGATGAAGTGAATAATGCGTTCTTATCAGCCTCAAAAGGGGCTTTACAGGGGATACTGGATATCACTGAAGAACCGTTAGTGTCCGTTGATTTTAATACGAATGAGCATTCAGCGATTATTGATGGCTTATCAACAATTGTTATGGGTGCAAATAAGGTGAAAATACTAGCTTGGTATGATAATGAATGGGGCTATTCTTGCCGCGTTGTTGATTTAACAAAACATGTTGCCCGTGCCCTGCTCCAGAAAACCGAAGTAAAAGTGAGTTAATAGATGCCTAGACTATGAGTCCCTCAATCTTTTGAGCGGACTTTTTCTCTGTTTCGGTAATGACAAAATGTAAACAATGTCTATAACTCTAAATCAGTTTGTCCTCGTCTAGATTCGGCACTTAGGCTCTATCACGTACGATAAGACAACCAGAGATGCTGGCACATAGGGTTTCCTATAGTTCCTACCTGAATGGTCCGATTTTTACGGGTCTGAGCAAAGCGCCTGCGCTTTTGTACTGTTTTCCGGAATTGTAGGGTGAAATTCCGGAATTAATGCAATTTTTTCGGAAATACATCTGCTTTTTCCGGAATTAAGCAGAAAAATTCCGGAATTATTCACGATTTTTCCGGAATTCACCTACATTTAAGTAGTACACACGATTTGTTCCTTAATACAAACAAATTTCCCCCTATATATTGCAAAAGAAATACAAACAAAGTATACTATTCCACGTGAACTTCATGAATGAAGGAGCTGGTTGCTACTTAAAGGGTTAGGACCTCTTTGGACTAACTTTCCCCCGTGGTAGTGATCGTCCACTAGAAAAATTCATGTGTTTTCGTAAAAAGCCAAAAGGGGGAAATTGGATATGGAAACAATGGGTCGTCATGTTATTTCGGAATTATGGGGATGCGATTTTGAAAAGTTAAACGATATTGAACAAATTGAACGGATTTTTGCAGATGCAGCATTAAAGTCAGGTGCTGAAATTCGTGAAGTTGCTTTTCATAAATTTGCTCCACAAGGCGTGAGTGGAGTTGTGATTATTTCAGAGTCGCATTTAACGATTCACAGCTTTCCTGAACATGGCTATGCCAGCATTGACGTGTACACATGCGGGGAAATGGATCCTAATATAGCTGCCAATTACATTGCAGAGGCGTTAGGAGCTAAGACTCGTGAAAATATTGAACTCCCGCGTGGGATGGGTCCTGTTCAAGTAAAACAGAAAATTAATCTTTAGTTTGAGACGTAAATCAATGTGAAGGCATGCAGTAAATAAAGTTTAGCGAGCGCAAGAGGTGTTTGATACACCTCTTTTTTTAATTTCCCCTCTATTACTTGTGCTACTTTCACCTTTTTAATAAGATATATTTATAAGACTGTTTTTATACAGGTTGTGGTCTTGCCCGGGTTCGTTTCGACCGTTTGCATTCCACTAAAGTATAATTGCACGGATATAGTAGTAGGCACTTTTCTTATTCTTTCATTCTTATGAACTAAAATCCTTTCATAATGCATAACCGCCAATTAAAAAACGATCATGATATTTCTTTTACTAATGAGATTTTTTCCTAATCGAATGACATTTGTTTTTCATGTTCTAGAAAATGGCAGGGTTCGTAGCTGTGGATCACTTATTTTATAGGGTACTTACGGGAAGCATAACAAGCTTCAGGCCCAGTGAAAATCAGTATTTGGACAACCGGCCATTACGAACTTCGCAACTGTTTATTTTCAATAGGAGAATTGTTTGAGAAAAGAGCCAAAAATAAAGATTTTCAGAATTCGGAGCTGATTGTTGTATGAAATGTCCTTCATGCCAAAATAGTAATACGCGCGTCCTTGATTCTCGTCCAGTAGATGATGGCCGTTCCATTCGACGCAGAAGAGAGTGTGAACGCTGTTCTTCACGTTTTACCACCTTTGAGAAGGTTGAAGAAATACCTTTGATTGTTGTGAAAAAGGAGGGTACACGGGAAGAGTTTAGTCGTGATAAAATATTGCGCGGCTTAATAAAAGCCTGTGAAAAGCGTCCTGTTGCCCTGCAAAAATTAGAGAACATTACTGCTGAGGTAGAAAAGGAGCTTCGCAGTCAAGGGGTTTCTGAAATTGATAGCGAGGTTATCGGTGAAATGGTGATGGAGCGTCTTGCCAAGATCGATGATGTTGCTTACGTTCGCTTTGCTTCGGTATATCGTCAATTTAAGGACATTAATGTATTTATCGAGGAGCTTAAAGAGCTTATAAAAAAAGAACAGTAAATCTCAGCCAAGGAGCGAAAGGCCAAACGGCATTTAAGAATGAACAAACCCTTTGGCTTTTTTTCTTATTAGCTTTAAAAGGAAAGGTTGGAACACAAATGGCCCAGCATTGGAAAGAGATGTTGCCAATTGATCGATATACAGTGGCCTGTAATGGAGTACTCCACGAATATGACCGAAAGATCATTACGTTGTTGTATCAGCCTTTAATTGGTCCCGTATCAATGAGTTTATATATGACGTTGTGGGCTCAGGTTGAAGAAAATAGATTATGGTCGCAAAGTAATTCCCATCATAGTCTTATGAGCTTTATGGATCTTCATTTAAAGTCCATCTATGAAGCTCGCCTTAAGCTTGAAGGGATCGGGCTGCTTAAAACCTTCGTTCAAGAAGATGAAGGCTCCCGTTCATTTGTCTATGAGCTTCAACCACCTCTGCCTCCTGAACAATTCTTCTTAGATGGCATGTTAAATATTTACTTATATCAAAAGGTTGGAAAAACGCAATTTACAAAATTAAAAAAGTTTTTTTCTGATAAAGTGCTTCCTGCTGAGACTGAAGGTTATGAGAATGTTACGAGAGCATTTCAGGATGTCTATGATTCTGCCACCCCAGAGAATTTTCAATTGATGGGTGAAGTTCTTAATCAAGGAACTGATGAGGCATACATAGGACGAGTTGTTCAAAAAGGGATACAAGTTGAAGCTGATGAAAGCTTTGATTTTGAACTACTGATGGCTGGTTTATCAGAATCGTTAGTTCCGAAAAAAGCATTTACTGTAAAGGTGAAAAATGCGATCAGCAATTTATCGTATCTTTATGGTATTGATTCTCTGCAAATGAAAAACCTAGTCATATCAGCAATGGACGAGTTGGAGGGGAAAATAAACATCGAAGAGCTGCGCAAAGCTGCTCGGGATTGGTATCAGCTTGAGCACCAAGATAAGCTCCCGGTATTAGTAGATAGAATCCAGCCAGCACTGAAAAAATCCAATGTAGATGAACCGAAGACAAAGGTCGAGAGGCTTATTCAGTATTTAGATACGACATCTCCAAGACAGCTCCTGAGTGATATTTCAGGTGGGACGGTGCCATCTAAAGCCGATCTGAAAATTATAGAAGATGTAATGTTTAAACAAAAGCTTTTACCTGGAGTCGTCAATGTTCTGATTCAATATGTATTATTGAAAACAGACATGAAGCTAACGAAGGCGTATGTCGATAAAATTGCCTCCCATTGGGCTCGAAAAAAAATCTCTACTGTTAAAGACGCCATGGATTTAGCCATTAAAGAGCATCGTCAGTATTTAGAATGGGCAGATAATAAAAATACGAAATCTGATTCAAGGAGAAAACCAATAAGAACAGAAGCGTTACCAGATTGGTTTGATGAAAAGGAAGTTGCTTCTGCTTCTACCCCGTCCAATCAGGATGCGCAACTTGAAGATAGGAAACGGGCGTTAGAAGAACGATTGAAAAAATATAAAAAATAAGGAGGTGCCCTCCTCAGGTGGAAAGAATAAATGAGACGTTAAACAAACTGGGAAACAGTATGGGTTTCCAAGAACGTTATAAAAAAATGAGACAGGAAATCCTTCAAAACCCTTATGTTCGCGAATTTCTTGTTCGCCATGAAGAAGAGCTGACACCAGACATGATCGAAAGGAGTTTGATGACTCTTTACGATTATGCACAGCAGAGTAAACATTGCCAAGATTGCCCGAGCCTTGGAGAATGCCAAAACCTGTTGAAGGGCTATCATCCTCAGCTTGTGATTGGAAGAGGGGCGATTGATATTTATTATGATCGCTGTCCGCGAAAGATTATGGACGATGAGAAACGAAAAAGTGAAAAGCTGATTCGAAGCATGCATGTTCCAAAGGATATTATTCGTGCATCTTTTGCCGATATTGATTTGCTTGATGGTAGTCGCATAGAAGCTGTCGAGCGAGCAGAGCAATTTGTTGAAAATTATGATCCGAATGGAAAACAAAAGGGTCTCTATTTTTACGGGAAATTTGGAGTAGGGAAATCCTTTTTATTAGGAGCCATTGCCAACGAGCTCGCTAAAAAAAATGTGTCGTCAATGATTGTGTATTTTCCAGAGCTATTGAGAGAATTGAAAAATTCGATTGGTGATTCCACATTAAACGAAAAAATTGAAACAATCAAAAAGCAGTCGGTGTTAATGATTGATGATATTGGGGCCGAAACGATGTCAAGCTGGACTCGTGATGAAGTATTAGGGCCTATATTGCAATTTAGAATGCAAGAATACTTGCCAACTTTTTTCAGCACGAATTTTGATTATGATGGACTTGAACACCATCTCACATACAGCCAGCGCGGTGAGGAAGAAAAAATGAAAGCTCGCCGCATTTTAGAACGAATTCGCTTTTTAACAGACCCGGTATTAGTGGATGGACCCAACCGGAGAAGGTAGAATAATTTAGGAGAAGTTGATACAAAAGTCGATTGTAAAAAGACTTTTGTACCAGCTTCTTTTTCGTTTAAAGAGAATTAATTCGATCACTTCTATTTTTGTGCAAATCCCCATATACATGTTACAGAGATTGGACTAGTTCAGGACGGAATAGTTCAAGAGGAGATTGTTAAAGGGGGGATTTGGTTGGCTGAAATTACATTTCAAAATAAAGAGGATGCTAGCCAGTTTCACAATTACATACAACATCAAGTGCAAACGATATCTTTAAACGAAAAAATAACTCTTCAAAATGAAGATGATAATAAAGCGAAGGTGAAAATCGACAAGGACATAAAGGAATTAGTTGAAGCAAGTAAAGCGGCATTCCTCCAATTTATTATAAAAATTAAGCTTCATGACTGGTTTAGAATGATCTTAAAGGAAAAATTTTTTTATGAAGATGAGGATGAGATCCAGCAAATTTTGGATATCATTTACTCTATTATTGAAGGAGAACGGGAAGATTTAGAGACGTTAATTCATGATATAAATATGAACCAGCAAATGGAAAAGGCGGTTTCGCAAATATTTGATGAGCAGTATTCCTTTTCGTTTGATTCCTTTGTGAGATTTAGAATGCGCCCATATATGGAGCAATTAGAAAAATATGTGGAAATCTCAATTGATGAATATAAAATGGAGCAAGAATATCAGATGTTCATTCAAACATTACGTCAGTTTATATCTGAAAGAGCACCAAAAATAGAACAGCTCCATTTATATGTTGGTGATGTTGTTACGTTCTATGATCAATATTTTTCTGAAATTAAAAGAGCCGAACTCGTTCGCATGATCGACCGAAAACTGATTTCGAATCATCCGGTTTATATTGATTCAGTCACAATTGCACCGCTTCTTTCCATATCCCCATCGAAAATTTATGTGTATACAGATGATGAGGAGGAGCCTCTTGTCCGGACGATACAAAATATATTCGAAGAACGTGTCCGCTTGAGAGCAGTGGACGATTTTCAGCAGTTTAAAAATAACTTTTTTGAGGGATGATTTTTTTGAACAAAACTTGATTTTCCTAAATTAAACTACTATAATTACCTACATAATGATTCATGTACAATTGAATGTCATAAAGTTACGATGAGGATATGGGTATTCTTTAACCGGTTAATAGAGAGGGAAGACTAGGCTGGAATCTTCCTAATACGAATCGAATGCTTACCACCTCTGAACTTCAACCATGAATTTAGCCAAGCTATTAGTATTGGTTGACGGTCAAAACCGTTATTTTGTCGCTAAAGTCATTTTTTCGCTGTTTTTGAAAAAATGAGAATTTGGGTGGAACCACGTGTTAATCATGATAACTCGTCCCTGTTTGAGGGACGGGTTTTTTATGTTGCAAATGGTTTTGTCTAAACTGATATGTATATTTAAGTATTAGTTAAGTTCGGCATTTTTCGCAGTTGTTCCAAAGATATAGCGAAATGATTATCAAAAGGAAATACGGTATGCGAGAAAGCCTTATATCTCAAGGGAGGAAAAGAAAATGTCAGATGTGATTAAATTATCGTTTCCAGATGGTGCTGTAAAGGAGTTTCCATTTGGGACAACAACTGAAGATGTAGCTGCATCGATTAGTCCTGGGCTAAAGAAGAAAGCTATTGCCGGAAAACTAAATGGAGCGTTGTATGATCTTCGTCGGCCAATTGAAGAGGAAGGTGCGATTGAAATCGTGACAGTTGGAAGTGAAGAGGCTTTAGAAGTGCTGCGCCATAGTACTGCCCATTTAATGGCCCAAGCAATCAAGCGTTTATATAAAAATGTCAAGCTTGGAGTCGGTCCAGTTATTGAAGGTGGATTTTACTATGACCTTGATTTAGAACAATCTATCACACCGGAAGATCTTCCACTTATTGAAAAAGAAATGAAGAAGATCATTAACGAAAACATTGAAGTAGTTCGTAAGGAAGTTAGTCGTGATGAGGCGATTCAGCTTTATAAGGAAATTGGTGATGAATATAAGCTAGAATTAATTGACGCTATTCCTGCGGATGAGAAGGTAACAATCTATGAACAAGGTGATTTCTTTGACCTATGTCGTGGTGTTCATGTTCCTTCTACAGGAAAAATTAAGGAGTTTAAGCTTTTAAGCATTGCTGGTGCATATTGGCGGGGAGATAGCAATAATAAAATGCTCCAAAGAATTTATGGTACAGCTTTCTTTAAAAAGGAAGATTTGGACGAGCATTTACGCCTGCTTGAGGAAGCAAAGGAACGGGATCACCGTAAAATTGGAAAAGAGCTTAACCTGTTCACAAGCTCTCAATTAGTCGGTCAAGGGCTGCCGTTGTGGCTTCCAAAAGGGGCAACGATTCGCCGTACAATTGAGCGCTATATTGTCGATAAAGAAGTGCGTTTAGGGTATGACCATGTGTACACACCAATTATGGGCAGTGTTGAGCTTTATAAAACTTCTGGCCACTGGGCTCACTACGTGGAGGATATGTTCCCGCCGATGGAGATGGATAACGAACAGCTCGTTCTGCGCCCGATGAACTGTCCGCATCATATGATGGTTTATAAGCAAGGAATTCATAGCTACAGAGAGCTGCCGATCCGCATTGCTGAGCTTGGAACAATGCACCGTTATGAAATGTCTGGTGCTCTATCAGGATTACAGCGTGTCCGTGGCATGACGTTGAATGATGCTCACGTGTTTGTTCGTCCAGATCAAATTAAAGATGAGTTCAAGCGCGTCGTAAATTTAATTTTAGAAGTATATAAAGACTTTGATATTAATGACTATACATTCCGGTTATCGTACCGTGACCCAGCCGATACTGAGAAGTATTTTGACGATGATGAAATGTGGGAAAAAGCTCAATCGATGTTAAAAGAAGCGATGGATGATCTAGGCCTAGATTACTTTGAAGCTGAAGGAGAAGCGGCGTTCTACGGACCGAAGCTCGATGTTCAAGTTAAGACAGCACTTGGAAAAGACGAAACGCTTTCAACTGTTCAGTTAGACTTCTTATTACCTGAACGTTTTGATTTAACATACGTTGGGGAGGATGGAAAGCAGCATCGTCCCGTCGTTATCCATCGCGGAGTCGTATCGACAATGGAACGTTTTGTCGCTTTCTTAATCGAAGAATATAAAGGCGCGTTCCCAACTTGGCTGGCTCCTGTTCAAGTTCAGGTCATTCCAGTATCACCAGATGTCCATTACGATTATGCTAGGGATATTCTTGACCAACTGAAGGCTGAAGGGTTCCGTGCTGAACTTGATGACCGCAATGAGAAAATGGGTTATAAGATTCGTGAGGCGCAAATTCAAAAAATTCCATACATGCTTGTTGTAGGAGATAATGAAATGGCGGAGAAGGCTGTTAATGTCCGCAAATATGGAGAGCAAAAGTCTGAAACGGTTCCATTTAAAGAGTTTTTGGCGGCGTTAAACAAAGAGGTGGCACGGCTATAAGCTTATTTTATGTGTGTGGGGCTGACCCAATTGAGTCCTTCCGTTGATGAAATAAGCCCAAAATCATTTTAACAACAATTCTATTTAACAAAGCCTAAAATAAGAGCATCCGGCTCGTATAAAAACGATTTCTAAAAAAATACAAAGCATTGTATTCAGTTAAAATAAAAAAGTTGTTGCCAAGCTCTTAAAATTTTGATAAGATGTTTTTTGTCATTGCAATTTAGATAGTTGCTTGGAACAAGAAGTGTTACATTGACAGGTAGCATCGTTTATTGTAAAATAGTTGGGTAACTGAATACGAGTTTAGGGAAAAGAAGAGGCACCCGCTTCTCACCTGATTGACGCAAAAGCGCAGTTGGCAGGTTTTACGAACATAATTATTTGTTTACGTTTGTTTTCGTAAAGTGTGGGTGTTTCATGCATCCACACTTTTTTATTTGCGAATTAAGGTAAACACTGCGATTCAACTCTTGAGTCATGCGATAATTTGGAATCGGTGCAATTATTGATCGTTTATGTTGGAAAATTCTTGACCCAAACGTTGTGTTCGTAAAAATTCTTGGAGGTGTCTAACTATTAGCAAAGACATGTTATTGAATGAAGGTATTCGTGCCCGAGAAGTTCGTCTTATTGACCAAAATGGCGAGCAGCTTGGAATTAAGTCAAAAAACGAAGCACTTGAAATTGCTGCACGTGTGAATTTGGATCTTGTACTCGTTGCACCGAATGCGAAACCGCCAGTAGCTCGTATTATGGACTATGGTAAGTTTAAATTCGAACAACAGAAGAAGGAAAAAGAAGCACGCAAGAACCAAAAAATTATCAATGTTAAAGAAGTTCGTTTAAGCCCAACAATTGATGAGCATGACTTTAATACAAAGCTACGAAATGCTATTAAATTTTTAGAAAAAGGCGATAAGGTAAAAGCATCGATTCGATTTAAAGGTCGTGCCATTACTCATAAAGAAATCGGCCAACGTGTTTTAGTCCGTTTTGCGGAAAGTTGCAAAGAGGTTGCGACTGTTGAATCTCATCCAAAGATGGATGGAAGAAGCATGTTTATGATGCTTGCCCCTAAAAACGAAAAGTAATTAAGGAGGAAATTCCAAATGCCAAAAATGAAAACTCACCGCGGCGCTGCAAAGCGTTTCAAGAGAACAGGATCTGGTAAACTGAAGCGTTCTCATGCATACAGAAGTCATATGTTTGCGAACAAATCTCAAAAACAAAAGCGTAAACTTCGCAAAGGAACTCTTGTTTCTTCTGGCGATTACAAGCGCATCCGTAATTTATTAGTCAATCTTAAGTAAACTTAGAATATAGGAGGGAAATAGAATGCCACGTGTAAAAGGCGGTACAGTTACTCGCAAACGTCGTAAAAAAGTTTTAAAATTAGCTAAAGGTTATTTCGGTTCAAAACATACATTATATAAAGTTGCTAACCAACAAGTAATGAAATCATTAATGTACGCTTATCGTGACCGTCGCCAGAAAAAGCGCGACTTCCGTAAGCTTTGGATTACTCGTATTAATGCTGCAGCTCGCTTGAACGGACTTTCTTACAGCCGTTTAATGTTTGGTTTAAAGCAAGCTGGTATTGAAGTTAACCGTAAAATGCTAGCTGACTTAGCTGTTTCAGATGAAAAAGCATTTGCTGAATTAGCATCTGTTGCAAAGCAAAACTTAAGTAAATAATTTTATAAGTGAAAATCGACTACTGTCGCTCTCGCTTATTTCAATAAAGCCATTCTCTCCAGTGAGAGGATGGCTTTTATGTATCTTTTGAGAAAGGAATGGAAAGTGATGCATGAAGCGATAATTTACATAATAGCGATCAATGTGATGGGACTATATCTAATGTATAGTGATAAAAAAAGAGCGAAGAAAAATGAATATCGTATTAGTGAAAAAACATTATGGACAGTAGCGCTAGTAGGCGGTGCTTTTGGAATGACAGTAGGAATGAACTGGTTTCGTCATAAAACAAAGCACATCGTGTTTAAATGGGGGTTTCCAGCATTGGCGTTGCTACAGATAGGGATGCTCGGATATTTTCTTTTTGAATAATGCTCATTCAATGTTTTTGTCATAAAAGCTAAAATAAATTGATAAGCTTTAATAACATATCCATTTTAAACACCCCAAGCATCTGGAAATGACACAAAAGAAGGTGGTAGCATGGAAGAACAGATCGCAATGCTTTTGGTTATCGCACAAACAAGTGGATTTTTAGCACCGATTGCATTCATTCTATTACATTTTCTTAGGCAGTTTCTATTTATTCCAGTAGTGGTTATTTGTATTGCCGGAGGAGTATTATTTGGAACTGTTGCTGGCACCTTTTATTCTGTACTCGGTTTATTGCTAAGCAGTTTACTCTTTTTTGTATTGATCCACAGAATGCCGAAGACTCATGGGAAACTAAGTAATATCAAAAAAAAGTGGTTTGGTGAATATCGGAATTTAACGACTGGCCAAGTCGCGATTTTGCGTTTGATTCCATTTATTCATTACCATCTCCTAAGTTTTTGTCTATTAGAACGATATCGCGGGTTTAAAGATTATATGAAAGCTTCTTTTTTTACCAATCTTCCTCTTGCTTTTTTTTATACCGTTTTTGGTGAGTTTATCAGTCGTTTTACACCGACCATGATCGTTGTTATTTTGTTTTCTCTTTCTATTTTTGTTTATATTTTGAGGGAGAAATTGACCGTCATTAAATGGCGTGATTTTTTTAAAGCGACAGCTTAAAAATGGGTTTTGAAAATGAAAATTCGCTGTCTCTTGTTGGTTTTCTAGCAATTGCAGATAATAACCTAAATATGGGGAAATCGTGGGAATTTTCTTTAAAAAACGGTAGGCAAGCTCGAAATTTTTCGGGCTTGCCTACCGTTTGGATGTAAGTTAGTTACTCATCCCTAAAAGGTGATTTAGAGTGATTATTCTTTTTCATAAATTCATGAATAGGACTTTTCCAGTCGATGCTTGCATTAGGATAGCTTTCATGCACTTTTCTTTCAATGAACTCAAAATCCTCTCGAACAAGACCATTTAAAGAAGCAATGCGATGAGGCCATATAAATACATTGACAACCTCAAAGGCATTTTCTGTAGTGCCTAAATATTTTTCACCTTCAAACAGAACCCCTTTATACGTAATAAGGAAGTTTTTTCGCACATTATTTTTATTATCGAGGAAAAAAAAGCGTTTTTGTTCATGGGCAAGTTCAAGTTTTCGTTTTGGATTAAGCAAATATTTAATCAAGCTATATATTAAAAAGATTATGAGAGCAAATAATAAAAAACGTATCATCCACATACCGTCGTCCTCCAGTCATTTTGCCTTATATACGAATGAGAAAAGAAAAGGTTTCATTTTTTAAATATATTTTCAAAAAAGAATGCGTTATTTCATTTCTCCCAAGTTTTCGCTATTATGAAAATAGAAGATTACGCTTATTTTGTGAGGAGATTATGCTTTCAACAATACTTAAGGGAATGTTCTGATTGAAATAAATGCGAGAGGAAACGCGCAATTGTTTGCTCATTTTGTATTAGAACGAAAATGAGCAAACATCTTATCTTCACCGATAATGTAAGAACAGTTAAAAGATAGTGGGGGACATAGATGGAGTTAAAAGAAATTTTTAAAATGCAAAAAGAATTAGATCAACATATTGAGCAGCAGCACCAGCTGGAAGACGAAGATTTATTTGACCGAAAAACGCTGGCATTGCTAGTTGAATTAGGTGAGCTTGCCAACGAGACTCGTTGTTTCAAATTTTGGAGCTTGAAAGATCCGTCTCCTCGAAGTGTCATTCTTGAAGAGTTTGTCGATGGGATACATTTTATTGCTTCATTAGGGATTGAATGTGGCTTTGCAGGAATCGAAACCATATCCGCACAGGAGCAAAATGAGCTTAGTTTGACTGAACAATTTTTAAAAGTATATGAATCTGTCCATACATTTCGCGCTGTTAAATCACGCAGCAGCTATGAAAAGATGTTTGAACATTACTTATTATTAGCATCATTACTTGGGTTTAGCGATTCTGAAATAAAGGAAGCATATATTGCAAAAAATGAAGTAAATTATAAGAGGCAACAGGAAGGTTATTAATTTGTACATTTGCAAGAATTTTCGTTATAATGAATCCATATTCTACATATTAAGGGAGTCGAAATAATGACTAAATTAGATGAAACCTTATTGATGCTTAAGGAATTAACTGATGCAAAGGGGATTCCTGGCAATGAGAGAGAACCACGGGAAGTCATGAAAAAGTATATTGCACCATTTTCAGATGAAGTGACCACTGATGGTTTAGGGAGCCTGATTGCGAAAAAGATCGGAAAAGAAGGCGGACCAAAGATAGTTGTGGCAGGCCATTTGGATGAAGTAGGATTTATGGTAACGCAAATTGATGATAAAGGATTTTTACGCTTCCAAACAGTTGGCGGTTGGTGGTCACAAGTGATGCTTGCACAACGGGTGACGATCGTGACAAGCAAAGGGGATGTGACAGGGGTTATCGGTTCGAAGCCACCACATATTTTATCTCCAGAAGCGCGTAAGAAACCGGTTGAGATTAAAGATATGTTTATTGATATTGGTGCATCAAGCCGTGAAGAGGCTCAAGAATGGGGCGTAAAGCCAGGGGATATGGTCGTACCATATTTCGAATTTACCGTTATGAACAATGAGAAAATGCTCCTCGCAAAAGCATGGGATAACCGCATCGGCTGTGCAATTGCAATTGACGTCTTAAAGCAATTAAAAGGCGAAAACCACGAAAACATCGTTTATGGAGTTGGAAATGTACAAGAAGAGGTTGGCTTAAGAGGAGCGAAAACAGCTTCATATAAGATCAAGCCTGATATCGGATTTGCGGTAGATGTGGGGATTGCCGGAGATACTCCAGGAATAAGTGAGAAAGAAGCAATGAGTAAAATGGGGAAAGGCCCTCAAATTCTTTTGTATGATGCTTCGATGGTTTCCCATAAAGGCCTTCGTGATTTCGTTACAGGAGTAGCCGATGAATTAAACATTCCTTATCAATTTGATCTCGTAGCAGGCGGCGGAACAGACGCTGGTTCTATTCATTTATCACATGAAGGCGTTCCTTCTTTAGCGATTTCGGTTGCAACAAGATACATTCATTCACACGCAGCGATGCTTCATCGTGATGATTATGAAAATGCCGTTAAACTAATTGCAGAAGTGATTAAACGCCTTGATGCGGAGACAGTGAACAAAATTACGTATGAATAAAAAAACGATATTAAACAACTTAGGCAGCATACCAATTTTTCTCTAGGATGGTTGGTATGCTATTTTTGTTGGGAGATAGGCATGGAAAGAAGTTTAAGTCATTCTTTTTATAGGCTGTACCGATAAGAGATGAGTTTATATTTTATTCTTAAGGTAGTTTAATTTTGAACGTATTCATGAGAGCAAAACTATTGTTTATGAAATAACTCGTCTACAAGTGAGAGCTTCATATTTTGAGAAAGCACGAGGTAAAGATTTCTTTCCTAGCCTCAAGTGACGTTGAAGGAAGCAGAAGCAGGAATAAGAATTCGATTGAACCGGAGCGAGCAGTTCTCGCAGGAAGCAAGTCCGCAGAGTCTTGTTGAATATAAGTACAGAATTATTTTAGGAAATGGAGGGATGATTTTGACGACAGAGAAAGATTTAAGGGTGTGCGAAAAAGGTCATCAATATTACAAAAGTAGCGATTGTAAAAGTTGTCCAATTTGTCATGAAGAAAATAAGCCAAAAAGCGGATTCCTTGCAAAACTTAGCTCACCTGCTAGAAATGCTTTGCTTCACGAAGGAATAGATACATTGAAGAAACTTTCATTGCATACCGAGAAGGAAATATTAAATCTCCATGGAATTGGACCTGCTTCCATACCAATGCTTAGAGCCTCGTTAGCGGAAGAAGGGTTAACGTTTAAAAAATAGCTGCGGCAAACGGAAAGATTGCCAATTCATATTGTGGTATTTTGGATTTGGAGGACATGAATGATGGAATCGAAAAATAAAATTGCAATAGTGACTGGAGCTAGTAGCCCAAAAGATATAGGAACGGCAATTTGCCGAAGATTCGCTTCACAAGGAATAGATATTTTCTTTACCCATTGGAAATCAGAACAGGATTGGATTGAAGAATTTCAACTGGAAATGGTCAATATGGGTGTCCGTAATGAGAGTCTAAACATTGATTTATCAGAAGTTAATGCGGCAATGGAAATCCTCCATTCTGTGGAAAATAAACTTGGATCTCCATCTATCCTTGTCAATAATGCCGCTCATTCAAAGAATGATGGATATTTGGTTTTGGATGCTAATACACTAGATGAGCATTATGCTGTTAATATGAGATCTACTTTTCTTCTTTGTGTAGAATTCGCCAGACGCTTTGAAAAATCAAACTTACATAAAGGGAGAATTATTAATTTGACATCAGGACAAGATTTAGGGCCAATGCCGGGAGAACTTGCTTATGCGGCAACAAAGGGCGCTATTTCTGCCTTTACTAAGTCGCTCTCACAGGAATTGGCACCGTTAGGAATAACTGTTAATGCGGTTAATCCCGGACCGACAGATTCAACCTGGATGAACGATGAAATTAGGGAATATCTATTACCTAAATTTCCTATGGGTCGGATTGGGCAGCCTGAGGATGTGGCCCAAACCATTGCATTTCTTGCAAGTGATGAAGCACAATGGATCACTGGTCAGGTGATTCATTCTGAAGGTGGCTTCATCCGGAGCTAGGATAAAGAGAAAAGTTACTTGTATTAAAGGCCGCTGTCCGACAAGTCACTAAAATATAAGGTAGTGGGAAAAACGAACTGCTTTTCTCTTCATGGATAATAAGAAGAAACAGCGGATACCTGTACTTTCACGATGTCAACAATTTATGAACATTAACATGTATTTTATCGAAACCGCAGAGAAAATCTACGGAAAAATCGATTGCCCTAGATGAGACTGAATTTACACTTTCTAATTCGATTTTGTTTCGAGCGTTAAGGGGGTGTTTCTTTTCACATTCAAGGGCTGTTTTTATCCCTGGCGCAGACGGGACTCCACAAATTATCTTTGCTTACGTACATTTATGCTTTCAATAGGTACATAAAAAAATCGTTCCTTTCTAAATGGTCGTTTGGTCAAGGACGATTTATTTTGCATTTTCAAAGTGGGTGTACTGGCTGTTGATTGGAGGGGAGATACTTGATTCCTAAAGCCGAGTGAATCCGAAAGGAATAAAAACAAGAGGCTTGGCGAACGTTCACTGAAAAGCAAGTATATGGAGGAGAAATTAACGAATTTTACCGCGATTCCGTTAAAAAATAACAGACATCGAGAGGGAGTATTCTTGAGGCATTTTGTCGACAAACTGAGACGGGACCAATGGTTCGTGTTTTTGCCATATCGGTGCAGTTTCATTTCTATAAAGGGACTTGGATTGGAGAATAGTGATTTTAATATTTAAGAAGTGGACTATGGCAATAAAAATATTTATTAGCAGGATATGCTAATATGAATTTATGACCCATACATGGAGGAGAGTACTTATGATGAGAATGTCAAATCAACGAGAATCAACTTACTATGATCAAAGAATGGAAGCAATTGATGATGAGATTTGCCGATTAATTCAGCAACGCAAAGAAATTTCAAATAATAATCCTGGTTTTCCAACTAAACAACTTATCGCAGATTGGTCGAAAAAATATCATTTACTTGAAGAATTTTTAAATGTTGTTTTTACAGACTTTCAACATGAAGATATCTATAGACCTATGGTGGAGCCAAAAGGTTTTATACAGAATATACCAATATTAAAATCATTTGAAAGAGAGGATGAGTTTTATACAGTAACCTTCATCCGGCAGTTTAAAAATGCAAGTGTTGTTCATTTGAATGTCGATAAAAATATTACAAATGAAATGGATTGGCATAAAGAAGAGCATACCTATTTTGAACTAGCAGTTGAAGGAGGAGAAACTCAGCATGATTGCCGCCAGAATGGTGGGGGAGGTACTATGAACCATGAAGCCTTTTCTTTTATTGTATCACCTGCTTTGCCTGATGATCCTTCGAAGTTCAAGCTGGTTTTCACAGAATATAAAATTCCATTTAACCAACCGACTGGATTAGAATTTAGGATTTAGAGCAGAACTGATAATAACCTACATATGGGACGAGTAAAAACATAAAGCAAATATTGTTAAAGTAAAAGGGTGATATTCTTTTGTACTTAAGAAGCGTAAAAATGATGAGGGAAAGAATTGAAAATCCAAATAGCTATCCATTCTCGATCCCGAGTTTAAAATATACGAATTTAATAGAGTTCAACAATCCGGTGACTTTTTTTGTCGGGGAAAACGGTTCGGGGAAGTCGACCTTACTTGAGGCCATTTCTTATCAATGTGGTTTCAATAGTGCTGGCGGCGGCAGGAATAATAATTATGATGTAGATTCGTCTGCTTCTGATTTAGGTGATTATATCCGGCTTTCATGGTTCCCGAAAACAAACAAAGGTTTCTTTTTAAGAGCGGAGAGTTTCTATCATTTTGCTTCCTACTTAGATGAGTTAGCCCAGGAAGATCCTACTTTTCATTATCAAGGATATGGTGGAAAATCGTTGCATCAACAATCGCACGGAGAGTCGTTTTTATCTTTGTTCACGAACCGCTTTGGAGAGGAAGGGATATACCTGTTGGATGAACCAGAAGCAGCATTATCTCCTGCTCGACAATTAACCTTTTTAAGAGTCATTCACGAATTAGTAAATAAAGATCATGCCCAGTTTATTATTGCAACCCATTCACCTATCCTCCTCGGTTATCCAGATGCGCAAATTTATAATTTTGACGAATCACCGATTCAGGAAATTCGCTATGAAGAAACGGAGCATTATCGTTTAACACTAAACTTTTTGACAAGACGGGAAAAGTTTTTATATGAATTATTTCGAGATGATGAAGAATAAATGTACGAAAGCTGCTCGATTATTGTTACAAAGCATTAGAGAAAAACATCTGTAATGTTATTAGCTTTTTTGGATAATTTAGTCAGAGAACCATTGGGTGAGGAATTAAGCTGACGAGGGTACGCTTTAAATGAACTTCAAAAAAGTTTTAATTTTTCACTTGTGTTGATAAATGGAGAATTATTAGAGGGTTTAGAATATGTAATACTTTCTTATTTTGTAGTAGGTTCTAAATCCAAAAGAAATTTTGTATAAAAAAGCATAAATCATTAAGTTACCATGTTAGTATCTTGTTAGTGGGATCTATTTATAGCAGGTGGTCATTGAATAAAGGATTCACGTTTTTTTAGCTGCAGTTATTTAATTGAGGAGGGGTCTAATGAATGCGACGGTGATGTTCATCCATAGTGCTGGTCCACAAGGTCAAAATCAAGGTAGTTCCAATTTGGTTACCTATTTGAAGAAGGAGCTTAAGGAAGACTACAATTTCCATTCTCCTAGCATGCCAACTCCTGAGAATCCAAAATATGTAGAGTGGAAGAAAGCATTTGAGCAGGAATTCAATCAACTATCAGGAGAGGTCGTTCTAATTGGCCATTCATTGGGAGGTTCTTTTCTATTAAAATACCTCTCCGAAGAATCTTATCCGACAAAAATTCCTGGACTATTTGTTGTTTCAGCTCCGTTCTGGGGAATTGATCAAGATTGGCAACGGAGCGATTTCTTTTTCCAAAGTGGGTTTGAGAAACGCCTCAGTGAAATCGACAATTTGTTCCTATATCATAGTCGAGATGAGAGAATTGTACCTTTTTCACATCATTTAGCATTGGCAGAAAAGCTTCCACATGGCAAAACACGAGTGCTCGAAGGAAAACAGCACTTATTTTCCAATGGATTAACAGAATTAGTGAACGATATAAGGAGTTTATCGGGTACTTGAATCCGTTAATGATTGATGCTGAAACGAACTTTTGGCTAAGAATTGAATACATAATTTGCACTAATTGTTGATTCATCATCGAAAGTTACGTAAAAAAACCAGAGATTTTTAAAAATACACTTTTTTCTTAAAGGCAAGGATATTTCGATATAAAGTGAAAGCTAACTTAAGGCTAGCATGAGCTATTGAATGCATGCGTTTGCAGATTTTTTAAATACATGAGAGAATTTGAGAAGAGGTAGTCAGTCAGAGTAAGCACAGGAAAATGATTGCAAAAAATACATTATAATTTGGAGTGATAATATGTATAGAACGGTAAATGACTTTTTAACAGATTGGACTCATTCAGCGGAGGGTACACTTCGAGTGTTTGAATCATTATCAGATGACAGGATCAAGCGATCGTGCAAGGACATAGTACTCTTGGGTGGCTTGGCTGGCATCTTACGACAACTCCTGTATTCTTTATGAGCCTTGTTGGCATAAAATTAGAATCTTCAGTTGACCCGAAAGTGGTGCCAACGAAGGCAAATGAAATCGTTGATGCTTATAAAAAAGTCGCTGAAGATGTAAAACAAGCCGTAGAAACAAATATGACGGATGAGAAGTTGCTTGAAACGGTTGATAGTTTTGGGGGACCAACACCACGAGGTGCTTTGTTAAGAATGTTTATTGATCATCAAACCCATCACCGTGGTCAGATGACCGTTCTTCTCCGGCAAGCTGGCTTACCTGTTCCTGGTGTAATGGGTCCGACAAAAGAAGAAAGCTTGTAAAGTGAATGCGGTGAAAATTTTAATATTTTTTTATCAAAAAGAGCTTTACTTCCAATAGAAGTAGAGCTTTTTTGTTCAGATTCAATCGCTCTTTTTGCTTCCTGGCTCAAAGTTTGCTGCATCGTAAGTGTCCTAAGAAGGAAAGGGGAATATAGGGAATTCATGGGAATGCAATGAATATTTTCAGACCAGAGTAAGTCTAATTGTTGGACAACCCAGTTATATTGAAGTGAATAAGGGATGTAAAAATCGAACCAATAAAGTTGATATTAGCGGAATGTTGGAAAAAATGATTTCAATAAAAGGAGAGTCAATACCTTTGAATGCAAATTGTGTGATATTTTATCAATTTGGAAGTCCGAACGAAGTGTTGAAAGTGGAATCAAAATTTATCACTCCACCAAAAGACAATGAAGTTTTAGTGCGAATGTTAACACGTCCTATCAACCCATCCGACTTAATACCGATAAGTGGAGCTTACGCTCATCGAATTTCCTTACCGAATATTCCTGGGTATGAAGGGGTTGGAATAGTAGAGGACGTTGGTTCACTTGTTTCCCAGGAGCTGATTGGGAAACGTGTTTTGCCTTTACGTGGAGAAGGAACATGGCAGGAATATGTAAAGACTGCATCGGATTTCGCTATTACAGTTCCTGATTCCATTGATGATGTTGTTGCAGCCCAACTCTATATTAACCCGATTACCGCATGGGTGATTTGCACGGAAGTATTACAGTTGAAGCCGAATGATGTTTTACTGGTGAATGCGGCTGGTTCCTCTGTTGGACAGATATTTGTGCAGCTTTCGAAAATACTAGGTTTTAGAGTGATTGCTGTTGTTAGAAATAATCATTATACTGAAAGATTACGCACTCTTGGTGCTTCAGCAGTGGTAGACCTCTCACAAGCTTCACTTCATAAGACCGTAATGGAGTTAACGAATGGAGAAGGAGCAGATGCTGCTATTGATTCTATTGGCGGTAACTCGGGGCATGAGCTAGCTTTTTGTGTACACCCAAACGGTCATTTTTTATCCATTGGATTATTATCAGGAGTTCAGATTAATTGGTCCGAAATTGTTCAAAAAGCTAAAGTAAATGCGAATATGTTTCACTTGCGAAATTGGAACGGGAATGTACCGCTTAATAAATGGCACGAGGCTTTTCAGAATGTGATTAAGTTAGTTGCTGAGAAAAAATTAACTTTAAAGAGGGTACATGCAAGTTATCATCTAGTGGAAATTAAAAAGGCGATTGAAACGGTTGAATCTGCTAAAGGTAAAGTGATGTTAACCAATTGAAAGGAGGAAGTGTGAATTTGGCAGTGCATTCGTACAGTGTCATCTGCTTGGAATATCTTTTATATCCACTAATAATGTGTAAAAGTTACAGGGGAGCTTAGAAGTTTAGAAGGACCGACTGTGTGGCTGGCTATTTGCTTTGTTTTGCTATAATTAAGTATTATCATGGTAAGCAATCATGAGGTTGCGATCTAGTCGAAATAAGAAAATAAAGGAGAGAATAGATGAAGATTATTGTTACCAGCATATTTGTCCAAGATCAAGAAAAAGCACTGGAGTTTTACACAAAAACATTAGGTTTTATAAAAAAGCATGACGTTCCAAGTGGAGAATATAGGTGGATAACGCTTGTTTCTCCAGATGAACAGGGAGGTACAGAACTTTTACTTGAACCTAATAACCATCCTGCTGCCAAAGAGTATCAACAGAAATTATTTGCTGAAGGAATTCCTGTAACGATGTTTGGGGTTGGTGATATTCGGGAAGAATACGAGCGTTTAGTTGAAAAAGGTGTGAGCTTTACGATGGAACCAACAAAAATGGGGGAAGTTACAATCGCAATTTTCGACGATACATGCGGAAACCTCATTCAGATGATTGAACAGTAATCATTCAATAATCATAAAAGCTTTACCTCAATTTGGAGGTAAAGCTTTTTGCTCACTGGATTTAACGAGTGATAATTGGCAGACTCTCTCTTTCGCATGGTCATTGTTATCTTGAGAAAAGGGCCCCTGTGATTAGTAAGGCAAGACTTGGGACATGATCTGAGCAACAGTCACGCTCACTCCAATTAGGAAAATTTCAGTTATAAAACGCTTAATTTAAGTCGGTGATAGACTCTAGCATATAGCTGCCGTGTCCTAAGACATTATCTAGGAGTTTTTGATATTTAATGATTTCTAACGCAGAAATGACCAATGATTGCTCCTTTTTTTCTGTATATAAGATTTTAGGATCTTTTTCATTTTGAGATTCATATTCAACAGTATGAACGTACTTTCCGCCTTTTTTAATTCTATAGAGCTGGATCATGTTTCACTTCCTTAAACAATTCTTTAGTTTATAGCTCCATTTTATATGAAAGATTAGCTGAAGCATACAAATGTTTACAAAAAAAACTGGAAAAAGCGTGCGTTTAAGCAATAGGAATAGATAGGCTTTCCGCTTTATTGGATGGGGAAGTCTTCATGGAATCAGAAGCCCCTTCAGTATAACTGAAAGGCTTTACAGACTCATTTATTCAGGTGATGGAGCAGTGCCCTATAATTACCATAAGGGCACTGATATTTTCGAAAAGCAAAAGTCATATACGATTTCATTGTGAAACCTGTTACAGTTCTATAAATAATGGAGTGGATTAAAAAAATGACCCGACATATTTTGATTGTGGTCTGTAAATGACGTTATCGCTTGCCTGTTCTAATATGTGGGCAGTCCAGCCAACGATTCTACTGGCAGTGAAAGTGGGGGTGAAAAGTATGGGCTCTAACTGAATGGCTTTCATAATTGCCGCTGCATAGAACTCGACATTCGTATACAAAGCCCTTCCCGGTTTGAACTCTTCTAATAAAGTAATGGCGCTCTCTTCCACCTCCATCGCTAAATCTAACCACTTATCTTGCCCGCCTAACTTTATTAATTTTTCTTTCAAAGCGATTGCACGGGGATCATGGGTTTTATAAACTCGGTGGCCAAATCCCATTAACTTTTCGCCTCTTATGAGCTTATCTCGAATCACTTTTGCAGCATCTTGGACCGTGGAAATTTCATCTAATAATTCAAGCACTCCTGATGGAGCGCCACCGTGAAGAGGCCCTTTCATCGTTCCGATTGCGGAGGTGATAGCGGATACGATATCAGATTCACTTGATATCGTCACCCGTGCTGAAAATGTCGAGGCGTTCATCCCGTGCTCCAATGTTAAAATCATGTAAGCTTCTAAAGCGTGAACATGGGCAGCTGTTGGAATATCACCTGTTAACATATATAGGTAATTCTCAATATGGTCTAAATCATTTCGCGGTGGAACCTCAGCCCGCCCTTCCAGTTTGCGTTTACGAAAGGCGATGATACTTGGGATGAGAGCAGTTAACTTGACTGCTTGGGAAATAGTTGGTGGAAATTGATATTCCCCATACCCACCTTCCGCAGAGACAGCGGTTCGAATCACACTCATCAAATCCATGGTTGGAGGCAGTAGTGAAATAATCGACTTTAGATCATCGGATAACCAGCGATTTTTTTTCAATTCTTCCTTTAAGATGAAAAGTTGCTCCTTGTTTGGAAAATGTCCGTACCAAAGCAAATAGGCTACTTCTTCGAAATGGTAATTAGCCGCTAACTTTTGGATGTCATATCCCCGATAAATAAGTCGTCCTAATTGACCGTCAATATAGGAGATCCGTGTTTCAGCAGCGAATACCCCTTTTAATCCTTTTTCGTACATCATTAACCTTTCCCCTTTCCCTCTTTAGTTTTATTGTATAAAATAATTATTATTAAGATAATTAAATAATTATAAATAAATTGATTATTTTTTTTAATAAGGAGGGGCGAAATGGACTTTCAATGGTTAAATACATTTGTGACGGCCGCGCAATGTGGAAATTTTCGTAGAGCAGCAGAATTACTTTATATTTCTCAGCCATCAGTTACTGTTCATATTCAACAGCTTGAGAAAAATTTAGGGGTTCAATTGTTTCAGCGGGATGGAAAGAAAATCAAGCTGACGGAAGCGGGGCGGAGATACCATCACCATGCAGTGGAATTGTTAAGATTGTATGAAAAGGGGCTAGCTGACTTGAATTCCTTTAGCCAAGGATATATGACAAAGCTTTCTCTCGCTATTTCCCCCTTAATTGCCGAGACAATATTACCTTATGTGATTAAAAGCTATACAAATAAGCATCCCGATGTGGAAATCGCGATTAAGATTCTTGATTCCATGTATATTGAGGAAGCGGTTATGAAAGATGAAGTCGATCTGGGGCTTTCATGTGTAAACGTTCAAAATTCTAGCTTAATCAATGAACTCCTGTATAAGGACCGCATTTTGTTCATTGTTCCTCATGATGGTAGAGATGCTGAAACGGCACCACCATTGGAGGAGGAGGAATTTTTTTTAAACTATTATTTATTTACCGATAATCATCCGAGTTACTGGGCGGATTTGCTTAAAGCTGTGAAAAGCAAGTATCCAGTCATCAAGACAATGAAAGTCTCACAGACACATATTACTAAAAGATTTATTATAGAAGGTTTAGGCTTTTCCTTTTTACCAGAATCTACAGTTAGGAGAGAATTATTGGAAGGGAGATTATTAGAGGTGTATCAGCATTCTTTTAAATTACCGGACATCTACACATATGCCATTATGAAATATAAACATTCGCAACAACAGGAGTTTCTCGAATTTCTCTCCAATTACCGAATATAATTAAGATGGGAAAATCCACCAGCGAGTTTTTCGCCGATGGATTTCATCTTTATTTTAAGCCTGACTCAAGGGTTTGGAGCATTTCTTCTTTTTCATCTTCTGAAGCATTTTTCCAAATGATTTCAAATAAAACGCCTAGACCAGGAAGCATTTTTTCTTCACCGTTTTGAATTGCATCGACAATAGTTTCCCGTAATTCATCTTGGGAGTTGCCTGATACATTGTGAATAATCGCATTGCGTAAATTCAAATCCATACGTACACGCTCCTTCTAAAATAACTTCCTTTATATATTTTCTAATTTGCCATGAATTATGTATAAGAAGATGAGGTTTTGCGACTTTGAATATTATGACTGCAATGGAATGTTTCACAACAATTATAGAGGTTATTTTATTTTAATATCGAAATAATTAACTGTATTTAGTTTTAATTGGGGGAAATGAAATGTATATCAAAACAAATAGATTATTAATACGTAACTTTGAAAATAATGATTGGCAAGCTGTTCATGAATATACTTCAGATTGTAGGGTGATGAAATATATACCAGAAGGAGTTTTTACGGAGAATGATACAAAAGACTTTATAAAGAAGAATGTGGGTGATTCGGCAGAAAAGTTTGCTGTTGTCTTAAGAGATGAGAATTTGGTGATTGGACACATCGTTTTTCATAAGTATTTTGGTGACCACACATATGAAATCGGGTGGGTGTTTAATCCTAAGTATTATAATCACGGCTATGCATCAGAAGCAGCACAGGGAATATTAAAATTCGGTTTTGAAGATATGCATTTACACAGGGTCATTGCAACGTGTCAACCTGAAAACATCGCTTCTTCAAGAGTGATGGAGAAGATTGGGATGAGAAAGGAAGGATATTTTCAAAAATGTATTCCAGCAGGTAATGAGTGGTGGGATGAATATTATTACGCTATTTTAAAGGAGGAATGGATTCACCATTGAGATTCCCACTATTCTTAGGCTATAATGAGGAAACTTACATATTGCTAAAAGGAGAAAGTATCCGTTGAAATATATACAATCTGCTCAAAATCGACAAATTAAGCAATGGAAAAAGCTTTTAACGAAAAAAGAACGGGATAAAACAGGAACTTTTTTAGTCGAAGGATTTCATCTTGTTGAAGAAGCAATTAAAGCTGATGTAGCATTAGAAATCATCGTATGTGAGGGGGTTGAGCTCCCTCCACATATGGATTATGGTTCTATTTCCTTAACGACGGTCACACCTGAAATCTTTCGAGAACTGAGTGATACCGAAACTCCCCAAGGTGTCTTGGCTCTTTGTGAGGCACAGAAAGAGGTTGAAGAACTTAAAGGGAAGCAGTTTTTGCTAATTGATGCTGTTCAGGATCCGGGGAATTTAGGAACGATGATTCGTACAGCAGATGCAGCAGGGATGGATGGAATTATTGTTGGGCATGGGAGTGTCGATATTTATAACCCAAAGGTTATTCGTTCAGCCCAAGGAAGTCATTTTCATTTACCAGTTGTAAGAGGAGCACTTAAAGAATGGATGGAAAAGTTATTAGCTAAAAATATTCCTATATATGGCACATCTTTAGAAAATGGTCAAATTTATACGGAAATAAGCCCTTCCCCATCCTTTGCCCTTCTCGTTGGCAACGAGGGAAGTGGGGTCGATCCTGATCTGTTGCAGAAGACAACAAAGAATTTGTACATTCCACTCTTTGGGAAAAGCGAATCCCTTAATGTGGCAGTTGCAGCAGGGATATTGCTCTATTATATGAAGGCTTGAATCCCTTTCTTTAATGTACTATAATTAACAGCGATATAATTTAAGGATAAGATGCGATAATTCTCCATTGAGAATTGTCTAGCGCAAGCTGCCAAAGCCGGGCAAACTTCAGGTTCCCTCTCTACGATAAGTCAACTATGAATTGTGTTTGGAAGAACGGACCCCTCCAGTTTGTATGGCGATGAATGAGCTGTTTTTCGCTGTTCTTATTACATAATGAAAAACTTTGACGGAGAAAAGTAACTTACTCGACTATTGAGGGAGAAAATGCCTTAGACTGAAAGCATTTTTATAGGTAAAGTAAGTGAAGTTCACCTCCTGAGTTGGCATCGGGACCATGAAAATTCAGAATGAATTTTTCGTGTAAAGATGCATCGGCCTAAAAAGCCGTTATCGTAATGAAGTGAGCCATAACATGTGGCTAATTAGGGTGGTACCGCGATCATAAACCTCGTCCCTTCAGGGATAGAGGTTTTTTGTTTTTCAATGGGGAACAGACAAACGGAAATTTATGAAAAATTAAGGAGGATTTAAACATGCAAGAACGATTGAAGGAACTTCAGGAGGAAGCATTGCAAGCAGTTGATGCTGCAGCTGATTTAAAGAAACTTAACGACATTCGCGTTTCTTATTTAGGAAAAAAGGGTCCAATAACCGAAGTATTAAAAGGAATGGGGAAGCTTTCTGCAGAAGAGCGCCCAAAAATGGGAGCACTCGCAAATGAGGTACGTGACCTAATTTCTTCCAAAATAGAGGAAAAACAGCAAGCTTTAGAAGCAGCTGCTGTTGAAGCGAGGCTTGCATTGGAGACAATCGATGTAACTCTTCCGGGAAGACCTGTTCAGACAGGAAATCATCACCCGCTTACTCGTATTGTGGAAGAGATTGAAGACTTATTTATTGGCATGGGCTATACCGTTGCAGAAGGTCCAGAAGTTGAAAAGGATTATTACAATTTTGAGGCACTAAACCTTCCAAAAAGTCATCCGGCTCGAGATGCACAGGATTCCTTTTATATTACAGAGGAAATATTACTTCGTACGCAAACATCTCCTGTTCAAGCGAGAACAATGGAGAAACATGGTGGAAAAGGTCCAGTAAAAATTATATGTCCTGGTAAAGTATACAGACGCGATAGCGACGACGCGACCCATTCTCACCAATTCATGCAAATTGAAGGCCTTGTCGTTGACGAAAATATTCGCATGAGCGATTTAAAAGGGACACTTGAATTATTTGCGAAAAAATTATTCGGTGAAGACCGTGAAATTCGTTTACGTCCAAGCTTTTTCCCGTTCACAGAGCCGTCAGTAGAGGTTGATGTTTCTTGCTTCAAATGCGGTGGCCACGGATGTAATATTTGTAAGCAAACAGGCTGGATTGAAGTATTAGGATCGGGGATGGTTCATCCAAATGTCCTTGAAATGTCTGGCTTTGATTCGAAGAAGTATTCAGGATTTGCTTTTGGGATGGGAGTAGAACGAATTGCGATGTTGAAATACGGCATCGATGATATACGGCATTTCTACACGAATGATACGCGTTTCATAAAGCAATTCAAACTCAACTAATTTAAAATGGTTCGCTTAATACAAAAAGCGATATTTTTATAACTAGTATAATAAATTTTCTTCTGTAAATAGTTGCTTAGCAAATCAAGTTATTTTTGTCGCTTTTTGGATTGTTTTCAAAGGTTGAGCGATTTATTAGATCAAGGAATAAGAAGGAGGATATAACATGTTTGTTTCATATAAATGGCTACAGGAATATGTAAATTTATCAGGAATTACACCTGATGAACTAGCAGAAAAAATTACGCGCAGTGGGATTGAAGTTGAAGGTGTCGAGGTACTGAATGAGGGATTGAAAGGTGTCGTTATCGGTCATGTCCTTGAGCGTGAACAACATCCAAATGCAGATAAGTTAAACAAGTGCTTAGTCGACATTGGGGAAGAGAACCCTGTGCAAATTATTTGCGGTGCACCAAACGTGGATAAAGGACAAAAGGTAGCAGTTGCTACGGTGGGAGCAGTGTTACCCGGAAATTTTAAAATCAAAAAAGCAAAGCTTCGTGGCGAAGAATCAAACGGTATGATCTGTTCCCTATCTGAATTAGGAATAGATGGGAAGTTAGTCGCAAAGGAATTTTCTGAAGGAATCTTTGTTTTTCCCAATGATGTAACGGTGGGGGAAGATGCCTTAGAAAAATTACAACGGGATGATCAAATTTTGGAGCTTGGCTTAACAGCAAATCGTGGAGACTGCTTAAGCATGCTTGGAGTGGCTTACGAAGTAGCGGCTATTTTAAACCGCGAAGTGAAGCTCCCAAATCCAACAGTGAAACCAATTGCGGAAAAGGCAACTGATTACATTTCTATTAAAGTAGAGGCAAATGAAGATAATCCGTTATATGTAGCGAAAGTCATAAAAAATGTGAAAATTGCTCCATCTCCATTATGGATGCAGGGAAGATTAATGGCAGCAGGTATTCGTCCGCATAATAATGTCGTTGATATTACGAATTATATTTTGCTTGAATATGGTCAGCCACTTCACGCTTTTGACTATGATCGTTTCGGTTCAAAAGAAATTCTTGTACGTCGGGCAAAAGCCGGTGAAAAAATTGTGACTCTTGATGCTGCGGAGAGAATTTTAACGGAAGATCACCTTGTTATTACTAATGGAATTGAACCAGTCGCTCTTGCAGGCGTTATGGGTGGTGCTAATTCAGAGGTCCAAGCAGATACGACTACCGTTTTGCTTGAATCTGCCTACTTTAAAGGAGAAACTGTTCGTAAAGCTTCAAAAGATCATGGGTTAAGAAGTGAAGCGAGCTCTCGTTTTGAAAAAGGTGTCGATCCAAATCGTGTTCGTGCGGCAGCGGAAAGAGCAGCTGAATTATTAGCATTATATGCGAGCGGTGAAGTACTAGAAGGAGAAGCTGTAGTGGATACCCTCCAGATTGATCCAGCTGTTATTTCGATTACGCTAGAAAAAATTAATCGAGTTCTTGGGACAGATATTTCTATTCAAGAGGTCAAAAGTATTTTTACTCGTCTTCAATTTGAAACAAGCGTCGATCATGAAACAATTACGGTGACCGTTCCTACTCGTCGTGGTGATATTACGATTGCAGAGGATTTAATTGAAGAAGTCGCTCGTCTCTATGGATATGATCATTTGCCGTCCACATTGCCGAGCGGTTCATCGACACCGGGTCATTTAACAGCATACCAGCAAAAGAGACGGGCGGTTCGTCGCTATTTAGAAGGAGCAGGATTGTATCAAGCGCTCACTTATTCCTTAACAAGTGAGGAGAAAGCGACTCAATTTGCACTTGAAATACGGGAGCCGATCAAACTTGCTATGCCGATGAGCGAGGACCGCAGCCACCTTCGATTAAGCATTATTCCACAATTATTGGAAGTAGTGAAATATAATGTGGCTCGTCAAAATGATCGTGTTGCTCTGTATGAGGCTGGCCCTGTTTTCTTAGCAAATGGTACGGAAGAACTTCCTGATGAAAAAGAACGTTTAGCAGGAGCGATTACAGGGGTGTGGGAACAGCATCAGTGGCAAGGAGAAAAGAAAGAAGTCGATTTCTTTGTTTTAAAAGGAATTTTAGAAGGATTGTTTGCAAAGCTTGGATTCGAGCAGAAGATTGAATATCGTCAAGCGATAGTTGAAGGGATGCATTCAGGCAGAACGGCTGAAGTTTATTTGGCTGGAGAGAAAATTGGCTTCGTCGGTCAACTTCATCCGACGCTTCAGAAGGAATACGATTTAAAAGAAACGTATGTGTTTGAGCTTTGCTTAGAAGCGATACTCTCTGAAGAGGTAGCTCCTTTACAGTATCAATCGATCCCACGTTACCCATCGATTACAAGGGATATTGCACTTGTTGTTGAAAAGGAAAAGGTAGCTGGTGAATTAGAAAGCATTATCGTTGAAGCTGGTGGAAAGTTGCTAAAGGATGTTCATGTGTTTGACTTATATGAAGGTGAACATATGGAACCTGGCAAGAAATCGATTGCATACTCTTTAAAATACTTTGATCCAGAGAAAACATTAACAGATGAAGAAGTCACAAAGGTACATGACAAAGTCTTAACAGCAGTGAAAGAAAAAGCTGGAGCTGTGTTGAGAGGATAAAAAAAGGTGGGGCATTCGCAAGTGAATGCTCCACTTTTATATGAAGGGGAGTGCCAGTTCCGGAATTATTCGCATTTTTCCGGAATTATCATCAAAAATTCCGGAATTAGTCGTATTTTTTCGGAATTACCGTCAAAATTTCCAGAATTACCATTAAAAATTCCGGAATTAATTGATCCCCAGCACGAATTCCTTATAATAATTCTGCTGCTTTCGCGTTTAATGCAACTTGTTCCGGAGTTTTACATCCAGGAATGACCGTTGTGACAGCAGGATTTTCTAAACACCAGGCTAATGCCCAAGAAGCCATCGGCACTCCTTTTGGAACCTCTGTTTTTTGGATTTCTTCCACCTGTTTAAGAAGTTTTGTAGTTTCTTCTTCATTGTGTCTGGACCGCACATCATTAGCAGTAAAGCTAGCACCTGGTTTGTATTTTCCGCTTAAATAGCCGCTTGCAAGTGGTACTCTTGCTAATACACCTAAATTTTGCTCTTCGGCGGATGGGAATACTTTTTCCTCCGGCACCCTGTCTAAACGGTTGTATACGACTTGGATGGCTCTGATGTTGAGATCGCTTGCTTTTGTTGTTTGAAAAATGTTGTCATTTGTTTTTAAGGATAATCCTAGATGTCTAATTTTCCCTGCTTGTACCTGTTTATCAAGCATCGTCCATAATTGATCATTGTCAAATTCATCATCGCCGGGAGAGTGTGCTTGATATAAATCAATATAATCTGTTTTTAACGATTTCAGTGAAGCATCTAGCTGTTGTAAGACTTCGTTGGCGCTCCAATGTCTTGTTCGTTCAAAATTCCTTTGGAAATGATGGCCAAATTTTGTGGCAATCATCCAATCTTCACGATTGTGACGGTTTATGTAATCTCCGATGAAATTTTCTGAAAGATGATCTCCGTAACATTCTGCAGTATCAATGAAATTAATCCCAACTTCTTGAGCCTTGGCTAAAATGTGATCAACTTCCAATTGGTTAAAATTAATGCCCCATTCTCCGCCAAATTGCCATGTTCCAACTCCAATTACTGATACATTTAGGTCTGTTTTTCCTAAAGCTCTATATTTCACTATAATCACCTCTAAAAAATTTTATCTTACTCCCCCATTTTGTGAGGGGCAAAAATCTTAATTGCGAACGATTTTAAGGGCCTTTTCTGTATTAGCGAAGTGCAATTTGACGAACTTTGGTAATGCTTTTTCTCCTTTGTCCTTTATCAATCTTGCTGCGGCTTTGTCGACTGCCGGTCCGGCTCCTTTTGGAATAGTAAAACCTGCTTCTTTTGACAAGTTTTCAAAGTGTCGTACAAAGGCGTATCGGGCAATGATGGATGCAGCTGCAACGGCAAGGTGGACACCTTCAGCCTTTGTGCTAAAGAAGACATTTTCCTTATGGACGACAGACTGTCCTTTTAAATATTGATAATATATTTCTTTTTTAGCAAACTCATCAATAAGAATCGCTTCTGGTTTTTCAGGAGCTATTTTATCAAGAACATGGCCGATCGCTTGGTTATGTAATAGTGCTTTTATTTTCCCTTGGGACATCCCTTTTTGCTGTAATTGATTGTACTTTTCGTTGTGTAAAGTTAATAAGCTAAAGGGAATGATTTCTTTAATTTGCTTTGCAATTACTTCAATTGCATCGTCCTTCAGATTTTTGGAGTCCTTTACGCCCAATTCCTTTAATAATGGAATTTGCTCTTTCCGAACGTAGGCAGCAACGACGGTTATTGGTCCGAAGTAATCGCCAGTTCCAACTTCATCGGATCCGATTACGGATAAGCTTTCAAAATGAGGTGGAAGAATTCCAGAAGTTTTGGGTTTCGAGGAATCCTGTTTTTCAGCGGGGTTTCCCCATTTGCTTGCTTCTCCTTCACTGTTGCTGCCTTGAAAAAGAACTTTTCCTGACTTATAAGCTGTTATCGTGCACTGGGAAGCTTTGGCACAAAAAACGCTGCCTGGTGGATTTGCAGTGCTTAAGTAAGGCTCATAATGTTTCTTCATGGTAGCAATGTCACTTAAAGTTAATTTTAGTACGACCTGACTCATTTCATTTCTCCTAACTATTTTATAAAATTGGTGTAATGCCCATTAATATGAAATTGGTAAACCGCTTATTCAGCCTTCCAAAATCCGCTATCTTTAGACATGCTTAGACTTTTCACTCTAATAGGTTCATGTTATCATAGTGATTAGGATTCTATGAATAGGGGGCAACTAGCTTGTCAGAAGGACAGAAAACGCGCACAATGGTTGATATTTACGGTCAACAATATGTTATTATCGGCACTGAAGATTCACGCCATGTAAAGCTTATCGCTTCAATGGTTGACGAGAAAATGCGTGAAATTAGCTCCAAGAATCCTTCACTCGATATGAGCAAGCTTGCGGTATTAACAGCTGTCAATGCCGTTAACGACTATCTGAAAATGAAAGAACAGCTTGAACGATTAGAAGGTGAATTAAAAAGAGTAAAGGATTGAAGTATTCATGCTAGATCTCGCCATTTTTATTATATTATTATTTGGTTTTTTAGTAGGTTTAAGAAGAGGGTTTATTCTTCAGCTTATCCACGTAATTGGTTTTATCGTTGCTTTTGTCGTTGCTTATATGTATTATGATCAGCTCGCGCCGAAGCTTACCCTTTGGATTCCATACCCTAATTTTGGGAGTGACTCAGCTTTTCAATTATTACTTGACAACGGAAATTTAGAAGTAGCCTATTATCGTGCCATCTCGTTTGTCGGGATTTTTTTTGCGGCAAAAATTGTCATGCAAATTATCGGAAGTATGTTGGATTTTGTTGCTAACCTCCCTATTTTAAAAATGTTGAATGTTTGGGCTGGTGGACTACTGGGTTTTGTCGAAGTTTATCTTGTGCTATTTATTGTTCTTTACATATCAGCTCTCTTGCCGATTGAAGTTGTGCAAAATGCACTGGGGAACTCTGCACTTGCCAATATGATTGTAGAAAATACTCCATATTTTTCTAGTCAAATTAAAGAGCTATGGATTGACTATATCGCATCTTAAAACTTCTCTGTTTTAGAGAAGTTTTTTTAAGTCAGAGGGTGTATGAAAAGTGTTACAATGTAATAATTTGATCCTATTGACCGCTACAATATGAAAATGTTTCCATCTGCAAAATAAGGTAACAATAATTGTAACGGATTTAACGATACTTGTAAAACAAGGGCGATATTTTTAGGCTTGATTGTTGTTATAACGATATTTTCCTCAATTCGTGTGTAACCAAAATTTCATACACCATTCAGTATGACCAATATATAAAAATCCATTTTTAAGAGGTGATATGATGACTGTTAGTAAAAAGGATGTCATTCGATTGCTGGAAACGATCGCGGTTTATATGGAGCTAAAGGGAGAAAATCCTTTTAAAGTTTCAGCGTTTCGCAAGGCAGCGGCAGCGCTTGAAGTAGAGGAACAAACGATCGATGAAATAGAAGATTTTACAAAGCTGCAAGGGATCGGGAAGGGCACCGCCTCTGTAATTGAGGAATTTCTGCAGACAGGACAATCCGTCGTCCTGAAAGAATTGCAAGAGCAAGTGCCGAATGGACTTGTTCTCCTTCTGCAACTACCGGGTTTAGGTGGGAAAAAGATCGCTAAGCTTCATAAGGAGTTAGGGATCGAAAATGTTGACGATTTAAGGAAAGCATGCCTCGAGAAAAAGGTGAGAGCTCTAGCTGGTTTTGGACAGAAAACAGAGGAAAAAATATTGGCTGCCATAGCAAGTGTGGGAAACCAGCCAGACCGTCTTCCGCTCGCTTATATGCTGCCAATTGCCCAGCATCTTGAAGAGGAACTGGAAAAAATGCATGACGTGGAACGTTTTTCAAGAGCGGGGAGTATTCGCCGGGTAAGAGAAACGGTCAAAGATTTAGATTTTATTATATCAACTGCCAAACCATCAGCAGTTAAGGAACAACTACTAAAGTTTGAGAATATAAAGGAGATTGTTTCTGCTGGGGAAACAAAAGTATCGCTCATTCTTGATTACAGCTATGATGTTTCGGTTGATTTCCGTTTAGTCAAACCTGAGGAATTTGCCACCACACTCCATCATTTTACGGGCTCTAAGGATCATAATGTGCGCATGAGACAGCTTGCTAAAGAGCGTGGTGAAAAAATTAGCGAGTATGGTGTTGAAGTGGCTGAAACAGGTGAAATATTAACATTTAAGTCAGAGGCTGATTTTTATCAACATTTCAATCTGCCGCTAATTCCTCCGGAAATGAGGGAAGATGGGAAGGAAATCGAAAACTACTCTGAAGAACTAAATATTATTTCTATAGAGGACATTCAAGGTGATTTACATATGCATTCAACCTGGAGTGATGGGGCACATTCGATTGAGCAAATGATTAACGAGTGCCGTAAGCTCGGCTATAAGTATATGGCCATTACTGATCATTCGAAGTTTTTAAAGGTAGCGAATGGTTTAGATGAAGAGCGTCTAAGACGTCAACGGGAAGAAATTGCGAAATTAAATGAGAAATACGATGATATCACCATACTTGCTGGAGTGGAAATGGATATTCTTCCAGATGGCTCCCTTGACTTTGAAGATGACTTCCTCGAAGAGATGGACCTTGTGATTGCCTCCATTCATTCAGGTTTTTCCCAAACGAAGGAACAAATAATGAAGCGACTGATAAATGCATTAAACAATCAACATGTCGATATTATTGCCCATCCAACAGGGAGAAAAATCGGAATAAGGGAAGGATATTCAGTAGACATTGATTTCTTAGTTGAACTGGCTAAAGAAACAAATACTGCTTTGGAGCTTAATGCCAATCCAAATCGCCTTGATTTAAGTGCAGAGCACATTAAAAAAGCACAAGAAGCTGGTGTTAAAGTGGTGATTAATACGGACGCCCATAGGATGGAGACGCTGGAGCATATGAGCATTGGAGTTTCGACAGCCAAAAAAGGATGGATTAAACGAAGCAATGTCCTGAATGCATTAAGCTTGGACGAGCTGCTGCAATTTTTACACGAACGTTAAACAATATATTATACTAGCCTACTTGACTTCGATTGCGTAAAATGGAAATCGAGTAAAGGAAAAAGCTAACTTCATTTATATATTTCTTTTGCTTTGCCGCCCCAGACAAGCAAAAAAGGCAGTTATTCATGTTAGCAAAAATAAGAGAAGTTAAAGATTCAATACAAAACATTAAAAAATAAACAGCTTTGTTTAAAGAAAAGGGGGATTGTTCTCCATGCAACAGCGCGTTTTAAAGGTTTTAGAATTTCATAAAGTGAAAGAGCAGGTACTCGAGCTTGCTTCATCGTCTTTAGGAAGGCAGCTCGTGGAAGAGCTAAAGCCTTCAGCTGATTTTGAGACGGTTGTTAGAAGTCAAGAAGAGACGGATGAAGCCACTAATATTTTACGTTTAAAAGGAAATGTACCGTTAGGTGGCATTTATGATATAAGGCCCCATATTAAAAGAGCGGATATCGGTGGAATGCTTAGTCCTCAAGAACTGATGCAAATATCAAGCACGATCCATGCCAGCCGGATGATTAAGAAATTTATCAATGATTTGTTAGAGGAAGAACTATCACTACCATATCTTCATGAATTGACGAATGAGATAGTTGTATTAGCTGAATTAGAAGATGCGATTCGAATGGCTGTTGACGATAACGGAGTGATTTTGGATAGTGCCAGTGAATTGCTACGTTCTTTAAGAAACCAATTAAGGACGAAAGAAAATCGTGTTCGTGAGAGGTTAGAAAGTATGATTCGTTCTTCGAATGCGCAAAAGATGCTTTCTGATGCAATTGTCACCATTCGTAATGACCGTTTTGTTATTCCTGTTAAACAGGAGTATCGCGGCCATTACGGTGGAATTATTCATGATCAAAGTTCTTCCGGTCAAACATTATTTATTGAACCGCAGTCGATTGTTCAACTGAACAATGAGCTTCAAGAAATTCGGATCAAAGAACAGCAGGAAATAGAGCGTATTTTAATCGAATTATCTACCCGCGTTGCTGAATTCAATGTGGAGTTAAGACAGATTGTCGATGTTCTTGCACAAATTGATTTTATGTTTGCGAAGGCACGCTATGGGAACAAAATCAAAGCTTCTAAGCCGAAAATGAATAATGAGGGGCGGATAAATCTTGTTAAAGCAAGGCACCCATTAATTCCTGGAGATGAAGTAGTCGCAAACGATATTTACCTTGGTAAGGACTTTACTACCATTGTGATTACCGGACCAAATACTGGAGGAAAAACCGTTACGTTAAAAACAGTTGGCCTTTGTACGTTAATGGCGCAAGCTGGATTACAAATTCCGGCATTAGATGGTTCGGAAATGGCTGTTTTTGGATCGGTCTTCGCAGATATTGGCGATGAACAATCGATTGAGCAAAGTTTAAGTACTTTTTCCTCACATATGGTCAATATTGTTGATATTTTAAATGAAGTCGATTTTCAAAGCTTAGTTTTGTTTGATGAACTGGGAGCAGGAACAGACCCACAGGAGGGGGCTGCACTTGCCATTTCCATTTTAGATGAAGTGTACAAAAGCGGGGCAAGGGTCATTGCGACAACCCACTATCCTGAATTGAAAGCATATGGCTATAATCGAGAAGGGGTTACAAATGCTAGCGTGGAGTTCGATATTGAGACATTAAGTCCGACGTATAAGCTGCTTATCGGTGTGCCGGGGCGAAGCAATGCTTTTGAAATTTCAAAGCGTTTAGGTTTGAAGGAGGCTGTAATTGCGACGGCTAAATCATATATTAGTGCTGATTCGAATCAAGTGGAAGGGATGATCGCTGCCCTAGAGGAAAATCGTAGGCAGGCTGAGGCTGAACTTGAAGAAGCACATGGCTTATTAAGGGATGCAGAAAAGCTTCATCAAGATCTGCAGAAGCACATGGCTGAATATTATACTCGAAAAGAAACACTGGAAGAAAAAGCGAAAGAAAAGGCTCAAGAGATCATTGAAAAGGCGAAGGTAGAGTCAGAAGAAGTCATTCGCTCCTTGCGGAAAATGCAAATAGAGAAGCAGGCGGAAGTGAAGGAGCATGAACTGATTGAAGCAAAGAAACGGCTTGAGGAGGCAGTTCCAAAGACGAAACAGTCGAAAAAGGCAGCAGTTCAAAAGAACAGTACACATGTTTTCAAACCAGGCGACGAAGTAAAAGTAGTGAGTTTTGACCAAAAAGGCAATCTGATTGAACAGGTTTCCGATAAAGAATGGCAAGTTCAAATAGGCATTTTAAAAATGAAGGTCAATGAAGCAGATTTGCAATTTATAAAAAGTGAAAAAGCCGTACAGACACAACCAATGGCTACGATTAAAGGCAAGGATTTCCACGTTGGGTTAGAATTAGATTTAAGAGGCGAACGATTTGAGGATGCCCTTGTCCGCGTAGAAAAATATATTGATGATGCCCTTCTTGCAGGATATCCCCGTGTTTCAGTTATTCATGGAAAAGGAACCGGTGCCTTGAGACAGGGGGTCCAAGAATATTTGCGAAATCATCGTTCTGTGAAAAAGATTCGTTTTGGTGATGCTGGAGAAGGAGGAACTGGCGTTACAGTGGTTGAATTTAAATAAAAAATCTCTACTTCTAGTAGAATCTTAAATAATGGGGTGAGTTCAAGATGACCGGTTTTTGGGAGAATATTTATGTAGAAACTGCCGCTTATTTTAGTATTGTTATTTTATGTCTTATTGTGTTTTTAGCCATTTTTGAGCTTGTAACGAGGTATCGAAACTGGGAAGAAATTAAAAATGGGAATTTAGCAGTGGCAATGGCTACAGGAGGAAAAATTTTTGGGATTGTGAACGTATTTAGACATTCTATCTCACAACATGATACGTTATTTACGATGGTTGGCTGGGGAGCCTATGGTTTTTTAATGTTGTTGGTTGGATATTTTATTTTTGAATTTTTCACCCCAAAATTTAAAGTGGATGAAGAAATAGAAAAGGATAATCGAGCTGTCGGATTTATTTCTATGATGATTTCGATTAGTTTATCATTTGTAATTGGTGCGAATATCGCATAAGGAGCGAGTACATTTGGAGAAATTGGCAAAAATTCTTTTTGTTTTATGTGCTGTATTTGTTGTGATCGGGATTATTTATCTTTTATAGTCAACCTCGAGCCTATGGGACTTTCCTTCAAGTATTTCACCTTACCTAATGAGAGTGATCTTTCAACATGAAAACGTATCGCTATTTATATGACATTTTGTGAATTCAAATGGAACTCAATTTAGATCGCGAAGAACATGGGAAGAAGCCTTTTCCTCCTGAGAAATTTGAGAAAGAAGAATGGAAAGAGATTAAGGATGAGTGAGTGCCAAACTCGTTGATTGGAGCGGAAGGCGCTTGACTCCTGGGGGAATAGCGTGACAGCCGAGACCCCGCACGAGCATCCACGAGGAGGAGGCTCGGCGCACGCCCCCCGGAAAGCAAGCGTCTGGAGAGGAAATCAACGTTTTTAGCGCAATTCCAATCCAAAAATGACAAAATCCATCCATAGGGAGCCTTTTCGATGGATTTTGTTTTTTTCGTGATTGCAACTATGAACTTTATTTGTTGCGGCTTAGTTTTTTCACAAGCCTTCCTGCGGAACCAGGTGAAGCGTGAGCAACAGTCGGCCCAATCAGGTGGTTTTATTATCGTTTAAACAGGCATTTGGAAGGCGATGTTGAGTCGGAGAGAAAGCTCTTTCGATAACGCCTTGCAGGAACAAATCAAAACTTAATTGTTCCTGCAAGGTATTGTGCACTTTTGTTTTGCATTAATGGAAGTTATTAATTTCTTAGCGAAAATCAATAAGACACGATTGGCTAAACTGGCAAGCAATATTTGATTGTCACTGAAATGCTCCTATATTATAATTAATGATGAACAATTAGAATGTTCAAAAAATTATAAGAATGGGGGGGCTACTATGACTGATTTGAAACCGTGGCTAAAGTGCTATCCAGAAGAAATTCCACATACATTGACCTACTCAAATGAACCTGTCCAAAACTATTTAAAGAACACAGCTGAAAAAAATCCAAATAAAATAGCCATTCATTTCATGGGCAAGGAGATGACTTACCAGGAAGTGTACTCTGCATCACTTAAGTTTGCCGCTTATTTGCAAAGCTTAGGTATTGAGAAGGGCGATAGAGTTGCGATCATGCTGCCTAATTGTCCGCAATCTGTGATTAGTTATTATGGAATATTGTTCGCTGGCGGCATTGTTGTACAAACGAATCCGCTTTATATGGAAAGAGAAATTGAGTATCAAATGAATGATTCAGGCTCGAAAATGATTGTGACATTAGATATTCTTTATCCGCGCGTCACTAAGGTGATGCCGAAAACTGCTTTGCAGCATATAATTGTAACCGCTATCAAAGATTATTTGCCGTTTCCGAAAAACTTGGTTTATCCATATATTCAGAAGAAGCAGTACGGTTTTTCTGTCAATGTAAAGCATGAGGGAAACCAGCATCTATTTGCCGAAATATTGAGACAGCCTCAAAAAGCATTGCAGGAGCATGAGTTTGATTTTGAAGAGGATCTTGCTTTATTGCAATATACGGGGGGAACGACCGGTTTTCCGAAAGGGGTTATGCTCACTCATAAAAATCTAGCAGCAAATGCATCAATGTGTGAAGCGTGGCTGTATAAATGTAAAAAGGGTGAGGAAGTTGTTCTAGGATTTCTGCCATTTTTTCATGTGTATGGAATGACAACTGTATTGATTTTATCTGTAATGCAAGGAAATAAAATGGTTCTTTTACCAAAATTTGATATGGAAACTGCTTTAAAAACGATAGAAAAGCAGCGTCCTACTTTATTTCCTGGAGCTCCAACGATGTATATTGGCTTGTTGAATCACCCTGATTTACAAAAATATGATCTTTCATCCATTGATTCCTGTATTTCAGGTTCAGCACCGCTCCCTGTTGAGGTACAACAGAAATTCGAGGAAGTTACTGGAGGAAAGCTTGTTGAAGGATATGGCTTGACGGAAACCTCACCTGTCACCCATGCAAACTTTCTCTGGGATCGTCCACGCATAAAAGGGAGTATTGGTGTGCCATGGCCGGATACGGATGCTGCGATCTTTTCTCTAGAGACAGGGGAAAAGCTGCCAGCGGGAGAAATTGGGGAAATATGTATTAAAGGGCCGCAAGTTATGAAGGGTTACTGGAATCGTCCAGAAGAAACAGCACAAACGTTGAAGGATGGTTGGCTGTTAACAGGTGATCTTGGTTATATGGACGAGGACGGCTACTTTTACGTAGTCGATCGGAAAAAAGATATGATTATTGCAGGTGGTTTTAATATTTATCCAAGGGAAATAGAAGAGGTCTTATATGAACATCCAGATGTTGTAGAAGTAGTGGCAGCAGGAGTTCCAGATCCGTATCGAGGAGAGACGGTTAAAGCTTATGTTGTGTTAAAAGAAGGTGCGGATGTCTCAGAAGAGGAATTAGATCAATTTGCAAGAAAGCATTTAGCCTCATATAAGGTACCGAGAATATACGAATTTAGAAACGAATTGCCGAAAACGGCAGTAGGGAAAATTTTGCGCAGATCCTTAGTGGATGAAGAAAAGAAAAAATGGCAAGATGAAGAACAAATAAAGGCATAATGGAAAGGGAAAAACTTGTCCTTTTTTACTATAATAATCGGAAGATATTTTCTTGACATAAAGCAAATACACGTCTATCATAAAATTATGAATGATTATTCATTCATAATTTTCTTTTTTGAATTGGTAACTGAATCGATTATATCATGTGTTTAGATTATAAAGGTTAGAATCTGTGTGAAAATAAAGGTCAAAGCCCTTGTTCATAACATTTTTCCACTAGATGCTTAAAAAGCAATTTAAAAAATTGCTGCCTTAAGGTAAGGATAGATATCACAATGTTACATATGTCTGTGTTTCTTGGAAGGAGAGATCTCGTTGAAAAAGAATAAACCAAAATACAAACAAATTATAGATGCTGCTGTCATCGTGATTGCCGAGAACGGCTATCATCAGGCCCAAGTGTCCAAAATTGCGAAGCAGGCAGGGGTAGCAGATGGTACGATCTATTTATATTTTAAAAATAAAGAAGATATTCTCATCTCTCTCTTTCAAGAAAAAATGGGAAGCTTTGTCGAAAAAATTGAAGAGCAAATTGCAGGAAAGGCCACAGCGGCAGAGAAATTATTAATGATGGTAGAAACGCATTTTAAGATTCTATCCGAAGATCGCCATTTAGCCATTGTCACACAGCTAGAATTACGGCAATCCAACAAGGAGCTTCGCCTGAGGATTAATCAAGTATTAAAAGGGTATTTAAAAGTTATCGACCAAATATTATTGGAGGGTAAGGAAAATGGAGAGTTTGCTGCGGCCTTAAACTTAAGACTTGCCCGGCAAATGATTTTTGGAACAATGGATGAAACAGCGACAACATGGGTGATGAATGATTTGAAATATGATTTACAAGCGCTCGCAGCACCGGTTCACAAGCTGCTTCTAAATGGTTGTCGTGGGGAGCAATAATGGCAAAATATAAGGGGGAAGGTAAATGAACTATTTAAGTTGGTCAGATGAGCAAAATGTCGCGACGATTAAACTAAATCGTCCACCTGCCAATGCTTTGTCTTCAGAAGTCATTAAGGAACTAGCCGAGGTATTAAATGAATTAGAACAAAACGAAGAGATTCGGGTTGTTTTGATTCATGGTGAAGGGAGGTTTTTCTCTGCTGGAGCAGATATAAAGGAATTTACCTCAGTCCAGTCTGGAGAAGACTTTGCAAGGCTAGGAACAAATGGTCAGGAACTATTTGAACGAATGGAGACTTTTCCGAAGCCGATTATCGCTGCCATTCATGGTGCGGCTCTTGGCGGTGGGTTAGAGTTAGCAATGGCCTGTCATTTCAGGCTTGTGTCTGAAACCGCAAAATTAGGGTTGCCGGAATTACAGCTAGGAATTATTCCAGGGTTTGCAGGCTCTCAACGCCTGACTCGATATGTAGGAGCAGCGATGGCTGCTGAAATGATGTTTACAAGTGACCCGATTACAGGTAAAGAAGCAGTCCAATATGGTTTAGCCAATCATGCTTATCACGAAGATGAACTGTTGGAAAAGGCGCAGGCAATGGCGCAGAAAATTGCGAAGAAAAGTCCATTGTCTTTGAAAGCAACAATTGAACTGTTGAATTATTCGAAAACGAAGGAATTTTATCAAGGGGTTAAAAGAGAAGCTGAATTGTTTGGCGAAGTATTCCGCTCAGAAGATGCAAAAGAAGGAATTGCTGCCTTTCTTGAAAAAAGGAAGCCTGTATTTAAAGGTAGATAACTCATTTTATTTCACACTAAATTTTTTGAAAACATTTTCTATTCTATAATTTGAGAGCGTTAACAATTCGTATTGCGTTTAAGAGCTTGCATTCCAAGCCTCTTTAACATAGGAAAAAAGACTTAAACCGAATCATCTATCCGGAATATATTAGGAGGGAAAATCATGAACATCTTTGTATTAATGAAAAGAACGTTCGATACAGAAGAGAGAATTTCCATTGCTGGTGGCAAAATTAATGAGGATGGTGCCGAGTTCATCATCAATCCTTATGATGAGTATGCAATAGAAGAAGCAATTCAGATTCGCGATTCAAAAGGTGGAGAAGTGACAGTTGTTACGGTTGGGAATGAAGAAGCTGAAAAGCAATTGCGGACTGCATTAGCAATGGGTGCAGACAAGGGAGTACTGATCAATATTGAAGATGAGCTTGAAGATAGCGACCAGTATACAACAGCAAAAATTCTTGCAGAATATTTAAAAGATAAAGAGGCCGATTTAATCATTGGCGGAAATGTTGCGATTGACGGCGGTTCAGGTCAGGTTGGACCGCGTGTTGCAGAACTTCTTCAAATTCCATATGTAACGACCATTACAAAATTAGAAATAGATGGTTCGGAAGTGACTATTGTCCGGGATGTAGAAGGTGATTCAGAGGTCATTCAAACAAGCTTGCCTTTACTTGTCACAGCTCAACAAGGCTTAAATGAACCACGCTACCCATCTTTGCCAGGGATTATGAAGGCAAAGAAGAAACCTTTAGACGAGCTTGAACTGGATGATCTTGATTTGGAAGAGGATGACGTTGAAGCGAAGACTAAAACGATTGAAATTTTCTTACCAGCCGAGAAAGAAGCAGGGAGAGTTCTGGAAGGAGACCTTTCCGCCCAAGTGAAGGAATTAGTGGATCTTCTTCATAATGAGGCAAAAGTAGTTTGAGTTTAAGAAGCGTGTGCGAATTAAATAAAGACCTTGTAAAAAAATTATGATGTTAATCTCTGAATCTATTACACAGGAGGAATCGAAATGGCTAGAAAAGTTTTAGTGTTAGGTGAAGTCCGTGACGGACAATTGCGTAACGTATCGCATGAAGCAATTTCCGCTGCCAAGACAGTCGCTGAAGGCGGCGAAGTGGTCGGTGTTTTACTGGGGGATTCAGTTCAGCCTCTAGCTGAAGAATTAATAAAAAATGGTGCGGACAAAGTCGTTGTCGTTGAAAATGAAAAATTGGCCCATTATACATCAGATGGATATGCTCAAGGGTTATTAGCTGTTATCGAAGAAGAGCAGCCTCAAGGGCTTATTATCGGTCATACATCTTTAGGGAAGGACCTCTCACCGAAAATTGCGAGCAAACTTCATTCGGGATTAATTTCGGACGTCACAAGCATTGAAGTAACAGGTGGAAATATTGTCTTTACTCGTCCAATTTATTCAGGAAAGGCCTTTGAAAAGAAAATTGTGACAGATGGTTTGATATTTGCAACCATTCGTCCGAATAATATTGCTCCAATAGAGAAGGATGAATCGAGAACAGGAGAAGTTTCTACTCTAGCGGTTGATATTAAAGACTTGCGAACAATTATCAAAGAGGTTGTTAGAAAAGCAACTGAAGGGGTTGATCTTTCTGAAGCGAAAGTGGTTGTCGCTGGGGGCCGAGGAGTTAAAAGTGAAGAAGGATTTGAACCGCTAAAAGAACTTGCAAATGTGCTTGGTGGAGCTGTTGGCGCATCTCGAGGTGCATGTGACGCAGAGTATTGCGACTATTCATTGCAAATCGGTCAAACGGGTAAAGTTGTAACACCTGATCTTTATATTGCTTGTGGAATTTCTGGAGCGATTCAACATTTAGCAGGCATGTCCAATTCAAAAGTCATCGTGGCGATTAATAAAGATCCAGAAGCAAATATCTTTAATGTTGCAGATTATGGTATTGTTGGGGACTTGTTTGAAGTTGTTCCAATGCTGACAGAAGAATTCAAGAAATTGAAAGTGAATGCCTAAATAATGAAACGAGCGGTGTATGAAACCGCTCGTTTCATTTATATAGGTGGATGTGAAGGACAGCATGAATAGATGCGAGATTTATGGGAAAATTACTTTCGAACAAATTATTCGCATCATAGCATAAACGGTGATATACTGTCGATAGTATAGCTTTACAGAAAATTGCTATGAAGTTGGGCATGTGATCAAATTCATAGCCAGTTCATTTTTAGGAGGTAAATATATAATGGCAATTACAAATGTAACTGACCAAAATTTTGATACTGAAACAGGCTCTGGTGTAGTACTAGCTGATTTTTGGGCACCTTGGTGCGGTCCTTGTAAAATGATTGCTCCTGTCCTTGAGGAGTTAGATTCAGAACTTGGAGAAAAGTTGAAAATCGTTAAGCTTGACGTCGACGATAATCAAGAAACAGCAGCTAAGTTTGGTGTGATGAGTATTCCTACATTATTGGTATTCAAAGATGGGGAAGTTGTAGACAAAGTGGTTGGCTTCCAGCCAAAAGAGGCTTTAGCTGAACGTTTAAACTCACACTTATAAAAATTAAGGCTTCCGGCAGACCATGTCGGAAGCTTTTTTATCGCTTTCGTTTAATGAGTGCATCTTGTCTTTAGCTACAAATAAAAAATCGGTACTTGGAGTTTCTAGCTTTTGGTGAGTTCACTTTGGATTTTTGCCTTGTAAGTTGACCTTGCCTCGAGAATAGACGGGAAGCTTCATCCCGCTGGAACAAAACGAACGATAATTACTGCGCAGGTACGCCCTGCGCTTTTCTTGCAAGCACTTCATTGCTAGTTATGTTATATTTATCTCAAGAATTGCAAAGTTGGGATGAGATTTATGATGAACGACAATTTAAAAAACAAATTAGCTTTTCTTCCAGACCAGCCGGGATGTTATCTTATGAAGGATCGGCAAGGAACAATTATCTATGTTGGGAAAGCGAAGGTTCTCAAAAATAGGGTGCGATCTTATTTTACTGGCTCCCATAATGGAAAAACGCAAGTGCTCGTTAATGAAATTGAGGATTTTGAATATATCGTAACCTCATCTAATATGGAAGCACTTTTGCTTGAACTAAACTTAATTAAAAAACATGATCCGAAATATAATGTGATGTTAAAGGATGATAAAACATACCCTTTCATTAAACTTACAGCAGAGCGCCACCCCCGCTTAATTACAACGAGAAAGGTTAAAAGGGACAAAGGGAAGTATTTTGGCCCTTACCCCAATGTCGGGGCTGCAAATGAAACGAAGAAATTACTCGATCGTATTTATCCTCTTCGCAAATGTGCGACTCTCCCTGATCGTGTTTGTTTATACTATCATTTAGGTCAGTGCCTAGCACCATGTATCAATGAGGTGCCGGAAACGACATACCGTGAAATGGTTGAAGAAATCACGAGGTTTTTAAATGGTGGCTATCAAGAAATCAAAAAAGAATTAACGGAAAAAATGCTAAAGGCTTCTGAAGAGCTTGATTTTGAACGAGCAAAGGAATTTCGTGATCAAATTGCGCATATTGAGTCGACAATGGAAAAACAAAAAATGACGTCAACTGATTTTACTGATCGAGATGTATTCGGTTATGCAGTAGATAAGGGCTGGATGTGCGTCCAAGTTTTCTTTGTCAGACAGGGGAAGCTGATTGAACGGGATGTTTCACTGTTCCCTTTTTATAATGAACCAGAAGAGGAATTTCTAACCTATCTGGGCCGTTTCTATGATGAGGCAAGCCATTTTAAACCGAAAGAAATTCTTTTGCCAGAAAAGGTCGATGAGGAACTCGCGGAAAAACTTTTAAACGTAAAGATAACAAAGCCAAAACGCGGTCAAAAAAAGAACCTCGTCAAGCTTGCTGAAAAGAATGCAACAATTGCGTTAAAGGAAAAATTCTCTCTTGTGGAACGGGATGAACAGCGCACGATTAAAGCTGTTGAACAATTAGGAAACGAACTGGGCATTTCGATTCCACGGCGTATTGAAGCTTTTGATAATTCAAATATACAAGGGACAGATCCAGTCTCAGCACTTGTTGTTTTTATTGACGGAAAGCCGGCAAAACGGGAGTATCGCAAATATAAAATCAAATCAGTCAAAGGTCCCGATGATTATGAATCAATGAGGGAAGTGGTTAGACGGCGGTATTCGAGAGTATTAAAGGAACATTTGCCGCTACCAGATTTAATTATAATTGATGGTGGAAAAGGACATGTAGAAGCAGTTCGGGATGTGCTTGAAAATGAACTGGGATTAGATATTCCTCTATCGGGTTTAGTAAAGGATGACAAGCACCGGACGTCACAGCTTTTATATGGCAACCCTCTTGAAATCATTCCTTTGGCAAGGAACAGTCAAGAGTTTTATCTTCTGCAAAGAATTCAGGATGAGGTACATCGATTTGCGATTACCTTCCATCGTCAATTACGTGGAAAAACCGCTTTCCAATCCATTTTGGACGGCATACCAGGAATTGGAGAGAAGAGAAAAAAGCAGTTATTGAAGTATTTTGGATCTGTGAAAAAAATGAAAGAAGCACCGGTTGAACAGTTCAGAGAACTGGGAATTCCAGCGAATATAGCAGAGAACCTATATAAAAAACTACAGGAATGACGTTGTTTTCATAAAATAGCTGTGCTATAATTAGGACAATTTTATATCGCTATCACTTGTTAATTGCTGATCTCTAAAATTTTTTTGTAAATGTCCAAAATCGACATTTACATCTAAGAGGTAGTTCAGTAATACAAATTTATTTGTACGGTACTTTTCAAATTTTTTAGAAGTGATCTAAAAGCAAGGAAAGGCCGAATTAATAAAGTGAAGGTAGAGGTGCGGACACGAAGAGTAAGGGCTTGGAGAAAGATGAGTTTCGAAGAAAAGTCTTGAAAGGGGTGGGCCGCCGAAGTGAAGAAAGGCTCATTCCTTTTTTTGCTGGTTCTGTGACTGAATAGGTGCAGAATTGTCAAGACTTGTTTGTCTTGGAGAGCTATCTTACTTTGCGAAGACGTAATACCTTGTTTTTTTACGTTGTTACAGCGCAGCAGTGAGATAATATCTCACTGCTTTTTTATTGCCTGTTCAACTATGATGGACATACTGGGAAGAAAGAAGGGAACGGCATGGGATTAATTGTACAAAAGTTTGGGGGAACCTCTGTAGGAAATTCAGAAAGAATTCTCAATGTGGCAGAAAGAGTCATTGAGGAAAAGAATCGTGGCAATGATGTTGTCGTAGTAGTCTCTGCTATGGGCAAAACAACAGATCAGCTTGTGTCGCTTGCAGGGGAAGTTACATCTAGTCCAAGCAAAAGGGAAATGGATATGCTTTTAACAACCGGGGAACAAATTACAATTTCGCTGTTAGCGATGGCATTACAACATAAAGGCTATGATGCGATCTCATTTACCGGCTGGCAAGCGGGGATTGAAACAGAACCGGTATTTGGGAATGCTCGTGTTCTAAATATTGAAAGCACCCGCTTACAAGCTGAACTTGCAAAAGGAAAAGTTGTCATTGTCGCTGGCTTTCAAGGGGCTACGGCCGATGGAGAGATAGCTACATTAGGGCGTGGAGGGTCTGATACGACAGCGGTTGCGCTTGCGGCAGCATTAAAAGCGGATAAATGTGATATTTATACGGATGTTACAGGGGTTTTTACGACTGATCCTCGCTATGTAAAAGGAGCTCGAAAATTACTCTCGATCTCCTATGATGAGATGCTAGAGCTTGCTAATTTAGGTGCTGGAGTTTTGCATCCGAGAGCGGTTGAGTTTGCTAAAAATTATCATGTTCCTTTAGAAGTACGCTCCAGTATGGAAAGGGAATCAGGAACAATCATCGAGGAGGAAGGAAAAATGGAGCAAAATTTAGTAGTACGGGGGATTGCCTTTGAAGATAAAATTACAAAGGTTACCGTATTAGGTTTATCCAATACATTATCAAGCTTATCAACGATTTTTACGACATTGGCGAATAATCACCTTAATGTTGATATAATTATCCAAAGTACAACGAACAAAAATACAACAGATTTATCATTTTCTATCCATTCAGAGGATCTAAAGGATACGCTGCAGGTTTTAGCGGACAATAAGGAAAGTCTAAAATATGAGAATGTGCAATTCGAATCAGATCTAGCAAAAGTATCAATTGTTGGTTCAGGTATGGTTTCAAATCCAGGTGTTGCTGCGAAAATGTTTGAAGTGCTGGCAAATGAGTCTATTGAAGTAAAGATGGTCAGTACATCTGAAATAAAGGTTTCAACTGTTGTAGAAGAGGGAAATATGATCCGTGCTGTAGATTCATTACATCAAGCTTTTGAATTAGCAGGTACAACAGTGAAATCATAAAAGAAAAAAGCCAAAAAGCATGCTAGTGCTTTTTGGCTCCATTTATGAACAACTGGTTATCGATTAATAGAGGTATGCTATTCGATCGTATCTTTATTGTCCCACTTTATCGTGAACACAACTTTTTTGGCTCGTCTCTTTGGATGTTCATATGCTTCAGCAACGACATTTTTTTGAGCTTCAACCTGTTGAGCTAAAAATCCTGCTTCCAGTTGAAAGGTAGAGATTTCTTTTTTTCGAAGTCTTTCGGAGATTAAAGGGCTTGTCAATTCTACTAGAAGCTCATTTTTTGACTCTTCTTTAATGGTTAAGTATCCCCATCCAGCTTTTTCGAAGAAATCGACTGTTTCATCGAAACTATTTAGTGGGAATTTACGCGCCAAATCTTTACCGGCCCAATAAAGAATGGCGGAAGTTTCTTTTCCGAGAAGACTTGGTATTAAAATTTCTCGAATCAGTTCATACCCAAATGCTGGAACATTTTTGGGTTCTGATGGATGTGTATTTTCAGAAGTAATCATTTCAGTCAATGCTCTCCCCTCTTTCTATGATTCTATTATATACATTTTTGACTGTTTTACGCACGAAATATAAAAAAACAATCGTCAGTATATTAGCAAATTTTGTTATTCTAATATATCGAAAAAAAGTGACACAAATGCGGGGATATTTTGTTTATATAGTCGAAAGATTTTGTTTTTATAGGGTATTTTGTGTATACGTTTTCTTGACGGTCTTAGAGGGAGAGAGTAAAATGGACTTGTCACATAATTGTAAAAAATTATTCGACATTTTTTCAATTTAGCTGATACATATTCTCTTTAAGGGGAATAGGGAGAAGTGACCGCTAGAGCTTTCAAAATTTAAAGGGGGTAAATTTATGGCGGGTAATCGAGAGTATTTTTATCGCAGATTGCATTCATTGCTAGGGGTTATTCCAGTTGGACTGTTTCTTATCCAACATCTTGTAGTGAATCATTTTGCTACAAAGGGAGCAGATTCCTTCAATAAAGCAGCACACTTTATGGAATCATTGCCATTCCGTTATGTTCTTGAAATTTTTGTTATTTTCCTACCGTTATTGTTCCATGCTATCTATGGCATTTATATTGCTTTTACAGCAAAAAATAATGCGAGTAGATATAATTTTTTCCGGAATTGGATGTTTGTTCTTCAACGTTTTACCGGAATTGTCACGTTAATCTTTGTTGTGTGGCATGTTTGGGAAACAAGAATAGCGGCTGCTTTTGGAGCTGAAGTCAACTTCAATATGATGGAGAATATTTTATCGAATCCATTTATGCTGTGGTTCTACATAATTGGGGTAGTTTCAACTATTTTTCACTTTGCCAATGGACTATGGTCTTTTGCTGTAAGTTGGGGGATTACAGTGACACCGAGATCACAACTTATTTCAACATATGTCACAATCGGTATCTTCATTGCCCTTTCAATCGTAGGAATTCGCGCAATATTCGCATTCGTTTCATAGATTAGTAGACATGTAGCAAGAGGAAATAAAGGAGTGAAAACGCATGGGTAAAGGTAAGATTATTGTAGTCGGCGGAGGACTTGCCGGCTTAATGGCAACAGTTAAAGCAGCAGAAAATGGAACACCTGTGGAGTTATTTTCATTGGTGCCGGTAAAACGTTCTCACTCTGTTTGTGCCCAAGGCGGTATTAATGGAGCTGTAAATACAAAAGGTGAAGGGGATTCTCCTTGGATTCACTTTGATGATACGATTTATGGCGGTGACTTTTTAGCAAATCAGGCGCCAGTAAAAGCAATGTGTGAGGCAGCACCTGGCATTATTCATTTATTTGATCGTATGGGGGTTATGTTTAATCGTACATCTGAAGGTTTGCTTGATTTCCGTCGCTTCGGTGGGACACAGCATCACCGTACAGCATTTGCTGGGGCAACGACAGGACAACAGCTACTTTATGCATTGGATGAACAAGTTCGTCGCCATGAGGTTGCCGGTTTAGTAAATAAGTTTGAAGGCTGGGAATTTTTAGGGACGATTATCGATGATGAAGGAATTTGTCGTGGAATCGTTGCTCAAAACCTCACTTCAATGGAAATTAAATCCTTCCCCGCAGATGCAGTGATTTTGGCAACAGGTGGTCCCGGAATTATTTTCGGTAAGTCGACTAATTCAGTCATTAATACAGGCTCTGCTGCGGCCATTGCTTATCAGCAGGGAGTATATTATGCAAACGGTGAATTCATTCAGATCCACCCTACTGCAATTCCGGGAGATGATAAGCTTCGCCTGATGAGTGAGTCTGCTCGTGGTGAAGGTGGCCGAGTTTGGACATACAAAGATGGAAAGCCATGGTATTTCTTAGAGGAGAAGTATCCTGCTTATGGAAACCTTGTTCCGCGTGATATCGCAACCCGTGAAATTTTCGATGTTTGCGTGAATCAGAAATTAGGAATTAATGGCGAGAATATGGTATACCTCGATCTTTCTCATAAAGATCCTAAGGAGCTTGATATTAAGCTCGGTGGAATTATTGAGATTTATGAGAAATTTACCGGTGAGGACCCTCGTAAATTACCAATGAAAATCTTCCCTGCCGTTCATTATTCTATGGGTGGTTTATGGGTTGATTATGACCAAATGACGAATATTCCTGGATTATTCGCTGCTGGTGAGTGTGATTATTCACAGCATGGAGCGAATCGTTTAGGGGCTAATTCTTTGCTGTCTGCTATTTATGGTGGAATGGTAGCTGGTCCAAATGCAGTGAAGTATATTAACGGACTTGAAAAGAGTGCTGATTCTCTTTCTTCTTCACTATTTGAAGGCTATGTCCAACAAGAAGAAGAAAAATGGAATCAAATTATGTCCATGAACGGAACAGAAAATGCATATGTTCTCCATAAAGAGCTTGGCGAATGGATGACAGATAATGTAACGGTTGTTCGCTACAATGATAAACTGTTAAAAACAGACGAGAAGATTCAAGAGCTGTTAGAGCGTTTTGAAAATATTAATATTAATGACACGGCAAAATGGAGTAATCAGGGAGCGACTTTTACTCGTCAACTTCAAAATATGCTCCAACTTGCTCGTGTGATTACACTCGGTGCTTATAACCGCAACGAAAGTCGTGGAGCTCATTACAAGCCGGAATTTCCGGAGAGAAATGATGAGGATTTCTTAAAAACAACAATGGCAAAATTTGTTGATGCGAAAACTGCGCCTGAGTTTCACTATGAAGAAGTTGATACTTCCCTTATCGCACCTCGTAAGCGCGATTACTCTAAGAAAAAGGAGGAGAAATAAGAGATGGCAGAAAACAGCACCGTCCATTTCATAATCTCTAGACAGGATTCTCCTGATTCTGAACCATATCAGGAAGAATTTCATGTACCGTACCGTCCCAACATGAACGTGATTTCTGCACTGATGGAAATCAGACGTAATCCTGTAAATGCGGAAGGAAAAGAAACTTCTCCGATAACTTGGGATATGAACTGTCTAGAAGAGGTTTGTGGAGCATGTTCAATGATTATCAACGGGAAGCCTCGACAATCTTGTTCCGCAATCGTTGATCAACTGGAACAGCCGATAAGGCTTGAACCAATGCGTACTTTCCCGGTAGTCCGTGATTTACAAGTAGATAGAAGTAGAATGTTTGACTCCTTGAAAAAAGTGAAGGCTTGGATTCCAATCGATGGGACATACGACTTGGGACCAGGACCGCGTATGCCTGAGGTAAAGCGCCAATGGGCATATGAACTATCAAAATGTATGACGTGCGGAGTTTGTCTCGAAGCATGTCCGAATGTAAACAGCAAATCAAATTTCATTGGTCCTGCACCACTTTCACAAGTGCGCCTATTTAATGCTCACCCAACTGGTGAAATGAATAAAGCAGAACGTTTAAATGCCATTATGGAAGATGGCGGTCTTACAAACTGTGGGAATTCTCAAAACTGTGTTCAGTCCTGCCCTAAAGGAATTCCACTTACAACATCCATTGCTGCATTAAACAGGGATACTACATTGCAATCATTTAAGAACTTCTTCGGTAGCGACCAAGTATAATTTGAAAAAAGGGTGTTCCATATGTTTGGAATACTCTTTTTTGCGTTATTCATTGCGAATTTCTCATCGATAGTACTGTAAAGTGCACTGTCCAAAAATAAAGAGCTCCGAGCTTAAATATTTTCAAAATTTCGATCATGCAGTATAATGAATGAATAGTCATTCATTTCTTGACGGAAGGAAAGATAAGATGAGTAGAATAAGCTATATTGAAGATTTGGCAACTTGGGAACATCGCTTCGATTTTTATTATCCAGTGAAAGTGCGATTTTCTGAAACTGATATGTTTGGACATTTGAACAATACTGTGCCTTTTACATATTATGAAGAAGCAAGAATTGAATATTTTAAAAGCAAGGGCATGATGACAGATTGGCTTGATGGAAAACGTGAGGCGATCATTGTTGTCGCCGATCTGCAATGTGATTTCCTCAAACAAGTGTACTTTGATGAACAGCTACGGATATATGTTAGGGCTCATAGTGTTGGAACTTCTTCAGTTGATATTCACTATATGGGAAAAAGAGAAAATGAAGAGATTTGTTTTGTTGGAAGAGGAACGATTGTTCAAGTCTCTAAGAAAACGGGTAAAAGTATTCCTTGGTCAAGTGAAGTGAAGGCAGCAATGTTGGAGGGCGAATTGATTCAATAACTCCGCATCCGCACATTTTTTTTAAATATAAAACTCCTTTAAAGGATTGTTGTCACTCAGATAGTTCCCTTCACATATGATATGGTGACTAAATATATACCCATCCCGCTGTTCATAGCTGGCGAAGGCAAGGAGGGTTACAATACTTGAAGGAGAATGAATATACTCACAAGCCATTACTCACCAAACGTGAAAGAGAAGTATTCGAGCTATTAGTACAAGATAAAACAACGAAAGAAATCGCTAGTGAACTGTTTATCAGCGAAAAAACGGTTCGGAATCATATTTCGAATGCCATGCAAAAACTCGGTGTTAAGGGGCGTTCACAAGCAGTTGTAGAACTCCTTCGAATGGGAGAGCTAGAACTTTAAATGCAAACCGGCTATCCATTTTTGGAAGCCGGTTTACTCGTAAAATCGCTTCAGTCAAAAATCGATTTCAACAACGGTTTTGGTTTAGTGAAAATTGTTTTGTTCGACATACTTCGACATTCTCGCTGCGAATTTTGCTTGAAATTTATGTGAAAAAAGTAGAAAATAAAAGAAAAAGCATGTTTGAACGGGTTTAATCAATCATTACACATTTGATTTTAAATATGGAAATAAAACTTGTGTAGTATTTTAAAAGTAGGGAGTTGTGGAATGATGGAGCGTGAGGAAATACAAGAGAACAACGGCTTAGATATTGTTGCGGAAATTGAAAAAGACTTGCGATACATAGCTGGAATTATTAAGCAAAAAGGTAGAGAGATATTGAGTAACTATACGATTACTCCTCCTCAATTTGTCGCATTGCAATGGCTCTTTGAGGAAGGAGACATGACAATCGGGGAGTTATCGAATAAAATGTATTTAGCATTCAGCACGACAACAGATTTGGTTGATCGGATGGAAAAAAATGAGCTTGTCAAGCGTGTGAAAGATCCGAATGATCGAAGAGTTGTGCGAATACACCTTTTGGAGGAAGGTGAACGAATTATTGATGAAGTAATCAAAAAACGTCAAGCGTACCTTCAAGAGGTATTGCGAAATTTTTCTGCGGAAGAGGTTATTGCGCTTAAAGATAATTTAATGCGATTACATCAAGATATGCGAGAATGAGGCGAGTTATTTGGAACAACCAATTGGAGTTATTGATTCTGGTATTGGCGGATTAACAGTTGCGAAAGAAATTATGCGCCAATTACCGTATGAAAAAATTCTTTATTTGGGCGATACAGCCCGCTGTCCATATGGTCCACGGACGGGCGAAGAAGTGAAGAAATTTACATGGCAGCTGACCAATTTTTTATTGGGGAAGAATATAAAAATGCTTGTCATTGCTTGTAATACAGCAACGGCTGTTGCTTTGGAAGAAATTAGACAGACATTGCCAATTCCTGTGCTTGGTGTTATTTATCCAGGAGCAATTTCTGCATTAAAGGTGACAGAGAATTATAAAATTGGCGTCATTGGCACAGAGGGAACGATAAAGAGTAGAGCATACGAAACAGCCTTAAAGTCTATCAACGGATCTGTTTCAGTCAGCGGATTAGCCTGCCCCAAATTTGTTCCATTAGTAGAAAGTGGAGAATACGATGGGCCTGTTGCCAGACGGGTAGTGGCAGAAACCCTTGCTCCGTTAAAGAATCAAGGGCTGGATACTCTTATTCTCGGCTGCACTCATTATCCTTTACTAGAACCGATTATTAAATCGATGATGGGCGAAAGTGTAAAAGTAATAAGCTCAGGTGAAGAAACTGCACGAGAGGTGAGCAGTATTCTTTATTATAAAGGTCTTTTAACAACTAATAGCGCCGTTCCTGCTCATGAGTATTACACGACCGGATCAAGCAGCATTTTTTCTAAAATAGCATGCCAATGGTTAGGGAAAAGCATCCTTCATGTGCAAACAATCAAAATTGAAAGCAAGACTGAAAGCCTCCTGTAAGGGGGCTTTTTTTTATGTCAGGAAATTTATGGCTCATGTTTGCTTTGACTCAAAGAAAAAAATTTTCTTCGAGTCAAAGCTATTTTTTGGTTATAGCTAAAAAATGTGAGGGACTAAGATTTCTCACGAAATGAGCTAATATCAATAGAATCATAAAACACATAAATATTAAAAGGAGAACACATGTAAAAGATCTTTGACATCCTGTTTCGTCTTATTTTATAATATGGGTGTAAAATATGTTTTACATTCACTTTGATTTGAAGGTGCTGTTCATATGAAAAATAGAATAAAAGAATGCCGGGAAAAGAAAGGCATTTCCCAAGGGAAGTTAGCTGATTTATGTAATGTGAGTAGGCAAACAATTAATGCGATTGAAAATAACAAATATGACCCAAGTTTACAATTAGCTTTTAAGCTTGCGAAAACTTTGGAGATGACAGTTGATCATTTATTTTGTGATGAGGGGGAAATTTAATGAAGACACGAAAAATAGGTGCTGTAGTAATTGGTACAGCTATTCTAATTGTAATAGGCTACACAATTTTTAATATTATTACGGGAAAAGCAGTTGGCTTCCAAGAAGTTATCGTAATTGGCACGTTATTAATGATGTTTTTATCGACAATCACATGGGGAAATAAAGAAGAGAAAGACGGAATACTAATCGAGGAGGAACTTGGTCAACGAATTACAGAAAAAAGCTCAAAAATCAGCTATTTCATTCTATTATTCTTAATTCTGATTGCTGTGGCAGCTGACGAAATAGTAAATGGTACAATCAATGTCTTTCTGTTAGCAATATTAGGTTTAGCGATGATTCTACTACCTTTAGTCGAATTCTTTGTCGCTAAAAAGTTTCAGTAAATAAAGATGAATGATGAATGATGAATGCTTTGAGTTGTCTTGATAGTCATTTTCATATTATGAATAGGTGAAAATGTTGCTCAATTTTCTTAACCTATCTGAAAATTTTCGATAGGAAAGAAATTGAGTACGATTACAGGCTTTTGGTAGAATCCAGTATTAAAACTTGTTTTGTGGGTCCGTTTAGGCCGAGATTGGTAAGAGGGGCTTTAAATCTTAATGCAAATCATTCATTGAGACTGGAAGTGTTGATTGAAAAAATAACAGTAGACTTGGCAATGATTCAGAATGATTTTCGATTGTCCAATTTTTTTGTTGCGAAACGGTCTAATTTAAAATTAAGCTCGTATATATGTTAGTACAAACTGTCTTTGGAGGGATATGCATGTCCATTAATAAAAGAACAATTGTACTAACATCAATGATTACTTTATCTGTTCTCTTGTCTGGCTGTGGCTTGCTGGAGGGGAAGGAAAAGGAGAAAATCGATCCGCCACAAACGGTTACATACACGGATGATGGCCAGGTAATAGAGGGAACGGAAGGAGAGGAAAATACAGAAGAGGCAAGTGAAGGTAGTGTGAAGACGGAACTGTATTTATTCGATAAGAACGGCTATGTAGTACCACAGACTTTTTCATTACCGAAAACGGAGTCGGTTGCGAAGCAAGCTCTTGAGTATTTAGTTGAAGGAGGGCCAGTTACGGATATGCTTCCGAATGGCTTTACAGCTGTACTGCCTGCTGAAACGGAGGTAAGCGTCGATATTACAGACAATACTGCAGTTGTAGACTTTTCTAATGAATTTAAAAATTATAAACCTGAGGATGAATTGAAGATTTTAGAGGCGGTTACATGGACTGTAACCCAGTTTGACTCAGTGGAGAATGTTAAATTGAAATTAAATGGCCATGAACTAACTGAAATGCCGGTTGCAGGAACTCCGATTGGAAAAACGGTTAGCAGGGCAAATGGGATTAATCTTGATACGACAGACGTTGTTGATATTACCAATACGAAAGCAGCCACTGTATACTATGTTTCAGGCGAAGAAGGTTCTTATTATTACGTGCCAGTTACACGCCGAGTTGAGGAAAACAATGTAGAAGGTGTTGTTGCTGAACTGGTTAAAGGGCCGAGCTACTCATCGACATTAATCAATGACTTCTCACCTGATGTCGAATTGCTTGAGGAGCCGAAAATTGAAGAAGGGAAAGTGACATTGAACTTCAATGAATCTATTTATGGGAGCTTTGAGGAAAAAATTATTTCTGAACATGTTTTAAACATGCTTGTCTTATCCTTAACAGAGCAGGACGGAATTGAAAGTGTGGAAGTAATGGTTGATGGAGAAGCCGAGCTTGTAAAGGAAAATGGAGAAAAGCTTGTAGAACCTGTGACAAGACCTGAAAAAGTAAATACAATTAGTTTTTAAAAACTCTTTTTTGATATACTATAAATAGGACAGCAGAAGAAGGTGGCTTGATTCATAGCCACCTCTTCTTTATTGTTCCTTTCATTATGGTGCTTTTTTGAGGGGAACAATTGGGAAAAGGAGGAAAATGAGTATGCGAGCAGATGAAAGACAACCGTACCAGATGCGCCCTATTGAGATTGATACAAATTATTTGATGCATCCTGAAGGCTCTGTACTAATTACTGTGGGAAAGACAAAAGTAATTTGCACAGCCAGTATTGAAGAAAAAGTACCGCCTTTTATGAGAGGTCAAGGGAAAGGGTGGATTACTGCTGAATACTCCATGCTGCCGCGTGCTACAGGACAGCGTAATATAAGAGAAGCAGCGAAAGGAAAGATAACTGGACGAACAATGGAAATTCAACGTCTGATCGGAAGAGCGCTAAGGGCAGTCGTCGATTTGGATGCTCTCGGCGAAAGAACGATTTGGATTGATTGCGATGTTATTCAAGCTGATGGAGGGACTAGAACGGCTTCTATCACGGGTGCTTTCGTTGCGATGACTGAAGCGGTACATAAGCTCTATCTTGAAAAAAAGCTCTCTAAATACCCGATCAAGGATTTCTTAGCAGCGACGAGCGTTGGCATTCTTGAAGATGGTAATGTTGTTTTAGATTTAAATTATATAGAAGATTCTAATGCGAATGTGGATATGAATGTTGTGATGACGGGGAATGGTGAGTTTGTTGAAGTTCAAGGTACTGGAGAAGAATCCACCTTTTCCTACGGGCAATTACAGCAATTGTTAAAGGCTGCCCAAGAGGGAATAAGCGCAATATTTGAGCACCAAAGGGAAGCAATTGGCGAAGAAGCCACTGCAAAAATCGAGGAGAATGGAACAAAATGAAAACGATTATTATAGCTACAAAAAATCGTGGTAAAGCACTGGAATTTGTAATAATGTTTCAGCCTCTCGGTTATGAGGTAAAAACATTATTAGATTTTGATGAAATCGAAGATATTGAGGAAACGGGCCAAACCTTTGAGGAAAATGCCATAATAAAAGCAAAAGCAGTCGCTGAAAGAACTGGCCAGGTTGTTATTGCTGATGATTCTGGGCTGGTCGTAGATGCGCTTAATGGAGCGCCGGGTATTTACTCTGCACGCTATGCCGGTTTGGCAAAAGATGATGAAGCGAATATTGATAAAGTACTTGAGCAATTAAAAGAAGTCCCGGATGAGGAAAGGACAGCGAGGTTTTATTGCGCTTTAGCGGTTGCTGAACCAGATGGAAAGACATTTACAGTAAATGGCACTTGTGAAGGCGTGATTTTGAGAACTAGAAGAGGAGTCAATGGCTTCGGCTATGATCCAATATTTTTTGTCAATGAATTAGGAAAAGCGATGGCAGAGCTTGAACCAAGCGAAAAAAATCAAATCAGCCATCGGGCCAATGCGTTGAAAAAATTAGAAGAAATCATCCAATCAGGGAAATTTAATGCATGATATAGAAGGTGCGGGAATATGGCAAAAGTGTTAATCGTTAGTGACAGCCACGGTCAGCGAAAAGAGTTGACTGAATTGAAAGCTAGACATGAAAAAGACATCGACTTAATGATTCACTGTGGGGATTCTGAGCTCTCAAAGCAGGATAAGGAGCTTCAAGGTTTTCATGTAGTAAGGGGAAATTGCGATTTTGGCAATGACTTTGAAAAGGAGATAATAAAAGATCTTGATGGGTTTCGTCTTTTCGTTGCACACGGTCATTTGTTTTCTGTGAAGTCATCGCTCATACAGCTCCAATATCGTGCTGAAGAAGTAAATGCGGATATTGTTTGTTTTGGTCATTCCCATCTACTAGGAGCGGAAATGGTGCGAAATAAGTTATTTATTAATCCTGGCAGTCTCCGGCTTCCGAGGGGAAGAAGAGAGAGAACTTATGTGATGCTGAACATTCAAGGTACAACAGTCGACCTTCATGTGTATGACTATGATTCAGGAGAAATGACGGACTTGCATCAAAGATTTTTGTTAGAGCGCTAGCGGTTTTTTTAGTATTTACGATTATAATTGTAATTGTAATATCGCTAATAAATCTTAAATTTCGCCGATATAACAAAATTATCGCTAATATATTATTAAATGCTCCGTGCTTGCGACCTAAATATGAAAAGTAAGAGCTATATAACCTATGGGGGAGAGCATTTCCCCCCTTTCCGTCAAAAAGAAAACGTAAAAAACTTAATTTTCCTGTTGACTTTTAATTATTAGCACAATATAATAAAAAATGTCCTTGCAGAAAGAAGCCGCACTTTTCGTAGTATGGCGAACGAAATATTTTTTGAGTGCACAAATTAAATAATGATTATATGATTTGTCCCAGTAGCTCAGCTGGATAGAGCAACGGCCTTCTAAGCCGTCGGTCGGGAGTTCGAATCTCTCCTGGGACGCCATTTACACACACCAATTTTGTACATATTCGTTAAGTTGCATCTCATGTGACTTAACGTTTTTTTATTTTCAGCCTTTGTTAAGCAATGTTGATAAAATGAGCCAAAAACAATACCGATAAATATCAAAAACTAATGATATAACTTTTTTCAATTTCATTAAACTTCAGCAATTATTTAAGCGCTTTCTTTCATGTTAGATTTTCTTACATAAAATCCATCTTTCTTCTATTATACTTACATCAAAAAAATAAGCCTTTTTCTAAGTGGAAAAAATCAATTTGAATTATCAAAAAAATATAAAAATTTTCTCAGACAGGAATATCGTCACATCAATAATGTAAGCGTATCCAATTAGACAGATAAATATAAATAATCGCACAATTCGCAAAAATACTGTTGACGAAGGCGGAAAATGCGAGTAAGATAGTCCTCAAATAAATATTCACGGAGAAATGAACTAGCTAAAAAACATAGGTGCTGAAAATTTTTTGAATCTTAAGATATATCTTTTTTTAACATTAAATTTCAGTCGTTTAAAGCGGTTTTATATTAAAGCGAAGAGGTGGTTTCGTGTCAGAGCAATGGATTTTTTTAAATGATCAATATGTCACGAAAGAAAATGCCAAGGTATCTGTTTATGACCATGGTTTCCTCTATGGGGATGGGGTATTCGAAGGAATTCGAGTATATAGTGGCAATATTTTTAGGATGAAAGAGCATATGAAGCGCTTGTACAACTCTGCAAAATCGATTCTGCTTACGATTCCTTATACGGAAGATGAGTTAACAGAAATCATTGCGAATACGGTTGAAAAGAACAATGTTGAAGATGCTTATATAAGAGTCGTCGTTTCTAGGGGAGTCGGCGATCTTGGGTTGGACCCTTATAAGTGTGCAAAAGCAAGTGTTATCGTCATTGTGGAGCCATTATCCATTTTTCCAAAGGAACTCTATGAAACAGGGCTTGAAATTATTACCGTGGCAACAAGAAGAAATCGTCCTGATGTATTAAGTCCAAAGGTAAAATCACTTAATTATTTGAACAATGTATTAGTTAGAATAGAAGCTCATTTAGCGAATGTGAGTGAAGCGCTCATGTTAAATGATCAAGGCTATGTCGCAGAAGGATCGGCTGATAACGTCTTTATTTTCAAAGACGGCAGCTTTTTAACTCCTCCAGGTTATGTTGGTGCACTTGATGGAATTACTAGAAATGCTGTCATTGATATCGCAAAAGAACTTGGATACGAGGTTAAAGAAGAACCATTTACACGACACGATGTGTATACAGCAGATGAAGTTTTTCTTACTGGTACAGCTGCAGAAGTAATTGCGGTTGTGAAAGTGGATGGCAGAGTAATTGGTGATGGTGCTCCTGGAGTACACACAAACCGATTATTAGCGAAATTTAGAGAACGAGTTGTCATGGATGGTGTTAAGGTATATAGCGAAACGACACCACGTGTAAGTTAGGGATAAAAAAATTATATGGAAAAGCGACGAAGAGGATAAGTAGTTTTATGTTATGTGGATCGACAGAGAGCCGGAAATGCTGAGAACCGGTGGTCACAGCATAAAATGAACTCACCTCAGAGTGCTGTCTTGAAAGAGTTTCTAGTAGGGACAGTCGAGTGGCAACACTCGTTATCAAAACGGCTAGATAATAGCCATAAGTGCATGCCAGAGAGCATGAACAAGGGTGGTACCGTGGAAATGCTACAAAGCCTTTTCATCCCTTTTGCCTAGATTTAACTGGGCTTACGAGGGGTGGAAGGGTTTTTTATATTGTCAATTTTTTTAATGGATCAACTGCTTACGCAAATGGTCAGAAATAGACATTTGCACTTCTTGCAAAATTCAAAGCATGATTATCGGTTTTGCACGGCGCTTGCGATGCTATCCATCGTTTATGCAAGTCGCAATATTGCCTGCGAAAAGCGCCTTAATTTTTGAAAAAAATAGCTAAGGAAAGAGGAGGGCAAGGAATGTTACAGGAAACCGCCTTAACAAATACTAAGGCTGAGAACAAATCATTAAACGGATCGGAGCTTTTGCTGCAAGCGTTAGAAAAGGAAAAAGTAGAAGTCATTTTTGGATATCCAGGTGGTGCAGTACTGCCAATTTACGACAAAATCTATGATTCTAAAATTCTTCACGTATTACCCAGACATGAGCAAGGTGGTATCCATGCTGCCGAAGGGTATGCTCGAATTACGGGGAAGCCTGGTGTCGTCATTGTAACTTCTGGACCAGGCGCCACAAATATTGTTACTGGATTAACGGATGCTATGATCGATTCTCTACCACTTGTTGTCTTTACAGGTCAAGTTGCAACAGGTGTGATTGGGACGGATGCTTTTCAGGAAGCTGATATTTTAGGGATTACGACACCTATTACAAAATACAATTACCAAGTTCGAAATATTGAGGATATTCCCCATATCATAAAGGAAGCATTCTATATTGCTACCTCTGGTAGACCAGGACCCGTTCTAATTGATATTCCGAGGGACATTGCAACAGCGGTGACAGAAGTTCCGGAGGAGAGGGAAATCTATTTGCCAGGCTATCAGCCAACTTTAAAGCCGAATTATTTGCAAATCCGCAAACTGACAGAGGCAGTCAGTCGGGCGAAAAAACCGGTCATTTTAGCAGGTGCCGGAGTTCTCCATAGCAAGGCTTCTTGTCAATTAAAAGAATATGCGGAACAGCAAAATATTCCAGTTGTCCATACTCTTCTGGGGTTAGGAGGATTTCCTGCTGAACATGAACTTTCCTTAGGGATGGCCGGGATGCATGGCTGTTATACGGCTAATATGGCATTATACGAGTCAGATCTACTTATCAATATTGGAGCCAGATTCGATGATCGTTTGACAGGAAACTTAAAACATTTTGCTCCTAATGCCACAGTGGCGCATATTGATATTGACCCTGCTGAAATCGGCAAGAATGTTCCGACGGAAATTCCAGTTGTAGCAGATGCGAAAGAAGCTTTAATCGAGTTAATTGCTCAAGAAGGAAAGCCGCCTTCACATCATGAATGGCTAAAAACATTAGCAGGCTGGAAAATCGAATATCCTTATGTTTATGAAAATAACGCCAATACGCTTAAGCCTCAAAAAGTGTTAGAAATGCTCTATCAAAAAACCAATGGTGAAGCCATTGTCGTAACAGATGTCGGTCAGCATCAGATGTGGGCTGCGCAATACTATCGGTTCGGGAAGGCGAATCGCTGGGTTACTTCAGGCGGTTTAGGCACGATGGGATTTGGGTTGCCGGCTAGCATTGGTGCTGCACTTGCAGATAAAGATGCCACTGTGTTAGCGGTTCTTGGAGATGGTGGATTTCAAATGTGTACGCAAGAGCTCGCCGTTATTCGTGAACTGAATTTACCGATTAAAATCGTTATTCTCAATAATGTTGCTTTAGGTATGGTTCGACAATGGCAAGAACTATTTTACGAAGAGCGTTACTCCCATAGTAAAAATCCGGTGCAGCCTTCTTTTGTGAAACTAGCTGAAGCATACAACATTAAAGGGTATGTCATTGAATCGGAAGCGAAGGCAGAAGAAGTGTTGGCTGAAGTTCTTCAAAACCGTGAACCAGTGCTATTAGATTTCCGCATTGACGCTAATGAAAATGTCTACCCTATGATCGCCCCGGGAAAAGGAATAAATGAAATGGTAGGGGTGAAGCAAAAATGAAAAGAATCATTACGTTGACTGTAAATAATCGACCGGGGGTACTGAATCGAATCACCAATCTTTTTTCAAAAAGAAATTACAATATCGAAAGTATTACAGTTGGCCATTCAGAAATCGAAGATGTATCGAGAATAACTTGTGTCGTCAATGTTGAGAACGATCAAGTGATTGAACAAATTACGAAACAATTAAATAAGCAAATTGATGTTTTAAAAGTCACTGATATTAGTGAACAATCGATTGTTGCAAGAGAATTAGCATTAATCAAAGTGCTGTCAACCCCGAACACAAGAAGTGAAATGAATGCGTTAATAGAGCCATTCAGAGCATCAATTGTTGATGTTGGCAAAGACACTCTTGTCATTCAAATAACTGGAGAATCTGATAAAATCGAAGCTTTTATCGAACTGATGAAGCCATATGGAATTAAAGAACTCGCAAGAACAGGAGCGACAGCGTTCTTAAGAGGCACTCAACGTTCAAGCAATCAGGTGAAAAATATTTCTATCGTTTAAACTAAGCGAATCCGTAAATAAAACATAAATAAAATAATATTTATTTTCGAAAGGAAGAGGACAAATGGCAAAAATGTACTATAACGGAGATGCAAATCCAAATTATTTAGAAGGAAAAAAAGTAGCGGTTATTGGCTATGGTTCTCAAGGGCATGCCCACGCTTTAAATATGCGCGATAGCGGAGTAAATGTAATTGTTGGACTTCGAAAAGGGAAATCCTGGGATAAGGCCGCCGAAGACGGATTAGAAGTATATACAGTAGCGGAAGCAACTGCCCAAGCAGATGTCGTAATGATTCTTTTACCAGACGAATTGCAACCAAAAGTATACAAAGAAGAAATTGAACCAAACTTAACGAATCAGGCACTAATGTTTGCCCATGGGTTTAACGTTCATTTTCATCAAATCGTACCACCGCAATCCTGTGATGTCCTTTTAGTAGCTCCAAAAGGCCCGGGACATTTAGTAAGAAGGACATATGAAGAGGATGCAGGTGTTCCAGCATTGTTCGCTATCTATCAGGATGTGACAGGAGAGGCAAAAGAGCTAGCTCTTGCCTATGCGAGAGCAATTGGTGCATTAAGAGCCGGAGCGCTGGAAACGACGTTTAAAGAAGAAACGGAAACAGATTTATTTGGAGAGCAAGCAGTGCTCTGTGGAGGAACAACAGCGTTGGTAAAAGCCGGTTTTGAAACACTTGTAGAAGCAGGCTACCAGCCGGAGTTAGCTTACTTTGAAACGCTTCATGAATTAAAGCTTATTGTTGACCTCATGTATGAAGGCGGTTTGGCAGGAATGCGTTATTCCATCTCAGACACAGCTCAATGGGGTGATTTTGTCACAGGTCCAAGGATCGTAACAGATGAAGTGAAGAAAGAAATGAAGGCAGTGTTAAAGGATATTCAAGACGGTCAGTTTGCGAAAGGATGGATTCTTGAGAATCAAGCGAATCGTCCAGTATTCAATGCAATTAATGCTAGTGAGAAAGAGCATCTCATTGAAAAAGTCGGAGAAGAACTTCGTGCTATGATGCCATTTGTTAATAAGAATCGTAAAAAAGAAGTGGTGACGAAATAACATTTTTCACATCATAAGGAAAGGATGGAGGGGTAATGATGAAAAAACGGATCGCAGTACTACCGGGAGATGGGATTGGAAAAGAGGTTACGAGAGGTGCCGTAGAAATACTCCGTGCCGTTGGAGAGAGATTTGGACATCAGTTCTCCTACTCTTATGGACAAATTGGTGGTGGTTCTGTAGATGAGTTAGGGACACCATTACCAGATGAAACGATTGAGCTTTGCAAAGGAAGCGATGCAGTCCTGTTGGGAGCAGTTGGGGGTCCGAAATGGGATCGATTACCTGTCCATCTTCGTCCAGAAAAAGGGTTATTAAAGATTCGTAAAGAGTTAGGATTGTATGCGAATTTACGGCCGACACTCTATTATTCTAGCCTTGCTGATTCATCACCATTAAAAAGAGAAGTGATTGAAGAAGTCGATTTGCTGATGGTTCGGGAGTTAACGGGTGGTTTGTATTTTGGCAAACCTAGTGAACGAATGAAGCAGGATGGTCGTGACGTAGTCGTTGATACGCTATTTTATCAAAAATCAGAGATGACAAGGGTGATCAAGCTTGCTTTTGAGTTAGCGAAGAACCGTAAAGGTCGTGTTACATCTGTAGATAAGGCCAATGTATTGGAGTCAAGCAGACTTTGGAGAGAAGTTGCTGAAGAGGTAGCTAAAGATTATCCTGAGGTAATAGTTGAACATATGCTAGTCGATAATGCAGCAATGCAGATGGTTCGTAATCCAAAACAATTCGATGTTGTCGTAACGGAAAATATGTTTGGCGATATATTGAGTGATGAAGCATCTGTTTTGACTGGCTCGCTGGGAATGCTGCCATCGGCGAGTATTTCTGAAAGTGGCCCATATTTATATGAACCAATTCATGGCTCTGCACCTGATATTGAAGGGCAAAATATTGCCAATCCACTTGCTACTATATTATCCGTTGCCATGATGCTTCGTCTATCCTTCGGTCTCGAGGAAGAGGCAAAAGCAGTTGAAGCTGCCGTAAATGAAGTGTTAAAAAGTGGTTTCCGAACTAAAGATATCGTGTCAGTAGGAACAAAGCTTGTGACAACGACAAAAATGGTCGAAGAGGTCAAGGCGACCATTCTCGATAATGAAACGATTCAAAGCATTATGGGCTGCTACGTATAAGTGCCATGGTTAATGAGTAGGTCTTTTTATATTTTACCTAGTATGACACGAACACGACCTATACGGTCGTGTTTATCTATAAAGCTCTAATTTAGAAATATTTTTGTAGGAGGGATAAGATGGGGAAATCGATTGTTGATAAGATTTGGGAACGCCATATAGTTCATAAGGAAGCGGGAAAACCGGATTTGCTTTACATTGATTTACATCTTGTGCACGAAGTAACATCTCCACAGGCCTTTTCTGGCTTAAGGATGAAAAATCGCAAAGTGCGTAGACCGGATAAAACATTTGCGACAATGGATCATAATGTTCCAACGATTAATCGCCAACAAATAGATGATCAAGTAGCCTTAAATCAAATGACTACATTGGAGAAAAATTGTCGTGAATTTGGGATTGAACTGGCTGGGATTAACAGTCCAGAGCAAGGGATTGTTCATGTCATCGGTCCAGAATTAGGTTTGACTCAGCCGGGGAAAACAATCGTATGCGGAGACAGCCATACTTCTACTCATGGCGCGTTTGGAGCGCTAGCCTTTGGAATTGGAACCAGTGAAGTGGAGCATGTATTGGCTACGCAGACGCTATGGCAATCAAAGCCAAAAACAATGAAGCTTGAGATTAATGGTGCTTTAGCAAATGGCGTCACGGCCAAGGATGTCATTTTATATGTTCTAGCAAACTATGGGATTAAGTTTGGGACAGGATATGTAATTGAATATTGTGGGGATGTCATTAAGAACTTGTCGATGGAAGAACGGATGACGATCTGCAATATGTCGATTGAAGGTGGAGCAAGAGCTGGCTTGGTGAGCCCGGATGAGACGACTTTCTCCTATTTAAGAGGAAGAAAGCATGTGCCAAAGGGAGAGATTTTTGATCAGTATGTTGAGAACTGGAAAGCCCTTGCTTCAGATGAGGACGCCGAATATGATAAAGTCATTGAAATTGATGGTAGTGATATTGCTCCGATGGTAAGCTGGGGAACAAATCCTTCGATGACAGCTAAAGTAGATGGTTCAATTCCAACCGAAGCTGAGTGTACTACTGAATTGGAAAAAGAATCGCTGGCAAGAGCGTTAGCTTATATGGGGTTAAAGGAAGGTCAAAAAATTCAGGATATCAGAATCCAACACGTGTTCATCGGTTCTTGCACAAATTCACGGATTGAAGATATTCGGGCTGCGGCAGAAATTGTAAAAGGAAAGCGAGTTCATCCGGGGGTTCGTGCTTTAGTGGTTCCAGGCTCTCAATTTGTGAAGAGGACAGCTGAAGAGGAAGGATTGAACCGGATTTTTGAAGAGGCAGGATTCGAATGGCGCGATGCAGGCTGCAGCATGTGTTTAAGCATGAATGCAGATGTTGTGCCAAGTGGTGAGCATTGTGCATCAACCTCAAATCGAAATTTTGAAGGACGGCAAGGTGCCGGTGCCAGAACGCATTTAGTCAGCCCGCAAATGGCAGCAGCAGCAGCGTTAAATGGCCATTTTGTCGACATTCGTAATCTTAACAAAGTAGAAGCGCTATAAGGAGGGTGAGAGAATGACTGGATTTCAAGAGCTTGGGGGAAAAGCCGTAGTGCTTGATCGTGCCAATGTGGATACTGATCAGATTATTCCGAAGCAATTTTTAAAACGAATTGAGAAAACAGGCTTTGGGAAGTTTCTATTTTATGATTGGAGATATAAGGCGGAAGGAGTTCCAAATGAAGAGTTTGTATTGAACAAGCCGGAGAATCAAGGAGCGACGATTTTAATTGCAAATGAAAACTTTGGCTGTGGCTCTTCGAGGGAGCATGCTCCGTGGGCATTGCTTGACTATGGATTTAAAGCCGTGATTGCACCATCTTTCGCAGATATTTTTAAGCAAAACTGTTTAAAAAATGGCATCCTGCCAATTGTGCTGCAGGAAGAGGAAGTGAAGCTTCTGATTGCAAAAGGCAAGGAAAAGGCCGTGATTCTTCACATTGATTTAGTTGAACAAAAAGTGACAGATCATGAAGGCTTTAAAGCAACCTTTCCTATTTCAGACTATTGGAAAACGATGCTCGTTAATGGTTGGGATGAGATTGAAATTACCCTCCAGCTAGACGCTAAAATCTCAGCATATGAACAAGCGAACAATTTATAGATTTATAAGGTATTAAACTACGGGCAAGCACACTGTAAAAATAATGGATTTTGACTCCGAGAACAACTAAGTTAGACTTTGTCACTTTGTTTAGCATTTGAAACGAATCAAGTGTATAAATCGATGTTTAATAAAAAAACTTTTTTATGATGTTCAAGAAGGGTTTTAGTATGGTTTACGAAGATACGGAACTAAATCGAGAAATAAAATATTGAGTGTGTTTAGAGAATGAGCAGTTAAAATGCTCGTTCTTTTTTATGTTTTCAGATATCGTAAAAATTTAATCAATTTTGAATGATTGTGATAAATTCTTTTAACTTATATGTTTTATATGTCGATAAATTCTATATGAAACAAAAAAATGAAACCTACTAACAATCTTTGCTGGAGAGAAATGATTTATGCTCAACGTTGGAAAATTGCATTAGCCATTAGAAAAAGGAAGAATGTTTTCGTAAACTTTGTTATCTATGTGTAAGATTAAAAAAAAAAATTTTAATAATATAATAATGGTAAAAAGTAGTCATAGCGTTCTATAAATTTTGCTAGTAAGAGCCAAGTGAGTCTATGTCAGAGTGAAAGAAATAACTTAACAGGAGGTTATGGCATGAAAAAGGGTTTGATTCTATATGAGGATTTTGGTGGAGAAAGATTAAATGACAAATTAGAGTGGCGTTGTGAGCCAAAAAAATGGGAAATCAGCTCATCTAAACTTGTGTTAGAAACGGATGAAAGAACGGATTATTGGCAACGAACACATTATGGCTTTCAGGCAGACAATGGACATTTCCTCTATGCAAAAACAATAAAGAATTTTAGAATGACAACAAAAGTTGAAGCTTCCCCAAGTTCAAGGTATGACCAAGCGGGACTTATGATACGATTATCGGAAGATACATGGGTGAAAACGTCTTTAGAGTATATACCAGATGGTTTAAGTAAGTTAGGAGCAGTAGTTACAAATAGAGGATACTCTGATTGGTCGACACAATATGTGGATTGTAATAATGTTCAAATTTACTATAGAATATCTAAAATTGAACAAAACTGCTATGTTGATTTTTCATGGGATGGCGAGGTTTGGAATCAAATAAGAATTGCCCATTTACATATTTCCAAGAATGCAACGATTCAAGCGGGAGTATACGCATGTAGTCCTCAAGGAAAAGAACAAGTCGTTCGTTTTGATTATCTTACCATCGAAGAACTTGGTAATGATCCGAAAGAAGCTTATTTATAAGATTACATCAATGATTAAAACGTTAGCGAATTCAGGCTCATAGAATTTTAAAGAATTATTGTGGGAGTAAGAAATGGTTGGGCACACACAACTTTAATTGCCTGTCAGTTGTATTGAGGTCTGACTAATCCTTATTTACTTGATCGTACTTGAGATACGATTAATAAATGATGTAATGTATCAACATCATAGATAGACTAAAAAATTTATTTAGCAATCGTAATGGAGCACCCCACAATATCGAAGCTTAGACTATGTCTATGCTTTCGGTTTGTGGGATTTTTTATTTGAAAGGATAGGCTAGTCATGTATTATGATTAGCCGTTGCTCTTTATTCAACGGGCTGCATGCCGTACATTTTCGGTACAGTATTGCGTAGTAAATAAGGAAAAAATGTTCATTTGTTTTGATTCTAGCTTGCACTCCTGCAGGGTTTCTTTATGGTACACGATTAAGGTGCATAAGCTTCAAAAAGTATGGTGACTTTTACTGAAAAGGATGTATTATTCATTACTTTACTCCACGCTTGCAGACATGTTTTAGAACATGCTAAACTTACCTCAACTTATTTGAAGGGGTATTTTATATGAACAAAAAGGGGCGAAAGAGAATAAAAGGCAATGTTATTCAATTTCCTGACCTTGAAAAACGGCTTTTAGACAAAGGCTTAGAACAACTTCAGCAGAAGAATTTTACAGAAGCTGTGAAATGGTTTGAAGAAGCGAAGAGCCTTGCGCCCAAGGATGGCGATGTTTATGTTGGCTTGGTTTTAGCCTATTATGAAGCAGGGGTTTTTGAGAAAGCAAAACAGCTCGCTGAAGACATGCTGAAAGAAGGAATTGGCGAGTATTTCCAAACGGTCGATCTTTATTTAATGATCCTCGTTCAACTTCATGAATATGAAAAAATTATGACAACGATCGAAGTTCTTCAGGATGAGAAGGAAATTCCGTTTGAAAAACAGGAGCATTTTTCCAAACTTTTGGCATTTTGCAAGCGAATGATTGAGAATAAAGTGGAGCAGGGTGAACGAAGTCAATATGCTGATGATGAGAACAAAAACACAAATTTGTTGGCGAATAAAGACCCTAATCAATTAGTATTAGCGATAGCCGAATTGGCACATAAAAATGTTCGACAATACATAACGGAAGTAAAACAATATCTTGAAAGCGAAGAAGGTCATCCGTTTCTTAAAACGATGCTCCTCAATATATTGCAAGAACAGGAATATGAAAAAGAGATTCAGGTTGAGAAATTTGGCAAGGTGAAGCTTGTTGTTCCAAGCCTACTCATCCCTTCCACTGAAATGAAACAAATGAAGGATGTACAAAAGGAGCTATTTCATCTTGAGAATGAAGATCCTGTTCTCTATCAACATATTATGAGCCTCATTGAACGACATTTATATCTTCTTTATCCATTTGAATGGTCGCCCGTTGCTCCGGTTTTATGGGCAGCAGCATATCATCTTACGGGTCTGAGGTTCAACGGAGTCGACGCTCATATAGAAGATATAGCAGCACAGTATCAGGTTGTTATTGAGGAAGTTGAAAGGGCCTATTTCTTTATTCAAAAATTAGAAAAAATTTCTTATCCCATTATTTAGCTTCAATGTTGAAAGAGACAAATCGTATGTTATAATGTAGTGGTTGTAATGTGTAATCATTGGTATTTACATATTAAATTGGATATGGCTATAGGATGCATATTCATTATGGTTGTTTTCAAATTACTGATTGTTATTGCCAATTGCAAAGCCGTAGTTCATTTTAGCAAATTGCTTTCCTGCTATGAATGGAGTGAATGGCGTTATTTTTTTGCTTTAGCGTGATTCTTTAGGACAGCAATAGCAAATCGTGTGGAAAAGAACCAATGATAATAGATTTTGGAGGGAATATAAGTATGTCTGCAAAATGGGAAAAACAAGAAGGGAACCAAGGAGTTCTTACATTTGAAGTAGATGCAGAGAAGTTTAATGAGGGTTTGGACGCTGCATTCAAAAAAGTTGTTAAAACAGTAAGTGTACCTGGTTTCCGTAAAGGGAAAATGCCTCGTGCAATGTTTGAAAAGCGTTTTGGAGTAGAATCTTTGTACCAAGATGCGATTGATATCCTTCTTCCAGAAGCTTATACAAATGCGATTGAGGAAGCTGGAATTGAGCCGGTGGATCGTCCGGAAATTGATGTTGAACAAGTAGAAAAAGGAAAAGCTCTTATTTTCAAAGCGACAGTTACTGTTAAACCGGAAGTAAAGCTTGGGCAATACAAAGGGATAGAAGTAGAAAAGATTAATACTGAAGTAACAGAAGAAGATGTTAATCAAGAATTAACCTCACTTCAAGAGCGTCATGCTGAGTTAGTAATAAAAGAAACTGCTGCTGAAAATGGCGATACAGTCGTAATGGATTTCGAAGGATTTGTTGACGGAGAAGCGTTCGAAGGTGGACAGGCAGATAACTATTCCCTTGAGCTTGGTTCAGGTCAATTTATCCCTGGTTTTGAAGAGCAGCTAGTTGGAACTGCTGCTGGTGAAGAAAAGGATGTAGAAGTTACATTCCCAGAAGATTACCATGCGGCTGAGCTTGCTGGCAAAAAGGCAGTATTTAAAGTGAAAGTTCATGAAGTAAAAGGAAAAGAACTTCCTGAGCTTGACGATGAATTCGCTAAAGATGCAGATGATGAAGTAGAAACTTTAGATGCATTAAAAGAAAAAATTAAAACGCGCCTTGAAGAAAGCAAGAAGCATGAAGCTGAGCATACTGTACGCGATACAGTTGTAGAAAAAGCGGCTGAAAATGCTGAGATTGACTTGCCGGCTATCATGATCGATAACGAAGTAGATCGCATGATGCAAGAGTTTGAGCAACGTCTACAAATGCAAGGAATGAATCTTGAACTTTACTTCCAATTCTCAGGTCAAGACGAAAGTGCTTTACGCGAGCAAATGAAAGAAGAGGCTGAAAAGCGTGTTCGTATGAACCTTACTCTCGAAGCGATTGCAAAGGCGGAAAACATTGAAGTTTCACCTGAAGAAATGGATGCAGAGTTAAACAAGATGTCCGAAATGTACAATATGCCTGTAGAGAATATCACTGCTGCTTTAGGTAGCCTCGAAGGCCTAAAAGCGGATGTGCAAGTTCGCAAAGCTTTAGATTTCCTTGTTGAAAATAGCAAAACGGTTGAATAATATAAAACAAACTTAATAAAACAAGGCACGATTTATTCGTGCCTTGTTTTATAAAATATAAAATATAATATTTATACTGGCGTTATTCAATTATTGTCAGTTTTGTACATATACATATAATCAAAAGTATCTGCAAATTTAAAAAATAAGTTTAAGGAAAACTACCGACTTAATTTGACCGTTTTTGGTTAAGCTTAACTGTACACCAGTTAAAAGGTCTTTCTTCCGTTTTCGTGAATCTAGCCCTGCTCAAGGTCTGGAAAAACAGCTTCTGTGTATAAGAGTTATTATTTCCTGTCCGTACATAAAATGTGGTACAATGCAATACATAACTATTGAAATTGTTTGTAAAGAAGAACCATTTTGCGTTCATTTTTACCAAAAACTAAAGCAGTATTTTGTTTAAAATAACTTAAGATAGAGAAATAATTTGCAGTAGTGAACGAGCAGGGAGCAGATGTTCTAGTTGGCGTGTAGCGACAAAGAAAGTCCAGCGGAGCCTCTGGTGAAATGTAAATAACTTTATATGTAAAAATTTTTCCAAGTGGATATTCTTTCGTGAAATCGGCTCAAATTTTTACATAAAGAAAAGTTCTACGTAAACAAGAGACGATACTAGACGTTTTCAAGGGGTGAAAAAATTGTTTAAATTTAATGATGAAAAAGGACAATTAAAATGTTCTTTCTGTGGTAAAACACAGGACCAAGTTCGTAAGTTAGTTGCCGGACCAGGTGTATATATATGTGATGAATGTATTGAGCTTTGCACAGAAATTGTGGAAGAAGAGCTTGGAACAGAGGAAGAAGTGGAATTTAAGGATGTACCGAAGCCGAAAGAAATTCGGGATATTCTAGACGAATATGTAATCGGTCAGGACCAGGCAAAGAAAAATTTGTCAGTGGCTGTTTACAACCATTACAAACGCATTAATTCAAATAGTAAAATTGATGATGTTGAGTTGGCTAAGAGTAATATTGCTATGATTGGTCCAACTGGTAGTGGGAAAACATTGCTGGCTCAGACGCTTGCGCGAATTTTAAATGTTCCCTTTGCTATCGCTGATGCTACATCACTTACAGAGGCTGGATATGTAGGGGAAGATGTTGAAAACATTTTACTTAAATTAATCCAAGCTGCTGACTATGATGTGGAAAAGGCAGAAAAAGGCATTATTTACATCGATGAAATTGATAAAGTGGCCCGTAAATCAGAGAATCCTTCGATTACAAGAGATGTATCAGGCGAAGGTGTTCAGCAGGCATTGTTAAAAATTTTAGAAGGTACAGTAGCAAGTGTACCTCCACAGGGTGGAAGAAAACATCCTCATCAGGAATTTATTCAAATTGATACAACAAATATTTTATTTATTTGCGGTGGTGCTTTCGACGGCATCGAACCGATTATTAAACGCCGTTTAGGTCAGAAAGTTATTGGCTTTGGCGCCGATGTTAAACAGCAAGAAGTGGAAGACAAAGACTTATTGTCAAAAGTATTACCAGAGGATCTATTAAGATTCGGGCTTATCCCTGAATTTATTGGCCGTCTTCCAGTCATTGCGAGCTTGAACTCACTTGATGAAGAAGCATTAATTCAGATTTTAACGAAGCCTAAAAATGCTTTAGTTAAACAATTCCAAAAGATGCTTGAAATTGATGATGTTGAGCTAGAATTTGAGGAAGAGGCTCTTAAAGAAATTGCTAAAAAAGCAATTGAACGCAAAACGGGAGCTCGTGGATTAAGATCGATTATCGAAGCGATTATGCTTGATGTTATGTATGAATTACCTTCCCGCGATGATATTTCAAAATGCATCATCACGAAGGAAACTGTTATTGAGAACAGTGCACCGAAGCTTCTTCTAAAAGATGGAACTGTGATTGACGAAGAAACGAAAACATCAGCATGAGATGATGATTAAGGCTGCCTTAACTGGCTATTGTTATGCGGTCCGTTGGCAATGTAATAAAGCTTTTAAAAAGTCAAACCAGCTATTGGTTTGACTTTTTATCGTTTCGGGAAACTATAGATTTCGTTTTTAGCCATGTGTGTATAACAAACTTCAGGATTCGCTTTCCTTCGAAAAGTTACAGAAGAAGTGCTATCGTTCCTTCATCACAGGAATAAGCTCACTATCGCATGGACGACGATAGATGAGGAATAACGCCGCTCCTCGCAATAAAAAAACGAATTGATAACTTTTGAAGATCCACTTTTTTTTCCTTTCCTCTCTTTCAAAGATTTCTATAAAATTGTTGTTTATTCCATTCTTGAAGAGGAGATACTAAACGTATGCAAATAACTTAAATGCAAGTTATTTAAATGATGAGATGGAGGCAGAAACGAAAGAGGCATCCATATAAAATGCAACCCATTATACAAGCTAGAGAGGTACAGGAGGGAAGACCATGAGTTGGACAGGGATAGCCTTATTTATCCAGCTTTTTTTCGGTATTGTAATAGGGCTTTATTTTTGGAATTTATTAAGAAATCAGCGTACACAAAAAGTATCGATAGATAGGGAATCAAGAAAGGAAATGGACCAGCTAAAAAAAATGCGGTCCATCTCTTTAACTGAGCCACTTTCAGAACGGGTTCGCCCCTCAAGTTTTGAGGATATTGTCGGTCAAGAGGATGGAATAAAGGCGCTTAAAGCAGCTTTATGCGGTCCTAATCCACAGCATGTAATCATTTATGGACCGCCTGGTGTTGGGAAAACAGCCGCAGCAAGATTAGTTCTTGAAGAGGCGAAAAAAAATCCTAAATCCCCGTTTAAGCCCAACTCTGTCTTTGTAGAGCTAGATGCAACTACAGCCCGCTTTGATGAACGGGGAATTGCCGATCCTCTCATCGGCTCCGTCCATGATCCGATTTATCAGGGAGCTGGAGCGATGGGGCAGGCTGGTATTCCTCAGCCAAAGCAGGGTGCCGTAACAAATGCCCATGGGGGAGTTTTGTTTATTGATGAGATAGGTGAACTTCATCCCATTCAAATGAATAAGCTCTTGAAAGTGTTAGAGGATCGAAAAGTCTTCTTGGAAAGCGCCTATTATAACGAAGAGAACACGCAAATCCCGAATCATATACATGATATTTTTAAAAATGGATTGCCGGCGGATTTTCGCTTAATTGGTGCAACAACAAGGACACCGAGTGAAATCCCTCCAGCGATCCGCTCCCGGTGCATGGAGGTGTTTTTCCGAGAGCTGACTGAGGAAGAAATTGAAAAGGTCGGCAAGAAGGCAGCGGATAAGGTGAAGCTGAAGATCGGTGAAACGGGGTTGAAAACCCTTGCTAATTACGCTCGCAATGGTCGTGAAGCCGTTAATTTAATCCAAACCTCCGCTGGTCTAGCGATTCAGGAAGAACGTAATTATATTAAAGATGAAGATATTGAATGGGTCGTCCATTCAAGCCAGCTTTCTCCACGGATGGAAAGAAAGATCATGAAATTTTCCTCAGTTGGACTCGTTAACGGGTTAGCAGTCTATGGTCCCAATACAGGAGCATTATTGGAAATAGAAGTGATGGCCATCCCTGCCAGAGAAAAAGGCACAATCAATATTACTGGAATTGTCGAAGAAGAAAGTATTGGCGATAGAAGTAAATCGATTCGAAGAAAGAGTTTGGCAAAAGGTTCTATTGAAAATGTTATTACTGTTCTTCGCTCTATGGGGGTTCCTGCAGATGAGTTTGATATTCACGTAAACTTTCCAGGTGGGGTTCCGATAGATGGACCTTCAGCTGGTATTGCCATGGCTACAGGAATTTACTCTGCCATTTATAAGCTTCCGATCGATCATACGGTTGCAATGACAGGAGAAATTAGTATTCATGGGAATGTAAAGCCAATTGGCGGAGTTCTTCCAAAGATAAAGGCAGCGAAAAAAGCAGGGGCAGAAACGGTCATCATTCCGAAAGAAAACGTCCAATCTATTTTGAACGAAGTGAAGGGAATCACCATTGTTCCTGTCACGCACCTATCAGAAGTATTTGATGTGGCCTTATTAAAAGAAAAGCCTGAGGAAAGAGTGATTACGGCTTCTGTCGAATTAAAGAAGAAAGAAAGTATTTAACTTTCACTCAAAAAAAACTTCGGTTTGTACAAAAAGCCGAAGTTTTTTATTGGGTTTCTTCCCCTCTCTCTTTAGAAATTGCGGTGAATGCTCTTGTTTAAATGGAAAATTCCCACGGTTCAGGAGCATAGGGAGCAAATTTCTTATTTGTCAAAGAAATTCTCCAGATTCATGCATTGTCGTCAGAAAATGATTGATACTAAAGAATGTTCCCCAATCGTTTGTTCAAAGTTTTCCTTTGGTTATTGTGAAATTGAATCGAAAGCCTTAAAATAGACTATTATTCGTAAATACGATAGAATTGTACAATGAATTATTCTCATTTTTATGAAGATAGATATGCATTTGGAGGTGCTAGTAAATGGCGAATAAGAAGGAAGTAATCGTCCCCCTCCTACCGCTTCGAGGCTTACTTGTATATCCTACTATGGTCTTGCATCTAGATGTGGGCCGGGATAAGTCTGTTCAAGCTTTAGAGAAGGCAATGGTAGATGATAGTCTCATTTTTTTAACAACGCAAAAAGACATGTCCATAGATGATCCTGGGGAAGAGGATTTATACAGAATGGGAACTTTGACAAAGGTAAAGCAAATGTTAAAGCTCCCGAACGGAACGATTCGCGTTCTTGTGGAAGGCTTAAAAAGAGCTGAAATTATTAGCTTTTTTGATGAAAATGATCATTTTGCTGTAAGTGTGAAAACGTATGTGGATTCAACCGAAAAGGATGTTGAAGACGAAGCGTTTATGCGCACGCTACTGGAATATTTTGAACAGTACATAAAAATGTCAAAAAAGATTTCAGCCGAAACTTACTCAAGCTTAACAGATATTGAAGAACCAGGAAGAATGGCAGATATTATTGCCTCACATTTGCCGCTTAAGCTAAAAGAGAAGCAAGAAATTTTAGAGACGATCAATGTTAAGGATAGGGTCAATCGATTAATTGAAATTATTCATAATGAGAAAGAAGTTCTCAATTTAGAAAAGAAAATCGGCCAACGTGTCAAGAAGTCAATGGAAAGAACGCAAAAGGAATATTATTTGCGTGAACAAATGAAGGCGATCCAAAAGGAGCTTGGCGATAAAGATGGAAAAACAGGCGAGATTGCTGAACTAGCTGAGAAGATCGAGAAAGCTAATATGGTCGAACACGTGAAGAAGGCAGCTTTAAAAGAGCTAGACCGCTACGAGAAGGTCCCTTCAACTTCAGCCGAAAGCTCCGTCATTCGGAACTATATTGATTGGCTTATTTCGTTACCTTGGACGAATGCGACGGAAGATGATCTCAATATTTTAAAAGCGGAACGAATTTTAGATGAAGATCATTACGGCTTAGAAAAAGTAAAAGAACGGGTTCTTGAATATTTGGCTGTTCAAAAGATGACGAACTCCTTAAAAGGACCGATTTTATGTCTTGCCGGCCCTCCCGGTGTCGGAAAAACGAGTTTAGCCCGATCGATTGCTCGTTCGTTAAATCGTAATTTCGTCCGTATTTCACTCGGTGGTGTCCGGGATGAGTCGGAAATTCGCGGTCATAGACGGACCTATGTTGGCGCAATGCCAGGGCGCATTATTCAAGGCATGAAAAAGGCCGGAACGATTAATCCAGTATTCTTGCTTGATGAAATTGATAAGATGTCAAGTGATTTTAGAGGTGATCCTTCTTCTGCTATGCTCGAAGTATTGGATCCAGAGCAAAATCATAATTTCAGTGATCACTATATTGAAGAAACATATGATTTATCGAAGGTCATGTTTATTGCAACGGCAAATGATTTAAGCTCGATCCCTGGGCCGTTAAGAGATCGAATGGAGATCATTTCGATCGCTGGCTATACAGAGCTTGAAAAAATTCATATTGCGAAGGATCATTTATTGCCTAAGCAAATTAAAGAGCATGGGATGACGAAGTCCCAATTGCAAATTCGAGAGGATGGCATCCAAAAAATTGTCCGTTATTATACGAGAGAAGCGGGTGTGCGCAGCTTAGAACGTCAGCTTGCAGCGATTTGCCGCAAAACGGCAAGAATTATCGTTTCAAACGAAAAGAAGCGTGTTGTCGTTACGGAAAAGAATGTGGAAGAATTTTTAGGAAAAACGATTTTCCGTTATGGTCAGGCAGAGCTTGAGGATCAAGTCGGTGTGGCAACAGGACTAGCATATACAACAGTCGGCGGAGATACACTGCAAATTGAAGTATCGCTATCACCTGGAAAAGGTAAGCTTGTATTGACAGGAAAGCTCGGAGATGTGATGAAGGAATCAGCCCAGGCTGCGTTTAGCTATGTTCGCTCAAAAGCAGCAGAGCTTGGGATAGAAGAGGATTTTTATGAGAAGAATGATATTCATATTCATGTCCCTGAAGGTGCGGTACCGAAGGATGGTCCATCTGCAGGAATCACAATGGCGACAGCTCTCGTCTCTGCATTAACAGGAAAACCAATTAAAAAAGAAGTCGGAATGACTGGTGAGATTACGTTAAGAGGACGGGTTCTTCCAATCGGAGGCTTGAAAGAAAAAACATTAAGTGCTCATCGTGCTGGTCTTTCTGTCATTATCCTTCCAAAGGATAATGAAAAGGATATAGATGATATTCCAGAGAGTGTTAGAGATCAACTTAAGTTTTTCCCGGTAACCCATGTTGATGAGGTCCTATCGATTGCTCTTAATGGCGGTGCACCATCGTGAAGGTAGTGAGTTCAGATATCGTCATAAGTGCTGTGAAGCCTGAGCAGTATCCCGATACAAATTTACCTGAATTTGCATTAGCCGGTCGCTCGAATGTAGGGAAATCCTCTTTTATTAATAAAATGCTTAACCGTAAAGGGTTGGCGAGAATATCTTCGAAGCCAGGAAAAACGCAAACTTTGAACTTTTATTTAATCAATGAAATTCTTCACTTTGTTGATGTTCCAGGCTATGGCTATGCGAAGGTTTCCAAAAAAGAACGGGAAGCATGGGGAAAAATGATTGAAACTTATTTAACTTCTCGCGAACAGCTTCGTGCCGTACTGTTAATTGTGGATTTACGTCATCCTCCCACAAGCGATGACATTATGATGTATAACTTTTTAAAGCATTATGATATACCTTGTATTGTTATTGCGACAAAGGCGGATAAGATTTCGAAGTCAAAATGGCAAAAGCATTTGAAAGTAACAACGGAAACATTGGATTTAGATCAAAAAGATACAATCATTCTTTTTTCTTCAGAAACGGGAAAGGGAAAAGATGAAGCGTGGACTGCGATTGAAAATTATATGGCATAAAATACCAGTAACTGAAAGAACTTGATGGATCAAAATCATCAAGTTCTTTTTTTTACTTTTAGTTCATACAAATATAAAAACCAGTCCAAGCTTAGGAAAATCTCAAGTTAAACGTCTTTTTTCCGTAAATGAATTAAATTTAGTTAAAATAAACTGAAAATTCGGTAAAAGTGGGATTTTGTTACAAATAATACTTTTACCACGATTTCATCCTTTTGCAAAAGTTGAAATCACTCACGAAATAAAGGAGTTGTTGTTATGAAACGATTCACACAAGGAGCAGTTGGGGTTCTTTTGTTGTTTCTCCTTACAGCGTGTGGCTCAGGCGGGGCATCCTCAGAAAATGCAGATGGATTTAAGTTGATTAAAGATGGAGAACTAGTCTTCGCATCTTCAGGCGAATTTAAGCCCTTCAGTGTCACGGCGGCAGATGGTAAGATGACGGGGTTTGATATCGAAGTAGGTGAGGCGATAGCACAGGAATTAGGGCTTGAACCAGTGCAGAAAAAGATGAAGTTCGGTAGCATTGTCGAAAGTGTGAAGGCAGGTCGTGTCGATGCAGCCATTGCCAGTCATACAATTACAGAAGAGCGCTTAGAGCATGTAAGCTTTTCAACGCCATATTATTATTCTGGCCCACAAATTTTTGTCCGTCCGGATAGCTCGGTGGAGAAGCTGGCAGATTTAGAGGGATTAGAAATTGCCGTATCGAAAGGTTCTACTTATGAGGAAAATGCAGCAAGTATTTCAACGAATATCATATTTTATGACAGTGATGTCACAGCACTTGAGGCACTTAACCGCGGAAAGCATGATGCGGTTATTACGGACTTTGTAACGGGCAAAGAAGCGATTGGGGCCGGAATGGAAATCGAAGGGAAAGAATTGCTGGGAAAAAGTGAACAGGCAATTGCTGTTGCGAAAGACAATGAAGCCCTTTTAAAAAAAATCAACGAAGCTCTTCAAACATTAAAAGAAAATGGCACATTAGCAGAAATTAGTAAGAAATATATTGGCGAGGATATTACAGTACTCCCTGAAGAATCTTAAGCAAATGGCGAATGTGCATAGCTGCATTCGCCATCGCTGTTAGGAGGTATCTTTTTGGAATTATTATCTTTATTTATAGAGACATCTCCAATTTTTTTGCGGGGGATGCTCCTTACTTTTCAATTAACGATTGTTTCTATTTTGATTGCTATATTTATTGGTTTGTTCTTTGCGTTTTTAAAAATATCAACTGTCAAAATACTTGAGTGGATTGCGAATTTATATATCTTTCTCGTACGCGGAACCCCGCTCGTCGTACAAATATTCATCTTTTACTTCGGATTGACAGCTTTAAATATTTCTCAGTTTTGGTCTGTTGTACTAGGGCTTGCTTTTCATAATGGGGCATATATTGCAGAAATCTTTCGCGGTGCGATCCAGTCAGTGGATAAAGGGCAAATGGAGGCAGCTCGGTCTCTTGGGATGTCAAGTGGATTATCGATGCGAAGAATCATCTTGCCACAGGCGTTTCGGAGGGCGTTACCACCATTGGGAAATCAATTTATTATTGCTTTAAAGGATTCTTCCCTCGCATCGTTTATTGGCATGTATGAGCTCTTTAACGTAGCTACAACACTCGGCTCAAGTGATTTTGACTACATGAGCTATTTATTGATTGTAGCAGTTTATTATTTAGTGCTTGTTCTATTCTTTTCAGTCCTTGTTGGAAAGGTAGAAAAGAAAATGGCAAGCAGTGATTAAGGAGAGATATAATGTCTGTGTTGAAGATTGAAGTGGAAAAATTAAACAAATCTTTTGGTCAATTACATGTTTTAAAGGATATAAATTTGACAGTGAGAGAAAGCGAAGTCGTCTGTTTAATCGGTGCAAGTGGTTCTGGTAAAAGTACGTTATTGCGCTGTTTAAACTTTTTAGAAATAAAGGATAGCGGGAGGATCATTATTGAAGGAGAGCAAATTGAAGAGACCACCCATGATTTAAATCAGGTTAGAGCTCGAGTAGGCATGGTGTTTCAACATTTCCATTTATTTCCCCATAAAACTGTATTAGAAAATGTGATGGAGGCGCCGTTATTTGTGAAAAAGATGCCGAAGGAGGAAGTAAGAGTGGAAGCGATGCGCTTGCTTGAAAAAGTAGGCTTATCAGAAAAAGCGAACGTTTTTCCTTCTAAGTTATCAGGTGGACAAAAGCAGCGAGTTGCGATTGCTAGAGCGTTAGCCATGAAGCCGGATATTATGCTTTTTGATGAACCAACATCAGCATTGGACCCCGAGCTCGTTGGTGAAGTATTGGCTACTATGAAAGAGCTTGCATTAGAAGGAATGACAATGATTGTCGTAACACATGAAATGGGGTTTGCCCGCGAAGTCGCAGATTGGGTTATTTACATGCATGATGGAAAAATAGTTGAAGTAGGTCATCCAAAGGAATTGTTTCAGCACCCGCAAGAACAGAGAACAAAGGATTTTTTAGATTCGGTTTTATAATGGCTATATCAGTCACTAAAAAGGTGCATGCCGACAAAAAATAGTAGAATTCAAGGAACCGTGTCCGCATGAAGGGCTCATGAGGACAGAGAAAGGTATAAAAGAGCACCGCGTGTTCTCATAAAGGGTTCATGAGGACAAAGAAAAGCCAAAAAGAAGGAAACCGTGTCCACATAGGAGACTCATGAGGACAAAGGTGAGCGGATTTTGAGCAAAAAAAGTTCGTTTTCAAGGAGAGTCTTTGAAAAAGGAATTTTATCCTCATAACATGCCAAGGGGGGAGAAATTCAACCGTATATTGTCCAAATGAGAGTCTATCAGCCTATATCGGTTTACATCAACGACATGGTGGGAAAAATGGAAAGAAGAAAGCAAGTGACGCGAGATAGCTTCACTTGCTTTTTAGTTTGGAGCGTGTAACTGTTTTTTTATTTACTTCGCACAAACAAAAGATAGACTCCGAAGCCAATGAATAGGATTGGCCAATAATTTAGTACAGATGTGATGCCATTTTCAAAAAAACCTAGCCAGCCAATAATTTTCTCATAAAAAAGGAGCATAATTGCCAATACTAGGAATAATAGACCTTGGAATAGACCGGATCCGACTTTTTGATAACGGAGGAGAAAGCCGAGAGCAATAATTAAGATAAAGGCCCCGGTTGAGTTCGGCCAAATCGTAAGATGTTTAATAACATGGAAATGCAGACCGAATCCAGCGAGGATGACCCCTGGCAAAATTGCATCATAATCCTTTGCTAAGTAGCCTTGAAATAGGAAAGCTAGGCCTACAATGATTAAGAGAGTCGGCCATGTGTGAAGGCCGTCGAAAAGGGTAATATTTGCTTGTTCTAAAAAGAAGTATCCCCCAAATCCTAAAAGAATGATTCCAGGGAAAATTCGTTGATTTTTCATTTTTACACTTCCAACGTAAATTTGTTCAATTTCTATTTAATCATATCTTGATTTGATGAAAAGAAGAAGTGTTATTTTAAAAATTATTTATCGTAAACCATATTAATATGAGAAAAAACTGGCCCTTTTCTCTGTCTATAGATTTATTCACGAAATTGTTGATTTTGGCAAATACAATGTGAATCGACTCACTTGAATAGTCCTATCTTTTTTGTTAAGGTACTAGAGGAAGAACTTTGTCGGAATAAGAAGAAACAGGCTCTATCAACATATTTCAACTTTTATAAATTATCCATTTTCATGATATGTTCACATTTCTTTAGTTATTAGAAATCTTATCATGTTATAATAATTATTAAGTGGAACGATTTCTCTTCGTTTAAAATTGGTTCACGCATTTACGAACATTTTTGGGGGTACGAAACAATCATGCATATTCTAACTGTTGGTCTAAATTATAAAACAGCCCCAGTTGAAATTCGAGAGCGTTTAACGTTTGACCCTTCTCAGTTAGGGGAAGCAATGAGTAGGCTGAGCGGGAAAAAGAGTATCCTTGAGAACGTTATTCTATCAACATGCAATCGCACAGAAATATATGCCGTCGTAGATCAGATTCATACCGGACGTTATTATATCAAGGAATTTTTATCAGAATGGTTTAACATTCCACAGCAAGAGTTTTCACCATTCTTATTTGTGTATGAACAGGATGGCGCGATTGATCACTTGTTTAATGTTGCTTGCGGTTTGAATTCTATGGTTTTGGGGGAAACGCAAATCCTTGGACAGGTGCGCTCTAGTTTTAAGGAGGCGCAAGCAAAGGAAACAACTGGTACGGTTTTTAACCAGTTATTTAAACAGGCGATTACATTGGCAAAACGGGCTCACTCTGAAACAGATATTGGTGCTAATGCAGTCTCTGTTAGCTATGCCGCGGTTGAATTAGCGAAAAAAATATTCGGTTCATTAAACGGAAAGCATGTCCTTATTTTAGGGGCGGGTAAGATGGGCGAGCTAGCGATTCAAAACCTTCATGGCAATGGTGTGAGCCAAGTGACGGTTATTAATCGAACATTTGAAAAGGCAAAAAACCTTGCTGAGCGTTTTTCAGGTCAAGCAAAATCATTAAACGAACTTCAATGTGCATTAATGGAAGCCGATATCCTGATTAGTTCCACTGGAGCAAAGGATTTTGTCATCACGAAGGATATGATGGAATGCGTAGAAAGATTGCGAAAAGGGAAGCCGTTATTTATGGTTGATATCGCAGTGCCGCGTGACTTAGATCCAAAGCTTACGGAATTGGATAACGTTTTCTTATATGATATTGATGATTTAGAAGGAATTGTTGAGGCAAACTTACAAGAGCGTCAAAAAGCAGCGGCAAAAATTTCGCTCATGATTGAAGCTGAAATCGTTGAGTTCAAGCAATGGTTAAATATGCTGGGAGTTGTACCTGTTATTTCAGCGCTGCGTGTTAAAGCGTTGAAAATTCAGGCTGAGACGATGGACAGTATCGAAAGAAAACTGCCACATCTTTCTGACCGGGAAATAAAGGTGCTGAATAAGCATACGAAAAGTATTATTAACCAAATGTTAAAGGATCCGATTTTACAGGCGAAAGAACTTGCCGGCCAAAATAATGCTGACGAAGCATTGGAATTATTTATGAAAATATTCAATATTGAAGATCTTGTAAAAGAACAGCAAGATTCGAAAGTTGCCGATTTAAAGAGAGCTGTTGTTGCAACACCACAAGCTTCCTTTCAATCATAAAAGGGGTTCTAACTATGATTGAGGTTTACATGACTCGGCTACATGAATTCACAATCATTCTTTATGCCTTGAGTATTTTATTATATTTTATTGATTTTCTTTACAGTAGCCGGAAAGCAAACCAAGTTGCCTTCTGGTTACTTGCGTTTGTATGGCTTTTGCAATCGGCTTTTTTGTGTATTTACATGGTGAATACAGGCAGATTTCCAGTGCTGACAATCTTTGAAGGTCTTTATTTTTATGTCTGGGTTTTAATTACTTTGTCGCTTGGGATTAATCGGTTATTAAAAGTTGATTTCATCGTTTTTTTTACGAATGTCATTGGATTTGCGATCATGGTCATTCACACATTTGCTCCGATTCAATATGAATCTGAAATTATGGTTCAACAACTTTCATCTGAATTACTTTTTATACATATAACAATGGCTATTCTTTCATACGGAGCATTTTCGATTTCAGCAGTTTTTTCCCTCCTTTATTTATTGCAATACAATCTTTTGAAACGCAAAAAATGGGGAGCACGTCTTATTCGAATATCCGATTTGTCGAAGCTTGAGCATATGTCCCATATTTTAAATGTCATTGGCGTTCCTATGCTTTTACTATCCCTTATATTAGGACTGCAATGGGCTTATATTAAATTGCCGGAGATGATTTGGTACGATGCGAAAGTAATCGGTTCCTTTATTGTTCTTGTCGTGTATGGTATTTCTTTATACCTACGAGTCGGAAAGGAATTTCAAGGAAAGAGCTTAGCACTGTGGAATTTGGCTTCTTTTTTAATTATATTAATCAATTTTTTTCTGTTTGGTCAGTTATCCTCTTTCCATCTATGGTACACATAGAAGATATACCCCATCCAGAGAAAATTTGCCTTTCCGAATGATTAGCCATTTCTAATCGCATGGCTAGTTCCGTATCATGAAAATATAGAAAATCGTTCTAACATTAACAAATAATCCTTTCAGGAGGCAATCATGAGAAAATTTATTGTTGGTTCAAGACGAAGTAAACTGGCTTTAACACAAACAAATTGGGTCATCGAGCAGTTAAAAAAAATTGACCCTAATTACGATTTTGAAGTGAAAGAAATCGTCACAAAGGGAGATAAAATTTTGGATGTAACCCTTTCTAAAGTCGGGGGGAAAGGGCTATTTGTGAAGGAGATTGAACAGGCAATGCTCAATGGCGAAATTGATCTTGCCATTCACAGCATGAAAGATATGCCGGCTGTTCTTCCTGATGGTTTAGTCATTGGTTGTATTCCTGAAAGAGAAGATCACCGTGATGCACTAATCTCTAAAGGGCATATTCCGTTAAAAGATTTGCAGCCTGGCTCTGTTATTGGAACAAGCAGCTTACGACGAGGAGCGCAATTATTAGCGGCACGGCCAGATCTTGAGATTAAATGGATTAGAGGAAATATTGATACGCGTCTTGCGAAGCTTGAAACGGAAGAGTACGATGCGATCATTTTAGCAGCTGCTGGACTTTCACGCATGGGCTGGGCTTCTGATGTTGTAACGGAATTTCTTGAGCCGGAAATATGTCTTCCGGCCGTTGGGCAAGGTGCCTTATCGATTGAATGTAGAGGTGACGACACGGAGCTTCTAGAGCTTTTAAGCAAATTCACTTGTCAGGAAACGGATATCACCGTTAGATCTGAGCGTGCATTCCTTCATAAGATGGAGGGAGGATGTCAAGTTCCGGTGGCAGGATATGCCTATATGAATGAAGATGGTAAAATCGTATTGACGGCTCTTGTCGCTTCGCCTGATGGGAAAACAATTTATAAAGAAATGTTGCAAGGAACAGATCCTGAACAACTGGGTGTCGCTGCTGCTGATTACTTGATAGACAAGGGAGCAAAGACTTTAATTGAGGCAGTGAAAAAGGAGTTAGAAGGAGAATGAATTCCCGAGCATTGGCAGGGAAAAGAGTACTTGTTCCCCGCGGAAAAAAAAATGCTTCAGCTTTTTCTGCTATCGTAGAGGAATTTGGAGGGATTCCAGTAGAGGTCCCTCTTCTTGAATTTCGTCCAGTTGAAAATAGGAGCGATATTGATCCAATTTTAACTTCCTTGTATACATATGATTGGCTCATTTTTACGAGTGATGTAACTGTTGAGACTTTTTTTGCCATGGTGGATATGAATTTGGACAAGTCTCGTGCGAAGATCGCTGTGATAGGTGAAAAAACGGAAGAAGCTTTATTAAAGAGGGGAATTTCCGTTGACTTCAAGCCTGAACATTATGTTGCGGAGAGCTTTGTGAAGGAGTTTTCTCCTTATGTAAATGAAGGAGAAAGACTGTTAATTCCGAAGGGCAACTTGGCGCGGGATTATATTGCTCAGTTTTTCAAAGAAAAGGGACACGTTGTTGATGAAATTATCATTTATGAAACGTATTTTCCTGAAGACAGTAGGAAAAAGCTCCTATATTTATTGCGAAATCGCAAGCTGGATATACTCCCTTTTACAAGCCCTTCAACAATTGAACATTTTATGTCAATCGTTACCACTTATGATCTATTTGAACAAATAAAAGAATGTATTGTGGCGACTATCGGTCCAGTGTCAAAGCGAAAGTGTGAACAATTGGGATTAACGGTGCACGTCTGCCCTAAAATATATACATCTTATGAAATGATGAGCGCAATTGCACAATACATGATGAAAAAGGAAAAAATAGGAGGATAAAAAATGAATTTTAATCGCCACCGCCGTTTGAGAAAATCTGCAGCTATGCGTTCAATGGTTCGAGAAAATCAGCTCCATGTTGAGGATCTCGTATATCCGCTGTTTGTAGCTGAAGGAGAGAATATTCGGAAAGAAATCTCCTCCATGCCGAATGTTTACCAACTATCCCTTGATCTATTAATGGAGGAAATTGATGAGGTTGTATCTTTAGGAATTAAATCTATTCTTTTATTTGGAATCCCACTTGAGAAAGATGAGTGTGGGCAAGGTGCATTCCATGATCATGGGATTGTGCAGGAAGCAACTCGTTTAATTAAGCAGCATTATCCAGAATTAATTGTTATTGCTGATACATGTTTATGTGAATATACAAGCCATGGGCATTGTGGAATCGTTGAGAATGGAAAAGTCTTAAATGATCCGTCATTGAAATTGTTGGTTGATACGGCTGTTAGCCAAGCAAAAGCCGGTGCTGATATTATCGCTCCGTCAAATATGATGGATGGCTTTGTTACTGCTATCCGTGCAGGCCTAGATGAAGCAGGTTTTGAAGATACACCAATCATGTCTTATGCAGTTAAGTATTCCTCTGCCTTTTACGGACCGTTTAGAGATGCAGCGGAAAGTACTCCGCAATTTGGTGATCGCAAAACCTATCAAATGGATCCGGCAAATCGCTTGGAGGCTTTTCGAGAAGCGGAATCCGATGTCGCAGAAGGAGCCGATTTTCTTATCGTTAAGCCGGGAATGCCTTATTTAGACATCGTTCGTGACGTGAAAAATAATTTCACTTTGCCGGTTGTCATTTACAATGTGAGTGGAGAATATTCAATGGTGAAAGCAGCCGCTCAAAACGGTTGGATCGACGAAAAATCCGTTGTCATGGAAATGCTTGTTGGGATGAAGCGTGCTGGAGCTGATATCATTATTACTTACCATGCCAAAGATGCGGCAAAATGGCTGAAAGAAAATTAAAAATGAACCATTTAAATATGTGAGAAATGAGGGAAGAAGATGCGTTCTTATGATAAATCAATTGCTGCCTTTCAAGAAGCAAAGGAATTAATGCCTGGAGGGGTGAACAGTCCTGTCCGTGCTTTTAAATCGGTCAATATGGATCCGATTTTTATGGAAAGGGGAAAAGGCTCTAAAATCTATGATATTGATGGGAATGAATACATTGATTATGTATTGTCATGGGGTCCGTTAATTCTTGGTCATACAAATGACCGTGTCGTTGAAGCATTGAAAAAGGTGGCGGAATTGGGTACAAGTTTTGGTGCCCCAACAATAATGGAAAATGAATTAGCCAAGCTTGTGATAGAACGTGTCCCTTCTATTGAGGTTGTCCGGATGGTATCCTCTGGTACTGAAGCAACGATGAGTGCTCTCCGCCTTGCCCGCGGATATACAGGGCGAAATAAAATATTGAAGTTTGAAGGCTGCTACCACGGACATGGGGATTCTCTCTTGATCAAAGCAGGATCGGGTGTTGCCACGTTAGGCTTGCCAGACAGCCCAGGTGTCCCAGAAGGGATTGCCAAAAATACCATAACCGTTCCATATAACGATCTTGACAGTGTAAAGTTTGCTTTCGAACAATTTGGAGATGATTTGGCTGGGGTTATTGTGGAGCCTGTTGCAGGAAATATGGGGGTTGTTCCACCACAGCCTGGTTTTTTAGAAGGGCTTCGTGAAATTACGAAGGAAAATGGCACCCTGCTTATTTTTGATGAAGTGATGACTGGCTTCCGTGTCGGCTATAATTGTGCACAGGGCTACTTTAATGTGACACCAGATTTAACTTGTTTAGGTAAAGTAATTGGTGGAGGACTACCAGTTGGTGCGTATGGTGGACGCGCTGATATTATGGAGCAAATTGCTCCAAGTGGGCCGATCTATCAAGCTGGAACGCTATCAGGAAATCCTCTGGCGATGACAGCAGGGTTTGAAACATTAAGTCAGTTAACGCCGGAAAGCTACCGAGAGTTTGAACATAAAGCAGATATTCTTGAAGCGGGATTAAAGGCAGCAGCTGATAAATACGGGGTTCCAATTACAGTTAATCGAGCAGGTTCGATGATTGGTTTCTTTTTTACAAAAGAAGCTGTCATCAACTATGAAACAGCCAAAACGTCTAATTTGGATTTTTTTGCTTCTTATTATCAAGAAATGGCTAATCAAGGAGTTTTCTTGCCTCCTTCCCAGTTTGAAGGTCTCTTCCTTTCAACTGCACATAGTGACGAAGACATTGCTAAAACGATTGCCGCTGCAGAAGTAGCGTTTTCCAAACTTAAATAAGTTCCCGAAAGGTCTGTATTCTAGCTTTTTTCTGCTAGAGTTCAGGCTTTTTTTTTCATTATTCTTCCATAAAGGTTTTCAGTAAATGACTCTCTACATCTTCTCTAAGTCCTTCTTAGTTTTCCTATCTCGAAATAGCTTGGATGGTGATGAACACAAAAGAAGATCCTAGCAGGAACGATAATGGCTTCGAATGCGCCTTGCGCTTTTGTTCTTTTCTCTGGATTTTTATCATAAAAAGATTTCCTGCCTCATAAATTGTTAATGACATGGTGATTGATGAGAGGAAATGAAAGGAGGAGTCGCTTTGTCTGAAGGAAATGAATCTTTCTTACGGTTTTCCTTGGAAGAATCTGTTTGGTTTCAAAAAGGACAGGAAGTAGCGGAGCTTATCACGATTTCGCTTGATCCAAATATAACCATTCATGAAAATGACGATTATGTAACCATTGAAGGGGAATTACAACTTAGCGGGGAATATAAACGGAAAGAAACAGAATCTGAAGTGGAGGAAGAGATACCATTATCACCTAAATTCGTCCAAGAAGTTGAGAACAGAGACGAAGGAATTACTCAGTTTTCTCACCGCTTCCCAGTTGATATTACCATTCCTGTTCACCGTATTGCTAGTATTAACGATCTGGATGTGGAAATTGAATCCTTTGATTATCTTTTCCCTGAACAAAGCTGTATGAAATTAACAGCAGACTTAACGATAACAGGGTTAAAAAGCGATGAACCAGGGGTTCAACCGGAATCTCCAGAGCTTGAGCTTGCATACCGAGATGAAGAGCCGCCGATACAGGAAGTGAAACTTGAGGAAGTCGAAGAAGCGGAAGTAGCGGAAGAGACTGTTCCTCCTGCAAATGAACTGTTTGCGCCATTTGTAGCAGAAGCGCGAAAAACTCCTGAGGACGATACGATTGAAACAGAGCCAGCTCCTTCATCATTAGAACTTGATAAGGCGCCAACTCTGGAAGTGTATGAACAAGAATCTGAGGCAATCAGTACTATTCCAGACGTTTCATTTGCCCCACAAAGACATGAATTTACTCCAAATGAGCCAGCAACAGATCAATTAAAAGCAGTGGAACAGGCAGAGCATGAGTATGAGAGTTCAAATGATGAAGAATCCTCTTCTTCATCATCTGAAGAAGTTGCTAAAAAGAATAAGAAGAAATCAAAGAAACAAGGCATTTCGATTACCGAATTTTTAGCAAGAAAAGAAGATGAAGAAGCCATTGCCCGCTTGAAAGTATGCATTGTTCAAAGTGGAGATACGCTCGATGTCATCGCAGAACGTTATGAAATTTCGATACAGCAGCTTTTAAAGTTCAATCATCTAGAAGTGAATCAAGATGTGTTCGAGGGGCAGGTTCTTTACATCCCTGCTACTGTCACGCATAATTAATTATTTTATCAAACAAAAACAGGCTGGGTGGGTTGGTCGGTGGAAACCTGCTCGTCCTGTTTTATCTATGTTGAAAGAGAAAATGTTTCGGATATGAAAGCAAAAACACGCTAACATAAACGACACTGCTTCAAGAAAGTTTTATTGCACTGGCTTAGTTATTAGCCTATGGAAAGAAGTGAGTTCGTATGAGTGAAACGAATCATTTGCAGGAAGTTGAACCGATTTTAAGCCATTATGGAATACAGCCCCATTTTGTAGAAGGCTTTCAAAAGGTAAAAAGAATTTATTCAAATAAAGGGATATTTGCTTTAAAAAAAATAACTCCTCAACAAGGAACCGATTTTATTAAGCATATTCAATTTCTCTATCAAAAAGGCTTCAATCGCATTATTCCTATTTATCCGACTCTTGATGGAAGATATGCGGTGATTCATGGGAAAAACTTGTACTATTTAATGCCTTGGCTTCCCAATGAAATAAAAGAGGATCGCAATGAGCTCCATCAGCAAATGTTTCGAGAGCTTGCGCGGCTTCATACATTATCAGTTCGCGAGGTCACGATTGATAAAGAAGAGAAAAACGTGCATTATGAGAATACGGTTCGTGAGTGGGATAAAGAGAATGAATTTCTTGACGGGTTTTTAGCGCAATGTGAGGGAAAGTGGTATATGTCGCCGTTTGAGCTCCTGTTTTGTCTCTATTATCATGATATCAGTCAAGCATTGCGCTTTTCCACAAATAAATTTAAGGAATGGTATGAAAAAACAAAAGATGACAATAAGGCAAGAGTTGTTTTAGCGCATGGCAAGCTTTCAACTGAGCATTTCCTTTATGACGACAAAGGCTATGGTTATTTTACAAACTTTGAAAACAGCAAGCAAAGTTCACCGATGCATGACCTTTTGCCATTTTTATCAAGAACGTTAAAAACGTACCCGAAGTCACATGAAGATTGTGTTGATTGGATTTACACTTATTTCAAATATTTTCCTTTAAGGGATGACGAATTAAATCTCTTTTTAAGTTATTTTTCCCATCCCCATGGATTTTTAGCTGTTGTGGAAGAATATTATAAATCGCGAAATAGGGATGAGCGAAAATATGTTCAAAAATTACAAAGACATTATTGGCATCTTAAAAACACAGAATATATCGTTATGCGTATTGATGAGATTGAAAGACAAAAACGGCTTGAAAAGGAAGCTCAAGCCGAAGCGCAATCTCAAGGTAATACTTAAAGACTATAGTATTTTCGCACTCTTATAAATCGCTCCGAGGAACAATCTTTATGAAAGGTTGTTCCGCTGTTATAATAACTCAATTTTAAGGGCTACTGTTATTAGGACAAGAGCAATTAAAAACAGTACATCGAAAGCAGTTGGAAATAAAATCGTACGTATCCCTTGAAATATGCAAAATGGAATGGCAAATTGATGCAGGACGTCTCGAGATTTTTTCAACCACGGTGGAAGCGCATATGGATTATATTTTCTCCTCACAATCTCTTCCCCCTTTTCCCCAATGGGTATTTTCCTTATTACTTAATCTATGTCCCTTGCTTTGGGATTGTGCGAAAAACGTTGTTGAGGCTCTGTTAGTCCGATAGGAGTCGAGTTCCGGAATTATTGGTGGAATTTCCGGAATTACGTCATGAATTTCCGGAATTACCCCAAAAAATTCCGGAAATTCATCTGACATAGTCGATTTTTCACGTACAATTCCTCTCAATGAAGTTTCATTTTCTGAAAAACTGTATATACTAAAAAAAAATCAGTTATCCTTATTGACGTCAGTCTTTGTTTTTATGTAGTATATTGATTATACAAATAGAGTTATATTGCTATGATAGGGAAGAGTACGGTGGTTCCTTGCTTTAAGAGAGGAAAACCATGAGCTGAAAGGTTTTCTAAGCAACACCAGTGGAAGTCGCCCTTGAGCATCTTTTGCGAACGAACGACTTTCAAGTAGTAAAAGACGGGGAATCCGTTATCTAGTTAAGTGCCAATCGATATGGGAAATATGGATTGGAAAAAAGGTGGTACCGCGAAGCAAACTCCATTCGTCCTTTTGATGACGAATGGAGTTTTTTCATTAGGAAATTAAAGTTTTCGCAATGGTAGATAACTTTTATATTAAGTGTATCTACGACTAGCTCCAGCGCTTATCGCTTAGCAAACTTCAGTCGATAAGTCAATTGAAGGTGCTTGCGCCGCAAATTTGTTATGCACGGCGAAGAGCAAGGCGCCCCGCGCTTTTGATTTTGGAATGAAAGAGGAAGAAGAAAGGAAGAGTGAAATGGAAACAAATGAGCTATCGATGCCAACGAAATATGATCCGAATACAATTGAAAAGGGTCGTTATGATTGGTGGGTGAAAGGAAAGTTTTTTGAAGCACAAAATGATGAGAAAAAAGAACCGTATACAATCGTTATTCCTCCACCAAATGTTACAGGAAAGCTTCATTTAGGACATGCATGGGATACGACATTGCAAGATATATTAACGCGTATGAAAAGAATGCAAGGCTATGACGTATTGTGGCTGCCAGGAATGGACCATGCGGGAATAGCGACACAAGCAAAGGTTGAGGAGAAGCTCCGTCAAGAAGGAGTAAGCCGGTATGATTTAGGCAGAGATAAATTTGTTGAAGAAACATGGAAGTGGAAGGAAGAGTATGCAGCTCATATTCGAGCACAATGGGCGAAGCTAGGGCTCGGTTTAGACTATAGCCGAGAGCGTTTTACTCTTGATGAAGGGCTGTCGAAAGCGGTCCGCGAAGTGTTTGTCTCCTTATATAAAAAGGGACTTATTTATCGCGGTGAATACATTATTAACTGGGACCCGTCCACCAAAACAGCATTATCTGATATCGAGGTTATTTATAAGGATGTTCAAGGTGCTTTTTATCATATGAACTATCCTCTTGCAGATGGCTCAGGTTCGATTGAAGTAGCGACTACTCGTCCCGAAACAATGCTTGGTGATACGGCGGTTGCTGTTCATCCAGAAGATGAGCGCTACAAGCATTTAATCGGCAAAAAAGTGATTCTTCCAATTGTTGGCCGTGAAATTCCAATTGTAGCTGATGACTATGTAGATATGGAGTTTGGTTCAGGCGCAGTAAAAATAACACCAGCCCATGATCCGAATGACTTTGAATTAGGAAATCGCCATAATCTTGAACGGGTTCTTGTGATGAATGAAGACGGTACAATGAATGAAAAAGCAGGGAAGTATAAAGGGATGGATCGCTTTGAGTGCCGCAAGCAAATTGTGAAAGATTTGCAAGAACAAGGAGTTCTTTTCAAAATTGAGGAGCATATGCACTCTGTTGGCCATTCAGAACGTAGTGGCGCTGTTGTCGAGCCATATTTATCAACGCAATGGTTTGTCAAAATGCAGCCGCTCGCTGATGAGGCGATTGCCCTTCAACAGAAGGAAGAAAAAGTGCATTTTGTTCCAGACCGTTTTGAAAAGACATATTTGCACTGGATGGAAAATATTCGCGATTGGTGTATTTCTCGCCAGCTTTGGTGGGGGCATCGCATTCCTGCCTGGTATCACAAGGAAACGGGTGAGGTTTATGTCGAGCATGAACCACCTGCTGATATTGAAAACTGGGAGCAGGATAACGACGTTTTAGACACGTGGTTCAGTTCCGCATTATGGCCGTTTTCGACGATGGGCTGGCCGGATACAGAATCTGCTGATTATAAGCGTTACTATTCAACGGCAGCACTTGTAACAGGTTATGATATCATTTTCTTCTGGGTATCAAGAATGATTTTCCAAGGACTCGAATTTACAGGAGAACGTCCATTCAAAGATGTTCTTATACATGGTTTGGTTCGGGATGCACAAGGTCGAAAAATGAGCAAATCATTAGGCAATGGTGTCGATCCAATGGATGTTATTGCACAATATGGCGCTGACTCTTTACGCTACTTCCTTTCAACTGGAAGTTCACCTGGTCAAGATTTACGTTTTAGCATGGAAAAGGTCGAAGCGACTTGGAATTTTGCTAATAAAATTTGGAACGCATCACGCTTCGCTTTAATGAATATGAATGGATTGAAGTATGATGAAATTGATCTAAGCGGTGAGAAGTCGGTAGCAGACAAATGGATTCTCACCCGTTTAAATGAGACCATTGATACAGTAACAAGACTATCTGAACGTTATGAATTTGGTGAGGTTGGCCGAATTCTTTATAATTTCATTTGGGATGATTTTTGTGATTGGTATATTGAAATGGCAAAGTTGCCGTTATACGGGGATGATGAAGCTGCGAAAAAGACGACGCGCTCAATTTTAGCATATGTGCTGGATAATACAATGCGTCTGCTTCATCCGTTCATGCCGTTCATTACTGAAGAAATTTGGCAAAATCTCCCGCATGAAGGTGAGTCGATTACAACTGCGAAATGGCCTGAAGTGAACGAAGAACTTTCTGACAGTGAAGCATCTGCGGAAATGAAATTGTTGGTGGAAATCATTCGTTCAGTCCGAAATATTCGTGCTGAAGTAAACACACCGATGAGCAAGAAAATCAACATCCTTGTCAAAGTAAAGGATGACCATATTCTGCAAGTATTGGATAAAAATCGTTCCTATTTAGAACGGTTCTGTAATCCAGAGGAGCTTGAAATTGGCAAGAATATTCTGATTCCTGATAAAGCGATGACGGCAGTGGTTACTGGGGCAGAAATTATTTTACCACTTGAAGGTTTAATTAACATAGCTGAAGAAATTGCTCGTCTTGAAAAAGAGCTTGATAAATGGAATAAAGAAGTGGAAAGAGTTCAAAAGAAACTAAGGAATGAAGGCTTTGTGAAGAAAGCTCCAGAAAAAGTGATTGCCGAGGAAAGAGTGAAGGAAGCGGATTACCTAGAGAAAAGAGCAGCTGTGGAGCTCCGTATTAAAGAGTTAAAGGGTCAATGAGCAGTTGTGAAGACGAATCCGTTTGGCGGATTCGTCTTCACTGTCTGAAAGGATATTGGTTAATATCATATGTTCTAGCATAATGGAAAAAGGTGAAAATGATATGTTTCAGTCTTATGAAGAAGCGTTGAATTGGATTCATTCACGCTTGAGATTAGGGGTTAAGCCAGGATTAAAAAGAATGGAATGGATGATGGACAAGCTAGATCATCCTGAGAAAAAAATTCCGACCATACATATTGGAGGAACGAATGGAAAAGGCTCAACGGTGACGTATTTAGGCTCGATTTTGCAAGCGTCAGGTTTAAAGGTTGGAACGTTCACCTCTCCTTATTTCGAACATTTTAATGAGCGAATTTCCATTAATGGCCATTCGATTAGTGAGGAAGATTTGGTCAAGATTACAAATGTGATTAAACCACTAAGTGATGAACTAGAGCAGACGGAGCTTGGCTCCCCTACTGAATTTGAAGTGATTACCGCCATGAGTTTTTACTATTTTGCTGAGGTCGCTCCTGTCGATCTTGCCATTTATGAGGTTGGACTTGGTGGCAGGTTTGACTCCACCAATATCATCACGCCGCAAATATCAATTATAACAAGCATCGGCCTTGATCACATCAATATTTTAGGGAATAGCTATGAGCAAATCGCCTTTGAAAAAGCGGGAATTATAAAGCCAGGCATCCCAATTTTAACAGCCGTTAAGCAGCCTGAAGCATTTAATGTCATTAGAGAAAAAGCAGCGCAAATGGATGCGGCTATACATCGTCTTGGCGAGCATTTTTTTATTGATCATCATGTTTCACTCGAGAATGGTGAACGTTTCTCCCTGCAAACGTCAAAAAGTTATTTAGAGAATTTAGAAATTAGAATGCTCGGACAGCATCAAACGGAAAATGCCGCTTTGGCAGTTGAAGCAGCCATCCTTTTAGCAGCTTCTTACAAAATTGCAGAAGAGGATATTCGCCAAGGGTTGAAAAAAGCATACTGGCCTGGAAGATTTGAAATCGTTTCTTCTTCCCCATTAATCGTCCTGGATGGGGCCCATAATGAAGAGGGGATTGAAACGCTAGTTGTGGAATTAAAACGCCGTTTTCCTGGGCGAAAAAAAAGGTTGATTTTTGCTGCGCTCGGCGATAAAAAAGTAGATAACATGATCAAAAAGCTAGACTCGGTCTCCCAGATGATTACATTCGTGAGCTTTGACTTTCCTCGAGCGGCAAATGCAGAGGAGCTCTATCAGTTTAGTAGCCTGGCCCATAAACGAGCGGAAAGCGATTGGCAAAAAGCAATTTCAGAAGAGTTGCGAGCGCTGGAAAGCAATGAAATGCTAATTATTACGGGTTCTCTCTATTTTTTATCTGAAGTAAAACCATATATAAATACATTCATTTAGTACGTTATAATACGTAAAATGTATGACAAAAGTTAGAAAATTTGTTAAACTAATGAGTGCAATTGTGAAAAAATTCCTAAAAATTGTTAATGAAATATTTTTAATAGTGTAAAAAGAATCAAGTGAAATAAATTTGCGTCAAAAATGGGAAGAGAGGGGGATAATGTTGCTCAGGCCACATGTAAAGAGGATTATATGGATTTTATGGCTTCTTATTGTACCCGCTGGTAGCTGGCTCGTATATTATTTTTTCCCTCCTCTCGTATCTTCAATAAGTTTCGAACTTTTAGGGTTTTTGTTATTAACATGCTTTGTTGCTGGTACACCAATGATTATCAACAACACGCCAATTTTTTATATTCAATGGGTCTCGCTTACAGTCTTTCTCATATTCGGCCTCTTCGTTGAAGTTATCTTTATGCAGATCGCCATTGTTGTCCTCCTCTTAAGAATACGGGCTCCGAGGGAACAGCTGCACCGCTATCCATTAAATTGGTTAATGTTTTTTATGACTTCTGTCGGCAGTGGGGTTGTGTATTATGCTCTCGGTGGAACCCATGGGATAGATATTTTGAGCAGCCCGCACAATCTCTTATTAGCCTTTGCATACGCCTGCACCTATTTTCTTTTAAATCATTTTCTTCTAATGTTTATCGCTTATATTGTTCAGGGGAAAAAAAGAGCTCTATTTGATAAAGATTTCATTTGGGAGGCGTTATCGACCGCTATTACATTGCCAATCGGAATGATTTTATATATTTTATATCAAGAAGTAGGAGCAATCGCTGTTATTTTTGTCGGTATTCCATTTGCAAGTCTATCGATCATATTAAATTTGTACTATTCTAGTGACAAGGTGAACCAAAATTTACAGAAAGCCACTGAAATTGGACATGAGTTAGCTGAGAGATTACATGTAGAAGAAGTACTTGATTTGTTTATCCAAAGATTAACTGAAATGTTTCCGGTTGATTATGCTTATATTTTGGATATCGTTGACGATGAATTAAAATTGCTGAAAAGCGTTGAAAAAAATGTGAAGCAATCATTGAAAATTCCTTCACAATTTAAAAGTCAAGGAATAAGTGGGCATGTTTGGTCGACTGGAAAGGCTGTTTTATACAATTCAAAAAGAGAGTGGAAAGACATTGTGCATGGATATATGCCTGCGTCTGCAGAAAGCATTATATGTGTGCCAATTGTCCGCAGCAATGAGGTAGTCGGCATCCTTCTTCTAGCATCGGAACAAAAAAGAGCCTATGAAAAAGCACAGCTTATGATCGTTGATATTCTTAGTTCGTATTTCGCTGTTGCGATTGAAAATGCCAAGCACTATGAAAGAACAAAAGAAGATAGTGAGCGTTGTGCACTCACAAAGCTTTATAATTATCGATATATGGAGCGTGCTTTAGAAGCGGAGTATCTTCTATTAACAAAGGGCAAAAGAGACCATCTTTCTGTTATTTTATTGGATATCGATCATTTTAAAAATGTCAACGATCGCTATGGTCATCAGAGTGGTAATGAAATTCTCTACCAGCTTGCGCAACGGCTTTCTGCGCTGATTGATATGAAAACAGGAATTGTAGCCAGGTTTGGCGGCGAGGAATTTGTTATTATTCTTCCTGATGTTGATAAGAAAGCAGCGTTGAATATTGCTGAATTTGTGAGGCAGACGATTGCCAATCGTCCATTTATCCTCTCTCAACATATTGAAGATATAAAAACTGAGATTTCTGTTCACCTGACAGCGTCCATTGGAGTGGCTTCAGCTCCGGATGATGCGGATGATGCCATGTCCATAATTCGCCATGCAGATAGAGCCCTTTATGTAGGAGCGAAGCGGAATGGACGGAATAAGGTAGCAGAATATGTAAAATAAGAGTAAAAAACCAGAAAAAGGGGATTGACTCTTATTTTTTTTGCCGCTCTTCGAGAGCTTAAAGGGTTCCTTTAAGTAAGTTTCATTTATATGAAATTAGAAGAATTTAGAGAGCTCTCTACAAATATTTAACAATTCCCCTATTGATTATAACTAATAATTGGTATAATAGTAGTAATAAAGACTCAGAACGTATGACGTAATCAAGGGAGGGGAATTTATGAGAAATAGGTTCAAGAGCGTTTCGATTGGTATTATTATTCTATTTTTACTTTCATCTGTGTTTTTACAGCCTCTACCCATAGAAGCAGCAAGTCAACCAGATGTTCATTTTTCTGTATCGCCGTCATCAGCAAAGCTTACTTTAAATGCCGATAGCATGGCTGAGGGGGCGCTTAATATTGATTTAGTTCCTACTGGGACTGTTGATCAGAAGCAGAGAGAGCCAATTGACGTCGCATTTGTATATGATACATCAGGATCGATGGATGACTTTTTTGAGAATAAGAGGAAATCTACGAGTGCAAAGAATGCTCTAGCGAGTGCCCTTACATATTTTGGCGCTAAAGATAATCAAGTATCTGGAGATCGCTTTTTCTTTATTCCGTTCAACGATAATGTCCGTACGAGTGGACAGGTAAAAGTAGTAGAAGGCTTAAAAAATATCGAAGGCTTGCTCGGCAAGCTTGAATCGAATAACATAGGCGGTACCAATTATACACAAACTCTTGAGTACGCAAGGAACAAGTTAATGCAAAGCAGTAATAAAAATAAATATATTGTCTTTCTTACAGATGGGGAACCGACCGTTTTAAATTACGGAAATTACAAGTACATATTATATACAAACGGAACAGCTTTATACAATGGAGTAACTTCAAGAGGAAACTATTCAAAAACAAGAGAATTGATTCATCGCATTGCTAAGGAAACGAGCAGACAGTTAGCAGCAGATAATATTACGATGTATAGCATCGGTTTTGCTAGAGAGGATGAGATCGATTTTCAATTATTGGAAAGCATGTCATCGATTACCGGTGCTGCAGCGGTCCGAGCAACCCCTACCAATTTGACCAATATATTTCAAGAGATTTCCAAGAAAATCGATAATTATACAATTAGTGGTGAAGTGTCGGTCGATTTACGGAAATTTAACGGAGACGTTACTGTTGCTCCTGATGCGGACGCGATAGTAGATAATAATCAAGTGGCGCATATCCCGTTTAGGTTTACGTTTCCAGTTGGCGCTGAGCCAGATCCTAGTAATATAGCAACATCGTTGCCACTAATCTTTCATAAAGCAGGCACCTATTCTTTCGAGCATATCGAACTACATTATGATGGACTGACGACGGCAAAGAGGCATGCTCCTGTTATCATAAAAGTAAATCAGGATATGAATTCAATTCCAGGGGCAAGCTTTACCGTAAAACCATCTTCGGAGGAATTTGTCAAACCGCCTCATGACAATGCAAAAGGAAACATCGATATTACGATTACCGGGAAGGGAATGGCACCTAAGGACGAAAGATTGCCGATTGATGTCGTTTTTGTACATGACACATCGGGCTCGATGGCTGAACCATTTGATGGTGCACGACGGGATACAACGGCCAAACATGCTTTGCAATCAGCCATTCATTATTTCGAAATGAATTCAAAAGCCGAAGATAAGTTTTACTTTGTTCCCTTTGACAGCGAAGTCAGTAGAAAAACAAAAGCAGCCACCAATTGTTTTCTCGGACACTGTTGGGGTGAGAAAAGAATCAATATCGTCTCGCTTGAAGGTTTACATAATATTAAAAATGCGATTGGTGATTTAGATTCAGGTGGTGTTTCAACCGGGGGCACAAACTACAATGCTGCATTGACTGAAGCAATGAGGAAATTTATCCAAGGAAGCAATAGAAGCAAATATATTATCTTTTTAACAGATGGGGAGCCAACTGTCCTTACGCACCATAATGATCGTTATGAAATATTTACGAATCAAACAGCGAGGAAAAATGGTGTCAACGCTCCATTGGCAGAAGTAAAAAAAATTATAAGAGAACAGGCGCTAAATATTTCTGATACTCTTGGAAGTAATGGAATCACAATGTACAGCATTGGCTTCGCCCAGGAAGGTGAAGTGGATTTCGAACTATTAAGAAATATGTCCGTTAAGACGGGAGGATATGCTGTACAAGGAAAGTCTAATAATTTAACAGCGATATTTGATGATATTTCAAGAAAAGTAAATTCTTCTAATATTTCAGGAAGTGTCATGATCGATTTAAGCCCTTTTAATGGAGACGTTATCGTTGATTCAAGTTCTAATTTCAAGGCAAACGATGAACAGATTGTGCAAATCCCTTTTAACATCACATTTCCGGCAGGAGAAAAGCCAGATCCACATGTGATTCAACAATCTTTGCCGTTGCAATTTCAGAAGGCAGGGAGCTATGAATTCCGCAATAATGTGACGCTGACTTACACGGATATTAACGGTACACGGCAGACTTTTGAACACGAACCGTTTACAGTTATCGTCAATGAAGAGAGGGCCCCATATTTTTTAAATGAAGTGAATATTTTAGGAAATCAATTTTATTCTCCTGATAACTTAATAAAGATTGGCAATCATGATTCAGAAAGAAATGAATTTTTCGTTGAGTACAAGCTTAGACCTGAAACAGTATTCACTGAAATTACGAGAGGAATAATCAATGATATAAAAATTACGCAACCGCTATTTGAGGGAATCTCTTTAGCGACGCACGAGCAAATTTCACTATTAAAAGATGGTAAACCTGTGGAAGGGATCACGGTTCAACCAATAGATAATGGACGAGCGCTCGAAATTCATCTGCAAAATAATGATATCATTTATGAATCTGGAGATTTTTCTGTTGCAGAATATGTGATTAAAGTAAGGTTAAAGGCAGACTGGGCATTACCATATAGACAAATGCCGCAAGCACAGTTATATTTTCATGATTCCCGTTTCAAGGAGCAAACTCAGTCTTTAAATATTGATGAACAGCGAATTTCCATGAGGGTTCAATTAAATGAAACGAACTATAATTACTCTGGGGATTACAAAGGATTAATTGAAAAAATCAGTCGTCAAGATGGGGCGACGATAGCAGATACCATCCTGACTCAAGACAATATATTGATCGAAAAAGCTGTAAAAGGAATGGGGTTAATCAATCAGGGAACGGCTATTGAAATCACGTATTATGACGATACGAAAGCGATTCTCTACTTAAAAACAAATTTTCAGCTTAAGAACGTATCCTTAAGCAAAAATCTTCAATCTGGAGATACAACAAAGGGACGCGTTGCTTTCAAAATCACGGACTTTGTCGCAGGTGACGGGGCAATCTATGAATATCAATTAAATGTAGACGGTGCTGATACGGAGTGGCATGAGTTTGATCCAATGGCAATGATTGAATTGCCTAAAGACTTAGAGGGGTACATTGAGATTCGCGTGAGAACAAAAGGCGGTTTTAGTGTTAATGATAATCCAATTGTTAAAACGTTAACGATTGTAAAGGAAGGTTTGTCTGTTGAACCGAATCCAATTGAGATTGATGTCGGCGAATCACTCGCTGTTGAGATTAAAATAACACCGGATGATGAAACGGATAGAGACTTTGACGTTACCATTTTGGAACCAACGATTGCTATGTTTGAAAATGGAAAAGTAACAGGCTTAGAACCAGGTGAGACCCATCTCCAAGTCATCACGACTGATATTGCTGGAAATGAAATTAAAGAGTTAATCCCGTTGAAGGTTAATTCAATCTTAATTGAGAAAATTACTGTTACACCAAATCCGCTCCATATTGGAAAGCTGCTTGAATATCATGATTTTCATGTTGAGATAGAGCCGAAAAATGCTTCTAATCAAAAGCTAGCTTGGAAATCCTTACATCCTTCTATTGTTGAAATTATAGAGTCAGGTCGGATCTATGGGAAGATGACGGGAACTGCTGAAATCGAAATTAAGGCTGAGGATGGCAGCAATGTTGCCACTACGATTATTGTTCATGTCGGTTCTCCATTAACAGGCATAGAGGTCGATAATGAGCTTGTAATTGAAAAAGGGGCAACAGATAAAAATGTTCATCAACATTTTAGATATTTACCTTCGGATGCCACTAATATTAAAGGGAAGCCTTCCTTTGCTTCAACCAATGAAAAGATATTGGAGGTTGAGCCGAATGGGGAGCTTATTCCGAAGAGGATTGGTGATGCAGGTGTGAAAATCACCGTCCGAGATGAGGATGACAATACATTTACAGCAGAGTTAAAAGTGAAAGTGGTTGAAAAAGGTTCAAATGGTAGGGATAACGGGGATAAATATTAACTTAAGGAAGAAATGCCGATTGAGCATATGCTCAATCGGCATTTCTTATTCTTTTCTCATTAAATCGGTCATTACTTCTAATCGATCAATTTTAGGCAATCCCTGTGCTTGATTTAAAAAAAGTCTTTTATCATTTTTGATAACAAGTCTTGATTCGGCAGGTTTATTTTCTAATCCCTTCCCGAATTCAATTGCATGGCCATTTTCTTTTGCCTTGCCGCGGTACGCGTTAATTTCGAGGTTTCCGTGTGCAAAGATTCCTCCTTCAACACGCAGATAGGAACCTACCGCATACAATTCTGCATCCTCGTGCGTATATAAATAAGCATGAATGGTGTTGACTTGATCGAGAAATTTATTGATCCGCGCGATTTCCAGTTGCCCCTTTGTCATCAAGATCAGTTCACTTTTATTGAAGCCTCTAATGTCCACATTGTTGATTGTCGTATTACCGAGAACATAAATGGTAGAATCGAAGGCGATATCTCCTCTTATCGTTAGATCACCTGTGATGAGAATATTTGCTGAAATTTCCATCACATCATTGCCAACACTTTCGATTATTCCGCTGCCGTCAATGACAATCCATTTCGATTTATCATCGATAACGAGACGATTTGTGTCGATATAGACCTCTTTCTCATCCTCGCCAAGGTGTAAATAGCTTTTGATCGTTGGTGATTGATTGAGATTTTCAAAAGACGAAACGACTTCAACGGCTGGAGAATTTAGACCTTCCGCAATAATCTCATTAATTTCCAATGGGAATGGATCAATATGATTGCTCAAAAATCCTGCTGTTTTGAGCTTTTCTTTAAACGTTTTTTCAATATCGACACCTACATATTCACTCTCTTCTTTGGAAACAGTGGGAGCAGTAGGATAAAATGCTCTTTCTATTTGTTCCCCAGGAAGAGGATGGAAGGAACTTGTAATGGTTTCTTCAGCACTGTAGCAGTTATTTGGGCAGTATTCAATGTCATTCCCTTCAATAAACAATTGATGCTCATTTTCTTCATTAACTGATGGAAACGTTGTCGGTTCAATGCCATGAACCCCCTTATAAATGTATTTAGCTTGATTGCTTATCACGAGTTTTTCCTTTGCGTATATATTCCCTTTTTCAACATAAGTAGAGCCATTTAAAGTTAGGATTTCTCTTGAACCGATTGCGTATTTTAAGAAGCTTGGCATTCCTGTTATGTAAACGATTTGCTCATATTTTCCGCTCGAGACCTTCAAAACTCTTGTGTAGTCTTCATCTTCTTTAATGTTGTACTCACGATCGTCACTAATATTTTCTATTCGATAACCGTATGGGTTATGAATGAGTTTGGCCTCAATAATATTGTGATGATAAGTACTGACCGACATATCAGGGTTGCCGAAAGGGAGGTTAAACTCTGTATCAATTGTTTTCTTTATGTAGGCAACAGCCTCGCCTAGGGCACGAATTGAATCCAAATCGTCCGTTACTTGATCCTCTCTTATTTCGGTTCTTTTCGCACCACCGATACTCGTAGAAAGAATGGATAAGCCTAACACTGTAAATACTAAAATCATGAGCATCACGACAACAAGGGTAGAGCCACGTTCATTCTTGACCAATATGTTCACCTCATTAAAAACCAAAAGTACTTTCCAAAATTAACGGCTCAATTTTGAATAAATTTGAAAACCGCTCTTTATCTTCGCCAATGATAAGATTCAAATGAATAATGCCATGTGGACAACGCTCACTTAATTCTGGATTGCTGCAAGAAAACGTGATCTCAGAGCTTTGCTCATCGATGGAGGTGAACCTTGAGCTGTCGGTGGAAATTTGCGCAATCGTCGCACTGTTTTCATTGGCATCGTCCGTTACCGTCTCAATGAAGAATCGCTCATCTTTGAAATAAATGAATAAACGGCGCTCAATTTCAATATCTCCTTCTTCGTTATATCGATGATCGACGATATAACGTTCTACTTCTTTTGCGGCATACCTTACAAGTTCTATCCCCTGTGCCCCGTCCTGTTCATATTTCTTAATGTAGTCTGGCGGCGCCTCATACATTTTATTAAGAATCATGGTTGCAACATAGTCGGCGTCATCCCGTAATTGGGCTTCAATCCCGATTTTTTGATACAGCTTCAAACCTGTTGTGAAAACACTATAAATGATTCCAGATACAATTGCCATAATGACGAGTGTCACCAAAACTTCAACTAATGTAAACCCGTTTTCTGTTCTGATTAGCTTCTTCATTTTTGGATCAAACCCCTTACGGAAGCGGTTTGGCTATTCCACATAACCGTCACTTCCACACCTATTAATTGCTCTTGCAAATCGGGCTTATCCTCTTCTGGAATTTCATCATTCTCGATTCCCCTTGTAAATATTACTTTCGATTCGTAATCAACATTATTAATTTTCGTTGAAAAAAAACTTTTACAAACACTTGGATCATCAAAAACGATTTCGGTCTTCTCACCAATTAAGACGTCATTGCAATTTACAGGATTAATTTCTTTTTCTGTGATTTCATCATTTTCTTTAAAATAAGCCTGATAAATTTTCTCGAAATCCTGCTGTTCGAAATAATAAAGGATGTTACGCGCAACATTGATCCCTACGGTTTTATTTTCGTTTTTTTTCGTGTACGAGTAGGCATGATTAAAGAAGGACAGAAAAGTAGTCATAATAATGCCCAATATTGTTATAGAAACAAGGATTTCAACTAATGTAAGTCCCTTTGCATTATGTACTAATTTCAAACGCTTCACCTTCCTTTGTCCTATTTTTTGTGAACTAGTTGTGAGAAAAGGATTTTCTCTATCATATTTACTACTCGGCTTCTTTTAAAATAGTTAACTTTATTATACAATATTTAAGAGTCTATAATTGTAGAAAATATGCGAAAAACGTTGAGATTTCAATTGTTTTTGCAAGCAAGTGCTTTTCATTAATACGGGTATGTTATAAAAAATAATGTTGATCGAAATATTAAAATAGAACTAAAACTTTTATACTAAAAAGAGGTGAACAAATGGGAGAGCTGGTCGTCTCTGTCATATCCTTAATTATTCTCGTACCCATTATTTATTTTCTGCCATTGGGATTAACCAATAAGGGAAAAGGGCTGCTGATCATGATTGCTTTTATCTTTGCCAATGTAGGAATACTGGCAAAAGGTAATTTTCCAATTTGGCAAACGGCTCTTATCCTGTTATTATTAACGGTTCTTACGGTTTACATATTGGATAAAAGATTCCATCACCTATTATTTTTAAAGAAAAATGAAAAGCATTCTGAGCCTTTACTATATAATGAAGAGTTCATTACATATGAAGAAGAAAATAAAGAATCTGAGCAACCTTTTCTCGAACAATTTGAACAGCATAGTCTTTCATTCGTGCAGGAAGAGGAGCAAGCTAGTGAGGAACGTTTGTTGGAAATCGAGCAAATAGAAGATTTGGGGGAGGAAACGAACGAAGCAGATATGATAGAAAAAGATGTTGAAGAGATAGTTGAACCCCCATTTCTTACTGAAAAAAATGATGAAATCAGCAGGATCGAGAAATCGACATATATGACAGAAATCGAGATGCTGCTAGAAAGTGAGGAACTGGAAAACTTCCCAAATGACGCCGAGACTATCGACATAGTAGACAAGAATACCTTTTCCCCTCAAAGCGAGGTGGTGAATTTAGAAGAAAGTGATATAAAGGAGGAAGATGCGATTAGTGAATCGGGAAGAGAAGGGGCGAAAGAAACCTCTGTTTTAGAGTCAATCTTTCTAGAAGAAGAAGAAGCATCCTACCAGCTTGAACTTGCTCAAAAGGAAATTGCTGCAGGAAATGAAGGGGCTCTGAGTCTTTTACAAATTGAAAATTTTGATCACAATTCTCTGCACAAGATAGCAGAAGCAACTTCGCTCGCTGCGTTAGAAGAAAGTCCATACATAGGTAGTGATAGAGATGATGAGGATGAGAATTTACAGTTTGATATAAAAAATCAATCAACAATCGCTAAAGGTGAGCAAAGAACTAACCTTCAACAGCAAATGGTGCAAACGATGGTATCACAAATTGAGCATGCTAGAAAACAAATGACTCCTCCTGAGTTTGAGAAGTACGTGAAGGAGCATTTACATCCCAAAATATCGGCACAAGACTATTATATTTTTGCCAGTATATTGATAGAGCATTATATCAGGCAGAAAGAATTGAGTAAATTGCAGGGATTGTTGGCTGATTTAAGGGAAAAATTTACAGATTACCCTGTTTTGGATATGGAGATTCAATATTTGTTTAAACAATATTGTGAAAAAATAAGCTGATTTACCTAAATACATGTTAAAATAATGTAATATATGGATGAATTTTATACATACATGTCGAATGGCGTATGGATGAGATTGATTCGAAATAGTTTCGTGAACTTATAGATTAGGTGTGGTGAAAATTTTATGAAAACAAGTACTCAAATTAACAGTTTACCCATTATTAGCATCTTAGATGGCAATCAAGTAGGAAAGGTAAAATCTTTAGTGATCAATCCAGATAAAGGTTCAGTTGACTTTTTAATGATTGATCATGAAGAATTTCAAGTAAGTGTCAAGGCAATCCCGTTTAAAAAAGTAGTCGGAATAGGAGAGTATGCAGTAACGATTGATAGTGAGAATGCTGTCATTGATTTAAATGAGATTCCTATTGCCAATCAGCTTGTAAATAAGAAAATAAAAATTACAGGCACAAAGGTAATGACAAGAAAAGGTGAGTTAATAGGTGAAGCAATTGAGTACTTTATCGATCAAGAAACGGGTCATATTCTTGGCATGCAATTGAAGCTAACGGATAAAGAAGTGGCACTCCCGTCTGAATCCGTTGTTACATTTGGAAAGGATATCATTATTGTTAAAGAAGATGCGGCTTCTTATTTCCTAAATTCTGTTGAGGAACTAGAAGGAAAAAATGTGACAGATGAACTGGCGGAAGCATATTCGGACTCTAGTGCTGTGACAGTAGCAGAAGATGAGGAAATAACTTCTTTAAAGGAAAAGCAAATTGAACTTTTAATTGGTAAAAAACTTACGAAAGATATTTATGATAAAGAAGGAGTTCTTTTATTTAGTGAAGGGACTTATTTAACAGCAGAACAAATTCAAAAGGCACAAGCAGAAGGACCAAGTATTGTTGTTGAGCTGTCCATGAATGTGGAAGCGTAACGGAGGAGGCCGATTTTTGTGAGGAACCAGCACGGGATAAAGCTGTTTCTAGTCTTAATGATTTCTGTTGCCTATATTTTTAGTTTCTCACATTTCGGTACATTAGCTTACGGGGCCATTGTCAAAAACCATGATTTTTTTGCAGAAGGTACGAAAATTGGCTCCCTATCTGTAGCTGGCAAAACCGCGAATGAAGCACTTCAACTAACAGATGAAGAGCTAACAAAATGGCTGAATGAAACAACGATCACTTTAAAATACAAGGAAAATAATGAACAGCTAGATTTGCGTTATTTTACCTTTGATCTGACAGAGACGGTTCAAAAAGCGAAGAATGGCCAGAGTAATCCTGTTTCTGTTCAATTCAATTCGTTGGATGAAACGCTCTATTCTTTGTCTTCACGGCTTAATAAAGAGGATATTGCTCTTGAAGAACTAGAAGCCGAGATTATGCGCGCTGCCCAACTGCTAGAGATTGGCTCATATCAGATCCGCATCGAAGATTACTTATTGGATGGACAAAGCAACGAACCCCAGGTGATTTCTGAGTTTCAACTTGATTCAGCATTTGTCGAAAACGAGCTTGATCTATTTATAGGCAAGACAATTGAATTGAAGGCAACATCACAATTTTCATTGCTGGACTATGTTAAAGATGAAATTGGTACAGTTTCCGCTCTGACTTTAAGTAAAATTTCTACTTCCATTTATGAGGTGATCCTGCCAACCAATTTCGAAATGATTGAAAGGCATATTAGCTCCGAACTACCAGAGTATGCCGCTTTAGGATTTGAGGCAAAAGTTGATCCAGAGCTGAACTATGATTTAATCTTCGCTAATGGAAATGAATGGAGCTATTTCATAGAGTTTGAGAAAGTGGATGATGTTTTTATCACCTATTTAAAAGGGCCGACATTATTAAATCGATATATTCTTTTACAAGAGGATGAGGAAAGCTTTAAGCCAAAAACGATTCTTCAATTCAATTCAGAGCTTTCTCCAACTGAATCTCGAGTAAAGGTTGCAGGCAAAGATGGGCAGTTTATAAAAATTTATCGGGAGCATCGAGATGAAAATGGGGCAGTGCTGAAAAAGGAATTGATTTCTGAAGATTTCTATCCACCTATTCATCAAATCGAAATTACCGGTTTGATTGTCTCAACAGGTGATTCGACCGTAACTCCCGGGACAGAAAATGCTGAAGCAGATGGAGATCCTGAATCGCAAACTGGCGAATCTACTTCGATAGATGAGAATGGTGAGCAGGCACCGCCATCTGATCGCGATCATTTGGATAGTCCAAAGAACGATGAAAATTCCCTCTGGGGAAAAGAAAATGAAATACCAAAATAATCACCAAAAAGCGGGGAACTTAATATGAAACAGCAAACCCGAAAACGACTTGGAGATTTACTTGTTGAAGCTGGTCTTATTTCTGAGGATCAGCTTCAATCTACATTAAAGGAGAAAAGTTCCGGTCAAAAACTGGGCGATGCTCTTTTGCAAAGGGGTTATATTACAGAACAGCAGCTTATTGAAGTGTTGGAGTTCCAGCTGGGCATTCCACATATAAGCTTATATCGCTATCCGTTCGATACCACCCTTTTCAGCCTGATTTCGAAGGAGACAGCAAAAAGAAATCGCCTCATTCCATTGAAAAAGGATGGAGATAAGCTTTTTGTTGCAATGGCTGATCCTATGGATTACTTTGCTATTGACGATTTGCGACTTTCGACTGGTTTTCAAATTGAAACGGCTATTGCTACGAAGGACGACATTTTAAGAGCGATCAATAAATATTATGAAATTGATGAAGGCTTTGATGAATTAATAGGCGATCTGTCTGAGCATGAAGCGGGGCAAGAGGAGGAAATCAGCTCAGACGATTCCCCTGTCGTGCGCCTTGTCAATCAGCTAATGTCGAATGCCGTTGCGATGAAGGCAAGCGATATTCATATTGATCCTCAAGAAACAAAGGTACTTATCCGCTACCGAATTGACGGGATTTTAAGAACGGAAAGAGTATTGCCGAAGCATATGCAAAGCTTGCTGACAGCGAGAATTAAGATTATGGCGAACCTAGATATTACAGAACATCGAGTACCGCAAGATGGAAGAATTAAGGTGAATTTAGATTTTCATCCCATTGATCTTCGTGTATCAACATTGCCGACTGTGTTTGGAGAAAAAATTGTTTTGCGCATCCTTGACCTTAGTAGTTCTTTAAATGATGTTACTAAATTAGGCTTTAATAAGTTAAATTTGAAGCGGTTTATCGACATGATTGAAAAGCCAACGGGGATTGTGTTAATTACCGGACCAACGGGATCAGGAAAATCCTCGACTTTATATGCTGCCCTCAATCGACTCAATAGTGAGGAAGTGAATATTATTACGGTCGAGGATCCCGTCGAATATCAATTAGAAGGAGTTAATCAGATTCAAGTGAATGGGAATGTTGGGATGACCTTCGCCAAAGGGCTGCGCTCTATTTTACGTCAAGACCCAAATATCATTATGGTTGGGGAAATTCGCGATAAAGAGACTGTTGAAGTTGCTATTAGAGCTTCGTTAACAGGTCATCTTGTACTGAGTACGATCCATACGAATGACTCGCTTGGCACTGTTACTCGCCTTCTTGATATGGGAGTTGAGCCGTTTTTAGTGGCCTCCTCACTAAGCGGAATTGTTGCCCAGCGTCTAGTTCGTCGTGTATGCCGTGACTGCGCAGAAGAACAAGCTCCTTCAAAAAGAGAGTTGGAGATTTTTGCTAAACGCGGTATCAAAATTGAACGAATTGTACGCGGCAGAGGATGTTCATCATGTAATATGACTGGGTACAAGGGGCGCCTTGCGATCCATGAGGTCCTTGTTATAAATGATGAGATGAGAAGGGTTATTATGGATGGTGATTCTTTTACAAGATTAAGAGAATTGGCGATTAAAAGTAAAACTATTTTTCTCATTGACGATGGTTTACTCAAGGTTAAGCAAGGTGTGACGACAACGGAAGAAATTTTAAGAGTAGCAATTCCTGAATAGGGGTGCAAAATGTGAAAGAAATGATTGAGCATATTTTAAGAGCCGGTTTTGAATTAAAAGCATCTGATCTCCATTTAACAGTTGGAGTCCCCCCTATTATGAGACTGAACGGGGAATTAAAAAGATATGGAAAAGAGGCGTTAAAGCCGATTGATACAGAAGGAATGGCGAAGGCGATCATTCCTCCCCACATGTGGGAGCAGTTCAAGGAAAAGGGAGAACTTGATTTTTCTTACGGGATACCAGGTGTCTCCCGTTTTCGTGTTAACACTTATTTTCAGCGTTCCTGTGTAGCGATGGCCATACGAATTGTGCCGACGAAAGTTCCAACGATTGAGGATTTGCAATTGCCTTCCGTTTTGACGAAAATTGCCGGGCGCCCACAAGGTCTGATCCTCGTAACAGGTCCTACCGGAAGTGGAAAATCGACAACATTAGCTGCGCTTATACAATATATGAATCAACATATGCGCAAGCACATCATCACACTGGAAGATCCGATTGAGTATTTGCATAAGCATGGCAATTCGATTATTGACCAACGGGAAGTCGGCTTCGATACAAATAATTTTGCAAATGGATTACGTGCAGCATTAAGACAGGACCCAGATGTCATCCTCGTTGGGGAAATGCGTGATTTAGAAACGATTCAAACGGCGATAACGGCTGCAGAAACAGGACATCTTGTGCTAGGAACGTTACATACGTCAAGTGCGCCGGCAACCATTAACCGTATTATTGATGTTTTTCCACCATCCCAGCAGCCGCAAGTAAGAATTCAACTTGCCTCAGTTCTCGTGGCTGTTATTTCCCAGCGCTTGTTTCCAACAGCGGATCAAAAAAGACGAAGAGCTGCTACGGAAATTCTTATTAATAATGCAGCCGTGGCTAATTTGATTCGCAATGAGAAAATATACCAAATTGTCAATATTATTCAAACGTCACGTGCCTATGGCATGCATACGCTGGAATCAAGCATTAAAGAGCTTGTCCAATCCGGAATCGTTTCAAGGGACGCTGCTGAACCATTTTTACAGGAGAATCTAAAATAAGATGGCTAGATTTAAGTATGTTGGTAGAGATCGTAAAGGAAATAAACAGGGGTTTGTCAATGCTACTTCAAGAAGAGAAGCAATGCAAAAGCTAAAAATGGATGGGATACGCGTTTTGGAAATGACGGAAATATCAGAGTCAATATTGACGAAGGATATTTCAATCGGTTCACCGGTAAAGCTAGAGCATCTCGTTATTTATTTGCGACAGTTTTCAACACTTTTGAAGGCTGGGGTATCAGTTGTAGAATCAACCAATATTTTAGCTCACCAAACTGAAAGTAAGGCTTTAAAAAAAGCGCTCTTCGATATTGAGCAAGAACTGCGCGAAGGAAAACCGCTCTCAGATGCCACCGCCAAGCATAAAAAGATTTTTACTCCGATGTTTGTTAATATGATTCGTGCTGGTGAAGCAAGTGGAAGCATGGATGAAACTTTGGAGCGTTTAGCTGTTCATTTTGAAAAGCAGCACAATACAAGAGCAAAAATAAAATCAGCGCTTGCCTATCCGATGGTCGTCGGAATTTTAGCGATTGCAGTAGTTATATTTTTACTCGTTTCCGTTGTCCCGACGTTTGTGGACATGTTTGCTGATTTTGGCGGGGAGCTTCCAGCAATTACGCAATTTGTCTTAAACGCTAGTAAATTCATGCAGGCATTTTGGTGGCTGGTCGTATTGCTTATTCTTTTATTCGTTGGAGTGATTGCCCTTATTAGGCGCAATAAAAATACGAAGTATTATTTGGATTATTTTTTATTAAGATTACCGATTTTTGGCAAGATGTTTCAAAAAGCAGTGCTTGCACGGATGACGAGGACATTGAGTTCTTTGTTTACAAGTTCTGTTCCGATTCTGCAAGCTCTTTCGATTGTTGAAAATGTGGTTGAAAATGAAGTAATTGCTAAAGTTGTTCGTCAGTCAAGGGATGCTCTTGAACGCGGCCAATCATTGACAGGTCCGATGAAAAAACATTGGGCATTTCCACCGCTTGTCACGCAGATGATAGCCATCGGGGAAGAGACTGGATCATTAGATGCGATGCTGGGAAAAGTGGCAGACTTCTATGAAAAAGAAGTAGAAAACAGCACGGATAGAATTAAAGCATTAATTGAACCTCTTATGATTGTCATATTGGCGGGACTCGTCGGCACGATCGTTACGTCGATCATGGTTCCGATGTTTGAAATCTTCAATCAGGTCAGCTAATAAATAGATTAACAAATTTTTGCAAAATAATTACTCGATTAGCGTTTACAAGTTTACTATGTTGAAACTATAATAGTATTTAGTACTTATATACTAGAAAAAAGGGAGAGATTTACATGATAAAAAATGTAAAAAAACAAGTAAACAATCAACGCGGTTTAACGTTAGTCGAGTTATTGGCGGTTATCGTTATTTTAGGGATTATTGCGGCGATCGCGATTCCAAGTATTGGAAAAATCATCGAAAATACGAAAATTGATTCAGTTAAAGCAGATGCGATCCAAATTATTAATTCGGCAAAGATTTATTATTCGGAAACTGGAGATGATGCGATAACCTTGAAGGAATTAGAGAATCATATTGAGTTAAATTCTAAATTTTCAGATGATACAAATGTAAGTGTTAAAGAAGGTGAATTTAGAATTACAGGTAAAGGTGAAAAAGATAATATAGAAGTCGAATTTTCTAATGTAAGTATTAGTGATATAAACAATGCAAAAAAAGGTGATAAAGAAATAAAGAAAAGTCAGTAGGCTAAATATGAAGTGAAGGAAATAAGTACTTATGATAATTCTCGTGATATTCATTTATGGACTCATCTTAGGTTCTTTCTTTAATGTAGTGGGACTCCGAGTTCCAGTAAAAAAATCAATTATAGCACCGCGTTCAGCATGCCCGAACTGCAGCCATCAACTGCGGGCCTTTGAGTTAATTCCCGTGTTGTCTTACATAATACAAGGGGGAAAATGTCGTCAATGTCAGACGAGGATTTCCCCGCTTTACCCAATAGTGGAGCTTATGACAGGGCTGTTATTTGTCTCTGCTCCGCTTCTGTTAGGCTGGACGTTAGAACTTATCGTGGCTTGGACATTGATTTCTCTTTTCATGATTATTTTTGTTTCCGATATTACGTATATGCTAATCCCTGATAAGGTTTTACTCGTGTTTGCGGGGATTTTTTTGTTGGAGCGGCTCATACTTCCTCTCAGTCCGTGGTGGGACTCTCTTCTCGGCGGAGTGATTGCCTTCTTCCTTTTATTTCTCATCGCAATTGTGAGCAGAGGCGGCATGGGTGGTGGAGATATTAAACTGTTTGCTTTAGTTGGTTTCGTTGTAGGAACAAAGGTATTTTTACTCTCCTTCTTTTTAGCAACTTTATTTGGGGCATTCGTTGGTGGAATCGGGATTTTGTTTAAATTGACAGAACGGAAGAAGCCGATCCCGTTTGGACCTTTCATTGCAGTTGGTACATTAACGGCTTATTATTTTTACGAGCCGATTCTCTCATTTTATCTCTCATTTTTAGCAGGTGTTTAAGGGGTCGTTTCATATGCAATTCACATTATTTTCAAGAAAAAAGCGCGTTGTTAATCTCGTTATTAATGATCACTCCATTCGCTATGTAGAGCTGAAGCAGATCAATCCGCCAATTCCACTGCACTGGGAAGAACGCTTGCTGCCAACAGGAATCATTGCCAATGGAAAAATTGTTGACTATGAAACACTCAGTAATATATTGGAAGAATGTATAACCGATTGGAAGTTGAAAAATCGCCAAGTTCGCTTTCTTATTCCTGAATCTTTCGTCATTATTCGGAAAGTGTCTATTCCTGCCGAAGTAAAGGATGATGAAATGAAAGGATATCTTTACTTAGAATTGGGTTCCACTATCCATCTCCCCTTTGAAGAGCCGGTATTTGATGCAGTCGTTCTTTCAAGGGGTGAAGAGAAACAAGAAATTTTGCTTTTTGCTGCACCGGAAGAAAACGTTCAGGAATATATGGAGCTTTTAATGGAAGCAAAGCTTGATCCGGTTGCCGCTGAAGTTTCTCCATTGGCCATATACCGTCTCTATGCCCATCTGCAAAAGGAGCAAAAACAAGAAGCGTTGCTTGTCGTGCAATTCGGTTTAAGCGATGTAAATATATGTATTTTTGAAAATACGATTCCGTTTTTTATGCATCATCTTCCGCTTGAATTTAATGGTGAGGATTGGGATAAGAAACTTAATCGCTTTGGAGAATACGAATTAGCTTTTGTGGGAGAAAAAGAGCAGTTTTCTTTTCAAATGGAGGATTCTTATAAAGAGCTTAACCGCTTGATGGACTTTTATCGCTACTCATTGCATCAAGGGAAAAAGCAGGTATCTAAAATCTTGCTTAGTGGGGATCACCCGTTGCTTGAGCAAATAAAAGCTGAACTTGACAATCGCTTTGATGTTCCTGTGCAAATGATTGTTTTTGAACAAGGAGAAACAAAGCTGCCCCAAGCATTTCATTTAGCATTAGGGCTTGCTTTAAAAGGGGTGTAATCAATGCTAGTCGATATCAATCTATTACCTCAAAAAGAGGCGAAAAATAAATCCCTTTTAACGCTCATAGTCATTTCCTGTCTTCTTCTTTTAATTGGTGGAGCATTCGCTTTTTGGATGAATGCCACCTATACGAATAAATTAGAAAACATAGAGCAACAAATAGCCACAGCGGAACAGTTGGTTGCAAGTGAGCAACAAAAAATAATAGCCTATGAATCTTCGAACTCGATTACTGATTTGGAAAATGCGGTTAAATGGGTAAAAAGCTACCCAATCAAAACGGTCCCTATTTTAAAGAATTTAACGGCTCTGCTCCCTGAAAGAGGATTTATTCAGTCGATTAACTATGAAGAAACTGGATTTTTACAATTAACGATACAGTTTGAAATGAGCCGCGAAGCTGCTTATTACTTAAATTCTCTTTTAGAGTCGGACTGGGTTACCGATGCAAGACTTGTGACATTAGACGCCGTGACTGGATTTTATGATAAAAAATTCGGCGAGTCGGATGATGGGCTTGATGATCGTGCCATTAAAAATGAAAAATATATTCCCCGCTATTTAGGACTTTTTGAAATTGAGTTGAACCGTGAAGTATTAAAAGCAAATGGTGATAGCTCCCACGAGGAAGGGGGAGATGGTCTATGAAAATAAAGTTGTCCCGCAACGAAAAAATATTAATAATTGGGGTTAGCGCCGTCCTCATCCTCATATTTGCGAGTATTTATTTTTTTGTTTTGTATCCAAAAATAGAGCAAATTCCATTAAAGAAAATAGAATTGGCCTCTCAAGAACAATTATTGTCTACTTTACAAAGTAAAACGATTGATGCAAATGCCAATACCTTCCAAAATGCGGTTTCCTTGCAAAAAATGGTTCCTGTCAAGGAATTATCACAGCAATTAATCCTCGATATGGAAAAAGCAGAAGTGGTCTCTGGAAGTTTTGTTACAAATATGAATTTTGAAAATAGTGAAGTTTCGTTTGCCGCGGAAGAAACTGAACAATCAGAGCTAAATGAGGATGAAGAGCTTGAGGAAGAACGAGCAGCAGAAGAAGAAAATACACTTCCATTGCCGACTGGAGTAAAAAAAATTTCCGTAACGTTAAGCGTGGAGTCGCCAAGCTATTTTGAATTTGAAAAATTTATTAGCAATCTTGAAAATTCGGAGAGAATTACGGTTGTTGAAGCTATTGATTTTACTGCAGGTGAAGAAATCATTGAGCAGGAGCAGTCCGATAGACCATTAAGCTATCAAGTTAAAATCGCTGCCTTCTATATGCCGACGTTAGCAGATTTAATGGAACAGCTACCCAAATTGGAAACGCCCGAACCGGCAGACAAGAAGAATCCTTTACCAAAGTTCGGTGATCTATAGTTAGTCTAATGTATCGGCAAATCTCTTTACAGGGATCTCTGTTGATTGTTGCTATAACCATTTTAAAAAATTTGACGAAAATCTCTATAACAAGACGACAAAAGTCTTGTTATTTTTTTTTGCCTTTATGATATGTTTGATGCAAACCTGCATTCGACATGGAAGGAGGGCAATCATTGGACAAGTCAGGAAATTCAAAAACGATTACGATAAAAATTAACGGGAAAGATCGCTCCACTGAAAAAGAGAAACAAATAGGCGAACGGGAAGATAATCACGACCGAAAAAATAGCGCCTCCGCTCCATATAAAGAGCTGGAGAAGATTGCATCGCAAGAGCTGTCGGCTGCAGAACAGGTGAAAGAAGATGATGAATTTGACTGGATCTTGCCTGATGTAGAGGAGCAGGAACAACTACAGGAATACAAAATAATGAGCCAATCAAAGGGAAAGAGCGGTGGAAAAAAAAGCCATCATATTCGCGGTAAAGGGGTTGTGCCATCGATATTATTAATCGTTTTTTTAGCCGTTTTATCAGGGACAACCCTTGGCATTTTAATGTTAAATATGGTTATTTCTGATTCCATGACAGAAGCGGTATCTGGACCGGTGGAGGAAGCCTCCCCTGAAGAAGAAGCAAGCCCCACTGGAAAGGCTGTTGTAGAGCTCCCGGCACTGACAAGCTATTTAGTTCAAGGTGGTGTTTTTTCGACAGCTGACGCTGCTGATGTGGAAGCTGCAGCTATGACGGAAAAAGGACTACCCGCTAAAGTAATGGAGATAGATAAGCAATTTTTCTTATTTGTAGGTGTGGCAGATAATTTAGAAAATGCAAAGTCGCTCGGAAGCCATTTGCAAGAAAGCGGGATAGATACTTTTTCAAAGGAGATGGCCATTGGCGGGAGCTCAATTTCGCAATTGCAGGAATCAGAACGCAGTCTGTTAGAAGCCACTCCAAATTTATATAAGCTTCTTTTAGAAATTTGTACAACTGCACATCTATCCAATTCAATGGCGACAGAACAAATAAACGCGTTAGCTGCGCAAATAACGGAATGGAAGGAGTTTGAGAATATACAAAATGAGCAACTGCAGCAGCTCAAGGGGGAATTAGAGGAAGCAGCCAGCTTATTAAGCAATTATAGTGAAAATCATGAGCAAAAGACATTGGGGAAAGTACAGCAGCACCTCTTGAATTTCCTGGCTGCTTATCAAGCTTTATAGCCAATTGGTCCTGTGGACAACCCTAGCGCAAATCCCCTGCTTTTAAAAAAGTGTTGTAAATGATGGACAAACATTATCGGAGAAAATTAATTTTCTGGGAAATAATTTATAGGGAAAGGTTTTGATATAAAGGAGTCTGCGTAAAAAATTATTGCGCTGGCTCTTTTTTAAAACATAAAATTATGGAAATTGAAACTTCGGATAGGTGAAAAACGTCTTAATAAGAGGATTTAAAATAGAAGGGACTAGTTCGGAAGAAGTTTTTTCACTTGGAAATTGTTTCTAAGAAGAGAATTTGGTACGATAAGCTTGTATCATCCTTTTTTGAAACAATCTTAAGGTTAGGTGATTTAATGCAGACCCTCATTTTAGCCTCTTCTTCCCCACGGCGAAAAGAACTTCTAGAAAATTTACATTTAACATTTGAAGTATGCAGCAGTGATGTTGACGAGACCTACAATCCAGATCATACCCCTGAAGATATTGTGATGGAGCTAGCTAAACGAAAAGCGGAATTTGTTGCCCGAAGATATCCGACAGCTTTTGTGATCGGCAGTGATACAATTGTGGTAGCAAATGAGCAAGTGTTGGGAAAACCAAATGATGAGAACGAAGCTACAAAAATGCTTCAGCAATTGTCGGGAAGCCATCATTTTGTTTATACAGGTGTATCGATTTTTAGTCCAACGAAGCACGTCGAGTTTTTTGAAAAAACCGAGGTGGTATTTTGGGAGTTAACAGACGAGGAAATCTATAGCTATGTTAACACCGGAGAACCGATGGATAAGGCAGGAGCCTATGGAATACAAGGCTTTGGAAGGCTCCTCGTTAAAAAGATTAATGGAGATTATTTCTCAGTAGTAGGCCTGCCGCTATCAAAAACGATCAGAGAATTGCGCATGCTCGGATATGATTTGCCTTTCTAACTTCCATTTGCCATCAAGGTAAATAGGAGGAATCATGTTGCAAGATGAAACATTAATGATCCGAGATTTTCCTGAGGGGGAAAGACCGAGGGAAAGATTTGAACAAAGTGGCCCAGCAAGCCTTTCAAATCATGAATTGCTTGCGATTTTGTTAAGAACGGGAACAAAAGAGGAATCGGTTCTACAATTATCCAATCGCTTATTGACAAATTTTGAAGGCTTACGGCTTTTAAAAGATGCTACGTTAGATGAAATAACTGCTATAAAAGGTATAGGAAAAGCAAAAGCTATACAGGTACTTGCAGCAGTAGAAATAGGACGGCGAATTTCTAATTTATCCTATGACGACCGATATATCATTCGTTCCCCAGAAGATGGGGCGAATTATGTCATGAATGATATGCGCTTTCTGGCACAAGAGCATTTCGTTTGTTTGTATCTAAATACAAAGAACCAAGTATTGCATAAGAAAACTATTTTTATTGGGAGTTTGAATGCTTCTATCGTTCATCCAAGAGAGGTCTTCAAGGAAGCTCTCCGCCGCTCATCTGCCTCTGTCATTTGCCTTCATAATCATCCTTCCGGTGATCCTACGCCAAGCCGTGAAGATATTGAAGTGACGAAGCGTTTGGTCGAAGCAGGGAAAATTATTGGGATTGAAATATTAGATCATTTAATTATAGGGGAGAATAAATTTGTAAGCCTGAAGGAAAAAGGATACTTATAAGAAAGAGCATTTCCTTATTACTATGAATTTGTGCCCTATTTCATATATAATGAAATATGCCCTTATGGCACTATGATTTTGACATTTGTTGAGCTATAATAATGCTTGTGACTTTTGCACGATCACTCGTGCTTCAAAGTCAATTTTAGTTAATAAAAAAATGGATAAACACTTAATCAGGACACGAATAATGGTGTTAAACGATTTGTTTCAGAAAGGGAGATACAACAATGTTAGGTATTGGAACTAAAGACCTTGGGATAGATTTGGGTACAGCAAATACCCTTGTATATGTGAAAGGAAAAGGTGTTGTCGTACGCGAGCCTTCTGTTGTCGCTTTACAAACAGATACAAAGCAAATTGTCGCTGTTGGAAACGATGCGAAAAATATGATCGGAAGAACACCAGGTAATGTTGTTGCGCTACGACCAATGAAGGATGGCGTAATCGCTGACTATGAAACGACTGCAACAATGATGAAATATTATATTAAGCAAGCGACAAAAGCAAAGGGCTTATTTTCTGGGAAGCCATATATAATGGTGTGTGTTCCGTCAGGGATTACAGCAGTGGAGGAACGAGCCGTTATTGATGCGACTCGTCAAGCGGGTGCGAAGGATGCCTATACAATTGAAGAGCCTTTTGCTGCAGCAATTGGAGCCAATCTTCCTGTATGGGAACCAACAGGAAGCATGGTTGTTGATATCGGCGGAGGAACGACGGAAGTGGCGATTATTTCCCTTGGCGGAATCGTTACAAGTCAGTCCGTGCGTGTTGCTGGTGATGAAATGGACGATGCAATCGTGAGCTACATAAGAAAAACGTATAATTTAATGATTGGTGATCGGACTTCAGAGACGATTAAAGTGGAAATTGGTAGTGCTGGAGAGCCAGAAGGCATCGATAACATGGAAATTCGTGGTCGTGATTTATTAACGGGTTTGCCGAAAACAATCGAAATTACTCCTTTGGAAATTTCACACGCTCTTCGAGATACTGTGGAGGCTATTGTGGATGCTGTGAAAGTAACGCTTGAAAAAACGCCTCCAGAATTGGCGGCAGATATTATGGATCGCGGCATTGTATTAACTGGAGGCGGCGCTTTACTGCGCAATCTTGATCGGGTTATTAGTGAAGAAACGAATATGCCTGTATTAATTGCCGAAAATCCACTTGATTGTGTAGCGATTGGAACAGGAAAGGCGTTAGATAATATCAACTTATTTAAAAATCGGGCAAAGGAATCACGCTAGTCTATACCCATTTCTTTAGAGATCAATCGCAAGTGAATTCATTTGCGATTGATCATCATGTACTCGATTTATTATAAATAGCTCTATGAATATTGTAAAAAATGAGGTGTAGTATATGCCACAATTCTTTTTGAATAAACGCCTGATTTTTTTGCTTGTCAGCATTATTATTCTCGTGGCATTAATTGGATTTTCCTTAAGAGAACGAGAAGAATTAACTGTGCCAGAGCAATTTTTGAAGGATGCAACCGGATGGATACAAAATGTTTTTGCAAAGCCACAGGGCTACGTAACCGATTTCTTTGAAAATGTGAAAGATCTCCAAAATACATATTCAGAAAATAAGGAATTGAAATCTCGGTTAGATAAGCTTGCGAAGCTTGAGGCAGATGTACAACAACTAGAAAAGGAAAATGAAGAACTTCGGGAGATTTTAGGTGAAAAAGAAAGCCTTCGAGATTATGAGCCTATACAAGCAACGGTTATTGGGCGCAACCCAGATCGTTGGCATGAAATTATCATTATTAATAAGGGCGAAGTCAATGGAATCGAACAAAATATGGCAGTTGTTTCGTCCAATGGATACTTAATCGGGAAAGTGAAAAGTACACAACAATTTACGGCCACGATCCAATTATTAAGTGCAATGGATCCAACGAATCGAATCTCCGCTGAGATTAAAGGGAATGAAGAATATTTTGGGACGATCGAGGGCTATGACGTTGATCGGGAGCTGTTAAAGCTTAAGCGGATTCCTTATGATGCCAAAGTTGAAAAACAACAAAAGGTTGTTACATCTGGATTAGGTGGAATATTCCCTCAGAACTTGTCAATTGGAGAAGTAGTGGATGTTGAACCTGATGAATTTGGTCTTAATCAAACTGCATATGTGAAACCAGGAGCAAACTTTTATAATATTAGAAATGTTATGGTTGTAAAGAGAGTGATGGATCAGCCAAATTTAAGTGATATGGTCGATGATGAGGAGGAGGAGCTGTGAGAAAATTTCTTCTTCCTCTCTTATTCATTTTTTTCTTTATGTTGGAAAGTATCTTTGTTCAATCTCTTCCAGCTGAGATGTTTAATAGCGATCGCATTCTAGTTCCCCGTTTTTTGATGATTGCTATTATCTTTTTGACTCTTTATGGTAATCGAAATCACGGACTGATTTACGCTCTCGTTTTTGGACTATTGTTTGATGTCGTTTATACGGAAATAATTGGAGTTTACTTATTTTTATTCCCTTTCATTGCTTATTTGACTTCAAAAGTGATGCGACTACTGCAAGCGAACATTGTCGTTATTGCAGTTGTTTCGTTACTGGGGGTTGCCCTATTGGAGCTCTGTGTCTATGAATTAACGTTTTTAATCAACAAAACAGATATGGTTTTTTCCATGTTTGTCGATTTAAGATGGGTGCCAACATTAATTTTAAATTTGGCGTTTATTATTATTTTTGCTTATCCGCTTAAACGACACTTTGAGAAATATGCTCAATCATTAAAAGCAGAGTAACATAATTAGCCATACTTCCTTTTACAAAAATAGGTTAGTGTTACTAACGGGAGTTTTCGAAGAAACTATAATCTCTTTGAAAACAACGTATTTATTAAAGGAATATTTGTTGTATTTGTCGAATATCTGATACAGACCTTGTTTCTTTAAAGATAATATGGCTGCTTTTTGCTCAGTTGTCTGTATATCTTTCTGCAGGCTGACAGCGCGTTCTCCCTCCTTTTACCCGGGGCAGAACAATTATCAGATCAAAACAGTCACGCTAATAAAGCCTAAAGATTTATGAACATCATCGATAAAAAAAGTATGTGATTAAACGATATGAATGTTATGCTTGATATATGCCAAGCTCAAGCACCTATATTTTGGCTCAAAGGGATAAAAAGAAGGTGTTGAAGCATGACTTGGAGAATTGTTCAGCGCAAGCTGTGTAGCCCCCTGCAAACTTTAAGCCCTTTCTATAAAAAGGTGAGTTCTTTGACAGCAAAGGACTTCTAAAGGTTCTGCCAGTTTGTATGGCAATGTACAGGAGCTTACGCTTTTCTATGAGGTGAACATCTTGATATGAAGAAAACTCAGAATGTGCTAATAAAGGGAACGAAAGATGGACTAACATTACATTTAGACGACATGTGCTCCTATGAGGAATTAAAACGGGAGTTAAACGAGAAGCTGACAGAAAATCAAAGAGTGAATAACGAGCATCCTCTAATTTCTGTTAGTGTTAAAGCTGGAAATAGATACTTAACTGATGAGCAAAAGGAAGAAATTAAGACGTTGATTCGGCAAAAAAAGAATTTGGTTGTCGAGTCGATAGAGTCTAATGTCTTAACAAAGCTTGAAGCAAAACAAATTATGGAGGAGCATGAAATTGTTTCTGTTGCAAGAATCGTCCGCTCCGGTCAAGTTCTCGAAGTACCAGGAGATTTGTTGTTGATTGGAGATGTAAATCCTGGTGGCAAAGTCGTGGCGGGAGGTAATGTATTTGTAATGGGTGCATTAAAAGGAATTGCTCATGCTGGTGCAAATGGAAACTCGAACGCGATTATTTCTGCTTCGATCATGATGCCGACTCAGTTAAGAATTAATGAAGCGATCAGTCGCTCTCCTGATGTCCATGGAAACGAAGAAAGACGGGAAATGGAGTGCGCGTATATTGATGAAAATGAACAAATTATTATTGATAGATTACAAGTTTTGATGCATCTTAGACCAAATTTAACAAGATTGGAAGGAGGATTCTAAAGTGGGGGAAGCAATCGTTATAACATCGGGTAAAGGCGGGGTTGGTAAAACAACCACTTCGGCTAATATAGGTACAGCTTTGGCTCTTCAAGGAAAAAGAGTTTGTTTGGTAGATACAGATATTGGTTTGCGAAATTTGGACGTCGTTATGGGGCTGGAAAATCGAATTATCTATGACTTAGTAGATGTTATTCAAGGCCGTTGCAAAATTCATCAAGCCCTCGTCAAGGACAAGCGTTTTGAGGATCTTCTTTATTTGCTGCCAGCAGCACAAACAAGCGATAAAACAGCGGTTGAGCCAGAACAAATGAAAGTTCTGGTAGAATCTCTGAAACAGGATTATGATTATATTATCATTGACTGCCCAGCCGGAATTGAACAGGGCTACAAAAATGCAGTAGCAGGAGCAGATAAGGCGATCGTTGTTACAACTCCAGAAGTTTCGGCAGTTCGTGATGCAGATCGAATTATCGGACTTCTTGAAAAAGAAGAAAATGTAGAATCTCCTAAACTAGTGATTAATCGCATTCGCAACCATTTAATAAAAAATGGCGATATGCTGGATGTTGATGAAATTACAACCCATTTATCGATTGAATTAATTGGCATTGTTGCAGACGATGATGAGGTCATTAAGGCATCAAATCATGGTGAACCGATCGCTTTAAACCCCAATAGCAAGGCGTCAATTGCCTACCGGAATATTGCCCGGCGCATTTTAGGAGAATCCGTTCCTTTACAGCCATTAGGTGAAGAGGACAAGGGTGTTTTTTCTAAATTGAAGAAATTTTTTGGTGTGAAGTAAATATACATATGTAAGAACTGAGGTTAAGCTCGGTTCTTTTTTGATGCTCTGTTTTTAGCTTCATTAATGATTGGGAGGAGTGAGCTCTTTTTACTTCTGATTTTTCTTGTCATATATGACGTGGACAACTCATACACTTGTACAAACTAGATAAGGGATTGGTGGGGACATGTCTAGAGCGGATGATATTAGAAAAAGGATAGCGAAACGAAAACGTGAAAGGGAAAGAATGACGAAGCATGTAAATGAGCAATTTTTCGTTGTCGAAGAGGAAGAAAAATATGGATTTGAAAAATTCCCCTCTTATGAAAGTGATCCAGGAGAAAGTGGTCATCCACTATTTAATAAAGAATTTTTTTTGTTTAAAATATTGGCTTCGGCTTGTCTTGTGCTCATTGTCGCCATTATTTTCCGCAGTGGCGGAGAATCATTGCAGCCAGTAAAGAGCTTTGTCATAAAATCATTGGAGCATGATTTTCAATTTGCGGCGGTGGCAGATTGGTATGAAAATAAATTTGGCAAGCCGTTGGCTCTTTTGCCATTTGAGCGCAATGAAGAACCAGAATCCGACGGAATTCAGGAGTATGCTTTACCTGCGGCAGCACGAATATTAGAGGAATTTGCAGAGGACGGTCAAAAGGTTTCCATCGAAACGGAAAAAGGCGCTGCAGTTACAGCGATGAGTGAAGGAAGAGTCAGTTATGTAGGCCATGAGGAAGGCTTCGGTAAAACGGTCATTATTCAGCATGCCGATAAAAGCGAAACATGGTATGGCAACCTTGAATCGATTGATGTTACATTGTATGAATTTATAAAAAAAGGAACAAGTGTTGGCACGGCAGCAGATGCTGGAGATGGAGCGAAGGGCGTTTTTTATTTTGCCATTAAAAAAGGGGATGACTTTATTGACCCCATCCAGGTGATCCAATTTGACTAACTTTCTTTCCCTTTTTCGAAAAATATATATCCATCCATTATTATGGGGTGTTGTTGCGATAGCGGTTATGACAGCGCATTTTATTGAACTTTCTCTTTTACTCTTGATCATTTTCATCCATGAGCTGGGACATGCGGCTGCCGCTTCTTTTTTTTCGTGGCGCGTGAAAAAAATTTCAATTCTACCCTTCGGGGGAGTAGCGGAAATGGATGAGCACGGGAATCGCCCGCTTAAGGAAGAGGTCATTGTTACTTTAGCCGGCCCGATTCAGCATCTTTGGTTAATAGCAGCCGCTTTGCTTTTGAATAAGGCTGGAGTGATGTCTGAATTTATTTTTACCCACTTTATTCAATTTAATCTAATGATCTTAATGTTTAATTTGCTTCCTATTTGGCCGCTTGATGGGGGGAAATTTATTTTTTTATGGCTGTCATTAAGAGAATCCTTTCCAAAGGCCTTTAAGCTGACATTAATCATTTCGATTATCGTTGTATTTGTTTTTACCTGTTTTATGCTAATGATTGAACCAATCAATTTAAATTTATGGATCGTTGTTTCCTATATTATTTTTACTTTACGTTATGAGTGGAAGCAAAGTCGTTATATCTTTATTCGCTTTTTAATGGAAAGGTATTATGGGAAGAAAAATGAGTTACGTAAGCTTAAGCCGCTTATTGTTGAGGCTGATGAGCTTGTCATTCATGTGCTAGAACGTTTTCAACGGGGCTGTAAGCATCCGATTATCGTTGAGAAGGATGGCAATGAAACGGGTTCTCTAGATGAAAATGAACTTCTTCATGCTTATTTTGCAGAAAAGCAAATTACTGCTAAAATTGGTGATTTGCTGTACCCTTATTAAATTTGAGAAAATCGCTGGGCTATTGGATAATAAGGTGAATGAAGCAGGTAAGGAGTTTTTTTCGTGAATACTGTAGTCGTAAATGGAATGGGTAGAGAAAAAAGGTATGCATTCATTAAAGATCATAAATTGGAAAAACTTGTTGTTGAACAGCCACAGCACCGTTCAATTGTAGGTTCGATCTATTTAGGAATTGTTGAGAAGGTTTTGCCGGGCCTGAACGCTGCTTTTATTGATATCGGTCTTGAAAAGAAAGGCTTTTTACACCGGGATAAACTCCCGGCTTTTTTCGTGTCGAAAGAAGATAAAAATAAAAGCATCGCTGCTTATCTTCATCAAGGTGAAAAAATCCTTGTTCAGGTAGAAAAGGGTATGGCCAGAAGCAAGGGACCAAGGGTGACTGGAATCATTGAGCTTGGTGGGGATAGAATCGTTTATGCACCGCAAGGGAAATTTGTGGCCGTATCGAAGAAAATGGCTGATCAAACCATACGGGAAGAATGGCGTCAGCTTGGTAATGAGCTCAAGCAGAGGGATGAAGGACTTTTTTTTCGTACAGCTTGTTCAGAGTGTTTCAAGGAGGATGTAATTGTTGAATTGGAGCAACTGCGAACGATGTATGAAAAAATGGTGCAAACTTCGAAGCTGATGAAGAAACCAGGCTTAGTTATGAAGCGTGATTTCTTTTTAGAAGAGGTAAAAGCAGTCATTTCAACCTTAAATTCAGGCAGAGTTGTCGTTGACACGTTTGAGCTGAAACAGGAACTTGAAGCGGTTTGCCTTCATGTGGAGCTTATTTATCAACATCATCAGAGAGAAGATATTTTTTCAATTTATCGATTGGACCATGAGATTGAGAACGCTTTAAGAAAAGTAGTGTGGTTGGAAAACGGAGCTTATTTAGTGTTTGATGAGACTGAGGCGTTAACAGTAATTGATGTAAATACCGGTCAGTTTTCCGGAAAGCATAATCCTCAAGACACAGTTACCATGACGAATCTTGTGGCAGCGGATGAGATTGCCCGACAAATTCGCCTTCGAAATTTAGCAGGGATGATTCTTGTTGACTTTATTGATATGAAAACAGAAGAGGCACGAACACAAGTAAGAAAAAGGTTGGAGACTGCTCTCGGTCGGGATGAGAGAAGAACGAGAGTCGTCGGCTTCACACCATTAGGGATTTTGCAGATCACGAGAATGAAAACGCGGATTCCCCTTAAGGAAACACTGCTTAGCCCCTGTCAAGTGTGCGAAGGAAACGGGCAGGTACTCAGTGCAGAAACAGTCGCCTTTCGTTTGGAACGGGAGCTATTACAGTTCAGAGGAAAGGATATAGAGGCGGTGTTAATCGAAGCTACTGAGGATGTTAGAAGCATTTTTGCCGGAGAAAATGGAAGTGAGCAGAAACTTTTAGAGAACGCTTGCGGGATTGAGCTTTATTTTACAATTGAAGAAGGACCGAAGCCATATTATCGTATTAAACAGATGGGCGAGAAAAAGAATATTGCGATTACCGGCTAAGCAACGGTGCATTTTTCGTGTTGACACTTACAGTCGGACTATGATAATATTTTCATGTTATGTTTGTAGCGCACCCGTGCTACAACCGCACAGATCAGGTTATAAAGATTACTCATTTATATCAAGCTGTGATTGCCATAAGTCAATCCATCGACAGTCGGGGATCGTCTTATAAAATGGCCTTTATCGCTTTTCGAGTCACCTGTGATGGCGAGTCTGAGTCTAAGAGGAGGTGCAGTTCATGTACGCAATTATCGAAACTGGTGGTAAGCAAATCAAAGTAGAAGAAGGTCAAGCCATCTACATTGAAAAGCTAAACGCTGAAGCAGGCGAAACAGTTACATTTGATAAAGTTTTATTCGTTGGTGGCGAAAACGTTAAAGTTGGTAGCCCAGTTGTTGAAGGTGCAACAGTTACAGCTAAAGTTGAAAAGCAAGGTCGCGCTAAGAAGATCATTGTTTTCAAATACAAAGCGAAGAAAAACTATCACAAAAAGCAAGGTCATCGTCAGCCATACACAAAAGTTGTAATTGAAAAAATCAACGCGTAAGGCGGTTTATGATGATTCAAACAACGATTTATCGTACTGAATCTGGACGAGTACAATCGTTTACGATTAGTGGTCATGCCCTCTTTGCCAACAAAGGAAATGACATTGTTTGTGCAGGAGCTTCTGCTGTTTCTATCGGAGCGATTAATTCCATTATCGCATTAACTGGAGTAGAACCAGAAATCGAGCAAGGTGAGTCAGGCTTTCTCCGCTGCGTCATTCCAGATAATCTCACGAAAGACGTACAAGAGAAGGTACAGCTATTGCTTGAAGGGATGATTGTGAGTTTACAGACGATTGAAAGAGATTATGGAAAGCATATAAAAATAACCTTCAAAAAGTAGGAGGTGGAACAAAATGTTAAGATTAGATCTTCAGTTTTTCGCTTCTAAAAAGGGAGTAGGTTCTACAAAGAACGGTCGTGACTCAATCGCAAAGCGCCTTGGTGCTAAGCGTGCAGATGGTCAGTTCGTAACTGGTGGTTCAATCCTTTATCGTCAACGTGGAACAAAGATTTATCCAGGTGTTAACGTTGGTAAAGGTGGAGACGACACTCTATTCGCGAAAGTGGATGGCGTTGTTAAGTTTGAACGCGTAGGACGTGACCGCAAGCAAGTGAGCGTGTACCCAGTAGCTCAAGAAGCTTAATTCTTTTAAAAAAACTCTAACCGTTTTTGGTTGGAGTTTTTTTGAGTTTTAACGAGAAGTGGAAGCAAAGATCATTTTGACCGATAAATTCGATTTTTGACCGATAAAAAAATTTTAAGACCGATAAATATGCACGAAGACTGATATATTTAATTTAAGACCAATATTTTTACATAACGACCGATAAATCAAATTTTCATCCATATTTGTCCCCACATACTGGTTATTTTGATATACTAGCAAGAAGAAGGTTTCAGTTCGTTTGTTTAGGAGTGCTTTTATGAAAAAAGAGTGGGATACGATTGAGCTTTTGCGACATGCAAGGCATGATTGGCTTAATAAAATTCAATTAATTAAAGGGAATTTGTCTTTAAACAAAATGGATCGTGTGAAAGAAATTATTGATGAAATTGTCGTCGAAACAAGACAAGAATCAATTCTATCCAACCTGAACATTCCTCAATTTGCCACACTGCTCCTTACATATAATTGGGAAAGTCATTCAATTCACTTAGAGTATGAAATTGTCGGGGAACCAAATTTATCATCAGGTCATCTCGTTAAGGATGATGTATTGACCAATTGGACAAACACTTTTTTAGAGGAATTGGATCAAGTCATTAAGGCATTCCATGAAAATCATTTATCAGTAACAATTGAAAGACAAGAAACAGGGATCGGTTTCTTTTTTGATTTTCGAGGAATAATAACAAATATTGAACATATAGAGCGTTTTCTTCAACAGCAATCAATCGTTGCAAAAACAGTGCACGAGCTTTCAGAGCACGAACTCTCTATTGAAGTATTTATGCCATATCAATAATATAAAAATTTGCTAAAGTGATGACGGCTGCATCTCGCCGAATCACTTTACATAAGGACACATCTACTGCAGATGGGAGGACAAAAATGTTTGTAGATCAAGTTAAGATATATGTAAAAGGCGGAGACGGAGGCAACGGAATGGTTGCCTTTCGCCGTGAGAAATATGTGCCGAAGGGCGGCCCAGCGGGGGGAGACGGAGGTAAAGGCGCGGACGTTATTTTTGAAGTGGAAGAAGGACTTAGAACGCTCATGGACTTCCGTTATAAGCGTCATTTTAAGGCACCTCGTGGCGAACATGGGATGTCAAAAAATCAGCATGGCCGCAATGCAAAAGATATGATTGTCAAAGTTCCACCAGGTACAGTTGTGACCGATGCGGAGACGATGGAAGTGATCGCTGACTTGACGGAGCATGGCCAAAGAGCGGTGATTGCTCGCGGTGGTCGAGGCGGGCGTGGCAATACTAGGTTTGCAACACCGGCTAACCCGGCACCAGAGCTGTCTGAACATGGGGAACCAGGCATTGAAAAAGAAGTCGTTCTTGAATTGAAGCTTCTTGCCGACGTAGGGTTAGTTGGATTTCCAAGTGTTGGAAAGTCAACTTTGCTTTCTGTCGTATCGGCTGCGAAGCCAAAGATTGCCGATTATCATTTTACAACGATTGCTCCGAATCTTGGTATGGTGGAGACAGAGGATGGAAGAAGCTTTGTTATGGCCGATCTTCCAGGTTTGATTGAAGGAGCACACTCCGGAGTAGGGTTAGGGCATCAATTTTTACGTCATATAGAAAGAACTAGAGTGATTGTTCATGTCATTGATATGGCGGCAACAGAAGGAAGAGATCCGTACGAGGACTATAAAACGATTAATAATGAATTAAAAGAATATAATTTACGGTTGACGGAGCGGCCACAAATAATTGTAGCGAATAAAATGGACATGCCGGATGCGGAGGAAAATCTGGCAACGTTTAAAGAACAGCTGGAAGAGGATTATCCGGTATTTCCAATCTCTGCTCTGACACGGCAAGGATTAAGAGATCTTTTATTTGCAGTTGCTGATAAAATCGAAGAAACACCAGAGTTTCCTCTTGTACATGAAGAAGAAACAGATATTAATCGTGTACTTTATAAGCATGAAGCAGACCAAAAAGAGTTTGTGATTACCCGTGATCCTGACGGCAGCTTTGTGGTTTCTGGAGATGCGGTTGAGCGATTATTTAAAATGACCGATTTTTCGCGCGATGAATCGGTGCGCCGTTTCGCTAGACAGCTTAGAGGAATGGGCGTTGATGATGCGTTGAGAGAAAGAGGCATTCAGAGCGGAGATACGGTTAAGCTGTTAGATTATGAATTTGAATTTCTTGATTAAATTTTCTCGAAAAGGAGACGTTCAAGAACTTTGACGTTTACCCTTTTCTAATGGGGTGGGGAAATGAGCAAAGACAAATTTGATAAGAAATTTTATTTGGTTCGTGAGGATGTTTTGCCTGAGGCGATGAAGAAGACGCTAGAGGCGAAGGAAATGATCGAACGGAAAAAAGTCGAATCCGTTTGGGATGCTGTTCAACAAGTTGATTTAAGTCGAAGTGCATTTTACAAATATCGAGACACTGTTTTTCCATTTCATACAATAGTGAAGGAAAAATTAATCACTTTGTTTTTCCATTTAGAAGACCGTTCAGGAACCCTATCACAGCTACTTGGGGTTGTAGCATCATCAGGCTGCAATGTTTTAACGATCCATCAGACCATTCCACTTCAGGGGCGTGCACAAGTGACCATGTCCCTCAACATTACAGGAATGGGAATAGAAATCAATGAGTTATTGGCAAATTTAAAAAAGCTAGAATTTGTGGAAAATGTAGAAGTACTTGGGTCTGGAGCGTAGCTCCAAACCCTAGATTGATTGGAATTATTTGAAATTTTAGATAGAATGAATCGATTTCAAACGAACAATATCAAGTTTGACATCATTTATATCTGAATATTTATGAATAAAACAATGTTAAGAGATGTCCGTTTTTAACTTGAAGTGAGCAATATGAATTTGACTAGACATTAACATAAGATCAAGGCGTCCTTTTCATATAGACAACAGGATGACTTCTGGGGAGGAAAAAATCATAATGAAAATTGCATTTTTAGGACCGAAAGCAACGTTTACAGACATCGCAGTACGTGAAATGTTTCCGTCCGATGAGGGGATTCCATATATGACGATTCCTGATTGCTTGGATGCCGTCATGAAAAATGAAGTGGATGCTTGTGTCGTACCATTGGAAAATGCATTAGAAGGGTCGGTAAATATCACTCTTGACTATTTAATCCATGAGATAACGCTTCCTATTTTAGCAGAGGTAACAGCGCCAATTAGGCAGCATTTAATGGTTCATCCGCAAAATAAAGATAATTGGAAAAATATTGAGACGATCTATAGTCATTCGCATGCAATTGCGCAATGTCATAAATTTCTTCACCAAAATTGCCGTGGAGTTCAAAGAGTAAGTGTTACTTCGACGGCAGCAGCTGCGAAACACGTATTTGATCATCCGGCAGAACAAGCTGCTGCGATTGCAAATGAATTAGCAGCTGAAGAATATGGGTTAGCAGTTGTCGCCCCTGATATTCATGACTTTGATTTCAACCATACACGCTTTATTGTTCTAGCGAAGGAGGCGAGTAAATTCAGCCACAGTCCTTTGCAAATGGTTGGGAACAAAACGTCGTTAATGATTACTCTTCCAGCGGATGATCGTTCTGGTGCTCTCCATCAAGTATTGTCAGCATTTGCTTGGAGAAAGCTTAATCTTTCAAAGATCGAATCAAGACCAACTAAAACAGGACTCGGAAACTATTTTTTTATTATCGATGTCGAAATGGCGATGGATCAAGTTTTAATCCCTGGTGCAATTGCTGAATTAGAAGCACTTGGTTGCTCTGTTAATGTTTTAGGGAGTTATCCATACTATCAAGTAAAACAGCAAAAAGGGGTCAAATAGGCTCCTTTTGCTGTTTACTGTTATTTTTACGTTCATTTCATGCTTCGATAAGGAAGCCATTGGTACGTAATGCTTCTTCAGCTTTATTTAGGTCGTCTTCAGTTGCGGCAGCTAGAGTATGGAGGTGGATCCCGTCTGTTAATTCCGATAAATAGGAAGAATTAGTTGCGCTGATTTTCTCAATGAATTGCTGAACTTCTTTCACTGTTGAAACCATGATTGAGGCGGTTAAATCACCATATACGGAGTGTTCAATTTTTACATCAAGGACTGTTACTCCGTGTTGGACTATTAATAACAGCTCCTCTTCCGTTTTTTCTGGTGGATGGAAACAGGCGATTGTTCTTTCCACCCTATTTAACATTTCCGGTCGTCTCATATACAGATATCCTTGGCTGGTTGCAATAATTGGTTCACCCTGAGCTTTAAGCAATGTAATATCTCCAACTATTACTTGTCTAGAGACATTGGTTTTCATTGCTAATTCACTTCCAGTTATCGGTTCTTGGCTTGTTTGGAGCCAGGTTACAATCAGCCTTCTTCTTTCGTCTCCTAGAATTTTCTGACCTTTCATTTGTTCTCCACCCTTTATTTCTATATTTTCTATATTAACTTTGTTAAACAGTAACGATTTTTGGCACATTTCGTGTGAGTCCCTGGTTTCGCACACCTTTTTAGTTGTGTTAAAGCGATGTGAAAAATTCACTTCAAGGAGTCAGACAGAAACAAGTCAAAAGTCAACACCAACCTAGTGCAAACCCCTATCTTAATTGAAAAAGTAACCATCTCGAGAATAGTTTATCGTAGTTTTTCCTTACAGTCGATATTCATGGACAGAACTAAACCCCCTTTTTTGACAAATTTCAAGCTTGTACGAGAATGTTTTCACTCTCTGCTAACATAATTTATTTAGATTAAGCATAAGTTTTTTTGAAGATTATTAGCAAATTACCCACACAATCATACAATATATGGACATTTGCATAGGAGGGAGAAGTCAGAGTGAAGATCCATATCGTACAGAAAGGGGATACTCTTTGGAAAATCGCCAAAAAGTACGGCGTGAATTTTGAAGAGCTGAAGAAACTGAATTCACAGCTCAGCAATCCTGATATGATTATGCCCGGAATGAAAATAAAGGTTCCAACTGCTGGGGGAAGCGTTAAAAAAGAAGCTCCTATTGGTCAGAAAGAAACACAGCTCAATATGGGTGTTAAAAAAGAAAAACAAGTAAAGGAGCAGCCGTTTGTAAAGGAGAAGAAAAAAGAGGCGCCGGTTGAAAAAGCGGAAAAACCAGTGCCTGAAATGCCGAAAGTGGAAACGCCGAAAAAACCATTTGTACCGAAAGTGCCTAAACCGATCATTCCAGAAATTGATATTAACAACTATTATATGATGAATATGGCAAATGTTAATATGGAACAAAAGCCTCATGCACCGCAATTGCCACCAAAACCAGCAAATATTTTACCTGAAGCAAAACCGGTGAAACCAGTAAAACAGGTGAAACCAGTAAAACCAGTAAAACCAGAACCGGTGAAGCCTTTTAAGCCTGTAGAAACGGAATCTTTTGAGGAATCATCCTCAATCGAAATACCGATTAAAGGAGGATTTCAACAGCCAATGAATCCATTCAAACCTTACCCTGCTCCAGGAGGATATCCATATCAGCAATCACCAGTAAATCCTGAAGTACAAGGAGCAGTGCAACAGCCACCATACTATGGAGGAATGCCGGGAGTAGAAAATCATTATTTTGATGATGAGTCGTCTCCGTTTATGCCTAATCAACCTGCAGGTGTAATGGGAGCATACGATAATGCCCAATTCCCTCCAATGGCAAACATGCCGAATATGCCAAACATGCCAAACATGCCAAACATGCCGCAAGTGTCACCGGAAATGGCGAATATGCCGCCGATGCCGCAAGTGTCACCGGAAATGGCGAATATGCCGCCGATGCCGCAAGTGTCACCGGAGATGGCGAATATGCCGCCGATGCCGCAAGTGTTGCCGGAAATGGCGAATATGCCACTAATGCCGCATATGGCTCCAATGATGCATGCGCCATATCCATGCCCGCCATATCCATGTCCACCATATGCTTCTCCTTATCCAATGCCATATGGACCAGGACCGGGATTTGCACAACCATATCCTGCATTCCCACCGGCATATGGACCGGGGCCAGAGGTTGCTGGGGCATACGCTCCTCAAGGGATGCCATTCGGGCCGAACCAGCCGTTTCCAGCCGTACAAGGAGCGATGGACGATAAAGATTGCGGATGCGGTGGACCACAATTAGTGGGAAGCTATGGTCCTCAACCACAAATACCTGCAGGTTATGGAATGCCAGGAGGATTTGCACCAAACTATGGTGCCGTACCAACAGGATATCGGATGGAAACGTCAATGGGATATGAGGCTGAAGGGGAATATCCGGAAGCGGGAGGTTATGGATCAGGTGTTGCACCAGTTTATGCTCCACCGTATGGCCAACCGTTTGCTAGCCCGCCGTTTATGAACCCTTATGGACCAATGGGTGCTGGCTTCGGGATGGCAAGGAAACCAAATGAAAGTGATGGAAGTGACGATTAACGATCAGGGAGACGGTTTATATATGGATCGTCTCCTTTTTTATTTACAAGACCAGCTTCCCTTTCAAATTACATCGTTACAGCCTCTTCGCAATCATGTTTTCCTTCTTGAAAGTAAAGACTTTACCAAGTATATCGTCAAAGGTTATCCATCATATCGTCGCCTCAGGACGCAAGTAAACATAACAATGGATTTAAAGAAGCACGGATTTCCTCATACTTATTCTTTTTATAATTTAACAAATGGTTCCCCTTTATTATTTGAACAAACATTTTATGGCATTATCGAATACCTTCCCCCTTCCGCTCATTCATTTACCTATGAAGGGCATGATAATAGGGTTGAAGCTTTAGCTTTGTTACATCAATTCCATGAAGTCGGCAGAGTGCTTGTTGAAAAATATAATGGAAGGCTAAAAAAACAGCACTTACTAAATAAGTGGAGGGAAAGAACAATTGCTTTTCTGAACCAAATTTCATTTATAAAATTTTTTGTTCAAAAAGAAATTATTGAAGAGATATTACAATGGGCAGATTGGTCTTTTCGTGGTTTGGAGCAAGAAGATGGAGCGATCGATTGCCCCACTGTCTTACATGGGGACTTGGCGCATCATAATTTTCTACGAATAGAAGGGGAAGAGTTATATCTCATTGATTTCGATTTAATTACGATAGGAGATAGAAGTCTTGATTATCTTCAATTTGCTAATCGAATTCTTCCTCATATTGATTGGTCGCTTGAGCGGTTGGTAAAATTGGAATTAATACGTCCTTTCTTACATTCGAAATTCTTTTTGTATGGATTAGCTTTTCCATCTGACATTTTTAGGGAATGGAATAGATTGATCAGGGAGAAGCACTATAATAATCCGATTATTGTGCGTCAAGTTCTTGATTTAACAGTAGGCCAGTTTTTTGAAAGAGAGCGTTTTATTAAGGAGCTAAAGCTTGCTTTAAGTGAGCTTTCCCAAAAATAAAGCAGACTGGTCGGAACTGACAGGATGAAAAAGGAATGCACCTCACACTCTAATAGTGAGCAAGTGTTTTGCTCTTATTTGAGAGTAGAAGGGGCGTATTATCTTGAACTATAAAAAATTAACATGGCTTGCTGCTGTAGCTATAGTGTTAAGTCTCGGGGCATGTGGCAATAATGATGAGGCAGTAGACGGCCGGGATCGACAACCTCTTGCTATCGGTTATTATTCAAATGAACACCATGAGGAAGACGGAGGGAATACGAATTGGTTGAATGAGGATAACGATGGGCCCGTAACAGAATTAATGGATCATACCATTGCAGGAGAAGGAAGAAATAACGGCATTCGCGGAATTAATAATGAGGCGGCTCCCGGAGGAGAATATAACCATACTTTATTTAGTCGCGATGATCAAAATTATCATGCCCATTTAAATGACAATAACAGTGGAGCAAGAAGCTCTTATTATACAGCCTATAATGGGAGGCTTGCTCAAAGAGTTGGAAATATCGCTACAACAGTTGTCAATGTTGCAGATGCGAGAGCGGTGGTGCATCGGGAGCGGATTATTGTCGGCGCTGTTTTGGAAGATCCTTTGAGAGCTGAAGAAACGAAAGCGGCAATTGTGGATGCTATAGAACCATATGCTGACGGCAGAATAGTTTCAGTTACGACAAATGACAGCACCTATAGCAGAATCCGTACGATTGATAATCAGCTTCGTGATGGTGGACCGCGCGACATGGTCGATGAAGAGATTGATCATATGTTTAAAACAATTAGTAATGAAAGAAATAGAAGTGTTGAGTATAATCAATGACTTAAAGGAGCAAGCTGAAAAAGGCTTTGCTCCTTTGTGTTTTTTCTTTTTTGGAAAAAATTTCTTTTTCTCTTATGAAAAAGGATAATATTTCTTTATTTGGTCAAAATAATAGTGGAGATATAGTAATTGTTTAAACGTTAATTGATATAGGTTTGATTAAAAGAGGTGACCACTGTGAAAGTCATTAGGTCTTTAATATTTTTACTGATTGCAATCTTCCTTTCCGGAATCAATGGCATCATGAGTGCTGAAGCAAAAAATGATCAGACTAAAGAAACGTTACAGTTTGAACCTCTTGAAGTTCAAGTGGTACTGGAACGGATGTATCTGGACGGGGAGTTCAGTCAAGAAACGATCAAAGAAACAATTTGGTCGATGGAGGATTTTTGGGCAAAATATGATGGCTGGCAGCTTATTGACATGACTGAAGATAGAGTAGTTTTTAGAGAATTCGTGGATGATATTTCGCCGCTCCTTAAAGCTAATGGTTATTTTGGGATTAATAACGATGGAGCATTGACCATTTTTAATGGCAAGCCGCAAACCTCAAAAATTATTCATACTTTTTTTCAATTAGATATCGGTAAGCTTGAAAGTAAAAAACATGAAGAGTTGAAGAAGGGAATCCCAATAAAGGATAAGCACCATTATGTCGAAGTGCTAGAAACTTTCAAAGACTTTACCCTAGAAGAGAAGGTAGCCAATTAATGAAGGATTGATGGAACCGAATTAAAATCGGTTCTTTTTTTATCGGTGTTAAGAAGTTGTTCATGCATCTGTCACTCTTATAAACTGTCTCACCACGACAAACGATTGCCATGTTTCGCATTCTGTATTGCAGATAGTGTCCTAGTCTGTTCAGCGTAAAACATTTTTTAAAATTTCCGCAGCATCAATCGTTGCTCCAAAAGAGAAAAATAGTGTTTTAACAGAAATGATTCATAAACGCCGCTCCTGTTTGAAATGAGGCTTTTCTTTATGGCAGGTGGATTGTATGATACAATGAAGTACAGCAAAATAGAGGGGCGAGTGCAGTTGTTTGAGTTTATTCAAGGGAAGGTCGATTTTATCGGCCCTGAATATATTGTGTTGGAAACGAGCGGAGTGGGCTTTCAAATTACAACGCCTAATCCGTTTGTTTATGCGAAGGATCAAGGAAAAGAAATTAAAATTTATACATATCACTATGTTCGTGAAGATATGATGGCATTGTATGGTTTTCAAACAAGGGAAGAAAAAACCTTGTTTACGAAATTGTTAAATGTCTCTGGTATTGGTCCCAAAGGGGCGTTAGCTATTTTAGCTGCGGGAGATCCAGAGCAGGTTGTTGATGCAATCGAAAATGAAGATGAAGGCTTTTTAGTGAAGTTCCCAGGGGTGGGAAAGAAAACAGCGAGACAAATGATTCTTGATTTAAAAGGAAAGCTTCATAATGTCGTGCCAGACTTTTTCCCTGATCTTTTTGCTCCTGACAAAGGGGTTCGAAAAGAGAGCGCAAATCAAGAACTTGAAGAAGCGTTTTTAGCTTTAAAAGCGCTCGGTTATTCTGAAAAAGAGGTTAAGAAGATTGTGCCTGAATTACAGAAAGAAACATTAACGACAGATCAATACATAAAAAAAGGTTTGCAGAAATTATTAAAATAGAAAGGGGTGAAGATCGTGGAGGAACGGATTGTGTCTGGTGAAGCTGATATGCAGGAGCTTTCCCTCGAACAAAGCTTGCGCCCGCAGAATCTAAAGCAGTACATAGGCCAGGATAAGGTGAAAGAGAATTTAGAAATTTTTATTGAAGCAGCAAAACTTCGTCAAGAAACATTGGACCATGTTCTCCTTTACGGTCCACCCGGTCTTGGGAAAACCACTTTAGCAACCATTATCGCAAATGAAATGGGTGTCAATATCCGAACGACGGCCGGACCTGCAATTGAGCGTCCAGGTGATTTGGCAGCCATTTTAACGGCGTTGGAGCCAGGCGATGTCCTTTTTATTGACGAAATCCATCGCTTACCACGATCAATTGAAGAGGTACTTTACCCGGCTATGGAGGATTTTTGCTTGGATATTGTGATTGGTACAGGACCTAGTGCACGCTCGGTTCGTTTAGATTTACCGCCGTTTACCTTGGTCGGTGCAACGACAAGAGCGGGCTCACTGTCGGCTCCTTTACGCGATCGCTTTGGGGTTTTAAGCAGGCTAGAATATTATTGTGAAAAGCAGTTAAGGGAAATTGTGATTCGAACGGCTGACGTATTTGAAGTTGATATCGATTCATTGGCAGCTGTCGAAATAGCAAGAAGATCAAGAGGGACGCCGAGAATAGCTAATCGGTTGCTAAGAAGGGTGCGAGACTTTGCACAAGTTCGTGGCAATGGAGCCATTGATCATTCGTTGGCACAGAAGGCTTTAGAGCTTCTGCAAGTGGACAGGCTAGGCTTAGATCATATTGACCATAAGTTACTAAAAGGAATCATTGAGAAATTTCGCGGCGGTCCAGTTGGTTTAGAGACGATTGCTGCTACAATTGGTGAAGAATCGACAACAATTGAAGATGTGTACGAGCCTTATTTATTACAAATTGGCTTCCTGCAAAGAACTCCTCGAGGTCGGGTTGTAACAGACCTAGTTTATCGCCATTTCGGGATGGAGGTGCCTTCAGTTGAGCGGAATTCCTAAACTTTTAATGATTGTGGGCGTAATCATTTTTGTCGTAGGATTTCTTATGCAATTTATTCAAATTGGAAAGCTACCTGGGGATATTGTTGTAAAAAAGGGCAACACAACCTTTTATTTTCCGATTGTTACATCGATTTTAATTAGTATCGTTCTTTCTCTCATCTTTTATTTTATTGGAAAATTTCGTTGATGCTGTTGTATATTTCAGCAGTTGTCAGCAAACTAAGAGCGAGTTATTTGGCTGTAGCTCATTTTTTCGTGAAATCTAATTTCACCAGAAGTGAGGAAGCATTAGAATATATTAAAGTGAATGAAGTTATGAACTAGAAACAGGGTGACATCATTGAAAGTAGATTTATTTGATTTTCATTTGCCTGAAGAACTGATTGCGCAAACCCCTTTACAGGAACGAGCGAGCAGCAGGCTGATGGTCTTAAACAAGGAAAATGGTGAAATTGAACATGATATTTTTAAAAATTTAAAGAGTTATGTTAAACCAGGTGATTGTCTCGTTTTAAATGATACGAGAGTTTTACCAGCACGGCTTTTTGGGGAAAAAGAAGATACAGGTGCAAAAATCGAAGTCCTTTTGTTAAAACAACTAGAAGGTGATACATGGGAGACTTTGGTAAAGCCGGCTAAACGGATTAAGAAAGGCTCTGTCATTTTTTTTGGGAATGGTTTGCTTTCTGCTGTTTGTGTTGGTGAAAAAGATCATGGCGGCAGACTTCTGCAATTTCGCTATGAGGGTATTTTTTATGAGGTACTAGAGGCTCTCGGGGAAATGCCGTTGCCCCCTTATATTAAGGAACAGCTTGAAGATAAAGAGAGGTATCAAACTGTTTATGCAAAGGAACGGGGCTCTGCAGCAGCACCAACTGCAGGTCTTCATTTTACCGAAGAACTTCTTGCAGAGCTGAAGGTGATGGGGGTTCATATTGCTTTTATTACCTTACATGTCGGTCTCGGTACCTTCCGTCCTGTAAGTGTGGATGATATTAAGGAGCATGAGATGCATGCAGAATTTTTCCAAATGACTGAAGAAGCAGCACAACTGTTAAATGGGGTGCGCGACGCTGGAGGTCGAATTATTTCAGTTGGGACGACGTCAACAAGGACGTTGGAAACCATCGCATCAAAGAATGATGGGAAATTTATAGCTGACAGTGGCTGGACCGATATTTTTATTTATCCAGGCTATTCATTTAAAGCAATTGATGGCATGATTACAAATTTTCATTTGCCGAAGTCAACATTAATTATGCTTGTCAGTGCTTTAGCGGGGCGAGAGCATGTACTCCATGCTTACCGAACTGCAGTAGAAGAAAAATACCGTTTCTTTAGTTTTGGAGATGCGATGTTGATATTATAGTTGACGCTTTGTTTTATGCAATGCAGACTACAGGAGGTTCAGGAATTTGACTGCAATACGCTATGAATTAATAAAAACCTGTAAACAGACAGGGGCAAGACTAGGAAGAGTCCATACTCCCCATGGATCATTTGAAACTCCCGTATTCATGCCTGTTGGGACGTTGGCTACGGTTAAGACGATGTCGCCAGAAGAGCTCGTGCAAATGGGAGCAGGGATTATTTTAAGCAATACGTACCACCTATGGCTCCGTCCAGGTCATGAAATTGTGAAAGAGGCTGGTGGTCTTCATAAATTTATGAATTGGGATCGAGCTATTTTAACAGACTCTGGCGGTTTTCAAGTATTTAGTTTAAGTGAGTTTCGAAAGATAGAAGAGGAAGGTGTTCATTTCCGCAATCATTTAAATGGTGACAAACTTTTTTTATCACCAGAAAAAGCGATGGAGATCCAAAATGCACTAGGCTCAGATATTATGATGGCTTTTGATGAATGTCCACCATATCCGGCGACATATGAATATATGCAAAAATCGGTAGAGCGTACATCACGATGGGCGGAAAGATGCTTAAATGCTCATCAGCGCCCTGGCGATCAAGGGCTTTTTGGCATTGTGCAAGGTGGAGAATATGAAGAGCTACGGAAGCAAAGTGCTAAAGATTTAGTTTCGTTAGACTTCCCTGGCTATGCAGTTGGCGGCTTGTCTGTTGGGGAGCCAAAGGATATCATGAATCGTGTTCTGGAATTTACGACACCGTTGCTTCCTTCCCATAAGCCCAGATATTTAATGGGGGTAGGCTCTCCAGATTCATTAATAGATGGAGCGATTCGTGGGATTGATATGTTTGATTGCGTTCTTCCTTCCCGAATTGCCCGCAATGGTACATTGATGACAAGTGAAGGGCGCCTTGTTGTTAAGAATGCGAAATATGCCCGCGATTTCGGACCAATTGATGAGCATTGCGACTGTTATACATGCCGCAATTACAGCCGAGCTTATATTCGTCATCTCATAAAATGCGATGAAACATTCGGAATACGACTTACAACTTACCATAATCTTTATTTTCTGTTAAAATTAATGGAGCAAGTCCGAGAAGCGATTCGCGAGGATCGCTTGGGGGACTTCAGAGAAGAATTTTTTGAAAGATATGGCTTTAATAAGCCCGACGCAAAAAACTTCTAAAAGAGTAAATATAAATGGCTTGAAAGGAGGTTGGACGAATGGAAATGCTAGGTACAATTGCACCACTGATATTAATGTTTGCGATTTTCTACTTTTTATTAATTCGCCCGCAACAAAAGCGACAAAAAGCAGTTCAGCAAATGCAAAATGATCTTAAAAAAGGTGACAAGATTGTGACGATTGGCGGTCTTCATGGAATCGTTGATGCGATCGACGAAGGACAAATTGTCATCAAATGTGGCGATGGAAGCCGTCTTACATACGATCGTGCTGCGGTACGTGAAGTAATCGAATCATCAAGTGATTTACTTGCTAAAAGCTAGTGCTTTTCAGCCAAAAACACCCATCAAAAAAGATGGGCGCAAACTGTAGACAAACTCGAAATTTTTCGGGTTTGTCTACAGTTTTTTCTTTAAATATAGGTTTATTATATGTCTGTTTGAAAGCTTTAAATAAAGATATATATGCTAGTATAAGCTTTCAAAGAATCGGGTGCCGTGTTTTATGGCTGCTTGATTGTAGCGGTAGGTGCAAGAGAAGCACTCTACAGAACCCACAAAAAGTGAGTTGATCTGAAGGTTTTTGTCACACTTTGAATCATCAGTTAAAAAAGACGGGCGTTTAAATGCTTCTTGTTTTTGGACTGCTCATATTAACGCCCAGTATTCCTCCCATCATCGCTGTAAGAATATAGCAAACATGGTAGACAATTTGCTCTAAAGAAAATAAGCTGTCATAACCCAAGTATTGAAATAGGAAAATGATCAATGTGTAAATAGCCCCTGTTAATGCACCAATGAGCCAGCCTTTCTCTTTCCCCTTTCTTCCAGTAATAAAACCGCCTGCAAATAACGTTATAAAGGAAATTATCGTCGTTAAAATTCCTAATGATGATTCTTGTGTATTCGTAAATCGCAGTATAACAGAGAATACAAAGCTGGCAATAATTAATAGTAAAAATATGCCGATTACTCCATATAAAATAGCAATTCCATGGTTTTTTGACTCTTCTATTTTGACCCTCTCCCTTCGATCAAGACTTCATGTATTTTTGTGCTTAGCAGCGAGTTCAACTTTTCATGGCAGGTGATGAACAAGCTACTTTGCTTGTCTTAGTACATGCATATTCAGGAGCAGAGAAAAATAGAAGCTGAACTTTTCCATTTCGAACAAATTGGACTGCTGGCGAAAAAACTCACTTTTCATATTTAGGCAAGGAATGTGGATAATAATAAAAGAAAAGATAGATAAGAAATTCACGGAAGGGGAAAAGAATGTGGCTGAGCTTATTCCAATTGCGTTACGAACACTATTTTTTTATGCTCTTATTATCCTTATTTTTCGCATGATGGGAAAGCGTGAAATTGGCGAACTTAGTATTTTAGATTTAGTCGTTTATATAATGATTGCAGAATTGGCAGTTGCAGCGATCGATGATCCGAATAATAAGCTCTTTCATGTCATTATACCGATGCTGTTACTGATGACCATCCAAATCGTATTTGCCTATATCTCGTTAAAGAGCAAACACTTCCGGGATGTGGTGGAAGGAAAGCCCATATTGATTATTAATAAGGGAAAAATTGATGAAAAAGAAATGAAAAGGCAGCGCTATAATTTTGATGATTTGTTGTTACAATTGAGAGAACAAAATGTTCGCAATATCGCCGATGTGGAATTTGCCATTTTGGAGACATCTGGAAAGTTAACTGTGTTCGAAAAAGAAAAGAATCAAAGCAGCTACACCATTCCGCTCATCATTGATGGGGAGATCCAAACGAAAAATTTGGAACGCATCGAGAAAAATTCATTATGGCTCAGACAGGAATTGCGAAAGCGCGGTTACCGGGATGTAAAAAAAATATCCTTCTGCAGCTTTCAAAATGGCGACTTTTTTATTGATATTCAGGATTTTAGATGAAAGATGGAGAAGATTTTCAAAATGGTTGATTTGGCCCATTTTTTACGAGGGGAATCTCTCAAATGGGCCAAATATAAAAATTCTCGTTAAACAAACTTATTTAAAAGCAAAGATTGCTAAAAATCCGCCGATTTTTGGAATTCTTTGCAGATCATGTTTTCGAACTAAGCCAAACAGGAGCAAAAGAACAGCATAACTTAAGCTCATAACAATAGCAGCAAGGATGATGTGGCTTGCAAGTGAAAGACTTGAAATTTGTGCATAAGTATAAAAACCAAGCGCTCCTGAGAGAAGCATGACGATAAATCCTTTTGCATAATCTCGTATATAAAAAGTAAAGGAAATTCGTTTCAAAACAGTGGCAAAATGGAGAAAGGTAACCAAGACGATGCCGATAATAATTCCAAGTGCTGCCCCATTAATACCAAAGTTTGGTTGACTGGCGAGAGCAAAAATGACCCCGAGTTTCACGGCTGACCCGATGATGCTGTTAATCATCGCTGCTCGTGCTAAATCCAAGGCCTGCAACGTTGCTTGAAGCGGTCCTTGATAATAATAGAACAGGAAGAACGGAGCCATAATCTTGATAAAAGTGGCCCCAGATGTAGAGCCATACATAAATTCCATTAGTGGATCTGCTAGAACGTATAAGATAATAATCGCCAGTCCACCCGTTAAAAAGACAAAGCGCAGTGCCTGTTGTAAGCGATATTCAATGAGTCCCTTATCGTTTTTAGAATTGGCTTCACTGATTGCTGGTACTAGCGAAGTCGATAAAGAATACGTTATAAACGAGGGGAGAAGCAATAACGGCATGGCAAACCCGGTGAGAGAGCCATATTGTTTTGTTGCTAGTGTTGTACCAACTCCGGCTAAAGCAAGGCTATAGGAGACGACAATCGGTTCAAGGAACCAAGAAAAATTGCCGATCAGTCTACTTCCCAAAGTTGGCAGTCCAACACCCATTAATTCCTTAAAGGTCGATTTACCTGCCTGTATTTGCTTAAAGAAATTTCTTCTGATTGGAAATTTCTTTTTCATTTTGAATGTGGTAATTAAATAAAGTAACGATATAAGCTCGCCAATAACAGAGGCAAGCATTGCTCCTGCGGCTGCGAATTCAATTCCATATGGGAGAAACATTTTTGTCAAGACAGCAATAAGAGCAATTCGAATAACTTGTTCAATTACCTGTGAGTAGGCTGCGGGCTTCATGTTTTGTCGTCCTTGAAAATATCCTCTTATAACGGCTGAAATTGCTACAATCGGAATAATCGGTGTAATTGCCAGCAATGGCAGTTTTGTACGATTATCGGTAAATAATAAATCAGATAAATAAGGTGCGAAAAAAAGCAGGGCAGGTGTAAACAATAATGATAAAGAGATCGTCGTTGTTAATGAAACAACTAATATTTTCTTGATTTTTTTGAAGTCTCCTTTTGCTTCAGCTTCAGCAACACTTTTAGAAATCGCAACAGGTAGTCCTAACTGTGTAATGGTGATAACTAGCATAAGGGTAGGAAATGCCATCATATAGAGCCCGACACCTTCTTCGCCAATAAATCGGGCAATGACAATGCGATTGATGAAGCCGAGTACTCTGGTGACTAAACCAGCAATCAATAATATTATCGTTCCTTTTAGAAACTTAGACATTTTGCTCCCTGCCTTCTGATATAAGTTCTACAAGACAAAGCTTGGAAATAAAAAAAGTATTTTCTTGGAAAGCGCCTTTCAGAAATGAGTTAAATCATATACAATTATCTATATGCTTGAATGTGGACAAAGCATGACAAGTTGTTTCGTTTTCTATTTGAAGAATTTTCTAGGAGGAGTCTAAATGAGCACTGTCCATGAATACGACCGTTTCCGTAGTGAAGTAAAGCCCGCTCTTGTCAGTAAAGTGGAAGAATTAAATCTATTAGGATATGGGACGATCCACGAGCAACAGCTATGGGATTTTTTAACGAGTAAAAAGTGGAAGCGAGTAAGGGAGGACATAAGGTTATATGAGATAGTAGCCGATATTCTCTCATTAAAACCTGGTGAATATATGAGCTTTGCATCTGTTGAAGCATTGCGACTCCTCGATTTTTCTCTTGAGGATGAGGCAGAGCTGAAAGAATTATTAAAATGAACCATCTGATACATATAAAATTGACACCTATTCTAAACTGTTTCATAATAATCATATTGACTTCTTTGAAATGAAATAACAGGTTAACAGCACTAAGGAATTAGCTTTTGCGTTCTTTTAAGGAGGATTTCTACATAATGGTTAATCGGAAGAGAATCGTTGCTTTTTTTCTTATCGTCCTTGTTTTGGGTGGATTAATTGGAGCAACGACGACAAACATCTTAGGAAATATTAAACTCGGCTTAGATCTTCAAGGCGGATTTGAAGTGCTTTATGAGGTAAAGGCAAAGGACGGGGAAAAGATTACTGAAACTACTTTGTCAAGTACCGCTGAGGCATTAAATAAACGAATTAATGCTCTTGGTGTTAATGAACCAAGTCTGCAAATTGAAGGAAATAATCGTATCCGTGTCCAGCTGGCAGGTGTTCATGATCAAAATCAGGCCAGGGAAATGCTTTCTACAGAAGCCAACTTATCTTTCCGAGATGTGGAAGATAATTTAATGATGGATGGCAGGGATTTAGTCGAAGGCGGAGCACAGCAAACCTTTGATGATAATGGCCAGCCTAGCGTTTCATTGAAATTAAAAAGCGCTGATAAGTTTAAAGAAGTTACAGAACAAATTGTCAATATGGGAGCTCCCAACAATTTATTAGTTATCTGGTTGGATTTTAAAGAAGGTGAACATAGCTTCCAGGAAGAAGTAAAGAAAGAGGAGCCGGCCTTTCTTTCTGCGCCGAGAGTTTCTCAGGTTTTCAGCCAAGATTCGGTTTCTATCACAGGAAATTTTACACTTGAAGAAGCGAGTACATTAGCAAATCTGTTAAATGCAGGGGCTTTACCAGTTGAACTTGAAGAAGTTTATTCCACTTCTGTAGGAGCACAATTTGGGTTGGATGCATTGGATAAAACCGTAATGGCAGGGATTATTGGAATTTTGGCAATTTATATTTTCATGATTTTCTATTATCGATTCCCTGGGTTCATTGCCACTGTTACATTATCGGTTTATATATACTTAATCCTTCTTGTATTTGATTGGATGAATGCCGTTTTAACACTACCAGGAGTTGCAGCGCTCATTCTTGGAGTAGCGATGGCTGTTGATGCCAATATCATCACCTTTGAGCGAATTAAAGAGGAATTAAAAGTCGGTAGAAACTTAAAGGCAGCTTATAAAGCGGGAACGAACGGTTCTTTATCAACCATCATTGATGCGAATATTACAACTCTGTTGGCAGCGGGTGTTCTCTTTTATTTTGGGACAAGCTCTGTAAAGGGTTTTGCAACCACATTGATTGTAAGCATATTAGTAAGTTTTATCACTGCTGTATATGGTTCTAGGTTGTTCCTAGGCTTATGGGTAAACAGTAATCTATTTAATAAAAAACCTGGTTGGTTCGGTGTAAAGCAATCAGACATAAAGGACATTTCCGAAAATTACGAGGCAATAGATCTACCTACGAGATTTGATAAATGGGATTTTATTAAACCACGTAAAAAGTTTTTTGCTTTTTCAGGTATCCTTATAACAATAGGTCTTGTATGTATGATCATATTCCGTCTGAATTTAGGAATAGATTTCTCAAGTGGTAATAGAATAGAGGTTCTTTCAGATCATTCTTTAACGAAGGCTGAATTCCAGGAACAACTGGAGACCGTTGGTATTAAGACAGATGATATCGTCATTTCAGGTGATACTCAAAATATCGGAGTAGCCCGTCTTAAGGGTGAGGATATATTAAATCAAGCTGAAGTTGCGGAATTAAAAGTGAAGTTCAAAGAGAAATATGGTGCTGAGCCGAATGTAAGCACCGTATCACCGACAGTTGGTAAAGAACTTGCCAAAAATGCTGGACTGGCTGTACTAATCGCGTCAATCGGGATTATCATCTATGTCACAGTTCGATTTGAGATGAGGATGGCTATTCCTGCCGTGCTAGCATTGCTATATGATGCATTTTTTATCATTTCGGTTTTTAGTATCACCCGTTTAGAGGTAGATTTAACCTTTATTGCAGCAATCTTAACGATTGTCGGCTACTCGATTAATGACTCGATTGTCACCTTTGATCGCATACGTGAAAATTTAAAGAAGAAAAAACGGATTAAAAAAGTGGAGGAGCTCGCCGATATAGCTAATCGAAGTTTGCGACAAACCTTTGGAAGATCGATAAATACCGTTCTTTCAACCGTGTTTGCTGTAGTTGCTTTACTTATATTTGGCAGTGAATCCATAACGAATTTTTCTTTCGCATTGCTTATTGGTTTAATTACAGGAACATATTCATCTCTGTTTTTAGCTACACAATTATGGTATGTGTGGAAGGCGAAGGAATTGAAGACGAAGGGCACATTGATTACTTACAAAGAAAAACGTAAAAAGACAGATGAGCCGCAAGTATAATGATGAAGAAACTGAGTCAAAAGGTCGTTAAAATAGACTTTTGATCTCAGCTTTTTTCTGTTTTAAGGAATGGTATTTGGATCAACGTGTGAAATTCTTTCTTTTCAAAAATTCTAAAAATATTTACCTTGCAATACAAGATAAAACTTGTTATTCTTAAACTATACCATGTAATACAAGATAGTGTAATGAAAATATTCGAATTGCAGATTGGCAAGAAAGGAGGAAGAATTTGTCGACAACACAAATGCTGAAAGGGATAATTGACGGCTGTCTGCTGGCAATTATTAAGGAAAAAGAAGTATACGGCTACGAAATGGCAGAAAAACTTGAAAGTTATGGTTTTCATTCCTTTAGTGAGGGGACCATTTATCCATTGTTAATGCGAATGCAAAAAGAGGAATTGATTACCTCTACCTTAAAAAAGTCAACAGCGGGACCAAAAAGAAAATATTACTCGCTAACAGCAAAAGGAGAATTGGAATTAAAAAATTTTATCGAACGTTGGCAAAATTTACAGAGTAGCGTCAACGAAGTAATCAGACAATATACCATTACAAAAGGAGGTCATCAAGATGAAACGTGAATTGCCGCTTTCTAAAAAAAGTCAAAACTTTATAGAGGATTTACGCATTTATTTATTTTCAAGTGGAAAACAATGGGATGAGATTGAGGACGTGATAAATGAATTGGAAATTCATTTATCCGAAGCTGAAAAAAATGGGAAATCCATTGAAAAAATCATTGGCAAATCTCCGAAAGATTACATGGAGATGGTTTCTAATGAAATGCCTATTGATTATCGGACATTGTTTAAATCCATTTGTTTAATTATTTTTGGAGCGTTTTCTTTTAAAGTTTTCTCTGATTTGTTGGCAGGTACCCTTTCATACTCACTTTTGGAAGTCACTGGGTATTTAGCAATTGCTGTTATCTTTATTGCAGTTGTATTTAAAGGGTTTAAATATATTTCAACTATAAGTCAATCGAATATTATACGGGGCGTATTGATTTTTGTTATTAGTTTGCTTCCATTGCTTTTATTTTTAGGAGTTTCTTATCTTGATAAAATGATCTCGACACCAACAATTCATTTTGACAATATCGGAAGTTTCATCATAGGTGGAATTACCTTGCTATTTGTAATTGGTATTTCAATTTGGGCTAAGACAGGGGTGCTAATTATTATGATTGCATTGTTAACATTGCCTGATTATTTCCTTAACTTAACAGCACTACAATATGAGACACAACTGATCCTAAGTATGTTGATAAGTTTTGGTGGAATAGCAATATATCTATTAATCCTTTCTAAATTGGAAAAAAGTAAATAAGTGTTTACCATTATGAACAATCTAAAGGTATTGAATGCAACGAAATTTAGTTTGAGGATCTTTCACAGGTAATTTGTTAATGATGGTTTTACCAAGTTGTTTTTGCTAGTATTGCAGACAGTTATCGAAGTTTGGATAGACTTTTGACTTCAGTAATGAGCATAAAGCACGATCATATCTAAAAATATTTACCTTGCAATACAAGATAAAGCAAGAGAATTTTTAATTGGGGGGGGTGTCGATAAATCTCTTTTACGTATTGACCTCTTATTATTGTAAAATAGGACGGTTATTGCATTTTACGAAATAAGTGATAGAAGAGGGACATTCTACCCCTCTTTTTTTACTTACCTCCATATAGAAGCAAGATCGTTCCTTTTGATGAAGCTATGATTTTATTTTTTAGTCGCCATTCCTCTTATTAATACCTCTAAAATTCAGTGAAGCTAGTTGTCCTCATTTTATAGAGTGGAAGAATATGGATGAGGTTTTTAGTAGTAAAAACATGCCAAGATGCGCCATGAAATTGAAATAACAATACGTCGTTGGAAAGTGCGCAAAAGTGAACTTCATCAATATTCATAGACAATACATAACTCAATAATGAAAGCATTTAAGTGCTAAATTACTTTTATGTTTACATTTTCTGATGGAAAAACTGAAACCAACCTTATGAGACTGAAGCGTTTAGGATAGACTGGTAGAAGGATTGTCTAAAGGGATAGTGGATTTTCGTTTAAGGGGGGGGGGAGTACGTTGGAAAAAAGTGAACGCTTTAAAAAAGCGGAGTTTGCTGCCATTATTGGCGTAGTTGGAAATATTGTTTTGGCAGCGTTAAAATGGAGCGTTGGTATATACGCAAATAGTAAGGCTTTAATAGCAGATGCAGTCCATTCTGCTTCAGATGTGGTAGGATCGTTAGCGGTTTTTATTGGTTTAAGAGCTGCGAAGCAACCTCCTGATGAGGAGCATCCATATGGTCATGGGAAAGCTGAATCGATTGCAGCCATAATCGTAGCCGTTTTGCTGTTTATCATCGGATTGGAAATTGGCCGCTCTTCATTTGACGCGTTTTTCCATCCGATAGAAGCTCCTAATCCGATTGCAATCGTAGCTGTGTTAATTTCAATTATTACGAAGGAATGTATGTTTCGTTATAAATTTCGATTAGGACAGCAATTAAAAAGCGATGCACTTATTGTAAATGCTTATGAACATCGTTCAGATGTTTATTCGTCTTTAGCCGCTTTAATGGGAATTGGCGCAGCAGTAGTTGGTAATCTTTTGCAAATAAGTTGGCTTGAATATGCTGATCCAGTAGCAGGACTTGTAGTAGCTCTTATGATCTTGAGAATTGCGTGGACGCTTGGAAAAGAATCGATTGGGAACGCACTTGACCGGGTCATGAATGATGAAGACACGGTTGAGCTTAGAAAAATTGTAGAAACTGTTCCTGAAGTTAAAAAAATAGATGAGTTTCATGCTCGCGAACATGGTCATTACGTTATTATTAACCTTAAAATATCCGTGGATCCACATATGACGGTAGAGCAAGGTCATAAAGTTGGAAAAGCCGTAAAGAAAAAGCTGCTGCGGGAAAAGAATGTAGAAAATGTATTTGTTCATATTAATCCGTACAAACCGAAATAAGAGAAGCATGGAAATCGTAATGTGCGCCAAAAGTGAAATAAGCTTTCAGCGCACATTTTTTTGTTTTTTCCATATTTACGAATACACTCTTAGCTTGAACCGACTATGGCGCTCTAGTATAATAGAAAAGTTGAGAGGTGAACGTATGTTAAAGCCGAAAACCAGATGGATTTGCCAACAAGTCGATGAAGAAAAAAAGAGAAGACTTGTAGAGGAGCTTAGCATTACACCGCTGGTAGCATCTTTACTTGTTAATCGGGGATTTGATACCCCGGAGCTAGCTTCGTCTTTTCTTTTTGATGAAGACCATGCGTTCCATGATCCATTCACTTTAATAGGGATGGATATTGCTGTTTCACGAATAAAAGATGCGATAGCAAATAATGAACAAATTCTTATATTTGGAGATTATGATGCAGACGGAGTTACGAGCACTTCCGTCATGATGCTCACGCTTCAGGAATTAGGGGCGAATGTACAGTATTATATTCCCAATCGTTTTACAGAAGGATATGGACCGAATGAAAACGCATTTCGCCATGCTGCTGAAAGTGGTATTCATCTTATCATCACCGTCGATACAGGAATTGCTGCGCTCCATGAGGCGCGAATAGCGAAAGAATTGGGGCTCGATTTAATTATTACCGATCATCATGAACCAGGACCGAAATTGCCTGAAGCACTGGCGATTATTCACCCAAAACTGGAGAACAGTCCTTATCCATTTCATGATTTAGCTGGTGTTGGGGTTGCGTTTAAATTGTCACACGCTCTTTTGGGAAAGGTACCAGAGCATCTGCTGCAATTTGCTGCGATTGGTACGGTTGCGGACTTGGTCCCTTTAGTTGGAGAAAATCGATTAATAGCCAAAAGAGGAATCCAAGCGCTAAAAAGTACAGACAATCACGGTCTGAAAGCGTTGTTGAAATTGGCTGGTGCCGATTTGCCTGCCATTAATGAGGAGACGATTGGATTTGTAATGGCTCCTAGAATAAATGCTGCAGGCAGACTGGAAAGTGCAGATATTGCCGTCGATCTCTTATTGACCGAAGATCCATATGAAGCGGAGACCATTGCAGAAGAAATTGATGCATTAAATAAAGAAAGACAAGCTCTCGTCAATGAAATGGTAGAGGAAGCGATACGAGAGGTTGAAGAAAACTATCCAATTGACGAAAATTCCGTTATTGTCGTTGGTAAATCTGGCTGGAACGCAGGTGTGATTGGGATCGTTGCTTCCAAACTTGTTGAGCGATTTTATCGTCCGGCGATAGTATTAAGCATTGATGACGAAAAAGGTTTGGCGAAGGGGTCTGCTCGGAGTATTATGGGATTTGATTTATTCCAAAATTTATCGACATGTCGTGATATATTGCCTCATTTCGGCGGGCATCCGATGGCGGCAGGAATGACATTGAAATTAGAGGATGTCGGAGAACTGCGCAACCGTTTAAATCATTTGGCTTCAAAAATACTTACTGAAGAAGATTTCATTCCTGTCACAAAGCTGGACAGTGAAATAGAATTAAAAAATGTTGATTTAAAGGCACTTGAGGAAATGCAGAAGCTTGCTCCATTTGGGATAAATAATCCAAAGCCGAAGGTACTTATTAAAGCAGCTAGTATTTCCCAAATGAAAAAAATCGGTGCCGATCAAACCCATTTAAAGCTTGTATTAGAGGACCAAGGAAGTTCATTAGATGGAATTGGTTTCGGATTAGGAAGTTTATTAGATGAAGTTTCTCCTTATGCGAGCTTAGCGGTGATTGGAGAATTAGCTATTAATGAATGGAACAACATACGGAAGCCGCAAATTTTTCTTCAAGATTTAGCGGTGCACGAGTGGCAGTTGTTTGATTATCGTGGCTTAAAGAGAATAGAAAAACTGTCCGATAGTGTTTCCGATGCACTTTGGATTGTGTTTAATGAAAAGTTCGTGAGCAAATTTGCCCATCAAAATAATGAATTAGTTGTGGTGGATAAGTTGGATAAAGCTCGGCATTTGGATATGACAGGACGGAACATTGTTCTCTCCGATTTACCCCCTTCTAAGGAGTTTCTTGTTTCACTTTTACAAGGGAAGCAACCAGCGAGAATTTATGCCCATTTTTATGGTGAAGAGAGTGATTATTTTTCCACGATGCCGACGAGAGAGCATTTTAAATGGTATTACGCTTTCTTGATGAAGAAGGCACCTTTTGATCTGAAAAGATATGGCGATGATCTTGCTAAATATCGTGGTTGGACGAGAGCGACGATTGATTTCATGTCGCAAGTGTTTTTAGAACTAGAATTGATAAAGCAGCATAATGGATTTATTACCTTAAATGAGGTTAAAAATAAAAAAGATTTATCAGAATCGATCACATACCAGCAAAAGCAGGCACATTATGCTCTTGAAGGGGAGTTGCTCTATTCATCCGTTGACGAACTAAAAAAGTGGTTTGACGAAATGATAGTTGGGTCGGTTACCAATGAGGAGGCAGTTGAAGAATGGATTTAAAAAAACATATTGCAATTGTGGAAGATTGGCCAAAGCCAGGAATTAAATTTAAAGATATTACACCATTGATGAACGATGGGGAGGCATACCATTACGCAACAGATCAAATTGTGGAATATGCTCGGAAGAAAGATATAGATATTATTGTTGGTCCTGAAGCACGTGGCTTCATTATTGGCTGTCCAGTAGCTTATTCTTTAGGAGTTGGTTTTGCCCCCGTACGTAAAAAAGGGAAATTGCCAAGAGCGACAATTGATGTTGATTATGGCCTTGAATATGGGAAAGATATATTAACGATCCATAAAGATGCGATTAAGCCGGGGCAACGCGTGCTTATTACAGATGACCTTCTCGCAACTGGCGGAACGATTGAAGCAACGATTAAATTAGTTGAAGAGCTTGGCGGGGTTGTGGCTGGAATCGCCTTTTTAATTGAACTTACTTACCTAGAAGGAAGAAGTAAATTAGATGGTTATGATATTTTAACATTAATGGAATTTTAACTGATTGTGAGCGCTGTTTGCGCTCTTTTTCTATATTCATTATGTGAAGGGCAAGTAAAGCAATTCGACAAAATTCTTACTTTTCTCGAAAAAAGAATGCTCAATCTCTTTACATATCGTTGTTTTTTTTCGATAATAGTAACAATTATATTATTTTTTATTTACAAAGAAGTGATCTGTACAGGAATGACAGAATCGATCAAATGTGTTAAACAAATACCTCAGGATAGATAAGGTGATTACATGGCCAATGAACAAGTTTTGACAGCTGAACAGGTCATCGAAATAACAAGGAAATATTTAAATGGTGAACATGTCAAGACTGTTCAAAAAGCATATGAATTTGCTAGACATGCTCATCGTGACCAATATAGAAAATCCGGAGAACCGTATGTTATCCATCCAATCCAAGTGGCTGGAATTCTCGCGGATTTACAAATGGACCCTGATACGGTCGCAGCCGGCTTTCTTCACGATGTTGTGGAAGATACTGAAGTTACGCTCGACGATATTCGTGAGGTCTTTAATGATGAAGTGGCAATGCTTGTTGACGGGGTGACAAAACTAGGAAAAATTAAATATAAATCGCATGAGGAACAACAAGCGGAAAACCATCGAAAAATGTTTGTTGCGATGGCTCAGGATATTCGCGTGATCTTAATCAAGTTAGCAGATAGACTGCACAATATGCGGACATTGAAGCATTTAACCGCTGAAAAACAGCGGCGTATTTCCAATGAAACATTGGAAATATTTGCTCCTTTAGCTCATCGCTTAGGGATTTCAAAAATTAAATGGGAGCTGGAGGATACAGCTCTTCGCTATTTAAATCCACAGCAATATTACCGCATTGTAAACTTAATGAAGAAAAAGCGGGCAGAACGAGAGCAGTACTTAGACGATGTTGTTGTTGAGATGCGTACAGCATTGGATGAGGTTGCGATCAAAGCGGATATTTCCGGACGACCGAAGCATATTTACAGCATTTATCGAAAAATGGCACTGCAAAATAAGCAGTTCAATGAAATTTACGACTTGCTTGCCGTTCGCATTGTAGTTAACAGTATAAAGGATTGTTACGCGGTGCTTGGCATTATTCACACCTGCTGGAAACCAATGCCTGGGAGATTTAAAGATTATATCGCCATGCCTAAACCGAATATGTATCAGTCTCTTCACACAACAGTAATCGGACCAAAGGGTGATCCACTCGAGGTGCAAATTCGAACCTTCGATATGCATCGAATTGCTGAGTTTGGGATCGCAGCCCACTGGGCATATAAAGAAGGGAAAACAGTTGATGAGAATTCTTCTTTAGATGATAAACTCACATGGTTTAGAGAAATTCTCGAATTTCAGGATGATTCTTCAAATGCAGAAGAATTTATGGAATCGTTGAAGATTGATCTTTTTTCCGACATGGTCTTTATCTTCACCCCTAAAGGAGATGTAATTGAATTACCGGCTGGCTCCGTTCCCATCGACTTTGCTTATCGTATTCATTCAGAGATCGGCAATAAAACGATTGGTGCAAAGGTGAATGGAAAAATGGTCACCCTTGATTACGAGCTGAAAACAGGAGATATCGTCGAGATTTTGACATCCAAACACTCTTATGGACCAAGTCAGGATTGGATTAAGCTTGCGCAAACTTCACAGGCAAAAAATAAAATTAGACAATTTTTCAAAAAACAGCGTAAAGAAGAGAATGTAGAGAAAGGCCGCGAGCTTGTTGAAAAAGAAATTCGCAATATGGAGTTTGAATTAAAGGAAATTTTGACGCCAGAAAATATTAAACGTGTGGCTGAGAAATTTAACTTTTTCAGTGAGGAAGATATGTATGCTGCTGTTGGATACAACGGGATTACAGCTCTCCAGGTGGCGAATCGTTTAACAGAGAAATGGCGCAAGCAGCGAGATTTAGAACAGGAAACGACGATTGCCAGTGCGGTCAATGAGTTAAGATCATTCCCGACAAAGAAAAAGCGAGAGTCAGGTGTTAGAGTAACAGGGATTGATAATTTACTGATACGTTTATCAAGATGCTGTAGTCCTGTACCAGGAGATGATATCGTTGGATTCATTACGAAAGGCCGCGGCGTCTCTGTTCACCGTTCAGATTGTACCAATATTGATACGGCAGATGCGAAAGCACGGCTCATTCCAGTGGAATGGGAAACAGCCTTAAATGATCGTAAAGAATATAATGTTGATATTGAAATCACTGGATATGATCGAAGAGGATTGCTGAATGAAGTATTGCAGGCTGTCAGTGAAACGAAAACCAATATCTCTGCTGTAACTGGTAAGTCGGATCGCAATAAAATGGCGATAATTAGCATGACGATTATGATCGTCAATGTTGCTCATTTGCAAAAAGTAGTCGACCGGATTAAACAGATCCCAGATATTTATGCTGTGCGAAGAATAATGAATTAGATTTTTTCATCCGGTTGAGCTAAAAGAACGATTGTGAAAAATCCATTAATTATAAATCCGTGCTAAAATCCCTGCTGTCGAGAATGTGACAGCTTTTCTTTTTTTAGAGGAGGTAAATATATTATGAGAATCGTCGTACAAAGAAGTAAGGAAGCGCAAGTAACGGTTGCAGGAGAAGTTGTTGGAAAAATCAATAAGGGTTATGTTCTTTTAGTGGGTGTCACCCATGAAGACAGTGAAGACGACGCAAAGTATTTAGCTGAAAAAATTGCCCATTTACGTGTTTTTGAAGATGAGCATATGAAAATGAACTTGTCTTTACTTGATGCAGGAGGCGAAATACTTTCCGTTTCCCAATTTACTCTTTACGGAGATTGCCGCAAAGGACGAAGACCAAACTTTATGGATGCAGCGAAACCTGACCATGCAGAGAAGATATACGAGCATTTTAATCGTTTATTAGAAGAGCAGGGGATTCATGTTGAAACAGGTCAATTCGGGGCAATGATGGATGTACAGTTGACAAATGATGGACCGGTGACACTTATTTTGGAAAGTAAATAGATAAGGTGAAGACCTTAAAATCGTTTTGAGGAGATTCAACTCTTCTTCCAATCTTCAAAAATTGAAGGGAGGATTCAAATGGACAATCAAAATGACAAAAAGAAGAAAGATAATGAAACAAGGAAGCTTTGGGATGCTATATTTACTTCAGGTCTATTGTCTTTTTTCAAAGACAGTCAAGAAGCTGGAAATGATCAAAAAAATTCAATCAGCTGCTCTTACAAATTGTATTCGGTCTTATTTTTGCCGTCATTCTGTTTGCGATTGGTTTTTGGATATTTTTGGACTAAAGCCATTTTCGTTAATTAGAAAAGGGTCTGTCCAGAAGGCCAATGATCAACTGATTTTATGATCTTCTTTTTTGGAAAAAGTACAAAAAATCCCCTTAATTGGTTAAATGAAGTTTGAAAATCGAGTAAACAGAAAGGAAGAGGAGAAAAACGATTCGTTTTTCTCCTCTTCCTTTCTACAGCGACATTTCAGAAATCCTCATCTTTATTATTTAAAATACCTCACGACGCCTTGGACAATGGCATTGGTGACCTGTTCTTGATACTGGGAAGTATTTACCATCAGTTCTTCTGTCGGGTTGCTTATATACCCCAGTTCCAGTAAAACAGCTAATTGTTTATTTTCCCGAATGACATGGTAATCCCCTTGGCGAACACCGCGATCATTCAGTTTGGTTTGCTTGATGACGGCATTATGTATGCTTGAGGCTAGTCCCTTCTGATGTGAATGATAATAATAGCTTGTCATTCCTTTGACAGTATAATTATCAATGCTGTCATAGTGAAGGCTTATAAAGGCATCAACATTTTGATAGTGAGCCATACTCACTCTGGAACTGAGAGCAAGGTATTGATCGTTGCTCCTTGTCATGAATACTTTTGCCCCTTGTGCTTTCAATTTATTCGCTAAAAGCTGGGCGGTTTTTAACGTTAAGTTTTTTTCGAGGCTTCCCTTGGCTCCTGTTGCTCCGTTGTCTCTTCCCCCATGACCAGGGTCAATCATGATCTTCTGATTTTTTATATCGCTACTTGTTCCGATTTTTTTGATTTGAGGGACACCGTTACTAACCGTAACAATCCAGCCAGCGACATATCCACTTTTTCCATTTGCTAATTTAACTTCATACCAATCCTTATGGATGTTGACAATTGAAAATTTGTCTCCAGCATTTGCTCTTGCTACTACCTTTGCGCTTAAATCGGGAGCAGACCGAATATTCGTTCCATTATGGTCAATCGTTAAGCTGCTGTTTTTTGGAGAACTATTGGAAGAAGGGGCTTGTGATGGTATTGATTTCTCTATATACCATCCAGCAATCCAGCCGTTTTTGCCAGAATTAAGTTCAATTTTCACCCAACCGTTCACTTCTTCAAGAATTTTAACTCTCTCTCCTTTAGAAACGCTGCCGATAACTTTTCCATTTAAAGAACCAGAATCTCTAACATTTAGAGAAGCTGCCGTGACACTCCCCGTTATCCCAGAAAGGTTTGAATTTGATTTAGCTGGTGGAACAGAAGTACCGGTGTCCGATTCAAGCTTTACATATTCACTGCTAATCCATGCTTGTTGGTTTTTAAATGTAATTTCAATCCATCCGTTATGATGTGAGAGAACGGTTATTTGTTCCCCTTTTTTCAGACTTCCTAAAGATTGCCCTTGCGTAGATGGAGTTGAACGGACATTAAGGGAGGTTGCGGTAATTGTCCCGATATTTCCTCCTGTTGTTGTTTCCTTCTTTGTTTGTAAATAGTCTTTTGAAATCCAGCCTTTTCCGAAGCTGCTATTAACCTGATACCAATTAGCTTCAGATTTAAGAATTTCCACCGTATCGCCCTTATTTAAAGCTCCAAGTACAGAGTGGCTTGTCCCAGGACCGGTTCTGACTCTAACGCTATTGGCTGTAACATTTCCCTTTATGCTTCCATCTGCAGGTGCCACCGTCTCTTTTTTTGTAACAAGCCAGCTTGCAATCCATGCTTTCTTTCCTGAGCCGATATCGATTTGGTACCAATCGCCTTCTTGTTTTATAAAGGAGAAGGTATCCCCTTTATTTACCTTTTTAAGGACATTATAGCTAAGCCCCGGACCTTCCCTGACATTGACGTTCGCTTCGCCAACTTGTACCGTGCCTGCAGCAGCAGGTTGAAGCGGCAGAAAAATACATGATAAAAAAAGTATAAGACAAAGCATTAGTGGCAAATATTTATTTCTCTGCATTCTCTGTCTCCCTTCGCTAAATACTAGGTATCCTTCTTTGTTACAAGCTATTGCTTTTCTCTCAAAGGCTCGGCAATTTTCATGAACTTTGCCGTTATTTCGAATTTTGGTTACTATAATTTGGTTTCTCTGCATTCTTCTATTCTAAGGGATCGGACTAAACTTGTTAAGTCCATGCTTCACGATCTTTTTGTTTTTTTAAGGTTTGTTCTATGTCGGTGATCGTTTTATCCATTAAGTAAAGGATAATTATCTATCCTTCATGGAAACAATAGAGAGAGAAAAAAATAAGAAGGGTGATTTCGATGAGGTTTAGTGATAAAGGAACGACGATTCAACAAGGTGAAAATCAACTATTTGGCATTGATCTCCATGATTTTCTGCAAAAGGAACAGAATTCAAGCATGATCGAGCTAGCATCTGAATTCGGCTTAACGATGAACGATGTGCGAAAATTAAAGAAACAGTTAGAACGTTCATGAATAGTCTTGACAATTGCAGTCTTGCTCCGTATTATTATATAAATAAAGTATGAGAAGATGATAACCGTTGATGGAGAAGAGTAGTTAAGATACATATGATTAGAGAGGGAGTGCCACAGGCTGAAAGCATTCCTACATAATGGCTTAATGAAAGAACACTCCGTAGGCTTCGCTCTGAAAGAGAAGATTCTTTAGTAGGAGAGGAACGTGAACAGGCGTTAACTGTCAAAGTGGAATGGCGTAATAGCACGTCTTCAATTAGGGTGGCACCACGGGATTATATCTCTCGTCCCTTGTATATTTATATACAAGGGACGGGAGTTTTTTATTTTTATTCGGAAGATTTCAGAGGAGGATTCTCATGTCTATTAATATTCCAAGAGGAACTCAGGATATTTTACCTGGACAAGTAGAAAAATGGCAGCTCATTGAAGAAAAGGCTCGAGAGCTTTGTGGGAAATTTCAATATAAGGAAATTCGCACGCCGATATTTGAACATACAGAATTATTCACAAGAAGCGTGGGAGATACAACTGATATTGTTCAAAAAGAAATGTATGAATTTGAGGATAGAGGAGGCAGAAGCCTGACGCTTCGTCCTGAAGGAACGGCTGGAGTCGTCCGCTCATTCGTTGAACAAAAAATGTTCGGCTATGCTAACCAGCCAGTAAAGCTCTATTATATGGGGCCAATGTTTCGTTATGAAAGACCGCAAGCCGGTCGCTTTCGTCAGTTTGTCCAATTTGGAGTGGAAGCTTTAGGAAGCGCAGATCCAGCAATTGATGCAGAGGTCATCTCATTAGCGTATAGCTTATATCAAGAAATGGGCTTGAAAAAACTGAAGATCGTCATCAATAGTCTTGGTGACAAAGAAAGTCGAAATGCCCATAGAGAGGCGCTGATTCAACATTTTCAGCCACGAATTGGAGAATTTTGCAGCGACTGTCAAAATCGCCTCACGACCAATCCATTAAGAATTTTAGATTGTAAAAAGGATAGGGAGCATGAGCTGATGAAAACAGCACCTTCCATTCTTGAATTTTTAAATGCCCAGTCTCAAGCATATTTCGAGAAGGTGCAACAATATTTAACAGCACTTCAAATCCCCTTTGAGGTCGATTCTAATTTAGTAAGAGGATTGGATTATTATAACCATACAGCATTTGAAATTATGAGCGATGCAGACGGGTTTGGTGCAATCACTACTTTATGTGGCGGAGGTCGCTACAACGGCTTAGTCGAAGAGGTTGGTGGACCAGAAACACCAGGGATTGGTTTTGGTTTAAGCATAGAACGCCTTATTGCCGCTCTTGAAGCAGAAAAAGTAGAGCTTCCATTAGCAGAAGGTATTGATATCTATTTAGCAGGTTTAGGTGAAGCTGCTCAAGAATATACTGTAAAGCTTTTATATCAGCTTAGAAACGCTGGTTTTTCAGCAGAACGTGATTACTTAAATCGAAAAATTAAAGCGCAGTTTAAAGCAGCCGATCGCTTAAAAGCCAAATATGTAGCAATTTTAGGAGAAAATGAGCTAAATGAAAATAAAATTAATGTGAAGTCATTAGCATCCGGTGAGCAAACGGAGTATTCGCTTGACCAATTTATTGAACAATTTAAGGCTTCAGTTGAATAGGAGGAGTTTTTGTGTACGGGAGAACGTATTTTTGTGGAGAAGTACCAGAGCAAGCGATTGGAGAGCAAATCGTTTTAAAGGGATGGGTACAAAAGCGCCGCGACTTGGGCGGCCTCATTTTTATTGATTTACGTGATCGGACCGGAATCATTCAGGTCGTCTTTAATCCTGAAGAATCACCGGAAGCACTCGCGATTGCAGAGAAGATTAGAAACGAATACGTTCTTGATATAAATGGGATCGTAGTGGCGCGCGAAGAGGGAACGATTAACGAAAATGTGAAGACAGGAAAAATTGAAGTAAAGGCACAGAAGGTAACGATCATAAATGAGGCCAAAACTCCTCCTTTTACGATCGATAATAAGTCTGAAGTATCCGAAGATATCCGTCTAAAATATCGTTATCTAGATTTACGGCGTCCAGTGATGTTTGAGACGTTCAAAATGCGTCATCAAGTCACTAAAGTAGTGCGTGATTTTCTAGATAGTGAAGGCTTCTTAGATATTGAGACGCCCATTTTGACGAAGAGCACACCTGAAGGGGCACGGGATTATTTAGTACCGAGCCGTGTTCATCCAGGAGAATTCTATGCCCTACCGCAATCGCCACAGCTTTTTAAACAGATGCTTATGGTCGGTGGAATTGAACGGTATTATCAAATTGCTCGTTGCTTCCGTGATGAAGATTTACGTGCAGACAGGCAGCCTGAATTTACACAAATCGATATTGAGACAAGCTTCTTAAGCCAAGATGATATCATTGCTATGATGGAAGCGATGATGAAGACAATGATGAAGGAAGTAAAAGGGCAGGATATTTCGATCCCATTCACTCGCATGCCTTATGATGAAGCGATGGCACGCTTTGGTTCTGATAAGCCTGATACTCGCTTCGGACTTGAGCTAGTCGATTTATCAGAGATTGTGAAAGAATCTGGCTTCAAAGTATTCGCAGGTGCTGTTTCCTCTGGAGGACAAGTGAAGGCGATCAACGTCAAGGGTGCTGCTTCTGCTTATTCTAGAAAAGATATTGATGCTTTGACAGAGTTTGTTGCAGTCTATGGTGCAAAAGGTCTCGCTTGGCTGAAAGCTGAAGCAGAAGGATTAAAGGGACCCATTTCAAAATTCATTTCTGAAGATGAAGCAGCGGGCATTCGCTCAGCATTAGAAGTAGAGACAGGCGACCTCTTACTATTCGTAGCCGATAAGAAAACGGTCGTCGCAGACGCTTTAGGGGCTCTTCGCCTCAAGCTTGGAAAAGATCTTGAATTAATTGATCAAAGCAAGTTTGAATTTCTTTGGGTCACTGATTGGCCGCTATTGGAATATGATGAAGAGGCTGGGCGCTACTTTGCTGCTCATCATCCATTTACAATGCCTGTACGAGAAGACTTACAACTATTGGATACTGACCCGGGTGCAGTAAGAGCACAAGCATATGACTTAGTTTTGAATGGCTATGAGCTAGGCGGGGGATCTCTTCGTATTTTTGAAAAAGAAGTACAAGAAAAAATGTTCAAAATTCTTGGTTTTTCAGAAGAAGAAGCAAGAGAGCAGTTCGGTTTCTTACTTGAAGCATTCGAATATGGGACACCACCGCATGGCGGAATCGCTCTCGGATTGGATCGCCTTGTTATGCTACTTGCTGGTCGAACGAATCTTCGCGATACGATTGCGTTTCCGAAGACGGCGAGCGCAAGCTGCTTGTTAACAGAAGCACCTGGTGAAGTCAGTGAAGCGCAGCTTTCCGACCTCCATTTATCGTTGAAAAAGAAGTAATTGGTAATAAATGCATAGGGAGCCTTCTTGAAAGGGCTGCCTGAATATGCTATGATTAAAACAAATAAAGAGTCCTGATGTGTTTGTGGTAAACCCTATGTTTTGACCTAACATACTACCTTCGGGAGTTTGCGTTTCCTCGTGAAGTAAATGCCTATTTAGTAGGACTTACAACCACTCGGAACAGAACACCCACCTGCTGAGTGCGGGTTCAAAACGAAGGATAAACGAGCGACGGCACAATTGGGACTCTTTACATATGAAAAAACCTTCATGCGCAAAGCATGATTTTTTTTTAGGTTTATTAGTGTTGATTTCTCGCTTATTTCGTTTAAACCTTAATCCAATACGAAATGAGCCAAAAATCGTTATATCAGTAATATTGTTTAACAAAGCCTTTTAAAACTAAATACGTTTCTTGTCAAACTAAGAAAGAGGCTGTCCGAAAAGCTAAGCTTTAGGACAGCCCAGTGCGATACTATTTATATTTAAAAGGAATCAAACTTCTTCCACCTTTTCTATCCAATCCTTACCTTCTACCCTTCTTGAAACCAACATCGCAGAAGCATTATCTCCTGTCACGTTTAAGGCAGTTGCCGGTGCATCGATGATGGTGCTAATGGCTGCAATAATCGGTAGTGCCTCCATTGGAAAACCATATAAACTGATGATTAACATTTCAGCAATCATCCCACCACTTGGAATAGCTCCCATTACCGTTCCTCCAAGAACCGCTATTAACATTGCAAGTCCAATTGTTCCGAAACCAGAGAAATCCATATCGAAGACGCTGAATAGGACGGCGATTTTTAAAATGACACCTAAGACAGAACCATCTTTATGCATGGAAGCTCCTAGTGGAATAACGGTTTCCCGGATATCTTTTGGAATCCTCATCTTCTCTGTTGCTTCAAGATTTACAGGAAGAGATGCCATACTGCTACAAGTTGCTAATGAAGTAACGGTTGGTGAGAGCATGTGACTCCAAAACAATTTAATTCCTTTTTTACCTCCTGATAGAAATGCATAACTTGTATAAGCAACCACAAAAAATACTGCTGCTACGATAAAATACAAAATAGCTGTTTTCATGTATGTTTCGAGTAAATTTGTCCCAAATGTTCCCACCAAATAAGCGAAATATGCTCCTAATCCAATGGGAGCGTAGTACATGACTAGGTTCACCATTTTCGTTAAGACAATTGTTCCGGCATTCATAAAAATCGCAAGGGGTTTCGCTTTTTCTCCAACCTTTGTTATGGCAAAACCGAGCAGTAATGAGAAAAATATAAGAGCTAGCATGTGTTCTCTACTAAATAATTCGATGAAGTTGTCGGTAGTAAAGATTCCTACAAGTTGTTCTCCAGCTGATATAGTTTCGATAGATTCTGGTTTAGTTAATTCAACATTCATATCTGTTGCACCTGGGAACATTTTTACTGCACCTACCATCACCAAGGCTGCAATTAGTCCTGTCCCTAAAAAAACAATAAATGTAGATGACATGACCTTTTTGAATCTTTGCCCACTTCCCATATTAGCAATAGCCGATGTAGTTGCAAAAAAGACTAAAGGTACTACAAGTGTGAACATCAAATTTAGAAAGATATCACCTAAAGGTTTGATAACTTCTGCCTGTGCACCCATGTTGATTCCTAATATGCTTCCGATAATGACTGAACTCAGTAGTATGATAGGGAAGCGATAGTTTTTCAATATTGCTTTCATGAATTCCTTCCTCCCTGACTTTCATGGCTCTCTAATGGTACCATATTTCAATGGTATTTTTGCTTATTTTCGCAATATTGTTCTTTGCGCATTCATGCTATGGATTGAACCGCAATTTTCACCTCTAGATGCTAAATAGGATAAAGTATGGTATATTCTTTACGGGTAAAAATAGAACCAAAATGTTTTTAAACTGAATATGGAGTGGTTAATAGATGTTACATCAGTTTTCAAGAAATGAACTTGCCATTGGAACAGAAGGATTAAAAATTATGAAAAATAGTACAGTGGCAGTATTGGGAATCGGCGGAGTAGGTTCCTTTGCCGCTGAAGCACTGGCTCGGTCAGGAGTCGGACGTCTTATTTTAATTGATAAAGATGATGTTGATATTACGAATGTCAATCGACAAATTATCGCCCTTCTTTCCACAGTCGGGAAACCGAAAGCGGATTTAATGAAAGAGAGAATTAAAGACATTAATCCTGAGTGCGAGGTTATTGCTTTAAAAATGTTCTATACGGAAGAAACGTATGAGCAAATTTTTGAGTATGGGCTTGATTTTGTTGTTGATGCTTCGGACACGATTGTTTATAAAATTCACTTAATGAAAGAATGCTTAAAGAGAAATATTCCGATTATTTCAAGTATGGGTGCGGCAAATAAGATGGATCCGACTCGTTTTCAAATTGCGGATATTTCGAAAACACATACGGACCCAATTGCTAAAGTTATTCGTACAAAATTACGAAAAGAAGGGATTAGAAAAGGAATTCCAGTTGTGTTCTCAGATGAGAGCCCTGTCGTTATTCGTGAGGATGTGAGGAAGGTTGTCGGTAAAGAGGATGCTCCAATTAGAAAGGCGAAAATGCCACCAGCCTCCAATGCCTTTGTACCGTCTGTATCGGGATTAATTATGGCGAGCTATGTCGTCAGAGAATTATTAAAGGATATTAAAATTCAGCGGGTAAAGGATGAAAATTAGGTTAGCGTAGAGTAGACAAAAATGCACAGTTCAGCCGTATATTATCAGCAGCATGGCATGGGGCTGCAAACCTTTTTAGCTAAAGCAAGTGGAGACAATGTCCTCATTTTCCCCCACTTGCTTTTCTTTGTTGTATTAAAGTAATTGTTTAATGAAGGCAGTCCCTCGGAGAAAGTTTGTATGAAAGAATAGGGTGATTCGTACTGTCCACTGAAGAAGCGGAAGACAGATACTAGTGAAATTTGCCCTCACAGCCTCGTTTGGACCATAAAAAAACGTCATCCCCTCGTTAATGAGCAATATGCTCTCCTAAAAGAGATTCAGTTTCGCTTAAAATTCTAGCAATTGTTTCGTATTGCCGCGTCAGCTTCTGATTTTGCACTTTTTTCTCGTTATATAATTTTTTTAAAGCCGCCGCCTTGTTTTTTAGAGCAACATGCTCTGCTTTTAGTTTTTTATGTTCTTCAGCGAGCGCTGCATGTGATTCTTCCTGTGCTAAAGATTGTAAAAATTGAACAACGGTATCCAATGTTAAAGGGTCTGACGCTGGAGGGGCACTTTTTTCAGGTGCGGGAAGTTGGAGTTGCGCTGTTGGAGTGGAGGAAGTTTTTTCCTCCTTACATAAAACATGATTCCAGCGGTGACTGCAGGCCGCAGGTGTTCTTCCTAAGAGGGCTGCAGCTTTTTTAAAAGCCGCCGTTTTGGTAGCTCCTAATTGCACATGTTCAAGTACAATTTTTTTTAATAGATGATGGTCTTCGTCTGTCCATTTTTCCCTTCTGTTTTTCATATTTTCACTCCTTAACTGATGTCCGTATTGTCAAAACTTTTATAAGAAATAGGTTATAGAATACCTAGATAGAGGGCTTTATAAGCAAAAAAATGGCCACCCCCTGAATTTTAGGCAAGAGTGAGGTTACCACACGACACTAAAATCCTAAATTGGCGTTCTTTGTCCCCATGAACCCTCTATGAGGACACGCTTTGCTTTTTTTCAGCTTTCTTTGTCCTCATGGACTCTTTATGAGGACACATTTTGCTTTTTTTTGGCGTTCTCTGTCCCCATGAACCCTCTATGAGGACACACTTTGCTTTTTTTCAGCTTTCTTTGTCCCCATGAACCCTCTATGAGGACACACTTTGCTTTTTTCAGTTTTCTACGTCCTCATGAACCCCTAAAAGGAAAGTACCTGTTATTCATCCGGAGTTATCAAGCTTGCCAACGATGCCAGCTCGATGGACAAAACTCATTGGGTTCGCTCAACAATGGATTCCCCAACAGAGGTCTGCCTCACTTTTTGTTTAGCAGAGCCCTTGAGTTTTTGAGCGATTGCGTGACCTCCCACTTAATAACTGGAAGAGAACCTAAACATCTAGGTAGTTTTCATAGAACTTTTGACACTACCCTGATGTTGTTATTCTTATCGTCACCGAAAGAAATTGAATCTATGTAAAGTGTCGTAATTTCCTAACATCGGAAAATAAAAATAAATTTATGTTGCATTATAAAAAGTACCAGTGTATTATTTAACTAGAACACTAAGTCGCGAGGAGAGAGTTATCATGTTAGCATTTAAAGGTTTATATTTAAAGGATTTAAAAATATCGAAAGGCAATTTTCTAATTGGAATGGGTCTTTTGTTTTTAATAGTGGTGTTTGCTTATGGGTTAAGGGGATATTTTGGGGAACCACTTGTACCGCTCATATTCTTTTTTGCCATATTGGTTCTGCATGTCTTATATCTTCCCGTAATATTATTTACTTCATTGCAATTAGAGGGGCAAAGTCAATTATGGCTTCACAACCCAAACGGTGGAATAAAGCTTTTCTTATCTAAATTGGGAGCGGCCTTGACTTATTACTCTGCTTCACTGCTAGCGACCTTTCTATTGTTGCAATTTGCTATTTCAACGACGGAGATTTCCGAAGACCTGTACGGTATGACTGAGGTGTTAAATAATCATCTCTTGCTTGTTATTGGTGGCGTTACATTAACTGGAATTTATATTAGCGTTTGGTTGCTATTTTACTGGACACTCTATCATTCTTTGAAGGGGATCCCATTTCTAAGTAGAATTCGCTGGCTTGTTTTACTAGTCGTATGGATTGTAATTAGTACGGTTAGCAATTATCTGGCAGAAACGAAAGTGTTCGAGGTCATTCAAGAAAAAGGTACAGTGCAACTTAATATTTTTAGTTCACAATTCGTTGATATGACAGGGACGGTTGGTCAGATTAATTTAGTTTCCATTGCTCTACATGTTGTTACGGCGATCGCAGTATTTCTAATATCTGTTTTGTTATTAGAAAGGAAAGTGGAGGTGTAGCAGAATGGAAGATTTTCAAGCATCAAAACCTATTTATATGCAAATTGTTGATAAAATTAGTCATCAAATTGTTCGGGGAGATATCAAGCCGGGTGAAAAGCTTCCATCAGTCAGAGAAATGGCAATTAAAACTGGGGTGAATCCAAATACCATTCAGAGAACGTATAGTGAAATGGAGAGGATGGAAATCGTGGAATCGAGAAGAGGACAAGGAACATTCGTCACGGAAGTTAATGAAGTTATTGTCGATTTAAAAGAAAAGTTGCAAACCGATATGATCGCTGCTTTTGTTCACAACATGAAAGAATTAGGGTTTACACAGGAAGAAATGCTGAAGGGCTTGCAAAATTATATTGATAGGGAGGGTGGCAAATGATTAAGGTTGAGGAAGTGTCAAAAAAGTACGGTGGTGAAGCGGCTGTAGAAGGTATCTCTTTTTCACTGGAAAAAGGAAAAATTTATGGGTTTATAGGTCCGAACGGTAGCGGCAAATCAACTACATTAAAAATGATAGCAGGTCTTGTTTTTCCTGCAAGTGGCTCCATTACGGTGAATGGAAAAAAGGTAGAACGAAAAATTGCGAAAGAAGTCGCTTATTTATCAGAGCTTGATTTTTTCTATCCAACTTTTACTGTAAAAGATATGATCGCATTCTCAGCTACCCAATTCCCTGATTTTAATATGGATCGAGCCAATGAGCTATTGGCTTTTATGAAGCTGGACCCAAAGAAAAAGCTAAAGCAGCTTTCAAAGGGAAATCGTGGGAGATTGAAGCTTGTTCTCACTTTAGCTCGCACCGCCCCTGTTCTTTTATTGGATGAACCATTTTCAGGTCTTGATCCAATGGTCAGAGAATCGATTGTTAAAGGGTTATTGTCCTATATCGATTTTAACGAGCAAACGGTCGTTATTGCGACACATGAAATCGATGAAATTGAGATGCTTCTTGATGAAGTGATTGCCATTCAAAACGGTCAAATCGTTGCTGTAGAAAATGTGGAAGAGCTGCGAGAATCAAAAGGGCAATCTGTGTTAGAGTGGATGAAAAAAATTTTTGCTTAAAAGGAGCTAACAATGGAAGCGGTAATTGAAATTCAAAATGTGACAAAACAAATTAAAGGTAGGAAAATCATCGACCAAATCAGCTTTAATGTCAATCGCGGAGAGGTTTTTGGCTTTCTTGGTCCAAATGGTGCGGGTAAGACGACAACGATTCGGATGATCGTTGGGTTGATTGGAATTACTGAAGGTGATATCAAAATTGCAGGTCACAGTATTCGGACCGATTTTGAAAAAGCAGTAAGTCATGTAGGAGCAATTGTAGAAAACCCGGAAATGTATAAATTCATGAGTGGCTATGATAATCTTCTCCATTTTGCCAGAATGTCTGCAAATGTATCTAAGGAAAAAATTGATGAGGTTGTAGAATTGGTTGGCTTAACGGATAGAATTAAAGACAAGGTTAAAACTTATTCTCTCGGTATGAGGCAGCGTCTTGGTTTAGCACAATGTTTGCTCCATGACCCAGACGTGTTAATCCTGGACGAACCGACAAACGGACTCGACCCTGCCGGTATTAGAGAAATAAGAGATCATATTAGGATGCTTGCACGGGAAAGGAATATGGCTGTCATTGTGTCCAGTCATTTATTATCGGAAATGGAAATGATGTGTGATCGAATTGGAATCATTCAGCAAGGTATGCTAGTTGATGTTCAACTTGTTCATGATTTCATCAATGGGGCAGAAAAAGTGTATCAATTCGAACTCATTGAAAAGGAGAAAGCAAAAGAGCTTCTTAAACATTCACATCCTCAGCTTTCTGTTGAGATAACGTCTGAGGGAGTGGCCGTGGCGATGACAAGAGAGGAAATTCCGGCAATTGTGAAAATTTTTGTCAGTGAAGACATCTCTTTATACGGAATAGAAGAAGTGACAAAATCTTTAGAGGAGCGATTCTTAGAGATTACAAAAGAAAAAGAAGGTGTCGCCCATGTATAAATTAGTTCAAAATGAATTATTGAAAATTTTCAAGCGATCTGGAACATATGTAATGATTGGGTTACTTATTTTAATTGTCACGGTTGTAGGAGCCTTTGTAAAATATCAGGAAAGTGGTGGAACAGTTCCAGATAATTCTGAATGGAAACAAGGCTTGCAATTGGAAAACACAAACTTAGAAAAGCAGGTTGCCGAATTAGAAGGTCAGGTTCCGGATTCACAAATTACTTATTATAAGCGGCAAATAGCGATTAATGAATATCGTATTGAACATGGGCTTTCTCCAAACAGCGCGTATTCCGTTTGGGAATTTGTCAGCGACAATGTATCGATTATCGAGTTAGCAGGAATGTTTACGATTATCATTGCGGCGGGAATCGTCGCCAGTGAATTCAACTGGGGTACGATAAAGCTTCTGCTTATCCGACCTGTAAGCAGGTCAAGAATTTTAGTGGCTAAGTATTTAACTGTTCTTATTTTTGCTCTAATTGTTGTTGCTTTATGTTTTAGTTACTCAACTGTACTTGGTTTTATTTTATTTGGGGGACCTGAGAATGCTAGTCCGTATTTAAACTATCATCAAGGAACGGTAACAGAACAAAGTATGTTTATGCATCTGTTAAGTTCCTACGGTTTAAACTCTGTAAATATGCTCATGCTTGCGACGATGGCATTTATGATTTCAGCCGTTTTTAGAAGCAGTTCATTGGCGATTGGAATTTCTCTTTTCCTTATGTTTACCGGAGCACAGCTTACAAGCCTAGTTGCAATGAAATACGATTGGGCGAAATATATTTTATTTGCTAATACTGACTTAACGCAATATTTTGAAGGCTCTCCATTAGTGGAAGGAATGACATTGCCGTTTTCGATTATAGTTCTTGTCGTTTATTTTATCCTATTTCAATTACTTGCCCATCTAGTTTTCAAAAAACGCGATGTCGCAGCATAGTTCAAACAAAAAACCGCATTTGTGCGGTTTTTTTTAACTCAATAAGCGAATCTAGTCTAAGAAGCACGAACATTGGATTTATTATTGCAACCTACGATAAGTAAACTGGAGACGGTAGCAGTGCAGGTTTCCAAGGGTTCCAGCTTGAGCACCAAGGAAAGCTTGTTAGAATAAACATTACAGGAACAATTTGCTTCCGGTTGTTCCGTAGACACTCCCCGCGTTTTTGCTCTTGACTCATCCTTTTTTTGATAGGTTTTCATAGACAGTTGCTAAAGCTTGTTCAAACTTTCCTGTCCGTTTCGGTTCATAATAGATCTTATTTTTAATACGGTCGGGCAAATATTGTTGCTTGACCCAGCCATTTTCATAATCATGAGGATACAAATATTCTAGGCCCCGACCTAGTTCTGCTGCTCCCTTGTAATGGGCGTCCTTTAAATGATCTGGAACCTCCCCGCTGATTCCCTTGCGTAAATCGGATATCGCCTGATCAATGGCAATGATCGCTGAATTTGATTTAGGTGATAAGCAGAGCTCTATTACTGCGTTGGCTAAGGGAATTCTTGCTTCAGGGAATCCAATTCGCTCAGCAGTTTCAATCGCAGCAAGAGTTCTCGCCCCTGCTTGGGGACTGGCAAGGCCAATATCCTCATACGCAATAACAAGCAGCCTCCTGCTGATGCTTTGTAAATCACCAGCTTCAATGAGGCGTGCTAAGTAATGGAGGGCAGCATTGACATCACTGCCGCGAATAGACTTTTGAAAGGCGGAGAGCACGTCGTAGTGTCCATCGCCGTCTTTATCATGGGTGAAGCTTTTCTTTTGCATACATTCCTCTGCGACAGCAAGGTCAATATGGATCGTTCCCTTCTCATCCTTCTCTGTTGAAACAACGGCAAGCTCAAGTGCATTTAATGAACTGCGAACATCGCCGTTCGAAGCTGTTGCGAGATGGATCAGTGCTTCCTCAGAAATATCGATCAGATAATGACCAAGTCCTCTTTCCTGATCAGCTATTGCCCGCTTTAATGCTTCAACAATTTCTCCGCTTTCTAACGGTCTCAGTTCAAAAATTTGACAGCGGCTGCGAATCGCCGGATTAATGGCATGATATGGATTGCTTGTCGTTGCTCCAATTAAAACAATCGAACCATTTTCAAGTTGGGGGAGAAGGAAATCCTGTTTTCCTTTATCAAGTCGATGAACCTCATCTAAAAGCAAAATAACCTTACCAGACATTTTCGCCTCGGCTGCAACAATTTCTAAGTCTTTTTTATTATTGGTCACCGCATTTAGCATGCGAAAAGCAAATTGAGTACTCCCCGCGATCGCACTGGCGATGGAAGTTTTTCCAATTCCCGGTGGCCCATAGAGGATCATTGAGGAAAGTTGTTTTGCTTTAACCATGCGGTGAATGATTTTTCCTTCTCCAACGAGATGTTTTTGGCCGATGATTTCATCAATTGTTCTCGGTCTCATACGAAAGGCAAGGGGCTTCACATTCATTCCAATCTCTCCATTTTCTTAAAGTGATTTATTTCTTTAACCATAACATGTGGAACATACATTTGCATACTGATGAGAGAGGATGGGAAAAAAACGATTTTTGGCTCATTTCGTGCAAAGCCTTGATTTCACACCCCTTTCAGCCATAGTGAAAGGTTGGCTCTGGCAACATGAAAAGTGAGCTTTCTCCCACTTTTCATGTTGTAGAGCTTAAATGAGTCAAAAATCTAGCTTGTCTTATCCGCATGACTTATTAAGTTGTGCTATAATGGCTATTGCCTATCAAATTAATCAGGTTTTTGGTAATATTTATATGAAAGATAGCATGGGTCCTTCGGTAAACGAATCATCTGTGTTGAAGAATGGGGATTACAGCGATGAGAAATCGAAGAAAAGGGCAAGTGGGTCCAAGATTTGCTATATATATTTTAGGATTATTAATTATGTCTTTAGGTCTTGTATTATTGATTAAAGCAGACTTAGGAGCCACACCTTGGGATGTATTGCACGTAGGGTTATACTATCAATTAGGCTTAACAATTGGTAGCTGGTCAGTGATTGTCGGCATGTTTATTTTACTAGCGGCTGCTATTATATCAAAGGAATTTCCACAAGTTGGAGCTTTCTTAAATATGGTTCTTGTTGGTCTCTTTATTGATATGTATTTTCTCCTTCCTTTTTTACATACACCAGAGGGACTGATGGGCAAACTTCTCATGTTTACGATTGGTTTACTTCTTAATGGATATGGAATGGGACTTTACATTTCAGCGCAATTTGGTGCAGGCCCACGAGATAGCCTCATGATCGCTTTGACATCAAAAACGGGCTGGAAAGTACGCAATGTAAGAGGTGTGATGGAAATTTTAGTACTCCTTGTCGGTTGGTGGCTCGGCGGACCAATCTTTTGGGGTACGATCGTCATCGGCTTATTGATTGGGCCGTTGGCAGGCATTTGTCTGCCTCAATGCCACAAATTCACAGAATACTGGCTGTCCTCTTTAAAAGAAAAAAAGATGGTTGTAGAACATTCAAAAACTGAATCAAAACGAGGTGCGAGTTTATGAAAATTTCAACAAAAGGACGCTACGGGTTGACGATTATGATCGAATTAGCTAAAAAGCACGGAGATGGACCAATCTCCTTAAAGGCGATTGCCCAAGCCAATGATTTGTCAGAACATTATTTAGAGCAATTAATTGCCCCTTTAAGAAATGCGGGCTTAGTTAAAAGCATTCGAGGTGCGTACGGTGGCTACGTATTAGCAGATGAACCGGCGAAAATTACTTCAGGGGATATTATTCGTGTATTAGAAGGGCCGATTACTCCGGTTGAAGGCATTGAAGATGAAGAACCGGCGAAAAGGGAATTATGGATACGAATTCGCGATGCAGTGAAGGATGTTTTAGAAAATACAACGTTAGAGGATTTAGCGAACCATACGGATGATGGAGAGTCTGACGCATATATGTTTTATATTTAAGTCTTGTTAAATAATATTGGTGAGCAAATAATTTTTTCTTCATTTCGAAGTTAGTAGGTGAATAAGATTGGAACGGATTTATGTAGATCATGCTGCCACTGCTCCGATGCATCCGCAGGTGATTGAAGTGATGACAAAAGTGATGAGTCAGCTATTCGGAAACCCATCAAGCATCCATGCTTATGGCCGTGAAGCTAGACATATTGTTGATGAGGCAAGAGATCAGCTGGCCAAAAGTATAAACGCCCATCCGAATGAAATCATCATGACGAGTGGTGGAACGGAAGCAGATAATTATGCTTTGATCGGCGTTGCTGAAGCGAATAAAGAAAAAGGAAACCATATTATTACGACGCAAATTGAACATCATGCTGTTTTGCATACTTGTCAGCAGTTGGAGAAAAAAGGCTTTGAAGTAACATATTTACCTGTTGATTCTACAGGGGCAATTTCAATTGCTGATTTAAAAAAAGCTTTGCGCGAAGATACGATTCTTGTTTCGATTATGTATGGAAATAATGAGGTCGGAACTTTACAGCCGATAAAAGAAATTGGCGCGCTGCTAACTAGCCACAGGGCCCTGCTTCATACCGATGCCGTACAGGCTTACGGATTGGTTAACATCGATGTCAGAGAATTACATGTTGATTTATTAAGCGTGTCGGCCCATAAAATTAACGGACCAAAAGGAATTGGGTTTTTATTTATTCGTAATGATGTGAAAGTGTCTCCACTTATTTTTGGCGGTGAGCAAGAAAGAAAAAGACGTGCTGGCACAGAAAATGTCGCTTCGATTGCCGGTTTTCAAGAAGCGGTAAAAGTAGCCCAACTTAAAAGAGATGAGAGAGTAAAAGAGTATCAGCACTATAAAGAAATATTAATCAATGAACTAAAAACACAGGAGATCGATTTTTCCGTAAACGGATCACTTGAAAATTCTCTCCCTCATGTTTTAAACTTAAGCTTCCCAGGTATTAATGTCGAAGCAATGCTTGTTCATTTAGATTTAGCAGGAGTGGCTGTTTCAAGCGGTTCAGCTTGTACGGCCGGCAGCATTGATCCATCACATGTCCTGGTTGCGATGTTCGGTAGTCAATCCGAAAAGTTGCGAAATTCTATCCGCTTCAGCTTTGGTCTATATAATACTGCTGACCAGATTCAAAAGGTTGCGGAGACGACAGCAGAAATTGTGAAGCGGCTAACAAATAAATAATGGCAATGGGCAAGTGAGGTGAAAGAAATTGATGAAGGATCCGAAGGACACACGTGTTGTTGTAGGGATGTCCGGTGGAGTCGATTCATCTGTAGCGGCATTATTGTTGAAACAGCAAGGATATGATGTCATCGGAATTTTTATGAAAAATTGGGACGATACAGATGAGTTTGGAGTATGTACAGCGACGGAAGATTATAATGATGTGATTCGTGTATGCAATCAAATCGGAATTCCTTACTATGCTGTTAACTTCGAAAAACAGTATTGGGACAAAGTATTCACGTATTTCTTAGATGAATATAAAGCAGGGCGGACACCGAATCCGGATGTCATGTGCAATAAAGAGATTAAATTTAAGGCTTTTCTAGAGCATGCCCTTAATCTCGGTGCAGATTATTTAGCTACCGGTCATTATGCCCGTGTTGACCGCAGAGATGGAGAAGTTAAAATGCTCCGTGGTATTGATGAAAATAAGGATCAAACTTATTTTTTAAATCAACTTTCACAGGAGCAATTAGAAAAGGTAATGTTCCCAATTGGCGATATTGAAAAATCAAAGGTGCGGGAAATTGCGATAGAGGCAGGTTTAGCTACAGCTACGAAAAAAGATAGCACTGGAATTTGTTTTATTGGAGAACGTAATTTCAAAGAGTTTTTAAGCAACTATTTACCTGCACAACCAGGCAATATGGAAACTCTTGATGGAGAAGTGGTTGGCAAGCATGATGGATTAATGTATTACACAATCGGTCAGCGTCATGGACTTGGAATTGGTGGCTCTGGTGAACCGTGGTTTGTGATTGGGAAAGATTTAAAGCGCAATGTCTTATTTGTTGGACAAAGCTTTCACAATGAAAAACTATATTCAGATTCCATTATTGCTTCTAGTGTAAGCTGGATCTCAAATGAACCTAAGCCAGATTCGTTTCAATGTACAGCGAAATTCAGATACCGTCAACCTGATAATCATGTGACTGTACAAGCTTTGGGGGATGGCAAAGTAAAAGTAGTCTTCCATGAACCAATTCGTGCCGTAACACCTGGGCAAGCCGTTGTTTTTTACAATGGGGATGAATGTCTCGGTGGAGGAACGATAGACGAGATCTACAAAAATGGAGAACGACTTACTTACGTTGGCTAACATAATTTAAGGAATAAGGGTGTCCAAAAAAAGCATTGCTTTTGGGGCACCCTTTCATACGTCTAGCATCCATATTACTAAAGTGAATCATAAGGGGGTGCTGACGAACATGAGTATGAGGGTTCAACAAAAAAGGAGCTCGCGATTCCTGCGCTTGATTTCGTTTTTGCCGTACATTAGATATGCTATACTTTTGATAATGGGAGTGAAAAGAATGGATAAAAACCAGCAAGGTATACAATATATGCAAGAAGGAAAATGGGAAGAAGCAGCGAAAATTTTTATGGAAGCCATTGAGGAGAATCCAAAGGATGCGGTCTCCTATATTAATTTTGGCAATGTCCTTGCGGCAGTTGGCGAAAATGACAAAGCACTATCTTTTTTTGAAAAAGCGATTGAACTTGACGATCGTGCAGCAGCAGCCTATTACAGTGCTGGCAATCTTTATTTCGAAAACGACAATCTCGATGCAGCAAAAAAAATGTTTGAAAAAGCAATGCAGCAAGGTTTGGAATCCAGTGACAATTATTTTATGCTCGGCTTAACCCTTGCTCAGCTTGAACAGCCTCGTCTAGCTTTGCCATATCTGCAACGTGCTGTTGAATTAAATGGTGATGACGCAGAGGCCCGTTTCCAATATGGTCTATGCTTGGCAGGCTTAGAATTAATTGATGAAGCAATTGCCCAATTTACAAGCTGTGTGCAATTGGATCAAGAGCATGCCGACGCCTATTATAATTTAGGTGTTGCCTATGGATACAAAGAGAATGGCGTTAAAGCGATGGAGATGTTTGAAAAGGCATTGGACATACAGCCAGACCATATGTTAGCAGGCTACGGTAAAAAGCTATTGGAAAAAGAGCAATAAAAAAATCTTTGCTAAAAGCTTAACAGCAAGGAGGGAGAGTCTTTGGCAGAACAGGAAAAGCTGGATTTGTTTAACGAGGAAAGCAAATATATAAAAGGGAAGCATCTCGTGACCATATTCCATAATGAGCAAAACCTTTATACGGTGTTAAGAATTCGTGTTGAGGATACGAATGAAAATTATAAAGATAAAGAAGCGGTTATTACTGGTTATTTTCCAAAGGTTCATGAGGAGGAAACATACATTTTTTATGGTCAAATGAAGGAGCATCCAAAGTTTGGACCGCAGTTTCAAGCTGAGCATTTCCGTAAGGAACTTCCGCAAACGAAACAAGGAGTGATCGCTTACTTATCTGGTGATTTGTTTAAAGGGATTGGAAAAAAGACAGCAGAAAACATTGTGGAAACATTGGGTGAAGATGCGATTTCCCGTATTCTTTCCCAGCCTTCCATTTTGGATACTGTTCCGAAGCTTCCTTCTGAAAAAGCTAAGGAATTATATGAGACATTAATGGAAAATCAAGGCTTAGAGCAGGCGATGATTGCTTTAAACCAATATGGATTTGGTCCGCAAATTTCGATGAAAATTTATCAAATCTACAAAGAATTGACGGTTGAGGTTATTCAATCGAATCCGTACAAGCTTGTTGAGGATGTAGAGGGGGTTGGTTTTAGCCGTGCTGATGAGCTTGGCTATCAAATCGGAATTTCCGGCAGCCATCCGGACAGAATCAAGGCTGGCTGCTTATATGTATTAGAACATGAGTGTATGCAAGCAGGGCACGTCTATCTTCCAGCTAAACATCTTCTCGTTAGTGTGAAAAAGCTTTTAGAGGAAAATAAGCGAGATACGATTGAGTATACGGATATTTCCAATGAATTGCTTAAACTTGAAGAAGAAGGGAAAATTATCATTGAAGATAAGAAAATTTATCTTCCATCCCTTTATTTTTCCGAAAAAGGGCTTGTTTCGAACATAAAGCGTATTCTAGAGCAAAAAGATTATGATGAACAATTTCCAGAGTCTGAATTTCTTTTGGCATTAGGAGAACTTGAAGAGAGATTGAAGGTTCAATATGCTCCTACGCAAAAAGAGGCGATACAAACCGCATTAATGTCACCGATGTTAATTTTAACGGGAGGACCTGGTACTGGAAAAACAACAGTCATTAAAGGAATCGTTGAGTTGTATGGAGAATTGCACGGATGTTCATTGGATCCAAAGGATTATAAGGATGATGAGCCATTTCCTTTTTTATTGGCTGCCCCTACCGGACGAGCCGCCAAAAGGATGAGCGAATCGACAGGACTACCTGCGGTTACGATTCATCGGCTACTAGGCTGGAATGGAGTAGAAGGTTTTAGCCGTGATGAGGACGAGCCCCTTGAAGGAAAGATATTGATTGTCGATGAAACATCAATGCTCGATATATGGCTCGCCAATCAATTATTTAAGGCACTTCCAGATCATATTCAAGTCATACTTGTCGGTGACGAGGATCAACTACCATCCGTTGGACCCGGACAAGTACTAAAGGATTTACTTGAATCAAAAAGGATTCCGACGGTAAGGTTAACGGATATTTATCGGCAAGAGGAAGGTTCTTCCATCATTGAGTTGGCTCACAGCATTAAGCATGGGCGACTTCCAGATGATATTTTGAAGCCGCAAAAGGATCGCTCTTTTATTCGTTGTCATGCAGGTCAAATTGGTGAAGTTGTCGAAAAGGTGGCCGAGAACGCTAAGAAAAAAGGCTATACGCAACGGGATGTTCAGGTTTTGGCACCGATGTATAAAGGGCCAGCTGGAATAGACAAATTGAACGAAATTGTCCAACAGATTTTTAATGATAATGATGACGGATCGAGAAAAGAATTAAGATTCGGCGATGTTAAATACCGTATTGGCGACAAAGTGCTACAGCTCGTTAATCAACCTGAAAATCATGTTTTCAATGGTGACATTGGCGAAATTGTTTCGATTTTTACAGCCAAGGAAAATACGGAAAAAGAAGATATGGTTATTGTTTCGTTTGATGGAATTGAGGCGACATATACACGCCAAGACTTAACGCAAATTACCCATGCCTATTGCTGTTCTGTTCACAAGTCTCAGGGGAGTGAATTTCCAATCGTCATTCTTCCAATTGTGAAAAGCTATTATCGCATGCTGAGAAGGAATCTTATTTACACCGCGATTACAAGAAGCAAAAGTTCTCTTATTTTATGTGGAGAAGAAGAAGCGTTGCGAATGGCGATCGGTCGAGTTGATGAACAGACAAGATTAACTTCGCTGCAGGAGAAATTGAAAGTGGCCATTTGGAAAACGGATCATTCTGAAGATATGACAGCTTCCATTGATGTTAACCTAGAGACAAAGATGGAGCCTGGGTTATATGATGACTCAATAATGGATATCGATCCGCTCATTGGGATGGAGAATGTAACTCCGTATGATTTTATGGAGCTGGAAGAAATTTAGAGTGCCGGGTTGGTGCTCTATTTTTGTTTCAACGCTTTGATTTATCGATTACAAATCCGATTATTTTCTGCGAATATTTGTCAAATCCGACATGTACTGAAGAAAATACCACATCTACGCTCAGCTCCCGCCATGAAGTACATCATGCTTGGTAAACCTTTCTTTTAATGATTCTTCATAACCTGCAGAAACTAATACTGTTCGGAAAGGTGGGATAGCTCCTGCGAACAGTATCATTATTAAAGGGTCTGCCGATCTATGTAAAAAGTTCTGGAGAAAAAATAGGTGAAGTGTGTGATATTTGTTTAGCGGAAAATGGCGAAATTGAGGGCATCTTAGTGAAAAAGGGTGCACTCATAAAAAAGCCATGGCTCATTCCTTTACATGCTATAGCCTCTTTTGGAACTGATGGGATTATGCTGGAAGATGATGTGAATTTCCAGTCGGTAAAAGGATCTTATCATATTCTTGATGGAAGAGAAAAACTAGTTGGAAAACCGTTATTGTCAGCTGAAGGTGAAAAGCTGGGAATTCTTCAAGATGTATATTTTCATGAGGAGCTGGGAACAATTTTAGGGTATGAATGTTCGGATGGCTTCTTTGCTGATATAACGGAAGGGAAGCGGGTTTTTAAAAGCGATGCTCCACCTAAAATTGGGAAAGACGCCATTATCGTAAATATACAATCATAATTTGAGATAAGAGGGGTCTTTTTCAATGTTTAGTTGTCCTAATTGTCAAAGTAAAGATATTGGTAAGATCGGAATCAATCAATACTATTGCTGGAACTGCTTTATCGAATTAACTGTGTCCCAAGGCATAATCAGTACGCACCAGGTTGAAGAGGATGGCTCCTTAAGTTCGCTTGACGATCTTTTCGACGAGGATGTACGTCGCTACATTCTTTAATTCATACTGTCTTGTTCCTCCCTTATGTAAAGGGGGGGATTTTTTTATCTCTTTCGTATATTTTCCATTGAGGCTTCCACACTAACGATAAGGAGGTAGGGGGAAATGGACAACCGATTGAGGTGGATTTATCGATTTGCTTTTTTATTATTACTGTTTGTTCTTATCTACATATTTTTTAAACTAAAGCCTGTTTGGCTTCCTTTTATTGATATGGTTGCGGTGATTTTTACACCGTTCATCATTTCAGCGTTTATTACTTATTTACTGCATCCAATTGTAGAAAAACTTCATGAAAATTACTTTCCGCGCTGGCTTTCGATTTTAATTATCTATTTGCTTTTTTTTGGCGGGATTGCTTTTGCGATTTATAAAGGTTTGCCAGCCTTCATCCTTCAACTCCGAGATCTAGTCGAAAGCGCGCCTGAATTTGCAAACCAGTATCGGAACTGGGTCATCTTAATACAGGAGCAAACTTCCGCCTGGCCTGAAGGGTTCCAAGAGCGTGTTGATGAAGGCATTATCGCAGCTGAGCAGGCCGTGGACAGAATGCTAACGAAAGTATTAGATTATCTTGTGGGAATTTTAAATTCAATGATTATGATTGCGCTCATTCCGTTTATTACTTTTTATATGTTAAAGGATGTCGACTTAATCAAAAAAGCGACCTGGTATTTAACGCCGAGAAAATGGAGGAAAAGGGGCGTCCAGTTTTTAAGAGATGTTGATGAATCATTGGGAGGATATATTCGTGGACAAATTCTAGTAGGTGCTTCGATTGGAACGATAGCAGCATTTTTATTTTGGTTTGTCGACATGAAATATCCACTGTTGCTTGGTGTAATCGTAGGGATTACGAACATTATTCCCTATTTTGGACCGATTATTGCCCTTGTGCCGATCACGATTATTGCGGCAACGATGTCCATGAAAATGGTCATTACTTCGGTGATCATCGTTGTCATATTACAGTTTTTAGAAGGGAATATATTATCACCCCTTATTGTTGGGAAAAGCCTTCATATGCACCCATTGCTGATTATGCTTGCTCTTTTTGCCGGCGGTGAAATTGCTGGTATAATCGGGCTCATTCTCGGTGTGCCGATTCTCGCAATATTAAAAGTTATCCTTTTGCATTCCAGAAACCATTTTATCCAAGCAAGACTAAAGGGATAGAACATTGTTGTACTCCACAATGTTTTTTCTATAAACTGATATAGGGTACGAAACGATTTGCTTTAAAATCCATCGGAAGAGGAAATGTCAATTTTGCCTATTTAAACGAAAAAATGGCTATTCGCGAAAAAGTGACAATCAAGATGAAGCAGACAAAGGATAAAGCATTGACAAATGTAAATTTTACTCGCTATAATGCGATATAGGAATCAATAGGAAAACATGATGAAGGAACGAAGTATGTTACAGTCCATCTATATAGAGAGGAATTTCCTTGGCTGAAAGAAATTCTAGATGAAGGGTGACAGAAAGCTAATCCAGAATGCAGACTAATCTCTGCCGTAACCTTGCGTTAAAAGGTGTTGAGAGATGAATGAGGCTTTTCATTCGTAATCAGGGTGGTACCGCGGGCATAGTCCCCGTCCCTGTTTAGGAATGAGGGCTTTTTTTATTCTAAGCTTTGTTAAACAATACAGTTGATCAAACGATTTTTGGCTCATTTCATGTGAAACTTTGGTTTCACATGAAATGAGTCAAAAATCAACACCGACATATAACAGAGCGATTTGTAAAAATATAAAATAGGAGGAATTATAAATGAAAAACCTTACTGGTGCTGAAATCCGCCGCATGTTCTTAGATTTTTTTAAGGAAAAAGGTCATACAGTTGAACCGAGTGCACCTCTTGTACCTCATGATGATCCATCACTACTTTGGATTAACTCGGGGGTTGCGACATTAAAGAAATATTTCGATGGCCGTGTGATTCCGGATAATCCGCGTATTACGAATGCACAGAAATCAATTCGTACGAACGATATTGAAAATGTTGGGAAAACAGCTCGACACCATACTTTCTTTGAAATGCTCGGAAATTTCTCCATTGGTGAATATTTCAAAGAGGAAGCAATCGAATGGGCGTGGGAATTTCTAACGGACGAGAAATGGATTGGTTTTGAGCCGGAGCGCTTGTCGGTTACAATTCATCCAGAGGATGACGAGGCCTATGAATTATGGCATAAAAAGATTGGGGTGCCTGAAGAACGAATTATTCGTTTAGAGGGGAACTTTTGGGATATTGGGGAAGGACCAAGTGGTCCAAATACAGAGATTTTTTACGATCGTGGTGAAAAATACGGAAATGATCCAAAGGACCCTGAATTATATCCTGGTGGCGAGAATGATCGTTATTTAGAGGTTTGGAATCTTGTGTTCTCTGAGTTTAACCATAATCCAGATGGAACCTATACACCGCTGCCAAAGAAAAACATTGATACAGGAATGGGACTAGAGCGGATGGCCTCCGTCGTTCAGGATGTGCCAACTAATTTTGATACTGATTTATTCATCCCGATTATTCGGGCAACGGAAGAGATCTCGGGTGCAAAATATCGTCAGCAGGAAGAAACAGATGTTGCCTTTAAAGTTATTGCTGATCATATCCGTACAGTGGCGTTTGCAGTTGGAGACGGAGCACTTCCATCCAATGAAGGCCGGGGGTATGTCTTACGTCGTCTTCTTCGCCGTGCTGTTCGTTATGCGAAGCAAATTAATATTAACCGTCCATTTATGTATGAATTAGTACCGGTTGTTGGCGAAATCATGGCAGACTTCTATCCTGAGGTTAAGGACAAAACAGAATTTATCCAAAAGGTGATTAAAAACGAAGAGGAACGCTTCCATGAAACGCTCCATGAAGGTTTAAATATATTAGCTTCTATCATTAAAAAGGAAAAAGAGAATAGAAGTGAAACCATTTCAGGAAAAGATGTTTTCCGCTTATATGATACGTATGGCTTTCCAGTTGAACTAACGGAAGAGTATGCAGAAGAAGAAGGCATGAAAGTGGACCATGACGGTTTTGAGCTTGAAATGGAAGCACAAAGGGAACGTGCACGTGCTGCTAGACAAGATGTTGATTCGATGCAGATTCAAGGCGGCGTGTTAGGTGATATTAAAGTAGACAGCAAGTTTATTGGCTACGATAAACTACAAACGAATGCATCCGTTTTGGCAATTGTCAAAGATGGACAGCTCGTACAAGCAGCACAAGCAGGGGAAGAGGTACAGATTATTCTTGATGAAACCCCATTTTATGCGGAAAGCGGCGGACAAATTGCTGATGAAGGGTCACTTGAAGGGAACGGGCTTAAGGTTTTAATCAAGGATGTTCAAAAAGCGCCGAATGGTCAAAACCTCCATCGGGCAGTCGTTGTAGAAGGAACATTAACGGAAAAGACGGAAGTCATCGCAACGGTTAATGAATTAAATCGCAATAAAATTATTAAAAATCATACAGCTACCCATTTACTCCATCAAGCGTTAAAGGATGTATTAGGGCCGCATGTTAATCAAGCTGGTTCCCTTGTAGAAGCGGATCGTCTCCGTTTCGATTTCTCCCATTTTGGGCAAGTAAAAGCGGAAGAGCTTGAGCAAATTGAAGCGATCGTGAATGAGAAAATTTGGCGAGGCCTTGCTGTAAATATAGACTATAAAGGTATTGAAGAAGCAAAAGCAATGGGAGCAATGGCTCTATTCGGGGAGAAATACGGTGATATCGTCCGCGTTGTTCAGGTTGGTGATTACAGCTTAGAATTATGTGGTGGATGCCATGTTCCGAATTCTTCCGTGATCGGCTTGTTTAAAATTGTTTCCGAAAGTGGAATTGGCGCTGGGACGAGACGAATTGAAGCAGTGACAGGGGAAGGCGCATATCAACAAATGAATGAGCAGATCACCGTATTAAAATCTGCCGCTGCTAAATTGAAAGCAAATCCAAAAGAGGTAGCTAATCGTATTGATGGATTGCTGCAGGAAATGAAACAATTACAAAGAGAAAATGAATCTCTTGCTGCGAAATTGGGTAATATTGAAGCTGGGAGTCTTGTTGAGCAGGTGAAAGAAGTAAATGGTGTCAAAGTTCTATCTGCAAAGGTACAAGGTGTCGACATGAATCATCTTCGCAACATGGCAGATGACCTAAAGCAAAAGCTTGGTTCAGCGATCTTAGTTTTAGGGAGCGTAAATGATGATAAAGTGAATATCATTGCTGCTGTTACGAAAGATTTAATCGATCAAGGCTATCATGCAGGAAAGATTGTCAAGGAAGTGGCAACACGCTGTGGCGGTGGCGGTGGTGGCCGACCGGATATGGCGCAGGCTGGCGGTAAGGATCCGAATAAGCTTGATCAGGCACTTGCATCTGTCGAGGAATTTGTGAAATCTTTTTGATCTTGTCGTAAAGTAGTGTAAAATGTAGGTAACAGAGGTCCATATCACAATGTACGAGGGTGAATGAAAACGAACATCGTCTTGAAATTAAAGATTCTAGTGTTAAATTGTTCGTTTTTTAACTTGAAATGTGTCATTATGTGGTTGATGCAGTATAATAGAGAAGCTCTATTTTATGCATGGTGGCTATATTGGACGAACGAGCCTGGACAAGCAGATTGTGCACCATTTATAAGCTAATGATTTTCGGAAAAAAATCACTCTTATGTGCAAACCAACTTTACCAATGATTCGTGAAAGAAGAAAAGCGAGGTGCATACCATGAGCTCATTTGATAAAACAATGAGATTTAGTTTTCCGGAGGAGCCCTTTGAACACGACGTAAAAGAAGTCCTTTTTGAAGTGTATGAAGCTCTTCAAGAAAAGGGATATAATCCCATAAATCAAATTGTTGGTTACCTACTGTCAGGAGATCCGGCCTATATACCGCGTCATCGAGATGCAAGAAATATCATTCGCAAGCTTGAAAGAGACGAGATTATTGAAGAACTCGTGAAATCTTATTTGAAACGTCAACGTGAGGGATCGTAATATATGCGAATGATGGGACTTGACGTCGGCTCTAAAACAGTCGGCGTCGCACTTAGTGATGAATTAGGATGGACTGCCCAGGGCTTGGAAACCATTCGTATAAATGAAGAAGAAAACGTGTTTGGTTTTGAGCAAATTGGAAAAATTATTAAAGACTATGATGTAACAAAAATCATTGTAGGCATGCCGAAAAATATGAACGGCACGATCGGTCCAAGGGGTGAAGCTAGTCAATTCTACGGAACCGAGTTGGAGAAGCTTTTTAGCATCCCCGTCGTATACTGGGATGAACGGTTAACAACGATGGCAGCTGAAAGAGTGCTTCTTGAGGCAGATATGAGTCGTAAAAAGCGTAAAAAAGTGATCGACAAAATGGCGGCTGTCATGATTTTACAAGGTTATTTAGACAGTCAAAAAAATGGATGAGGTGAAAAAATGAACCACGGTGATAATAATATTACAGTAATTGATGAAGAAGGAAACGAGCAGCTATGCGAAATCTTATTTACCTTTGATTCAGATGAATTTGGAAAGTCCTACGTTCTGTATTATCCAATTGGAGAAGATGATTCAGACGATGAGGAAATTGAAATCCACGCTTCCGCATTTGTCCCATCTGAAGACACAAATGACGGTGATCTTCAGCCGATTGAAACAGAAGAAGAGTGGGATTTAATTGAAGAAATGTTAAACACCTTCCTTGAAGAGCAGGATGAAGAATAATCATTAACAAAAAAATGACCTATGTCAGTTAAGGCATTGAGAGTATATTTATCTCAGTGCCTTTTTTGTTTTTGAAGAGAATGGCTTGATAAAGCTCAGACAGCAATAGTTGGATAAGAAACATTGTTTCCTTATCTAACTATGTTGGTAAAACTAAAAATCAAATAAATTACTAACAGAATGGAGACAATAACAAAAAAACAAAATTCTGTAGTTCGACCTTTTGTTTTAGAAATTTCTACAGATCTTTTAATACATACAACAATAACTAATAATTGACAAAATATCATACCGACTTCAGTGCTGAGATTAAACAATAATATGATTATTACTAGTGCAATAACAAAGAGTAAGCCGGATAAAGAATTATTTGATATTTTTTTATTCAAAAATCCTCCATTTTGTAAAAAAGTTAATAAAAGAAATTTTAAAAAAAGCAGAGAAAGAATCTATATAAATAGATCCTTTCTCTATCTATCAGAATAGTAAGGTCTCGTCATATAAAACCAACTACCGATTTTACCATAAAGATTTGAGAAAGATTTACCAAGTATAGAAAATTGAAGTAAAGAATCTTGGTACCTATAAGCATAATTAGGACTAGTTGCTCCACTTCCACTAATAATTACTTTACCTGAAGTTCTATACTGTCTTATAGACCAAGAGCCGCTAAAAGCTTTTAAAGCAAAAGTTGTGCCTAGTCCAACAATATTTAACCAAGCTCCAATTTTACTTGTAATTTCACTTTTGGCTATACTGAAACCTTGTCAAGTAAGCTACTACTGTAACTAAGTAATTTAAGGTTTCTCCCGCATCAGAAAAACTATATTTAGAGGAACCTTGATAAATAGGTGTCCAATTATTAGCCATTATATAGTAAAACTGTTATTATTTATGTTAGTAATTTCCTCCTCATAAAATTCTTCTACCGTCAATGACATAGAAAGAATCATCCTGTGTATAGGTGAATATATGTTGTTCTCCAGAACTACTATCAGAAGATACTACAATACTGTCCTTTCCTTTTTTGGATATAACTAGATCTATCGATTCATCTTGGTGTTTAACATTTTGACATTAAAATTGATACAAAAGATGTTCATTCATTAGTCCAAAAAATAATAAATAAAAATAATATTAATAACTTTTTTGAATGGTATAGTGTTTTAAAAGCAGCAAGTCTACTAGGAATCTTAGATAGTGATGATATAAATCGCTTGCTAAACAGATTTTTAAGTCCTGAAGGAGGTGTAATAGGGGATTTAACTAATAATACTTCTGATTCATTATTTTCAACTTTTCTTATGTTAACATTAATTAAAGAAGTGAATTAGTAAGTTATTCAAGGAGGAGTTTAAGTGGACTTAGTCAGCGCTATAGTTAACATTATATATTTTTTATTAGTTCTGTATTTAATCTCCTGGTTCGCTAGGAAAATAAATAAAATTGAAGAACGATTAATCAGATTAGAAAAAAACTTAAATTTATTTCCAACCAAGACAAAAATGGAAAAAAGTAACGGAGTCTTTTTTTCTCCAAAAGAATAAGCTCAGACAATTGAAATGTTTTTGCCTTGAACAGTTATAATTATTTAGAAATTCCGTAAACTCCAATTAAACAACGTATATAAACAAGAAGCATCTCCTAGTGCGGTAAATGTATAAATTTGTGGAGGTGCTTTTTTTACATGCCAAAGCAGAAACTAATAATCCATTTCGATCATAAATTTTCATATGATCCACTTCATCAACAGCTCCTTCTAGTAAACCGTGGACAATCAAAACGGCAAGCGTAGAAATCTTCTTCAACAACGGTTTGGTTCAGCACATCATTCAAACGTATAGGAGGGGGCTGAAACATCCTTAAAACTCCACTATACAAGTGTTTAAAATATTTATATCATTTGTGGAAAAACAGACATGCGTAAAGGAATTGACGGATTAGCGACACGATTTGTATTTGGTCATTTTCAAATTCATTGATAATATTGGCGTTTACAATTGCTTGTTTCCGCATTATCTGTTTAAAAAAACTCTCGCTTTCTTTTGTGAGAGGGAAATTATATGAATATGAATAATGATGCCAATCATTTCAAAACTCTACAATATGCTCCGCTGTAATGCTAATGGAGCTGTATTCTTCGCGGTAGTTGCTGCAAAAGTGCTCGATTTTCTTGATCTTCCATGATGCAAATATGCTGTTTTTATGTCTTTTATTGCGAATTTAATAAAAAAAATATAGTATAATAATGCGAGATGATTGGCTAGTAGAGGAAATGATATCCATTTTCTTTTATTTGGGGGGAAACCGATGGCATCAGAGGAAAAAAAGTCAAAGAAAGAATATATGCGTGAAAAAATGATAGAGCGGCAGCAAGAAGCGAAAGTCGTACGAAAAATCGTATTTATCATATCGAGCGTATTATGTTTACTTATTGTAGGAACATTAACAGGCGGTTATTTTTACATAAAAAATGCATTGCAGCCTGTTGATCCGGATAATAAAACAGAGAAAAAAGTCGAAATTCCTATTGGATCTTCTGTTACAGGAATTTCGCAAATATTAGAGGAAAATGGCATTATAAAAGATGCGAAAGTATTTAAATATTATGTGAAATTTAAGAATGAATCAGAATTTATGGCAGGAGAATATTCAATGACACCGGCCATGACATTTCCTGAAATCATTGAAAGCTTAAAGACAGGAAAAATAGAGGAAGAGGTTGTCTTTAAAATTACCATTCCTGAAGGAAAACAATTGAGTGAGATTGCAACAATTATTGGTGAGAAGACAGATCACGATGTGGATGAGGTGTTTGCTCAATTAAATGATGAGGCATTTATAAATAAGATGATGCAATTATATCCTAACCTCTTAACGAATGAGATTTTTAATGAAAATATCAAATATCCTTTAGAAGGATATTTATTCCCAGCTACCTACCCTTATTATAAGGAAGAGCCTTCAATAGAGGAAATTGTCACGGTGATGTTGGCGAAGTCTGAAGAAGTAATTGAACAATATACTGGTCCAATGGCAGAAATGGAATATACACCGCACCAATTATTAACAATGGCATCATTGATTGAGGAAGAGGCAACTGAGCAAGTGGAAAGAGATCAAATTGCGAGTGTTTTTTACAATCGTATGGATATTGACATGCCTTTACAAACAGATCCGACGGTTTTATATGCGCTTGGAGAGCATAAAGACAGGGTTTTGTATGAGGATCTGGAAGTAAATGATCCTTATAACACATATAAGAATAAAGGCTTAACTCCCGGACCAATTGCTAACGCTGGAGTTTCTTCAATTGAGGCTGCATTATATCCAGCGGAAACAGACTTCCTGTACTTCTTAGCGACAGGAGCTGGAGATGTACTGTTCTCCAAGACATTGGATGAACATAATCGCAAAAAAGCGGAACATATCACGAATTAAAAGGTATACAATGCTGTTCATATTTTAGAAAAATAGGTTCTTTTGCGAGCGACAAAAAACATATATTGCTTATCTTCATAAAGGCTGGAATGTGCATGTACATTCCAGTCTTTTTTTGAAATATTAATCATTTTTCTAGACTATTATCGAATATTGTGATATTAAAACATATATGCTAAAATAGAAAAAGTGTTTTATAGGACAGCCGATAGCGTGTATCACAGAAAAGCTCGATTCTCTTTGATGGCTTAGCCAGTATCCTGCGAATCTACTCTGTGGACGCTATTTTTTCATGTCTATAGATATGTACTTTCCGTTTTATTGCATGGAAGCGGGAGAACCGAGGTGAAACGAGCGATGCATGGAGAAATAGAGCAATACATTGAACAAATGATCCCAAAAAGAACAGAGCTTTTTCAACAAATGGAAAAATTAGCTCAGCAACAGCAAGTGCCCATTATGGAGCCGACTGGAATTGAAGCGCTTCTACAAATATTGCGAATTCAAAAGCCAACCTCTATTTTGGAAGTTGGAGCAGCTATTGGTTATTCCGCTTTAAGGATGGCGGATGCTCTTCCCAATGCAACAATCGTTACTATTGAACGAGACGAAGAGCGTTATTCGCAAGCGGAGAGTTTTTTTGAGCAGGCGGGTAAACAAGATCAAATTTACTTAATTAAAGGAGATGCGCTGGAGGTCGAAGCTGAGGTTAAGCGCTTTGCGCCGTTTGATGCGATCTTTATTGATGCGGCAAAAGGGCAGTATAAACGATTCTTTGAAATGTATTCTTCCTATTTATCGAAGGATGGAATCATGATTACAGATAATGTCTTATTTAAAGGGCTTGTGTGTGATCCTCATATTGAAAATCGACGTATTCGAAGCTTAGTGAGAAAAATTCACGAGTTTAATGAATGGCTGATGGGACATTCTCAATATGATACGGTTATTTTACCTGTTGGAGATGGCGTTGCGATAAGTAAAAAGAGGTGAAAAAGTTGAAAAAACCTGAATTATTAGTGACACCAAAGAGTGTTGACGATATATTGTCATTGTCTGATGCAGGTGCAGATGCATTTGTCATTGGAGAAGAGCGTTACGGCTTAAGACTTGCCGGTGAATTCTCAAAAGATGACATTATGAAAGTGACGGAATCCGCCCATGCAAAAGGGAAAAAGGTATATGTTGCTGTTAATGCGATCTTTCATAATGAAAAGATCGATGAACTTTATGATTATCTGAGATTTCTCAATGATGCTAAAGTAGATGCAGTGATTTTTGGCGATCCCGCTGTTTTAATGATTGCCAGAGAAGTTGCTCCTGAGCTCAAGCTGCATTGGAGCACGGAAACAACAGGAACGAACTGGTACCATTGTAATTATTGGGGGAAAAAAGGGGCTAAGCGTGCAGTATTAGCGAAAGAAATTAATTTAGAATCGGTTATTGAAATCAAAGAGCATGCAGAGGTTGAAATTGAAGTTCAGATTCATGGCATGACTGCAATGTTTCAATCAAAGCGTTCCTTGCTGGGAAATTATTTTGAGTACCAAGGAAAAGCACTTGAAATTGAAAACCGCAAAGAAAATAAAAATATGTTTTTGCACGATAAAGAGCGTGAAAGCAAATATCCAATTTTTGAGGATTCCAATGGGACGCATATTATGAGTCCAAATGATATTTGTATGATTGATGAATTGCAAGAGCTAATAGAAGCAGAAATTGATTCTTTTAAAATTGACGGGATTTTAAAAAGCTCTGAATATATTGAGGCAGTAACAGCCCTTTATCGAAAAGCAATTGACCTTTGTGCAAACGATCCCGATCAATATGAAGACGAAAAAGATGAATTATTAGCTGAGATAGAAAAAATCCAACCACCAAACCGCAAACTCGATACCGGCTTCTTCTTTAAAGAAACAGTTTATTAAAAGAAAAGCGGAGAGCGCTTGCCCATCGGCGACAAGCATAAGACAGGCTGGCAGGGAGGTTGTTTTTAACCTCCTTGACAGAATGGCTTATGACCTCGAGCCGATAGCGCTCGGAGCTGGACAAAAAGAAAAGCGGAAGCGGATTGAATTCTACAAGAGATAAGAAAAGTTAGTTTTAAAATAAAAGGGAGGTTCACGAATGACCACGACAATGCGAGATCGTATTTCAGAAATTGTGGACGGAAAGCGTGTTATTGTGAAAAAGCCGGAATTGCTCGCACCTGCGGGGAATCTTGAAAAATTAAAAATTGCTGTTCACTATGGTGCGGATGCAGTTTTTATTGGTGGTCAAGAGTATGGATTGCGCTCAAATGCAGGGAATTTCACATTTGAAGAAATGAAGGAAGGCGTGGAGTTTGCCAAAAAATATGGGGCAAAAATCTACGTAACCACCAATATATTTGCTCATAATGAAAACATTGATGGTTTAGAAGAGTATATTCTCGGTTTAAAAGAAGCTGGGGTTGCTGGAATCATCGTTGCAGATCCGCTTATAATTGAGACCTGTCGCAGATTAGCACCTGAAATAGAAGTGCATTTAAGTACACAGCAATCGCTTTCAAACTGGAAAGCAGTCCAGTTTTGGAAGGAAGAAGGCTTGGAGCGAGTAGTACTTGCCCGTGAAACAAGTGCAGAAGAAATTGAATTAATGAAAGAGAAAGTCGATATCGAAATTGAGACGTTTATTCACGGGGCAATGTGCATCGCGTATTCAGGCCGTTGTACATTAAGTAATCATATGACAGCACGCGATTCTAATCGAGGCGGCTGCTGTCAATCTTGTCGTTGGGACTATGATTTATATGATTTGCAAGGAGATAAAGAGGTTTCCTTATTTTCTGAAGGAGATGCACCGTTTGCAATGAGTCCCAAGGATTTAAAGTTGATTGAATCAATTCCGCGGATGATTGAAATAGGTATTGATAGCTTGAAAATTGAAGGAAGAATGAAATCGATTCACTACGTTGCAACTGTTGTCAGTGTATATCGAAAAGTGATTGATGCTTATTGTGCTGATCCAGACAATTTTAAGATCAAGCGTGAATGGATCGAAGAACTTGATAAATGTGCTAATCGTGATACAGCGCCAGCATTTTTTGAAGGAATTCCAGGGTATAAAGAGCAAATGTTTGGAAACCATAGCAAGAAGACGAAATTTGACTTTGTTGGACTCGTGCTTGATTATGATCCGGAAACGAAAATGGTCACATTGCAGCAGCGTAACCATTTCAAACCGGGTCAAGAAGTGGAGTTCTTCGGACCGGAAATAAATAATTTTACGCACGTCATTGAGAAGATTTGGGACGAGGATGGAAATGAGTTAGATGCGGCCCGTCATCCACTACAAATTGTGAAATTTAAAGTGAACCAACCCGTTTACCCGAACAACATGATGCGAAAGGAGCTTTAAGAGGATGCGCAAGCCTGTTGTCATTGGTGTAACCGGAGGGTCCGGTTCAGGAAAAACAAGTGTTACTCGCTCGATTTATAATCGTTTTAAAGGACATTCCATTTTAATGATTGAGCAAGATTCTTATTACAAGGATCAGTCTCATCTTCCTTTTGAGGAGCGCTTAAAAACGAATTATGATCATCCGCTTGCGTTTGATAATGATTTGCTATTTGAACACATTCAATCTCTGCAAAATTATCAATCGATTGAAAAACCTGTATACGATTATGCACTCCATACCCGATCTGAAGAAGTGGTAGTGGTTGAGCCCAGGGATGTTATTATCTTAGAAGGAATACTTGTATTAGAGGATGAACGATTAAGAAGTATTATGGATATTAAGCTTTATGTTGATACCGATGCTGATATTCGCATTATTCGTCGTTTATCCCGTGATATTAAAGAGCGTGGTCGGACATTAGATTCTGTCATTGACCAATATGTAAATGTTGTTCGGCCAATGCATAATCAGTTTATTGAGCCGACGAAGCGCTATGCTGATATTATTGTTCCTGAAGGTGGACATAATCATGTGGCGATTGACTTGATGGTCACAAAGATTCAAACAATTCTTGAACAAAAATCAATTTTATGACACAATAGGCAGTAAATAAGAAAAACGGTTTCAAAAAATAGCACGTAGAGATTAGCTCGTTTTGTCTCTTGCAGGCTAACTTGGAAAAGATTATTTTTTCTTATTCTAAACAAGGAGAATGGTTTCTTACACCTTAACTGCGCGCCCTGAAAAAATAAGGGCGCGCTCCTATGCATTTTACGAATAGGGTGTACGCTTGTTACATATAGTATTTTTTAACTGAGAAGGGAGATATTCACTCATTAAAGAATACGAATAGAATCAAGGGCATTACACCCATCAATTAGTATGGGAGTGGTTTTTGTCCCTTTTTGATAAGTGGAACAATACCATTGCTCGAGATAAAAATATAAACATCCACAATCTATATGGGGGTTGTGAAACTAGAAGGAGTGAAGGATTTTGGCTACAGAGAAAGTATTCCCGATGACATTAGCGGGAAAGGAAAAATTACAACAGGAATTAGAACATCTTAAATCAGTAAAGAGAAAAGAAGTGGTTGAAAGAATAAAAATTGCCCGTAGCTTCGGTGATTTATCTGAGAACTCTGAGTATGACTCCGCAAAAGAAGAGCAAGCATTTGTTGAGGGTAGAATTACAACAATAGAAAATATGATCCGCAATGCAAAAATTATTGAAGAAGACGAGTTAAGTGGCGATGTTGTGACACTAGGTAATTCAGTTACATTTGTAGAATTGCCGGATGGGGAAGAGGAAACATATACAATTGTTGGAAGTGCAGAAGCAGATCCATTTGAAGGGAAAATCTCTAATGATTCTCCGATTGCCAAAAGCTTATTAGGCAAAAAAGTAGATGATGAAGTTACAGTGCAAACCCCAGGTGGAGAAATGAACGTACGTATTACAAAAATTAAATAACAGGTTTTGTTAAAAAATTCAGTTGAGAAAACAGGCTTTTGCTCATTGCGTGTGAAATCTTCGTTTCACACGCTTCTCAGTTGATTTCACGAACAGAGATAAAATGAGCCAAAAGCCAACACTGACATATAACAAAGTGCAAATAATCAATATTTATGGGGATATTGTCCCTAATTTACGCAAATTACCTCTTTCGGTGGTTTGAAACGAAAACACCTCGTCAAAACTCTTGATGAGGTGTTTTTTATGTGGAGAAAAAGAATAATCGTTATGATTGTGATTATATTCTGCTCACTAACCGTGTTAATGGGCAGACTTGTTCAGTTGCAGCTCGCAGCAACTGAACATTTTTCCAAGCGTCAAGTGAATTTGATTGAGGCGAGCGTGAAGCAACGTTCACAAGAAATGATTATTGATAATGGAAGAGGAAGCTTTCTTGACCGGAATGGGGAATATTTAGTCCATAAAAAGATGCCCGTTCTCATTCTCTTTCCGTTTTTAAAGAATATGACATGGGATGTAGAAAAGGTAGCGGAAATTATGGAAGTTTCACCAATTGCACTTAAACAGGCAGTAGAAGAAGCGAAGGAACCGATTGCATTTGGTAACCCTGAAATTGTTACGTTAACTGATAAGCAGATGAGCGAAGTTAACCGTCTTGAAATACCAGGTGTTTTTGCTGTGGAAAAAAAATATTCTTTAACAGATTATTCGGCTGAACAATTAATTGGAATAACAGGGCAAAATCCCGATACAATTAAAAAGAGATATCCAGATAAGGAGCTTCCATTAAATACGCTCATTGGCTTGACAGGTTTGGAAAAAAGCTTTGACGAATTTCTTCTACCAGACGGCGAGTCGAAACTTGTCTATCATGTTGACGGTATTGGCGGACCGTTATTCGGGATTAATGTGAAATATGTTGAACCTGCGAATCCGTTTTATCCTGTCAATGTGAAGACGACATTGGACAAGAAAATGCAGGAGCTTGCCGAGAAGCTTGTCGACCAACACCAGATCAAAAAAGGAGGGCTCGTACTTCTTGATATTGAAACCAATTCGATTCTCGCTCTTGTATCGAGACCGACTATTAACAAAAAGGCTCCATTTGAAGAAGGTATTCATAATATGATGGTCAGTCAGCATATTCCAGGCTCTGTTTTTAAAACAGTTGTTGCGGCGGCAGCTATTGAGCATGAACTTGATGATCCTACAAGGGAATTTGATTGCAATAAAACGATCATGGGAAAAGAGGATCCGAATTATCAGCATGGCATGCTTAATTTTACAGAAAGCTTTGCTTTAAGCTGCAATAACACGTTTGGAACATTAGCGAAGGAATTGAAGGAGATGGACGAGGGACTAATAGAAGATTATGCTAAAAAGCTTTCTCTCCTTGGCCCTGTTAGCTGGGAAGGGGATATTTATCATTTTGAGCATTTTCGACAAATTGCAGATGAGGATAAAGGCCGAATTTTTTTAGATGAGTCTGCGAAAAAGGATGATAATTTTGTTGCGATGACTGGAATTGGACAACATGAAGTAAGAGTCACACCGCTTGCAGTAGCTAATATGATGGCCACAATCGCTAGAGGAGGAAAGGGAGAAATGGTAAGGGTCGCTACAGAGATTGAATACCGGAATGGAACTTCCCTGCTTCCATTTGAGAAAAAAACACTAGAGAATGAAGCTATTTCGCCGTATACGGCAATGAAGCTACAAAAGCTCCTACGTGAAGTCGTAGTGAATGAGGAGGGAACGGGAAGAGGGTTGCAAGGTCTTCCTTATGATGTTGCTGGCAAATCAGGTACTGCGGAAACGGGAATTATGGATGGAGATAGGCAATTGTTAAACAAGTGGTTTGCCGGCTATTTTCCATTCGAACAACCGAAATACGCACTGGTTGCTGTTAATTTAGGTGTAGATGATTCAGAAGGCTCTGTTACTCCACTTTTCGCAGAGATGGTAAAGGGTTTATACGAACTAGATCATCATCTGAATGAGAAGTCTGTTGAGTAGCAATAAAAGGATGCATTTTGGGGCTATTTTCTCAATGAATAAAGGATTGGTGCTGATTTGAACGATAGTATCATTTTATCTAGGTGGTATATCCCTTCAAGTTTTTACGGAGACATGATAGAATGTTGTCATCCTTAAAAGTGAAAGTAGATTGATTGTGGCTTGGGGAGGGCAATAACGAATGAATAATGAATATGATGGCTCGCGTTATCAGCGACGTACAAAAGAAAGAAAAAAGAATGTCATACTGAATAGTTTAATAGGTATAGTGTTAATATTAATCATCCTTGTTTCTTACTACATTTTTTCTGGGAATGGGGATGAGGAAAATACGCAACAACAGGAAATTGAAACAGAAGAGCGGGGAGAGACTGAGGAATCACCAGAAGAAGCCGAAAAGGAATCAACTGTCGATGAGACTGAACCGATTGTAGATGCTGAAGAAGAGACGATGACAGAAGAGGTGGAACAATCCCCTTCTAATGATGAAGAAGAGATCGTCACAGAGGGTGGAAGCGATTCAAATGTAATTCGTACGATTGTAAATCCGGGATGGGAACCGGTTGGAACTGTACAAACGGGTGTACATGTTAATCAATATGATGGAATTGACTGGGATGAGATGGTGAAAGCCATTCATTATGCGACAGGGTTAGCAGAAAATAATATGACCATCCATTTTTTAGGGAATAATGGGCCAAATAAATCTGTCGGAACGGTTTATTCAAAAAACAAAGCAGAAATCTACCGCGTTTACATAGAATGGGTTGATGGCAGAGGCTGGAAACCGACGAAGGTAGAAGAATTGGCAGAAATTAGATAAATAAATATGAACGAAAGTAACAATGGAGCAGTTGGAGATTGAATTTCTCAATCCTCAGCTGCTCCATTTTTTGTTTCTTTTATTCGCCTGGCAAACTATTAAGTCAAGTAAGAATAGCATCAAAAAGAAATCCAAAGTACTGGTTCTTTCCAGTTGCACTGAGTACTAAAAAATTTTATTGCTTCAACCCCGCGAATATTTTGCGCCTTCATTAATCCAAAGATCATTCATTTGTGAAAATACTGTCAAGAAGCAACAAACTTTTTTATTTTGAAAACGAATCAATTTATTGCCTAGGTCTGCTTCATGTGGTACATTAAGAACGTATTTTTCACAAAATCATAGTATACTCATAGGAATTATTATATTTTAAAATATATCAAATTTGGAGAGTGTCGGTATGGGAAAAGAATTTATTGAGCTATTTGAACAATGGGCCGACCACTATGATGAAACAGTAACAGGCCATGATCTGGAATATAAAGAAGTATTTCGACATTATGAAGCCATTTTAGCTGAGGTAGCCAAACGCACTTTCGGGCATGTTATTGAATTTGGTCCTGGTACAGGAAATTTGACAGAAGAGCTGCTTAAAAGAGGGAGAACGGTTACAGCCTTCGAGCCTTCTCCTGCCATGAGGAATCTTGCGCAAGAAAAGATCGGAAATCGGGCAGAAATTAAAGAGGGCGATTTTTTAAGCTTTGAATTCAAAAAGAGTGTGCAATCCATTGTCAGTTCATATGCATTTCACCATTTAACAGACAAAGAAAAAGCGGAAGCTATTGCTGCTTATGGAAACATCCTCGAATCAGGTGGTAAAATAGTGTTTGCGGATACGATGTATGAATCGGTTGAAGCATATAAGCAAGCGATTAAAGACGCTAGCGAAAAAGGCTTTCACAATTTAGCGGAGGATCTGGAACGGGAATATTATACAACCATTCCCATTTTAAAAGAGATGCTAGAGGCGAATCATTTTACAGTATCCTTTGAAAAAATGAATGATTTTGTCTGGATTATGGAAGCATTAAAAAAATAAGAAAGAGGTATGAACATGACAATTGCCATTATTGGAGCCATGGAAGAAGAGGTTACTTTATTAAGAGAGAAGATGGAAAATAGGACTGTAGAAACAATTGCTGGATGTGAATATACTCTAGGCACAATAGCTGGAAAAAAGGTTATTTTGCTTCGTTCAGGGATTGGTAAAGTAAATGCGGCAATGTCAACATCGATTTTATTAGTAAAATATAAGCCTGATTACGTTATCAATACAGGATCCGCCGGAGGCTTTCATCCTCAATTAAATGTTGGTGATATTGTCATTTCTGATGAGGTTCGTCATCATGATGTAGACGTTACTGCCTTTGGGTATGAATATGGGCAAGTTCCTCAGCTTCCGCCTGCTTTTGAAGCAAATGGAGAATTAGTTCAAATCGCGCAAAAAGCAGCGGCTGAAATTGATGAAATTCAAGTCGTAACAGGTTTGATTGCAACAGGGGATTCCTTTATGAGTGATCCGAAACGTGTAGAGGCAATTAAAGATAAATTCGTCAACCTGCAAGCTGTTGAGATGGAAGCAGCTGCGATTGCACAAGTAGCCTATCAGTTTGGAATACCGTTTGTTATTATTCGGGCGCTTTCTGATATTGCAGGAAAGGAATCTGATCTGTCATTTGAACAATTTTTAGAAAAAGCTGCTATCAATTCTGCTACACTGGTGCTTAAAATCGTGGCTGCGATTGCGAAAAGCTAAAAACGAAATTTATACATTTGCGAAAACCAGAAGGAGCAATATTTTAATGCGGCACTTTTCGCTATCCAATGGGAGCTATGTTCGCGAAAAGAGTCTTTCATAAAGGGTGAGAAGGTTGAACGTGTATAAAAATATTCATGAACTCATCGGGCGTACTCCAATGCTGGAAATTAGCCAATTTCCGCTTCCCGAAGGGGTTCGAATCTTCGCTAAGCTTGAGTTTTTTAATCCTGGAGGAAGCGTAAAGGACCGTTTAGGAGTGGAGCTTCTCCATGAAGCATTAGCGGCAGGTAAAATAAAGGAAGGCAGTACAATTATAGAGCCCACTGCTGGAAATACGGGAATTGGACTAGCGCTGGCAGCGATTCATTCTGGAATTCGCGTGATGGTTTGTGTTCCTGAAAAATTTAGTTTGGAAAAGCAAGAGCTAATGAAGGCTTTAGGAGCAGAAATCGTTCATACTCCGACAGAAGAGGGGATGCGAGGGGCGATTAAGAAGGCAGATGAATTGCTTCAACAAATTCCTAATTCATTTTCGCCACAGCAATTTGCCAACCCAGCAAACCCCAATACGTATTATAAGACGTTGGGACCAGAAATTTGGGAGCAATTAGATGGACAGATTGATATATTTATTGCTGGAGCAGGTACGGGTGGTACCTTTATGGGAACGGCACGGTATTTAAAAGAGCAGAATGAAGATATTAAAACAGTGATCGTAGAGCCTGAAGGATCGATTTTAAATGGAGGCGAATCTGGGCCGCATAAAACGGAAGGGATCGGAATGGAATTTCTCCCAGAATATATGGAGACAAGTTACTTTAACGCTATTCATACAGTCTTAGATAAAGATGCTTTTACGCTAGTCACAGAGCTTGCCAGGAGAGAAGGTTTACTAGTGGGGAGTTCATCTGGAGCGGCTTTCTTCGCTGCCTTAGAAGAAGCAAAGAACGCCCAAAAAGGGACTAATATTGTCGTGATATTTCCAGATGGTAGTGAAAGATATTTAAGTAAGAAGATTTATGAAGGAGGAATTTAGGATGAAACGCAAAACAATGTTAATTCATGGCGGAATCTCAGGAGATCCTGCGACTGGTGCTGTTTCAGTACCGATTTATCAGGTAAGCACATATAAGCAGGATGGTGTTGGTGGTCATAAAGGGTTCGAATATTCCCGTACAGGTAACCCGACCCGTCATGCCCTGGAGGAGCTTATAAAAGAGGTGGAAGGGGGCCATGCTGGTTTTGCATTCGGTTCAGGAATGGCAGCGATTACTGCGGTTGTCATGTTATTTAATAGCGGCGACCACATTGTTCTGACCGATGATGTATATGGTGGGACCTATCGGGTCATTGCTAAAGTTTTGAACCGCTTTGGCATTGAAGCTACTTTTGTCGATACAAGTAATTTAGAGGAGATCGAAAAAGCAATCAAAGAAAATACAAAGGCCGTTTATATCGAGACACCGACGAATCCATTGCTGAAAATTACGGACATTCGCGAAGCCGCAAAGATAGCAAAAAGGCATCGGTTATTAACGATTGTGGATAATACATTTTCAACCCCATATTGGCAAAATCCAATTGAGCTTGGAGCGGACATCGTCCTCCATAGTGCTACGAAATACATTGGCGGTCATTCTGATGTTGTAGCTGGACTGGTGGTTGTTAACAGTGAGAAGCTTGCTGAGGAGTTGCATTTCGTACAAAACTCTACAGGTGGAGTGTTAGGGCCGCAGGATTCTTGGTTATTAATGCGAGGAATGAAAACGCTGGGAATTAGAATGGAAGAGACAGAGGTCAACACGAAAGAAATTGTTGCATTTCTTGAGCAGCATCCTCGTGTTCATAAAGTCTATTATCCTGGGTTATCAATACATCCAAATCATGAAATTGCCAAAAAACAAGCAAGAGGATTCGGGGGTATGGTTTCCTTCGATGTCGGAAGTGAAGAGAATGCGGATAAGCTTTTGCGAAAGGTGAAATATTTTACACTTGCAGAAAGTTTAGGCGCTGTGGAAAGCCTCATATCTGTGCCTGCTCGGATGACACATGCCTCTATTCCAAAAGAGCGTCGTGCTGCGTTAGGGATCACTGACGGCCTAGTGCGAATCTCAGTGGGCCTGGAAGATGTGGAGGACTTGATTGATGATTTAAAACAAGGATTAGAAGAGGAATAAAAGCTTGTTTAATAAAATAGGCAAAAAAAAGGTTTACAATTATTAAAATTGTGGATATAATTACCACTAGAAGCGAAATATTCTAAAAGGAGGTCGAAGAAAATGATGAAGTTTAAAGGAAGTTTATTAATTGAATTTGCAATTTCATATGCATTATTTTCACATTCGACCGACAAGGAATGGATCGCCTAATTTATGACCTTTTATAAATAAGCATTCATGCCGCAGGGAGAATTGTGTCCTGCGGCTTTTTATGCACTTTTTTAGCCGCAGTTCGAAAGCTCTGCGGCATTTTTGTGTCCAAAAAGGTTAGGTAAAGTGGAAGGAGGGTATTGATAAAGGTGATGAATCAAAATAACATGGAGCTTTCATCGTATCAATGCATGTTCGATGATTTCAGTCCTTCGCTACTGAATGGATTTAAAGGAGGTGATAGGTATGACACTTAATATTTTATTCTTTACTATGACAATCAAAAAACGAAATATTACCCTTGAAGAAGCAATTCGTGATCAGCAGGCAATGGATGCATATGAACAGGCAAAAACACGGGTATTGGACGCTCAGCGCTTATTTTAAAATTTATTCTAAAAAAATGATAGAAAGGTGGGCATAATGATGATGTTTTTAATGCAAAGGAGAAATGGAGTATTTTGGGTGGAGAAGGATACTACCTAACGAAACGGCTAATATGTTAGGAGTGAGCTTATGTATTTAAAGGTGTTGTTGTTGACCCTTGAATTTAAGCTGATGAAAAAGAAAAAATAAATAGTTTACTTTAACAGAATGTTCACATTCCACCAACGTTATTACGTTATGAATATGTTAAATTCGAATTAACAACATATTTAAATCATATGGGGTGTGGCAAAATGTTTTTAATTGTGATGGGTTTTGTCGTTTGTGGAACAATCGGTTTAATTATTGCATCGGAAGTTACAACTGTAGAGGAATAAAAAAGAAGAAACTGTCTGAAAAGACCAAAAAAGTAGTGATGAAAATGAATAGTTTTCACCGCTACTTTTTTTGAGTGTTTGATTTTCTCTGAAAGAAACTGAAAACCACCCGTTAATTGAAGTCTTCTTTCTTTTGATTGCTTGGCAGGCCATTATCCAACTGACTAGAGGCGATTTTAATTATTCTAAAAACCTCCAATTAATGCTTTCTCCTTTTTATAGCATCCAGAATTGCTTGATTTTGTTCAGTTATTGGGCGAAATCACAAATTAATCTTCCTCTTTCTTTGATGCGTTTATTTCATTTTATTGTTTTAATATAAGAGGAATGATAAAATGCCTATTAACCAAACATCCTATGTTTGATAATTCTAATACCGGAGGATGGGTTCATGCTTCAGAAACCAAATCGACAAACGCTTGTTGAGCAAGTTGCATTACAAATGGAAAGTTTAATCGAATCTGGTAATTGGGGAGTAGGGATGCGCATTCCAGCCGAGCCAGAGTTGATGAAAGAGTTGAATATTAGCCGAAATACGTTAAGGGAAGCAATTCGGGCATTAATACATTCCGGACTTTTGAAGACGAAACAAGGTGACGGAACTTATGTCTGTTCTTCAAGTGCTTTAGGTGCAGCGATGAAAAGACGCATTTTGCGTTCGGATACATTACAAACGTTAGAAGTTAGACATGCTCTCGAACGTGAGGGAGCTCATCTAGCTGCACAACGCAGAACAAGCGGTGAGGTGCGTGAACTTCTTGTCCAGTTGGAACGTTGTGAGGAAGCGGCAAAATCAAGTGATATTGACCGTTTTGTAACGGAGGATATACATTTACACCAAATAATCATCAAGGCGTCTCATAATGAAATATTGATTGAAATATACAGCCATATTGCTGAAGCATTGCAAGATTCAATTACAAGCTTGACTCGTTATGAAGCTGGCGCGAATTTCTTGGAAATACATCGGCAATTGGTCGAAGCGATTGTCGACCAGGATGCTGATCGTGCCGTAGAAGCAGTTCATTGCTATATCCAGGAATCAAAAGAAGTTATCATCAAAGAACAGGAGGAGCAACCATGACTGTGCACAGCGATGCAAAATTAACTGCTTCAAAACAGTCGTATTCATTGGGGTGGCCGATTATTTTAGGCATCGTCCTTATTTCATTGACGATGCGGTCACCGTTAACGTCGGTAGGCCCATTGATCGGATCCATTCGCGAATCCCTTGAGTTGTCAAATACTGCTGCCGGCCTGCTCACAACATTGCCGTTGCTTGCTTTCGCGATTCTTTCACCGTTCGCGCCTATTTTAGCGCGTCGTTTCGGGATGGAACGAATCATGCTTTATGCATTGATTTTGTTAATGTTTGGTATTGCAATCCGTACGTTGCCTGCAATCGTTCCATTGTTTGTTGGCACCATTTTGCTTGGACTCGCGATTGCCGTGTGCAACGTGCTAATTCCAAGTTTGATTAAACGGGATTTTCCTCGTAAAGTTGGTCTTATGACAGGGATGTATTCAGTGTCCATGAATTTATGCGGTGCGATTGCATCAGGTGTGAGTATTCCGCTTGCCCATAATCTTGGTTTAGGTTGGAATGGCGCACTTGGAATTTGGGGATTGCTCGTTCTAATATCCATGCTATTTTGGCTACCTCAAGTTCGGGTGAGTCGAGCGTCAGCTGGGATGGCAAGTAACGGTGTGTCGGTTCGGCGAAGTCTGTGGCGCTCACCGCTGGCTTGGACGATTACACTTTTTATGGGATTGCAGTCACTGCTTTTTTATGTATTGATTGCTTGGTTACCTGAAATCATGACAAGCCGAGGCTTAAGTGAGGACAGTGCTGGTTGGATGCTCTTTTTATTTCAAATGGCATCGCTGCCTGTATCATTTGTTGTCCCGATCGTTGCAGGACGCATGAAGAACCAACGTTTGCTCGTTTTAATCATGGCTTTCCTGTTTTTTGTTTCATTGGGTGGTCTTTATTTCAGCGATAATATACTTATCTCGTTATGGACAATTTTATTAGGAATTGCTGGGGGATGTGCGTTCAGTTTAGCTATGATCTTTTTGAGTTTACGGACAAAAAATGCCTCTGATGCCGCTTCTTTGTCCGGTATGTCGCAATCGGTTGGGTATTTGCTGGCAGCGACAGGACCGACTTTGTTTGGGTTGTTCCATGACATTACGGCTAGCTGGCACCTTCCGATCCTATTGTTGCTTATGGTCAGTGTTCTCCTTTTTATATTTGGCCTAGGTGCGTCAAATGATCGTACAGTTTAAGATGCTTTTTTCAGGAAAGCTCATACTTAGAAAACCTACGAATTGCCGAGATGAATCTTTTCATCTAATGATAGTTTGATAAAATGAAATAGAAGCCGGATCTATAGACCGGCTTCTACAAGCTTTATCTTCCTTCTTTTCGTTTTTCTTTCTCAGCCCGATAAAATTCATGAAACATCTTCATCAGTGCACGCTTTTCAATCCGGGACACATAACTCCGGGAAATTCCAAGCTCTTTTGCGATTTCGCGCTGCGTTTTTTCCTTTTTTAAATCTAAACCAAATCGACCGACAATCACTTCTCGTTCACGGCCATCCAACACATCAATGTATTCCTTGACCTTTTCCAGCTCCATATTCAATTGAATGGTGTCGATGACATCTTCAGAATCAGATTTTAATACATCAATGAGAGAAATTTCATTCCCTTCTTTGTCCTGCCCAATCGGATCATGAAGAGAAACATCCTTTTTTGTCTTTTTTAAAGCTCGCAAATGCATTAATATTTCGTTTTCAATACAACGAGCAGCATAGGTGGCAAGCTTTGTCCCTTTTCCTTCTGAATAGCTCTCAATCGCTTTGATTAATCCGATTGTACCGATGGAAATCAAATCCTCTGAATCTTCACCCGTATTTTCAAACTTTTTCACAATATGGGCCACAAGTCGTAAATTATGCTCGATTAGCATATTGCGAGCATGGCTATCACCTTCAGCCATTGAACGTAAAAATTTCTTTTCATCTTCAGGTGATAATGGTTGAGGAAAGGCGTTGTTCTTTACATAAGAGACAAGAAAGAAAATCTCTTTAATCAAGACTCCAAGTGCAGTCAAAATTCCAGACATATTGGCACCTCCGCTAATGTAACATTCGCCTATAACTAATACCTATGTGAAAGCGTGTTTGTTTTTGTCTGTCCCATAAAGATATTTTTTATGATTAATAAGTGTAGCTTTCCATTTTCTCCTTTGAACAGAAATCGACAGTTGCCTATACAGTTGGCAGGCTGTTGCATAGATTATTAATAGAGGATTAGTGGAGTCTCGATTAAAGGAGGTTGTGAGATGGCTTACGGATATCCGGGTCCTTACGCATATCCATCCCCTTATCCACCTCCATACTATCCTGGAAGTGGTGCGTGGGCGGCGTTATGGATTGTATTGTTCGTCCTTTTATTAATTTTCTTTGGATGGTGGTACTTCGGGGGGTACTATCGTTAAGTTGGAAAGAGTTTTGATATCACCTTTTTAGCAGTAGGCAAAATGCTTGCTGCTTCCATTTTGGCACTAGTAATCTTTAGACTAACGAAATATATTGTGATATACTAAAAAGAAATTTCTGAAAAGAGTAAATTTTTTATAGTGTATATAAATGGGAGGAAATTACATGGCGGAAAATACATATTCAGAAGTATGGGATTTAGATGTCTTTTTTGAAGGAGGAAGTGGCTCACCCAAATTTGCGCAGCATTTGCAGGAAACGAAGCAGCTCGTTGCAGAATTCAAAGCGCTTGTTTCGAATTGGGAGCCGAAAAATGTGGTGCGAGAAGATGCAATTGATCTTAAGACAATTGTTGATAAATTTGAAGTTGTCACGAAAAAAGTTCGCCAAGCGGGTGCATTTGTAAGTTGCTTACAAGCCCAAAATACAGAGGACTCAAAGGCTGATGTTTTAAGAGGAGATGTCACCGGTCTTAATGCTGAATTCCAAATTGTCTTGACAGAATTGAACCAAAAGTTAACGACGATTCATGATGATGTCTGGGCTGGCATTGTTGCCCAAGAGCGTTTAAAAGAGCTTTCTTTTGTCTTATCTGAAGGAAGACGTTCAGCGAGTGAAAGGCTTTCAAAGGGCGAAGAAACCCTTATTAATGCTTTAAGTGTTGATGGATATCATGGCTGGAGCCAAATGTATGATGTCATTGTCGGTACAATGAAAGTAAATGTGAATGAGGATGGAACAACGAAGGCATTGTCAGTAGGGCAAGCTGCTAACAAATTCTCTAACCCAGACAGAAGTGTACGCAAGAATGTCTTTGCAGCTTGGGAAACGGCTTGGGCTGATAAATCCACTTATCTGGCAAAAACATTAAATCATTTAGCGGGTTTTCGTTTAAATGTGTATAAACAACGCGGTTGGGAAGAAGTAATTAAAGAACCGCTTGATATTAATCGAATGAAAAAGGAAACATTGGATGCGATGTGGCAAGTGATCGCGGATAATAAAATGCCTCTTGTGAAATTCTTAGAGAGAAAAGCAAAGCTGCTTGGTCTCGGTAAATTAAGTTGGTATGACTTGGATGCACCACTTGGACAAGCAGATAGCAAAATTTCATATCAAGAAGGAGCAGAGTTCATCCTCGAACATTTCTCTAAATTTGGGGATGAAATGACAGCTTTTGCGAAAAAAGCATTTAAAGAGCGCTGGATTGAGGCGGAGGATCGAGATGGAAAAAGCCCTGGTGGTTTCCATACGTATTTCCCTGAAGACAGTCAGTCAAGAATCTTTATGACGTATTCAGGTACTCCCTCCAATGTTTCCACATTGGCTCATGAGTTAGGACACGGTTTCCATACATATGCAATGAGAGATTTACATACATTAAATCGTAATTATGCGATGAATGTTGCGGAGACAGCGTCCACGTTCGCAGAGATGATTGTTGCAGATGCTGCCGTGAAAAATGCAAGCTCTGAAGAGGAGCAGCTTGCGCTTCTTGAAGATAAGATTCAACGTTCCGTCGCACTATTGATGAATATCCATTCCCGTTTTCTTTTTGAAACAAGATTTTACGAAGAAAGAAAAGAGGGTACTGTTAGTGTGGAGCGCTTAAATGAATTAATGACAGAGGCGCAAAAAGAAGCCTACGGTGGGGCGCTTGAAGAATACCATCCTTTTTTCTGGGCTTCAAAGCTACACTTTTACATTACAGGTGTCCCTTTTTACAACTTCCCATACACTTTCGGTTACTTATTCTCATTAGGCATTTATGCGAAAGCTATAGAAGAAGGGAAAGGGTACGAAGAAAAATATATTGCTTTATTAAAAGATACAGCCTCAATGACTGTTGAAGATTTGGCTCTCAAACATTTAAATGTGGATTTAACAAAACCTGATTTTTGGCAGCAAGCAGTACAACTTTGCATTGATGATGTTGAAGAATTTTTACGATTGACAGAAGGAAAATAATGAAGTAAAGAACAGTACTCAGAGATGGGTGCTGTTTTTTTGTGAGTAGGATCGAATTTGTAGTTGTGGCTTCCAGCATATTTAACGTCTAGGACAAGCTGAAAAGTCTATCAACCTTTATGGGGACTTTGTTTCAAAGGTGCGCTGCTCCATAAGCCAAAAATTGTTATCATCTTATCTGTTTAACAAAGCGCTTGTTTTAATGTTACCTGCGTCTCATCAAGGCAATAAATATGGTATGATAAAGCGGGTATAGCTGAATTTAATATAGTATGATACAATACAGTTTTGTCTAAACGTTGATTGATAATGAGGTAATTAATGGAGGAATGCGATTTGATTCAATGGTTTTACCGAAATTTAATTGAATTATCGAATGGAAGGTGGACATCTTTTTTGTTGAAAAAATTGGCTCAATCGAAAGCGAGTCGATGGTTCATTCCTTCTTTTGCGAAAATATACAAGGTCAATGTACACGAAATGGCGACCCCGATAGAAGAGTTCACGACTCTTCATGATTTTTTCATTCGAAGATTGAAGAGAGGAGCTCGGACGATTGACGCTGGTGTAAACTCTATTGTAAGTCCGGTAGACGCTGTACTAGAGGATATCGGTTCGATTTCCCCTGAATTAACCTTGACTGTTAAAGGGAAGGAATACTCCGTTATTGAAATGCTTGGTAGCGTCGAAAAGGCACAAAAATATATGAATGGAACTTACTTTCTGCTCTATTTAAGTCCTAGTCACTATCATCGCATACATAGCCCACTCTCAGGAAAAGTGGTTGGTGAATGGACTCTAGGCAAGAAATCCTACCCGGTAAACCGCTATGGACTTAAATATGGCAGAGAAACGCTCGCAAAAAATTATCGTAAAATTACTGAGGTTGAACATGATTCCGGTGTAACAGCAATTGTGAAAGTGGGCGCGATGTTTGTTAATTCGATTGAATCGATTCATATGGGTGAGCAATTGGAAAAAGGCGAGGAAATTGCCTACTTCACTTTTGGTTCGACTGTGATCCTCTTATTTAATCCTGATTCAATTGAACCATTGCAAAAACACGTAACACCAAGGGAAGTAAAGGTTGGTGACGTGCTCTGCCTTATGCGGACCAAGCAAAATTAACAAAAAGAAAAGCCCTTTTGGGCAAATAGTAAGTTATGAAGAGGCTTTAATTTTATGAGTTAAAGAACGACGGTGAATTTCTGTTTCAATTAGAAGGATGAAATCTTTTGATAAATTCAATTCTTTCGCTTTGAAATAGGATTCAACTAGTAATTCATCTGACAGCTTTCTCATGTCAGAATTCACCTCCTCAATTACTCGTTCTAAAAAAGGGTGAATATACATATTATGTAAGTTCCCTTTGTTGTATTCTTACTCTAACAAAAATATGAAGGTAGAACAACCGTTCCGTTTATCCACAGTGTTCGGTGGATAAGTTGTGATTAAAATGTTTATAAGTTATGGGAAACTATATAAATCAATGTGGGATATGTGAATAAAGTTATCCACAACTGTTGAAAAGAGGCTTTTTGTGTCGAAAAGTTTTTCCGCTATCGTGATTTTTTACTTCATTTCGACGTATTCTGACGCAGGGAGCGGCTTGTATAATAGAATTGCTTGCACTCCTTCTTACACAAAAGTAAAATTGGGAATAAAACCGAGATAAAGAAATTGAGGTGTCTATCATTGTTGAAGATATTTTTACCGGATCAGCATGTAAAAAGTATTTTCCAAATCACTCCTGAAAAACTAAAGGAGCAAGGGATAAAGGGAATTATAACGGATTTGGATAATACTCTAGTGGAATGGGATCGTCCCAATGCAACACCAAAATTAACGGAATGGTTTGAAATGATGCGAAAGGAAGATATTCGCATTACAATTGTTTCGAATAATAATCGAGAAAGGGTCCAAGCTTTTTCCGATCCCCTTAATATTCCGTTTATCTTTCAAGCGCGTAAACCACTTGTAAGAGCTTTTCATAAGGCTGTTCAGAACATGGGGTTGAGGAAGGAAGAGACCGTTGTGATTGGTGATCAGCTGCTGACGGATGTACTAGGCGGGAATCGCGGTGGATTTCATACAATATTAGTCGTACCAGTTGCATCAACCGATGGCTTTTGGACAAAATTTAATCGAATGATCGAAAGAAGAATATTAAATTGGTTTCGTAAAAAGGGCATGATTGTTTGGGAGGAAAAATCTTGAGTGAGCAATACATTTGTATAGGTTGTGGAGTTAAAATTCAAACGGAGAATAAGGAGCAAATTGGCTATGCGCCAAAGTCGTCTCTTGATAAAGAGGAAATTGTTTGTCAAAGATGTTTTCGTTTGAAGCATTATAACGAAGTACAGGATGTAAATTTAACGGATGACGATTTTTTAAAAATACTCAATGAACTTGGGAAAAGAGATGCGCTAATTGTAAAAATTGTTGATATATTTGATTTTAACGGTAGTTGGCTACCTGGTTTGCATCGTTTTGTAGGAGATAACCCCATCCTTCTAATTGGCAACAAGGTTGATCTTTTGCCTCACTCTGTTAAACCGAATAAATTGATTAACTGGATGAAGCAAGAAGCCAAGGAATTGGGGCTGAAGCCAAAGGATGTTTTTCTTGTTAGTGCGGAGAAGGGACATTTTATTAAAGAAGTAACAGAAGCGATCGACAGCTATCGTGAAGGCAAGGATGTCTATGTTGTTGGCTGTACGAATGTTGGGAAATCAACCTTTATTAACCGCATTTTAAAGGAAGTAACGGGAGAAGGCGATGTCATTACAACCTCCCACTTCCCAGGAACAACGCTTGATATAATTGAGATCCCTTTAGCTGACGGGAAATTTTTGGTGGATACTCCAGGAATTATCAATCATCATCAAATGGCTCATTATATTGATAAAAGAGATTTAAAAGTAATCACTCCGAAAAAGGAAATTAAACCGAAAATTTATCAATTAAATGAAGGACAGACTCTCTTTTTTGGTGGCTTAGCTCGTTTTGATTATATTAGTGGCGGCAGAAGTTCGTTTGTTTGTCATGTTTCGAATCAAATTCAAATTCACCGTACAAAGCTTGAGAAGGCTTCTGATCTTTATGAAAGGCATAAAGGGGAGATGCTGACTCCACCGCGTAAGGAGCAGATTGATTCCTTCCCACCGCTCATTAAGCATGAATTCACGATTAAAGAAGGGAAAACGGATATTGTTTTTTCAGGACTTGGCTGGATCACTGTCAATGATCCTGGAGTGAAAGTAGCGGTCTACGTTCCAAAAGGGGTCTACGCAATGCTTCGTAAGTCACTTATATAAGGATAGAAAGGATTGGGGAGGGGAATGAAAAAATTATACGCTGTAATTGGAAATCCGATTGCCCATTCTATGTCGCCTCTCATGCATAATGATTTATTTCAGCACTATGGAATCGATGCTCATTATCAGGCATTCGCGATTAAAGAAGAGGATTTGGCTGAAGCGGTTAAAGGATTTCGTGCGATGAACATGAGTGGATTTAATGTAACTGTGCCCCATAAAGTTGCCATTATTTCACTGCTCGACGATGTTGACCCATTGGCACGTTCGATTGGAGCCGTTAATACGGTAGCCAATGAAAATGGACGCCTAATTGGGTATAATACCGATGGAAGTGGCTATGTTAAAGCTCTCAAATCAGAGTTACAAGAGCTTAAAGAGAAGAAGGTGTTAATCATTGGCGCTGGAGGGGCAGCACGGGCAATATATTTTACCCTCGCTTTCGAAGGTGTAGCCCATATTGATTTGACAAATAGAACTCCGACTAAAGCGGAGCGTCTTGTAGAAGAATGTCCATATCATGCTAAATCGAATATTCTGAGTCTGAATGAGGCGGAAGAGCAATTGGCAGCATATGATATTATTATTCAAACAACATCTCTTGGCATGTCTCCGAATTCTGAATGCAAAGTATTATCATTACATAATTTAAAGGAAAGTGCTTTTGTGAGTGATATTATTTACAACCCGTTAGAAACAGAGCTATTACGCCAGGCTAGAGATAAAGGTGCAAAAACACAAAATGGGATTCAAATGTTTGTTCAGCAAGGAGCGCTTGCTTTTGAAATATGGACAAATGTAAAGCCGGATATTAATCGGATGACGAATAAAGTGTTACAACAACTAGGAGGAACCATATGTTAACTGGAAAACAAAAAAGATTTCTTCGCTCGAAAGCTCATCATCTTACCCCGATCTTTCAAGTGGGGAAAGGCGGAGTGAATGAAAATATGATTAAGCAAATTAGTGAAGCGCTTGAAGCAAGGGAACTTTTGAAAGTAAGCGTGCTTCAAAATTGTGAAGAAGAGCGAGGCGCAGTTGCAGAAAAGCTCGCAGATGGTTGCGTAGCAGAGCTTGTACAAGTAATTGGTAACACAATTGTTCTCTACAAAGAGTCAAAAGAAAACAAAGAGATTGTGCTGCCTTAATGGTACTTAAAAGCAGGCAATTAGTTCCCAGGGGTATAGCTATTATTGCCTGTAGGACTATGAATTCTTTTAGGTAGGGTGCTAAGAGCCTATCTTAGTGGTTTGGAGGTGTGTGAATGAGGAAAATTGGATTATTAGGAGGAACTTTTGATCCCCCGCACCATGGTCATCTTCTCATTGCAAACGAGGTTTTTCATGAGCTGGAGCTTGATGAGATATGGTTTCTTCCTAATCAGGAGCCTCCTCACAAGAAAAAATCCGCTCTGATTTCAACTGAGGATCGATTGAATATGCTTAAATTAGCGCTTGAAAATGTCGCCTATTTTAAAATTGAAACGATTGAACTGGAGCGTCCTGGCCCGTCGTATACGTACGACACAATCCAGCAATTAAAAAAACTGCATCCTGATAAGAGCTTTTATTTTATTATTGGAGCGGACATGGTCGAGTATTTGCCTAAATGGTATAAAATAGATGAATTGGTGCATATGGTGTCCTTTGTCGGGGTGAATAGGCCAACTTATCAGGACAAAACTTCGTATCCGATTATTCATATTGATATTCCGGAGTTTCAAGTTTCATCTAGCTTAATTAGGGAGAGAATTCAAGAAGGGAAATCGATCCGCTATTTGCTTCCAGACACCCTGATTGAATATTTGAAGGAGAATCATTTATATGAATCAAAGTGAAGCGTTGGCAATCGTAAGAGAGCATTTAACAGAGCATAGATATCAACATACGATTGGTGTCATGGAAACAGCAATACTTTTAGCGCGTCAATATGGGGCTGATGAGAAAAAAGCAGAAGTCGCCGCGATTTTTCATGATTATGCGAAATTTCGGCCAAAGGAAGAAATGAAACAAATTATTCTCGCAGAGAAAATGGCGCCTGAGCTGCTCCAATATAACAGTGAATTATGGCATGCCCCAGTCGGTGCTTTCTTAGTTGAAAAGGAAGTTGGTATTGCGGATATGGAGATTTTAAATGCGATTAAATATCATACCTCTGGTCGAGTTGGAATGTCTATACTGGAAAAGATTATTTATTTAGCCGACTATATTGAACCAGGGCGCCAGTTTCCAGAAGTGGAAGAAGTAAGGGAGCTCGCCAACAAGGATTTGCAGCTTGCTTTAATAAAAGCGGTGCAGAACACGATCTCATTTCTAATGAATAAAAATCAGCCTATATTCCCAGATACATTTCACACATACAATGATCTAATTGCAAATAGGAGGACTTTAGTTGATGAATGATAACCAATTATTAACGATAGCGGTAAAAGCTGCTGATGATAAGCGTGCAGAGGACATTGTTGCACTTAATATGAAAGGGATTTCTTTAATTGCCGATTATTTTATAATTTGTCACGGAAACTCTGACAAACAAGTGCAAGCAATTGCGCGGGAAATAAAAGAAAAAGCTGTAGAAAATCATTATGATGTGAAGAGAATGGAAGGCTTTGATGAAGCGAAATGGATTTTAATTGACCTTGGTGATGTTGTAGCACATGTCTTTCATCGTGATGAAAGAAGCTATTATAATCTGGAACGTCTTTGGGGTGATGCTCCTACCCTTAATATTCAGAGTGAACTCTCATGACTTATGAGCGATTTGCCTATTTATACGATGAGTTAATGAAAGATGTTCCGTATGAACAATGGGTTCGCATCGTTAATGATAGTTGCCAAAAATACAATATTTCTGGGAAAAAGCTGTTAGACCTAGCTTGTGGTACAGGAGAATTATCACTTCGTTTGCAAAAGCACGGTTATACAGTGACGGGAGTCGATTTATCTGCTGACATGCTCACTGTTGCACAGGCAAAGGCAGCTGATGAAGGACTAGCGATTGATTTTTTTCAGCAAAATATGGTTGAACTTGATTTGCTGACAAAATATGATGTAATAGGAGTATTTTGCGATTCTTTGAATTATTTACAGACAGAGGAAGAGGTGAAGCAAACCTTCCGTCAGATTAAGCAGTTTCTCAAAGAGGATGGTTTGCTAATTTTTGATGTTCATTCCCTTTATAAAATAAATGAAATCTTCCTAAATGAAACATTTACATATGATGATGGCGGTATTTGTTACATTTGGAACTGTTTTGCAGGGGAATACCCCGGTAGTGTGGAGCATGAATTAACCTTTTTTGTTGAGGAGTCTTCAGGGAAGTATGAGCGGATTGACGAGAATCATACTCAACGCTCATTTGCGCTTGAAACGTATGAGCAATGGTTAATTGAAGCTGGTTTCACTGTGCTCGAAAAAATTGGTGATTTTGCAGGGAAACCACAAGCCAATTCTGAACGTGTCTTTTTTGTTGTAGCTCATAAATTATAATTTTTGGCAGCACTGTTTTTACATAGAAACGCTGGGATTTTGAACTGAACTTAATACAGCTCAGAATTCCAGCGTTTTTTTTTACGTTCTTCCCTATCCGGTTGAATGTCCGAATGTCCCTGCTATTCGGAACCAGAGCATGCAAAAAAGTCGGTAAAAAGTCCGAATGGAAATCTACACAAAACTTGCAATTTGTTCAAACCCATGCAATTTAACGAGATTGAAATCCATTCGGTTGTGTTTTAGGTTTTCACATTTTTGTTCCAATTTATGATGGTCTTCTTTCCTGTTCAAAACTGTCCAAATAGGGCTTCTATTCTCCCCGGTTTATCAAGCATATATGGTCTGAATCCTTCTTCCCCATTCGGGCCCTCCTACGCAAATTTCCCTACCTTGCGCTTGATTGCGGATTTCTAGGAATGATAATCGAAAAAATGCAAAGGAAGAAGTAAGCTTCATTTATGCCTCTTGCTTTATTTTTGAAACTCTTCAGGCAGCTCGAGTTTGTCCGAAGGAAAACGACTTTGAATCATCATCGAAAGGAACAATCTGCTTTCCGATTTTTCCGAAGGTGCCCCACGCTGTTATTCTTACCACCTACTTTGATTAGTTTCATCTCTAGCCTATTTTACTTATGCTGTTTTTCTCAATTTTTTTTGCTTAACACTTTCATAAAACTCAAAAACAACATACCAATGCTTTTGACACAAAATCGCTACAATTCTTTTCATTTGTGAAAGGATTTCATCGTAATGAGTCGAATTATTTTAATATCTTGGACTCTTCTGTTCTTCTACTGTGGCGAAAGCTGCATTGACCTCTTGTAGATCTTCAGCAAACTTTACATGTGTTGCCTGAAACAGATGCTCAAATACTGATCCAAGCTCATTTTCCAACACTTTAATCCCTTCTCCTGTTACTCCACCTTTCACACTAACCTTTTCCTGTAAAGACTCAAAAGTATAGAACTGTTTGCTGAGGAGAGCACCTAGCCCTATCAGCATTTCACCTGCCATTTTTGTTGCTGACTCCCGGTCTATATTGGTTTCGGATACGGCAGCATCAATGAATCTTCTTGTTAAATAAGTAAAGAATGCCGGTCCGCAGCTAACGATGTCAGATGAAACCCGCGTTATATCTTCATCAATGATAAGCGGGGTGGAAATTTTCTCGAATAATTGTATTAAGTATTGTTGCCACTGAGGTTCGCATTGTTCGCTAAAGGTAAGAAGTGAGACTCCGGCCAGAGCTCGGTTGGTAATGCTTGGGATTGCCCGAGCTGTTGAACAGGGAAGGAGCGATGCCAGTAATGAAGTGTTGAGCGGACTTGTAATAGAAGTTAGACATTGTTCTTTGTTTAAAAAGGGAAGTATTTCTTGAATCACATCATACATATTTCCCGGCTTCACGCAAAGGAAAAGAAGATCTGCTTCCTTTGCTACCTCCGTAGCATCATGGGCTATGTTAATAGCTGGATAAAGCTCCTGGATCGCAACTGCCTTTGAAATCGTACGATTGGTCATAATGATCGAAGAAGGGGATACGGCTTTTCCATCGATAAAGGCTTCGATCATAATTCTCCCCATGTTGCCTGTACCAATAATCCCAATTTTCATGATTACAGCCCTCCTTCTTTATTTGAAAACCTCAAAATTAACCCATTAGTATAACGATATGAATTTTGTGATTGAAATATGTCAAGGAAAGGAAGATGGTGAATGATAGAGTGGATAAAAGAGCAAAAAAAATACCTTGCCATTGTGGTTGTTCTAGCAGGGCTTTTTAGCTATTATCTGTTTTCTTCCGGAGCGTCTAACGATAATGAAAGAGTTGAGGAAAGCTGGGGTTCCTCGGCTGAACCATTGCAAGAAGAGTTAAGCGATATAGAAGAACAAGAAGATCATGACATATTGGTTGATGTGAAAGGGGCAGTGCGGAGACCGGGAGTATATAGAGCTTCCGCTGGCGACCGAATCAAAGATGTGATTGAAAGTGCAGGAGGGATAACAGAAGACGCCAATCCTGATGCGACTAACTTTGCCATGAGGGTAACAGACGAGATGGTTGTATATGTTCCGAAGATTGGAGAGGAGGAAGCTATAGGTGAAGGGAGCTTGATGGATGGAGGAACTGATTCCGCTAATCAAAAAATCAATATTAATAAGGCAACTGCTCCTGAATTAGAAACGTTGCCAGGTATAGGACCAGCAAAAGCAGAGGCGATTATTGAGTATCGTGAAAGCAACGGGCCATTTAAAGCGATAGAAGATATTATGTCTATTAGTGGATTTGGCGAGAAGACTTTTGAAAAGTTAAAGGAAAGCATTGTAGTTAAGTAGGAAGAATTTTTACTCCATTGCCATAATTTCAAATTGACGAGTCTTCTTCTTTCCCATTAAACTGAAGATAAGTCAGAAAAAAGGGTGAGACATTTGAGTGATAACAGGTTAACTTGGGATCAGTATTTTATGCTGAATGCCCATCTAATTAGTATGAGAAGCACATGCAATCGATTAAATGTTGGTTCAGTGCTCGTGAAGAATAACCGTATTATTAGTACAGGCTATAATGGAGGAATTAGCGGAGAGGACCACTGCTTAGATGCAGGTTGCTTTGTTGAAAATAATCATTGTTTAAGATGCCTTCATGCAGAAGAAAATGCTATTTTGCAATGTGCTTTACAAGGGGTTTCGACGAAGGGAAGCCAAATTTATGTGACCCATTTTCCTTGTGTCCATTGCATGAAGAAAATCCTTCAAGCTGGCATTACAAAAATTTATTATAATTATGATTATAAAAATCATGACTATTGCTATCATCTCCTAGAAATTAGCAATGTCGAGGCAGTCAAAATGGATGTGCAAATTGAAAATTATAGCGATGATATACGAAACTCCGCTGGAGGATTAAAGTGGGATTTTCAACCTTTATAAGTGAGTGGGAGGAGTAGCCTCGTCGAGAGAGTGCGCTTTCGAGAGATGCTATCTCCTATTCTTTTGAAAGGAGGATATCGTTGAAAGGTAAATTTATTTTTGTTGGCTTAGGAGCGCTCTTTGGAGTATTAACTGCTCTAGAAAGTCTTGTTTTTTCAGGTGTCTTCTTGCTCGTTTGCTTCTCTTTTTTTATCCTCAAAAGATATTCTTTTCCACAGCTGCTCCTTATATTCAGTGTGTTTCTTCTCTTTTTTTTACAAGCAAAAATATATGACAGTAAAAATCAGACTCGAATGAGCGGTGATGAGCAAGAGTTTATAATTGCTCTTCAAAATCCAATGAAGATTGACGGAGATTTTTTCTCAGCATATGGAAAGGAAAGCAAATCAAAGGAAAAGCTTGTCCTGCAACATCGACTTTCCAGCATAACAGAAAAGGAGAATTTTTCAAAGCTAACAGTTGGCACAGTTTGTCAGGTACAAGGTCGATTAAAGGAACCGGAGACAAATGGAAATCCGCGAATGTTTAATTATCGGGAGTACCTGCGTTACGAGCAAACATTTTGGATATTAGAGGTGGAAAAGTGGAATCCCGCACATTGTTATGAACAAAAGAATCCTCTTCTTTATCTTCAAAAACTGAGACAAAAAGGCATTCAATTTATCGGTGAGCAATTTCCTGAAAATTCAGCTCCTCTTGTAGCGGCTCTCGTATTTGGTGAACGGAATTTCATCCGTGAAGAATTAATTGAAGCATATCAGAGGTTGGGGATCATTCATTTGTTAGCGATCTCTGGGCTGCATGTTGGAATGCTAGTGGGATTTTTATTTTTCATCGGGTTGAGATGCAATGTTTCTAGGGAACTAATGCTGCTCTTTTTAATGATGTTTTTACCAGTTTATATCGTTTTGACAGGAGGAGCACCCTCTGTCATTCGAGCGTGCTTTATGATGTTGCTTGCTTTGCTTCTCATGAAGTTAACAAGAAAGAAACTCATTCCTGCTGATATAATTAGTATCGTGTTCCTTTTTTATGTGTTTACAGATCCTTTTGTCATTTATCATGTTGGGTTCCAGCTCTCCTTCGCTGTAAGTGCATCTTTAATTTTTTCTCGTTCTATTTTGCGCCGTTACATGGATAGACCATTCTTGCTTTTATGTGCTACCTCTTTCATTGCTCAACTGGCCTCCATCCCCATTATGCTTTATCATTTCTATGAATTCCCCCTCATTTCCTTAGTCGCGAATATTATTTTTGTGCCCCTTTATTCAGTTGTTGTTCTCCCGTTATGTCTTATTTGGTATATCTTTGCGCTTCTGTTTGGAGAAATTATGGCTCCGGTGGCATCCTTTTTAGATTTTAATTTTCAGTTGCTGAACGGACTTACATTGTTTCTTGCGAAGTTTCCTTATAATACATTAGTACTTGGAAGACCGAATCAGTTGGGCCTAGTCATGCTTTGTTTTGGGATCCCTTATGGGTTTTATTTATGGGAAAAATTTAAAGCAAATAAGCAAATGTACCTGAGGCTGTTTTTTTTATTATTGCTCTTATTTATTCCTTTCTTTGTGGAAAGGTATTTTTCTCCAGGTGAAATCACACTTATTGATGTCGGGCAAGGGGATAGTATTTTAATTCAATTACCTAAAAATAAAGGCACATACTTAATTGATACAGGTGGAACGATACAATTTTCACTTGAGGATTGGAAGAAACGAAGAAATCCTTTTGAAGTGGGAAAGGATGTTCTGGTTCCATTTTTAAAAAGTAAGGGCATCAACGTTCTTGATAAGCTTATTCTCACGCATGGAGATATGGATCATATCGGCGGTGCGACGGCAGTGTTAAACAATATGAAGGTTAAGGAAATGGTTGTTCCAACTGTGGAAAATCGAGCAGAGCTTGAAGATGAAGTGATTGCTCTTGCAAGAAATAAAGAAATTCCGATTTATTATGCGCAAAAGGGAGATCAATGGAAAGTTAGTGAGTATACTTTTCATGTTTTATCGCCTAGCTCTGACAGAGAGTTGGAACGAAATGATCAATCTATTGTTATTTATGTGAAATTAGGGGGACTGCATTGGATGTTTACAGGAGATTTAGAGGAAGAGGGAGAGGGAAGGTTACTTTCATCCTATCCAGCTCTCCGAATTGATGTTTTAAAAGTAGCTCATCATGGAAGTAAAACGTCTACATCAGAATTTTGGTTAGAACATTTAAAACCGGAAATTGCCCTCATTTCTGCCGGTAAGAATAATCGATTTGGACATCCTCATGCTGAGGTTCTGAAACGCCTGGAAGAGCGGAAAATCACTATTTTTAGGACTGATAGGGACGGAGCAATCGGCTATTATTTTAAAGGTGATAAAGGAACCTTTTTAACAGGAAAGCCATATGCTAAAGCAAAAGCAAAATCGAATTGAACACATAAATAAAAAGACTGCACAAACGATGTGCAATCCCAAGAAATGAATACTATGTACTTAAGAGCCGATGTATTGAATTACGGTTGCAATAATGAACAATGTTGCAAAGAAACCGAAAGAGACGATAAAACCTACTCCAGAATCAATAGCATCATTGCGTTTGCTTTGTACTTCTTTTTCAAATGGATTCACAATAACCCCTCCTATTTCCATTATAATAGATGGACCTCATAAAGCAATAAACAATTGCCAACGAAGCACAAATTAGCTTTGTTCGTTTTCGAAATTCTTCAGAATTCATGAAAAATGCTTAGACGTTTTATAGTATAAGCGACTTTTCCTTTACTGACAAGAGTTGTCACAAATAGTTTGCATTCATCCGGCTACACTAGTAATAACAGGGTGTACCGCTAGTGGATAAGTATCCTAGGCCTTATTTGCTAGCGTTTACTATAAACAGGGAGTTGGTTTTAAGCGAAACCAATTCCCTTTTAGTATGTCCTGAAAATTTTTCTCCCTTGTCAAAAACTCCGTGCTTCTATACGATAAACGTAAGAATGTTAAAGAACGGAGAGAAAAAATTGGTTTTAGATGTGTGGAAGCAAATAAAGAAAAAGCAATTTTCCCCCGTATATGTATTATATGGAACAGAGTCCTTTCTTATCAATGAAACGAAGCATTTATTAATGAAATACGCCCTCAATGAAGAGGAAATGGAATTTAATTTTGCGACATATGATTTGGAGGAGACTCCGATTGAAGTAGCGCTAGAGGATGCAGAAACATTTCCTTTTATGGGAGAACGTCGACTCATTCTGATGAATAATCCTTATTTTTTAACTGCAGAAAAATCCAAAGCAAAAACCGAACATAATTTAAAGAAGTTGGAATCTTACCTACAAGAACCTGCTCCGTATTCGATCATTGTGTTTGCCGGCTCCTATGAGAAGCTTGATGAGCGGAAAAAGCTTACAAAGGAGCTGAAAAGAAAAGGGATCGTTGTTGAGGCGAAGAAATTAAACGAACAGGAGCTAAAGCTCTGGGTTAAAGAACGGGCTGCTCTTAATCGTGTCAGTATTGATGAAGAGGCAGTTGAGCAGATGTTGACGTTAGCAGGAACAAACTTATTCATGTTAACAACTGAAATAGATAAGTTGGCTCTTTATGCGACAGAAGGAAATACGATCACAGTCGCAATGGTTCACGAGCTTGTGTCCAGGTCATTGGAACAAAATATATTCGTATTAGTGGATAATATTGTCCAAAGAAAAATAGATGCAGCTTTTCGCATTTATTACGATTTATTGAAACAAAATGAAGAGCCGATTAAAATTTTATCAATCCTTTCTGGACAGTTCCGACTAATTTATCAAGTGAAGGAATTAGCGAGAAAAGGCTATGGGCAGCAGCAAATTGCCGGCTCCATTAAGGTCCATCCCTTTCGTGTAAAGCTGGCAGCAGGCCAAGCAAAGTTATTTAAGGATGAAGAGCTGACAAAGATTATGCAGCTGTTAGCAGAGGCTGATTACCAATCAAAAACAGGTGCGATGAATAAAGAGTTGATTATAGAAATGTTTTTATTCCGCTTACAAGGAGGAATTTAAAAAAAGGAACCGGGAAGGTTCCTTTTTTGTGCAAAAAATAAGGGCTATCTGTTTGAGAGATAGCCTCACACAATTATGCGTTTAAAGTGTTTAACTTCTTTGCTAAACGAGATTTTTTACGAGCAGCAGCATTCTTGTGGATAAGACCTTTTGCAGCAGCCTTATCTAATTTTCTTGCAGCTTCTACGTAGCTTTCTTTTGCAGCAGCTTCGTCGTTATTTACAATTGCAGCTTCTACTTTCTTAACAGCAGTACGCATTGCAGATTTAACTGTTGAGTTGTGAGCATTACGTTCTTCACTTGTCTTAGCACGCTTGATAGCAGATTTAATATTTGCCATTCCATTCACCTCCCGAAAAAGCAATCGAGATTATATAAAACTCGATATTCACAATCCTAACATTAATTGCAGAACAAGAGATATTTTATCAAACGGATATATCTTTTGCAATACTATCTGTTTATTTTACGGGAAAGTAAATGTTTTTTCAAATGAATGTTTTGTATATGTGACGGTAATGCTAGATACTAGCAAGATTTTTATGGAATTACTAGTAGATTTTCCCTGGAAAGGAAAGGAAAGGAGAGGTGTTAATGGATTTAAGTAAATTTACTGTTCGAACCGATTTAGCAGTGGAAGCAAGAGAAATGGTCATTGCTGAAAGAGAAAAGGATCATGTACACGGACAGGAAGATATCTCTCAAGTTGAGGGAGTGATCATAAAGGAGAAGGAAGAAAACAATATAAAAGTTTCTTTAGTAGAAATTACGAAAGAGGGTTCCGATGCAGTCGGGAAAAAAGAAGGAAAGTATTTAACTCTTGAAGTGATTGGTATCAGACAACAGGATACAGAGCTTCAACGAAAGGTTGAAGACACATTTGTATTAGAATTCTCTCATTTCTTAAAGGAGCTGGGAATTAAAGAGGATGCCTCCTGTTTAGTAGTTGGTTTGGGAAATTGGAATGTTACGCCAGACGCCCTCGGACCACACGTATGTGAGAATCTTATTATAACGCGACATCTATATGAATTACAGCCTGAAAGTGTAGAAGAAGGGTTCCGACCTGTTAGTGCGATTGCGCCAGGGGTTATGGGCCTGACTGGAATTGAAACAAGCGATATTATTTTAGGGATTGTTGAGAAGACGAAACCGGATTTTGTCATTGCGATTGATGCTTTGGCGTCAAGGTCGATTGAGAGGGTAAACTCGACCATTCAAATTTCCGATACTGGCATTCATCCCGGTTCAGGGGTAGGAAATAAGAGGAAGGAATTAAGTAAAGAAACGCTTGGTATTCCAGTTATTGCCATTGGTGTTCCGACGGTTGTCGATGCTGTTTCGATTACAAGCGATACCATCGATTACATTTTGAAACATTTTGGAAAAGAACTAAAAGAAGGAGACCGACCTTCGCGTGCTTTAGCTCCAGCAGGCATGACTTTCGGTAAAAGAAAAAAATTAACAGAAGATGATTTGCCTGATGAGCATCATCGCAAAACATTTTTGGGAATGATTGGGACTTTGGAGGAAGAGGAAAAGAGAAAATTAATTTCAGAAGTTCTCTCTCCTCTTGGCCATAATCTTATGGTAACACCAAAAGAAGTGGATGTTTTTATAGAGGATATGGCTAATCTTCTTGCCAATGGATTAAATGCCGCATTACATCATTCGATCAACGAAGAGAATGCGGGCTTCTATACGAGATAATAGGTTCACTCCTTTTTAGGAGAGTGTTAAAAAAGGTTCTATCTTTTCTAGTAAAGTCATAAGAATTAGTAGACTTACTAAAAGAGGTGGAACGATGAAATATAACAGGTCTTCTTCATTTGTCGTAACTGTACAAGGGACCAGTGTTTTTCAATTTGTATTAGTCGTGATGTTATTGCTGTTGCTTATCTTTTCGGTGAGTGGCCTCATTACATCTTTGAAGCCAGAGTATCAAATTAAATCATCATCTATTAATAGTGCGACAGGACATTTGACAGGGGAAGTGTTATATCGCCTCCTAGGTACGGAAAATCATGCTTTTGGACAAGTGCTACCAAAAGATGAATCAACACCAAGTTTGACCAGTTTAGTGTTTAAGGTCTCAACAAATGTTAGTCTCGATGATCCAAGAAGTCTCCTCGGAAGAGAGTTGCCAGGATTTTCAATATTTGATGGGGAACTGGTGATTGCTGGAGAAGGCATTAATTATACGCATTTACCGATAGAATCCCCCCCACCTCCTGAAGCGTTGCAAAAGGAGAATGAGGCAGCGATAAAAGATATTGAGGAATTAGATGACTTAGATAATGGGGATGAAGAAGCGCCTCCACCAGCACAAACAACTGGTGATCGAAAAATGGTTTATCTTTATTTTACACATACTAGAGAATCCTTTCTTCCTCATTTAGAAGGTGTTACAGATCCTAATAGAGCACATCATTCAAAGATTAATGTGACAAGAATTGGCGATCATCTTCAAAAACAATTAGAACGTTATGGAATTGGAACGGTTGTAGATAAAACGGATATTATGACCAATCTAAGTGAAAAAGGGCTTTCTTATGGAAGATCTTATGATGAATCGAGAAAAGTTGTTGAAGCGGCGGTTACCTCTAATCGTGACCTTACGTATTTAATTGATATACATCGTGATTCACAACGGAAAGACAAGACTACAATAGAGATTAATGGTAAGTCCTACGCTCAGTTAATGTTTGTCCTTGGTGCAGAAAACCCAAATTATGAAAAGAATTTGAGACTAGCTGAAGAATTACACAAAAAGCTTAATAAGAAATATCCAGGCATAAGTAAAGGAGTTTCGAAAAAGCAAGGAGCTGGTACGAACGGAAAATTTAATCAGGATTTATCTGAAAATGCAATGCTCGTTGAGTTTGGTGGAGTTGATAATACATTTGAAGAATTAAATCGCTCCGCAGATGCCTTTGCAGCTGCATTTAGTGAAGTCTTTTGGCAAGCAGAAAGTGTGAACTTCCCGGTTGACGAGCCTGCAAATGAGCAATAATGGTGAAAAGGCAATTGCGATGATAACCCAATTGTTTCAGGATGTTGGCGACATTGAGTTTGTTCATCATAAAGAATTCATAAGGACAGTGGATGCAGAATTAGAGGAAAAGCTGTCCGCATAAAGAGTTCAAGAGGACCCCGAAAGCGGAAGTTGAGCGAAAGGTGCTCGCATAAAAGGGCTCAAGAGGACGGCAAAAGCAGATTTTAACCCAAATCTGCCCACATAGAGGACAAACTCAAGTAGATTTTGAGCAAAAATTGTTCTTATAACGGTTTACCAGCTTTTTCTAAATAAAAACGTAAGTAGGTGACATGATGAAGTTGTTTTTTTTGAAGTTTGTATTTGTCTTGGCTTTGATGTTTGTCTCTGTTTTATTTGGGATGCAACAGGCAAATGAAGGAATCGATCGGATGAAGGGCTTTGAGGATCACAACTTCAAAGAAGCGCTTCATGTTACTGAAAACGAAGGAGGGGAAGTGGAACTTGCTGTCTTAGGCAATGATATCAGTAGTCATGATATACAGGAAAAGAAAGCAAAGCTCGAAAAAATGAAGGCTTATAATTTTTTCTCCTCTATTGGCAAGAAGCTGGCAGAAGGTGTTTCCTCTTTTGCTAATAAGGCAATAGAATTAATTACAGAGCTGTTTCAATAGTGCCTTCTATTTTCCGTTGAATCTTGCCGAATCGACTGCTATAATCAAAAAATAGCGTATTTAATCAATTCCAACGGCTATGTGCTGTAAGCGTTTAGTTAAATTGGAATTGATTCGATGTGTGCGAGTATAGTAGGAGTGAACGATATGAACAAAGAAGAAAGACTGATGAGGCAATCAAAGATTCGCAATTTCTCGATCATCGCTCATATCGACCATGGAAAGTCGACGTTGGCAGATAGAATTTTAGAGAAAACGAATGCTTTAACTGCTCGTGAAATGAAGGACCAGCTCCTCGATTCGATGGATCTTGAGAGAGAACGGGGCATTACGATTAAATTAAACTCAGTTCAATTAAAATACAAAGCAAAAGATGGCGAGATCTATACGTTTCATTTAATCGACACACCTGGACATGTCGATTTCACCTATGAAGTATCCCGCAGTTTAGCAGCATGTGAAGGTGCTGTTCTCGTGGTCGATGCGGCACAGGGAATTGAAGCACAAACGTTGGCGAATGTTTATTTAGCACTTGACAATGATTTAGAAATCGTACCAGTTATCAATAAAATTGATCTTCCAAGTGCCGATCCGGAACGCGTTCGTAACGAGATTGAAGAAGTAATCGGATTAGATGCTTTTGAAGCTGTTTTAGCCAGTGCAAAAGCTGGGATTGGGATTGAAGAAATTTTGGAACAGATTGTCGAAAAGGTACCCGCACCTGTTGGAGATCCTGAAGCTCCATTAAAGGCGTTAATTTTTGATTCACTATATGATGCATACCGAGGAGTGGTTGCATATATTCGTGTGGTTGAGGGTACGGTGAAAGCTGGCGATAAAATTAAGATGATGGCAACGGGCAAGGAGTTTGAAGTGACAGAAGTAGGTGTCTTTACGCCAAAAGCCGTGCAAACAGAAGAATTATCTGTCGGAGATGTGGGATTTTTAACGGCTGCCATTAAAAATGTTGGGGATACCCGTGTTGGGGATACGATTACAAATGCAAAAAATGGTGCCTCAGAAGCGCTCCCAGGTTATCGTAAATTGAATCCAATGGTATATTGTGGTTTATATCCTATTGACAGCGCGAAATTTAATGACTTAAGAGAAGCTCTCGAAAAGCTTGAATTAAATGATTCCGCTCTTCAGTTTGAACCAGAAACATCGCAAGCATTAGGCTTTGGCTTCCGATGCGGGTTTCTTGGATTGCTCCATATGGAAATTATTCAGGAACGCATTGAAAGAGAATTTAAGATCGATTTAATCACGACTGCACCGAGTGTTATTTATGATGTTATTTTGACGGATGGTTCGCAAATAAAAATAGACAACCCTTCTGATATGCCAGATCCACAGAAAATTGAACGGATTGAAGAGCCATATGTAAAAGCAACGATGATGGCTCCAAATGATTATGTCGGCGCCATTATGGAGCTGTGCCAAGAAAAAAGAGGAAACTTCATTGATATGCAATATCTCGATGAAACGAGGGTGAGCATCATTTATGAAGTACCATTGTCCGAGATTGTCTACGATTTCTTCGATCAGTTAAAGTCGAGCACGAAAGGGTATGCTTCCTTTGACTATGAACTGATTGGCTATAAGCCATCAAAACTTGTGAAGATGGATATCCTTTTAAATGCAGAGAAAGTCGATGCGTTAAGCTTTATCGTTCATAAAGATTTTGCTTATGAACGAGGTAAGGTTATCGTAGAAAAATTAAAGGAATTAATTCCGAGACAGCAATTTGAAGTGCCTGTCCAAGCGGCAATCGGACAAAAAATTGTTGCCCGTTCTACGATTAAGGCGATGCGCAAAAACGTCTTAGCGAAATGCTACGGTGGAGATATTTCCCGTAAACGAAAGCTTCTTGAGAAGCAAAAAGAAGGGAAAAAGCGGATGAAACAGGTAGGCTCAGTTGAGGTACCTCAAGAGGCCTTTATGGCAGTATTGAAAATGGATGATAGTCAGAAAAAATAGGGTTTTTTAGAGTTTAACTTAAGAAAGAGGGGTTAGCCAGTCTTGTTATAACAAGAACTCTAACCTCTCTTTCATATTTAAAAAACGAGGTTGTGATTGTTTGATTAATGCGGCGTATATTCATATCCCCTTTTGTGAGCATATTTGCCATTATTGTGATTTTAATAAAGTGTTCCTTCAAGGACAACCAGTTGATGAATATATAAATTCATTAAAAAAAGAGATGGAGTTGACATTGCAAGAAGTGCCAACGTCTCACCTGCGTTCTATTTTTGTTGGTGGAGGCACGCCGACGGCATTAAATGAAAGGCAGCTTGCAGCTTTATGTCAAGGCATCCATGATTACCTTCCTTTCAATCAAGATACTGAGTTTACATTTGAAGCGAACCCGGGAGATCTTTCTAAAGAAAAATTGCAAATCCTCTATGAGGCAGGGGTCAATCGCTTAAGCTTTGGCGTCCAGACCTTTAACGATGAACTTTTGAAGAGAATAGGTCGTGTACATCGTGGAGCAGATGTATTCACATCGATTGCGCTTGCAAAAGCTGCAGGATTTGAAAACATTAGTGTCGATCTTATTTATAGCTTACCGGGCCAAACATTAGCTGATTTTAGAGAAACGCTTGCTACTTCTTTTTCATTAGATATTCAACATTATTCTGGGTATTCGTTAATAATTGAACCGAAGACGGTTTTCTATAATTTAATGAGAAAGGGCCGCCTTCCTTTGCCGGGAGAGGATGCTGAAGCCGCCATGTATGAGGAACTGATGGAGCAGATGGACAAGCATGGCTACCTTCAATATGAAATCAGTAATTTTGCAATTCCTGGCTATGAAAGCAGGCATAATTTAACGTATTGGAACAATAATGAATATTATGGTTTTGGAGCTGGCGCCCATTCTTATGTTAAAGGGCTGCGGCGTTCAAATGTTGGTCCTTTAAAGAAGTATATGGATCCACTTGAAAATGGGAAACTTCCTGTTTTTGAAGAAAATAAGCCGACAAAAGCAGAGCAAATGGAGGAAGAAATGTTCCTTGGATTAAGAAAGAATGAAGGGGTTTCGATTGAACGGTTTATTGAAAGATACGGGATTTCACCTGTGGATTTATTTGCAAATGAAATGTTGGATTTAAGGAAAAAGGATTTAATTTGTGAAGAAAATAATTATATAAGATTAACCAGGAAAGGTAGATTTCTTGGAAATGAAGTATTTCAATCGTTCTTAGGCATAGTCCAGTAATGTGATGATGGTTTTTTTGAATAAGGAATGGGGATGGCATCCAGACTGAATAAAAAAGCTTAAATGATTGACACGATCCCCTGATATTTGATAATTTAATAATAGATTTAGCACTCGATATAAAGGAGTGCTAACAGAGGTGATATAAAGTGTTAACAGATCGTCAATTGTTAATTTTCCAAGTGATTGTTGATGATTTTATTCGGTCTGCTCAACCAGTTGGTTCGAGAAGCTTGTCGAAGAAGGAAGAAATACAGTTTAGTTCGGCTACAATTCGAAACGAGATGGCAGATTTAGAAGAACTCGGTTTTCTGGAAAAAACACACACCTCATCGGGGAGAATTCCATCCGAGAAAGGGTATAGATTTTACGTAGATCATTTGCTATCTCCGCAAAAACTTGATACAAAAGATGTGAACTCTGTACGTTCAATTTTTACGGAGAGAATATATGAATTAGAGAAGATTGTTCAAAGATCTGCACAAATTTTATCAGAGTTGACAAATTATACTGCTATAGTTCTTGGTCCAGCAGTGAGGGAGAACAAGCTAAAGAAAATTCAAATTGTCCCTTTGAACGATGAAACAGCGATTGCCATTATTGTTACAGATACTGGGCATGTAGAAAATAAGATGTTCCATCTACCGATTGGAATTGATTCTAGTGATATTGAGAAGCTTGTCAATATTTTGAATGAACGGCTTACAGGTGTCCCACTTGAGGAATTAAACGGAAAAATCTACAAGGAAGTAGCTCTTGTTTTGCGGCAGCATATTCGCAGTTATGATTCGATGTTTTCTTCACTGGTAGAAACGTTGAAAATTCCAACAAATGAAAAATTATTTTTTGGTGGTAAAACGAACATGCTCAGTCAACCGGAATTTCATGATATTAGTAAAGTGAAAAACCTGTTGACAATGATTGAACATGAGGAAGATATGTATGATATCATTCGAAAAAATCCTTCTGGTATTAATGTTAAAATTGGGAAGGAAAATGGCAATTCTGCAATGGATGATTGCAGCTTAATCACCGCCACTTATTCAATTGGAACTGAACAATTAGGTACGATTGCTATTTTAGGGCCAACTCGAATGGAATATTCAAGAGTTATAAGTTTATTAAAATTTTTTAGCAACGATTTATCGGTAGTGCTAACAAAGCTGTATCAAAGTAAGTAGTGCTGGAAATATTGATAAAGGGTGGAATTAAGCAATTCCATCCCTTTTCCTTGCGTTGCTGTTATTTTTTGATTTACATAGATGTTAGCTGACAGATTTAGTCGGTGTCTACTTTAAAGGGAGGTGAAAACGTTGGCTGAAGAAAAAAACACACTGGAGGAAGAAGCGGTGTCTACCAACGAAGAACAAAATATTCAAGAAGAAATTGAACCTATAATTGATGAAGAGAAAGAGGAAGTACCTGAAGATTCATCCTCTGTTGATGAAGAAAAACTTACAAAGCTAGAAGAGCAGCTTGCAGCTCTGCAAAAAGAGCTGGAAGAAAAAGAAAACCGCTACCTTCGATTACAAGCTGATTTCGAAAACTCTCGCCGTCGAGCTAGATTGGATTATGAAGCGGCGCAAAAATATAGAGCACAAAATTTAATTTCTGATATTCTGCCTGTATTGGATAACTTTGAACGTGCATTGAATGTGGAGACCGATCATGAACAGACGAAATCCTTGCTCCAAGGCATGGAAATGATTTATCGCAGTCTTCTTGATGCTTTAAAGAAAGAAGGCGTAGAAGTGATTGAATCGGAAGGGAAGGAGTTTGATCCGAATTTCCATCAAGCGGTTATGCAGGTTGCGGAAGAGGGATATGATTCGAACATTGTCGTGGAAGAATTTCAAAAAGGATATGTATTAAAGGATCGTGTCATTCGACCAGCAATGGTTAAAGTTAATCAGTAAAAAATAGAGAAAAAGTGTTTACATATTAAAATTGGGAGGCTAATAACATGAGCAAAATTATTGGTATCGACTTAGGAACAACAAACTCCTGTGTAGCGGTTCTTGAAGGTGGCGAACCAAAAGTAATTCCAAATCCAGAAGGAAATCGCACAACTCCATCCGTCGTGGCATTTAAAAACGGCGAGCGTCAAGTGGGAGAAGTAGCAAAGCGCCAAGCGATTACAAACCCTAATACCATCCTATCTATTAAACGTCATATGGGAACTTCTCATAAAGAAACGATTGAAGGAAAAGAATATACACCACAAGAAATTTCAGCTATTATTTTACAGCATTTAAAATCTTATGCTGAAGATTATTTAGGTGAGCCCGTTACAAAAGCAGTTATTACAGTACCAGCATATTTCAACGATGCAGAACGTCAAGCAACAAAGGATGCTGGAAAAATTGCTGGATTAGAAGTAGAGCGTATTATTAACGAACCTACTGCTGCTGCACTTGCTTACGGTTTAGATAAAATGGAAGAAGATCAAACGATTCTAGTGTATGACCTTGGTGGTGGTACGTTTGACGTATCGATCCTTGAATTAGGAGACGGCGTATTTGAAGTTAAATCTACTGCTGGTGATAACCGTCTTGGCGGAGATGACTTTGACCAAGTTATTATTGACTATTTAGTTGAGGAATTTAAGAAAGAGAATGGCATTGATCTCTCAAAAGATAAGATGGCTATGCAGCGCTTAAAAGATGCAGCTGAGAAAGCAAAGAAAGATCTATCTGGTGTAACTTCTACACAAATTTCTTTACCGTTTATTACCGCTGGTGAAGCAGGTCCACTTCATTTAGAAGTCACATTATCACGTGCTAAGTTTGACGAATTATCTTCAGATCTCGTTGAAAGAACAATGGGACCGACTCGTCAAGCGTTACAAGATGCAGGTCTTACAGCTGCTGATATCGATAAAGTTATTCTTGTCGGTGGTTCTACTCGTATCCCAGCTGTGCAAGAAGCGATTAAAAAAGCAACTGGTAAGGAACCTCATAGAGGAGTAAACCCAGACGAAGTAGTTGCAATGGGTGCAGCTGTTCAAGGTGGAGTGATCACGGGTGATGTTAAAGATGTTGTCTTACTAGACGTAACACCTTTATCACTTGGGATTGAAACAATGGGTGGTGTCTTTACGAAGTTAATTGAACGCAATACGACGATTCCAACTTCTAAATCACAAGTATTCTCTACCGCTGCTGATAATCAAACAGCAGTTGACATTCATGTTCTCCAAGGAGAGCGTCCAATGGCAGCTGATAACAAAACACTGGGACGTTTCCAATTAACAGATATTCCACCAGCACCACGTGGAATTCCACAAATTGAAGTGTCATTTGATATCGATAAAAATGGTATCGTAAATGTACGTGCGAAAGATCTTGGAACCAACAAGGAACAAGCAATTACAATTAAATCTTCAACAGGTCTATCTGATGATGAAATCGATAAAATGATTAAAGAGGCTGAAGCAAATGCAGAGGCTGATCAAAAGCGTAAGGAAGAAGTGGAATTACGCAATGAAGCGGATCAATTGGTATTCCAAACAGATAAAACATTAAAAGATCTTGAAGGTAAAGTTGATGAAGCGGAAGTAACGAAAGCAACAGAAGCGAAAGATGCACTTAAAGCAGCAATTGAAAAGAATGATCTTGATGAAATCCGTGCGAAAAAGGATGCACTACAAGAAATCGTTCAAAACCTTTCTGTTAAGCTTTACGAGGAAGCTGCCAAGCAAGCACAGGCTGCACAGGGAGCTGAAGGAGAAGCAGGTGCTGCTCCTAAAGACGACAACGTTGTAGACGCTGAATTCGAAGAAATCAAAGATGATAAATAGAAAAGCGGATGCGGCTTGAACAAACCCGACAAGCACTGGAAGGCCAGAAGTGGAAGTCGCACTTTTGACTTTCGCGTCTGGACTGAAGTGTCTCGAGGGTTTAGCCGCAGAAGCTAGACAAATAGAAAAGCGGAGAGTGCTCGTCCATCGGCGACAAGCATCGAATTAGTTATTGAATATAGAATATAGAAAGGTCAAAGTCACTGTCTTTATGACTTTGGCTTTTTCTATGTAAGGTCCTAGTGATAGATTTATTTGCACTTCTACAAGTTTGAGTGTTAAAATAACCTTTATGCGAATGGATTCGGGGAGTGGTAAGGTTGAGTAAAAGAGACTATTATGAAGTCTTAGGAGTAAGCAAATCCGCCTCTAAAGACGAAATTAAAAAAGCATATCGAAAGTTATCGAAAAAATATCATCCAGATATTAATAAAGAGGCGGATGCGGACGAAAAATTTAAAGAAGTTAAGGAAGCGTATGAAGTATTAAGCGATGATGCGAAGCGCTCACAATACGACCAATTCGGTCACACTGATCCAAATCAAGGCTTCGGTGGTGGAGGCTTTGGGGGCGGCGGCTTCGGTGGCTTTGAGGATATATTTGAAACGTTTTTTGGCGGCGGTGGTTCCAGACGTCGTGATCCCAATGCTCCTAGGCAAGGTGCTGACCTTCAATATACGATGACGCTTTCTTTTGAAGAAGCAGTCTTTGGAAAAGAAACAGACATCGAAATTCCACGTGAAGAGACATGTGATACTTGTCACGGAAGTGGGGCAAAACCGGGAACGAAGCCGGAAACTTGTAAGCACTGTAATGGTAGCGGTCAATTAAATGTAGAGCAGAATACTCCTTTTGGAAGAATAGTAAACCGAAGAGTTTGTCATCATTGCAGCGGTACAGGCAAAGAAATTAAGCATAAATGCTCAACTTGTGGCGGCACAGGGAAAGTGAAAAAACGTCGCAAAATTCATGTCAAAATTCCCGCTGGAATTGATGACGGTCAACAGCTAAGAGTATCAGGACAAGGAGAGCCTGGCATTAACGGCGGTCCAGCTGGGGATCTATATGTAGTATTTCATGTTCGCTCCCATGAATTCTTTGAGCGGGATGAGGATGATATTTATTGTGAAATGCCGATCACGTTTGTTCAGGCAGCTCTTGGTGATGAGATAGAAGTGCCAACGCTGCATGGCAAAGTAAAGCTTAAGGTTCCAGCAGGTACACAGACAGGCACTAAATTCCGTCTTCGTGGAAAAGGAGTTCCTAATGTAAGGGGATATGGAGTTGGTGACCAGCACGTTATAATGCGAATTGTCACACCAACGAAGTTGACTGAAAAGCAAAAGCAATTGCTACAGGAATTTGCCGAAATAAGTGGAAAAGTCCCTCAAGGTGATCAAGAAGAAGGCTTTTTTTCAAAGGTAAAAAGAGCATTTAAAGGTGAATAACGCAAGTAATATACAGTGTTATCGGAGTTTAAGGAAACGGAGTTGGTAGAATGAAGTGGTCTGAAATTGCCATTCATACAACAAATGAGGCGGTTGAACCGATCTCAAATATTTTACATGAAGCAGGTGCCTCTGGTGTTGTCATTGAGGATCCTTTTGAGCTTGAGAAGGAGAGGGAAGACCACTTCGGTGAAATCTATCAATTGAACCCTGACGACTACCCTGAAGAGGGAGTAATTATTAAAGCTTATTTACCAGTTAATAGCTTTTTAGGCGAAACAGTTGAAGAGATTAAAGAAGCAATTAATGGACTAATTCTTCACAATATCGATATTGGGAAAAATACTGTTACGATTAGTGAAGTCAATGAAGAAGAATGGGCAACAGCTTGGAAAAAATATTACCATCCTGTAAAGATCTCAGAAAAATTCACCATCGTTCCTACCTGGGAGGAGTATACGCCTGTTCATAGCGATGAGCTCATTATAGAATTAGACCCTGGGATGGCCTTTGGTACAGGAACCCACCCAACAACGGTCATGTGTATACAGGCTCTCGAGAGAACGGTCAAACAAGGTGATCATGTTGTTGACGTGGGAACGGGTTCCGGTGTGTTAAGTATCGCTGCTGGTTTGTTAGGAGCAGAAAAAATACAAGCACTGGACTTGGATGAAGTGGCTGTCAATTCAGCCAGAATTAATATTAAACTTAATAAGGTCCACGATCGAGCAACTGTTTCTCAAAATAACCTGCTTGATGGGATCACAGGACCTGTTGATGTAGTGGTAGCTAATATTCTTGCTGAAGTCATTCTGCGTTTTACAGATGATGCAGCACGGATTGTAAAACAAAACGGATATTTCATAACATCTGGAATTATCCTGCAAAAGAAGCAAGAGGTTAAAGAAGCAATGATTACATCTGGGTTTGAAATTGTTGAAACCATTCAAATGGAAGATTGGGTTGCGTTCATTGCAAAACGAATTTAGTTAAGAGGTGCTTAAAATGCAGCGATATTTTGTGAGAAATTTCGAAGATAATCGTTTCTATATTTCTGATGATGATCGCCATCATATTGTCAAGGTAATGCGTTTGCAAGTGGATGATGAAATCTACTGTGTTACCAAAGGCAAAAGTGCCCTCTGTCGGATAGAAGAAATTACCGATCAACAAGTCGTTGCAAAAGTTGTAAAATGGGAAGAAGCTTCTGTTGAAATGCCGATACAGGTGACCATTGCGAGCGGTCTGCCCAAAGGGGATAAACTGGAGTGGATTATTCAAAAAGGGACGGAATTAGGGGCAGCTAAGTTTATCCCTTTTACTGCATCTCGCTCCATTGTGAAATGGGATGAAAAAAAGGCATTTAAAAAGGTTGAACGCTGGAATCGGATTGCAAAGGAAGCGGCCGAACAATCCCATCGTCACATACGGCCAGAAGTACACCAGCCAATTTCCTTAAAAAAACTAGTCGAGTTAAGTGAAAATTATGATTATAAATTGGTGGCTTATGAAGAAAGTGCGAAGCAAGGGGAAGGATCCGTTTTTTCCTCTGTATTAAAAGAAATGAAAGCGGGGCAATCCATTCTCATTATATTTGGACCGGAGGGTGGATTAACAGAGGAAGAAATAGCTCTGTTAAATGATGCTGGTTTCCTTTCTTGTAGTTTAGGTCCGAGAATTTTAAGAACAGAAACAGCACCATTGTATGCATTAGCTGCTGTTTCTTTTCAAACTGAATTAATGGGGTGAAGATAAATGGCATCAGTTGCCTTTCATACATTAGGTTGTAAAGTCAATCATTATGAAACAGAGGCCATTTGGCAATTATTTAAAGAGCAGGGCTATGACCGAACAGATTTTGAATCCCGAGCGGATGTTTATGTCATTAATACATGTACTGTTACAAATACTGGAGATAAGAAAAGCCGGCAAGTGATTAGACGTGCCATTAGAAAGAATCCTGATGCAGTTATTTGTGTAACAGGCTGTTATGCACAAACTTCACCAGCAGAAATCATGGCGATTCCTGGGGTAGATATTGTGGTCGGTACTCAGGATCGGGTGAAAATGCTTGAGTATATTGAGCAATATAAGGTGGAACGTCAGCCGATTAATGGCGTCGGAAATATCATGAAAAATCGCGTTTATGAAGAATTAGACGTGCCTGCTTTTACAGACCGTACTAGAGCCTCTTTGAAAATTCAAGAAGGCTGCAATAATTTCTGTACATTCTGCATCATTCCTTGGGCGCGTGGACTCATGAGATCACGTGATCCACAAGAAGTTATCCGTCAAGCACAGCAGTTGGTGAATGCTGGATATCAAGAAATTGTCTTAACCGGGATTCATACAGGTGGGTATGGAGAAGACATGAAGGATTACAATCTCGCATCCCTTTTAAGAGATTTAGAAGATCAGGTAAAAGGATTGAAGCGCCTTCGTATCTCTTCCATTGAAGCAAGTCAGATTACGGATGAAGTTATTGATGTCATCGATCAATCAAATGTCATTGTCAGACATTTACACATTCCAATCCAATCTGGTTCAAATACGGTGTTAAAAAGAATGCGTCGTAAGTATACAATGGAATTCTTTGCGGAAAGATTAGAGCGTTTAAAGGAAGTACTTCCCGGTCTCGCGGTCACCTCAGATGTGATTGTCGGTTTCCCGGGAGAAACAGAAGAAGAGTTTATGGAAACTTACAATTTTATCAAAAGACATCAATTCTCTGAGCTTCATGTGTTCCCATACTCTAAAAGAACAGGTACGCCAGCAGCAAGAATGGAGGATCAAGTAGATGAGGATGTGAAAAATGAAAGAGTTCATCGCCTCATCGCGCTTTCGGATCAATTAGCGAAAGAGTATGCTTCCCAATTTGAAAATGAAGTTCTTGAAGTGATACCTGAAGAAAAATTCAAGGATGATCCAAATGGTGAGATGTATGAAGGATATACAGATAACTATTTAAAAGTCGTTTTCAAAGGCACTGAAGACCTGATTGGAAAAATTGTTAAAGTAAAGATTGAAAAGGCTGGCTATCCATATAATGAAGGCCAATTTGTTCGCGTATTAAATGATTTGGATGTCCAAGAAACAGCAGTATAATCGTTAAAATAAAAAGATGTCCCAACTTCTACACCTTTGGACATCTTTTTATTTTCTGTCCATTTTTTGGTGCGTCTAACAGGAGCTTTTGCCTATCAAACTTCACGTCTCCTCCTTCAGCCAATTTAACTGGAGGTATTTTTTCACGATAGTTTGGTCGGCGATGGGCATGAAGGAAAGCTCATTTGTTTCGCAGCAACAAATAAATTTTAATTGTTCCCTGTTTTTCCGAAGCAATGTATAGGAAAATAGCTGCTGTATTCTTTCTAAAATTAAGTGCTAAAATCTGACGTTCTCAATTTGTATGATTTTTTCATAGAAATTTACCGTTGCAAGCTTTTGGAGTAATGATGACGAATATGGTGCTTTCTAAATGGCAAAAAAGCTAGGGAAACTTTAATGTCCATTTAAAAAGGTGATCGGTTATTTTTGTGAAAATGACAAAAAATAAGCTCGAAAAAGAAAAGCTTCAATGATATGATGAGAGAGGTACGTACAACTTAATGTTATTGGAAAGGGGCTTGAAAAAATGGAACATACCATTGCCAACTATATTGATCATACATTATTAAAAGCGGATGCGAAAGAAGAGCAAATTGAAAAACTTTGCTTGGAAGCAAAGGAATATGGATTTGCTTCTGTTTGTGTGAACCCTGCATGGGTCCGCTATGCAAGTGCAATTCTTGATGGTACCGATGTCAAGGTTTGTACAGTGATTGGCTTTCCGTTAGGGGCAGCTACTTCCGAAACAAAAGCATTTGAAACGAAGAATGCGATTGATAACGGGGCAACAGAAGTGGATATGGTAATTAATATCGGTGCTTTAAAGAGTGGTGATACTGATTTAGTAGAAGCGGATATTCGTGCGGTTGTAGAAGCGGCTAAAGGTAAGGCACTTACTAAAGTAATTATTGAAACATCTCTACTTGCTGAAGAAGAAAAAGTAACTGCTTGTGAATTATCTGTCAAAGCTGGTGCAGATTTTGTGAAAACATCAACCGGGTTTTCCACGGGAGGAGCAACGATTGAAGATATTCGCCTTATGAGAAAAGTTGTTGGACCGAATATTGGCGTAAAAGCATCTGGAGGAGTAAGAAGTGCCGATGACGCAAAAAATATGATTGACGCTGGGGCGACAAGAATTGGTGCAAGCTCTGGCATTGCAATTGTACAAGGATTAGCTTCAAACTCCGATTATTAACAGAGTCGAATTATGCTAGGTTCTAACAATATTTTGAGAAATTGATTATTTCTTCATTTCATGTGAACTCTTGGTCTCATGGAATAAGAGAGAAAATGAGCCAATAATGAACAAGGACATACAGCAAAGCCTTAAAAAAAGATTGAGCGGATTCACTCAATCTTTTTTATTTCTGATAAAATTTCAACATTATGTCGGCTATTTTGTTAGCAAAAGGTAGAGCGATAATGGATGAAATGCAGTTAAAGATCAAACTAATATGAGCTAATTGGACATCTGGCTGTGTTGCAAGTATTTGAGCGAGTTTTGATAAGTAAGGAATAAATGGATAGAACAATATCACTCCAAGAAGATTCAACCATATATGGGCATAGGCACAGAGCTTTGATTCATTACCTCCGCCAATGCTGGCAAGAAGGGCAGTAATGCAGGTACCAATATTGGCTCCTAGCATTATGGCAATTCCAGCATCAATTCCGATTACAGCGCTGCTTAAAAATCCCATTGCAATCCCAGTTGTTGCCGTGCTTGATTGAATAATCATGGTTATGATCATTCCTGCAACGATGCTCGCAAAGTGATTTTGATTAAGCATTGAAGTATACTCGTTTATCCATGGCAATGCGGCAATTGGTGTAGCAATAAGTTCAAATCCATTCATAGCTGAAAAAATGAGGGCCAATCCAAGTAAAACGAATCCAATGCTTTTAAGGATCGTTTTTTTCACTAATGCGAGAATCGCTCCTGCTATCGCAATCGGAACTATGGCGGAATTGATGTTGAAAGTAATGAATTCAGTTGTAAAAGTCGTGCCTATATTCGTTCCTAAAATAATGCCGATTGACTGCTTAAAGGTGAGCATTTTTGCTCCAATAAGGCCAATTGTCATTACCATAACGGCTGAACTTGATTGCAGGATCCCAGTAACAACAGTTCCAACAAGCATTCCCCTAAAGGGGGTATTGGTAAGTTTAATTAACCATTGTTTTGAAGAGGAGGCAGATGCATTAAACAAGCCTGTTCTTAAAACAGTCATCCCAATGAGAAACAAGATAATAAAAAAGATAAATACCAAAATATTAAACAAGCTTATCACCCTTTCCATAAACTCTATGGCGTGAAGAAGACAAGCATGCCTATATTTCTTGTAATGAGGAATTTATAATGATACTAATTACAACAAAATACGACAATTAGCTTTTTCAACAAAGGTTAAAATAGGAGTCGTGTGGTAATAGGAGCGAATACTGTTGACCTTGCCCCGTCATTATATTATAATTGCAAAGTACATGGTTTCATGTAGTGTAAGTGTGTTGTGTTCGGAGGGAGGGAAAGAGAATGTCTAAAACTGTTGTTCGTAAAAACGAATCACTTGAAGATGCTCTTCGTCGTTTTAAACGTACTGTATCTAAATCGGGTACTATACAAGAAGCTAGAAAGCGTGAATTCTACGAAAAACCTAGCGTAAAGCGTAAGAAAAAGTCTGAAGCTGCAAGAAAACGTAAGTGGTAAGAGAGGGTGTAAGTAATGAGTCTTCTCGAGCGTTTGAATCAGGATATGAAGCAGGCGATGAAAAACAAAGAAAAAGACAAACTCTCCGTTATTCGGATGGTCAAGGCTTCTTTGCAAAATGAAGCGATTAAGCTTGGTCACGAGTTATCCGAGGATGAAGAGTTAACAGTCCTTTCTCGTGAAGTAAAACAACGCAAGGATTCCCTCCATGAATTTGACAAAGCAGGCCGCGAGGACCTAGTTGAAAAAATTCGTACTGAGTTGCAGTATGTGGAAGAATATATGCCTAAGCAGCTATCTGAAGAGGAAATTTCTAAAATTGTCCAAGAGACAGTTGCAGAAGTAGGTGCTACTTCAAAAGCTGAAATGGGAAAAGTGATGGCTGCGATTATGCCGAAGGTAAAAGGCAAAGCAGATGGATCACTTGTTAATAAACTTGTACAACAACACCTTTCATAAGCGTATTAAAGACCGTAGGGCCCGTGCTCTATGGTCTTTTTACGCTCTTCGCTTGAATTTAGCATAGTACGAACGATTTAAATGAATGTTTGACCGCCGCAAATTCTCGTTGACTTATCCGCGCAAATTGTTTGCCACTTCATATAAGTTTTTACAGTCCAAAAGTGCAGTCTTGGCCCGATCAATAGACAATAGCTCCTATTTGCTTTTGCATTTGTTCCATACCTGAGATATATTGTTACTTAGTTTAAGAGATATTTCGTTAAATGGGCGCAATTGATTAAACTATTTGACCTAATTGTGGTAGAGTATAAAGAGAAAAGTAACGAATTTTTGAAACCTTTTCATGCTTTCATCCGTATTGATTACTATCGTTATATATGAGAGGGGGGAAGATTGTGCAAAGCCATTTGAGGCTCAGAAGGGTAGTTACGCTCCTTTCTTTTCTAGCAGCCCTCATCATCCTATCACTGCCATTTCACGGGAAAGCTGACAATGATGTAGTTTACGTTGTACCGATCGAAAATTCTGTTGAGAAAGGCTTGTCATCTTTCTTAAAGCGGGGAGTAGAAACTGCGGAGAAGGAAAATGCGAAAGCGATTATTTTTGAAATAAATACACCTGGTGGTGCGGTTGATGCAGCAGGGGAAATTGGGAAATTATTTACGTCAACATCTCTTAAAACGGTCTCATTTATTAATAAAGATGCCTTGTCTGCAGGGGCCTTTATTTCATTAAACACAGATGAGATATATATGGTACCTGGAGCAACGATGGGGGCTGCAGCAATTATTGATTCAGAAGGGAATGCAGCCGATCAAAAAGCCCAATCCTATTGGCTGAGTGCGATGAAAGGAGCAGCTGAACAAAACGGTCGCGATCCGATTTACGCGCTAGCAATGGCAGACACGGATGTCGATTTACCTGAGCTTGGCTCTCCGAAAGGAAAGCTTTTAACACTTACGTCTGACCAGGCATTTGAGGTCGGATATTCAGAAGGTACTGTCGCCTCAATTGATGAAGTTTTAGTGAAGATTGGATACCCAAACGCAGAAATTCGTACTATTGAAGAAAGTTTCGCTGAGAAATTGGCAAGATTTATTACGAATCCTGTCGTCATCCCTATTTTACTTTCTGTAGGGAGTCTAGGGCTTATATTAGAACTGTATTCACCTGGTTTTGGTATCCCAGGTTTTATGGGGATTTCTGCCCTCTTACTGTTCTTTTACGGTCATTTAGTGGCAGGTCTAGCAGGTTATGAGACGCTGATTTTATTCGTTCTTGGGATAGGACTTATCATCCTGGAGTTTTTCCTTCCGGGTGGGGTAGCAGGAATAATTGGGTTTATTTCCATATTGGCGAGTTTATTCCTGGCCACTGATAATGTGGTTTACATGGGAATCTCTTTACTAATCGCCATTGGTGTATCAATTTTAGCTTCTATCTTAATGATAAAGGTGTTTGGTAAAAAGATGAAAATATTTAAGAAGCTTGTTTTAACAGATTCAACAAATACGGAGAGCGGTTATGTATCAAATGAAACGAGAACAGAGCTTGTCGGTCTTGTTGGTCAAACGCTAACTGCATTGCGACCATCTGGGACCGTAGTAGTTGAAGATGAACGCCTTGATGTAGTTAGTGAAGGGGCATTCATTGAAAAAAATAAAAATGTTAAAATTGTCAAAGTAGAAGGAGCAAGAATTGTTGTTCGAGAAATACCAAATTTAAATAAAGAATAGCTTTAAGGAGGAAACAATATGCCTATTGATGCACCAACGATTTTTTTATTAGTGGCAGTAGTAATCGGTATTATCCTGATTGCCGTGCTACTAACATTTGTACCAGTAATGCTGTGGATTTCAGCACTTGCAGCAGGTGTAAAGGTCAGTATCTTTACTCTTATTGGTATGAGATTAAGAAGAGTAATTCCAAGCCGGGTAATTAATCCGCTAATTAAAGCTCATAAAGCGGGGATCGATGTGACAACGAACCAGCTGGAGAGTCATTATTTAGCTGGAGGAAATGTTGATAGAGTTGTAAATGCATTAATTGCAGCACAAAGAGCGAATATTGAGCTTTCTTTTGAACGCTGTGCTGCGATTGACTTGGCTGGACGTGACGTTTTAGAGGCTGTCCAAATGAGTGTAAATCCGAAAGTAATTGAAACTCCTTTTATTGCCGGTGTGGCGATGGATGGGATTGAAGTGAAAGCAAAGGCGAGAATCACCGTTCGTGCGAATATTGAGCGTCTTGTCGGTGGTGCGGGTGAAGAAACTGTTATAGCCCGTGTTGGTGAGGGAATTGTCTCAACAATTGGTTCCTCAGACGACCATAAGAAGGTTTTAGAAAATCCAGATATGATTTCTCAAACTGTATTATCAAAAGGTTTAGATTCTGGAACAGCCTTTGAAATTCTTTCGATTGATATTGCGGATGTTGATATCGGTAAAAATATCGGAGCTGAGTTACAAACAGAGCAAGCTGAAGCGGATAAGAAAATTGCTCAAGCAAAGGCAGAAGAACGTCGTGCAATGGCGGTAGCCCAGGAGCAAGAAATGAAGGCGCGTGTCGAAGAAATGAGAGCAAAAGTGGTCGAAGCCGAAGCAACTGTACCACTTGCGATGGCAGAAGCGCTTAAATCTGGAAACATCGGTGTAATGGACTACATGAACATCCAAAATATTTCAGCAGATACGGATATGAGAGATTCGATCGGTAAAATAACGGATGACGAAAAAGGGAAAAAGAACGACTAGATGAAGTGCCAGAAAGATAAAACGGCTCCTAATTAAAGAAGGGAGGTAGCCTCTCTTGCAATTCTTATTAGAAAACCCTTTTATACTCATTATCCTTTTAGGGATCATTTCGTCGATGTTTAAGACAAACAAAGAACAGCCAACGAATAAGAGACCTACAAGGCAAGCTTCAACGACAAGTACTGAAAACCCTCCTCCTTCGAATCCGATGGCAGAGGTATTTAGAGAGCTTGTAGAAGAGGCTCCAGCCAAGCCGATTTATAATGAATATGTGGATACAAAAAAAGAGGCAGAGGCAAAAATTGCCGCTTTGAAAAAACAGCAGGAGCAGTATGCTGAAAAAGTAAGTAGAATGAATACACAAAGTCGTATAAATGGACAATCACATCCATTGATGGATAGTGTTTCCAAAAGCAGCCGTACTTTCAAAGTTGAAGGAGAAAAACTGGCAGATGCTATTATTTGGTCTGAAATACTTGGTCCTCCAAGAGCGAAAAAGCCTCATCGCTCCATGAACTTTCGCTCGCGATAAAAAGAAGTGCTAGAACCCCCTTTCATCTCATAAATATGAGATGAAAGGGGGTTCTTTTTTTATGGCAAAAAAGTGGGGACATCGCATAAAAAGCTGGATGACAACGCAAATGGAGCTTCCTCAAGATGTCATGATGGACCTACCCCGAATAACGATGATCGGTCAAATTCATATATACATTGAGAACCACCGGGGATTAATAGCATTTTCTGACAAGGAAGTTAGACTGCTTTTAAAGCATGGGCAATTATTAGTAAAGGGAAAGGCATTTGTTATAAAAACGATTCTTCCGGAAGAGATCCTTCTGGAAGGAAAAATTGATCAAGTTGTCTTTTTGAAGGAATAAATGGTTGAGAAAAATGGGGAAAGGAAATCTCTCTAGGTGATTTCCTTTCTGTTAAAAAGAAGTGCGGGAGGCAAAGATATGAGAAATCATTGGATCTATTTTTATTGGGGAATTGTTACTGTAAAAGCAACGGGAACCGGTTTAGAAAGGTTCATTAATCGTCTTACAAGGAATGGAGTTTTAATTTGGGACGTTAAAAAGCATGGATTAGAGACAATGACCTTTAAAATGTCATTGAAAGATATGAAAGAGCTGAAGCAGGCAGTAAGGAATTCAGGATGTAAGGTGAAATTTTTAAAGAGGACAGGCCTTCCGTTTTTAATTCGACGTCTCTTTAAGAACAGTGGTTTTTTTGTCGGTGCAGTTCTTTTTTTAACGGTACTTTTCCTTTTATCGAATATGATCTGGGGCATCGAAATAAATGGGGCTGATCCGGCTACAGAGCATAAAATTAGGAAGGAATTGGATGCCATTGGACTAAAAAAAGGGCAATTACAGTTCTTCGTTGAGGAACCGGAAGGTATTCAGCGAGCTATAATGAATGCGGTTGAAGAGGTTACATGGGTTGGTGTCGAGTTGCAGGGGACAACCTATCATTTTCAAGTGGTCGAAAAAAATGTTCCGGAGGAGCCTGAAAAACTCGGGCCACAAAATTTAGTAGCAGCAAAAAAAGCGGTAATTGTGGATATGTTTATTGAAGAAGGACAGCCAAAAGTCGATATCCATGATCACGTGAAACCTGGACAGCTTTTAGTATCAGGACAAATTGGGAAGGAAGGACAAACAAAGTCTGTTTCAGCCAAGGGGAAAGTATATGGTGAAATTTGGTACAAATCTGAAGTGATTTTACCTTTAAAAAGCAGCTTTCAAGTGTTTAATGGCAATGAACTAAGGAAGCATTATCTAAAAATTGCGGATTTCTCCATTCCGATTTGGGGTTTTAAAGACCATGGCTATAAGACATTTGAAAAAGAAAAGAAAGAGAAAAAATTTAAATTTTTAAAATGGGAATTGCCAATAACTTATATTGAGGATACGTTTCGAGAGAGTGAACATATAACAAGACTATACAAAGAGAACGAGGCAATTGAAGCAGCGAAAGAAATGGCAAGAACAGATATAAAAAATGGCTTACCTGAAGATGCTACTATTAAGGGAGAAAAAGTTTTGCGCCAAACAATCCAGAATGGTAAAGTATATTTATCAATGCATTTCCAAGTGATCGAGAATATTGCAAAATCATATCCCATCATTCAAGGAGAGTCGGAATGACAGAAGAATTAACAACTATTAAAGTACAATTAGAAGACCCAAATGAAGCGGTTTCTTTACTCGGTAATTCGGACGCGAATATTAAAATTTTGGAAGCTGAGTTAAACGTATCAATTATTACTAGAGGCGAAACGGTTCATGTCTCTGGGAATGAAAATAATGTAGAGCTCTTCTCTCACATCATTGAACAGCTGCTCTATGTCATTCGCAAGGGAATCAACATTTCCGGTCGCGATGTCATGTACGCTATTCAAATGGCAAAAAAGGGAACGCTTAATTATTTTAAGGATATTTATGAAGAAGAAATTACAAAAAATGCAAAGGGTAAATCAATCCGTGTTAAAACCCTTGGGCAGCAGCAGTATATTGCAGCGATGAAAAAGCATGATCTTGTTTTTGGGATTGGACCTGCGGGAACAGGGAAAACATATTTAGCGGTTGTGATGGCGATTCATGCTTTAAAAAATGGCAGTGTGAAGCGAATTATTCTTACCCGTCCTGCTGTTGAGGCGGGTGAAAGCCTTGGTTTTTTACCAGGCGATTTGAAAGAAAAGGTAGATCCTTATTTAAGACCGTTATATGATGCCTTACATGATATTTTAGGGACTGAACATACAGGAAGAATGATTGACAGAGGAACGATAGAAATTGCTCCCTTGGCCTATATGCGGGGGAGAACACTTGATGATGCGTATGTCATATTGGATGAAGCTCAAAATACGACAAATGCACAAATGAAAATGTTTTTAACTCGCCTTGGATTTGGATCAAAGATGGTTATTACAGGTGATAAAACACAAATCGATCTCCCGAAAGGAGTTCAATCAGGGCTCGTAGAAGCAGAAAAAAGATTGCAGGATGTAAAAGGAGTTGGGATGGTTCATCTTGAGCAATCTGATGTTGTAAGGCATCCGTTAGTTGCTAAAATTATCCAAGCATATGAAACTTAAAATCGCTGACTACTAAGCCGTTTGGACCTTCCAAACGGCTTTTTTCATCGTGAAAACTAGAAAATATAGGTGAAACTTGGAAGGAAACCTGTTATCATTTTCATAAGTGAGTGGCTATTCCATACATTTGGAACTATTTTATGACAATAATCATGTTTATTTTTGCTCATAACAACCATATACATATAAATAAGGCGATATTTGTTTAAGCATCAAAAACGAGTGAGTATTTGTTGCTGACATTACTTTGACGATGTAGGAGGAAGTTTTAAAATGGAGAAATTTCAGCGACAATTGGCCAAAATTCGCAATTTATTAGATATTTCATTCTTTAGAGTAGCACTGTTCCTAATTTTGGGCTTTGTTTTATACCTCGTCATGTATAGTAATGTTAAGCCTGAAAAGCTGAATTTAACCCTTTTTTCTGTTGCAACTGAAGCAATTCGGTCGCCGGTGACGGTCTCGGATCGAGAAAGCACAGAAAGGAAGCGTGAAGCTGCAGAAGAGCAAGTAGCGGATGTCTATGTGCTAAAAAAAGAAATTAACGAAAACCGAGTCGATCTCATTACCTCGATTTTTGATTCTTCGATCGCTGTAAAAAAGGAGTTAGAGGCGCCAAATAATACGGAAACAGAAGAGGGCGCTGCAAATAAAAGTACTGACGATGCAGGAGATCCAACACAACCGGTAACGACAAGCGAAAAGATTGGCATGCTAAAGGAGCATTTGACGGAAGACGTTGCCAATGATGTATCCGACGCAACTTTTACAGCCCTCATTTCGGCATCGACAGCAGACCTCTCCATTGCCAAGGATTTAACGATAACAGCAATTAATAATATTATGAAAAATAAAATTCCCGCCGATGAAATTGAGAATGCTAAAAAAAGGGTGGAAGATGAATTAAGATATACGAACTTAGAAAGTAATTTAAAAAATGCTGTTATTGAACTTGGGCGTTATGCCATCATGCAAAATGAATTTTATGATGTCGAAGCAACACAGGAGCTAAGACAACAGGCAAGAGAAAGTGTGGAGCCTGTGAAAATTTTGCAGGGGCAAATTATTGTTGAAGAAAATCAGCTCATCAATCCGGAGATTTATCGTCAGTTAGAACTTGTTGGCTTGTTGGATAGTGAAAAGTCATTTCTTCCATTTATCGGCCTTGGCTTGTTTATTATTATTTTGTTGGCAGCTTTATATTATTATTTTTACGAACTAAAGCTTAAGCGAGAAACGAGGCAAAATTATCTTTTGCTTTTTAGCATTATTTTTATTTTCTCCATTGTATTATTAAAGGGAATAAGCCTTATTCAGCTTGAATACTCGGAAATAGGTTATGTATTTCCTGTTGCGATGGGTGCAATGCTATTAAAGATATTAATTGATGAGCGCCTTGCCATTTTATGGACAGTATCAATTTCTCTTTGTGCGACGATCATTTTCAATGAAGGAGTGACGTCGGCGCTAAATTTTCATGTGGGGATTTACTTGCTTTGCAGTGGAATTGCAGGCATCCTATTTTTAAGTAAGCAAAATCAAAGATCGAAAATTTTGCAAGCGGGCTTGTTTATTTCCTCAATTAATTTAATGGTTATATTTGCATTAGTGTTTATGCAAAATGCTCACTATAATGCACTTGAGTACACATTTTATTTTGTAGCTGCATTTATTTCGGGGATTGCATCCGCAGTATTAACGATTGGGCTTTTACCATTTTTTGAAGCGGGCTTCGGAATTTTATCGACAATGCGATTAATTGAACTGTCAAATCCTAATCATCCATTATTAAGGAAAATATTGACGGAGGCACCTGGTACTTATCATCATAGTGTGATGGTGGCGAATTTATCGGAATCAGCTTGTGAAGCAATAGGGGCAAATGGACTTTTAGCACGTGTAGGCTGTTATTATCATGATATTGGCAAGACAAATAGACCGCAATTCTTTATAGAAAATCAAATGAATATCGAAAATCCTCATGATCGTTTGCCTCCGCAGACGAGCAAGAATATAATTATTGCGCATGCAACTGATGGTGCGGAGATTTTACGTAAGTATAAGCTTCCAAAGGAAATTGTTGACATCGCAGAACAGCACCATGGTACGACTTTATTGAAATTCTTTTACCATAAAGCAAAAGAGAACGGATTGGAGGTTGAAGAAAAGGATTATCGTTATCCCGGTCCAAAGGCCCAAACGAAGGAAACGGCTATCATAGGCATTGCTGATAGCGTCGAAGCGGCTGTCCGTTCCATGGCAAGTCCGAATCCTGAACAAATTGAAGGTTTAGTGCGTAATATTATTGCTGATCGCTTGCAGGATGGACAATTAAATGAATGTGATCTAACTTTAAAGGAATTAGAAATAGTAGCCAATACGTTATGTGAAACATTGAAAGGGATTTTCCATTCTCGCATCGAGTATCCAGAAATGACAAAACAGAAGGTGAAACAAGCATGAGTTTGAATATTGATTTTTTAGATGAAACGAATGAAGTAGGGGAGAAGCTGACCGAACAGCTTGAAGATTTATTACAATTCGCAGCGAGCAAAGAAATGGTGGAATCGGGGAGTGAGCTTTCGGTTACATTTGTGACAAATGAAAGAATTCAAGAAATAAATCGTGAGTACCGCGGTAAAGATTATCCTACAGATGTGATTTCCTTTGCCTTAGAAGAGATCGGAGAAGGAGAAATTCAAGTAAGTGGAAACGAACTTCCTCGAGTGTTGGGAGATATCATTATTTCGATTAAAAAAGCACACGAGCAGGCAGGCGAATATGGCCATAGCTTTGAGCGGGAAATTGGCTTTCTTGCAGTGCATGGCCTCCTTCATTTATTAGGATATGATCACGAGAATGAAGAGGACGAGAAAAAAATGTTTGCTCGACAAAGGGTCATTTTAGATGAATACGGATTACAGAGGTAAGCGCCCCTTCAAAGCGAAAGGTGTCCTCCAATCTTTTTACTATGCCTTTGAGGGAATAAAGCATACCATAATGACAGAAAGAAATATGAGAATTCATGTGTTGATTTCTATTCTTGTTATCGGAACAGGATTTATTCTAAAGATCACAGCTTTAGAATGGTTATTCATATTAATCGCTGTGGGCGGAGTTATTTCGTTAGAGCTAATCAACACAGCGTTAGAAAGGTTAGTTGATCTGGCGACGAACGACTACCATCCATTGGCCAAACAAGCGAAGGACGTTGCTGCTGGAGCAGTCATGGTCTATGCTTTACTGTCAATTATCATCGGATTGATTATATTTTTACCAAAACTAATTGGATGAGAGCGTTGAAAACCTGTAGACAAAGCAAGTATTGTCTATGGGTTTTTTTATAGAGTATCAAGTTCTGGCACGGTACGTCCTCCATTGATCGTAAACAGTTATCGGGCCAAGAATATCGAGGGAGGCTCTTTTGATTACTTAGCAGAAAAAAAGTTCTTGAGGAACCGAGCAAAGTTAGTTTCATAAAGGAATCATAAGCACAAACTTTTACAAGATCCGATATTTGTCAAATATATTGGCATTTATAAGCAGACGAACGATTGTGAAAGAATTTAACTAACAATCAAATTTTCACCAAGTAGTTATGTTAAGATGGAGTCAATTAAAATAAAGGAGGGAGCTAAGGTGGGATTCGTTTTGGAAATCGGGAATATTTTACTCCCTCTAATAATTGTGGGTGGGATTGCAATATTTGTAGTGGTCAGAATGAAGCACAAATATAAAAAAGGTACTTTGAGTAAGAAGAAATCAAAAAATGCTCAAAATTTATTAGACAGTTTAATTCCACTTGGTATGATGTTTGGTTCTGCTCTTGGTGCAATTATTAGCATGTATTCTCCGCTCTCTTTATTATTCACCATCAATATTGGTGCTGGAATAGGTTTATTATTTGGATATTTTGCTTATGAAATTTTTGGAAAGAAGATTGTTTAGGTGAAGATCAGCTAGCGAACAGCTTTGAAGATGATCGACAAATGACCTATAGAGAAAAATCAGCATTTAAATTGCTCATTTATCCACTTTTATCATGAGAACTTTCAAAATTGGCTTTTCTTTTTTGCATCTGACTTCAGAAACCGCTAAAATAACATCACATATATTTTACCCGTAAGGTTGATTTTTTAGAAAATTCAAATTCTTTTATTACAATTTTGCAACAACTAATGAAATCTCGGCAAGAATACGGTAAAATATAGGAAGTAGTAGTCTTCGTTATGAAAGGAAGTAGTAATTGGTGAATCAAGCAGAATTAATCGAACAAGCAAAGATCGCAATGGATAAAGCGTATGTACCATACTCTAAATTTAAAGTCGGAGCTGCCCTCCTTACAGCCGATGGAAAGGTCTATCATGGCTGTAATATTGAAAATGCAGCATATAGCATGACGAACTGTGCAGAAAGAACAGCATTGTTTAAAGCTGTTTCTGAAGGGGTTAGGAATTTTACTGTTCTTGCTGTAGTAGCAGATACGGACCGACCTGTCCCTCCATGCGGTGCATGTCGCCAAGTAATTGCGGAATTGTGCCCAAAAGATATGAAAGTAGTTTTAACGAACTTAAAAGGGGATATTAAAGAACTAACGATAGAAGAATTATTGCCTGGAGCATTTACACCGGAGGATTTGCATGACTAACGTAGAAGAAACTAGACAACATAAGTCAGGATTTATTTCTATTATTGGACGTCCCAATGTAGGAAAATCAACATTTTTAAATCGAGTGATTGGACAAAAAATTGCCATTATGAGTGATAAGCCGCAAACAACTAGAAATAAGGTTCAAGGTGTGCTCACAACGAATGATGCCCAGCTCATTTTTATTGATACGCCAGGAATTCATAAACCAAAGCATAAGCTTGGTGATTTTATGATGAAGGTCGCTCAAAACACTCTCAAAGAAGTTGATATCGTTTTGTTTATGGTCAATGCTGAAGAGGGTTATGGCCGAGGAGAAGAATTTATCCTTGAGAAATTTAAGAGTGTGAAGACACCTATTTTCCTAGTGATTAATAAAATTGACAAAATACATCCTGATCAATTATTAACGTTAATTGAATCCTATAAAGAGAGGCACCCATTTGCAGAAGTGATCCCAATTTCTGCTCTAGAAGGTAATAATGTTGAAACATTACTTGAGCAAATTAAAAAGTATTTGCCTGAAGGTCCACAGTTTTACCCAGCAGATCAAGTAACCGATCACCCTGAAAGATTTATTGTTTCAGAATTGATTAGAGAGAAAGCGCTCCATTTGACACGGGAGGAAATTCCTCATTCTCTAGCCGTGGTCATTGAGAAGATGGAACGTCGGGAAGACAGTGATGTCGTTCATGTGATGGCTACAGTCATTGTTGAAAGAGATTCGCAAAAAGGGATTATTATTGGTAAGCAAGGTAGCATGCTTAAAGAAATTGGAAAAAGAGCGCGAATTGACATAGAGAACCTTTTAGGGACGAAGGTTTTTCTGGAATTGTGGGTGAAGGTACAAAAAGATTGGCGCAATAAAATGACTCAGCTTCGTGATTTCGGTTTTCGAGAGGATGAATACTAACATTCTTCTTTTTTCTAAATTATTATGGAAGCCATTAGAATATGCCTGTTTCGAGACATTTACTTGTCTAAAAAAACTGGCAGGTGAGCGGGAGCTTTCCCTATGTATTGGTCGTTTTAACAATATTTATGTAACATGAAATTTAGATGTCAGGGCTATGATAAGGTTAAGGATTTGGGATAGTAATTGCTAGTCGAAAAATTGAAAGGTGGGGTTTTTGATGTTGGATTTTACCTGGAGAATCTTTTCAGAGACAGGTAATATTGACACGTATCTTCTCTACAAGGAATTGGAGAAAGAAAATCAAGAAATACCCGAAAATCAGAGCAACGAGCTAGCAGAGAAGTTTCCATATCTCTAGTTTTGTCCTGCTATAGGATGGATGGTGATGGTCGATGCTGCAAAAATGCGAGGGCATCGTCATTCGAACAAGTCATTATGGTGAAGCGAATAAGGTTGTCACTTTATATACCCGAGAATGGGGAAAGGTTGGTGTGATGGCTGGAGGGGCGAAAAAGCCAAACAGCCGCTTAGCGGCCGTCACCCAACCTTTTACATATGGATATTTCTTAATTAAGAAAGGTTCAGGTTTAGGAAATCTTCAACAAGGGGATATTCTTTCCTCAATGAGAGGGATTAAGGAAGATATTTTTCTTACCGCCTATGCAAGCTATATAATTGATTTAACAGACAAAGCTACAGATGAGAAAAAAACGAATCCTTTTCTGTTTGAGCTTCTTTATCAAACTCTAAACTATATGAACGAAGGCATCGATCCAGAGATATTAATGAATATTTATGAGATGAAAATCCTTAATATGCTTGGATTGTATCCAGTGCTTAATCAGTGCTCCATTTGTGGGAATACCGAAGGTGAGTTCTCCTTTTCGATTCGAGAAGGAGGCTTTATTTGTCACCAGTGTCTTGAGAAAGACCCGTATCATTATAAGATTTCAAAAGCAACCGTACAGCTTTTGCGGTTATTTTATTTCATTGATATTTCAAGATTGGGAACTATCTCCGTTAAAGAGGAAACAAAGAAAGAATTAAAAATGATTATATCTGCCTATTATGATGAGTACTCAGGCCTGAATTTAAAAACAAAACGATTTTTAAAACAAATGGATCAAATTAAAGGATTGGATGAGAAAAACTAGCTATAGTCATTTTCATATTGCTTTTTCATCATTTAACTTATGAAAAATTGTAAGAGTTTCTTTGCCTCTCGTTGGATTACGGGGTTTGTTTTTAATGAGCAGCGATTATACGTGATGAATAATTGACAATTTTTTTGTTTTTCGATATTATAATTGAAATTACAATACGCGAAGAAGGAAAAGAGTACTTAACATTTCTCTATGAAAGCGATCCTAGGATGGTGTAAGCTAGGAGATAGGGCGTTAAGGAAGGGCGTTCCGGAGCGTTCGTTAGAAAGTGGCTGTCATCAGTGGCAGCAAATAGGGTGGAACCGCGGGTAAACTCTCGTCCCTATGCTTACTAAAAGCATATGGAACGGGAGTTTTTTTGTTTCTATATGCTAGAAAATGAGAAGGAAGGGAAGAAACGATGAATATTCAAAACATGATTTTAACACTGCAAAAGCACTGGTCTAATCAAGGCTGCATTCTCATGCAAGCCTATGATGTCGAAAAAGGAGCCGGTACGATGAGTCCATATACTTTCCTGCGTGCAATCGGCCCAGAACCTTGGAATGTTGCTTATGTCGAACCATCTCGTCGACCGGCAGATGGACGTTACGGAGAAAATCCAAATCGTCTTTATCAGCACCATCAATTTCAGGTAATTATGAAACCTTCTCCAGATAATATTCAAGAGCTTTACTTAGATTCTTTAAAGGCATTGGGAATTAATCCGTTAGAGCATGATATTCGTTTTGTTGAGGACAATTGGGAAAATCCATCACTTGGTTGTGCTGGTCTAGGCTGGGAGGTATGGCTTGATGGTATGGAAATTACTCAGTTTACGTACTTTCAACAAGTTGGTGGATTAGAATGTAAGCCTGTTTCCGTTGAGATTACTTATGGAATTGAGCGCTTAGCTTCCTACATTCAAGAAAAGGAAAATGTTTTTGATCTAGAATGGACAGAAGGTTTTACGGTGAGAGATATTTTCCTTCAGCCTGAGTTCGAGCATTCTAAGTATACATTTGAAACATCGGACACAGAAATGCTCTTTCATTTATTCAATATTTATGAGAAGGAAGCACATCGTCAGATGGATGAAGGTCTTGTTCATCCAGCTTATGATTATGTGTTAAAATGCTCCCATACTTTTAACCTGTTAGATGCTAAAGGGGCTATCTCGGTTACTGAACGAACTGGATATATTGGCCGCTGTCGCAATTTAGCAAGGAAAATCGCGAAAACATTTTATGAGGAAAGGGAGAAGCTTGGCTTTCCGATTTTACAGGCAAAGGAGGACATGAGCCATGAGTAAGGATTTATTAATTGAGATCGGTTTAGAGGAAATGCCTGCACGTTTTGTCACAAGTTCGATTGAGCAATTTACTGCTAGAATTCAAAAATGGTTTATCGAACAAAAAATTGAGATTGGAGAAATCTACTCATACTCGACGCCGCGTCGCTTGGCAGTCATCGTGAAGGAAGTTTCCGAGTCGCAGCAGGATATTCAGGAAGAAGCGAAAGGACCTGCTAAAAAAATTGCTATGGATGAAAATGGTAATTGGTCTAAAGCTGCTGTTGGCTTTTCCCGTGGACAAGGAATGAGTGTTGATGATATTTACTTTAAGGAAATCGGCGGCGTTGAATATGCTCATGTTGAAAAATTTATTAAAGGGGGAGAAACCCGTTCGCTTTTACCTGAATTAAAGCAAATTATTACCGGCTTAACTTTTCCGAAAAATATGCGCTGGGCAAATGAGGATATGAAATATATTCGCCCGATCAAATGGTTAGTTGCTATGTATGGCAGCGAGATTATTTCGTTTACAATCGCAAATGTAGCAACAAGCAATTGGACAATGGGACATCGTTTTCTCGGGGAAAGGGTAGAAGTTCCTGCACCGGAGGAGTATGTTACTACTCTTTTAGGACAGTATGTAATTGCGGATAGTGGGGAAAGAAAAGCAGCTATCGTATCACAATTGAAAAAAATAGAAGAAGAAAATAATTGGGTTATTCCAATTGATGAGGATTTGCTGGAAGAGGTAAATAATTTAGTCGAGTATCCAACCGCTCTTTTCGGAAAGTTTGCAGAAGAATATCTTGAACTACCGGAAGAGGTCTTAATAACATCAATGAAGGAACACCAACGTTACTTCCCAGTAAAGTCAGCAGACGGAAAGCTTCTTCCCTTTTTTGTAACAGTTCGAAACGGTGATCACCAGCACCTCGAAACCGTCGCAAAAGGGAATGAGAAAGTGCTAAGAGCAAGGTTAGCCGATGCGGCATTTTTCTATAAGGAAGACCAGAAACTTGAGATTAACAAGGCTTTAGAAAAGTTTAAAACGATTGTTTATCATGAAGAAATTGGCACTTTAGCTGAAAAGGTAGAACGTGTTAAACGATTAGCTAATAAGTTAACACTTGAATTGAATTTTTCAAATGAGGAAAAAAATATTACGAATCGTGCTGCAGAAATAAGTAAATTTGATCTCGTTACGAATATGGTGTACGAATTCCCTGAGCTTCAAGGGATTATGGGTGAGAAATACGCTATTCAAAAGGGCGAGGCGGAAGAAGTCGCGAAAGCGATTAATGAGCATTACATGCCTAGAAATGCGGAGGATGATACAGCGGGATCGAACCCAGGAGCGGCATTGGCAATTGTTGAAAAATTAGATACAGTTGCATCTACATTTGCAATCGGATTGATTCCAAGCGGTTCTCAAGATCCGTATGCATTAAGAAGGCAAGCGACTGGAATCGTGCAAACACTGATCAATAAAAACTGGCATGTCGAACTTGAGAAACTTATTTTGCTTGCAATTGACTCGATTGAAGAAGCTCAATTTTCAAAGATGACGAGAGCTGATTTAGAGAATGAACTGATTGCTTTCTTTAAACTTAGGTTAAAGTACGTTCTACAGGAACGGGGCATTCGCTATGACGTTATTGATGCTATTATTTCGCAAAAAATAGGAAGTGTAGCAGTGCTGGTGCGTAAAGCAGAAACACTGAATGCTCATAAAGAGGATGCTGATTTTAAAGAAACGATTGAAGCTCTGAGCAGGGTGATAAATATTGCTGCAAAGGCGGAAACGCTGGTGAATGTTGATTCAGCATTATTTGAAAATGAGCAGGAAAGCGAGCTGAATACAGCGTTGATTGCAGTAGAGAATGCTCTAGAAACTGAAGTAACGGAAGAAGAGTATTTTCAATTACTTGTATCATTAAAGGCGTCGATCAACAACTATTTTGAGCATACAATGGTTATGGTTGAGAATGAACAGTTAAGAACAAATAGACTGAGTTTATTAGCGAGAGTAGCAAATGTGATTAAAGGTTTTGCTGATGTTACTGAAATAATCGTGAAATAGAAAACGGTATAAGTCGGAGAATTCATCCAATTGTCTTTTTATTTGTAAGAGCCTGCTCTACATGAGCGGGCTCTTGCTGATAGTTTCGGAATATTGGCATAGTCCATTAAGTAAAAACTTTCAGTACAACTTTAAGTAGTATATAATAATAGTCATAAAGTATAGCATTATTCACTAGGTTGATTAGGTGGTGAGTACAATAGAGCTGAACAAACGACAAGAGCAAATTTTAGAAATCGTGAAGGAAAATGGTCCTATAACTGGAGAGCAGATTGCTGAGCGGTTAAGCTTAACTCGTGCTACGCTGCGACCAGATTTGGCCATTTTAACGATGGCAGGTTATTTAGATGCTAGACCGAGGGTCGGCTATTTTTATACAGGGAAATCAGGGGTGCAGCTTTTAACTGAGAGTCTCAAAAAACTGTATGTAAAGGACTATCAATCTATTCCGGTCGTTGTCAATGAAAATATCTCTGTATATGATGCGATCGTAACGATGTTTCTCGAAGATGTGGGAACACTATTTGTGGTAGATCAGAAAAATCTTTTAGTTGGAGTGCTGTCTAGGAAAGATTTACTTCGCGCAAGTATTGGCAAGCAGGAATTAACGACTCTCCCGGTTAATATTATAATGACAAGGATGCCCAATATTACGATGTGTGTAAAAGAAGATTTGTTAATTGATGTAGCAAGTAAATTAATTGATAAACAAATTGATGCTTTACCTGTCGTTAAAGAAACAGATAAAGGATTTGAAGTGATTGGCAGAGTTACGAAAACGAATTTAACAAAAGCGCTGGTTGCCCTTGCCAATAATGAATAAATGGTTATTTGTACATATACTGCTATTGCTTATCGAAACAGGGGCCTTAAAAAATGGATGCAAAAACTTGATCTGTGAAAATTGACTTGAAAATGAGTGTAAAGCATCTTTTGTTTTGTAGCTACAAAGCTCTATAAGGGAAAACATAGTCGAAAAAGTGACAGAGGGGATGGTTTTTTAAATGGGAAAGGTTCCAATCATCTATGTTGTATCTGACTCTGTTGGGGAGACAGCAGAGCTTGTAACAAAGGCTGCAGTCAGCCAATTTAATGGTAGCAATACCACCATTAAACGATTCCCATATGTAGAAGATATTGAAGATATTGATGAAGTTATCTCACTTGTGAAAATGGACAAGGGAATGATTGCCTATACGTTGGTAAAACCAGAGATTCGCAACTATATGAAGCAAGCGAGCAAGAAAGAGCAAATCTATGCCTGTGACATCATTGGGCCATTAATTGATGAAATTCAAGCAGCAAGTGGGATAAAACCGCTTTTTGAACCAGGATTGGTAAGAAAGCTCGATGAAGACTATTTCAAAAAGGTGGAGGCAATCGAGTTTGCAGTCAAGTATGATGACGGAAGAGATCCGAGAGGGATTTTGAAAGCTGATATCGTCCTTGTTGGTGTTTCGCGCACATCGAAAACGCCACTCTCGCAATATTTAGCCCATAAACGACTCAAAGTTGCTAACGTACCGTTAGTTCCTGAAGTCGACCCACCTGAGGAGCTTTTTCAAACTTCGTCTGAAAAATGCTTCGGATTAAAAATCGGCTCGGAAAAATTAAATAGTATTAGACGGGAGCGTTTAATTTCCCTAGGACTAAATGATCAAGCGAGCTATGCCAACTTAACGAGAATTAACGAAGAACTTGAATACTTTGAGAAAATTGTTTCCAAAATTGGTTGCCAAACCATTGATGTGACGAACAAGGCTGTGGAAGAAACAGCAAATATCATTTTAAATCAGTATTATAAAAGAAAAATATCTCAATAAGTGAGTGTGACTAGTGCATAAATTTTGTGCTAGTTTTCTTTTTTATTGGCTTTGTTATATGCCAGTGTTCGATCTTTAGCCGAACTTTTTCAGCATAACCCAAAAAGGTGGGGGAAACCTTGATTCACACGAAATGAGTCAAAAATCGTTTGAACCATCATATTGTTTAATAAAGTTTTTTATTATGAAAGAAAAAATAATGGAAAAATACTATTGTTTATACTATAATAAAAAATTGTGATAAAAATGTTTATTATAGGTTTAGACTTACTTCCGAACGAATAAACTAATTATGAATAGAAGTCAAGTTCAGAACCAAAAGAAAATTCGACAAATTCAAGATTTAAAACTTATTCCTATTTTAAGCAGGAATATGTGGAGTGATGTAGAATTTATAGTACATTAGGAAATATAAAGGTCATTGTGGATGCCGATTCTTGTCCGGTAAAAGCGGAAATTGTCGAAATTGCTCAGAATTTTGGTGTGGCTGTTTCCTTTGTTGCTTCCTACAATCATATGACAAATAACACTTTAGGCGGGAGCTGGCATTATGTTGATTCAGATAAAGAGGCTGCAGACTTGTTTATCATGAATCATGTTCATGCTGGTGACATAGCTGTTACACAGGATATTGGTTTAGCCTCAACCCTATTGGCAAAAAACGTTTCTGTCCTTAGCCCACGCGGAAGCTTGTATGATGAAAAAGATATTGAAGCTGCCCTGCATATGCGATATTTATCGGCTAAAGCACGAAGACAAGGGAAGTATGGCAAGGGACCGAAGCCATTCACGACGGACGATCGAATCTGCTTTGAAAAAAATTTCACTAAATTATTGTCGAAAATTAAAGGGGTTCTTTGATTTTTGCCGAATATCTCATCATTGAGCTTATGATGAACATTTCTTTTTTCATGTTATGACCTTACGAAATTCAATATATGGAGTTGTTTTCAATGCAAGTGCGAATTCCGGAAGACAAAATAAATGAAATTCGCCAAGCCGTTGATATAGTTGACCTCATTAGTGACTATGTGCAACTAAAAAAACAAGGGCGTAACTACATGGGTTTATGCCCATTCCATGGTGAAAACACACCATCCTTTTCCGTTTCACCAGATAAACAAATTTACCATTGTTTTGGGTGTGGAGCAGGAGGAAATGTTTTCTCGTTTATTATGGAGCTTGACAGTCTCACGTTTCCTGAAGCGGCGATTAAACTGGCTGAAAAAGCAAATATCGCGTTAGATATTACGTCATCACAGGTTACATCTACGACTGAGACTTCTTTTTCAAAAGAATTAAAACAAATGATTGAAGCTCATGAATTAATACGTAAATTTTATCATCATTTGCTGGTGAATACAAAAGACGGTCAGCACGCTTTGGAATATCTGCTTAATCGAGGATTTACAATAGAATCGATCGAGAAATTTCAAATCGGATATGCATTAAATTCATGGGAATTTGTTTATAAATTTTTGACAAAGAGAAAATTCGAACCCTCTATACTGGAAAAATCAGGTCTCATTATTAAACGAGAAAAGGACGGAACTTATTTTGATCGTTTTCGCGATCGAATTATGTTCCCTATTTTTGACCAAAAGGGAAATACGATTGCATTTTCAGGGAGATCATTGGGGTCAGAAGAACCTAAATATTTAAATAGTCCCGAAACAGCAATCTTTAATAAAAGTAAAATTTTATATAATTTTCACTTAGCAAGATCGAGCATGCGAAAATTACAGCAGGTTGTACTATTTGAAGGTTTTGCCGATTGTATCGCAGCAAACAGAGCTGGAATTGAAAATGGTGTTGCTACAATGGGAACATCGTTAACAAGTGATCACGTTGCTTTAATTAGGAGGAATAGTGAATCGGTAACGGTTTGCTATGACTCTGATAATGCAGGAATTGAAGCGGCTTATCGTGCAGCCAATTTGTTGAGTGAAGCTGGCTCCCAAGTGAGGGTTGCGATGATGCCTGATGGTCTGGATCCGGATGATTATATTAAGAAATACGGAGAAGATAGATTTACAAAAGAAATCATCGGTTCAAGCATGACCTTCATGGCTTTTAAGCTATTGTACTTCAGAAGAGGAAAAGATCTGCAAAACGAAGGAGATCGCTTGCAGTATATCGAAGAAGTATTAAGGGAAATTAGCCAGCTCGATAAGGCGGTGGAGCGGGATCATTATTTAAGGCAGATTTCGAATGAGTTTTCTCTTTCCTTGGATGCTTTAAAAGAGCAACAGAAGCAGCTCTATTTTGCACAGAAAAGAAAAAAACAAGGACAGTCCTTTACGGAACAAAAACAAAAATTTGTCTCCAATAGGCAGATTGAACCATTAAAACCAGCCTTTCACAATGCTGAAAGAAGATTAATTTACCACATGATGAGAGATCCTAATATAGCCTATAAAGTGCAAGAGAGGCTTTCAGGTCATTCTTTTAATATTGATGAGCATCAAGCGATTATTACTTATTTATATGGATATTATGAAAAAGGAATGGAGCCCAATCCAAGTCAGTTTATGAACTTTTTGTCAGACGATAAACTTAGGCGGGTTATCGCGAACATCGAAATGATGTCTGTTAATGAAGAACTGAGTGAACAAGAGTTAAGTGATTACATTAATCAGGTGTTGAAACACCAAAAGTTGTTAATGATAAAGGAAAAAGAGAGGGAACGGCAACAATTAGAGACAGAATCTGATTTTTCTGGCGCGGCTCGAGTTGCGATGGAAATCATTCAGCTCAGAAAATCCTTATAATCAATATTGGTTTCAAAATGAAGGTTATGCAATGAAAAATAACCAAAATTTTAACGATAAAAGTAAAAATTTCAATCGTTTTCGTGATTTTTAGAAGGAGGGGTACATATGGCTGAAAAGTCGGCCCGTTCAAAAGAGGTTGATTCAGATTTGACCCTAGAACAAGCAAAGGAACAATTAACAGAAGTAGGAAAGAAAACAGGTGTTCTCGCCTATGATCATATTGCGGAAAAACTGTCCAGTTTTGAATTAGATTCGGATACTATGGATGAATTTTATGCTTTCTTAGAGGAGCATGGTGTGGAACTTGTAGATGAGAATGATGATAGTGATCCGAATGTGCAGGAACTTTCAAAAGGTGAGGAAGAGTTTGATTTAAACGACCTCAGTGTTCCTCCTGGTGTGAAAATTAATGACCCAGTTCGTATGTATTTGAAGGAAATTGGGCGCGTTGATCTACTCTCTGCGGAAGAAGAGATTAACTTAGCTGAGAGAATTGAAGATGGTGACGAAGAAGCAAAGCGCCGTTTAGCTGAGGCGAATCTTCGTCTCGTTGTTAGTATAGCAAAGCGTTATGTCGGACGCGGAATGCTTTTCCTAGATTTAATTCAAGAAGGAAATATGGGCTTAATTAAAGCAGTTGAAAAGTTTGACTACCGTAAAGGTTTTAAATTTAGCACGTATGCAACATGGTGGATTCGCCAAGCGATTACTCGTGCAATCGCTGACCAAGCAAGAACGATTCGGATTCCGGTTCACATGGTGGAAACGATTAATAAACTAATTCGTGTCCAACGTCAACTTCTTCAAGATTTAGGACGTGAACCGACACCAGAAGAAATCGCGGAAGATATGGATTTAACACCAGATAAAGTCCGGGAAATTTTAAAAATTGCGCAAGAGCCTGTTTCTCTTGAAACTCCGATTGGTGAGGAAGATGATTCGCATTTAGGAGATTTCATTGAAGATCAGGATGCAACATCACCTTCTGAACATGCGGCATATGAATTATTAAAAGAACAGCTTGAAGATGTTCTTGATACATTAACCGATAGAGAAGAAAATGTGCTACGTCTGCGCTTTGGATTAGATGACGGACGCACACGTACACTAGAAGAAGTGGGCAAAGTCTTCGGAGTGACACGTGAACGGATAAGACAAATTGAGGCAAAAGCGCTTCGCAAGCTTAGACACCCAAGCAGAAGCAAAAGATTAAAAGACTTTTTAGAATAAAGCTTCAATAAAATATTAAGAAAGTTATTGCTAGAAAATAGTTTACTTCTTACAATTGAAGTAAGCTATTTTCTTTTTATAAGGAATAGCCTTTTATAATAAAGGATGCGAAACCATGGATGAAAAGCGAAAAACGATTATCATAAAAGAAATTATGACCTGGAAGGAAAACAGGATGCTTCCTGAACAGTATTGTGACTATTTATTAACTTTATATACGGAAGGAGACCATCCTCAGCAGTCTAACTCAAAAAAAATCAAAAAAGTATTTCAGAAGCAATTTATTCTTCCGATCCTGTTAATTCCAATATATGTTTTTTTCTTTTATTTTACAGAATTATCTTTCGATTTGCAAATAGGGGTTGCAGTTCTTTTTACGATAATGGGAATATTGCTCACATATTATTTTTTCAAAAAAGGCATACAATATCACATTGCTTTAATTATGACGGGTCTTCTTTTATTACTGTCCAGTGCGGAAATAGCAACAAATTTCATGGGCGACAATATGCTCATTCTCTATGTTGTACTATGTATGAACTGCTTGTTATGGATCATAACAGGGAAAAAGTTAAGGCTTGTATATTTTTTGATTTCTGGATATCTTGGTTTAGTCCTTCTCACAATATCTATTTTGATCCAAATTTTTTAGGTTAATGCCTAGCTTTTTTAGAAATACAGAGATAATTCACGAATTTTCTTCATACTATCATTGTAAGCGATTGCATCGTCAGGTCAAGGGGGGAGTTTTCGTGAATTTCGAATTAACGCCTGAACAAAATATGATTCGACGTACGATTAAGGAGTTTGCGAAGGAAGAGGTTGAACCAGGGGCAATTGAACGTGATGCGAAAAGGGAATTTCCGAGAGATATTTTCAACAAACTTGGTGAAATGGGGATGATGGGCTTGCCTTTTCCCGAAGAGTATGGGGGAGGGGGAGCTGATACAATCAGCTTTGCGATTGTTACAGAGGAATTAAGCAGGGCCTGTGCATCAACAGGCATCACGTATTCTGCTCATATTTCATTAGGGGGTGCTCCACTCGCATTATTTGGAACGGAAAAGCAAAAGCAGGAATATTTAGTACCCATTTGTGAAGGCCGTTCTCTCGGGGCATTTGGGCTAACGGAGCCTAATGCAGGCTCTGATGCTGCAGGTACGGAAACAGTGGCAAAGGAAGAGAATGGCTCATTTTTCATTAATGGAAGCAAGTGTTTTATCACCAATGCCAGCTACGCAAACCATCTTGCGTTGACCGCTGTGACTGGTCAAGTAAATGGAAAAAAACAAATAAGTGCAATAATTGTTCCAACTGATACTTCAGGGTTTTCAGTTAAAAACAATTATGAAAAAATGGGCTTACACGCTTCAAATACGACAGAACTTGTTCTGGACAATGTTGAAGTTCCGACTGAAAATCTGCTTGGTAAAAAAGGTGAGGGATTTAAACAATTTCTTATTACGTTAGATGGGGGAAGAATTGGAATAGGGGCGATGGCGGTAGGAATTGCTCAAGCAGCCTATGAAAAAGCGCTGCAATATGCAAAAGAAAGACGACAATTCGGAACAACCCTTTCAAAATTTCAGGCAATTCAATTCAAGTTAGCAGATATGGCGATGAAGATTGAACTCGCTCGCAATATGGTTTATAAAGCAGCATGGTTAAAGGACGTTGGGCGCTCTTTTACAAAGGAAGCATCGATGTGCAAGCTCTATGCCTCTGAAATTTGTTGCGAGGTTGCCGACCAAGCGATACAAATTCATGGTGGCTATGGATATATGAAGGCGTACGAAGTCGAACGCTATTTTCGAGATGGAAAATTAACGGAAATTGGGGAAGGGACTTCAGAAATTCAACGGATGGTCATTGCACGCCAAATTGGCTGTTAAAGATTGATTAGAATAAAAAATAACAAAATAACAAATCATAACCGATGAAACTTCACGTTTATTAGTGAAGTTTTTGACTTTTTTTTGAACTTACTGTGATAAACTTTACTTTAGGTCTTTTCCTTCAATCATTTTTCGAGTAAAATAAAAGTTGTTTGTATTTATATTTGTCCTTTTCATAATGGCTCTGCAATAGGATTGAACGAACGCGATGAAATGATCTCATTTTTTGCTCTACGTATGTATAAAGGTTCGTTTTTTGCCTTTAGCTCATTATGGAATTGACTAAATCTATGGGACTGGCGTTTTTTACATAAGGGAGGTTTAAAAGCAATGAATCGGAATCCAATTATTCCATTTGTTTTAATTATGGTCATTGGGGTGGCTGCCATGTTCTTAATGTCTTTTAAAGGTGTTGGAGACATGAAAGAAATTGCGGCTGAGCAAGAAAAAGGCGGTGCAGAAACGGAAGACTTGGCATCTGCAACTCCGGAGGAGCTTTACCAACAAAAAGGTTGTGTTGCTTGCCATGGTGGTAATTATGAGGGTGCCACTGCCCCTGCATTAATTGGTGTTGGTGATAAATTTAGTCAAGAGGAAATTATTGAAATCTTAACGAATGGAACTCAGGGAGGTATGCCTGGAGGACTAGTTCCAGGTCAAGAAGAAGCAATGGCTGAATGGCTTGCAGGATTAGAATAAAACAAAATAGTATTATAAGGTCCTTTGCATATGTAAAGGACTTTTTCTATACTTATAAAATGGACAGCCCCTATAGTATTGAAAAAGTGGTGAAGAGATGAATATTGATAAATTATCGCAGCGTCTGCAAACTGTAGCGGAATACATACCAGAAGGGAGTCGGATTGCGGATATTGGTTCAGATCATGCCTATTTGCCATGCCATGTCGTGAAAAAAGGAATAGTCAGCTATGCCATTGCTGGCGAAGTGGTAGAAGGCCCTTTCCAGTCTGCTAAAAAGCAGGTCGAAGCTGAAGGCTTATCGGATAGGATTGATGTGCGCAAAGGAAATGGACTTGAGGTCATTTCTAACGATGAAGTCGATTGCATAACAATTGCGGGAATGGGTGGAGCGTTGATCGCAAGCATTCTTGACTCTGGTGAAGCAAAGCTTACAAATGTTAAACGACTCATACTGCAGCCAAATTTAAGTGCTAAGTCAATCAGGCTCTGGTTATTGGAACATGGTTGGCAGCTAGTGGCGGAAGAAATTTTGGAAGAAGACGGGAAAATTTATGAAATACTAGTCGCTGAAAAAGGTGAGCCCAATAAGCCTTATCATAATATGAATATTGCAGCGTCTTTATTAATGGGCCCGTTTTTAATCGAGCAAAAAAAAATGCCCTTCGTGAAAAAATGGCGGAGTGAAGTGGCCAATTGGAAAAGAATATTAGGCAGGCTTGAAGAAGCTGCCGAAAATGAAGACAATCAAAAGAAGAGAATGGAGTTAAGCAACAAGATACTGTTGGTAGAGGAGGTATTGGATTAATGAAGAATGCAAATGGCTATGAAGTGATCGAATTATTTGAACAATTTTCACCTAAAGCATATGCGATGGAGGGAGATAAGATTGGCTTGCAAGTCGGCCGTCTCAATAAACCGATTAGCAAGGTATTGGTAGCATTAGATGTGCTGGAAGAAGTTGTCGATGAAGCAATTGCTGCTAACGCTGAACTTATTATTGCCCATCATCCGATTATTTTTCGTCCACTGCAAAAAATTACAACTGAACAGACATCTGGCAGGATCATTGAAAAACTTATTAAGCATGATATTGCTGTCTATGCTGCCCATACCAATTTAGATGTGGCAAAAGGTGGGGTAAATGATCTATTGGCAGATGCGTTAGGATTAACAAATACGGAGGTTCTTGTTCCGACCTACGAAGTGAAACTGAAAAAGCTAGTTGTCTATGTCCCGGAGGAAAACGCAGAAGCACTGAAACAAGCATTAGGAAATGCGGGAGCTGGTGCGATCGGTAATTACAGTCATTGTACTTTTTCCACTAATGGAACGGGGCAATTCCTTCCTGGGGAGAATACGAATCCCCATATCGGCACGCACGGTAAGCTAGAAAGTGTGAATGAGTCTCGAGTAGAAACCATTTTCCCAGCCCATTTGGAAAAAAAGGTTCTCTCTGCTATGTTTAAAAGCCATCCTTATGAAGAGGTGGCTTACGATATTTATCCATTAGACAACAAAGGAGAGGCATTAGGGCTCGGAAGAATTGGCTATATAGATGAAATGTCATTAGAGGAATTTGCCATGCATGTTAAACAGGCATTGGGGGTAACTGGCTTGAGGGTCGTCGGAAACCTAAAAGAGCGGATAAAAAAAGTTGCTGTACTTGGTGGCGACGGCAATAAGTATTTTCGCGCTGCGAAGTTTAAAGGGGCAGATGTTTATGTTACAGGGGACATGTATTATCATGTTGCCCATGATGCAATGATGGAAGGGTTGAATATTATCGATCCAGGTCATCATATTGAAATGATTATGAAACAGGGGGTTGTCGATGTCCTGACTAAAATGTGTCAGGCCAAGGGTTTGAATGTTTCTTTTATCGCCTCTAAACCAAATACAGACCCATTTCATTTTATGTAAATATCTAGGCGCTGACGTCTCTTTGCAACGAATAAAGTGCAGGATGATGCTCAATACTTCTCGCTAAAGTAAATCCGGTCTTATTTAGCAGATGTGTAAAAAGCAATGTTGAAATGATTTATTTATGGCAATGATAAAAAAAGTATAGCCGACAGCCCGGCTATACTTTTTTTACTTTTGGCAAGATTTTACTTAAAGGCACCTTTTTTTCTACATTCCAAGTGGATTGATCGTTTGGATCGAACTGCTCAATAAATGAGATAACTTCCTTTGTTATGGGGGTCGGTGTTGATGCACCTGAAGTAACAGCGACAGTTTCTACATCTTTAATCCAGTCTATATTCAGTTCACTTACATCACCGATTCGATAAGCCTTTGTTCCAGCAATCTCCTCTGAAACCTGTGCTAATCGGTTAGAATTATTGCTCTTTGGATCGCCGACGACGATTGTTACATCAGCAGCTCCTGCCGTTTGCGCTACAGCTTCTTGTCTTACTTGAGTAGCATTACATATTTCGTTATGAAACTCAGCATGAGGGAATTTCTCCTTTAGGAGATCCATAATATGACCAACATCCCATTGGCTCATCGTCGTTTGGTTTGTGACGATCAATTTATCGTGATTGAGTTGAAGTCTATTTACATCCTCTTCTGTCTCAACGAGGTGCACGATGCCAGGAGCAACACCTAGGGCTCCTTCAGGCTCTGGATGACCTTTCTTGCCAATATAGATCACTTGAAATCCTTCTGCTTTTTTTTCTCTTATAAGATCATGAGTTCTTGTCACATCAGGACAAGTGGCATCAATCGTTACAAGCCCTTTTTCCTTGGCTAACGCCCGAACCTCAGGAGAGATTCCATGAGCGGTAAAAATAACCGTACCTTGGTCAACCTTTTCAAGAATCTCTTTACGATTGCTTCCATCTAATGTAATAATGCCTTCTTCTTCAAAAGCATCTGTGACATGCTTGTTATGAACAATCATCCCAAGAATATAGATTGGTCTGGGCAATGTTTTATCTAAAGCAGCATTTCTTGCAATGACCATAGCATCAACGACACCATAGCAGTAGCCGCGTGGAGAAATTTTAATAACTTTCATTTTGAAACCTCCTAAAAGCGAAGATTGCTCTTAATCTATTAGTCAACCTCTCACTTTTAAACAAAAAAGCAGAAATTGATTGAATGCCGTGCAATAAACACAGAAATTATTTTTAATCATTATAACGTATTCTTCTCCTACGAACCTATTATAAAGGATTATGTCTAAAACCTCAATTTGAGGAAGCTGGAAAAAAGAAATGGGAAGAGTGTTGATAGCTCCAATACTGCTGATTTAGAGGGCTTTCTGTAGTGATATGGCCGTAGAAATAGAGGGCAGTTAAATTTTAGACCTTGTCAAGGGACGTTGAGAAGCTAGAATTTAAGCATAAAGATGTTAAAAAAATCGCTGTACAGGGCAAATATCATGCAAAACTAAAGCTTTGCATGATATGGATCAAAATAGTTCTCAAAAGTCGATCATAAAAAAAGAACGCTTGTAACAGCATTCTTTCAGGAAATTATCCATCCATTAAATATATAGTTTTGGGACGGATATATTGTTTTCAGAAGAACTTCTCTTTTGATTTGTTTCTTTATGCTCTTCAGAACTTGAACTTTTTTTCTTTTTCGTTTGGCCGTTGTTTTTCTTCGTGCTTTTTTTGTCTGTCTCTTCTTTTGGAGCATCATCTTCAGTGTCGGAAGGGAGATCTCTGAAGCCTTTATACAGCTTCCATAATGAAGGTAAATTTTTGACTATTGGACCATATTGCTGAACCATTGGACCGATCTGCTGTGCAGTATTGAGCACTTTCTCAGTATTCGCAAGAAATCCCTTTAACGCATTCGGGTCGGTTAAGGTTTTTAACAAACCGCCACTGCTTCCACCACGGCTAGTGGCTTGCCCGGCTGCAGTGGAAGTGGGGAAAGAAAAAGGATTTGAGCTTGCTCTTTGACTCCCGCGATTTCCAAATATTCTGGCCAACAGTCCACCGCCACCGCCCCGTTGCGGTTGTGGCGGTCTAAATCCTATCCTATTCATGGGAGGCCCACCTCTAGGCATCATAGAACGCATGGCTGGGTTTCCAGGTGGAGGGAAAGGAGCTCTCATTCTTGGTGGCATGTTCTTCCTCCTTTCAATCTTTAGCCTTTAGACATATGCATAGATTCTCTCCTATTAAGGTATGCATTTAGGCTGGAATCGTTAAGTACTTTTGCGGATTTCTAAGGAATTTGGTATAAAGGATAAGAAAACATCCTTAATTGGCACAAATAACAATTCTCGATTATAATGGGTAGATGATGTCCGAAAACGGGCGAAGTTAATGAAGGAGTAGAACTATGGCAGAATCGAAATTTAATATATATGGATTTCAACCATTTGTGATGAAGGCTTTACAGAAGATCGGATTTCATGAACCAACCGAAATCCAACAAAGATTGATCCCTCTCGTCCAAAGAGGAGAAAGTGTTATTGGACAGTCGCAAACGGGAACGGGAAAAACCCATTCTTATATTTTACCGCTCATCGATAAAATTGATCCAACCAAAAAAGAGGTACAAGTGGTGATTACAGCACCGACGCGGGAACTTGCAAGTCAAATTTACCAAGAGATTATAAACATAACAGAATTCAGTAATGAAGAAATTTTAACACGTTTATTCATCGGCGGGACGGACAAGCAGAGAACGATCGAAAAGCTCAAGGTTCAGCCACATATTGTCGTTGGTACTCCAGGGAGGATTAATGATTTAACGAAGGAGCAGGCGCTCTTCATTCATAAATCGACTACACTTGTCATTGATGAAGCAGATTTAATGCTTGACATGGGTTTTCTTGAAGACATTGATCAATTTGCTTCAAAAATGCAAGAAAAACTGCAAATGCTCGTTTTCTCTGCAACAATCCCTGAAAAGTTAAAGCCGTTTTTGAAGAAATACTTGGAAAATCCTCAATACATTCATATTGAACCGAAACAATTAACAGCAGAAAAAATTGCTCATTATTTATTGCCCGCCCGCCATCGTAATAAAAAGGAAGTAGTTTATGATGTGTTGACGGCATATAATCCATATTTAGCGATTGTATTTACAAATACAAAAAAAATGGCTGAAGAAGTAGCATTAGCGTTAACAAATAAAGGTCTAAAAGTTGGGCGGATTCATGGCGATCTTAGCCCTAGAGAACGCAAAAAAATGATGAAACAAATTAAGGATTTAGAATTTCAATACATTGTCGCAACAGACTTAGCGGCAAGGGGAATTGATATCGAGGGAGTAAGCCATGTTATTAATTATGAGCTTCCTTCAGATTTAGACTTTTACGTCCATCGTGTAGGGAGGACTGCACGTGCGGGTTATTCAGGTGTTGCCTTAACGATTTACAGTTCGTCAGATGAGGATGCGCTTAATCGGCTAGAAAACCTTGGAATCCAGTTTAAAAACGTTGACTTAAAAGATGGGGAGATCATTGAAATTAGCGATCGCAACAAAAGAAAGAAACGGCAAAGACAGCAGGATGAGATTGATGTTATGGCGAAAGCAATTGTGAAAAAACCGAAGAAGGTAAAACCTGGTTATAAGAAAAAAATGCAATCAGAGGTTGATAAAATTAGAAAGCGTCAAAATCGCTTAAAAAGAAAATAAGTGAGTAATGTTTATGTTAAGGGAGAGATAATGATGTTGAAAATTGGATCGCATGTATCAATGAGCGGAAAAAAGATGCTTTTATCTGCAAGTGAAGAAGCTGTATCATACGGTGCTAATACTTTTATGATTTATACAGGTGCACCGCAAAATACGAGACGCAAAAAAATTGAAGATTTAAATATTGAAGCAGGACGCCAACATATGAAAGAGCACGGCATTGATGAAATCGTTGTCCACGCACCTTATATTATCAACATTGGAAATACGACCAATCCTGATACCTTTGAGCTGGGAGTCCGGTTTTTAAGAAGTGAAATTGAGCGTACAGAAGCGATTGGCGCTAAGCAAATTGTGCTCCACCCAGGTGCCCATGTCGGCGCAGGAGCGGAAGCAGGAATTCAGAAAATCATTGAAGGGTTGAATGAAGTGTTAACCGGAAGGGAATCGTTGCAAATTGCCTTAGAAACAATGGCGGGCAAAGGTTCAGAATGTGGAAGAACATTTGAAGAAATTGCAATGATTATTGACGGGGTAACTCATAATGAGCGTCTATCTGTTTGTTTCGATACTTGCCATACCCATGATGCAGGTTATAATATTGTCGAAGATTTTGATGGGGTATTGAATGAATTCGATAAAGTTATCGGCATTGATCGTTTAAAAGTGCTCCATATTAATGATAGTAAAAACGAACGTGGCGCAAGTAAGGATAGACATGAGAATATTGGATTTGGCCATATCGGATTTAAGGCATTAAACGATATTGTTCACCACCCTCAATTAATGGATATCCCAAAAATTCTTGAAACTCCTTATGTAGGTGAGGATAAAAATAATAAAAAGGCACCTTACAAGCATGAAATTGCCATGTTCCGCGAGAAAGAATTTAACAAAAGCTTGCTAGAAAATATTTTAGCCGAGTAAGTAAGATGGAGAAAGAAATCCGCTCAGGCTGCCCGCAAACGCTCGCTTTCTTTGTTGCTCGTCTTGTCCGGTGCTCATTACCCATTTTGGTAACTCCGCTCCTCCCAAGGCTTCGCGCCTCGAAAACAAACGTTTTCAATCAGCCTGAAGGGAACTGATTTTATTTATTTTTGACTTTGTCTACACTCTGAATCCGCTTCTTCTGAAGTGGATTTCTTTTTGTGTTATTTTGTAAAACTAACAAAAAGACGATTTATCTCGTTTGCTTTTTCGTTACCGACAATGTTGGCAAGTTCATTTATGAGGTTTTTCCTTTCTCCATCATTAAAAATATTAACATTTTTCCCTCTTAAATGGGCGGCGATTTGTTCAGCCTGTTCATTTGTAATGCTTATTTGAAATTGCTTACCGTATTTAAGCAACTCTCTTCCTGTAATGGAATTGATTTTATGATTAATAATTTTCTGGAAGATTTTCAAATGTCCCACACCCCTTCTTCTTTACTTTATGAGCATGGTCATTTAGTTGTGACGGACTGCATAAAGCTTTACAATAAAGATTTGATCCTGTATACTTCTAAATCGAAATGATTCTTTTTTAAATTCGAAGCTGTGAATCAGGCTGTTGAATGGCTTTCCTTCAACCTTGACTTGATTGGGAACCAACAACATTTTCATACATGGCTAATTTCAAAAAATAGGTGATATGATGAATGCCACGCAACCAATTATCGAAATAGACGATTTGTCCTTTCATTATGAAAAGGAAAATGTTTTAGAGAATATACAACTAACGATCCCTATGGGAGCTTTTTTAGCTGTAGTTGGACCGAATGGATCTGGAAAATCTACATTATTAAAATTAATTCTTGGTCTTTTGAAGCTACAAAGAGGAAGTATTCGCCTTTTTGGTGAGGACATTCACCGTTTTAAAGACTGGCAGCAAATAGGATTCGTCTCGCAAAAAGCGAATTCATTTAATAGCGGATTTCCTGCGACTGTTTATGAGGTCGTTAGTAGCGGATTAACCAAAAAGATCGGAATGTTTAAATTTTTGCGGGCTGAGGACCATCGGAAGATTAAGGCAGCGATAGACTCGGTTGGGTTAAACGAGTATCGGAATCGGAATATTGGACAGCTATCAGGTGGTCAGCAGCAAAGGGTTTTTATTGCCAGAGCATTAGTAAGTGAACCGAAACTGCTGATTCTTGATGAACCTACGGTCGGCGTAGATGCACAAAATGTTCAATCCTTTTATGAAATGCTCGCACACTTAAATAAAGAGCGAGGAATTACACTGCTGTTGGTTACCCATGATATTGGTACCATATCTGATAAAGTCTCGCATGTAGCTTGTTTAAATAAATTTTTACATTTCCATGGGAAATCCGAGGAATTTGAACAGCTGCAAATTAATGACATGTCGCAGATTTATGGTCATGATGTTCATTTGCTCTCCCATGAACATCATCATGAAGGAGTTTGAAAATGATCAAGGATATTTTTCAATTTGAATTTTTACAAAATGCCTTTCTGACGGGGATGATTATTGGCGTAATTGCACCATTGCTAGGGGTTTTTATCGTGGTTAGACGCTTATCGCTCATTGCGGATGCATTGAGTCATGTGACATTAGCTGGAATCGCGGCAAGTCTGCTCCTTGAAAAAAAATTCTTAGTGATGAGTGGTCTGAATCCACTGTATATGGGGATGGCGTTTTCTGTTACGGGTTCATTATTTATCGAAAAGCTGCGAACCGTTTATAAACATTATCAAGAGCTGGCGATACCGATCATCCTTTCAGGAGGAATTGGCTTAGGCGCAATCTTCATTTCTTTAGCAGACGGGTTTAATACGGATCTATTTGGTTATTTGTTTGGAAGTGTAAGTGCTGTAAGCAGGGCTGACTTATATACAATCTTATTCATTAGCGCATTTGTGATTATTGCAATTATACTGTTGTATAAGGAACTGTTTTTATTATCATTTGATGAAGAGCATGCGAAAGCGTCTGGCATCGCTGTTAAAAGCATTCATTTCATTTTTATTATTATGGTTGCCCTCGTAATTGCTGCATCAATGAGGATCGTTGGGATTCTTTTAGTTTCTTCTTTAATGACCCTGCCAGTTGCGGCAAGCATCCGGATTGCAAAGGGATTTAAAGAAACGATCTTTTATTCCGTATTATTTGGCGAAACATCTGTTTTGGGTGGATTACTTATTTCTTATTATTTAGACTTGGCACCGGGTGGAACTATTGTTATGATCGCAGTAGTAATATTAGTTGTCACGATCGGCTTAAAGAAAATAAGCTCATCTAGACCTGTTAATAATGGGGTGAAATCATGAATGTAAGTGAAGCGTTGCAATTATTGAAAGAAAAAGGGTACAAGCATACTGGCAAACGGGAAGAGATGCTCGAATTGTTTTCAAATAGCGAAAAATACTTAACGGCAAAGGATGTTCTTGATCAAATGAAGGATGATTATCCTGGCCTGAGTTTTGATACAATATACCGCAATCTTTCAATGTTTGTTGAATTAGGGATCTTTGAAATGACAGAATTATCAGGTGAAAAGCATTTTCGGTTTACTTGCTCTCACCAGACTCATCACCATCATTTTATTTGCTTGGATTGTGGCAAAACGAAAGAAATTGAAACGTGTCCAATGCAAAGTTTAAGTGAAAATTTACAAGGATTTGATATATCAGGTCACAAATTTGAAATTTATGGACGCTGTCCTGAATGCAATGCATAGAGTCTTATTCGTAGGCTCTATGCTTTTTTTACCCTTGCTGGATCCATCTCTTTACCCATGCTTTTGCTTCAAACCAATGATAAATTCTAATGACACCTTGGGGGAGTGGTTGTTGATTGTACGGGGTGTCGAAGAGAAGAACAGGGATTTTGCATTCTTGATGAACAATCACTGCATTATCATGTTTGTCTTCAATAAACAAATCAAGCTGGTAATTTTTAATCAATTCGACCTTATTATGCGAACCGGTTAACTCAATATGATGAAAGGGTAAACCCTCTTTTTTAAACCAATTCTCGGTAATCGCTAATAAATGGGTACTGCGGGCACTAATAAAATAGAGCTCATGCAACTTTTCCCATTCGAGCAAAACGTCTTTTACATGCTCCGCTAAAGGTGATTCTTCATATACTTTTGCTTCAATATTGAGCCACCATTGTGCAAATTCTGAGGCTGGGATGTCAACTAAAAGAGATAGATCGTAATCGACTATGTCTTCTAACGATAATGATAAACCAAAATCTTTGTTCATATACGGGAGGATCGTCTCTGGACGAGTAACGGTCCCATCTATATCGATGCCTAATCTTTTCTTCATCTTCGCTCTCCTTTGTCAATGCTCACATCATCATTTTAACAATTTCAGCTGAAATTATGTAGCGCAATTTTACATCCTTCTTTGACAGACTTTAACACTTTTAAAATGACTCGCTCTGAAAAATAATATAAATGCTCCTATAAAGAAAGCGAGGGATTTTAAATATGGCAGATCAAGAACGCAAGGTCCCCGTCACTAATTTGCGAAAGGATGACTGGGGATTAGAATCGTATGAACAAACAAAGACTGCAGATTATTTAGAGGAAACCTCAGCTGAAATGGCTGCTCCAGTAACTTTTGACAGAGAAAATAAGGAAGAGCGGGATGCTGATGCAGGTGCGGGGGGAACAGGACTGGGCTTTGCCGCGATCATCCTCTCGATCTTATCTTTATTTGTTTCTCCGATTTTGTTTGGGGCAGTAGGCATCGTGCTTGGATTTATTGCACGTCGCAGAGGAGCACAAAGTCTCGGTAGCTGGGCGATTGGGATCGGGGCTGTATCTATTATTTTAGGGATGTTTATTCTTCCGTTTTTTTAAGCTTTTCAAGCTAGGAGCACTTGAAAGCTATAAAAAATACGAGGCTCGGCATACAGCCAAGCCTCGTATTTTTATTGAGCAGTTTCCACTTTTGCTTCTGCTTCTTTTTTAGCAAAATATTCGGCCGCAATTTGATCAATTTCTTTTTTCAATTCCTCAACCATTGTTTCCTCGGGAACTTTACGAACAATTTTTCCTTTGCGGAAGAGGAGTCCTTCGCCACGGGCACCTGCAATACCAATATCTGCTTCCCGGGCCTCACCTGGACCATTTACCGCACAACCAAGCACCGCTACTTTTATAGGGGCTTTAATCGTTGAAATATATTCTTCAACTTCATTTGCGATGCTTATTAGATCGATTTCGATTCGACCGCATGTCGGACAGGAAATTAAAGTTGCTGCATTTGAAGATAGTCCAAATGATTTGAGAAGCTCTCTAGCCACTTTAACTTCTTCAACAGGATCGGCACTTAAAGAAATCCGTAATGTATTTCCAATTCCTTTGCTGAGGATTGCACCTAAGCCAGCAGCACTCTTTACTGTGCCGGCGAATAATGTTCCGGATTCTGTTATTCCTAAATGTAATGGGTAATCAAAGGCTTTTGCCGCTTTTTCATATGCTTCGATCGCTAAATTTACATCAGACGCTTTCATGGAAACGATAATATCATGGAAATCGAGATCTTCTAAAATTTTAATATGGTGAAGGGCGCTTTCCACCATGCCATCAGCAGTCGGATAACCATATTTTTCAATTATGCGTTTTTCAAGGGAGCCAGCATTAACTCCAATGCGAATAGGAATTCCTTTTGCTTTAGCGGCTTTCACAACAGCTTCTACTTTTTCTCTCTTACCGATATTGCCTGGGTTAATGCGGATTTTGTCGGCTCCTCCTTCGATTGCTTTAAGTGCCAGCTTGTAGTCAAAATGTATATCGACTACTAAAGGGATATTAATTCTTTTCTTAATTTCAGCGATGGCATCAGCGGCCCGCTCATCTGGACATGCAACCCTGACAATTTGACAACCAGCTTCCTCTAATCGATTGATTTGTTCTACAGTAGCATCCACATCATGCGTTTTGGTTGTTGTCATACTTTGGATGACAAGTTCATTATTGCCTCCAATTGTTAAATTACCAACTTTGACAGGACGGGTTTTTGTACGATGTATAATTTCACTCAAAAGTGATTCTCTCCTTTTTTTAAAAGAAATAAGCACCTGAATCAAATCCGTTAAGTAGGACAATACGAAGTTGATTCATCTATCATTATAATGCTAATATGAGTTAATTGTATCAGTGAAGGGTTTACCTTGACAAGAAACTTACTGGTTTAAATGGATTATTCATATATTTTACTATAATCTGGAAATTTGTAAACTTTACCAATTTGTATTTTATTCGCTTCAGTTCCATTATTGAGGATGCGAAAATCCTTTGTTATTTCATCTATCGGAACAGGGATTGGACCATTTAATTGTTTTTCGATAATGGACAGGACTGTTTCCCCGCTTTGCACTTCTTTATCAAAGTAACTGATACTGGATTGCCAATTTGTAGGCATTTCACTTTGAGCACTCGTATTTGTTTCAATTGCCATAGGGAGTGTTCCTTTACTCAAGTCATAGTAAATGGAAAAAATAGTTGCGACGATTAAAAGTAGGATGAATAGGCGTTTCATTGGTCTAACTCCTTTATCGGGTTTTTTCCATATATATGCTCGTCCAATTTATAATAGTACAAAAATGGAAGTAACAGGTATTTGGCATTATTATTTGAAGTTTATTTGTCTGTGGAAGAACTATTGAAACAGGATTCATGTTCCATCCCGTCATTCTAACCTTTCTTTTTTAGGATGAAGATGTGCAGTTAAGAAAACTGTTAATTGCACATTGAGTTTTCAATGATGTTTTTGCAAGGATAAGGGAATGAATTTTAAAGTTTCGCTTATAGAAGAAGAGTGCGCGGTGCCCTGCCCTGTATGTCGTTTGAGGAAGCGTATAAAGAGACTGTTTCGATTTTTATGAACTCTCTAAAATGACAAAAGACAGTGAGAGTCATCTCGCTGTCTTTTGCTGAAAATCAAAAACGCATTTATAGTTCTGCTTCTTTTGCAGAAGGAACTTCTTTTAATGCTAGGAACAATACAAGTACAGAGACGAGCCAATTTAACCAAAAGCCATATGGAACAACTGTACGGAAGATATCCATAATCATGAAAAATACTGTAGGCAGAACAATACTATAGGCAGCCATTCGCCATATATGACGATACTTGAGCTCCTCGCCTTTTCTATAAATCATGACTCCGATTAGGGCCAAAACGGAAATTCCAATAAATTTCATCGCGCTTGCAAAGAGATAAATAAAGATGATTAAAATGGGGATGGCAATAGCTAAAAGAGAGTCCAGGGAATTGACAAAACTGGCTATATCACTCTTTGTTAAAGCGATGTCCATTGATGAATAAGAAAAATGATCATTAGCACTGCCTGGGATGATAATGGCAAAGTCATTTTTTAAAAGAGCAATGGAATTAATGGAAAGATCTAAATCATTTAATTCAATTTCTCCAGTTGAGTCGAAAATAACGGTCAAATCTGGATGTTCAATTTTGACAGGAGCGTCATGATCAGAAATTAATTCACCATCCGCAATGGTGAAATCTGGTATGTCCTTATCGATCGATTGTTGCATGACATTAAATCCATTCACAATATCCGTACTAATCTGTATAGAAGTAGGAATAATGGAAATAAGGACGAGCAAAAAGACAAATAAAATCGTTTTGCCTATTCCTTGGTGTCGCCATGATGCAATGCTTTTTGGAGAGTATATGCTCAAGATGAGCTGCTTAAAAATATTCATGTGAAACCACCTTTTAGTTATTCTTTATTCATTTTAGCCTGTGCTAAACCCCAATACAAGATATTCGTATAAGCTTTTTTGTATAAACGATATTAACAACTGCTAATAAGGCTCTGATGTCTGAAAGGGGAGGAGAAGTTCTCATGATTTATCAGTCAAGCGCTCTTTTAAGTATCCACTAATGTAAAGAGAACCTTTTTCTTTCCTTATAGCTTTGATAAAACGATTTTTAGCTCATTTCGTTCGAAATTTGGTTTCACACGAAATGATCTAAAAATCGCCAAAAATACGTAATATTCCCTTTTGAATAATATTATAATAATTATTGTTTGTAATTTGTTTGTAATATAACGTTGATTTATTAAGGGATTGTAAATTTACATCATAAATTATTTACATTGTTACAAACGATAACGCATAATAGGAGAGTCGGTTTTGTAAATATACTCATTAACGAGCACTTAAGCGGTTCAAATACTGATGACAGAGATAAAATTTGGAAAGTGAATCGAGTTCGTTCTTACTCTGAAGCGTATTTTTATGAGATTGATGCGAGAACTTTTTTATTACTTTTTCTTTATTTCATGTAATAGGGGTTGAAGAGTTTGGAGTTTGATGTTCAACAGATGATATTTGAGTTTCTTGGTGGACTAGGGATTTTCTTGTTTGGCATAAAGTATATGGGCGATGGTCTGCAAAAATCTGCTGGGGACAAGCTTAGAGATATATTAGATCGATTCACGACCAACCCTTTAATGGGAGTGCTGGCTGGGATTATTGTTACTGGATTAATACAATCGAGTAGTGGAACGACCGTTATTACAATTGGTTTGGTTAGTGCTGGCTTTATGACTTTACGTCAGGCAATTGGAGTGATCATGGGTGCCAATATTGGAACGACCATAACGGCTTTTATTATTGGCATTGATGTTGGCGCATATGCCTTACCTATTATTGCTCTAGGATCTATATTATTATTTTTCTTTAAAAATAAAAAGGTACACAGTATAGGACAAATTGTTTTCGGTTTTGGTGCCTTATTCTTTGGACTTGAGCTGATGAGTAGCGGAATGAAACCGTTAAGTGGTTTAGAGACCTTTCATGAATTAACAGTAAGCATGAGTTCTAATCCAATTCTTGGAGTTATAATTGGAACCGTCTTTACTGTGATTGTCCAAAGTTCTAGTGCTACAATAGGCATTTTGCAAGGCTTATTTGCTGAAGGTTTAATTGATCTTAATGCTGCGCTGCCAGTATTATTCGGAGATAATATTGGAACAACAATAACAGCTGTTCTAGCATCGATTGGAGCTTCTGTAGCAGCAAAACGCGCCGCAGCAACCCATGTGTTATTTAACTTAATCGGTGCAACGATTTTTATGATATTTATCACTCCTTTTACAATCCTAATTGAATTTTTGCAAGATAAGCTACATCTTAATCCGGAAATGACAATTGCTTTTGCACATGGTATTTTTAATACAACGAATACATTGATTCAATTCCCGTTTATTGCGGTTCTTGCCGTGATTGTGACAAAATTGATTCCAGGTGAGGATTCTGTCTTTGAGTATAAAGCGAAGCATTTAGATCCGGTTTTCATAGAGCAGTCCCCTTCCATTGCGTTGGGACAAGCGAAAGAAGAGGTCCTGAGAATGGGGCAATTTGCTGTGCTAGGATTGACAGAGACGAATAATTATATGAAAACGAAAGCGCAAAAACACTCAGATACAGCAGCTCAGCTTGAAGATGCGATAAACAATTTAGATAGAAAGATAACGGAATACTTAGTGGCATTATCATCTAGCTCTTTATCAGAAACAGAATCAAATGAGCATTCTACTTTAGTTGATACCATTCGTGATATTGAAAGAATTGGTGATCATTATGAAAACGTGCTTGAATTAGTTGAATATCAATTAGCCAATAAAGTAAAAATAACTAAACCGGCGATGGATGAGCTTGAGGAAATGTTCCAATTAACGATCTCTACTGTTAAGGAAGCAGTCAATGCCTTAGATCATAATGATAAAGAACAGGCACGAAACGTCATTAAGAAGGAAGAGCAGATTGACAAGATGGAAAGAAAATTGCGCAAGCAGCATATTCTTCGCTTAAGCGGCGGGGAATGCAGCGCCCAAGCAGGTATTGTGTTTGTTGATATAATTAGCAATCTTGAAAGAATCGGCGATCATGCTGTAAATATCGCTGAAGCTGTGTTAGGAGAAAGACATTAAATTATGAAAAACTCGCTCTTTTTGGCGAGTTTTTCTGATCTCGTTTATAATTTATGTGAATGATGGAAAGGAATTGATAAAATGGATATTTTGTACTGGATTATTATTATTGCGCTTTTTGTCATTTCATTTATTGGATTGATTTATCCGATTGTTCCAAGTGTTTTGTTTATTCTTGGAGGATATCTTTTATATGGATTTTTCTTTAGTTTTGAACCATTTAATTGGTTTTTTTGGATTATTCAGGGTTTATTCATTCTATTATTATTTGTCGCTGATTTCGTCGCCAATTTGCTGGGAATAAAAAAATACGGAGGTTCAAAAGCTGGAATTTGGGGCAGTACCATTGGAATATTGATCGGTCCATTTGTTATTCCTTTTCTTGGGATTATTATCGGTCCTTTTTTAGGGGCCGTCATGGCGGAATGGATGATTAATAAAAAAGGGTTTAAAGAGGGGCTAACGATTGGATTTGGTTCTGTCATCGGTTTTATTAGCAGTGTTGTAACAAAAGGATTAATTCAAGTGTTGATGATCATTTATTTCTTTGTCATTGTGTAAAAAACAATACTAGCTCAATTTTTTATGGGGCCAGTATTGTTTTTCTTGCAAGCTGGTTTTAATATCTCGGGCTCTAAACTTATCAAGCAATTGAAAGGAAATTCAGTGCGAACAATGTTTCGAGGTAGTTGCCGTTTTGTTAATTTATCCCGCAAATTTCAAACGGACAGTTTTGACAATCCACGCTTTCTTTTAAATAATTAATGTTTTTAATAATGAGCTTTTGCTGATTATAAGAGATGATATCTTTTTCACGAAGCTCTTTTAACATCCTTTGTATAACTTCTCTCGTTCCATAAGTAAAATTGGCAAGCTCCTGGTGTGTCAGCGGTAAATCAATCAGTATTCCCTCATCCGTCATAACGCCATAGCTATTGCATAAACGAATGAGAATGGAATAGAGTCCGCCCTTTTTCCCATTCATCATCAGATCCTGGCATTTCATTTGCGCTTTCAAATAACGGGTGCTTAACCATGAGGATAAGGCATTTAAAAGATTTTGATTGCTATGCACAAATTCTTCGAAATCGGCACGTTTAATCATAAGCATTTCACAGTCTGTAAAAGTTTTTGCGTAAAAATGATATTTGGCTTGTGGTTTGAATAGTTGATATTCAATAATTAATTCTTCTCCTGATAAAATTTTCAGGATGAATTCTTTTCCTTTCATATGAACACGGCCAAGGGCAACGCTGCCACGCAGTAATATAAAAATATAATCAACTGAATCTCTTTCATTAAAGAGGATGGTTCCAGCTTTATATTTTTGAATGGTTTCTTTATCAATAAATTCTTGTATGAGGAGGCTATACAGAGAAACGGTGGACTCTTTCATACGATCTCACTCCTATGTTCAAAATTTTCGATAGAAAGGTTATCGTAAATAGTATAATGAAAATGACCTTTCTTTCTTTTTAAGGGACACCTCGATTTCGAAAGAATACCTTTTAACAGGTTGAAATATGCCAAATCAATTTGGTCGAAGCAGATTGTATAAAAAACATTGTGATATTCTTCACTTTAGAAAAATTTATCGATACTGTCAATATCGTCAGGAAGCTGAAATCTCTATTAATACAGTGATTATGACTTAAAACGTTGATATATAAGGAAATAGAGACTCTTGACAAATTATCGAACTTTGTGATAAATAGTGTTGAATTTAAGAAGGAAAAAAGAACCTGCATGTGGAATACTATCAGTTGAATAGGAAATAATAGTTATGTTACCTAAGTCATTATGTTTGAAAGGAATTTCTAACTTTGGTAATCTTAATTTAAACACATTAGGAATATTCTTAATATAGAAAAGGGAATATTTCTAAAATCATTTCTATTACATAGGGAGGAATTAACAATGGCTTTTGAATTACCACAATTACCTTATGCTTATGATGCACTTGAACCGCATATTGACAAAGAAACGATGAACATTCACCACACAAAGCATCACAACACATATGTTACAAATTTAAATAATGCGTTGGAAGGTAATGAGGAGCTTCTTTCTAAGTCGGTTGAAGAAGTTGTTTCAAATCTTGATGCGGTACCGGAAGCTGCACGCACAGCAGTACGTAATAACGGTGGCGGTCATGCTAACCATTCGTTATTCTGGACCATCCTTTCACCAAATGGTGGAGGTGCACCTACTGGAGAATTAGCGGATGCAATAACTGCTAAATTTGGAAGCTTTGATAATTTCAAGGCCGAATTCACAAAAGCAGCAACAACACGATTCGGTTCTGGTTGGGCTTGGTTAGTTGTAAATAATGGAGAATTAGAAGTAACAAGTACGCCAAACCAAGACTCTCCATTAATGGAAGGCAAAACACCTGTACTTGGACTTGATGTTTGGGAGCATGCCTACTATTTAAATTATCAAAACCGCCGTCCTGACTACATCGGTGCTTTTTGGAATGTAGTTAATTGGGATGAAGTGGCTAAGCGTTACAGCGCAGCGAAATAATTACTACTGCAAAAAAAGCAGGGGATTTTCCCTCTGCTTTTTTTGATCTTGATTATTGTGTATAATCATGCTCCTTTTGTTAGAAACTACCCCTTAGATATAAAGGGGAGAATTAAATGAGTAAAATAAATAAACTGCTTGGTGATGTAGAACTAACAAGAGATCTGTCTTTATTACTAATGATTGGCGGATTATATTCCCTCAGCATTGCTCTATCCAATACATTCGTGAATATATATTTATGGAAGCAATCAGGTGAATTTCGCGATTTGGGAATGTATAATCTGGCTGTCGTTGTATTACAACCGATTACATTTATTCTTGCGGGAAGGTGGGCTAAGAAAATTGACAGAGTGATTGTGCTAAGGATCGGCGTCATTTTTTTAGCTCTCTTTTATTTGACCGTTTTAATTATCGGCACCGCTGCTTCTAAATATTTATTACTGCTTGGCGGTTTATTAGGTGTTGGATACGGGTTCTACTGGCTTGCTTACAATGTACTTACCTTTGAAATTACGGAGCCGGAAACGAGGGACTTTTTTAATGGCTTCCTCGGAATTTTGTCTTCTGTTGGCGGGATGATTGGACCGATAGCAGCAGGTTTTATTATTGCAAAGATGGAAAAGTTTATTGGTTATTCAATCGTATTTGGAATTTCATTAGGCTTGTTTTTTTTAGCTGTGATTCTAAGTTTTTCTCTGAAAAGGAGACCGGCAAAAGGAAAATATTATTTTATTCGAATCTTGCAAGAAAGAAAACAGAACAAAAATTGGCAATTGATCAATCATGCCCATTTCTTTCAAGGTTTTAGAGAAGGTACGTTTGCTTTCATTATTTCCGTGTTTGTCTTTATTGCTACTGGCAGTGAGCTATCGTTAGGAACCTTTGGGTTGATTAATTCGGGAGTTGCTTTTGTCGCCTATTACTTCGTTTCTAGAATGATAAAAAAAGAAATGAGGAAAAGAGCAATATTAATCGGAGGCATTATTTTATATTTATCCATTTTTATCATTGTCTTCGATCCAACCTATATGAAGCTGCTGATTTATGCTGGAGTAATTGCTGTCGCCTATCCGCTCCTACTGGTGCCATATATGTCGATGACATACGATGTCATTGGCCGTGGTTGGAAAGCAGCGGAGATGAGAATAGAATATATTGTCGTAAAAGAGATATTTTTAAATGCTGGCAGAGTCATTTCGATTTTATTATTCCTGCTGGGAATAGCATTTTATGATCCGGAAAAGGTGATCCCGCTCCTATTATTGCTGCTTGGAGCAGGACACACATTGATCTATTTTTTTATTCGAAAAATAAAACTTGCTTAATGAAGGGAAGGGGGCAATTAACCTCTCCCTTTTATTATGTTTCAATGTGCGGATGTTTCAGGGAAAAGGACTTTTGTTTAGATGAAATGTTAGAAGAATCGCGATCTTCTACCTGTTCAATAAAAACCGAAGCAAATTCTGTTAAAACATAAAATGCTCCTTCATGGAGTTGTGTAAAAAGGAAAAATCTTTTATTGCATAAGAATAGAAATTTCAAGGCCTTTCAATTACAATTAAACTATTGTATAAAGCAACTAGGAAGTAGGTTTGACAAAATGGTTCAAAATAAAAAAAAGAAGAAAAAGAAAATTATTCCAGTTCGGTTGAATTTGTTGTTTTTTGTTGTCTTTTTTCTATTTTCTATTTTGATTCTCCGTCTTGGGGTGGTCCAAATAGTGTATGGGGATGACTATAAACGCGAAATCGAAAGAACGGAGGATATTACGGTAAACAATCCGGTTCCAAGAGGGAAAATGTACGATCGAAATGGTCATGTAATTGTAGATAACACTCCGAAAAATGCAATTACCTATACGAATTTTGGAGCAAGTCAAAGTGAAATGCTTGAAGTGGCAGAGAGGCTAGCTCAATTGATCGAATTGAAGCCTGATAAGGTGCAAGAGAGGGATAAAAAGGATTATTGGATAATCAAAAATCCTGATCGTGCTGCTGAAAAAGTATCTGAGGAAGAACATGAGGCATTAAAAGAAGAGCTTGAAACTAAAGAATATAATAGTAAAGTATACAGCCTTCAGCTTGAACGGATTACAGATGAAGAACTTGAAGAGCTAACGGAAGATGATTTAGAAATTTTAGCGATTTATCGAGCGTTTAGTAGTGGTTATGCTTTGACACCGCAGATTGTCAAAAATGAAGATGTAACGCAAAAAGAATTTGCTCTTGTCAGTGAAAATTTGCAATACCTTCCTGGTGTTGATACGACGACAGATTGGGAACGTTCTTATGCATTTGGAAATACATTGAGGACAGTGCTAGGAAAAGTAACGGACTCAAATGAAGGAATCCCGAAAGAAGAGCTTGATTATTACTTAGCGAGAGATTATAACCGAAACGACCGAGTTGGCAAAAGTTATATTGAAAAGCAATATGAGGATGTGCTCCACGGTCAAAAGGCGAAAGTAAAGAATATTACCGATAAAGCAGGGAAAGTGATTGAAACCGAGGTGATTTCCGAAGGTCAACGAGGAAAGGACCTTGTTCTAACCATCGATATGGATCTTCAGCTGGAGGTTGAAAAAATCATTGAAGAAGAACTAAGGGCTGCGAAAAAATCACCAAGAACAGGATTATTAGATCGGGCATTTGTCGTTCTGATGGATCCAAATACTGGTGATATTATAACGATGGCTGGCAAACAGCTTGTTCGAGACAAGGAAACAGGTAAAACCGAAATGCAAGACTTTGCATTAGGAACGATTACGACTTCCTACAATGTTGGCTCAACGGTGAAGGGGGCAACGATCCTTACTGGTTATCAAACGGGAGCGATCAGACCTGGAACCGTATTTTACGATGCACCATTGAAAATTGCTCAAACACCTGAAATGAGTTCTTGGAAGAATTTTGGAAATACAAATGATATCCGTGCTTTAAGAGTTTCGTCCAATGTTTATATGTTCAAGACAGCTATTGAAATTGGTGATGGCCGTTATCAATACGAAAAGCCGCTACCAATCAATACGGAAGCTTTTGATACGATTCGTGAATCTTTTGCCCAATTTGGACTTGGAACAAGGACAGGCATTGATTTGCCAAATGAAGCAACTGGCTATAAAGGGCCTTTAAAAGACCCTGGATTATTGCTCTTTTTATCAATTGGACAGTATGATACGTATACTCCAATGCAATTGGCACAATATGTGTCAACGATTGCCAATGGGGGAAATCGAATTCAACCGCGCATCGTTAAAGAAATTCGTGCGCCATTAATGGAGACAAACGAGCTAGGGCCTGTAATTGAAGAAATAAAACCAACTGTTCTCAATCGGATTAAGCTTGAGAACGGCTGGATGGAAAATGTGCATGAAGGATTTCGTCAAGTTACCCAGCATCCTGAAGGAACTGCGTATGGAAAATTTCATGATGCTTACTATTCACCCGCTGGAAAGACGGGAACGGCACAAGCCTTTTATGATGGTCCTGAAAGAAGCAAATATGCTGAGCCACCAGAAGTGATGAATTTGAGCTTTGTCGGCTATGCTCCTCATAATAATCCAGAAGTGGCCATTTCTGTTGTCGTTCCGTGGGCATATCAGGGAAGAAGCGGAGGACACTCTGCCAATACGATTATTGGACGCAGAGCTTTGGATGCCTATTTTGACTTAAAGAAAACGAGAGAAGAAGCGAAGCTTCACAATACATCCATTGTTGAACAAGAGAATGCAGATGATGATCAGGAACAAACGGAAGAAGAATAACTGTTGCACAAGAAGCTGTGTCAAAAGGTCGTTAAAACGACTTTTTGATGCAGCTTCTCTTTTTTATTTCAAAAATGAAGAGGCTTTATTTGATAATGTCGGGCAAATGGGGAAACCAATGATAAGTCTTTTAATAGAGAGCGGAGGGATGTTCATTTATATTTGAATTGCGCCAGGAACATATTGTCTTTAATCAAATAGTGTGTCCACAAAAATCGACTTTTACTTACATTTACTGCATATTTACACAAGCTTTACAATTTATTAAAACCCTTTTTACAGTCAAACGTTATGCTAATATGCGTAGGACAAAACCACCAATACTCTTAGGGGGAATTAAAGAAATGAAAAGTCTTAAAAAACTAGGTTTATTTTTAATCCTAGCAGCATTTATCGTTGTAGCGACAGCATGTGGTGGCTCAGATGATGCTGATGAAACAGAAGGCAACGAAAACAGCAGTACTGGAAATGAAACTCCAACTGAAGAAGTAGCAGATGAAGGACTTGAAGGTAGCGTTGTTATCGATGGTTCAGGTACTGTCTACCCATTCATGGCAAAAATGGCTGAGAACTATATGACAAACGAACAAGAAGGCGTTTCAGTAGAAGTAGGCCGTGCTGGAACTTCTGCAGGATTTAAAAAATTCTTAGTTGATCAAGGCGGAACAGATTTCAATGATGCCTCTCGTCAAATCAAAGACGAAGAACAAGCAACAGCTGATGAATTAGGAATTGAAGTTCAAGAAATTAAGGTAGCTTTAGACGGTTTAACATTCGTCATTAATCCAGAAAATGATTGGGCAAAAGAATTAACAAAAGATGAGCTTATCAAAATTTTCTTGGATAGCGAAGGAATTAAAAACTGGTCTGACGTTCGTCCTGATTTTCCAAATGAACCAATTTCTAAAATGGGTCCAAACGAGAACCATGGAACTTACGAATTCTTCTGGGAAAAAATTCTTGAAGAGCAAGATTTAGATGCGGACACAAATCTTCAACAAGAATATTCAATTTTAGTTGATCTTGTTTCCAAGGATAAAAATGCTATTGCGTTCTTCGGGTATGGATATTATGAAAACAACAAAGATAAACTGCAAGCAGTACAAGTTGACTTTGGAAATGGTCCTGTTGAACCGAATTTAGATACAATTGGTGAAAGTGAAGACTTTGCTTATAGCCCATTCACACGTCCAGTATTCACATACTTGAATGTAAACATGGCAAAAGAAAAGCCACAAGTATTAGACTTTGCTATCTATGCTGTTGAAAATGCTCAAACTGTTGCAGCAGAAACAGGATTCGCACCATTGACAGATGATGAAGTTAAAGCTTCACTTGATGCGTTAAATGCATTAAAATAATTCATTTTTGAAAGATGAGATGGGGAATTTCCCCTCTCGTCTTTCAGGTTTATATAAATGCCTTCTTGTATATAAATAGGGTCAAATTCTGGAAGGGGAACGTTACGTTGGAAAAGTCGATTGGTCAAGTAAGAAAGATGATCGAAGAAAATAAGAAAACTGCATCTTTAACGAATGTGGTAGAAAAAGTAATCCCGAAAACATTATTTGTTATTGCTGTAATTTCCATTTTAACGACATTGGGTATTTTAGTAACGCTATTGTCTGAAACTGTTGCGTTTTTTAAAGAGATCTCATTCATTGAATTTTTTACAGGTACAGTATTAAAGCCTCTAGGGCAGAATGCGCAGTTCGGTGTTCTCCCTTTACTTACAGGTACATTAATCTCCTCAGCTATAGCGATGGTCGTTGCAATACCGATTGGCTTAATGACAGCCGTTTATTTAAGTGAATATGCATCTGAGAAAGTACGGAAGGTTGTAAAGCCGATTTTGGAAATCCTTGCAGGAATTCCAACGATTGTATACGGCTTTTTTGCGCTTACATTTGTTACTCCTATCTTAAGATCTTTAATTCCAAGTTTAGAACCAACAAATATTTTGAGTCCTGGTATTGTCATGGGAATTATGATCATCCCGATGGTAGCATCACTTTCAGAGGATGCGCTTGGTGCAGTTCCGAACTCGATGAGGGAAGGTGCTCTTGCACTTGGAGCAACGAAATTAGAAGTAACATGGAAGGTAATTGTTCCCGCGGCAATTTCAGGGATTGTAGCATCATTTGTTTTAGCTATTTCCCGAGCAATTGGAGAAACGATGATTGTGACAATTGCAAGTGGTAGTTCGAAAAACTTTACCTTCGATATTACACAGTCTATGCAGACGATGACCGCTTATATTGTAGAGGTAACTGGTGGAGATGCTCCGGCAGGTTCAACACTCTACTATAGTTTATATGCAGTTGCGATGACGTTATTTGTTTTCACCCTTGTGATGAACCTAATTGCCCAATATATCTCTCGTAAATTTAGGGAGGAATACTAAACATGAAATATTTTGACTCAGGACAAATACAGAAAAAATTAGGTTCCCGTTTACTTTTGAATCAGGTTGCCAAAAGATTATTCTTCCTAGCCACTTTAGTAGGGCTAGTAGTCCTTGTCATCCTAATTTATCGCGTTTTTTCAGATAGTCTTGGATGGATTGATTTTGAATTTCTTTCAAATAAGCTCTCAACAGATCCGCAGAAGGCAGGAATTCTTGGGGCAATAAGCGGAACCTTCTGGCTCATGGTCGTTGTTGCACCCGTTACTTTTTTTCTTGGAGTTGGAACGGCTATTTATCTAGAGGAGTTTGCTAAAAAAGGGCGCTTCCAGTCGTTTATTCAAACGAATATTTCCAATCTTGCTGGTGTGCCGTCAATTGTTTTTGGTTTGTTAGGCTTAACCGTTTTTGTAAGAGGACTAGGTTTAGGTGCGGTTGTCTTGGCCGGTGGACTTACAATGGCATTGCTTGTTCTTCCGATTGTTGTCGTTAGTGCGCAAGAGGCGATTCGAGCGGTTCCTCAATATTTGCGGGATGCTTCATATGGGATGGGAGCCACGAAATGGCAAACGATCAAAAATGTCGTTTTGCCGGCAGCAATTCCAGGGATTTTGACAGGAATTATTTTAGCATTATCGCGGGCCATTGGCGAAACAGCTCCATTAGTTGTGTTAGGTATTCCAGCTCTTTTAATCCCGCTTCCAGAAGGAATATTCGATAAATTTACAGTAATGCCATTGCAAATTTATTACTGGACAATAGATGCTGCACTAGTGACGGAATATGCAAATTTAGCTGCTGCTTCAATCGTTGTTTTATTGTTCATCTTATTTTTAATGAATTCGGTAGCAGTTTTTATCCGCAATAAATATCAGAAGAGATATTGATGAAGGGAGTGAAAAGAATGGCAGTGATGACAAAAGTGAAGAAGAACTTTGTGAGTCCAGCAAATATAGGAACTCTTGAGCCTGCCCAAAAGAGTAAAAAGGTTGCCTTTCAAACAAAGGAGCTCAATCTTTGGTACGGCGAAGATCACGCATTAAAGAACATTAATCTTGATATTTTTGAAAATGAAGTGACGGCTATTATCGGACCGTCCGGATGTGGAAAATCCACCTTCATCAAGACGTTGAATCGTATGGTTGAATTAATTCCTGTTGTAAAAATTTCAGGAGACATCTTATATCGGGAAAAAAGTATTTTGAATAAATCTTATAAGGTTGAGGATTTACGTACACGCGTTGGAATGGTCTTTCAAAAACCAAACCCTTTTCCAAAGTCGATTTATGAAAACATTGCATACGGCCCTAAAATCCATGGAATTCGAAATAAAAAGATTTTAGATGAAATTGTTGAAAAAAGCTTGCGTGGTGCAGCAATTTGGGATGAAGTGAAAGATAGACTGCACGAAAATGCATATGGATTATCTGGTGGGCAACAACAGCGAATTTGTATTGCACGCTGTTTAGCAATTGAGCCAGACGTTATTTTAATGGATGAGCCGACTTCTGCACTTGATCCAATCTCGACTTTGAAAATTGAAGAACTTGTTCAGGAACTAAAGAAAGATTTTAGCATTATTATCGTTACTCATAATATGCAGCAGGCTGCCCGTATTTCTGATAAAACAGCATTCTTTTTAAATGGAGAAGTAATTGAATTTGATGCAACAGATAAAATCTTTTCTACCCCTTCAGATAAACGTACAGAAGATTATATAACTGGGCGATTTGGATAAATTGCATTGGAGAGGATGTAGGTTTCATGGTCGTAAGAGAACAGTTTCAGCTTGATCTGAATGAATTACAAGCGAAACTCCTTGAGCTTGGGAGACTGGCAAATCAAGCTTTGGAGAATTCAATCGAGGCCCTGGAGACGTGTAACCTTGAAAAGGCTCTTAAGGTCATTGATGATGATTCAGAGGCGGATGCTTTGTATGAGGAAATTAATGATTTTGCCATCCTATTAATAGCAAAGCAGGCTCCCGTGGCAATCGATTTACGACGGATCATTGTCGCCATAAAGATTGCTACTGATATTGAAAGAATTGGTGATTTTGCCGTCAATATTGCGAAATCAACGATCCGAATTGGAAATGAAGAACATGTGCGCACATTTCAGCAGGTAAAGAAAATGTATAGTATTACAAGAGAGATGCTAAACCTATCACTTCAGGCTTTTGGTAACGAAGATGTTGTCAGTGCGAAAAAGGTTGCAGATATGGATGATGAAGTGGATGAATTATATGGTTCGTCCATCCGCGAGCTTCTAGAGTTACATCGTTCGCATCCTGATAACATTAGTCAAATTACCCAATTATCGTTTGTTTGTCGCTACTTAGAGCGAGCGGCGGACCATGTGACAAACATAGCAGAGAGCATTTTCTACCTCGTCAAAGGGAGACATTATGATTTAAATGCATGAAATGAAGAAAGATGGGAGTAAACAGGCTTCCTTCTCAGACTGGAGACAAACTCGATGAAACCAAGTTTGCCTCTAGTCTTTTTTGCCGTTGAGGAAATATGGATTTCATAGTTTATATAACTATGGAGAAGAGGCTGAACTACCTTCGTCACACAAATGAAATATTCGCATGCCGTAAAGAATCGCTTGAACGAGTCTTTGCTGATGCAAAAGAATGCGATGGACTACCTTATGGGATTAAAAACAAGTTCATACAGGCAACGCTTACTTTTAGTGCCATGAACTTAAATAAATTGGCTAATTGGACTTGGCAATTTGCTTGAGTACGACTCAAACTAGTTGAGTGGAGTGGAAGGTGCTTGCTTCTTCGGGGATTTGCGGTCAGGTAAGACCCGAAGGAGCGACTGAGAGGCCACTGAAAAACTCAGTAAAAATGGGGAGTTGTCCATTATACTGACTTTTTTAGTGGTATTAATGGAGAGGAAGAATTCGGACAGAATGGGGAAAGCGAGAAAGATATTTGTCCGAATGAGAGGTGTATTCGGACAGAATGGGGAAAGCAAGGAAGAGATTTGTCCGAATGAGAGGAGTATTCGGACAGAACGGGGAAAGCGAGAAAGACATTTGTCCGAATGAGAAGTGTATTCGGACAGAATGGGGAAAGCGAGGAAGAGATTTATCCGAATGAGAGGTGTATTCGGACAGAATGGGGAAAGCGAGAAAGATATTTGTCCGAATAAGAGGTGTATTCGGACAGAACAACGCGTGAAACTTTTAAGGTCAAGTCCGAATAAGCTCCCAATTCGACTAACCAGAATAAATGAAGTCTGCAGGAGTCCAATATTTAAAACAATCTGCCATAAACAAACGTCATTTGCGTTCTCCCTCGACAGAACTGAGGACAGCAGTTCTAGAAATTCTGCAAAAATAGACGGCTGAAAACTTTTCAAGTGGCTCAAACGACTGCTTCGGAGGCTCACCGCCCACCGGAAAGCAAGCGCCTGGGGCGGAAATCAACGTATATTAAGCGCAATTCCATCCAAAAATGCCAAGAGGCATCGAGAAGTAGTAATCTCGATGCCTTTGGTGACAAAATATGAAGGTAGCAAAATGCTTCTCTATTTTCTTATTTGTTTTTTGTGATGATTTTACTGATCTCCTCATAGGTCATTTCGCTGTTGAGCTCAAAGCTTCCAATCTGAACCTTCGTATGGTAGCCATGCTCGATTAAATACTGTTCAAATTCGCCAGCGTTTTCGATGATTTGCTCTTTAGCAAGAATATCTGCTATTTTCTTTGTGCTCATGTTTAGCTTAATCTCTAATGTGATTTGCTTTTTTTCTTCAATGGGAGTTTCTTTATTTGTCTTGGTTTCTTTCGCTGGAGGCTCCATTTGCTTATTCTCTAAATCGTTAAATTCTTCTTTAGTCAAAACAATAAATCCCGCCTCTGTTATTCTTTCTTTTGAACTATTTATAGGTATTTCCGGTTCACGTTCTAAAACAGTGAAATGGAGCAGAACAACAGCGAGAATAATCCCAAGTGCAAAAGCTCGCAGTGTATGTTTATTCATATCTCACACCTGCTGATAGTTCATTAATAATATCTTTCACATCCTCTTTTGTTAACGAGGATTGCTTGGCGATTTGGGCAACGGATACCCCTTGTTGTGCTAGTGACCAAACTTGATTTTTAATGATCGCATGGATCTCCTTTTTAGGTTCTGGAAATGAAGAAACAGTTTGAAAATCCCGATCGTCGATGAGCAATTCTTCCTCCAATACTTTGATTTTTCTTTTCAATTGATAAATTTCTTGAATTTGCTGCATTGAAAATTGATCAAGTTCATTTTTTATCTCTTTATAGGGGTCTTTTATAAAGAATGAAATAATAAATAGCAAAATAGATAATCCAAGTAAACCAGGTACTATATATTCCATTGTCTTTCACCTCTTTATGTTGGTCAGTTCGTACGAAGACCATTTTACCATTTAAATCGACGTTTTTCGATGGTATTGACGAAAGAAACTAATAATTGCTATTTTACAGGGAAAATTGCAGATTTATAACGAGTGAAAGTGGTCTCCAAATGAAAACAAAAAATGACAAAATGCGTTTATTGTGGGCTCCCGCTATCAGTGCTAACATAAAGGAGAGCTCATTGAAATGTTTTTTTCTGACATTATTGAATATTTAGGCTTTGTTATATGTCGGTATTGATTTTGGCTTACGTCCTTCAGTTATGCAGAAAGATATGTGAAACCAAGGTTTCACATGAAATAAGCAAAAAAGTTTTCTCAACAATATGGTTTAACAAAGCCAATATCTAAAAAATTCATAAGAAATCATGATGATCGCAAATATGCAATTGGGAATATCAAAATAAATATGATGAGAAGGGGAAGTAATGGAAGCAAATATAACACTTAATACAATAACCAGTACTGAACGTGAAAATAATGTTTATAGTGGATTGATGGCGACACCTGGCATTTGGATCGGTGGGAAAATATATTGGCTTAGGGATAGTCGGGAAAAGCTTATTTCTGAAGAGAATATATCAGTCATTGTGAAAGAACGTTCCATACATTCAAAAACGAAAATTCATGAGATGTTTATAAAAAATCATGGGGACGAAATAAGGGATATTAAGGTGCTCTTTGTTCACCACTATCCGGAAATCTCAAAAGAGGTTCTTACCTTTGTTGCTCCGGTGGAAAAAGCGATATTTCATATAATGAATCCACTGCTTTATTTAGTCAATGGATACTGTCAAGGCAAGACGATGGATCAAGCTACAGTACAACCGATGTGGAAGGTTAATACAGAAAATATATGGCAATCGCTTGGAAGAGGGGTTCTTCAGTACCAGCCAATGGCTAAAGGGATGATGGCGAGTATTTTTTCATTGGATGGAACGATCGCCGTTAATGAAACCTGCAAGGCAAGTTCTTGGACGGTAGTAGGGGAAAGTAAAAAAGAAGCGCTGCAGCTTAATCAAGCAATAAAAAAAGCTTTGCTGTTTATATGAACAAGAAGAAAAAACGCACTAGCATTTCCTTGCAAAAAGTGATATTATAGAAAAGTCGTATGTGGAACAACAGTTAGATAGTAGTTTGGAGGGAAATTCATGCGTGTAAACATTACTTTAGCTTGCACTGAATGTGGAGAGCGTAACTATATTTCGAAAAAGAACAAGCGCAACAATCCAGATCGTCTTGAGCTAAAAAAATATTGCCCAAGAGACAAAAGAAGCACAACACATCGTGAAACAAAGTAAACAGTGGGAATCTATTTCCTGCTGTTTTTTTATGATTTAGGAAAGGATGTTCATTCTTTTATTTCGTACATCTATGACTGATACAAGCCGCTTATATAATTTCTTAATAAACTACTTGTGGAGGCAAAGCATGGAAGAGAAAACAAAACTGCGAAAATCTTTACAAGCACAGTTACAAAAAATGTCTAAACCTGAATATGAGCATCTCTCGTACAAGATTGCACAAAATTTATTTTCGACTTCGCTCTGGCAGGAGGCCAAAGTGATTGGCATTACAATCTCTCGAGCACCTGAAGTCGATACATATCAAATTATTCGAAAAGCCTGGGAAGAGGATAAAGTGGTTGTCGTGGCTAAATGTGAGCCCCAAAAAAGAAGGATGCATTTTCGGGTCTTGACCGCATTTGAGCAGTTAGAAAGCGTTTATTATGGGCTATACGAACCAATTGTTGAACAAACGCTAAAAGTCGAGAAGGAAAAAATTGATTTATTGATCGTACCAGGATTAGCCTTTACGAAGAGCGGATATCGCCTTGGCTTTGGCGGCGGGTACTATGACCGATTTATGGCGGATTATCAAGGAAACAATGTAGCATTGGCTTTTCCGTTGCAATTGCTTGACGCTCTTCCTATCGAGAGTCATGATATACCTGTCAGACAAATTGTGACGACAGAGGAGATTATATCTACCCATGAATAGCTTTTTCTACTTTATCATTATAATTATAGCTGTCTTCTTTGGATATGTCGGGCGTTTTTTAACCCTTTCTGGGAGTATTGCAGCAGCATTTGTTGGTATACTAACGGTGTTAGGACTACATATAGAAGGTTTGTTTCTATTAGGGTTATTTTTTGCTACTTCAAGCTATTGGTCTAAGTACAAGAAGGACCAAAAAGACCAAGTAGAAGAAAGGTTAGCAAAAGGTTCGCGCAGAGATTGGCTACAAGTCATTGCGAATGGTGGATGTGCTGCGCTAACAAGCCTTCTCTATTATATAACAGGTGAGCCGTTATATGTAATCGCTTTTTGCATCTTGATTGCAACCTCAAATTCAGACACTTGGGCTTCGGAGATCGGTACACTTAGCAAAAAACTTCCACTTAGTGTACGATCATTTCAATTGGTGCCAAAAGGCACTTCAGGAGCCATCAGTGCATTAGGAACTTTAGCTGGAATTGCAGGCTCGGCGCTCATTGCAATTGCCTCGCTATTTTTATTTGCCTTTTCCATTGAAATTGCATTTTTAGTGTTTCTGTTTGGCTTTTTTGGAAATTTACTCGATACGGGACTCGGAGCTTTATTTCAAGCAACCTATCGCTGTAATCACTGTTCGCTTGAAACGGAGAAAACCTACCATTGCGGTCAAAGGACAGAAAAAATTAGAGGGTTTTCATTATTAAATAATGATGTTGTAAATTTATTATCGAGTTTGCTAGCAGCGCTGCTGGGATGCATCGTGATCAATGAACTTTATTATTTTTGAGGAGGTTTTTTATTTTGATCGATCGTGTTAATCGAGTTGTCTTAATTGGTACTGGTGCAGTAGGTTCAAGCTACGCTTTTGCGTTAATTAATCAAGGAGTCACTGAAGAGTTAGTCCTAATTGACTTAAATAAGGAAAAGTCTGAGGGAGATGCGATGGATTTAAACCATGGAATTCCATTTGCTCCATCGCCAACAAAAATTTGGTTTGGAAACTATTCTGACTGTCAGGACGCTGACCTTGTCGTTATATGTGCAGGGGCTAATCAGAAGCCTGGAGAGACTCGCCTTGACCTCGTTGAAAAAAATACGCGAATTTTCAAAGGGATTGTGGATGAGATAGTAGCGAGTGGCTTTCAAGGTATTTTTCTTGTTGCGACAAATCCAGTTGATATTTTAACATATGCTGTTTGGAAGTTTTCGGGCTTTCCAAAAGAACGGGTCATTGGATCGGGGACGATTCTAGATACAGCAAGATTCCGTTATTTACTAGGCGATTACTTTAAAGTAGATACACGAAATGTTCACGCTTATATTATTGGAGAGCATGGAGATACGGAACTTCCTGTCTGGAGCCATGCTGATATTGCAGGAAGAAAGATATCTGATTGGATTGGTACGAAGGATGAGTATCAACAGGAGCATTTAGAGCAGCTATTTTTGAATGTGCGTGATGCTGCATATCATATTATTGAACGTAAAGGTGCTACTTACTATGGTATCGCAATGGGATTAGTTAGATTGACGAAGGCGATTCTTCAAAATGAGAGTTCAGTGCTTACTGTGTCTGCTTTTCTTAATGGTGAATACGGGCATGAAGATGTCTATATCGGTGTACCGGCAGTGGTTAATCGAAAAGGGATTCGGGAAATTGTCCAATTAGATTTAGATGAAACAGAAAAGGTAAAGTTTGCCCATTCAGTCTCAGTTTTAAAGAAAACGATGGGACCTGTTTTAAGTAACTAGATTTATTTTTTTGAGAAAGATTTGGGTGATTGACAGTCCCTGTCTTTGCTCAATTTGTAAGCTTCACAGTCAAAAAATTATTCCAGGTTTTTCGGATAAAAGCCAAGAAAATATCTCAAACTATTTCCATAGGAGGGATATAAATGGGTCGTTTAGTATCATTGCTTCTCATTGGAATCGGAGGCTACTGGGTATTTCAGAATCGCTTTCGCCTTGCCAACTTTTTACTGGGAAATAGCATGATGAGAAGGGTTTTAGTCTCGTCCTTTATGCGCATTCCCCTCGTTCGTAATCAGATGTTTAGCAGTCTATTTTCAGGCGGAGCACAAAAACAATATGGAAATAGTTAATTTAAGAGAGGCTGTATCAACAGGTCGTTGGAAACGACTTTTTGATATCAGCTTTTTCTTTTGTGTAGGTTTTTGGGTATTTTTGGTTATTGGATAGTGATTAAAAGAGGGCTTTCGCCTTTTTTGCTTTATGCCCATTCTCCTTTTCTCATTTTTTTACATGGATTTGTTATATGCAGGTGTTGTTTATTTCGTGTGAAAGCGTTGTTTCACAAAAGCTGGGTCAAAAATCGATCATCAATATTGTTGAACAAAGCAGATAAATCATGGGAAAGTGGCTGTATCTACGGTTAGATTGTCATCTTTTTAATCGCGTAAGGGGCTATTCTTATAAAATTCCACAATATTTGTTTATAATGGAGGTAATGAATGGACTCTCTGAATGAATAAGATTTGTGATGTGAAAGTAGGGGGAATTTTTGATTAATAACGAACGCTATTTATTTTGGAAACTTGCTCATGGATTTATTGTTGAGCTTGGCTATAGAATGATCAAGTTATCCAGTGATCAAAATGAACTATGGTTGGAAAAAAGAGAAAATAGACAAGCTCAAATAGTTCGCTTGCTTCATTATGATATTGATTGGAGTAACTGGTTGCAGCAGGATATTGAACGAACCGCAGTAAATGGTGAAAGAATCCGAAAACAAATGACAAGGGGCGAGCTTCAAGTTGCGAATATTTATGTTTCGTCCTATCCACCTGTTGATGATTATGAATTTCGGCTGTTAAAGCCTTACTTTGATCCGGTACAAAATAAGACGAAGGTAACGTCCTCTCTAATTGCAAATTCTAATTATATCGAGGAAATCCAGCGATTAGAAAAGCTTTTCAATATGGAGCTTAACATTTCCGAGCAAATCCCTGTGGAGGAGGAAGCGGTTGAAAAGCTGAAAAGAGAGGTTTTAAATACTGCTGTTCAACGTGAAAGACAGGAGAAAGCTCTTTTTGAACAAGGAAAACCATTTTTTACATATATGTTTATTGCGATTCAAGTCTTGATGTTTTTAGTACTTGAGGTGTTTGGTGGGAGCACCGACACAAGTACATTAATTCAATTTGGCGCAAAATTTAACCCGCTTATTTTAGAAGGAGAGTGGTGGCGTTTCCTCACGCCAATGGTTTTACATATTGGTTTTCTTCACTTAGCAATGAATACGCTGGCCTTATTCTATTTAGGGACGGCGGTGGAAAGAATATTTGGCAGGGGTCGCTTCTTGTTCATTTATATTTTAGCTGGTTTTGCCGGTACTGTTGCGAGTTTCATTTTTAGTCCTAATCTTTCTGCTGGTGCCAGTGGTGCCATTTTTGGCTGTTTTGGTGCTTTGCTTTATTTTGGCGCCACTTATCCCAAATTGTTTCTTCGAACAATGGGACTTAATATTTTTGTCGTCTTAGCGCTCAATTTATTATTTGGTTTTACTGTTCCCGGAATCGATAATGCAGGTCATATTGGTGGTCTTATCGGTGGCTTCTTAGCTTCAGGTATTGTTCATTTTCCAAAAAAGCGGAAGATTGCACTGCAAGCGATTTGTTTAGCGCTAACTCTTGTTGTAGCAGGTGGGATGCTTCGATATGGTTTTGAAAATCCAAAGCAGGTTTTAGATGAAACATCTGTATTAGTACTTGTTCAAGATTATTTCGAATCAGAAAGATTTACAGAAGCGTACCAGCTATTAAGTGATTTTCCGAATAGGGAGGAGCCGTCTGCTCAATATTATTTTTTATTGTCCTTTTCTGAAATAAAGTTGGAAAAGTTTGACGAGGCCGAAAAATCACTTTTAAAAGCAATAGAAGTAGAGCCAAATTTCCATGAAGCACACTATAATCTTGCCCTTGTTTATTTACATAAGCAGGAATTTGAAAAAGCTAAGGTTCATGCAGAAAAAGCGGTGGAAATTAACCCAACGGATGAATATCACCAGTTGTTAAATCAATTTAATTGATTTCAAATTGTCGACAAAAGGCATCGAGACTCTCGATGTCTTTTGTCAGTTCTGGATGGAATTGTGATTAAAATCCGAATGATCTCCGTTTTCGATCACTGCTTTTAATAAAGCCTAAAAGAAAAAAACGATAAAACTAAATAAATGTTAGTTCACCTTATTAATTCCTCAAGGATGGCAGAGTATTTTTTTTCCTTGGAATGTCTAAGCTGAAGAGGACATTGTTGGAAAAAGGATTTGAGGTGGATTATGGAGGAAAAAGCTAAGAAACTTGTGCATGCCAACATAGACGAAAACATCAGCTACTTAAAAGAACAATTGGGTGTTGAAAAGAGCTTCGATGTTCTGCAGCTGGATGTGGAGTATGCTGAAAGAAAAATGGCCTTTTACTTTATTGATGGATTTGTCAAAGATGATATTTTACATTTAATCATGAAATTTCTTGCAAAATTATCAAAAGAAGCACTTGAACCAAATACTTTACACAAGCTAATCAAAACGTATCTTCCCTATGTTGAAGTGGAAGTTACCGATGATTTGGATAAAGTCGTAGAGATGGTGTTGGCAGGACCTACTGCCTTGGTCGTCGATGAAATCAAACAAGTAATCTTAATTGATGCTCGTACGTATCCGGCAAGGGGCCCAGAAGAACCAGATATAGAAAGAGTTGTACGCGGCTCAAGGGATGGATATGTGGAAACGCTTGTTTTTAATACGGCCCTTACAAGAAGAAGGGTACGGGATCGCACGTTAAGAATGGAATACATGCAAATTGGCCGACGTTCTAAGACAGATATTGTCATTAGCTACATTGAAGATATTGCCGAGCCAAATATGGTGCAGGAAATAAAAGATTCACTTAGTAAAATTGATACGGACGGCGTGCCGATGGCAGAGAAAACGATAGAGGAATACATTTCAGGTCGCCATTGGAATCCCTTTCCGGTTGTTCGTTACACAGAGCGGCCGGATACAGCAGCTAGTCATCTTTATGAAGGTCATGTTTGCATCATTGTTGATGGTTCTCCTAGCGTCATTATTACTCCCTGTACGTATTGGCATCATTTGCAGCACGCCGAAGAATATCGAAACAAACCGATCATTGGTTCTTATTTAAGATTTGTCCGTTTTGCGGCTGTGTGGGCATCCATTTTTCTTCTACCCCTATGGTACTTATTTTCGATCAATCCCAGTCTTCTTCCTGATGCTCTATCCTATATCGGACCAAATGATAAAGGGGAAATTCCGCTGTTGCTTCAATTTATATTTGTTGAAATTGGCATTGACATGTTAAGAATGGCAGCGATCCATACCCCTTCAGCATTAGCGACAGCACTAGGGCTTGTGGCAGCGTTGATGATTGGACAGGTAGCCGTTGAAGTCGGTTTATTAACGAATGAGGTTATTTTATACCTATCTATTGCTGCATTGGGAACGTTTGCAACTCCGAGCTATGAAATGAGCCTTGCAAATCGGCTTGTAAGGATTTTTCTGTTGCTTGCTACCGCTGCTTTTCATTCATATGGTTTATTAATTGGTTCCGTTTTGATTGTTATATTCCTTGCTCGGATGCAATCATTTGGAATCCCATATCTCTGGCCGTTTATCCCGTTTCATTTTCGCGCGTTTGTCGATGTTATGTTTCGATCACCAATTCCGCTAAAAAATCGCAGGCCAAGTGTTTTGCATCCAAAAGATCCTGATCGTTAATATTATAGAGAACATTGAACAACTGTGTAACAATTGCTTGAGGACCTTAAAAAATTGAATTATACTTGACTCGGAAGATATAATTTAGAAATTAAAGAGGTCTAATATGAAAAGCATTTACGATATACAGCAATTTCTCAAAAGGTTTGGGACCATTATCTATGTAGGTGACCGAATTGCGACTCTGGAGCTAATGGAAGAGGAGCTAAAGGATTTATATCAGTCTCAGCTAATAGAAACGAAGGAATTTCAATCAGCGCTTCTACTATTAAGACATGAAATTCGAATGTTGAAGGAAGAAGGAACAAATCCTTCTTAAAAGTGGCTATAGATTCGTTTGTTTGCTTAGAGGCAAATTAAGCAAAGTTTTCACAAGATAAACGTCAATTAGCGCTTAAATCAACATGATTAATGTCATGCAACTATGAAGCAACAACTATTTTTACGCTGCTTCATGTTATTCGGGTACATGTTCTGTAGTTCGCTTATGTGATTCAGCGCTTCGACCTCTTTACATTCGGCAAAGGAGTTTGTGTTATGAAGAAATGGGTAGCAGGAGTAGATTTAGGTGGTACTTCAATAAAAATCGCATTTATTGATACGCTGGGAACGATTATCTCAAAGTGGCAAATTCCAACGGATAATCGGGAGAAAGGAAAGAACATTACGATCGATATTGCGAGAACGATTGAAGAGAAATTAACTGAGCTTGGTCAATCAAAGGAAATCCTCGAAGGAATCGGGATGGGAGCACCAGGACCTGTAGATTATGTGAACGGAATCCTTTACAATACGGTTAATTTAGCGTGGGAGGATCATTATCCGTTGCGGGATAAACTTGAAAAAGAGCTCTCCCTTCCTGTCTATATAGAAAATGATGCGAACTGTGCTGCACTAGGAGAAATGTGGAAGGGTGCGGGAGCTGGAGCTAAGGATTTAGTTTGTGTCACATTAGGAACAGGGGTTGGCGGCGGTATTATTACAAACGGAGAGATCGTCCAAGGGGTAAGTGGTTCTGCTGGAGAAATCGGCCATATTACGTCTGTTTCCCGTAACGGGGCTCCCTGCAATTGTGGAAAAAAAGGATGCTTGGAAACGGTCGCTTCCGCAACTGGTATCGTAAGATTGGCAACTGAAAAGCTGGAGAAAGAACGAGACAACGAAGGAAAGTTAATGAAAATATTCAAGGCAAACGGAAAAATTGCCGCGAAGGATGTTTTTGACTGTGGCCGTGAAGGAGACGAGCTGAGCCTTGAAGTGGTTGAGGAAGTAGCCTATCATCTAGGATTGGCGCTCGCCAATTTAGGGAATACCTTAAACCCTGAAAAAATAGTTATCGGTGGCGGTGTATCAAAAGCGGGAAATATTCTATTAGATAGGGTTAAGGCTTATTTCAATGAGTTCGCCTTTTCAAGAGTAAAGGAATCTACAACAATTTCGATTGCGACTCTGGAAAATGATGCTGGTATTCTTGGTGCAGGGTGGCTGGTTGTAAACCGTATGTAATAAAGCTGTTAAAGGCCATTTGCACCCTATTGGTTATCAAACGGGAAGAATAGCCTAAAATAAAGACAAATTTTGCAGAGTTTACGAGCAAAAAGTTTTCCCGTGTATTTTCTACACAAAAGAACGAATAATATGAATAAAGCAGGCTGACAAAAGTAGTGAACCATCACCTTTTGAGCCTGTTTTTTTATAATTAAATGAGCAGGAATCGGGTATTGTTCATGTTGGATAAGTTTACTAAAATGAAACTTTTTAGCCATTCAAACGTCTATAATATATGTGAGGTATTACGCATGGACATTACATAATTTTACAAAAACAATTTTAACTTTGGTTTGATCTTTTGTAAAAAAAGTATTAAGATTATCTTTGATTATCAGTAAATACCTAATATTGTAAAAATGAAAGGTTCTTGCGGTAGGGGGGGAATTATGCGCTATTTAAAAGATTCCAAAGTATCGATAACCGTGCTTGCCATTATACTTCTATGGATCAAGACATATATCGTCTATAAAACTAGTTTTGAAATAAATATTGAGAACTGGAGACAAGAATTAATTCTCTTTATCAACCCTCTTAGTTTCCTTATGTTTATATTAGGGCTTAGTTTACTAATGAAAGAGAAAATTCGCAATCGCTATATTTTAATTACAAGCTTTTTAATTTCAACCGTTTTATTCGCCAATGTCGTTTTTTACCGTTTCTTCAATGACTTTTTAACGCTTCCTGTTCTTATGCAAACAAGCAATATGTCTGATTTAGGAAGCAGTGCAGGAGAATTGATTCATTTTCGGGACTTAGCTTATTTTATTGACTTTTTCATTTTGCTCCTGGCAATAAAGTTCAAGCCTGCATTTTTGGAGAATCGCAGTTATGGAAAAGTTGGAAAAAGAGTATTTTTTTTAGTGGCAATTGCTATTTCTTTTGCTAATTTAGGTTTGGCCGAAACAGAAAGGCCACAGTTATTAACCCGTACATTTGATCGAGAAATGCTCGTTAAAAACATCGGTACGTATAATTACCATTTATATGATTTATTTTTACAATCAAAATCGTCTGCTCAACGAGCGTTAGCAGATGGAAGTGAACTTGTCGATATTGAAAACTATATCCGGGCGAATTATAAGAAGCCAGATGAAGAAATGTTTGGAATTGCAAAAGGGAAGAATGTTATTTTAATATCGATGGAATCAACGCAAAGCTTTGTCATTAATAACACGGTTAATGGGGAAGAGATCACTCCATTTTTAAATGACTTTATCAAGGAAAGCTACTACTTTGAGAACTTTTATCATCAAACTGGGCAAGGAAAAACGTCAGATTCTGAATTCCTTGTTGATAATTCCCTGTATCCTTTAGGGAGAGGTGCTGTCTTTTTTACCCACTCAGGAAATGAATTTGAGGCAAGTCCGAGCATCTTGAATGAAAATGGCTATTTTACAGCTACGCTTCATGCCAATAATAAAAGCTTTTGGAATCGTGATATCATGTATGATTCATTAGGCTATGAACGTTTTTACGAAATTAATGATTATGATGTGAATGAAGAAAACTCTGTTGGCTGGGGACTCAAAGATGATGATTTCTTTCAGCAATCAATTCAGCATTTAAAAGAGATGCCACAGCCTTATTATGCTAAATTTATCACGCTTACGAATCATTTTCCGTTCGAATTAGATGAAGAAGATAAAATGGTTCAACCATATACTTCAAATTCGAAAACATTGAATAATTATTTTCCGACCGTCCGTTATCAGGATGAAGCACTTAAAAACTTTATTCAAAGCTTAAAGGATGAAGGAATTTACGAAAATTCGATTATCATTCTTTACGGTGATCATTATGGAATTTCTGAAAATCACAATAGAGCAATGGGAGAATACTTAGGAGAAGAAGTTACCCCATTTGTAAGCGCGCAATTGCAGCGAGTACCGCTTATCATTCATATACCTGGCCATAAAGGTAAAACGATTTCGACGGTATCGGGGCAAATAGATTTAAAGCCGACGATCCTTCACTTATTAGGGATTGATACGAAAAGGGACTTCAATTTTGGAAGTGATTTGTTTTCAAAAGATAAAATGGAGTTTATCGTGCTTAGGGATGGCAGTTTTATAACTAAGGATCATGTTTATACTCGTGAAACGTGCTATGACAAAAATACAGGCGAGGTCACCGATGGGAGTGGCTGTGAGCCATATTATGAGAAAGCGAAATATGAATTAGAATATTCGGACAAGATTATTTACGGTGATTTGCTTCGTTTTTATGAAAATTTAGCAACCGACGAGAGTCAATGATAATCTATGTTGAAGTAGGGAAACACGAAAAGCCGCAATCAGAAAGTCAAATAAAAACGACTTTTTGGGTGCGGCTTTTTTATTTGGGTAAGTTTTTGTGGCGGCAACGGTATCAAGGAGAGCGCATTTTTACGGCAGCGATTGAAACTTTAGTGCTTCCGAAGAAACTTTAACATTACTTTTATTTTTAAATCAACAGCTCGTGCGAGGAAGTGAACTAAACTATACTTAAAGTTATTGGTTGTTTCCATAAAATTCTCAACGAGAAGGTGAGATCAATGAGTTGCCGCTCAGGGTTAAGAGTTAGATGCGAAAAAGGTATAAATACAAATGTTAAAGAGGCTTGTTTGGATTTTGCTGAATGGCTCCGGCTAAATATGGAATTTCCCATAAGAGTGGTAGTATATATAAAAAAGAATTACCAAATTAAAACCATTGATGGGAAAGAATGGGTTAGTGCGACCTTTTTTGCACCTTACGATAAAAGGGTTGAGCCCTACATTAGAGTTGCGACTGGAGACTATGAGGAGTTAGTGGAGGAAAGGGGCACGGAAAACGCTATTTATGCAATCCTAAATAGTATGGCGCACGAGCTTGTACACTATCGGCAATGGCTGGATGACAGGGAATTGGATGAAGGAGAGGCAGAAATTGAAGGTTCTAAATTAGTTGATAATTACTATGAAGGTAGCGTGTTTTTCGAAGAGGTAGTTCAACAAAAAAAAGTTTGGACAATCACAAACGATGAATGGGTAGCTACTGCTAACAATGATGAAGGAGAAACATTAATGCCTTTTTGGTCCGCTAAAGCAAGAGCGGAACAAATCATAAAACTTGTTCCTGCTTACCATAAATTCCGTGTACAGGAAATTACTTTAGATGATTTTTTAAATATTTGGATCAATGGTCTAAAAAAAGATAATCGTCTTGTTGGGATTAACTGGTGTGGAAAGAGATTAATAGGGCACGAGATGGATCCAAATGAAATTTTTGAGCGCATCCATGAGCAGATTAAATCAGTAAATGAACTGGGCTAATAATTTTGCATACTTGGATATACTCATAATATTGAAAATGAAAGAGTATCAAGTAGATCATTCACTTCCTTTTAGTATTCTTTCGGATAAATTAGGTGACGTAATCTACTTCTCTTTACATTAGGCCTTGTTAAACAGAATGGTTGATAAAATGATTTTTAGCTTAGTTGTAGTGAAACCAAAATTCACACGCCTTTCATTATTACTAAAAGGCTTTCTCTCCTTTCATGAAACGATAGAAGAAATCTCGCTTTTCCTTTTGAAAAAAGATAGTAGTCATAATAATCTCTTCCATTCATAATATGTATCGTATTCGCGCAATGATTCTGTGAGAGGAATGATTGAGCTAATAAGTAAGGAGGAGAAGAGAGTGCAAGTTCAAATTCGCAAAGGTGATAGTTTATGGTATTACAGCCAGCTATTTCTCATTCCGTTAAATTTGCTTACCGATTCGAATCCCAGCATTAATCCGACGGCTCTTCAAGTTGGGCAACATATTAAAATTCCCGGGTTTGTCGGTGAACCTTATACAATTAAAAGCGGCGATACTTTCTGGAAATTAGCAAAGCGGCGCAACTTGGAAGTTGATGCTCTCCTGTTACTAAATCCGAATTGTTCTCCGAATTCTTTAAAAATTGGTGATACAGTTGTTCTTCCAAGAAGAATAATCGCTCCATTAAAAGAACGGCAAATTCCTTATCATTCTGCATTGCTAAGTAATGATCTTTCAGTACTAAGCAATGTATACCCTTTTATGCAAATAAATACGATTGGCTCCAGTGTCTTAGGAAAGCCAATTACAGAGATTCGTCTCGGGAGAGGTCGGAAGAAGGTTCACTTCAACGCTTCCTTCCATGCCAATGAGTGGATCACTACACCGATTTTGCTAGACGCTCTCAATGCATTTTTATTATCTTTAACGAACAGTTCTTCCATCCGCGGCATATCTTCTTCTCCCTTATATGAGCAAGTAGAAATATCGATTGTGCCGATGGTAAATCCAGATGGAGTTGACCTTGTTTTAAATGGGCCCTCATCAGAGAAACGAGATGAACTAATTCGACTCAATAAAGGAAGCGACGATTTTTCCGGTTGGAAAGCGAATATTGCCGGAGTCGACCTTAATAATCAATTTCCGGCAAATTGGGAAATTGAAAAAGAGAGAAAGGAAGAGAAGGCACCAGCACCAAGAGACTATCCGGGTGATGCTCCTCTTACAGAGCCTGAAGCAGTAACGATGGCAAATTTAGCTACAAACCGAGGGTTTGATCGCATGCTTGCTTTACACACTCAAGGAGAAGAATTTTATTGGGGCTACGAGGGACTGGAACCACCCGAATCACAAATACTGGCACAAGAATTTGAGCGTGTGAGCGGTTATAAAGCGGTTCAGTATATTGACAGCCACGCTGGCTATAAGGATTGGTTTATTCAAGAATTTCGCAGGCCTGGTTTTACATTGGAACTGGGGCTCGGTACGAATCCACTTCCATTATCACAATATAATGAAATATATGAAGAATTTTTAGGAATATTTTTAGCAGCGTTGTATATGTAAAAGGGTGATGTTTTTGAAGGAAGTGTTATCACTTTATAGCCAATCGATTCTATTTGTGTTAAAGAATATAGAAAAAGAAAAGTCCGTTTTGGGCTTTTTTCTTTGCACTGTGTTCGAAATCAACAGGATTGTATTAACATTACAGAGACGCATAAACTAAAAAGAAAATCGTACGTAGACTGTCTAACCGAGACAAAAGTAACAAATTGTAACAATTTGAAATATAATTGAAACATTTTTACTTAAATATCGTATTATTAATGTATATCGTTTTTTGAATGGGGGGGTAGATATGTGTATATATTGGCAAAACGAGAAGTCGGCTCAAGAAGCTGCGTAATTATCCTGTTTTTCATAGTGATATTCCTATTAGTTGCTTGTCAAAGGAATGAGCAAACGAGTCCATTACCACCAGCAAAAGACGGGGTAGATATGGAAAAGGATGTGAATGGAAATCGAGATTTCTCGATAGAACCTCTTGATGTTGAGGCTGGTTCTTTTCATTCCATTGGCGGTTGGCTCAATGATGAGACCATCTTTTACATAACTGATTCGAGTACTGGTTCAAACGTGTATACACATCATCTAAACAATGGAGATAAAAAGCTGCTCTTCGAAGGCAACTCCCCCATTGTTTCTACATTAGTTAGTCCCTCAAGGGAATATTTGCTTATACACTCAGCACCATCTTCAAATGAAGCATCACTCACCATTATTAATAAGGATGGGGAAAAAATCATGGAAGAAAATCTTCCTTCTTCCGAATTGAATATTCAGTGGAACCCATATGATGAAGCTTTCATCCTTATTACAGCGTTCACAGTGGATTGGGATTTCGCTGTTTGGAATCTTAATCTGGACAATCATACGTTGTCACAGGTGGCTCTTCCACAGCCTTTTGCCTATTGGACTGAAAGGCAAAAACTTTTATATTTAAATTGGGATTTGGATAGCCCGTCCTTAGATGCCGATCTTGTCGCCTATGATTTGCAAACGGGAGAAAGCAACGAATTGTTAAGCGATGTTTTACAAATCAGTACATATCGCGATCTTATTGTAGTAGTTAAGGTGGATGAATTGGATGAAAAAAAGTCTGAGTATTTATTTCTGACAAACGAATTTGACGGAGATTTTTCCTTTTCAGCCCCCCATCTTTCTAGCTATTCAGAATGGGTTGTCCCTTTTTCTGATTATAATCGAAAGACGGATTCCTTCCTAACTTATCAGCCTTTATATTCAGTTGAAGCCGATGTTTATAACGAAGGCTTTCAACTCGTGAGATATCATCTAGATACTGGTGAAAAGGAAATTATGATGGAGGATATGGAGAATACCCCAATTGCTTGTTCTCCGAATGGAAGTAAGTGTTTAACGGGATTTTACTATGAAAAATTGCTTGATTTGGAAAATAAAAAAGTTCATTCCTTGGTGGAAAGTGAGCAATAGAAAAGATGGCAAATGAAAAAGGACTGCTCCCAGTCCTTTTTTGTTTGAATTAATGGCCAGTAGGAAATCCATTTTTCAAAATAGTCATGATCGTGAACCATCCAAAAACAAGAAATGTCCCTGCGCCAAATAATAAGCCTAGTCCATTTTTGTTTTTAAGAGCAGATAATGTGCCATATCCAGCAAGTATTGCTACTAAGCCAAAAATGATCATTAATCCCATTGTATAGCCCCCTTTAAGTTTTTAATTATCAGTTCTTAAGCTTTGTTAGATATGGATCTAACATTCATTATGATTATACCCATAATGAAAATCGTCAATCTCTATGTAAGATTTTAATATCATTGCATCCGTTTTTATTTTATAGGTTTTGTTCAAGTTTGTCGAGGTCTAATCATGACACTTCCATGAATTTTACAGAGGTTCTTGGGAAAGAGCTTGAAAACAAGCGTTGCACCAATTACGATGTTATATGTAAGATAGTAGTGTATTTTAATAAATGGAGGTGTATAGATTGAACTGGGAAAAGTTGCCACTTGGTCCGTTACAAACAAATTGTTATGTACTAGCAAACAGCAAGAAAAATTGTATCATCGTTGATCCAGGAGAAGAAGGAGTGCGGTTAACCAATCATCTTCAACAAAGAAAGCTAACACCGCAAGCGATTCTTTTAACTCATGCCCATTTTGATCATATTGGGGCAGTTGATTATATACGAAATGCTTACAATATTCCCGTCTATCTACATAATAAAGAAAAGAACTGGCTTATCGATCCCACTTTAAATGGCTCCCATTTATTTATGATGGGGGAAATTAAGATTAAGGAAGCAGATCATCATTTCAGTTCAGAATGTGAAATGACAGTAGGGGATTTTATATTTGAAGTGTTTGAAACACCAGGACATTCACCTGGCAGTGTTTCTTTCTATTTTAAGGATGATGGAGTGGTTGTGTCAGGAGATGCTCTTTTTCAGGGCAGCATCGGAAGAACGGATCTTCCGGGCGGGGATCATACGCAATTAATGAAAAGTATTCATGACAAATTACTCGTTTTACCTGAAGAAACTCAAGTGCTTCCAGGACATGGGCAGCCTACGACGATTGGGGAAGAAATGGATAGCAATCCATTCCTTAATGGTTTTTAAAGACAATTACCTCTTTTTTTGCGATAAGAAAAGCCCTTCTCAAAGGAGAAGGGCTTTTCTAGGGGATGTTCTATTCATTCAATGGGAGGGGATAAGTTTTAGCTACTATTAAAAGGATATTATAAAGTTTTCACTGTGTCAATAGTGTAAAACGAAAGGGGGAAAACGATGCTCTCATATGTAAAAGAATTAATTAAAGCTCGACCGGAGCAGATGATTACCTATGCGGAGTTGATCGGAGAAGCGCTCTATCATCCACAATGGGGCTATTATATGAAACAAGGTGAAAAAGTTGGTAAAAAGGGAGACTTTATTACAACGAGTAATGTTTCCGATATATACGGCCGCATTATGGCAAAATGGTTCTTGAAGCTGAAAGCAGAACGGCAGTTGCCTGGAGTTGTATGTGAGCTCGGAGCTGGAAACGGTCGTTTTGCAGCGGCTTTTATTGCGGAATGGAATAAAAGCTGTGATGAGCACTTGTCATATTATGTTGTAGAGACAAGCCCCTATCATCGAAAACTTCAAAAAGAACTACTTGGTACAAGTATCCAGCAGGTTGAAAGTATAGATGCCCTAAAGCCTTTTAACGGTTTCATTTTTTCAAATGAATTATTCGATGCCCTTCCTGTTCATGTTGTCGAGTGTCATCATGATCTTCTTTTTGAAGTGATGATCACGGTTGAAAACGATCAATTAATGGAAAAACGAATTCCTTTAAATAATAACGAGATTGGAATGTTTATGAAGCAAAGTAAGCTCAAGCTAAATCATAAGCAAAGAATTGAAATACCTTTAGCAATGGGAAGAATGATTGCTCGCATGGCAGATGTAGTTGAGAGCGGCTGGTTTGTGACAGTGGACTACGGCTATAGTGATGAAGAATGGGGAGAGGCGTTTCATCGTGAGGGAAGCTTAAGAGGATATTATCAGCATGAACAAATACGAGATGTTTTGAAATTTATTGGTGAGATGGATATTACAAGTCATGTTCATTTCGATTCACTAATACGAATTGGCGAAAAACATGGATTGGAATTTGTCAGTAAGCAAAGACAGGACCAGTTTTTAATATCGATTGGGATTCTTCAGGAGTTGGAGAATCATGTTGATCCTAATCCTTTTTCAGAAGTTAGCCGCCGCAATCGTGCCATTAGGAGCCTCATTATGCCTTCAGGAATGAGTGCCTATTTTCACGTTGTAGTACAAAAAAAAGGTATATAAAAAAGCGATGGTATTCCATCGCTTTTTTATATTAAATATGAGATAAGTGCCTGCTTCGCTTTTAGTGGCCCGCTCCAGGAGTCATTAGGAATGTCGTATAGTAGGTAAATCCTACAAAAAAGACAGTTAAGTATGCCCCAAAAATATAAATATACATACGCTCAGTTAGTTTTAGGTAGCTTAACAATACGAAAAATCCTGTTTGACCAAAGAAAATTAGAGATGTTATGTACATATCGCCCAAGAAAAACATAACGGCAAAGATGCCAGTCCAGAATCCCATTACTCTGTACATACGATCCATAGATATATCCTCCCTTTTCCTATAAGTCCATCACTACCATATTATAAGTAAACGGCAATGAAAAGTAAATATTAGTTTGTTTCAAAAAAGTGAACGCATACATGTATGTAGCAAAATCTAGCTTCAGCAAAAAATGTCAGAAGGCTAGATTTTGTTGGGTTTGAATATAGTGCACCTATGATTCATCTTGTGGTGGAACATTGAAAAGGATACTCCTAGTTTGAAACTAATGCATGATAAGAGCAGGAGTTGCATCCGTGCAGCATATTTTCTTTTTCTATTAATTCTACTGAGTCAAAAAGAGCTTCAAACATTCCTCTTAAGAATTCATAGTGTGTCTCACAGATCGTTTTTGTATGCTCTTCTGCGACTTCTTTAAATGGACAATTAAAAATTTGGAAAAATATTTTGGTATTATCTTCGTTCGTTTCAAATTCTGGATAGAAGCCTGCCATCGTCGCTGCACTTTTAAGGAAATGCAGCTTTTGTTCAAATGATAATTGATCACTTTCTTGGTTGCGCTTCATCTCTTGCTCGATCATTTCAGTTCCAAATTTTTTCCCTGTTGCATACAAAGCTATTTTACCAGCTTCACCAAGACCTACAAAAGTTTCCATAGCAATTTTTGAAAGCAATTAGTAATCTCTGAAAGGAAAATTCAATTGAATAACATCTTCAGAGAGACGATACAATCTGCTCGGTCTTCCGCCTTTGCCTGTTTTCTTTGTTTCTGACATCAGCATATTGACGTCTTCAAGCTTTGATAAATGTAGTCTTGCCACATTCGGATGGATGTTGAAATTATCTGCAATTTCTTGAACGGTTACATCTTGATGCCTTTTTGTAATGTATTGGTAAATATAGTAACGAGTTGGATCAGATAGTACGTTCGTTATTTTTAATGTCTTCTCCACAAATTTCACCTCGAGGCGCATGATTTATTCCATTATAATACAGTAATCATTAGTTAACACTGTAATCACTATAAGTTTAGAAAATGTTCACATTTACATGTCAAAATCATGAACAGATCTTTATTAATTATAGGTCAGTGTTGATTTTTGGATCATTTTCTCTGGTGCTGAGGATCTGGTCATAAAGGCTTTAGTCGTTGGGCAATGAACATGCGGCTGAAATTATAGACATTTTGTGAACTGGCAATTTTTTTGCAGGAAATGTGAGAATAACGTCGAATTAGCTAAAGTATATCAATAAAAGGTGGTGTTATTATAGTTGAAATCAATTGAAATGATTGCCGACAAAATTGTAAGTGATGCGGTTAAAAACCATGCATCAGACATTCATATTATTCCTCGGAGAGACGATACGCTAATCCAATTAAGAATGGCGAACAGATTAATTCCAAGATTTCATTTGCCAAAGGAAGATTGTGAAAGGTTGGTCTCCCACTTTAAATTTACCGCATCGATGGATATCGGTGAAAAAAGACGTCCCCAAAGCGGAGCATTTTCTGTTAAAGTAAATCAGAAATATGTTGGACTGCGCTTGTCCACATTGCCTGCCAATCAAAAAGAAAGCCTCGTGATTCGCCTTCTCCCTCAACAGCAACAAATTCCCTTTTATAAAATTTCCCTTTTTCCTGCAGCAACGATGAAACTTCTAGCGCTCTTAAACCATGCACACGGTTTAATCCTTTTTACTGGACCGACTGGTTCTGGAAAAACAACGACATTGTACTCCTTATTAGACGAATCCTCCCACATTTTTAACCGCAGTGTTATCACACTAGAAGATCCCATTGAGAAAGAAAATGAATCAGTTTTGCAAGTTCAAGTGAATGAAAAAGCAGGAGTAACCTATTCAACCGGTTTAAAAGCCATATTACGCCATGATCCCGATATCATTATGGTGGGGGAAATTAGGGATAGTGAAACGGCAAAGATTGCGGTTAGAGCTGCGCTTACAGGACATTTAGTCCTAAGCACGATGCACACACGAGATGCTAAAGGAGCTATTTATCGTTTATTTGAATTTGGGGTTGAACGAATTGAAGTAGAGCAAACACTTGTTGCGGTTGCTGCACAAAGGCTGGTGGAATTGGAGTGTCCATATTGTGAAAGTGATATTTGTTCACCCTATTGCTTTTCTAGCAGTCAATTAAAAAGAGCGAGTATTTTTGAGCTACTGACCGGGAGAGAGTTAATGCGTGTCATACACGGACAAGAAACGAATTCTTATAAAAATCTGAAAAGCATTATTAATAAGGGAATTGCTTTAGGTTATATTAAGGAATCTGAATATGAAAGATGGATCATAGATGAAGAATCATAAATGGAGAATGAAGGAACAGGCAGCATTTTTAAGGAAGACAGGTGAGCTTTTAGAGCGAGGCTATCCGTTGGCAGAAGCGATCCGTTCATTAACCTATCAAATGAAAAGCAGGCAAAAGGAAGACATTGCTCAAGCGTTACTCCATTTACGAGAAGGCCATCCTTTTCATCAAATTCTTCACAAGTTAGGCTTCAATCAAACATTAGTTGGATATGTTTATTTTGCTGAGGAACACGGTTCATTGGCTGATGCATTTCGTGAAGGCAGCACGATGATTCTTAAAAGACAAGACGACGTTGAAAAGCTAAAAAAACTGCTTGTCTATCCAACGATACTGATTGCCGTCACTTTATTTCTTTTTTTCTTTGTGGAAAAAGTATTGCTCCCCCAATATATCTTGTTGTTCAGCTCCATGAATTTAAAACCTAACATATTCATGAGAATGGTTTCGTTTATCGGAGAAGCTTCTCCATTCTTCGTCATCCTTCTTTTACTATGTTTGCTCCTCTTACTTAGCTATTACTTCATGACTTTTAGAAGACTTCTTCCCCTCAAGCAAAGAGCGCTTATTGCTAACATTCCATTTTTCGGCTCATTCTATCGTTTGTTCACAACGCATTATTTCAGTGTGCAGCTCAGCTATTTACTAGCTGGCGGCCTTTCTATTCATGAAGCACTGAAAGTGTTTGAAAAATATGTGCAAAGCCCGTTTTATAAGCAAATTGGGCAAGAGATGCAGCTTTTTTTAATGAGAGGGGAATCATTTGAGGCCGTTTTAACGCATTATGATTTCTTTGCAGGAGAGCTGTCGTTCATTGTTAAACATGGTCAGGAAAATGGGAAGCTCTCAGAGGAACTTCTTTTCTTCAGCAAGCATTGCCTTGAGAAGCTGGAGAATAAAACAGAAAAAGCGTTTAAAATTGTTCAACCAATCCTATATTCACTCATCGGACTTATTATTGTTTCGATGTATTTAGCGATACTGTTACCAATGTTTCAACTGCTGGATGGATTTTAGAAAGGAGTATTTTTGATGAAAAAAATTTTAAAACAGGATGGCTTTACCTTAATTAAGGCAAAAGATAGTCAGGATCGATGTTTAGCTGTCAAAAAAATACACGAGCAAAATGCGTTCACATTAATAGAAATGATGATCGTTCTTCTTGTCATTACCGTCTTATTAATAATTACAATTCCCAATATTACGAAGCATAATTCTACCATCAATACGAAAGGCTGTAAGGCTTTGGTAAAGATGGTGGAGGCACAAGTACAAGCATATGAAATGGATAAAAAAACAGTGCCTACTAGTATGGAGGTTTTACAATCGGAAGGATACCTAAATGAAGAGCAGGCGACGTGTTCAAATGGAGCTCGAATTACGATTGATGCAAAAGGCGAGGTAAAGGTTACAAGTGGGACTTAAAAAGATGAAGGGTAAGGAGCAGGGGTTTACCATGCTGGAGGCGTTGTTTGTGTTGAGTATATTTTTGCTCATGATATCTATCTCATTTCTTTCCTTAAAGCCCCATCATTTCCAACAAGAGAAACAGTTGTTTTTCTCACAGCTAAAGGCTGATTTTCTTTATGCACAACAATATGCAATCACCAATCAAAAGCTTGTAAGAGTCAATTTCATAACCGCGGAAAATTATTATTATATACGAAAGCAAAATGGTGAACTTCTTCTCAAACGGGAATACGCAGATAACATCATGGTCAGAGCTGGTTCGCAAAATCTCCACTTTTATTATCATTCGAATGGAAATATTAGCACGATCGGGGCCATTTACATTTACATTGGGGAAGATGCTTATCAGCTTATGTTCCAATTAGGTCGGGGGCGGTTCTATGTTAAAAGGATGTAGAGGCTTTTTCTTAGCTGAACTTTTTCTCTCCCTAACGGTCTGGATGTTAATGTGTCTTACACTTCTTCCTTTATATTTACATGTTAGTAAGCAATCGTTAGATATCCAAAAGGAAATCTCTGCAACTCATTTAATGTACGAGGTGCTTCAACACTATCTACAGGACGGTTTTATGGAAAGTGGCATAATCCATAGAGAAAATGAATCTTTCCGTATTCATTGGGAGACAGGATTGAATTCTCCGATAAAGGTGTGTATTAAATATGAAAACTCTTTTGCAGAAGAGAGGGAGAAATGCGAACGACTTGAGTGAGAGTGGTTTCACGATGCTAGAGATGCTTTTTTCATTCTCGATCTTTTGTTTAATGATCTCCTTCCTGCCGCTATTATTTCAAATTATTTTTTATGATCATGCGGTGGAGGCTAGAATTCAGAAAATGGAATGGGAGTTATTTATCAGTCAAACGAAGAAGGATATTCAATCAAGTGATCACGTTGAGGTAGTAAATGGTGAATTAATTTTAATAAAGGGAGAAGAGAGCATTTCCTATCAAAAATATCAAAATGTTTTAAGAAAACAGGTAAATAGGAAAGGACATGAGGTTGTTCTTCAAAATGTTGCTTCTGTCACTTTTTCAAAGGAGGAAAACGCAATCACAATAGAAGTGAAAGACTTATTTCACCACTTTAATCAGGCGACGATCTTTTCTTTTATTAGCTCTGTAGAGAATGGGGTTGAAGAAGAATGAATGCACGAGGATTTACCTTTCCTGTAACCCTTTGTATTTTGCTTTTATTTTCATCCTTTTTAGCTGTTCACTTTCAGCAATATGTGATGGAAAAAAGATTTCAATTTGAACTTGCGGAGTTTGAGAGAAACCAATTTATGTTTCTCCAATCTTTAAAAAAGGTTGAAATATTGTTAATTACAGAAGAGCAATTTAAGAAAACGGGGCAATTCCATTATGAAAACGGCACTGTTACGTACCAAATCGAAGAACTTGACCCTGAGCAACTGCAAATTTCATTTCGATTATTTACTTCATCTCAAGGGGAACTTACAGGAGTAGGGTATTTTGATCAGGAACTGCAAAAAATGGTGAAATGGACGGAACGAAACTAAGCTCTTTAGCAAATTTCTGTCTACTTTGTTGTTGGTGGTAATAGAATATTTATTTTCGGATATACTGCTACTGACAATGAGTCTGTTAGGAGTGCCGATAAAGTGAAAACAAATGATTATGTAAAGTATATTACAGAAACAGTCGTGAAATATATTGACCAGCCAAAAGACGAGCGAATAAAGATTAAGCAAGAAAGAAAAGGTGGCAAGGCAAGCTTTTGGTACCGTTGGTTTGGTCTCCTGCCGTATGCATTTATAAGCATGAAGAAGAAAAGAAGATAAAGTCCCATTGAAGCAAGGGACTGGAGAATGAACGCATTTTATACCATTCGATTTTTTGCTGCCTTTTGCTGACAAGCTGTGTACATCACTTATATACTTATATAGTGGTGTACTTTTTTGTTTGCGTTGGTTCTAAACTGATCGCATGTTCTACTACAACCTTAAGTGAAACGATGAGAGTTTGAAATATGTACTCTCGAAATGATTGAATGAATGGGTGCAGCGGCAAATCGTATTGGAGCAATATATTATCGAACATATAATTTGTTATGCGAAAAAATGCCATTTTTCCCATAAAAGGATAGATGAAATGGAAGTGTTCGTCTATCCTTTTTCTATGTTTTAATAAAATGTGTCTGTTTCAATTTTAATGACATAACTTAATTATTGATTTAAATAAAAAATTTGCGTAGCTTTTTCCTTATACTGCCCGATCGGTCAAATAAAAGAGACCTCCATTGACGATAGAAATTTTCACATTAGGCTCGTATTGGTCTTGAAGGGCCTTTTTTTCATTCTCATATGTTTCGCCTTTTTCATCAACTTCTATTTCCTCGTAAAAATGTTCCAGCAGTTGTAAATCTTTATTCCAACGCTCCCTTGCTTCCACAGCCCAATTGTCATCCTCCTGTTCAATTTCTCTCACTAATTGATTTTTAATTCTTGAAACACCGCTTTTCGGCATGATAAGCGGTGAAAGAGTAAATGAATAATCAGGGATTTTCGGTGTAAGTTGTAAATTTAGAAGACGATCATGGAAATTTTCTACAATTTGTCCATTGATAAGCTGCAAACCAAGTGATTTAAACACATCCCTTTTTCGATCACATTGATAAGAGATGCGAACATTAAGACCTAGCCACGGTTTTAATGGAACTTGCTGACCTGATGTAAAGCGATGATTTTCGTATAAACGAATGTAAGCAGCCAAGTTTTTCGTTGATTGAAAGATTTGGTGAAGGCGAGGGGAGCCAAAATGAATGACTTCTCCTTTAATATGCTCTGGCGCTGCTTCTTGATTGGTGATAAAGGTCAGTTTCATCGGATTGGGTACTCCACCTGTTTTTTCTAGATAATGCCAGTAAAACGGTCGATTCATCAGTTCCTTGTCTAATTCAATCGTTAATTGCACCGTCATATACCCTTTTTCTTCCTCGATAATCTCACAGCCGTTGGCCTGAAAATAATTTTTAAGAAACCGTTGAATTTCCTGCTGCTGCATTCGTTTCACTCCCCTTCATTTCTTCGGCAAATTGAATCATTGAAGCAAGATTATCCATCTTAATTTTCATTTCTCCTTCTGAGGTAGAGTGGCCGAAGATATCGATTAAGTAATCCTCAAAGTTGCCGAACTCAAGCTTGGAGAGAATATCATCAAGTTCGCCCACGACTTTTTCAAATAAAGAAATTTTTTCGTGCAGAAGCTTTAATACATGCTCTTCCACCGTTCCTTTAGTTGCGAAGTTATAGATGTGAACATCCTTCTCTTGACCAAGGCGATGAACCCGGCCAATTCTTTGTTCGAGCCGCATCGGATTCCAGGGTAAATCAAAGTTGATGATATGATGACAAAATTGAAGGTTAATCCCTTCTCCACCTGCTTCTGTCGCGATTAATACCTGTGCGTGTTTTTGGAACAATTCGCGCATCCAATCCTTTTTTCCGCGCTTAAATCCACCTCTAAATGGAACGGAAGTAATGCCATTTTGTTTTAAAAACCATTGAAGATACATTTGCGTTGCCCTATATTCAGTAAAAATGATCACTTTATCATCAATATTTCGAATCAGCTCGAGAGCCTTTTCTGCTTTTGAATTCCTTTGGATTGCCTGTACCTTTTCCGCGAGTGTTTGAATTTGCTGCTCGTATGCAGGACTTGGTGACTCCTGTTTCGCAAGCATGTTTTTCAAAGTTACGAAGACAGCTTCACGGCTGCTGCATGCTTCCCTTTGCAACGTCATGATTGAAAAAGCGCTCGTCGCCATCCAATTATCCTCACTCCTTAGCTCAGAAATGGCATCATACAATTGCTGTTCTTCCTGTGAAAACTCGATAGGAATTGTTTCTACATGCCGATCAGTCCATTCAATGCCGGTGTCTGCTCTGCGATTGCGAATCATCACTTTATTGACTAATTGTTTTAAATGCTCATTATCATCTAATGAACGTGAATTTCTTTTATATTTTTCATAAAAAGCGGACTCATTCCCTAAATGTCCAGGTTTTAATAGGGAGACAAGATTAAAGATTTCACTTATGCGATTTTGGATAGGAGTGGCTGTTAATAAAAGACAAAATTTCTTTTTTAAACTTTGGACAAATTCATAGTTTTTCGTTTTATTATTTTTTAGTTTATGAGCTTCATCGATAATAATTAAATCATAATCCTGTTGGAAAATGATGTCGCGATGAGGATTGCGCTTGGCTGTGTCGATCGATGATACGACGACATCATATTGCTCCCAAACGTAGCTTTTCTTTTGGGCGACTGCTGGAATATAAAATTTACTCGTTAGTTCATTGGCCCATTGTGTGACAAGGGATGCAGGGACTAAAATTAAGGCTTTTTTTACGAGCCCTCTAATCATATATTCTTTTAAGATTAGGCCTGCTTCGATCGTTTTTCCTAATCCGACCTCATCGGCTAATATGGCTTTCCCATTCATATCTTCCACAACTCGCTTTGCTACTTCAAGCTGATGCGGTAATGGTGTTAGCTGAGGGAGATGTTTTGGAGCCTGTAAGCCCTCAAAATCATCAATGACCGTGTGTTTTTCCACTTCGATTGCCAGTTTGTATAAGTCCCAATTCCCCCAAGGACCGTCATCTTCAATTTTTTGAAAAAAACCATCTGCCCATGATGTATCGAATTGTATTTCTACCGTCATAGTATTTGCTCCTTTTAACTCGTGTTTTCTGTGAATAAATGAAATGATTATGAACTCTTGTTTTCGAAACTTTGTCATATGTCAGTGATGACTTTTCGATTATTTTCTCTCTGATTCCATGGAAAACCTGTTTTCTTATGGCTTTTTAGCATAACTGAAAGGTATATGAAACCTTTGTTTCATACATAATGATTCTTAAATCACTTGCTCAACAATATCGTAGCTTTTCAGAAAAAGATATTGCCCTCATATTATGTACATGGTAGGATGTATTTGAAAGTTAGAAATTTTGTCACATGTTGACTATAAGCGAACGAATATGTTTTTTTTAGGATAAACAATCGTTATGATATGAATGAATATATGCGCAAAACAACAAAATGTTCGTTTTTATGTGATACCTCTTTTGTAATGATCTCGATTTATTCGTATTAACTCGTACTTTATAGTATGACCAACTGGGAAAATTTTATAAACGCGGATGAGAACAAGGGGAGAGACTACGTTGTAGCGCCGAAGGAGCAAGCATGAATTTGTGAATCTCTCAGGCAAAAGTACACTTGTTTGACGCAACTCTGGAGAGTGCTTCGACAGGAAGAATGAAGCCACCAAAGGGGAAAGCTTACGGGGTGTTCATACAGCATGAAGACTCAAGTAAGTAAACTTTCAGGTGCCAGGACAGAGACCTTTCTTTTATGAAAAGGGGGAGCTCTGTCCTTTTTTTCTTGGACAGAGATATAACGTTTGATTTTGAAAATGGTCTAGCACCAGCGCCAATCGCCTAGCAAATTTCAGGTCCTTTCACTGCGATAAGTCAACTATGAATCGCTTCACGATTCAAGTTTCCTTTATCTAAAGTCGAAGCTCTTCCAGTTTGTACGGCGATGAGCAAGGCGCTTCCGCTTTTCGATTAAATTTCGCTTTTTTAAGCGGGTTTTGATAAATACCAAGTAAAAATAAGAAAGGGGATCATGTAATGTCTGAGCTAAAGCGCACTCCTTTATTTGAGGTTTACAAACAATATGGGGGAAAAACAATTGATTTTGGCGGATGGGACCTTCCTGTACAGTTTTCCAGCATTAAAGAGGAACATGAAGCTGTTCGAACTAAGGCAGGATTATTTGATGTCTCTCATATGGGGGAGATTGAAGTTAAAGGTCCAAACAGTCTTTCTTATCTGCAAAAAATGATGACAAATGATATTTCAAAGTTGAGTGCTGGTGGTGCTCAATATACCGCTATGTGCTATGAAAATGGTGGCACAGTGGATGATTTACTCGTTTACAAACTAGGGGAAGATGATTATTTACTCGTGGTAAATGCGGCAAATATTACGAAAGATTATAATTGGCTAGAGAAGCATGTCGATGAAGGGGTTACGCTCAAAAATATCTCTGAGAGCATGGCTCAGCTAGCATTACAGGGACCAATAGCAGAAAAGGTATTGCAAAAGCTGGCAAAGGAAGACCTAAGTAAGATTGGCTTCTTTAAGTTCCAGCTTGAAGTGGAAATAGCAGGAAAGAAAACGCTTGTCTCTAGAACTGGCTACACTGGTGAGGATGGCTTTGAAATCTATTGCGCGAGTGAAGATGCTGTTCTGATTTGGAATGAAGTTTTAGCAGCCGGACAAGATGACGGAGTTTTGCCATGCGGCTTAGGGGCAAGAGATACGTTGCGTTTCGAGGCAACTTTAGCTCTTTATGGTCAAGAGCTTTCACCGCGAATTTCACCGTTAGAAGCTGGGATTGGATTTGCCGTAAAGCTTAATAAAGAAGCTGATTTCTTTGGAAAAGAAGCGTTAAAGAAGCAAAAAGAGTCCGGTGTTCCTCGTACATTAGTTGGTATTGAGATGATCGAAAGAGGAATTCCACGCCATGGCTATCCAGTTTATATCGATGATCAAAAAATTGGCGATGTGACTACTGGTACTCAATCACCTACATTAAAGAAAAATATTGGCTTGGCACTTATTGAAAGTAAATTTGGTGCGCCTGATACAGAAGTGGCAGTTGAAATTCGCGGCAAGAAAGTAAAAGCGAAAGTGATCCCAACTCCATTTTATAAACGAACTCGTTCTTAAAAGGAATGAAAACTAAATTTGCCAGGAAAAGAAAGGGGAATCCGCAATGAAGCATCGTTACTTACCGATGACTGAAGCCGACCAAAAAGAAATGCTTGATACGATCGGTGTTTCTTCCATTCAGGAGCTTTTTGATGATATTCCGAAAAGTGTTCAATTTAAGGGAAACTATAATATTAAAGCAGCAAAATCGGAATCTGCACTATTGAAAGAATTGACTCGATTAGCTAATAAAAATGCTGATTTAAAGTCTCATTCTAGTTTTCTAGGAGCAGGTGTATATGATCATTATATGCCTGTTATCGTCGATCACGTATTATCACGTTCAGAATTTTATACAGCCTATACACCGTATCAGCCAGAGATTTCTCAAGGTGAATTACAAGCCATTTTTGAATTTCAGACGATGATCTGTGAACTGACAGGAATGGATGTTGCCAACTCTTCTATGTATGATGGTGGAACGGCTCTCGCCGAAGCAGCCATGCTTAGTGCAGGTCAAACACGCAGAAAGAAAGTACTGGTCTCCAGCGCGGTTCATCCAGAATCAAAAGAAGTCGTGAAGATGTACGCAATGGGACAATATATCGAAGTCATTGAAGTTCCGCAAAAGGATGGGATTACCGATCTGGAAGCGTTACAGTCAATGGTTGATTCGGATACTGCAGCAGTGATTGTGCAATACCCAAATTTCTTTGGCCGACTTGAGCCGCTGGCAGAGATAGAAGAGGTTGCCCACGAACAAAAAGCGATGTTTGTTGTCTCTAGTAATCCATTAGCTCTTGGTGCCTTAACTCCTCCTGGAAGGTTTGGTGCAGACATTGTTGTAGGGGATGCGCAGCCATTTGGTATTCCTACAGCATTCGGTGGTCCGCATTGTGGTTATTTTGCTGTCACGAGCAAATTGATGAGAAAAGTACCAGGCCGTTTAGTTGGACAAACGACTGACGATGAAGGAAGAAGAGGGTTTGTTCTTACTCTTCAAGCGCGTGAGCAACATATTCGTCGTGATAAGGCAACGTCAAATATCTGTTCGAATCAAGCGTTGAATGCATTAGCTGCATCTGTAGCGATGACCGCTTTAGGAAGAAAAGGCGTGAAGGAAATGGCGCTACAAAACATCCAGAAAGCCCATTATGCAAAGAAGGTCTTGCAAGAAAAAGGGTTGGAGATTGTTTTTGACGGTCCATCCTTTAATGAGTTTGTCGTAAAGGTTTCAAATCCTGTGAAAGAAATGAATCAAGCCCTCCTGCAAAAAGGAATTATCGGTGGTTACGATCTAGGTCGTGATTACCCTGAGCTCGAACAGCACATGTTAGTAGCGGTTACAGAGTTGAGAACGAAAGAAGAGATCGATACATTTGCGCAAGAAATGGGGGATTTCCATGCATAAAGAAGATCAAGCCCTTATATTTGAACTTAGCAAGCGAGGCAGAGTTGGTTACAGCCTTCCAGAAATGGATGTTCCAGAGGTTGATGTGAACGAGCTTTTACCGGAAGGCTATTTACGAGCGGAAGAAGCGGAATTACCGGAAGTATCGGAGCTCGACATTATGCGTCACTACACTGCGTTATCGAAGCGAAATCATGGGGTCGATTCTGGTTTCTATCCACTCGGTTCTTGTACGATGAAATACAATCCGAAAATTAATGAAAATGTAGCTCGCTTTAATGGCTTTGCTCATATTCATCCATTGCAGGATGAGAGCTCTGTCCAAGGTGCCTTGGAGCTTATGTATGACCTTCAAGAGCATTTAATTGAAATCACAGGCATGGATGAAGTTACGTTACAGCCTGCAGCTGGTGCCCATGGAGAATGGACTGGCTTAATGATGATTCGCGCTTATCATGAAGCAAACGGAGATACGAAACGAACGAAGGTGATTGTTCCTGACTCTGCACATGGAACAAACCCTGCATCCGCAACGGTAGCTGGTTTTGAGACGGTAACAGTGAAGTCAAATAAGCACGGATTAGTAGATTTGGAAGATTTACGAAACGTAGTTGGAGAAGATACAGCAGCATTGATGCTGACAAATCCTAATACTTTAGGTCTATTTGAAGAAAATATCGTAGAGATGGCTGAAATTGTCCACGGAGCCGGTGGGAAGCTATACTATGACGGTGCCAATTTAAATGCTGTGCTTTCAAAAGCAAGACCAGGTGATATGGGCTTTGATGTCGTCCATTTAAACCTTCATAAAACATTTACTGGCCCCCATGGTGGCGGTGGTCCAGGTTCAGGACCTGTAGGAGTGAAGGAAGATTTAATTCCGTTTTTACCGAAGCCTGTCGTCACGAAGCAGGGAGACGAATATGTACTGGATTATAACCGTCCGCACTCAATCGGTCGCGTTAAACCTTATTATGGTAATTTTGGAATTAATGTCCGTGCTTATACGTATATTCGCAGCATGGGTCCAGATGGGCTCAAAGCTGTAACAGAATATGCGGTACTAAATGCCAACTATATGATGAGAAGATTGGCGCCATTCTACGATCTTCCATTTGATAGACATTGTAAGCACGAGTTCGTCCTAAGCGGGAAGCGTCAAAAAAAGCTTGGGGTGAGAACATTGGATATTGCTAAGCGTCTCCTTGATTTTGGCTATCACCCACCAACGATTTATTTCCCGCTGAATGTGGAGGAGTGCATCATGATTGAGCCGACCGAAACGGAGTCAAAGGAAACGTTAGATGCCTTCTGTGACGCGATGATCCAAATCGCCAAAGAAGCGGAGGAGAATCCAGAAATTGTTCAAGAGGCTCCGCATTCTACAGTCGTAGGTCGTCTTGATGAAACAACGGCAGCGAGAAAACCGATCTTGCGCTATCAAAAACTATAATATAATTTTTAATAAAAGGTAGTGTGCTTAATATTGTTGTTGTATAATATTTCGACTATCTTATGCGAAATGCGAAACATCAAAAGCGTATTATCGTCCCAAATGAAAAGGAGCTTTGCCCATGTGCAAAGCTCTTTGTTTGTCTATTTTTTTGTTTTGATCTTGCCTGTCCATCTTTTAAATCCGCCTTTAAGTTGCGATAAATCTTTATAGCCTTTACGATGAAGGGTTTGCGCGGCACGGCTACTTCTCATGCCACTTTGGCAATATAAGTATACAGGCTTGTCAGGACGGATTTCTTTCATTCTCATTTTCATTTGAGAAAGGGGAATATTTCTTGCACCAAGAATATGTCCAGCCTCAAATTCGTTCGGTTCCCGAACATCAATCAATTGTGCTTTTCGATATCCTGCACGAAACTCTTCTTCAGTAAGAGTCTTAACAATCTTTCTTTGGTAGAGCCAGTTGATTATGCTATATACAAGAAATGCAACTGTCAATATTAGCAAAATATAAAATCCGTTCATATCCTTTCTCCTTCCACACAAATAATGTGCCAAATAATATTATATAGGTGATTTAATAAGATAGTAAAGGAAATTGGACAAATTTTTCGTTTCCTCTCCTGGGAAGTAAGCATCTGAGCAAAAAATACCACCATTCCTAAACAAAAAAACGACAAAAGGTAGCGAGAAGGGCTTCTCACTACCTTTTGTCGACAATCTGAGCAGTGTCTATTTCTTTTTTTTTTCGCACTGGTTTGTTATGCTATTATTCAGTGTCTACTATATCGACATGAATTTTCGTATTAAAGAAGAGGGTTACAAATGAAAAAAGAAATTTGGGGTTTTATCGATTCAGGAGATTGCTCTCCCTCCTTCAATATGGCATTAGATGAAGCATTGCTTGATTGGCACAGTGAGGGAAGCATTCCGCCGATTATCCGATTTTATGGATGGAACCCGGCTACTTTGTCAATTGGATATTTTCAAAGGGTAGAAAAAGAAATTAATATGCAAGCGGTTCGGAAGCATGAATTAGGCTTTGTTCGCAGACCGACAGGCGGTAGGGGTGTGCTGCATGAGCATGAGCTCACCTATAGTGTCATTGTCTCTGAGGACTACCCAGACATGCCTAAAACCGTTACAGAGGCATATCGTGTTATTTCAGAGGGGATCCTGCAAGGCTTTCAGCAATTAGGGATGGATGCGTATTTTGCTGTTCCAAAGACGGAGGAAGATAGAGAATCATTAAAAAATCCACGTTCTGCTGTTTGCTTTGATGCACCAAGTTGGTATGAGCTCGTTGTAGAAGGCAGAAAGGTTGCAGGAAGTGCACAGACGAGACAGAAAGGAGTTATCCTTCAACACGGTTCGATTCTCCTTGATCTAGATGAAGATAAGCTCTTTAGCTTATTTAACTATCCGAATGATAGAGTGAAAGAAAGAATGCAAAAGGCATTTAAAAATAAAGCTGTGGCCATTAATGAAATTAGTCAGCAAAAAGTGTCGCTGGAAGAAGCAAAACGCGCTTTTAAAACGGGGTTTGAAAATGGATTACAGATCGAACTGACACCATTTGAGTTATCACGGAAACAGCTTGACTCTGTCAATATGTTAGCAAAACGAAGATATGAAAGTGATGAATGGAATTTTAAAAGATAAACGGCATAAAGTTCGTTTTATCTTTTTCTTTTTTAACATGAATCTTTTGTCCTGGTTTATAAAAAGCGCAAGTGTTGAAATATGTTAAAATTTATCAATATATGCTGAAAACATCGGACGATCTCTCTTTTTCTCAAGTTTTTAATCGTTTTTGTGTTTGACAAAATTTATTTTTTTTGCTGCACACACAATATATAGTAGTGGTTTAAATATTTGACATACTATATATTGATTTTGTTGGAGCGGTGTGATAATTTAATAGTAATTTGAATTACAGCTAGATTTAACTAGTGTTCTTCTACCGATAATTCAATAGACTAAAAAGGATTTAATTTAAAGGAGTTGTGTGTATGTCTGTTGCGTTAGGACAAAAATTAAATATTGATGTGGAGCGTTTGAACAAGGACATCCGATTGTTTCCTCAAGTTCATCCCATTACCCCAGACATGAAAATTACCCATAAAGGTGTTTCTAGATTGGTTATGTTAGATCGCTACACTTTTAAGGATACAGAAAAAATTACGCTTACGAACGGGGATTTCGTCGTTCTGACTATTAAAGAGGATCCGAAATTTCCAGCTAGAGGCCTTGGTCAAATTTTACAGATTGATTGGGAAGAAAAAAGGGCTCAAGTTCTTGTAGATGAAGAGTATCGTGGTGTACTTGATGATCCAGAAGAAGCAAGCACTGGTGTTATCAATCGTTCACTAGATGTAATCGAAAAGCCGTTAGAGCTTTACTACGAACAAATTGCGAAACGCAACGCAACAGGCTTGGCATCTGTTGAAACAACGGAAGAAAAGAGACAAGAGTGGTTTGAGAAGTTCTATCAAGAACTTGTTCATTTAAATTTTATTCCGGCAGGGCGTGTTTTGTACGGTGCAGGTGCTGATACAGATGTAACGTATTTTAACTGCTACGTAATGCCTTTTGTTCAAGACTCGCGCGAGGGGATTTCCGAACACCGTAAGCAGGTGATGGAAATTATGAGCCGTGGCGGCGGCGTTGGAACAAACGGTTCTACTTTAAGACCGCGCAACACTCTGGCACGAGGTGTGAACGGAAAATCATCTGGTTCAGTATCTTGGTTGGATGATATAGCGAAACTTACACATTTAGTTGAACAAGGTGGATCCCGTTAAGACCATGGCGGGAGAAAAATCTCGCGAATTGCTGGAACACCCTTAGAGCCTTTTTTACTACAACGTGACTGGTGACGGTGAGCGTGAAGGTTTGAAAATAAAAAGGATTGGGCAATCAGCAGCCAAGTATCTTTGGAAACGAAGATAAAGGTTCAACGACTATTGAAACTTCCTAAAGCTCGGGTTAAGAGAGGCAACGGATGCTAGAGATATGGAAGAAGTAAACCGTAAGATACGGCGACGTTCTTATGGGGCGCGAGACAAGGAAGAATTAATTAAATCAACTCAACTCTAAATCTCCATCATAAAGGTTTTAGTCAAGTAGAGATAGCAAAGTTACTTAATAAAAGTCAAGGAACCAAAATCAATTAAGAAAAAGGTTGCTCGAAACTGTATATAAGTAGCATAGAGAATATTAAGCTAATCTTTAAAAGAACTTTATAAACATGGAGTTACAAAACTAGTTGAAATTCGAAAAAATTTCTTCCTTGATGATATAGTCTGACCTTGCATGAGAGTGCAAGAGTGTGGCAGAAATGTCCACACCCCTCAATTAATGAGGAGTAACAATATGCGTGGGGCACAGATGATTATGTTGGCGGATTGGCATCCGGACATTATCGAATTTATTATTTCCAAAATGCAAAACCCAAGAATTCTGCGTTTCTTACTTGAAACGACAAACGATGAAACAATTAAAAAATATGCAAAAGAAAAATTAAAATTTACACCACTTACAGAACAGGAAAAAGCGATGTATCAAGGAATCCTGAACTACAGACATATACCTGGACAAGGTGGATTCAGCGAAAACATTATGGCTGAAGCAGAAGAAAAGCTAAGCACTGGTGGGAATTATTCCGTTCACAACCCTGAGTTTTTAACAGGTGCTAATATTTCTGTATGTTTAACAAAAGAATTTATGGATGCTGTTGAAAACGATGCAGAGTATGAGCTTCGTTTCCCAGATGTAGAACATTACAATGCTCAAGAAATGAAAACTTATAATGAAGAATGGCATAATGTTGGCGATGTACGCGAGTGGGAGAAAATGGGTCACAAAGTACGTGTGTACCGTAAAATCAAAGCGAAAGAGCTTTGGAACCTTATCAACATTTGTGCAACTTACTCAGCAGAGCCAGGAATTTTCTTTATTGATAATGCGAACGACATGACAAATGCGGTAAGCTATGGTCAAAAAGTCGTTGCGACAAACCCATGTGGCGAACAGCCTCTCGCACCATTCTCAGTTTGTAACTTAGCAGCGGTTAACTTAGCTGAAATGGCAGATAAAGAAACAAAAACAGTAAACTTTGAAAAGTTAAAGCGTACCGTTGAAGTTGGCGTACGCATGCAAGATAACGTGATTGATGCTACACCTTATTTTCTGGAGGAAAATAAGAAACAAGCTCTAGGTGAGCGTCGTGTAGGTCTAGGCGTGATGGGACTACATGATTTACTAATCTACTGTGAAACAGAGTACGGTTCTGAAAAAGGCAATGAGCTTGTAGATAAAGTGTTCGAAACGATCGCAACTACTGCATATAGAACCTCAGTAGAGCTGGCGAAAGAGAAGGGAAGCTTCCCATTCTTAACTGCTGACACAGAAGAAGAAACAAATCGTCTCCGTAAGGCCTTCACAGAAACAGGCTTTATGAAAAAAATGCCTGAAGATATTCGTGAATCAATCTTAGAACACGGTATTCGAAACTCACACTTACTAACTGTTGCTCCGACGGGTTCCACTGGAACAATGGTTGGAGTATCTACTGGCCTCGAGCCTTACTTCTCCTTCTCTTACTTCAGAAGTGGACGTTTAGGGAAGTTTATTGAGGTAAAAGCAGATATCGTGCAAGAATATTTGGAAAGTCACCCAGAAGCAGATGAAAACAATCTGCCAAATTGGTTCGTAACAGCGATGGAGCTTGCTCCTGAAGCACATGCGGATGTTCAATGTGTCATTCAGCGTTGGATTGATAGCTCAATTAGTAAAACGGTTAACGCGCCAAAAGGCTATAGCGTAGAACAGGTTCAAAAAGTATATGAAAGATTATACCGCGGTGGTGCAAAAGGTGGAACAGTCTACGTCGACGGTTCTCGTGATTCACAAGTACTGACATTGAAAGCGGAAGAAAACAGCTTTGAAGAGCCAGAGGAAAAGAAAGAAACGCCAAAGCAGCATGTCGTACTTGTAGACACGATCAGTGACCTTCGCTCAACAGATGTGACAATCGGCTCTGAAGTGGGCAATACTTGTCCTGTATGCCGTAAAGGAAAAGTGAAAGAAATTGGTGGATGTAATACATGTACCAACTGTAATACGCAATTAAAATGCGGACTTTAATTCTTTGAAGCGAGTCGAACTCTCTTTTTGAATAAAGTCAGATAAAAAGTAACCTCTTCGGTAGAGCCGCAAGAGGTTACTTTTTTTATAATTGAAAAATAGTTAGGCGTCGTGCGGTGTATAAATCAATAGTGACTCGATTTGCTCGTTTACGTCATGTGCCACATATTTTAATGGAAGGGGCAGTAACATCGCTTGGCGAACGCTCTTAAAACGGAAAACAGGGGCATGAAGCGGAGATTTGCGAACTTTATCGCCTTCTTTTTAATAATCAGGCTTTGTTAAATAGAATGGTAGTTAAAATGATTTTGGGCTCATTTCATGGGAAACCAAAGTTTCTCTTTTAAAATAGAAATAAACTAAATAGCGTAGGTTGATTTCCACTCCGGATGGGCACTTTTTCGCGGGCGGGGCCTAGCCGCTTCCCTCAGCTGTCGCCATCCTCCACTCCAATCCACTTTCTCTTTTTGAATAGAGAATAAAGAAATTGTCTTCAAGTACACGACGAAAACGAAGGAAGGAGATCGGCAATAGCAATCAAATTCAGCGATTTGTGCAGAATGTCCGTTTTTATCCCCGTGTACGGAAAGGAAACACCCTCCAAAACTTATACAATGTCCTATTGTGGAAGGCTTACATAGAAGAGGCGGAACATCTACGTTACAACGATGAAATCAAACAGATCTACGCGAAACGCAAGGAGACGATTGAACGTGTTTTTGCGGATGCGAAGGAAAAGCAGGGGATGCGATGGACAACCTTACGAGGTCTTAAAAACAAGTCTATGCAGGCGATGCTTACGTTTGCTGTCATGAATGTAAAGAACTGGCCACCTGCTTTTAGGGGTGCCAAACGAGTTGATGGGAGCGGAAGGCGCTTGACTCCTGGGGAATAGCGTTAGGCCACTGAAAAACTTAGTAAAAATGGGGGGGAGTTGTCCATTCAACTGACTTTTACAGTGGTATAAATGGAGAGGAGTATTCGGACAGAACGGGGAAATTTAGAACACAGAGTTTAAGAATTTAGCAAAATCTCGGTATAAAATTGAAGCCAAAAATAGTGAATTAAAAAACAGACACGGGTATGATGTTGCATCATCAAAGGGTCTATTTGGTTTGCAAATGCAAGGAGCAACGACGATATTTGTAGTCAATCTCAAAAGAATGATAAAGTTACTCAGTGAAAAAAAGTAAAAACAGCGGAAAAAAGGCCATTTCTTTCTCCATAAACGAGAGAAAATGGCTTTTTTTTGTTCCCATGAATGATAGGGACAAAAATAACGTAAGATTTTCAGTGGCCCCAATAGCGTGACAGCCTAGACTCCGCACGAGCATCCGCGAGGAGGAGGCTCGGCGCACGCCCCCGGGAAAGCAAGGAAATCAACGTTTTTAGCGCAATTCCAATCCAAAAATGACAAAATCCATCGATAGGGAGCCCTTTCGATGGATTTTGTCGACAGTCTGCTGAAAGGTCTTCTGATTCCATGAAGCGATAGGAGAAAACGAGCCAAAAATCAACACCGACATATAACAAAGCTAATAATAAAAAAGACGTCAAGTCATCTGAAGCCACCTTATTGAATAAGGTGGCTACTTCATATTCTCAAGCAGTAAAAATTTTTACATATATTTTGTTTTAAGATTTAGCCATGCAGGTAATTTTCTATGTTTACCGAAAAACACTTTTTTCATGTCCACTGTACTATTTTGATAGACTCCTGCTTATTTATGTAAAAAGCTTATTTCTAAGAGATGTCGCCCTTGTTTGTAGGCAAGTAATATTGTATGTTGCCGCATTTTGAATCGTCCAATAGGTCCTGCAACGAAGAAATGAAAAACATCTAAGGAGTGACCGTTATGTATATAGATGGAGTTTTTTCAGGTGGAGGGATCAAAGGCTTTGCCTTAATCGGGGCTTATCAGGCCATCGAGGAAAGGGGACTTAAATTCAAACGAGTAGCTGGGACAAGTGCAGGCTCAATTGTCGCTGCCTTAATTGCGGCTAACTACACAAGCAAGGAAGTTTATCAGCTGATTGACGAATTGGATTTAGTAAATTTTTTAGATCAGCGCAGAACCTTTATCCCAACGAAGGTTGCGAAATGGTTATTATTATATTGGCGAATGGGGCTTTATAAAGGAAATAATTTAGAAGAATGGTTGGAAAAGAAATTGGCGGTTAGAGGTATTCGCACCTTTGCTGATTTACCACCACAGACATTAAGGGTAATTGCTTCCGATTTGACAAACGGGCGCTTAATGGTGATACCGGATGACTTGCATAATTACGGCATTAATCTCAATGCTTTTTCAGTTGCGAAGGCGATCAGGATGAGCTGTAGTCTTCCTTATTTCTTTGAGCCAGTAAAACTTAAAAACAGTGTCACACCTAGTATTATTGTCGATGGTGGAGTATTAAGTAATTTTCCAATGTGGCTTTTTGACAAAGAGAATGTGAAAAAAGTACGCCCGGTTTTAGGGATTAAACTGAGTCATCATCTTAATGAGCTTCCAAAGAATGAAATTAATAATGCTATCAATCTATTTGAAGCATTGTTTGAGACAATGAAAGATGCCCATGACTCTCGCTACATTTCACGTAAGCATGAAAAAAACATCATTTTTATCCCAACTGAAGGGGTGCTGACAACTGATTTTGAACTAACCCCAGAAAGAAAACGATTATTATTTGAGCTTGGCTACAATCGCACAACCAAATTTTTTAAAACTTGGTCTTACTAATTTTTAGTTAGTCGGCATTATCATTAAGAAATATAGGGAGTGTGAGGGAAAGAAGACTGGATAGTGAAAATATCGAGCCATGTTTCATCAACATTAATTAAGTTTGTAATCAAAAAAAAGAGCCCAATTAAATTGAACTCCCGTTTTTATAGCTCCGAACCTATTTGCTAAAAGGAGGCCCGTTTTTTCTTTTTTCCTTTTTTCCCCTCAATTACAGTTAAATGTGCTGCAGATTTTGCTTTATTGGCTGTTCTCCTAAAGGTACTAACATTCCCAGAAATGCTTTTAGAAGAAGGCTTAGGAGCGTCTTTTTGCTGAAATCGTTTCTTTGACCGTTTCGCAGCTTTTTTAAAAGCAGTTTGTTCGCGCCTTTGTGGGCTTGCACCATAGAAGCGGCGAACTAAAAAGAAGATACCGAATCCAATAATAAGAAAGACAAAAATATTTGTCAAAAAAGAAGTAGGATTAGAGATAAAACGACTCACTATCCCTATGATTGCCAATCCAATCAGACCTGCTACAAAATAAAAAGAAGTTCGATTTTTCAATAAAGCCACCTCCCTATAAGCATAATTAGCATAAATTTCTAATTTTAAACCATTCTAAAGATTATTTTATAAATAAATATGTGAACGTCAACACAATGGGCTTGAACAAATAAGTGGTGAATGAAAAACGAACAATAGGATTGAAGAATTTATCAATATTCTATGCGTTTATTTATTTTATTGGCACACTATTTTGAAAATTGTGAAATAATTGGGGTTTTATTAATATTTATTATAATTTATTCTACTAGAAAATCAATAAAACCTCCATAATCGTAAACTTTTTCTTCTTATTTTGCTTGTTAAACAATTTTTTGCTCATGTTTCACATAAAAAAAAATCAACATAAACACAAATAAAGCCATTTGAATAAAAAGAATTTCCACCAAAATGCAAAGGAACGCTATTGCTAGGACATAATATAATTGGAGGTGGAAGGAATGAAAGGAAATCCTAAATTAGAGCAAAATAATAAAGAGGAACCGATGTCCATCATGACAATGGTTGTCTTAACAGGTTTGGTCGGGGGAATTTTATGGAGTAGCATTGGCTACTTGCTATATGTTTTTCATTTCACGGAGATCCGTCCTAATGTCATACTTGAGCCATGGGCATTGGGGGAATGGAAAAAACAATGGCTCGGAACGGTGATTTCCATTATATTTATCGGCATTATTTCAATCGGAGTTGCACTAATTTATTATGCTATCCTAAAAAAAGTAACGAGTATTCTTGGAGGAATCGGCTACGGAGTTGTTTTATTTTTGCTCGTGTTTTTTGTATTAAATCCCATTTTTCCGGGGATAGAACCGTTTGGAGAACTTAACAGAACGACGATTATTACATCGGTTTGTTTATTTATATTATATGGAATATTTATTGGTTATTCCATCTCATATGAATATGAGGAGCTGCAAATGCGAAAAAGACAAGAAGCTGAAGAGGTGCCTTCCTAAGAGATGGCAGCTTCAGCCACAAATTGGATTTCTCTCTCCGACAGAGTCTTAGCATGTTACTTAAAAAAACAATATGATAAAATATTCTTGTTAAGTATATTTTTACTATTCTTACAAGTGGAAAGTTAAAGGAGAGAGCCAAAGTGGATAAAATTCAAAAAGTAAGGGATAGTTTTGAAAAGTTAGGGATTGACGGACTACTGATAACAAGCGCCTACAATCGGCGTTATATTTCTAATTTTACCGGTTCAAGTGGTGTTGTTTTAATTAGTAAAGATGCTGCCAAATTTATTACTGACTTTCGCTACGTGGAGCAAGCAGCAAAGCAGTGTGAAGGCTTTGATATTGTCAAACACACTGGCACAATTCCTGAGGAAGTCGCTCTTCTAGTGAAGAATTTAGGGATTAAGCGACTGGGCTTCGAACAGGAGCATCTTACATATGCCAGCTTTAAAAACTATGAAGGAGTTGTTGATGCAGAACTTGTGCCTGTATCCGGCTTAATCGAAAAAATTCGCTTGATTAAGACTGATGCAGAGATTAAGATATTAAAGGAAGCAGCAGAAATAGCTGATGCTGCATATACACATATATTGCAATTCATTCGTCCCGGCATATCGGAGTTAGATGTTTCGAATGAATTAGAGTTCTTTATGAGAAAAGCTGGTGCCACTTCTTCTTCCTTTGACATTATTGTTGCTTCAGGAACCCGCTCGGCACTTCCGCATGGTGTGGCATCGGATAAAATCATCGAAAAAGGCGATTTCGTTACTTTAGATTTTGGAGCCTATTATAAAGGATATGTTTCTGACATTACGAGAACGTTAGCTGTAGGTGAACCAGATGCGAAATTAAAGGAAATTTACGAAATCGTGCTTGGTGCTCAACAATTGGGGATGGCTGGAATAAAACCTGGCATGACTGGAAGAGAAGCCGATGCTTTAACAAGAGATTATATTTCTGCAAAAGGGTACGGGGACTATTTTGGACATTCAACAGGGCATGGAATTGGACTTGAAGTACATGAAGGACCTGCATTATCCTTTAAATCTGATCTCAAATTAGAACCGGGCATGGTTGTTACAGTTGAGCCAGGGATATACATACCGGGACTTGGCGGAGTTCGTATTGAAGACGACACAGTAATTACCGAAAAAGGAAATGAGTCTTTGACTCACTCTACAAAAGAACTCATTATATTATAGAATTATGTAAATCAGTTTTTTGTGATATTTTGGAAAAAGACTCCGTGCTTCCAATTTACATTTTTATTACATTACCCTTGGGAGGATTTTTAAGATGATTTCTGTTAATGATTTCCGTACAGGATTAACGATTGAAGTAGATGGAGGGCTTTGGCGTGTGATGGATTTCCAGCATGTAAAGCCAGGTAAGGGTGCAGCGTTTGTGCGCTCTAAATTACGTAATCTTCGAACAGGTGCAGTTCAAGAAAAAACATTCCGTGCAGGAGAAAAAGTAGCGAAAGCACAAATTGATAACCGTAAAATGCAGTATTTGTATGCTAATGGCGATCAGCATGTTTTTATGGATAATGAGTCATATGACCAAATTGAGTTACCTGCATCAGCCATTGAATATGAGTTGAAGTTTTTGAAAGAAAATATGGAAGTTCATATTATGATGTTCCAAGGTGAAACCCTTGGAATCGAGCTGCCGAATACAGTTGAATTAGAAGTAACAGAGACGGAACCTGGTATTAAAGGAGATACAGCTTCTGGAGGTACAAAGCCAGCAACACTTGAAACGGGTCTTATCGTTCAGGTACCTTTCTTTGTTAATGAAGGCGATCGTTTAATCATTAACACATCAGAAGGCTCTTACGTCTCTCGCGCATAAACTAAATGAGTAAAAATCCCAAGTGGAAGTCCATTTGGGATTTTTTTTGTTGAAATAACAAGCGCTCTTATTTCGGGTAGCGGCAGGCAAAACGTGCCACTTATTTATTCGTTGGTGATGAATATCGCGGACACAACAGCCCTTATCTCAGTCGTTCCTGGTTCTATTTCGGTGGAAGCAGCTTTGACCATCTGCATTTCATATAAGGGACTAGGTTCTCTTAGAGCCACTTTTTCTTCTGTTATTTTCCTTGGAGTCGGGACAATGTTTAGATTTAAAGACTTTGCAATTGTATATGCCTTTTTTACAGCATCTTCTATCGCTTTTTTTAAAGCGACTCGATAAACTTCGGAGGAATTTGAAACTTGAAAAGAGATGTTCGAAACACGGTTGGCTCCATGCTCGACGGCAGTGTCAACAACAAGCCCGATGTTTTCAAGATTATTTACTGTTATTAGTAACAAATGCTCTACGCGGTAGCCCCGAAAAATTTGTTTTCCATCCACAAAATCATACATTGGATAAATCGTAAACTGATCTGTTTGAATATGTTCTGCCAATACTCCAATTTGCTGCAATGCATTTATGATCGAGGAGATTGCTCTTGCATTATCCGATTGGGCTTTTTTTAATTCCTTGTTTTCAATCTCGACTCCCAATCTTATCCTTCCTTTATCTGGTTGAATTGTAACGCTTCCTTCGCCAATTACTATAATTTCCCCCTCGAAAGGATTTCTATGTGCTCCTTGATAGAACGGTTGTTGATTATACATTTCTTCTTCCCCCACCCATTTAAACTTGTTCTTGCTCCCATTATTACATTTTATGTCTTGCCTAATGTTATATGATTCTGTTGTTTTTTGCTCATTTTGTGAGAGACCATAGTTTCTCATGCTTTTTTGCAAAAAAATCACTTTGACTCGATGAAAACGCTAGGAGAAAGCTGGTTTTCTCCATCCGTTTCATTGAGGCAGAACGAAAATCATGAGCAATTTAACCCCATCAATATTTAATCGAAAAATTTTCTTCTAAAAAAGTGATTATGCTGAACTAGTCATAAAGTGTCCAAGCAGGCATACATTTTTAATAGGTTCATCTTACAGTTCAAAAATGAAGAGAGGGGAATTTATTTTGGAACAGGTATTAAATATGCTGCCTCTCAATATTACTCACCAGATTGAGGTGCTTCCTCCTTTTCAAGTTAGTGAGATGGAAGAAATAAGAATTCGGATAAATCGACCGCTTGAAATTGCCGTGAAGGGAACTCCTCACTTTCTTCCTTATATTGTGAAGGAGGAAGATGCGATTCAGCTTTTAAATAAAATTAGTCATTTTTCCATTTATACCATGGAGGAAGAGTTAAAAAGAGGCTATGTGACAATCGCAGGGGGGCACCGAATTGGTTTAGCTGGGAAGGTCATCTTAGAGAATGATTCTGTTAAAGCGATTCGAGATATATCGTCTTTTAACATCCGCATCGCTAGAGAAAAGATCGGGATAGCAGATGGACTGGCTTCATATATATATGACAATGGTTGGCAACACACAATGATTATTGGACCTCCACAAACTGGAAAAACTACGTTACTTCGAGATTTTGCGCGCATCATTTCCGGTGGCGATCGTACTTATTCTCCTTTAAAAGTGGGGATTGTTGATGAACGTTCAGAAATTACTGGAAGCGTCAAGGGAATTCCTCAGTTAACTTTTGGACCCCGTATCGATGTATTGGACGCATGTCCAAAGGCGGAAGGGATGATGATGATGATCCGTTCAATGAGTCCAGATGTTTTGATTGTTGATGAAATCGGGAGAAAGGAAGATTGTGAAGCAATCTTAGAAGCGCTCCACGCTGGAATTAAGCTATTTACGACAACCCATGGTTATTCATATGAAGAGGTGAAAAATCGCCCTACTCTGCAACCATTGATTGAAATGGGAATCTTTCAGCGTTTTATTGAATTAAATCGGCTCAAGGGTCCTGGAACGATATCCTCTATTAAGGACGGCAACGGTTCAGAGCTTGTTAAAAAAGTGAGAGTGACATAAATGATGAAAATGATTGGAGCTATCGTCATTATTTTAGCAACGACATGGACAGGTTTTGAGGCATCGCGACATCTAAATGAAAGGCCGAGGCAATTGCGCTTGCTAAAATCGGCATTGCAATCTCTTGAAGCGGAAATTATGTATGGGCACACGCCATTGCATGAGGCATCAAGAAGAATAGCTGCTCAGATGAGTAAGCCATTATCATGGTTTTTCGATGCGTTTGCGAAAAAATTGACGAATACTGAAACAACTGTCAGAGAGGCATGGGAGGAAAGCTTAAAAGAAGTATGGAAGTTGACAGCGTTGAAGCAAGGAGAATTTGAAATCATGAAACAATTTGGTGAAACGTTGGGACGGCATGACCGAGTCTCCCAGCAGAAGCAAATTCAACTCACTTTAACACACTTGGAACGAGAGGAACAAGATGCTTATGATAGACAAGCAAAATACGAAAAAATGGTTAAAAGCCTTGGTTTTTTATCCGGATTATTGCTAGTCATTCTCTTGCTATGACGGATTTAAAAACGGCAACACAGAGTACTCACCATTATATATGTTCAGATTTAAACTCTCGCTTTCATAACGGCTATAAATGTCTTTATGAAATCACTTATTTAGCGTTTAGGGAGGAAAACACATGGGGTTAGAGGTAGATATAATCTTTAAAATAGCTGGAGTAGGAATTGTTGTTGCTTTCCTGCACACCATTCTTGACCAAGTTGGAAAAAAGGAATATGCCCAGTGGGTCACTCTGTTTGGCTTCATTTACATTTTGTTTATGGTCGCATCGATTGTAGATGACTTGTTTCAAAAAATAAAATCGGTGTTCCTCTTCCAAGGATAAAGGGAGGGCTCAAAGATTGAAATTATCCAAATTGTAGGAATTGCCCTAGTATCCACTTTTTTAGCACTTATTGTTAAGGAACAGAAGCCCAATTTTGCATTTTTACTTATTGTTTTTGTTGGTTGTACGATTTTTTTATTTTTGCTTGATCAAATATATGCAGTTATTCACATGCTCGAAGTAATTGCCATAAATGCAAAAGTTAATATCGTCTATGTTGAAACGATTTTAAAAATTATAGGAATTGCCTACATTGCTGAATTTGCCGCCCAAATTACGAAGGATGCTGGACAAGGAGCCATTGCTTCAAAAATAGAACTAGCAGGAAAAATATTAATTCTGGCAATGGCGATTCCAATTTTATCCGTTTTAATTGAAACGATCATTAAATTAATTCCAAGCTGAAGCTTCGTTACTTCCATCTGTTGCGCTAATCATACTAATGCTTTTCTTTTGCTATAAAGTACAAATCATAACTTTGAGAATAGTTTAACGGTAGCGCCAGTAAGTTATAAGTTATTCTTCACAAGATCTGCCAATCAAGAATTGGAAATTACAATTCTGACATTCGTATTTTTCGTGATGTCAGGCGATGAGCACGAAGGAGAACGATCAATGGCGTTTCGAATTGTCTATGCTTTTCTCATGAGAAGGTGAAATTTATGAAGCACTCTTCAACAATTTTTTCAATAATGTTCATTTGCATCCTTTTTTTATTTTTACTAAATGGACAAGCACATGCAGCGGAAGAAGAGCGTGACGGATTAGATCCGCAGGCGCTAGTTGACGCTCAACTGGAAGCGTTAAATTTAGATGAACTCAAACGGTATTGGGAGAATGTGTTGGATGAATACGGCGGATTTCTTCCTGAAAGTCAAAAGGGCAGTTTATATGACTTTTTAAAAGGTGAGAAGAAATTCTCTATAAAAGAATGGTTTTCAGGTTTTATGAAGTACATGTTTCATGAGTTTCTAGTGAATGGAAAATTGCTTGGAACATTAATTATGCTCACAATTTTTTCGATGTTCTTGCAATCCCTGCAAAATGCGTTTGAACAAAGCACTGTTAGTAAAGTGGCTTATTCCATTGTCTTTATGGTATTGGTCATTATCGCTTTAAATAGCTTTCATGTGGCTATTGAATATACGACAGATGCCATTCATACGATGACTTCGTTTATTCTGGCATTGATTCCCCTGTTGCTAGCCCTTATTGCAAGTTCAGGCGGAGTGATTTCAGCAGCTTTTTTTCATCCTGTTATTTTGTTTCTTATGAATATAAGCGGAACTTTCATACAGTTTATTGTCTTGCCATTTCTCTTTTTATCTACTTTGTTGAATATTGTTAGCACACTGACTGATCACTATAAGGTGACACAACTGGGAAATTTGCTGCGAAATTGGAGCATTGGATTGCTGGGTCTTTTTTTAACTGTATTTCTTGGCGTTATTTCGGTCCAAGGGGCATCCACTGCGATTACAGATGGGGTGACGATTCGAACGGCGAAGTTTATTACTGGAAACTTTATTCCGGTAATCGGCCGAATGTTTACTGATGCAACTGACACCGTCATAAGCGCCTCAGTACTCTTAAAAAACACTGTCGGAATTGCTGGCGTCGCGATTCTGCTCTTAATAGTTGCCTTTCCGGCTATTAAAATTTTAATGATCTCCTTTATTTATAAATTTGCAGCAGCAATCTTGCAACCCCTCGGAGGAGGGCCGATCATAAAGTGTTTGGATATTATTAGTAAGAGCGTCATATACGTGTTTGCAGCATTGGCGATTGTTTCCTTAATGTTCTTTCTCAGTTTGACGGTCATTATTGCAGCTGGGAATTTAACAATGATGGTGCGATAAATAAAGTACTTAGGGGGTAGTTATGGATTACATTACTGAATGGATTACGAATATTATTCTTTTTGTTCTCATTGCGACTGTAATAGACCTTCTGCTCCCTAATACGAGTTTACAAAAATATACGAAAATGGTGGCGGGTCTATTGTTAATAACAATCATTTTGTCTCCAATATTTAAGCTTCTTTCTTCCGATTTTGAATCAGCGCTGGCCTCGATCCCATCGATTCAATCCAATAGTGAAGAAAAAAATATGGAAAATTTAATAGAATTGCAGAAAAAAGAAATACAAGCCTCCAACCATGCATATATTTTAGAAGAAACGGCTGTCCAACTGCAATCGGACGTAGAGAAGGAGTTGATGGATCAGTACGGATTAGAAATTGCCCATATAGAAATTGATGTAGATGATGACAGTCAGAGTGAGTCTTTTGAACAAATTCAATCAATCGTTGTCCAGCTAAAGGAACCTAATACTGAGACAGACGCAGTTGAAGTCGTGAAAAAAGTAGAGATCAATACAAGTGAGCCTCTCCCATCTAAGAAACTAACAAAAGAAAGTCAAGCGATTGCATCTCTTCTTTCTGAAAAATGGGATGTTGAAAAAGAAAAAATAGAAATCGTCGTAGAAGGGGGGAGCGATTAATCAATGGAGCAAGAAAAAGGCCCGTTGTCTTGGCTGAAAAGATTGCTTTCAAAGGAAGGAAAGATAGATAAGAAATACCAGTATTTCATTGTTATTCTTCTTTTTGGGGCAGCCATTATGATAGTGAGTAATTCATTATTAGGTGAAGATAACGCTAGCATTCCAGTGTTGAATCATGAAAATGAAGAAAAGAGTGAAGTTGAAGCAATAGGAACTGCGAAGACAGCAGGAGATGATGAGATTAGTTCTTATGAAGCCAGATATGAAGCGCAGTTAAAAGATGCATTAGAGGGAATCGCTGGCGTTAGTGATGTGATGGTTGTCGTTAATGTCGATGCGACAGAAAAAAGTGTATACGAAAAAAACACAGTAACTCGTTCACAAACAACCGAAGAAACTGACCGGGAAGGTGGACAACGAAAAGTAGAGGATCAGTCTAAAGACAGTCAAATTGTCATTATTCGGGATGGGGAAAAAGAGGTTCCAATTGAATTAGAAACAAAAAAGCCGCAAATTCGTGGGGTTTTAGTAGTAGCAAAAGGCGCTGACAATATTCAGGTTAAAAAATGGATTATCGAATCTGTTACGAAATTGCTTGATGTTCCAAGTCATCGCGTATCGGTCATGCCAAGGAAGTAGCGAATGAAGAACATCGCTCCTAAATATTTTAGGAAACGATTTTATATATTGTGTGAACAATTTACATTTAATTTCATGAAGGGGGATTTTATAAATGTTACTAAAAAAGCAAACGGTTTGGCTTTTAACAATGTTAAGTTTAGTGGTTGTATTATCAGTTTATTATATGACTTCACCAGATCAAAGACAGCAGGAATTGGCGGCAACAGAGGAGAAGGAAGAAGCTGCAAATCAAGAGGAAGAAGGGGTAATTAGTGAAACAGAAACAGAAGGTGAAGTAATTTCAAGCGTGGCTAGTGATGAAGTATTTGATGCATTACGTTTGCAGCTTGATGAAGAAAGAAGCAAATACAAGGAAGAATTAAGAGATATTATGGCATCAACAGAGCTGCCGTCCGAGGAACGTGGTGACGCTTATGATAAGATTCAAAATCTTGATCAAGTTGCTCAGAAGGAAGCTGTATTAGAAACGTTAATTGTCGCTATGGGTTACGATGATGCTCTTGTTCGCGCGGATGGTGAGAGAGTTCGCATAACTGTTAAATCTAATGAACCTTCTGCTTCTGCAGCAAATGAAATTATTCAAGTAGTGAAGACAGAGCTTGGCCAAATGCAGGCAGTCGCGGTAGAATTTCAACCGAATGAATAAGAAAGACGATAACGGGGAGGCGTAGCCTCCCCGTTATGCTTGTTTAATGGTTTAGAAAACCCCTGGCTATGCCGGGGGTTCCAGAGAGCTTAAAGCGTGGTAACAAAAAAACCTCACTTCATGGTAGGATAAAGTTGGTTTCCCGACCACTTTATCTCACTCATGAAGGAGGTATGCCCTGATGAAGGACATGAATAGTTTAGCACACACAACATGGAATTGTAAGTATCACATAGTATTTGCACCAAAATACAGAAGGCAAATGATCTATGGAAAATACAGAAAGAGTATTGGACAGATCATAAGAGACTTATGTGAAAGGAAAGGCGTCATCATACATGAAGCAAATGCTTGTCCAGATCATATTCATATGTTGGTGAGTATTCCACCGAAATTAAGTGTATCTCAGTTTATGGGGTATTTAAAAGGAAAAAGTAGCCTGATGATATTTGATCGACATGCGAATCTGAAATATCGCTATGGAAATCGAAAATTCTGGTGTCGAGGTTTCTATGTTGATACAGTGGGAAGAAATAAGAAGCAAATACAAGAATATATAAGAAATCAGCTAAAAGAGGATTACGTGGCTGATCAATTAACGTTGTTCGAAGAATTTGATCCATTCACAGGAGAGAAAAATCGGAAGAAATAAAGAAATTCTTTAGAATTAGTGAGTGAATGTGGTGCAGAAGGGAAACCCTTTCAGTTGGCCTTTAAGGCCAAGGCCGGTAAGAGAGGCTTTCAGCCGCAGAGCAAACCACCAGTTCACACTGGTGGTTTTGATTGGAGTTTCATTAAATTATCAACAGATTGATGGGCATCTGTTACAGAGTTCAGCAATATTTCATGTTGTGCCGTTTGTACTCCGACTGCCGATGATAATTCCTGTAGTGTGGCGCTGGCTTGTTCAATCACAGCGCTAAATTCACTGAGTGCCTGCTCAATTGATCTGGAGGAGCCCAGGACATTTTTCGTGAGCGTCTCATATTTGGAGATATCCTCCTTTAGTTGGCGGAATGTAGTTTGAATTTGTGTAAAGGCATGTTGTGTATTGATCGCAAGCTGCAGATTATGATTAATTTTCGTTCTCGTTGACGAGACCGTTTCTGTCACAGCTTTAGTCCCGCCCATCACATGCTGTAGGTTTTCGGAAATATGTGTGGCCGTTTTATGGCTGATTTCTGCAAGTTTTCTTACTTCATCGGCTACTATCGCAAATCCTTTGCCGGATTCTCCAGCTCGTGCAGCTTCAATGGAGGCGTTTAACGCGAGTAGATTTGTTTGATCGGCTATTCCTTGGATTGCCTCTGAAAAATTAACGGTTTCTTTTACTAGCGAGGCTAGTGTTGTTGTTTGTTTTGCAACCTCTTCCATATTAAAATAGGAAACTTCAAGTCCATCTTTTAACTCGGTTACAAGCAATGCGCCATTATTGGTCACTCCTTGTGCGGCGATTGAATCACCGTGGAGCTTATGAACTAATTCACTTGTTTCCAGAATAACTTGATTTGAATTTTCTAATTCCCTAGTAATTTCTTGAATCGAATCAGTCTGAGTTTGCATGCCTGCGCTAATTTCACTAATTGAATGATTCATTTCTTGCGCGGCTTCATAATTTTCATGACTTTTATGTTTGACAAATTGGATCAAATTTGAGAGGCTAACCGTACTTGCATCAACCGTCTTTCTAATTTCTCGATCAAGCAATAACAGCTCCTCTGTTTGTTTTTGTGCTGTGACAATATTTTCAGATAATTTTTTTGCAATGGACAATTGGAACGCTAACAAAATTGACACTAACAGATAGAGGAGATAGACGGTTGCATAGTTCTTTATATCTAATGGCAATGCGGGATGATGCACCCAAGTAAAGACGCTAATTGCGACAAAACCGAGTATCGCTCCTGACCATAGTACCTTTTTATCCATGTAGATAGCTGCTGTAGCTAGAATAAAGTACAATAGAACATAGGCAGTAGGAGATACACTATTCGCCATGATAACATACATAACCACAGCGACAAGGAGAACTGCTAAGTATGGAATAATGGTTACGAGCTTTTTTGTATAATGGAGAAGAGCAATCAGACCCACTCCAAGACCACCGCCGATAATAATAGATAAAATGAGGGCTAATTCCTTTTGCATGACGATGTCTACAAGAGCGGCCAAAATGACACAGACAAATGTAGCTTTGACTACGAGTGAATTCTTTCTCGTTAAATCCTCCTGTTTAATTTCTGTAATCGTTTTCATCCTATTCCTCCCTGCTTTTTTCTTCTAAAATAATTTTCGCTATAATTGTAAAAAAATCCTTTTCAAAAATGTAATTTCATAATTGAAATATTCGATAGGAACAATTCCACTCAGACATTATTGGCATACGTCTTCCTGCTTTAAGTATTAGCCTCATGAAGAGTTTAAACATCTCCTTCATTATCTTAATTTTGAGGAACTGAAAATGATTGAAAAAAATGTAATGATTGAACTTTTGTAAGGTCTTATCGTATAGTATTAGTATCTAGTGCTAAACTTTAATGTGAATAGGAGTGTCATAAATGTTAAAGGTACAAGAAATTCGTGAACTAATTAAACTTGTAGATCAATCCAATTTAGATGAGTTTGTATATGAAGTTGATGATTGCAAAATTAAAATGAAAAAAAACCACGGAGGTGTAGTTGCTGTTTCAGCACCACCAGTTGTTGAACCGGCAGCCGTCGATGCAGCGCCAAAACCACAGGTGGTTCAAGCTGACAAGGAAGTTGAAGTAAAAGAAACGAAGGATGCACCTGTCTCCGTCGATGAAAGCTTACATAAAATAACCTCACCGATGGTTGGTACTTTTTATCATAAACCATCACCTGAAGCGGAGCCCTATGTAAAAGTAGGGAGCAAAGTTACCAACGATTCGATCGTTTGTATTGTTGAAGCAATGAAATTATTTAATGAGATTGAAGCAGAAGTAAATGGGGAAATCGTGGAGATCCTTGTGAAAGACGGCCAATTAGTAGAGTATGGTCAACCACTATTTTTGGTAAAGCCTGAATAAGGAGCGAAGCGAAAATGATAAAAAAATTATTAATTGCCAATCGAGGAGAAATTGCTGTCCGTATCATACGTGCGTGCCGGGAATTAGATATTGAATCAGTAGCTGTATATTCTGAAGCGGATAAGGATGCCCTCCATGTTCAGCTTGCTGATGAAGCATATTGTATCGGGCCAACATTGTCAAAGGATAGCTATTTGAATTTTACGAATATCATCAGTGTGGCAAAACTTACCGATTGCCAGGCGATTCACCCTGGATACGGATTTTTAGCTGAAAATGCAGCTTTTGCAGAGCTTTGTCGAGAGTGCAATATTATATTTGTAGGTCCGACTCCGGAAGCGATTACAAAAATGGGAACAAAGGATATTGCAAGAGAAACGATGAAGGAAGCAGGAGTTCCGATTGTTCCAGGATCGCAAGGAATTATTAAAGATGAATCCGAGGCCATTCAGCTTGCCGAAGAAATTGGCTATCCTGTTATTATCAAGGCAACTGCAGGCGGTGGTGGAAAAGGAATTCGCGTTGCCCGTAATGAAGCTGATTTAATTAAAGGAATAAACATAACTCAACAAGAAGCGCTCACTGCTTTTGGCAATCCTGGAGTATATATTGAGAAATATATAGAAGATTTTCGCCATGTCGAAATTCAAGTTTTAGCAGATAATTTTGGCAATGTTGTTCATTTAGGCGAGAGAGATTGTTCGATCCAACGAAGACTGCAAAAGCTTTTAGAAGAAACTCCTTCCCCAGCCTTAGATAGTGAAATTCGAGAAGAAATGGGTAATGCGGCTGTAAAAGCGGCTAAAGCAGTTGATTATACTGGTGCAGGTACGATAGAATTTATATATGATTATCGAAATCGCCAATTTTATTTCATGGAGATGAATACGCGAATTCAAGTTGAACATCCAGTAACAGAGATGGTCACAGGAGTCGATCTCATAAAAGAACAAATTAAAGTTGCTTCTGGGGAAGCATTGAAATTTCAGCAGGAAGAAGTCGAATTTAATGGATGGGCGATTGAATGTCGAATCAATGCAGAGAATCCAGAAAAATCTTTTATGCCTTCTCCTGGTAAAATTGAGATGTATCTTCCACCAGGCGGATTGGGAGTTAGGGTGGATTCGGCGGCATATCCAGGATATGCGATCCCTCCATTCTACGACTCGATGATTGCAAAGGTAATTACTTATGGAAGTACAAGAGAAGAAGCTATTTCAAGAATGAAAAGAGCATTGAGCGAGTTTGTCATTGAAGGGATCCATACAACCATTCCCTTCCACCTGAAATTGCTTAATCACGAGAAATTCGTGGAAGGTGATTTCAATACGAAATTTCTAGAAATGTATGATGTTATGAAATCTTAATACAAATATAGGAGGACTCGGATATGAGCGAAAACTTATTGGAAATGAGTCAAGGTCAAACTGGGCTTGGAAAAATAGAAATTGCTCCAGAGGTTATAGAAGTCATTGCTGGAATTGCCGCTTCAGAGGTTGAAGGCGTTTCACAAATGCGCGGAAGCTTTGCAACGGGTGTGGTGGAAAGATTAGGAAAGAAAAATCATGGAAAAGGCGTAAAAGTGGAACTTACTGAAGACGGGATTAAAGTCGATGTCTACTGTTTGATGAAATTTGGGATCTCTATTCCAACGGTAGCTGGAAAGGTTCAGGATAATATCCGTCAAGCTTTACTAAATATGACTGCACTTGAGGCTGAAGAAGTGAATGTTCATATTGTTGGAATTCAATTTGACAATCCGAAACAAGAAGCGGAAACTGAGCAAGAAATGTAATGGCACAATGAAAAAACCAGAGACGAAAAGTCTTTGGTTTTTGTTTTCTTTTTAGAAAATGCCTCCGGGCTTTTTTTAAAATCTGTCAAAAGAGATTAACCTGACATAATAACGGCTATAGTGAAGGATAAGATTAAAAATTCCACAAATTCTAACTTTAAAGCTGGTACAAGAGCCCAGTTGAAAGGCATTTAAAATTAAGAGGTGATCTGCCGTGATCACAAATATTGACCTCACAATAATATTGTTTAACATAGCCCTTTGTTATGCTATTATTTTTAATGACTTATAGAAAAGCAATGAAGCTTGTTAGAGTGGCTTAATCCAATTGGCAAAATAGGAAAGCTACATTTATTCCACTCACTTCAGCCATTAAGGTTACGAAGTTTAACGATATAAGTTCCATCTAAAACATCCTAAAAGGAGTAGAAAATAAATGAAAAGAAGAACAGCTAGAGAAAAGGCGTTGCAGGCGTTGTTCCAAATTGACGTAAGTGATGTAGAGCCGAAGGATGCGATTGCTCATGTCCTTGAAGGAGTACGGAATGATGATTATTTATTAAAATTAGTTTTGGGCGTTGTTGAAAACAAAGAAGAAATTGACGGAATTTTGCAGAAGAATCTTGAAAATTGGACGCTTGAACGGTTAGCGATTGTCGATCGTAACATTTTGCGTCTTTCAGCATATGAACTTTTGTATTGCAAAGAGGACGTTCCGACGAAAGTGGCTATTGATGAAGCGATTGAAATTGCCAAAATCTATGGAGATGATCAATCGAGCCGGTTTATCAATGGAATATTATCAAAGATTCATTAACGGATTGTAACAAGTTTTGCTTGTGAAAAAGGGGTTTTTTTATGAAGGAAAAGCGCTACCTTACTGTCGCAGCCTTAACGAAATATATAAAAAGAAAATTTGATGCCGACCCCCATTTACAAGGAGTACATGTAAAAGGGGAGATTTCCAATTTTAAACAGCATTCAAGTGGGCATATGTATTTTACCTTAAAGGATGATAAAGCAAGAATATTGGCAGTAATGTTTTCCAGCGATGCGCGTGCGATGAAATTCATTCCTGAGAATGGGATGAAGGTTCTGATTACCGGTAACATAACCGTGTATGAGCAAAGCGGACAATATCAAATATATGTTAAGAACATGCAGCCTGACGGTATTGGTGAACTATATTTGGCATATGAACAGCTAAAAGAGAAATTAGAAAAAGAAGGATTATTTTCACCTGCCCATAAAAAACCACTCCCAAAATATCCAAAAACAATTGGAGTTATTACTTCACCAACAGGTGCGGCTGTCCGAGATATCATTACAACGATAAAAAGGAGATATCCTGTTGCCAGCATCCTCATTTTTCCCGCAATTGTTCAAGGAGATCAAGCGCCAAATTCGATTGTAAACGCCATTAAAACAGCGAATGAAATGGATGAAGTCGATTGTTTAATTGTGGGCCGCGGCGGTGGCTCGATAGAGGAATTATGGGCGTTCAATGAGGAAATAGTTGTTAGAGCGATCTATACTTCGACGCTCCCTATTATTTCAGCAGTTGGACATGAAACTGATTTTACGATAGCTGACTTTGTTGCTGATATGCGCGCTCCTACCCCGACGGGAGCCGCTGAATTAGCAGTACCACATGTAGATGAATTGATGGAGCGGATATTGACGAGACAAACGAGAATGCTGAGGGTTATGAAAGAGCGGGTTCATTATGCACAAGAACGCCTAAAGCGAATTGAACGTTCTTATGCATTTCGTTATCCAAGACGAGCATACGAGCAGAAGATGGAGCAGGTTGATAGAGCAACAGAGCGTCTTGTAAAGGGTGCGGAAAAACAATTTTTAACCCAGAAAGAAGCCTATTTAAACTTAAATCGCCGTATTGAAAGACATAAACCACGTGAGCTGTTAAAAGAAGCAAGGGAACAGCATGAAAAAGCTGAAAAGCAAATGAACCGCGTGATGACAGCTATTTTGGCAGACAAACAGAAGGATTTTAGACAGATGCTTACAACACTTGAAGCGTTAAGTCCATTGAAGGTAATGGAACGGGGCTATAGTCTTGTCTACGATGATAGCGGCAAACTAGTAAAAAGTGTGAATGACTTTTCAAAGGAAGATCAACTGACCGTCCGGATGTCAGACGGATCGATTCAGTGTCAAGTCCTGAATGTTGAGGGGAAGGAGAGTTAAAGGTGGAAGAAAAAATGACGTTTGAAGAAGCGATGAAAAATCTCGAAGATATTGTGGAAAAGCTTGAAGAAGGAGATGTGCCGTTAGAAGAAGCAATCGCAATTTATCGAAAAGGAATGGAGCTTTCTAAGCTGTGCCACGATAAACTAAAAGATGTTGAAGAACAATTGACACAAATTATTACAGAGGATGGGAAAAAGCAGGAGTTTTCCATCCAAGAGGAGGAGTAAAGTGGAGCTTTTAGCATCTTTTATGCAAAAACATAAAGAGCTCCTCGAGCAGCAATTACGGACAAGTGTGATGCAAATGAAGGCCCCAGAGATTATAAAAGAATCCATGTTATATTCTTTGGAAGCTGGCGGGAAAAGAATTCGACCGATGCTCTTATTTGCCACAATTGATGCATTCGGGGATAAAGTTGAAAAAGGGTTACTGACTGCAGCAGCAATTGAGATGGTTCATACATATTCTTTGATTCATGATGATCTCCCAAGTATGGATAACGATGATTTAAGAAGAGGCAGACCGACAAATCATAAAGTTTATGGGGATGCTTTTGCGATTTTAGCAGGGGATGCCCTACTAACTTATAGCTTCCAATTAATTGCCGAGACAGCTGAGGTAGGGGCTGAAACAAAGCTGAAACTTATACGCGAGCTTTCTGTCGCCGCTGGTGCTGAAGGAATGGTCGGAGGGCAAGTTGCTGATATAAGCGGAGAAAATCGCCGTTTGACCTTGGACGAACTTGAATATATTCATATTCATAAAACAGGCAAACTGTTAGCCTTTAGCGCTGTCGCAGGAGCTCTCTTAGCAGGAGCACCGACCGCCATCGTTGAACAATTTAGAAAATTCGCCCATCACTTAGGACTGGCATTCCAAATTCGCGATGATATTCTTGATTTGGAAGGGAATGAGCAAAAGCTAGGAAAGCGTACTGGCAGTGATACTTTTAATCATAAAAGCACCTATCCTGCACTATTAACTATGAACGGTGCAAAGAAAGCATTGGTGCAGGAAATTGCGAAAGCGCAAGGCATTCTTCAGGAAACGGGCTTAAATACAGGATTGCTTATGGAGTTAACAGATTTGGTTGCAAATCGAGATCATTAATCTCCTTTATATGGGTGGCATAAATCTGCATTTTTACTAAATGGAATTTCTATGTTATAATACAGATTGATTTTGTCTAAATATTTATTTTGCTACATAGACTGAACGTAAACAAACACTTTCTCTATGTAAATGCAGTAGTGAGAGAGGGCGAAGTGAGGTATATCAACCTCCATCCCTTTATTATCCAAGCTGCGGTAGTGAAAAGGACCGTGTAAAATAAATAATTTGTTTTAAATGGAATTTGCGAAGCAGACGCAGAATTTCTATTAGAGACAATAAGCAAAAAGTCTAAATTGACATGAAGTCAGTTCAGCCGTTATCACTTTTGTGCTAGCGGTTCTTTTTTCAAGGCTATGTTATATATGATCTAGTTGATTTATGGCTCATCTGCGTAAGCAACCCTTGGTTTCTTATGTCTTTGAAGCTTAGCTTAAAAGCTGATTCTGACTTTGAGAAAATGCTAGGATTAAGCTTTTTTCTTCTTCGCTTCATCGAGTCAGAACTATAATAAGCCCAAAATGCATGAGCAACCATATTTAACACAGCTTTTTTTAGAAAGACAATCCGAAATCGGAATTAGTAATCCGAAAAAGAAATGAAAGTGAGTGGTCCGTTATGGATCTGTTATCAATAAAAGACCCATCTTTTTTGAAAGCATTGTCTAATAAGGAACTAGAGAAGCTAAGCCAAGAAATTCGCGAGTTTTTAATTGAAAAGTTGTCGAAAACAGGAGGCCATATTGGCCCGAACCTTGGTGTTGTTGAACTTACGATTGCGTTGCATAAATGCTTTAATAGCCCAAAGGATAAAATTCTTTGGGATGTCGGCCATCAATCGTATGTTCATAAAATTCTTACAGGAAGAGCCGATCAATTTGACACATTAAGGCAGTATAAGGGGCTTTGTGGATTCCCAAAAATGGTTGAAAGTGAGCATGACGTATGGGAAACAGGCCATAGTTCTACATCATTGTCTGCAGCGATGGGAATGGCGATCGCTCGTGATTTAAAAAAGGAGAAGTCGTTCATTGTTCCCGTTATTGGAGATGGGGCACTTACAGGCGGGATGGCACTTGAGGCGTTAAATCATATTGGACACGAACGAAAAAATATGATCGTTGTTCTAAATGATAACGAAATGTCAATTGCTCCGAATGTTGGTGCGCTTCACAATGTGTTGGGACGACTTCGGACGGCAGGTAAATACCAATGGGCTAAAGACGAATTGGAGTACTTGCTGAAGAAAATTCCGGCTGTAGGTGGTAAGTTGGCGGCTACAGCGGAAAGAATAAAGGACAGTTTAAAGTATTTGATCGTTTCGGGTGTGTTCTTTGAAGAGCTCGGTTTTACCTACTTAGGTCCAATTGATGGCCATAATTACGATGCATTATTAGAAAACATTGCCTATGCGAAGAAAATGGATGGACCCGTTCTTCTCCATGTCATTACGAAAAAAGGAAAAGGTTATCAGCCGGCCGAAAATGATACGATCGGAACATGGCATGGTACCGGTGCTTACAAAATTGAAACGGGTGACTTTATTAAACCTGTTCAATCTCCTCCAGCATGGAGCAAACTTGTCAGTGAAACGGTGCGGAAAATCGCTCGTGAAGATGAGAGAGTTGTCGCGATTACCCCGGCGATGCCAGTTGGTTCTAAATTAGAAGGTTTTGCTGGCGAATTTCCCGAGCGCATGTATGATGTTGGAATTGCTGAACAGCATGCAGCAACGATGGCAGCAGGATTGGCGACACAAAAAATGAAGCCGTTTCTAGCGATTTATTCCACGTTTTTGCAGCGTGCCTACGATCAGGTCGTACATGATATTTGTCGCCAAAACTTAAATGTCTTTATTGGAATTGACCGTGCTGGTTTAGTTGGGGCTGACGGAGAAACTCATCAAGGGGTATTTGATATTGCTTTTTTACGGCATGTACCCAATATGGTGCTAATGATGCCAAAGGATGAGAATGAAGGACAGCATCTTGTCCACACTGCATTAAAATACGATGATGGTCCAATTGCGATGAGATTCCCAAGAGGGAATGGCCTCGGAGTTCCTCTGGATGAAGAGCTGAAAGAAATACCGATTGGAACATGGGAAGTATTAAAAGAGGGGCTTGATGGAGCGATATTAACTTTTGGGACAACGATTCCAATGGCAATGAAGGCGGCAGAAATTCTTGAGAAACAGGGGGTTTCGATCAGGGTAATCAATGCACGTTTTATTAAGCCAATTGATGAAGAAATGCTTCTAGGTTTATTGGATGTAGATATGCCAATTCTTACAATCGAGGAAGCTGCCCTACAAGGTGGATTTGGTAGCTCGATTTTAGAATTTGCATCTGAAAAAGGATATCATCACGCTGAAATTGATCGCCTTGGCATTCCTGATCGATTTATCGAACACGGAAGTGTGAATGAATTGCTAAATGAAATTGGCCTCACAACAGAAAATGTTGTCAATAAACTGCAGACGTTGGCAAGAAGAAAACAAAAGAGGGCCTAAACAAAAATGAAAAAGGAACGGATAGACGTTTTACTAGTAGAACGGGGTTTAGTTGAAACGCGAGAAAAGGCAAAAAGAGCTATTATGGCTGGCCTTGTTTATAGTAATGAAGAACGGTTAGACAAGCCTGGGGAAAAAATTAGCATTGAGAGTCCGCTTACAGTGAAAGGAAATGTCCTTCCTTATGTAAGCCGTGGCGGATTAAAGCTCGAGAAAGCACTGAAAGAATTTGATTTAAATATTGAAGGCAAGGTACTGTTAGATATCGGTGCTTCAACTGGTGGTTTTACAGACTGTGCCCTACAAAACGGGGCGAAAATGTCCTATGCTCTTGATGTAGGTTATAACCAGTTAGCGTGGAAGCTCAGACAGGACGAGAGAGTTATTGTCATGGAAAGAACTAATTTTCGTTACGTGACTCCAGCTGATCTGTCGGCTGAGCTCCCTAACTTTGCTTCAATAGATGTTTCATTTATATCATTGAAATTGATCTTTCCTGTGTTAAAAGCATTGCTTGTTCCGGGAAGTGATATTGTCGCATTAATTAAACCTCAATTTGAAGCAGGACGTGATCAGGTAGGAAAAAAAGGAATTGTTCGGGATCCGAAAGTACATGAAGAGGTTCTGGAAAAAATGATTGATTTCGTGTTAAAAGAAGGCTTCGATGTTAAAAATTTGTCTTTCTCTCCGATCACGGGAGGAGATGGAAATATTGAATTTCTTCTTCATCTTCAATGGAATGGTTCGAAGGTCATGGGAGAGAAGAATTTGCTTTATTTTCCATCAGACATTGTGCGGAGCGCCCACGAACAATTGAAAAGAAAACAATCAGAGGAATAAGCATAGGCTTATTCCTTTTTTGCGTGAGTCATGAATATGGAAATTTCAGCAAAAAAAAGATTGCTAAAGATGGAGAATGAAGAGGAATATCGTCGTCTAATCACGAATCATTATATGAAAAAGTATACATTTTCCTGTTTTTCAGCTAACATATTATTGAATGATCTGTGCAATTATGAATGTAAAAGTATAACACCAATACACTGTATAAATTTCAGAGGTGATTTAATATGAATAAAGGACAACGACATATTAAAATAAGGGAAATTATAACGAATAACGATATTGAAACACAGGACGAGCTTGTTGATGAATTAAAAATTGCAGGTTTTAATGTTACGCAGGCAACTGTATCAAGAGATATTAAAGAGCTTCATTTAGTAAAGGTACCTCTTATGGATGGGCGTTATAAGTATAGTCTTCCAGCTGATCAACGCTTTAATCCTTTGCAAAAGTTGAAAAGAAATCTCATGGATGCATTTGTTCGTATCGATCAAGCGGGACATTTGCTTGTCATGAAGACGTTGCCCGGAAATGCGATGGCAATAGGGGCGTTAATTGATAATCTTGATTGGGAAGAGATTTTAGGAACAATTTGTGGGGATGATACGATTTTAATTATCTGTAAAACTCCGGTTGAGACAGAAATCATACAGGCTCGTTTTCTTGAAATGCTGTAACAATTTCTTTGTCCGGGATTCAAAATCTGATCATATTATTTAGGTTTATTTTAATTTTTTTAAAGAATGAACGGAATCAACCGTAAATGTGAATCTGGACTAAAGTGAAGATGAATTTGATTTAGAGGTGACTATTCATGCTCAGCGAGTTATCGATTAAAAATTTTGCTATAATTGAGGCTCTTTCGATTTCTTTTGACAAAGGGCTAACGGTTCTTTCTGGCGAAACAGGAGCAGGAAAATCAATTATTATTGATGCCATTCATTTGCTCGTTGGTGGCAGAGGTTCATCTGAATTTGTCCGCCATGGGGAAGAGAAAGCGGAAATTGAAGGGCTTTTCCAAATTGATCATGATTCACATCCATTATTTCAAAAGGTGAAGGAGTTTGGCATCGAGATTGAAGACGGAATGATCATTCTTCGACGCGACATTTCAAAGAGTGGGAAAAGTATTTGCCGCATAAATGGGAAGCTAGTGACAATTTCCACACTGCGTGAAATCGGTGCGGCGCTTGTTGATATTCATGGTCAGCATGAGCACCAAGAATTAATGGATGAAACTCGTCATTTATCCTTGCTTGATCAATTTGGTGGCAAGGAAATTGAGGACGTCTACCAAGAATATGTACATATTTATCAGCGATATGAAAAAACGCATAGGGCGCTAAAGCATTTGAGTGAAAATGAACAGCAGGTTGCACATCGTCTAGATTTAATTTCTTTTCAATTAGAGGAAATTCAAAAAGCGGATTTAAAGCTTCATGAAGATGAAGAGCTGATCGAGGAAAGAAGGAAGCTGAGCAATTTTGAGAAGCTTCATGAAGCGTTGAATATAAGCTATTCAGCCCTACAGGGCGATAATAAAGGACTCGATTGGCTTGGTCTTGCGATGAACCATTTGGAAGATGCAGCATCGATTGATCAACACTATAAAGAGGTATCTGATACGGTTTCCAATAGTTTTTATGTACTCGAGGACATCATACGAACATTAAGAAATGAGCTTGATATCCTTGAATTTGATCCTGAACGATTGAGCAATATTGAGGAGAGACTTAATGAAATTAATCAATTAAAACGTAAGTATGGAAAAACAATTGCCGAAATATTAGAGTATGCGGCCAAAATTGAGGAAGAGCTCGAGACACTGCAGAATAAAGAAACACATATTGAGAAGTTGCAGCGGGAGCTTTCCATCATCCAGAAAGACCTGGCGATTGAAGCGCGTGAATTAAGTAAAATGAGACAAAAGCATGCTGGTCAACTAACAAAATTGATTCATACTGAATTAAAAGAGCTTTACATGGAAAAAACAATATTTGAAGTTCGTTTTACAAGTGACTACGATAACTTTACGATAGCAGGTTCAGATAAAGTTGAATTTTACATTTCTACCAACCCGGGTGAACCATTAAAACCTCTTTCAAAAATAGCTTCAGGAGGAGAGTTATCGCGAATTATGCTTGCCTTAAAGAGCATCTTTTCAAAGCATCAGGGCATCACGTCGATTATTTTCGACGAAGTCGATACGGGAGTCAGTGGTCGGGTAGCACAAGCGATTGCTGAAAAAATATATCATGTGTCTGTTGACTCGCAAGTTCTGTGTATTTCTCACCTTCCTCAAGTAGCAGCAATGGCCGATACCCACTTATTTATTGCGAAAAAAATTACGGATGGTCGGACAAGGACTTCCGTAAAAATTTTGGGTGACGACGAAAAAATTCGCGAAATTGGCAGAATGATTTCAGGGGTGGAGATAACCGATTTAACGAAGGAGCATGCAAAAGAACTGCTTCATTTAGCGAAAGAGATTAAAATAACACAATGGGAGCTGGGACATAACTAGCTTCAAATAATGAGAAAGGTGAATTTGAGGGTACTCAAATTCACCTTTCTCTATTTTTGTGTGTTCATTTTTCTATTACCTTAGTTAATGGCCGTGAATTTTCTTAAATTCACGGCCATTAACGCGAGACCCATTTCGTTTTCTACCTTCGATTTTCCTCGTACAGAAAATCGAGTGAAACGCAAATTAGCCTTCAAGAATCCAAAAACTGGTTCCACATCGATTTTGCGTTTTCGATAGATGGCACCTGTTTTCTCTTCTGAAAGCTTCGCTCTCACATATTCTTTTTGCTGTTCCCATTTTTCGTTCACCATTAGTTTTCGATGGTTGCCTTCTTTTGCCTTGGTACATGATGAACGGAATGGACAGCCCGAACATTCTTCACATTCATAGACTTTAAATTCCCGTTTAAAGCCTGTTTTATCCGTACGTTCAGAGCGATATTTAAATAAAAGGCGTTTGTGATTTGGGCATGTGTATGTATCGCTTTCTTCATCATACTGCCAGTTGTCTGGATTAAACTTGTTTTGTTTATGTTTTTTCTTTTGTTCCTTCACATACATGTTATACGTTATTAGTGCTTCTCGGTTTCTGTTTGAAAGGATATCATTAAAGTTTTGTTCGCTGCCATAACCTGCATCTGCCACAATATGCTTCGGTAATTCGAAATAACCTTTCTCGATTTCATCTAGAAATGGAATTAACGTACGTGTATCTGTCGGATTTGAAAATATACTATACGCAAGTGTGTATTGACCTTCCGTTGCGATTTGTACATTATAACCTGCTTTCAATTGACCATTCTTCATATAATCATCTTTCATTCGCATGAATGTTGCATCAAGGTCTGTTTTCGAATAACTATTACGTGTACCCAAGATTTCAAAGTCCCGTTGATAGTTCTGTTTCCGTACAAGATAATCAGTTAACTGCTTACGCACTTGCTTTGGATATTTTCGTTCACTTCTTAATGCTTTTCTTTCTTCTACGCTCGATGATGCTTCTATTTTTTGGTCATATTCCGTAATGACTTCATCTACTTTTTCAATCATTTGATCGAGTTCTTCAAGTGATAATTGCTCATCACTTTCTCGTTCAATTTCAGGTAAGATCTCTTTTTCAAGTAACTCATTGTACAGTTGATTTGATTTTTCAATTAAGCTTTTGTGATATTTTTCAATCGACTTTTTCCACACGAATGTAAATTTATTCGCATTCGCTTCGATTTTGGTCCCATCAATGAAAATCGCTTCTTGATCGATTAGTTCTTCTTGTACAAGTTGACAACGGAATTGGACGAAACTTTGGCGAATGAGATCTTTCACTTGAGGTTGAACACGGAATCGGTTAATTGTTCGGTAGCTTGGTTCATATCCTTGAGCTAGCCACATCATACGGATACTATCTTTTAAAAGGGCTTCGATTTTACGACCAGAAAAGACAGACTGCGAATAAGCACATAAGATAATTTTTAACATCATGCGTGGATGATAAGCAGGGCACCCCTCATTTCGAAAAAATGGTTCAAGGGCTTCAGGTGGAATACTTTCCACTAAGTGATGTATATGGAAGGCAATATCATTTTTTTGTAACTTTACTTCTAAATCTAAAGGCAAAATTAATTGATTCATGTTATAATTTTTAAACATAAGGATCCTTCTTTCTGTATGATTTGGTTGTGGTGACTTAATTTTATCAGAAGAGGTCCTTATTTTTATACAAAAATGAATCAAAGCCAGTGAAATTTTACGTGTCGTAAAATTTCACTGGCTTTTTCATTTTAGAGATGGGTTTTGTCCCACCCTCATACTTCTTTACTTCTTATCAAAAATGCATTGGCTACAGCGTTGTCATACAAGCAACTCATTAATACGCAATGTCCTTAAAGAAGCAGTATAACGATTCGAAATAAAGTAAATACTGTTGTTGATAAATTGTTAAGCAAACCTGTAAACAATCACCACTTAAAGGATTATCTTACTCAAAAATTCTAAAAGCGCCCAAGTTCCATTACTATCCATTCTGGGTAGCTTTTTTATCTCTCTAGCGGTTATAAATGCGTCTAAAGGAGGCAAAATTAAAGGTGTAGCCATTTTAGAGTAAGTGTGTGTGTGGACTAGAAGCGAGGAGAGTGAAGATGTTGAATTTTGAACTTCTTAGAAAAATAATTGGTGGAATTCTCCTTGTTTCAATTGTTGCTCTTGGGTTTTCGAAACCTGTGCAACAGTATATTCAATTCCCAAAGGAAGTAACGCTTTTTGAAGGGCAAGAATTTTCTTTTCAGAAATCCCGCCCAGTGTCAGCAGAAATGAATAGCTCAAACCTTAGTGTTTCAGTCGATGATGAAGAAAATACAGTTTCATTAAATGCAAACAAATACGGAAAAAATGAGATGCTGTTAGAATTAGCGGGTTTTCCAATTAAAAAGGTCGATGTCAATGTTCTAAAGGATTTTAAGGTAATTCCAGGTGGCCAATCTATCGGAGTTAAGTTAAATACAGTTGGGGTCCTGGTAGTAGGACACCATCAGGTCAATACAAATGAAGGAAAGCAATCACCGGGAGAGGAAGCGGGAATAAAAGTCGGCGATATTATTACAAAGATTAACGGGAAACAGATTGAGAAAATGTCCGACGTTGCCCCTTTTGTTCAAGAGGCCGGAGAATCGGGAACACCGTTGAAGGTTGAGATCAGTCGTGAAAGTGGAAAAGTAACAACAGAACTAAAACCGCAAAAGGAAAAAGATGAAGATAAGTTTAAGCTTGGTCTCTATATTCGAGATTCAGCAGCAGGAATAGGAACGATGACGTTCTATCATCCGCAAAGTAAAAAATACGGTGCTTTAGGGCACGTCATTTCTGATATGGATACAAAAAAGCCAATTGTTGTAGAAGACGGGCAAATTGTTCGTTCAACTGTAACATCCATTGAAAAAGGAAGCAATGGAGACCCTGGAGAAAAATTAGCTAGGTTCTCTTCAGATAAAGAGGTAATTGGAAATATCCAACGAAATAGCCCATTCGGAATATTTGGGAAGCTAAATCGTGACATAGAGAACGGGGTTATGGATAAAGCTTTGCCAATCGCTCTTTCCCATCAAGTTAAGGAAGGTCCGGCACAGATACTGACAGTCGTCGATAATGATGAAGTTAAACTTTTTGATATCGAAATTGTCAGTACAATCCCGCAAAAATTTCCTGCCACGAAAGGAATGGTCTTAAAAGTTACAGATAAAGAATTGCTTGATAAGACAGGCGGAATCGTTCAAGGGATGTCGGGAAGCCCAATCATTCAAGATGGAAAAGTAGTTGGAGCAGTTACTCATGTATTTGTTAATGATCCAACTTCAGGTTATGGAGTTCATATTGAGTGGATGCTTAATGAAGCAGGGATCGATATTTATGAAAAGGAAGAGGAAAAAGCAAGTTAAATTATTACCTTCTGGAGGTGGAATTTTCCGCCTCCTTCTTCTTTTTTCATGATAATATGGAAGAAAATAAAGATTTTTCGACAAAGTCATCACACAAAAAAAATCAAGTGACGAAACTAGTCGAAAATAAGAGAAAATAGGAGAAAATAGAAGAATTACTACATTTTTGCAGAAAAAATAAAAAAAGAAAAGGATTTTTATTGGCTTTGTCGAATTGAATATTTAGAATAAAGATATAAGAATCAAATTTAAGAGACGAGAAACTTAAGGATCGAGGAGGAAACTGTAAGTGAAGAAAATTAAAGTTTGTGTAGTTGATGACAATCGAGAACTAGTGGGTCTATTAGAAGATTATATTTCTTCTCAGGAAGACATGGAAGTTGTAGGTGTGGCCCATAATGGACAGGAGTGCCTGGAGGTATTGCAGGAAACTGACCCAGATGTTCTTGTTTTAGATATTATTATGCCGCATTTAGATGGATTAGCAGTACTGGAAAGGTTAAGGGAGATGAAAAAGAACCATCTTCCAAATGTTATTATGTTAACGGCATTTGGCCAAGAAGATGTGACGAAAAAAGCAGTTGAGTTAGGTGCATCTTACTTCATTTTAAAACCTTTTGATTTAGAGCATTTAGGCAATCATATTCGTCAGGTAAGCGGGAAAGAAGCGCCTGTTATGAGAAAATCATCAGGATTAGCGAGTGCTGTTAGACCAGTTGTGGAGGAAAAACCAAGAAACCTTGATGCTAGTATTACAAGCATAATTCATGAAATTGGTGTCCCAGCTCATATTAAAGGCTATTTATATTTAAGAGAAGCTATTTCCATGGTCTATAATGACATAGAATTATTGGGATCGATTACAAAAGTTTTATATCCCGATATTGCCAAAAAATATAACACTACAGCTAGCCGCGTTGAGCGCGCTATTCGTCATGCCATTGAAGTGGCATGGAGTCGGGGCAATATTGATTCTATTTCATCCTTATTTGGTTATACCGTATCTATGTCCAAAGCAAAGCCAACGAATAGCGAATTTATCGCGATGGTGGCAGATAAGCTTCGTTTAGAGCATAAGGCTTCTTGAAAGGGAAAGGACTAAATAAAAGACGTCGAAAGGGCGTCTTTTATTTCTGATTAGGAGGTTGAAGAAACTTGACACTTATTTTTGCCCACCGTGGTTATTCTGCAAAATATCCTGAGAATACGATGAAAGCTTTTAAGGAAGCGGAAAATGCAGGTGCTGATGGAATCGAATTAGATGTCCAATTAACAAAAGACAATGAGATCGTTGTCATTCATGATGATAAAGTCGATCGTACGACAAATGGGAGCGGTTTTGTGAAAGATTTTTCCTTCGCAGAATTGCGGAGACTTGATGCAAGCTATAAGCACAAAACAATTCTAAAAAAAGAGCCGGTCCCTTCTTTAAAAGAGGTGCTTGCGTGGCTGCAGACGAATCAACTTCAGTGCAATATTGAAATTAAAAGCAGTGCGGAATCATACATGAAAATAGAGGAGCCGCTTATTGAGCTTATTCGTGAATTTGCTTTAACAGAGCGAGTGATCATTTCTTCATTTAATCACTATAGTATCGTTTACTGCTATCGCCTTGCTCCTGAAATAGAGATTGCTCCCTTATATCATGAGGGACTCTACATGCCCTGGGTCTATGCACGGTCGATTAAAGCGAAGGGAATGCACCCTAATTTCCGAGTCGTTCCTAATGAAATCATTAAAGCTTCTCTTGAGTTTGGTATTGAAGTGAGACCTTATACTGTCAATAAAGAACAGGAGATGAGGAGACTCTTTGATATTGGCTGCACTGCATTTATTACAGATGATCCAGTAAAGGCGATTAAAATTAGAAAAGAATACAGCTAAATTTAATATCTATTGAGAAAGGCATCCCCAAACCTTTTGCGGATGCCTTTCTGAGCGATTAAAATGTCGAACACGTACAGCTAAAATGCTTAACAAGTCAGGGATATGCTACTAAGAGAACTTCTTTCGTTATCGGCAGAAAACTGATGCTAATACGGTCATGGTACGGAGCAAAGCTACTTTCATTAATCGTCTACCGGAACAAATTTGAACCAGTTCTAAACAGTCGCCGCCCTTATAGTTGAAAGATTGTTAAACTAAAGTTTTTTATCCAATTTAAAGCGATTCTGGACTTTATTTTTCTTTCGATCACGATGAAGGATAAATCCTCCGATGAAGGCTAATCCAGCTAAAAACAATAATAATCCGGAAATAAATTGCAGCCATAATAAAGAGGAAGTAAACGGTCCAATTGTAATTCCAAAGACCATATCCCGCATCATTTTAATTCCGTATGCCGCAATGATTCCAGGTATTACTAAAATTAATAAAGCTATAATCCGAATCATAAAAATCCTCATTTCTATTTGATCTCCTATATTATAACATGCTTTTGCGATACAAGTATGTCGTCCTCCTGACATTCTCGCAGTTCCTTTTCAAAACATTTTTTTATTTGGCTTTGTTCAATAGAATTGGTGTTAAAATGAGCCCAAAGTCAACAGCGACCTAAACAAAAAACATATTCTAAAAAAATTTGTCATTGAAACCGTTTAACACTAAAATAGACTTATGTGCAAAAAAATTCATTGTTTATGAAAAATTTTTCTTGCAAGAAGGTAGGGGAGATCATGTGCAAACAGTAATGATTGTTGGAGCTGGTTTGGGTGGATTATCGATTTTAAAGATATTAAAAGAAACCGCTGTTCTGGATGTGAAAGTGGTCATCGATATTGATGAGAATGCTCCGGGAATCTTGTTTGCTAAGGAGCTAGGGATTGAAGTGGGAACAGATTGGAAAAAATATTTATCTGATCAGCTGGATGTGGTCATAGAAGTAACTGGAAGGCAAGAGGTATTTAACGAAATTCGTGAGTTAAGAGACAGGAAGACAGTGTTAATTCCAGGGAGTATGGCTTATTTAATCTCAAAGTTGATTGAAGAGAAAGAAGAATTAATCTCTAGACTTGAATATGAAACCTACAAACATGATTTAATATTTAATGCAACTGGTGATGGCATGCTTGTTGTAGATAAAGATGCGACGATCACCTTCATCAATCATAGCGCAGCAACGATGATCGGAATGAAAAAGGAAGAAATGATCGGAAAACCGGTTTTAGAAGTTGTCCCAACTAGCCGTTTGCCGCTTGTTTTACAAACCCGAAAGTCTGAAACGAATCGAAAACAAACTCTTGCGAACGGGATGAAGATCATTACGACGAGAATCCCGATGATCGCTGAAAATAATGAAATAATCGGAGCATTTGCAGTCTTTAAGGACATAACAGAAGTTGTCAATTTAGCCGAGGAACTCACAAATTTAAAAGAAGTGCAAACGATGCTTGAATCAGTGATTCAATCGAGTGAAGAGGCGATTTCTGTCGTTGATGAAAATGGTTTGGGGATTATCATTAATCCAGCTTACACAAGATTAACAGGGCTCTCTGAGGCAGAGGTTATCGGTCAACCGGCGACTACGGATATTTCTGAAGGAGAAAGCATGCATATGCAAGTTTTAAAAACGAGGCGAGCTGTTCGTGGGGTGGCAATGCGATTAGGTCCTAACAAGAAAGAGGTCATTGTCAATGTGGCGCCTGTCATTGTTGATGGGAAATTAAAAGGAAGTGTCGGAGTCATTCATGATATGTCCGAAATAAAGAGCTTGAACCGAGAACTGAGCAGAGCGAGGCAGATTATTCGAACGCTGGAAGCAAAATATTCATTTGAGGATATTATTGGTGATTCCGAAGAAATGCGTTTAGCTATTGAGCAAGCAAAGCTGGGGGCTAGAACACCTGCAACCGTTCTTCTTCGTGGAGAGTCCGGTACTGGAAAAGAACTCTTTGCTCATGCGATCCATAATGCAAGTGATCGAAAGTATAACAAATTTGTTCGCGTTAATTGTGCTTCTCTATCAGAGTCATTACTTGAAAGCGAACTTTTCGGTTATGAAGAAGGAGCTTTTTCCGGTGCGAAAAGAGGTGGAAAACGAGGCCTTTTCGAAGAAGCGAACAATGGTAGTATTTTTTTAGATGAAATTGGTGAATTAACAGCGAATACTCAAGCGAAACTATTACGAGTATTGCAGGAAAGTGAAATTACTCGAGTCGGTGGCACGAAGCCGATTTCCATTAATGTAAGGGTAATTGCTGCTACAAATGTTAATATTGAAAAAGGGATCATCAATGGAACATTTAGGGAAGATTTATATTATCGTCTCAATCGAATGCCGATCCATATTCCTCCTTTAAGGGATCGAAAAGGAGACATTCCGTTATTATGTGAGCGTTTGATCCAGAAGATTAATCAAGATTATGGGAGGAATGTGGAAGGAGTAACGGCAGATGCCATGAAACATTTGCTTCGGTATCATTGGCCAGGTAATGTAAGAGAATTGGAAAATATACTGGGACGAGCGATTATTTTCATGAATTATCATGAAACGGAGATTGATTTGTTGCATTTGCCGAATTTAAACATCATTCAGGAGCAGACATTCGAACCATTCTCTCATTCTGAAGCCGAAGGAGAAACATTAAACGTGAAATTAGAGCGGTATGAGAAAGAGATTATCGCACAAACGCTTGTGAAAATGAATGGCAATAAGACGGAGACAGCCAAAGCTTTAGGTTTATCCGTTCGTAATCTCTACTATAAGTTGGACAAATACAAATTATAAGGCTATGATCATGTTTGTAAAGATTAGCATGCAATTTTTTTCGCATATCTGCAAAAAAGTTCATGGATTGCAAGCTAGAAACGGGAGTTTAAAACCTTATTTTAATTGGCATAAAAATTGCAAACATACTTTATGTTATCGCAAAATGTATTTGACCAAATAAAGGAAAATACAGACAAAAATTAAAGGGGGTTGAATACAGCTTGAAATTGCAATCTCTAATTGACAGAGCCATACAATTTCCTTCAATCACGGTGGCGGTAGCTGCTGCTGAAGATGAGGATGTACTTGAAGCGGTACAAGAAGCGCTGCGAAGAAGGCTTTCCCGCTTCCTTTTATATGGCGACAAGGAGAAGATCATCGAGATTATCAATGCTAAATTTCCTCATTTGATAAACAAGGGTGATGTTCAAATCATTCATGCACTTACGAATCAGGAGGCAGCTGAAAAAGCCGTTAAGGCTGTACATTTAAATGAAGCCAATGTGTTGATGAAGGGAAATGTTCAAACCGCGGTTATTTTAAAGGCAATTTTAAATAAAGAATATGGTTTAAGGACAGGAAATATTCTTTCGCATGTTGCTGTTTTTGAAATCCCAGACTTTGAACGCCTTCTCTTTATTACCGATGCAGCGATGAATCTCTATCCTGATCTTGGACAAAAGGTACAAATTATTGAAAATGCCGTTGCAATTGCAAGAAGTGTTGGGGTCAATTGGCCAACAGTGGCACCGATTGCCGCTGTTGAAGTAGTCAACCCGAGTATGCAGGCAACACTGGATGCTGCTGCACTTTCGCAAATGAATCGAAGAGAGCAGATAACGAATTGTCTTATTGATGGGCCGCTTGCGTTAGATAATGCGGTTTCGAGCTTGTCAGCAGAGCAAAAAGGAATCAAAAGTGAAGTTGCTGGACGAGCAGATATCCTGCTTGTGCCAACAATAGAGGTAGGAAATGCATTGTATAAATCATTGACATATTTTGCGAAGGCGAAGGTTGGAGGAGTCATTGCCGGGGCGAAGGCACCAATTGTTTTAACTTCCAGGGCAGATTCTGCTGAAAGCAAGCTTTACTCCCTAGCTTTAGCCATTTGTTCTACTAAACATTGATGATATTTAACAAAAGAGGAGAGATACAACATGGAAATTTTCAAGTATATGGAGTCTTATGATTACGAACAAGTCGTTTTTTGCCAAGATAAGCAATCCGGACTAAAGGCGATAATTGCGATACATGATACGACTTTAGGACCAGCGCTTGGTGGAACGCGGATGTGGACATATGAATCAGAGGAGGCAGCAATTGAAGATGCTCTTCGTTTAGCGAAGGGGATGACATATAAAAATGCTGCTGCTGGGTTAAATCTTGGAGGCGGTAAAACGGTTATTATTGGGGATCCTCGTAAAGATAAGAACGAAGAAATGTTTCGTGCCTTTGGCCGTTACATTCAAGGTTTAAATGGCCGTTATATTACAGCTGAAGATGTAGGAACAACTGTTGCTGATATGGATTTGATCCATGAAGAAACCGATTATGTAACGGGAATATCACCAGCATTCGGTTCATCGGGAAATCCTTCTCCAGTTACAGCTTATGGTGTATATCGTGGGATGAAGGCAGCAGCTAAGGAAGCCTTTGGGAATGATTCACTAGAAGGAAAAGTGGTTGCTGTTCAGGGTATCGGTAATGTTGCTTTTAATTTATGCCGTCATTTACATGAAGAAGGGGCAAGTTTAATTGTGACAGATATTAATAAAGAAGCTGTACAAAGAGCGGTGGAAGAGTTCGGTGCAAAGGCAGTGGAACCAGACGAAATTTATAGTGTCGACTGTGATATTTATGCTCCTTGTGCGTTAGGAGCTGTCATTAATGATGATACAATTCCGCAATTAAAGGCTAAAGTTATTGCGGGAGCTGCTAACAATCAGCTTCGTGACACGGTTCATGGTGACCTCATTCATGAATTAGGGATTGTCTATGCACCTGATTATGTAATTAATGCCGGTGGAGTTATCAATGTCGCTGATGAGTTGTACGGTTATAACCGCGACCGAGCGATGAAGAGAGTTGAGACAATTTATCAAAACATTGAAAAGGTAATTGAAATCTCAAAGCGTGATGGAATTCCGACTTATAAAGCAGCAGATCGTATGGCTGAAGAGAGAATCGAAAGAATGCGCAATTCCCGCAGTCAATTTCTTCAAAATGGCCATCACATTCTAAGCAGAAGATAAATGCTTTGTCAGTTAAATGGTATGGTTATTACATGTTGAAAGGTGTTAAGCGCAAGTTTCCGTTATGAATGGCTCAAATCATCGAATAAAGAACAGTAGGAAAGGAAATTTGCGCTTTCAATTGGAGGGTTAGACAGTGCCAGAGTCAATTAATCGAATTCTCGTCATCAATCCAGGATCTACTTCAACGAAAATTGGGGTATTCGATAATGAGAAATCTGTTTTTGAAAAGACGATTCGTCATCGTAATGATGAAATTGGTCAATTTAATCAAGTTATTGATCAATATGAATTCCGTAAAAAGACGATCCTCGAATCACTCGATAAAGAAGGTATGAACATTTCCAAGCTTAAAGCGGTTTGCGGTCGTGGTGGATTGCTGCGCCCCATAGAAGGAGGAACGTATCGAGTTAACGAAGCGATGTTGTCCGATCTTCGTGCTGGTTTTGCTGGTGAGCATGCCTCCAATCTTGGTGGAATTATTGCCCATGAAATTGCATCAGGATTGAATATTCCAGCTTATATTGTCGATCCTGTTGTTGTTGATGAGTTGGAACCTATTGCTCGAATTTCAGGTTTTTCGTTAATAGACCGAAAAAGCATCTTCCACGCCCTTAATCAAAAGGCAGTATCGAGGCGGGTTGCGCAGGAGTTAGGGAAGAGATACGAAGAGCTCAATTTAATTGTCGCCCATATGGGGGGCGGGATTACGGTTGGTGTACATAAAAAGGGGAGAGTTGTCGATGTGAACAACGGTCTTCATGGAGATGGACCGTTCAGTCCAGAACGTGCGGGTACAGTGCCTGCGGGCGATCTCGTTGCCCTCTGTTATTCTGGACAATACTTTTATGAAGAAATCATGAAAAAACTGGTCGGACAAGGTGGATTGGTTGGCTATTTGAAAACAAATGATGCTCTTGCGGTGGAAAAAATGATAGAAAATGGCGATGACAAGGCAAGCTTAGTCTATTCTGCGATGGCATACCAAGTAGCGAAGGAAATTGGTTCAGCTAGTGCGGTTTTATCAGGGAAGGTCGATGCGATTATTTTAACGGGTGGTCTTGCCTATGGAAAAGGATTTGTGCAGGAGATTCAGGAAAGAGTCAAATGGATTGCTGATGTCATTGTAAAGCCGGGAGAGAATGAGCTTCAAGCGTTAGCGGAAGGAGCGCTTAGAGTGTTAAGAGGTGAGGAAGAGGAGAAACATTATCCAAACCCAGTAAAGAGCAGTGAGAGGATTTGAAAAAGGAGGTCGTTTTTTATGGCGAAGGAATATGATTTAGTCATTCTTGGCGGTGGTACAGGTGGCTACGTCGCAGCGATTCGGGCATCTCAGTTAGGCTTAAAAACGGCAATCGTTGAGAAAGGAAAACTTGGCGGCACCTGTCTACATAAAGGGTGTATCCCCAGTAAAGCATTGTTAAGAAGCGCTGAAGTATTTGCGACGACAAAAAAAAGCGAAGAATTCGGTGTGGAAACCACAGGTGTTTCATTAAATTTTGCCAAGGTGCAGGAACGAAAAAACAATATCATTGAACAACTTCATAAAGGTGTTCAACATTTAATGAAGCAAGGTAAGATTGATGTTTTTGCAGGAACAGGGAGAATTTTAGGTCCGTCTATATTTTCACCTATGCCAGGAACAATTTCTGTTGAAATGAATGATGAAACAGAAAACGAAATGCTAATTCCTAAAAACGTTATTATTGGAACTGGTTCAAGGCCGCGTACTTTACCGGGATTAGACATAGATGGTGAGCTAGTAATGACTTCAGATGAAGCGTTGCAAATGGACTCACTTCCCCATTCGATCATTATTGTTGGCGGCGGTGTGATTGGAATTGAATGGGCATCAATGTTGTCGGATTTTGGGGTTGAAGTAACAATTATTGAATACGCAGATCGTATTTTACCAACAGAGGACAAAGAAATTTCCAAGGAAATGCAGCGGCTGATGAAGAAGCGTAAAATCAATGTTGTCACAAGTGCAAAGGTTTTGCCAGAAACGCTTCAAAAAGGAGAAACTGTCACCATCTCTGCTGAAGTAAAGGGAACAGAAAAACAATTTAAAGCAGATAAAATACTTGTTTCGGTTGGCCGTATCGCAAACACAGAAGGAATAGGTTTAGAAAATACCGATATTCAAGTAGAAAAAGGGTTCATTGTCACAAATGATTTTTATCAAACAAAAGAATCGCACATTTATGCGATAGGAGATTGTATCGGTGGCTTGCAGCTTGCCCATGTTGCTTCACATGAAGGGATTGTTGCGGTTGAGCATATTGCTGGAGAGAAGCCAGAACCTCTTGACTATCGGTTAATTTCTAAATGTATATATAGCGCTCCTGAGGTAGCAAGTGTTGGTTATACGGAAGAAGAAGCAAAGGAAAAAGGACACAAAGTTAAAGTTGGAAAATTTTCCTTCCGTGCGATTGGAAAGGCGCTTGTTTTTGGTGAATCAGATGGATTTGTGAAAATGATCGCTGATGAAGAAAGCAATGATATATTAGGCGTCCATATGATTGGACCTCATGTAACAGATATGATTTCTGAAGCGGGTTTAGCACAAGTATTAGATGCGACACCTTGGGAGGTTGCCCATACGATTCATCCGCATCCAACTTTATCAGAAGCGATTGGTGAAGCAGCTTTAGCGGTTGATGGCAAGGCGATACATGGATAAGATTAATTTCTCGGGAGGGAATGGAATTGACTGAGAATCGTCATAGCGCTCTTGGATTGAGCGATGAAAAGGTGCTGGAAATGTACGAAACAATGCTGTTGGCAAGAAGAATTGATGAACGGATGTGGCTCTTAAACCGTGCAGGTAAGATTCCGTTTGTTATTTCTTGTCAAGGGCAGGAGGCTGCCCAGGTTGGTGCGGCATTTGCATTAGATAAAGAGAAAGATTATGTATTGCCCTATTATCGCGACATGGGGGTAGTATTGACTTTTGGAATGACAGCAACAGAATTAATGCTTTCTGCATTTGCAAAAGGGGAAGATCCGAATTCTGGGGGCCGACAAATGCCCGGACATTTTGGACAAAAGAAAAATCGGATTGTCACCGGTTCATCCCCTGTAACGACACAGGTTCCTCATGCGGTTGGAGTGGCATTAGCAGGAAAGATGGAGGATAAAGATCTTGTCACTTTCGTCACCTTTGGTGAAGGTTCATCGAATCAGGGTGACTTCCATGAAGGTGCCAATTTTGCGGGTGTTCATAAGCTCCCAGTTATCTTTATGTGTGAGAATAATAAATATGCAATTTCTGTACCCATTGAAAAGCAGTTGGCTTGTGAAAATGTCTCTGATCGTGCTGTTGGTTATGGAATGCCTGGAATTACAGTCGACGGAAATGATCCGTTAGAGGTGTATAAGGCTGTTAAAGAGGCAGCGGATCGCGGACGCCGTGGCGAAGGTCCATCATTAATTGAAACGATTTCTTACCGTCTAACTCCACATTCTTCAGATGACGATGATAGAAGCTATCGTGCTCCTGATGAGGTCGCTGAAGCGAAAACAAAAGACCCGATTATTACTTTTGGAGCTTATTTGAAGGAAAATGGTGTAATGAACGATGAGAAGGAAAAAGAAATTAACGATCGTGTGATGAAAATCGTTAACGAAGCAACAGATTATGCAGAAAACGCTCCATACGCAGAGGCAGAATATGCGATGAAGCATGTGTATGCAGAGTAAGGGGGAAGATTGAAATGGCAGTCATTTCATATATAGATGCAGTGACGATGGCGATTCGTGAGGAAATGGAAAGAGACTCTAAAGTTTTCGTTCTTGGTGAAGATGTAGGGAAAAAGGGCGGAGTTTTTAAAGCAACTCAAGGATTATACGAGCAGTTTGGGGAAGACAGAGTCATTGATACCCCCCTTGCTGAATCAGCGATCGCAGGAGTAGGAATTGGGGCAGCAATGTATGGCATGCGTCCGATTGCGGAAATGCAATTTGCTGATTTTATCATGCCGGCTGTCAATCAAATCATTTCTGAAGCAGCAAAAATCCGTTATCGTTCCAATAATGACTGGAATTGTCCCATTGTGATTCGCGCCCCATATGGTGGCGGTATTCATGGAGCATTGTATCATTCCCAATCGGTTGAAGCCGTATTCGCCAACCAGCCTGGATTAAAAATTGTCATGCCATCTACGCCATACGATGTAAAGGGACTATTAAAGGCTGCAATTCGTGATGAAGACCCGGTTCTCTTTTTCGAGCATAAAAGAGCATACCGTTTAATTAAAGGCGAAGTACCTACTGAAGATTATGTTCTTCCAATCGGAAAAGCGGATGTCAAGCGTGAAGGCGATGATATTACTGTTATTACGTACGGGTTATGTGTTCATTTTGCACTGCAGGCTGCTGAACGACTTGCGAGTGAGGGCATTTCGGCACATATTTTAGATTTGCGTACTGTTTATCCGTTGGATAAAGAAGCCATTATTAAGGCAGCCAGCAAGACGGGTAAAGTATTGCTTATAACAGAGGACAATAAGGAAGGCAGCATTATTAGTGAAGTGTCGGCGATAATTGCAGAAAATTGCCTCTTCGATTTGGATGCTCCGATTAAGCGCTTAGCGGGACCAGATGTACCTGCAATGCCATATGCACCGACAATGGAAAAGTATTTTATGGTTAATCCGGATAAAGTTGAACAAGCGATGCGAGAGTTGGCTGAATTTTAAATAGAGAAAAAGCGTAGTTGAAGGAGGTTTTTCGAATTGACAATTGAACAAATTAAAATGCCTCAATTAGGAGAAAGTGTTACCGAAGGAACAATAAGCAAATGGCTTGTATCAGCAGGGGATAAAGTCAATAAGTACGACCCGCTGGCAGAGGTTATGACAGATAAAGTAAATGCGGAAATACCCTCCTCTTTTTCCGGTGTCATAAAAGAACTAATTGCAAATGAAGGGGATACGCTAGCAGTAGGTGAAGTGATTTGCTCTGTGGAAGTAGAGGGCAGTGTAAGTGAAGCAGATGAAGAAACTCCTGCTGCTCAAAATGAAGCAGACTTTTCAAGTACAAACGCTTTGCTTGATGCAACAAACAGCAAAGCTCGTTATTCACCTGCTGTACTGAAACTTTCACAAGAACATGGTATTGATTTGAATCTTGTGCAGGGAAGCGGTGCTGGCGGACGTATTACCCGTAAGGATATTTTAAAGATTGTTGAGTCAGGTCAGATTCCAAAATCGGTTCAAGCTGAGACACCGCCTGCGAAACCTCAAGCTCAGACAGCAAAACAAAGCGCTCCTGTGCCATCGATTCCAGTTGGGGCTGGTGATACTGAAATTCCACTAACTGGAGTTCGCAAAGCAATTGCAGCAAATATGCTTAAAAGCAAGCATGAAATCCCGCATGCTTGGACAATGATCGAAGTCGATGTGACGAATTTAGTTGAATATCGAAACATGGTCAAGGATGAATTCAAAAATAAAGAAGGATTTAATTTGACTTTCTTCGCGTTTTTTGTCAAAGCTGTTGCTCAAGCCTTAAAAGAGTTCCCACAAATGAATTCAATGTGGGCAGGAGATAAAATCGTGCAGAAAAAAGACATCAATATTTCTATTGCAGTAGCAACAGATGATGCATTGTTTGTACCGGTTATCAAGGCAGCCGATGAGAAAACAATTAAAGGGATTGCTCGCGAGATTACCGAGTATGCCACAAAGGTGCGTGCTGGTAAATTGACAAGCGAAGACATGCAGGGCGGGACATTTACAGTGAATAACACAGGTTCATTCGGCTCTGTCCAATCGATGGGAATCATTAATTATCCACAAGCTGGGATTTTACAAGTGGAATCGATTGTCAAGCGCCCTGTTGTTATAAATGGCATGATTGCCGTTCGTGATATGGTGAATTTATGCTTGTCGCTTGATCATCGCGTTCTTGATGGCTTAGTATGTGGTCGTTTTCTCCAAAGAGTTAAAGAAATTCTTGAACATACAAGCAAAGAAAATACCTCGATTTACTAAATGTTATTTTAAAATAGCATATAATCTCTTGAAGACCGTTTATTAAACAACGGTCTTCCTCTTTTCTCTCCGTTGCTTGAATGAAATTCGTGTACTACAATAGTGGTATCAATAGAAAATTTAATAATCGGAATTTTTAATAACCTCATGGAAGGTGGAGAGGAAATGCGAGAGCAATCGTTTCCAAAGGTTTCTATTAAGAATTGGGTTGAAAAGAGCGAGCAGTCAATGAAAGGGAAAAAGATTGAGTCGCTTGAAAAAGATACATATGAGCAAATAAGATTGAAACCGCTTTACATGCAAAACGATCAAGAGGAAGTAAGCCAGTTTCCGGCACAGTCCGATTTTAGAAGAGGAGCCTATTCTCTAGGTTACTTATCAAATCAATGGAAGGTGGCACAAAAACTTACGATTGATAAAAATTTAAATGAGCAACTGTACAAAGCCATTTCTAAAGGACAAACAGCGCTCTCGTTTGAGATCAATGAAAGCGTGTTGGCAAAAGTTGAAGAATTAGAGGAAGAGCTGCTCCGTTATCCATTTTCAATCAATGCGAAAGAATATCACCATGAATTTTTAAAGAAAATTCAAAGTCTGCCTCACTCTGGGAAGTGTTATGGTTATATCGGCATCGATCCAGTTGCTCTTCTAGCAGAAAAAGGGATAGATAGGATTGAAGAAGGCTATCAGCAGATGTTTGAAGCGATCAATAATAGCCTAACTTCACTTCCTCGAATACGGACCATTTTAGTGGATACAGTTCCATATCATAATGGTGGTGCTCATGCTGTGCAAGAATTGGCAATTGCAATTAGCACAGGGGTACAGCATATTGAAAAACTTGCGGAGTTCGGCTTATCAATCAAAACATTAGTGTCAAAAATTGTTTTTCAATTTTCGATAGGCGCAAATTTCTTTATGGAACTGGCAAAGCTTAGAGCGGCTCGAGTGTTATGGGATATGGTAACGAAAGCTTATGGAGTAGATGAAGAAGAGCGGGGAATGATTATTTCTGCTACGACCTCTCGCTTTACGAAAACGCTCTATGATCCTTATGTGAACATGTTAAGAGCGGGAAGTGAGGCCTTTGCAGCAGTATTGGGAGGAATTCAATATTTACATGTCAGCCCCTTTAATGAGCCTGAAGGTAAAGAGACTGCTTTTTCGGATCGTATTGCAAGAAATACACAATTAATTTTACGAGATGAGTCCCACTTGGCAAAAACAATTGATCCAGCAGGTGGTTCCTGGTACGTGGAATCTTTAACGACAGAGCTTGTTGAAAAAGCATGGGAACTATTTTTGGCGATCGATGAAAAAGGTGGAATTGTTGAAGTGCTTAAACAAGGATGGATACAGACGGAGATTGCCAAAGTAAGAAAAAGGCGTGAAGAAGCGATAGCGACGAGGCAGCAAGCGATTGTGGGAACGAATAAATATGTGGACTTACAAGGTGAATCATTAAAAAACGTGCAGGTAAGCGGAGTGCAGCATAGAGCCGAATTTCCACCAATTCCACAAGGGCGATTATCAGAGTCATATGAGGAGCTTAGGTTCAGTGCGCAGAAACTGAAAAAGCAAGGAGTAGATTTAGCTGTAGGACTGCTCACTTTAGGAGAATTAAAGTCTCATAAACTGCGGACTGACTTTGCCAACGGATTTCTCGCACCAGCTGGTATTGAAGGAAAAATGAGTACAGAAATTCATGCAATAACTCATGCTTTAGAGTTTGTGAGAGAAACAGGCTATAAACATTACTGTCTTTGTGGAAGCAATGAGCAATATGCATCTTTCGGAATCGAGCTTGCCCAAAACATCAAAACAGCCTTCCCTCACGTTCACTTGTATGTTGTTGGGCTTCCTGAAGAGCGGGAAAGCTGGGAAAAGGTCGGGATTGCTGGATTTATTCATTTAAAGAGCAACTGCTATCAAACCCTTGCTACGATTTTAGCTGATTTGGAGGTGGGCATAGATGACTAAGCCGAATTTTAAGGCATTCTCTTTATTTGCGTCGAAAAGTGATTCGAAGGAAAAATGGCAACGAAAAGCGAGAGAAGAAATTGCTCAAAATATGGAAGAGCTTCTTTTTGAAACAAATGAGCACATCAAAATCAAAGCGCTTTATACGAGTGAAGATCGTCAAAATTTAGAGCAATTAGAGCATTTGCCCGGATTGCCGCCATATACGAGAGGGCCATATCCGACGATGTATGTTAATCGGCCGTGGACTGTCCGGCAATATGCCGGTTTTTCGACTGCAGAAGAAAGCAACGCCTTCTATCGGAGAAATTTAGCAATGGGGCAGAAAGGACTTTCCGTCGCCTTTGACTTAGCAACACATCGCGGCTATGATTCCGATCATCCAAGAGTAGTAGGCGATGTGGGCAAAGCGGGGGTAGCGATTGATTCTGTACTCGATATGAAAACATTATTTGAAGGGATTCCGCTTGATCAAATGTCTGTCTCAATGACAATGAATGGTGCGGTCCTTCCGATTATGGCGTTTTACATCGTTACCGCAGAAGAGCAAGGGGTATCGCAAGATAAACTTTCTGGAACAATCCAAAATGATATTTTGAAAGAGTATATGGTTCGCAATACGTATATTTACCCTCCCGAAATGTCGATGAGAATTATCGCTGATATTTTTAAGTATACATCTACCTATATGCCTAAATTTAATAGTATTAGTATATCAGGATATCATATGCAGGAGGCTGGTGCACCAGCTGATATCGAACTTGCTTATACTTTAGCTGACGGACTTGAATACGTGCGGACGGGTTTGACAGCAGGGATTGAAATCGATTCTTTTGCACCAAGACTGTCGTTTTTTTGGGCAATTGGCATGAACTATTTTATGGAAATCGCAAAAATGAGAGCAGCACGTCTTATTTGGGCAAAAATGATGAAAACTTTTCAACCGAAAAATCCAAAATCGATGGCGTTGCGTACTCATTCACAAACTTCCGGTTGGAGTTTGACTGAACAGGATCCGTTTAATAACGTTACCCGCACATTGATTGAAGCGCATGCGGCAGCGATGGGACATACACAATCGCTTCACACGAATGCCCTTGATGAAGCGATTGCTTTACCGACTGATTTTTCAGCGCGGATCGCTCGCAATACCCAGTTATTTTTACAAGAGGAAACAGGGATTACAGATGTGATTGATCCGTGGGCAGGTTCTTACTATGTCGAAGCCTTGACTGCAGAGCTGGCAGAACGGGCTTGGGAGCACATCGAAGAAATTGAGCAGCTTGGTGGAATGGCAAAAGCGATTGAAACAGGTCTTCCAAAAATGAAAATTGAAGAAGCGGCAGCAAGACGACAAGCGCAAATTGATTCCGGAAAAGAGACTATTATCGGCGTAAATCAATACAGACTCGAAAGGGAAGAACCGATAGAGATCCTTGATATCGACAATACGGCAGTGCGCTTAAGACAAATTGAAAAATTGGAAAAATTAAAAGCGGCACGCAATGAAGCAAAAGTAACGGAGGCGTTAAGGGCCATTACGGAAGCAGCGGAGTCGGGAGAGGGAAATCTTTTACAATTGGCTGTAGAAGCGGCACGAGTACGAGCTACACTTGGGGAAATTTCTTATGCAATTGAACAGGTAGTGAATCGCCATAAAGCGGTGATACGTTCAATAAGTGGTGTGTATAGTTCTGCCTTTTCAAATGAGGAGGAAATTGCCGAGGTTCAGCGAATGACAGAGGAATTTTTAGAAAATGAAGGGAGACGCCCAAGAATTTTAATTGCCAAAATGGGGCAGGATGGACATGATCGAGGAGCGAAAGTAATTTCGACTGCTTTTGCCGATTTAGGATTTGATGTCGATATCGGACCGCTATTCCAAACGCCCGAAGAGACTGCCTTGCAGGCTGTGGAAAATGATGTGCATGTGATCGGGATGAGTTCCTTAGCAGCAGGTCATAAAACATTGCTGCCGCAGCTGCGAGCAGAATTAACAAATTTGGGGAGAGAAGATATTTTAGTGGTTGTCGGTGGAGTTATTCCTGCCCAGGATTATCAGTTTTTATATGATAATGGAGCCGCAGCGATATTTGGACCAGGAACAGTAATTCCTGTGGCTGCACAAAAGGTGATTCACGCTATTTATGAAAGACTGGGCTATGAGGAAGTGTCGAGTGAACATGACGGAGGATAAGAAGCCAGAATGGAGCGATCCGAATCAGCCTGAAAGGTATAATTCAGTTATTCGAACTGGGGTAACAGGCTCGGAGCAAATAACATTCGCCCAAAAAAAGACCCGTTTTCAAAGAAAAAAAGTTAATGGTCCATCGCTTGAAAAGCTGTACAAAGGGGTTTTAGCAGGAGAACGTAGAGAGCTTGCGAGGGCCATTACACTGATTGAAAGCAATGCAGAATACCATTTTGCTCAAGCGCAGGAGCTTTTGCAGAAGCTTCTTCCTCATGCCGGAAGAGCATTAAGAATTGGAATTACCGGTGTTCCAGGTGCAGGAAAAAGTACGTTTATTGAAGCCCTTGGTAGTTTTCTTTGTGGCGAAGGATTAAGTGTGGCTGTTTTGGCCGTCGATCCAAGCTCTAATATTAGCGGTGGAAGTATATTAGGCGATAAAACAAGAATGGAACAGCTTGCAAGAAATAAAAGGGCATTTATTCGCCCATCTCCGTCAAGTGGAAAGCTCGGCGGAGTTCATCGTAAAACAAGAGAAACGATGCTCGTGTGTGAAGCGGCTGGATTTGATGTCATATTAGTGGAAACAGTTGGGGTGGGGCAAAGTGAAGTCATTGTCAGAGAAATGGTTGATTTCTTTATGCTCCTAGTTTTAACAGGGGCAGGAGACGAGCTTCAAGGGATGAAAAAAGGGATTATGGAGCTTGCTGACGCTGTCCTTGTTAATAAAGCAGACGGTGAAAATAAAAAGCGTGCTGAAAAAACAAAACAAGAATATAATCAAATTCTTCACTTTCTCCAACCTGCGACAAAAGGGTGGGTAACAAAAGCTTATACATGTTCAGCATTAAAGAATGAAGGAATCGGGAATGTTTGGCGCACGGTTAAAGCGTTCGAGGAATCGACGAAACAATCAGGCATCTTTGCGGAGCGTCGCAGAGCCCAGACGAAGGAATGGATGAAATCGATGATCATCGATCAACTGCAAACAGATTTCTTTCATCATCCCCTTGTAAAAGAACTGCTCCCAAAGTATGAAAATGAGGTAATTGCCGGAGATAAAACGGCTACTTCTGCGGTAAACAGCCTCTTTCAGCATTATTTTCAGGCAAAAAGTTAAAAAAAAGGCTACCATTCCAAGATGGTAGCCAAATAGGGGTAATTATGGGATAGATCTTGCTTATTGTGTATTTACCCATTTACAAGAAAATAAAACATCTTTTCTTCTTTTTTTATCTTTCTTCCTCTACTTATAATAATTGCGAGTGGAATGGTTGTAAACATTGCACTGGTATTGGTATTATGAAAAAGAAGAATAGATAAAAGGGAGCGATATAGATGAACATGGATTTTAATTTATTCATGAACGACGTAGTTCGCCAAGCTCGGCAAGAAATTGTCGCTGCAGGATATAAAGAGCTGACAACACCAGAAGAAGTGGATGCAGCGTTACAACAAAAAGGGACAACACTAGTAATGGTGAATTCAGTTTGTGGCTGTGCTGGTGGGATTGCTCGCCCAGCTGCTATGCACTCCCTTCATTACGATAAAAGACCCGATCAATTAGTAACTGTATTTGCTGGACAAGACAAGGAGGCGACGGAAAAAGCTCGCTCTTACTTTACTGGCTATCCGCCATCCTCTCCATCATTTGCTTTATTAAAGGATGGGGAACTTGTCACGATGATTGAGCGTCATGATATTGAAGGCCATGGTCCGATGGATGTTGTCCAAAAATTACAGGATGCATTTGAACAATATTGTGAAGAAGTTTAAGACCTCGGTTTTTTTCCGAGGTTTTTTTGATACAATAAGATGTGCTGATTATTAGGATAAATTTGAAATATGGAAGGTACATGGGAGCAATGATGAAATTTCGGATAGGATATCGAACAATCAAGACCGCTTTAGGAACAACATTATCGATTTTGCTGGCACAAACAATAGGCCTCAATAATTTCGCATCTGCAGGGATATTAACCATTCTTTGCATTAAACCGACAAAGGTAAAGTCCGTTAAAGCTTCATGGGATAGAGTTCTTGCTTGCCTCATGGCCATGTTATTTTCAACGATCTTTTTTGAGGGCATTACATACCACCCGATTACAATTGGATTAATGCTGTTATTTTTCATCCCTACGGCGGTTATGTGTAAGGCTCAGGAAGGAATTGTTTCAAGCAGTGTCATCATTCTGCATATTTACATGGCTGGAAATGTCACCTTCGAACTTCTTCTCAATGAATTAGGCATTGTGATCATTGGTGTCGGAATGGCTTTAATAATGAATCTCTATATGCCGAGTGCAGGGAAGAAATTGATTCAATATCAGGCAGAGCTTGAAGATAATTTTCGGAAAATTATACTGGAAATTGTCCACTATTTAAGAACAAGTGACAGCAGCTGGGACGGAAGTGAACTTACCCGTACAGCAAGATTAATTGATGAAGCAAAAACAATGGCTTTCCAAGATGTAGAGAATCATTTTCGCCGCAATGACCATTTGTACTATCATTATTTTAAAATGCGTGAAAAGCAGTTCGAGATTATCGAGAGAATTTTGCCTTTAGTTGCCTCATTACCTGTTACAGTAGTACAAGGCCAAATGATCGGAGACTTTTTGGAGGAGCTGGCTGAGCATATAAGTCCTGGTGAAGTACCAAAGAATTTTCTAGAAAATCTGTTGGAGATGAGAGAGGAATTTCAAAGTATGGGGCTGCCGCAAACACGTGAAGAATTTGAAGTCCGCGCTGCCCTCTTGCAGCTAACGAAGGAAATGGAACAATATTTGATGCTGAAAAACTCGTTCAAGTATTTGAAGAGAGAAAAGAAGAAGTATCGAAAAGGCAGTGTGGAATTACAGTAGTTTTTTGGAGAATACTCTTTAAACACAAGGCTTTGTTATATGTCGGTGTTGATCTTTGGCTCATTGCGTGTGAAACTAAGGCTTCACACGCAATGAGCCAAAGATCGTTCAATCAACAATATTGTTTAACAAAGCTATCGAAAGTAAACAATAGGAGAGTGTCGAAACATGAAACGTCCCCAAAAAATTTTCGTGAAATTTATCTTTTGGGGGATAGTCGATTGTTAAACGTTCAGGTACCTTCTTATTTTAGCCCTCATAACTGAAGTCTGTCTCCACCTTATTTTCATCGATTTCTGTCGCTGTAATCCATGCTTCTAAAGTATAATCTCCAGGCTCGAGAAAGGAAAGAGTCTCAGAAAGATCGAGTTCATATTCAAGCTTTTCTCCCGGTGCCAATATTTCTTCTTCTACTGTAGCGGCAAACATTTTATCTGCTGAATACGTATAAACAATTGTCCCATCTTTGTCTTTGATAAAATAATCAAAATCCTGTGAAGAAGGGAATGTTATTTTTTCTTCTTTTTCCTGATTGTTTTGAATGGAGAGTTGGTATTGTAAATCAGTGATCTTATGGATAGAAATATTCATTTCTTCCCCGGAGCCTCCTCCGTTGCTGTTCTCATTTTTGGAGTTGTCTGCCGTTCCACAGCCTGCTAAGGTAGCAAAAAGGAAGGCAGTAATCACGACTGCTGTTTTCCTTAGAGAAATGATCATTGGAATCACCACTTTTTTTAATTTGTCTTCATTTAATTAGACTTCATTTCTGATAAAAGGTTACACGAAAAAAGAGTAGGGCATCCTACTCTTTAAAGCTGTTCATATGTCCACTGTAAGCAGCTATTATAAAACTTCGCTCCTATCGATAGATTTAGCGAAAAAGGCGACAACGATACCAGCTTGTCCGCTGGTGAGCTTAGAGAAAAGCCACGAACCATTCATTTACAGCTGCTTGCATTTTCCGAAATGGTTTATATAAACATGGAAAGTCCAAGGAGAAGAGTTGATGCGAGCATCGCAAATATCATTAAGTAAACAATTACTTTTCTAGCCTTTTTATTTTTCATTATCTTTCCCTCCCAATCTATACATCCTGTTTTCTATTTTACTAGGTATTGCAGAAATGAACAACCGCTCAATTTTAGGAAGGAAATCGGCATATTTTAGCGAATATTTTAACTATATTGAGCTATGCTCAGGTGGGGGGAGAAGAATGATTGAAAAAGTAGATCATATCGGAATTGCCGTTAAATCAATTTCGGAGTCATTGCCATTTTATACAGAAGTGCTTGGGCTTGAAATTCAGGGGATTGAAGAAATAGAAAGCGAAAAGGTAAAAGTAGCTTTTATAAAAATAGGCGGGACGAAGATAGAATTACTTGAACCCACAAGTCCAGAAAGTGCAATTGCAAAGCATATTGAGAAAAGGGGCGAGGGGATTCACCATGTGGCATTAGGGGTTGATTCCATTCAAGCAAGGATTGATGAAATGAAGAGAAAAGGGATTCAAATGCTCCAGGACAAAGCGAAAATAGGTGCAGGAGGGGCACTTGTAGCATTTATGCATCCGAAATCAACAGGTAAGGTGTTATGGGAGTTATGTGAAAAAACGGAAAAGGGAGAGTAGCGGAATGGACATCTATGAAAAAATAAACGAACTTTACGATAAGAGAAGAGAAGTTGAACTTGGAGGTGGAGATGAACGCATCGAAAAGCAACATGAAAAAGGAAAATTAACGGCAAGAGAACGCATTAATTTGCTTGTAGATGAAGGGAGCTTTGTTGAATTAAATCCCTTTATCGAGCATCGTTCACGGGATTTTGGATTAGAGTCTCAAAAGGGCCCAGGTGATGGAGTTGTAACAGGCTATGGCAAAGTCAATGGACGTTCTGTCTATTTATTTTCCCAGGATTTCACAGTGTTTGGCGGAGCGTTAGGGGAGATGCACGCTAATAAAATTGCCAACGTGATGGATCTGGCCGCAAAAAACGGAGCTCCCTTCATCGGATTAAATGATTCTGGCGGGGCAAGAATTCAAGAAGGGGTTGTTTCGCTAGATGGATATGGCAAAATCTTTTATCGAAATTCAATTTATTCAGGAGTAATTCCACAAATTTCGGTCATTTTGGGACCGTGTGCAGGAGGGGCAGTCTATTCTCCTGCCATAACAGATTTTGTGTTTATGGTTGAAAAAACGAGTCAAATGTTTATAACAGGTCCAAAGGTGATTGAAACGGTGACAGGTGAGAAAATTAGTGCTGAAGATTTAGGTGGAGCAAGGGTCCATAATTCGATTAGTGGAAACGCTCATTTTCGGAGTGATTCTGAAGAAGAAATTATCAAAAGTGTAAGGTTATTATTAAGTTATTTACCACAAAATAGTGAGGAAAAGCCGCCGATGTTAACGGGTACCGCTGAAGACGACTATCGTCCGAACTTAACCGACTTGATTCCGTTTGATGCGATTAGGCCATATGATGTAAGGGTTATCATTGATGAAGTCGTAGACAAAGATTCATTCCTTGAGGTTCACAAAGACTTTGCTAGAAATATTGTTGTAGGATTAGCGCGGATAAAAGGGGAAGTGATCGGCTTAGTTTGTAATCAACCAAAGGTGATGGCCGGTGGACTTGATATTGATTCCTCCGACAAGGCTGCACGCTTTATTCGTTTTTGCGATAGCTTCAATATTCCGCTGATTACCTTTGAGGATGTAACGGGATTTTTTCCAGGTGTTAAACAGGAGCATGGCGGCATCATCCGTCATGGTGCAAAAATCCTCTATGCTTATTCAGAAGCAACCGTTCCGAAGCTTACGGTTATTTTAAGAAAGGCCTATGGTGGGGCTTATGTTGCATTAAATAGTAAATCCATTGGTGCTGATCTTGTTTTTGCTTGGCCCAATGCAGAAATTGCTGTTATGGGACCACAGGGGGCAGCAAACATTATTTTTGCGAAAGAAATTCAAAATAGCGAAAATCCGGAACAAACACGGGCGAAAAAAATTGAAGAATATCGAGAAAAGTTTGCTAATCCTTATGTGGCTGCAGGCATGGGCATGGTTGATGATGTCATTGATCCGCGAGAGACAAGGATCAAAATCATTCAGTCTCTAGAGATGCTGCGAAATAAAAAGGAATCACGTCCGCATAAAAAGCATGGAAATATTCCTCTTTAGCAACAAAGAAAAATTTGCCGATTCTTGACTGAAACAGATATACTGAAATAGGAAGATATAGCGGAAGGGGTTACATCAATGATAAATGAAGAAAGATTGCTCAATGAATTTTTAGAACTTGTCCAAATCGATTCAGAAACGAAATACGAAGCGGAAATTGCCAAAGTGTTAAAGGAAAAGTTTTCTGCTCTAGGTGTGGAGGTTTTTGAAGATGATACAACGGAATTAACAGGGCATGGTGCAGGAAACTTAGTTTGCACACTTCCCGGGACTAAAGATGGTGTTGATACCATTTATTTCACTTCACATATGGATACCGTTATTCCAGCAAAGGGTGTTAAGCCAGCCATTAAAGATGGTTATGTTGTCACTGATGGAACAACGATTCTTGGTGCTGATGATAAAACTGGTTTAGCTGTTATGCTTGAAGTTATTCGTGTGTTAAAGGAGCAAAATATTGCTCATGGAACGATTCAATTTATTATTACCGTTGGCGAGGAATCAGGCTTAGTTGGTGCTAAGGCTCTTGATTCATCCTTGGTAACTGCTAAATTTGGCTATGCCCTTGACAGTGATGGAAAAGTAGGAAATATCGTTGTTGCTGCACCTACTCAAGCGAAGGTGAAAGCGACGATTTTAGGGAAAACAGCCCATGCCGGTGTTGCGCCGGAAAAAGGAATTTCTGCGATTACAATGGCGGCAAAGGCGATTGCTAAAATGCCGTTAGGAAGAATCGATGAGGAAACAACAGCCAATATTGGTTATTTTAAAGGTGAAGGTCCAACGAATATCGTTTGTGATCGCGTTGAAATCCTCGCTGAAGCTCGTTCTCTTCTGCCTGAAAAAATGGAAGCCCAGGTTCAAAAGATGAAAGCTGCTTTTGAATCAGTGGCAGCTGAAATGGGCGGTAGTGCCGAGGTGGAAGTCGAGATCATGTATCCAGGCTTTAAATATGGAGAAGGTGACCATGTTGTTGAAGTAGCGCGCAAAGCAGCGGCTAAAATTGGCAGAAGCTCTGAACTGTTAAAAAGTGGTGGGGGGAGCGATGCTAATGTTATCGCTGGATTCGGCATTCCAACGGTCAACCTAGCTGTTGGTTATGAGGAGATACATACGAAAAATGAACGGATGCCGATCGAAGAGCTAAATAAGCTTGCTGAAATGGTCATTGCCATTATTGAAGAAGTGAGCAAGGCATAGTTCATTTTAAGAGAACCGGATGAAAGGTTCTCTTATTTCCATTTGTACAAAAGTTAGCATAGACAAGCTGTCTGTTCGGTGAGTACTATAGAAGTAGAAAAGTCAGGAGGGATGTTCATGCAAGATTCAAGTAAATTTGTCGTTTTTACAGTGGGAGATGAAGAATATGCGATCCCGATTGAAAGTGTGTTGTCCATTGAGAAATTAGAAGGGATTACGCCAATACCTCATTTACCAACTTATGTGAAAGGAATTATGAAAGTTCGCGGAGAGCTTATTCCGACAATCGACACGGAGACCATTTTATATGACCGTGCAATGGAAGCAAGCGATTCAGTTCGAGTCATCGTATTGCGGACAGACGAAATTTCCTTAGGGGTTCTCGTTAAAGAAGCAAAAGAAATATTGGATATTCCAGCTGAAGTCATTAAGCAGGTGGGACTAGTAGCTTATCAAAAAACAAGTTATTTTACGGGAGTAGCGAATCTTGACAGTCGCCTTATTACAATTATTTCTCCAACAGTCATGGTGAAAACTCTAGAGGGGATAAAAGAGATTCAAGAATATATGGAAAGCCAGTTGCAGGAAGCTGATTCCAAAAGTCATTGATTTGACTTTTGGAATCAGCTTTTTTGTAGTCTAGCAAATGAGCGATTTCCTTCATTTTTCAACATTTCTATATGATCCATATTCGATGGAAACTTGAAAAATGCTCGAAAAAGGAATATAATTTAGTGGATATATAGTGAAACGGAGGTGGGGAAAGGTGTTGAATCAAGCTGTTTTATCGCACGGATATTGGACGGAATTCTTATATTTTTGCCGTGCAAAATTTGCTAGTTTAGTTGCTAACGGGATAACTATGCCCTTTTTTAGGAACTAAATAGGAAATGAAAACAGTGAAAACATCTTTAAACCCACAATTGATAGGATGGCAAAAAAGAGGAGCTTTTCATGCTCTCTTTTTTTGTCTTGAATATTCGTGTATAGCTATGGGAAAGTATGTATTTCCATGGCTTTTTTGTGTGTTCTTGGAACATAAGTTTCATTTAATGAGTGTAACTAGTCTTTTGCAAGCAGCCAAAGCCTGACAAACATTGGTATTGGAATTTTTACAACCTATGATAAGTGACCGAGAGTGGCATCGCAATTCAGATTTAGAACAGTTCCTTTAACGTTTGTACGGCAATGAGCTCCATGGAAAGCTTCTTAGAACGCTCATCACAGGATCAATCTTTCCGATCGATCCGTGAGCGCCTCGTGCTTTTGTACTATGTTTATTGATTAAAAGGGAGGAATATAGAGATGATTGCTTGCAGTGTTCATCAAGTGTCAAAGATGTATGGAGGCAATAATATTTTTGAAAATATTACATTTGAAATTATGGAAAAAGAAAGGGTAGGTCTTGTCGGTCGAAATGGGAGTGGCAAGACAAGTCTATTAAAAATTTTGTCCGGTGAGGAAATACCTGATTCTGGTCAAATCCATTGGAAAAAAGGGACTCAAGTAGGCTATCTTCAACAACTCAAAGAGTTTGGAAACAAAGCAACTACGGCAGAAGTATTAAAGACAGCGTTCTCTGCCCTTTTATTATTAGAAGACAAGATGAAGGAATTGGCGAGAGAAATGAGCAATGAAAAAAACGCTCATAAGCTTGAAAAATTAGTAACGGACTATGGTCAGTTGCAAGATGATTTTACGAGAAAAGGTGGGTATGAAATCGAAGCCTCTATTAACAAAATTGTGAATGGCTTAAATATTACGGACCTATTGGATATACCATTTGCAAAACTTAGTGGTGGGGAACAAACAAAAGTGGGGCTGGCTTTGGTGCTTTTAAAAGCACCTGATTTCTTGTTGCTAGATGAACCGACGAATCATCTAGATCTTGCAGCAGTTGAATGGTTAAGCCATTTTTTACAGGATTATCAAGGAACTGTGCTTGTTGTTTCACATGATCGGCACTTTTTAGATGAAGTAGTGAACAAAATATTAGATTTAGAAGACGGAGAGATTGTTAGCTACGTGAAAAATTATTCTGGTTATATGAAAGAAAAAGAGGAGAGGTTGTTAAAAGAATTTCATGCTTATGAAGAGCAGCAAAAGAAAATAAAGAAAATGAAAGAAGCGATTAAACGCTTGCGGGATTGGGCAAACAGGGCTAATCCGCCTAATGAGGAGCTCCATAGACGCGCGAGAAATATGGAAAGAGCTTTGGAGAGAATGGAGAACTTGGAGCGCCCTGTAATGAATCAAAGGAAAATGAACTTAGAAATGGTATCTGCGGACCGCAGTGGAAAAGATGTTATTATCGTCCGGAATGTCTCTAAACGATTTGGAGAAAAAGTCCTGTTTGAACAAGTGAATATCCATGTATTTTATCAACAACGTGTAGCGATTGTTGGAGGAAATGGAACTGGGAAATCCACTTTAATTAAATTAATTTTGCAGGAATTAAACCCGGATCAAGGTGAAATTAAAATAGGTAGTAACGTGAGAATAGGCTATCTTTCTCAGCATGTTTTTGCCGATGAGAAAGATGAAAGGCTCATTGATGTTTTTCGCAATGTCATAAAAGTGATTGAGGGGGAAGCAAGGGGGATTTTAGCGCAATTTTTATTTTTTGGACATACGGTTTTTAGAAAAATATCTCAACTTAGTGGCGGAGAGAGGATGCGACTTCGTTTAGCTCAACTTATGCATTTAAATGTAAATACGCTCATCTTGGATGAACCGACTAATCATTTGGATATTGAATCTCTCGAAGTGCTGGAAGAAGTCCTTAGTCGTTTCAAAGGGACGATATTAGCTGTTTCACATGATCGTTATTTTCTTAATAAGCTTTTTGAGAAAGTGTATTGGATCGAATCGCAGAAAGTTTATAGCTTTGACGGGAATTATCATTATGCGAAAAAGAAAATGGAAGAAGTCCATTTTAAAAAAAATAAAAGGGAGAACGATAAAAAAAGAATAACTAGCAAAAGTAAAGGAAGTCATGAAAAAAATTCTCTAGATGAAAAATGGGAATTGCAATTAGAACAAATAGAATCGAGAATTTCAAAATTAGAACAAATGTTAATTGAAACGGAGGATTTAGCGCAATTACAACAAATATATAATGAGAAAGTAGAACTGGAAAAACGGTGGGAAGAAATTTATAGGCAGGCCTTTTAAAAAGCAGAGCTAGTTATTTTGAATCTTGATGAGCTCTGTCACAATAGGGGAGCTTTATTGCGTTTAACAAACCGAACATATGATAAAATAGAACTATAAGAATTTCTTCTTTTGGAAGTGTGGAACGGTATGAAAAATATGTATCCAAAAAACGGTCGTGTCATTTTACATGTGGATATGAATAGCTTTTATGCATCTGTGGAAATGGCTTATGATCCATCATTAAAAGGGAAACCGCTGGCAATCGCAGGGAACCCAGAGGAAAGAAGGGGCATAATCGTTACTTGTAGTTACGAAGCGAGGAAATTTGGAGTAAAAACGACGATGCCTTTATGGGAAGCGAAGAAGCTTTGTCCACAGCTTATCGTGAAAAGGCCAGATTTTGAACGTTATCGGGCCGCTTCTATGGGAATGTTTGACTTGTTAAACCAATTTTCAAAGCTTGTTGAACCAGTGTCGATTGATGAAGGATATGTGGATATTACTGAAAGTTTTGAGCTCGGTTCTCCATTAGAAATTGCTGAACAAATTCAAAAACGCTTAATCCGGCAACTCGATTTACCGTGCAGCATTGGCGTCGCGCCGAATAAATTTCTTGCGAAGATGGCTTCAGATATGAAGAAACCATTAGGAATAACTGTATTAAGAAAAAGGGATCTTCCGACTGTCCTTTGGCCGTTGCAAGTAGGTGAAATGCATGGTGTCGGTAAGAAAACGGCAGATAAATTAAAAGGAATTGGCATTCATACAATAGAGGATTTGGCAAAAGGGAACGACATCCAGCTTAAAGCTTTGTTGGGGATAAATGGACTACGATTAAAGGAGAGGGCAAATGGGATCGACAATCGTCCAGTCGATCCAGATGCCATAACTGATTTTAAAAGTATTGGAAATTCGACAACCTTGCCGAAGGATGTTTCCAATCAACAGGAGCTTTTTCAAGTTTTAAAAGGTTTGGCGGAAAAGGTTTCCGTGCGCTTAAAACGCAAAAAAGTGCTGGCAACTACATTGGGGATTACAATTCGATACAAAGATCGCAAAACGGTAACAAGAAGCAGGAAATTATTAAATCCTGTTTCTACTCAAGAAGAAATTTTACAATTGGCAAAGGGGATGTTAGTCTCCAACTGGACAGGTGATCCTGTGCGGTTGCTCGGGATTACAGGGACAGATTTAGTCGAGAACGATCATGCGGTGAAGCAGCTTGACCTTTTTACGTATGAAAGGGATGCTAAAAAGGAACCGCTTATTGACACAGTGTCGAAGCTGAAGGAAAAATTCGGTGCTCATATTATTGAGCAGGCAAGCAATCTTTCATATGAGCAAAAACGGCAAATTGGCACAGAGACCAGTTTTAATAAGGATTTTCTTCAGGTTGAAAAGAGAAAAAAGGATTCTCCTTAGCTTATTTTTTCATTGTTTTTTGAAAAACTATTGATAGGAAACTCATATTTTTGCATCTTTGCGTAATTCTTGCTAAAGTAAAGTGGATTCACGATATATTCAATCGTATTTAAAGGTTAGAAGGGAAGTAACACAGATGACAAAACAACAATTTGGTGTAATTGGACTTGCCGTAATGGGAAAAAACCTGGCGATGAATATTGAAAGCAGGGGCTATTCAGTTTCTGTTTACAATCGTTCACGAGAAAAAACGGATGAAATGTTAAAAGAAGTGGAAGGCCGGAATTTTGTCGGTACATATACAATCGAAGAGTTTGTCCAGTCGCTCGAAAAGCCACGTAAAATCATGTTAATGGTAAAAGCAGGTGCGCCTACAGACGCGACCATTGAACAGTTAAAGCCTCATTTGGAAAAAGGCGATATTTTAATCGATGGGGGAAATACTTTCTTCGTTGATACCCAAAGACGTAACAAGGAATTAAGTGAGCTTGGCATTCATTTCATTGGTACAGGTGTCTCAGGGGGAGAAGAAGGTGCTTTAAAAGGGCCATCGATCATGCCAGGAGGTCAAAAGGAAGCTTATGAATTAGTCGCTCCTATTTTTAAAGATATCTCTGCGAAAGTAAATGGTGAGCCTTGTACCACATATATTGGTCCAGATGGAGCAGGTCACTATGTAAAAATGGTTCATAATGGAATCGAATATGGGGATATGCAGCTAATTTCCGAGTCCTACTTTTTATTAAAACATGTACTAGGTTTGTCTGCGGATGAGTTGCATGAAGTATTTGCTGATTGGAATAATGGTGAGCTTGATAGTTACTTAATTGAAATTACAGCAGATATTTTCAAGAAAAAGGATGAGGAGACAGGTAAGCCGATGGTCGATGTCATCCTTGATACAGCAGGTCAAAAGGGAACTGGTAAATGGACAAGTCAAAGTGCTCTCGATTTAGGTGTACCTCTGCCGATTATTACAGAGTCGGTTTTTGCCCGTTTCATTTCAGCGATGAAGGATGAGCGCGTAGCTGCAAGCAAGGTGTTAAATGGTCCTGAAGTAAAGCCTTTCTCAGGTGACCGTGCAAGCTTTATCGAGTCTGTCCGCAAGGCACTTTATATGAGTAAAATTTGTTCCTATGCGCAAGGATTTGCTCAAATGAGAGCAGCCTCTGAAGAATATAACTGGGATTTACAATATGGAGACATTGCCATGATTTTCCGTGGCGGCTGTATTATCCGCGCTCAATTCTTGCAAAAAATTAAGGATGCTTACGACAGAGATGGCGCTTTAAAGAACCTTCTTCTAGACCCATATTTTAAGGAGATCGTTGAAAATTATCAGTCCGCATTACGTGATATTATCGCCGTTGCCGTTCAAAATGGAATTCCGGTTCCTTGCTTCTCTGCAGCACTATCGTATTATGATAGCTATAGAACGGAAACATTACCGGCAAATTTACTTCAAGCACAACGCGACTATTTCGGTGCTCACACTTATCAACGCGTTGACAAGGAAGGGATTTTCCATACGGAATGGTTGGATTAATAGAAAAACCTTTTAAGGTTTTGGAAAAGGTCCTCTTAACTAAGCAAGTGGAGAAAAACGAATGGTTTTTCTCCACTTGCTTTTTTCATGGGATTAGCTGGTGAATATCTGCTATGTTTTGGAAGGATGGGCAAGCGGCTTGATTCAAAGATTCACTGAAATTTTAAGAACCCTGCTGTCCAGTTTTAGAGTGTTTCACTTTTTTTAAACAAGGCTTATGCTTGAAAAAAATTGGTCGATTTGGTCAAATCGAAACGCCTCATTGTTTGAAAGAGAGGCCGAATTTTGCTTCTAAACGGACAAAATCTTCCGCTACCATTTTTGTATAAAGTTTAATCCTTAACGAACAATAATGGTATAGAACTGGATATTTCATGAAACCAATAAATAAAGTGGGAGAAATGAGGAGAGTTTATGGAAATGATTGAACGTTTGTTTGCTCAATATGGTTATTTAGTGTTGTTAATCGGTTTACCTATGGAATTAATTGCTCTTCCGATACCTCCTGGAAACTCGACCCTCGCATATACTGGATATTTATCCTATAAAAATGTTCTCGACCTTCTACCAGCTCTAGCTGCAGCGTATTCCGGATCTGTGATAGGAATAACGACCACCTACTGGTTCGGAGAAAAATTGGGGATGCCATTGATTGATAAATACGGTAAATGGTTGTTTTTAAAACCAAAATATTTGGAGAAAACAAAAATTGCTTATGAGAAATATGGGAACAAAATGCTTCTATTTGGTTTCTTCTTACCCGGTATCCGACAGTTCAACAGCTATTTTGCGGGCATTATTCAAATTCCATATCGAACCTTTGCTTTATATGCCTATACAGGAACTGCCCTGTGGGTATCGATGTTTATCGGTATCGGTTATGTGTTCGGTAATCAATGGCAGTTTGTTTTTACTTGGATAGAACATTTTTTGAAGCTCATCTTAATCATATTGTGTTGTGTGATAGTTCTTTTTTTTCTTTTAAAATGGCGTAATCGGTTTAGAAAATCTTCTAATATTCATGAAGGAGAAGCATAGTTGTACAGTCAATTACTTGTATAAGATTACAAATTTCTAAACGTTTAATTAAACATTTTTTTCACTATTTCGAACAAAATAGTCTTGTCTAATGCTTAGAACTGAATTATACTTTATATAAATCGTTCTTATTAAAGAACGATTTATATTTTATTAAGGTGACATGAAAGGGGGAGTAAAGATTAAAAGAATTTTTAAGGCAACAGGGAATTTAGTGCTGCTTGGATTTGTTGTTATTATGCTCATATCTCTTTATAACGTTATTCAAGTAAGTAGAAATTCTGATGGATTACCATCGATTTTAGGGTTCCATTTGTTAACGGTTTTAACTGGGAGCATGGATCCCAAATTATCCGAAGGGGACTTAATTATTATCCATCCTTACAGTACTGAGACGCCAAAGGTAAATGATGTCGTTACTTATCGGAATCATAATGGAACTTTTGTTACACATCGCATTGTCGGTATTGTGGACAATAATGGGACAAGTCTTTTTCAAACAAAAGGGGATGCTAATAATTTGGTTGACCAAGACCTTGTTTCACTTGAACAAATAGCTGGTGCGGTCGCTTTCAAGATTCCGAAACTCGGTTTGCTGTTAAGCTCTTTAAAAGGTCCGCTCGGTCTTATCCTTTTAACGCTCACCATCTCTTTTGTCTTAAGCGCAAAGATCATCAAAAAAATACTGGCTGTTCGGAAAGAAGAGCAGCTTACACAAAAATAATTTTTAGGAGGTGATCAATTAAGGAGTAATGAGGGTTAAGAAAAAATAGCACAATTGGAAGATATTTTTTTTAGAAAATAGTTCGTTATTAAGTTTGTTTTCGTTCTTTAAAATATGTTGGATAGGAGAAAAAAGGATGAACTTTTTAAAAAAACATAAGCTATGGTTTAGTTTAATAGGTGTTCTATTATTAACAATTGCAACAATTGGAACAATCGCTTATTTTAGTAAAAGCTTTACAAGTGACAATAATGTCGCCGTTGCAGCTAAGTTTGATGTTGAGGCGGTCAATGGTCAAGGCCAGACTATTGGTGATGGTCAGTTTGCTTTAGGTGAGGATTTATATCCTGGAATGCCTACATTAGAGGCGTATAAATTCCAAATTAATAAAAATAATACAACTTTACCGGTCGAATACAGAGTTCACTTAGAACGAAGCGGTGCCCTTTTTGCGGAAAATTCCCCCGTTAAGCTGAGTCTCCAAAGATATATTGATAATAATTGGGTTGATGTGGATTACTTAACGACATTTCGCCCTGAAAATGATATTGAGAAATACAGAGTATTAGTCGATTGGCCACACAGTGATCATGATATTGATTTCCAAGGAGCGACCGGAAATATAAAATTGGAAGTTGTGGCGACTCAAGTTGATCCGATAGAGGAACCAGCGGGACCTCCATATTATACTGGTGCAATCACCTTTAAAGCAACACCGAACGGCAGTACAAGAACAACTTCGAATAAAGAAGTTAATTTTTATAAGGATGACCAAGGTTTTAAAATTATCCAAGTAACCATCGGAGCTGGAAGTGGTGAATTTGAAGAGAAAGTAGGCAACTTCAAAATTGTCGAAAGCGTTGAAGGGAGTACAACCTGGTATCGATTGTATACAGAAAAAGAGTATTATGCAAGTGAAAGTCAAGTATGGAGGGTCGATAGTGTCGATACGTCAACAGATGGAACGATTACTTTAAAAAGGGCAAATAACACATTTCTGACAATCCAATCAAAAGAATTGTACAATTGGTTTACTGAAAAATCAGATAAATAGCTTGCCTCATGCAAATGTTAATGTAGTTAAAGTCATGGCTGTTTTTATGTGGGGAAAGTAACTGAGGATCTTTATAGACGTAAATCAGGGGATTAATCTGTAATCCCCATGTTCTTTATTATGAGTAAAAAAAGCCTATTTTGAATGCGATGAGAAGTGGGATTTTAAAAAAGGAGGCTTTGTTAAAAATCTGTGGTGATTTTTTGCACATTTTCTTCTTTTTTTTCATGAAATTTTGAGAAGCTTTTAGCATTAACACGAAATGAGTTTTATTAACAATATTGTTTAACAAAGTCAAAAAGTTACGAAGTTGTGAGTTAAACAAGATTTATTATGATGAAAGATTTCGAAGTGCATCCGTCGAAACATTTAAAAATTATCGCATCGTGAAAAAACAACGATTGGTAACAATCGTTGTTTTTTGTTCTTATAAGGAATGTTTTCTTACTTGTCGTTCACTTCTAAATTGGTAACGGGCCACCAGAAGTAGCCGTCTTTCTCTAGGAGTTCATCAGAGCATTTAGGTCCCATTGTGCCTGATTTGTAATTAGGAAAGCTTTCATCAACATGGTTTTCCCAAATGTCTGAAATTTTGTCGGTAAAGCTCCATGAAAGGGCTACCTCATCCCAATGGGTGAAGTTGGTAGCATCGCCACGCATGCAATCGTATAATAACTTTTCATACGCTTCAGGTGTGTTGATTCCATCAATCCCTTTATTGGCATAATTTAGCTTAATCGGTGTCGCTTCCATTCCTGTACCTGCCTTTTTAGCGTTGAGATGAATGGTTACACCTTCCTCAGGCTGGATATGGATTACGAGTAAATTTGGATTTAATGGTTGCTCTGTCTGATAATAAAGATTCATCGGAACATCCTTAAATTGGATGACAATTTTGGTGGATTTCGCAGCCATTCTTTTTCCAGTTCGGATATAAAATGGAACACCTGCCCAACGGAAATTATCAATTAACAGTTTTCCAGCAACAAATGTTTCTGTGTTGGAATTTTCCGCAACCATTGGTTCTTGGCGGTAGCTTGGCACTGTTTTTCCATTAATGGTCCCTTCATCATATTGGCCTCTCACGAAGTATTTATTTACTTCTTCACCTTCGATAGGACGCAGTGCTCTTAATACCTTCACCTTTTCTGAGCGAATCTCTTCTGTATTTAAGCGAATTGGCGGTTCCATCGCAAGTAAGGCCACCATCTGGAGCAGATGGTTTTGTACCATATCTCTCAAGGCGCCGCTATTTTCGTAGTATCTGCCTCTTTCTTCAACACCAAGAATTTCACTTGAGGTCACTTGGATATTGGAGATGAAGCGACTGTTCCATAATGGTTCGAAAATGGCATTTGCAAAACGAATGACTTCGATGTTTTGCACCATTTCTTTGCCCAGGTAATGGTCAATACGATAAATCTCATCCTCAGAAAATGCCGTTCTAATTTGATCATTAAGTTCTTTGGCAGATTCTAAATCATGGCCAAATGGTTTTTCAATCACAAGACGTTTAAAGCCGCGCACGTCTGTAAGTCCATCTGACTTTAAGTGCAGGGCGATCGATCCAAAAAACTCGGGAGCCATGGCCAAGTAAAAGATGCGATTTCCATTTAACTGATAATGGTTATCGAGATCAGATGCCATATTTTTTAATGCCGCATAGGAAGCGGAATCAGTGACATCATGGGAATGATAGTAAAAATGGGATGCAAATTCATCAATTCGATCTTCTTTTTCAATCGCTGTTTTAACAGATTCCTTGATCGACTGCTGAAATTCATCATTTGTTAAAGGGCGTCTCGCTACGCCGATAACGGCAAAGTTTTTAGAGAGCTTATCTTTTTCAAACAATTTATATAGAGAGGGGAATAGCTTGCGTTTTGCTAAATCACCAGTTGCTCCAAATATCATGATGAGTGCTGTTTGATTATCATTCTGGTTCAAGATACTAGACCTCTTTTCTCACTTTATGTATGAATCATATATCTTCTAGTTTAGACTTTACTTGAAAGAAGTTCTACGAATTTGACTCAAATATGAATTTTATAGTGTTCAGAAGCAATTCGCAAATATTTTAGCATATTTCTTCGCTATTTTTTGTCATTTATGATGGAACTATCCAAAATGAACATAAATGGCACATATGGTATAGTAAGTAAGAATTATGGTTTGGTAAATGTTCTTATAGGTTTACTGGATAAATTGCTTGCATTTCTGTACTTTCGTGCAGTTCTGTATCATGTTCAAACCAGCAATACTTGAGATTAAATATAAATAAAGATGTACTGGAATGGAAGAAAGGAGTTTTATTGTGGAAGTTTTATTTCTAGGGACGGGAGCTGGAGTTCCGGCAAAGCTGCGCAATGTTACGTCAATTGCTTTGAAATTACTTGAAGAACGAGGCTCTGTTTGGCTGTTCGATTGTGGTGAAGCAACGCAGCATCAAATTTTACATACAACTTTAAAGCCACGAAGGGTGGAAAAAATTTTTATAACCCATTTACACGGTGATCACATTTACGGCCTTCCTGGCTTTTTGGCAAGTCGCTCCTTTCAAGGGGGCGAATTGGACGTGACGGTCTATGGACCGAAGGGAATTCAAAACTTTGTGGAAACAAATCTTTCTGTCAGTCAAACCTACTTAAAGTATCCCCTTCATTTTGTTGAAGTTAGCGAGGGAATCGTGTTTGAAGACGAACAGTTTCTTGTCGAGGCACGTTTGCTGGAGCACGGAATTGCTTCTTATGGCTATCGAGTTGTAGAAAAGGATCGGCCGGGGGTTTTATTAGTCGACAAACTGAAAGAAGCTGGGATTGAGCCAGGTCCAGTCTATAAAAAGATCAAAAATGGGGAGCGCGTAACCCTTAAAGATGGGAACGTTGTGGATGGAAAAAAGTTTACAGGACCTGATATAAAGGGGAGAGTGGTGACCATATTAGGAGACACGAGGTTTTGTGGGGCAGCAAAGGAATTAGCAGAAGGTGCTGACTTGCTTATTCATGAGGCGACGTTTGCATCTGGTGAAGAAGGATTGGCCCATGAATATTTTCATTCGACTACAACGCAAGCGGCACAGATCGCAAAAGCGGCCAATGCTAAGAAATTATGTTTAACCCATATTAGCTCGAGATATGATCGCGAAGATTGGAAAATGCTTGAAGCTGAAGCGAAAAAAATTTTCGCAATGACTGAAATGGCACATGATTTTAAAGAAATTGAGATTCCGTCGGTGAAATAATAGGTTTAAGTGAACCATGTTGATGTCGCTCATAATCTGAATACCAGTGGTTATCAAAACATTAAAACATGCAGTATGCTGGTGCATCATAAAAAAGAAACGAGAAAACCGTCTTAGGCTTTAAGGCTAGACAGTTTTCTCGATTAAAAAAAACTTGCTAGGGACATAAATTTATAAAAAAGTCCAGCTTTGGTAAACTGGTAAACCATCAAAAATGGATTTCACAATAACATCTTTAATGATAAGTTTTTTCACCAAAAGAGGGGAGAAGATAAAGTACATGCGGGATGCAAAAATCAGTTCGCTCCTGCCGCAAAATGCGAATATGATACGCTGAGCAACCGAGTCTTTTGGCTTTCGATATGAAAAAGCATATCAATTACATTTGAATTGATATGCTTACTGGATAAATGAACGCCCTACCATCCACGATCATATTGTTTAGGAGGTTCGATTGCCGTTCCTAATTCTTTTGCCGCGGTTTTAGGGAAATAAGGGTCACGTAAAAGTTCACGTGCTAGGAAAATGAGATCTGCGCGATTATTTTGCAAAATTTCCTCAGCTTGAATTCCGGTTGTAATTAAACCGACTGCGCCTGTCGGGATGTCTGCTCCATGTTTAATGGCTTCTGCAAAAGGAACTTGATAACCTGGATATGCATGAATTCTTGCAGGTACAACCGCTCCAGAGCTGACATCGATCAGGTCGACTCCTTGTTCTTTCATCCACCTTGAAAGTGTGACATAATCCTCCGGTGTCATTCCATCTGGATGATAATCAGACGCTGATACTCTAACAAATAGTGGTCCATTCCAAACTTCTTTCACCGCTTCAATAACTTCCCGTAAAAAACGGTAGCGATTTTCGGCGGATCCGCCATATGGATCGGTTCGTTTGTTGGAAAGAGGGGATAAAAATTCGTTTATTAAGTATCCATGGGCAGCATGGATTTCAACCACATCAAAGCCTGCTTTTTTTGCTCTTAAAGCTCCTTGTTTAAAAGCCTCAATTACATCATGGATATCTTCTCTTGTCATTTCCTTCGGTGTTTTCATGTTTTCGTCAAAAGGAATTGCGGACGGCGCCAAAATTTCACCTTCTACAGTTGCTTTGCGGCCAGCATGTGCAAGCTGGATTCCTGTTTTGCTCCCATAGCTCTTGATTTGCTTCGTTAATCGAGATAATCCCTCAATATGATCATCACTCCAGATTCCAAGATCCTTTGATGAGATGCGTCCCTGAGGTGTTACTGCGGTTGCTTCTTGAATAATGAGTCCAACTTGCCCAACTGCTCTGCTGACATAATGGGTAATGTGAAAATCCTCGACTTTTCCATCTTCGTTTTCACTTGAATACATACACATCGGGGCCATGACGATGCGATTTTTTAAAGTCAAATCTTTAATTGAGTAAGTAGAAAATAACTTTGCTTGCAAATGGATTACCTCCTCTGTTAGATATGTTAAAAGTATAACAATGGAAAGAGAAATTCAAAAAATATATGCTTATTTTAAATTTAGGCCATTGTTCAACCATATAGTATCGTTGATAAAATGCTAAGAATGAATAATAGATTAAAACCTTTTTCTTGATTTAACCGTGCTATAATTAATAAAAAAACTTGGAGTGATTTTTAATGGAAGATACATTAAAAATAATCCTCAATGAATTAAAAGAACTCAATGAAGGTCAGCAAGAAGTCAAGGAATTTCAGCAGGAATTCAAAGAGTTTCAACAAGAATAAAAAGTATTTCAGCAAGAACTTAAGAAAGATATTTCAAGTATTAAAGATAATCTCATCAATGGTCTTGGTCCCTATTTTGAGCAGATAGGGAAACATATCGATGAGCAGAAGCAGAACTTAAAATTACATTAGAAGATCAACAACTGTTGATTGATACTCTAGCAGCTCGTTCTGTGAAGCATGAAAGCGAAATAAAAGATTTAAAACGCATACTGAGAAATCAATAAGGCTAGAAACTGTTTTTTGACACAAAAAGGAAGGCAATCATTTGCTAACTTCCTTTTCTCTTTAGCTGTTTTCGTATTAAGTGGGTAGGGAATAGCGATTGGTATTCCCAGTGCATGTCCGATAGCCAAGTTTGTTATCTTATGTCCGCTTCTCTTTTTCAAGCTCTTCCGCTAATGTAAGACCAAGTCTTTTTGATTGAGAGGTAGCTTCTTTAATACATTGAATAAAAGCTTCCTGGACTTGATGTTCTTTTAAAATTTTTAACCCTGCCTCGGTCGTACCACCAGGACTCGTTACTTCTCTTCGGAGCTGCTTTGGCGGCTTTGTCGTTCTCGAAACCATTCCAGCTGCTCCAATTAACGTTTGCACAATGAGTTTCTGTGCCAATTCTCCGTTAAGTCCGATTTCAACTGCACTTTTTTCCATTGCTTCAATTAAATAATAAATGTAAGCTGGACCACTTCCTGATAGTCCAGTGACTGCATCCAGCTGCTTTTCTTCAACATAAACGGTAAGTCCAACGGTATCAAACATTGTTTTGATTAAATTAATTTGTTCTTCTGTAGCAATGGAATTAGCAGCAAGGGCAGTTGCCGATTGTCCGATCGCAGCAGAAGTATTTGGCATTGCCCTAACGATTGAAACCGATAGCTCGGTAAGCATTTCAATACTTTTAATCGAGACTCCAGCAAGCATGGAGACGAGAAGTGTTTCATGATTTAAATAAGGTTTTATTTGCTTTACTGCTAAAGCAACATCCTTTGGCTTCATCGCTAAAAGAATGACGTTAGCATCTTGAAGCATTTCTTCAAAGTTGTATGTTGGATTTACCCCGTATAGTTTATGGAGTCGATTTAGCTTTTCTCGGTCGCTGCGGTTCGTCACCCAAATTTGTTCGCCTTTTATAAATTGTTTTTCAACCATGCCGGAAATTAAAGCCTCAGCCATCGAGCCGGCCCCGATCATTGCGATTTTTTTCATGTCATCCTCTCCTTATCTATAAAAAAACCCTTTCATCCTCTAAAGGACGAAAGGGTTGCTTCCGTGGTACCACCTTTGTTCATCTAGCACAAGCCAGATGAGCTCATATCCGTTAACGCCGGCAGACGGTTAGATTTGCTAACAGCTCGTGAGGTAGGTTCAATGGTAAGCGGATGGTGAAGCCTTTCAGCCGCTGAGCTTCACTCTCTTTTCATCATTTTCCATTTACTGGTCCTTAGTCATTGCTTTGTATAAATATTAATAGAGATTATGCAAGATCAAGAGCTTGTCTGTCAAGTATGATTATGAAAAAAATTAAATTTTATATAATATAAGCTGAATCGAATTTACCATGGTCAACCTCAAGTTAGAACAACGACATTTACTTTGTGCAAAATTGTTGGTTATAATTTGAATCTATTGTACATGATCAAATATGTGAAAATAATGACAGTTATTGAAAGTGAAGGTAAACTAATGATTGTATACGTTTATATAATGAATTATTAAGTATGGGAAAATAATGTTTAAGGAGATTAAATGATGACGGAATGGAAAGATGGTATTGCCAAATTAATTTTGCCCACTCCTTTTCCAGTTGGAGATGTGAATGTGTATGTCATTAAGGGAGACCTGTTAACATTGGTAGATGTTGGACCGAAAACAGATGAGGCTTGGCAGGCATTGAACGAACAGTTAAAAGAATTGGATCTGCAACCAGAAGATGTGGAGCAGGTTGTGCTAACCCATCATCACCCTGATCATGCAGGTCTACTCGATTATTTTTCACCTTCTCTTCCAGTATATGGACATCGATTAAATAATCGATGGTTGCAGCCAACGGAAAGCTTCTTAACTGAAAATGACCAGTTTTTTATAAAATCGTTTCGCGAATTCGGGATTCCAAAGGATTATTGGCGACTGGCAGGGGCGATAAAGAAGGAATTGAAATATTCCTGCAACCGTTTATTGACCGGCTTTCTAACAGAAGGAGATTCACCGCAAGGATTATCTGATTGGAAGGTCATTGAGACGCCAGGTCATGCTCAAAGTCATATTGGCTTATACCGGGAAAAGGATGGCTGTTACATTGGGGGTGACCACCTGTTAGCCCATGTTTCCCCTAATCCAATATTAGAACCACCAATATCAGGAAAGAGTGACCGACCGAAGCCGCTTCTTCAATATAATGCTTCTATAAAAAAATTGTTGGATATCCCGATGAATCTTGTCTATTCAGGTCATGGTGAAGACATCTTACATAAAAATGAATTGATTCATCACCGTTTAACCCAGCAGCATGAACGGGCAAAAAAGGTTAAGAAGATGCTTGAGAAAAATGCATTGACCATTTTTGAAGCATGTCAGCTCCTTTTTCCAAAAGTATATGAACGCCAGCTTTCACTCACAATGTCAGAGACCGTTGGACAGTTTGACTATTTAATGGCCGTGAAGGAAATAAGGGAAAGCAGTGAAAATGGTGTATTTCGATATTCAGTAAGTTGAGGTGTGGAAATAGTGACATTAACCAATCAAAACATCGTTATTACCGGTGCTTCTTCAGGTATTGGTGAAAAAGTAGCAAGGATGGTGGCGGAAAGGGGAGCTAGACCTATTTTGCTCGCCCGTTCAACAGAGAAGCTTGCTGAAATATGTGAACAGGTGAATGAAAGAACAACTGTTGGAGCGTTCTATTATCAGTTAGATGTTAGTAATGTTGAAGAAGTCAAAATCGTTTTTCAAAAAATTCTTCAGGAAGTAGGCCATATCGATATTCTTTTAAATAACGCTGGCTTTGGCATTTTCGAATCGCTTCAAGAAGCGAATTTTGCAGATATTGAAAAAATGTTTCGTGTGAATGTTCTTGGGTTAATCGCCTGCACGATGGAGGTTTTGCCTGTTATGATAAATGCGAACCGCGGTCATATTATTAATGTTGCTTCACAGGCAGGTAAGCTTGCTACGCCGAAGTCGAGCGGTTATGCTGCGACAAAGCATGCTGTCCTCGGTTTTACAAACAGCCTGCGGATGGAACTGTTAAAAACAAATATTTTTGTATCTGCTGTTAATCCCGGTCCAATTGAAACGAATTTTTTTAGCATTGCTGACAAATCTGGGAATTATGTGAAGAATGTAAAAAGAATGATGCTGAAATCAGATTATGTGGCCGAACAAATAATCAAATTAATGATGAATCCGAAGCGTGAATTAAATTTACCACGATGGATGAATATGGGAAGCACTCTTTATAATTTGTTTCCTAATCTAGCTGAAAAACTGACAGGGAGTATATTCGACAAAAAATAGCTTGGGAATTTCCATGCTTTGAATTGGGGTATGGTCATTGAAAGAGAGGATTTTAAAATCATTAATGAAAATAGAGGAAGACTATCATGTGAAGATTCTCTATGCGGTTGAATCGGGAAGTAGGGCGTGGGATTTTCCATCAAAAGATAGCGACTATGATGTTCGCTTTATCTACGTCCATAGAATGGAGGATTATTTAGCGATCGATCAAATGGGGATAGGAAAAAAACGAGATGTGATTGAATTGCCGATTCATAACTTATTGGATATAACAGGCTGGGAACTTACTAAAGCATTGAGATTATTTAGAAAATCAAACCCTCCATTGATGGAATGGCTTCATTCTGGAATCGTGTATTATCAAGCGTTTTCGACCATTGAGCAGATGAAGGAGCTCAGTGAAGAAATCTTTTCTCCTAATACATGTTTACATCATTATTTAAATATGGCGAGCGACAATTTTCGAAAGTATTTGCAGGGGGATGAAGTGAATATAAAGAAATATTTTAATGTCCTCCGCCCAGTTTTGGCTGCTCAATGGATTGAAAAATATAATCAATTTCCGCCTTTGGAATTTCCGCAGTTATTGGAGTCTCTTATACCTGCTGGGGAATTAAAAACAGAGATTAAAATGCTGCTGAAAAGAAAAATGAGCGGGGAAAAACCTGCTCTTGAACCAAAGATTGATATCATAGTCGATTTTTTAAATGAGGAAATCTTGCGTTTAAGTGATTATACACGAACAATCAATGTCAATTCCCCAGATTGCACACCTAAACTTGACCATATTTTCAAAAAAACTCTTAAGGAGGTCTGGAGCTAAATGAAAGAAGCTTGTTACTTTTGTTCAGCAACAAGCTTTTTCGTGTATTTCTGCTTTATGACTCCCTCTGTTTCACCACTTCCCAGTACAATGCTTGGATGAACTTTTTGATGTTTATTCGGGGAACTTGATTTTCTACTTGGTAGCCTAGCTTTAATTCATACATTTTGAGCCTTACTTGTGAAAAATCGAAAAACTTCGATGCATATTGCTCGAAAATAGGGTTGGTGTAGTCATCCAATCCGAGAGCTGCTATATGATTTAAAGAATGATGAATGGCTCTTCTTACTCTTTGTTCAGAGGCTTTGACCTCTTTTTGTAAATCTTCGCAGCCATTTCCATTCTTCTGTACGACCTTTTCAAACAATAATTTTAAAGAAGGAATGGTTGAGTACACATCGTCTTCGTTTTCAAATAATATTTCCATTATATCAATAATATCTTTATGTCCCCCGTCGGAAAGAATTCCTAACTCGGCTAGGATGCTTTGACATTCTGTTTGGAAACGAATGGACCTTTCTTTGACAACAGGCCGTTCTTCACCTTTTATCGATTGGAGAGAATCAATTTGACTTAAAGATGCCTGAAATCTGTGAATGGAATTTTCGAGAATAATTCTTTCGCTAACTTTTTTTAAAACATTAATGACTTCAAGCTTGTTAATCGGTTTCAAAATATAATAATCAATCCCGAGAGCGTAGGCTTCGCCGATTAATTCTTTAATTTCAACTTGTGAAAGCATCACAATTTTTCCTGTAAAATCAGGTGTAATAGCCCGGATGGTTTCTAGACCATCACGATGGGGCATTAGCAGGTCTATGAGAAGAATGTCCACTTTTTTTCTTGATAATAGCACTGTATCAATCTCTGAACCGTCTCTTGCTTCGCCGACAATCTCGCCAAAATGTTCATTTTCGATAATGTCAGATAAAATCATCCTTATCGAATCGTCATCATCAACAAGGAAAAATCTCATCGAAAATCACTTCCTTTCATTTTGTTGATTGGCAGAGAAATGACGAAGGTTGTGCCACTGTCTTTCTCTTGATCGACCAATTCTATCGTCCCCTCTATTTCTTCGATTACATTTTTTATATAGGTTAAACCAATTCCGTTTGATGGTTTTCCATTGCCTTCGAATTTTGTAGTAAATCCAGGTTGAAAGATTAATTTTCTATGTTTTTTCGCAATTCCTGGACCATTATCGGATACTGAAATAATTAAAAAGTCTTCATTCAGATTAACAGAAATGACAACTTCTCCTGAACCTTCAATTGCTTCAACAGCATTTGCGACAAGGTTGTTGATGATTGATAAAATCACATAGGTTCGATAGGGTGGATGACTTCCGTTAATAGATAGTCGAAAATGGATCTTTTTTTCTAAGAACAGGCTGTAATTATGATTAGAGGCTACAATGACATTGAGAATTTCTTCAATGTTCATATAATCAAGATTTGGCCCTTTATCTATTAATTTTGCCAGCCCAGAGAAAATCCGTTGATCATCTTTTTTTATTTCGTGCGTTTTTCCCGAAATAGAGAGAAGGTTTGTCGCAAATCGATGATTCTCCTTTTTTAATTCGATATATAACTCATATGATTCTCTTGTAAGATTTTCTGCATTTTGAATCGTTTTTGTCAGTTGGATCATTTCAACGTATAAATTAGAAACAAGAATCAGCATTTGTTCATTTTTTGCTCTTAGCTCAGCTTCTCCTTGCTTTGTCTTGCGCAATATAATGATATTAAAAAAGCCGAGAACAAAAAAGCTGCGAAGGATGGCAATGCTTTTAATCCACATAAAGGTACTGAATGACATTTCTTGTTGAAATATTAAATTTCGAGCCCCGATTTCGAGCATGCTGGCAGAAACCTCTGTAACGACCCCAAGTAATCCCATGATAAACGGAGCATGAAGAAACTTTTTTAGTCTTAATAAATAAAAGAAAAGTCCATATGTAAAGTAATAGAAAAAAACCGGTCCATGGAACCCCCATAGCGAAGCAATTGAACTGTCAACCATAATAGTGGTTCCGAGTTGTACCCGAAAAATAACGACTGACAGCCCCGTAAGAAACCCGGCGACTATTGGGTTAATCCTGTTCGACCATAGCAGAATAAAGAAAAAGACAGGAGTTCCCAAGCTAATCCTAATTTCCGTTTTTAAAGGATAAAAGTTGAATTCCCCTGCTATCGGAACAAGGATAATTAGCAATAAATAAGTTAAGAGTTTTCTATTCACTTCATTGATCCTTCCTTCGAGTAAAAACTCATATCGCTGTTTCTTTTCCTCTTTCATTGTAAAGGATCGTAAAAATGAATGTTCTATTAAAAATGACAAAATTATGTATATCTCGACCGGCGCTGTAACATATTGTAGATTTCTGTAGGTCGTCAATATGATGAAGATGAAGGTTATTAATAGCCTATATGAATAAATGTCATTCGAGACGGATACTTATGTGAAAATATTCACAAAAAGGTGGTGATGAAATATTTAAAGTAAAGCCATTCTTTAAATTGAATCATGATAGGAGGTAATCAATGATGCTTTGGCTCCAGTTAGTTATACTGCTCGCTTGTATTTTTATTGGGGCAAGACTGGGAGGTCTTGGACTTGGAGTTATGGGTGGTGTCGGCTTAGCTATCTTTGTATTTATTTTTGGTCTCCAACCAACTTCTGCTCCAATTGATGTCATGCTGATGATTTTAGCCGTTATAACAGCAGCCGGTACTTTGCAAGCTGCAGGCGGCATGGAGTATCTTGTCTATTTAGCTGAAAAGGCACTGCGGAAAAATCCGAAATATATCACCTATGTAGCACCAATGGTGACATATTTATTTACATTTTGTGCGGGAACTGGACATGTTGCTTACTCAGTATTACCAGTGATTGCTGAGGTTTCACGTGAAGCGGGGATACGACCAGAAAGACCTATGTCCATTGCTGTCATAGCATCCCAGCAAGCGATAACCGCTAGTCCGATTTCCGCGGCAACGGTTGCTTTGTTGGCGTTGTTAGCTGACTTTAATATTACGCTCACGGATATTTTAATGATCTGTATTCCATCAACTTTTATTGCTTGTATGATTGGAGCATTTATTGCTAGTAAAACGGGTAAAGAGCTGTCTGACGATCCGGAATATTTAAAACGATTAGAAGCGGGATTAGCGCCGATTAAAAAGGAAAAGAAAGCGTTTGTGGCAGATAAAAGCTCTAAGCTTTCTGTTGCATTATTCTTACTTGCCGCTGTTTTAGTTGTCTTCTTCGGTTCATTTGAGAATTTGCGTCCAGCTTGGGAGATTGAAGGTGAGCTGGAAAGAATGGGAATGCCTGCAACGATTGAAATCATCATGCTTACTGCAGCAGCTCTCATGATTATTTTTTGCAAAGTCAATGTTGAAAAAATTGTTTCTGGCAGTGTTTTTAAGGCAGGCGCTGCAGCAGTAGTGGCTATTTTTGGGATTGCCTGGATGGGAGATACCTTTTTCAGTGGAAATAGCGAGATGATCACAGGCTCCATTTCCGATTTAGTTACGTCTGCACCATGGTTATTTGCCGTCGCGCTATTTATCTTATCGATTCTTCTTTATAGTCAAGCTGCAACCGTTCGAACACTTATGCCTTTAGGAATTACGTTAGGGATTAATCCGGCACTGTTAATTGCTATGTTCCCAGCAGTCAATGGCTATTTCTTCATCCCGAATTATCCAACAGTTGTTGCAGCAATCAACTTTGATCGCACTGGCACAACTCGAATTGGAAAATATATTTTAAACCATAGCTTTATGATTCCTGGTTTAGTTTCAACAATTGGAGCAGTTACGATCGGTATTTTGCTAAGTTCCATATTGCTCTAGAGTTTCATGATAAGACTTCGCATTACATTGAATAGGAGTGGTATATATGTCTGATAATCTTGAAAAATTTCGCATTGAAAGGGATTTTTTAGGTGAAAAAAAAATTCCTGCTGACGCATATTACGGTGTTCAAACGCTGCGTGCCGTTGAGAATTTTCCGATTACCGGATATCGCATTGATGAAGCGTTAATAAAAGCGATGGCAATCGTGAAAAAATCAGCAGCATTAGCCAATAATGCGATTGGGCAGTTGGATGAATCGATTACAAATGCAATTTTAACCGCTGTTGATGAAATATTGGAAGGGAAACTTCATGAGCAATTTATCGTTGACCCGATTCAAGGGGGAGCAGGAACTTCTATTAATATGAATACAAATGAGGTTATTGCCAATCGTGCCTTAGAACTGTTAGGCGAGGAAAAAGGAAATTACAGCGTCATCAGTCCGAATACTCATGTTAATATGGCTCAATCAACAAACGATGCGTTTCCTACAGCCGTTCATTTAGCAATTTTAATGACTTTAGAGAATTTGCTTAATGCCATGGATGGTTTGTATAAGGAGTTTTTGCAAAAGGCAGAAGAGTTCGATGGCATGATTAAAATGGGAAGGACTCATTTGCAAGATGCGGTTCCGATTCAACTAGGCCAAGAATTTAATGCTTACGCTCAAGTGTTAAAAAGAGATATTAAGCGCATTAGCAATACTAGAGAAAGTTTATATGAGGTCAATATGGGAGCAACTGCGGTTGGCACTGGTTTAAATGCTGACCCTGAATACATTGCCACTGTAAATAGTTACCTTGCCTTTTTTAGTGGCTATCCAATTAAAGGAACGCAAAATCTTGTTGACGGTACTCAAAATACGGACTGTTATTTGGAAGTCTCATCTGCCATTAAGAACTGTATGCTCAGTATGTCAAAGATTGCGAATGATCTGAGGTTAATGGCATCTGGTCCTAGATGTGGCTTTGGCGAGATAAATCTTCCTCCACGTCAGCCAGGTTCATCAATCATGCCAGGGAAGGTAAACCCTGTTATGGCGGAGGTGCTTAATCAAAGTGCCTTCCAAATAGCCGGAAATGATCTGTCGATCAGCATGGCTTGTGAAGCGGGCCAATTTGAATTAAATGTGATGGAGCCTGTCTTAGTATTTAATTTATTGCAATCCATTAAAATTATGACCAATGTATTTACCGTTTTTCGCAAGTACTGTATTAACGGTATTACAGCCAATACATCGGTTATGGAAGAGTATGTAAATAATAGCGTGGGGATTATTACGGCAATTAATCCTCATGTCGGCTATGAGGTGGCTGCATCGATAGCAAAAGAAGCGATTAATAGTAAACGTTCGGTGCGTGAAATCGTGTTGGAAAGAGGAATATTAACTCCTGATGAATTGGACATCATCCTTGCTCCAAAGGAAATGACTCATCCAGGCATTGCTGGAAAGGAGCTTCTAGTAAAAAACAATAAAAAGAGAGATTTCGCGCATAATTAATAGAATTGCATAAGTAGAATAGGTGCTTAAATTTGGCACCTACTCTATTTCTGTAGATTGATTGAAGGAGGCATTGGAAATGGGACAAGGTCTTACTGAGAATTTTTGGAGAAAACTTCATTCGTTATCTGGAGTCATTCCAGTCGGAGTATTTTTGACCTTTCATTTATTTTTAAATTACTCGGCAACATGGGGAGAAGCATCCTATAATGCAGCTTCTAGTTTTATGATGAATCTTCCTTTCAAAATTGTTTTAGAGCTTTTTGTAATCTTCATTCCTCTGACATTTCACGCTTTTTATGGCGTTTATCTTGCTTTAAAATCCAAAAATAATGTAAATCGCTATCATTTTTTTCGAAATTGGAGTTTCTTTTTTCAACGCTTAACAGGGTTTATTGCTTTCTTTTTTGTGATTTGGCATGTTTGGGAAACAAGGGTGCAAGTTGCTTTTGGATCTGAAGCCGGTTTTAGCATGATGCATGACATCGTCTCAAATCCGATATCGTTAATTTTGTACTTAATCGGTATTGTTTCTGCGGTCTATCATTTCACGAATGGGCTTTGGACGTTCCTGATTACATGGGGAATTACTGTTTCGCCACAATCGCAGAAAACCTTTCAATATATATCTATAGGCGCTTTTATCCTTTTATCATTCATTGGGATTCGAGCCATTTTCGCTTTTGTTTAATTTAAGGCTTTGTTAAACAAGATTGTTGATTGGGCTTATTTCTTGTGAAACCTTGGTTTCACAGACCTTTAAGGATAACTGAAAGGTTCTCTGAGCAAATGAGCCCAAAATCAATAACAACATATAGCAAGGCTTAACTTCAAAGCAGGAGGTTTCTGATATGCAAAATGGAAAAGTAGCGATCGTTGGAGGCGGGTTAGCCGGTTTAATGGCAACAATAAAAATCGTGGAAGCCGGAATGAAAGTAGATTTATTTTCACTTGTTCCTGTGAAGCGTTCCCACTCTGTTTGTGCTCAAGGTGGCATTAATGGTGCTGTCAATACGAAAGGGGAAAATGATTCACCATGGGAACATTTTGATGACACTGTCTATGGTGGAGATTTTCTTGCAAACCAGCCACCTGTTAAGGCGATGTGTGAGGCTGCCCCGAAAATCATTCATATGTTTGATCGAATGGGAGTGATGTTTAATCGCACCCCGGAAGGATTGTTGGATTTTCGCAGATTTGGAGGAACACAGCATCATCGTACGGCCTATGCAGGTGCGACAACTGGTCAACAATTATTATATGCGTTGGATGAGCAAGTAAGGCGTTATGAAGTAAAAGGTCTTGTGACAAAATTTGAAGGCTGGGAATTTGTTTCAGCGATTCTTGATGAGAATGGTGTATGTCGAGGCATAACCTCACAAAATTTAAGAACGATGGAAATAAAAGCATTTTCTGCTGATGCAGTTATTGTGGCGACTGGTGGGCCAGGAATGATTTTTGGAAAATCAACCAATTCAACTATTAATACAGGTTATGCAGCAGCTCGACTCTACCTGCAGGGTGCCACTTATGCAAATGGAGAGTTTATTCAAATTCATCCTACTGCTATTCCAGGCGATGACAAAAATCGTTTAATGAGTGAATCTGCTCGTGGAGAAGGTGGTCGAGTTTGGACGTATAAAGACGGAAAGCCTTGGTACTTTTTAGAGGAAAAGTATCCTGCCTACGGGAATTTGGTTCCTAGGGATATTGCGACAAGGGAAATTTTTGACGTGTGTGTAAATCAAAAACTAGGAATTAATGGCGAAAATAAAGTCTATTTGGATCTTTCTCATATTCCTGCGCAAGAGCTTGATGTAAAACTTGGCGGGATTATGGAAATTTACGAGAAATTTATGGGAGATGATCCACGCAAAATACCGATGAAAATATTCCCTGGCGTGCATTATTCTATGGGGGGATTATGGGTCGACTTTCACCAAAAAACAAGTATTCCCGGATTGTTTGCTGCAGGTGAATGCGATTATTCTCAACATGGAGCCAACCGCCTAGGGGCTAACTCTTTATTATCGGCTGTCTATGGGGGAATGGTAGCTGGGCCTGAAGCGGTCAACTATATTCTTGCTCAAAATCGGTCGGCTCAAGAGATTCCATCATCGATATTTGAACGGCAAGTGAGGGCAGATGAAGAAAACTATCAAGCTATTTTAAAAATGGATGGATCAGAGAATGCCTATACTCTTCATAAAGAACTTGGTGAAATGATGACGGACAATGTGACCGTTGTCCGAGAGAATAAAAAACTAAAAAAAACCTATGAGAAATTACAGGAGTTCTCTGAGCGTTACCACAGAATTAATATTGAAGATACGGCAAAATGGAGCAATACAAGCGCTTCATTTGTTAGACAGCTAGAAGGAATGATTCAGTTGGCAAAAGTGATCACTCTTGGTGCATACGCTCGTAATGAAAGTCGAGGCGCCCATTACAAGCCGGAGTTTCCAGATCGAAATGATGCAGAGTGGCTCAAAACAACAATGGCGAATTATAACGAGAGCAAAAACGAACCAGAGCTGTCTTATGATGAAGTAGATATATCCTTAATTGAGCCAAGAAAAAGAGATTATACAAAAGCGAAGGGAGCGAAGTGAGATGGAAGCTAAAAAAAGCATTCGCCTCCTGATTACAAGACAAATTGATCTTCATTCACCTTCTTATGAAGAAGAATTTATTATTCCGTACCGTCCGAATATGAATATTATTTCTGCATTAATGGAAATTAGAAAAAACCCTGTCAATGCAAAGGGGGAAAAGACAACTGCTGTTGTTTGGGAAAGCGTGTGTTTGGAAGAGGTTTGTGGAAGTTGTTCAATGATCATTAATGGGAAACCGAGACAAGCATGCTCAACTTTGATCGATAAATTAGAACAGCCGATCCGGCTTGAGCCTTTAAAAACCTTTCCTGTCATACGAGATTTAATGGTCGATCGAGAAAGAATGTTTGAGGCACTGAAGAAAGTGCGGGCCTGGATTCCAATAGATGGTACATATGATCTAGGCGCCGGCCCAAGAATGCCAGAGAAAACGCGGCAGTGGGCATATGAATTATCTAAATGTATGACATGCGGCTGTTGCCTTGAAGCATGTCCAAACGTTAATCAAAAATCCTCTTTCATCGGTCCTGCCCCGTTATCCCAAGTTCGTCTTTTTAATACCCATCCTACTGGAGCGATGAACAAAGAAGAAAGATTAGCAGCTATTATGGGGACCGGCGGAATTACAGCTTGTGGAAATTCACAAAACTGTGTGGAGGTTTGTCCAAAAGGGATTCCATTGACCACGTCAATCGCTGCCCTGAATCGAGAAACAACATTGCAATCCTTTCGGAATTTTTTTGGCAGCTGAGTCGATTTTACAATGTACTAAGGCAAATTAAAAAACGAATAATTTTATATTACTTATCGTCAGAATTTAAGTTAGAAGTAACTATTTAGATAACTGAATGTTCGTTTTTAACTTGAAGCAAGCCATTATGAAATTGATTAAGCCGGGTTGACGTCACTATTTTATAAAACTATTTAACAAAAGGAAGACACCGAGTAAGGGCGGTGTCTTTTCGCCTGAAAACGATCGAGTTTGCAGTTTGTCACCTTGAAAAAGTCGGTCATTCTCAATTCAGGCTTGGCAACATACAGTAAAACCTGTAATTATTGCTGAATTCTCCACAATGTCCATCTAAGCAAAACTTTTCAGAAAAATCCGCGGGCCTAGACTGGAGAGGGAGTTTAGCTAATTTCAACTTGTAAAATTTTAGTAAAGGAAAGACTCAAAGTATCATCGTCATTCACTATTTTTAACGAACCTTCTATTGGATCAATTTTTTGAATCCAGCCCCAGAACTGTGCTGGTTCGTATTTTTCTGCATAGGTAATCGTAACTGCCCGCATCTGTTCGATTGATTTCAGAATCTCACGATTGATCTCTTCGAGTTGATCATGATCTAGTAGAGGCGGGATAAACTCTTGCTGTTTTCTCTTTTCTTCTAATAACTGTTCTTTATGCTCAGGCAGCATCATCCGACTTGATTCCCAGCGCAAATTATGTCCTTTGCTTAGTTTATTTATTTTCATTTGTTCACTCCTATTTGTAATGTCCACCTATTTTTCTGGCACGCTCAAAAGCTTGCCCTGCTTGAGTTAAAGAAGAGGCCCGAAAAATAGCCGTCCGTCCATATTTGTTCCATATGGCATCTAATGCATGATTTAAGCGCTCTCTCTCCAAATAGTTATCGAATAAATCGATTTGATAGCAGTCAGATGCTTGTAGGTTGGTTAATGAAACACCAAGGCTTCTGACTGGTTGCCGATCCCAGTGTCTTAAAAATAATTCATAGGCTGCAGTAAAAATATCCATATCAAAATTAGTAGGAACCGGCAATGTCATCTGTCTATGGAAACCAGTTGGAGCATCAAAATCAGTCCCTCTAACTCCGCATGAAACGGTAGTTCCCATATAGCCTTTATTCCTACATCTTCTAGCTACTTCAGTACAAAGCTCCAATAAAACGGTTTTGATTTCCCCTATTTCAGAATAATCTCTTGGCAATGTCATATGATGTCCGATTGCTTTTTGCTGCTCATGTGTTTTGACCGAAACAGGAGAATGGTCAATGCCATTGGCGGTTTGCCAGAGAACTTCTCCATTAATACCCCAGCGTTTTTTTAGTATTTCGACGGGAAATGTAGCTAATTCCCCAATTGTAAAGATGCCCATCCCCTGCAAATTTTTCTCCATTCTTCTTCCAACCCCAAACATCTTGCCAACCGGTAGTTTCCAAAGCTGTCCCATATTCGTTTCATCTAGCTTAAATATTCCATCTTCATTTTGTTTTGCAAAGTTATCACAAGCCATTTTGGCAAGAGCTTTGTTTTTGCCAATACCGATCCTCGCATATACTCCGACGTTATTGAAAATTTGTTGCTGCAATGCAGCTGCAATTTCGTACTCATTTCCCAATATGTTCAAGCTTCCAGAGACATCCAAAAATTGCTCATCAACTGAAAATGGCTCAATTAAATCGGTAAATTGCTCCATGATCCGGCTAATCGCCACTGAGACATTTATATAGGTTTGCATATGCGGTTTAACGACAACTAGTTGAGGGCATTTTATTTGAGCTTGCCACAAAAGTTCAGCAGTCTTAATTCCAAAGCTCTTGGCAATTGGACATGCTGCGAGAATAATTCCCGACCTTCTTTCAGGATCTCCGGCTACTACTAGAGGTTTATGCTGATAATCTATATTTCTAACCTTTTCCACAGAAGCATAAAACGATTGAATATCTACAAGGAAAATCACTTTATCCTTCATGCTGATATCTTCCTTTCTCCAAAAGGGAACATATATTCGTATTCATTATATGCGAATATATGTTTGTGTAATACTGGTAAATATTTCTGGGTGGTAAAAAGAATTCTTTTGAGTATTAACAAGAAAAGTAAACATTTGTGAAGAGAAAAAGAGTGACAGTTTTAGATTGGTATCATGAAAATGGTTAGGCAATAGGATTCGGGAAGAAATAATGGAGCAGATGCCATATTCTTGAGTCGGCAGTAGATATAGTAAAAACAGTGATAAATCGATATTTGAAATTCATTAATAATGTAAAATGATTTAAAGGTAGTTCAAGGAGGTTTTATACTCATGTTTGTAGAAATTTTTAACTACGAATTAGAAGGGTTGAAAAAGAATGCAGAAGTGAGTGAGATAAAAGAAAAGGGGGATGGGGTTTGAAGCCTATAAAAGTTTATCATTATGATGCATTTAGCAAAGAGCCTAATAAGGGGAATCCTGCAGGAGTTGTTTTGAACGGAGATGAGTTAACTGAAGAGGAAATGCAGGAGATTGCTTTAAAAGTAGGTTTTAATGAGACGGCTTTTCCAGTTGAATCGGAAGTAGCTGATTTGAGAATACGTTTTTTTACTCCTGGTCATGAAATGAATCTTTGCGGTCATGCCACGATGGCAACGGTTTATGCGTTAAAAACGAAAGGATTGTTAGGGGATAAAACGGATCTAACAATTGAAACAAGAGCTGGAATATTGCCTGTAACGATAACCGGAAGTGACCAATTTATAACGATGAAACAAGCTCAACCAAAATTTGAAAGCTTTAATGGTTCAAAAAAAGAACTAGCAGACTCAATCGGATTGGAAGAATCTGATATCGAAGACAATTTACCAATAGTATATGGAAGTACAGGTACGTGGACATTATTAATACCAATAAAAAAATTAGAGGCATTTAAAAAAATGCGCCCTAATAATCATATGTTCCCTTCTATTTTAAAGGAAATACCCACAGCATCTGTGCACCCATTCTGTATGGAAACCTTTGATTCCAATGCCAATATGCATGCTCGACATTTTTCTTCACCGTATTCAGGTACTGTCGAGGATGCAGTAACGGGTACAGCTTCAGGAGTGATGGGAGCTTTTTATGCGACATACATTAATCATCATTTTAAAAAATCTTTGCACCTTATTGTTGAGCAAGGTCATGAAATTGAAAAAGATGGTCGAGTTATGGTCCGCATTTTAAAAAATAATGAATCTTTAGATGTTGAAATTACTGGAAATGCCGTGTATGTAAAGGATTTTGACATTTTGTTAGAAGAAGCAAAGCCCATTTAGTAAAGTGATTCTTTTCAATCGCAAACAGGCGTATCTGATAATGTTACTGTCCAATGAGAAATAGATTGATTAAAAAGCTTATACAATATAGCAAGTGGAGAACCATTTTCTTCACTTGCTTTTTTGAACAAATCCGCAATAAATCGTAAAAACGCGCACATATCTTCAAAATCTGCGCAATAAACGTAAAGCTAATCAGAATATCTTCAGTGGGGCTCAACATGGACATGTACTTCATAGACTCCATAACCATCCATCAAAACGTCTTCAATTGCGGTTGCAATATCATGAGCTTGCTTGATATCTAAGGTTGAATTGACGAGAATGACCACATCGATCACTTCGTTATTACCGTAATTCCTTCCTTTAATTTCTTTTATTCCTTTAACACCAAAAATGCTTGAAATTACCTTTTGATACATGACGAGCTTAGTTTCATCAAATCCATCAGAAAGTTCATGGGCAGCCTGCTTAAAAATATCCCAAGCTGTTTTACAAATTAACAGCCCTACGATCACAGCGGTTAATACGTCCAACCAGGGCATATTTAATTGAGAAGCAAATATCCCGATTGCTGTTCCGATACTTACCCATGCATCAGAGATGTTATCCTTTGCAGCGGCCATCACGGCTTTACTGTTGATTTTTAGCGCTAAATTTTTATTGTAACGATAAACAAAATACATGGCTATTGCACTAACAACACCAGTGTAAGCAGCGATAATGTCGGGCGCTTCCTTGCTGCCCTCAAATAAAGATGATCCGGCATCAATCAGCACTTGTATCCCAACGGCTAACATAATAAAGGAGGCTGTCATCGAGGCGATCGTTTCGCTTTTCCAATGGCCGTAACGATGGTTTTTATCAGGTGGCTTGCGCGCCAGTTTTAGCCCAATAAGGACAGCAAGTGATGCAATAATATCGGTTGTATTATTGAGGCCGTCTGCTTTTAAAGCAGCAGAATCGCTCATATGGCCGACAAGTAATTTTATGATAGACAGAACAATATAAGCAAAAATACTAAGAATTGCTCCCCGTTCGCCTAGTTTGAGGTTGTGATATTTTTCAGTATTCATTCTTCGAACTCTCCTATATTTAACATATTACTAGGATAACAACAACTAAATGGGTGGGTCTATAGCAATCTTATTGTGCCATTCTATATAAATAGGGAAAGCGAAAAAATGTTTCGTTAAGGAAATTTGGGTTCTGCTAAAAGTATATTTCATAGTATTTCCCAATTTAAATGATGCGAGAACGTGAGGTGTGGAAGAAGAGAGTAGTTATGCTACAATATCAGCAGATGGAGGGGATGATAGAATGGAAATTACCATTACAGACATTGCAGCGAAGAAGATTGAGGAAAAGACTGGAGAGCAAAAGGGTTTTCTTAAGCTGAAATATGATACAGAAGGGTGCGGTTGTGTCGTAAGTGGGGTCACAGCCCTCTGGCTAGTTAACGAAATTGATGAAGATGACCGGGCGATTGAAACGACTATTGGTTCGATCTATGTAGAAAAATCAAAAGAGGTATTTTTAAACGAAAATCTTAAAATTGACTTTTCTTCAAGTTCCAATAGCTTTCAGCTAAAAAGTCCGAATGAAATTTTGAACCCGAGAATGAGTTTTGTCAATAAAATAAATTAACGATATAGTAAATGGCTGGCATTGATACATCATCAGTCTATGCCAGCCATTTGTTTATTTCTATTGTCTTTTACAACTACATAATCCGCTAAAAACTCATCTACTACTTTTGCATAGTCCTCTTTATTTTCATTCAATGATTGGGCATGGACTCCGTTTTCAGCAATAAATAACTTTTTTGGTCCTTGTTTCTGTTCATAGAGAGCCTCAGTCATCGTCGGCAGGATAAAATCATCTTCCTTACTATGGATAAAAAGGATGGGTTTCTTAATATGATCAATAACAGAAATAGGGGAAACATCCTTTAAAGAGTATTTTTGGCGCATTTTAATAAAGAGGTCGGCTACGGGTAACAGCATCTTAGCTGGCAGCTTCAATTCTGTTTTTAGGCGATAAGCGAGTTGTTCTTGAAAATCAGAAAAGGGGCAATCAGCAATATAAAAGTCAGCCGCGTCTTCAATCATACCTGCGTAAAGAAGCATGGTGGCAGCCCCCATAGATTCGCCATGAATTCCCAAGAGAAAATCCGGTCCTCGATCTAGCCGCAACCAATCGACAATCGCCTTTAAATCAAATTTCTCGTAATAGCCATAACTCGTTGTTTTGCCGCCAGATTCTCCATGGCGCCTATGATCATAGATCACGGCATTAAAGCCTCTTTCTAAAAAAAGATTCATATACTTAATGGAGTTAAATTTATTTTCTGTTACACCGTGACAAAAGATCATGTATTTATTTGTTTGATGGGGTTCAACAACAATCGCCTTTAAGTGATAGCCAAAGTTGGAAGCGATCAAAATTTCTCGCTTTGGCAATTGCTCAAAAGAAGTGGTATTCAATCTTCCAGCAGATTTTTCACGGTCAATGATAAAATCATCATCCTTCTTTTTCATGTACATAATCCGGTTGGAAAAATACAGGCCAACAGTCAAAAAGGCAAAAAGAAATGACAAAATGAGACGAAGCGCTTTCCTCATGACGATTCCTCCAAAAAAATCATTGAGTTAAATTTATCATTACACATTTTAAGTTAAAAAACGAGTTTTGGCTTGCGGTTTACAGAATTTTAACTTAGGTTGGCAGCAGATTCATGCTAAAAATTAATATAGCCGAAATTAAAGTTAAAATTCTCCGATTAGAATTCGTTTTCTCTTTCGTTCGATTAAGCAAAGTATGGCACCGATTACGGTCTTAAAGACCAGGGAGAAACAGTGCCAATTATTTTTCGTTCAGATGAAGAGGCAAGAAGAGCATTAATCACACCTTCGCAAATTTCCCGATTGGTCAGCCATCTAGAAAAGCTGGCTTCAATCATAAAACCCAAAATAATTTCCTGATAGTGAATGTGTGGGCATTCTTTTATGTATGTATTCCTGTCGTCATCCTTTCTTTCCGGATTGGCAAAGGCACTTCCATACAATTGCACATAGCGGCTGCCTGGTGAGGTATGCGCCTGTAATTGTAATAAGGCTGCAGGGGTATGTGGGGCAGTGCTATGTATCCAATTAACTGACACGAAAAATGGTCCAAAATGGGAAATAGATTGGGAAATTCTACGAATGAAATCATCGGTTTGAGTATAATCAATAGCTATGGGATGAACGGTTCCAGGAAGGTTTCTAAATGCAAAGCTTAAGCTTTGCAACTTCTCTTTATTCCTAGCTACGACGGAAACCGTATTGCCTTGCTCGACAAAGTAGCGAACAACACCTTTAAGCATACCCGTTCCACCAGTAACTAAAACATGTTTTTCTTCACTCATGTGCACTCATCCTTCCTTTTGTAATATTCGTAGTATTTTCATTTTAGGATAATGATGAAATCGAATCAAAGGAAAAAGGAATTTAGTCAGAATGAGCGAAGTTGGTTATGAATGCCCATTTGGCATGGGAGCACGTAGGCTAGGGGTTAAAACAACTGAACATGATACAGAGATAATTAGTGGAAAAACAAAGTTAAACGATTGTCCACGAAGGATAGGGATGACTACATGACGGGGAGAGACTGGCAGAAAACCAAGTCTCTCCACTACATTATTGTTTAGAATTCTGCCTTTTTGTTGGATGAATAGCTTGTTCTAACTCTTCGGCAGCTATGTTTTGTTTCACATTCTCAGCATGAGGCTGTCCTTTTTGAATGTTTCCTTTTTCACGCTTTTGGCTCATATTCGTTTCCTCCTTTTCGATAAACCCTCATCCATAGAATGAGTTAAATAAGAGGAGCTTATACGTTCAGTGATAGTGAACAAAAGCTTACAACGGAAATAGAATGGGATAGGTGCTATAATGGATTTTACCACTTCATAAAAGATTAGACCGCAAGAAATAATCTTTTATGAAGTGGCCATCAAATGAAAACATTTTAGGTGTTTTTTTAAAAGTAAAATTAGACACTTTCTTAACAAACACCGAAGGGTTCATGAACCGAAAAAATTCTCCATTTTTTTAATTCACTACTTTATAAATTGTGTTAGATATATATAAAGATACACCGTATGAATCTGCAACATCTCTAAATTTTGTAATATAACCTCCTTGAACGACTCCATTTATTTTATAGTTACCAGAAACATTACCTAAATAGGTTGCTGTTGAACCACTACTATTATAAACACCTGCACCGCTATCACCAGGCAAAGACCAGTCAGTACCTGCTACTTTGGCAATATTAAAAGTGTAAGTCTGCTCTGGATATTTAACAGTCGTATTGGCGTTTGTCACAGCACCACATGTATAATCTGATGTAATTCCAGACTTACACGCATATTGACCAGTGTAAACATTTGACAATGAAGTAATACTTGCGTCATAAGTATTGACAGAATTATAACGTTTTAGTTTATTTGTAGCATATCGCCCACCAGTTAATGTACTATCAGTGGTAATTCGAACTAATCCAATATCTAATCCTCTACCACGACCATCGGCGTGTTGTCTTCCAATATTAGTAGAATATTGTCTTACTAAAGCACCTCTCGTTGCAGATGTTTCAGCAATTCCAAAACAATGCCCAGCTGTCGAGATAAAGTAATTCCCATCTTTATAGAAAATTGCACCAGTTGAGCATGAAGAACCACTGGACATTCTAATGCCAAGCCCTGAAACTTGTTGATTCCAATCTTCTTTTCTTCCTTTATTTGGGCTTGATTAAAAATTTACTTCTTCAACCAGTAAAATATCTTGATATTTTATTTTTAATTGGTTTACTAAATCTTCTGGTAATCCTTCATAATTAAAAGTAAGGACTAGGTTTTGTGTTTTAAATAAAGCATTTATTGTAAAAGTAGATCTTTTAAAATCTTCATATGATAAGAAGGATACTATATCATTTAAGATAGATTCTTTTAAGTTATCAAGTTCTGTAATAGAGTAGTTCACTTCTTCAAGTTTAATGTAACTATCCCCTACAATTTCGATGATATGATTGGTCAATTCAGTACTCTTTAAAGTTCGATTTTTTAAGCCGATGTGTGCTACACCCATCTCATCAAAATATAGTCCGCCAACATCTTCAAATCTTTTGAGTGATCCATAGTTTTTTTCAAGTGTCTTTTCAATACTTTCTATATTTTAAAGCACCTTGATTCGGGTTAAATTTAGTATTCTCATAGGTTGCTGAAGAAGCGCTAGTTACATTAACAATACTAAAAATGAATACGGAAACTAATAACGATTTGAGAATTTTTCCCATTCTGTAGTCCTCCCCAAAATATAATTTAACTTTTCGTAGTCTATTTGATTTCGAAGGTAATTCCCAATAGATACTTGATTTGTTTATTCTCGATTTCCTTTATAATCCTATACTTCCCAACAATTAATTCATCTTCTAAATAAGATTGTAAATTAATAGTTTCAATACTAGAAGAATGCGGTTCTACTGCGAATAATTGAACTGTAAAGCTTTTTTCATCAATTGGGAATACTCTTTTCCATTCTTCATTGACGTATCTTTCGATTGTCCATTCATTACCATACGTCACTTCATAATTATTGGAGTTTTCTATATTAATTTCTAAAACAGGTTTATTTAAATGAGTTTGATTATTATTTAAGGAAAGTGTAATACCATTAATACTTGAAGGTATACTTTGAGTATTTTTGGTTTTTGGGAAATATTTCGTTGTTAATCCCCATAAAGCTAAAATAATTATTAAGATAATGAAAAAAATAAAAATTGACTCTTTCATAGAAGACCTCCATATTATTGAATAATAGTTTAATCTTTAAATACAAACGCTAATAAGTTTTTCAAGATAGAAGTGTATATTTAGTAATGTAATTCTTTAAACCAAATTAGGACCATTTACGAAGGAGATACCGTTTAGCATGTAAAAACGTAAGATTCCTAGAAAAAACACTAACTGCAAACATAATCAAAGTGCTGCAATTGTTAGTTTTTCATTTAACATAGCTCCTTTACATTGGAATACAGTTAAATTATACCAATTTATAATGTTCAATCATTGATTAAAATTAAATTATTTGTGAATTGCCGGTGAATAGTTGGCCGAAACAAATGTTATAATCGATATAAGTTCTTATAGTGAGGGACAAGTCTGAAATAACTATTACGGCCAACCACTAGAAAAGAAGGCATAGTGAAACAAGCCATCACATAATGATTGAACAGGAGATGTTTGGTTAAAAAATGAGTCTCAGGTCGTTACTGGTATGACACGAAACCCTTGTGATTTAACTAATAAAAGAGCTTGTTCTACCGTGATTTCACAGTTTACTGGAATAACATCAGCCTTTTTATACAATAGGGTTCTTTCTTTTTGAGAATATTGTAGATAGCGGTTAAAAGCATTCGTGCAATGGCAATAATTGCCCGTTTATGACCTCTACGCTTTTTTTAGTTTCAAATAGCGGTTCGAATTTCGGGGTGCATGCCACTTTTGACACAGCGGTAGCACACTGTACCAAAAGGTGCTTTATATAACAGCCTTCTCCGGTGTAATCAATCCGTCAATGGCAAGTTCCAGTTCAGGAAGTTTAGTCTTGATGGAGCCGTGGATAAAAGGTTCAATATCAAAAGTAGTGTTTAAAGGATTTTTAAGGAGCTTTTCAATGATGTTCATAGAGCTTTTGCCGAAGGTATCTGAAACAACATGTCCAAGCTGGATGTTAGACACGGTTAAACGGTTTTGAAGATGGTTCTTCTCACTTGACATAATGTTAGTCCGTTCAAAACGATAACGCATAAGATCACGAAGTTGTCTGATCGCATGTGGAGGCATAAAGCTTCCAGCTACGAGGTCATGCTTAAACAAATCAGCAATCCATTTGGCATCCTTTTTGTCTGTCTTTTTTCCGCGAATAGCTTTGACATATTTAGATGTGAATTCCATACAGACATCCTTACAGTTATTCTCACAAAGCCATTCTGGCAGCTCATTCAATCCTTTTGTATAGGTTGAAAAGCGATGGCGTTTGTAAATAGTGACTCCTTTTTCAGATAAAGCAATACAGTCCACAACAAAGGTTTTGTGGACATCGATTCCACAACAGATGGGATACACAATTTTTAAATTTGTAGTGACTGTTATCCCTATGACCTTAGGATATTAAAAAAAACGCTCGAGGCGCAATTGCTTCATTGCGTTTTGTGCCTTGAGTGCAGCGAAAGGAATGGATATAAATATGAAGAAAAAGAAACAGAATATACAAGCAAAAAAGGAAGATAAACCAGTAACACTTGGGGATATGCTGAATGCTGATTTACTGAAGCAGTTAAAGGACCAGAAGCAGCAATTAAAGGAAGCAGAAGAAAAAAAGCAGCTTGAAGAAGAGGAGAGAAAAAGAGAAGAGCGCCGGTTGCGAGAAAAAAATAAGTCGTTTGAAGAATTGCTAAACGAAAGTCCGATGGATTGGAAAAAGTTCAAATAGGATAGAACAGCTCTTGATATATTTAAAGGGAACAAGAGAATCCGACTAAGATAAGCCTGAACAATGATGCGAAATGCTAATGACAATTTCGCAGTCATGTTCGGGTTTTTTATTGCTTGTTTCTTGTAGGAATAAATATGCCGTATACCATTGTTAAATCCACTTTTGTGAGAAGTAGAGGAAAAGGCTGTTCCCCAGCAGGCATGCAAGGAAGGGCAGAATTAGCGCTATGATGAAGATTAAAGCTTTTCACATAAAAACGATAGACAGCTGTAATGTTTCAGCCTCTTTTGGAGACTATGGCCAGCCTTGAGGCAGCTGGTTTTAAAATCCACTTACTTTAACATATAATGAATGATAAAATGATTTGTTGACTTTACAATGCATAGATTTTGATATTGGTGGTGTGGAGAATTGAAGGGAATTAAAGTGTGGGTTATAGCAGCTGTTCTTATCATCGCCTGTTTCCTTCTGTATATATTTATTTCAGGAACAGCTCAAACTGCACCTGAGGGAAAAAATGTGAGTGTTGTATCAAGTATGAATGATGAGGATGTAGAGAATCATTCTGATGATATTGATGGTGAAGAAGAACAAGAAGAGGATACTGGGCAGGAACAATCAGTGACAGTGGTGATTAAAGAGAAAGTTAAGGAAATAATCGAAGGAGCAATTCGTTTCTTTAATGATGATAAAAAAATCGTTGCAATCGGTGATTCTCTCACAGAAGGTGTAGGAGATGAAACGGATAATGGCGGTTATGTCGGAATTCTCAATCATACGTTTGAAGAGCAGAATATTCATATTTCGATTGAGAACTTGGGAAAAAGGGGCAATCGAACGGATCAATTATTACTTAGGCTGGAAAATGACGAGATTGCATCAACAATTAAGAAGGCAGACATTGTACTCGTCACAATTGGTGCAAATGATATTATGAAAGTGGTTCGAAGTAATTACACGAATCTTAACATGGAGCCTTTTGAAAAAGAAAGAGTAAACTATGTTGAGAGATTAAGAGCTATTTTTACGAAAATGAATGAACTAAATCCAGAGTTGGAAATCTATTTGGTTGGCTTTTACAATCCATTTGAGCGTGTCTTCGGAGATATTGAACAATTAGATATCATTCTTGATAATTGGAATCATGCAAGCGAATTGGTGACAGAGGAATTTGAAAATGTAATCTACATTCCGACTAAAGATTTGTTTTCTAACTCAACGATCAACCTCTTATCTGATGATCATTTTCACCCTAATACAAGCGGGTATAAATTGATGGCTGAGCGTGTGCTCGAGTATTTGGATGATTTTAATGAACAGTCGGGATTGCCAAGTGATGAGACCGAATAGAAGGTGGGGAAAAATGAGAATACAGATAAAAAGAAAACCGTCATGGAAGCAATTATTTATAGGATTGGCTGGAGTAAATGCTATTCTATTCATTCTTTTTTTCACGCTATTGCTATGGCCAGTATCTGGAGCAGAAATGCCCGAGAAAACTTATATTGAGGAGGAGCCGGGCGCTGAATTTACGGTCAACTCAAGCAAGCAAAATTTAAGTGAGTTAGTCAATGAATATGTCGATAAATTTATGAAGGATCAAAGCGATAAATACACCGTTGATTTTGGTGAAAATGTTAGATTACGAGGGTCAATTGAAGCCTTTCAAACTGAAATTCCCCTCTCCATTACGTTGGAGCCCTCGGTACAAGAGAATGGCGACCTTGTTTTATATGCTTCAGACATGTCGTTAGGCTTACTGCAATTACCAGAAAAGAAGATTCTTGAATACGTGAAAAAAGAATTAGAAACACCTAATTGGGTCAATATTGACCCGAGTAGTCAATCCATTTATATTGGTATTACCCAAATGGAAATCAAAAGTAACTTTAAGGTAAAGGTTCAGAGCTTTGATTTGAAGAATGATCAGATCACCTTCAGAATAAAAGTGCCAAATAAAACCTTAGGTCTATAGCGGGGTACGGTTCTTGTGCTACCAATTGGGAATTGGTGGTGAGAGAACCGTACTTTATTTACCTTGGATAATTACATACGGAATGGTTTCCGATTACCGATGAGCTGGATATGTATGTGCACGCGCAATCTTCTGAATCAATGCTACCTCTTCTTTCGTCAGTGGAGCAGAGTTTACGGCTTTTACGTTTTCTTGCAGTTGCCCAATGGAGCTTGCTCCAACAATGACAGATGCAACGGCAGGATTTGCTAGATTGTAGCGTAAAGCAACTTCCGTTAACGGGCGAGAATCGGCGACCTTTTCCTGTAGTTCTGTGATGATTTGTTGAAGCTCATCATAGCTATGCTCCAAGTATCCGGACGGAGAAGCCTTTTCCAGAGCTTTTTCACTTAAGAGTCCCTTGGCGACAGAGCCACGTGTTACGACACTGATCTGCTGTTCATGAAGGAAGGGAAGTACTTTCTCTTCAGGCTTTCGGTCAAGAATACTATATTGCATCATGACGGAAACAATGTTCGATTTTTTCGCATATTCACGAATCACATTTGGACGGATCGAGGAAATGCCGTAATAACGAATAAACCCTTCTGCTTGTAATTCTTCGAAAGCTTCAATTGTTTCATCAATATTGTCTTCAATCGTTCCTCCGTGAAGTTGATAGAGATCGATATAATCTGTTTCGAGGCGCTTTAAATTTTGTTTGACCGCTTCTTTAATATAATGTTTTGAAGGATCCCAGCGCCATCCGTCTTTCTGTTCATTCCAGCGATTGCCCACTTTAGTGGCAATAATGACTTGGTCGCGAACCTGCTTTAATGATTTACCAACGATTTCTTCGTTCACGCCGAAGTCGTATAAATCAGCAGTATCAAAATAGTTAATTCCTTCATCTAAGGCAGCTTCAATGATTTTTTGGGCATGAGCTTTGTCTGTTCCTAGGGACATGCAACCCAGACCTAATTCTGTCACTTGCAAATCAGATTTTCCTAGCCTGTTTTTTTTCATTTTCTTCACCTCTTCTTTTATTTTATTGTATAAAAAATGAAGAACAAAGAACAAACTAATTGCTAGACTTTATTGTTTTTTATATGTTGAATCCAATCATTGACATAATGATGATATTGATTATATTGTGTTAGTTTCTTTTGTACTTCTTGAGCTTTGCCAATCAGAATTATCTTTCTTTTATGCACATATACCTTCATTCATACTCCTCCAAATTAAGTATGCTACACTATATGTACAGATCATTTAGGAATAGAACTGGAGGACTTATGATGAAAAGTCTTGAGGAAAAGACCATTAAGACAGAACCAATTTTTTCAGGGAGAATAATTCGCCTTCAAGTGGATGAGGTAGAATTACCGAATGGAAATACATCAACACGGGAAATTGTAAAGCACCCTGGAGCGGTTGCGGTCATCCCCATTACAAGCGACAATAAAATCGTTATGGTTGAGCAGTATCGTAAACCGATGGAGAAGGTATTGGTCGAAATACCAGCGGGCAAGCTAGAAAAAGGGGAGGAGCCTGCATATACAGCGGTAAGAGAACTCGAAGAGGAAACGGGCTATGAGAGTCAATCGTTAGAATGGCTTATTTCTTTTTACACATCACCAGGATTTGCAGATGAAATTGTCCATTTATATGTGGCAAAGGGGTTAGTAAAGAAAGAAAATGCAGCAAGCCTTGATGAGGATGAGTTTGTGAACGTGCTGGAGGTTACATTGGAAGAGGCGATTGAGTTCGTGAGGGAACAACGGGTTTATGATGCAAAAACAGCTTATGCGATTCAATATTTACAACTTCAAGAGGCGTTGAAAAAGTGAACGATTATTTTGTAGATTTACATATCCATATTGGCAGAACGGAAACAGGTCGAGCGGTTAAAATTACAGGAGCAAAAACATTGACTTTTTCAAATATCATTGCCCATGCAAGGGATTTGAAAGGGCTACATATGGTTGGGATTATAGATTGTCATTCACCTGAAGTGATCATGGAAATGGAGCGGCTTCTAGAGGAAGGAAAATTGCTTGAGCTTGAGGAAGGTGGTCTTTATTATGAAGGGTTGACAGTCATTCCGGGCTCGGAACTTGAAATCTATGATGAGGGAACGAATGGTCCAATTCATGTCCTCTGTTACTTTGCAAATCTTAAGGCAATGAAAAGTTTTTCCGACTGGCTAACAAATCATCTGAAAAATATTCATTTAAGCTCACAGCGTGTTTATGTAACTGGAAGGGAACTGCAAGAAAAAGTAAAGGAGCTTGCTGGTTTATTTATGCCAGCCCATGTATTTACGCCATTTAAAAGCCTTTATGGAAAAGGGGTAAAGAAATCATTAACAGAAGTTTTTGATCCTTCACTAATCGCTGGCATTGAACTTGGGTTAAGCGCGGATACACAAATGGCGGATCAAATAATAGAGCTTCATTCTTATCCTTTTTTAACTAATTCTGATGCCCATTCGCTTGCAAAAATTGCAAGGGAATATCAAAAAATCCGTATGGAAAAAGCGACCTTTATCCATTTAGAAGAAGCGCTAAGAGAGACAAACGGCCAGCAAATTGTCGAAAACTATGGACTTGATCCACTTTTAGGAAAATACCATCAAACAGTTTGTGCAAAATGTTTCGCGAGAGCAGATCAGTATCAAAAAATATGTCAACAGTGCGGTCATGGAAAAGTGATAAAAGGGGTTGCGGAGCGTATAAGTGAGTTAAAAACGTCTGATCATGGACGGTTGCAGCGACCTCCATATATTGCTCAAGTTCCGCTGCAATTTATTCCTGGCCTTGGTCCGAAATGGTTTGATAAGCTGTTGAATCACTTTGGGACCGAAATGGCAATTTTGCATACAGTGCCGGAGTCTGCTTTATATGAGGTTGTACCAGAAAAAATCGCACAATATATTGTTCAAGCGAGAAGGGGAACCTTGTCTTTAGCTGCTGGTGGCGGCGGTAAATATGGAAAAATTTCTGCTAAATTGGATTAGTTGTTAGATAAGACAAGATTCATTCTCGTTGCTGGTAAAGTACATTTGTTAAAAAATGGACGATTAATAGATTCTTCTTTTTTAATAGATTCTCATGTCATATAAGAGTTCAATAAGGCATACATTTTATTGTAAGTCTATTTAGAACTTTAGGAGGCCATGGCATGAAGAAAAAGAAGTACCAGGATATTGTCATTAATCATTTTCGCGAACATTCGTCCATATATTTGTTTGTGGTCGTCCTCTTTCTTATGGGAGTGATTTTTGGAGCGGTCGTAGTAAATAGCTTGAGCTTAACGCAAAAAGAAGATTTATTTTATTATTTATCTCAGTTTTTTGGACAAGTATCAGATGGAAAAGTCGCCGCTTCTAATGATTTATTCATGCAGAGCTTTTTCCACAATAGTAAATTTGTTGGTTTAATGTGGATATTAGGGATTTCAATTATCGGACTTCCTGTTATACTTGTGCTATTATTTATTAAAGGCATGGTTGTTGGTTTTACAGTCGGCTTTTTAGTTAATCAAATGGGATGGAATGGATTTTTACTTTCCTTTGTGTCGATCTTGCCACAAAATTTAATCATCATTCCTATCTTTATTTTTGGCGCAACTCTATCAGTGGCGTTTTCTATTAAAATGATTAGAAGACAATTTATGAAGAAGTTAGGTCAGCCTATTTTTCCGTTGCTTGGTAGATATGTACTGGCTTATATCGCTGTACTCGCCATATTAATGGCTGCGGCAGGCATTGAAGCTTACGTATCACCGACTTTAATGAAGCTGGTAGTAAGTGCAGTACAGTAAACAGAAGCCTTGAATAGTTAATAAATTAAAATGATTGTTATTTAAAAATCATTTTCTTTCCTTGATTGTAATGATTTTATTTTGAAATTGCTCAGCTCTCTGTTATAATAAAAGCGTGACAGTGGCGAGGAGGACAAATCATAATGGAAACAAGAATTGAAAGAATTAAGAAGCATTTACATTCATCTAGCTATAAGTTAACACCTCAGCGTGAGGCGACCGTGAGAGTTTTGTTAGAGCACGAAGAGGATCATTTAAGCGCTGAAGATGTCTACCTCCTTGTTAAAGAGAAGTCACCTGAAATTGGTTTAGCAACTGTTTATAGAACACTAGAGTTATTAACGGAGTTAAAAATAGTAGACAAAATAAATTTTGGAGATGGCGTTTCCCGCTATGATTTAAGACAAGAGGGGGCTGCGCATTTCCATCATCATTTAGTTTGTATTGAATGTGGCGCTGTTGATGAAATCCAAGAGGATCTATTAGAGGACGTAGAAGCTGTTGTGGAACAAAGATGGAACTTTAAAATTAAAGATCATCGCCTAACCTTTCATGGAATTTGCTATCGTTGTCAAGATAAAGATGAAGAATAAGATAAAAGCCTTTTTCTACCTGGAAAAAGGCTTTTTTGTTGTTTGGGAAAAGGCATACGTTTACGTCTAGCACAAGCGTTTAATGTTAATCCGTTTTCGCTAAGTCAGCCTCTGGCACAAGATCTGGACTTTTACAGTTTGTATAGTCATGAGCGCGAAGGAAGGTTCTTAAGTTCATCTTTGCAGGAACAACTCGATATATTGTTTTTATTCTCGTTTTTCCGATATTATACCGATAAGAGCTTAAAGAGATATGTATGGGAGGTATATTTCTTGTCCTACTTGGCATATCTTTTACTATAGGGATGTTCTTTTAGTTGTTATGTAAGTGGCTAGGCATTTTTTTAAATTGAACAACTATATGAGCTGTTTTGGAGGAACGAATAAAATGAAATCATGGCTTAAGCTTGTATTAAATACATTTAAAGTATTTTTGCTATTCACAGCATGCACAATTCTTTTTTACTATGGTATTATATGGGTAAATGAAGAGTATCAGGATTATCACCGCTATGATGAGCCAAGTGGATCAGCGATTAAAGTATCGGCAAATGTCAATGAGGAAACGCCATCATGGTTCAATCGGTTAATTTTGTTTTACTTAAACGGGGAGTAATGTTCATGGAGCTTCAACTGAAAGATTTTATCCATTTCTTACTAGTCGAAAAAGGACTAGCAGAAAATACGCTTATTTCATATGAACGAGATTTGAAAAGCTATATTAAATTTTTGCAAGAAAACGAAGGAATCTCGCATTTTCAGAATGTTCAACGAGCGCAAATTGTTCATTTTCTAGGGTTCTTAAAAGAACAGGGTAAATCAGCAAAAACAATGGCTCGTCATACTGCTTCTATACGTGCTTTTCATCAATTTATGTTAAGGGAGCGAATTGTTGAACAAGATCCTTCCGTTCACATCGATACACCAAGGCTTGAGAGAAGTCTTCCTAAAGTTTTAAGCATGAATGAAGTAGAGCGGTTGCTAGATTCGCCAAAGGCTGAGAACCATTATGGAAAAAGAGATAAAGCGATGCTTGAGCTTCTTTATGCGACTGGGATTCGAGTTAGTGAACTTATTAGTTTGAATATAGATGATGCCCATTTAACGATGGGATTTGTCCGTTGTATTGGAAAAGGGAATAAAGAAAGAATTATCCCATTAGGAAAGTCTGCAACAAACGCCATTCAGGAATATTTAGATAACGGGCGACCGAATTTTGTCTCGAAAAAACATAGGGATGATGCCTTATTTTTAAATCATCACGGAAAAAGATTAACAAGGCAAGGTTTTTGGAAGATTTTAAAACGGCTTACGAGTGAAGCTGGTATTCAAAAAGATCTTACTCCTCATACGTTACGCCATTCCTTTGCCACTCATTTATTGGAAAATGGTGCAGACTTAAGAGCAGTTCAAGAAATGCTTGGACATGCTGATATTTCAACAACACAAATTTATACCCATGTAACGAAGACACGCTTGAAGGATGTATATAGTAAGTTTCACCCGCGTGCCTAATAGAGTAATAGATTTTTTCGGCTACTTAGGATTTATAGGTAGCTTTTTCTTGCCACTTTTTAGTAAAATATAGATGTCAGACTTCCGACGAATTAAAGTCAATTGTATTCTATGTTTAAAGCAGGGAAAAGTAAGCAATATAAATGATCAACGGTGATTAATAGTCAATAATCAATGATGTTGCCAAGGAGGAGATTGAATGACATTTCAATATAAACGAATCTTTTTAATTGTCATGGATTCTGTAGGAATCGGTGAAGCACCAGATGCAGAACAGTTTGGCGATAAGGGAGCAGATACATTAGGGCATATTGCCGAAAGGATGAATGGTCTTCATATGCCGAATATGGGAAAACTGGGTCTCAGCAATATCCGTGAAATTAAAGGAATCGAAAAAGCAGAGAAACCGTTAGCTGTTCATACAAAAATGCAGGAGGCTTCGAGCGGAAAGGATACGATGACAGGGCACTGGGAAATTATGGGGTTGAATATTGATACTCCCTTCCGCGTATTTCCGAATGGATTTCCTGAAGAATTAATTTCCGAGCTTGAAGCAAGAACAGGAAGAAAGATTATCGGTAATAAGCCTGCAAGTGGAACCGAGATTCTCGTGGAGCTTGGTGAGGAGCATATGAAAACCGGTGATTTAATCGTTTATACGTCGGCTGATTCTGTTCTGCAAATTGCTGCTCACGAAGACATTATCCCTATTGAAGAACAATATAAAATTTGCAAAATAGCTCGCGAACTGACACTTGATGAGAAGTATATGGTCGGACGCGTGATTGCTCGACCATTTGTCGGAGAGCCCGGTGCTTTTAAAAGAACCGCTAACAGACATGATTATGCATTAAAACCATTTGCTCGAACGGTCATGAATGAATTAAAAGATGCAGGCCTCGATGTTATTGCGATTGGAAAAATCTCTGATATTTTTGATGGAGAAGGGGTAACGGAATCGTTGCGAACGGTTTCTAATATGGATGGCATGGATAAGCTTGTGCAAACATTGGATATGGATTTTACTGGATTAAGCTTTTTAAACTTAGTCGATTTTGATGCTTTATTCGGACATAGAAGAGATCCGGAAGGATATGGAAAGGCTCTTGAAGAATATGATGCAAGATTGCCAGAGGTATTGGCAAAATTACAGGAAGATGATTTGCTTATTATAACAGCAGACCATGGAAACGACCCTGTACATCATGGAACAGACCATACCCGTGAATATGTTCCGTTGCTTGTTTATGCAAAAAATATAGAAGGGAAGTCATTGCCAATACGGGAGACGTTTGCTGATATTGGGGCAACAGTAGCTGAAAACTTTAAAGTAAAGCTCCCTAATTACGGACAAAGCTTTCTTGGTGATTTAAAGTAGTGGAGGGATCATGAATGAATTATGAAAACATTGTAGCAGCAACTGAGTATTTACAAAAAAAGCTCGATTTGAAACCTGAAATTGGCCTCATCCTCGGTTCTGGGCTAGGAGTACTGGCTGATGAAATTGAAAATGCAGTAAGCATTCCTTATCAGGAAATTCCTGATTTTCCAGTATCGACTGTGGAAGGCCATGCCGGTCAGTTAGTTTTCGGCCAATTAAACGGAGCACCTGTTGTAGCCATGCAAGGAAGATTTCATTATTATGAGGGCTACAGCTTTGAGCAAGTGACTTTCCCGGTTCGAGTAATGAAAGAACTCGGGGTGAAGTCGCTTATTGTGACAAATGCTGCTGGAGGCATCAACGAGTCTTTTTCAGCTGGTGACCTTATGCTAATTACTGATCATATTAATAATATGGGCTCTAATCCTTTAATTGGAAAGAATGATTCGCGATTAGGTGCAAGATTTCCGGATATGTCAGAGGCGTATTCAAAAGAACTTATTCATAAAGCCAAAGCGATTGCTTCACAGTTAAACATTAAGCTTCAAGAAGGTGTATACGTTGGCAATACGGGTCCTACATATGAAACGCCTGCTGAAGTAAGGATGCTACGGGTAATGGGTGGCGATGCAGTGGGAATGTCGACAGTTCCAGAGGTAATCGTAGCTCGCCATAGCGGTCTTGAAGTGTTAGGAATATCTTGTATTTCGAACATGGCTTCCGGCATTCTTGATCAACCGTTAAACCATGAAGAAGTAATTGAAACAACAGAAAAAGTGAAAGAAAATTTTCTTCGTTTTGTCAAAGCAATGATCAAGGAATTAAAGTAAAACCGATAATCATCTATTTCTGAAAAAGTGGTGAATACACGTGAGAATGGTCGATTTAATTGAAAAGAAGCGAGACGGAAAAGAACTAACCACAGAAGAGATTCAGTTCATTATTGAAGGATACACTAAAGGTGAAATCCCAGATTATCAAGTAAGTGCACTGACAATGGCGATTTATTTTCAAGGGATGACTGAAAAAGAACGGGCAGATCTTACGTTGGCGATGGTTCGCTCAGGGGAGCAGATAGATCTTTCAGCGATAGAAGGGATTAAGGTTGATAAGCATTCAACTGGGGGAGTGGGAGACACCACGACCCTTGTACTAGGTCCCTTGGTCGCTTCGGTTGGAGTGCCAGTTGCAAAAATGTCAGGACGCGGTCTTGGCCATACTGGTGGAACCATTGATAAATTGGAATCGATTTCTGGATTTCATGTTGAAATAACAAAGGAAGAATTTATTCGTTTAGTAAATAAGAATAAGCTAGCTGTCATCGGCCAAAGTGGAAATTTAACGCCAGCAGATAAGAAGCTTTATGCCCTGCGAGATGTGACGGCGACAGTGGACAGCATTCCGCTCATTGCTAGCTCGATTATGAGTAAAAAAATTGCTGCTGGCGCCGATGCCATCGTTTTGGATGTAAAAACCGGTGCCGGAGCCTTTATGAAAACGATTGAAGATTCCCGGGCGCTTGCGAAAGCAATGGTTCGAATCGGTAATAATGTGGGCAGAAAGACAATGGCGGTTATATCTGATATGAATCAGCCACTTGGCTTTGCGATTGGCAATGCTTTAGAGGTCAAAGAAGCAATTGATACATTAAAAGGGGAGGGACCGGAAGATTTAACAGAGCTGTGCCTTGCCCTTGGAAGTCAGATGGTGCTTTTGGCCAATAAGGCGAGTAATCTCCAAGAAGCACGAGAGAAGCTACAAGTTGTCATTGAAAATGGAACTGCTTTGGAAGTATTTAAAACCTTTTTACAGTCACAAGGTGGAGACAGTTCAGTTGTGGATGACCCGTCCAAGCTTCCACAAGCAAAATACATTTTTGAATTAGAAGCAAAAGAAGATGGCTATGTAACAGAAATGGTCGCTGATGAAATAGGAACGGCAGCGATGCTTCTTGGAGCAGGTAGAGCGACAAAAGAGTCAAACATCGATTTAGCAGTCGGCTTTATCCTCAATAAAAAAATTGGTGATAAAGTGACAAAAGGTCAATCACTTGTGACGATTTACAGCAATTTTGAAGACGTCAGCGAAGTGAAAGAAAAACTCTATCGAAATATTAAAGTCTCACCATCAAAAGTGGATGCACCAACCCTTATATATGAAATAATTACGGAATAAAACAGCAGTGAACTTCAAACTGGACCATCAACAAATAATATGTTGATGGTCTTTCTTTTTGTTGCGAAATCTCAGTCACAGAGCAAACTGAAAGGCTGGAGAGAAAATGAGCCAAAAAATCAACATCGTTATATAACAAAGTCACGCTTAAAAAGATTTTTGCTGCCATTCAAGAGACATTTTGCTATTATTTAGTTGCCCGCTGCATCAAAAAGTTATTGTTGAGAAACCGAACGAATCAAGTATGTCTCTAATTAGTAATTTTTTAGGAGGTATTATGAAATATATGGATATTTTTCAAGCCGCTGCTCATAATGATTTAGTAAAAGTGAAAAATATACTTAATGCAGGTTGGAGCATTAATAGAGGAGATGAAGATGGATATACAGCACTTCATTGGGCCGTACAAGAGGGGAATTTAGAAATCGTAAAATATTTGTTAGAGCATGGAGCAAACATTGACAGTTTGGATCATGAAAATTACACACCTATTGAAATTGCTTGCCTAAAAGGGCATAAAGAAATGGTCGATTTATTAATAGCTTACAACTGTAATTTAGAATTAAACCGCAATGGTTTTACCCCTCTGCATGCTGCTGCAGCAAGAGGCAGAGTTGAAATTATAAAGCGATTGCTCAAAAAAGGGTTGAATGTAAATGAACAAGACCAAAACGGAACAGGGTATTCCCCATTACACTGGGCTACGCAAGAAGGCTCTACAGAGTGTGTAAAGTTATTGGTTCACTCTGGTGCAAATATTAATTTGAAAGACCAATATGGTTTTTCCCCGTTGTATATAGCAGCGAGTGAAGGATATACGGAAATAGTTCGTCTTTTATTACGTAACAATGCAAAAGTAGATATTATTTGTGAGGAATCTGGAAATTCAACGCCTTTAATGATCGCCAGTATATACGATCATCCTGATGTAGTAACACTATTGATTAATCATAATGCCGACATTGAAGCGAAAGATAATGAAGGCAGAACAGCACTTTTTCAAGCTGCTTTAAATAAAAATAAAGAAATGATAAGTATTTTATTAAAAAAAGGAGCTAATAAAAATATCACCGATATACATGGTAAGCGTCTAGTTGATATTTTAAATGAAGATTAAGAGATTTGTTCAATAATAAAGAAACGGAAGGAATCCCTTTCCTTTTATAATCAGGAAAAGCAAGTGGAGCGTACTGAATTCGACTGTCTTCACTTGTTTTAAACCACAGTTTTTAAGAGAAGATCCGCAATTAAATAAAAAAATCCCCGAAAACAACTGAGATTCGGCATTAGCAACTTGCTGTGCCATAACTTTTTCAACTCTATTTTTTTCCTTAAAACCCAATTTTTACTCTGTGCATGATTTTCCTTGTATAATTTTAGATTTATTGGTGAAAAATGGATCTATAAAGAATGGAGGGTTATGTCATGAGAAGGTTTGTATCTATGTTTCTAATATCGTTATTGGTTACATCATTCATTACCCCTGCTGTGTTTGCAGAAGAAAAAACAAGTGTAGAATTAGCGGATAATGCAAAATCCGCCATCCTTATTGAAAGAGATACTGGCACAGTACTTTATGATAAAAATAGCAATGAAAAATTACCTCCTGCAAGCATGACGAAAATTATGACGATGCTTTTAATTATGGAGGCAATTGAAAGTGGAAAATTAAAAATGGAAGAAAAAGTTCGCACAAGTGAGTATGCAGCCTCAATGGGAGGATCACAGGTTTTTCTTGAACCAGGTGAAGAAATGACAACAGAGGAAATGCTAAGAGCAATTGCCATCGGTTCAGCTAACGATGCATCTGTGGCAGTGGCAGAAAGGATAGCTGGCTCGGAGGAAGCATTTGTAGAAGCGATGAATAAAAAAGTAAAAGAGCTGGGGCTTAAAAATACCCAGTTCCAAAATACAACTGGCTTGCCTGCAGATAACCATTATAGTACTGCACATGATATGGCCATTATTGCGAAGGAATTATTGAAGTATGAGGATATTACCAAATTTACTGGGACATATGAATCCTATTTGCGAGAAAAATCGGATAAAAAATTTTGGTTAGTGAACACAAATCGGCTTGTTAAATTCTATCCAGGAGTTGATGGACTGAAGACAGGATATACGAGTGAAGCGCAATATTGTTTAACCGCAACCGCTGAAAAAAATGACATGCGTGTTATTGCCGTTGTATTTGGGGCTCCGACATCAAAAGCGCGAAATGCCCAAGTGACGAAAATGCTCGACTATGCCTTCAGTCAATATGAAACACATCCATTATATGAACGCAATGTCTCCATTGAGAAAGCGAAAGTGAGTAAAGGAGATTTGAAAAAAGTGGATGCTGTAACAAGTGAGCCAATTTCTATCTTAACGAAAAAGGGAGAAAATGTTAAAGATGTTCAACAGGAAATCATGATTAAGGAGAATATTAAAGCTCCTCTTAAAAAAGGTGACGAAGTTGGACAATTAAAGCTTATGAAGGATGGAAAAACGCTTGTTCAGAGTCCATTAGTTGCAAGTAAAGATGTCAAAAAAGCGAGCTGGTGGATTTTATATAAACGCTCCTTTGGCATGTTTACGAAGGCTGGAGATTAAAACACAGTTGTGCAGTTTCCTTTCATGAAAACGCATGATCAAAGCCTTTGTCGAAATGTCTTTTATTCCAACTTTTTTTAGCGAATTGTTACTAGTTTTGTCTGTAAGAAGGAAATTGAGCGCTAAGTAACGAATTGACTCACTATGAAAGACTAAGGAGGTTGGAGTAGTGAGTCTAGACATTGAATTGGAAGTCAAGCAAGATGTTTTATGCATTCGTCTTAGTGGTGAGTTGGATCATCATTTTGCAGATGAATTGCGTGAACGGGCAACAAAGGCAATTGAAGAACATCAAATTCGTCATATTGTCTTGAATTTAGAATCTTTAACCTTTATGGATAGCTCAGGCTTAGGTGTGATTCTTGGTCGATATAAGCAAATTAAGCAAAAACATGGTGAAATGGTCGTCTGCGCAATTTCCCCAAGTGTCCAAAGATTATTTGATATGTCAGGCTTATTTAAAATAATACGTCTAGAGCCGACAGAACAATTTGCTTTGGAAAGATTGGGGGTAGCATAGTCAATGAAAAATGAGATGCATTTGCAATTTAATGCGCTGAGTCAAAACGAATCGTTTGCCCGGGTTACAGTTGCTGCGTTCATTGCACAATTAGATCCGACGATGGACGAATTAACAGAAATTAAAACCGTTGTTTCTGAAGCGGTGACGAACGCGATTATTCATGGATATGAACATAATTCTGAGGGAATCGTCTACATTTCCGTCAAATTAGAAGATGATTTTGTCGAGATAACGATCAAAGATCATGGTTTGGGTATTAACAATATTGATGAAGCCCGCCAACCGCTATTTACTACAAAGCCTGAATTAGAAAGATCCGGTATGGGCTTTACCATTATGGAAAACTTCATGGATGAAATCGAGATTCACTCCAGTTTAGGAGAAGGTACAGAGGTTCGATTAAGAAAGCATTTAACAAAGAGTAAAATGTTATGCAATTAAGGGAGTCTTGCCTATGGATGTGGAGGTAAAATCAGACAAAAATCAAACATATTTAAAGGACCATGAAGTCAAGGAATTGATCAAAAAGAGCCAAGATGGTGATGGCGACGCAAGGGATATGATTGTGCAGAAGAATATGCGCCTTGTGTGGTCGGTCGTTCAACGATTTCTTAATCGAGGGTATGAACCGGATGATCTCTTTCAAATTGGCTGCATTGGTTTATTAAAATCAGTGGACAAATTTGACCTCTCCTATGATGTGAAGTTTTCCACCTATGCGGTTCCGATGATCATTGGTGAAATTCAGCGATTTATTCGCGATGATGGGACGGTCAAAGTCAGTCGCTCCCTAAAAGAATTGAGTAATAAAATTCGTAAAGCAAAGGATGAACTTTCGAAAAACCTCGGGAGAATTCCGACGATTAATGAGCTGTCTGAGTTTTTAAATATTCCTTCTGAGGATATTATTCTCGCTCAAGATGCGAACCGTTCCCCTTCTTCGATTCATGAGACCGTCTATGAAAATGATGGTGATCCGATCACTTTACTTGATCAGATCGATGATGGAAATGAAGGCAAATGGTTTGACAAAATTGCTCTAAAGGAAGCGATTCGTGAGCTTGATGAACGGGAAAGATTAATTGTCTATTTAAGATACTATAAAGATCAAACCCAATCTGAAGTAGCAGAGCGATTGGGAATCTCTCAAGTGCAAGTTTCGCGCTTAGAAAAGAAAATACTGCAGCAAATGAAAGACCATATGGACGTGTAGTCCGTGTGGTCTTTTTTACGTTTGCCCGAGTTCCCACTTTTTGGTGTTCATGAAGGAAATAGCTGTTACTCATACTATTTATACAAGGAAATCAATGTGTGGGATGTGATTGTAATGGAAGAAACCATTTATATTCGAATGCGACATCGGGTTCAAATTCGACCGCACGATACGGTTTACTTAAGAGATGTGGCGCAGATTATTGCCGAGGAAAAATTGATGAAAAAGCTGCAGGATCTTGCGATTTATCGTGTAAATGAACAAGATTACAACATTATTATAATTGATGTGATCAAGGTGATCGAAAAAATTACAGCGGTTGTTGACAAATGTCAAGTTCAGACAGTTGGTCCTTCCCAAGCGATAGTGGAAGTCATTCGGAAGAAAAAAGGTGTCTCGCTCCCTTTTTTTATTTTAATATGGTGCTTGCTTTTTTTTGGGTCCGCTCTTGCCATTATGTATTTTCATGAAGATGTGGCGATGCAGGCAACACAGCAGCGAATTTATACGATTATTACAGGAAAAATAGTCGATAAACCGTTATTGTTTCAAATTCCATATTCGTTCGGTCTTGGTCTTGGAATGGTTCTTTTTTTTAATCATGTATTCCGCAAGCGTTTGAATGAAGAGCCTAGTCCCCTTGAAGTAGAAATGTTTAATTATCAACAAGATTTAGATCGCTATGTAAGCTTAACCGAAAATAAAGAAAGTATGAAGAGAATTGATGACGATTAAACTTGCGTTTATAATCTTCATCGGACTTGCAGGGGGACTCGCTGTTGGCTCTGGTTTTGTTGCCTTTTTAACAGTGCTTGGGATTATCCCGAGACTTACGCAATTATCAAAAACAATGAAGATGATCATCGGCTACCAATGGGCCGTTGTTTTTGGTGCAGTAGTAGGAGGCTTTGTTAGTTTAAGGGATTGGTCGTTTCATTTTTCTCCTTACACCTTAATTCCCTTAGGTGCAGCAGGAGGCATTTTTGTCGGCATGATGGCTGCAGCGCTTACAGAAGTTTTAAATGTCTTTCCCATTTTGGCAAAACGAATTGGGTTAGAGGAAAAGATCGTTCTTTTAATGATGGCCTTTGTATTTGGTAAAATATTTGGCTCATTGTATCAATGGCTTTACTTTGTTGGAGATTGATTTTGCGAGGCCATTAACAAGTGTCATTATTTATCTTCACATGAAAGGATAGGGTTTATGGGTGAACGAAAGCGCATCATAATCATTACAGACGGGGATGAATATGCCAGAAAAGCAGTTGAACATGTGGCAACAGAAATAGGGGGCCGCTGTATTTCAATGTCACATGGGAATCCAACAGCTTTAACCGGTTCTGAAATGGTTGCTTTGATTAAGAAAGCCCCTTATGAACCAGTTCTTGTGATGTTTGATGATAGCGGCTTAGTTGGTGAAGGCTATGGAGAAAGTGCCCTGAAGTTTGTGGCAAAGCATCCAGATATTGAAGTACTGGGTGTGTTGGCAGTAGCAGCAAAAACACGGCAAGCTGAGTGGACCAAGATTGATGTTAGTGTCGATCGTTATGGAGAGTTGACCCCATATGGAGTCGATAAGTATGGAGAAGCAGAATTGGAAATAGGAAGATTAAATGGTGATACGGTTTATAGCCTAGACGCGCTCGATTTGCCCGTTGTTGTGGGGATAGGCGATATAGGGAAAATGGCAGGAAAAGATTCATATGAAATCGGTGCACCGATTACGAAGAAAGCGATTGAAATAATCTTAGAAAGGAGCGGATTTCATGAAAAGTAAAGGTCCTGAAGATGTGAAACCGATCCCTACTAGTCCTGAAGATGTAGAAAACTATATGAAAGAGCGGATTGGTCTAGGTGAGAGCTTTGACTTAGGCCTTAGAAAAGTGAAGGTTCTCGGGAAAGAGGTTCAGTTTTATTATGTAAATGGTTTATGCGATACAGAATTTATCATTTATATTTTAAAAGAGCTTGTCGATTTAAACGACAGAGAAAGGAAAACGGGAGATGTTTTTAACATTATTGAAAACCGTCTTCTTCATCAGTCGGTAGCTCTTGTGAAATCAATGGATGAATTAGTTGATCAGGTGCTTTCCGGTTTAATTGTAATAGTAGTAGAAGAGGAACAGGAAGCTTTTGTGGTGGATGTTCGAAGCTACCCGGGAAGACAACCGGAAGAACCTGCAACAGAGAAAGTTGTCAGAGGTTCGAGGGACGGATTTGTGGAGAATATTATTATGAATACAGGACTTACTCGCTTAAGAATAAGGGATGAGCGATTAAGATTTGAAATTTTTAAAGTGGGAGAGCGTTCAAAAACAGATATCGCGATTGCCTATGTAAAGGATGTCGCAAATAAAGATCTAATTGACATCATCAGAAAAGAATTGAACGCCATTGATGTCGATGGATTAACCATGGCGGATAAAGCGATTGAAGAATATGTGGTGAAACAAGGGTATAATCCGTATCCTGTTGTACGATATACGGAAAGAGCAGACATTGCTGCAACACATCTGTTAGAAGGTCATGTGCTAATTTACGTTGATACATCACCAAGTGTGATTATTACACCAACAACGTTTTTCCAGCACTTACATCATGCTGAGGAATATAGGCAGTCTCCAACAGTTGGAACCTTTATTAGATGGTGTCGTTTTCTTGGGGTATTTGCTTCATTATTCTTAGTACCTCTTTGGTTAATCTTTGTTTTGGAGCCATCCTTATTACCGAAGCGGCTGGAATTTATTGGTCCCAATGAAGAATCGAATATCCCCATTATTCTGCAAATTTTCTTTTCGGAGCTAGGGTTGATGTTTTTGCGCCTAGCAGCTATTCATACACCAACTCCCTTGGCAACAGCCATGGGATTAATTGCGGCAGTATTGATCGGGCAAATTGCAATCGATGTCGGCATGTTTGTGCCCGAAGTAATTTTATATGTGGCAGTATCAGCGATGGGTACCTTTTCTACTCCAAGTTATGAATTGAGTATGGCAAATAATATCGTAAAACTAATTTTATTAATATTGGTTTCAGCATTTAAAATTCCAGGATTTGTGATTGGGATGACAGCTTTCATCGTCGTCTTGGCTAGCATTCGCTCTTTAAGAAGTCCATATTTGTGGCCGTTTATTCCATTTAGTCCGAAAGCTTTCCTGCAAATCCTTATCCGGAGTTCGACTCCGGGATCGAAAATTAGGCCGAGCATTGTTCAGCCTCGGAATCGCCAGAAACAGGCATCAAACCAGTAAAAACAGTATGGGATAATCCCTAGTATAGAGATTGAAATTGATGTTTCTTCTTTTATATGGTAAAGTAATTTTTATTCATATTGAATCGAGTTCACAATATTAAAAAAAGACAAAATTTCTAGCTCTAGAATGAGGGGATACAAATGTTTTTACATGGAACTTCTAAAGTAAACGATAAAGGTCATTTAGAAATAGGCGGGGTTGATACAGTTGAAATGATCAGTGAGTTTGGTACCCCTGTTTATGTATATGATGTAGCTCTTATAAGAGAAAGAGCTCGTGGATTCAGAAAAACCTTTGAAAAATTAGGCGTTAATTCACAGGTCGCTTATGCAAGTAAAGCTTTTTCTACGATTGCCATGATTCAATTAGCTGAGCAAGAGGGACTCTCTCTTGATGTTGTTTCCGGTGGGGAACTCTATACAGCTCTATGTGCAAAATTTCCGGTTAAGAGAATTCACTTTCATGGAAATAATAAGAGCCGTGAAGAATTATTAATGGCACTCGAGTACGAAATTGGATGTATTGTCGTTGACAATTTTTATGAATTGAATTTGTTGGACGAGCTGTGCAAGGAGAAACAGGCAAAGATGGATATACTTCTTCGTGTTACTCCGGGCATTGAGGCTCATACACATGACTATATTTTAACAGGTCAAGAAGACTCAAAGTTTGGTTTTGATTTACAAAATGGGCAAGCAGACACCGCTGTTAAAAAAGCACTTGATTCAGAAAATCTCAATTTATTGGGAATACACTGTCACATTGGGTCGCAAATTTTCGAAACAACTGGTTTTATTTTAGCAGCACGAAAAATCTTTGCAAAATTGCATGAATGGTCCAACACCTATCGTTTTGCATCTGAAGTATTAAATTTGGGCGGAGGTTTTGGCATTCGTTATACGGAGGAAGATGCTCCCATTCCGGCAGCACAGTATGTGGAAGAAATCATTTTAGAAGTGAAGGAGCAAGCTCAGGCTTTTAATATGAAAGTCCCTGAAATTTGGATAGAACCGGGTCGTTCATTAGTTGGGGATGCAGGGACAACCCTTTATCAAATTGGTTCACGAAAAGAAGTACCTAATGTCCGTAATTATTTGGCCGTAGACGGGGGCATGAGTGATAATATTCGCCCAGCATTATATGAAGCAAAGTACGAGGCGATTTTAGCGAATCGTCCGCTAGATCAAGTAGAAGAAACAGTGTCAATTGCTGGAAAATGCTGTGAATCAGGAGATATGTTAATTTGGGATTTACCTTTGCCAAAGGCTGGGCAAAATGATATTTTAGCTGTATTTTGTACAGGAGCTTATGGTTATTCGATGGCGAATAATTATAATCGAATTCCAAGACCGCCAGTTGTATTTGTCGAAGATGGTCAAGCCCAGTTAGTTGTGAGAAGAGAGACTTTTGATGATATTGTCCATTTAGATGTACCGTTAATGGAACAAATATAAAAATGGTTCAACGTCAATTGTTGGGGTGAAGTAACTCTTACTTCGCCCTTACCCAATATGAACACCCACTTTTTTATACTTATGTGTTAATAAGATTTTAGCTCTAAAACGCTTAAAGCTTCGGAAGCCAAACGCATTCCTTTTCAGTACTTTTGTTAGATTATTGATCCCTTCTAAAAACCCATTCGAATAATCATAAGCAAAGCTATTTAGGATTTCTATTTGCCAATTTTGGAGGGTTCGAATCGCCTTTTTAAACTCTGGAATATTCGCCTTTTCTACACTCCGATAAAACTCCTTTAGGGATTCCTTTGTCTCAGAGATATGACTTACTCCATTTTCTTTCGCCTTTTTAAACCATTGAGAAAACCATTCCTTAAGATGATAAGCCTTCCGTAATTCATTCGAAAAACCTAAGTAACGCTCTAAGTACCATCGATCGTCTTCCGTTAACTTCTCTGAGTTCCTATGAAAGACGTAACGCATTCTTTTACACTTTTTCCGATCGTAATCATGCCAACTCTGCTGTACTCTTCTTCTCACTCCATCTAGTGCCCAATAAATATAGCGAACAAAATGGAACCGATCTGCGATAATAATGGGCTTTCCAAGTGCCTGTTGGACAGCTGCTTTAAAAGAGGGGCTCATGTCCATTACGACATATTCCACATTCCCTCCGTACGTACTTAAATATCGCTTTATCGTTTTCTTATATCGATTGGGTAAGACATCAATCGGTTCTCTTGTGATGGCGTCAGCAATAATGAGTTGGTATTTGCCTTCCTTTGTATCCCCTTTATACTCATCAATGGCGATCGCCTTTGGTAACTCATGCGGTTCTTCTTGAATAGAACGTTCCGCTAATGCATCAAAGCGACGAACAACAGTCGTGGGCGAAGTTCCATAAACTTCGGCTGTTTCCTTGAATGTTTTCCCCTTGATACTGCGAATCTTTATCGCTTGGTTAAACTCAATGGATAGTCGTTGATACCGCTCAATAAAAGGATTCTCTTCCGCAAATCTTTTCCCACATTTACAGGCAAAACGACGTTTTCTGTAAAATATCCATGTGTGACGGTCAAAAAGCTTTAAATGCTTGATTTTTTGAATTCGATAGTCATGTACCTTAGACGTTAATGCCCCACAATTCACGCAGGAATGTTCTTTTACAGGCATCTCCACATAGAAACAATACTTACCCTCTACTATTTCTGTCTTCTTAATGATCACTTCTTCAAATCCAGGTAAAAATATGTTAGAATTCATCATGCACGTATCCCCACTCTATACTTGTTTCTCGTCAATTCAAGTATAAAAGAATGGGGGATATCGTGCTCTTTTTTTGCACAATTAATGGTGTATTAACCCCAACAAATATTATAGAACCATAAAAATAAACTCTTGAAAAGGCTGTAAGCAAACTTGATTTTATCGAGTTTGCTTACAGTCTTTTCCCTTTTAACTTAAATCCGATTTGAAAAATATGATCAGCTATTCATAATGCAGCTTCGTTTGAGCAAGCAATAAAATTTTATCGCGACCGTGGTCTTCAATAAATTTAAATGTGGATGGGCTAAAGAAGAGATGACATAGGGATATAATAACGGACGAGGCTTAATGGTGAAGCATACGAAGAACGATGCAGGGCAATAAATGAGTAAATTGACGTAGAGAGTAAACGGCCTAGAGCCCTATGGAGCTTAGAGCAAAGGCCGTTTAAAGTTTTTGGATGATTTCTACTTGACTGGGAGGCAGATCATTTTAATTTCCACCGCCAAATAAGCTTTTAATGGCATCAATAATGCCTACAAAAAAGCGCTTTAAACTGTCAAGAAAGCCTTGACCTTCCTCACTTTCCAGAAACTTTGAGATTTTGTCCTTTGCTTGATTAAGCTGCTCTCCAACTTGATTCCAGTCAATGTCTAAGTTTTTGAGTTTATTAAAAAGCGCCATTAAGCTGGAAATTTCCTCTTCTGTTAATGTAATCCCAAGCTCATTGGCAGCTTGTTCAATGATGGCGCGTAAATCTGCATCTGTTTCGGGTGCGTTTTTGGCAATTTCTTCTTTTATTTTCGCGATTAGCGCAGCAGCGTTCTCTTGACCAACAGACTCGCCAAGCTCAGCAGTTTCCACCATTTCTTCATTGGCAGCTTGCTTTACTTCTTCGGGGATTGTCGTATCCGCTGAAATTTCATAAGCTTTTATAATTCCCGTTAAAGCAGCAGTTCCGGAAACAGATGTAGGTGCCGTAATGTAAATGTTGGCATCTTTTACCCCAGCAGTAATAAGTGCGTTAATATACATTTCATCTGTAACCCAGTTAATATTTTTGGTTTTTACTTCAAGGCCAGAGCCTTCTTTTCCAACTGTTATTGCCGATGAAGAGATTGCTTTTGTACCAATTAACGATTTAGCAATGTAATTTCCAAGGTATTGATGTTCTTCAGCGTTGGACACATAAATAATTTGTACATCATCAGGGGCTTCCATCTCGGCCAGTAAAAGATTTTTCTGTTGCTCGGTAAGGTTTTCTCCGAGCGTAACAATCATATCTCCTTCCACCATATCGGCAAAGCCCTGGATTGGTAGAAGCAAGAAAGCGCAGAGAAGGGCTATCGTAATTTTTAGTTTCTTTAACATGAAGTTTCCTCCTATTTAAAAAATCCTTTTATTTTTCACAGATCTTCTTCGAACTGATAGACGAATGAAAGTTCAAGAAAGTTTCAATTTCATCGGTAAACGAAGAAGCTTCTACTACTATCAATATGTGCAAATATAAGCTGTTTGATAAGATGTTGTAAGGTAAAGATTAGATTTACTTGATGTAACAAAAAAATGGTTCTATATGGAATAAATCTATTATAGACTACCTATAAATAGATGCAAACTTTTCTTTCATGATAATTGAAGGATTGAAGAAATTCTATAAATCTTGTATGATAGTAACGATTAATGTAATGCTTCGCGATGTTTCTGTTGTCTTTTCCCATAAGAACCAAAATCTCTAAAACATCATACACTACATAAGGAAAAGAACTGAATGTAGATGAAAAATGAAAAGGGAGTTTAGTGAGCAGACCGTTTAAAATGAGGGGAAAATGGAAAAAATAGGTGTAGATGTTTATTCCATTAATGAGGGATCTAAATGTTAATTCGTTATAAAAAAGGTTTTGAAAAAATTGCCATGGGTTTGTTGTCATTCATGCCAAGTGAAAAAGATTTAAAGAAATTACAAAACACCATGAAGCAATATGAAGCTTCAGATAGGTGGCAGCTTTTTCTCTGGAAAGATGAGGATGTCATTGGCCTGATTGGAGTTTCAATTCCTGATGATACGCACGTTGAAATACAACATATATCTGTAAATCCTTCCCATCGCCACCAAGGAATCGGAAAAAGCATGGTTAGAGCGTTAAGGAATCTTTTTCCTGACAAGGAATTAACAGCGAATGAGGAAACGGCTAAATTTATTGATAAATGTGATGTAGACGAGGAAATGAAAGAAGACAGCGAATAATTATTCGCTGCCTTTTTTTTGTCTTAATTTAATTGCTTGTGCCCTTTCAATCATGACTTCGCTTCGATCCCTAAGTAAATGGCGATGAACAATTTCATCGTTTGAAAGATCGCTTTTTTCACACCAGTTAACCCCTTTTTGCTGACAAGACTTTTTACATGCTTCAATAAGTGAAGAATCTTTTATAGGTAATCTCATACTTAAGTATTCTTTCCGTTCCTGAATATGCGTAAGTCGTGCTTTTAACAATATTAATAATTCTTCTTTGGACAATCCAAGTGCATCAAGATTATGCTGTTCGATAATCATGAGCGACTTTTTCAGGGTCCGGGCTGCACCGCTAAAATTTCCTCTGCGATGGTGATAATTCGAAACGGCAAGAAGAATCAACCCAACTAAAACAGAGTTTTTATTGTTTTTATCAACCTTTTTCCAATATTCTTCTAATATTTCATGACATTCAAAATAATCACGATCACCGTGAAAATGAACTAAGAATTCGATATACTCTTGCGGATACATCCGTTTCCTCCTAATCTGTTTTCCATAAGTTTACCGCAGATTGAAATCTTGGTCGACCAAAAACTATGTAATAAATATACCCAGAATGCCTCTGGGTATATTGCAAAATAACCTGTTAAGTGTATAGTTAATTAGAACCAAGCGGCACCAACAATGATGAGCAGAATGAACAACACCACAATTAAGGCAAAGCCTGAACCAAAACCATGTCCTGCAGACATATGAATCCCCTCCTACTTGTTTATCTTTTTAATACAGTAATAGCGTATGTTAGTGTGTATTGATCTGTTTGGGCGATCTTCCTAATGGAATGGTTTTAAAGGATGGAAGTTAGTGGAAACCCCATGCTGTTACTAAAATTTTATTGGATATCCTTCGTGAATCCTCTATACTAATAATAGTGTTTATACATTCGAGTAAATCATATGATGTATTTAAGGGATAGGCAGTGAGGCTATAGAGAAAAGCTTCTGTTACTTTTTAGTCGGTCTTTTACCATTTTTTAACTTGAGTATACAATGCTGTCATAATATAAAAACTAATAAAAAAAAGCTTTGGTGGAAAAATATGGAGCACTATAATGTGAAGATTGATGCGTTTGAAGGTCCACTTGATTTACTCCTTCATTTAATCAATCGACTTGAAATTGATATTTATGATATACCTGTTTCTGAAATTACAGAGCAGTACCTATTTTATATACATACGATGAAAGAACTTCAGCTTGATGTGGCGAGTGAATATTTAGTGATGGCGGCAACTCTTTTGGCGATTAAAAGTAAAATGCTGCTCCCAAAACATGAAGAATCTTTAGAGGATGAGTTTGAATTTGAATATGAAGAAGATCCGCGGGATGAATTAGTTGAACGCTTGATTGAATATCGCAAATATAAAGAAGCTGCCTCAGATTTAAAGAGTCTTGAATTAGAAAGAGGTTTAATGTTCACAAAGCCTCCAAGTGATTTAGCTGATTTTTCTACTGAAGTAAGTCCAGATAGAAGAGACTTGGATGTCTCTCTTTATGATATGCTCGGAGCACTTCAAAAGCTTTTGAGAAGAAAAAAACTGCAAAGGCCGCTGCCAACGAAAATTTCACGACAAGAAATTCCAATTGAGCAAAGAATGGATGAAATTTTGAAAGATTTGCAGATTAATAAAGGAAGAAGGAGTTTTTTTGACCTGTTTCCTAGACGTGAGAAAGATCATATCGTCATAACCTTTCTGGCGATATTAGAATTAATGAAGCGAAGCGAAATCATTGTTGAACAAGAAGGTAATTTCTCAGAAATTTTTGTGATGGGGAAGGAGTAACGTTTTTGGAAGTTGTAAATTGGAAAGGAATCGTTGAAAGCCTTCTTTTCGCAGCTGGAGATGAAGGCTTGTCGATTAAACAGATTTCACAAGTATTAGAAATAGAAGAAGCTTATGCAGGGGAGATTCTTCTGCAGCTCACAGAGGATTATGAAGCTGATCAAAACCGAGGTATAACAGTAGTACAATTTGCAGGTCATTATCAGTTGGCGACAAAAAAAGAGAATTCTTCCTATTTAAAGAAGCTTGTCGAGTCGCCAACAACGAGTACTTTGTCTCAAGCGGCTCTGGAAACATTGGCAATTATAGCCTACAAGCAGCCGATTACAAGGGCGGAGATTGAGGATATAAGAGGAGTGAAGACGGAGAGACCGATTCATACATTGGCGGGAAAAGCTTTAATTAAGGAAGTGGGCCGAGCTGAAGGAACTGGCCGGGCTATTCTTTATGGGACGACGAAAGAATTCCTTGATTATTTTGGATTGAGAAGCATTGAGGAGCTACCGCCACTCCCAGAGAAAGTAGATGAAGAATATATTCAAGAGGAAGCAGATTTGTTTTTTGAAAAATTTCAGGAGACACTGGATACTTGATTTCTGACACAGACTAAAGAGAATATGGTAGAATAAAAGGAGAATTTGCTTTATTTAAAAACTTTAAAATGATGAATTATAAAAAGAAAATAATGAACACGATCATCAAGCGTTAATAATTTTTAAAGAACAGAGGATGGTTACATGTTTATTACGGAATGTAAAGGGTATGAATTAGAAAAAACAAAATCAAATACTTCAGAGGATTTTTTTAATAAAAGTGAAGTAACATTTAAAGATACAGGGATCGAGAGAACGTTCCAAGTTTTGTATTTACGATATTTTGATGAGTTTATTTCGGAATTTACACCATATCAAGAAGAACCCATTTTTGAAGCTGGAAGCAGATCTGTTCAATTCAAAGATATTGTTGCACTAGCTTTTCTTATTAAAAATCCTGAATTTCGTAGTCGTAAGCGGGTCTATATTAATTCAAAGGCTGAATTTTCATCATTATTTAAAGAGTTGGATTTTGAAAAATTAGCAACCATTTTTACAGAGTTGGAAAATGGGAAAGGTTTTGAAATTCGCTCTCCAGTGGAGTTTATTGTCCAACCTCAGTAACATCTATTATCACTAATAAACATTTACTTTATTTTTCTTCCGTGAAGACAACGAAAGCTGTCTAATTTATTCATAGGGGTGTATGAATTGGCAAATACAATGGTCAAATCACAACTTGAGGATGTAAGAGATTTTCTAGTAACGACGGTTAATACGCTCGAGGATTTTTTAAATCAAACTACCTTGAATTCTCTAATGGAGGAAGAGCGGGGAAATGAGGCGTACTATAGAACAATTTTGTCTAATGTTCGTAAACTTTTAGTATATTGTGAAGAAGGTTTGGAAGCTTGTGTAGTTATCCTGCAAACTGATACTTTCCCCAAGGGTGCCGCAGAAAAAACACTTTACCGCATTTATCATCAATGCGTGGAGGAGTTTTTTCAGCCGAAAACTGATGCGTGGTTTGAAGACAGTCGTGCAGCATACACTGGCCGCAATTCGATAAAGTTTCAAGAAAAAGTTCCAGAAACGGTTGTTAACTTATTAAAAGGATTAGAGGGAAGCTTCCAAAGTATACGAGAAGAACTCGAATACTATGAAACGGACTACCGGACGAAAATGATTCAATCTAAATGAATAATCTGATTCTCCAAACAAGCTGTATCAAATGTTGATAAAACATGTTGAGTACGGCTTTTTTTTGTTCAAAAATTGAGCGACTTTTGTTGCAATGGATATCATTCGGGTACTTACATTTAACCCAATCCGTTTAGATCCCCCTCAGCTAAATCAAGTGAGATGTTACCACTAGTTTATCGAGAGAAATGTGCTGGATTGAAAAATTCCATTGATAAACCCTTGTTGGGAACAGTCCGAACGAGCTTAATGGCTTAAAAGAACCGGCTGTTTTGCTTTATCAAGATTTTTAATTTTTTTAGTTGCCGCTTGTTTAAATATTTTTTTATGCTTTAGTGACTGTTTGTTCATATCGGAACCTCCCTTTGTTTTTGGTTTAGGATGAGCTATTTTAATTCACATAAAAAATCGCCTAATCATACGATATGAAAGAATATGGAATAGTTCTGATATGTTTTGATAAAGAAAAGAAATGAGGGTGAACAATGGGGAGATTTGAAGAGTATGTCAAAGAGGTTATGGAATGGAATGAAGAAATGAAAAAATTTATGCAAACTGAGCAAGTTGATCGAGATGATGAAATGTGGACAAAGTTGGATGATTTAGCAGAAGTGATGGAATGTATGCAACAGCCGGGACAGTTAACGAATGAGCAATTGCTAACACTTCAATCAAGGGTCGAGGAGCTCCACGATGATATGGAGGATTATTTTATTAAGCGGCAAGCACTCGGTACAATTTACATGAATGAGCCTTTTGTGGAAGCTGGCAAACATGAATTGCCACCTTTGCCTTATGCGTATGATGCCCTTGAACCAGTTATTTCAGAAGAAATTATGAGGCTTCATCATACAAAACACCATCAAGCCTATGTTGACGGTTTGAATAGGGCTGAGAGGAAATTAAAAGAGGCGAGGAAAAGGGGGGATTTTTCTCTTGTTAAGCATTGGTCAAGGGAGCTAGCTTTTCACGGTTCTGGCCATAACTTACACACGATATTTTGGAATAATATGAGTCCAAATGGTGGAGGAAGACCTTCGGGTAAGTTGCTAAAAGAAATAGAAAGGTATTTTGGGAGTTTTGAAGCCTTCAAGAAGCATTTTACTGAGGCTGCGAAAGCGGTTGAAGGAGTTGGTTGGGCCCTTCTCGTATGGTCACCAAGGGCTAGACATCTCGAAATCCTACAATCAGAGCTGCATATGCTGTTAACTCAGTGGGACACGATTCCTTTATTGGTATTAGATGTTTGGGAGCATGCCTACTATTTACAATATAAAAATGAACGTGCCGACTATGTCAATAACTGGTGGGAGATTGTCAATTGGAATGATGTTGAACAGAGATTTTTAAAGGCAAAGCAATTAATGTGGAAACCATCTTAATAATGGCTCACAACCTTAATGTTAATAGATAAACTAAAAGGCCCTACTACAAGGAGGAGCTTTCCACTTCCGCGCCATAAAAACACAAAAATCTGAAATAAGTGTCATTAAATTTTTTTCTCCTGTAGTTTTTAGTCATATCACATCTTGTCCCGCATAAACTTGTACAAACAAATAGTGCGAGGTCATGCATAATGAACATGAAGTGGAAGCTTATCATCTTTACTTTGATTTTTTTTCTCTTACTAACAAATATTCCTCAGACGGCAGAAGCTTCTGTTTCGGTCAGTGCCAGAAATGCGATCTTGATGGAGCAGGAATCCGGAAGAGTCTTATTTGAAAAAAGTGCTCATGAAAAGCGAAGAATCGCTAGTATTACGAAGATTATGACAGCCATTTTAGCGATTGAATCTGGAAAGCTTGAGGACATGGTAACGATCAGTGAAAGGGCAGAAGGAACCGAAGGCTCTTCTTTGTTTTTGAAAAAAAATGAAAAAGTTAAGTTGGAGGATTTAGTATATGGTTTGATGCTTCGATCAGGCAATGATGCGGCTGTTGCTATCGCTGAGCATGTAGGGGGAAGTCTAGAAGGGTTTGTCTTTTTAATGAACGAAAAGGCAAGGGAGATTGGGATGGCAAATTCGCATTTTGCCAATCCTCATGGGCTTGATGATTCGGATAGCCATTATTCAACTGCTTATGATATGGCGATTTTAACAAGATATGCAATGGAAAATGATACATACAAAAAAATATCTGGAACTGAAGTACATCATGCCCCAAATCCTACCGAAAAATGGGACAGAGTTTGGCGCAATAAAAATCGCTTACTAACTGGTCTTTATAATTACTCAACCGGTGGAAAAACGGGCTATACGAAACTGGCAAAGAGAACTTTAGTAAGCACCGCCATGAAGGACAATATGAATTTAATCGCTGTGACATTGAATGGACCGGATGATTGGAATGATCATATTGGCATGTTTGAGATGGCTTTTAAAAAATATGAAATGGTGAAAGTAATTGAAGCAGGAATAATCGCAGAAATTGATGAGGATTTCTACAAACAAAAAGTTTATTTTGAACATGATTATCGTTATCCGGTCACATCAGAAGAAAAGGGAAAATTTCAAGTCGACATGAAGTTGCAAACACCAAAGCAGGAATGGGAGGAAGCGAGGAATATTCCAACCGTCGTAGGTAAGGCAACCATCACTTTTGACAACAAATTGATCAAAGAGCTTCCCATATATTATGAGATTGATGATAGTGAGCAGCTATCATTATTTGAACGATTCAAAAATTTATTTACTGCCATGATCGGTGTGAACAACAATGGTTAATTTGATTTGGGTTTTTATGACGGTATTCGGTGTGGTCTTCGCTATCTTCAATGGCACTATGAATGAGGTCAATGAAGCGGTGTTTTCAGGGGCAAAAGAAGCGGTGACCTTGTGTATTGGATTAATAAGCATTTTAGTATTTTGGTTAGGAATGATGAGGATTGCTGAAGATGCAGGGATGCTAAAAATATTGGCAAAGCTCTTTCGCCCTCTTGTCAAAAGGCTTTTTCCAGAAATTCCAAATGATCACCCTGCTATGGGCTATATTCTTTCCAATATGATGGCTAATATGTTTGGATTAGGGAATGCTGCCACTCCGCTGGGGATTAAAGCAATGGAGGAAATGCGCAAATTAAATGGTGGATCAAATGAAGCAAGCCGCTCCATGATTACTTTTTTAGCGATTAACACATCGAGTCTTACATTAATTCCGACTACGGTAATTGCAATCCGAATGAATTATAATTCAGCAAATCCAACAGATATTGTAGGGACAACCCTTGTTGCTACCATTTGTTCAACAATAGGGGCAATATTGATTGATCGGTTCTTTTACTATCGAAGAAGTCGTAAAGGATGAATGATAAATGGGTATTGTATCTGTAATTTCCTTATGGTTTATTCCAGTTTTAATCGCATTTATATTAATGTATGGAACTTTCAAACGGGTTCCAACATATGAGAGCTTTGTCGAAGGTGGAAAGGAAGGGGTCAAAATTGCTGTCTCTATTATTCCTTTTCTCGTGGGAATGTTAGTGGCAATCTCTGTGTTTCGCGCATCCGGCGCTTTAGATTTCCTAATGGGCTATATACGTCCAGGACTTGAGGCGTTCGGTATTCCAGCAGATATTGTACCTTTAGCAATCATTCGCCCGATTTCAGGGACGGCTGCTCTTGGTATGACAAGCGATATTATGGCAACACATGGTCCAGACTCATTTATCGGGCGGCTTGCAGCAACCATTCAAGGAAGTACAGATACGACATTTTATGTGTTAACTGTTTACTTTGGAGCAGTGGGGATTAAAAAAATGGGTGATTCCCTTAAAGTAGGGTTATTGGCTGACTTAGTTGGAATTATTGCAGCTATCGTTGTCGTCACACTAGTATTTGGAGGATAAAAGAACAGCGATTTCTAAAAACAGCTTTCCATGAAAATGAGTAGGAAGCAACAAGTGAAGCGCTTTTAGCAAAACATACCCGAATTACGATAATAGAAACTGAATATGCTCCAATCCAAAAAAGCAAGTGAGGAAAAAAAAGTTCATTTTTCCTCACTTGCTTTTTTACTTTATAGTTATTCTAAAAGAAACCCCGTTAATCTTCTGCAATTGATGCCGATTCAAAAGGGCTATTGAAAACTCGGTTCTGCTTATTTGGACACCATTTTTTCGAGAAAATCTCACCCTTATCTCAATAAGGTTTACTTTGAAAATAACGTGACTTATGTCATAATTCAGAAGGAAGATGAAAAGACAACAACAAATTGAGGTGGCGGAAATGGAAAGATTACAGAAGGTAATAGCCCACGCTGGTTTTGCTTCAAGGAGAAAAGCGGAACAGCTCATAATAGATGGACAAGTTAAAGTAAATGGAAAAGTAGTGAAAGAATTAGGGATTAAAGTATCTTCGACAGATAAGGTTGAAGTAAACGGAATCCCGGTGGAAAGAGAGGAGCCAATATACTTCTTGTTTTATAAACCAAGAGGTGTCATCTCAAGTGTTAAAGATGATAAAGGTCGAAAGGTTGTCACAGATTTCTTGCCGGACATAAAACAAAGAGTGTACCCGATTGGACGATTAGATTATGATACGACGGGTCTTCTTTTATTAACGAATGATGGAGAGTTTGCAAACTTACTTATGCATCCTAAAAATGAAATTGAAAAAGTATATGTGGCAAAAATAAAGGGCATTCCTTCACGGGAAAAAGTCAGAGGTCTTGAAAGAGGAGTGCGGCTTGAGGACGGGAAAACAGCTCCAGCTAAGGCAAAGGTTATTAGTATCGATAAGAAAAAACAAACATCGATTATTGAGTTAACCATACATGAAGGAAGAAACCGTCAAGTGAGGAGGATGTTCGAAGCGATTGGGCATCCGGTCATGAAATTGAAACGGGAAAAATATGGCTTTTTAACGTTACAGGGATTAAGTGTAGGAGACATGAGAGAACTGACTCCACATGAGGTGAAACAACTGCGGTCCATATCAACAGCAACGGAAAAGTAGGTTTTCCATAACATATTTTTAAGATAAATGGTGTGAATTATTTCACTTATGACAAGGAAAAATTCATAGAAGTGTCACACATATTGGCAAAGATACCACGGTCAATATGTTGAAAAATGTTATAATTATTTCAACTTGTGTTCATTTAGCTTGTTACTCGGAGGGGAGAATACATATGAAAAAGCAGCGTTTATTCATTCGAACCATGATATTGCTAGTTTTAGGGGCTGCTGTTGTCTATACTCTGTACGCTAATTTTACGAAAGATGATGTTAAGAAAGTAGCTGTAGGTAAAAAAGCACCGGATTTCGTTCTGACTGATATGAATGGGGAACAACATCGCTTATCTGATTATGAAGGAAAAGGAGTTCTCTTAAATTTTTGGGCTACATGGTGTAAGCCTTGTGAAAGAGAAATGCCTTATATGGATAAACAGTACCAGGAAAACAAAGAAGAGGATGTACAAATTTTAGCTGTCAATATCGGTGAATCGGACGTAGTCGTTAATGAATTTATAAAAAAGCATGATTTAACATTTCCAATATTAAATGACAAAAAGCAAGAGGTACAAACCGTTTATGGAATTGGTAATTTGCCCATTACCTTCCTTATTGCTCCGGATGGAAACGTCGTCAATGTCCATGAAGGTGAGATTATTAACGAACAAGTAGTTATAGATATGATCAAAGAGATTAAACCATAGGGTACGAGGAGTTTTTATAATGAAGGAAGTTAAATGTGAGTGTGGCCATGTTAATCCACACGGTACGGTGCTTTGTGAATCATGTGGGTTAACATTAATTGAAGAAAAAGCACAGGGAAAGCTTCACGATATGCGATATGAGGGAAGTGCACGTCGTTCTCAAACTTACAATAAAACCATCGTCGATAAAATTTGGAATTTCTTCTCTTCTGTTAAGGTAGGAGTATGGTTGATTGTTATTACGCTAATTGCATCGGCATTGGGTACGATATTTCCTCAAGAGATGTATATTCCTACTATCATGACAGCGGCTGAATATTATGAAGACCAGTATGGCTGGCTTGGAAAGCTATATTATGACCTTGGCTTTCATAATTTATACAGTTCATGGTGGTATTTAGTTTTAATCGCTTCTATCGGTGTTTCCCTCGTTATTTGCAGCATCGATCGAGTAGTTCCGCTTTATCGGGCATTAAAGAAGCAACGAGTGACTCGACATGAAAGCTTTTTAAAACGTCAGCGCTTGTTTACGACCTCTGCTTCTGAGAACATAGACGCTTCTTTCGAAAAAGCAAAAGAAAATCTAGCGATGAAGCGCTACAAAATACGTGAGGAAGACGGGAATATTTTAGCGGAAAAAGGACGTTTCTCCCGTTGGGGTCCGTATGTCAACCATTGTGGATTAATTATTTTTCTTTTAGGTGGAATACTGCGCTTCGTTCCTGGCATGTACATTGATGATATGCTCTGGATTAGGGAAGGAGAAACGAAGGTAATCCCTGAAACAAACGGGGAGTATTATCTGGAGAATAAGGAATTTACACTTGAAGTGTACGATAAGGAAAAAGACAATGAAGCATTCAGTGATGCAATTGAAAATGCGGGGATGGTTCCGAAAAATTTCCAATCAGATGTCATTCTTTATAAAAAAGCAGACGATTCTCTTCCAGGTGAAGAAGCTAAATTAGAACAGATTAAAGAATACAATATTCGTGTGAATGAGCCTTTGAAATTTGATGGCTATGCTCTTTATCAAACAGAATATAGATTAGGTGAGTTATCGACAATGACCTTTACGATGATAAACAAAAAAAGCAAGGAGGAATTTGGAGAGCTTACCATTGAATTAAATGATCCACAAACGAAGTATGACCTTGGCGATGGTTACTCGGTGGAAGTGATGAGCTATTTCCCAGACTTTGAATTTAACGAAAGTGGAGAACCGACTACGAAATCACGTATTCCGAATAATCCGGCCTTTGTGTTTAAAATGTTCTCACCAGAAAAGCCAGAAGGCGAAATCAGTTTTGTAGCCATCCAACAAAACCTTGAGCCTTTCGGCGATAACGAATACCAACTTCGCTTCTCAGGAATTGAAACAAATGATGTTACTGGTTTAACGGTCCGCAAGGATTTAACACTCTGGCTATTTGCTCTCGGCGGTTTTATCTTTATGATCGGGGTTGCCCAAGGCTCATATTGGAATCATCGAAGAATTTGGTTAAGAAGAAATAACGACGAAATTTGGGTAGCTGCCCATACCAATAAAAATTGGCATGGACTTAAGCGAGAAATTAGTACAATATTAGAGGGTACAGGGATAGATGAACCGTTGGATCAGCTTCAAGAAAAAGAAAACCAAGATTCCGAAATAAAAAATAGGAATCATGAGTAGCGAAATATGCAAAAAAGTAAGGAGGAAGTAGGTTGGCTAATTTAAGTTCAAACCTTCTATTAATAGCATTTATTTTATACTTAGTAGCCATTCCTTTTTTTGGAGGAGCTATTAGGCAAAAAAAAGGATTGGCTGAAGAAAAGAAGTCATTTGATAAGTGGGCCAAAATAGGAATTGTTATTACCATTATTGGCTTCATAGCGCAATTAGGCTTCTTCATCACGAGATGGATTGTAGCAGGACATGCTCCATTAAGCAATCTATTCGAATATACGACGTTCTTTGGAATGTGTTTAGTTGCTTCATTTATTTTAATATACTTTATTTATAAAACATCGATTCTAGGAATGTTTGTTTTACCGATTGCGCTTTTAATCATTGCATATGCAAGCATGTTCCCAAGAGAGATTTCACCTTTAATACCAGCATTGCAGAGTCATTGGCTCCAAATCCACGTTTCAACTGTTGCACTAGGAGAAGCCATACTCGCAGTAAGCTTTGGTGCTGCACTTATTTATTTAGTTAAAGCAATTGATCATACAAAACGTAGCAAAAGTACTTTTTGGCTAGAAGTGATTATGTACTCAATTGTATCAGTCGTTGGATTTATTGCCGTTACGTCTACTTTTGCTATTACAGACTACAAAGCTTCCTACAGCTATATCGATAAAAATGGTTCTGAAAACCAAATAGAATATAGCATGCCGGCAGTAATTGGACCTAACGAATGGAAGGTAATTGAAGATGGAACTTTCGAGCCATGGGTTCAAGTGCCTGGTATTATAAATGCCAAAAAATTAAATACCGTAGTTTGGTCATTGGTGGTAGGACTGGGCTTGTATGTTTTAATTAGACTGATTCTGAGAAAAAGAATTGGAGCTGCCCTCCAGCCGTTAACGAAGAACATTAAACTTGATTTAGTCGATGAAATTAGCTATCGTTCAGTTTTGATTGGCTTCCCGGTGTTTACTTTAGGTGGCTTAGTATTTGCGATGATTTGGGCGCAAATCGCTTGGACCCGTTTCTGGGGCTGGGATCCGAAAGAAGTCTGGGCGTTGATCACATGGCTATTTTACGCGGCTTTCTTACATCTTCGTTTAGCCAAAGGTTGGCATGGTGAAAAATCTGCATGGTTAGCTGTTATTGGTTTTGCGATCATCATGTTTAATTTAATTGCCGTTAACTTAGTCATTGCTGGGCTACACTCCTATGCTGGTTAAGAAATAAGGTTATTAGAAATTTATATATTGCCTTCACTTTTTGTGGAGGCATTTTTCAAAACAAGATGTGAGCGCTTTTAATCAAGGCTGGGCTTGTGTTTTAACATATATACATTAGTGTCTAACTTTTAGTCAATCGTTTATAATGAAGGATAAGTCCGTAACACTTTTTTAGAATTTGTAATGGAAGTATTAAAAATTGATATGTTAGGGGGAGCGATTATGGATAAAGAAGTAAGAATTTTAGTTGTCGATGATGAAGAAAGAATTAGACGTCTTTTAAAAATGTATTTAGAAAGAGAAGATTATTTAATTGATGAAGCTGAAGACGGCAATGAGGCATTAGCAAAAGCGATTGCCAATGATTATGATGTGATTTTGCTCGATTTAATGATGCCGGGAAAAGATGGAATTGAGGTATGCCGAGAGTTAAGAGAAAAGAAAGCTACTCCAGTTATTATGCTCACTGCCAAAGGAGAAGAAGTGAATCGTGTCCAAGGGTTTGAAGTGGGTACAGATGATTATATTGTAAAGCCATTCAGCCCTCGTGAGGTAGTACTCCGCGTGAAAGCTTTGCTAAGGAGGTCATCAAGTACGTCGTATTTACAAACGGAAACAACAACAAAAGATGTCATTGTTTTTCCTAGTCTGACAATTGATAATGATGCTCATCGAGTATTGGCAGAAGGCAAAGAAGTTAGTCTAACACCCAAGGAATATGAACTTCTTTATTTCTTGGCAAAGTCTCCAGATAAAGTATTTGATCGGGAACAGCTCTTAAAGGAAGTATGGCATTATGAATTCTTCGGAGATTTGCGAACGGTTGATACGCATGTTAAACGATTACGTGAAAAGCTGAATAAAGTTTCAGAGGACGCTGCCAGTATGATTGTGACAGTTTGGGGTGTAGGTTATAAGTTTGAGGTTGTCAATGAATGATGTTTTGGCGCAGTGTTGTTGGTAAGCTCTGGTTTACCATTCTTTTTCTTGTTATATTTGTCCTGTTTATTTTAACAGTGATGCTGCTAGAATTCTTTGAAAACTATCATATTAATGAGACGGAGAGCAACCTTCAAAAAACAGCTACACGTATTTCGCATTTTTTGGAAGAACAGGATGAAAGTATCGGACTTCAATTGGCTTGGGAGCTTCTCGATGATAAGACAGAGGCGATGATTATTTTTGATGAACAAGAGTCGTTTTCTTCGCCTACGATGGATGAAAACTTCGGATTACCAGTGACTTACTTTTTAACAGATCCTGAGTTAATGAATGTTTTTACTGAAAGCAAGACAGTTAAAAAAATGGCCAATTACCCAGTGGCAAATTATGATGAGGATTCACGCTTATTAATCATCGGTACACCGATCAACATGATAGGTAAAGATCAGGGTGCGGTTTTTATCATGCAATCTTTAACGGTGATGGAAGAGACATCCAATTCAACAAAAAAATTTATTTTACTTGCTGCTGGAGTGGCTATTATTTTGACAACCATTTTTGCATTTTTCTTAGCAACAAGAATTAATGCTCCTCTGCGAAAAATGAAGGAGGCAGCTTTCGAAATTGCAAGAGGAAAGTTTGACACAAAGGTACCGATTTTAACAAATGATGAAATCGGGGAGTTAGCAACTGCTTTTAATCAAATGGGAAGGCAGTTAAAATTTAATCTTAATGCTCTCAGTCAAGAAAAGGAGCAGCTTTCCAGCATCCTTAGCAGTATGGTCGATGGAGTTATTACATTTAATCGTGACGGTACAATTTTGATTACGAACCCTCCTGCTGAAAGGTTTTTGCAGGATTGGTACTTTGAGCAGGATGGAAAATCAAGAAGTGCGGAAGAAGTTCCTTATGAAGTGATGGAACTTTTCAAGCTTGCGGTTAATACTGAACAAGAACAAGTCGGTGAAATCTCTGTTCAAGGAAGGTTTTGGGTCATTATTGTAAGTCCTTTATATAATAATACTTTCATTCGTGGTGCTGTCGCAGTCGTTCGCGATATGACCGAGGAACGTCAACTCGATAAACTGCGTCAAGATTTTATTGCCAACGTTTCTCATGAATTGCGGACGCCGATTTCGATGATGCAAGGCTACAGTGAAGCGATTGTTGATGGAATTGCGGAATCTGAAGAGGAAAAGATGGAAATGGCAAGAGTAATTTATGATGAATCATTAAGAATGGGCCGTCTTGTAAATGAATTACTGGATCTTGCTCGAATGGAGGCAGGACACATACAGCTTGATATTAGTTTAATAGAAGTGAAACCCTATATGGAACGAATTATTCGAAAGTTCCATGGGTTGGCGAAGGAAAAGGGAATTCATTTAAAAGGCGATTTCCATAATTTAGAGACCACTTATTATTTTGATGGAGATCGAATTGAACAGGTTTTGACTAATTTAATTGATAATGCGATCAGACATACAGAAGATAATGGCATCATTGTTGTTTCGGGAAAAATGGAAGAGAAGGGGCTTCATATTGAAGTATTTAATTCTGGCAAAGGCATTCTCGAAGAGGACCTTCCCTTTGTTTTTGAGCGCTTTTATAAAGGGGACAAAGCAAGGACAAGAGGCCGTTCTGGAACAGGGTTAGGACTTGCTATCGCCAAAAATATTGTTGAGAGTCATAAAGGACATATTTCCGTTCATAGTAAAGATGGACATGGAACGACATTTTCCTTTTTCATCCCTCGAAATTTATAAGAACAACAAGAAAACTGCCGACTCATCTTGATACACAAGGAACATCGAAAAGCGGAAGCGGCTTGCTCATCTCCGTACAAACTGGAAGGACAGCGACTGAGATAAAGGAAAACCGATGAGCGAAAGCGAATCGAGTTTGACTTATCGTAGGGAGGTGGGCTGAAGTTTGCTAGGAGATAGCCGCTGAAGCTGGACAAAGAAAAGCGGAAGCGGCTTGCTCATCTCCGTACAAACTGGAAGGACGGCGACTGAGATAAAGGAGATACGAAGAGCGAAGGCAAGTAATTGAACAGAAATATATGGAATCATAGCTCATCACCATCTTTTAAAAAAAGGGAGGAGTTTTACAAAACTTCTTCCTTTTTTTATTGAAAAATACTATATTAGTGATATTAGTGTATTTCTTTAAAGAAGAGAAATTTTGGAAGTGTCCTTGGGTGTTCGACATAAATAATTTGGACAATCATAGATACAAAAATTTCGACAATATGAGTGTAACTTTTGTGGATAATATAACGACTAATTGGTTGAACGGGGAGGGAAACCAATGGACTCCGTTTTTGATGAGCTGTATTCAAAATATCATCATGACGTTTTTCAATTTATTTTTTATATGGTGAAAAATAGGGAACAAGCTGAAGATCTTGTTCAAGAAGTATATATAAGAGTACTAAAATCGTACGACCGCTTTGAGGGGAAGAGTAGTGAAAAAACATGGCTGTTTTCAATTGCCAGAAATGTAGCAATTGATTATTTCCGAAAGCAAAAAGGCTGGCGACAGAAAATTGCTGAAAAGTTTGATTGGACTACAGGCCAGATTAAAGATGATAGTCCGATCCCTGAAGAAATTGCTCTGCAAAATGAGGAAATTTCATTGATATATCAATGTTTAGACCATTGTACAGTTGATCAAAGGATGGTTATCATATTGCGTTATATTCAAGAATTGACCATTATTGAAACAGCAGAAGCTTTAGGTTGGACAGAAAGCAAGGTTAAAACAACTCAACATCGTGCCTTAAAAGTATTGAAAAAAGAAATGGAAGAAAGAATGGCAAAGGAGGGGACAACAAGTGAGAAAATCAGAGTGGAGCGATGAACAGCTTGAGAAATTACTACGGGAAATGCCAAAGATTGAAGACAATCGCGATCCTCGTGATATATATCAAAACATTTCGCTTAGATTGAGTAAGAAAAAGCAACGCTCCTGGATCATCCCTTCTGTTGCTACTGCTGCAGTGGTTTTAATAATAGCAGTACTTTCTCCCAACCTTTTAGGTGAAAATTCTTCCTCTGAGCAATCAGCGGAGAGTGGAAATGCGACTGAGCAAGCTGAACGATCAGAGATGAATATAATCAAAGATGAGGGTGCAGGTATTGCCTATGAAAATGCTGTTGAGGAAAATCAGGATACCCCTACTAGTGATGACGCTGCTGAAGAAAGAGTGACTTCTTCAACTATTGACCTTAATCAAGAGTACACAGCCGTATATGCTGAAGATGTAGATGGTGCGGAAGAAAATGCGCTTACTTTTGCGATACCAGATGAGCAGAATCAAATTATCGTACCTATAACTGTGCTCATACAAAAGGAGAAGGGGAAGTCTCTTTTTGAGCAGTACACAGAGACAATGGCAAAGTTGCATGAAAAGGAATGGGGACTTGCGGAGACGTTCCCATTAAAAAATGTAGAACTATCGGTCATCAATGATAATATTTTAAAGGTAAATGTTCCAAGTGGTCAAACTTATCAAGGTTCTGCAAACGAAATCGCTTTTACATCTGTTATTAAGAAAACTGCGAAATCTTTAGGGTTAAAGGGAATTGAATTATATACAGATAATCAACCAGGAATTGAATTGGGCAATGAAGGAGAACTCTCTGGATTAAATCTTTCAGATGATGGAAATTATGCTTACTATTTTTACTATTCAAATGTGAATCCAGAAGTCCCTTATTTAGTTCCGTATGGGGAATCATTTACTAATATTGAATCGGCCTTAAATGCGATGAAGGAAAATGTTGATACTCATCAGTTAAGTGCGTCGATCCCTCAAGATATTGATATAGAAGAAATACACGGGGAGAAGGGGATGTTAACCCTACAGCTAAATGAAGAATCTGATATGACTAGCACAAGAACAATCCTTCAGACAATTGAAGCAATTTTACTAACAGCGAAAGAGTTTAATTATAACAAAGTAAAAATTGAGTATAGTAAGCTTGATAAAATCGGAAAATTTGTCTTTAATGAGGAAATGAATGTGCCGATTGCTCCTAATAAAAGGGAATTGTTAAATTGAGATTTCTAGAAGGCTGGTCTTTTTGCCTCCGTTCCGTTAAGACTTCTCATTATTTTGGCTGAAAATGTCTGTCTTGCGCCGAAAATGACAAATTGATAAGTGGGGTCGGGTACTATTTGAAAGTGCCCTGCTAAATTTAACAAGTGGGCTAATGGCCCACTTGTTTTTCTTTGGATAAACATTGTTCAAGTAGACTGGAACTGAGATATTAAACGGACCTTTTACATTAGATGCGTTAATCTGTCACTATGATTTGGTGTATGCAAGCTTGTATACTTTGTGCCTGCTAAAAAGATTAACTTAGTTTTGAAGAAACAGTCTTTGGACAACCTTTTGTTGTAATTAAGCCGTAAATCAATAATTTTTTGTATAAAAAAACGAAAACTATCCAAATAATAACAAATGTCTTTCTAAAAAGAAATTTTACAAAGCGAGGAGAGGATTTGACAGGTTTTTCATTTTACTCCGCTTAATTAGTAGTTCTAACAACGTACAAGCTGTCATATCGTGTAGGGAAAAGCTCAAATTAAGGAGGATTCTAATGAGAGACTTTGCAAAGCGTTTGTTAATTGCTGGGATTATGGCGTTTTTTATAAGCCTGTTATTTATAGGAGGAAAAAATATTCAAGCAGAGACAATTGATATAGAGGAAGCAGCGTCACATTGGATGTGGCCGGCAGATGGGATTGTAACCGATACATATGGAACACGGAGTGGACATCATAAAGGGATTGATATAGCTGGAGGATTAGGAACACCGATTTATGTAGTAGATGAAGGAACTGTTAGCAGATCCTATTATTCAAGTTCATATGGTCATGTCGTATTTGTAAAACACCCAAATAATTTTGAAACCGTTTATGCCCATCTTAGTAAACGAAAAGTAAACGAAGGTCAGAGTGTTAAACAAGGAGATATAATTGGAGAAATGGGCAGTACGGGTCGTTCTTCTGGAGTACATTTACATTTCGAAATACATAAAAAGGAATGGACTGTTAATAAAGAGAACTCGCTCAACCCTGTAGTCATTCTTGGGGACGTGGGTATAGGAGAAACAGTTCAAGCAATGGTACAGCAAAAAGATCATGTTCAGGTTGCAGGAGTGATGGAGGACACGAGCGATGTAGAGGAAGCAGGTGTAGCTTTTAAAGAAAATATAGCAAAATATCTACCTACTGACGATTATCAATTATTAGTTAGTGAGGAAAAAGATTTAAAGGATGAGGTAGAAAGTGCGAGTAACAAAGAAAGTGAAGAGGAGGCAACCAAGGATATTATTCACATCGTTCAAAGTGGAGATACTTTATGGGAATTAGCCGAAAAATACGATTCGTCCGTTGTTACGATTATGGAATCGAACCAATTAGCAAATGACGTAATCCTTCCAGAACAAAAATTAATTATTGAAGATCTCTCTGAAGAACAATATATTGTTAAACCCGGGGATTCATTAACTAGTATCGCAGAAGAAGCTAATTTATCAGTTGAAGAGCTGATGGAAATCAATCATTTAAGCAGCGAAATAATACAGCCACAGCAAATTTTAACGATTAAGCAGCAATAAACAATCGGAGGAGTTTTTCCTCCGATCGATAAACATTAATAAGATTAGAGAGTAATTTGATTCATTAAGACGATATCGTCTAGTTCAGATAGTAATTGGAGAGCAGTCGAGTCCAGTGGTTTGTCAAAGGACAGCACCATAATAGCTTCTCCGCCTATTTCTTTTCGACCCACTTGCATAGTTGCAATATTGATAGCGTGATCACCTAATATTTTACCGACGCGGCCAATGACACCAGGTCGATCCATATGTTGAATGTATAATAAATTTCCTTCGGGATGGAAATCAATATTAAAATCATTCATATGAACGATTCGCGGCCCATAATGATCAATATAAGTCCCTCTTAATGAAAATTGTCTATTCTCTACTTTGGCTGTAACAGTAATACAATTTGCATAACCAAACGAATTGGTTGAAATTTTCTCTCCAACTGTAATGCCTCGCTCCTTTGCGGTGAGCAGGGCATTTACTTCATTGACATGTACGTCTATACGGTTTTTGAAGAAACCAGATATTAGAGCTTTTGTTAAATAGGAGGTTTCGAGTTCAGTAACGCTACCTGAGTAATTGATAGATAACTCATCGATACCTTCTTTTACACATTGTGATAAGATCGAGCCAAGCTGCTTTGATAAATGGTGAAACGGTCGAATTTTTTCATAAATATCCTTGGACATCGCTGGAAGATTAATGGAGTTTGTAACTGGACGATCTTCAAAATAGGTTCTTACTTCTTTAGCGACTTGTGTGGCTACGTTTAATTGGGCTTCTTTCGTAGAAGCGCCTAAATGTGGTGTCACAATGACATTATCAAATTTCAAGAGTGGATGTTCTCCTGGTGGCTCCTCTTCAAAAACATCTAAGGCTGCACCAGCAACATGGCCGTTTCCGATATAGACAGCTAATGCTTGCTCATCGATAATGCCACCGCGGGCGCAATTAAGAAAATAGACACCTTTTTTTGTTTTTTTCATTGCGGTTTCATTAATCAGGCCTTTCGTTTCTTTAGTAAGAGGGGTGTGGACAGTGATGATATCTGCCTGTTCAAGGACTTCATCAAGACTACAGCTCTGTACATTGAGACTAGTTGCTCTTTCTTTTGTTAGAAACGGATCAAAAACAAGGACTGTCATTCCAAATACTTTCGCGCGTTTTGCTATTTCTGCTCCAATTCTGCCTAATCCAACAATTCCCAATGCCTTCCCATGAAGTTCGTTTCCAACGAATGCATTTCTTTTCCATTCCAAATTTTTAACAGATGCGTGCGCCTGAGGAATATTGCGCAATAGAGAAGCCATCATTGCAAACGTATGCTCTGCGGTTGAAATAGTATTTCCATCTGGTGCGTTGACAACAATAATCCCTCGCTTTGTAGCAGCGTTAACATCTATATTATCAACTCCGACTCCCGCTCGTGCAATAATTTTTAATTGAGGCATTTTTTCAAGGAGCTCTTCGGTTACCTTCGTCGCACTTCTTACAAGAATGGCATCAATTTCCTTCAAATTAACTTCTGTGTCTGTTACTTTTTTTTCAATTACTTGAGCATCAGCATAATCTAATAATGGCTGCAAGCCTTCTGCATTAATCGCATCGGCTACTAAAACTCGATACATTTGAACATCTCCTACTAATTATCAATTTTCTGATTATTTTACAAAACGAATATTAATATGTCAATGTAGAATTAATGTTCGTTATCTGAAGAAAACGCTTTCTTGAAAGTGGTGTCATAAATTAGTAAAAATCGTAGGCATTAGCACCTACGACTCTTTTTTATGTTATTTATCTTTTGTTAAACACATCCGTTAAAACAGGGACAATTTGTTTTTTACGGGATACAACCCCTTTTAATAAGGCGGTATGATTCTCCAATTTCACACCGTAAGCCTCTTCGACAGCATCAGCTGAGCGACCAAGAGCAATAGCGGTAGAATCACTATTTAATATGTCTGTGATGACAAAGACAAATAAGTCTAACTCCTTATCAGTGATGACAGCTTCCAGAGCCGATTCAATTTCGGTTTGTCTAGAGAGAACATCTTCGATATCCACAGTATTAACCTGAGCAACTTCAACTTTGCTATTCCCCATTTGGAACTCTTTTGCATCAAGGGAGATCAGCTGTTCAACTGACTTTTTGCTTAAATCAGCACCAGCTTTAAGCATGTCTAAACCATATTTTTGCGGATCTACACCTGCTATTTGAGCCAGTTCCTGCGCAGCTTGAATGTCCTCATTCGTGCATGTAGGCGACTTAAATAACAAAGAATCGGAAATGATTGCCGAAAGCATTAGCCCGGCTATATTTTTTTCAATTTCTACATTATTTTCTTTAAACAGTTTCTTAAGAATCGTCGCCGTACAGCCGACCGGTTCAGCTCGATAGTAGAGCGGTTCACTAGTTTCGAAATTAGCTATTCTGTGGTGATCAATAACTTCTAAAACACGAACATCATTAATGTCATCTGCACTTTGTTGGCGCTCGTTATGGTCAACTAAAATCACATTGCTAGCTTCTGCTGATACGGCTTGAACAAATCGTGGCACTTTTTGCTCAAATGTTTTTAGAGCGAACTCAGTTTCTCCGTTAATCTCACCTAAGCGGATAGGCTCGGTATTCAAACCAAGTTGATTTTTTAAATAAGAATATGCAATGCTTGAGCAAATGGTATCCGTATCTGGATTTTTGTGACCGAAAATAAGTATTTTATCCATTTTTATCTCCTTCTATATAAATGTTTATGGTTTTTTCTGAGGCGATAAAATGCCTATCTTTTTATGAAATTACTATTATAATTTACCATAAAATCGATGAAAATAACAAAAAATATCGAGCATAAGGTTAACTTCTTCACAAAGTCGCTTCAGTACGCTATAATAATGGTGTAATTAAATATTGGTCTATCTTCGGGGCAGGGTGTAATTCCCGACCGGCGGTAATGAGTGTTAGTCTCTGAGCCCGCGAGCCAATCATAAGCATAAGTGAATTTAAGAAGTTTCTTCTTGAGCTTAACGAAATGCTTTGGCAGGATTTGGTGCAATTCCAAAGCCGACAGTATAGTCTGGATGGGAGAAGATGGAGGTTCTGCAAGCGTTCAAATTTGCTAGTTTGAATGTTTATTAAGCGTGCCGTTTTATTCTCCCTCAAGTAAAAACTTGGGGGAGTTTGTTTTTGGAGGGAATATTCAGGATTTAAAACATCTGGCCATTTCGAAATAATGTGATAAAATCGAGCATTAATCCATTGTTCGATGAAAAAACTGCATTTTATCATCCAGTAGAATGAATTGGTTGTGCGTTTTTTCACTTTATTTATTGAGAAATGGATTCAACTAGGTTGTGAGCATCTTGCTGTTCCTTATCAATGGGCATAGCTTAGTAAGGCTGAACCTTTCTTCTTTAGGAGAGATGGATCCTTAAAAGGAGAGAGGAAAATGAAGAAGTACGACATCAAAGTTTTAGTTTCAATCGGAATGTTAAGCAGTATTGGATTTGTTCTGATGCTTCTAAACTTCCCATTACCACCTTTTCCAAAATTTCTAATGGTCGATTTTAGTGATATTCCTGCTTTAATCGCTGCATTAATTTTTGGACCAGTTGCTGGGGTACTGGTTGAATTATTTAAAAATGTGTTGGATTATATTTTGACAAGCAGTGACACAGGTATTCCTGTAGGTCATTTTTCGAATTTCGTGGCAGGAGTTCTGTTCGTCATTCCAACATACTATATTTATGAAAAATTAAAAACGAAAAAAGGTATGACCTACGCATTAATTGTTGGAACGATATTGATGGCTGTTGTCATGAGCGTCTTAAATTATTTTATTATCCTTCCAGCTTATACAATGTTTATGGGGTTCCCGGCCATGTCCGGTGAGGAAACAAGGCAAATGATTGTCGCCGGTATACTTCCGTTCAATATTGTTAAAGGGATTTTAATATCAATCGTCTTTATGCTTCTCTTCACTAGAATGAACACTTGGATTGGAAAACAGAGAGCATATCGAATATAAATAGGAATAACAAATGTCTCTAAAAGAAAAAGTCCTCTCTTTTTGTGAGAGGAGTTTCAGGCCGTAGGCAAACTCGAGATTTCGAGTTTGCCTACGGCCTATTTTATTTTAAATATAGATAGAATATCCATGTGGTTAGATTTCCACTCGGGGTGGCCGCTTTTTCGCGGGCGGCACTTGACTTCTGGGGGATTTAGCTGGGACTGATGAGACCTCACGGGAGCTTCAGCGACGAGGAGGCTCACCGCCCGCCCCCGAAAAGCGGAAATCAGCCTTTTTCCCACCATTCCGAAACAAAAAAATGACAAAAGGTAGCGAGAAGGGCTTCTCACTACCTTTTGTTGACAATCCGTTCTTTTGATTCGGAAATTATCGAGTGCTTAGTTGAAGAGCACCCTTTCGAAACGTGTATCTATAACTGGCGCAAGTAGCCAAAGCCTAACAAACTTTAGACATTCACTGCCTACGATTAGTCAATCAAGAACAGCTGTCGCTATTCAGGCTTCCTATATCGGAAAGACAGTCCCTTCTAGCTAGTAACGACGACGAGTAAGCTCCTGCGCTGCTTTACTTCTATTCAAACTTTAATGGATCTCCATCAAATGGTTCGTCTGCAACTTTAATGGAATCAGTTGGACAGCCTTCAAAAGCATCCATCATATCGTCTATTAAAACATCTGGAATTTCAACAATTCCTTCGTTATCATCAAGCGTTACAAATGCGATACCCTCATCATCATAATCGTAAATATCTGGCGCAGCAGCTCCGCAAGCCCCACATGCAATGCATGTTTCTTTGTCAACAATTGTATATTTTGCCATGTAAAAACCTCCCAATGAATTAAACATTTATTTTCATACATTTCATTAAAGTTTCTGAAACGTATTCCCTCATTCTTTATTGTAAAACTGTATGAGTAACATTTCAATATAAAATTAATGAGAATGCTTATCATAACAACGTTTTGGAACGGAATAGGAGCCTTTCTTACGTTTTCATGTTAAAATAAATGGGGAAACACGTCGAATTATGATATTAAAGAATACCGTTAAAAACGTGTTGTTGCTCTCCCATGAGGAACTATTTTTCAAAATATAGTAATAGGGTGATAGGATGCCAACTCCATTTATATATTTTGTCGTTCTTTTCTGTTTACATAAAATAAATGACGAGAGAACAATATACTCTTTATATCATCTCCTATGTGGAAAAAAATCTTCCCAGACCATACAAGATGTTCATCTTTTCCAAATTGCACAATTTTATAAAACATGTGATTTCCTAACAAGAAAGCAATTTGAAGAGATCGTTGAGGAGCTTGAAAGGAAAAATTTAGTTACTGCAACAAATGATCAGTATTATAAGCTCACAAGCAATGGTTTAGCGTATATGAAAAGAGAGTCTGAAAATTATCCGTTTTTATCCTATTTGAATGGTTGGGACTTCCAATATGCTAACATCTTTTGGCAGAGGATATCATTATTGGTTCAAGTAACTTCACATTTAGCTAATCAAGATCGAAATTATATTCCCATTCAGAGAAAGAAACCTTTGCTCAATTGGTTGAAAAATTATCTTATCAATAATCGATTCAATCGCAAAGAACTTAGTGATAGCCTATATAAAGAACTTATTCATGTTTTGGAAGATAGCCGCGAGATCGATCCAAGTGTTTTTGTCATTCGCTTAACTGGATTTGAGATAATTGGTTTGACGGAAAAACAGGCAAGTGAGTATTTAAAAATAGAGCGAACATTGTATCATTTTCAATTTCAGGCATTGCTACATTATATTTTGTCTAGAGTTCAAAAAGAACCGAAGAAATTTAAGCTTTTAGCGTCGCTTATAACAGATATTGAAACAGCTCTACCTTTAACAGATACAAGTAAGAAAACGTTGGCTCTCTTAAATAAAGGATTTTCACTCGAACAGATCGCTCAAATCAGAAAGTTGAAAGTTAGTACAATACAGGATCATATTGTTGAACTTGCTCTTCAAATGCATACATTTCAAATTGAACCTTTTGTAGGGAAGGAAATAATAGAACAGATTATGGCTGCACATAAACAGGCAACTTCTAAACAATTAAGACGGATTCGTGAATTGGTTCCAGAAGCAACCTATTTTCAAATCCGATTAGTTTTGACCAGGTTTGGTGAAAATAATGAAATTTGAGCTAGAAAAAAAGTTGCAGGAGTATTTCCGCTTTTCTACGTTTCGGCCCGGACAGAAAGAGGTTGTGTTATCTGTTCTAAACAAGAAAAATACCATTGCCGTTTTACCTACTGGCACAGGGAAGTCATTGTGCTACCAGTTTCCAGGATATGTACTTTCAGGTATCGTTGTGATCATTTCACCGCTTTTGTCGCTCATGCAAGATCAGGTCGAGCAAATGCAAATGCAAGGTGAAAAAAGAGTAATAGCGCTCAATTCATTTTTAACAGGCGCAGAGAGAATCAAGGCTTTACGCCAGTTAGAAAAATATAAATTTATTTACATTTCCCCTGAAATGTTGAACCTCGATGAAATAAAGCAGAGGTTACAATTGTTGCCGATTTCTTTGTTTGTGATCGACGAAGCCCACTGTATTTCACAATGGGGATATGATTTTCGTCCAGATTATATGAAGCTGGGAACAATTAGAGAGCAGCTTGGTAATCCACTTACGTTAGCATTGACAGCGACAGCTACGAAAGAAGTGGTTGCAGATATTGCACAAGTATTAAAATTATCTTCTTGGGATGAACATATTTTTTCGATGGATCGTCCCAATATTGCGATTAGGGTAGAAAAAGTGGCTGCTCCTGAGGAAAAAGAACATCATCTGATAAAGTTGCTTTCGTTTCTTCAAGGGCCAGGTATTATTTATTTTTCAAGTCGCAAAAGGGCAGAAGCTCTAGTTGAACGATTAAAGGATGAGGGCTTTCACAAAGTTATGGCTTACCATGGAGGCATGGATCAAGAAAGCCGAATTCTTATTCAACAGCAATTTATCCATGGACAACTTGATTTAATCTGCGCAACTAGTGCGTTCGGTATGGGTGTAAATAAAGAAGACGTCCGCTTTGTCATTCACTATCATATGCCACTGCAAATCGAATCTTATATACAAGAAATTGGTCGTGCTGGTCGTGATGGAAAAAAAAGCTTAGCGATATTACTATATTCACCAGGTGATGAGGCATTGTCATATCATCTGGTGGAAAATGAACTTCCAAACGAGACTCAGATTGAATATGTACGCCAATGGTTAAAATCGGGGAAACGTAGCGAAAAAGAAATGCGAACCTTTGTCGGGTTAAATGATGTTCAATGGCGCTTAATAACCGATTTCTTTGAGAATCTTGAAAACACCGTTTCTTTGGACTCTTCAATGGAGCAGTTCAAGCACTTTGTTGAAGAGAGAACGAGGCTAAAAAGAAAAAAAATTGAGGAAATCAAGAATTGGGTACACTCGTGCCATTGCCGAAGAGAAATTATCTTGAATTATTTTAGTGAAACAAAGAACATATCGATTAAGGATTGCTGTGATGTGTGTGGCATCGATTTAGATCTGTTTCAAAAAAGGGAAGAAGATGTGGCGAATTTGTCTTTTTCATTTGATTGGAGAGCCTATTTATCCAGCATTTTATTAAAAGGGTGAGCGTGTAAACATGAAAAATAAATATACGGAAATAGTTCAGGAGTTAAGCGATCGGGAAATCACGTTTCACCTAATAGCAACCCAAGTACTGCTACTGGTAATTGCGCTAGTAATAGGGTTCTTTTGGTTTGATGATTTTTCATCATTTTGGGAGTTGTTTATTTGGGACGATAAGAAAATTTGGTATGTTGGCGTCGGGGCTGGTTTAGCTATTGTCGCATTGGACCTCTTGCTGATGAAAATGCTGCCACCTTCCTATTATGACGATGGCGGCTTGAATAAGCGGATGTTTGAAAATAGAACTGTATGGCAAATTGCAGGAATTGCTGCAATGGTTGCGGTTAGTGAAGAAATATTATTCAGAGGTGTGCTCCAAACTCATATTGGACTAGTTGTCACAAGCGTTTTATTTGCACTCATCCATTATCGATACTTGTTTAACAAGTTTCTTTTCGTAAATATTTTACTTCTCAGTTTTTTAATAGGTTACATTTATATGGTGACAGAGAACTTGCTTGTCACAATTGTTTTGCATTTTGTTGTTGATTTTCTATTAGGTTTAGCCGTTCGCTACGATAAACAACCACCTCATGAACAGGAGGGAAAAATACATGAATAAAGAAGAACCGTACCGTGATCAGGCGGAACGTTTAAGAAAGAGAATTAGCAAAAAAGAGGAATCTGAAACTATCAAAGATTCATCGCCAGAACTGCCGCCACGAAGCAGGGTCCATTATCATAAGGCAAAAAGAACAAAGGTGAAGTTAAAATACCCTATGATTCGATTATTGGCTGTTTTTTTCATCCTTCTACCAATTGTTAGCTTTAGCATTTATACGATTAATGAAAGCAAATCGAATCGTTCTGCATCTGTTGATCGTCCTTTATCAGGAAATATTGAGGCGGTAGATGTTAAAAATGATGAGCAAAGTGAACGGGGAATGGAAGAAGAGCGAACGGGTGTTGAACCGGATGAAGACTTGACTCGAATAGAAGAGAATGAAGTGGGGGTGGAGCAAGAATCGAAAAAGGTTGAACCGGCGAAAGTGGATAATACGCTTCCTGATAAGGAATCTCCTAATGATAAAGCACCTGTGAAAGAAGAGATTATTTACCATACAGTACAAACAGGAGAAACGCTCTTCCGAATTTCAATGAAATATTATCAATCACAATCAGGAATTGAAATCATTAGAGAAGCAAACGGGATCAAAGGAAATGAGATACAGCTTGGACAAACTTTGAAAATACCAATAGAGCAGTAGGAATAAAAGACGATGTTATTGTTTGAAATAACATCGTCTTTTTCGTTTAGTACTGACGAAATACCAATAGATCAAATAATCGCCATGTTTTAAATCATAACCAGAAGGACAAGATCATATATTTTTATAAAAAGCAAGACCAGGAATTGCTTAGAATGGGGAGGACGTTAATGGAAACATCGATTAAAATGCTTGACGAGAGAACCGATAAAGCAACGAAGCAAATGCTCCAAAAGGTAGTGGAGCGAAAAAGAAAATTTGATGCTTTTACATTCAGGCATTTCCTTGTTATCTGGTTAACGATCTTTTCCGCTTTTATCTACCTCTTCGTCTTATATAAAACGTTAGTAATCCCATATTCGTACTCCTTTGCAGCAATGTTTTCCGCTTTTCTGGACCAGACTTATAATTTGTACGCCCTTGTTTTCATTTTCGGGCTGTACGGTTTGATGAATTTGTTAAAAGAGAAGAAGGATAAGGCAGAACAGGAGTACCATGCACTGCGTTGTGAAATTATAGATAAGAGCAAGGATCTATGGAAACAAGAGGATGCGTGGAAAAATCGTCATCTTGTCTTTGAGATGATGAAAAAGAATTACGACATCAACCTTTATCATGAGAATAAATAAGCTTTCATGCAAAGGAAAGAGGCAGGGATTCGCAGCCGCTGCCTCGAAAGACTAAAAAAATTTCTTTTTATCACGCTCTTCTTTGAGAATTTCGACAGCTTCTCTGAAACGTTGAGAATGGACGATTTCTCGTTCTCTTAAAAATCTCAATCCATCATTTAGATCAGGATCATCGCTCACATTAATGATCCATTGATAAGTGGCTCTCGCCTTCTCTTCTGCAGCAATGTCCTCATATAGATCGGCAATTGGATCTCCTTTTGCTTGAATATAGGTTGCTGTCCAAGGTGCTCCGGCGGCATTATGGTAGAAGAGGGCATTGTCATGATTGACATAGTGGTCTCCAAGTCCAGCAGCTTTCATTTGTTCAGGAGTAGCATCCTTCGTAAGCTTATAAATCATGGTAGCAATCATTTCCAAATGGGCAAACTCTTCTGTGCCGATGTCCGTAAGTAAGCCGATTACTTTGTCTGGAATTGAGTAGCGCTGATTTAAATACCTGAGTGCGGCAGATAATTCTCCATCGGCACCACCGTATTGTTCAATAAGAAATTTGGCAAGCATCGGATTACACGTGCTAACTTTAACAGGGTATTGGAGCTTTTTTTCATAGATCCACATATTCTATCCCTCCTATTTTTCAAGTATAGAAGCTTTTAAAGTTGCCATGGCCAAGGAGAGTCATCCCAATCCCACGGTTGCCCAGAAAAGCTATGCCCGAACTGCATTAAAGGACCATACACGGCTTCGACTGCTTTTCTTAACCTTTTTCTCTCTCTTACATAATGATTAAATTGGTTAATCGCTTCAAAATCATTGTTATGGGTATTCAAATACAAGCTCAGTTCCACAAGCACAAAATCAACGGCTTGAAGTTGTTCCATAAGCTCATAAAATTCCGGTGGCAATTGTTTTTTCATGAGGTTTTCCCTCCCTTAGCCAACTCTCTGGGGTTGTAATAAGGATCATATAGTGGTTTCCAAAGTGTTCCAGCTCTCAACGCTTCCATTGGGGTGAATTGGGGAAAATTATTTGGTTGAAATCCTATATATAAATGCGGTGGAGTTGAGTAGCTTTTTATTTTGATAGGCTTACAAGGGTCAAAGGGACTTACGTAAGGGGAATAGGTTTTATTGGGTGTAAACATAGTTGCCCTCCTTTTATAGATATATCATTCAATTTTATGAAAAAAAACGACAGACATGACAGTTATTTTCCTGAAAAGGAAAGGAGTTCTTTCTGATTTTGTAGAATATATTAATTAAGGTAGATATTAACGCGGAGGTGAAAAAATGTTTGTAAAGAATATCATGATTCCAAAGCATCAAACATTTACTGTCCAGGCTGATGAACCATTAAGAGTCGCTTTGGACAAATTAGAGGAGCATAAAATAGATGGTCTGCCGGTATTACAAGGTCATCAATATGCCGGTATTGTGACAAGGCATAATCTCTATGAGAGTTTTTTTACCTCTGACCTATCAAGGGATGAATTTTTAGAAAAAAAGAGCTGTGGTGATATCGCAACATATAAGGATAAATATTTAAAAGGGCAGGAAATTTTTGAGAAAACTCTGCTTGAGTTAAAAGATTTTCCATTGCTTGCTGTTGTTAACGACAAAAATGAATACTTAGGAATTGTGACAAGGTTTGATGTATTAGAGCAATTTCAATCCGCTTTTGGTGTTAGAAAATCAGGGGTGAGAATTGCGTTTACCTCGATTGAAACGGAAGGGCGTCTTGCTCGTCTTGCTGATATTGCTCATCAATTTCATGAGCATATCATTTCTCTTGTTACATTTGATGAAACGGATAAGCTTGTGCGCAGAATTGTGATGAAAATTGAGAAAAAGGATAATGTTGATAAATTCGTAAAAAAACTCGAGAATTCCGGATTCCGAATTCTTGATATCTATGAAGATTAAAAAGTTGTTCGAAAAATATTGATAAGCAAGAAAAAACGATCCCTCTCATAGATTGTTATGAAGGGATTTTTTTCTGTTTTTAATAACTTTATGGTATGATTCCATTAGAATTTTAGAGAAAAGGGTAACCGGGAGGAACTATGGTTTTTATTTTTGTTTTCATCATCATGTCTTTTGCTATCGGGCTTATTGCTTATATGTATAAATTAGCCCATTCTGATCAAGTCCTTTATCAAGAAATTTCATTTGCAAACTTTCCCGACAGCTTTGGTGAAGTGAAGCTGTTTTTTATTTCTGATATTCATCGGCGATTGCTATCAGAGGATATTGTTTCGGAAGTGAAAGGAAAAGTAGATCTAGTGATTATAGGAGGAGACCTTTTAGAAAAAAGGGTGCCAATTGAACGTGTAGAACAAAATATTAAATCGCTTACGGAAATAGGACCAACCTATTTTGTGTGGGGGAATAATGATTATGAAATTAATCCTCGGCTACTGGACGCTGTCCTTTTAAAGTATGGAGTAAAAATCCTCGATAACACGGCAGTCTCATTCGAATCTGAAGAAGGAGATCGTTTTGTTTTATTAGGTATTGATGATATTTCGAGGAAAAGAGCACGTTTAGACTTGGCTTTACAAGATGCTGGTCCAGGTGGGTTTAAAGTATTGGTTAGTCATGACCCGAAAATTCAAAAACAAATCAAGCGTGAAGATCAAATCTCGCTCGTGTTAAGTGGTCATACACACGGAGGACAGATTAGAATTTTTGGCTTTGGTCCTTATGAAATCGGGAAATTAAAGAGAACCGGGGAGACAGCAATACTCGTGAGCAATGGGTACGGCACAACTTCATTGCCGCTGCGCTTAGGTGCTAGCCCGGAGACTCATGTCATTACTTTAAAAAGGAAATGAAGAATAGCAAAAACCCTAATTAGACGACTCACCATCCCTATTTATTTACATAAACTACATTAAGAGTTGTCACAGTAGGGGGCAAAAAATATGCGCATAGAGCGATTGAATTATAATAAAATCAAGATCTTCCTTACGTCAGACGATTTAATGGAACGAGGGCTTACAAAAGAGGATATTTGGAAGGATTCCTTAAAATGGCATCAGCTTTTTCACGATATGCTTGAAGAGGCGAGTGATGAGTTTGGTGTTAAAATTGAAGGCTCTGTTGCAGTTGAGATTTTTTCTATGCACGCTCAGGGGATGATTATGATCGTTACGATGGAAGAAGAGGAAGATCAATCCCTACATGATGGGTTTATAGATATGGCTGTTATGTCTAAGAATAGTGATCAAATACTTTTTGAGTTTGACGATTTTGAGGATGTAATCCAGCTATCCCGACAATTATGGAATTTAAATATTCGTGGTGGAAGCTTGTACAGTTTTGCACAAAAATATTTTTTATCGTTCAAAGAGGATGCGCTTCGTCAGTCGGATAGCATGATCGCTGTCTTATCGGAATTTGGTGATATTTCGTTAAGAAGTATCCACTGGTTAGAAGAATACGGCCGAAATGTCATGAGCGGCAATGCAATCGAGACGGTGATGGAACATTTTGTAACGGAATAAAAGGAATAAAGGCTTCGTTATAAGAGTATGACTCTTATTGGAGTCTTTTTCTGTTTTTTAGGAAAAGGTCAAGCTGCCTTTTTTGTACTAAAATGATGTCCAAATGCGCGCGAGCGAATTAAAGGCGAATCATATCGTTACTAATTAATTATGATTGTTTAATTTTGTACGAAAGCAAAGGCTGCTTTTTTTTAAACTTGAAGTACGCATTTATGAAATGGACTCATCATTATAACATTAAAATGATAGCGGTTACAATTTTTATTAAATGTGTGTAAAAAAGGCTCTCATTCATCTTGCATTAATTATCCAAAGGTGTATACTTGTGACTGAAAGAGGACAATTATTGAAAGCGATTTTAGGAGGTTTATTTTAGATGGTAGCCGAGAAAGGTACTGAAAATATAAATCATGAAGACAAGCTTGATGTCTTAAAGTCTACTCAAACTGTTATACACAATGCTCTTGAAAGACTTGGATACCCCGAAGAAGTCTACGAGCTCTTGAAAGAACCTTTAAGATTGATGACGGTCAAAATTCCGGTAAGAATGGATGATGGATCTGTAAAAGTCTTTACTGGCTACCGGGCCCAGCATAACGATGCTGTTGGTCCTACAAAAGGTGGAATTCGTTTTCATCCGAATGTTACGGAAAAGGAAGTCAAGGCACTTTCCATTTGGATGAGTTTAAAATGTGGAATTGTTGATTTACCATACGGTGGAGGAAAAGGTGGAATTGTTTGCGATCCACGAGACATGTCATTTCGAGAACTTGAGCGCTTAAGTCGTGGTTATGTACGAGCAATTAGTCAAATTGTTGGTCCTACAAAGGATATCCCGGCACCAGATGTCTTCACCAATTCGCAAATTATGGCATGGATGATGGATGAATATAGCCGGATTGACGAATTTAATTCTCCGGGATTTATTACAGGAAAGCCGCTTGTTTTAGGTGGGTCACATGGACGAGAGTCGGCAACAGCAAAGGGTGTAACCATTTGCATCGAAGAGGCTGCAAAGAAAAAGGGCATTGAATTAAAGGGTGCTCGTGTTGTCGTCCAAGGATTTGGGAATGCGGGCAGCTTCTTATCAAAGTTTATGCATGATGCAGGTGCAAAGGTCGTTGGGATATCAGACGCATACGGTGGTTTATATGATCCGGATGGCTTGGATATTGATTATTTACTCGATCGTCGTGACAGTTTTGGAACGGTAACTAAATTATTTAATAATACGATCTCAAATAAAGAACTATTGGAGTTGGATTGTGATATTTTAGTGCCTGCTGCAATTGAGAATCAAATAACTGAAGATAATGCTCATAATATTCGAGCGAAAATAGTCGTGGAGGCTGCTAATGGACCGACAACATTAGAAGCTACGCAAATCCTAACTGATAGAGGAATCCTTCTTGTACCAGATGTTTTGGCATCTGCTGGCGGCGTTACCGTTTCTTACTTTGAATGGGTGCAAAATAATCAAGGTTATTATTGGACAGAAGAGGAAGTAGAAGACAAACTAAGAACCGTTATGGTAAAAGCCTTTGAAAACATCTATGGTACAGCTCAGAGTCGTAGAGTAGATATGAGGCTTGCTGCCTACATGGTCGGTGTAAGAAAAATGGCGGAAGCATCCAGATTCAGAGGCTGGATTTAAAAAGAAAAGCGGAGAGCGCTTGCCCATCGGCGACAAGCATAAGACAGGCTGGCAGGGAGGTTGTTTTTTTAACCTCCTTGACAGAATGGCTTATGACCTCGAGCCGATAGCGCTCGGAGCTGGACAAAGAAAAGCGGAGAGCGCTTGCCCATCGGCGACAAGCATAAGACAGGCTGGCAGGGAGGTTGTTTTTTTAACCTCCTTGACAGAATGGCTTATGACCTCGAGCCGATAGCGCTCGGAGCTGGACAAAAAGAAAAGCGGAAGGCCCCTGTTTAGCACCGTATGGCCTGGAGAGACAGCGACTGAGATAAAGGAAAACCGATAAGCAAAAGCGAATCGAGTTTGACTTATCGTAGGGAGGTGGCTTGAAGGACAATAGGTGCTAGGGGCCTGTAGCTGGACAAAAAGAAAAGCGGAAGGCCCCTGTTTAGCACCGTATGGCCTGGAGAGACAGCGACTGAGATAAAGGAAAACCGATAAGCGAAAGCGAATCGAGTTTGACTTATCGTAGGGAGGTGGCTTGAAGGACAATAGGTGCTAGGGGCCTGTAGCTGGACAAAAAGAAAAGCGGAAGGCCCCTGTTTAGCACCGTATGGCCTGGAGAGACAGCGACTGAGATAAAGGAAAACCGATAAGCGAAAGCGAATCGAGTTTGACTTATCGTAGGGAGGTGGCTTGAAGGACAATAGGTGCTAGGGGCCTGTAGCTGGACAAGCGGTTTGAAATTATAAACAATACAATAAGAACGAGGACTTGCCAATCGGTGAGTCCTTCCTTAGTTATAATCAAGGAGTGTTTACCATGAAGAAGGAAGAAGTAATCATCGTCGGGGGCGGCCCATGTGGAATTGCTGCGGCAATCTCTTTAAAGAGAAAAGGATTCCACCCACTCATTATTGAAAAAGGTAATATTGTCAACGCTATTTATCATTATCCAACCCATCAAACATTCTTTAGCACAAGTGAGAAGCTTGAAGTGGGAAACTATCCATTTGTAACTGAGCACTATAAACCAAAGCGAAATCAAGCGTTAGTCTATTATCGTGAGGTCGTGAAGAGAGAACAATTGAGTGTAAATACATATGAAAAAGTACAATCAGTAAAAAAAGAAGAGGATGACTTCTTTACTGTAACTACTGATAAACAAGTATACTCTTGTCAATACGTAGTGATTGCTACAGGCTATTATGATAACCCTAATTATATGAATGTCCCTGGTGAAGACTTACCTAAAGTATTCCATTATTTCAAAGAAGCTCATCCATATTTTGATAAAGATGTCGTCGTTGTTGGTGGAAAAAATTCGAGTGTAGATGCAACCATTGAACTTGTAAAAGCAGGAGCAAGAGTGACGGTTCTATACAGAGGCTCTGAATTTTCCTCAAGTATTAAGCCATGGATACTTCCAGAGTTTGAATCTTTAATTCGCCATGGAATTGCGACAATGGTGTTTAACGCACAAGTGAAAGAAATCACAGAGGATAAAGTAATTTATGAAAAAGAGGGTCAGCAAGTTGCAGTGAAAAACGATTTTGTTTTTGCGATGACTGGTTATCACCCCGATCACGATTTTCTTAAACAAATGGGTGTTGAGATTGATGAGGAGTCTGGAAGACCAATCTTTAATGAGGAGACAATGGAAACGAATGTTTCTGGTATTTATATTGCAGGGGTTATTGCAGCTGGTAATAATGCTAATGAAATTTTTATTGAAAACGGTCGTTTTCACGGAGAACAAATTGCCAGTGCGATCAAAACACAGAAAAATAATGAATAATGCATTTAAGAATTCTGAGTTTCATTACTAACTCAGGATTTTTTTTATATGAAGTCAATCTATAAGTAAAACTTATCGTTAGTTATATAAAAATAGTCATATTCTTATCGAGTATCATTCGTTAACATGGGGATGAACGAGTTTTAGGTAGGAGGATTTATCATGTTATTTTCATTTAAAGCAATCGATCATATTCAACTGGCTGCCCCGAAGGGTTCAGAAGCTCGAGCGAGAAATTTCTTCACTGGGATATTAGGCTTTATCGAATTAGAAAAACCTGATTCTCTGAAACAGAGAGGTGGAGTATGGTTTTCTAAAGGAAAGATTCAAATCCACATCGGCATTGAGGAACCTTTTTACCCATCAAAAAAAGCACATCCTGCATTCGAAGTGAAGAATATTGAGGAGCTAAAACGTCATTTGAAAATGAACCAAGTAATGTTTGAGGAAGACATTCATCTGCGTAATGCGCATAGGATATTTGTTTTCGATCCATTTGGTAATAGATTAGAGTTTTTGGAGTGGCAAAATAAATAAGATTCTTGTCGCAAACAGGCTGTTCGTTGTTAATCTTTTTATCCTCAAATATATGCTCTTAAAGTAACATCAACAAAAGAAAACGAAAAAATACCGTCGTCATTCTTAATTAGGGTAAAAATGGAAACCTGGAATTTTACACAATACGATCATCGATTTGTAAAGAAGGATTCGATTCGTTATATTGTTTATAATGGGAAGGTTGGGGATTTAGGTCACATTATGATTGATTTTGCTTCTTCAGCATAAATGACAGAAGAAGAAATAGCATTTGGGACGATTTTGGCATAAGTAACTAAAGATAAAGAGAATGCAGAGCGTGTTTATGTCCTTGTTGCATGGATTGCAGGTTCTGCATTTGCACATGTATGGAGTCGCAGAACGCAGGGCTGTTTCTATCCATGCGTTCTGTGATAGCCTTTAAATAGCGAAGGCTTGTTCGATTACATTTCGCTCAGAAGTAGTTGCTAGTAAAATTAACAACTTCAGCCGGGCTTTTTGTCCGTTTAAACCATTTGAAAAGATGACACCCATTTCTTTCAATTGTTTTCCTCCGCCTTCATAAGCATATGTGTCCTGTGCGATCCCATTAAAACATCGTGATACAAAGACGACAGGAATATTGTTTTTAATGAGTGCTTGTATTCCTGATATCGTTGCGGGAGGGAGATTTCCTTGGCCGAGCGCTTCGATGACAATTCCATCACAGGGCAACGCATTTATGGCATCTAGCAAAGTTGAGTCCATTCCTGCGTGTGCTTTTATGAGAACAACTTTTTTTGACACGTCTGTAATCGGATAGTATTCTGTCCGGTTCGGAATATGGTGGAAGACAACTCCTCGCTTCGTTACAATGCCAATCGGTCCATACTGTGGGCTTTGAAAAGTGGCGATATTACTTGTATGCGTTTTTGTCACATTTTCCGCTGTGTGAATCTCGTCGTTTAAAACAACGAGAACACCTTTTCCCTTCGCTTCCTCACTCGCTGCCACTTTTATAGAGGAGATTAAATTATACAATCCATCAGCCCCAATTTCATTGCTTGAGCGCATCGCACCTGTTACGACTATTGGAATCTTACTTTCAATCGTTAAATCGAGGAAATATGCGGTTTCCTCGAGCGTGTCAGTCCCGTGGGTGATGACAACACCATCTATATCATCGGTTAAACTTCGCTGAGAAATCAGTTTACGAATTTTTAACATCTCAGTCGGAGTAATATGTGGAGAAGGAAGATTAAAGGGTTCTTCTATAATTAAATGAGCAAATGCCACTAATTCTTCAGTTTTTTTAGTTAGTGGGTTCGACTCATTAGGTTTCACAGCACCTGTTTGTTCATCTTCACTCATAGAAATGGTCCCACCTGTATGAATTACAAGTATCTTTTTTTTCATAATGAAGCCTCCGTTTGCATTTCTCATTTTCATTCTATCTATTCCATGATACGATTAAAGAAGAGATTTTCTCAATATGTTTTGTATAATTTCTTTTATGTTGGGCTTGAGTAATAGTGTTGCTCTTTAAATTTATTGCTCTTTGTTTAACTTAGTTTCTTTACAATGTGTCAAATCTACAGAATTATAAAATTGAACCATATTATTAATTGTTAAATTAATTTAGATATTTTTGAATTTGAGTATTTCAGAAAAAGCTGTTGAAAAGAGGAACATAAATGCTGGGGATATTATCAGCTGGGATAGCGCCAGGGTTGGCAATATTAAGCTATTTTTATTTAAAAGATGAATATGAGTCGGAACCCGTTGCTTTTGTTTTTAGGGCGTTTGTTTATGGAGCTCTGCTTGTGTTTCCGATAATGTTTATCCAATATGTTCTGGAAGTAGAGAATTTAGTCCAGTCGGAAATTATTCATGCTTTCTTTTCAACCAGTCTTTTGGAAGAGTTTTTTAAATGGTTTATTCTCATCTATACAGTTTATCAACATATAGAATTTGATGAGCCATATGACGGAATTGTATACGGAGCTGCTGTTTCCTTAGGATTCGCAACTGCTGAAAATATTTTTTACTTGCTAGGAAATGGGTTGGAGTATGCAATGGGAAGGGCGTTATTGCCGGTATCAAGTCATGCTCTTTTTGGCGTTATTATGGGGTATTATTTAGGTAAGGCCAAATTTAACCAAACATCAAAGGCAAAATGGTTTATTTTTTCGCTATTACTTCCGTTTCTCTTGCATGGAATTTATGATTTTATTCTCCTTTCCTTGGAAAATTGGGTGATCTACATGTTCCCATTTATGATTTTTTTATGGTGGCTAGGATTAAGAAAAGCTAAGCATGCTAGAACCTTAAATTCACAACATCGAATCGAAGTCAATAAAGGCTTTCCATTTTAAAAATGACTGTAGACAAACGCGGGTGAAATTGGGTTTGTCTACAGTTTATTTACTTAAAAGAGTTTATTAAACCATTCTGTTGATAAAACGATTTTTTCTCTCATTTAAGCAATTTGCCAACCCCTAAAAAGCAAGGGGAGGAAATTACAGAAATTAATCGCCGTATAGTTTAAAGAATATAACAAAAGAAGCCTTCCATTTTAAAAATGGAAGGTTATTATCATTTTTTTTTAAGATTGCATTTACCATATAAGCACAAGCAGTTGGGCTTTCGTTCTGTTTCTTCTTTAATTCATGTGTTCATTTTAAGAAAGCGACTTGATTTTTGAATAAAAACCCACTTAATACAAAAAATAGGCTCAAGTGGAGTACATTGCCTTTTAACACGAGATCAGGAAACAAAGTTCAGCTAGGAATCAAATTCAATTGGGGGTGCATTCATGAACAAGAAGCTTTTATTATCAAAAGTCTTTCTTATTATTTCAATTTGTATAATTTGTGTTCCATTGAGTACCAGCGAGAAGACTGTAGAAGCTTTCTCCGGTCAAGTCATCCAGCATGGTGCAGTAGGAGATGATGTTATTGAATTACAGTCAAGGCTCCAGTATTTAGGGTTTTATAACAAGAAAATAGATGGGGTTTTCGGCTGGAGTACTTATTGGGCACTTCGAAATTTTCAATATGAATTTGGCCTGCCAATTGATGGATTAGCGGGTCAGAAAACAAAGGATATGCTCGTTAGGGCATCGCAATATCATGAACAACATGTGAAGGAACAAATTAACAAAGGAAATAGGTTCACACATTATGGTGGTGTGGACTTAAACAAACAAAAAGGACCTGAGAAATCAGGAGGCGCTGCTAAGGGAAAAGGAGGACAGAAAGCACCTGCTCAGCAACAAACTGGACAGAAAGCTCCAGCCCAGCAAGAAAATAAAGGGCAAGAAACACCTCCACAACAAAATCAAGGGCAGAACAATGAGGCTCCACAAGCAAATCAGCAGCCTCAACAACCAACAGCTGCAAATGTACCAAACGGTTTTTCACAAAATGACATTCAGCTTATGGCCAATGCCGTCTACGGTGAAGCTCGAGGAGAGCCTTATGTTGGTCAAGTCGCAGTTGCTGCTGTAATTTTAAATCGCGTTGAAAGTGCAACGTTTCCAAATACTGTATCAGGTGTTATTTTTGAGCCTCGTGCATTTACAGCGGTCGCTGATGGACAAATTTGGTTGACTCCTAATGAACAAGCGAGAAAAGCGGTCTTAGACGCAATTAATGGCTGGGATCCTACCGGTGATGCCATTTACTATTTCAACCCAGATACGGCAACAAGTGGTTGGATATGGACAAGGCCGCAAATTAAACGGATCGGAAAGCATATATTCTGTAAATAGAGGGGTGAGATTAAGATGATTAGAGGAATTCTTATCGGAGTATTAGCTCTAGGCGTCGCAGGGACAGCGTTTTGGGGGTACCAGGAGCATCGAGAAAAAAATGCCATTTTGATTAATGCTGAAAATAACTACCAAAGAGCTTTTCATGATTTAACTTATCAAATAGATTTATTGAACGATAAAATTGGTACGACATTGGCAATGAACTCACGCAAATCTCTATCTCCTGCACTTGCTGATGTATGGAAAATAACTGCACAGGCACATAGTGATGTGGGGCAACTTCCTCTCACCTTGCTCCCTTTTAACAAAACAGAGGAGTTTTTAGCCCAAATTGGAGATTTCAGTTATCGTACTGCGGTTCGAGATTTGGAAAAAGAACCATTATCGGATAAAGAATATAATACCCTGAAGGATTTATATGCTCAGTCTGCCGATATACAAAAAGAGTTAAGGGGTGTTCAGCATACAGTATTAAACAATAATTTAAGATGGATGGATGTTGAGCTTGCCCTAGCATCGGAAGAACAACCGCTGGACAATACGATTATAGATGGGTTTAAAACTGTTGAGAAAACAGTAGAAAGCTATGGAGAAACGGATTTTGGACCTACCTTTGTTAGCTTGCAAAAGAAGGACAATCTTTATCAGTATTTAGAAGGCGATGATATAACGCAACAAGAAGCGGAACAAACAGCGAAAAAATATACTGGATTTGGAGAGAATGTAACGGTTCAAACCACCGATAATGGAAAAGGGGCGGACGTTGGTTTTTATAGCGTTTCCATAATAGATAAAAAATCAAAGCTTGAAGCGAATATGGATATCACGAAAAAAGGGGGCTATCCAATTTGGTTTATCGTTTCAAGGGATGTAAAAGAGCAAAAAATTAGTTTGAATGATGCCAGCAATAAAGCGATCAAATTTTTAAAAGACAATAACTTTGAAAACCTAGACTTATTTGAAAGTAGTCAGTTTGATAATGTTGGAGTCTTCACCTTTGTTACAAATGAAAATGATGTTCGCGTTTATCCAGATGCAATTCGTGTAAAAGTTGCGCTGGATAATGGCAATATCATTGGGTTTTCCGCAGATGATTATTTGAAAGCACATCATAAGAGGAAAATTGCCAAACCAACGATGACAGCGGATGAAGTAAGAAAGGAAATCAATCCAAATGTTGAGGTAATGGAAGAAAACTTAGCGATTGTCATTAATGATTTAAACGAAGAAGTTCTTTGCTATGAATTTTTAGGAACACTTGGAGACGATACTTATCGCATTTTTATTAATGCTAATAGTGGTGTAGAGGAAAAAGTGGAAAAGTTACAGAATGCAGAACCAATTTATGAAGATGTTGTTTAATAAAATTAGAAAAAGATTCGTATTAATGCAAGGACTACTTCATTTTTTTTGAGGTAGTCCTTTGTGGGTAGGTAGTTTGTCTCTATTTTAGCTTGCACACTTATGTTCAGCCGTGTCATAATGATAAATAATAGGTCAATTTTCGCATTTAGTTTGATCGTGCTTATGAATTGATCAAAAGAATAATGACTTATGGAAAGTGTGATGAGATGTTAAAAATCGGCGACCCACTTACTTTGGAATTGAAAAATAGGGATAAAGTGGAAAAGTATAAATGCAAGTTAGCAGAAAGAAAAGGAACACATCTTTATATTGACTATCCGATAAACATAATGACAAGTAAGTCAGCTTTTTTTATTGATGGCACTCAGCTTAAATGTTCCTTTGTAATGAAGGATGGGACAGTGTATTCATTTGAGACAGAAGTGATTGGAAGAGTCAAACAAAATATTCCAATGATGATTCTCTCCTATCCAGGAGATGAGCTTCTTATGAGAATTCAGCGCCGTCAATATGTACGTATTGAAACTTCTGTCGATGTGGCAGTTCATCCTTTGGAAGGTGAAATAAAGCCATTTGTTACTGTAACTGATGATATAAGTGCAGGTGGAGCGGCCATTATCGTTCCAAGTGATTTGAATTTATATAACGGGCTGATGGTTCAGGCATGGATGGTTTTTCCGATGCAAAATGGAGAGTATCATTATTTCTGTATTCAAGCTAAAGTTGTACGGGTTATTCCGCTCGATGGAAGAAGGAACAAGGTTTCCCTTGAGTTTAATGGGGTAGATTCACATCAACGCCAAATTTTGTTGCGCTTTTGCTTTGATCGTCAAGTTGCCATGAAGAAAAAAGGACTACTAGAATAAAGAAAATATTGAAAATAGAATAAGTTTCTTCTTAAAATCCCATAATGGAAATAATCGTTAAATTTGCATTGGGGGTGTAAAGATGAAAACGATAGAAAGAATTATGATCAAAATAATTATTGTGCAATTTTTATTTCTGTTATTAACGCAGATTTTTTTACATAAATGGAATGTACTACCTGAATTAAAAGAAATCACTCAGTATGAGGGGGTATCAGATACAAATTTTTCTGATTTACTGGAGACTTTTAATGGAATGAAATGAAGCAGGAAACTGCTTCATTTTTTGATCGAATAAAATTTAAACATAAATCCTATGTGGAGATGAAAAAATAAAAATAGCTGTCTTTTTTCTAATGTCATTTCGGATTCATATGTTAAAATAGAGTCAGCAAATGAAGTTTTGCTTTGAAGATAAAGCCAAACATTCATCTGCTATATTTTAGTAGATATGGTGCAACAACTAGGAGGAATTATGAACAGAATTTCCATTGCTATAGATGGTCCTGCTGCTGCAGGAAAAAGTACAGTCGCTAAAATTGTGGCCAATAAATTGAATTATATATATGTAGACACAGGTGCCATGTATAGAGGATTAACCTTTCAGGCGTTACAGAAAGGGATCGATCTCCAAGAAGAAGTACAATTACTGGAGCTTTTAAAAAAAACAGAAATACTTTTAAAGCCTTCGGAAAATGGCCAACGGGTATTGGTAAATGGAAGAGATGTTTCCAGTGAAATTCGTGGTTCTGAAGTGACGAATCATGTTTCCATTGTGGCTAGGCATCGAATGATTCGAGAAGAGATGGTTAGAAGGCAAAAAAACTTGGCAGCAGAGGGCGGAGTGGTGATGGATGGTAGGGATATTGGAACACATGTCATTCCTACTGCCGAGGTTAAAATATTTCTTCTTGCTAGTGTAGAGGAAAGAGCCCAGAGACGTCATGCTGAAAATATCGAAAAAGGTTATCCTTCCGATTTAGAAACATTAAAAGAAGAAATTGCCGCAAGGGATAAGCTTGACTCTGAGAGGGAAGTAGCCCCTTTGAAAAAAGCGGATGATGCTGTTGTTATTGATACAACATCTAAATCAATAGACGAAGTCGTTGAATCAATTATGACATTGGCAATGGAAAGGATCGGATGAGATGTCTTTTTATTCATTTGCAAAATCAGTTGTATATGGAATTTTAAAACCAATCTATCGGATGGAAGTGATAGGCAAGGAGAATTTTCCAAAAGACGGTGGGGTTTTACTTTGTGCAAACCATATCCATAATTTTGACCCTCCGATAGTAGGAATTGTAGCTCCGAGGACGATTCATTTTATGGCGAAAGAGGAGTTGTTTTCAGTACCTATTCTTGGGAAATTGCTTCCTCATTTAAACGCATTTCCTGTGAAGCGAGGTATGAGTGATAGAGAAGCACTTCGCAAAGGACTTAAAGTATTAAAAGAGGGCAAGGTTCTAGGTCTTTTTCCCGAGGGAACTCGGAGTAAAACAGGAGAGCTTGGCAAAGGATTGGCGGGAGCTGGTTTTTTTGCTTTAAGAACAGATGCTGAAGTTGTACCGTGCGCGATCATTGGTCCTTATAAAGCTTTTTCGAAATTAAAAGTCGTGTATGGAAAGCCCATTGATATGCAACGGCTTAGAGAAACTAAAGCTTCACCTGAAGAAACAACAGAAGTGATTATGAATGAAATTCGCCTATTAATTGAGGCTCATAAGAAGAATGTGTGATTCTTCTTTCTTGACAAATAGAAGCATTTGTAAGAAGTTATAGAAAAGTGCAGATTGCTTGAACATGACATTTGAATTGTCTGAAGGATTATAATTTTAACTATAATTCTTTCGGAGTGATGTTTGGAAAATGAATTAATTCATTAATATTTTTCTTTTTTAGGAAGTAGCGATTGGATTAAGGAGGAGTACATATGTCCGAAGAGATGAATCAAGTAGAAGTGAAGAATTTTGAGATCGGTGATAGTGTCACCGGTACTGTTTCCAAAGTTGAAGAAAAGCAGGTAATCGTGAATATTGAAGACAGCAAGCTGGATGGAATTATTCCAATTAGCGAGCTTTCTAGTCTGCATATTGAAAAGGCTAGCGATGTTGTCGAAGTTGGTCAAGAGCTTGAACTTGAAGTAACTAAAGTTGAAGAGGATGCTTTAATTTTATCTAAAAGAAAAGCAGATGCTAAAAAAGCATGGAGCGTTTTAGAACAAAAATATGAAACGGGAGAGATTTTTGAAGCAGAAGTCAAAGATGTCGTTAAAGGCGGTCTCGTTGTTGACTTAGGTGTAAGAGGGTTTGTTCCTGCATCTCTCGTTGAAGCTCATTTTGTTGAAGATTTTTCGGAATATAAGGATAAGACATTAGCTTTTAAAATTGTTGAATTGGACCAAGAGAAAAATCGCTTAATCCTTTCTCACCGCGCCGTTGTTGAGGAAGAAATTGGCAAGCAGAAATTAGCTCTTCTTAATTCACTGCAGCCTGGGCAAGTTTTGGAAGGAACAGTTCAAAGGATCACCGATTTTGGGGCATTTGTTGATATCGGGGGGATTGATGGTTTAGTCCATATTTCTCAGTTATCGCATGAGCATGTTCAAAAACCGGCTGATGTTGTCCAAGTAGGTCAGAAAGTAAATGTTAAAGTATTGAATGTAGATAGAGACAATGAGAGAATTTCATTGTCCATTAAGGAAACCTTACCTGGACCATGGCATAATCTTGCTGAAAAAGCGCCGAAAGATTCTGTTCTTGACGGTGTTGTAAAACGTCTTGTCTCCTATGGTGCTTTCGTAGAAGTGTTTCCAGGTGTAGAGGGATTGGTCCATATTTCTCAAATTTCACATAAGCATATTGGAACTCCTCATGAGGTGCTTAAAGAGGGGCAAACCATTAAAGTGAAGGTTCTTGAAGCAAATGAAGATATTCAAAGATTATCTTTAAGTATAAAAGAGCTTGAAGAGAAGGAACCGGAATTTTCTGATTATGAACTCCCAGAAGAATCTAAAGGATTCCAACTTGGGGAAATGATCGGTGAACAACTTAAAAAGATAAAAGAATAGCGTTATTATGATTCATTATTATCATGAAAAATGATGAAATGGACAAAAATAATATAAACGACTATTAAAAAGGTGATAATAGGTGACAAGAGCAAAAAGGAAATCAGAACATATACAGCATGCTTTAAAAATTGGTCAAAGCAGACTTGCTGGTTTCGATGACATTACTTTTATTCACCAAAGCTTACCTGATTGTTCTATAGAGCAAGTGCAATTAAGAACAAAAATTGGCGAACTTACATTAAGTTCGCCAATTTTTATAAATGCAATGACAGGTGGTGGCGGTGAAGCGACATTGCAAATTAATCGAAAATTAGCGATTGTAGCAAGGGAAGCAAACGTCCCGATCGCTGTCGGATCACAAATGTCTGCCTTAAAGGATCCATCAGAGGAAAGAACATTTAAAATTGTACGTGAAGAAAATCGGAATGGGCTTATTTTTGCAAATTTAGGGAGTGAAGCGTCTGTCGAACAAGCAAAAGCAGCGGTTGATATGCTTGAGGCCAACGCATTGCAAATTCATTTGAATACCATTCAGGAGTTAACGATGCCTGAAGGAGATCGGAATTTTGTCGGCGCTCTCAGAAGAATTGAGTCTATCGTTAATGATCTTGAGGTTCCTGTAATTGTTAAGGAAGTCGGTTTTGGAATGGGACGTGAAACAGTTGAAAAACTTCAGAGTGTTGGAGTGTCGGCTGTTGATGTTGGAGGTTTTGGTGGTACAAATTTCGCTAAGATTGAAAACGAAAGAAGAAGCAAGCTGCTTACTTTTTTTAATAATTGGGGCATTCCGACCGCAATCTCTATTATAGAAGCAGCCGAAGCGAGTCGAGAAGTTTCAGTTATTGGTTCTGGGGGAATTCAAAATAGTCTCGATATTATTAAAGCCATCTCACTTGGTGCTTCAGCAACAGGTCTTGCCGGGCAAATTTTAAAAATACTTGTCAATGACGGATATGAAGCTCTCATTGAAGAAATTGAAGAGATGAAAAAAGAGCTACAAATTATGATGACGGCCTTAGGGGCAAAAACGTTATTAGAACTCCAGCATGTTCCTCTGTTAATATCTGGTCAAACTCATCATTGGCTAACTGAAAGAGGAATTGATTCTAAAAGATACAGCCAACGAACATAAAATTTTCTTTTACAAAGTAAAGCTCCCGGTGCTAAAAAGCGCCGGGAGCTTTATTGTTCCCCCGATAAGTCGAGGCCCTTTCAGTTTGTACGGAGATGAACAAGCCGCTTTCGCTTTTCTTTGTCCAGCTGCAGGTCCCTAGCACCTATTGTCCTTCAAGCCAGCTCCCTACGATAAGTCGATAACGAATCGCTTCCGCTCTTCGTATCTCCTATATCTCAGTCACTGCCTCTCCAGGCCATACGGTGCTAAACAGGGACCTTCCGCTTTTCTACTTTCCATTGTTTAGTTTTTTTGCTTCTTGTGGGCTGGACATTTTTGTGGCTCCTGGATAATGGAGTGCTTGATCACGATCGGATTCTACTTTATTACTTTTGTTTATCTTTTTTTCTTGACGATCTTTTCCCATGCTGGCCACCTCCTAACTTATAGGATCTATCTTTTTTCATCATTCTATTCAAAGACAACCTTGATATCAGTCTTTTGTGGCTCATAAAAGTTTATTTAGTGCAGATTAAAGTACATAGCGATGAGACATAATGGAGATGATAGGAGGTAACGGAATGGAAGGAGTTCTCTTTTTTTGGTTATTTTGGATATTTTGGATTGTCACCACTTTTTTATGAGTAAAAGTCGCTCAAGACTTCTGCTATCAGCCGCTATTTTAAGTGTCATTATTTTATCTTCTTATTCAATGAAACTGTTTGCTCTTAATATTTCTGCTTCAAGCTTGTTTCTGCTTTTAGCTGCGTATATAACAATGGCAAAACAAAGGGGAAGGAAAGGTCTATATCTCTTTATTACCTCCTTTATTATCATGCTTGCATTTACAACCTTTCATCTATATGAACTATACGATCCAGTATGGCTTATTTTCGATCGAAATATGATGTTGTCCTTTCTTTTAACTTATATCGCCTTACTTTTACACCATGATGTGAAATTTCGCATCATCATCCTTATTTGTGGTTCCATACATGGAGAGATTCTGTATGCGTCGATCTTAAAACATATTACTCCTACTTATTTAATTGGCTCGTTTGCTTATTTGGATGTCATCTCAATCTCGATCGGATTTTTGCTCATTATATATGGTTTTAAAAAGGTGTCATCCTATTTTGAATCTCAAATTAAACATCTTGAAAGGGGAAAGCAAAAACCATCATGAGTGAATATACATACTCCATCCTACTTGGGATTATTATTGGAACTTTAACAAGAGTTTATATGTTAAGAACAGATTATCGCCAGTATCCAACATATTTGCATGGGAAAATCATCCATATTGCTTTAGGTTTTATTGCTGCTGGCTTAGGGACACTTGCAGTCCCATCTATTTTGGAGGAAGATTTCACAGCAGTTACCTTTTTAACTATTGCCGCATCTCAATTTAGAGAGGTACGCAATATGGAACGGAATACATTAACGGAAATGGATAGCTATGAACTTGTTCCAAGGGGAAAAACATATATTGAAGGTATTGCTATCGCCTTTGAGAGCCGCAATTATTTAGTCATCTTCACTTCCCTTCTGACAACACTTGGGTACATTATGACGAATTTATGGGGTGGTTTATTGGTTGGTGTAATTGCTTTTTTTCTTTCGAAAATTTTAATGGCGGGTGGAAAGCTTGAAGATATTGTTGAAATTGAGTATGTGGAGCCGAGATTTGATGGCTCTGGATTATATGTAGACAATATCTACATTATGAATATCGGATTGCCTGAAAGAAGAAAAGAGGTTTTACGCTACGGAATGGGTTTTATTTTGAAACCTAAAAATTTCGACTCACGCTCAACGATCGCGAATTTAGGGCAAAGACAAGCGATTTTACATGATGTTTCAACCGCGCTAGGTGTATATCGAGACTCAGGAACTCCCGCATTAGTTCCTTTGGCGAAAAGAGATTTAGATGATGGCAGAATTGGTATTTTTGTTCTGCCTCAAGAAAGAGATATAGAAAGAGCAATTGAAATCATCGGTAAAGTACCGACATTAGAAAATGCGATCCGGATGCCGACAGAAAGAAAGAAAAAGGAAGAGGGGATGTAAAAACAATGGACCTGGAAAAATTTATTCTTGCTGTTATCACAACAAATCCAAAGAAGGTTCCTTCTGGTGTTGCTGTTTTTTATTGTGATAACAAGGAAGAGATGGATAAGGTTACAGCCAATTTGGAAGCGATCTTGGATGGGATTGCTCATGCGTTAACAGAAGATTTGTATATAATTGTGAAGCATTAATGTGTTCGCTAATTACTCTCAAGCTTCATTTTTCGTGATTTTTAGCCAAACAAACACTGGCTCATCCAATCTTTTCGTTGCGAGGGAGTATTCACTTTGTTAATATAATTAGGTTAGGCCCTTCTAATATGGAAGGGTTTCTTTACTAAGGAAATGCCAAATTGAAAGAAAAACATTATTAAAAGATGTAAACACTTCAGAATTATGTGCAAGTGTAGTCTATAAGAAGGAAAGGGTGATGTTCATGGTGAAACCAGTAGTAGCCATAGTTGGACGTCCAAATGTAGGGAAATCAACGATTTTTAACCGGATAGTAGGAGATCGGGTTTCAATTGTAGAAGATATTCCAGGGGTAACGAGAGATCGGATATACAGCGCCGCAGAGTGGTTAACTCATGATTTTAATATTATTGATACAGGTGGAATTGACATTGGAGATGAACCCTTTTTGGATCAGATTCGTCAACAGGCCGAAATTGCGATAGACGAAGCAGATGTGATTATTTTTTTAACCAATGGCCGAGAAGGAGTAACTGCTGCTGATGAAGAAGTAGCGAAGATTTTGTATAAGGCTAAGAAGCCAGTTGTTTTAGCTGTTAACAAAATTGATAACCCAGAGATGAGGGAGCAGATTTATGATTTTTACTCCTTAGGATTTGGAGAACCATTCCCAATTTCGGGTGCTCATGGCTTAGGATTAGGTGATTTATTGGATGAGGCCGCGAAGCATTTTCCGAAGGATGAGGGAGATCATTATGATCCGGATACTATTAAATTCTCGTTAATAGGGCGCCCAAATGTAGGAAAATCTTCACTTGTTAATGCCATTCTCGGAGAAGAACGGGTAATTGTTAGCAATATTGCTGGTACAACTCGTGATGCGATCGACTCAATGGTGACGGTGAATGGGCAAAAATATGTCATTATTGATACGGCAGGTATGCGTAAAAAAGGTAAAGTCTATGAAAGTACAGAAAAATATAGTGTTTTGCGTGCTTTAAGGGCAATTGAAAGATCAGACGTTGTTCTAGTTGTTCTAGATGGAGAAGAAGGAATTATTGAACAGGATAAAAAAATTGCGGGTTATGCCCATGAGGCGGGAAGAGCAGTTGTCATCGTTGTTAACAAGTGGGATGCTGTTGAAAAAGATGAAAAAACAATGAAAGACTTTGAACAGAAAATTAGAGATCATTTTCTATTTTTGGATTATGCACCGATTGTGTTTTTATCAGCCTTAACAAAAAAACGCATACATACTTTAGTTCCGATGATTGATATGGCAAGTGAAAACCATATGAGAAGAGTGGAAACAAGCGTTTTAAATGATGTTATAATGGACGCTGTAGCTATGAATCCAACGCCAACAGATAAAGGGAAAAGGTTGAAGATTTACTATGCAACACAAGTTGCTGTCGGCCCTCCAACATTTGTTGTCTTTGTCAATGATCCAGAATTGATGCATTTCTCTTACCAGCGCTTTTTAGAAAACCGCATTCGAGATGCGTTTGGATTTGAAGGTACCCCGATAAAAATCTTTGCTCGTGAACGTAAATAAAATTTGCAAAATAGATAGGTCATTTTTTCTAATGCTTATAGTAGCACTAAACTTTTTCAATATCGCTTTTTTCGGTAACTTTAGACTCCTTGACTTTGTCTAAGTTATGTGCGAAACAGTGTTCACTAATTAAAATAAGGACGTGATAATGTGGAAAGAAAAAGAGAAAAAATCTCCGTCATCGGTGCTGGGAGCTGGGGAACGGCATTAGCAATGGTCCTTGCAGATAATGGGCATGAGGTTAGACTTTGGGGACATAACCCTCAGCAAATTGAGGAAATTAATAACAATCATAGCAATGAAAAATATTTACCGGGAGTTACGCTTCCGGAAGAAGTTGTGGGCCATTCATCGCTGCAAACAGCATTAGAAAATATTGATCTCATTCTTTTAGCAGTCCCGACTAAAGCGATTCGAGAAGTGCTTAAGCAGATTCAGGAAGTTCAGGAGCGCCCGTTAACAATCGTCCATGTAAGCAAAGGGATTGAACCAGATACATTGATGACAATCTCTGAAATGATTGAGGATGAAATGGAAGCGGAGCTACTAAAAGATGTTGTTGTACTTTCGGGACCGAGCCATGCAGAAGAGGTCAGTCGCAGGTTTATTACAACGGTAACGGTTTCCTCGAAAAATATGGGGGCAGCGGAAAGAATCCAAGACTTATTTATTAATTCCTATTTTCGGGTGTATACAAACCCGGATATTGTTGGTGTAGAAATCGGGGGCGCTTTAAAGAATATCATTGCCCTCGCTGCTGGGATTACGGATGGGCTTGGCTATGGCGACAATGCCAAAGCGGCATTGATCACAAGAGGTCTTGCTGAGATTGCCCGACTGGGTACTAAAATGGGAGCAAGTCCGTTAACCTTTTCAGGATTAGCGGGGATCGGTGATTTAATTGTCACATGTACAAGTGTGCACTCAAGAAATTGGAGAGCTGGAAATTTACTAGGCAAAGGTCAAAAGCTACAAGAGGTTTTGGACAATATGGGAATGGTTGTTGAAGGGGTAAGAACAACGAAAGCTGCTTATCAATTGGCAGCAAAATTTGAAGTGAAAATGCCGATTACGACAGCACTTCATAATGTGCTATTCAAGGACGCTAGTCCGAAAGATGAAGTGGATTCCTTAATGTCACGAGTCAAAACCCATGAAATGGAGGATTTAGCAAACGTTCTCTCAAGTGACCAGATTTAAGTCGTAACCAGTTAATGGATACATGGTGTATGTCTATAATATTTTCAAAATATAGGCTTTCGAGGATGCGATTTATCTTGGTGATGCATACAATGGGAGCGAAGCAAACTGGTGAAATGAACAGGGTGTATGGTGTATTTAGTCATTTTAGGCTAAAGTAAAGAGCAGCCCCCTACTTTACTTTAGTCTTTTTTTGTCCTTTTTATCAGTTGGGAATTTTTGTTAATAAAAGATAGGATGCTAGCTCATTGATGGGACAAATGATTTACTTATCTGTTATTGCTTATGTTATAATAATTCGGAAAATGACAGTGGAGTCTTTATTTTTTGCGTTTTCCCGGTCCTAATCAGAACGATATTTTAGTTGAATCTCTAAGTCTCTCGAAGGAGTTGATGATATGTCACCAGCCATGTTAAAAATGTGGATCTCGATCTCTGCAATGGGATTTATGTTTATTTCAATTATCATGATTTATTTTAGCCGCTATAAATTTAAAAATAGTGTTATAAAATTTATTACTGCTCTCATTGCGTACGTATTAATGATCTTTAGTGGAATTATTATTTTTTTCGTAGTTTTAAGCGGCCCGACCACATAGATTATTAATCAATACATAGAATAGAAGGATTGATACTTATGAATAAAGGAATACTTTTTTTGTCCATTTGCCTGATCACATCCGCTATTTTAACCGGCTGTGCTTACCCACAGGACAAGTTGGCCCAAAATCAGACCCCATATCAAGAGCAAGTTACAACTGTTCAATCCGCAGTTGAAAGATTCCAAGAGGACAAGGGTGGAATTCTCCCGATCAAAACGAAAGAAAACGATACCCCGATTTATCAAAAGTATTTGATAGATTTTAAGCAGCTTGTACCTCAATATATGGCAGAGCCGCCAGGAAATGCGTATGAATCTGGCGGGGTTTTTCAATATGTGTTAATTGATGTGGAAACAAATCCAACTGTAAAAATATTTGATTTGCGGGTCGCGGAGATCATTAGAGATATAAACTTAAGAATTTCAATGCAAGACTATCCTCCCTACAAAGAGAGGATCGCTGATGGTGTCTTCTCGTTGGATTATCAACAGCTTGGTTTCAAGGAAGAACCAGTCGTAATTAGTCCTTATACTAGTCAAGAACTTCCATTGGTGATTAATGGAAATGCGGAAGTATTTGTAGATTATCGCAAAGATTTATATCAAATTTTGCAAGATGGTTCAAAATCTTTGCAACCAGGTGTGGATATTAGAACTATCCTCCATGAAGATTCATTATTTGTTCCTGCTTACTCATTGCCGTATACAATTGAGGTAGAAACAAATGAAATCATTTTTATGCCTTCTTGACCATGTTTTCTAATCGAAATTTGCAGTCATAACCCTTTTCTTACGGAATATATTGTAGGAGAAGGGTTTTTATTATACTTAATTGATCCATTTTAAGTAAAAAGAAATTAAAAAAGGATTTTCTCATAACTCCTTTTAATTTGAAATGAAATTCATAAATAAGGAGGTATTTTTAAAGAAAATTGTCATAACTGAGTAGGACAACATCATACACATATATTGTCTAAGTATCGTGACAAATTCGATATGAGAGTTTTAAATGGCAATAAATAAGGATAACTATTATCCCACTAACTCACGATTTCAGGAGGGGATCACTTGGAAAAGGTAGATATTTTTAAGGATATCGCTGAAAGAACGGGCGGCGATATATATTTAGGAGTTGTTGGAGCAGTACGAACAGGTAAATCAACTTTTATCAAGAAATTCATGGAGCTCGTTGTTCTACCGAATATGGATAACGAAGCAGAGCGAGCTCGAACCCAAGATGAATTGCCTCAAAGTGCAGCTGGAAGAACGATCATGACGACTGAACCAAAGTTTGTTCCCAATCAAGCGGCTACAGTTCATGTCAGCGAAGGATTAGATGTCAATATTCGTTTAGTAGATTGTGTTGGGTATACTGTACCAGGGGCGAAAGGTTACGAGGATGAAAATGGTCCTCGAATGATCAATACTCCATGGTACGAAGAACCGATTCCTTTCCACGAAGCAGCTGAAATTGGTACAAGAAAGGTGATTCAAGAGCATTCAACCATCGGTGTTGTCGTTACGACAGACGGAACAATTGGAGAAATCCCAAGGGTGGATTATATTGAGGCTGAAGAAAGAGTTATTGAAGAGTTAAAAGAAGTTGGGAAACCATTTATTATGGTGATCAATAGTGTTCAGCCACATCACCCGAATACAGAGGCACTTCGTCAAGAACTGGCTGAGAAATATGATATTCCAGTGCTTGCAATGAGCATAGAAGGAATGCGCGAGGCAGATGTTCTAAATGTTATGCGCGAAGCTCTTTATGAATTCCCGGTCTTAGAAGTCAATGTTAACCTCCCGAGCTGGGTGATGGTATTGAAAGAAGATCATTGGCTCAGAGAAAGCTATCAGGAAGCAGTAAAGGATACAGTTAAAGATATTAAAAGGCTGAGGGATGTCGACCGAGTTGTACATCTCTTTGGAGACTATGAATTTATTGATAGAGCAGGATTGGCTGGTATTGAAATGGGTCAAGGGGTTGCGGAAATTGATCTTTTTGCCCCAGATGAGCTATATGATGACATTTTAAAAGAAATTGTCGGTGTGGAAATAAGGGGAAGAGATCATCTTTTAGAATTAATGCAAGATTTTGCTCATGCGAAGCAAGAATATGACCAAATATCAGATGCGTTGAAAATGGTAAAACAAACGGGATATGGAATTGCTGCACCAACACTTGCTGACATGAGTTTAGACGAGCCGGAAATCATTCGCCAAGGTGCTAGATTTGGTGTCAGATTAAAAGCTGTTGCTCCGTCTATCCATATGATAAAAGTGGATGTTGAATCGGAATTTGCGCCGATTATCGGGACAGAGAAACAAAGTGAGGAATTGGTACGATACTTAATGCAAGATTTTGAGGATGACCCATTATCAATTTGGAACTCTGATATCTTTGGCAGAAGCCTAAGCTCAATCGTAAGAGAAGGTATTCAAGCTAAGCTTTCTTTAATGCCGGAAAATGCAAGATATAAATTAAAAGAAACACTTGAGAGAATTATAAATGAAGGCTCAGGCGGATTAATTGCGATTATTTTGTAACTGCTCAAGACTCCAGAATGGGGTCTTTTTTATTGTTGTTGTTTGCGATAAATAAAGAATAGAGGGCATATGGTAGGTGCAAGTTTTAACGAAGGATGCAGGCTCTATTGCTTCACTCTATTTTTTAGAGGGGCAGCGTATTCTTCCCTTTCACGATTCCAGTAAGAATGCTGTTCGTAAAGGACAGGATTACTTGTCAAAATAGATTGCGAAAAAGCGAGATAAAAAAAGAATTTCAACGAAAAAATCCGTAGTATTGCTCGCGCTTTCGCTCCATAGACTCTCAACTTTTTTTAATAGGCTTGGAGGGAACTCTTGTACCGGACAACGAGAATTTTTGTGCTTTGTTAAAAATATTGCTTCATCATATAAAACAATAAGCATAAGAATGTTCAATTTAGTTGAAAAGCAATTGCGAGTGTAAATATCACTCTAATTTGAATTTTGAGAAATATTGTTCTGATCTCGACAATATCCTGCAAAAACGGTTCAAAAAAGAAAAGATTACCATTAATTCGCTAAATTTTCTTGATAACCTTAAATGATTGTGATAATCTTTTAACAGAATTACTGTTGAAAGCGACATGAAGCCTTATAAATTAAGGTTTTTTAAGAGAAAAGCGTTGAAATCTTGATTTTTATCATTTAATATATGAAAAGAGGTTCATTCAATTGAAACGTTGATGTTATCACATTTAAGAAGTGATAGACCTTTTTTTGTACGAAAATCCAATGTTTTAACCTATTAACCATGAAAAATGGCTAAAAATAGGGATAAATATGAGTCGCTACGTATAGAAATCAGTAATTTTGTTTAAAAATGATGATAAGAATGCAATTTTCAACTGAATGAGTCGAATTCTTTGGGAGGAGGTGAAAGGCATGAACAAGACAGAACTAGTTAATGCGGTTGCTGAGGCTAGCGAACTTTCTAAAAAGGACGCAACTAAAGCAGTTGACGCTGTATTTGATTCAATCTTAAATGCTTTAAAAGATGGTGATAAAGTACAATTAATCGGTTTCGGAAACTTTGAGGTACGTGAGCGCGCAGCTCGTAAAGGACGTAACCCTCAAACTGGTGAAGAAATTGAAATTTCTGCAAGCAAAGTACCTGCTTTCAAACCAGGTAAAGCGCTTAAAGATGCAGTAAAGTAATTACATAGTACTTTATACTTCTGATAATATATCTTGCTCGTTTACGAGTGGATATTCTTATCTTCTTGAAAAAGGTTCACGTTTATACGTGGCCTTTTTATTTTTATTTGCTCATTTCATGCGAAACTGAGGTTTCATCGTTTCAAGGTAAAATGAGCAAAAAATCATTAGCGCATATAATTCCGCCTTATTTTTGTTGTGTTAGAAATTATCGGAAGATAAATTCCTTCTTTTTGCCTGTCTTTCGTAAGATGTGCTAAGATGTTAATGTTATATTTAGGTTAGTTGATGAAGGATTAGGCTGAGGAGGATATTAATCATGTCAAAGGTCAATCGTGCCCAAATTGAAGAGGCGGTACGTTTAATATTAGAAGCGGTGGGGGATGACCCTAATCGAGAAGGAGTACTGGATACTCCGAAACGGGTAGCAAAGATGTATGAGGAAGTATTCCAAGGAATTCATCAAGATCCACGTGAATATTTTGAAACGATATTTAGTGAAGATCACGAAGAGTTGGTATTGGTTAAAGATATTCCGTTTTACTCTATGTGTGAACACCATCTCGTTCCTTTCTATGGTAAGGCTCATGTTGCCTATATTCCTCGGAATGGCCGAGTGACTGGGCTGAGCAAACTGGCAAGAGCAGTCGAAGCGGTAGCGAAAAGACCGCAGCTTCAAGAAAGGATCACATCAACCGTTGCTGATGCAATGATGGAAAAGCTTGAACCACACGGTGTCATGATTGTCGTTGAAGCGGAACACATGTGCATGACAATGCGCGGTGTCAAAAAACCTGGTGCTAAAACTGTAACCACAGCCGTTAGGGGTACATTGGCAGAAGACAGTCAAGCAAGAGCGGAAATTTTATCGTTAATTAAACAATAGTACGAAAAGTATCGACTAAAATGTGAAATTTGGTCGATACTTTTTAAAATAGGTTAAGTTGTTTTCGCAAAACCTATAGGAAAGTCAATGTAATAATTGGTATGATGAGTGTACGACAAATTTTGAATCATAATAATCATTAATGGGGAGGTGGGAGCGGATGGAAAACAAACCAAACGGTGAATATTTAGTGATTAAAGCAATTGATGATGGAGTTAACGTAATTGGATTAACTCGCGGCACAGATACGCGTTTTCATCACTCTGAGAAACTAGATAAGGGTGAAGTCATGATTGCTCAATTTACTGAACATACTTCAGCCATCAAAATAAGAGGAAATGCTAAAATATTGACCTCATACGGGGAAATAAAAAGTGGCGGAAGCGAAGATTAAACTTCTCTATTTAATATGGTAATATTGTTAATATATAACAATATACAGAATTATCTATATTTTTTATTAAGAGGACCATAGTAGGACCTTTTATGATATAATTGTCAATGCGTTTATTTTTCAAAAGGTCGGGACAAAAAGTAAAAGTAGAATCTAGGGGATACAAGGGTGATTTCATGCTAAACCTTCAACAAAAACTAGAATACGTTCGGGAAAAAATAGAAGGAAAGATCCATCATCCCTTCTTAACTAAAAATATCGAAGCGCCAATAATTGATGAAGATAAGCTTTTCTTTCTTGTCTCTTTTCTAGATGATCTGAACGTTTCCATTGAAGATATGGAGAGCTATGTAGTGCCGACAATGCTATTGCAAATTGCTCTTGATACCCATGATAAGGTTACGAACGATCTTTCAGGAGATTCCAATTTAAAACATAGGCAGCTAACGGTACTTGCCGGAGTCTACTATAGCGGTCTTTATTATAAAATTCTGGCCGATCAAGATAACATTGAAGTAATCAGATTGCTTGCAGAAGGAATTGAAACCATCAATGATCAGAAAATTATCGTTTATCAGCAAGAGCTAGATGGAATTGAAAAACTTATTGAATGTCTTAAGAATATCGAAGCATCTTTACATAAAAAACTTATTAAACATTTACATGCAAAGGGTTGGGATGACGTCATCACCAATTTCTTATTAATTAAGCGCTTAAATAAAGAAAGGGAGCAGTTTGTTAAGTCCCATACGTCTGTAGTTTTTGAGGGATTAAAGAAATTAGTTTTCCCAAAGCATGAACATACTTTGAAAGAATTATCACATGAACAAAGAAATCATTTAGTATTTATTTGCGATAAATATATAAGCTTTTCAAAAGAACTGCTAATAAAAGCAAAAAATAAACTGCCACTAGTAAATGAAGCGGTTGAAAGCAAAATTGAAGTGGTTTTAAACCAACATCAAATAGGTGTGAAATCGCTTGTGGAAGAAGGGTAAGGAAATGGACCAGTCAAAAGAACAACGTGTACATGGTGTTTTTGAAAAAATCTCTGACAACTATGATAAGATGAATTCAGTGATCAGTTTTCAGATGCATAAAAAATGGCGTGAAGACACGATGAAGAGAATGAACGTCAAGACCGGTTCTAAAGCGTTAGATGTTTGCTGCGGTACAGCAGATTGGACGATTGCCTTAGCAGAAGAAGTTGGTTCGAACGGAGAAGTTATTGGGCTTGACTTTAGCAAAAACATGCTTAAAGTTGGTGAAGAAAAAGTTAACGATTTGCATTTGGACAATGTTCAATTAGTTCATGGAAATGCAATGGAGTTGCCGTTTCCTGATCATACCTTTGATTATGTTACGATCGGTTTTGGTCTACGGAATGTACCGGATTACTTGCAAGTGCTAAAGGAAATGAATCGTGTTCTTAAGCCTGGCGGGATCGGAGTTTGTCTAGAAACATCTCAGCCGACTATGTTTGGATATCGACAGCTATTCTATTTTTATTTTCGGTTTATTATGCCGTTTTTCGGAAAGCTTTTTGCAAAGAGCTATAATGAATATGCATGGCTTCATGAGTCAGCAAAGGATTTTCCTGGAATGAAAGAACTGGCAAAAATGTTTGAGCAAGCAGGGTTTAAGAAGGTAAGCTACAAGCCTTACAGTGGCGGTGCGGCTGCTGTACATATTGGCCACAAAGAATAAGGGCAGGTTGACTCTTATTACGTGTTAAAGTTTTTAGGATTGGTGACGTCATAATGAAACTAAAGATGGTGTATTCATTTTTAAGCTCTGATATAAATATTATAGAAAATTCATTAGAAGAAACGGTGAAGGGGGAATCTTCACTTTTGCAGGAAGCATCCTTGCATCTACTGCAGGCAGGAGGCAAAAGGATTCGCCCTGTTTTTGTATTATTGGCAGCAAAATTTGGACGCTACGATATCCAAGTGGTTAAAGATGTTGCTGTTGCTTTGGAACTTATCCATATGGCCTCTTTAGTTCACGATGATGTCATTGATGATGCTGATCTGCGTCGTGGAAGACCGACGATCAAAAGTAAATGGGATAATCGTTTTGCCATGTATTCTGGAGATTATATTTTTGCTAAATCATTAGAGTTAATGACAAATGTAGAAAACCCAGTTGCACATCAAATTTTATCCAATACGATTGTGGAACTGACGATCGGCGAAATTGAACAAATTAAAGATAAATATCGTTTCGAGCAAAATTTGCGCGATTATTTGTTGCGAATAAAAAGAAAGACTGCTTTATTGATTGCAGCGAGCTGTCAACTGGGAGCAATTGCTGCTGGGGTAGAAGAGGAAGTACATCGCAAACTAGCTCGTTTTGGTTATTTTGTAGGAATGAGCTTTCAAATTACCGATGATGTTCTCGATTTTACAGGCACTGAAAAAGAACTTGGAAAGCCTGCTGGAGGAGATTTACTTCAAGGTAACATCACTCTTCCTGTGTTATTTGCAATGAAAGATGAGAAGCTGCGCAGTGAAATAGTTAAAGTGCATGAAAACATTGGATCAGATGAAATGACTCACATTATTGAGCTTATAAAGAATTCAAATGCGATTGAAAAATCCCTTGAATTTAGCGATCGATACTTAGATAAGGCGCTTGAGGTGCTTGATGAACTCCCGAATAATAAGGCGAAAAAGACACTGAGGGACATTGCGCTTTATATTGGCAAAAGAAAATCGTAAAAACATTAACGACAAGCGCTTCACTCTTATGTTTACTAATTAAAAACAGATTGAATCCTCTGTTGCCATTATGTGAAAATAATGGTAATATTTTCGTGGGCTGTCATAAATATTAAGTCCATACATATAGACAAACAGTAGGAGTGGAACATATGGAAAAGACTTTTTTAATGGTTAAACCTGATGGTGTGCAACGCAGTCTAATTGGTGACATCGTTTCTCGTTTTGAAAAAAAAGGTTTTCAACTAGTTGGTGCAAAGTTAATGAGTATACCTCAAGAATTGGCTGAGCAGCATTATGGCGAGCATAAGGAGCGTCCTTTCTTTGGTGAGTTAGTTGATTTCATTACTTCTGGACCTGTATTTGCGATGGTATGGGAAGGTGAAAATGTTATTGCGACTGCACGCAGTATGATGGGGGCGACAAACCCAAAGGATGCTGCACCTGGAACAGTTCGTGGAGATTATGCAGCGACAGTTGGGAAGAATATTATTCACGGTTCGGACTCTCCTGCAAGCGCTGAAAGAGAAATTTCATTATTTTTCAAGGAAGAAGAGCTTGTTTCTTACTCAAAACTAATTAGTGAATGGATTTATTAATTAGAAATTAATTATGATTCTGGAAAAAGTAAGCGCTTGTATAATCTGCAAGTGCTTTTTTAATCTTTTTAGAAATGCTTGATTTTAGAATTGTATTTTTTTATTCGCTTTTAAGCTATACTTAAAATAAAGTTGTTATTTATAGGGAGAAAGAAATGACACAGGATTACGAACAATTTGTTGAAAACGTTAAGAGGAAGACGGGAATTGACCTTTCGTTATATAAAGAAGCGCAAATGAAAAGAAGGCTCACATCCCTCTATGAAAAAAAAGGCTTTCGCTCTTTTAATGAGTATTTTATGGCTCTTAAGGAAAATAAATCGCACTTGGATGAATTTTTGGATCGCATGACGATCAATGTTTCAGAATTTTATCGAAATGGAAAACGGTGGGAAGTATTAGAGAAAAAAATCTTGCCGAAACTGTTGGCGAAAAATAGTCGTTTGAAAATATGGAGTGCTGCCTGCTCGACGGGTGAGGAACCTTATACGATTGCCATGATTATGTCGAAATTACAGCCCCTTTCTCAAGTTCAGGTTCTGGCAACCGATATAGATGAAAATGTTATTTCTAGGGCAAAAATAGGCGCCTATCCAGAAAGGTCTTTAAACGAAGTTCCGGATGATATTAAACGCAAATATTTTAAACAGGATGGCAGCTTATATTATATATCAGATGAGATTAAGAAAACCGTGACATTTAAAAAACAAAATTTGTTGGCAGATCCATTTGCAGGGCCATATGATTTAATTGTCTGTCGAAATGTTTTAATTTATTTTACTGAAGAAGCGAAAGATATACTGTATAAAAAGTTTAGCAATGCCCTTAAGGAAGATGGTATCTTCTTTGTTGGCAGTACGGAGCAGATTTTTAACCCAAGCTTGTACGGTTTTGATACAGAAGATACTTTTTTTTATCGGAAAAAATAAAGAGCGGAAATGCTCTTTTTTTTGGCTTATTTTGTAAGAGGCTTTAGTTTCCATACGTTTTAAAACAGCTTTTATAATAAGTTTAATTATTCAGCGTAAATAGGATTATGGAATGATGAGAATGTTAACAAACGTACATTAAGGATAAAATATAGGCAATATTTTAAATCTTATACTATTTTTCTTTACGTACGTATGTTATATTGGTACATAATCCTTTAATGAGTTGAAGGAGGAAAGAGTTATGAGATACATAACAGCGGGAGAGTCACATGGTCCCCAATTGACAACGATTATCGAAGGATTGCCGGCAGGAATGCCTTTAGTGGCTGATGAGATTAATGAACAATTAGCACGTCGCCAAAAAGGATATGGCCGCGGCCGAAGAATGCAAATTGAGAAAGATACTGTTCAAATAACGAGCGGAGTGAGACATGGCTTAACTCTCGGTTCTCCAGTGGCATTGGTTGTTACGAACGATGACTGGAAGCATTGGACAAAAATTATGGGGCAAGAGCCACCTGACCTTGAGGATGGTGAAGAAGTAAAACGGAAAATTACGCGCCCACGACCTGGACACGCTGACTTGAACGGTGGTCTCAAGTATGGACATCGCGATTTACGCAATGTTCTGGAGCGTTCATCAGCACGCGAAACAACTGTAAGAGTAGCTGCTGGGGCAGTTGCAAAGAAGCTGCTATCTTTGTTAGGTATTGAAGTAGCATCTCATGTGATTGAAATTGGTGGAATTAAAAGTGAAGTTAGAAAGTACGAATCGATGGACTCATTAAAGGAAATTGCTGAAAATTCCCCTGTTCGATGCTTAGATGCAAATGCTGAGAAAGCGATGATGAAGGCGATTGACGAAGCAAAGGAAAATGGAGATTCAATCGGCGGCATCGTTGAGGTGATCGTGGAAGGGGTACCTGCGGGAGTGGGGAGTTATGTTCATTTTGATCGCAAGCTTGATGCTAAGCTTGCCGCAGCTATTGTTAGTATTAACGCGTTTAAAGGTGTAGAATTCGGCATTGGTTTTGAAGCCGCAAGAAAACCTGGGAGCGCAGTACATGATGAGATTGTGTGGGATGAGAAGAAAGGCTATTCTCGAAAAACAAATCGATTAGGTGGATTCGAAGGCGGGATGACTACCGGGATGCCGATAGTCGTTCGAGGGGTGATGAAGCCAATACCAACATTATATAAACCGCTTCAAAGCGTGGACATCGATTCGAAGGAGCCTTTTTCAGCCAGTATTGAACGTTCAGATAGCTGTGCGGTTCCGGCAGCTGCTGTTGTCGCCGAACACGTTGTTGCATGGGAAATAGCGTCAGCGATTGTGGAGCAATTTTACGCTGATAGACTGGACACATTGATAAGCACGATTGAACAGCAGCGTACGTTTGCGAGGGAATTCTAATGGAGTCGCTCCAAATTCACACTGATTCTAGAAGTTATCCGGTTTTTGTCGGAGAAGGGGTCATATCTGCCCTTCCAAACTTTTTAAAAACGCACTTCCCTTCATTGACGAAGGTAGTCATTTTTACAGACGGTAATGTCGGGGAAAGGTATTTACCAGCTTTGGAAAGTGTCCTCACTGAGTTTCACCCATATACCTATATCATTCCAAATGGTGAATATGCAAAAACCTTCGATGTTTACCAAAGCTGTTTAACTTATTGTTTAGAAAAAAAATTGGACCGTAAATCGTTGGTAATAGCATTTGGTGGAGGCGCTGTTGGTGATCTCAGTGGTTTTGTCGCTGCTACTTTTATGAGAGGAATTCCTTTTGTTCAAATGCCCACTACGATTCTTGCCCATGATAGTGCGGTTGGTGGAAAGGTTGCGATTAATCATCCTTTGGGAAAGAATATGATAGGTGCTTTTTATCAGCCAGAAGCTGTCTTTTATGATTTAAACTTTCTTAGCAGCCTTTCGCACGTGGAAAGAAGATCAGGGTTCGCTGAGGTAATAAAGCATGGTTTGATCCAAGATGAGGCTTTTTACCAATGGTTACTTACAAATATTTCTGATTTAACGGCTCTTACTTTCGAACAACTAGAGTATATGCTAAAAAAAGGAATTCAGATCAAAAGTGTGATTGTTTCTCAGGATGAAAAGGAAAAAGGGATACGAGCTTTTTTGAACTTTGGCCATACATTGGGGCATGCGATTGAGGCTGAAGCTGGCTATGGAAAAGTGACCCATGGTGAGGCTGTATTAATCGGAATGTTGTTTGCATTGAAGTTAAGCAATAAATTGTTTAACACTTCGTTTCATTACGAAAAATTTAAAACTTGGGTGGAGCAGCTCGGTTATAACACATCGATTCCAGAGGGGTTACATCCTCAATCTTTGCTAGAGCGTATGAAGCAGGATAAAAAAGCGGTCGATGGCCATATTCAATATGTGCTTCTTGAAAGAATTGGAAAGCCTGTTGCCGTTCCGTTAGACGATCAATTTCTGCTAACTGAGTTAAAGCAGTTTCAACAAGATTGATGTTAAAGAGGTGAAAAATATTGATTAGAGGGGTTAGGGGAGCTACTACCATTGAGGAAAATGTCGAGCAGGAGATTGTCTCAGCAACAGAAAAGCTTATTCGGGAAATGATATTACAAAATGATATCGTGGCTGAAGCTGTTGCATCCGTGTTTATTTCGGTCACGGAGGATATTGATGGAGCGTTTCCCGCAAAAGCCTTAAGAAGAATCACGGGCTGGACCTATGTCCCTGTCATGTGCATGAGGGAGATTCCGGTTGAGAATTCTTTAAAAAACTGTATTCGAATCATGATACATATCAATACTGAAAAGAGCCAAAGAGAAATACATCATGTTTATTTGGAAAAAGCAATTAGTTTAAGACCAGATTTAAAGGACGAATGAAACGATCGCAGAGAGTGGTGAAAATCAATGAGATGGAAGGAAGAGCTTCTTCAATTGACTCCTTATCAACCGGGAAAATCAATTGCTGAGGTGAAGAGACAATATGGACTTGAAAAAATAGTGAAGCTTGCTTCAAATGAAAACCCATTTGGGTGTTCGCAACAAGTATTAGATAAAATTAACCAATTTGCTGGTTCTCTGGCTCTTTATCCGGATGGGTATGCGACGGATTTGCGGGAAGCGTTGGCTAGTAAATTAGGTGTATCAGAAACACAAATAATATTTGGAAACGGTTCTGACGAAAATATCCAAATCATTTCTAGAGCTTTGCTGAGACCTGGATTTAACACGGTTATGGCAGCGCCGACTTTTCCTCAATATAAGCATAATGCCGTGATTGAAGGAGCAGAAGTACGGGAAGTCCCTCTTATTAATGGCGAACATGATCTCGAAGGCATGTTAAAACAAATGGATGAGAGAACAAATGTCGTATGGCTCTGTAGTCCGAACAATCCTACTGGCACTTATATTAATGAAAACAAATTATTATCCTTTTTAAAGAGGGTACCGCAAGAGACACTCGTCGTATTAGATGAAGCTTATTTCGAATACGTTGTAGCGGAAGACTATTACCATTCTATCGAACTGATAAAACAATTTGAGAATTTAATTGTGTTAAGGACGTTTTCGAAAATTTATGGATTGGCTAGTCTTCGCATTGGATATGGGATCGGCAGTGAAAAGGTGATTCGCGCTCTTGAACCGGCAAGGGAACCATTTAATACAAATACATTTGCGCAAATCGCCGCTACAGCTGCTCTCGAAGATCAAGCGTATGTGGATATGTGCAGACAGAGAAATCGCGAGGGTTTAGAACAATACTATCATTTTTGCGAGCAAGAGCAATTGTCTTATAACAGGTCCCAGGGAAATTTTATTTTGATTGATTTCAAGGTGGATGGAAATGAAGTGTTCCAGTACTGTTTAGAAAGAGGATATATTGTTCGTTCAGGTGTAGCTCTTGGTTTTCCGACATCTGTCAGAGTGACAGTTGGCTCAAAGGAAGAGAACGATGAAATGATTGCCCTTATGAAAGCATTTATTTCTGAAAAGTCCCCGCTTAATAAGTAATAATGCTACATTTTTTTCAAATTCGACTCTAATAAATAAGCTCCTGCTCTATTCGGACCATTCATGGTTCCTATGAACAGGAGCTCTTAGCAATCATGAAAGCAGGTGTTCCCTTGAAAGGTCGTGTATTTATTATTGGGCTGGGGCTCATCGGGGGTTCATTGGCTTTATGTATAAAAGCTGAACATCCGAAAGCAAAGATTATTGGCTATGATATAAATAAGAAACAAACAAGGTTAGCGGCAATGCTTGGTGTCGTTGATGAAGTAGCGGAGGAAATAGAAACAGGTGCTGCTGAGGCTGACCTGATTTTAATTGCCACACCAGTTAAGAAGATTGAAACGATGATCGAACAGCTCTGTCATCTTTCTTTAAAGCAAGGTGTCATTATTTCAGATGCGGGCAGTACAAAAGTGGAAATTGTTAAAAAAGCAGCTTGTTTAAGGGACAAAGGCTATACTTTTGTCGGTGGTCACCCAATGGCTGGCTCACATAAAAGCGGAGTTCAGGCAGCTAAATCAATCCTTTTTGAAAATGCCTTTTATTTATTGACACCCGAGACCGATACGGATCCAGAGGCATTAGAAAGCTTGAAAATGTGGCTTAAAGGAACAAAAGCACGATTTTTACAAGTGCATCCTGCTGAGCATGATTATTTGACAGGAGTGATTAGCCACTTCCCTCATGTTATTGCTGCTTCTCTCGTTCATCAGGCAGAAAGAACAAGCAGGACGCAAAGCTTAGTCACAAGGCTTGCAGCTGGTGGATTTCGCGATATCACAAGAATAGCATCTAGCAGCCCACATATGTGGAAGGATATCTCTCTTCATAATAAAGATGTTCTTTTACAATTATTCACTGATTGGCAGGAAGAAATGGCAAGGGTTGCGAATATGTTAAGGGCTGAAAATGAGGAAGCTCTCCTTCAATATTTTTCTCGGGCAAAGCAGTTTCGTGATGAGATGCCTGTAAAAGAAAAAGGTGCAATCCCGGCATTCTACGATTTATTTGTCGATGTTCCCGATTACCCCGGGGTCATTTCTGAAATTACCGGCTACTTAGCAAAGGAAAACATTAACTTAACGAATATTCGTATTCGTGAAACGAGAGAAGAAGTATACGGTATTCTTGTAATTAGCTTTCAAACAGAAGAGGATCGAGAAAGAGCAGAGCAGTGTATTCGCCATTATACCAATTACGAAACATCCACTGGGATATGAGAGGGGGATAAAAATGAAAACAACACCATTAGCGATAAACGCAGCAAAGCTTCAAGGCCATTTGCAAATACCAGGAGATAAATCTATTTCCCATCGTTCAATTATGTTTGGAGCTATTGCCAACGGAACGACTACAATAACGAATTTTCTAACAGGAGATGATTGTTTAAGGACGATTGCTTGTTTTCGAAAGCTTGGCGTTGTAATTGAGCAGGAGGGAGAGAGAGCAGTTGTCTTTGGCAAGGGTTTCACTGGATTAAATGAACCAAGTGAAGTGCTTGATGTTGGAAATTCTGGAACGACGATCAGACTTATGCTTGGAATTTTAGCTGGGCGTCCGTTTTTTTCTACGCTCATTGGAGACGAATCTATAGGGAAGAGACCGATGACAAGAGTCACTAAACCGCTTTTAAGTCTAGGTGCTAACATTGATGGGAGAAGTGGTGGTGAGTACACTCCGATTGCGGTAAGAGGGGGAGGTCTCACAGGGATTGAGTATCGCTTACCGGTGGCAAGTGCTCAGGTGAAGTCTGCAATTCTTTTGGCAGGCTTACAAGCAGATGGAGAGACAACTGTTATTGAAACTTCCAAAACTCGCGATCATACAGAAAGAATGATTCAGCATTTTGGCGGTAAACTCGAAGTTGATGGTCTTACGATTAAAGTGCAAGGTGGGCAACCTTTACAGGGAACGAATGTTGAGGTTCCAGGAGATATTTCATCAGCTGCTTTCTTTCTTGTAGCGGGAGCCATTGTTCCGAATAGTGAAATTATGTTGAAAAATGTAGGGCTTAATCCAACAAGAACAGGCATTATAGATGTGATGCGAGAAATGGGAGCTGACTTGCAAGTAAAGAATGAACGAGAACAATTTGAGCCTGTCGGTGATGTAATCATAAAAACTTCAACCCTTAAAGGAACAACGATTGAAGGAGATATGATCCCACGCCTAATTGATGAAATTCCAATTATTGCCTTATTGGCTACGCAAGCAGAGGGAGTCACAATTATTAAAGACGCTGAAGAATTAAAAGTGAAAGAGACGAATCGAATCGATACAGTGGTTCGCGAATTACAAAAATTAGGCGCGAAAATAGAATCAACAAATGATGGCATGATTATTTACGGAAAGCAGCAGTTGTTAGGCGGCACCGTAAGCAGTCATGGTGATCATCGAATTGGGATGATGCTGGCTGTTGCTTCACTGGTTTGCAAGGAACAAACGAACTTAGAGAATATCGAAGCAATTTCCGTTTCTTATCCTAATTTCTTTAACCATTTAGAAAGCCTGTTAAAATAGCACTTGCTAGGTGTTAAAAAGCCGGCGATTCCAGAGGTAAAAGAGATAGTCGAGCCCATATCGGCTTCGCCTACGAAAAAGCACTATTTGGAGTGGAAATCAATAAGGTTAAAAGACAGCAAAATAAGAAGAGCCAAAACTAAGCTTTTGGGACAACCTCTTCTTTTTTTGTTTGGACTTTGTTATATGTCGGTATTTATTTTTGGCTCATTCTCTCTCTTCACCTTTCAGCACAACTGAAAAGGCTTGTGAAACCATGGTCTCACATGAAATGAGCCAAAAATCGTATGCTCAACAATTGTGTTAAAAGATTTGTCTAAACTATAATCATGGAATAAATATTTTTGTACAAGCATAGTTTGTCATAAGACTGATTAAAAGGGTGGTTTTATGACCTATATTATCGAAAATGCTAATTTGCTAAAGAACGATAGGCTTGAGCAAAACTCCTTGCTGATTAAAGAGGATCGCATCGATTCGATCAGACCCTCCTTCGAAAGGTTCTCCTACATGAGAGTGAATGCAAGTTCCTTTGTAATGACGCCGCCCCATGTTCTCTTTTGTCCTCAATTTCCATCGAGACAGTCATTTCAAGTTATGAAAAAATTTTATATCGATAAACTTATTACAAGAGGAAGTACGATGTTTTTAACTTATGTGGAAATAGATAAAGAATATTTATTACGGCCTGTTTATAACAATATGAAAACAGCTCTATTAAATAGTCCTATTGATTATACGATAGGGGTGAAAATTCCACTCCGTTTACTCACAACGAGCTTTTTAATAAAATGCAAACGGGCTAAAATCCCAGCGATATTCGTTGAAGTAGAGGATGAGTGGGAGCTTAAGGAAGTACCATGGGGATGGTTGAGGGAGGCTATGTTTCCTTATAATAGCCCACTGATTCCTGTTTTTGTAGCAGAAACTGAAAAGCAAAGAATTCAGGCAGAAGTGTATTGGCAGGAGCTTTTATACATCGAGAAGATTCCATTTATCGGACACGAGTTAAAAGAGAATGTCCCGATTTCTCGTGAGGATTTATGCAAACTGGGTATTTATCCTGTAAAATCGGGTTTACATCATGGTGGTGAAGTTAGTTATAATTTATATTTGAAAGATGATTTGGAAAACGAAATTTGTGAAAAAGAGTTGTTTATGCAACTAAATGAGCGCCTGCTTGTAACCGTTCATAAAGGAATGGTAATACGTGCAGGCAAGGACGTTCAATTTAGACCGGGGTTTGGCGAGTATGTTGTTATCAAAACTCCAGCCTTTTTTAAAGTGAATTAATGAATAAGTCTTATTAGGAGTAGAATTTTGCAAATTCCATTATAATGAAGATAGGTAGTTAAGTTATAAAACGCAAGCCATTTGCTTTTGTAGAAGTAAAGCGGCTATAAATATGTAATATTCTTGTCCTTTTAATGATTGAGGAAATGATAAATTTCGTTTGCTGTGGATGACTTTTGAATGAGTGGTAGGTAACAAAAAAATAGGATTGTGAAAGGGTTGCTAAATGGAAAAAGTCAGTAAAATTATTACTTTATTGGAAAATGGTCAGCATGAAGAGGCCTTACAGAAATATAAAGCAATATTAAAAAGTGGAACAAACGATGAAAGGCTCCTTCTTGGAGAAGAATTATTTCATTATGGATTTCTAGAGGAGGCAAAATCATTATTTGAAAGGCTTCATGAAGCATATCCTGAAGAGGGGGAAATTCTTGTTACGATGGCTGAGATTTACCTTGAACAAGGGAAAGAGGATGAAGCCATTCAAGCTTTAGATAAAATAAAAGAAACGGATCCAAGTTATCCGGAAAGCTTGCTATTGCAGGCTGATTTATACCAAATGGAAGGACTATATGAAGTTAGTGAACAGAAGCTGTTAAAGGCAAAATCTGTATTACCGGATGAGGTTATTATTGATTTTGCATTAGGAGAGCTCTATTTAGAGCAAGGGAGATTTATTGAAGCCATCAAATCATATGAAAGAGTTGTACCAATTGAGCAAGAAATAGCAGGGGTCAATATTAATCAAAGACTTGGTGATGCTTATAGTGCAGGCGGTGCTTTTGAAGAAGCCCTTCCTCATTATAAAAAAGCCTTGGAAGCTGGTTTGGAAATTAATACCCTTTTTCATTATGCATTTACGGCTCTTCAGGCGGGCATGAATAAAACAGCGATTGAAAAATTTTCTGAGCTGAAAGAACTTGATCACGAGTATCACTCTCTCTATCTTTATTTAGCAAAAGCGTACGAGCGAGAAGAGGAACTTGAATTAGCTTTTGAAACGGTTCAAGAAGGACTCCGCTATGACGAATATAACAAGGATTTGTATTTTATTGGTGGAAAGCTGGCGCTTAAACTTAACAAAGAAAAAAGTGCAGAAGAGCTCTTAAGACAGGCTTTAGTTCTCGATCCGGAATTTATTGAAGCTGGTATAACGATTAATAAGTTATTCCTTCATCAAGAGAGATATGAAGATGTGCTAGAGATCGTTGCTATTTTTGAGTCAAGTGGAATCGAGGAACCGCATTTAATTTGGGATGCGGCGGCTTCATTACAAAATTTAGAAAAATATTCACAGGCATTAAACAAATACCAACTTGCATATAATTTTTTAAAGAACGATCAAGAGTTTCTCGCAGATTATGGATACTTTCTAATTGAAGAAGGAAAACGAGAAGAGGCTGCCGAAATATTTAATGTATTACTAACAAATGATCCAACAAACGAAGAATTCACAGAAGTTTTACAAAGGCTGTCTGATGAAAGCTGAGCCGTCTGAGAAGTATGCAAACCCGTTTGCAGCTAACGTGACCATCATTAGAAATTAATAAAAAATAGTTGTACGCAGAGGAGGGAAAATGATGAAGACCCCTGTATCTGTCAACGAGAAAAAAGATTTTATTCGCTGGTTCCTCAATCATTATCAACTGAAAAGACGTGAATGTGTGTGGATTTTAAATTATTTAATGAGTCATGATGGACTTATGGAAAAAGTGCATTTTGTTGAGCAGGCTCAATATTGTCCCCGCGGTTTAGTCATGTCCACTCATTGTGTTGATGAGGTACCTTTTCGTTTTTACAAAGAGAATGTCATGACAACAGATGCAGAGAAATCTTTTCACGATATTCGTTTAAATAGGGATGAAGAAATATTTATTCAACTTAATTTTCATGCATCCAATAAAGCGCATCAATATGCTGCTGTTTTAGAAGAGAATCCTTTCATGCCCAAAAGTCTGCAAATTAGTGAAAAGGATCGCCTTATCGCAGAAAAATTTCTGTCATCTACACTGAAAAATTTCCAACGAGAAAAATTGCTTCGTTTAATTGATGAGGCTTTAGACAATCAAGATAAAGCTGCTTTTGAAGAGTTAACCAAAAAACTTAACCGTTTAAGGTAGAACTGCTGCTGCGAAAAGAATATCAAAGTGGAAGCTGTGTCAAAAGGTTGTTAAAAAGGCCTTTTTGATATCAGCTTTTTCTTCTTAGTTAAATCTAAATAGAGCGCAATCATTTAACCTCGCTAATCCTTCGGCCGAAAAGCTCGAAGCTTTCAAAAAAGTTTGTTGAATGATTATTTTTGTTGAAGCAACAGGTTCTGCCTCCTGTGGGAAGTTGCTCGGTCCTGTCCGCGAAAAAGCTCCATCTGAAGGGAAAACAACAAGAAGCACAGACGGGACAAAACAAGAGGCATCCCAAAAAAGCAAGATGTTTGGACAACCTCTTGTTTTTGTATAGAATCATCTTTGTCCAGTTATTGTTGAAATGGTATGATTAAGTAAGAATTAATGAACTTGGAGTGATGGGAATGAAATGGGTTTCAAAAGATATGGATATGTATTTAGGTGCGAAGGAATATGTTGATACGGTTGTCCTGCCGCTACTGCCGATTTCGTTTGGCGATGATCTAAAACAAACTGCCTCCATGACAGAGTTTATTTCGCTTTTAACGATTCCTCTTGAGAGGCAATTTAAAGGAAGGCTCATGATGCTTCCTGGCTATACATATTTAAAAAGTGACTCAGATGACAGCCGTCTGCAGGTGATAAAACACTGGGAAACAGAGTTCAAAAAAAGTGGGTTTAAACATATGATTTATATAACATCTGATAGCGGTTGGAGAACGATAGAAGATAAATGTGAAGGCACGGTGATTTGGCTACCGTCTCTTCCATTGGAGAATATGGATGAAAAATATCGAAATTCAATTTTAGAGGATCAAATTGGACAATTGATTCATTTATTTGTGAAAAAGTGGCAAAATAATGACTAATGGAGATTTTAATCACTGAGTTCCAATCCTTTAGCGATTTATTATATTGACCTAAAGTATAGATTGATATATCATTGTTATGTCCTAGTTTTATATTGTGCCTAAATTATGTCCGTTGGACTACCATTTCATGATAGAGGGGGGAAAGGTATGAGCAAACAACGCGTAACAAGACGTCAATTCCTAAACTATACACTTACTGGTGTTGGTGGATTTATGGCTGCAGGAATGTTAATGCCAATGGTCCGATTTGCAGTTGATCCTGTTTTGAAACACAATGCAGCTGGCGATTATGTTGTCACGAAACAAAAGATTGATGAAATAACGAATGAACCAGTTCGTGTAGATTTCTCTTTTGAACAAAAAGATGCATGGTACACTTCAGAAGTAACAAATACTGCATGGGTATACAAAGATGAGAATGGTGAAATTGTCGCATTATCTCCAGTCTGTAAGCATTTAGGTTGTACGGTAGACTGGAATACGGATGCAACACACCCTGAACATTTCTTTTGTCCATGTCACAATGGACTTTATACAAAAGATGGTGTAAACGTACCTGGTACACCGCCAGCAGCGCCGTTGGATGTATATCCTTATAAAGATGTTGACGGTTATTTAGCTTTAGGTAAAGCAGAACCGCGAAAGGGGGCGTAATGATTGTTAAATAAGATTTATGATTGGGTAGATGAACGTTTGGATATTACGCCTTTGTGGCGGGATATTGCAGACCATGAAGTGCCTGAACATGTAAACCCTGCACATCATTTTTCGGCATTTGTTTACTGTTTCGGTGGGTTAACGTTCTTCGTTACTGTTATTCAAATTTTATCTGGTATGTTTTTAACGATGTACTATGTTCCAGATATAAAAAATGCCTGGGAATCGATTTATTATCTGCAAAACGAAGTGGCTTTTGGACAAATTGTCCGTGGAATGCATCACTGGGGTGCTAGTTTAGTTATCGTCATGATGTTTTTACATACGTTGCGTGTTTTCTTCCAAGGAGCTTATAAGAAACCGCGTGAGCTTAACTGGATTGTTGGAGTACTTATCTTCTTCGTCATGCTTGCCCTAGGTTTAACGGGTTATTTATTACCATGGGATATGAAAGCGTTATTTGCAACAAAGGTTACGATTACGATTATCGAGTCAGTACCATTTATAGGTGAGTACTTGAAGATTCTGATCGCAGGACATTCGGATATTATTGGTGCACAGACAATTACCCGATTCTTTGCAATCCATGTATTCTTCTTACCTGCTGCATTGTTTGCATTGATGGCTGCCCACTTCTTGATGATTCGTAAACAAGGTATTTCAGGTCCATTGTAAAATCGATTTATTCTCATGATTTCTGAATGACTTAAAGGAGGGGAATTGTTCAATGCATCGTGGAAAAGGTATGAAGTTTGTGGGAGATTCACGTGTCCCAGCTTCAGGTCGAAAACCGAATATTCCGAAGGATTACTCGGAATATCCTGGTAAAACAGAGGCGTTTTGGCCAAACTTTCTTTTAAAAGAATGGCTAATCGGTGCTGTTTTTCTCGTTGGATTTTTATGTTTAACTGCTGCGCATCAGCCACCGCTTGAGAAAATAGCAGATCCTAGTGATACAGCATATATTCCATTACCTGACTGGTACTTCTTATTCTTATATCAACTATTGAAATATTCATTTGCATCAGGTCCGTATAATATTATAGGTGTACTCGTTATTCCAGGGCTTGCCTTTGGTGCGTTATTATTGGCGCCATTCCTTGATAGAGGACCGGAGCGACGCCCATCTAAACGTCCATTAGCAACTGGATTCATGCTTCTTGCTGTTGCGGGAATCACCTATTTAACTTGGGAATCAGTAGCACACCACGATTGGGAAGCTGCGAAGCTTCAAGGCCAAATTGTTGCGGAGGCAGAAATCGATACGGAATCCGACGGTTACAAAATTTTTGAAGCAAATGGCTGTGTTACTTGCCACGGAGGAGACCTTCAAGGTGGAGCAGGTTCGCCGCCACTTATTGATACGGGATTAACGCCAGAAGAAGTAGCTGAAATTGCTAAAAATGGTCAAGGAGCTATGCCAGCTGGTTTATTCCAAGGTACTGATGAAGAGTTACAAATACTAGCTGAATTCATCTCTACTCTTGAAAGTGAATAATTATCTTGTTAAAAAGCTGACGATTTGTTCGTCAGCCTTTTTGTTGTGGTTTAGAAATGATCGATTTCGTAGCTGTGGATCATTTTTTTCAGCAGAAAAGCTTACTAAACATCAGGTACCGGTGAAATCATATTTGGATTTTTACAAATTAGGACCACACCGTAGTTACTGTCTTTTATTTGTACGGTGATAAGCATGTCGAACAGGAGCTTTGATTAATGGCAAAAGGGAAACAATTCGAATTTTAGTTCACGTCCTTTAATTCCTGTTTTAGTTCTTACAGGGCATTAACCAGTTTGTTTTTAGAGGAAATATGGTACTATAAGAAAGATGTGGAAATAAATGAGGTGAATATACTTGAAGTTGATCTACTCCATTTTAGCAAATCGCTCCATTTTATCGTTACTCCTTGTTATTAATTTTGTCGGGACAGTTTACGGCTACTATTGGTATAAAAGCCAGTTGGCAGATACTCCGCCGATTTTTCTACCATTCGTACCAGATAGTCCTACAGCAAGTCTTTTTTTCTTATTTGTTCTGCTTGCTTTTTTATTGGGTAAGAATTGGCCGTTATTTGAAACATTAGCCTTGGTCACGCTCTTTAAATATGGCATTTGGGCCGTCGTTATGAATGTAATCGTTTTTATCATGGCGGGGGAGATTGACGGAGTGGGTATGATGCTTGTTCTTTCACATGGAGCAATGGCAATCCAAGGTCTACTATATGCTCCATTTTACCGTTTTAAAATATGGCATCTTATTGTGGCTGCCATTTGGACATTACATAACGATGTGATTGATTATGTGTTTTTCATGATGCCTAGATATCATATGCTTAATGATTATATTGCGCAAATTGGTTATTTTACCTTTTGGTTAAGCATTGCTTCAATTGCGGTTGCCTATTATTTCGGGTTGCGAAAAGACCGTTTTACACTCCGGATTAAATGAAATAGCAGTTATATCAGCCAATATTTTTGGTCTAACCTTGTCCAACTTCACATACCATTTAATAGTAATGTGAGGAGGGACAGGTATGAAGCTGAAAGCTGCTATATTTTTTATTGTAATCCTTATAGTTGCACCAGTAACGATACAAGCAAACCATCATATTTCCTCTATTGAAAAGCTTGATCAAATTTCTGATGAAGCTCTACAATTGGTGAAGTCTTCAAGATATGACGATGCAAAAAAACTTCTTGAGTATTTTTCTAATGAGTTTCTTGCCTATACAATGGAAAATCACGGTTTCTCAATAGATGAACTACGGATTGTGACCCTTGCCCAAAATGAAGCAATAGAAGCAATGGGCAACGGCAGTATGGATCATGATGAGCGCATTAATCGAGTAACGAAATTTCGTCTTGCGATAGATGCGATTACCTCCACGAATCAGCCATTATGGACGGAGATGGAACGGCCGATGATGACGGTTTTCGGAGGAATGAAAGATGCGGCGATGCAAGGGGATGCAGAGAATTTCCATTCGCATTTGAATTCCTTTCTATCTCTTTATGAGGTGATTTATCCAAGTATGAAGCTAGATGTTCCTGTGCAAAGAGTTCAACAAATTGATGCAAGAATCCACTTTATTGATGAGTATCGACCAAGAGTATTAGCTGAAGAAACCGGGTTGCAGGAATTAGTCGCTTTAGAAACAGATTTAAGAGATTTGTTTAATCAGATGTCTGAAGATGAAGCAGATCCATCTCTTTGGTGGGTGATTATAACAACGGGCAGTATTATTATTGTTACATTATCCTATGTCGGCTGGAGAAAATACAAAGGAAATAAGGAACGGGAAAGAGCAAAGAAAAGAATGTAACAGATAGATAGATGTAAGGGGCTTTATAATTGACTCATTATAAAAACCTCTTTACAATATAATTAAGCATATTATCCTTATCCTCTTACTGGTAATGGAAAATATGACTTTTTTGTAAAAAAGCCAATGTGAAACAACGAAGAAATCTAAAAACAAAGGTAATGGAGGAATAAAAATAATATGGGATTTAGCTTTTTAATTTATTTTGCCTTGATCATTTTAATCCCGATCTGGGCCCAGTTGAAAGTCAAAGGCGCTTATAAGAAGTATTCACAGGTTCCCTCCTCATCGCATATGCGCGGGGCTGAAGTTGCAAGAAGAATCTTGGATACAAACGGTCTGTACGATGTGACTGTGGAAGAAACAAGAGGGCATTTAACGGATCATTATGATCCACGTTCAAAAACGGTTCGCCTCTCCTCTGAAAATTATCATGGGCATTCCGTTGCAGCTGCTGCAATTGCTGCCCATGAGGTAGGACACGCAATTCAAGATCAAGTCGACTATGCGCCATTGCGTATTCGCCATTCTTTAGTTCCTGTAGCAAACTTAGGTTCAAACTTTTCTTGGATTCTTATCATCATCGGAATGCTAGCAAGTTTGTCCAATTTAGTACTGCTTGGTATCATTTTCATGGCCGCAGCAGTAGTGTTCCAGCTCGTTACATTACCAGTGGAGTTTAATGCTTCAAATCGGGCTATGGATCAAGTTGTTTCATTAGGGATTATCAGAAATGATGAAGAAAAAGAAACCCGTAAGGTTCTTGATGCAGCCGCTTTAACTTATGTTGCAGCAGCCGCTGTGGCCGTATTAGAGCTATTACGACTCGTTTTAATCTATACAGGAATGCAAAGAAGCGAATAGATAGGAAAAAACCAAAGTGTAGACAAACTCGAAAGTTTTCGAGTTTGTCTACACTCTTTTTTGTTTTTTTTAATAGGTAGAGTGTGTAAATTGATTGGAACGAAGAATGGTTCTTTCCACGGGTGGCTTTATGCTCCAATTGCGCCAGTTTTCTACCCTTGTTTAAATTATCTTTCAATCGGTTTTTTATTTTCATCAAGGGTGAAACCTTCGCCAAGTACATCATGAACAATACTGACAGATACAAAAGCATGGGGATCGACAGCTGTAATTAAATTTTTTAATCTGACAATTTCATTCCGTCCGACCACACAGTACAACACTTCACGCTCCTGTTTGGTGAATGAACCGTGACCTTTGAGGACGGTAACTCCCCGATCCATTTCTTTCATAATTTTTGCCGAGATCTCTTCATTTTTTTCTGAAATGATCATTGCGCCTCTAGCAGAATAAGCCCCCTCCTGCATAAAGTCGATCACTTTTGCTCCAACAAAGACAGCTACTAATGTGTACATCGCTTCTCGGTGCGATAAATAGAAAATAAGAGATAAGATAATAACGACAGCATCAAACATAAACATCGTTTTGCCCATGCTCCAACCGATGTATTTTTGTGCAAGCCTTGCAATAATATCGACACCGCCAGTAGTTCCGCCATAGCGGAATATGATTCCTAGTCCAATACCGATAAAAACACCGGCAAATAGAGCCGCAAGCGCTAAATCATCATTTAATGGAATAGCGATAAATGGATAGCGTTGGAACAACCAAAGGAAGATTGATACACTAACAGTTCCAATGATTGTATAAATAAAGACTTTTCTACCTAGCAGTTTCCAACCAATCAAAAATACAGGGATATTTAAAATTAAATTTGTGTAGGATGGATCAAATTTATAAAGAAAATAAAGCAATAGGGTAATTCCGGTGAAGCCTCCCTCTGCTAAATTATTTTCCATATTAAAGTGGACGATGCCAAATGAAAAAATGGCAGAGCCAATTAATATAAAGAAGATATTTTTCAGTTTAAGTCCAAAGGGCATTTCAACATTCCTCTCTTTCACATACTACTCCTCCAAAACGCTTTAATTATAAGGGAAGCCATAAAGAATGGCAACAACTGGAGAAAGAAAAAAATATTTGTAAAAGCTATTGTTATTATTTAATATTAACTTTAATGATGAATGTTTAATGACTGACATAAGTAGGAGTGGTAATAGCATGAGCCGAGATAAAACGATTAAGGAGATGCAAGCGGAAGTTGATACATATATTTCTCAATTTAAGGAAGGTTATTTCAGCCCTCTAGCGATGCTGGCAAGAATGACGGAAGAATTAGGAGAGCTGGCTCGTGAAGTTAATCATTATTACGGTGAAAAACCAAAAAAATTATCTGAAGATGAAAAAACGATTGAGGAGGAGTTGGGTGATTTACTCTTTGTGATCACTTGTTTTGCCAATTCTCTTAATATCAGTTTAGAAGAAGCACATGATCGAGTAATGCACAAGTTTAATACGAGAGATAAAGACCGTTGGACAAGGTTTGAAAATACAGGGGAGTGATGCACATGAAGAAAATAAAAGTAATAATAGCCGGCCCAAGAGGTAGAATGGGGAGAGAAGCAGTAAAATTAGTTGAAGCAACTGAAAATTATCAACTTGTTGCTGCGATAGACTATAAATATGATGGTAAGCTGCTGCGAGAAATAGAAGGTTTTCATGCTTTAGAAGTACCTGTATATGGGGATGTAGAAAAATGTCTTTCTGAAATTGAAGCAGATGTGTTGATCGATTTAACGACACCAGAGATAGGGATGCACCATACAAAAACAGCCTTATGGCACGGTGTTAGACCAGTGGTAGGAACAACGGGGTTTTCAAAAGAGGATTTAGCGGAGCTCCAAGCTACTTGTGAAGAGAAGGAGCTAGGCTGTATTATTGCGCCCAATTTCGCCCTCGGAGCGGTTCTAATGATGAAGTTTTCTCAAATGGCGGCAAAGTATTTTAAAGATGTTGAAATTATTGAGTTACATCATGATCAAAAGCTTGATGCTCCTTCAGGGACAGCAGTGAAAACAGCCGAAATGATTTCTGCTGTCAGAGAACAAAAAAGTCAGGGGCATCCTAATGAAAAAGAGACGATGCAAGGTGCTAGAGGGGCTAATTTTGAAGGGATGCATATTCATTCGGTGCGCTTACCCGGTTTAATAGCGCATCAGCAGGTGATGTTTGGTTCTGATGGACAGACACTCTCGATTCGCCACGATTCCTATAATCGTGCTTCCTTTATGTCTGGAGTCAAACTTGCGGTTGATACTGTAATGAAATTAGACACATTTGTCTATGGTCTTGAAAATATCATCGAATAAGTAGATAGCTGTAATGAAATAAAAATTAAGGTTTCACCAAATAAAGCTTCCAGATGCACCAAAAAATATCCAATTGAATAGATGGAGAAAATTTTTGGGGGATAGAACTAAGATATTTGTGAAAAGAGCAAATAGGAAAGAGGAGATAGCGATGAATATTGCATTAATTGCCCATGATAAGAAAAAAGACGATATGGTGCGCTTTGTCATGGCGTATGAAGAGATTTTAAAAAATCATACGCTATTTGGAACAGGAACGACAGGCCAAAAAATTATGGAATCAACCAATTTAAAGGTGCACCGATTTCAGTCAGGGCCACTTGGGGGAGATCAAGAAATTGGAGCTATGATCGCAAATAATCGAATGGATGTCGTCTTATTTTTTCGAGATCCACTAACAGCTCAGCCACATGAACCAGATGTTTCTGCTTTAATTCGATTATGTGATGTCTATTTAGTTCCGCTTGCGACTAATATGGGAACTGCGGAAGTGATTATTAAAGGTTTAGAACGCGGTGATCTATCTTGGCGTGAGATCATTGCAAAACGAAATGGTGAAGTGAATGAATGAGCAATTGGATATTTTAGCTTTTGGAGCCCACGCGGATGATGTTGAAATCGGCATGGGTGGGACAATTGCAAAATATACATCATGCGGTAAAAAGGTCGGTATTTGTGATTTAACACGGGCAGAGTTATCTTCCAATGGCACGGTGGAAGGAAGGCTTGCAGAAGCTAAGAGAGCAGCGGAGCGGCTGGGAGTAAAAGTTCGAGAAAACCTCAATCTTTCCGACCGGGGATTGTTCCTATCTGAGCAGTCAATCCAAGAGGTGGTAGCGCTCATTAGAAAGTACCGACCTAAGCTGGTGTGTACTCCGTATCATCTCGATCGCCATCCCGATCACGGGAATTGTACAAAGATTGTAGAAGAAGCCTTTTTCTCCGCGGGAATTCGAAAATTGAAAACAGCTCATCAATACGCTCCTTACCGTCCGAATAAGCTTATTTATTATATGATTAACGGGTTTCATAAGCCTGATTTCGTCATCGACATCTCGGATTTCATGGAACTAAAATTAGCGAGTTTAACTGCTTATGAAAGTCAATTTCAAAGAGGTCCTGAAACGGTGGAGACGCCATTAGTCAATGATTATCTTGAATCCGTCGAGGCGAGGGAAAGACTGTTCGGGAAAGAGGTTGGAGTCAAATATGCTGAAGGGTTTATCACCAAGACCCCCATATTGCTAAACAGGGATCTATTAGGAGAGCACGAATGACAAAAAAATTAAAAATAGGAATTACTTGTTATCCAACTGTTGGTGGATCAGGAGTGATTGCGACGGAGCTTGGAAAAATGCTTGCTGAAAAGGGCCATGAAATTCATTTCATTTCCTCAAGTCTTCCATTTCGTTTAAAAAAAATGTACCATAATATTTTTTACCATCAGGTTGAGGTCAATCAATATTCAGTTTTTCAATATCCACCATATGACATTGCTCTAGCAAGTAAAATGGCTGAGGTCATTAAACGGGAAAATTTAGACATCCTTCACGTTCATTATGCGATTCCACATGCGGTTTGTGCGATTTTAGCAAAGCAAATGAGCGGAAAGGATATTAAAATTATCACAACACTTCATGGGACTGATATAACGATTCTTGGTTATGATATGACTCTGACAGATGCGATTCGATTTGGGATCGAAAAATCAGATGCCGTTACAGCTGTTTCGAATTCTTTAATAAAACAAACATATGACCTTATAAACCCAGATAAACAAATTGTTCCTGTTTATAATTTTATTGATGAACGAGTGTATAGACGTACAGATGCTGCTTATTTAAAAGAAGAATTTAGAATACCAGAGGATGAAAAGGTCATGATCCATGTTAGTAATTTTCGCCCTGTAAAACGGGTACCTGATGTTGTGAAGTCTTTTGCAAAAATAGTGAAGCAGATGAAAGCAAAGCTGCTTCTCATTGGTGATGGACCTGAAATGTCCGTTGTCTCAAGATTGGTGGATCAATTAAAAATAAAAGACAAGGTTCTTTTCTTAGGAAAGCAAGATAATTTAGAAGAGCTTTATTCAATTAGTGATCTGATGCTTCTGCTCTCGGAGAAAGAAAGCTTTGGCCTTGTCGCACTGGAAGCAATGGCCTGTGGCGTCCCATGTATTGGTACAAACATCGGCGGTTTGCCAGAGGTAATAATAGACGGTGAAACAGGGTACATCTGTGAATTAGGGAATATAGAAGAAATTGCACAAAAAGCTTTGCATATATTAGCAGATTCAACGGTACATAAACGTTTTTCACAAGCATCGATCACTGCCGTTTTTGAGCGATTTAAAGCGGATTTAATAGTAAAGCAATACGAGGATCTTTATTACGAAACTATTCAAAAAGGGGAAAAACAATGAAAGCTCCTTTTCTAAAAGCCCTGCCAATTTTGCATAAATTAGAAGCTGCCGGATACGAAGCCTATTTTGTAGGAGGGGCAGTCCGTGACTTTTTGCTGGCAAGACCGATAGATGATGTTGATATTGCAACTTCCGCAACTCCTGAGGAAGTGAAGGAAGTATTTTCGAAGACGGTCGATGTAGGAATTGCACATGGTACTATTGTAGTTCTTTATCAGGGGGAGTCATATGAAATTACAACCTTTCGCAGTGAATCGGATTATGCTGATTTTAGAAGGCCAAATGAAGTCACGTTTATCCGTTCTTTAACAGAGGACTTGCGTCGACGGGACTTTACAATGAATGCGATTGCTATGAATAAGAATGGGGAGCTGATTGATCCATTTGCTGGGCAGGCAGCAATTAAGGCAAAGATGATAAAGACGGTAGGGAATGCTGGTGAGCGATTTCAAGAGGATGCTCTTAGAATGATGCGAGCGATTCGTTTTGTCAGTCAGCTTTCATTTTCTCTCGAAAAGGAAACGTATAATGCTTTAAAGGAACATAGTAAGTGGTTAGAAATGATTGCAGTTCAGCGAAAGACGATCGAATTTGAAAAACTGCTAAAAGGGGAAAATTATCAAATGGCAATAAAGCTCCTTATAGATACGGGACTTTATCGATTTTTACCAGGGTTTAAGGATAAACACAAAGAACTGGCAGCATTTTCACAGTTTGATCTAACAGGCCATTTTGCCATTAGCGAGTATTGGGTTTTACTTCTTTATCATTTTCATTTACCGAGAAATAACGTCGAGGCTTTTTTAAGATCTTGGAAGCTTCCCGTTAAGCAAATAAGAAGAGTGAAACTTGGATTAAGTTTGCTTACTCAGCGCCTTGATCATGAATGGAAATTAGAGGAGCTCTACCGTGCTGGCAAAGAATCTGCAATTCGGACAGAAAAACTTTTAAATGTTTTACAAGAACGGTATATAGATGCCAATATTGACGAACTAGAAGGAGTATGGCAACGGTTGCCGCTTAAAGAGAGAAAAGAGTTGGCCATAACCGGACAAAACTTATTGGAATGGTATCAATTACAGGGCGGACCGTGGATTGAAGAAAAGCTGCTGGCAATAGAAAAAGCAATTATTAATGGTGAACTCAAAAATGAACGGGTATCAATAAAGGAGTGGCTATTTACATGCAGTCAACCTTAAGGAAAAAACTGCTTGACGCATTTACTGAGCATGAAGGTGAATTTCTTTCAGGTCAATATTTAGCTGATTTGATGGGCTGTTCAAGAACTGCTGTGTGGAAACATATTGAAGACCTTCGCAATGAAGGTTTTGAGCTTGAGGCAGTAAGAAGAAAAGGCTATCGCATTATCCAAAAACCTGAGCATGTGAGTGCCAATGAGATTCGATTAGGGTTAAAAACCTCGCTCATCGGTCAACAAATTCATTACAAAGAATCAGTTGATTCGACACAAAAAGTGGCTCATCGACTTGGCATGGAAAACGCGCTTGAGGGAACGGTTGTCATCGCTGATGAGCAAATAGGTGGAAAAGGGAGAATGGATAGGAGATGGCATTCTCCTAAACATACAGGCATTTGGATGAGTGTCATATTAAGACCACAGATTCCACTTTCGATGGCACCTCAATTAACGCTCTTAACCGCGGTTGCGGTCGCTCAAGCAATTGTTGAAAATACTGGACTTGAGCCCCAGATAAAATGGCCTAATGACCTTTTAGTGAACGGCAAGAAAGTGACAGGTATTTTAACGGAATTGCAGGCTGAAGCAGACAGAATCAACTCAGTCATTATCGGAATTGGAATAAATGTTAATCAAGCGGTAACAGATTTCCCGGAAGGTTTAAGGGCGGTTGCAACCTCCCTTTCAATTGAAAAGGGGGAGCTTATTAATCGTGCTAGTTTAATTCAAACGATATTTTTAAAGCTTGAAAAACTTTATCTGCTTTATTTGGAAACAGGATTTCATCCCATTAAACTTCTTTGGGAAAGTTATGCAATTAGTATTGGCAAAACGATAACCGCACGCACGTTAACAGGAAATATAACGGGAAAGGCCCTTGGTATCAACGATGATGGCGTATTGAAAATCGAAGATAAAAACGGTGTGGTTCATAGCATCTATTCTGCTGATATCGAGCTAGGATAAAGAAATTTCCTAGCATTTTTTATGCTCGAGTATTTGCACGTTAACCAATTTTGCTTTTATTAATCGTAAAAACTCCTCTTTAGCCCAACCTTAGCAATCTAGTACTGTTTTATGCTAGGTAATTGTGCTGAAATTTGCTATAATTTTTTATGTGGGCAGTATCATTTTTGAACTGCACCTTGTTAAAGACGTTGTTTAAATGAATAATTATCTGCCTAGATCCAAATGGACAGGGACAGAGGGATGAAACAGGAATATGTTGCAAAGGGATCCTTCTGCGTTTTTTAGGATTCCTTTTTTGTTTATCTCCTCTTCCGATTCAAAAAGGAGGAAAATGATGAGAACTACAACCGATTTTCAAAAGATGAAGCAAGAGCATGATAAAATTGTCATGCTGACGGCTTACGACTTTCCATCAGCAAAGTTGGCGGAACAAGCTGGTGTTGATGTCATCCTTGTTGGTGATTCCCTTGGAATGGTCGTTTTAGGCTATGATTCAACAGTGTCTGTGACAATGGAAGATATGGTCCATCATGGAAAAGCTGTAAAAAGAGGAGCGATAGACACTCATATCATTGTTGATATGCCCTTTATGAGCTATCATTTATCAATTAAAGATACGCTTTTAAATGGAACGAGGCTTATTCAAGAAACAGGTGCTAATGCTGTTAAGGTCGAAGGGGCTGATGAAGTGGTAGCCCATATTAAAGCATTAACAAGAGCGGGAATTCCTGTCTGTGCTCACCTGGGCTTAACTCCACAATCCGTTGGAGTGCTTGGAGGCTATAAGGTGCAAGGGAAAAGTGCTGCAGCAGCAAATAAGTTAATTGAGGATGCAAAAAAATGTGAAGAAGCTGGTGCATTTATGCTTGTTCTAGAATGTGTACCAAAACAATTAGCAAAAGCAATCTCGCAAAGTTTGTCGATCCCGACAATCGGTATCGGAGCCGGGGCGGAGACTGACGGTCAGGTGCTTGTGTATCATGATATATTAATGTATGGTGTCGAGCGGTTACCAAAATTTGCAAAGCAATATACAAATTTGAATGTAGAGATTCAAAAAGGGATAGAACATTATATTTCAGAGGTAAAACAGAAAAGCTTTCCTTCTGATCCTCACAGTTTCATGATGAAAGAAGAAGAAATGCTGGGGCTTTATGGAGGTAAAAAATGAAAATTATTACAAACATTACCGAAATGCAAGCACTGGTGAAAGAGCTAAAAAATACGAATTCAATTGGCTTTGTTCCTACGATGGGTTATCTACATGAAGGACATTTGCAGCTTATTAGAAAAGCACGTGAAGTGAATGATATTACTATTGTCAGTATTTTTGTTAATCCGCTTCAATTTGGTCCAAATGAAGATTTTGCTTCGTATCCGCGCGATTTTGAACGGGACGTCAGCGTTTGTCGCGAAGAGGGTGTTGACATTATATTTAACCCTTCCGTTGCGGAGATGTATCCTAATCCCTTGTCTGTAAAGGTGTTAGTTCAAGCGAGGACGGATGTGTTATGCGGTGATTCAAGACCGGGGCATTTTGATGGTGTAGCAACTGTGCTGACAAAGCTATTCCATTTAATTTTACCCGATCGAGTTTACTTAGGGATGAAAGATGCCCAGCAAGTTGCCGTCGTCGAAGGACTGATTGCAGACTTAAATTTTCCAATTGAGCTGATACCAATTCCAACTGTCCGCGAAGAGGACGGATTGGCGAAAAGTTCCCGAAATGTAAATTTAAATTCTGAGGAAAGACAACAAGCTCCTGAAATATATCGAGCATTGCTAGAGGCAAGAAAAAAAATCGAAGCTGGTGAAAGAAATATTGAATCACTAGTTACGATGATAAAAAACAATATTACCAAAAAAACGAGTGGAACGATTGACTACGTTGAAATTTATTCCTTTCCGGAGCTTCAAACGATTGAAAAAGTGAAAGGGAAAATCATTATTGCAATAGCTGTTCAATTTACTAAAGCTCGTTTAATCGACAATATTGTCTTAGCTGTTGAGTAGAACAATTGATTATTCCAACGTAAAGAATGGAGGAAGCATCGTGTTTCGAACGATGATGAATGGAAAAATTCACCGTGCTCGTGTGACAGAGGCAAACTTAAATTATGTGGGCAGTATTACAATTGATGAAGAAATATTAGAAGCAGTTGGCATGGTAGCAAATGAAAAGGTACAAATCGTTAATAACCATAATGGAGCAAGGTTTGAAACCTATATTATTCCTGGCAAAAGAGGCAGCCGGGTAATATGCATCAATGGGGCTGCTGCGAGACTTGTACAAGAAGGAGATGTCGTCATCATTATTTCCTATGCATTGGTGGCAGAAGAAAATATTCATGCACATCAACCAAAGGTTGCAATTATGAATGAGAAGAATGAGATCGTTGAAATGCTTCATGCAGAGCCAGAAAAGACGATAATCTAACAAGTAAAAGCCTTAAGCAACTATACTTTCACGGTATAGTCTCGTTTAAGGTTTTTCTGTTTTTAGCTGAATCGATTTCATAATGTACCATCGCTAATTAAAAAACGAACAATATCACGTTTTATATTCATTTATGTCCGCATTTACTCCTTGGAATAATGTAAAATTAAAAATGAACGTTCGTTTTTTTTAACTTGAAGTGCGCAATTATGAAATGGACTCAGCTAACGAACTTTAACGACACTAGCTTAGTCTCCGTTCAATCTTGGAAAGGGAAGCATTTACTTTTTCAATCCCTTTTCTGTTTGCTACTGTTTATGATAAAGTGAAAGCAATGAAACTGGATGGCGTTGCATAACAGTATTGATAATTATAGTATAAAGCTATGTTAAACAAAATCATTTTAGTCTCATTTAGCTCAGCTGAAAGATGGGAAAGTAAAATTTTCACGAATTCAACTTTGTCAAATATAAAAAATATAAAAAAGTACTCCTTCAAATTAGTTTGAAGGATAGAGGTGTATAGAATTGAGTAACAAATTTGTGGTAGTCGATTTAGAAACAACGGGAAATGCTCCAAAGAAAGGTGATAAAATTATCCAATTTGCAGCCGTTGTTGTTGAAAATGGAAAAATTACAGAGCAATTCTCTTCCTTTATCAATCCAGGAAGAGAGATACCACTTTTCATAGAAGAATTAACAGGATTAAATGACGAGATGGTTCGAGATGCGCCAAATTTTTCGGAAATTGCCCCGAAGGTATTAATGCTTCTCGAGGATGCATACTTTGTCGCCCATAATGTCCTATTTGATTTATCGTTTCTTCAAGAAGAGTTGATCGAGGCAGGATACGAAGGTTTTTTAGGTCCGGTTTTGGATACAGTGGAAATGGCTAGATTTTTGTTTCCGACATCTGATAGCTACAAGTTAAATGAACTTGCTGTTCAAGAGGGGTTGAATCACGAACGTCCCCATCAAGCAGATAGTGATGCATATGTAACGGCGGAATTGTTATTGATCTTGTTGAATCGACTTTGGCAACTGCCGAACATAACTCTCCATCAATTGCTAAAGCTTTCTGGTGGGTTGAAAAGTGATGTGGCATTATTGTTAGATGATCTCATTATCGAAAAAGAACGAAGTTTAGAAGAGATCCCTTTTTCATTAGAACGACATCGTGGAATTATGCTAAGGAAATTAGAAGATCGTGAAGAGTTCGCTTATGACCCCTCCATTCCATACCCTGAAAGTGATGAGGAAAAAGAGCGTTTGTTTCAGGGAGCGTTTCAAGGATATGAAAAACGAATTGGGCAATTTCAAATGATGGACACTGTTTTTAAGGCTTTTACAAATGAAAAACATGCTCTTATTGAAGCTGGGACAGGCGTGGGAAAGTCGATGGCTTATTTATTGCCAGCGGCAATTTTTGCTAGTGAACGCCGTGAAACAATTGTCATTAGTACCCATACAACCCAGCTGCAGGAGCAACTATTGAATAATGATATTCCATTGTTGCAAAAAATTCTTCCGAACAAACTTAAAGCAGTGATTTTAAAAGGAAGAAGTCATTATTTAAGCTTGGCAAAATTCGAGCAATCGCTGCAAGAGGATGATGATAATTACGATATTAGTTTGACGAAGATGCAAATTCTTGTCTGGTTATTAGAGACTGAAACAGGAGACCGTGATGAGTTGAATCTATCGAGCGGAGGAATGCTTTTCTGGGGCAAAATTAAAAATGATGACAGTACCTATTTTCAGCAGAGGTCCTGGATAAAATACGATTACTATTTACGAGCGCGTAAAGCATCACAGACCGCTAATTTTATTATTACTAACCATTCCTTTTTATTGACTGATCTTGTTGCTGATACAGCGATTCTGCCCCGTTATGATTACTGTATTTTAGATGAAGGGCATCATTTTGAGAAAGTTTGTGGGAAATACTTTGGTCTATCCCTTGATTATTTACATATACGACTTTTACTCAGCCAATTTGGGCAATACGAACAAAAGCAAATTCATTACGAACTGGAGCAGATTTTGAAAGAAAAGGACTCTGAACGAACAGCAGAAACGATTCATTCTTTTGAAGTAAGCCAGCTTTTTAATGAATTAATGAATGAAATGGATCAATTTTTTAGAACTGTGGCCAATGTAGCAAAAAAGCGTGTAAAGAGCAGTGCGGCGACAAATAAAGTAACTTTTCGCTTAATAAAGGAAGGATCTGATCAAGACTGGTCACCGATCCATTCGACAGGTGAACGATTTTACTTTAGCTTAAAAGACTTTGCCGCAGCCATTAAGCAATACGTAGAGGCTTTTACGAAAGAAGAACTACAGCTTTCAAACCCGCAAAAATTGTTGATTCAGGAGGTTGTCACATTACAAAAGGAATTAGAGACAGTATGCGAAACGATTAAACAGCTTATTTTATTTCCAATGGATGAGTTTGTTACTTGGGTTGAAGTCGATATCAGATCTTCTCAAAATTCAACAACGATTTTAGGACAACCCATTACAATCGCTTCTCAGCTTAGAGAAGAATTTTTTCTGCGCAAAAAAAGTGCTGTAATGACATCAGCGACATTATCGGTAAAGGGTTCTTTTCAATACATGCTAAAAGAACTGGGTCTAGATAAGCTTGACTGTTATGTACAACAGATTGAATCCCCATTCCCATATGATAAGCAGGTTCAATTGGTGATTCCAAATGATTTGCCGGAAATTAATTCGGTATCGATCGATGAGTACGTTGCAGCTATTACAGAACATATTATTTCTATTGCCGAAGCAACAAAAGGAAGAATGCTTATTCTCTTCACTTCCTATGAGATGTTAAGAAAAACATATAATTTAATGAAAGAAAGCGGGTTGCTAGAAGACTTTATAATCATGGGGCAAGGAATCACGGCAGGAAGTAGAACGAAGCTGACAAGGAACTTTCAACGTTTTGACAAAGCGATTCTTCTTGGTACAAGTAGCTTTTGGGAAGGAATCGATATTCCTGGTGAAGATTTGTCATGTCTTATTATGGTTCGACTGCCATTTTCTCCGCCAAATGAACCGCTGACAGAAGCGAAATGTCATAAAATTAAAGAAAGTGGCGGAAATCCCTTTTCGGAGCATTCATTGCCAGAAGCGATTATTCGTTTCAAACAAGGGTTTGGCCGATTAATTCGCACCAATCAGGACCGAGGTTTTGTTGTTATTTTTGATAAACGGATCTATACCACTTCTTACGGAAAAGTATTTCTGCAATCTATTCCAAAGGTACCAGTAAAAAAACTAAATATTAATGCAACCCTTGATTTAATTGAAAATTTCCTATAATTTTTGGACATGAGCGCCAAGAATAAACCGAGTTCGAGATACTTTAAAAAAACCGCGCTGCATTAGCGCGGTAGAAGTGTGTGTGGACTAAAAGTTATTTTAATTTTAAGAAAGGGGTAATTCTTTTTTATTTAACCTGTTATAATATTTCTAATGAAACGTGCTGAGAATAGGCTGAATCTCTGTCAAAAAGCTGACATTTACTTAAGATTATTGTTACCTTTAAGCCGCGCAACTATGATTAACAAATTATGTGTTTAGTGAGGAGAATTCGTGATGGAAAGTAAAATTGAAGTTTTGTCGACGATCAAAATCCAAAATAGTCCTGATTTATACAAAATTGTCGATTCATTGAACCGAACATTAAAAGATCAGGAATTAATGTTTGGATTAGCTCTTGATCAAAACGATCAAAATAAAGCTGTTTTCACTATTTATCGTACATAAAAGAGGGATTTGCTATGAAGAAATGGATTTGGCTATCAAGTATTGGTTTAATTGTGCTGCTCGGTTTAACGATAAATATACTTTTAAATGCTCTGAAACCATTGCACAGCGCTGAAGCTAAGGCAGAGGAAATTGCTTTGGCAGAAACAAATATCGAACAAGTGACTGATTTTACGTTGTATAACGGTACGAATAGTTATTATATTGTAAAAGGGACAAATCAATCTGGAGAGAAGCTCATTGCATGGATTCCGGAAGAAGAAAAAGAACGTAAAATAATAGTCAGGAATGAAGAAGATGGAATAAGTAAAGAAGCAGCGATTGACAAGCTTTATCAAAGTAAGGAGCCTGATGAAGTTGTGTCGGTCAAGCTTGGGATGGAGAATCAAATTCCACTTTGGGAAATCTATTACCGTTCAAATGATAAATTGATCAATTATTATTATATTGATTTTAAAACAGGCGAATGGTTAAAAGATATACAAAACTTATGATGGTTTATTGGGAGGAATTAGGAAATGGAAATTCAACTGGCTCAAAGAGTAAAAGCATTAACCCCCTCTGCAACTCTTGCGATTACAGCCAAAGCAAAGCAGTTAAAAGCTGAAGGCCATGATATTATTGGTCTCGGGGCGGGAGAACCTGATTTTAACACACCGCGAAACATTATTGAGGCAGCTTCTGTTTCCATGAATGAGGGACATACGAAATATACTCCTTCAGCAGGGCTTGCTAAACTTATTGAAGAAATCGTGAAAAAATTCAAAGCTGATCAAGGAATCGAGTATAAGCCAAATGAAATCATTGTGACAAGTGGCGCAAAACACGGATTATATACTCTTTTTCAAGTTCTCCTAAACAAAGAAGACGAAGTGATTATTCCTGTCCCGTACTGGGTTAGTTACCCGGAGCAAGTAAAGCTGGCAGATGGTATTCCAGTATTTGTCGAAGGGCTTGAAGCAAATGATTTCAAGATCACCCCTGAGCAACTCACAGCAGCAATTACTGAGAAGACAAGAGCTGTTATAATAAATTCACCAAGTAACCCAACAGGGATGGTTTATACTCGTGATGAGCTATTAGCTTTAGGTGAAATTTGCTTACAAAAAAATGTTCTCATTATTTCAGATGAAATATATGAAAAGCTTGTTTATGGAGAAAATCAGCATGTATCAATCGCCCAATTATCACCTCAATTAAAAGAGCAAACGATTATCATCAATGGGGTTTCGAAATCCCATTCGATGACAGGATGGAGAATTGGCTATGCCGCCGGTAATACCACGATCATTAACGCAATGACAAATCTTGCTAGCCATAGTACCTCCAATCCAACTACTACAGCCCAATATGGAGCGATTGAGGCTTATGCAGGACCACAAGCACCTGTTGCAGAAATGAAAGAAGCATTCGAGCATAGGCTCAATGTCATTTATGATCAGCTTGTTGCTATTCCTGGGATTTCATGTATTAAACCGCAAGGAGCTTTTTACCTTTATCCAAATGTTAAAGAAGCAGCGAAGCTAACAGGGTATGAGAGCGTTGATGACTTTGTAGAAGGCCTTTTAGAAGAGGCAAAAGTCGCTGTTGTTCCAGGATCGGGTTTTGGAACACCAGATAATATTCGTCTTTCTTATGCAACATCATTAGAGTTGTTAGAAGAGGCAGTGGCAAGGATCCATCAATTTGTAAAAAGCAAAATATAAAGTGGTTCAGCAGGCAGGCTAAATATCGTCTGTCTGCTTTTTTCTGAAAGTTACAGTTAAGAATAATTGAGCTATAATAGTCAACTCGGGAATCAGAGGGTAAGGGCAATCCTGTACTTTCTTTATTGATTGTCCAATTTTGTAAAGGTATAATAAGATGAAGTGCATTTTAATCGATTATTTATTGGAAATGAGGCTTTTAAGTACATATAAAAGCAAGTGGGTAAGTTTTTGGAGGGAAAAGACAAGTGATGAAAACAACGATTTCAGAAGTACACAAATATGTAGAACAGGAAGTCAAAATTGGAGCATGGATCGCTAACAAGCGCTCTAGCGGAAAGATTGCCTTTTTGCAGTTAAGAGATGGAACTGGCTTCATACAGGGAGTTGTGGTCAAAGCAGAAGTATCTGAGGAGTTGTTTCAAGCTGCGAAATCTGTGACACAAGAATCATCTGTGTATGTGACAGGGGTTGTTCAAAAGGATGAACGTTCACCGCTAGGGTATGAACTTCTTGTAAAAGGGCTTGAAATATTGCATCAAGCTGTTGATTATCCGATCACCCCAAAGGAACATGGAACAGAATTTTTAATGGATCATCGTCATTTATGGCTACGCTCGCGTCGTCAGCATGCGGTCATGAAAATTCGCAATGAGATTATTCGCGCAACATATGAATTTTTTAACGAAAAAGGTTTTTCAAAGGTTGATCCGCCTATTTTAACGGGGAGTGCTCCTGAAGGAACAACCGAGCTTTTCGCAACGAAATATTTTGATGAGGATGCGTATTTATCCCAAAGTGGTCAATTATACATGGAAGCTGCGGCAATGGCCCTTGGGAAAGTATTTTCATTCGGACCGACATTTAGAGCTGAAAAATCAAAAACACGTCGCCATTTAATTGAGTTCTGGATGATTGAGCCTGAAATGGCCTTTGTTGAATTTGAGGAAAATTTAGAAGTGCAAGAACAATATGTTTCGCATATCGTTCAATCAGTACTTAAGAATTGTCAGATTGAGTTAAAAACACTAGGTAGAGATACAAGTAAGCTTGAAAACATAAAAGCACCATTTCCGCGCATTAGCTATGATGATGCAATTTCATTCTTAAATGAAAAGGGCTTTGACGATATTAAATGGGGGGATGATTTCGGTGCTCCTCATGAAACAGCGATAGCGGAACATTATGATAAACCTGTATTTATTACGAAATATCCAACAAGTCTCAAACCTTTTTATATGCAACCAGATCATGAAAGAGAAGATGTTGTACTATGTGCAGACTTGATTGCCCCAGAAGGCTATGGTGAAATTATCGGAGGTTCTGAACGTATCCATGATTTTGATTTGCTGAAGGCAAGAATTGAGGAGCATAATTTGCCACTTGATGCTTATCAATGGTATTTAGATTTAAGAAAGTACGGATCTGTTCCACATTCCGGCTTTGGTCTTGGCCTTGAGCGAACTGTTGCCTGGATTAGCGGAGTAGAGCATGTTCGTGAAACGATTCCATTTCCACGTTTGTTAAATCGTTTATATCCTTAATTTGATGAAAAGCTCGCTACTGAAGGCGAGCTTTGCTTTTTTAACGGTTAGGGAGCGATTGTTTATAGGCGGTACTCCTTTAAGGAATGCATCCAGCTTTGCAATTATCCGAAAAATATCAGAATTCGTTATGTATGTATGTGCCCTGTGCTTCATTTTTAACAGAAACTTTTTTAAACTAAATTTTCAAAATCGCACCGAGCACGTTTGATCCCAATACCTTGAAGTAAATGAAAATGGCTAACTTTTTTATGCTAGCTTGACTAATTTCTCCATACCTTGTTAACTGGACTTCGTGATATACTTAGAGGGAGGTGTCTCTATATGAACGAGAATATGGTGAAATGGGTTCAGGAAGGAAATATTTCTATTCCGAGAGCTTTATTGCTTTATTATAAAGATATGAATATTAATGAAAATGAATTAGTATTGTTGCTGCATGTTATTTCGTTTCTAGAAAAAGGGAATGACTTTCCAACTCCTACAGAAATCTCTTCAAGAATGACGATCTCAACAAGCCAATGTACGGAATTGCTTCGCAAATTAATTCAAAAAGGCTTTATTAAAATAGATGATGGCTATTCTAACGAAGGGATTCGTTTTGAAAAATATACGATTGAACCGCTTTGGCAGAAGCTTGTGAATGAATATTTATTTAATCAAAATGCACAGCAGAAAGAGCAAAATGAAAAAAATGAAATGGATCTATACACAGTCTTTGAACAGGAATTCGGCAGGCCGTTATCACCATTTGAATGTGAAACATTGGCCTTATGGCTGGATGATGATCGTCATGAACCAATCATTATTAAGGCTGCATTAAGAGAAGCTGTTATTTCAGGAAAGCTGAACTTTCGTTATATTGATCGAATTCTTTTTGAATGGAAGAAGAATGGCATCAAGACGATTGAGCAAGCAAAAAGCTATGGGAATAAATTCAGGCAGAATTCAAGACATTCGGTTCGTACAAACAGTGAAGAGGAAACGAGTCGCCCTGAAGCAGTTCCCTTTTATAACTGGTTGGAACAATAAAAATGGAAACTTTTTAAGTGAGTGAGGCAAATGTTAAATAAAACACAAATTCGATTTTGTTTAGATAAAATAGGGGAAATGTACCCTGATGCTCATTGTGAGCTCGTACATTCTAACCCATTTGAACTGGTCATTGCGGTTGCTTTATCAGCGCAATGCACCGATGTATTAGTCAATAAAGTAACGAAAGATCTCTTTCAGAAATATAAAACACCTGAGGACTATCTCAATGTATCTTTAGAAGAACTGCAAAATGATATTCGTTCCATTGGTCTCTATCGTAATAAGGCAAAAAATATTCAAAAGCTTTGTAGATTATTGCTAGAGGAGTACAATGGGGAAGTTCCGAAAGACAGGGATGAACTAACAAAGCTGCCAGGTGTTGGGCGCAAAACAGCAAATGTCGTAGTATCTGTTGCTTTTGGCGTCCCGGCAATTGCCGTTGACACTCATGTTGAGCGCGTAAGCAAGCGGTTGGCTATTTGCAGGTGGAAAGACAGTGTATTAGAGGTTGAAAAGACACTGATGAGAAAAATTCCTGAGGACGAATGGTCCGTAACTCATCATCGGTTAATCTTTTTTGGGCGCTACCATTGCAAGGCGCAAAATCCTCAGTGTGACATTTGTCCTTTGCTTGATCTTTGCCGTGAAGGGAAGAAAAGGATGGCGAAGAAATAATGAATGAGTTCGTACGGACGGTGCCAAAGGAATTAAAGCATTCTTTCTTTTTTCCAGAGGATAAAATTACGATAAGCCCCCCTATGCAGGGGAGTGATTTTCAAATTCCCTTTATGTACGAAGCAGCTCATTTTTTAGGTGAAGAAGGCTTGAGGCCATGGGATGATCCTCAACATAGCATTGCCTCGTTATTACAGGAATGGCTGAATGTAAAAGCGGTGCTTCAAGCTGAGTTTGCAATGAGAAATACGAAAGCAGCTTTAAATTCTATGAGAAAAGGGAGCGGTTTGTTTGTTGAATTCCTGCATTGGACAAACAATCAACCGTCCATTTTAAATCCAGAAATTGCATATGGTGATTTACACATTAAGCCTGTCAATATTGAAGAGCGTTTACAGTTTATCATTGAAAGACCTAATTTATTTCATTCTTATATGCAATTATGTGAGCTATTTGTTGAACAGGAGAAAGGCTATAAAAAGATGATTGCCATGAAAAATATGAAAAAATAACGAAAGGCGTCTAAGCATAAGCTTGGACGCCTTTCTCTTATGGCTGATTACCTTGGTTCCCGCCATTTTGATTTCCTTGACCTTGGCCCTGACCTTGACCTGGGTTATTTCCTTGCTGTGGCTGGCCATTATTGTTATCATTTTGCTCATCGTTTCCAGGATTTTCGTTATCTGGCTCGTCTGTTTCTTCATCTTCCTCGTTTCGACCCCATGGTGGACCACCATTGTCATCATTCTCATCATCCCCATCAAAAATGAGTGGATCAGGAATTTGAATGGCTGCCGTTGCGGGGTCACTCTTTTGTTGATCACGAACAGCGATAACCTTGAAGGTGTAATATCCACCATAATCGGCTTTCATTCGCAGCGTTTTTTCAGATTGTGCCGTTAACAGTTCTTCTGCGCCATCATCTTTCTTCACATAAATTTCAAATTGGACGCCATTTTCGTTTTCAGCAACATAATTCCAGTTTAATACAATCTCATTACTATCTGTATCATAATCTGCTGTTAAATCAACAGGTGCTTCAAGTCTATCATATTTATCAGATACTTCCTTTGGAGCGTGGCCCTTTACAGCATATTCTGTAATGATCATGTTTTTAGGAGTGTACTTACTTGCTTTTTTAGCTGGAATTGTTCCCTTTTCAATCTCAACTACTTCAACAGTATTCGGAACTTTAAAATCCGCTGTTTCTTTCCCGTTATGGACATGTTCCATAATATTTTTAAATAATCTTTGGCCAATTTTTTGGTCATCACCAACTAAATAATTTTCGTTTTTATTATCATATCCTGTCCAGACAGCAGCAGTATAGTTGGTTGTATAACCAACAAACCATGCATCTGGTACAGCGCCATTTGGAATATTGTACGCCTTTTTATCTGCATCGGGATAATTGGTCGTTCCGGTTTTTCCGGCAAGTGGCAAGCCTGATATATTTGCTCTTGTACCGGTTCCTGATTGTACGACATCCTTAAGCATATCAGTGATCATAAACGCAGTATAGTCCTGCATCACAACTTTGGAATCAGGCTTCATTTTCAATTTCGTGCCATCTCGCAGCTCAATCTCAACGACAGAGTAGGGTTCAGTATAAAATCCATTGTTGCCGAATGCACTGTAGGCGCCAGCCATTTCCAGTGATGAAACGCCCTTATCCTCGCCACCAAAACCACCGATGGAGTAAGATTCATGAATTTCTTTAAGCGGAATCCCTAAATCGATCGCAAATTGCTTCGCTTTTTCTGCTCCGACTGCTTGGAAGGCTTGTAGCGCAGGGATATTTCGCGATAAAGCCAGTGCGGTACGCATTGACATGACACCCATATGCTTATTATCCCAGTTGCTGATTTTATCTCCAGTTGAATATGTGTACGGTTTATCATCTAAAGCATAATAAGTACCCCATTTTAAAAACTCAATAGCAGGACCGTAGTCAATAATTGGTTTTATTGTTGAGCCTGGCTGTCTTTTTGCATCTGTCGCATAATTAAAGCCAAAGTCAACCGTTTGATTGCGTCCACCTCCAAGTGCGCGGATCTGGCCAGTAGCAGTATCTAAAAGAGTTATGCCTGCTTGGAATTTTTCATCAGGATATTCAATTTCATCGCCATCTAGAATATCCTCAACATATTTTTGTGCATCCGGCTCAAGAGTTGTATATATTTTCAAACCATCTGAAAATGGATCAATATCTGGATACTTTGCCTTGATTTCTTTTACGACATGGCCAACAAAGGCGTCATACGGAATATCTCCGGTAGATCTTTTATCCTCTGGGACCAATGTTGAAGTGACATCAACGCTTTTAGCTTCTTCCATTTCCTCCTGAGTGATAAAGCCATGCTTATGCATAAGAGTAAGGACGATGTTACGGCGTTTTTCCGCTCTTTCTGGATGTTTAAATGGATTATAATTAGCTGGACTTTGTGGCATACCAGCGAGCAATGCTGTTTCTGCTAACGTTAATTCATCTAATTCTTTCCCGAAGTACACTTTAGCTGCTGTGGCAATTCCATGTCCTCCAGAATCCATCCAAATTTTATTGACATACATCTCAAAAATTTGTTGTTTTGTATACTTTCTTTCTAACTGAATGGATAACCATGCTTCTTGAGCTTTACGGGATAATGTTTTTTCAGGTGTTAAAAATGAGTTTTTGACGACCTGCTGGGTAATGGTACTTGCACCTTCAGCACCAAAGCCTTCGGTTAGATTAGCTACGACAGCTCCACCTAAGCGAATAATATCAACCCCGTTATGCTTGTAAAAACGGGTGTCTTCAGTGGCTAATATTGCTTCCTCGACCTGTTTTGGGATATCCTCATAGTCCACGTAGTCCCGTTTTTCTGAACCAATTTCTGCAAAGAAATTTCCGTTTATATCATAAAGCTCGGATGAGATTGGATCTTTTAACAATTTTTCATCAAGCTTTGGAGTATCTTTAACCATATAAGCAAAAGTTCCAGCGCCAATAAGCAATCCTACAATTCCTAAGGCAACAAGAAAGAGAAAAATACGCTTAACTGATATTTTGGCCTTTTTTCGCCCTTTTCCTTTTTGTTTACTATTAAGCTGCTTACGGCGCTCCTCTCTTGATTGGTATTTTTCTGCCATATATGTTCATCCTTCCTTTTACTACTCACGTTTCCATTAATTAAGATGGTAGAGCTGATCTATAATCTTAATATAGTCAATTCGCGGTTGAAATCCAAGTGATATTTTATGCCCATATTGTGCTACCTCTTTGAAAGTAATCGACTTTCTCCCCCCGTTTTCCATCCTTTCCCAAAAAAACAGCAATGTTTTTCCTTCAAGCAAGTATACTTCTTCGATTTTGGAAAAGCGAAGAATAACGAAAGCAATGCCAGACTGATTTAATACTTGTCTAATATGCTCAATTTGGTGCTGATGAAAATTTTGCAAAGGAAAAGAGGTTTTAAAACGAGTTTCCTTAGCTTCAAAGTCAATATATCTTCCTTTGTAAACACCGTTATAATCTGTTGTAGAAGCTTGTTTAAAATAAGCTTCTTTAATCACAGCAGCACTTCTTTTCGGATAGTCCACTTGCACAATTTGCACAGGAGTGGGTTTTTTATGAATGACAGCTTTTCCGCTCGCCAAATAGTATTGATTCGTCTCGTTTAAATCTTCTTCTAAAGTCATTCCCCTATTACTGTAGGTGAAGTCCTTCTCCTTTGTCTTTTTTGTTATTTTCTTTTCACCTGGCTGAATGAATTTCTTTCCGTTTGGATAATGGAATTCCAATGATAAACACCTCACAAACTCCTTTTTATCATATCAGAAGTCCACGCTCTTTGGTTGAATAAAAAGCACTAATTAACGAATTCTAAAGATAGCCGCTACAGAAGAAGGTGTTCTTTTGATTATGGAATACGCTGATTTATCAGGCACTGAAAGAAAGATAATACACTCAATCAAGGGCCTTGTAAAGCAAAATAATATAGATAACCTCTCAAGAACTGAAGCATATCTTCGCTATTATCAAGAAAATAAGGCGATAAAATGGTCCTTTTTAGCTCACATGGTATCCCGTAATGCAGGCTGGAATATGTGTGATTTAAAAGGAAAGTGGTTCTCAAAAGTTATTGGAAAACAAAAAAGAGATTTATTATTTCAAACATATGAAAAAGCAAATTGGCTCATTTTTCAGGATGCTTACCCTCAACTCCTTCTCTACCAATATTCGACGAAAAAAGGGAAGGCAATGTTTCACCTGCTGAAGTTTTTCCAGGTTTCCCAGTTCATGGAACAGGAATGGAGGCATTATTGGCACTCGCAAGACCATGTGAGAATATTATTAGCATTAATTATTAATGAACAAAATATTATTCAAAAACCAGTCATAGAAAATTCTTTTTATAAAGAACATGTCTTTCGAACTTTTTTATTTTCCTTTCAAGATTGGTTTCATTACAGCTGCGTATTATTGCCCACTGTACATGGCGAATTATTTGGTGCAAGCGTCAACGGTTTCCGTTCTGTTGATAAGCGAATTGACTTAGGCAAACGGCTTGTTTCGATTTTATTTCATGAGGGCTTATACTCATATTTCTATGAATTCGCTATTAACACGATCCATACAGGTTCCCGTAGTGACTATGAGCAGTACCTACAAAATAAAGCTAACAGCGTTACACCGGAGCTAAGGCTTGCCTATCCGATTGTTCATCATCGAATGGAGCCTTTGAAGGACTGGTCAAAACAGAAAAAGCTTAAACCGAATTGGTTTACAACAACCGTTCATCATCGTCATCCTGTTGTTTTAACAAGCTGGTATAAAAGAAAGCAAAAAAAACTCCATCGGACGATATTATTTAAGGAAAGATTAGAAAGGATACTTTCCATCTATAAAAAGAAAGAAGAGATTATGGACGATTAGTTTCATCTCCATAATTCTCTTCAATGGATCGCCATAGGTTTATGTTGAAGGTCTGTCGGGGCCTTCTAATTTCTTATCACCAAAGCCAGTCTTTCTTTCTTCTAGTTTTTTTGGCTGGGCATTTGTTTGTTTCTTCTTCTTTTTCATCATCAGCACCTCCTTTTTTAGTTTGTTCAGGAGCTGCATGTTTCATTCTTCTTGTCGAATTAGCGCTATCGCGGTGAAAAATAGTTCTATCTTTGCCGAAACACAACTAGTTTTGTCAACGATGAAGGAGGTCTTTGATGTAGGGAGAATATAGTGCATATACATAAAAGATTATGGAGAACTAGATCATCTGTACGAAAATACAGTCTCTTATGAAAAGCCCCTTTTTATGAACAGTCTAAGCTTTGTTAAACAATATGGTTGAGCAAAAGATTTTCGGCCTATTTCGTGTGAAACTAAGGTTTTATACGCTTTTCAGTTATGCCGAAAGGTCCAGAAAGAAAATGAGGCAAAAGCAACTCCGATATTTAACAAAGCCACAATTAAAAAAAGCACAGAGGTTAAAAATTGAGGAGGTAGTTGAATTGGAAAAGGAGAGTATCCAAAAAGAAGAATTACTTGAAAAATTAACTGAAATTTATGATCAGTTGGAGGAACTTGAAAAAACACTTGACACAAATTTAGCAGAAAACCGGAAAAAAGCAATAAACGATCAGTTTACAAGATTAATGAGTCTTGAGAGCCGCATTACAAGACTTGAAAATGCATGTAACAGCGGACCTTTAAAATTAATTGAGAAGAAACGGAAGGGAGAAGCGGTTCAAGGACAGCACATGAAACTTGAACTTGGCTACTAATCAAAATACAATAACAATAAAGTAGCGCTGTGCTGCTTTATTTTTTTTAGAGGAGAGAAAAGATATTGAGTACTAGCTTATTAGCTTTAACTAATAAATTATTGGAGTTTACTGAACAAATTCTTGAAAAATTTGAAGAGGTTAAGAAAACGAAGGAAAAAGGCGACTTTTATGAAGAGGTAAAACCATTTGCAGAGCAGGTAAGGGAAGTAAAAGATGAGTGGCAAACGCTGGCAAAAGAATGGATTGAAGCGAAAAAGCCTAAATATTTACACGTAAAACAAATTGAATCAGCCTCTGAACAGATGGAACTGCTCTCGGTTCAAGCGTTTTTTCCTGAAACAAGTAGAACGCGATTTATAAACTATTGGCAATCTGCTCGCTTTATTTTGACGTCATTAAAGGATCTATTAGAAAAAGAATAACCGGGAGAAGCCTAGAGCCTGGAATCTCCCGTTAGGCAATTTAAGATTGGGGTTGATTTTCTGTCTTATGATGAGGCAGTTTAGCTCCTCGAGATTCAAGCTCACGAACTAGTTTTTTATACTCACTCGATGTGATTTCATTAGATACATAAGCCTTTTTGGCGAAATCTAACAATTCATTTACATCTTCAGTTTGATACTTCTTGTGGATTGAAAATTTTTTCTTTAGCTCGTGAACGAACATCAATATTCCTCCCCTTTTCTTATCTTATGCTTATCCTATTTCTACGCTTTATCGTAACATAAAATTAAATGGTCTTTTAATTTTTCAAAAATTTAAACTTCCGACATTATCCTGCATCCTTAGACATTTTTTTATATTTTTGATAAAGAGATTTTTGGCTCATTTCGTGTGAAACCTTGGTTTCACACGCCTTTCAATTATGTTGAAAGGTCTTCTGATTCCATGAAGTGATGTGAGAAAATGAGCAAAAAATTAACACCGTCATCTAACAAAGCCTTTATTTAAGGAGGAGACTGCAATTGTCACAACATAGGCAGATCCATCATAAATTATCATGATGGATCACTCTTATTCGTTAAGGGAAGATATATTAGTTCTGAATTTGCATGAAGTTTACTTTTGATCGGGGAACGAAAGAAGTGGGGCACAGCAACCTTTCACATAGTTGAGGATGGCATTCACCCTAATTAATTAAAAAACGTTTCATGAGAAATCTTATTTCACAATTGTATGAAGATAAGGAGGGGAGAAATAAATGTTTGGTCAAACAATTACAAATCAAGCTTATTATCAAGCTCCGCCTCATCGTTTTCCATCTTCATGGCCAATCCAGCAAGGGCAAGGGTGGCATAACGCTGTCCGTAATCAAAACTATTATTACTCTCCATATGGAAATCATGGTTGGCATGCTTACGGTCAAATGAATCAAAGCCAACAGTATCCATATGGGCACATGAACACTGGCCAATATCCTCCAACCCAGGGAGAAGTACCATTTGCACAGGAACAACCTTATCCTGTTGAATCTATTTTGCAAGATCCTCTTCAACCGAAGAAAAATCAAGGAGGGACGAATCCCTATGTGGGATACATGAATCCATATATGCATCCTTATCCTAAACCGGGGATCGGTGGAAATAGACCACCTACTGGAATTAGTTCTTTTATGAATTCTTTTAAGCAGCAAGATGGCTCATTAGATTTTAATAAAATGATTGATACAGCTGGACAAATGATGAATGCAGTAAATCAAGTTTCAGGGTTGGTAAAAGGCTTGGGTGGAATCTTTAAAGTCTAGCATTTTAAACGGATCAAAAATACGACCCAGACTGTAGGCAAACTCTCGATAAAAAATCAAGTTTGTCTACAGTCTTAAGAGTAAAAATCATCAGAAGCCGATTCCGCGACACAACTGGGAAGAAGATGTAGAAGAAGCTGAACACCTTTGTAACACAAATGAAATGAAGGAATATGCGCACTCCGTAAAGAGTTGATTGAACGAGTTTTTGCCGATGCAAAAGAAAAGCATGGTATGCGATGGATAACCGTAAGAGGGATTAAAAACAAGTCCATGCAGGCGATGCTTACTTATAGTGCCATGGAACTTAAAGAAATTAGACTTGGCAACCTGCTTGAGCAGGACTCAAACGAGTTGATGGGAGTGAAAGGTGCTTGACTCTATCCGGACAAAACGGGGAAAGCGAGAAAGACTCGAGTCCGAATACGAGCTCTATTTGACAGAACGATGGAAAAGAGAAAGACTCGAGTCTGAATAAGCTTCCAATTCAACTGACGGGAACAGATGTTCAAGAGTTCAATCCGAAATCCGATTAATAGCAGCAATATTAAGAAAAACTGCCGGAACCAACGTCATTTGCTTTCTACCTCGACAGAGCAGAGGACAGCAGCTCTAGAAATTCTGTAAAAAAGACTGCTAAAAACTTTTTCAGTGGCCTCATTTGCGGGACAGGTAAGCCCCCGCAGGAAACGACTGCACCGAGAGGCTCACCAACCGCCTCTTCGGAAGTAAGCGTTTGGAGCGGACATCAACGGATGTTAACGGCAATTCCATCAAAAAAAATTGCCAATAGCCTACGAGAGACAGTTCTCGCGATGCTTTTGTTGACAAGCAGATACGACCAAAGGTAGGTCGTTTTTTTATGTTTATAATCTATTGTTCTCCGTCACTAATAAAAATTTGCTTCCCTTTTGGCTTTGGAACTCGAATTTTTAACAGTCCATTTTGATAACTCGCTTTTACACTGGCTTCGTCGATTATGTGCCCAAGATATATGTTGCGGCTAAGCTGTTGTGTAGATTGACTTTTTTTGAAATAATTCTTTTTCTCATCTTCTTCGATGACCATTTCCACGTTTTTTACTGAAATGGTAATCGAACGCTCAAGAACATCAATATGAATTTGCTCCTTTTTTACCCCTGGCAGCTCCGCTGTAATGATAATTTTTTCATCTAGTTCTTTTATCTGTACAGGAAAGCTGCTGAAGGGCATTTGAAAAAATTCATCCATACTTTGAAGAAAGCCTTTTACAGGTCTTTTGTGAAAAAAATCATTCATGAGATTTCGAAAATCACCGAAAGGATCCTGATATTGATCCGGCTCTTTTGGAAGCTTTGAAGACATTGTGCACAACTCCTCTCAAAAAATGGTCAGTATAGTATATTCAGTTATGACGGAGCTGTTAAAAAATTTATTGCTGAATACGTGACAAACAAGTAGGAAGGGAACAAATTCTGAACAATCTATGAAATGTGATTTGGCTCACTTAATTATATGCAGAGGAAAGGTTATGCTGATACCGTATTATTTAAGAGAGAGGGGAATTAAATAATGTTTTGTTATCAATGTGAACAAACACCTACAGGTGGATGTAAGGTTGTCGGAGTTTGTGGGAAAGATGAAACGATCGCTAGTTTGCAAGATACGATCGTATTTGGATTAAAAGGAATTGCTGCTTACCGTACTCATGCCAATCAATTAGGGGCTACTGATTCATTTGTCGATACGACAACACATGAAGCCCTCTATATGACCTTAACGAACTCGAACTTTAATGTTCAAGAGCATATTGAAATGGCGATGAAGGTTGGACAAGCTGCTGTCAGGATCATGGAGGTTTTGGATGAAGCGCATACAAAAAGATTAGGAATTCCAAATCCCATCAGAGTGCCCCAAAATAAGGTGGAAGGAAAAGCGATTCTTGTAACGGGACATAATCTCTTTGCACTGGAGGAGTTGCTGAAGCAAACTGAAGGTAAGGGAATCAATATTTATACGCACTCAGAAATGCTCCCTGCACACGGTTACCCTGCATTGAAGAAATATTCCCATTTAAAGGGTAATTTAGGTAAGGCATGGTATGATCAAAGAAGATTATTTGAAAAATTCAATGGAGCGATTCTTGCGACGACAAATTGTGTCATGCCGATAAAAGGGAGCTATGCAGATAGAATGTTTTCATATGAAGTTGCCGGACTTGAAAATGTTCAAAAGATTGTCAATGATGACTTCACACCTTTGATCGAGAGAGCATTGGAGCTTCCGGAGGCTTATATTGACTCAGAGGAAACATTATTAACCGGTTTTCATCATGAAACAGTGTTGGGACTTGCTCCTGAAGTCATAGCTGCGGTGAAGGAAGGGAAGATCAAACGGTTTTTTGTTATTGCTGGCTGTGATGCGCCAGGTCAGGGAGGCGAATATTACCGCGAATTGGCGACCTCTCTACCGCCAGAGACAGTTATCTTGACTACTTCTTGCGGAAAATTCCGTTTCAATGATGTGGATTACGGAACAGTACCAGGGACAGACATTCCACGGTACATAGATCTTGGTCAATGTAATAACTCTGGCTCAACTGTTAAAATTGCGAAAGCTTTAGCAGATGCATTTGAATGTGAAATTAACGAGTTGCCAGTTAGTATTGTTCTTTCATGGTTTGAACAAAAAGCGGTCGCTATTCTTCTTGGCTTATTCAGTCTTGGCATTCAGGATATTCGCATCGGACCAAAACCGCCAGAATTTATTTCAGAGGGAGTAATGAATGTTTTGCAAGAAACCTTTAGTTTGAAATTAATCGGAACAGCTCAGGAAGACATGGCAGAAATGCTTGCTAAATAAGATAAAGGAAAAACATCCGCTAGTTTGTTTTACTGGCGGATGTTTTGTATTAAAGAAAGGATTTTGGTTATGTCTTGTGTAGCGCTTGGGTAAACTTTAGCTCCTTGCCCTTGTTTAGTTAACGCGATAGTTTTCATTTTTCGAAAGAATAATCCTTTTCTCTGGGTACCGTGATGAATGCTACTTTGCTTCATCCACAAAGCAACCATTCAAGCTTTTCGAAGATGTGCGTTTTTTAGATTAGTTCATCCATTAGTATGTCTGGATCTAATAGTAAATTCCCTTTGTTATCAACTTCGATCTTGCCTTCTTTTTTCATTTTTGTTAATGTTCGGCTAACCGTTTCGCGCGTTGTTCCGATCATGTTGGCTAAGTCACGATTTGTAAACTCTCCCTTTAGTAGAATGGAACCGTTTTCTAATTCTTGCCCATGGTTTTTTCCTAGCCTTATGAGGAGTTTGACAATTTGTTCATAAGTGTTATTGATAATTTGCGATTCTAACCGCTCTTGTAATTCCACAATCTTTTCTCCGAGAACTTTAAAGACTTTGATTGATAATTGGGGATTTTCAATTAAGACGTTCTCAAACTTTGATATGGGAACCACTACTAATACAGCATCGTCTATTGCTTCAGAAAAAGCAGGATAGCCACCTTTTCTAAAGAAGCCGACATGGGGAAACATGTCTCCTTTTTTTAAGAAAGCAACAATTTGTTCTTTGCCTGTTACATCGCTTTTGTAAATTTTTATTTTCCCTTCATAAATAAAATAAACATTTTCCAGTGGATCGTCCTGCATGAAAACGAATGTTCCTTTTTTCCATTCCCTTGAAATTGAAATGTTAACAATTTTTGTTAATTCATCCTCGTTCAGGTCACGAAAAAGTGTGAACTTCGATAATATGTTTTTTATATCTTCATGTTTCATATTACACCTCTAATTGATTTCATCTACTTCTATTGTACAAGAAATAACCCGTTATTTCTAAAATCTTTGCGGACGTTTTTTTACAATTTTGCTTCCATAAAAAATTGCCAATAAAAAATAGTAGAAAGTTCTTTTTTTGCGAACGTTTATTCGCTAGAATAAAAGGATAATACACGCTTTTAATTTGAGGTGAGGGCAATGAAGGTTCGCAAAAATCTACAGCATTTTTTAGAGGATTTAAAGCTAGAAGACAGCTTCAAGGAAAATATCGTTCATTGGCATACGATCGAGGAGAAGGAAGCAAAGACGGTTGAATTGCCTGTTCATATAAATGAAAATTTAAAGAAAGCCTTACAAAAAAGAGGTATTCATGAGTTGTATACACATCAACGTTCTGCTTTTGAAGCTGTACAGAGAAGTGAAAGTATTGTTGCCGTGACCCCAACTGCTTCTGGGAAAACCCTTTGTTATAACCTATCTGTCTTGCAAACTATTACAGAAAATCCACAGGCGAGAGCACTTTATATTTTCCCAACAAAAGCATTGGCTCAAGATCAAAAAAGCGAGATTACTGAGCTTATTGATGATGCAGAGTTAACAATTAATAGTTATACATATGATGGAGATACTCAAGGCTCAATTCGAGAAAAAGTTCGGAAAGCGGGGCATATCGTGATTACAAATCCCGATATGCTTCACTCTGCCATTTTGCCTCATCATACAAAATGGGTGTCATTATTTGAGAACTTGAAATATGTCATAATTGATGAGCTTCATATTTATCGTGGTGTATTTGGCAGTCATGTAGCAAATGTGATTCGTAGATTAAAGAGAATTTGCCGTTTTTATGGAACTGATCCAATCTTTATTTGTACATCAGCGACGATTGCTAACCCGTTGGAGCTAGCAGAAAATCTGACGGGAAAGAACATGACTTTAATTGATAATAACGGGGCACCAAGTGGGAGAAAACATTTCCTCTTCTATAATCCACCGATTGTGAATAAGCCTTTAAATATTCGCAGGAGTGCTACTTTAGAGGTACGGAAGCTGGCAGGGGAGCTGTTGAAGAATCGGATTCAAACCATTGTTTTTGCTCGCAGTCGGGTACGAGTTGAGATTCTCCTGACGTATCTTCAGGAATTAGTCAAACACCAGCTTGGACCAAAAGCAATCCGTGGCTATCGAGGGGGCTATTTGCCCACTGAAAGGCGGACGATTGAAAAAGGGTTGCGCAATGGGGACATTTATGGGGTTGTAAGCACGAATGCACTGGAATTGGGTGTTGATATTGGGCAGCTTCAAGTTTGTATCATGACTGGATACCCGGGATCGATAGCAAGCTCATGGCAGCAAGCAGGACGAGCAGGGAGAAGACATAGCGAATCATTAGTTATCATGGTTGCAAGTTCCAGTCCATTAGACCAATATATCATTGAACATCCAGATTATTTTTTTACAAGAAGTCCTGAAACAGCAAGAATTAATCCTGACAATTTAATGATTTTTATCGATCATCTTAAATGTGCAGCATACGAGCTTCCTTTTAAAAAAGGTGAGCATTTTGGTGCGTTTGAAACAGAGGATGTTTTAGAATATTTAGTGGAAGAAAGAGTTCTTTACCAACGAGGCGATAAGTGGTATTGGATGAATGATTCATTTCCAGCTCATAATATTAGCCTTCGTTCTGCTTCACAGGAGAATATCGTCATAATTGATCAATCAAATATTGCCAATGTGAAAGTAATTGGTGAGATGGACCGATTTTCAGCCATGACGCTTTTACATGAAGAAGCAATCTACTTGCATCAAGGAATTCAGTACCAAGTGGAAAAGCTTGATTGGGAAGAAAAGAAAGCTTTTGTTAGGGAAGTAGATGTTGATTACTTTACAGATGCCAATCTTGCTGTTGAATTAAAAGTGCTCGAAATGGATAAGAGTCGTTTGCTTCATGATACAGAAGTGGCCTATGGAGACGTAAGTATTTTGGCTAAAGCGACGATTTTTAAAAAGATTAAATTTGACAGCCATGAAAATATCGGTTCTGGACCGATTTCACTTCCAGAAGAGGAACTGCATACAAGCTCTGCATGGATTTCGCTTAAGGAAGGACTGGAAGTGTCCGAATCAAGAATGGAACAAGGCTTGCTCGGTGCTGCCCATGCTTTGCGTTACATCGCTCCGATTTTTGTCATGTGTGATTCAGGGGATATTCATGTCGTACCACAGGTAAAAGCAGTCCATAATGAAAAACCGACGATTTTCTTTTATGACCGCTATCCAGGGGGAATTGGATTAAGTGAGAAAATTTATGACGGTATGGAAAATGTTCTTAAGGAAGCAAAGGGGATGATTACCCGTTGTCAATGTGAGAACGGCTGTCCTTCCTGTATCGGTACTGACACAACGAGTCGCTTTGCGAAGCGCGATGCTTTGCTAATTCTCGAGCAATTTCTAAAGCAAACGAGTTAATTAAGGAAGTGTGAAAATTGTCATTTCGAAACAAATTAAACCGCTTAAAGCCGCATATTCGAAGTGAAAAAATGGCAGAGTCCAAGTCGCCCCAAGCAATGATAGAGTTTGAGGGAACAGTCCCGTTTCAAGAGCAATGGGAGCAACATTTTGTCAAACCATATTATTATGATGGTGATTTTTGCTTTATCCGAGAAAGGGAATTCCCATTAGAGCAAAAGTATGGGAAATATACCTTTGCTCAATTTGTTGATGCGATTCAAGCCTGGAATATGAGCACCGTCCAACATCCATTATCCGCAAAAGGATATAGCCATGAACAATTATTTTTTTTCGATACGGAAACGACTGGACTTGGTGGAGGAACGGGGAATACGATTTTCTTATTAGGATATGCTTCTGTAAAAAATGATAAAATTGTGCTACGCCAGCATTTCCTTCCCCATCCAGCGGCAGAGGTACCTCTATATCAAAGTTTCTTAGAAAGGATTGACTATCGAACACTTGTGACTTACAACGGTAAAGCTTTTGATTGGCCGCAGGTGAAAACGAGGCACACGCTTATAAGAGAACTTGTTCCTCAGCTACCAGCTTTCGGTCATTTTGATCTTTTTCATGCGGCTAGGCGCTTATGGAAGCATAAGCTTGACAGACTTAAACTTTCAATCGTTGAAAAGGAAATATTAGGGGTAGAACGACATGAAGATGTACCGGGCTATCTTGCTCCGATGATTTACTTTGATTTTGTTGAAACACAAAAACCAGATGGGATGCTTGGAATACTACAGCATAATGAAAAGGATATTTTATCCCTTATTACCCTATATACTCATATAAGTTTTCAGCTTTTAAATATCGATCAATCAAGGACGGTTTCGGAAGGCTATGAAGTTGGCAGATGGTATGCCTCATTAGGTGAAAGGGCAGGTGCACTAGAAAATCTATCTCTTGTTGCGAAGGGAACAGAACAGAGTGCTTTAAAAGCAAAGCTAGCCCTCTCTTATGAGTTGAAAAAACAAAAAGAATGGGAAAAGGCCACTCAGCTTTGGAAAGAGCTTACGAATGCAAATCACAAAAATATCGTTTTTGAGGTTTGCTTAGAACTTGCCAAATACTATGAGCACCATCAGAAAGAGTTGGAGTCAGCCCTGTATTATTCAGAAAAAGCTTTGCACATATTACATGAGAAAATGACCCTTTGGGAGGGAAAAGATTCTGCCGCGTTACATGAAGTCGAAAAAAGAATAGCGCGAATTATGAGAAAACAGCAGAGTGCAAGGAAAAACCAGTAATTCCCTAGTTGTCTAAGTACTTAGTCGTCGTTAAAATAGGGAATGTAAGTAAGGATGTTCAAATGAAAAAATTGAAATGAGTGAAAAAAATTGCAAAAAGTGATTCTATTATTGTTTTTTGTTATAATTTGTTTAACGGCGATTATTTTTTCCAACATGAAGGCCTACGCTTTTTTATTCGTTTAAGCGCTTGTAAAAAATCGTTGCTTATGCGGACATAAAGCCTTGACTCACATCTGTTAATGAAATTAAGGTAAATTATACAAAAGATAAGGGATCAGATGTACTGGTGCCTTTTTACATAAGGAGCTAGCTAATCATTTGAGTAAGGTAGCAGTCATTTCAGGATATAAACCACACGAGCTTGGATTATTTAGTCATAATGATCCTGCTGTTGAATACATTAAACTAGCGATAAAAAAACAATTGCTTTTCCATTTGGATGAAGGCTTAGAATGGATCATCATTAGCGGTCAATTAGGCGCTGAGCTTTGGGGAGCAGAAGTCGTATTAGACTTGCAACTTGAAGGATATCAAGATTTAAAGCTTGCGGTTGTAACTCCGTTTTTGAATCAAGAAGAAAACTGGAAGGATGAGAACAAAGAACGGTATGAATCTATCTTGATGCAAGCTGATTATGTTGACTCTATTACAAAGAAGCCATACGAGAATCCTTGGCAATTTCGTCTGAAAAACCAGTTTTTAGTTGAGAAGAGTGATGCATTAATCCTTTTATACGACTTTGACAAAGAAGGCAGCCCTAAATTTTTGTACGAAACAGCACGTAAATATCAAGAAAATCACTCATACCAAATTAACTTAATTGATTTTTATGATCTACAATCAGTTGTTGAAGAAGAACAAATGAAGAATAGCGATTTTTAAGGAGTACTTCAGTTCTTCAATTAAAATGTTTTAACAAGCTGTTGTGAATGGTTAATGGAATGTGATTAATTACGAGTTTATTCTGTGTGAGGTCTAAATGGAAGTGAAATTTATGATACTGAATTCAACCTCTTTTATAAATTTTCTGTAGAAAATGTCACTTCCCCAAAAGAAAAATTGACAAAGTTGCATATTTTTGAAAAAATAATGATAACGATTGGCGTTTAGAGGTGAATATATGCTTTCAGATAAAATAAAATTAACGGCTAAGGATATTTTGGAAAAAGAGTTTAAAACAGCCATGAGAGGCTATAAGCCTGAGGATGTAGATAAATTTCTTGATGTTATTATTAAGGATTACGAAGCGATGCAAGCAGAAATTGAAGAGCTTCAACAAGAAAATATTAGGCTTAAAAGATTAGCTGAAGAATCTGCTAAGCGACCTGCTCCAGCACCAGCTCCACAAACAAGTGGAACGACAAACTTCGATATCTTAAAAAGACTCTCAAACCTTGAAAAGCATGTGTTTGGAAGTAAGCTGTACGATTGATTGAAAATTGGAATCTAATAATTTCCATTGCTATTCTTTTCATTCTTACATATAATAATTCATGTAGTTTTTTAATAACGTTCGGGTAATCGCTGCAATAAGCTTTTTTGCGAATTGTAGAGGAAAGTCCATGCTCGCACAGGCTGAGATGTCTGTAGTGTTCGTGCCTAGCGAAACGATAAGCTAGGGCATTAAGGAAGGGGCTGTGCTTCTTCCTTTTTGACGGCAGGGAAAATGCCTAAGTCTTTATGATATGGTGTGAATACCTTGAAAGTGCCACAGTGACGGAGCCTGCTTAGAAATGAGTAGGGTGGAACGGGGTAAACCCCACGAGCGAGAAACCCAAATTATGGTAGGGGCACCTTCTTTAAGGAAATGAACGAGAAAGAAGGACAGGTTAAATATAACCTGTAGATAGATGATTACCACCGGAGTACAAGACGAAGGTCGTTTGCAGTACGAAGGAACAAAACATGGCTTACAGAACGTTATTAAGGACCTTATATTATCAGTAAGTGAAAGATAGTTAGGAAAAGCTCTCCGTAGAGGAGAGCTTTTCTTGCAGTTTAGGAAGTGATAAGTTTGTTTGGATTCACTTTTCATGAGGGTATCCAGTCTAGCGCAAGCAGGTACTAGTACAAATTGGTATTTGGCTTTTACAACTTACGATAGATCAACCGGAAGTTCAAAAATGAACACCAAACATAAAACAAAGCTTTGTTCTTATGAAGAATCTTGACTGTGGACTTCACACTGTTTTTTTAACATAAATGACATACATATGGTTCTTATCAATTGCCTTCTTATGATTTAATAAAATAGTGTAACAATGGAAATGTCGACTGACAATGGAGGTTTTTTAAGTGGTTGAGCTCAATTCTGAATATCATTCTTTAGCCAATACTGTTTTTATGCAAATGCAAGAGGGTATCATCGTGTTGAATGAACAGTTAAAAATCGTTACGCTAAACCTTTGGGCCCAGAAAGTAATTGGCTTTAAAGAACAACTGCTTACTGGTAAAGACTATTCCATTTTATTTTGTAATTTATCGGATTATCAAAGGATGATAGCTCATCTTTTCGAACATCATAGTTGGACAGACGAGGTTGCTAAAAAACGCTCTAATGGTGAAGTATATATAGAATCGATGAACATCTCCACTGTTTTTGATTCAATTGGTAAAATAAAAGAATATGTTGTCGTTTTTAGGGACATGACAAAACAGAAGCTTTTCGAAAATGAAAGGCAGTTGGCAGCGAAGGTACTTGAAAATATAAGCGAGGGAGTCATTGTTACAGATAAAGATGGCAATATCCTGTCTGTCAATCCTGCTTTTGAACTTGTAACCGGCTATGTTGAAGAAGAAGTATGTGGACATAATCCTAGGATTTTTCAATCGGGAATTCATGGTTCTCAGTTTTACCATGAGATGTGGAATAGTGTCTTGACAAAAGGGAAATGGCAAGGGGAAATTTGGAATAAAAAGAAGAACGGTGATGTTTATCCTGAATGGCTGACAATAAGTTCAATCAAGGATGAAAAAGGAGAAATAACAAACTTTGTCGCGGTATTTTCAGATATTACTGACCGAAAACATACAGAGGAAAAACTAAGACAACTCGCCCATTACGATTCTTTAACAGGTGTCGCCAATCGCTATACATTGAATACTCATTTAGAAAGTCTTATTGATACGGCGTCCAAATATAATCAACAACTTGCTGTTTTATTTTTAGATTTAGACCGTTTTAAGCATATTAATGATACACTTGGTCATAACTACGGCGATCAGCTTTTGAAGGAAGTATCTTTTCGTCTGAAAGGCCTGATTAAAAATAAAGATTTAATTGCAAGGTTGGGAGGAGACGAATTTGTAATCGTCCTTTCTAATATTAAGCACCCGAAAGAGGCTGTCAGTGTGGCCGAGAATATAATCCACGCCCTTTCGACTTCCTCTTTTATATTGAAACATCATGAAGTGTATGTTTCAACAAGTATTGGAATCAGCTTATTTCCACTCGATGGCGGTTCATTAGAAACATTGTTGCGGAATGCTGATAAGGCGATGTACAAAGCAAAATCCAGTGGGAAAAATCATTATCAGCTTTATCATGAAGAAATGCATAAAGATGAATCGAAACAAATGAAAATGGAAGTTGGACTTCGCAAGGCCCTTGAACAAAAAGAATTTTTTCTAGTCTATCAACCGCAAATACACTTAAAAACAGGAAAAATTATTGGCATTGAAGCATTAATTCGCTGGAAGCGGGAGGAGCAAGAAATCATTTCTCCGGAACAATTTATCCCATTGGCGGAAGAAACTGGATTAATCGTACCGATTAGTGAATGGGTTATAAAACAAGCATGTGAGGATATACAGCAAGTTCATTTACGTGGCCATTCCAATTTGTTGGTTAGTATTAATATCTCTGCTCTTCATTTCAATCAAGAAAATTTTGTGAAATCAGTGCAAGCCATTTTGCAGCAGACTAATGTTAATCCTCATTTAGTTGACTTTGAATTAACGGAAAGTATGATAATGCCGAATGCTTCACAAACAATAAGCAAATTAGTGAAGCTGAAAAAGTTAGGGATTAAGCTTTCGATTGATGATTTTGGGACAGGTTATTCATCTTTGAGCTATTTAAACCGTTTTCCATTGGATAGACTGAAAATAGATAAAAGTTTTATTGAAAATCTTAGCAAATATCATGACGATTCCAGTATTGTGGAAGCGATCATTTCGATTGCACATCGATTAAATCTCTCTGTTGTTGCCGAAGGTGTTGAGAGTAAAAAACAATTATTACATTTGAAAACAGGAAACTGTGATCATATACAAGGTTTTTATATCACTAAACCACTCCCACTTGCAGAACTCATTCGTTTTCTCGCGGAGTGGGAAGAAGATCTATATTAAGGGTGAAAAAATGTCTAAATATCAATTAATTGCAACTGCTGCAATGGGGTTAGAAGCAATAGTGGCAAAGGAAGTTAGAGCACTTGGTTATGAATGTGAAGTGGACAATGGCCGTATTAATTTTCGTGGTGATGAGCTTGCAATAGTACGCAGCAATTTGTGGCTCAGAACAGCAGATCGAATTAAATTAGTTGTAGGCGAGTTTAAAGCAACGGCCTTTGATGAACTTTTTGAAAGAACAAAGGCATTGCCTTGGGAACAGTTTTTGCCTGAAAATGCCGAGTTTCCTGTTTCTGGGAAGTCGGTGAAATCAAAACTGTTCAGCGTATCTGATTGTCAAGCAATTGTAAAAAAAGCAATTGTAGAACGACTTCGTAAGCATTATAAAAAAACGACCTGGTTCGAAGAAAATGGTCCGCTATTCAAAATCGAAGTATCTTTATTAAAAGATAAAGCTTTGTTGACGATTGATTGCAGTGGCGCAGGGCTACATCGCAGAGGCTACCGCATAGGACAAGGGGAAGCACCAATTAAAGAAACCTTGGCTGCGGCATTAATTTTATTAACGAATTGGACTCCTGATCGTCCTTTTGTTGATCCATTTTGCGGTTCCGGAACACTGCCGATTGAAGCTGCTTTGATTGGACAAAATATTGCCCCTGGCTTTAATCGTGAGTTTATTTCAGAAAATTGGGGTTGGATTACTGCGGAGCATTGGAATGAAGGTAGAATGGAAGCGGAAGATCTTGCACGGTACGATCAACCTATTGATATTGCAGGCACCGATTTAGATCATCGCATGGTTAAAATCGCGAGTAAAAATGCCATTGAAGCAGGATTTGCCGATTTGCTAACCTTTAAACAAATGCAGGTGAAAGATTTTACAACAACGAAGGAATACGGCGTAATCGTTGGAAATCCACCGTACGGTGAAAGATTAGGGGATAAAGCAGCGGTTGAAAAAATGTACCACGAAATGGGACAAGCTTTTGTTCCTTATGATACATGGTCTGTCTACATGCTTACCGCAAATGAAAATTTTGAGGCATGCTATGGCAAGCCAGCAACAAAGAAAAGAAAATTATTTAATGGCTTTATTAAAACCGATTATTACCAATATTGGGGGAAAAGACCTCCAAAGGATAAGGATGAAGGTATAAACAAACGATTAAAAGAATAGAATACTATTGTCATTAAATGGATTTGGAGGAGTGGCAATGAGATATTCTGCTATTGATTTTAATACGATCGAACGTGCTTTATCATACACAATTGAAGCACTCGAACTTGAACAAAATGAAGAGCTTCAATTTCCAGCATTAGAGGAGCTTGTGAATGCGAAAGAAGAATTGAAACGAGCGTTGTCATATTCTTTGTCACGAATTAATGGGTATTAAGTTTCAACAAATACAGTCAAGGGACTGACTCTATTTCGATTCAGAGTTAGTCTTTTTTCTTGTATGATAGGTATTTGCTGAGTGTGCTAAATGATGAGTTTAGGTGACGAAGTTTAGTTGTCTAGTGTAAACCAGCTATCTGATTTTAGATTGTCTTACTATGATGAAACAAATAAGGTGCTTTGCCCGTAAACTGTCTATATCACAAGAATGTGGTTTTCAGTTGTATGGCAATGAACAAAGGATTTACGTATTTGGTACGTGTGGAGAGAAGAAAGAATTAGTGGAGGATATTCATGCATAAAACAAAATTGCCTTTTACGGTTTCAAAGACCGAAACCTTTATCGATAAATTAGGGGAATGGATTGGAGATGTTTTTTACGACATCTTACCAGAAGCAGGGTTTGAACTTCGGGATGAGCAGGTTTATATGGCATTTCAATTAGAGAAAGCCTTTAAGGAAAAAAAAGTTATTTTTGCAGAAGCTGGTGTTGGTACTGGGAAAACGATTGTTTATCTACTATATGCCATATGCTATGCACGATATATGAATAAACCGGCAATTATTGCTTGTGCTGATGAAAATTTAATTGAACAGCTTGTTAAAAAGGAAGGCGATATTGCCCGTCTTGAAAAGGCCCTAGAATTAACGATCGATGTTCGATTAGCAAAATCAAGAGATCAATATTTGTGCTTGAAGAAATTGGACAAGTCTGTTTTGGAAGGAGAACCATATAGCGAAGTGTACGACGAGCTCCCTGCATTTGTCCATCGTGATACTTCGATGCAGGCGTTTTCCCGCTATGGAGATCGAAAGGACTACCCGCAATTAACCAATCAACAGTGGTTAAATATTGGTTGGGATCCGCTGCAAGACTGCTTTTCATGTGACTTGAGGCATCGTTGTGGTCAAACGTTACATCGGGACTATTATCGAAATGCAACGGATTTAATTATTTGCTCTCATGATTTTTATATGGAACATATATGGACAAAAGAATCACGAAAACGAGAAGGTCAGCTTCCGCTGTTACCAGAAAGCTCGTCTGTTGTCTTTGATGAAGGACACTTGCTTGAATATGCAAGCCAAAAGGCTCTTACCTATAGACTATCAGAGCTGACGCTTGAGACATTGTTGACAAAATTGATGGAAAATGATGTACGTGAAAAAACGCTTCACATTATTGATGAAGCAATTATTGAAAATGAACGTTTTTTTGCTGAGATCACCAAAGTAGCAAGTAAAAGTGGAGATTCGGAAAAACAAATGCTTACGAAGACCCCTAAGGTGTTAGCTCAAGCAAAAACATTACAAAGCCTCCTTATGGAGCTTGAGGAGGAGCTTGTATTTGAAAGCGAAATGTACGTGATTAATGAATATGATTTGAAAATTGTTGAGGAATATTTAGAACAAATTACGTATTCGTTATCTTTATTTTTAAAGGAGTTAAAAGGGATTATTTGGTTTGAAGAAACGAATGAGGAAAGAACTCTTGTCATCATGCCGAGGATGGTTGAAGATATTATGAGAGAGGACGTTTTTTCGCAAAAGAAACCTTTTATCTTTTCATCAGCAACATTATCAGAAGACGGTTCTTTCCAATATATTGCGAAAAGCCTTGGCATTGATGATTATTTATCGTTCACTGTGAAGTCACCTTTCGATTATGAAGAAAAGATGATGATCGATATGCCTACTTTTAATCATGAGAATCTACTAGAGAAGCATAAATACACGCTTGAACAACTTCGTGCATCAAATGGAAAAGCGCTTGTTCTCTTTACAACAGATGAAGATTTACAGCAATTCAAAGCTTTTTCTGATGGACAAACTGAATTTCCCATTTATTTTGAAGGAGATGCGGAAATTAGTACTTTAGTTGCTCGTTTTCAAAACGAGGTAGATTCGGTCCTTTGTGCAACCCATTTGTGGGAAGGCTTAGATATTCCCGGAAGAGCTCTCGAGAATGTTATCATCTTTGATTTACCTTTTCCTCCGCATGACCCGGTTTTTACTGCTAAACGTGAAGGAGCTGAAGATCCATTTGAAGAAGTGGATATGCCTTATATGATCCTTCGTTTACGGCAAGGAATCGGGCGTCTTATCCGTACACATGACGATTGTGGAAGTGTTCATATTTTAATTGATGACAAGTTAAATAATTACGTATTGGAAAAAGTAAAGCAAGTCCTTCCTGTAAAAGCAAGAGAATACTAAAACACAATTGACCTCCTTCAGAGGACGAAGAATCGTCCATATGAAGGGGGTTTTTGTAGTTAAGAACAGCTTTCTGCTTCAAAGCTCCAATTGTGTAAATTTAAGTTGCCAAAGTGCTAAAGGGGGTGCTCTAGCTTTAAGTTTGTATAGCTTCTCAAATGATTTTGAACATTTGAGGAACAGCAGTAATTTAGAGGAACTACTTTTAAGAGATACTTATTATGATTCATTTTTATCTTCCAATCGCTTTTAAGCCTGCCTCTGTCATTTTTTCGGGCGACCAAGCTGGTTCCCATACAAGCTGGATATCAGCATGGTCAATTTCTTCAAGCTCTAATACACAATGTTTAACACCGCCAATAATGCTGTCATGTAAAGGACAACCGGGAGTGGTTAACGTCATGACGATTTCCACGGCATTTTCCTCAATGAGAGAGACATCGTAAATAAGCCCAAGATCGACAACATTAATATTTAATTCCGGATCCATTACCTTTTTTAAATGCTCGCGGATTTTATCCACTAAGGCAATTTGTTCTTTTAGATTCATTTTCGTAACCTCCTATTTTTTGATAACGGCGAGTATCGCAATTCCGAAGACAATGGATGCTGCTGTAACGAGTAGCTGTCCAATGTAGAAGAGCATCTGCCCATTTAGGGCAATGCTCATAGAAACAAGCAAAATGCCGAAAATAAAGGACAGAAAGATCGGAAGTGCTAATCTTTCATTAATCATATCTTTCAAAGCTGGAACATCCTTTTTCCCAATAACATGCGAATACTTATGCGTCCACCATAGGAATGGAACGATTTTATAAAGGTAGCCAATAATACTAAAGGCAATCCAAAGCATGATATAAGCAACGATTAGGGGAGCAGCAAAGCTTGGAAATTGATTGCTTATACTTGCAATAAAAGCAAGTAAATGGATCATTTCTCCAAAAATAATCGCCAATAAAGCAAAGCGAAAAGGCAGATCAAGTTTTTTCTTTACTCTTTTTTTCAAAATCAGGTAAATATGCCATATAAAACAACTGAAGCCGATTAAGAGCAAGAAAAATCCACATTTAAACAACCAAGAAAAATTGAAAATAAATGACAACAATATGGATAGCAACCCGGTCACATAAATGCTATAAACATATTTTGCTAGCTTCATTTCATAGCCATGAGAAAGGGAAAACATCGGTGCCATTTTATAGGAGAATCCAAAAATCAGCAGTGTAAACCAGCCGGAGATTCCTAATAATAAATGGCTATGAAAAAGGATTGAATAATAATTGCTTGCAAATCCTGTTTTCATGCTAATCACTAATGAAATTCCCAATATGATCGTCAGAAACAAACAGACTAATGCACTTCCGACAAAAAGAGTAAGGATATTTGGTTTTGCTTGTTTTCGCAAGGTCATCCCCATTTGAATAAGGAACATAACGATCCCCATAAGCATGATGATTCCGGGAATGAGGGCTTTACTTGGGATGATGTAAAGGGCGATAGCAAAGGAGACAACCCCAATCGTTGTGACAGCAAATTGAATAAAACCGAATTTTTCATTCCATATCGGAGTCAAAAATGCTACCGGCACTAATTGATACATGGCACCCATTGCGATCATTAACGCCCATCCTAATATAAACAAATGCGCAGCAGACCAAATTGCAGGAATGCGAAAGTGTCCATTTATAAAAGCATCCCCGTTCAAAAGAATGAGAAATTGAGAAATAAGAAGCGCAAGTATGCTGAAAAAAATAAAAGAAAAAGGCAATTTGATGTTCGTTTCACTACCTGTATTCTTTACTATCATGGAACCAACTTCCTTACTTTGTAATTTTTATTGTGAAGCTTCCATCCTCGTTTGGTTCAGTTATATGTTTAAAACCTAATTCATCTAATTGTTCATAAAGAAACATTGGTCTACGATCATTGATGATTTCCAATGTATCTCCTTCAGCTAAAGTCTCTAGAGCGCGAAGTGTCCTCATCATTGGATTAGGCGGTTCCAATCCGCGATTATCTAATTTCATTTTGTTTCCCCCTTTTTTGTAAACGTTACTTTCCAGTGTTTTTTCTCGATCTGTTCAGCCTGATGGACAAAACCTTTTGCTTTCAAAACAGCGAAGAGAGGGGTCGGCTTAAAAGGGGCATGGAGAATAAAGACATCACCACTTTCTAAGCCTTTAACAGCCTCCATAATTTTTTGGAATGGCTCTAACTTGTTTTTCAGGTCCTCACGAACATCTAATTCTACGATACGTTTTTCCATATACATCTCTCCCTTATGTCTTTTCTTTAATGATAATCATTTTCATTAAGTGATATCGTGATGCAAATCACAAGACATGAAGAATTTTATTTTCAAGTGTGATGGTGTTCACTTCTCCAAAATATTGCACGCTCTATACTACATATGTAAGGAACGAAGTTAACAATTTAAGGGGAGTGAGTAATATGAAAAATTTTACAGCTGAAGTGATTGCGCCCGATTATCCACCGAAAGAAAAACATCCAAAAATTATTAGCACATTTGATTCCCTCCAACCAGGGGAGTTTATGTTGCTGGTAAATGACCATGATCCGAAGCCGTTAAGATATCAATTTATGATAGAGAGAACAGATACATTTACATGGGAGTACTTAGAAGAAGGTCCCGAACTTTGGAGAGTAGCGATCGGAAAAAAATAGGAATCAAGATGAGAGGGTTTGTTTTTTGAAACGATCCTCTTTTTCTATTTTTTGGAGTTATTTTCTGAAAAATATGATAAAATATAGGGGTATTTGATTCACTAAGGGGTTTAATACGTAAAATATCCTTGGAAATGGAATGACAGTTTTGGGGAGGACAAAGAATAATGAGTGAAAAAATTAAGCAAATAGAGCAAGAGTTTACTGCTTATGTGCAGAAAATGAGCGCATATAACGAAGCACTTTCTTTAGTTTATTGGGATTTGCGTACTGGAGCTCCAAAGAAAAGTGTAGAACAGCGTTCGCAAGTGATTGGAACCTTGTCTCAAGAAGTGTTTAAAATGTCTACTTCTGAAGAAATGGCTTCTTACATTGCCAATTTAACGACAGGCGCGGCGAAAGAGGTCATTTCAGAAATTACGAGGAAAACAGCCGAGCATTGTAAAAAAGAATATGATCGCAATAAGAAAATCCCGGCAGAAGAATATAAGGAGTACGTTATTCTTCAGTCGAAGGCTGAAAGTGTATGGGAAGAAGCGAAGGATGCATCTGATTTTGAGCTTTTTAGACCGTATTTGGAAAAGTTAGTAGAAACGAATAAACGCTTTATTACATACTGGGGCTATGAAGAAAATAAATACGATACGCTGTTAGATATGTATGAGCCTGGAATCACAGTCGAGATTTTAGATAGGGTTTTCGGAGATCTTCGTGAAAAAATCATTCCACTTGTTAAAGCCATTTCAGAATCAGACAACAAGCCAGAAACAAGTTTTTTGTTTGAACATTTTCCAAAAGAAAAACAAAGAGATTTTAGTTTAAACATTTTAGAACAAATGGGTTATGATTTCCAAGCTGGTCGATTGGATGAAACGGTACATCCTTTTGCAATTGGATTGAATCCAGGAGATGTTCGGGTAACGACTAAATATGATGAAAAAGACTTCCGTGTCGCTGTGTTTGGGACGATTCATGAGGGGGGACATGCGCTCTATGAACAAAATATATCCAAGGATTTAGTAGGAACGCCATTGTGTACAGGGACTTCAATGGGAATTCATGAATCTCAGTCTTTATTCTATGAAAATTTTGTTGGACGTAATTACGCATTCTGGAAGCAAAATTATGAGCTGTTAAAATCGTATTCTAATGGTCAATTTGCTCAAGTATCCGTTGATGATTATTATCGTGGGATTAACGAATCAAAACCATCCCTTATTCGGATTGAAGCGGATGAATTAACATACCCGCTCCATATCATTATTCGGTATGAAATTGAAAAAGGGCTATTTAATGATGAAATTGAAGTAAAAGATTTACCGCAAATTTGGAATGAGAAATATGAAGAGTATTTAGGAGTGACACCTGACAGTGATGCAAACGGTGTTTTACAAGATGTACATTGGTCAGGAGGCTCTTTTGGTTATTTTCCTTCCTATGCCTTAGGCTATATGTATGCAGCTCAATTCAAGAATACGATGCAAAAAGATCTTCCGAACTACGATCAATTACTTGAAGAAGGAAATTTACTGCCCATAAAGGAATGGCTAACGAAAAACATCCATCAGTTTGGTTCTCTGAAAAAACCTTTGGAAATCTTAACAGATGTGACCGGGGAAGGATTAAATGCTCAATACTTAGTTGACTATTTATACGATAAATATAGTAAAGTCTACAGCTTGAATATTTAGTTCAACAGTCTAAGGATGACGTGTTTGTCGTCCTTTTTCTTTCTTAAGGAAATGATAGATTTCGTAGTTGTGTATAACTCTTTCAATTAGTATATCTACGTCTAGCGCAAGCAGCCAGAGCCTAACAAACTTTAGGTCCCCTCCATACGATAAGTCAACCAAGAATTGCTATAGCAATTCAGGTTTCCTATATCGAAAGATCAGGTCCTTCCAGATTTGTACGGCGATGAGCAAGGCGCTTGCGCTTTTGTTCTTGGAGGAAGCTATGAAAAAAATATTGCCGTATATAATGATTGCTTTTGGTGCAGCTTTATGGGGATTAATCGCTATTTTTGTTAGAGAACTGAAAGAGGCTGGATTGACAGAAATGGAGATTGTTACAGTGAGGGTCACTTTTGCTGCCATCTTTCTCTTAATCGTTGGGGCAGTGTCTTACAGAGAGCAGCTGCAAGTACAATTTAAGAAGCTGCCATTTTTTATTGGAACCGGGATCTTCAGCATTGCTTTCTTTAACTACTGTTATTTTTTTACGATCAATGAACTGAACGTTTCCATAGCTGTCATTCTCCTTTATACGTCTCCAGCCTTCGTAACGATTTTGTCGTTTATTTTTTTAAAGGAATCGATCCATAAACAGAAAATCATTGCCGTTGTAGGTACTATATTAGGATGTGTGTTTATAGTTGGTGTCGGTGTGGAGCAAGGTACTACAATTACTTTATTAGGGGTATTAACGGGGCTTGGCTCAGGGCTTGGTTATGCTTTATATAGCATATTTGGAAAAGTCGCATTAAAACACGAAATCAAACCATTTACGGTGACATTATATACGTTTGTAATAGCTGCCATAGCGCTACTACCATTCTCGGGAATTTGGGGGAAACTAGATATTCTATTTTCACCGAGAGTTCTTTTCGTAAGTGTTGGTCTTGGCTTAGTACCAACGGTAATTGCTTATTTGGCCTATACATGGGGTCTTGAGAAGACAGAAAGTAGTAAAGCAGCAATTATTGCAACTGTAGAACCTGTTGTCGCCATGTTGATTGGTTTCGTCATTTTTCAGGAGAATTTGGGGATTTCCCAAATGTTCGGAGCATTTTTAATTCTTTTGTCGGTAATGTTTGTAAATCTTCCCGTTATGAAAGGGAATGAGCAAATAAAGCACCATAAAAACACTGGTTCAATTGGTTGAACCAGTGTTTTTTGTTATGTTAGCCCCAGCGTTTCACACAAAAAGGGTCAAAAATGTTTTATTCACAATCTTATATAACAAAGGCCTTCAGTTTAAGCAGCAATTCATTTATTGCTCCTATTACCAAAGTTTGTAACCCTGTGCTCCTGGAGGTGCGTTTTTAATTAGGTCGATAAACGGAATTGTGTAAGCAAAAAGAATTAAAAGTACAGTAATTCCGAGCCATAGCTTCCAGTTTTCGAACACCATTGGTGCTTTTTCTGTTTGATTTGCTGCTTCGCCGACCGGAAATTCTTCCTCACCTTTTGGAGCAAAGAATGCTAGGTTGACAAAGATGTAAAGCATTAAAATAATGGCAATAAAGAGAATGGAACCACCAACGGCTTGAGCGATTTGATATGGAATCCATTCCGCTGCTTGAGCAGCTCCACCATATTCAGAGAATGATGAACGGCGAGGAGCGCCGAGTAAACCAGCAGCATGCATGGCACCTGACATAAAGGTCATTCCAATCGCCCACAGATAACCTTGAATAAGTGCCAATTTATTCATTTTCTTCGTTAATTTTCGTCCAGTTAAATGCGGTACAAGCCAGAATGAGACACCGAAGAATGTCAGAACAACAGCTGTAGCAACCGTTAAATGAAAGTGTCCTGTTACCCAAACTGTGTTATGCACAACCTGGTTCATTTGATGGGAAGCGTTGACGATACCGCCTGCCCCCGCAGGAATAAATGCGAGCATTCCGATAAATGGTACTGTAAAACGTGCGTCTTTCCAAGGAAGTTTTTTCAGCCAGCCGAATAATCCTGTTGCCCCTTGAGAACGTCCGTAGCTTTCAAATGTTGCAAACAAGGAGAACGCGGTCATTAATGAAGGAATGACGACTAAAAATGTTAATACCACTTGTAAAAATTTCCAAGCAGGGTCGATGCCCGGTTCTAAGAGCTGATGGTGGAATCCTACTGGAATTGAAAATAATAAGAATAAAATAAAAGACATTCTTGCTAATGAATCTGAGAAGATTTTTCCACCAATGATTTTGGGAATCATCACATACCATGCCATATAAGCTGGTAGTAACCAGAAATATACGAGTGGATGACCGAAGTACCAGAATAGGGTACGGCTTACACCGACGTTAACTGTTTCAACTAGTCCCAAAGACCAAGGCAATAATTGAATTAATACTGTTGCTGCAACACCGATGGTTGCCACGGTCCACATCATTGTATTTACTAGTGCCATGAAAGTTAGCAAAGGACTTGGTTGTCCAGGATTCGCTCTTCTCCACTCTGCATACTTTAGAATAATCGTCGTACCAACAGCCCAGCTTCCTACTACAACAAGCGTTAATCCTAAGTAGAAGACAAAATGGGCTTGTAATGGTGCATAAAATGTGTAAAGTACGGATGCTTCGTTTAGAAGAATCATAACTGCTGCCGCGACAGTACCAATTGTCATAATCCAGAAGCCAATCCAGCCAATAGTTCTCTGTTTATTGGTGAAAGTACCCGCCGTTTTGCTTACCGCAGCAAGCTGGAATCCCATAATGAAAAAGGTTGTTAAAACAAGTCCTAATACGACACCGTGAACCGTTAATATTTGATAATAGCCAATCCCAGCGGGCAATTCAAACTTTCCAGATCGTACTAATACCTGAAGCAGTCCAGCTAGTCCACCGACTAGCAAAGCAATAAATGCAACATAGAAATGAGCCATCACCAATTTTGCGTCACGGCGATCAACTTTTATATTTAGAGATGATTTAAGCATTTATTATTCCACCACCTTAATCATAGAAGTCATCAGATGGTGTCCGGAGCCACAATATTCGTTACATAAAACTAAATATTCTCCAGCTTTATCAAAGGTTGTCACAATTTCACTAATATAACCTGGTTCCACCATCATATTAATATTTGTACCTGCTACTCCAAATCCGTGGATAACATCCTTTGAAGTTGCGATGACTTTTACTTTTGCCCCAAGCGGAACTTCAACTGTACCAGGAGTATAGGCAAAGGCTTGAGCAACAAATACAAGTTCATAATCCCAATCTTTTCCTTCCACTTTCTTTAAGCCTGGCTCTTTAAATGTCTCGTGTTCGTCTACCTTCGTTGGATCAACAACAGCTAAACAGCTAGGAGGTTGATTACCAAGGTAAAAGGCGCTCACTCCTAAAACAGATAAGAACACAAGAAGAGCAGTTACCCCGAAAATCAGCCATATTTTTTCAAATTTGTGCATATGCATGGCTTAAAATCCCCTTTCATTTTTAAAACCGATCTAAGTATAAGAAGTAAACGCCAACCCAAAGAACTACGATGAAAAAGCCGACAAAGAAAACGGACACTAACGTCCCCTTTAAAGAAGAGCTGTCCTCAATCTCTGTCTTTGTATCGCTCTTCAATTCTGCTTTAGCCATAACACTCACTCCTTTCGGAAAGATAGAAAATGTAAATGATTACACCTTCATCATACTAGACAATTTTTGAGAATCCATATCGATGTAAGGAATTCACAAATTGTTCAATATTTATATATTTACTATCTTAGTAGTGGAAAGTTTATTTAACAGTGATTTTTGTCACAAATCCCCTTTGGTGAATGTGAACATTTTATGAACGCGAAAAAGGCCCCTGAAACACATCTCGTGAAAAAAGAAATGTTTGGAGCCGAAGGCAAGTTTTAAATTTATCTGTTAACCATTAAATGATCGATCTTTTGTACTATAAAAGTTCGTTTGATTCATTTCATACTACATACTTATGTTAATGTCTACCCTGCAAATAGATTTTATCGAAAAAGCGATTGGCTTTGTATGATTTAAATCACTTGAGAAAAATTGTTTACTATTGTTATAGAATTGATTTTCTCTACATATTATAGTTTTATCTCTTTTGTGCACTTCAGTTTTTCGCTGCAGACGAATATTATGGCTGTACCTCTCGGTCACCATTTTCCGAAAATAAAATAATATGGGCATAATAAATTTTTAATTTTAAAGAAAGAAGTGAATTATAGCGATGGAAAAATATTATTGTGAAAATTGTAGGATATTATATGATGGTTTAGACGTATGTAGAGTATGTGGGAATGAAGTGATAAATAAAATATGGATTGAGGTTCAAAATCAAAATGGATCTGATGAGGTAAGAACAGATTAGTCTGGTGTTCAGGGTGTAGGCAACTCGAAAGTATTCGAGTTTACTTACACTCTTTTTGATATTTTTGTAAACCTTGGGCTATGCCGGGGTTCCAAACAGCTTTTAGCGTGGTAATAAAAAAATCTCACTTCGTGGTAGAATAAAGTTTGGTTTCCCGACCACTTTAACTCACGTACGAAGGAGGTAAGTCCTTATGAAGGACATGAACAGTTTAGGACACACAACATGGAATGATAGTCTTTGTACCAAAATACAGAAAGCAAATGATTTATGGAAAATACAGAAAGAGTATTGGACAAATCATAAGAGATCGATGCTGGCCATATCTTTTTAGATTCTACACATGTAAGTATGGTGTTATTTTCTTTCTTATTTGCTGTAGATTTGATAAGTTAAAAGGTGTAAGAATTTTTAGAGAAGGGTGATAATAGTGTATTTGCCTTCATTTCGCTTAGATGGGCAAAAGGCGATAGTAACTGGGGCAGGAAGAGGAATCGGAAGGGCACTTGCGATTGGATTAGCAGAAGCTGGAGCGGATATTGCCTTATTGTCTAGAACAAAGGAAGATTTAGAGGAAACAGCTAAGTACATAAAAGATTTAGGGCGGGAAGCCCTTATTGTGCCCACGGATGTGACGAAGCGGGAAGACATCAAAGAAAGCCTTAATCATATTGTCGGCAAATGGGGGAAGGTAAACGTTCTGATCAATAATGCAGGAATGAATATTCGTTCTAAGGCATTGGATGTGACAGACGAAGAGTGGCAAAAGATTATGGATACGAATTTAAAATCTACTTTTATGATGTCGCAAGAGGTAGGGAAAATAATGAAAGAAACGAATACTGATGGAAAAATTATTTCCATTTCATCGGTAGCGGGTACTGTCGCGCTCAGAACAGGAGTTGTTTATGCGGCTACAAAGGCAGCGATGATACAAATGACGAAAGTTCTAGCTATGGAGTGGGGACAGTACAATATTTGTGTTAACTCAATTGGTCCATGGTACTTTAAAACGCCATTGACTGAAAAATTATTAGCAGATCCGGAATATTTACATGAAATTTTATCGGTAACTCCACTCAATCGGGTCGGAGAGCTTCAGGAACTCGTAGGACCAACGGTGTTTTTAGCGTCTGAAGCAGGTAATTATGTAACGGGGCAAACGATATTCGTTGATGGAGGAATGTCAATTAAAGGTTTTTGACACGAAGTACTTTAAAATGACAATTAGACAAGAATTGCTTGTCTAATTGTCCAGTTGGAAAATGAGCAGCCTTCTGAAATGTCAAAGGTAAGTTTCGGAAAAATTCCCCTTTTCCGAAAACGAAGCTTAAGCTACTTCTACGGCTAAAATAATCTCTAATGACCCAATATTATTCATATGAATCGGGAGACGAAAAGCTCGATCAAATCCATATACCTTTGTTTGCCCTATTAATACTGTTGGGGGAGTAATGTCCATTTCGAAACCCCTTTGGGAGATCGTTGTGGAGAGATTGCCAGCAAGCATATTTCCTAGTTCACCTGCGAACGATTCAAGCATTTCTCCTTCGAGAAACATTCCAAACATACCCTCTCCAATTTTTCCGAATGTCTTTTCTTCACCTTCAATGATGACACGTCCTCGAACATCACCTGTCATTCCAATAAGAACACCAATTGAATGCTGAGTAAAGGACTGTGTAAACAATGATGGTTTTTCTACAGTCACATCAAACGGTAGAACCGCTTTAACTGATTCGATCGTCCCGTTTAAGATGTCCGTTACACTTTTAGTTAATGTCACTAATCATTCCCCCACTATATAATTACTATTTATATTACCACAATTTCGACCTACTTAAAGATAAAAAATCTTGATTTTATATAGGTCTATTAGACTACTTGTCAATTAATTAAAAAGTAATAGATAATTGGAAAAGTTTATGTGGTGATGGTGCGGGTTATTTGTTTTATAATAAAAAGTGCACAACAATCCTTCAAAACATTCGCTTCCTTCAATTTTATATTGGGGGAAGTTTTTTATTTATTGGCTTTGTTATATGTCGGTGTTGATTTTGGGCTCATTATAACAACAATTCAATTTTACAAAGCCTATTTATTAAGACGCACTCTTGTAATGAGTTTCTAGCCTTCAACACGCAGCTAAAGCCTAATAAACTTGGTGCTTACATATTTACAAGCAATCGCAACTTGCACCGAAAATTGTTAGCGCAACAATCGATTTGTTATGGTTTGTTCGGCGATAAGCACGAAGGAAAATAACATTGATTCATCCGTACAGGAACAATTTTTCGAAGGAGCCCAGCAGGGTAACTGTTTATCAATGAAACTCAAAGAACGATATTAAATGTTGGCAATTCTTCTATATGAAAGAGAGAATAAGCATGCATAGGATATGGTGAATTGGAAATAATAACCTTATATCGTTGAAGGAGTGATTTCCGATGCCTCAAATCCTTTCTATTGCAGAAGTGCATCCCCCATATGTAATTACACAAGAGGAAGTGATGAATTTCGCCCGTACACTTTTTTCCCATTCCTTTAAAGATATTGAGAGATTATTACAGGTGTTTCGAAGCGGGCAAATTAGGAAGCGTCACTTTGTTAAAGGGTTAGATTGGTTTGAGAAGGAACGCTCATTTGAGGAAAGAAATGATGCTTACATAAATCACGCAGTTGAATTAGGAGCCACTGCAATTGAAGATTGTTTACAGAACGGATTTTTCTTAAAGAAATCGGTTCCCTTTGCTGAAATAGATGCGATCTTCACAATTTCCAGCACAGGAATTGCAACACCTAGTATTGAAGCAATAATTATGAATAGGCTTTCTTTTTCCTCCTTTACGAAACGCATTCCTATTTGGGGTCTTGGTTGTGGGGGAGGTGCCTCCGGATTATCGAGAGCGTTTGAATATTGCCGTGCGTTTCCGCAAGCTAAAGTGCTGATACTTGCAATCGAATTTTGCAGTTTGACCTTTCAAAGGAATGATCGTTCGAAAAGCAATCTCATTGGTACATCGTTGTTTGCCGATGGTGTAGCATGTGCATTAATGGTGGGCGATCAAGTTAATAGAAGTGAATGGCAAAATGTTTTAGCGGTTCCGTCAATCATCTCAACACAGTCGATGACTTTAAGAAACTCTGTTGATGTAATGGGATGGAAGGTGAAAAACGATGGTTTGTATGTCGTATTTTCGAAGGATATTCCAACGATCATCGAAAAGGAATTAGGGCCAGCCGTCACCCATTTTTTGAATGAAGTGAATCAGCAGATGGGGGATATTGCTCATTTTATTGCCCATCCAGGAGGAAAAAAAGTGTTGGATGCTTATGAGTGCGCCTTAGCAATTTCTTCTGCTCAAACACAATTGTCAGCTGATGTTTTACGTGAATTTGGTAATATGTCTTCGGTTACGATTCTGTATGTTTTAAAAAGATTTATGGAAAAAGGGAGAGAGGGTGAAGTAGGATTGGCTACAGCACTGGGACCAGGGTTTAGTTCGGAGCTGCTGTTGTTAAGGTGGATTAAATGATGAAACTATTGATGATTGTACTCATTATGCAAAGATTAACCGAGCTTGTAATTGCGAGACGAAATGAAAAGTGGATGAAGAAACAGGGCGGTATTGAGGTAGGACAAGCCCATTATCCCTATTTGGTAATGCTCCATGTTTTATTCATTTTAAGTTTCACAGTAGAAGTCGTTGTTTTACAAAGAAGCATTCATCCATCCTGGCCCTTCATTTTAGTGTTGTTTTTGCTAACGCAAATCGGCAGAGGCTGGGTCATTTATTCATTAGGTCGATATTGGAATACAAAGATTATAGTCGTTCCCGATGTTAAGCTCGTCAAAAAAGGGCCCTACCGATTTTTAAAGCACCCCAATTATGTGATTGTCGCTGTGGAATTCATAATTATCCCTTTATTATATGAGGCGTATATAACTTCCGTCGTATTTACATTATTAAATATTTGGATCTTATCTGTTCGCATTCCAACAGAAGAGCAAGCCCTTCAAAACTTGACAGAATATGGGCGGGAATTTACGAAGCACAATCGGTTTCTTCCTTCTTTTTCGAAAAAAGTTTGAACATTTTGAAGCAGCTATTGAAAGTCATGGTTGATCATGGTACATTGAATATGAAAATTATTCTCATTTAAAATTAAAGGACGTGTTACATATGGTTTCGATTTTTATTATTTCGACCATTGCTGTCTATTCCTTTGTGATGAAGTATGTTTTAAACCATGTTTGCAAGCCAACAATAGAAACAAAATAATCATTTAGCGCCAGATCCCTCGGGTCTGGTTTTTTTAATATTTTTGGAGTTCGTAGCTAACCACTTTCAATGAGCCGGCTAGCGCAAGCAGCCACAGGTTAAAAATCGTTAACAACCCATATTAAGCAACTGGATATGCTTTTATTACAAGAACAATCTTTTTATCCTTTGTACGGCAATGGACAAAAAGCAGTAACATCTAGAACTTTAATTGTTCCGAAGATGCAGATTATGCGCTTGTTGATCAATTTTTTTAAGCTTAATATGAATAAAGACAAAGCGGATTTAAATAATATGAAAAATCAGTTAAAATGAATGAGTAAACGAACATAAATAAGGGGTTAGTGAAATGATTGAGACAGCTTCGCAGCATGACATAAAGGCGTTAAAAGAAAAATTGGCGAGATTTTACCACTTTTTCTTGCAAAATAATGATCAGGAATCGGCGAATAAAGCAAAACAACTGTTGTTCAAGCTTCATCAGCAAGAATATTCCATTGCTTTTTGCGGACACTTTTCTGCAGGGAAATCGAGCATGATTAATCGATTGATGGGTGAAGAATTACTCCCGTCAAGCCCGATTCCCACGAGTGCCAATTTAGTAAAGGTTAAATCAGGTGAAGAGTATGCAAAGGTATATTTTAAAGAGGAGAATCCTCATCTTTACCCAGCACCATATGATTATGAAAAGGTAAAGTCCTACTGTAAGGATGGAGATTCCATCCAAGCGATCGAAATCAGCCATTGTACGAAGGCTCTTCCAGCTGATGTATGTATAATGGATACTCCGGGAATTGATTCAACTGATGATGCTCATCGGGTTGCGACGGAGTCAGCATTGCATTTAGCTGATCTTGTTTTTTATGTGATGGATTATAACCATGTTCAATCAGAATTAAATTTTCTTTTCACGAAGGAATTAACGGAAGCAGGAAAAGAATTATATTTAGTCATTAATCAAATTGATAAGCACAGAGAAGAAGAACTTAGTTTTGAAAGCTTTCGAGCAAGCGTCGAACAATCTTTTGCCGATTGGGGTGTCGAGCCGGAGCGAATTTTTTATACATCTTTACGGGATGAACAGCATCGATATAATCAATTCAATGAACTGCAGCAATTGATGCAGTTAAAATTTGAAGCTAAAGATGTGCTTTTATCTTCTTCTGTCTATCGTTCATTATCGAATTTGAGTGCAGAGCATCGGCAGTTTCAAACGGAAAAAGCTCAAGAAACGCTGGAAAATTATGAAGAGCAACTAAGAGGAGTTACAGAAGAGGAGCAAGCTCGGCTTCCTCTTGAAGTAGAACGATTAGAGGCAGCATTACAGAATATTTCCTCCATGGGCAAAGAAAAGGAAAAGGAGTTTGAGGCTGGGCTTAATTCGATCTTAAGTAATGCTTATTTAATGCCATTTGAAACGAGAGCTTTGGCGGAGAACTTTTTGCAAGCAACAGATCCGGATTTCAAAGTAGGTTTGTTTTTTTCCAAGCAAAAGACTGAGCTTGAGAGAGAGGAAAGGCTTGAACGATTTTTCCTTGATTTGCAAGACAAGATTGATTCACAAATCACATGGCATCTCAAAGATTTTTTGGTGAAAAAAATGAAGGAAGAAGAAATTCAGGACACGGATCTTTTGCATGAAATTCAAGAGTTCTCTGTAGAATTGCCAAAGGAAATGCTCAGGCAAACCCTCAAAAAGGGGGCGCGTTTATCTGGAGAATATGTATTAAATTATACAGCAGAGGTGGCGGAGCTAGCTAAAAGGGTTGCGTGGCAAAGAATGAAACCAATCAAAGAGAATTATTTACAGAAAGTCGAAAGCGATCTCAATGAACACAAACATAACTTGCAACAAGAGTTACATAAATATTCTCAATTGCTTAACGTTTGGCAACAAAAAGAGACATTATTAACAGCTAAAATGGCTAAAGCCGCGGAAGTGGAACAAATCTTATTAGGTCATGACGAACAGCCTATTAATGAAGAAATTATTTTGCAGTTAGTGAAAGAAGAGCAACTTGCAGAGTTGATTGTAGAAAGGCAGGATGTTGATCACGTAATAACGGAAGTAAAAAAAGGGAAAGAGATAGTATTAGAGCAGCCTCAACATCAGCAGACTCAGATTGAAAAGACGGTAAAAATGGAGACGGCTGTCAAGAGGTTGCTTCTTTCCTCACAAAAACTTGAAGAGATCCCAGGCTTTAAGAAAATCTCCATGCTATTAAAGGAGAAGGCAGAGAGATTAGAGGAAAAAGGCTTCACAGTTGCTTTGTTTGGTGCTTTTAGCGCAGGGAAATCATCGTTTGCGAACAGTTTGATTGGAGAAAAGCTCCTGCCAGTATCTCCGAATCCAACTACAGCAGCGATCAATAAAATTATGCCGGTTGATGAAGCACATCCGCATGGCCTAGTTAAGGTACAATTTAAACAAGAACAAGTTTTATTTGAAGATATCAATCGTTCACTAGCTGTCTTTAATGTTCAGGCACAGGATTTTGATGAGGCGCTCATACAAATTAATGAGATTCTTAAAAGAAAAGGCCAGTTAGAGGTCTTTGAAAAAACGCATTTTTCTTTTTTAAAGGCTTTTTTCAAAGGATTTAATCATTACCGAAATCAGTTAGGTAATGTGCTGCAGACGGACATCATAAGTTTTCAAGAATTTGTGGCAAACGAGGAAAAATCCTGTTTAGTGGAACAAATCGACGTTCATTATGACTGTGAAATTACTCGTAAAGGAATCACTTTAGTTGATACTCCTGGAGCTGATTCTATTAATGCCCGCCATACTGGAGTAGCTTTTGAATATATAAAAAATTCGGATGCTATTCTGTTTGTAACTTATTATAATCATGCTTTTTCAAAAGCGGATCGAGAATTTCTTATTCAATTAGGCCGTGTCAAAGACTCTTTCGAATTGGATAAAATGTTTTTTATTGTTAATGCTGTTGATTTGGCCAACAATGATAAAGAAAAGGAAGAGGTATTAGCTTATGTTCAAGATGAGCTTGTTCGTTTCGGTATTAGAAATCCAAGCTTATATCCAGTATCAAGCCTCCAGGCTATCGAAGAAAAGCTTGGGCACCGGCCATCTTCACAGTCAGGACTAACCCTCTTTGAGAAAAACTTCTATTCTTTTATAACGAATGAATTGACGCAAGTGTCGATTAATGCGGCAATGATTGAATGGAAAAGGGCTTTAGAGCAATTACGTCGTTTTATTGATTCGGCAAAAGAGAAAAGAGAGTTAAAACAGGCAAAGATAAAGCTTCTTAACGCTGAGCTGGTAGAGGTAGAAAATAAAATTATGAATCAAAATCCTAAGTACTTATTAACAAGGTTCGCTCAGGAGCTGGAAGAGCTAGTTTATTATTTGAAACAAAGAGTGTTCTTCCGGTTTCATGACTTTTTCACAGGATCCTTTAACCCATCGCTTTTAAAGGATGATGGTCGCAATTTAAAGAAAATGCTCGAACATGCTCTCGATGATTTCCTTACAAATTTTGGCTTCGATTTTTCTCAAGAATTAAGAGCAACGACACTAAGAATGGAAATCTTCATCGGAAAACTAATGAAAGAATCGCATCATCAAATAACGAAGGAATTGCTTAAACGTAATGAGCAATTATCATTCAGTCAGCCGCAGCTTGAACAAATAGAAAGCTTGGATTTTAACAATGTATTAACTGGGCTTGAGCGCAATATGTTTAAAAAAACGCTCGCCTATTTTAAAAACCCGAAGTCGTTTTTTGAAAAAAATGAGAAGCGATTGCTGGAAGAGTCATTGCAGGAAACCCTTCAGGAGCCTGTCGACGTCTATTTGCAGGAAGAGAAAACCCGAATAGGGTCGCATTATGAAAAAGTATTGAAAGACAAATTTACTCAACTTCTGCAATTAATGCTTGAAGAGGCGAGGGAATATTATCAGGGGATGTTGGCTGCATTAAGTAATGATATTCCGATAGAAACATTAATAAAAATAGAGGAAGAGTTATCTCAAATTGAGTAGCTTTGTTTCTTTATATTATTATCACAGTGAATATATTTCTATCAAGAGGATCGTTTATAACATTAACATAAACGAATCGATTTGATGACTAGAGAAAAAGAACTGTAGGTGACAGATGATGGAAAATCCATTCCATGCTTGTGCGAGCTGCATTCATTTTCGAGCAACTAGAGAAGAACAAGGAATGAAGTATTACTGTAGTCGATTAGGGTATGAAACAAAGCCTCATTATCAGTTTAACTGCTGGTCACCAAAAGAAAGGGTTCGAAAGTTAATGAAAAAAAGAGAGGGGACTTGTTCATGAAAGCTTTTATCAGTAAGGAAACACTTTTGGAAAAGCTTGAGGACCGTAATATTCGTATTGTAGATTGTCGTTTTCAATTAGGGAATCCGAATGCTGGCTTGGCACAGTACCAAGAGAATCATCTTCCAGGTGCTGTCTACTTCCATTTAGAAAAACAATTATCAGGACCAGTTGCTGAGCATGGTGGGAGACATCCATTACCTAATATTGAAGATTTCAAAAATACCTTGCAAGGAGCAGGGATTTCGAATAAGACGATTGTTGTTGCGTATGATGGTGGTGAGGGCTCATTTGCAGGACGGCTTTGGTGGTTGTTAAAATATGTCGGTCATCAAGAATGCTATATTTTGGATGGAGGATTTACTGAATGGTCTGCTAGTAATTTTCCTGTTAGCAATGAAAGCTCAGCATACCCTCAAACAGGCTACGATGTATACTTGAACAATGATATGGTGGCGGACATGGCAGATGTGCGAAGAGCTATTGCAGAAAATAACTCCCTTATCGATTCTCGGGATACTAATCGTTATTTAGGAGTGGTGGAGCCCATTGATAAAAAGGCCGGTCATATTCCGACGGCTATTAATAAAGTGTGGACAGAAGGGTTTACAGACGGGCGTTTTAAAGCTAAAGCAGAGCAAGAGGCTCGTTTTGCAGAGTTCAAGAAGGATGAACCAATCATTGTATACTGCGGTTCAGGAATTACTGCCACCCCCAATTATATCGCTTTAAAAGAAGCTGGTTTTACAAATGTTAAGCTTTATGCAGGAAGCTTTAGTGATTGGATTTCTTATCCAGAAAATAAAATTGTCACAAGTGAATAATATTAAGTTTTTAGGCTTGATAATTTTTGCATAACGTTGTAATATATTAGCATTGACTTGCTACATATGGATGTAAAAGCCTTCTATCCTACAAGATGTTGGATGGGGGGTTTTTTTGATGCATATGTGAAGTGCGAAAAAGGGGGGGTTCGTGTTGACGAATGATCAAAGGAAAAAATTGCTGATTTTAATGATAAATATGTTTATCGCAATAGGAAGCTTTGGAATTATCATTCCTATTTTACCAGCTTATTTAGAATCGATAAATCAAGGTGGAATGGCAGCAGGCTTAATGATTGCTATCTTTGCAGGAGCACAGCTTGTTTTTTCGCCGATTGCTGGAAAATGGGCGGATCAATATGGTCGACGGAAAATGATCATTTATGGCTTAGTGGGTCTTACAACATCGATGTTTATTTTCTATTTATTTGATTCAATTTATCTGCTCTATTTATCTCGTGTTATTGGTGGAATCGGTGCGGCATTGCTTGTTCCTGCAATCTTTGCTTATGTCGCTGATATTACGACAATGGCCCAGCGGGCTAAAGGAAACAGTCTTGTATCTGCTGCTATGTCACTAGGAATAGTCATTGGTCCTGGGGTTGGTGGCTTTTTAGCAGATTTTGGTTTAAAAATGCCATTTTTAATTTCCGCACTTGTTTCCGTTGTGGCTGTGCTGTTTTCCGTTGTTGTACTTAAGGAAAGTCAAGTGAAAACAGAAGAGGAAGAGAACCATCTTGGCGCTGATGAGGAGTCAATGATTCGTAAAATGGCTCGCTCTGTTAAAATGCCGTATTTTGTTCCACTCGTGATTACACTGGTAATGAGTTTTGGCTTAATGGCATATGAATCTGTTCTAGGTTTATTTGTCGATAATCAATATGGAGCCACGCCTCGAGATATTGCCATCATGATCACATCAACAGGAATCATCAGTGTTATTGTTCAACTTTTTGTGGTTGATAAAATTGTTAATCGATTTGGAGAAGGGGCTGTACTCGTTATCTTTATCGGAGTGGCCACTGGTGGATTTCTGTTTTCTTTATTAGCAACAAGCTATTCTTTATTCTTTGGAATTACGCTGATTATCTTTTTAGCTACTTCCATTTTACGCCCTGTCTTAAATACATTAATATCGAAAATGGCTGGTAAAGAACAAGGTTTTGCAATGGGAATGAACAATGCCTATATGAGTATTGGAAATGTTATGGGTCCAACATTGGCAGGGTTATTATATGATGTGAAGATCACTTATCCGTTTATGCTAGGTTTGGTTTTATTAATATTAACGTTTATTACAGCTATCATTTGGCAAAAAAGGGTACAAAGAAATAATCAACAAATCAAAGTAATGGGAAGTTAATCATGTTATAATAGGTTTTATGTTAAGGCTCTTTTCTTGCAGGCGAATAGCTCACCTAAAGAAAAGAGCCTAAATGTTTAATGGAGGGACGTAAAAGTGGAAACGAATAATCGATCACTCATGCTTGTTGATGGAATGGCACTGCTGTTTCGTGCATTTTATGCAACAGCGGTTACAGGACAATTTATGTATAACTCTCAAGGTATCCCGACGAATGGTGTACAAGGTTTTGTTAAGCATATGCTAACGGCTGTTTCTTCTTTTCGTCCTAGTCATGTGGCTGTTTGCTGGGATATGGGCAGCAAAACTTTTCGTACGGAAATGTTCCAAGACTATAAGGCGAATCGTGGGGATGCTCCGATTGAACTGATTCCCCAATTTGAGCTTGTCAAGGAGATTGTAGAAGCCTTTGATATCCCGAATATTGGTTTAGAGGGCTATGAAGCAGACGATTGCATGGGCACTATTGCCAAAAATGTGGACGAGCCGCTCAATGTCCAAATTTTAACGGGTGATCGTGATATACTCCAGCTTCTAGATGAAAGAATCCAAGTTATACTGTTACAAAAGGGATATGGAAATTATTCAGTTTATACGGAGGATACGTTTTTTGCAGAAAAAGGAATTCTACCTCACCAAATGATTGATGTGAAAGCATTAATGGGGGATCCAAGTGATAATTACCCTGGTGTTAAAGGCATTGGTGAAAAGACTGCACTTAAGCTGATCCAACAATTTGAACATGTTGACGGTGTAGTCACAAATTTAGAGCAGCTTACAAAAGGACATAGAACAAAAATTGAAAAAGACTTGGAAATGCTTCACTTGAGTAGAAAACTAGCAGAAATTCATTGTCAAGTTCCGATTCAATATTCGATAGAAGAGGCCTTATTAACGATTAATCGCGAGAAGGTTCTCGATAAATTTACTGAAGTTGGGTTCAAAGGATTAACAAGATTTCTTGATTTTGAGGAAGAATCTGCAAGCTAATACAGAAGACGGGAAACGTTTAGAAGCAAAAAGGAAGTGAAGATGACTGATTTGTTTTCTTCACTTCCTTTTTTTATGAGAAATCCTATGCTATAGATCTGTCCGTGTAAGCTAAAGAATGTCGTTTTTATACCTACTATGAATCAGTATTATATGGTTTTGTGAACCAATATGGTCGATCACATGATTTTTGACACATTTCGTGTGAAACATTGGTTTCATAAGTTTTTCAGTTATACTGAAGGTAGAAGATGTACCAAAAAATTAATCCAGGTCTTAAAAAATAATACGAATAAGTTTACAAATATAGAGAAGTCCAGTATTATTGATCATAAATCGTAATGATTACGATTTATAATAGAAGCATTTATTAAAGGAGGCGTAGTATGAATAGAAAAATACCTGTAACCGTTTTAAGCGGCTATTTAGGGGCAGGAAAAACAACTTTATTAAACCATATTCTACAAAATCGCGACGGTTTAAAGGTGGCAGTGATCGTAAACGATATGAGTGAAGTAAACATTGATGCTGAACTGGTAAAACAAGGAGGAGAGCTGTCTCGAACAGAAGAAAAACTTGTAGAAATGTCAAATGGATGTATTTGCTGCACATTGCGAGAAGACTTATTAATAGAAGTTGAGAAATTAGCTAAGGCTGGTAATGTTGACTATATTGTCATTGAGTCAACGGGTATTAGTGAACCCATTCCAGTTGCGCAAACTTTTTCTTACATAGATGAAGAACTCGGGATTGATCTTACTCGTTTTTGCCAATTAGATACAATGGTGACTGTAGTTGATGCCAATCGTTTTTGGAAGGATTTTCGATCCGGCGATCGTTTATTAGATCGAAAAGAGGCACTTGGGGACGGGGATGATCGGGAAATCGCCGATCTTCTAATTGATCAAGTAGAGTTTTGTGATGTGTTAATTATTAATAAAACAGATTTGGTAAGTAAAGAAGAATTGGAGAAATTAGAAGGGGTACTGAGAACGCTTCAGCCGGATGCGAAAATGATTCATAGTATTAAGGGGCAAGTTGACCCGAGAGAGATTTTAAATACGAGAAGATTTGACTTTAATAAAGCAAGTGCTTCAGCGGGATGGATCAAGGAACTTACATTAGGCCATCAGCAACATACACCTGAAACAGAAGAGTATGGGATCGGCTCGTTTGTATACATAAGGAGATTGCCTTTTCATTCAGAACGTTTTAACAATTGGCTTCATAACATGCCAGAAAATATTGTGAGAGCAAAAGGAATCGTTTGGTGTGCTACCAGAAATTCAATTGCTTTATTAATGTCTCAGGCCGGCCCTTCTGTAAGTGTAGAACCAGTTTCGTATTGGGTTGCTTCTATGCCAAAGCTGGAGCAGCAGGAGATTCTTAGGCAAAATCCGAAAATGTTAGATGAGTGGGATCCGGTATATGGTGATAGAATGATCAAAATGGTCTTAATCGGGACTGAATTGGATAGAGAAGAGATAGAAGCAGAGCTAGACAAGTGCTTATTGACAGATAGTGAATTTGCTGATGATTGGAATCAGTTAAAAGATCCATTTGAATGGGTTATTGAAACGGCGTAGTTAGATAAACAAATCTAATAATTAAGGACTTGGAGGGCGTTTGTATAATGAATAGTAATTTTGATGTAGGAATAATTGGTGGGGGACCAGCAGGACTGAACGCTGCGCTTGTCTTGGGAAGGGCAAGAAGAAAGGTTGTTATCATTGATGAGGGAAGGCCGAGGAATCGAGTAACGAAAGAAAGTCATGGCTTTTTAACTAGAGATGGCATTGCACCGAACGAATTTAGAAACATTGCAAGAGACCAGTTAAGGAATTATCCATCAATTCAGTTTGTGGAAGATATTGCAACAGAGATTACAGGAAGGGATGGAGAATTTTTAATATCAACTGAAGAAGGAGCTGTTTACAAAACGAAAAAAATACTCTTTGCCGTAGGAATGAAAGATTTACCTTTAGATATTGACGGACTTTCTGAAGCATATGGAAGAAGTGCATTTGTTTGTCCATATTGTGATGGTTGGGAGTTAAGGGAACAATCTCTAGTTCTAATTGCGAAAGGTGATCGCGGTTTCCACGGAGTTAAAACTTTACTAGGTTGGACAAACAGCTTAACGATATGTACAAATGGTCCGGACGAGTGGACGGATGAGCAACGTGGGGAAATCGAGCTGCGTGGTATAAAGATATATAGTGCACCGATTAAGAAAATAGAATCGAAAGATGGCTTTGTACAACAAATTAAACTAGCTGATGGTACTCTTATTCCGTGTACAGGCGTCTTTTTTACACCAAAACTTACGATAGGATCAAAATTACCACAATCTTTAGGTTGTGAAATGAACGAAGCAGGAAGTATTGTTGTTGATTCATTTGGGAAAACAAACGTGCCTGGCGTTTATAGTGCAGGTGATGCTGCCTCAGAAATGTATCAAGTTATTGCAGCAGCGGCTTCTGGTGCAATAACGGCGATCCGAATAAACAGCGAATTGCTTGAAGAAACATGGGGGAATATAGAAAAAATAAATAGAATATAGCTTTTTGCTTTACAATTTTGTAGTTCATACGGTTTTTTGAGCACCCTTACTTTGAATCATTAAAGTTTAAAAAAAAATCGTCGATGAAGCGCAAGCTGAAATAGATCGAGTTGTCAAAGTAAGATGTGAACGTATGAGCTGGTTTGATGTTACTGACATCGAATAAATACACTAGCAAGAACGGTGTGCAACGCATTTTTTGGTTGGTCTGTTAGTATTTTAGATAATATATGGTAAGATAATTTTTTAGGGAATCTTGCTGAACAAGATTGGAGTGCACCTCACTAATAAGGGAGAGGTGCACTTTTTATGTTGTTAAAGCAATTAAAGGTACTATCGTTTTGTATAAACCTTTTATCTCAAGTAAGCCAAAGCCAACAAATTGCAGGAACAATTGAAATTTAACTTTTCCGAAGATATTTTCTTTTCGTATTTATATCTTTGTATTGCTTTTTTTGGCTCGATTTTCGAGCTCGCTTTTTGGGTTTTCTGTCAACTCAGCATCCTGTCCGTACCCTTGAGGGGTGAGGCCACCTGCTTTTTTTCCACGATTTCTTTGATCATGCTTTGCCATGCGAACACCTCCCTCAATTTTTAGTATTTGCAGCACTGTTTAAGCTCATACAGTGAATAGTTTCACTTCTTCATCATCACACTAGACTTAGAGGTGAGATGATGAATAAAGGTGTATATGTGGCCTTATTAAGTATTGGGCTTGCTCAAGGTTTAAAAATCCCCATACATTATGTGAAGGAGAAAGAATGGCGTCCTGAGCTCTTTTTTCAAACTGGTGGAATGCCAAGTTCGCATTCTGCAGGAGTATCCTCTTTGACAACGTATATTGCTTTGCAAAGGGGTTTCCCGACAATTGATTTTGCCCTCTCCCTTGTTTATGGTTTGATTGTGATGTACGATGCTCAAGGGATTAGACGTCAAACTGGTGAGCTGACGCTGAAGGTAAATGATTTAGGCGAGCTGATGGAAAAGGTCCATCATGATGAGACGGTTAAATTTGAACAAAAGACTCCGAAAAGATTAAAAGAAATGCTAGGGCATCAACCTGAAGAGGTAATAGGGGGTGCGTTGTTAGGTATTTTTACAGGCGTGATTGGACATTTAGTGACAAAAAAGAATAGAAAATTGTCGAATATTAAGATAAAATTTTAGATGAAATCATTCTCGTCAGAAAAAGAGAGTTTAAAGTGGAGAGGAAAGTGGTTGTGGGCTTAGAAGATTATTTACAGTTGTTGAGTAGTAAAGGTTTTCAATTTGGTGAAGATGCAATCGGCTTTATTTATTTCGGGAAGCAGTATACCAATGCGTCTGATGAACTTGCTCGAACAGCGCTAGAGTTAACATTAAAGGCTCAAAAATCATTTGATGGCAGCTTCTATATATCATTATTGGAGCTATTAATGTCAAATCAAATTACATCGAGAAACGAAGCAATAAAGTTTATTAAAGAACAAAATATATTAGTCTAAGGCACGCTCTCGTGGGCGTGTCTTGAATTTTGTATGATTACTCGGTCTAGATGAAACGGAAGGAAGAGGCAAATTGTCTTCAAACGTTTCATCTAGTTTAGCAGGTGCTAATGGAAGACTTAGGGTGAAATCGTAAAAAATAAAGCTAATTGTTTATATCGAAGGTGTTTTCGCCTTATTTCTTCTTTCCTTTAAGGAAAGTTTGGCAGAAGGCAGTTCGGCGAATATCATTCCAGTCAAAATAAGGAAACAACCAACGATGGCACTCAATGATAATCGATTATTCGCCCAAATATAACCAGTGATTGCGGCGAAGACAGGTTCCATGGCAAAAATAAGGGCAACTCTCGTTGGGGTTGTGAACTTTTGGAAGTTTGTTTGTGCTAAAAAAGCAAGAGCTGTTGCAAATACCGAAGTAATCAGCAGTGCAATTAGAACTTCTTGACTAAGGATAACCGCAGGTTGAAACACCAAGTGCCAATCTTCAAAGAATAAAGAATAGATGATGGAAAGAATGGCTACAGTCGAAATTTGGATAATTGTAAGTAGCAGTGCCGGATACTTGCTACAGTACTTCCCTGTAAAAACAATATGTAAAGCAAAGCCAATGGCGCAAATCAATACAAGTGCATCCCCTCTATTTAAGGCGGAAACATCAGTCATGGTTAGTAAATAAAGCCCAACTATTGCCACTGAAACACCGAGAATCGCGTTTTTGCTGGGATATAGCTTCAATAAAAAAAAGGAGAACAGCGGCACAAGAACAACGCTAAGGCCAGTAATAAAACCAGCCTTGGAAGAGCTTGTGTATAAAAGGCCAATCGTTTGTGTTGCATATCCTAAAAAAAGCCAGGCACCCATGAAAATTCCTGATAATAATAGTTTTGTATCCACCACAACAAGTTGTTTTCTTTCAAAGAGAAGAAGCCAAAACGCTAATAAGCAAGCGGCAACAAAGAAGCGAATTCCATTGAAAGCGATTGGTGGAAGGACATTTATTGCATTTTGAACAATGACAAAGGTCGCACCCCAAACAAGTGCAACCAATAATAAAGAAATATCAGCAAAAATCGTTTTCTTAGTCAACATTCTACCTCTTTTCTGTATTTTTCCGAATCGCTTCCCGTGCCAACTGATCAGCTTTTTTATTTTCTGAATGGGGGATCCATTTAATAAAAAACAAATCCAGTTTCTTGATTAACTGAAGCGCTTCTTCACAATATGGTACAAACGTTTTATTCTTCACGAACTCCTTCTCGATTGCCCGACTTACTAACTGTGAATCAGTGCGGAAGGAAACGATATGATAGCCATTTTCTATGCATATGTAGAGCGCCTTGATAAGCGCTTGAAACTCTGCCTCATGATTGCTCATATTTCCTAAGGGGATGGAATAATGGTCCGTTTTTCCATCCCCTTTGATAAAAATCCCTGCTCCGCTTGGACCAGGATTGCCGGCACTTGCCCCATCTATGTAAACTTCAATCAACTTGAAACCTCCTTGAAGTTAAATAATACCTCACAATGAATTATTATACATTGTTTATTGAGAAAAAAACATCTAAAAGGTGTAACAGTAGCTCAAACGGTAATCAAGCTGCTTTTATGTTCATTTATTTTTAAATAAATTGATCAGATTCACTGATTGACAGGTATATCAGGCAGGACTAAGGCTTTCAGTTTTTTAACTAGATCTGAATTTGTGATACTATGTATTAGACTGTGATTGGGTAGCTAACCCGTATTCATAGTCCATATTTTCTACCCCAGAAATGAAAAAACACCGAGAGAGTTCCTCAGATGCTTTTTTTGACACACTGAGATGCAGTAGCACCTGCTGGTTGTTAAAAGTAAAAAACATTTTACGCTTTTTTGGGAAAACGTTTTGCCAAGTACCCAAATGGGGTATCTATTATGGCGATAAGGAATTTCAACAAATAAGTAGTCAGGAAAATGTTCCACCATTCATTAATTGGATATACTCCTAGGAAAGCGATACTCGTAAAAACAGCAGTATCTAAAAGCTGACTAATCATTGTGCTTCCGTTATTGCGAATCCAAAATTGCTGATCTCGTGGAAATTTCTTTCTTAAATAGGAAAAGATATAGACATCTGCAAATTGGCTAATCAAATAAGCACAGAGACTTCCTAATGCAATTCGGGGTAAGATTCCGAATATCGTTGCTAAAGACTCATGGGCAAAGTCAATTTCATGAGGCTGAAATAATAATACCATTTGCATAATAACAGTCATCGTAAGTAACGTGAAAAATCCTAGCCATACCGCTTTTTTGGCCTCGGTCTTACCGTATTTTTCGTTTAAAATATCGGTAACAAGAAAGGCCGTTCCGTACATTGTATTACCAAGAGTTGCGGTTAAACCAAAAATTTCAATTGTCTTGACAACTTGAAGATTGGCAAGCACGGTGGAGAAACCTATCCAAACAAATAAACCTGTTTTTCCGAAGAGACGGTAAAAAGCTAACACAAAAACAAAATTGATAAGAACAAAAATAAGACCAAACCATTCATTAAACATCAAACTTCCTCCTGTAGTTTTGATAATGCGGGAGTTCACGAACCGCATAGGATTATTCAATTGTCCTTGCCTATTATAACGATTTTTGAGCAAGCTGAAAACAATGTTTTGTTCCTAAAGCGATTTTTGCCACATTTCGGATGAAACAACCCGCCATTCAGTTATACTGAAAGGTGCTTGAGAAAATGAGCAAAAAATATAACAAAGCCAATTTTGAGTGGTTAGAAGGGTTTGATTAGATGAAATATAAAATTGAAATGATATATAAGATAAAAGGAAATAAACCGGTTGAGTTTTCCTCAGAGTGGTTAGATGCAGAAACCGCCATTCGTATTGGAGAGGACTTAGAAAAAACGGGTAAGGTTTTACAGTTTTTGTTTCTCGATGAAATGAACCATTCTTGGTCCATGAAAGAAATGCGGAAACTGACAGCAGAAATTGAAGAGGAACCACACGATCTCACGTTATATTTTGATGGCGGTTTTAATAAAAATACATATGAGGTCGGTATTGGAGCGATTATTTATTATAAAAAGGGGAAGAAAAAATATCGATTGCGTGCTAATCAACTGATTGAACAGATGGAAACGAATAATGAATCTGAATATGCTGCTTTGTTTTTCGCTTTAGATTTACTTGAGGATTTAGGTGTTCATCATTTACCTTGTAAGATTAAAGGTGATTCTCAAGGAGTTATAAAGCAATTAGAGGGAGAATGGCCTTGCTATGAAGAAAATTTAAACAAATGGCTCGATCGCATTGAGGAGAAGCTTGAACGTCTTGGACTTAAAGCGAAATACGAATTGCTCCCTAGAAATGAAAATAAAGAAGCTGATAAACTTGCAACACAAGCATTGGAAGGGAAATTAATTCATAGTACAATGGAGCTTAACGAGTAAAACTAGGCTTCAAAGTATTCAAAATCTAATTAGAGGAGCTGATAGCTTGAAGCGAAAAGACGTTTTAATAGAAGTTGAAGAACTTCTGAGCAGTTATTGCAAGGACTGTTTTTTACATAAATATCATAAAAAAGAAATAGGCAGAACGTATGCACACCGATTTTGCATTACCCAGTGTACAGTCGGAGAAAAAATAAAAACGGTTGGAAAGCAGTTAGAATAAATGGCAGCGGCAGTTGCAGAATCATAACGAAAGGCTGGTGAAATTTCACCAGCCTTTATGCTTATAATTTATTGGATTAGAGCTTAACTACGTTAGAAGCTTGTGGTCCACGGTTTCCTTCAACGATTTCGAAAGAAACTTCCTGACCTTCCTCTAGAGATTTAAAGCCTTCACCTTGAATAGCTGTGAAGTGTACGAATACATCATCTCCGCCTTCAACTTCAATGAATCCAAAGCCTTTTTCATTGTTGAACCATTTTACTTTACCATTTTGCATAAAAAAAATTCCTCCTAAGCCTTTAAAGACACAAAAAGTGCCAAGTAATATTACCATTAAACGATTTATAATAAGCCAATCGTTACCAAAGGCGGAAATAAATACTGTTTAATGATGTCTATAATATACATGATTGAATCCCAGTCGTCAAGCAATGAAAGCCTTTTTATAAGATGTAGACTAAAAATTCAGACAAAAGGATTTTTTTGAAATTTACCCTGATTCTTCTTTCATATATTTCCACTTTTTGTTATGATTTTCATAGATTTTCATAGAGTTTTTTTATTGTGAATAACTGGAAAAGTAGGTGAAGGGATGAAGAAAGATCAACCTTTTTCTAGGCAAAAAACACCTATGACAACTTCCGAAAAAGAAATGTTGATATGGAATACAGAATATCAACAGGAGACGAAGCAAATAAAAAAAACCTCAGCCATGTTAACTGAAATAACCGAGAGCATTGCTTCTGCATCAAAAGAAATGGAGACTTTTTTTAAACACGTAAGAGGAGGCGGGGACATTCCTTTGGGGGCGATAGAGGAAAAAATTATCCCTATCATTAAACAAGCTGCTGAAATTCCCCATATTTATCACCTTTTTTATGAATTAACTGAAAAGGAGCAATATACATACAGACATCCAATTGGTGTAGGCATTATCGCAACATTAATCGGCAGGTGGTTGAAATTAAAAGATGACGACCTAGAGGAGTTAATCCTTGGCGCTATTTTACATGACATTGGAAAGGCTTTAGTCCCGGCGAATATTTTAAATAAAGCTGGAAAGCTAACACGAGCAGAATATGAAATCATGTGTAATCATACTGTTTATGGCTATAATCTTCTGAAAAACACGAACGGGATTAGTGATAATGTGGCGTTAATAGCGTTACAGCATCATGAACGTGAAGATGGTAATGGCTATCCGATTGGACTTAAAGGCCCGCAAATCAGCTATTTTGCAAAAATAGTTGCGATTGCCGATGTGTTTCATGCAATGTCATCTCCGAAGGTATATCATGAAGCCCTCCCGTTCTATGGGATTATTAAGCAAATGGAAAAGGATACGTTTGGAAAATTAGATCCGATGATTGTATTAACTTTTTTAAACAAGATGATGGACAGTCTTGTTGGTAAAAAGGTGCTGCTTTCAGATGGCAGCATCGGAACAATTGTCCTTATTAATCCTTATGATCCGATCCGTTGCCTTGTCCAAACAGAACATCAACTTGTCGATTTAAAATATAATCATCAATTAATAATCGAAAGAATATTAGAGGATAAGTAAATTTTTTCAACGTCAACATTAAAATCTCAAGCTTATAAAGGTGTTCAAAAGTCAATGAAAGCAGACTTTTGGGCCCTTTTTTGTTTTTTAAGGCTTTTTAGACAACCTCTTCAGACTTAAGACAAACTCGATCTAATCAAATTTGCCTCAAGTTTTTTTGTTTAGAATATTCATGAAGAGTTTTGGAGAGGTGACAGAAAAATGATGACGAGAAATTTTATTAAAGAAAGAAACTCATTTTCAAATAAGCCTCCAATTCAAAGATGAGGACTTGCGGGAGTTCAATTTCCGAAAGCCGATTAATAGCGCCAATATAAATTAAACTGGCGGAAACCATTTGCTTTTTACTCCGCCAGAACAGGGGAGAACAGGTCTAGAAATTCTGCAAACAAATGCTGAGTCCATTAAGCGAACAAATGTTTTCTAAAGAAGGAAGTTCTCAATAAGTCGCTTAAGAGGGCGAATTTAGTCCGTGAATCTTTTTTAGGAAGCTCATTTTTACTCTACTACATATAAACAAAATAAAAAATTACTTGTTTTGGGTTGACAATTTTTTTATTACGCTTAAAATGTTGCGTATAGGAAACTTTTATAACCTGACCTAAAAAACATGTCCTGGGTTTAAAAAAATGAGGGAGGTTAATAAAAGTGGGTAAGGACAGACTGCTTTAAATTAAGAAGGGATGGTAGAGGAAATGCAAAAGATAATGAGGCTGTTATTGTTTTTTTCACTTGTTTTACTTGGAGCTTGCTCAAATGAAAGCACTGGTGTGGAAAAATCTGATGGGAAAATAATGGTGACAACAACGATCGGGCAGATTGCTGACGGGGTAAAAAATATAGGCGGAGACAAAGTAGAAGTTATCAGCCTTATGGGACCGGGAACTGATCCTCATTTATATAAAGCTACTCAAGGTGATATAGAAAAGCTCGAGAAGGCAGATATTATTTTTTACAATGGACTGCATTTAGAAGGTAAAGTTCTTGACGTTTTAAAGAAAATTAATGATAAGAAACCGACTTACGCTATTGGAGAAGTGATTTCTGAAGGAAGTTTACTTGAAGATACTGAGGATAGCAGTGCGGTCGATCCTCATATATGGTTTGACATCTCCTTATGGCAGCAAGCTCTTGAAAAAGTAAGGGATGGTTTAATTGAAATCGATCCGGACAACGAAGAATATTACTCCAAGAACGCAGACGACTATTTTTCAGAATTGGATCGTTTAAAAGAGTATGCGGAAGAGAAAATGGCAAAAATCCCATCTGAGCAAAGAGTGTTGGTTACAGCTCATGACGCATTTGGATATTTTGGGGCTGCTTACAACATGGAAGTAATGGGCTTACAAGGTCTTAGTACCGAGTCGGAATATGGTCTAGGTGATGTGCAAGAATTAGTAGATTTATTGGTTGAAAGAAACATTAAAGCAGTATTTATTGAATCAAGTATATCAGAGCGTTCCATTAATGCTGTAATCGAAGGAGCAAAGCAGAAAGGACACGAAGTTACGATTGGAGGAGAGCTATTCTCCGATGCCATGGGTGAAGAAGGAACGGAAGAAGGAACATATATTGGGATGTATCGACACAATGTCAAAACGATCACAGACTCATTACAGTAGGGGGGATGGAAATGAATCCAGTTGAAGTCCAAAATCTAACAGTTGCTTATCAAAAAAAACCAGTTCTGAAAAATGTGAGTTTTACTGTTCCGGAAGGAAAGTTGATTGGTATTATTGGTCCAAATGGTGCAGGCAAATCAACGCTAATCAAGGCTGTATTAGGGATGATCCCGAAGGCAACAGGCGAAGTTAGAGTCTACGATAAACTGTATCGTGCCAAAGAGCGAGTTGTTGGCTATGTTCCACAGAGAGGTTCGGTCGATTGGGATTTTCCGACTAATGCTCTTGATGTCGTTTTGATGGGGCGATATGGACATATTGGCTGGTTTAAAAGACCGGGAAAAAAGGATAAAGAATTGGCATTGAATTGTTTGGAAAAAGTTGGTATGCAAGAGTATGCAACTCGGCAGATTAGCCAACTATCAGGTGGACAGCAGCAAAGGGTTTTTCTCGCTAGGGCATTAGCACAAGACGCAAAGATTTATTTTATGGATGAACCATTTGTCGGTGTTGATGCCGCTACAGAAAGGGCGATTATAGAGTTATTAAATGAACTGAAACAACAAGGGAAAACAGTTCTTGTAGTCCACCATGATTTACAAACGGTTAAGGATTATTTTGACCATGTTATTTTGCTCAATATAAGTGTTATAGCCGAAGGGCCAACAGAAGATACTTTTACTTTAAAAAATTTGCATCAAACTTATGGTGGAACATTAGCCTTTTTAGAAAAAGGTGATATTTTAGTAGGTCAGAAATGAGGTGGCGAAGATGGATGACGTGATTAAAATCAGTCTAGCAGATGCCAATACGCAATGGGTTCTTCTCGGGACTATTCTTTTAGGAATCTCAAGCGGTGTCCTTGGAAGCATTGCCTTATTAAGAAAACAAAGCCTAATCGGAGATGCTGTCGCACATGCTTCGCTTCCTGGAATTTGCGTTACTTTTCTTCTTTTGGGTGAGAAGTCATTATTTCCGTTATTAATTGGGGCTGCGATTTCAGGACTGTTGGCTACTTTTTGTATTCAAGCGATTTCATCGTATTCGATTATAAAGGAAGATACAGCGATAGGACTAGTATTATCCGTTTTCTTTGGGCTAGGAATTGTCCTTTTAACGAAGGTTTCGCAATCAAGCGTAGGCAATAAAAGCGGTTTAAATGATTTTATCTTTGGGCAAGCAGCAGCTCTTGTTGGCAGTGATGTAAAACTTATGGCAGGGGCGGCTGCGCTCCTCACCGTTATTACATGGTTACTTTTCAAAGAATTAAAGGTGCTGACCTTTGATCCGGAATTTGCTAAAGGTTTAGGCTTGCCTACAAAGCTATTAAATTTTGTTTTTTTAACATTGCTTGTTTCGGCAATTGTTGTTGGGATTCAAGCGGTTGGTGTTATTTTAATGGCTGCTATGTTGATCACACCAGCGATCTCTGCTCGGTATTGGACTGATTCTTTAGCCCGGATGATAGTACTTTCAGGAGTTTTTGGTGCGATTTCAGGAGTATTCGGAACCATATTCAGTACTTTTGGCACGGGGTTGGCAACAGGTCCGTTTATTGTTGTTACAGCAACGTTTATATTTTTTATTTCTTTGTTGTTTGCACCTGAGAGAGGGCTTCTCACAAAGTGGGTAAAGAGACTTCGTTTGAATAAACGTCTTCAGCATGAGTTGGTGCTTAGAAAAGAAGGGAAGAGCTATCAATGAGCTATGAAGCTTGGATTTTAATTGTTGGATCACTTGCAGGCATTTGTTGTGGAATTACAGGTTGCTTCTTAATTTTACGCAGGTTAGCCATGCTGGCAGATGCGATCAGTCATACAGTTTTATTAGGGATGGTCTTAGCTTTTCTTATCAGTCAAAGCCTGAATGGATTTTATATGTTGATTGGTGCAGCTGCAATTGGTGTGCTAACAGCTGTATTTGTACAACTTTTACACAGTTCAGGGATACAAGAAGATGCATCGATTGGAGTTGTGTTTACATTTCTGTTTGCAGTAGGTGTTATATTGTTAAGTTTATATGCGGATCATGTCCATTTAGACGTTGACCATGCATTGATGGGGGAAATCACCTTTGTACCGTGGGATCTTGTAAAGTGGGGGTTTTTGCCAGAATTACCAAAGGCGTTTTTAATGTTAACGACTGTGCTAATTATAAATCTACTTATCATTATCCTATTTTATAAGGAATTAAAAATTACTTCCTTTGATCCGCAAATGGCAGCTGCAATTGGTGTTCCTGTTCTGCTCATTCATTATATTTTAATGGGAATGGTTTCAATGACAACAGTAGCATCTTTCGATAGCGTCGGTGCTATACTCGTGGTAGCAATGCTTATTGCTCCCGGGGCTTCAGCTTATTTGCTTACCGATAAATTAAACATCATGCTCATCATGAGTGCTCTACTCGGTGTTGCGGCTGCGATTATCGGCTATTATTTGGCAAGCTGGCTTGACGTATCTATTTCAGGATCTATGGCAACCGTGAATGGAGTAATTTTTGCCATCTTCTTCTTCTTTGCTCCCCATAAAGGAGTATTGTCAAAAAGATGGTCACAAAGGAAATTAAAGCTAACATAGAGGCCCCACATTTAGATGTGAGGCTTTTTTCTTTTTTTGAAAGTTCTTAAATAGAATTGTTGTTAAAATGATTTTGGGCTCATTGCCGGAATCAGAGAGAAAATGAGCCCAAAATCAACACCGGCATATAACAGAGCCTTTTGAAAAAATATTGAAATGTATTTTCGAAGATATCTAAATAAGGTACAATAGGAAAAGCATTTTATTTTATGAAATTGGAAGTGAGTCCCATAATGAAACTCATTATTGCGGAAAAGCCAGACCAAGGTTTAACGTTAGCATCTGTTTATAAAATGAAAAAAAAGCAAGGGTACATCGAAGTTCTCCCAAATGAAGTCTTCCCCAAAGGAGCATATGTCACCTGGGCAGTCGGACATATTACACAGCTCATTCCCCCTGAAAAATATGACTCAAACTGGAAAAAATGGTCTCTTCAAACTTTACCGATGCTCCCAGCTCAATTTCAATATGAAGTTTCCAAGGATAAATGGAAACAATACATGCTTGTGAAGCAGCTTATTGAAGATCCAAATGTGACCGAGATTATTCACGCGGGAGATGCTGGTCGCGAGGGAGAGTTGATCGTTCGCAATATCATCAGGCAAACAAAATGTCGGAAACCGATGAAAAGGCTTTGGATCTCCTCCTTAACCCCAAAAGCAATTCAGGAAGGTTTTCAAACATTGCTTACAGAGAACGAAACAAGAAATCTCTATTATGAAGCCTATACGCGTGCATGCGCAGACTGGGTTGTCGGTATGAATGCTTCAAGACTTTACAGCATTCTTCTTAAGGAAAAAGGCTTTTCAGATGTATTTTCTGTTGGGAGAGTACAAACTCCAACTTTGGCTTTAATTGTGAAAAGGGAGCATGAGATTGATACTTTTGTTTCAGAACCGTTCTGGGAAGTAAAAGCTAAATTTGAAATTAGTAAAAAGAAATATGAAGGAAAATGGGAGAAGGATGGTAATACGAGAATTGATACGAAAGAAATGGCTGAAAAAATCTCTGCTTTCTGTGAAGGAAAAAAGGCTCAAGTAGCAGATGTTCAAACAGAAAAAAAGGAATATTTGCCGCCGCTTCTTTATAATTTGTCATCTTTGCAAGCTGAGGCTAATCGACGTTTCAAATTTTCGCCGAAGAAAACATTGGATATTTTACAGAAGCTTTATCAGAAGGGTATCGTTTCTTATCCTCGTTCTGATTCTAGACATGTTACAAAAGGAGAGGCAGAAATGTTTCCTGAAATATTAGGCAAGCTTGAGCGGTATCCAGAATATCAAGAATTGTTTCCTCTCCCGAACACTTCAATTATCAATAACACTCGCTATGTGAATGATAAAAAGGTTACTGATCACTATGCGATTATTCCGACTGAACAGGTTCCTATATTGCAAAAACTAAGTTTTGATGAGCAAAAAATATACGATTTAGTTGCAAGAAGTTTGCTCGCAGCCCATTACGGAAAATCTATTATAGAGTATACAACCATTACGACATTAGTTGATGAAAGAGCATCTTTTCAATCAAAAGGTAAGGTTCAAAAAGAAGAAGGTTGGAGAAAAGTAATTCCTCAATTTGAAAAAGATAAGGATCCGAGTCTTCCTATATTAGAAAAGGGAGAAGTGGGCAAGGTTGTGAAAATAGAAGTAAAGGAAAGTAAGACACAGCCCCCGAAGCGTTATACGGAGGGACAATTAATTACTTTGATGAAAACGGCTGGGAAACAGATTGAAGATAAGGAGCTTGAAAAAGTCCTTATGAAAACAGAAGGTCTTGGTACAGAAGCGACGCGGGCAGGAATTATTACGATGTTAAAAGAGCGAAAATATATTGATATTCGTAAAAACCTTGTTTATGCGACGGTAAAAGCAAAAATCTTGATCCAGGCTGTCGGCGATGAAATATTAGCTTCTCCTGAAATGACAGCGAAGTGGGAGCAGCGTCTTAAAGAAATTTCAGAAGGACAGGCTCTCCCGAAACAATTCATGGAGCAAACGAATAAAATGATTGCTCATCTTATTTCAACAACTATAGAAGCAGCGGCAAAATGGAAATTTCCTGAAGAATTCATTGATGGTTTTGTTCCTGGAAAACAGCCAGGAAAACAACGGAGACTTCCAACAAAATTAGGAACCTGTAAAAAATGTAGCGGCGCCGTAATTGATAAAGGTACGTTCTACGGCTGTTCAAATTATCAAAAGACGAAGTGTGATTTTACTATTTCGAAAAAGATTCTTGGCAAATCGGTTACGCAGAAGCAAGTGAAGAACCTTCTTTCTGAAGGGAGCACAGAGCTGATCCACGGCTTTAAGAGCAAAGAGAAAACCTTTGATGCTAAGCTTGGATGGGATGATGTGGAGAAAAAGGTTAAATTCATTTTTTAATGGCAAACCTTCCTTTTCTTTCTTGTATCCCCTTTCTTTCTATAGTAAACTTTGAATATAAATAGAAAAAACTTTTGCGCTAACACAAAATTATTGGAGGGTGCACTGATGGCAACACCAAGTATGGAAGACTATATTGAACAAATCTATATATTAATTGAACAAAAAGGATATGCTCGCGTATCAGATATTGCGGAATCACTCTCAGTTCATCCCTCATCAGTAACGAAAATGGTACAGAAATTAGACAAAGATGAGTATTTAGTCTATGAAAAATATAGAGGATTTACGTTAACACCTAAAGGGAAAAAAATTGGAAAACGTCTAGTTTATCGCCATGATTTGCTTGAGGAGCTTCTTAGAACAATCGGAGTAATGGAAGAGAATATTTATAATGATGTGGAAGGCATTGAACACCATTTAAGCTGGAATGCCATCGACCGTATCGGTGACTTAGTACAATTTTTTGAAGAGGATGAAAGCAGGGTACTGGCATTACGAGAAATACAGAAAAAAAATGAAGTACAAGAATAAGAAGAAGGCTTGTTCAAAGTGGAGAAAAATTTTTTCTCCACTTTTTTAGCAATATGACCAAGCAAAGGGATATTCGCTTGCCCCGCTTCCGCCTTATATATTCCTGTGTTACCCACACTTATTTGCAAAAAAGCAGGCTCAGACGTTATGCTCAAAGGTTCTCAATAGAAGAGAAGTCTGAATGCTCCCAATCAAGCCTAAAAGGCGCAATCAAGTCGGAAACATGCACAATCATGGTGAAAACAGGCTCAATCAAAGTTCAGACGCCTGCACTCAAAGGTTTTTGGTATTTTATGATAGAATTTTATCATGAGCAAGGATATTCTTGTTTTCTATAAAGGGTGTATGTTTAATTATGGAAGAAACAATAAAAAGTAGTATGAAAGTAAAAATTGTTATTCTCTTTTTTGCATTTTTAGCCGCACTAATCATGATTGTGGCAAGCATAAGAGGTTATAGTATTTACAAGGAACATCAGGAACTGAATGAGTTAGAAAAACTAACTGAAGAATATCTTCTAAAAAAGTATGGTGAGGTGAATATTTTAGAAATTAAAACTGAATCATCTATAAAAGGTGAGCAACTTGCTTACGTTATTTTTGAGGATGAGTCTAATACTAGCTATATTTATGGAGAAAGTACAACAGGAATAATGCAAATTGGTCCAATGCCACCAAAAGATGAAAAGTCTCAATACAAGTATTTAGAATAGTGATTTTCATATCTACGTATAGAAGCTTAATAGGAAATAGAAGGTATCTCACAAATGAGTAAAAGCCAAAAATATGGTTACAGCAACTTTTTTGGCTTTTTGAAGTTCATGGATTTTTGGTTATTTCAACGTGTATATATCTTTATGAATGGTTTTTAAGAAAGACGTTTCTCTCTTTCAGTGATTGAAAGGATTGATGTAAACCGGAGAACCTCTTTTTATAAAAAGAGTTCAACTGGCTGGAATTAGGTTGATTTAGTAATATGACGGCAGATCTTCAAAGATGGTGTGATCAAATAAGATGTTGCCATTTTCCGGTTCTAACAATAGTACACCAGAAATTTTTTCATCAACTGCTTCTAACAGCGCTTTTCGATAAGAAATAATTCTTCCTTGAGATGTTTGAAAGCTGATAATATCACCTGAGTAATTTCGATAGACTGAAACAATTTCTTCTGCTGCCATTAAGTAAGTCTCCTTGTTTTAAGCTGTATAGAGCTTTTTTTATATTATTGTTATGATAAAACAAGGAAATATTCCTTAAAAATAGAAATTTATTCTGTAATAATAAAATATTTATTAGAAAAGCTTTGTTATATGTCGGTGTTGATTTTTCGCTCATTTTTGAAACCCAGGTTCATACAAAATGAGCCCAAAATCATTTTACCAACCATATTTGTTAACAACGCTATTAGAGAAATAATCATTATTATAGGACAGGAGCTGATGAGGCATGAGTCGATACTCAATGAATGAATTTGTTAAGCAAACACAGCAACAAGATAAAGGAGAAGGTCTATTTGAACTTGAAACGCCGCGGATGCTGGAAATTAATTTGAATGGTCAAATATGGGCAAAAGCAGGTGCGATGATTTCTTATCGTGGAAATATTAAATATGAAAGAGAAGGGATTTTCGAGCACGGTCTCGGAAAATTGTTTAAAAAGGCATTTACAGGTGAAGGTACTTCGTTAATGAAGGCAACGGGAAATGGCAAACTTTATGTAGCTGATCAAGGAAAAAAAATAAGTATTCTACATTTGCAAGGTGAATCTATTTTTGTCAATGGCAATGATTTATTGGCATTTGAACCATCTATTGAATGGGATATAAAGCTGATGAGGAAAATTGCTGGAATGATGTCAGGTGGGTTATTTAATGTCCGTTTAGAAGGCAATGGAATGATTGCGATAACTTCTCATTATGAACCTTTAACATTGTTAGTAACACCCAATCATCCTGTTTACACAGATCCTAATGCAACTGTGGCATGGTCTGGTTCTTTAACACCGGAATTTGTAACAGATATTTCTTTTAAAACATTCATCGGAAGAGGCAGTGGTGAATCGATTCAAATGAAATTTTCAGGGGAGGGCTTTGTTGTTGTGCAACCATATGAGGAAGTATATTTTTCTGACCAGCAGTAGTGAATTTCTAGCTATATAAGTACAATATTTAATCTTGTAAAAAAACAGTCTGACCAAAGCGAATGGTCAGATTGTTTTGATTTAGAAAAGGTTAGCCTTCGTCGAAGGGTGAGTCGTTTTGGTTTACCCCCATCCTGTGCAAGCAGCCTAACGTCTAACAAGCTGAAGTAGCAGTAAAACTTCGGTTTTACAATTTTCGACAAGACATCAGCACTTAATTATTTGGAGGGCGTTCAGTGTGAAGAAAATCTCTTAACATATCTGTTTAGGAACTTTTCGCATTGGTGTCATTCATTTTTTATTCCCAAATGTAAGGTGTTTCTTGGTACACATAATAGTTTAACCAGTTTGAGAAGAGAAGGTGGGCATGGGCGCGCCACCGGTTCAATGGCTGTTTATTTGGATCATTATTAGGAAAATAATGCTCAGGTAAATGAATGTTTAGTCCACGCTGTCTGTCACGATTATATTCCTCTCCCAAAGTAGACGCGTCATATTCTAAATGCCCTGTAATCATGATTTGTTTACCATCATTAGCGCTCATGATAAATGGCCCTGCTTCCTCTGAGTAGGAGAGGAGCTTAATATCAGGGTGCTCGTTAATTTTATGTTGGTGAACATCGGTATACCTTGAATGGGGGGCAAAAAATTGATCATCAAATCCTCTTAATAGCTTTTCACTGCGATCATTTACAATGTGTGAAAAAACACCGGAACATTTGCGCGGCAATTCAAACTTTCCGATTCCGAAGTGATGGTAAAGAGCTGCTTGAGCACCCCAGCAAATATGTAAAGTGGAAGTGACGTTTGTTGTTGACCAAGTCATAATTTCCGTCAGTTCCTCCCAATAATCGACCGATTCAAACGGGAGCATTTCCACCGGAGCTCCAGTAATTATCATGCCATCAAATTTTCGATTTTTGATATTCGGGTAAGTCGTATAAAATTGGTCAAGATGAAGTTGACTTGTTGTTTTCGACTGATGTGTCGCCATTTGTAAAAAAGAAATATTTACTTGCAAAGGAGTGTTTCCTAATAATCGAAGCACTTGTGCTTCGGTTTTTTCTTTTTCCGGCATTAAATTCAGAATGATGATATTTAATGGTCGAATATCTTGTGTATTCGCTCGAACTTCATCCATAATAAAGATATTTTCTTTCTCTAAAACCTCTCGGGCAGGAAGAAGCTTCGGAATTTTGATTGGCAAGTGATCATCTCCTCGTTTGAATTTTCAATATTTAAATTATATAGCCGTTTATATGATGTATCAATCCTTTTGCAAAATTAAATCCGAATCCTTTGGACAAAAAGATGATACAATATATGTGGAAATCATCAATGAATGGTAATGGGGGTAAATGCTATGAGTGTAAATGTGAAATTTAAATCTGACATTGAAATTGCCCAAGAGGCCAAAATGGAGCCGATTATAAAAATTGCTGCAGAATTGAATTTAACTGAGGACGATCTCGAACTTTACGGAAAATATAAGGCCAAGCTTTCGTCTGAAACGATTCAAAAACTGCAGACAAAAGAATCAGGAAAAATCATACTTGTAACGGCAATTAATCCAACTCCAGCAGGAGAAGGAAAATCGACCGTAACAGTTGGTTTAGGAGATGCTTTACATAAATTAAATAAAAAAGTCATGATTGCATTAAGAGAACCGTCTTTAGGACCTACAATGGGGATTAAGGGGGGGGCAACTGGAGGAGGCTATGCCCAAGTTCTTCCGATGGAGGACATAAACCTTCACTTTACTGGCGATTTCCATGCAATTACAACGGCAAATAATGCATTGGCAGCCCTTATCGATAACCATTTACAACAAGGAAATGAATTGCGTATTGATCAAAGAAGGATTGTTTGGAAAAGAGCAGTTGACTTAAATGATCGTGCTTTAAGAAAAGTGATTGTGGGGCTTGGTGGACCGGTTCAGGGGGTACCCCGTGAGGATGGCTTTGATATTACAGTTGCTTCAGAAATTATGGCTGTCCTATGTCTAGCAACTGACTTGCAAAATTTAAAGCAAAGATTGGCGAATATGATTGTCGCGTATAATGTTGATAAAGAACCAGTAACCGTTGCTGATTTAGGAGTAGAGGGGGCATTAACATTATTATTAAAGGATGCAATCAAACCGAATCTCGTCCAAACAATTGAGCACACCCCTGCCCTTGTTCATGGAGGTCCATTTGCTAATATTGCTCATGGCTGCAACAGTGCGATCGCAACTGTTACCGCATCAAAACTGGCAGATTATGTAGTAACGGAAGCAGGCTTTGGGGCAGACTTAGGAGCGGAAAAATTTCTCAATATTAAAACAAGAGCAGCAGGTTTTAAACCAGAAGCAGTTGTGATTGTAGCAACCATTCGGGCGCTAAAGATGCACGGTGGCGTTGCGAAGTCAGAACTGGCAAATGAAAGTATTGAGGGGCTGAGAGCAGGCTTTGAAAATTTAAGAAAGCACGCTGAGACTATTCAAAGCTTTGGACTGCCATTTGTTGTGGCAATCAATAAATTTATTACTGATACTGACAAGGAAGTAAAGACCCTTCTCGAACTCTGCGAAAAATACAGCCTTCCAGTTGAACTGACAGAGGTTTGGGAAAAAGGGGGAGCAGGGGGAATCTCCCTTGCACAAAGAGTACTTGAAGTAATTGAAAAGGGTCAATCTAATTTCTCACCGTTGTATCAATTGGCTGATTCTATTGAGGATAAAATTACAACGATCGTTCAAAAGGTTTATGGAGGTTCAAAGGTTGAATTCTCGTCAAAAGCCAAAAAACAATTGGCAGACTTTGAACGCTTTGGCTGGAGCAATTTGCCTGTCTGTATGGCAAAAACACAATACTCATTATCCGACAATCCAACAAGGTTAGGAAGGCCAACAGACTTTACTGTAACGGTTCGAGAACTTAAACCGTCTATTGGAGCTGGCTTCATCGTTGTATTGACAGGTGATGTCATGACGATGCCCGGTCTTCCTAAAGCACCAGCCGCGTTAAAAATGGATGTTGATGCGGATGGGAATCCGATAGGCTTATTTTAAAGTTAGTAAAAATAAAAGAAAAAATACTTTCGACATGGAAATAGTACAATAGATCCAATAGCTTGAGCTTTTTTGTAACTTCCTTGGCAAAGAAAGAAGGTTTGTCGCAAGTCTGGAGCGGCAGGGGTGACCCTGTCGTTTATTTTATGAAGGAGTGAGGGATATGTTTGATCCAACCGCATTTGAAAATATGAAGGTGGTTCTTGAAGGGGCATTGTATGATCGGGATTTGGAAGGAGAAATATCGATTCTTGATCGCAATGACCTCATTAACCTTGCAAAGCTTTCAAGGCATTATGAGATCACTTTTTCTAATCGTAATGGTAACGGGGTTTCATGTACGTTTATATTAAAAGCTGCGCTAGAAAATCTTGCGGCTGAACTGCATCCGAACATAAAAAACGAGGCACTTGCAGGTGCGAAGGTTCTCGTCGTTTTTAAGCTTGAACATGAAAATAACCAAGAATTACATCAGAGGATAAATGAGCTTCTTATCGATATATGGGGATCAGAGCGAACATTTACTCAAAAAATCAGCTACAATCCGTTAGAAGATTGCAGCACCATTACGAAAGAAATTTTTCTTGATTTCAATCGCCTTGTCCTTGAGGATCAAATTGATGATTTATTAATGATGTTAGACTATATAGTCGATTCACTTCAAAAAATAAATACCCTTTTAGCATAATCACGCTAGCGCTCTCCCATCCATGTGTGTAAAATAAAATTAGCATCTAATTTTAGTATCTGGTCTTAATTAAAGTTTAGGGGGAGAGCGTTTGAAAAGAATAGCATGGGTTACAGACAGTACAGCAAGTTTAGATCAAGAACTGAAACAGCATTCAGATTTGTATGCGGTTCCAATGTCAATATTGCTGGATGGTGAACAATTTTTAGATCATATAGATTTAACATCAGAACAATTATTTCAAAGGTTGAAATCGTTAAAGTCACCACCGAAAACTTCGCAGCCGTCTGTAGGAGAATTTAAACAATTATTTGATAGACTTAAAAGAGATTATGATGTGATTGTCCCGATTCTCGTCTCGGCAAAGCTAAGTGGAACGGTTTCATCCAGTGAACAAGCTGCTCAGTTAGTTGATATTCCTGTGATCACAATCGACTCTAAAATCCTTTCATACCCGTTAACAGTCCAAATCAAGCAAGGAATGAAATGGCTGAGGGAAGGGTTTCCAGTTGAAGCTATTAAGGAAAAAATTGAACGCTTGCGAGAAACATACGAAGCTTATGTGTTGGTTGGTAGCCTTGAACAACTTCATCGCAGCGGCAGAATGTCTGGACTAAGATATTTTCTTGGGAGTATGTTGAACATAAAGCCTATTATTCAAGTAGCTGATGGCGAACTTACGATTAAGGATAAAGCGCGCAGTGAGAAAAAGGCCAAGGATAAAATCGTGAATTACTTGCGCGAATCTTATGAAAAATATAACTTTAAAGAAGTATATATTTTATACGGCTTACATCAAAGAGCCGCTTTAGAATGGAAGAATGAACTGGAGCTGCATTTTCCTTCCCTGCACTTTAGCTGTCATCCATTAGGGGCGACGATTGGTGTTCATGCTGGTGAAGATACGATTGGAATTAGTTGGTATAATGGTTTGCAAAGGCCAGATAAATAGTCTTCGATAAGGATTTGGAATAAGCGGTTCTGAATCCTTTTTTGATGAGGACGAGCATCTCTCAATGTACAAGGACTGGTTTCATTATGATAAAATAAAGTGTGAGTAATTTTGATGATTGGATTGGTTTTTATGCAAATATTAACGATAGATAATTTGACGAAAACATATGGAGAAAAAGAATTATTTCAAAACATCTCCTTTACGATAGCTGAAAAAGACCGGATTGGACTCATTGGAGTTAATGGCACGGGAAAATCATCATTGCTGAAAATTGTCGCAGGTGTTGATCTGCCTGATGGCGGTGAAGTGATGATGCCAAAGGATTATAGAATCGCCTATGCTTCTCAATCTCCGATACTTGATGAGAATTTAACTGTATTAGATCAAGTGTATGCTGGAGAGTCAGCGCTCCTTCGAGTTGTAAAAGAATATGAGAGAGCTTTATTGGATTTAGAAAGGGATCCACATCACGAGCGAAATCAAGCAAGGCTTTATGAGCTTCAAAGAAAGATGGATGCCGTTGACGGTTGGGATGTTAGCACGAATGCCAAAACCATCTTAACGAAACTTGGAATAGTGGAATTTAATAAAAAGATTGCCGAGCTTTCAGGAGGGCAAAAGAAAAGAGTTTCTTTGGCACAGGTTTTGATTCAAGCAGCTGATTTATTAATTTTAGATGAGCCTACTAATCACCTTGACTATGAGTCGGTTAAATGGCTTGAAGAGCACTTAAGCAAGTATAGCGGCGCATTGCTGCTTGTTACCCATGATCGTTACTTTCTCGATCGAGTTACAAACCGCATGTTCGAGTTAGATAGGGGAAAGCTATATAGCTACAAGGGGAATTATGCTGCCTTTCTTGAAGCGAAAGCGGTCCGAGAAGAAAATGAAGCAGCAACGTTAGAAAAAAAACGAAATTTATTTCGTCGTGAGCTGGAATGGATTCGTCGAGGAGCAAAAGCACGGACTACAAAACAAAAAGCAAGAATTGGGCGCTTTGAAAGCTTAGATGAACAAATTTCTTCTGTCAAGTCTGGCGATAAGCTGGATATTTCACTTTCAGGCAGCCGTTTAGGAAAGCAAGTTTTTGAACTGAAAAAGGCGAATAAATCTTACGGTTCTCAAGTAATCTTAAAAGATTTCGATCTACTAGTGAAACCGGGGGATAGAATAGGGATCGTTGGTAGAAATGGTACGGGAAAATCGACTTTATTAAACACTTTAGCAGGAAAACTCCCGTTGGATTCAGGAGAGTATGTGATCGGGCAAACTGTTAAAATTGCTTATTATACGCAGGAAAATGAGGATTTGGATGAGAGTAAAAGAATGATCGAATATTTAAAGGAAACGGCACAAGTCGTTACTACTGCTGATGGGAAGACGATTTCAGCAACGCAAATGCTTGAACGGTTCTTATTCCCATCTTTTACTCATGGAACTCCGATTCGCAAGCTTTCAGGGGGGGAGAAACGACGATTATATCTCTTAAAAATCCTTATGTCAGAACCGAATGTCTTATTGCTTGATGAGCCAACCAATGATCTGGATACACAAACATTAACGGTGTTGGAGGATTATTTAGAAGACTTTCCAGGGGTCGTTATTACGGTTTCCCACGATCGTTATTTTCTTGATAAAGTGGCAGAACAACTGCTTATTTTAAATGGAGATGGAAATATTGAATCATTTTATGGAAACTATACAGAGCTATTAGAAAGTCAGTTTGCTAACCAACAGATTAAGCAATCAAGTCCCTCAAAGGATAAAGCGGCGGTCGAAGAGAAGCCAAAAAAGAAAAAGATGACGTATAAAGAGAAAATGGAATGGGAAAAAATCGACGAGGATATTGCTAACGTTGAAGCGCGACTCAAAGAAATCGCGGAAGAAATGACACAGACGGGCAGTGATTTTGAAAAGGCACAGGCTTTGATGAACGAAGAAAATACCTTAAATGAAAAGCTAGAACATTTTATCGAAAGATGGAGTTACTTAGCTGATTTAGCTGAAAATGAATAATGATTTGCTTTTCGAGCACATTTTGTGTTTCAAAAGCTTTCTTATGTTACGATAAATGTAAGTAAATCTGTAATAGTAAGGCGTGTAATTGCCGGTAAAAAGGGTGAAATTATGAAAATTAAATCTATTGAACCTACTCCGAGTCCAAATACAATGAAAATCAATTTGGACGAACAGCTTCCAATGGGAAAAAGCAATAATTATAAAAAAGAAACGATGTCAGGGGCTCCTCTAGTAATACAGGATATTTTGCACATCGAAGGAATAAAAGGTGTCTATCATGTTGCTGATTTTTTAGCGATCGAACGCAATGCTAAATTCGATTGGAAAGATCTTCTTTCGCAAGTGCGAAGGGCTTTTGGAGAAGAAGAAGGAGATAATTCTGAACGGCAAAGTATGGATGAGCATTTTGGCGAAATCAAAGTTCAAATTCAAATGTATAAAGGGATCCCTCTTCAAGTGAAATTGACCGATGGTACTGAAGAAAAACGCTTCGGTATGCCCGAACAATTTACGAAATTAGTGGCAGAAATTGAAGATGATGAGAACTATATTTTACAGCGAAAATGGAAAGAACACGGAGTTCGTTATGGTGAATTTGCTGAAATTGGACAGGAAGTTGTCGAAGAGCTAATTGCAGCATATCCAGAGGAACGGCTGCAAGAAATATTGCGACAAGCAAAGAGTACTGATCCGGTCGTTCAGTTCCAACCGCGTAAAAAAATAAAGGTAAATCGAGATGATTTAAATGAGCCAAATTGGCAGAAGCGCTATCAGCTGTTAGAACAAATGGAAGATCCAACTTTGGAGGATTTACCTCTATTAGATAAAGCTCTGTCTGATGAAAAAGCATCGATTCGAAGATTAGCGACCGTCTATTTAGGGATGATTGAAGATAAACAGGTTTTACCGTATCTTTATAAAGCATTAAAAGATAAAGCTGTAACTGTTAGAAGAACGGCAGGTGACTGCTTGTCGGATTTAGGATTTACTGAAGCGGCAGATGAAATGGCGCTAGCATTACAAGATAAAAGTAAACTTGTACGCTGGAGAGCAGCGATGTTCCTTTATGAGGTGGGGGATGAAAGGGCTCTTCCGGCCTTAAAAGCCGCAGAAGACGATCCAGAATTTGAAGTTAGCATGCAAATTAAATTGGCCATTGAAAGAATTGAGCATGGTGAAGAAGCGAAGGGTTCTGTTTGGAAGCAAATGACAGAAATGAGAAATAAATAAACAATTAATAAGCACAGACCAAACCTGGTCTGTGCTCATATTATGAATGAATTTGAAATTGTACGGGAATATCATTTTCGTTAATTGGTAAAAATTCATAACCTAAATCTTTAAGTTCCTCAATAATTTGTGGTAATACCTTAGCCGTAATCTCTTTATCATGAAAGAGGATAACTGGGACTTTGTCTTTTTTTAATAATTTTTGCACTTGAGTTAATACAGATTGTGTAATCGTCTTCGGGTTATCGATTTTCCAATCGTTGCTATCTACGTTCCAATCCCACATTACGTAATCTGCTTTATCAAGTTCTATTTTTTGGGCGGATGTTAAATTAGGAAAGCTCCCAAATGGCACTCTCACAATTTTGCTCGATTTCCCAGAAACGGACTCTAATGTTTTAGCGCAAGTATCCATTTCTTCTCGAGGCGATGTCATGGTTTTATAGAAATTCGAAACTCGATGAGTCACACCATGGCAGCCAATTGCATGTCCATCTGCAACAACGTTTTCTACAATTTCAGGCCTTTTAATCATATTTTCATTGAGCATAAAAAAGGTTGATTTAATTTGATGAGTATGAAGAATTTTTAAAATTTCTTCTGTGTATTCAGTTGGACCATCATCAAAGGTTAAATAAATCACGCGGGCAGCACTTTTCGTTTGAAAAAACGTGTTTAATGAATTTCCTTTTACTTCGATATTCATTAATTTTGTTTTGTGAATGCGATAGGTGCTTTTATTGATTGTAGTGGCTTGTACTTTTGCTTCAAGAGAAAGATGTTTTCCTAAAATCATAGATGAAGAGAAAATAACAATTGTAATGCAAAATAAAGTGGTAAATATAATTAGTCTTTTTCTAGGTGTCATGCTTAGGACTTCCTCTCCTACAATATATCTATCTTTAATAATAGGACAATAGTAGACAAATTTATAGGGGGATTCTACAAATTTTGTAAGTTTTAAAATTCGGAATATTCAGTCGTATTGAAGATGCTAACAAATTGCTTCAACACCCAAAAATATAGTATGCTGTTATTGGAATTCATTTAAGGAGGGATGTTCATTATGTCAATGGCATATGAAGAATATATGAAGCAAATGGTGCGACCAATGCGTGAAGAACTTGTTCAAGCAGGGTTTCAGGAGCTTCTAACACCAAATGAAGTAGAGGACTTTATGGAAAATGCCGAAGGTACGACATTAGTAGTGGTTAATTCGGTATGTGGCTGTGCTGCGGGGCTTGCTCGTCCAGCGGTAACTCAAGCAGTGCTTAGAGCAGAGAAAAAGCCGGATCAGCTTGTTACTGTGTTCGCGGGTCAAGAAAAAGAGGCGACCGCAAAGATGCGTGAATACTTTGTAGGGTTTGAACCGTCGTCTCCATCCATGGCCATTTTAAAAGGCAAAGAAGTTGTTCATTTTATTCCAAGACACGAGATTGAAGATCATTCAATGGAAGCGATTATGGAAAACTTATTAGTTGCATTTGAAAATCATTGTAAATAAGTTATCGTTATGATGAAAAGGATGTCAAGGACGTCCTTTTACTTTTTTTATAAAGCTTTGTTAAACAATATAGTTTGTTTTAGTTCATTTCGTGTGAAGCCTTGGTTTCACACGTCTTTTTAGTTATATTGAAAGTCAGAGAGAAAATAAGCGAAAAATTAACAATAACCGATATATAACAAAATCTATAAAAAGGAAATTCAGGTGAGGATATGTTTGTAACTACAGCTGGTCGTACAAAAGAAAAAATGATCAAGGAAGCTCAGATGATCGCAGCGGATTTAAAAATAGATTATGCACCGAGATTAAAACGTTCAGTTCGAGCTCTTCAGGAAATTTACGCTGATGATTGCCTTGTTGTAGGAAAGGGAAGGTTAGAATTGTATCCTTTAGGGGAAAGGCAGCCATTCTTCTTTCATCCGAATTCTAGCATGTTTCGTATAAAGCGGTTGCAGGCAGGAGAGAACGATCCATTCATTGAGGCATGTCAGCTCAAAAAAGGCTCACAACTGTTAGATTGTACGCTCGGTCTTGCTTCCGATAGTATTGTGGCAAGTTTTGTCGTGGGCGGTGAAGGAAATGTTGTAGGAATAGAAGGTAATCCATTTATTGCTTATATCGTGGAAAAAGGTCTCCAGTCATGGGATGCAGTAGACGCTGAAATCAATGCAGCTTTAAAGCGTATTTCAGTCGTGAATTGTTTGTCACTTGAACATTTAAAAAAATTAGAAAGTTGCAGTTATGATTGTGTTTATCTCGATCCGATGTTTGAACACCAAATACTAGAGTCAGATGGCATAAAAGAATTAACAAAATTTGCTTTGTATGAGGACATAACTCAAGATTTGATAGACCATGCCAAAAGGGTGGCAAAAGAGAGAGTGGTATTAAAAGATCACTATAAAAGCAAGCGCTTTGCTAAATTTGGCTTTCAAGTAATGCGTCGCAAAACGGCTAAATTTCATTATGGAATCTTACAGATACAGTGAAATCCAAGGTTCACGGTATCTGTAAGAAAATTAATCAGCAATTGCTAAATACACGAAGTATGCAAGTAACAGCAGGCTGCTAATTACGACAAGAATCGTCCAATCCACCACGTTTCACTCCTTTCATGTTCTTTGTCGCATATTGTGTTTTCACTTAGTACGAACGATAGATAAAATAGAATATAAAAAAATGAAACTTCTTTTCCCTTAAAGACGTAATAAATGTATAATTTATATTATAAAGTATAGCTATGTTTAACTTAGAATACGAGTAATAGAGTAAATTTATTCATAATAGAAATATTTAGTCGAAAGAAAGATGGGGAAAAGTTGATGCTGATACATAGTGCTCGTCGAATGAAGGCTTTCCAAGAGAATATTTTTACGGAGCTGGCAGATATCAAAAAAGCTAAAGTAGCTCAAGGAATTGAATTGATTGATTTGAGTATTGGGAGCCCCGATTTAGCACCACCTCCATCTGTTTTACAGACTTTGGCAGAGGAAGCTGCCAACCCAAATAAGTTTGGTTATGCTCTAAAAGGAACAGAGGATTTCCATCGAGCCATCACGAATTATTATATGAGGAATTATCAAGTCGAGTTAGATTGCGATAATGAAGTTCTTACGTTGATGGGTTCTCAGGATGGTCTCGTTCACTTGCCGATGGCTCTCTGTGAGCCAGAAGATTATGTGCTCGTACCAGATCCAGGCTATACTGCTTACGCGGCAGGGGTGTCTATGGCAGGGGCTACCATGTATCCGATGCCTTTAAAAAAGGAATCTGGATATTTACCGAGCTTAGAGGACATTCCGCTAGAAGTGTGTGAAAAAGCAAAGTTAATGATTTTAAATTATCCTGGTAATCCTATTCCGGTTGTCGCGTCTGAAGGCTTTTTTAAAGCTGCGATCACGTTTGCGAAAAGACATAATATTGTTATTTTACATGATTTTGCTTATTCGGAGCTTTATTATGATAGAAAACCAGTGAGTTTTCTATCAGTTGACGGTGCCAAAGATGTTGGGATTGAAATGAATTCATTATCTAAAAGCTTTAATATGGCAGGCTGTAGAATTGCATATGCTGCTGGAAACCATGAACTTCTGCAATTGTTAAAAAGGTTAAAGTCGAACTTAGATTATGGAGTCTTTTTGCCAATCCAAGCTGCTGCAACAGTGGCTTTAGATCAACCTTCAGAATTTTTGGAAAAAAATCGCGTGATTTATCGCAAAAGAAGAGATACCCTAATCGGAGGTTTTCAGCAATTGGGCTGGAAGGTGAGCTCTCCGGAGGCTTCCATGTTTATATGGGCAGAAATTCCACAAGGTTTTACGGCAAAGGAATTTGCTTTTACATTAATAGAAGAAGCGAACGTCGTTGTTACGCCTGGAAATGCATTTGGAAAATGGGGCGAAGGTTACGTAAGAATAGCACTTGTTCAGTCAGAAGAAATGTTAAAAAAAGGACTGAATCAAATAGAGAAAAGTGGATTATTCCACGCAGTAAGGGAGGGATAGCAGCATGCCAAATTGGTTGCGTAAATCTATTGTCGTATTGGTGACAGTCTTAACGTTTGGACTTGTTTCACCTTCACAAATATATGATCTTGTTGACAATAAACCGCCGAAACGTGATACGTTTCAATCGAAAGCAGATGAGAATTCTCTTTCACATGATGAAATCACGTTTATACAAACCCCGCTATCTGAAGAAGATGCATTACACAAATTGATTAAAGATGCAGAGTCACAGTCCTATATTAAATTTGGTGAGCGAATTAGACCGGTAATAGAGGATGAATTTAAAGAGATTATTCTTCCAAATATTGAAGCGGCCATTCAATCCATTGCTTCGCACTATGAGGAGGATGAAATAAAAAACCTTGTCATTTCGGAAGCACCAACCGGTGGAGATACGGAAAAAATATTTCATATTGCGGACAAGGGGAAAAACCAAGAGCTTATTCGCTTTCATGTAAGAAAAGATCATCCTCCACAAGCGGGGTATTGGTTTAATTTCCATTATCATACAGCGGTGGACAATTTTGAAGAACATCATGAGTTAGGTTCTATTTACTGGGATAAAAATACCCCACCTAAATGGATGAGCTAACAGGTTGAGTTGTCAGTTATAACTATGAATTTCAATCAAGTTAATTAGTCAACTTAATTGAAATTCATAAAAATTTATGAAAAAATATAAATATGTTGTGAAACTTTAATAGGGCATAAACGTATTAAGATAAAAGGAAATGAGAGAGCTTTGATGCAGGAGAGCAAACACAATGACACTGAAAGTCGTCATCTTGTTCGTTTTCTTGATGAAATGAACTTATCAAATTTGGAGGTAATAAAATGGCGGTTAGTTTATCAAAAGGACAAAAGGTGGATTTAACAAAAACAAATCCAGGTCTCTCAAAGGTAATCGTTGGTTTAGGCTGGGATACGAATAAATATGATGGTGGAAATGACTTTGATTTAGACGCATCTATATTTTTATTAGGTGAAAATGGCAAAGTAGCTTCAGAAAATGATTTCGTTTTCTATAATAATACAACTGGAGGCAACGGTTCGGTTGTACATACTGGTGATAATAGAACTGGTGAAGGCGATGGAGATGATGAGCAAGTAAAAATTTCTTTAAATGACGTCCCATCAAGCATTCAACGTGTAACTTTTACTATTACCATACATGATGCGGAAGCAAGAAGCCAAAATTTTGGACAGGTTTCAAATGCTTACGTACGAGTTTTGAATGGAGATACGAATGAAGAGTTAATTCGCTATGACCTTGGAGAAGATTTCTCCATTGAAACTGCACTTGTGGTGGGAGAGTTATATCGACACAATGGCGAGTGGAAGTTCAGTGCCATTGGCAGTGGTTATCAAGGCGGTTTAGCTGCACTCGCACGAGATTTTGGCTTACAAGTTGGTTAAGTTTATAAAAGTTTTACTAAAAGGCTCGGCTAATGCCGAGTCTTTCTAGAGCAATCATTTCATTTACAATTTGGGAGGAACATCTTGAATGTCAATATTACAAGGAATTTTAGATACATATGCCATGTTTTTCGATTGGAACATGTGGGTGGAGGCATTAAGTGACCCTGTATCCTGGGGATTGATTGGTACACTAGTTATTATGGAAGGGTTGCTTTCAGCTGATAACGCTCTTGTTCTTGCGGTCATGGTAAAGCATTTGCCGGAAAAACAAAGGAAAAAAGCTTTGTTTTACGGATTACTTGGCGCATATATATTCCGTTTTCTTGCCATCGGTGTAGGGGTTTACCTTATTGAATTTTGGTGGGTAAAGATACTGGGTGCAGGATATTTGGCATGGTTGGCAATCAAGTACTTTATGGATAAAAGGAAAGAAAATGATAGTGGTGAGGAAGAGCTTGAAGGTATCAATAAAAGCGGCTTGCTAATTCGTTTGTTTGGTAATTTCTGGGGAACAGTTGCGGCAGTTGAACTAATGGACATCGCTTTCTCTATTGATAGTGTCTTGGCTGCGTTTGGAATCAGCCAAGAAATTTGGGTTCTGTTGCTCGGTGGTATGCTCGGAGTGCTAATGATGCGTGGTGTAGCTGGTATCTTCTTAAAACTGATTGATCGCGTGCCAGAGATTGAAACAACCGCATATGTACTGATTTTGATTATATCAGTAAAAATGTTATTAGGTGTAGTTGATATTCATATTGATCATATCTACTTCTTTATTATTTTACTCATTGCTTTTGCGGTCACTTTTATAATTCATTTCCGAAACAAGAAAAAGCAATCTGAAGCTCAGAATCTATAAATGAAAACCAAGAAATCAGGCATATACAGTTGTGAAAGGGAACAGACGTAGAGTCCGCTCCCTTTCTTTTTTAAAATTATGTTGAAATCATACGGATCAAAAAAAGAAGGAGAAGGTTTAATGAGATTTTTTTCAAATCTTTATGACGATGATATCAAGCAATTTTTTTTCAAGCGTCCTACTTCATTTAGTAAGTATTCTCCTCGTGAAATTCTTTCATATGGACTTGGTGGAACCTTGTATATGCCGGCAACGAAAAAGAATATCCATGAGGATGTTCTGACAAAAAAACATGCTGGCCTAACATCGCTTGTGATCTGTTTAGAAGATGCGATCGGTGATAATGAAGTGGAAAAGGCAGAAATGATGCTTTTGCATGAACTCTCTCAGCTTTATGAAGGAATTGAAAAAGGCTATATCGACATCGAAGAGCTTCCACTCATTTTTATTCGCGTAAGAAACAATGAGCAGTTAAGACGCTTAATTGCTTTACTTGGCGAACGAAGAGAAGTGATTACAGGCATTGTTATTCCTAAATTTCGTCAAGGAAATGGGGAGGCAATTTTACATGAGATTGCTCATTTAAGTAATAGTCGTTCTCCATTGTATGCTATGCCTATTCTTGAAACAAAGGAGATTATTTATAAAGAATCAAGGGAACAGGAATTATTAAATATTAAAAATATACTTGATCAATATAAAAACAATGTATTAAACGTCCGAATTGGAGCAACTGATTTTTCAGGATTATTTGGAATCCGGCGGAATTCAGATACGACTGTTTATGATATAGCTGTTATTCGTGATTGCATCGCGGATATTATTAATATGTTTGTACGTTTAGACAGCCCATATGTTGTCTCAGGTCCGGTTTGGGAATATTTTTCTTCTCCAGAGAGGGTATTAAAGCCGCAAATAAGAGAAACTCCCTTTTTGGAGAGGTACGGCAAAGAAGGACTAAAGCTTCGCAAGGAAATTATCGGCAGCCATATGGATGGTTTTATAAGGGAAATTTTAATGGACATTGCCAATGGAATTGTTGGCAAGACGATTATTCACCCAACACATATTCAAACTGTACAAGCATTAAATGCAATCTCGTATGAAGAATACACGGATGCTGCACATATTATTGCTGAAGGGAATGGGGAGATAGGAGTGTTAAAAAGTTCTTTTGCCAACAAAATGAATGAACTTAAGCCACATCTCTATTGGGCTCAAAAGATTATGCTTAAATCGGAAACTTATGGGGTGCTACAAAATGAATACACATATGTCGACCTTCTTAAACAAAACAATTACGTATAAAATTTTAGACGGACTTACAGTTAAATTAGCAATTCAAGACAACCCGTATCAGCTTTCATTAGAAGATTTATTCGAAATGGCAGCAAGGATTAATAAAAAACGCTCTTTTTTATTTGTTAGTAAAGTCCTTGGGAAGCATATTCCCATTTCACCGCAAAAGGGGCTCCACATAGGTGCTCTTTTAGCAGCGAGATATTTAGAAGTCGTAAAAGGGGTTACTCCTGAGCAGCTGCCGCTTTTGGTGAGTCAATTTAAAAAAAATCAATTTCCACAAAATATCTCTCCTTTTGTTGCTGAAAATATAGAACCGCTTATTATTGGCTTTGCTGAAACGGCGACAGCTTTAGGTCATGCTTTTTTTGATGCCTTTCAAAAGGCTGAATATGTGCATACAACGCGTGAGTTTCTACATGATGTAGAGCCTAGCATTACTTTTGAAGAAGAACATTCACATGCAACTTCACATCGAGCGTATTTAAAGTCGCCATGGTTTGAGCGGCCTAATGAGATTATTTTAGTAGATGATGAAATGACAACAGGGAAGACAACAATTAATATTATCCGTTCGATACACGAGAAGTTTCCAAGGAAATCGTACACAATCGTTTCAATTCTTGATTGGCGCTCTAAAGAACATGTCGAGCAGTTTCAGGCATTGGAGAGTGATCTCGGCATTACCATTCATTCCGTAAGTTTAATAAAGGGAACAATCGATGTAGAAGGAAGCGTTAAAGAGGAAGATTTCCATGAAGAACCCATCTATAAAAGATTACAAGTGGTGCAGCAAATTACATCTATTCCTGTCTTAATGCCATCCGCTATGTATATGAATGGCTCTGTAAATTCCCCATATACCCGCTATACGGGAAGGTTTGGAATAACAGCTGATGAACAAAAAGAGGCACTTCAATGGTTGAAAAATATAGGTCGTATGCTAAAGGAATATAGGAGCGGTTCCAAAACCTTAGTGCTTGGTTCAGGTGAATTTATGTACATGCCAATGAGAATTGCTGCCAATATGGGGGCAAATGTATATTATCAATCTACGACTAGAAGTCCGATATACCCAGCCGATCGCTGTCATTATGGTGTTCGAAATCGTTTCTCCTTTTTAAATCCGGAGAACTCTTCAGTACAGCACTATGCTTATAATATAATGGAGAATCAATATGATGACCTGTTTCTGTTTTTTGAAAAGGAAATTCAGTGGGAGCATTTACAGCCAAAATTAGACCAATTGAAAAGAACAAATATTACCGATATAAAAGTCGTATATTTAAGTGAGAAAGAAGGTGTTCCGAAATGGATTCGCTATTAGCGCCGTATCATAAAATTGGCTCTTACTCTGAAAAAGATGTGAAATTTCTTCTGAAGGATCTTAGTGCTCTCGACTTAGAAGGAACGACTGAATCAAGGGAGAAAAGGATACAATCAGGGGAGCATTATAGTGAATCGCTTCCCGTTGAGTATCAGCCACCTCAGGAATATCTTAAGCTTTTTTTAGCGACATTGGATGAATATAAGGAAATGGTCGCACTTTATGTTGGGGTGGTGGCGGAGCAAATAGTCAATTTAAAAGGAAAAGATGCGGTGCTTGTATCTTTGGCAAGAGCCGGTACTCCAATTGGCATCCTGATTAAAAGATATGTAGAGTGGAAATATGCTCTCACCCTCCCTCACTACAGCGTTTCGATTATTAGAGGGCGTGGCCTTGATGTCAATGCGATTAAATATATACGCCATCACCATCCACGAGGAAACGTGCAATTTATTGATGGTTGGACAGGCAAGGGAGCCATTTCTATTGAATTGACGAGATCGTGCCAAGAACTGCAGCACAATGAAGGGATTGTACTTGATGATACATTAGCTGTGCTGGCTGATCCAGGACATTGCACATCCCTATACGGGACGCGCGAGGACTTTATCATTCCGAGTGCTTGTCTAAACTCAACTGTTTCCGGTCTCGTGAGCAGGACGGTTTTAAATAAAAAATATATAGGACCGAATGATTTTCATGGAGCAAAATATTATAAAGAGCTTGAAGCAGAGGATTTGTCAAATGACTATTTGCAAGAGATAACTGCACAGTTTCCACTAGTTAAGGATGAGGTTTCTGCGCGATTGAAAGAGGATAAAGTGCTGGAGAAAGCTACCTTTTCCGGCTTGGAAACGGTAAAACGAATGATGGAAGAGTTTGCTATAGAAGATATTAATTTCGTAAAACCAGGAGTTGGTGAAACGACTAGAGTCCTTTTAAGAAGGGTGCCGTGGAAAATTCTTATAAAGGATTTAAACAGTCCTTTCGTCAAGCATATTTTAATGCTGTGTGCAGAACGGAATGTGCCGGTTGAAGAATATCCAAACATGGAGTATACATGCTGTGGTTTAATAAAAAATGTGAGGTAGAAACAAAAATGATGTTTGCATCTGATCTCGATAGGACGATCATATATTCACATCGTGCGATCGAAGAATACTCAAAACATGAAAAACTAGAGCTAATTGCGGTAGAGAAGAGAGAGGAAAAAGAAGTATCGTTTATGTCTAAAATGGCTTTAGCATATCTTCGTAAATTATCATCAATGCTCCTGTTCGTTCCTGTCACAACAAGATCACATTCCCAGTATAAAAGAGTTTTCTTTCAAAACATCGCTCATCAATACGCAGTGACAACAAATGGTGCTATTATTCTTTACAAAGGTGAAAAGCTGGTAGAATGGGAAGAAAAAATCTCAAAGGAAATACGAAGCTCTTCTGTATCGATGCAAGAATTAAAGAAACTGCTTATCAATTATTTTAAGATAGAGGGCGAGCTGAGATTGGTAGAAGAGCTTTTTATCTATTATTACTTAGAGAAAGGAATAGCACCTGAGCTTCTCTTGGAAGTAACGGAATTCGCCCGGAAAAAAGGCTGGAGAGTTTCTCTACAGGGAAGAAAACTTTATTTTGTACCAAAATCATTATCAAAAGGGAGTGCGATTAAGTTTATTCAAGAAAGGGAAGGAATTTCGACGTTAATTGGCGCAGGCGATTCACTATTAGATGATGACTTTTTAAAACTTTGTCATCATCCATTTGTTCTTAGCCACGGTGAACTTAATAACTATCCATTAAAGGAACATTATTACGTCATTGAGCAAGCAGGCGTTAAGGGTGGAGAGGTATTGTTAAAATCAATACTATCAATCGCTAATAAAGCAAATAGTTGATGGATTACTTCTGTTTTAATCTTTCTTCGCCCCATAGTCCTAATGAATAATAAAAGCTAAAACATAACAGACCGAAGCCAATAAATGTAAGCAATCCATAAACGATAGATTGGTGTAGTGGATAGAGCATATACGAAAAAATAAACGATAAAAGGATGAAGTCCATATAAACAAAAATACGAGAAAACATAATATCTTCTATGGTGTTTAACTCATTCTGGAGATCACCGGTTGTTCGCAGTCGATAAAGTAAGCGCATAAATCTCACCTTCCTAATAAATCTTCTTCCTTAAGCTGTGCGATTGCTACAACATATGCACAGATAAGAAAAAAGGTGAAAGGGGAAGAGGAGTGAAAAAAATGAAACCTTTTTGAATATTTTCTCGTAATAGAAAATATAGCATTCTTAGAAAATCAATAATTAACTGTGATATGATGATACTATAATCACATCATCGAAATATGGAAGAAGAGCTTTGTTAAAAGGGAAGGGATTTCATGAATCCATCTTACAGTCATTTAGTTGCCCATATCTTGCCACTATCGTTGGAAACATGGGTATCGATGGTTAATAAAACGATTACGGAACGTCCGCAATATCAAATTGATAAAGGGGCTATTCATGTTGGGCAAGTGGTTGCCCGTTTTTTAGGAGTAGCTGTCGATGAAGATGAATACTATAACCAACTATTTGAGTATGTTCATGGAGAAGAGAAAATTTTAACTCTTTTAAGTGAAAATACACTTGATAAAAAAATAGATAATCAGCACTTTCAAGCAATACAAAGAGTACTGAATATTAATCAAGAACAAAAATTGTCAATCAATCGCTTAGTGGCTTTTTTAGACGGTGAACAACTCCTTTTAAAAGCAAAGGACCCCGCACTTCATCGTAAGCTTCGCGAGGCGATGATCGCTACGCTGAAGTTATTTGCAGACAGGGAATCTGAAGGATTGCAACATCATGAGTTGCGCCGCGTATTAGTTGATTTAGTGAAATGGTCATTTAATCATCTTCAGCCAGAGCTTGAGGAAAGTAATCTGAACGAGCATTTGCCTAAGTTCCTCTGGTATGGAGACTTTAAGAAAAGTCATTTTTATTTTGCTTATTACTTAATGAAAGTTGGCTGTGATTTAATTATCTTTAGTCCAAGTGGACGTGATATTTTAGCTGAAATTGATCCGAATGGGGAATTATCCTTCATCCATAAATATCCAGGTCAAAAGGAAGCGGAAGCTTTCCCTACTGAAAGAAGAAATCGAAAAGCTACCGTTGCTTATAGAGCTTCTCGAGAAATTGAGACTATTTTAAATCATGAAGGCTCTGGGTTATATAAGCCTTGGCAGCTAAGGGAATATACTCCGAGTTCGATTACGTTAAAAACTACCTATGATGAGCTCTTTATTATTGCAAAGGAAATCGCGATGATCCGTCCTGATTTTGAAGTAAGTAACGGAGTGGTAAACATCCCGAATGTATTTGCGAAGATCCAAGGGGTGAGTCGTAACCGTAAGGAGTATTGGGATCGTCTTCATGCACTCACTGCAAGTGAAGCAAGTTTACTGATTAAACAATTTCCGTTCTCAAGTTCGGTCAATAATGATTTTCGTTTTCATTATCGAGATGCTTTAGAACGGGATGGCTTATTAAGCACCGAAAAAATGATTCAAAGCAATTATTGGCGTTACAGTCATCTTCCTACAGGTTTACAGATGGGCATCGCAAATGCAATTCGAAACATTTGTGCTAAGCCAGCACTTAAACCTCTTAACAAAGAAACGTTGGACGATGTAAAGATCTACCTCTTTACCCAAGGCATGCAAATCCCGGCAAATGTTTTACAGCTTCTGCAGCAATTTGACTATTCTCAGACAGTTCCGAAAATAATCCTCTTTAACAATGAGTTAAATGGAACGATGACTAGGACCGATACTGCTTTATTATTGCTTCTGAATCAATTTGGCATCGACATCATTCTCTATAATCCTCCTGGTCATAATGATATTGAAAATTATGTTGAAGAACATCTCTATGATATACACTGGTTGGAAGATGTAGTTTTTAATCTTGATTATCGAGAGCCGTCAATTGTGAAACGCCTTTTCCGTCAAGGTTTTAGGAGAACTTAATAAATCCAATTAAATATAAATTGCAAAGGTGGATGATAAAATGAATCAGATTCAAAATGCTCAGCTTGATCTTCTAGCGAAGGAACCTGAAGATAAGTTATCAGAAACGAAGGTTTCTGAAATAAAGCTTGCTCTTCGAAACGAGCCTGAAGTCCAACAGCTTGCCCGTTCCATTGATGAGAAAGACCAAATTCAAGTATTGGAGTTTGGGAAGGAGCCTGCTGTTCAAATTTCAAGATTTTCTGATCAAATTTTAAGCAATATGAGAGCGACAAAAATAGAAGATTCCGGTGAGCTATTAAAACAGCTTGGACGTATCATGGATAAATTTGATAAAAAGGATTTTGAACAAAGTTCAGGCGGACTTTTCGGAAAATTATTTAAACGCGGCGAGAAATTGATTGAAAAACTATTTGGAAAGTATCAAACGATGGGTGGAGAAATTGATAAGATTTATGTGGAAATATCTAAATATCAAGGTGAAATGGTAGACTCTACCCAAATGCTTGACCAAATGTATGAAGAAAACTATCAATATTATCTCACATTAGAGAAATATGTGGTTGCTGGGGAAATGAAGGTTGAAGATTTGAAAAAGAACCAACTCCCGTTACTCGAGTCCAGAGCCCAATCTGGTGATCAAGTTGCAGCTATGCAACTTGACACAATGAGAAATGCCATTGAACTACTAGAGCAAAGAATTTATGATTTAGAAATGGCTAAGATGGTTGCTCTGCAAACAGCTCCACAAATCCGATTGCTGCAAAGAGGAAACACAAAACTAATTGGGAAAATTAATTCTGCTTTTGTCACAACCATTCCGATCTTTAAGAACGGTCTCATTCAAGCTGTTGCTGCTAAACGCCAAAAGCTTGTAGCAGATTCGATGAGTGAGCTCGATCGGCGCACAAACGAAATGCTTCTGCGCAACGCGCAAAATATTTCTCAGCAAAGCGTTGATATTGCGAGACTTGCTGGCGGACCAAGTATTAAAATTGAAACGATCGAGGAATCTTGGAATGTTATCATGAAAGGGATGCAAGAAACTAAGTCCATCGAAGAAGAAAATAAGCGTCTTAGAGAAGAAGGGACGAAAAGACTTGAGCAATTGCAGGATAACTTTAAAAAGATGAAGCTTCAAGGCAATGTCTAAACTGAAATTCTGATTTAAAAATACATACAGGGGGGTAATGAAATGGCGATTAATTTACAAAAAGGACAAAGAGTGGATTTAACGAAAGGCAATCCAGGTCTATCAAGAATATTAGTTGGACTCGGCTGGGACCCAGTTGAGAACCGTGGTGGCGGTATCTTTGGCTCACTGTTTGGGGGCGGTGGTGGCTCTAACATCGATTGTGATGCCTCTGTGATTATGTTAGGTGATAATGATAGATTACAAAATAATAATGATGTTATCTACTTTGGAAACTTAAAAAGCAGCGATGGCAGTATTCAACATACTGGCGACAATCTAACAGGACATGGTGATGGCGATGATGAGCAAATTAATGTGGATTTAAGCAGAATTCCTACGCATGTCCAAAAGCTTGTATTTGTAGTGAATATCTATGATTGTGTGAAAAGAAGGCAGCATTTTGGGATGATTCGAAATGCTTATATACGAATCGTTAATCCGACGAGTGGACAAGAATTAATTCATTACAATTTAAGTGAAGATTACAGTGGCAAAACAAGCTTAATTGTTGGAGAAATCTATCGTCATGGCTCCGATTGGAAATTTGCTGCGGTGGGAACTGGAACGACAGCAGCCAGTCTTGGAGAATTAGTAAGAACTTATTCCTAATCTATTATGATGGTTCCAGCTTAACTTTCAAATAATTCTATTATGGGGTGAGGATAATGAGCAGTATTAATTTATCAAAAGGACAACGAATCGATTTAACCAAAACGAATCCAGGCTTAACTAGAGTCATCGTAGGATTAGGTTGGGATACGAACCGTTATGATGGAGGTCAAGATTTTGATTTAGATGCTTCTGCCTTTTTAACGGATGAAAATGGAAGGGCAACACAAGATTTGGATTTTGTTTTTTATAACAACTTAATCCATCCTTCTGGTTCTGTTGAGCATACAGGTGATAATCGTACAGGTGAAGGTGATGGGGACGATGAACAAATTAAAATTGATTTCAGTAAAGTCCCTGCCAATATTAATAAAATTGCCATTACGGTAACCATTCATGATGCGGAGCAGAGGAGCCAAAACTTTGGTCAGGTTTCAAATGCTTTTGTTCGCGTTGTTAATGCCGATACGAATCAAGAAGTTTTGCGCTATGATCTTGGCGAAGACTTTTCCGTGGAAACGGCTGTAGTTATTTGTGAATTATATAAGCATAATGGTGATTGGAAATTCAATGCAGTAGGAAGTGGATTTTCCGGGGGACTTGCAGCCCTTTGCCGAAACTTTGGCTTACAAGTGTAGCCGGCTTTAAAAGTATCAATACGAACGAATGATCCTGTTTAACAGAAGCATGCTGTAGACAAACTCGCTGAATTCATGGAGGTTTGTCTACAGTCTTTTTGTCGTGCACCTTTTTTAAAATGCTTGGATAAACGCCATTCCCATCAACAGAACAAAGTCAATCCTCGGTAGTGCCGTTAAAAAAGTTAATGAAGGAGACATTTATTGTACCTTCATGCTTGCTCTCTATATGTTCTTGTTACACGGACAGACCTACTCTACTAATCGTGAAATATTGTTTTTCGAATGCTTTGTCCCTTATTTTTTCAACTGAGCCAAAAATCAGCACCGTCCTATAACAAAGCCTCCTAGGAAAATGTAAGTCGTTATGAACTTGCGACAAAAATTAAATGAGAAGGGCATTTGCAATCAGTAGAGCCAAATTTTTTAACAGGCCAGCATCCTCCACTTTCTTTCCTTAATTTCTCAGCTAACTGGCACTCTCCGATACTAGTTTCATATGTTATAATTTTTGTAATAATACCGTGTGGTCGTAAATAGTCAAAATGCCATTTTTGCACCTTTTCCTCCTTGATATGACGGTTTATCCGAGCAATAATATTGCGTTTGGCGCTTCCTACGTAAATGTACTCTCCCTTTTTAAAGAGAATACTTCCTAGTTTTCCAACCTCTACTTTTATTTCATCAGAGATGTGCAAGTGAATGGAATAAAGAGTATGGGATGGATCAATTATTTCAACCATGATAAACCTCCTATTGTTAGAAAGGGGAGTAGAAGAATGAAAAAACGAATCTCCGTAATCGGAATTTGGGTTCTCCTTGTAGTTCTATTAGGGAATTCTACGCAATCCTATGATGGGATTATTTTAAAATATTATCCTAGTAATTCGCTCTTAAAACAACTGCTCTATTTAGATGGCAATGCCCCTGTAAATGAAATGGTTATTTTACCAGAACAAAAATTTGATGAAGAAAAAGCTGCTGCGATAATAAAAAATATTCAACAGCTTCCGCCTCCTCTCTTAGCAAAAATACATCAAAACGGGATTTATTTAAAGTTATTTGTAGGGAAATTAACGGATAATCCTAGTGCTAAACATTTAAGAGGGCTTATTCCAAGAGGGTATGTCCATCAGAAAAAATGGGATGAGGTACCTGGGATTGGCGGAGGAAGAGTTGTTCTCGTCAAAATTGGTCATAGTGAAAAAGGGATGGGCCATGGCTCTGTTAATTTAGAATTACATGAGCTAGCCCATTCCATTGATCGAATTATTTATAATAAGCTTCGCTTTGACCCTGTTTTTCTTCATATATGGACGAATGAAAAACATGCCTTATTTCAAAACCAAGCGTATTTTATCACTTTACCAGAAGAGTATTTTGCTGAAGCATTTGCAATGTATTATGTGAATGAGGAAAATCGTACCATCTTAAAGAACAAAGCTCCTTTGACTTATGAATATATAAAAAACCTTCAGTAATTTTTTTGAAAGCTTTAGAAATCGTTAGACGACCAATTGTGGTAAAATATAAACCATATTTAATTTCTCTTGCTCTAGAAAATGAGGAGCAGGAGTTAGTAGAAAGATGTCAGGAGTGGAATTTATGAAACAATATTTAGATTTGTGCAAGCATGTTCTGGAAAATGGCGTCCAAAAAGAAGATAGAACAGGAACAGGGACGATTAGTACGTTTGGCTATCAAATGCGTTTTAATTTAGCAGACGGATTTCCGCTGGTGACGACGAAAAAACTGCACTTAAGATCAATTATTCATGAGCTTCTTTGGTTTTTAGCAGGGGATACGAATGTGAAATATCTGCAAGAAAATGGTGTGCGAATTTGGAATGAGTGGGCTGATTCTGAGGGGGAATTGGGTCCAGTTTATGGCCATCAGTGGAGATCATGGACTGCAGCAGACGGAAGTACGATTGACCAAATTAGCCAACTGATTGAACAAATAAAGACAAACCCAGATTCCCGGCGCTTACTTGTAAATGCATGGAATGTAGGCGATCTGGACAAGATGGCACTTCCTCCATGCCATTGTCTGTTTCAATTTCATGTCGCAGATGGAAAATTATCGTGTCAGTTGTATCAGCGTTCTGCAGATATTTTCCTCGGCGTGCCTTTTAATATAGCATCTTATGCTTTATTAACGTTAATGGTAGCTCAAGTGTGTGATCTAGAGCCAGGAGAATTCATCCATACATTAGGTGATGCACATATTTATAATAATCATATTGAACAAGTGCAGTTGCAGCTCACACGAGAGCCATATCCACTACCTAAAATGAAAATTAATCCAGCTGTAAAAGATATATTCCAATTCACATTTGCAGATTTTGAATTGGTCGATTATGTTGCTCACCCTCATATTAAAGGTGTGGTCAGTGTATGATTTCTTTTATTGTGGCAATGGATGACAACCGTGTAATTGGAATAAATAATCAACTCCCGTGGCATTTACCAGAGGATCTGAAATTTTTTAAAAGGACAACAATGGGGCATCCTATCATCATGGGTAGGAAGACATTTATCTCAATTGGCCGCCCATTGCCTGGCAGAGAGAATATAATCCTGACAAGGGATGCAGATTTTCAATTTGATGATTGTACCGTATTTCATGATCTAGAAACTTTATTATCTTTTTGTCAACAAAAGCCAAAACAGGAATTTTTCGTCATTGGGGGAGCAGAGATTTTTAAGGAGCTATTATCTAAAGCTGATAGACTGTATATTACTGAAATTCATGCAAGTTTTGAAGGAGACACCTTCTTTCCCCAGATTGCAATGGATGAATGGCAGCTTATATCAAAAGAAAAAGGCTTGAAAGACGAACAAAACCCATATGATTATGACTTTGTCATTTATGACAGGAAATAAGGCTGGGCCCTCTTGATTTCAGGGGGCTTTTTTTGTGGGCCGTGTAAAATAATATTGTTGATAAAATGAATTTGGATCATTTCGTGTGAGACCTAAGTTTCACACGCCTTTCAGCTCTGCATTCCATAAGTGATGTGAGAAAATGAGCAAAGAACAATACTGAAATATAGTAAATCTTTTGTTTTAAAAATGAGAATAATAATAATTTTATAATAACAGGCTTAACAATTGCTGAAGAACATGTTAAAATAATCAAATTAAATTAAGGAAGTTTTTTAAAAATTTTGTGATATTAGAGGTAGGGGAATGATATGGAACAGAATGTACTAAAAAGAAAATGGCTGCAAGTGGAAGATATAATTATTGCATACCAGCAGCTCAAGGATATCGTTGCCCATACACCGTTACAAAAAAATGAACGGTTGTCGGAGAAGTATTCTTGTAATGTATACCTGAAGAGAGAGGATTTGCAGCATGTCCGCTCTTTTAAACTTAGAGGAGCATTTTATAAAGTAAAATCTTTAAGTGAGGAACAATTAAGAAATGGCGTTGTTTGCGCGAGTGCAGGGAATCATGCTCAAGGTGTAGCATACGCCTGCCGTCAACTTGGCGTACACGGTAAAATATTTATGCCGACAACAACGCCGAAGCAAAAGGTTAGTCAAGTGGAGTTATTTGGGAGGGAATACGTCGAGATTGTGTTAATCGGTGATACGTTTGATGATGCCTATCATAAGTCGGTCGCATGTGCACAACAGGAAAAACGTGCGTTTATCCATCCGTTTGATGATGAAATGGTCATTGCTGGGCAAGGGACTGTTGCCGTAGAAATTCTCAATGATTGTGAAGAACCAATTGATTTCGTCTTCGGAAGTATTGGAGGGGGAGGACTACTTTCAGGTCTGAGCACCTATGTAAAAAGTGTGTCCCCTAATACGAAAATGATCGGGGTGGAGCCTTTGGGAGCCCCTTCGATGAAGTTAGCCATGGAAGCGAAGGAAGTTATCTGCCTTGACAAAATCGATAAATTTGTTGATGGAGCAGCAGTGAAAAGTGTTGGAAATAAAACGTTTGATATTTGTCAGGAGCTTATGGATGATATATTGCTTGTCCCGGAGGGAAAGGTGTGCACAAGCATATTGGAGTTATACAACGAGCACGCGATTGTTGCGGAACCAGCAGGTGCAATGCCGATTGCAGCACTTGATCTGTACCGAGAAGAAATTAAAGGGAAAAATGTAGTTTGTGTCGTAAGCGGGGGAAATAATGATATTGGAAGAATGCAGGAGATTAAAGAGAAATCACTTTTGTATGAGGGATTACTATACTACTTTATCGTTAATTTTCCTCAGAGGGCTGGAGCTCTCAGAGAATTCCTTGACGAAGTATTAGGCCCGACAGATGATATCACTAGATTTGAATACACAAAGAAAAATAACAAGGATAATGGACCTGCATTGGTCGGAATTGAATTGCAAAGAAAAGAAAACTACTGTGCTCTAATTGATCGTATGAATAAAAAAGGGTTTTCTTATAAAGAAGTGAATAAGGACCGGGATCTCTTTAATCTTCTTATCTAAAATGTGAATTTCTTATGAACAATTGTGGATAATGCCCCTATAAAGATTAAAAAATACTATAATCATATTAGGAAGGGTTGATTGTCCTATCGATGCTGCGATTATTGCTTTTCAAACATTATAGTGGTATTGTTGAGTTATCAATTAACCGTATTAATGATCTTATTAAAAGGGGTTGTTCTACACATGTTGTCAAACATCGGAGTACCTGGTTTAATCTTAATATTAGTATTGGCATTAATCATTTTTGGACCGAAGAAGCTCCCTGAGATTGGAAGAGCATTCGGGCAAACATTACGTGAATTTAAAAAATCAACAAAAGAACTAACAAGTGATGTTATGGAAGAATTCGAAGAAGAAAAAAAAGAAATTAAAGACATGACAAAATTGACAAAATAAGGTGTGAGATTTCTATCTTGCACTTTTTTTCTGAAATTGTAGTTTATGGGTTAAGAAATCTTTTTTTAATATGATATACTATTCCTCTAACGGCCTTTCGTTTAGATGTATAAATTTTGTAGTTGGTAGGGGACATTAATGAATGATAAAGAATTAAATTTAATAGACCATTTAGATGAATTAAGAAAAAGAATCATTTTATCTGTTGCCGCATTTCTTGTGTTTTTTATTGTCGGCTTTATTTATGTAAAAGATATATATGAATGGTTTGTTCGTGACCTGGATGTTAAACTCGTTGTTTTAGGTCCGAGTGATATTATTTGGATTTATTTCATGATTGGTACAATTATTGCCATTGCTGGTACTATCCCAGTATTAGCTCTACAAATATGGCTTTTTGTTAAGCCTGCTTTGAAGCCGAATGAAAGAAAGATTTCCCTATCTTATATTCCTGCCCTATTTATTTTATTTATTGTTGGTCTATGTTTCGGCTATTTCGTCATATTCCCAACAATAATGAATTTCTTGGTTGAATTAAGTGGGGATATGGTTGTCACAAATTTTACTGCGGATAAGTATTTCCGGTTTATTATGAATACAACCCTTCCATTTGGATTCTTATTTGAGCTTCCAGTCGTGGCAATGTTTCTAACATCTCTGGGAATTATCAATCCTTATGTGTTGCAAAAGGTGAGAAAATATGCATATTTTGTATTGGTTGTGATCGCGGTAGTCATTTCTCCGCCAGATATTATGTCAGATGTTCTAGTCACGATACCATTATTATTCCTTTATGAAATTAGTATTAACTTATCAAAAATCGTTTATAAACGTAAGCTGAAAAAAGAACAGGAATGGGAAGTAGAGTTTTCGGAATAGAATGAACCGGGCGATGGCTCGGTTTTTTATATATTTGCGTACGGAGAAAATGATGTGAATTATTTTGAAAAAATATAAATTTGCCATTATTTTTATAGAATCTCCTGTTTACTCTCATTTTTAGCTATTTCCTCTCAAATTCTATCAGAAATGTGCTTTTTAAAGGATGTTGTTGTTCTTTATAATGTACATATTAAGATTGAAAAAGGGGAAATAGAACATGGTAGGTGAGAGAATTAAGGAACTTAGAAAAAAGAAAGGCTACTCTATCTCGGAATTGGCGAAATATGCTGGTGTTTCAAAATCATATTTGAGCTATATTGAGAGAAATGTGCAAAAAAATCCGTCCTTGCAATTTTTATCAAAATTGGCAAAGACATTGGGCACCACGATTGAATATTTACTTGGACAAGATTCGGAAGAATTAGACGAAGAATGGATCGATTTAATAAAAAAAGCAATTGATAACGGAGTTGACAAGGCTGAGTTTCAAAAATACTTAGAGTTTGTAAAGTTTAAGAAATGGGAAGAAAAACAGAGAAATCCGTTAGAATAATGAAAACAAGTATATTATTGCTTTTTTTATCAATCCTGAATCTTTTCGATGGCTTAATGACGTTCTTCGGTATTCATTTTGATTTGATAAACGAATTAAACCCATTTATGAATTATATTATTCAAGTGGACCTTTTGCTTTTTCTTTCTTTGAAAGCGATTCTGTCTATTTTTTTGTTTATTCTTGCCATGTTTTTTCAACATCGGCAGGCTTCAATCTTTGTTAAGGGATTACTTATCATCTCTTTACTTTTATATTCAAGTGTTACGATTGTTCATATATTATGGCTTATTTTGCTCATATGAAAGAAAGCGTTTTAGAATAAAAGGATATTAGACACATGACTTTAATTCTGTACGTATAAATGTGTATAATATAGAGAAAAGCAACATGAAATGGAGGAAGTGATGGGTTGGGTAAGGTTAGAGTGGTTACAGATTCAACAGTTGATTTAGATGATAATGTATTAGCGAAATATGAAATTGAAGTGGTTCCTTTGTCATTACATATTGATGGAAAAACCTATATAGATAGGGTAGATATTACAGCGAAAGAATTCATGCAAAAAATGAAAGAGGCAGAAGAATTACCGAAAAGTTCACAGCCTCCAGTTGGAGAGTTTTTGCAGGTATATGATCGGCTACATGAGGAAGGTTATGACGTCCTTTCAATCCATATGACTGGTGGCATGAGCGGAACTGTCCAGTCAGCAGAATCAGCTGCTAGCATGGCAAAAGGAAATGTAAAGGTCGTTGATTCCCGTTACATTTCTAGAGCGCTGTCATTCCAGGTGATAGAAGCAGCAACAATGGCTAAAGCAGGAAAATCGGTGGATGAAATTTTGGAAGCCGTTGCAAAAATCCGCGACAATACTAGATTATTCGTTTATGTCGATACGTTAGAAAATCTGATCAAAGGTGGCAGGATTGGAAAAGGGAAGGGAATTATTGGATCCTTGCTTAATATAAAGCCCATTGCGTCTTTAGAAGGTGGAGTATATACTCCGGTTACGAAAGTAAGAAGCCATAGCAAGGCAGCGAAGTTTCTTGCAGAAGAATTTGCAAAGGATGTAAAAGGAAAAACGATTAAATGTGTAAGTATTGCACATGCAGAAGGCCTTGAACTTACGCAAAAAATAAAAAAGGCGATCTTTGAATTTACTGGTTATGAGCAAATAGACGTTGTTTTTACAACGCCGGTCATTAGTACGCACACGGGGCCAGGTGCCATTGGTTTTATGTATTATTTCGAATGATCATGAAGTGACATCAAGATGCTGAAGAATAAGTTGTGTAATAACAACTTTTTCTTCAGCATTTTTTTGTGAATAGAAGGATTCTTTCCAATTATGTCGAAATGGAAGAACTAACAGACAAAGCTTGGGAATATGAGGGACTGATATGTGGAAATTATTCAGAAATGTTTCTTTGAATAGCAAGGTTATGGTTTTAACGCTCTGCATTACCTTGGTGGTGGTTCTTGCCACTGGAGGAATTGCTCTATCACTCCAAATGAAGGAAATGAAAGAACAACTAACAAGACAGGTGGTAGGATTTGCGTCATTATGGAGCTCAACTATTGAAGGAGAAGAAGTCAAAAAAATCATTCATGCTGGAAATGTTTCTGATCCGAGTTATCAAAAGATTTATGAGCATTTAAATCTGATAAATGAAAAAAACTCTCCTTTATTTCATGGTTTCATATTAATGCCGGATGAAACAAATAAAAAATTGTACTCTGTTGTTTCATCGAAAAGCAGTGAGGAAGTAATAGGAATTGAGGCATTCCAGCCTTTCGAAGCATCAGAGGAGTTTTACAGGGCGCTGCAAAATACGTTAGTAACGAAAGAGGTGACATCGAGCAGCCTCTACGATAAAAAAGACGGCAGCTGGATATCAGCAATTTCACCGATTGAAGATAGTGGCGGCAACATCATTGCTTTATTGGCCATTCATACCGATGCATCTAATATTGACAACTTTCAGAGTGAATTAATTTATTCGTTATGTATTATATTTCTCTTCATTACAATTGCTGTTTATTTCATTTTTCAAAAAGGCTTAAATAAAGTTCTTGAGCCTGTAAATGAAATTATTTATGGAATTAACGAGGTAAGTAATGGCAATTTTCAAGTCAAGCTTCCAATAAAGGATCAGTCCGATTTAGGCCAATTAACTGCTCGATTTAACGATATGACTGAGCAATTATCACTGTTATTTGATCGGGTAACGACGACATCTAAGCATTTAGGCAAAAAATCACAGGAAGGACGGCAAACGTCAAAATTTGAGGACGTTATCGGTGAAATGGAAAACATTATTCAAAAGACAAAAATTTTAAAAGAGCTTCAACGTGCTGAAAAAATGAATGCGATCGGCCAGCTTGCTGCTTCGGTCGCTCATGAAATCCGCAATCCAATGACGGTTGTGAAAGGGTTCTTGCAAATTTTCAAGTCGAAAAAAGAACTTTCTACAGAAGAACAGATGTTTGTAAAATTAATGATTGAAGAAATGAATCGGGCGGAGACCATTATCAATGATTATTTATCATTAGCGAAGCCGGATATGGAAAATACAGAAAAAGTGGATGCAGTCGTTCTGGCCCATAAAGCGATGGATTTAATGAATTCATATGCAATGATGTCGAAGAATATAGAGTTGGAGACGGTCATCGAGGATGAAATAACAGTGATCGGTAATAGAAGTGAATTGATCCAGGTGTTAATCAATATTTTAAAAAATGGGATTGAGGCGATGAAGGACGGTGGGACGTTACGCTTAAAAGTATATAAAAATGGGGGAAATGGAGTTTTTGAAATAAAGGATAATGGCATCGGCATGACTGAAGAGGAGCTTGCCCGATTAGGGACGGCGTTTTATTCCTTAAAGGAAAAGGGCACTGGGATGGGATTGATGGTGTGCTATCAAATCATTGAAAGAATGAAAGGCAAAATTGAGGTGGTCAGTGAAAAATGGCAAGGGACAACATTTACAATTACGGTTCCGCTTGATGAGGAAGTGGAATGATGTAGAATTCATTCATTTTTCTTTCCAATAATCAATTGCTTTGCTACAATAAAGTTTGAATGTTGAATGGGATTGCAGGTGAAAAAATGAAATATCGAATAAGTTTAATTGGAATGATGCTTGTTTTATTGTTGTCTGCTTGTGGTAATAATAGCGGAGTTAAGGATCCGTTAAATTGGCCTTTGGATGATTTTACTTTTACTGATCACAATGGTGAGCAGTTAGGAAAGAAGGATTTAAAAGGAAAGGTATGGGTTGCGGACTTTATCTTCACGAACTGTACAACTGTATGTCCGCCAATGACGCACAATATGACAAAACTTCAGCAAATGGCGAAGGACGAGAAGATCGAAAATATTGAATTTGTTTCATTTTCGATCGATCCGGAAGTCGATACACCTGAAGTATTAAAGGATTACGGTGGGAAGTTTGACTTGGATTTCAGCAATTATCATTTTTTAACTGGCTATGACCAGACGTTTATTGAAACTTTCGCAGGTGAAAATTTCAAGACATATGTGAAAAAACCTGAGAACGAGGATCAAGTCATTCATCAAACCTATTTTTATTTAGTCGACCAAGAGGGAACGATCATGAAGTACTACTCTGGGGCAAATGATGTGCCATTTGCAGATATTATTAACGATATAAAAGCATTGCAATAAATGAAAGTAGACCTTCTAATGCAAGGTCTACTTTTCTATATTGTTAGAGGAGGATTCTTTTCGTTTCCTTTAATCCTTGATATAATGATAAAAGCTTTATAGGGAAGGTGAAAAGATGAAGAGAATATTCACCTCTTTTACTCTTTGTATTAGTTTTAGTCTTTTAGTTGCCTGTAACCATCAGATAGAAGAACAACCTAGTTCATTTAAAGAGACATCGTTGACACCGAAAGAAAACATTCCATATGATTTTATTCCGAGAACATATCATATCGTATCTGTTGGTGATTCATTGACACAAGGTGTAGGTGACAGTACAAAAAGGGGCGGTTATGTACCTTATTTGCAAGAGCAGCTTGAGGAGCAAAAGGGAATAAAAGAAGCGATATTTCATAATTTTGGAGTGAGTGGAAATCGCACTTCGCAAATATTGAATCGGTTAAGGACAAAAGAAATAAGAACTGCGGTGAAAGAAGCAGACATAGTATTAATCACTACTGGTGGAAACGATATTATGAAGGTAGTTCGCGAAAATTTTTCAGGGCTGGATATGAAAGATTTCGATCGTGAACTTATTCACTATGAGAAAACATTGACTTCTGTTATGGATACGATTAGACAGGAAAACGATGAGGCGATAATAGGCTTAATTGGCTTGTACAATCCTTTCTTCCTTTTTCTTGCTGACGTGAAAGAAATGGATATAGTCATTGAAAAATGGAATCATGTTAGTGAAAACGTTTTAAGAAAATATGATCGTACGCTTTTTGTGGAAATCGCCGATCTGTTTAAAGATAGTGTAGAAGACTTACTCTATTCCGATTATTTTCATCCAAATGATAAAGGATACGAGCTAATGGCAAATCAAGTTTTTCATGTTTTACAAAATGAAGCAGTAGGTCAAAAGCTTGTGGCAGTGAAGAAGGAGAACGAACAAGATGACTAACAAATGGAAATGGATATTTTTTTTCCTGCTCGGGTTGAATATCCTCTTTGTTTTATTGGTTGTGATTATGGTGAATATGCCGATTAAAGACAAAGCATTACCACCAACGGACGGGCCGGTTGAAGAAGATGTTCAGTTTCACATTCAAGCGACAAAAGCTGATTTAAACAAAATTATTAATCATTATATTGAGGAGGAAGGATTAACAAGTCCAATTGCGTACGAGGTTCTCCTGAATGATGAAGTGGAATTATATGGGACGATGAAGGTTTTTACTCAAGATATTGAGATGAAGCTAACTTTTGAACCGGAAGCACTTGAAAATGGAGACATCATTTTGAAGCAAAAGTCGATCTCGATTGGTCAAATTCAGTTGCCTGTCTCCTATGTATTAAAGTTTATTCGTGATCAATACGATTTTCCTGAATGGGTCAATATTCAGCCAAATGATGAGCTTATTTACGTTTCTTTGCAAAGAATGAATTTAAAAAGTGATGTAAAGGTAAAAGTGAATAAATTTGATTTAGTCGATGATGATATTCAATTCTCCCTGTTGGTTCCAACCAATTAATAAGCGGATTTTCGGCTAATTTTAGACTGTGGACAAACTTGATTCGCTTTGTTGTTTATCAACAGTCTTTTCTTTTTAAAAGAGAATGGAAGGGTTCGTTTTTTATTAGAATGTACAGAATGAATTTTACTCTTTTTAAGATGTGAAGCTATGGTAATGGAGGACTATAAGTGGTGAAAATGTACCCCAATCGGAGCTAAACAAATGTGTATGCTTAAGGAGATATGACATTTCAGAGGAGCTTATTGACAAATCTCCCCGCAAAGCAAGCGCTTTGGAAGAGCAGCGTTTTTTTATTTGTCCTTTGAAAGGAAAAGGAGGAATCATCTTTCAGGGCAAATTTCTTCAAGCTGATCTGGGACAATATTTTATTAATGAAATCTTGTTATTTGCATTTCCTAATTTGATTCCTTAATCTAATACTAAGTTAAATATATTAACAAAGTTGAAAGGATGATAATTGATGGAAAGTCGAGAATTCGACGTAGGCACTTTTGCCGGCGGCTGTTTTTGGTGTATGGTTAAGCCTTTCGACGAACAACCAGGCATTATTAAAGTAGTTTCTGGATACACGGGTGGACATAAGGAGAATCCAAGCTATGAAGAGGTTTGCAGTGAAACGACCGGTCACTATGAGGCTGTACAGATCACGTTTGACCAAAAACAGTTTCCCTATGAAAAATTGTTAGAGATTTATTGGCAACAAATTGATCCGACGGATCCTGGCGGCCAGTTCTATGATCGGGGAGAATCATATCAGACGGCCATATTTTATCATAATGAAGAACAAAAGAAGATAGCAGAGGAGTCCAAAAGGCGTCTGCAAGAAAGCGGCCGCTTTCAAAAACCAATTGTCACCAAAATTTTGCCGGCAACACCGTTTTATGAAGCAGAGGAATATCATCAACATTTTTATCGCAAAAATCCGGCAAGATATCACTCATATAGCAAAGGCTCAGGAAGAGTCGATTTTATAAAAAGACATTGGGGTGAGAAAATTGAAAAATAAGGATTTGCGGGAAAAATTAACTGAGATGCAATTTGAAGTTACGCAAAATAACGGAACGGAACCGCCATTTCGTAATGAATATTGGAATGAGTTTTCTGATGGCATATACGTAGATATTGTATCGGGAAAGCCATTGTTCAGTTCAAAAGATAAATTTGATGCAGGCTGTGGTTGGCCGAGTTTTACAAAGCCGATTGAGGAAGATGAAATTATTGAAAAAGAAGATCGGAGTCATTTTATGATCCGGACAGAAGTTCGGAGTAAAACAGCCGATTCTCATCTTGGCCATGTTTTTGACGACGGTCCTGGACCAACTGGATTACGATATTGCATCAATTCTGCAGCTACTCGATTTATTCCTAAAGAAAAGCTTGAAGAAGAAGGGTATGGGGAATACTTAAAATTATTTACAGAGAATTGATATAGAAGCAACCTATAAAAAGAGAACCTCAATCCTTTTTATGGGTTGCTTTTTTAAATTCTTTTTCATTACATTGTACAATTTGGGCAAATACACATACGGGTCAAGTACCTACTACATACATTAGCAGTGATAACAACCTAAATTGATTCTACAGTAAAAAATTGCAGTACACAGGCGAAAGCTTACTGTTTATTTTTGCTTGAAGTGTAGAATCGATTGACTAAAAAAACGAAGGAGTGGAGATAGAATGTACGGGTATGGATATGATGGTTGTGGATATGACCCTTGCTATACTGGATATGCTTATCCAGCACCAGCTGTAGGAGGAGTAGCTGTTGGCGGTTATCGCGGAGGGTTTGCGCTAATAGTCGTTCTCTTCATCCTATTGATTATTATTGGTGCTTGTTATTGTAAATAAGATTGAACACATGGAATTACCTTGTTTTATGGTAATTCCTTTTTTATCTGTTTTAGTTGAAACAATACTGTTCATTTTGTCCTATTTTGAACTTGGGCGTCTTATATAAGAAGACAAGGTAAAAAATAGCGAAGTTTGTCAATTGACGAACATTTTTGTAATTATTTCAAATTAAAGTTCGTATTTTATTGTTGACCCCCCTTAGTTTCTTTGCTATATTATTAAAGGATTTGAAAAAACACGAAAAACGAGAGCGGCGACAGGGGGATGAACGATGAAAACAAACTATGATGTAATCGTTGTTGGAGCAGGACCTGCCGGAATTTTTACATGTTATGAATTAACATTAAAGATGCCAGAAGCAAAGATTGTTTTGATAGATAAAGGCCATGATATTTTTAAAAGAAATTGCCCTATTCTGCAAAAGAAAATTGAAAAATGCCCACCGGCAGCAGGAAGAAAAGAATTTGCTGGATGTTTGCCAGCTTGTTCAATTACAAATGGGTTTGGTGGAGCTGGTGCTTATTCTGATGGGAAATTTAATATTACAAGTGAGTTTGGTGGCTGGATGACTGATTATTTGTCAGATTCACAAGTCATTGAACTGATAAAATATGTGGATGAAATTAACTTGAAACATGGAGCAACGACAAGTACTACGGATCCGTTGACGCCAGCAGTAAAAGATATTGAAAGACGAGCTTATGCAGCCGGTTTAAAATTACTTCGCGCTCAAGTGAGGCATTTGGGCACGGAACAAAATCTGCAAATCCTTCAGGATATTTATGGTTACTTAACAGAAAAAATTGATATGGCTTTTAAAACAGAAGTGGAAGATTTAATGACTGAGAGAACTTCAGAAGGACATAAAATAACAGGTGTGCAATTGAAATCGGGTGAATCGATTTCTGCTGATAAGGTTGTTATTGCACCAGGAAGAGATGGAAGTGTCTGGTTAGCTAAGCTATTAAAATCAAGGCGACTAAAGATGATCAGCAATCAAGTTGATGTAGGGGTTCGTGTTGAAACTTCAAATATCGTGATGGAAGAAATCAATGAGCACTTATACGAAGGGAAATTTACGTTTAATACTTCTGTTGGCACCCGAGTGCGAACCTTTTGCAGCAATCCTTCCGGGCATGTCGTTGTGGAAAATCACTCTGGCACGATGCTAGCAAACGGACATGCATATAAAGACCCGAAGCTTGGGAGCCCAAATACGAATTTTGCATTGCTTGTTTCTCACACCTTCTCAGAGCCATTTGATAAACCGAATGAATATGCCATTGCCATTTCCAAGCTCGCTAATGCATTATCAAATGGCGGTATCATTGTACAAAAGTATGGCGATATTTTAAAGGGAAGAAGATCAACAGAAAAACGAATTAAAGAAGGTTTTATCGAACCGACGTTGAAAGAAGCCGTTCCAGGCGACTTAGGCCTAGTTTTACCTTACAACACGTTGAAGAGCTTAGTAGAAATGACAGAAGCGTTAAATGCTGTTTCACCAGGGCTTGCTTCTGAACATACCTTATTTTACGGAGTAGAGGCGAAATTTTATTCAGCGCGTCCAAAGCTAAATGATCGCTTTGAAACAGAAATTAGCGGTCTTTATGTTGGAGGGGATGGTGCTGGTGTAACAAGAGGACTTGCTCAGGCAAGCGCTTGTGGAGTATGGATTGCACGTGATATTGTTGAAAAGAGTAAAAACTCTTTAAAAACAGAATCAATAACTGTATAAAAAAGACATCACAAATTTTAATGAAGAAAGGCGACCTTGAGCACTGCTCTAAGTCACCTTTCTCTATTTTTTTGGTGTGCAACGTTCTCTTAAAAATAGGAACCCTTAATTTTTAAACCTTCATGAGGCTGCTGCTGTATTGTCTGTGAACGATGAGTAGTACATGTTGTTTTGCATTGAAACAAAGAATCCTCTCAATCATGATTGAGAGGATTCAAATGCATTTCCATCAGTGATGGTGATGATGGTGGTTTCCAGATGATTCAGCCTTCGCTTTACATAAAATCGAATCATCATGAAGATGGGCTGATGTTTCTAACTGAATCGTCATGTGGTGAATATTTTTATGTTCGAGTTTATGTTCAATATTACGAAGCATTTGTTCACTTTCAGCAATGGACATTTGGTCATCAACAACTGCATGGCAGGAAAGTGAATTTAGGCCACTTGTAATTGACCAAATATGCAAATCATGAACACCTTGAATGCCTTTTGTATTTTGGATTGTTTGCACTACGTCGTCCACATTTACATTTTGTGGTGTTCCCTCCATCAAAACATGAAGCCCAGATTTCGTAACATTGTAGCCGCTACGTAAAACGAGCGCGGCGACAATGACACTTGCAAGTGGGTCTGCCCAACCCCAGCCAAAAAATATGATGAGTAGTGCAGCTATAATGGCACCAATGGAACCAAGCATATCGCTAATTACATGCAAGTATGCTCCACGCATGTTCAAATTCTCTTCTACATCCCCGCTACGCATCATGATCCAGGCAACAAGTATATTAACTAGTAAGCCAATTGATGCAATGATTAACATTCCAGTTGACGCAACTTCAGGTGGATTTTGAAAACGCTGAATGGCTTCATAGAAAATATATATGGCAATTAATACAAGTGTTACTCCGTTAAGAACAGCTGCTAATATTTCAAATCGTTTATATCCATATGTTTTACTATAATTAGCGGCTTTTTCACCAAGTGTGAATGCCAATAATGCAATTCCCAGTGAAATGGCGTCACTTAACATATGTCCTGCATCAGATAATAACGCAAGGCTATTGGTAACGAAGCCTCCAATTGCTTCAACGATCATATAGCCTGTAATGATAATAAAACTGATCATTAGCGTTTTTTTGTTTGCACCATGTGTATGATCATGTCCATGGTTGTGTCCCATTTAAGTTCCTCCTAGATTAATGATGTGAAGCATGTTCAATGGCTTGCTTCAGTAAATTCATAACATGAACGTCGTCTTCCGAATAAAACAGAGTTTGTCCTGCTCTTCTGAATTTGACTAATCTTAAATTTTTCAAGAAACGCAATTGATGTGAAATGCTTGATTGACTTAAATTTAGCGTCTCCGCAATTTCATTGACGGAATGCTCTCCTGTACATAATAAGTTCAATATGCGAATTCTTGTTGGATCGCTTAGCGCTTTAAACGTTTGTGAAACGACAAATAATGTCTCTTCATCTAAATGTTGTTCTCCCTCATGGCACGTTTTTTCATTTTTCTGTTCTTCAGTCATATTTTGTACTCCTTTATCATTAAATTTATATTTATATATGAGTATCTTTTCATATATAGGTTAATATACTCTTTGCTGAAAGTCAATCAAAAATATTGATTTTATTTTATTATTTTCTCCTTTATAGAATAACCTCAATAATATTTATTGAGGTAGTAGCTGATAACGGATGTTCTATTTAAAGATTGTGGAAATTTTATGTGAGCCAGTTTACTTAAAGCAAGCAGTGAAGGGATGAAGTTGGATTGGATGGGGAGGAGACATAGTATTTGAAGAACAAAGATGTGCTTATGCTTTAAAAATGTGGTTCCTCATAATGACGACCACTCTTTTTTTCTGAATGATCTTACTTTTCAGAAACAATTAATTTCGTTACAATTTAAATAACGATTTCAAATCTCAATCTGAAATAAAAGAATGGAGGATGGGAAGAGTGAAGCAATCTTTATGGATTAACGGAGAATTTGTAGAGACAACGGAATATTCAAGGCTATTAAATCCCTACGACGAAACTCTTATTGCGGAAGTAGCAATAGCTGAGCGAGAACATGTCATCAAAGCAATTGATTCAGCCTCATTCGCCGGGGAACGGTTTCGTGCCATGTCAGCACATGAACGGGCAGAAATTCTTGAAAGAGTAGTTGAACTAATTAAAGAAAATAAAGAGGAATGCGCGCAGATCATCGCAAAAGAAGCTGCCAAGCCGATAAAAGCTGCAAGAGGTGAAGTAGATAGAACGATTATGACTTATAAATTTGCAGCACAAGAAGCAAGAAGAATTTATGGAGAAACGATCCCGATGGATGCTGCTCCTGGAGGAGAGGGGAGAATTGCGTACACGGTTAAAGAACCGTTGGGGGTGATTGCCGCGATTACGCCTTTTAACTTTCCGATGAATCTTGTCGCTCATAAGGTTGGACCTGCCATTGCCGCTGGGAATACAGTCGTATTAAAGCCTGCTACTCAAACTCCATTATCTGCATATAAAATCGCACAATTTTTTCATGAAGCCGGCTTACCGAAAGGTGCCTTAAATGTTGTTACTGGAAGGGGAGGTACTGTCGGTGCTGTGCTTTTCGAAGATGACCGTGTCAAAATGGTGACGTTTACGGGTAGTCCCGAGGTTGGAAAGCAGATTCGCGAAAAAGCTGGCTTAAAGCGAGTGGCGCTGGAGTTAGGCTCAAATTCTGCCGTCATTGTTGATAAGGATACGGAGCTTCAAGAAATAGTTCCGAGAATCGTCGCAGGTGCCTTTGCATTCCAAGGGCAAGTTTGTATATCTGTTCAACGAATTTATGTCCATGAGTCTAGCTTCAACGATTTTGTTGAACAATTTCTACAAAAGGTGAAGGAATTGAATGTTGGAAATCCTCTTAATGAGCGAACCGACATCTCTGCGATGATTTCAAAAAGTGAAAGGAACCGGGTGTTGGCTTGGATTGAAAGTGCTATTAATAATGGTGCAAAGCTTGCTATAGGCGGCAGAAATGAGGAAAACGGGCTTTTGCAGCCGACCGTTTTATTAGATGTGCCTCCAGAGGAAAAAATTTCATGTGAAGAAGCCTTTGCACCAGTTGTTCATATTAATCGAGTGGCATCATTAGACGAAGCGATTCGTCTTGTAAATCATTCAAAATATGGATTACAGGCGGGTGTTTTTACAAAGGATGTTGGGAGAGCATTCCAAGCAGCAAAAGAATTACATGTTGGTGGTGTGATGATCAATGATTTTCCGACCTTCCGAGTCGATCATATGCCTTATGGTGGGGTGAAATTAAGTGGAATGGGAAGAGAAGGAATTAAATATGCACTAGAGGAGATGACTGAGTTAAAGTTAATTAGCTTTAAATTGTGATACGTCTATTGCAAAGGAGAGAAAAGAAATGGCAAGTACGGTTGTTACAGGCGCTAACTATGTAATGGATGTATTTGATGATCCGTATAATAAACGAATTCGCATTGACGATATAAAGGGCAGTTTCAGCGAGGCAATTGCCAAAGCGGAGGAACTAGCGGTCAACTCGGGAGCGGAAAAGCTGATTGTAAAAGGGAGAAAAGAGCAGTTTGTCCAATTATTAGAAAATGGCTATCAATGTGAGGCGATGATCGACCGCTTTTTTCTTGGTTCAGATTGTTATTTCTGCTGTAAGTATTTTAATAATAATAGAAGAGATAGTAATACCTTCGTATCAGAAGATGAAATCGTCAAAGATGTGCAATTACTGGATAGGAATTTTTTGTTGAATTCTCCACCTGACGAGTACAAATTGATTTTTGTGCAAAAGGAAGAAGTCGAAATGCTTGCAAAGCTCTATCAGCAGGTATTTAAGCTTTATCCAACACCGCTACACGACCCAGCTTACATCTTAAAAACACTTGATGAGGGGACAATTTATGTAGCTTTTAAGAATGGTAATCAAGTGGTCAGTGCAGCGTCTGCAGAGATTAATGATTTTTATAAAAATGCAGAGCTGACTGACTGTGCGACTTTGCCAGAACACCGTCAATACGGTTTTATGAAAATCCTTTTAACGAAGCTTGAGGAAAAACTTGTGGCAGGAGGGATATTTTGTGCTTATTCGATTGCGAGGGCACAATCATTTGGCATGAACGCAGCTCTACATCAGCTTGGCTATCGTTATCGGGGAAGGTTAACGAATAATTGTTATATTTTTGATAAAATAGAAAATATGAATATGTGGGTAAAGGATTTATCACAGTAGTACACCATAATTTCAGTTATTATGACGACATGCCGGAAAATCGTCTCTTACTGCCGATTTTTCAGCATGTCATTTTTACAATGAGTGGATTGGTAGGTGGTGACGTTTGCCGCAAGAAGTTGCAATTTCAAACGAAGTACTGAAAGCGATTTTGTCCAGGATTGATGAAGGAATTCATGTCGTCGATACAAACGGAAAAACAATTTATTACAATGAAGTAGCTGCAAGACATGATGGATTAAATATTAGTGACGTAATTGGTAAGCCTCTGCTGCAGGTGTTTCCATCTCTTAATGAACATACAAGTACGTTGTTAAAGGTTTTAACGTCAAAGAAAGCCATTTATAACCAGGCGCAAAGCTATACGAATGTCTATGGCAAAAAAATTGAAACGATGAATACAACGCTTCCGATCTTTGTGAAAAAACATTTTGTTGGAGCGATGGAAATAGCAAAGGATCACAGCACGATGAAAAGACTATCTGAGCAACTTGTAGATTTACAAAGGCAGTTGCTTGCCCGAAAAAATAGCTCGAAAAGGAAGAGTACGGCCTCTTACACACTGCAAGACTTATTGACAAAAAATCCCCATTTTATTGAAATGAAAAAAGAGGCTGAGAAGCTTGCTCGTTCCCATTCACCTATATTAGTCTTTGGCGAAAGTGGCACAGGAAAAGAACTTTTTGTTCAAGGTATACATCATGCATCACCTCGTGCCAGCGCTCCTTTTATTGCTCAAAATTGCGCAGCTATACCGGAAAATCTTTTGGAAAGCATCCTCTTTGGTACGGCGAAAGGAAGTTATACTGGAGCAGTGGAGCGCCCCGGGTTATTTGAATTAGCAGATGGAGGAACCCTTTTTCTTGATGAAATTCACGCGATGCCGATTGAACTTCAAGCAAAGCTGTTAAGAGTTCTTGAGGACGGCCGTTTTAGACGGCTTGGTGGCGCAAAAGATGTCGTCGTTGATGTAAGGGTGATGGCTGCGATGAACGTTCACCCAAAAACAGCTCTCGATCAGAAACTGCTCCGTTCAGATTTGTTCTATCGATTGAACGTTTTTACATTTGAACTAACGGCATTGCGAAATCGCAAAGAAGACATTTTATATTTATCAGAGGTTTATATGAAATACTTCAATCAATGCTTAAACAAAAAGGTTTTACGTATTTCTGATGGGGTTAAAGAGGTACTGCTGAGCTATTCCTGGCCTGGAAATGTGAGGGAATTGAAGCATGCCCTAGAGTATATGATGAATATTAGTTCCGGGGAGCAATTAGAGCTGGACGATCTCCCGGTCATGTTAAAGGAATTCATAAAGAAAGGGGCTAAGCGAATAAGTGGGGAAACGTTGTCCTTTCGCGAAAGGGTTGCTGCGTTTGAACAGGAAATGATATTGGAAGCGCTGCAAAGAACAGGAGGAAATATTCAACAAGCAGCATCAATGCTCAGACTCCCTAGGCAGACATTGCAGTATAAAATTCAAAAATATGAACTAGATGCCGAATAACCAGCATCTCCTCTTTTTGAAGGAAGTCCCTTTGATTTAACCGCGCTTACAGAGAAGGAAACCTTTAGCTATAGTCAATTGAAGGACGTGTGAAGTCGAGGTTGCGCACGAGCTGAACGAAAAATGTATTATCTTTAGCACTAGCAATACACTTCTTTTCCCCCATCCGTTTGTGAAACGAAAAAAAGAAGGCATTTTACAGCATGGGAGACAAGCAGGCTGCATATGAATATTCCGGCGCCTTTCTTCCCCTTATATTATTACTTTGGCATGAATATTGCATAAATTATAATAAATATGATTTAAGGGGGAAAAAGTGTGAAGCATGAATTGTATAAGCCGAAAAGGCATTGGCAGGATATAGAGCTTTGGAGGGATGTCTCCGAAGAGCAGTGGAATGATTGGTTGTGGCAATTAACGAATACAATTCGAACGCTAGACGATTTAAAAAAGGTGATTCAATTAACACCGGAAGAAGAAGAGGGAGTAAAGATCTCTACAAAAACCATTCCCTTAAATATTACCCCTTATTATGCATCATTGATGAATCCCGATGATCCTCGTTGTCCCATTCGCATGCAATCAGTACCAGTTTCAAAAGAAATCTATAAGACGAAATATGATTTAGAGGATCCGCTCCATGAAGATGAAGATTCTCCAGTACCAGGATTAACACACAGATATCCAGATCGCGTTCTTTTTCTTGTTACGAATCAATGTTCGATGTATTGCCGCTACTGTACGAGACGAAGATTCTCCGGACAAATTGGGATGGGCGTTCCAAAGAAGCAGCTTGACAATGCCATCAATTATATCCGCAATAATACTGAGGTGAGAGATGTCCTTATTTCTGGCGGTGATGGACTCCTTATTAACGATACGATTTTAGAATATATTTTGAAGAATTTGCGTGACATTGATCATGTGGAGATTATCCGGATTGGAACTCGAGCTCCAGTCGTTTTTCCTCAGCGAATTACGGAAAACTTATGCAATATTTTAAAAAAGTATCATCCGATTTGGTTGAACACTCATTTCAACACATCGATTGAAATAACGGAAGATTCTAAGCGTGCATGCGAAATGCTCGCCAATGCAGGTGTGCCAGTTGGAAATCAATCTGTGATTTTAGCTGGAATCAATGACAGTGTTCCAATCATGAAAAAATTAATGCACGATTTAGTGAAGATTCGCGTTCGTCCGTATTATATTTATCAATGTGATTTATCAGAAGGAATTGGCCATTTCAGAGCTCCAATTTCAAAGGGGTTAGAAATTATTGAAGGCTTAAGAGGACATACATCGGGCTATGCAGTTCCGACCTTTGTCGTTGATGCTCCCGGGGGTGGTGGAAAGATTTCGCTTCAGCCCAATTATTTAATTTCACAAAGTGCAAATAAGGTTGTACTTCGAAACTTTGAAGGAGTTATAACAACCTACCCTGAACCAGAGTCCTATACTCCAGGCACGGCTGAAGAATATTTTAAAGAGATTTATCCAGAAATGGAGGAAAAAAGGTCAAATATTGGAGTCTCTGCCTTAATGAATGATCAACAATTTAACCTTATACCAGAAGGGATTGAAAGATTGCACCGTCGTGAACAGTATGAAAGTGATCCCACACATGCTTCACTAAAGAATCAGAGGGAAAAACGCGATTTATTAAAGGAGAAAAAGTACCGTGCGCAGCAGGATAAATATCAGAAAGTGGATGTAGAAACAAAGGAGGCATAGCATCGTGGGAAATTGTGCTTGGTGTGAAAGCAATGAAGTTCGTACAGATGAGCAATCAGTTTATTGGGAATTGCCAGATGGAACGAAGGCTATTGAAATAAGGAAAACACCGACTATCGTTTGTCGAGCTTGTGGAATGGTCTATCAGGATGAATCGGTAGTGAAGGAAATAGAAGATCAACTCTATTTAATTAATACAAAGAACTTAGAGGATATTATCACTTTTAAAGATTTAATGGAAAAACCAAGGTTATTAAAAAAGAATTACTTTGACTTCACTTCTTAATATATGTTCTTGACTTGTTATGGCACTCAGAAATGGGTGCCATCATTATTATAGTATGCTGTTGTATGTTTATCCATCCTCCCTTCTCCTTCTTTTAAGAAGTAAAGTGAAACAGCAGTAATGCTACCACAAAGCCTATTTCGCTTGACTTATGAGCCAGGAGCGTCAGTGTGGCTAGGATCAACGCTCTTGCAAAGTAAGTGTAAGAGCAGGAATCAACGTTAAAGTTTTTATTTTCCTTTTAAAATCCAAAAACCAAATAATATGACGCTTAAACCAACTGCAGTACGCCAACTAGGAACCTCTTTTAAAAATATGTAACCAATGGCGACGCTGACCAAGACTTCCAACCCTTTAGAAACGATAAGGGAAAAGCTTAGGTTATTAACGGTTTTTGTTAGAAATTTAACACCATACCCTATCATCATGCTTGCGGAAAGGAAGAGGGGAAATATTTTTAGATAATATAGTAAAGTAGATAAGAAATGTGAGTCGATGTGCTTCGTATGGTAAGCGTAAACAGCATTAATAATTAGTAATCCGCTTGTCATTAACAAGAGAGCAAGTAACAACATAAAAGGCAATCTCCAATATTTTAGTTTCTATAATTTTTGCCTTTATGCAAAACAATTATGTGATCTTAATCAACAAATTTAACTTTGTCATGCTTTAGCATCGCAACAATTCCATGCTCGTTCATTACAGTGCAGAACGAATTAAACCATATGTTGAAGCTGCGATCTCATTCTGGTTGGAAGGCCAAAATGAGCTCCTTTCTTTTAATGTGAAAGCTCTGTTAATTCCCCTGCGTTTAAGTGTATGTTTGGTCATTTTCTAACTGCTCCTTTTTTATGGACGAATTGCTTGTAATTAGCTATAGTAATAGACAAAATTGAAGCAAAAAAGGAGATAGCAAATTGATGTTGAAATCGTTCTATCATTTTTTAATGAAATATCGTCATCCGAAGCCGCAAAATGACATCAACCTTTTCGCCAATGCTGCATATGAAGATCATAGTTTTCCTAAAAACAGTGAGGATTACGATGAATTAAGTAATTATTTAGAGTTAAACGGTCATTATTTAACAAGCATGGTTGTATTTGATGAGGCATGGGAGATTTACCTTTCTACTGAAAAGAGATGAGATAATATATGCTGAAAAATAAGGAACCAGCTTAAAGCTGGTTCCTTATTTTTCAGCCGTCGACAGAAGGAGAATTGATTACTTCTGAACCAAATTCTAAACATTCTTTACAGATGGATACTCCAGGGCCAAGGGCTAACTCTCCTACCTCTTGCTTACTTCTTCCACAGAATGAACAATTGTCTATATGGGACAAATCACTACTGCTATTGGGCATTGAGGTTTTTTCTAAAGCGTTATAAAGCTCGTCAATTAATTTAGGTTCAATATAATCAAAATCATTTTTCATTTTTACTGCGACCGTCGTATAGGCTATAGCCATTCCTTCATAAAAACGTTGTCTAGTTAATTCCTCGCTATTTCGTGATTTTTCATCACATAAACTACTTAATTTCTCTAATTCTGAAATAATGTCTTCAATTTTTGCTCCACGAAATGTTTTTTTACGAAAATCTTGTTCCATAAATGAAAACCTCCTTTATAATATGTATACATTTGTATACATTCTATATATATATTCTTTAAAATAATTAATTATCCTGCTTTTTTTTAAAAAAATCGGGGGAATTATTGATTCTTATGATATTTACCTAAAGTACGGTTTGCTTTTATTGAGCATATAATACCGTAACTAATTCACGACTCATCATGTGGGAGATGGAGGCAATGAAAGAAAAGAAAAAACCAAAATTTAAGGTCGGTGATACAGTCGTGATCACGATTTACGGTACGGTTGGAAAGGTGACAGATGTTAAATGGCTTGATGGTATGCATGTTTATGGAATAAACGGGAGTGAAGGTTTGTTTATGGAATCCAGTCTCCAAAATTTATCCGAATATGAAGGCAACATTACTGAAAAAGAGCGAATTGATATCGAGTATCGCTATTTCATTGGAGATCTTGTCCAAGTTAAAGGATACGGTTCTGATTTGTTTAAAATAGTTGGTTTCAGAACGGAGATTTGGAGATATAAAGAAGATGCATGGGAAGATGTAATTTATGAGCTGGCAAGAATAAAAGATGGAGAATGGCTTGAAGCGGGTGATGAAGAATTGACCTTAGTGGCTGATGCAGAAAACGCAGAGATGTTCATTCAAAAGTCGGGTCTTTTATTTTTCGCCAATAAAAAGAAACCATTAGAGTCACAAAGTACAACATCATTATATCGAAAGGCAGAAAAACAGTTTCTTGAAGAGCGAAAAGAGCGAAGTCAACTGATTGATGCATTGTTGGATATTTATAATGATTATCTGCTACTCTATGAGTTCTTTCAAGACGAGGAATACAAGCAAATAATGAGAATGGTAGTGCGAAAACTGAAGCTAATTGTAGGGAATTCCCGCTCGCTTCATCAATAGCCACGATCACACTTAAAGAAAGAATAATAAATTTAAGAGAATAGGTATACCTAACAACAAAGTAAATTTAAATTGCCATGAGGTTATTTTTGCAAAAAAGCGCAATGTCAAGCTGTTGTCCTCATTCAAATCTTTTCTCCACGTCTCAAATGCTTTTGAAATATTCATCATTTTAAAAGCCTCCTTTTTTTCATTCTATGCTTGTCCAATATAGAAATATGACCAAGAATTAAAGAGGAAGGTTGTAGTCATACGGAAAATTCTAGTTAAATAAGAATGAAAGGGATATTGTCATCATACATTTTGTACAAAGGGGGCGATTCTGTGAAGGAAATTGAAGTATTTATTGATACTGATGAAATTGCAGAGTTTTTCTTCCAAGAATTACTAAGGAGAGGATACGCTCCTTCGGATGGAGAAGTGGAAGAGCTTGCAGATATTACTTTTGAATATTTGTTAGCTAAATGCATTATTGATGAAGAAGTAGAAGACATATGAGTGAGGAAATGATCTGACGAAAAAATATGCAATAAATGAGAAAGGGCTGTTAAAAACAGTCCTTTCTCATTTTACATTCAAGGTGAGAAATACAAAAGGAAGTTTTTAATCATTAAGTATTTTTTCGATCTTTTGCTCGATATTCCTTCTCATGCGCTTCTTGTTCAGCAACGATCTGCTCAGCGGGAATATGATTGTTCTTTTTCGGTTGATTAATGCGACTTCTATGTTTTTTACCCATGATAGCCTCCTTCGGCTTATTTTTTATGCTGTTTTTTAATTGTTAAGGATGTATGAGGCTCTGTATTTGATCTCGAGGACGGATTTGTTTCATTTGCATGCTGTACGGCTTGCTCAAGCTTTTTACTCATTTTTTCTTTAGGCAAGAAGCATTCCTCCTTTATAACATTCGTCTTATTTTTCCCCAATCAAAATTGAATCATTCGTATTGAAAAATCATGACTCTACAAACAATAAAATTAACGCTATAATAGGACAAGAAAGCTGGTGTACATGTTATACTTATTTTTCATAAAGGTTAAGGAGGATTTTTCATGAGCGTACATATTGGTGCAAAGGAAAATGAAATTGCTGAGACAGTCTTATTACCAGGTGATCCGTTAAGGGCAAAATACATAGCGGAAACTTTTTTAGAAAATCCTGTTTGCTATAATGAAGTGCGTAATATGTTTGGATACACTGGAACATATAAAGGTAAGCGCGTATCTGTACAAGGAACAGGCATGGGGGTTCCTTCCATTTCCATTTATGTTAATGAGCTGATGCAAAGCTATAATGTACAAAACTTAATAAGAGTTGGTACATGTGGAGCGATTCAAAAGGATGTAAAAGTGAGAGATGTTATATTAGCCATGACGGCTTCTACTGATTCTCAAATGAATCGCATAACGTTTGGTGGAATTGATTATGCCCCAACAGCGAATTTCGAGCTATTAAAAAAAGCATATGATGTCGGTCTTGAAAAGGGATTAAATCTTAAAGTGGGCAATGTATTTACGGCAGATATGTTCTACAATGATAATGCGGATCATGAAAAATGGGCCAAGTATCAAATTCTTGCTATTGAAATGGAAACAGCTGCACTGTATACATTGGCGGCTAAATTTGCCCGAAATGCACTCTCCGTTTTAACTGTTAGTGATCATTTATTAACTGGGGAGGAGACAACTGCTCAGGAGAGACAAACGACCTTTAACGAAATGATTGAGGTTTCTCTTGAAGCAGCAATAAAGTAAAGCCTTCTAAGAAGTTCAGATGCAGCTTCACTGTGTTTGTGTGTGAAGCTGCCTTTTTATTCAGCGAGCAATCATGTAAAATAAATTTGTCTTTAGTTTGAAGAATTAATTCATTGAAGCATTGGTGGTTACTATGAAAAAAAATATATTAACTTTATACATGTTATGCAGCATTCTACTTATAAGTGGTTGTAGTCAATTTGATGCCCTCGTCAATAAAATCCCGTTTATGAACCAAAGCGATGGGGGACATCGAGTTGAGGAGAACGAAGAAATGGCAGAAAATGCAGGAGAGAAGAAAGAGGAAGAGGAAGAAGAGGCAACAACCGAAAGCCTAACTCTGGAGTCGCAATTTTTTAATGAGATCAAAGAGGTTGATGGGAAATTAGTTATTCAAAATCCATTGAATATAATGGCTCTAGTTAATAAAGAATTTGCTCTTCCGGATCATTATGCTCCAGAGGACTTGGTGCGACCAAAGGTGCCTTTTTCTTTTGGGGATATTGACATTGAAAAAAGTTATATGAGAAAAGAGGCAGCGGAACATCTTGAGTTATTGTTTAAGGCAGCAGAAAAAGCTAAAATAGAGATTTTTGCCGTTTCCGGTTATCGTTCTTATGATCGTCAAGCCGATTTATTTGACATAAAAGCAAATCAGGTCGGTGAACAAGCTGCCGCAACTGTTGTAGCAATACCGGGGACCAGTGAACATCAAACTGGATTAGCGATGGATATATCAAGTAGAAGTATTAACCTTGAGTTAATTGAGAAATTTGAGGAAACGAAGGAAGGCAAGTGGTTAGCTGAAAATGCACATAAGTTTGGTTTTATACTGCGATACCCGAAAGGAAAAGAAGAAATAACCGGTTATCAATATGAGCCTTGGCATTTTCGCTATGTCGGAATTGAAGTAGCCACTGCCATGTTTGAAAAAGGCTTAACATTAGAAGAGTATTTTAATCTTGTCGAGAAAATTTAAATCAAGTCACAATTTGTTCATATTTTCTTTATATAATAATTGAATATCGAAAAGGGGGAAAATAAAAACAATGTTCGTTTTAATTTCACCCACTTTTTTCTTTGTAAATTTATTGATTTAAATGTTATGCTAGATAGTAAAGGGTTTTTTAAGCTGTTGCAGTGCCCTAGGCGCGTGGATTCTAAGGAAATGAAAGTGGTGACAATATTGGAAAATGAAGAATTGAATAAAGAGTCGAATGAAAACCATTCCCATTCGGGGTTCATTCAGATGAAAAAGTTTCATTTCGTCATGCTCTTGTTCTTCGTTGTGTTTTTATCAGCAGGTATTACAACATTTGCACTTGCCTTTGGTGATGAAAAGGCAGTACCGGTGATAAGTGAGAGAAAAGAATTTGAAAAGCTGTATACAGCTTTCGATACGATAAAGAAAAGCTACTATAAAGAAGTGGATGAAAATACATTAGTAAATGGTGCAATTAACGGAATGGTTGAATCATTGGATGATCCTTACTCTGATTATATGAATGAAGAGGAGGCGGCGAACTTTCATCAAAGTATTTCCTCCTCATTTGAAGGAATCGGTGCTGAAATACAAGAACGGGATGGCAATATTGTCATTGTCTCACCTTTGAAGGGCTCCCCAGCAGAAAAAGCTGGCATTCGTCCAGAGGATAAGGTTCTATCAGTAGATGGGGAAAGTATTCAAGGCATGAGTTCTACTGAGGCGGTTATGCTAATTAGAGGAGAAAAGGGCTCAAAGGTTGAGTTAGAAATAGAGCGACCTGGCATTGAAGATCATTTAATGATCACAATTGTCCGTGATACAATCCCGATTGAGACAGTATATGGTGAAATGATTGATGAAGAAATTGCAAAAATCCAAATCACATCATTCTCTGAAAATACATCAAAGGAATTGATTGAAACTTTAAACGAATTGCAAAATCAGGGTATGAAGGGATTAGTTTTAGATTTGCGACAAAACCCTGGTGGACTATTGGATCAAGCAATCGCTATTTCTAATCTTTTTGTTCCGGAAGGAGATATTTTATTCCAAGTTGAGGACAGGGATGGCAATATTGAACAGGTAAAGTCAAATAATAAGAATAACGCGTCTGTCCCATTAGTTGTCGTCATTGATAAAGGAAGTGCGAGTGCTTCGGAAATTCTTGCAGCAGCAGTTAGTGAATCAGCAGAAGTGCCGTTAGTTGGAGAAAAATCATTTGGGAAAGGAACTGTACAAAGAGCACAAGACTTTGCCGATGGTTCAAACATTAAATTTACTACAGAGAAATGGTTAACGCCAAAGGGTAACTGGATTCATGAAAAAGGGATCAGTCCTGACTACGAAGTGGCATTGCCTGAATATTCAACATTGACGATCTTAAACCCGAATGATGAATTGCAGCTTTCTAGTTCATCTGCTCAAGTGAAATCTGCGCAGTCGATGTTAAAGGCACTTGGATATGATCCAGGCCGTGAAGATGGCTTCTTCGATGATAAGACTGAAGCTGCCGTAATCGAATTCCAAAAGGAACAACAATTGGAAGCAACGGGAATTTTAACAGGTGAAACTTCTTTAAGACTTATGGAAAAGTTGCGAGAGCTTATTAACGAGAATGATACGCAAATCCAAAAAGCAGTTGAATTATTAAAAGAACAACTATAATCGGAGCCCTCCAAATATGGAGGGTTCAGGCTATTGACAAACGCTCGCTTTCTTTGTTGCTTCACCTTGTCCAGTGCTCATTACCTACTATGGTAACTCCGCTCTTCCCAAGGCTTCGCGCCTCGAAAGACAAACGTTTTCAATCAGCCTGAAGGTAACTGCCGTCTAATATTTTTGAGCTTTGTCTTTACTCGGAGCCCTCCAAATATGGAGGGTTTTTTCATTTAGACAAAACATTTTTGTAAAATATTTGTAAGCGGGTACGAAATAGGCTAAAATGACTTTTTAGAGAAAGAGCAAGTAATAGTAGGTGATGATTTGCAACAAGTTGTAAATTTCGATGATCAGTTTAAAGAAAAAATTGTCGAATTTGAAAAAGAGTGTGAAAAAGTTTGTGCTTACTTTGAAAATAAGTATCAAAAGAAGTTTCAGAACTACGATCTTCAATTATTAATTGAATTTACTCGGACAATTAAAGGGAAGATGGCAAAATCCTCCGATATATATGATGATGATTATCAATCATTTATAGAGGTTGGCATTGAAAAAGATGAAGAATATTATCCTAATGCTTATATTCCAATTTGGCGCTGCAAAATGGATCTTTTTCAAAAAATCGGCTATTTTACTGACTATGACATTAAAGGGATAAAGCGCAAAATTTTGTTAATTATCGAAGAAATGCTGGAGGAGAAAGTTGAAGATAATCATTCTTGATGCATGCTCTTAGTTCAAAAGGGGAAAACTCACAATATGTAAATTTTGAAAATGAGTGAGTGATTATGAAAACCTTTAAGGTACTGATTTTACTACTTATGATTATTGGGGGACAGCGTCATGTATCGGCTGAAAAACATATGCCGAATGAAATTGAATTAATTCCATGGGATCAGGTAAATCCTCTGCTGCCAAAGTATACGAAGTTCACAGTACGTGACGTCATAACTGGAATGGAATTTAATGTTCAAAGACGTGCAGGCAACAGGCATGCAGATGTACAACCATTAACAAGAAGTGATACGAAAATCATGAAAGAAATTTATCAAGGTCAATGGAGCTGGAAACGAAGGGCAATTATCGTTTTATATAAGGGTCAACAAATTGCAGCTTCTATGCATGGAATGCCGCATGGAGCAGGAGCGCTGAAAAATAATTTTCCCGGTCATTTTTGCATCCATTTTTACGGAAGTACGACTCATCGGAGCAATAGTATGGATTTATCTCATAAATTAATGATTTTTAAAGCGGCGGGGAGAATATACGAACATTTGCAAACGGCAAACCCGCATGAGGTAATTAGTGCATTTATTACAGGCATTAAAGAAGATGACGAAGAAATTATTGATATGGTGACGATTCAGAATTTAACATGGGGAAAATCCTTATCAAAAGTAGAAATGATCATGATTAAAAATATGCCTCAGCTCCCAGATGAAGACCTTGTTTCTCAATTGCAGCTTTCAGTGCCAATTGAGCTTGACTGGTATAGTGCGGATGTTGGAGGAAAAAATAGTCATGGAGAGATTCATTTATTTAGATTTTTGCCATCGGAAGGTTGGAAAATTGATGCGCGGCGATTTGTAGAAGATTTTTTTGAAGATGGGATTGTAGAATTAAAGAAAAAATAGCGCCTGAGTTTTTTCATGCGTTCAGACCGTAGACTAACTCGAGAATTTCGAGTTTGTCTACGGTCTATTTAATTTTATAATATTTTTCGCGGGCGGGGCCGAGCTCACCCCCCGCCCCCCGGAAAGCAAGCGCTCGGAGCGGAAATCAGCCTTTTTCCCACCATTCCTAAACAAAAAAATGACAAAAGGTAGCGAGAAGGGCTTCGCACTACCTTTTGTCGACAATCTGAGCGATTCCGTTTTTTCAAGCGTTATTTTTCTCACCAAATTTAATGAAGGTGAGTTCATCTTCAATTAAGCCGCATGCCGCACATTGAACACGAATGTCTGGACCACTATATGCTAAATGGAAGGGGCTCAATTGTTCACTTTCATACTCTTCTAATACGTTACCAGTCCGTGGATCCATTTTTACATACTGTGGTTCCTGTTTAATAACATTGAAACGACTTCGGTTTGTCTTGCAATTTGGACAACAATAAGGTGAATTCATTTACATTCTCCTTTCATTGGGCTATGTTATAGTTAAATATCTATTGTTCGAGTTGTCCCTGACCTTGGTAAATATGATAGCTTTGGATATGATTAAACTTGATGGAAAGCAAGAAATCGATACGTCAATTCACTTAGCAATGTCTTTATTTTATTTTGCCCAGAATCGATACAGACATACGATAACCTTTCTTGCTCCGTAATAATCACTTTTGTTTAAAAAGGGGGATGGAAAGTGGTTTTCAATTATGATGAACTATTAAGACAATATCGTTCCCTTTGGAATAATCGTGTTTTACAAGTCGAAAAAGATAGTAAGAATACTTTATTGGATGCTATTCGCAGGGAGCTTGACGATGCAAATTCGCATCCCCGAATTCGTAAAGGGCTTCATGAAAAATTTTACTTTGCGATAAAAAGAATCAATCGTTCTTCGCTTTGTGAAGACATAAAAACGCAACTTATTGCGTTACATATTAAGGTGATGGAAGAACACGAAGGGCAGTAGGACATAAGTTGCTATTTTGTCCATTTTGCCGATTTTTTGATAAAAGTTCACTATTCGTTCACAGATTCCTTTTTTTTGAACGATATAATGGGTATGAATGCTTAAGTAAGTACAGTTGAAAATTTTCGAATAGGGGAGAAATACATAATGCAAAAAAAATTTATTGGTTTCATGGCTTTTTTTATGATCGCTATTCTGCTTAATGCATGTTCTGAAGAGAAAAATGAAGAGAATGAGCTTCCAATCTTAGATGTTAAGCTCACCGTAGCACCAGAAAAAGCTGAACCAGGAGAGGCAGTAACGATTGAAGCAAAAGTTACCTATGGCGATGAAGACGTAACAGATGCCAATGAAGTTACATTTGAGATATGGCGAGCCCATGACGAAGAGCATGAAAAGGTTGAAATAGAACATGCAGAAAAGGGGATTTACCGTCTCGAGAAAACTTTTTCAGAAGAGGGAACTTATTATGTTATATCACATGTCACAGCTAGAGATATGCATAATATGCCGAAAAAAGAATTTGTTATCGGTGAAGCAAGTGAACCAGAAGAGTCTCCTTCCTCTACTCATATGAATCATTCAGAGGATGAAAATTCAGCTGACCATAGTGAAGATGGTCATGAAGGGGAATGATCGAGTCATTCTAATTAGTTAGTGGTTTTTAGACCAACAATTGAACATTCCCGGCAATCACTCATATTCGCGAATATCAATCTCTGTATATTGTAAATGGATTGATTTTGGCAGTTTAATTTCGAGGGTCCCTTCTTTATAAGAGGCCCTCGCACCTTTTCTCTTCACAATCGCTGGAAGCGTAATGGTATGTTTATCCTCAGCTTCGGGAAAATGCTCAATGATAAGTTGATTGGAAGTATGGAATATTCGCATATTATGAACGCTATTTTTATTTTTGACTCGGATGATAACATACACATCATCATGCGTTTCAAATACATTTGCTTCCAGTTGATTGAACTTCTGAGTAGTTGGTTGTGCAGAGATATTAAACGGATTACTTCCTTTTGTAAAATTCATCTCTTGCATTTCTGCTGGCATCATTTTCCCGAGCATTTCATTTACATACTTTTCAATTTCTTCTGGTTGCATTTGCTGTAGTTTTTTTATTGTATCTTTATTAAACGGAGTTAAATTCCATGGAAACATTTGGTTCTTCCTTTCCGCTTAAGAGCGATAAAGATCATTTTTTGCCAGTAGAGTACAATATCATCGTATGCAAAAAAATGGGATGGGTTATTTTTTTCACAGTGTAGAGAATACAAAGTTGCAAAGAAATGGACGGAATGTTTGCATATCTTTCAATTTCTTTTTAGTATAGAGGTAGGTTCCATTCATGAATTGCACCATGAAAGGAACTTATATAAAGTATATTCATATTGTGAGGTTAGTCATTTTGAAACAAAAAACCGCCTTAATAACCGGTGGAGCAACGGGAATCGGGAAAAGAACGGCGTTGGAGCTCGCCGGAAGTGGAGTTAACCTGGTTATTAATTTCCGAAGCAGTGAAGAACAGGCGAAAGAGCTTGCAAATGAGTTACATTCATACGGAATAAAGAACATTATCGTACAGGGTGATCTTACGAGAGAAGAAGATTGCATAAAGCTGGTGGAAACCGCTCTGAATTTTTCTCCGACCATTGATATCCTTATTCATAATGCTGGCCCTTATATGCATAAGCGAAAAGAGATGGTTGAGTACACTTTTGAAGAATGGAATTACATAATAAACGGGAATTTAAATGCAGTATTTTATTTATCAAAATCGTTAATTCCGAAAATGAGGGAGCAAAAATGGGGGCGCATCGTGACTGTTGGTTTTGATCGAGTTGAATCGGCACCAGGATGGATGTATCGCTCCGCTTTTGCAGCGGCTAAAACGGGACTGGCTTCTTTAACAAAAACAATAGCGTTAGAAGAAGCGGAAAATGGTATTACCGTAAATATGGTTTGTCCAGGTGATATTACAGGTGAGTGGAAAGAGAGAGGAATCGGCGATGCCCTTGATGTATTTGACAAGGATACGCCAATTGGACGCCCCGGTACAGGCCAAGACATTTCAAGGGTAATCTCTTTTTTAGTAATGGAGGAATCTAGTTTTATCACAGGAGGGATTATCCCCATTACAGGAGCAAAAGATGTTCTTGGAAAAGTAAAGCATGTCAACTTTTAGCTGTGATGAAGGCATCCATGTGATGGGCAACAATCAATAGGGGGAGAACTAGAAACGACTGCTAGCGTTAATAGCTCTTATACAACAAGAAATCATTTATTTTCTAAACGACAATAAAGCAAAGGAAGTAAAACAACTAGTTTTTTTCCTTTGCTTTTTTTTTATATTTGTTTAAGCTGTTTGAATTTTTGCTTCTGTATATAAATAAGCCTCATGCTTAAAGTGAGTGCGCCAACAGCTAATCCACTAATTAAGCCAATCCAGTAGCCAACAGGGCCAAGCGATGTATGCATCGCTAATATATAGCCAACTGGCAAGCCGATTATCCAATAGGAAATCAGTGACATCATCAAGGTCATGTTCACATCTTTATACCCTCTTAACGCTCCTTGAATAGGGGCTTGAATTGCATCCGATAATTGAAAGAAAAGGGCAAATAATAAGAAATGTGCTGTTAATTCCAATACTTTTGCATCTGTTGTGTAAAAACTAGCAATTTCAAATCGGAAAATAAGTAAGATCAGTCCGCAAAAAATCGCCATCATCACTCCGAGTGAGACGCCAATCCAACTGTACTCTTTTGCATCCTTTAATCGTCCTGCCCCTGCTTCAAAACCAACTAAGATTGTTAAAGCCATTGAGATACTTAGCGGGACCATGTATAAAAAGGAGGCAAAGTTGACCGCAGCTTGGTAGGATGCGATCGTGATTGTATCAAAAACACTCATTAATAAAGTGACTGCTGAGAAAATGCTAGTTTCAAAAAACATTGAAAAACCTATTGGAACACCGATTATTAAAATTTCTTTCCATTTTTTTATTGATATGCGATGGACGGTTTTAAACAATTGAAAGGATGAGAACGGATAATGTTTTGCTGTAACGAAAAAGGCAATTCCCATGATGAGCCAATAGGTTATAGCAGATGCATATCCGGCTCCAACTCCTCCAAGCTTTGGTAAGCCAAGTTTTCCAAAGATAAGGAAGTAATTAAAGATTACATTTATAGGAAGAGCCGATAATGTGATAAGCATTGAAACCCGCGTTTTTCCTAATGCATCGATAAAAGAACGAAGTACATTATAGATAAATAATGGCAGTATTCCAAAACTAAGGGCTTTTAAATAATCCATGGCAATCCGTCGGACCTCGTCCTCAAGACTCATCATATTAAGCAAAGGATCTAATAAAAAGCTTCCAATAATAATGACAGCCAATCCTATCACGAAACTTAAATATATTGCTTGAATAACATTATAAGCAACTTCATTTTCTCTTTTTCCTCCGATTAGTTGAGAAACGATGGGGGTAACTGCTAATAATATTCCGTTAAGGCCGGAAAAAACAGCAACCCAAATCGAAGACCCTATAGCAACTCCAGCTAAATCATTTGGGCTAAATCTACCCGACATCATTGTATCAAAGAAGCTCATGGAAAACATGCCAAATTGAGTAACCAAAATAGGAATAAGAATTTGTATGAGCAGTTTGCCTTTCTGCTTTTTGTTATAAGTTTGATCCATATGTATACCTCGTTAAATAGAAATTTTCTGTTATAAGAATGGATTATATCATACTAGGTGACTAAAATAAGGGAAATTACGCAATTTTTAAACATACAGGTGATATTTTTTACATATAGTGTAAGGACATGCGCTTTTGAGAGGAGAATGAAGGTGGCTTATCAAGGGTCAAAGGGCTGGTATGTCCAAAAACTAAAAGAGCTTGGCGTTTACTATCATCCGGTAGAGAGAAAAAAGCTGGAACTATACAAAGCATATGTATTACGTAATATTTATCTTCAGATGACGGAAAAAAAAGATTAACAAGAGTTAACTAAAATCCTTTAACACAATAAGGCAAGGGAAGATAAATGACTCTTTTTCTTCCTTTGCTTTCTTTGTATTTAGATCATCCATTTAACGAGTAAATCTGTGGACTAGCACAAACAGCCACAGCTCCAAAACTTCAGGCAGTTTTCTTCCACTAAGCTTGCTGGAGCGGTGAACATGTCCGTATCGCTTCATCGATTTGTGAAAAATGTTCATCTCCATCCCAGTGTACGAACGGTTAAAGCGAGAAAGGCTCCAGTCCAAATAAGCTTCCAATTCTGGAACAAATGAAGTCTGCAAGAGTTCAATCCGTCATCCGATTAATAGCGCCAATAAAACAAAGTGCCGGAAACCAACGTCATTTGTTTCTACCCTGACAGAACAGAGGACGACAACTCTCGAGGTTCTGCAAAAAAAAGACTGATGAAACCCTTTTCAGTGGCCTCATTTACGGGAACAGGTGAGTGCCCTCAGGAGAGACTCTCCAAGGAAGCTCACCGCCCGCCCCCTCGGGAAGCAAGTTCCTGGAGCAGAAATCAACGGATGTTGTCCGCAATTGCAAAAAAAATTGACAAAAGGTACCGAGAGAGTGTCTCACAATACCTTTTGTCGACTGTCTGAAACCATCCGTGCGTAATAACGGCTGGTTTTTATTATGCTTCTAATAAATGATTTGCATCTTGCTTTACATATCCATGTCGCAATACATGGAGTGTATATAGATCCTTTGGAATTTCATATAAATTATAAATCTGCTCTGAAACATTTAATTGTGCAAAAATTTCTTGGCGTGTTTCATTGGCATGGATGACATAAGGAAGCTTTTCAGCTGCTTTTTGAGAACGAATATTTTCATTGCGAATCCGCATGTAGACCGTCTCGATGTTGAGGTTATTAAAAATTTCTTCAAAGAAAGCATCCTTCGCGATCTTGTTATAGCCTTTGCCATGAAAAGGCTTTCCTAGCCAAGTTCCTAGAAACCCTGCGTTGTTTTTTATGTCAAATAAATTAATGGTTCCAATCGGATTTCCCCACTCGTCTAGAATTGTACGTGATATCAACTCTCCTCGTTCCTCAGCTTCAATGGTTTGCTTTGTGAGGAACAGGAATTCATCTAACGAGCTGGCCTTATGACGAACAAAAGGGAAGACATCGGGGTGTATCATCCACTCATATAATGCATGACTGTCTTGAAGTTCTCGTTTTTTAAGCATGAATAATTCCCTCCATAATTGAGGACAGTCTTATTCTACGCATAAAAAGACTAAGACCCACCCTCGAAATTTTTTATAATGTTGCTAAAAAATTTCGGGGTGGGAATCGAACCCACTAGAACCAGCTCATGAAATATCTTTGAGTGGTGGCGCACCATTTGCCTTCCCTATTGCTTTTTTGTTTTGATATGATCAGTATTCTTTCTGTATAATACAAGATTTTTTTGAAAAAGGAAATAGATATTTTATGAAAAATCTTTAAGATTTTTTTCCTTTTTCTTTGAGAAATGTAAACATAAAATAAAGAATAACTCCGGCAATGGATAACCCGATTATCGGCAAAATAAGAGGACGCGAATATTGTTCAATCTTTTGCCAATGTTCCCCTAATTCGATTCCCAACAAGAGAAATAATATCGTCCACGGAATCATTGCACCTATCGTCAGCAATGTAAAATGGGCAAGAGGCACCCTGGCTATGCCGGCGGGAATAGAAATAGCGTGGCGGATAACGGGAATAAACCTTGCGGAGAAGATCACTCCAGTACCATATTTATGGAACCACGATTCGGCTGCATCAAGATGTTTTTTTTGTATTAAGATATATTTTCCGTATTTTTCTAAAAAAGGCCTCCCTCCGTAAGCGCCTAACCAATATAAAAACAACTGGGCGAGCGTCCCTCCGATTACTCCGCAAAGAAGAGCTCCGAAAAAGTGAATTTGTCCGGTACCAATTAAATACCCACCATAGCTCAGGACAATTTCACTGGGAATAATTTCAATCATAAGACCAAATAAAATGCCAAAATAGCCAAGGGCAGAGAGGAATTCGAATATATTCGAGATTATTTCATGCATGAAAACTCACTCCTAAAAAAAGCCGGTCAACTGAAATATTAATACTGTGAAACCTAAAATCCATACATATACGGCGAAAACCTTTAATGAACGTTTCTTCAAAAAATTGATCATCCAAACGATTGCAAAATATCCGCAAAGTGCCGAAGAAATGGTTGCAACGATTAGACTTCCAAGCGTTACTGCTTCAATGTTTCCCGATACCAGATCTCCCAATTCCAGTACAATGCCTCCAGAAATTGTGGGAATGGACAGAAGAAAAGAGAAATAGGCAGCAGTTTCTCGGTCCAGATTCCTAAATAGCCCTGCAGCAATTGTTAAGCCCGATCGTGAAACAGCTGGAAAAATCGCAGCAGCTTGAAAAGTTCCGATAAAAAGTGCGTCTCCATAAGTAATGTTGTCCATTTTTTTGGCTCCTTTTTTGACTCCATCTGCCATCCAGAGAATAAATCCCGTGAATAAAAACTCCCAACCAATTGTGACACCAGTTTTGGAGATGGAATCAAATAAATCATTTAAAAGAAGGCCAACAACGACAGCAGGAATCGTTCCAATCATTAGTAATGATGAGCGTTTTCCAAATGGATTTTTTATGATGTGGATGAGCTCATCTTTATAGACAACGAGAACAGCAAGCAAAGTACCTACATGTAGCATCGTATCTAGGAATAATCCAGCTTCGTCTAATCCGAATACATGTCGTCCTAAGTAAAGATGGCCTGTACTGGAAATGGGAATAAATTCGGTCAGCCCCTGGATAATGCCGAGTACGAAGGCTTCTAGTTTTGACATCACTATGATCATCATCCTTTTTAAAGTTGTCCTTTTATAAATGTATTCATGATGTCCATTTCAAGAACATAAAGATAAACATGTAATATGGAAGTGCTAATCATATGAACATAGCTTTGTCCAGTTTGGTCACAATATCAATAGAGATTTATTTCATTGATGCCCATTTTTACTCAATTGATCAGTGTGGAAAGGGTGCTTGCCAATTTAAAATTTGCACTCAAGAGCAGATTGCCATTCATAGGGAAATCTTAACGTTTTCATCTAAACCTAAAGGAGGCTTTATTATGCCAAGTCATGATGAGCGATTATTTGCAGCACTCATATTTGTTGTTAGTTTTTTTACTGTTTTTATTGGTCCGTTAATCATTTGGTTGCTGAAAAAGGAGGACTCGACATATGTAGATTATTATGGAAGAGAATATTTTAATTTTTTTATCTCTTATGGAGTCTACTCGCTCATAAGTACACTGTTGATGCTTGTCCTTATCGGCTTTCTTACAATCTGGATTGTTGGGGTATTGTATTTCCTCTTTTCGATTGTAGCGGCTATCAAAGCATACGAAGGTACAATTTACAAAATTCCATTCGTATTCCGATTAATTCGATAGAAAAAGTCTAGGCAATTCCTAGACTTTTTCTATTGAATATGGAAAATGATAGTTAAGAAAAGCAAATGGCTTCAGAGAAAATAAGCATGAATAAGAGGAAAACGAATATAGATTTAGTAGAAGAGGTTTAACTAGATATAGGGAGGAGTCTTTCAAATGTGGACATGGATACTAGTCATCATGATCTTGTTTTTGATACTAGTGTTGTTCGAGGAGTTAATAGAATTCCTTGTTAATCGCTTTATTCTTGGTCCTGCATCATGGGAAGGCAAAATCAAAAGATTTCTTCATAGTTTGATAGGATGGTTTAAAAGAAAGGGAAAACGCCCGTTTTCACTTAAGTAAAAGCTTGCTTAAACAGAATTGTTAATAAAACATTTTTTGGCTTATTTCGCGTGAACGGACGTTTCATACGAAATAAGTTAAAAGTCAACATCGCTATATAACAAAGCAAAGAGAAAAATAATGAATACCGAATAAAAGAGGAGATTTTGTAATGAGTATACAACAATATTATCGTTTTGCAGCAATTACTTATTTAAACGGGAGTATTGCTGCACTTATACCAGTCATGATTGTCGTCATTCCATTGTCCATTTTATCACATGGAAAAGAAGTGGTGTGGACTGCACTTCCCTTTATTTTATATAGTTTGGTCTCTTATCAATCATATCTTCTTAATCATGATCGCTCTCTTGAAATTGATAAAAGTGTACCTGAAGATGATAACCTTTCGCTCCGTAGTAAAGATAAATATTTGCTCATGTTTATGCCTGCACCGTCTTTGCGGATGCTTCTATTCAGCCCTAAAGGAGCGATATTAGGTGAAATAAGGGACGCTCGTTATTTGAAGCTTAGATGGTTTCTTCCCTATTTTCTTGATCGGTTTATTCCGGCAGAGTATGGGTTGTATAATGTAAATAATGAATTAGTAATGAAGGTACAATGGAAGAGGGATCGTGCAAATGTATATGATAGTAATGGAGATTTACGCGTAAAAATTGAAGAGCAGGAACGAAATAAATATAGTATTCAATTTTTTGATCAAGCCTTTTCGATTATCGTCCAATCAGAACGTTTATTTACGGATATTCAATTTAAAAATACCAATAAAGAGACGATTGGACGGGTACGAAAAGGGTGGATGCCTTTAGAATGGGATGCATTTTTTAAAGATGCGAATACTCCTGTTCTGTCCTTTGATGATGATTTATCTGAGGAGGAAAGATCCATAGTTCTTGCCCTCCTAGTGAAAATATATCGCTACCGCAACCATTGAAGATAAAATGATAGCTTCCTTCTTTCGAATTCAGTAGAATAGAAAACGATAAATATGTGTGCCGTGCGGTTAAATGTAAATAAGTTATTTTTTGCTTTCTATAAACGAACCATATACCTCAAGAAATGCTCGGAATTTTGGTTTAAAAAAGGATTTACACAACATCGTAAAATCTCACGAATTAGAAAAGAAGGAGTTACCTAATGAAGAAATTTTTATTCATATTCGTATCGATCGTTATACTTCTGTTTATCATCGATCGGACAATTTTGAAGCAAAGCAGTGATGACTCTGACAAAGTGAGTGGTGAGCAATATGAAAAGATTGCAGATCCTGATTCATTGCCAGTGGGGGTGAAGAAAGAGGAAAGAGCCCCTTCCTTTGCCATAACAACTCTTGATGGTGAAGATGTAACCTTAGATGATTATAAGGGAAAAAAGGTTCTTTTGAATTTTTGGGCAACATGGTGTCCACCATGTAGAAAAGAAATGCCTGATATGCAACAATTATATGAAGAGAATCGTGACGATGATTTCGTCGTTCTTGCTGTAAATATGACGAACACTGAAAAAAAAAGGAGCGACGTTGTTCAATTTGTAGACCATTACCAACTAACCTTTCCGATTTTGATGGATGAAAACGGTAAAGTGGCCCAGCAATATGAAATCCTTTCATATCCTACATCATTTTTTATTGACTCGGATGGTGTTATCAGAGGAAAGATTGTTGGTGAAATGAGTAAAGAAATGATGTACAAAGAAATGATTCTTCTTCCTTAGTAGATAGCTTTGCTGTTCATTTTGCTTTTTGTAAGGAGATGCCGTTCTCACTTAAGGTAAAATAATGGCTTTGTTAAACAATATCTTTTGATAAAAATGAGTTTTGCCTCATTTCGTGTGAAACCTTGGTTTCACACGCCTTTCAGTTATACTGAAAGGTTCTCTGATTCCATGAAACGAAAGGGGAAAACGAGATTTATCCTTTCGTTTCATGGAATCAGAGAGAAAATGAGCCAAAAATCTGACATATAACAAATCCTTTGCAAAAAAAAGTAGAAAAAATATTCGTGAAATACAAACTTCGACAGTATTATCAAAAATCATTCTTTAAAATGACTATTGTCAACAAAGATCCAATTGTCGGAGGGGTGAAGAATGGAAGTATTTGTTGCCAAGCAGCCTATTTTAAATCAGAAGCGAGAACATATTGCATACGAGCTTTTTTATCGAAGTGGATTGAAAAACTCTTTTCCCAACATAGATGGTGATCGAGCAACTGCAGATGTCATTATTAATAGCTTTTTAAATATTGGAATTGAAGAGCTCTCCAATGGAAAGCCTTGTTTTATTAATTTCACGAAAAAACTTTTACTTCTCGGTTTACCAACCTATTTTAAACCTCAAGAAATTGTGGTTGAACTGTCAGAAGCTACTTTTCCAACAGAGGAGATTCTGGCTATTTGTAGTGAACTGAAAAGTTTAGGCTACAAAATCGCTTTAGATAATGTAGTATTGAAAAATGGGAATCTATATTCGGAGCAATTAATTCAATATATAGATATTATTAAAGTTGATTTTCTTTTAACTTCAAAAAGGACAAGGAGGCAAATTGAGAAACGGGCGAAAGAAAGAGGAATTAAACTTCTTGCAGAAAAAATTGAAACAGATGAGGCGTTTGCAGAAGCAAAAAGATATCATTATGAGCTTTTTCAAGGATATTTCTTTGCTGAACCATCAATTATTTCGACTTATGACATCCCAACGTATTTCTTTGCCCATTATGAGCAGTTACATGAGATTATCTTAAATGAAACGGATATGGACGTCATTTCCGATTTTATTGAGAAGGATGTATCCTTATCTTATAAGCTTTTAAAGCTTGTGAACTCACAATACAGTCGAACAAAGCACAAAATATATTCTGTTAAACAAGCTGTTATGATGTTAGGATTGATGGAAATTAAGAAATGGCTATATGTGTTATCAGTTCGGGAAAAAGACAAAGCTAAAAATGACTGTGCTAAGGAAGTCGTTCACTTATCATTGACGAGGGCAAAAATGTGCGAGTCAATTGAAAAGCTGAAGAAAAAGAAAAAAGCACCGTCAACTTACTTTACTCTAGGTTTGTTCTCTCTCATGGACAGGCTTGCGGGAGTGCCGATGGAAAAAATGATCGAGAACTTACCATTACATGATGACTTATCTGATGCGTTATCTGGAATTCAAAATCCCCTTAAAGATGTTCTTGATTTAGTAACTGCGGTGGAGAAAGCTCATTGGGTTGGAATCCGCGAAAAGTGCAGGGATTTAAAAATAGAAGAAAAGGATTTATTTAAAATTTATGCTGAATCATTAACGTGGTCCGAGCATTTAATGAAAAAAGAAAGTCAATGGGTTTTGTAGAAATTATTTATGGCGATTCGTCTCATTTTAAGATAGGCTATATTTATGATTCTGTTGATTTTTGATCCACTTCGTGAAAAACATTGGATTCTCTCACGTTTTACATGGAATCAGAGCTAAGGTAAGCAAAAAAATGCATGATCAATCAAACTGTTTAAAATACAATTAGAAATGGAATGAATTTCATAATCTTCAAGATAACTGTGTTGAAATGACAGACAAATATGTATGCTACAGTAAATAAAAGCTTGTCATTTTACGACAGCACACGTCTATTTTGATTTAAGTACTTCGAAAAATATGAATTAGTGGGGGTTTATGTAAGTGGAATTTAAGATACTCAAATGTCATGGATCAGGAAATGATTTTTTGTTAATAGATGAGATTTCACATCCATATTCCTTTTCGGAAAAGGAGCGGAGAGAACTAGCGATAGCCCTCTGTAATCGTAAGACAGAGCTAGGGGCAGATGGAATTTTATTTGTCATGAAAAGTGAGAGAGCAGACGGGAGAATGCGCGTGTTTAATGCGGATGGTTCAGAAGCATCTATGTGCGGCAATGGACTACGTTGTGTGGCGAGATATGTTTGCGAACTACTGAATGAGGAGTCTGTCTTAATCGAAACGATGAAAGCAGATTTAGCTGTGAGGAAAGAAGCGGATATTTTTCCTGAGATTCCTACTTATTTAGTGGAAATATCACCAATTTCTTTTCAAGTTCAGGATCTTCCTTTAAAGATTGAGCAAACAACATTAATCAATGAACCGATTCCAGCATTATCAGAAGAACTCATATTTACCGCTGTCGCAGTTCCCAATCCGCATTTAATTACGATTGTCGATAGTGATATGATTCACTCAAATGTGCAGAAGGAATTAAGCGAATATGTGAACGGTCCAAACAAGTTCTTTCCAGATGGTGTCAACGTTAGCTTTGTAAAATCGATAAAGCCAAATCAAATATACGTACGTACATTTGAAAGAGGGGTAGGTTTTACGAACGCCTGCGGGACAGCGATGTCAGCCTCCACATTGGTGAGCTGCCTAAATGGGTTGAATAAACTGGAAGAACCGGTCGAGGTCCTTAATAATGGTGGAAAAGTTCGTTGTGTCGCCCATCAAAAAGAGGACTCTTACACCATTGATTTAATTGGCAACGCAACGTATGTTTATGAAACAAAAGTAAAAGTCGATTTACATTCTCCATCTACATTTACATGTACATCGAAACAGGAATTCTCGAAAGAAATAGCGCAATACACAAAGCTTCAGGAAGAAGTAGCGGCGTATTTGAAAAATATATGGTAAATGAATGGAGCGCAAGAGTAAGTATGGGAAGTTGTTCTTGCTTCAATCATTGCTCTGTCTCCCGCTGGGGTTTTGACTCTTGCAGAAGCTCCATTTTTGCCTCCACTTCTTGTTACAATAAAAATCTTGAGCAGTTCCATTTTACGAGAAGCAAGTTACTTTCCTTTTAAAAATCGCAGCACGGCATCGAAGCGCTGTTCCTTTTTTGCCTGAAAGAAATCTCGAAACGGATCTCCTTTTGATTTTAGTCTTGGAATGATTTGTGGCATTTGAAATTGTTCAATTGTAAGGTTTTCAGAAACTTCCTCCCAAAACAATGGGGTTGCAACGGTAGCCATTGAAGTTCCCCTCAATGAATAGGGGGCAATAATCGTTTTTCCTTCTGCATGCTGAACATAATCAATATAAAGCCGATTCCCGCGATTTTTTTTCATCCGTTCGATCGTAAAAGAATCTGGATCCTTAGAGACTAGATAGTCAGCGATGAAAGACGTAAATAATCTTGTATCTTCGTAACAGTAGAGATTGTCTGGGAGAGGGAGATAAATTTGTAATCCTTTATTTCCAGAAGTTTTTATAAAGCTTATTAACTCTAAATGATCGGTAACTTCTTTTATCATTAATGCTGCTTTAATGGCTAAATGAAAATCTTCTTTTGAGGGTGGGTCAAGATCAAAGACGATCTCACTTGGTCCTGTACTTCCGATTGCCTGAAAGGGAATATGGAATTCAAACGCCAATTGATTGCCTAACCATAGTAGTATTTGTAAATTATTACAAATTGTATAGTTAATTCCATCCTCTAATTTCGTTTCAACAAATGGTGGTGCATAATCAGGGGTATTCTTTTGGTAAAAGGACTCACCGAAAATACCGTGAGGATAGCGAATCACAGTAAGTAAACGATTTCGTAAAAAAGGTAAAAAATGTGGTGCGATCTCTCTCAAATAATGAATATAATCATGTTTTTGAATCGGAGGTTTTTCCCATAACGGTTTGTTCGGATGTGTGATCTCGATTGCAGCTGGAAGCGTTTTTTGCTGCAGTAGAAATCGTTCATATGTACAGTCCGTTGGCTGCAAGTCAAACCGAAATTGGTCAAAATGGGGTTCGCGTAACTGTTGCTCATAGAACTCCAAATACTTGATTTGAACACATATCGCCGGAGTTACGTAAACAAATTGTTCATCTTCATTAATTTTATTCTCTTTTAATGTCCGGTAGAGAGCTTGTTTTTCATCTGGTGTAATACCAAATAGAAATTGTCCTATAGGAACGATTTTGTTTTGTTCATAAACTCCTACATAAAAGTATCCATTGGATTTTTCATAGGAGGTTATGAAACATGAGACATACTTCCAGTTTTTCAGTTTCAGCCATGTCGTCGTTCGTTTTCCTTCTTCCCATACATTATTGCTTTTTTTGGCGACGACTCCTTCCCCATCATATAGAGTGACTTTGTCCCAAATCGTTTTGTAGCTATCGTAATAAGGTACCATTTGAACGAGCTTGTTGTTTTTTAGATCCGGGCGTGTTGGTAAACCTACCTCCTGAAAAAAAGACTCCATCAATTGTTTTCTATTAGAATAGGGCATAGAACGAACATCTTTTCCTTTTAGAACAATGACATCAAATAAGAGTAAACGACAAGGAAATTGCTCTGCTCTTTCGGCAATTTTCGGTTGAGAACGCATTCTCCCTCGTGTTTGCACATGGTTAAAGTTTGACTTGTAATCGTTCTCTAAAAAGACAATTTCACCATCAAAGACCATCGGGAGAAAAGGTTTTATTTTTTTTCGTTCTTTCTTTAAAAACTCACTTATTTCAGGAAATAAACTTAAAAGCGGCTTTCCGTTTCGACTGTTTAGTTCAAGTTGTCCATTCCATGTCAACAGCGCCCGAAATCCATCATATTTCACTTCATATTTCCATTCTTTCCCTTCAGGTATCTCAAATGTTAAGGTTGGTAACATTGGTTTCAATCTTGTTCGTCCCTTCCGCTTTTAGTAACAATAGTTTGCCTCATTTTTATCGATTTCAAAAATAATTTTCCATATCTTTATGAGGATGATAATGCTACTGAGACATAAAATAATGGCAAAAAAAGATTGGAGTCATGCTGATGCATACAATATGGAAAGGAAGTATAAGCTTTGGTTTAGTCAATATCCCGATAAAGCTTCATGCTGCAACAGAAGATAAAGATATCAAGCTCCGAAATTTGCACAAGGAATGTCATTCACCGATTAAATATGAAAAGGTTTGTCCTGTTTGTGAAGTAGAAATAAAGAATGAAGACATTGTTAAAGCCTACGAGTATACAAAAGGGAAATTTGTTGTACTTGATGATGAGGAGCTTGAAAGTTTAAAAAAAGAAAAAGAGGATAAAGCGGTTGAAATTATTGATTTTATTAAAATGGAACAAATCGATCCGATCTTTTATAATCGCAGCTATTTTATGTCCCCGAGTGAAGGGGGCGGGAAAGCGTACTCCCTTCTTCGGAAAGCGCTGGGAGAGTCAGAAAAGGTAGGGCTTGCCAAAATTATTATTCGTTCTAAAGAACAGTTGGCTGTTATTCGTGTATACGAAAATACATTGGTAATGGAAACTCTTCATTTTCCCGATGAGGTTCGCTCTGCCGGGGATGTTCCCAATGTCCCACAGGAGGAGAAAGTATCAGAAAAAGAATTAAGTACCGCAATCCTTTTAATTGATCAATTAACGAATGACTTTGAACCGGATAAATATACGGATGACTATCGCACAGCCCTTTTAGAGCTGATTGAATCAAAAAGGACTGGAAAGGAAATTGTTACTCCAAATGAAAAGGAGAAAAAATCTAATGTGACGGATCTGATGGCCGCACTTCAAGCTTCTATTGATAGAACGAAACCGAAAGGTACTACAGCAAAAAAGAAAAAGGCAACAGCAAAAAAGAAAAAAGAAGCTTAAAAAATGCGTGAATAGTCGGTGTAGGTAGCTCGTTTGGCTATACCGACTTTTTGACGTGATATGTTAAACTAATAGCAAGGAAGCGTTGTAAAAGGGGAGAGGAAATTGAAAATATTAGTAGTCGGAGCAGGAGCAGTTGGTGGATATTTTGGAGGTAGGCTTTTAGAAAAAGGAGAAGATGTGACTTTTCTAGTACGAGAAAAGCGAAAAAAACAGCTTGAAGAGACAGGGTTGAGAATTCAGAGCGTACATGGAGATGTCCATTTAACACCAAAATTAATTGTTAGTGGTGAAAAACCGCAAACATACGATGTGATTCTCGTAACAACTAAGGCTTATCATTTACAAGCTGTTATTAAGGATATTCGTCCATATGTGGAAAAAGAGACAATGATTTTGCCTTTATTAAATGGAATTTCTCATCTTGATCAGTTAATTGATGAATTTGGAGAAGGACCGGTACTTGGTGGCCTCTGTTTTGTCGAATCAACTTTAGATGAAAATGGCACAGTTATCCAGACAAGTCCGATACATAATTTAGTGTTTGGAGAGCGAACGGGAAAAAATACAGAGAGAATCCAACAATTATGTCAAAGCTTTTCCATGACGAAAGCTAATTTTATATACAGTGAGGAAATTCTAAAAGAGATGTGGCAAAAATACTTGTTCATTTCTTCACTTTCTGGGGCAACAACATTAATGAGGGCACCAATTGGTCCTATTCGTGCGACGAAAAGTGGCTTTGCCGTGCTGGCTGGAATTGTAACTGAAGTAGTGGCGATTATGGAAAAAATGGGAGCGCCTATAGACCAGAAGCAAATACCATCTCAGTTAGCGAAAATTAAAGAAATGGGTTATGAAATGAAATCATCCATGCAGCGTGATATGCAAAAAGGATTGCAAACAGAGGCAGATCATTTCTTTTTGTATTTGCTTAAGCAAGCGCAGGCCGAAAACATTAAAACTCCTATTTTAGAAATCGTTTACGCAAACCTTAAAGTATATGAAAAAGCAGTATTGGGGATAGAATCGTGAATCAAAAAATTTTACCAGCTTCAACAAGTATGAAAGAATTTGAATTATTTTTGAAAAGCCCTTATGAAATTGGAGTCATGCTCGAAGTTCATATCGCTCAATTGAAAAATATCAGTCAAATGGCCAAACAGAAAGGCAAACAAGTGATTTACCATATGGATATGATTCATGGGATCAAAAATGATGATTATGCGACTGAGTACATTTGTCAGGAATATAAACCATTCGGGATCATCTCAACGAAGTCAAACGTCATATTAAAAGCAAAACAAAAGGGGGTACTGGCAGTTCAAAGGGTATTTTTACTGGATTCTCACGCCCTTGAAAAGAGCTATCGTTTAGTTGAAAAAACGAAGCCGGATTATATAGAAGTGTTACCTGGCGCAATGCCGTGGATGATTAAAGAAGTAAAAGAGCGATTAAATACACCGATTTTTGCTGGAGGTTTAATTCGTACACGGAAAGAGGTCGAGAATGCACTTGAGGCAGGGGCAACTGCAATTACGACCTCTAAAATAGAGTTATGGCAAAATTGGCTAAAGTAAAACAGGTGCAAAAAAAAATGATCTATGGTAAGATGGAATTAAGTTAATAGTTCGGTAGGAGAAATGGAGAGACCACGAAACATTATCGTCTTGGATAGTGTTGCTTGTGGTCTCTCTTTTTTGTATCTACGTTCGAGTTTCAATTAATTAACAGTAATTAATACTATTTAAAGCATGTCAATGTATTAATGATGAATGATAATATGCTCATAAAGGGGATAATGTGATGAATTTTTCAAACAAGAATAGAGCAAGTATGGTTGCGCAATTAAAGAATACGGAGTTTGATGTTCTCGTTATTGGTGGGGGGATTACTGGAGCCGGTATTGCGCTTGATGCTGCTACCCGCGGAATGAAAATTGCTCTTGTAGAGATGCAGGATTTTGCCGCTGGAACCTCAAGTCGTTCCACCAAACTTGTCCATGGTGGCCTGCGTTATTTAAAGCAGTTTGAAGTGAAAATGGTGGCTGAAGTTGGGAAAGAAAGGGCAGTTGTTTATGAAAATGGACCACATGTGACAACACCTGAATGGATGTTATTGCCATTTCATAAAGGGGGAACATTCGGCAAGCTTTCAACTTCAATTGGTCTACGGATATATGACTTTTTAGCAGGAGTGAAACGAAGTGAGCGTCGAGTGATGTTGGACGCAAATGAAACGCTGAAAAAAGAGCCACTAGTTAAGAAAGAAGATTTAAAAGGTGGCGGTGTTTATGTGGAGTATCGTACTGATGATGCGAGATTAACGATTGAAGTTATGAAAGCCGCCATTCAAAAGGGAGCAATTGCGCTCAATTATTCTAAAGTGGAAAATTTGTTGTATAAAGACGGTAAAGTCTCCGGTGTTGTTGTGCAGGATAGAATCACTGGAGAAGAATATGAAATTATGGCAAAAAAAATCGTCAATGCAGCAGGGCCGTGGGTGGATCAAATTCGTGAAAAAGACCAATCCAAAACAGGCAAGGTATTGCGTCTTACGAAAGGTGTCCACGTTGTCATCGATCAATCAAAATTCCCATTAAAACAAGCTGTTTACTTTGATACACCAGATGGAAGAATGGTTTTTGCGATTCCTAGAGAAGGAAAAGCGTATGTCGGGACAACGGATACTTTTTATGATCAGGACGCAGCCATTCCAAAAATGAGCTCTGAAGATCGAGACTATATTTTGAAATCCATTCATTATATGTTTCCCGATGTGAAGATTACTGAGAATGATATTGAGTCAAGTTGGGCAGGAGTTCGTCCTTTAATCTGGGAAGAAGGGAAGGACCCTTCTGAAATTTCTCGAAAGGATGAGATTTGGGAATCTCCATCTGGGTTGATTACAATCGCGGGAGGAAAGCTCACTGGTTATCGTAAAATGGCTGAAATGATTACCGATGTACTTGCGCAGAAATTACACGATGAATACAACCAAGCTTTTGCGAGCTGTCAAACGAAGCACTTGCCGATTTCTGGTGGCGATGTAGGTGGTGCGGCTCGCTTTGAACAATTTGTATCTGAACAAGTTGAAGCAGGAGAAAAAGTTGGATTATCTGAGGAGGAAGCAAGACATTTAGCATCCAAATACGGTTCAAATGTGAAATATCTGTATGAAATTATTGCGCAGAATGGCGAGAATGCACAGGAATATCGCTTGCCTATTACTCTCTTTGCCAAGCTGCATTATGCTCTTGAACAAGAAATGGTCTTTACACCGGTCGATTTCTTTAACCGGAGAACAGGAGCAATTTTGTTCGATATTTCATTAGTCCATACGTACAAACAAAATGTGATTGATTATATGGCGAATTATTTTGCATGGACAGAAGAGGTAAAGGAAATTTATCAGAATGAGCTGGATGCAGCTTTAGTAGATGCAGCAGTTCCTGTCGATTTACAAAAATAACAATCGTTAAAAACAAGACAATTTTTGCTGGAATTGTCTTGTTTTTAATTGAGAATCTCTAGAAAAATGCTTTTATACGTATGACTTTCTCTATCGTAAGCTGCTAAGATTAACTGCAGTCCTCTCATAGCCGCACTCTGGCAACTAGAATATAGTGTGATTGCACAGGTGAGAGCATTGCGAAAAAATCCTTTGTTTTCTCCTCATAGGGGGCATTCAGGTATAGTCTTTTTTATTGTTAAAGATTATGGTTTCCCACTAAATTATGAAAGGTTGACAAAAAATGTATATCATTATATGATGATGTTTAGATATATTTTAAGGTATTGAGTGAAAAGGTAATACGGATAAGTACTTTTCTTTTAGAAATGGAATTTCCTCAGTGGGTAAGAGATTTTATCCAATAAGTTTTTAAAGAAGAACATCGAACCTATGGCTGCAAGGTTACCCTCAAAACTCCCTTCTTTTTTAGCTTCGCTTCTTTCATTAAATTATCTACACTAAGTTGAGTCAAGTGTTATTTGATTGCTAAAATGGTCATTTCACTTGAAGTGTTATGAAGTGGATCCAACATGATTTTTTCATTATGATATTACCCATTGTTCAGAGAAAAAATGGACAGATTTAGGAGATGTGAAATTGAATACTATTATCTTTGCATTTGAACTTTTGAAATCCTAATTCTTAAAGGCGCGGTCAAGGAACCGTATTGATGAAAGAGAGGCAGGGCTTTCGTTGTTTTAGGTCAAAGCTTTTGTTAAACCTATGGCTGCTAGTTGTGAGACAAAAAGTAGTTCAGATATACATGATGATTCAGAAACTATCATTAAAAAGGTTAATCTGGATCGTCAGATAGAACCTTAAATATATCATTCAAGACAACAACGAAGCGTTGTTGTCTTTTCTAATTTTTTCGATGATGTTGGCAGATAATATGCTTAGAAGATGAGTACATTTTTCCGCTAAGTAACATTTAAAGAATGTTAATGTTATTAACCGAACATTATAATGAGAACTTCATTGTAATATATGTGTTTTCTGCTATAATAAAGGGGGATTTAGGTGCATTATCTTCATGAACTTGTTTTTTTCTTAAAAATCGTAGTGACTGACGACAAAGGTGGAATCAACCACAAGGAAGCTACGTCTATGTATAGCCGGTCGTCTGGGCAATAAATTACATAATCTTTATCTCAGAGGAGGTATATACATGGATGAAAAATTGATTTTAGACGGACAAAAAGTTGCAAACGATGTGAAAGAAGGGCTTAAACCTAGAATTGCTGTATTAAAGGAAGATGGTATTATCCCCAGCTTGGCGACCATATTAGTTGGGGATGATCCGTCTTCTGCTACATATGTAAGAATGAAAGGAAACGCATGTGAGCGATTAGGTATTCACTCACAAAGAATCCACCTTCCGAAAGAAACCACCACGGATGAATTACTTCAGACGATACATGAACTAAATAATGATCCGACTGTTCATGGAATTCTGCTGCAGCATCCTGTGCCGTCACATATAGATGAAAGAGCAGCGTTTGAAGCCATCGCTCTTGAAAAAGACGTAGATGGAGTGACGAGCTGGGGCTATGGACAAACAGCGTTAGGTTTTGGGCTCTATCCATCCTGCACCCCTGCAGCTATCGTTCGAATTATGAAATATTATAATATTGAGGCAGAGGGCAAACATGCTGTTGTCGTAGGAAGAAGCCCGATCCTAGGGAAGCCAGTTTCTGCGCTGCTTCTGAATATGAATGCAACTGTGACCACCTGTCATTCTCGTACAGTCAATTTGCCGGAAATTGTTAAGCAAGCTGATATTGTCGTTGCTGCCGTCGGTAAACCTGAATTTATTAAAGGGAATTGGTTAAAAGAGGGCGCGGTTGTATTGGATGCAGGTTATAACCCTGGTAATGTTGGTGATGTAGAATATGAATCTTGTTATCAGAAATCCTCAGCGATTACACCAGTTCCAGGCGGCGTGGGCCCTGTTACGATTTCAATGCTGTTAAAGCATACAGTTGATGCAGCTGAAAAGTTATTAGAGGCAAAATAAAGATTCCTCCATTTTTTTGGATAAAAATATATAAAATATGGATTTAAAATCTAATTTTTAGGCAAACTATAGATGTGATACGTTAGTTATCATCAAATGCTTTTGAATTTTTAGGAGGATTAGAATGGCAACTGGTAAAGTAAAATGGTTTAACTCAGAAAAGGGCTTTGGATTTATCGAAGTTGAAGGTGGAGAAGATGTATTCGTTCATTACTCTGCTATCCAAAGTGAAGGGTTTAAAACCCTAGAAGAGGGTCAAGAGGTTACTTTCGACATTGAAGAAGGTCAACGCGGACCACAAGCTGTTAACGTTACTAAAGCGTAACAGTCAAATATGAGGGGAGTCCATTAGTGTGGACTCCTTTTAAAATTGTTCTCACATTTCTCTCGTCCATTGTGTGATTTTTTTACTGATTTCATTCGCTCGCTCCACGTCTACTGTTTGTAATAATGTGCTGTGAATTTTTTCTTCAACTAAATCTTCGTCATATGTGAAGGAAATACTCCAATTGATTTCGGGTATCGCAACAAGAATGTATTCCTCTTTTTTATTTTCATAAATATAAACCTTTTGTGCTTCCCCGTTTACATAATTTTTTCTTATTTTCATAAAGCGATCACCTCATTTGTTTTTATTATGTAGGTTTGTACATATTAACAAAAGTATAAATCAGCCTTTTTATTCTGTCATTGGAGAATAATAAAATATAGGAGTGAGACTTTTGAAATATTTATGGGGAGTAATTGGAATCCTAGTAGTATTAGGGAGTGGATATTTATTCTCCACACATATATAGAGTATTCTCAAGAATAGGAGTGAATCAATGAAAACATTTACTGTGCAATTTCATAAAGAAGATCAAGTGGATGCGATGACTGTCCAGAAGCTATCAGAATCTGATTTTTCAAAGGTGACAGAAGGAGGAACGCGGCATTTATTTGAACTTGATACAAATATAGGCTTTTTTGTTTATTTTGATGCAGTCGATAAAGACGGAAAAGAATCCTATTTAGTTCTCCATTATGAGGACGAGTACGAAGAGCCAAGTGGCTGTTATGGATTTCAATTAAAGGATTTTTATCAATTTGTAGCTTTACATTTAAATGATCTGGAATTTCAGGATGAAGCTGAAGAAGAAGAAGATTATGGTCCCATCCACCATCTTGCACATCTTATGTACCATATTATTGATGAAGCAAATAAAGAAGAATAGGGAGCTTTGCTGCTCTCTATTCTTTTGCGTTTTGATATTCTTTTGCTTGCTCGATGCAGTACGCTTCAATTAACTGTTCCTCATCCTCGTCTAGTTCAAAATCAAGAATACGGTCAGTAATGGCCTCAATAATGTGATAATGAGAAAGATGATACCCTTTTTCATCTTCAATTAATAAAACTTTAATTTTTAATCCCTTTTCTGAGAAGAGTTCATCATCTTCTGGTATTTCTATATGTAAAAAAAGTTCATAGCGGTTTCCTGATAAAATACCAAACGGATCCTCTACCAGTTCAATTGTGTGTGATTTAATCTCCATCTTTTGTTCAATCCTCTCAATATTAGCGTCGCTTTCGACGTTTGTCATACCTTTCATATTTTACCCTACTATTTGACAGAGTAAAACTGAAAAGGCTTAAATCACCTCATTTTACTGTTATCAAGGTGAATGGAAGCTAAAAAAGGATTTTGAATGCTTCAAAACCAAAGTATAGCCCGAATCCGATGAGCGAAATGGAAGAAATAACAGCAATTAATGTCAGTGTTTTTGTAGATAATAGTTTTTTGGCGCTGCTGGCGACAAGCGCCATTGTAATATCCCAAATAACAAGCCCTAATATAATCGCACTGCTGTAAATCAAAAGATCTTCAGAGGCATATAAGGCTGCTGTTTTTGCCAAAACAGAACCGTAAATTCCTAACCAAAAAAGGATTGTTAACGGGTTGGAGATAGACATTAGAAAGCCTGTAAAAAAAGATTTCCATAGTGATTCACTTTCTCTTTGCTGAGAAAGATGAATCTTTCCTGCGTTTGCTAAACCCTCGATTCCGGTATAAATGAGGACGAAAAAACCAAATGACCACAAAAAGGCTTTCACTATTGGTATTTGAATAAAGTGTCCAACACCCAAGAACACTGTCATCATATATACGATGTCCGCTAAAACAGAACCAATTCCCAATATCCATGCATTTAAAAATCCATGCTTAATTCCTTTTTCCATTTGTGCAGCATTTACAGGTCCGATTGGGGCTGCTAGTGATAATCCGAGGAAAATATAGCTAATAAAAATCGTCATTAGTTGCTACCTCCTATGCGAGTTTTAGAGAGAAACGCTTGTACTCATTTTATTCAGGCTAGAAGGCATGTACGACAATAAAATTATTTTTTGTGTAAAAAATTTTTTACCATCTCATTACGATTTAAAGACTATACAGATTGAAAAAAATATGTTATCATGGTATTAAATGTTGCATTTTATTTTTATTTCATTTATTATGAAAAGTTATCTTATTTTTTAACTTTTTGTAATGGTGTTTTTTTATTTTGCGATAACTTTTCCCTTTGCTTTCTTTAAAAGGGATCTACCCTAATTTTAGGAGTGAGATGAATGAGCTTTGGTAGAAGAAATCAAGAGGAAATAGTTACTGAAGAAACAAAAATATGGGTTTGCAAGGCTGATGATTGTAAGTGTTGGGTACGTGATAATTTTAAGAGCAGCGCGGTCCCGACTTGTCCTATTTGCAAGAGTGACATGGAACAAACTACTCGTGTTCTAGAGGTTATCAACAACCCTGGGAAGCATTCTTAATTAAATTTATATGAATGGGAGCACTATTCTGTCGAGAATGGTGCTTTTTCTGTTGCTGGGGCATGTCTAGAGCAGTTAGCCAAGGCTTCATAAGATAGTTTTTCTTCCTCCGCTAAGGGCACCATGAGCTTCTTTCTTTATCGTTTGCTCCGCTCTTAAGAATGAGGGAAAATTCCATGGCTGTAAAGGTTTCTTGTGTTTCATTCATTTTTTGAAGGATTTATAGGGGTTTGCCATCCATTTTTGGACAATTGCAGTTAAAAAAAGGTATAGTTTTATAAAAGAAATTTATGACGAAAGTGGGAAGAAAGGTGAAAAGAATCATTTCTCATCCTTATGTTAGGGTAGAGAGAGCTATTGAAAATAACGAACAAATAACAAAGGAATATCGAGAACACCTTCACCTATATGAGGATAGAATTATTACCCGAGAACATGTCTTTCTTGTAAATGATGTACATGATATGTCTTTTAGGCTTTTTTCTTCTGCTGCAGGCATGCTGTATTTACATACTAATCAAGGAGTGTTTTCATACACCGTTCCAAAAGATCCGGTTTATTTTATTGAAGAATATAAAAAACTGAAAGGTTAGCACCATTTATTCCATCAATTACTAGCAAATTTCTCTCTTCTTTCATGTATAATTTGTTGAAGGAAGGGAGAGAGGTAATGAAGCTTCTATTTCTGTCAGTCTTGCTAGTTATGATCATTTTTTATATGTATAAAGCCTATCAAAATACAAAAGATGTCGCTGTTAAAAAGATGAACATCGCTTTTGGAATCGAGCGAAGTCCGGTGCTCAGAGTGTTACATCTTTCTGATTTGCATTTGGAAAATATATCAATTTCTCCTGAGGAGCTTTATCAGAAGGTTAAAGAAGAACGGTATGACCTGATCGCTCTTACAGGTGATTTTTTAGATCGAAAATGGACGATTCCGAAGCTAATCCCTTATTTGCATGTATTAAATATATTGAATCCTAAATATGGAATTTTTGCTGTGCTAGGAAATCATGATTATGTGTTAAAGGGTGAAAATTTGCATGCTTTAGTCGATACACTTGAACAATTTCATTGCCGTGTATTAAGAAATGAACATGTTGAAGTGCTTGTGGATGGTCGCAGAGTTAATATAATTGGAATTGATGATTATAGTACGAAACGCAGTGATTTAGAGACTTCTTATCGTGGGGTGAAGCCAGGCTATAATCTAGTATTGACCCATGATCCCAATATTGTCCTTCAAATGAAGCAGTATCATTTTGATTATTTGTTGGCTGGTCATTTTCATGGGGGACAAATTTGTTATCCGAAAGCTTATCATCTTATCAAAATGGGTAAACTGGTTCGGATGAATATGATAAAAGGATTACAGATGTATGATAATAAGCCTTTTTACATTAGTGAAGGGCTCGGGCAGACAGGAGTAAATATTCGAATTGGAAGTCGTCCTGAAATAACGATCCATGAATGTACTTTAACAAATGAAACGTCAATACCAAACTATTCTGCGGTGTAAACCGTCATACTGGGACTGTTGACAAACTGATAGGAAATTAGTAAACCTGTGTAGAATTTATTTTGTACAGGTTTTTTTATTTGGGATTCAAATGATGGGTATGAAGGTGATTATCAAAGTAAAATGACGTTTATTAAGGTAAGTGGGAGGAACCCTTTCCAACATTTTAATATGGTTGAAAAAAAAGCCAAGAAAATAGGCAAAGAGCAAAAACAATCTAGTACAAATTTGCTCAGAAATAAAGAAGAGTAAGTATGAAAAGCAAATGGGAAGGTAGTCACAGATCCATTCCCATTTTGTCACCTACCCCATTCACTCCTTTTTTACTTCCAGCAACTTCAACATTAATTTTTCCGATAGAACCAAGTTTTATAATAATGGAAAATTTCAGATAAATATGGATTAGCAGATGGCTGATCTTGTAGAATAGTAATGATAAAGAAATTTTGCCTTTGAAACACAGCATTACCGCACAAGGGGGAAGTGCAATGGATTTAAAGGAACATATTTGGAAAAGTTTTGTAGCCGATGGCTCGGTCGATCTAAAAATCCTTCCTAATAATGTAGCGCACTCATGGCTGCGTTGCCGCGATCAAAATGTTGATCCATATAGAAGAAGGAGTTTTACGATTATCTCGAAATCAAAACTAAAGGAAAAGCAACAAAAAAATAAGCGCATTATTGAGCTTGTTGAGAAGGAGCTTAAAAAGTATCACCAATATTTTCAATTGAAGATGCCGATCTTCATTTTAACAGATGTTGATGGTTACATTATTTGGCGTGATGGGTATGAGGGAACAAAAAGCTTGGCGAATGAAATTTCTTTTGCTGAGGGCAATCGCTGGCATGAAGACGATGTCGGCACAAACGCGATTTCTCTTGCTTTGCAAACTGGTGACGTGACGACCTTGCGCGGCTACGAGCATTACGCCATTTCCTCGCATGAGTGGGAATGCACAGCGGCTCCGATTCATAATGAATTTGGAGATATTTGTGCTGTGATTGACATTTCCTCGCATTTAAACAATTCAGCAACACAGGTGGAAGTTCATTTATTTTTGCAGTTATTAGCGAATACCATTTCGGAGAAGCTGTATAATGACTATTTAACGATTCATAGGCAGCTCCTCGACTATGCATATAAAATGACACGCCCAGGCATTGTCTGCAATGAACACGAGCAAATTATAACGATTTCAAAGGAGCTCATGCTCGATGAGGATGAATGGGCTGGACGTAATATACAGGAACTGCTTACTTCGCAATTTATTCATGAATTACCCGAAATCATTATGTTTGATGGGCGGCTGATTGGTTATTATTATCCAATTTTACAAGCACCGCAGAAGCGAAAAAATTACTATTATTCTGGAGTCCCTTCAAAAAATGTAGATTACCTTCATTTTATGAGTCAAGTAGTAAAGGCAGCAGCAAGTATGTTGCCGATTCATATTCATGGTGAATCAGGCAGCGGGAAAGAAGTAATTGCTGAAACGATTCATAAAAATAGTCCTGCTTCAAGCGGCCCGTTGGTTGCCATTAACTGCGGCGCAATCAGTGAAAACTTATTGGAGAGTGAACTTTTTGGCTTTGCGCCCGGTGCGTTTACCGGTGCAAGTAATAAAGGTTACCAAGGGAAAATTTTGCAGGCACATGAGGGCACATTGTTTTTCGATGAGGTCGATTGCATGTCATTGCGGATGCAGGCAGCCCTTCTACGTGTACTTGAAGAAAAAAAAGTGACACCGCTCGGTAGCACAAAGGCAAAGAATGTATCGTTTCGAATCGTAACCGCAAGCAATAGGAATTTAAAAGAGCTAGTTCAAGAGAACAAATTCCGGCTCGATTTATTTTATCGACTATATGTCTGTCCCCTCAATATCCCTCCGCTTCGGGAGCGCAAGGAGGATATTTATGCACTAATGCAAGATTATTGCGACAAGCGACAATGGCATCCACATTGGATGAGCACTGCATACAAGGTAGCGAAAGAGTATAACTGGTATGGTAACATTCGTGAACTGAACAATTTCTTAGAACGATTGTATTTGTATTATGAGCAGGACACACCAACAATTTCAAACATTCAGGAATTAATCGAAATTGGCTCCGTTTTCAGTGAAACAGGTGAGTGCTTGCAACATCATATAGTACCTGTTTCTCATGAGCAGCAAGAGATTGAAGAAGTACTAGAACGCCATCAATACAATATTTCACGAACCTCAGAGGAGCTTGGCATTGCTAGAAGCACCCTTTACCGTAAGATGAAAAAGTACAACTTAAAATGATCATACTACAAAACGCTACAAACTGTTGCAAAGTTTGTAGCGTTTTTATATTATCCTCTCTTTAAAATGGCATTATTTCACCATTTTATATGTTGGCACGGAACTTGCTATAAATTATGGTGTAGGTTGAATAAAGAAGAATGGGGGGAAATTGGTGAAACAATTTGATTTAGTTGTTATCGGTGCTGGTCCTGGTGGCTACGTTTCAGCCATCAAAGCTGCTCAACTCGGTCAAAGTGTAGCGGTAGTCGAGCGCGAACAAATCGGCGGTGCCTGTTTAAACGTTGGCTGTATTCCATCAAAGGCCTATTTGAAGCACGCAGAGTGGTTGTTATCGATAAGAGAAGCCAATCAATTTGGTATTCAAAGTTCGGTAGAAGTGATCGATTTTCCAAAACTCGTACGTCGAAAAGACAAGGTTGTAAGCGCACTGCAGGGTGGAATCAATCATTTATTTAAACAAAATGAAATCGCTTACTTTAAAGGTGAAGCGAGCATTGCAGGAAAAACGGTAACGGTTAATAACGAGAGCATAAGGGCTAAAAATATTTTACTGGCTACCGGCAGTAGTCCATTCGTGCCACCAATAGTAGGTATTGAAGAGGTTGAGTATTTAACTACAAATACTTTTTTCGAACTGAGAAAGCTACCAAAACAGCTTGTCATTATTGGTGGCGGTGTCATTGCGGTAGAGCTTGCCTTTGCAGTGGCCCCGCTTAATGTAAGTGTGACGATATTAGAGGTTGCTGAGGACATTTTATTAACAGAGGATCCGGAGGTAAGTGCAATTCTTAAAAAGAAGCTGCAACATTTAGGGATAGTTGTGGAAACAAAAGTGAATATTCAAAGGGTTACAAAGAATTCGGTAGAGCTACAGTCTGGTAAAACTATACCATTTGAAAAACTGCTTCTTGCGACAGGTCGAAAGGCAAACCTAGCGTTACCACGAGAGATTGGACTAACGCTTGATGAGACAGGACAATTCGTGAAAGTAAATAAACATTATGAAACATCACAAAAAGGCATTTACGCAATTGGTGACATGATCGGCGGCTATATGCTTGCTCATGCAGCAAGTGCAGAAGGATTAAAAGCAGTAGCGCATATGACGGGCATTCCGCAGGAACCACTGAACCAGGCAACCATTCCTCGATGTATTTACACCAATCCAGAGGTCGCAAGCTTTGGTCTTAGTGAAGCAGAAGCAAAGCGGAACGGCTATGATGTCAAAGTCAGCAAGCTCCCTTATAGCATGATGGGGAAGGCGATTGCAACAAATGAAACCGATGGTTTTGTCAAAATCATTTCTGAGAAAAAATACAATGAAATACTTGGTGCGGTTATTGTTGGCAGTCATGCAACAGAAACAATCCACACGCTTCTTGCGGTTAAGCAATCGGAGGGCCGCGTCAACGAACTGGCAAATCTGACATTTGCCCACCCTACTTTGTCTGAATTAACCGGTGAGGTGACTAATAGTCTCATTTCAAAGGCCATTCACAGCTAATAAAAAGACCTGCGGTATATCAAACACTAAATGATTCGCAAAATTTAGAAAAGTGGCAGCACGAAACTAAATTTGCAATAAAGTGTTAATTGCTGAATTTAAATAAGGTTTATTGGTGTTTAGGCTGACATATTCACGTTCCTTTTCAGCGTGTAAATTTAATCATTGTGCAGAGGCTCTCGGAGCATCAAAGTACGTTGCTTACTTGATTCAAAAATTAAAAGAAGTCTGGGCCACATGTACTTAGGCCCTAAACATATTATACGAGGAGGATTTATCATGCAAAACTTAGATATGAAGAAAGCCGCCTGGATTTATGAAAAAATGAATGATATTCGTAACTTTGAGGATGAAGTACATCGTATTTTTACAAGCGGTGAAATTCCTGGATTCGTCCATTTATATGCAGGTGAAGAAGCTGTTGCGACAGGCGTTTGCGCGCATTTAACAGATGCGGATTATATTACAAGTACACATCGCGGGCATGGGCACTGTATTGCAAAGGGATGCGATCTCAATGGCATGATGGCTGAAATTTACGGAAAGGAAACAGGTCTTTGCAAAGGAAAGGGTGGCTCTATGCACATCGCTGATATTGATAAAGGAATGCTCGGTGCCAATGGTATGGTTGGTGGTGGTTTTCCGATAGCAGTCGGGGCGGGTCTTCGCAACAAATATTTGAAAACAGATAACGTTGTTGTATGTTTCTTCGGTGATGGTGCAGCCAATGAAGGCACATTTCATGAAGGTATTAACTTAGCGGCGATTTGGAAGCTGCCTGTCATTTTCGTTTGTGAGAATAATTTATTCGCAGAAGCAACACCACAAAGCTACTCCTCAGCTTCTAAAACGATCGCACAGCGCAGTTTAGCGTACGATATTCCAGGTATTTCAGTTGATGGCATGGATTTAATGGAGGTTTATAAAACAGCTGGTGAAGCAATTGACCGTGCACGAAAAGGTGAAGGTCCAACGATTATTGAATGCTTAACTTACCGTAAATACGGTCATTTCGAAGGGGATGAGCAAAAATATAAAGCGAAAGAAGGACCTGAAAAAGAGCGGGCGGATTTAGATTGTATTCAGTTATTCCGTAAAGAGGCCATTGCCTTAAAGCTTTTAACAAAGGAGCAAGCCGATGAAATTGAAGCGAATTCGGTAAAGGCTATTGCGAAAGCGATTCAATTTGCGCAGGGAAGTCCAATTCCACGACCAGAGGCTTTGTACGAAGATGTATATGCAGACTAATAAAAGGAGTGAAGGATGATGACAAGAAAAATTACATTTATGAAGGCAATCAATGAGGCAATGGATCAATCAATGGAGCGCGATGAGCGTGTTATTTTACTCGGTGAGGACGTTGCAGGTGGTGCAACAATCGAACACTTAGGCAATGAAGGTGCTTGGGGCGGCGTATTTGGCGTCACAAAAGGCTTAGTAGAAAAGTATGGTCGTGAGCGCGTCATCGATACACCAATTTCTGAAATGGGTTACATGGGGGCTGCCGTAGGTGCGGCGGCAACTGGACTGCGCCCTGTACCAGAATTAATGTTCAATGACTTCATCGGCTTCTGCTTCGATACATTACTCGCGCAAGGTTCGAAAATGCGCTATATGTTTGGCGGTAAAGCAAAAATTCCACTGACCGTGCGTACGTGTCATGGTGCAGGTGCTTCGGCAGCTGCACAGCACTCCGGCTCCTACTACGGATTGCTTGGCTCAATTCCTGGTATTAAGGTTGTTGTCCCATCGAATCCATATGATGCAAAAGGTCTTTTAAATGCAGCAATCGAGGATGATAATATTGTGATGTTCTTTGAGGATAAAACATTATACGGTATTAAAGAAGAGGTGCCAGAAGAATATTACACTGTGGAAATCGGTAAAGCAAAGGTGAAGAAGGCCGGTTCTGATTTAACAATTGTTACAATAGGTAAAATGCTTTATGTTGCGCTTGAAGTTGCTGAAAAATTAGAAGCAGATGGTGTGGACGTTGAAGTTATTGACCTTGTAACAGTGGCTCCTTGGGATCAAGAGACGATTATAAATTCCGTAAAGAAAACGGGCCGCCTCATAATTATTGATGAAGCAAACCCGCATAATAACACGGCAACAGATATTTCTTCGGTCGTGGCAGATAAAGCATTCGATTACTTAGATGGCCCAATTAAATGTATATGCGCACCGAATACACCGGTGCCATTCGCCTCTAACTTAGAGCAGCTGTACATTCCAAATGCCGATAAAGTATTCGATTTAGCAGATGAACTGATTGCTGACTTAAAAAAATCATAAGGTGGTGATGACAGTGGCAACAAACATATTAATGCCAAAACTTGGTTTAACGATGACGGAAGGAACCGTCGAATCATGGTATAAAAAAGAAGGCGATGCCGTAAAAAAGGGTGACATTGTTTGCACAATTAGCTCCGAAAAACTAACGCATGATGTTGAGGCGCCGGAAGATGGCATCCTGCTAAAAATTTTTGTTGAGGAACTGGGGCAAATCCCTTGTAAAGAGCCAATCGGATGTATTGGTGAATTGAGTGAGAAGGTAGCGGAGGCATCTGCCCCTGCCAAAGAACCTGCACTTACTGAAGGTCAAATACAGCGAGAGGTACAAGTAACCGCTTCTCCCAGGAATAAAGAAGTTGAACGCATCTTTATTACGCCAATTGCGCGTAAAATTGCCGCAGAGCGAGGCATAGATTATTCAGAAATTACCGGTACTGGCGGCAATGGCCGCATAACTCGCCACGATGTTGAAAACTTTGTACTTACTGTGAAAGCTGCTTCTGCAGCAACCAATACTAATGCTGGTCAGGGCTTATCTGGTATGCGTAAAGTCATCGCGAAACGCATGCATAATAGTTTGCAGCAAACGGCGCAAGTGACATTGCACCGTAAAGCGAATGTTTCACCGTTGATGACATTCCGAACAGATATGAAGGCGAAGCTAGGTGATCGTCTTTCAGGTCAATTAAGCATCAACACGCTGCTAGCTCGTGCAGTTGTTCTCGCATTAAAAGATTTTCCGGAAATGAATGCCTCCTATGCCAATGGCGAGCATGTTGTTCACGAAGATATTCATATCGGCATGGCTGTTGCCGTTGATGAAGGTTTAATCGTTCCCGTCGTGAAAGACGCAGCGAACAAAACATTAACGAAACTTGCAGAAAATATAACAACTCTGATAAGTGGTGCACGAAGCCATACACTGAGCAGCGATTTACTTACAGGTTCGACCTTTACGATTTCAAACTTAGGGTATGCAGGAATCGAATATTTTACACCAATTTTAAATACGCCGGAAATCGGTATTTTAGGTGTCGGTGCCATCGACCGCAAGCTTGCCTTCAGTGGCAATAAGGAAATTGTTGAACAGCAAGAGCTTCCACTAAGCTTAACATTCGATCATCAAGTAGTGGATGGCGCCCTAGCAGCAGAATTCTTACAGTGCATTTGCACATACTTAGAAAACCCTTATTTATTACTTTTTTAGAACATTTAAAGGAAAGAAGGCAACCTTTTTAACCAAATGCCTTTTCACTAATCAACTGCTTTAACTGATTCATACACAAAGCCAATGTATAAAATGCTTCGGTCAGAAAGCATAACAATATATTATACACATTTCATTGAAACCATGAGACATCTGGAATCAGATGTTTTCATGGTTTTTTAATTGAAAGTTACCAAATTCTTGATTCAAACGTTTATTTATTTTGTTAGATTATCAATACTGTGCTCCAAAGTTTATCTGTTAATAATGGTAAAAAGAGATAACGTCTAATGTACATAAAAACATTGTCGATTATTCATTCTATAACAGAGAGAATTGATTTTCTCTCGATGAGGTTCTTCTTTTCCCATTTTAAGGAGGAAGATTTATGAATACAAAGCCATTTAGCAAGTTTTTTTCAAGAATGGGTCAGAAAAATGTCATTCGATCATTCATAAAGCCAAGAAACAGAAATAGAAGTGGCTGGATTTTTTTAGCGCTTAGTGGAGCTGCTGCATTTGCAACCGTAATGTTTCGTAGAAACAATACAGAAATGAACGGAGGAAAGGTGGAATCTTTTAAACAAGGCATGAAAAAAATGTCATTTCCACCGCTGAAGCAAATGTTGACGGCGGAGTTTGCTGAAGAGTTCATTAAGAAAAACAGCACTTCGTCAACATCGAATCCCTACTCCGGTACAAAAGAGGATAATCAGAAAAACGAAAGCTAAAACCGATTGCTTTAGCGTTGGTTAAGAGGGTCAATTTCATATAACAGGAGGATTCTATTCCATGAAAAAAAAGCTTCTTTTAACAGCAATCTCGGCTACTTTATCTGTAGGTATTCTTGGTGCTTGTGGAGTAAATAACAACAGAATGAATGATGATGATGGTGTAAACTATAGCCCCGTAAGATATGATCGACAAGATGATACAGGCGTGTTTGATGGAAATCGCCGAAATAATGGGGTTGAACCGGTACGATTCCGCTCAAATGACAATAACCGTGGGATATTCAATGATGTAAACAACCGGACAAACAACGGTGTGTTTGATACAAATCATAATTTAAACACGGATTTAATTGATAATAATCGTGGTGCCGATGGAATTGACCCTGGCACGAACGGAAGAAGAAATGTTAATGCTCCCTCAGGTACAATGAGAGGCGGAAGCCGTTAATTGAAAAGATGTGAATAGGTGAAAAGGACATCAATATTATGTTGATGTCCTTTTTGCTGCTTTTAAATACGTTTTAATTGTAATTAATGGTTATTGCATTTATAATTCAGGTATAAAAAATATATAATAACATATTTAAATTAAAAATTGTTGAACTTGAACATTTATTCACATGATTGTCATAATTAAGTGGTGATTATGTGTAAATATTTTTGCATTTTACATGGGGGAGGGATCATGGCGTGATTAGAATCGTTGCTGCTGGTGTCGGGGGTTTTGTTCTCGTGTTTATTGAATCATATATTGTGTTGCTTTTAAAAGGTTACCATTCAATTGAATTCGGAGGAATGGCGCCGTTTATAAGTGTCTGGGCGATGAATTTTTTCTTGCTGTTTTCCATTTTTACTCATATCAAAATTTGGCTTGAAGAAAGAGAGGCAACACGAGAAGAAACGATAAATTAGTTTATTATCATTAAAAAGCTGTGTCAAAAAGGTCATTAAAAACGACTTTTGACATCAGCTTTCTTTTTTTGTGTTAAATTTTGGTATTATTCGATCCATAAAATGGATGTTTCTCTTTTTTTCTCAATGCTTCTTACTTTTGTTAAGGTTTCCTATTCGGTTCTTGGCTCCCGAACTTAATATCGATTGATAGAGCTAGTGCCCACTCACAAAAAAGAGCCACCTGAAGTAGAAACCAATCATTTTTATAGAGAGCATCAAAAAATTAAGCTTCTGGGACAATTTCTTTTTTTCGTAGATTGCCAATTTTTCACAAGCCCATACGGTCATATCCCTTGTCGCATATGATGTTGCGAAAAGACAAGGAGGGAATGGTATGGTAAAAGGGAAATTAATACCTCTCGTAGTTACAGCATTCTTCATCGTTGTCATCGCGGTATTTTCTTTCTCGCTTATGGGTCCAAGTTTATCTGAACCGGCATCAAGTACAGTTTCGGCTGATGAAACGGAAATGAGTGGCGCTGGGGAAAGTGGAGATAGTACGGTTACAAATAATGTTGAAAACAATATAAATGGAGAAAATGCAGAAGTTAATAATTCAATTGATAATAATGTGAAGAATGGTGAAAAAAATAAAGTTGATAATAACGTTAGCAATAATATAGAAATAAATGTTGATGTAAAAGTAACAAATGAGATTGGCAATCATGTAGAGGGACAAAGCTCAAATTCCAGTCATGAAGATGGAGGCTCATCTAATAACAGTAATGGTGATGATGCGAGTGCTAGCAGCGACACCTCAAATGATGAAATCGTTTGGGGTGTTGATTCAGCAAGCCATACTAATTCAGAAATGCTGGCTTGTGTAAAAGAAAATTTCGGTGATCCTCTTATATGGGGAAGATATTTAGGGGAGAAAGACGGAGTTTCAGAAGGACTTACTGCCGATGAGATTGAGCTTCTTCACTCAAATGATATCGAGATTCTGCTGATTTGGAATCACTTTGAGGATGCAAGAGGATATGAAAATGGACGAAGTGAGGCCGAACAAGCTATTGCTAAGGCGGAAGAGTATGCTGTTCCTGAAGGAGTAGCACTATTTGCTGATATTGAACCGAATTACCCTGTTGACTCGGAATTCATAAGGGGTTGGTCAGAGGTTATGTTTGACTCAAAGTATGAATCAGGGATATACGGTATTTTTGATGCAGAAGCCGATTTAACTAAAGCCTTTAATGAAGCTGCTCAAAGTAATAGCCATATTGGTGAGCAAACGTATATTTGGACAGCGTCTCCAAATATCGGAATTACTTCACAGTCTAACGCTCCAGAATACGAACCAGAAGCTCCAGAAAATTCAAAAGTTGGCGGTTGGCAGTATGGAATAGATGCAGAAAGCTGTAATATCGATACAAATCTTTTTTCGAATATCATTACGGAAGTACTTTGGTAGCAAAGGATGGATGGGATCACATTCCATCTTTTTTCTTTTAGAAAACAAAGATATGGGGCCAGTTCTGAGGAAGGCCATAAAGCTGAAAACGATTTCGATTAATTCTGATTTGTTTTCACTGCCCTCCTTTAATTAACAGTAAAAACTTTCTTGAATACGGGATGATTAATACACAAAATATAGAAAGAAGGGGGTAGATAAAATGTTTGTTCGATTTTTAAGAGACAGTAAAATTGCAGCGTTTGCTTTATTGTTAATGAGATTATATTTAGGCTATAAATGGTTGACGAGTGGCTGGGGCAAAGTAACGGGCGGCGGGTTTGATGTCAGTGGATATTTACACGGTGCAGTTGCGAATGCAACAGGTGAAAATGCTGCTGTTCAGACGTGGTGGGCAAACTTTTTAGAAGCTATCGCCATTCCGAATGCTGGATTATTTAGCTATTTGGTGATGTGGGGAGAAGTACTTGTTGGTATGGCATTAATCCTTGGAATCTTTACAACTTTTGCTGCTTTAATGGGAGCAATTATGAATTTCTCCTTCTTGTTTAGTGGGACGATAAGCGTCAATCCGCAAATGCTTTTATGGACAATCTTTATTTTGGTTGCTGGATATAATGCAGGTAGATTTGGCTTAGACCGCTACATTTTACCCTTTTTTAGACAGAGGTTTACAAGAACAGATGGTCCAATCGGGCAAGTGTAGTGGATATGGTTAAAGTTCAAATGTTCGGGAAAGTACGGGGGATGTTCCAAGATGAGCGGGAATGGAAATTTACTTCACTTAGGTAAGTCTTTCGGTAATACCAAAATGAACTAAAACCAGCACCAGTATTAAAAAATGCTTCTGTAAAAAAATTTGCTTCCTTAAGGATAGGATCAAGCTTTACTTTAGAAACTAATTATGGTGACGAAAAAACATCCTATTATCTATTTGTAAGTTTTAAAGGAGAGACCATTAGTGAGAGGCTTTATTTTTTCGTTTTGGCAAAAAATTGATCCGATTTATTATTCTTGCACACGTTTAAAATATGTCTCAGATAAAGGAGACAATATTTTTAGGATTCGATTGACTAAGTATAAAGGAAGGAATATTGTCCTTTCAGATGGTACGCGTATAAATAAAAACGATACATTAGTAAAAATTCACCTTCACAATGTCCGCCTTTTAATGGAAATGAAGGAAATAAAAAGTGAACTAAGAAAGGCAAAGATCATTTATCGTCATGTGCATAATTCACTTCCGGGTTTAGAGTTTTATATACGCCATCATTTTTCAGCTCATAATGTTAAAGGAATCATAGGAATTACGCTTTTAAATAAAGGTTGTGAACGGCTTGGTTTTGAAATTATCGAGATTATAAACCCTGTTTATAAATTGTATAAAACTTTAAGTTTTCTTCCCATAGGCGTCCTATCTCATGAAAGTGTTAAGTTGAATGATGTGTTAAAAAAACAGAGGCCAAATTACTTATTTATGTCTACGGCTAAACTAAGCAAATTATATAGAGTATAAAGTCGATATAGATTAGAGGAAAGTACAATGGGAAATTATGAGAAAACAGTACTCTTTTTACCTTTTTTACAAATACCTTCAGGACATCATCAAGTTGCAAATGCTCTTATAGATAGTATCGAAAGAGTAAATCCAGCTTTAAAGTGCGAAAAAAAGGATATTCTGGCCTATGGTTACGGAAAAGTTGAAAAATTTATTTCCAAATTTTATATCAATTGGATCGCGAGCTTTCCTACAGTTTATAATTTAATTTATCAAAATACAGTGTATAAGGAACCGCAAAAAGAAAAACGTTATCGAGCTTACGAGTTTCTTTTTTTACGCTTTATGAAAAAACTTATTGCAGAAACGGATCCCGATGTTATTGTTTGTACCCATTCTTTGCCTTCTTATATGTTAAATTACCTCAAACAAAAAGCGGAAATTAAAACACCAATCATTAATGTATATACAGATTATTTTATTCACCAATTATGGGGAATAGATTGTATTGATCAACACTTTGTTCCGACTGCTCAAATGAAGGAGCTTCTTATGGAAAAAGGAGTGAGAGAGGAACAAATTTTTATTACTGGCATCCCTGTTCATAACAAGATTACAAAACTGACAGCGACGAAATTGCCTTCCTGCAATCAAACTTTTACAGTGGTGGTTTCAGGTGGAAATCTTGGTATTGGAGCGATCGAAGAATTGTTAGAGGATTTAATCAATCACTATCCCAACAAGTTAAAGCTAATTGTTCTCTGTGGAAAAAATAAAGAGCTCTATAAAAAAATTTCTTCGTTAAAAATTGACTACATAGAGGCATATCCGTTCATTGCTAACATGGAAAAAATGAATCAATTGTATGATGAAATGGATGCGATTATAACGAAACCAGGAGGTGTCACAATAAGTGAATGTATTTATAAAAGAAAGCCCATTTTTATCTATCATGCTTTACCAGGACAAGAGCAGATTAATTTAGAGCATCTAAAGGAATACGGCCTAGTTTTTCACTTGAAAAAGAAACGCGTGCTTGATCAGGTTTTTTCGATTCTGAAAGAAGAAAAGCTCCTGCAAAAATATCAATATCAAATTGAAAAATATCACAGCGAAATTTGTTCCACGGAGCCAGCACAACTCATTGCGCAGTGGCTGGAAAGCAGATGACGTGAATGACCTCCGTTTCTGCTTGAGCTGGTGATGAATTGAAAACGCGTTGAAACTTCCTAAGATAAGTCAAATGAAGAAAGCTACGCTGATAAATCTTCGTGCATAACCCATTCAAGTTTGCTTGCAGTGGGAAACTACTTGCTGACAAGTTCCGTTGAGAACGTACTTGGAATAATTGGAATCATGTTCTGTTCTAGTTCTTCGATTGTTGCAATCCATTGATTTTGATGCATTGTATTTGGAGAAAATTGGAAAATACAACAGAGCTCTCACTCTTCAATATCTGTGATTGCTCTTTTTTTTGACTTAACAACTTGAAGGCGATCTTAGCTTTCGGCATGTAAATTTGCCAGGAAATCAGGGAGCAATCTGCCGCTTGCAATCGTGTAGCAAAAAGTCCAAGGATAGCCCTGTACTGTCATCCTTTCTGCTCCAATATCCAGTAGCATATCGCAATTCCTTCTGTTCTCCTCTACAATTTCATCGTTCAACAATATTGCACCCTTGCTGAGATTTCTTTAAATTGTCTACCAAGAACTGATCTGTATTTTTTGGAAGTAGTTAAGTTTTACATTATCCTGTAACTCTTTATGTGGCAAAACAAATACTGTTCTTCCCTTTTTGAAAATATTGAATATTTCAATAGTATTCGGTACGGCTATGAATATTATGTATCTTAAAATGTTTATCAGGCCTTACATAATAAGCAGGAGGATGTGAATAATAATTTGGGATGATATGGGGAGGGACACCTTTATGGAGATACCAGAACGTGCAGGGAGTCTAACTAATAATAACGATTCCAAAAAAAGTGTGAAAAAATTAGCTTGGTGGCAGCTTTCATTGATTGGTGTTGGCTGTATTATTGGAACGGGATATTTTCTTGGTTCTGGAATTGGGATTAAGATGGCCGGACCATCGATATTAATTACGTTTCTGTTGGCAGGTTTAGGAACATTTATTGTCTCGGATGCATTAATGAAAATGTCTTCAAAGGATCCACAAAAAGGCTCCTTTCGTTCATATGCGAAAAAAGCCTACGGTAGTTGGGCTGGTTTTAGTAGCGGTTGGGTCTATTGGTTTTCTGAGATGTTAATTACCGGAAGTCAGCTAACTGCTCTTTCAATCTTATCCAGGTTTTGGTTTCCAAATCTACCGCTTTGGATATTTGCAGCGGGATATGCGATTTTGGGAGTTATTGTCGTCGTAATTGGGACAAAGGGGTTCGAACGAGCACAAAATATGTTTGCCATTGTTAAAATAGCGGCTATTTTTATGTTCATCATTTTGGCAGTTGCTGTCCTATTTGGTCTGTTTGGTGGAAGCAAAAATGATTTTATCATCCATGGTACGGTGGAGGATTTTCTCCCTAAAGGGATGATGGGGTTATGGGCCTCTCTTATCTATGGTTTTTATGCGTTCGGGGGAATTGAAATCATGGGAATTATGGCACCGAGGCTCAAAAATAAGAGAGATGCAAGGAAATCAGGAGCGATTATGCTCATCATTCTTACAACCGTGTATCTTGTATCTATCGTATTAGCTACTGGATTAGTTTCAATCGATAAATTTAACGCTGATGAAAGTCCATTTGTTAGTGCACTCGAAAAATATCATTTAGATTTCTTTCCCCATGTATTTAATGGCGGAATTATTATCGCTGGATTTTCAACAATGGCGGCGTCGTTATTTGCAGTAACAAGTATGTTAGTCACTTTATCAGAGGATGGAGATGCACCGAAGTTTTTTTCAAGGAAGGGGAAATTAAAGGTTCCGCCATATGCTTTAGGATTAACCATTTGTGGCCTCATTACCTCGATCATCCTATCCTTTGTGATGCCTGATAAGGTGTATGAATATATAACCACAGCAGCAGGGTTGATGCTTTTATATAATTGGTTTTTTATTCTCGTTTCCTTTCCTAGGCTTATTCATGCGACCAGTTTTGATCATGTCAAAAGATTCACGGGAATGGCATTAATTTTACTTGCAGTCAGTGGAACACTTATCCATGGGTCCAGTCGACCGGGGTTTTTTGTGAGTATATTATTCGTTGGATTCGTCTTGCTTGTCCTTTACATAAGACATTTAAAAAAGCGTAAGAATAAATAACCCTTTAAACCTAATGGTTAAAAGGGGGCGAGTGTTTGGTGCAATAAACGGTTATTTCATATTTGGAGGCAGCAGTCCTTTTCCTCCACTAAGGACAATAGGAAGAGTGTTGTGAATATAAGGTGGAGCAGGCTTTAATTTTGGCTTTTTTGCCAAAGGAACTGGATTTTCAACATAATTAAAGGTGCCTTGCTTATCAATGCTCGGCCCTTGAGCCCATCTTCCAGCGGCACTTTCATTTCCTCTTGAAAAGTTGAATAAAGTGTAAGAAACTTCTTGTTTTTCCAATTCTTTCGGGAATGTGCTTGGTACGACAACATTTTCTTTTGCCTCTAGTTCTTTAATAGCGGCGATCCATTGATTTTGATGCATCCGATCCCGGGCAATCAGCCAAGAAAGCATATCTTTAACACCGCGATCGTTTGTTGCTTCATAAAGTCTTACTGCTTGAAGCCGGCCTTGCGATTCAGCATTTAGATTTGCCCTAAAATCAGCTAATAGATTTCCGCTCGCAATGATATAATCTGCGGTCCAACGATTGCCAACACTGTCTGCCGGCATAGCGCCAAGCCCTGAGACAATAGCGTGCTGAGGATTCATTCCACCTAAAATTGCTCCAATAACTGGATCTTTAGCAGCGTCTTCCAAGTCACCTACTGGGGCACCGTCAAGTAGGCGGGCAATCATTGTTGCGAGCATTTCAATATGGGCAAGTTCTTCTGTCCCGGTATCCATCAGTAAATCTTTATATTTTCCGTTTCCTCTTACGCTCCAGCCTTGAAATAAATACTGTAGGGCAACGGATATTTCACCGAATTGGCCACCTAAAACCTCTTGTAATTGCTTGGCAAACAAAGGGTCCGGCCTTTCGGGCTTTGCGTGATACTGCAACTCCTTCACGTGATAGAACAATGTCATTCACCTCAAATAAGTTATCGTTTTTGGATTATCATTTTATTGTATTTATCGATGTTGTATTTGTGTTTGTCTAGGATAACGGCCTAAATTTTTCCGCTGGTGCCTAGTCTTTGGAATAAAGGGGATGCTACATAAGAATAATAAAATGTAGCGATTCAATCAGCCAAGCTCCCGGTGAAAAAATGAGAGGAAGTGAAAAAATGTCTATATTTGTTTACCAAACATTTGAGGTTAAACAGGAGAAATTTAAAGAAGCGCTTACATGCGCAAAAAAAATTAAAAAATATCGAAATGAAAAGTACAATCATCATGTCGAAATGTTGACCCCCATTACTGGACATGACTATACATACGCATTACTTGCCAAGTATGATGGTTTGGCTGAAATGGAATTGCAAAATAGGAAAATGTTTGATGATGAAGACTATTTAAAGCTAATCGGAGAATTTTTTTTGGAAAATATTGTTCAAGGAAGTATGAATACGCAAATTTTTAGGACGATGAATGATATCCTTGCTGACAACAAGGAAGAGGGAGAAAAAGAAGAAGAGAAATAATAAATTGGACTGGGAAGAAGGTATCCCAGTCCGATTTTACAGTATTTCAATAATTCCTTCGTAAACAAAGTATAGGCCAAATCCAATTAATGACAAACCAGATATAATGGAAATAAATTTGAGAATATAAGAGTTAAGAAATGTTCGTAAACCAGTTGTGAGTGAAGCAATTAATAGATCCCACAGCGTCAGACCAAGAAATATCATACTGCTGTAAAGGAGCAGGGAGCCTGGTCCATTCATTTGCGCTGTTTTTGCTAATACAGAACCGTAAATGCCAAGCCAAAATAAAATCGATAAAGGGCTGGTGATTGACATGATAAATCCAGTTAAAAAACATTTTCCGAGGCTGTCTTTTCCATTCCGATTATCAAGCGAAACAACACCTGCGTTAATAATTCCTTCGATTCCAGAATAAAGAAGAATGAATCCACCGAAAAGCCATAGAAATATTTGTACGATGGGAATCTCAAGGAAGTTGACCATTCCCAAATAAACGATCAGCATAAAAATACCGTCCGCAATCATCGAGCCTGCTCCGACTATCCACGCATGCCAAAATCCGTTTTTAATTCCTTTATCCAACCGGGCAGAATTAACCGGGCCAATGGGAGCAGCTAGAGTAAAACCGAGTAGAATATAACTAAATAAAAGACTTATACTCAAATACATCACTCCACAATAATTTAACTTGTACATTGTATGTGAGAAAATTTTAACTATGAGTACTTGTCCCAAAAAACTATTTTTGCGAGTTCATCCACGTAAAAAGAGGAGCTGAATGGACTTTTAGAATTCTAGCTTTTCCTCAATAATACATCCGCGAAACTACTTCACACTGAAACCAACTTGAATATTGTCGGCATCGACAGTGATTTCGATTGACATATACGAATATTTACCATATTCTAAAAATAGATATTAGAGTCAATCCATTCCAAGTAAACTTTGGAATGAAATCGATATTAGTCAGAATACGTATAGTGAGTGGTTGCCAATGGCTTTAAAGAAAGAACAGCGTATTGGACGTCATGCAACCTTACTTTTGCTAACAGATGATCATCGTGAGCTCTCGCAACAAACAGAGCAAATAGGATGGAAAAGCTGTTTAGGAAAAGTGGGATCGATGGAGTCGCAAAAGGTAGTTGCTGCGATAGAAGTGGCAGCAAAGCAACAAGGAGTTATAAGTCAAGAGCTTTATCGGGAAACACATGCTTTATACCATGCGATTATGGAAGCTCTCCATGGAATAACTCGTGGGCAAATGCAGCTAGGTTCAGTGATGAGAACGGTCGGGTTGCGCTTTGCCGTGGTGCGAGGCAATCCATACGAAGATGAAGCAGAAGGCGAGTGGATTGCAGTCGCCATCTATGGAACGATTGGAGCACCAGTTCGAGGTTTAGAGCATGAAACATTAGGACTTGGAATCAATCATATTTGAGTGGATGCGTTGGCAAAATTTAAACAATATCAATATGTTTTTCCAGTTTTAATATTGATTCTTACATGATTCAGACAACCAATTGCATAAAGAATGCCCAGAGCAATTAGATACTAGGGGGCTGTACACGCTAAATCAAAAATTTGATTTTACGTGTATGGCTCCTTTTTTATGTGGCGCTTTATCTTGGTAAAGGAATACAACGGAAGCAGGTGGATATATGGTGATTTTAACAGGAAATACATTGACGTTAAAACAAATGAAGAAAATTCTCTTGGAGCAAAAAAGTGTATCAGTTTCTGAAGAGAGCTGGGAGAAAGTCGAAGAAAGCCGAGCTGCAGTTGAAAAAATTGTTAAAGATAACCGAGTTGTCTATGGGATTACGACAGGTTTTGGAAAATTTAGTGATGTATTAATCAATAAGGAGCATGTTGAAGAACTGCAACTGAACCTAATTCATTCGCATGCAGTAGGTGTTGGAGAAGTTTTTCCAGAAAGCGTTTCAAGAGCGATGCTAGTCCTAAGGGCGAATGCCCTTTTAAAAGGGTACTCTGGCGTTCGCAGGATAGTAATTGAAAGATTGCTTGAGTTTGTCAATAAGGGGATTCATCCAGTCGTCCCTCAGCAGGGTTCATTGGGGGCGAGTGGGGATTTAGCTCCACTCTCCCATTTAGTTCTTCCGTTGTTGGGAGAAGGTGAAGTATTTTACAAAGGCCATAGAGTCGAGGCTTTAAAGGCAATGACGAAAGAAGGGATTTTTCCGATTACGTTAACAGCGAAAGAAGGGCTTGCTTTAATTAATGGAACACAAGCGATGACAGCAATGGGAATTGTCGGATATTTAGAAGCAGAAAAATTGGCCTATCAATCTGAAATGATTGCTGCTATGACAATGGAAGGATTAAATGGCATCATTGATGCTTTTGATCAGGATGTCCAAATTGCCCGCGGTTATCCAGAGCAAATAAGGGTAGCTGAGAGAATGAGGGAGCTGCTTGCTGGGAGCAAGCTTGTGACAAAACAAGGGGAAATTAGAGTGCAAGACGCCTATTCTTTAAGATGCATTCCACAGGTACATGGGGCAACTTGGCAAGTATTAAATTATGTGAAAGAAAAATTAGAAATTGAAATGAATGCTGCAACAGATAATCCGCTTATTTTTGAAGGTGGAAAAAAGGTTATTTCAGGAGGCAATTTCCATGGGCAGCCGATTGCCTTTGCAATGGACTTTCTCGGTATAGCGATTGCCGAGCTCGCCAATATATCTGAGCGAAGGATCGAAAGATTAGTGAATCCACAATTGAATGATTTACCTCCTTTTTTAAGTCCTGAACCAGGGCTGCAATCAGGGGCGATGATTATGCAATATTGTGCAGCATCACTCGTTTCAGAGAATAAGACATTGGCACATCCGGCAAGTGTAGATTCGATTCCATCGTCTGCTAATCAAGAGGATCATGTCAGTATGGGAACGATTGGGTCAAGACATGCCTATCAGATTATTGCAAATACGAGGCGTGTTTTAGCGATCGAATTAATTTGTGCAATGCAGGCAGCAGAAATAAAAGGGAAGGAAAAAATGAGTCCAATCACAAAAGATATCCTTGAAGAAGGGAGAAAGAAAATTCCTTTTATTGAAAAAGATAGGGTTTTTGCTAAGGACATTTCTGTTGCAGAAGACTGGTTGAAAACATCCGTCTCTATTACGAAAAAAAAGTGAATTTTAAAGTCGAAACATGTTGAAATAACATGATTTTTGAAATTAAGGAGGAGAAGAAATGAAGACTAGAAGCAAAGTTATTCGCTATCGAGGAACGGAACTAAATACAAAAGGCTGGCAGCAGGAAGCAGCTCTGAGGATGCTGATGAATAATTTAGATACAGAGGTTGCTGAGTGTCCAGAGGATTTGGTTGTGTATGGAGGAATTGGCAAAGCAGCACGAAATTGGGAAGCCTTTGATACGATCGTTGAGTCATTGAAAAAATTGGAAGCTGATGAAACGTTAATGATCCAGTCAGGGAAGCCAGTAGCGATTTTCAAAACACATACCGATGCCCCGAGAGTTCTCATCGCCAATTCCAATCTTGTCCCTGCTTATGCGAACTGGGATACATTTCATGAATTAGATAAAAAGGGTTTAATGATGTATGGACAAATGACAGCAGGAAGCTGGATTTATATAGGATCGCAAGGTATTGTTCAAGGAACATATGAAACCTTTGCCGAGTTAGCAAAGCAGCATTTCAACGGTTCATTACAGCATACGGTAACAGTTACTGCTGGATTGGGCGGAATGGGAGGTGCTCAACCTCTCGCGGTGACAATGAATGGTGGTGTTTGTATTGCAGTTGAAGTGGATGAAACAAGAATTGCTCGGAGATTAGAAACGAAGTATACCGATATTAAGACGAATTCATTGGAGGAAGCATTACAATTAGCAGCAGCGGCAAAAAAAGAAGGAAAGGCGCTTTCAATAGGTTTATTAGGAAATGCAGCAGATGTTTTGCCAGAAATGCTCAGCAGAGGCTTTATTCCAGATATTTTAACCGATCAGACTTCTGCTCATGATCCGTTAAACGGTTATATTCCATCACAGATGACTTTAGAAGAAGCTGCACGTTTAAGGGTTGAAAATCCAGAAAGATACGTAAAAGCAGCGAAAAGTTCTATGGCGAAACATGTAAAAGCAATGTTAAAAATGATGAACAAAGGTGCTATCACATTTGATTACGGCAATAATATACGTCAAGTAGCGAAGGATGAAGGGGTAGAGAATGCTTTTGACTTTCCGGGCTTTGTCCCAGCTTATATACGTCCGCAATTTTGCGTCGGGAAAGGTCCGTTCCGTTGGGCAGCTTTATCAGGAGATCCAGAGGATATTTATAAGACGGACGCAGCTATCCTTAGAGAATTTGCTGACAACGAGCATTTATGTAATTGGATTCGCATGGCTCAGGATAAGATTCAGTTTCAAGGTCTGCCTTCACGGATTTGTTGGCTTGGATACGGGGAAAGAGCGCATTTTGGCAAAATTATCAATGACATGGTAGCTAGTGGTGAAATCTCAGCCCCGATTGTTATCGGTAGAGACCATTTAGATTCTGGGTCAGTTGCTTCACCAAACAGAGAGACAGAGGCTATGCTTGATGGCTCTGATGCCGTATCCGATTGGCCGATTTTAAACGCTCTCATTAATGCGGTAGGCGGGGCTACTTGGGTTTCCGTTCATCATGGTGGCGGAGTCGGCATGGGTTATTCCCAGCATGCGGGAGTTGTCATTGTTGCTGATGGAACAAAGGAAGCGGAGGAACGGATTAAAAGAGTGCTTACGACAGACCCGGGCATGGGTGTAGTTCGACACGCGGATGCTGGCTATGAATTAGCGAAGAAGACTGCTCGAGAAAAAGGAATTCGCATGCCGATGCTTGAGAAGGAGGCTGGGCAATAATGACAAAACCTCTTTGGATCAAAAATGCATCTCAACTGGTTACTCTTGCAAGCGAACAACAAGGTCCCCGTTCAAAAGAAGCGATGTCTAATTTGGGTATAATCGAAAATGGAAGTATTTGGATTGAGAATGGATTGATTAAAGCAGTTGCAACGACTGAAGAAATTAAGCAACGGTACGAAAATCGCCTCCATGAAGCTGAAATCTTTGATGCAAATCATTTGTTGGTGACACCTGGTCTAGTTGATCCTCACACCCATGTCGTCTATGGGGGAAGCAGAGAACGAGAATTTGAGATGCGCCTTGAAGGTGCAACTTATATGGAAATTATGAATGCTGGCGGTGGGATTCATGCAACAGCAAGGATGACACGGGAAGCATCAGAAATGGAATTGTTTGAGCAGACTTCAAGGAGACTTAACTCTTTTTTACAGCATGGAGTGACAACAATTGAAGGAAAAAGTGGTTATGGAATGGACCTTGAGACGGAATTAAAGCAATTAAGAGTGATGAAAAAGCTGCAAAAAGAACATCAGATCGATCTTGTTCCGACATTTATGGGGGCACATGCAGTTCCGCCAGAATACAGAGGCAAAGAAGAGCAGTTTGTTGATTTGTTAATTGAGGAAATGCTTCCCATTATTGCAAAAGAGAAGTTAGCAGAGTTTAACGATGTTTTTTGTGAAAAAGGAGTCTATACTCCTGAGCAATCTGAAAGGATTTTAGAAGCTGGAAAAAAATACGGACTCATCCCGAAAATACACGCTGATGAAATCGAACCTTACAGGGGAGCTGAGCTTGCCGCGAAAGTTGGCGCTATTTCTGCTGAGCATTTGCTTAAAGCGTCTGATCATGGGATTGAAATGATGGCTAAGGCCGGGGTCATCGCTTGTCTCCTGCCGGCAACAGCTCTTTATTTGAGAGAAGAAGCTGCTAAAGGGAGAAAAATGATCGATGCAGGAGTACCGGTTGCCATTTCAACTGATTGTAATCCTGGCTCATCTCCAACCACGTCGATGCCTTTAGTAATGAACCTTGCTTGTATTACGATGCGTCTAACACCAGCAGAAGCTTTGACAGCAGCAACTTATAATGCCGCTTGTGCCATAAACCGTCAAGACGTCGCTGGCTCATTAGAGAAGGGAAAACAGGCAGATATAGTTGTCTGGAATGTAAAGGATTATCGTGAACTGCAATATTTATTTGGTGTTAACCACGTGAAAAGTGTTTGGAAAAAAGGTGTTAAGGTGGTGTCAAATGAATGAATGGGCATTGGTTGCATTCCCCTGAATGGAAATGGACTAACAACAGCACGGTAGATAAGCAATTTGTTCATCAATGGGTCGTTCCACTAGAGGAAATGTCCTCATATCCAGATGTAGTTCTTTATGGTGCGCCAATTTCCCGTTCATCGATAAGTGTTTCAGGCGCATCTCAATATCCAGATGAATTTAGGAGAATGTGGAAGAAGTTTGCTACCTATCAAATTGAAAAGAATATTGATTTAACAAAGCTTAACGTGGCAGATGCTGGAGATGTTCAAATGCATACGACTGATATTCTCCTTTCTCATGAGAGAATAGAGGCTGCAACCTTCCATTTAGTTAAAAAATATGCGCGCTCTGTCACTTCTCTCATCGGAGGTGATCACTCCGTAACTGCTTGTGCCATCCGTGGCATAAAAAAACAATATCCCGAGGAGAAAATCGGTATTCTTCAATTAGACACTCACCTAGATGTAAGGGATCCAAGTGAGCTTGGACCAGCAAATGGAACACCAATCCGACAACTAATTGATGGAAATGTTGTTGAGGGCAGGCATATTATTAATATTGGCTTGCATGGTTTTTTTAATGCAAAGTCTCTTGTTGACTACGCGCGGGAAAAAGAAATTAAGCTAGTTCCGTTAAATGAAGCAAGAAATCAAGGTTTGGTGCATACGATAAAGAGGTCGCTCGAATACTTGGCACAGGAAGTCGATAGAATTTATGTAACTGTTGATATGGATGTTCTGGATATTTCCGTTGCACCTGGTGTTCCAGCCTCGACTCCAGGTGGCATGAACTCCCAAGAATTGTTTGATATTTTGTTTGAGATCGGGACACGTCAAGAGGTTAACCATATTGATTTTGTTTGTCTCGATCCTACGAAGGATTCAATTGTTGCTGAAACGGTTAAAATTGGGGTCTATGCTTGGCTGCAATATTTAAGCGGTGTCGCTGTTCGAAAATAACTTTAAATATCTCTATACTTGCTAGTAAGTTTTAGCAGGCCATAATGATTAAATTGACCTATCGATAAGAAGTGTTTAAAATTATTTATGTCTGCGCACAACTTTTGCTTACAGGTGGGGATAGAATGACGATTTTTATTCTGATAGTTTGTATAGTTCTTGTCTTAAATCTTTATCGGTATCTACCCGTATGGGGAGTACGTTGTCTACAAATGTTAGAAATAGATGAGAATAGCACAACGATCGTTGATGTTCGGGATTATAATCAATCATATAAAGACGTTACCCAAGCAGCAATTAATATACCAGTGGCGTATTTAAATAGATATTTTCATGAAATTCCGGGTAAACAAATACATGTTGTCGCTGCCACTTCACTTGAAAAAAATATCAGCATCCGTTTCTTACGAAAAAAAGGGTATGCTGTTAAAAGCTATACATTAACAGACTGCCAATGTAATTAAAAGAATTAGGTGCTAAAAAATTTACAGCACTCATCTGTTGGTCAAACTGCCGATAGACTCGTTCAAATCGAGTTTGCCGACAGTTTTTTTGTTGTTTCGACAAAAACTTTCATTGCCGCGGATATTTCTTTTATGAAAAAGACGTTGAAAGAAATTAATCAGTTGTATGAGGCAAGTTGACTGTCGGAATTTAATTTTGATTTTTTAGATAGCTCATGAGGACAGGTACAAAACTCAGCATCTACAGAAAACGATCTTCTAGCGATCCTTTGAGGCAAAAAGAAAAGGGATTAAGAGGTATCCTCTAAAATCCCTTTATCGATAATTGAATTGACAGAGTTAAATTATATTTTTTACAAGCTATTATTTACTAATAAACATTTGTGTCCAGTAATTCCCATTCGCTACATAGCCAACGCCGATATGGGTAAAGGAAGAATTTAAAATATTGGCTCGATGTCCTTCACTATTCATCCACGCCTGCACGACCTCTTCAGGTGAACGCTGTCCCATGGCAATATTTTCTCCAGCAGAACGATAAGTAATTCCGAATCGCTTCATCATATCAAAAGGAGAACCATAGTTTGGGCTTGTGTGGCTGAAATAGCCCATCGTTTTCATGTCCTCAGATTTTGCTCTTGCAACTTTGCTCAAATTTTCATCAATCTTCAAGGCAGGAAGCCCATTTTTAGAGCGCTCTTCATTAGTTAAATCGACCACTTTTTGTTCAAAGGCACTTGCTTGAGTGTTGGACATTGTTGGTTTTTGTTCGCTTGTTTCCGGTTTTTTTGGCGTCTGTTGCTGGGCTGGTGCAGGTTTCGTAGAAACAGGCTTATCTGTCGTCACCGTTTGGTTGTTCTTTGTTGGTTGTTTTTGATTAAGTTGGAAATTAATCTGACTCTTTTGCAAATATTTGTTAAGTAAACGATTTAATTGTTCTTTTTTTAAATTTCCTTGTTGGTAAATAGTTATGTTCTTAACATGCTTTGTCTCAATAGTTGCCGCATTTGCGTTAATGGCTGATGCCGAGGTAAATAAAAGAGCGGCAGAAGCAGCGATTGGTATGATGAATTTCTTTTTCATATGGTATAGCCTCCTAGAATCTCGTGTTTTGCTTGCCTCTACATGTTAGCATGCGATTTTTGTCATAATTCAGGGAGGTTTTTCCATGATAAGGCTATGAAAAAGATGGGTCATTATTCCATTTGTGTTATACCCAATAAATATCTACATTTTTTAAAAAAATAGTAAAATCAAAAAATGTTAATATTTAGGTTGAATGTTATAAATTACAACTAATTTGGGGTTGACAGAGTGTAAAAGAAGGGCAGTTTATTACATCTATAACGAATATGTAACTAAATTTAATGGAAAATGGCAACAAAGTTTTAGTTATATGTATTGCTAATTGTGTTTTTTATAAAGATGTTTTCCATTTAACGTGATAATTACCACCTATATTATCACTCTCTTCCATTAAAACTAAGGAAGTAGTTAGTACATTTTATAAAGGAGGGGTTTTAATTGATAAAGAAAACATCAAGTGTTGTACTGACTTCCGTATTGCTATTCAGCCTTGCGGCATGTGGAGTAGGTAATGACAACGTTGCCTATGATCCATCAAATGACGGCAGAGCAGGTAGGATTCCTGTTCGCAATGACGCTGACAATAATCGTGGTTTTTTTGAGCGTAATTGGGAAGAAGGAAACAACTTTATTGACAATGTCGCTAATGATGTAGGGTTTCAAGGTAGAAATCGAGTCAATCGTCGCAATGACAATGTCGATATTTCTGCTTCTAACACAAGCATTAACAGTGATAAATATCCACATACAAAAGCTGTCTTGATTCAAGATGCAAAATTTTCTTTTACTACAGATGATGGAAATGATTTGGCTTCAATTCAGAAGCAGCTTGAAGAACAATTAAAAGCAAGATTCGGTCAATTAACACCACAACTACGTCAGCAGGCTAAGCAACAAGCTCAACAACAAATCCAAAGGCAGCCAGCGCAGCAACAGCCGTCACAGCAACAGCCAGCGCAGCAACAGCCAGCGCAGCAACAGCCGTCACAGCAACAGCCGTCACAGCAACAACCAGCACAGCAACGGCCAGCACAGCAACAACCAGAACAACCAAAACAACAGGAGCAAGCACAGGGTGAAACAGGAAATATTAGTGAATATGCCCAACAAGTTATTGATTTGACGAACCAAGAGCGTGCAAAAAGCGGCTTACCAGCATTAAAGGCGGATGCGAAAATTAGTAGTGTTGCTTTGAAAAAATCTCAAGATATGCAGGCGAATAATTATTTTTCACATACGAGTCCAACGTATGGTTCGCCGTTTGATATGATGAGGGATTTTGGCGTCACTTATAAATCAGCTGGTGAGAACATTGCTCAAGGACAAAGAACACCACAGGAAGTTGTTCAAGCCTGGATGAATAGTGAAGGACACCGCGCTAACATTTTAAATTCTTCTTTTACTCATATTGGCGTAGGATATGAACAAAATGGAAATCATTGGACACAAATGTTTGTTGGAAGATAATAATTCTTTTGGGAGTCTTATTGTCAACGATAGGACTCCCTTTTATACATATTCATTTATTGGCGGCGGAATAGGTGAAAATACCTAAAAAAAACCGTTCCTAGGGGAACGGATAAAAGAGACGGTGTTCAAGCAGGAAACTAACCTATATGTAGTGGAATCTAAGAAGATAAAATCAATATATTGATTTTTATTTTACCATATGATTTCAGGTTAGGCAAATTGTTACTATTTACTCATACTTCCTTTAATTCAGAAATTTCGACGGTAGTTCTTTCTTCTAAAGGTCCTCTTAAATGGACGGTTGCAGTTTGTCCATCTTCATTAAGCTGATCAATCCAAACTGATGCACCATTATAATGAACTTCAATATCTGCCGAAGAAGATAATATTTGTTTGATACGTTTAATATCCATCCGATGTCCTCCTTCCTATTTCTCATTGTTAGTTTGTCAGAGGAATGGATATTTTATGCTGTTCATTTTATAAAAAACGAAATATTACAGCAATATCAGCACAGCATAAGGAAAGACAATAAAGATGAATGAAACCGTCAAAATGGTTGCCATCGATTTTTTCGTCAATTCTTTCCCTTCTCGTTTAATAGGTAACCCATTTTTATAAATGACGAATATGATTGCAAGCAGTGCTAATGCTTGAAGTGCAAACAAAATTTTATGGAAGAGCGCACTTGCCGACAAATCTTGCACTGTTGTGTTTGAAATTAAAAGAATCACTCGATCGTTTATGGTACCAAATAGGCCAAAAAACAAAATGATGAGAATGAGAATAATGAAGAAATCACGGTAAAAAGTTTTTATTTTAGCCATGGATAAAACCTCTCTTATTAATTAATGAAGCATATATATGCTACCATTTCTCGTTATTAGAAACAATTGAATGACAAGATTTTTGAAAGAAAATGATTGTTTTTGATTAAAATTGATTGAAAATGATTGATTTTGGTTGAGTATTGCAGTATGATAGAAACATGAAAGATGAAAACGCTTCAATGGAGGTGGTTTCTTGTTAGAAACTGAACGACACGAAAAAATTTTAAAGCTGTTAAAAGAGAAAAATACAGTGAAAATTCACGAGCTCGTTGAACTTACCGCTTCATCCGAATCAACGATTCGCAGAGATTTAACATATCTAGAGAATAGAAAATTTTTAAAGAGGGTTCATGGTGGTGCAGCAAAACTACAAGGCAAATTACAGGAACCGACCATGATTGAAAAATCATCCATAAACCATCAAGCAAAACAAAAAATCGCAAAATTTGCTGTCGGATTAATCGAAGAAGGTGACTCTATTTATCTAGATGCAGGTTCAACCATTCTAGAAATGATCCCGCATCTTCCAGAAAACATCGTGGCAGTCACAAACGGAATGACGCATTTACCATTGTTATTAGAAAAAAATATAAAAACATATTTAATTGGCGGCTTTGTCAAACCGTCGACAAAAGCCATCATTGGTCGAGACGCTTGGGCAAGCCTTCAGCATTATCGTTTTGATAAATGTTTTATGGGAGTTAACGGGATTCATCCTCATTTCGGATTTACAACCCCTGATCAGGAGGAAGCGACCATAAAAGAATTAGCCATGTCGTTATCGCGAGAAGCATTCATTTTAGCTGACGATTCTAAATTTACAGAAGTTGCATTCGCAAAAATTGCCGATATTGAAGCAGCAACGATCATTACGAACGAGTTAGAGCGCGATATTGAAAAACAATATGAGGAAAAAACAGTTATAAAGGTTGTGACATCATGATTTACACAGTTACGTTAAATCCATCTTTAGACTATATCGTTAAATTAAATCAAGTTGAACTTGGTAGCTTAAATCGCTCCAGCGCAGAATCGAAGTTTCCCGGTGGAAAAGGGATAAATGTGTCACAAGTGTTAAAAAGGGTTGGTGTCAATAGTAGAGCACTGGGCTTTATAGGGGGCTTTACTGGAGCTTATATTGAAGATTTTCTGAAAAAAAACGGAATTGAAACAGACTTTGTTTATGTTAATGAAGATACGAGAATTAATGTCAAAATAAAGGCTGAAGAGGAAACGGAACTGAATGCTAAAGGTCCTGCCATCTTAGAAAGTGATTTCACAGCATTAAAGGAAAAAATTCAAAACCTTACCGAAAACGACATCCTTGTTTTAGCTGGAAGTATTCCAACCTCAATGCCACGAAACACTTATGAGGAGCTGGCTAAAATTTGTCTGGAAAGGAAGGTGAAATGGATAGTCGATGCTGAAGAGGAACTTCTCAAAAGCATCCTTATGTATAAACCTTTTCTCATTAAACCTAATCATCATGAATTGGGTGACTTTTTCAATGTGAAAATTGAGAGCGGGGAGCAAGCTATCCCTTATGCACAAAAGCTTGTGGCAATGGGAGCAAAAAATGTGATCGTGTCTTTGGCAGACAAAGGTGCCATTTTTGTTAATAAGGATACGACATTGAAATCTAATACGCCAACTGGGGAATTAAAGAGTTCTGTCGGTGCAGGAGATTCAATGGTTGCGGGCTTTATTGCTAAGTACGAGCTTAGTGGTGACTATGAAGAGGCCTTTCGATACAGTGTTGCAAGTGGAAGCGCGACAGCGTTTTCCTTAGGTTTATGTACGAAGGATAAAGTAGAGGAAGTATTGACTCAAGTAAAGATAGAAAAGGTAAAGGGGGAACAATTATGAGAATTACTGAGTTGTTAACAAAAGAAACGATAAAACTTTCCATCAGTGGAAATGAAAAAAATGAAGCAATTGAAGAATTGGTTGAAGTTCTTGATCAAGCCAATAAATTAGCTGACAGAAATCAGTTTAAAGAGGCAATATTAACGCGAGAAGCTCAGAGTACTACAGGAATTGGAGAAGGTATTGCTATCCCTCATGCAAAGACGAGCGCGGTTCGTGAAGCCGCTATTGCGTTTGGCCGCTCTCAGTCTGGTGTTGAATACCAATCACTTGATGGTGAGCGAGCGCATCTAGTATTTATGATTGCTGCAACTGAAGGGGCTAATGATACCCATTTGGAAGCCCTTTCAAGACTTTCGACTATTTTGATGAATGGGGAAGTAAGAGAGCAACTTTTACATGCAAGCACTGAGGATGAAATTATTGCCATTATTAATAAATATGATCAAGAAAAAGAAGTAGAAGAGCAGTCGATGAGTGGAAAAAATGACTTTATCGTCGCCGTAACAGGATGTCCAACAGGGATAGCTCATACGTATATGGCGGCTGATTCATTGAAACAAAAAGCTCAGGAACTGGGGATCAATATTAAAGTTGAAACAAATGGGTCAGGCGGAGCAAAAAATATATTGACCGAAGAAGAAATAGAAAATGCAACTGCTGTCATTGTTGCAGCAGATACAAATGTGGAAATGAACCGTTTTAATGGGAAGCATGTGATAGAAGTTCCTGTCGCTGATGGAATTCGTAAGCCACAGCAATTAATTGAAAGAGCGATCAAACAAGATGCACCGATTTATAAAGGACAGGGGGGAGCGAAGCAAGAGAATAATCAAGAATCTCGCAGTGCTGCTTCCATGATTTATAAACACCTAATGAGTGGTGTATCCAATATGCTTCCATTTGTCGTCGGTGGAGGGATTTTGATTGCCATAAGCTTTATGTTTGGGGTTAACGCATCCGATCCATCTGATCCATCTTATCACCCGATTGCAGAAGCGTTAAATACGATAGGTGGCGGTACTGCCTTCGGGTTAATGGTTCCGATTTTAGCCGGTTTTATTGCGATGAGCATTGCAGATCGTCCAGGTTTTGCAGCAGGGATGGTTGGCGGTATGCTCGCAGCGACAGGTGGTGCCGGTTTCCTCGGTGGTCTCGTCGCTGGTTTTCTCGCCGGTTATTTAGTAGTTGGTTTGAAAAGGATTTTCTCAGGTTTACCTGCTTCACTCGAAGGGATTAAAACGATCTTACTCTATCCATTATTGGGAATTGCATTAACTGGTTTTATTATGTTATATGTTGTCAATAAACCAGTTGCCGCTTTAAATACAGGTATTTCTGATTGGCTTTCTACTCTTGGAACAGGTAATGCTGTTTTATTAGGAATTATTCTTGGATTAATGATGTCATTTGATATGGGTGGGCCTGTTAACAAGGCGGCATATGTTTTTGGAACAGGGTTATTAGCAAGTGGTGTTTATGGGCCAATGGCAGCGATAATGGCAGCAGGTATGGTCCCTCCACTTGGAATTGCGATAGCGACAACCATTTTCAAAAATCGCTTTAATAAACAAGACCGTGAAGCTGGTAAAGTAAACTATATTATGGGTCTATCCTTTATTACAGAGGGAGCAATTCCTTTTGCAGCAGCTGATCCGGTTCGAGTGATTCCATCATTGATGGCGGGCTCTGCAGTAGCAGGAGGTCTGTCCATGTTTTTTGGCATCGGTCTTCAAGCTCCTCATGGCGGATTATTCGTTATTCCACTAGTTAGCGGTGGCTGGTTCATGTATTTATTGGCGATTGCGATCGGTGCAGTTGTTTCAGCTATCTTGCTAGGAGTGCTCAAAAAGCCTCTTAAATAAAATGTAAAAACGAACAAGGTCATCTAAGCCTTGTTCGTTTTTTAATGCCGTTTAGTGTTGTTAAATGAACGTCTCTTTTTAGAAAGTGACATAGACTGTGTTCTAATAGCAGCGAATTATTATTGAAAAGGCTCTGTTATATGTCGGTGTTGATCTGGTGAAACTTTGGTTTCACATGAAATGAGCCCAAAATCATTTTAACAACAATTCTATTTAACAAAGCCATTGAAAAAGAACAGTTCCTTGCTGGATTTTACGAAGCTGAGCACGGAAGCCGTTTTTACATCTGCACTTCTAACGATACCAATTTCGATTAAAATCCAATTCTAAAACCTGGCCGAACTTATTGGCGAAATCGATAAAATAAGCACCTCGTGCCGTCAAAATCCCTCTATCAAACACATAGGGAGCATCAACGTACCCTTTTTCCGAAAAGACCCCTAAAAATTCTCGCGCCTGCTTTGAAATCCCTGTCGTATAATTCCGATCGAGTAAAATTCCTGCTTTCGCTAACAAAAATGGTGCACTTGAAATGGCTCCGATGACAGCATCCTGTTCATATACTTTGCGAATAAATTCAAAAAGCGACTCGATTTCCATTAAATGTTGAAAGTCATCAACACCTGGGAGAACCAGACTTTGTAATTGTTCAAGCTGTATTTTTTCAATAGTTGTTTCCGGTAGACAGGTCAAACCGGCCTCACCCTTCACTGCTTCATCATTTAATCCAATAAATATTTTCGGATGATTGGCTTGGGTTAATACAGAAAGAATGACAGATAGCTCATATTCGCTAAATCTTGGATAAAGTAAGATGCCGGTTGTCATTACCGCACCTCCTGGGAAAAAATTTCACTCTATGTTATACAATTTCTACATTTTTTGATAAACTCCTTTAAAATTCATAAAATTTAGTATTTTCTAACTGGAATTGTTGATAAAAAGATTTTGGTTTATTTATTGTGAAATAGTTCACAGGACTTTCAGTCAACAGAAAAGAGAAAAAAATGAGCCAAAATCAATACTGATATATAACAAAGCCAAAATTTAAAAAACACACGTTCATATTTATTAAAAAGAACCTATATATTTTATGAGATGACATTAAGGTGAAATTTGAAGAAGGGCAGGGATTCGTAAATGGCAAATTATGAACAAGCCGCACAATTTGAACATCGTTTTTGGCTTCAAGTATTAGGGGATCATGCGAGGTTTATTCATGATTCACTCGGTCCGAGTGAAAAAGAGTTGATCGAGCAAGCAAGTGCGTTTATTTCAATTTTTGACCAATTATTACATCAGGTTGAGGGAACGGATTTAATGAAATTAAGCGAAAGAGCCGAGGTGGAAGTAAAGAAATTGCGGCAGTTTAAATTGGATATTATTGAGCGTCATTTGACAGGTGATATAACGATTCATTTAGGTCCAGTATTTATTAATCATATGGTTAACGAGTTGGAAGAATACTTGCTGTTGTTAGAGTATTTGAAAAAGGGAGAAGTTCCACCAGTATTTCATGAACTTCATCATCATTTAATTTGGTTGTTAGACGGTGCTGGTCATGCAGGAGCCATCTCTGACAATATGGAAACGGTTGAGAAAAAAATAAAACGGCAAAGCGATGAATTTACAAAGGACTTTGAAGCTTTTTACTTAAAAGCAGTTGAATTGACAGGCTTTTTACGGACAAATTTATCAACTTTTCCCGCACTCGAAAAATTTAATCATGACGTCCAACTGGAAATGAATTTATTTATGGGCTTCTTAAATGAAATTGAAGAATTAGAATTAAGTAAAGAAGCACTAGGTACGTTTGCTCCTTTAATGGCGGATCATATGATGCGTGAAGAATGTTATTATTTAACAAAACTTGCTGAAACAACAGATATTGAACAGCCCCAATGTGATCCGACTAAACCAAGATTAGAAATTTAAGACTGTCATCAGTAAGGCAGACAAACCAATGCGCCAGAGTTATACTCTTCGCGCATTGGTAAAAATGATTTTATCCTAATTGTTTAATAAACTCCCTCATAAACCCAGGTAAATCAGGCCAAGCATGTCCTGATACAAGATTTCCTTCGACATGAAGATGTTCCTCGATATATGTAGCGCCTGTTGCTTCTACATCTGGCTTACAAGCGATGTAGGCGGTCAATTCTCTGTCTTTTAAATATTGCCTTACAGTGGTTAAAATAAGACTGGCATGGCAGATAGCTGCAATTGGTTTGTTCGTTTCAAAAAAATGAGCAACAATCGCTGGAACATTTTCATTTAAACGAATATACTCTGGAGCCCTCCCCCCAGGAATAATTAATCCATCGTACGCTTCTGCTTTTACTTCCTCAAATGTAAGATGGGATTCAATTAAATATCCTTTGCTTTCTGTGTAAGTGTCCCATCCGATAAAATCATGAACGACCGTTTGCAACTGCTTCTTTGATGGAGCGGCAATTTGTACATCATAACCTTCCTCAAGACAACGGAAATACGGATAATAAATTTCTAATGCTTCGACTGCATCTCCGGCAAGAATGAGAATTTTTTTTGACATTAACAATTCCTCCTCTCCAATTATAAAAGGCTCTTGCCTTTCAAAGTACATTATTCGCAGAAGAGGGAGCAGATTCCTTTTTTATTCATAAAAAATTTATTTCATTTTTACAACTTAGTATGAAGAATTGGAGGGTTTGTCATATTAACATGGAGAGATGTTGTTAAAAAGGTTTGATTTTTAAAAAATGAGGGTGTCAATATTTGTTATGATGACTTTGGATCAGGTACTCCAATTATTTTTATTCATCCTCCCGGGATGGGAAGAAGAGTTTTTTATTTTCAAACCAGCCTCATGGAACGTTTACGTGTCATCTTTCCTGATTTAAGTGGTCATGGAGATTAAACATTTCCATTGAAAGCTATACTAATGAAATTAAAGCCCTGTTAGATCACTTGCAAATTCCTAAAGCGACTAAATGCGTTGCACATAGTCATACAAATCAGCGAGATATCAGCCAAATGCTGTTTAAGCATATGCTTAAAGCGAATCGAGTTGCTTGGTTACAATATTATGAAAAATCGTTAACGTATTCCTGTGTAGAGCGTCTTTCTCAATTAAATAGCCCTCTGTATTTAGTTTATGGTGCAAAGGATTTTATTAATCATCATTTGCGATTTTATCAAAACTACCCTCATCAGCTTACAGTGGTGAAAAAAGTCTCACATCAAGTTCTTACAAAGGAATGGAAAGTTTTTAATCAATTAATTGTGAGTTTTGCAACCGAAACGTTTAAATAAGGGTAGGTGCCAGTCAAGTTGGTTGAATGGACTTGAAACATCCATTCAACCACTAGCTGACATAGAAAGCAAGATGAAGTCTATTTTTTTTCTTTATCTGGTTTTATGGCAAATAATGTTAACAAGACTGCGCTGACGCCAATGATGGCTAAAATATAAAAAAGGCTTCCCTCGAGTTGATTTAAAAGGATTGCGATGACAGGCGGCCCTGCAGCTACTCCGATAAAACGCATTGAGTGATAAATGGAAGTAATGGTTCCCCGTTGGTCTTTTTGAATTCCTTCTGTGATAATGGCGTCTAAACAAGGGAGACTGGCGCCAATGCCGATGCCGCTTAATAAGAACATGATAATCATGAACCACATGCCTTCGGAAAAGCTTAGACTCACTATTGAGAGGGACATTAACAATAAGCCAGTGAAAGTAATCCATTTCATCAATATCTTATTTTCTTTAATGATTTTCCCGGTAATGAGTGAAGTAAGACATAATGCTCCTAAAGGCAGAGCGAGGTAAAGACCTTTCTTTACATTCATAATATGATGCTCTCTTTCAAGTACTTCAGATAAATAAAAGAGGACCCCGAACAGGACAAACATTAAAATAATTCCAATAGCAAAAATCGCTAGTAGCCATCTGCCATTATTTTTAAAAATCTTTTTAAGCTGATAAATAAATTCTTTAAATGGGATTGGTTCGTATTCGGTCTTGCCTCTTCTAACAAACAAAGCCATTAGAAGAATGGAAATAAGACAAAATATTGGAAACGACAGAAACGGAATAAACCAGATAAAAGTTGCCAAAAATGCACCAAGTATTGGACTAATGACTTTTCCAAGGGTGTTAGATGTCTCAATAATTCCAAGTGTACTGCTGACTTCTTTTTCACTTTTAAACATATCTCCTACAAGAGGCATAACAATCGGTGCTGCCCCTGCTGCTCCGATTCCTTGAAGAGCACGGCCAACAAGGATGATCCAATAGGGATCTTTAATTTTCCAGGCTGCCCAACCAGAAATGAGACCACCAATAGCAGCAATCGCCAGACTAGGGATGATTACTTTCTTTCGTCCGATATGATCAGATAAAAATCCGGCAATTGGTATTAAAATAATCGCCACAATCGAATATACGGTTATGATTAAGCTTGATTGAAATGAAGAAATATTTAATTTGTCCTCCATTGCTGGAAGAACGGGAATGAGCATTGAATTACCTAACGTCATGACGAGAGGGATTGATGAAATAGCTAAAACACTCCATTTATTCCCATAAGATTGTTTTGATTTCTTGCTATCCTCTCTGCTTGTCAAAGAATTTTCAATGAAATCCATCTTTTGCTCCGTCCTTTTTTTATTATTGTTAACACTTTTCAGCAATTAGAAGACTTCATATCAGTTTAGAATTGATAACTCCCAACCTTAATATTTACTTAAATGCTGAAAAACTAACTGAAAAAAGATTTACTATTTATGGATCGAATAAAGTATTAGAATTTTTTGATAAAAATAGGTTGACTTTAAACCTGAATGTGTATATGATAATTAACAATAAATGAATGGCGATGACGAAGAAGAGTAGCTTAAAAGGATTCTTTAGAGAGCTGATGGTTGGTGAAAATCAGTGCTGAATTTTAAGTGAATGGGCTTCAGAGCTTCCAAACCGAATCATAATGTGTAGTAGGCTTTGGCGAACGAGTCTCATCGTTACAAGAGACAGGTATTACATTGCAGATTGCAATTGATACTGATGAGTGAGCTAATTATTTTAGCTAATGAAGGTGGCACCACGGGTTTCTCGTCCTTTTCTTAGGATGAGAAGCCCTTTTTGTTTTAATAAGGACAACTGAATAACGAACATCGTTGAGTAAGAGGAGTAAATGAAAATTTGATTTTTTTCAGAGAGCCGGGGAAGGTGGGAGCCGGTAAAATCAATTTCATCGAATGGACTTACGAGAGACAGCTTGAAAGGATCAGTAGGGCTGTACGGAATTCCACCGTTACAAGGATAGGATTTACAATGAAATTTGTGAATCTAAAGAAGTGGGAGTATTTTTAAGCTCTAACCTGAGGTGGCACCGCGGTGAATATTATCGTCCTCTATAAGCGCAGCAATGCGTTTATAGAGGGCTTTTTTATTTTGGTTTTGTGGTTTGTTTTGGTTCATTTTCGTGCGAAATCTTGGTTGATACGAAAATGAGGCAAAAATAAACGGAATCATTCAACATAGCCTATTTTTTCATTATAGGTTAGAGCACCTTTTGTCATTACTGTTTAAGAAATATTAATAAGAAAGGGGTTATCACATTAATGAGAGTAGAGGAAAAATTCATCTTAGCCGAGACGATTCAAGGAGACACCCTCACACCAATCTCTATTTATCAGAAGTTGTCTGGACGAAAGAAATTTTTATTGGAGAGTTCGTTAAAGCACGAAGATTCTGGTAGATATTCGTTTATTGGTGCAGGTCCAGCATTTGAAATAAAAGGATTTGAAACGAAAACAGTTATTACAACAAATGGAGTTGAGCGCATTGTCGCAGAAAAGCCTCTCGAAATGTTGAAACAGTTGATGTCAAAAGTGATAGCGGATGATGAGAACTGCATTCCCTTCATTGGAGGTGCAATTGGTTTTGCTTCCTATGATGTCGCTCGCCATTATGAAAAGATAGGGAATGACTTGCCTGATCATTTCTTCCTTCCCGATGTCCATTTTATGATGTTTGAGGAAATCATTGCATTCGATCATTTACAACAGAAAGTATATTTGTATGGCATTCCATTATTAGAATCAACAACAAAAACAGAACTAAAAGCGCGATTGCAGGCAAGAAAAAGTGAAATTGCAGAGCTTAAACCGAAGGAAGATAAAGCCTTTAACCTCACTTCATTTGAAGCATCCATGACGAAGGAACAATTTATAGAGAAAGTGAAAAAAGCAAAGGAATATATTGTGGAAGGTGATATTTTCCAAGTCGTCCTCTCACAACGGATGACGGCAAAAGTAATCGGAGATCCTTTTTCTTTTTATCGAAAACTACGAATTCAAAATCCCTCTCCATACATGTATTATCTTGATTTCGAAGATTATATTGTCACTGGTGCATCACCTGAGAGTTTAATAAAAGTGGCAGAGAATAAGGTCATTACAAATCCGATTGCAGGTACGAGGCCAAGAGGAAAAAATAAACAAGAAGACGAGGAACTTGCAGTAGAGCTAAGAAATGATGAGAAAGAATTGGCAGAGCATCAAATGTTAGTCGATTTGGGTCGTAATGATATTGGTAGAGTTAGCGAATTTGGCACTGTTAAAGTTGAGAAATATATGGAAATCGAAAAATATAAGCATGTCATGCACTTAGTATCAGAAGTCAGTGGTATGTTGAAAAAAGAGTATAGTCCGATCGATGCATTAATAGCTTGTCTGCCAGCTGGAACGGTATCAGGTGCACCGAAAATAAGGGCGATGGAAATTATTAACGAGCTTGAAGAGATAAAAAGAGGAGTTTATTCAGGTGCTATCGGATATCTATCTGTCAACGGCAATATGGATTTTGCGCTTGCCATCCGAACGATGATTATGAAGGATGAGGCTGTTTATATTCAAGCTGGTGCAGGAATAGTGCATGATTCGATTCCAGAAAAGGAGTATGAAGAAACACTGCATAAATTGAAAGCATATTTGGAGGAGGAGAAATGATACTACTCATCGATAATTATGATTCTTTTACTTTTAATCTTTACCAATATTTTGGAGAATTAGGCGAAGAAGTGATTGTAAAACGAAATGATCAAGTGTCAGTAGAGGAAATTAAAGCATTAAATCCAACTGCTATTTGTTTATCTCCGGGACCGGGAAGACCAGAACATGCAGGGATTTGCGTCGATCTGATTCAATCTTTATGTGAGAAGGTACCGATTCTTGGTATTTGTTTAGGTCATCAGGCAATCGGCTATGCTTTTGGAGCGACGATAGAGAAAGCAAAAAATATTATGCATGGAAAAAGATCTTATATGTTTCATGTGGGCAATGAGTTATTTGAAAATTTGCCTGCGCCAATTGAAGTTATGCGCTATCATTCATTAGTGATAAAAAAAGAAACGCTTTCGGAAGATTTCAAAGTATTAGGTGAAACGACTGATGATCACGAGATTATGGCGATTAAGCATAAGCAGTACCCATTATATGGTCTTCAATTTCACCCAGAATCAGTCGGAACAGAAGCTGGTATGAAAATGCTCAATAAGTTCCTGAACGATGTTAGGAGGAGTAGGTAAATGAGAGATTATTTACAACGCATAGCTGATCGTGATTCTTTGTCAAAAAAAGAAATACAAGAAGCAATGAACAATCTTTTTTCTGAAAATACAACAGATAGCGAAATTGCTGCTTTTATGATCGGTTTAAAAACAAAAGGTGAAACTGTTGATGAAATTGTTGGAATCGTTGAAGCATTAAGGGCAAATGCGTTAACATATCATTCGGAAATTTCCCAAGTCATTGATAATTGCGGGACTGGAGGCGATGGTTCAAAAAGCTTTAATATCAGCACGACCTCAGCTTTTGTCATGGCCGGTGCAGGACTAAAGGTGGCAAAGCATGGGAACCGCAGCATTACTAGTAAAACTGGGAGCGCTGATGTGTTGGAATATTTAGGGGTGAATTTAGATTTAAATCCGGATATTTCGCTGCAGATTTTGAAGGATGTGGGCATTACCTTCTTGTTTGCACCATACGTTCATCCGAATATCAAAAGAATTATGAAGGTTCGAAAAGATCTGCGGATTCCTACAGTTTTCAATTTAATTGGACCGTTGACAAACCCAGTTGATTTGGATTTTCAGCTGCTAGGGATCTATCGCAGAGATTTAATTGAAATGTTTGCTGAAGTTTTAAAATCACTTGGAAGAAAGCGTGCAGTTGTATTAAATGGTGCAGGTTTTATGGATGAAGCTTCATTAGCAGGAGAGAATCATTTAGCCATTTTAGATGATGGAAAGATTCAGTATCGAGTCCTCCACCCAGAAGAGCTTGGTTTTTCTATTTATAGTAATGAAGCTATTAAAGGTGGCGATCGTAAGGAAAATGCTGAAGCCCTTTTGAGCGTTTTGAGAGGTAAAAAAGGGGCACATCGTGATATAGTTCTCCTCAATGCAGGAATTGGCATCTTTACAGGTGGAATTGCTTCTTCGATCGAAGATGGGATTAAACTTGCCTCAGAAAGCATTGACTCAGGAGCTGCAATGGAAAAACTTGAAAAACTAATTGAAAATAGCCATGCCGGGAAGACAGAGGTGATTTAGTTGGAAACGATTTTAGAAACGATTTTAGCGGAGAAGAAAAAAGAAGTAGAAATGCTTAAGGAAAGTCAAGTCAGGAAAGCGCCAGTTGCTCGTAATAGAAATTCATTGTTAGAGAAGCTTGAGAATGCAAAAGAGCTGATGATTATTGGGGAATTTAAAAGAGCGTCGCCATCAAAAGGGGATATTAACATAAATTCGAATCCTGCATCTCAGGTGCAAATGTATGTTGATGCAGGTGCAGATGCAGTTTCTGTACTAACTGACACTACTTTTTTTAAAGGATCAATGGACGATTTGCAGGTGGTCAGACAGTTGATTGCCAATCCTATTTTATGTAAGGACTTTATTATCGATCCCATTCAAATTGATGTTGCAAAAAATTCAGGGGCGGATATTGTTCTTCTCATTGCTGCCGCACTTGATGATAGAAAGCTTTACAATCTCTATCAGTATGCACTGGAGAAGGGATTGGACGTACTTATGGAAGTTCACAATGAGGCGGAAGCAGAGAGAGTATTAAAGACGGATAATCGTTTAATTGGTGTTAATAATCGCGACTTAAGAACGTTTGAGGTCAATCTCGATGTTACGGAGTATCTTGCACCGTTTATACGAAAAGAAGAGCGATTTTTAATTAGTGAAAGTGGGATTGGCACTATTGAAGATGTTGAAAGGGTTGTAGCTGCAGGGGCAAACGGGATTCTTGTAGGAGAAACCTTTATGAAGCATCAAAATCCCAGTGAAATTATTAAGGCGATGAAGCTTCCATTAAGTGAGGGATTTAGGCGATGAAGGTAAAAATCTGTGGAATTCAAGATGTGCAAACTGGTCAATATGCAGTTGAACAAGGAGCAGATGCTCTTGGCTTTGTTTTTGCGGAAAGTAAAAGGAAAATCTCTCCAAAGGAGGCAAGGAAGATCATTAAAGAGTTGCCGACTGAAGTTTTCAAAGTAGGCGTTTTTGTTAATGAGGAGCTTGAAAAGGTTCAGGAAATTATTTTGCAAACTGGTCTTGATGCTGTACAACTACATGGGGATGAGTCACCGAATTATTGTCGGAATTTTGCAATTCCTGTTATTAAAGCATTCAGCATTGAATCAAGGGCAGATATCATTAAAATTGCTGAGTATGATTGTGAATATGTACTTCTTGACAGTCCGAAAGGGAAATACCGCGGTGGAAACGGAATAAAATTTGATTGGAGCCTGTTAGAGAATTTTGAAGCAAGGGGCAAGAAAATGATTCTAGCTGGCGGATTGAACCCGGAAAACGTAACAGAGGCGATAAGAAAAGGCGCCCCTCATATGGTCGATGTTAGCAGCGGTGTTGAAACAGATGGGAAAAAAGATTTTGTTAAAATTCGTTCGTTTTTAGAACAGGCCAAGAATTGGGAGGAAATAGGATGAGCACGTATACATTACCGAATGAAAAAGGTCATTTTGGCAAATACGGTGGCAGGTTTATTCCGGAGACACTCATGCAAGCAGTGAAAGAATTGGAGAGCGCATATAAGGAAGCGGTTAAGGACAAAGGGTTTCAAACACAGCTTCATTCTTTGTTAGCGGATTATGTAGGACGAGAAACACCTCTCTACTTTGCTGAAAATCTGACTGAATTTAGCGGGGGAGCTAAAATATATTTAAAACGTGAAGACTTGAATCATACAGGCGCTCATAAAATTAATAATACAATTGGGCAGGCGCTGTTAGCAGTGAGGATGGGGAAGAAGAAAATAGTCGCAGAAACAGGTGCTGGCCAACATGGGGTTGCGACCGCAACAGTTTGTGCATTGTTAAACTTAGAATGTGTCATTTTTATGGGAGCAGAGGATATAAAAAGGCAGCGATTGAATGTTTTCCGTATGGAACTTTTAGGAGCAAAGGTTGAAGCTGTGACTTCCGGAAGTCAAACGTTAAAGGATGCATGTAATGAAGCATTGCGATACTGGGTTTCTAATGTTGAGGAATGCCATTATATTTTAGGCTCAGTTATGGGTCCCCATCCATTTCCTATGATGGTTCGTGATTTTCAAAGTGTCATTGGGAAAGAAACGAAAAAACAATTTATGGAAAAAGAAGGAAGATTGCCCCATGCATTAGTGGCCTGCATTGGCGGCGGCAGCAATTCAATGGGCATGTTTTACCCGTTTATTGAAGAAAAGCAAGTTAAAATGTATGGAGTTGAAGCTGCTGGTCTTGGTGTTGACACAGAGCAGCATGCTGCTTCATTAACAAAAGGAAAACCAGGTGTTCTGCACGGAGCACTCATGTACTTATTACAGGATGAAGCAGGACAAATTCAAGAAGCGCATTCCATCTCAGCTGGGCTTGATTATCCAGGAGTAGGACCGGAGCACAGCTATTTAAAAGATATTGGTAGAGTGGAGTATCACTCCATCACAGACGATGAAGCATTAGAGGCATTAACGCTTCTTTGCAAATTAGAAGGCATCATCCCAGCTTTAGAAAGTTCACATGCTGTTGCTTATGCGATCAAGCTTGCAAGTAAGATGGGCAAGGAGGAGAGCATTGTTGTTTGCTTATCTGGTCGAGGAGATAAGGATGTTCAAACTGTAAAGGCGAGATTGGAGGGGGAACAAGAGTGAATCGATTAACCAAAGCATTTGAGCGTTTAAAGAAAAAAGATGAAAAAGCGTTTGTCCCCTACATTATGGCGGGCGATGGGGGACTTGAAAAGTTGATGGAACGGATTGTTTTTCTTGAATCATGTGGGGCGACGGCTGTTGAAATTGGCATCCCCTTTTCTGACCCAGTTGCCGATGGACCAACGATTCAAGCTGCGGGTTTACGTGCACTTAACGAAGGGGTTACTTTAAAGGCAGTGCTTCAAACCATTTTAAACGTTCGACCAATTGTTTCAATTCCAATCATTGTGATGACATATATGAATCCGATTTACGCTTATGGCATTGCCTCTTTTATTGAAGATGCCAGTAAAGCAGGGGTAGACGGTTGCATTATACCAGACTTGCCTATTGAAGAAGAGGACCTGCTACTTCCTCATTTTGAAGTTGCTGATATCGAACTTATCCGTCTCGTGACATTAACGAGTTCCAATGAACGAATTAAAGAGATTGCGAGTAAAGGCAAAGGCTTTCTTTATGCTGTTACCGTAACGGGTATTACTGGAGCAAGAGCAAAGTTCCATGCCCAAGTAGAGAATTACTTGAAAAATATAAAAGAAATAAGCTCATTGCCAGTGCTTGCCGGATTTGGGATTTCAACCTCTGAACAGGCACAAGAGATCAGTCAATATTGTGATGGTGTTGTTGTAGGAAGTAAGATCGTTGATTTATTTCACAAAAATAACCTTGATGAAATCGAAAAGCTAATTAAGTCAATAAAAATGATGGAAATTTAAGCGGGTGGAGTATCATTCGCTTTTTTTCTTTATACATCAGTTTTAGATGGATTTTTTATGAAAAGATTGATATATTCAAGAGAGGTAAACTTTTGGATAGTGTAGGATGTGATTTTGTAAATGGCGTTAACGGAAAAAAGATGGTTTCGAATAATGATTGCGATCATCTTATTTTTACTGATTATGTTTTTGCTAAATGTTAATAATTTTCTTTTAGAACCTGTTATGGTTTTACTGAAGACAATCTTTCTTCCATTTGTGTTGGCAGGAATCTTATATTATTTATGTCGTCCGTTAGTTACTTATCTTGTCAAGCAAAAGTGCCCTAAGTGGTTAGCGATTATTGCAGCTTATTTTGCGATCATCTTATTTGTATATGGGATTATAAAGTTAATTGCTCCACCAATAAATGATCAGCTCGAAAGATTTGTCGATAATCTGCCGGCGATGATATCAACCGTTATGGATTGGGTAGAGTATGTTCAAGAGAATCGCAGTACCTTTCCTAGCTTCATACAAGATGCTTTCCTAGCTGCCAGTCAAGATATTGAGTCAAGGTTGCAGGACAATGTCGGCAATATTGCAAATGGGATATTAGGAGTATTTGGAGTAATCGGCGGTTTTATAAATATTCTATTTGGCATTGTGCTGGTGCCGTTTATTCTCTTTTATATGCTAAAAGATGGTCAACGTTTTTCAACAAGTGTTACAGCGTTCTTTCCGAAAAAGAAAAAAGAAAACGTATTGGCCATTTTAAAAGATATGGATAGAACAATTGCCACGTATATTCAGGGACAAATGTTAGTCTGTCTAATTTTAGGGATTCTCTTATTTATTGGCTATTCTATTATTGGTTTAAATTACTCCTTGGTTTTGGCAGTGTTTGGGATGTTCACAAATGTTATCCCGTTTTTAGGACCGTTTATTGCTGTTATTCCCGCTCTATTAGTTGCTTTATTTCAAGAGCCAATTCTTGTTGTATATGTTGCAGTTGTTACATTAATTGCGCAGCAACTTGAAGGGAATGTCATTTCACCAAATGTTATGGGCAAGACTTTAAATATTCATCCTTTAACGATCATTGTGCTCGTGTTAACAGCTGGAAGTTTAGTGGGGATTGTCGGGGTTATATTTGCTATTCCACTGTACTCTATCGTTAAAGTGATTGTCATTAATATCGTGAAAATTTATCGAACAGCGTAGAGAAAGGAGCTGGGACATAACTAGCTTCAAATAATGAGAAAGGTGAATTTGAGGGTACTCAAATTCACCTTTCTCTATTTTTGTGTGTTCATTTTTCTATTACCTTAGTTAATGGCCGTGAATTTTCTTAAATTCACGGCCATTAACGCGAGACCCATTTCGTTTTCTACCTTCGATTTTCCTCGTACAGAAAATCGAGTGAAACGCAAATTAGCCTTCAAGAATCCAAAAACTGGTTCCACATCGATTTTGCGTTTTCGATAGATGGCACCTGTTTTCTCTTCTGAAAGCTTCGCTCTCACATATTCTTTTTGCTGTTCCCATTTTTCGTTCACCATTAGTTTTCGATGGTTGCCTTCTTTTGCCTTGGTACATGATGAACGGAATGGACAGCCCGAACATTCTTCACATTCATAGACTTTAAATTCCCGTTTAAAGCCTGTTTTATCCGTACGTTCAGAGCGATATTTAAATAAAAGGCGTTTGTGATTTGGGCATGTGTATGTATCGCTTTCTTCATCATACTGCCAGTTGTCTGGATTAAACTTGTTTTGTTTATGTTTTTTCTTTTGTTCCTTCACATACATGTTATACGTTATTAGTGCTTCTCGGTTTCTGTTTGAAAGGATATCATTAAAGTTTTGTTCGCTGCCATAACCTGCATCTGCCACAATATGCTTCGGTAATTCGAAATAACCTTTCTCGATTTCATCTAGAAATGGAATTAACGTACGTGTATCTGTCGGATTTGAAAATATACTATACGCAAGTGTGTATTGACCTTCCGTTGCGATTTGTACATTATAACCTGCTTTCAATTGACCATTCTTCATATAATCATCTTTCATTCGCATGAATGTTGCATCAAGGTCTGTTTTCGAATAACTATTACGTGTACCCAAGATTTCAAAGTCCCGTTGATAGTTCTGTTTCCGTACAAGATAATCAGTTAACTGCTTACGCACTTGCTTTGGATATTTTCGTTCACTTCTTAATGCTTTTCTTTCTTCTACGCTCGATGATGCTTCTATTTTTTGGTCATATTCCGTAATGACTTCATCTACTTTTTCAATCATTTGATCGAGTTCTTCAAGTGATAATTGCTCATCACTTTCTCGTTCAATTTCAGGTAAGATCTCTTTTTCAAGTAACTCATTGTACAGTTGATTTGATTTTTCAATTAAGCTTTTGTGATATTTTTCAATCGACTTTTTCCACACGAATGTAAATTTATTCGCATTCGCTTCGATTTTGGTCCCATCAATGAAAATCGCTTCTTGATCGATTAGTTCTTCTTGTACAAGTTGACAACGGAATTGGACGAAACTTTGGCGAATGAGATCTTTCACTTGAGGTTGAACACGGAATCGGTTAATTGTTCGGTAGCTTGGTTCATATCCTTGAGCTAGCCACATCATACGGATACTATCTTTTAAAAGGGCTTCGATTTTACGACCAGAAAAGACAGACTGCGAATAAGCACATAAGATAATTTTTAACATCATGCGTGGATGATAAGCAGGGCACCCCTCATTTCGAAAAAATGGTTCAAGGGCTTCAGGTGGAATACTTTCCACTAAGTGATGTATATGGAAGGCAATATCATTTTTTTGTAACTTTACTTCTAAATCTAAAGGCAAAATTAATTGATTCATGTTATAATTTTTAAACATAAGGATCCTTCTTTCTGTATGATTTGGTTGTGGTGACTTAATTTTATCAGAAGAGGTCCTTATTTTTATACAAAAATGAATCAAAGCCAGTGAAATTTTACGTGTCGTAAAATTTCACTGGCTTTTTCATTTTAGAGATGGGTTTTGTCCCACCCTCTTTTTGTTTTTTTGGCAAAATGATAGCTTAATTCTGTTAAATAGTAAATATCTAAAGCTGTCAAATGTATGAAGCTTTAACGCACCTAGAACATTTTCGAATCTATTTAGCATTTCTATTGCGGTTGACTCTATAGGTAGGTTCTTTGATGAATTTTCTTTTGTTCCTAAGCTTGATATTTTTTCATAGTTTTCATAATGGTGCGCAAATCTTCAATTAAAATTTGCCCGGGTGCAGAGCTTTTGTCACCGACAGCAAAAATAAGTTGGGACCCAAATATCCAACCAGCCATACGGCTAATTGCGCCCATTTTACCCATTGCCATTGTTGCAATTGGAATAGAAAGGAGTTTTTTCGCTTCATCGGTCGCATTAAGTAATTGGAGAACATCGGTAAGATTATGGGGCATGACCGCAATTTTCCCAATATCTGCACCTGAAATTTCCGCTCTTCTTAAAATAATGAGGAGCTCTTCTGCTGAAGGTGTGGATTCAAAGTTATGATACGATAAAATTAAAAGTTTTCCATTTTTTTCTGAGATCGACCGAATATGTGAAATTGCATCAGTATCACGCTGTAATTCATAGTCAATAAGTTCAATCGGTGCTTCTTTACATATTAATTCGAGCAAATGATCTAACTCGCGATCAGTTAAGGGGATGGGATTTCCTCCCTCTGCTTCTGAACGGATTGTGAAAAGAAGGGGGATGTTTCCTATTTCTGCTTTTAAATCATAGGCAAGTGCAATTACGTTTTCAGCATGCTGTAAATCTTCATAGTAATCTGCTCTCCATTCGATGAGATCGGGGGCATGCTCTTTTACTCGTCTTGCCTCTATTAACAATTCATTTCTCGTCTTGCTAACTATAGGTGTGCATATGTATGGATGTTTATTCAAGATAATTTTGTTCCTCATCGTCTATTGCTTCTCTCCTTACCGCTAATAAATGAAACTTTTGTTTTTAGAAATCATAACATTTGAAAATAGTTTTATCTAGAGGCTGAACGATCTTGCAGTTGCTTTGTCTACACTTAATGATGCAATAAATATGTCCAAAGCGCCAAAAAAGGCGCTTCAGAGTGCAGACAAAGTTAATATCCAATGCAAACTGGTGAGGCAAAGATATTTTATTTTTTCAGTTTAGTAACCAATAAAGCTAGCTCCGACAATAATTAGCAAAATAAATAGAACAACAATTAACGCGAATTTTGAATTGCCACCATGTTCGTAACTCATTAAGATCACCTCCAGTTTACAACTAAACAGCATAGGGGAAGCTGTTTCCCTAATATCATATGACGAATAAGAAAAGAGGGTTGGACAAGTAAACGACTCCAATCGCCTAAATTTATGAAATAGGTGAAAAGGATTGTTTTTTGACTATTATGTTAGTAAACTGGGATTATTTCAAAAATAATCCAAATTAACTAGCATATTTATAAATCTTTGAGTCCTCAGCCACTATTAAAGAAATTTGCTCCTATGATAACGTTAAAATACAACAAGAATATTCTGAATTTATATACTTTTCCCTAAAAAAGGAGGGCCTTATGAAGAAGCTTAAAGCGTTATCGATCTTATTAATTGTATTACTTTTTTTCACTACTTCCGCCTCTGGTGCAAGTCTTCCACAGCACAAGGAAAGTACACAAAGAGCTATCACTGCAAGTAAATCTATACAAAAATCTGAGTACGAACAGCACTATGATCCATCCGATACGGTGCGGGTTATTGTTGAGATGAAAACGGAGCCAGCGATTGAATATGCGCAAAAGCGGGGAAAACGTTATAAAGAGCTTCCAGAGGCAACAAAGAATAATTTGAAAGCTGCAAAGCTGGAAGAACAAAATAAAGTGAAGGAAAAAGTCAAAAAGAAGAAGATAAGTCTTCGTGAGAAGGAAACATTTACGACAGTTTTAAACGGATTTAGTGCGGAAGTTAAATATGGGGATATTGAAGAAATAGAAAAGCTACCAGAAGTTTCTGAAGTTGAAATAACATTGGAATATGAGCGTCCACAAGATTCTCCAGATATGGTGTATAGTAAAGAGCTTGTTCAAGCTCAAGAGGCTTGGAGAGAGTATGGCTTCAAGGGTGAAGGAAAAATAGTCGGCGTTATTGATACCGGACTTGATCCGTCCCATCAGGATATGGTTCTTACTTCAAAAAAAGAGGCAGCACTGAAAAAAAATGATGTAAATAAATATATAAGAGAAAACGGTCTTAAAGGACAATATTTTTCTGAAAAAGTCCCTTACGGATATAATTATATGGATGAAAACAATGTTATTCGTGATATCGCTCCAGGTGCCTCCATGCATGGAATGCATGTTGCGGGAACAGTTGGAGCAAATGGCAACGAGGATAATGGGGGAATAAAAGGAGTTGCTCCAGAAGCGCAGTTATTAGCTTTGAAGGTCTTTGGCAATGATCCCAATATTACGACAACTTACGGGGATATTTATGTAAAGGCAATAGATGACGCAATTATTTTAGGTGCAGATGTGTTAAATATGAGTCTCGGTTCAACGGCAGGCTTTGTTTCAGCGGAGACAATGGAACAGAAAGCCATTACAAGAGCAGTTGAAAATGGAGTTGTCATGTCAATATCTGCAGGGAACTCAGCCCATCTTGGTAACGGTTGGGCAAATCCATTAGCATCTAATCCTGATATTGGTGTTTCCGGTTCTCCAGGACTTGCCTACGATTCTCTTCAAGTCGCTTCTGTGGAAAATACATTTATGGATTTGGATGCAGTCAATTATGTCATTGATGGAGAAGAGGACAAAGCACCATTCCTTTCCGCTGGGAATACTCATCCAAATGATGATGAAGTAAACACATTCGACCTTGTTTATGGTGAACTAGGTTATCCGGAAGAGCTCACGAATGTTGCTGGAAAGTATGTATTAATTCAACGTGGAGAGCTTTCCTTTGTTGATAAAGCAATAAATGCCCAAAATGCTGGTGCAGTGGGAGTTATTATTTACAATAATACTGATGGTTATGTCAATATGGCAACAGATGCTGCTATAACCATTCCTCAGCTGTTTATGCTTAAAACGGACGGTGATAAATTAGCATCCGCGATTCAGTCTGGACAAGCCATCTCGATTACATTTAACGGAGAAAAAACGACTGCTCCAAACCCTGAAGGTGGAAAAATGAGTGACTTTACCTCTTGGGGGTTAACTCCGAACCTAGATTTTAAACCGGAAATAACCGCACCAGGTGGACAAATTTACTCAACCCTTGAAAATAATCAGTATGGGATGAAAAGCGGAACATCAATGGCGGCTCCTCATGTTTCCGGTGGCGCTGCTCTTGTACTGGAAAGGGTTGATAATGAATTTGGCGTGATCGGTTTTGAGAGGGTTAATATCGCAAAAAACCTGCTTTTAAATACCTCTGCGCCTATTAAGGATCAAGGCTTTGTCAATGGAGTATTTGGCTGGGATAACCCGTATTCTCCAAGAAGACAAGGGGCAGGAATTATGCAGCTTCATTCTGCTTTAAAATCACCAGTTATTGTTACAGAAAGCCGTACCAAAGAAGGAAAGGTAGCATTAAAAGAAATAAACGATCAATTTGAGTTTACCCTAACTGCCAAAAACTACAGTGACGAAGCTGTCAGCTATGATGTTTCAGCAAATCTGCAAACTGATTTTGCCGGCTGGGGCGAATTAGGTTATGAACCGGATGCTTTGGAAGCTGCACCGCTCAGCGATGCCAGTATTTTGATAAACGGTGAGCCTTTAACTGAAATCATTGTTCCGGCGAATGGGGCAGTTACCTTTTCGGTCACAGCAGATTTATCGAATGCGACAGTTGTAGAACCATCAACAGGTCAGTTAATCCCGGCTAAAGACGTCTTTGTTAATGGATATTTTGTTGAAGGGTTTGTAACGATGAAGGATCAGGCAGACGTCAATCCAACTTTAACAGTTCCATATGTTGGCTTTAACGGAAACTGGGATCAAGCTCCAATTATGGATGGAATGGTCTATGATGATCAGTCCTTTTATGGAATGGGAGGAGCTGTATATAACGCAGGTGAAGATAGCTATAATTATTTAGGCTACAACCCGATTACAGAAACGATCTCAAAAGAAAATATTGCGATCTCTCCAAATGGAGATCATATTCAAGATGAGTTTATTCCTGTTTTATCTTTCCTTCGAAATGCTAAACAAGTAGAATTAGCGATTCTCGATGAGGATGGAAATCGTTTAAGAAAGCTACGAACTGAAAATGAAATACGAAAAAACTATTATGATGGTGGTTTAAATCCGCATTATACGTTAAATTCACAATGGCAATGGGATGGAACCATTGAAAATGCAACCGCAGATGATGGGCAATACTATTATGAAATTCGTGCTGTCGTTGATTATCCAGATGCAGAGTGGCAGTCTGTCTTAATCCCTGTACTTGTTGATACGGTAGCTCCAACTATTGAAGCGGAATTAGCGGAAACTACTTTAATATTGAATGTTGAAGATAATGAAAACGGCTCAGGCATTGCCTATATTGATCTATTAGTAGATGAAGACTCCATCCTTGAGACGCCGCTTTCTGGTGATACGACTGAGTACATTCTGCCTCAGGAAGTAGCACAGGGCGAGGTAACTGTTATAGCTTATGATTATGCTGGAAATGTAACGGAGGAAACAGTGGAAGGAAGCAATAACGATACAACAATGCCATTTGTCTATTTGGAAAACCCAGAAGCACTACAGGTTTTTAATTCGGGTGAATTGCATGTGAACGGCTATGTGATTGAAAAGGAATCTGGCTTAAAGGAAATGTCCATCGCAGGTGAAAAAATTCCGTTCCAATTCAATGAATCTACTGGTCGTTATGAATTTGATGCCACTATTCAAGTAGAAGATAATTTCCATCGATTGGATGTAAGAGCGATTGATTATGCCGGAAATGAGTTTTCCATTAAGAGGGATGTATTTGTAGATAGCACCGCTCCAGTTTTGGAAGTAAGTGGATTACCAAAAGATCAATACATCAAGCATAATTCGAAAAATCCAGTTATAGACATTCGAGTTATAGATAATTTTGATGTAATTCGCTTTTATTTCAATGGAAGTGAAGAGTTCTATCAAGAATTGCAGGCTCCATATGCGATGAGAGGCTTTGACAAAGTCTTTTCTGGCTATACTTTACAACTAAAAGACGGTTGGAATATTTTTACATTCGAAGCAGAAGATATTGCAGGGAATAAAACGACTGAAACAATAGAGCTTTATAAATTGAAAAAGGGAGAAAAAGCTCCCAAGAAAGAGAAGCCAAAAAAAGATAAAAAATAAACATAAAGAGCAGAGAGAGTGAGTTTGAACATTCTCTCTGCTTTTTTGTCGTTCTGCTGTAAATTTATTGTTTAATAAATTAATTTGATCCATAATAGTGATAAGAATAATTCCTATTAATATAGTAGGATTAATGAGTGAGGGATTAGATATGCGATTTCAAGAGACAAGGACATTTGAAGAAAAGCTAAAACTAATGAGAGAAATGTCTGAACAGTTTAGAACGAGAGCAGCAAAGGTTGACGAAGAAGCTTCTTTTCCCTTTGAAAATATTAAAGAGCTTAAAGCTTCAGGGTACACTCAACTAACGGTACCAAAAAAATACGGTGGAGAAGAAATCACTTTATATGAATTAGTCCGTCTACAGGAGCAAATTGCAATTGGTGATGGAGCAACCGCTTTAGCGATCGGTTGGCATATGGGGATAGTAAAAAATCTTGCAGAAAAAAGGTTATGGCGTGAGGAAATTTTTAAAAGAGTGATGGAGGATGTCAAAAAAGGTGCTTTATTAAATGGGGCAGCGAGCGAGCCTCAAACAGGAAGTCCTACAAGAGGCGGAAAACCGACGACGATTGCCAGAAAAACAGAAAATGGCTGGATCATAAATGGTCGCAAGACGTTTACGACCATGTCTCCAGTACTTGATTATTTTATTGTTAGCGCAAGCATTGAAGAATCCGATGAGGTTGGGAATTTTCTTATCCATCGTTCTCTTCCTGGTATAATCATAGAAGAAACATGGGATAGCGTTGCGATGAGAGGAACAGGGAGCCATGATCTAGTTTTAATGGATGTTGAAGTATTAAGTGATGAATATGTCGAGCGATTTGTTCCTGGACAGAAAGGAGCGAATGGTTGGTTGTTGCATATTCCTGCCTGTTATTTAGGAATTGCTCAGGCTGCACAAAAGTATGCGATCCATTTTGCCAAAACTTACTCACCGAACAGTATTTCAGGAACGATTATTGATATTCCTGCTGTCCAACAGCGAGTAGGTGAAATGGAGCTGCGAATTTTAGAAGCTAAGCATTTTCTCTATTCGGTTGCGAAGCAATGGGATGCTTTAGCAGAGGTGGAAAGGATGCGCTTAAATGCTGAGCTTGGTGCTGTTAAATATGCGGTGACAAACAAAGCGATCGAAGTAGTTGATTTGGCAATGCGAATCGTGGGAGCTAGAAGCCTGTCTCAGCAAAATCCCCTTCAACGCTATTATCGTGATGTGAGGGCAGGACTCCATAATCCACCGATGGATGATATGACAATACAGGCATTGGCCAGAAAAGCACTTGCCGACAATTGAAAAGAAAATCCTAGCTAAAGTGCCTATAACATTAAGCAAGTGAAGAAATTTCCACTTGCTTTTTTGAGTTATCTTTATGAAGCGAAAATCGGTATTTATCCTTCTCCAGCAAGCTGGTATATTTGAAAATCTCCCAAACTTGAAGAGGCATCAGGCCATTTGATCTAAAAAAGGTAATCCTCTTACTTTTTGAGTTAACGACATTTTTTTACTCACCATTTTTTGTTGTATAAATAATTTGTAATATTTATGTAACTTTACCAATGAGATTTAAGTCAAAAAAGTGAAGACAATATTTACATTTACGATTTTTACATTCAAAGGAGGATGAGTAGTTGATGAAAAGGAGAGGGATTTTAATCACTGCTGTTATGATTTTATTTTGTTCTGCTGCGCTCTATTTTCTTAATAAGGGTGACAGCGCAAACCGTCAAGCAAAAGCTCTACCATTTGCCACCGATAACAGTACAGTTCCTGTTATTTCGTCAAAAGAAAAGCTTAATCAATACTTTAAAAAGGTTATGAAGGAGGAACGAAGCAATTTCAGTTTATATAAGATGGAAGAATCGACTGCAGAAGATAGCGGTGGGTCTTCTGAGAATAGTGCACAATCATTTGATGCTTCAGAAACGAATAATCAGGTACAAGGGGTGGATGAAGCGGATCTTGTCAAAACGAATGGAAGCCATATTTTTCAAGTTGTCGACGGAAAAGTGCATATTATCGAGACAAATGATGGCGATGATATGAAATTACTTCATTCATTTTCCTTTCCAGATCACTTTTCTCCGTCAGAACTGTTTCTCCATGGTGATAAGCTGTTAATTGTAGGACATAGCTATGAGGAAATGGAAGCTTCTAAGAAGGTGGACGATTCAAATAAGATGATGATTGCTCCAATCAATGAGATGACAAAGGCAATCGTCTTTAATATAAAAGACCCGAGCAACCCAAAGGAAGAAAGAACGATATCCATTGAAGGCCATATTGTGTCAATGCGCAAAATAGACGGAAAAGTGTATGTTGTGACAAATCAATTTCCTCAATATTGGCTCTTGAGGGAAAATGAAGATGTGGATTTAAGACCTCGTTATAAAGATAGTACTGTAAGTGGGGAAAATCTATCTGTCGGTTATGATCAAATTCACATTTTTCCTGAATCTAAGGAAGGAAATTATACCATTATTGCTGCATTTGATTTAGAAAACCCAGAGAAAGAGGCGAAGATCACTACGTATTTAGGCGGGGGAAATCAGCTTTATATGTCTAAGGAAAATATATATATTGCCTTGCAAAATTGGAATGTCAGACCGTTAAGTGATCGATCAGATGCTACAGTGAACACAACCATTTACAAATATGCTGTTGATAATTTAAATGTAGAATTTGTTCATTCAACAGAGATAGATGGGAACATTTTAAATCAATTTTCGATGGATGAACATAACGGTTATTTTCGAGTTGTCACGACAGAAGGAAATACATGGGATGAAGAGAGTCCTTCTGCTAACCACTTATTTATTTTTGATGACCGTTTAGAAAAGGTGAGCTCTATTGAAGATTTAGCAAGAGGAGAAAGAATTTATTCGGCCCGTTTTATGGGAGATAAAATTTATATGGTCACATTTAAAGAAACGGACCCGTTATTTGTCATTGATGCATCAAAACCTGAGGAACCAGAAGTTTTGGGAGAATTAAAAATTCCCGGATTCAGCAACTATCTTCATCCCTTTGATGAAAATCATCTAATCGGTTTTGGTCACGATACAAAGGTTGTACCGGCAAAAGACTCAAGTGAACCTTTAATTTTCACGGAAGGGGTCAAGCTTTCCTTATTTGATGTATCAGACATGAAAAATCCGAAGGAAAAGTTTACAAAAATTATCGGTGGAAGAGGGACATATTCCCCGCTGAACTACGATCATAAAGCATTATTATTTGATAAAGGGAAAAATATCTTTGCCTTTCCAATTAATATTTATGAAGAGACTGAGGGAGAGAATTTTGAAGAAGGTTTTAAGTTTCAGGGAGCACATATATACAATATTGATTTAAATCAAGGATTTCAATTAAGAGCTGAGATCAGCCATATGAAGGGAAAGCAAATATATGAAGAATGGCATAATGAAATTAGGCGAATCCTTTATATAGATGAAACCCTGTATGTCCTTTCAAATGGAAAAATTACATCACATTCACTTACCGACTATAAGTTAAAAGATGAATTAACACTGAATTAGTTATTATCATGAAAAACTCAAATCCAAGGTTTGAGTTTTTTATGATTTTCATCTGCCTTTTTTAAAACATGAGCTCAGATTAAAGGGGGTTAACGATGGAGTTAATGAGCAAATTTGTTTTATATATTGATAATGCTTCCATCCTTACGTTGATTTCTAGTCTTGTTAGGTATTAATTAAATGGGGGACTTCCCCCTTACTAATTATTTTAGCAAGGCTAAATTTTTTCTCAAACTATTGGGAAGTTCGTATGTTAACGCTTATTCTCTTTATTTATAAGTCCATTTCAATCTAGAATGATTTACATTTTCATTTGTCATGGTTATGATATATTTTAGTAGTTTACTAACATGGTGAAATGGAATAAAAATATGTCAGTTAGAGAGGATTTACATTCATGATTCGTCGCTTTATTTCTTATTATAAACCTCATAAGAAATTATTTACGCTTGATTTTACAAGTGCTATTATAGTAGCTTTATTGGAGTTGGCGTTTCCCCTTGCTGTTCAGTGGTTTATCGATGATCTTTTGCCTGATGAAAATTGGTCAATGATTGTCTCAGTGAGTGCAGGGTTGCTTGCTCTATATTTAATGAGTATGTTCCTACAATATATCGTCAATTATTGGGGGCATAAGCTGGGAATTAATATTGAAACGGATATGCGACAGGAGTTGTTCCAGCATGTGCAAAAGCAATCGTTCCGCTTTTTTGACAATACAAAAACGGGGCATGTGATGAGTCGGGTCACGAATGATTTATTTGACATTGGAGAATTAGCCCATCATGGACCAGAGGATGCTTTCATCGCTGTGATGACTTTTGTCGGTGCATTTTGGATTATGCTGACGATCAATGTCCAGCTCGCTCTTGTAACCTTTTTAGTTGTACCTTTTCTTATATGGTTAATTACGTACTGTAATATTCATATGAATAAGGCTTGGAAAAGAATGTACGGAGAGATTGCTGATATCAATGCCCGTGTTGAAGATGCTGTATCTGGTGTCCGCGTCGTGCAATCATTCACGAACGAAAAATTCGAAATTTCGAGATTTACAACCAATAATCAGAGATTTCGTACGGCAAAATTAGCAGCTTATAAGGTCATGTCCTATACTTCTGCTGGAATGTATATGATGACGCGTTTATTTGTGTTAATCGTGTTAGTTTATGGTGCTTGGTTAAGCTTTAAAGGAGATCTCTCATATGGAGAACTCGTCGGCTTTGTTCTTTATGTAAATGTACTTTTTAAACCAATCGATAAAATCAGTGCATTGATGGAGCTATATCCTAAGGGAATGGCAGGATTCAAGCGATTCACTGAGTTGATTGATACGATCCCTGAAGTACAGGACAAAAAAGATGCCATTGAAGTACGGAATTTACAAGGCGATATTACCTTAAATAACGTAAGCTTTGCATATGATAAAAGTAAGCAAGTGCTTGATAATATAAACTTGCAGATTCGTTCTGGTGATACGGTTGCTTTTGTGGGCCCATCTGGTGCTGGAAAAACAACGATCTGTTCTTTAATCCCTCGTTTTTATGATGTGGATGGAGGAAGCATTACGATAGACGGAATGGATATTCGCGACATGACGAAAAAATCTCTCCGTTCCAATATTGGCATCGTGCAGCAGGATGTATTTCTATTTACTGGCACATTAAAAGAAAATATCGCTTATGGCAAGCTTGATGCAACAGATGAAGAAATTAAAGAAGCAGCTCGACGTGCCCATCTTGAGGATTTCATTTATTCCCTTCCTGATGGCTACGAAACGCAAATTGGTGAACGTGGACTCAAGCTTTCTGGCGGACAAAAACAACGCATTGCCATTGCTCGCATGTTTTTAAAAAACCCGCCGATACTAATTTTGGATGAAGCAACATCTGCATTGGATACAGAAACAGAATTAATTATCCAAAAGGCGTTAAATGATCTTGCCCAAAATAGGACAACATTAATTATTGCCCACAGGCTGGCAACGATTCGCAATGCGGATCGTATTGTCGTTGTGACAGAGGATGGCATTGCAGAAGAAGGAAGCCATGATGAGTTAATCAAACGCGGTGGAATATTTGCAAACCTGCACAACGTACAATATCAGCAAAGCTAAACGCTCTTTTTTGATAGCTGATTAGATATTTGAACGTAGAACTTACTTCATTGGATCGTAACGTGACTCAAAAACAACTTACTAGTCATGGAGAAGGTGTGAATTTTTAGCAGAAATAGTGAAGTCAAGAATAAGGGGGAATGAATGGTGAAGCTTCGTGTTTCAGCAGTACAATATCAATTGCAAACAGTCAGCTCTTTTGAGGAGTTTGCTAATCAATGTGTTCATTATGTAAAAACGGCTCAAGAGTTTGGAGCGGAATTTGTTCTTTTTCCAGAATTTTTTACAACTCAACTACTATCAATTGGAGATGACGAAGGTGCTCCGCTTACAATAAATGATTTACCGCGATTTACAGAGCTATATGTAAAGTTGTTTTCAGAATTGGCAAAAACAACAAATATGCATATCATTGGCGGCACCCATGTAATTGAAAGAGGCGGTAAACTATATAATGTAGCCCACCTATTCTATCCAGATGGAAGGATAGGAGAACAAGCGAAGCTTCATATTACCCCAACAGAAGTTGATGAATGGAATATGTCGTCAGGTGACGATTTCAAAATCTTTGATACAGATAAAGGCAAAATTGCCATTTTAACTTGCTATGACATTGAGTTTCCTGAAATTGTTCGGATGGCGAAGGCGAAAGGTGCGGATGTTATTTTTTGTCCGTCATGTACAGATGATCGCCACGGTTTTCATCGGGTTCGTTATACGAGTCATGCGAGAGCGATTGAAAATCAAATCTATGTGGTTGTGACAGGTACAGTTGGTTCGTTGCCAACAGTAGATTTTATGAGAGCAAACTTTGGTCAGGCAGCAGTTATTACTCCGAATGATATTCCGTTTCCGCCAAAAGGAATCATGGTTGAAGGAGAATTAAATAATGATATGGTCGTAACTGCAGACCTGGATTTATCTCTTCTTTATGAAGTAAGAGAAAGAGGGGCGGTAACGACATGGAGAGATCGTCGTACCGATCTTTATGTTGATTGGGAAAAATCGAGCAAGGGTGAAATGAATGAGCTATAGAAGTGAATTCTATGTCTTTGATAATGGGATAACTTTTCCTGCTGTGATAAGAAATTACGATATCAATGATTTTGATCAACTTATCGAAATTCAATCGGAATGTTTTCCCCCGCCGTTCCCATCGGATCTTTGGTGGAATAAGGAGCAATTAAAAAACCATACGGCATTGTTTCCGGAAGGGGCGATTTGTATGGAAATTGATGGGGAGCTTGCCGGCTCATTAACAGGTTTGTTAGTTCATTTTGACCCAAGTGCACCTACCCATACATGGGAGGAAATCACCGACAACGGATATATTAGAACGCATTTACCAACAGGAAACACTTTATACATTGTTGACATTAGCGTTCGGCCAAAATTCAGAAAACTAGGCTTAGGGAAAATGATGATGCAAGCCATGTATCATCTTGTTATTCAAAAGGGGCTCGACCGTTTACTTGGTGGTGGAAGAATGCCGGGCTATCATTTGTTTGCAGAACGATTAAGCCCTGAGCAGTATGTGGATGAAGTCGTATCAGGAAAAATAAAAGATCCGGTCATATCGTTTCTATTAAAATGTGGCAGAACCCCAATCGGGCTAGTGAAAAATTATTTAGAAGACGAAGAATCTCATCATTACGGGGTATTAATGGAATGGAAGAACCCCTTTCAAAATATTAAATGATAAGAGACAGGGACACAAGAAGGTGAATTTGAGCGTACTCAAATTCACCTTCTTCTATTCATTCTGACACTCTGTTGGCCATGCTCTCGGCAATAACGCTATTTTTAATGAAAAATCCTCTTGACATCTAATCGTTAACTGGGCATAATATATAAAAATATTGAACGTTTATGAAGGACTAGTACGCATCGTGTGGAAGTGTCAGAGATTGGGGTTTATGAGCTGAGAGATCCCATCACGAAAGCCTTGTGGAACCTACCTTCAGAGTCCTATGCAAACATAGGCGTTTTCTCAGCGTTATTGAGGTAAAGTGGAATGTAGTCTAAAAGCATTCAACCAAGGTGGTACCACGGAGAGCTAAACCCTTTTCGTCCTTAATTTATAGGACGGAAAGGGTTTTTTGATTTTTAGTTAAAGGAGAAGCAACAGCATATGAATAAAAAACGAATTGTCGTTAAAATTGGTAGTAGTTCGTTAACGAATGCAAATGGGGAGATTGCGGAAGGAAAGCTTAAAGACCATGTAAAAGCAATTGTTTCGGCTAGGCGGGCAGGACATGAGATTATTCTTGTATCTTCTGGTGCAGTTGCAGCTGGCTTCAAGAAGCTTGGCTATCCTGCAAGACCTGTTAAGTTAAAAGGGAAACAAGCTGCTGCAGCCGTGGGACAAAGTTTATTAATACAAACCTATGCAAAAGAGCTAGCTCCTTTCGGGATTACACCTGCACAGATTCTGTTAACGAGGAATGATTTTTCCAAAAAGGATCGTTATCGCAATGCTTATTCGACCATTTCTGAGCTTTTGGCACGTGGAATTCTTCCAATCATAAATGAAAATGATACAGTCTCGGTTGAAGAACTAACCTTTGGAGATAATGATATGCTTTCTGCACTTGTGAGTGGAATGCTCCATGCTGACCAGCTGATCATTTTGACTGATATTAATGGGTTATATGATCGTGATCCACGTGATGATTATAATGCAAAACGTTTTGATTTTTTAGAGGATGTATCGGAAGAAATGATGGAGGCTGCAAAGGGGACGGGCTCAAATGTTGGAACAGGGGGCATGAAATCGAAGCTATTGGCTGCAAAAACAGCCATTTCTTTAGGGGTGAAGGTATTCATAGGTTTAGGGAAAGGGGAAGACAAATTATTGCGAATTCTTACTGGATTTGGAGATGGAACATACATCGGAACCGAAATGCTCTCCTCCGTCAAGAATAATAAGCAATGGATTTCCCTACATTCACCAATAGCCGGGAAGTTATTTATTGATCAAGGTGCTGAAAAAGCTTTGTTGTCACAAGGGAGCAGCTTACTGCCAGCAGGAATTTATGGGGTTGATGGAGTATTTGATAAAGGAAATGTTGTTGAGGTCTACGGAAGAAACGGTTTATTAGGAAAAGGAGAGGTTTTATACTCATCCGATGAAATCCGGAAGCTAATGGGGAAAGGGCGAGAAGAACTCAAATTTGAAAAAGTTTACATCACTAATGAGGTTATCCATCGCGATCAATGGGTGCAAATATATGAAGGGAGAGATGAACATGAGTGAGGTCATTTTTAAAGGTGAGAAGGCTAAAGTAGCAAGTCATCAGCTAGTAGGGGTCACAACGGAGGAAAAAAATAAAGCTTTGCAGAAAATTGCTAATAAATTAAGATCGGAAACAGACCAACTCCTTGCAGAAAATGATAAAGATTTACAAGCTGGAAAAATGAAAGGACTGTCAGATAATATTTTAGATCGGATCATGCTGAATGCTAAGCGAATTGACGATATGGCAAATGCGATTGAACTGTTGGTCAAGCTAACGGATCCAATTGGAGAAAATTTAGAAACAATCAACAAAGAAAATGGTTTATTGATTAAGAAAAAGCGCGTCCCAATTGGAGTGATTGGCATGATCTATGAGGCACGTCCTAATGTGACGGTTGATGCAGCGACCTTGTCGATAAAAACAGGAAATGCAGTTGTTTTAAGAGGTAGCTCCTCAGCTTATTATTCAAATAAAGCACTTGTGCAGGTGATTCATCAAGCCCTCGAAGAAACTGCGATTCCACTTGATGCTGTACAGCTTATTGAGGATACAAGTCGTGAGACAGCGAAACAATTATTTACATTAAATGAGTACTTGGATGTCCTTATTCCTCGAGGAGGAAAAAGCTTAATTGAAACGGTAGTACGTGAATCTACTGTGCCCGTTTTAGAAACAGGTGCAGGAAATTGCCATGTTTACATTGATGAGTCGGGGATTTATGAAATGGCTGAAAGCATTGTTATTAATGCAAAAACTCAGCGCCCTTCTGTGTGCAATGCGATTGAGACGGTACTGATTCATGAAAAATGGTTTCAGCAATACGGCTTGAAGCTACTTGCCACGTTAACAAACCATGAAGTGGAGGTTTATGGCGATCAAAAGGTAGTTCAGTCTTATAGGAGGGCTAAACGAGCAACAGAGGAAGATTGGGGGACGGAGTTTTTAGCTCTTAAGCTTAGCGTGAAAATTGTGGATAATGTTCATGAAGCAATTGAACATATTAACCGATATGGGACAAAACATTCGGAGACAATTGTAACAGAAACAAATGAAAATGCTGAGGCCTTTCTAATGCAGGTTGATGCGGCAGCAGTTTATCATAATGCTTCAACTAGATTCACTGATGGATTTGAGTTTGGCTATGGTGCAGAAATTGGGATCAGTACGCAAAAATTGCACGCCCGAGGCCCGATGGGACTCGAAGCGTTAACATCAAGTAAGTACTTCATTTATGGCAGCGGACAAATTAGGGAATGATTATATTCCTTTTTCCAATTAGTGTGAACGATTGAATGAACTCCTTCAAAAGTAAACCTGCCTGTTTAAAATCATATCTTTACCTTGAGAGGAAAACCGTCCCGGTATACTCATGAAGAAGGGGTTCATTTTTTGCTATTTTCTATTTTGTAAAAAGTTACGTATCGTAATTCCGTTTTCTACTAAACTAACGGAAATTTCCCTTGCTATCGCTAAGGCGTTTTCTCCATCTCCGTGAAGGCAAATGGTATCTGCTTTTATATCGATATCAAGACCTTCGTTAGATTTTATTTTTCCTTCCTTTACGATACGGATCGCTTGTTTTGCTGCTGCTTTCTTGTCGCTTAGGACACTATTTACTTCGTATCGTGAAGCTAATGAACCGTCGCACATATATGTGCGATCAGAAAAAGCTTCTGCAGCTGTTTGCAAACCAAATTTTTTTCCTGCCTCAATGAGGGCGCTGCCCGCAAGTCCGAAAAGAATTAGTTCGTTATTGACTTTATAAATTGCTTTTGCAATGGCTTCAGCTAATTGTTTATTTTTTGCAGCCATATTATAAAGTGCACCGTGCGGCTTGACATGCTGCATTACTCCGCCCTCTGCGGTAATAAAGCCCTGTAAGGCGCCAATTTGATAGATGACTAAATCATATGCTTCTTCGGGATTGATATTGATTTCTCTGCGACCAAATCCATTAAGATCGGGAAGTCCAGGGTGGGCACCGATCGCTATATTTTTATTAATGGCTAGGAGTACGGTTTCTCGCATAATTCTAGGGTCGCCCCCATGAAAACCGCAAGCGATATTTACGCTCGTCACATAGTTCATGATTTCTGCATCGTTTCCAAGCTTATAATGACCATAACCTTCTCCAATATCACAGTTCAGATCAATGGTATACATGGCTATTTTCCTCCTTAGCTGTATTTGAGGCGAATTCCTGTTTTTATCAGTTGTAAGTATCGTTCTCTTTGTCTCAAAAGTTGTTGCGCTTTTTCGATGGTTATCAATTCAAAATCAATTCGATCGCCTGGTTTCATTTGCGCAAGAGAAGGGAAATCGACGGACGCAACCTGAGCGATCTTCGGATATCCGCCTGTCGTTTGCCGGTCAGCAAGAAGTATAATTGGCTGCCCATCTGTTGTAATTTGAATCGTTCCAAATGTGACGGCTTCTGACAACATCTCTTCATCTCTTTGCAATGCTAGTGGTGTTCCTTTTAGGCGATAGCCCATTCGATCTGATTCTGTCGTTATCGTGTATTGGTATTTAAAAAAATTCGTTCTGCTTATATTCGTGAATTCCTCATATTGTCGTCCTTTCATGACACGGATTAGTTTTTTGGAGTACATTCTTTGATAGGGGACTGACCAGTTTGCAACCGTGCTTCCAGTCAACTTTTCAAAAATTCTTTTATTTAGTTTACTAAAAGGACCAAAGGTAAGCTTGTCATTCATCTGTAATGTTCTTCCGTCTACACCGCCAAATTTTCCACGTACATATGTGGAGGCACTTTCCATCACTTTGGGCACATGGAAGCCGCCGCTAACTGCAAGATAGCTTCGAGCACCAGCAAGACATTTGCCAAACGAAATGACGGTATCTTTTTTTATGAGAATACTTTTCCACATCGGTAGAGGTCTTCCATTGATAGATGGTGAAAGATTGCCTCCACAAATCGCTATGACCGCGTCTATATGAAATTGAAGCTGCGGACCATTTAATGTTATTTCCAAAATGGGGCTGTTCTCGCAGTTTCCTACTAAATAATTAGCGATGCGGTGGGCATAATCGTCCAATACTCCACTTACCACAACACCATCTTTTTGATATCCATATCTCCCTTGGTCTTGAACAGTAGTAAAGAAGCCGCGTTTAAGTACTGTCAACATTGTCAATTCACCCATTCATAATATTCATTTCGCGAAATAGGAATAAATTTAATTTTATCACCTGCCTTTAAAAAAGCTGGTTTTTGTTTGTCAATTTGAAATAAACGTACTGGAGTGCGACCGATGATTTGCCAACCTCCTGGTGAATCGATTGAATAAATGCCTGTTTGTTTACCAGCAATGCCAACTGAGCCAGCTGCAATATTTAACCGAGGCGATTTCTTTCTAGGTGCTGCTATTTTTTCTGACATTCCACCAATATAGGGAAATCCAGGAGAAAAACCAATCATATAAACTAAATAGTTACCATTTGCGTGGATGTTAATCACTTCTTTTTTAGTCAAGCTATTAACGTCAGCAACAAACTCTAGATCTGGACCAAATTCGTCTCCATAACAGACAGGAATAGTGACGATGTGCTGGTTGATTGCGTTGTGCTCTTCCATATTTAAGACGATCTTGTTAAGCTCTAGACAGGCTTCCTTATATAGAATTTCTGTTGGTTTATAAATGATCGTGATCGTCGTAAAAGCTGGAATATATTCAACCATCCATGAAGGCGGTGAATGCTCGAGAACATTTGTTATTTTTTGAATTTGCTGATGGGTTTTCGGGTCAATAACTTTGCCAAATTCCAGCAAGAGCGCATGGTCTCCCATTGGATAGAGCTGAAAGTTCATTAAAATTTCACCATTCTTTTATTAATTTTTAAAACTATTATAGTATGATAGAAAAAATTTTCATATATTTGAGGAAATGGTTTATTTGGTTCAATGGGTCTGAAACGAAGGTTTCAAAGGAATTGAGCCAAAGTCAACACCGACATATAACAAAATTTAATACTTTAATGTTATCACATCTATAAAATGAATGATGAACATCGTGTGAACAAATGCCGACTAACTAAAAATTCTTGAAAATAAGAAACTTTTTCCATAATTTAAGAGTCTAATATAGAGAATAATTATGAGAGAGGAGGGTAAATATGTATCCAGAAAAAAAGAAGAAGAAGTCCAATATTCCTATTCGTGTTAATATTTTATTTTTTGCTATTTTTGCCATGTTCTCCCTACTGGTGCTCCGATTAGGCGTCGTGCAAATTGTTCATGGAGAAAATTATAAAAAGGAAATCGAGCGTACCGAAGATGTGATCATCAGCCAACCTGTGCCCCGTGGCAGAATGTTTGATCGAAATGGCGAAATTATTGTTGATAATACGCCGAAAAATGCCATTACATACACCAACTATGGAGTAAGTGCGAAAGAGATGCTGAAAGTGGCAGAAAAGCTTGCTTTACTCATTGACTTTGAGCCAAAAAGAGTGCAGGAACGAGACAAAAAGGATTATTGGCTGATCAAAAACCCTGAACGTGGCGATGAAAAAGTTCCTGAGAAAGAACGAAAGAAGTTAAAGGACGAGTTAGAGCAGAAAGAATATGATAAAAAAATATATGACTTAAAGCTCGAGCGAATTACAGAAGAAGATTTGGCTGAGCTCAGTGAGCAGGATCTTGAAATAATAGGCATTTATGCGATTTTTAGTAGCGGGTATGCTTTAACTCCACAAATTGTTAAAAATGAAGGGGTAACGGACGAGGAATTTGCGATTGTGAGTGAAAATCTTCAATATTTGCCTGGAGTCGATACGACGACAGATTGGGAACGAACTTATACATTTGATAAAACATTGCGCACCATTCTTGGCGGGGTTACAACGACAAATGAAGGAATTCCGAAAGAACAATTGGAATATTTTTTAGCAAGAGATTACAGTCGTAATGATCGCGTAGGCAAAAGTTATTTAGAGTTGCAGTACGAAGATGTTTTGCATGGACAAAAATCAAAGGTGAAAAACATTACCGACAAAGCGGGAAACACGCTGAGGACAGAAGTAATCTCAGAAGGGCAAAGAGGAAAGGATCTCGTTTTAGCACTTGATATGGATTTACAGCTAGAAACGGAGAAAATTATTGAGAAACATCTAAAAAGCGCGAAACAACTAGGGAATACCGGTTTTCTTGACCGGGCTTTTGTTGTGATGATGGATCCTAATACTGGAGAAGTGTTCACAATGGCGGGCAAACAGCTTGTCAAAAATGAAGAAACGGGAAAAATGGAAATGCAGGATTTTGCTGCCGGTACGATTACAACATCCTACAATGTCGGCTCGACCGTTAAAGGTGCGACGATCATAACTGGACTTCAAACGGGTGCGATTAATACAAATACGTACATCCATGATACACCAGTAAAAATTAAAGGTACGCAGCCAAAAGGTTCGTATAGTAATAATCTAGGAACACTTGATCCAGTTGGAGCACTGAGGGTCTCTTCTAACGTTTATATGTTTCACACTGCCATTCGGATGGCGGGAGCCACGTACCGATACGATCAGCCGCTAAATATCGCTCCAACAGCATTTGATACAATGCGGCAATCTTTTAGCCAGTTCGGCTTGGGTACAAGAACAGGGATTGATCTTCCTAACGAACAAATTGGCTTTAAAGGTGAAGGCACCATACCAGGTCTCCTGTTAGATTTATCGATTGGACAATATGATACGTATACACCGATGCAATTGGCCCAATATGTGTCAACAATTGCCAATGGCGGAAATCGTGTTCAGACCCATGTAGTGAAAGAAATTCGTGAACCAGTTATGGATGGGGACAATGAGCTTGGTCCATTATTTGAAGAAATTCAGCCCCAGATTTTAAACCGATTAGATTTAAAACCGGGGTGGATGGAAACAGTGCAAAAAGGGTTTCGTCAAGTCGTAACTTCTGGTACTGCGAGTAGTTATTTTGCAGACGCTGAATATTTGCCAGCTGGTAAAACTGGTACTGCGCAAGCCTTTTACGATGGACCTCAGCGAAAAAATTATAAAGAGCCACCTGCCGTAATTAATTTAAGCTTCGTTGGCTACGCGCCTTATAATAACCCTGAGGTGGCGATTGCGGTCATCGTCCCTTGGGCTTACACAGGCAAAAATGGTCATCAAGCGAATCTCAAAATTGGAAGAGATGCTCTAGATGCCTATTTTAAGCTAAAAAAAGAACGTGAAGAAAAGAAGAGCCAAGCAGTTGACTCGAATTAACATTAGTCGGAGGCATAGTCATGCCTCCGACTTTGTTTGTTAATGATTTTGGTTGTTTTGTTGCAATTGCTGTTGCCCGAGTCGGACGAGTCGTTTCGTCATCTCGCCCCCAACTGAGCCGTTTGCACGCGCGGTCGTATCTGCACCTAGCTGTACCCCAAACTCATTGGCAATTTCCTCTTTCATTTGGTTAAGAACATTCTCAGAGCCAGGAACCAAAAGTTTGTTTCTTGCCATGATACATCACTTCCTTGCACGTATTGAGCAATCTTTGCATTGCTCATTTTTAATGTAACCGCGTTGTCTTTACAATATGCATTGCTGAATTATGGATGTCATTTTCAAAAAAATCTTTAGGCTCAGTCTTGCTTTTCTTCAACCTCTTCGAAAAAGGGTTTATTGACATAATAATACATATATCCCATTAAAACACTTCCTCCTATTAAATTTCCGAGTGTAACAGGTACTAGATTATGAATAACACCGGCAAAAGAAATGGTGCCTGGGTGATTGAGGACAAGGGCAATCGCAAAAGTACACATATTGGCTATACTGTGCTCATAACCGGAAATAAAAAAGCAAAAAACAAATAGGATCATGACGAAGAGTTTGGCTCCATCCTGTTTTAATGTCATTGGAATAAAAAAAGCTAGGCATACGAGCCAATTACAAAGGATTCCACGAAAAAATAATTCAGTAGTGGGAATATGCATTTTTTTCTCAACAACATCAAGTAAAAAGGCATTTACTGACGTTTCTGCATAAAGCTGTGTTGTTAGAATCAACAGGGCAAATATCATTGCGCCGATAATATTGCCAATATAGCTTAAAGTAAGTAATGTTCCTACATCCATCCATTTCATCTTTTTTCGCAACGCTGCAAATGTAAAATAAAAGGTATTTCCAGTAAATAAATCCCCTCCGCCATAAGCAATTAAAATAATCGCTGCCCCAAAAGTAAAAGCAGCGATTGGATAAGCAATCGGGGAATGTTCATGATAAAAGTATCCGCCTGTCTTAAATGCAACAATAACGCCAAAGCCAATGAACATACTAGCTAATGCTGCCCTTAAAATGTAATGAAGGGGATTGATTTGATAATATTTCTGTTTTTTAAGTGCTAATTTTTCCACTTCCAATAACGGCGTAACTTCCATTTCATCATCCAATCCTGAAAAATTGTTTATCCTATTTTTTGTTAGTTATAAAGAAATATGTATTTGTCCATCTTTTTTATGAGGCTTTGTTATATGTCTGAGTTCACTTTTTGTCCATTTTCTCCTTTTTTCAAGGAAACAGAGGACTTTTCAGGATAGTTAAAAGATTTGTGAAATGAAGCTTCACACAAAATGAGCCAAAGGTCATTTTATCAATAATGTTGTTTAACAAAAGCTCAATAAAACTAAACACACTTCATATAAAAGGTGGAATTGGGGATATTAAGAAAAAATGGAATTGCCAGTTTACAAAGGGAGATGGAAAGCTCTTGCGTCGTCGGTTAATCAAACCAAAAAAAATAAAGGAAAGTATCGAGATTGATAATAAAACAGGGGAGCCAATTTCTGCAGATGTTGAAGAAAATATTGACATAATCAAGTCTTTATTTGAAAGTTGTGCTGATGTAAAATTTCGTTCTTTCAAAGTTCAGGAATATAGCGCTTATCTTATCTATATTGATGGCTTGATTGACAATATGAGCATTCAGTTTAGTGCGTTACACGAGTTATTATCTAAAACACGGATTGAACATCTGAATGCGGATTTCATCCAAGAAAAAATGGTTTCCATTAACGATGTTGTTGAGGCTGATAAACTCGATGAAATTGTTAAGCAAGTGTTGGATGGAAATACAGTATTAATGGTCGATGGCATTGATAAAGCGCTTGTTCTAAATGCTAAAGGCGGAGAGCGTCGTTCAGTTTCGGAGCCGGAAACGGAAACAGCTGTCCGTGGTCCAAGGGAAGGCTTTACAGAAAGCATTGCCGTTAATATTGCTTTAATTAGGCAGAAAATAAAGTCGAGTCATCTAAAATTAATTACGAAAGAAATTGGAACAGAGACTAGAACTATCATCGGACTGATGTTTATCGATCATCTTGCTTCACCTGATTTAGTAGAAGAGGTTGAAAAACGTCTTGAGCGCATTGAAATTGATGGCATCCTTGAAAGTGGGTATATCGAGGAGCTGATCGAGGATGAACCGCGAAGCCTGTTTCCGCAAATTCAAAACACAGAGCGGCCAGATACTGTTGTAGGGAATCTTTTAGAAGGAAGAGTGGCACTGCTTGTCAATGGAAGCCCTTTTACGTTGATACTGCCTGCAACTTTTTGGCAATTTTTACAAGCAAATGAAGATTACTATCATCGCTATCATATTTCACTTTTTATTCGACTTTTAAGGATATTAATGATTTTTTTAGCTTTAATGCTTCCGGCAATCTATATTGCAGTTACGACATACCATCAAGAAATGATTCCAACAAATTTATTGTACAGCATCGCTGCCAGCAGGGAATCGATTCCTTTCCCAGCTTTTGTTGAAGCAATGATTATGGAGATTGCATTTGAATCCTTGCGTGAAGCAGGGCTGCGTTTACCTAAAGTAATTGGACAAGCTGTAAGTATTCTCGGTGCTCTTGTGATTGGACAGGCGGCAGTAGAGGCTGGGATTGTCTCGGCGCCGATGGTGATTATTGTGAGTTTAACAGGAATTGCTTCTTTTACGATTCCCAAGTTTAACTTAGCAATCACCATTCGCATTTTGCGTTTTCCAATGATGCTTCTAGCTGGACTTTTTGGTTTGTTTGGAATAACCCTCGGTTCTATCTTAATCGTGACTCATTTATGCAAACTACGCTCATTTGGAGTTCCATATTTCTCCCCAATAGGTCCGTTTAAGTGGAAAGAGCTTAAAGATGTTTTCATACGAGCTCCTTGGTGGGCAATGGATAAACGGCCAACGCAAACGATAAGCGAAAATGTGCAACGGCAGACGGAGCATATGAGACCGTCGCCATTGAATGATAAGCAATGAGCTTAAAAGGAGTACCGCTATGAATAAAATAGGTAAATTACTGGCATGTATCCTTTGTGTGACAACTCTTGCTGGTTGTTGGGATCGGACAGAAATAAATGATTTGGCATTTGTCATTGCCACTGGGCTTGACAAAGAAGGTGAGAATCGCTTTCGTGCGTCCGTTCAAGTACCCTTGCCGAGTGCGATGGGCGGTCCGAATGGCGGTGGAGGAGGTACTAGTGGAAGCGAACCTTATTACGTAGATTCTGGATTTGGGCGCAATGTTCGTGAAGCGGACGATGATCTGCAAAAAAGAATGTCAAGACAGCTTTTATTTTCACATCGAAGAATCTTTATTTTTGGGGAGGAAATGGCAGCAAGCGGAATTGAACAGACTTTGAACTCAATTTTAGAACATCCTGAATCAAGGCTATCAACATATTTACTTATCGCTAAAGGGGATGCACTTGATATTTTAACGGCCACTCCTCACTTTGAAGAACTGCCTTCGGAAGCTGTGAGAGAAATGGTGAAAACAACACTTAATATTGATACTCGTAATATAATTAATGATCTCAGTCTTCCTGGGAAAGACCCCGTAATTCCTGTGGTGGAAACAGTAAAAACAAAAAACAAGGGGAATGATGAACGAGAGGAAATTCAAATAAACAGTACCGCAATAATGAAAGATGATAAACTCGTCTTTTTTACGAATGAAGAAGAAACGAATGGTATATATTGGCTTTTACAAAAGATGAAGCGAAAGAAGGAGACAATCGCGGTCGATAAGAATTCTGAACTTAATATTGAAATCCTCGACTATAAGATTACACCAACGTATAAAGAGGCTCATGGTCTTCCTGAATTCACCGTTAAGCTCCATGTTGAGGGCATACTTTTACAGAATGAAGCACGGCTTGATTTAGAGGATCTTGAAATATATAAAATGGCGACAAATAAGTTTGAGAGTCATATTAAAAATGAAATTGAAGCAATCATCAGCCATGCTAAATCAGAAGGCGTCGATCCATATGGGCTTGGCTATTCTGTCTATAAGAAGGGTAATCGTTTTTGGGAAAAGCAATTGTCGACTCAATGGAGAGAGCTTTTGCCAAATATAAAAGTGAATGTTGATGTAGAGGCAGACATTGTCAGGATAAACAATAAAGGCATTAAAGTAAGGGAGGTATAGGGAAGTGCAGATTCTCCTCATTTTAATTATTTGTTTGCTCATTTATTTTATTAAAATAAGAAAGCTATTGCTTAAAGATAAGCAGGAGAAACGTTGGTATTTGCTTTTGTCCGCATTATGTATCCTACTGGCAATCGTTCTGATGCTGGAGTTGCCATTGTATGTAGTCACGAGTTTTCTTAACCATACTTTAGGTGAAATCACCAAGCAAGTGATTAAAATATGAAACAAGAACAATTATCTCCATTTCAATTAACTTGTCTCATTGGTAATTTTATTTTTACTGGTGTGATTATATCTGTGCCGCAAATATTAATGGAAATCTCTAAACAAAATACATGGATTGTCATAATGTTTACATATGTTTTGACGACAACGGTTATTTACATAATATGTAGAAAACCAGCAAAATTGGAAAAACTGAAGTCAATATTTTACTTTGATAAAAGACCATGGTTTAAAAACGTTTTTATCAGTGTTCTATTCATGTATTTATTGTTTATTTATATTCGTGATTTCCGAATCTTTAATAGCTTTATTGATGGGATCTTACTTCCAGACACTCCATTTGATATTATTGCATTATTAACAACATTAACATTAATTTATATAAGCTTAACAGGCATTGAAGTCATTGCAAGGGTAACTGTCATTCACTTCATTACCATATCTATAGTTGTTATATTATTGCCATTTTTCTTATTGAACGAAATTCAGTTAGCAAATCTTCTCCCTTTCGGCGGTCTTCATTCAGGTGCTGAAATTTTAAAATCAACATACATATTTTTTCCTTGGATGACGGAAGCGATTGTGATTGTATTTTTATTTGTTTTTTTACATCCTATTTCTCATTTGAAAAAAGCAGGTATAATCGGCATAAGCTGTGGTTTTATTCTTTTATTTATTTTAATTTTTTTAAACATTACTGTACTCGGTGTAGCGATTGCTTCAGAAGCAACTTATCCCAATATTAAATTAATACAGCAAATTAATTTAACAGATTTTTTAGATCGATTGGATTTGGTCATTGAGGTTGTGTGGATTCCGACTATGCTATGTAAGCTATCCTTACTACTATTTACGCTCAATAGATTATTCAATACATTCAGGCGTAAGGATTCCGACTTTGATATCGTTCCGCTTGCACTTTTGCTCAGTTTAACGATTCGCTTATTTAAAAATAATATTGATGCAATTGAATATTCCTTCTTTACCTGGCCGACAAAAGGGTTGTTGCTTGAACTAATTATTGTAACCCTCTTTCTCATGCTGAAAAGGGGGAAGAGCCATAAAAGTAAGGGAAATGGGCAAAAAATATCATAGCATCAATTGGTTTTAATGAAGGTTTTTAGTCAATTTTCGTTCCGATTCAAGATGCCAATTAGATTGAGCTCTTGAATCCGGAACATAACAAATCGGCATCATAGGTGCCTTTCCCCGTTTTTTTTAGGTTAGTGTTGCCTTTGAACTCATTTTCTCTGTGGATTCAGTTTTACTAAAAAGGTTTTTCGAAACGATCGTTTCACACGAAATGAGCCAAAAATCGTTTTATCAATAATTCTGTTGAACAAAGTTTATGTAAAAAACATCCACGGGATGTTCAATACAGATGGTGGTTTTTATTACGTTTACTATCCGTTCGTTATTCAATGATTTATTTTTTGTTAAGTTTATCATAACTGCAATCTTACAGGTTATTTTTTCTGTTTATAATTCCTACAATAATAGTAAGCTAAAATAATTTAAGTTGTCAGGCAAGTTTCATATGAGTTAAAATGTTTACTGGACGAAACATTTTTATATGAATGCATAGCTTCTTGTGTAAAAAAGAGAGTGCACTTCAAGTAAGTAATAAAATAGAATTTTCTCTATGAACAAAATGGGAAAGTCAATTAGAAGGAGAATGAGAAATGGATGAAAATTTATTGCTTGCCTTTGGTCTCACATTAATGGCTGGATTAGCAACAGGTATCGGCAGTGTTCTCGCCTTTTTTACAAAGACAACGAATACTAAGTTCCTTTCTCTTGCTCTTGGTTTTTCCGCTGGTGTGATGATTTATGTTTCGATGATTGAGATTTTTGTTAAGGCAAAGGACGCATTAGTGAGTTCATTAGGTGAAATAGGAGGAAATTGGGCAACGGTTGCTGGTTTTTTTGGGGGGATGCTTCTTATTGCACTTATTGATAAATTTATTCCAAAACAAGGAAATCCCCATGAATTGAAAAAGGTTGAAGACATGGATTCTGACAAGAAAGCTGTGCAGGATTCTGCTCTATTAAAAATGGGGACATTTACAGCACTTGCCATTGCGATCCATAACTTTCCTGAAGGGATCGCAACATTTACGTCCGCTTTGCAAGATCCGGCGCTTGGGGTCCCAATTGCGATTGCGATTGCAATCCACAATATTCCTGAAGGGATCGCAGTATCTGTTCCTGTCTATTTTGCAACAGGGGATCGAAAAAAAGCTTTCAAGCTTTCATTTTTATCAGGTCTATCAGAACCAATCGGTGCCGTGGCAGCATACTTTTTATTAATGCCATTCTTAAATGACATTATGTTTGGCGTTATTTTTGCAGGAGTTGCCGGGATTATGGTCTTTATTTCTCTTGACGAACTATTACCGGCAGCAAAGAAATTTGATGAAGCCCATATTTCTATATACGGTTTAATTGCCGGAATGGGTGTGATGGCTCTTAGCTTACTATTAGTTATCTAAACTGCAAAGATGAAGCTGATTCAATTGCTCTTTCTCCAAGATCGATTGAGTCAGTTTTTTATATCGGTGTTGCTTTTGGACTATTCTCTCTCGATAGGAGAGCATCTATCACTTATGAGAATTTTTTAAAGTCGTGTGAAAAAACGTTTCGTTCCATGTTGCTTAAATAAAGCCTCATTATAAGAGAATGAAATGGTTGCCCTGTCTTTCAACCTTTTTTTGGGGTATAGCATTCTCATCATTATTATAAAAAAGATATTGATAAAAAGAACTGACCAATCCAGATTACTACTAGAAATTAGTGATAATTAAAATTATAATGAGATTACTTGAGCAAAAGTCTGATCATAAATAGTTACGAAAAGACTGCTAGAGGAGTGTAGAAGTTGACAATTAAAGATATCCCGCTCAGAGAAAAATGCATTATTTTTATCGGTTTCATGGGGGTTGGCAAAACAACGATTGGCAGTGAAGTGGCAAAAAAATTGTATCGAGATTTTTATGATGTGGACGTGGAAATTGAGAAAGAATATGGGATGTCTGTAAAGGAAATATTTAAAACCTTCGGCGAAGAGGAATTTCGCAAAAAAGAAAAGGAAATGATATTTAAACTATGTGAGCAACGGCTAAATATCATTTCCTTAGGCGGAGGAGCATTTTTGCAAAGCGAGATAAAAGAGCGCTGTTTAAAAGATGGCATTGTTTTTTTTCTTGATTTATCATGGGATTCATGGAAGGATAGAATCAGTTTGCTGATCGATAGTCGACCAGTACTGCAAGGAAGAACGCTTGAAGAAATTGAAGATCTCTTTCATTCAAGACAGAAAATTTATTCTCTCCATCATTCAAGGGTGGAAACAGATGCTCTGGAAATCGAAGAAATAGCCAATTATATAGTTGACTCCATAAAACTAGCTTGGGATTTATATGAGCCACATAAATAATGTTAAAGGAGTGATCACCTCATTGAGAATAAGACTTGTTAAAGCGATTCCTAACATGTTTACGCTCGGGAATTTATATTGCGGTTTCTTGTCAATTGGTTTTGCCTCGTATGGGGAGTATAAGAATGCAGCGATCCTTATTTTAATTGGGATGATGCTAGACAGTATGGATGGTCGCCTTGCAAGAATGTTAAAAGCTGATAGCATATTAGGAAAAGAATTGGATTCGCTAGCGGATATTGTTTCCTTTGGAGTAGCTCCATCGTTTTTAGTGTATTATACATACTTTTATCAATTTGAGTTAATTGGCTTACTGATTGCAGGACTATTCCCATTGTTTGGTGCATACCGTTTGGCCCGTTTTAATATTAGTACAGATAAGTCCACTCTCAATTATTTTATCGGCGTCCCTATTACTGCAGCTGGTGGTATACTTGCTCTCCTTACATTATTTGGAGGTAGACTTCCCGACATAATTACGACAGTTGTGTATACGGCATTATGCTTTTTGATGGTTAGCAGGATTCGAATTCCAAGTTTGAAAGAAGTGCCTCTTCCAAAATACGGGACTATCGTGACGATATTTTTAGGCTGTCTTCTCTATGTTATCTATAAAGGCACCTATGGAAACTTCCCGTATTTAATCTATATTGCTGCCCCATTATATGTCACATATTTAGCCTATCGCTTTGTGAAAGGCAGGCATAATAAAAAAGAAATCGAATAATGACAAGCCAACTCTTTTGAATTGATGAGAGTTGGTTTTTTCTTTGCCCCATTTATGATCTTGACAGTAAAAAGAAGGATCCTTATAGTTAAATTGTTGAATAGTTAAATGTGTTAATTAATTGGAGGCTGCCACATATGTCAAATGATAATATTCAGCAATTGGTAAATCGTTATGTGGATGTATCTTTTTCAGTAACAAAAAAGGCGGAAGCACTAATTACAGAACAGCTGGGAAGCAATTTAACCCATGATCAGCTCTATATAATTAGATACATAAATCGTGTTGGCTCGTGTACTTCAACCGCTCTTGCAGAAGAGTTTGAAGTGAAGAAAAGTGCTATTACAGCAATAATTAACAGACTGTGGGAAAAAGGATTTATTCAAAGAACGAGAGATGAAAAAGATCGCCGAGTTGTTTATTTAACATTAACAGAAAAAGGTGAGGAATTATTTTGGAAGATTGACAAAAGGATTCAGCAATTAGTAGAAGGGATAATATCTCAATTTGAACCATCTGAAATCGAACAATTTATTAAGACATTTGAGAAATTAAATCATGCTTTAATTGAACAAAGGGATAAAAAATAGAATGTTATCTGCCTGTATAAATTGATCATTTGGGGGTAGGAAAATGAATTTTATTATTAAAAATAAATGGATAGTCTTGACTTTGTGGATTATAGTAGCTATCGGTTTATTTTTTATTGCTCCGAATATGGGGGAGCTTGTACGTGAAAAGGGGCAACTTAAGGTACCGGATGAATATTCATCATCAATAGCTGGAAGGATTTTGCAGGAAGTGCAAGATCAAGAAGGTGGACAGAAAGAAACAACGGTTGCGTTGGTGTTTCATAATGAAGAAAAACTGACCAATGCAAATATAGATGAAGCAGAGCGAGCGATACAACTTTTAGAAGAAAAGAAAGAAGAGCTTGGAATCACGAAAATCTTAACGCATTTTAATGAATCGCTCCTTCAGGATCAGCTTGTTTCAGAAGATGGGAAAGCTATTCTTGCTTCCATTAGTCTAAAATGGGAAGAGCGAGAACAAGGAGAAGTTAAGGAAGCTTTATATCGCGCGTTAGAGGATATAGATGTTGACCATTATTTCACTAGCGAATGGCTGATTAATGAAGATTTGGTCAACAGTTCTCAAGAGGGATTAAAAAAGACAGAAGGGATTACTGTTGTCTTTATTTTAGTTGTCCTGCTCCTAGTCTTTAAATCTTTTATTGCTCCACTGATCCCTTTGGTCACGGTTGGCTTTACCTATTTAACATCGCAATCGATCGTTTCGTTTCTAGTTGATCAATTGAATTTTCCCATTTCAACCTATACACAAATTTTCTTAGTAGCAATCCTCTTTGGAATTGGAACAGACTACTGTATTTTACTATTAAGTCGATTTAAGGAAGAATTATCACAAAGAGAGACAGTAGCTGCTGCTATTGTTGAAACATACCGCAATGCAGGAAGAACTGTTCTATTTAGTGGCATTGCGGTTATGATTGGATTTGCTGCGATTGGTTTTTCCCAATTCATTCTCTACCAATCGGCGGCGGCTGTTGCAGTAGGCGTCGCTATTTTACTGTTAGCTCTCTTTACACTAGTTCCGTTTTTCATGGCAGCGCTTGGAAGTAAGCTCTTTTGGCCATCAAAGAGTAAAGCAGAACATAGCGATAGTAAACTGTGGATGTTAGCAGGAAAGTTTTCATTGGGAAGACCATTCGTATCATTGCTTATTGTAGCAATCATTTGTGTCCCATTTTTGCTTTCTTATGATGGCGAGCTATCCTTCGATTCTATGGAAGAAATAAGTGGAAATGTTGGCTCGATTCAGGCGTTTGATGTAATTGCTGCTAGCTTTAGCCCAGGTGAAGCAATGCCGACGACAATTGTGCTCAAAAATGACGAAGCGCTGGATTCTATTGAGTATATTACCCTTGTCGATCAAATCACGAAGGAATTAGAGAAAGTAGACATGGTTCAAACGGTACGTTCTGTTACAATGCCTACAGGTGAACCGATTGAAGATTTTCTTGTTGCAAAACAAGCGGAGGCACTAGAAGAGGGACTTGATGCTGGTAAAGAGGGAATATTGGAAATTAGCACTGGTTTGCAGGAGGCGAGCCAACAATTAGCTAATTCTGAACCAGAACTTAATGAGGCAGCGAAGGGGATTAATGATTTAATTTCTGGCACTGGTCAGCTACAACATGGTTTAGCTGAAATTGAAATGAATTTGGCCAAAATTGAAAATGGCATTCGCCAAGGATCTGCCGGTTCAACAGAAATTATACAGGGCTTAGAACGAGCAAAAGCAGGAGCAGCGCTATTGCTGGATAAGTATAGAAGTGAGCTTCTGGAAAATTATCAGGTTATAGGTGACAATCTTTCCCAGTTAACTTCAGGATATCAGCAGGTTGCTGCAGCAATGGGCAGTTTAGCAGATACAACAGCTTCACTGTTTAATCATTTGGATAATCATTATGAAGCACTTGCTTCAGATCAGCAATACCAAGTACTAAAAGGAACCATTAATGGGTATTTTCATGGCGTTCCCAATCAACAGCAAGGCTTGTTAAATTCTATCGCTCCATTAAATGATGGGTTATCAAAGCTCAATGAAGGAATGGCGAAAGCAAATACAGGCTTCGATTTAGCGCTGAAAACAGGAAAGAACGAATTGGGGGCAGGGCTCCAGCAGTTAATTGATGGTATTGAGGCCCAAAAAAGAGGATTGAATGCGTTGGCAGATGGTCAAGACTTGATTGTCAGCAATGTACCACAGTTAACTAACGGCTTAGGTAGCGTTAATGAGGGGCAAAAACAGCTCCTTGCTGGATTTGATGATATTAATGGACAGCTATCACTTCTTACAGAAGGACTTGAACAAAGCGCTGATGGTTTAAATCAAGTGTATGAAGGTTTAGGTTCAGCACAAAACTATCTCTCTGGTTTATCAGAGGCTGGAGAAATGAGTGGGCTATACCTTCCGCCTAAATTGTTAGAAAGTGACGATTTCATTCAAGTGCTAGACACATATATGTCAAAAGATCGTAAAATAATGACAATGGATGTCATTTTTGACGCAAGTCCATACTCTAATCAAGCAATCGCTCAAGTTGATGAAATGAAGGAAGCGGTAAAGCGTGCCACTAAGGGTACGAAATTAGAGAATGCGATTGTGGCCGTAGGCGGTATTACTAGCACAAACGCTGATTTAAGCACGATGTCGGGGAAGGATTACTCTAGAACAGTGGTATATATGTTGATTGGGATTGCCATTATATTAGTCTTTCTTTTCCGTTCATTAATCATGCCTCTTTACATCATTGGTTCTCTTATTCTTACGTACTTTACTTCGATGGCGGTTAATGAAGTATTATTTGTCAATCTATTAGGCTATGCCGGTATAAGCTGGGCGGTACCGTTTTTTGCCTTTGTCATCCTTGTTGCTCTAGGTGTAGACTATAGCATCTTTCTCATGGATCGCTTCAATGAATATAAAGATCTATTAATCGCTCAGGCAATGTTTATGGCTATGAAAAAAATGGGAACGGTCATTATTTCAGCGGCTGTTATTTTAGGTGGTACTTTTGCAGCAATGATTCCTTCTGGGATGTTGTCCTTATTACAAATTGCATCCATTACCATTGTCGGATTATTTTTGTATGCTTTCGTTGTACTGCCGCTATTTATTCCTGTCATGGTCAAAAACTTTGGCGAGGCAAACTGGTGGCCATTTAAAAGAGCTTAATAATTTTGAAGCACGGTTATGCCGTGCTTCTTTTTTTGGAGCCCATGATCATTTCTTCAGTCATTTTGCCGAAGAGTGGAAAAAAACTCTTGAAACAAGGAAACTGTAGGTATATGATAAGAGAAAATATTTCAACATACAGATAATTTAAATAATTATCAAAAGAGTAGCGATTTCCCGTTATTGACAAAAGCGAAATCGACTCATCGAGTTGAATTTTTAGCCGATATTTTAAAAAAGGAAGGGACCCAAATGGATTATTCATTCTCAGAGCAAACAAAGCACTTTAAATCATCTGCTGTGCGAGATATTTTAAGTGTCATACAACAAGGAAATGTTATATCTTTTGCAGGAGGGCTGCCTTCTGATGATTTCTTCCCGATTGAAGCAGTGCAAAGTGCATATGAAAAAGTGTTTGCATCTGGACGCTCATCATTGCAATACGGTTTAACAGAGGGATTTACTCCACTGAGGGAAGCTATACAGACTGTGATGACGAAAAAAGGGATTACGTCAACAGTTGAGAAGACTTTATTAACAACGGGTTCCCAGCAGGTAATAGATTTATTTTCAAGAATCATGCTCGCAGAAGGCGATGTTGTCCTGACGGAAGATCCTACCTACTTAGCTGCATTGCAGGTTTTCCGCTCCTATGGAGCAAAGGTTATTGCCGTAAAGGGAGACGAAAATGGAATGGATCCGCATGATTTAGAAGAAAAAATGCGCGTTTATCAGCCGAAATTTGTTTATATTGTCCCGACTTTTTCGAATCCGGAAGCGAAAATTTGGAGCACTGAAAGACGGCAAAAATTAGTCGAGCTGTGTTATCAATACCATGTTTTAACATTGGAAGATGATCCGTATGGAGAATTAAATTTTACCAATGATACTTTTGAGCCTATCGCCTCTTTTGATGAAAAAGGAAGTCATATACTGTATACGAGTACATTTTCCAAAACAGTTGTTCCAGGGCTAAGAACTGGTTGGGTAACTGGTCCAGACGAAGTGATTGCGATGATGTCACAGGCTAAACAAATGACTGATCTGCATTCGAGTTCCATTGATCAACAAGCACTTTTTTATATTATGAGAGATTTCGACTTGCAAAGTCATATTGAAACTTTGCGAAAAGAATATTATATTCGGATGACGATTATGAGAGACTTTTTAAATAAGCTTGATCGGGGATTATTTAAATGGAAGGAACCAAAGGGCGGTATGTTCATGTGGATTGAAGGCGATGAAAAGCTTGATGCTACGAGTCTCCTCGGAGAAGCGGTTAAAAATGGCGTCGCATATGTTCCTGGCACTCCATTTTATGTGAATGAGCCTAAGCTTAACACCTTCCGATTAAATTTCAGTCATTCTACACCGGATAACATTAAGCTTGGAATGGATCGTTTAGTTTCTGTATTGACAAGACAAGTAACTGTTTAATGAAGAAAGAGTCAGTTCATATATGCTGACTCTTTTTTTGCCGATTGTTCATTTTGCTATCGATTGTTCTGTGAAACGATATTGCTAGAATTATACGTAATGATCATTTTGGATTATGTTTGTCTTCAGTACCTCTTTAAAATGTGTTATAAATATTTTCACATTCTTCTGCTGTTGGCTCATAGAAACAGTGGAGCTTGAATCTGCCAGCAAGCGGCTGATTATACCATTGAGGTGGACAGTCACCCGGAGGTCTAAAGTACCATAAACTAAATTTCGATGGCCACACGCGCTCTCCGGCAATGGCTCGCCGGGCTAATTTTCTCTCGACCTCTCTTGCGGGTTGGTAAAAATATCCTTTTTGTGTTGCCTCAAAAGCATGTGGTTGATAGATCATTTCAGAAATGGTTCGGATTCCTTCAAAATCTGAACAATTTCCTCTTATGCGATTAATCCCCACATTTCCAACCATTAGCATTCCATCAAGACCTTCACCCTCAGCTTCTGCTCTAAGCAGTCTTGCTAACAAATCAATATCTGCATTTGTTGCTTTTACAACTGCCATCCTCTCACCCCCGGAGTATTCATACACCTATCCTATTCAAATTTTTAGTGATGTTTCTTGAAAAATGCAGACTGCTGAAATTCCGGTGTTAGAAGTGAATAGAAAATTTGAAATAAATTTACAATAGTAGCTATCTTAATCATAAATAATAGTAGTACAATGGGAATATGGTTAATCCATTTCTTTAATCGGGAAATACAAGGGAAATGAATTATTTGTGGCATTAAAGACTGACACTTTATTGCAGTTTGGGGACCATCTTTCTAATTGGAATTGGAACAAAAGTAAATTAAAGGGCAGAGATGAACAAATGATTAAAGAGCTATCAAAAGGGGGATTAAAGTGGAAAAAAAATACAGCATTCCTGAAAGAAGTTGGGCCCTTTACGATTGGGCAAATTCGGCCTATACACTCGTGATTGTGACAGCCATTATGCCTTTATACTTTAAGTCTGTTGCGACTGAAGCAGGAATTTCGGCCACAACTTCAACCGCTTATTGGGGTTATGCAAACTCGATTGCTACATTAATTGTTTCGATTTTGGCTCCTATTTTGGGAACAATTGCAGATTTTAAAGGATTTAAGAAACGCTTCTTTGTCTTCTTTACTACACTCGGGGTTATTTTTACCTTGTTGTTAGCTGTAGTTCCTTCAAATCAATGGTTTATTTTATTAATTTTCTTTGTGCTTACATCGGTAGGATTTGCTGGTGCCAATATCTTTTATGATGCCTTTCTCGTCGATGTAACAACGGAAGATAGAATGAATAAGGTTTCTGCCCATGGCTATGCTATTGGCTATATAGGAAGTACAATTCCATTTATTATTTCTATTGCTATTATTATACTTGCCCAAGAAAGCATCATCCCATTATCGGTCACGGTAGCCAGTCAGATAGCTTTTGTGATTACGGCATTATGGTGGGGGATTTTTACGATTCCCATGCTAAAGAATGTGGAACAGAATTATTATGTGGAGAGGGTTTCCAATCCAGTTAGGACAAGTTTTAAAAAGCTATTACAGACGTTTAAAAATATTAAAGTGTATCGGCCATTATTTCTATTTTTATTAGCTTATTTTTTCTATATTGATGGAGTTCATACCGTAATTAAAATGTCGACTGCTTATGGTTCTGATTTAGGAATTAGTTCTTCTACACTTCTCATTGTTCTATTCGTCACTCAAATCGTGGCAGCTCCTTTTTCGGTTATTTTTGGGAAGTTTGGCACAAAATACGGGGATAAAAAAATGATTATGGTTGGCATCTTCATTTATATTTTTATCTGCTGCTATGCTTTCTTCTTAGATTCCGCGTTAGATTTTTGGGTTTTAGCAATGCTTGTTGGAACAGCACAAGGAGGAATTCAATCATTAAGCAGGTCATATTTTGCAAAACTGGTACCGAAGGAATCATCTAATGAATTTTTTGGATTCTACAGCATTTTTGGCAAATTTGCTGCAGTAGCTGGGCCTGTTCTCTTGGGAATAACCGCTCAAATTACCGGAAATACCAACTTTGGAGTTTTCAGTCTTGTAGTATTGTTTATTATCGGGGCTTTAATTCTCCTTCGAGTACCTAATCCAGAAGAAGTGGCACTAGATCAAGGTATAGGAAAATAAAAGTCACTCTTTTTATGAGTTTCTAATGTAGAAAGAGATGTGTTAATCCGCTAAATGGTTATGAACTCTTTGCTTTTTTTCAGAATAGCGTAGCCTCTCCCATGCCTGAACGAAAGGAAATGGCTAAGGATGGAATAAAGGATCATTTCTAAAAAAAACTGGTCGGGGATAATTTGAATTGCTAGTCTGATTTGGAAGCAGAAAAAACGATTGTTGGATTTATTGTTAGTAACCAGACATTTTTTTAGCTTGAATAAATGGAAAACAGCAAAAAAGCTCAGACTCGCTCTGAGCTTTTCAACAATTATTGAAAGATTTCGAGCTTGCCAATTCGCTTTACTGCCTTTACGAGCAGGTCTTCGTCAACAAGGAGTCCTACACGTACATAGCCTTCACCGAATTTGCCAAAGCCATTACCTGGTGCCACTACAACGTCTGCTTTTTCAAGCAGAAGCTCAGCAAATTGTTCGCTTGTATAGCCTGTCGGAACTGGTAACCAAGCAAAAAAAGAACCAGCGGGTGCCTCTACTTTCCAGCCGATTTCCTGACATGCTGCAATCAATGCGTTCCGTCGTTTCTCATAGCGGGCAACTAGCTCGACTACACAAGTTTGTTCCTCTGTTAATGCTGAAACAGCAGCCTTCTGGATTGCTGGAAATAAGCTTACATAAAGATGATCCTGAATGAGGTTTAATGCTTCTATAATTTTTGCGTTGCCGACTGCAAAGCCCACACGCCATCCAGCCATATTATATGTTTTCGATAATGTGTACATTTCAATTCCAATATCCTTTGCTCCTTCTGCCTGAAGAAAGCTTACTGGTTTTTTGCCATCAAAGCCAATTGCCCCATAGGCAAAATCATGAAGAATGGTTATTTGATTTTCTTTGGCAAAACGAACGGTCTCTTCAAAAAACGCCAGATCGGCTGTAGCTCCAGTTGGATTATTGGGATAATTTAAATACATCAGCTTTGCTGCCTCGACCTGTTCTTTGGCAATCGATTTAAAATCAGGTAAAAATTGATTTTCTGCTTTAAGTGGGAATAAACGATAATCTGCATTAGCAAGCACAGCACCTGAAAGATAATCAGGGTAGCCGGGGTCAGGAAGAAGCATGAGCTCACCTTCATTTAACAAACAGAGAGGCAATTCGACAAGACCAGTTTTAGTACCAAAAAGAATGGCCACCTCTCGATTAGGATCGATTTCAATTCCATATTGGGTTTGGTAGAAGTGGGCAGCAGCTTCTCTTAATTCCTGTAGTCCGCGAAAGGGTGAGTATTTGTGCATATTCGGATCCTCCGCTGCATGCTGAAGTGCTTTCACAATATGACTTGGGGTCGGCTGATCGGGATTGCCTTGGCCTAAATTGATGATATCTCTGCCTTCTGCTAATGCTTTATTGACTTTCTCAACAAGATTAGCAAAAAATTGAACGGGTAGTTTTTTTAATCTTTCGGAATATTCCATATGTTCCACCTTTAAAAAGTATTTGCGATTTTATATCAAATTCTATAATCTTTAAATAAAAATGTCTAGAGGGAGGCAAATATGAAAATTGCATGTGTGCAAATGAATATCGAATTTGGTGAACCGATAAAAAACTTTGCTGCTGTTAAACGCTATATAGAAGAGGCAGCAAATAACGGAAGTGATACGATTGTGTTACCTGAGATGTGGAGCACAGGCTATGCTTTAACTGAGCTTAATAGAATAGCAGATGAGAATGGAGAGAAGACGAAACAGTTTTTACAAAGTCTTGCTTATCAACATCGAGTAAATATTGTTGGGGGATCTGTTGCAACAAAGCGAAGTGAGCGATTCTATAATACGATGTATGTGATAGATAAAGGAGGAAGCGTTGTTTCTGAATATGATAAAGCTCATTTGTTCAGGCTGATGGACGAACACCTTTATATGGAGCCCGGACAAAAGCTGAACCGATTTCAGCTTGACGACGTCGAATGCGCTGGAATCATCTGCTATGATTTGAGATTTCCTGAATGGATTCGTACCCATATATTACTAGGTGCAAAAGTAGTCTTTGTTCCTGCAGAATGGCCGAAAAAGAGAATTGATCATTGGCAATTATTACTACAGGCAAGAGCAATCGAAAATCAATGCTATATTGTCGCCGTTAATCGTGTCGGAACTGATCCCGACAATGAATTTAATGGACATTCAATGATCATAGCCCCATGGGGGGAGCTCCTCGTCACGAACGAAGAGGAAGAAGGTATTTTTTACGCGGAAATTGATATGAAGGAAGTGGAAGATGTGAGGCAAAGGATTCCCGTATTTGCAGATAGACGTGAGGAATTGTATTCTCTTAAAAAAAGTTTTTTTCATGAAACGGATTGATATCCACGATGTAAGCGCATTACATAAAAAAGGATAGTAAATTTACTATTGACAGAAAATTTGTCCACTAGTATTATCTAAATTACATTCTAATTAAAATTTTCAAACTTATCCAGAGTGACCGAGGGACATGGCCCTATGACGTCCGGCAACCCCCTATTTTGGGAAGGTGCCAATTCCTGCAGAATGTTTACATTCTGAAAGATAAGTCGAGATATAGTATTTCGATGCGTCTTTCAGTAGAAAGGCGCATTTTTTAATGGTTTAGTAGACTATTCCGTGATGTTGCCTACTTGTAATAAATATTCTTTCAAACTTCAGGTTGTTCCGTTCGAGAATTGCTACCGCAGGTTCATATTTCCTTTTGCGAAAGAGAATAGGCCGTTATTGTTTATCCGTTGATTAATATAATGAAAAGCTGCTAGAGGATGATTTTAAGCAGTACTAATTTCAATTTTAATTGCTCCGAAGGCGATTCTTACTAAGTAGGTGAAGAATGGGGTATGTGTATGATAGAAATTCAAAATCTTTCAAAAATATATAAAACAAAAAAGGGCGAAGTTAATGGTGTTGATAATGTCTCACTATCCATTGAGAAAGGTGAGATCTATGGGATTGTCGGCTATTCAGGTGCTGGCAAGAGCTCATTGCTCCGCTGCATTAATTTACTAGAGCGACCAACGTCTGGACATTTAACAGTTGATGGAGTAGACCTTACTGTGCTACGTGGTGAACCTTTAAGATTAGCTCGCTTAAAAATCGGAATGATCTTTCAACATTTTTATTTAATTAGTCAGAAAACAGTCTATGAAAATATTGCTTTTGCTTTAAAGGCAGCAAAGGTGCCCGCCAAAGAAAGGATAGATAGAGTGGAGAAGCTTCTTGAAATGGTTGGGCTTTCCGATAAACGGGATGTTTATCCTTCACAGTTAAGTGGTGGACAAAAGCAAAGAGTAGCAATTGCAAGAGCATTAGCCAACAATCCAAAAGTATTGCTTTGCGATGAAGCGACATCGGCTCTTGACCCAACCACAACAAAATCAATATTGAATTTGCTTAAGAAAATCAATCAAGAATTAAAGATCACTATTGTCTTAATCACACATGAAATGAATGTAGTGAAAGAAATTTGTAATCGTATGGCAATTATGCAGGAAGGAAGAGTCGTGGAAGAAGGGGCTGTTTACAATATTTTTGCCAGTCCGAAAACAGAGCTTGCCAAGGAGTTTATTGCGAGCGTAGTGTCTTATGATATTCCTGAAACGATTGCGAATAGCTGTGAAGGCCCGCTCGTAAAGGTGACGTTCCGCGGAAAAGTAGCAGGGGAAGGTGTTATTTCAGATACCTTACAACAATATCAGGTTAAGGGAAATTTTTTGCATGGTTCTATTGAGTACATTCAAGATTTACCGCTTGGCATTTTTGTAATGGAATTAAAGGGCGCAAAGGAAGAAATTAAACAAGCGCTAAAATATATTGAAGAGCGTGACGCACAGGTGGAGGTGTTGCGAGATGGGGTTTGATTTCGGACATTTCGTCGAACTTTTACCAGATATTAATACAGCCTTTCTCCAAACGATTTACATGATATCGATTTCTCTTGCCGTTGCTGTCATTGTTGGACTTCCAATTGGCATCCTTTTGTATATTACAGATAAAGGGCTGTTTTGGGAAAATCAAGCTGTTCAAAGTATGTTAGGATTTATCGTAAATTTAGTTCGTTCGATCCCTTTTATCATTTTATTAGTAGCGCTGATTCCACTCACTAAAGCTATTGTTGGTACTCAAATTGGTCCGGCAGCGGCAAGCGTCTCCCTTTCGGTTGCAGCCATTCCTTTTTTTGCACGCATAGTAGAAACGGCGTTAAGAGAAATTGATAAAGGTGTTATTGAAGCGGCTATTGCGGCTGGAGCGACACCGTGGATGATTATTAAAGATGTTCTACTTTTAGAAGCAAAGTCAGGGATTATCTCTGGAATTACGTTAACACTTATTAGTTTAATTGGTTTTTCAGCGATGGCTGGAACTGTTGGTGGTGGGGGAATCGGGGATTTGGCCATTCGATTCGGCTATTATCGTTATGATAATACGATCATGATTGCGACAGTCCTTATTCTCGTCATCTTAGTTCAGGTGATTCAAATCCTTGGTGATTTTATCGCAAAAGTTGTTGATAAGAGATAGCATATATAACGATATAAAAGAAATCTATGAGAGAGAAAGTGGGAAGAAAAAATGAAAAAATGGTTAAAATTAACGTTTGCCTTGTTTGTATTAGGTTTTCTAGCAGCATGCGGGAACAATGATTCAAATTCTGCTGGAGAAGGTGAAGAAACAAAGGAAATTCAAATTGGGGCAACAGCAGGTCCATACAGTGATATGCTAAAGAAGGCAATTATCCCGGGTCTTGAGGAAAAAGGATACAAAGTTAAGGTGATTGAGTTCAGCGACTATATTCAACCAAACAATGCATTGGATAATGGTGATATTCAGGCAAATCTGTTCCAACATACGATCTATTTAGAAAATTTTGCGAAAGAAAATAATATGGATTTAACAGCATTAATCACAGTTCCAACTGCACCTATGGGAATATACTCTAATGAATTTACAACGATTGAAGAAATTTCTGACGGTGCAACGATTACGATTCCCAATGATCCAACCAATGCAGCACGCGCATTTAATACACTTCAAGAGGAAGGATTAATTATTCTTGATGAAAAAGCGGACCCGTTAACAGTTTCTGAAAAAGATATAATTGAAAACAAGAAAAATCTAAAATTCGAACCAATTGAAGCTGGACAACTTCCGCGCTCGGTGGAGAGTGCTGACCTTGCCGCAGTTCCAGGAAATTTTGCTCTTGCTGCAGGTATGGATTTATTAAGTGCTTTAGCATTAGAGAATATGCTTGATTCATATCGCAATGTAGTTGCTGTGAAAACTGAGAATAAGGATGATCAGCTTGCAAAAGACATTGTCGAAATTGTTCAATCTGATGCGTTTGAAAAGGTGATCGATGAAGAGTTCCAAGGTTTTGGTAAACCAGAGTGGATGAATGAATAATGTAATTGTTTGACCCACTTCGAAGAGAGTGGGTCTTTTTATAGAGGAAGGAGGACACTTTATGCAGTCATTTTCCGTACACGGAGCACCAAGTGAGTATATTTTACAAGAGGGAGCTCTTGAGCTTCTTGAAGGAAAGCTTGTGGAGAGAGGACTTAAAAATATCCTCGTTGTTCATGGCGTGAAGTCGTGGAATGCAGTTCAGCCATATTGGCCAATGTTATCAAAAGTTGTTTATCAGGAGCATACTTATGGCGGGGAGTGTTCTTTAGAAGAAATAACCGAACTAGCAAAGGCTGTACAAAAGCATGCTTTTGATGGGGTAGTCGGTGTTGGCGGAGGAAAGGTACTCGATTTAGTGAAAGCAGTTTGCGATATGACTCATACTCAAGCAATTTTAGTTCCGACACTTGCATCCAACTGCTCACCATGGACACCCCTTAGTGTATTATACGATCAGACTGGTGCTTTCATCAGATATGACGTTTATCCCATCTGTGCTAGTTTAGTCTTAATAGAGCCCAATATTTTACTTCATGCCCCAAAAGCAATGTTTATCGCAGGAATTGGCGATACACTGGCAAAATGGTATGAAGCTGATGTGCAAATGGAAAGATTACCCAATAAACCGGTTCCATTGCAAATATCTCATTATACTGCATTGCAGTGTAAAAATCTTCTCATGGGACATTCAGAAGGAGCGATTAAAGCGGTTAATAATGGCATGTTAAATGATGATTTCATTAAAGTTGTTGAGGCAATCATCGTTTTAGGGGGAATGGTTGGAGGCTTTGGTGACCACTATGGGCGTATTGCTGGTGCCCATTCCATTCATAACGGCTTAACTGCGTTAGTTGCAACCCATCATATTTTGCACGGTAATAAGGTAGCATATGGCATTCTTGTACAGCTTGTTTTAGAAGGTAAACAACATGAAATTGAATTATTGCTTCCATTTTATCGCCGACTTGGCTTACCGTATTCACTTAAGGAATTAGGAATTCAAGAAATAGAGGACGATATCGTTACTATGATCGCCGAAAAATCTACATTAAAAGGAGAATCCATTCATGTTTTGCCGATCGGAATTATTGATGCAGATATGGTTAAAAAGGCCATATATGAGTTAGAAACAGTGATTACGAGGAAATGAGCAAATTGGGTAGAAAAATTTCCATTCTGATCGTGAAATTTTGTCGTTCACAGTGAAGCTTTTGATAGAAATTGCTGAAAATAACATCAAGTCTGGCGGAAATGAGCCAAATAAATAAAAAAACCTGGATAAGTGCGGACTGTGTTTTGCAATTTCTCCAGGTTTTTTCGTTTAACTCGTTTAGGCTGTTTATATTCACAAATTCAGTTAAGTACGCATCAGAATTCTTTTTGGGTAATTGTAAACGTTTAGTTAAAACTTAGTAAAAGCTCTTGATTATTATGGGCATAAAGATTATGATTTCATTAGACCGACGGTCGGTCTAATGAAAATGGAGGGTGAAAATGAGAATTTCGAAACCACATGATGAACGTAGAAATGAAATATTAGATGCTGCTGAAATGTTATTTACGATGAAGGGTTATTCAAAGACGACCGTGAATGCCATTTTGAAAGAAGTTGGGATAGCCAAAGGGACCTTTTATCACTATTTTCAATCGAAGGAAGAAGTCATGGATGCTGTTGTCCAACGCTTTATTGATAGTGGGGTGAATATGGCAAAATCGATTGCTGCCAAACCAGATTTAAAGGCACCAGAAAAGCTCTTTCAAATTCTTATGGCTCAAAGAACAGATTCGGCCCGCAAAGAAGGCATGATTGAAGAGCTGCATGAGGCAAATAATGCAGAGATGCATCAGAAAAGCCTTGTTGAAACGATTCAACAATTAACCCCAATATTAACGAAGGTGATTGAACAAGGGATTGCGGAGGGATGCTTTTCAACCCCTTATCCAAAGGAAACAATCGAAATTTTATTGGTCTCTTCTCAGTTTTTATTTGATGAGGGAATCTTTGGCTGGCAGTCGGATGAACTTCTGCAGAAAGTGGTCGCTTTTGTTTATATCGTTGAAACAACATTAGGAGCAGAAAAAGGAAGCTTTAATTATCTGTTAGAGATGATGATGCCGTTGAATATGACGGAAGATGGAGAGGATGAAAACCACTCTTTATAAATGGGATGGTCAGCATGTTGGAATCAATTATCGTTGTGAAGGATTTTGTTAAGAAGATGGCAACTTTGCTGAAGTGAATAAAGGATGGGGTTAAGAGGTTTTGTAAGCCGAACAGAGCGGGGAAAATTACGACGATACATTCACTTTCTACTATTTCTGAGAAAACCTCAGGTTTTTTAACGATTGATGGAAAGGGTCTTTCAGGGGAAAAGAAGCTGTTCGCAACAATTAGCCTTTCAGGTGAACAGTTTTATCATCACTCCACAGCTAAGTATTATAATTGTTTTTCTATTTGGTCTAATATGTTTATTTCTTGCGACAACCACTTTTTTGTAGGTGGACTTCATGTTGATGGATCGCTCAAATGTGCAAAAGGATATTTTCCAGCAATAGATTTTTCTTGAAAGAGGAAGGGAGAAACTCGGTGCTTCTAAAAATATTACGAAGAGATTTGCAAAAGAAGAAAAGCATTACGGGTGTTTTATTTTTATTTGTATTTCTTGCAGCTATTCTTATTGCCTGTGGAACAGGAATGATTAGTAAGTTATTTCAGTCGATGGACTATTTATTTATGAAAGCAGAAACCCCTCATTTTGTACAGATGCATGCAGGAGAAATAAACAAGCAGGAAATAGAGGAGTGGGCAATGAATCATCCGCTGGTGAGCAAGCAGCAAACGGTAGAGATGCTTAACATCGATGGAACAAAGCTATTGCTTGGAAATAAGCAGGAGCCTGAAATAAACAGTGTCATGGATATAAGCTTTGTGAAACAAAACGACACATTTGATTATTTACTCGATCTGGAAAATGAACTCATTCACCTTTCTTCTGGTGAAATTGCTGTCCCTATTTACTATATGGTGCGTGATCATTTGCAAATAGGTGATGAAGTGAGCATTATAAATGGGACTGAAAGGATTACATTTACAATCTCTCATTTTCTCCGTGATTCACTTATGAATCCTTCCATGGTTCATTCGAAGAGATTTTTAGTTAGTGATGAAGATTATCAACTATTGAACACCCATATAAAAGAGAGCGAGTATTTAATCGAATTTCTGTTAACAGATATCAAGCAATTGAATAATTTTAGCCAGTCTTATCAGGAATCTCCATTGCCAAGCGGCGGGCCCACTCTTGATTACCAAACTTTTAAAATACTAAATGGTCTTACGGAGGGTATTCTGGCAGTTACGATTATTTTTATTAGTCTACTGCTTATCGTTATCGCTGTTTTATGCTTAAGGTTGACGATATTGGCAACATTGGAAGAAGACTATCGGGAGATTGGCGTTATGAAAGCGATTGGAATCAATCAAGCATACATGAAAAAAATATATTTGAGTAAATATGTGGTCATTGCAGCGGCAGCGTCCATGTTTGGCTATCTCGTATCCCTATGGTTCAGCCCGTTGTTTACACAAAATATGGCTACTTATTTAGGGTTGGCTCCAAGAAATATTGTCGATTATGGCACTCCTTTTGTTGCTGCTCTCTTAATATATATTTTTTGCATCGCCTGTTGTCGAATGACGTTAAGAAAATTTAGTCATATCAGTGCAGTAGAGGCGCTTCGGGCTGGGAAGACGGGCAGTATATCAAAAGGACAGAGCATTCTTCCTATTTATAAAAATCGGTTCGTTCCTATCAATCTTTTGCTAGCAATAAAGGATTTATGTAACAGAGGAAGAATTTATCTATTATTATTTGTTGTTTACATTATCTGCACCTTTATCATGATTGTACCCGTGAATTTTTTGAATACAATACATTCTTCCAGTATCATCACCTATATGGGAATAGGACAAAGCGATTTAAGGATTGATCTCCAGCAGTCTGAAGATATGAGCGCACGATTTGGCGAAATTCTCACCTATATTGAAAAGGATGCTGATGTTGAAAAATTCACTCCACTAGTAGTAAAGCGGCTGAAAGTAGTCGGTAGTGATGGACGATTGGAAAACATGAATGTCGAGACAGGAGATATGTCCCTTTTCCCATTGGAATATTTAAAAGGAAATTTACCGAAAAAAGAAAATGAAATTGCCCTATCGTATTTAAACAGTGAGGAGTTAAAAAAGGACGTTGGAGATATTCTCCAGCTAGAGGTCGATGGAAAAATGAAAGATTTGATTGTAAGTGGCATTTATCAAGATATAACAAATGGCGGTCGAACTGCAAAAGCGATTTTTCCAACTAATCATGAACAAGCGCTATGGTATGTTATTAGCTTAAATTTAATGAATGATGTGGATGTCCCAGATAAGATGCAGGAGTATTTAAAAGTTTTTCACCCGGCTAAAGTAACAGATATAAAAGGTTACTTAGCAGAAACGTTAGGCGATACAATTGAACAGTTAAGACTGTTAACGATTATAGCGATTGTCATTACATTAGGAATCTCTATTTTAATTTCAACACTTTTTGTGAAAATGATTGTTGTGAAGGACTCATCACAAAATGCTATATTGCGAAGCATCGGATTCTCGTTAAGGGATATTCAAGGGCAATATGTTATTCGATTACTTGCGGTTTTATTTGCAGCAATCATATCTGGAACGATTTTAGCAAACACTGTTGGACAGAACTTTGTCAGCGCACTATGGTCAATGATGGGTGCTGCAAGAATTGAGTTTGTAATTAATCCTGTTCATGCGTATCTTCTTTGTCCATTTCTTTTATTAGTAGCTGTTACGGTCACAACATTCATCAGTACTAACTCAATTGCAAACAATAAAATTTCTGAAATGAATGCAGATTAATCAGGAGGGAAGTGAAGAATGAAAACGATACTGGAAGCGAAGGAACTTAGTAAATTTTCGGATGATAAGGAAAGCGGTCAAATATTAAAAACAGTGAACCTTCAGGTAAAAGAAGGAGAATTTGTTTCGATTATGGGTCCTTCGGGCTCTGGAAAATCAACATTACTCTACAATATAAGTGGAATGGATAAAGCATCTGAAGGAAATGTAATTTTAGATGGAGAGGAAATAGCGTTGCTATCTGAAAAAGAGTTGTCAAGATTACGTTTAAATGACATGGGGTTTATTTTTCAGCAAATCCATTTATTAAAAAATCTGTCCATTTTCGATAATATTGTTTTATCTGCTTATTTGGCGGAAAAGAATAGCCGAGAACTGATAAATAAAAGAGCGATTGAATTAATGAAAAAAACAGGAATTCTCTCGCTGAAAGATCATGCTATCACTCACGCTTCTGGAGGGCAGCTGCAAAGAGTTGCCATTTGCCGAGCGCTTATTAATCAGCCCAAGATTATTTTTGCCGATGAGCCAACCGGTGCGCTAAATTCAAAAGCAGCAGCGGAAATCATGGAACTTTTAATTGAAATCAATCAGACAGGGACTGCTATTTTATTGGTGACACATGATTTAAAAGTTGCGGCGAAAACAGAGCGGGTTCTGTATATGTTAGATGGAAATCTAGTCGGAGAAAAGAAGCTCGGGAAATATCAATTGATTAATAAGGAGCTGCGCGAGAGAGAAGAAGTGCTTTCGCAGTGGTTAGCAAAAATGGATTTTTAATAAAATCTCTTTTAATCATGACATAGGTGGACCTTGTGAGGTGAGTGCATTCACATATGTCCACCTTTAAAAAATTGGAGGCGAGCAAACGATTTGTGAATGAGTTTTACGTCCATATTTGCTAAAAATATAACTGGTTTACCTAGCATTTCTATTTTTTGAATTTACTTTCCTTTTTCTTAGAACGAAGTTGAGCCATTAGGTGATTGACAGATTTTTTGGCCGAGTTTGTACTTTCATCGTCCAGTTCCATTTTTATTATTTCATTATTTTCTAACGTCAACGTTAGCCACATTCCTGGAGAAGCTCCAGTTGGCAGCTGGTCGATCGGCTTTATATGCTGTTTCTTACTTTCTTCAAGTAAGAGCACAGCAAAGCTTTCTTCAAAGCGATCAATATAGGCTTTCATATCAATTCCCTCCTATACAAGCTAATCCTTCTTTTTTAATATCATTGATCCGCGCCGGTCCAATTCCATTAATCTTTTCTAGTTCTTCAATAGAATAGTAGGGCCTCAAGGCAATTAAATCATGCGCTCGTTCTGGACCAATATGTACAATGCCTTCAATTTCTTCTGCTCTCGCAGTGTTTATATCGATGCAACTTCCATTACTTTTATTCTGTATATCCATTTCACTAGGCTGTTCAAATGTCTTTCCAGCGGGTACTTGTCCGGCTTTTTTTGTTTTTATCGTGTATGTTTTTCCATCGGTTGTAACAATAACTGTACCATCAACGTCTGTGCCATAAAGAGCTATTCCAGAATTTTTGATAAGGGACACAACTTCTTCATGAGGGTGACCATATGAGTTGTCGTTTCCAGCGCTGTATATGGCGACCTCAGGTCGGACTGCTTGTAAAAATTCTTCGCTCGTAGAGGTAGACGAGCCATGATGACCGAGCTGCAAAAAGGTAGCTTGTAACTGAGCGCCACTTTCGATCATTTCTTTTTCACTCTTTTTTTCTGCATCGCCTGTAAAAACAAAACTAACTTCACCATACGTTATTTTCATGGAAATTGATTCTTCATTTGCTTTCCCACTGATTTCTTGCGGATATAGAATATCTATTTGCAGAGGTCCTAGCTTATAGCTTTCACCCATTCTTGGCTCAACATAATCAACGTTATTTTCACTTATTGCCATTAAAACTCGCTGGAAAGTATCCGATTGACTTGTATTGCCTGAAAGCCATACTTCATCGACATCAAAATGATTAAGGACTTGATCCATCTGGCCAATATGATCTGCATCCGGATGAGTGCCAATTGCAATATTGATTTTTTCAAGTCCGGCTTCTTCAAGATAGCTGACAACTTCATTTCCTGTGAAGTCTCCTGAGTCGATTAAAATCACATATTGCTTATCGTTTTCTGCTACTTGAAAAAGTGTAGCATCAGCTTGACCAACATCTAAAAAATGAACATTCAGTTCTCCATCAGGAAATTGGTTTTCGCTCGATATATCCAAGTTTGCTGATGCTGGATTTTTATCGAAGTTACTTGAAGGCTGTTGGATGTTGCAGCCGACTAAAATTAGAATCACAGTGATCGAAAAAAGTAAGTTTTTCAATTAAAACCTCCTGCTTGTATTATGCTCGTGATGTTTGCTCGCACCCATTATTCTATCATATGAAAGGTAGAAAAATGATAAAATCAAAATTTTCGTTGTCCGTAACTATTGCTTAATGGTTGTTAATTGACACTTTTTTATTTATGTGATATTTAAAATATTGAATATTAGCACTCGCGAGATAAGAGTGCTAATCTATCAAAAGTATTGGGAAGGAGCAAGGTTATGGAAAAGAGACAGTTTCAAGCAGAATCCAAACGGCTACTAGAAATGATGATTAATTCTATTTATTCTCAAAAGGAAGTGTTTTTAAGAGAATTAATCTCCAATGCAAGCGATGCAATCGATAAAATTTATTATAAGGCTTTAACTGATGAGGAGCTAACCTTTAACCAGGATGATTATTACATAAAAGTAGTGGCAAATAAAGAAGAGCGGACATTAAAAATCATAGATACTGGTATAGGGATGACGAAGGAGGAGCTTGAAAATAACCTTGGCGTTATTGCCAAAAGTGGCTCTCTAGCTTTTAAAACAGAAAATGAAATTAAAGATGGCCATGATATCATTGGTCAATTTGGCGTTGGTTTTTATGCGGCTTTCATGGTTGCTGATGTTGTGACAGTCATAAGCCGAGCACTTGGGAGCGATGAGGCTTATAAATGGCAATCAGAAGGGGCTGATGGCTACACAATCGAACCAACCGAGAAAGATGAAGTTGGAACAGAGATTATTTTAAAAATCAAAGAAAATGGCGAGGAAGAATCGTATGAGGAATATTTAGATGAGTATCGTCTGCAAACGATTATAAAAAAATACTCAGATTTTATTCGCTATCCAATTAAAATGGAGCTTACAAAAAGCAGGAAAAAGGAAGACAGCGAAGATGAATATGAGAATTATGTTGAAGAAGAAACCATTAATAGTATGGTTCCAATTTGGAGAAAAAATAAAAAAGAGTTGACAACTGAAGATTATGTGAATTTTTATAATGAAAAACGCTATGGCTTTGATAAACCGTTAAAGCATATCCATATCAGTGTTGATGGAACGATTCGCTACAATGCAATTCTTTATATTCCGGAAAATATTCCATTTGATTATTATTCAAAAGAATACGAAAAAGGACTTGAACTATACTCAAATGGAGTATTAATTATGAATAAATGCTCAGATCTGCTTTCTGATTATTTCAGTTTTGTAAAAGGATTGGTAGATTCGGAGGATCTTTCTTTGAATATTTCAAGAGAAATGCTCCAGCATGATCGTCAATTAAAGTTGATTGCCAAAAACATTAATAAAAAAATTAAAAGCGAGCTTCAAGCTCTCTTGAAAAACGAACGGGATAAGTATGAAGTATTTTATAAGTCATTTGGAAGACAGTTAAAATTTGGAGTATATAGTGATTTTGGGGCGAATAAAGAAACCCTTCAAGATTTGCTGATGTTCTATTCTTCTAAAGAGAAAAAGATGGTTACATTGGAGGAGTATATCTCCAGAATGCCGGAGGAGCAAAAGTACATTTACTATGCGACAGGCGAATCGGTTGAACGGATTGAGAAATTACCACAGACAGAGCTGGTGGCTGATAAAGGCTTTGAGATCCTTTATTTTACAGAGGACATTGATGAATTCGCCATCAAAATGCTCATGAATTATCAAGAAAAGGAATTTAAGTCCGTTTCCAGCGGTGACCTTGGTATTGATGAAAATGATGCTGATACGGAGAGTAAAGACGAGGAGAATACGGAACTTTTCAATGAAATGAAAGACATTCTTGCAGGGAAAGTAAAGGATGTTCGCATTTCAAAGCGTTTAAAATCTCATCCGGTATGTTTAACAGCAGATGGAGAAGTAACGATTGAAATGGAAAAAATCCTTAATGCAATGCCCGATAATCAAAATGTTAAAGCAGATAAAATTCTTGAGATAAACTCTAATCATGAAGTATTTGAAGCATTAAAGAATGCTTTTGCAAATGATAAAGATAAATTAAGCTTGTATACAAATTTACTTTACAACCAAGCACTGCTTATTGAAGGCCTGCCAATCCAAGATCCAGTAGAATTTACCAATGATATTTGTAAAATCATGAATTAATATAAGAACAGCCTCCAAAGTTGAACGGGGGCTGTTCCCATTTTTTATTCTTTATTTGCGCATGAAACAAAATTAGCCTCGGTGATTTTTTTAGTACGCAAAAATTTCTCGTTTAATAGGTGGAAGCTATAAGTTCTTTGGTTGTTAATCTGTTATTTTTAAACAATTCAGTTAACCTCGTTGTAAAATGTTAAAATAGCAATATTAATTGCCTTTTTTAAGTGAATTGATGTTTTTTGTCAGTAATACAATTAAATTTATTATTGTAGGCTAGCAATATTAAAAGAAGGTTTTGTTTTCTAAAAATTAGAAATTTATCAAAAAAATAGTTTATATTCTGACAAGCGTAATTTATAATAAAAAAGAATTACATTAATTTAGGGGGAATTATATGGAAGCTTTTGTTAATTGGCTTAATGGAATTATATGGAGTCCTGCGCTTGTTTATTTATGCTTAGGTGTAGGTCTAGTTTTTTCTATCGCAACAAAATTTTTACAAATTAGACATGTTGGTGATATGGGAAAACTAATGTTCGACCGAAACGCTTCAGATTCAGGAATTTCTTCTTTCCAAGCAATCTCAATGTCGCTAGCTGGAAGAGTTGGAACAGGAAATATTGCCGGAGTTGCAACTGCGATTGCTTTTGGAGGACCTGGTGCTGTTTTCTGGATGTGGGCAATTGCTTTTCTTGGAGCTAGCTCAGGTTTTATCGAAGCGACGCTTGGGCAAGTTTACAAAACAAAGCAAGATGGGCAATTCCGTGGGGGACCAGCTTACTATATTGAGAAAGGACTCGGAATCAAATGGTACGCGATACTGTTTGCAATTGTTACCGTTATAGCAACGGGTGCACTATTACCGGGTGTGCAATCGAATAGTTTGTCCACTGCTATAAATACGGCTTTTGGAATTAATCCTTGGATTTCCGGAATTGCTGTATGTTTAATTTTGGCGATCATTATTTTTGGTGGAGTAAAACGTATTGCAAAAACGGCCGAATTTATCGTTCCGGTTATGGCTGTTGGCTATATATTTGTAGCTCTTATAATTGTTATTATGAATATTGATAGAGTTCCAGAAGTGTTAGGATTAATTTTCTCAAGCGCATTTGCATTGAATTCAGCGTTTGGTGGTATTTTAGGTGCTGCGATCTCATGGGGAGTTAAGCGCGGAGTCTATTCAAATGAAGCAGGGCAAGGTACGGGTCCACATGCGGCCGCAGCAGCTGAAGTTTCTCATCCGGCTAAGCAAGGGCTTGTCCAAGCATTTTCTGTTTATATCGATACTTTATTTATCTGTTCAGCAACAGCGTTCATGATTTTGATCACAGGAATGTATAATGTTACTCCTGAGGGTGAAGAGGCGATTGTTGTGAATTTAGCTGAAATGGAACCAGGACCAGGGTATACTCAATCAGCCGTTGAATCAGTGATGCCTGGATTCGGTGCCCCGTTTGTTGCTATCGCTTTATTGTTCTTCACATTTACAACGATCATGGCCTATTACTACATGGCTGAAACAAATTTAGCATATATTAACCAAAAGGTAAAAAGAGTTTGGGCTGAATACCTTTTAAAATTTATTTTTATAGCGATGGTTCTTTATGGAAGCGTCAAGACAGCCGATGTTGCATGGGCTCTGGGAGATATAGGGGTAGGAAGTATGGCTTGGCTCAACATTATAGCAATCCTTCTTCTAGCAAAGCCGGCAATTGCTGTACTTAAAGATTATGAGGAGCAGAAAAAAGCTGGAAAGGATCCTGTCTTTGATCCAGTTAAAGTTGGCATTAAGGGAGCTGACTTCTGGGAGAAGGAATACAAGTATCCTGGTGCTGGTGCCAATAAAATAAAGACAACTTCCGGATCATCTGTAGACAAATAGAGAAGAAAAGTAAAAATTATGGAAAGGTCGCTCGTTTGTGGGCGTCCTTTCCTTTCTTGTTTCTTTGTTAAAAATTACGAATCTTTAGTATTTTGTCTTTGTGCTTAGCTTTTGATTATGTTTATCATCAATTAAACGTTCAATACGTGCAATTTCTTTCTTATTTGTTAAGATTTCTTGTTTATTTCGATTAATTAACGTTTGCATTGATACAAATTGCTTTCTCATTTTCAAGCTCCTTTTATCGAGAAATTTGTCGAAAAATAGTATAAAATAAATATATCAAAATTTTCAGAAACAATCAAATGACAACTGGTAAAAACAAGAATATTTACAGAGATTTTACAATGTAAATAATTTTTTATACTATATTTGCTTATGCGCAGTGCAGGGGAAAGTAAAATTATGGATTGATGGAAGAATTGTGAGGGAGAGATAACATTTGAGAGAGTCAATATCGAATCAGGTATATTATAGGGAAAGACAGGAAATTTTCCTGTCTTATATTAAGTTGCCATTACTTGACCACCGTTAACATGGAGAGTTTGCCCTGTAACAAATCTAGAGTCATCCGAAGCCAAATAAACAAAGGTTGGAGCCAACTCAAATGGCTGACCTTGACGCTCCATTGGATTTCCTGCAAGTGTTACCTCGTCAGAAGAGAAACTTGCCGGGATTAACGGTGTCCAAATCCTCCCCGGTGCCACGGCATTGACTCGAATCCCGTCTTTTACGAGGCTATTGGCTAGAGCCCTTGTAAATCCAACGTTGGCAGCTTTCGTGGCAGTGTAATCGATTAATTGTTCAAACCCTACATATGCAACGACAGATGCAGTGTTAATGATCGAGCTTCCAGCTTTTAAATGGGGCAGTGCCGCTCTTGTTGTATAAAAATGAGAGTAAATATTTACTTTGAAAGTATCATCAAATTGTTCATCACTTATATCGAGTAAACTTAACTGTTGGAATTGGATTCCAACATGATTGCATAGGACGTCAAGTTTTCCAAATGCTGCGATTGTTTTCTCGACAATATCAATACATTGTTGTTTGTTTCGCAAATCTCCAGGTAGGAGAATACATTTTTGTCCTAATTGTTCGATTCTGTTTTTGGTGCGATTTGCATCTTCGTGTTCATCTAAATAAGATATGGCAACATTTGCTCCTTCTTTGGCAAAGGCAATCGCGACTGCAGCACCGATCCCACTGTCACCGCCAGTGATAAGCGCAATCTTTCCTTTTAGCTTTTCGCTCCCTTTATAATTAGGATTTTCAATAATTGGTTTTGGCACCATGTATTTTTCTACTCCAGGCTGACGAAATTGCCGCTGTTCCGGTACGGTAATAGGAATTTCTTGAAATTGTGTAATTCTTCCGAAGTTTGGGTACATGGGATAATCGTTTATATTTTCATGTTTTGACATGATGGCCTCCTAAAAACGTTATTCTGAGTTACTCTATGAAACTGAAGTAAATTTAGTGCATTTGTACTGGCTCATTTTAAAAAGCAAAGAATACCGTGTTAACAAATTGGCATTGGGGGGAGAGGAAGTGAACGAATATAAACAAGAAGTTATATATTTACTTGTGAATGATTCAGAGGAAAGAGTAGAAGTATCCTACGGTGATAAGTTTTTTGAGTTACCGTTAATAGGAAAAAGACCGCCATATTATGCATATCCAAAATATGAACCGAATTACCCTATTATATAGATGAGAAAAAATGATTGGCTTTTAGATGATTGATGACGAGTAGCGACCTGTGAGAATATGTGCTTAAACAGCGCCGTTTTCAAAGCGCTGAATATCGTCATTTTCACCAATGACAATGAGGATGTCCCCAGAATAGACGATTTCTTCAGCAGATGGGGAGATGATTATGTCTCCTTCTCTCTGAAGGCCAATAATATTACATCCAAATTTTGTTCTTACATTTAATTCAGCTAATGTTTGTGCATGTATTTTTGCTGAAGCCAAAATTTCCACAATGCTGTGATGTTCCGAAAGTTCAATATAGTCAATGACTTTGTCAGATATTATATGGTGAGCAATTCGTTTAGCCATATCCTTCTCTGGATGTATTACTCGGTCAACCCCGATTATTTCCCGCACCTTACGATGATAAGTATTTACTGCTTTTGTCCACACTTTGTTAATCCCTAAATCCTTTAATAATAAAGTAACAAGTACACTTTTATCAATATCAGTGCCTAGAGAGACGATGGCATGATCCATGTTTTTTATTTCGACCTCTTTTCATCTTGTTTCGTTAAGGGCATCAGCATGAACGGCATTTGTAGCAAATTGTTCGTATTTTTCGACCAGCTCCTTATTTTTATCGATGGCCAAGACGTCGATGCCAGGTACACTAAATTCTTCAACAAGACTTCCGCCGAAGCGCCCTAAACCAATTACGGCAAATTGCTATTTCATGTTATCCTCCACAAAATTTTTTAATAGAATTTCCACTAAATGAAATTTTTATCAAACATTTAATTATTCCGAATATTATAATATAGAGAAGGGGTGGATCCGTATGGGACAATTGGTGAAAGAAGGAGAGCTTCTTTGGCAGCCTTCGGACGACTTTCAGAAGCAATCCAATATGGTGGATTATATGAAGTGGCTGCAAAGCAATAAGAATCTCCATTTTAAAAATTATGAAGAAATGTGGAAATGGTCTGTCACTGAGATCGAATCATTTTGGGAATCTTTATGGGATTATTTTCTTATAAAATCAACTGCAGACTATTTACAAGTATTATCAGAGCGGAAAATGCCGGGTGCTAAATGGTTTACTGGGGCTAAGTTAAATTATGCGGAACATATATTTCGAAATGTAAATGAAAATGATATAGCTATCCTTGCAAAATCGGAGCTTCGTCCATTAGAAAAAATGACCTGGTCAACTTTGAACAAAAATGTTGCTGCCTTTGCAGCAGGTCTCAAAAAAAGTGGAATTAAAAAAGGAGACCGTGTTGCTGCTTATCTTCCCAACATTCCAGAAGCAATAATCGCTTTTTTAGCATGCGCAAGTATCGGTGCAGTGTGGTCAAGTGCTTCACCAGATTTTGGAGCACCAACGGTGGTTGAACGTTTTAAACAGATAGAACCAAAGCTTCTTATTGCTGTTGATGGATATCGTTATGGTGGCAAGAATTTTAATCGTATGAAAACGGTAAAAGATATTAAGAAAGCGATCCCAACGATTGGGATGACAGTAATGCTGCCATATTTGAATGAAGAATTTTCGTGTGATGAATGTAAAAGCACCATGCTCTGGAAGCAGTTCATCGCTGAAGTAGATGATGAGACTTTGCAATTTCTTCCTTTAGATTTTGAACATCCGTTATGGATCTTATTTTCATCTGGTACGACCGGGATTCCGAAAGCTATTGTTCAAGGTCATGGTGGCATATTGCTGGAGCATCTTAAACAATGTGTACTACATATGGATTTAAAAAGAGGAGAGCGTTTTTTCTGGTTTACAACCACAGGTTGGATGATGTGGAATGTTGTTGTTAGTGGTCTACTCGCAGGATCAGCAATTGTACTTTATGACGGTAGCCCTGGATTTCCTACACTTGATAATCTTTGGCAATTTGCCGCTGAAACAGAAACCACTCTATTTGGAACAAGTGCAAGCTTTCTTCTTTCGTGTATGAATAAACAAATTGAACCTTCCAAATTTAATCTTTCCCATTTGAAAACAATTGGCTCTACGGGCTCACCATTGCCCCCGGAAGGGTTTTCGTGGGTCTATAGCCATGTGAAACATGATTTATGGTTAGCTTCAGTAAGTGGAGGAACGGATATTTGTTCAGCATTTGTCGGTGGATCACCGCTAATGCCTGTCCATGCTGGAGAAATTCAATGCAGAGAATTGGGAGCAAAAGTCGAGGCTTTCAATGATGAAGGTGAAAGTGTAATGAATGAAGTTGGAGAGCTTGTATTAACGGAGCCAATGCCATCAATGCCCCTCTATTTTTGGAACGATCAAAACGGTGAGCGCTATTCCGAAAGTTATTTTTCCTTCTATCCAGGTGTTTGGAGACATGGGGATTGGATAAAAATATTTTCAAAAGGCAGTTGCCAAATATATGGTCGTTCTGATTCCACCATCAATAGGGGAGGGATTAGAATAGGGACGAGTGAAATATATAGTGCCGTCGAAGGTATGGAAGAAATCGCCGATAGTCTTGTTATCGACGTATGCAATAACATTGTGCTATTTGTTGTCTTAGAAAAAGGAAACTTATTAACTGAGGCTTTTGCAACAAGGATTCGCAAACAAATTCGCCAAGTTTGTTCCCCAAGGCATATTCCTAATCAGATTTATGAGATTACATCTGTCCCGCGTACACTAAATGGTAAAAAATTAGAAGTGCCCATTAAAAGGATACTTACGGGAACGCCTGTTTCAAAGGCGGTTAACATTGGCTCATTGAGTAATCCTCATTCACTCGATTTTTTTATCAAGTTTGCCGAAAGGATCCAAAGCCCAGATCCATTATAAGGGGGCTGGGCTTTTGAATTTTCATGCATCTGGTTCTAATATTACGTTAGTTCTTTATTTCTGCAGAAGCATAGCTCGATTGAAGGCTAACAACTCGATTAATGGCGTCAATATAGGCGCTCGCACTGGCAAAAATAATATCTACGTGAATGGCTCTGCCTTGGTATAAGGCTTCCTCATGTTTGATTTTAACAAAAACTTCACCAATAGAGTCTTTCCCCCTGGAAATCGATTTTATTTTGTAGTCAATCAGTTCTGCCTTTATGTTTAGACCTTGATCAATCCCTTTATAAATTGCATCAATCGGACCATTGCCTTCAGCAATTCCTTCTATAACGCTTCCGTCTTCTTTCAAAATATGGACGAAAGCCCGATAGTCTTTGTTTGCTAACACTTGCAGACTAAGGTCTTTAAATGTGTAGGTCGAGGTCTGCTCACTCGTTTTTGTCTCCAGTAAAGCAATGATATCTTCATCAAAAATCTCTTTTTTGCGATCAGCCAGCTCTTTGAATTTTGTAAATACTTCCTTTAGCTGCTCTTGCGTAATGGAATATCCAAGCTCTTCATAACGCTTCTTTAATGCGTTTCTTCCTGATAGCTTTCCGAGAACAAGCTTAGTTTCAACAAAGCCAACACTTTCAGGCTTAAGAATTTCATATGTTGTTTTATCCTTAATGACCCCATCCTGATGAATCCCAGATGAATGGGCAAAGGCGTTATTGCCTATCACTGCTTTGTTTGGGGGCACGCTTACCCCAGTCAGCCTGCTAATAAGCTTGCTTGTTTTAGCGATTTCTGTTAGGTTGATACCCGTTTCCTTTTGATAATAATCTTTTCTTGTCTCAAGGAGGGCTGCAACCTCTTCTAAAGCAACATTACCTGCTCTTTCACCTATTCCGTTGACACAGCCTTCTACTTGGAGTGCTCCAGCTTTAATGGCAGCAATGCTATTGCTGGCAGCCAAGCCTAAATCATCATGACAGTGGCAACTAAGTCTTACATTTTCTACGCCTTTTGTATGTTCGAGGATATATTGAAAAAGTTGAGCATACTCCTCAGGGGTTGTATAGCCAACCGTATCCGGAAAGTTTAATACAGTTGCACCGGCCTCAATAACATGCTCTGCAACCTCTCTTAAAAAATCAAGCTCAGTTCTTGTTGCATCCTCACAGGAAAATTCAACGTGCTTGAAATATTGTGCTGCATAAGAGACACATTCAACTGCTTTTTTGATAACTTCCTCTTTGGACATAAATAATTTCTTCTCGCGATGAATGGGGGAAGTAGCGATGAAGATATGTATCCCCACGTTCTCAATTCCGGTAAAGGCGTTGATGACAGCATCAATATCTCCTTTGTTTGCTCGTGCTAAACTAACAACGAGCGGTTTTGTCACAGCGTTTGCAACGGCTCTGACTGCTGCTGCGTCACCAGGTGAAGCGGCAGCAAAACCGGCTTCAATGACATCAATTCCAAGCTGTTCCAAGCGAAGTGCAATTTCAACCTTCTCCTCTTGATTTAAATTAACACCAGGTGTCTGCTCCCCATCTCTTAAAGTTGTATCAAAAAAATACACTCTTTCATTCATTGACATTACCTCCCAATTGTTAAGTACCAGCTTTTCTCATACATTATGTTAAACACCATTGTTGCAAAATTATGGCCACTCATCTTGCAGCAGACAACAGTATCAAATAACATAAATATAAATAAAAAAACCTTAACTACGACATTGAGGGACGAGCATACTCGTGGTACCACCCTCATTTACTGCTCCTCACGGATAACAGTCTTCGCAAGTTAAGATTTAACTTCACAAATTAACGATTGTGAATCGTTTCTTCCTACTGTTTTCAGAAGAAAGTTTCAAAGGCGAGTTGGAAAAAATTCTTCACCTGTTTGCACCAACCACAGGTTCTCTAGAGAAGAAAACATTTTCCTGCTCCTTATCATCAACTTTTTTACAATATTTAAAATTCGAAATTTTAAAATATAATACTACATAAAAGAAAGAAATGCAATACATGATTCATTTAAAGTGTTAAATTATTATTTGGAAGCGACAGGCTGTTTATCACAGCAGGGGAGAATAGATAGGAATTTCCGTCAATGGGTGAAAGAATTGCATTTTTTTAAAAATTATGAATTATGTTTATCTAAGTGTTAGTTTCTAATTTGGTAATGACGAAGCAAAAAGGGGAGTTGCAAAATGGCGATTAAGCATAAATGGATAAACCTGAAGCTAAATCGGAAGTTATAAAAAGAAAAAATATTTCACTATAATAGAGAAAAAATTGAATTGTTAGATAATTCATGCTATACTTAATAAAAGTTAAGGAGTTGATTTCCCATGAATAAGGATTTGCTTAAGTTACCCGAACCGTCAATTGAGGAGCAGTTGTCAATGTTAGCAGAGCAGGTTTTAAACGAATCTTTGATTTCCTACAAAAAAGAAAAGCTAAAGAAGGAAATCGACAAATCCTTACAAGAACGTAATAAAGAGGAATTTCTTCGACTATCTTCAGAGCTAAATAATATTTCTTAACATTTTCGACAGTCTGTTTGACAGACTGTCTTGTTTTTTACATATATTGTTATTTTCTGGGGATAATAGTTTTGAGGTGAGGTCATGGTTAGAAAAATACTTTCGCTTGTTGTATTGCTGACTTTATTTATTTTCAGTCTTCAAGTAAATGCAAAAGCGATTCAAATTGAAATTTTCCATATTAATAAAGGGAAGGTTATAAAAGAAGAGCCCAGCACTGACCATATTCAGCGAGAAGTGGTGACAATTCTTGAAGGGATTACAGATGTATACCGTGGATTTGAACCGATACCTCAGAAAGGTTATATGGTAAAAATTCCGTTGGAAAATGCAGTCGAAGTAAAAAACAAATGGTTGAACACATCGGTTAATGAAGTTATCTTAATTTTCCCGGAATATGAAAATCCTCATTTAATGGTCTTCGGCGCAGAAAATAGTCATTATTTCTTTCATTTTGATACTTCTGTTGATGAAATTCTTTCAGAGTTAGGGCTCAGGTTTAAAGGACAGAGGAAGGAATAAAATAGAAGAAAATCGTGCCCGCCTCGTGTAAAACGAAAAAGGACGGGCACGATAGAAGTGAACTTATTATGGCAGAACCATTTTTAATAAATAGTGAGCAAAAGTTTCAGCTAATTGTTCGCCCGTTTTTTCCCCCTCAGGATTATACCACTCTTGAATCCAGTTCAGTGCTCCTAAAATAATCATTCTGACCATTTTTATGTCAATGCATTGAAATTCTTTCTTCTCCATTCCCTCATGTAAAATTTGATCAAAATATGCTGCATACTCCGTTCTGGACTTCAGAATTTCATGCAAATATTCATCAGTGAAATGCTGATTGGGCTTATCCATCACCATAAAAATCGATTTTTCATTGGTTGCCAGCATGATGTGTGCTTTTACGGCTCTTTCTAGTTTTTCTTTCGCTGTTATGGGGCTGTTTATAATTTCCTCCATATTTTGAATACTTTTATTCATAATCATTTGATGACAGTGAAAAAGAAGATCATCTTTATTTTTGAAATAATAATACATCGATCCTTTCGTCATTAACAGCTTTGCTGCAACTTCCTCCATTGTTGTACCATGATAGCCCTTTTCAGCAAATACTGCAGCGGCAGAGCGGAGGATCTCTTCTTTTTTCTTAGCAATTTTTCTTTCTTTAAAAGAGGACATCTTAACTCTCCAATCTTATTCTATAATTTTATTGTTACTATTATAAAACCATATAAAAAACGATTATTAAAGTGAAATATGTAAAATTATCAGAAATAGCACCATTTTGTGAAAATAATGTACTGATTTGAATTTCTGGTTAAAAATATACTAATTGTAAAAATGACTGAATATTGTTACAATTATGATAATTTATCCTAGTTAAGGAGTGAAATACTTTGTCCATGCCATTAAATGGAGTGCGAGTATTGGATTTAACGAGACTGTTGCCTGGGCCATATGCTTCGCTATTATTAGCAGACTTTGGAGCTGATGTAATTAAGATCGAAGAGCCTAATTTAGGTGATTATGCCCGCTTATATGAACCGAAATTTACTCATTCCAGTGCTATGTTTCATTCGCTAAATCGTAATAAGAGAAGCGTTGCTCTTAATCTCAAAAATGAAGAGGATAAAAAAATATTTCTAGATTTAGTAAGGAGTGCTGACGTTCTATTGGAATCATTTCGCCCAGGAGTGATGGCAAGGCTTGGGCTTGGATACGAAGATTTAAAGGAGGTAAACGCAAAATTAATATATTGTGCTATAACAAGCTACGGTCAATCGGGTCCGTATAAAGATGTTCCTGGTCATGATATCAACTTTTTAAGCTTTTCAGGATTATTAAACTTGCAGGGAGAGAAAGGGGGGCGGCCAATACTATCACCTGTACAAATTGGTGATATTGGTGGCGGTTCCTTAATGGCAACGATTGGAATTCTCCTTGCCCTTATTGATGCCAGAAAAACAGGAAAGGGACAGTTTATTGATATTTCTATGCTTGATGGAACAATATCATGGATGCAGGCTATTCTCCCTGAATATTTAACGATGAACAAAGAGCTTCCTAGAGGGGAACATCTTTTAAATGGTGGGCGGGCATGCTATCAAATTTACGAAACAAAAGATAGCAGGTTCTTATCTGTCGGTGCATTGGAATTTAAGTTTTGGGAGGAATTTTGTCGTGTTATTGATAAAAAAGAATTAATTCCATATCATGAGGCCCCAGATGAAGAACAAATGAAGATGATAAACGAAATACAAGCGAGTATTGAAGAAAAAACGTTACAAGAATGGGAGCAGTTATTTGAGCATGTTGATGCTTGTGTTTCACCAATTTTGACTTTGGAGGAAATGCTCGACCATCCGCAAATCAAGCATCGGCAAATGATCGAAGAAGTATATCATCCACAAGCGGGTGTAATGAGACAAATTGCCAACCCAATAAAACTTTCAAGAGCAAAGGTCAAGACTTTTCGACAAGCTCCTTCACTTGGCGAAAACAACGAGGAGATCATTTATGAACTAAAAAAAATGAGTGAAGGTAGACCGTGACAAACTGAAATTTTCGGGTTTGCCTACGGTCTCTTTTTTTCAGAATAGAATAGGCTAATCATGTAGCATTATGAAGAAAGGTGGACACCTCTCGTAAAGCGGATGATTACACCATCAATTGAGTAAAACAGCGCGAGGATTGAAGGAAAACTCGATCAAATAATCTATGCAGGAACGGACTCGAGCTTAATGGTTCTGTAGCAGCATCCTAAGTTTTCTTTTCACCACCATCTCCACCAACTTTTTCTTTTTGCTTTTCCTGCTGCGACTTCTCGATACGTTGAAAGCATTCCTTGAAAGGCTTCTTCCCGATCTCGTATTTCCTGTGCCGACTGCTGCAATTCATTGACTTTATTAAGGATTGTGTCTTGCTTTGTTTCGAGTGTTCCTATTAATCGTTTCACGTCTCTTCTTGAATCCGTCATCGTTCTCGACACTTTTTTCCATGTAGTATGATGTTCTTTTGTTGTAAAGGCAGAGGTTTCGTTTAATTTTTCCGTGATTCTTTCAAAAGTATCCTGTGAAGAGGCAGCAACTTGTTCAGATAAGGCTTCGAATGATTCGGAAGTATGTTCTGATGCCTCGCTGATGGCACTCGAAAGTGTTAGGAGCTCGCCTTTACGTTTGTCATTTGCCCGCTGAATCGATTTTGAAATTTCTTTAATAGAATGAAGGGAGGAAGAAGCAATCTCTGCCTTAAGATTTTCTGTTATTTGCTGTTGATTGAAAGTCAATTCTTGTTTGATTTCATTGACGATATCCTGTTTGTATAAATCCATGATCGAGTATACTTCAGAAGCATGTAATTGAGAGGGCAACTCTCTTTCATTCTGTTCAACGGAGGGAACGGATAATCCAGTTTCGAATGATTCAGAAGTATGCTCTGAATGGTTTGCAAAGTGTTTTTGTAATAATGTGCGGATCATTTCTTTACTGACATTTTGCTCACGCATTTCTTTAACCTTTTTTAACAAATTGATTTCGTTTTCTGTGAAAAATCGTGCTCCTTGTTTTGTACGCGGAATTACTAAAAGACCATTAAGATCCTTTTCCCATTGCCTAATCGTACCAGTAGGAATATTGATTTTTTTGGAAACCTCTTTAATTGAATATGCTCTTACCATTTTACCCGTTTGCATATTTTCAATCCTTTCTTTAATTTTGTTATAAACTATATTCTGTTGTAAGGTGTTCATTTTCCTGCCATGTGACAAAACCTATCAAAAGAAGAAAAGAATCTGCAAAAAATTTACGCTTTCTACCTGAGGTACAACTCATGGGATATGCTATAATGGAACTTCAAACAGATCCCACTATTATGGCTCATTATTTCTCGGGAAAGCGCAATACTTGACATTTCCCGCCATTTCTGCCTTCTTTTTTCGAATTTATCGTGTTATGGGAGTGGATTTATCTGAAAATTACTATATTTTCGAAATAATTTGTCGGATTATGATTCGATTAATTTATGCAAGCATTTTCCATGCGTAATGGTTTTTTTCTGTAACGTGACAGAGTATCATATGAATTAGAAATATAAATTTTAAAGAGGTGACAGCTGTGAAAGCATTAGTTCATGAGGGGAAAACAGGGATAAATGGTCTTTCATATCGAGAGATTGAGGAAGATGCACCTAAGGCAGGAGAAGTTAGAGTAAAATTAATGGGGGCAGGGTTGAATCATCGCGATTTATTTACTTTGACTCGTCATAAAGAATCAGATCCGCCTTTAATCATCGGTTCAGATGGAGCAGGAATCATTGAAGCGATTGGAGAGGGAGTGACAAATGTCAAAATAGGTGATGAAGTAATGATTAATCCTGGGTTGGGTTGGAGAGACAAGAGCGATGCACCACCTTCAGGCTTTGAAATCATCGGTCTTCCTTACCATGGAACATTTGCAGAAAAAATTGTCATTCCTGCTGAAAATGCTGTACATAAACCGGAGTATTTAACATGGGATGAGGCAAGTGTTATATCGTTAGCTGCCTTGACTGCATACCGTGCTCTTTTTACGAGAGGGAAGGTCAAAGCAGGAATGAAAGTATTGATTCCTGGAATTGGAAGTGGAGTGGCAACCTTTTTATTGCAGTTTTCAAAAGCTGTCGGAGCAACTGTTTATGTTAGTTCTCGTTCAATCGATAAGTGCGAATGGGCGATGCAAATGGGAGCTGCGAAAGCTTTTGACAGCAATGAAGATTGGAGTAGCGCCCTTGCAGGAGAAAAAATGGACTTGATTATTGAATCTGTTGGCGCGGCAACGTTTAATAAATCGCTTGATCAGCTTCGATCAGGAGGAACAATTGTTACGTTTGGTGCTTCTGCCGGCGACGTTGTTCAATTTGATTTGCGAAGATTCTTCTACGGTCAATTTAACATGTATGGCTCTACGATGGGAAGCGGAGAAGAATATAGAGAAATGCTGCAATTTATGGAACAACATGAGCTCAAGCCAGTGATTGATAAAGTTTATAAGCTGAGCGAATTCAAAGAAGCTTTTGAGAGAATGGAAAAAGCGGAACAGCTTGGAAAAATTGGGTTTTCAATTGGATAATGAAACAATGGGATTCATCCCTTTTTCAGAGTGTCGACAACAGGCTTGAGAATGATACGCTCGAGCCTGTTGTCGTTTTTTGTAAGATTAGCATAATTGGAGAGTTCTTTTTTTATATCCGGATGAATTGATGGAAAATTTAAATCTTTCAGTATAATATATAGGGATAGATTATCATATACAAGATCGCTGTACTGATGATTGTCTTATAAAGAAAGGGATGGATATGAATGATATCTTTAAAAGGGATTACGTTAAAGAGAGATGGAAATGTAATCATAAATGAGCTCGATTGGCAAATTGAAAAGGGAGAGCATTGGGTTCTTTTTGGGCTAAATGGAGCAGGAAAGACAGCAATTCTTAATCTTTTAAACGGCTATCATTTTCCAACAAGCGGTAAGGCGATTGTTTTCGGGAAAGAGTTTGGGAGAGTCGATATTCGTGAATCGATTCGCCGTAAAATTGGCCTCGTTTCATCATCTCTGCAGGAACGTTTTTATAAAACGGATAGCGCTTTTGAAATTGTCTTAAGCGGTGCATTTACATCAATCGGGTTATATGAAACCCCCACTGACGAAATGCGCCAGAAGGCAATCGATCTATTAGAAAGTCTTGGCAGCATTGACTATGCTAATCGCCAATATTCATCCTTATCACAAGGTGAGCGGCAACGAATTTTAATTGCACGTGCACTTATGAATGAGCCAGAACTCCTTATTTTAGATGAACCGACAAATGGTCTTGATTTTATCGCAAGAGAACACTTATTAGAAGTCATTGAAGAGATTGCTTTAAAACACTCTGGACCAACTTTAATTTATGTGACCCACCATGTTGATGAAATATTACCTGTTTTTCAGAAGACATTGCTTTTAAAAAAAGGGGAAGTATTTTCGTCTGGAAAGACAGTTGAGATGATCTCGCAATCTGTTTTATCAGCATTTTTCAATGTCGAAGTGGAGGTTCATTGGCATAATGGTCGACCGCTGATTACGAAAAGAGTGAAAGCTATCCCTTAAGTATAAGGATAGCTCGTTTTTAAGCTCGATTGCTTCTCAAAATGATCATGTAGATTAAAATAGAGATGAACACCGACGCTGCTGAAACAAAATAAATACTGCTATAGCCAAACCAATGGGCAATTTGACCAAAGCAGATGGCGCCGATACCAACCCCTAAATCAAAGAAAGAGAAGAAGGTTGCATTTGCCATCCCTCTTCGATGTGGAGGAGATTCTTTAACAGACCATGCTTGTAAAGCTGGTTGGACTGTGCCAAATCCTAATCCATACAATATTCCAGCGCTATAAAGGAGGTAGCTGTTGGGCAGCCATGCAAGTAGGACCATAGCAATAATAATGAGTAAAGTACCCGGGATATATACAGCGCGATGACCTTTTCTGTCATATAATCTACCTGCGAAGGTTCTTGAGACAAGCAAAGCAAGTGCATACAAAAGGAAGTACCATTCAATCCCAGAAACTCCTTTTTGTAATGCATAGATGGGTAAGAATGATGCAATGCCGCCAAATGTGACCGTTATAAAAAAGAGTAATAACGAAGGAGGAATAGCTGTTTTTTCAAAGAGATCCCATTTTTTATGAGCCACTGTAATAGGCTCAATTTTTTTATAACGAATAAAGGAAGCAAGAATAATTGAAACGAGTCCCAGTAAGGCGCATATTAAAAATAATTGTGTGAACGATATTTTTCCAGCTAATGCTAGTCCAAGCGTAGGACCAAAGGCTAAAGCAATATTCCCTGACAGTCCGTAATAGCCCATGCCCTCTCCACGTTTATTGGCTGGAATCAAATCAGTTGCTATCGTTCCAGATGCTGTTGTTGAATATCCCCATCCAATTCCTTGAACCACTCTCATAATAAAAAGAAAGATTAAACTGTGTACTAGACCGTATGTAGCGACCGACAAAATAAAAATGGCCAAGCCGGTCATAAAAACAAATCTTCTTCCTTTTGTCTCAAGTGCTTTTCCGGCAAATGGTCGCATGACTAAGGCAGAGAATGTGAAGATCCCGACCACCAATCCAATTAATTGATCATTGCCACCAAGTTCTTCAACAAATAAGGGCAAGGTCGGTAAGGTCATTTGAAAGCCAAGAAAAATAAAGAAATTCGAGAATACAATTAAGGAGAAATCTTTCGTCCAAATTTTCTCAGATTGTATGTGTTCTTTCGCTGCTTCTTTTGGAATTGATTGGCTCATGTAAATCTCCTTTCTATATATATTTAGAAACCCTAAATATTATATTACATCATTTACAATAAAAATCCATAATGGTGCTTATTTTTTTCCAGTTAACCACAATTATTCCTCTCCAAAAAAACAAATGTTCACTGTGGGTAGAAAAAGTCTTGATTCTTTCTTCATTTAGGGTGATAATAAGTACTAAATTTTAATATTTGCAAATGAAAATTAAATTAACAGGGGATGTCTGGAATGAAAGTGGTTAAGTTTGGAGGTTCTTCTTTAGCAACAGGTGCCCAACTTGAAAAAGTTTTAGAGATTGTTAAATCAGATCCGGCAAGGAAGATAATTGTGGTATCGGCACCTGGGAAAAGGTACGCTGAAGATATTAAAGTGACAGATTTATTGATTGAATGTGCAATAAAAGTGCTCAGCGGTGAGGATGCTACGAAACTAGTTTCTTTAGTTGTAGAGCGATATGCAAGCATTGCCCATGAACTGGATTTGCCTTCAGAAATTATTGATGAAATTCGCTCCCATCTAGTAGAATTATTGAATAGTAGTCAAGAAAACCGCAATCAATTTATTGATGCGATTAAAGCAAGTGGTGAGGATAGCCATGCTAAGTTGGTAGCGCAGTTTTTTTTAAATAGAGGCATTGAAGCACAATATATTAATCCAAAGGATGCCGGCTTGTATGTGACGAATGAAGCAGGTCATGCTCAAGTTCTTCCAGAATCATATGAGCATCTATATTCATTAAGAGCAAAGAATGGAGTTTTGATTTTTCCAGGATTCTTCGGCTATACGAAAGAGGGTGCCATTGCCACCTTTTCCAGAAGCGGTTCAGATATAACAGGTTCTATACTGGCTAATGGAGTGAAAGCAGATTTATACGAAAATTTCACTGATGTCGACGCTGTTTATTCAGTAAATCCAAATATTGTGGAGAATCCAAACGAAATATCAGAGCTCACGTATCGGGAAATGCGCGAATTATCCTATGCCGGTTTTTCAGTTTTTCACGATGAAGCGCTTATCCCTGCATTCCGCGCAGGTATCCCGGTTCATGTAAAGAATACGAATAATCCCTCTGCACCTGGTACAAAGATTGTTCATCATCGAGAAAAATCGACTGGTCCCGTTGTAGGCATTGCCAGTGATAAAGGATTTTGCAGTATTTATGTAAGCAAGTATCTTATGAATAGAGAAATTGGTTTCGGTCGGAGACTTCTTACTATTTTAGAAGAGTATGAAATATCTTATGAGCATATCCCATCTGGAATTGATGAGGTGACGATTATCCTAAGGCAAGATCAGCTCCATCCAGAAACAGAAGAGGATATTTTGGAGCGGATTAAAAATGAACTTTGTGCGGATGAGGTGAAAATTGAACATAATCTTTCGCTCATTATGATTGTAGGAGAAGGAATGAAGCAAAATGTTGGGATTACTGCAAGAGCAGCGCAAGCATTAGCAAGTGCAGGGGTTAATATTGAAATGATTAATCAAGGTTCATCTGAGGTCAGTTTAATGTTCGGTGTAAAGGAAGCCAATGAGAAAAAAGCGGTGAAGGCGATTTACGAAGAGTTTTTTACACCAGTCCTTATTTAAATGGGTCCACAAAGACAACACGAGAACGTGTTGTCTTTTCGCTAAAGGTTTGAAATGGCCATAGACTATGTAATGTTACAAAATTACTCTAGCTAGAAATACTTCGCTCAATTGCACTCTCCCAATCGGGAAAATAATGAAGAGCACTTCTCATAAGAATTGGATTTGCTTTTTTAACAAATTTTTTGCTCATATTGGAGCCATTTGAGTTTAAGCGCTTGATCTCTTCCAGTACTTCAGCAGAACTCATTGTAACTTCCATACTATGACCTCCTTTCTATTATGATTATCTATATCTTCGCCTAGTAAAAAATATTTATTCAAGTTTCTGTATTTTTAGTTAAAATTATTACATAATGAGATAGAAAAAGAACTTGAGAGGACATCTGAAAATGACGGAAAAGCTATTTTATAAAAATGCATACATTAAAGAATTTGTTGCTAAGGGGAGAGGACAAAGACAGGATGAAAATGGTGAGTGGTATGTTGTATTAGATGCTACTGCTTTTTATCCAACTGGTGGAGGACAACCTTTTGATACCGGAACCCTTAACGGGAGAAAGGTTGTAAAAGTGGAAGAAATAGATGGTGAAGTACGCCATTATGTAGAAGAAAAACTAGCAAATATAGAAAAAGTTAGTGGAGAGATTGATTGGCAAAGAAGGTTTGATCATATGCAGCAGCATGCTGGACAGCATATTTTGACAGCTGCCTTTGAAGAATTATTTCAGATTCATACGGTGAGCTTTCATCTCGGTAAAGAAGTGTCGACAATTGATCTTGATCAAGGGCAAATATCAGAGGAACTTTTTTTTGAAGCAGAGAGGAGAGCCAATGAAATTGTTCTTGAAAATCGTCTGATTGAAGCAAAATGGGTATCTCAATCTGAAGCGGCACAGTATAAGTTAAGAAAAGAATTGTCTGTAACAGAGAATATTCGTCTTGTCATAATTCCCGGTTATGATTACAACGGATGTGGCGGAACACATCCATCATCTACAGGAGAAGTTGGGATGATTAAGATTCTTGATTGGGAGAAGCAGAGGAATAAAGTCCGAGTCCATTTTATATGTGGAGATAGAATTAAAACCCAGTTACAACAGAAGCATTCTATTTTGAAAGAGTTGAGCCAATTACTAAGCGCTTCTGAAAAACAATTGCCAATTGCTACCGAAAAACTTCTTGATTTAAACAAATCGCAAGCTAAAGTGATCACAGATTTACAAGAACAATGTATACAGCTGGAAGCTGAACAATTAATGAAGTCATTGAAGGACTGGTCTGGAGCAAAAGTGATTGCAAAAGTGTTTACAAATCGATCGTTTCAACAGCTTCAAAGACTCGCTCACATCATGATTGAACACGGACAAGGAGTTAATGTGTTCTTTATAACCGAGAATCTCGATAAAATCCAGTTCGTTTTTTCGCGTGACAAGGCAGCAAAAATAAATATGAAAACGCTCGCCAATGAGATTTTCCCGCTTATTAATGGGAAAGGTGGTGGGAGTGAATCGACAGTTCAGGGCGGAGGTGAACTTAAAATAACTGGGGGAGAAATCCTGAGCAAGTTGCAGAATTTGCTTTCAAGCCCTAAGGTTTAAAGTCTTTAGCCGATCCATTTCTCTTTTCAAACCTGAAGAAGGGAAATGGATCGAATCATGTTAGAAATAATTAGCTCCTCCTCCACTGCCAATATACGCTAATATATCTTTTAAAGGTGAACCTACTCCATAAATCATTTCATTTAATATATCCAAAGTCTTATCATTTCTCGACAATCCTCCATCACCAAAGAAGCTGTCGGTGCAACGATGAATGAAAGCCATTTCCCAATCGCTGAGTAATTAAAAAAAACCATATTATTTGACATAATATTCTTATTGTCAATTTTAAGCTTTGTGGCACGACAAAAAACTCCTTTACATTACCAAAAACATCCTGAATGTGTAATTTGCTTTTTCCGATGATTTACAAAGGTCAACAGATTGTCTTTTTTAATAAAGGCTTCTTACATATCTTTTTGACTGAATGCATTTGCCAGATTCGTTAATGATTGAATAAGGAGAAAAACAGGGATAAAGGTGATTTTTTTCATTGTGCACCTCACAAGTTTGTGTCCCTTATTTTCCGATATTTCCTGAAATATTATTCTGATTCAAAGAACTACTACACAAATAGGGAGAATTAAGGTATACTGTGTGAGACAATTTATAACGGAAACCACAAGGGGAGCTTATAGCTGAGAGTGAACATTAGTTCTGACCCTTTGAACCTGTTAGTTAATGCTAGCGCAGGGATGTGGATGATTATTTAGATATGATCTCATCATGTTCTCCCTTGTGTTTTCGTTTGAAAAAAAGGGGGATTTTTTTATGAAAAAACTAAGTTTATTGGCTTTAATTGAGGCATCTTTTTTTGCTGCATTTGCCTTAATTTTAGACCTACTTCCATCTATTGACCTCGGTCCGTGGATATCTATTTCTTTCGCAATGGTACCTATATTTATTTTAGCTTTTCGCTGGGGCCTTAAAGTTAGTTTTCTCGCGGGATTCATCTGGGGACTATTACAGTTTGCAGTAGGTGATGCTTATTTCTTAACGCCTATTCAATTTTTAATTGAATATTTTGTGGCCTTTGCTTTTATAGGTTTCGCTGGCTTTTTCATTAAACCTATCCAAGCAGAGTTCCAAAAAGGAAATAAAAAGAAGGCTCTTAGCTGGGTAGTAATTGCCATTTTTGTTGGAAGTATTGCCCGGTATTTTTGGCATTTCTTAGCAGGTATCATCTTTTGGGGGAGCTATGCACCAGAAGGTATGTCTCCGGTTATATATTCGCTCGTTGTTAATGGAGGTGCAATGCTGGGTTCAGCCATTTTATGTGCGATAGTTTTACTTGCGTTATTAAGTAATGCCCCTAGACTTATCAAAGTTCGTGCTATTAGATGATTGACAGAATGATTGAACTGATTTATAGTAATCCTATAAATTTAATATGATTAATTTCACTTATCCAGAGAGGCGGAGGGATTTGGCCCTAAGAAACCTCGGCAACAGACTCGTTTCAAGAGAACTGTGCCAATTCCAACAAGCATTGCTTGAAAGATAAGATGAGCGGTTAAAGGCAAAACCTCTTCTTACTTGAACGGATCTTGATAAGAAGAGGTTTTTTTTCGCTCGCAAGGAGGAATAGATAATGAATGAAAGAGATCTGCTCATTGAAAGATTGCTTGACTTTGGAATCTATAAGATCAATGATAAGCAGCTATTTGAATTACCTATTGTTGATTTGGAGCAGGAACTAAAAAAAATCATGCAAAATAAAGGGAATGATGGTTAAGATGCTTGGAGGCATTAAGAAATTTTCTGTGGCTTATAATTAATATCTTCCGATGAGTACACAAACACAATCACCATACCTCCAATAACTTTTGCACGAATCAAAATAGGTTGATTATATTCGTTTTTAAAGGAAAAATCTGGACCATACCAACTGACAGTAGCGTCTCTACCTGGTGGAACATAGGGCACATGCTTGCTATGTGAGTAACGCTCGATCATTGTTACACCTGAAAGGTCTACTGCATTAAAGAGAGTGGAGGAAACTTGACAGATACCTCCACCAATTCCATCAATTAATTCGCCTTTTACAATCTCAGGGGCTTTCATATAGCCTCTTTCAGCGGTTCTTTTTCCGACTACTTTATTGAATGAAAAAATCTCTCCAGGGAACACAACTTGATTATTAATGGCTTCCACCGCTAATTCAATATTTTTTGAGCGGGCTTTATTTTTTGAATTAAAGTATGTCCTGTATTGTCCTAATCGTTTAGTTCTAATGATGGAAAGAAGCTCACTATCTACTTTCGGATAGACCAACATTTTTGGCACTTCCAATGTCGTTAATCGATTATGAAAATAATAATGAAAAAAGGCTTCCGTAAATACATGGCGATTAAGTTTGTAGCCCACTTTTTCTGGGATGATATGCCCGGAGTCGCTAAGTGTTGCGTTTTTAGGTTTCTTTTCAACGTTTTGTTCAATCTGTCTAAGTAATTGTTCATATTTCACCGGATCAATGAGCTCGAGACCCGGTGCTGGAATCATAACTTCTTGACGTTTCACTATTGTGATCGTATCATTATTTTCTGTAATGCTTAGCGGTACTCCATTTTGAGGATGGATCAGTAAGAGTAGACTGAGAATCCACGAAACGTACATATTGCTCCTCCTAAAATCCTTTATTCGCATTTTTCGCTCATGACATTTTGGGTGTGCTAGTAATAAAGTTTTCTTTGACTCAGTCTATTTTTTTTATTTTGCGAAGAAATTATTCTTGATTTCCGCGAGCTTTTCAATAGCATTCTTCATAAAAGTCCGAAATAATGGGAAGCAGACGAAAAAAGGTGTTCTAAATGAAGCTCATGATTTTACTAAAGGCAATATTTATAAACAGCTTTTTTGTTTTTCTACTGCGATTATCCTTACAAACCTTTTACAAATATCGGATCAATTTAGTATTCACGGCTACGATAATAGCGCAAGGAATTGCCTTACCTTACGGAGTGAATGTAGTTCATTTCCAAAAAGTTCACGGTATGTCCAGTGTTTTGCATTTTTGATATCGTTTTTATATTTACGTATCTTTTCTTGTATGTACGATCCTTAAGGGATTAGAAATTCAAACTTTGGTTCTTTCTCTTCCCCAACTGCATAAACATCATTTTCTTCGCTTCCATATCAAAGCGTCAGCAATAATAGTTTTAGGCATTGGTAAAGAAATGGACGATAGTTTCTCCACATGTGGGATAAAACAACGGGTGTCTGTTGGACGTTGATGAATCGTGTAAAACAAAATAAACTGGTTTTCCGTTCCCACCTGTATGTTATATCCTGCTTTTAGTTGACCATTTTTCATATGATCCACCTTCATGCCCATGAAGGTGCGTCTTTGTCCGTTTGAGAATTACTATTATGAACACCGAAGATTTGAATCTGTTCTTTATATTTAGCCAGTCTAGGTAAGAAGCTATCGCGGATGAACTTCACCGTTTTCTTTAATTGACTACGTTCTTTTCGTTTCTCTTTACGAATATTGTTTCGGGTTCCTTTTCAATGTCTTCAGTTAATGCTTCTATCTTTCCTTCTAGTTCCGTCGCGGCAGTTTCTAAATACTTTATTATAATTAAATGGATTGATAAGCCAAAAAAGATTTAATATAGGTTGATTGGAACGGAAGGCACGAAGACTCCTACGGGATGACTTCATTTATTCTAGTTAGTCGAATTGGGAGCTTATTCGGACTTGACCTTAAAAGTTTCACTCGTTGTTCTGTCCGAATACACCTTTCATTCGGACAAATGTCTTTCTCGCTATCCCCGTTCTGTCCGAATACACCTCTCCATTAATACCACTGAAAAAGTCAGTAGAATGGACAACTCCCCGTGGACAGCCTCTTTTTTAGGGGCTTGATAAAAAAAAGTTTGACAAATTTGTGAACTTTTCGTTAAATAATGGTAAAGGGGATGAAATGGATGACTGAAAAACAGCTTAAGAATTTACTTTTCTTTAAAAAATTGACGAGTATCGGAATCTTTTTTGGCTTTCTCGTATTTTTATCAAGCTTCTTTGTAAGCGGTCCCAGCGCTCCTTATCAATTGTCAATCGGAATTAGTATCATCGTTTCGTCTATGCTTTTATTTGGATTCGGGTTGTTCTTGCCGTTGATGGAAGAGGCAAGTGGTGAAGATATAAATAAACAAAAAGAAACCTCAAGCTTGTAGAGAAAGCTCGAGGTATTATTTTTGTTTAGGAATTATAGATTTTTACTCTTAATGAGCAGCATGACCAGCTGACATGACCCAAATCGAACCGACGACGATAACAACAGCCATGAATACTCCATAAACAATATTAATTACATTTGTTTTTCCGTCTTCACCTTCACGCAAGTGCATGAACATGAAAAGCTGAATTCCAGCTTGGAGGACTGCCAGTGTGCCGATAATCCACATAATTACTTTAAAGGATAGACTCGTTTTTAAAGCAATATATGCTGCTCCAAAGGTAAGGATTAAGGAAAAGATGAATCCTAACACATGGCTGATTGGAAAGCGATTTGTATGTTTCTCCATTTAGCCCACCATCCCTTTTAAATACACGAAGGTAAAGATAAAAATCCAGACAACATCAAGAAAATGCCAGTACAGACCAATTATAAATGTTTTTCGAGCAGTCGTTGGTGTTAAGCCTCTGCGTAATAATTGAATGATAACCATGATTGCCCAAATAATTCCAAATGTTACGTGAGCTCCATGTGTACCAAGTAAAACAAATAAACTGGAGAGAAAAGCACTTGTTTGCATAGTAGCTCCCAGATGTACATAATGAATAAATTCATTAATTTCCATGAATAAAAATCCTGCACCGAGTAGAAGAGTGATTACAAGCCAGAAAATAAGACCCTTCAATTGCTGGCGCCGCATCTCAAAGATGGCTATCCCCATCGTAAAACTACTTGTTAACAGGAGAACGGTTTGAATAAGAACATCTTTAATCATAATGATATCCTGGTGAGTAGGACCACCAGCATAGCGCTGGTAAAGGACCCCATATACACCGAAGAGAGTTGCAAACAAAACAATTTCAGCTCCAAGGAAAATCCAGAAGCCTAGTATATTCAAACGGTTTTGTTCAGTTTGATATTCTAATGGCAAGGAATAATCGATCTTACTTGACATAATTATGCACCTCTCCTTCCACATTTCTCCACTTGCTTTCCGTTTCTTTAATTTCATCAACTGGAATATGATAACCTTCATCATAATCGAAGGAGCGGTAAATCAAGCCAGCGATAATTCCAATTGCAGCAATCGCGGCAGCAATATGCCACTCAAATACAAGGAAGAACCCTGCGACTCCAAAGGCCACTCCCATAATGAATGGAAGACCGGAGTTTGATGGCATGTGAATTTCTTTAATTTCACTATCTTTTATCGTTAAACCTTGATTATTTTTTTTCATTTTCCAAAATGGATCAAGTCCATCTACTTCAGGTAGCTTTGCAAAGTTATAAGGTTGAACAGGGGAAGCAGTTGCCCATTCAAGCGTGCGAGCATTCCAAGGATCTCCTGTAATATTGCGGTCGGCATGGCGAATGCTCCAATAAATATTGTAACAGAAAGCGATAAATCCAAGCGCCAATATGACAGAACCTAAAGCTGAAACAAGGAATAACGGTGCAAATCCTGATTCTACAGAGTAGGTATAAGAACGACGAACTGCACCATCAAGTCCAAGGAAGAACATTGGCATAAATGTTGCGTTAAAGCCAATCACAAACAACCAGAAATGCCATCTTCCGATTTTCTCGTTTAGTGTAAAACCAAACATTTTTGGCCACCAATAATATAGAGCAGCAAACACAGCAAAAACGACACCAGGAATAATTGTGTAATGGAAGTGGGCAACAAGGAACAACGTATTATGATATTGATAATCTGCTGCACCCATTCCAAGCATGACCCCGGTTACGCCTCCAATAATAAAACAAGGGACAAATGCCAGCGACCAAAGCATCGCATTGGTCATTTTAATTCGGCCCTTGCGCATCGTAAAGAGCCAGTTAAAGATTTTTATTCCCGTTGGGACGGCGATTGCCATTGTTGTAATGGAGAAAATGGAGTTTACTGCAGGTCCTGATCCCATTGTATAGAAATGGTGAACCCAAACAACCATACTTAAGAGTGCAATGATTAAGATTGATAGAACCATTGATTTATAACCAAATAATGTTTTTCGAGAGAATGTTGAAATAATTTCTGAATAAATCCCGAAAGCAGGGAGAACTAAAATATATACTTCTGGATGTCCCCATAGCCAGAAAAGGTTTGCCCAAAGCATATCAAGGCCGCCGCCAGATAATGTAAAGAAGTGGGCACCGTAAAGGCGATCAAAGGTCATTAATGCTAAAGCAACCGTGAAAATAGGGAAGGCAGCAATAATGATGACAGACGCAATGAAAGAAGTCCAAGTAAACATAGGCATCTTCATTAATGTCATGCCCTTCGTTCGCATTTTTAAAATCGTTACAACAAAGTTAATTCCTGATAGCAATGTTCCGATTCCGGCAATTTGCAAGGCAACGGCGTAATAGTTGTTTCCGATCCCAGGCGAAAACTCTTTTCCTGCGAGAGGGAAATATGAAGTCCACCCAGCATCAGGAGAGCCACCGATAACAAAAGAGATGTTAAATAGCATCGCACCACCGAAAAATAGCCAAAAGCTCAATGCGTTTAATTGTGGGAATGCAACATCTCGAGCTCCAATTTGCAGGGGAACAACAACATTCATAATCCCGATCAGCATTGGCATTGCCATAAAGAGAATCATGATGACGCCATGAGTCGTGAAGATTTCATTGTAATGCTGAGCATCTAAAAATTCCATTTCTGGTCTTGATGTTTGAGCCTTCATTAAAAGACCGTCCATCCCGCCACGGAAAAACATTAACACACCAGAAATAATATACATAATCCCAATACGTTTATGATCAACTGTTGTAATCCATTCAGACCAAAGCCACTTCCATTTCTTTAAATAGGTGACTCCAGCTACGATTCCGACCATGGTTAAAACAATCGCTATTTGTGAACCTAAAATTAATGGATCACCTGTAATAAAAAATTCATCCCATTTAATGCCCACTGTGGTCACCTCCGTGTTCTGTGTCTTCTTGATGATCATGCTCGTCTATGTCATCACTCGTTTTATTTCTGTAATTGTCCTCTTCTTCAAATATTTTCCCTTGGTAGCCATGCCCACGATAAAGTTCAGGGTGTGTATATGTTTTTGAATTGTGGTCAGCATGATTTACCCAGTCGAGATGTGTGTTTGAAAAAGTCAATCTACCTAAATGAGTTGGTTTCAGTAGCTCTTCGTATTCTTCTTCAGTTAGTTTTGGAGCAGTTTCTTTTACTTCCTGAACCCATTTGTCATATTCAGAACGAGTTTGCGCCAATACTTCAAATTTCATATCCGCATAGCCGCGGCCATTGAAGTTGGTATTCTGTCCCTCGTATGAACCAGGGTAATCAGCAATTAAATACATCTCAGTTTCCATTTTTCCCATCGTATATTTTTGACCACCTAAAGCAGGCACCCAAAAGGACTGCATCGTACTCGCTGATGTTAATTTAAACAGAATAGGTGTGTCTGCAGGAATATTAACGTAATTTACTGTTTCAATTCCTTCCTCTGGATAGCTAAAAATCCACTTCCAGTCAGCAGAAGTTACATGTATGGTAATTGGTTCCTTATCCTCATAGCCTTGTGGTACCTCTTCTAATGCATAGAGTGTCTTTACAGTAGGAATGGTTAAGGCAACAACGATAAGAATTGGGATTGCTGTCCAGATAATTTCCAATACGGTACTTCCATGTTCATCAGGTGGTTCGTAGTCTAAATTGTCTTTTTTTTCACGATATTTCCAGACGATATAACCAAATAATCCAAAAACGACAACGACTACAAGGAGCATCCAAATTAAAGACCAGTTGATTAATTCTGTAATGCTTCTTGCCACTGGGCCTTGCGGGTCGAAGACAACTAATTTCGACTCACAACCACTAAGGAATAGCAGAGGTGCAGTTGTCAAAAAGGCAAATAATCCTTTTTTCATTCAATGTCAACTCCTTATTCAATAAAGTTTCTTTTCCCGAAAGTGCTTGATAAAAACATAAAAGATTCGAAAAATTGTCACAAAATGTTCATAAATTCACAAACTTAATCAAAAAAATAAAGATGTCTGAAATCATGCTGCAGACAATTCGTTTCATGGAATCAGAAGACTTTTCGGTTATACTGAAAGGCGCGTGAAACCTTGGTTTCACACGATATGAACCAAAAATCGTTGTATCAACAAAATTGTTTAACAAAGCTCAAAATAATGAAACGAAGCTTTTGATCATTTATTCACATTTGCCTAAAAAGTTTTACACAATCAAGAAAAAGGTTATTTTGATACATTAACACTGTGTATATGATGATAACATAATTATTTGATGATAATTGTTACAAAATAAGTAAGGAATAATTATCCATTTTATTGCTCGTTTTTCTTCGATTACTATTTAAAGCGGAACGGCGATAACTGTAGGACAATTCTTATAAATCTGCTTCTGGGGAATGTGTGAGAAATAACGGTCATAATATCAAATCTTTAAATGATGTTGAGGTCGATTGGTTTAACATTTTAGAAGAAAGTTGAGATTCGAATCATGACCAGACTAATGAACGAATTAAATAAACCAAAATATTAATCAGGAAGTAGGGAACGAATGTTTTTATAGATTCTGGTGAAAAGTTTGAAAATGATATTTTTATTTCAATTGATAGATTTCAAAAAGGAAAATATGAATCGCAAGCAGGATTGGAAACACCTTTCCAGGTAGAGTAAGATTTTGCAAAAAAATTTTCCCAACATAACTGTTAGCCAAAATATTAACCTAAAGAAAGCTGTTGAAAATCTATTATTTGCTATTTATAGTTGGTAAAAACTAATTTTTGTCATGATGTTTTTTATATGTTCTGCCCGGTTTTTCTATTGCAGTCCGATTTTCTTTAAAAGGTTTGAGCGTTCCGCTGTAAAATTCATCTTTCTGATGAAGTACATCAATTCACATATAGCCATATTTATAAATGAAGAAAATATCTTTTATACGAATCATGCTTTGATTGGATAATGGTACAAGCAAAAAATCGTACTTCATCATATATAATCAAGAGAGGTGATGATTATGGTCAAAATTTATTTAGATCCAGGCCATGGAGGATCTGACCCAGGAGCACAAGGAAATGGGCTGCAAGAAAAAACCCTAACATTAGATATAGCTGTGAGAGTACGGGATATATTAGTAAATGAATATGAAAACGTTGAAGTGAGAATGAGTCGAACTGGTGATGTGACAGTTAGTCTCGCTCAGAGAACAAACGATGCAAATTCATGGGGAGCAGACTATTATTTATCGATCCACATTAATGCTGGTGGCGGTACAGGTTTTGAGAGTTTTCGACATACTAGTGCTCCCACACAAACAGCAAGATACCAAAGCATAATTCACCCAGAAATTGCCTTGGAGAGTTTATTTCGAGATCGAGGGATGAAAACAGCTAATTTTCATGTGCTTCGTGAAACTAGAATGCCTGCTCTACTAACGGAGAACGGCTTTATCGACCATGCAACCGACGCATCAAGATTGCAGAATGCTAGTTTTCGAGCCAGCATTGCTCGAGGGCATGTCATTGGGCTTGAAAAAGCTTTTCAATTGCGAAAAAAAACGAATTCAAATCCAGGAACGCTCTATCGTGTTCAGATCGGCGCTTTTGAAAACGGAGAAAATGCAATTCAGCTTGCGAGACGTGCTGCTACGAGCGGATTTACGACTCATATCTTTCAGGAGGATGGGCTTTATAAAGTACAAATTGGCGCATTTTCAATCAGGGAAAATGCCGAGCAGCTAGCTCAAGAGGCAAGAAACAAAGGTTATGAAGTGATTATTGTGCAGCGGAATTCATAAAAATAAGCACCCATGCGGGTGCTTATTTTGCAAAGACATGATTTCCGATTTTGATCGTTGTTGTTTTTGAACGTAGCCATGTATTTGTTGTTTTGGCAGGATTATAGAAGTAGAGGGAACCGCTGCCTTGGCCACGGAAAGCAAGAGCTTCATTAACTGCTTTCTTCGAATCAGTACTTGCAGCCTTGTTGATTTGACCATTGCTTACTGGTGTGAATTGACTGGATTGATAAATAACCCCACTTACTGTATTTGGGAAAAGATTGCTGTCGACGCGATTTAAAACGACAGTTGCAACGGCCACTTTTCCTGCGTACGGCTCGCCTTTCGCTTCTGCTTCAACAAGCCTCGCTAATAAATCTTTTTCTGAACTTGTCACTGAGGATGCGGGAATTGTTAATTTTTGTCCAATCCCTAAAGTGCTATTTGCCGCATTGTTAACTGACATCAATGCTTTTACTGGTACCCCATATTGAATTCCGATTTTCCAATAAGTATCACCTTTGTTGACAGTGTGTGTTGCTGCTAGACCGCTTCCTACTCCAGCAAAGATGATAGTTAAAAATGCGACAAATGAAATGATTTTTTTCATACTATAAACCTCCTTCAACATTCTTATATACAGTATCATGATAGATTGAGAGGAACATCCTCTACAATTTTCCAGTGTCTTTAAACCGTTGCTACAAGTGGGGCAAGTTTCAGAAGTGTAAAGTTTGTCATCGATTTGCAATAGTTGGATTTAGTCAGAAAATGAAAAATTCATAAATATTTACCGAATACCGTATACATAATATAGGTTGAATTTTGGAGGCTGTCAGAGGGGTGGTACAGTGGATAACGAAATCATTCAATATTTTGTAGTGAATCATGATTTGAAAATGGAAGCAGGGAAGGTGGCAGCCCAAGTAGCCCACGCTGCAACCATTTCCACGATTAATATGGTCAGTGCAAGCAATTGCCAATTCCCTGATTACTTCGATTATTTTGTGGAATGGTATCAATCGGGAATGAGCAAGGTTGTGTTAAAAGGAACGGAAGAAGAGCTTTTTAAGCTTAAGGAAAATGGTTTTTATACAATTAGGGACAAAAGCTATCAAGAAGAGCCGACTGGGGCACTTACTGTGGTTTCCCTTCCTCCGATGCCGAGAATCATTGGGCAAAGATTTATCGGGGAGTTCTCCCTGTACTGAGGAATAAATGTGCGGTTTGCTCTCACATGGCCTCATGTAAATAAGGAGGTATAGGCGAATGGGAACATTCTGTAATCGCTTGTCCTTTTATTTAACTTTCTACACTATTGGTTTTATTTTGCTTGCGTCTTCAAATTCGCTAAAAGAGCGGATCCTTAGATGGATAGGTATCCATCCTTTACAATTGTTGTTTTATTTTACGTTAATTGTGCTCATCATAGGAATCATTGGATTTACCGGTGTTAATAATTGGAGCAGTGTATTTCGCAGCATCTTTACTGTTGGTTTTTCACTTGTTTTGACAGCTTTTCTTGCCTACATCATTTTTGTTGGAGAGTTACTTCAATAAAAAAATGAAAGCAAAAATGGTTAAAACGCAATCTATTTTTCTATCATAAGTAAGGGTGATTGCCTCGTGAAAACAATTAAAGTAAGAGCTTTGTGAAGAGAAGCTTCTTCTAAAAAAGTATTTATAAATATAAAAGTTTCGAATTGAACATTCGGTGATTAAATGCTAAATGAAGGCAAGGAAGGAAAAATGAAATTTTCTTTCCTTGCTTTTTTTGTTATTGTTGCTTTAATGGATGGTATCGTTTTCATATTTATTGACTTTTGAACAAAGAGACACGGCTTTCATTGAATATCCAAGAGGAAGAAAACGTTAAATAAATCGCAAATTTCACAAAGGCAATAAGGTAAATCTAGCAGCTTGAAAAAGGAAAAGGTAGCTTCATACGTATATCTTCATTCGAGTTTGTGCAATGCTTAACAAAATTGACACAATATCGTCAACCTCTCAGAAATCCTATTGTATCAACGTTTTTGGCAGCTTAATTTTTTGCGAATTCAGCTTAAATCGACGACTAAGGGAATTTCCTCCTTTCAGTAGGGAGATCTCCCGATACGAGAAAAAGAGAACTGATTTTACAATAAAGTTAAGCAATTGGAACAAGGAGGATCAATATGGAAGCAAAAATGGTTTCAAATCAAAAAGCGGAGCACCCGGTAAATAGCGCATTTGCCTCAAAGTTTGCGAAATCAATGTTTTTGTCAGTATTAGTGCTCAGCATTTTAACATTTATTGGCACAAGGATGTTCACACATGTCGATTTAAATTTATATGGTTATATGGTTGGAACGATCGTATTTCTTGGGGGGTTCTTTTACCGCTTTATTGCTTGGGGAGAAAGACCCCCAACGAAGATTATCATCAAAAAAGGAATAAAGCTCTTATTTAGAAAATCCACACCAAAGACTTCGGTTGAGCAGTTAGCGACCTATCGATTTATCTGGAATCGCGGGATATACCGCTGGACACAACACTTTTTAATAGGTTGGGGTTGCCTTCTTTCTTGTTTAGTGACATTCCCGCTTGTTTTTGGGTGGATGTACTTTACGATGCCGGAAAATGGTTATTACACGATTGTTTTAATGGGAATGGACATTATGACTGTAAAGGCAGATGGATTAATAGCCAATCTTTCTTATAATGCGTTAAATATTTCTGCATTCATGGTCATTGCTGGTGTATGCATGGCTTTATATAGACGAATTAAAAATATGCAGGCTCGTGCGGAGCAAAAATTCATTTATGATTTCTTACCACTTTACTTATTGCTTTTTATCAGTATTACAGGCTTGCTCCTTACAGTAAGTAATCTATTTCTCCACGGCTGGGGACATTACGTAATGAGTCTGATTCATCAATATTCCGTGGTCGTCACAATGATTTACTTGCCTTTTGGAAAGTTGGCTCATATTCCGTTCCGACCATTAAGTGTTTTTGCCCGAAATTATCGTGAACACTACGGGGAACAATCAATGAAGGCCTGCAAGATTTGTGGAGATGAATTTGTTTCCTCTGAGCAATCAAAGGATGTTGTTCAAGTACTTGGTATCAATGAAATTGAATTTAAGAAAGAAGATTTCCATTTAGCAGAGCTTTGCTTACCGTGTCGAAGGAAATATCGAATTGCCCAATTTTCTGGGTTCCCTACACATGAAGTAAAAGTTAAGGAGGCTAACCAGAATGCAAAGGGATAAGTTTTTTAAAGAAGTTGATAATTTGCATCATCCGAATGAAACGTTAGTAAGAACTCATTGCAGTTACTGTGGAATGCAATGCGGGATGAATTTAAGGGTCAATACAAAGACAAATAAAATTATTGGGGTGGAACCTCGTTATGACTGGCCGGTAACAGTCGGAAAAATGTGTCCGAAAGGAGTTACTGCCTATCAACAAACGAACCATGATGATAGACTTCTAAAACCGTTAATTCGTGATGATAAATCGCTCAAAGGTACAAAATTAGGCTTCCGTGAAGCAACATGGGAAGAGGCATATGATCATATCGTAAAAAATTTCCAGAAGCTCCAAAAAGACTATGGGAATGATAGTTTATCTGTTTTCAGTGGAGTGTCAATGACGAATGAAAAATGTTATTTAACAGGAAAGTTTGCCAGAGTAGCTCTAGGAACTCGCTACATTGATTATAATGGTCGTTTTTGTATGTCCAGTGCTGCTGGTGGATTCCTTCGTTCCTTCGGAGTAGATAGAGGGTCGACATTACCGTGGACAGATATTCATGAAACAGATTGTTTATTTATTGCAGGAAGTAATACTGCAGAGTGCCATCCTACTTCAATGTTCCGAATCTGGAATGTTCAAGAAAGAGGCGGCTACTTAATCGTTGCCGACCCGCGTGAAACCCCGATTGCAAGAAGAGCAGATGTCCATCTAGATTTAAGACCTGGTACAGACCTGGCACTTGCAAACGGAATTCTTAACCTATTAATCGAAAATGGTTTTGCTGATGAAGAGTTTGTTCAGAATCACACAAACGGATTTGAAGAAACGAAGGAATTAGTGAAGCAATTTACACCAGAATATACGAGTGAAATTACCGGCGTTGCGCCTGAAAAAATCATTCGTGCTGCGGAGCTCTATGGAAAAGCACCAAACGCTGTTGTCATGTTTGCCCGCGGTATCGAACAGCAGCATAAAGGTGTCGACAATGTTTCAGCGTATACAAATATGGCACTAGTAACAGGAAAAATTGGGCGAGCAAAATCTGGTGTTGCTACTTTTACTGGTCAAGGGAATGGTCAAGGCGGACGTGAACATGGTCAGAAGTCAGATTTATTACCAGGTTATAGAAAAATTACCAACCCTGAGCATGTCAAAGAGGTATGTCAATTTTGGGGAATTACACCAGAAGAAATGCCGAAACCAGGTGTATCTGCATATGAAATGTTCGAATTAATGGATCAAAAAGTTATTCGTGGACTATATCTTCTTTGTTCAAACCCAGCTGTATCCGCACCAAATTTAAATTTTGTTCGTAATGCAATGAAAAATTTGGACTTCATGGTGTGTTCAGATTTTTATTTATCAGAATCAGCTGAATTTGCAGATGTCATTTTGCCAACTGTAACATGGTCCGAGGATGAAGGAACTGTTACGAATTTAGAAGGTCGTATTATTAAAATTAACAAAGCTCAAGAGCCGCTTGGGGAATCAAAGCCAGACTGGCAAATTCAAGTGGAACTAGCTGAACGGTTAGGAAAAGGAAAATACTTTTCTCATTTGAAAACGGCCCGTGATGTAGCGGATGAATTCAGAGGTGCGACAAAAGGTGGCTATGCTGATTATTCTGGTGCTACCTGGGAAAAAATCGAAAAGCAAGACGGCGTTTTCTGGCCTTGTAAGAGTGAAGAAGATGAAGGAACACCGCATATGTTCCTAGATAAGAAATTCTATCACCCTGATGGAAAAGCAAAAATTTGTGCGCTTCCATACAGACCACCAGCTGAAGAGCCGTGTGAACAGTATCCGCTCCGATTAACAACTGGACGAGTCGTGTATCACTACCTGTCAGGGAATCAGACAAGACGAATTCAATTTTTACGAGATATGTGCCCTGAGCCATATGTGGAGGTACATCCGGAGACAGCAAAAAAGTACAATATTGAGCATGAAGAACGGGTACGTCTGTTTACACGCAGAGGGGAAGCGGTATACAAGGTTAAGATAACGGAAGCAATTCGGAGTGATACAGTCTTTGTTCCTTATCACTTCGGTCATAAAGAGTCCATTAATCTCTTAACAAATCCGGCACTTGATCCAATGTCGAGAATGCCAGAATTTAAGGCTTGTGCAGCACAAATCGAAAAACAATCAATAAAGAAGGTGTAATAAATGAAGAAGAGGCTCTATTTAGAACTAGAAAATTGTATTGGCTGTCGCTCTTGTTTAGCTGCATGCACACAGTGTCTAGGTCATGAAGAGAGAAATAGAAACTATGTCTATGACGTCAATCCACTTGTAAATCGGCAAACGATGCCTCTCATGTGCCTTCATTGCGTGAATCCAGCTTGCGCGAGAAGTTGTCCAGCACAAGCCATTCAAATTCATGAAACAGGTGCTGTTTTATCGGCGTTAGTGGAAAAGTGCATTGGTTGTCAAAACTGTACGATTGCTTGCCCATACGGAATACCAAAGTTTGATACAGAGCAAAATTTAATGTATAAATGTGACCTTTGTATCGACAGAACGAAGGATGGGATTCCACCCATGTGTGCAAGTGTATGTCCATCTAACACTTTGCAGTGGCTGACGGATGAAGAGATTGAAGCGAAACAGAAACAATTTAACCTCGACAATGGAAAATGGGTCACAAGTTTACCATTTTTAGAGAGTGAAACAAATGTACGCGTGAATCTGCCAGGTATTTTGCAAGGCGTCACGAAATTGTTTTAGGAGGGATCGTCATGTCGGAAAAAAATAATAAAATCCCCTTTCCAGAAGATAATTACACGCATAATATTCAACGCAATAATGAAAGAAAATTAGATAGACGCGGTTTTATGAAAACATTGGTCGGCGCTGCCGGTGTATTTGCAGTGTCGTCGCTTCCTTGGGGAGCAGTGGCAGCGAAAGAGCTATTAGGATTAAGCGAAAAGGAATATCCTCATAAGAAAATTACAGATATTGATAGAATTGGCGTGGGAGAAGCAGTTGAATTCAAATTTCCAGGAGAGCATGATGATGCGATATTAATTCGTCTGTCCGAGGAAAAATACGTTGCTTATAACAGTGCATGTACTCATCTACAATGTCCGGTTTTTTGGGAAAAGGAAAAAGGAGAGATGCTTTGTCCATGCCATCATGGGAAGTTTGATGTAGAAACAGGGAATCCAACTGCTGGACCACCAAGACGACCATTGCCAACAATTGAAGTGTCTGTAGAAAACGGAGCGGTTTACGCTGTTAGGGTGAAACGTTATGAATCATAGACTAGTAAACTTTATATTGCTATTAATCTGTCTCATGTTAAATATAGTGTTCACACAAAAAATGGTCCATCAATTCAAATTTGAAAATTACGAGGGGGCGCTCCTTTATTGTCTGTTAAATCTTCTTGTCTTTCCTATTGCTCTTTTCGTTTATAAACGCGACAGGAAGCAAAGTGAAGTGATGGCAAATGATTAGTGAAACATTTTTAGATTTTTGCTTTATTCGCAAGGCAAGCGGTAATTTTGGAAATGACATCGAGCAAATATTGCAGTCCCTTTTTAAAGGAACAAAGCTTCATTGGTACTTAGACGAAAAAGAAATCGAAGAGGCTGAAGTAGTTGTCGCTGAGGTAAAAGGGATGAGTAGGTGGCAGTCGGAGTCAGAGGTCATTCAATTTTTGGAAGAGCACGCTTCAGAGCATTTTTGGGAGTTTTTACAAGGTTATCAAATGTATGTCTATCCTGTTCAGAAGGGATGTAATAGCTGTGATTAATCGCGATTTTCTACAACAGCATTATTTGTTTAAAACAGTTGAAGTTGCGATCCAGGATATAGAGGGAGAGGAGCGTGCTCCCTTTGTTCAGAAAGAAATAAAGAGGATTGGGGTCTGTCCAGATCAAACTCATTTGCGAATTTATTTTGAACATCAGAATTTTTTCGCTATTCCCCTAAACGCTGAGGTTATAATAGAAAGCGATAACTGGACAGCTACTGATCGCTTAGGCAATTTAAAATATATAATAAGAAGGGTACGAGTGTCATGAGTAAAGAAGCACGAATTACAAGTTGGAATCCAGAAGATCCAAAGTTTTGGAAAGAAACTGGTCGAAAACATGCAAAAAGAAATCTATGGATTTCTGTTCCTTCGTTAATGCTTGCATTTGTTGTCTGGCAAATTTGGTCCGTCGTAGCTGTCCGTTTAAATGATATCGGTTTTACGTATACTGAAGAGCAATTGTTCACTCTTGCTGCGATTCCAGGATTGGTGGGTGCGACTTTAAGATTTTTCTATACATTTGCTGTTGGCAAATTCGGTGGTAGAAACTGGACTGTTATTTCCACAGCAGTATTAGCCATTCCTGCTATCGGAATTGGTATGGCGGTTCAAAATCCAGATACACCTTATACTGTCATGTTAGTGTTAGCGGCACTTTGCGGACTAGGAGGAGGAAATTTTTCATCATCTTCCTCAAATATAAGCTTTTTCTTCCCAAAAGCAGAGAAAGGAACAGCCCTTGGCATTAATGGTGGTTTAGGAAATATGGGGGTTTCAGTTGTTCAATTTGTTACCCCGCTTATTATTGCAACGAGTACTTTTGCGTTCATGGGAGAAGGTCAAGTGTTATCGAATGGAGAGACGGTTTGGCTACAAAATGCAGCCTTTATCTGGGTGATTCCTATTGCGATTGTAACGATTGCAGCCTATTTTGGAATGGATAATCTTCCTAATACTACTCAATCTGTAGCAGATCAGTTTGTTATCGTGAAGCGTAAGCACACTTGGATTATGACAATATTATATGTTGCCACATTTGGCTCATTTATTGGGTATTCAGCAGCATTTCCGCTCTTGTTGAAATCGCAATTCCCAGAATATATTTCACTGGCTTTCCTTGGGGCTTTATTAGCTGCAGCAGCAAGACCTGTTGGGGGTTGGCTCTCTGATAAGCTTGGCGGTGCACTTGTAACTACCTGGGTTTTTATTGTGATGACAATTGGTGCGATTGGAGTTATTTATTTCACAAATGCAAAAACATTCTCAGGCTTTTTAATCTCGTTCTTAATTCTATTTTTGGCTTCTGGAATTGGCTCGGGTTCAACCTTCCAAATGATCCCGTCTATTTTCCCAGCTAAGGAAGCTGCACCAGTATTAGGATTTACAGCAGCGTTTGCAGCATACGGTTCATTCTTTATTCCGCAGCTTTTCGGCTGGTCAACAAGCACGACAGGATCACCGGTATCAGCCTTTTATTTCTTTATTGCTATTTATGTCATTTCATTTATTCTTAACTGGTTTTATTATCAGCGAAAAAAAGGGCTTGATTTAAATATTGAACAAGCTTCTTAACGTAACTGCTTTTAAGAAGCTGTATCAAAAAGCCGTCAAAAAAAACGACTTTTTGATTTCAGCTTTTTCTATTCCATTAATTAAGGTTGTTAGTAGATATTAAGGATAAAGCAGACCCTTTCTCCTTTTTTAGTTAGATTTAGCTGTTACGTAACGGATTAAAACCATTAATGAAGAGAACTGGAATCGCCTGTACTGAAAGGAAGGTTGGCTTGCTAGTTTTAGCGATTGGGCAGTAAGTTGTGTTTTTTGGATGAGGACCACACGATCCATGGAGAGAACATGCTGGATAGTCATGGTCTAATTTATATATAGAAAATCTCCCTTTCTAATTTTAATTGGCTGAGTGACTTAATGATGCTAAAAATGGGGGATTTTCTTTTTTTCTGGACATTATCTTGATTTAACGAAAACTGAATGAACTCATATCGACATGAATAGAAGACTCAGAAGACGTTTTAGTTGTCAATTTGAATTCTGCTTCGCGAAAGTCTCGCTCGGATGTTATAGTTATAAGAGAAGAATCACTGGACCTTAAGGGGTGAAATTGCATAATGGAGCGTGGCCCAGAAAGAAATATTAATCAATATTTACTCCAGTCATCAGAAGATGAAATTAAGAGAATTGCATTAGAACTCCATGAAGGAGTGGCTCAAACATTATTCAGTATTTATACTGGTATTCAATTGTTAGAAACAAGTACTGAAGATATAAAAATGAAAAATTACGTTCGCGAGATGGCTGAAGTATTAGAAAGAACGATTCAAGAAATTCGTTATCTTTCTGTAGAACTGCATCCACCCACACTCTCAACGATTGGTTTTTTCCCGGCATTGCAAAGCTACTTGAAGTTGTATACTTCCACGTTCGGAATCGTTGTGGACATCGAACAAGCTGGAGAAGAAATTCCTCTGCCGGTGAATCATCGTATTGGACTTTTCCGTGTGTGTCAAGAAGCTTTGGCGAACATTGCCAAGTATGCGGATTCTGCTAAAATAAAGCTTCAATTGAATTGGGAGCATCATCGTGTTCAAATTTTGATTCAGGATTTTGGAATTGGATTTGATGTCGATGCACATATAGAAAGTCATGGGTTGGCGGCGATGGCAGAAAGAATGAAGCTGATTGGTGGAGACTGCATCATTACTTCACAGTTAGGAAAGGGGACGACAATTCGTTTGGAGTTGGGGTTTGCTTCTAATGTCAATGGGGAGGGGGAGAAGGTTTGATTAAAATTTTGCTTGTAGACGATCATGCTGTCGTTAGGATGGGCTTAAAAATGCTTTTAGATCATCACGCTGATATGGAGGTAGTTGGTGAGGCTTCTGAAGGAAATGAAGGAATTGAAAAAGCCCACGAATTAAAGCCGAATGTTGTGGTCATGGATTTAAGCATGCCCCATGGCAAAGACGGACTTTCAGCGACCTCAGAATTAAAAAAGCAAATGCCGGAAATTGCCATCTTGATTTTGACGATGCATGATGATGAAGAATATTTATTTCGAGCGATTCAAGCTGGCGCCTCTGGCTGTATTTTAAAAAGTGCCCCCCATGAGGAATTGATTCAAGCAATTAAATCTGTCTCAAACGGAGATGCCTATCTTCATCCTTCTGCGACGAAAAGATTGATGGAAGAGTATTTAAGTAGTACAAGGGAAGAAGATGGGGATTTAATTCATCTATTATCCGATCGTGAACGGGAAGTTTTAACATTAATCGCGAAAGGTTACTCGAATAAAGAAATTGGAGAAAAGTTAGCGATCAGTGTTAAAACAGTTGAAACGCATAAAGGAAACATAATGGAGAAACTTCATATGAAGACGAGGCCTGAACTTGTTGCTTTTGCTTTAAAGAAGGGGCTTTTAGGTCATTTTTTGTAAAGGAAGATCGCCATGTTTAATAAAAGTAAAAATTATGAGCCTATTTTACAAGAGTGCAAGCAACTTAAGAAAGAAATTAACTGTGACTTCGTTGGGTTTGCTTTTCAGAATACAATTGGACCTGATATTAAATGGCATATTGCTGCCGGTAACCATAATGAAAAATATAAACTGATTTCTGTCAGATATGGCAAAGGAATTGCGGGTAGAGTTATTTCGACTGGAAGAGCGATGACGATTGAAGATTTTCCCCATCATATTATCGGCAAGGTATTAGAATACCCGATTATGCTTGCAGAAAAACTAGTTTATTCACACGCTGTTCCTGTTTACTATAAGGAAGCTGCAAAAGGTGTATTATTAGTGGGTAACCGTTCCAACAAACAACTTTCTCGAGAAGATGTATTAATTGTACAAGCGGCTTCAAATAAAATTGAGAAGATAATTAGCTGCTGAATGAATAGAGGTGGAACAATGAATATTGACTCCAATTTTTCCCAGCCGTTTAAAGAGTTATTAGACTTAAAATATGCTTTAGATGAATCTGCGATTGTCGCGTATACGGATCAGAGAGGCATTATTCAATATGTTAATGATAAATTTTGTGAAATATCTGCTTATTCAAGAGAAGAATTGATCGGGAAGGATCACCGTATCGTAAATTCTCAATTTCACTCGAAGGAATTTTTTCGGGAGATGTGGAGAACAATTTCATCAGGAAAAGTGTGGAAGGGAGAAATTCGCAATAAAGCGAAAACAGGAAATTATTATTGGGTTGATACTACAATTGTCCCCTTTTTAAATGAACACGGTCGACCTTATCAATATTTAGCGATCCGTTATGAAATTACGAAAAGAATGAAAATCGAAGAAGAATTGAAGAAAATGATGACGAGATTAATTGACGTGCAAGAAGATGAAAGAAAAAAACTCTCTCGCGAACTTCATGATGGCATTGGTCAAAACTTGTATAGTCACCTTATCACAATCAATCTTCTTCAGTCGGAACTCAACCATCCTCTTATTGATCAACTTCGAGATGAAGCTGCCGAATTAATTGAAGAAATTCGCAAAATATCATGGGAGCTGCGCCCTTCCGTTCTTGATGATTTAGGACTTATTCCTGCAATTCGTTCCTATTTAGTTCGCTATTCTAAGCATTATGGCATCGATGTGGAATTGGATTGTCATTTAAATAGAAGAATTCCATCTAACAAGGAAGTCGCGATATACCGAATTATTCAAGAAGCGTTAACAAATACGCGTAAATATGCAGAAACAGATAAGGCAATTGTAACGATTAGAGAATTAGATAACTCGATTAGAGTGCTGGTAGAGGATTTTGGTAAAGGCTTTGAACAGGATAAAGTCCAGCGAGGTGTTGGTCTTTTTAGCATGGAAGAAAGAGCTCGCGCTGTTAATGGAATGCTGCAAATTTATTCGGAAGTTGAAAAGGGTACAAAGGTGGTCTTTGAAGTGCCGATATGAAGCCATTGAATAGCATCATTTCTTACTTGTTTTTTTTGATAAAAAAGAGCGGTTATCAACAACAAAATGATAACTGCCCTTTTATGCCGTATCAATCTTTGACAATATGAAATTCTTTTAGCATCGCATCAAATCGAGTTCCGTGTCCTTCTTCGGCTTCAGAAAAATATTTTTGTTGAATGATAAAGCTTCCGCCAGCACCGTTATCAAGAACATATACTTTGGTCAATTCGTTATCCCAGTCATGTCCGTCTTTCTTTGCTAAAAGAACGAAGCCTGATAGGGGTTCATTCGTTTCTTCCTCAAGAATTAGATACGGATAATCTCTTAAAATGTCTTCTTTTAATTTTTGAAATGCGCTACTTGCTGGAACATCCTTTTGCTGCCTAATGGCCATGGAAACTTCAGGATATTGCGCATCAAGGGGGATTTTTGGCGTAATAATGTCCCCATCATCTGTTCTGTTCATTACATAGCGCTCTTCATCTATATAGATAACATACTCCGCTTCTTTTCCTTCATTTAATGTTAACTTCGTATCCTCATCAATTCCTTCAATGCTTTGGACGATTTCTTTTTTAGGCTCAAACATTGATTTTACTTTGTCCACTAAAGCGCTGACCGTGCCAGGTTCAAATACTGTTTTCATCTTATCAACTAAAGCATTTCCCGTATCGGTCTGTGAAGAAAAGGCGATGAATAATGTAGCAGCAGCTGCAACTAATAACCCCCATTTTTTCTGCCTCGGTGGTTTCGATTTTTTTTCATCGATAAACAATTCTTTTTCGATATTGTTCCAAATCTCTTCTTTTTCTTTGGGGTCGAAGTTTGACATATCTCCTAAGCACTCCTCAATTTTTTTATCCTCGTCATTAAACATGTTTTTTCCCCCTTTCTTCGAGATCGTTCAAATAATTCTTTAATAATGCTCTACCTTTGTGTAAGCGTGATTTGATCGTATTCTGATTTGTTTCTAAAACAGTTGAAATTTCTCGTTCTGAAAATCCTTTTAAATATTTCAAAATAATAGGAATTCGGTATAGCTCATTGAGCGACTGAATCGCTTCATTCAATTCCGAGTAATCATCGGTTTTAATCGAGCTGTCTTTTATATCAGGATCAATATAAGCGTGTTGAGTGCTTATTTTTGCTTCTTTCTTCATAATACGGTAGCATTCATTCGTCAAAATTCGATAAAACCAAGGATCGAAGGGTTTGCTTGCATCATAGGAAGAGAGGTTTCGATAAACCCGTATAAATGTTTCTTGGGTAGCTTCTTTAGCGAGTTCATGGTTTTTCGTGATTAATATTGCAACGCGAAGCGTTTTATCAATCTGTTGATTGTAAAAGGTTCGAAAAGCATCTTTATCACCTGATTTAATGCGCTGCAGCAATGACCGTTCCATGGATTAATTTCGCTCCTTTCGAGAACTTACTTGAAATGCACTTCTATTTATTAATACCAAAAGTTTATCGAAAAAGTTTGTTCATAGTACCATAATAATTTCGTTATTACGTTTTTTAACTGATTTTGGGCTCATTTTCTCTCTGATTCCATGAAACGATAGGAGAAAAAGAGATTTCTCTTATCGTTTCATGGAATCAGAAGACCTTTCAGCTATACTGAAAGGCATGTGAAACTTTGGTTTCACATGGAGCCAAAAATCAACACCGACATATAACAGAGCCTGAGTAAAAAATAAAGGTTATTTGTTTGTGCTTGTTGAAATCACCTTTATTGTCAACAGATAAGTAAAAAAGTTAAAAAATTGTCAAACGAAATAGCTTTTTATTGTAACAATATTTTTACCATGTAAATGTTACAATATCTATATTAGAAAGGAGTAAGTGAGATGGAAAAAGAGTTGCAAGGAGTACTCGCTTTATTAAATCAGATGAGTGCGACAATTGATACGAAACTGCAGGCAATCGATGAGAGGTTAGCAAAGCTCGAAAAAATAGATAGTGTTGAGCATCGAGTCATCGTCAATCAAATTGATATAACGGATATAAAAGATATTCTCTTTCGCTTAGAAGGGCAGCCGACTGAGAAATTGTCAGAGGTCATCAATGAGGCGATAAATAGAATTGAAGGGGTGTATCGACAGCATCTTCAGGAAGTGAATAAGAGGCTGGACAGTCAGTTGCTGAAAATAGCGAAAACAGAAGAAGAAATTTTGATGCTGAAGGTGAGTCAAGCGCCGAGTTAACGGGATAATTAGCTCATAAAAGGTTTTGAGGAAAGCTCTCAAAGCCTTTTGTCATTTTTATGATAGATAAGGCTTTTGTCTAATTGTTTGGATTAAAATGGATGGAACGATAAGGTGTGCAATGGAGAAAATTATGCCCAATCATCTGTAAATTTCTGAATTTTTAATGAAATTATTGCGATAAATCAATAGTTGATGATTAATGCTCGTTTAATGGGCCCAATTATGGTTGTTGCTGCGATGTGAAAGCTGATCTTTGCATGAAATGAAGTAAAGATTTAGTGTGATAATGTTATTATTAAATCTGCTATTTTTTGTCAGCGTGCACTTTGTTACAGTCAAATTTGAAAAAATGCTTTATAATTCTATTCAGATATATTTAAAATATAGAGCATTTTAATAATATAGAATTCGAAGGAATGGGTTTAGTGATGAATATGTATGAAGTTATTATTGATATTTTAGAAAAAAAGGGACCTGTTTCTTTTCACACAATTTGCGAAGAAATGAACGAAAGGAACTGGACTAGTAAAAGTGGAAAAGAAAACCCCGTTCAAGTTTCTCAAGTAAAATCTGTCGTGACTAGAAAAAAAGATTTATTTTCGGTTACAGGAGATATTGTGTCAATCAGGGAAGAAAAGGAGCTTCAATCCTTAACTGCAATGATCGGCAGGTTTCCAGGCCCATCTTTTAAAGTTGAAGTTGATTTTGTACATCAGCGTTTTTATATGTTTGAATGGAGAAACGCCAGTTTAATGCAAAAGGATCGAGAAGAGAAAACGATATATATTGGCAATGTTGAACAGTTTAAAAAAGAAGTAATTCGATTGAAAATATGGAATTGGGAGCGGGATTATCAGCCTGAGGCTCTCGTATTAGACGGTATAAGCTGGTCTGTCATCCTTAAAACTAAAGGAAAGCTATATGAAAGTGAGGGCTTGCACACCTTCCCTGAAAATTGGCATAAATTTTGTCGCGCCATTTCTCAACTTATTGGGATGCCTTTCAAGTAAACATGTTCAAGTGCTGCTTATGAATAAATATAATGTCTCAAGGTGACTCTATAAACAAGCAGAATCACAGCAAAGAGGGAGTGACTGACATGAAAAAAAAGCAACCGTTTCACTGTCAGGAGGACATGGACTTTGTTCACCATCAATTGGTCGAACAAATCGCGCGAATTAGTGTTGATGAAGAAGAAGAAAGAATGAGAGCTGAACTCGAACTAACGGAAAAGGATGAAGTTGACCATTAAGATGGTTGACTTTATTTTTTTAGGGTTCTCTAATATTTTTTTGGTTTATCGCACCATTTAATAAATTTTTGAAGAAAATCCGGAAGAGCAAAAGTGATTACTATATAAACATATTGAGGTGACGACTGGGCTAGAGCGCGAAGTTATCGATGGTCGAGCTTGATTCATTTAAGAGGTTGATAGAGGTGCTGTTCAGGTTTTTACTGATAGCTCTTATGTTATAAAATTCTTAAAAAATCTATCAATTTTTACTGATTAGAACGGCTACAGCAAGTCGTAACAGAAAAAAAGGTGTTAAAGAAGTCAATTCTTTGATACCCTTTTTTATGTGTATGATATAAAAATATCGATTTGTTTGGTGCGTCTATTAGGGGAGTAGTGGAAAATTTGTTTATACATCAAGATTTGAACACAAAGTGGAAGAAAAGATTAAGAGGTATGATCCTTGTTGTTGTGATTGCGATCGTTGCCCATTATTTAGGAAGTCTTTTTCCTTTAGTTGGAGGTATTTTATTTGCCATTATTTTAGGACTCATTTTAGGAAGTTTATGGGATGTTTCCCCCATCTATCAATCAGGAATAACCTTTGTTGTGACAAAGCTGTTAAAATTGGCTGTTGTTTTATTAGGAATAAGCTTGAATTTAAATGCCATAGTAGACATTGGCCGGCAGTCCATTATAGTAGTTGTCACTTCAGTCATTTTGGGCATTGCACTTACCTACTGGTTTGGAAAATTACTTAAGCTCGATCGCACTCTTACGCTGATGATCGGGATTGGGACAAGTATTTGTGGAACTACAGCTATTTCTTGTGTAAAGGGGATACTGGACGCGAAGGAGGATGAAACCGCTTATGCTATTTCAACGATTGTTTTTTTCAATTTAATTGCTTTTTTCGTTTATCCTTTTGTCGGTCAATTACTAAATTTCAATGCAATTGATTTTGGAATATGGAGTGGTACCGCTGTTCATGATACTTCTTCCGCAGTTGCAGTAGGTTTTGCATACAGCAGTGAAGCAGGAGATGTTGCAACAACTGTAAAATTGGCACGGACACTATTTCTGCTCCCGGTAATTCTTATTTTGCCTGCTTTAATGAGCAATCAAAAGAAAGGGAGTGTCAAAAATTCTTTGAAAAATGCTTTTCCATGGTTTATTCTTTGGTTTTTATTTATGAGCATTTTGAATTCTCTTGGTTTTTTTTCTGAAGGGCTTCAAGCATTTAGCAATGACTTTGCGAAATTTATCATTGTCATGGTGATGGCAGCAGTAGGATTGCAGGTTAATTTGAAAGGATTCGTTAAGCTTGGATACAAACCATTTTTAACAGGGTTATTTGCTTCCGTTGTAGTCTCTATCGTGAGCTTAATCATGATCCGCTTTTTATAGTAAAGGATTGCTTAACAATATTGTTGCTCAAAGGCTTATTTCGTGTGAAATCAAGGTTTCACACGTCTTTTTAGTTATACTGAAATCAGATAGAAAATGCGGCAAGTATCAATACTAACATATAACAGAGTCATGATAAAAAGGACTTTGGTGAAGCTGGAAGCAATAAAAAGCGTTAAGGGGCTTTGTTCTGCTCGTTTAATCGTTTTTTGTATTTCATCAATATCGTAAAGATTGTATTTAAAAACACTTCAAATGAATCACATTTGTCTTTCAAGGCGATGGCCACTTATTGCCTCTGGCTAGTCGAGCTCTGACCACGGCTATCTTTAAATGCGACATCCTCAATTTTTCTCATATTTCCACCCTTTGAGCATCTAGTTAATAAATCGGCTGTTGCTGAGCATGTTTTGTGAGTACACGTCTCTTTTTAACTCATGCAAGTTAACCTTAAGAAAGAATAAACGGATCGTAAAAAAAATCCGCTTTGCCAAGTCAAAAAGGAAGAGCAAGCTTGTCTGTTTCCCTCTTCTCAATGCAACAAAGCCGAAATGGGCTTAGATGGACAAAGGGGATTTATGAAAAAACTGCATACAAAATTCAGCAAATTTATATAAAATAGAAGTCATAGTGGGTTTACTTTTAAATAAAGAGGGAAAATAGTAAAATTGATGATTTATATGTCATGCAATGGAGAAATTAGAGAAAAACAATAAATAAAAGGGGTAGCTTTGGATGAAATATACAACAAGATTATATGTTGGCTTTGGATTAATGATTTTATTGGTAACTGTCATGATTGCACTTATTGTCGGAATTCTCAATCATCAAAATCAAGATATACATAATTTAGTTGAGGATAGGTATGAAAAAATAAAATTACTTAATCATATTCGTTCAAGTACGAAGAACATTGATAATGAATTAACGATTTTACTTCAGAGTGCTGATAAAGATAAAGAGGAAAAAGTCTTAAGCATTCGTGAAGCAATGATTGGGATTGATGATGATATTGCAGTATTGAAGGATATCATCAAGGCGCAAGAAGCAAAAGCGCTATTAAATACGCTGATTTCTCAAGTAGATTCGTATGAAAAAACAGTTGAGGAGAGTCTTTCACGAGTATTATATAATGGCACCAATGCGGTTTTTGGGATCGATTCAATGGCTAGTGAGCAATATGGACAAATTGTCACAGTTATTGATGAGTTGATTTCCATTCAGGAAGGGATTATGGAAGACACATTGGACAATTCGAAAGCCACTTATGATCTCTTTATCAAAATAAGCATCTCGTCTATTATGATTGCACTGATTTTTGGTTATGTTGTTTCCAAGTGGGTCATTCGCGATATTAAAACCCGCTTTCGCAGTATAAGGGATGTGATGAAAAGTATTCAATATGGATCGGAAAATCTACCAAGACTGAAATTGACTGGAAAAGATGAAATCGGAGAAATTGCTTTGGCATATAATGAAATGGCGCAAGCGCTAGAGGATCATGAACGTATGGAAAGAGAATATACCGAAGAGATTGAAGAACAAAATTGGCTCGCAAAGCAACTTGCTGACCTTTCCATGTTATCACAGGAGATACTCGATATTTTAAAGCTGGGCGATACATATCTTCAGGAAATTGTTCCGATGGTAGATGCTACATACGGTTCCCTGTACATTGTGAAGGACGAACAATCCTTACGATATTTGACCCAGGTTTCGTCTTATGCAGGTGCGGAAAATATAGAATTTGAAGGCAAGGAAAAAATTAAGTGGGGAGAAGGGTTAGTTGGTCAATGTGCTAAAGATGGAAAAATCAAACAGCTTTTTCATATTCCAGATAATTACATTTCTATTTCCTCAAGCATTGGTGAAGCAAAGCCGAATGCAATTATGATTGTACCCATTCATCTTGATGGGGAGGTTGTCGGGGTAATGGAGCTGGCAACGCTGACCGAATTTACACCTTTGCAGGAAAAATTGCTTATGGAGGCTACAAAGCAGCTTGGAATCACCATTTATCGAATTAATCAACAAATGCAGGTGCGAAATTTGTTAGAAGAGGCACAGACACTCAATGAAGAATTACAGAGTCAATCTGAAGAACTGCAGCTTCAGCAAGAGGAGCTGCGGACAATGAATGAAGAGCTGGAGGCTCAATATAGACATTCAGAGCAAAAAACAAAGGATTTGGAAAATACAAAACTGGAGTTGGAAGAACGAACAAAGCAGCTTCAATTAAGCTCTAAATATAAATCAGAATTTTTGGCGAATATGTCTCATGAATTAAGAACTCCTTTAAATAGCTTGCTTATTCTTGCGCAAATATTACTCGAGAATAAAGAAGAAAATTTAACTGTCAAGCAAAAAGAGTATGTTAGTACGATATATGCAGCAGGGAAAGATTTGCTGAATTTAATTAACGATATTCTCGATTTAACGAAAATCGAAGCCGGGAAATTAGACGTTCATGAAATTGAAATGAATATGAGTGAATTGGAACAATCTTTAATTAAACAATTTGAACCGCTTGCCGTAAAGAAAGGCATTCAATTCAAGATCGATATTGAAGCTGGAATTCCAAGATTTTTATATACGGATGAGCAAAAGGTTTATCAAATCTTGAAAAATCTTCTTTCCAACGCGATTAAATTTACTGAACGAGGCTTTGTAAAGCTGGAGGTAAAAAAGCATGCTGGAAGTTGGGGAGAAACGTATGTCATGTTTAAAGTATCCGATACTGGAATTGGCATCTCAAAACAGAATCAACAGCTTATTTTTGAAGCCTTTCAACAAGCGGACGGAACTACGAGTCGCAAGTATGGCGGCACAGGGTTAGGGTTGTCGATAAGCCGTGAGCTGGCAGCCCTATTGAATGGATACATAACTGTTACTAGTCAAGAGGGGAATGGTAGTATATTTACCTTTTATCTACCAATCTCAAATTTACCAGAAAAACTTATTAGCGAACAAGAAGCTGCGGTTACTGTCGAAGAAGTATACCCCCAATTAATTGCAGATCCAACTCTTTTAACCGAATCTGTACAGGATCAATATCTTGTAGGAAAAAAGGTTCTTGTTGTCGACGATGATATGAGAAACGTTTTTTCGCTTACAACAGCATTAGAGGCGGTTGGAATGAACGTTTCCTTTGCTGAAAATGGGAGAGACGGGATTCAATATCTTCAGGAACACGACGATGTCGATATTGTGTTAATGGATATTATGATGCCTGAGATGGACGGATATGAGGCGATGAGCAAGATTCGTAAAGATGCGCGCTTTGTTGATTTGCCAATTGTCGCATTAACCGCCAAGGCGATGAGTCATGATCGCAAGAAATGTATTGATGCTGGGGCGTCCGACTATATTACGAAACCGGTTAATTTAGAGCAGCTATATTCATTATTAAAGGTATGGCTTTATAAATAAAATTATCGTCTAAAGCTTAGACGTTGAAGTGAAAGGTAGATAAAATGAATGTTCAGCAGAGTAGCAAAATGGAAACTATTGAAATTAAACTCTTGCTTGAAGGAATCTATCAATGTTACGGGCTTGATTTTAGAGATTATGCAATGACTTCAATTAGGAGAAGAATTTTATACCGCATGAAAGTAGAGAAAATAGCAACTGTGACTCAGCTGCTCGATCGGGTTCTCCATGATCCTAAAATGATGGAGAAGCTGTATTTTGATTTTTCCATTAATGTCTCGGAAATGTTTCGTGATCCTAGCTTTTTCTTGACGATGAGGAAAAAGATACTGCCTAAATTGGCTAAGTATCCACTTATCCGAATTTGGCATGCTGGATGTTCAACCGGTGAGGAAGTTTATTCAATGGCAATCCTTTTAAAGGAAGAAGGCCTTTTTGACAAGTCAAGAATTTATGCGACAGATATCAATGAAAGAGTGTTGGAGGCAGCGAAAAAAGGCGAATTCCCATTAAAAAAAATGCAGGATTATACGAATAATTATGTTAATTCCGGCGGGGTACAGGATTTCTCCGGTTATTATACAGTTCAAAAAGATTTTGCCAAATTTGATGCGAGTTTGTCGAAAAATATCACTTTCGCTCAACATAATTTGGTTACAGATGGTTCGTTTAATGAATTCCATATGATTATTTGCCGCAATGTCTTGATCTATTTTAATAGATCATTACAGGAACGTGTTCATTCTTTGTTTTTTCATAGTTTAAGCAACAATGGATTTTTGGGACTGGGGAGTCGCGAGGGGCTATTGAATAGAATGACAAATTTACAATATCAAGTGATCGATAATAAAGAAAAAATCTATCAAAAGGATACAGGGGTGTGAGAGTAATGGAGGATAGACGCGTCAATATCCTATTGGTTGATGATCGACCGGAAAATCTACTGGCTTTAAAAGCGGTGCTCGATTCGCCAGAGTATTGTCTCATCCAGGCAAATTCGGGTATGGAGGCATTGAAATGGGTGCTTAAGAAAAAATTTGCTGTTATTCTGATGGATGTACAGATGCCTACGCTAAATGGATTTGAAACCGCAAAAATGATTCGTGAACGAGAGAAAACAAAGGATGTTCCAATAATTTTTATCACCGCTTTAAGTCAAACGATCGAGAATATTCTCTATGGATATTCCGTCGGAGCAATAGATTATATATTGAAGCCTGTCGATCCGATCATTTTAAAATGTAAGGTTGATGCCTTTGTTTCTATGTATTTACATAAGAAAAAAGTAATTGAACAAAGCGAATTGATTTCGAAAAGAACGAAAGAACTGGAAGCAGTGTCGATAGAACTTCGAAAAAAAGAGGCAATGGCTCGTGCAGTTGGCGAGACTTCTATTGATACAATTGTCTTCTTTAATGAAGAAGGTGAAATTCTTTCCGTAAATCCTGCTGTGACCATGATGTTTGGTTATTTAAGCAATGAATTAATTGGAGAACGGGTTGATGTGTTGTTTGAATTTTCAATTGACAATATCCCGAGAAGAGCAAATGTCGATACTGTTGGTTTAAAAAAGGATAATACATCTTTTCCAATTGAGGTCCATCTTGCAGATGCAGAAGTTGAAAATGAAAAAATATATGTATGTACGATTAGAGATATTACTGAAAGAAAGCAGCATTTTGCTCAGTTGGAGAGTTTAGTTGTCGAAAGGACAAAGGAACTCTATAAAATCAATAAAGATCTCCAACGAGAAATTGAAGAAAAGAAGGCAACTCTTAATCAGTTATATGAAAGTGAGGAAAAATATCGTTTACTTGTTGAAAAAGCCCCAGAAACGATTATAGTCAGAAAAGTTAAGAGTGATAAGATTACATTTATTAATGAGACAGGAGTAGAATTATTAAAAGCAAATTCAAAAGAAGAAATAGTCGGCATGAGCATCTATGATATTATTCACCCTTCCTATCATGAGCGCGCTAAAAAGGTCTATAAGGAAATTGAAGCTGGTTTACCGGTGTTGCCTTATGAAGAGAAATTTGTTTGTTTAAATGGTGACATTATTGATATTCAGGTAAAGATTATTCCATTTGTTTATGGCGGAGAGGAATCATTACATATTGTTATTCGTGATATTACAGAAATCAAAAGGAACCAGGAGTTTATCCAACAATCTGAGAAGTTAAATGTTGTTGGGGAGCTTGCCGCAGGAATCGCCCATGAAATACGCAACCCATTAACGAGTTTAAAAGGCTTTACTCAGTTGCTAAACCATCAATTTTCAACGGAAAGTGACTATGTTGAAATTATGATATCAGAAATTGAAAGAATTAATACGATTGTTGGGGAATTATTATTGCTGGCGAAGCCAACAGAAGATGAATTTAAACAAGTTTGTTTAGAGGAATTACTTGAAAATGTACGAATGTTAATGAGTGCTCAAGCCAATTTGCACGGTGTTGTAATCAACCATATAAACCAGCAAACCATACATAATCTTTTCTTTAATGGCGTTGAGAACAAAATAAAACAAGTATTTATAAATATTATCAAAAATGCGATCGAGGCAATGGGAAACGGTGGCAAGATTACTCTTGAAACAACAAGACTCGACTCCAAAGTTTTAATTGCTTTTCATGATACGGGTGCGGGTATCCCGGCACATCTTTTACATAAAATAGGAAATCCCTTTTACACAACGAAAGAGAAGGGAACGGGTCTCGGTTTAATGATCTCGAAAAGTATCATTGAAAGTCATGATGGTGAACTAAGAATTAATAGCATTGAAGGGAAAGGAACGACTGTGGAAGTTATTCTTCCCGTTTGCGAATAATTCAAATATAAGAAGCAAGTGGCGAGACTTTTGAACTGACCCAATAAAGTTAGACAAATATTTTTATGCAACTTTTAAGACTTGAGTTCGGTATTCCACCGGGCTTAGGTCTTTTAATTTTGCCTTCATTCGTTTGTGATTGTAATAGTATATATAGTCCGCTAACTCCCTTTCAAAATGCCCTATACTGTCAAACTCCTGTAAATAAAGGAGTTCGGACTTTAATAAGCCAAAGAAATTCTCTATGACTGCATTATCCAAACAATTCCCTTTTCGGGACATGCTCTGTGTAATCTGATGCTGTTCTAATGTTTTTTGATATTGATTCATTTGATAATGCCAACCTTGATCTGAATGGAGGATTACTTGATCTCCCGGTTGAATTCGTTCAATCGCCTGCTCTAACATATCTCCCACTAACTTATAAACAGGGCGTTTCATCACGGTATAAGCGATAATTTCACCATTACATAAATCAAGTACTGGAGAGAGATAGCGTTTCTCTCCAAAAAGGTGGAATTCTGTAACATCAGTTACCCATTTTTGGTTCATTTTTTTGGCAGAAAAATCACGATTTAATAGATTGGGGGCGATTTTCCCTACATTGCCTTTGTAAGATCGATACTTTTTCATTCGTACCAGACATTTTAGTCCCATTTCATTCATTAGGTGATTAATAGTTTTCGGATTATGATGAAATCCTCTTTTCTCTAGTTCTTTAGCTATTCGACGGTACCCATAACGACCTTTGTGTTCATGATAAATCTCTTTGATTGCCTCTTTAACTTCCCCATATTTATCTACTTGATGCAATCGTTTTTCCCAATAATAATACGTGCTACGTGGAATGTCTGCGACTTTAACTAATTCCACGACCTCATACTGCTCCTTTAGTTCAAAAATTACTTGCGCTTTGATTTTGTTTGTAATTTTTCCTGCATTTGAACTAAAGCATTCAACTTTTTTAAGTAGGCGTTCTCCATTTCTAATCGTTCCACTTTCACTTGTAATGCTTCTACTGTATCTTCCACTGCTGTTGAAGTATCTCTCTTTGTTCCACTTTTCTTTATTTCTTTCTTCATGGATAAACGCCCCTTTTTCTTTGGTTGTAGGGCATTTATTCCATCTTGCTTCAACTTTAATCTCCAATTTCGTATCATTCCCGGAGAAGAGATATTAAAAATCGCAGCTGTATCAATAGAAGATGTGCCCGTTTCGTTCATATAATTTAGTACATCCATTTTAAACGGAGTGGAATAACTTGTATAGTTTTTTTGAAAAGCTTCAATACCTTGATGTTCGTAAAGACGAATCCATCCACTCAAAATAGCTGCGTTTACCTGAACATCTCGTGCAATCTCATTGATAGGCTCATTCCCATATACATACCGTAAAACTATTTTTATTCTTTCTTCTGCAGTAAATTTGGACATAAAAAAACCCCCGTAAACGTCAGATTGTGTCTAACATTTACGGGGCAGTTCACTTTCTCCACTTGCTTTTTTGGTTATTCAGATAGAGAACAGCTTCTTATAAAACATTAAAATATCTTGCTTCTGGATGGGCAAAGACAATGGCCGTAACCGATGCCTCGGGCTCCATCATGAAACCATCTGTCAGTTCAATCCCGATATCCTGTGGTTGAAGAAGTTGAAAAAGCTTTGCTTGATCTTCTAAATCAGGACAAGCAGGGTAACCGAATGAAAAGCGTTGACCTTGATATTTTGCGGCAAATCGCTGCTGCATTGTCATGCTTGCAGGATCTGGGAACCCCCATGCATCTCTCATTTGTCGATGAATCAATTCGGCAAAGCCCTCAGCAGATTCAAGTGCTAACGCCTGTAAGGCATGGGATTCTAGAAATCTTCCTGCACCTTTCAGTTTCTCTGCTTGTTCGCGAATTCCTCTTCCGGCTGTGACGGCGAAAAATCCAACGTAATCAATCTCCCCGCTATCCACTGATTTGATATAATCAGCAAGGCATAAATAAGCACCTTTCTGCTGACGGGGGAAATCAAATGTTTCGATTATACGTTCGCGATTAGTTGAGTCATAAATATAGATTTTATTGCCATCAGATTGGGCTGGGAAAAATTGATAAACAGCTCTAGGTTTAATCCAACCATTTTTCTTCGCTTCGTAAATAAGTTGATTAACTGTATCATTTACCTTGTGCGCTTTTTCATCATTGCCAGCCAATAACTTATCAATTTTTCCTTTTACTCCGAGGTGATGGCCAAGTAACATTTGCCTATTGATATATGGTTCAATATGGTCTAAAGTATAGCTCTTCAATAAATGTCTTTCCAGATCACGCGGAATATGAACAGGGACAGTTGTTGACACTTTCATTTTTTCCATAACGGCTGTTGTAACAGGGCGTTCGAATGTAAGAGTATTGGTCGCCTCTAAAATCTTTTCTTTCTTTTTCTCTAACAGCAGTAGCTTTTCTTCTTGATTTTGTATTTGATTAGCTAAAGATAAACCATTCATCGCATCTTTTGCATAAAGCACAAGACCATCATACTCTTTCGAGATCTTTGTATCGGTGAACTTTCTTGAAAGAGCTGCACCACCGACTAAGATCGGTATATTGATCCCAGCCTGTTTTAGATCATGGGCTGTTATGACCATTTGTTGAGCAGACTTTACTAATAGGCCGGACAAGCCGACTATATCGGGTTCCTCCTTTTTTACCGCTTCGATTAATGTCGAGGGTGCTACCTTAATTCCTAAGTCGATAACCTCGTAGCCGTTATTGCTCAAGATGATGTCGACTAAATTTTTACCAATATCATGAACGTCTCCTTTAACGGTCGCCAAGATAATTTTTCCTTTATTTGAGCTTGTATCATTTTTTTCCATAAAAGGTTCTAGGTAAGATACTGCTGCTTTCATCACCTCGGCACTTTGCAAAACCTCGGCGACAATTAATTCATTATTGTTGAAGAGGCGGCCAACCTCTTTCATTCCATCCATTAAAGGTCCATTGATGATTTCTAACGGTGTTGGGAATGTTTTTAAGGCATTATCTAAATCTTTAAGCAATCCTTCCTTAGTACCTTCAATTACATAGTATGCCAATCTTTTATCAAGGGGCATATTTGGAGTCGAGCTCCTGATTTCTTTTTTCTTATCTCGATAGAACTCTGTAAAGGTAGCTAAAGATTCATTTGTCGTCTCAAATAACAGTCTTTCCGCAAGTGCGACTTCATCCTTTGAAATCGAGGCAAAGCGTTCAAGCTTTTCCGTGTTAACGATCGCGTAATCAAGACCGGCCTGTGTGCAATGATAGAGAAAAACAGAATTTAAAATTTCTCTCCCGACTGGGGGTAAACCGAAAGAAACGTTGCTGATTCCTAAGATCGTTAATGCTTTAGGGAATTCTTCTTTAATCATGCGTATTCCTTCAATTGTTGCCTTAGCAGAACCTATATATTGCTCATCACCTGTACCTACAGGGAAGACAAGGGGGTCAAAAATAATATCCTGTGGTGCGATTTTATATTTGTGGACAAGAAGCTCGTAAGAACGTTTAGCAATTTCAAGCTTCCGTTCCGCTGATACCCCCATTCCTTTTTCATCTATCGTTCCGACGACAACTGCTGCTCCAAACCGATGGACAAGCCTTGCGACCGATTCAAAGCGCTCCTCGCCATCTTCTAAGTTAATGGAGTTGATTATTGCTTTACCTTGGGAATAGGCAAGGGCTTTTTCAATGACTTTATCATCTGTTGAATCAATGACAAGCGGTGCCTTAATTTTTTTTGTTACTTCTTTTAAAAAGTTTTCCATATCCTCAAGCTCATTACGATCCGGATCCGCTAAGCAAATGTCGATCACATGGGCCCCACCTTTAACTTGTGCTCGTGCGATTTCAGCAGCTTCCTCAAATTTTCCTTCAGAAATAAGGCGTTTAAATTTCCGCGAGCCGATGACATTTGTCCTTTCCCCAACCATAATAGGACGGAGGGTAGGATCGTCATAAATAAAGGGTTCAATCCCTGATACCATATGATAGTCCGTGCGGGCTGGCCTCCTAGGTTCATGACGCGTCATTTCTTCAGCAATTGCCTTAATATGTTCAGGTGTTGTGCCACAGCAGCCCCCGACTATATTTAACCAACCTTCTGCCGCAAATCCGCCTAGTTTTTTGGCAAGCGACGCTGGTGTTTCATGATAATTGCCATTTTCATCAGGTAGACCAGCATTAGGATAACAGCTTACTGCTGCAGTGGATAGCTGTGCAAGTGAGCGGATATGATCTTGCATAAATTCAGGTCCGGTTGCACAATTGAGTCCAACAGCGAGGGGGTTCATATGTTCAACAGAGATGTAAAATGCTTCGATTGACTGTCCTGCCAGAGTTGTCCCCATCGGCTCGATTGTCCCAGACAGAATGAGCGGTAACTCAATATGCCGCTTCTTAAATGCTTCTTGGATGCCTAGAAAGCCAGCCTTTACGTTTAGAAGATCTTGGCTTGTTTCAAGTAAAAGAATATCCACATTGCCATCGATGAGGCCGAGCGCTTGCTCTTCATATGATTTTTGCAGTTTTTCAAATGATGTTCCGCCAGTAACTGATAGTGTTTTAGTTGTCGGTCCCATTGAACCTGCGACAAACCTTGGCCAATCGGGGGTCGCTATTTTGTCGGCTGCTTTTTTGGCGATGAGTGCAGCTTGTCTGTTTAGTTCATAAGCTTTATGTCCAAGCTCATACTCGTCTAGTACAATTTCAGTAGCTCCAAATGTATTCGTTTCAATAATATCTGCACCTGCTTGTAAATACTGAAGGTGAATCGATTCAATAACATCAGGACGGGTAATATTCAAAATTTCATTGCAGCCTTCAAACTCTTCACCACCAAAATCGTTTGCCGTCAATGAAGCCTGTTGCAGCATGGTTCCCATTGCTCCGTCCATGATGAGAATTTTTTTCGTTAATTGCTTATTGAGTAATGCTTTTGACATTTTGCTTCCTCCTCGATATCCTGTTGCTACTTTCGTTAGTATAGCGAGCAAGCTCAACAGTCAGTTCATAACGTAAAAAAGGTGTGATTAAATAAATCCCATTAAATAATTCTGTCGCTGCATTGATTAAATCTTTCGTGATTGCAACACCTTCACGAGCTGCTTCTACCGGATTATTCGCTAATGATGCCATTGTATCACGAATATTTTGCGAAATTTTGATTCCGGGTACTTCATTGTGAAGAAATTCAGCATTTCTGCTACTTGTTAATGGCATCAACCCTATATAAATAGGGGTGTCTAAATGTTTAGTTGCTTGATAAACCTCGATTAATTTTTCTTCTGAATAGATCGGCTGAGTAATAAAATAGTCAGCACCATATTGGATTTTCTTTTCCATCCGTTCTACTGCTTTTTCCAGTGAACGAACATTTGGATTGAATGCTGCAGCAACAGAAAAGGCTCCCTTTTGTCCCAAATCTTTCCCTGAACTTGATAAACCGTCGTTAAATTGTTTAATCATTTGTATTAATTCAAATGAAGAGACATCGTAAACGGAAGAGGCACCAGGGAAATCGCCAACTCGTGCTGGATCGCCGGTCACAGCAAGTACATCATGCAGTCCTAGTGTGTGAAGTCCCATTAAATGGGATTGCAAACCAATAATATTTCGATCACGACAGGTGATATGCACTAAAGGACGCATGCCAACCTTTGTTTTTGTTAAGTATGCAAGAGCAGAATTTTCAATTCGAGGTGAGGCAAGGGAGTTATCTGCCAGTGTAATGGCGTCAATGCCTGCAGCTTTTAATTCTTTTGCCCCTTGAAAAAATTTTTCCGTGTTGAGTTTGCGCGGCGGATCTAACTCAACGATAACCGATGCTCTTTCTTTGACGATCGTTTGCAGAGGCACCTCATTTCGAACGGCTGTTTGCACGATCTCAGTGGAGGATTGCTTTTTTTGTTTAATGATTTTTTCGGTTACCGGAGTAGCACCCTTCAATTCCTCTGCAAAAGCACGTATATGCGCAGGTGTTGTACCACAGCATCCTCCAAGCAATCGCACCCCTTGTTCCTGAAAAGCTTTTGCTGAACTTTTGAAGTAGTCTGCATCGCCTTCATAATGGAATTTGCCATCTGTATAAGTTGGAAGACTAGCATTTGGAAATGCAGATAGAAAAGCTTTGCTAGGAATCTGCACTTCTTCTAAACTTTTAATCATATGATGAGGGCCAATTCGGCAATTTAAACCAACAACATCTGCACCTAATCCTTCGAGTTTCGCAAAGGCATCGTTAATAGCTGTTTGATTTTGCATGACGCCTGGTTCTTGAACGGAAACCTGTGCAATGATTGGGAGGGCTGTTTCTTTTCTAGCAATGGTTAATACTGTTTCAATCTCTTCAAGATCGTAAAAGGTCTCAAGCAGGATTCCATCTACATCCTCTAGCAGCAGACAATAAAGTTGTTCTCGAAAGCTGCGCTTAATTTCCTCAAGGGAGAGCGCCTTTGGATTTACACCACGGTTTCCACCCATTGTGCCAAGGACATAAACATCTTTTTGCGCCACTTCTTTGGCAATTCTTACTGCAGCGCTATTTATTTCCTTAACAGAGTCTTCTAAACCATATCTTTGAAGTTTTAAAAAATTGGCTGCATACGTATTTGTTTGGATAATATCTGAACCAGCTTCAATATAAGCTTGATGGATTTTTGTGATTTCATCTGGGTGTGAAAGGTTTAATTCTTCGAAGCAGCTATCTGTCCCATAGGAGTATAGAAGGGTCCCCATAGCACCATCTGCAATGAGAATTTCACTTTTTAGTTTTTCTAGGAAACTCATATTCTTACTCCTTTTTTATTTAATTGGTGAATAGGCATAGGTTAATGCCGTAGTAAAATCATTAATTAAATCGTCCGCATGTTCTAAACCAACAGACAATCTTAGTAAACTATTGCTGATTCCCCTTTTTTCTCGTTCTGCTTTTGGCATCGCTCCATGCGACATCTTCGCGGGGTATGAAAGGATTGATTCCACTGCTCCCAGGCTAACTGCAAAAACGGGAATTCTAACATTTTCAACGAATTTTTTAGTCAGTTCTTCTGATTCAAGTTCAAAAGATAAAACAGCCCCCGCGTTTAAAGCTTGCTTTTTTTGCAATTCATATTGGGGATGCTCTTTTAAACCAGGATAATAAACATTCTTTACTGAATCGTGCTGGCGGAAAAAGTGTGCCAATTTAGTAGCTGTTTTGACCGATTGCTGTAATCGAACTGATAATGTCTTAAGACCGCGCATTACTAACCAACAGTCCTGAACGCCGAGTACAGCCCCGAAGGAATTTTGTAAAAAAGCAAGTCGATTTGCCAATTCTTCATCTCTTACAACAGCGACACCTGCAACCACATCACTGTGACCGGATAAAAATTTTGTAGCACTGTGGAGGACGACATCCGCCCCTAATTGCAAAGGCCTTTGTAAGGCAGGAGTTAGGAAAGTATTATCGACAAATGTATATGCCCCATGTTTTTTGGCGATCAGACTGATTGCTTTAATGTCTGTAACTTTTAACGTTGGATTTGAAGGAGTTTCGACATAAAATACTTTCGTATTTGCTTGAACAGCCTTCGTGACGGCATCGAGATCAGTCATATCGACAAATGTATACTCAATGCCAAAGCGTGAGAGAACCTCTGTTACCATGCGATAGGTTCCGCCGTATACATCCTCCGTCATGACGACATGGTCACCTTTGGATAGGAGGAGAAAGGCGGTTGAAATGGCAGCCATTCCAGAAGCAAATGCAAACCCACGAGTACCACCCTCTAAATGAGCTAATTGCTCCTCGAGAGCTTCCCGTGTAGGATTCAAGCTTCGACCGTAATCATACTTTCCGTAAGTGTCAAAGCTTGATTGATGGAAGGTTGAGGCATGCTGAATGGGGACGCTGACAGCTCCAGTTGTAAGATCAAATTTTGAGTTATTGTGAAGCAACTTCGTTTCAAAAGAGTAACAACAGTCTTCGTTCATCGTACTACCTCCTGTTTGGCTTTTATGAATGCTTGCTGTAAATCATTTTTTAAATCATTGCTATGCTCTAATCCGACTGAGAAGCGCAGTAAACAATTATCTACCCCTGTTTCAAATCGAATCTTTTCGGGAATATCTGCATGGGTCTGTGTAGCAGGATAGGTGATAAAACTTTCAGTTCCACCTAAGCTTTCAGCAAATGTGATTAATTGCAAGTTTTGCAAGAAAGGATTCACCCATGCTTCATGTTGAATTCGAAATGAAACCATTCCTCCTCGTCCTGGGTAAAGGACATTTGTTACGGCGTCATGTTCTAACAGAAAGCGGACAAGCTCTTTTGCATTTTGCTCATGTTTTTCCATTCTTAGGGCTAGCGTCTTCATTCCCCGCATTAACAGCCATGAATCGAAAGGGCTTAGAACTGAGCCATTGCCATTATGATAGAAAGCTAGAGACTCGCAAAGTTCTTTTCCTTTCGCGACAATCAATCCGGCCAAAACATCATTGTGTCCGCCTAAATATTTGGTGGCACTATGGATGACGATATCAGCACCATCTCTAATCGGTTTTTGAATATAAGGAGTGTAAAACGTATTGTCGACAATTACTAAAAGTTTGTTTTCTTTTGCTATTTTTGAAACTGCCTTGATATCGGTTTGTTCCATAAGGGGATTTGTAGGTGTCTCAATAAAGATAGCTTTTGTTTTTTCGGTAATATATTCCTGTATATTGGCAACATCGCTCGTATTCACATATGTTGCTTTAAGGCCCCATTTCTTAAAGTTCTCCTCAAGAATACGGTATGTACCGCCATATAAATCCTTTGCGACAATCCATTCGTCTCCTGATTGAAAGAGAGAAAGTACTGTCAAAATAGCCGCCATTCCAGAACTACAGGCGAACCCGCCATCACCTTCTTCAAGCTCGGCTATCGTCTGTTCTAAAATTTGTCTTGTTGGATTTCCAGTTCGGATATAATCGTAGCCGCTTGATTGACCAATTCCTTCATGACGATAGGCGGTAGAAAGATAAATAGGAGGATTTACTGTACCTGTTGTTTTTTCACTGCGATTTCCGATTTGCGCCAATTTTGTTTCGAGTTCATACATAAGATAACACTCCTTAAGTTCATAAAATTTGCTTGTAATATGTCTGTATGCATCTTAAACAAAGACTTTGTTAAACAGAATTGTTGATAAAGCGATTTTGGCTTATTTCTTGTGAAACTTTGATTCGCACGCCCTTTTATTTCTATTGAAAGGTCTTATGAGAGAGAAAATGAGCTGAAAATCAACTCCGGCATATAACAAAGCCAAACAAAAAAAGTCTTCTATAAGAAGAAGACTTTTCATAACGGATATGAGCCATTCTTCTTATCTTCCAAGTTTATTTACAAAACTTGCAGGAATTAGCACCTTGCAATAAATACTTGCAGGTTGCTGAGGTTTCATAGGGCCAGACCCTCAACCTCTCTTGATAAGAAATTAAATTCAATTTTCTAAAATTTACTACAATAAACCAATAAAGTCAATGAGAAATTATTTCAGAGTGTAGACAAAGTCAAAAATAAAAAAAATCAGTTAAAACGTTTGATTTCGAGGCGCGAAGCCTTGGGAGGAGCGGAGTTACCATAATAGGTAATGAGCACCGGACAAGACGAGCAACGAAGAAAGCGAGCGTTTGCGGGCAGCCTGATTTTATTCCTCTTCAATTAAGTTTAAGATTGGGACAGTCTGTTCATATTCAGGATTTTGCTTCGAATAAATTCTCGCTGTTTTTGTTTGTTCATCAACATGTTGGATGATCACTGGAAACCCTTCATATGTGACGTTATGAACTTCAGCACTTTCTGCTATTTCCTTTGCACGACCAATATTCACGCATCGTTCATCTCCTTGATTTATATTCATTCATAATTTGCCTATTGATGAGGAAATTTATCCAATGATGTAATAATTTAAACGGGTGTTAAAATTTTATTACAATAGGTAATTGCCTAGCAAAAGTTTTTACTGTTTGCACAGTTAAAACCTTTGTAGTTCTTACATGAACGTGTTAGAATAGCCTTGAAAACGTTATATCCTCTGAAAAATAATATTATTCTAACATTTGAGTTTATCAATGGAGGAGATAGAGGATAAAGTGATCAATTTCTTAAAAGATTTTGGAGGTATTTCACATGAGGAAGCCATCAGATGGTCAAGGACCAGTATGGCAAGGATTTCACGGACCGAATTTAGGATATGTCATAGAGATGTATGAAGCCTATTTAGAAAATCCTGATTCAGTGGACGAAGAGATAAAAGCATACTTCGCAGAAAATGGACCACCTACATTGGAAAAGAATGAGATTGCACATTCCGAATCTAATGTAATTCAAGTTAGCACACCGATTGAAAAAATATTAGCAGCAGCCAATCTCGCTGACAAAGTAAGAGGCTATGGCCATTTAGCAGCTGATATTTACCCCTTGAAAAATCAAGAACCTGATAAAGAATTAATCGAAATGGAGTATTACGGACTAACGAAACAAGATCTAGAGGAAATACCAGCTCATTTTATCTCAACGGATATTCCACACCATCTAAAAAATGGTTATGATGCAATTGAGTACTTGAAAAAGGTATACACCGGAAAAATTGCTTTTGAAATCCGACATGTTAATAATAATCAAGAGAAAATGTGGATTCGCAACAAAATTGAAAGTGGGAGTCTGCTTCCATCATTAACTGCTGATAAAAAGAAAAAAGTGCTGAAACGCTTAACAGAGGTCGAGGAGTTTGAAAAATTTATCCATAAAACCTTCGTTGGCCAAAAACGCTTTTCTATAGAGGGCCTGGATTCATTAGTTCCTTTAATCGATGAAATTATTTTGGAAACGGTTGAGAACGGTGCGTCAACAATTAATATTGGAATGGCTCATAGGGGGCGTTTGAACGTTCTTGCTCATAATTTAGGAAAGCCGTATGAAATGATTTTTGCAGAGTTTCAGCATGCACCAAATAAAGAATTAGTGCCTTCAGAAGGCTCGATTGGAATTAATTTTGGGTGGACAGGAGATGTAAAATATCATCTTGGTCTTAATCGTGAATTACCTGAAATGAATCAGCGCAAAGCGAGAATTACATTGGCGAATAATCCGAGCCATCTTGAATTTGTTGGAGCTGTAGTGGAAGGATTTACCCGTGCTGCCCAAGATAATCGTACAGACAAGGGGTATCCGAAAGAAGATTTAAGCTCGGCATTGGCTATTCTTGTCCATGGTGATGCCGCATTTCCTGGACAAGGAATTGTAGCTGAAACGTTAAATTTAAGCCGCTTAAAAGGATATCGTACGGGTGGTACGATTCATGTCATTGCCAATAACTTGATTGGTTTCACTACTGAGAGAACGGATTCTCGTTCCACGAGGTATTCGAGTGATTTAGCTAAAGGCTATGAAATGCCGATTTTACATGTTAATGCTGATTATCCAGAAGCGGTATTGGCCGCAGCACAATTTGCCTGTGAATATCGTGAAACGTTTAAAAAGGATGTTCTAATTGATCTCGTCGGCTATCGCAGGTTTGGCCATAATGAAATGGATGAACCGATGACGACAAATCCGTTAATGTACCAACTTATTCAAAAACACCCAACTGTGAAGAATCTATACGCACAAAAATTACTTCAGGAAGGTATTCTTACACAAGGCGAGCTTAAACAGCTCGAAAGTGAAGTAACTACTAGACTTCAGGAAGCATATGAAAAAGTGCCGGAAAAAGAGGAAAAAGAAGGAGATCCTAAACCACCTGAAACTGTGGAGAAAGGAATTTCTAGGATGAAAACAGGGGTTCCTCTTGAAAAGCTACAGAAAATGAATGAAGAGCTTTTACAATGGCCGGCAGGATTTCAAGTATTCAGCAAATTAAATAGAATTTTAAAGAGACGCCTAGATGCATTTAAAAATAATGGAAAAGTCGATTGGGGCTTAGCCGAGACGCTTGCTTTTGCCTCCATAATCGCTGATGGAACTCCTGTGCGCCTTTCAGGTCAGGATTCAGAGCGCGGTACATTTGCTCATCGAAATATCGTTTTATATGATCAGAATACAGGGGAAAAATTTTCTCCATTGCACCGCTTATCAGATGCGAAGGCTTCTTTTAGTGTCTATAACAGTCCGTTATCAGAAGGTTCCGTGCTAGGTTTTGAATACGGATACAATGTTTTTGCGCCTGAAACATTAGTTATATGGGAAGCGCAATTTGGCGATTTTTCTAATGCCGCACAAGTTATTTTTGACCAATTTATTTCATCAGGAAGGGCGAAGTGGGGTGAAAAATCGGGACTCGTTATCCTTCTTCCTCATGGATACGAGGGCCAAGGACCAGAGCATTCTAGTGCCCGTATGGAAAGATTTTTAACGCTGGCAGCGGAAAATAACTGGACAGTTGCTAACCTAACGTCTGCCGCACAATACTTTCATATTTTAAGAAGGCAGGCTGCAATTTTAAATAAAGAGGAGGTACGCCCTCTTGTCATCATGACGCCAAAAAGCTTGCTGCGAAACCCTAGAGTAGCATCGCATCCAAGTGCCCTGAGTAAAGGAGAATTCCATTCAATTATCGAGCATAAAGCGACTGGGCCAAAGGCTGATAAGATCGAGCGCGTAGTTTTGGGAACAGGGAAAATGATTATCAATCTTCTTGAACAGCTAGATACTGTAGAAAATACGGAATGGCTCCATGTGGTCAGTGTGGAAGAAATTTATCCTTTTCCAATGGAAAGTCTGAAAATGATTTTGGATAAATTTCCTAATTTAAAGGAAATTGTTTGGGTCCAAGAAGAACCGAAAAATATGGGAGCGTGGACATTTGTTGAACCCCGTATTAAAGAAATAGCGGCAAGCAATATTGAAGTGCACTATGTTGGGCGACGTCGCCGTTCAAGTCCGGCTGAGGGAGATCCTGATGTTCATAAGATGGAGCAAGCATGTATTATTGATAAAGTAATCACCCGTTTTTGAAGAAGGAGGAAATTAAGGTGGCGGAAATTCGAATTCCAGAGTTAGCAGAATCAATTACAGAAGGAACTGTAGCTGGATGGCTAAAAAAAGTGGGCGACAAAATTGAAAAAGGCGACTATTTAGTTGAATTAGAAACTGATAAGGTCAATGTTGAAATCATCTCTGACTACAGTGGGATCTTGACTGAAATGAAATATAATGAAGGGGATACTGTTAATGTCGGAGAAGTGATTGCTATCGTTTCAGAGGAGGGAAAGGAACCAGCTCCTGTCTCTGTTCAAGAAACGCACGTTGAAGAAAATATACAAGAGCAGCCAAATTCAGCATTAAAAGAAGAAAAGAAGGAACGCCCAATCGCATCCCCATCGGCACGGAAACTAGCAAGAGAAAAAGGCATTGATTTAAGTCAAGTTCCAACAGTTGATCCGTTAGGACGAGTACGTGCTCAAGATGTTCAAGGATTTCAACATGAACAACCGAGGGCTGCTACACCAGCACCGGTGCCTGCAGCAAGGCAAGAGATAGTGAGCGATGATAAGCCAGTGGAACGAATTCGCATGTCCCGCAGAAGACAAACGATCGCTAATCGCTTAGTGGAAGTACAGCATACAGCGGCTATGCTGACTACTTTTAACGAAGTTGATATGACAAATGTATTAAATTTACGCAAGCGCCGGAAAGATAAATTTTTGGAAGAAAATGATGTAAAGCTTGGTTTTATGTCATTTTTTACAAAAGCAGTCGTTGCCGCATTAAAGAAATCACCGCTATTGAACGCTGAAATACAAGGTGATGAAATTGTTCTGAAAAAGTTTTATGATATTGGAATTGCTGTCTCCGCTCCGGAAGGACTTGTTGTACCGGTCGTGCGCGACGCAGACCGAAAAAGTTTTGCGGAAATTGAGAAAGACATTTTAGCGCTTGCTGATAAGGCTCGTCAAAACAAACTTGCCCTTACCGATCTGCAAGGTGGTACCTTTACGATTACAAATGGTGGAGTGTTCGGTTCTTTGCTCTCCACACCAATCTTAAATGGACCACAGGTTGGAATTTTAGGCATGCATTCGGTTAAACTTCGTCCAGTTGCCATAGATGAGGAAAGGATGGAGAATCGTCCGATGATGTATATCGCCCTTTCTTATGACCATCGAATCGTCGATGGCAAAGAGGCGGTTACATTTTTAAAGCGAATTAAAGAACTTATCGAGGATCCTGAATCATTAATTTTTGAATAGGCATTATTCAAAAACAGCCACCGTTGCAAAATGTGCACGGTGGCTGTTTTTTGTTTCCAAAATATTATACATTATCATTCTTAATCCTTAAAAGGCTTTAGTCCACGTTTTCTAATTTCATCTTTCAAAATTTTTGCCCATTCCTTATCCTTTTCCGACTTCAATGCATCGCGATACGAGACGATTAACAATTCATTACTCATAATCTTCATTGTGCATACCTCCAGGTAAAAGGATTGTAAATCTATGTTTATTCATTGTAAAGGATCTTTGCTGCTTTGAAAAGACATTTCGCGAAATTTTCGAAAAATAATGTAGACTGAAATTTTTTCAACCTTTAGATGTAGCTCTGTTCGTTCTTACTCCCAATGTAGCGGAAGTAATGTAAAGATATGATGGATGTATAAGGGAGGATGGAGAAATGAATTATGATTATTATATCCGGACAGAGCTGGCGAAAATAAAAGTGATTGAACTTAGACAGACTTCATATAGGTATTCAATCTTAAAGAAAGAGCAGGGACGAAATCTTATCCAAAGCTTGATAGAGTTGTTCTGGAATTAATGGATTTGCTATAGCTATGAAAGACAAGCGGAATCTCTTCAGTTAAAATAGAGATGTCAGAAAAGTCTTGAAGTTGTAGGAGGTCGTTGAGATGAAGGTTTTTGTATACGGCACATTAAGGAAGCATGAAGGAAATCATGCGCTATTAAAAAGCGCTGTGCTTATTGCCCAACAAGCGTGGATATATGGAGAGCTATTTGATACTGGATATGGTTACCCAGCGATGAAACGCTCCGAACAAGGGAAGGTATATGGAGAATTATATGAAATCGATCAAGCGATTTTATCGAAATTGGATGATCTTGAAGAGTATAAGGCTGACAGGGAGGATAATTTATATGAGCGAGTGGAAGCACAAATCTTTACGGATAATGGAGAATATTCCGGCCTTGTCTACATAGAGAAAAAGGAAGGTTTAGGTAAAGAACTGATCCCACATGGAGATTGGAAATTATATCAACTGTTAAACAAAAAACCAGCTTCCATTTATTACTTTGCTTATGGATCTTGTATGGACGTCGAAAGGTTTGAGAAAGCACAAGTCGCTCACCTTTTTGAAAAAGTGGCAGGAGCTTGTAAACTGGAAGGCTATTCTATGAAATATTTATTTAGCGCAAATGATGGAGGACGGGCTGATATTATTGAAGATGGTGGTGTGACGGAAGGGATTTTATATGATATTCCTTTTCAAGGATTATACTATCTTTTTGATAGGGAAGGCTTTAATTTGGGGTGGTATCGGCCAACATTTGTTGATGTGAAAATGAGTGAAACACTGATTCCGGATGTTTTAACTTTTCATGTATATAAGAAACAACCAGAGTCGGCTCCGCCACTTCACTATGCAAAAGAAATTCTTCGCGGCTCTAAAGGGAGAGTGAGTCCAGGATATTATCAGAAATTGGAGGAAGAACTTGTCAGACTCGGATGTAAATTGTAATTTTTTCTGAGAAAAATGTTTCATGCAAGCATAAGGGTGGTAAAAAGGAGTAACACCATCTCAGAAAGAAGGTGCTCTTTATGAATACATTTATTGAGAATCGCTATTATGAAGTGGTCTACGAAAATAAATGTTATCAATTTCTTGAATTCATTAGACTAGATACAATTTGCGAAAAAACATATGTAACATTAAAAAATGTCCTTACAGGCGAATTTTTCACTTTTGATGAAGGTAAAATCATGAAAATACGAAAAAAGCTTACTCATTAAGGGTGTTTTTGTGTGAATTGAGCACAGTGTTCTTTTCTCTGTTTGTTTTTCTATTGAGCATTTGTTTTGAGAAAAGTATCTTCATTATCAAAAAGAGTTGCACCACTCAAAGTATATTTCTATAATAATGTAGGAATAAACAATGAAGGAGTATAGAATGAGACATCTAACTTGGAATAATTCGGAAACAATCAAAATGGTTAAGTGTATTCATACAAATGCTGAAAAGTATATTGTGAGTCGTGCGTTAACAGTCGGCCAATCTTATGAAGTTAAAAATGAAACAGAGGAATTTTACTTTATTGTCGACAATAGTGGAAAAGTTGGCGGATTTTATAAGGATTATTTTGAGGAGATTCATAAGTAAGGTTGTTATTTTATATGGAAGCCGATATCCTTCTGGGACCAATAAAAATAACAAATAAAATGCCCATTAAATTGCACATAAAAAACTGCGCTTTTATAAAAAATCGCAGTTTTTTGTTGACTTTTTGCTCATGTTCTCTCCGATCATTTCATGGAATCGGAGGACCTTTCCGCCATGCTGAAAGACGTTGAAACCATGGTTTCACATGAAATGAGCACAAAATCAGTAGTATGGTTTTAATAATTTGATTCAATATATAAGAACTACGGGGAAATATGGATTTATACATTGTCTATGAACCAGATGAAGTGAACGCAAGTAGGACTGTTTATGCAGATCTCACAGATGTTGAAATTGAGAAAACAGATTGTCTAGAAGATGTTAAAATATATTATGATAATTTAGAATGAATAATTGCGTTATGGAAATGTGATGTTTTTATTTTCAACATAGAGGTGGATATTTTGAAGGCTTATCTATATGTCGGAATTGGCGGGGCGGTTGGAAGTTTATTGCGATATTTCGTTTCATTCATAACGCTCTATTTTTTTGGAAATGCTTTTCCATACGGTACCGTCGCAGTAAATTTGTTAGGAGCCTTCCTTTTAGGGTGGTTCACATCCCATATACTTTATCAGACGAATCCTTCGTTAGCTACTGGAATTGGAACAGGAATGATTGGTTCTTTTACTACTTTATCGACGTTAAGTGTAGATGTTTTATTTTTATGGGAAAATGATGCAATCATGGCTCTGCTCTTATACGTCACGATTAGTATGATTGGTGGTCTCTTTTTTGCATACGCAGGGTTAAAAATTGGACAAAAGCAGGTGGATTCTTAATGATCGGATGGGGATTTGTTGCTGTTGGTGGCTTCTTCGGTGCGATAAGTAGATTTTGGATTGGAAATGTTGTAAAAAGGCTAAAGCTGACGAAGCTGCCACTAGCAACCTTAATTGTCAATCTAATCGGCTCATTTTTTCTTGGATACTTATTTGCAGGAGTTTCTGAACATATATATTCATTATTTGGTGTTGGTTTTTTGGGGGCCTTTACCACCTTTTCAACAATGAATGTAGAGGCCATTCAATTGTTAAATGGAAAACACATCTTTACAGGAGTTTTTTATTTAGGAATTACGTACCTAATTGGTGTGCTGTTGGCTTTTTATGGCTATTTCCTGGCAATAAATTAAGAGGGTGTCTGAAAGACACCCTCTTAATTTATTGTTGATTTGTGACAGCAATCGATTCCTCTTTTTTATATAAATATTTAGCTATTAATGTTTGAACAATTAGAAAGCTTCCACCAATCGCCCAATAAAGAGGAAGAGCAGCAGGAGCATTTAATGAAACAAAAACGATCATGACAGGTGAAAGTAATCCCATTATTTTCATTTGCTTTTGCTGTTCTTTCGGCATATTTGCTAAGGAAACTTTAAACTGCAAATAGTAAACAATACCAGCAATCGCTGTTAGCCAAATGTCCGGTTGTCCAAGGCTGAACCATAAGAAAGAATGGCTGGCTATTTCAGCAGAACCTCTTATTGCATAATAGAATCCGATCAAAATAGGCATTTGAATCAAGAGCGGCAAGCATCCTATCGATAATGGATTAACATTATGTTTTTTATATAGAGCAAACATTTCCTGCTGAAGCTTTTGCTGTTCAGCCACGTCTTTTGTTTTCTTTAGCTTTGTTTGAATGGCATCAAGCTCTGGTTTCATCGCATCCATTTTTATTTTCATGGACCGCTGTTTTTTTGTTTGTTTAAGCATCATTGGCATAAGGATAAGGCGAATAATCAATGTGATAAAAATAATCGATAAACCGAAATTTCCTCCAAATAAATTGGCCGTAGTATGAATTAAATTTTCAAAAGGCAACACAACAAAAGTGTGAAAGAAACCTACATTATTTCCGTTCTGGGCAGAACAAGCTGATAAAAAAATAACCGTAAACAATAATACAATCAATATTTTTAATTTATATTTCATTCTGTACCTCCAGTATGAGTACTAGTCTGCTATGAATAATGAAATAGCATGACTGTCGTCCTCATCTGGGGCTCCTGTTTTTTTTCTAATATATCTCATAACCCAAATCAAGATATAATGAAAGGATGGATTTGCATTGAAAAAATGGGTGCCAACAGGAAGCAATCCACGTTCATTATCTAGTTGATGGGAAGCGATAAATTGATATTCGATATTCCAGATCCATATTAGATCGAGCAATATAAGGAATAAGCCGGCATACATCGTATAAAGTGCCGAAAGGCTAATAAAATCAAACAAGGATTCTAGCATAAGTTCACCTCGATAATTGGAAGCACCATCTTTCAGTATAAGAGGTGAAAGATGTAAATGCAACTTAACTATTTATACGATTTACTTTAGAAAAGGTTTCATGCTTTATTTTGGTCATGCGTTTATTCCTCTTTAATGTTAATCTGCTCAATCGTTAAAGAGAGCGCTGTATATCCGTTTTTGCTGTAAAAAGCAGTTTCGCTTGAATCAATCGTTTTCTAATAAGAACGCCGAGCCATGAAGCAAGTCCAGCTTTGATCATTCCAACTAACAAAAACGGTATAAAGCCACTGGTAAAAGCAGCAGTCCAAGATAAAGCTGCTGAAATCTTTAACCATATTGTCCCAAAAAATAAGGTGATGAGCATCCCGATTATATTAGCGATAAGTGCATGTTTAAAAGTAAAGCCTAGCTTTTCTAAATATATGCCCATGATAAAAGTGGCAGGAAGAAATCCAACTAAAAATCCCCCTGTCGGTCCGATAAGTTTTGAAATTCCTGCTGAGAACTCAGCAAAAACAGGTACTCCTGCAGAACCAATTACTAAATACAAGAGAACCGATAAAGTTCCATATTTTGAACCTAAAATAGTTGCGGCCAGCCCAATTGCTAATGTTTGTCCAGTAATGGGAACAAGTGGGAGCGGAATGGTTAACTGTGCCATAATTCCAATGATTGCTGCAAAAAGAGCAGTTAAAATCATCGATCTTAATTTGATTTGTTCCTTATTCATCATATGCTCCTTTCAAATGTTAACTTTTTTTTAATTTTGGTTTACATATAGACTATAAGGTTTACAGAAATATTTGTCAATCCAATTATCGTTAGTCAGGAATGATTGTGAAAACTTCTTAAATACGTTAAAATGATTTACAAAACATGATTGGGGAGGGAAAGCTTTGAAAAAAGCGTTAATAAATATCGATTATACTGTTGACTTTGTCACTGGAGCTTTACCTTGTGGAGAGCCCGGCGAGAAAATAGAAGGAGAAATTACAAAAATAACAGAGAATTTTATTAACCAAGGTGAATTGGTTGTTTTTGCTATCGATTTACATAAAAGAGATGACCGTTATCATCCAGAAACGAAGCTATTCCCGCCACATAATATTGAAGGTACAAGTGGTCGTGATTTGTTCGGAAGTTTAGAAAAACTCTATCATGATAACAAAGAGCTTGAAAGTGTTTATTGGATGGATAAGACTAGATATAGCGCCTTTGCGGGAACTGATCTTGAAATTAAATTAAGAGAAAGAGCAATTACAGAACTACATTTAGTTGGTGTTTGTACAGATATTTGTGTTTTGCACACTGCTGTTGATGCATATAATAAAGGTTTTAATATAACTGTCCATGAAAATGCTGTTGCAAGTTTTAATGAGGTAGGACATAGGTGGGCGTTGGAACATATTAAAGGTTGTTTAAATGGTAAAATCGTATAGTTTTAACGATGAATCGATTGCTTCATATATGTCATTTGGCAATCGAATTGGAGAAGAAGGAAGGACAAAGTTTATGAGTAACCACTATCGTGATGATAGCTTAACTTTACATACCGATTTATATCAAATTAATATGGCTGAAACATATTGGGAAGATGGAATTCATAATCGAAAAGCTGTTTTCGAGGTTTACTTCCGCAAGCTTCCATTTGGAAATGGTTATGCTATTTTTGCAGGGCTTGAACGAATTATTGAATATATCCAACAATTTCGCTTTACAGATAGCGATCTTGAATATTTGAAAAATGAGGCCGGTTATGGAGTCGACTTCCTCGAATATTTGAGAACGTTGCGTTTTACTGGGAATATCCGTTCTGTTGTGGAAGGAGAAGTTGTTTTTGGCAATGAACCATTAATTCGCGTTGAAGCCCCTTTGGCAGAAGCTCAACTAATTGAAACAGCGTTGCTAAACATTGTGAATTACCAAACATTGATTGCAACAAAAGCTTCTCGAATCAAACATATTGTTGGTGACGAAATAGCGATGGAATTTGGAACGAGAAGAGCACATGAACTCGATGCTGCTATTTGGGGAACAAGAGCTGCTTTTATCGGTGGTTTTAATTCCACTTCCAATGTTCGTGCCGGAAAAAAGTTTGGTATTCCCGTATCGGGTACGCATGCCCATTCGTTAATTCAAGCTTATAAGGATGAATACACTGCTTTTCATAAGTATGCACGCCGTCATAAGGACTGCGTCTTTCTTGTTGATACATATGACACGTTAAGATCAGGGGTACCAAATGCGATAAAGGTTGCCAAGGAATTAGGCGATAAAATTAACTTTGTCGGAATTCGTTTGGATAGCGGTGACTTAGCATATCTTTCAAAAGAAGCAAGAAGGATGCTTGATGATGCTGGATTCCCAAATGCAAAAATTGTTGCTTCCAATGATTTAGATGAGTACACAATCATGAACTTAAAAGCACAGGATGCGAAAATAAACGTTTGGGGGATCGGAACGAAATTAATTACTGCTTACGATCAGGCTGCTTTAGGTGCTGTTTATAAATTAGCTTCGATAGAAGATGACAATGGTGAGATGCAGGATACAATCAAAATTAGTGGTAATCCAGAAAAAGTGTCAACACCTGGCTTAAAAAGAGTATATCGCATTATCAATAGTATCAATCATAAATCAGAAGGGGATTATATTGCCTTAGAGGACGAAAATCCGCAGGAAGAAGAACCGTTAAAAATGTTCCACCCTGTTCACACTTATGTAAGTAAATTTGTTACCAATTTTGTGGCAAAAGAATTGCATCAGGATATTTTTGCAGGAGGAGAGCTTGTTTATCAGTCTCCGTCTATCTGGGAAATGCAACGCTATGCTGATGAAAATCTTGAACTCCTGTGGGAGGAGTATAAACGAACATTAAATCCCGAAGAATATCCAGTCGATTTAAGTCAAAAATGCTGGGACAATAAAATAAAGAACATTCAAGAAGTCCAAGCGAAGCTGAAAAAGGACGCTTTTTTAAAATAAGGAGCTTTTTATAGAGGACTCGGTCCCATTTAAAATATTGGACGATGTACTAAAAAAAGCATGAATTATGATATAAGGAGGAGAGTCATGTGAGAAAGCTACAGCAGCAAATTATAAAGGAATTATCCGTTCAGTCAATAATAGAGCCAAAAGAGGAAATTACAAAACGAGTTCATTTTCTTAAAGATTATCTAAAGAAAACAAAGGCAAACGGTTTTGTGTTAGGGATAAGTGGTGGACAGGATTCTTCATTAGCTGGTCGCTTGGCACAGCTTGCTGTTGAGCAACTTCGAACTGAAGGATTTGCTGTAAAATTTGTAGCTGTTCGTCTTCCTTACGGTGCGCAAAAGGACGAAGATGATGCACAAAAAGCTTTGAGGTTTATTCAGCCTGATGAATCATATTCATTTAATGTGAAGGATGCGGTTGATGCTGTCAAAGCTGAATATGATAAAAGTGTCGGTGGGCAAGAATTAAGGGATTATCACAAAGGAAATGTGAAAGCACGAATGCGAATGATTGCCCAATACGCGATTGGAGGGCAAGCCAATCTCTTAGTTATCGGCACTGATCATGCGGCGGAGGCTGTTACTGGATTTTTTACAAAATACGGCGATGGTGGGGCCGATTTACTGCCATTATCAGGTTTGACAAAACGTCAGGGAAAAGCACTTTTAAAAGAATTAGGTGCTGATGAGAGTATTTATTTGAAAATCCCAACTGCGGATTTACTTGATCAAACGCCCGGGCAAGCTGATGAAACGGAACTTGGAATCACGTATGATCAATTAGACGATTATTTAGAAGGAAAAGAAGTAGCAGAGGAAGTAGCAGAGAAAATAGAAGAGCGTTATCTTTTAACAGAGCATAAAAGGCAGCTCCCTGCAACAATGTTTGATCATTGGTGGAAATAATTAGCGAACAGCTAAGAATGTAAACCACAAATGGTAGTAATTTGTTTGACAATCCTCAAAAATAGCCTGGACAGAGTATTAGAAATGCCCATTGTCAATTTCTTTTTTGACAATGGGCATATTTGAATTATGATAGCTTTTCGTTCAATATTTTTTGAGCAAAAGCCGTACTTTCCTCACTAGGTGGTTTGATATCCTTTAATGGATACTCCATGCCAAGAGCTTCCCATTTATAGACACCAAGCTGATGATAGGGCAGAACATCGACTTTTTGCACATTTTTTAAAGTGCCGATAAATTCGCTTAATCGTTTTAAGTCATCGATATCATCAGTGATTGTTGGAACAAGAACATGCCGAATCCATACTGGTATATCATGAGCCGATAAATACTTAGCAAACTCAAGAATATGGTCATTTGCCATTCCAGTAAGTTTTTTATGTTTTTTTCTATCGATATGCTTTAAATCCAGCAAAATTAAATCTGTATACTGAAGAAGTTCTTGTAAATTCGTTTGAAACTGTTCTGCATGGGAATAACAGCCGCCAGAAGAATCGATTGTCGTATGAATCCCTAATTTTTTACATTCTTTAAATAATTCGATTAAAAATGGAATTTGTAGAAGAGGTTCCCCGCCAGAAACGGTAATTCCTCCTCCGGATGCTTCAATGAATGGTAAGTAGGATTTTAAATCATCGATGATTTCGGAAACGGACATTTGCTTACCAATTCCTATTTCCCAAGTATCGGCATTATGGCAAAACTGGCAGCGAAGAAGGCATCCTTGTGTGAAAATGACGTAGCGGATCCCTGGCCCATCAACAGTTCCAAAAGTTTCGATTGAATGAATGTTTCCGTTCATGATGATTAATCTCCCTTCAAATTAGGAAAGCACGATTTTTTCGCATGCTAAAAAATTTTTGAAAGAGGAGTTATGAATCAACTCCTCTAATATTACTTACAAAGAACCGTGGAATGTTCTATTAATGACATCTAATTGTTGTTCTCTTGTTAATTTAATAAAGTTTACTGCGTAACCAGACACACGAATGGTTAACTGTGGATATTCCTCAGGATGTTCCATCGCATCTAATAATGTTTCTCTGTTAAAGACGTTGACATTTAAATGATGCCCTTGTTTTACAGCGTACCCATCTAGTATGCTAACAAGGTTGTTGACGCGGTTCTCATCCTCTTTACCTAATGCTTTAGGAACGATGGAGAATGTGTTTGAGATACCGTCCATCGCATAGCTGTATGGTAATTTTGCGACAGATGAAAGGGATGCCAATGTGCCCTTTGTATCACGACCATGCATCGGATTGGCTCCTGGAGCGAATGGCTCGCCAGCGCGACGTCCATCTGGAGTGTTACCAGTCTTTTTACCATAAACGACATTTGATGTAATGGTCAGGATAGACATCGTATGAAGAGAATTACGATAAGTAGGGTGCTTGCGTAATTTCTTCATGAATCTTTCAACAATATTTACGGCAATGCTGTCAACACGGTCATCATTATTTCCGTATTTAGGGAAATCACCATCAATTTCAAAATCCACCGCTAAGCCATTTTCATCGCGAATTACTTTTACTTGAGCGTATTTAATGGCACTTAATGAATCGGCAACAACACTTAATCCGGCAATTCCTGTTGCCATCGTCCGTAAAATTTCTGTGTCATGAAGTGCCATTTCAATGCGTTCATAACTGTACTTGTCATGCATATAATGGATGACGTTAAGAGTATTAATATATAACCCAGCAAGCCATTCCATCGTTTGATCAAATTTTTCCATTACTTCTTCATAATTTAAAATTTCTGAAGTAATTGGGGAAGTGGCAGGTCCAACCTGAACTTTCTGCTTCTCATCTTTGTTGCCGTTGATGGCGTATAGCAGAGCTTTTGCTAAATTGGCACGGGCTCCGAAAAATTGCATTTGCTTTCCGATTTCCATGGCAGATACACAACATGCAATACCGTAATCATCGCCGTACTCCGGACGCATAATATCATCGTTTTCATACTGAATCGCACTTGTTTCAATCGAAACCTTTGAACAGAACTTTTTAAAATTCTCAGGAAGCTGAGTGGACCATAATACAGTTAAATTTGGTTCTGGAGCAGGACCAAGGTTTCTTAATGTGTGCAAGAAGCGGAATGAGTTCTTTGTCACAAGCGGGCGGCCATCCATTGCCATGCCCCCGATGGATTCTGTTACCCATGTAGGATCTCCAGAGAATAATTCATTATAATCAGGTGTGCGGGCAAACTTGACAAGACGTAGCTTCATCACAAAATGATCGACTAATTCTTGTGCCTCTTGTTCAGTTAGAACACCATTTTCTAAATCCTTTTCGATATAGATATCTAAGAATGTAGACACTCGTCCTAAGCTCATCGCTGCACCATTTTGCTCTTTTACAGCTGCTAAATATCCGAAATAGAGCCATTGGAAAGCTTCCGTCGCATTTTGAGCAGGTTTAGAAATGTCAAAACCGTAACTTTTCGCAAGTTCTTTTAATTCTTTTAAGGCGCGATATTGCTCTGATAATTCTTCTCTTTGTCTAATCACGTCCTCACTCATAACAGAAGTCATATTATTAAAATCATTTAACTTCTGCTCCATTAGGAAGTCTACCCCATAAAGGGCAACACGGCGATAGTCACCGATAATACGTCCTCGTCCGTATGCATCAGGTAAACCGGTAATAATTCCTACTTTACGAGCAAGTCTCATTTCAGCAGTATAGGCATCGAAAACACCTTGATTATGGGTTTTTCGATAGTCAGTAAAGATTCTTTCTACTTCCTTATCCATTTCATAACCGTATGATTCGCAAGCTTGGCTAGCCATCCTTACGCCGCCGAATGGCTGTAAAGAGCGTTTGAAGGGTTTATCTGTTTGGAAGCCGACGATTTTTTCTAAGTTTTGATTTAAATATCCTGGTCCATGAGAAGTAATGGTAGATACGATTTTCGTATCCATATCAAGCACGCCGCCGTTTTCACGTTCCTGCTTCGTTAAATCCATTACTTGTTCCCATAATTTAGAAGTCGCTTCTGTTGGTCCTTCCAAAAAACTGTCTTCACCTTCATATGGCGTAAAGTTCCTTAAAATAAAGTCACGTACATTCACTTCTTCTTGCCATCTACCTTTTGCAAATCCTTTCCACTGTTCCATCATAAAAAAACACCTCTGTCATTTTTATTTGTAAATATAACAGTTGATACAATTTAACTATATTTAAAGTATAACAGATTTTATGTGAATATCATCACATGCAAATGATATTTTCGTGAATTTATTGTGAACAAAAGGATTTCATCTATGTTGATATTTTGTGCAAACTGAAAAAATACGAATCTGTACTATAACTTTCTAACGGTTTATAGAAGCTGTTATATAAAAAATAGAGTTCATTACTATTATTGTAACGTTAAAAATACAATATAAGTTAATAAAATATGGAGTTTTAATGAAATCAATTGGAGGGAAGAAGAGGAGGCAATGAAGAGTAGAAGAGGGAGAAGAAATACATTTCCCTCCCATCATAATTTCTAATCAACGACAATATTGGCAATCATTGGACCATTGCTACCCATATCTGGATGGGTTAAACAGACTAGACGGTAGACTCCTTCTTCTTTAAGCTGGAGCTCTACTGTTGTTTCCTCTCCTTTTTTGACAACACCTTTAATATCTGTGCCCTCAATAATAAAAGGATGTTCATGGCCGTTTACACCGTATAACCGAAGCAGGACTTTTTCATCTTTGCCAACATAAATGGTTCCTGGGTCCCATCGGTACGCTTCAATTTCCTTCCCATCTTCTGTTTTTGTTTTAAATTCAGTCGTGACGAGATGTATTTCTCTGAGCTGTTCTCCTTGAGCAGTAGTGGTGACTGTTTCCTTCGAGAAGAGCAGCCAGATAGAGCCTGCAGCGATTGCTACAAAAATGAGTACAAATAATAAGATAGAACGTTTTTTCAATACAATGAATTGCATTGGAGATACCCCCTTTATAAGTTGTCCATTACTACTATATGCATGACGGTAGTGAGAACTTGTCTAAAAACTGATTCGTTTATCTTTAAATTTATGAGAACAGTGATCGGAAAGGGGGAATGCATGTAAAAAGACAAAAAAAAGACGTAGACAAACTCGAAAATCTTTGAATTTGTCTACAGCCAGTGAAGACTATTAATTAGTTATCCGTTTGTATTATTTAAGATTTTTTGCTATTTTTTCACATACTTCATCTGCGGTTAGACCGTTAGCTTCGATAACAGGACCTGGGATAATTGTATCGTTCATGCCCATCACATTTGAATCCATTCCTGTTACAACACAACAGTCGCATCCTCTCGCATCAGACTCCTGACTTAGTTGAACAACATCATAACCTTTTTCACGAAGAGCATCTTGAATATTGGTTAGAGAATCTTCCACGCCAATTTTCGCCATCTTCACACCTCCTCCAATTAGTAGAATGGGTTAGAGCGGAAAAAAATATTCACCCGTCCTTCTCTGATGTCAGGTATAAAAATTTGACGAATAAAAAAATGTTGAACATGAGAAGGTAAACAATGGAGGTGTTATGTATATGACAAAACGGAAAGCAGATCCATCAACCGTTGGTTTAAATTCTAGTCAAGTGGAAGGTCAAGGGACAACAAATACTGAACTCGACGGTAAAAGTGTATCTTCAGCACGTAAAAAAACTAAAAAGCGTCATTCATAAAGATAAAAAAACCATCCGTGATGATGACTGCACCACAAAGGTTAGAAATGTAGCTAACAATTAGCGGTGCAGATCATAACGGGTGGTTTTTATTTTTGCTCTATTTCTGAATTATTTCATCAATAATCCCGTATTCCAGTGCTTCTTTGGCGTTCATAAAATAGTCCCTGTCACTGTCTTTGGCAACCTTTTCTATCGGTTGGCCAGTGCGTTCTGAAATGATCTGATTCACATGTTCTTTTAATTTTAAGATTCTTTTAGCGGAAATCTCGATTTCTGTTGCTTGCCCTTGCGCCCCTCCGAGAGGTTGATGGATCATTACTTCGCTGTTTGGCAAAGCATATCTTTTTCCTTTTGTACCTGCAAGCAGCAATATTGCTCCAAAGGATGCAGCCATTCCAATGCAAATCGTGTTAATATCTGGTTTTATCAACTGCATTGTATCAAAAATGGCAAAACCAGCAGTAGTTGAACCACCAGGGCTGTTAATATAAAGTGAGATATCTTTTTGCGGATTTTCTGATTCAAGAAATAATAGCTGTGCAATCACACTGGTGGCTAATTGATCGTCAATTTGCTGTCCGATCATGATAATGCGGTCTTTTAATAATCGGGAATAGATATCGTAAGATCGTTCTCCTCGATTCGTTTGTTCAATGACGTACGGTATGGTTGTCAAAATATTTTCCTCCCTTAATTTAAGCTGCCATCCTGAAAATATGGAGAGGGGAGTTAGAATGCCTCGTTCTGAATAGAGCTTCCGTTTGAGTGAACATAGGAAGATGTGGAAGGTGTTCGATTAAAACGTGCGGCTCTTCTTCCAATAAAGATTGGCACATTAATTCGATAAGTACGGAGGTATCCTTCTCGCTTAACGAATTCGGGTCATTTTCTGCTGTGTTTCCCTTTTCCAAACGTCTCCTCGCTCTGTATAAAATCGCTTTAATTCCTGTTTCCGTCATGTTTAATAATTCAGCAATTTCTTTGATGCGAAATAAAAACGCTTCATGTAAAAAGAAAATGACCGCCTGCTTCGGTGTTAATTTTTCCAGCAGCTTTTGCACTGTCTCCAAGGTTGCTGAAGGGTCGACTTTTGCTTCACTATGCTGATCGCAGATCCATTCAACCTCGTTTATCTTTTTTCTGCGCATCGTATCGATCCAAAAGTGAAAGGCAATTTTTTTTAGTAAGGATGGATGTAATTGAGAAACTGGATAATTTTGCACAGCTCGCACTAAAGATTCCTGTGCAAGATCATCTCCATCCCATTTGCTTCGTGTTAAAAAGCGGCAGTATGGTTGTAACCCATTATAGAGCTTTCTTAAGGACTCATTCATTTCTTTTTGATTTTCACTCATCACAATACTTCTATTCATTGGCATGCATTTCACTCCTTTAGCACCTCTCATGACTAATAACGAAATAAGGGAAGAAAAAGATATGGGCAGAATTTTTTTTTTTGTAGTTCAGCTTAAAAAGATGTTCAAATCCATTTGACTCAAAAAGAAAGGATGCTTCGCATGTTATTTAAAACTAATGAGATCCTATGCTTTTTAGTATAATGGAAACAATCGATTCAAAACCAGTTCGGAGTTTGTTAAAATGAAAAAGTGTTTTGATGTTATTACAAGGAGGATTTTCTGAATGATTAAGGCGATCATATTTGATTTTGATGGAACTTTAGTAGATACAGAGACGCTGTGGTATAAAATGTATAAAGACGTATTGCTGGAAAAATATGAAGTTCATTTACCATTAGAGGAGTTTGCTAAAGTAATAGGGACAACAGATGAGGCATTATATTCCTATGTTCATTCCCAAACGAAAACTACAATTGATTTTACTGAATTAGAAATGGAGATAAAAAGCAAGATCATGGAACAAAAAGACCAGCTTGTACTTAGAGAGGGGGCTGCCGATTTAATAAAAAAGGCGAAATCAATGAATCTGAAGATCGGAATTGCATCGAGTTCACCGCGAAAATGGATTGAAGATATATTAGAACATGTAAAGATTAGAGATTCCTTCTCTGTTATAAAAACGAAGGATGATGTATCTGAAGTCAAACCAAATCCAGAACTTTATCTTAAAGCGATGGAGGAGCTTGAGGTTCTGCCTCATGAAACACTTGCAATCGAAGATTCTGCGAATGGTAGTATAGCAGCTATTGAAGCTGGCATAAAAACAGTGATCGTCCCAAATGAAGTAACGAAATTTCTTACCTTCGATAAACGGGTCAGTGTTTATCAGCATTTTTCCGATATTCAGTTAAGTTAATCATAAAACGGCTTTGAACCTATACTTGATAGGAGCAAAGCCGTTTTTTTAGTTATACATGGCTGCAATTTGCTTTTGCAATTGTTCATCTTCCAAATATTCATCATATGTCACTTGTTTATCAACCATTCCCCTTGGTGTTAATTCAATAATGCGGTTGGCAATTGTTTGGATAAACTGATGGTCATGGGAAGAGAAGATCATCGAGCCTTTATAGTTAATTAAGCCGTTATTCAAGGCGGTGATGGACTCAAGATCTAAGTGGTTCGTCGGTTCATCTAGAAGTAAAACGTTGGCACCGCTTAACATCATTTTTGAAAGCATACAACGAACTTTTTCCCCTCCAGATAGGACGCTTGCTTTTTTGAGAACTTCTTCCCCAGAGAACAACATTCTTCCTAAAAATCCACGCAAGAAACTTTCACTTTGGTCATTTGGTGAAAATTGGCGCAACCAATCAACTAAAGTGAGATCACTGTTCTCAAAGTATTGTGAATTGTCCTTTGGAAAATAAGCTTGAGAGGTCGTGACTCCCCATTTAAAGCTTCCGCTGTCAGGTTCCATTTCTCCCATTAGTATTTTAAAAAGAGTAGTTTTGGCTAATTCATTTGTTCCAACAAGGGCGATTTTATCATCCTTATTCATGATGAAGCTAATATTATCAAGTACTTTTACACCATCAATTGTTTTCGAAATGCCTTCAACTCTTAATAAATCGTTGCCGATTTCGCGATCCGGTGTAAAACCAACATACGGATATTTGCGGGAAGAAGGTCTAATATCATCTAATTGAATTTTATCAAGCAATTTTTTACGTGATGTCGCTTGTTTCGATTTAGAAGCATTTGCACTAAAGCGAGCAATGAAAGCCTGCAATTCTTTAATTTTCTCTTCTTTTTTCTTATTTTGGTCTTGGGCCATTCGCAGCGCTAATTGGCTTGATTCATACCAGAAGTCATAGTTACCGACATAAATTTGGATCTTTCCAAAGTCTAAATCAGCGATATGAGTACAGACTTTATTCAAAAAATGACGGTCGTGCGATACGACAATAACTGTATTTTCGAAGTTGATGAGGAACTCCTCGAGCCACTGGATGGCTTTAATGTCCAAGTGGTTTGTTGGTTCATCCAAAAGTAACACATCTGGTTTTCCAAACAACGCTTGAGCAAGAAGGACTTTTACCTTCTCAGAACCAGTTAAATCAGCCATCTTTTTTGTATGAAGTTCTTCTTCAATTCCCAGTCCTTTAAGAAGTATTGCTGCTTCTGACTCAGCTTCCCAACCATTTAACTCGGCAAATTCACCTTCTAATTCAGCTGCTTTAATCCCATCCTCGTCTGTGAAATCAGCTTTCATATAAATAGCATCTTTTTCTTGCATGACTTCATAAAGGCGAGTGTGCCCCATAATAACAACTTTTAAAACTTCTTCCTCTTCATATTCAAAGTGATTCTGCTTTAAAACAGCAAGCCTTTCACCAGGGCCTAAATGAACGCTCCCTGTTTGTGCTTCAATTTCACCTGACAATATTTTTAAAAAAGTTGATTTACCTGCACCATTCGCCCCGATAAGGCCATAACAGTTTCCAGGTGTAAACTTGATATTCACATCTTCAAAAAGCTTGCGATCACCATATCGCAAACTTACATCCGTTACAGTTATCATTTACGATCCTCCAAATTAGCATTATAAGCATTTCAACGTTTCTTAGTTTTTAAGATAAGGTTATATTTGACGATGCCATTTTGGCTCATTTTAGCTTAAAAATACGTTGAATTAATAAAAATACAGTTATTTTACTACTGTACCTTGCTGTATTGTACCTTATTTCTAGAGAAAGTTAAAGGGGACAGTTTTTATAGTTTGAGTCAAGCATTTGTGAGCACTTTAAGGTCAAACAGCCGCAATCAACCCAAAAAACCCCGCAATTGAGCAGGACACGAATAAGAAAGGAGAAAGCAATGGTTCACGCTCTTTTTGAATCGTTTCAATCTGTAACGGGTGCTGACGTATAGCCTCGTGACTCATGACCCTATAGCCTAAAAGAGTTTCAAGTGTATTGGCTGCCCTTTTAGTAAGATGGCTTCGTTATGGCCAACTCTAACGTAGCTACTTCTATATAAATGGCCTAAATTCACCAACCCCTTCAAATTCTAGATATAACGTCAAGTAAGAAAACATATCCACCTTTCTCTCTGTCATAATAATCATTTCGATCTAGATGTTCACCAAATAAAGAGGTTAAATCCTGCCCACAATAATTTTTACTCTAATGAGAGCTCATTCAGGTACATATTTTGAATGCTGAAGATGAGGGCAATAATTGTGAAACTCGTTAAAATTTTAGATGTGTTTGAACTAATAGATAATATAGAGCTCTTCATTCATCTTTCAGAAGTTTATAGCGGATACATTTTTTACAATGAAGACTTACAGCTGAGAAAGCAATCAAATCGTACAAAATATAAGGAATAGATAATTAAAAGTTATCAAAGAAACCCTGAAATCAATTTTCCGGCTCTCTTTTTTTATGTCGAGTAAAGGTCTAATCTAGTTTTCCATATTGCTCTCTTAAAATTGGATGAAAGTGTTAAGGACAAGTTTCAACTACAGAAAAAATAAATATTGGTTTTTATGTAAAAAAATGTTGTTTTTTACATAATTTAGGTATAATAGTATTTGTTCGGGCCTGAATAATTGAGAATACATGGGGGAGTAACATTTGAAAACTAAAATATTATCAATTAGTTTAATTAGTATATTATTATTAGTCATGTTTATCCCAGTTATGGCATTTGCAGCTACTTCTTCCAACTATAACTATAACATTATTTATAGAGTAGATGGAAAGGAAAATGGAAATTTTCATAGTTTAAATAAAGGAACAGCTACTATTAAGGGGCATTCATTCTATAATGGTAGCAAAGAAAGTTGGGCATCTGGAAAATTGCCTCCTGGAGAATCTGTGAAGTATTGTCTATACAAAAGTAAATTAGGATTTGATACCAGCTATGGTTGTGTTGATCAATATGTTGACAAAGACGCTAATAAGAACAGAGTGGCAAATATAAGCAAGTCATTTCCAACAAAATTAGATGAAAAATCTGGTAAATATTATTTAGTAGTTACCAAAGATAATAATGGTTGGAAAATGATTGGAGAAGGAAAAATTTCTACTCCATAAAAGATTTTTAAAAGGGAGCCACCTTCTCCTTCTTTAGAGGTGTTTTCATTGCGTATTTATTTTGAAGAACCGATAATTATCTTATGTACCCTGATTGGAATCAGTTTGATCCTTATATTGAGATATAAATATAAAAAGTCTACCATACATTTATTGTTTACTTCTCTGTTTTATATCTATATCTGTATGTTGATAAAATATACTCAATTTCCAATCACATTTCTTCCCGATATAATGAGTAAACAAAGCTTGGAAGACGTGATTAATATTGTTCCATTTATTAATTTTATGAGATCACTTACCAATTACTTATTAAATATTTTAATGACAATTCCATTTGGATTTCTTTTGCCCCTAATAAAGAAATGCAATTTAAAAACAATTTTTCTTTGGAGCTTGATTCTCCCTTCTGTAAATGAATCAGAAGCTACGGTTCTTTGTGTTTCGTGCCATTAAGGTGTATGTGTTTGCCAGTTAGTGTAACATTCTAGGTTGAGACGGTTTGTTATGGGAGTACATCAGCGGCGAAGGAAGCGTAAATAAAAATTTTAAGTTTGAGAAATAGAAGTGTGATATTAAAAGCTTTTGTAGAAAGCATAAGCTCTTTTGTTTCTATTGGAATAATTACTAGAGGATATTCCCTTTTTATCAAGAATATTATTTAAAAGCGCTTTCAAAATGGTGCTTATAGATAAGCGCAGGTTAAAAAAGGGGGAAGAGGATGGAGATCACTTTACAAAATGAGGTTAAAAGGGAAAAACGGCGAAGAAAAATATTAATCTGGTCAGCAGGGATCTTGATTGGAAGCTTATTCATAATAGCGGTTGGACTATACGCTTACATTATTAGAGCACATCCTACCATCGCAGGGGAGATTCAACTATCTGGATTACAAGAAAAAGTAGAAGTCATTCGCGATGAGCATGGGGTACCGCATATTCATGCGAACAATGAGGAGGATTTGTATTTAGCACAAGGTTATACCCAAGCGCAGGACCGCCTATTTCAAATGGATCTAAGTCGTCGTCAAGCATCTGGGCAACTAAGTGAAGTGGTTGGTGAGGCAGCTTTAAATAACGATAAATACTTTCTGACATTAGGCTTAAGACGAGCGGCAGAAGCCTCATATGAACAATATTCAGAAACGGCAAAGCAGGTTCTCGCCAAGTTTGCTGAAGGGGTTAATCTTTATATAGATGAACTGCGTGAGAATGGAAAATGGCCGATCGAATTCAAACTCCTTGGATATGAGCCGGAAGATTGGAGTCCGATCGACTCTTTAACGATTGGTAAATATATGGCATTTGACTTAGGTGGCCATTGGGAAAGTCAAGCGTTTCGTTATTATCTATTGCAAAATTTCTCAGAAGAAAAGGCATTGGATTTATTTCCGACTTATCCTGAAGAGGCACCTTACATTATCGGTAAGGATGAATTAAATATAGAAAATAGTTTTGCTCAAGCAGTCATTCCTCATGAATATAATGGCAGTAATAATTGGGTCGTTAGTGGCACAAAAACGGCATCTGGCAAACCAATACTTGCAGACGATCCTCATTTATCACTATCAACACCGTCGATTTGGTATCAAATGCATCTCGAAGCACCAACAGTCAATGTGAGCGGTGTTATTTTTGCTGGGATTCCGGGAATTATTCTTGGTCATAATGAACAAATTGCATGGGGAGTTACCAATACAGGGCCTGATGTTCAAGATCTATACATTGAAAAAAGAAATCCAGACAACCCGTATGAATTCCTCTATAATGATCAATGGGAAAAAGCAACGGTAATCAAAAACAAAATTTTAGTAAAGGATGAGGACCCTGTAGAATACGATGTGGTGGTCACAAGGCATGGACCGGTTGTGTCGGAATTTGCAGCGGATAGTGGGAAAGAAACGGTCTTATCATTACAATGGACCGCACTTGAACCGTCTTCAGAGCTTGAGGCAGTACTTAATATGAATAAAGCTGGAAGCTGGGAAGAATTTGAAAAAGCGCTCGAAGGATTTCATACACCTGCACAAAATTTCGTCTTCGCTTCTACAGATGGAACGATAGCCTATAAAGCAAATGGAAAAATTCCGATTCGTAAAAAAGGGGATGGTCTGTTGCCTGTCCCCGGATGGACTGATGAATACGGGTGGGTAGGTTATATTCCATATGATGAGCTACCACGCACTGTCAATCCTGAAGATGGGTACATTTCAACGGCTAATAATAAAGTAGTTGGGGATGATTATCCGTATCATATTAGTCATGATTGGGCGCAAGGATATAGGCAAATGAGAATTCAAGAAGTGCTCTCATCAACTGAACAGATCGAGGCTGAGGATATGATGCATTTACAAATGGATCAACTGAACATTCAAGCGAGGGAGTTTGTCCCTCCATTTATCGATTTGTTAAAAACATCGAGTAATAACAAGGTATCCCAAGCTCTATCAATATTAAAAGAATGGGATTATATCGATTCTCCAGAGCAAGCAGCACCACTCCTATTTAATTTATGGATGGACGAAATCGCAAAAGTTCTATTTGAAAAGGAAATTCCTCAAGAAACACTTGATTTATTTAGGGGGAAACGTCAGGCAGTGGATCAACTCCTGCGAAGAGCTATTGAGGGTAAGCCTGGTCCATGGATGGAAGAGCATAAGGGAATCGTTAACGTATTGGAAAAGTCTTTACTTCGAGTTATAGCGAATTTAGAGGAACAGCAAGGAAAGAATATGGAAAAATGGCAGTGGGGCGATTACCATCAAATCTATTTTCCCCATCCATTGTCAACTGTTAAGCCATTAAATCTTTTGTTTAATCAAAAAGGAACAATTTCAGTTGGTGGAAGCGCTGTTACTGTTCAGGCAGCAGCGTTCAGGGAGGATGGTACTGTTAATCACGGGGGGTCTTGGAGATTTGTAATCGATATGAATAAGCAGACGACTGGTTACCATCTCGTTGGACCTGGACAATCAGGACATGTATTTCATAAATGGTATCAGAATCAATTAAAGAACTGGGTTACTGGAGACTATCACGAAACAAAATTGCACAATAATGAAGGGGAAACTTTAAAGTTAAAACCAAAGGCTCATTGAATCCATTTTAAAAGCTCCAAAAAAACGAATTAATATTTCAATTTTTTCATAGTTTATTCATATTTATTCGTTACAATAGAAATAATTAAGAACGTAAAAGGAGATTTTATCATGGATAAAAAGAAGCTAGTAGACCTTGTCGATCGTTTAAAAAAGTCCGGAATAAAAGCTAGCATTACAAAACCAAGAAAGACGCTACTTATGCTTCAACAGCAAACGGCTCCAAGCAACTGAATGAATGAGATAAAAAGGAAGCGGTGTTTATGACCGCTTCCTTTTTAATGCTTTATTTTACTTTTTGCATGATTTTTTTAAATATATCTTCTCTATTAAATTCTTCTCCCATTGGATACTTCTTGATGTAACGATTATTCTCGTCTAAAAGGTAGACAAAGGTAGAATGAATAAAAAAACCATCTCCAGGGTCCCGATATTGAAATTGAAATGTACTTGCTAATTCTTCAATTTCCTTGAGGTCTTTTTTAATATTATTTTGATCTCCTGTTAGGAAAATCCAATTGCCATCATCTTCTACATCAAAATTATACATATACTGCTGCAGAACTTCAGGAGTGTCTTTGTACGGATCAATCGTGATTGTCATGAATTGGACCTTTTCACCAAATACACCAGCATCCTGCAAATCTTTTTTTAACATATTCATTTTAAGGGTTGTAGTAGGACAAATATCAGGGCAGTTTGTATACATAAATTCTACTAATTTTAGCTTTTTTTCGGACTCTGAAAATTTGTATACCTCATTGTTCGCCGTGATTAAATCAATATTCTCAGGTATTTTCGCCATACTGTCACGAATCAGGAAAAAAGATATCCCAGCCGTGATGGCAAGAGCTACGATTACACCGCATAAAATATATATTTTCTTCATTTTGTAACCTCCCATATTAAAGATAAGAAAATAATAAGGAAAATACTATGGATATATTGTGAACTTCTATTTTTCTTGTTCTTACAATCTTGTTTTATATGACAATGTGGATCATGCGGAGATGTTTTTACAGTAAGAATATTAATTCCATTTTCAGTAAATAATTTCAGCCAAAATATGGATCAATTTCGTTACGGAAATGTTATGAAACTGTGAACATTTGCATTTTGTGGAATATATCACGGAATTATGCGATTTTAGGCGATTAAGATGTGGGTAGGGAAATTCCGATCATTTAGGATGTGAGTAAATGAAAGGCATCGGCTTATTAAAATGGGGCATAGGCGGATTGATTGCCTATGAGCTACTGAATTTAATGAAAGGAGGTAGCAAAAAGGTACTCAGACCACCAGGTGCTGCTGATGAGGATGAATTTATGGCATTATGCATTCGGTGTGGAAAATGCAATCAGGCTTGTCCGTATGACTCGATTAAAATGGGTACAGAAAAGCACGGTCTCGGGATGGGAACTCCGTATTTTATTGCCAGAGAAAGTCCATGTATGCTTTGTGAAGATTTTCCATGTGTGAACGCGTGTCCAACTGATGCTTTAAGAGGAATTTCAACGGTTTACGATGTTGATATCGGTGTTGCAGTTATTGATACCGAGAGCTGCATTGCTTACCAGGGAATGCGTTGTGAAGTTTGTTATCGAGAGTGTCCATTAATAGATGAGGCCATTAAGCTAGATATACATATTAAGCCAGATGATAATCTCCATGCCATTTTTGCACCCGTGATTGATAAAGAAAAATGTGTTGGCTGTGGAATTTGCGAGCAGCGTTGTGTCATCGATAATCCAATAGCAATTAAAGTAAAGCCCCGTGAAGATAGCGGATTATTTTAATAAGGTTTTTGGTGAAAATGTCCTTATCTAATTAAGGGAGCAGTTCACTTAAAAATAGGCTTTGTTATATGTCGGCGTTGATATTTTGTTTAGCAAAGCCAAAAAATAGAATCTCTCTAGTTAATTTCAAAAAAACGTAGGTTGAAAATAGAAATTAACTACCTATAAAAAAGGGAGGAAAGAATGAATGGAATTGACAAGAAGAAGTTTGTTAAAAGCGACAGCCATTTCGATGACATTGGCTGTAGCAGGATGTAAGAAGGAGGATAAAAAGTCAAATAGCACAACGGTAACTGCCCAAGAAAGTGTTGAGCCAGATGAATGGAAGTCGACCGTTTGCCGTTTTTGTGGTACAGGATGTGGGGTTCTTGTCGGTGTAAAAGATGGTAAAGTGGTTGCTACAAAGGGAGATCCAGATAATCGTTCAAGCAGGGGCTTGAATTGTATTAAGGGATTTTATGTAGGTAAGATTTTATTTGGCAAGGATCGTTTAACAAAGCCGCTCATTCGTGAAGATAAATCAAAGAAAGGGACGATGGAAGGGTTCCGGGAAGCAACGTGGGAAGAGGCTTTAGATCTTGTGGCAAGTAAATTAAAAGAAAATTATGATAAGGATCCAAAGTCAATTGCATTTTGGGGTTCTGGACAGCAAACGATTATGGAAGGATATGCTTCTGTAAAGCTTTGGAAAGCTGGTTTATTAAGCAATAATATCGACCCTAATGCGAGATTATGCATGGCAAGTGCTGTTACTGGATTTATGACGACTTTCCAATCCGATGAACCGATGGGGTCGTATCGGGATCTTGATGAAGCAGATGTTTTTGTCACATGGGGCGCGAATATGGCTGAAATGCACCCGGTCTTGTACTCCCGCTTGACAGCGCATAAATTAAGCAATCCAGATGTAAAGCATTATGATATTACGACAAGACGTTCGAGAACATCAGAAACGGCAGACGTTGTGATGGAATTTCGCCCACAATCCGATTTAGCAATTGCAAATGCCATTGCCAATTACTTAATCGTCAACCAAAAATTTGATCAACAATTTGTCAACGAGCATGTGAAATTTAAAGCTGGGACAGAAAATTTAGGGCATTCTGTCAACGATGATTATGACAGTACAGAAGTTGGCATGGCTGCTGATAAAGCTTGGGAAATCAGCTTTGATGAGTTTAAAGAGAAGGTTAGTGAATATACGTTAGAAAAGGCGGAAGAGATCTCTGGCGTGCCGGCGGCAGATATTGAAGCATTGGCGAAAGAATTTGCTGATCCGAATAAGAAAATTATGTCTTTATGGACGATGGGAATGAATCAGCATACGAGAGGGACATGGATTAATAATCTTGTTTATAATCTTCATTTATTAACTGGAAAAATCAGCAAGCCTGGAAATGGACCATTTTCTTTAACTGGGCAGCCAAGTGCGTGTGGTACAGCAAGGGAAGTTGGCGTGTTTTCTCATCGTCTCCCTGCAGATTTAGTTGTAGCAAATCCTGAACATCGCCGTTATTCTGAATTGATTTGGAATTTACCAAAAGGATATTTGGATCCGCTTGAACAGCCGGGCTATCATACGATTAAAATGTTCCGCGAACTTGGTAAAGGCAATGTGAAATTTTTATGGAGCATGTCGAACAATTGGGGACAAACATTACCAAAACTCAATCGTTTCAGAGGAAACGACGAAGATGGTAAAGGTGTGAAAGACGGATTTATTGTTGTTTCCGAAGTGTATCCTACCCGCTCAACGGAATTGGCAGATGTTGTTTTTCCAGCAGCAATGTGGGTCGAACGGGAAGGACAATTTGGCAACGCTGAGCGAAGAACTTCTGTATTTGAAAAATGTACGGAACCACCTGGAGAAGCGAAATGGGATCTTTGGGTCATTGTGCAAATTGCCAAAAGAGTTCTTGCTGGGAAAAAAATTGGCGATCAACCTGCGTTCGATGTCCTGTTCGGAAGTATATGGGATAGCGCAAATAATGATCTCATTTCTGACCAACACGAAGTAAATAAAATTTTATGGGATGAATATCGTGCCTTTACGAACCCCCATGAAAGTGATAATCCAGAAATTCAAGAATTAGGGAAAAAATTAAAAACAAAAGCGAAGCAAATGGCTCCTTATGAAGAATATTTCAAGCAACATGGCATTTGCTGGCCAGTAAGAAACGTAAATGGAGAATGGGTTGAAACGAACTGGCGCTATGTGCACGGAAAGCAGGAAGAGGGCTTCGACCAATACGGAGTGGAAGAGCTTGGAGAGGTTGGCAAATATCAAGATATAGATTTTTATAAATCGGAAGATCATCGCCCGTCAGTCTTCTTCCGTCCGTTTGAGGATGCACCTGAAATTCCTGATCAGGAATACCCATTTTGGTTATGCACAGGACGCGTTTTAGAACATTGGCATAGCGGTTCTATGACAAGACGTGTGCCTGAATTGCATCGAGCGGTGCCTGAAGCATTGTGTGAGATCCATCCAGAGGACGCTGAAGCAATGGGAATTAAAACAGGAGATATGGTCAAAGTTATTTCACGACGTGGAGAGGTTGAGGTCAAGGCAACTACGAAAGGAAGAGGAAACCCTCCTAAAGGTCTAGTATACGTTCCTTTCTTTGCTGAAGAAACACTAATTAATTTAGTAACTCTTGATGCTTACTGTCCAATTTCGAAACAACCAGACTATAAAAAATGTGCTGTTAAAATTATGAAAGCATAGTGGAGGTGTGCACTTTGAGTAAAGAATATGTTTATGTGTTAGGATTTATTCTAATTGTAGGATTAGCAATTGGGATATCTAAAATCGGTTCAACTGAACAGGCAAGTGAAGAACTTGGCGGGGAAGCGGTTGAGATCGTGGTTCCTCAGCTTAATTCGGAGGAAAGAGAAGATTCAGCAACAATGGTTCTTATTGGTGCCCCTCCGATGCAACCAGCAGATCATATTGACCGCTGGATTCCGGAACAACGCCATGAAAGTTGTTTAACTTGCCATGCTACTCCAGAAACAACTGGTGCTAGAGAAATACCAGAAGACCATTACTATGATAACAATATAAATAACCCGATTTTTAGAGATAACTGTATTCAATGTCATGGACAACAGAACGATACGAAGTCGGCTTTTAATAGTGAAGACTAGCTAAGTGCATAACTGATTACCATACAAACAGCGTATGAATGAAATCTGTCAGAAAGGAGACTTGAATATGGTTATTTCCGGCCTCTTTATTGAAACAGTTCCCGGTCGGGCATTATTTGTGGCGAAGGAGCTTGAGAAAAAGAACGGTGTAGAAGTGCATCATATTGAACAGGATTATAAAATCATTATTACGATGGAAACAGATACAGCGGAACAAAGCTATCAACTGGGAGAAAGTTTTAAGGAGATTGATGGAATCATAACAGTTTGCCTTGTATATAGCAACTTTGAAGAAGATCCTAATTGTCAACTAGAAGCTGATTATATATGAGTGACAGATTGAACAGAAGGCGTTTTTTTTCATTGAATATGGAGGCTGCTGCCGGTTTTTTAGGAAATCTCTTAACCTATGAATTGGACTTGGAGAGAGATTTCTTTCGCCCACCTGGTACACTTGATGAGCTTGAATTTTTAACGGCCTGTAGTAGATGTGGTGATTGTAAAGAGAGTTGTCCAGAAGGAATAATAAGTTTATTTTCAATTTCCTATGGTGCGAAACTTGTCAATACGCCTTTTATTGATCCAAACAAGAATCCCTGTACTTTATGTAATCGCTGTGTTGATATATGTCCAACGGGTGCCCTGAATGAAGAAGCTCCGAAAAAGATTGGTTATGCAGCGATTCAAAAGCATATCTGCTTAACCTACAAGGATGTCATGTGTGACTATTGCGTTTATGCTTGTAAGACAGAGGGAGCTATCCAATTAAAAAATGGGAAACCGGTCATTAATGAAGATGTTTGTAATGGGTGTGGACAATGTGTGGCTAACTGTATTTCCGAGCAAAAGGGAGTTCAAATTTTACCTCTTTCATCGTATAATCAATCATTAAGATAGGGATGATAAAATGGTTAAAAGACCAAAAGTCATTCGAAAATGGACTCTTGCTAGAAGATTTGTTCAGTGGGGGATTCTGTTTATATTCCTTACCCCACTGTTTTTCGTCAAAGTAGAGAGTGATAATTTCTTTTTTGGCTCTCTTGCTTCATCAAGTTTTTTTGGGATCACGTTGACTGATCCATTTGCTGCCTTGCAAATTTTATTTGCTTCAAGGGAAATCAGCTTTGTTTATCTCGGCGGCGCTCTCCTAATTTTTCTATTCTATTTGTTCGTACGTGGGAGAGTTTTTTGCAGTTGGATTTGCCCATTGAATACGTTATTAGAATTAACGGATAAGATAAGAAATTTTTTCAAGCTTCCTGATCAGCATTTTGAGAGGCAGCATAAAAAATACTACGCACTTGCAGTCCTTTTGCTGTCCTTTTTTATCGGAGTCCCAGTATTTGAACTGATTTCACCTATTGGGTTCACGATGCGCAATCTTTTATTTACCTTCGGAATTGGTTTATGGCTAATCGTTGCAATTGTTCTCTTTGAGTTGTTTATCTCAAAGCGAGGCTGGTGCCGTTATTTCTGTCCTCTTGGTGGATTCTATCAATCGATTGGGAAAGTGGGGACCTTTCAAGTAAAGTTTAACCATGATCTTTGTGTTGGCTGTACAAAATGTCGATCTGTTTGCTTTGCTGACCCTGACATTTTAGAGCCTGCGATTAATAGGGAAAATGAATATGTGAGAGCTGGAGATTGCAGTCTTTGTGGTGCATGTGTTGACAATTGTCCGTTTGGAGCATTGAAAATTACGGTAAGGGAAAAACCAGGTGTCATTAACCATTTCCATAAAATTAATTTTGAGAAAAAATATCCTTTTAACCGTTAAAAGAACACTGAATGAAAACCGCTATTTTGAGATGAATTGCTCAAAATAACGGTTTTTTTCAATTACAAAGCTTTACTAAAAATATTAATCCTCAAAAGATGCCAAGTGTGGGTCTGCCACCTTATTTGATTCCCTGGAAAAATTCTCGTAACATCCCCATCGTGTGGTCGTTTTAGTAAATATTATCGCTAGAACCCACTGCCTTAAATATCTCGTATCACCCAGTATACCGTCATCTGATTTTTTCCACTGTTTTGCTCTAAACTGACCCTTCAGTCAATTTTAGATAAGGTAAAGGAAATTACAATTATCGAGTCACGATATGATTTATAGAATGAAGTTCGAAAAGAAATGTAGAGCTTAACTTTAATATTTTTTAACATTACCAAATAGAAAAAAATGGTATAGTAAATATAGTTGTTTTTATAATAAGGAGTGTTTGAATGGTTATTAAGATTACTAAAATATTGGGAGCATTAATCGCCCTGGTTTTAATAATTACAAGCATAGCAATCATAATTAAAGTAGATTTTTCAAACCCGGGAAACATAAATCGTTTTGTACATAATAAGCTGGATAAAACAAATGTACCAGGTGTTTCCATTGCTATCATAAAAAATAACGAAGTTGAGAGGTTTATAAATTATGGCTATGCGAATATCAATGAAGGAAGAAAAGTAAGTCAAGACACAGTATTTCAAATTGCGTCATTATCAAAGGTTGTCACAGCTACCGCTATCATGCAACTAATTGAAAAGGAAAAAATCAATTTGGATGATGACATTAACATGTATCTTCCGTTTTCGGTTGAACACCCCCATTTCTCAAATGAGCCGATAACTGTTCGAATGTTATTGGATCATACATCAGGAATTAAAGATAATTGGGATATTTTAAACAGTCTTTATACGATTGATAATGGTGGAGGAGACTCTGAAATTTCAATCGGTGAATTTTCTAAAGAATACTTATATGAAGGTGGGAAATGGTATTCGGTGGAAAATAATTATACAGAATATAAACCGGGAACCACTTTTGTGTATAGTAATGTCGGATACGGACTATTAGGTTATATGGTTGAACAAATTAGTCAATTGCCATTCGATCAATATTCTCAACAATACATTTTTAATCCGTTAGGGATGTCACAAACATATTGGCTTCATAAAGATGTAAAAACAGATAATTTTGCAGCACCATATGATGGGAGTAAAGAATTACCAAAGTACTCTTTTCCTACATATCCTGATGGCTCTTTAAAGACAAATGTGGTTGATTTTAGTAAATTTCTTATGAGTATGTCAATTCTAAATAAAGATAATGCCATACTAAAATCAGAAACCATTAAAGAGATGTTAAGTCCCCAATCGAACGATGGAAAGCAAGCTTTAGGATGGAGTTATTCAGTTTTAGATGATATTTTTATGAAAAAATTGAATAGTGGAAACATTGTCGGACATACTGGTTCGGATCCAGGGATATTTTCTATAGCCCTTTACAATCCAGAAAAAAAGAATGGCTTGATCATATTCATGAATCAAGAAATGGGGCCTAAAATAGAAACGATCAATATATATTTAATGGTTAAAAGACTGGTGAAAGAAGTTTTTTATAATGACCACGATTAAGAACTCGGAGGAATCCTCTTTTAGTTATATTTCATTTCAAATTATAGAGCAAAAACAAGTGGAGGTTGTTCCACTTGTTTTTGTTTAACTAAAATTCATTTTGATTTGTCAAATATAGTCGATAGAATATTGAATTTACCGCAAATTATTAAATGACGTCGAAAGATTATTAGATAATGAGATATTTTGTCGAATTATTAGGAATTATTACTATGACAAAAAAAGTACTAATAGGAGGAAAAAAAGGGTATTTATAGTAAAATAGAAATAGCCGAAAATTTAGGGGGATTAGTATGGGTAGGGATAGAGACAGAATTTTAATTGTTGATGACGATCCTGATATTCGGAATATTCTTGAATTATATTTAGAGAAAGAAGGATTTAAAATCACTTCCGTTATAGAAGGAAGTGAGGCGATAGATGTGCTCGATGGTTTTAGCCCGGATTTAATTATCCTTGATATTATGATGCCAGGGCTCGACGGATATGAGACATGTCAAGCTATTCGTGAAAAAACAGATGCTCCGATTCTTTTTTTAAGCGCAAAAGAAGATGATTTCGATAAGATTCTTGGCTTAAGAATAGGAGGGGATGACTATATAACAAAACCTTTTAGCCCTGGAGTTTTAGTAGCAAGAATTAAAGCACATTTAAGAAGAACAAGGATTAGTAGGCAAAAAAAGAACATAAGTGTAGAAAGAAATATTATTGAGTTTCCAGGTTTATCGATTGATCTGGATAGTTGTCTTGTACGTAGTCGCGGTACACCGATTACACTGCCAGTTAAAGAATATCAGCTATTATCCTTATTAAGTCAAAATGTGGAAAAAGTTTACAGTGTTGAACAATTATTTCAGCTTATATGGGGCGAAGATAGCCTTGGTGATAATCGAACTGTTATGGTACATATAAGTAATTTACGAAAAAAGATTGAACCGAATCCTGCGAAACCAGAATATATATTGACGGTTAGGGGAATAGGCTATAAATTTAATGGCTATCTTAATTGAACCCAAATTCGAACTTATGTATATAATGTCAGAATTTTTAGGAATCAAATGGGTTTTAGACCTTTCTATTTACTATTCAGGAAATTTCTTACTTCATCTATAGTTAATCCAAGACGTTTGGCTTGTATAATTAATCTTAACCATTCTTCATCTAGTTTATTGGGAATAATGACAATTTTTGATTGTTCAAATTCAGTGACCTTTTCCATAAATACCTCCCAGTTTATTCACATAATATTCACAAAACAATAATAATATATGAACTATAAATATAGTTCAAACTTTGTTAAAGATTTATTAAAGTTTTTCAAAAATAAACGATGGATGTGTCGCTGGATGATAAGTTTGCCAGGCTATGAGGTTACTCAATTATTGGCTTCAACAGATGGAGTTCACTATTATGAAGGACGACAATCGGATGGAAAGAAAGTAATCATTCATCATTTTAAATCCTTTTCAGTGGAAAGTGAGAAAAGAGAATGGAAGGCATTTCCTTCTTTTATTGAACCAATGGAAATAAAAAAAGCTAATGATAATTTTTTCGCAGTCTACGAATATTTCTCCTTTGAAAAACCGTTATCCTCTTTGATTAAGGGGAAGTGTTTGTCAATTGAACAAATGCTCATTATTTCAATGCAATTAACTACAATGCTCATCAGCCTCCATCAAAAGGACAAGTTAGTCGAATGCTTGAACCCCGATCATGTTCATGTCCATCTTACAGAGCAGAAGCTGTATATTACCTCTCTAATGGGGTTGATAGAGCCTATTGATAAACAGTTTTTATGGTATAGCTCGCCTGAACTGACGGGAAGGATGGAGAAAGAGGCAGATGTTCGCTCTGATCTTTATTCCTTTGGAGTAGTTTTTTATGAAATGTTGACAGGACAATTACCTTTTCCAACAGCAGATGTGATTGAAATTGTTTATTCGCATTTTACAAAGCTACCGACTCCTCCAGCAGAGTTAAATTCACAAATACCTAGTCAGCTTTCATTGATCGCTCTGAAACTTTTAGAAAAATCACCTGATAAAAGATACACATCAGCATATTCATTGTTGAAGGACTTGGAAAGATGTTTACTTCAATGGCAAAATGAGAGAAAAATTAGTCATTTCAAACTAGGTTTAGAGGATTCTATAAAGATTAAAAATGAAAGCAAGCTATTCGGCCGCGAACAGGAGTTGAAACAGCTCCAGGCGATCTATAAAAATGTTAAACAACGGAATAAGGAAATCGTCCATATTCGTGGAAATTCCGGCACTGGAAAAACAGCGTTAGTAAAAGAATTTATGAATATATCTGATAAAAAAGGTGCAATTTTTGCTGCTGGAAAATGGGACCAATTTGAACGAAACACTCCATACGGGCCAATTATTCAAGCATGCAAGACCATTTTTCGCGTAATTCTTTCACAAGGGGATGACTTCGTTAAAAAGTGGGAGGAGCGTTTTCTTGCTAAATTAGATCTCCGCTGTCAACTTTTGTGTGAGCTTATTCCAGAGTTTACATGGATCATTGGTTATCCTCATTTTGAGGAAAAAATTGGACCGCTAGAAAGGTCTAACAGCATCCTTATTACATTTCAGCAGCTTTTAGCCGTATTAACAGAAGAATTTACCGTTATTCTTTTCATCGATGATATTCAATGGGCTGATCAACCGACCATTGATCTGCTTCATTATTTATCAGAGGATAAAGAGCTTTTAAATATTCTAATGATTATAGCTAGCAGAAATGAAGAAGAGCAAAGCGCAAAATCAATTCATAATCTGAATTTGCTGCAGAAATTAAAGGTTGTCAGCATCGAGATTACACCGTTGGATGAAAAAGAAGTTGCTCAATGGCTTTACTACAATTATCATTTCGTTGACGATTATAGTAGTTTAACAGCTTATGTTTACAATCTTTCGCAAGGGAATCCTTTTTTTCTGAAACAGATTTTAATTACTCTAGAAAAGGAACAGTATATTTCAGTAAATCAAGAAAAAAATGGTTATACCTTTCATATTGGGAAATTTCCAAAGCAAATTATCGGTAAAGATATTATGGAACACATTCGTAAGAAATTAATCGCATTGTCTTTGCAGGTTGTAAAAAGTTTAAAGTTTGCTGCTTGTCTTGGAACGGTTTTCACTTACTTTGAGTTAGTGAAGGCCGCAAAAACTTCAAACGATGAGATTCTAAAAGATTTGTACTTGCTCATTGACGAGGGCTTTATCTGTTTTTCGAGACAGCAAAGTGTAGAGCATGACCTTGTACTGGAATTTATTCATGATAAAGTTCAGCAAGCGGTTTATACAAGTATGAGCAAAGAGGAACAAGCTTTTTTTCACTTTCAAATTGGGTTGAGTAAATGGGGTAATTTCGAGCAATTACCTGAACCTAATCATCTTTTTAAGCTGGCTGATCATCTTAATTTCTGCGTGCCTTTGCTTGATGATGTACAGAGAATGACATTAACAGTTTTCAACACACAAGCTGGTGAAGTTGCTAAAAATGCTGCAGCTTTTGAACAGGCCTATCATTATTTTTTATCTGCTAAAAATCTCCTTAACCATGGACATTGGCAAACGAATTATGAGCTTTCCTATCGAATATTCATTGGACTAGGGGAATGTGCATATTTGAATAGTGATTTCGAAATGGCAGAAAGTGCATTTGAAACTCTATTGTATAATGCAAAGACAAACAATGAAAAAATGGGTGTTTATAATTTGAAGCTGATCATGTATACCCATGTTAGCAGATTAAAGGATGCAGTTGAATGTGGGACAACTGGATTAAAGCTTTTTGGTTGGAAGCTGGATCGACCCATTGGGATGAAGAAAATTGCTAAAGAATTTTTACTTCTTCAGACTTTACTTATCGGAAAAAAGCCTGAAGAGCTATTAAATTTAGCTCCAATGAAGAATCCTGAAGATTGTTTAATTATAGAAAGCCTTATTAATATGAATGCCCCTTCTTATCATGTAAACCAAAATTTAGCTACTTATTTAATGCTCCGGGCTTTCAGATTCACATTAAAGCACGGAAATACCGATATAACTGCCCTTGTTTACAATAATTATGCTCTTATTTTGAGCGCAGGCTTTGGCAATTTTGATAAAAGCTATCAATTTGGAAAACTAGCACTAGCTCACGTTGAGAGAAGTCGGGTAAAGAAATTGACAGCAAGGGTTCACTTTGTTTTTGGAAGCTTTGTGAACCATTGGAAAAATTCGATTTCAATCAATTTAAATTCGCTAGAAAAATCTCAAACATTAAGTTTGGAGTCTGGGAATTTTCATTTAGCTGGAGCTGCTAGCTCCTTTATCATTATTACTAGATTGATTAAAGGAGATTCACTAAACGTTGTTATAACAGAGATTAATAAACAATTAGCCTTTGTTAATAAAATTCAATATTTTCTCTCGATGAAATTTTTGCTTGAAATGAAAGAATGGATGGAATGGCTGGCGGATGGAACTAAGAGAAAATTACCACCTACTCAGCTTGCTGATTTGCGGGATGATCCTTCTGCTTTTATCATGCATAATACAATTCGTTTACAGATGGCATATATCGTTGCAGATGATGAAAAAGCGAGGGAGATTATTGATGCTTTAAATAACGTTGTAACGAATACTCTTGTTCTTGTGATTGCACCTGAATTTTATTTCTATCACACCCTTTGGTTAGTTCGATTTTATTATCAGGAGCCTTCAAAAGAGCGGAAGAAAATCAAAAAATATTTGCAGCGTAATTTGAAGAAGATGAAGAAATGGGCCAGCCATGCACCGATGAATTATGAACATAAATATTTATTAATGAAGATTGAAACAGCATGTGTACTAGGTGAGAACCAAATTGCTGCAGACGACTACGAGACCGCTTTAGATAAAGCAATCGTGAACGGTTTTGAACAAGACGCAGCGATCATTTGTGAATGTGCTTCCCATTATTATCATAAGCGTCAGGCGATCCGCTTAAGCAATTTTTATTTAAAGGAGTCTTACCGTTTTTATAAAAAGTGGGGAGCGGGTAGAAAATGTACTGTGCTCGCAAATACGTTTCCAAATCTCGTCAAGGATAGGTTCCAGCTGGAGGGGAGACTTGATGTTTTGGATTTAGAGGCTGTTCTGAAAAGCTCTCAGACATTATCAAGTGAAATTGTTTTCGATAATCTTGTTCAAAAAGTAATGAATATTGTAATTGAAAATGCTGGAGCAACAACCGGTTATTTACTTCTTAAAAAAGGGAAAGAACTTAGATTAGCTAATCTTCCTGAAGAAATGAAAGCTGAAAAACAAAAGAAGCTTTTGCCGATGCAAATTATCCAATATGTTCAAAAGAGTCATGAATCAATCATTTTACACGAAGCATGTGTTGAAGGATTATTTAAAATGGATTCTTATATCCAGGAAAAACAAGTGATGTCTCTTATGACGATTCCGTTATTACATCAGCGAAAATTGATTGGAATCTTGTATTTGGAAAATCATCTGCTTCCTTATGCATTTACTGAGCGAGATTTATTGTTGCTTTCCACTATCGCGTCCCAAGCAGCCATTTCCATACAAAATGCTTTACTATATATGAACTTAGAAGAAAAAGTTAAAGAGCGGACAGAAAAACTGGAGATTGTTAATAAAAGCTTGGAAGAAACAAATGCAGAGCTTGCCGATGCCCAAAAAGCACGGATGGAACTACTATCCAATATTTCTCATGATTTGCGAAACCCTATTACATCGATACAAGGATATATTGAAGCAATGTTGGATGGAGTTGTAATTTCACCGGAGAAACAACTTACTTATTTAAAACGCAGTAAAGATAAACTTGCTAGTTTAAATCGGCTTATCGAGGATTTGTTCGAATTATCTAAATTGCAGTTTGGAAATATGACCTTTGTTACAGAAATCGTAAATGTTGAAAAACTGTTTCATTATTTATGTGATCAGCACGAATGGGATGTTAAACATGAAGGACTTGCCTTTAAGCGCTCAGTATTAGAAGAGAAGGGTTTAAGCCCTTTGTATGTGGATGTTGATGTCGCTCGGATTGAACAGGTTGTGACAAATATTGTTTCTAATGCCCTTAAGCATACGATGGAAGGTTCGATAGCCTTTGCACTCAAACGCGATAATCACTATGTAACTTTTGCGATTACAGATACCGGTATGGGAATCTCACATTCTGAGTTGGAAAAAGTTTTCGAACGTTCGTACACGGGGAATACAAATCCATTTATGGCAGGGAATGGTTTAGGGCTATCGATTAGTAAGGAAATCATCCAACATCATAAAGGCAATATATGGGCAGAAAGTGTTCAAGGAGAAGGCACAACTATTTTCTTTACTTTGCCCATTGTAGAACTTGAAGATGAGACGATTGAAGAAATAGCATTAATGGGGTTTCAACATTTTAATGAATAGTAAATCTCACTTTTATCCAATTATACATTCATGAAATTAAGAGTGGAGTTGATGCCACTCTTTTTATTTTCTTTATACACTTATTACAGAAGCCCATTCAGGACAACTTTTTCCTACATAGTATGGGTGTAGAGATAATGGGAGGTGGATAAGATGAGCGCAGGAGCTGGACACGGATATGGTGTTGGATTCGCTTTACTCGTTGTGTTGTTCATCCTTCTTATTATAGTTGGTGCGTCTTACGTCGGTGGCTGGTATTAACAATTACGGGGTGCATCCTAAATAAGAAGAGTTTAGAAAGAGAGCCAATATAAAATCATTGAAATGGCTCCATATTCTACAATATTTGGGAAGGAAGTGGAGTAATGGGTTACGGAGGATTTGGTGGTTGTGGTTATGCCTACCCTGCAACTGGATTTGGATACGGTGGATTCGTCCTCATCGTCGTATTGTTTATCCTTTTAATCATTGTAGGCGCTGCATGGCTATAAAAGAAGTGATGCAAGGCTGTCTGAAAAATTCTAAGAAATAAAGCAAGGGAAGAAAAGTAAGCGATTTTTTTCCCTTGCTTTTTGTTTCATCTGGAGCCAAAGAGTACATAAATTTCCGAAAACAGGCATTCATGTAAGTACATTACCGTGAAGTGTGATAGTTTGCAGAAATTTTCATAAGAATGATTTGTATTATTCCTCTATAGGTTCTCACCAGCTTTTAAAAAGAATCACGTTACCGCCACATTAGTAAGTGAAGAAGGGGGCAAAGCTCCTTGGACTTTAAAAACGTCCTTAAGAAAATGGAAGAATGGATCGACTTATTTTGACAAGATTGGAAATAGATGCGTGAAATAAATGATTTTTGCCAATAATAAGTAGAAGAACGACAGAATACCATATTTTTAAATGGTATGTGAGGCAAATAGGTAAATAACACCGCTATTTTTTCACTTTAGCATACTGACCAGCAAAGTGTAATTATTACTGAATTTTTATGTGAGGGGACGATGATTATGTTTTTTAATAGGAAATCACAGGAAGAAAAACCGGAAGATATCATGATGGATGTAGAAGTCTATGCTTGTATGGATGATGGCTGCATAGGCTGGATGAGAAAGGATTTTGCTAGTTACGACCTGAAATGTCCACTCTGTGGCAATGATACCACAATGGAGATAAGGGAATTGCCAAAAATAAATTAAAGTGAAGAATGATACATATTTGTTTGCAGACGAGAGAGGACTTTCATACGAAAGTCTCTCCCGCCGTGTGCTTACTGTTTATGATGATCTTACGTTTAAAGTAAAGTCAACACTGACAATTAACAACATCTAACTTCATGAGAACGTTCACATAAATGTCGTAAATGGAAGGTAAAATAAGTAAAAAATTGCTTATAATAAAGGTGTAAATAAGATTATGCAATAACGATTTAGGAGGCTCAACCATTGTGCTCGTTCCGTAGAAGTATGATTGCGTGAACGTAAGCAAATGCTCTTTTATCACTTTTGATTTAATAGTGGAATGATGAAGAAGGTAATGAAAATTTGTAACGATGAAATGATGAAGTATCGTACCAAGTAGACATTTTATCCAGTTTTTCGCCTCACTTTGCGAAGGATATTCCACTTGGTTAAGAAGGAATGTTCTACCTATAAGTAAATGTCATGATACGTAGAACAAAAGCTCTTACCCAGAAGATTCTAGCAAGAATTGGGAAACGTCTATGGTAAATGATTCAAGAATGTCGTTACACAATCACATATGATACCTTTCAAAAGTAAATTTTGAAGCATTTAATCAAGAATAGGGATGGAGCAATTGAGCAATGACAATTGAATAAGTTTGTAACCCAAGGTACTGCGAGATAGTATGAATGCTTATGAGCAGAGTAATGCCTGTTAAAGCGGAACAAACACATGTCAGTTATTAGAAATTCCTGATAACAGGGATATTCCATTAAACTGATGAATTGGTTGGGTCTCCTAAGCTGTTATTAAAAGAAGCTGTGTCAATAGGTCATTAAAAATGACTTTTGATATCTGCTTTTTTCTTTTTGGGGCATTTTATGACAGATAAAAGGTTTGTTTTTCAGATTTAATCTATGGTGGAAGAAGTATCAAAAAGAGGTGTCCCAAAAGCTATGCTTTTTGGACACCCTGTTTTTATTCCTCTTTATTTATAGCTATCCTCCAAAATATCAACGAGGGAGCCAACATAAGCAACTGCTTTATGAATTGGATCAGGTTTTGACATGTCAATGCCTGCCTGTTTTAACAAGTCTATCGGTTTTTTGGTTCCACCAGCTTTTAGAACTTCTAACCAACGGTTAACAGCAGGCTCTCCCTCAGTTTTGATTTGCTGTGACATTGCCGTGGAGGCTGTTAAACCTGCTGAATATGTGTATGGGTAAAGCCCCATATAATAGTGAGGCTGTCTCATCCAAGTTAGGCTTGCCCCTTCGTCAAGTACCACAGTGTCACCCCAAAACTCAGAAAGCACATTTCTTTTTGTTTCGCAAAGTATTTTTGCGGTCAAGGGAGTACCTTTCTCTGCAAGCTCGTAAACTCTTCTTTGGAATTCCCCTTCTAAAAGATGGGTAACGAAATTATGATAATAAGTTCCCAATAACTGTAGTACAACCCATCGTTTCATTTGTGGGTCTGTTGTATTAGAAAGCAGGTGATCACCAAGCAACATTTCATTCATGGTTGAAGGTGCTTCAATGAAAAAAGTAGAAGGTCTTGTATTCATTATGCGTTGATTTTGATTAGCTAAATAAAAATGTCCAGCATGCCCTAATTCATGTGCAAGCACAAATGCACCACGCATCGTGTCTGTCCAAGTTATTAAAATAAATGGGTGTGAACCGTATGGACTTGAGCAAAATGCCCCAGTCGCTTTCCCCACGTTATCAGCTCGGTCAACCCATCGTTCTGTGAGCCCTTTTTTCATGATATTTAAATATTCAGGCCCCATTATCTTTAATGATTCCAAAATCACTTCACTTGCTTCCTCGTATGAGGTTTTAGGATTGAATTCAGGATCTAATGGCGCCTTTAAATCACAGAATTGCAGTTCATCCAATTGCAAAACCTTCTTCTTCAATTGGGCAAAGCGTCTCATATGAGGCGCTAACTCGGCTTGAATAATGTTTAATTGATTTTCGTACATTTCTTTAGAAACCTGCTGTGGGTATAAAAGCATATCTGTTACAGAATCAAAATTTCGAAGACGGGATAACGTTACTTGTTTTTTGACTTCAGTTGCATATGTGGTCGCAAAAGTATTTTTATATTGCTCTAACGTTTTTGTAAATGATTCGTAAGCTTTTCTTCGAGTTTCTGTATTTGAAGAGAATTCGTAACGATCTTCAAATAATGCAAATGAGTTCGGCAGTTCATCACCATCTTCATGAATGATTGGCTCAAATTGCATATCAGCTAACTTACTTGTTTGATAAATCGCATATGGTGAGTCATGCACATCACTGAGAGCAGCGAGCACTTCCTCTGTTTCAGGAGAAAGTCGGTATTTTTTGCCATCAATTAAGTCTGTTAACATCTTTGTAAAAGGCTTTAACCCCTTTTCTTCATCGATGAACTGTTGCAATTTTTCTTCTGGCATAGTAATAATTTCAGATTCTATAAAGGACAGAGCTGCACCTGTTTTTGAACGTAAATTACCAATTATCGCTGCATTAGCTTGGTTTATGGGATTGGTACTATCTCCTGATTGTAGCAGCGAAGCATATGTACTCACTAAAATCAATTTCTTATTTAATTTTTCCTGCAATTCAAGGCATGCTAATAGTGTAGCTGAACTTTCATGAAGTTTCCCTTTGTAAACTGAAAATGCGGAAAGTTCTTTTTCAATTGTAGCAATTTCAGCTTCCCATTCAATAGGCGATGAGAATAAATCTTCGAGCTTCCATGTTAAATTAATGGGAACTTCTTCACGCTTTAATCGAGTGGTCATCATTTTTTCCATTAAAATCTCCTCCTTTTATTCGGAACTTTTTATTTCGGTATCCTAATTAAAATAATAACATGAGCATCCTGTTAATTAATATATTTTTCTAAATATTATATAAAATCGTTTCAATGATTAAAACCGCTCAAAAAAGCTTTAGCGCATCTGAATTGGCGCTAAAGCTATGACTTTTTCTATTCAGTTTTCTTTGATAAACAGCGGTCACATTCCATTAAATAACTTTCGGCTTGCTCTTTCATAGTTTCCCCGCATTCCGGACAAATCTTTTTTGGCAGCGTGCGGAAAAATTCGATGGGACTAATGATCAATTGAATCCACTCCTTTTCTAATACAGTTTAAATTATTAAATTCTGTTATAATACAGTATACATTAATTTTTAAAAAAATGAACTATTTTTTTAAAAACTTTTTGTTAAACTTTATAGGCGATCAAAAGTTTTTTGGCCACTGACTCGGTAAAACAACGGAGATCACAAGCTTTGCATCAAAGATAGAACTCTTTCAGTTATACTGAGAGACGTGTGAAAACAATGTTTGACACGAAATGAGCCAAAAATGAATATCGAAATCTAACCCAAAGCTAAATATGTTCTATCAATCAATGGTTGTTTTTCGACAAAATGGCCATCTTTATCCTAAGACAGAAGGGAACTGGAAATATTTCTTTAAAGAACGATTAGTTTACATTACAATTATAGTAGAAACTTTTCTTTGAAAAGGGCTGATTGATGTTGACTTTATATTTATCTTTAAATCCAATCTTGATTATTGCTGCAACTATTTTAACGATGATGGCTACCTATTCAGCATTGGATATGTTTTCAATGCTGAGAACATCAGAGCGCAATAAGCCTCTCCTGTTTATTGGTGGAACGCTGTCTTTAAGCTTCGGCATATGGGTGATGAGTTTTCTTTTTGCGTTAGACATTACGACATTATCGAATTACAATTTGCCTGTAACTTTTTTAGCAATTTTGGTGGGGATTTGCTTCACTGGAATGGCCTTCTACGCAATTTCATTAAATAGCCTTACACCTAAAAATTTAGTTGCAGCAAGTTTTTTTATGATGAGTGCAGTCTTCTCCATTCATATCATTGGCATGTTCGGACTTGAGCTGGCTCTAACCTATAATTGGGTGATATTAGCTGTGACAGCACTAGTAGTATTTGTCTCTTTTTATTTTGCTTTTTGGCTAATTTATGATTCATCATTGGCAAAGAACGTGTGGATTAGACCATTAAGTTCACTCATAATTACAACTGCTGTTGTTGAAGGACATTTTTTACTTCTTAAAGCCTCCTCCATTACGTCAAGGACAGATATTTCAGGTGTTACGGGAGACCCTTTTCAGGAAACATTTTTGATTTATGCCATTTTAATCGTTGCTGTCATGATCATGAGCGGTTTAATAGGTTCAAGTGCTCTTGTAAGCAAAAGACTTGCTGACTCTGATTCAAATTTAAAAGATATTAAAGCAGCGCTTGATGAGTCTTCGATCGTGGCGATAACAGATGCCAAAGGAACGATTACCTATGTGAATGATAAATTTGTTGAGATTTCGAAATATACGAAGGATGAACTAATTGGGCAAAATCATCGAATTTTGAACTCTAGTTACCATCCAAAAGAATTCTTTCAATCACTTTGGAAAACAATTGGCAGTGGAAAGGTTTGGAAAGGCGAAATTCAAAACAGGGCAAAGGATGGGAGTACCTATTGGGTTGATACGACCATTGTTCCTTTTTTAAACGAAAAGGGAAAACCTTATCAATATGTTTCTATTCGAACAGATATTACTAATCGTAAGCAATCAGAGCGCAAGCTGAAAGCAACGTTAAAAGAAGTAAACGATATAAAATTTGCTTTAGATCAGTCGTCGATTGTGGCTTTTACAGATGAAAAAGGGATTATAACTCGAGTTAATGATAAATTTTGTGAAATATCTCAGTATAATCGAGACGAAATAATTGGGAAGGATCATAGCATTTTAAATTCTGGGTACCACAGTCACGATTTTTTTAGAGAATTGTGGAGAACAATTGGAAGTGGGTCAGTATGGAAAGGAGAGATAAGAAATAAGGCGAAAGACGGTTCTTATTATTGGGTGGACACAACCATTGTTCCTTTTATGAATGAAAGAGGGAAACCATATCAGTATTTGGCAATAAGAAACGATATTACAGAGCGTAAACGGACAGAGGAAATTCTTCATCGTCAAGATAAGCTTGCGGCAGTTGGACAATTGGCAGCAGGTGTTGCCCATGAAATTCGAAATCCGCTCACATCCATGAAAGGTTATGCGGAATTTTTGTTAGAAGATGAAACAGATGAGCAAAGAAGAGAGTTTGTAGACATTATTTTAGATGAAATAAATCGAGTAAACCAAATAGTTGAGGATTTTATGGTATTAGCTAAGCCAAAGGTTGTTGATCTGAAGGAAAAAAATATTATTCCGATTATTAAAGACGTTTTATCATTATTGGAATTTGAAGCACGAAAGAAAAAGGTTCGCATGCATTTTGAAGCAAATGATGATATTGTCCAAATTGAATGTGATGAGAACCGTTTGAAACAGGTCTTTCTAAACTTTGTGAAAAACGGTATTGAGGCAATGCCAAACGGCGGAGATATTACTGTTCGTGTTCATGTAGCAAGCGAGCAAGTACAAATTTCAATTCAAGATACAGGAGTAGGAATTCCAGAGGAAAAATTGAAGAGAATTGGTGAGCCCTTTTATACAACGAAAAAGGATGGGAATGGCCTCGGCTTAATGGTGAGCTATAAAATTATTGAAAGTCATAACGGAACAGTTTTCATTGAAAGTGAACTAAATAAAGGAACTACCTTTAATATTATTTTACCAGCTCACACAGCCTAATGCTGTAAGTGGGCTTTTTATTTAAGAGTGGTCCTTTTCCGCCAGTTAACAAGTTTTTACTAAAAAATTTTCTTCGGTTGGGGATACACTATTTTTTATTGGTTAAGTTTAAATAAACTTGTTGTTTAGCACTGACTCGATAAAACGAGGGAGAAAACAAGCTTTCTCCAAGCGTTTCATCGAATCAGTGCTCTTTTTAGCAATGCGAAAAAACGCAGCTGTGTGAAAAGGTCGTTAAAAACGACTTCTTGACAACAGTTTTTTTAAAAGGTTTTGGGACAAACCTCGAAATAAGCCAAAAGTCACCAGAATCATATATCGTAGCCTTTTATTTAGAAAGTTCAAAATAACTTCTAACTTTTGTAATCGTCTGTGATTATTTTTTCGCTAGAATAAAAGTAAGGAAGAGGAGGGATTGTTATGGAGGCTTCAGAAACTAAAACAGTTAAAACAATTTGTGGCTATTGCGGGACAGGCTGTGGGCTTCTGCTTGAGGTAACGGATAATAACATTACAAAAATCCGCGGAGATAAAGCAGCACCGGTCAATAAAGGACAGACATGTGTAAAAGGGGCGTTTGCTTATAAGTATGTTCATGCAGATGAACGTTTAAAAAGTCCGCTCATACGCCAAGATGGACGACTTGTTGAGACAACATGGGAAACGGCGCTGCAATTTATTGCGGATAAACTTACACATATTAAGGAGCATTTCGGCCCAAATGCAATTTCTATGTTTGCTTGTGCCAGATCAACAAATGAATCGAATTATATAACGCAAAAATTCATGAGAGCCGCAATTGGAAGCAATAACATTGATGGATGTAATCGAACGTGACATGCCCCGAGTGTTGCCGGTCTGGCAACGATGTTTGGCAGCGGTTCTCCAACAAACACACTTGATGATTTTGAAGAATCAGATGTTCTTTTACTGATGGGTTCCAACACAACAGAAGCGCATCCGATTATTGCAAACAAAATGAAAAAGGCCGCTAAACAGGGCTTAAAAATTATTGTCGTAGATCCGCGAAAGATTGATATGACAAAAGTAGCCCATCGTCATCTTCAAATTGAAGTAGGTGCGGACATCGCTTTAATGAATGGAATGCTCCATGTAATTATTGAAGAAGGACTTTTTAATGATGAATGGGTGCGGAAGCACACCGCTGACTTTGAGCGTTTAAAGGCTCAAGTTAAAACTTTTACACCGTCATATACTGCAAAAATAACTGGTCTTGATGCCGCTGATATTGTAGAAACAGCAAGAGAATATGCGAGAGCAGACAAAGCGATGATTGCGTATACATTAGGAATTACTGAACATCATTGTGGAGTTAATAACGTCTTTGATATTGCCAACCTTGCAATGCTAACAGGTCATATTGGCAAACGTGGCAATGGAATCATGCCGTTAAGAGGTCAAAATAATGTTCAAGGAGCTGGAGACATGGGCTGTCTCCCTAATATGATAACGGGGGCACGTTCCATTACTGACAACCAATACCGCAGGAGATTTGAGGACCATTGGGGAATTCAGATTAACAGCAATGTGGGAGACACGCAAACAAGAACATTTGAAAGAATGGAAAATGGAGAGGTAAAGGCTTTATATGTTATTGGAGAAAACCCATTGCTTGCAGATGTACATTTAAATCATACAGCAAAGCTTTTCAATAATCTTGATTTGCTAATAGTACAAGATATTTTTCTAACCGATACTGCAAAACAAGCTGATGTCGTGTTACCTGCAAAATCGTGGGGTGAAGTAGAGGGTACGTATACTAATACGGATAGACGCATACAGCGAGTTAGGCAAGCTGTAAAAGCAGATGCAAACGTTAGGGAGGATTGGGAAATTTTATGTGATCTAGCTTCTCGTCTTGGCTATAAAATGATGTACAATAATAGTGAAGAGATTTGGGAGGAAGTAAGAACGCTAGCACATGAAGTGTACGGAGGAATCTCTTACAAACGTCTAGATCAAGAATATGCCATCCATTATCCATGTCCAAATGAAGAGCATCCAGGAACATTTGTTTTGCACGAAAGGTTTCATCAATCTTATGATAATACACTTAAATCTGCCTTTGTCCCTGTAGCTTATACACCTCCGATTGAACAACCAGATAAAGACTATCCGTTTACCTTAACAACGGGAAGACGGCTGGAAAGTTATAATACACATACGCAAACACGCCATTACGCTTCAGGCGTTAAGCTCAAGCAAGCAGAGGAGACAGTAGATATCCATCCTAAGGATGCTGCCCGATTAAAGATCGAAGATGGGGAGGTAGTTGAAGTACTGTCAAGACGGGGGTCTCTTTCTGTGAAGGCGAAAATAACAGAGCAAGTTGTTCCTGGGCTTGTTTTCATGAGTTTTCATTGGAGCGAGGTTCCGACAAATGTGCTGACGATAAATGAGTATGATCCTATCTCAGGAACGGCTGAATTTAAAGCTTGTGCCGTTAATATTCGCAAAAAGAATGTAGATTAATCAATTTTGCTCTTTTTTGGGAAAGGGAAGAGGTTAATTCAGGCTGCCTGCAAAACATTCGCATTCTTCGTGCTTTTGTTATGTTTGGAAATTCATTACCTATTATAGAAATTCCGCTCCAGCCAAAGCCTTGTGTTTAATGTGACAAACGTTTTCAATCACTCTGAAGGGGAACAGCTATCGCTCATTTTTGACTTTGGCTGGACTCATATTTATTTATCAACCTTTTCCTTTCCTTCTGTGTTAATGAAGAATCTTTGGATCGGCTTCGTTATCCGGTTGAGATGCGTTTCTAGCTTTTCTAAAATATGCGATGTTCTTTCGAAGAGAATCGCTCTTAAATGATCCAATTCACCGCCAATTTTTTTTATTAAGCCTTCCTGTTGATCAAGTCGTTCCATAACCGTAGTATGGTATACCTCGTGAACTCCAAGTTTATTGGAAAAGTCTTGATACAATTCTTCCTGTTTTTTTAATTGCTCAGTAACTGAACTCGTGTCCTCAAAATTTGTCATCATTTTTACTAGCATTTCTTCATGTGTTGATTGTTGTTTTAAAATCGCTTCTGTTAAAAGGCTGTCTGCTTGTAATTTTTCCATAACGGCGAGATTCGTCTTTTCGACTACAGCAATTCTTTCTAAAAGCTCCTTTTTTATTTTCTCCTGTTCCATTAAGTAGTCCTTTAACTCATTAGAGAAATTTTCCTGTTCCTGTAGCTTCAGGTTCATTTGTTTGAGTGTACTTTCTTGGTTAGCGTTTGTTCTTTTTAGTGACTGACTAACCTTTTCAACGGAATGAGTTAAATTTTTATTAATCGTAGTTTGTTCCTCAAGAATACGTTGTAAATAATTCAATTTGAACAGTTGTTGGTTAGATGATATGGGAGATTTCCTTCTAGGTTTATATATTTGAGGATTGACCTCTTCATTTAACATTTCTATGCTTCACCTCTTTTTTAAATGTAGCCCCAGTTATAGTTGCTGAGAAAATTGGGCAGAATGGAACTTTGAATATGTCCTAACATATGTTATGTAACGAAAGGTGAAAATGAAACCAAAGCTTGCTTAAACCATGGCATGAATCCTTTTCATATCGCGTTAATATGAGAGCGCAGTGCCGATTGTGAAAGTAATAATAATGCTTGGTATCGTCATTTTCAATAAAGGAGCTGATAAAATGGGGGCTATTGATCGAAATGGATACAGATTTGAGCCTGAATATAGTGTGGTAAACCAAAATGGAGCAATTCATGTATATTTGAACGGGGAATTTATTGAGGAACTTAGCTTTCATTTTTACGGCAAATATCCTGAGCCGAGCTTAATTGAAGAAATTGTTGAAAACTATTGTCAAAAACATGATATTTAATGCCGTTTTCATAAGACAAGAGGTGGTAAAATGAAAAAGTTATTTTTTGGGATCGGAGCCTTGCTCCTCTTTTTACAACCGCAACATAGTAGTGCGAATGAAGAGGAAATATCCGAAGAGTGTAAGCAAATGGTCGATGAGACAAAAGCTGAATATATAAACTTAGTTAATAATGATGTATTAGCCAGTTTTGATTTGTTGGAGAAAAAAAGTGAAAATAGCCTGATCTTTTTCACAGCAAGTGATCTTTGGAAAAACGAAATGCTGACAGGAAAAAATGAGACTCTTGAATCATTAAAAAAATTAATGTCAGGCAAATATCGAGGCGAAAAGAGATTGTATTTCTTAAATCATGATCCAAGAAGAGGTTATATATTGTATAAAGATATCAACAATAATAATATTATGTTAACTGTGAAAAAGGAAGCTCATGAATGGATATTAGTTGATAAAAAGGTTAAAGAAGGAAAAGCGATTGTTTTGCAAACGGCAAAATGCAATGATCAACATTTTATGCAGAAAATGTTTGATAATTTATATCCTTAAATGCAGACATAATGGATGAGCACTTTCCTGAAGGCAGACCCGCTTGCTCAGATAGAGTCGATTTCGTTCTGTGCTTGCCTTTCCACGATAATATGTTTTGAGAGATCCACTCATGTTCATATTTTTAGTGAATCCTTCGGACAAGCTTTTGCGGTAGTTAAAATAGCAGGCGATGAGCTATTCAAATTGCCAATTTACGTAAGAACGTATTTTCTACGGCACTGGGAGAAGAACTCTTCCACTATATCTGATTGATTGCCGATATTTGAAGTCTTTTTACTTATTTAAAGTAGGAAGGCTTTTTCTCTTTTTGTAGAGGGGACGTTACGATATATTTGCCTGATTAAGGAAAGTTGCTTCGATTCAACCCAGCAAAAATTCTTTAAACTTTTTCTAATGATTTTGTTCCTTTTTTGAAATTAGTGGAAAATTGGATGTTTGGAATATAATTCAATTTATTCGTAAACGATAAATGTACAGTCAGCGTTAGAGTTGAATATTACTGTTCGAATCATAAATTAACTCGAACCATTTTCTTTAAACTTGATCATCATGCTTTGACTGTAAATCGTTTTGAGGTGTATTTTGTGGTCCGATGGAATTTAAGTGAACGACACCAAGTCATTCTCGCTCTAGCAGTGATTACGTTATACTTATCACCTTTATTTATTTTAGGAGAAAACGCACATATCCGAGTACATGATAACTTAGATTCTAATCTAGCATGGTATAAAATTTTATCAGAAAGCGGAAAAATCTTTGGTGGAATTGAATCGACAATCCCCCAAGTGATGAATGGTTTACCGAGAAATGCTCTAGGCTCTGAATTAACGCTCATTGTTTGGCTGTATCATTTCTTTCCAACGATGGTTGCGTACGCACTTAGTCAAGCGCTAACCAGGTATATTGCCTTTTTTGGGATGTTTTTACTTTTAAAAAAGCATTTTTTGCAAGGGGAAAAATGGCATTTTGTTTGTGTTGGAGTGGCTTTAGCTTTTGCTCTAACTCCTTTTTGGCCATCGGGAATGCTTAGTACACTAGGGATGCCGCTTGCTCTATGGGCTTTTTTAAATATACGAAAAGGGGAACGTGACTGGCACAATTATGCTGTGCTAACGCTTTTACCGCTGTACTCTAGCTTTGTATTGGGCTTTTTCTTCTTTTTATTTGCGATCGCTATTTTCTGGGTGATCGACGTACTACGCGGAAAAGGACTAAACTTGAAATTTTTTTTCTCGATTGCCTACATGACCTTTATTTATTTAATCGTCGAGTATCGCTTGGTAGGCTCCTTCTTATTGATCACGGAGGCAAATAGCAGGGATGAGTATTTTCATGCAAGATTGTCTTTATGGCGGGTAATTCGCCTGACATTTAAAAATTTTCTATTAGGGCATACCCATGTGATGACTGTTCATGGGCTTGTGATATTACCCGTTATCCTGCTCGCTTTGTATATCGTAATCATAAAAAGACTATGGAAAAAAGAAAAATTGTTTTTGCTCCTTTTCGTTATAAATTTTTTATTATCTGCATGGTATGCTTTTTGGTTTTATAAAGGTTGGCTCCCACTAACGGAACGTTTTCACGTACTGGATACGTTTAACTTTGCCCGTTTCCACTTTTTGAGGCCAATGGTTATTTACGTAAGCTTTGCTCTCGCCCTAAAAATATGGATGGAGCATTCTATTAGCTTAAAGACTCTTGCTCATTTTTTGATCGCAGCACAGTTATTTGTTCTATTTCTTTTTAATGATGAGATTGTGTATCATAGAAAACCAACAGTAAAAGAGTTTTATTCAGTTGAGCTCTTTTCTGAAATTAAGCAATATATCGGCAAACCTGTTGAAGATTATCGAGTCGCAAGTATTGGTATCCATCCCGCAATATCACAATTTAACGGTTTTTATACCCTTGATTCGTACAATAATTTTTACCCTTTGTCTTACAAGTATCAATTTCGGAGAATCATTGCAGCAGAACTTGAGAAAAATCAAACAATCCGAACTTATTTTGATGAGTGGGGCGGTCGTTGCTACATATTTACAGCAGAATTGGGAAAACGTTATATGTTTAAAAAAAATGCAAAAGTGAAGTTAAAAACTTTGCAAATAAATACGGAAGCATTTAAAGACATGGGGGGCGAGTACATTTTTTCTGCTATCCCGATTGAAAATGCTAGCGAGAATAGACTCGGTTTAATGAAAATATTTGCTAGTGCACAATCGCCATGGAAGATCTACTTGTATAAAGCAATGTAAGCAGCTAGGAGGTCAACATGAACGAACCAATCCTAACAATAGTCGTCCCTTGTTATAATGAAGAGGAGGTTCTCCCTTATACGTTTAAAGAACTAAAAGGGCTTATGAGTGAACTGGTACAAGAGAGACTCGTTTCTGATAGAAGTAGGCTTTTATTTGTTGATGATGGGAGCATTGACCAAACATGGACCTTCATTTATAAAGAAACGATTCAAAATCAATATGTGCGAGGTCTAAAGCTTGCGAGGAATGTTGGTCATCAAAATGCCTTATTAGCAGGGCTTTTTAAAGCGAAGGAATTGTCTGATTGTATTATCTCAATCGATGCTGACCTGCAAGATGATTGTGCTGTCATTAAAGAGTTTCTTAAAAAGTATAAAGAGGGATATGAAATTGTTTACGGAGTTAGAGTTAAACGAGAGAGCGACACCTTTTTTAAAAGGACGACTGCACAAAGCTTTTATAAACTAATGAAGCTGATGGGGGTAGATTTAGTTTATAATCATGCCGATTTTCGGTTAATGAGCAAGCGAGCTGTCGAGAAACTTGAAAAATTTGAAGAAATCAATCTTTTTTTACGCGGTATTGTCCCGTTGATTGGTTTTAATTCAACAAGTGTATATTATGAAAGAAAAGAGAGAAAAGCAGGTAAAACAAAATATCCGCTGAAAAAGATGCTTTCTTTTGCCTTCGATGGAATTACATCGTTTTCCATCACTCCGATTCGCTCGGTTTTATTTATAGGCCTTGTTTCATTTTTTGGCAGCCTTGCATTCGCTCTTTATTTTCTTTGCCTGAAATTTTTTGGAGCTACGGAGCTAGGATGGACTTCTTTAATCACGTCGATTTGGTTAATAGGTGGTCTTCAGCTTATCGCCGTTGGCATAATTGGCGAATATATTGGCAAAATCTATAAAGAAGTAAAACGACGCCCAAAGTATATTATAGATATTGATGCTTATACAGTTGCACTGCCAGAGCATTTTAAAGACAGCGGAGGTTTAGAGGATGAAACCCGTTTCCTTGAGCGTGGGGAAATATTTAAGTCTAACTAGCCCTTTTATACGATTTTTATGTGTGGGTTGTCTTAATACTTTAGTGGGTCTTTCTACTAGCTTTATACTTTTAAATGGGTTCGGGCTTACTTACTGGTTTGCAACATTTCTCGGCAATGGCGTTGGGGCGATATGTAGTTTTGTTCTTAATCGTAATTTTACTTTTCAAAGTAATGCTGCAATCAAAAAGACTGGAGTTTTATTCGTTTTCGTTGTCCTGTTTTGTTATTGGTTTTCATATTCATTAAGTGCTATGGTGGCAGAGGCTTTCACTCTAACTGGGATTTTAACGAAAAAAGAACAGGCCGTACTAATAGGAACGGTAATTTATACGATAACGAATTATTGCGCTCAAAAATATATCGTCTTTTCAAAATAGCAGCGTAAAATCACGAAAAGGACTTCCGGAAAGGAAGTCCTTTTTCTTCGAAAACTGCGGCGCTTGACTGCACTCCACATTGTGCATTTCCCGTAGGAATGTCAATTCGTCTTACGCAATTCAGCTCATCGCTCAATAAATATAGCACGGATTTATTTGAAATACAAGTTTTTCATTAGAAAATAGGTTTGTAATATTTTGAAAAAAGTGAAATAATATATTTAATAAATAGGCGGGCTGCGTTAGGATGTGCTTGATAGTTTAGCTGGGTATAAAGCTTCTGTTTCTCACGTCTTTTAAGTCAAATTGCTAGAACTTCCTGAAACTTAAACCAGTTAAATTTATAAAAAGTGACATCAGTGAGAATTTTGTTAAGAAAGGAGTGCTATGGATGTCAGTAAAAGAAGAACTGCACCGTTTGATTGATAAAATAAATTCAAATCCGGTCCATATTAAACATGAAAAGGATCGTGTTTTTCAAATTAACTTAGATGAAAGCGGCATCTTACAAATGATCCTTGAACAAGGGAAGATTGCGGTAGTTGATGGGGAGGAGTATGAAGCAAATGTGATACTGTGGACATCAGATAAGCAGTTTTCTAAGTTATTAAAGGATGAGCTTAGTACAACAATGGCTTTTATGACAGGTAGTTTAAAAGTAGATGGAAATCTAGGACTTGCATTAAAATTGCAAGAGATCGTAAAAAAATATCAATCATAACTGCTAATAAGATGAATGGACACTCTAAAATTTAAATTTTAGGAGTGTTTTTTAGGAGACGCAACTTCGTTCGTTTCACAAGCTTATGCTAAACAAACTACTAATTTTCTCTATTAAACTAGTTTATTGGAGGAGGCTTGTACTTTTTTTAAAGTGAAAATTTATGTTAAAATAGTCAATATAGCATTATGCTATCAATCTGCTAGCTTGTAGATAGCAAACTGATAGCGTGCGCTAGCCTAATATAAGGAGGGCTTTATATGACGAGTAAAGCTAGAAGTCAATTAAATGTCAGAGTCTCAGCGGAAACGTTGCAAAAATTAGACGAAATTGTTGAATTTTACCAGGAACATACGAAGCTGGGAAAAGTATATAAGGCTGATGTTTTAACGGATATAATTGATAAATCTTATGAGGTAATGAAGAAACAAAAATTAAATAAAAGACCTCATTTGTAATAAAGGAAGGTATCTTTTTTTGGGTGAGCATCATGAGGCCTTAGAATCTTGGGAATGACCTAAAATCCGAAAAGGGTGTGAAATACGGTCTTCTTTTTTTGTTTTTTGCTTGCTTCATGCTCGTGTTCTCTTTGTTCGTTAACGTTAGCGAGTGAGTGACGAAGAGAAAGTTGAAGCTCGTCGACTTGATTCGTGAGCTGCTCAATTTTACCTTGCAATTCTTCAATTTCTCGGCGATGCTGCAGCAATTGATAGGTAACGACAGAATCTGCTTTATTTTCAATACTTCTCTCGAGTTTATTGACTTTATCTATCAAACTGGATTGCTTTTGCTGAAATTTAACAGAGCCTCGACGAGTCGGTTTCCGCACCCGAATATGTTGGATGGGGATTCCTTTTTGGATCTGTTCTTTAAATTCCTTTAAGGTTTCGACATCTTCTTGCGAATATAAAAAGTGACCAAATTCATTGCGTTCCATTTCTAAGCCTAAATGTTTGACCCATCTTTGCACTGTACTGGAAGAAACCCCTAATAATTTCGAAACAGCGCCCGTATTCAACCTATAACTCACCTCCTTTACAGGATCAATTCTTCCTTTTCATAAAAATTCCTATGCAGGTGACAAAACAAGTTTGTATTCGCCAAAGAAAGTGGATATACTACTTTTTTAGCAATAAAAACAACAAAAATTCCCCTTCATTTTTACAAATGACTGGGGGAATTAAGCATGAGTGAAAAAGAAGGAGCTGTCTATTGGCAATTGCAACTAATGTCAAAAATGAAACTGAAACAACTTATGTGGCGTTTTTTTTCCACTTTAAGATGTTCAAGCTCTTTTATAATATTAATTTGCTTATAAGATGTTTCTCGATTATGTATTATTTATTTCGTATAGCGATTTGCATAGCTTGAAGCAACAAAAGAATTAGGTTTTATTTTTGGCTCTAGACCAAGGGATTCAATTCTTGCCACCATTTCTTCCACGTATATTTTCGTTTTATTTAGTTTGCCGGCACCAATATCAATATGGCCTTCCATTGTAAATGTCGCTCCTTGGTAAATGAACGGAAGAATGAGATCGATCATGCAATTTTTTCGTTCTTCTGTAAAGAGAGCGACGACTTCCTCTGTTAATGATGTTTCCTTAGAGATTCTTTCATGTAGTTGTTCCATTTTCCTTTGTATATAAACTCTGCGAATGCACGCCCAAGCTCCTTTACCTTCATTTTGAATGACGATTCCCGTAATAAAAAGGGTATAATCATGATGAACCTGAGAATCAGTCCCAATCATTAGGCGATAATTTCCTTGTGGATTTAACTTCATAAACTTTATAATGCGGTCGAATACTTGTTCAAAGGACATTTCTTTTTCTTGAAGGTTTTGAAACGTTAATTCATTCAAAAATATCTGTCCTTTCTTAAAATACTTGTTTCTATAAACTTATGCAGGAAAGTGTTAAATTTGTTTGGGTGTTGTGGAAAGATAATGTTAAGTTCATTTAAGGAGAGAGTTAATGTCACATTTACAATCGTTATATCCAGTTGCAGTTGAGTATACAAAAAGTAAGGTTTGGGAGGATTTATACCGTTATTTAGGCAGTAAGGAACATCCACCAACGATGGAACAATATTTTTTTGACCGAAGGAGCTATTTAGAACAAATTTGGCTCAACGTATGGTTAAATAAAGCCTCCAATCAGATCCCTAGAAGAGAAAAAAAAGAATGGTTGAAGAATTTTGGCCACGAAGTGGAAGGTGTTGAGCGAAAGCTAATCAATCATTTGTTTCGCAATGAGATCCGTGCGTACCAACCTTTCGACACTTGGTCGTGGGCACGAGACAGGTTTAATGATCAAGATGAGTGGCTTGAAATTTACAAAAATGCACGAAAACAATTTTTGGCAGAAGAAGATGAAAAGCAAAAGCAAGGTGAAAAGCTGAGACTTTTACAAAGTCTTGATGTTTTTATTGAGGAAAGATTGACAGAAGACTATCAATTGTTTTACTTACATACCCGTGCTTATATTGCTAAAAATCTTGAGAAGATAATTAGTACACAGCCTAAATATGAACAGCTTGAGCTGTTCTCGCTAGAAATTCCTCTACATAATATGGGGTATTTCAATGCGGCTGATTATACTACATTGGCTACTTTTTTAGGAGAATTAACGGGTGATATTAGAAAAACTAGATACAGGGGGAGAAATCTGTATCAGTATGAAACATATGAGATTATATTTAAACAATTTGTCCGTGAAATTGTCTATGACAAAGTGCCGGCATTCATTCTTGCGGCAATTAATAAACAGTTTTTCCATGGGTCTGTATCTGCCCGGTCTGAAATGCTTGAATTAGCGGAGATTGAAGCGCTTTTAAAGGATGAGTTACCTGATATCGTCCTTGATTTTTACAGCTTAATAAAAGAGGAGTATGTTGATGAACTATTAAGGTTAGCCACAGTTTCATTTGATCCTGATATTCATGAACAAATTTTGCTGGATGATCTAGCTAAAAGAGAGAAGCGTAAAGAAGAAGAGTTAGCGGCACAAAGGAAGAAGGAAGAAGAAAAGGCAGAGAGAATTGAGGAAATTTTTGGACAAGAATATCAACCGCGGCTAGGGAGCGATATTCGTTATGTTCTTCATATCGGCGATACAAATACAGGAAAGACCTTCCATGCCCTTGAGCAAATGAAAAAAGCATCAAGTGGACTTTACCTAGCTCCATTACGTCTTTTAGCTTTAGAGGTATTTGACAAATTAAATAGCAATGGGGTCCCTTGCACTTTAAAAACCGGCGAAGAAGAAAAAGCAATCCAAGGTGCGAGGCATTTTTCTTGTACCGTTGAAATGTTTCATGAAAAAGAGTATTTTGATGTCGTTGTCATTGATGAAGCACAAATGATATCCGATAAGGATCGTGGCTTTTCCTGGTATAAAGCGATTACGAAGGCGAATGCGCGTGAGGTTCATATTGTCGGCAGCAAAAGCTTACAGGAAATGGTATGCAGACTTCTTGGGGATGCCGACATTGAAATCAAGGAATACAGTCGAGATATTCCACTGCAAGTGGAAAAAAGGCTTTTTACGTTAGAGCAAACGAAAAAAGGAGATGCACTGGTCTGTTTTTCCCGAAAGAGAGTATTGGAAACGGCATCAAGATTACAAAATTCTGGTTTTCCTGTCAGCGTTATTTATGGAAGCATGCCACCGGAAACTAGAAAAAAGGAAATGCAGCGTTTTATCGATGGTGAAACGAAAGTAATTGTTGCAACAGATGCAATCGGAATGGGGCTCAATTTGCCAATCAGGCGCATTGTTTTTTTAGAATCGGAAAAATTTGATGGTACGAAAAGAAGAAGGCTAACCTCTCAGGAGATTAAACAAATTGCAGGAAGAGCTGGTCGAAAAGGGATTTACGATGTCGGAAAAGTTGCCTTTAGTTCCGATATGAAATGGTTTAAGCATTTGCTCAAAAATGAAGATGAGCCACTACAATCATTTGCGATTGCACCGACATCCGCAGTCTTTGAACGATTTCAAAAGTATTATCGTGAACTGGCCATATTTTTTGAACTGTGGGAACAATTTGAGAGTCCCGATGGTACAGAAAAGGCAAGTTTAGCTCAAGAAAAAGAACTTTATCAAGTAATTCGTGGTACAGAGGTTGAAGCAAAGCTTTCACTTATGGATTTATACGGATTTTTGCATTTACCTTTTTCAACAAAAGATCAAGGTCTTATCCACCAATGGCGAGATACGATGTTTGCCATCGTAAAAGGAGAAGAATTGCCAGAGCCGGTCATTCGAAAAAGGAATTTGGAAGAACAGGAATTATCCTATAAAGCGATTGGACTGCATCTCTTATTTTTGTATCGCCTTGATAAAAGGCTTGAAGCACTTTACTGGGAAAAGGAGAGAGCAGAATTGAGTGATGCTGTTCATGAATCTTTGAAGACGGAAGTCAAGAAAATGAAAAAGAAGTGCAGAAGATGTGGAAAACCGTTATCATGGGAACACCCCTATCCAATTTGTAATTTTTGTCACGAGAAACGCTATGAAAGGTGGTAAAAAGGAGTTCAAATTAAAGGCTTCAAAGTTGAATAATTTTCCTCTTTGTAAGAAAATAAGTTTATTCGATTTTTTAGAAGAATCGATAGAAATTAATACATAGAGGGTGTTAGCATTTGGGAAAAGTACATAAGAAAACAGGGGTGAAACGCCTCATATTGCGTTATATCATGATTATAATTGGGGCGGCAATGGCAGCGATGTCGATAGAATTATTTTTAGTACCCAATAAAATCATTGATGGTGGCGTAATTGGGGTATCCATATTAACCAATTATTTAACAGGAATTAATTTTGGAATTTTAATTTTAATTATTAACTTGCCATTTTTATACGCAGGTTATAAATATATTGGCAAGAGCTTCTTTATTTCGTCGTTAGTAGGAATTATTTCTCTCTCCATATTTGAACAATTACTGCATCATATTGAAGCATTTACCACTGTTCCATTGCTGGCTACTGTATTTGGTGGTTTACTTTTAGGAGCGGGTGTTGGAATCGTTGTTAGAGCAGGGGGCGCCCTCGACGGAACAGAAATATTAGGAATTTTACTTACAAAAAAACTCCCATTTTCAGTTGGTGAGTTTGTCATGTTTATTAATGTTTTTATTTTTGGATGGGCAGGCTTTGTTCTTGGCTGGGAACAAGCGATGTATTCTATTCTAACTTATTATATTGCTTCCAAAGCGATTGACGGAGTCTCGCAAGGAATTCTTAATGAAACGAAAGCAGCGATTATTGTTTCAGACGAATTTGAGGAATTGTCGCAAACAATTAATCAAAGACTTGGCCGCGGTGTTACAAGACTTTATGGAAAAGGTGGCTATCACGACAAAGAAAAGGAAGTTATTTATGTTGTCGTAACCAGATTGGAAGTTGCAAAATTAAAAAGCATGATATTGGATATTGATCCGAACGCATTTATCACCATTATGGATACACACGAGGCCCATGGTGGCAAATTCAAATCAGCCATTCATTAACGATGCAGCCGTAGTTTGTAAAGATCTCATACAAAAAAGCAAAGGAAAAATGAAATTGTTTTTCTGAACTGCCCCGTAAATGTTAGTCACAATCTGACGTTTACGGGGTTTTTTTGCTTTTATTTGTAGGGCAACCATTGACTGTCCTTTTTCTCAATTTGAAAATCAGACGAAATCATCGTTAATTATAATGAACGCAAAAAAGCTCAGAAACCCAGAAAAAACCGTTTTGTTCCCTGTTTTCAACTGATTTTTTCTAACGTTTCCTTTTTTACCAAAAAACTTAAGTGGTACTTTATGTTTTAAAAGGGGCGGTTGTGGGAATAAGTGTCCGTTCAGGCAGTACTGGGGAAGTGAAATATCAATTTAATGGAGATACGCGGTTAAAGCCTGCCTCAAACATGAAGCTAATTACGGCAGCAGTGGCACTTTCCGTGTTGGGGGATAGATTTAAAACAGAAGTACGGACAGATGGGGTGTTGATAGGAAATACTTTAAAGGGAGATGTATATTTAATCGGCAAAGGAGATCCGACCTTAAGGAAAGAGAATTTTCAAGAATTAGCTAGACAGCTAAAGGAAAAAGGGATTAAAAAAAATTGATGGTAGTCTTTTTGGCGATGATAGCTGGTATGATGATATCCGCCTATCTCAAGATATGATTTGGACGGATGAAGAACGTTATTATGGAGCTCAAGTTTCTGCCTTAACTACTTCAACTGACACTGATTATGACACTGGGGCGCTCATTGTGGAAGCTTCTCCGGGGAAAAATATTGGGGATCAAGCAAAAATCTCGCTAATACCAAAGACACAGTATGTGAACATCGTGAATCAACTATTGACTGTTTCACCAGAGAGCAAGGCTGAATTTCGCATAAAAAGAAAGCATGGTAGCAACACGATAGTTTTAGAAGGGATGTTACCAATTGCTTCGCCAACAAAAAGAGAGTGCATCGCTGTTTGGGAGCCAACTGGATATGCACTAGATTTGTTTCAGCAAGCGTTGGCAGCTGAAGGCATTAGCCTTACTGGAAATGTTGAAAGAGGTCGGTATACGTCTGGAAATTTAGTCGCAAGCCATCAGTCTATTCCATTATCACAATTATTAGTGACATTCATGAAACTTTCCAATAATGTTCATGCAGAAGTATTGCTTAAAGAAATGGGTAAACAGAGAAAAGGTCAAGGAAGTTGGAAAGGAGGGCTGAGGGTAATCAATGAAGAGTTAGAGAAGTTCGGTGTCAATACGGACACATTGGTAATCCGTGATGGCTCTGGTATTTCTCATATTAATCTCGTCACGGCAAATGAATTTACCAAGCTTTTATTTAATATCCAAAAAGAGCGATGGTTCTCATCCTACTATGAGTCTTTGCCGATCGCGGGGAAAAAATCAAAAATAGTGGGCGGTACGCTGCGCGATCGAATGGCTGGCATGCAGGTTCATGCTAAAACAGGGACGTTAACAACCGTTACGGCGATCTCCGGTTATGTGAAATCGGCAAGTGGTGAGTTACTTGTCTTTTCGATTTTAATGAATAATTTATTGGATGAACGTAAAGGTAAACAAGTAGAGGATCGACTTCTCGAAGTGATTGCAAACCAATAAATGGGAACTCAGGGCTGTGAAGGAGCAGTTCTATTGTTTTTTTTGCAGAAGTCTTAAAATTAAACAAGGTTTTTTTCGATAAATGTAGAAAGTAAAGAATAAGTCATTCACTTTGGGAGGAGTTAAGTTTGCGTTTTTCAGTAAATATCTCGACGATCTTCACAGAAGTTCCTTTTCTCTCTCGTTTTGAAAAGGCAAGAAAAGCAGGTTTTCACTATATAGAATGTCAGTTTCCTTATCGTTATGGATTGAATGAGCTTGAGGAGAGGCTGGCTAAAAATAATCTTGTGATGACCTTAATGAATTGTCCTCCTGGGAACTGGGAATCTGGCGATCGGGGGCTTGCTGTAGATAAAAATAGATTTGATGAATTTGAAGAATCGGTAGAGCGCTCAATTACCTATGCGAAAAGATTGAAGGTGAAACAATTACATTGCATGGCTGGGATTATTCCTGTAAATCAGTCAATTGAAGAAACAAGAATGAATTATATAAACAATATTACATATGCGGCAAAGAAAATGTCTTCCTACGGAATGACGCTTTTAATTGAACCGATTAATTCACATGATATGAGAGGATATTTTCTATCGTCTTTGGATGATGCACTTGCTATTTTGAAAGAAATCAATATGCCGAATGTTAAACTTCAATTTGATTTTTATCATATTCAACGAATGCAAGGAAATTTAATTGTTAACTTTCAAAATAATATAGATTGCATCGCTCATATTCAGGTCGCTGATTGTCCTAGGAGGCATGAACCTGGGACAGGGGAAATCAATTACAGCAATATTTTTCGAACGATTCAGGCAAGTGGCTATGATGGATTTATCGGCCTTGAATATACCCCAGAAACGACAAGTGAGGCTAGCTTCACTTGGCTAACTAGTTGGAGATAGGAGAGAGACAATGAAAATCGGCTTTATTGGATTGGGTGTGATGGGCTCTCGAATTGCTAAAAAAATGCTTGAGGGTGGCAATCAGCTAGTTGTCTATAATCGTACAGTGACAAAAACAGAAAACCTTGTGGCTTTAGGTGCCCAACGAGCGAATGATATCGCGTCCCTGTCTAAGGAATGTGAAATTATATGCAGTTGTCTTTCGATGCCAGAAGATTGTGAGCACATATTTCAGAATACTGTTCTCCCTTATGCACGAACAGGGACGGTTTGCATTGATTTTTCTACAGTCGGGGTTAAGACGAGCCAACGGATCTATACGCAAGCGAAGGAAAATGGAATCTCTTATTTGGATGCACCGGTTAGCGGTGGTCCAGAGGGAGTCGAGCAGCGCACTTTAACAATTATGGTTGGTGGAGAGCAAGAAGCATTTGTAAAAGTACTGCCACTGCTAAAATTATTTGCAGAAACGATTGAATATTTGGGCGAATCCGGCTCAGGAAGTGCTGCCAAACTAATAAATCAATACCTTGTGGCTGTTCACTCTGTTGCTGCCTCAGAAGCAATGGTCGCAGGAGCATCCTTTGGATTGGACCCGGAGCAGCTCGTTCATTTGCTAACTGCAAGCTATGGCACTAGTCGTATGTTGGAACGGCATATGAAACATTATGTACTTGATAGGCAATTTCAACCAGGTGGTGCTGTCAAATATGTTCATAAAGATGTCAAGCTTGCTAATCAACTTTTTAACCAAGCTGGAATTGGCGATAAACTTGGCGAGCTTGCAGAAACTGGTTTTCATAGAGCGATAGCAGAAGGTTTTGGAAATGAAGATATGTCCGCAGTTATCAAACCATTAGAGAAACTGTGCAACGTGGAGGTGAAGAGGGTATATTAGGTTTAGCAATAGTCCACATTCAAACAGCAAAGGTAAAAACCCTTTGCTGTTTGATTTTTTATAGTTTAGAAAACTTCCTTTTCGAAATCAAATTCATGTCCCTGCTCATGAAGGGGTTTATGAGGACACAGTCGGACGTAAAAGGGGAATTTGTGTCCGCATGAAGGTGTCATGAGGACAAACTCAAGCGGAAAAAGCAAAATGATGTCCGTATGAAGGGTCCATGAGGACACAGCCGGGAGTGAAAAAGAAAACCGTGTCCGCATCATGAAGGTTCATAAAAACACACCCAAGAAAAAAAAACCACCATTAACACTGGTGGCTTTGATTTTGGCTACACGAGTTCATTCACTTACTTGATAACTTTGCTTTTAGCTCATGTAGGCTAACGCCTCTCGCTTTTGAATCAATCAGAACTGTTAATACAAGAAGAATAGGTTTTTTCTCGCAAGCTGAAGTTTTCATTGGTGTTGAATAGTTTTTAAAACGAAGGAAGGGAGCTTCTTGGTAATCTGTACAGAATTCGAACGTTAATTATTATGACGGGTTCTGCAAGTGCTTTTGCAGAAATGCATAGTCCTTACATGCCATTATATGCAAACTTTCACACTTTTAGAGGAAGTTGCATGGACTGAAAGAACCATCCTCACAATCGAAAATAAGTAGTTGTTTTCATTTTGAAAAATAATTTTGTGTATAGTATGGATGTGATTCTTTGTTGAAAGCAACACCAACACCTAAATGATTAAATTCAGCTTTCAATATATTTTTCCGGTGTCCTAAAGAATTCATCAAACCTTCATGGGCGAAAATGCTACTAAATTGTCCATATGCCAAATTTTCTCCGGCAACTGAGAAGGTGATTTGATCAGCGAGCATTCGGTCAAAAGGGGATTGCCCTTGCAGATTCGTATGGTCAAAATAGGCGTTTTTAGCCATATCGGTGCTGTGCTTTCTCGCTGTCTCACGAACGCGCTCATCCCATGTAAGAATCCCTAAACGATGCTGTACCCTCGTTGCATTTGTCAAATCAAACATTTGCCATTCAAAACCTTCTCTTAGTAAATCAGTGGCTGTGGCATAGAAATTCTTTTTCTTTTCTTCCATATCTTTATGAATAATTTGGATTGCAGTTAATGAATTGCCTTCATGTTTATCATAAAAAATCGTGATATAACTCTCGTCTATTAAAAAAACATCATAATCCGCATCCTTTTCAAGCTGATAGTAGACAAAACCTTTTTGAATTCTCGTTAAGGGGGTACCGAGCTCTTGAATAACTTGTTCTCTAACTGTTTCTAGCTTGATATTTTTTGTAGATGCGATTAAATCTTGATTCGTATAAAGACCAACGACTTCGCCTGCGTCGTTATACATCACTTGCACATAGTTTTGATAGTTTTGATGATAGGTATGCCATTTGCGGCCGTATTCATTAACGGAGCTTCTTTGTGGAGCTCCAAGTATTTTTTCTACTTTAGCCTTTTGTTCGCCAATTTGGATGTTATGGATGGAAAAGGTTTGCTGAGATGGAGCAGTTAACTCTGGTTGTGCCACACTATTTTGGTCCTTAATTTCAGGCGAGCCATTGATCGTCTCTTTAATTGTCTCGAAAATGGATTGAAAGGTTGAGATGACAGAGGTGGCTATATTTTGTAATTCTCCATTTTCAATGAACGTCTGAAAATTTACCTTCGCCTCCGTTTTAGTTCCTTCTTCCAAATATGAAGCGCCAATCACGATCAAAAAAACAACGACTATCATAAAAAGAAAACGTCTCATGCTACCCCTCCTTCACGGATCTTGATAGTATTTCAGTTTAGTCAAAATTTATAAAATTAAAAGCGAAACTGATATTTAATGACAATCGCTTAGTCTTAATTACTCGATAAACGGTTTCTTTCATAGTATAGTAGAATTATTCCGAATGGAACTAGAATGCTTTATTTGGACGACATCAAAAGCTAAGCAAGGAGAATATTCAATGAAATTTGTTTCATGGAACGTAAATGGAATTCGTGCCTGTGTGAAAAAGGGTTTTCTAGATTATTTTCACGAGGCCGATGCTGATATATTTTGTATACAGGAATCGAAGCTACAAGAGGGCCAAATTGATTTGCAGTTAGATGGATATGAGCAGTACTGGAATTATGCAGAAAGAAAAGGATACTCAGGCACGGCTGTTTTTACGAGAAAAAAACCTCTTTCTGTTCGCTACGGCATTGGAGATAAGGAAACGGAGGCAGAGGGTAGAAGCATTATCTTGGAATTCGCCGATTTTTACTTGGTCAATATTTATACACCAAACTCAAAAAGGGATCTGTCTCGTCTCGAGTATCGATTGCAATGGGAAGAAGAGCTTCGAGAGTATCTTCTCGAGTTAAATTCAAAAAAGCCAGTCATTTATTGCGGTGATTTAAATGTTGCTCATGCAGAAATCGACTTGAAGAACGCAAAATCAAACATAGGAAATTCAGGCTTTACTTATGAAGAACGAGAGAAAATGACGAAGCTCCTTGAATCAGGCTTTGTAGACTCATTCCGCTATTTATATCCGGAAAAAACCGATGTTTATACGTGGTGGTCTTATATGAGTAAGGTTCGTGAAAGGAATATTGGCTGGAGAATTGATTATTTTATTGTTTCTAAACAATTGGAGCATCATATTGAAGAAGCTGAAATTCATCATCAGGTACTCGGAAGTGACCACTGTCCAGTTGTTTTAAAAATGACAAATTTAAACGCTTAAAATAATGAATTGAAGAGGTGACATAATGAAAATTGAAGTATGGTCTGATTTTGTCTGTCCATTTTGTTATATTGGCAAACGGCGGCTAGAAGAGGCAATCCAGCAATTTCCTCACAAAGAACAAATCGAAGTTGAATTTAAAAGCTTTGAGCTTGACCCCAACGCTCCTAAAAACTCGAAAATGACCATTCACGAAGCACTCGCTAGTAAATATGGTATGTCGATTGACCAAGCGAAGCAAGCAAATGCTGGTGTTGGTGAACAAGCTGCAACAGCAGGATTAACATTTAACTTTGAGGATATGAAACCCACTAATACATTTGATGCACACCGTTTGGCCAAATATGCTAAAACAGTGGGGAAAGATAAGGAAATTACGGAAAAACTTCTTTATGGCTATTTTACCGAGTCAAAAAATTTAAGTGATTACGAAACATTGGCTGATATTGCAGAATCAGTAGGAATAACACGAGATGAAGCGCTTGAAGTTTTACAGGATGAGTCGGCTTTTAGCCATGATGTACGTGTAGAAGAGGAGATTGCCAGACAATATCAAATAACGGGTGTGCCATATTTTATTATAAATCAGAAGTATGCAATCTCCGGCGCTCAACCATTTGAAACATTCCAAAGTGCTTTGCAGAAGGTATGGGAGGAAGAAGCAAAGACCCCGATGTTTCAAGATTTATCCTCTGAAGAAGATACTACTTGCAGCGATGACGGCTGCAGTATCCCAGCTAAAAATGAATAAGTTTGTCATAAAGAGATTGGTTGTTGTATACCAATCTTTTTTACTGACCACCTTGCATTCTGCAAAAAAAAACGGCAAAATAAGCAAGGAATAGGAAATTAGAAAGCAGGTTTTTACATATGCAAAGTTTTTCAGCGTTAGGTATTTCGCAAAAATTGGTCGATAAAATGAGCGACAATGGGATTGTTGTTCCAACTCCAATTCAAGAGCAAGCAATCCCATCGATTATCGATAAAAGAGATGTTATTGCACAGGCACAAACAGGGACAGGAAAAACATTTGCTTTCCTATTGCCGATGATTGATAATATTGAACCGAATTCCTCACATATTCAAGCGTTGATTGTTGCACCAACAAGAGAGCTGGCTTTACAAATTACTGAAGAAGCAAAGAAATTAGTTGAGAACCTTGATGGAATAGATGTTTTGTCTGTTTATGGCGGACAAGATGTAGAAAAGCAATTAAAGAAACTTCAACATCATGTGCAAATTATTGTTGGAACACCTGGAAGAGTATTGGATCATATTCGCCGCAAAACTTTGACTTTATCAAAGGTCTCCTATCTTGTTCTCGATGAGGCGGATCAAATGCTTCACATTGGTTTTCTTGACGAAGTTGAGGAAATTATAAATGAGACTCCGAAAACAAGGCAGACATTATTATTTTCGGCAACCATTCCAGAAGAAATCCGCAAGTTATCTGAAAAGCATATGTGCAGGCCGCTGTTTATTCAGGTTGAAAAGGTTCAGGGGCCTGCCACGACCGTTAAGCAAATTGCGATTCATACGGTGGATCGAGCAAAGCAGGGAACATTAATCAAGCTGCTCGAAATGCACCGTCCATTTTTAGCCGTTGTCTTTTGTCGAACAAAGAGAAGGGTGAGTAAATTAGCCGGGGTTCTGAAAGCACAAGGCATTTCCTGTGATGAGCTGCATGGGGATTTATCTCAGCCAAAACGGGAACAAGTGATGAAACGATTTCGGGAGGCAGAAATCCAAGTCTTAGTTGCCACTGATGTGGCGGCAAGGGGACTTGATGTAGAAGGTGTCACCCATGTGTTTAATTATGACATTCCCCAAGATAGTGAAAGCTATGTTCATCGTATTGGGAGAACAGGGAGAGCTGGAATGAAGGGAATGGCTATCACCTTGTACTCATCAGCCGATCGCGTAGCATTAGATTTAATTGAGTCAGAATTGAATATTCGCATTCCGAAGCAAAATATCGGTAATACAGAGCAAAAGAAACAAAAGGGAAGAGAATCGACAAATGAGACAAAAACAAAAGGAGAGGTAGGAAAAGAGGGTAAGAATTTCAGGCGTTCACAAACTGCATCTAAAAAGAAAGAACGTGCAAAGCAAGAGCGGAATCGTCAAACTTCATCTGGAGCAGATAATCAAAAAAAGAAATTGAAAAAGGGCGGCGGCCAGAGTGAAAATAAAAAACAACACTCTTACCCTAAGAAGAAAAAGAGCAACAGTGTAGGGAAACGAAAGTCATACCGAGGTGATCCCAAATGATGGAAGATGTTTATATTGAACGTTCCGATAAAGAAACAGAAGAGTTTATCGCGGAAGAAAGTTCAGCATTTTTAGAGACTAAAATTAACTATTTAAAAGAACATAAAAATGAGTTTATTTATTTTGAAACAAGTGAGTTGACTGAAATAGGCGTTGATTCCTTGTCAATTGAAGTCGATGATGTTTTTGCAACCTATGATGTGATGCTTGGATTAAAGCTTGCAAAAAAACAGGATTCAGCCATCAGAGCGTTTTTAGATCAAGAGTTGAATGGAAATGATATTAAATATGACTTAATGTTTGATCAAGGTGACGGTCTGTGGAATGTCAATTTTACTTTAGATTATGTGTCCGGTTTTATGGAGGACATGACACTGGCAAGCGCACTTCGCTTAATCATTGATTTTCTTACTCGTTTAGTAAAATTTGTAAAATAGTAACATCCATTTCAAACTTAAAAGGTGATCGTATTGAAGGTTCTCTGCATTGACGGTGGAGGAATAAGGGGAGTATTTGCCGTTGCCATTCTCGCTGAAATTGAAAAAGAATTAGGGAAGCCTGTCGGTGAAGCATTTGATCTGATTGCTGGAACGAGTACAGGGGCGATTGTCGCAGCCTCTGTTGCTCTTAAGAAGCAAATGAGTGAAGTACTTGATTATTACAAACGGTATGCGGAAAAAATTTTTCTAAGACAAGCGAAAGTCGGCTTTTTTAAGACAGTGTACAATGATCGGTACATGCGCCGTTTTTTTCAAAAAGCGTTCGGAGATGATTGTTTAGCAGACATTAAAAAACCGTTGCTCATCCCAGCCGTCGACCTTACCAATGGAAGGCCGTATATTCATCGGACGAATTTCGGGCGTGCTCCAAAGGAAAACGATCTTTCTATAAAACTTTGGGATGCAGTACTCTCGTCGTGCTCTGCTCCCCTCTATTTTCCGCCAAACAATATGGAGGGTAAATTTCTTTCCATTGATGGTGGCTTATGGGCCAACAATCCTTCTTTAGTTTGCTTAACTGAAGCGCTCCATCAGTTTGAGGAAAAATTTGAGAATATAACAATTGTTTCAATTGGAACGGGCAAACAAAAAATTGATTTTTCAAGCAAAACCAATCAAGACTGGGGAGCAAGACAATGGCTACCTTTGCAATTTCCTTCACTTAAAGTAACACCTAAATTACTTGACTTAGCATTGCATTTGTCGTCTGAATCAATTACCTACCATTGTGAGCAATTTCTTAAAGGAAATTATATCAGGATAAACGAGGATTTGGGTCGAGAGATTCCTTTCGACGAAGTGAAATTTATCGATGATATGATCGACTTCGCCAATGTTTGTTTAAGGAGGGAGAAGGATAATATCCTCCAGGTAATTTCAGCTGAAAAATAAAAGTCTACGACAGTTCGTAGACTTTTTTAATGGATTATATCAATAATAAATGTAAAATTATAAATTATTCCCTAGTTTATTCCCTTTTAAATCGGCAATTGGGATGGTAATGACCTTTCCGCCGATCTGCACATGTATCGTATCATTGAAAATGGCTTTAACTAAACCTTTTAAGGAAATTTGAGAATCAACTGCGATTTTCTTGTTATCAGGGGTTTTTGTCATTTTTTTCACCCTCCAAAAGTTAAAGTAAAATAAAAAAAGACAAATTCGAAATCCATCCTTCGAGATTGGATTTTTTTTATTATAAATCAAGTACTAGCAAAATATCAAACAAAAACAACTTTGTAATGTTTATGAGAGACGACCGTAAAAGGAGTATCTAAACTTAATTTATCTGCATCTGATGGTTCCAATTTTACGATGATACTCTGCTCCCGAATAATCGTTACCGTGCCGAAAAATGTATGTCCGAATCTAGTAAATTTAACTGTATCTCCGATAGCTGCTTTTTTTGAAGTCAATATAAACTACTCCTTATGCTGTGCTTTTTATCCTTCAAGCAAATAAGCATGACTTTATCGTCTAAGTCATTCAAATGATTGCCAATATCAGCCTATTTTTATAATTTATTCAATGTCACTGTTGATTTTGACTATGGAATCAGAGCGCCTTTTCAGCATAACTGAAAGGTGTGTGAAACCAAGGTTTTAAAAGAAACGAGCCAAAAATCTTTGCTCAAAAATATGGTTTAGCAAAACTTTTTAAAAAAATAATATGAACTTAAGTTCAAGTATGGCATTACTGAGAAAATAAGTCAACGAAAACATGAACTCTAGTTCAACTTAAGGGGCTGTGCTATAATAATCATGAGGTGGCGAAGATGACAGAAAAAGATGATGGACAACTTGTTGGCTCGTTTCCGATTATGCCAAAGCAAGCACGAGCCCAGCAGAAAAGAGAAGCATTACTCAGAAGTGGGAGTATTCTATTTGTGGAGAGAGGCTTTGATCAAACGACAGCAAAGGAAATTGCTCTCCATGCCGGCGTAGCAACAGGAACCTTTTATCGCTATTTTGCTGATAAGAGGCAGCTTCTTATGTCTTTGTTAGAAGAGAATTTTGATTTGCTGATGCCACCAAAACCAGATTGGGATAATGTGAACCCAGAGTTTTTTTTAGCAGCCTTAATGAAGGAACACTTTGGGAAAATGAACAGACTAGGATTGCATCGGGTTCTTCCAGAGCTGGTTAGTCGTGATCCAGAATTGGCTGAAGTGGTACGAAAGACGAAACGAATCATTCATAAGCAAATATATAATGGATTGAAAACGACAAAAGAGCATGGATTGACTTGGGATGACTTAAGCCTTGATACCATATCATGGACGATTATAGCGCTTCTTGAAAAAATCCCTGAAATGCATGCAGAAAGCGGGAAGGAACCAGATTTTCCGGAAATCGCAAAGATTATCTGTCGATTAGTATTTCCACCTGACAAACTTTCACAGCTTAAAAAAATACGAGAGATGAGTGACAAAAAATGGATATGACTAATTTTAAAAATGTAAAAATCGAATTAACGAGATTTATGATGGCATATAAATTCGCCCTTGATGAAATGAATACGAAAATTAATATTTTGAAAGAAGAGTTTAATTATATTCATGACTATAATCCGATTGAGCATGTCTCTTCTCGTGTGAAATCCCCGGAAAGTATCTTCAAAAAAATGTATCGAAAGGGATACCCTTTTTCCCTATCCTCTATTAAGGAAAATATTAAAGACATCGCAGGAATTCGTATTACCTGTTCATTTATTTCAGATATATATGAAATTAGCAATATGCTCCAGCAACAAAAAGATATCACGCTGTTGGCTTGCAAAGATTATATTTCCAATCCTAAGCCCAATGGTTATCAAAGCCTTCATTTAATCCTTGAGATTCCAATATTTATGTCTGATCGAGAAGAATTGATTCCAGTGGAAATACAGATTAGAACGATCGCAATGGACTTTTGGGCGAGCCTGGAGCATAAGATCTTTTATAAATATAATAAAGAAGTCCCGGAAAAATTGATTATGGAACTGAAAGATGCTGCAATAGTTGCATCAGAGCTTGATCAAAAAATGGAAAGAATTCATAAAGAAATGGCCATTATAAAGGAAACGAATCGAAAAAAAGAAGATGAGCAATTTCTTTTGAATATGGATGAGCAAACGCTTAAACTTTCCAAGAGTTTGCTTGAAACGTTTGCAAAATAGAATTGAAGGAGGAACTGCCAGAGAAGTCCATAAAATAAAAGAAATGGAGAAAAAGTTTTTCTCTTGAGGGATATTCTGAGGATGTTGTGGACAAAAGCTATCAATTTCGAATTCAGCATGTACTTTATCGAACCCGGCAGAGAAAATCTACGGAACGACCGATTGCCCTTGGTGTGATCCCATCTATTTCGACTTAGCGTCGTGATAGATGGTGGATTAACATTTAAGGGCTGTTTTTGCCTTCGTTTTCATTTCTTGAAGACGATATTTGACCGATTTTCCTTTGCTTTCGTACATTGTCCTATCCCGTACTAACAAAATCGTCCGGTTACTTAGACTTTACTGTAAAGGACGATTTTTTTGGCATTTTTCGAGAGTCAAAATGGCTATTTTGCCAGTTCTTTGGAGTGAGGATTTGGAGACTAGTGCGGGAAAAGCACGTTAAACTGAGATCCGCAGGAGCTTGCGATTTTGCGAAATCGAGTGTTTTCGAACGGAATTCAATCTATTTATAAGCTGCTGAAAGTTAGCCAATAAAGATGAGGATTCCGCTCTATTACATAAAAATTTCCATACGTTTGAAATCTTTGTAAGAATTTCTCACAAAATTTACAAATAATGCTAACATAAATGTTACAATATGATTCATATTATGAATTTAATCTTGGAAAAGTTTTCTTTTAGGTGCTGAACCGCTAGCTGACTTACGTTCATGCATTGTATGCAAGCTAAAATTAGGAAAGGAGTTGATTTGAATGCAGCAATATAAAGAAGATATGTCACTGGCAAAATACTTATTTCACCATGGGCAGAACTTTCGAGCATATGATTATTTAGGTTCGCATTTTACAGAAAATAACGAAAAATCAGGCTTTGTTTTTCGTGTCTGGGCGCCTAATGCTCGATCCGTTTCTGTAGTAGGTGATTTTAATCAATGGAATCCTCAATCCCATCCAATGAAAAAGGAGACAGATGAAGGGATATGGGAACTCTTTATTGAGGGATTGGATGAGTATTCATTATACAAGTTTGCTATTTTGACAAAAGATGAACGCATACTTTTTAAAGCTGACCCATATGCATTTCATAGTGAAACGAAGGAAAAAACAGCCTCGTTTACTTATCGATTTGAGCATAAATTTTCATGGACGGACGATGATTGGCAAAAGGTAAAGGCGAGGCAAAACATATATGAATGTCCGCTTAATATATATGAGGTTCATTTAGGTTCGTGGGTAAGAGCTGATAATGGTCACTATGCCAATTACCGTCTAATCGCCGATCGATTAATCCCATATGTGAAAGAAATGGGCTATACCCATTTAGAGTTATTGCCGTTAGCTGAGCATCCGTATGATCGTTCTTGGGGCTACCAAGTTTGCGGCTATTATAGCTTAACATCAAGATTTGGCAAACCGGAGGATTTTATGTATTTTGTAAATTTGGCGCATGAACATGGAATTGGCATTATTATGGACTGGGTTCCGGCTCATTTTCCTAAAGATGCCCACGGATTATATGAATTTGATGGTCAGCCATTGTATGAATATCAAGACCCTTATAAACAAGAACATAAACAGTGGGGGACGAGAATATTCGATTTTGGTAGAAAAGAGGTCCGCTCCTTCCTCATCTCAAACGCCCTCTTTTGGATGGAAAAGTATCATATTGATGGAATTCGAGTAGATGCCGTTGCCTCGATGCTCTATTTAAATTACAACAGAGAAAATGGAGAATGGAGGCCGAATATTCATGGAGGCGATGGGAACTTAGAAGCAATAGAATTTATTAAAGAATTGAACCACACTGTACTAACTAATTTTCCTCATAATTTGATGATAGCAGAAGAATCTACAGCCTGGCCAGGTGTTACACTTCCCCCATCCTACGACGGTTTAGGCTTTAATTTTAAATGGAATATGGGTTGGATGAATGATGTTTTATCATACATTAAGGTCGATCCCATTGCACGTCAATATCATCACGACAAATTAACATTCCCAATTATGTACGCTTGTGAAGAAAATTTCATATTACCAATTTCTCATGATGAAGTTGTTCATGGAAAACATTCATTATTAGATAAAATGCCTGGAGACTACCATGAAAAGTTTGCTGGAGTTCGAAGTTTTCTTCTTTATATGCTTAGTCATCCAGGGAAGAAACTTATGTTTATGGGTGCCGAGATCGGTCAATTTATCGAGTGGAATTGTGAACAACCACTGGAATGGTTTTTGCTGAAATACGAATTACACAAGAAGCTGCGACTTTTTTTTAGCGAAGCGAATCATTTTTATTTACAGAATTCTCCCCTTTGGCAATTAGATTGCAACGAAGAAGGCTTCAAATGGATTTGCCCAAATGATAATAAAAGGAATGTTTTAGCGTTTCGCCGCATCGACAAACATGACAACGATTTGCTCGTTATTGCTAATTTCTCACCCGTGTTATGGGATGATTATTATTTAGGTGTTCCTCAAAAAGGAGTATATAAGGAAGTATTTAATACCAATTTGAAGAAGTTTGGCGGTTCAGGTCTTCGGAATCGCAAGTTATTAGCAACAAGAGATGAGCTAATGCACGGATTTGAGCAATACATTTCTGTTACAGTGCCACCTTTAACCACTATGGTTTTTCAATATAATGAGCGTCAAAAAGTGAGGATTTGAGAAGAAAAGGGGGAGGATTTCATGTTTAGAAAGAAAAAATGTGTGGCAATGCTCCTAGCTGGCGGACAAGGAAGCAGACTTTATGTACTCACAAAACAAATTGCGAAGCCAGCAGTGCATTTCGGTGGAAAGTATCGAATTATCGATTTTACTTTATCAAATTGTATTAATTCTGGTATTGATACAGTCGGTGTGTTAACCCAATATCAGCCACTTGAGTTGAACGATTACATCGATAATGGCGAACCATGGGATTTGGATCGAACATATGGGGGTGTTCACATCCTTCCTCCATATCAGCGTGTTCATGGGGGAGATTGGTATAAAGGAACGGCAAATGCGATCTATCAAAATATGAATTTTATTGATCGGTATACACCGGAATATGTGCTTATTTTATCAGGTGATCACATTTATAAAATGGATTATAGCAAAATGCTTGACTATCATATTGAGAAAAATGCGGACTGCACGATTGCTGTACTATCTGTTCCGCTTGAAGAGGCAAGTCGTTTTGGGATAACGAATACGTATGATGACGGAAGAATCTATGAGTTTGAAGAAAAGCCAACGGAGCCTAAAAGCAATAAGGCGTCGATGGGGGTGTATATTTTCAAGAAGGAGGCATTGTATCGCTATTTAATTGAGGATGAGGCCGATGAATATTCGTCAAAAGATTTTGGCAAAAACGTCATTCCAGCCATGCTTCAAAGCGGTGAAAAATTATATGCTTATCCGTTTCAAGGGTACTGGAAGGACGTTGGAACATTGCAGTCCTTATGGGAGGCGAATATGGACTTATTAGGAACATCCCCAAAGCTTGACTTAAATGACCATAAATGGAAAATCAGCTATCGTCACTATCCTGATCACCCTCACTATATTGGGAAAGGGGCAATGGTGGCAGACAGCGTGATCGCAGAGGGCTGTGAAATTCATGGCACGGTTGTAAACTCAGTTCTCTTTAGCGGAGTAACAATTGAAAAAGGGGCGGTAGTAAAGGATAGTGTCGTGATGAGAAACACTCTTATAAAAGAAGGGGCATCAATCGATTACAGCATCGTTGATGTAGGCGTTCAAGTTGGTCAAAATGTGAAAATTGGCGAAGAAAAAGTAAACGAGGGAGAGCTGACGGTTTTAGGAAGTGGTGTAAAGGTTAAGGAAGATACATTTATCCATGGCGGCGAAATCGTTGACAGCAATATGTATATCAAGTATTTAGAAAAACCCATGGCAAAAGGTTTTGCTATTACTCGAAAAACAGACGGTGCCATACATGCTAATTTTCTTGAAAGAGGGGTTGTCGAATGAATGCCGTAGGGATCGTCTTTTCTAATATTGGCGATAAACATGTACCTGAGATTACAAAAAAGCGAATTATGGCCACTGTACCGTTTGGCGGAAGATACCGTCTTATTGACTTTGTGCTTTCAAATATGACAAACTCTGGCATCAATAAAATTGGGATTATTGCAAAAAGAAATGACCAAAATATGATCGATCATATTGGAACAGGAAAGGCTTGGGATTTGGCGCGGAAAAGAGGCGGGATTCGCGTGATTCAGCCTTATGGTGATGATTCTGATGGAATAATTCCCATTGATAACCGCTTAGAAACATTAAAAGGAATTATGTATTACTTGGATAAAACCGACGAAAAATACGTTATTTTATCTGATTGCGATATGGTTGGTAATATTTCCTATGCAGATCTTCTTCATAACCATATTGCGCAAAATGCTGATGTTTCTGTTTTATATAAAAGAAGCAGCGAATACGTCAGCTGGAAAAGAACACGAACGCTATTAGAATTGGATGAAAACGAAAGAATTGTAACGGTTAAGGACTCAAGTAAAGCGAAGAAAGGCGATGCCTTGTTTTTAGGAACAATGATTTTACAAAAGGATTTTTTAAAAAGACATATTCTCAAGGCTGTCCATTATGGATATAAACGATTGAGTGATTATTGCAAAGAGTTTTCGGCAGATATAACAATGAAAGGAATTGAGTTTAAGGAATACTCGGAATATATAGATTCGCTGGAAAGCTATTTGAAATGCAATTTGGATCTGCTAAAGCTAGCGGTGCGAGAGGATCTTTTTCGGAAGATTTATCGTCCGATTTACACAAGTGTTAATGATTCAGCTCCTAGTAAATATGGTATGAACGCGGTCGTTGAGAACTCTATCATTGCAGATGGCTGCATCATTAATGGAACAGTCAAAAATTCTGTTGTTTTTCGAGGTGTAAAAATTAAAAGTGGTGCGACAGTGAGCAATAGCATCGTAATGCAAGATAGCGAGATTGGAATTAATGCTACGTTAAACCACATTGTGACCGATAAAAATGTCATTATTGGCGAAAATAGGATGCTGTGCGGACACCAAACCCATCCATTTTATATTGATAAAGGAGCAATTATATAAATTTTAAAGTTGAAAAATTGAAGACAGCAAAACGGCTGTTTATAGAGGAATAGCGACAATGATTGCTGTTCAACAAGGGTTGAGATATTAAAAAAATTGGAATCCTTTGGTGGTGAAGGGAAATGAGGAAGCAGGAGATTGTCAATGATGATCGAGTGAAAACCGAAAAAAATGTAAATTGGCAAGTGAAAATTGTCAATGACAGGTTAGTAGAGCTGGGGAGCAGCAATGTTTCCATTAGAAGAAAGAGTGTGAAAGAAACGTCAAAAGTAAGCCATGGGGATGATAAGATAAATATATTAATAGCAGCTTCGGAAGGAGCTCCATTTTTTGTAACGGGGGGACTTGGTGAAGTTATCGGTTCTCTTCCGAAAGCTATTATGAAAGAAGATAGTCACCAATTCGATATACGGGTAGTGCTTCCACTTTATGAATCGATCCGTCCAGAGGATAGAAGTCAATTGGAGTTTCTTGGCCATTTTGACGTATCTCTTTCGTGGAGGAAGCAATATTGTGGCGTTTTTCAAATCGAAAAGAATGGTGTTATTTATTATTTTATTGACAATGAGTTTTATTTCAGAAGAACGGTCCCTTATGGTTATGGGGATGATGGAGAGCGATTTGCCTTTTTTAGTAAAGCAGTGCTAGAAAGTATCCACTTGATGAATTTTCAACCGACAATTATCCATTGCCATGACTGGCAAACGGCTTTAATCCCAGTTTATCTTCATTTTACTCACCACAATATGGGTATGAAGTCCCTCTTTACCATTCACAATATTGAATATCAAGGAATACATGATTTAAGCATCATTGACGACATTATTGGTTTGCCAAAAGAAGCAGGTGCAATTCTAGAATATAAAGGTGCCGTTAATTTAATGAAAGCTGCAATAGAAACGGCCCATCAAGTAAATACAGTAAGTCCTAGCTATGCAACTGAACTGAGATACGATTATTTTGCTAAAGGGCTGGCTTCTATTATTCAAAGGAATGAAAAAAAGCTGTTAGGTATTTTAAACGGAATTGACATAGATCTATATAATCCACAGACAGATAGTGCCTTATTTACGAATTACGATCGAAATTCACTTGATAAAAAAAGAGAAAATAAGCTTCAACTTCAAAAACTCGTTAATCTTCCGGCGGATGAAAAGGTTCCACTGCTCGCCATCGTAAGCAGACTTGTTCCACATAAAGGGCTTGATTTAGTTACAGGAATGATGGAGAAATTGATGAATGAACAGGTTCAAGTAATCGTTTTAGGGATTGGTGAGAGAAAGTATGAGGACTATTTTCGCTGGATTCACGAACAATATCAAGGAAAAGTCGCGGCACTTATTAGCTTTAATCAAGATTTAGCAAGAAAAATTTATGCCGGTGCAGACTTTTTCTTAATGCCTTCACAAAGTGAACCTTGTGGATTAGCACAAATGATTGCCTTAAGATATGGAACGGTTCCTATTGTCCATGCAGTTGGAGGTTTGCGTGATACAATTCAAGATTGCTCTATTGGTGAGGGGAACGGATTTGTGTTTGAACAGTATAACAGTGATGATCTATTTGCTGCGATTAAGCGTGGATTAAAAGCCTATGAAAATGAAGAAAATTGGGATTCACTACTTAAATGGGTGATGAATCTCAATTATAGCTGGGAAAAATCAGCGAAGGAGTACGAGAAGATCTACTTAAATTTAAATGGGGTCCACGTGTAGTGGACATATTCATTTTTTGCAAAAGCGATAGGTAAGGAAAATGAACAATAAAAGCAGCGTTGGAATAAGGAGATATTTACGTGTATTCAATCAATCACTGTAAGAATTAGATGTTGTCATAAACTATAAAACCCGTTTTGACAGGAGGTATCTCCATGGAAAGCAACATGACCAAGGAAGAATTAAGAGCGCTGATAGAGAATAAATTATCAAGGCATTATGGAATCTCTATAGATGAAGCAGATCGGGCTCAAATGTACAAAAGCTGTGCAAGAACTATTCTCGAATTGTTATCAGAGAAACGTACAAAATTTAATCAAAAAATTAAAGAGAGCCAAGCAAAGAAGGTTTATTATCTTTGCATGGAGTTTCTTGTAGGACGTTCTCTTAAAAATAATTTATATAATTTAGGATTAGAGGATGTATTTCGTAATGTGTTGAAACAATGGAATTTTGACTTAGAGGATCTTTATAATGAAGAACCAGATCCAGGCCTGGGCAATGGAGGGCTTGGCAGACTTGCTTCATGTTTTATGGATTCATTAGCAACACTAGAATACCCTGCAACAGGGTATTCAATTTGTTATGAGTACGGACTTTTCAAGCAAAAAATTGTTGATGGCTGGCAAATGGAGCTGCCTGATATTTGGTTACCTGGTGGTCATGTGTGGTTAAATCAACGAAATGATCTTGTCTGTCATGTTCGATTTAATGGCCATGTTGAGGAAAATTGGACAGATGAAGGTTTGCAAATTAAACATCTTAATTATGATGAAATTGAAGCTGTCCCATATGATTTAATGATCTCCGGTCTAGATTCAGAAGGGGTAGCGATCCTACGGCTTTGGCGAGCAAGAGATTTAAATAATTTTGACATGAGTTCATTCGCCAGTGGTGATTATGATCGCGCTATGACAGAGAAAATGAATGCAGAGGTTATTTGTAAAGTTTTGTATCCGTCTGATAATCATTTTGAAGGAAAGACTCTTCGTTTAAAACAACAATATTTTCTCGTTTCCGCAACTGTGCAGGATATTATTGCAGAGCATCTGCAACAGTATGAAACGTTAGATAATTTTAGCGAAAAAGTAGCTATTCATATAAATGATACTCATCCTGCCCTTTGTATTCCTGAACTCATGCGGATACTTGTTGATGACTATCACTATAGTTGGCAAAGGGCGTATCAGTTGGTAAAAAAAACGGTTAGCTATACGAATCATACGGTGTTGTCTGAAGCGTTGGAGAAATGGCCGGAGGATCTCATTAAAGGACAATTGCCACGTATTTATGGAATTATGAAAGGCTTGAATGAAAGCTATTGTCAAGAATTGTGGAAGCGATATCCAGGAGATTGGGAAAAAATTGAACGGATGTCGATTATTAGTCATGGTCAAGTGAGGATGGCAAATTTATGTGTGATTGGTTCGTCCCATGTCAATGGCGTATCGAAGCTGCATTCGGAAATCATTCAGAAGCATATTTTTTCTGATTATTATCGACTCGACACTAAGAAATTTATTAGTGTAACGAATGGGATTGCTCATCGAAGGTGGCTTTGTCAATCGAATCCGCTTCTAAGTCAGCTTCTCGATGATTGCATTGGTCCAGATTATAAAAAAGACGCTAGCCAACTTGGGAAATTTCGCAATTTTTATGAAAATAAAGAAGTTCTCAGTAGGCTACAAGCGATCAAACAGGCAAACAAAATTCGTTTTTCCAATCAACTCCAGCAAAATGGGATTGTAATCGACCCTCAGTCAATCTTTGTCGTGCAGGCAAAGAGGTTGCATGAATATAAGCGCCAGTTGCTTAATGTGTTAAAAATCATCTCCCTCTATTTAGATTTAAAGGATGAGCCAAATTTATCCCTTCCTCCGCAGACATTTTTGTTTGCGGCAAAAGCAGCTCCAGGATATTATTCGGCTAAAGAAGTGATTCGACTAATTTGGAATTTGAGTAACGAGATTGAAAAGGATGCAACCATAAGAGAAAAAATTCGCGTAGTCTTCTTAGAAAATTACGATGTCACAATGGCGGAGGGATTATTGCCAGCCGCTGATGTTAGTGAACAAATTTCTCTTGCTGGAAAAGAAGCGAGCGGTACGGGAAATATGAAGATGATGATTAACGGGGCGCTCACAATCGGAACGATGGATGGAGCCAATGTCGAAATTTATGAAGCAGTAGGAAAAGAGAATATTTTTATTTTTGGAATGACTGCAGAGGAAGTTGAGAACAAATGGAAGGAAGGTTATGCTGCTTACTCATATTATCATAACAATGAAAAGATACATAGGGTAGTCGAGTATTTGCGCCATGGCTTTAATGGGGAGTCGTTTGAATCCATCTATCGTTACTTATTGGTAGGGGATTACGGCATTGGCGATCCATATATGTGTCTTGCTGATTTCGAAAGTTATCTGGATGTATACAAGGAGCTGCTTGAAGCGTATCATGCTCCATTTAGATGGAGTCAAAAAGCATTAATCAATATTGCTGGTGCTGAACGTTTTGCAGCTGACAGGAGCATTCAAGAATATACGAATAAAATATGGAATATTCCGACTCTAGTATAACTAATATTTAAAATTAAGAAGGTCATTGAGTAGAAATATAAAGCAAGGAAAAAAGGAGCTGTCAGTGTGAAGGAACAAATCCGTTCCCGTTTTACCGAAGGCAATTTTCGCTATCCGGCCGGTGCTGTTCCAGCCGATACAATGATTGAGTTTGAAATAGAAATCTCTAGAGTTCAATCGATAAGGAAAGCGACGCTAGTATGGATTGACGATGAGGAAAATTGTTACGAATATCTGAAAATGGACTGGAGCGGAATAAAGCGTGGGCAGGACGTCTATACAAAAACGATTAAGGTGAATAAGCGAGGATTGAACTGGTATTACTTTCAACTAGAGACATTATCGCAAACTTTTTATGTTGGAAAAGAAGGGGTGTCAGTCGTTGTTGCCAATCATGAGCCCCCGTCTTGGCCGCTAATCGTGTATGATCGCCATTTTACAACACCTAATTGGATAAAAGGTGGCATTATTTATCATATTTTTGTAGATCGTTTTGCACGGGCAGGAGTTTCAACACCGAAGGAGAATATCGTCTTTCGCGAGGATTGGGGTGGTATCCCTGTGTATATGCCAAATGAGGAGGGAGAGATTGTCAACAATGATTTTTTTGGCGGAAACTTGAAGGGGATACTAGGAAAATTGGATTATCTTGAACAATTAGGGGTAACGTGCATCTATTTAAGTCCCATTTTCGAAGCCTACTCCAATCATAAATATGATACGGGAGATTATACAAAAATCGATTCGATGTTTGGTTCTATTGAGGAATTTCACTTGCTTTGTAAAGAAGGAAGAAAACGGGGGATTCGAATTGTTTTGGATGGTGTGTTTAATCATACCGGCTCCGATAGCGTCTATTTTAATAAGAAGGGAACCTTCGATAGTGTTGGGGCATTTCAATCGAAAGAATCACCATATTTCTCGTGGTATACCTTTATTGAATATCCAGACAAATATGAGAGCTGGTGGGGAATTGATACTTTACCAGCCGTTAATGAGGAAGATCCTGATTTTCTGCAATTTATTACGGGGATGGAGGGAATTGCACGGAAATGGTTACAGCTTGGGGCATCAGGATGGAGGCTTGATGTGCTAGATGAATTGCCTGATTCCTTTATCGAGGCTTTTCGCAGAGCAGCCAAAAGTTATGAACAAGACACACTGTTAATTGGTGAAGTTTGGGAAGACGCTTCCTATAAAATATCCTATGGAAAGCGTCGTCGCTATTTATTGGGGGAACAAATGGACAGCATTATGAATTATCCTTTTATGAATGGAATTATCCAATTTGTACGAAACGGTGATGCTGAAAAGCTTCATGAAGTTGTAACCACTATATTGCAACATTATCCTTCCTGTGTTGTTCATTGTTTGATGAACATGCTTGGCACACATGATACAAAAAGAATTTTAACGGCATTGGGCGAGAAGAATGTTCAAGAATTACCGCGGGAACTGCAGGCGCAAATGAAAATGTCAGCGAGCGAGCGTCAGGAAGCAATTCGTTTGTTAAAAATGGCCAGTCTAATCCAAATGACGTTACCGGGTGTACCGTGCATTTATTATGGCGATGAAGCAGGTTTGGAAGGCTATGAGGACCCCTTTAATCGCCGCTGCTTTCCGTGGGGGAAAGAAGAAAAGACATTGCAACATTGGTACGAAAGATTAGGAACAATTCGTAAGCAATGGGATGTCTTTAAAGAAGGCCAATATAAAACGCTTTATGCAAAAGAGCAGGTGTATCTTTTTCAAAGATATAATGGTTTAGAAAAAGTAATTGTGGGTGTAAACCGCTCCGATACCCCTTTTCAATTTGAAATCGCTACTCCATACGTCGATTTATTACAAAATAGAGATGTCAGTGATGAATATATGATGAAACCGAATACAGTTTGTTTTTTAGGGAAAAAGCTGTAGCTAGTCCTTCGCTCTATTGCTGAGTGAAGGATTTTTTTCGTAAAAAATGGATTGAGTATGACATTTATCATGTATGCACCATGACAACTATGTCTAGTATAATTTATAGCCTTTGTTATGATTAAAAAAAACAAATGACGAAGGGATGCAAGTGCATGATAAAAGAAAAGCAAAGAAGTCTTCGAAAACAAATGGCTCCATTTGAAAAATCCACCACAAAAAATAGTATCCTTCAGATTGGGAATACAATTTTGCCATTCTTTTTATTGTGGATACTAGCTTATCAATCCTTATCCATTTCATATGTGTTAACCGTTATTTTGTCAGTAATCGCTGCAGGTTTTTTAGTGAGAGTGTTCATCATCTTCCATGATTGCTGTCACTACTCTTTTTTCAAAAACCGCAAAGCGAATGATATTCTAGGAACGATTACTGGAATATTAACATTATTCCCTTATCGTCAATGGCAGCATGACCATTCTGTACATCATGCTACAAGTTCAAATTTAGATAAGCGTGGTACAGGCGATATATGGATGTTAACGGTTGATGAATATTTAGAGGCTGACAGATGGACAAAAATGAAATATCGCTTGTATCGTAATCCGTTTGTGATGTTTGTTTTAGGTCCGATTTATAAATTCTTAATTGAAAACCGCTTTAACCGTAAAGGGGCACGTAAAAAAGAGCGAATCAATACGTATGTAACGAACGTAGCGATTGTGGGGCTAGTTGTTTTGCTATCTTTTACTCTTGGCTGGCAGTCATTCCTCCTCATTCAAGGAACGATTTTCATGGTTTCAGGCGCAGCGGGAATTTGGTTGTTTTATGTCCAGCACACATTCGAGGATTCTTATTTTGAGGAAGATGAGAACTGGGAATATGTTCGAGCGGCAGTTGAAGGGAGTTCTTTTTACAAGCTTCCAAAGGCATTGCAATGGTTCACAGGTAATATTGGTTACCACCATGTTCACCATTTAAGCCCGCGTATTCCAAATTATAAGCTTGAACAGGCACATGAAAACACACCACCTCTGCAAAACGTTCCAACGGTGACATTAGCTACAAGCATTGAATCAATTAAATTCCATCTTTGGGACGAAACAGAAAAAAAGTTTATAGGCTTTAAGGAATTAAAAGCAAAAAAAGCAAGTAAAGCAAGAGTTTCACCAGAATTATGAAAAATGGTGAGTCGTTCTAGAAATAGAACGACTATTTTCTATTTGAAATATGATAAAATTTGGAGAAAGTCATAAAAACTGAGGACGATTTATGATCAATAAGCAAATGCTCAAACAAAAATTTTCAGGGATTTCCCCTTATATATGGACGATTATAAGCATCTTGCCGTTTTACTTTATTTTTCAATCATCTTCAACAATTGAAATTATCGTTGGACTTTTGTTAACGGCAACATTTTTCATTTCGTATCGCTTTGCTTTTTTATCTAAAAAATGGCCAGTTTATGTTTGGACGGTCATTTTAATTAGCATATCGATGACAATGACGATATTATTTGATTTCATCTACTTTGCCTTTTATATTGCCTATTATAATGGGAATATACGGAATCGAATCGCATTTCTAACTTTATATATCATTCATCTAGTTTGTACCACTATTGCCATTAATTATAATTTAGTCATGCAAAAGAGTCTGTTTCTCGAGCAGCTTCCATTTGTGATCATTATTTGGATTAGCGTTATTTTACTGCCTTTTAATCTTTACAATAAAAAGAAACAGGGAAAGCTGGAAGAACAACTGGAGGATGCAAACAAGAGAATAGCCGAACTGGTGAAACAAGAGGAGCGGCAACGCATCGCTCGAGACCTTCATGATACTTTGGGACAAAGGCTTTCTTTAATTGGTTTGAAATCCGATTTAGCGAGAAAGCTTGTCTATAAAGATCCTGAACAAGCGAGAGCTGAATTAAAAGATATTCAGCAAACCTCTCGTCAGGCTTTAAATGAGGTACGGAAAATGGTGTCCTCGATGAGGGGAATTCGTCTAAGGGATGAACTGATGGAAGTGCGAAGATTGTTGGACGCAGCAGGAATTCAGCTCGTGATAGAACAAAAAGAGCCTTTAACAAATGTTTCGCTCTTTTTAGAAAATATATTAAGCATGTGTTTGAAGGAAATTGTTACAAATGTTGTCAAACACAGTAAAGCTTCTACATGTAAAATTTATATCTCACAATCCATTAACGACATTCGAATTGAGGTGTCAGACAACGGCATCGGAATACAAGAACGGATTGATGATGATAAAGGCAGCGGCCTTTTGGGAATTAGAGAACGGTTAGAATTTGTGAACGGGAGTTTAGAAATACTTACGAGAAATGGAACTATGATTATCATGACTGTGCCGAACATAAAAAATATAAGGGAGGGAATTAGAACATGATCAGGATTGTCATTGCCGAGGATCAACGTATGCTTCTTGGGGCATTAGGCTCCTTGCTTAACCTGGAGGAAGATATCGAGATTGTTGGGAAAGCGACAAATGGAGAAGAGGCTATTCAGCTCGTCCATCAATTGAAACCAGATATTTGTTTAATGGATATTGAAATGCCTGAGAAAAGTGGATTAGAAGCTGCTGAAGAAATGAAAGGACTTGATTGCAATATAATGATCCTTACGACTTTTGCCCGATCAGGTTATTTTCAGCGAGCGTTAAAAGCTGGAGTTAAAGGGTATTTGCTTAAGGATAGTCCGAGTGAAGAACTAGCAAAGTCAATTCGCGATGTCATGTCTGGGAGAAGGGTATACGCTCCAGAACTGATGGATGACATTTATGCTGGTGAAAATCCCCTTACTGATCGGGAGTTAGAAGTTCTTGAGCTGGTTGCAGATGGAAGGAATACAAAAGAAATTGCCGAGGAGCTCAGTATAAAAACCGGTACCGTTCGTAATTATATTTCGACGATTCTCGATAAATTAGATGTAAAAAACAGAATCGAAGCGATAACCCATTTTAAAGAAAAAGGTTGGTTTAAATAACAATTCATAACAAGTATGGAAAATGTATGAAATTATCTTTGTGAAGGGCATACTACTTTAAAAAGGAGTAGTGTGTATGGCAATTGAAGTCGGAACAAAGTTTCAAATTTCAAAGGAAATTATGGGATATTATAACTCAGCTAGAGCATTAACAATCACTAATATAAGTGGACAAACGGTACAGTTTATATTAGGTGATGGAAAGGGACACGGCTCTATGCCGCTTCAACACCTTCATTATCTGCTTAAAAGAACAGAGCTTACGCAGATCGCTAATAAAAGACAATTCATACATGATGTACAAACAGGTGAAGAGATTGGCTAGAAAGAAGGAGGGGTTTCCCTCCTTTTTTAAATCAGATTTTTTATTAATCGCTTTTCTTTATACATACTTTCATCAGCCTTTTTAATCATGTTTTCAAGGGTGATCGCACTGTTCGGTTCATATTGAAATAAGCCGTGGCTAACAGAGATTTCATAAAGTGTTGGTGATGTTTCAGCCAGCTGCTTTACGATTATGCTCCAGCGTTTTTTTACATCGTCCAGCTCCGCTCCTTTAAATACGATTATAAATTCATCGCCTCCATAGCGAAAAAAAAGGTCATCATCCTCAAGTGATTCCTTAATGACATGACACACCGTTTTTAGTAATCGATCTCCCTCTGCATGCCCAAAGCGATCATTGACGATTTTTAAATTATTTACATCGATAAAACAAAGAACAAAGGTATCTTTTATTCTTTCACTCTCCATTAATAACATTTTCAGTAGCTGAATTCCGCTTCTTCGGTTTTGAATCCCTGTTAATGGATCAATGGAGGCATGTTGGACCAGCTCCGCTTCCATTTCCTTTAAATCTGTAACATCGGTTACACCTGCGAGAATACATTCCTCTCCTTTATAGTCAATTAGTTCATAGTTTAGTTGAACCCATCTATAGTTTCCATTTGCCGTTTTTTGCTCGATGACTTGATTTTTTATAAAACCGGTTTTCTTGAGTTCTTCTATAATCGCTTGCCTTTGTTGTTGATTTTTATAAAATTCCTTAGCACGCATTTGTTTCAGATCTTTTTTATTAATTCCATAAAATTTAGAGGCACGATGATTCATTTTTAATAGTTCTCCGTCTTCAATTTTTGAAAGAATAAGAGGATAAGGGTTAATTTCAAATAGCTTTGCGAAATTTTCTTGATGAAAATAGTCTCTCTTTTTATTTGTGTAGAAGATGATTCCAATGATGAGAGCAACGATTACGGTTGCAGTTGAATTGATTTGCTTTGTAACTAAACTGGGTAAATCTTGCACGGTGTAATAGAGTCCGATATAAAATAGACTGTGTGAGAACAATAAAATGGCAGTGAGTGTCATGGGCTGAACTTGAAATAAAACGGCAACTCCGATAACGATTGTTATATAAGCATCGATATTGCCGCTTAAGTTTTGGCTGTTTAAAGAGCTTGCCACACCGAGTAGTAAATACATTGAAATGTAAGTATTAATTAATACATTTGCCTTTCTAGAGCTTATGAAAGTTTGTTTATTTTTTACCAGTCGGTAAATGCATATATATACAATTGAAATCAATAAACTTAGCAGATGAATCACGATAAGATTGGAGCGGAACAGCTTATTTTCCAAATGATTGAGCATGACAAAATCTGCGAAAAAATAATAAATGAAAAGGATTGTAAGGACGATCGATATAACATGTAGTCTTTTTAATAGCTGGCTGCTATTTTCGTAAATAAAATCAAGTGGCGCTTTCTTTCTGTGTATCGCGATGAAACGCTGTAATTTGTTTAATGAATTTTGCAAGAGTTTATCAATCCTTTTTTCGCAGTCTTACAATATTTTAGCATATACAGAATAGAATGAAATCTTTTTTGAAATATTGTTGTCCAGACGGTCTTTTCACTTTTGTGCATTAATAAATTTTACTATTTAGTTAATTTACAGAAAATTTCAATTAATCGTGCTATACTAAAAGTAGTGCTGTTGAATAAAATTCAAGTGGGAGCTGATCATTCGTTAGTAGTAGATAAGGGGGATATTCATGAGAGAAGTAGTCATTGTTGAGGCAGTAAGAACGCCAATTGGAAAAAGAAATGGTGCGCTAAAAAATATACGGCCTGATGAACTCGCCGCCCTGGTTTTGCAGGAAGTAATCAAACGAGCTGGTATACCCACAAATTTGGTCGACGACGTTATTTTAGGTTGCGTGTCACAAGTGGAAGAACAAGCTGTAAACATAGCTCGTACAGCTGCTCTTATGGCAGGTTTTCCTGTTGAAGTACCGGGCACAACGATTGATAGACAATGCGGTTCCGGACAGCAGGCTGTTCATTTCGCTTCACAAGCTATTTTAAGTGGAGACATGGACATTGTTATTGCCGGCGGTGTGGAAAGTATGACACGGGTACCAATGAATTCAACGAGAAAGGAATCTGTTTGGAGTTCGATGTTAACTTCGCAGTACGAAATGATTCATCAAGGCCACTCGGCTGAGCGAATTGCAGATAAATGGAATTTAAGTCGTCAGGAGCTTGATGAATTCGCTCTGGAAAGTCATCAAAGAGCAGTGAGTGCGCAAGGTGAGGGATTTTTTCGCGATGAAATTATGCCATTAGAAGTGACGCTTGATGATGGAACAAAACAGTTAGTGGACCTTGATGAAGGTCCGAGAAGGGACACGTCTCTTGAAAAACTGGCTTCACTTAAGCCTGTATTTAAGGTAAATGGCAAAATTCACGCTGGGAATTCCAGTCAAATGAGTGATGGAGCGGCAGTGCTGCTATTAATGTCCAGAGAAAAAGCAAATGATCTGGGACTTAAACCAAAATGTAAAGTAGTTGCTCGCACTGTTGTCGGCTCCGACCCTACGTTAATGTTGACAGGTCCGATTGAAGCAACAAAAATGGTGCTCAAAAAAGCTGGGTTATCCATTGAGGACATCAATACTTATGAAGTGAATGAGGCATTTGCACCAGTGCCGCTCATTTGGTTAAAAGAATTAGGAGCAGATCAAAAGAAGCTAAATCCAAACGGAGGTGCGATTGCGTTAGGTCATCCACTTGGAGCAAGCGGAGCAAGACTAATGATCACGTTGATGAATGAGTTGGAACGAAGTGGTGGTCGCTTTGGTTTGCAGGCAGTTTGTGAAGGTGGAGGCATGGCGAATGCAACCATTATAGAACGATGCTAAGAGTAAGATGCAGGCTCGAATGGGGGGAGTAATGTTTTATGAAACTGAATAATATGGTCGCAATCGTAACAGGCGGGGCTTCTGGATTAGGAGAAGCTACTGTCACAAGAATTATCGAAGGTGGAGGCGTTGCATCAATCTTGGATATAGCAGGTGATAAAGGCAAAGCACTGGTAGAGAAGCTTGGTCCGGATAAGGCTCTTTACATAGAGACAGATGTGACCGATGAAGAGCAAGTACTTGAAGCTTTAAATAAAACGGAGGAAAAGTTCGGAAACATCCATGTGGTCATTAATTGCGCAGGTATCGGGCTTGCGAAAAAAGTATTGGGAAATAAAGGGCCGCACGATTTATCAACGTTTACGAAAGTGATTCATGTGAATTTAATTGGAGCCTTTAATGTGCTTCGTTTAGCTGCAGAGAGGATGAGTGCCAATCTGCCAAATGAGGAAGGCGAGAGGGGAGTAATCATTAATACTGCTTCTGTAGCTGCTTTTGAAGGGCAGATTGGTCAAGCTGCCTACAGCGCCTCTAAAGGTGGAATTGTCGGGATGACCCTACCGATTGCAAGGGAGTTAGCTAAGTATGGCATTCGTAATGTCAGCATCGCTCCAGGTTTAATTGATACTCCTTTATTTGCATCCCTGCCAGCTGAAGCAAGAGAAGCGCTTGGGGCAATGGTTCCATTTCCATCAAGGTTAGGATATCCTGCAGAGTTTGCCATGCTTGCAACAAGCATTATCGAGAACCCGATGATTAATGGTGATACGATTCGGCTTGACGGAGCGATCCGAATGCAGCCAAAGTAAGGCTTCAGGCTTTGTCACAATCATTTTTCGCAATAAACGAAAAGAGACAATCAGATGACGAATATTGCCATCTTGATTGTCTTTTATTCTTATTTAGGAGCTGAGCGGTATGCTTGTGTTGCACGTATGTCCGAATACACTTACGATATGGACGCTCCTCCACAATTTTTTTGTTGCAAGAAGTTTTGCGCATGAAATGGTCAATTATTTGGTAATATCATTATGAAGATGACGATGATAATAAAAGTATTAGGAGAATTAATGAAATGTTAAATTATTCTGAATTACTATCAAAACAAAGAAATTATTTTCAAACAGGCGCAACAAAGAATCTAGCTTTTCGAATAAAGGCTTTGCAAAAACTCAATCAAGTTATTCGAGAAGGCGAGAAAAGGCTTATTCAAAGCTTAAAAGAAGATTTAAATAAATCTGAATTTGATGCGTATTCAACTGAGATCGGCATTGTTTTAGAAGAAATCCGCTATACTTTGAAAAATATTCGTTCCTGGGCAAAACCTAAAAAGGTGAAAACACCGCTCACCCATATTGGTGCTAAAAGCTATATTTATCCTGAACCATATGGTGTAGCCTTTATAATTGCTCCGTGGAATTATCCCTTTCAGTTGGCTGTTGCTCCGCTAATCGGGGCTATTGCAGCAGGAAATTGTGCCGTTATAAAGCCGTCAGAGCTCACGCCAAGAACTTCATTAGTGTTGGCTGAATTAATAAACAGCCATTTTCCGGAGGAATACATTGCCGTTGTCGAAGGAGGGAAGGAGACGAGTGAAGCTCTTTTAAAAGAAAACTTCGATTATATCTTTTTTACTGGGAGCGTCCAAGTTGGCAAGATTATTATGGAAAGCGCAGCTCAACATTTGACGCCAGTCACATTAGAACTAGGGGGTAAAAGCCCATGTATCGTCCACGTGGATGCCAATTTAAAGCTTGCCGCAAAAAGGATTGCATGGGGGAAGTTTATGAATGCGGGTCAAACCTGTATCGCTCCAGATTATGTATATGTAGATAAAAAAGTGAAGGATGAGTTTTTGGCGCATTTAAAAAGAGCGGTGAACGAGCTTTATGGTCAGGAGCCGTTGGAAAATTTACATTATACGAAAATCGTGAGCGAGCAGCATTTTAACCGGCTCCGATCATTTTTAGCGGAAGGAGAAATTTTCTATGGGGGAAAATCGTCAGAGGAGAAATTAATGATTGCTCCAACTGTTCTGACTGATATTACATGGGATTATTCTGTGATGGAGGATGAGATTTTCGGACCAATTCTTCCTGTTCTGGAGTATCGTCAGTTATCAGAAGCAGTAGAGGAAATAAGGAGCCGCCCAAAACCACTTGCTTTCTACTTATTCACTGAGAGCAGCGATGTTCAAAATCGGCTTCTTGAACAAGTCTCTTTCGGGGGAGGTTGTATTAATGATACGGTTTATCATATTGCAAACCCATATCTTCCGTTTGGCGGAGTTGGAAACAGCGGTATAGGAGCCTATCACGGAAAGGGAAGTTTTAATACTTTCTCCCATGATAAGAGTATATTAAAGCAAACGACTTTATTTGACATTCCACTGCGTTACCCTAATTTTAAGAATGGCTTAAAATATATAAAGATGGTTTTTAAATAGTGAACTTGGTGCATACATTGTAATAGCTGGACTTTTCTAGTTTAAGGAGGGGTATCCATTGTATGTACCAAAAGAGGTGGAAATTATTGAAGTCGGTCCCCGTGACGGTTTGCAAAATGAACCGATTCCGATTTCAAGCGCGAAAAAGAAACAATTAATTAGAAGGTTAGCAGATTGCGGCTTTTCTAGAATTGAAACGGCGTCATTTGTTCATCCAAAATGGGTTCCACAAATGAGCGATGCGGAGGAAATCGCTCGATTTTCACAGGAGCTTGGATTGACCTATCTTGCTTTGACACCAAATATGAAAGCACTTGAGCGCGCGATCTTTGTTCATGTTCCGCAAATTGCTGTTTTTATAGGGGCGAGTGAGACTTTTAATCGCAAGAACATTAATCGTTCCATTAATGATTCGTTAACAGAGTATAAGCGCTTGATTGAGCGCGCTAAAAAAGCGGGAATGTTTGTTAGGGGCTATGTTTCAATGGCTTTCTTTTGTCCATATGAAGGGGCCGTTTCATTAGAGCAAGTGCGAAATGTTTGTGAATCATTGATAAAATTTGGTGTCGATGAAATAGATATTGGGGATACAAATGGTCAAGCAAATCCGAGATTAGTGTATGAACGTTTTTTAAAGCTCCAGGAGTTATTTCAAGAAACAAGCTTTGTGGCTCATTTTCATGATACAGAAAAAATGGCATTGGCTAATGTCATTGCAGCATTACAGGCAGGGATTACGAAATTCGATAGTTCGATCGGAGGACTAGGCGGCTGCCCATTTTCACCAGGAGCTACAGGCAATGTGGCGACGGAAGAATTAGTAAATATGTTGGAAAAAATGGGCTGTGAAACGAACTTAAATGTCGATCTGCTTAAGCAATTAAGTTCGTTTGCCAAAAGCCTTTCAAGCCGTTAATTGTCATTAATTTGCTTGTCTAATAGATGATGGAATAGAAGCACAAAAATTAAATAAATTGTATAACCATAAAAAGAGTAATAGTGCTGCCAAATGTCATGATGAGTAAAAAAGCCGATAGACTCTGCAAACTTTTCAAGGGCAGCCATTAAGGTGCTGACCGTGATAATGAACATCCCTTTTAGCCATTTATGTAGCTTTAAAGAAATAAGAATGAATAATGTAGTAAAAAGTGGAAGAACTATTAGTGTAAATAATATATTGATTGTAAAGATAGATGAAAAAGGTCGAATTGGGAATGTGTATAACCCTATGCCTGTAAAAAATAAATCTAAATAGGTGCCAATTAAGGTAGCTAATAGAATCGTTGCTAAAATACTAACCGAGAAGTGAAACCGCTTTTTTGGCGATGGCGGCGAGTTCAAGTCTTTCAAGGCTTTTACAGTAGTCATTTTCGATCTCTCCATTTTCAGTTTTTTGATCATCTAATAAATAGTAGACGACTTTCCAGCTTTTATACCAATCTCCTAATTCAGCAGCTTCGTGTGTTTGATTTTTCCATGCAACAGTTAAATAAGGACTATAAAAGCGGTATGCCCCCGGGGTTAATTGGCAGCCTTTTAATCGCCTTTTTAGCTCAGTGCCGGGGACAACCTCCTCAATCGAGTTAAAAATATTTGGCCAATAATCCTTCCTTGAGCCAGTATGAGGTGTTTGTTTAGCCCATTGTAGCACTTGCTGCAGTCGCTTTTGGTCAGCGTATAAGATTTTATAAAGTCTTTTTCCTAAGAGAATGCGTTCATGCAAGCTTTGAAAATGATGAAGTGTTTCCCCGATGAGTTGGACGCGACCTGAAGACGTGAAGGGGAAAAGAATATGATTCATGGACAGGATGTCCTGTAGCATAAATTCCAATGAATCAAACACCTCTTTTTTGAAGGTTGGATGATGAATCACTCTTTTTTCTAAATAGCTTTGCTCATTAATAACTAACGATATTGTTAAAATGGAAGGATCATGGTAGTACCAAAAGTCATTCCAGATGGTTTCCATAAATTGAGAAACATGAAAAAAAGGTAGTAAATAAAAGAGATTTTTACCACTTCTTAAGCTTTCCTCATATAGTAGAAACTGCGGATAGGCATCTTGAAAGATTAGCCAATTGCCTCTTTCTAAAAAATTGAAGAAATTTAATGCTTCCGTACGAGAAAGCAGCCTAGTTAGAAGCCCTCCTTTTAAATCAGTCATATTCCAGCCTCCATTTCTGGAAACCATATGTCCTAAAAAAGCCCAATGGATTTCAGGATGTTTTAAATAGAAGTCTAGATAGGCCTTTGTTCTTGTCACATTATTTACATTCAGTTCTTGTGTTTGAAGTTGAATTTTTTCAATGATTTTCTTTTCGTTTAAAGAAGGAGTCTGCGGGAATTTTTTCGATTTTGCCCGCAGTTCTTTCTTAATGCGCTTTAAAGATTGTGGAAGGGAGCTAGGTTCGTTTTTGAAGAGCTTTCCCAAATTATTTCAACTCCTCCTTTATTTTGGCTGCAGATTGAGGCGAATGTTCAGAACAGTGTGCGAATATGTATTATAGAAAACGACTTCCTCTATTGGAGTGATGGGATTGAAAGATAAGGTCCATGATGGGATTAATTATTTAGTCAATATCCTCAAACGAGAGCAATCGGAATCAGGATCATGGGAGTACCCATTTGAAACAGGAATTTCAACAGATTGCTATATGATTATTTTATTAAGATCATTGGAGATTGATGATGAAAACTTAATCAAGGAGCTTGGGAAAAGGATTTTAAGTAGGCAGGAAAAGAACGGAGCCTGGAAAATATTTTACGATGAAGAAGGAGACGGCAATTTAACTGCTACATTGGAAGCCTATTATGCATTATTATATTCTGGTTATTATGAAAAAAGTGATAAACGTTTGAGGGCAGCTAGAAGATTTATAGTTGCTAACGGCGGTGCGCATAAAGCTCATTTATTTACAAAGATTATGCTGGCGATTACTGGTCAATATAAATGGCCTGATTTTTTTCCTATTCCGTTGGAGTTTATACTTCTTCCAACTTCTTTTCCTATCAATTTTTATCAGCTATCTGTCTTTGGTCGTGCGAATTTATTGCCAATTATGATATTAGCGGAGCAAAAGTTTATTTTAAAAACAGAGAGAAGCCCGGATTTGTCAGAGTTGTTTCTCCGCGAGGAGGAGGAAACGGAAGATTACTCGGATGAATGGCGCGACTTTACTTCGCTTGTTACTGATGGACTTGAAAAAATAGTCGGCTTGCCAAGCCAGTTAAAAAAACGGGCCCGAACAAAAGGGAAACAATATATGCTTGCCCATATAGAAAAAGATGGGACTTTTTATAGCTATTTCAGTTCAACATTTTTGATGATCTTTGCGTTAATTACGTTTAATGATAAACGTCTTCAACCCATTATCAAGCGAGCTGTGAACGGACTAAAGGGCATGAGAACAACGATTAATGGATATACCCATATGCAGTATACAACCGCTTCCGTATGGAACACTTCCTTAATTAGCTACGCACTGCAAGAGGCAGGTATTTCAAGCGAGGACGAAGTTGTTGTAAAGGCTAACCAATATTTAATACAGAAGCAGCACCACTTATACGGAGACTGGGTCATTCATAATTCAAACGCTTCTCCTGGAGGTTGGGGATTTTCGAATATTAATACGATTAATCCAGATGTCGATGATACGACTGCTTCCTTGCGGGCGCTCGCACGCTCTGTAACGACCAATTTCAGCCATCGTCAAGCATGGGATCGAGGCGTTTTGTGGCTCTTATCGATGCAAAATGAGGATGGGGGCTGGCCAGCATTTGAGAAAAATACGAACCGGTCATTTTTAAAGCTGTTGCCGATTGAGAAGGCGGAATTTATTTTGGCTGATCCTGCCTCGCCTGATTTAACAGGTCGAACCCTTCATTTTTTAGGAGATTTTACAAATTTAAAAGCACCCCATCCTGCTATTCAAGCTGGGGTTCGCTCGATTCTGAGAAATCAAGAAAAGGATGGCTCATGGTATGGACGTTGGGGAATTTGCTACCTTTATGGTACATGGGCAGCGATTACTGGGTTGACAGCCGTAGGTGTGTTGCCGTCGCATACGGCGATTAGTAAAGGGATCGAGTGGTTAAAAAGGATTCAAAATAAAGATGGTGGTTGGGGAGAATCTTGTAAAAGCGACAGTGCAGGCAAATTTGTTCCACTTGTGAGCACTCTTACCCACACAGCTTGGGCAGTTGATGCCCTTATCGCTGCTTCGGAGCGACCGATGAAAGCTATTGATAAAGGGATTGATTTCTTACTTACTCATTTGGATCGTGAAGACTGGACAACGGCATACCCGAAGGGACAGGGCATGGCAGGAGATTTTTATATTCACTATCACAGCTACCGTTACATTTATCCTCTGCTTGCGCTTAGTCATTATAAAAATAAGTATATGGCTTCAGGTCATAAAAACATATGATGACATGTTTTTATGACCTGAAGTGAGATTAACTTTTGACGATTTTTGATGGGTTGTTTATCTTATATGGAACTGGTTCAGAAACAAGATATTGTTCTTCAACATCTTTTCCATTTGAGAGTTTCTTTTTGACGATTTTTCCAGCAAATTCGAGCTTATCTCCTGGAGAGAGTTCGAATTTTTTTAATGTTTTCGAGTGGCTGCACCAAGCTAGTCCAATTTCGATCACCGGTTCTTCCTCGATGCAGACGTTTTTCAAGATGACAACCTCATCATTTTCTTCATTAAAATGGTTCCAGCTATAGGAAAATTGTTGCACCTCTGCTGTGAAATGCACCTTTTCTGACGGAAGATCGATTTTTTTAGTTGATATCTTTTCCTTCTGAGGTGTTTTTTCATTTGCTGCTATCGTTTTTTTACTGCTTGGTGATTTAGTTTCCTTCTTTGAAACAGCGACCGGTTTTTCAGAATCAGCAGTTATCGATCTTGTAAAGCTTGGAGATTGCATCTCTTTTAAATAGGCCGGATGAATGCAACTTAAAGCGCCATCTTCAAATTCGATCACAATGGTATTGTAATCTTCATTATTGCCATAGATCTCATAGCCCTTTATCGTCACTTTGCATTCTTGTTCACTAGTCTTATACCAAAATTCTCTCTTCACTTCTTTTGTCGTTGACAGTCCCCATTCCTTCACTTTTTCAGTATAATGAGCATCATCTGCAAAGGTTTGAAATTCTCCTTTTGGCGGTAATAAAGTGGTCATTAATAACACATCCCTATATGAAATCTTCATTTGGCTTTTTAAGCAATTTCCATATAAATAGATTATCATGAACTTCTAATGATTCAAATCAAAGGATTTAGCTTGTGGGGGAAAAAATTCACAAACTAGAAAATGTTTAAAGCCGTTAACCGGAATATATGTTATAAACATTTGGAAAATATGACGGACAAAGTAGTCTGTTTCTTTTAAAAGATATATTGTTTAAAAAAGCTATACAAAAAATACGCATCATTTCATAATATTGTCTTAGTAAGGGCTTTCAATTTTCATCCTTATCTTTATCAATTATGTTACGATTATGATTAGATTAATAAAAAGGAGAGATCACGGTGAAAGCATTTGTATTAAAAGATAAGATCAAACCTGGTACAGGTACTGCAAAGCTGTATTATGAAGAAGTAGAGACTCCGAAAGCTGGAGCTGGTGAAGTTGTTGTCCGTTTAAAAACAGCTGCATTGAATCGAAGAGATGTCTTTATCCGTCAAGGTCTTTACCCGGGAATTCGTGTTCCCTCTATTCCTGGTTCAGATGGGGCGGGAGTTGTTGCTGAGATTGGTACAGATGTTACAGGGGTTGAGATAGGAGATGAAGTGGTGATCAACCCTAGCATTGGTTGGGGTGAAAATCCTGATTATCCAGATGCAAATTTTTCTGTTTTAGGAGTTCCAATCAATGGTACATACGCCCAATATATAAAAATTCCGGTGGAAAATGTATTTCCAAAGCCTAAGCATCTAACATGGGAAGAGGCAGCAGCTTTGCCGTTAGGTGGACTTACTGCATATCGAGCGGCCGTAACGAAGGGAAAGGTGAAAGCGGGCGAAACGGTCATTATTCCTGGCATTGGGGGTGGAGTGGCCACATTGGCATTACAAATTGCATCTGCCTTAGGGGCACATGTTTATGTAACATCCAGCAGCGATGAAAAAATCAATAAGGCAATGAAGCTCGGCGCTACAGGAGGCGTGAATTATCGACAAGACGACTGGGTTAAACAATTGTCAATTATATCAGGAGGTGCAGACCTTGCGATTGATTCCATTGGAGGGGAAACATTGAAGGATCTGATCCATTTAGCCAAATTGGGAAGTAAAATCGTTTCCTTTGGTGCTACACTAGGTCCTGTAAATCATCTTCTCATGCCGCGCATCTTTTTTAAACAACTGACAATTATGGGGACAACAATGGGGAACCGTAATGAATTTATCGGGATGCTGAATCTTTTTAACGAGCATAAGCTGAAGCCGGTTGTCAGTGAGGTCTATCCACTGGAAAAAGTAGAGGAGGCTCATGAGCAAATGGAAGCAGGCGGCCATTTTGGAAAAATTGTATTAGAAATTCCCCAGTGATTTAAAGGAATTCATTCCAAGCTCGTATCTTGCAGCAATGGAGAATTTTTGAAATTTTATCATTTCTTTCTTTTTATGCACTTGTTTGGGTGGTAGAATGTATGTGTTAAAGTTTATGTGAACAAACTCGATTTGTATAAAGCTGATTAAAACAAGACATAAAAAAGGGGAAATTGTTAAAATGACAAGCAGAAAAGAGAGAAACAAGGAGAAAAAGCGTTCTAAAATAAGGTTTGCACCTTATTATATAGCTTTTATCATTCTCATCGTTGTTGGCGGCTTTTTTTTCTCTTCGTTTTTAGCGAAAGAAGATGAGCGTACATCAGAAAAAGGGGTAGTAAGAGAAATAGGAGCCAATGGTAGTATTCCGCAATCAAATAAGCAGCCTCTGTCGAAGGAGGAGCCAATTGTAGAGACAACGATTAAAATTAGTGCAGCAGGGGATTTTACGCTCGGTACAGATGAATCATTTGGTTATCATGGGACATTTGTTCATGAGGCCGATCAAAATGGCCTCTCTCATTTTGTCGGTGGATTGAATGATATTTTTAAAAATGATGACTTTTCAACCGTAAATTTAGAAACGACGTTAACAAATGCTACAAAAAAAGCTGAGAAAAAATTTCGCTTTAAAGGAGATCCCTCCTATGTAAAAATCCTTACTCTAGCTGGAATTGAAGCAGTAAATCTTGCAAATAATCATATTCATGATTATTTGCAGCAAGGCTACGAGGACACAATCACTACATTGAAAAATGAGAATATCGGTTATTTTGGGTATGAACATAAATTCGTCACGACCATTAAAGATGTGAAAGTAGGGGCACTAGGCTATGAAGGCTGGGCGGATACGACAGAAATTCGCAGTCGTATTGCAAAGGATATTTCTGAATTGAGAGAGCAGGGTGTTGAAATTATCTTGATTCATTTTCATTGGGGAGTTGAGAGAGAATATGTGCCAACCCAATCGCAGCAAACTTTGGCTCGCTTTACCATTGATAATGGAGCCGATTTAGTGCTTGGCCATCATCCCCATGTTGTACAAGGCATTGAAGAGTATAATGGGAAATTTATCGTCTACAGCTTAGGTAACTTCATGTTTGGTGGAAATCGCAATCCAAGTGATAAAGATACATTTGTTTTTCAGCAAACCTTTCATTTAAAAAATGGCAAGTTAACGGATAAAAAAGAAATTAATATAGTTCCTTTTTCTATCTCATCTCAAACGAACCGTAATGACTATCGTCCGACGATGCTACAAGGGAAAGAGAAAGAACGTGTCAAACAAAAAATAATTGATGTTTCAAATCGTATAAAAGGTTCGGAATGGCTTCAATACGAAGTGGAAGAACAGGTAGACTAGCTAGTCTACCTGTTCTATTTTTTTCTTTCTAGTTCTTGTTGCAAAAACTGCGGCAATGAAAAACAAGCGCTTAAAATCGATTTATTTACGTAGCGTGTTTCTTTTGTAGGACAAATTTCAGGGTTAAGTTTCTGATATTTTTTCGTACCAATCGTAAAGCTCCATAACCCCCCTGGATAGGTTGGAACTACAGCAGTGTATAACATTGCGGTAGGGAAAATTTCGCTGATTCTTTCGTAGCTTTGTTTCATCGTCGCTGGATGAAAAATGGGTGACTGGCTTTGACAAACCATTAATCCATTATCCTTTAATGCAGTAGCGATATTTTCGTAAAATTCTTTCTCAAATAAGGCGGTTGCAGGTCCTACAGGATCAGATGAATCAATGATGATGACGTCATACTCTCCAGCCCTTTCCTTTATAAAATGAACGCCATCCTCGTAGTAAAAATGAACGCGCTCATCTTCTAAGTGGCCAGATATTTCTGGTAAAAATGTTTTGCTTGCGTACACAACTCTTTCGTCGATCTCTACCATCTCTATTTGCTCCACCTGGTGGTAGCGACAAATCTCTCGAGCAACGCCACAATCGCCTCCACCGATGATCAGAACTTTTTTTGGATCAGGATGAATGCAAAGAGGAATATGGGAGATCATTTCGTTATAAATATAACCATCAACTGAAGTGGTTTGCACTACACCGTCTAATACAAGCATTTTTCCAAAATCATAGGAATCTGCAATCATAATGTCTTGAAAGGGAGACTGCTCTTCAAAGATAATATTTTTAATTCGGTAACTTATCTTCAAATTCTCTCTTTCATCTTCAGTTAGCCATAATTGACCATCCTTTTCAGTTAAATATTTCTGCGCTAAAAACCCCATTATATAATCATCCTCCATTTGAGTATGTATACATGAAAGTATATCATACGAGGACAAATAATTAATCAGCAGGGCTGGCTTCGACGGCAATTTCATATGCAGCTAACACATTTTTAGTTTCATCATGATCGTTAATTCCGATTAAGTACTGGTTGTTGTCATCGTCTGTTTGTACCTCCATGACGATTGTATCTTCTTGATCGTGTTCAGCCCTAAGAAGGGCATAAGTTTTATCGTTCATATCAAATAAAGCCTCTACTGCAAACAATATTTCAGAACCATCTTCCTCTACCACTGTAATATAATCTCTTAATTCATCACCCATTTTTCCACCTCCCAATCATCGACATTATTATTACATGTTTGAACTATGTCTTTTTTTCTTGATATGATGAAAAATATGTTTAGAAAGGAAGATTGGAAAATTTGATAGGCAAGGGAAAAAGCGGGGACCTTTACTACATTGATGGAGATCGCAAGGAGACTGTGAAGATAATGGAAGAAGAGGAAAGTGATCAGTGGACGAAATCTATCCAAATATGGAAATGTTTTCTGCGGATGTTCAAAATTGTTATGAAAAAACTGGACAATTAAACGTTCAACCGCCGGTGAAATACAATACTTAAGGAACACTAGCTAAAGCTGTGTCAAAGTCGGAATGTTTGATTTTGACACAGCTTCTTTCGTCGAAAATCAGCGATTTTAATCTTGTGTCTATCCTTTCACTGTTGTACATATGTCTTGTAGCTTCATAATCTTTGTCATAAGTAAAGGCATCAGGAGAAGCGGTTTTATTTTTGAGCGCTTTCAGAGAGCTTTAATGCTGTCTCAGTAATTTGTAAATCAACCTGGAGTTGTTCACTTAAGTCATAGGGGTGATAAATGCCTCTCTCAATCATAAAATTCGTTATTTGCTCATGTGTTATGACTGCATTTCTTAACTCTTCCCGAAGTCCTGCCCGCAATTCTGGCGTTGTTGTTTCTGTTATCGCGAAGGCCAGGTTCCGAATCCCAGCTTTTGTTGAAACAAGGAAATCTGTCGCAATCACTTTATCAGTCATTGCGCCCATCCCCATTACTGTTTTCATGAAATTATTCATTTCTTTCGCTCCTATCTGTTAAATAAGCCTGCAGTTTGCTAATAAATGCCGTTCCCGCCGTCACTTCCTGGGTAAGAATGGCTTTTAATTCAGGATCTTGAACAAGCTTATTCATTGTTGCTGATTTTGTCAGAGTTAAATTTTTAAAAACTAAAAGTTCATGCACTTCTAATGTTTCATGCAGAGCTAAATATTTGGTCATCGTCTGTCTCCTTTCTATCTTGTTACTAATATTGCATTTCTGTTTGAGCAATTATTCATTATTCATTAATGGGTATTAATTACCAAAAACTTGAATGTTAAAGTCGCTCTTTGCAGGGGAAAGTAACGATGTGTAGGGGGTGAGAATATGGGCAGTGAGTCAAAGGAAGTGTTAGCTTTTCATGAAACAATGGAGACCCATGAATTACTTAATTTTAAAACGATTTGTTTAGTCAAAGCTAAGCTCATGCAAGGCCTGTGTTTTGATAATGATTTAAAAGCTTTAATGGAAAAAGATGTTCAACAATCGATGCAAGCGATTCAAGAATTGAAGGAACTTTATGCAGGAGCACGTACAACGCTTACATGAAATGAGGTGAAAAAATGAACGAAGACTATTTAGATCCGAAGTATGCAGAAGGAATGCCAAAAATGGCCGATTCTTCAGTTGCGCTTGATTTTCTGTTAACGATTAAAACAGGAATTCGTTATTATGCGGTAGCATTAACGGAAACAGCCAGCAGTGCTTTAAGGGAAGCATTATTTAAACAATTGGATGCGGCGATCGATCTTTATGAAGAAACAGTACAACTTTTGCTAGAAAAAGGCTGGCTCTATCCGCATGATCTTGGAAAGCAGATAGAGCTTGATCTTAAAGCGGCAGATATGGCTTTAGCGATCGCTGAAATGGAGTTATTTCCCCGTGATACGGATCGGCTTGGTACATTTGCAACTCCATTCAAATAAAACAGATATAAGGGGTGAAAAATAATGAAGGCTGTTACATATCAAGGAATAAAGGACGTAGCCGTTAAAGAGGTCAACGATCCGAAGATAGAGAAGGCAGATGATATTATTGTCAAAGTAACAAGTTCGGCTATATGCGGTTCAGACCTCCATTTAATTCACGGAATGGTTGCTAATATGCCGGAAAATTTTATCATCGGCCATGAACCAATGGGAATTGTAGAAGACGTTGGTCCTGAAGTAACAAATGTAAAAAAAGGCGATCGAGTTATCGTTCCTTTTAATATAAGCTGTGGTCATTGCTGGTATTGCAGCCAAGGTTATACGAGTCAGTGTGATGAAGCTAATCCACATGGAGACATGGGCGCGTATTTCGGCTATTCTGAAAACACAGGCGGGTATGCAGGCGGACAAGCGGAATATTTACGAGTTCCATATGGGAACTTCACCCCATGGCGATTGCCGGATGATTGCGAAGTAGAAGATGAACAATTAGTTCTCCTCTCTGACGCAGCAACGACTGCTTACTGGAGTGTTGATAATGCCGGTGTTAAAGAAGGAGATACGGTGATCATTCTTGGCTGCGGACCGATTGGTTTGCTAGCGCAAAAGTTTGCATGGTTAAAAGGAGCAAAGCGGGTAATTGCTGTTGACTATATTGATTATCGATTGCAGCATGCTAAAAAAACGAATAACGTCGAAATTGTTAATTTTGAAACGGAAGATCAGCATATTGGCGAATATTTAAAAGAAATGACTCACGGAGGTGCTGACGTAGTCATTGATTGTGTTGGCATGGATGGGAAAATGACTCCCCTTGAATTCCTTGCAACAGGCATGAAATTACACGGCGGCTCGATGGGAGCGATTGTAACAGCGGCACAGGCGGTTAGAAAATGTGGCACTATTCAACTGACAGGAGTATATGGGATGCGCTATAATGCTTTTCCACTTGGGGATATTTTTCAACGAAATGTGGAATTAAAAATGGGGCAGGCACATGTAATCCCAATCATACCTCAGCTATATCAGCTGGTAAGTGATGGGAAGGTGAATTTAGCTGATATTGTGACCCATAAGCTTCCGCTTGAACAGGCAAAAAAGGGTTATGAGTATTTTGATACAAAAACAGATCACTGCATCAAAGTCATTCTAAAGCCTCATGAGTAGTAGAGAGAGATATTCTCCCTACTACTTTTTTACTGATTATTTTTCCATTTGCAGCATTTTTTTACCATGCTTATTTATGAAGGCTTATTTCGGGAAATCATTGGCTTCACACGTCTCTGAGACTGATGTTTTGTTTCATTTTTCAAGAAACAACATCATTTTGAATGATTCATAGCATAAGCAAGTAAAAGCAGACGCGCAATCATTAGTTATTTTTAAAAGACTTGACATTATTTGTTCTCAAGCATGCTCAGTCCCATTTTCCAATTTATCTTATTCTAGACTTTTGAAGCATTTTGTAGAAATTAATCGAAATCTTGCCCATTTGCAGGTATAATGTTATCTTGGCGAGATTAGTTTTATTAAGGGAGGATTAAGATCGATGGAATGGGCTTTAACTGGGCTATTTGTCGCAGCAGCATTGTTATTTATGTTTTCAATGTACAAAAATAAGCAGGCTTCAAAGAATGAGCAGCGTGAAATTGACACAGTCTACATGTCGATGATGGAGGAAATTAATAAGCTCCAAAACCAAATTCGAGATCTAGCTCTAGAAAATGAAGTGTTTTCACAAAAAGTAGGACTCAGTGAAGAAGAGCGACAATTACAACGAGAATTACTGGATTTATATAAGAGAAACTATACAATCGAGGGTATTGCAACGAAGCTTCAGCTTGAGCAGGTTCAAGTTGAAGAATTACTCGCTCCATATATGTCATCAAAAAGTGAAGGGAGAAGGGGAGCGCATGCGAATGAAAGCTAATTTGCTTAATAGCTTTGCTGCTGGTCTTCTCGTCAGTGCCGGTATTTGTGGAATCGTTTATTTTTCTCAGAAAACTCCTGTTGGGAAAAATGAGCAAACCACAGTAAATTCTCCCACAGAAGAAGAGATGAAAGAAAGCCTATCAACCGCAGGGTATATTATCTTAACTGATTCAGAGTGGGATGAGCAAATCGCCACTGTGGAACAAGAAGCTCAAGCAAAGGTACAGAAAGAGCAAAAAGAAAAAGAGGGGCAAGCAGATCAAGCTAAACAGAAGGAAAGCGAAAATGTAATCTATCGAACAATCGTTAATGTTGCACCAGGTATGACCAGTATCGATGTTGGCAATGCACTAGTTCAAGGGAAAATAATAGATAGTGCAAGAACGTTTTTTGATGAAGTTGAAAAAAGAGGACTCTCTAACGACTTAAAGCCTGGAACGTTTGAATTGGATAGCAATATGACTTTAGATGAAGTAATGAAGATCATTTTTAAATAATTTATGGTGATTTTTTTATCACTTTTTAAAGGTGCAACTTTTTTGTTGCACTTAATTTATAATTAGATTTCCTAGCATCCTCAGCTTGAAAACAGGAATAAAGATGCATAAGAAAACAGAACATATATTCCATTTTTTATGTTATAATGGATAAGCAATAGTAAGAAACTCAAGGGTGGTCAGCACATCCCCAATTGAAGGGGGGTGATGCTGTGACGGTATTTGAAGCATTGATGTTTGCGTGTGCCTTTGCAAGCTTAATCATCGCTGTCCTGTCATTTAACCAAAAAAAATAACCCACCCTTGAGCTGACCGGCCTAGGTGGATTATCCTGAAAATGCTGATCCCCCTTGAAAGGGACCTACTATTGTATTGACCGCTAAGTGTTACCAGCACTAAGCGGTTTTTTTAATAACTTTAAAGCAATTTTATTATACCTGATTCAATAAAAAAAGAAAATAGGAGTGTTCTTGCTTATCGACAATAGTATTTCCGCTTGTACATGAAAAATAATATTTAAAGCTCTTCAAAAGGTCAAAACAGGAAAAAATTGTAATAAAAAAATCTTATATCCTCAGCATTTGATAATTTTCTTCCCATAAATTTAAAGTGAATTTTGTTAAATTGGCGGTATTTTTATTTTTAAAAATAAATGCTGCGCAAATTGGTAATCGTTAATCAATAACTATTTTTAAGTGAAAATGACTGCAATATTATGCAAGGATATCATTTGTGTATGCCGCTCTAACAGAATCAATTTGAAAAACGATGAAAGGGATCATAATAATGAGATGTGATCTTTGCCACAATGATTTTTCCTTCTTTATGCTATTCTTTTCTTATATCTAATAATGGAGGTTACGATATGAGCTGTGGATGTTCAAGTTTAAAGGATGGAAAAGCTGTAGTTGATCATGTGAAGAGCAAGGGAAAAGCTCAAGAGGCGACAAAAATCGTCCATGAAATTAACTGTGAATGCGGAGAAACATTTATTTTTAATAAAGTGATTATGAACTGCCCTAAATGCGGAATGACATATGCTGTTACTCCTTGTAGTTCGGGGGATATAAACAATATTAAGAAAGCTGGAATAAAATACGCATAATTAGATATGCAAACTAGAAGGATATTAATTCAAAAAGCAAGAGGAAAAAACAATTGTTATTTCCTCTTTGCTTTGTTGGAGGATTCCTGCCATTTACATGTAGGTACATGTTACGACTCCAAATCGGATGTGAAATCATCTAGTAAAAAAATGAGTGGAAAAGCAATCCCCTTGCACTCTTTATTTGGCATCCGCAACTAGTTCAAAAAACCCAACCCTATTCCTATGAAAACTTCCAGCATCATTAGCCTTTTTTTAAGGGTATACAACATGCAGGTAACTAGCGAGCTTCCAGCAGTTCTTTTAAGTGATAGGAGGGAATCGCCAAGCCGACACGCTTATTGAGTTCATCTGAGGAGATCGTTGCAAATATAATAGCAATCACTTCTCCTTCTTGATTGATAACAGGACTGCCGCTATTGCCTTTATAAATTGGCGCATCAATCGCCATCGTTGGTACATCCCAATCTTGAAGCTGTATACTGTCTACGATCGTCCCTTCATTAGCGATTTGCGTAAAAGCGAGCGGGTTGCCGATAAAAGTGATTTTGTCGTCAATAAATGTCTCCCAGTTTGGTTCGTCAGATACATAAAGAGTAGGCAAGTCTGTCGCGTCAATCTTTACGAGAGCAAGATCTAGTTCAGGCTTTCGGGCAATTACTTTGCCAAGATAAGATCCTTCTTCCTTAAAATGAATTCGAACGGTCTCTGTATGGTCAACTACATGATTGTTTGTCACAATCAGACCATCAGCATCAATATTGAAGCCTGTTCCCTTTGCGCCATCCCATTCAATCGTTACAACTGATTTTTTATATTTACTCACTTCTGGTGTTTTAGATAGTCTTTGAGAAACTTCTAGGAAACGGATCGCCGGAATATTGACGATATTAAACCATATTTGTAACGTGCTGATTAGTAAAGTAAAGGCTAGAATGCTCCCGATGATCTTCATTATGAACGAGCGTCGTTTTTTTCTTTGCGTTTTTTCTTTTTCCCATTGTTCATCTATTTCTTCGTTAAAAAATTCCTCCCAATCTATCTCTTCCTCCTGTTTTTCAATTGATTCCTTCTGCTCTCTGTCCATTGAAACCCTCCTGCTTTTAGGAGTCTTTTCTTTTAGTATAAAGACAGTCCTCATTTAAATAAAGAAATATGGGAAAAATCGAGAATAAGCATTTCATTTTCTTTCTGGAACATCAATTGGTAGTATATAACTAAATTCATTTCATTAAGCGCTGCTTAGCTAAGAAATGAATGCTGAAAGGACTTTTAAAATAAAGGCTTTGTTATTTGTCGATGTTGATTTATGACTTATTTTCTTCTATCGAACCTTAGGTTTACAAAAAATGAGTCAAAAATGGTTTTAGCAAAAGCATGGTTTAGCAAAGTCAAAAGGAAAGGAACGTAACGATGTCAAATATAAATGTACCTGTATCTGTGCTTAATCTAGCTCCTATTCGAAAGGGGCAGGGGGCAAAAGAGGCGATTGAAGCGATGGTTTCCTTAGCCCAGGCAACGGAAGAGCTCGGATATTCAAGATACTGGATTGCTGAACACCATAATACTCCAACATTAGTGAGTTCGGCTACTTCTATCCTCATTAAACATACCCTTGAGCATACAAAAAGCATTCGTGTTGGTTCCGGTGGAGTGATGCTTCCCAATCACTCACCGTTAGTTGTTGCTGAGCAATTTGGAACAATGGCAACCATTTATCCAGGGCGTTTGGATTTAGGATTAGGTCGGGCACCGGGAACGGACATGATGACTGCCAGTGCCTTGAGGAGATCAAAAAACGATTCCGTCTTTACGTTCCCAGAAGATGTACAAGCATTATTAACGTATTTTGGCCCTTTGGAAAATCAAGGCTATGTAAAGGCGTATCCAGGTGTTGCAACAAATATTCCGATTTACATTCTTGGTTCGTCTACAGATTCGGCATATTTGGCAGCAAAATTAGGATTGCCATACGTGTTTGCTTCCCATTTTGCACCGAGATATATGGAGGAAGCGATATCGATATATAGAGATCGATTCCAACCGTCAAACTACTTGGACAAACCTTATATGATGGTATGTTTGAATGTGATAGCAGCAGAAAGTGATGAAGAAGCAAAATTTGAATCGACGACCATGCAGCAATTTTTCTTGAATGTTGTCCGAGGAACCCAAACGCCTTTAAGTCCCCCAGTTAAAACGATGGATGGACTTTGGAGCCCGCATGAGGAGCAAATGGCGACCTCCATGTCGAGTGTTACACTAATTGGGAGTAAACAGTCCATTAAAGAACAATTGACAGCATTCCAAGAAAAGTATAATGTGGATGAACTTATGGCTGTCTCCTATATTTATGACCCAGAGAAGCAAAAGCGCTCTTATGAAATTTTAAAAGAAGTGGTTTCAGGGAAATAAGCTGCTCTTAAAAAACAGGGGGAAGATTCGCTCTTTTCTCCTGTTTATAATGCTGGCAAAAATCAGTATCTACAAGTTTATTTCTATAAGTAGCTGTAGTTATGGTGCAACCTTCCTGTTCAATACTGAGGAAGGTTTTATTGTTTAAATTGAAAAAAGAGGTGTTTTTTAAGTTGACAAAAGTAGGGTTAGTCATGAGAAAAATCCAATTTACTGAAGCGCAGGGACCGAGGATTTTTGCCGAAAGACTTCAAGCGCTGAGCGCTGAACTGGGTGTAGAAATTGTTTTTATTTCACCGCAAAGACATGTTAGCGGATACGATTGGATTCCAGGCTATGAGCATGAAAAAGGTGATCTCGTCAATTATGATATTGTTCTTGAGCAAATTAATTCGCATAAGATTGAACATGTTATTTACACTGTTTCTGGTTTTACTTATTTAAAGATGTTTTTAAAAAATAGTGTACTTTTTCCCCATAGCTTTCCTGATCCTGCTTTAACGGGGTATGAAATGATGAAGCCGTTTTATCAAATGGTCGACAAGGCAATTGTTCAAACTGAGTTTTTAAAAAGGGAAATGTCGCGCAATTTTGGTGTTGAGGATGTCTCAGTCATTCCGATAGGTTTTAATGAAGAGCTGGCCAATCAATATTATGATCCGAGTTTAGTCGTTGATAATCGAATTTTATGGATTGGAAGAGACGAAGAAAATCGCCGCCCGGATTTAGTCATTGATTATGCCCGTAACAATCCAGATAAAGAAGTATTTATGGTTTTTGGTGGCGAGAGATACCGAAATACGATGAAGAAATATGATATTCCAAGTAATGTTAAATTACAATTCGCATTAACACAGGATGAGGTTTTTACATTGATGAATTCTGCTAAAGTTTATTGGAACAGTTCGAAATTTGATACGTTTGCCATGCCTTTAACTGAAAGCTTAGCGATGGGAAAAATCGTTGTGAAGCCAGAGCACCCCTGTTATGATCATATAAGTGCCAAGCACTCTTTCTCAGGAAATGAGAAAAATTGGTTTGAGTTAGTCAATATGGCAGCAGCACTGCCGCTTAAGACATCAACAGGAAATCGAGACTATGCCTTTGATGCTTTTTCCAGCACCGTCATGAAAGAAGGATATCGCAAGTTCTTTAGCGAATGGTTAAAAGACTAAGTGCTAGGAGTGATTGAGATGCATTCAAGAGCTGAATATCCGTATATATATTTTCATCGTGAGCCTGATATCGTTTTTGTTTATAAAATTGAAACAAACGATTATATAACCATTTCTAATATGCATCAAGGTGGTGATTGGAGTACATATAAGTTGTGCAATTCTTTTGCGGAATTTAACCATTTCGAGGTAGAGCCCATTCAAGGACGCGGATATTTCGTCAGTATGGATGATTTACACCATGTCGTTCAAGCAATCAATCTCTATATCCAAAAATATCGCGATCCAGCGAAGGATTTGTACCCATATCATCTTGTTTCATCTGAATCGGGAGCTGGAGCATTAAAATATTCATTACAGAGTCCGAAAAAAGTGATTGGTTTCCCTGATTTCTTGGCGATTGGACCACTGTGGAAATTGAATGAAGCGAGGGGACATGCAGCGCGATTTGAATGGCTAAGGGAAAATATTAATTATGAGGATGAAGATTTTGAACTTGAAGAAAAAGTAAAGAATACGTTAAGAGAGATTGAAGATATTCCAGCCGAGGCTCCTCTTTACATATGGTATAGCAATAATATTGAGGAACAAATATGTTTGCGCTATTTTCTGAAGCTATTAAACAAAAAGGAAAACGACATCATTCTGATTCATTCGAATCAACAGCTCCATATATCACAACTGGAGCCGGAGTCTTTGCAAGCAATATTTGCAGAGAATAACGGTAATGCACCTTTAACCTTTGCAGAGCGGCATTTCTTACAGGAAGAGTGGAATCGCCTTACGGAGTCAAAAGGAGTGCTTCATCTGTGGAAAAATGATGAAATTAGGCACGTTCCTGAAAACTATTATGATCAGCATTTGATGAAGATGCTGCAAAAGCTTCATGATGATCAAGAGAAGAAGGATTTTATAAATGCAGGATTGTTGTTGGGAAATATGGTAGATGAATTAGGAGTCAACATTAATCTATTTTATTTAGAATATCGGCTTCGCTATTTAATTTATAGTGGACAACTTGCGTTAAAAGGGATTCCGAAATCGATGAGGCATTATAGTGTGATGCTGCGGTGAATTTTCTTGAATAGGATATGGTCGTCTAAGGTAACGTTTTTTACATGCGTTGCTTCAAATGGTTTGGCAACTAATTCATTTAAAAATGGAAGAAGAAGTGGACTAAACTCATTTTCAGGTCGTAAAGTTAAGAGCTAGTAAACTTTTTAATCAAATAAATGTGTCTAAAAAGAATGAGTCCACTATGTATATTTTCTGGCTTTCATAGTGGACTTTAGTCATCTAGAAGACTTTCGATTATTTCCTTATATTAGAACTTGTGTTCTTGTTTTTAGAAATGAAATAAATAACAGGTGCGAAAAGGATAAGAAATATAGAAATAATAACTACAAAAGGAATGATACCGTAAAAATATAAAATAAAACCTAATGCAATGAGCGTCGTTGCTACATAAAGTGTTTTCGCCATCATTACACCTCCAACCAACATTTTAGCATCATTTTTATTCCTTTCAATCGCAAAATCCCATTTATAACTATTATACTGGAAAATAGTGTTAGCGACATTGTTTAAATGAAAAATTTCTCCCATTTTTATAAAGGATTATAAAAACAATTTGATTGCCTTACAATACACCTCTAAAACAGGGAGACGGCTTTTTCGATCGAAAGTAGCAGCAGGAATGCTTCAGCTTTTGTGATTACAACTATTCTAGTTTCAGTTTATTACAGTATCTACTCCACAAATGAGGTAGCGATGTTTTTAAATAATGGAATCAATTCATTTATGGGAAGTATATATTGGTATGATTTAACGTTTCAAAAATTAATCATGATGACGATCATACTTACGTATGTGCTAGTACTCAGCTTTGCTCTTTTAGCCATTGTGGTTTCGAATATTTGTAAACATTACATTTCGCTTATTGTGCTGCAATTGCCAATCTTTGTTACTATCTGTATATTAATTACTAGAGGATATTTACTAGGGGAAGCGTACCATATTGTTTAACAAAGCTAAATAAAAAGGGGTGTTCAAGATGAATTATGTAGATGCATTAAAACAATATATTACAGCGACGAATACGCATGATTTTGCCAATGTAAAAAAGCTTTTGCATCCTGAAGCTGTTTATTGGTTTACAGATAAAACATGCACTACCATGGAAGAAATTAGGGCTTATTTCGAAAATGCGTGGGAGCTGATCAAGGAGGAGGTCTATTCTGCCAATGATGTCAAATGGATTTCTGTGAATGATCACAGCGCAACCTGCCTTTATCAATATCATTATGAGGGCTACTTAAATGGGAAATTCGTGAAAGGAAGCGGTCGTGCAACAAATGTCTTTATCAAGGATGAACATGATCAGTGGAAGCTGATCCATGAGCATTTAAGTAGTTTGTGAGAAACGATAAGATGGAACTAACATCAAGAGCTTCTTTAGTGCTTCATCTTAAGTCACGGGCTTATGACAATAGGAAATTAAAGTGTATGTCACACTCAAATTAATAAGGTACAATTAATTCGTGTTGGTTGGAGACAAAAAGATGCAACTATTCAAACCAAAAAAGGTTTTAATCTTCGTATCATTCGTTTCCTACCTGATCATATATGTTCCCATTTAACCGATTTCGCTACTCAAAATTCGATCGCTTTAGTCAAGATTAGTGATTATGTGAGCTTAGAGAAATGAAGGGGATATGTTCCTCTATTTATCTACGTATCTCAAGTTAGAAGGTTGGCTTATTGAAAATAATGAATAAGTGGGATAATGATGAAGAAGACGAGTAAAGATTGTAGCAATGTAATTACGAGATCTTGTGGCCACTTTTTGTTCTGTTGGGAATAGCGGTGAAGAAGTCTATGAAAGATAAAGAAAATCACCCAGATAGATAAGAGTGATAAGATCATGTCAACAGCGGATAATTCAAACATATTGAAACCCTCCAATCTTGTCCCAGCTCAAAAGGAACTAAAGATTTCTTTATCTGAATTTTATAATAAATGAGGAGGAAATAATTTGCAAATCTTTTTTAACTATAATTGGATGGTAAGAAAAGAATGGTATCAATTATGTGAACAGTTAAGCGAGGAGGACTTATTGAAACCCCGAGTGGGAGGAATGGGAAGTATATTACGAACATTCTTTCACATCATTGATGTAGAGTGGAGCTGGATTCGGATGCTAGAAGGCAAACCTGATATTCAGGAGAACTTTGACGATTATAAAAGCTTAAAAGAAATTCGAGCTTTGGATGAGCGATATCATTCTGAAGTCTCAGCCTTCGTGAGAGACTGGGATGCGAGTAAGGAAAATCAGATTTTGCATCTTACCTTAGAAGATGGAAAGGATGTGAGCCATACTTGGGGTGAAGTGGTACGGCATATCATTGCCCATGAAATTCACCATATTGGACAATTATCAATTTGGGTAAGAGAAATGGGGATAAAGCCAGTATCTGCTAATGTTATTGAGCGGGGGCTCTCAACTTACTCGAATAAAAATTAGAATTTTTTAAAAGACTACTCCTGATTTTAGTGAGTTCTACTTTGAGCATTTTTATTAATTATTTTTGTAATTGCAGCCGAATTTTCGGAATAAAGTGTTATTTATCACTCAGTTTTATACTCTTCGTGAAAGTTAAAATGATTTGATTTCAGTAAAGAAGAGAAGAACTTAAAGTTTTTCTCTTCTTGTATTTTTAGGGTGAAGATCAAATAATTTTGGTTTTCTTCCAATGTTGACTTGATAGTTATTATTATCTAATTTCTTTTTTCTTTTATCCCTCTCGATAAGGGTATCAAGCTTTTGAATGGCCTTATTTAATTCCATTTCACTTAATTCGCCCTTAGCATATAGGCTACATAACATTCCATATGCAATCGCTTTTGTATCAATGTCTATATTCACTTCCAGATCTACATCTGAGTTCCCGCTATGTCTGACTATTGTATTGAGTTTATTTTCAACAGGTTTCTGCATTTTTCCCCTCCTATATGAATAAAAAGGGGATACAAGGCACTGGTTAAGTATCCCCTTTTTAACATTGAATTAACGTCTTAGTTTCTGATCTTGATCCTGATCTTGATCCTGCTCCTGATCGGAATCAGCTTCTGATCTTGCACGTACTCTCGCAAGTGATTCGCTATCTACTTTAATGTCTAGATCGACTTTAGAGTTCCCACTGTGTTTAACAAAGGCTCTTGCGATATTCACGTTTTTGTCTTTAAGTTTAATATCTGTTTCATTTTCTGCATCGTTATCGTTTCTAGTGTCAACATCAACGTCAACATCACTACGATGACTTTTGGAACTTCCAAAAATATCTTCGTTTCTCCACACTTTGCTCATTCATTTTTCCCTCCTTTTTATTGAGCTACTTTATATTATTCCCTAGTTAAGATCATGCTTGGACAAGTGTTTAATGTTATGTGATTAAATGCGTGCATTTTTTTAAAATTATAATCTTACGAGGAACAACGAATAAAAATAGTCTATTTAATACGTAAAACTATCTCGTTAGCTGGCTATACTCATGCTGAATAAACCCTAATCTATAGGTATATAGTTTTCTAGATTTTACTCGTTAACTGAATTTGGTTGCATACTTTATATCCAAGTAGTCTTGATGTTTAGACGTTCCCAAAAAACACTGTTATCAGTGCCCCACCCAAACCTCCTATTAAAACAATGACCCAGGGAGGTACTTTCCAAAACATCAACATGCTGAAAAGAATAGCTGTGAAAGCAAAATCTATTGGAGTAAGGATGGAACTTACCCATATCGGTTGATAAAAAGCGGAGATTAAGATTCCAACAACTGCTGCATTAACCCCCATTAATGCTCCTTTAACTTTCGGATTTCGGCGAAGAGCCTCCCAAAAAGGCAGTGTTCCAAGGATGAGTAAAAACGCAGGGAGGAAGATGGCGACTGTTGCGAGCAGTCCACCTTGCCAGCCATTCATAACGGCACCTAGATAAGCAGCAAAGGTAAAGAGCGGTCCAGGTACTGCTTGTGCAGCTCCATAACCGGCTAAAAACGCATCTTTACTCAACCAGCCCGTTGGTACAAACTCACGTTCGAGTAATGGAAGTACAACGTGGCCACCTCCAAAAACAAGGGAACCAGAACGGTAAAAGCTATCAAACATGGCGAGCCAATTTAAAGATGTTACTTCTCTTAAGATAGGCAACAGGAAAAGGAGCGCAAAAAATATTGTTAAACATGCGATAGCAAATCCTTTCGAGATAGGAAAATGAATGTTTGAGTCTTGGCTATCTTGATGATTTTTATATAGGACGAAACCGATTAGAGCACAAATGAGTATGACCCCCACTTGTGCAAAAGCAGTTTGTGATAATAATGTCGCAACGAGTGCGAATAAAGCTAATGCTTTTCTTTTTAAGTCAGGAGTTAAATTTTTTGCCATCCCTAAAATCGCGTGTGCAACGACGACAACGGCTACTATTTTTAACCCATGAATCCAACCGGCATCACCAATATTGACTCCTTGCAGAAGTAACGCAAAAATAATTAAGGCTAGAACTGAGGGGAGAGTGAAACCGATAAAAGATACGATTCCTCCTACAATTCCCGCTCTCATTACACCGACTCCGATTCCAACCTGGCTACTTGCTGGTCCAGGAAGGAACTGACATAATGCGACTAAGTCTGCGTAGTTTTTTTCATCCATCCATTTTCTTTTTTGAATGTACTCATTATAAAAATAACCCAAGTGCGCTACTGGCCCACCAAATGATGTAAGCCCTAATTTAGTTGATATGTATAGAATCTCAAGAAGTGCTTTTATCCTGTTGTTCTGTTGGTTTTGTGTCATAGAAATCTCCTTTTGGTTAATCTCCTTAAAAAGTTCATATGCTTTATTACGTGCTTCCGTTCAAACTAAACGTTCTTTTTCAGTGATAGTGTAATATTTTCTAATTTTTCTCACTTCTTTTAAAAGAAGTCCTTCACTCTCCGTTGAATGTAAAAGGGATTAGAGGGTTCCAGAGCTGATATTATATCCAGCATGCAAACACGATAAATCAAATTCTCTTTCGCATGGTGTAAAATATGTATTGGGATGAAGCCGAGAAATAATTTCCTCAATTTTTTCTTCCAACTTCGCATCTCCGATTGCGGATCTCAATATCGAAAGTCGATATGGAAAGCTTATTTTATATGATGCTGGTTGTTGTCTTCAATAGTATTTACAAAACCTTTACAAAGTTTTTATGATTACTTTTATTTAATGGTCTTGCCTTTTGGTGAAGCAATATTGTTTAACAAAGTAAAAGAGTGTAAAAGCTATGAATCCATTTGTACAAGCTTAATAGCTTGCAGCAGCTAGAAGAAGAAGGGCTGCGCATCTCAAGCATATATCGAAAGTCGATATATTAAGGGGGAACAAATGTATGGTTAACACATTTTTTATCTGTAAAAATCTTATGGGGAATGTATTTTTTAAACCGGTATCATTTTAACTACTCTATTTATTACTTTAGTTGTTCTGTATATTTGGTTATTCATCATTTAAAAAACTTATGAAGGAGCTATATAACATGGATAAAAAGACAATCTATTTCTTATGTACAGGAAATTCTTGTAGAAGTCAAATGGCTGAAGGCTGGGGAAAGAAATATTTAGGCGAGGAATGGAATGTTTTTAGTGCTGGAATTGAGGCACATGGATTAAATCCGAATGCTGTGAAGGCAATGAAGGAAGTGGGGATTGATATTTCAACTCAAACTTCAGATATCATCGATCCTGAGATTCTCAATTATGCAGATTTAGTTGTGACTTTATGTGGTGATGCAGTCGATAAATGTCCAATGACACCACCACAAGTCAAAAGAGAGCACTGGGGCTTTGATGATCCGGCAAAGGCGGAAGGGACGGAAGGTGAAAAATGGGCGTTTTTCCAGCGGGTGCGTGATGAAATTGGAGAACGCTTAAAAATGTTTGCTGAAACCGGGAAATAATAGATTAACGGTTGGTTTTATAGTGTAGATTATAAAAGGATTGATTATTTAGTTCGATAAATGATAATAAAGTTTGATTACAAATAATCCCTTACAGTATGATATCGTAAGGGATTATTTTATTTTCTTTTGAAAAAGTTATGCTTCCTTCAAAAAGAGGGGGATTTTAAAATCGCTTTATATCTAAAATGTAAGCCCAAAACCGTGTGATTAAGAATGAATCTTAAGATTTGTAGATACCCTTGAAAAGATAAAATGCGTTACGGTATGGGCGTAGGGATTCGCTTTTTCAATAAACTCTTCTGCTTTCGAGAATGTTTCAAATTGCATTTTTAACATATAACAAGCATTACCAGCTATACGATAGCAAAATTCCACATTTGGGAACGACTCAATAAACTTTTTAAAAGATTTATAATCACCATTTTTAACCGTTGCTTCAATGAAACATTGGATTGGATAACCTAATTTCTCGTAATCCACATCCAATGTATATTTTTTTATGATTCCAAAGGATTCCATTTTTCTTACACGCTCTGTAACAGATGGAGATGATAAATTGATCCTTCGTCCAAGCTCACTCATTGATAATCGACTGTTTTCAAGCAATTCATCAATTATCTGTTGATCAATAAAGTCAGTTTTCATATTTAAAGTAAATCCTCCTTTTTTTATTTAATTTTTAATAAAATTATGTGAATCAAATTGAAAACTTAATGTAACTCAGCAAAACAATTAGATAAGATAATATTATAAGGAGGGGATCAATATGGCAAGAATTACAGAATCTTTGAATGGGGAAAGTCCCTTTCAAAAACTGTTAGGGCACAACAAAGGAATCATGGAATTATGGAATCAACTAGGAGATGAATTAGGGGAAGACGGGAAGCTTACAGCAGAATTAAAAGAGCAAGTGCGGCGAACGCTAGCACAAGGAAATGGCTGTGAGTACTGCAAGGCAAAAGGGAAACCTGAACCTGACCTTTTCGACGAAAAGACGTCAATTGCTGTGGGATTCGCAGAGGTATTTTTAAAATTAAAAGGCAATATACCAGATGCTATCTTTAATGTGTTGAAGAAGCATTTATCTGAAGAAGAAATCAGTGAATTGTGTGCTTTTATTACGTTCACAACTGCTTCACAATATTTTGGGGCAATTATGAAGCTAGATCCTACAATAAAATAACAAAATGTAATTGGGAGGTACGGAATTCCAATGGTGAACTCCAATCAATTATATTGAAATTAAAATTGAATAGAGGGCCGAAGCTATTCATTATAAAATCAATTAATAAGTAATTTTGTGTCAATCATCAGGGGAGTAAAGACGAAATACTGCTCCCCAAAACATTTCATTTTTTAGTTTACATAATATACATTATAGGAAGTTGGGTTAAAAAAGAAAGTTTCAGTCTCAATTCTAAAGTATACTTTAGATAGTGAGACAAAGGAAGAATTTCTGTTACGATCCGTTTTTTTACTACTGCTTTTCTGTTATAGTATTTAATATGTTATATGGAAAGGAATTAAAGGATGAAATGCTTTTCTATTGATTTAGATGGAACTTTATTAAATTCTAAACGAGAAATCTCGACTGAAAACTTACATGTTTTAAAGGAATTAAAAGCTCAGGGTCACTCTGTTATCATTAATACTGGTCGTGCTTACGATGATGTCATTCAATTTAATGCAATAAAATCATTAAAATTGCCTATTTTTACAATAAATGGTACAGTTATTTATTCTGATACTAAGGATGTATTGTTTGAAGCTTCCATTCCTTTTTCTTTATATAATGAGCTATTTGCCGTATTAAAGAAGTTTGGATTGTGGATTATGGTCTATACGAACCAGGGTGGATTCCCGTGTAGAAACCCCTACCTTCAAGGAAAAAGTGATGAGGAAATTGAAGGGATTTTTGCAGGTTATGATTATGAGCAAATGCTGAATAAAAAAGATCTTGTCATTTATAAAGTTATGGCTGTCTCCCGACATGATCAATTGGAGAAAATTACTGCTGTAAAGAATGCTCTTCATGAAAAATTACCATTGACGATTGCTTCCTCTCATCCAAATAATGTTGAACTTACATCACTTGAGGCCAATAAAGGTGCTGCATTATTGAGATACCAAAAATTAATCAACGTCCATTTTGATGAAATCTTTGCTTTTGGTGATGGTGGAAACGATGTGGAACAATTTAAAGTCGCTACCACTTCTGTTGCTATGGCGAACGCTCCTGTTGAAATCCAGGAACATGCAGATATTATCACTAAATCAAATGATGACAACGGGTTTGCCTATGCAGTCAAGCATTTAATCGAATTTTAAAAGCAGCTAATTTAAGCTGCCTTTAAAAATTACATTAGTTTACATAATTATATTATGGTAAAAAATATAGTTTCATTGTGTATCGACTGAATAAAATTCTAGACATTATGAAAAGCCCCTTGCTTTTCATAAATTGCGAAACAGTCGTTTTTTCATAACGTCAGTTTCATCTTCACCAGCTGTTTTAAAGGCCCTCTCTTCCCCTGCAATCCTTTTGTAAATTGTATTATAAAAACAAAAAAACACAGGAAATTCCTGTGTTATGAAACGGTTTCTTGCATTGCTGCAGTTAAATATTGTCTTGGTGTGCCGAAATATAGAAGTTGATGATAGAGCGGATAAATACTTTCAAATTGTATATAAATTGGTGAATCTAAGAGCCAAGGGTAATATTGGTATAGAGCTCTATCACCATATACGATCGCTGTTAAAGCAAAGCTGAGCTTTTGTTGGAAAAACATGAACCGTATTTTTGAATTTTGTTCATCATATTCTCCGTTGCTCACATGTACTTTTCCGTTTAATACGTATTGCCCCATTCGCGGCACCCATTCGGCAATAACTTCATTATGAACTTTTGGATTGATGCAGCTTTCATCATAGCAATATCCAATTGTCAGGAATATTTCCCCTGTTTCTTCCGAATGAGTCATCGTATATTTTCTTTCGTCTACGGGCTTAAAAGGAGTAGCAGGCGGAAAAAATGTTACTTTTAAATTAGAAGGATTGAACTTGCTCATGGAAGGTGTCCCCCAAATGTTAAAGTATTGGTTAATGATAATATATGTTAAAAAATAACAAGGGTGACATGTGCCTAACATGAATGTCTAAATTTATCTTTGCCTCCGCCAATTAATCATTATTGTTCTTTTTTTATATATGGAGTTTCAATTACCTTCGTGGAAACAAGTGCCCATTCCCCGCTTTTATACTCCCATGTTGACTCAATATTTGCGATCACATCTCCTTGGTGTGCGCCGCTGATCGTCTGAACCCCTTTTAATCCTAATTTGCTCCCTTTTAGTTTGACAGGTTCGAGTTTGCTATATGACTGAACCATTAATTCAGTTGGCTCGTTTAAAATACCATTATAATAAAGCCCTGCATTTTCATAATCCTCTGCCCGATTTTTTAGATTAAATTTATGTGACTTATGATTATTATCGATATTAATTTTTGCTTTATAGCCATTTAAAAATTGACTTTGAATGATAAGTGGATCTGGTACAGTCAAATCTGTGATTCTATCGTCTTTTAAGGCATATAAATAATGATTGGTTATGTCACCGCTGCCGCTATTGCTGACAGAGACGAGCATGTCCTTAATCCCGTCTTGATTAAGATCCTGAAACGTGAGATATAGGTTAACCCCTTCTTCCAATTCAATTTGATGTTTCCCTCCTTGATTGTCGACGACCTCAATCAAAAACCTTTTGTAGAGACCACTTTCATCATCCATTACTTCTCCTTTTACCAGTATATTCTCATCTTTGCCATCTCCTGTTAAATCTTCGTGCTCTTCCACGATCGTTTCCATTTTTTCACTCTCATCTATGGCATAAGCGCCTGTTATCGCTGTAATTGACATAAAAAATAAAGCGAAAATGACGACTAGAACTTCTTTTTTCATTATGTAGACCTCCTCTAATCTGTTATGATTAGAATGCCCAATTTTGGTAAAAAGATGCAAATTGATGGAAAAATAAGTGCTTGCTCTCCCATAACTGAAAGACTAGCCCATCCTTCACTTGATTGGGCAAAGTCTGTAGACGATAGCTGCAGAGCCCTCACACAAATAACATTATATAAACAATTAAAAATCCCTATCCACAGATAGGGATGAACGTCTATGATACTAATTCCTTCACTTCTTATTCCGATCACAGAAATTAAAGGGAAAAGGAAAATAGCAATTGCAATAAAAAACGTTGCCCGGTAAATGATATCATTCGAGTCTTTACCCTTCTGCCGCAATATAATCATCATTTATTGTTCTGTTTAATTGGTGCATAAACTGCTTATTTTTCAATGAATGCAAAGCAATTATAATTATACTGCCGCCGCAAATCAATAGTAGCAGCCAAACTGGTAGTGATTCGAGAAGAAAACCAAAAACAATAAATCCCAACGGAGTCATGCAAGTGGCTCCCGTCTCCACTAAAGACATAACACGGCCACGGTAATTGTCAGGAGTATTTTTTTGTAAAAGAACCATAACTGGCATATTAATGATCATAATAAATGCAGAAAGTAATATCACGAGAATAATGAGAAAAGGAAAATAAAATGTATTTGATAGTTCACTTAAGCCCGGTAGATTGGGAATACCAAGAAGAATTAACATGCTAGATAACCCGAACAGACCACCAAACACGCTTCGTTTTTTATTTTTAATTTCTCGTATTTGGGCTAATATGACTGACATGACTAGCATCCCGATCGAAAAGGCACCTTCAATGATTCCCAGTTGATAGGACTCCATCCCTCTAATCGTTAAAACAAGATAAGGCAAAGCCACTGGAAAGATTGCAAACCAAAAATTAAGAAAAACTGCAAGGAAAATCAAGTTTTTAATAAATGCTTCTTGTTTAACATAGGCGAATCCAATTTTAAATTCAGCAATAAAGTTTTTTTGCTCCGTTTCTTCTTTTTCTTTGGCAAATAATTGATAGTTTATAAAAATACTAGCTATTCCAGAGATGGTAAATGCAATAATATTAAGTACCATGAAGGTTGAAATCGATGTGAAGCCAAAAAGGACTCCGCCTAAAACAGGACCAAGGATCGTAGAAATAGAAACGGCTGCTTGGTTCAAAGACATGGCTTTTTGAATATATTCCAGACCAACCATATTGGGGATGGCCGACGTCACTGCTGTAGAGTAAAATGTGTTAAGAGAGTTGAGAATGAAGGTTGCTAAAAATAACAGCCATATTTGTTGATCAAAAGACGTAAAAATGATGAAAATGAATAGAAGCCATATGGAACAGGCAAAATCTGATATAATGATAATTTTCTTTCGATCCCAGCGATCACTTAATGTTCCTGCAATCGGCGCAAGCACAATTCGTGGCAGCACACTTACGAGCAATGTAATTGAGAAATTCAAGCTTGAACCTGTTTCTTCTAAAATAAAGAGTCCGATCGCAAATCCGTATATGGAGGAACCAAGCACGGCCGTCAGCTTTCCAGTTAAAAAGAGGGTAATATTTCTTTTGACCGAGTTCGGCATTTAAATATCCTCCTCTTCATTTGGAAGTTTAATAAATTCACAATTGATTTCATAAGGGGTTCGCTTCTCCTCGTTTTTTATTGAATTTTCTATATATTTTTCCAATAAACAATCAAATTCCTTAATGAATTCAGTTAATTCCTGATCGGATAAAGATAAAGGCGTTCCCCTTCTCATAAAATAATTTCTTTTTTCAGGAGTGAATTCATCTTTGAGTTTGAACTCAGTGGCTTTAGATCGATAGTACTTTTCAATGATCCCTTTGTTGTCTTTCGTTTTCACAAGCTCAATAATTCCACCATTGTATAATTGTTGAATATGATAATGAATACTTCCGTTTGATTTTCTTAGTTCGTCAGCGACTTGTTTTGCAGTCATAGCACGTTCATTCAATAAATAAATAATCTTTGCCCTAAGTGGACTTGAAATCAATTTTTGCTGATCTAACGTAATCTCCATCTGCTTTTTTTTATTATCCATTTCTCGTCATCCAATCTTTAATTGAAGGTTTTATTAAATACAGGTGTTGATTTTGCAAAAAATATTGTCTAACAAAATTCTATTTTAAAAATATTATACGTTCTAATTTTTTAGAATGCAATAATTAATTAGAATGGTTTAAAAAAATGGGCAAAAAAATCCCCTGCTAATTGTTTAGCAGGGGTAGATATTAAACAACATGATCATCTTTTTTTTCAAATGTTGTTTTCCAAATGGAATGAACTTTGCCGCTTTCACTCTCATCAATGATGAAAGAGCCGTTTGTATAGCGATCATTATATCGCAAATCAGACGACTTAACACTTTCTACATGGCCTCTATCTGCTTGAACGAAAATGTCATCCCCTTCCTTTGCGAGGACAGCGCCGATCACACGGTGTGGATTTGATTTCAGTTCTCTCAGCATAACGACACCGCGTTTTGCTCTTGACGTCAACTCAAATTCTGTTAATTTCATTTTTTTGATTGAGCCACGTTGAGTTACAATAACAATACTTTCTTCAGCTAAATCAGAGATGATATGGCCACTCGTAACATAATCACCATCTTTTAAGTTAATCCCTTTAACACCTGCTGCACGGGCACCGACTAAGGGAACTTCTTCTTCAGAAAACCTTAATCCGTATCCTAGATAGGTTGTTAAGAAGAGTTCAGTTTTGCCATCTGTTTCGTGTACATTAATAAGTTCATCACCGTTTTTTAAATTAATGGCAACAAGTGGTTTGGAATATCTTTGTGCTTTATAATGCTTTAATTCACTTTTCTTTATCATGCCATTTTTTGTAAAGAAAAGAAGATTTGCCTCTTTTTCGAACTCTTTTACAGGCAGAACCTTAATAATGGATTCATCGCGGTCAATTGGCACAATATTGGCCACATGTTGACCAAGATCCTTCCAGCGAATATCCGGCAATTCGTGGACAGGGCAGTATAAGTAATTCCCCTTATTCGTAAAGAGAAGGAGCACATCTGTTGTGTTCATTTCTAGCTGGGCCAAAAGGCGATCCGAGTCCTTCATCCCAAAGTCTTGTCCGTTCGAAGCGGCAAAGGAGCGCGGGCTGGTCCGTTTTACATAGCCTTCCTTTGTCACGGTAACAATCACATCTTCGCTCGCAATTAGAACCTCAAGATTGATTTTAATCTCTTCTATTTCTGCCTCAATTTGTGTTCGCCGTTCGTCAGCAAAGCGTTTTTTTACATCTTTCAATTCTTTTTTAATCACTGATAATAGCTTTCGTTCACTTGCTAATATGGTAGAAAGCTCTTCCACTTTTTTAGCAAGCTCTTCTGCTTCCGCTTGCAAAGCAGTAATATCTGTGTTTGTTAAACGATAAAGCTGTAGTGAGACAATCGCCTCTGCTTGTGCTTCGGAAAATTGAAATTTTGCGATTAAATTATCTTTCGCATTCCGTTTATCTTTTGAAGCGCGTATTGTTGCGATCACTTCATCAAGAATTGATAAAGCCTTCATTAAGCCTTCTACAATATGCTGACGGTCCTTTGCTTTTTGTAAATCATATTGTGTTCTTCTTGTTACGACCTCTTTTTGATGCTCAATATACGCATCAAGAAGATGGATGAGGCCCATCAATTTTGGTCTTCTATTATGAATGGCGACCATATTGAAACTATATGTGATTTGAAGGTCACTATTTTTATACAAATAATTAAGAACACCATTTGCATCCGCATCTTTTTTTAACTCGATGACTATGCGCAGACCAGTGCGATCCGTCTCGTCACGTACTTCCGAAATTCCTTCCACCTTACGATCTAATCGAAATTCGTCGATTTTTTTAACGAGATTGGCTTTGTTGACCTCATAAGGAATCTCAGTGATGACAATTTGTTGTTTGCCACCGCGTGTTGTTTCAATTTCCGTTTTCCCGCGTACAATAAATTTACCTTTTCCTGTTTCGTATGCTTTCTTAATTCCTTCAACACCTTGAATAATTCCGCCAGTTGGGAAATCAGGCCCTTTAATAACGGTCATTAAATCGTCCACCGTTGTTTGCGGGTTTTCCATGCGCATGATTACACCATCAATTATTTCTCCTAAATGATGTGGAGGAATATCTGTTGCATATCCGGCAGATATTCCGGTTGAACCATTTACGAGAAGATTCGGATACATCGCAGGTAGAACAGTTGGTTCGTTTGCTGTGTCATCGAAGTTTGGAACGAGATCAACAGTATGTTTCTCAATGTCCCTTAAAAGCTCCGCCGCAATCGCAGATAGTCTTGCTTCGGTATAACGCATTGCCGCAGGCGGATCGCCATCAATGCTTCCATTATTTCCGTGCATCTCAACGAGGAGATTGCGAACTTTCCAATCCTGGCTCATCCGCACCATCGCCTCATAAACGGAACTATCGCCATGAGGATGGTAGTTGCCAATGACATTTCCGACCGTTTTTGCGGACTTTCGAAACCCTTTATCACTTGTATTCCCTTCTACATGCATCGCATATAGAATCCTTCTTTGAACAGGTTTTAATCCATCTCTCGCATCCGGTAATGCCCGGTCTTGAATAATGTACTTACTATAACGGCCAAATCGATCGCCAAGGACATCTTCTAACGGGAGGTCACGAAATTTTTCCACACTACTCACGAATCAGCAACCTCCTCTTCCACCAATATATTCTCATTTTCAAGGATGCTGCCATCCTCTTCTAATCCAAATGCAACATTCGTTTCGATCCATTTTCGACGTGGTTCAACTTTATCACCCATCAAAGTAGTTACTCGTCTCTCCGCTCTCGCTGCGTCATCAATGCGGACGCGGATTAATGTCCTTGTTTCCGGATCCATCGTTGTCTCCCACAACTGATCCGCATTCATTTCGCCAAGTCCCTTATAGCGTTGGATCATATAGCCTTTGCCAACTTTTTTAATGGCACCATCGAGCTCATCATCACTCCAAGCATACTCAATCACTTCTTTTTTGCCAGTTCCCTTGCTCACCTTATATAAAGGAGGGAGCGCGATAAACACTTTACCAGCTTCAAGTAGTGGCTTCATATAGCGGTAAAAGAATGTTAAGAGGAGGACCTGAATATGTGCACCATCAGTATCGGCGTCGGTCATAATGACCACCTTATCATAGTTGCAGTCCTCTACATTAAAATCAGCCCCAACTCCCGCACCGATTGCATGGATAATGGTATTAATTTCTTCGTTTTTAAAAATATCAGCTAGTTTGGCTTTCTCTGTATTTATAACCTTACCACGTAACGGCAGTACTGCCTGAAATTTGCGATCTCTTCCTTGCTTAGCCGAACCACCTGCCGAATCACCCTCAACTAAGTAGAGTTCGTTTCGCTGTGGATTGCGTGACTGTGCGGGGGTTAGTTTCCCTGAAAGTACGGCTTCACCCTTTTTTCTTTTTTTGCCGCTCCGAGCTTCTTCTCGCGCTTTACGGGCAGCTTCCCTTGCCTGATAAGCTTTTATCGCCTTTTTAATTAAGAGCGAACTGATATCAGGATTTTCTTCTAAAAAGTAAGAAAGGTGTTCAGACACAACAGCATCGACGGCTGATCTTGCTTCGCTCGTTCCGAGTTTTCCCTTTGTTTGACCTTCAAATTGAAGCAGCTCTTCTGGTACACGAACGGAAATAATCGCTGCAAAGCCTTCACGAATGTCAGCTCCATCAAGATTTTTATCTTTTTCCTTGAGAAGACTCACTTTTCGAGCATACTCGTTAAAAGCACGAGTTAGTGCTGTTTTCGCACCAGCTTCATGGGTTCCTCCATCTTTTGTACGAACATTATTCACAAAAGATAGAACGTTTTCAGAGTACCCATCATTAAATTGAAAAGCAAAATCTACTTCAATTCCTGAATTAATACCTTCAAAGCTAACTACAGGATGAAGTACATCCTTTTCTTCGTTTAAGTATTGCACGAATGCCTCGATTCCATTTTCGTAATGAAATTCCTCTTTCGTCTCATTTCGTTCATCAATAATTTCAATTTTCATTCCTTTTAATAGAAAGGCAGATTCGCGAAGACGTTCGCATAAAGTTTCATAATTGTATGTGGTTGTTGAAAAAATCGTTCGATCCGGTTTGAAATGAATGGTTGTGCCTGTTTGGTTTGTTTTCCCTACTTTTTCAAGCGTTGTGACGGGAACACCGCCATTTTCAAAGCGCTGTTCATAAACAAATCCATCTCTTTTTATTTTGACAACCAGCCATTCTGAAAGTGCATTGACGACCGATGCACCGACACCGTGCAAGCCACCGCTTGTTTTATAGCCACCTTGTCCAAACTTTCCTCCTGCATGAAGGACGGTTAAAATGACTTCCGGAGTTGGTTTGCCAAGCTTATGCATACCGGTTGGCATTCCGCGCCCTTTATCTTGAACACTAATCGAATTGTCTTTATGTATTTTAACGATGATATGGTCTCCGTAGCCGGCTAGAGCCTCGTCAACAGAGTTATCGACAATTTCATATACTAAGTGATGAAGTCCTCTCGAATCAGTACTACCAATGTACATACCGGGGCGTTTCCGAACTGCTTCGAGACCTTCTAACACTTGAATGGCATCATCATTATAATCGAAGCTTTGCTGATTTCTTGCCACTTACATACCCCTTTCAGTTGCTACAATCTCATAATTTTAGTTTTCATTAACAACAATCGATGAACGACTTTCATTGTGGATGAATCGTTTTCATTCGTAGAACGACTGTTCCTGGTGTTTATCTTATCATATCAACGGACTTTTTTCTTAAAGTTTTAGAGAAAAAAGAACAACAGCTTCAATCCCTTAAAAAGAAACGTCTATGCCCTATTGTATATAAATATAACGATTTAGCAAATAGGTGACGAATAATTTACTTCTAGTTTCACTAGCACAATACGGTAATCTTGACAATTTAAGGAGTTCTCAGAAAAGGCGTTTCCGGCGATATATAGGAATAAAGAATCATTTTAGAAGGAAGTAAAAAAACTGTCAAGTTAACCTGACAGTTTTTGCTAAAAAATGTTTATTTCGTTAACGCGTGCTCGACTTTTATACAGCGGTCCATGATGACTGTATAACCTTTTTCCTTTAAAAATTGATAAGCTTCTTCATTAACGACTCCAAGCTGAGCCCAGAAAATTTCAGCGTCAATTTCGGCAAACTCTTTCGCAATCTCCATTAAATGCTCAGGACGTCGAAAGACATTTACAACATCGACATGCCCTTCTATTTCCTTTAATGATTTTACCGCTTTAACGCCAAGAACTTCGTCTACTGTAGGGTTGACAGGAATGATCTCATAACCTGCATCTTGCATCGCCTTCGATACCATATATGACGTTCTCTCAGGGTTTCCGCTTAGTCCAACAACAGCAATTCGTTTCACTCTTTTAAGGATTTGTCCGATTTCTTCACGGCTTGGATTTTCAATAGCCATTTTTTTCATCTCCTTTGATCGTGCAGTTGATTTTTTTCTATGTTTAATAAGACGGATGGTGTGCAGTTTGCATGAAAAGGAGTCATAATCGCTTTTTCATGCAATCTTGCCAATGTATGCAAAGTAGTATCTCCTTTATTTTACGCTTTCAGTATAAAAAAATCATGTCATTGTGCTCAGGTGGTGAGTATTTATTTTTGTGTAACCTGTTCATTTTCCATATTTAAAGCTAGCCAAGCTAATTCGTTGGCAAATGAACGTGACCAGCTGGCAATACCAGCCAACTCATACTTTGCCGCCAAATCGGCTCTCTTTCTAAGTGAGAGCTCGTCTTCGAGCCAAATTTTATAAGTGCTTTTCTCTTCATCAACATAAAGCTCAGCATAGTTTTGTCCACTTGCTTCATCATAAGTAGGAGTCAGTTGATGAACATCTAACCATTCTTGCACTTTATCCATCGACAAAGCGGATGATGACACTTCTCCTGAATCTTTTACCTGCCATAATCGTGCATACAGTGGCACCCCAAGGATAAGCTTTTCATTTGGGACAATTTCAAGGAGCTTTTGTAAATTTTCCTCTACCCAAGGAAGACTGGCAACACTCCCTGCAATTGGAGAGGAGCCCCAATGCTCGTCATAGGCCATTACTGCTAAATAATCGACAATATCCGCGAGCTTCTCTCGTTCGTAGAACTCGGACCAATTTCCTCCCGCGATAAAAGTAATATCCATTGAAACAATAAGGCCGGCTTCATGGAAATAAGGAGTCGCTTCCCTTACAAATTGGGTTACGAGTGGGCCGTGCTCAGCTTTGACATTTTCAATGTCCAAATTAATGCCGTCAAGCTGATAAATTTGGCTGTAATGGATCAATGTTCTGATGATTTTTTGTCTAGTGTCAAAATCTTTAAAAGCTTGATAAGTTAATTCCGGATCGAACGCATTTGAAAAGAGTCCCCATACTTGGTAGCCTTTATTTTTAGCCCACTCCACATACGGTATAGAACCAAGGTTTTTAACATCACCTGCCGCATTTTCCAATTCAAACCATGTAGGTGAGACGACATTAACTCCAGGCATTTGCGGGAGGCTGCTTGGATGTGGGGTTTTCGTATAAACAGCTTCCCAAGTTAATTGAATTGGTCCTTCTATTTCCGGCAATGAAACCTCTTTCTGTTCCCTTACGACCGCAATGGTCTCCTTTTCTTCTGCACGTACTAAATTTTTGTGAACGTAACCGGCTATCCCATTTTCTTTGCGTATTAAAAAATATTCTCCTTCTTGCTCTTCGATGAAAACTTGTTCCCCCTGGTCAAGTTCAGCTGTGTACGGAGATTGAAGACTGGCTTTTGTTCTAAGGCGTAACTTCTCATTATGAACATCCCTTTCTGTAACAGTACCATGAATAAATTCGTCCCCGTTTTGTTGCATCAAAACAGCATTCGAATTTGGTAGAATGGTATATTGCAGAGGGAAAAAATTAATTACTGGCTCAAGCGCCACATAAAGTTCCCCTGCCTCGTCCTTAATCGGTGAAAACTGGAGTTTCACCGGTTTTTCATTTACGTAATAGGTTAACGACTCTGAAGGCATTTGCACAACTTTGTCCGCTGTAGTAATAATAATCGAATTAGATTTTTCATCATAGGTGACACTGTCATCAATATTGTCCTGTATTAATGTTAAAGGAATATAGACGCTTTCTCCATCTATAATCGCATTTCCTTTTTGACTACCGTTTAAAATAATCGGATTTTCTCCGCTAAAATATTCTCGTTTTTCCTTTGAGGCGAAAGGGTAAAGAAGCAGTAGAATACTAGAAATGATCATACAAAATGCGATCAATAGCCCTCCAATGATCCAGCCCTTTGAGATTGTTTTCTTTTGCTGATATTTTACACGTACCATGAATGACTTTCCTCCTTAATCCCATCGTAACGAATTCTCTCTAACTTGAAAAGGAAAACCTCTCATAAAAAGGAAATTTCAATGATCTTGACGAGGTTTGTCGGAGAAAAAAGAAAACAAACAATCAGAACTATTTTCAAAGCATTGTGAAATGGCTTCCTCGCATGGTACAATATTAAAATGTTAGTAGTAGGTCATAATGACAACTAGAAAAGCGAAACCCACCTTCAACTTCCCTGTTTCAGCGATGTTTGCCCGCCTGGAATTCCTAGTTCCATGCCACGCTCTTCATACTGGAAGACCGATCAGTCTTTAAAGTGAAGAAATCTTCACTGCACAACAATCATCCATGAGTCTGAGGAACAAAAAAACTGTTGGGTGAGTGGTGTTTGCGCTAGACAACTGAAAAAGAAATTCAGCTTTTATGGCGAAGGAGAACAATATATGATCATTATTGCAATCATTATTTTATCTTATTTACTTGGCTCCATTCCTTCTGGACTTATAGTCGGAAAAGCGAAAGGGATTGACATTAGAGAGCATGGAAGTGGAAATTTAGGTGCGACAAACACCTTTCGTGTTCTTGGCGTCAAAGCTGGGATTATTGTTACTCTTGCAGATATTTTAAAAGGAACGCTTGCGACCGCTCTTCCCGATCTACTTCAATCAGACTTACATTTACATCCTTTAATTCCGGGAGTTATCGCTGTCATTGGGCATATGTTTCCTATTTTTGCTGGATTTAAAGGAGGAAAAGCAGTTGCAACTTCTGGTGGCGTGCTCCTATGCTATGCCCCTTTAATGTTTGTCGTAATTGTCGTTGTTTTCATTCTTTGTTTGTACATAACGAAATACGTCTCCTTATCTTCCATTGTTGCTGCTTTTGCTGCCATAGTATATGCATTTATCGACGGCGATCATGCGCTTATTATTGTTGTATCGATTCTCGCATTTTTTGTTATTTATCGTCATCGGGCCAACATATCACGAATTAAAAATAAAACAGAGCCAAAAGTAAAGTGGCTATAAAAGGCATAACCTTGTCTTTTATAGCTTTTTTATGGTGAGAAACGATCGTTGCTGATGATAATTCAATAGCAATGTATCCGCAGAGCCATGTTTTAGTCTCCAAAAATTTAAGGAGTTTTAAAATGAGTCTCCTTTCACATTTGTGGGAACGAATGCAAAATTGTTTTTTAGCAGTATTCATTAACAAAGGCAAATAAAATTAAAGATAAAAAACGTTCTTAATAAGATAAATATCGTTCTTTATTGATAATATTCTACAAATTTTGTATACTACTAGTATAAAAGTTCAGGAAAATCTAAAATGGTCTTAATTTTTCTCCATATTTGAAATTAGTTTGCCGCTTTAAAATTTGCTTTAAATATACATAATTTGATGTTTTTCGCCATAGACATATACAAATCAAGCTTCATTTCTTTCTCGTTCAGAATCTATTGTTTGTGGAATAGGAAATGGGTTGATTTAAAATGATGAAGGATGGATGAAAAATGGAATACGATCAATATTTAAGCTTACCTTTCCCCTATTTGTGTATTGATGCGGATTTAAATGTCATTGCAGCATCGGCAAACTTAAAAAAATGTCCCGAAAATGTCAATGATTTCATTGCAGTAGACAGTATCGAGGATTTTCTGCAATTTATTGGAGCACCAGAAATGGAGTCGAAAGTATTTTTATTAAATTTGCGTGAGGAAGCGCCTGCACCGTACCGAATTTATAAAAAAAAAGAGAACTGTAAATGCCATCTATTTTGCCAACCGTTAGAATCTTTATCCAATAAAACTTTCGAGCAGATGAAAAGCATGAGGCACAAATTGCGACAATCAAAACTGCGCCTTCAAGAGCTTGAGAAAATAAAAGAAAAATATGATGAACTGGACCTGCATCGCAGTTATTTATCAAATGTAGGCCAGCTTGCAGCGGGCATTGCCCATGAGATTCGGAATCCATTGACGACCATTAAAGGCTTTATTCAATTAATGAAGCCATATTTAATTGAGCTGGATAAAGAGCAATATGCCAGTATTGCTTTGGATGAAATTGAGCGAGCAAATAAGTTGCTTTATCAATTTTTGAATGCGGCAAAGCCACAAATAAATGAGCGGAAAGAAGTAGTAATTAATGATTTAATTGAAGATATTGCGCTTCTTTATGAAGGGGAAGCGCACTTAAGAAATATCGTCCTGGAAACGAGCTTGCAGTCCGATATTCCGTCTATTTTCGTTGAGGAACATCAATTGAAGCAAGTGCTCGTAAATATGATTAAAAATGCGGTTGAGGCGATTCACTCAAGTGAGCGAAACGAAGGGAAAATACGATTGTCTAGTGAGAGAATAGATGATGATATCATCATTAGCATTGAAGATAACGGTTGTGGATTAAGTGAAGATTCGCTTAACAGGCTTTTCACCCCTTTTTATTCAACGAAATTATCTGGGACAGGGTTAGGGTTGGCGATTTGTAAACAAATTATTAGTGAGCATGGAGGTAACATTGAAATTTCAAGCTTTTTAAATGAAGGAACAATTTTTCGCATCCGATTACCTCTGCAACCAAAGCTACAGCTTCATGCTTAACATGTGATAATTCAATAAATTGACATAATAAGGATCCTGAATATGCTCCCTTCTACTTTAAAATAAAAGAAAAGTAGAAGGTGATTTAAATGAAGGAGCCTAGTTCATTCGGTAAAGACTATATCTATTTAACAGAAGTATCCGCTTTGGAAGATGATTCAGACTTTTATGTGGAACTGTATCCTTATCGTCCTGATTTACAATGTAGCGGCTCTCCTATTAAAGTTCTCCATAATTTTGATGAACTCATTGATTTTCTGGAGAATTTGTAAAACCGGTGCTCCATTATTTTCAGCGACACCGTGTTAACTTTTGCAAGCATAGTACCGCGTTCCAACTAAAGGGTATATAGCAAAGAAGCAGACTGGGCTACATCTGCTTCTTTATGAGATCCGTTAGTTTGTTTTCCTTTTGCAGAATGATCTTTTCTTGCTCTCCTAATATATCAAAATGAGAATACCCATCTTCTCGTATATGAATCCACTCTTTTTTTAGCCCGTAGGTTTTTCCCCATTGTGCTAATCTTTGTATATCACGACAACCAACCTTTGTTACTGTTTTACATCCAGGAAATCTGTCGTCGAGCCAATAGTGAGTGAGAAAGGCGATTTCCCCATCTTCAATAGCCTTTTTCCAAGCCCGCAAGTCTTCTTTTCTGATTCCAAATGCCATAGACGCGCACTCCTTTAAGAACATTAATGCTGAAAACAATCCTCTTTGCGATTAAACTGATACTTTTTTCTTGGCTTTTTCATAGGCGTTATGCCAATCAGGATATTTTCTTTTTATTGAAATAGGTCGAAAATTTTCCTTTTTGACACAAACATGTGTCGATTGCCCTGTTACAGCAAGTCCCCCTTCTCCCGTATAGATTTCATAGCCATAAATTACTTTTAACCCGTCATACGCCTCGATCCATGTATCGATTTTCGCCGTTTCTCCATATCGTAGCGGCTTTTTATAAGAGACTTGGATATCAAGGACAGGTGAGATAACCCCCTCCTTTTCTAGTTCTGCATAATTAAAACCTAATTGTTTAATTAATGCCGTCCTTCCAACTTCCATCCAAACAAGGTAATTGGCGTGATAAACGACTCCCATCTGATCGGTTTCAGCATAGCGCACTTCAATTTCTTTTGTAGCTACTTCCATTATGAATCTCCTCTTCTCAGTTTATTTAATGATTTTTCGATATCACTCTTTTGAACGAGAGTCGCTTCATTAATGACACTTATGTTCTCGTATTCCATCAGTCGCGAAGCTTGGGCTTGAATGGCTTCATCCATTAAGTTCGTTGCAAATCTGCCATTTCCATTTACATCGATGTTGCTAAGTTCTTTTTGTAAATAATCTTTCGCTTCAATTGAAAGCTCATATTGATAATTTGAGCCGTAATGTTCCATTATTTCAATAAGCTCTTCACTTGTATAGTCATGAAAATGAAAGAACTTCTTAAAACGAGATCTTAGTCCGGGATTACTTTCTAATAATTGCTCCATTTCATGAGGATAGCCTGCAAGTATAATGACAAGATTTTCATTATGCTTCGTCATTTCATCAACAAGTGTATCAATAACTTCTTTACCGAAATCCCCTGATGTCTGACTTAATAGGGAATACGCTTCATCAATAAAGAGTACACCGCCAAGAGCCTCACGAATTTTCTTCTTCGTTTTAATCGCCGTTTGCCCGACATAGCCTGCTACAAAATCAGCTCTACTCGTGACAAGCAGATGGCCTCTTTTTAAAATACCGCATTCCTTTAAAGCTTGAGCATAAATTTTAGCAACAGTTGTTTTCCCGGTTCCTGGATTTCCCATAAATACGGAATGCAGCTGTAAAGGAAGAACAGGCAGACCATGTTCCCTTCTAGCCTGTTGAACTTTAACAAAGGAGATCAGTTTTCTCACTTCTTCCTTTACTTTGTCAAGTCCAATTAGCTGTTCCAATAAAAACTTTGATGTTGCCGTGTTTTCTGCTTCTTCTGTCACAAAATCGTCTTTATCTAAAAATGTATAATCGAAAATGGTTTGCTGTTCAACAGCCTTTGCTCCTTTATGAAAAATTGCATCAAGGATTAAATTATGAACCGTTCTAGCGTTGCCGAATGTTTCGTCTACACGCTCTTTTTCGAGTCGTTTTCTCAGTTGTATTTTCGCTTCTTCCGTTAAAACATAATCATTGTCTTGTGCGAACTTCTCCGCAATTAATATCAACTCATCCTCACTGTAATCTTCAAGATGAATCAAATTTGATCTTGGAAAGCGGCTACGTAGTCCCGGATTAGCATCTAGAAACTGACTCATTTCCTCCGGATATCCTGCCATTACGACCGCAAATCTTCCTCCAAACTCTTTCCCTGTCATTAATGAAACGAGCGTGTCAATCGCAGTCTGACCGTAATCATTGCCCGATTGTCCTTCTCTTTTCAAGCTGTAAGCTTCATCGATAAAAAGGATTCCTCCCAATGCTTTTTCCACGACTTTTCTTACATTTTCTTCTGTCTGTCCAACATATGCTCCAACCAATTGTGAACGATCAACTTCTATAACATCTTTTCGAGGCAAGACGCCAAGTTCGTGGTAAATATTTGCAAGGAGCCGCACTAATGATGTTTTTCCGGTTCCTGGATTCCCGGTAACGACCATATTTAAGCTAATCTCATCCTTTGTTTGAAAACCAATATCTTTCCGGGCCTTCTGATATTTAAGAAATTGATAGAGTGCTTTAACCCTTTTTTTCACAAGATCCATACCAATCATTGAATCCAGTTCATTGAGTGCATTTCGAGATTCATAAAATTCCTTTTCTTGAAATTGTTCGCTCCATTCATCCTTGATTCTTTCGATGTTTTCAAGATGTGCTTTCATATCATAAAAATAGCTTGTATTATAGAAAGAACCTGAAATCGTTTGTTCGAATTCCTCTGCCGCTTTTCTTATACCTACAACTGCTTCAATGGCTTTTTCAAGAAGATCGATTAGTAATTCATATTTATGTATGAGTTCTAAGTCTTTTAATTCCTTGACAATTTTCGCCGCTTCTTCGAGAGCTTCAAGATGCTCTTCATTTTCCTGTAAAAATAGCTTGCATAAAAAAATAATTTGCTCTGCGGTTTTCTTTTTTTGTTGGCGATTATCCGTTTCACGAATAGTTGGAAATTGCAGATTTGTTAATACGTCTTTTTTTCCTTCCCATTGAAACTGAGCGAGAAATCGTCTAGCTTCGTCATTTTTAGGGTTTAAACTTTGCGCTCTTTCCATCCAAGCACGTACGATAGAATCATGGGCATTGATTTTTTTTATTCTTGAGATTGCCGCTAATGATAAAAGGGTCGATAACAGTTCATTATCCTTTTCTTCATCCAAAGTCCTTATTTTTTCGAGCAATTGACTTTCATTCTCTATATACCCTTTCTCAATGATTTCCTGTTTCCATTTTGAAAGGAGCTTCGTAATTTGTTGTCTCTGTTCATCTTGTTGATTTATCATAATATCACTTCTTTTCTAACCTATATAATCTTTATCTTATCAAATTTTTACTTTTACACAAAAAAAATCGACCTGATTCAAGATCAGGTCATAAATGCAGAATTATTTTTGATGATTTTGTGCATCATGTTCATCTTTTATTTCTTCCCGCATTGAATTAATACTTTCACGCCTTCTTTCATTTTTGGCAGCAATCTGTGCCCGATCCTTTTCATTCGACAAATCCATCGTTGCTTCTGCTTCTTCCATATTTTCAATTGTGTTATGAACCATGTCTTGAAGCTTTTCTACGTTATCACTGCGGTCATCTGGATTTGGTTTATTATGAGCCAATTACATTTCCTCCTATCATAAGTTTTGTTCAGGATTAGTTTGTGACTTTCTTTTGAAAATATATAACCATATTTTTCTATTTTATAAATAAAAAACTCGCCTGGGGCGAGTTTCATATCGATCTATTCACCTTTTGTTTGGATGACTTGGGCATGCTGACCAGATTTATCTTGCATTTTTTTGCCTTTGTTTCCTCCAAACCCACGTGGCTGGGTACCAATATGATTTGGTACATAGTGTTCTGAATTTCGTTTATGTGTTTTGTGCTTGCTCATCATGATCCCTCCTATCTATTATTATCAGCATGGAGAAGGAAATCATAATTGGCAAGTTCTATAAGTTTTATCTTGCTTGTCCTAAACGTTTCTTTTCCAGTCTTTGCTCAATTTTTTCAAGAGCTTCTTGATCCTGCAAAAGTTGCCGTTTATTTTCTAAGACAAGTTCAGAAAAAGAGCGCTTTCTTGGTTTTCTCATTTATATCACCCTCCTTACCACTATTGTAACAGTCATTATCTCCATTAAATATTAAAATTATTACAACTTTTTGAAAATTTATGATGCTACAATGCTCCATTAGCCACTATATGTAAAATCCTCTCAAAAGTTAAATAAACCTTAGTAAAAAATAACTAAGGCTACAGTTCTTGTGTTAATTCTTTCATCTTATCAATTGACATAGCACCGATAAATTTGTTTTGAATAGTACCATTCTCATCAATAAAAAATGTTGTTGGGATTGTTAAGATGCGATATTGTTTCATTACGCTTTCGTCATTGTCTAGCAGGACTGGAAAGTTAATTTTCATTTCCTTTACAAAACCAGCTACATCGTAATCAGTATCAATATTGACAGCAAGAATTTTTATTTGCTCGCCTTCTTCAGTATAGAATTTTTGCATGTCAGGCATTTCAGCTTTGCAAGGAGGGCACCATGTCGTCCAAAAGTTTAACATGATTTTCTTTCCTTTAAGGTCAGACAATCGAATTATTTCGCCATCTAATGTAGGTAATTGAAAGTCCGGTGCTTTAGAACCGACTTCTGGTCCTTGCTCGAGATTGACTGGAATTGCAGCAGCATCACTTTTGTTTTCAGTTTCAGCGTCCTTTATCCCATAGCTGATCCCGATTGCTAACAAAACGAGAAAAGTTAAACTTGCTGTAACTCTCTTGAACATATAATACCACCTCTCTCTTATGACAATCTAACGTTAGTATATCCTTTCTTAGACAAAAAAAAGAAGCATATTATTAGGATTTTGTGACATAATAAGAAAAGTTTTATCCAAGTACTTACTGGCTACAATCCTATTTTCGAAGTGGAAGATGGGAATTCTTTCTCTCGAATACAAAAAAAGCTGATATCAAAAAGTCGTTAAGGTGGTGACCCCACAAAGTTAGAGTTTTTATTAAGCAGCTAATTTTACTTTTATACGCTTAATATTGTAGTAATCTATGTACTCAACATTTTCTTGAAAAGCTTTTAACTTTTTTAAATAAGCATTCTCTAAACGTAGAAGTTCATTTTCTCGTTCTAATTGTTCTTCACGAGATAACTCTTTTTCTTGTTTTGGTAATTTTGCTTTCTGATTTTTAGACATAGAAGGCCGCCCTTTCACTTTATCCTGCAGGCCTTCTATACCTTCCTCCAAATAGGTTCTGTACCAATGGGTAATCAATGAAGAATTGTTCATCTTAAAGATAATCGCAGTATCTTGGTAAGAAGCACCTGTGTGTTTCATAAAGTTTCATACATCTAACTTAAATTTGACAGAGTAAACTTGTTTAGAATGCTTCCTACGTAGTCCGTCTTCTCCAAATTCTTTATAAGCACGAACCCATCTTCTGACTTGAGATTCAGCAGGAATACCATATTTTTGGGCTAATAAGTAATATCCTAGTTTGCCCCCTGGATATTCCATTACAATTTTTAATTTAAATTCTTCACGATATTTTGCCATACAAAAACACCCCAGAGGTTAGATTATTAACTCTAACTTCTGGGGTGCAGTACCTTTTGACTCAGCCCTTTTTATTACGTGTTCTTTAGTTGGCTAATTTCTCACGAAGAACCATTGGTAAAATTCCACCATGACGATAGTAATCAATTTCGATTTCAGAATCGAAGCGAACAATTGCTTCAAACTCTTTCTTTGTTCCGTCTTCAGCAGTCGCAGTTATTTGAACGAGCTGACGAGGTTTTACATTTTCATCGATATGAACATCAATGGTTTCTTTTCCAGTTAAACCAAGGACTTCAGCATTTTCTCCCTCTTTAAATTGAAGTGGAAGAACACCCATAAGTGCAAGGTTTGAACGGTGAATACGTTCAAAGCTTTCAGCAATTACAGTTTTAATTCCAAGTAAGTTCGTTCCTTTAGCAGCCCAGTCACGAGATGAGCCCATTCCGTAATCTTTACCAGCAAGTACAACTAGGCCTGTTCCTTCTTCTTTATATTTCATGCAAGCATCATAAATAGAAGTTACTTCACCAGTAGGCCAGTGTGTTGTGTAACCACCCTCTGTACCTGGGGCGATTTGGTTACGAATACGGATATTCGCAAATGTACCGCGCATCATCACCTCATGGTTTCCACGACGAGAACCATAAGAGTTAAAGTCGCGAATTTCGACACCATTTTCGCGTAGATATTTGCCAGCTGGAGTATCCTTACCAATTGCGCCAGCAGGAGAAATGTGATCTGTTGTTACAGAATCTCCAAATTTCCCTACAACGCGTAATCCTGATAATGGTTTTACCTCATCTGGATCAGGCTTTAGACCTTCAAAGAATGGTGGATTTTGAATATATGTTGAGTTATCATCAAATGAATATAATGGTTCATTGCTTGTTTTGATTGCGTTCCAACGCTCATTGTCACTAAATACGTTTTCGTATTCTGCTTTAAATAGCTCAGGAGTAACAGTGCGACTAACCACTTCATTTACTTCAGCTGTTGATGGCCAAATATCCTTGAAGAAGACATCATTTCCATTTTTGTCCTTACCAAGTGATTCTTTTTGAAGGTCAATATCAACGGTTCCGGCTAATGAATAAGCAACTACTAATGGTGGTGAAGCTAAGTAGTTTCCTTTTACTAGTGGATGGATACGTCCTTCAAAGTTACGGTTACCCGAAAGAACAGATGTTACTAATAAATCATTATCAGCAATCGCTTTTTCAAGCTCAGGCTTTAATGGACCTGAATTCCCGATACAAGTTGTACATCCATATCCAACAAGATTATAGCCAAGTTGCTCAAGGTATGGAAGTAATCCAGAATCACGCAAGTAGCCTGTTACAACCTTTGAACCTGGTGCTAAGGATGTTTTTACATATTTAGGTACTTCTAGTCCTAATTCTGTTGCTTTTTTTGCTACTAACCCGGCAGCAACGAGAACGTATGGGTTTGATGTATTTGTACAGCTCGTAATTGCAGCTATAGCAATCGCACCTGTTTTCATCGTTACCTCTTTGCCATTATCCAATTGTACTGTCACTTCTTTTTCAAGCTCAGATGGTTCTAAACCAAAGCCCTGATTCCCCTGTGGTGCAGTTAGAGCCTTGTTGAATTCTGCTTTCATTTGAGAAAGTGGGATTAAATCTTGCGGACGCTTAGGACCAGAAAGATTCGCTTCAATATCAGCAAGATTGATTTCAATGACATCAGTGTATATAGGCTCTAAGCTTGGATCAAAGAACAATCCGTTTGCTTTGCAGTATGCTTCAACAATTTGGATTTGCTCTTCAGAACGTCCGGTTAAACGCATATAGTCTAGTGATTCATTATCTACTGGGAAGAAGCCACAAGTAGCTCCGTACTCAGGAGCCATATTTGCAATGGTAGCACGATCAGCTAATGGAAGTGAGACTACACCAGGACCGAAGAATTCAACGAATTTCCCTACTACTCCATGTTGACGTAGGACTTGCGTTACTTTTAGAGCTAGGTCTGTCGCTGTTGCTCCGTTAGGAAGTTCACCTGTTAGCTTAACGCCAACTACTTCAGGAACTGGGAAGTATGAAGGTTGTCCTAGCATTCCTGCTTCAGCTTCGATACCGCCAACTCCCCATCCAAGAACGCCGATTCCATTGATCATTGTTGTATGAGAGTCAGTACCGACTAATGAATCTGGGAATGTTTCAAATTCACCATTTTCACCAGCAACTGCATGAACAACACTTGCTAAAAATTCTAAGTTTACTTGGTGAACAATACCTGTAGCAGGTGGTACTGCACGGTAGTTATCAAATGCTTTCTGTGCCCAGCTTAAGAACTGATAACGTTCAGCATTGCGTTCAAATTCAAGATCCATATTCGCTTGAAGTGCATTAGCTGTTCCGTATTTATCGACCTGTACGGAGTGGTCAATAACTAAATCAACTGGTTTTTCAGGATTGATTTTATCCGGATCCCCACCAAGGTCAGCCATTGCTTTGCGAAGTGACGCAAGATCAACAACTGCAGGTACACCGGTAAAATCCTGAAGGATGACACGTGAAGGCTTGAATGGTACATCAACTTCCTTTACCTTATCCGTACCCCATTTTGCTAAGTTTTCAACATGCTCTTTTGTAATCACACGGCCATCATATTGACGAAGCACTGATTCTAGTAAAACTTTGATGGAATATGGTAGTTTCGAAATGTTACCAATTCCAGCTTCTTCAAGTGCGCCTAAATTGTAATAGTTATAGCGCTTTCCATTAAGCTCAAATGCTTTGCGAGCGCTATAAACGTCGTTTTTTGACATATGAATTCCCCCTCATCATCATATACCGCTTTTGAAAAGTTTGAATATTTGCTCCCATCCGAACTTTTCTACAATCCTTATATTAATACAGTCTTCTACATAAGTAAATAACAAGAAAGTTATCGTTTTTGATAAGTTTTTCTTATTTTATTTCAGATTTACAGTGTAAATAGGGTGAAAATATATTTTATTTGCTCATTCTTAAAAAAGAGAAACTTATCGTTATTATTATAAAATAGTGTTTCTGCACGGTTTTTTCAAGAATATTGCATGACTGCGCAAAGAAAGGAAAAAGTAAAAAATGGAGGTGAATGGAATTGGTTAAGAGAAGAGCGAATCATATTATCGAGGGGATGAACGCAGCCGGCGCTCAAGGAAAAGGAGCGGGTTATAATGAAGAGCTTACAAATGAACCGTTAACAGCAGCACAAAAACAAAATAATAAAAAACGTAAGAAGAATCAATAATTTTAGCACTGTTTTTACATGGTGATCGGCGCATTGCCTGGCGACACAAACTCCCGTTCAATGCGCCGAGAGCACTAATGTTTACCGTAATCCAGTTATAATTTTATTCTCACAGCAAGTTGCTGCTCTTTTTTAATGGCTTTGTTAAACAATATTTGGCTCATTTCGTGTGAACTAAAGTTTCACACGCCTTTTTAATATTCCGCTTCGTTTACCTCGTTTGCAATTGCCGTCACATCTTGCCGAAATTGCTCAAGCTGTGATTTCTGATGTTCTGAAGCAACCTCTAATGCATTCTCTATTTGTTGTAATGCTTCGTTCACTTCTTCTTTTAAATGTTTAAGCTGGTGTCCGTAACTAGCACTATCTTTCACGATTTCATGGTAGAGTTCCTGCGCTTCATTCACTCCCTGTTGAGCGGCTTGAAACGCTTGCTGCTTATTTTTATGATACGGCAATGTTGAATACTCCCTTTCTCTATAAAGTTCTTTTACGATAAGGTTTATGAAATATTGACTTCTCTCGTTAAAATGTGCAATCCAACCTGAAAATATGCGGAATAATTGAAGGGTAAGGACAGCATTCTAATACTAGGAGGGATAACTAATATGAATAAAAATGATGGAAAAGATATGCGGAAAAATGCTCCAAAGGGAGAAAATTCAAGCCAGCCAGAGCCGTTAAGTGGTTCAAAAAAAGTTAAAAATCGCAACCACACACGTCAAAAGAACAACCAGCATCATGACATGTAAGTATAAAAAACTGAGCGTTATAAAAAATTCGAATCGTTGAACCCGGTTGGATGTCTTGTTCACTTGCTAATTTCACTGTCAAATTTGCCTAGGACTACTTGTTGTGGGCAAAGCAAGAAAAATGGACTGAAATCTTAAAGTGATTTTCAGTCCATTTTTTCTTTATATTGAAACTAGTGCTTCTAAAAGGATGTTTTCTTCTTCCTTTGTAATGCAGCGAAGATCGATAAGAGTTTCTTCCCTTTGAGTTCGAACGATGATCGCAGGATTATGCTCAGTCCGCAACTTAGCAGCTAATTTTTCAGCAGAATATGCATGATGCTGTAACACTAACACAAATGTTGGCAGTTTTACCTCCGGCATCGTCCCTCCTCCTACCTGGCTCTCATCCTCAGCAATCCGAATTGAATATGAAGTGGTTTTTTTCTGCAACTCATTCATAAACTGCAGCGCTCTATCTTTTATTTCTTCTTTAGTCGTAAGTAAGTCGCGAACAACGGGGATATTTTTTAGTGCGCTTTTCCCAAGTAAGTAGTCCATTAAAGTGCCTTCTAACGCTGCTAAAGTCATTTTATCGACACGAACAACTCGTGCAAGCTGATTTTTCTTTAATCGCTCAATAAGCTGTTTCTTCCCTACAATAATTCCGGCCTGAGGTCCGCCAAGAAGCTTGTCACCACTAAAGGAAATAAGATCAGCTCCTCTTTTTAACACTTCGCTAACAACAGGCTCTGTGCCGATTCCATGCTGTTGATAATTGTAGAGTGCCCCACTTCCTAAATCCTCATAAAAAATAAGATCATCGCGAGTTTTTGTTAATGTGGCCAGTTCTTCTGTTGAGACGGTTTTCGTAAAGCCAATCACCTTGAAGTTGCTTGTATGAACTTTCATGACCATCGAAGTGTTTTCATTTAAAACGCGTTCATAATCGAATAAATGGGTTTTATTCGTTGTTCCTACTTCAACAAGGGTAGCCCCACTTTCTTCCATAATAGATGAGATTCGAAAGGAACCTCCAATTTCGACTAGCTCTCCACGAGAGACAATAACTTCTTTGTTTGCAGCTAATGTCCGCAAAACGAGAAATACCGCTGCCGCATTGTTATTGACCACCATCGCAGCCTCTGCTCCGGTTATGTCTTTGAGCAAAGCTTCTACATGATTATGACGAGATCCCCTTTCTCCTTCGTTAAGATTGTATTCTAAATTGGAATAAGATTGCGCTGTTTCCACTACATGTTCAATTGCTTTATTACTTAAACGTGCTCTTCCTAAATTCGTATGTAAAATCGTTCCAGTTCCATTGATGACTTTTTTTAATGTATATTGAAACTGATGATGTAATTTTTTTTGCAATATGTTAAATAACTCTTCACAAAAGTCATCGCCGTCTGGCAGTGGCCCATTCCAAGTCTCTGTTAAAATTTGCGTTCGGATATCCTCAATTACTGCTTTTAGCAATGCTGTCAAATGGCCTTCATGTATTGTAAATGCATCAAGTAAATTGATAAAACGAGGATCTTTTTGCAATTCATGGATCGGTGGTAAATAACGAACAGTCTTCTTCATTAAAATTCCTCCATCATTTTCGATCATCCTCATTATACCATTTTAATAATGACCATTTTCATAAAAAAATGCAACTTTACTAGGAGCGGAGGGGGCTTGACTCCTGAGGGATGTGTAGTTCCCGCAAGAGTGACTGATCCGAAGAGGCTCACCGTTCTCCCCGCGGAAAGCAAGTGTGCGCGAAAGCGAAAAAATTAACGGGTATTAATGCCCCCTTATTAAAAAATGACAAAAGACACCGAGAGTCTCTCAATGCCTCATGTCGACAAGCTGAAGTCCTATATATTAGTAGGGCTTTTCAATTACATGCTTTCAATTTTTTTAATCACTTCCGTATTTTTTGGAAAAACACCGGTTTCGAGTTTTGAATAAATCGTTTTACCGTTGACAGCAATTTCAAAAGCACCACCAGAACTAGGGATAAGTTGCATTTCTTTTATATTCGCTCGGAAATGGTTAAATAATTCTTCCGCGAAACTCGCGGCTTTGGGTGCATAATTTCATTGCATGCAAAATTTCACAGTAATTGAATAGCTTTTCATTATAACCCTCCTTTCACAAAAAATTCACAAAAAGTTCACTTTCTATTTTAAAATAATTAAGATTGATTCGCCAATATTATAAAATTAGTTCATAATACCCTTGTGTATTTTATTTAGTAGTTCTAAATTCCTTGTTTTTTTGAAAAAATTTTATTGTCATTAGGTTTTTCGTTGTGAATGGCATTCACAGCCTAATCTTCATTTCGTATAATTACATTCAGTAAGACAAATATAAATTTCGAAGGAGTTTTGCAAATGGCAAAAGAAGGATCTTTCTCTATCAAGGTAAATAAAGCAACTAAGACAATTGATTTGGTGGTTGTAGGAACATTTACTCCTGAACAAGTGCAAGAGTTTGTAGCAGATTATTCTGCAAAAGTAAAAAGTATAGATCCTAAGGAATATACGTTAAATGCTGATTCAACAGATATGGATGTTTTAACACAAGAAATGGTTCCTGCGATGGAAAATACGATTCGCATGTATCAACAGTCAGGATTTCAAAAATTGGTTGTCACAATCAAGAAAAGTCCAATCTTAAAAATGCAGTTAAACAGAATCTTTAAAAATACGAATTTCACAAATGCTGAAGTAAAAGAAATTTAGAAAAGTTTCTATATGCAAAAGAACTAATTAACATGTTCTTGTTATTTAGTTTTTACAAAGAAAAATGAATAAGATTGATTGATTTGGCCTACAAGACTCTCGTGGTCTTGTTTTTTAATTTATGGGAGGTTGTAATTTAAATATGACAAATATTAAAATAAAAGACATTGCTATCTATCACCCTTCTAATGCTGTTGATAATGATTATTTTTTTGAGCATTTTAAGAGTAGAGGAGATGATTCTAAACATTTTATTGAAAATATCCTCGGTCGCAAATCTCGATATATGATTGATAATGACGATGAAAATAGTTTAACAATGGCTTATAAAGCGTCAAAGCTTGTTTTGGAAAAATCCCATCTTTCAGGTGAAGATTTAGATATGATCATATTCTCCTCACAAACACCTGAATATTTAGCTACTTCGAATGCGATACAGCTTCATCATAAATTACAAGGTAAACATAGTACTTTAACAATGGATACAAACGCTAACTGCGCCGGGATGCTTGTTGCAATTGATCAAGCTTCACGCTATATGCAAGCCAACCCTTTTGTTCAAAAAGCTCTTGTTGTCGGTTCTGATTATAATACGCTAATGGCTAATCCAGATGAAGAAATTTCATTTGCTAATTTTGGTGATTCAGCATGTGCTGTTATATTGGAAAAAACGGAGGAAGATACCGGCTTCATTGATTCAATATACTTTACAGATTCTGTTACCTATAGCAATACGAATTTCCCTCGTTCAGGTCTTTCAAATGCCATTAAAAAAAATGAAGAGCAATCAATGGTATGGATTCCCTTTGATGGGAGCATTGCAATGCCTCCCACCTATCAGATGTTTGAAACCATGCTCTCACGTAATAACCTGACCATTACGGATTTAGATGCCTATTGTTTTTCCCAATTTTCGATTAGTAATATTAAGACCATTCAGGAGTATTATCAATTAGACGAAGATAAGCTCATGTACGTAGGAGATCGCTTTGGGTATACAGGCACTACTAGTCCTCTCCTTGCTCTATACGATGGAATTGAAAATGGAAGGATTAAAAGAGGAGATAAAATTCTGTTCTGGACGATTGGTGGTGGCTATCAATTAGTAGCCCTATTAATGAAATATTAGTATATTGAAATGATCGTTTAAGCGGCCTCAATTATTATGAAATCTAGCGACAAAGAGTTATACTTGACTAAGGAGGTGGACAATGTGAGTAAAGAAGAAGTTATTCGCCTTACTTCCTTATCTAGTAAAGCTGGTTGAGGCTGTAAAATTGGTCCTGAGGACTTAACGCAAGTTTTGCGTTTATTACCAAAGCACGATCCGATCCCTGAATTAATCGTAGGTCATGAAACATCTGATGATGGCGGTGTGTTTAAATTAACCGATGAAATAGCACTTGTGCAAACCCTGGACTATTTTACACCGATTGTTGATGATGCATATATGTTTGGTCAAATTGCAGCGGCTAACGCATTAAGTGATGTATATGCAATGGGCGGTACACCAAAGACAGTTTTGAATATTGTCGGCTATCCAGTGAAAAAGCTTGGTCCAGATATTCTTGCTGAGATATTGCGAGGCGCAGGTGATAAAGTAGTTGAATCTGGAGCAGTTACGATCGGCGGACATTCAATTGATGACCAAGAACCAAAGTTCGGTCTTTCTGTTACAGGTCTCGTTCATCCTGAGAAGGTTTGGAAAAATGTTGGTGCTGAGCCTGGAGATTTGCTTGTATTGACGAAACCACTCGGTGTCGGCATTATGACGACAGGAATTAAAAGAAAAGCTGTTACAGTAGAGCAGGAAAAAACTGTTGCAAAAGTGATGGCGACTTTAAATAAACTGGCTGCAGAACTTCTCCATCCTTTCTCTCCTCGAGCTGTTACAGATGTTACCGGGTTTGGTTTACTTGGACATGGAAGTGAAATGGCTAGAGGAAGCAATGTAAGCTTTGAAATTTCCTACAGCTCGGTTCCTGTGCTTAAAGGTACTTATGAATTAGCCAAGCAAGGAATTATTCCAGGAGGATCGAAATCAAATCATAAATGGCTTGAAAATGATGTGCATTATGAAGGTTTGGAGCTTGAAGAACAAATGATCTTATGCGATGCAATTACCTCAGGGGGACTGCTCGTATCATTACCTGCAGATAGTGCGACAGCTTATTTATCTGCTTTACATGAGCACAAGCTGTTTGATGCGGCAATTGTTGGGAAAGTAAGAGAAAAACAAGAAAAGCTTATTTATGTAAAAAGGTGAAATCATTGTGATTTCACCTTTTGTTGTGGTCGGACCTGGGTTTGTGCAGGCATTTAAAGTGGAATACACTTCAAGTACCAGACCGAATTCGCTATGATAAGTCAATTTGAGCTCGGTGATCGATAGAGCAGCTCCCTTTACCGTTTTACAGCGATGACGAAGGAAAATTAAAAGAGACGCTTTACTTATTGATTAAAGCTGACGGCGATTTCAGCACCTAGGCGAGCATTATTTTTAACTAGTTCAATATTGGTCTCGAGACTTTTTCCACCTGTCAATTCTTTTACTTTTGCCAGCAGAAATGGTGTAGAGTCCTTCCCCGTAATATGATTTTCTTCTGCTTCTTTCAGTGCCTTTTCGATTACATCCGTTATTACCTTTTCATCCATTGCGTATTCTTCAGGAATTGGATTTGTAATGACGACTCCACCTTTTAAATTTAAATCCCATTTTGTTTTTAATGTTGCCGCAATTTCCTCTGCCTTGTCCGCGCGGAAGTTAACAAAATATTCACTTGTTCTAGTATAGAATGCAGGAAGCCGCTCTGTTTGATAGCCGATCACAGGTACGCCCTTCGTTTCTAAGTATTCCATTGTTAATCCTAAGTCAAGAATAGATTTTGCTCCAGCACAAACGACAGCGACATTTGTGTTCGCTAACTCCTCTAAATCAGCAGAAATATCCATTGTTGTTTCAGCACCCCGATGTACGCCGCCGATTCCTCCTGTTACAAAAATGCGAATCCCTGCCAAATCAGCACAAATCATTGTTGCGGCAACTGTTGTTGCTCCTTTTTGTTTTGTTGCAATTAAATAAGGGATGTCGCGGCGAGATGCCTTTGCCACTTCTTTGCTTTGGCCGAACATTTCTAATTCTTCATCGGACAAACCGATTTTGATTTTCCCGTCTAAAATAGCAATTGTTGCTGGAACTGCTCCATTATCACGTATGATTTGTTCAACCTCTCGTGCAGTTTTAACGTTTTGTGGATATGGCATGCCGTGGGAGATGATCGTTGATTCTAATGCCACGATTGGTTTACCTTGTTCTTGAGCTTGCTTTACTTCTTCTGATAAAACGATATATGACTTCATTATATTTCCTCCATGTCCTTCTGTAATTGTGCAGCCGAAAGATCCTCTCGAACAGTGTGAGGGGACTGCAAGGTTTTTAATGCGTTGATCGTTCCGGCTTTTCCGATTTCTTTAATGCTTTTCCCTTCAAGCCATGAATAGACAACCGCGGCTGAGAAAGCATCTCCAGCCCCTGTGACATCGATGATCTCATTCGTTTCGAGTGCTGGTATATAGAGTATTTCTTCTCGATTTCCAATAAGAGCACCGTCTTTTCCGTTTGTAATAATGACATTTTTGATTCCTAAGGAGAGCCAGCTTTCTAAAGCAACGCTCCAATCCTTGGCATCTTTAATCTCTCTATTAAAATAAGCTTCGGATTCGTCGCGGTTCGTGATTAACCATGTGACATCTTGTAAATTTTTTGGTAGTCTTTTCATTTTAGGAGATGAAACCGGGATTAGAATTAAATCCTTATTATTTTCCCTGGAAAATTGGCAAAGATATTCGAGACCTTCTTTTGGTGTATTTAAATCGGCGATGATGCATTTTGCCTGTCTCAATAAAGTTAGATGATTTTCCAACAATTTTGGCGTAATGAATTCATATACTTCCATATCAGCAAGGGCCATAATCATCTCACCCGTTTCTTCTAAAATGGCTGTATATGAACCTGTTGAAGTTTTGGAAATTTGTGAAACAAAGTCTAAGTTCATATATGGAGCTGAAACCTCTTTGATGAAACGCCAATCGGAATCCAGTCCACAACAAGTGATTAATGAAACATTCATTCCAAGTTTCCCTAAATTTTCAGCGATATTCCGTGCCACACCGCCAGCGCTTTGTGTCGACTTGCAGGGATTTGACGTTCCAAACTGTGCTTTCTCTTTGACATGGAACTTCCTATCAATATTCGCTCCGCCGATGCAAACTATCGGTTCATCCTTGGATAACACGTAGGCACGACCAAGAATATGACCCTTTTTGATTAGTCCTGAAATCAAATTTGCTACTGTTGGTCGAGATATGGATAACGCTTTCGCTAGATCCTGTTGGGAGATATACGGGTTTTTTCGTATCAGTTGGAGAAGGTATTTCTCCTTTTCTGATAGTGGTTCTGCCATACTTTCACCTCCTTTTGCTCCGAACAAAAGTTTATAAATTATAAACTTTTGTTTATATTGTAGCGTTTAAAATGCAAAAAAGCTAGAGTTATTTATCTCCTCTCTAGCTTTTTTCAAATAAGTTAAGATTATACAGTGGGATAAAGGTAAAAAGGCAAGCGTACAAAAAAATACGCTTGCGATAATATAGTAGTTTTATAATCTTGAACGAAGCTGTTCTAACATATCAATGGTCATTTGTTTTAAATCGTATGTTGCCTTAAAGCCCCATTCTTCTTTCGCAGCCGTTGCGTCGATTGAGTTTGGCCAGCTTTCAGCGATTTGCTGGCGAACAGGATCAACTTGATAATTTAATTCAAAGTTCGGTATATGGTTCCGGATCTCATTTGCAATTTCTTCTGGATCAAAGCTCATCGCCGTGACATTGAATGCGTTGCGATGCTTTAATTGGGCAGGATCAGCTTCCATTAATTGAATGATGGCGTTTAAAGCATCTGGCATATACATCATGTCCATGTAAGTATCTTTTGCAATGTAAGACGTATATTGTTGTTTGCGAAGCGCTTCATAATAGATTTCAACTGCATAGTCAGTAGTCCCTCCGCCTGGAGGGGTGACGTAAGAAATTAACCCTGGAAATCTCAAGCTTCGGGTATCAACTGAGAACTTATGAAAATAGTAATCACAAAGCAGCTCACCAGCTACTTTATTGACACCATACATCGTTGTCGGGCGCTGAATGGTGACCTGTGGGGTATGATCCTTCGGTGTTGTCGGTCCGAAAGCGCCGATAGAGCTAGGTGTGAAAAATTGACAATTCAACTCTCTTGCTGTTTCTAAAGCGTTTACAAGACCGCCCATATTTAAATTCCATGCGAAAATTGGTTTCGTTTCTGCTGTTGCCGAAAGTAATGCAGCAAGGTGAATAATGGTATCCACTCTAAACTTCTTGGCAATCTCATACATGCGAAACTGATCTGAAACATCGAGTATTTCAAATGGACCTTCTGTTTCTTCCTCTTGGCGAATATCTGTAGCAATTACATTATCTCTACCATATATTTCTCTTAACTTAAGCGTCAATTCAGAACCAATTTGCCCTAATGCACCAGTAATTAATATTCGTTTCATTGCTATTGTCCTCCACCCTTTGCCTTACTACATCCTTATTTGTCACAAGCTAGAAAATGTTAGATCAGCGCCATTTCCTTTCCGACCTTTTCATAAATTGAAAGTGCTTGATCAAGCATTTCCTTTGTATGGGCTGCAGTTGGCATATTTCTAACTCTTCCGGTTCCTTTAGGAACAGTTGGAAATACAATTGATTTGGCATATACACCTTCTTCATTTAGACGTTGACTAAATTTCTGTGTTTTTACTTCATCGCCAATAATGCATGGTGTAATAGGGGTTTCGCTCTCGCCGATGTCAAAACCAAGCGCTGCTAGCCCTTTTTTCAAGTAATCAGCATTTTTCCATAAGCGCTCATTAAGCTCTGAGCTTTCCATTAAAATATCAAGCGCTTTTATACTTGCGGCAACATCTGCTGGTGTTAAAGAAGTGGAGAAAAGAAATGGTCTGCTCCGCACTTTTAACCAGTCAATCAATTCTTGCTTTCCTGCCACATACCCTCCTACAACGCCGATTGCTTTAGACAGTGTACCGATTTGGAAGTCGACTTTATCTGATAGGTTGAAATGTTTAACAGTACCTGCTCCCTTGCCGAGTACACCTGACCCATGTGCATCATCCACATAAGTGATTAAGTCGAATTTTTCAGCGATTTCGACAATTTCCGGTAGTTTCGCGATATCTCCATCCATTGAAAAGACACCATCTGTAATAACCATTACTTTATTAAATTGCCCAGATTCAGTTGCTTCTTTCGCTTTCGCGTGTAAATCATTCATGTCGGAATGATTGTAGCGGATAATTTTTGCCTTGGATAAACGACAGCCATCAATGATGGAAGCGTGGTTTAATTCGTCTGAAAGAATCGCATCATTTTTATCCATTACCGCACTTATCGCTGCCATATTACAATTAAAGCCTGATTGGTAAGCAATAGCAGCTTCTGTATTTTTAAATTTTGCTAACTTTTCTTCTAAGAGAAGATGTAATTGTAATGTACCGTTGATCGTCCGAACAGCACCAGCACCTACACCGAATTTTTCGATTGCTTCTGAGGCAGCGTTTTTCAGTTTTGCATCAGTAGCTAAGCCTAGATAGTTATTTGAGGATAGATTAATCAGTGCTCTTCCATTAATTTTTATGATGGCACCGTTTGCGCTTTCGAGGGGATCAATCACATTGTAAAGTCCTTTTTCTTTTAATTCCTGCAAATTTGATTGTAAAAAAACGTTTAATTTTTTGCTCGACATGATAGGGTACCTCCTTATTTTTGCGAAAACTCGAAATACATTTGTCTTTTCTATAAGGACAATAAAATATTGGTATTATCCTTGATACGAATGGCTTCGTATACCATTACTTTAACATATATTTTTTGTTAGTACACCTATAACGGACAAAAAACTTGCTGAAATTCCTTTTCCAAATGCTGCAATCAAGCTCAAAAGATCTAGTCTTGAATGGCGGAAGCTTGCGCACTAGATGATCATCAGGAACTAATTGATCTATTGTCAGTATTTCTAATTGTGCACGAAGCGGCTCGGCCCCGCCTGCGGAAAGCGCCACCCGGAGCGGAAATCAACGGATTTTTACAGTCAACTATCCAAAAATGACAAAAGCCACCGAGAGGTTGCCTCTCGATGGCTTTTGTCGACACTCTGAAACATAATAATGTTGTTGTATGAAAATTTATAGAAAGTAGAGTGTAAAACTATCAAGAAAAAAACCCTCAGATTATTGAGAAGTTTAGAGTAAATGTATTAATAATTATATATGCTACTAAATTCTTTAGTGAAGTCCTACAAAGCCATACATAATTGCAAAAACAAGCATAAAACTCAAAAGAGCCCCTAATATAATCTGAGTTTGAGTGTTTTTATCAACGTTTAGATTTTTTAAAAAAGTAGTAAAGTTTAAAAACCATAATACAGCTAATAACGGTACAACAAATAAAAGTATGTATATCATTATTATCACTCCCTCTATAAATATTGATATATCAACGGTTTGAACCGCTGTTGGAGTGCCAAAAAAATATTTTTCGACACGATTCCTAATAAAATTTACCTAATATGTTAAACTATTCCAATACATAGATACGCTACGCTGTCACTACTGGATAATGGTGGAAAGTAGTGATAAAAATTTATACGATGCACCATGGATCTCTGCGTCCCTTATGATGACGTACCCTCCCATGTCTCTGGGCATCTGTGTGCCTACATTCCTTCGTTCGGTCTAGTCATAAGGCAGAGGCTAGCAAAGCTCCTTTAGGGACTCAAGGTCGAATGGAAAAAAATAGTGCCAGCTTCTCCGTGTCATCCTGTTGTCTAGGTCTATTCAGGGGATGTAGAACTTACATAGCCTCTGCGAGACTTGGAATATCCTTCATCATTCGCTGAGCGTCAAACGCTTTGTGCTTTGTACTGATTCCATGCAACACTTTTAATAGTTTCCCACACAGAACCACAATGGATTGCTTCTTGCGCAAAGGATTAACTTTACGGTTTGTGTAATACTCATGTAACTGTCTAAAGGCCTCATTGTGACGAACCATTGGCATCATGACCCGGAAGAGGAGGGCACGCAGCTTTCTTCTCCCTCGTTTAGAGATGCGCTTTTGACCTTTGTGCTGACCAGAGGAGTTTTCACGTAACGTTAATCCCGCGAGTTTCATTAATTGGCGTGGATCTTCGTAGTGTGAGAAGCTTCCGATTTCAGCTAATAAATCAACAATCGTTGTATCTCCAAGCCCTGGAACCGTTGATAGCCATTCATATTCTACAGATGTTTGTACAATCTCAACTAAGTGCTGAGTAATGCTTTCGATATCTTGTTCAAGTTGATGGTAACGGCGGACGAGTGTGGCGATTTCTATACGTGCCATCTCACGTCCTTCTGTTACTCCGATAGAGTTAGCTGCGACTTCAATAAGACGCATAGCTTTCGGTCTTTGAGGGGATTTGAGTCCCTCGACCTTCCGATAAAGCGTCAAGATTTCATCGGGTAGCTTTTGATGAAGATCACTTGGGAATGGGGTACATTCAAGTACCGCCAAGGCCATCTTCCCGAAAGATGGAAACACCTGAGTAAATTCAGGAAAATAGCGATCTAACCACCGAATCATCCTGTTTTTGACAACGCCTAGTTCCTCGGTCAATTTATTTCTAAAAGTGGAACCAACCCGAAGTTCAGCCTCCATGTCTTTTAAAATACGTGGATAACTAAAGCGACCATCCTTAATCAGACGGGCGATGACTAGGGCATCTTTCCGGTCATGTTTGGTTGGCAAATTATCATCCAACTCTTTTGACCGTTTGACATGTATGGGATTGGTCATCACGATAGGAATACCATGTTCCTCAAGGAAATAGGCTAAATTGAGCCAGTAATGACCAGTAGGTTCAATTCCTACGATAACTTCTGTTTTTCCATGTTCTTTCATCGCAGTAAGAATACGATGATAAAAATACTGAAAACCATCATTAGACTGCAATACCGAAAAGGATTTTTGGAGCACTCGTCCCCGATCATCCACAAAGCAAGCGTAGTGTGTCTGCTTCGCAATATCGATTCCGACTACGAGTGTTTTTTCGGTGACTTGATTTATTTTCTGATTTTGTTTAAAATCCATTTTGGAGTCCTCCTTGGTTAACTAAGTTAGGGGTCAATTCTGCAGATTTGACACCCCATATCATACCAAGAGGGCTCTTTTTTGTTCAAGTCCCCGAAAATCTTTCTAACAGGAATGCTCCTTTAACATTTAAATTAAACTTTATAAAGAATTATATAATAGTTTCATATTTTTTACGCATCGTAGTACATTTCAATTCCATTGATTTAAATCATTCTTATTTTATGAAATTTCATGTGTTTAATAATAAGTCCAATCATAAGTAGAAAATAAAATCCTACAAATAATCAGAAGAGATTAGTTAAAGATTTTTTAATTATCTTTACTAACCTCTACTCTTAAATTGATTTCATTCAACTTTAAAAATGAGTATATTTTTTATAATAAAATTAAGACTAATTTATGTTCTTCTCTTCTCTTTTTTAATAAGTAAGTGTAAGAGCATAAGATTTTGTATCAGTAGTTGTAGTAGGGGTAATTCCTAATCCTGCTGGATAAACAGAGACAGTAATTGCACCACTTATTCTTTTATGCCCATATTCTAGTTTAATATTCATATCGCCATGAGTTGTATTTCTTACGTATACATACTGACCTACATAACCTTTATGTAATGTAAAATCACTAAACTTACGAAGATCATATGAACCTGCAACGCCTGCGTTTGCACTCCAATCACTTGGTGAATATTTAATTGCAGTATCTACCCATTTTCCATTCCCATAAAAATCATAAGAGTAACGATGTTGATGTTGAGTAATTGATCCATTACTTGTTGGTAAGATAAACCCTGAACTAGATGGAAATCCAATAGTCATTTTATCTACTAGTGTATAGAATGGAGATTTTAACCATCTATAATTTCCATACATATAGTATTTGTTATAACCAGAACGGTCACTTGTAACTTTGTAAACTGTACCGCCAAGTTGAATATCAGCTGATGGAATAGTGCCTAGAATACTAACTTGCTCACCATTTGATTCATCATTCTCTTGTTCGATATTTTCATATACTGTCTTAGTAGACTTTAATTCAGCTTTATTACTCACTAACTCTTTAGCCACTTCAACAGGCAATTCTTTAATTTCTTCTTCGGTATGCCCTACAACATTAAGAAGATAGTCATACTCTTTTTTTGTTAGACCTTCTTGTTCTTTCTCAGCTGCGTGCGGATTAACCCCCGAATTTTGGACAATAGCTCACTAAATCTCTTGTTTCCCTAGTTTTTTATTATTGTTTCTCGTTCGTGATTTATCATAAAGGACATGGTGGCTTGACATGGAGCCTCTGCGGGCATCATTCTCCTGCCAAGAAGCCAGCTTTTTCAAAACTTGGCATCGCCAGACGAGGCGATTCACGCCCGCCACTCCAAATCAAGCCGGTGCTCGTTCGATACCAGCTACCTAGACCCGAACATCCTTGATAGCCAAGGATCCCTGTTTTTCATAAAATTCTTTTGGGGATAAATCTAGAATACTAGAATGCATGCGGCGTTCATTATAAAATTTTATAAACGAAGTCACTTCTGTATACGCTTCTTCGTATGATTGGAATTGAAATCTACTAAAACATTCATCTTCTAAAATACGATGAAATGACTCAATATGAGCGTTCATATTTGGTGTCTTTGGAGGAATTCTTTCGTGTTCCATCTGAAACTCCTCGCAGCCATGTTCAAAGGCTTGGGAAATAAACTGTGGTCCATTATCAGATCGAATCACAGGTTTTTTCATTTGATTAAATGATTTCCTTTTCCATAATGCCCTTTGTAAAGTCTGTTTCACATCTTCACCACTGCAACTCAGCCCAATATGGTAGTCAATAATCGAGCGATCATATACATCAATAAAAGAACACACAAAGAAAAATTTTTGTTCTCCATCAATAAAACCATACTTGATATCCGTTTCCCAGAGTTTATTGGACGACGAGATGATACGGTTTCTTGCCAGTTTTCTAGGATAAGAGATTCTCTTTTGTCGTCGCGGACGGAGAATATCTAACTCTTTGCATAGTCTGTAAACTTTCTTCTTATTAATGATTAGGTGGTATTTACGTCTTAATTGTTTGGTCAGTTTACGATAACCATAGGCAAATCCGTCACCTGAAATTTCTTCAAGCAACCATTCTTTTATTTGTTCATCGGAGATCTTTTTCCCGTCCTCGTTGATGGAGTAACCTGGTGCTGGACGCCCCTCACTTACTTGTTTCTCCTCGACACGGCCATTTTTTTGATAGTAGTAAGTCGAACGAGGAATACCAAGTATTTTAAGCACTGTCTGTTTTGCATAGCCTTTATTTATCCAGTTATCGGCTATTTCAAGTTTTTCAGCAAGTGAGGGTTTTTCTTTTTTATAAGATCACGTAGAATCGCAATCTCTAAGTCCTTTTCGCCTAATAGTCTTTTTAATTGATCGTTTTCTTGGGATAGCTTTTTTGTTTCTAAAGGAGTACCATTTACTCCCACACTTATGTTATCGTATTTCCCTTCCTTGTATTCTTTTACCCAACGGTTCACCATGTTTGAACTAAGCTCATATCGACGAGCTACAACGGCTGCATTACCTGTATCAATTGCCTCTTTACAAACTTGTATTTTAAAATCCTTAGGATGTCGTGTACGTTTCATGATGTCAATCAGCTCCTTTTGATATTATTATAAAATAATTAATTAGAGCTGGGGCTTAAGAGCGTGCACTACTAATGCAAAATCCAAAACACATTGCTAAGGACATAAATAAAATTTTTAATCCTTTCATAATACCTCTCCTTTAAGAATTATTTAACAGTATCAATGTGTTATTGCTCTTTAAATATTCCTCCTTTTTACTAGGAATAATACCTCATTTTAATTTAATTCTATTAAAATATTAAAATACCTTCTTTTTTCTCAAATATTTACATTATATTTCTGTGTCATTTAGCACCGATTCAAAATAGTACTTTTATTAAAAAAGATTTTAGTATATTACGATCAGCAATTTATGGCATATCCCCTTATAAATGAGGTTTTGGTTGCCTTGATGACAACCTTTTAGTTTTAAGGTTATTATTTTATCTTTTGGTCTTTTTTCCCTTTTTTTGGGGTGGTGGATGGCTGGGGTGTGGGGCTAGCCCCACTAGCGTATCTGAATATGGTTAAAAGAATTTATCTCAAACGAAAACACTGGCGGTTTGGCAGGTACAATGGTCAGAGCAAGTCGAACTCCGTAAATCCTCGTTTTGGGTAGTTCGGCTTGGCGATAGTCCCACACCTGCCAAAATGCGGAATGCAAGGGGAAAAGGGTGGGAATTTTTCGGTGGTCTTTCCGAAAAATACTACCCGAACCATGCATGGAGCATAGACCCTTATATATAGAGTGGTTTCGTATACCACTTTAACATATATTTTTTGTTAGTACACCTATAACGGACAAAAAACTTGCTGAAATTCCTTTTCCAAATGCTGCAATCAGGCTCAAAAGATCTAGTCTTGAGTGGTGGAATTTAGTATGATAGATAAAGTGATTATATTCATTGGTATGCATTTAAAAAGAATTTGAACAAGTGAGGATAGATTTATGAGCCTATTAACAGTTGAAAAATTGAGCCATACATTCGGGGATCGCACCCTGTTTAAAGATGTTTCTTTCCGTTTGTTAGCCGAAGATCACGTCGGTCTTGTCGGTGCAAATGGAGTTGGAAAATCGACTTTAATGAATATTATAACGAAGCAGTTAATTCATGATTCTGGAAAGGTTGAATGGACACCTGGCGTTCATTATGGTTATCTTGATCAACATACGGTATTAACTCCAGGTAAAACAATTCGTGATATTTTAAATGATGCGTTTCTTCCATTGTTTGAGGAAGAAAAGAAATTAAATGAAGTAACGGCTAAAATGGGAGATGCTACTCCTGAAGAATTAGAAATTTTGTTAGAACAAATGGCTGGAATTCAAGATCGTCTTGATGCTGGTGATTTTTATAATCTTGATATAAAAGTTGAAGATGCAGCTAGAGGACTTGGTTTGGATGCGATCGGGTTGGAGCGGGATGTGACGGCGCTTAGTGGCGGACAAAGAACGAAGGTACTATTAGCAAAGCTTTTGTTAGAAAAACCCCAAGTGCTTTTGTTAGATGAACCAACAAACTTTTTAGATGTCGAACATATTCGCTGGCTTGCAGGTTATTTGAAAGAATATCCGCATGCCTTCATACTAATTTCTCATGATACAGAATTTATGAACCAAGTTTCAAATGTTATTTTTCACCTTGAGTTTTCAAAAATGAATCGTTATACTGCAACCTATGAAAAATTTCTGGAATTAGCTGAAATCAACAAAAACCAACATATTAATGCTTATGAGAAACAACAAGAATTTATTAAAAAGCAGGAAGAGTTTATTGCGAAGAATAAAGCACGTTATTCAACGACAGGGCGCGCAAAAAGTCGTCAGAAACAGCTTGAGAGATTAGAAAGGATTGAACGTCCGGAAACTGCGGTCAAACCGACATTCTCTTTTAAGGAATCACGTAGCAGTTCACGCTATGTATTTGAAGGCACGGATTTTGAAATTGGCTATGACCAGCCGTTATTACCAAAGATGTCTATGACGATTGAACGCGGTGAAAAAATCGCCATTGTTGGTTGTAATGGCGTCGGTAAATCAACGTTATTAAAAACAATGCTCGGAGTCATTAAACCCTTAAGTGGAAAACTTGAAAGAGGCGATTTCCTCTTCCCTTCTTATTTTGAGCAGGAAGTTAAGGCGAAGGATATTACGCCTATTGATGATGTATGGAATGAGTTCCCAGGAATGGATCAGCACCAAGTAAGAGCTGCCCTTGCTCGTTGCGGGTTGAAGAATGAACATATCTCAAGACCTATGAACCAACTAAGCGGCGGTGAGCAAGCGAAGGTGCGTCTATGTAAGCTGCAAATGCACGAAAGTAACTGGCTTCTCTTTGACGAACCAACGAACCACCTTGATATAGATGCGAAGGCTGAATTAAAGCGAGCTTTAAAGGAATATAAAGGGACGGTCGTAATCGTTTGCCACGAACCAGATTTTTATGAAGATTGGGTTACAAAGATCTGGGATGTTGAAAAATGGAAGCAGCAGTTGTCGTAACGGCACTTCGGATAGCTTAAAAACAGAATCTTAGCTGATTAAGCAAGCGTAGAGAAATAAAATCGTTTTTCTGCTCTTGCTTTTTTTGTTTGGTCAAAATCGCTATCGATTTCACATTATATATAAATTTTATGCCCATAAATCCTTTTTTTTATATCGGAAAAATAGTTTATTCCCAATTATAATTATCGATAATATAGATACGAACATACCGAAAATCTCTATTAATTCACTGTTGAATCCACTATAATTACATTGGTCAAGAATTAAACAGCAGGAGGATAAAAAATGAAAAAACGATTAATTTTATCTTTTTCTCTATTAATAGTGCTTGCTCTTTCGGCATGCTCGCAAAACGATAAAGAAGAAACAGAAGTAGATTCCAATAAAGTTTTTAACATTGGCGCTATTCCCGACCAAAATGCAGCGGAGTTAAATAGAAGCATGGAGCAAATTGCTGAGTATTTGGCAAGTGAAACAGGATTAGATGTCAAATTTGTTCCATCAGTTGATTACGCTGCTCTCGTTACTGCTTTTGAGCGTGGAGAAGTTCAACTTGCATGGTTTGGCGGCTTAACAAGTGTACAAGCAATGAGCCTTGTTGAAGGTGCAGAGGCGATTGCACAAAGACCTCGAGATGAAGAATTCCATTCTGTTTTTGTGGCGCAAAAAGACCTGCAGCTCGACAGTCTTGAGGATATTAAAGGACTAAGCTTCACATTTGGGAGTGAAAGCTCGACATCCGGCCATTTAATGCCAAGATATTATATGTTGGAAAATGGAATTGATCCGGAGGAAGATTTAGCAGGTGAACCGAATTATTCAGGCTCACACGATAAAACATACAAATTAGTGGAGTCGGGAACCTTTCAGGCAGGAGCATTAAACGAAGCTGTTTGGGAAGGTGCGATAAAAGAAGGCAAAGTGGATCTCAACAAAGTAGATGTATTTTATACCACACCTGCCTACTATGATTATAATTGGACAATTAATACGGTTGATGATGTATTTGGAGCAGGAACAAAGGAAAAAGTAAAAAAGGCGCTTCTTTCAATGGGTGAAGCACAAAAAGAAATGCTGGATATTTTTGAAACAGATAAATTTATCGAAACAACAAATGAAAATTATGATGCCATCGAGAAAGTGGCAAAAGAACTTGGGATTATTAAGTAAAGCAACGAAGTAATTGGGGTGAGGATGCAGTGGCATCTAGCAATATTATCGAAGCGAAAAATTTAAAGATTCAGTTCCAAGGGAAGATAGCCTTATCTTCCCTCTCTTTCTCTATTAAAAAAGGTGAAAAAGTAGCCTTGATTGGCCCAAGCGGTGCTGGGAAAACAACCCTTCTTAATACGTTGGCTACCATTATAAAGCCTGATGAAGGCGAATTATGGATAGATCAATTAAGTTTCAAGGAAATGCAAAATCGAAAAATGCTCGCAAAAAAACTTGGGATGATTCGTCAACAATTTGATTTAGTCGACCAATTGCCTGTCATTCACAATGTTTTAGCAGGAAAGCTTTCCGATTGGAGTTTATTTAAGTCTCTCCTCTCCTTAATCTATCCGCAAGAGAAGATCTTGGCGATGAATGCATTGGAACGAGTTGGTTTAGGGGATAAATGGTCAGAAAAAACGTCAAATTTGTCTGGCGGTGAACAACAGCGTGTTGCTCTTGCTCGCCTCCTTGTCCAAAAGCCAGAAATTATTTTGGCGGATGAGCCAGTCGCATCACTTGATCCTGCAAGAGCTGAAGATGTGCTGGCAATATTAACAAAGCTGGTTCATGAAGAAAAACAAACCTTAATTACAAGCTTGCATTCGGTAGAATACGCTAAGAAATATTTCACGCGCATCATTGCTTTGAGAGATGGAATGATCTACTTTGACTTACCCGCTCACGAGGTGAGTGCAAAGGATTTGGCCTCCCTTTACGTGTTAAAGGAGAAAGTGTAATGAGGTTGGAGCTTTTCAGCACACACAAAAAAACGTACCTTACCTTCATTTTAATTGGGGTATTTCTTTGGAGTTTATTAGCGGTTAATTGGGATAAAGATCTGTTTCATTCCGGTGGATTAAGCACTCTCTTCCAGATTTTAGAAGCACTGTTTCAGCCTGATTTATCGAAGGAGATTATCCTTCTGGCGATCCAATCAACTTGGATCACCTTATCCTATGCAGTGGCAGGAGTTGGACTTGCTATTGTCATAGCTTTTATTCTCGGAATACTAGCATCGGGGATATTTTTTGAAGCTGGACCGCTCGGTTCCCTTTTTAAAACGATTTTTCGAGGAGTTCTTGGATTTCTAAGAGCGATTCATGAATTAGTATGGGCATGGTTATTTGTCGCATCATTCGGTCTTAGTCCTTTTGCTGCTATTTTCGCCCTTGCTCTCCCCTTTGGCGGAATATTAGGGAGAATTTTCGCAGACATGCTTGCAGATGTTCCGGAAGAGCCTATTCAAGCTTTGAAATCAACTGGTGCATCAAGATGGCAATTGTTTTTTTACGGTTACTTTCCGATTGTGAAAACTGGAATGCTGAGCTATACGATGTACCGGTTTGAATGTGGGATTCGCTCTTCCGCAATCATGAGCTTTGTCGGCCTTGGCGGATTAGGATACCAAATCCAATTGTCTCTCGATGATTTACATTACGATGAGGTCTGGACTTTTATTTTCTTTTTAATCGCTATAGTTGTCTTAATAGATTGGTGGAGCAGTCAATTAAGAAGTAAATGGACTCATTCCACTAAACATTGGTTTCTTCCTTTTTCTTCCCTTCTTACAGCTGGTCTTCTGGTAGGAGCATGGTGCTATATTTATATCGTCGATCGAGCGAGCATAATAGAACTTTTCTCAACAAAGAATCTAGAGTTTGCCAAGAAATTTTTTGCGAATATGTTTGGTTTAGGTGACGAATCTCCGGCATTTTTTAATGGAGAAAGCTGGAAGGCAGCGATTTCCTTGACCTATGATACGTTGCGGATGAGTATCATGGCGATCGGTTTTTCCACTGTGCTCATGTTTTTGACGGTTTTGCCTGCTGCGAGAAATGTTGCAAATGGAAAATTAACTTTAACAAGGCGTTGGTACAACTGGGTTTCCTTCGCTGTAATTCGTGTCGGTTATATACTTAGTAGAGCGATCCCTGAATTGGTTTGGGCGATGATGATCATCTTTATATTTAAACCTGGAATTTTACCTGGAGCTATTGCATTAGCGCTCCATAATTTTGGCATATTGGGAAAACTATGTGCTGAAGTTGTAGAGGATTTAGATGCCAGACCCATTCGTCACTTAGCTTCATCCGGTGCAGGCAAAGGGCAAATTCTTATGTACGGTGTCCTCCCTTCTGTCTTTCCACAATTTCTTACGTATATTCTTTATCGCTGGGAGGTCATCATGAGGACGACTATCATTGTTGGGTTCGTTGGTGCAGGAGGACTTGGTCAGCAATTTAAATTAAGCATGAGCTTCTTCCACTATTCCGATATAACATTGCTGCTTTTCTGTTATATTCTCCTTGTTTGGGCAGCTGATTTTATATCAGAATGGGCCAGAAAAACAGTAAAATAAGGAATTCTTGTCGTGTCATTTTTGCTATAGCGGTTGCAGGTTCTTCTAAAAATACGAAAAGGCAACGAAAGATTTGATATGCTCCCCATTAGGTAGACAGATTAAAAAATAAAAATCTGGCTATTTAATGGGGAGTTTTTTATGTCTAAAAGATCCTATCTACCTGAAATAAAATTAGAAATCTTAAAAATGTGGGAAGATGGCACAGCTACATTAGTTGAGATTGGTAAAAGGTATAAGGTGAGTGAATCTACAATTAGGAAGTGGAAATACAAATTTGATACATATGGGGTTGAAGGTTTAAAGGAATGTTCAACCTGGAAAAGATACACGAAGGAATTAAAACTATTAGCTGTCAGTGATTATATGTCAGGTCTTCACTCTTTAATTGGAGTTGTCGAAAAGTATGAAATATCCAGTCATTCCGTCCTCCAAAGGTGGATTAAGCAGTATAATAATAGTCATAGAGAATTAAAGGATACGTCAAAAGGAAGGACGAGATCTATGACTAAAGGGAGAAAAACTACTTGGGATGAGAGGATTCAAATTGTACTCGATTGTCTAGGGAACGGAAAAGATTATCAAGTAACAGCTGAGACCTACCAGGTCTCTTATCAACAAGTGTACCAGTGGGTTAAGAAGTATGAAGATGGCGGAGACGAAGCACTAAAAGATAAACGTGGAAGAAATAAAATAGAATCCGAGCTATCCCCAGAAGAGAAGATCCAGCTGGAAATGAAAAGATTAGAACGGGAAAATGAACGGCTACGTGCAGAAAACCTATTCTTAAAAAAGTTAGAGGAGATCGAAAGGAGGCGAAGATAAGCCAAATCCGATTTGAGGACAAGTATATCGCTATTCAGGAGCTTCATGAAAAAGAGAATTTAAGCATTATCTTACTTTGTGAAATAGCTGGGATATCACGGGCTGCTTACTATAAATGGTTAAAACGCGTACCCACAGATCGAGCAAACCCTCTACCCCTCAGCATGCGGCAGAAAATGTCCTAAATCGCGAGTTTACAGCAGAAAAGCCTAATGAAAAATGGGTTACAGATGTCACAGAACTTAAATATGGAACTAAAAAAGCTTATTTAAGCGCCATTCGCGATCTATACGATGGATCGATTGTTAGCTATGTCCTTGGGCATTCCAATAATAATAACCTTGTATTCAAGACGCTTGACAAAGCTACAGCACTTTTGAATGGAGAACGTCCTCTTATTCATAGTGACCGTGGATTTCAATACACCTCCAAGAAATTTAAACGAAAAATAGATAAAGCAAAAATGAAACAAAGCATGTCCCGAGTGGGTAGATGTATTGATAACGGACCAATGGAATCTTTTTGGGGAACACTCAAATGTGAGAAATATTATAGGCGTAAGTTCACGACATTTGAAGAACTATCGTTAGCTATAGATGAGTACATACAATTCTATAATCATGAAAGATATCAAAAACGATTAAACGGCCTTAGCCCTATGGAATATAGAGCTAAAGCCGCTTAGATCATTTTTATTATTTCCACTGTCTACTTGACAGGGTGCAGATCAATTTACCTCTCGATGCCTTTTTGCCGACATTCTAAAAGAGAGTCTCTACTCTCTTTTTTTATGCATCAAATACTTCAACTTTCTCCATCACATCGCCTTGTTTATGGTTAAGAACGGTTTCCATTCCGGAAGTCACCTTGCCAAAAACAGTGTGGACGCCATTTAAATGCGGCTGTGGTTCGTGAACAATGAAGAATTGACTTCCACCAGTGTCTTTGCCTGCATGAGCCATTGATAAGGATCCTACCTCATGTTTATGTGGGTTCCCAGCAGTTTCACATTTTATTGTATATCCTGGTCCACCTGTTCCGTTTCCAACTGGGCAACCACCTTGGCTAACAAAACCAGGGATGACACGGTGGAAAGTTAAGCCATTATAAAAGCCTTCATTTGCCAGCTTTTCAAAATTGGCTACCGTTCCCGGTGCTTCATTAGGGTATAATTCAAATTCAATTTTCTTTCCATCTTGCATTTGTATGTATCCTTTTTTTGTCATCTCGACCACTCCTTTATCTAAATGAATCAGTCTTTATCATACATGAAGTTAATAAGAAAGAAAAGCAAAGGGCTTGTTTACGTGCATGAAAACCAGCCCTTTTAGTAAGAACTGGTTCCATTTTATAATCCTTATTTTACATAAATTGTTTCTGTCTTTTGAAAGCGGGAGATGACTCCTGTTATAACCATTGTAATGACGACTGGAATAAGCCAGCCTAGCCCGTGCTCATAGAAAGGCAATGTTTGTTTATAAAAGGAGATAATCGGTTCCATCCATCTAAAATAGGAAATTTCAAGTGAATCACATAATGTTTTAAAGCCATCTATAATGCTAATTAAAAAGGCAACTACTGTTGCTGCTACATACACTAATCTCGCATGATTAAAGAATGGTGAAACGAAAGTTAACATCATAAGTGTAATGGCAAGTGGATATAAAAACATCAATACTGGAATGGAGAATGTAATGATATTTGCTAATCCAAAGTTGGCAATAACAAACGAAAATAGAGAGAAAATAATCACAAATACTTGATAGCTAACTTTTGGCAGCAACGTATGAAAGTATTCTCCACAAGCTGTTATTAACCCAATGCTGGTTGTTAAACATGCAAGTGTGATCAAAATAGCGAGCATCAATGAACCAAATGAGCCAAAATAGTACGAAGAAGCATTGCTTAATACTGGTCCGCCTGTTTCAAATAACCCAAAACGCTCTGTCGTGGTAGCTCCTAAATAGGTGATGCCGACATAGATTAATGCCAGCAAGGAAACTGCTACAAGCCCCGTTTTAATGGTAGCCGTTAAAATTTCTCCTTTCGAAGTCACACCTAATGCACGAATCGCATTAATAACAATAATTCCAAAAACGAGTGAAGCAAGGGCATCCATTGTATTGTAACCTTCGAGAAAGCCTTTGCTAAATGCCCCATTTTTGTATGCGTCTTGAGGTGCTTCAAAAGAGCCGATTGGGTTTACGATCGACATTAGCAATAATACAAATAGTAAAATAATAATTCCTGGTGATAATATTTTTCCAACTCGGTCTACTATTTTCGCTGGATTTAATGATAACCACAATGTAATTCCAAAGAAAATAAGTGTGAAAATAAAGAGTCCAAATTGTGAAAATTTTTCTCCCACAAAAGGAGAAATTCCAATATCAAATGCAACAGTACCGGTCCGCGGTGTTGCAAAGAAGGGTCCAATTGTTAAGTACAATAATGAAGTAAAAAATACTCCATATGTCGGATGAACACGACTTGCTAAATCCTGTAAATTGGAACTTCCAGAAAAGCCCATTGCTAAAATCCCGAGCAAGGGAAGTCCGACACCAGTAGTTAAAAAGCCAATGACGGCTGGCCAAAAGTTTGTCCCAGCATTCTGCCCGAGCTGTGCCGGAAAAATTAAGTTCCCTGCTCCGAAAAATAGAGCAAATAGCATAACTCCTATGACAGAATAAGATGAAAAAGAAAGTTTGTTCTTCATAAAAAAAACTACTCCTTAGACGATAAAAATAATCAACAAAAGCTATCATACAACTATTTTTCTGAAAAAACAATAATATTTTCTGGAATTGCGTAAATTTTTAAGAAAATTTCACAATTTCTTACTTTATCACTCTTTTAATAATACATTTATTATAATCATGAGGTTGCAAAATTATATATCTCGATAATAATTTTGTTAATATTTAAAATTTACTTGAAACTTTTTTTCATTTCAATCGTCTGTGCTTATAATGAGGTGAACAATGTGAAGAAAAAAACAAGAATCATTCTTTTATTTATTTTCTTACTCTCCATTATTGTCTTCTTTCGAAAAGGAATTATTCTTGATTATCTCGGGGTTCACTGGGAGAATCCATTTATACAGAAGGTTGAAATTCCAGCTGCATATGCTAAAGTCGATAGAAATGAGAATCAGATACCAGATCCAATCGATATTGTTGAAGCAGCACGAAAAGAGGTTGAGCAGCGAACCCGTTATGAAAGCAATTATTATGATGGTGGCTATCCCCCGGATGATGAAGGGGTGTGTACAGATGTGATCTGGCGTGGATTATTGGGGGCAAATATTAATTTGAAGGATGTCATGGATGCCGATATTGCGACTAACACGGATTTGTATCCTCGTGTAGGAGGGGCACCTGATCCAAATATCGATTTCCGTCGAGTACCTAATCAATATGTCTTTTTTGAAAGGTATGCTGAGAGCCTAACTACCGATTTAGTACCAGGAGATGTGGAAAATTTGAAAGAGTGGCAACCAGGCGATATTGTCGTATTTCTAGATGGATATCATCATGTAGGAATTGTTTCTGACAAACGTGCTGCAGACGGTACTCCCTATCTTATTCATAATAACCCACCCTTTGCTGCGGAAGTCAAATTAACTTCATTTAAGACGCCTATTGCCGGACATTATCGCTGGAAATATTAATGCGTTCTAAAACAAACCTAGTCTGAAGCTGTAGCCTTCAGACTAGGTTTGTTTATTTAAGCTTGTGTAGTAGCTGACAGCTTCGGGGAAATTTGCTAACTCCTTTTTTCCTAGTTCACTAAGATCATAGACTCCTCTTGCAATCCTTCTGAACCAGCCGTAATGGTTTTGAGATAAAATCGATAGCGTCTTATCTCCAGTTCCCAATTGTCGAAGCTTTTTTGGTGATAATGGTCCGTATTGAAGGAAACAAGTGGCAATCTGAATACAATTTTCCTTATAGGCGGTCATGATTTTTATCTGATTGCTCCCACCAATATTATCGTTTATATTTCGACCTTTAATTTCATCAAATAGCTTTTGACGTTTTCTTTTATAACTTTGAATACTATATTTTCGATCATATGGTCCAGGTTCTAAAATCACTTCAAGTTTAGTAGTGGATTTTAAAAATGTAACCATAATTAAGCCTAGCTCTAACCTCTTCAACAGATGGCACATATCATGCCATTTTTTTGAATTTCGTTTGAAACGCGGTTTTGGAATGGCAACGTACACTTGATCCGTAAGACGTTGCCGGTTTGTTGCTTGAATTAGTAAGTCACTGTTGAAGTGTAATTTTAATTCGATAATAATCAATTCATCCGCTTTAACGGCAACGACATCACAGTCGTTCACCTCTCCATATACTTCATAGTTCAGTTTAGAAAAATATTTTTTAACTGGTGGAAATAAATCTTTTTCATATTTCTTCTCTTTGTTCATCACTAAACCCCTCATACTTTCTGAAGGTAAGTATAACATGAATTATTTAAAAGGAAGTGACCTTATATATACTTTCCAGCAGTAACAAGCCATTATTTTATAGAGATGAAAATTCTTCAACTAGTTCCTTAAACTTGGCCAAAGAATTCTTGATTGGTTCTGGCGAAGTTAAATCGACTCCCGTTTTCTTTAACAGCTCAAGCGGATAATCGGAGCTTCCACTCTTTAAAAACTCTAAATAGTTGTATAAAGTTTCTTCATTACCTTTTAGAAGATTCGTCGCAATTTGAATTGCTGATGCAAATCCTGTTGCGTACTTATATACGTAGAATGGTCGATAAAAATGTGGGATTCTTGCCCATCCGTATTTCATCTCTTCATCGGCAACGATAGTATCACCATAATATTCTCTTAATAAAGTTTCATAGATGGTATTAAAAACTTCAACATTTAATGGCTCCCCTTGTTCAGCTCTTTCGTGTGTTAATTTTTCGAATTCAGCAAACATGACTTGTGTGAAGAATGTCCCTCTAAATTTATCAATGAAATGATTAAGCAAATGACGTTGTACTTTTTCATTTTCTTCGTTATCTAACAAATAATTGATAAGCAACACTTCATTGACCGTTGAAGCTACTTCTGCAACGAAAATACTGTAGCGAGCTGTAATTTGTGGTTGGTATTGAGAACTTAGTTGACTGTGTACGCCATGGCCGCATTCATGGACTAACGTAAATAAACTATCGAGATCATCTTGATGATTCAAGAGAATAAACGGATGCACGCCATAGACGCCAAGATTATAGGCGCCTGAACGTTTCCCTGGAGTTTCTCTGACATCAAAATAGCGCGCCTTTTTGAAGTCCTTTAATGTATTTACATAATCCTCACCTAGTGGAGCTAATGCTCTTAGCATAATATCATATGCTTTATCATAAGGGATAACCTGCTTTACACCACTGACAAGAGGAACATTCATATCATACTGTCTTAATTCATCGAGCCCAAGCTTTTCTTTACGAAATTCTGAGTATTGATGCAATGGTGCAATATGCTTCTTGGTCGCCATGATTAAGTTTTCGTACACTTCTTTTGGAACGTTATCTGCAAATAAGCCTTTTTCAAGTGCAGATGGGTAGTTGCGAATTTTTGAAGTGGTTACATTATTTTTAATTGCCGCAGCCAAGGTTGAAGCGATTGAATTTTTCATCTGGAGATATGGTTTGTAATAAGCTTTATAGGCTTCCTTTCTCTTATCCCGATTTTCATCCTCGATTAATTTCGAGTACATTCCTCTTGTAAGCTCAACCTTTTCCCCACTTTCATTTGTCACCTCTCCAAACTTAATATCAGCATTATTGATCATCGCATAAGTATTGGCTGGTGCTGATAAGGCTTCCCCAAATTGAGACATGAGCGCTTCTTGTTCCTTGCTCAATACGTGCTTTTTGTATCGAAATGATTCAAAAAGGTCTTTCTCAAAATAAGTTAATCCTTTCTCCTCAGCTATATATTTTTTTAAGGTATGTTCATCTAAGCTTAGCAAAAAAGGGAGAAAGAAAGATGTAGCTGAACTAATCTTTACACTTAATGCTCTTGCACGTTCCAATAATGATTGGGAAGTTGTATCACGAGTATCCTCATCAACCTTTAGCATTGCATAGGCAAAGAGGTGATTAAATTTATAGGACAGTTTCTCTTGAGTTGTTAAAAATTGATATAACTGAATTCCGTTGTGTATAGCTCCATCAAAAGTTTTTAATTCATTTGCCAGCAATTCTATCATTTTTAAATCTTCTTCCCACTTTTGAAGATTTATGTAAAGGTCCTCTAAATTCCATTTTTCCTTTAAGGGAACTTCTTCGCGTGATTTGTAAGTTATTGTCATAGTTGCACTCCTTCTTAATTTAACTGATCTGGGTCCATTTGGACAAAAGACTTTTCCGTTTTGATAAAAGTAAGAGACGTATATACCTCTATTTTCTTTTCTGTCAACCATTGGCGATCTGAAATGCCTAACATTTTTTAGCAATTACAGCAGCATCTCTCATCGTTTTATAAGCAATCTCTGTTTTTTCCTCCTGTTACATAAATTTCTTTTACTTCCGGTGGTACATTTGATTCCTCGTGAAAAGTTCATGACCTAATTTCATTCCCTCCAAATATGCAGTTTATTTTTTTTTCGAAATGACATTTTCAATTGGGATGAGAATTTCAAAATGTGGATCTGACAAGTCTCTATCACGCGGGTATCTTTCATGTTTAATCGGTAATGGGTCGTAATAGGTTTTACTTGCATCAACATACGGGATATAGTTCATTTTGCTAATCCAAATTCCGATATCCGAATAGCTTTGCCCTATATTCTCTCCTTTATCGTGATGTGTGGTGACGTATGTGAGTTCAGGAACATAGAATTCCACCATCCCAGGTGGTATTTCCTCAAACTCGTTTACTTCAAAAAGAGAGTAATGGACAAAACCGTCTGGTCTTAAATGATAAGATAAACCAAGCTGTGTGTTGCGATCAAGTGGATTTTTTAACTCGTCTATTCGTAGAGTCATTTCATTGATTACTTCCTTTAATTGTGCCACTTCGCTGTATGCACCTTCCCATTTCAGGCCAATGGCCCGATACGCAGGTAACTTCTTGACAATATAGCGGGATGATTCCAATTATCATACACCTCTTTATAATTTATTAACATTTAATTCTTCTATGATTACGAAAATTCCTTCTATTTTTGGAAGGAATTCAATGAAGCGATCACGTATTTTATTCAATAACATAAATATGGGGGAATGAAAGTTGAAAAAAAGACATGAAGTTTTATTTAATCAATTAGAAGCATATCGTTCTTTAACTTTAAAAACTATTGAAAACATTAGCGAAGAGCAAGCTGAACTTATTCCAAATGGGTTTAACAACAATATTCGTTGGAATTTAGGGCATCTCTATTTAGACCAATATCTTTGGATTCAGGCAGTAACGAAGGAAAAAGTGAATCTACCCGAAGTTTTTCAGAGGTCGTTCGGTTTCCGCACATCGCCCAGCGATTTTACAGCGGAAACTCCGAGTACACAGGAGTTAAAAACACTTTTAAAAAACCAGCCTAGCGAAATCAAAAAACTCTTTGGCGAAAGATTAGAAGAGGAATTTGAACCTACAGATATGGGGATGTATACTATTGAACAGGTGCTCATCCGCACAATTTTCCACGAAGGAATACATTTTCAAGCCATTCTAGATATTAAGAAATTTCTATAATTGTTTAAAAGCCGCCAACTTATGTTGAACGGCTTTTAAACATTTCTTTATTATTGTCGTTCACTCTTTAAATGAGTGCATCGATGGTTATTACCATAGGTTTCCATTACGCCAGAATAAGCCTTGTCTCGATGGATATTGCGAAACTATCACTGTTGCGAGGCTCATTCCTGCACTATTGCTCTCTAACTTAATGACTTTTGTTGCGATTCTGACTGTTTTTGGATTAACACTTGATGCGGGAGTGGGATTTCAATTCCATGTGCATCGAAAGCCTCTTTAATAGCTTTTCTTAATTGTCTTTCGATTGCCCATTGTTCACCGTTCACTGTTTTTGCAATTACGCGAATGACAACCTCTGAGGTACCGAACGCTTGTACACCAAGAACATTTGGTCCCTCAAGGATTGTTGAGGTTTGTTTAGCAACTCGCTCACATGCCTGCTGCATAACATCAATGGCATGATCGATATCATCCTCATAGGAAATACCGATATCGACTAGCGCGCGCATATTCCCCCTTGAATGATTGCTTAAACTTGTTATTTCTCGATTTGGAATAAAGTGCAGTGTCCCATCGAAGCCTCGAATTTGCGTTGTTCTAAGCCCCACTGCTTCGACAATGCCGTCAAAGTTTCCGACCGTGACATAATCATTAACATCAATCTGTTTTTCAAGTAAAAGAAAAAATCCGGTTACAACATCACTAACCAGTCCTTGGGCACCGAAACCGACAGCTAGGCCGACAATCCCGGCTCCAGCGATTAAACTTGCAACCGGTATTCCGAGAACGCTAAATAGAGTGGCAGCAAGGATAAAAACTAATGCATATGAAAAAATATTCTCTGCCAAGCGATGTAATGTTAAGGCTCTTCCTTCGGTTATATCTTGGCGGTGCAATATATTATTAAATGTCCGATCAAGAATTTTACGGCCAATCCGTCTAATAATCCAGTAGGCGAAAAGTATCCCAATTACTTTAAGTGTAATTACTCCGCCTTTAATCAGCAGATTTTCCCAATCGAAATTTGTAATGAAGTTTTCTAATTTAAACATAAAGACATCCTTTCTTTTCTTAAACAATCTCTCTGTTATCTGATGTTGTTGGCTTTTTAGTTTGATTGATGAAAATCGAGCCTTCTCATATTTAATGTCGCTCCTTCTCCCAGCATGGATATGTCGGAGATCTACGATAAAATGAAGTTAAAAAACAAACGGTTTATACTAGTTTGAAATTCTGTTAAATTGACTTTGTTATTTGTCGGTCTTGAATTTTGGTTCTTTTTCTCCAACTGTGTCGTGGAACTGAAATTCTTGTAAATCCTCTCTTTCGCAAGAAATGTAACAGTATTTTTAATAAATCCTCAAAAATAAAAGATGAAACCTGTTGATTTCATCTACGTTTATTTTCTTCATTCTCAGGAAATAAAAAATAGGAAATAATTCCTGAAAAAATAACGGCTCCGAATGTAATCAACATTCGAATGGAAAGATCAATTTCGGAATAGCCTGTTTGCAGCATATAAATTGATGCTATGCCAACAATAACCATTATTGGAACGATAAAAGTGACTCTTTTGGATTTCAAGATCGTTTTTCCCCTTTTTCAGCATTATCTCTTTCTATTATAGCGGTCTAGCATCAGTTGGTAAAATGGAAGGATTCATAAAAATGCTTCAATATATGGATTCTTGCAGAGTAAATAAAGAGGTCATCTAAGTTATTTTCTACATATTCAGCAATATTTTCGAGTGCTTTGCAAGCTCTAAAAATTAATAATTCAGATTGTTCCTTTTGCCAATTAAATTGATTAAGCCGAACAATTTCTTCCCCTAATAATTGTATACGATATTCTTCTATGATGTTTTTAAGGCGAAATAGTTTATGGTGATCAGATAGATTATTGATGTTTTCACTATTGCGAACATACTGAGCAAAATGAATTAAATTTTCTCCAAATAGAGTTGCTCGCTCTTGTTCAAATTTCAATTATTGTCCCTCCTCACATTACTGTTACTACCGTAAATGTATGTGAATTTGTCGATTTTTAGAAGATGCTTTGAACGATGAATATCCGATTTATTTCGTGGAAACCTAGGGATGAGGAGGTGTACATAATTGAAGAAAAAAATAAACGATGGATCAAGTTTTTCAAGGCTTAAATCGTGCACCAGGAGTTGATAAAGGGATTGATGAAATGGAGCTTAATTCACAACATTGCCCTTTATTGACATAAATTTTTTTGTAAAGGAGAAGACTATGCAAATTTCACAACAAACACCAATGCCGTCACCACCACCGGCCATTACGACAAAAGACTTGTCCTATTTAAAGGATGCAATGTCGTGGGAATTACTTGCATTCAAGAAATTTCACTTCTATGCGCAGCAAGTAAATGATCTTGAGATTAAACAAGCATTTGAACAGGCTGGAAAAATGCATCAAAATCATTATCAACGTTTACTTTCCCATTTACAGGTTAATAACGATGCCATTATGGCGAATGTTCCGAATCCAAATCAAGGTCAACAGCATTAAGAAAGCAGGTGATGTATTTTGCAAAATCAACAACAAAACAAGCAGATTGCGAATCCTTCAACAGGACAGTTACCGAAGATAAAAACACCAGAAATGAATGAAAGAGACTTTATCAATGACGGATTATCCACGTGTAAATATTTAACAGATAGTTTAAATATTGCCGTTCGTGAGGCAAGTCATGACCAGTTGTATCAAGACTTTTTGCAAATATTGGAAGAGACGCATCAAACTTCAAGAGAACTTTTTAATTTAATGTTTAAAAAGGGTTGGTATAAATTGGAGGCAGCTGAACAGCAAAAAGTTGATCAAGCGTACCAACAATTTAGCAATTACTCTACACAATTCCCTTATCAATAATCTTGCCTTTTGCAGGGACGATCCTTGCAATGTTAAGCTACATGAAAAATATTAATTATAGAAAATAATTTTTCCGTGTTAAAAGCTTGCTCTGACTCGATCAAATGTTAAGAGAGTGTTGACTTTCTCCCTTCGTTTTCTCGAATCAGAGCCGTGCTAATGTTTCGTTATTTGATCACAAGCAAGCGTTCTTTCTCTTTTTAAATGGTTTTGTTAAACAGAATTGTTGATAAAATGATTTTTCGCTCATTTCGCGTGAAACCAAAGTTTCACTTGGGGCTGTCCAAAAAAGTCAGTGAAAGCAGACTTTTTTGGACAGCCCTTTTCTTTTTGCTAAATTTGTTAAAAACGAATGAAGTTCATTCGCTTTCTTTTATGGTCTAGGTTTGTTGTGGATCACTTTTTTATGAGTTTTCAAGCAGCAAAGACCTAACATCTACAAATCGGGATTTAACTTTATCGTGTAAGGCGATAAGCACTCAGAAAAATAGCTTTGAAATAACCATTGCAGGAGTATCTCGAATTTTAATGGTTTCAAAGATAATTTGCGCTTTTTTCTTTTGTTAAAAAACATAATTAAAAAAAGAAGAACCCTTGACAAAATATTCTAATTTTTCAAAAAATCTGATACAATGTCAATAAGAGCAAACTCAGTAGCTATTTCTATTGCACATGACACCAATTATTTAAATGAGGAGGTTTGTCCATGTACAGGATTAAAGAAAAGGAAATGCTTTTTATTTATACCGGCCCTGATGGTTCTGGTCGAAAAACGGTGGCAAAAATGGTGGCGACTGCTTTTGATATGGAGACAGTGCTCTCTTACACGACACGTCTGCCCCGCCACTACGAAACAAATGGTGAGGATTATCACTTTGTAGATGAAGAGACATTTAGAACTATGAATCTAGCTGGAGAATTTTTAGAGGCTGTTGAGCTTGATGGAAATCACTATGGCATTCGAGAAAAAGACATAATTAGAGCCTTTGAAAATCACAATCTTGTCTATTTAACTTTAAATCCTGAAGGAACGGAAAAGCTTAAGAGGATGTATGGTGAACGGGTCATGAGATTCTTTATTTATGCCAACCGTGATACAGTCATAAATAGACAAAAGGAACGGGGCGACAATGAGAGAGATATTGAGCGCCATCTCACCCATTACGATGAAATTATGGCTTACAAAAGCAAATGTGAATATGTGTTTGAAAATTATGATTCGCCACAAATATCGTATCAGGTCAGCGAAGAAATTGAAAAATTTTTAGACCGAAATTTGATTGTCACCGATTATTAATCACGATTCAATTAATGAAAAGGTGTTGTTAAACAATAATTGTGGATAAAACGATTTTTGGCTCATTTCGTGTGAAACCAATGTTTCAAACGAAATGAGCCAAAAATCAATTCGATATATATTAAAGGCCCATACTGTTACAAGCATGAATGAAAGCTTCTGCGAATTTGGCAGTCTTAAACAGCTCCTGTTAAGCGGATAAGTGGAGGAATAAGTAATTTAGCCCAAAACATCGTAATGAATGCTGCAAAAATCATTGCTAAAGTTGAAAAGGTTGCCTCTTGTTCGCCATATTCTCTAGCCTTCGATGTTCCCACTCCATGGGCGCTCATTCCCAATGCCAGCCCTTTTGCCAATGGTGATTGAATTGAAAGTCCTCTTATCACATGTGGCCCAATGATTCCTCCGACAATCCCTGTTATAATCACAAAAATGGTTGTTAAAGTTGGGAGGCCGCCAATATCCTTTGAAACCTCTATAGCAATAGGTGTTGTAATAGAACGGGGCAAGATACTGACCAAAAGATTGGAATTCAATCTAAAAATCAATGATAATGCAAAAGAACTGAAGATCGCAATAAGCGTTCCTGTAATTAAACTAATCAGGATCGTGGACATATGCTTTTTAATCATGTCAAGATGCTTATAAATTGGAATTGCAAAAGCGATGGTGGCCGGACCTAACAAATGTGTTAATGCTGCTGTTCCCTTCATATATTGATCAGCTGAGATATGCAATGGAGTGATCATAATGATTAATAATAAAGGACAAAGTAAAAGTGGATGAACAATGGTGATAGAATATTTTTGATACATTTTCTTCGTAAAAAAATAAAATACACAGGTGGCAATCGTTAAACTAATATACATCATGCGGGATCACGATCTTTCCTCTTAAAAATAATATCTGCAACAAAGGCCGTCGAACCCATCACGATTAATGTACTAACCGCAATTAAAAGCAATGTTTCTAGCCCTTGAATACTTAAAATTTCATCATAATTAATGATGCCGACTGCTGCTGGAACAAAAAATAAAAGCAGTTCTGCTATAAGCCAGTTTGCTCCTTTCTCCACCCATTCTAGTTTGACAATTTTAAAGCAAAGCGCAAGAAAAAGCAGCAATAATCCGATCATTGAGGCAGGAATAGGAATTGATAAGAAAGCTTTAACACCCACACCTAATAATAAAAACAAATGAATAAACAAAATTTGTGTGGCAATCGTTAAAATTTTCATCCTCATGCTCCCTCCCCTTAAATGGATATGACTATATTACAACGGTTTAGGAACATGCGTAAAATACATATTTATTATGATTTTCATAACTTTAAGTTATATACAATGCGTGAGGAAGAATGTTTTGAAATATAATCGATAAAAGTTCGCCCGGCATATGAAAGATATTTATCCTTCTTTGTAATCAGCGCAAGATTCCAGGGGGTTATCGGAATAAGTTCTATAATTCGAATGCGCTTATTCATAACTCGATTACAAATTGATTCTGGCAGGATCGTTACCCCTAAGTTGGCAGCGACCATTTCTGACATTAAGTCCCACTGTGAGCTTTTAAATAAAATCTTTGGTTCAAAACCACTCTCGATAAATTTTTTCCATATAATGTCATGGAGGGCAAAATCTTCATGATAAAAAATGAGCTCTTCATCCTTTAATTCTTTAAGATGAACTTTTTTTAAAGAAGCAAGTCGATGCTCATGATGAACTAGAAGTTTCATGCGCTCCTCCACGATTGGATAAATATTAAATGTTCTTCCATCAACGGGAAGAACAGCAACTCCAAGGTCAAGTTCCCCATCTTTCACAGATTTAACAACCTTTGCTGCTCCATATTCAGTTACGTTCATTTTAATATTTGGATATTCCTTGTGAAAATTTGCCATGATATTGGGAAAAAATAAACTACCAATGATCGGAGGTAAACCGATTTGAATTTCTCCCCTTTTTAAATTGGTTAAATCATTAAGTGTCGTCGTCATATTGTCTATTTCGGAAAATATTTTTTGAGCATATTCCATAACAATTAAGCCAGCATCAGTTAATTCATTAGACTTATTGGAACGCAAAAGCAAGGTCATACCAAGCTCTTCTTCTAATCCTTTCATCATTTTACTTAATGCAGGTTGTGAAATATGCAATATTTCAGCAGCATTCGTGATACTTTTACATTTTGCTATTGTAAGAAAATATTTTAATTGCCGCAATTCCATTTAAAAAAACCTCCAACCCTTTTCTCTAATTCATTTTTAGCACGTTTTTACTAGGTAAACAATCAGCATTCATTACTAATATTTCATCTTCTCCCATTTACAAAATTAAGATTTGCTCCTATAATACTTTCATACAAATGAATAAGTGCATTCACTCATATAATCGCGGGGATATGGCCTGCAAGTTTCTACCAGTGTACCGTAAATATACTGACTATGGGTGAGCAATGGGGATAACACCTAATGAAAGGTGTTTATTCCATTTCCTTCTATGATAGCACCTGAAGGTCATTGGCTCACTCATGTTTGAGGAGTGTCATGACGTTCAGGTTTTTTATGTAATGGCTTTTTATACTGTCCAATTTTTGGTTCATGTCCTCTCTGATCCTAAAGTGTTTCTTAAAAGGGTGTGAAGCTTTGATTTCATACGAAATGATCCAAAATCACTTTATCAACCATTCTGTTTTAAAAAGCCAATGCCATAAGGAGGAAAATGATGAAAACATTAAAAGACAAAATTAGGTTTGAAGGAAGAGTACTTTCTTCACAGGTTTTAAAAGTTGATTCTTTTTTAAACCATCAAATTGACCCCCGATTGATGGCGGAAGTTGGAAAGGAATTTGCCAACCGTTTTAAGAAAGAAAATATTACCAAAGTGTTGACTATCGAGTCTTCCGGAATTGCACCAGGCTTAATGGCCGCTTTAGAATTAGAGGTTCCTGTCGTTTTTGCTCGCAAAAGAAAGTCACTGACTCTAGTTAATGATTTACTTACTGCAAGCGTGCACTCGTTTACAAAAAATGAAACCAACGAGATTTCTGTTTCAAATCAATTTTTAATGCAAGATGACCGTGTCTTAATTATTGATGATTTTCTCGCTAACGGTCAGGCAGCATTAGGTTTAGTCGATATTGTCAAAGCTTCGGGTGCAGAAGTCGCAGGTATTGGGATTGTGATTGAAAAATCATTCCAAAATGGTGGCAGCCTACTTAGAGAAAAAGGCTTTCGAGTCGAATCTCTTGCTAGAATAAGTTCTCTTGAAGGTGGCGTGCAATTTTTAGATGAAGTGGAGGCTGCGCTATTATGAACAGAGACTTGTTTAAAACAACATCATTAGGGATTCAGCATGTTTTGGCCATGTATGCTGGAGCAGTGATCGTACCTATTATTGTCGGAGGTGCGTTAGGATTAACAGGTGAGCAGCTTACTTATTTAGTATCAATTGATATTTTAATGTGTGGGGTTGCGACCCTTTTACAGGTTTGGAAGAATCGTTTTTTCGGAATTGGCTTGCCGGTTGTACTCGGATGTACATTTACCGCAGTGGCTCCTATGATTGCTATTGGTGGAGAACATGGAATTTCCGCAATTTATGGAGCTATTTTAGTATCAGGCTTAATTGTCATTTTAATTTCTACTATTTTTAGTAAATTGGTTAAATTTTTTCCACCTGTCGTAACGGGCTCTGTTGTGACAATTATCGGTATCACTCTTATCCCGGTAGCGATGAATAATATTGCCGGCGGTGAAGGAAGTGCTGACTATGGCTCACTGACAAATATTTCCCTTGCCTTCTCTACGTTATTGTTCATTTTGCTTTTATACCGCTTTACGAGAGGATTCATCCGCTCCATCTCAATCTTAATCGGGCTGTTAGCAGGAACGGCTGTTGCTTACTTAATCGGCATGGTTGATTTTAGTGAAGTTTCCGAAGCATCATGGGTGCATTTGCCAACGCCATTTTATTTTGGAATGCCGACTTTTGAATGGTCTGCTATTTTGACGATGACGATTGTTGCTATTATTAGTCTTGTAGAATCCTCAGGTGTCTATTTTGTGTTAGGTGAAATTACTGAGAAAAAGATTACTGAAAAGGATTTATCGAAAGGATATCGCGCGGAAGGTTTAGCCATTGTTTTAGGCGGCTTATTTAATGCTTTCCCTTATACGACTTACTCGCAAAACGTTGGGCTTCTGCAGCTCTCCGGTGTTAAACGTAATAATGTTATATACACAGCAGGAATCATTCTCGTCCTCCTTGGCCTCATTCCAAAAATTGGTGCATTCACAACGGTTATTCCAACCTCTGTGCTCGGTGGAGCAATGGTTGCCATGTTTGGAATGGTTATTGCTGCAGGAATCAAAATGCTTAGTAGGATTGATTTTAACTCTCAGGAGAACCTTTTAATTGTTGCTTGTTCCATTGGAATGGGGCTCGGTGTTACAACTGTTCCGGCTATTTTTAACAATCTTCCAGAAGGAATTCACATTTTAACAAGCAATGGCATCGTTATCGGAAGTCTAACAGCGATCGTGTTGAATATCATCTTTCATCTTGCCCCTAGAAAAAAAGCAAATCATCCTGTTCAAGAACAGCAAGCCTCATAATAGATTAAAGCACTCTTTCTTTTTAGAAGAGTGCTTTTTAATGTTTTGAAAAGATGATGCAATCACTTTTGTATCGGAAAAGATTCATATGTTCAATGAACATTTAAAATCCTATTTTTGAAAGATTACATTTTTCGCTGAGTTAAGTTGTCAAGAAATTTATAGAGGACACTGTCTTCTGTTTCATTGTTTGTCGTTTTAATGATACTTCTTTCAAACGATAAATCGATTGTCTACCGATGGAATGGTACTCAATCGCATATTGAGAAACTTCACTGAGCGCAAAGCAATTACGACCGTCAAAGATAACGGGTCTCTTCATTAATTTTTCATATAATGCCAAAGGGAAATCTTTAATAACATCCCAATCGGTGACGATAAAGGCGAGGTCAGCTTCTTGCAGAGCATGCCGGATATCATCGGTAACCTTTACTTCATCTGGAAGCAGCTTTCTCCCCTTTTCATACGCAACAGGATCAAATGCTATCACTTTTGCCCCATCTTGAATAAGTTTGTTTGCTAATGGCAGAGCTGGAGATTCCCTCAGATCATCTGTGTTCGGTTTAAAGGAAAGGCCGAGGAGCGCTATTTTTAAATGTTTAAGCTTCGCAAATCTCGTCTTTGCCTTTTCAAAAAGAAGTGATTGCTGCCGATTATTTACATGGATAACAGCTTCAAGAAGTTCGAATTGATGACTTAAATTCCCAGCGATTTGCATTAAGGCGTTCGTATCTTTCGGAAAGCATGAGCCGCCATAGCCGATTCCAGCTTTTAAAAATTGCGTTCCGATTCTTGAGTCACTGCCCATTCCTCGAGCGACATCTTCAATATTGGCGTTTAATTTTTCGCAAATGTTGGCAATTTCATTAATAAAGCTAATCTTCGTCGCTAAAAATGCATTGGAGGCATATTTAATTAGTTCTGCGCTCCTTAAATCAGTGCGAATAATGTTCAGATGCAACGGTTCATATAATTCCATTAAGATTTTAGCGCCAACGTCATCATCAGCACCGATGACGATCCGGTCTGCGTGAAATGTATCTTGAAGTGCTTGCCCTTCTCGTAGAAATTCTGGATTGGAGACAACGTGGACATTAATTGGCTGTACCGCATGCTTTTCGATAAATTTCTTTACTATTTCACTCGTACCGACGGGAACAGTGCTTTTTGTGACCACAACGATTTCATCATGGGCTGAGAGACTGATTTCTTTGGCGGCTTCCATCAGATAGGAAAGGTCCACGGAACCATCCTGCAATGATGGGGTTCCCACTGCGAGATAAATAATATCCGCATTTTGAATGGCTTGGCGATGATTCCACGTAAAAGAGAGTCGTCCGCTTTTTAAATTTTGCACTAATAATGTCTCTAATCCAGGCTCATATATAGGGGATTTCCCAGCCATTAAAAGGTTGATCTTGTTTTTATCAATATCAACACAGATGACGTTATGCCCGAGTTCTGCTAGAGATACGGCAGTAACTAAACCAACATAGCCCGTTCCGATTATCGCAATTGCCCTCTTCTCCAAAATGACCCCTCCATTTATAAATTTGCAATCATGCGCTTAGTTTCTGTCTTCGTAACAACGCCTTCGTATTGCATTAAAAGATCCGAAAATATTCTTTCCCATGATTGCCCTAATGCATAATTTCTTGCTTCCAGGCTCATTAATTTTAGAGTAGATTGCTTATTTACTAGTTCAGTGATGCTTTCAACAAACTCGGTTACATTTCCTGGTTGGCATAGTTTTCCAGTTCGTCCATCTTCAATGATTTCTTGAACTCCGCCAGCTTTAGCTCCAACGACTGGAGTTCCACAAGCAAAAGATTCTAGCACAACATTTCCGAAAGTTTCAGTACTTGAAGGAAAAACAAACAGATCAGAAACTGCATAAAGCTCTGCTAAATTCTCTCCCTTGATATAGCCGGTAAACGTCATATTTGCTAGCTTCTGTCCTTGTAGTTCCTCATACAGCGGCCCGTTACCTGCTATTATCCAATGCACTTTATTTTGGATATGAGAAGGCAAGCGCTTTGCGATTTCCATTAAGACATCAAGATCTTTCTCAGGTGCTAGCCGTCCTACATAGCTTAAAATATATGGCTCTGTTATTTTGTATTGCTCTCTTAAGCGAGTAGAAGAAAAATGGGGATGAAATAAAGAGCAATCCACACCTCTACTCCAAATATCTACATTTGTAAACCCTCTGTTAATCAATTCCGTTTTTGTTTCATAAGAAGGAACAAATGTTTTTTTAAATGAACGATGAAACCAACGTAGGTATTTCCATATGAATTTAGATAAAAATTGTAAGTCGTAATATTGCAGATATCGATCAAAATGGGTATGGTATGACCCCACAAGGGGAATCTCAAGTTTTTTCGCATAATAAATACCGGCTAATCCAATATTAAAGGGAGTCGCCACATGAATGATATCCGGTTGAAATTGTTCAAGTTCTTTTTTTATATGGATGACATTTGGTAAGGCGAGGCGACATTCAGGATATAGAAAAAACGGATAACTTGTAAATCTGAAAATTTGGTTGGAAAATAAATCTGTCTCATGACCGTCTGGAACAAATAAACGATATTCGATCCCTACTTTATCTAAATAATCGACAAAGCGTTGAAACGTTAAGGCGACCCCATTAACTTGTGGTGTAAATGTATCGGTAAAGATGGCGATTTTCATGCACGTTTCCCCTCCTTAAAAAATCGATACGGCTAAAATGGCAAAGAGCGAACCTAATAATGCACCTGCTAACACATCTGAAGGATAATGCAAGCCTAAAACGACGCGCGATGCCCCTACACAAAAGCCAATTGGATATAGGAGGAGACTGGTGATTGGCAAATGGATAATGAATGGAGTAATGACGGAAAAAATCGCTGTTGTGTGTCCGGAAGGAAAAGAGTGATCCTTTAATGGATTGATATCAACGTATGCTTCTTTAATCGAGAGATAGGGACGTTCTCGCGGATAAATTTTTTTAATCAGCATGACAATAAGATGGCTAAACAATAGAGCAAGCCCACTTTCAATTCCCCACATTTTTACTGGGGACTCTGCGAATAGAATGATAAACAGGCAGAAAGTGATTGTAAAAGTGGCTCCGCCAAAATAGGTTATACGGCTAAAGAAGATATTTAATGCTTTGCGCTCAAATAGACAGTTTAGTGAATGAAATAATCCGCAATCATAACGATACAGATGATGGGCCCATTTTGTGATCATGAGTAATCCCCCTTTATGTCGTTTTACTTTATTTTAAGCTGTTCGTATATGGGGAATATTAACAGGATGTAAAACTTCATTAAATCTTTTTTGATTAAATTAGGCAAAATGTTTCATGATGACATCAAAAAACCGTTTCCTCTTGATTAAACATTTAAGTAAATTTCAGCATTTCAAAATATAAAAGCCTCCCAAATTGTAATTGGGAAGCTTTAGTAAAGATTATAATTACACTAAACTTGGAGTGCCGCTCCTCTTTTCGTTTCAAGTACTGAACGAATGACAACATTTTGGATTGCATCATGGCGACTTAATGGTTCAACCTGAACAATCTTTGGTGCGAATTTTTGACACCAATGGGTGACTTCTGATAATAGAAGCCCAGAGAACAAGAGATATGGAATGATAATCACCCGTTTTCTTTTTTTGGCGAGCATGCCATGTAATCCTTCTTGAAAAGTTGGTTTTGCTGCCGCAAGATAGCAAGTCGAGATTTCCGTGATTTTTAGCCTTTTCTTAATTCCTTCTTCAATTTCAAAAAAAGCCCTTTGAATATCAGGATCACTGCTTCCTCTTCCAACAATTAAGAGAGCATCATCATGCGATAAATCTTGCACTGCCAATATAATTAATTGTGCCAGTGCATCCAGTATTTCTTTTTGCACCCCAAACGCATTGCCAATTGTGACTTGAACAGTTGGATATTTCTTTTTCAGTCCACCTATCACTTCAGGTATATCTTTTTTCATATGGCCAGCAGAGAGAAGAAAAATCGGAACGATCATAATTTCTGTTGCTCCCCTCGCCACACACTGATGGAATCCTTTGTCTATGGAAGGAGAAGTGAGTTCAAGAAAGCTCATTTCTTGTATTTGAATCGGAATTTTTTTCATGATGTTTTCGATAAACATTTTTGCCTCTAAAGCTCCTTTTTTTGAGCGGGTTCCATGCCCTACATAAAGAATGGCTTTCATCGTAATCACTTCCTAAGTTTATTTAGCTCCCGGTTATTGAAACAATTGAATTCTTTTCAGCATTAAACCAATTTAATTGTCGATTAAGGCCCACTACTTCACCAATGACAATCATGCTTGGATTGACGATATTTTCCCTATCTACGATTTTGCTAATTGTTTCGAGTGTTCCAATTACTGTTTTTTGTTTCATTAAAGTGCCCCATTGAATAATGGCGATTGGAGTATTTTTGTTCTTTCCATTTTTAATTAAATTTTCAATAATTAATGGAAGTTGGCCGATTCCCATATAAACACAAAGTGTATCTACCCCTCTTGCCAAATGGTGCCATTGCTGCTCTGCAGCTTTATCTCCAGCTTGGTGGCCTGTTATAAAGGCAAAGCTTTTGCTTAATGTCCGATGGGTTACAGGGATCCCTGCGTAAGCCGCAGCACCGATCCCTGCTGTAATCCCTGGGACGACTTCAAACGGAATTTGATGATGGATGCATGTTTGCGCTTCTTCGCCTCCGCGACCAAAGACAAAAGGATCTCCCCCTTTTAAGCGAACTACTTGGAGTCCTCTTTTTGCATATATAACAAGAATGTGATTTATCGTTTCTTGTTTCATTGTATGTGCGTGCGGCTGTTTTCCACAATAAATTAATTGTGCATCCTCACGTGCATATTGTAAAAGCTCCTGATTAACTAAGCGGTCATATAGAATGACATCTGCCTCTTTTATATAGCGAAGCCCTTTTACGGTTATTAAATCAGGGTCACCTGGACCAGCTCCAACTAAATATACTTTGCCAACCATAGACCCCTCATCCTTCCTTAAACTATAGAAGATTTTTTTTCTGTAAAAAGTGAATAATTACCTCGACAGATTCCTGAATGGATAATAGATTTGTGTGAATGACTAGATCAGGGTTTTCAGGTTCCTCGTAAGGAGAGTTAATCCCTGTGAAATCTTTAATTTCTCCTCTTCTCGCCTTCGCATAGAGCTGTTTTGGATCCCTCTTCTCACATTCTTCAAGGGGACAGTCAATGTGAATTTCAAAAAATTCATCATCGTCAAAAAGCTCGCGCACTTGATCCCGATCCGCCTGAAAAGGTGAAATAAAAGCTGTAGTAACAATTTTTCCACTGTCGACAAATAATTTGGCAACCTCACCAATTCTTCTTATATTTTCAGTGCGATCCTGTTCACTGAATCCTAGATCTTTATTTAAACCATGGCGAATATTATCACCATCTAGAACATATTCGTTGATGCCATGACGAAATAACTCACTTGAGACCGCATTAGCAATCGTTGATTTGCCAGATCCAGAAAGTCCGGTAAACCAAAGGACGCAACTCCCATGTCCATTCTGGTTTCTCCGTTCTTGCTTTGTTATGGTTGTTTGATGCCATGTGAGATTACTAGCTTTCAAGTTTATCTTCCTCCTGACATTGTTGTTGCTTCTTTAAGACCATCGATTAGGACTTTGATTACTTCTTTTCTACTAAAAGTAGATGGCGGTAAAACACCATTGCTCAGCATTTCTCTAACTTTTGTTCCGGAAAGAATAACCCGTTCTTCTATTCCATGCGGACAAGTTTTGTCCGATGCCATTCCTTCGCATTTTTGACAATAGAAACTATGTTCAAAGAAAAGTGGTTTTATTCCTAATTCTTCCTCTGTGAATTCATTAAAGATTAGTTGTGCATCATAAGTGCCATAATAATTACCAACTCCGGCATGATCCCTTCCAACAATAAAATGAGTACAACCAAAGTTCTTGCGAGCGATGGCATGGAAAATTGCTTCACGGGGTCCCGCATATCTCATCGCAGCCGGGTAGACTCCTAGATGGACCCTTTCCGTTGGATAATAATTATCGAGCAAAACTCTATAACTCTTTAAGCGAATATCTGCTGGAATATCATCTGCTTTTGTTTCTCCCACAAGTGGGTTGACAAAGAGTCCGTCAACCGTTTCCAAGGCAACTTTTTGGATATACTCATGCGCTCTGTGAATAGGATTTCGTGTTTGAAAGCCAACAACTGTTTTCCAGCCATTTTTTTCAAAAAGAGCACGTGTTTCCTTCGGTTCATACCAAACATCTGCAAAGATACCTTTTTCAGGTTTTTTCACGAGAACAATATCTCCTGCAACATAAATACTTCCTCTTTGAAAAAGATTTTTTACTCCAGGGTGAGCAATTTCATCAGTTCGATAGACTTGAACAGCTTCTTTTTGTAAATTTGGCTCAAACCACTCAGATACAGTAATGACGCCAAATGTCTCCCCTTCAAAGTTCAATTTATACGTTTCCCCTTCTGTCAAAGTTTTAGCGATCTCAGGTGTAATCGGTAATGTAATCGGAATCGACCATACGGTACCATTTGCTAGCCGCATGCTTTCTACGACGGATTCGTAGTCTTCTTTGCCAAGAAAGCCAGTCAGTGGACTAAAGAGGCCGGCTCCAATTAGTTCAAGATCGCTTAACGAAATGGCATCAATAGGAATTTCTTTCTCAATCGATTGTATATCGAATGTTGGATTATATAATTGGATTAATGTTCCACCATGTGGTGTTGGTAAAAATGACAAACTTCTCAACCCTTTCCAAAAAATTAACTTTTTTCCGTTAAAGATGTTTCCTTTCTTGCTTGAGTTGGCAAGGAAACAAATTTTCTTTTCATAACAAGAACAATGCCTACAATCAATATCAGCGCCATTGCCAACACGAATATTGGATAGAAATTCTTTTCAATGATTATTTGAATAAGGCTGTAGGAAAGTGTCAGCGAAATAATGGGGGAAACGACCCAAACGGTTAACAATTGAATGACGATCTTCTTTTTTAGGACATTGATACCGTCTTTTACAAAGCCAATACCGATAATCGAGCTCGTCGTAATTTGCGTTAACGGAACAGGGATGCCAAAAAGGGAGGCTGTCATAACGATGCTTGCTCCAGTTCCGGAAATAATGCACCCATCTTCTAAACGTATGCTGGTAATTTTTTTTCCGTTCGTTTCCAGTACCCGTTTTCCGAGAATCAGCGCCCCCAATGCAACAAACAGCCCGCCCCAAAAGATTCCTGATTGAATAGAAAGTATTTTTGCTCCCACCAATGGTCCGACTGCATTTGCAACATTGTTCATTCCTGCCGAAAAAGCTTCAAACATACCCATCACGATCACAATGAACGGTAAAATGCGGCTGATCGAAGGTTTCTCTAACCATTTTTTAATTTTCTTTATTTTAAGAATCATGGAAGAAACAACAGCCATGATGAAGGCAATAAAAGGAGTCAACACCCAGAATAGTAAGATCCATGCCAATTTATCGAAAAATAAAGATTGATAGACAATCCCGACTCCGACAATTGATCCTACAACAACTTCACTTGTCGAAAGAGGGATTCCTAAAATATTCGCTAAAAATAAAGACAAGGCGGCTGAAAGAAGAACTAGAATTGTAACGGATACTGTAAACGTATGTTCCGGAACAATTCCGCTCCCCAATGTTTTCACGACTTCTCCCCCGCCTAAATAGGCACCTAGAAATAAAGCAATGGCACATAGAAACAATGCCATCCCCTTTTTAACAACGCCCGTTCCATAAGCAATTCCCATCGATGCTGCGGCACCTGAAGCTCCTATGTTTAGGGCAAAAAATAATGCAATGAGAATGGCTAAAATCACCATCGTGCCAACCTCCCCTAGCTTGTGTGAAGTCCACACTCTGTCTTGCTACTACCAGACCAACGGCCTGCTCTAGAATCACCCTCATTTGCTACCGGTTGTGTACATGGAAAACAGCCAATACTTGGATAATGATGATCGTGCAATTCATTGTATGGAAGTTCATGTGCTTTAATATATGCCCAAATTTCGTCCCACGTCCAATGGATTAACGGACATATTTTTATATTTTTAAATTTTTCATCTTTATTAAGAAATTCAGTATGAGCTCTTGATGGTGATTGTTCTCGTCTTAACCCAGATATCCATGCCACTTTTTTTCCGATTGCCTCTCGTAACGGAATAACTTTGCGGACATGGCAGCATTGGTTTGGTTCTCGTTTCCACAATGCCGTCCCATATTTTTCGGCTTGTTGTTCTAAAGTAAGAGCAGGTTTCTTTTTTTCAATTCGTAGTGTAGGAAAGCGTCTTTCTATTTTTTCGATCACGTCGTATGTTTCTGGAAAATGTAAAGCTGTATCTAAAAAAATGATATGTGCATCAGGCTTTATTTGATGAATAAGGTCAATTAAGACAATTCCCTCAGCCCCAAAGCTAGAAGCGTAAACGATTTTCTCTTCAGGATATACTTGGTAAGCCCACTCAAGTACAGAATACGCTCCTTTAAAAGGTTCATCCATTTTGAACAGATGGGGAATTGGTTGCCAGTTTTCATAAGTTATCGCGGTTTTCATAGATTAAACCTCCTTTATCCATTGGCTTTGTTAAATAGAATGGTTGTTAAATGATTTTGGGCTCATTTCATGTGAAACCAAAGTTTCACATGCCTTTCTGCATAACTGAAAGGTCAGTGAGAAAATGAGCCAAAAATCAACACCGACATATAACAGAGCCTATCCATTAAAAAAGGCAGACTTCCTTTATAAAAAAGGATAGCCTGCCTCTAGTTGTCTAGTCAGCAAGTGTTTATATCAAATGTTTAAGGAAGACGAATCTTTTCATTTTTTTCAATCTGCACGATCTTTCCATCCTGTACGACTAATGTAATAGATCCAAATTTCATTGTCGTAAGCATTTCTTCTAAATGCTTGATTGTATTTTGCCAATTTGCTTGTTTCAGAGCGATTCGCCCTCCTTTCATGAAAGAAGTTTGTAAAAATCACCTTAGAAGTACTTTTAATCCTACCATTTCGATATGATTTGTCAACATTTAAAGACGAAATATTCTAACTAAATTTCTCTTACTTTACATCATGAAAATTGGTTCCATCTGTTGTCTCTCCAACAATCCCGGCGCGTATCACAAAATCTCCGAAATGTTCCCCTTCTTTTCTCTCCTTTGCGTATCTTGGCAGGAGTATTTTTAGCTCTGATAAAATTTCCTCTTCGCCAATGTTCTCACGATACAATTTACTGAGGCGGCTACCATCAAATGCCGCACCTAAATACATATTGTATTTGCCAAGTGATTTTCCGATAAATCCGATTTCTCCTAATGCGTGTCTGGCACAGCCGTTCGGGCAGCCAGTCATTCGAATCGTGATCTCTTCATCATGCAGACCATTTTCATCAATAATCGTTTCGATCTTGTCAATAAGAGTAGGTAAATAACGTTCGGCCTCTGCCATGGACAATCCGCATGTTGGCAATGCGACACAAGCGATCGAGTTTCTGCGTAAGGCGCTGAAGTGATGTCCATCTGTTAATCCGTAATTTTCCAATAATTCATGTATTTGTTTTTTATTGCGGCTTGACACATTTGCAATAATTAAGTTTTGATTTGGAGTAAGTCTGAAATCCCCCTTATGAATTTTGGCAATCTCACGAATTCCAGTTTTAATTTTAATATTTTCAAAATCTTTCACCCTTCCCCCTTCTATGAAAAGGGTGAAGTTCCATTTTCCTTTTATTCCTTTCACCCAACCGAAACGGTCACCGTTATGATCAAATTGGAATGGTTTTGCTTGCCCTAATGACCACCCCAGCCTTTTGTTTAACTCTTCTTTGACAGCAGAAAGGCCAAGGCGATCAACTGTATATTTAAAGCGGGCATTTTTTCGATTGGAGCGATTTCCATAATCTCTTTGAATCGTGATAATTTTTTCTGCTACTTCATACATTTGTTCTGGTTTGCAAAAACCAATCACTTTTGCTATTTGCGGATAGGTTTCCGGATCACCATGGGTCATCCCCATTCCACCACCGATCACGATATTAAAGCCTACAAGTTTGCCATCTTCAACAATTGCAATAAAGCCTAAATCCTGTGAAAAAACATCGACATCATTTGATGGAGGAATGGCAATGCCGATTTTAAATTTTCTTGGTAAATAAACTGGCCCATACATTGGCTCGGCTTCTTCCAATTCTGGACTACTAAAAATTTTTTCTTCATCTAACCAGATTTCATGATAAGCTCTTGTTTTGGGCAGCAAATCATCACTGAGCTTTTTCGACCATTCATATACTTCAGCGTGGAGCTCCGATTGAAAAGGGTTTGCATTGCTCATGACGTTACGATTCACATCGCCACAGGCAGCAATTGTATCGAGCAGGACTCGATTAATTTCCTGCATCGTATTTTTCATATTCCACTTCAAAATACCGTGCATTTGAAATGTTTGTCTTGTTGTTAATTTAAGCGTTTGATTTCCGTATTTTTCAGCAATTTCGTCCATAATAAGCCACTGCTCAGTTGTAGCAACTCCTCCAGGCAACCGAACGCGAATCATAAATTGATAGGCCGGCTCAAGCTTTTGTCTTTGCCGTTCATTGCGAAGATCGCGATCATCCTGCTGGTAGCTTCCGTGAAATTTTAAGAGCTGGTTTGAATTTTCAGATATTCTTGCATGAAGCGGGTCTGCCATCTCTTCTTTTAATATACCTCTTAAAAAATTGCTCTCTCTTTTTAATTTTTCATTTTTACTTGGAGGGCCATCAGGGGCTTTGATCATTTTGTCTGCCATTATTCATTCTCCTCTCACCTGAATCTTTAATATACATCTCTTTGATAGCGCCTTTGCTGCTGAAGTTTGCTCAAATATTCTTCTGCAAGTGTTCGACTCACATTCCCTTCCTTTTCGATAATTTCAATTAAGGCCTCGTGTACATCCTTTGCCATATTCTTCTCATCTCCACAAATGTAAAGGAAAGCACCTTCCTCAAGCCAGGAGTATAGTTCTTTACTATGCTCTTTCATCCGATGCTGTACATAAATTTTCTCTGATCCATCGCGGGAAAAGGCGACACTCATTTTAGTAAGTACTTCATTGTTTAACCATTGATTCCATTCTGTTTGGTAGAGAAAATCAGTCATAAAATGCTGATCTCCAAAAAACATCCATGATTTCCCTGATGCCCCTTGTTCTTCACGTTCTTGCATAAAAGCGCGAAATGGAGCAACTCCTGTACCTGGTCCAACCATAATAATCGGCGTACTTGGATCATCTGGAAGGCGAAAGTTATCATTAGATTGGATATAAACAGGGATCTTGTCACCAATAGAGATTCTTTCTGCACAGAAAGTAGAACAAACCCCTTTTCGATTTTTTCCATGGGCGGTATATCGGACTGTACCAACCGTTAAATGAACCTCGTCTGGGTTTGCCTCATAACTGCTTGCAATCGAATATAAACGCGGCGGTATTTTGCGTAATACCGATACAAATTCTTGTGCTGAATGGCCCCATGTGCCAAAATCTTCTATAAGATCAAGAAGATCTCGCCCTTCAATGTAGTCTCTAAACGCTGTCTCGTTTCTAGCTTCCAGAAGTTCGTCTAAATCGGGGTGCTGAAGCAATTCTTGAACCTTTTGCAAAAGCGGCTTTGTAATGACAGTAATTTCATAGTGGCTCGTTAATGCTTCTTTTAATGATAAAATCTCGCCTTGTTTATTAATTGTGACAGTTTCATCTGCGCCCCATTTTAAAACGTTTAACAAAGAATCAACGAGCGCAGGATCATTTTCAGGAATAATCCCTAAACTATCTCCTGGTTTGTAGGTTAGCCCCGAGCCTTCTAGTGATAATTCTAAATGGCGTGTTTCTTTATTAGAGCCTTTTCCGTTTAAATTTAGATTTTCCAGTACTTCAGCTTTAAAAGGATTGCTTCTCGAAAATGTAGAAACGGTTGGCGCAGTTGATAAAAGCTTCAGTGCTTGAGGTTCGCCGGCTGGATTGGAATCTTTTAAACTTTTGATTACACCTTCTAGCCATTGCTCGGCTGGTTCATCATAATCGAGATCGCAATCAAAGCGAGGATAAATCCTTGTAGCGCCAAGTTCTTCTAGTTTACGATCAAACTCTTTTCCTACCTGGCAGAAAAACTCATATGAGCTATCTCCAAGTGCCAAAACGGAATAGTGCAAGTTCTCAAGTTTTGGTGCTCGTTTCCCATGTAAAAATTCGTGAAAGATAATGGCATTATCAGGGGGATCCCCTTCACCATGGGTACTAACTATAATGAGTAGCTGGTTTATCTTTTTTAGTTGATTTGGCTTAAAATCGTTCATGGCTGCGACAGTCACTTTAAAGCCGTTTTTTTCAAGCTCCTCTTGCGCTTTTTTTGAAAGTCCCTGGGCATTTCCTGTCTGTGAACCGTATAGGATCGTAATTTCTTCCTTTATCGTCACAGTCGGTTGCTTTTTATTACTGACCGCCGTTGTCCCACTATCTCTAGATATGGAGCCAGAAAAAAAACCACTTAACCAGATTTTTTGTGAATCTGTTAAAGTTGCGAGTAATTGATTTATAAGTTCTGCCTGCTCCTGATTAAATGGACTGTTTCCTACTTGAATTTGCAATACTATCCACCCCACAAAAAATTTGGTAATATATCATTATATTTACTTTTCCTATCAAATAAGTTGGTTTTATAATAAAAAAAATCTCATCCTCGAAATTTCTGAAAGGCATTTAACTATGTAAAAACTTTAACGAAGAAAAGTCAATATGTAAAATAATTTTAAATAATCGGAATTATTGAGATTCCTAATCATAAGGTGGGAGATGAATGCAGTTAGAAGAACTAAAAACATTTGTGACATTAGCTGAAGTGAAAAATTTTACGAAAACAGCGGATAAACTTTTAATGTCTCAGCCAACCGTCAGCCTCCATATTAAAAATTTGGAAAAAGAATTTAATACGGAGCTATTTCAACGCTCACCAAAATTTTTAAAAATAACACCAAGTGGACAGTTACTCTTAAACCGTGCAAAAGAAATTATTGAAATTTACGATCGAGCGAAACAAGAGATTTTGGAGTACCACCATAAAATAGCAGGTAAGCTGACGATTGGTGCGAGCTATACGATCGGTGAGTACATTCTTCCCTCCCTCCTTTTTGAGTTACAGAGAAAATATCCTGCTCTTGAAATCGAAATCATGATTGGGAATAGAGAAGAAATATTGCAATCTGTTCGCCAGTTTCGTATTGATATTGGCTTCATTGAAGGCGAGGCTAAGGAAAATGAGCTTCATATTATTCCCTTCATGGAGGAAGAGTTTCTTGTTGTTTCTTCATCTGATCATCCACTCGTTCATAAAGAAAAAATCAACTTTTCTGAACTGATTAATGAAACCTGGTTATCACGAGAAGTAGGCTCCGGTAATCGCGATTTTCTAATGGAGGTCTTGGCTAAAAATGGTCTAAAAATAAAATCGCTTTTAACGATGAATAGCATTCAGGCAATTAAAGAATCAGTAATAAATGGACTGGGACTTTCCTTGTTAGCGCAAAATTCTATTAAAAGAGAAATAGCACATCGCTATTTAGCTGTTCTTCCAATCGCTCAGCAGTCATTTAAAAGATCTTTTTCTTATGTATATTCCCCAATTATGAAAAATAACAAAAATGTTGAAGCCTTTATTTTAGTATTGGAAGAGCAGTGGAAGCAAACATAACGATTGGTAAGGATTTGGATAATTTACAACTTAAGTAGCCATATTAAATACATCGAATTTTTCTTAAGGAGTGACCGTATTGGAGTACTTATCTAGAACACAAATCATAAATGAGTTACAAAAGCCTTTTCAAACATATCTTGAACAATATGAAATTGATGAAATTGGGATTTATGAGGAAGCTGGGCAGGAGGGTATTTACCATATGGGCTATACTGTTACAAAAGACGGAAAAACCTATCATATCCACACATCTTTTCAAAAGAATAAAGATGAATTTTTAGCTCCTTTAGATGATTTGTGGACGCTAGAAACTGACGAGCCTACTGAGGATGATCGCACTGGTTATCGAGATTTAGTGAGTGTATTTCGGAAGATTTAAAAATACAATTCTCAAGCTTTACGAGTGAAAAACGTAATCTGTAATAGAACGAAATCGCTCATGTCTAAATGGATTTTATTTCAAAATATAGATAGAATCCCAACGTGGTTAGATTTCCATACCGGGTGACGCTTTTTCGCGGGCGGGGCCAAGCCGCTTCCCACACTACTAGGAGCGGAGATCAGCCTTTTTCCCACCATTCCTAAACAAAAAATGACAAAAAAGGTAGCGAGAAGGGCTTCTCACTACCTTTTTGTCGACAATCTGAAAGCTCGTTTCCTTTATTTGAGAAATGAGCTTTACGCCACTCTTACAGTGTTATAGTCCATGCTCTTTAGTATTAACCATTTCTACATTGAATTTTTGTTTCCCGAAAAATACTAAAAATAGAAAACCTAGCCCAGCAAAAGCTGAGTAAATGAGAATAAGATTTCCGTAATTAATAAACGTTGAAATGAAACCAAATAATAAGTAACCGACCGTTTGCCCTATTTGTGTCGCATTCATGTACAGCGTCGTTGCTGTACCTTGTGCCATTGGAATAAAATCTTGAAAATATGAGATCGCAATTCCTGCGGTAATCGATACTTGAGCCGCACTTAGTATTTGCAGTGGATAGATTTGCCAGGTTTCTGTTACAAGGCTAAACAATAAGAAATAAGTAAAAGCAATAAAAAATCCTACTTTAACAAGCAGTCCGTTATCCATTTTTGTTGCTAGGATGCCAAGTACAATCATAAAAGGTACCTCAAATATGGGAGGAACGCTGAAAATTACTCCTACATCAACCTCTGTTCCATCAAGGACTTTCGTTACAAACTGAGGAACATTTAACATATGGATTGATGTCGCAGCTGCTAGTAGCAGAGCGGCAGCTAGATTAGCAAGAATATGTGGCCTTGACAAATAGTTCATTACTGGTAAGGATTCTTTTCGTGCTTCAGTTTGTGTCTCTATATTTTTCAAAAAAAAGAAAATCGTTAAAAAAGCTAATAAATAGCCTGCTGCGACAAATAAAAATAATCCTTTGAACCCAATCATAATAAGTAACCAGGAACCCAATGCGGGTCCAATCGTCCATGACAGTGCGAAAAACATGCGAAAAACATTCATGACAAAAGGGGTTTCTTCGCTGGCAATATGAGCAGCCTTTAAGGCATCTCTAGCATATGCCCATAGCTGCGGCACTGCAGCGGCTGTTGTCCCAAGTAATACAAAAGCTGTTATGAGCAAGGCTGCATAATCACGCAAAAAGGCAAACGAGGTATAGCCTAGAATCCCTGTTAAGGATGTGAGCAGTAATAATGTTCTCCGGCTTGTTTTTGTGTCGGACCGTTTGGCGATATAACTGCTAATCACTACTCCACCGACCGCCATAACAGTCATAAAGATCCCGAAGCTTGCGTTTGTCATCCCTACTTCATCAATGCCGAAGAGAGATGAAAAGGGGACAAAGAAAGACATCGACAATCCAAAAATCGTATTAATAAGAAATAAGATTGGAAAGGACGGGATTGCCCATACAAATCGTATTTTTTCTATAATCTTTTTCATTAGCAGCATCTATCCTAACAATAAAAATATTAAGTGATCACTATCTTATAAAACCGTGCCGTTGGAAGCAATCACTTTCTTATACCAATCAAAGCTTTTCTTCTTCACGCGGCGAAGATCATGTTCTCCTTCCTCATGCTGATTGACATAAACAAATCCATAACGTTTTTGGAATCCGTTCAGCCAACTCAGTAAATCGGTAAAAGACCAGACACAATAGCCAAGTACGTCTACTCCATCGGAAATGGCTTCTTGCATCGCTTCGATATGGGTACGAATATAGTCAATACGATAATTATCATTGACAACATCGTCTTTTTCCAGCTTGTCAAAAGCTCCTAAACCATTTTCACTAATTAAAATTGGTAAGTTGTAGCGATTGGTTATGCGGCGCAGAGCAATTCTAAGGCCAAGAGGATCGATATTCCAATCCCAGTCAGTTCTATCTAGATGAGGATTCTCTACTGTTTTAAAGACCCCTGGAATCCCTGTATCCTCCGAGGTGCCTTTTTCCCCAGTCGTATTAATTTTGGCTATTCCTGCTCCGTTGTTTAAAGGGTTTTCTTCATAGGTTGTTGTTTGATAATAGTTGACCCCCATGAAATCAGGAGTACCTTGACTCAATAGTTCAAAATCTCCTTCTTCAATTTGAGGAGCAAGACCGTTGCTTTCTAAATAATTCCAGACGGCTTTCGGATATCTCCCCCATGCATATATGTCCATCCACCAATGGCTATTTAGCTCTTCCGCATTTTCAGCAGCGATAATATCTTTTGGATTGGATGTTCGCGCATAGGCAGGCGAATAGGCAAAACTTGGGCCGATTTTTCCATCAGGCACATATTTTCTAAATTCTTTAATGACACTTGCGTTAGCTAGATTTGCATGATGGTTGACTTGATAGAATAATTTATCATCCATGACACCAGGAGGATGAGCGCCCAGACGATAACCTAGCATTGTAAAAATATTTTGCTCATTAAGGCTGACCCAATATTTTACACGATCACCAAAACGCTTAAATAATTCAACACTGTATCGGGTAAAATCCGAGATAATTTCTCTAGATTCCCAGCCTCCATATTCATCCTGTAGAGCTTGTGGAAGATCCCAATGATAGAGCGTCAAAATCGGCTCAATCCCTTTTGCTCTTAAGTCGTTAATTAAATGCCCATAAAATTCGATCCCTTTTTCATTTATTTCACCGCGGCCACTTGGGAAGATTCGAGTCCAAGCAACAGAAAAACGATATGCTTTCATCCCCATTTCGGCCATTAATTGGATATCCTCTTTATAGCGGTGATAATGATCGACAGCGATATCACCTGTCGTCCCCTTAAATGTTTTACCAGGAATTCGAACAAATTTATCCCAGTTCGAAACACCCTTTCCATCAACATCCCAAGCCCCTTCTACTTGATAGGCTGCTGAAGCTGCACCCCAGAGAAAATGATGGGGAAATGGTTTAAGTTCTTTATGGATCATGTCCTTCACTCCTCTACTTGTCACAATAGTTCCTTTATTAAAAAGGAAAGATGCTCTTTCATCCCCTGCATGCAGACCAACCTTCATTCATCATTCACTCAGCTAACGTTCTCTCTGCAAAATGCCCATTTTCAATGATCGATGGACCGTTCGGATGGGCAGAAATCGCCCAGCATTCACCCGTTTTTTCTGAAGGAATTTCATAGCCATATCGTTTCTATAATGATGTACCACCCCAGATTCTTTCAAGAAAAATCAGTTTTAAAAATAATGGTTCAGTTGCAACTTTGTTCCCCTTTGTTTAGTTTTGTTGCAGTGCCTCATAAGCCAGGAGTAAGGCACCTGTTATACCAGCATCATCCCCCAATTGAGGAGCAACAATATAATTGGTTAATTCAGGTAGTTCAACATAACCGTTTACAAGCTCTGTTAAATGCTGATAAATATAAGGAAACACATGTTTTTGCTTCATTACTCCACCGCCAAGAATTATTTTTTTCGGTGATAGGATCAGAATATATTGCATAAGTGCCTGAGCAATATAATAGCCTTCTAATTCCCATACTTCCGAGCGTTCCGATAGAGTTCTTCCTGACTGTCCCCAACGTTTTTCAATACTTGGACCTGAAGCTAAGCCTTCTAAGCAGTCTTTATGATAAGGGCAACTTCCTGCAAATAAATCTTTTGGATGACGCCGGACATAGGTATGTCCCATTTCTGGATGTGACAAGCCCTGTAATAATCGTCCTTGTACTAGTGCTCCTGCTCCGATTCCAGTCCCAACAGTAATATAAAGACAGCTATCTAGTCCGATTGCAGCTCCAAGTTTCGCTTCCCCTAAAGCGGCTGCGTTGACGTCTGTATTAAAACCGATTGGAACTGGAAATATTTCCTTTATCGTTTTTGTGAACGGGAAATCTCGCCAAGCTGTTTTGGGTGTAGAAGTAATATACCCATAGGTAGGGCTTTTTTTATTTACATCTATTGGTCCAAAAGAGCCGATTCCAATTGCGTCTACTTTAAATTTTTGAAAGAAAGTGCTCACTTCCTGGAGTGTTTCATTTGGTCCAATTGTGGGAATTTGTATGCGTTCAACAATCATTCCTTTTTCATCGCCAACGGCGCATACAAATTTTGTGCCACCTGCTTCAATGGCTCCTAGCATAGCTCATCCCTCCAATACATGGTGCTAGTTGATAGTCGTCACTTCAAATTTGTCATAGCGGTGCCGTGAAAAAGAGTATTCAAATGGTACTCCATTATTTAAAAAACCGACATGTTCGACTTCTAAAATGGGGTCATCAGGTAAGCACGCCAAATATTGATGATCAAGTTCTTCTGATTTACATGCCCGTATTTTCCGATGTGAGCCTGCAATTGTAAGTCCTAACGTCTCACGAATATATGAATAGATTGAGCCATGTAAAATTTCATCTGTGATTCCTGGAATCAAGATCGTTGGCATATATGTCCTCTCCATCACATATGGTTCATCATCAACCAATCGCAGACGGATTAAAAAGTAAACAGGGGTTTTTACGTCTATAGCTAAATGCTCTGCGACTTCTTGCGTAGGAAATTGGACATCAAATTTAATCACTTTGCTCGTCACTTTCTTCCCCTTCAAAAGTCGTGACAAGCCTAGAATCTCATTTGTACCAACGTTTACAACATTCTGAGATATAGCAGATTGAATAATAAAAGTTCCGTGCCCCCTTTTCCGGTACAGCAAACCTTCTTTCACTAAAATATCCAGTGCCCGTTTCATAGTCATTCGGCTGCACTGAAACTCTTTTGCTAAGGTAATTTCATCTGGTATTGGTTGATCGATGGGATAAAACTGATTTTTTATTCTTTCTCTCATTACGGATGAAATAGTTTCGTATTTTGGCATCACCGGTCTCCACCTTATTCATAATTTCTTTTTTTAACAGCTGTGCGAGATTGGATCGTTTTGAGTATTCCCTATTTCATTTATTAGGATAGCTTCTCACTTCTTTTTGGCTAAGAAAATAAAATGATCCGATAATTGTCTTTAACTCACACAGCTTTTCTATAAGGTTTAATTTCAAAAAGATATCATCTTACGCCTAAAAATGCGCTTTCTACTCTATCATACATCAAGTTATCAAAAATGGCTGATTGTTTTACCGATCTTCTTCTTCGTTGAAAAAAGATGGTCATAACGACCATCTTTAAAAACCATTATGTTCTGAAACGCTTTTAAACCACTGACCGCTCTTTTTAATTGTTCTTTCACCATCTTTGTTTAAATTCACTGATACTAGGCCGTATCGATTTTTATAAGCGTTAGACCAAGACCAATTATCCATAAAAGTCCAAAGGTGATAGCCTTTCACGTTCGCTCCCTCTTCCAACGCTTTATGAACCCATTTGAGATGTTCTTGAATAAATTCAATGCGATAGTCATCTTGAATCATTCCATTTTGATCACGGAATTTTTCTTCACCTTCTACTCCCATTCCATTTTCTGAAATAAAGCACTCGATATTGCCGTAGTTCTCTCTTAAATTTGTTAAAATATCATAAATCCCTTTTTCATAGATTTCCCAGCCACGATGCGGATTCATTTTACGACCGGGCATCTCATAATGATCAAAGAATCGCTCAGGCATAAAAGGAGCATTAGGATTCGGCAAATTTTCCTTCGCTTTTACTCTTCTTGGCTGATAATAATTGACACCAAGCAGATCGACAGTGTTTTCTTTAATAATTGCTAAATCACCACTCATTATTTTCGGTAAAAAACCTTCGTCTTTGAGAATTTGTATCAATTCTCGCGGAAATTCTCCTTTTACAGATGGATCTAAAAATGAGCGATTAAAGAAGGCGTCTGCAAGTTTCGCTGCCTGCAAATCAGCAGAGTTTTGGCTTCTTGGATATGAAGGAGTTAAATTGAGAATGATTCCAATTTTTCCATCTTGTTTCAATTTTCTATAAGCTTGAATCGCTTTAGCGCTTGCAAGAATTGAATGGAAAGCAACTTGAACCGCTTTGCCGAAATCAACTTCATTAGGGTAATGGAAATCATATAAATACCCACCTTCAACTGGTACGATCGGTTCATTATGGGTGAACCAATATTTCACTCGATCACCGAAAAGCTCAAAGCATGTTTGTGCATATTTTACATAGGCGGCAACAGTCTCACGATTTGTCCAGCCCCCAATTTCTTGCAACTTCAATGGCATATCGAAGTGAAAGAGATTAACGAATGGTTCGATTCCGTGAGCAATCATTTCATTTATGACATTATTATAAAATTCAACTGCTTTTTGATTGACCTCACCTCTCCCTTCAGGAATGAGGCGTGACCACTGGATCGACATTCGGAAAGAATTGTGGCCGCTTTCTTTCATCAGGAGGATATCATCTTTGTACTTGTAATAAAATTGCGATGTTTTGTCGGGCCCCACCCCATCAAAAAAACGATTTGGCTCAATTTCATACCAATGATCCCAAATATTCTTTCCTTTGCCATCCACCGCAGCGGCCCCTTCCGTTTGTGGTCCAGATGCGGCAGTTCCCCACCAAAACCCTTTTGGGAAGCGATATTTTATCTCATTCATGTTAGTCATCACTGCAGTCTCCTTTTTATCAAAATTTTGGGCAGGGTCTTTAATCTTTTTCGTCAAATACCTGCTCCTATAAGCTTTGAAATTTTAAGCAGCCTTTTCTGCTTCTTTTTCTTTCATTAAATTGGTTTTATCCAAAGTTTTTAGAAATGGGAACCAAATCAACCCAACAATCACCATATTTACTAACTGCAAAATACCTCCCGCTAATGAGTTAGTTGCCATGATCCCGTTGATGAAGAATGGTACTGTCCAAGGTATCGCCACCCCTGTTGGTGGTGGTACTAAACCAATTGACATAGCAAAGTAAGAAACGAGTGTTACAACCATTGGTGCAATAATCCAAGGAACAATGACAATTGGGTTCATGACGATTGGTAATCCAAAGATAACTGGTTCGTTAACATTGAAGAGACCTGGTCCAACCGCAAGCTTACCCACTTGTTTTAATTGTCTGCTCTTCATGAAAGCCAGCATTGCAAAAACAACCACGAGTGTCATACCAGTACCGCCCATTCCAACTGTATAAATTTCCATAAATGGTTTGGAAATAATATGCGGTAACGCTGCACCTGCTTGATAAGCTTCATAGTTTTCGATCATTAAAGTATTCCAAATTGGATCCATCACAGAGTTAATAATGATTTGTCCATGTAAACCAAAAAACCAAAAGATTTGAATAAAGAATACAGCTACTAATGTTGGAACAATTCCACTTCCTAATCCTACCAACGGTGCTTGAATAGCGTTATAAATAATATCATGCAAATTTGTGTTAAATAATTGTGTCACCAATACGTTAATCATCAAGAAAACAGTTAATGTTATGATTGCCGGAATTAACGCTGCAAATGATTTTGCTACTGCTGATGGAACTCCAGGAGGCATTTTTATCGTTATATTTTTTTGAACGATACGTCGATAAATTTCAGTGGCAAGAAATGCTGTAATCATCCCAAGGAACATGCCTTTTGCACCTAAGCGATCGAGCGGAATCACACCTGACACAACCTCCCCACCTTCAAGTGTTACAATAAATGGGGTTAATAATAGAAAGGAAACAAGTGAAATAGCGCCACCGAAGATCGCTTCCACCTCATAGCTTTTCGATAAGTAATATCCGATACCGAATACAACAAAGACAGACATAATCCCCATCGTTGCGGAGGAGGCGATTCCAAACATGTCCTTAAAATTTGCTAAAGCTCCAGCACTCATAATTTTTTCTAAGAATGGTAGATTTGTTAATACGACAAAAATGGAACCGAAAATCGTTAATGGGAACGCTAACATAAATGCGTCGCGCAGCACTGATAAAAAGCGATTGTTATTTAATTTTCCAGCGATTGGAACAAGATATTTACTTAGTCTCTCAAACATCACTGCTTCCTCCCTTTATAATTTTTTTTGTTTAAAGAGGTCTAGCAATTCCTTTACTAGCTCTTTCATTGATAATGTTGACATTAAATGATCTTCTGCGTGCATAAGTAATAATGCAAACTCGACTTTTGCCCCGGAAGCTTCTTGCTGAACCATCTTAAAGTGAATTTGATGGGCGACTTTTAAATCTTCATCTGCTTCAATCAGCAGATGATCAGCTTCTGTTACTCTTCCTTCTTTATATTCGCGCAGTGCTTGAATGATTTTACTCCTTGCATTTCCGCTGTGGAGAATAAGCATAAAATTGACTTGTTCTGCTGATAGCTCTTCTAAATTGAGGTTATCCACGACCATTCCTCCATTACATTAGTGAAAGTGCTTGTTCATAAGCTTTTTTACCATCAGCCATACCGTAGGCCATCATATCGATAACTTCCACTTTAATTCCGTATTGTTCTGCTTCTTTCTGAAATTCTCCCTTTAAAAAACTCATTTGCGGTCCGATTAAAACAACATCCGCATTGGCGAATTCTTTTTTTGCCTGGTCCTGGCCTACTGCCCAAATTTTTACTTCATCTCCGATTGATGCCGCGTACTCTTCCATTTTCGTCACTAAAAGGCTTGTTGACATTCCAGAACTGCAGGCTAATAAGATTTTCTTCATCTGAATCAAACTCCTTTATTATGAAATATTAGTTAAGAATTCGAAAAAGCGCTTTCTTGAATCGCTTACAAAATTAATTATATACTTATTTTATTAAATGTCTATACTTTTAATTATAAAAATATTATCTTTTGATTTGAAGGCTCTGTTTATGTTTACTGAAAGGCATGTGAAACTTTGGTTTCACATGAAATGAGCCCAAAATCATTTTAACAACAATTCTATTTAACAAAGCCAATTTAAGAGAAGAGAATATCTATAAACCTATTAAAGATTTGTTCAATATTTTTCGGCTCATTTTATCAATAATTCTGTTTAACAAAAGTGATAAAGAGTTTTATCCGCTCCATGATTATTAATAAGCCCCCCATTTGCGTTTGATTTTCCACAAACGTAGCAAATTTCACTAGCATCATTTAATTGCCTATCTTTTCGATAAAAAAATTTTTGTAATTACATATACAAGTCCCTAAAACGTAAGCTATGATTATACATATTTCAGTTTATAAGGAGAACGGATATGATGGATCTTTACAGTAAAAATGATAATCCGTTTAAAGGAAATTTTAAGACATTGGAAAGCTTGGTAGATCGAATAAGTGAAGTATTCCACTGTCCTGTCACAATCGAGGATGCCAATCATCGCCTTCTTGCTTATAGTCAGCATAATGAAGAATCCGATCAAGCGAGAATTCAAACGATTATAGGGCGGCGTGTCCCTGAAAAAGTGATTAACAGCTTGTGGAAAAATCATATTTTAGCAAAAATAAATCGTACTGATGAACCTGTACGAATTGCTCAAATTAAAGAAGTTGGTCTCGGAGATCGAATCGCGATCGCAATTCGAAAAAACAACGAGGTACTTGGTTATATTTGGGCGTTGGAAGTGGAGAGAAAGTTATCTGATCAATCTTTCCCCCTTTTTAAACAAGCCGCTCAAGCAGTGAAAAATCAATTACTTCAACTTCAAGGACAGCAAAAAGAAGCAGATGAGGGGGTTAATGAGTTTTTTTGGAAGCTTTTAACAGGGAATGTGCGCTCGAAAAAAGAAATCCGCGAAAAATTTGTGGAATTTCAGCTTTTGCCTCCCGTTTTTTTTTCTGTTGTTGTCTTTCAATTTCAAGAAGTGATTTCTAAGGAAAATCAACAACAAATTTTCTACCTTCTTTCGACGACTCAACAATTGAAAGTCATTTTTCGTGTTTTTGATGAAAAGGAAGTGATTATGCTCACTGCCCCGAACGAAGATAAGTATACAGAGAATGATTTGAAAACATTTATCAGGGAATTTATTACCCGTATGAGTAATAGGTTCAGTATAAACTCAATCACTGGTGGAAGTGGGACAATTTCTCAAGATTATACTGATATTGAACGGAGTTATCAGGAGGCTCTTTTCGTTCTACAATGCCAAAAGAAGTTTCCGGATCTAACTGCACAATTGTTCAATTATCGAGAGCTGGGGATATATCGTTATTTAGATTTGATTCTTGAAAAAAACAGATTGGAGCATTACGAAAATCATTCATTAAAAAAGCTTAAGCAATATGATTTAAAGCATCACTCCCAACTCTTCCATACATTGGAGACGTATTTGAATTTTGATAGCAATATGAACGAAGCTGCTAAAGCATTACATATCCATTTAAATACATTAAGCTATAGATTAAAGCGAATCGCAGAAATAGGAGAAATAAATTTGCGTGATCCCCATCAAAAAGTTACATTGTTCATTGATTTAAAACTTGAGCGTCTTCAAGAAAAGGAGCATTTGTGAAATTTAACAAATACTCCTTTTCTTTTTTTATTCTTTCAACAATGTTCAAAATATTTTCAAAAAAATATAATTAAAATAGATTTTTTTGGTGAACATTTTATAAGGGGGTTTTTAAATGTTAATTGGAGTGCCAAAAGAAATTAAAAATAACGAAAATCGTGTTGCAATGACTCCTGCTGGTGTTATTGCTCTAGTGAAAGCTGGTCATCGTGTTTTAATTGAAACAGAAGCTGGAGCTGGAAGTGGCTTTACAGATAAAGCTTATATCGAGGCTGGTGCTGAAATCGTTTCAACTCCTGCTAAAGCATGGGCCGCCGAAATGGTTATGAAGGTAAAAGAACCTCTCCAATCGGAATATAGTTATTTTCGTCAAGGTCTAGTTCTCTTTACGTATTTACATTTAGCTGCTGAACCAGAACTGGCAAAAGCGCTGGTTGAAAATGGTGTAACAGCCATTGCTTATGAGACAGTAGAAGTTAATCGCACTTTGCCGTTGCTGACACCAATGAGTGAAGTAGCAGGTCGAATGTCAGCGCAAATTGGGGCGCAATTTTTACAAAAATCTAACGGTGGTCAAGGAATTTTGCTTTCTGGTATTCCTGGCGTCAAACGTGGCAAGGTAACGATCATCGGTGGAGGCGTAGTAGGTACGAATGCAGCCAAGCTTGCTATTGGCTTAGGTGCCGATGTGACGATTATTGACTTAAGTCCCGACCGTCTCCGGCAGTTAGATGACTTATTTGGAAACGATATTCAAACATTGATGTCGAATCTACTTAATATTGCCCAATCAGTGCGGGAGTCTGATTTAGTAATCGGTGCCGTGTTGATTCCAGGTGCAAAAGCGCCAAAATTAGTTACAGAAGAAATGATCGAATCAATGAAACCTGGTTCAGTTGTAGTTGATGTCGCAATTGACCAAGGTGGTATTTTTGAAACAGTGGATCGCATTACCACACACGATGCTCCAACTTACTTGAAACATGGCGTTGTCCACTATGCTGTTGCTAATATGCCTGGTGCTGTTCCAAGAACGTCTACAATTGGTCTAACGAATGTTACTGTTCCGTATGCTTTGCAAATTGCCAATAAAGGTGTACACAAGGCCGTTTTTGAAAATCATGCTTTAAAATGTGGCGTTAATGTTGCTGCTGGCACCATAACTTACGAAGCAGTCGCAAAAGATCTCGGTTATGATTATGTAGACGTTGATACTGCCTTAAAAAAAATTCTTGAGCCGATTTAATTGTCAGAGCAAAAGCACAGGCGCTTAGCTCTGGCACGTACAAATTGGACCGTACAGGTAAGAGATCTAGGAAACCTGCGGTGCTAGCACCTCCGATTCGGATGGGATGGGAAATTTGATAAGGGTAAGTGCCGGAGCTAAACGTAGGTACACTCATTGAAAGAGTTATATATCAATCGAATAAAAGCGCCAAAACCTTAAACAAGAGGTTTTGGCGCTTTTGATCTCAATTCACTGCTTCTGGAGCAATCAAGAACCAATCCCAAAATTCCTTTGATTTTGCTAGATTAGAAACATAAATATCAAGATGATGCATCAACCCTGTTGCCATATGTTTATCCACTCCTATTCATTTATTTATGTGTATTACTTGAACAGGGTATGAAACCGTGTTAATATGATTGTAAACTTTCATATGAACACTAGGGGAGTCTTTTTTGGGGACTGAGATTGAGCAAGATGTTCTAAACCCTTTGAACCTGATCCGGTTAAAGCTGGCGTAGGGAAGTGGTTATGTTGTTTCATTTAGAGAGGCAGCCTCCACTTTTGTGGAGGTTTTTTGTATATAAATATATGAAACTTTTATTAATTGAACAAGATTGAACTGAATAATTTCATTTTCTGCTAGGGGCGCCTTATGGCTGAGAAGTACCCTTTGAACCTGATCTAGTTCGTACTAGCGTAGGGAAGTAGGTAATGGTGCATGACACTCTCATGCCTTACCGCTTTCCATAAATCTGGAAAGCGGTTTTTTATTTATATACAAACATACTCAAACCTGATTATTAAAGGAGGAAAATAAGGTGGAGATAAGCAAAGCAAGTAAATTTACGGAGCGACTTTATGAAAACGTGCAGCCAATATGGGAAAAAATCCATAGTCATCCGTTTGTACAGCAATTGGGAGATGGTACACTCCCTCGTGAAAAATTCGCGCATTATATGAAACAGGACTATGTGTATTTAATCGACTATGCGAAGCTTTTTGCCGCTGCCGTAACAAAAGCACGTGATCTGGAAACAATGGATAAGTTATCTAAAGTATTACATGAAACCCTTCATTTTGAAATGGAACTTCATCGTCAATACGCTGCTGAGTTTGGCATCTCCCGTGAGGAGCTGGAAGCTACAAAGCCAACACCAATCAATCTTGCCTATACTCGTTACATGCTAAATGCTGCACAAAACGGAACATTGGCTGAGGTCGTTTCATGTTTATTACCATGTGCTTGGGATTATTGGGAAATTGGGAAACTTTTACGCAAACAATATGGAGAACGTATTACTTCAAATCCATATGCTAAATGGATTGATACATATGATTCTGAAACGTTTGCAGAAGGCGCAAAATGGTTGATTAAACTTATGGATGAATTGACTGAAGGACTGCCGGAGCGTGAGCTTGCTTTATTGGAGGAACATTTCCAAATTACATCCAAATACGAATACTTATTTTGGGACATGAATTATTATGAACACGATTGGCCCATTTAGACGAGGATAAGACGATGACACTTTTGCTCAAAAATGTTACTTACACATTTCCAAAAAAAGAATATCCAGTTATTGACAAACTGTATTTAACCGTTCAACAGGGTGAGTTTGTTTCGTTAATTGGAAAAAGCGGTACGGGAAAAAGTACCATTCTTAAGTTGATCACAGGCTTGTTAACAGCGGATGAAGGTGAAATTTCCCTTTATAAAAAGCCTGTCACCCTAGGTGACGTTGGTTATATGCCGCAAAAGGATCTGCTATTTCCGTGGAGAACGATTCTTGACAATATCATGATTGGTGCTGAAATTCAGAAAGAAATAAAGCTTTCAAAAGAAGATGCTCGCAGTTGGTTAAAAAAAGTAGGCTTAAAAGATTACGAGCAAGCTTATCCTAATCAGCTTTCTGGTGGAATGAGACAGCGTGTAGCTTTCCTGCGCACACTGCTAACAGAAAAAGATGTGCTCCTACTTGATGAACCCTTTGGCGCATTAGATTCAATTACAAAAAAAGAAATGCAAGCTTGGCTTTTATCAATTTGGCAGGAACTTGATAAAACAATTATCTTTATTACACATGATCTTGAAGAAGCATGTTATCTCTCGGACCGGATTATTTTATTGAAAGATGACAGAACGATCGAGGAAACGACTGTTCCTTTGCCACGGCCGCGCTATCAAGAAATGCTTCATTCGCAAATTTTGCTCGAGTTGCGAAAAGAATTGGAGAAAAAGATTTAACATGAAAAACCTCCTAAAGCAATACAGTTTATTTATCGTCTTTGTCGTTTTAATAATGGTCTTGGTTGAATATTTGGTGCGCAGTAAAATCGTCCCTGCCTTTATTATTCCTGCGCCAACAAGCGTTGCAAACCATATTGTTGAACAGTGGAGACCTCTTATATTTGAACATTTAAAGGCTACGATGTCCGAGTTCTCCATTGGTTTTATCATTGCTGTAACAGCTGGAGTAGGTCTTGCAGTAAGCATGTATTTCTCGAAAACAATTGAAAAAATGCTCTACCCTGCTGTCTTGATTTCGCAGATGATACCGATCATCGCCCTCTCTCCCATATTTGTTTTATGGTTTGGTTACTCAATTTGGAGCAAAGTAGCGGTGACGGTATTAATGTCTTTCTTCCCTATTGTTGTTGCAACATATGATGGCTTAAAGTCGTGTGATAAAGACTATATTGAATTGTTACGATCAATGGGCGCAAACAAACGGCAAATCTTTATGAAATTAAATATTCCAATGGCACTTCCCTCCTTTTTTTCTGGCTTGAAAATTGCGATTGTCTACTCTCTTGTTGGAGCAACCATTGGTGAATGGCTCGGAGCAAGTGAAGGACTTGGCTATTATAGTCGAAGAATGTCAGGAGATTTAAATGCAAGTGGCGTATTTGCATCCATCGTCATTTTAACTGTTGTTGGGATTATTCTTTTTGCCCTTGCATCATTACTAGAAAAGAGAACATTACGTTGGAAAAACAGATTATAAACTTTGGAGTTGAAATTAAATGAAAAAAAGGATTATGTTCAGTTTTATATTTATTTTAACGATACTCATTGGCTGTTCAAACACTAAATCTACTAGCAATGATCTAGAAGAAATAAGCATTATGCTCGATTGGTATCCAAACGCAGTTCATTCTGCAATCTATATGGCAGAAGAAAAAAGATATTTTGAAGAGGAAGGCTTAAAGGTAAAGGTGGAAATGCCTGCAGATACAAATGATCCACTTAAGCTCGCGGCAACAGGTAAAGTTGATTTAGCCATTAGTTATCAAACCCAGTTATTAATGTCTAGAGCTGAAGATATTCCAGTTGTTTCAATTGCTGCCCTTGTTCGTCACTCATTAGATGGAATTATGTATTTAAAAGATAATGGCATTGAATCACCGAAAGACTTAGTGGGGAAAAATGTTGGCTACCCTTCTTCTTCCGTAAGTGAAGCGATTTTAAAGACTATGGTAGAACATGATGGTGGTGATGCTAACGATGTAAAACTAACGGATGTCGGTTGGGATCTTATGCCTTCGTTAGCAACCAAAAATGTTGATGCATTAGTTGGAGCTTATGTAAATCACGAACTTGTGCTCCTTGAAAAAGAAGGTTATGACGTAGACATGTTTCCTTTAACGGATTATGGGGTTCCTGATAATTACGAGCTTATTCTTGTAACCGGTGAAGATACTTTAGAAAAGAAAGAAGAAGTATTGTTGAAGTTTTGGCAGGCTCTTACAAAGGGACAAGAAGACGTCAAAAATAATCCAGAAGAAGGATTGGAAGTGCTATTTAACAATGAGAATGACAGCTTTCCACTTGATCGAGATGTTGAAACGGAAAGCTTAAACGTTCTTCTTCCATTAATGGATGACCCCTCTCACCCATTCGGTTATCAAGAGGAAAAAGTTTGGAAAGATGTTGCAGCATGGCTTCACCAGACAGGTATTTTAAAAGAAGAAGTTGATGCAAAAAGTGCTTTTAAAAACATCATATCCAATTAGAGAGGATAAAAATCTATGAAAAAAACAAATAAGATGACATTGACGGCATTAATTGCAGCAATTACAACGATTTCAAGCAGCATGATTTACATCCCTGTTGGTTTTGCAAAAATTTTTCCTATCCAGCATTTTGCCAATGTCTTATCGGCGGTTCTTCTAGGACCATGGTATGCCGTGTTACAAGCCTTTATCTCTTCTTCCCTGCGCAATATGCTCGGAACGGGTAGTGTCTTTGCATTCCCTGGAAGTATGATTGGAGCATTGCTGGCTGCCTTTCTGTATCAAAAAACAAAAAAGCTCTCATTTGCGGCATTTGGAGAAGTGGTTGGGACAGGAATGATCGGTGCGATGGCAACATACCCAATCGCCGTACTGTTTCTAGGGCAAGAGGCGACGCTTTTTGGACTTGTTCCCGCCTTTGCGATTAGCTCAATAACAGGAGCACTGATTGGATATGGATTATTAAAAATATTAATAAGAAATAAGGTAATTGGAGGTATGATTCATGAAAACAGCGCTAACAATCGCAGGTTCTGATTCAGGTGGCGGTGCAGGGATTCAAGCTGATTTAAAAGCTTTTTCTGCTAACGGGGTATTCGGAATGTCTGTGATAACCGCTGTAACAGCTCAAAACACACAAGAAGTGCGGTCTGTACAGAACATAGACAACAGGATCATCCGCGAGCAGATTGAAGCTGTCTTTGACGATATTCCTGTCGATGCAGTCAAAATCGGGATGCTTTCATCTCCGGCTACGGTCGAAACAGTCGCCCAGGCTTTGAAAAAATACCAACCTAATCAGATTGTTCTAGACCCTGTGATGGTGTCAAAAGGCGGGCACCATCTTTTACAGGATGAGGCAATCCAATCATTAATTGAGCATATGATTCCCCTGTCAACAATGATTACACCAAATATTCCGGAAGCAGAAGTGCTCGTTAAACGGAAAATAGACACGGAAGAAGATATGCTCACCGCCAGTAAAGCATTATTGGAGCTAGGTGCGAAAATGATTTTATTAAAAGGTGGCCATTTACAGGGTAATCCAAACGATCTCTTTTATGATGGACAATATTTTCACTGGCTTCACGGTGAAAGAATCGAAACAAAAAATACTCATGGAACTGGCTGCACCCTTTCTTCGGCAATTGCTGCCAATTTAGCCAAAGGCCATTCCATGTTCGAAGCAGTTAAATTAGCGAAACAGTATATTTCAATAGCGATTAAGCATAGTCTTGACCTAGGCCACGGGCATGGGCCGACGCATCACTTTTATGAACTTTATGAAAAGGCAAATCTTAAATAAAACGGAGGATGGAATACGTGAACGAAGTAATTAAAGACTTATTTACACAAGTAAAAGAAGTTCAACCTCTCATTCATCATATAACGAATACAGTTACAATTAACGATTGTGCCAATGTAACTTTAGCTATTGGCGGTTCTCCAGTAATGGCGACAAGCGTTGAAGAAGTGGCTGATATGGCTCAACTCGCCCAAGCTCTTGTGATCAATTTTGGAACGATCGACGATGCAATGTATGAAGCGATGATGCTTGCTGGTCAAGCAGCGAACAAAAAAGGCATTCCCATTGTGTTCGATCCTGTTGGCGTTGGGGCAACACCTTTCCGCACTGAGCGTGCGAAAGATTATTTAAACACAGTCAATGTCTCGGTTGTTCGGGGAAATGCATCAGAAGTATTTGCTCTTATCGGAGGCAATGCAAACACACGTGGTGTCGATGCCGGTGATATCTCGATCTCCAGTAGAGAACTAGCGCTAGAAGCGGCTCGGAAACTGAATGCTATTGCTGTTATCAGTGGAAAAATCGATTATATTTCGAACGGAACCGATGTCATTGGCATTGATAATGGTGATCTTTTATTAACAAAAATTACAGGGACAGGTTGTACGACAGCCTCTTTAATTGCTGCTTTTGCTGGTGTAAGCACTGATTGGTTTGCCGCTGCAGTTGCAGGTATGTCTACGATGAGCATTGCAGGTGAGCTTGCTAAAAAGCAATTAAAAAAAGATGAAGGGATTGGTACATACCGTATCAAATTATTGGATCAAATTTTCTTAATGGATGGGAATACGTGGGAAGAAGGTGTCCGTTTCGCATGAAAGATCAGTTAAAATTATATCTTGTCACAGAAGAATCCATTCCACTTCCTGAGCTTTTAGCCATTGTCGAAGAAGCGATAAAAGGTGGAGTGTCAGCCGTCCAGCTTCGAGAGAAAACGAACTCTGGGAAGTTATTTTTTGAAAAAGCGCTTAAACTGAAGGAACTGACCTCTCACTATAAAGTCCCTCTTTATATCAATGATCGGGTTGATATTGCCCTGGCAGTCGGAGCTGATGGTATTCATGTTGGACAAGAGGATCTCCCTCTTACTTCCATTAAACAAATCATTCCTTCTACTGTTAACGTAGGTGTCTCAGCAGGCTCTGTTGAAGAAGCGATTGCCGCTGAGAAAGATGGAGCAGATTATATTGGCGTTGGCGCCGTATTTCCAACTGCTTCAAAGGATGATGCCAAGGTTTTAGCGGAAGGAGAACTTGAAAAAATCATCCAAGCTGTTTCCATTCCGGTTGTCGCCATTGGAGGAATTAAATTAAATAATCTAGAGAGATTAAAAGACTTACCAATCACTGGTATTGCTATTGTATCAGAAATTATGAAAGCCGATTCTCCTCGAAAAGCAGCCTCCTTATTAAGGGAAAAATTGAATTAAAGTTAAAGACGGAATTTCTTCTAGAAAAGACAATTCCGTCTTTTTTATTTTTTCTCCTTTACATTTTTAGAAATAGGATTAAAATGAATGAGTACTTGAGATTTGGAATTTCAAAAGGAGAAAATAACGTCGTGGAAGAAACCAATAAATATAAAGAACAAACACTGTTTCAGATTACATGGCCACTTTTTATTGAAATCGCGTTACATATGAGTATGGGAATAATCGCTACCTTTATGCTTGGTCACTACTCTGATGACGCGGCGGCAGGTGTCGGAGTCGCCAATCAACTTCTTAACATCTTTATTTTAGTATTTAATGTTACTTCAATAGGTGCGACGATCTTAATTGGACAAAAGATTGGGGCAGGTAAACTGGCCGATGCGAAACAAATGGCTCGTTCTGCCTTTGGAATGAACTTTTGGTTCGGCTTAATGATGGCGCTTATTGTCTTTCTATTTGGAGAGCATTTTTTAAAACTCTTTGATGTACAAGGAAAAATTTATGATTATGGGCTCATTTTTATGCAAATTTGTGGCCTCTCTTTATTCTTCGAATCCCTTGCTCTTGCACTTAGTGCCGTGCTGCGCAGCTATGGATATACAAAAGAATCGATGGTTGTTACCATCCTTATGAATATCATTAGTATTGGCGGGAACATTTTTGCTCTTTCCGGATTATTCGGCCTTCCAATCACAGGTGTAGTTGGTGTTTCCTGGGCGATCGTTATCGCTCGAGTAGTTGCCGTGGTCATTTTAGTTTTTCTAGTATATAAAAGGCTTGCTATTTCAATCAAATTCCGTGATATCGTAAAAATTGATCATGTCGATTTTTTTGGTCTCCTTCGAATCGGTCTACCGTCTGCTGGAGAGAATTTGTCCTATCAATTTTCACAGCTCATTATTACAGGGATAGTTGCTTCACTTGGAGCGGCTGCGTTAACAGCAAGGGTCTATATCGTTAATATTTCCATGGTTTGCTTCTTATTTACGATGGCAATTGGAATGGGAACACAGATTTTGGTGTCTAGATATATTGGAGCAAAAGAGTATGACAAAGCTCTTCACCGTGGATTAAGGACATTAAAAATTGCCACTGCTGCATCTTTTATCGTTTCATTGGTGATTGCCTTAGTTGGCTCTCCGATTTTAGGAATGTTTACAGACGACCCAATGATACTAGCGGTCGGAATCCCCGTTCTGTGGGCAATTGTCTTCATTGAACCAGGAAGAGCAATGAATATCGTCCTTATGAACTCATTAAAATCTGCTGGTGATGTCCGTTTTCCCATGATTACTGGAATTGTTTTTATGTGGGGAGTCGCTGTCGTCTTTAGTTATGTTTTTGGAGTTCATCTAGGATTAGGCTTACTCGGAGTTTGGATCGCTCAAGGAATGGACGAATGGATTCGAGGAATTCTCGCCCTTAGGCGCTGGAAAAGCCGCCCTTGGGAAAGGGAGGCATGTATGAAAGATGTGCAGGTGAATAAAGGATAAATTAAATATAGATTTAGAGTAAGTCTATAAACTGCATAATGTAAAGGATAGATAAGTATCTATCCTTTTTTTACCATATTCAAGCATCTTGAATCGGAGAACTACACTGGATGGTTATTTTTATAGGAGTAATGTTAAGTTATTATCCTGTTGAACCCATTTTAAAATGGCACAATCATGAAAGCTCAAATTCTCAATAGCCTCTTTGCCGATTCTATCAGAGCTTGCATTCACATATTTTTCATATTTTTTTAGTGTTTTATCTACAAATCTTTCATTATCCTCACAAAATTTTGTCACAGCGTTGATGACCGAACGAGTTGCCTTGTTTAAAGTAAAGACCCTTATATCAGCTATGTCTGATAAAATTGTTTCTGGTATTTCTTTTTTAAGAGCTCTTGATTATAAATAAACCCCTCGTGAAATTGTTCGATAGCCCTCTCTCGATTAAAAGGTTCACATTCGATTTCATCATCTTCAGCAATCTCTTTTTGCAAATGAAGCCATTTTTTTAACTCATTGCTATAAAGTTGTTGAAAATGTTTCAGCCTGCTTATCTTTCTATAAGGACAGATGAAAATCAAAGCTCATACCATTTTTTTTATTCTCCTGCTCTCAATAAAGAGTAAAATTTATTAACGATCTCATCGTTAAACTATAAAAGATGATTCTCTTTTTTGAAAATGGCAAAAAATAGTTTTAAATAAAATATCTTTATGTTATATCAATTTGAGAATAGTAACGCACGGACTTTCCTCGTTTTTTTGCGTACTCAATTTCTTTTCTTGTGCTATTTCCAATGTAGCCATCTACATCAATTACCACAATTTCATCAGAGATATTAATTTTTTCATAATGTATTTTCTCAAATAATCTTACTTGTTCTTGTGTGATTTCAATCCCTTCGCTTTGTTCAAAAAAGCCAAGACTAATCACAATGTTGCCCTGCATTGTAAGATAAGCATTTGTTTTCTCAAATTGCTCTTTAAACTTTGTAGAGCCACATAATGTAATAACTTTCATATAAATATGACCTACCTCCTTTAGGATAATAGTTTGTTCCATTATTCTGCTCTATCGCTTAACTAGCCGTTTGTTATCATTATTTCTCTATCTGACATCTACTTCAATGAACTTTGCCTCTTCACCCCGGAAAATAAATTATCCCGATATGTAATTGCTACTGGAATATTACTTTCCAACATTTCTTGGATTTTCAACATATAAACCTAAAACATACCCACAATGTGAGCAATAAAGTGAAGTCATTGATGATGATTGCCCTCTTGGATTAGTGAAGGAAAACATTTGAACTGACGCATTTCCTGACTGAATAATGCCTTTTTTTAATTGATCGCTATGGCATTTTGGACACACTTTTTCTTCCATGTTCTGGTCGCTCCAATCTCAAAGAATATCAATATAAATTTTTGTTCATCTATACTTACGAACTACCGGTAATTATGTTTCCTTTACTTGCAAAATTTTTACCCTTTTAACTGTACACATTCTCATTATACTTTCTTTATAACGCTGAAGATCACTTAGGCAGTATAATTCCAATTATCACTTTGTAACCTCCGTATTTGATGTGAAGATAATTACCGCACATCCAATCATATTTTCTCAAAAAAAAAACAAAGCATTTTTGTTAGCAGTGCAGGTTAGTTCAATATGAATTTCTTTTACTCTAATACAACCTTGGCCTATCGTACCAGAAGTAGCACGTAATTTTTCGAAAATTTAAAATATGAACCTATCTTATGATAAAATATAGATAAAATTTTGCCAATTAAGTATTACGGAGGTGCATATTTTGAAAGAAATATTTAGAAAATTTGAAGATACTGCGGCTGAGATTTTGAAATTAAATGAGAAATCTGAAGCCGTTCTTTGCGATCCAGTTTATGAAGGAAAATGGTCCATAAGAGATATCGTGGGGCATCTTTATTATTGGGACAAATTCATTTTAGAGAAGTTGGTCCCTTTAATGGCGGATGGCGCTGATTTGCCACCGTTTCCTGAACATGACAAGTATAATGCGGAAGCGCTCGCATATTTAAAGAATGATTCAGTAGCAACGATCATAGAGCAATTTATTGAAACTCGAAAACAATTAACCAAACAATTGGCTGCCGTGGATAATGGCATACAATTTACTATTGGTGGAAGGAAAAAGAAGTTTTCAGGAGAAAGCTTTACAAAAATGTTCCTCATGCATGACGAGCACCATTTAAAACAAATCACTGAAAAACTGCATCGTTAAAAGAGGCTCGTGAAATCAAAAAACGCATGGAATCAAATTTGGTTACATGCGTTTTGCTTTCAATTTTTTACCTAATCCCAGCCTCTTTTTTGTACCATGGGGAAACAGCTAAATAAAGCATCAATTTTACTCGTTCACTCGCATTTTTCAATTTACTGCTGCAGTAAATGTTAGACGACTTATGAAGAAGGGGATAAGTTTCCTTTATTTCCTTTTCGTTGTAATAATACCGCCCCAATCACGATGAAACCTTTAAAAGCTTCTCTTAAAAATGGCGGAACACCAAATAGATTTAATAAATTGTTCATGACGGCGATAATAAGCATTCCATATACCGTTCCTAAAATGAAGCCTCTTCCACCGCTCATACTTGTTCCACCGACAACGGCTGCTGCAATGGCATCCATCTCCATTCCTCTACCGGCATTTGAAAAATCCATTGAACCGACACGAGAAACTTGGATAATGGCAGCGATCGAGACAAGCAGTCCCATCAAAGCATAGACGCGTAATTTTATTTTATCAACATTTACACCGGATAACTTTGCCGCTCTTTCATTCGAGCCGACTGCAATGATTTGTCTCCCGAAAGTGGTCCGCTTTGACACAAAATAGAGAATATATGCAATGACAGCCCAATAGATGATTGGCATAATCATGTAGTTTCCTATATTAAAGCTGGCAATCTGTAAAAATTCAGAAGGAAGAGTTGTATTATAGCCTTGCATAAAGTGTTGGGTAACACTCCTGAAAATAAGCATTGCTCCGAGCGTCACGATAAATGGTGGGACATTCCCTTTTGTAATCGTCACTCCAATTAGTGCCCCAAGAAGGTAACCAAACAAAAGCACGAGTACAATCGTCGCAATAAATGCAGGCATACCAGTCATTCCAAGCATTCCCAAGATCCCTTTAGTTCCTGTATCAAGGAGAATCATGGAAAACGCACCTGTTGCCACTAATGTGGAACCGACTGCTAGATCGATTCCACCTGTCATAATGACGAAGGTCATACCTAATGCGATAATACCGATACTTGCATTGTTTCTTAAAATATTAATCCAGTTATTAGTCCATGACTGAAACCAGCTCCCGAACGAATCATAGTCAAAACCTAATACTAATGTTTGCAGTATAATCATGATAATAAGTGCAATAGCTGTACTAAATAACGGTTCATTTGACCATTTATGTTTAAACCAACGAAAGAAATTCAGTTTTTCAACATTCGATGTGCTCATTGAAATGGCCCTCCTCTTCTTCTAGTAATTTCCCACCGGTAGCTAGAGTCATAATTTGATGTTCAGTCATGTCCTGACCCGATAACTCTCCTTGGATCACCCCGTGATACATGACTAAGGCACGATCACAGACTCGGATAATTTCATGGGCTTCACTTGACAATACGACGATGGCAATCTTTTCGTCTGCAAGCTTCAAGATGATATCATAAATATCTTCTTTCGCACCTACATCGACCCCTTGTGTAGGATTATCCAAAATGAGGAGCTGTGGATTTGCAGCCAGCCATTTCGCTAATACCACCTTTTGCTGATTCCCACCTGAAAGGCTGTTAATACTATCTGTTAGTTCGCCCATTTTGATCCGAAGTGTTCTCCGATGACTCTCGAAAACTTCTTTGTGCTTTTCTGCATAAATAATCCCTCTGTTTGCGAATATTGGCCATGTAACAATAGAGGCGTTTTCAATAATATTCATATCCTTAATAATGGCATTTTCTTTGCGATTTCGAGGAAGATACGCGATCCCTTTTTCAATAGCCTGAGTCGTGCTTCTAATTGTTACTTTATCACCATTTAAACATAGTTTTCCTTCTGGAATTCCTTCAGCTCCGAAAATCGTTTGAAAGAGTTCGCTTCGCCCATCACCAAGTAAACCTGTAAAGCCTACGATTTCTCCAGCATGTATCGAAAAATCAATATCTTTAAAAAATGGCTCAGAGGTTAACCCTTCTACTCGCAACACTTCTTCCCCTAACTTTTTCTCTCGTCTCAATGACTCGGTTCTGACATCGTAGCCGACCATATATCGTGCAAGATCATGGGTCGACACATCGGAAATATTGCCGTCCGTTACCAAATTGCCATCACGCAGAACGACAAAACGATCGCAAATCTCCATCACTTCATTCAATTTATGAGAAATAAAAATGATCCCAACTTCATGCTCTTTCATCGTTCTCATCATGGTAAAAACACGTTCTATTTCTTGTTCAGTTAAAGATGTAGTTGGTTCATCCATGATAATGATCGAGGCATTCGCCATCATCGCTTTGCATATTTCCACGATCTGTTTGTAGGAAGCATCTAAGTCATGGACCATCGTCGTCGGGTTTAATTCGAGCTTCATTTTCTGAAACATTCTTGCTGTTTCTTTTTGCATCTTTTCCAGATCAAGAGCGCCACTTTTTGTCTTAAGCTCTCTCCCAAGAAACATATTTTCATAGATTGGCAAGTCATTAATCAGGTTAAGTTCCTGATGGATAAATGCGATCCCCTGTTTTTGCGAATCTGCGGGAGATTGAAAGTTTACTTCGTGATCATTGATAACAATTGAACCAGAATCTTGTTTGAGGACACCGCCGAGAATATTCATTAGTGTTGATTTACCAGCTCCATTTTCCCCCAGTAAAGCACAGATTTCCCCACCTTTTATGGAAAAAGAAACGTCTCTGAGGACTTCGTTGCGACCAAAAGCCTTATTAATATGATTCATTTCAATCCGCATAGTATCACTTCCACACATGGTTTATGTATTAAAAGAGAGGGTTCAGGCACTGCTATCCCTCTCTCATCTAACTTAATAAGGTGAACCTTCGTCTAAAAATTGTTCATAATTATCTCGATCAACAATCGTTGTCGGGATGATCGTCTCTTCTTCTACCGACTCTCCATTTAATACTTTCACCGCAATATCGACAGCATCCTTTACCATCGCAGGACTATAAAGGGCAGACTGAATCCAAATATCTTCATTTTCAGGCATCAGCTTGAAGTATTCCTGCATACCGCCGCCACCAGTAACCACTTGAATGTCTGTGCGACCTGCTTCTCTAATAGCTTGCAAAACACCAATCGACGTCTCATCATCCATCGAATAAACAGCATCAATTTGGCTATTACTTGTTAAAATATCGGCGAAATCCTTCAATCCATCCTCCCTTGTAAATTGGGTAGCATAGGTTAATAAATTCATATCCGGAGCAAGGCTTTCGATCGTTTCAACAAAGCCTTTCTTTCTCAATTCTGAGACGGAACCAGAAGATGGAACTTCTAAAATAACCACATTTCCTTCAGTTCCAATTTTGTCGACAATATAGTTTGCTCCTTGAATTCCCATATCTTCATTGTCACCAGCAACACGATATACCCCATCTACATTTATAGCAATATCAAAATTAATTACTTCAATCCCAGCATCAACTGCCCTTTGAATCGGAACTTCCATCCCTTCCCATTGCGGAAAAGCAACAATCGCTTCTGCTCCCCATGTCATGAGATCATCAAGCTGTGACGTCATTTCTTCAGCGTTCGAACTCGTTTGAATTTGATACTCGATATCATCAGACAATTCCTTTGCTCTTGCTTCAGCATGATAAGCTACGGCAGCAACCCAGCCATGGGTAACGGCAGGCGCAAGAATACCAATTTTGTACTTGTTTTTACTGCTATCATCCCCTCCATCATCTCCAGGATTACTACTGGTTGTCGTATTATTGCATGCGGCTAAAACGGGCACCAATATTAGCACAAATAATGAAAATACCTTTAACGCCTTCTTCATAAAAATTAACCCCCTAAATTTATTAGTAATCTACCTGAGTCGATTTCATAACAATTTAACTATCGTTATGAAAAAGATTCCACTTTGTTAAAGCGCTTTCATTCAACTGAGGATAATTGCACTATTTGTTCACTTTCCAGAGATGTTTGAATGGCCTCCATCATTTTCATTGTTGCAAGTACATCGTTTAATGGGATAATATTATTCTCTTCATTGTTTTCAACACAGTTGATAAAGTAAGAAAGTTCATTTTGAAATGCATTCTCTTGAGGAATATCTATAGAAGATTTTTCATTACTCTTGTAGTAGTGGACAGAACTTTGGGTGATTCTCTCGATATTGTTACCAGCCGATAAGCGAAAATCAATCGCAGCATCTTCTCCTTGAATTCGAAAAAACATTGAAAACGGATAAGCTGTCGGCATACGATGTGATGCTTCAACAAATGCCTTCGTGCCATTTTTCAAAATGAGAGTGGTCATAATATGATCCCATGCCCCATTTTCATTTTTCGAGCCGACGGCATATACAGTTTTGATTTCACCAAGAAGATGGCAAATAAAATCTATATCATGAATATGCAAATCATAGAGGGCTCCACCGCTTTTTTCAGGATATTTAAACCAATGGTTCCATTTTGGTACTTGCCCTAATCTTCCCGCATGAATGAATTCAACATGGTTCAGTTTGCCCGTATCATAATACGATTTAATTGCTTTGTATTCGGGCCAAAATCGAAGCACATGGGCGACAAACAATTTCACTTTATTTCGTTGAACTGCCTCTATGATCCTTTCAACCGATTCAACTGTTAATGACAAAGGTTTTTCACAAATAATATCTTTTTTTGCTTCTGCTGCTTTAATGATAAATTCTTCATGTAAAAATGTCGGTAAACAAATATCAATAATGTTAATTTGCGGATCGTTCAAAAGAGCTTCGTACGTTTTCACCAATCGAACCTTTTTCCAGTTAGGTCCATCTATTTTTTGTTCATCGCTCTTGCTAAAGACGGCAGCAACGTTAGCGCTTTCAATTTGTTGATAAGCGTCAAAATGAGTTTTACCAATAAAGCCCCAGCCTACTAATCCGATGTTCTTCATCTTACTCCTCCCAGTTTACTTAGAATGGTAGAAAGATAGTGGAAGGAACGTTGAACGCTATCGTTCACCACATCAAGGCCACTCGGCCCTTCAGGGGTAAATTCGATTTCCACACTGATCGGTCCCTTATAATTTGCGCGTTCAAGTATCTGGAAAATTCTTAGGAAATTAATATTTCCATCTCCAATAGCAGGGAAATTCCATTCTTGATTAGCGCCGAGTTTATCCTTCAGATGAATAAATTCAACCTCCGCTACTGATGCCTGTAAATCATCGTACGGCTCAATATTTCCATAAAAGAGCACATTTGCTGTGTCATAGTTGATTTTTATTCGCCTAGAAAGCAATTGAACAAGCCTATTTAAAGCAGTTCCAGTGGCGTAATTATTTCCATGTGTTTCGATCACGAGAACCTTGTTCAATCTTTCGCACATCTCAATAACTGGCAGTAGATTACGAATTAATATTTGTTCATCTTCTATGACATCTGAATCGTGATGGGGGTCTCCGGTGGCAGTAATGATATATTTGCACTCAAAAAAATTTGCTAATTCGACATTTTTGAGCACATTAATGATGCCAGCTTCCGTCATCACATTGCTATGAGCTCCTATCCCAACACAGCGCATTTCATATTGATGTAGCAGTTTCTTTATTGCAAGTAATTCTTTTTCCGACATTTCTGGTAAAACATGAGCCGTATGATCTTTTACTGCTGCAAGCTCAATTTGCTTAAATCCAGCTTTAGCAGCCCCTTTAACCGCATCCTCCAATGAAAAGCCGTGGTACGTATTTGAATTAATAGCCAATTGATCTATCATGCGTACCTCCTTTAATTGATGTAATTGATTTCATTATTCGACATTTCCGATATTTCAGTTCTTTTACTAATTTTATAGAGAAGTAAAATCGCTGATTATGTAATCCGTTACATCTATAGTAAAAGAAAATTCTGACTTCGTCAATTCCATTTAAAAAAGACTGATCTTTTTACTTTATGTTAGTATTTTTTCAATGACCCTTAAAGTAGCTATTGCGTCTTCTCCTGTAACTTCTGGTTCTTTATCATGAACAATTGCATCAACAAAGGCATTAATAACCCCACTGTTAGTTTGATTGTCATTCGTCTGAATGGAATCAAATTGATATTTGCACACTTCTCCATCTTTTTTTTCAATAATTAACGGTGCTTTCGGATCATGATAGATTTTTATGATCCCTTTTTGACAATAAATCGCTGTAGAATTATCTTCGGCACCATAATATGTCCAAGAGAAGGAAGCGGTTCCCAGACGTCCTTTTTTTGTTTTTAGCGCACAGACAACGTTGTCGCATACTTCTATTGGCTCCCCATTTTCGTCTACTTTATCTAATGCGCTATGGAAAGCATGGACTTCAGCGATCTCATCGTTCAATAGATAATGAATTAAATCGATTTTATGGATCCCTAAATCGCCTGCAACGCCCGAATAAGAACGAGCTTTCTTAAAGAACCAGGTAGAATTACTTTTATTAACACCCCATGATTCAGGACCTTGGTGACCAAAAGTAGTTGTAAAAGTTAAGACTTCACCCAGTTGCTTGCTGTCAATTAATTCTTTTGCCTTTTTATGAGCCTCAGTAAAGCGTTGGTTATGAGCAACCATTAATTTTTTTCCTGACTTCTTTTGTGCTTCGAGTATTTCTTCAGCATGTTTTATGCTGATTGCCAGCGGTTTTTCACATAAAACGTGCTTATCGTGTAATAATGCTTGAATCGAATGAATATGGTGTACATCATTGGTTGAGCAAACACTGATTGCTGCAATCGTCCGATCTTGATAAAGCTCCTCTACAGACTGAACCGCATGGCCAGCAAATTTTTCGGCTAACGCCATTGCACGCTCCTGATTATGATCAAAGAAAACTAAACGATCAACATAAGGATTTGCTTTATACTCTGGTGCATGGCGATGCTTCGTGATGGAGCCGCAGCCAATAATCCCTACTGAAATCCCCATTCTTTGTAACCTCCTTAACCCATTGTCGATTCACGAATGATCAATTCATGATCTAACAAAATGCTTTCCATTTTATTTTCATGAATACTATTAATTAACATGGTCGCAGCAGTACAACCCATTTTGTACATTGGTTGAGCAACCGTAGTCAAAGTTGGATTTGTCATATTGGAGAAACTAATATTATCAAAGCCGACGACAGCAATATCATCTGGAGCTTTTAACCCTGATGCGTTCATTTCCTTTAAAGCACCTATTGCCAAAGTATCTGATACTGCAAAGATTGCAGATGGCTTTTCTTTTAATTTCAGAAGCATTCTCATCGCTTGCACTCCGTCTTGGAAATCAAGCTGGGTTGTATTATAGATCCATTCCTTGCGCAGCGGTAGATTGAATTCAGCCAAAGCCCTTTCGTAGCCACTTCTTCTCTGTCTCGCATAAAGAAACTTTTCGTCTGAATTGATAAGTGCGATTTTTTCATTGCCTATTTTAATCAAATGCTTAACTGCGTGATAAGCGGCCAATTCATTGTCAATACTTACATACGGAATTACATTGCTTTCATCATACTCACTACATAAAATAATAGAATGGTTTTCAGCAAGCTCAATCAATTTTTGCATATTGACTGTAGGGTCCATGGAAATGACACCATCTGCCAATTTGTTTTTTACCATATTAAAATAGATATCTTCGCGCTCTGGATTCGAATTAGTTTCACACAGAAGAATATTGTAGTGATGGGCAATCGCGGTATTTTGAATACCATTAATAATTTCCGTATAAAAGGGATTTGAAATGCTTGGAATCAACACTAGTAGAAGACGGCTCTCCGAATTTCGCAAGTTTCTCCCGAGCATACTCGGTTCATAATTTAATTCTTTTATTGCATTTTCAACTTTTAATCTAGTGCTTGGACTTACAGTTGAATTGTTATTTAGCACTCTTGAAACGGTAGCAACTGAAACCCCAGCTTTTTGCGCTACTTCCTGTATATTCGCCATCAAACATCCTGCTTTCAAACTCATAGTAATGTAATCGATTACAAAATAAATTGTAAAATTAATTTCTTGCTTTGTCAATCATCAAAAAAAGTTAATATATTTAGAGTTTTAATGATTATTTCAATTATTTTTTTGTTATAATCAAATGTAACGGATTACAAAAGTTATAAGGAGGTTTGATTTTTATGAGATTAGGTGTTTTTTCTGTATTGTATTCGGATAAAGGCTTGGAGGAAATGTTAGATCATGTAGCTGCAATGGGGATTGAAGCAATCGAAATTGGAACGGGTGGCTACCCTGGGAACGCTCATTGTGACATCGATGAGTTGTTAAATGATAAGGAAAAACAAAAGGAATTTGTCGATAAAATATTAAGTCGCGGCTTAATTGTAAGCGCTTTAAGCTGCCATTCCAATCCACTTCACCCACAAAAAAAGATACGTGACGAAGCAGATGAGTTATTAACAAAAACAATCAAGTTAGCAAACCGCTTGAATATTCCGGTTGTCAATACTTTTTCCGGTTGTCCTGGCGATCACGAAAACGCAAAATTCCCCAATTGGCCAGTTGCTCCTTGGCCAAATGATTTCCAAGAGATTTTGAAATGGCAATGGGAAGAAAAAATAATCCCTTATTGGAAGGATAAAGCCCGTTTTGCTGAACAACATCAAGTAAAAATTGGACTTGAATTGCATGGCGGATTTTCTGTCCATACTCCTGCCACTCTTCTTCGATTAAGAAAAGAATGTGGGGCAGCAATTGGAGCAAATCTTGATCCTAGCCATATGTGGTGGCAGGGAATTGATCCAGTTGAGGCAATTAAAATATTAGGTCGCGAACAAGCAATATATCACTTTCATGCTAAAGATACAATCATCGATCAGCCTGTTTTAAACCGGAACGGGATTACGGATATGACCTCCTATGCCGATATGAAAAATCGTTCTTGGTATTTTCGTACGGTTGGCTACGGGCACGACGCTAAAGTTTGGGCTGACATGCTGAGCGTCCTCCGCCTTTACGATTATGACTATGTCGTCAGTATCGAACATGAAGATGGCCTTATGTCGATTGATGAAGGATTATCAAAAGCAGTGAATACGTTAAAGCCGTTAATATTTAAAGAAGCTACTTCTAATATGTGGTGGACATAAACTGCACGGGCCTTTTGCTTTGTTTCAAAGCGAAAGGCCTGCACTTTGGAACTCATATGCTTTTTATTCTTCCTATATTTCTTTGTTGTGCTTCTCTTCTGCTGGCGAATTTTTATATGGGCTATTTTTGCTAAGATAGAACTTCTCTTAAAAGGACAGAGTTATTACGCACTACTATTTAAAAAGACAATTAACTCCTCGAACGATTTTCATATGGTGAGACAGAATTCTTGCATGTCTTCCTTCCTCTGTGTAACGGTTTTGCAATGGTTTGAGTCGTTCAATAAACTCATGGTCACAACGGCAGCGATCCCTTGTCCGTTGATAGCAGAAGTCATGCTGTTGGCACGCTGCATCGACAGCGTTGATAGGGGCTCCTGGACCACTGCATCCCGGTCCGCACCAATTATAACGAGGGAACAAACAAAAACGCGGAAATCTTACCACCCTCTTCACCTCCTTGTATACAATTAAGACTGTCATAATACAATATGAGTGAAAAGAGAACGAAGTATAGCCGTTTATCAAGTAAAAGAAATAATCGTATTTTCTCTGGTTCAGCTTTCTTTTCTTTTAAAAAGTATAATAAGTAAAGCAAAACTGATAATGAGGTAAAGGAGGACGAAGATAGAATCGGTGAACAAAGATTCTAAAAATAAAATTTCATCCCCCTCCTCCATATGCTTGATTACGGTAAAAACCGGTGGAAATATCCATAAGAACCAATTTGCAATTGATGCTAATTCCGCCAACGATTTAGCAGAAATAGAGAGAACGATTACGAGCACAGCAGATAACCACGAATACTTTTTCGTCCCCCATTTTGTTGCTGAAAAGAGGGTTCCTATTAAAATACCAAAAAACGAAAAAATCACATGGCTGCTGACAGAGATTAGAATTAATGGGAGCGAGAGACTTCCCTTAAAGCTGTCTGTCATGATTGGGTAGAAAATTGCAAACGCATGAAGTGGAAGACTAATCACTATGATGGATAGCCATTTTCCTATTAAATATTTTTCCTTCCTCCCAAGTTGAAAAAACAAAATATATTTCTCTTGTTCTTCTTCCAATGAAAAAACTGTCATTGAAATCCATGTGATTGTTAAATATATCGCAATCGATGAAGCCCCATAGTTGCTAAGGATGGGGGCATTGTCATAAGTGTAGAGAATAAATATCCATAACAAAAATAGAGAGGCAGGAGGAATAAACTTTAATGATTGAATATAACTTTTAATTTGATAATGCACAAATGAGCTCACTACCCTACCTCATTTCTTTCAATTCTATAATTGAACAACCTTGTTCAAGAAGAATTTTTAACACCTTATCAGATTCAGTAAACGGAACTTTGACCTCAACAGTATTTTCTTCTATAAGCTTTTGGTCAATAAATGTCAACTCTTGTAAAATGCTATTCTGTGGAACTTTTGCTTTGATAATGTTTAATTTCTCCTTTATTTCCACGAAAGAATCGGAAATGATTTTTCCTTTGTCAACCTCAATTATTCTTGGAGCAAGTTCGCTTATAAGAACTTGTTCATGTGTCGTTAAGATAATGGTTGTATTATTTGCAAAAGCCTGCAATAGCTTGATGACTTTAGATTGAGTTGTTTGATCCAACCCAGTCAGTGGCTCGTCTAATAATATCAAGTCAGGTTCCTTTAGCAACGCTTGGATAATTCCAACTTTCTGTTTTGTTCCTTTCGAGCATTTTCTTAATGGTGTTTGGAGAAATTCTCCAATAGCAAAAACGTCTACATAGGACTCTATCTTCTTGTTAATCTTCTGTTCAAGTTTCCCGCTTATTTTTGCGATCAAATGTAAATAATCATTTATACTAAAACGAATATTCTCAGGGAAGTGCTCCGGTACATAACCGATATTCATCTCCGCCCGTTCGATATTTCCGTAAGAGGGCTCGTAGATTCCGCCTATTAGCTTTATCAAACTGCTCTTGCCAGAACCGTTAGTACCTTTAATTGCGATTGTCTCACCTTGACTGACGCATAAGGAAATATCTTGCAGAACTTTAACCCCAGCAATTTCCTTGCTCACCTTTCGCGCTTTAAAAATATCCATATAAAACCTCTGTTTTTCTTTTATTTTACCACTTTGAATCGGGTTGCTATTAAGTAATTTATCATTTCCTCCGATTTGTTCATCCTCAATTTTCAGTAACACAACATTAATATGAGTGGGGGAAGTTTTGTATAGAGCTAGATTTCTACATTTACTCAAAAAAAGGCCCATTGTTTATCTTTTGCAAAAAACAATAGGCGCTGGGTTTAGTTTATTTTTTAATCATAATGTGATCGTTTCTAGTTTAAATCCTTCTAGGTGAATATCTTCTTCGATTTCGAGCAATAAGCATTTTTTTCCTTCAAACATAATGTATTTTACTTTCTTCATTTCTTTCGGATTAATGGCTAAATCAGCTACATGCGTGCTAATCCTGATTTTTTTCGGAACGAGATTTGTTGCTTTAAATTCGTGTTTTTCGTCCTCTATTACATCCTTAAAGGCAAATTCTACTTTTTCTGCATCAACATCTTCCACACCACTAACAGTCAAAATTCGTTCAATATCTTTATAGTCGAGCTTGGGCTCTTCGTTTTCTTCGTTATCCTCGTTTTCTTGCACAACTCGGGCAATTTCTTCGTATACATTGGAAATCGTCCCCGTGTCCACTTCATCACCAATGACTTTTTGAATAATGATTTCAAAGCTAGCTTTATCTTCTTCAGCAGTGATAATGTCCTCGCAATTCAGCACTTCTGCAATGAACCGATAATCTGGTTCATTCGCTTTTCCTGCACTATAAAGAATTCGATTTACATCTGCGGCGTTTTCATGAAAAACAGGGAACATAAAACCAGCCAAAGGTGCTGTTAAATTAATGATTGGATCAAGATTTGTATTGGGCTTAAATTCTCTTTCAATATAGTCAAATGTTAACGCCTTTTTCGGTTGATCAGCCTTGTTAAAACTGCAAAAAATGAAAGAACTGGAATATACTTCGTCATCCCCACCTGTTTCTGTGTCTTGATCACGTTTTTTGGTTGGTTTTTGATACTCCCCGCGGATAAAGGTAACTACCGTATCAAATTCATATACTTTCACAGCAAACATTTTTTCTACGATTTGAAGCATTTGCTGTTGCCAATCTTCCGATAAACTTGATTGTAATCCTTCAAGGAGAATTTTTTGTGTACCGCCGAGCGAATCATGCTGAAATTTTAATTCAAACAGCTTAGAATCAAGTTGGCCAGTTAGAACTTTTTTGAAGTTTGCCAAAAATAACTCCTGTGCTTCTTTTTCAAGTATCTCAAAGGGTTGACTAATATGAGTATATATTTCTCCTGTCTCCTTTTTCACATAAACGTTGAAAATTTCTTGTATTTGCATATAGTTGTTCTTTAGTTTAAATTGCTTTCGGATATTAGCGATGTCATTTTTATTCATTTGTCTCAACTCCCATATCCGATTATACTTTGTTAAAAACATTTTTGTAATACTTGATTTTCATGGATGTAAGTTATCTGTTTATTGAATTACTGAAATGATTTCCATTTCTCTTTTGACATCACTTGCCATCCATTCGCTATAAGCCTCTCAATGTACGTTTCCCATTCTATCTCCTCTAATTCTATAGCGAGCGACCGTAGCGACACATATTTATGTGATAATTAATAGTGACCTTAACGACTTCGTACCCATTATGATATTGCGGATGAAAGCCTGGAACATCAACGATATCCCCGATCATCGGACGAAAATCTGATTGGTAGCTTTTTTGCAATACTTCATTTTTATGATTATTATTTAAAGATGAGACGAAAATAAGTAGGTTTATGTTCATGCTCACTCCTTCTTTTTGGTTCAATCCATTTCTCTTATGAGTTTTTCTTCCCGTGCTTTTTGCAACAAACGGCAAGGTTGTCCCACGCTGTATACAATTAATTTATGCATAGCTCTTGTGCAAGCCGTGTAAAAAGTACGGCTCAGACTTTCGTCGCCGTATACTTCCTCTGAAGCATCATAAATAATAACAGCATCAAATTCAATTCCTTTTGACAAATACGTTGGGATGACAACGATGCCTCCCTCATATTCGAGAGAATTGCTTTTCAAAAGTTTCATATCTTCGATCATGGATAGCCCTTCATAGGCATGTCTACTTTCCGCGGCAGATTTACATATGATGGCAATGCTATTAAAATTACGATTACGCAAATCGCTAATTTTGTCAGCAATAGAACGATGAAGCTCATTATGGTTTGATACTTGTTTTAATACAGGTATCTCGCCCTCGCGATCAAAGGGAATAATTTGGTCACCATTTGAAAGAAGTGATCGTGTAAATTCAATAATCGGTTTTGTTGAACGGTAACTCCTACTTATATTAAATATTTTTGTTTCATCTTGACCGTAAAGATTCGTCAGTTGTGTAAAGTCGATCATCTCCCGTGCGTGAGCAAAGATTGCTTGGTTAAAATCACCGAGGACGGTCATTTTAGCATTCGGGAATAGATGTTTTAAAAATTCAAACTGAAATGGGGAATAATCTTGTGCCTCATCAACAACGATATGTTTAATCGTGCTGTTACTCTGAAAACCTTGAATCAGCTCCTTTAATAATAAATATGGGGTTGCATCTTCGTAATAGAGCCTATCTTGCTCCAGCATGTTTACTGTCAATTGGGAAATGTCAGCCCAATTTGCCGGCATTTCTTCGCCAATCCACTTTTTCACCTTTTCCGATTCAGTAAAAAATTGTTTATATAACTCTTTGAAATGAATAAAGCGCAAAGTCTTTACTTGTTTTCGTAACGGTTTTAATTTCTGGTGAACGATTAAACGGGCAAGTGCTTTCGGTTCCATTTCATACTCAGCTAATCTTTCCCGTGTAAAGCCTCGTTTTTCTGCTAAAATTCGATGTGCGCGATGGTATGCATCATTACTTAGTAATTCTATTTCCTCCTCTACCCACAATTTATCCCGTTCTTTTTTTTCAATTTTTTTAAGCTCCATTATGAGCCAGTCCTTGACCTTTTCAAGTCGTTGATGAAATCGCAGTGAGCCATTATGGTTATAAAATTGTTCGGCGATTTGGGATGAAGTGATGATTGACTTTCCTCTAAAGAGCAGATCATTGAACTGCATACCAGAAAATGCTAATGACTGTTGGTATCGATGTAATGCTTTGAAAAAAGTAGTAGTAGCTTTGAATTGAATATTCGCGATTCTTAAACTGTAAAATGAAGAATTCTTTTGTGTCAAAACATATTCCAATTGATCAAAAGGGGTTTCGAGTTGCGATTCTTTCTTTAAGCGGTACTGTAAATATTCCTGAAACGTTACTTGCTGCATATTTTCTTCGCCGAGTTCAGGAAGCACATTGGAAACATAGCTATTAAACATTTTATTGGGAGAAAAAAGAATAATTTGATCGGCAAGAAGATGACCGCGATATTTATAAAGCAAATAGGCAATTCTTTGCATAGCTGCCGATGTCTTCCCACTCCCTGCAGCTCCATGTACAATAAGAAGTCTTCCCTTATCGTAACGGATAATTTTGTTTTGATCCTGTTGAATCGTTGCAACGATATTGTGCATTTTTTTATTGCTTTCTTTACCAAGTACTTCCTGTAATATCTCGTCTCCAATCGTAATGCTTGTGTCAAACATTGAGTGAAGAAGACCATCACGAATAAGATATTGCCACTTTTTTTCTAGTTTTCCTTGAACTATCCCACCTGGAGTCGTGTACTTAGCTGGACCGGGTTGATAATCATAATAAACACTTGACACCGGAGCTCTCCAATCATAGATGAGAAAGTTTTCTCCGCTAGCATCCCGAAGAGTAGAAATTCCGATATAAATTTGTTCTGGTACTGAAGTATCTTCTTCCAAAAAATCGATCCGTCCAAAATAAGGTACGTCCTGCATACGTTGCAATGTCGAGAGACGCTTTGATGCATGTCTGTGTGTGCCCTGACTAACGGATAACGCTTGCACCTCTTGTCTCAAACCAATGATCGTTTCAAGATAGTCATCAAAGGTATCCGTATTTACTTTCACTTCATCCCAGAAGTGTTTACGAATTTGTATGACTTCATTTTTCCGGCGTGACGTTTCATCTTCCAATCTGTTTATCTCCTCTGAGATGATTTTCATTACGTTGGTTAATCGTTGTTGCTCCGCCTCGAAATTAGAATTCATAAAAAACACTCCTAAAAAAGTTTTTAAAAGGGTTGACGAATAAATCGCCTGCGTTGTATAATTAAGTTAGGGTAGTATTGTTACTTTTAAATTATACAATGAGTATCTATATAAATTTATCATAATCACGTATTTTTTTCAATGATTTTTTGATGCAAAAAGAGTAGAATTTGAGCAACGTCAAATTCTACTCTTTTTTATTTATTATAGTACTAATCCGTATCATTCGTTTTATTGGCTTCATTAAAGAAATTCTCACAAAGCCACTGACCTTCTTCGCTAAATAATTTTATGCAGATGTTTCGATCTATCGAAGCACCCGCAGCCCAATTTAGAATCGTTCTCACATTTGCTTCTTTCATAGGAAAATGGTGGATAAACACTTCTGATTGCTCATTTAGTCTTGTTGACCATATTTGCGAACGTGCCATGACCGTTGAATAATACGTACGGATGAGTTTACGGGCAAATCCTTGTGTGATGCTTTTAAATTCTTCATCTGAAGCTATACTTATTCTTCTCATAGTCCGTTGCAAAACATCGCAAATATCTCCATTGAAGCTTATCGCTATTTCCGGTGTTAGTTTATAAGGACCAAATCGCGGTCTTAAATCTTCTCCGTATAGACAAACACATAATTCTTTAAGAAATGCCTGCTCATAATAATTTGCCGGATCCATTATATAATCGTAATATCCGACAGCAATGCCGACTTCACGAAACAGTAAATTAGCTTTGTATGACAATTGTTCAGCAAGAAGTTTTAAATGGCTCGACTGATCAGAACTCAGTTGTTCCTGATAAACCGCAAGAAGATCCAAGTCTGACTTACATTGGATAGCATCTCCTCTTGCAACACTGCCATAAACATATACACTGTGCAAATTTCTTGAAAAACTGTTTTTAAGTTTTTCTACCGACTCTCTAATAAAAGGCATATAGACGTCATCAATTAATTTCAAGTTAACGTCACTAACGATAAACCCTTCATCATCAAGGCCGTCACCTGTTTTTAACCTCCTCCTTTTCAATCGCTCACCTCCTCATTATATAGCTGCCAAAAATCGTTACCATTCGTTCCTTTACATCTCTTCTAATCAAATTGTTCACTACCGTCATTATGGAAGCAATTGAAAAATAGGTTTTACTTTTTTACCAACGTAACTGCTCCCCCCTCGTTGTTTCACATCTTCAATCATCATCGCAATCAAAAGATCTTGTTTGTCATGATCATAGGCAACAAACCAGCCGTTTTCAGTACCTTGTGTGTCGCTTTTGCTGGCTTTGATTTCGGCTGTACCGGACTTTCCGGCAATTGTTCTTGTAGGAATATAGACACCATGACCAGTGCCATTAGGGTCTTTCACAACATCAAGGAGATATGAATCAATCCGTTCAACTGTTTCAAGGTCAATAAGGTTGTTTTTCCATATCTTTCGTTCTTCCTCTTTTAATAAGAGTGGATAAAGCATATCTCCATCATTGAGGAAGGGTGTGTATGTCATCGCTAAATGAATAGGGCTCATCAAAATTTCCCCTTGACCATAGGCGGAATCGGCTAATTGAACTTCTGTATTGATCCCAGCATTGGATAGTTGAGAAGGAGCCATGGTGAATGGCAAATTCAGCTCCTCATTAAAGCCGAATTCTGTTATCGCATTAACAAATCTTTCAATTCCCAATTCAATTGCTTCTTGAGCAAAATAAATATTGTCTGAATAGACAATAGCATCTCTTAAATTAACTGTAGACTTATTTTTCACTCGGGTCACGTAATATCCACCCCAAGACTCATCCTTCGACCAACGAAGACCGTTAATTTGCTTTCTTTCATTTGGCTCTATCGTTCCTAACTTTAAGCCAGCGGCTGCAGTAATTGTTTTGAAAACAGAACCGGGGGCGCTTCGGTTAAGAAAACGATTAAAGAACGGATTTTTTGGATTTTGATTCCATTCTTCCCACTGTTTTGTTGATAAGCCACGGACAAATGCGTTTGGATCAAATGCTGGAGTGCTCACTAACGCAAGAAGAGCACCCGTTTTTGGAGCAACCGCGACAGATGTTCCCGCATCTCCCTCGAGTTGTTGATAAATTTCATACTGTAAGTTCGCGTCAAGTGCAAGCTGAAGAGTTTCTCCATCAACAGCATCTGTTTGCGCCAATGTTTCTTTTAGGTTGCCATCCTTATCACGGATATAGATATGGACTCCATTCTTTCCTCTTAATTTATTTTCATAAATGCTCTCTAATCCTGTGTTACCAATAATATCACCAGCGGAATAGCCTTGCTTCTCTAACTCTTGTAGTTGTTCCGCGCTGATTTCTCGAACATAGCCAATTAAATGAGCGGTGGCAGGACCAAAAGGATACGTTCGAACCGTTTCTTCTTGGATCATCACACCTGGTATTTTTAAAAAAGGCTCGATATCCTTTTGACCGTAAGGAAGCGTTACTATCGGAACAAACAATTCTGGCTTAACCCAGTCAGCGCTTAATTTTTGTTTTATCTCGTCAGGTGTTATTGCTAACAGGTCAGCCAATGCTTCAATCGAAGTCTCTTCTTGATCTGAAAGCTTTTCTGGCACTATTCCCACTACATAAGCTGGTGCATTGATCGCAAGACCACTGCCGTGTCGATCATAAATCTCTCCTCTTGTCGCCTTAAGCGTCCTCACTCCTACTGTATCCCCCTCCTCCATCGTTGGAAAAATAAGAGAGGGCTCCCAATTAACAAACCACTGTTGTTTTTCATTACTTTTTTCTTTTACCAACTGGGCTTGGTGATCAAATTCAATCGGCCCAGCATTTGTGGTCATACGGACCGTATATTTCAATGTTATTGCCCCTCCTTTCGTTTCTTCCGTGTCCGTATAACGCCCAGTAATCTTTAATTGTTTCACTTCAATTCCGTTATAGATCTTCTCATACCTTTCCACAAATTGTTGTTCTGACATTCTTTCTTTCGCATTCCCGGATAAATGCTGATACATTTCAGCAAAATTCATTTCTTCCCAGCTTTCAAGATACATGGAAAAGCTGTCCTCAGGACTTAACTTTTTTGAACAGCCACCGGCCATGAACATGAGGAAGAAAGTGAGCATCCATAAAGTAATTCGTTTCATCTTTTTCAACTCCTGCTTATAACTGCGATTGTATTATTCATTAAAAAACACCCTGAAGATTCTTTGACTAATCGTGTTAGCCGTACTGTGTGGGGCAGCATAACCATCTTTGTATGCGTGCGGAACGATGACGGCGAGCGCAATTTCTGGCTGATCAAATGGGGCATATCCGACAAAAGATTGATTCCATGTTTTCACACCATTTTTGAACGATTCCGCTGTTCCTGTTTTTCCTGCAGCATTATATGGCTCGTTGAGAAAAAATTTTCTAGCGGTTCCTTGTGTTCCATGAGTTACCTGCCAAAGTCCCTGCTGCACCCGTTCGATGTATTTATCCTCCATTTCAATCCGGTTTAAGACAACTGGATGAATTTTTTCAACAACATTTCCTAAAGTTTCGTTTTCTATTTGTTGTTCTCTTATTTCTTGAACAAGTAACGGCTTCATCCGATAACCACCATTTGCTATGGTTGAAATATATTGGGCTATTTGCATTGGTGTATAAGTGTCTAACTGTCCAATCGCAATTTGAAAAAAAGTACTTTGATTCGTGCCTTTAATTCCAGCAGTTTCATTTGAAAAGCCGATTCCAGTAGGAACACCTAAGCCAAATTGATTAAAGTAAAAGCGGATCATCTCAATTTTTTCAGGATCAAATGTTAACGGTCCATTTTTGACATACTTGCCATTCATCATTTCGATTGCTGTCAGCCACATATACACATTCGAGGAACGTTCTAGCGCTTTTAAATCATTAACTCGATTCATTACCGTATAGGACGAAAAAGTACCAGAACCTTTAATATGCAAAACTTCATCCAAGATCGTTTCTCCTATTTTTCGTACACCTGTTTGATAACCTGCAAGCAACGTTGCTGGTTTTACCACAGAACCTTGTTCAAAGGCATAAGTAAATGTGCCAGGCGTATAATCATAAAACTTCTTAGACTCTCGGTCATACACTTTTCCAGACATAGCAAGAATATAGCCAGTTTTTGGTTCCATTGCCACAACAAATGCTGTATCAAGAGTTTCTGTATGGGACTGTCGTATTGCCTTTAAGAGCTCCTCTTCCATAATGTTCTCGACTTGTTTTTGAAATTCCATATCAATGGTAAGGACAATGTCCTTACCAGGTGCTCCCTCGGCGACGATCTCCTTATCTATCACTTTTCCACTTTGAGCAGATGTAATCTTCATTTGACGTTTATTGCCCTGTAACACTTGATCATAAAGCTCTTCTAAATAGCTTTTTCCAACCCGATCATTGAGATTAAACCCCATTGCTTTATATTGTTCTGCCTTTTCTGCTGGAAGACCCTCATCTGTCGTCGTCACTTCACCTATCATATTCCAAAATGTATCTCCATAGGTGCTTTCTCTTTTCCAATCTGTTGTTACATCTACACCAGGTAAACGAGCTAAATTTTCACTTACTCTAGCAAACTCTTCGTCAGATACATTTTCATTTTTAATGATTGCAGGTGTTAAAGCGATGGCACTTGAAAGCTTTCGATAAATAGCTGCCGTATTGCCCTCAACGCTTTTTAAATCATTTGCAGTAATTCTCTCAAGTTTTTTGTTGTAAATTTCCTTATCCGTAAGGTCACCATTTTTCCAAGCTTGCCATTCTTCTGCAGTTACAAGCTGTTCCCCATTTTCATTTTCTAGCAACCAAATATCTTTCAATTCCCGAGTACGGACTTTATCAATATCCTTTTGATTCATCTTGATCATTGCAGATAGTTCCTTGGCCAAATCCAATAGTTCAGTTGGTTGTGGATGCTTTGGGGGCGTGAAGGTGATCGCTTGTTCAGGTGTATTATAAACAATTAAACGCTGATTCCGATCGTATATTTTTCCTCGTGGAACCTCATATTGAACAATAGTCGATTCTTGTTTTTCTAATTCATGAAGATACGCTTCCCCGTTCACAATTTGTACAACGCCAAGACGAATAATTAATATGGAGAAGAGAACAAAAACAACAAAAAACAAAATATTCATCCTCTTCACAGGTTTATTTCTCTTTTTATTCAAGTGACAAACCTCTTTCTATTTAAATGTTTCGACGATCACTTTCGCTGTATTAGCAATTAACTCATCATTGTAAGTGGCTTCCACTTCATCTTTGCTCGACATAATCACCATAATGATTGGCTTTCGCTCAGGCGGCCAGACAATCGCGATGTCATTTCGAGTTCCATAACCTCCCGCACCGCTTTTGTCACCGACGACCCAATCCTTGGGAACTCCAGCCCGAATAAGTGAATCCCCTGTCGTATTTCCCTTCAACCAATCTTGAAAAATATCTTTCTTAGATTGGGAGAGAAATTCATCTATTCCAACATATTGAAGGTTTTTAGCAAGGGCCTTTGGTGTACTCGTATCCCTAGAATCACCAGGTGTTGCTTCATTTAATTCCGTTTCATAACGATCGACACTTGTTGTTTGATCACCAATTTTTCTCAAAGCCTGCTGTAACCCCTTAGGTCCCCCGAGCTCCTCAAGCAAAAGGTTTCCTGCTGTATTGTCACTGTATTGAATCGCTGCTTCTGAAATTTCTAATAAATTCATACCCGTTTGAACATGCTTTTCTGTAATCGGTGAGTATGTAACAAGATCATTTGTCGTAAATGTCTTCAATTTCTTTAGTTCACTAATAGTAGACTTTTGCAGAATAAATGCTGCTGCAAATGGTTTAAAAGTAGAAGTATATGCAAATCTTTCATCGGCCCGATAGTTAATCGTCTTATTCGTTTCTGTATCAATTACATAAACACCTAACCGGGCTGCAAATTCTTCTTCAAGCTTTTTAAATTGCTCTGTTGTGAAATCCACTCGTACTTCTGTTTTTGCTGCTTCCTCACTGCATCCAGCGATAACAGTGAAAAAAAATAATAATGTCATTGCTTTATATAGTCGTCTTTTAAGCTTCATTGTTCATTTCCTCCCTATTTGATTACGTTAGTAATCTGACTACATTTGTAGTATAATACTACATACGTAATCAAATAATGTCAATTTTTTATACATCGAATTGCTAATTGATTAAGAGAATGGTAGAATTCGAGTATTATCAAATGTTGAATAAACATGTAAGGAGGGATATTAGGATGTTTTTAAATCATTTTATGATCGGTTTTATCGCTTCATCTTTTTCGATCATCGTCATTTTAGTTATGAAAAAATTATTTAAAAATCATCTTTCTGCTAAATGGCATTATCATCTATGGTACATCCTTTTTATCGTTTTAATGATTCCATTTATACCTCTTCACATCTTTAACATTAACGAACATTTTCATTTTCGAACGATCGAAAATGAAATTCAGACACGTTCTTTAACTGCTCAGGAAGGTCATAAAACGGGTGAAACATTCAATTGGATTGAAGATTTTTCAGTTACGGTCAATCAGCCTGATTTATCCCTTCTGAATGTCCTACTTGCGACAATCTGGCTTGGCGGAATGCTATTTTTTGTCTGCGTCACATTGAAAGCATGGTTTTCCATTAGAAACATCAAAAAATATTCGGTCCAGTTAACCGATCGTGAGACTATAAAAGTCTTTGAAGTTTGTAAAAAAAGACTGGGAATATCAAGAAATATTAAAGTGGTAGTATCGCCTCATATTACTTCACCCATGATGTATGGGCTTTTTCAAACATATGTTGTCTTACCTTCCTCTTTTCAGCTATCGAAGAAGGAAATGGAACATATTTTTTTACATGAGCTAAACCATTATAAAAACAACGATATTTTAATCAATTATTTTTCCATTGCTTTTCAAATTGTTTATTGGTTCAATCCACTTGTGTGGCTGGCATTCAAAAAGATGCGTCTTGATCGTGAAATTGCTTGCGATATGGCTGTTCTACAATCATTGGAATCAGATGCTCACCGTGATTATGGATACACGCTTATCAATTTTATCGATAAAGGTATGTTCAAAAGAAAATTTACTTTGGCAAACCTTTTAAACGGCTCCAAGGAGCAGATGAAAAAGAGAATAGAACAAATTGCCTCCTATTCACCGCAATCTAAAAGCTCAAAGTGGAAAAGCTTTTTCATCTTTAGCTTCATAAGTATAGTGATCGCAACTCAATTACCGTTCATCTCTGTTTTTGCTGAGGAAAACAATCGCTACTATAACATCGAGGATAAAACGGTATATGAAGATTTAAGTAAATATTTTTCAGGCTTTGAAGGAAGCTTTGTTTTATACGATCAAAATAAAGATCAGTACCGCATATACAATGAGGATAAAAGTTCATTAAGAGTATCGCCAGACTCCACTTATAAAATTTATAGTGGTTTAATTGCCTTAGAATCCAATATCATTACACGGGACTCTTCCACCCTTACATGGGACGGAAAAGAAAACCCCTATCCAGCATGGAATATGAATCAAGATTTAGAGTCTGCCTTAAAAAATTCTGTCAATTGGTATTTTCAACAGTTAGATAAAGAAAATAGTCTTGAAACGATCGAAACCTTTTTAAAAGAGCTGGGTTATGGAAATGAAAATATATCTGGAGGAATTGATTCATTTTGGCTTGAATCTTCTCTAAAGATTTCTCCTCTCGAACAAGTCAACGTTCTTCACGATTTCTATACAAATCATTTTTCCTTTAATGAAGATAACGTCAATACAGTTAAGGACGCTCTCCGTTTGGAGGAAAAACCTGGGCGGGTTCTCTCAGGCAAAACAGGGACAGGAAATGTAAACGGAGTAAATATTAGAGGATGGTTTGTTGGATACGTTGAAACGGATGACAATACTTTTTTCTTCGCAAGTTATATTGAAAATCATGGAAATGCAGCAGGAAGCAAAGCTGCAGAAATTGCCTTATCGATCTTAGCAGATAAAGGTATATATTAAAGATTTATGGATGAGGAGGAGGATTGTTGGTGAAGAATATTCCCAACATTTCAGAATCAGAATGGGAAGTAATGAATATTCTTTGGAATAAATCGCCATTAACGGCCAACGAAGTTATTGCTTCTCTGCAACAAACAACTGATTGGAAGCCTAAGACGATTCGCACCCTTTTAGATCGTCTCGTTCATAAAAACGTCGTAGGTGTCAATCGAAATCAAAAAGTATACACTTTTTATCCTTTGTATTCTCAAGATGAATGCCAACGTGCTGAAACGGAATCATTCGTAAAAAGAATATACGGCGGAGCTGTAAAATCGATGCTTGTTCAATTTATTGAGGAAGAATCTCTTTCAGATGATGATATTAAGGAATTGCGAAAGATTCTCGATGAAAAGCCTAAAGAGAAATAAAAAAGAACACGTCCAGATTACAAAATCTGTTCGTGTTCTTTTTTGCCATTAATGTTTTCTGAAGAAGAAAAAAATTCTTTTACTCGTTGAAAAGCTAACAGACAATGCATGTTAAGAAAAGGATTTTTCCAATTATTAGCGAATATTTACTTTAATATATTGATTGGTGGTGTAGTGATGATCAATAAATTTGTCATGCCTGAAGTAATATTCGGTCATAATTCCCTCCATCAGGTTGGAGAAAGTTGTATCCGACTCGGAGCAAAAAATGTACTAATTGTAACTGATCAAGGAGTTATGGAGGCCGGCTGGGCAGACGTGGTTGAAAAAAGCTGTAAAAGTGCGGAATTAAGCTACACAAGTTTCAATGAAATTACAACTAACCCGAAGGATTATGAAGCAGAGCTTGGTGCCAATGTTTACGTTGAGAATGAATGCGATGCAATTATCGGAATTGGTGGCGGTAGTGCTATCGATGTAGCAAAAGCAGTTGCTATTTTAGTTACAAATGGCGGAACAATTTCAGAGTACGAAGGGGTTGATCAAATTAAAAAACCACTCCCTCCCCTTATTATGGCGGCGACAACGGCAGGATCTGGGTCCGAAGTTTCACAATTTTCTGTAATCGTTGACAGTAAAAAGAAAAAGAAAATGACGATTATTTCAAAATCGCTCGTTCCCGATATTGCAATTATTGATCCGCTCACCCTTTCGACAAAACACGACCATCTTACCGCTTCAACTGGTTTGGATGTTTTAACACATGCTATTGAATCATATGTAAGCGTTGCCGCAACTGCGTTAACAGAGGTATATTCAAGAAATGCTATTCGACTTGTCTCCCAATATTTACGGCCATCAGTAGCGTCAAAATTAAATAAAGAAGCAAAGGAGCATATGGCCATGGCAAGCCTTCAAGCCGGGCTCGCTTTTTCCAATGCAATATTGGGGGCTGTTCATGCTATGTCGCATTCAGTTGGTGGTCGATATCCGATGTTGCATGGCGATGTAAATGCCGTCCTTCTTCCTCATGTAATGGAATTTAATTTGTTAGCAGCCCCCCAAAAATTTTGCGATATTGCTGAATTGCTTGGTGAACATATTGGAGGTTTAAGTGTATACGAAGCTGGAAAAAAAGCGATCGAGCATGTAAAACAATTATCACTTGATATTGGTGCCCCTCAATCCTTATCGGAAATGGGGCTTGAGGAAAAAATAATTAGAGAATTAAGCTGTCTTGCCTTGAACGATGCTTGCATGATTACGAACCCCCGTGATATTAAGGAAGAAGATGTAGAATGGCTTTTTCATCAAGCATTATAAGGGGGGATTATTCCGTGAATACACAAGAAAGAATGATCGAATTATTAACTGGAATTCAATCGTCAAAAAGGAATTATTACACAGAATTAAAAGAAACCGTCCACGAGCTTGAAAAGAAAAACATCCAGTTAGAAATTATTAATGAGATCATGAGAAGCTTTAATGTCGACATGTCCATAAATGATATGCTAGAAAAAATGCTTGGAAAATTAAAAACTATTTTTCCAATTAATCGAATATCACTTTTCTTGAAAGTCGAAAATATCCTCACTCTTTCACACTGCTATCCATCAGATTCGCACTTTTTTGTGCAAGGAATGATTATTCCAAAACAGCAAGGCTTGTACTGGACCGTTTTAAAAACGGGTCAAGCACGCCTTATCTACATTGAAGAAAGCGAGGAAATGTTCGAGGTACAGGCTTTGCGCAAAATCGATCTCACAAGCTGTCTTTTATTGCCTTTAAATTATAAAGATAAAACGATTGGTATTCTGCTATTAGGGAGCAAGGAAAAGCTCGAACTATTGGAGACTGATCTCACGTTCTTCCAACAGCTCTCCAATCAAATTGCTGTTTGTTTAGAAAACGCACGTCTCTTCAATGAGGTGCTGCAAAGAAAGAAACAGTGGGAAGAAACTTTTCAAGCCGTATTTGATGCCATTTTCATCATTGATTTAAATGGCATCATTCTTCAAGCAAATAAAGCAGCACAACAAATATTTTCCCATTCCGAAAAGCTGGAAGGACGTTTAATTCATGATTTCCCATTCAAACAAGGCGACTACCAATTTCAATTTTCGCCTATTTTAAATATCCCCTCATCCGGGGAGCTCCTTATTGCCAAAAGGATTTGTGAATATTATTGCTACCCTATTCTGGATGAACATGGCGCTCAATATGCGTCGATCATTTATATTAAAGATATTACCGCAAAAAAACAGATTGAAGCACAGTTGCTCCAATCTGGGAAGCTCGCGGCGATTGGGGAAATGGCTGCTGGTGTAGCGCATGAATTAAATAATCCCTTAACTGCAATTATGGGGAATGCACAACTTTTAAATAGAAAATTAAATCTAAAAGATGTTCAATTAAAGCAACTGCTTGAAGACATTCATGAATGTGGAAAAAGAAGTAAAAATATCATTCGCAATCTTCTGACCTTCTCTCGACAGGACCAGTATCGCTTTGAAAAGTGCTCCGTAAATGATGCTGTTGCACAAGTATTGAGCATCATTGGCAATCAATTGCACAAACAAACAATTGAATTAGAAACGAAGCTCGATCATAAACTTCCATTTATTGATGGAAACTTGCAACAAATTGGGCAGATTATTTTAAATTTATTATTAAATGCCAAGGATGCGATTGAAGGCTGTGAGCATCCGAAAAAGATTTTGCTTGAAACTTTTCAAGAACAAGGAAACGTTATCCTTGCTGTAACAGATAATGGCTGCGGCATCGAGGAGCATACTATCTCTGAAATTTTTAATCCCTTTTTTACGACAAAAACAGATGCAAAAGGAACAGGTCTCGGTTTATCAGTTAGCCTTGGTATTGCCGAAGCCCATGGTGGAACGATCAAGGTAATAAGTAAACAGCATCAAGGTAGTACATTTAAGCTGATTCTTCCAATTAAGGAGTGAAATAATGGCAGAAATTTTAATCGTTGATGATGAGAAGGAAGTTAGCACATTTCTTTCTCATCTGTTAAATGATAAAGGACACTCTATGACTATTTGTTCTAGTGGTTTGGAATTCGATTCAAACATACAAAAAAAACAATTCCAATTGGCATTTCTTGATGTGAAACTGCCTGATCGAAATGGTCTTGCGATTTTGAAAACATTAAAGGCGGTGCAGCCTGCTTGTAAAGTAGTTGTCATGACTGGGTATGCCACCATTCAAACAGCTGTGGATGCGATTAAATTTGGTGCAAATGACTTTATTGAAAAGCCTTTTGATGATATTAAAGATATTGAAAATTTGACGGAGCAGATTTTACAAAATGAAAATGGTTCTAATCACGCTGAAATTGATAAATTAGCGCAACAATTGAATTGTTTTATCGGCAACAATAAAGAAATGATACAAGTATTCAAATTAGCTCACAAATTAGCTCAGAAAAATATCCCGATCCTTATAGAGGGAGAAACCGGAACAGGCAAGGAGATTCTTGCCCGCTTTATTCATCATGCAAGCTTGCGTAAAAACTATCCTTTTGTCGGAATAAATTGCGGTGCCATTTCAGAAAATTTGCTAGAAAGTGAACTATTTGGTCATGAAAAGGGAGCATTTACCGGTGCTACGAAAGAGAGAAAGGGATTCTTTCAACTTGCAGGCAAAGGCACTTTATTTCTTGATGAGATTGGAGAAGCTTCATTGACTACACAAGTGAAGCTTTTACGAATATTGGAGACAGGCGAATTTATAAAAGTTGGCGGCGAAATGACTGAGTTTAGCCTTGCCAGAATTATCGCTGCGACCCATGTTGGACTTGAGGATGCTGTCAAAAATGGTTTATTTCGTGACGATCTCCTTTATCGTCTTGATGTAGTGAAGCTAATGATCCCACCGCTGCGTCTTCGCTCTGAGGACATTCCTCTATTCATTGAATTTTATCTACAAAAGGAGCAGTTGAACTTTACTTTTACAAAAGAAGCACTTGATTGTCTTCGTTCTTATACATGGCCAGGAAATATTCGTGAGCTAGTTAATGTTATTAAAAGAGCCGTCGCTTTTGCTGAAGAGGAAACAACAATGATTACAGTGGATTATCTTCCGGAAAGGGTTCGAAATGTGAGCGCTCGTGATAGCAGGACAAATAATCCATCCTTTCCAGCTTATCACCATACCACCTTTGAACAATTTTTACACAACTGGTCAGAAGAAATATTAAAAATGTTATATGTACAAAAAAGCTCAGACCTAAATAAAGTGTTTGAAATGATGAATATACTTGAAGCTAAAGCAACACAAACTTTTATTGAAAAAGCTTTAAAGAATACAGTTGGAAATCGAAAAAAAGCAGCAGAAGAACTGGGGATTACGTTGCGAAAATTACGCTATTATTTAAATGAAAAAAAATGAGGAGTGCAAGAATAAAACCTTGCACTCCTCTTGTTAATTCATCTTTAAAACAACTCGACCGTTTATCTTTCCATTTATCATTCGCTCAAATACTTTATTTACATCGTCTAAGGAAGCGGTTTCAATTTGGCAGCGGATTTTCCCTCTAGCTGCAAAATCGAGTGCCTCCTGCATGTCCTTTCTAGTTCCTACAATTGAACCTTTCACTGTGACTCCATTTAAAACAGTATTAAAAATCGGAATAGGTAGATCATCATGTGGAAGACCTACAACAACTAGTGTTCCACCTCGTTTAACAGAACGATACGCTTGCTCGAAAGCCTTTTGTGTGACTGCAACACTAACTGCTGCTTGCACGCCCCCTACCTTTGCCTGAATTGCTGCCGCCGGATCCTCCTTCAATCCATTGACAGTAAGATCTGCGCCTAATTCTTGCGCCAACTGCAATTTTTCATCCTGAATATCAACAGCAATAACATTAAACCCCATCACTTTTGCATATTGCAGTGCTAAATGGCCTAAACCACCAATCCCATAAATAGCTACCCAATCACCTGGTTTTGCTTCAGATACCTTTAATGCTTTATAAGTCGTCACACCAGCACAAAGGATTGGGGCTACTTCAACGGGATCAAGTCCTTCTGGAATTCTTGCTACGTAATCTGCTGGAGCCTTACAATATTCGGCATAGCCGCCATCAACAGAGTATCCCCCGTTTTCTTGTTTAAGACAAAGCGTTTCACGTCCGCTCAAGCAGTATTCACATTCTCCACAAGCAGAGTAAAGCCATGGAATCCCAACTCGATCGCCTATCTTTAATGATTTTACTCCATCACCGACCGCCTCAACGATTCCAACCCCTTCATGACCAGGAATTAAAGGCAACTTAGGTTTTATCGGCCAATCACCATGGGCGGCGTGAAGATCTGTATGGCATACCCCACATGCCTCAAGCTTCACTAGTACTTCTCCGTAATTTAAAGTTGGTTTTTCCACTTCCTTGATCTCCAATTGTTTCTTAAATTCATTGACAATTGCCGCTTTCATCGTTTCCATTCCCCCTGTTTAAAAAAGTTCACTATTTTTATGCAATTACTGTGCCAACTCATCAGTTCAAATAATTGTTGTTGTTTCAATAATAATGAGAGGCTTTCCTCTTTCATTTTTAAAAAAGAAACGATAAATCGGCCAAATTGGCCGAATTTTCGTAAAATTACGATTAAACAAAAACTTTAATCTGTGAAAGTTAACATGGCTAAAAAATATTTATTAAATTGAATAAACATAGTATGATAATAATTAAAAAATAGGAAGAGGTACGTCGATGAGCTCAACTTTGGCACCAAAACAAGCAGTGAAAACCAAAATATTAGTAATCAATGCGCTTTTTATCGCATTAGTTTTTGTATCGACAATGTTCATTAATATTCGCCTGCCAATCATGGGAAATGGCGGACTGATTCATTTAGGAAATGTTCCCCTTTTTATCGCCGCATTTCTCTATGGAAGAAAATCAGGAGCGATTGCAGGTGCTGTAGGAATGGGATTATTTGACCTTATTTCAGGCTGGACAGCATGGGCCCCTTTTACTTTTGTTATCGTTGGAGCAATGGGGTATCTTGCTGGACTGATCGTCGAAAAGCTTCCAGGGAAAAAGTTATACGTCTATTCAATGGCCGTGGCCGTTGCTTTAATTATTAAAGTAGTAGGCTACTATTTTGCAGAAGTACTCTTATACAGCAATTGGGTCTTACCATTTGGTTCAGTTCCCGGGAACATCATGCAAGTCGTCATCGCTGGCATCATCGTAATTCCACTTGCAGCACGATTAAAAAGATATGTATAAAATGAGTAAACTGGATGATGTTATCACGAACTTGCTGCATCATCCAGTTTTGTAATCAATGTCTTTTTTGAATTTGCTTACATACTAATCGTTCCTCCCCTATCTACCTCTCACAATGATCATATTCACAACCTTATACAATGCTGTACATGGCTGGTCAATCTTGTTAGATAACTAAAAAGCCCTAGTGGAGATACTAGGACTTGAAAATACGTGAGTGATAAAATGATTACCTACTCACCAGAAACCCAAACTAATTTAATGCTATATTTAGTCGTTCCTTTTGTAAAAACACGATTAAACTTGCCATCCATAATTAATTGTCTTAAAGAACGTTTTGTTTCGTCTGCCCACTCATTGATCTTGCCACGCCCATCATAAGGAAAAACGGAAGACTGTTTTGCATTGATTTTCACAAGATCATCTCCGTCAAAGTGATGCCGATAATTATAATTGTAGCTTTCTGATTTATCCTTTAGTTTAAGTGGTGCACGATCGATTAGCTTGTTTTTGCGGTAAAAAGAAATAATATTAGCTTTTCCTGACTTTATTTTATCAATTTCAATGATAATTTCCTTCTCATTCATATGCATAGTCTCCATTTCCAAACTATATTTTTTAAACCTTATTAATAGTCAGTATTCCCAAACAAAGAAAGCTATAATTCTGTTTCTTTCAAAGTGCTCTTGCCTGAATAGATTTAACTCACGTTGATTAAGTGCTGTTCCTTCCTTTGAATTTACATTGTTTCATTAACAAAAAAGCTTGCAGCCTGTTTTCATTAAACTCGCCTGCAAGCTTTAAAGCTAAAATCTCGTTACTTTCATGATACACTTATTTTCGCTAAATTGCGAACTTATTTGATGAATGTTTACTTTAGCCAACACTGAATATGGAGATCAGCTGTTAAAATATATTATAATTTCAAGAGATCGAGTGGAAACTCCTCCACTTCTCTTCCTTTTCTTCCAATCGTTGTTTTTGCCCTCGTCAAGGAATTTAGAATTGCTTCCTCAGTTGCTTCAGCAGCTGCGCAAAAAAGCATGTTCATCATACGCTTGTCTTCTCTAAAAAGGAATTGCTGCTCTATTCTATCGCTTGAAAAATGAGGAAATGTCTGTGAGGTTGAAAAGGCCATTACAATATCTCCACTTCCGTGACTCATATGGCTTCCTGTTCTTCCGAGACCGATTCCACATCTTTTCGCCATTCTCTGAAGCTGGCGTTCATTAACAGGGGCATCCGTAGCCAACACGATCATGATCGAGCCGTCTGTTTGTGCATCTTCGTTATGATTTTCAACTCTTCGTTTTTTTTCAGTGTCAATAAAACGATTATACGAGTATAGTTCATCTTGAGTACCAAAATTACTCAATACTAAACATCCAATCGTGTAAACTCCTTGTTCTCCATCATCGACCACCAATCGTGATGAGCAGCCTATTCCACCTTTATAACCGAAACAAACCATTCCTGTTCCTGCTCCAACTGCTCCTTCCATTGCCTTATCTGTTGAAGCTATTCTAATGGCCTCTTTTGCATGCTCCGGTTTTACTGACATCATTCGAATAGAATTCAAGTAACTATCATTACATTCCCCAACGACGATATTGGCGGTACCAGTAGTCTCTCCAATTTCTGGATTTTGCTCCAACAAATATTCTAAAGTCCCTTGTGTTACGGCAGGAATTGAAAATGTATTAGTAAGCATGATCGGAGATTCTAATCTTCCTAATTCATTCATTTGCACTAAGCCTGTTGATTTACCAAATCCGTTAAAAACATAGCTTGCCGCGACAACTTTATTCTGGAAGAGATTTTCTTCGTGCGGTAGAATCGCTGTCACGCCTGTACATGCCCATTCATTATCGGCATTTGCAAGTGGATGATGTAAAGTTACATGACCAACATGAACCCCCTGTACATCAGTGAGGCAATTTTTCGGTCCCGGTGGCAATTGTCCTACTACAATACCCAGATCTCTAATTTTTTTTCTTTCCATAGACATCCCCTCTTACGTTATGAGAACCACTCCGTTAAGCTACTCTTATTGCCTTTTACATACATGCTAAAGTAAATAATTTCTGTAAACAAGCATAAAAATTAGAAATCATGATAATCCCTTTATAAGTGGAAACTCTGACTAGCGCTAGTCCAGTGTGGCGATAACTAACCGCTCTCTTTCAATGCTATTGTTTCTCATCTCCCTTTTCCATCGTCAGGTTGATCAGAAACGAAAAAAACTGTAGATAACATTATTTCTTTTGATTGTCTACAGTTTGAAAGAAGGATAAAGATGGCCGACTTGATTACTTCAAACGTTAAGCTGTATTCTAAACTCCACGCTTATTGCCCCAAATAAGTGTATGGAGTTGTGGAAGTACTTTGACACTTTTTAATGTATGATCCTCTATCGTTTTATTGATCAGCCATTCATACTTATTTAATAGCTGGCGAATAAGTGTCTCATTATCTTCTGTTTTACTGTCATCATTGCCTACTTGTAAATAAAATGGTAAATTCGGATAACGCAGATGGATCTTTTTCGCATACAAAAAGTCCTCATCATCAAATATCACAACTTTCAAGCTAATCTGACCGGTACTTGACTCGATATAATTATGAATAATTGTATCAAGTGCCGCAAAGTCTGTGTTCATCCCTGAGCTTGGAGGCTTTGGAGAAATAGTCAACTGATCGATCTGAAGGAACCAATCTTGCCATTTAGACCCTTGCGTTTCTAATCCAATATCGATATGATTTGCTTTTAACAGGGCGATTAAATTCGAAAGATTCTTTAACAGGGCTGGGTTTCCTCCTGATAAAGTGACGAAGGAAAATCCATCGCCACCAATTCTCTTTAATTCATGCCAAATCTCTTCTGCTTCCATTTGTTTAATTAAGCTTTTACCTGATCCATCCCAAGTGAAGGCAGAATCACACCATGAACAGGAGTAGTCACATCCAGCAGTTCGGACAAACATTGTTTTTTGGCCAATAACCATTCCTTCACCTTGAATAGTTGGTCCAAAAATCTCCATTACCGGAATTTTACTCATTTTCCATCCACTCCCTTCTTGCCTCGGCATAGCTTGTAGGTGTTTCAAATAAACGGATAAATTCAACTCTAGTATTTGGATAGGACTGGGTTAGTGCAGTCTGTAATTTTTCATAAATCCACACAACCATATTTTCCGCAGTTGTGTTCATTTTCGGCAGCGTTTCATTTAAGTAGCGATGATCTAAGAATATTTCAATATCCTCTTTCCAAATTTTTTTCAGGTCAGCAAAATCTATGACAAGACCAAGCTCGTCCGTAAAGCCGCTCACTCCTAAGATGACTTTATACGTATGTCCGTGAAGATTTTTACATTTTCCTTCATAACAATGGAGATGATGAGCTGCATCAAAGGTAAATTCTTTGCTTATTAAAACACGCTTCTGATGATATTTTAATTCACTTTTTTGAATGTCTTTATCTATTTTTTGCAATTGATCAACGATGCGAAAACCGAACATAGACTGATCCATCATCCCTTCACTCCTTCACGAGTGGAAAGATAGCTTTCTAAACCGTTTTTTCTTAGCTTACAAGCAGGACACTCCCCGCAGCCATCACCAATAATCCCATTGTAGCAAGTAAGTGTTTTTTCACGGACAAATGCCAATCTATTAAGCTCATCAGCCATTTTCCACGTTTCTTCCTTGTTTAGCCACATCAATGGTGTATGAATGTCAAATTCCTTATCCATGGACAAATTGATTGTAACATTTAATGATTTAATAAAGGCATCACGACAATCAGGGTAACCGCTGAAGTCAGTCTCACAGACACCTGTTATAATATGTTTTGCATTGACTTGACTAGCAAGGATTGCGGCGAATGAGAGAAAAATAAGGTTTCTTCCAGGCACAAAGGTAGACGGAAGCTCACCGTCCTCCCCTTCTTCAATTTTAACATCATCTCTTGTCAACGCATTGGTCGTTAATTGATTCAATAAATTCATATCTAAAATATGGTGATTTACATTCAACTCTTTTGCGATCTTTTTAGCACACTCAATTTCTTCAATATGCCGTTGATTATAATTAAACGTAACCGCCTCAACTTCCTTAAATGTTTCGAGTGCCCAAAACAAACAAGTTGTGCTATCTTGTCCACCGCTAAATACAACAATCGCTTTTTCATCTTTTAACATAAAAATTACTCCTTTTCAAAAGAAAAAACAGTACCCCAAGATCGAAGTACTGCTTCATCTTAGTTTTTTTAGAGAGGGGTGCTAGAACCTCTTTTATTCAGCTATTACAATACTAGCATAATTTTTCTAAAAGGGGTACTCGTATGAACATAATGACGAGAGATTATGTGATTAGCCAAAAATCGTTTCCTCGATCAGGATCGTATAAAAAAACCTCCTATTAAGAGAAAAAGCCTCCTAAAAATAATTAGCGAGGCAGTTTATATTACAATATTTTCTTTTGCTCCAACTTATCTTCGCTCACCATTTGTTCCAATTCAAGTCTCATTTTCTCAGTTTCTATTAAAAAGTTTTGATGTTTCAATTTCTCCAATTCCAATTGATCTTTAATCATCTTATGCTTCATTTTCGTCTGCTTTTGAAAATGGTCTGTAATAATAGCAACGAGCGGGATCGAAAAAATCATGATGACAGTCACTGTTCCAGTCATAAAAATCCTCCTGACGAAATATTATTATGCTTACATTTTACACCAGAAATTATTCACAAGGAATGATTTTATGAAAATTGCAGCTATTGGTTTTTTACCATTGCAAAACTAAAAATGTGATTTTTGATGCTCATAACAATATACATTTCCTTTAAAGCGATTTGAATGAGCAAGACAGTATTGTGTCACTTTACTAGAAACTACTTTACCACAAGTTTTACAAGTGGAATTTCCCGTTGAATTAGGAGTTTCTTGAGTTTGTCCGTTCAGTGTCCTGATGTGTGCTGCTCTTATTTTTTTATCGGTTATATTCCCCTCACTCACTGTGGTATACATATTTAAAATATCAGCTGTAGTAAAAGGTGGCTGTGAACTGCTTAGCTTGATAACATTTAATTTTCTCGTTACGTATTCTAATAGTTCTATGTCATAGATGATGAGATCGTTAGAATTAATTTTTCTTAGCTCTTCATTTACTTTAAAAGTACTTCTGCGGTTAAAGGAAACTACTGAAACAATATTTTCATTTGTTATTTTTGGTAAAATCGACTTAACAGCCTCAATATGGCCATAATTTTGATGAAATGGGTTGGTGAAATTGAATTTGCCATTCAGTGACCATTCAGTGCGATTTCGATGGCCATAAATAACACCGGTATAATTTTTCGTCTCAATAACAAATATCGCATGAGTCGTAAAAACGATATGATCAATTTGAGAATACCCAGATTTAGTTTTTTTGCTTGGAAGCAAAACATCACTTAAGTATTTAAACTCTTGCGGTAATTGCTCTAGCTGGAGATTAATTTTATATTCCCCTATTTCTCCAATTCTGGTATTTTCAACTTTATTTTTTTTGCCTTCCTTCAAACTAGTTTTATTCAGTTGCTGCTTACTTGAATTGTTAAATAATCTTTTAAACATATTTGTGCCTCTCTTAAAATGGAAACTCTTCACATTTGCCGAAATCCTCAATCATTTTACTGGAACATACCCAGTCTGTTCCACGATATATTGTCCTTGCTCAGAAAGCATCCAATTGATGAACTCCTCGACATGAGGATTTGTATTTCCACTTGTAGTTACCGCGTAAAGTGGAGCAACGATTGGATAAGAATCGTTTTGAATATTTTCTTTGCTAGGTGTCATTCCGTTAATCGCGATATATTTAATTTTACCATTCTCCACCATGTTTTGTGAAAAATGCCTAAAAGAAAAGCCGATCGCATTGGTGCGATTTTGATAATTGGTGGTTTCGGTAATAATCCCTCCCATGGCCGAAACGATATCTTCTGATGGCGGTTCCATTAAAGGTACATCGCCCATCACGTTTATTAAAGCTGATTGACTCCCGCTGCCTTCAGGACGTTGAAAAGCACGGATTTCCTCATTCTTTCCACCAAGCTGCCTCCAATTGGTGATTTTTCCCGAGTAGATCGCTTGAATCTGTTCCATTGTTAGTTCATTAATCGGATTTTTAGAATGAACAAAAAAAACAAATGCTTCTCTCCCAATCGGTGTTAAATTCAATTCAATCCCAAGCTCTTCCGCATTGCGCATCTGTTTTTCCGATGGCTGCGCAATAAAAATAAGATCTACATCGCCTTTTAAGAGACGGTCGAAAGCTCCGCTTGTCTGACTTGAAACAACTTCACTATCGTGAAGTGAATAATCCTTTTTTGGATATACCGCTTGGGCAAAAGCAGAGTATACAGGATATAGCGCTGTGGCACCATCTAACTTAGGAAGATCATCGGAGATTTTCAGTGTTGAAGGTTCTTCCAGCGAAACAAGTTTCGAGCCTTCAACAAACGGGGTGTACTCTGATAAATCAACATCTTGGGTGCTCACCACTTCAAGTGATCTTTCATAAGCTTCATATCCTTCATATGAAACGATTGAAACAATAGCAGCTGCAATAAGAATGATTGTACTTCTCTTAAACATTTTACTTTGTGCTTTCCCATAAATCAGAAAAATAATCATTATAATGAGTGCAATTGTAAAAATAGGAATAAAAAATAAATAAAATGGTTTGTAATCAAGCAATGAAATAAAAACGGTCGTTGCAAATCCCAAAAATCCCAACAAAAAAATGGTCAATATTGAGACAAATAGCTTCATCAATTCTTCCTCCCTAAATAACTAAATAATTTAAAATTCTATAGTGTAATTTTACACTATTAGTGCTATTTGTCAATTATATTTAGCAAGATCAACCAAATTTGCAATGCGCCATTTTTAATGAACAGCTGTATTGGTTGTGTTTAAGTTGTTGGTTTTGTACCGCTCTGTCGAAGAGTAGAGAGCTTTAATGATGAGAAACTTCACTTTTCTTTTAATTGACTAGAACTCTTGTTTGTAACATTGCCTTCTTGCACATTTAGCCCATTTCTTTAAGTTCATGGCACTAAAAGTAAGCATCGCCTGCATGGACTTGTTTTAATTCCTCTAAAAGTTGTCCATCGCATACCATGCTTTTCTTTTGCGTCCGCAAAGAGTCGTTCAAACGACTCTTTACGGCATTAGTATAATTCTTTGAATTCATTTGTATGACAAAGGTGTTCAGCTTCTTATAAGTGTCGCTGTATTCGCTTCTTGTGATTTTTACTCAGTGTATACTGTTCAAACAAAGGAACACTTTCCATTTCACCGAATTCGATTTATATTTTCTATGTCCTTCCTTTTTGTTGTAAAGGGATATCTCCCAGTACCACCTCTCATATTTTAGCAAAATCTAGCATCTGCTCCCTATTTCGAAGCAATTCTATTCTAACCCTTCAATCAAAATTTCTTTTGCTGGTAGAAAAAACTCTCCTGTATCTAAGTAACGAACTTCCACTTTATCACCTTCCTGTAAATAGATAGCAAAGGGATTCGTTTCAGATGAAATGACGTAGCTCTGTTTATTATTCAATAAGAAGGTGATTGTCGTAAAATCGCCGACCTTCTCCTTATAAACACGTATAACTGTTCCACTAATTTCCTTTTCCTCTGCTTTCGAGCTTCCATCAACCGTACTACCCCCTCGTTGCAATGCTGTTTTGTAGAGCTTCAGTGCTTCATTTGGTGTATTTGCATACACAGAAATTTCTGGGTTGGCAGCGGAAACGATAAAATAGTTTTGAAGGAAGCCATTTGAATCAAGTACTGGAGTAAGCCAACTTGCTTCGCCATAGAAGTTATAGAGAACAGGCATCTGACCCTTCCACTTCTTTTCTATAAATTTCTTTTCAATAATTTGCAAAGCACCTTGTGAATCCATGTAAGACTGTTCAAGATTGCCAGTGTAGTATGTTGCTTCACCTGTTCTAGCGTTTGTGAGAGAATAGCCTAGCATCGAATCTACATTCTCTTTTGGACTTGTGAAATCAGTGAAATAAAACATATCCCCATTTTCATCAAATATCGGACTAACATTTGCCACTGTTCCTTCATCAGAAGGCAGCTTTACATCTTTCTTTCCAAACTTGCTATTCCAAAATCCGTGAATATAATTTCCGAAATAACTATTGTGTAAACTGACAACTTCTGGAGAAACAGCACTATCAATAAATTCTGGAATTTCTGCTAAACGAAAGTCACTTGTTTCCCCTGTCTTTGGGTCTACCATCACAATCCCTTTGACATCAAAGCCATTTCTAGCAGAAATGAATTGTCCATAGGAACGAATATAAAAAGGCTTACCATCATCATCAATTTCTAATTGCACATCCCCATAAAAAATATGATGCGGATATTTCATCCGTATATGGCGTTCAAGATTCTTATGAAGATAGGAGGATGGTGTGTATTCCATTTCAGCTTTCATAAATTTGGGATTGTCACTTGAATCGGTTGCACTGATCGTAAAATAACCTGGTGTATTATCGCCATTTAACCATTTAAAAAAACCTGAAAATTCTACAGGTGCTATATATACATATTCTCCATTAACCTTTTGAATTTGCAAATTTCCAAGTTCGTAATAGCTTGTGTTTGGAACCTGGCCAAACGCTTTTTTCATCTTATTTCGAGCAAATTTTGGTGGTACACTTGCTGGCGTTTCACTTTCAGAAAATGTTTCGATTTCTATTTTTTCGCTCATTTTTGCTACTTCGTATTTTTCATTAGCATTAAAAACAAATGCTGATAATAATACCGCTCCAAATACTAAACTTCCAAGAAACAATGCTCCTTTGATCAGCCTTTCTTTTCCAGAAGCAAAAATTGTTCCTAACAGAGTCACAGGGATAGCCAATCCCCATAAAGATGTAAAGTTTCGATCAAGATTTGTTACATAGTAGAATGTAAAAATAAAAATAATGATAAGAGCAATCCCAATCAGCATTACTCCTGTTTTTGATTTCTTTTCCTCTTTCTTATTTGTTCTCCTACCAGTAAAGGGAATCAGCACCAGTGCAGAGGCTAATCCCGCGATAAGTGAAAATAGATAAATATTGCCCATAATAACCCTCCTGTCATAAAACCTACAAATAAATTTACGGATGAGCAAAGCAGAAGTTTCAAAAGAAGAATATTAGCGCTAGTTAGGTTCCCCTTAAATGTAGGAGAACTATCGATTTGTTTCTTACTATTTGATCGTCTCTTAAAGAAGGAGAGTGCTAAATTTGCACTAAACATAAATACAACCCACAAAAGAGTTCGCCTTGAAATACAAATTCAATATTTTTGCACAAAAAAAGGGATGAGAACTGTTCCCATCATCCCCTACTTAACCACTTTTATATAAAAGTAAATATCTTGACCGTCCTTTTCTGGCGCAACTACCAACTCATACCCGTGCTTAACAGCTTCTTCCGGTACGCTACGGAAGGACTGTGGACAATCGGCAATCACTTCCAACACCTCTCCAATTCTCATCGTTTTCAGCGCATCCAGCGCATAAATAACTGGGTATGGTCAAGGTTCACCACGAATATCTAAGGTGTAGTCGATTTCAAGTTCTTGTGACATGGATTAAACCTCCTTTATGGTGATATGTTTCGTTTGTTCATGTTTAATTCCTGTTCCATAACGAAACCGTTTTTCCCACCAATTTGAGAACAAGAACCATAGCACTAACATAATTAACGTACCAATAAGAGCTCCTGTTGGCCCCCATTCAGTAATTAAATTAACCTGCGGCCATCCAGCTGCAAGTGTATTGAAAATGCCAAAGTGATCCCAGCCATAGGATAACAGGGTAGCCCCAACAATGTTCCCTGCTCCCACAATCAAAAACAATACTTGTCCCTCCATGGCACGATACATCATCCCTGTTTCACAGCCTCCAGCAAGAACAATTCCGAATCCAAATAAAAGACCGCCGATTATAGTACTAGGTGCGGCGATTTTAATAATTTGGGTAGAGCCTGCTTGAATAAAAATAAAAGTAACAACAACGCTAATAATCATCCCTACTGCGATCGCCTTTGACATGATGGCACGTCCACTAATCCATAAATCGCGGAATGCGGATGTGAAACAAATTTGTCCCCGTTCAATCAAAATACCAAAGAATGCCCCTGCAAGTGCGCCAACTGCAAGTAGATTTTTGCCTGTAGCAAGAAAATATACAATAATCCCCGCATATACGCAAGCTAACAACCACCCTAAAACGGGTTGTATATTCGAGTTCTTTATTTTTTTCCTTTTCATTCTTCTTTTTCCTTTACTGCTTTGAAGGTTTGGTTTTCCAAGCCACCATCTTGTATTGACCACTTTTACTCCAAAAAAAGTTCCGACCGCTGTCATAATCATAAAAATCCATGCGTGGAAAGAAAACTGAGGAACCCCCGTAAAAAAGGCAGCTAAGTTACACCCCATTGCCAGTCTCGCACCAAAACCAGCAATAATCCCACCAATAAATCCTTGTACAAGACGGCGTTTTTGGTTAGGTATACGAATTTTGAAACTGCTACTTAACAAAATCATCATCAATGCTCCCACGAGCATGCCAATCACAATCCAGCCATCCGTACGATTAAGAGGAGACCCATTTATCCCAATTAACTCGAAGTAGGCCCATTTGGACACATCCACACCGAACCATTGTAAAACATGTCCTCCTAATCTTGTAAACTCCCCCGTTACAGCCCAGACAGTTCCGGTTATTCCAAAATATAGTGCGCTGAGCAATCCTGCAATTCCAATCGCTACATAAGGGTTCCAATATTCTTTAAATATTTTATGGTATAAATTCATTTTATGATGAATCTCCTTTTAAAAACTTTTCTACTTAAGATAATGTAATCACTTCATATTTAGAAGATAACTCAATAAAGTGTTGCATACTGCTGATTTTTCCAACCACTAACTTCTTCTCTAGTTCATAGTAGTCGACGCATGTTTTACAGGCTAGAACGTCAACACCTTTCTTCTCCAGTTCGATTAAATGAAGAGAAACGAGAGAATCCTCTGTTAATGTTCGTACACCCCTATTCATACAAAAAATGGCCTTAGGTAACTCTTCCTTTTGCTTAAGAATGGTAAAGAAGGTTTCTAAAATTCCCTCTCCTAATTCTGCTTCCCCCTTCCCAAGCTGATCAGATGAAAGCAATATAATTTTATTTTCCATTAATTTTCCCCTTCTTAAAAGTTTTCTTAATTCGATGATAAATAGCTATAAATCAAGATTAATTCTCACATTTTCAAATTTTAACATTTAATCATCTAGTATATTCATTCATTTTTTAGATAGAATCAATAAATATTTATCTATTTTTTGAATGTGCAGTTGAGTAAAATAGGAATTTCTTGAACGAATGGAATTTAGGAGATAGTGTAAGTTCCTTCTACTTTGAAGTGATAGGTAAGGCCTCCTTAACATTGTATGATCTTATGAAAAATAGAACGTCCCTCCTTCCTGCTTTGTTTTACAGTTCAGAGGGAACGAAATCGATTTATGTTCGCAAATAATGTTTTTCGCCGTCGAAAACAGGAATTTCATCGTTAGGTAGATACCATTGTGTTTGAAGATGAATGTTGTGCTTTTTTAAAAGCCTATGTAACTCCTCCATATACACACCACGCGTTGGATCACAGGAAGGGCTGCTTTGTATAGCGAGTGAACCGACGATTTCATATCCCGCACATGTATATTCTTTCAATTGTTCAATAATAGGCAGTAATATTTTTCGACAATGAGTGCGATATTCTTCATTATTGTATTCTTCATATGTCATCGATGGTCTGTCTAAGCCTAGAAAAGTAAATTCCGGGCATGGGAGCTGCAGGACACCTACTCCTTTTTTTTCAATCCATCGTAAAGCAGAAGGAATCGCACCAAGTGCTCTTGCTTCATCATCAATGACTGTGTTTTGATTTAAAATACAATGGGAAGATAGCAATATTTTCTTGCTACGCTGCATGTTTATTCGCTCCAATATGATAGACTTTTAATAGATAAGGGAGTTTTGAAACAATAAACATAACGAGCAGACATGTGGCAATTTTATCAAGGAAGTTTCCGGTAACTCTTGATATGAATGTTGAAGCAAATACGCTTTCCCCTGAAGCTCTTAGCCATAAAACGATGACATCCATTCCGCTGCCATTCAGACCACCGAAGACAGCAACTGAAATGGGAGTGCCAATCAACGGTGCAATAATTGCTAATATCATTCCAGTTATTAATGCAACATACCACTTCATGAAATTAAATTTCCTTGCCATAAAGCCAACGACAAGTGCGACGGCAATATTAACAATTCCGAAAAATATCGCCGATGGTGATGAGGTTACACCTAATACAAGATTGGTTAACAAACCAACAAGTGCTCCCCACCATGGACCATATAAAACTGCCATCAATACTGTACCTATTGTGTCTAGAAACAATAATGGTATTTTCAATCCACTTACGACGGTTCCTAGCACAACATTTAATGTAATACACATTGCTCCATAAGTTAAAATCAATGGTTTTCTTTTGTTCATATCTCTTCTCCTCCTATTCAAAATATATCATCAATCGGAGAACGTAAGGATAGTTTAAATCGATATGAACGATATGTATTAATTGAAGAAATCTATTCGAAACTTGTGAAAATGGTTTAAGCAATTATTTCAATCGATAGTTAACAAATTTATATTACATTTTTACGTATAATATACGTTGCAATTCCAATCAGACATTTAGTCTTTAATAATTAACCCGAGTAAACTCGCAAATTGTAATGCCTGATAAGTTGAGACTTTACAACCTCTCATATCCTTCATATCAATAATTAACTGCTCAAATGTCGAGGTACTGATATCAACCCCTTTTAATGAAGTTTCACTAAAATTAGCTCCTTCTAATTGACACTCATGAAATTCCACATTTTTAAATTTGCAGTTAAAGAAATCAATCCCTTTAAGCGAACTATTTTGATAGATGGTCTTTTCCAGTTTCGAATCAGCAAATGAGCCAAATCAACACTGACATTGACAAAATCTTATTTTTAAAGGGCTCTTCCTTATTATCTTAATCTTAAATTGCAAGGGAAGCGAATCTTAAAACGCTTTAATAGTAACAATGAACCAGGATCAGTTTGATTTAGCCATTATTCCCTAGCAGCAAATTTACTACTTATTTTTAAATATATACTGACCTTAAAACAAAAAATCTGCCCACACTAAGAAGGACAGATTCTTATTCATACATAGATACTTCTAGAAGCAAAATTACTCACAACGCAGAATTCTCTTTGTTTTGTTAAAACGTCCGCTAGCTTCACATAGCTGTTAATCCACCATCAACAACATATTCAGCTCCAGTGGAATAGCTTGATTCATCAGAAGCCAAGTACAACACGAGACTTGTCACTTCCCTAGGTTGAGCCATTCGGGCAAGCGGAACCTGTTTCGCATATTCTTTAATCATCTCAACGGCATCACCTTCTGTTACCATTGTTGTTTCAATTATTCCAGGATGCACCGAATTTACTCTAATTCCCAATGGAGCCAATTGAAGAGATGCTGCTTTTGTCATCCCGCGGACAGCAAATTTTGTATCGGTATAACCTACTGCACCTCCAACTAGCCCGTTAATGGAAATTTCTTTTATAGAAACAGATCTTTACTTATTTTTACCGGAAGGAGCAAGAAAAAGCAGTTAATAACCTACTAGACTCTTATAAAAATTCTAGCTGTTTTAAAATGCTAGAAAACTATCCTTTCATTATTTTAACAAGTGCAAGTACTTTGCTCTCCCTTACTGCTTTTCTCTCATTAGTTTTTTATCTCTATCCAGCTCTTCCTGTGAACTGCTTTTATCTTTAATGAAAAAAGAAATAATCAGCCCACTAAGTGTGAGGAGCGCCACAACAATGAATGCTACATTAGCCCCATATATGTCAGGATTTATAATTTCTCTGCTAGCTGCCGACCTTTCTGATGTCGTCATAACTGTGACAAGTATTGCTGTTCCGACAGAAGCAGCAATTTGTCGCATCGTGTTATCCATTGCTGTTCCATGAGGGATTAATCGTTTAGGCAATTGATTTAAGCCTGCTGTTGCAATAGGCATCAAGACCATTGATAAGCCAAACATTCGAATGCTGTACATAATCGTTAAATATGTTATTGTTGTCGATGTATCTAAACGAATAAAAGCAAATGAAGAAATCGTTAAAATAATCAAACCTACCATCACAAGTTTCTTGGCACCAAATTTATCAAAAATTCTTCCCGAAACCGGAGACATCAATCCAGTTATTACTGCCCCTGGTAGCAATGTCAGGCCCGCTTCAAAGGCGCTGAAATCACGCATATTTTGCATATAAAGCGGTATGAGTGTTTCGACTCCTATCAGCCCCATGAAAGCAATCATTCCAATTGCTACAGCAAATGGGAAAATCGAATATGTAAAGACACGGAACTCGAGCATCGGATGCTTTAGCTTTAATTGCCGGTAAATAAAAATGACAAGTGACACTACTCCTATAGTCAGAGATAATATCGTGATCATTGTAAACCAGCCATTATTACCTGCCGATGTAAATCCATATAGCAAGCCACCAAAACCGAAAGATGAAAAAATGATTGATGGAATATCAAGCTTTGGCTTTTGCACTTCTGTAACATTTTTTAGAGCGAAAAACGCGATAATGATATCAATAATTGCGATAGGCAAAATAATATAAAATAGCACCCGCCACGAATAATGTTCCGTTACATAACCGGATAACGCCGGCCCAATTGCCGGTGCAAATGAGATTACCAGTCCAATCAGCCCCATTGCTGCTCCACGTTTGTTGACAGGAAAAATCATTAAAAATACCGTTTGCATCAAGGGTAGCATTACGCCAGCACCAGTGGATTGAATGACGCGACCGACTAATAGCATTGGAAAATTCGGGGCAATAGCTGCGACAAATGTGCCCACTGCAAATACGCTCATCGCTGTTATAAATAGCTGTCTAGTCGAAAAACGCTCTAATAAAAACGCACTAATTGGAATCATAATGCCGTTAACTAGCATAAAGACAGTTGTTAGCCATTGCGCGGTATTAGCTGTAATTCCCATCTCTTCCATAATCGGCGGAATTGCTGTAATCATTAATGTTTGATTTAATATAGCAATAAACGACCCTGCAAGTAACAAGATAACAATTGTTCTTCTGTTGAAATTTAAATTTTGCATAACATACCTTCCCTCTTGCTTTAGATTACTTTATAAAGAATACATGATTCGGTACCAATATTCTATTAGTTTGTTTCCAATTTAATGAAATTTAAGAGCAGCTTTGTTTACAGACATTTTGTAACAGCAAAAACAAAAAATGGATTAAAAACAAAAAACAGCAGGAACAGTTCCTGCTGTTGGATTGGTTATATTTCAAATCATGTAGAAATTGTATGACTTGCTTCATGCTTATCTTTATTCATTACTTTACGGAGGTATGGCAATACGTAGCGATCTAATCCGTATTTACCAGCATTATAGCCTGCTGCTGCAATAAATACTCCCATGATGATGTCTGTTGGGTTATGAGATACAGTGCCGGAAAGCATGAATGAGAAATTCATCACGAGGGCAAAAAATGCTGCTGCTGTTGTTAAACAGCCAAGTATCAAACCTAAACCAACTAATAATTCTCCCCAGGCAACGAGAGTGCTAAATAAACCTGCATTTGGAACGGCAAAGCTGTCCAAAAATGTTACCCAACCACTATACACTGCTGAACCATCCGGTCCCGTAACAGGGTTGGCAACTGCTCCCTTTAAAAAGCCACTTGCATCAAATCCTCCTGTAATTTTGCCCCATCCTGCTGTCATCCATGCCCAACCAAGATAAATACGCACGACCGTTAAAATAACTGCAACAATATTGTTCTCCCTTAATAATTTACCAATCATAATAAATCTCCCCTTATGCAACTTGCTAATATTATTTTCTTTCTACTTAAAGATTAGCATTAAAAACTAAGAAATACATTATATTGTGATTTTATTCACAAATTTGATACAAAGTTATGGCAGACTTTTGAACATGGTTCATCAATAATTTAATGTGTAGGAAAACTTATCTTTTTTCTTCTAACTTGCATATATCGATAACATTTTTGTTGTTTTCTCTCATACACTTTATGTAGAGGTGATGACTGTGGCGAGGGTGAAATATACGGAAAGCGATGTAGCCTTAGTGGCAAGAATGATGCGGGCTGAGGCTGAAGGGGAAGGTCGACTCGGAATGCTTATGGTTGGCAATGTTATCGTCAATCGACTTAAAGCGAATTGTTTAGACTTTAAAGATTTAAGAACGATTTCACATGTTATTTTCCATGTTCAAGGAGGAAATTATTCCTTCGAAGCTGTACAGAAAGGAAATGTTTTTTATAATCCTGCACGTGCTGTTGAAAAGAAATTAGCGAAACAAACTTTAGAATTTTGGAGAGAACATCCTTCCAAGTATGCATTATGGTACTTTAATCCGTATGCTCCCTGTCCACCTACATGGTATGATCAGCCATTTGCAGGACAATTCAAACAACATTGCTATTATGAACCACAGGCAAATACATGTGATAGTGTATATGCATGGTAAAAAATCGCCAGCGGCAGCGACTTTTACCTTCTGCAAATACTTTAATTATAGTTTTCTTTCCAAGATGAACTGCCCGTTGTTTACGGGCAGCATTCCTTTAATCCTTATTCATCTGCTTACGTACATAAATACTTGCCAAAATTACTGCGCCAGTGAGCAAAGATGCCCACCATGAGAATTCAAAAGAAGGACCGATTTTGGGCAGAAACTTGACTGTTAATAAGATCAAAGCCATACCGATGGCTCCAATGAGACCAGCTTTCATTACCTCTTTCCATTTGCTTTGTTTTTCCTTAAACAAAGTGCCCTCAATCAACTTTAAAATATATATTATCGTCACAATCACAAATGTGGCAATGACGAATGCAATCACGATAACAGTAACCGGATATACAGTTGAATTAACTGCTGTGAACGGGGACAATACTAAGAAAAGAAAACCTCTAATTATAAGCAGCCAACCAACAATATTGGCAACAATCCCACTAATGAACGGGAACAGTTCTCGTTTCTTAGATTTTGGAAGCTGCTCGATAATTTCATCTGCATACCCTTTTAAGTCATCACCAAATATATCTTTTCCTGTTTTTCCTATCTGCTGCCCTTCAAGTAGATGATCAAGTAATTCCATTAATATTTCTTCTGTATGCAATTCGGAAAGTCTGAACTTAAGTCGGATATAAATTAATAAATCACTATAATATGCTTCATTTTCTGGAGTTAATAATTCTCTTTTGCGATTGTTCTCTTCAACCAAAGCTTTAACATTCATAACTGGCTTCCTCCCCCTATCAGCAATTCATTGACTGGTTTTGATAATTGAGTCCATTCTTCGGTTATTAGTTGCAATGCCTTTTTCCCTTCTTCCGTCAAAAAATAATATTTGCGATTTGGACCGGATTCAGAAGGCTGCATTTCTCCTCTAATTAAGCGGTTTTTTTGAAGCCTTAATAAGATCGGATAGATTGTCCCTTCACTAACATCTGCTAAGCCAATCTGAAATAATTTTTGCGAAAGCTCGTAACCGTACACAGGCTCTTTCTCTATCACTGCCAATACACATCCATCTAATATCCCTTTTAACAACTGGCTTCTTATTGACATTGGCATCATCCTTTCCTTGCTAGTTTGTAATGCAAGATAGCATGGTATTAAATAAAGCTATTTGGTAAAACATAATAGCTTTTCAAAAAAAAACTAACTTGCAATACATAATAGTCATTTTCAGTGTAGCATCGTTGCAATTTTTTTGTCAAGATATCTTTTAAATGCCACTAAAATTGCTTTCATTTCGTTTAAATCTGTCGTTTGATCAAGTCCATGCACCATCTGGAAACAATAAGAAAAATTATAGAAAATTGGAGAAACAAATATGATAAGGTATAAGCAAAAATTCGTCTCAGTGAATCTCTCACTGCAAAGATATGTTGGTGTTGAGATGAAAAAGCAGTGAGGTTATCCCCACTGCCTTCTCTCTATTTTAAGCTGAAATAGTTTGCCCTGCTTCGTTCTTGCCTTTCCCTGTTAATTTACGAAGATATGGTAATACGTAGCGATCTAAACCGTATTTGCCAGCATTGTAGCCAGCAGCTGCAATAAATACGCCCATAATAATGTCTGTAGGATTATGAGATACTGTCCCAGATAACATAAATGAGAAATTCATAACAAGCGCAAAAAATGCAGCTGCTGTTGTTAAACAGCCAAGAATAAGTCCTAAGCCTACGAGGAATTCACCCATTGGAATTATGAAATTAAATAATCCTGCATTTGGAAGGGCGAAACTTTCAAGGAATGTTACCCAACCGCTATAAACTGCTGTTCCATCTGGACCCATTACAGGGTTTGCAACTGCACCATTTAAAAACCCACTTGCATCAAAACCGCCAGTTAGTTTTCCCCAGCCCGCTGACATCCAGGCCCAACCTAAATATATGCGGACCACTGTTAAAATCCCTGCAACAATGTTGTTTTCTCTTAATAATTTACCAAACATAATAATCTCTCCTTACTAAGGTATAAATGATGAATATATAATAATTTCTTTCCTGTGAAAAGATTAACATGTCTAATCCAACAAAAACATAATATTGTGTAATAGTTCACAATGTTGAAACAAAACTATGACAAATTTTTGAACATCTAAACTAAGCTATTTTTACTTCTTACAATTTCATATTTAAGATTTTTATTAGACCGACAATTATGAAACAGATTGTTAGAATATGTCTTTCCTTTGACGCCACTTCATAAGAAAAATAGCTTCAGCAAGCAATTGAATACAACTGATCTAAGTAATTTACAATTAATGGAATTGAAAGTTGTAATGAAAAAAGTTGAAAATATTCGTGAATCAATATAGTGATTGAGGCCATGAATGCAGATACTATATAAGAGAACTTTAAGGAGTTTAAAGATAAATGGAGAAACAATTTAGCTTTAAGTGATTTGACTAGTAAATAAGGAAAGGAGACTTTTTATATCCTGATAAGTTTTATGAGACCTATTAATTTTAGTATCCTTATTTCGTGCTCAACTGACGAACCTGTTAATTAATACCTATATTAAAATAAGGAAAATACGGAGATATAAATCTACAGCATTCCCCAGAAAAAACTGATTTTAGCGGTAAGAAAGAATAGAATCATCCCTATTATAACCACCTTAATGATTTGTTTTGGAGTCTGATACAATATAAATATTGTGGAAATCCAAAGTATCAATTCTAGAGTATCCTTGATATAAATATACCAATTTCCAATCCCAAATGCCTGTCTAGAAATGAACATGATTATTATTGCAGAAATTGAAGTAGCCATTATTCCCTTACCTTTTGCATACCAGCATACATAAGCGAATAATGGCGAAATAATAGTCATGATTATCCAAATTGTCATATATGATTTAGGGAAAAATCCAGCGATCATAATAGTATATAGATAGTAGCTACTTACCAAGCCTGCAAAAAACAAAAAAACATTTATTCCGGACCTAACAGGTGTTTTGCTATACACAGATATTAGTATGGCAAGGAAAAGCCAAATTCCCATACGCGAAAAAAAATTCCGTAAATCTAACACTTCAAGAAAGTAAGGTAATAAATTACTTGCAGTTTCATCAAGAACTTTGGAGACTAATCCTAAAACAACTCCTGCAATAAATATTAAGACAGAGTATAACAATTGTCTTGATTGTGATATTTTTATTGGTCTGCGAATCTCATTTAAAAACTTTTCCATATATTCCTCCAAGGCTTACCCAAACAAATTCTAAAGCTATTTTCCAATTGTAGCTGCTCAACTATTTCTAGAGCTTCCTGCATTTAACACTAACAATTTAAAATGCATAAAATGTTATTTCAAAAATAAACTATTTCATAGAAATCTTCAAGATAAATTGGTCAAAATAGCCATCATATTCACAAAAAAGACAGGAAATTTATCATTTATTTCCTGTCTTTACCCTTTCAAAATGATTATGGCCATTACACTTCTAGCAATTGTCGCTCTTCAATTGTTACTTTTATTTTTTGCGTTTCCTTCTTTTCCAATAAGCCAAGCGTTTCGGAAGTATTCGTGTGAACTGCTTGCAACAATGCTTGATCTTCCACAAGTGATTTCCCATACGATGGAATCATTTCTGTAATTTTTTCGTTCCATTTTTCTTTATAATCAGGAAAGCATTTCTCAATAACCTCGAGCATAACATGAACTGCAGTCGAAGCACCTGGAGAGGCACCTAGCAATGCCGCAATTGAACCATCTTCGGCGTTGATCACTTCCGTTCCAAATTGCAAAGTTCCTTTGCCTCCCGTTTCAGTATCCTTAATTACTTGAACTCGTTGGCCAGCAACGATTAAATCCCAATCCTCCGATTTGGCAGTCGGGATGAATTCACGAAGCTCTTCCATTCGTTGTTCTTTTGATAACAGTACCTGTTGGATTAAATACTTCGTTAATGGGATTTCTTTTACCCCTGCTGCAAGCATGGTTAACAGATTATGGACTTTTAAGGAAGTGATTAAATCCAACTTAGAGCCTGTTTTCAGAAATTTCGGCGAAAACCCTGCAAAAGGTCCGAATAATAATGACTTTTTATTGTTAATGAATCGTGTATCAAGATGTGGAACAGACATTGGTGGTGCTCCAACCTTTGCCTTGCCATAAACCTTTGCATGATGCTTTTCAACCACTTCCGGATTATTACAAACCATAAATAATCCGCTTACAGGAAATCCGCCAATATGCTTTCCTTCAGGAATACCTGATTTTTGCAGGAGGTGAAGACTACCTCCCCCGCCACCGATAAAGACAAATTTCGCTGTATGTCTTTCAGTCAGGCCGTTTTCTTCATTTTTTACTTTTAATTCCCACTCGCCATCATCCGTGCGATTAATATCTTTAACACAATGATTATAGTTAATCTGTACATTTTGTTCCTTTAAATGTTGAAACAGCATCCGAGTTAAAGCCCCAAAGTTTACGTCCGTACCTGAATCGATTTTCGTTGCTGCTATCGGGACATTCAATTCGCGCTCTTGCATAATGAGCGGTATCCATTCTTTTAACTTATTGGGATCATCGGAAAATTCCATTCCTTGAAAAAGCGGGTGGTTTGATAGCGCTTCAAAACGTTTTTGTAAAAAAGAAACATTTTCTTCTCCTTGCACAAGGCTCATATGCGGTAACGCCCGAATAAAATTTTGTGGATTTTTGATCAACCCCTTCTTAACTAGATATGACCAAAACTGCATAGAAACTCTAAACTGTTCATTAATATTAATGGCCTTGCTAATATCAATTGTTCCATCTGGCTTTTCAACTGTGTAGTTTAATTCACAAAGTGCCGCATGACCAGTCCCAGCATTATTCCACTCGTTAGAACTTTCTTCACCTGCAGAAGCAAGCTTTTCAAACACTGTAATGTTCCAATCTGGCGCTAATTCTTTTAAAATGGTTCCGAGCGTAGCACTCATAATTCCAGCACCAATTAAGATAATCTCTGTTCTTGTTTCCCCGTAGCTCATGTTTATCGGACTCCTATAATTCGCAGAAAGAATGATAAGCACAGTACTTAGACTTACCTCGACTCTGGATTTATTATTATTTAATGATAGTTTATCAGAATTTTTGATAGATTAAAATATTTATTTACTATAAGTATAAGTAAAACCTAATAATACTTGATAATTCGTAGAAATGGAAGACTTAAATTAAAGCGTTTACATATTTTTTCCTAAAAATTTACAATTGCTTAATGTAAAACAAGGATCGAATTATTAGCCTAGAAAAATATCAATAACTAGAATCAAATTTTTATTGCGGAAGTATGATTTCAAGTGAAAAAGTCGAGAATGTAAATGTCTCTCTTTATCATTCTTGAAATATTGAGCGCCACTAATCATTTAATTAGTCGTTATTTGAGGTTTACCCTAAGGGAATTAGTGATACCGCAAAGTTTGACATATGTTAGATGGTGCAAAACAGCAACTTGAGTTAGAGCGACTTTAACCAAAATTATTCAATGTCTGGTTATATATTTTTATTAAATTTTTAATACCATATAAGGAGGAAAATGAAAAATGTCTTTAATCGGAAAAAAAGTATTACCATTCACAGCACAAGCGTATCACAATGGAGATTTTATCACTGTAAGTGATGAAAATTTCAAAGGGAAATGGAGTGTTGTTTGTTTTTACCCTGCAGATTTCACATTTGTTTGCCCAACTGAGCTTGAAGATCTGCAAAATGAATATGCTACATTAAAGGAGCTTGGAGTTGAAGTATACTCCGTTTCTACAGATACTCATTTCACACATAAAGCTTGGCATGATCATTCAGAAGCAATTAGCAAAATTGAGTATATTATGATTGGTGACCCCTCACAAAAACTCTCTCGTAACTTTGAAGTTTTGGATGAAGAAGCAGGACTTGCTCAACGCGGCACTTTCATCATTGATCCAGATGGCATTGTTCAAGCTGTTGAGATCAACGCTGACGGCATCGGACGTGATGCAAGCACATTGGTAAACAAAATTAAAGCGGCCCAATATGTACGCAACAATCCAGGCGAGGTTTGCCCGGCAAAATGGCAAGAAGGCGGAGAAACACTGAAGCCAAGTCTTGATCTTGTAGGGAAAATTTAAGGAGTAATATCATGTTATTAGAAGCAGATATTAAAGCACAATTAGCTCAATATCTTCAGATGATGAAGGGTGACATTCTTCTTAAAGTGAGTGCTGGAGATGACCAAGTATCCCGCTGACTATTTAATTCGTAGCTAACAAGATGGAGAGGATTAATGTCTCCCTGAAATAATTTATAGAATACTGATTATATGATTAATAAACATCTTTCCATTCTGCGATATTTTCTTGATCATGATTTGCGTTCCTTCTCCATCTTCTACAACCTCAAGAGAACCTTGCTTCAGATGCCCGCCCTTTGAAAAAAGAATTGATGAACTGAACCTCGAATTACCATCATTGCTGTTGACAAGCAGGAAGGTAAATGAATTGAAATGATGTCAAAAAAAAATAAAAATTATAGAACAATTGTCTACATAGCCAATGATTTTTCAAAAGTAATCGAGCATTTGTCAAATCCAGATACTAAGTTGGAGCGTTTTAACCACCAAATTATATAACAGGACCTTAAACATAGTACATTCTTCACTATTCTCTCTTTCTTTCATGATTTCCCTTCCATAACTAGTACTATTTTAATATACTATGTGTAACATGATATAAAATTGGAGGTTTACTAAGCTTGTGAAAGGAGAGGTACGATGGAGTTTTTACCTTTTGGAGAATCTCTGAGAAATATACGCAAAAGAGCCGGTTTTAGTCAAAAGGAACTAGCTTCTGGCATATGCTCTCAGGCCCAAATTAGTAAAATCGAAAAAAATATCGAAATTCCTTCAGCACTGATACTAAATGAAATTTCTAAAAAACTTGGTGTTGATATGAACTATTTTTTTGAAATTCAGCAATCTCACAAAATTGAATTTATAAAAGAGTTCAAAAGTAAAGTTTGGAATTTAAAAAAGCAAAAAAAATACGCAGAGCTGCAAAAACTAATCTTAAAAACAAAAAAAAATCCCCTTTTTCAGGATGGAGAAAATCTAAAATTTCTAATATGGCATGAAGCGATTTGTCTTCATTACGTACAAAATAAATCCTCCGAAGCGGTTGACCTATTAAAAAAAGGACTTCAAATTAACCCTTACGAAAAAGAAGAATTTTTTAAAGAAATTGATATACAAATTATAAATAGCCTTGCAGTTCTACAAAAAGAATTAAAGATGTATGAAGAATCAGAGGCCAATTTCCAAAAAGCTTCTGAACTTCTGAAGTACATTCCGCAGTTATCGGATAATACAATTGAGTTAAGAAGATTGTTCGGATTAGCACAGCTATATACGGATACCGATAGGTTTGAGGAATCTCTCTCTGCCTGTATAGCTGGAATTAAGCTCTGTAATGAATTAGAGACCCTTTATTTATTAGGGCATCTCCAATATCAATTGGGAGAAAATTATGCTAAGCTTGGCAAGATATCTGAAGCAAAGAAAGCATTTAATAAAGCATGTCTGATTTTCCAACTCCAGGACAACTCGTTTTATGTTAAGCTAGTTAAAGAAAATGAAGCTGAACTAATAGGGAAAAGTCATTAGATTTTTGAAGTAAGAGGTGTAGATTTGAAAATGTTTAGTCTTGGTCAAGCAATAAGGGAACTTAGACAAAAAATGGGATTAAGTCAAAAAGAGCTGGCTTCTGGTATATGTAACCAAGCCCAGATTTCAAATATTGAAAAAAATAATTATACCCCATCAGCAATGCTGCTAAATCAAATCTCCACTAAGTTAGGCGTGGATATGAATTATTTTTTTGAAATGCAAGAATCCTACAAAATCGAGTATATTAGCAATAGTAAGAAATATATTCGTCAACTAGTACGGAATAGAGATTATGAAAATTTATATTTCACGATCCTTTCTGAAAAAAAACATCCATACTATCAAGAGAAAGAAAATTTACAATTTATTTTGTGGCATGAAGCCATTTGCATTCATTATGTGAAAAATAATTCAAAGTTAGCCTTTGAGATGTTGGATGAGGCTCTTCACATAACGAATAATAAACGCTACTACACAGAACAAGAAATGGAAATCCTTAACAGTATTGCCGTAATCAAGCGAGAAACAGGTTTCTTTGAAGAGTCCGAACAACTGTTTCGGAAGGCGCTAAAAAAATTATGCGAAATCCCTAAAATAACAAATCATTTAATTGAACTTAAACTCCTATTTGGGTTAGCCCAATTGCTTACAGATATTGAGAATTATGAAGAGTCATTACACTATTGTGAAAAGGGAATAAAGATTTGCAATCAAGCTGAAATTTTATCAATATTAGGCGAGTTCCTTTATCAACGCGGTGTAAACCTTGCAAGATTAGGAAATTGCGAAGAAGCTCGAAAATCATTCGAGCAATCAATTCATATATTCGAAATTCAAAATAATACTTTTTTATTAGAAAGTGTCAAAGAAAATCAGGCAGCACTATTAGGGGAAAAAATTAAGAATGGATCCGCACAGGAATTCCTGCGAGAATGAATAAAAGGGAGCTTTTCCTCGTGAATAATCGAATAAGCCTGCGCCTTGCTTATCGAAGGGCGATGGTTAAAAAGGATAGACAAAGAGGTAAGAATTCCTCAGTGTCTATCCTTTTTATTCGGGCTATTCATTTTTCACAAAGCTTCCCGTATTCAGCCATTCAAATTGACGGTGTCTAATCTGGAACAAAATCATCGGATCATAAAATGTTTCCGGATTGGATTTGAAAGATTGCAGTTCTTTTTCATACAGTTCTTTATCTCTCTCTAACTGCTCGACCGTATTTTGCAAAGCGTGGATTGGATTGCTGAAAAACATGGAAATGTCACGATCTAAAGAACGCTCAAAAATATCAAGCTGCTGCAAAAATCTCTTTGTAATCAATTTTGTTACTTCAGTGAAATCTTCATGTTCAATATGTTTTTTGTATTGTCCTGCTAAAAATCCTTTATTTTGTGATAAACCACCTAATAGTTTACCAGCACTCTTTAGTAAAAATTGTGTTGGGCTAAACCGTAAAAAGAAATTTTCTTTTTCATAGGAGATAAAACTAGTCATGCGTTCCATATCACGCTTCCAATCATTAAGGACTTGAAAATCACATTCCATCTGCAATCGATCTTCCCCTAGCAATTGGTTCAACCCATCTGACATCTCATCCAAAAATTTCTTGCTTTCAATAAACTCTAATTCCGATTTTTTTACCCATCCTTGAAACTTCTTCTGAAACAATGGCTGCACTGTTTCGTATAAATATTGCTGAACTCGCTCATTCATGGCCTCATTAATTTCAACATGTATTTTTTTGAAATCACTATTTTCAGTCACCAAGTCAGAGCAACTCTTTAAAATTTCTGGGATCTTTGACTCAATACTATTTTTAATATCCTCTTTATTCAGCGCAAAAGATTTCTTGATTACTTTATTCTTTGCAAATTTTAAATCATCAAGCTGATGTACTGCCCCGTTTAATTTTGAAAGGATTTCCTTATGCCAATTAATATTGGTTTGTAGCTGCTTCTTCTGCTCTTCTTTCTTTTCTAATAACAGATCCAGCAACTTTCTAATTAATTGCAACATGACTTCATAGCGTTCCACTTCATTAAATTCCTGTAAAAACAGTTTGATATCATCATCATTTTCAATTTTTACTGTTTTTCCATCCCATTTAAGGAGTTCGGACATATTAATCGATTCATCCTCCCCCCAATTAATAATATCAAACAAAAGCTGTATACTCTCTTCCATAGACCTTATTGAAACAGGCTCACGACTTATAAAAGCTTCCGCACTTTCAACTACTTCCCTATCCAATGTTGTTGGAAAATAATCATTCCATGCTAAGATTCCACCATTTACAAGAGGAGCATCTTCTAAATCAACGATTCTTACCCAATTTTTAAATAAATCTGGGATCAGATTTTCGATATCTTTAATTAAAAACTTACCGTTTATTAAAGTAAAGAATACCTCGCGAAAGAGCTGCTTCGTTTCCTGCCAGCGCTCCTGTTCACCCGCTTCCATTTCGTTAAACAGTTGATTCAAACTTTGCACCCAATCTAAGAGTTTGCCATCTTCCTCATACCTCTTCCATAAAGAGGAAAGTAATTGTTCAAAATGCGCTTGGCTAAAGTCCTTTAAAATCATTAAGCTTTCTTTAAAATATTCAGGTGGTAATTCTTTTGTATACCCTTCTACTACATAGGATTTTAAGATTGAAAACCACTGTACTGACTTTAATCTTATTCCCTCTTGAACAGCTAGCTCAACTGCACTTTTCCAATCTTGATTTTCCTCATAAAATCTTCGAGCTGTTTCCGTTACTTTAGGATAATCTGGATTAATCGAAACGACCCATTTTATAATATGGTCTGCCTTCACTAGATTTCTAATTTTTGTATATAAAGAAAATAAATGCAAACCAATTTCGGAGTTTAAGACAAGGGAATCTGTCACAATGGACGTATAAAGCTTTTCACCCTCTGAATAATAGCCTAATTGAACATATGCATCCGCCATATTCTTTTTTGCCCATGAGCTCAATTCGTTATTAACATATTCCCATTTATATATAGCTGCCTCAAAATCCTTATAATGATAATAAAGCTCACCTTGTGCATAACGGATATTCGATAGGTCAGCCTCATCTTTTCTTTGTTCTTCGGCAAAAAGCCCACCTAAAACTTCCATTGAATTTTCATATTTATCTTCACTTAGAAATTGTTCAAAGTATTGTCTGTTTTTTAACATTTCTTCTAAATTCATAGCATCCTCCGAAGAATGTATTTTTAAAGCGAAGTCGATCTTAGCTTTACCATCGACGTTTTTTCACTATTCCTTACTCTACCATGATAATTTAGCAAAGGACTATATGAGAAAAGTAGCAATCTTGCGCATCGTTTCTTAAAAGACTATGGGACGATCTGCTCTTTTCCCAAAAAAGTTAATTGCCAAAAACACTTATCATGGTACAACCTTTACGATTCTGGAACTTTCTACCTCCCCTTTATAAATATTGGCTCTTTTATGACTATATGTCGGGTCATTTGTCATATTTCTATTGAATTTGAAACTTTTTTTATCAAATTAAGAACAAATGTCACTACTTTGTTCTTAAAAAAGCAGGACGGATTATGTTAAGGTTATTCCATTGCAAACAACAAGGAGGTAGCAGCATGAATACAATTATAAAAAGACTAGTAACAACAAGTGTTGCTACTTTAGTATTTCTATCGATACAGAGTGGCATCACTTTTGCTCAGGAACAGGATGAAAACAAATTAGAAATATCAAACGAGGGAAATTCGGACATTCAAAATGACATTCCCTTTTCAGCTATAGAAAACCCTGATAAACCAATTAATGAAGGGATATTAAAAGAGACACCCGGATATAAGATTTCATCAAAGGAAAAAGACTTGCTGGCTCGTTTAGTTGAAGCTGAAGCAAAGGGTGAATCGTTTGAAGGAAAGGTTGCTGTCGCTACAGTTGTACTAAATCGAGTCGATTCAAATCAATTTCCGAACAGCATCACGAATGTCATTTATGAAAAGGTTGGCAATGCTTATGCTTTTTCTCCTGTTCAGAATGGAGAAATTAATAAACAAGCATCAGAAGAAGCGACTCAAGCGGTTGAAGAGGCATTAAAGAGCCCAGACCGTTTAAATAATGCGCTCTATTTTTACAATCCAGAAATTGCAACAGATGATTGGATTCGTTCGCGTCAAATTGTTAAAAAGATAGGCAACCATGTTTTCGCAATCTAAATTTATATTGAAAAAGACGGTTCGTCGTAAAATGATGAGGCGTCTTTTTTTGACGAAAACTACCAACATCAAGAATATAAAGCGCGTTTATACTATCTACATACCCCACTTTATTTGTTTAAATTGTACCATTTAAACGTTTCTGAATCGACTAAAAAGCTTTCCTTCCAAAGGTCATCACGACCGCAGACACCGAGTGGGAAATCGAACGTTCTTGAATGACACAATCGGATTATGTGTGCGTTTACGATGCGGATAACCAGCCTGAGCCTCAAGCACTTCGCTTTCTCATTGAAACTGCGGAGGAACGGCAAATGCTGTAGGGACCGTCGGCTATTAAAAAAATCAATGAAAAAGCCAATATGCAGACAAGAATGAATGATATTTCGCATAACCATCTCTTCTTCCCTATGATATGATAGGATTGATTAGTTTTATATGAGGAGAATGTTCATGTTAAAAAAGCTGCACCATTTATATGCTCAATCACTCTTGTCCTCTACTACTCCTGATTTCCGTAAATATGAGCATTATTACTGGTTTTATTCTGATACTGAAAGCGACTGGTTAGGAATTCCAAAAAATGAGCTAGCTCATAAAGAATTAACCATCTTAAAAACGTTGTATCATTTATATGATCCTAGTTCACGCACTACTCTACAGCAAAGCTGGTATGATTTTTTATTTTCAAATGGAGAACTACCCTATCAAACAAGTAACGAACCGATACGACTGATCCATTTTAAGATGAAGAAAATGGACTGGGAAAAGGAAGATGTAGAATCTGCATTGAAAAACTTCTTTATTGCAAATATTTTCATCGTGTGGGTAGATGAACTAGAAGGAGTGATCCTCGAAAAGCTAGGAGAGCATAGTTCGACGAAAAGCAATTTAAGCTCGCTGCTTTCCAATTTGGAATCTGATTTATTTATCCGAATGTCCATTTATGTCGGAAAACCTCACGAGGTCGATGCTACTCTTCCAAACCATTTCTTACAAGAACGAAAATGGTTCAAAGAAGGACTTCATGCCCTTCCTTCTGAGCGAATTTTCAATTTTGAAAAAGTCTTTCCTTTTATCTTAGTTGAACAAATGTCGCACGAGCTCAAACAACATCTTTTGGCAAACTTCTCCCTTTTCAATGAAGATCGTGAGCTTCTAAAAACGATTCGGATTTTTATCGAGTGCAGCTTCAACGTTTCACTCACAGCAAAAAAAATGTACATTCATCGCAATACTCTCCAATATCGAATTGAACGCTTTACGGAAAAAACGGGGATTAACTTAAAAGACTATCATCAGGTATCAACAGTCTATTTTGCCTGCTTGCTCTTTAGCCAAGATGATTAAGGGATGGACACCGTCATATTGAACATAATTTTTAAGTATTGATTTTTTGTAAGACATATGAAAATTATACTATTGCATATCACGTTAATGTAGATATTGTTTGATTTAGACTATCCTATTTTCTGTATATTTTGGAAAGCAGATAAACGAACGAATAACTTTTCTTACCTTCCTGCTTATTTTCAGTTCGACTCATAAATTCCTTCTTTAGCAAGTGGGGATTACTTATAACCTATGAATCATGAGCTTCTAATTAACATATTTATTAAAAATAGTTAACAGTTTCATTCCTTGAGGCATGGCTTTTCCCTAAAAATAGGTGTTTGAATTAATACAAACTCATCACTCCTTTCATATTGTATTAGTGAATCATTAAATGAAAGGGGAATAAATCATGCATTGTAAACAACCATCTCAAGTATTACCTGCGATTGTACACCCAACTAAATGTTGCACAACACATTCTTTTAATAACGTTGTACAACCGCATATTCATCCATCTCACACAACACACGTAAATCATACTAATATTCAGAACCAACATTATTTTCCTCATACTCAATCTGCAGTAAATCAAGTAACATCTACAAACATGAATATGGGGCAAGGACCTAGTGTTGCTGGAGCTTTCATGCCTGGTCCTGGACCAATGCCCGGTCAAGTAGCTGGTGCATTTGCTCCTAACATGCCTGCTCCTGGCCAAGTAGCTGGTGCATTTGCTCCAAATATGCCTGCTCCTGGTTCGCCTGGATTCCGTAAACCAGGATTTGGGCGTTAAGAATTAGCAAAACACTCCTAATCTAGAGGACCCACCTTAAATTGGTGGGTCTTCTGATTAAAGGGATACTTACAAACCATTTAGACTTGAAGATTGACGTATGCGCAACAGTTTTATAATATATGAAGTGGAATCATGACCATAAGAGGTTCATAGCTTCACCCTCTATAAAAAACTATGGATACATGATACTTTCCATGTCCATATTGGACATGGTTTTATTTTTTATTAGGAGGATTTTATAATGTCAGGTCGAAATAAAGAACAAGGTTTAGATGACTTAACGTTACTCGGAAATCAGCATACAAACTACTCATTTAACTATGCACCAGAAGTATTAGAATCAGTTGATAATCTTCATTCTGAACGGGATTATTTTGTGAAATTCAACTGTCCCGAATTTACAAGCCTATGCCCTATCACATCACAGCCGGATTTTGCAACGATGTATATAAGCTATATTCCTGATAAAAAAATTGTCGAGAGCAAATCATTAAAGCTCTATTTATTTAGCTTCAGGAACCATGGGGATTTTCATGAAGATTGCGTCAACATCATTATGAATGACTTAATTAAATTACTTGATCCCCGTTATATTGAAGTTTGGGGGAAATTCACTCCACGTGGAGGAATCTCTATTGATCCATGGTGCAACTATGGAAAGCCTGGAACGAAATACGAAGAAATCGCCAACTTCCGCTTGATGAACCATGATTTATATCCGGAGAAAATTGATAATCGTTAAGTTGCGAATGAGGTCTTGATGTAAAATCAAGGCCTTTTTTATTCAATGGCTTTTGTTAAACAACATCGTTCTTTAAACGATTTTTGGCTCATTTCGTATTCAGGCGTCTTTCAGTTGTGTAATTTTAAAAATTGAATTTAGTGGTAGTTCGTAATAACTTGACATGGATCCTCTGACTTTTGAGCCAAGAAGATGACAGTATAGCAAGGCTGTCATGCCGCCCCACCATTAGACCATATTAAGAAATGCTTTCACATAGTTCTAAATCGACGCTTTTTTATCGGAGTTAATGAAGCCACAACCGACCGATTGCCAATTTTATTCAGCAAGGCTTTATGTTAAAATACGTTTAAAAAGGAGTGAGATGATTGTATGTAAAAGAACTTTCAAAACCGGTTAAAATAAGCGTTCTTGAAGTATTGTTAAAGAGACTTGTTGATAATCACCCGAAACAATCAGAAATAGAAAGAGATTTGACACTACTTTTAGCTGGCTATAAAGGGGAAAAAGCTGTATCCTATTATTTGGATTTTCTTCCTGAAAAAAACTATTATATTTTTCACTCATTACGGCTTCCAAGTAATGGTCATTATTTTCAAATGGATTATTTACTCCTCACAACCCGCTTCGCCCTCATCCTCGAATGCAAAAATTTCTTCGGTACTCTCTTTTTCGATCAATCTTTCCATCAGTTAATCCGTACAGTCAACGACAAAGAAGAAGGCTTTCAAGATCCTCTTTCTCAAGTAAAATGGCATCAGCACCAGCTTCAAAATTTATTCCACACTTGGCGCTGTCCTCTTCCCATCGAGTATTTCGTCGTCATTGGCAACCCTTCAACTATTGTTAAAACGAACCCTCAAAATAGACATGCTCTTACTAAAGTTGTTCATGGGCATCGATTGTTAAATAACATTCAAGAGATCGAACGAAAATTTCAGAAAGAAGTATACGATGTTAAAAAAATACGCAAATTATCGAAATTACTGGTGAAGCAACATACTCCCGAGACTTTTGATCCAATACAAAAATATGGATTGACACACGAAGACATTTTGACCGGAGTAAAATGTCCAGAATGCGGACATGTTGGCATGGTTTATAATCATGGAAGCTGGATATGCCAGCAGTGTCAAATAAAAAAGAAAGATGCCCATGCAGAATCGCTAAAAGATTACGCATTACTTATTAGCCCTATGATTACAAATCAGGAATTTAGGCATTTTTTCAACGTTACATGTCCTGATGCAGCCAACTATTTGCTAAAAAAGCTTCAACTGCCCCATTCAGGAGGTACAAAAAATCGTGTGTACTATTTGAACGAAGATGAATTCTGGAAAAATCGGAATTAATTCCGGAATTTTTCCGCTTAATTCCGGAAAAATCAGACGTATTTCCGGAAAAATGACAATAATTCCGGAACTGTACCCCATAATTCCGGAAATCATCAAAAAGGACCACTCACAAAAGTGGTCCCTCCAATTATGTTAATCTCATTTTAAAATCTTCATATCCAAACTTGTGTAAAACATGGCAATCACCATTTTTATCACGAATGGCAATAGAAGGCAATGCCATTCCATTAAAGGTCGTATTTTTAACCATTGAATAAATAGCCATGTCACCGAAAACAAGTCGGTCTCCAGCTTTTAGTGGCTCATCAAATGAATAATCGCCAATATTATCTCCAGATAGACATGTTGGCCCTCCGAGACGGTATGTGTAGGCTTTCTCGCCTGCCTCACCAGAACCAAGAAGAGGCGGACGATAAGGCATTTCTAACACATCCGGCATATGGCAAGATGCGGATGTATCAACAATAGCAATATCCATCCCGTTTTTCATTGTATCTAGTACAGTTGTAATTAAAAATCCGGCATTGAGCGCCACTGCTTCTCCAGGTTCAAGATATACTTTCAAGCCGTATTTGTTCTGCATTCTTCTAATGCAATCTTCCAGCAATGGGATATTGTAGTCTTCGCGGGTAATATGATGGCCACCGCCGAAATTAATCCATTCGAGTTGTGAAAGCCAAGGACCAAACTTTTCTTCAACTGCATCAAGAGTCGTTGCCAGATCATCTGAATTTTGCTGGCACAGGGTATGAAAATGGAACCCGGAAATCCCCTCCAATTGCTCTGGACGAAAATGCTCTATCGTCACACCAAATCGAGAGCCGATCGCACAAGGATTATAAATTTCATGCCCCACTTGAGTAGAACACTCAGGATTAATGCGAAGACCAAGCTTCTTCCCAGCTTTTAACACTCTATCACGGTATTTTTCTACCTGTGAAAAGGAGTTGAAAATTATGTGATCACAATAAGAAATAATCTCGTCCATTTCTTCTTCTCGATAAGCTGGGGAGAAGACATGGTTCTCCTTGCCCATCTCTTCGTATCCGAGCTTCGCTTCATACAAACCACTTGCTGCAGTTCCACTTAAATACTGTCCAATAAGCGGATACATAGAATACATGGAAAATGCTTTTTGTGCGAGAATAATCTTCGCTCCAGTCCTTTCCATGACCCCTTTTAAAATTTGCAGGTTTTTTTCTAAAAGAGCTTCATCCACTACATAACTTGGTGTCGGCAATTGTTCAAAACGCATACTATCAGACGAGCTCCGGTAATTTTGCAGTATCATCCGTATCAACAAGCACTGGGTTAAAATCCTCTTGCCATGGAAGTCCCCATTTGTTTAATGCTTCCATAAATGGATCTGGATCAAATTCCTCAATATTATAAACACCAGGTTTATTCCATTTTCCAGTCATGATCATCATTGCTCCGATCATTGCAGGCACTCCTGTCGTGTAAGAAACTGCTTGAGAGCCCACCTCTGCGTAACAAGCTTCATGATCACAAACATTATAAACATAATAGGTTTTCTCTTTGCCATCTTTTTTACCACGGAAAATACAACCAATATTTGTTTTCCCTTTTGTACGAGGTCCAAGGGAAGCTGGATCAGGCAGGACAGCTTTTAAAAATTGTAACGGGATGATTTGCTTTCCCTCGAATTCAATTGGTTCAATTGAAGTCATACCGACATTTTCAAGAGCTTTTAAATGGGTCAAATAACTTTGCCCAAATGTCATGAAAAAGCGAATACGCTTAAGTCCTGGGACATTTTTTGCGAGAGACTCAAGCTCTTCATGATAAAGTAAATACATATCCTTTTCACCAATTTCAGGGAAATCATAAACGCGCTTTATTTCCATCGGCTTTGTTTCAATCCACTCACCATTTTCCCAATATCTGCCGTTGGCTGAAACCTCACGAATATTGATTTCAGGGTTGAAGTTTGTTGCAAATGGATATCCGTGGTCACCTGCATTGCAGTCAAGAATATCAATATACTCTATTTCATCGAAATGGTGCTTTAAGGCATGTGCAGTGAACACACCTGTTACACCTGGATCAAAGCCACTTCCAAGCAAAGCTGTGATGCCAGCTTTTTCGAAACGCTCTTTATAATCCCATTGCCATTTGTATTCAAATTTTGCTGTATCTTCAGGCTCATAGTTTGCCGTATCTAAATAATGTGTTTTTGTTGCAAGACAAGCGTCCATAATTGTTAAATCCTGGTAAGGTAATGCTAAGTTCATCACGATGTCAGGCTTTACTTCTTCGATCAAAGCAATGAGTTCTTCAACGTTATTGGCATCAACCTGCGCAGTTGTAATTTTTGTCTTACCACCATCTAATTTTGCCTTTAAATCATCGCATTTTGACTTTGTCCGGCTAGCAATACAGATTTCTTCGAATATCTCACTGTTTTGTACACATTTATGGATGGCAACTGATGCCACTCCACCACAACCAATAATAAGAGCTTTTCCCATTTTTCATTCCCCTTTTCCATAAGATTTTTTGCTCACGGCCAAAGAACAAATAAAAAAGCAAGTGAAAGAACGCAAAAGCTTGCGTATCACTTGCTTGAGATATAAACATAAATATTTAAAAAGCTGATAAAAGACATGAAAATAGTATGTATTTAACTGATCATGAATGGAGAGCTTTTAAATATTTAAATATATCAATAGGTTCAGAGTCTATATAGCAAATAATTACTTTTACCACTCTTATTGACCGTTTCACAAGTTGATATGCATCCGCACACTGGTTGTAAAGTAACCAACTTATAAAATTTGAGCTTTTAACTCAATCAATAAGGCAACTAAGTTGCCAACCGGCATTTGACCCGGCGAACCGATGCCTTAACTTTTTCAAATAGAAAAAGTGGTCAAAATTATCTGCTTGGAAAGACCCTGATATTGACTATCTGCTTTCCATTAATAATTCATTCACTATATTAACAACAATCATCTAAAAATGCTAGAAAAAATTTAAAAAATGTTGAAATTAATCTTGCGCCACTTCTTTATGCTCCCATTACTATGCCCACTAAGATATATTAATCAAAGGACACAATCAGTGCTCTGAACATAACGCAACATTGCCTTAAATACAGACGAAGTGGAAATGTTTCACAAATTGTTAATACTTATTCTGATTACTTTCGGAAATATTTTTATATACTAGATATAGAAAGCGCTTACTTATCGCTAAGTCTAAAAGGGGTGTTTATGGTGAACTATCATGAAATCAAACAAACATTAGAGGAAAAAAAGCATCACCTAGTGGATAAATTAAAGGATCCAAATTTACTAAGTGAACAAAAAATTGAAATTCAAAATGCGATTGATAACTACGAATATATCATTGAATTGACTGAAATGAACCATTATAAACGAGGAACCCTCATTGAAGGGGCGAGCGATAACGAATAATAGCTTACCCCGAAAAAAACTATAAATTACCCCCTAAGAGGTTTCGTGCCTTCTCTAAACTTGAGAGCTTGCTCTCGCAAGCTCTCTTTTTATTACGCAAAATGATGAATTGACTTCCATAACTTCTCTTTTGCCATAACATACTCTTTATGCAATTTTTCAACGAATTGAGCAGCGGTTGAAATTTCTTTAACTGCTCCGATCCCTTGGCCGCTTCCCCAAATATCTTTCCATGCCTTCGCCTTCACATCACCAGCAAAATTCATTTTAGAGGGATCACTTTCCGGCAATGCATCTGGGTCCAATCCTGCCGCGCGAATCGAAGGAGCCAAATAATTGCCATGAACTCCTGTAAAGAGATTGCTGTAAATAATATCATCTGAATTACAGTCAACAATTGCCTGCTTATATTCTTCCGCTGCCCTCGCTTCTTTTGTTGCAATAAACGGAGAACCAATATAAGCAAAATCTGCACCCATCGCTTGAGCAGCGAGGATAGCGCTTCCATTAGCAATTGAACCGGCTAATGCAAGAGGTCCCTCATACCATTCCCGAATTTCTTGTACTAATGCAAATGGACTTTTACTTCCTGCATGGCCGCCAGCACCTGCTGCTACTGCAATTAAGCCATCAGCGCCTTTATCAATTGCTTTCCGGGCAAAACGATTATTAATAACATCATGAAAAACGATACCGCCATAGCTATGTGCAGCAACATTCACTTCTTCTCTTGCCCCAAGCGATGTAATAATGATGGGAACTTTATACTTCACACAAAGCTCCATGTCCTGTTCAAGACGATTGTTGGATTTGTGCACAATTTGATTAATCGCAAACGGAGCTGCAGGCTTCTCTGGATGCTTCGCATTATAAGCGGCCAGTTCCTCAGTAATTTCTGCGAGCCATTCATCTAATTGAGATGCAGGTCGTGCATTAAGGGCAGGCATTGCACCAACAATTCCCGCCTTACATTGTTCAATTACAAGTTTCGGATTACTGATAATAAAAAGAGGTGAACCGATAACCGGAATACGCAAATTTCGAAGAATTGATGAAATACTAGACATTTTTTTCCCTCCATAACACTTACTCTCATTTGTCTAAAGCATTTTCTCGTAAAATAGAACGGATGATATGAATGGAATCCCATTCTCCTGATGAAAAAAAGGTAATTGGATATTTCTTGCTAAATAGCTCCGCCTGTATCTCATACTCTGTTAGCCCTTGTTTTCGTAAAGCTAACGTTTTTCCCTGTAACTCCTGCAAATAATGAAGTTTTTTTGTCAGCGCCTTGCGCCCATCTTTGACGAAACCTGCATGGCAGCAAAACATTTCTTCAAAGTCATACGTTAATACCGTTTCAATAGATTGAATAATAAGGGGAATATTCTCTTCACGTAAAACGAGTTTTGTTTTCGCAGTCACATATAAATCACCCGAAAATAGTTGACCTGTTTCCCGATTTAAAAAAGACAGATGATCGCTCGAATGACCAGGCGTGGCAATCACATCCCAAGTTGCAGTCCGCGATGAGAAGGTTTTAGACAATGGACGAGCATGATAGGGCTTTCTTGTTCCCCAAAAAAACTTGCGATACTTAGGGTAATCTGCTTTTTTTGCACATTGTTCAATCGTCATCTCATTTTGATAGATTGGAAGCTTAAGCTTGCTATGTAAATAGGCTGCACCCCCTGTATGGTCCTCGTGATAATGTGTGATTACAACTTGTTCGAGAGTAGATTCTGCAAAAAAAGGGGTAAATTCATTGAGTAAAACTTGCGCACCTGTATCAATAAGAACACCATCCAGTTCAAAACAATAAACATTCAAATGAACATTGTGAAAAGTAACCAGTCCTTCGATATAACGGACATTGCCCTTCTCCCCCTTAATGGACCGTTTTTTTACAAACAAATAACCACCACCCTCAACTGCACCTACTTGTAAGATAACACAAAATGAATGACTATTCATTATAAATTTTCAATTTATTCAAACACTTTAATTTAATTCGCATGCCTTGATTGATGATAGTAAGGAAGATAATGTGAGGAGGAATAAAGATCGTTTTCTTTCATGATCATCGCTGTACCAACGGTTAAGACCGGCTTGCACTAAACGGCGATACACTAGCATTCAACAACAGTTTCTCAGCAATAAAAAAAGAGCATTATCATAATGCTCCTCTCATTTTGCCCAATAGTGAACGTTCTCACTTTATGGATGAATAATCAAATTTTTTCATTAGCCCTGCAGAAAACGGCAATAGCTAATCTTTAATAAGATGATCTATTTTTTCTTCGATGTATTGAGTCTCTAAAAAGTCAAGCTTTAATGCTAGATCAAGATAGACTGGACTATTTGGGCCACTTTTGTGATATAGTTCGTTCTTTTTGGAGCGAAGAACACTTATCTCTTTAAGTAATTCCGTATTTTCAAACGGAACTAAATTCTGCACTTTCATCTAAACTACACCCCGCTGAAAATTTAAATGCTTGCTTTAACAATAGAAAAAACTGTTAAAATTTCGTTTTCCTAACTATCAAAGCAACACTGATAGTAACACAGCCCAACTAGCATGTAAATAATCAACTAACGGGTCAAAAAACTGAAAATAATTTCGAAATACTATATTATCTTGTGTCAAACCTTCATAAATATAGAAAAATATAAAATATCTCCCAACTTACCGCAAAATATTAGTTATATTATAATAGCATTTCGACAAAAAATAAAAAAATTGTCAAATTACAGAACATTAAGTTAGTTGCTATTTTAGATTAACAGGTGTACAGACTGCATATAATGATTCTACTGGTGCAGAAATCTCAACCTTAACAACCTTAAATTCACTACTATGTTTGCTATTCTCTCTCTTCATGATTATTTGCTTTTCTTTCACGACCTTGTTCCTTCCCTTCTCATGTTAAATGTACACAATGCTAAGCAAAATAAGGATGAAATCCTCCCTAAAGAAGATCAACCTTATTTCGCACCGAAGATATTATATGCGAGAAGTCGTAAAAAGTGTTTCTGTCCAAAAAATCAAAAAATCTGATCTAAATAATTTCCATAGCCATTCAAAATCATGAGCCCCTGTTTTTGTAGTTCATTCCATATTTCTCGATCCAATGCATATGGATCCTTTTTTTGCAGAACATTAATTTCATGTTCTGAAAGTAACAGTTCATAATCATTGTCAACATTTCTGGCAGTCCAAAGATAATTCTCCAATTTCATGATCATGACTTTATAAGAATTATCCCATTCCTGCAATTGACGCTCGATTGTTTTCGATACATGTATTAAAAAATCCTCTTCATTAAAATACTTTGCCATATAACTTCTTGCAGCCCCACTAATATTCATACAATTCATCTCCTTTGACGGTCACAAAAAAACTCCTTTTGCATTGGATACAAAAGGAGTTTTTACCGTTTTATCATCCAAAGCTTCTGCTTTGCTGGTTGGAGCACCTTGCATACATACAGGTTGCTGTGACGTCTTAGAGCCAGTTCTCTCGGTCACTCTTGATAACTATTTAATTTGCTTTTATTATAGACGAAATAATGCATGAATTTCAATTATTTTCGCTTGAAATCATATTCAATTGCCAAGAAATGAATTCTGGTCGCAGTGCGGAAGCAAAAATTACTGTTGAAAAAAATTCATGAAAATGGCTTCCTTATAGCAAAATAAAGAATATGAATACATTAAAAAAACTGCTTAATCTGAAATGGATAGTTATTATGCTCATTTTGTTTATTCCAGCTACCCCATCTTTCAGTCGCACCCATGACATCAACACGAAAATGATCTATACGTATGAAGCTTTAACGGAAGACTTATATAAGCTTTCGGAGCTCTACCCAGACATGCTTACTTACAAAGCACTTGCCACCACTACCTACGGAAGAAAAGTATGGGCAGTTAAATTAGGACATGGCAAACGAAACATTTTGATACATGGTGCTCACCATGCCAGAGAGTGGATGACCAGTGCTCTATTAATGAAAATGCTTCAAACGTATTTAACAGCATACGAAAATAATCAAGCTATAAATGATTTCAGTCCCAATATCTTGAATCAAGTATCGATTTGGTTTGTCCCTATGGTGAATCCTGACGGAGTAACGTTGCAACAATTTGGACTCCATGCCTTCCCTGCTAATATTCATTGGAGTCTCGTAGAGATGAATGAAGGCTCAATTCATTTTGTTCGTTGGAAAGCAAATATTCACGGAATAGATCTAAACCGACAATACCCTGCTAATTGGGAAAATTTAAAAGGGGTTAATAGAAGACCTAACTATCAATTTTACAAGGGTAGAAGACCTTTGGAGGCAGTTGAAGTAAAGGCGCTTGTTGAATTCACCCGTAACATTAAACCAGAAATTGCCGTTTCTTATCATTCATCTGGAAATGTGATTTTTTGGGGCTATCATCAATGGGGTCTTACCCATACAACTAATTTTACCGATGATTACTATACAATTGCTGAAAAAGTTTCGGATTTGACAAATTACGAATTGGAGGAGCCTGCTTTTCACCAACAGGGCGGCGGCTTTACCGATTGGTTTATAGAAGAATTTGAAAAGCCCGCTTTTACAATAGAAATCGGCTCTCTAGTCGAAGACAGCAGCTTACCGCTTACTGCCTTCCCGTCAATTTGGGAACACAATAAAGCAATCGGCCTGTTTCTCGCTGAAAAAACGCTGCAAAAATCCAAAGAATAGCAACAAAAAGAGCATTTAAATGCTCTTTTTGTTTGGAAAAAAATTCTCCTCGTCAATACTGTTTGAAATTAGCACTCTCTCTGGAAATGTATAAACATTCAAAGATTGACCCCTAATAAAACCAATCGTTGTAATGCCTAACTGCTCCGCTAGTTCTAAAGCTAGTTCAGTCGGTGCTGACTTAGAAAGAATAATTTCACATCCAATCTTCGCAGCTTTTATTAAAATTTCAGAAGAAACTCTGCCACTGAAAACCAAAATTTTATCTCGAATTTCAAGCTTATTTTTCATGCAATTGCCATAGATTTTATCTAAAGCGTTATGGCGGCCAATATCCATTCTCGTTAAAATAATTCCGTTTTGATCGCAAAGTGCCGCATTGTGTACTCCCCCTGTTTGTTGAAAAACTATCGCAGCTTCCTCCATTTTAGCCATAAGGTGAAACACTTTTTCAATTGATAACTTTACTTGGAATTTGTTTATTCTTTTGCTTGTTAACGCATCATGTGCAAAGACGAAGCTCTGCCTGCTCCCCCCACAGCAAGAATTAATATAGCGTTTATTTTGCAGCTTTTCATAAAAGGGGTTTATTCGCTTCGTTTTAACATGGGCATAGCCTTCATTTTCTTGAATCCACAATTCATCAATATCTTCAATTTTTTTGATCACTCCTTCTGAAGCAAGAAAACCGAGCGTTAATTCCTCCAAGTTCTCTGGTGAACAAACTAAAGTAGTCCATTCTTTTCCATTTATTTTGATCGTTAAAGGGTACTCTGTTACAACCGCCTCATCTTTAACAACTATTCTTCCGTTTTGAAAGCGCATCGTCCTGCGCATGGTTGCGATCGGCTTCATATCATCGTCCTTTCGTTCATCGCTTTTATTCCATTGGCTCGTATAGATGAAATTTTCGATCCTGTTGACAAGCCTCGCAAACATGCAGATAGCCCATTTCTATTTTGTCACTATCCTTTTCAGTAGGGCTCCATTCTTCCTCAATTCCACAGACTTCACATACTCTCATTTCATATCCTCCCACTCATCATTTCGAGACTCCAAAACCAGAATCAATAATAGCTTGTTCAAAATCATGCAAGGAAGCAGCGTTCTCGTCAAAACTTATGATCGCTTCCTGACTGTGGAAACGAACTTCAGCATTTCGAACCCCCCATACCTCATGTAAGGCCTGAAGAACCTTGTCTGCATCAACTTGAGAGCTCACACCTTGCAGATTTATTTTGCTTGTTTCCATCGTAACCCCCCTCACTAATTCACTTTATCATTCTCTCGTTTGAACGCTTCGCCCATTCCATGCAAAAATTCAGTAAGTGTTGTGAGCGACAACAACACTTCTGGCTCTCTTAAACTTGAAGCCAATTTAAGCAAACCTTTCTGCTCTCCTGTCTGAGCGACATCGAGCATACGATCAAAGCCAAGATTTAACCCATTTAAAAGGGCTTGCAATTGCTCGGGATGAATTGAGCCTGCAAACTGAATCACAGTCATTCCGTTTTTGATGATATTATGAACACCCGGCTGATTCGCTTGCTGGATAGCGATCGCTCCAATATCTTCGCGCTGTTCCAGCATTGACTTTGCTGCTTCTAGCACACCCATTTCATGCAAGCCCTCAACAATGTCAAGGAACATCATTAACGCATCCTGGTTTGCAATGATGGCTTGAAGTAAATCTGCGAGCGATTCCTTTTGCACCTCTTCAGGATTTGGACTGCTTTTGTTAATTTGCCTGATCGCTTTCGCCATACTGCTCTCCCTCCAGTAACTCTGGTATTGGTGTAAAATCAAGCCTGCTCCATTTGTCCTCCACCTTTACGCTAAGTTGAGGAATACGATTGCCAAAACGATGATTTACTTTCGGCAATGGCGGCTCACCCTTTTCCTCTAACACATCCATTTTTACACCCATTTCCTTATAGTTTGGTGTATGAGTGATTTTATCGTGATAGCTACTCGTTAAGCGATTAACTGCTTCATAATCTTCACTGGAGTTCATTGTCAAATAAATTTCATTACCTTTCACCCGGTCCGTCACCATAACCCTTACTTTTACTTGACCATATGGAGAAGTCAAACGAACTAAAGAACCGTCCTCAAGTCCCCTTTCCTGAGCCAACTCTGCTGACACATCAAGCCATGGACTCGGAACCTTATAGGTTAATCCTTCTGAACGATACGTCATATTTCCTTCATGGAAATGCTCAAGCAGACGCCCATTATTTAAATGAAGGTCATATTCTTCTCCTGCCCTAAACGGAGGCGTCCACTCAACAGGATATAATCTTGCCTTCCCGTCTGGAAAATAGAAGCGCTCTTCGTATAAAAGCGGAGTATCTTTTCCATCTTTTTTTACCGGCCAAACTAAGCTATTCCATCCCTCTAGCCGTTCATAGTTCACTCCAGCAAAGATTGGTGCCAGCGATGCAGCTTCTGCCATAATTTCACCTGGGTCCTTATAATTCCAATTGGCTCCGAGACGATTGGCAAGTTCTTGAAAAATAAGCCAATCCGGCTTTGAATCCCCAAGTGGCTCGAAAACTTTATGAAAACGTTGAATTCTTCGCTCCGTATTTGTAAAGGTGCCGTCCTTTTCAAGACTCGGCGCTGCCGGCAGTACAACATCGGCAAATTGTGCTGTTTTGGAAAAAAAGATATCTTGGACAACAAAAAATGCTAATTTTTCAAATGCATCTTGGACGTGATTGGAATTGGAATCAACAATTGCCATATCTTCACCAAATAAGTACATTGCTTTTATTTTTCCTTCCTGAATGCCTTCAACCATCTGATGATTGTTCATCCCCGGTTTTTCTGGCAAAGACACACCCCAAGCTTTCTCGTAGCGTTCTCTGACATCCTTATCCTGAACTGGTTCATAGCCGGGATACCAGGCCGGCATTGTACCAAAATCACAAGCGCCCTGAACATTGTTATGACCTCTTAACGGATATGCTCCTGTTCCTTCACGGCCATAGTTTCCTGTTACAAGCAATAAATTTGAAATTGCCGTACTTCCATCTGATCCACCTAAATGCTGAGTAATTCCCATTGCCCATAATATACAAACTGATTTTGCTTCATGAATCATCTCTGCTACTTGAATGATTTCTGCCTTAGACAAGCCTGTTGTTTCCTCAGCATATTCCAATGTGAATTTTTCCAAAGAAGCTTTATATTTTTCAACATCATTAACGCGTGAATGTAAAAATCCTTTATCCTCCCAGCCTTGCTCAATCATATATTTCGTGACTGTGGAAAGCCAAACAAGGTCTGTGCTCGGTTTCGGATGAATATGTAAATTTGCCCGTTCAGCCAGCTCGTGCTTGCGAATATCTGCAACGATGATTTTTTGACCGTGAAGCTTATGCGCTCTCTTTATTCTGGTCGCAAGCACTGGATGTGATTCAGCCGGATTCGCTCCGATGACGATGATTAGTTCCGATTTTTCAATGTCTCGAATTGTTCCAGAATCTCCACCAATGCCAACCGTACGCATAAGGCCTGTTGTCGCAGGAGACTGACAATAGCGCGAGCAATTATCAATATTATTTGTTCCCATAATGGAACGGGCGAATTTTTGGAAAATATAATTTTCTTCGTTTGAACATTTCGATGAAGCGATATATCCAATAGAATCTGCTCCATGTTCACCCTTAATTTCCTTTAATTTCGTTGCAATGAGTTCAAGTGCTTCATCCCATGTCGCCTCAACGAACTCTTCTCCTTTGCGGATTAACGGTTTTGTCAGCCGCTCTTCGCTATTAACGAAATCCCACCCAAATTTCCCTTTCACACAAGTCGAGATTCCATTGACTGGCGCATCTTCGTGAGGTTCGATTTTTAAAATTTTCCGATCCTTCGTCCAAACCTCAAAGCTGCATCCTACACCACAGTACGTACAAACAGTCTTTGTTCGCTTAATTCGAGATTTGCGCATCGCCGCCTCCACTTCAGAGATCGCAAAAATTTCTTTATAACCTGGTTCCACCTCTTTCGTCATATCGATCATCGGCTCCAAAATCCTCGGTGGAATGGCTGTTAAAAAGCCTGCTTCTCCCAACATCGTTTTTTCCATTAAAGCATTGCATGGACAGACCGTTACACAGTGGCCACATGATACACAGGAAGATTGATCAATTGGCACATCGTTATCCCAGATCACACGAGGATTTTCCCGATTCCAATCAATTGTTAAAGTTTCGTTTACTTGCAGGTCTTGACAAGCCTCAACACAGCGGCCGCATAAAATACATTGATCGGGTTCATAACGGTAAAATGGATGTGAATTATCTGGTGGATATGGCTTCGGCTTAAACTCGTATTTTTGATGCTCAATTTCAAGGTACTCGGCTGTATTATGGACGACACAATTGCCATTATTGTTATCGCAAACCGTACAATATAGTTCATGATTCTTTAATATCCGACTCATCGCTTCGTATTGCGCATCTTTTACGATCCTTGATTGGCTATCGACAACCATTTCTGGTTCTGCCTTCTGAGTACAAGCACGAACCATTTCACCATTTACTTTCACGAAGCAAGTATCACAAGTTTGGATAGAGCCTAAATTTGGATGATAGCAAATACTTGGGATCATATAATCTTGTGATTTGGCAATATCTAAGATCGTTTGTCCTTCCTTCGCAGGAAACTCCTTCCCATTGATATGTATTGAAAATGTTCCGTTGTTCATCGTCTACCTCCTTGGTTTTTGCTTGCTTTTAATTTCCAACAAATTACTGCCTTTTTCCATCGTTGGCTTCAATGCTTCGATGTAGGCAATCCAGTACAACATCCCGACAAAGATTCCACCACCAATCGCATTGCCAATAAAGACAGGGATAAAATTCCCGATATAATCAGTCCAACTAAAGTATCCGGCAAAAATGGCTGCAGGGATGACAAACATATTAGCAACAACGTGTTGAAAGCCGATCGCCACAAACGCCATAATCGGGAACCAAATAGCTAATATCTTTCCGGCAATATCCTCTGCCCCATATGATAACCATACAGCAAGGCCAACGAGCCAATTACAGCCAATGCCAGAGATTAAGCTTGCCCAAAAACCCGCTTCAATCTTTGACTCTGCCATGGAAACTGTACTTGACAAATACGGTTCTTCCCCAGTCAATCCAATTAAATGGCCAAAGAAAAAGGCAATAAAAATTGAGCCCAGAAAATTACTGATGGTGATCCAAAACCAGTTATTAACCAGTTGCTGCACGCGCACTTTCTTTGCTAGGCACGAAATGGAAACAGCCATCATATTTCCTGTTAGCAACTCTCCTCCTGCGATGATTAACAAAATCAAACCGACTGGGAAAACGGCCGCACCTATAAAATTTTTTAACGTTCCCCATTCATGGGGCAAGCCTGCTACCACTCGAATATCTAGCAAATAACCTATCGCAATAAATGCACCGCCAAGAAACCCTAAAACAAGCATGTTTACAAGTGGCAGGTTCGCCTTTCGATTCCCTGCTTCAACAGCTAACTCAGCAATTCGCTGGGGCTGATGAAAACCCATCTCCACCGCCTCCTATTTTGAGATGAAAATCTTTATTCATTCTCGTATATAGTTATTAGAATTTCATAAATGAGGAAAAAAATGCATGATGTTGAACAAAATAGGAAATGGATAATTTCAGAAGAAATTACATGGTAGGAGGTTAATTTTAAGATGGATACAGAACTATTATTTCAGCGAATTGAAAATATGATTATTTCATCCACCAAAAGCCCAAAATACATTTCTTTTTCATCGGTAAAAATGGCTGATTTATTTGGGGTCAAGCCAATAGAAATCGAACGTGAGGTGCAAAAGCTTGTTGAAGAAGGACGCTTAATAAAAACACAGCATAGCGAACTGCCTTCCTATGAAGTTTATATGCTGCCTTCCTAAACTAAAAATAGGAACAAAAGCAATCGCTCATAGCAGATTCTAGCGCTTTTGTTCCCATTCATGAATTTATATATAATCGTATGAATTAGATGGACTGCCAATTTTTTATAATTTCACCAACTCTTCATCATAATCCTTTAATGTTTTCTTCTGTTAATGTCAATGAAGATGACATGTCCTTTTTAACAACCATTTTGAGCGACTCCACCACTCTATCAATCTCTTCTTTCGTTGTTCCGCGGCCTAAACTGAAACGAACCGCTCCCATTCCTACCTTTTCGGTTACGCCCATTTCTTTTAATACGGGAGAAAGCTCGATACTACCAGAATGACATGCTGACCCAGTTGATGCTGCCAAATAAGGAATTGCCCTTAGTAGCTCCGCTCCCACTAGACCTACAAAACTGACATTTAACGTATTTGGCAATCGTTCTGTTGGATGGCCATTTAATTGGACATTTGCAGCGAATTCATTTTTCAATCTTTGCCACAAATAATCCGTCAACTCTTTAATCATTACATTAGGCTTCTTTGCTAACTCGCAGGCTTTTCCCAATGCAACAGCAAGTAATGTATTTTCAGTTCCTGCTCGCAAACCGTATTCATGACCAGCTCCATGAATCAGTGGTTCCAGTTTTATTCCATCTTTTATGTAAAGAGCGCCAATGCCTTTCGGCGCATACAGTTTATGTCCTGCTATCGTTAGCATGTCCACCTTTAAATCTTCTACGTTCACGTTCACTTTACCAATCGATTGTGAGGCATCAGTATGAAAAATAATACCATGCTTTGAGGCAATTTCACCAATTTCTTTAATCGGCTGAAATGTTCCAGTTTCATTATTAGCATGCATAATTGAAATTAAGATCGTATCCGTTGTAATTGCCTTTTCAATTTCCTCAAGCAGGACTCGTCCATTAGTATCAACGCCGACATAAGTCACTCTAGCCCCAAGACGCTCAAGAAATCGGCATGGACTTATGATAGCTGGATGTTCAATCCTCGCCGTAATAATATGTTTTCTCTTCTCAGGATTTTGAAAATATATTCCTTTAAGAGCAAGATTATTTGCTTCACTTCCACCACTGGTAAATATAATTTCATTCTCTTTAGCGCCAATTAGCTCTGCCACTTGCCTTCTTGCATTGTGCAGCAAATTCTGCACCGGTTTACCTGCCCAATGTAAAGCAGATGGATTCCCGAAATAATCCGTTAAGAGTGGCTTCATCACTTCAATAACCTCAGGAGCTAAAGGCGTGCTTGCATTAAAATCTAAGTATACCTTTTCCATTGTGAAAACCTCCTTTTTGTAATTATAACAAAAAGGAGCGCAGCAAAATGAAGCTAGCTGCTTCATTTCGCTGCGCTCCCAAAGGAAGCTGTGGTCTCACAAAGGTTCAGTCAATCCTGATTTCCCTATTTTCACTAATGTTTTATTTTTTCCTAATAAAATTGCTAATATGACGAGAAGCGCACCTGTAGTGACTAAAAGGATTTCTATCTCAATTAAATCTGCTATTGGACCAAAAATGAGCATGCCCATCGGCATCATAGAAGTGGAGATCATGCCAAACACACCAAATATCCTTCCAAGATAATCTTCCTCGATCTTTTCTTGTATTAACACCATAGTTGGTGTGTTGAAAATTGGCATCGCCACACCGAAAATTGCCATGAAAAGTAAATAAAGTGAAAAGATGGGGGCGATTCCAAGCGCAAACGTACAGATGCCCATCAACAGACTGGCAAAGGTCATTGTATAAACTCTATTTTTAAAGCCTCCCCATGAAGCAATGATTCCTCCACCAAGCATCATTCCGATAGAAAAGGCAATCTCAATCGCAGTTAATCGCCACACATCATCACCAAAACTACGCACCACTTGCAATGGAGTCAAAAAAGCAGCAGGTGCCATTAACACGAAGAAAAACGCAAAAAATAAAAAGAAAATCCTTAAAAAATTCGTTTGCTTTATATATACTAGACCTTCCTTCATGTCGCTGAAGTAGCTCGTTGTTTGTTTGGATGCTGCCTTTGCATGAACAGGGATTTTAAAGAATACAAGCAACGTAAAAATAGCTATTGCTGCTGTAATAACATCAATAAAAAAGATCATTTCAAGAGTTGTCCATGTTAATAATCCTGCACTGACAATAGGTGAGACAAACATAATGATCGCTTGGATACTTCCGTTTATCCCATTAATCTTCGTAAGCTGTTCCTTTGGAACGATTTGTGGCAAGATCGCACCAACCGCTGGAGTTTGTACTCCCGTTCCGAGCGCACGAATTGCCGCCATTACAAAAAGAAGCCAAGTCGCTTCATAGCCCAATAAAAACACAATCGCCAACACAAGGGTTGCGACCGCAATGGATGCATCGGCAGCCATAATCAGTATTTTGCGATTAAAGCGGTCTGCCCACACTCCAGCAAACGGCGATAATATAAACGTTGGGATAAAACCGCAAATAATGTAGAGAGTCATCATCATTCCTGATTCAGTCGTTAATGTGATATACCACATAATTGCGTATTGAACGAGCGAAGAGCCAAAAAGTGATATCGTCTGACTACTTAAAAATAAAATTATATCTTTTTTCCATTTTTCCATTCGATCACAACCTCTTCTTTCCTCAAGGGTCTTTAACTCCAAATTAAAAAATGACTCAATCTTGAAAATTATAGCAGATTTCTTTGAAATGGAAAGGGTATATTCATCTACAAAATTCCACAATAAAAATAATCTCCCATTTTGAACGGCGCAGAATTGTAGACAAAAGGCATCGAGAGACCTTATGTCATTTCCGGTTGGAGTTATTCTCTCCTATCGTTTGCCAAAAATCAACACCGATGTTTTACTAAGCCTGGGAAAACTTAAAAATCTTCGAGTTTTTATACAAGATAAGTCGGTGAAATTATTTTTAACAACAAGCTGCTATAAGTTGAGTATAGGAGTGCAATCAAATATTCTGGCTGCTTCATGATTATTAAAGGTGATGAGAATTGGTGAGCTTTCTAATTTACGCATAAAGGATTTGGGATAAAACTTCATCAAATCCTTTATTTAATAAAAGATAGTTGTCCCTGGGAACACAACTTGACTTGAATTTAACCAAAATTTACATATAAATAATGAATATGGAAATAAATATGGAGACAACATTTTCTGAGAGGAAGAACGAAAGTGGACGATATTTAGCGAATGATGTTGGCATTATCAACATAACACTTGGGTAAAAACATTAAAGAAAAATAAAATCTTTCAAAGCATGTCTCGAAAAGCAACATGTGCGGATAATGCGGCAATGGAAAATTTCTTTGGGTTTCTCAAGCAAGAGATGTATATGGAGAAGAATTAGTATCTTATGAAGAGCTAAAAAAACAAATTGTTGAGTACATAGATTACTACAATAATAAGCGTATAAAAGTAAAATTGGCTGGTTTAAGTCCAATACAATACCGAACTCAAACCAGCCAATCAGCTGCTTAATAAAAACTCTAACTTTGTGGGGTCACCACCTTTCAAGACCTTTTGACACAGCTTTATTTTTTGATGATAAACTACTATGAATTCGAGCCGATAAACTTCTCATTGATAAACTCTAGCAAATTTTAGCTCGTAACAAGTGCTCTAGAAGTTATTTAAATGCTCATTGGTTTTAAAGCCTAATAACCATTCAAAAAAAATTAACCGAATAACATCTCCTCTATTTTTACGGAAGTTGTGCAACTCGATTGAGCTGTTCTGCTGAGGCGGCAACATGCTCAGTTGCTTGGCCTATTTCTTCCATAACATGAACGAGTTCCTCCATCCTTTCATCCATCATTGCTAAATTGCTTTCGTTTTCCCTAACTGAATTGCTAATTAATTGAAAGGTTTCCGTTGTATTTTTAGAAGATTCGAACCCTCTTTGAACTGTTCCTTCCACTTTTGTTAGCATCTCCATCACCTTACCTGTGTAGTTTTGCGAAGCTTTAACTAAATCTTGAATATCACCAATCGAATTTTTCGTTTGCTCTGCCAACTTTCGTACTTCCTGAGAAACAACTGCAAAACCTTTCCCATGTTCCCCAGCACGAGCTGCCTCTATTGCTGAATTCAATGCTAACAAATTCGTTTGATCAGCGATCGCATGAACGATATCGACCACTTTACTGATTTTTTTCGAGGATTCTTCTAAATGGAGAACCGTTTCTCTCATTGAATGTGTGTCCATCTCCATTTCCTCCATACTATTTAACAATGTTGATAGTAATGTCTGTCCACCCTTTACTTCATCATGTATCATTTTCGCCTTTTTATAGCTATCTTCAACAATCTGATTGACATCATGGCTATTTGAAATTAGCGTTTCAACAGAAGCATTTGTTTGTTCGGAAACTGTAATCAGTCCATTGCTGACTTCTAAAATACGTGTCTGGAGATCCTTTTGCCCCTCCAAAAAAACCTGCTGAAGTTTTTCGCCGTTCTCTTGATTATACGCTTCAAGAACAAGCTGTTGTTCCAAGCTTAGTAGCTTTGTAACAGCCCCCCCAAATCGCTTTAAATTCCTTTTCTTCAATTATGTTGTCGCTGATTAAATGAAATAACGTATGCTGCAAATTTTGAAAGGCCCCCATATACCAGGATGGATCAAGGCCAATACGGTAATGAACCTTCGCAACAACAAGACGATTTTCTATAAATCTTTCATCAACTGTACCATCAAAAAGCTCTATCAAATGTTTTTTCAATGTAGTCCTTAATCTTTCAACGCTGCTATTTTGTTCGATAATCTTCTTTAAATTAGGTACTTGAAGAATTGTTTCATAAAATTCGTTGACAAGACCATCAATATGCGTTTCAACTAACGGTTTTACATATGCGACGAAATATAAATCTTCTTTTGAGAGTCTAAGCATTTTTACTTTTTCAGTAACCATCGGGTGTGAGACGATTATCCTCTCAGAAATAACTTCTTCATTTTTCCAATTATTCTTTCTCAATGCTTTTTCCTTTCTTTTTTTAAACAAAATCAATCTCCTCCAAATATATTCTCTCTTTATATTTATCTGTCTGTCCTATTCATCATACTACTTTTCAATTCAAATAACAGCAATAATTGATTCAAAAGAACTAGATTTTCACCCTTGACAAAGTGTAAATGGTATTTACGATATGTTAAATGTGGTTATTGATTTTTGACTCATTTTCTCACTGATTCCACGAAACGTGTAGAAGAAAACGAATCGATTCATGAAATTAGAAGACCTGATAGTTATACTAATAACGGTGTGAAACCGCAATGAACCAAAAGTTGTTATACCGACAATTCTCTTTAACAAACCTAAACTTAAAGAACCTCTTATCACAAAACGGAAAAAAGCTCCCTAATGTCAATAAATCTGACTGATAGAGAACCTTTTCTAAACAGTTTCATTATTTATTTTTGTAACATTGATGCTTAAAAATTAGTTCATCCAACCGCTGGCTATACTTGATCGTTTCTGAATTTAATAAACCGTTACGGTGTCCTGATATCATCATTTGTTCTCTTAACATTTCAATATTTTTAAATAAATTCTCATTCTCTCTTTCAAGTTTCACCGCATTAGCCTCCCAAACAACAGTAAACACAATCGAAATTATACCCTATTTTCATAATAATGGAATTCTCTTGTCAAATTATGTAACAGTATAATTTTTTTTAAAATATGATGTCGAATTCACAATTAGCGAAAACTCTTCGCATTTTACTCGTTTCCTCTTCCTATTTCGCATAGCGTTGTATCACTAAGGGAAAAATAAAAAATTGAAAGGGATGAGCAAATGAACAAGGATGACATACAAACCGTATTTGAGCGTTGTGCCCTTGGCCATATAGGTGAATCTTTTGCCTATAAACTATGGATACAGGGCTTTGGAGATGAGGTAGAGGAAGAAATACTAGAAGATTTTTTATTATCCTTTGATTATAGAGACGAATCCAGCATATTTGTTCATGAATTTTTATATCACTTTGCTACATTTAAAATCGTAAGGAAAAGTTTTCTTGAGGGTATTGGCAATGGATAGAAGTTGGATGGCTCGTCCGCAAATAGAAGTTGGCGAGTCATCCAAATATCCGAAATTAACGAAATACGGTTGCAGGAACCTCGAAGAAATTCCACAAAATTAGAATAAAACAAAAAGAAATAAGCCATGCAACAGGTGGCTTTTTATAATGAATCAAAAGTACTAAAAACATTACAAAATTAAATAAAACAGACCACCATATATTCCAGCCGTTGAAATGTTTTAAAAATTTTAATTGGATATCGACGACCTCATTAATTGAATAAAAGAGCACCCAACCCATAAAGTAAAAAAACTGTTTCACTCTGTTTTGTTGTGGGAATTTAGCCAAATATATAAGTACTGTTGCTGGGTACTTTATGTACATAATCAATAAAGAGATATGTGTGTTTGTAAAACCGATGCTGCTATCAAATTGTTGGGGAGTGTATTTCCACATTGGGTAGAAATCTGATAATAGGTACAAGTAAATAAAATCTCCCATTATGAAAAAGAGAATAGTCGAATAATATTTCTCCCAATTTTTCCAGTCTCCCCACTTCCATGAAGCTAACAGCCATAGGAAAGTATAGATAAGACTACTCATATATTTACTCCTAATCCAATATTTGTTATTTCCATTTTATAACATGTGATTAGAATTGTAAATATTTCCTATTGGAAAGACCTTAAAAAGGGTAGAAAATACCATATTTTTTTTGCCTCTTCAATCTGTTCGTATCGGATCATCGGTTTTTGCAAAGGCAGTGGACAAATTTTATTATATGCCTTGATTTTTTTATTAATTGTCTTTATTTCATCGGCATTTTTACAAGACTGAACAAGAGCGGAAATTTCTTTTTGCAGCTTAAGCCACGGTGGTAAATAACCTGCGTCCTTTGCTATTTTTTGAAAATGTTGAAAAGTATCCATTTTTAAATAGTCTTTTGGAAGTGGTTTTCCTCTCCACTTCTCCTGGTAGCGATCTTTCTCACCTGAACGCTCCAGTATTTCACCAATCAAATCATTGTACTTCTTTTCCATTTTGCTCCTCCTTTGTTTAGGATAAAAAGTTTGATAGCATTAATGAGAATAGCATGTTATGCTTTTGTGGAAAGCATACTTATTTAGTAGGTGAACCATTTGGATAAAGAAAAAATCATCGAGCGGACAAAAGAATATGTATACAGCGAGCTTCATAATGATGGGAGCGGACATGACTGGTATCACATCGTCCGAGTAACTAACCTTGCTAAAACCATAGCCTTTGAGGAAAAGGCAGACCTATATATATGCGAACTCGCTGCCCTTCTCCACGATATTGCTGATGAAAAATTAAACAGCAGTGAAGCAGAAGGTCTGCAAAAGGTCGAGCACTGGATAAATTCTGTCGGAGTGGACAGGATTACAACACAACATGTAATTTCTATTATTTCTACGATGTCTTTTAAAGGTGGAAATCAACCGAAAATGACAACCCTTGAAGGAAAAGTGGTTCAGGACGCCGATCGTTTAGACGCTATCGGGGCGATTGGAATCGCAAGAACCTTTGCCTATGCAGGCTCAAAAGGAGAACTTATTCATGATCCAGAACTCAAACCGCGAGAAACAATGACAAAAAAACAATATAGAAATGGGAAGTCTACTGCAATCAATCATTTTTATGAAAAGCTATTGAAACTAAAGGAAACGATGAATACAAACTACGGGAAACAACTTGCTGAAGAAAGACACCAGGTTATGGAACGCTATTTGCGAGACTTCTTCAATGAATGGAAGAACAGTTATCAGTAGCAGGAAACGTTAGTCCTCATTAAACTGTTCGTGTACAAACAGATGAAATGTGGGCAAGATGATGTCTTCCATGCCATGAGTACAGAGCGATATTTTGCCCGATTGTCACCTCACCTAATTCAGGGTGGATAAACACTTGTTGAATGTCTTCCATAGTGAGACTACGGAGTAATATGACCATTCTATGATGAAGTGATTCCAGCAGGTTTAAAGAAACATGGACAGGTTCTTTGCTGTCAGCTAATTTTGCCCATTTATCTTGCTCATATGGCTTGATCGTCGGCTTATCTTCAGTAAGCGCTAATTTAAAACGAATATAAGCATTCATATGACTATCTGCAAGATGATGGAAAACTTGCCTGACTGTCCAACCTCCTTTCCGATATGAGGTATTAAGCTCATCTTCCGTTGCATTTTCAGCTATTTTTCGTAAAAGATGCGGCAGCATTTCTATATCATTAATCCAATTAACAATTTGTTGTTCAGTTATTTCTTGATTAAGATTAAATTCTCCAATTGGAAATTTTTCGTCCATTCAAACCTCTCCTCCCCTATAAATTCCGATATACGCACTCTTTAACCATTTTTAAGACATAGGCTATTGTTTCTAAGTCGGTGCTGATTTTAACAGTAATGTATCCAAAAGCTAAACAATACTTTTTCTATCGTCAACTACAGTCCCTTCAGAAAGACAACTATCATTAATAAGATTATTAAAGCAACTAGGAAAAACGGCCCTAGACCTGAACTAAAGACGATATAAACTTTTATATGTTTAATCGCCAATATGACTAAAAATAAAACTAAGAAAAGACCAAAGAGCAGCACGATGGGCATATTTCTGTTTCTTCTCAATAGACACTCAAGCCCCCTACCGAAGCTTATTTTTTCATATTGGGCGCCGAACCCGCCTTAATAATCCTTATGAACAGAAGATCTTGTATTATTCATAAAAAGCTTTAAGAGCTATGTTGGCAAGTGCCGGATCTAGACGAAGACAATTTGATTTAGAGTTATACACAATGTTTACATTTTATAACTTCCTTGACAATAAAAAAGAGCCTTAAAGCTCTTTTTTAAGAGCACGGTGAGTAAATCACTGAAATTACGCCAAAACACTGTACAGGAATTTATCCGATCAGCCATTTCTTTTAGCCATTACTTCAAACCATCTAACGACTCGCCCTCCCTTACTACCATTCTTATTATAGAGAATCAACTTCACAGCATCTGGCATCCCAGCACTTAGCTCTATGCCAAAAAAATAATGCATTGTCTTTTATCAAAATGTAAGGTTAGGCTAAGTTCTTCACTTTCCACACACCATGAGCATATTTCCATCTGGATCTTTGAAAACAAAAAACTGACTATGCTGGATGTCTGTTACAAGCTCAACACCATTCGCTTTCATAAATTCGTACGCTGCAGCAATATCATCAGTAGCAAATTGGATCACTGGCGCATTTAATCTCGGAATTTGTCCATCTTCACTGCGCCACATTGGCATCGTGTCAAGAATTAACCCAGCTCCGTCCATTTTGGCAACAAACAAATGCTCAAAAAAGTCATCACCCTCTTCAATTGCTAAGATCTTGCTGTACCATTCTTTTGCTCGTTTTACATCGGATACTGGAATAAATACTAAATTAATTTTATTTTTTATTGGACTTTTCATAACCACTCTCCTTCCCGCTTTTAACGTTTTACGTGCATAAATTTCAACCACTGTTTTTGCTTTAAGTAGCTTCTTATGTAGATGAAAAAGGCAACCGTAGAAATTCCTGCGGCAATAGAAGTTATCAGCATATGGGATGTGTAGATGCCTACACCAACGCCAGCAAGACCTAGGCACAGCAGCTGAAAAGCTTGCTTTTTAAAATTCTCGTACTGGGTAAATCGAAACGCTCTTCTTTGCTCTAATTCCTTTAATTCTTCTAATTTTTGAGGTGAATCTAAAAAATTGTTAACTCCATGGAAAAAACTAAATATTGGACTTGAACGAATCCATTGCCAAACTACTGACCATGAGGAGTGACCATTTTTTCTTAACCATTTCACAAATACCGGCTTTGTTAACTCAAGCACATCCTCCTCTTGCGCTAGCTGCGCGACAATCCCTTCAATCGTCATAAATGCCCGTCCTAAAAACACAAATCGAGACGGAACTTGAATAGGCAGTTGGTGAATAAGAGCAGTTACTTCTAATTTTAAAGCAACAATATCAAGTTCAGAAAATTGCTTCGGTTGATACGATAGCATTTCTGCCAATAGCTTTTCAATCGTTTTTGATTCAGCTTCACGAAGAATAAAGCCCAGCTCGGTCAAACATTGCACTGCCTTACGGTAATCCTTTGCCAAGATACTTTCGATAAGACCTTGAAAGTAGCTAGCATCCTTCTTTGTTATTTCTCCAATCATCCCAAAATCCAACAAAGCAATTTTCCCTGTATTCGTAATCAGGACGTTTCCCGGATGTGGATCAGCATGAAAAATGCCTGGTTCCAACCATTGTGGCAGAAATAACTCGATTAGCCTTTGTGAAAGCTCACGTCCATAAGCTTCATCTCCCACTAATTTAGCTGCTTGAATAATTTTTTCTCCTTCAATCCATTCCATGACAAGGATTTTCGATGTACTTAATTCTGGAAACAAAGAAGGAATTTGTACATAATCATAATCCTCAAATCTTTTCTTAAAATAAAGCTGTGTTTTCATTTCATGACGGTAATCCAATTCTCGTTCTATCACCTCCTTTAATTCTTGATAAAGAATATCAAAATCGATAAAGCCTTTCGGCAATGGTACAAGATGGTTAGCAAACCAAATAACGATTTTTAATGTACTGAAATCTGTGGAAATAATCGCATCGATATGGGGACGCTTGATTTTAATAGCGACCTCCCTGCCATCACTTAATATCCCTTTATAGACTTCACCAATAGAGGCAGATGCGACCGCTTCTTTTTCAATCGTTTGAAATCCCGACTCATATGCAGAACCCCATTCATTTTTCAGAATTTTTTCGATGTCATTCCAACTAGACGGGGGAACATGATCAGTCAAATCCTCTATTTGTTTAATAAAAGTAGGAGGAAGGAAATCAGCACGCGTGCTTAAGATTTGCCCAATTTTTATTAGCAGTCCCTCTAGCTCAAATAAAGTTTTTCGAAACTTAATCCCACTTTCTTCCCAAAGCTTGTCCCACTCAGCCGGGCTCTTCTTTCGAATTCGATACCAGGATATTTTCAAAAATATCGTAAAGGCAAGAGCCAGTATTTTCGTCATTCTAACAACCCTATTTTTAGTGGCCATATGTATAACTCCATTAAAATTGATTAATTTAACTTTTCACAAAAAAGCTTGAATCGACTAGTTCCATCCACTAGCCCCATTTTTTCATATCTATTTAAAAAACTACTTTTCATACTTTCTGACAAAACATCGACAGATAACACTTTTTCCAGTTTTTCTTTATTTTAGCGAATTTGACATCATTCACCATCGCAACAGATACTTTGGTGCTGTCCCGTTTGCATTTAAAGATTTTACATGATAATTTACGTTCTCCATTAGGAAGCAGTTATGAATTGAATTAAAGGCTATTTATCTATTTATTTGCCACTGCCAACAAAAGCCGAAATATCGACTATCGTTATCTTCAATTCTGTTAAACTTCCGTCCTTATTGTTCCAATGCTAGCTTTAATGAAAAGTAGCAATCATTAACTAGCTGGATATCACCCTGATCATATCCATATAATAGAAGTAGAACGTACGAATATATCGCCTTGAAGCGGGCCAAATCTTTACTTTCTTCGCTGACATCACCGTACATTTGAAAAAATATTTCTCTGCAATCTGACGGGAGATAACTATATGCAACAGACAAATCAATGGCTGGACTTCCGATATGTGTATCACCCCAATCGAGAACAGCCGTAATTTTTCCTTCGTCATCGACTAGCATATTGCGAAGGTGAAGATCCCCGTGGACAAGCACTTTCTTCTCGTCTACTAACGTATCCTCCACTGTTGTGATAAATTGCCGTAAGGAGTTATATAACACGTCGCTTAATCGATTCTCCATTTTTAAGGAATTGATTCTTTCCATTAAGAGCGGTTTTCTCTTTTTGACGTCCAATCTTCCCAACTGATCATAAGGTATTTGTAGCTTTTCAGCTTGCTGTAACGGAAAGCTATGAAGCTGTCGTAAAAATTGCGCCAAGATATTTGTTGATTTCTTTCTTTGCTCTCTTGTTAATTTTTCAGGGTTCTTCCCTCCAAGGAGTTCATACCCACTAAATGCCCATGGAAAATTGGGCTGTGGTTTCCCAATATATTGCGGTTTTGGAATTTCCAGTGGTAAGCTCGGAGCAATGTTGGGTAAAAGACGGTTCTCTACTTTTATTAATTCCCCCGCTATCTCCCTGCGGGGAAATCGAAAAACATATCGCTCATTAATTAAGAAAGCCGTATTATCAAATCCTCTTGCAAAGGCTGCCACTTTTAATATCGTTAAATTGGAGAATTGATTTTTAATCAATAGCACTGCTTCTTCAGCCGTCATAACCCTTTCAGGATTCCAAAATGCTGCCATTTGCCTCCTCCCTTCTCGTTCCAAAAAACATTGAATTTTCGAAATTCATCATATTTTCCTTCATCATATCAATCTTTTTTACTTGATCCTAGACCTTTTTAATATTTTATTCCTCCTTAAAAAACCAGCGATAAAACAAGTGTGACGCATAATTCGTTAATCCGATCGAAAGAAAACTCCAATACCATCTCCAATTTACATATTTAATTAAGTTTGTATATTTTTCTGCTAGAACTTCAATTCCCGTAAGCAGCCCTGTGTAAAAAATGTTATAAAGTGCCCTTATCCAAAAAGGTTTTTTTTCTGGATAATATAAATTAAAAAGGGCACAAAAAGACGGATAAAAAAAATATTCATATGAAAAACTGGACTTATTGACTTTCTTGAAAAGTCGAACAGGATAAATTATAAAGCGATTTTCTACTACCAGTAAACCAAATAACCACGTCATACTTTGTTTAAAAAAATAAGCTAACAGCGCTTGCCGTATTCGGTGTTTTGGTACAAAAGTCAACAAAAGACCAACTGTAAAAAACCAAATCGTATACAATATCATTTTATCTCTCTTCAATAAAGCCACCTCACTCAAATATCGATACATTTTTTAGCAAGCCTTTTGCTAAATTATTGAATACTTGGCTCTGCCACCACCTATTCGCTGAACTTATTTGCAAGTAATATTTTGCACCAAAAAATAAGAAAAATTTATTTTTGTAGACAAAATTGTTTTAGCATTATTTGAACAAAAGAAAACAATTGACAAAAAAATAAACATTTTTATATTATATCTATAATTAAATAAACATTAAAGAGAGTTGTTTGTTAAATGATTGATAACACATTATTTTGGTCAGCTTCTGTAGAAGACCTTGCAAAAGGCTATATTTTCAATGAAGATAGTGGTGAATTTATTTGTCTCATCTGTAACGAAAAATTTGAAAACGGGATCATCTATCCAAGTTTGTGTGAAGGCATCTATTATGAAGCAAAGAAAGCGATTGCTGAGCATATTAAAATCGTTCATCAATCGATGTTTGCTTATTTATTGAGCTTGGGTAAGAGGCATACTGGCCTATCAGATATTCAAAGAGAGCTTCTTCATTATTTTTCTCAGGGCATTTCTGATAAAGAAATAGCCAAGAAGCTCGATTCAAGTGCATCTACCATTCGAAATCATCGTTTTAAATTAAAAGAAAAAGAAAAGCAAGCGAAAGTTTTTCTAGCGTTAATGCAATTGCTAGACAACGGCGGAGTGAAGGAAGAAAACTTTGTAGCATTTCATAAGGGGGCAAAAATGGTGGATGAAAGATATGCTATTACGGAACTTGAGCGAAAAAAAATTTTAACCACTTATTTTAAAAACGGAGTAGATGGACCACTAGACACTTTTCCTAGTAAGGAAAAACGGAAACTAATTGTTCTCCAACAAATTTCAACTAAATTTGAAACAGGAAAAAATTATACAGAAAAAGAAATCAATGATGTTCTTAAAGCGATTTTTCATGACTATGTGACATTACGACGATACTTAATCGAGTATGGATTTATGGAACGTGATCGAGATGGGTCTACTTATTGGACACGAACTTAAAATGGAGAGGAAGGATCGAGCCTTTTCGATCTTCCTTTACGTATCATTATTCTCCATTTCGATAACCTCAGCTTGAAAATGAGCGAGTATTTTGGAGGGCCTCTCACATTCTTTCACATCATTAAACAAGCATATAAGTTCATGATCTCCTAAAAATCTTACGTAAAAGCACGATATTCAACAATGCCTATTTTCAGATTCCTCAATATATGACAGCACTTCTTATATACTTCATTCATAACATATATGGAGAGGTGTCTATGGCATCATAAAAATGTAGGTTATGGCATTTAATTTATGCAGTGCCTGGAAGGTACTGCATAAATTAAAAAAACCACTTGTCAACATTCCAAAATACACATACACTTCCTGTTGGGACAAACAAGCGCAGGAGGTATTAAGGAGATGTTGGCAGTGGCCGAAATTAATTATATCAGACATGAGGCTGTCGAAAAAGATAGTAGTTATTCAACAATAGCGAAAAAAATGGGAAGAGATCCTAGAACCGTAAAAAAGTATGCCGAAAAAGAGGATTTTAGTCCTGAAGTGAAAGTGAAACAAAACAGACCTTCACCCATCATGGATTCAGTTAAGCATATCGTAGATGAGTGGATTTTAGAGGACTTTAAGCAAAAAAAGAAGTTTCGTAGAACCGCAAAGCGGATGTGGGAACAGCTAAAAGAAGAAGTTGATTTTAAGGGATCTGATCGAACGATTAGAAATTATGTTTCGAACAGAAAGAAAGAGTTATTAAATGAATCTAGTCAAGCCGCTCTACCACTTGAATCTAAGCTGGGTACAGCACAGGTTGATTTTGGGGAAGCACCATTTAAATATCAAGGAGAGGACATTGTGCTCCCCTATCTAGTCTTATCTTTTCCTTATAGTAATGCTTTTTATTTTCAGGTGTTTCCTTCACAAAATAGAGAGTGCTTCCTAGAAGGACTGAAGCGAATTTTTCATCATATGGGTGGAGTTCCAAAAACAATCAGGTTTGATAATCTATCCCCTGCCGTAAAAAAAGTACTGCCAAATGGAGAACGGCAGCTAACAGAGGAGTTTCAAAACTTCGTTCTTCACTATGGTTTTAAATGCGAGTTTTGTAATCCGAATAGTGGCAACGAAAAAGGGCATGTGGAAGCTATGGTCAAATATGTGAGGAATAATTTCTTACTACCAGGTCTACATGTATTTGATATAGATCAACTTAACGAGAAGTTATGGGACAAAGCTGAAAGAGACCGTGAACGTAAGCACTATGAGAAAGAAACCTTTATTTCTACATTGTTTGAAGAGGATCAAAAAGCTTGTTTTGTTCTTCCAGGGAAAGAGTATCAATGTGTAAGGTATGAAACCGTCAAGGCGGATAAGTATGGTTATATAAGGGTAGAGAAGAACCTCTATTCAACCTCTCCGAGGTATGCGCTAAGTAAGGTTCTCGTAAAAATCTCATATAATACGATTGAAATACTCACAGACGATAATCAGCTGGTGGTTAGTCACTCTCGATTATACGGTCAATATAGAAAGTCTATGAAATGGCAGCCATACTTAAACCTAATGGCCAAACGTCCTTTGGCACTTAAATATACGAGTTTCTATGAGCAACTTCCAACAGAATGGCAAGAGTATTTCAATTCATGTACAGCTGCGGAAAAACCAGAGGCTCTTAAACTACTAGCAATGGTATTGAAAGAACATGATTTTAGTAGAATTACGGAGGCACTTATAATCGCTTCTGAGCATGGCCATCCATCTGTTGAATCCATTAAACAGGTGTTTTATCAACTGATAAATGGACGGGGAATCCGTTCGGAAATACACCCCAATCGACCATTGCCAGAAATGCCGAAGGCTATTCGAGGTTTAGATCATTATGATCAGCTTATGAAAGGAGTTGATCTACAATGAATGGTCAGATTCTAGAATATGCCAAGCGGTTGAAATTAAGCTGGATCAGAGAACATTATCATGAAGTGGAAGCAAAGACGAATGAGGATTTCTTACTAGAGTTATTTAGAAGAGAAGTTGAGCAACGAGAGGAACGGAAGACGAATCTATTACTGACACAAGCGACGCTTCCTAAAACAAAAGGAAATCCTTTTGATTGGAAAGATATATTATTAACTCAAGGGCTCAGTAAAGAGGATTTATTAAATGGTGCATTTCTGGAACGGCAGGAAAATTTAATTTTCTATGGAGGAGTGGGCACAGGTAAAACTTACTTAGCCACCATTATTGGATTGAATGCCGTACAAAAGTTTGGAAAGTCCATCAAATTTTATACAGTAGCCTCATTAGTCAATCGATTACTAGAGGCAAATGAAAAAGGAACACTAAATAAGCTCTTTAAACAAATAGAGAAACTTGATTTATTGATCTTGGATGAACTAGGGTATATTCCTCTCCATAAACAAGGAGCAGAATTATTATTTCAGGTTATTGCGATGTGTTATGAAGCGAAGAGCATTATCATTACAACAAATCTTCAGTTCGGTCAATGGAATCACGTTTTCGGAGATCCGATTGTAACGGAAGCAGTCATTGATCGATTAATTCATCACTCGCATTTAATCGTGTTTAACGGGGATAGCCACCGTTACAAAGAATCAATTATACAAGGTTAATTCTATGCGTTGGCAAGTGGTACATTTTTAAATGCCGTTTAATACATTTTTTGCTTGCCAAATACAATGGAGAGGAGGTCTGAAGCATGGATCGATTTATTCTTTTAATGCTTGCGAGTATTTTAGCGGGGTTTGCCCTTCTAAGAGTACCTCTAAATGATACTTTTTTAGCAAGTTTAGCTCCTGTTACAACCATTATTGGCGTACTAGCTGTCGTTATCTTTGCACTTGTCATTATATACAAAGGAGTCATGGCACTCGTTCGTAAATAACCGTTGCATTGGGTCAGTTGTCAAAACTGGCCCCTTTTATGTAAACGCTTTATCAGAATTGCTGTGTTCATCCCATAAAAAACACTATATTTATAGTATTAATGTTTATTTAATAAGTTTAATAACTTAAAATAAAGGGTAATAAACTTTATGATTTTAGACGATAGCTGGAGGATAAAAATGGAATACAATTTTGAGAAGTCGTATAACCTAAAAGAATTTATTGAACTAAACAGCAAGAAATTTGAAAATAAATTATTGACTGAGGCCGTAAATGTGCGGGATAAAATTAATGAAATTCTGGCGATTGGCAATATCGATCTTGTCAATAATGCACATAAGCTTGTCGTATACATTATCGATGATGAAGAAGAAAAACTAACGCTTTTTGCCAAACAAGAAGGAATAGCTTGGGCGACACACTCTATAGATTTAAGCTTTAAACTGGAATGGATTCAAGCAATTCGAAGGACATTGTGGCGATTTATTCAAATCTATTACAAAATGAGCAACAATAAGCAGCTGAGTGATTTTTTTGATTTAGAACTACAAATTAACAATCGGGTCGATCAATTTTTGAATTCATTTTTTATCAGTTATTCTACATATAAGGATTCCTTGATTACAGCTCACAGAGAATTAGTTGAAAAACTATCAGTCCCAATCATCCCGATTACACCTGATGTTTGTATCCTCCCATTAATTGGATCTATTGATTCATTAAGAACGTCCATACTTGAAGACAAAGTGCTGACAGAGATTGGTCAAGCGCATATTCAAACGTTAATTATGGATCTTTCGGGTATTGCTGAGATCGAAAATGATATAATTGGAAATTTAATGAAGATAATTGATGGTGCGGCCTTAATGGGCTGTAATACAATCATTACTGGTCTTAGACCAGAAGTCGTAAGAAAAATTGTGAAGATTGGGGTCAAATTTGATTTTCACACGAAAACATTTGGCAGTCTTCAACAAGCATTAAAACAATTTATGAAATAACTTATTTTGAAAGGAGCTAGATGCTTAATGTACGGCAGATAGCTTTTTTCAATAATTGCTCCTTAAATCTCTTCATTTGAATCCTTTATTTTTTGAAACTCCACTACTGGATTGAGACCAAAATAGTCTTCAACCTTAACTACTTTAACGTTATTCATTTCCACTGCATCCATCGCGATTACCATTGTTCTTGGCGTTGCATCATCTGTACAGCCATCCTCAGAATTTACTTCTAAATACAAGCTAACCTCGGTCTTTTCTTCATTTAATTTTGCCAATTTATATTGTAAAGGACAACTGCTCGACTCGATTATTCCAAGAAAGATAGCTGACTGTTGATTCCAATCAATTTCAGCAGAATTATCTGTAAGGCGAAAGTGTTCCCACAGCGTATCAAAATCCGCCTGATTGGTCACCTTATAGACTAATATCCCCTGCTCCGATGATGAATAAAAATTTACCGGAAATGATTTTTCAGTATGAATTAAGTCACTTGGTACGGTTTGAGCACTTGTATTCCCGCAGCCTTGTAAAATGCCACCAGCAGTTAACAATATCATAAATACTAGAAATAGTTTATTGTGCATTGACGATCTCCCCCACATCAATCATATGTAAAAGAAAATAAAATTCCCCTACCTATAATGACGATCGACAAAAGGGATAGTTTCATTTTTTATATTACATTTCTGTATCTTTTGAATAATGCACGAAAATAGACAAAGGTAATTTTTTTTCTGAAAAAAGAATATGATTATTTCTTACAAAACAATTGAATTTAAAATTATGATGCTCCCAGTGAAAGGATGGACATTTCACAATTACACCGATGCAAATCGCAGCATTACATCCTCTCCATTAAGATAAACCCTCTGCTAGCTTCATCTAATTAAAAATCGGAAGCTTACACCGTATAGCATTATCAAGTTATACAATTTTAACAAGGACGGGATAAACATATGGATCAATTGGTTCATCGAGAATACGCCAGTCAGAAGCTTTAATAACTGGAAGCACTTGACCATGTATCATCGTGACCTCGATAATTCCTTCAAGTTCAATCCAAGTGTCTTCCTTAAGGTCGGGGATTTGCTTGAACTCCGCTAACAACCCTAAAACACTTGCATCAGCAATGCAATGAGTGATGAGAAATCTTGCTAAAATAAATTGATGCTTGTCTAATCCTTGCTCTTTATAGACGAATCCACTTAATTTAATTTTGCGGCCAGCAAAATCTTCTGGATTAGAAATCATCTCCCCGTGATAGGACGAATACATATCTGGAGACATATTGATCAAGTCTGCCTGAGCAAGACTTGCTAACTTCCGATTATATTCCTCTTCTTTCATATGGTTTTCATTACTAATCATTTCATCATGGGTTTCCACAAGACTAGCATGAGGAAGTATTGAACCTTTATTGGCAGCAATCGAAGCGCCTAGGATCGTCGGCTGCAATGCAAAACCCGTTACTAACGGAAATAGAATAATGGCATAATTAATAAATTTTATAGTTTCTCCTTTATGATCATGAGAACATGCAAAGGAACAGTCAATGTGGATGTCACCTCTTTCCCAAATACGAAACAATTGCATTAAAAATAGAAAAAGGAAGACCCATGAAGCAATTATGCTCATTATTTCATATTTCGGATTAATATAATTGGAGATTTCTCCAGTCAAATGGAGCTTTATAAAAAATAAAGCAAAGGCTGCTAGTAAAGTTGCTTTTAGCAAATGTTGAAAACGAACTCGTACCACTTCTTTTCTCCCCTTTACAACCCAATTAAGCTAACAAATATGAACACAATAGCCGTTATGGTGACCAGTAAAGCAAATACAAACTTTGCGCGAAATACACTTAATAACATAATCGTATTTTTTAAATCGATCATCGGACCGTATACTAAAAAGGCTAGGATTGAGGTCGGTGTAAATAAATTCATAAATGAAGCACCAATAAAAGCATCAGCTTCCGAACAAAGTGATAGAAAATAAGCCAGCCCCATCATGACGATTGTTGAGCCTATTACCCCGTCACCTAATAATAACAGCGATTGTGCAGATACATAAATTTGTACAAAAGCGGCAATGAACGCCCCTATAATCAAAAATTTCCCCATATCGAAAAACTCATCAATAGAGTGCTTAATCATTCCTTCCAGACGTTGTAAAAATGTTTGGCTATGATGATGTACGTGATTTGAACTTGAATTATTTATCGCATGTTTTAATTGGTTCGTTTTATAAAAAACACTTATAATGCAAGCGATCATAAGTGCTGCAAGAAAACCTATCCCCATTCGCAGCAACGCCATTTTTGCATCATTTCCAAATGCCATATATGTTGATAAAACGACAATGGGATTAATAAGCGGACCCGTTAACATAAAACCTATTGCTACATAGATCGGAACCCCCTTTGCTACTAATCTCCTTATAATTGGCACGATTCCACATTCACAAGCAGGGAACAACGCACCAACAACACAGCCCATAAAGATCCCCAACCATCTATTTTTTGGAATCCATTTTCTGATATGTTCCTCGGAAATAAATATTTGAATGAAGCCGGCAATGAACACTCCAATTAAAACGAAAGGAATTGCTTCTATTAGTATGCTTAAAAAAATAGTATTTAACTGTTGAAACGAATTAGGAAGATGATTTAATACTTGTTCACCAGCAAACTGACTGAACATCACAACATATACAACAATAACAAAAACTACTAATCCTGTAAGATCTAGTAAATAGGAATGCAGCTTATCCATTTCCTTATTCATCTCCCACCGCGAAAATTCGCTCTTCTGGATCTGTCTTTCAAATCTAGTATTGCTGAAAAGGTATAGTCTATTATATTTGCGACAACATCATTTATTACTGATATTTTTAAATAAAACGTAATTATTACTATTTACAATTCGTAATGATTACGATATTATCAATATCGAACTTATTTTTGAAAAGAGGTACTTAAATGAAACGAAATTTCATAATAGCACTTATTTTTGTCGTATCTTTATTTTTCTATGGCTGTAGCAACGTCCAGAAAAACGATGGGACTGAACAAACAACATCTTTAGAGGACGAGAAAAATAAATTGAGCATCTATACGACTCTTTATCCTCTTGAAGACTTTATTAAGAAAATAGGCGGAGATTATGTAGAAGTCGAAAGTATTATCCCAGCCGGGGCTGATGCACATAGCTATGAACCAACGACTAAACAAATGACAAGTATAGCCATTGCCGATGCGTTCATCTATAACGGCTTAAATATGGAACCTTTTGCAGAGAAAATTGCTACTTCCTTAAAAAACGAGAATGTAAAATTTGTTGAAGCTGCAAATGGTGTTGATGCCATTACTCATGAAGACCAGCATGAACACGAAGTTGACGAACATGCCCATGGTGATGATGAACACAGTCACGGAACTGAAGACCATGATCATGAACATGGTGGTGATGAGCACGAACACAACCATGACCACGGAGGAATCGATCCTCACATCTGGTTAGATCCGACGCGTGCTGTCAAACTTGCGGAAAATATTAAAATGGCTCTAATTGAATTAAACCCTGATGCACAGGAATATTTTGAAAATAATTTTATGGCATTGACTGATGAGTTGACAACACTAGATCAGCAGTTTAAAGATTTAGTAGAATCAAAGAATAATCCAGAAATCCTCGTATCACATGCTGCCTATGGCTACTGGGAGGAGCGCTACGGGATTAAACAAATCGCAGTATCTGGCCTTACGCCAGCAAATGAACCATCTCAACGCGAGCTTAAAAATATTGCAGAGCTGGCACAGGAAAAGCAACTAAAATATATTCTCTTCGAACAGAATGTTACATCTAAGATCGCAGAAATTGTAAAAAATGAAATTGGTGCTACACCGCTTTATTTATACACAATGGAGTCCATTTCAGAAGAAGAGAGGAATAATGGTGAGGACTATTTTAGCCTGATGAAAAAAAACCTTTCAACATTAGAACAAGCGCTGCAATAAAAAGACAAGGGCTATTTGCCCTTGTCTTTGCCGTGTTTAAACGAATTCTACTTCTACCCACTTTCTTATGCTATTAATAAACCAAATTTTGCGCGCAAACTTTAAATCATCTCTTGTAAGTATTCTTTCCTCAATTATGCCATTTGTTAATAATTGCTTTCGAAACGTTCCAGCGAGCAGTCCGCACCCCACAGGAGGAGTCCAAAGCTTGTCCTCCAGTTCTACTACAATATTTCCATTCGTAAATTCTGTTATCTCTCCACTTTCATTCCACAAAAGGACATCAAAGACATGGGGAAACTTGTTTTGAAAATGACGATATAGAGCTCGATTAGTTGTTTTATGAAATAAAAAAAGGCTTGCACTATTTACTGGTTCATCGGCAAGAATCACCTGATGGGCTGTCTGAACCGTAGTACTAAAAGGATGAGATTCTATCGTCACTTCCCCGTTTTCACTTAAAAGAAGGCGTACTCTCCATTGTCCCGCATTTTTACTAGTTGCCAACTTTAAGAGCCTTTTTTGCAAGTTTTCATCTGAAAAAGCATAGCCAAAATACGATGCCGAGTGGCGCAACCTTTGCAGATGCTCCGCAAGCAAGAAAAATTCCCCATCTTCTAAAAGAATTGTTTCGAGCAACTGAAATTCTGTTCGTATTTCTTGAAGAATACTTGCTTTCGCAACCACTTCATCGTACTCACCCGTTGTCGTTGAATCCCACGTTATTCCCCCACCAACGCCATATGTAGCCCTTTTTGTCTTTTCCTCAATCAAAATCGTTCGGATCGGAACGTTAAAAATTGCTTCCTTATCAGGTGTAATATACCCAATCGCTCCACAGTATACTTCCCGCGGTTCTCTTTCTAACTCAGAGATTATCTCCATTGTTTTAATTTTGGGAGCCCCAGTAATTGAACCGCAAGGGAAAAGAGCTTTAAAAACATCGGTAATGGATGTATGTTCCGGAATCATTGATGTAATCGTGGAAGTCATTTGAAAAACAGTAGGATACGGCTCAATGTTAAATAGCTGCTCTACCTTCACTGTACCTGGCTCTGAAATCATCCCTAAATCATTACGTAATAAATCAACAATCATGACATTTTCAGCTCGATCTTTTTCTGAACTTTGCAATGACTTTTTATAATTTATATCTTCGACATAAGTGCGACCGCGTTTAATCGTACCCTTCATCGGCCTCGTCGTCATTTCATTGCCGTTTAAATGAAAAAATAATTCAGGTGAAGCCGACAAAATGCGATGTTCACCTATGTTCAAATACGCACAATAGTTTGATGACTGTGCTTTTTTCAGGTGTTTAAAAAAAGCAAGATCATCTCCTTCAAATTCAGAATGCAGACGAAGGGTAAAATTAGTTTGATACGTGTCACCATATTCTATATGCTTCTTAATCATTTCTATAGCTGCATCATATTCATCTCTTTGAACAGAAGGCTGCCACGAAGTAGTCTGATAAGAACCACAACTGTTTAACGGTAAATGGTCGATATCGGCAAAAAGCCCAAACCATAGTAACGGCATTTTACTGCCTTCTCTTACTTTAAATGCCGGATCAAATGCTGGAGCACTTTCATATGTAAGAAATCCCGCTGCATAATATCCTTCCTCTACAGCCTCTTCAATTTTTTGTAAACTCGGAATTACCTCTTCAATTGTCTGGGCCATAATGATTTTTTCTGGGTCGCTAAAGGTATGGGGCGTGATCTGACCTTTGGCTGTAGCAAATTCAAAAGATAATAATGGTGACTTTCGATTTTTATCATTCATGATTGATATTCCTCAGTTCAGTAAAGTTTTGAATCATTTTTAACCCAGACTCCGTCAAAATTGATTCTGGATGAAATTGTACGCCCTCAAGCGGGTGGTATTTATGGCGGATGGCCATGATTTCTCCCGTTTCCGTTGCAGCACTAATAACAAAATCAGTTGGGAGGGGATTCTCCACAATTAAAGAATGATATCTCATTACAGGCAAGGGGGTTTGAATGCCACGAAACACCCCTTTTTCGTCATGCTTAATATACGATACTTTCCCATGCATGGGTTGAGCTGCTTTTTTTACGATCCCTCCAAAAGCATGTGCAATGATTTGATGTCCAAGACAGACACCCAAAATCGGGACTGACTTATACAATTGCTGTATCACTTGCAAACAAATTCCTGACTCTTGTGGATTCCCTGGTCCTGGCGAAATAACAATGTGTGTTGGTTTAAGACTCTTCACTTCATCTAAAGTTATTTGATTATTACGGACCACTTTCACACCAAAGCCGCATTCACATATATATTGAACTAAATTGTATGTAAAAGAATCATAGTTATCAATGACAAGTATCAAATTTCACTTTTCTCCATTTCACTATTATAAAAACATTCCTATTATAGCGGATCGCTCTTACTTCTGTGAAGATTAACGACTATTTCATCTCATTTATAATCGCTTCCACCAATGGCGGAAGCCAATCCTCTAAATCAGTAAACGAAAAACCTTTATCAACAGCTTTTTTATTCGACATATACCACGATTCAGATATCGCATAAGGTGATAAAGTATCTTCCTCCCCATTGGATACAACGTTTGCCTTGTTGCCTGTGTGCGCTTCAATTATTTTTATTAGTTCATTTAAGGATATCTTTCCATTTGCAGTAGCATTGAATGGTCCTTCGATATCGGTTTCCCCCGCCCATTGTAAAAAACGGGCAGCTTCTTCCGCATGAATATAAGACATTTCTGACCCCATATTAGCAAAACCAATCGGCTCCCCGTTCATCACACGTTCAATATGGAAATGCAAGCGTCTTGTATAATCATCGCTCCCCATGACAATAGGAAAACGTACAGCAACAACTGGAAATTTGGCATACTTAAAAAACACCGCCTCAGCCTGTCTTTTCCCCTCCCCATATGAAAAATCCGTGCTGTTTCCCATCGTAATTTCATAAGAATAAGGATCAAAATCTGCTTCATGCTTTTCTCTTCCATCCATCGTATATGTCGATAAAGTTGAAGTAAACACTAGTTTGTTAATTTTCCCATTGAAAACCTCACAGAAATCATATGCTTCATTTGGAGAAAAACAAATATTATCAAAAACAAGATCAAATGTGCGATTTTTTACTTTCTCCGCAAATTGCTGTTTATTTTTTCGATCAACTGCAAGATGCTCAACTTTATTACCAAATGGATTTCCAGACTGTCCACGTGTAATAATTGTGACATGATGCCCATCTGCGATTAAAAGCTCCACTAATTTACGACCGAAAAAACGGGTTCCCCCTAGGACAAGGACATTTTTCATTTTCAAATCCTCCTAAAAAGTAAGAATAAGAGTATTCTCTAAAATTCATTTATTATGGCCGCTCAACTGTACAGCAAACGACCTCGTACATTAAATTTATATTCAACAAACAGTGCTAACTTCCTGCTAAAAATATTTATTAAACAATATTGTCGATAAAACAATTTTTAGTTCATTTCGTGCAAAAACCTTGGTTTTTACGCCTTTCACTACGTATATTCCATAAACCAGTAGATTTTCTCCTAAGCGTATCCTGAAATCAAAGAAAAAATAAGCCAAAAAATCAACACTGGCATATCAAAAAAACAAAAATAAGAAGCCTGCTAACAGAATGGCAGCAAGCCTCTTATCAATTCTCTTCCAAAGATATTAACTTTTGAAAAACGCGTTCACTTAAAAGCTCATAGCCTTGTGCATTCAAATGTAATGAATCACTAAATAAATGTTTTTCTTCATCATTCAGAAACAAATCTGCTGTTGGGACAAAGTAAGTTTGTTGGAAAGCTTGCGCCGCCTTTCTCAATGATTGGTTCCAGCCTTCAATCGTTTTGAAAATTTCTGTTTCATTTTCATATTCAATATACGGATGGTAAAGCCCTAAAACAATTATTGGAGCATGTTGATTATGCTGTCTTAAAAGCTCAATGATTTGATTAAAGCGGACTAAAAAAAAGTTCTTTCCTTTCGATAGGTTTTCTTTTGGAAGCGGATTAAATACGTATTGCGCACTTTGGCGAAAATCATTTGTACCAATGTAGAGAATAATATAGTTTGCTTGACGAACTCTTCTTAATATCTTTCTTTGCTGTAATAGTTGTAATATGTCATTCGACGTAAACTTCGGTACACCAAAGTTTTTCATTCGAACTGTCTGATCTATTGTTTCAAGTCTCTCCTCTACTCTACCTACATAACCTTTCTTTAATGGATCACCTGTTCCATATGTGATCGAATCACCGAAGGCAACAATTTGCAAAGCACGACCAGCGGAAGAAGATGGAAAACAGATGGAACATGCAATTGTCATCATGATCATAGAAACGATATATTTTTTCATTGAAAAAGACCCCTAATAATTGCTTATTAGGAGTCTTCCCTAATCCTGTTTATAACATGTATTACACTCTCCGTTGCTTACTACCCCCATCAACCGCATATTTTTTCGAAAAGTCAAGCTTTAACTCGATTAATGGTTGAGCAATTTTACGAATCCATTTGCTGGACAAAATACCTGTTAGGATTAACGACAGGAAAATTAACACAATAATTTGCTCTGATTCACTTAATACTTCTTCAAATTGACTGTTTCTAAAGTATTTCACAAAAAAGCCATGTAATAAGTAGACATAGATTGAACCTGTTCCCCATTTCGTAAAGAAGTAACGCCGGCGAGGTACTAAGGCTAAAAAGCTTAAAGTAGCAAGCAAGGCTACCACATATACGCCAAGGCGAATGAAACCGCCATTAATCTCATATTCATTCACGACATCATAAGGCTTGGAACCGAATAGCCATCTATATTCAAAAGTTGGGGCAATATAGACAACGAGAAAAATGGTTAATAAAATTCCAAAGGATAAATAGCGAAACTTAATATGCTTAACCTTTTCGAAATGTTCCTTTTTTAAGTAATAGCCAAGAAGAAAGAAAGGAAAAAACACAAAAGTTCGAGATAAACTTAAAAAGTTGCTGATTTCATTAAAATAGCCCACAGCAATTCCTATAGCAACAGCGATAGACAAGGAAATAACTGGTGACCATTTGGCAAACACAAACAGCATTACATTCCAGCAAAACAAGCTCATTAAAAACCATAGAGACCATTGAGGATCTAATGGATTCATTGCTGTGACACTTTGATCGATAAGAAAATAATAGTAGAGCGAATAAATCGCCTGAAAAATTAAATAAGGGATAATCAATTTTTTAGTGATTTTTTTGAGATAGCCCTTTTGATAAAAACCCTTTGCAAAGAAACCTGAAATTAGAATAAATGCCGGCATGTGAAATGTATATAGTGTCGTATAAATCGAATAGATAAATTTGTCTTCGTGTATATAGGACTGGATTAAATGGCCAAATACAACAAAAAAGATAAGAAAAAACTTCGCATTATCATAGTAAGCTTCTCTATTTTTCATATTCAAACCTCCCAGTTGCTTTTATAGACTACCATACCCTATTTCTATACGTCTATAACATTCGAGAGGTTGTATTCTAGATTTGAATTTTTTAACAACACTGTAATATTCCTGTAATCACCTAACATTTCTATTACATAGTCCGCAAAAGTTTATTATTACAATATAACAATTTTCGACAGAAGCCTTTTGAAATGTCGATGAGAACGAGCAATAATAATCCAGTTTACATAATAATGTTATTGTATATTTTTGTCGCTATTTAAATAAACCTGAAAGGCCATCAATTTTAAAGTGCCTTTGTTAAGCCTCCATCGACTATTAGCGCTTGTCCGGTAATATATGTATTCGCATCGGAAGCCAAAAATACAACCGTTTTTGCAAATTCTTGCGGGTCGCCGTAGCGCCCCAATGGAATAGCTGCTTGTGCTGCATTTTGCAAGTCTTCAATGGTCATTTTTTTTCTTTCCGCCTGCTGTTGATCAATTTCAATAACCCGATCTGTAGCAAATTTTCCCGGTCCAACAGTATTGATCAATATATTATCTTTCGCTAATTCTTGCGATAAACTTTTTGATAAACCGTTTACCCCTGCTCTTAGAGTATTTGATAATAATAATCTGTCTAATGGTTGTTTAATGGAAATCGAAGCAATATTGACAATTTTCCCTCCACCATTTTTTCTCATATATGGAAGTACTTCACGAATAGAACGAATATAGCTAAGCAATGTTAATTCAAATGCTTCCTGCCACGCCTGATCATCAAGATCGTCAAAATTTCCTGCACGCGGCCCTCCGCAATTGTTGACTAAAATATCGATCGTTCCAAATGCTGAAACCGTTTTTTCGACAAGTTCCTTTATATCCGTTAATTTCGTAATATCGCAAGGCTGTGCCTGCACTTCACCGCTTACTTCTCTCATTTCCCTCGCAACTGTTTGCAATGCTAACGCATCTCGACTTGTAATCATGACCCGTGCACCCTCACGAACAAATTCTTGAGCAATCGCTTTTCCGAGTCCTTTACTAGATGCTAAAACCAATACTGACTTCCCTTTTAACCCTAAGTCCATTATGAATTCCCCCTCTTTTTTATATTCTACACTCTTTTCCAACCATTTTAGAAATAAAACGTTTACAGAGCTTTCAGCCTTAAAAATCATTCTCAGTATTAGAATGATGGTCATGGCTTTAATCTTAAAATAGATGATTGCAAGAAATCCCGCTTTCCACAACGCTTTTCTTTAATTTCATGCATGGTACTTAATTTATTATTGGAATGATGGTAAAATAGTATTGCTATCACAAGGTGATATAAATCACATGTCGTATCATATAATATGACAGTAATGGCGAAATTTATTGTAAAGGACTACTTAAAGTGATAAATGAGAATCAAAGTACACTGGCGATTCCAAAACGACCTTTGTCCAAAATTATTGCTGCCACTGTTAAGGCAGGTATTATTAAATCCAACTTAATACCAATGTTTGCTGGTTTGACCCTCGCAATTTTTACGTATCAAAAAAATTTAGTTGAGGTCTACCCAAACGTTATTTATGCTTTTATCGGAACTACGCTCGTCATCGCCGCAGCTGGCGCCTTCAATAATCTTTATGATCGGGATATTGATGCGATTATGAAACGGACTCGTAATCGACCAACTGTTACAGGTGAGGTTTCACCTAGCACTGTTTTTGTGTTGAGCATCGTGATGTCAATCTTAGGAATTAGCATTCTCGCTTTGGCGACCTCATTGGCAGCTCTACTTGGCTTTCTCGGATTATTTTTTTATGTCGTACCGTATACGATGTGGTCGAAGCGAAAAACGATTTATAACACGGAAATTGGCAGTATTTCTGGCGCAATGCCTCCACTTATCGGTTGGGCGGCGATACATCCCGATATTACCCATCCAGCAATCATCGGCCTTTTTGTTGTTACCGTTATTTGGCAAATGCCTCATTTCTATGCGATTGCTATTCGTAACCATGAAGAATACGAAGCGGCGAAGGTTCCTATGCTCCCGGTCGTAAAAGGAGTAAAAAGAACCTATACACAAACTAATATTTACCTATTTATTATGGTTGCGATGAGCTTTCTGTTTGGCACTTTAAGTCTTGGACTAATGCTCGTTGCCTTGATCTTGAGTGTCGGTTGGCTTATTTTGAGTATTTATGGCTCCAAAAAAATGGATGCAAATAAATGGGCGAAATCAATGTTTATATATTCCCTCTTGCATATGACCATTCTTTTTTCAACTGTGATCATTTATTCATTAATGGGAATCTTCTTTTTTCAATAAATGAAACGGCGTTTAGTTTAATGGACTAAAACGCCGTTTTCTATCCTATACTTTCTTATTTAAAATGCCTAAATATTCAATCCATGGTCCTACATCGATGCGGTATCTTTCCGCCATCACTCTAACCATTTGAGCAATATGGGTCAAATCGTGAACGACCCATGTAGAAATAAGTTCTCTAACCTTTACAGCTCCAAACGCCGGATGAAAACCTTTTTTCTCTAAATGAATTTGCGGATCGACGAGATCTTTTAAGCGCTCAATGTTCCGAATTCTGATTATTTGGAATTCCTCCAGCTTTTGTTCAATTTCAGTTGTTCTTTTTTCCTGCAAATGCTTATTGCGATCAAACGGAGGAAATGGTTTATTCTCGCCTTCTTGCAGGATAAATTCTAAACGCACCAACCAATTGCTATGCTCTGCTTCAATGAGATGGTCAACTATTTCTGAAATATTCCAAGTATCTTTCCCTTCATTGCACTTTAGCCATTCTTCAGATAAACCGGAAAGGAAAAACTGCAGTGTTTTAGGTGTCCTTTCTAAAATTTCGATCGCTTCTTCCAGCTTAAAATTCATCTCTACTTTCCCCTCACTTTCCTATATTTAAAAATCACTACTATAGCTTTTCGAAAGGCTTTGGAAAACCATATAGCTTTTGATTCATTGCTAGTGAAACCTTTTTATTGAAAGATTCTCTAACTCCACCGTAAATGCCCCTGCACTGCACTTACTCATGCAAGGCATCCTCATTATTCGATTATAAGCATGTCATTCTCATCAAACTGCCACATTTCTCCATACGCTACTTCCCAATAATAGCCATCAGGATCTGAAAAATAACCGCTATATCCACCCCAGAATACCTTTTCAGGCGGTTTAACAATTTTTCCACCTGCTGCTTCCGCCTTTTTCATCATTAAATCAACTTCCTCTTTTGATTTTCCGTTATAAGCAATTGTTATCCCGGAAAATCCGTTTCCTACAGGTGGATTTTCCGCATTTATATCCTTCGCTAATTCCTCTAATGGATAGAGTGCCAATCTTGTTCCCCCGTTCTGAAAAAAACAACCTCAGGTTCTTTTTCTGATACAGACGTCTTAAAACCAAGTCCATCCCGGTAAAAAATAAGCGATTTTTTCATATCTTTAACACCTAATGTAATCAAGTTTATTCGATTCATGGACAAGCCTCCTTTTCATTCATTTTACCACATCATTCAACCTATTTATTTCCAATGTATCCATAATTTCTTTATTCTTTCTTTGAATGTGAGAAGAAGCGTTTTCTCTCCACTTGCGGTTTTTTGCTTATTCCACTCATTCATACTGGCAACGACAATTAAAATTGAGCCTGCAATGAGCAAATATGCCCACCAAGGAAGGTTTCCCCAAAAAGGACGCGTTTGCATGAAAACATTCAATAAAAGAACTCCAATTCCAATAAAGAAAAATGATTTTATTTTAACAAAAACTCCTGCAACAATTGACACTAATGATAAAGTTCCAAGAATTAGAGCATCATAGATTGTTGACGATTGTAACCCATCTACGACGAGAACAACAGAGACAACTAGAAGAATCCCCCATTGCAGTTTTGCTGTCACTTTTTCGTAACGGCCTTTCAAACAGAGACGTAAAAAAATCGATAAAAGCACGAACGGCAAAACATATACTTCAGCTTTTAAAAGCTCATGCACCGCAAGGTTGGATACGAAAGAATAATAAGGCTGTAGCAAAAATGCTCCACTTATAAAAATGGGGAGCCACTTATATTCGCTTGGAATTCGATTTCTCTGCAACCAAATCGTTGCTGCAATCAAGGAACCTGGTAGTAATCGAGTCCAGAGAAAGGGATGTTCAAAGCTGTACATCGCTGCAAAATAAAGAAGCGCAATAAGTGTATAGACATCAACAACAAGAAATTCTTTCTTTTTTTTCTCATAAAAAGAGGTAAAAAACCATCTGCCTGCAGCAAGAAAAATAAGCCCAAAAACAGCTAATGTGAATAATTCGCTCAATGTAGTAAACGGATAATAGGCTAAATACTGTCTTACTCCTGCATAAATAAACAGTGCGGGGATAACAACAAGCATTTTCCACTTATATATATGAAGAAGTACCATTATTCCTACCGCATATAAGATCATAATGATAAAAGTGAATGTATGAAACGGGTACATATTGAGTAAGACGCCTATGCCAAGCAAAGAAAACGGTACTAAATAATAAAAAATCCGTTGTTTATAAGCTCCGCCGGAAAATTTCCATACCGCCGCAATCGCCAAACTAGTTAAAACAAAGCCATACTCAAGCTCCATCGTTTCGAAATGGGCAAGTACACCTGTAAAAGCAGCATATATTGAAGTAAATGAGCCATATAAAAAGAACTTCCTCAGCCATTCCCACTGTGTAAGTCTCGTACTAACTCCGTAAATCAGTGCAGCTACCCAAAAGCTCCACATGGCAGATTTCCCATGAATAACTAATGTGAGTAATAGAGCAAAGGGCATATACATATGAGCAACAAAAGCAAATGCACGGTACATATTCAAATCCCGAGCTTTTACTAGAATGGAAGTGACAAAAAGGATTGCAGCACCTGTAATAGCATAGAGAATACCAATTTCCCAAATTTGTTCAATCAATGTATAATAGCTCATCAAGAAGACAAGCCCAATTACATACGGAACATATCGGTTCCTAGTAAAATGGTATAGCCATGCGTACATTACGATACCACCAACAAATAACAAGCTGTGAACCCACTGCTCGTTGCTAGATACAACCATTCCTGTTAAAAGGGCAAGGGTATAAAAAGCTTGAGCAGTGTAGAAATGATTTCGCTTTAAAGCTGGAATTTTAATAAAAAAATAAAAGCCTGTTATACTCAAACTGGCACATGCAAATTGGAGAGCTGGTCCTAACTGACTCACGATTAAATGGGAACCTCCGATTAATTCCTCATATATAGCTAACACAGCTAGCCCAGTAGCAATTGGCACAAGCCATTGTGCAGTTCGTTTCAGCTCCTCCCGTGTTTCCTTTACGATGCTTATATAGGCGCTGATGCTAAACAAAAATAAAATGACAGCACTTTCCCACCATGCATACATGGATACAGATGCATAGACTGCAACAAGCATGTAAACCCAGCCAACATCTCGGGCAGGCTGCTTCATTAGTTCCAGCACTCTTGCTTTCACATAAACCCCAAAACCTGCAAACATGACAAATCCTATTAAAGCAAGCATTAATACAAATGGTGTTAATTCAATGAACTGCTTAAGGAGAAGTACTCCTTGCACCAACACAACTGACATAAACACTGCGCTTAAATAGCGGAAAAGCAATTTTTGAGTGGCATGACTCAAATATAAAAAGTTAATGCTAATGACGAAATAGCTAAGAAGCAATGTTAACGACGGTTCTCCCCAATTAATCAACATCGCCTCAAAGCTGATATAGATGAAAACAAGTCCTGACACGACAGCACTCGTGACCATAAAAATCTTCTTCCAAGGGTATTGCTGATCGAGCACAAATGGAATGAGTAAAAAAATGAAGCCGAGCAAACTATAGAGAACCGGGCTAATTTGTACGAATACAGATGCCTGCACAAATTGAAAAACACCGTATATGAGCATGACGCTAAAGACAAAATGAAATTCCTTGCGGCCAGTTACATAAACCATTGACAAATAAACAGCTGCCGTCAACATTAAATTAAAGCCCAAAAACATATTTGAATGATACAGAACCAACATGAGGACTGTCGTTAAAATCAAATTCGCCTGGGCAAAATTTACGAACTCCCGAATAAAAAGCTTAGCAACATCTTTCTTTCTCACTCGATGATATAAATAAATTGACAGAGCTTGAAACAGCATCATCCCAAGGAAAAAGCTGTCTTCACTCAAACGTAATGCTGAAAAGAAATAACCTATTCCAATGGTGAATGTTATATATGTAAACCACACGAATAAACGTGACTTCATTCTGTTGGCAAAAAGGAAATAAACCGGGAGAAGTAGGATACAGCTTATGAGTGCAAATAAATAACTCCCCTCCCCATAAATGGATAAATAGCTTCCCAATAGTTGAAACCAAGCAATTGATAATAAAAAGATCGGTAAAAATAAGCTTCCCAGGACGATAAATGCAAAACCTGTTTTATCAAGCTTAAGCACTTTCATTGCCAAATAGGCAATTCCATAGAACAAAAAGGAAATGAGCCCGATAGAACCGGCCTTTGTCGCGCTTGACATCGTCTCCCAATTACTTGTGGCCACATACAATCCACCAATTAACAGGAGGATCACTCCTGTATTTAACAGCCACGTAATATTTCGCTCTCTAATTTGTTCATCTGTTTTCTTTTCAAGAGCTTTTGAATGGTTAGGTTTCAAGCTTTTTTCCACTTTTGGCTTTGGCGGCATTTCAGGTTTGGGCTGCGCCACTTTTTTTTCAGTCTTTTCGACTACTAAATCCAAATAGTACGTTTCATGTGCTTTTACCACTTCATCATAAAAATGAGCAGGAATATAGTGGTTTTCTTTCAATTTCTCTAATTCTTCTTTGACAACTTGTTTCTTCAATTTTTCTGATAGAGGCATCATGCAAACTCCCCTGCCTTATATTTACTTTTTTAGTTGAATTTACTTATTGTGTAATTTTACACTATTTAGGAATAAAATCAATATATTCTCAACAAAAAAATACAGACTATAAACAAACTCGGTGAAATCAAGTTTGTCTACAGTCTTTTCTGATTTTGAATATTTATCAAGAGTTATGTAGAGGTGATAAAAATATGATGACGAGAAATCTTATTGCAGAAATAGACCCATTGGAAATGATTACAATAGACCAGTTGGTACCTCAAAATCATTTGGTACATAAGCTCGAATCTATTATTCCTATTTATGCTAAATACATTTCTTGACACAACCCCTATTTAATGATTATGTTATAATTGGGTATATTTTAAAAAAATATATCATAAAGAGAAGTAACCGTCCTGATATCAGCTTGCTAATGCTAAAAAATCAAGATGGTTATTTATTTTCAATGCTAGTATTTGCCCTTACAATATTACTGATTGTATTGCAATATTTTCTCCGTTATTTCTTTTTTGAGTTCATTTGTAATTTTCGGTGGATTTGATTTTAACATCGGCTTAATCAGCTTCGCCAGCGTTCCTGTTGCTTGTAAATCTAAACTCGCATTAATAAACGTTCGATTGCTCTTTAAACTTTTCATCTCAATACTCCCATGGCCGTTGAATCCCTCATTCTTTCCTTCCACTTGAAACGTCATTCTTTTTGGAGCATGTTTGCTTAATATTTCAACTTCAAACTCTAATTTCTTTTTTATAAATCCAAAATCGGTGGTAAATATCCAATTGGATTGACTCTCATTGATCATTTCATGACTGACATATCCTGGAACGAGTGGTCCCCAATGACTAAAATCCTCCATATATGCCCAAACCGATTTAAGTGGTGCATCAATAATCAAGCTGTAAACCTTTACCAAACATACCCTCTCCTCTGTTCTTCTTCCGAAAAAAGATTCTTGTTATAAAGGGTATTCAGCAAGTTTTGTGAACATGACTTTATCGAGCTTATGTATTTTTTAGGACGATCATTAAACGCTTGTTTCTTACTGTTTTTTCTTCCTCTGTTGCTAAGTCATATTTTTTTAATGGCTTTGCTAAATAGAATTATTGTTAAAATGATTTTGGGCTCATTTCATGTGAAACCAAAGTTTCACATGCCTTTCATATAACCGAAAGGTCTTCATTAAAAAACTGCACAAACAAAGGGGCAAATTCCTTGGGTAAATAGGTACTCTGTGCTTCATACTTATTTCTAACATCCTCTATGGTATGATCAAGCTTACATTCACTCATTCAATAACCTCCAGAAACGTTTTTCTTTTCTATTCTACCTATACAGAAAAAGGAATCAATCTACAACAAGAAATTGTCTTACTTTTTCCATTTATTAGTGGTATGATGAAAAAGATATTGAATTATAAAGGGGGAAACTCATATGTCCTATCCAAATGCAAGGGAAACAATCGATCTATTAAAGGCTCTTGTATCCATTCCAAGCCCGACAGGCAACACATTTGAAGTTATAAACTATGTAGAAAAATTTCTTAGTGAACTCCAAGTTGATACATATCGTAACCGAAAAGGCGGTTTAATTGCCACATTGCCAGGAACTGATTCTTCCAGGCACCGAATGTTAACGGCACATGTTGACACATTAGGAGCGATGGTAAAAGAAATTAAACCGAGCGGACGGTTAAAAATCGATTTAATTGGCGGTTTTAAATTTAACTCCATCGAGGGAGAGTATTGTCAAATTGAAACAAGTTCTGGTCGTAAATATAGCGGAACAATATTGATGCATCAAACCTCCGTCCATGTATATAAGGACGCTGGAAAAGCTGAGCGCAATCAGGAAAATATGGAAATACGCATTGATGAAGTTGTCAAAAGTGCCGAGGATGTTCGAAAGCTCGGGATCGAAGTCGGTGATTTTGTTTCATTTGCGCCGAGAGTTGAAATCACGCCAAGCGGCTTTATAAAATCACGACATTTAGATGATAAAGCAAGTGTAGCGATCCTCTTACAATTAATTAAACATTTAAAAACAAATGAGGTTTCATTGCCTCATACAACCCACTTCCTTATTTCCAATAACGAAGAAATTGGTTATGGTGGAAACTCAAATATCACACCAGAGACGGTCGAATATTTAGCGGTTGATATGGGCGCGATGGGTGACGGCCAATCTACAGATGAATATACAGTTTCAATTTGTGTGAAGGATGCAAGCGGGCCATATCACTATGGACTTCGCAAGCATTTAGCCAAACTTGCTGAAGAATATAATATTGAGTACAAGTTAGATATTTATCCTTATTACGGTTCTGATGCATCTGCAGCCATTCGCTCCGGTCATGATATTGTACACGGATTAATCGGGCCTGGAATCGACTCATCCCACGCATTTGAACGGACGCATCAGTCAAGTATTGAAAATACAGGAAAATTGCTGCACCACTACGTACTTTCAGAAATCATTAGCTAAGCTTTTGCATACCCATAGCTAATGATCGACAGCTCGAATAAATGATGACGGACTGTCTGTTTATTTTTTTGTTTTCTAACGAATTTCATTATTTAATGTCGGTATTGATTATGGCTCATTTCGTGTGAATCCAAAGCTTCACGCAAAATGAGCCAATTATCGTTTGATCAAAATCATCTATCATCGTTTAGCAAAGCTAATGAAATAAAGGAGGTTAGAGCTATAGCGTGAAGGTGCTTCTCCCTTATTAAAAAAGGTTAAGGGGCCATAAAAAGTGGGTTATTCCTTCTTTCAATTAATTAGAGGCGTATTCCTCCGTGCTTATCACTGCACAAACAATAAAGCATCTATTTTTTCAAAAACAGAAACCGATAGTATCAACTCTATGCCCGACTTTTCGTCGCAAGAAAACCAGAAGAAAGCTATAGCTAATCCTTTTCATAACGATGAAAAGGATGGTGAAACCCCTTTTTAAGCCCCTTTATGCCTTTTATTTCGGTCGATTTCGCAAAAAGTTTTCCGACGCAAACCCTCTTACCTCTTCCTCAGAGTAGTATTTTAATAACTCATTAATTAAATTTTGTGTCTCCCCTGCATGTGCTAATCCGGGTATTTTTCTGTCAATACCATCAAAATCGGAGCCTAAACCGATTTGTTTCACACCTCCAAGTTCACACAAATGCTCAATATGTTTGATTAGATCGACTATCGTCGCTTGCCCATTTTTTCTCACAAATTCAGGATAATAAACGACATGGATCATGCCACCTTTTTTCAGCAGTTCTTTAATTTGTGAATCAGTTAAGTTCCTTCTATGATCACAAAGCCTTTTCGTATTAGAATGACTGGCAATCGGATATTTAGCTATGGCAATGACATCCCAAAAAGCTCTTTCGCTTAAATGAGAGACGTCCGTCAATAATTGATGCTCATTATTAAAGTGCACAACTTTTTTTCCGAAAAACGTTAATCCTGCTCCTCTTTGTTCACCTGCGCCATCTGCAGCAAGATTGGCATAATTCCATGTTAAGCCAACAGAGCGGACGCCGAGCTGATATAAAATAGCAAGCTTGGTTAAGTCATTTCCTATGGCATCAACTCCCTCTAAAGTAAGAAGAGCTCCGATTTCGCCATCCTTTAAATGTTCAAGCTGTGACCATTCTGTAATATGTTTGATGTCTTTATTTTTAGCAAGGATTTCTACTTGAAACAGCCTTACTTGTTCAAGAACGATATCAAATAAACTAGACGATTTCAAAACCGGATCAACAAATAGTGCGAACGCTTGAACTTTCACTTTTCCTTTTCGCAATCGCTCTTTATTCGTATCGATGGTCGAATCCGTCTGGAAGGAAATCGCTCCACCTGCTTCCCATAGCTTTAATAAGGCATCGCAATGCATATCAATGATTTTCAAGTTTGTCACACCAAAGCTTTCTTTTTAAGCTCCTGATATTGCATATACAGCTTCTTTGTGATCTCTCCTGGAACACCTTTATCGATAACTGTGCCATCAATTTTGACAATCGGAAGCACTTCGACGAGAGTACTTGTCATAAATACTTCATCCGCCTCCAAAAGCTCTTTCGGACTAAAATACCTTTCCACAAAAGGGATATTCAGTTCTTCGGCTGCTTGTATTACTGCCATCCGCGTTATTCCCGCTAAAATATGGTTGCTGAGTGGAGTCGTGATAACTGCTCCATCTTTGACCATATATATATTGGAGCTAGTGCCTTCAGAAATAAAACCGTTTCTTACCAGTATCGCTTCAAAGCAACCTGCTTCCTGAGCTTCCTGCTTCGCTAAAATATTCGGCAATAAATTAAGTGATTTTATGTAACATTTCGCCCATCTTTCATCATCATGGGTTATGGCATGAACGCCATTCACTCGATATCCTTCAGCCAGAGGCTCTGTATCCTTTAATGTCATTGAAATCGAAACGGGAACATCAGGAAACGGATGGTTTCTTACTGCGATCCCTCTCGTAACCTGTAAATATACTTTACCATACTGCAGTTCCGCTTTTTCAATTCCTGTAAGAATCAGAGTACGAAAATCCTCGAGTGTTTCACTAATCGGCAATTTTATTGCTTCGCAGCTTTCTAAAAGTCTTTGCAAATGTTCTTCGAGCATAAAAGGTTGCCCATTGTAACATTGGATCACCTCGTACACTCCATCCCCAAACTGATGTCCTCTTTCTTCAATCGGTATAACTCGCTCATCCAACTGAACAAATTTTCCGTTAATATAACCTAAATCCATCTTTATCTCACCTTTCCTTATGTACTTTAATTTTCCTACTACTAAAATACGCTTTTTTCTGAAAATATGCTATAAAGAATTCTGCTTCCCCCATTTATTTCTTTTTGAAAAATTTTTAGTAAAATCTCAATGCTTGTCCATACCAAACTTTAATTCGTGCATAGAATATAGTACTCACAACCCATCTACTCCTTTTTGAAAGGAAGCACTTCGAATCGTGCTTCCTTTTTTTCTTGTTACAATTCATCAGAAGTTAGCTCGTCATAGTTTGATGATAACAATTTAATGTTATCACTTATATTAGAACAAATTTTTAGTACATTCATTCCATCTTCTCCTGTCACAAATGGCGTCCTGTCCATTTCAACAGAATGAATAAAATCGTAAAGTTGACTCTTTAATGGATTAAAATGTGGAATTTCAATTGTTTCCAATAACTTCTGCGGAATTTTCACATTATCATTTTGAATAGAAAAATAGGTTGTTTGATTAACTTCTATTTTATTTCTCAAAAGATCGACTTTAAATATTGCCTTTTCCGTAAAAATTCTAATCGTCCGAATTTTTTCCTGCGATTTGTAGCTCGCCGTTAATTGCGCAACTGTTCCGTTATTGAAAAGCATACTTACGATGGCATGTTTTGGCATCTGTTCTGACGTTTTTCCGATTGTATTGAAGTGAATCATTTCAGAGCCTAATAATTCTTTTAAAATGTAAATATCATGAATCATTAAATCGAAAACAACGTCAACATGCTGCATTCTTAGATCAAAGGGTTGCATTCGATGGATGTCTATTGCTATAATTTTTTCATCTTTGAGTCGTTCTTTCAGAAGATGAATAAGGGGATTGTACAACTCTATATGCCCCACTTGCACTTTTATTCCTGCTGTTTCAGCTCTTCTAAGAAGATTCTTTGCTTCTTCAAGCTGACTGGCCATTGGCTTTTCAAGGAGTATATGAACGCCATGGTCGATACAAACAAGCGCTACCTCATAGTGATATTTTGTTGGAACTGCAATACTAACCGCATCAACATTCCTTAATAATTCAAGCAAATCTTTAAAGTACTTTACCCCATATTTACTGGCGATCTCGCTCGCTCTATGTTCGTTCACATCGTAAATACCAACTACTTCACATCGGTCAGATATTTCAAGATAATTTTTCAAATGATTTTCTCCCATTTTCCCAGTACCTATAACGCCCACTTTCATGCTCAACATCCTCCCAGATTGATTGATTACTATAATGTATGCTGAGAATTTTGGATAACTTGTACGTTTGCTAAGGAAAATAATATTTTGGGAGCTTGTTCTATAAAATTTTGAGAGGACGAAACCAAATGGTTAAATTGCTTTACATTACCAATGACACCTCCAAAATGATTGTGAAGAATTTCTTATATTTAGAAAAAGCTTTAGACGAATTAACGACTCTCAAAATATGGCGGCAATCTGGTTCCATTGAAACAATTATAAAGAAATTACAATTTCAGCCTGACTTCATTCTCATTCAAAATGATATCGGAAATCAATTATCCCCATTTATTCAAGGGCTTTCAAAAATCCCCATTCCTGTCGGATTAATCATTAACGATGTTTATCGCTATCAGGAACCCCGACGCTTGTACATTAAAAAAAATAATATCCGCTTTATTTTTTCCATCATTCGCAAACAATTTTTAGAAATATATCCCGAATTTGCGAACCGTCTTAGATGGTTTCCTCACTTTGTAGAAACGGAAATTTATCGAGATTATCAGCTTCCTAAAGATATCGATCTTCTCTTAATGGGTTCAACTGATGACATTTACCCACTTCGTAAAAAAATCGTCAAAGCTTACGAGCATGATCGCCATTTTGTTTACCATCCGCACCCAGGTTATGGGGATATAACAACTAAGGAGGAAAAGGGACATTTTATTGGAGAAAAGTATGCCCGCGAGTTAAATCGAGCAAAAATCTTCTTCACTAGTCCTTCGATTTACCTTTATCCGGTCATGAAATATTTTGAAGCACTAGCTTGTAAAACATTATTATTAGCACCTACTTTCGAGGAGTTGGAGGCACTCGGATTCAAACCAGGAATACATTTTGTCGCAATAAATGAAGCGAATTTTAAAGAGCAGGCAACATATTATTTAAATAACGATACTGAGCGCAACAAAATTACAATGACGGGCCATGAGTTCGTTCAGCAAAATCATTCATTAAAGATTCGGGCAAAGCAGCTTGTCACAGAAATAAAAAAAATTGTCGAAACTCAAAAAAGGAGGAGCACATAATGTCAACAAAGCCATCAGTTGGAAAACATGTCGTTATTGAAGATGATGTTACATTTGGCAATAATGTGGTGATTGGCCATAATACCGTTATCTTAAAAGGTACGAGAATCGGAAATAATGTTGAAATTGGGGCAAATTGTGTAATAGGGATTATTCCAGGAGGCAATACACGCATGCGGCAGCAAACAATCCAATCTCATTCCCTTTTGATTGGAGATCATATAAAAATAGGGAATATGGTTTCCATTTATTTGAATACGACTATTGCCGAAAATGTATTCATAGGTGATCATGCCAGTATTAGGGAAAATGTCACGATCGGAAAAGGAACCGTTATTGGTAGAAATGCAATCGTTGAACTAAATACAAGGATCGGAGAGAATTGCACGATACAAACATTGTCATATATAACGGGGGACACGATTTTAGAAGATGATGTCTTTATTGGTCCTTGTGTATCAATGGCAAACGATAAATACATGGGAGCAAAGGAGTATGTATTAAAAGGGCCACATCTGAAAAAGGGCGTTAAAGTTGGAAATAACGCTACAATCCTCCCTGCTGTCACGATTGGCGCAGATACCATCGTCGGAGGCGGTTCTGTTGTCACGAAGGATATAGGCGAACATCTTGTCGTCGCTGGCGTACCAGCAAGAAAGCTTCGATAATCGATAAGAGGGGGCGTTTTAGTGATGAGTTCTGAACATATAAAAGATATAAAGATTGTCATGCACGATCAGTACGAAGGGAATGGTAAAATGATTGGGAATGATTACTACATTCCCTATTCTCTCATTGAGAAAGCTTACTTAACAGTGCATCAGTTTATTACAAAAGAAAACCTGCTAAAAATCGATATTACGAAAACAAGATTATTCGAGATGCTTAAATACGACCATCGAGGCAATTATTTACATTATGACAAAAACAAGGTTGAAAATTGGAATGTAAAAATGGATGTCAATGGAATTCCGCAAACTGTCTATCCGTTTGGCACTTATTATAACCCTGCAACAATCGGTTTTTTTGGATTACAGCATTATAGCCTCTATTTAAGTAATAAGAATGAAGATAACAAACAGAAATTTTTGAAGGCAGCCAATTGGTTTTTACAAAACCAAGACAATTCCGGTGGCTGGAATTACTCTTTCGATTTCCACTATTATCCATCCAGACTAAAAAAACTAAAAGGCCCCTGGTATTCCGCTATAGGAATGGGAGTAGCTTTGTCCGTTTTATCAAGAGCTGCATACGTAATGAATGATAAAAAATATCTCGTAAGTGCAGTGAAAGCGAAAAAAATCTTCGAAACCTCTTCTAGAGCAAATGGAATTCTTGCTACTTTTGAAGGGAAATACTCTTTCTATGAGGAATGTCCTACCAACCCACCTAGTTATATTTTAAATGGTTTTATGTATTCGTTGATAGGGCTCTATGATCTTTATAAATCTACTGGTGACCGATCTGTTTATAAGCTGTATCAAAACGGGATAGTTACTTTAAAAAGAATGTTACCCTTATATGACCTTGGCAATAGAACTGCCTATGATCTGACTCACTATACAACAGAAGGTGGCTATCCTAATATCGCAAAATGGGGCTATCACATCACCCATATATATCAATTAAATGCCCTTAATTCGATTGAAAATGATAAGAAGATGGCTGAGACACTTTCAAGGTGGAAGGACTATTTAATCGGCAAAATCAAATATGTATAACCGACCCCATCTTCATCATGGAGTCAAGCCTTGTTGCTAATTATAAAAGGAGTTATGAATAATTTCCACGATTCTCTTAGCTGTTTGACCGTCACCAAAAAGCTGAATATGCTTTTTAGGGACCTGCAACTTCTTTGCAGCTTCCATAATTTTTGTAGAGTCTCTTCCAACGACACGATTCCAACCAGCAGTCACCGTTTCCGTCCACTCTGTCTCATCCCTTAATGTAATACATGGGGTTTTAAGAAGATAAGCTTCTTTCTGTAAACCACCGGAATCCGTTAAAACTCCTTTTGCATTATAAACGAGGGCCAACATATCAAAATAATTTAACGGCTCAGTCACATGAAGCTGAGGATACTCTTCTTCCGTCATCTTACAGGTTGCGATCATCTTCTTTGTTCTCGGATGAATAGGGATGAGTACCTTTTCACCAATACTATTTAATGCATTCAATAATTCCATCAATTGCTGACAATTTTTTGTATTTTCCGCACGATGAATGGTTGCAACAAAATATCTGTCTTTCTCAAGCTCCAGCGTCTTTTGAATGGATGAATGCTCCAAAGCAATCGGTAAAAAAAAATTAACCGTATCACAAATAATATCTCCAGTCTGATGGACTCCTTCTGTAATGCTCTCCTGCTTTAAGTGCTCTACAGCAGCATCAGTTGGACAAAATAATAAAGTTGAAAGATGATCAGTCAAGATACGGTTTTGTTCTTCTGGCATCCTCTTATTAAAACTGCGCAACCCTGCTTCCACATGAGCAACAGGGATAAGCAGCTTTGCAGCAGCTAATGCGCCTGCCAGTGTAGAATTGGTATCACCATATACCAATACCAAATCTGGTTGTTCTTTGATCATGATCCGCTCGAGTTCAATTAACATTTTTCCAGTTTGTTTGCCATGGGAATGAGAACCAACAGCCAAATGATAATGAGGTTTCGGAATTTGTAACTGTTCAAAGAAAATATCCGACATCGAAGAATCATAATGCTGGCCAGTATGAACAATAATTTCCTCGACGACGTCATCCCTGACAAATTCCTTTGATAACATACAAGCTTTTATAAACTGTGGTCTGGCGCCAACAATGGTTAATATTTTCAAAGCCATCAGCTCCTTAACAAATTTTTCATGCTTATGAAAATGAAGAATCAATCCCCATTGCTTGATCATATGAATAAAATACAGAGCTTGATTGTGTGCATATTCAATATTTGGTGGTGATGGACTTGAAAAAGGTTTGTATATTAGTTGCTGAACATCCCTTTTTAGATTCACGAATTTTTCGCAAAGAAGCAAAATCATTATATGACGCCGGCTATGATGTAACGATGATAGTTCCAAGAAAAAAAGGCTATTTATTTGATATTAATGGGCAACCATTTACAAACAAATTCCTCGAACAAACATTTACTTACGAAGGAATAAATATCGTTACGTATAGTTTCGAAAACTCTCGTTCTTATCTCAATAAAGTACTAGAAGAGGAAGACACTTGGGAAAAGGATGCATTTCCCAATCCAATCACAACACTTGCGATGGAGCAGGATGCAGATATTTACCATGCCCATGAATATTTATCATTATTTGCCGGAATCGGAACTAAACGTTTAATGAAAAAAACAAAAGGGAAAGATGTTAAGCTTATTTATGACAGTCATGAATTAGTGCCAGACCCGTTGGATAGCCGTTATTCTGAACCTGCAAAGAAAAAATTAAAAGAAAAGCTTCTTATCATGCTAAAAGAAGTTGATCATGTTATTACCGTTTCTGACTCCATTAAAAACTGGTATCATACAGAGATTCCTAACTTGCCTGTAGATGTCGTCTATAACTCACCCCCATTGGCAGCAGCTCCTACTAAAAAAACAGCCAAAAACAGCTTTACGATCTGCTATGAAGGCAGTATTGAAGCACAGAAGGGAAATTTCAAAAAGATCATTGGCATTTCTGAAATTTGTACTCGTGTCATGAAAAATTTTCAATTTCGCGTGATTGGCGGTCCAAGATACGGTGAGACGATCCATATTCCAAAATCTTTAAAGAATACAATCCAACTGACAGGCTGGGTCGAGTATCAAGATATTCAAAAGCATATGGCGGATGTAGATATCGGCTGGATAGATTTTGACGATTTAGCCAATTCATTGAACCGCTCCTATGCCTTACCGAATAAATTTTTTAGCTATTTAAATAATGGCGTCCCTATCTTGGTCAATAAGGCTCCTGAAATGGAACGTTTCGTTAAACAGCATAAATGTGGTCATGTTGTTGAAAAAGCACATGCAACTGCAAAAGATTTCGCAAATGCTATTATCCACCTCCATAAGCAAAAAAAATTGCTAGAGGAAATGGGCCAAAAATCTAGAGCAATTATGGAAATGAGTTATAGCTGGGAACATATGCAAAAGAGATTGCTAGCCGTCTACGAAAACCTTTAGGATTGGAGTAAGAAAACCTGCATATTTGGCTATGCAGGTTTCTTTATTATTAATTATGCAGCTGTAGCTGGAATCCTGACGAATACAATAGCGGAGAGTGGGATGGCGGTAGTCAAGCTCGGAGTATAGCTAGTTGTTTCAACGACAAGAGCTAATTCTCCAGATACTGAGGAGAGTACACCTTCAACGAGTCGATCAGTTAGTCCAATTTCCACTCTCGTACCAACACGTCTTGCTAATTCTGCAGCGAAAAATGCCTGGAACATCGTATCACTCCTTTCTTACATTTCTGTAACTGTTTGAATTTGTGAAAGTGGAATCAAGACAAGGGAGCCGTCACTCTCTACCATAACTACATAATCTCTCTGGACCGCAATAAGTGTTCCAGTAATTGGTTCTAGTGGAGTAGAAATCGTTACTTGCTGATTTAAAAGATTGATTAAGAAGGCACGCAATGTTTGGCGATTTTTATTAGGGAAAAGTGAGGATCCAATGTTTCCTAAAACCCCATCAAGATTGCCTGTTAAATCACCTGTATTGGAACCGACACTAACATTTACTGTTTGTGAAAGTAATTGAAGATTACTTAAAAGCATTTGACGAAGAATATCATTATTCAATTACATTTCCTCCTTTCTGTCTATCATGAGTGCTTTTTGCTGCTCCCATTAATATGATACGAAAACTATTTTTTTTGGTATCCGCATTTACAACTATTTTTAAGAGTTTGTACATTTTCCGCTTTAGTCTATTTACTGGGCATTTGTCTCAGTGTAGAAAGTTTTTGATGCTTGCAATAATCTCCATTTGATTTTCAATCGTTAAAAAAGGGCAGATCGGCAAGGCCAATATTTTCGTTGCCACTTTTTCAGCAATTGGGAAATCACCTTCTTTGTAATCAAGATCATAGAATGCTTCTTGTAAATGAAGCGGAATCGGATAATAGATCGCGGTCGCAATACCGTTTTTCCGTAAATGCTCTGCAAGTGCGTCACGTTCTTCAAATTCAAGGCAGTACTGATGAAAAGTGTGCTCCCTCGTTTCAATTGCAGGTGGTGTCTTCAAGTATGGCTGTAACGAATTCGTATAGCGTTTTGCCACTTCCTTGCGCTTATGCAAAAAGAGATCCAAATGCTTTAATTTCAAAAGTAAGACGGCAGCCTGAATTTCATCAAGACGACTGTTAATTCCAATATTAGTGTGTATATACTTTTGTCTGCTGCCATGATTTCTTAATGAGAGAATCTTTTGATATAGTTTTCTATCATTTGTAACGATCATACCTCCATCCCCGTATGCACCTAGGTTTTTGGAGGGAAAAAAGGATAAGCAGCCAATATCACCGAGGGCACCAACCCTCTTCCCATTATATTCCGTACCGATCGCTTGACAGGCATCCTCAATAATTTTCAGTTCAAATTCTTCAGCAATTTTTTGAATTTCATCCATTTTTGCTGCTCGTCCAAATAAATGCACTACAATAATAGCTTTCGTTTTGGAGGTGATTTTTTCCCGAACTTTCGTTGGATCAATATTATACGTATCTTCTTCAATATCAACAAAGACCGGTTTCGCACCGACTTGAGCGATCGTTTCTGCGGTTGCGAAAAATGTGAATGAGGTCGTGATTACTTCATCACCATGACCAATATTAAGTGCCTTTAACGCCAAGTAAAGGGCGTCGGTACCATTCCCAACCCCTAAAGCATAGGAACAACTCACATAGGAAGCAATTTGATTCTCTAACTCCTTCCCTTTTTCTCCTAAAATATAATGTCCACTTTCAAGCACTTCATTAATTGATTTTAAAACTGGTTCACGCAAAATCTTCATTTCTGCCTTTAAATCTACCATTGGAATCATCTAAACAACCTCCTTTATTCGATCCCAATTCCGAGATACTTCATACCAAGACTTGAGATTTTCTCTTTATTTAATACATTTCTGCCATCAAGAACAACTTTACAACGACTGAATATAGCGAAATCCAAACCTTCATATTGTTGGTGAAATGCTTGCACAATCACACCGTCTATTTTCTTTACGCTCTCATCTGAAAGAGATAATGGCGTAACAGCAAATCTCGCGATCTCTTCTTTAGAAAATTGCGGATCATTGACAAACACATTTGCTCCTTTTTGCACTAATTGTTCCATAAGGAGAAGTGCTGTTGACTTCGTCACTTCCTTAACATTTTCACGAAACGATAACCCTAAAATAAGAATATTTTTACCTGTTAATATTCCAAGTTCATGTTCAAGTCTGCCAATTCCATAGTGTGACATAGAGTCATTGATTTCTCGAGCTAAAGTCGTCAACCCTTTTTCCAGCCCTTTATTGATAAAGAAGAATGGATAAATGGGAATACAATGTCCTCCCACACCAATACCTGGTTTATGCAAATGGGAGAAAGGCTGACTGTTGCTAGCTTCTATAACCTCGTTAATCAATACACCTTTTTCACTAGCAAATTTCGCCAATTCATTCACTAACGCAATGTTGACATCGCGATAAACGCATTCAGCCACCTTAGAAAATTCAGCCGTTTCTAAAGATGAAACAGACATCGTCTCACATTTAAGCGCCTTATGATAGAAGGAAACGGTTCTTTGCAAGCCTCCCTCATTAATAGCACCAATAACTTTTGGATAATTTGCTAAATCCTCAACAATTCGATTTGAGTACACTCTCTCTGGACTGTATGCTAGATCAAAATCCTGTCCAGCTACTAAACCGGAAAGTTCCTCAATCTTTTTTCCAAAGCGATTTCTTGTATCTCCTACAGGTACTGTTGTTTCAAAAATGACCAATGCCCCTTTTTGAATGCTTTTTCCAATTTCATTTACAGCTAAATCCATATAACGATAATCAGTTTGATGGTTATCATCAATTAATACGGGCACAATGACGATGATCACATCTGCATCTTTAACTGCTTCCACGGTTTTATAAGTTGCTCTTAATCGTTTATTTTGATGGTTTTTTTTCACAAGTTCATCAAGTCCTGGCTCGTTTTTAACATGGGAAGTCCCTTCGTTGACCAACGATACAACATGAGGGTTGATATCTGCACCTATCACATCAAATCCGTTTTCAGCAATAACGGCTGCCAATGCTAGTCCTATTTTTCCTAGCCCAACTACCGCTACTTGTTTGTCTTCTCTTCTCCTTTCCATAGCACAACCTCTCTTCTTATATTCAGCTTTCCTTTTACCGTATGAAAAGAATGTGCAAATTGTATAGACGGTTGTTGTAAAATATAAAAATAAACTTTTTTTACTATAGTTTTTTATAAATATGAATATATTGCTTTGCTACCGCTTCTTGACTATGATTCTGTTCTACATATTGCCTTCCCCTTATTCCCAGCTCTTTCCACTCATGGGGACTCGTTATTAATTCCTTTAATATTTTTTTTATATTTCCTGGATCAGCATTGACAATCGGGAGACCTGATGGATACTTCTTCATCACATCTCTTCGTAAATAGCAAATGACCGGCTTTCCAAACGCCATCGCCTCAGTGCTCACATAACCGTAAGCACCAATTCGAAGTTGATCAATTACGATATCTGCTTGCGCAAGCAATTCCTTCGTTTGCTCATATGTCATTCCTTCGATTAGCTGAAAATGGAATTGAAGGCCTTCATGCTTTAATTGATTTACAGCCTTTACGATATGGTCTGTTCCTTTCAGATCACGCCTTGTTGGCGCATGAACAACGAGCGGTGCCTGTTTCACCTCTGGATAAGTGGGTAGGATTTGATTCACATCTAATGTATGAGGAATGACGTGGATTTCCTTATAATAAGGTTGAATATAAGCATATAATTCGTAGTCCTGAACAAATGCGTGGTCGATATATTTGGAGAGAATATCGAGGTTTTCACGAATTTTTTTCTCTGTCCATTCAGGTTTTACGCGAATATACGGATTCATCTTTCTCGCAATTGAAAAAATACGGACGTCAGAACCATGGTGATGCATAACCATTTTTTTGCCGGCTTTTTTAATTTGCTCCAAATCCCTTTTATCTGGAAAGAAGCTTTCCCCAAAATGAAAATGAAAAATGTCATATTCTTTTATCGCTTGATCAAGAAATGCAGAAAGCCTTTGCTCTCTATCCTCAGTTGATAGCCGCTCCAAATTCAAACATATATCCGGTTGAAATTGGTAGCGATTACTAGTGAAATGGCAAGCAGTTGCCTTTATGCCTTGCTTTTGTAAAGCATGGCATAAATCAATCATGGGCGAACCATATGGTATGTGTAAAACTTTCATTATTCTTGCATCTCCTTCACATTCCAGTTTAGCTAAATGCTAATTTGTCACTTGCTCATAAAAGTTATATAGGCGCTGCTCCATCTTTTCCCAACAATAGAACTCTTCCATCACTTTTCTTGCGTTTATACTCATGGTCTTTAATAAATGAGCGTTTTCACTCAGCTTTCGTATCACATTCGCATATTCTTCTGCTGTAACAGAGTCCTTAGAAACAGCGATCCCACATTGATGCTTCTCGATAAAAGCTTTCATATCAACACAGTTGTTTACTAAAACAGGAACCCCGTTGTTCAAGTAACTAAAAAATTTGTTCGGCATCGCATATTGATTGTTTAAGGAATGAGTTAAATTTAAATCAATCCAGCCTAAATGGGCAGATTTCATTTCTGATGGAATTTGTACATAGTTGACCCATTCTTTTATCTCAAAATGCTCTTTAAGACTTGGAGGTACAAGCAATTTCTTCTCATTTGCCCTCGTTCCGCCAATGATTTTAAAACGGATATCAATCGTCGATTTCAGCGCATCGACGCTACCAATTATTTTTCTCCAATTCCCCCTTGATTGACTAATAAAGCCTTCGTGAATGATTGTCAATGGCCGACAAGACCAATCTTTCGCCGTAAATTCCTCTGTTAAAGGGGGAGAATTATAAATAACTTCGATTGCCAAGCTTGGTTCTATTTGCATATACCATGATTTTATTGATTCTGAAACAGTAATCACGCCATCGACTTCTTTTAACATCTTTTTTAACATTTGATCCATCACAATTCTCGTTCTTTGATTCATCAATTCAAGAGGATCAGGAAATAGCTCATGGCTATCATAAATTAATGCTACTGAACGTCCATTTTTCTTTAGCGTACGTTTAATTCCGATGCCTGCATAAAAAGAAAGAAATTCATGTGCATGATAAATATCGGCATTTTCCTTAATGCCTAATGTTGTCAACTCATTCTGAAAACCCTCATTTTCACGCCCAGATGTTACATCGTCATAATATTGATAAATTTGTGGGTTGCCTAGTCGTTCCGTGTAGGGAACAATCTTGATCCCTTCATAATAGAAGCTTTTTGAAGCAACAGAGTTTTTCAGCTTCTCGCCACTAATATCAAAAAGATAGCCATTGACCTTCGGAACGATCATTGTTACATCATATCCTTTTTTTTGTAGGCTCTTAGCTTCCTTTTCAAATATCCTTACATCTAAAAAAGAATGTTCCGTAACAAGAAAACAAACCTTTTGTTTCATTTTCTTATCCCCTTTTTCTGACAATTAATCTCCATTTTATAAAAATATATCTCATGTATTTTATGAAGGAAGAGACAAACTGTGCCACCTTCTTTTTTATTCAATATGGTTGATAAAAGGGGTTGCTTATATTGGGTATAAACTTGATTACACACAACTTTTCATGAGGAACGAAAATGCGTCTTTTAATGAGGGTGTTCAAGGAGAAAAATAACCCTTGCAAATGGTTGATACGAGAAAAGGGGCATATCATCATGCATTTAAATCCCTGCTTTTCCTTCTTGAGGATCCAGCGAACATGCTATAAAGCAGAGCTATGGATACAATCATTGCTAAAAAGGGAGCTCAAAACAAAATTGAGGGGCTGACAGTGCGCTAGTTAAATCAGCAAATTAAATTTAGGGCTCGATTGAAAGAAATTTCTTTATAATGAGGGGGAAGGAAAACGTTAGAAGGTTAAATCTACCGCTTTTTTGTCGCTTTCACTTCCGTTTATTCATTTGGATGGTGTTCCTGTAAAAACTGAACGAGCTCTTGCTCACTACCTGTTTTCAAGACGACATTCGTCATATCAAAAACAATAAAAATAGGTGTCCTATCCAATTGCAAAAATTTATAAGATTGATCTGCTTCTTCCAATGAATCGAGTTTAAGCACAGTTTTTACATTTTTAATATTATAGTTGTCTTTCCATTCAAGGCTTCCGATCTCTGTTTCAGCTTCATCTACGATCAATAAAGAATAATTGTTCTCATCACTAGAAAGCAACGGATGTTGCGGTTCTTTTTTAATGTTTCCAGCACATGCTGTTAAAGAAACAAACAGGGAAAGGACAAGGATATGTTTTACCAAAAAATTCCACCTCCAACATCATTATAGCACAATTTAACTAAATATTCTGTTTTTTTATATTCAAAATATATAGTTCAGCTTATCCTGGAGACCTGAACAATCATAACTTTAATGCATCTAATCCCCCCTGTCTTTATCAACTATCTATGTTCGGAGTCTGCTTTTCCTTATTTTTAAACTCCGCCTTGAAAAATTAAGTTTTTGAACATAGCTTAGCACCTGAATGCAAAAAACCTTCCAAGTAAAAAAGGAAGGTGCTAAATCGATTTCTTATTTTCAATACCGTTAGAACTGCACAATCATTGTGAATGTACATGTAAACACGTCTCTTCAATGCTTAGGCTATTGGCCATCAATAATAAGATCACTTAAGTCGATTTTCCTTCGGCCATGTCTTCAAGAATGGTACAAAACATAATGCTCCGAGCACCTTTAAAAGAATATTCCCGATGATTGAGTCGTCTATTGTTATCCCAAGGAGTAGAGATCCGAACAGTAACAACAACAAATAAAATAAAGTCCTCACGATTAATCCCCATTTACTTTTAATAAGCTTTTCGAATAATGGTACTGCTTTCGAAAGCATGCCTTCCTTTAAAAGATTGACTGGTCATAAAAAAGATGTTTCCCATCATTGAAGCTGGGAGCCTTCAATTTGACTTTATAATCTCGTTCTATATCCTTCCTCAAGTCTTTGTTCGATCTCTTCAATGGATGAAATTTTTGTATGAGCAAATAATATTTGCGCGGCAGAAGGCATTGCTTCTTTATTTAACCATGTCTCAGGCTCCCACAATTGAGAACGTTTAAATGCTTTAGCACAATGAATAAAGCATTCCTCAACTTCAACTCGAATGGCAACGATTGGTGCTTTCCCTCTTGCAGATAGCTTTGCCAAAACTTCTTCGTTTTTAATAATGGCAGCTTTCCCATTAACTCTTAACGTTTCTCCGAGTCCTGGTATAAAGAAAAGAAGTCCTACTCTAGGATTTTTCAAAATATTTCTTAACGTATCCATGCGCTTGTTTCCTGGTCGCTCAGGAATTATTAAGCAATGTTCATTTTCTATGTAAATAAATCCTGGTTTATCTCCCCGTGGTGAGACATCGCAAAATCCATTTTCATCTGCAGTGGCAATCATTAAAAAAGGAGACTTCGCTATAAAATTTTTACAGTGCTCATCCAGTTCAGCTATCACCTTTCTCTTTACCAATTCACTCGGAACACCAATCAGTTCTCGCAACTCTTCTTCTGTTGTAATCGTATCTCTCAAGCTTCATCCCCCTAGTCTCTTCTTCTATTTCAGTTTGACCTTTCGAGCTTTCATTGCCTTGACCTTGAAATAATCCCCTCCCTTTCGTATTTCATCATCTGTACCCCAGCTTATATCTTTGGCTATTGCTATGAATTTAGGGATGTGCTTAGAGCAATGAATATATGCTTCCTCTACTTCTATAAATACCCAACGCTCAAGCCGCAAACCTTCATAACTGATAAGTTCACGTGCCAGCCCTTCCCGTACCTTCATACTCAACTGTTCATTTTCAATGATTTCAGCTTTTCCATTTATATGTAAACCAACGCCTCTTTCAAAATCAATAAATAATAAGCCAATATGGGGATTTTCCAAAATGTTTCCAAGACTCGCCATTACCCCATTGCCTCGATATTCCGGGAAACACAAAATTTTGTCTTCTATGACTCTCACAAAGCCCTGCTCCCCAGCCCGAAACGAAGAGTCACATTCACCATTTCCATCGGCAGTTGAAATAAAGACCATATTTTGCAAGGAAATAAACTGCTTCATTTCTTCATTTAAAAAGTTGATCACTTGATGCTCATAAAATGCTTCAGCCCTTCTTTTTGTAGCGTACCGCTGCTGCAACAAGTGCTCACCATTTGAACCAACCATATCGATTCTCCTCTTATTTCTTATTTCCATACTTCGTTTAACTTGTCTGCATAAAACTGGATCGCTTTCTTATAACCTACTATATTTGGATCATCGGTTGTGTTCACAAGACAATTTAGCAACTCCGTCATCGCCTTTTCATGTTCATTGAGATTATATAGAGTCATAGAATAAAAAACCCTTAATGCCTGATTTTGTGGAAACTGCTCTATTCCTTTCTCCAGTACTGTTTTTGAGCAAGAATAGTTTCCTAAAGTTCGATATGTACTTCCTAGGCCTAAGTAAGCATCCTCTAAATCATCACCCGCTAATCCAAGCTTTATCGCTGCCTCATAATATCCAACCGCTTCCTCTTCTTTTCCAAAGTTATCGCAGCTCCAGGCACACTGATAAAGAATTTGTGGGTCATCAGGAAATTCCTTTCCTAATTTAGTCATCACTAGATAACATTCCTCATACCGACCATTTTTTCTTAGTTCTAATGCTTTCTTTAATTCATCATTCATTTTATATACCTACCTTTATACTATTTTACCGCAATATTAGACGAAATACGACATGCCCTTGATCAATCAAATATAGATATTTTCGATTCATCCTCATCCATTTTTACAAATTCTTTCTAGCTTAATATTCGTACCAATTGTTATAATAATTTGGAAAAGGAGGTTTGTTGATTGTTCATTGAATACATACTCATCTTTATTGCCGCTGCAACACCTTGGTTAGAAATCGCCCTCGTTATTCCACTCGGGATAATCCGAGGTTTATCCCCCTTCTGGGTTATGGTCTCCGGATTTACAGGAAACCTCAGTACAGTTATCCTTCTCATTATTGGATTTGAAAAGGTGAAGACTTGGCTTGCAAAGCGAAAAGAAAAAAAGGGGGAAACAGAAAACGAACGCTCCAAACGAAGCGAACGCGCCCATAAAATTTGGAATAAGTATGGTCTTCCAGGGCTAACGCTGCTAGGTCCTGTCCTAATTGGGATCCACATTGCTATTTTTATCGGGATGTCACTCGGCGCAAAGAAAAATTGGACGATGCTTTGGTCAACGATTAGCTTAGTCGTTTGGACATTGACATTTGGCATTTTGACCATGCTTGGCTTTGATTTTTTTGTAAGAAATTAATGAATAAATAAAAGAATGACTTGCTCGATAATGGCAACATGCAAAATAAAAGCTGAGAGCAAAAAGTTGTTACTTAAATAACCTTTTGACTCAGCTTTTTTAACATCAGGATTGCAGTTGTTTTTGCTGTCCAAATATTTCCGCCTCTAGTCGCTTTCCCGTTGGAGTCGCAGCTAAGCCACCTTTTGCGGTTTCACGAAGGGCTGTTGGCATCGTTTGGCCAATGAGATACATAGAATGAATGACTTCGTCACAAGGAATACGGCTCTTAATTCCAGCCAGCGCCATATCTGCTGCCGTAATGGCATTAGATGCACCCATCGCATTTCTTTTCACACAAGGGACTTCAACGAGTCCAGCAACCGGATCACATACTAAGCCGAGCATGTTTTTTAATGTGATTGCCATCGCTTCCGCACATTGGCTTGGTGTACCACCTGCCAATTCGACTATAGCTGCTGCAGCCATGCCGCTAGCAGAGCCAACTTCAGCTTGACAGCCACCTGCCGCACCGGAAATGGATGCATTATTAGCTACGACAAAGCCAAAAGCTGCAGCAGTGAATAAGTATTCAACCATTTCCATACGTGTTGGATTTAATTTTTTCTTCACTGCAAATAAAGTTCCAGGTACTACTCCCGCAGAGCCTGCCGTAGGCGTTGCGCAAATGACCCCCATTGCCGCATTCACTTCATTTGTGGCCATCGCTTTGCTGACAGCATCTAATAAAATATTTCCGCCTAATGACTTGCCGCTTTTTATATAATTTTGCAGAAGAACAGAGTCCCCACCTGTTAACCCTGAAACAGATGTCACGCCTTTAAGACCTCTTTCAACTGCTTGTTCCATTACAACTAAATTATGTTCCATTTTAGCGATTATATCTTCACGAGCTAGACCGGTTACTTCCATTTCCTGCTGGATCATCACTTCTGCTATTTTCACTTGCTTTTTCTCTGCAAGTTCCACTAGCTCAGCAACATTTCTAAACATCATTTTGCTCCAATCCCTTCATAGCTTATTCAACCATTTGAATAATTTGCGTGACGTTTGGCAAACTCTCAATTTCTTTCAGGACCTCAGCGCTAATTTTTTGATCCACCTCGATCACCATCATCGCCATTTTTCCTTTTTCTTTACGGGAAACCTCCATATGGCTAATATTGATTTCATTTTGTGCCATTACCGTCGTAACGGCAGAAACAACGCCAAATTGATCATTATGAACAACCAAAATTGCTGGATTTTCACCTGAAAGCTTAAGCTGAAATGAATTAAGCTCTGTAATTTCAATCGTTCCCCCACCAATAGAAATGCCAACTACCTCTAATTCTTTTTGCTCATCATAAAGTTTAATGCGAACTGTATTCGGATGGTCTGTAACCGTTCTTTCGACAATAAACTCAACCTCCATATTTGCTTCCTTTGCCAGTTGCAGGGAAGTAGGAATTCGTTCGTCAAATGTATCAAAATCAAGAAGTCCGCCCACAATCGCCACATCTGTTCCATGTCCTTTATATGTTTCCGCAAAAGATCCATACAGATGAATAACCGCTTTTAGTGGTTGGTAGCCGAATAACGTCCTTGCTACTCGGCCAATTCGTGCTGCTCCGGCTGTATGTGAACTTGAAGGTCCAATCATGACTGGACCTATTATGTCAAATGCAGATCTATATTTCATAATATATGCTCCTTTTAAATACAAAATATGAAAGTAAAACTCAACATCATCATACCACAATATTCACTGTTTTTATGTGATTTTTCCCTATTTTCATAGTAAAAACAAATCAAGTAAAATATAAATGACAAAGCTCTAATCCAGCTTAAAGAAAGATGCAGCCACTTGAACGCTATCCCTCAAATGTACATATGTCCTTTTTAAGCATGCGCCTTGCAACCATTGTGAATTCTCATTGTCCTATTGTATAATAGGACAATAACTATAGATAATTGGAAAGGCTGATAAAGATTGGAAAATTCTTCAAATTTTATTAAGAGCATTATGAAGGAGGATTTAGAAGCTGGTAAGCACGACAAAATCGTGACTCGGTTTCCTCCTGAGCCAAATGGCTATTTACATATTGGACACGCAAAATCAATCGTTATCAACTTTGGACTTGCTGATGACTTTAACGGTCAAACGAATTTACGCTTTGACGATACAAATCCGTTAAAAGAGGACCAAGAATATGTTGACTCTATTAAAGAGGATGTTAAATGGCTCGGCTATGATTGGGACGAACTACGATTTGCCTCAGACTATTTTGAGGAAATGTACAATAAAGCAGTTTTACTTATTAAAAAAGGCAAGGCATATGTCGATGATTTAAGCGCTGACGAAATCCGCCAGTACCGAGGAACTTTAACAGAACCTGGAAAAAATAGCCCTTTCCGCAATCGTTCAATTGAAGAGAACCTCGATCTATTTGAACGTATGAAAAAAGGTGAATTCAAGAACGGCGAAAAAGTGCTTAGAGCGAAAATTGACATGGCTTCTCCTAATATTAACTTACGCGACCCTGTCATCTATCGAATTGCCCATGCAACTCATCATAATACTGGTGACAAATGGTGCATTTATCCAATGTACGCTTTTGCCCATCCATTGGAGGACGCAATTGAGGGAGTAACCCATTCTCTTTGTACAGTAGAGTTTGAAGATCAACGCCCATTCTATGATTGGGTCATTGCTGAATGTGAAACTGAAAATAAACCCCGACAAATTGAGTTTGGGCGCTTAAATATTACAAACACGGTTATGAGCAAGCGCAAACTAAAGCAACTTGTTGATGAAAAGTTTGTTGATGGCTGGGACGATCCGCGGATGCCAACAATTTCTGGATTGCGACGAAGAGGATTTACTCCTGAAGCGATTCGTGAATTCGTAAAAGAAACAGGCGTTTCCAAGGGCTCTGGCTTTGTTGACTCTGCGATGCTCGATCACTATGTGCGAGAAGATTTGAAACTTAAAGCTCCTCGTACGATGGGAATTCTTCGTCCATTAAAAGTCGTGATCACGAATTATCCAGAGGATAAGGTCGAAATGCTAGAAGCGGAGAACAATCCTGAAAATGAGGAAATGGGTACTCGACAAATTCCATTTTCACGAGAAATCTATATCGAGCAAGAAGATTTCATGGAAGATCCACCAAAAAAATATTTCCGCTTATTCCCTGGCAATGAAGTTCGTTTGAAGCACGCTTATTTCATCAAATGTGAGGATGTTATAAAAGATGAAAATGGTCAAATCGTTGAAATCCATTGTACGTATGATCCAGAAACAAAAAGTGGAACAGGTTTTACTGGACGTAAAGTAAAAGGAACGTTGCACTGGGTCGATGCAAAGCATGCCATTCCGGCGGAATTCCGTCTTTATGAACCCCTTATTTTAGATGAGGATTCAGATGGGGAAGACGATGAAAATAAAACATTTTTAGATTACGTTAACCCTAATTCATTACAAATTATCCAAGGATTTGTAGAACCAAATATGCAGGACGTTAAACCACAGGATAAATTCCAATTCTTCCGCCACGGCTATTTCAATGTTGATCCGAAGTATTCAACACCAGATAAACCTGTATTTAATTTAATCGTTTCCTTAAAAAGTTCCTTTAAATTAAAATGATTTAAAAACCGTTTGGACCCATATCCAAACGGTTTTTCCATGCTTAGATCGCCGTAAGCTCCTTGTTCTTTTAAACGGCGAAATTCTCCAAATCCTGCTTACTTCCGTTAAGTCAAACAATTGTTTTCCCGTTTTCGTTTTCACGGCTGATTTATCCTCTGTTAGAAGCCATTACACTATAATTATCGTGATGGTGCCTCACGCTTTTGTTCTTAAGCAAACAGATCTTCGAGTTGTTTACGTAAAACAAATTTTTGAATTTTCCCACTCGCATTTCGTGGCAGCGCCTCACAGAAAATATATTTTCGTGGCCGTTTATAATTTGCGAGTAATTCACTGTTTTTACAGTATTCATCCAGCTCTTCCTCCGTTATTGAGGAATCTTTTTTTACGACGAAAGCAGTAACTGATTCGCCCCATCTGTCATCTGGTTGCCCAATGACCGCGACATCAAGTACCCCATCATGCCCATACAAGCAATCCTCTACCTCACGCGGGTAAATATTTTCACCTCCTGAAATAATCATGTCGTCTACCCGATCCTTTACGTATAGATAGCCTTCCTCGTCAAGATAGCCGATGTCGCCTGAATGGTACCAGCCTTTGTATAATGCCTTTTCTGTCGCCTCATCTCGATTAAAATAACCGTCCATCATACATGGCCCTTTCACGATAATTTCTCCTGTTTCTCCGGCTGGTACAATATCATCTGGTTCAGATGGTCCATCTTCATTTGGCCTCACAATTCGAATTTCGTGATTCAAACATACCTGACCTGCCGAACCAGCTTTTCTAATTTGATCGGTTTCAGATAAAAACGTGATCGCGGGACCCATTTCCGTCATTCCATACGCTTGAATAAGTTGAATGCCCAGTTTTTCTTGACAAGCAAACACTAAACTTGGAGCCATTGGGGCAGCCCCATACAACCCCATTTTTAAGCTGGAAAGATTATACTCGCTTAAGTTTTCTTGCAGAAGCATGTTCCACATCGTTGGTGCGGCAAAAAACTTCGTAATTTTCTCTTGTTCAATTACTCGAAGCACCTCTTTTGGTGTAAAATGATGAAGAATTACGTTTTTCCCACCAACATGAACTCTCGGTAGCAATGCACAATGTAGTTCTGCACAATGGAACATTGGTGCTGTTACAAGTCCAACATCATCTGATATAACCTTGGTTGACGAAATCACAATTAAGCTTTGCTCGACCATATCACGGTGTTTATGTATGACCCCCTTTGGTCTTCCAGTCGTACCACTTGTATACATAATGGCGTACATATCATTCTCATCAATATGTTCGTCTTTTTCATAATAAGGTGCCGAGACAAGTTTATCTCTGTAATTGGCAGCATAAGATGGGGTATCTTCATCTATAAACCAAAATCTTGTCTTTTCAAAACGGTGATGAATCGGTTCAATTCCGGAGGAGAGCATTTTTTCAAAGAGAACAACTTTTGGCTGTGCATCATGAATAATATAAGCTAATTCTTCAGGCGTTAAGCGAAAATTAATCGGATTGAAGACAGCACCAATTTTTGCACAAGCAAAAAAGGTAGTCGCTAATTCCTCCGTATTAAACAAATAAGTAGACACTCTGTCCCCTTTTCTTACTCCTTCATGAAGGAGAGCATTTGCAAGTTTGTTTACTTCCTCGCTCCATTCTAAATAGGTTAATCGAATATCCTTTCTTACATCATAAAGTGCTTCTTTGTTAGGGTACTTAGCAACGGTTAAATCAAATATACGTCCAATCGTTGTCATCTTCCTACCTCCCAATCAAACATTTTATAAATGCCTCTTTTTCCTTCGTTAATTCGGATATACTCGATTGTAGTTTTAATAATGGACGGCATATGCTAATGCAAAAAAATCTCAAAAGTTATAATCCCATATTTTTTGCGATAATCGTTTTCATAATTTCATTCGTACCAGCATAAATACTTGCCACAGGAATATCGCGATAACGTCTTGCAATCTCATATTCTTCCATATAACCGTAACCGCCATGAAGCTGCATACATTCAGTCGCTATTTTTCTTGCATTCTCAGTAAGCCTCCACTTCGCCATCGATACCTTCGTAACAACATCTTCTCCCTGCATATGCTCGTAAATAAGCTGATTGAGAAAGGCTCTGCCCATTTCAATGTCTGTCGCCATCTCTGCAACTTTAAATTGAGTGTTTTGAAATTTACTAATCGGTTTACCAAATGCTTCACGGCTTTTGATATAGGACAATGTGCTCTCAAGCATTTTTTCCGCAGCAGCTTGTGCAGCAATCGCTACTACTAATCTTTCCTGCTGTAGCTTTTCCATTAAATATAAAAAGCCTTTCCCTTCCTCTCCTAGAAGATTTTCTTTCGGCACTAAGCAATCTTCAAATATTAATTCTGCTGTATCCTGACAATGCATTCCGACTTTGTTTAACTTTCTACCACGGGAAAATCCCGGTGTTCCTCTCTCTACCACTAAAAGACTAATACCTTTATGCTTTGGGCTCGTATTGACGTCTGTTTTACAGGCAACGATAATTAAATCGGCATGAATTCCGTTCGTGATAAATGTTTTTTGTCCATTCAATACATAAACATCTCCATCGAGTTTCGCAGTCGCTTCAATGCTCGCTAGATCTGAACCAGTCCCTGGCTCGGTCATCGCAATTGCAGTTATCATCTCACCTGTCACACATTTCGGAAGCCAACGCTGTTTCTGCTCTTCTGTCCCATATGAAGTGATATAAGGAATGACAATATCACTATGAAGTCCGATACCGACTAATCCTGAACCGACCTTTTCAAGCTCTTCATTGATGATTACCGAGAATCCCCAATCCACTCCGCTACCGCCATATTTCTCCTCCACATCTGGACAAAGATAGCCTTGAGAACCCATCTTCCGCCAAAATTCTCTTGGAATTTCCCGTGCTTCCTCCCATTCTCCATAAAATGGATATGCCTCTTTTTCTAGAAATTTTCTTAATGCTTTACGAAATATCTCATGTTCTTCTTGTAAAAATAAATATTGCATACGCTCCTCCTTTTTAATGGTTTGGAAAACGCTCACTTTCATATTAAAGTATTTTCATTGTTTTTTAAATAGTATCATTATTACGAAAATTGAATAAATTAATTCTCTTTAAAAGTGGAGAAAGGTGAATAGGATGACTCAAATTCATCTTTCTCATTGTTTGAAAGTAAGTTATGTTACATCCCTCACTTCCAAACTCTTTTATTTTCCTGTCTTACGGTGAATCCCATACGATCTAAAGTCTCTAGAAATGGAATCATATATTTTCGCGATAAACCGAGAATATCTTTTGCCTCACCAACCTCAAATTCTATTCCGGTATTTTTCTTTAATTTTGCCACTGCTTCTCTGAAGATTTCCCCATGCCAATAAAACTGACCATCTAAAGAAACGATTTGACTTGTATCTTCTAAAAATTTTCGCAAATCAATTGCTACATTGTCCGGAATTCCTGCTTCTTTCAAATAGTCTGAAAAGTAGCGAACCTTCATCCGATCAGATTTCAACTTTGCCATCATATTTTCAACACGTACACTCCAATTATTCGGAACATGTGGCACAAATTCTTTTAATGATATAAATTGCTCTTTTCGCTTAAATATTCCTAATTTAATTGCTTCCTCTATCACAAAATCCAATAACCCTTTCGGATATTGCTTTGTTATATGTTGAATTAATTCTCCTTTATTTAACCCTTGCTTCATTGGATAACTGGTATGAAAGTCTCTTAGTCGGTTATATAACTCCTCTTCGTTCAAATCAACTAATGCTTTTAACGTGTACTCTTTTCCGTTATATAAAATGAAATCTTCGCTTTGCAATTCTTCTTTGACAATATCTTCATCAAGCGATGTATGCGCCATTAATTCGACCATTGTTAAACTTTTTGCTTCCATTAATGCAGTGACCATTCTTTCCCCTGGTGTCCCGACTTTCTTTTGTTCTAATGCTGCAATAGTCCGCTCTCCAAAACGATATTTCTGTCCTTGTGGATCGATGACCCAACCGCCTCCAATTGTTTCCTGAGGACTAGGTCTTCTTAAAATAAAACGGTCGCCTCGCTTCGCCACAATCTCCTCATCTAATCGAATTTGACAAAGAATTTCACCGTTTTCAGCTTTCAATTCATTGCGATCGAAGAAAACGATGCGTCCCATCACTTCCGCTGTTCCAATATGACATTTAATCGGCATCCGCTGTTTAACCATATAATCTAAATCCTCTACCACTTGAATGGCGACATCAATCGTTCTTGTTACATTAAAATGTTCAGAAGAGACAACCACATCTCCACGCTCAACTTCCTCTTTTGAGATGCCCGATAAATTAATTGCTGCCCGCTGGCCTGCAAAGGCTTCTCTTGCCGGTCGATGATGAACCTGGATTTGCCGTGCCTTTCCTTCAAGACCCTTCGGCATAATCATCAGGCTCTGCCCTTCCTCAATCCTTCCCTCGTAAACGGTTCCTCTTACAACGGTACCTTGGCCTTTAACAGTGAATACTTGATCAATAGGTAAGCGAAATGCCCCTTTAATATCACGCATTTCCTGTTCTTTTAACATATTGATAATCATCGCTTTCAGTTCGTCAATTCCGTAATTTGCAATGCTATCAACCAAGAGCATTGGCACTTGCTCAAAAACTGTTTCTTTTAACTCTTCTTTAATATCTTCTTTCACAAGTTCTATAAATTCTTTCTCCACCCGGTCAATTTTGGAAATGACAACCAGTCCATTTCGAATCCCTAAAAAACCGAGAATGTCTAAATGTTCTCGGGTTTGCGGCATGACCCCTTCGTCAGCTGCGACGACAAGAACGACTAAATCAATCCCGGCCACTCCAGCAATCATCTGACGAATAAACCGTTCGTGTCCTGGTACATCAACGACTGAGATTTGTATTTCATTATCTTCATACAATGGAGCAAATCCTAATTCAATCGAGATTTGCCGCTCCTTTTCTTCTTTTAAGCGATCTGTATCAACGTTTGTTAAGGCCTTTGTTAACGTTGTCTTTCCATGGTCGATATGCCCGGCCATTCCAATCGTAAAATATCTTTTCATCCCGCGTTCCCTTCCTTTATTGTATCTTCATTAACTGTAGCTTGAATTAAATCTACTTTCAAGGAAGAAGATCACAGTTTTAAGTTCGAATTTTTCTCTTCTATATGAATAGAGTTGAAAAAACATGAAAAACTAATAGAAAAAAAGGAGAGCAACAAATAAATGAAAAAAATACTGATAAGCTTGATTCTTTTAACCGCCGGCTTTGCCTTTATTGCAATCGATTCTTCCATTGTCGAAGCTGAAGAAAAATTTGAAAAATGGGGGCAGCTAGCATTAAGCAAAACGAAGGAAAAATATCCAAATGCAGAAATAAAAGATTATAAACATATCGGTCGTGTTCAAGGTACAAATACAACAGTCGAAAAGTTTAAGCTGTGGCTAAAAGAGAATGACAAAGAATTCGGACTTTTAGTCAATATAAAATTTGATAAAGAAACAGAGCGTGTGATTGCAATTTCATTCAAAGAAGTAAAAAAGTAACTACCACTGTAAATAATATTTCACTTTAACAGTCAAATTGGAATTTCATTCCCTGCAAAAAAGCAAATCGGCTTTCCATTTGCTTTTTTGCTTTAATCCAATTCCTCTAAAAAAGACTCAATATCTCGCTCATTTCGGAGAATAAACACTTTTTTTGTTTTCTTAAATTTTTCACAGTGCTCAGCCATAATCTTTTTTCTATTGGCATAAGTCGTTAAAATAAACTTGATAAAGGCCCAGTCAAGTTTTTCCTCACAGCCAGGAGCCATATCACTGCGAGTTTTTCGATGATTTTGAATTCTTCTTTTAACAACCCGATAAAGGCACACTAAAAGCGGTTTTTCTATGTAAACGATCGCATCCGCATGAGGGAATCGCACTTCAAAAGTACTGCTGTAGTTTCCTTCTATTATCCATTCAGATTGCTGCACAATTTCTTCTTGAGCCGTGCAAAATTCGTCTGGACTAGCTTCAACCCACCCTGGCCTCCAATATAAAGTATCTAAATGATAAACAGGAATGTTTAAGATGGAACCCATTTTTTTGGCGAGGGTTGATTTTCCTGCCCCAGCTGAAACTCCCATTACAATAATTTTCTTCATTTTCTCTCTCCTCTCTTCCTCCATGGCAAATATAATACAAAAAATAATACAAGTGCAATACATTCTAACACAAGAATATATAGAGGATACGGTCCTAAAAAATCAATTAAGGAGGGGTTCTCTGGCTTGTGCGCCAAAAACATATAATTTCCTCCAGTTGCAATATTAGCAAGAAAAGCAATTACAGCAGCAGCGTTTAAAAAGGCAAACGATTGCCACAGGCCTCTTTTTGTCACCACATACCCTTTAACAAATACAAAAAATAACCCTACCCAAATAATAAGCATATGAGTGGTGAAAAATTGAAAAAAGCGAAAATGGGGAAAGCCAACAAATAATTCAGGTGTAACCATCGCTTGCATAGCTCCAGCGAAGCCGAGAAAGTAAACAAACTGAAAAACGAGTTTAGAATTGGATAATAAAAGGATTAAACAAAGGAGCAAACTAATCGAACAAAGATGAAACGGCAACGCAAAAGCAATACTCCATTGTCCCCCGACAAAGAGCCAAACATGATAAAGAGTTTCAAAAAGAAAAAGGCAAACGAACAATATTGTCTTAATAACTTTTTCATATTTTTTTAGTGTCGTTTGCAACATTACAATCAGTATAGAACCGAAAAAAAAGAAAAATAGCATAATAAAATGGGATAAAGAAAATATTTGAAAGGGGAAAAGCCCATAATCATGTCCAAAAAAATGTTGCAAATCTCTCACCCCACAAAAAAACCAATACTTGTATTATACTTGATCATTGCGATAATGACATATATCAATCAAAGTGCCTTTTGACATATTTCCCGGTATGATGAAAAAAACTACACCATCGATCAATAGTGTAGTCAGTGTTTTATTTCTAATTTAAAAAATAAAAATTTGTTGTACTGCCCGTTTGCGTCCCTGTAACCTCAAGTCTTGCATCTATGCGCTCGCGGAGCTCTGGCACATGAGAAATGATTCCAACAAGCCTTCCACTGCTTTGAATATCAATGAGCGCTTCAATGGCCTGATCGAGCGACTCTGGATCTAAAGTTCCGAATCCTTCATCAATAAACATTGTTTCTAGCGATACGCCTCCCGCGTAATTCTGAACGACATCTGCAAGCCCTAATGCCAGTGAGAGAGCAGCCTTAAAGCTTTCTCCACCGGATAGCGTTTTAACATGTCTTTCTTGCCCTGTGTATTGATCAAAAACAAGTAATTCCAAACCACTTTGGACATTCCCTTTCGCTCGTTCTTTTTTTCGCAGCATTTGATAACGTCCACTTGTCATTTTTAATAAACGGCTATTCGCCTCTCGTAAAATGTCATCAAGAAAAGCAGCTAATACATACCGTTCAAACGTAATCTTCGCAGCATTTTGTCCGCGGGTAATATCATACAGTTCTCCTACCAATTTGTATCGCTTTTCTAATTCCTTCATCTCATCATTAATCCGCACAATTAAAGCGCGAATTTGTTCATTTTCGTTCTTTTTAATAAAAAGATTCGTATATTGGGTATTTAATTCTGCTATTATTTCCTGAACTTCATGAACTTTTTGCTGTAATTCTTGTAAATTAGGTTTGTCTATACCACGCAGCGTTTCTACTAATTCCTGATAACGATCTGAAACGGAACGAAGCTCTTCATAATAATGACGAATTTCCTTTTCAAGCAGGGCAATTTCCTCAGTTGAACGCTTAGCATATTCAAATTGCTTGTAGTCTTTAAAATCTTGCTCTTTTAATTGCTTTATAAACGCTGCTCTTTCTACATTCAATTCTGTTTCTTTTTCTTTCGCATGTTTCTGCACTGTCTCAAAAGCACTTTGCGCTGAAAAGTATTTCTCTTTTGTCTCTTGAAAATGTCTCTGTGTTGCTTCAAATTGCTGAAGGAGACTTTCTTGTGTACGCACAGCCTTCAGCCATTTCCTCTCAAAAGCCTCCGTTGATCGAAGCTCCACAGGAATTCTTGACATTAATCCATTTAATTGTGTATTTTTTTCCGTAAATCTTATTGCAGCATCATTAACTTGTCCTTTAACATCAGAAATTTGCTGTTCAAGAAGATTCTTTTTCTCCTCCAATTTTGCTACTTCTGCTGAAACTTGTTTGTATTTCTTTTCCAATTCAATCAACTGCTGATATTCTTTCTGTAAAATACGCTTTCTATCTAATAAATCATGGTTGTACGATTCTAGTTTGTCTTCTGTAAAGTCCGCTCGCAGCTTTATTAAATCTTGAGAAATTTCCTGAAGTAATTCTGAACCTGTTTTCATTCTGGATTGCTTTTCAAGAAAGGCTGATTCTAGTTGTAACCTCTCTTGTTCTAAAACAGCGACCTGTTCTTTAGCGGCTTTCAGATCATTCTCATCAGGAACGAACTCGGCATGTTGAGAAGCTGGCTGCGGATGCTCTGTTGAGCCGCATACAGGGCACGCTTCTCCCGTATGAAGTTGATTCGCTAAAGCAGCCGCTTGACCATGGAGCCACTTGTTTTCAAGGTCGTGAACCAATGCCTTCGCGTCATCGAGGCGCGCTTGTGCCTGAGCGAGCATTTTGTGACTTTTCTCTAAACTTATGGCGTTTTCTTTATTTTTTTGTACTTGCTGTCCATACTTTGCTGCCAATGCTAATTCCTGCTCAAGCTTATCAAAATTTCGCCTATTTTCAAGAATTTGAACATCAATTTTCTCGATTGAATTCTTTTCCTTTAGCAGCTTACCTAATGCCTTTTCCGTCAAGCAAAAGGTTTCCTCTAGCTGCTGCTGCTGTTCCAATCGTTTTGCTCTATTTTGCTGCATTTGCATGACTTCTTTTTGTAATAGCGCAAAAGAAGTCACTTCATCTTTCATCTGTTGAAGAGAGTGAATCTCCTCTTGGACTTTTTTTCTTTCATCTTCTTTTGCTAATTCATTCTTCCAAATTTCTTCGTGTTTTTGTAAAAGTGCATGCAAATCTTCTAAATTTTTCGCTCGAAGCTTTACATTTTCAATGAGCGCATCCCGTTCCTTTTTTAGGCGATGGCATAATTCATCCTGTTTTGCTAAAAGTGCAGCTTTATTTGCCTGTACAATTTCTTTTTCCTTTCGTACGAACATCTCTTTATTGATTTCAAGGGCTTTTTTTCTGACAGCTAATTGCTCCCTTGTCTCCATTTGCTTAACGATATTTTCTGCTTCATATAATTTTTGAGCAAATAGTTCTTTATCCTTTTCTTTCTCCTTTACTTCATTTTTTATTTTTTCTAACTGCTCAGCCATTTTTTCAATTTCTGTTTCAAGTAACGGAAATATAAGAACATCCTGATCACTGCCTGCTTCTAAATAACGCTTAAGTTCTTCGTTATAAATGGCCGAAATTTTACGAATTAAAAGTGCTCGTTCTTCTTGTTGATTTTCAACGTTTCTCTTTAATTCGATTGCTTCTTGCTTCAGTTTTTCCTCAATTCGTTTATACATTTCCGTATGGAACAGGCGCTGAAGAATCACTTCCTTTTCTTTGCTATCTGATGTTAGTAGCTTGCGAAATTCGCCTTGTGGAATCATTAAAATTTGCCTGAATTGATTACTGTCAATCAGCATAATCTCTTTTATTTTTTCATCCACATCTCTCACGTTCGCTGCGACAAGCTGTTGTTCTCCATATTGATCAAATATATATAATTCAGCACTTGCGCCAACGGTTCTATAGCCATCCCCACGTTCCTTTTTCTTTTCCTGTTGTGGAGAACGTTTAACGAAGTATTGCTTCCCCCGTAAACTAAACTTCAAGGCGACCTCTGTATGTAAATCATCACGAGCGAATTGACTTCTTAATTCTGAGCCGTTGCGATCCTCGCCACTTGCTTTTCCATATATGGCATAGCTGATACCGTCAAAAATCGTCGTTTTCCCAGAACCTGTTTTTCCGGAAATCACAAACATCGTTCGATTTCCTAGTTCACTAAAATCAATTGTTTCTCTCCCTGCATAAGGACCAAAGGCTTGCATCGTTAACGTAATCGGTCTCATTTTACGCCCTCCTCGCTCAGCGCTTTGTCAATCATTTCAGCCATCACTTGCTGTTTTTCTGGTGTGAAATCGGCTGTTGTCATCTCTTGATAGAATTGTGCAAATAGCTCAATCTCGGACTTTTTTTCCTCTCTTTGCACCGTCGTCTGTTCACTCTTTTTCAAATCGGCTAATGCCATTTTACGCTCCAAATGAAGAACATTTGGATAGACTTGGCGGAGTTTGTTTATCGGATCAAGCAAGGCCCCTTCATCATGTAATGTTATTTTCAAATAATCTTCTCGCTTCTGTCTTTCGTAAAAGCTCGGATCTAAAAGTTCTTCTAAATAACCTTCAAGCTCACGCATATCCTGTTTCGGAGCAAGAGAATGATAGCGGATCTGGAATGTGCCATTCTCATTCATTTCAACTATTTGAACGGATTTTTTTTGCTTCGCTTCCGAGAAAGAATATTTTAATAGTGATCCAGAATAAAAGATTTTATCATGTTTTATAGCATCCGGACTATGGAGATGCCCTAAAGCAGTATATGAAAACGGGGAAAATAATTCTTGACCAACGCAACCAGAACCACCTACAGAAAGAGTTCGTTCAGATTCAGACGTGCTTCCGCCTAAAACAAAAGCATGTCCGACAAAAACGTTCGGTTCGTTTACATTTAATGATTTTTCTATTGTGCCGATCATCGCTTTCATGGCATCCTGATGGGAATGGATGGTATCATCATCAAGCAGATGTCTGACCATCCCTGGTTCGGCATAAGGAACTAAATAAAAATTAACCCCTTTTAAATGAATTGGTTGAAATGCTTTTTGGAGCTTACCAGTTAAATAAAAGTGGCTGTTTCGATACCACGAGCTTCCAAATGATAATCTTTCAGCACTATCATGATTACCAGCAATCGCAATGATTGGTGTGTTTAGTTCCACATTGATTTTAAAAAGGATCTCATCAAGGAGTTCAACTGCATCGATCGGTGGAACTGAGCGGTCATATAAATCACCGGCTATCACAACAGCATCCGGTTTCTCTTCCTCTACTAGTTTAACGAATTGGTTGAGGACTATTCGTTGATCCTCTGTCATGTATAAACCATGAACAAGCTTCCCTAAGTGCCAATCGGCAGTATGAATAAATTTCATCATTCTCACCCCATCTTATCTTTCATCATTATACCAGTTTTAGAGAGTGATGAAACTTTACAATTACAGGATTCCGGATAACCTAAAAACAGCCCAACCACGAGGTTGAGCCGTTCAACATTTACAATTAAATTAAAGTTTTACCACATTAGCCGCTTGCGGCCCACGAGCACCTTCAACAACCTCAAAAGATACTTCTTGGCCTTCTTCTAATGTTTTGAATCCTTCAGCCTGAATAGCAGAGTAATGTACAAATACATCATTTCCATCTTCAGATTCGATGAATCCAAACCCTTTTTCTGCATTAAACCATTTTACTTTACCGTTTTTCATGAAAAAAAATCCTCCTAAATCGGCACAGGATAAGTGCCATGTGTAAAATTCACCATTTACAACGTATTGCATCTTCTTACATTACTCGAGTCCATTTCGTAAAGGCTTTCATCTATGAATAATGGATTATCAAACTACATTATTCTAGTACCTTTAGATTGTGAAATCATTCGAAACATTTTGGAACAAGTGTCTTGAAAAAACAAACACGTGCTAACGGCTGTTTTTAATATAACATTTTCAGTTAATTCTGTCAATGTGGATAAATCCGACAAACCCTTATATATCAATGTTTAAACGTGTCGAAACATGACAAAACATCCCGAAAAATTATTATTCTATCTTAGTTTTCTCAGATTAGATTCTTCATTTGAACATGAATTCAAATTTGCCTATTCTTTTAATTGCTCAGGGAGGCTTAGAATAGATTGCACAACTACATCCAGCTTTGCCTCGATTCGATAAAGTAAGTAAAGGGTAACGATAATTGGAAACCCTACCTCGCTTATGAATGGAATGAATTGCTCCACCTCTCTCTCCTCCTCTCCTTATATAGGCAGCTTTTAAATGCTCTAGTTTTTCTGGCTCGTTGTAGTTTTCTCATTTTCCCGAAAATATACGTTGTGCTGTTGTTCTTTTTTTATTTCAAAATAACACTAAGGCATTTGGATCTGATCTACTACTGGTTCAATACTAAGATTTCAAAAGGAGCCAGATTGTTCTTCTCCCGGCTCCTCCGCAAAAATTAAATCTCATATTCCGTAACATTTCGCTCAATCACACGGGCACCTTTTATATTCGCCAATCTTCCTTTTGAACTACGGAAAGCATTTGAAGCGATAATAGCTTCCATTGCTGCTTTCACCTCAGCCTCATCAATCGGTCCTTTCGGCGCATCTACGGTCAGATTTTGACTTTGTCCAAATTCTGTAAGAAACTGTAACTCCAATGTTTTCGCCATATTTTCACCTCCTCATCTAAAACTGCATATCCTACAAAAAACAAAAGCTTTACACGCTAACCTACAATTTCAAAATTATCCGTACGCTCTACACCCAGAACCGGATAGACTGATAACTGTCCCAACGCTTGCGCAGTTTCGAATAGCTGGTCAGCCGTTGCATTTTTATCAATATTGCTATAAGTCTTCGCCTTGTAGAGCGGTTCTCCTTTTTCATTCAAACCTATCTCAAACAATATTCGTAGCTTTGAATCTAGAATTATCGCTTCTGCCATCTTTTTCACCTCCCTCCACCCTTTATATATAGTGAAGAGTAAAAAAAGGGCAGGGAGAAAAAAGCTCCATTATGATGGAGTGCTAGATGAAATAGCCACCGTGAGTCCGCTCGGGATATTTGTTTTCTGGAGGCTGACAACAATCCCCTTAAATGGACTAATCTTTCAAGATCCAAGTAACCTTTTGCTTCAAGCGATTTATTTCCTTTCTAACAAAAATTTACCAAGACTTGAATTTAGCAGTTTTAAAATTTCGAAGCACTCCTGCAAGATAAGGTACTACTCAGCTACTTCATTTCGCTTTTATTCAGCTCCTATTTAAGAACTTTGTAATCTTTGTTAAGTCGTCTATTGTCGAAATATCAGAATCGAACACTGGAATCACAACTTTTCTTTTTTTGGAAATAACTTTTCAATTTTTAAACGATATGTATACTCATTTTCTTTTTTCTTGTTATAAATTCACCATCTTCTTCACTTGGGATTCGTTTGTTGACGACCATTGTTGTTACATCATGTATTGCTCAAAAAAATTCATGCTACTTTCATAAAAAAGATAAACACTATCGCTATCCAGTCTCTATTTTACTTACATATTCTTCAATTTTAAGGTGGGGCATTTTTCCGAAAAATGTGATTGCTTCTTTCTATGCTCCAAATGACAAGAATTAAAATGAGCGTGATGAAAGCGCATACAATACATCAATATATTCTGAATATTATAATTAAATAACGTTTGTCACACTACTTCTCTATTGCAAATGAACAAGCATTAAGATAAGTCCGGCATATAATATTGTACGTACCATCTATTAGCTGGGTCGATTTCTTTAAACTAGACTTCTAATTAAAATAAATCTACCACCGTACCATAAACGAAAAAGATTAAAAATAGACTCAGAAAAAAGGAGGTTTATTTATGGATTTACTAGATTTCTTAAACAAAAACTATTATATTCTTGTCCCTGCACTGTGGGTAATTGGTTACGCCTTAAAGCAAACTCCAAAGATTGCAAATTGGACAATTATCTGGATTCTCTTAGGTTTATCAATTACGATTGGAACATTTGCTTTTGGCTTTTCCGCAGACGCAATTCTGAATGGCATCATTGCAGCTGGAGTAGCCGTTCTTGGGCATCAAATGTTTAAACAAACTTTAGGGGGAAGAAATGGAAAGAGAAAGATCATTACTGTTGAGGAAAAAAAGACGGAGAAAATCGAAGAAACATAAGAAATGATAAAATACTTTCTAACTTACTCATGTCAAAATTCTCCTCAACAAGATTTTTTTACTCTCCTTTCCAAATTAAAAATACAAACTCTCTTAAAACTTTAGAAGCCTCTTATGTAAAACAATATTATTAAAATGAAAAGACCGAGATTGTACAAAAAGAGCAGAAATACTCCTGCTCTTTTTGCTCTGCTCCATATTTTTCAACGCTCACTTAGTTATTCCATCACTCTGTTACAATCTTGGATCAACAGGATCCGATTCCATCGCTAGAACACCGAGGACACATTCATGCACTCTTGAAATCGATTCTCCTTTGACGAATCTTTCGACTCCTTCTAACCCTAAGGCGAATTCTTTTAAAGCAAGCTTTTGCTTCTTTCCTGTATTTCGTTTCTTTAGCCTTTTTAAATTCTCTGCCCGTAAATAATCCATTCCATAAATAATATTAAGATACTTCCTCCCCCTTACTTTTATAGCAGGCTGCACAAGCCTTCCCTTCGATTTAGACATAAATGTTTCTGGTTTAATAACGATTCCTTCATGTCCATCATCGGTGATCAATTCCCACCATTTGATTACCGCTTCTTCACTCTTTGGATCGTCTATAATCATATATTCCGTTTCAACAAAAAGATTATCTACTAATGTAAGTTGCTTGTTCTTTTCCATATGCCAAGTATGCGGTTTATTAAAGAATGTTTCATGACTATGGGCTAGTAAATGGAAAGGAGCAATTTGAATTTGATGAATCTCGTTAATTTCCCAGCAGTATTTCTGGAAAACTTCCTTGAAGACATGGGCATTTGATAGTTTCTCTTCATATTCTTTGAGCCATGACTTTAGTTCTTTATTATTCTCTACTGCATTTTCAAGCCTCTCCTTTAATAGACTTCGATCTAATATTGCCTGTTCCGAGACATGGGCATACTGACTAACAATCAGTTCTTTCGCTTTTAAATTCCACGGCATAATTTCAGCATCTAAAAGAAGAAAATCGGTATTATTTTTTGCAAAATAATCACTTTTGACTAAACTATTATTTAGTTTCGATACTACTTTTAACTCCATCTCTTCATTAAAAAATCTCCTGCCTGTCCGCGTATATATAATTCCTAACGTTTTGCGACCAATATATTGAAGAGCTGTTTCCTTATCCTTGAATAAAAATAAAATCCCCCTGCTGCCCATATGTTTCTTCTCAGCGACCATACGTTCAATTCCCATGCTTCGATAGTAGTCTATTACTTCTCTCGGATGTTCTAGGTAGTCCTCTAATGTGGAAGGAGTTGGCGCAGGACTCATCGTAGGTGGAATATAGACCATCTCTTCAATCGGGATAGTAAAATGCGATACGGTGTCAATTGATGGAACAATATGCTCCTTAGGTATTTGTATTTGACCTAAAGCTTCGGTTAAAACGGTATACCCATTTAGAAAATTCCCTATATTCGGAGGATCTAGTCTTTTTTTCTTTTCTTCTATTAAAGGATTATTTTTTTCATGGGAATATACTTCTTTTGCTTGAACAGAAATAACTTCCTTTTCTGGATAACGAAAAGCTGTTAACTGACCTCCAAAAACGACTCCTTGATCAATATTAATCGTATTGTTGATCATTAACGGTTTTAGCTTAGGATCATGTCCCCAAACGATCAACGTGCTATTATGATGATGAATTGTCCAATCCTTCCGTTTTGGTCTGCCATTTTCGTCTAATCCGTCCACATCTCCATAACGGCAAAAATCACTAATTTTATAAGACTGTTTGCCAATAAATTCATCTTTAATCCCAGCATGGGTACACACAACTGTTGGGATACTGTTCTTCGTTAAAACATAATGGGATGGGGCTTTAAGAAGGAAATGCTTTAATTCCACTTTGAAGTCATCAGCTTTATCTTTACCCATTACTTCTGCATACTTCTTCAGCTCTTTCTCTACATTTTCATCCCCGTGAGTTAACGTTACGTTTCTCCCATCTAACCAACGGGCAATTTTCCACCCGTGATTGCTATCTATCATATAAGCAAGTTTTTCTTTTGAATGACGTAAGAAAAACTCCAAAGTTTGCAAAGATTTGGGTCCTTTGCTCATAATGTCTCCAAGTGACAGAAACTTTCTTCCTGTTGGGTGAATGTAAAAACCTTCCGGATTTTTTACATAACCTAGCTTTTCCAGTAGAAGAATTAGCTCATCATAACAGCCATGTATATCCCCGATTATATCTATTCCATTGTCGGCTGCTAAATAAAGCGGATTACCCCTTCTCCTAGTTACTTCTACTTCATCCGTATTGGAGATAAAATAATGAGCGAAATATCCTTCTTTCTTTATGAAACGTCTCCCGCTTTTAAATATTTGATATTGCTGTTTTATTCTCCTGCTACCTCTTGGATGTTCACGGCTATTATCTCTTTCAAGCAAAATATTCAGATCGACATCCATGACTAGAGCCATAATCGGCACATGATTTTTCTCAGCGATCGCAATATATCTTTTGCGGTCTTCAGGATTAAGATGGGTTGCATCGACAATAGTTAGTTTGTTTAATCTACATCTAGTTTCAATTAACTCATCCATTAGCGTAAAAGCTTCTGCAGAAACTTGTTGATATTGATCATAAAGACTATTGGCTTCATCATGAGACCGTTGTTTCCAATCAATAAATTGAACATCACCTACTAATATTCTAAAATTATCAGAACTTGCTATCTCAGATGGAAGAATCTTACCTCTGTTTATTAAATGTTTTAAAAAAGTAGATTTCCCGCTATTTGAAGGGCCAATAAGTAGGATAATTCCTGCATAAGGTAGCACAATTTCCATGTTTACTGCTCCTTTCTCATAAACAAACACATTTGTGTAGGGGTGCCGTAAAGTTCGTGCTCCTCACCTATCCCATCAAAAGTTAATTCGTAATCATTTTTTCCATTTTGGATTTCACACCATTCACGAAATTCGTCTCTCGTCCACTCAAAGCGATGATCCGGGTGTCGATACTCTTCATTCATTTTATACACTTTATTATATTCTTGATTTGGCGTCGTAATCATGACTACCTTAGGCTTGTAATCATTTAAAATGGTTTTCATGATTTTCGGGAGTCGGTGCTTGTCGATATGTTCGATTACCTCACAAAGGATTACAATATCTTTATTTTTTAATCTTTCATCAAAATAAAAAAGAGAACCTATGATTTGTTCTGGCATTAAAAAATTTTCTTTCCGTGCCATTTTCTCATAACGTTTTAAAGCTTTTATGGAAGCAGATTCTGACGGTTCCACTGCTAAAATTTCTTTAACCCCTTCTATAAATCCTAGTTGAACAGATAATTTCCCTTCACCAGAACCAAAGTCTACAATACTATCTTTAAAGGGAATTTGTCGAATACTATCAATAATTTTCTCGTATCTCAGATCATTTAATCTCATAGTTCTTATTTCATCATTATTGTCTTGATTATTTGAACCTTTCTCAGTTTGCTTTTCCACTAAGCTGTACAGATCTTTAAATCGTAATGCTTGGCGTAATATAAACTCTCTTTGCGGATGTGCATCAAGCCAACCTTCTCCATATCTTTCTAACTTTTCTATTTCTTTATCATCAATGTAATAATGCTTATAATTATCTAAAACAGGAATCAACACAAATAACTGCCGGAGCCCCATTTGCAGCGTTGTTAAACCTTCAACCGTAATATATCTGGCAGAGCTTTTAGTTTTGAAATTCATATGATAGTCGATTTCTCCAGCAGAAATGGTCGTTTTATACCCCATTGGAGCAAATAATTCGATAATATCATTATCAGATAATTGAGAAGAAAGTGGACCAAAGCTAAATTGTAGATTAAATCGATGATTTACCCAATGCTCATATTCTTCATGTGGCTTTCCATTCAATGCTGTTGCAAGAGCAGATCTTAAAAATGTACAAAAGATGCTACTAACAACAAATTCACGATCATTAATATATGAAGTTATCTCGTATCTTTCAGAATTATTCCTTGAAAGTTCGATTGGATCCGGTGTGACAAAAAAGGTCACTTCCACTTCCTCTTTTGAAAACTTACTAAAAAACATCCGTACGAAATGGTTATTTACTTGTCTTTCATAAAGATGGTTTGGATTTTTTGCCAATAAGTACGAAAGCACCTGAACATCCTGTCCTGACGCTCTAATTGTTAATTGCACCGTATGAACACCTACTATCTTTTTTACGCATAATTTGTAATTTGACTTCCTGTGAGTCCAAAGATCATAAAAATTGACTTTTTGACACCGTAATTAAACTGCCTCATAATGCCATGTACCGTCATCAGAAAGATATTTCCGACATTGATTATTAGCAACCAAATATTCTAAATGGGCCAGAGCCTCACCTATAGCAAATCTCATTTGATGAAGATTTAAATGTTGAAATAATGAGATGGTCACTTCATACACTGTTGCTGGCTGCTTAACGATATGATATGTAAACTCCAACCGTTCTTCATGATGATCAATCAACTCATCAATGCGGCTATTAGCATTTTTAAAAAGCTTAAAGTGCGACGGGAACACATATTGTGCATTTAATTTTTTAATCTTCTCCAAAGAGGTAATGAATGATTGCAATGGATTGGGATTCCCTCTAAATCTGTAAGAAATATTTGGTGATACTTTCGGAAGAATATGATCGGTTGAGAAAAGAATACTATTCTCCTTATTATATAAAACAAATAATCCATCAGAATGTCCAGGTGTGAACATGACTTCAAACTCTAGCTTCCCAAACATGATTTTCATTCCTTCGACAACTTCATGCTGGACAACAGGATATGGCTCAACCCGCGCAGTGAAACTTTCTTCATCGGTCATGAGCTGATCCATTAATTCTCGTGGAAGACCGCATGTAAAATAGTCTTGACGCTTCCTCTTTAATGATGAGCTTTCCCAATAAGTTAAACCAACTTCAGCATCTGTTTTTGTCATCCACACATCTGCACCTGTTAACTTTTGCAAACTGCCAGCATAACCAAAATGATCGGGATGGTAATGGGTAATAACAATATTTTTAATGTCATTTTTGGCAACGATCGGAGCCCATATATTTTTTGTTACCTCCGAATGTAACCCTGTGTCCAAAACCGTTTTTCCATTACTGCCATCGGCGATAAAACAATTGACATGATTTAGTCGGAAAGGTAAAGGGATGGTTATTTGTTCAATTCCAAACTCAGAAAGCATGCTCTTCCTCCTCAATCAATCTCAGGTTGAATTTTATACAAATAAAATGATAGCAATTTTCAGAAACTTATACAATAACTTAAATTTTGCCTAGCTAGTTAAAAATAAAAGTCTATCTTTCTTGATATATTCAAAATTAAATAAAGAAAGCAACACATAATGTGAACTGTACTTTTCACTCAAGTACTGTACACATGTGCTGCCGATTTATATTTTTTTATCAACTTCTGAAGTATCAACATTTGTACCAAACCAGTGAACGAGCTTTTCTTTAGCTTTCCCTTTTACTTCATCATCAATATGAACAGCAACTTGAAATAAAGCAACACCAAGCGCACCTAAGTCATCGGTAAAGCCTACACCTGCCATAAAGTCTGGGATTAAATCAATCGGAAGAATGAAGTATCCAAGCGCTGCTAAAATGGTTATGCGCGCTTTTTTAGGCAGCTCAGGCTTCTGAAGTGTGTAATAGAGCAACAGTGCTGTATACACGACCGAATGCCCTGCCTTTAACGCAAATCGCTTTAATTTGCTCCAAAACTTTTGCTCTGAGTAGTGCTTTTCCATTCCTTCCATCTCGATAACACCTTCTTTCAACTGCCTTATATTATATCTTATCTTCGGCAAATTTACATGGATAACTAATAAACTTTTAACGCCTCAAACTTAAATCCACCGTATCGATAATTTTGGTTTTTGTACATTTCCTTAACGCTATCCTCTCCGTCTGCTACTAAAATAATTCGTTTGTCGGCAAACTCCTCCATGATAAATTGTTGAAGTTGGCTTGCTACTCCTCTACGGCGATAGGAAGGTAAGATAACAAGGCCGTCTATTTCAACCGTTTCATGCCCAATAATAGCGTCGACCATACCAGCTGGATTGCCATCATAGTAGGCCATCAACTGCATAAATTTTTGAGAGCCGAAGTTTTGCACATGTATATCTCTTTTTTGTCTCGCAAAATCCAGACTAATCTCTGAGTCAATTTCATATGCGAGTTTGAGAAACTGACACAAGTTTTGATCTGTTACTTTGTCAACAGTAATCGTTTGATTTTTATCCACTTTAGCAAAATCACTCGGTAAAATATAATAAAATTCTTGAGAACCAATATTAAAACCAGTATTTTTTAAATACTGCCAAAGCTCGTCGGGTATCTTTTCGTTCTCTGGAAATAAAAGCTTAACATGCTCTTGCCCGTTTTGTTGGTGAAAATCTCTTAAATATTGCACCGATTCTACTAATTCTGCCAACGTCGGCACTCTCTTAAACTGTATGAAGTTTCCATCATATAATAATAGCATTTCAGCAGTATGATAATGCCTTATTAACTGATTTTCAAATACCATTTCCCCTCTATAAAAAATATCACTAAACACCCCGCTGAGCCCCCTCACTTTTATCAATTAATTTACTCAAAACGAGCGGTTCTTTCTAAATAATGGCACCTTTTTTCTAATAATGCGTGCGCCGATGAACATAATGACGCATATCGTTGCTATGAATAAAAATCCAGAAAGTTGAAATGCTACCTCAGCAAAATTCATTCACATCAACCCCCTTTTTCTTTATTATGTGGGCGCACAGGCTCTACCCAAAATGAAAACAAAGAGCAAAAATAAAATGGTAGATCCTAGATAAATAACCGCCAGCATGGAAGCCAATAACAGCTTGTAAAATGCATGATTAAAAATGGCACCTGCATGATTCTTTTCTTTCTTTTGAGTAGTCTCTCTCTTTCTTGCTGTAATTGCTCAATAAAACAATCTTTATAATAATTTACCATTGTACGCATACAATCGATGTTGCTCTACAAACCCCGCATGACGGTAAACACTTAACGCAGCATTATTGTCTGACTCGACTGTTAAAGTAATCACCTCAATCTCTTGAAATGAAAAAAGAAAGTCCAGGCCAGCGATGATTAGCTCTCTTCCAATTCCCCGATTTCTAAAAGCGGGAGAAACAGAAATAAAATGAATATCCCCTTCAGCAAATTTCGGATCTGCTTCACAAAAAATGTAGCCACAAAAATGCTGCTCCAGCTCTGCCACTAATATTTTTTGTGTTTCCCCATGCATTTTAATCATCTCATCAGCACTAAAGTAAGCATTTGGAAAGGACTCCTTATGCAGGTAACGGATATGTTGAAAATCTTTTTTCTCCATTTCACGAATCGTTACTGGAGAAGCTGTTTTTAACGGTAAATGACTTGCTGAAATTTGCAAAATCGAGTGCTCACCACTTTTTACTGCCCCGAGACTTTCCATAAACTGATTTCCATTTACATTGTGCACATTGTAAAATCCATAAACCGTCTCCAACGAAAAAGGGAGCTCTTCAATAAGTTTTTTCCACATTTGTTCCGCCACTTTATGCCACTCTAAATGGGCAATAAAAGGACCCCACACTTCCGCTTCTTTTGATTCCTTATCAATATCTAATCCAAGTACCCCAACTAATTGCTGATTCTGAAATGCACCGATGACAGAATCAGCAAATGCAAGATCGGAAAAATCAGTCGAAAGTACATGCTTGATTTCCTCACTATCTATGCCACAATAACCGACATGCTGAGTCGGTTGAAGATTCATTTTACTAATAAAAGCGGAAGCTTCATCAATCTCTTTCATTCTTCTAATCTCGATCATAAATATCTCCTCCATTACGTCTTCATTTATTTTATCATATCGCTTGAAGGCCTCTGACTAAACTTTTCTATATATCAAAATAATAAGATTGACATAACACCAAATGGTGTCGTATATTTTTTATATATAACCTTTTGGTGTTATATTAAATACTTTGGAAGGAAGAGTGAAAATGGAAGATATTAAAGATATAGAGCAAACGGTTGTCATCAATGCCCCTATTCAAAAAGTATGGAATCATGTTTCTACCTCTGATGGAATAAGTGAATGGTTCATGCCGAATGATTTTAAAGCAATAGTTGGACATGAATTTCATATTCAGTCCCCTTTCGGCCCATCTCCATGCAAGGTGTTACAAATCGAAGAACCGCATCTTATTTCGTTTGCTTGGGACACTGACGGCTGGATCGTTTCTTTTCAATTGAAAGATCTAGGAGATCGTACAGAATTCACCGTTATTCATGGAGGCTGGAAGGCACCAGATCATATTGTACCAAAAGCAGGTGAAGACGCTACAATTATCCGCGACAGAATGAACGGCGGCTGGGTAGGAATTGTTCAAAAACTTCAAAAGGTAGTTGAAGGATAGGTGGGAGCAGCAAAGCATGATGTCTTTCAAGCTATTGCTGATCCTACTCGAAGAGAGATGCTTCGACTACTTGCTGTTAAAAATTTGCCTATTTCTGAAATTACAGCACATTTCCCAATTAGTCGGACGGCCGTTGTCAAACATCTCCATATTCTTTCTGAGGCACAACTTGTTCAAGGAACAAAAGTCGGACGAGAGAAAATCTATCAATTACATCCTGACCCCCTTGTAGAAGTGAAGGATTGGCTATCGTTTTATGAACAATTTTGGAGCAATAAGCTTGCCCTATTAAAGTACCAAATGGAGAAAGATTAAATCGCTTGGGCTATTCCAAGCGATTTTTCTTAAGGAATGAACTAAACACAGCTAAAGAGATTTCAACCAGCTCCAAATTGTATCCAGTCATGTCAGCGATTTTTTTTGCCCATTCTGAGTTCGACTGTAATGCTTCCTCTTCCTTTAACCCTTCATTTGAGCTAAAATAACTCTTCCAATCGTAAAATTCCCAATGTGCTACTTCTTCTTTATATGGAACACGACATTCAAGCAGCGGCTTATGAGAAATATTTCGTTGCGAAAGCTCAGCGGCAATTAAAAACTCGTTCATCTCAATCGCTTCAAGCTGATAAGATTGCTTCGAGACCTTTCCGTTCGGTCGATAATAGAAAATTTCCACCTCGTCATTTCTGGGAAGTACTTGAACAGATGCCGCTGGAAAAAATCCAGTAAGCAACTCGTTCGTATAATCTTCACTATTTAAATCAAGCAGTATTGGATTTAGCCATTGATCGCCCAGATCACATAAGTAGCGATATCCGTTCTCATCTTCTGCAACTACCGCAGCATGCGCCCTCTTCGTCTTCATTTTTGAACCGATAGGATAAGCGGTTATCCCCTCTTTGTGAAATTGATCAAGCAGCCATATTGCTAAATCAAAACAATTTCCTGTAATGCCATATTGTTGACGATGCTCTTTCATAAGGGCTATATCACGCTGTTTTTTTTCTGTTCCTAAAGTACTGTACCAAGCTTTCGTCAATGTTTCCATAGGAAAGCGATCAAATTTTCGCCAAACAGATAGAATTTGTTGTGGAGCGTTCATGTTTTACACCTACTTCATCTTTTTCTTTGTTTGATTTCATTTTGCATGGGTTTTGACAACAACTACTCATACTCATTTTTTACACCACAGTTCACATAGACTGCAGTATCAATTTAAGGAGCGGAGGGTAACGAAAAATACTGGACTTAAAAATATTCTCTATACATGCTTTAAACTCCTTTTTTATCACAAGTGAAGCACTGCCATTTTTCATAATTGTTTTTTCTATTCTTCTCTACATTGTTGTCTTCCAACTATTCGTTTAGAATGAGACTATACTTAAAATTCAGGTGATGAACAATGTTTAAAATTTTACTTATTGAAGACGATATCTCTCTATATCACGAGATAAAAGAAAGATTAACGGGTTGGTCCTATCATGTTTCAGGAATAAAAGACTTCGGCAACGTCTTGCAGGAATTTTCCACCTTCAAGCCTGATTTAGTTATCATTGATATTCAATTGCCAAAATTTGATGGTTTTCATTGGTGTCGAATGATCCGTTCCCATTCAAATATTCCGATCGTTTTTCTATCTTCTAGAGATCATCCAATGGATATGGTAATGGCAATGCAGCTTGGGGCCGATGATTTTATTCAAAAGCCTTTTCATTTCGATGTTCTCATCGCAAAGATACAAGCGATTCTTCGACGTGTCTATAATTACAGCACAGAACCAGTTCAGTTAAAAACATGGTGCGGAGCTACTATTGATTATGAAAGAAACATGGTGACGAGCGAGAATGGAACGATTGAACTAACCAAGAACGAGATTTTCATATTGAAACAATTAATTGAGAAGAAAAACAAGATTGTTACAAGGGAAGAACTGATTAGAAGCCTGTGGGAAGACGAACGTTTTGTAAGTGACAATACCTTGACGGTAAATGTTAATCGCTTGCGTAAGAAGCTGGGGGAAATCGGTCTTGAACCGTTTATTGAGACGAAGGTTGGGCAAGGTTATATGGCAATTGAAGAGGAATTAGCATGATAATAAAGTATATTCAAGAACGTCTCAGCTGGATTCTTTTTTTCCTTTTTAGCCAACTGCTCATTATCCTTATTACTTTTCTAGAATCAACAATCCCCTTGCTACCGATACTATATAGTGTTTTCCTAGCGACAATAGCGTTTATTGTTTTTCTCACTATCCGCTACCATAAAGAAACAAGGTTTTTCTTAGTCCTTGAACAATGGGAAAAGGATTTTGATCTCTCGAAATTAACTTATGCCGAAAGTCCCTTTGAGAGAATGGTCGAAGAAAAAATCTCCAGTCAAATCGAATATTTCAAACAATTCGCAACAGCCAACAAATGGGAGCTTGAACAGGAGAAAGATGAACTATTATCTTGGATACATGAAGTAAAAACCCCGTTAACTGCCCTTCGCTTAATGATCGAGCGAATCGAAGATGAAAAATTAAAAGAAAGAATGAGCTATGAATGGCTTAGAATCGAACATCTTCTCGACCAACAGCTGCATCAAAGGCGACTGCCATTTATGGAAAATGACCTGTACATAGAAGAAACAGATTTAAAAAATATCGTAATTCAAGAAATAAAAGGGCTGCAATCATGGTGTATGCAAAAAGGAGTCGGTTTCGAGATAAGCCTTGAGAAAACACATGTTTTAAGTGATGCGAAATGGCTTTCATTTATTATAAGACAGCTGCTAACAAATGCAGTCAAGTATAGTAAATCTTCCGATATTCACTTAAGTAGCTTCAGTATAAACGACTCTGTTGTTCTAAAAATAACAGATTTTGGACGCGGGATTGCTCCTAAAGACCTGCCTCGCATTTTTGATCGAGGTTTTACTTCAACTTCCCATCATCAGGATCATTCAGCAACTGGGATGGGGTTATTTTTGGCAAAAAAAGCGGCACAATCTCTTTTCATAACGATCGAGGTTGAATCAAAGTTAGGACATGGTACAAGCTTCACTTTGACTTTTCCAAAAAAGAATACATTACTCAGCTTGGCGACTCACGTATTTCATGATTAGTGTGAACGAAATCTTTCTTGCATGTGACAAAAATGTCACATGCTTTTCCATTTTGTTTGCTCAATCGCGGGAATTTTCTAGTTCCCCCCTTTTATAATAGGCCTATAAAGAAAAAAGGAGTGCTTGGTATGACCATATTAGAAGCCACAAAAATATATAAAAGTTATGGAAATAAATTTAATAAACAAGAAGTCTTGAAGGGTTTAGATATTCATATTGAAAAGGGTGAATTTGTCAGCATCATGGGTGCTTCAGGATCTGGTAAAACCACCTTACTAAATGTGTTGTCATCCATCGATAAGTCAAGCGAAGGTTCTATTAAAATTGAGGGTAAGGAAATAACTAGGTTGAAGGAAAAAGAACTTGCAGAGTTTAGAAAAAAGCATCTTGGATTTATTTTTCAAGAATACAATTTGTTGGACACGCTCACGGTGAAGGAAAATATTCTTTTACCCCTATCAGTAGCCAAGATATCTAAACAAGCAGCAGAGCAAATGTTCACCACCCTTGCAAAAGAACTCGGGATTTATGAAATTAAAGACAAGTACCCAAATGAAATTTCAGGTGGGCAAAAGCAACGTACCTCAGCAGCGCGAGCATTTATCCATGAGCCAAGCATCATTTTTGCCGATGAGCCAACGGGAGCATTGGACTCAAAATCAGCTTCTGATCTTCTTAGTAAACTGAGCGATTTAAACAGAAATCGAAAAACAACAATCGCCATGGTCACTCACGATCCAATTGCAGCAAGCTTTAGTCATCGTGTCATCTTTATAAAAGATGGCCGCATCTTTTCTCAAGCATATAGAGGCGAACAAAGCAGAAATTCTTTCTTAAAAGATATTATGAAGACACAAGGCGTCTTGGGCGGTGTACAGTATGAAGATTAATGAACTTATTTTACGCAATTTAAAAAAGAACTTAAAGAATTACTATCTTTATGTCTTTGCATTAATCTTTAGTGCTGCTTTATATTTCGCCTTTGTAACCCTTCAATATGACCCATCTTTAGATGAAACAAAGGGCACGGTTAAAGGTGCGGCGGCAATTCGGTCTGCCTCGATTTTATTGGTTGCTATAGTATCCATTTTTCTTCTTTATGCAAATAATATTTTCATAAAAAGACGCAGCAAAGAGATTGGTTTATTCCAGCTAATCGGAATGACGAAAGGGAAAATTTTTCGCATATTAAATACAGAAAACTTTGTTCTCTATTTTATCTCTTTAGGATTAGGAATTTTTGTCGGATTTGCCGGTTCAAAATTAATTCTCATGATTCTTTTTAAAATTACAGGTATTGAGACGGAAACGTCATTGCGCTTTTCAAGCGAGGCTCTTTTGCAAACAGTCGTCATTTTTACGATCATCTATTTGTTAATTATGCTTATGAATTACTTATTTATTAAACGACAAACGATTTTATCATTGTTTAGAGTAAATTCATCAACAGAGGGCAAATTAACACGAATGTCCTTTTGGCAAATTTTGATAGGAATTATGGGAATAATCCTTATTATTACTGGCTACTACGTTTCCTCGAAACTGTTTAGTGGAGAATTTACTACATCGATGGAATTGGTACTAGCGATGACTTTTATTCTTGCTTCCGTTATATTAGGAACCTATTTATTTTTCAAAGGCTCAGTTAGCTTTATTTTTCATCTTATTCGAAAAGGTAAAAAAGGCTATTTAAACATTAATGAAGTACTATCTCTTTCTTCTCTAATGTTTCGAATGAAATCAAATTCGCTGATGTTAACGATTATTACGACAGTGTCCGCGCTGGCTATCGCTTTATTGTCATTGTCCTATATCTCATATTATTCTGCTGAATCAAAAGCCAAAAACTATGTGGTTAGTGATTTTTCAATTACAAATGAAGAAGATGCTAAACTTTTTAAAGAAGCGCTGGATAGTAAACAAATCCCATATACTACTAAAACCTTTAATATTATTCAAGTTGAATCTGATCTCAATGATATCATTGAAAGTGATACAGAAGGATTGTACGCAGACATTGGCAAATTTGTGCTTCCTGTGATAAGTGAGAAAGAAGCAGTGGGCTTTAATGTTTCGGCTGATGAAACTATTTTTTCAGGCTATGATGACCTTCTGCAAAAGTTTATGGAGTTTGCAGACTCTGGAGAGGTAGTGTTGACGGGAAAGACTGAAAAGATTCCTCTAAAATATAAAGGACTTGAGAAAGATTTTCTAGTTTCCTGGCAATTTACCGGTGGTGGCGTGCCTGTCGCAATCGTTGATGACAGCATCTTTAAGCGATTATCCACTGACTTGGATCCAGCCATTCAAAAAAGCTCCTCCTTGTTCGTTGGCTTTGATATAAAAAAGGAAGAGCATTTAGAGAAAGCAAATCAAATTTTTGAAGAATTAGAATTTGACGAAAATTCATTACATGCATCGCAAATGCAGACTAGTAATGCAGAAAAAGGAAATATGGGGCTTGTCATGTTTATTGTTTCCTTCCTAGGCTTGACCTTCCTCATTACATCCGGCTGTATCCTTTATTTTAAACAAATGGGTGAGAGTGAAGAAGAAAAACCAAACTATACGATTTTACGAAAACTAGGCTTCAGTGAGCAGGATTTAATAAAAGGCATAAAGTTTAAGCAGTTATTCAATTTTGGAATTCCCCTCATTATTGGTCTGTCGCACAGCTATTTTGCTGTACAATCGGGGTGGTTCCTGTTCGGTTCAGAATTGTGGACACCAATCATCATCGTCATGGCTATCTATACCGTACTTTACTCGATCTTCGGCTTCCTATCTTTGTTTTATTATAAAAAAGTAATAAAGTTGTCGCTATGAATAAGAGGGTGTCCAAAAAAACTAAGCATTTTTGGATACCCTTGATTTCTCATAAGAAATCTTCGGAAAATGGTTCGGGCAAGGATAACCTTGGATGAAACGATGTGAAAACATCTGGCTCTAAACATAAGTGTATAAAACGACTTTCCATAAAAAAATGCCTGACTAAACGAGCAAGTTGGAATGCAGAGGTTTTCGCTTTTTTCATGTAGGTTTGATATTTAATCAGTTTATTTGAATGTTTTAACTGATCGGAAGAGGGAGACCCAATGAAAATAATACCTGAAAAAAATAAGCGATTTGAATTTGAAGACTGGATTAGAGAAAATGGTTCCTCATTATCTCTATATATATATAAACAAGTAGGAAATAAGGAATTAGCAGAAGATTTATATCAGGAAGTATTAATTGCAGCGTATTTAAAGTTAGAACAATTTGAAGCGCGAGCCAATTTCAAGAGCTGGATGTATAAGATCGCAATCAACAAATGTCGTGATTTTTGGAGAAAGCAAAAGACCCTCCAAAAATTCTGGGAGGAAAAGGTTTATCATTATGTAATGGAGTGTTCGATCCCAGAGCCTGAGGATTATGTGTTAACTAAATATTCAACAGAAGAAATGATCGATACGATCAACGAGTTGCCTACGATTTACCGGGAGCCCATTCTTTTATACTATTTTAAGGACAAGTCATTACTAGAAATAAGCACAGCCAAACAACTGCCGTTATCTACAGTAAAAACAAGGATAAGAAGAGCAAGAAATCAATTAAAAGAAGTGCCACTATTAGCGGAAATAGTGGCAAATTAACTTCAGGTGAAAAAAGAAAGTTTTCACTGATGTGATCGTCAATACGAAATAAAAATTCCTTTGGAAAATGCGGCTGCCTTTATCGTTTTCTCCCTTTGCTTTTTTTGCATTGGAATTTTTATTCTTTCTTGACCCAATCGATAAAACTCTCGATAACACTATCTGTATAATTTAATAAAATCTATCAATAAGTTTCCCCTCTGCCAATTAGCGTCGGCATGATTAATTAAACTACCTTAGTCGCTGTAGAGTAAGATTAATTATTTGCTTGCAAAAATGCGATCAATAGCCGCCACTTCAAGCTCTGTTAATTGGACTTCGACAGCTTTAAGATTACTGGTAATTTGTTCAGGCGTTTTTGCTCCTGGAATAACGGCATTAATCGCCTCCCGAGTTAAATACCATGCCAAAACAACATGACCAACCTGACAATTTTTCTCATTAGCGATTTTATGTAATTGATCCATTTTAGCCAAATTCTCAAAGTAAGCATCCCCTTTAAATAATGGGTGCTGCTTTTGACTATCGGTTAATGGCGTATCTTTTTTATACTTCCCTGTTAACAAGCCTTTTGCTAACGGGAAATACGGGATGAAAGAAATTTCTTTCTCCGTCACGTAAGGAAATATCTCTCGTTCCGCTTCCCGGTTGAACAAATTGTAATGGGATTGCAGCACTTCGACATAGCCATCTTGATTTGCTTCCATTAACTGCTCTAAATTAAAATTCGAAACACCGATAGCTCTTATCTTCCCTTGCTCTTTTAGCCTTTGCAATGCACCTACTGCTTCTGCTTTAGGCGTTGTTTCATCAGGAAAATGAATATAAAATAAATCAATATAATCCGTTTGAAGTCTTCTTAATGAATCTTCTACGCTTTCAATCAAAAATTGCGGTGTATTATTGTGAACGACCTTGTGATCAACAAACGTATAGGACGCTTTTGAGGCAATGACAAAATCATCCCGTTTACCATGTTCTTTCATGACTTCACCAATTAATTCCTCTGACCTGCCTAAACCATAAAAATAAGCAGTATCAATGAAATTCATGCCATTATCAATTGCAGTACGAATGATTTTTTTTGAAATTGTTTCGTCAATATCCTCATAAATATTATGGCCACCAATCGCATTTGCCCCCAGTCCGATCGGGTTTACTTGCAAATCCGTTCTTCCGATATGAGTTTTTAACATCCATCATCCTCCTCTCATTTCATACACTTTTACTATAAACGTCTAATTTTTGATTTGCGAATATAAGGACTCAATTTTAAGAATATTTTTCTTAATTAAAAATGCAGCAGCAGGTCATGATAAACATTGATTAATAATATTTTTAAGTAAACAGCAACACCGTCATATAACACACCTTTTGAATAAAACGTCTCAGGTGCCATATCAACTAAAGTATGATTTATTGCTCCAGCGAATAGAATTCAATTCACTATGCGGATGCAGCTCCATTTTTAAGTTTCTAAATTCTTCTTCCAGCTCGCTTAATGAAAGTTTATATAATTCATTTTCTTCTTTTTGACAGACGAAATAAGGATGGAGTCTACAAATCAGATCATTGCGCCGTTTTTCGACAGCATGACGAAGCCATTTTCCCATGTATAGCTCTCCCTTCTTCCTTTTTGTGTAAAAAAAGACTCCTTTATTCACTACGTTGTAAAACGTGAAGGAATAAAGGAGCCATTGGTTGACCAAAAGGCATTTTTCTTACTTTACCAACTTATTTACTAGGTTTAAAACTTTGCTTAAACTTTATAATGATTTGAGGCTTTTGTCAATAATTTTTTCAAATTGTTCCAATCAAGTTCACTCAAAAAGTAATATATATATTACATTATGTCAATTATATGTTACAATGGGTGTGAGAGGTGAACTTTAAAGGTGGAGAATAACGTTAAAATCGCTAGAATTCAAGTTGATTTAACACAGCAACAACTTGCAGAAAAAATTGGGGTCACTCGGCAAACCATTAGTTTGATAGAAAAAGGCAAATATAATCCATCCTTGAAATTATGCCTAGAGATTTGTTATGCCGTCAACAAATCATTGGATGAGTTATTTTGGATTGATCAGGAGGAATCAAAAACATGAAGATAATTAAAGATGAACGATTACAAATGCAAAGTTTAAAAAATATTCGCATCGCTTTTATCGTACAAACGGTTGGGATTCTCGCAATTCTACTGTATGAAACGATAACCGTGGGATTTACTCAGGCTAGAGCAAATCCAATATGGATCGTCTTTATGCTTTCTGCAGTTGTTTTAGGTTGGCTAAACCTCAGAATTTCTGTTGACACCTATGAAAATACAAATCCACGAAAAAAACCGGCACCCTATTATCGAGTTATCATGCTTTCTTTAGGAGTCGGTATCGCTGTCATGCTGCTCGCCGTATTAGGTCCTGACAAAAGCAGCGTTAATGAAGCACTGCTTGTCGGCGCAATTGTTTTCATTTGTTTTCTTGCACCTTTTTCATTTGTGCATTTCTTGCAAAAGAAGCGGACAGAGGATCATGAATGATGAACTCATTTAATTTCAGCACCTGATGCTTTCTTCAACTCCGCGAAAGCAAGAGCTCAGGTTGTTCAAGGCCTTGACTCTAAAGAAAATCGAGCAAGGCCAAAATTTTACTACATTGCTTTAAAGTTTCACTTTTTACTGCTTAATCAGCCAGCGATAAACGAACTTAGGAAGAAAGCTTTTGAATCGATATCTCCTCATTGCATTTTCCTCCCTTATCTTGTAAATTTTTATCCTTTATAAATCCACTTTAATAAGTTTGTAAAATCTGCTTCTGACACTTCCTTTGGATTTCCTTGTGTACATATGTCCTTTTGTGCACTCTTGACAATCTCTAATAAATGCCTCTCATATGAGAGTTCAGCAATATTAGCCGCCTGCATAGTCTGTGGAATTCCCAATTTTTCATTTAGCACTTTTATGGCGGTAGAAAGACTGATGACAGCTTCTTTTCGAGTTGAGCAAGGTAACCCAAGGATTTTTGTCAACTCCATATACTTCTTGGCAGCCTCTGAAGTTTGATAGGTATTGTCGCATAATCCGCCATTATACTGGATAACGTAAGGGAGCAATAAGGCATTGCTTCTGCCATGCGACATATGAAACTTGGCTCCTATCGCATGAGCTAAGCTGTGGGTAATTCCTAATGAAGCATTTGTAAATGCAATACCGGCCATACATGAGGCAAGATGCAATTTCCCTCTCGCTTCCAAATCATTGCCAAATCGAAATGCTCTAAGCAAATACTTAAAGACACTCTTTATCGCCTTTTCGGCATACAGATCTGTAAATTCTGTTGCCCTATTGGAAACATATGCTTCTATGGCATGGGTCAATACATCCATTCCTGTATCAGCCGTGACGGAAGGTGGAACCGTTTTTGTCAATTGTTCATCTAAAATGGCTACATCTGGAATCATTCGCTCATCATTTAAAGGAATCTTTATATTGTTTGTCATATCTGTAACAACCGAGTATGATGTAACCTCAGAACCCGTTCCACTGGTGGTAGGTATCGCAATAAATAATGGTTTAACACCTCTTTTATCGCCTGGTTTTTTTTCCATTATTTGATAATAAAAAAGTAGGATTGCTTTTGCTACATCAATGGGTGAGCCTCCGCCGAGAGCGATTATCACATCTGGCTTCTCTTCAAGAAAAAAAGCAAGACCGTTTTGAACGGTTTCAAGCGAAGGATTTGGCTCCACCTCTGCAAAAATTTTACAAGCTCCTGCTTGCAATCGATCTGTAATAGCATCTGCGATCCCGAACTTCACCATCATTTGATCGGTAACAAGAAAGGCCTTTCTTGCCTTTAATTCTTTCAAATAGTCAATGGAATCGCTGCCGTTATAAATTTTTGGTCCTACAAAAAAGGATTTCATCTGCCGCTACCTCCGTGTCTCTAGCTTAAAGCTTCTTAAATTGTGAAAATAATCACATAAATACAAAGATGAAGAAACTGCAAATAAAGATTGTTGTCGCTGGAGGATCAATATACGTATCTACATAGGAATTAAACGTTTTGTCTGCAATTTCTCCAAGAACTCCAGCAATTACTGCAAACAATGCGCCGTACAGTATGCTGCCAGTAGCAATTGTAGCGTAACCAGCTACCAGGGTGATATGATGTGTTGCTGGAATATCAAATCCAAATTGTAAAAGGATTAAAAGAGATGCGCTGATAACAAAACCAAGAACATTAATCTGAGTAAGATCAACAAGATAGGAAATAACCAGTCCAAATCCGAGCGAATAGATTATGATAAACCATAAGGATTTCGCCCCAGGTGCAAAATCCCTCTTCTCTCCATTCGTGGGTGCAAACTTTCCAATTAATCCTGATTTGCCAAAAACAAATCGAGAGATAACACATGAGATAAACACCGTTAAAGCAACTGTATCGACAGGTGTTTCAAAATGAACCAATGCGCTGTTAATAAGATGACCGATAATTCCAAACATCCCGCCGATCAATAAAACACTAATATCATTTGTCTTCTTTAAAGGAGTTACAATATCCAATGCACTGTCAAGCACTTTCTTTTTGTTTGCGGCAAATGCCGCAGCTGCGACACCACCGGCAAATGCAATATGAGGACCTAGCAATGTTCCAAATACGACATCATTCAATATAGTCGGAGGCCCACCAGCTGCGATGACGCCTACCCCAATTAATCCGACAAACCCAGCAAAAATGAAAGCCGGCAATGCTCCAAATAATGCACCAAATACCCCACCACCAAATGATGCTAAAATTAATTCCCAGGACATACAACCCTCTCCTCTTCAAATTCTTTTTTGAGCTTAATTATGGAAAAATAGAATTTAGTAAAGTGCGCTAGCTTATTATTGTTATCTAACTGATAGACCATCTACTAAAACACATTTTCTTCTTCTAGCAAAGTTTTTTGCCGATGTTAGCCCTTCTCCTGTAGGACCAGCAATTGTAAAGGTGGTATAGCCTTCCCCTCCAACGCCGATTCCCGCATAGGACGGTCCATTTTTTACAAAGATTGTCGTTTGGATTGCCTTTGCAAATTTGGTGAGATTGTCGACGTTCTTTGAATGCATAATCGCTGTATGACGGAAGCCGTGCTCCACTTTAACCGCCAAATCAATCGCAGCATCCACGTCTTCAACCCGTACAATTGGCAGAATAGGCATCATTAATTCGGCTGATACCAAAGGATGGTTGCCCTCAACATTCATAATTGCGACTTTTGCACCGGCTGGTACTTCAGTGCCAATATGCTTTAGAATATAGGTAAGGTCTTTCCCCACAAATTTCTTATTAGCGTGTCCATTATCGACAACCAATTCCGTTAATTTCTCGATCTGATCCTTGCTCTTTATAAGAAATGCCCCATTTCTCGTCATATAAGAAACTAAGTAATCAGCAACCTTTTCAACCACAATGACTTCTTTTTCTGCTACACAAGGCAGGTTGTTATCAAAGCTGCAACCATCAATAATGTCCTTCGCTGCCTTTTCTAAATCTGCCGTTTCATCAACGAGTGCAGGTGGATTTCCTGCACCGGCGCCAATCGCTTTTTTCCCACTTGATAAGACCGCTTTGACAACGCCTGGACCGCCTGTTGCCACCAGCATTCTGATTTTTTTATGTTTCATCATCACGTTTGCCTGTTCAATCGTTGGCTCCTGCACCGTTGTAATGACATTGTCAGGTCCGCCAGCCTCAACGATCGCTTTATTCAATACTTCAATCGCTTTAATTGAAGTTTCTTTCGCTGTCGGATGTGGACTGTAAACAATTGAATTTCCCGCTGCAATCATCCCGATAGAATTGCATATAATCGTTTCTGTTGGATTTGTTGTCGGCGTAATAGAGCCGATAACACCATAAGGAGATAGCTCAACAATCGTTAATCCATTGTCTCCTGAAAAAGATTCGGTTCTTAAGTCTTCAATTCCAGGCGTTTTTTCAGCAGCAAGAATATTTTTAATCACTTTATCTTTGTAATTTCCCATGCCCGTTTCATCAACTGCCATTTGAGCAAAGAATTCTGCGTTTTCGATGGCGGCCCTGCGAATAGATTCAATGATTTTGCCTCTTTCTTCAAAAGAAAGCTTAACAAGCTCTTTTTGAGCAACTTCCGCAGCCTCAATAGCATCATTCATATCCAAAAATATTCCATTTCCAATGCTGCCTTGAGGTTCACTCCTCGTCGAACTCATTTCCTCCAATACTCTTCTTACAATTTCTTCTATTCCCCGTTCTTCAATAGCCAATTTAATCCTCCTCTTTCTTTCTCAAAAATACTTCAATTGCTTCTGTTGCAATGACCATATCCTCTTCAACCGTCCCACCGCTGACACCAATACCACCTATAACTTGTTCTTCAAGTTTAAGTGGATATCCACCACCAAACGTGACAATTTTCTGATTTGTCATTTGAATTCCATAAAGCTCTGTTCCAGGTTGAATAATTGGAGCAAGTTCATGGGTCGCCATTTTTAAAGCAACGGAAGTATAAGCCTTATTGAGCGCAAGCTCTAAGCTTGCTAATAAAGAATTTTCCATACGATGTAATAAAATTGCATGTCCAGCAGAATCGACAATCGAAATCACCACTGGAACACCTATTTCCATCGCTTTTTTTTCAGCTGCTTGTGCCATTGCAGATGCTAATTGTAACGAAAGGCCAAACGGAGCACCGCTGCCTTTTAAAGCTTCTAGTCTCCCGATAACTTTTGTTTTTATCTCTTCTAGCTGGCAGTAGTATACTTCAGCTCGAGCCAGCATAAACAAAAGATCTGATAAACGGTTTACATATTGGATAACTTCGCTTCTGACAATCGATGTCTTCGCAAGCTCTACAATCAGTCGCTCTGCTCTTCGAATAATCGCTCGCGATAAATGGAGATTGGCGGAGGCGTTCGTATCTCCAGGAATGATAAATTCATGGATTGGACCGATCGTTTGTTCAAACTTATCTATGAGTTCCTCAAATTCAACTATTTCTTTTGTGCTAATCTTATTCGTTAAAAGGTCCTTCCCCTTCTCATCGCTTGCTAATTCTGCCCCAACAACAAAAAGTTGTTTTTGTATTTCTCTTATAATCGACTTAATTTCATCATTGGCTATTTGCGAAAAAGCAACACCCAGCGCTGCATTCGCTTCGTCCAGAGTCCCATAACAGGACACCTTGAGGCTATCCTTTGAAATGCGACCGCCGCCTAGAAGCCCTGTCTCCCCTTTATCACCTTTTTTTGTATAAATCGCCATTTAGGTCACATCCTCTTAACTTACTTCCATAGAATCGACGATGCCAACAATCGCCGAGTCGATACACGAAGGAGTCGTTCCAAATACATACATGGCAGGCTCCCCTTTTGTCACCAGTACATGTTCGCCCGTTCCTGCTCCTACCGAATCGACCGCAACTTCAAAGGCACCTAAATTGCCGTCCTTCGGATTGACCTGTTGAACAATAAGAAGTTTTTTCCCGACGAGTTCCTCGCTTTTTCTGGTTGCAACAACACTTCCTAAGACTAAACCTACATACATTTTTCCATTCACCTGCCCCTATTCTTCTTGAACAATTTTCACTCCAAGCTCTTTCGCTGTATCAAGTGCAAGAGGACTTAAAATGGTTGTACGGGGAATTTCTATTGCCATTCCTCTCTCCTTAGCCCGGGCGATATCCTCTCGTGTCAGAATCTTTTTCTTTAAAAAAACCTTCGATTGTTTTTCTGCTGATGCCTGAATGACTTTTTTGGAAAAAGTAAAGATATTTTTTTGAACAGTTTGAAATAGCTCTCTCGCAGCTACAAGCATTACTCCATAGCTTTCTAATATTTCAAGGAAATCGTTCATTTTCTTCACATATGCTTGCTGTCCTTTATTCAAACCAAGGTTTTGCCGAAGAGGATGCCCAACATCGCAAGCATCCTTCGCAGCAATGAATGGTATGCCGCTCATCAGCATATGTGATGCTAAATTGGTTGCCATATTATCAGCCATTCCCAAAGATACTTTCACCATCGTATTAATCGTCAAAGTTGGGACAATAAAGACGCTGATTCCCTCATAAAAAGGACGTAATTCCTTAATCTCTCTTTCGCAGTACACTTTGGAATTATTGAGTTTCTCCTTTATCAATTGAGGTGTGAGAACATATTCGGCACTATTGGAAAGGAGTATTTGCAAATCCCAACCATCAGCCTGTAGAAGTTGAATCTGTTGCAGTGCCTCTTGAAACCCTCCGTATCCTCCAGTAAAAAGAACGGTCGCTTTTTTGCTTCTATTCTGCAATCTCCTCAAGACTTCTTCTACAATACTGTCCAATATTAGCTCTGTGTTCATACTTTCACCTCATCTCCAACTGTTTAAAGCTATGCCAAGCGGGGTAATCAGAAGCGGATGGGCAGGCTTAATTGTTTCAATCCCAACTTCTTTAAAGAAGACTTTTTCAAAATCATCAAAACAGCTTGCGCCCCCTACCACGTAAATTTTTTCCACATCATAATCTTGCACATGTCTATTCACAATTGCGGCCATTTTTTCAACAACTGGCTTTATGACTGGAAAAATCTCATTTTGCTTCGTGCGCTCTTTCTTTAACTGCTCTGCTTCGGTTAGTGAAATTCGATAATGTCCAGCAACAACCAAACTCATATGTGTTCCTCCAGTCGGTTCGTCTGCTGTGAAAATGACTTTTCCTTTTTTTATAATGCTTATACCTGTCGTACCACCACCAACATCAACAACAGCTCCGTCTGTTATGCCTAGTACGGAAGCGGCTGCGGTCGGTTCATCAATAACATTTGTCACTTCCATCTCACAAGCTTCAACAACATTGGCTATCGCTTTCATATTTCCGCCGATAGTACCTGGTGGAACAGCGGTGGCAGCGTGCGTTAACCGAACTCCAATCATTTCCTCAACTTGCTCCTTTAGTTGTTTGACGATCTGTACAGCACCTACATAATCTACTACTAATCCGTCCTTCACCACCGAAGCCGGATACGTGGCTCCTGCTACTGGGTTTCCTTGCTCATCAACAACAGAAATAATGATATTTGCTGTACCGAGATCGACTCCAACCTTAAAGTTTTCTGTAACTAAGTTTGCTCTCCTTTCATCTATCAACCTTGCAAAGCTTGTTATATAATTATTGACTTTTTCGAGATTTATAGACATAAGCATCTTTAGCCTTTCCGAATTAGTCCAAGATCACCGTTACCCACACCGGCTGCATTTGCTTCATCTGTATCCAAATGCATCTCCAATACATATTTTTCCGAAACTCGAATCAATACATTTTTAAAAATCGTCTTTCTTTCGCCACCTAGTTCAACTTCGACTAATTCTTTATCTTTGAGTTGGAACTTTTCAGCGAAATGTGGCGGAACATGAATATGACGAAATGCGACAATAACTCCCTCTGTAACTTCCAACTCACCACAAGGTCCTTTTAATAATATCCCTGGTGTCCCTGCTATTTTTCCAGATTCTTTAACTGGTGCGCGCACGCCAAGCTTGAAGCTATCTGTTCGCGAAATTTCCACTTGTGTTATATTTCGAACAGGACCAAGAATTCTCACATGCTCCAGTTCGCCTTTGTTGCCGACAATGGTTACCGTTTCTTTTGCAGCAAACTGACCGGGTTGCTTCAAATCCTTCCATTTTGTCAATTGATAGCCAGCCCCAAACAGGATTTCGAGATCCTCCTGCTTTAAGTGAATGTGGCGGTTAGAAACTCCAATTGGTACGTACGGCTGTTCTTCTATTGTCTGCACTCTCCGCACAACTTCTCGGATAATCTGCTCTTGCAATTGCTCTGTCAATATCATATAAAAACTCCCCTATCTTTAATTTCAATCTTTTTTTGCAGGGAGGATGATTTCCACATCTGAATGTGGTCTCGCAATGACATGAACAGAAATGACATTCCCGACTCTTTCGGCTGCAGCTGCCCCAGCATCCACTGCCGCCTTCACCGCGCCAACATCACCTCTCACCATTACCGTCACAAGTCCAGAGCCAATTTGCTGATACCCTAATAAGGCGACGTTTGCTGCTTTAGCCATTGCATCTGCTGCTTCTATTGCCCCAACCAAACCTTTTGTTTCTATCATTCCTAGTGCATCCTTCATTTTCCATACCTCCTCATTTTTTTTCATGAATACAAAGTGACCTCAAGTCCCCTTTTCTTCGTGGACAATGCGGATCTTTACAAATATTGCAAACCTCCGACTCTCCTTTTTCACTAGTTTTGTTGAAATCTTCCTCTAGCTTCCCCATTACATCTAAATCATTCTCTTCTGTCTCGTTTTCATCGGCGCCTGTTTTTACTGTAGTTTCCTCTTCATTCAAAGGAGAAATGGATACAAGCCTGACATTAGCATTCGCATTTGAACTGGAATTTTCATCTTTGATCATTTTCTCCTCATGAGCGTTGTCAGTTTTTACTTCATCTGGCACTTCTATTTTAGGCGTGTCCGTTTCGTGCGTTCCTCCTTCCGCCTGCTCAACAACGTTTTGCAATTCCCCATTCATGTTGGGCTTTCCTAGACCAACCGTCTCATTCGAATAAACCATTTTTTCTACACCGCTAGCTACTCGTGGAATGATCTGTTTACTAAAAACACCCCCGACTTTCTCCGCTGCTGTGACTCCTGCTTCAACTGCCGCTTTCACTGCGCCAACATCGCCTGCAAATTTAACCGTTACCATTCCGCCGCCCTTGGTTAGCTCATACCCTATTAATGAGACGTTGGCTGATTTAACCGCTACATCAGCAGCTTCTATTGCGGCTGCTAAACCGACTGTTTCTATCAATCCTAATGCACGCATGACCATAGACAAAGGTACACCTCCCTTTTACTTGCTTTCTAGCAATCTTTTCACCACAATCGCTACTATTTTGGCAATATCCTCTTTTGTTAATGCCTCTCCCACAAGCTCAACATGTTCTAACTCCTTTTCCTCTTCAATTTCAAAAGATTTAAATGGGATTCCTTTTACAAGTCTTGCAGCGTTCGCACCTAAAATTCTCAGTTTATTTGGATCTCTAAGATTGACCTCAAATAGGGGTTGGTTTTTATCAAGCTTCGTATAATGCAGGATGACCTTTCCGTTCTGACTAATTCCAATGCCAACTCCTAAAGTGGAATCAAGAGCAGCTTCATGGCTTAGTTGCAAAGCTGACTGCTGCTTGCTCTCTTTAACAAATGTGGGGATACCTTCTTCTTCAATACCATATAGCAGCGTACGAAAAAGGGAGGGATCATTCAGCTCTGCATGATAATAAACATGGATCGCTTGAATCTCATTTCCATCGTTTATTTTCACTGAATCCTCCCCCCTTGACCAAGAGCCAATATTAAACCAGTAGCTACAGCATTTCTTGGTCCTTCTGTGCCTCGAATATTCCCTCTTCCAGCCACAACGCTGTATTGAGAAAGCGCATCCGTCACTAACTGAGGTACCTCGAAATCAAGAGCTGATCCTCCTACTAAAACAACAAATTCCATATCGCGAATATTTCCTGTTGGTGAGACCATTGTCAACGCGCGTAATGCATTCGTAACAAAAACCTTCTCTTTTGCTCCACGTCTCACCATTTTTATTTTCTCAACGGATAGTTGTCCTGGAACAGGAATCATACTCCCTTCCTTCAAAATAACAACTCTTGCAAATACTTGAGGCTCTAACGGATTCTCAAAAAATTGTACGGTTCCATCTTCATGGCGAATATGGAATAAACTTTCAACTTTAGCAAGGGGGTATTTTTTTATATCCTCAGCCAATCCAATGTCATCCAACCCTAATTCGGAATTGATCAGCATCGTGACCATATCCCCGGCACCAGCTAAATGTACGGATGTCGTTTTTCCCGCCTTCGTCATGATTGATGCATCTGTTGAACCTGCTCCCATATCAACAATGGCAATGGGAACCTTCGTTCCAGGAGTAGAAAGAGCGCCTCTTATGGCCATGTCTGCTTCAACACCACCAACTTCAACTTCTACACTGATTAGAGTGCGCAATTCATTCGCTATCATTTGCATTTGCAACTTGTCAGCCTTGACCATCGCTGCAATTCCAACGGCATTTTCCATGGAAAATTCTTCTGCTAAGCCACCTTTAACCATTTGCGGAATAAATGTATTGACGGCCAATAAATCCTGAATTTTTATATCATCCGGATGCTGCTTCGTTAACTCAGACATTACTTGTCTTACCCGTTCAAGCATCCCTCCAGCATTGGTCCCCGCTTCTCCTTTTATATCTTCGATCGGCGTGGCCGCAGTTAATACTTCCATCATTTTTTCGGCGCCTTCATCGACATCAATCGTTAAATTCCGTTTCCCATAAACGGTAATCTTTCCTGCCGGAATGCTCCTCGCTTGAACATCACCCTTTGGTGTCTTAATGACAACAGCAGAACGGTTACCGATCAATGCTCTAGCAATTGGAACAATCATTTTCGTTTCTTCACTTGATAAATCAAATACAGTTGCGATCCCATACGGGTTAGCAAGGACTTCTACAACACCGCCTGGAGAAGCCACCTCAATGGCTGCTTTCATTCCAAGCGGAACTTTCTCAATCAGACTGACTTCATCTATAATAGGCATTTTTTTGTCAATCCTGTTGCTAATAAGAACGCCGTCGTCTTTCTGTGCTACGGCTCCGGTTATGGTAATCCCTTTATTCAAAGCAGCATTAATGAACCGAGCTGCATCTTCAAAATCAACTTTCTTTCCGATTAATACGATATAATCATCTTCCTTATTGGCATTGTCCAAATCGATAATATCAATGGTTTTCCCGATGCCCAAGCCCACTCCCCCTGGAGTAGAGGGGTTGTGGCCAATCATTGTCGACTCTGTAATAATCGTCTCCGTGATCGTTTCCATCGCCACATCCCCAATTACAGGGGCTGCCTCATTAATGCGAACTAAGTCTAAATCCTCTATCCTTCGATTAATTTTCCCAAGAGCTTGTTTAATGGCAGCAAGTACACCATGGATATTTTGCCGCGTTCCTTTAATTCCTGTTGTTCGTACAAAATCGCTCGCCAAAAAAGTAACATTTTTATCTTCTGTTACGGTAGCGATGGCAACTTCTGTTGTGGCATTTCCGATATCCACTCCTGCAACCAATTTCATCGATTCTACCTCCCGGAATCTAACGCAAGATGCTAGTCTTTTTTCAATCGGTCACGCTTTTCATATACATCAGCAGCTTCACGAACTAGTTTCGCATTCATTTTTGCATTAAATTTTCCTTCTAGTTCCTCTGCGATAGCGAGCAATTCTTCTTTTGTAGAACGATATGGTCTTAGTGCATTATATATTTCAAGGATTCGTTCGTCTGGAACCGCAATTAGTTCAGCAGCCCTGCGGAAATTTTGCGCTAACGGTTTTCTTCTCATAGACTCTGCCACTTGGGCCTGTAATTCTAAAGTTTCGGGAGCAATTCGGACATCCTCTGACGTTACGCTTCCATCGATTACACCTTGGAGTGTAATTTGGTCCAAATCTTTATTCGTAGGAGTTTTAATAAGTTCAGGTCGTTTTTCTCCTAACGGATAATCCTTTTGCGCATCAACCTTAACTGTCATGCTATCAGTTTTACTTGTCTCCTCCGAAACCGTTCCCATAGAAGACATGACCTCTTTCACGATCTGCTCGATAAGTTGTTGATTCATAGTGCTCACCTCCGTATTAGTTGAATTTCACTTGCAAAGCTGTTGGTTTTTTGCTTCGATCAACATGTTCCGTTTCTTTAATATGAAGCAATGCAGCGATTGCCTGATACTTCGGACGCGCCATTTGATCATTTTTTGTCGGCACAGGGTTTGGCGATTCCCCTTTTGCATACTTCGCTGCATTTTTTCCAATGGATCGATATGTTTCCGGATCTAATAGCGGCGCTTGCGGGAACAATTCTAAATTTGATAAAGGCGGCAGATCCTTCTGATGTATAACAGTTGTACCTTTGGATTGAATTCCAATCCCAATTCCTGAACCGCTGAATTTCGCTGCTTGATGGGCGACAAATCCAACATCTGATGTGTGATAGACACGAATCAGACGAGCTGATATGCCTTCTTCTTCAATTCCAGCGATAATTTCTCTCAATACTTCGGTATGTGGGAGCCCCACTATCGTCTTTGTTTGATGGACACCGAATGCTGCAGCAACCGCAATCACGACTTCATCCTTTCTAGTTCCAATAGCAGCAGAACCACTTTCGATGATTTCTAGTCCTTTCGAGCTGGAAGGAATCACTGCTTGTCTAGCAGTTTGCGTAACTGGTATTGCTTCTGTTTTTCCCTCCATATTGAAGTCTTTTAAAACCTCTTCTATCACTTCTCTAATTAACTTCTCGTTAATAGTCATTCACATAACACCCCTTTCGGTTTTAATTCACATCTTCTGGACGAATTGCACGAGGAATGGCTTTAATTTCTTCCCATCGAGCGTCACTCATACGGTAGCCAGTTCCAGGTCCTTGATAATCATTTAAATCATTGACGGCGCTGACAATCTTCCAATCTTTATCAATAATCGCTGATGTGTGTAAATAATCACCTGAAACACGTTGTTTTAACATATTTAGGACACTCTGTGCTACATCATCAAATCCGCCCTTACTTAGTGCTTTAACAATGTCAATTCCAGTAATTCCACGTTTCATCATGTCATCTGCCGCTCTTAAGTCTTCTACTACATTGCGGTCAGGCATATCATTACTTCCGTGTGCATATGTAGCAGCTTCTACTTCTTGATCTGTGATGGCAGGCAATCCTAAGCCCTCAAAAACGACTTGAATAGCTCTAGCTGCTTTATTTCTAATCGCCACTACTTCATCTTCAGAAACCGGGCGCAATCCTCCATCTACTTTTAAATCACGCTGCAGCACGTTATAGTCATCAAAATCTTCTGCGTCAAAGTTTGAACCGGCAAACATATTGTCATAGTTTGGCGTAGCACTGTATCCTGAAAAAATAAAATCAGTACCTGGAAGCATTTGCATTAAAGTTCTGGCGGTTCTTCTAATATCAGAATGGGAGAAGGTTTGGTCATTACCTGAGGCAACCTCCATATCCATCATGGTCGTGAATAAGTTCTCAGCTAAAACAGCACGAATTCCGGATGGTACCCCACCAGGGACACCGATACAACTGATTGAACCATTTTGCAGCCCTTGTGAGCCGGCGCCTTTCGTTACAAAAATACAGCGTGCTTCAAGATATAACATTGATTTCCCTTCAGCATAGCCCATTTGCACCTCAGAGCCAGTACCTGAAGTGAAGCGCATTTTCAAGCCGCGTGAAGCATATGCGGATGCAAGAAATGCTTTAGAAAAAGGAGTATCATCGCCATCGACGAAAACAGGCTCTGTTCCATATACAGAAACCGTTTCTGCATAACAGGTAAGTCCCCGCATTCCCATTTCTAACTCTGTCGCTTCTTCAACAGAACATTGCGTTAAAATTCCTCCACGTCCAGTTTGGGCTCCGACTAAAAGACCAAGGGCATTGAAAGGAGCATAACGGACGATTCCTACAGTTGTTTCTTGTTCATCGAAGCCACGTAATGCTGCTTCAGCAGCGTCCGCTGCTATTTGAACTGGATTATCCTTCAAGTTTGTAACATGACATTGATTAGAAGGAGTTTTTCTAGCTCTCATTTTTTGCAACGCCATCATTAATTCGACAACGTTCATATCTTTGACAACATCACAAAGCTTAGCTGGAGTCATCGCCGTGCTAAGAGGAATGATCTTCTCCCTCGGTACATTAATATCGACTAGCATTCTGGCAAACTCGTTTGAATCGATCGACATCGCTTCTTCAGCTTTTTCTAAATTTATCGCATAATCTGCGATAAACGTATCAATAAAGTCAAATTCCTCTCGCTTTTTGCCATCTAATTCCACAACGATGCCACGCTCAATTCTTATACTTGGCTTCGGGTCATTTGGACCACTCATTGCCACAAGTCCCACTTCAGGCCATTCAGCGACAAAGCCATCCTGGTTGACCGGACGCTCAGACAACACTTGAAAACGTTTGGATTTCATTGATTTCCCTCCTCAAGTTAGATGTAAGGAACTGTATCTGATACAGGTTCGCTTCCAAGAGTTCCTAATAATTTTTTTCCCACTTCCCGTGCTGCGATTAAAGCTTGCCTTACAGCACCCGAATCACCGCTAAATGTTAAAATCACTTCATTTGAAAAACTGGTTCCTTGAGCTGGTGAACTATAACCAATCACGTCAACATTGGCAGCTTTTACGGCTGTATCAGCTAAAACGACACCGATTGCAGCCGGAGCACCAACCAGTAAACCGAATGATTTTCCGACTTCAGCATTAAACGCTTTCTCACAAGCGTAACTCGCCCGGGCTGTATATTGGAATTCAAGATGGCCCGCTTCATTGCCATAAACATCACCGAATGTCCGCTCTAATTCCTTCAAGGCAACTTCCACAGCACGTCGAGCATCAGCCACATCCTCAGCACCGAATATAATCAGCGAGCCGTGGCCTGCTCCTCCTTTTGTGTCACGCGCAAGTTCAACCGTCAATACTTCTGTATTGGTCGCTTTCACAGCTTCATCGGCTGCCATAATTTGTGGACCTGCACCTGTACGAGCTCCTATAATCCCGATCGAACGATATTTTTTGTCTAGCTTCATCGCTTCATGAACACTTGAATCAACATTGGCAATAACAAGTCCGATTGTGTCACCTCGTCCAACACCGACAAACTCTGTTAAACCACAGAAACTCTTTTCCTTTTTTATAGGCTCCGCTTCCTTTGGAGCATCTACCTTTTTCATGACTTCTTCCATGATTTTTTCAATCATTTGTTCCTTCATTTATTAGCACCTCCAAAAAAAATATTATTGCTCTAATTTTGGTAAGATCCCTTCTACTTCTGCGTGTGGTCTTGGAATTACATGAATCGATACTACTTCTCCAACTTTTTCTGCAGCCGCAGCCCCAGCATCTGTAGCCGCTTTCACAGCACCTACATCACCTCGAACCATAACAGTTATTAGTCCAGAACCGATTTTTTGGTAACCGATTAGCGTAACATTAGCTGCTTTCACCATCGCGTCAGCTGCCTCAATTGCACCAATTAGCCCTTTTGTTTCCACCATGCCTAATGCTTCTTTAATCATTCTAAGTTCCTCCTCTAAAAAAGTGATTTGAGCAACCGTAGAAAAGAAAATTCCTTTGCTACCATTACTCTCCTAACGCCTTACAAGCTTTATAATAGGGCTTTTTAAGTGACCGTTCTCTGTACAATATTGGCTAGTATAGGTAAAGATTTGCCTTGATTGTGACAAGCAACCAATCTTTTTTTGTCCAGAAAAAGATATTTTTTTGCTCTAGAAGTGGATTTTTTTAATCCTACTTTTCTCAACTCCGCTATGAAACCGCGCCTCATTTCTGTGACCACTTTGAACTCTTAGAAGAAAATGGAGTTGTTCTAACATTTGAACAGATTTTAAAAGGTATAACCAGCTCTTTTCATAATGGGTTGAGACAACAAAAAAACACCTGTCTTTAACTTTGACAGGTGTAACTTTTTGCTTATATAAACCATTTCCCGTTTAATATACTAGTATGTCTTTTTAACATATCAGATTGTGAACTAATTTCTGCTGCCCGCTTGCGATATTCTGATGGAGTTAAGCCAACAACTTTTTTAAAAACCTTGCTAAAATAATTGGGCTCCTGAAAATTCAATTCCATAGCAATATTAATAACAGGCAGATCTGTTGATTCTAAAAGTTCTTTCGCCTTTTCCATCTTTCGTTTCGTTACATAATTAACAAAATTGATCTTTAATTCTTTTTTGAACAATTTACTTAAATAATAGGGACTTAAATGGACATGTTCCGCTGCTGCCTCGAGCGTGACCCCTTTTTGGTAATTCTTTTCTATATATTTAAGCACCGCTTGGATTACTTTTATCTCTTGGTCGCTTTTCGAATCTCTAATCGTATCGAATATACTATCAATAAGGATTTTAAGCTTTTTATGGAAATCACGAGTATCGACTTCATGATAGGCAGTCCATTCTAACTTATGCGAGAGGAATATTCCTTTTTGCCGACATATCAAATCCAGCATCTTAATGAGCGACTGAGTGGTTAAATGGATTTTATCATGCTCTTTATCATACTCCGAAAACAATTGTTCAGTAAGGATTTCTGCCATTTTGATGGAGTTATTATAATCTTCATTAGACACATAGCCAAGCAAACGCTCCATCGTTTGTTCCAAGTTTATTGACTGAGCATGTTCTTGTGATAAATACATATTAACAAGGCGAAGAATGTCTGTTTGCCGATACGGCTTTAAAAGATACGAATCTGCTCCCATTTCTAATGCCTTAAATACAAAATCATAGGAACCATAATCTGTTAATAAAATAATACGATTTTTTGGATTTCTCCGCTTCATATATTTTATTAAATAGATGATATCCGCACCAGGTATTTTAATATCTAGGAAGGTCATATGAAGCTGGCTGTTTTCAAATAGCTCTTTCGCAGACTCTGCAGAATTAGCTGCTCCTATTACTCTCGTATTTTCTATTTGTGCAAAAATTACTTTAAGAGCCTCAATGGCGATAATTTCATCATCAACTAGTAAGATATTATACATGTGGAACCCCTCCATTAGATTCCATCGGGATTTTGAATCTAACAGTTGTTCCACCTTTTCGATTTTGCGCGATTTCAAGCTGATAATCATTTCCGTAAAGTAATCTCAAATTGAAGTTTACATGTCTAAAACCGATGCCCTTAAATTGATTATCTTGTTCTGATACTCCTTGCTCTTTCATGAAGCTATTTATTTTATCTACTGAAATCCCCACTCCATCGTCGATCACTTCACAAACGAAATCTTCATTATCTGCAGAACCTCTTACCATAATCGTCCCATTGCCTTCTTTCGGTTCAAGTCCATGAATAATGGCATTATCTAAGAGGGCAACAATAATCATTGGAGGGATTTGGATCGTTCTTAATTCTCTAGGAATGTCGATTGAAATGTTCATTCTATCTCCAAAGCGAATTTTTTGTAATTTTAAATAGAGATTCATATATGAAATTTCATCTTCGACAGTAACTAAACTATTATAGCTCGTAATCAAGTACTTCATCATATCGGAGAATGTAAGAATGACATCTTGTGTCTTTGGCGCCTTTTCAATAACAGCAAAACAGGACATTGTATTGATCACATTAAATAAAAAATTGGGATTTACTAAAAGACGAAAAAATTGATTTTGTTTGGTAAGAAGCGATTTTTCAAGCTCTGCTTGAATTTTCATTTGATCCAACAGCTGCTGATCTTTCGCTCGTAGTTCTTCCTGCACATACTGAGTAATATCCTTCTCTACCATGCTATTAATGACATGAAACATCATATCTGCAACGGCGGCAATCTTTTCATAAGACATCACTGGTACTTTTTCTAGCTCTTGCAAAACCTCTTCATCTTCTTTCCATCCAAGAGATTTGCTCGTAATATATTCAAGATTCTCATGATCATCATCACTAGACTTAACTTGTCCGACAAGCATGGAACCGATTAATCGCCCTTTTATTATAATGGGTACTGCAAAATCTACCAGTCCGGTGTGACAACGGTAAATGAAGACACCTTCTCTTCTTGATGCCTCCAATCCACCAAAAGCATCACATTTGAGACAAGTATCATAAAGCTTTGGATTTTTGCGGATCTTTTCACAGAACGACGAAAAGTTGCTGTACTTTGTTATCGGATTTCCACGAAAATCCACTGTGATCGCAGCTAAACCAGTTGCTTTCGTAAAAGAATCCTGAACCCTCTGAAGTGCGTCAAAATCAATGATTTCCTGTATATTCATAGAATCATCTCGCTCAATTTATTATCATCAAGTGGATAAGTTTCAATTGGATACATTACTTAGTAGCACTATACATAAAAGACCAAGAACATAATCACCTTGGTCTTTCTCTGATGCAACGTCTCATCTGCTTAGCCTTTAACGAAAATCTGATCACAAATTTTATAAACATCTCTTGCAATCATTAATTCTTCATTTGTAGGAATCTTCAAAACTTTAACGAGAGAGTGAGGGTAACTAATGTACATCTCTTCTTCATTTATTTTGTTTTGCTCTGGATCCCAATAAACTCCCATAAATTCCAAACCTTTTAATACCTTCGCCCGGATCGTCGAACTGTTCTCCCCGATTCCTGCAGTAAAGATAACAGCATCTACACCATTCATTCGCGCAGCGTATGAACCAATATATTGGTGAATACGACTAGCAAAAATATCAAGTGCTAGCTCAGCGCGATGGTCTCCCTGCTCCGCTTTCATTTCAATATCCCGGAGATCACTTGAAAAACCAGATAATCCTAATAAACCACTCTCCTTATTTAAAATCGTTAATACTTCATCAACACTTTTTCCTGTTTTCATCATAATAAATGGAATAATCGCTGGATCAATCGTTCCAGAGCGAGTCCCCATCACGACGCCTTCAAGCGGTGTAAAACCCATTGATGTATCAATTGATTTCCCACCTTCAATGGCGGCAATGCTTGCACCATTGCCTAAGTGACAAGAGATAAGTCGAAGGCTTTCGATCGGTCTGCCTAATATTTCTGCTGCTCTCTCTGAAACAAATTTGTGCGATGTTCCATGAAATCCGTATTTACGTATGCCATATTTCTTATAGTAATCGTACGGTAACGCATACAAATAAGTGCTCTCAGGCATCGTTTGATGGAAAGCAGTGTCAAATACCATCACGGAAGGTACTTCGCCTAATACACGTTGAAATGCTTTTATTCCTAAAATATTTGCTGGGTTGTGCAATGGAGCTAATTCAGTCAGAGGCTCTAGCTTTTTCAATTGCTCCGATGTAACTAACGTCGATTCCGTAAAGACTTCGCCACCGTGAGCTACTCGATGACCAACCCCATCTATTTCATGAAATGAATCAATAATTTGATGGGCAATTAATTTATCTAAAAGGATTTCAACCGCTTTCTCATGATTGCGGATTTCCGCAGTCTCCTTTTTCATGTGTCCATCGACAAGAATTGAGAAAATTGATTCATTTAAACCAATTCGCTCCACAATTCCCTTTGTAATTACTCGTTCTGCAGGCATTTCAATCAATTGAAATTTTAAAGATGAGCTTCCTGCATTAATGGCCATAATCTTTGACATACACCTATCTCCTCTATTCATTATTTAATATCATAAGCAATAAGAATTGGTTAATGGATTAATCAACCATTGATTTAAGGCTGTTAGGAATTAAAATCACTCTTCATGCTCTAAGAGGAGAAAAATATAATGCTGTCAATTTAATGATACATGCAGTTATATTTGCAAGCACATCAATTTTGTTACTAAAATTCGAACTTTATGATTTATTCGCGGTAATTATTGTAATGAAACTGGAAAACACTTATAAAATTCCTAAATTCTACTAAAATATGATAGGATCTGCATAATTTCTCTCTTTCTTCAGCTATATTATAGAATGCTGCTTGGTTTGTCCTTCCCTTCACCGAGGACAAAATGAATCAAAATGGCTTGATAAGTAAGATCGTTAAAGTAAACATGAAAACACTTATATTAAAGGTATTTATTACAATAATGTGAAAAACTCCAATTACACAGGATGAAATCCCTAATTATTATTGTAAGAGCATATCTTTCTCGGTATAATGATAATTGTTCAATTCGGGGCTGAATGGGGTACTGGTGTCCTCCGCGGTCTTCAAAACCGTCTGTGTCCTGCGTGCCAGGATAGCTGGGTTCGATTCCCAGGCGGTCCCGCCAATAAAATTATTGTTTTTAAAGCGCCCGACTTCATAGGAGCTTTTTTTCATGTTTGGATGTTATGTTTGACTTGAATACTCATGCCTTGTCTAATCATTGCCATAACGTCTATAATAGTGGTGATATGATACTTAATGTAGGTGAATGTGATGCTAGAAGGTTGGTTTGCTTGGTTTATTGTCATTTGGGTTTTCGTGTTCACTGGAGCGATGGCTATTGGTGGTTATTTTATGTTCAGAAAATTCCTGAAAAAACTTCCAAAAGAAGATGGGAAATCGGACATGGAATGGGAAGAATACTACGTAAATCAAACTAGACATTTATGGACTGAAGAGCAAAAGGAATTACTCGAAGATTTAGTAAGTCCTGTTCCTGAACTATTTCGGGATGTAGCAAGGCATAAAATTGCTGGAAAAATTGGTGAGCTCACTTTAAATGAAAAACGGAACAAGGTGACAGAGGACTTAGTTATTCGCGGATACATATTAGCGACACCAAAAAGAGATCATAAATTTCTATTAAAGAAACTGAATGAAAAAAAAATCGATATTACGCCCTATCAGCATTTATTTTAAAAGTTGATAGGGTTAAAGAAAGTCTTGTTTATCATGAATGGGTTCGATTCGGAAGTACACACTGAACGATAACAGCACAATGTCTTGAAGTAGTACTGAACTGAGAACAAAAGCACAGGACGTCGTACAAACTTAAAAGGGGAGTTCTTTCGATATAGGAAACCTATCGTGCTAGCACCTCCAGTCGACTTATCGTAGGTTGTAAAAATTCAAATACCAATGTTTGTTGGGCTTTGGCTGCTTGCGCTGCATGTAGATACACTCACTGAAAGAGTTATACGCAACTGTGAAATCTATATTTCCTCAACAACCAAAAATAGCAAATAGGAGCATATTCATTATGCTCCTATTTGCTATTTTTGATTTAGTTCATCAATTGTTGTGAAAATTCTTGAATACATTTCTTCAATGTGTTCATCAGTCTTTTCATCATTGTACAAACTAATTTCCCATTTTTTTAATGTATCATCTTCTTGTGATGTAAGAACGCCAACAGCATAACTAGTGCCAGCAGTCCAATTCGAGGTCTTGTCGTACTCCAACTCGTTCTCTGTAAAAGGAAGAAAATTGTCAGTTCCAATAAAGAAAAATGGAATTGTTGAATTCAGATAAATATCTGTATATTGGCTTTCAGAGGCCTCTGAAAGCTTATCTTCCCTAATAAAGACCGCATCATAAGACTTTAATTTTTCCGTTGTCATTTCATCAAATGAAACTTCTGTAAATTTAACTTGTTCCTCTTTTACGTCTGGTTGTTCTCCTACTACTGCTATTCTTAATGGATGTCCTTCATACAGTTCGAAGGTTGGGCTTGAAGTACAACTTATTAGTACTACTGATAAAATGAATAAGATAGAAATTATATACCTCTTTCCTTTTAATCTTTTCATATGTAGCCTCCTTTACAATATTTTAACATAATATTCCAAGCTCTTGTTTTAAAATGTAATAATGGGGGTCCAATTCATTTTGCAAATTGAACCCCCATTTGTATTGTCTTTTTTCAATTTTGCACTCAAGAAGCGAACCCGTTAGTTAAAGCCAGCCTCTTGTTATACGGTCTTTGTTGGAACATCGTCAAATAACTGCTGCTGCAGTTTCCGATAGTTTACATACATCGCAATCCTCCAAGGAACGATCATACCAAATGCTAAGATCCAAAACATTCCACCCAATTGACCGACATCGATCGTTGCGCTTAAAACGAGTTTGGCAAGCACTCTGATAACAAGGAGGCTTATTAAAATGTAGATAAACGCTCTCGAGCGTTTTAAATAAATATCATTATCACGAATCTCAAATTTAGATGTTTTAATGAGTAAAATCGAAAATAGCAAGCCTACTGTTACTGCTTCAATCAGTTCTAATGGAGTAACGCGAAACATTGGAAAAATAAACATTAATGCACCCGAACTCATAAAAATAGGTGGCAAAATAATCTTTTTCGCAGATACAGGTTTTTTGGCAGCTTTCATCCGTACAATCATAGCGAAAATCGCCATGAATACCGCCCCAATTGATGTAATGACTACATAGTCCATAGGAGACATCCTTTACTCTTAATTTAAACAGTCCACAGTACCTCAATAAAAAGATTCGACGCTTTTTATCAAGATACTCCCTATCATTATATACTAAATAATGAACAAAAGAGACAAGGATTTGTCTCATCTGAGTGAATTTTACACCATTTTTAAAATACGCACAAAAGCCATTCAAGGCTATTCCCTTAAATGGCTTTTCATTAGCTTAACACCCGGTTGACTGCTTCTACAACTCTTCCTTCATCAAAAGGTTTAACAATAAAATCTTTTGCTCCTGCTTCAATCGACTCAACCACCATTTTTTGCTGTCCCATCGCTGAACACATGATCACTTTCGCATGTGGAAATTCTTTTCTAATTTCCTTTATTGCATCAAGACCGCTCATTTCTGGCATTGTAATATCTAGCGTAACTAGATCTGGAGTGAGCTGTCTGTAAAGTTCAACAGCATCCCTTCCATTTTCGCCTTCACCGACAATCTCATGGTTTGCTTTTGTCAAAATATTCGATAAAGTCATTCTCATAAACTTTGCATCATCGACTATTAATATTCTCGCCATCGTTGTATACCCCCAGAACTAACACAAAAGAATATCCATGATAGATTTATCTTTAACAAAAGCTACTTCACGAAGAAGATATCCTGATGGCTAACTTCTTCCAATTCTAGTAAGTGCATCTATCAACTTCAATTTGCGTTACTAAAAAAATACTTCAACGAATCGATTTCACTAAGTATGATAACCATTAAAAAACAAACAATATTAGCAAATAAAATTTGTTAAAAACAAATAAGCGCTCGCTTTTAAACATGAAATAGATTCAATAATAATATAAAGGAAAAAGTTAGAAACTTCAATGAATAGTATCCGACAAATTTCTTACTAATTTGCCAATTTATATCCAATTACAGTAGCTCTAACAGGGTTAAAAGTCATGTCTTGAAACTATTAAAAGCCGAGAAAACCACCAAATAAACCAGAAAACATAGCAATGATCTTCGTCATCCAATCAAAGAACAGCACAATTCCCATCACAATCATAATATAGCCACCAATTTTCATGATTAAAATATTATGCTTCCTGATCCACTTCATTTTTCCAATGAAGAAAGAAAGGACAAAAAACGGAATCGCGAATCCAAGAATATAGGCGATCATATAAACAAGTGCGGAGCTAGGATTAGCTGCTGCTAAAGCGATGACCGACATTAAGATTGGACCTGTGCACGGAGTCCAACCTGCTGCAAACGCAATCCCAATTAAAATAGAACCAAAGTAGCCAGAGGGTCTATTTTTAAATTCAAATTTTCGATCCTTCATTAAAAACTCAGGATTTAATATTCCGACAACCATAAGGCCAAAGAACACGATCAAAATCGCTCCTAATTGGCGAATAAGGTCTTTATATTGAGTATAAAATTCCCCAATGAAACTTGTACTAAAGCCTATCGCTATAAAAATAACCGAAAATCCTAATAGGAAAAAAAGCGTGTGTAAAAGGCTCCTTCTTTGCAGCATTGCATTCTCATTTTTTAATTCACCCACTGACATTCCCGTAATATAAGAGAGAAACGCCGGGTATAATGGCAAGCAGCAAGGTGAAATAAAACTAAGGAAGCCAGCCCCGAATGCAAGAAAGACGTTCACATCTGTCATGACAACAACTCCTGAAAATGGTCTTTTTACTTATCCATTTTAACAAATATCCCTTTAAAATGATATGAAATAGAATATGAACATCCTGTGTCAATCTTACATTCCACTTAACCTACCACATCCTCCAACTTTTCCGTAACACCGTTTTGTAGTAAATACATTTTATGGTATAATCCTTTTTTAGCTAACAATTCCTGATGTGTTCCTCTCTCGACGATCTCTCCATGATGCAACACAAGAATGAGATTCGCATCTTGAATAGTGGAAAGGCGATGGGCAATGGCGATCGTTGTTCGTCCCTCCCGCATGCGAGCCAAAGCTATCTGAATCGCTTCCTCTGTCTCTGTGTCAATGTTGGCAGTCGCCTCATCAAGCACTAAAACCTTCGGATTAGCAGCAATCGTACGCGCAAAAGCAATCAATTGCCGCTGACCACTCGAAAGAGTCGAACCACGTTCCACCACTTGGTGTTCAAATCCATTATCAAGTTTCTCTATAAAGTGATGCGCCTGAACAAATTCAGCTGCCTCTACAATTTCTTCCTCTGTTATTTCACCATTGTGAAGCCGGATATTTTCCTTGATAGTCCCGTAGAATAAAAATGGATCTTGAAGAACAAGGCCTATTTTTGCTCTTAATTCATCCTGTGGGTAACTTCTAATCGATTTTCCATCGATAAGTATTTCTCCGCGCTCAAATTCATAAAATCGCATCATTAAATTGATAATCGAGCTTTTCCCGCTGCCAGTGTGTCCGACAAGTGCTACTGTTTCACCCGGTCTTGCGACAAATGAAATATTCTTTAAAACATCTCTTTTTCCATCATAAGAAAAACTGACATTTTTAAATTCAATTTGACCGTTCGTAATTTTTCCTCCTGTTAGGGCCTGCTGTGGTGCTAATTCTTCTTCATCTAATAATGTAAAAACTCTTGAAGCCGCTACAATCGCTTGTTGGTATAAAGAAAGTCGAGCCATTAAATTGTTAACCGGCTCAAAAAAACGATCAAGATAATTAATAAACGCGTACAAAACTCCAATTTCGACAGGACTGTCAAATGAAGTAATGCCGAAGAAGCTTAAAACTAAAATAAGCGCACCAATATAAACTAAATCAATAGCAGGTCGGAGCAATAATCCATCCACACGAATATTTTTCATGCCAGCAAAAAAATGCTTCTCATTTATATCCTCGAATTCTTTCCGAAGCCTTTTTTCCTGTCTAAAAACTTGGATTACGCCCATTCCTTGAATGGATTCACTAAGCTTTGCATTAAGCTGGCTTAACCTTTCTCTCATATCATGGTAAAACTTTGAACTCAAACGTCTATAAGTACGAATAATAAAATAAAGAACCGGCAGAATCAATAAGCAAAATAGTGCAAGCTTTACATTGAGTACAAACATTGCAATTAAGATTCCACCCATTAAAAAACCGCTTTGAATAAACGTAACAAGGACAGTCACAAACATTTCTTTAATCGCTTCTGTATCATTTGTTACCCTTGATACGATGCTGCCAGCTGGTGTTTTATCAAAGTACCTCAATCCTAATGATTGCACTTTCGCAAAAACGTCCACTCTCATTGCTTGAATGATTTTCAAAGCAATTTCTTGAAACTTTAGAAGTTGAAAGTATGAAACAAGCACATTTATAATTTGTATGCCCATGTAGGAAGCCCCAAGAATAAGGAGCGGTTCAAAAACAATATTCCTTGGTCTTAAGTAATCATCTATAAAAATGGACACGAGAATAGGCCCAAGAATATCTCCAACTGTTGCGATGAGAAGCAGCATAAAAGCAAGTACAATCGTCTTTACATGAGGCTTTGTGTATGCAAGTAGGCGGAGTAAGACCCGTCTTTGCTCACTGCTACTGTTATTTTCCATAAAGTGAACCTCCCTGCTCCACGAGTTCTTCTAACTGCTGACGTACATACATTTCCTTATACCAACCATCCATTTCCATTAACTCCTCATGGGTACCTCTTTCTAAAATTTTGCCTTCATCCAATACGACGATAAGATTTGCGTGTTGAATAGCGCTCAAACGATGTGCTGTAATGATCGTTGTTTTCCCTTCCCTTTCATGTTTTAACGCATGTAAGATCTCTTCCTCCGTTTTCGCATCAACAGCAGATAAAGAATCGTCTAATATTAATACTTCCGGTTGCAATAACAGAGCTCTGGCAATCGATATACGCTGCTTCTGACCGCCGGAAAGAGAAACTCCTCTTTCGCCAACAATCGTGTCATAACCATCTGTAAATTCAAGAATATCATCATGAATATTAGCAATTTTAGCGGCCTTAAAAATTTTTTCCTCGTCAATCAAGGGGTTGGTAAAGGCAATATTTTCACGAATCGTAGCTGAAAATAAAAAATGGTCTTGAGGTACATAACCGATTGCCTCTCTTAATTTCTTTATTTTATATTCAGTGATCGCTCTTCCCCCAAAAGTAACTTTGCCATTTTTCAAATCAAACTCACGAATAAGAAGCTTTAATAATGTTGTCTTTCCTGCACCTGTTTTTCCTACAATCCCTAATGTTTCGCCTTGTTTTAAAGAAAAACGAACATCCTGCAAAACGGGTTCTTTTTCACCCGGATATATAAATGTTGCAATTTGAAAGCCAATCTTTCCACTCGGAATCAAATCAAGCGCGTCCTTCTGTTCTAATACCTCTGTCTTTTCAGCTAATAACCGGGAAACACGGTCATAGGAAGCTCTGCCTCTTTCTACAATATTAAAAAGCCAACCAAACGCAAGCATTGGCCAAATCAACAACCCTAAGTAAGTTGTAAAGGAAATAAGTTCACCTATCGTAATCTCATCATTTAATACATAACGCGCCCCAAAGACAATGGAAAGAAAAAAGGAGATTCCTACTACAATTGATATCGTTGGGTCAAAGAGAGAATCAATTTTGGCGACAGAAATATTCTTTTTAACCACATCGTCAGATTGTCTGCGAAAATCCTCAATATCCTCTTTTTCCTGCCCAAATGTTTTTAGGACTTTAATCCCACTTATACTTTCCTGTGTTTTATCGTTAAGAGCAGAAAATGCCTCTTGTGCTTTATGAAAGCGGCGGTGCAGCAAATTTCCATACCAGCTCGTCAAAATCGCCATTAATGGCATTGGAATAAGGGCAATGAGGGTCAACTTCCAGCTAATTGTCGCTGCCATTGCAATAATGACAAAGCCTCCGGTTGCCAAAGAATCTACTAAGGTTAGCACCCCGGATCCTGCTGTTTGCTGAATTGCCTGCAAGTCATTTGTGGCATGCGCCATCAAGTCCCCTGTTCTTTTTCTTTGATAGAACGATTGCGACATATTTGTAAAATGATCAAATAATTGCTTTCGCAGCTGGCGTGCCAGCTTCACCGCAGAACCGAAAATCATAATTCGCCAATAATAGCGCAGAACGTACATAGAAAGACCTGCGCCTACAAGCAGTCCTATCCATAACAATAGCTTGCCTGCTGCTAACGTTCCTTGGTCAATTTCATCTACGACAATGCCAATAATTTTCGGTGGTACAAGCTGTAAAAAAGCTACCATCAGTAAGAGGACAATCCCCGTTATGTATGCTTTTTTTTCTTGCTTAAAAAACCAGGATAATTGTAAAAAAACTTTCATTCTTTTGTCCTCCGTCAACAAAATACTGATTATTTGTGATGCGAAATGTTCATCTGTAACAGATAGCGATATTCTTGAAAGAAGATTCTGAATTTTAGTCAACTAACGTAGTTTAACAAATAATATTGCATTTAGAAAGACTATTTTTCATTTTGTAATGACTTGTTCTTTGCTAAAATTCAACTTCTTCATTCATACATATTTTCCGCAATTAGAACATTTGTTCTATTTTAACATATCAATCATTTTTAAGCTAGTGATTTTTATGTGCAAAATAAAAACCACCTTATCATCAAGATAAAGTGGCTTCAATTTCATTCTTTTATTTTCCTTGCTGCTTGTTCATCGCAGCCATCATTTGATTGATTTTCTTCTGGGATGGTTTTTGCCCCATTTGCATCATCATCATTTTAAGCATTTGTTCATTGATTGGCGGATTTTTCTTCAAGTAGCTCATCATATATCTACGAGCGATGAAAAATCCTAACGCTACTCCACCAAGCAGAGCAACTACGATTAGTAGATATCCCCACCAAACCATTTTATTTCCTCCTTCATGTTGTCTATCATACAGTGTACTAGACCAAAGGCTATTATACAATATTTGCACCAAATTTTCCTACCTTTATGAAAGGTTTTCGGAAATTTAATCATTATTCAATCGTTTTGCCTACTTACAACCGACTTCGATCACTTAAATCTAATCGTTTAAACAAATTTCCGTTCCTTTATAGGCTTCAACCAACCATAACGATCATTCAATAAATCGATTGCTAAGAAAGCTCCTTCATTTTTCCGTAAAACTTCAAAAAAGCATGTTTCTGCTTCATAACTGCCTTTGGCATCAATGGTTAAATAGCGATCAAAAATTTCTAGTTTGGCGAAGCTGCTTTTACCATAAGAAATTTGATAGATCCCGTTCTCAAACGAATATCCAGCCGTATTTTGCAATTGTTGTTGAATGTATTGATGAAGTCTGATACTAGGAATAGGCTTTGTAATATAAATAATTTGTTTAGTAATGATCGAATACAATTCTCCATAGGCCGATTCGTATTCCTTAAAAAGTTGAAAAAACATAGACTCTCTTCCAAAATAATGGGAGGCAAATTCATCTGTAATTATGTATAATTGATAACTTCTCAACCATATCTCCTCCTTCTTTCACATCCTTTCTTTCATTATAGTAAAAATTAAAGCGGATGTTTGTCTTAAATAGTTGAAAAATTCCGCTTTTTTTGTCGAAATCATTGTAAATCACTCATTTCCTTTGAAAAACGATGACCGATTCGCAAATAACGAATCGGCCATGCTATAAAACGAGCTATTTTTTATTGATTGAGTAATGATTTCACACGCGCCACAACATTTTGAACTGTAAAACCATATTCCTCCATAATTTTCTCTCCTGGAGCAGATGCACCAAATTGATCGATAGCCAAGACATCTCCCTCATCACCAGTATATCGGTGCCATCCGAGCGAAGTAGCCATTTCAATTCCTAAACGTTTCTTAACATTTTTCGGAATAACACTTTCTTTATATTCCTTTGTCTGTTGTTCAAAACGATGCCATGAAGGCATGCTTACAACAGATGCATGGATTCCTTCATTTTGCAGAGATTTTTGCGCTTCAACCGCTAATGATACTTCTGATCCTGAGGCAAGTAGAAGTACATCAGGAGTTTCCGTATTAGCAGGTGAAACAACATAAGCTCCCTTCGATACACCTTCGTATGCCTTATCTGCTGTACCATTCAATGTAGGTAAGTTTTGACGTGTCAGTACAAGGGCTGTTGGACGAGTAGTCGATTCTACAGCAAGCTTCCATGCAGCAGCTGTTTCATTTCCATCAGCAGGGCGCAACACATCAAGATTTGGCATTGCTCTTAAGCTGGCTAAATGTTCAACCGGTTCATGTGTCGGTCCATCTTCGCCGACCGCAATACTATCATGTGTAAATACATAAGTAACAGGCAAATTCATCAGAGCTGCCAAACGAATAGCAGGACGCAAGTAGTCAGAGAAGACAAAGAACGTTCCGCCAAATACTTTTAAACCTCCATGAAGAGCCATTCCGTTCATCGCAGCCCCCATTGCGAATTCACGAACGCCAAACCAAATATTTCTTCCTTCATATGATTCAGGTGTAAAATCTCCAACACCTTTAATCGTAGTTTTATTTGAACCTGCTAAATCAGCAGAGCCCCCAATTAAATACGGAAGGTTTTTCGCAATGGCATTTAATGCCTCACCAGAAGATGCGCGGCTTGCTAGACTCTTACCTTCTTCATAAACTGGCAGATCCTTATCCCAACCCTCAACCAAATCGCCACTATTAGCAGTTTCGAATTGAACGGCTAATTCTGGATATTCTACTTTATATGAAGCATAAAGAGCATTCCATTCTTTTTCTTTCTTTTCGCCATTTTCAACAACCAGCTTTTTAAACTGTTCATACACTTCATTCGGTACATGAAAATCCTCTTCAAAAGTCCAATTATACGCTTCCTTTGTTAGCTTTAACTCATCTGCCCCTAAAGGAGCACCATGAACATCTGACTTACCGGACTTGTTTGGTGAACCGTAGCCAATAACTGTTCTAACTTCAATCATGGTTGGATGAGTTTGATCATTTTTTGCTTCCTCAATCGCTTTTGCAATCGCTTCAAGATCATTTCCATCTTCCACGCGAATATATTGCCATCCATACGATTTAAATCGTTTCTCAATGCTTTCTGAGAATGAACGATCTAAATCACCATCAAGAGAAATATCATTTGAATCATAGAGGACAACAAGTTTACCCAGTTGTAAATGACCGGCTAGTGAGGCGGCTTCAGCTGAAACTCCCTCCATTAAATCACCATCGCCACAAATGCTATATGTATAATGATCAACAAGCTCATAATTATCTTTATTATAGACAGCTGCCAAATGCCTTTCTGCCATTGCCATTCCAACGGCCATAGAAATTCCTTGACCAAGCGGGCCTGTCGTTGCATCAACTCCTGGAGTGTGACCATATTCAGGGTGTCCAGGAGTTTTGCTTCCCCACTGACGGAATTGTTTTAAATCTTCGATAGTAAGATTATAACCTGACAAATGTAAAAGGCTATATAAAAGCATGGAACCATGTCCAGCAGATAATACAAACCGATCCCGGTTAAACCAATGTGGATTTTTCGGATTATGGTTCATATATCTCGTCCAAAGTGTATATGCCATTGGGGCAGCTCCCATCGGCATACCAGGATGCCCTGAATTCGCCTTTTCAATCGCATCAATGGATAATGTTCTTATTGCGTTAACCGATAATGCATCTACTTGTCCAAACATTTGTTCTATCCCTCCTAATTATTCCAAACCTAAGTGAATTTTCGATCATAAGCAACTGTTTTATTACCTCGTATGTCTATCATTTCTAAACAAAAGGAAATCCACTCTACTTATTAAATATATAGCGGACGATTTGTTTTCTCAACAAAAAAGTGCAATTTGTTCCTATTTTTCCACTTTTGAATACAATTCTAAGTGTCCATAACAAAAAGGAATACAGTACACTGCATTCCTCAAAAAATTAGTGAAGTTTGTTTCTTTTTTGATATTCCTTAAGTTTTTTTGGAGTAACATCATTCCCTTTTGGATCAATAATTGTAACGCCCTTTAGCGTATTTAACATTGACGAACGAAAAGTTTCCAAATACTCTTTTCTAAGTGCAGATTGCTCCTTCGCTTCTTCCTCAGTTAAACTCCCTTGCTTCGCCTTTTTAGCTAATTCATTAATTCTGGCCAACTTTTCTTTTGACAGCATAATTAAGCTCCTTTTTATGTTTGTTACATCTATAGATTCTTCATAATATTCGTGTCTTCATTCTATGCCCAAACTAGTAAATTTCATATTACTAGAATCTATAAGTGATTACAAGCAAAGAGCCTAGTTTTCATGTTTGTTGACATCATCCATATATTCCTTATATCTACGATGAACGGTCGCTTTTGAGACTGAATATCCAAAACCTCTTAATGTCGCAGCAATCTCAGCAAAAGTCAACTCATTTCTGCGCAAGCGAATGATTTCTTCTAAAGGTACCTCCAACTTTTCTCTACCACTGTTGAAACCAAGATTTTTAAGGTTTCTTTGAGGTTCGTAACCATCTTTAACAGCCCGCTTCATGCCTCTTTTAATTTTACTATTATGTAATTTCCTTTGGTATTCTTCCACCATTGCAACAATTTGTAAAACCATTGAATCCGATTCGGAGATTTGCAGCTCTCCGTTGTGAGCAATTGAAAAAAGAGAAACGCCCTCTTTCATAATACAATGAAGCAAGGCAATTTTCGCATTGCCTCTTCCCAGTCTTGTTTCATCTTGAATAAGAACAATTTTTACATCTTGATCTTTAATGATAGAAAGCATCTCCAAGATGCCTTCACGCTCATAATCATAGCCGCTCGCTTTTTCTTTTATCACTTTAATAACGTCAAGATGATATTGTTGAGCTAAGGTCAATAATTCTTCTTCCTGTCTTGCCAATGATGTTTCTTGGGTATCCTTATTTGTACTAACACGGCAGTAAATAATTGCTTTCATTGAATTATTTCTATTCATCTTCTCGGCTGCTGGCAATATATAATCCATCTTTCTTAACCGGAATGACGATAGAGTCTCCTACATAGATTGTCTCATCAATTTCATTCGCGTTTTTTACCCACTTGATAAATTCAGCAGGAGAAAGCTGATGTTCGTCAGCGTACGTTTCCGCAAACTTCCATAAGGAATCCCCTTCCTCAACTTTAATTGTTAAATAATCTTCCTCTATAGAAGTAGGCGTTTTTTCTGCCAACACAAATGCGAGTACAAAGCTCAAACCAATTAATAGAATTGCGTAACAATATTGATTCCATAGTTTCTTCATCTTTCACACCTCAAACTAAGAATATATGTTCGTTATTAATTTCATTATAATACGAACGTTTGTTTCTAGTCAATAAAAAGTTCGAACTTATGTTTGTATCAGTTGGAAATACATGCTATAATCAAAGCAAGAAATAGAATTCGAGGTGTGTAATATGGTAAAGCTATCAAAAAGACAGCAAGATATTCTTGAATTTATAAAAGACGAGGTCAAGCTAAAGGGATATCCGCCATCCGTAAGAGAAATCGGTGAAGCTGTTGGCCTCGCATCTAGCTCAACCGTTCACGGGCATTTAGCTAGACTCGAGAGCAAGGGGCTCATCCGCCGGGACCCAACGAAACCACGTGCGATTGAAATTTTAGAAGCTGATGAAGAAGCAAATATTCCGAAAAGTAGAGTAGTAAATGTACCCATTGTCGGAAAAGTTACTGCCGGACTGCCGATTACGGCAATCGAAAATGTGGAGGAGTATTTTCCATTGCCTGAGCGCTTTGCAGCAGACGACGAACATGTATTTATGCTTGAGATTATGGGAGAAAGTATGATCGAAGCCGGGATTTTGGACGGTGACTATGTCATTGTTAGGCAACAGCAATCTGCCAGTAATGGAGACATTGTGGTAGCAATGACTGAAGAAGATGAAGCAACGGTAAAACGCTTCTTCAAAGAAAAAGATTATATTCGTTTGCAGCCTGAAAACTCAACGATGGAACCGATTATTTTGAGAAACGTCTCCATTTTAGGAAAAGTTATCGGTGTTTACCGTCATATACACTAATCTTATCAATCTCTTAAAGCAGGTTATCCTGCTTTTTTTGTTCCTTTTGAATAATTTTTCTTCGTTTACTACATATTAAAAGAAAAAATTTTGAAAGGGTTTTTATATGAGCACTCTTATTTCTCAATTTCTAGTCAGCTTACTCTCTTCTTCTCTTGATATGAAGTATAACTTAAATTGGCATCGCAAACTCATTCTTCTCTTTATTCCCCTTTTTATCTTTTTTGCTTTTTTGCAAACAGAATATTTGCTTAAGAGAATAGAGATAAAACAATCGACAGAAACTAAAAAATAACTGGGAAAAGTTTAGCAATATTATCCGCTCTAGGCTGACTGCAAACAAATAAGTCGAAGACGTGAAGAACTAAAGACTACTAAAGGGCAACGATTACTTTTTCTTATCCCTCAATCATTAAAATTTTAACATTTGCAAAATCACCGGAGCACCTTTCGGGGGCACGTCTTCTGTTTTTAATGTAATTTCTCCTTTTTGCACTGCGTAGCAGTCCTTCGGCTGCAACACTCCGTTAATAAAAAGATTCATATATGATACTTGCGAGGGGGCAAGAATTACCTGCTTCCCTAATTCAGGAATTCCATCTACTTCTTTGTATGATTTTGATTCTCCATCTGAAACGGTGTAGTATTCGTATACTTCCACTTTTTTAGGAAGATGATGGCGGGAGATGACAGGAGGAATTAACGGAATGGTCAAAAAGGGTTTGATAAAATGATTGCGATCCCTATTTTTAGATGCCACCTTTTCTTTCCTCCTTTATGCTCACGATACATGCCTTTTTCAACATTATATAAATAGGTCGAGATTATGTGCTTGGTCTTACATTATCTATACGTAAGTTTAGTCAATAAATGACAACAGGCATAATATAGTAAAAACTTGGAAAGGAGGAGTTACCTTGCCCCTGCAGATTATGAAACTAGCAATTAGTGCAACTTCGACGATTAGCACATTTCCAACTGTTGAAAGATTCTTCACTGAAGCGGCAGAACAAGTTACTGGCGATGGTACTTTAACGATTGCGGTTGAGGATTTCTGGACTGACACTGGAGCAGCAGCAGACACACTTCCAGAATTAACGGCTGACAATAGCTACATTAATGTTTATATAAATGGTGTGCTGCAAATGGATGACTTAATTGCCTACACGCCAGGTGCTACTGGTGTAGGACAATTAGTGATAACTGTTCCTACTGGTTCAACAATTGAAGCAGCATCTCCAGTCGTCCTAGTTGTCACAAACTTTGCGCCAACAAGCGATACAACGATTATCACCTAAGTAAATCTCACCTCTGAAAATGATATTTCAGGGGTTTGTTTTTTTGCATATTACCATTTAATACGCATCAAAAAAAACAGATGCCTGTCAAAAAACCCTTCAGTTTAACGGAAAAGCGTGCGAGACCAAGCATCACACGAAATGAGGCAAAAATCGTTTTATCAACAATTCTGTTAATAAAGCTTATCTAATAAAGTTTATATTGATGCTTCATAAAATATTGAATATAATTTATGAAATGCCTCTGTAGCTCTAGAAGGGAAGAGCGCCGGAAAACATTGTAGAACCGGGTCGCAAGGCAAGGGTTTCAGAAGCACCGAAAAGCAAATTAGCTGAGGCAGGTGAAATTCCTAGCCGGTGAAAGTCCGTAGGGAAGCGTGTTCTCCCCTAGCCTATGCTTACGAAAGGAGTACGGGTTCGAATCCCGTCAGAGGCATCCTTTCATTAGAAAACTGATTAATTAAAGAGTGGGTTACACTTAACTTGATGGTTTTCTGAGCATGCGGGCATAGCTGCTATGATGGACTATTTAATATTTGATGAAGTATATTGTATTAGTGCACGGTAACAAAAAACTTTTGATATCATTGCTGTCGAGAAAGTCTGATGAAGAGAATTCCTGAAAATGATGCAAAAGTATCGCAAAAATAAATGACTGATATCCAAAATTAAACGATTTTCACCTTTTTGAACATTTCTCAGATGAATTGAATAAATTAAATTTGGGTACTCACCTATTTTAATTTAGGAAGTGTATTTATGAAGGAAATAATTCATTATAAATTGAGGAAGCCTATAATACTTATATTGGTCGGTTATTTACACTTGGTGGATCTGTATTATTCTTAATCGGCTCTTTCATTGCTGCAATTGTAGCTTATCAGACCTATACTAGATTGCTCATTGATTAACCCATCTTACTCTAAGGTGGGGCTTTTAGTGTTTAGAGCATATTTTTCATTTGTGATATCCCCTATAGAGTATTCTCCGATACAACTATGTAATAAAACAGGCGTTTTTCTAACTATAAACACTTACTCCACTCGAAGTCCGGTGATTAAAGCTCATTTACAGTCATACTGTGGGCTTGAGCAATGCATCATAGTATCACCGTTGTGACAGTTGATGTTCCTTTCCTCTCCCCCGCCACTTTACATCGTAAATTAAATGAACGAATTAACCCATTAATATGACTGACTAGGTGCGGTTGAATCAATGAAAAATGCCCTCTTCAACTTATCTGCATCCACAAAACTATCGATAAATCCATTCTCAGTCAAAAAAGTTGGCATCCTAAAATAATTTTGTAATCTCGTCCTAAATAGCCACCATTATCCTTCTACAAAAAATTTCACAGGCTTTTACTATGATATGTAAATAGTAATTTTTTTAATAATATTAAATTTCAGACATAAGACTTATTTTTTTACAAAGTTACTCAACAATATCATCCTAAAGAAATTTTTTAGGTACTTCCAATTTCAATTAATTCACCTTTTTTCAAGCTTGTAATGTATTTGTCCGTTTCAATTCTAGTGTGTATTTGGCAAGCAAAAAATGTATTAAACGGCATTTAAAAATGTACCACTTGCCAACGCATAGAATTAACCTTGTATAATTGATTCTTTGTAACGGTGGCTATCCCCGTTAAACACGATTAAATGCGAGTGATGAATTAATCGATCAATGACTGCTTCCGTTACAATCGGATCTCCGAAAACGTGATTCCATTGACCGAACTGAAGATTTGTTGTAATGATAATGCTCTTCGCTTCATAACACATCGCAATAACCTGAAATAATAATTCTGCTCCTTGTTTATGGAGAGGAATATACCCTAGTTCATCCAAGATCAATAAATCAAGTTTCTCTATTTGTTTAAAGAGCTTATTTAGTGTTCCTTTTTCATTTGCCTCTAGTAATCGATTGACTAATGAGGCTACTGTATAAAATTTGATGGACTTTCCAAACTTTTGTACGGCATTCAATCCAATAATGGTGGCTAAGTAAGTTTTACCTGTGCCCACTCCTCCATAGAAAATTAAATTTTCCTGCCGTTCCAGAAATGCACCATTTAATAAATCCTCTTTACTGAGCCCTTGAGTTAATAATATATCTTTCCAATCAAAAGGATTTCCTTTTGTTTTAGGAAGCGTCGCTTGTGTCAGTAATAGATTCGTCTTCCGTTCCTCTCGTTGCTCAACTTCTCTTCTAAATAACTCTAGTAAGAAATCCTCATTCGTCTTTGCTTCCACTTCATGATAATGTTCTCTGATCCAGCTTAATTTCAACCGCTTGGCATATTCTAGAATCTGACCATTCATTGTAGATCAACTCCTTTCATAAGCTGATCATAATGATCTAAACCTCGAATAGCCTTCGGCATTTCTGGCAATGGTCGATTGGGGTGTATTTCCGAACGGATTCCCCGTCCATTTATCAGTTGATAAAACACCTGTTTAATGGATTCAACAGATGGATGGCCATGCTCAGAAGCGATTATAAGTGCCTCCGTAATTCTACTAAAATCATGTTCTTTCAATACCATTGCTAGTAGTTTAAGAGCCTCTGGTTTTTCCGCAGCTGTACATGAATTGAAATACTCTTGCCATTCTGTTGGAAGTTGCTCATAGAAACTCGTATATTTAAGTGCCAAAGGACGTTTGGCCATTAGGTTTAAGTATGGCTGCCATTTCATAGACTTTCTATATTGACCGTATAATCGAGAGTGACTAACCACCAGCTGATTGTCGTCTGTGAGTATTTCAATCGTATTATATGAGATTTTTACGAGAACCTTACTTAGCGCATACCTCGGAGAGGTTGAATAGAGGTTCTTCTCTACCCTTATATAACCATACTTATCCGCCTTGACGGTTTCATACCTTACACATTGATACTCTTTCCCTGGAAGAACAAAACAAGCTTTTTGATCCTCTTCAAACAATGTAGAAATAAAGGTTTCTTTCTCATAGTGCTTACGTTCACGGTCTCTTTCAGCTTTGTCCCATAACTTCTCGTTAAGTTGATCTATATCAAATACATGTAGACCTGGTAGTAAGAAATTATTCCTCACATATTTGACCATAGCTTCCACATGCCCTTTTTCGTTGCCACTATTCGGATTACAAAACTCGCATTTAAAACCATAGTGAAGAACGAAGTTTTGAAACTCCTCTGTTAGCTGCCGTTCTCCATTTGGCAGTACTTTTTTTACGGCAGGGGATAGATTATCAAACCTGATTGTTTTTGGAACTCCACCCATATGATGAAAAATTCGCTTCAGTCCTTCTAGGAAGCACTCTCTATTTTGTGAAGGAAACACCTGAAAATAAAAAGCATTACTATAAGGAAAAGATAAGACTAGATAGGGGAGCACAATGTCCTCTCCTTGATATTTAAATGGTGCTTCCCCAAAATCAACCTGTGCTGTACCCAGCTTAGATTCAAGTGGTAGAGCGGCTTGACTAGATTCATTTAATAACTCTTTCTTTCTGTTCGAAACATAATTTCTAATCGTTCGATCAGATCCCTTAAAATCAACTTCTTCTTTTAGCTGTTCCCACATCCGCTTTGCGGTTCTACGAAACTTCTTTTTTTGCTTAAAGTCCTCTAAAATCCACTCATCTACGATATGCTTAACTGAATCCATGATGGGTGAAGGTCTGTTTTGTTTCACTTTCACTTCAGGACTAAAATCCTCTTTTTCGGCATACTTTTTTACGGTTCTAGGATCTCTTCCCATTTTTTTCGCTATTGTTGAATAACTACTATCTTTTTCGACAGCCTCATGTCTGATATAATTAATTTCGGCCACTGCCAACATCTCCTTAATACCTCCTGCGCTTGTTTGTCCCAACAGGAAGTGTATGTGTATTTTGGAATGTTGACAAGTGTTTTTTTTAATTTATGCAGTACCTTCCAGGCACTGCATAAATTAAATGCCATAACCTACATTTTTATGATGCCATAGACAGTTTCAATATGCATTACGAATCTATTATTAAACCATGGTTTATTGCGTTCTGTTGAAGGAGGTGTAGTTGTGAGCTACGAAGATGGAAGAGGTATGGGTGCAGGATTTGCATTAATTGTCGTACTCTTCATCCTACTAGTCATTGTGGGAACTGCATATATTGGCGGTAGATACTAATTATCCCCAGTCTGGATTTTTAGAATTCCCGTCACTAAAAGAGAAACAGACGGTTTCGCTTCTCTTATTGTTTATGTCGCATAATATTTTATATTGTTTCTCCAGTTAATTAACCGCAATGACCATTAATTTCAATAACTTCATTCTACTCATTCTATTTAGCTTCAAAGATTACCTCATCTTGCAATCTAACTAACTCATCATTTCGATTTTTACAACTTTCAATATTACAAGTCAAAATAAAAACCCTCAATAATGCTATCAAGGATTTTACTAATTAATACTTTTGCGATATTGCTCTCTTTTCTCATGGATGAACAACTGTAACACTAGAAAATGAAGAAAAGTAGTCTTATAAAGTAATGCAACACTAGTGGTTAATTATAAGAAAAAGAAAGGAGCATTTAGTTTATATTTTCAAAATAACTGTCATTTCTCGTGTTTCTTGAAGAGGTAAAGGAAATATAAAGCACGATAATAATACAGAATAATAGAGTGATATGAAAAAGGAAATGAAGCGTATTTGGAACAATTCCATTCATTACTGGAAGGAAAGAATGGGTATCTCCAAACATTTGATTATATCTTTCGACTTTTTGTTCTGCACCATACCCAAATAAATAAGGAATCCACCAGGATATTAGCACTCCAACAAAAATACATAACTGGTGGATTATTAGCCAAAGTTTAACCCAGATTGGATACCTTTTTCCCATAAATTTAACTAACAAGCCCATTAATATTAAAATTTGCCCTACATTAATCAATGTAACAGTGATTAATTCATTATATGAATTTGCTTCTCTAATGGCTTGAACGTCATTAAATGAACCTAAAGGAACCCAATCTTGTACGATCATAAAAAAAAACATAAAACTAAATCCAGCCAACAATAGTTTTTCTGAAATACGAATTTCTTTTTTCACAGATTCCCTCCTATAAAATAACATACATTACAATTACAACAACTACAATTTAGCACATACAGATAACTCTTTCTATATCCCTAAGGTCTAATTTAATGTAAGGCTTAGGTCTTAAAATTTATATGTATTTTAAATTAATGCTACAACGCCAACTCTGTTCCGATACTTCCATTCTTCTCCTTTTGAAAGAAACACCACCATTCGTATTATAGGTTCAACTTGAAATGAAAATATAACTGATTAACCATTTTTTAATCTCCACTTTCATAATATTAATAAATTCTACTTTATCTACGGAATTACTTGTGTAACCCCATTTGTTTAAAGCTAAATAAAAGCGTTATGCTAACTCAGATACTTTGATCTCCAAAAGTCTCCCTCCTAATCAACTGAAGCATCAAAATAACATCCTTTTTTATGCACACGAACATTCTTTCGTGTATATTTAAATTATTCTAATAAAAGGAGATATTATTGATGAATTCTATTGATTTAATTATTTTAAACTTTAATGAAATTAGAAGAAGAAGTATTAAAGTCTGGACATCTATTCCTCATGAGAAACTCCAATGGAAGCCAGATGACGAGGCAATGAGTTGCCTCGAAATGATTAGACACATACTTGAAAGCGAACATTACTATCACTTAGCAATCAAAAACAAAGGGAGTTTGTCCGTTTTCAATTCTCCTTTTGAAAATCGTCCCTTTACCACAGTAAATGATGAACTGAATTATGCTGAACCTTATAGAAAAGCATTTCTGGATACAATCAAGTCATTTTCTGAAGAAGATTTAGAAAACATTAAGATTGACCGTTCTGATTCAGGTTACATAAGAGACTTAGGTGACATGTTATTACGTGTTGGCTATCATGAATCTGTTCATACAGGTCAGCTATTAGATTATTTAAGAACAGCAGGTATTCCAAGAGTCCGTATCTGGGATTAGTACACTCAACTGGTGCTACCACAAATTGTGGAGCGCCTATTATATTTCATAAGTTAGTTCCGAGCTCCGGCAATACTTTTTTCCAACTGCGAAACCTCCTTACTCTTTTGTTTAATAAAATAGCTTATTACGAATTTTGATCTACAAGCTGCGTAAAATATTAATGGACGTTAAGCGAATCATCTACTTTCCATATAAAAGAGGTGATCGCAATGAAGTTTGTCTTTATATTCTTGATTGTCAAGAAAAATATTATTAGTTCCATTATTAATTGGTTTAAAGAGTTTTTTAAGTAAGCAATGCTTAAAATTTTGGGCCTTCGTCCAATTGGATCTACGTCAATATCTTGGACACAAAAATGTTAAGTCTTTTTCAGAAGGCATCCATTTCTGGAGTGTCCTGTATCTAGCGAAACCAGTCAAGCGAAAGAGCGCACTTGACAGCTTTCGCTAGATACAAGAAATAGACCCCATGGATGTCGTCGTAAAAAAATGGGTAGGTAAGGGCTCATACGAGAAACCTAATGTTTTCTTCTATATCAAGCTACTTCTTTTCGACAAAAATCCTCTAATTGTTGTGGGGTTAAATAATGAATAGCTACATGAATCCGTCTTCGGTTGTACCATGACTCAATGTAGTTGAAGAGGGCCAATCGTACTGTTTCAAAGTCGATATAACTAGTTTGATAGACTTCTTCTTTTTTTAAAGTGGCATGAAAAGACTCTACGCACGCATTATCGTACGGACAACCTTTGCGGCTAAATGACTGTTGGATTTTTGCTTCTTTCAAGGCTACTTCAAAGTCCTCACTGGTATATTGGCTACCTAGGTCGGTATGCAATATCAAACCTTCATCTGGTTGTTGAACGTCAATTGCGTTTGCTAAAGCTCCTAGAACGAGTGGAGTCGTCATCGATTTTGAGAATGAGTAGCCTACTATTTTTTTCGTGTGTAAATCAAGGACGGAAGCCAAGTAACACCAACCGTCTCTTAGTGTATGAATATAGGTAATATCCGCGACCCATTTCTCATTAATGGTGGTTGTTTCAAAATCCTGTTCTAACAAGTTTTCACGTTCTTCAACTTGTGCAGAAGAAGAAGTAGGCCGATACTTTTTCACAATGGTTGAACGAATTCCAGCCTCTTTCATGATTCGCTGTACACGATTCAAGCTAGCAGTAAAACCCTCCTGTGTTAAGATATGATGAATTTTAGGTGCGCCATAGCGACCTTTACTTTCCTCATGAATGATTTTTAAGCGTGCTAAAATCGCTTCGTTTTCGATCGCACACGAAGATTTCACCTTATGGAATGACTGGTAATACGAACTTCTTGGTACTTTAAGGACCACTCACATGACTTGAATAGGGAAATTTCCTTTCTCCTGTTCGATGTGGTCAATGATGTCTTGATCCGTTACTTTCTCGCGAATATAGTCATAGCTTTTTTTAGTATTTCTACCTCTTGTTCGAGACGAAGATTTTCCTTTTGGATTTCTGCAATTTCATTCGGCGTTAAACCACGGTTGTTTTCAATCGGTGAAAGTGCTTTGACCCATTTATAAATCGTTACCTCAGATACACCATACTCGCGACTAAGATCACTCACAGATGTACCTGATCTGTTGAGTTCTACAATGGTTTGTTTAAATTCTTGGTTATAGCGTTTTTGTTTCATTCCGGACACGTCCTCTCTATTATAGGATAGAGACTTAACTAACTTGTGTCCATACATCCATACTAGCACCAACTCTTTTCTTAACCAGTAAATGAAAATAAGTTTGATTCCTAAACTTTATTGTCATAACATTAAATTAAGATTTCTTGAAAGGGGATACATCCGATGAAAAAAAAGATATTCATAATACTTTTTGCCCTAATTCTTTTGAGTGTACCTTTTATTTGGGTTTTTAAATTTCAATCAATTGAAGAAGGATATGTTATTAGAACAGGGGCAGACACACTTTGGGTAGTCAATGAAAAACCAAAAAATTTAAAAGGGAAATCAACTGAAGAAATTTCCCAAATGTATCGTTTTAAAGGCACTATTTATACAATCCCCTTAACCAATAAACTGCTAAAAAATGAGTATAATATTGGTCAGAAAGTTAGAATTTATTATGATGGAAAGAGGTATTTATCTGCCCCTGGTAGAGCTGAAAACACTAGCTTTATAATAAAATTAAAAGAATAATAGATTTTTAAGAATTTTGTGCATTTTTGTTACATTTAATTACTCTTGTGTTTCAATAAATATGTTGACATTATTATAAAAAGTAAAAATTAGGGAGTGTAATATTAACTGTGTAAGTGAGGAATGCGTACGATTCCTTACTCACACAGTTTTTTATTTGATAGAATCATAAGTATAAAGCTAAAGGAGTGATTTTGGTGGGGAAATTGAAAAAAGATCCAAACTCCGTAGAATTAGCGAACAAGATTATCGAACAGTATCAACCGAAGTCAGTAGAGGAGATGTAAGCTGCATTAAAAGACATATTGGGTCCCATGTTTGAGTCTATGCTAAAAGGTCACCATTTGGGCTATGAATCAAATGACAAGGGCCAAAAAGATACAAAGAATAGAAGAAAAAGGTTGTGAAAACAACGGCTGGAGAAGTTGACATTGCCGTTCCTCGTAATCGGGAGGGTTCATTTGAACCCCAAAGCGTAAAAGAGACGTATCCTCTATCGAAGATAAGGTCATTGCAATGTACACCAGAGGAATGTCTCAACGAGACATCTCTTCTACGATAGAGGAGATCTATGGTTTCTTTGTGTCTCATGAAATGGTATCCGATATTACAGATGCAGTACTTCGTGAATTAGATGAGTGGCAAAACCGTCCTTTGAGTAACTGTTATTCTTTGGTTTTCGTCGATTGCCTATACACCACCATTCGAAATGACTATGAGACTAAAAATTACGCAATTTATACGATACTAGGTTATACCATAGAGGAAAGAAAGAGCTTCTTGGTTTGTGGTTAAATGAAACGGAAAATAAGCATTGATGCAAATCTTTGATGAACTCAAATTACGTGGAGTGGAAGACATCTTCTTTGTCTCTATGAATGGTGTTAGTGGACCGGAAGAAGAAGCACGTACGATTTTCCCGGATGTGATCGTTCAACGATGTATCGTATACCTGATTCGAAATTCGATTAGTATGTTCCAAGTAAAGACTACAAGCCTTTTACTGCTGCCTTAAAGAAAGTGTATGGGGTTCCAAGTCTTAAGGCTTGTCATCGTGCGTTTGAATCCTTTGAGAAGCAGTGGTCTACGTATCCTGGATCTATAGACGTATGGAAACGAAACTTTTCGCACGTGGAGCAACTTTTTGATTATCGTAATGGCAGAATATTAGATGCTACGATAGATACTCTCCCTTCATTCCTGAAGAACGTATATATCCATGCTTCAATACTATCATGGCGAATTTCTCATAACATTATCCATAATGCTTTTTCGTCGTATGAATACGGATATATTTATTGAATATTTTATAAAGTACTCATAGAAACTGGTATGAGAAAAGGTGAAGCCGCTGCCCTTCAATGGACCGATATAGACCTTAAAGAAAAAACAATAAGTATAAATAAATCTTTAGACTTCGCAGAAGCCAGTAAAGGCAATAAGGATAATATGTTTGGTGACACAAAGACATATAACTCTAAACGGATAATCACCATAAGTCAATCACTAGCCAATGATTTACATTTCCACAAAAAATTTCAAAACCAAAATAAGACCGCTTTAAATGAACATTATCATTTTGACCTTAATCTAGTCTTATGTAGGAACAACGGAAATTTCATGCCCAAATCGAGTTTATTTAACTCGTTTTCTAGAATACTTAAAAAAGCAGACCTTCCTTCTCTTCCGATTCACTCATTAAGACACACACATGCAGTATTACAACTAGAAGCCGGGGCAAGTATGAAATATATTCAGGAACGATTAGGTCACGGTAGTGAACGTGTCACATCAGATGTGTATGCACACATCAGTAAGAAAATTGAAGTAGACCAAACGAACAGATTTGAGGAGCATATGAAGAATGTCCTCGAATAATTTTTTGAAATAAAATCGGGCGATTATCGGGCAGTTAGAAAAAAGATTATAAAACTCAAAAATGCCCGATAAATAAAAAAACCCTCAATACCTATGGCATCAAGGGTTTTACTGATTAATACATTTGCATATACTGCTCTCTTTCCCACGGATGGACTTGCGTTCTGAACATATCCCATTCGATCTCTTTTGCTTCTAGGAAATGTTCTAAAATATGTTCTCCAAGTGCAGCAGTCATGACTTCATCTGCTCTAAGCTGATCTAATGCTTGCGCCAAAGTAGCAGGTAAATCTACAATTCCTTCCTCAATGCGCTCTTCTCTTGACATCACGTAAATGTTACGATCAACAGGAGCTGGAGGAGTTAATTTATTCTTGATGCCGTCTAGACCAGCGCTTAAAAGAACAGCCATTGCTAAATATGGGTTAGCTGATGGATCAACGCTTCGCACCTCAACACGAGTGCTTAGACCGCGAGAAGCAGGGATCCGAATTAATGGTGAACGGTTTCTAGCAGACCATGCTACATAACATGGAGCTTCATATCCAGGTACTAAACGTTTGTAAGAGTTAATTGTTGGGTTTGTTACTGCTGTAAACGCTGGTGCGTGTTTAATGATACCAGCAATGAATTGACGAGCTGTATCACTGAGTTCTAAGTTTCCAGTTGTATCAAAAAATGCATTTTTACCGTTAGTAAATAGTGATACGTTGCAGTGCATCCCAGAGCCGTTAACACCGAATAATGGTTTCGGCATGAATGTAGCGTGTAAACCATGCTTGCGAGCAATCGTTTTTACTACTAGTTTAAAAGTTTGGATTTGGTCACATGCAGTGATTGCATCTGCATATTTGAAATCAATTTCATGCTGACCAGGGGCCACTTCATGGTGGGAAGCTTCGATTTCAAAGCCCATTTCTTCTAATTCAAGTACGATATCACGGCGACAGTTTTCCCCTAAATCAGTTGGAGCCAGGTCGAAGTAACCACCGGCATCATTTAACTCGAGAGTTGGGTCTCCTTTTTCGTCTAACTTAAATAAGAAGAACTCTGGCTCTGGTCCAAGGTTGAAGTCAGTGAAGCCTAATTCTTCCATTTCTTTCAAGATACGACGTAAGTTGTTACGCGGATCTCCTAAGAATGGAGTGCCGTCTGGATTGTAGATATCACAAATTAAGCGTGCAACTTTTCCTTTTTCAGCAGTCCAAGGGAATATGACCCATGTATCCAAATCAGGATATAAATACATGTCGGATTCTTCAATTCGAACAAATCCTTCAATAGAGGAACCGTCGAACATCATTTTATTGTCCAACGCTTTTTCAAGCTGACTGATAGGAATCTCCACATTTTTAATTGTTCCCAAAATGTCAGTGAACTGCAGGCGGATAAACTTTACGTTTTCCTCACTCGCCATTCTTTTGATATCATCTTTAGTAAACTTCGCCATTCTACTTCCTCCCTATTTTTACTTCTTGTTGGCCTCTCCCAACTAGTGACATGCTAGGAAAAGCTTTTATGACTTAAAAAAGCGAGACATATCTCCTTGACGAAGGGAAGAACGATTGAAACGACCAGCTTGCATCATTTCAGCCCTTAAAATCCTCCTCAATTCATCATCAGATAATTCACGTCTTACTTTTTTAGCTTCTTTCTCCATCTCCTCAGTTACTACTTCTTTCTCCTTCACAGCAAAAAGTTGTTTAATTCCAGCAAGATTAACTCCTTGATCAATAAGATCCTTGATCTCAAGCAAAAGGTCAATATCATTAAGAGAAAACATTCTCCTATTTCCCTCTGTTCGCGCCGGAGAAATCAATTGGTGTTCCTCATAGTAGCGGATTTGCCGAGCAGTTAAATCAGTTAATTGCATCACAATTCCTATTGGAAATAGTGGCATCGTACGACGAATTTCACTTCCGCTCATGCGATTTTCTCTCCACCTTTCTATCATGCTTTTATTATATGTAATGTTAAGTTTTCTGTCAACAGATGTTAGGTTATATTACATTATTTTTTTAAAAATTATTTTTCTTTGATCTTTTGAGCTATTTACCTAGTATTTTTCATCAATAATTAGGAGTTTCTTTTCTAATAAATGATTTAGTGCGATGCAAATCGCCATTTTGACATGTGAATATGTCAGCCCCCCTTGAAAATATGCCACATATGGAGGACGGATCGGTCCATCAGCAGTAAGCTCTATGCTCGCCCCTTGGATAAACGTGCCTGCTGCCATAATGACATCATCTTCATAGCCAGCCATATAACTCGGATATGGTGTTACATGGGAATTAATAGGAGAAGAAAATTGAATGGCTTGGCAAAAAGCAACCATCTTCTCTTGCTCATCAAACTGGACAGACTGGATTAAATCCGTTCGCACGGCATCCCACTTTGGATTCGTATTCATTCCCAGCTTTTCAAGCGTGGCCGCGGTCAGGATCGCTCCTTTTAATGCTTGACCAACGATATGCGGTGCCATAAAAAAGCCCTGATACATTTCTTGTAGACTATAAAGAGAAGCCCCTGCTTCTCTCCCGATCCCAGGCGACGTAAGTCTATAAGCACAAGCCTCGACCCACTCCTTTTTGCCGACAATATAACCGCCGGTTTTAACAAGACCGCCACCTGGATTCTTGATCAGTGAACCAGCCATTAAATCTGCGCCGACATGACATGGTTCAATCTCTTCCACGAATTCTCCGTAACAATTATCAACAAAGACGACAACATTCGGATTAACCTTTTTTACAAAATCAATCATTTCTTTTATTTGCTGAACTGTAAATGACGGTCGATTCGCATAACCTTTAGAGCGCTGAATACCAATCATTTTCGTATTGCGCTTCATTGCTTGTTTAATCGCGGGGTAATCGATATCCCCTTCTGCCGTTAAAGGAACACTATTATAAGAAATTCCATATTCCTTCAGTGAACCAACCCCACTTCCCCTAATACCAACGATTTCTTCGAGAGTGTCATAAGGCTTCCCTGTTATGTACAGAAGTTCATCACCTGGTCTAAGTACGCCAAAGAGGGAAATGGAGATAGCGTGAGTTCCTGAGATGATTTGAGGTCTAACTAGCCCAGCCTCACCGCCAAACACCTCTGCGTAAATATCTTCTAATGTATCTCGGCCAATATCATCATAGCCGTAACCGGTTGAGGGATTAAAATGAGAATCACTCACACGATGATGCTGAAAACTTGAGAGCACTCGAAATTGGTTGCGATCGATTCGTTCATCAATCTCTTTATGCAGATCCAGCACTTGCGCTTCTACTTCTTTCATGATTTTTTCTAACTGCTTCCCATATGTTAATTGCTGAAACATGCTGTTCTCCTTCTATATATCAAATATCATTTTCATTTAATCGAATAGTGATAAAGTTGGCCAAGAATTTGATGATCAGTCAAACAATAGCCTTTGCACACATATAATTGTTTTTCTTCATGAAAACGAAGCTCTCTTAGTATGGTATCATTCTTTAATTGCGCTAACAGCTTTCCTTCTGTTGATGGAACCTCCACATGGTAAAATTCCATTGCTTGCAATACAATTTGTTCAATTTGTTTTTTTAATCGCATGCGATCTTGTTCATCAAACGCACTAATTAGGATTGTCTCAGTCTTGGCAGTCGGGACAAAATCACCGTGCTGCTGATCCTTTTTATTGTAAACCGTTAGCTGAGGAATTTGCTGAACTTCTAAATCCTCCAATAATTTATGGACCGTTTGCTCATGCTGATAATAATCTTCACTGGACATATCGACGAGATGAAGAATTAAATCTGCTTCCTTCACCTCCTCAAGTGTTGAACGGAAGGCGGCGATTAGCGTTGTAGGCAAATCTTGGATAAAACCAACCGTGTCCGTTAAAAGAGTTCCAAAGCCACTTGGCAAAATCATTTTTCGTGTCATTGGATCAAGCGTTGCAAATAATTGGTTTTCTTCAAATGCATCAGCTTCTGTCAGACGGTTAAATAAGGTCGATTTCCCGGCATTCGTATAGCCAACGAGTGCAATTTGGAACGCTTTGTTTTTCTTGCGTCGTTCACGATAACGATCACGATGCTGTACAATAACACTGAGCTGGGTCTTGATATCATCAATTCTACGACGAATATGGCGGCGATCACTTTCAAGCTTCGTTTCCCCAGGTCCCCTTGTCCCAATTCCAGCTCCTAATCTTGACAGTTGTAGTCCTTGACCACCGAGTCTTGGTAGGAGATATTGAAGCTGAGCTAATTCCACCTGTAGCTTTCCTTCCTTTGAACGGGCTCTCGTTGCGAATATGTCCAAAATTAATTGTGTTCGATCAATAATCCTCCCCTCAAGCTCTGCAGAGAGATTTCGCACTTGACTTGGAGACAGCTCATCATTAAAAATAATCAGTTCGGCCTCAAGCTCTGCTTCCAATGCTTTTAATTCTGCCACCTTCCCCTTTCCTATGTATGTAGACGGATGAATCCGTTCTCTTTTTTGCGTTAACTTCGCAGCTACCTTTCCCTTTGCAGTTTCTGTTAATGACTCAAGCTCTTCCATTGAATATTGATAGCGAAGATCATCCTCTGTTGTTTGACAACCTACAAGGATCACTTTTTCAATACTCGCTTCCTGTTTTGACAAATCATATCCTCCTGTCCATAAAGCCTCTATATTAATTGGAAATTGAGTGAGCAATCTACTTCGAATTCATCATATCAAAAAAGAAGAGCGAACACGAATTTTGTAAAAAAATAAATATCTTTCATTGCAAACATACTCCGTGATAAAATCAAATTGTTTGTTTTAAGTGGGCGAATTTATCATTTAAGGAGAATACAAGAATGACCTGGGAAGTATTAAGTATGATCGGCACCGTTGCATTTGCTATTAGCGGAGCGATTATTGCAATGGAAGAAGAATATGATATTTTAGGAGTTTACATATTAGGAATTGTGACTGCTTTCGGAGGAGGGGCGATTCGCAACCTGCTTATCGGGGTACCAGTTTCAGCACTATGGGAGCAAGGACTCTTTTTTCAGGTTGCCCTTTTATCAATAACGCTCGTCTTTTTCTTCCTTAACAACCTCCTCAAAATATGGCAAAGATGGGGTAACCTCTTTGACGCCATCGGTTTGTCAGCCTTCGCAATTCAAGGTGCTCTCTATGCTGTAAAAATGGAATTGCCCCTAAGTGCCGTTATTGTCGCGGCAGTACTGACTGGAAGCGGCGGTGGGATCATCCGCGATTTATTAGCAGGGAGAAAACCATTGGTATTAAGCTCAGAGATTTATGCTCTGTGGGCAATTTTAGCAGGGATCACAATCGGCCTAAAATGGGCTGTAACTTCCTTTGAACTATATACTCTTTTTATCATCATCACTTTTTTACGCGTTTTATCTTACACTTATAATTGGAAGCTTCCAAAACGATTTAATCTTGCCATTCAAGCAAAAAAGCGAAACATAGAGAGTTAACATCGACCTTCGGATCATAGAAGGCTGACTTTTCGTCAGCCTTCATCAAGAATTAAATCGTTACTTCGGATCGTCATCAAGTCATGGCGATCGAATTGATTTTGCATGAGCAAGCGCATCGATTGGGCACGAATCGATTTTTCAATCACATTTCGCATATATCGGCCATTGGAGAAGCTTGTTACGTTCAAGGAATTTTTAATCCAATATAAATGATCACGCAGCCTTTTTTCCGCTTCATGACTTAATGTATACTCTTTCTCCCGCAGCATCTTATCACCAATTTCCATTAATTGATCAATGGTATAATCAGGAAAATCGATCACGAGTGGAAAGCGTGAATAAAGACCGGGATTTAACGTTAAAAACTGATCCATCTCTCTGGAGTAACCGGCAAGAATCAATATGAAATCATGTTGTTTATCCTCCATATGCTTGACCATCGTATCGATCGCTTCTTTTCCAAAATCTTTCTCACCGCCACGGCCTAAGCTATATGCTTCATCCACAAACAAAATGCCACCCATTGCCTTTTTGATTAAATCTCTCGTTTTTTGAGCTGTATGACCAATGTACTCCCCTACCAAATCTGCTCTCTCAGCCTCGATGAGATGGCCTTTAGAGAGAACATTCATTTTTTGGAATAACCTGCCAATCAGCCTTGCAACCGTTGTTTTTCCTGTACCGGGATTTCCTTTAAACATCATGTGAAGTGCCTGTTTTCCGACTTTTAAACCTTCTTCTTCTCGTTTTTTATTAATATATATCCAGGCATATATTTCTTTAATCGTTTTCTTCATTTCTTCCATTCCCACTAATGTACCCAGTTCCTCTTCAATTTCCTTTAAAGCTGCATGCTCCTGTGGAATCGTCTTTGGAACCACTTTTACATCTGGCAACTCCTTCGCAACCGTTTTTCTTATTTGTGAATTAAGAACAATGCTAATTTGACCGTTATTTTTCATACGAAAAGGTTGGTCCAAAGCTTTCACCTCACATTTCTAAAAGCTGTTTTCTCTAGATGAATTCAGAAAAATTCAATAGTTGGGTGAATCGGCCATGTTTACGAAAAAGCACCGCTTCTCCATCTCAAAAGAATTATTTATCATCATCATACTCTGATGAGATCATTTTCGTGACACTAGCCTAATTTCACTTTTACACAGGTTGGGATATGATGCTGTTGATGTTCGGTTTTTCATGAAATTCCCGATTCTTTCGTAAATGAAAAAAGGAGTAATTAATGCAACTACAACTAGGCAGCCATCTGTTAACATAGCCTTCGTTAAAAATGTTAACTATACTATATGTATTCAATCTAAACCTATTTCATTAAAGTTTTTATTAAAAACCCCTTCATCCTTTAAATCTGGTCCCGATGTGAATGGAGCAAGGTTGTTTTCCTTAGTGTTCATTGTACTAACTGGAAGTGCGAGCAGAGAAACGGATGCACCAAACCTAAGCGCTGAACCAGCTTCTTATTGTTGAGGGGGAAACTATTCCCTTTACGAAAGAAACGTAAAAAGGCTCGCTTCATATCGAAGCGAACCTTTGTATTTTACGATTGTGAAGGATTTTCTAAATCAATTTGCACATTTCTTTGTGGGGCAAAGGTTGAGATTGCATGCTTATAAACAAGCTGCTGCTTGCCTTCTGATTCAAATAACACGGTGAAGTTATCAAAACCTTTTATTTGACCTCTTAATTGGAAACCATTTAATAAAAAAACTGTAACACTGCTTCCATCCTTACGCAATTGATTTAAGAATTGATCTTGAATATTAATGGATTGTTTCATCTGGGATCCTCCTCTTTTATCTCTATTAATATGTATTCGATTTTATTTTCAGCTTTCCTTCAATATACGTGGAAATTTCCGCAATTTTTTTTGTAAATGTTACGTTGTCGGTCACATCTGACATATCGAACCACTGAACATCCATTTTATTGCGAAACCAAGTTAGCTGCCGTTTTGCATAACGGCGAGAATTCTGTTTTAATTTCTCAACGGCTAAATTTAATGGGAGTTTCCCATCAAAATAATCGTACAGCTCCTTATAGCCAATCGCTTGGACCGAGCCGCAATCTCTAAGTCCAGATTGATACAATCCTTTCACCTCGTCTACTAATCCTTGCTCGATCATGATGTCAACCCGCTTGTCAATGCGCTCATATAGTTGTTCTCTTTCCATTGTTAACCCAATTAGAGCAGTGTCATAGCATAAATCCGCCGTTTGTTTTTCTTGAAATTGACTCATTGTCTTACCAGTACAATGGAAAATTTCGAGAGCTCTTATCACCCTGCGCACATTATTGGGGTGAATATTCCTAGCACCAAGCGGATCAATTGTGAGAAGTTCTTGATAAATTACATCTTTTCCTTCTTTTTCCGCTTTTAATTCCATGCTTTTTCGAAATTCCTCATCCGATGGGGCGCTCGAAAATTGATAATCATGAATGACTGACTGGATGTACAAGCCAGTACCACCAACGATTATCACCAGCTTATTGCGATTGGTGATATCCGAAATTTTTTCACGAACAAGCGTTTGAAATTCTGCAACAGAAAAGGATTGATTCGGCGCTTTAATATCAATTAAATGATGGGGAATTCCCTCCATCTCCTCGTTTGTGATTTTTGCGGTGCCTATATCCATTCCTTTATATACTTGCATCGAATCACCACTAATGATTTCACCATTGAAACGTTTGGCCAATTCAATGCTCATTTTCGTCTTTCCTACAGCAGTAGGTCCAAGTAAAACAAGGACTTTTTCTTTACTGTCCACTACCTCCACGCCTTTACTATCCATTTGTGTTTTTATCGCAGTAAAACTGCTAATTCTCATCGTAACACATTTAAAGGCTATTTTCTTCATTTGTAATATTTTTTAACAAACATGTCGATACATTTTTTTAAGTTTATGAACAAATTAATCGCGAAATACGAGAAACTTTCAACATTTAATTAGCATGTCCAAAAATATCCAGTTTATTCACATCCATGCACAATTTACAAATATTCCATTTTACATTACAATTCCTTAACGTTTATATAACAACCCCCTAAATGAACCACTTCCATGCTAATTTATATAAAGACATGAACAAACTGTAATTTTTATATTAATTCTATTTACTACAGCATAAATGATGTCATCAAGAAAATAGAGAATAGGTGGGGAAAGAAATGCTTGCAGCAAATGAAATTGGAATTGACTTAGGAACTGCAAATATATTAGTCTATAGCAAAAATAAAGGAATTACATTGAATGAGCCCTCATTAGTAGCCGTTGATGTCCGTACAAAAAAAGTGATTGCTTTCGGTCAAGAAGCGAAGGAAATGGTTGGCAAAACACCTCCTCATATCCATGTCATCCGCCCTCTTAAAAATGGAGTTATTGCGGACTTTGATATTACGACAGAGCTTCTGAAAATCATCATGAAGCAAGCTATGAATAAATCTGGCGTAAACGTTCGAAAGCCGAATGTGATCATCTGTACCCCTTCCGCAGCAACTAGTGTAGACAAACGGGCGATCCAAGATGCTGCACGGAATGCCGGTGCGAAGCAAGTCTTTTTAATAGACGAGCCTGTTGCCGCAGCGATCGGGTCAGGGCTTCCAGTAGATGAGCCTGTGGCCAATATGATTGTCGATATTGGCGGCGGTTCTACGGAAGTAGCCATCATTTCTTTTGGAGGTGTAGTCGCAGCCCAATCGATCAATATAGGCGGAGATCGACTGGATGAGGAAATTATTCAATATGTGCGTAAAAATTATAATGTCCTTATCGGAGAAAGAACCGCTGAGCAAGTAAAAATGGAAATTGGCCATGCCCTCGTAGATCATGAAGAACTAAAGATGGAGATTCGTGGACGGGATCTAGTAACTGGTTTACCGAAAACAATCACTCTATCATCTTACGAAATTCGTGAAACGTTAAAAGAATCCTTACTCCATATGCTGGAGGCGATTCGTGCTACTTTAGAAGAATGCCCGGCAGAATTAAGTGGAGATATTGTTGATAGAGGTGTTGTTCTCACAGGTGGTGGCTCACTTTTAAACGGAATGGAAGAATGGTTAAGTAAAGAAATCTTCGTACCTGTTCAGCTTTCAGAAAGTCCACTTGAATCTGTCGCATTAGGAACTGGTGAATCATTAAGTATTATGAAAAAACTTCGCCAAGCGGCAAAATAAAACAACGAAAAGTGCCCTTAAAACATGTTAAGTTTGAACTGCTCCTATAATTCAGACTGATTCTGGGCAGCTTTCCATCGTCCTTAAATAACTGTTGATTTTAGCAGAAAGAACGAGAAGTTTGTTCGCAAGGTGCAAAGTTAATAAAGAGCCTTGTCTACTTTCCTAGACGATATGAAAATGCAACGATGGGCACTTTAGTTGCCACAAAATGTGAATGATACCATTAGATAGCCATTACATTGATGCGGATTGAAAACATTTGTCGGGATCAAACGAGATGTTACAATAAGGCTATCAACACTGAACTTTGCAAAGAAAGCGAACATTTACAGGCAGCCTGAGAGGTTGTATAAACGGTCTTTGTTATACAACCTCTTCAAACTAAAAGCCTGACTTGCGACCATATTGATGATTTCCATGAGCCCGCCGTAATACGGGTACCCCATGTCTATGGTCATGTCCTAACGTAATTCGCCTTTTTCCTATTCAATTGATTTTCGGCGCCACTTATTAAAATAAAGGAAAATAGGCAGTGGAATAAGAATAAATCCTAAGCTTTTAATCATTTGGTTTTTGGCGTTCTCCTTTTGTCGCTCTCTCTCATCCTCCTTCAATTGCTCGTACTCTGCTCGTAATTGCTCCTCCGTTAATGTAACCGCTTGTTTACCTTCTATTTTCTCACTTTGTCTCATGATTTTAAAATCAGAATAGGTCTGATAATAAGATGGTGGATTAACTAAGTCCGCCGTTGCCATAAAGATTGAAATTCCGCCGCCAATCACCATCATTAATGTGGCAAAAAGAACAAGGTATACATAAAGATGTCTGACCAAACTTTCTCCTCCTTCCTTACTTTTTGATAAAACAACAATTAGAAAAATAATGAAGACTGCTATCATGATTATTGGTAACAAGGATATTAAAAACATCAAATAATAACCGCCTCCTCGTCTATCACTATATTATGCTTTATTAAAGCATTTCACACCAGCTATCATCTCACAATGTCGGTTCTATAATAACGGATATTTTCTGCATAATTGTACAATTGAAATGAAATGCTAACGATATATCAGCGAGATTTATTGATGAATGGATTGGCTGGGGTGCAAATGAAAGCTTCAGATATAAATAAAGATATTCAAAAAGTATATTCCTTATACAATCAAGCCCATGAATCATTTGTGGATATTTGGCAAAAGATGATTCTGTTCAGCCCAATGTGGTGGCTAGGATTTACTTTAAGTATTTTACCTTGGATTATTTGGTTCAAATTACATAATCGCCAGAATAGAGGCGATCTCATTCGCGCCGGGTTATTCATGGCGATTATTGCATTAATACTTGATTCAATCGGCCTCCAATTCGGCCTTTGGACATACCCATATAATGTGTTTCCATTTATTACAGGCTATTTGCCATGGGATCTTACTTTATTACCCGTCTCAATGATGCTTATGATTGAACTTAAGCCATCTTTAAATCATTTTCTAAAAGGAATCATCTATGGAGCACTTGCAGCATTTATTGGTGAACCAATTGCAATGTGGTTAGATTTGTATGAACCTATTCGTTGGAAAAGCATTTATTCTTTTCCCATATATGTTTTATTATTTTTGCTATCGAACTATATTGCTAAAGGCAAACCGTTTCACACAACATTGTAATTACTACTTGCAATCCTTTAATAAAATTTTGAAACGATCACACCAAAAGAAAGACAGACGGTTCATGAATCATTTCCAAGGTAAAATAAAATGATGGCACCTTTAAAGAAGTCTCTCTCTCCGTCTAACCAATTGAGAACGAACATGAGTAAATGAACGATGTTCAAGTCCATCTCGTAATAGCGAGTATAACATTTTGACTCACTTTCTCAATTATTCATATTCTGAAGGATTTACTGTGAAAGCATAGACTAAATAAATGACTAAACATATAGCCGTCGTAATAAATCCCCAGCCAAGTGTTAATTGATCAATGACTAAATAATTATTACATAACGACTCTTCCGACCATATATATAAGGCTCCCATCCCAAAATACTTGACTGTAAAAATAAAAATAATAAAATTTTTCCCTGCCTTTGTTAGCTTCTTCCAACTATCCCTCAGTGGCATTCCAGCCAAAAATGGTAAGCTCATAAACTTCCAAATCTCCATAGTTTGCATTGTTAATGCTTCATCCATTGTTCGAGGAATAGTCCAATATATCATTATCATCATAAAAAGGGTGATCCCTGGTATGCCATTATGGTTCCACTTTTCGAGAAAAAGACGGGATCGTCTCAATAAAAGGCCAGACATTAAGAAACCTGAAATGACCAGCATGGGCATTTGCATATGCATATGGGTTATCATCATAGATTCAAAAAGAGCAGCAATAGGTGGGATCATCAAGAAAATATATAATAATAAGCCATAGATAAATTGTGTCATCTCTTGCTCACCTGCTCACCTTCAAGTATCCTTTCAACTTTTTCAGCCGCCTCCTCAATTTTGGTAAAATCCATCACCTCTCTAAGGCTGCCAGTTTTATCGACGAGATAAAAGGCTGAATTATGAGTAAAGTTTCCTTGACCATCAGGAATGACAATAACTCCGAATTTTTCTAGTAACGTATTTAGTTCTGTTTTGTCCACAATCCTTGCCATTCGCCATGTTTCCCCATCACTTTTAAAAGCTTTTCGATATCTTTCCAATGTTTCTGGCTCATCTCGTTCTGGATCAAAGCTAATGCTAAGAAAGACAATCTCTTCTCCCATATACTTCTGTGGTAGCAAATCATATACTTGAGCCATATTGTATTCTAATTGAGGACAAACCGTTCCACATGCTGTGTACAGGAAAGTGATAAACATGAATTTCCCTTCAAACTCAGAGATAGGATACGTTCTCCCTTTGCTATCCTCCAGCGTCACGTTTGGAACCTTTGGCTGTTCTTCCATTAAGCGATTGACCCTAGCTGATTCTTCTGTAAATGCTTTAAATCCGTCTGTGCCGATGAAAAGCAGAATAATGCCAAACGATACCACGACAAGTAAAGCTATCGTGCTATGAAAGTTTTTATGCATCAGATCACTTCCAAATTTCATTTTGAATTGAAAGACCACCATAGACCTTAAAAAGATAGCTCCAAATGGTGCTATCTTTTCATCCTCAATAAATAATTACCATGTTTTAAAAGGAGGTGAACCTGGTGGTGCATTGACAATCATATCTGTCAAAGGCAGAACATATGCCATAGCAATTACGATCATCATGACAACAACCCAAATTCCCCAGCGCTCTGTCATATATGGAGCAGCCGTTTCATTTTTTTCCACTTCAGCAATTGGGAATTCGACTTCCCCTTTTGGCGCAAAGAACATCATATTAAATACAGCATGGACCTGAAGAATTACCGCAATTAACAAAAGGGTTGCACCTATGCCAACCGCTGTCATCAATGGATTCCATCCTAATGTCTCTGCAAAATCGCCATAGGTTGTAAAAGATGTCCTTCTCGGGGAACCAAGCAATCCAGCTGCATGCATGGAGATAGCCATGATTACCATTCCTACCGTCCAAATAATTGTTTGAATAACGCCTAATTTATTCATTTGTGGAGTTAACACCCGTTTTGAAAGGTAAGGTACTAACCAGTAGCTAATTCCAAAGAATGTCATGACCACTGACATTCCAAGTGTTAAATGGAAGTGCCCAACAATCCACATCGTGTTATGAACCACCTGATCTAATTGATTTGTACTTTGCACGATCCCGCCTGCTCCGGCTGGGATAAAAGCTGCCATTGCGATAAAAGGAGATAGGAAGCGAACGTCCCCCCATGGAAGTTTCTTAAACCAACCAAGTGCTCCCTTGCCACCTTTCCTTCTACCTGTACGCTCAAAAACTCTAAACATCGCATAGGCAGTCATTAATGAAGGAAAACCAATAGCAAGACTCATAAATACGTGCATAAATTTGATCGGAAGCGATATACCTGGATCAACAATCTGATGATGGAAACCACCTGTAATATTCATAATGACAAGTGCAATCACAACGACGCGAGTTAAATAATCATTCCATCTTGTACCCCCAATGATTTTTGGTACGATAACATACCATGCAGATACAGCTGTTAAATACCAGATGTTGACCGCCGTATGTCCAAATGCCCAAAATAATGTTCTCGCAACCATAACATTAATCGTCTCGACCCAGCCGAGAGACCATGGAATAATCATAAATAGTACTTCCACAGCAACGAATGCAGTTGCTCCGACCAATAACACAAACACCCCGGTTGCAAAGAATGCTAAGATTGGAAGATGTTGTCCTTTATGATTCTTCCTCCAATGAGCCACGTTGATGAATGCTCCTGTTGCCAGCATCCAAATTCCTAATACAACGAATACTAACCCAAAATAGAAGACTGGATGGGCTGCCATTGGTGGATAGAATGTATACATAACAGAAGCTTCATTCATTAGAACTGGAACAACAACCAAGACAAGACCTACCATTTTTGTCCAGAATCCAATCCAAGCCAGATTTCGCACCTTTGGCAAGAGACCACCTAATGTATGGGAAAGACCCGCGTAAAAATATCCGATCGTAAAAAATGCGGAGAGTACAACAACGAGTAACAATCCATGTGCGGTCAATATTTGATAATAATTCAGCCAAGCTGGTAATTCCAGAACCCCTGCCCGGTTCAACCCTTGCAATAAACCTAGCAATCCCCCGAGCAGTAATGCGACAAAAGCGACAGCTAAATATGATTTCGATATTCGCGCATCCTCTAAACAAACGCCTAAAACCTTATTCTTTTTCTCGCTGAGAACTGCTGCTCTTCTATTTTGTTCAATAGCCGCGTCCATTTTGATTCCCTCCTTTATTTAACCGTAATCGTCGTGCTCATTAACTGATGTCCTGCACCGCAATATTCATTGCATAGCACTAAATACTCACCAGGCTCAGAAAATTTCTGCGAAATTTTTTGGATATGTCCTGGCATGACCATTGCATTAATATTCGTATTCGCTACTTGAAATCCGTGTACAACGTCCTTTGAAGTTAACGTGAAGTGTACGGTTGAACCTGCAGGTATTTCAAGCTCCATTGGCGTAAAACTGAAAACTTGTAAAGTCATCACAACTTCATATTCCTTTTCGCCAATTTGCTTTATTCCAGGTTCATCAAATGGAGCCGTTTCATCTACTTTTTGCGGATCTAGTATTTCATTATGACTTGGCGGTCCCATTTCCAATGCAAATGCTTGATAGCCAGTAATCAACATAAATATCATGATGATGCCGAAGCTCAGTGTTAACCAAATTTTTTCATCAAGGTGCATCACATTTTCCTCCTTTAAACTCTATCCATATAGAATCCGAATATTATAAAGTAAGTAACTAGAATAACGGCTGCAACCACACCGACAGAGATCCACGTACCCAATTTTGATGTGACAAGTTTATCCGTATTTTCATTTTCAACATTTATTTCATCTTGAACATGGTCAGAAGCTTTCATTAAAATTCCCTCCCTTAGTTTTCTCACTTTCAGCATAATTGCGAATGATTCTCATCGTAGTGAGAAAAATCACTTTGCCACTTCCTTTATTCAAAAAACATTCACTTTTCCGCTCGATTATCGCGATAATCACTGTTGTGTAGGGAATAGCAAAATAAATATCCATTTAACAAATTCGGATTTTTATAAAAAAATGCCTAACCTGTATACGTTATTTAAGACAGGTTAGGCATTGGGCTCTATTTTTTAAAAGAAATGCACTCACTATAATGATGGACTGATTGGAAAAGAAATATAATCGTATTTGAACTTAAAAACATATCGCACCCATTTCTCTCTGGAAGAACCGGTTTCCTTTAAAGAGGAAAACAGTTCTAAAAGAATAAAATCTACTATTGTATTGAATTACGAAAAAACGGCACTCCAATCATAGTCCCCAGATGTTTCAATACTCCTTGGCCAATTTGAACACCAATTAGGAACAATGGGTTTTTCCACCCTGTCAAAGCTTGGTGTATAAGGCTTAATATCAAGTACTGGCGTTCCATCCTCTGCATCAATATAAGCTAGACCTATAATCCCCTTGTCAACCTCAAGATAAGAGATATAGACACAAGTAAGAGCGATGGGATTTGGACGTTCCGGAGCACGTGTAGCAAAAGTGCCTAATGTATCCGGAGAACCTTTGTAAGGGCTTTTCTCAATCAACTTTGAACGCGACTCCTCAGTATCGCAATGATGGAACCACCATAATACGTTAATGTAACCGAAGCCCTCAAGGTTCCTAAGGCCAGGAATAAACGCCTTTTCCAGTTCAATCCGTATTCCATTTTCGTCTGAACGCACCTTTCCAATCGTTTTTACAATGAACTGTTCCATATATAATTCTCCTAATCAATATATTTCGGCGCCGTTATATTATTTGTGCTGACATTTATAAATTGATAAAAAATAGACAGCATACAAGAGATCGTTCAAAAGGAATCCAAGTATATAAAGAAACTATTAATCGTCAATTCAAGGATCAAGAAAATGCTTTAAAGTTTGTGAATGAAGTAGCCCAGCAATATCCGAGATATGTAAGAGATCAGCTGCAGGTCATTCAATACGCTATTACCCATTTTCGACCTCAAATAGAGAAAGCCCTCGCTGTTTGTCTAAAAAAGCAACTTTGGAGTGCAAACGATCTACATGATATTGCACAACATTTAACTAGATTAAAAAAAGGAAAAGATATATCTCCTGCTTCAATCGAAGCTAAAAAAGATACCCCCGCAACAAAGGTCAGCAGTAAAAAGGGAAGTAGAATATTATACGAACATAATTAGAGGTGTTTCATAATGACTAGCACTGTACAACTCTTACAAGAACAATTTCGCCATCTTCGGATGGCGGAAACGGCCGATGAGTTGCCAGTATTACTACGAAATGCGGAGAAATTTTCGTGGACGTATCAAGAGTTTCTACAGGAACTTCTAATGCATGAAATGAAGAAACGTGAAGATAAGAATGATTAAAATGGGCTAAATTTCCGTATCTCAAAACAATTGATGAGTTTAAAGTTGAAGAACAAATATCGCTTAGTACACGTCAATTAAACCAGTTAAGGGAACTAACTTGGCTAGAACAACAATACAACCTATTTTTATTAGGACCGCCAGGTTCAGGTAAAACGTATATTAGTATAGGACTAGGTTTAGAAGCTATTCAAAAGGGCTATAAAGTTGCCTTTTCTACAATGGGAGAACTCATCCATCTACTAAAAACAGAAGAGTATATAAGAAAGTCTCAAACTCAGTTAAAACGCTTAAAAGAGTCTGATATGGTAATTATTGATGATTTAATGTATATGGCAATGGATCAGAGAGAAGTCAATCTACTTTTCCATCTAATCAATTATCTATACGAGCGTAGTTCCATTATTTTAACTTCCAATAAAGGTCCAGAAGAATGGGGAGAACTATTGGGAGATCAAGGAATCACGACAGCAATTTTAGACCGATTACTCCATAGAGTAGAAGTTATTCAATTGAATGAAAATGACAGTTATCGAATAAAACATCGCACTACCATTTTCGGAAAAGAAAGTGTTCAAAAATTAATTAGCATAAAGTGTTCAAAACTACTTGACGGTTACAAGTATCTTAAGCAAATAAACTTAGCAAGAACTACGGGGGATAAATGGTAAAGTTAAGAGGCATGAGTCCAAGAACTCATGCCTTCCCAAGTAATAATACTTGTCTAATCCTTTTGGTCACTTCTTATAAAAAGGAGCTTTTTGCTACATGACATCGAAATTACTTTTTCTAGATTTAAGTATAAATCTCTTGGTTCCGTAACTATCTCTTCTAAAAAAACTTCTCACATATCTACTAGAGTGTTATCTGACTACTAAGACTCTATATGAAAAGATGTAAAAGCTAAATAGTTTTCACTGCAAATTACCTCTTTATTCCTCAGGAACAACATTCAAAATAACTAAATATACTTTTTCATTCTTTTTAAATTCTCCTACAAAGAGTACCTGATGTATTTCCAGAGATTCACCTGATTTTAAGTTATGTTGATTCGACTCTATCATCTTTTCTAAATTATCTACAAAAGAAAAATCAGGATAGGTTTTATAAATTGTCCATTCATTGATTATTTGGTTCTTTATGCGCATTTTTTTACAGTCCTTTCAACTATTTACAATACGGGTGATGAGTATTTTGTTCAGAATAATCGTGACTAATTATCACACGGTGGTAATCCGTATAGCCATAATCACTCATTCTCATATTCATTGTACGACCACCTTTAAATTTTTTTATATATGTAGTAGTCCTAGAGTTATCTCCATGTGTTGTTGTAAACTTTTCATCAGGAACTGACCTCGTAGTATTTGTTAAACTTTTAACACCAACATCCTGTGCGTATCTAGATCTACTACAAGATGATGCAGCATTATTCACATATTTATGCCTATCAAAGGCATGATCACTTAAGAATTGGGATCGTGTACTACCTCCATTTATTTTAAATGGCACCTGATAGTCTCGTAGTAGAGAAATTGGATTAGACTCTTCCTCGGATGGTATTTCTTGCGCTGCAGATATTTTCTTAACCGAATCTCTCCATTCTATTGATTTTTTTATTTGCTCTACTTCTGTTTTTGAATTAATATTTTTTTCTTCTACAAAGATTATTTTTGCTTCTGAATTCACCACAATATTTAGGTCTACGCTTTGTTCATTATCTTTTATATCATTCCAATAATACCTAACTTCATTACTTCCCTCTTCTAAAATATCATCTATGAAATTCAATTTATACAAAGCTATCTTTTCTTCACTTTTGATTCAGTATTATCATGATAAGGTAACTCCAGAGCAGCGAGACCAACACCTCCAGAAAAACAAATAAAAGCAAAAATTACTAAAATAAAAGACAAATACAATTTTCTTTTCATTAAGTAACATTCCCCCTATGATAAAAATTATTAGTATTTTTCCTATCATACATATACAGAAAACTCTAAAATATCGCACAATAACAGGAAATTAATTTATATAATACCAATATTTTCAAAAAATGTAAAGCGGTGTTATTGGAAATTTTTAAAAAATTTAAAAAACACACCCGAGACTATCTCTTTTTAATAATCAAAGGATCCAACTTCTGAAGTTACCGACACACATCTATTTTCAGTTGAGAACAACTAAAAAAATATGCTTGAAATCAAAACTACCATTATTCCTCCTACCTTAAAAAATTTATTTCAAGTAGAAAGAAGTAAGGAGTAAGGAGTAGCAATTCCAAACCGAAGTGAGATATTCATTAAAGAATCTCTACTTTTATTATATAGTCAAATGCATCAATCTTGAGTTGAACAGAAAAAACTTCATTCATTCGTTTTTTCATCAATCCATCTACACCAAATTTTTCAAACACTTTAACCTATTTATCTACCAAATTATAACTTTTTAGCTACCAAATTATAACTTTTTAGCTACCAAACAATATTCTAATTTGCTTTCTGGATATTCTATAATTATCAAAAGCTTAATTGATTCACTATATTTAGCAGTAAAAAAACACCCCGAAAGTAAGATTTGAAGCTAACTTTTGGGGTGCAATTCATAGCCAGAGTTTTTTAAACCATTAAAAGGGGTTTCTAATTCCTTAGAAACCCCTCTACATCACGCGTTTAAACATCTTTTCCATTTCATATGTTGAGTAATGAATAATGATCGGTCTTCCGTGTGGGCATGTGAATGGATCCGATGATCTTCTTAACTGATCCAAAAGTGCTTGAATTTCACTCATTTGCAAATAATGATTTGCTTTTATCGAAGCTTTGCAGCTCATCATGATCGCTGCTTCCTCTCGCAGTTTCTTTATATCGACTTTTTTCATTGTGAGCAGTTGTTCGAGCATTTCTTCAATAATTTCCTTTTCCAGTCCTGTTGGAAACCACTGCGGATGAGAGCGTGCAATAAAGCTATTGATTCCGAAAGGTTCTAAAAATACACCAACTTCTTCAAGCTGCTCCTTATGCTCCATAATTTTAATCGCTTCATCTGCCGAGTATTCAAAAGTTAAAGGTACAAGCATCTCTTGAAGCTCGCTTTCAACCTGTCCTACTTTCTCACGAAAATATTCATATTTAATTCTTTCTTGTGCGGCATGTTGATCAATAATGTAAAGTCCCTTTTCATTTTGAGCCAAAATATAGGTTCCATGCATTTGACCAATCGGATATAACGGTGGGACTCTTGATTCAACGTTTGCTTCATCTTTGCTGACAGTTGCTGGTGCTGAAGCAATCATTTCCTCCTCAACAAATGAGCGTGCGGCTTTAACTTGGCTGCTTTCTATCGGTCTAACAGGAAGTTCCCTTATTGTTTCCTGCACTTCAACCTGCGGAAATTCTTCAAAAGAAAATGTCGGTTGCGCTTCTTTAGCAACTGGAAGATGCTCGAAATCGAAAGAGGGCTGCTCCGATCTTTCTACTTGTTTTGGTTCTCGCTTCAAACCTTCTGGAATAAGTTCTTTTTGGTGAAAAGCGTTTTTAATTGTTTCTGTTACAAGGTGATTTAATTCAGCTTCTTTACTGAATCGCACTTCCATTTTTGAAGGATGAACATTGACATCCACCAAAATCGGGTCCATTTCAACGTTGAGCAAAGCTATTGGAAAACGTCCAATTGGAAGAAGAGTATGATATCCTTCTTGAATTGATTTTACCAATGGATAGTTTTTAATAAATCTACCATTAACCATCGTTGTAATATAATTGCGCGATGCCCTCGTTATCTCAGGCAAAGCAAGCCAGCCACGAATGGTAAAATCAAGTGAAGTCGCTTCAATCGGAATCATTTTTTTAACGATATTTAGACCGTAGATTGCCGCCAGCACTTGGCGTACGTCCCCATTGCCATTCGTATGCAGAAGCTTTCTATCATTGTGTATAAGGCGGAAAGAAACTTCTGGATGAGAAAGGGCAAGGCGATTGACAATATCGGTAATATTTCCAAGCTCTGTATGAACTGTTTTCATATATTTTAATCTTGCTGGTGTGTTGAAAAATAAATCTGTGACAATGATATCTGTCCCTTTGCGGCTTGATGCTTTTTCAAAGATTTCTACATGACCACCTTCTAAAACGAGACGCGTTCCCTCTTCACCTGTCGATGTCTTAATCTCAATCCTTGAAACAGAGGAAATACTTGGAAGGGCCTCTCCACGAAACCCTAACGTTCTAATTCGGAATAAATCTTGATCATTTTTGATTTTACTTGTGGCATGACGCTGAAAAGCCATTAATACATCTGATTCTTCAATTCCATCACCATTGTCTGTAATGCGAATTTTCGCAAGACCTGCTTCTTCTACCTCGATTTCGATAATCGTACTATTGGCGTCTAGCGCATTCTCCACTAATTCCTTTACAACAGAGGCAGGTCTCTCTACTACTTCACCTGCAGCAATTTTATTCGAAAGTAGATCGTCTAGCTGAATAATTTTCCCCATTACGCCACCCCTCAACAATTAGCCTTTTAATTTTTTATGGAGCTCATATAGGGTATTCATCGCTTGCATTGGCGTCATCTCTAAAATATCGATTTCCCTGATTTGATCCAATGCTTTTTTCTCCTTTGCACTGAATGGAGAAGCTTCCTTGATCACTGGCTCATCAAAGAATGACAGCTGCCCACTTTCCAACTTTGGAGGTTGCACGCTTTCACCTTGATTCTCAAAGTTTTCAAGCAGTTCATTAGCCCGCTTGATTAAAGAGTTAGGCAGGTTAGCGAGCTGGGCAACGTGAATCCCGTAGCTCTTATCGGCAGCACCCTCCTTAATTTTATGTAGGAAGACAACTTTGCCATTTTGTTCAATTGCACTAACATGTACATTCTTTAATTGCTTGAGCTCCTTATCTAATACTGTTAATTCATGGTAATGGGTTGAAAATAAAGTTTTCGCGCCAATTTTATTATGAATATGCTCAATAATCGCTTGCGCAAGCGCCATTCCATCATAAGTAGAAGTCCCACGACCAATTTCGTCAAAAAGAATCAGACTATTGGCTGTCGCATTTTCAATCGCATGATTTGCTTCAAGCATTTCAACCATGAACGTACTTTGACCGGAAATTAAATCGTCTGCAGCGCCGATACGGGTAAACACCTGATCAAAAATAGGCAAGGTTGCTTCACTGGCAGGGACGAAGCAACCGATTTGGGCTAGAATCGCCGTAAGGGCAATTTGGCGCATATACGTGCTTTTCCCAGACATATTCGGTCCAGTTATAAGAAGAATTTCTCTTTCTTTATCCATGTAACAATCATTTGGAACATATTCTTGTGCATTCATTACTTTTTCTACTACCGGATGTCTGCCCTCCTTCAGCAAAATCAAACGTTCAGAGGAAAATTGTGGCTTCACATAATGCCTTTCTTCACTTATGGAAGCAAAACATTGCAGTACATCAATCTCACTAACTATTTTTGCTAATCTTTGCAATCTCGGAATATAGCATTTTACAAACTCGCGGATTTCTGTGAATAACACATATTCCAGCTCCACACTTTTTTCCTCTGCTTGTAGAATGAGCGCTTCCTTTTCTTTGAGAGCAGGCGTCACAAACCGCTCCGCATTTGTTAATGTTTGCTTCCGTTCATATTGCCCTTCCTCAAGCAAATGAAGATTCGCCTTTGTCACTTCAATATAATAACCAAACACACGGTTATAGCCGATTTTCAACGATTTAATTCCCGTTTTCTCCCGTTCTTCTCGCTCGAGTTGCGCAATCCACGTTTTTCCGTTTTTGCTAGCATCACGATACTTGTCTAACTCTTCATGATAGCCATCTTGAATGATGTTTCCATCTTTGATGGATAAAGGTGGATTGTCAACGATCGCTCTTTCCAGTAAATCGACTACTTCTTCGCAAGGATCAAGCTGAGCAGCTAAAAGAGCCGATTCTTCATCTTCCATCTGTGCAATAATACTTTTCAGATGTGGTATTTGATAGAGGGAGCGTTTTAATTGCATCAAGTCACGGGCATTGACATTGCCAAAGGCGACTCTTCCTGCCAACCTTTCTAGATCATATACTTCTGTTAGTTTTTCCCGCATTTCCTGCCGTTCAAAATAATGGGACATGAACACTTCAACGAGAGATTGACGTCTGATAATATCTTCCTTTTTAATAAGAGGGCGATCTATCCATTGCTTTAACAAACGTCCGCCCATTGCTGTTTTCGTTTCATCCAACAGCCATAATAAAGAACCCTTCTTGCCTTTCGAACGAATCGTTTCTGTCAGCTCAAGATTTCGTTTTGAATAATAATCAATCTTCATAAATTGCTGAATTTCGTATCGGTTGACAGGCTGAAGGTGATCAAGCGATCTTTTTTGTGTTCGGTACAGATAGTTGAATAACCGTGAAATCGTACTCTTTAACTTCGTTTCTTCCATAGAGTTGAGAAGAGTTGAAAAACTCTCATTTATCGTTTCATTGTCTTCAAAAGATAAGGTAGCCGCAAATCGTTCACGAATTTTAAGCTGCAGTTCCTCAGACAGCTGTGAAGGAATGACCACTTCCTTTGCACCTGAAAGAGCAATTTCATTTAAAACAAGCTCGTAATCCCCTTTAAGCAACGTAACCTTGCTTTCTCCAGTAGAAAGATCACTATAAGCGAAACCATAGCTCCCATCCGAGAAAGGACTTAGAGCAGCTATAAAATTATTTTCTTTCTCTTGTAGCCCTCGACCTTCCATCATTGTTCCTGGAGTAATTAACTGAACAACTTCCCGTTTGACAACGCCTTTCGCTTGCCTTGGGTCCTCCGTTTGTTCGCAAATTGCGACTTTATATCCTTTTTCTATTAATCTTTCTATGTATTGCGGTGCAGAGTGATACGGTACTCCACACATCGGGATTCGTTCCTCAGAACCACCCTCACGGCTTGTTAATGTAATTTCAAGCTCCTGTGACGCCTTCAGTGCGTCATCAAAGAACATTTCATAAAAATCCCCTAATCGAAAAAATAAAAAGGCATCTTGATAATCTGCCTTCACCTGTAAATATTGTTGTATCATCGGCGTATATGTAGCCATTCTAATCCTCCAAAACTTTTCTCACATTAATGAATAATATGGATCTATTATATCATAGGTAAAAATAAGCGAAAACGGTTTGCATCCAATACCAAATTTTTTCGTACTTCTTCAATATTCTAAGGACAAGATTACCGCATTCTTAATTATGCAAAATCAATGCTAAAAACTGGTTGATAAAAATGGCAAGACTAGGTAAACTTTCTATAATCTAACTCAAAGGGGGAGAGTGGAATGAAATTTAATCGCAAAGACAAAACACTTGAAACAGAACGCTTACAGCTTCGGCTATTTACAGCAGCCGATGCGGAACAGGTGCGTTCCCTCTGTGACAACTTTACTATTTTCAAGACCACTTTGAATATGCCCTATCCTTATTCTTTAGAATGCGCTCTTTCATGGATGGCGAATCATGAACGTAACTTCACTGAGGATAAATTATATGAGCTTGCGATTACCAACAAAAATAACGGCCAGCTTTACGGAGCGATCGCTCTTTCCAATCAACGTCTCCATCAAAATGGGGAAATGGCCTATTGGATCGGAAAGCCCTTTTGGGGAAATGGCTATGCCACAGAAGCAGCACGTGCCATGTTGGAGTTTGCTTTTGAAGAAAAAAACTACTATCGCGTATATGCACGATATTTTAAATCGAATCCTGCCTCGGGCAGAGTTTTGGAGAAATGCGGAATGGTCTACGAAGGCACCCTTAAAGACCATGTATATAAATTAAACACTTTTGAAGACCTGATTTATTACGGCATCGTAAAGTAAAAAACAGGACTGCACTTTATGTGAGTCCTGAACCCAAAATTAAAAATGTATACGGGCAGCTAATAAAATACAATACGTTTAACCACCAAGCAAAATGCATAGGGAGCAAGTAATGAGTCCATGACTTGCTAGCAGGAAAAAAGCTGCCTAAACAACATCTTTTATACAAATTCTTTTTTTCTTGAAGCCTGTTTCATTACACTGATTTAGTTTTCCTTAGCTATTTTCGAAAACTCGCTAAGCCTTCACTAATTTCTTTCGTTGCTTGATACACACGCTGATATAGATTAAAAAGCTGCCCATACTCGCGGACATTTTGCTCAATTGGCTCATATACTTTCGCAATCTTTATAAAGCTTTCTGCACATTCATTCAGTGAGGAAAACCAATTGCAGCCATATGCCGCTAACATCGCTGCGCCAATTCCCGGCCCTTGTTCACTCGAAAGCTTTACAACCTTGGCTTGAAAAATATCAGCTTGCATTTGCAGCCAAGTGTCATTCTTCGCTCCACCGCCGATCGATATAATCGTATCAATATTTTTTCCACTATCTTTAAACATTTTGATTGATTCATTTAATGAGAAGGTAATCCCCTCCAAAATGGCGCGAACAAAGTCAATGCGCTTATGCGAGCTATCTACCCCGATAAAGCTTCCACGTATAAACGCATCTGCATGTGGGGTCCGCTCCCCAACTATATATGGGGCAAATATAAGTCCCCTCGCTCCAATCGGAACTGCTTCAATCCCTGTTAATAATTGCTCATAATCTTCATTTGCAGCGAAAGCTTCTTTAAACCAACTTAAGCTATACCCTGCTGCAAGAGTAACACCCATCGTATAAAAAGCATTCTCTTTGCCATGATTAAAGAAATGAACCTTCCCTTCGAAATTTCGCCCTCGATCCTCCTCATAAGCAAGAACGACTCCTGAAGTCCCGATGCTGCATAATGTTTTCCCAACTTCTAAAATTCCAGCTCCAATCGCACCACATGCGTTATCAGCACCGCCGGCAAACACTTTTGTTTTTTCAGATAAACCTGTTAACAGAGCAATCTCCCTTGTAATGGTCCCAACAAATTGATGCGATTCTATTAAAGGAGGACATAATGAAATATCCAACCCTACAGCCTCACAAATTTCACGACTCCAGCATTTACGGGTACAATCAAGCAATAGGGTTCCAGCGGCGTCAGAATATTCCGTATGAATGTGTCCTGTTAAACGATAACGCAAATAATCCTTCGGCAATAAAAAAGTTTTTGCTTTCTTATACAGATGTGGTTCGTGCTCCTTTACCCACAAAAGCTTTGGTAACGTGAAACCTTCCAAAGCAGAATTTTTAGCAATTTCTAATAGGGTTTCCTTGCCAACAAGCCGATTAATATCCTCACATTGTGAAGTTGTCCTAACATCATTCCAAAGAATGGCGTTTCGAACGACTTCATGATGTTGATCCAATAACACAAGCCCATGCATTTGCCCTGAAAAGCTAATTCCCTCAATATCTTCTGGAGAACCATGAAAGCCTTTTACAAGCATGGATAAAGCAGTAATTGTCTTTTTGACCCACTCCTCCGGTTCCTGTTCGCTATATCCTGATTTTTTTTGAATGAGAGGATATGGTTGTGACAATTCGACACATACCTCACCTAATTGATTCATCAATATTATTTTTACTGCACTCGTACCAAGGTCAACACCGATAACGTATTTCATTGTTTAACACCTGCTTATCTTATAAAATGTTGGAAAAATGCCAGGAATTTCCGGAACATGAATTTAACGGACAGAAACGACCTCTGCTTCTAGCAAATATTGATTAAGTATCGCTCTTAACCGTTCATAGCGACCTGAAGTATTTTTGATTTCTTTTAAGGAGAAAGCATGTTGTTCAAGCTGATGGAAATCTGTTCGCCCTTCAACAACGTCAAGCCCGATTCCTTTCGAAAAACTTTCGTAACGCTCCGCAATAAATTTTTCGAATACTTGGTCCTCTATTAGGCGCTGGGCCACTTTAAGACCGATGGCAAACGAGTCCATTCCAGCAATATGGGCATGAAATAAGTCTTCTGCTTCAAACGAGCCTCTCCGTACTTTGGCATCAAAATTGAGTCCACCTGAGCCAAGGCCACCATTTAAGAGAATTTCATACATAGCAAGAGTCGTCGAATATAAATCAGTCGGAAATTCATCTGTATCCCATCCTAGAAGCATATCGCCTTGATTGGCATCAACAGAACCGAGCATGCCGTTAATGCGAGCCGTTCTTAACTCGTGCTCAAATGTATGCCCTGCTAGTGTAGCATGGTTCGCTTCAATATTAAATTTAAAATGGTCGGTAAGATCATATTTTTGCAAAAATGCCAGACCAGTTGCAACGTCAAAGTCGTATTGATGTTTCGTTGGTTCTTTCGGCTTTGGTTCAATGAGAAATTGACCAGTGAAGCCAATCTCTTTCGCATAATCAACGGCCATATGAAAAAAACGCCCTAAATTATCCAATTCCAGTTTCATATCAGTATTAAGGAGTGTTTCATAACCCTCACGGCCACCCCAAAAGACATAGTTTTCAGCATCTAATTCCTTCGCTATTTCCAAACCTTTTTTTACTTTTGCCGCCGCATAAGCAAAGACATCCGCATTTGGTGAAGTTGCTGCCCCATGGAGCCAACGGGGATGTGTGAAATTGTTAGCCGTGTTCCAGAGAAGTTTCGTTTTGCTTGTTTTTATATACTCTTTCAGCATTGCCACAATTTCATCTAAGTTTCTGTATGTTTCTGCCAATGTATTCCCTTCTGGAGCAATATCCACATCATGGAAGCAGAAATAGGGTACATTTAATTTTTCAAAGAATTCAAATGCGGCCTCCACCCGGGCTTTTGCCTGATCCATTCCAGTTAAATGATCCCATGGACGAAGCATGGAACCTGCTCCAAACGGATCAGTGCCTTCGAACGTAAATGTATGCCAATAAGCGACAGCAAATCTTAACGTTTCTTCCATCGTTTTTCCTGCGATTTTTTCTTCTGGATTGTAGTGCTTAAAGGCAAAGGGATTAGTCGATGTAGAACCCTCGAACTGAATTTTTGAAATACCATTAAAATATGACATGGAATAACCTCCTAATTGGAAAAAAATAATAGCTAAATGAAAATGTTTACATTATGATATGAATAGACTTTTGTTTATTAAGCAGAAAAACAAATGTAAAAAGTTGCAAGGGAGATTCGTATGAACGAAATTAGCACTGTCGTCTATCGTATTTTTGAGTGGATTACTCGTTTTGCTTACCTTCAGCTTTTATGGATTCTATTTAGTTTAGTCGGTGGAATTATCTTAGGATTTTTTCCAGCAACTGTCGCTATGTTCGCCATTATCCGCAAGTGGCTTAGGGGGAATAAAGACATTTCACTCTTCCCGACTTTTTGGAACTTTTATAAAAATGAGTTTCGAAAAAGCAATCAATTAGGACTCATTCTTTACCTGCTTATCTTCATAATCGGCATCGATTTCATTTATCTACATGAAAATAGTGGACAATTAACGTGGGTGCAGGCTCCCTTATTTGCGTTCATGCTTCTCTCTCTGCTGTTTGTTTCCTATCTATTTCCTGCTTTTGTTCATTTTGAGCTCAACCATTTTTCGATTATGAAGCATGCTTTTTTTATTATGCTTGTTCACCCATTGCATAGCTTGCTAATGCTGCTTTCACTACTATCACTGTTAGTGATCGTTTATTATGTTCCTGCTTTCGGTTTTATTTTTGGTGCTAGCAGCTCCGCATTTATGACAATGTCGTTAGCACTACACGCTTTTAATAAGCTTCAAAAGAAAACGAGTTAGCCTTTTACTGCACTTGAAGACATGCCTTCAACGACTTTATTGCTGAAGAAAATAAAGGCGATTAAAATAGGCAGTACACTGATAATCAAAGTAGCTCCGATGGCGCCCCAATCTGTCATATATTGCCCGATGAAATTTTGAATCCCGACTGTTAATGTTTTATATTTATCAGAGCTGATAAAAGTATTGACAAAAACAAACTCATTCCAGTTGTAAATCATATTGATAATGACAGTTGTGGACATAACAGGAATTGTCATCGGAAGGATAATGCGAAAAAACATTTGCAGGACGGAGCACCCATCAATAATTGCCGCCTCTTCGATCTCTCGCGGAAGAGTATAATAGAAACCAAGTAAAATCATGATTGTGATCGGAAGATTATAGGCCGTATAAGTGATCACGATCGACCAAGGGCTATCAATTAAATTGATATTAAGAAACATATTAAATAAAGGAATGATCGAAGAATGGATCGGAATCATTAATCCTACCATGAACAGACCAAGGACAAGCTTGCTTAGCTTCCATTTCATCCTAGTAATCGCGAAAGTTGCCATGCTGGCAAAAAGCACTGTTAATAAAATAGCGAGCCCCGTAATCCAAACGCTATTCCAAAAATAAACCCCTATACCGCCCTCCCATACTTTCGTGTAATTCTCCCACCGGAATTGTGATGGCAATGCAAAGGGGGAACCAGAAAAAATTTCTCGATTATCCTTTAAGGAAAACAAAAACAGCCAAATGATCGGAAAGATTTGGAATACAGCGACAATCGCTAATGACAAATAAAGAAAAAAAGAACCTATTCTCTTCATGAAAAATCCTCCTCCTTCCTAATATTGAATTTCTTCTTTTGTTGCCGTTAGCTTACGAACAATAAACGTCACAACAAGAGTTATGATTAAAAGTACGAAGCCAATCGCACTTCCGTAGCCGAAATTATTGCTGCTAAAAGCGAGTTTGTACATGTACGAAGCCATAACTTCACTAGCGCCGTTTGGTCCTCCACCAGTCATAACATAAATTAAATCAAAATATTTTAATGAACCGACTACAGCTAAGACAATCGTTACTTTCACGACACTCATAATCAGCGGCAGTTTGATTTTTAACGCAATTTGCACGGGGGAAGCCCCATCAATCCGCGCAGCTTCAATAATAGATTCAGGGATATTTTTTAATGCTGCATAATAAATCAATATATAGAAGCCTGCATATTGCCATAAAATAGGCACGAAAATCGCGTACAGCACAAGTGCTGTATCAGCCAACCATGCAGGTGGATGTTCGACTCCAATCGCCATAAGAATTTGATTCAGCATTCCATTTGTAGGATTGTATATTTTAATCCACAATTGAGCTATCGCCACAGACGAAAGTAGCATTGGAATTAAGTAAATTTTTCGGAGCAAATCGGCCCCCTTTATTTTTGAGGACAAAATAAGCGCAATTACTAAGTATAAAAGTAAACTAAGCGTTGAAAATATCGCCAGTAAAAAGGAATGCCATGCACTATCCCAAAATTTCCCGTCTTGCAACGCATTCATATAATTTTCCAATCCGATAAACTTCATCGCACCGATTCCATCCCAATCCATTAAACCGTAGTAACCGGATAACGCTAACGGGATAAAAATTAAGATTGCCGTTAACAACAGTGCTGGTAATACGAATAACGCGATGAGCCATTTATTGGACATAACCTTATCCATCACATTCAACCCCATATTCGCTAAGTAGAAAAGGCCTGTAAAAAAATACTCCTCTTCTAGTTACAAATTTTAACGATGACACCAATATGAATAAAACGATTGATCCTTCCTTCAGAGAAAACAGTTATTTTTTCTTTAGCTAAAAAGTTGCTTTGACCGATGAGCCAAAGTATATCCCTTAGCTCATCAAGTCAGAGAAAAGCTATATAAAAAAATACTTGTACGATTTAAAAACTAAGTTCATAAACTGCCATCCTACTACACTATTATTCTGCTGCAAGCGCATTCTCGTGTTCTTTTGCAAATTCGTCAGGAGCTACTTCCTTGCCAAAAATAGCTTGAATCATATTTAAATGAACTTCAGCAACCTGTGGGCTCATTTGAACATCAGCAAAAAGTGTTATATTCGTTGCATTGCTTAGTTCGTTTAAGACGTCTACATACATTTGTGGCAGCTCTAACGAGTCAGCATCAAGCTTGGTTGCTGGAATAACGCCGGCTTGTGTGACCGATTTTTCTCCCCATTCCTTTACAAAGTAGGAAACAAACTTTTTCGCTTCTTCCTTAACATCGGAATCTTCACTGACAAATAGCCCTACACCAGGACCACCGACATGACTGTTTAAATCCCCTTTTCCATCAACGGTTGGGAAATTAAAGAAACCAATTGAATCTCTAAACTCCTGTGGGACTTCTTCATTTGTTGTAAAGTTTGGCAAATCCCAGGAACCAATTAAGTACATTGCTGCTTGTTCACTCATAAACATACTTTTCGCTTCCTCATCGGCCAAACCGTTGAATCCTTTTACAAACGCATTCATATCAACTAAATTTTGCACTTCTTCCGCCGCTGAAACTAAGGCAGGATCTTCAAAAGTTCCAGAGCGATTGATTGCGCTCGTTAGTACATCTGTACCGCCGATTCGATCCGCTAAATACATATACCAAAGAGAGCCAGTCCAACGGTCTTTATTTCCAAGGGCAATCGGCGCAACCCCGTTGTCGTTTAAAGTTGTAATAATATGTTTGAATTCATCATAAGTTTTTGGCGCTTCAAGTCCATATTCCGCGAAGATTGCTTTATTGTAGAAAATTGTTGCGATGTTTAGTTCTAGAGGTAAACCATATGTCTTCCCGTCAATAGCATAGGCCTCGGCTGTGCCTGCTACAAAACTATCATTCAATTCATTTTCAAGAAGATCATCTAATGGAGCAAATTTATTGCCTTCAACATAAGGAGTTAAAAAACCTGCCGCCCATGTCATCCCCACATCCGGCAATTCATTGGAAGTAGAGAGTACCTTCAGCTTATCTTTGTATTGTTCATTACTTAAAACTTCCAGCTCAACCTTAACACCTTCATTTTCCTTCTCAAAATTAGCAATAATTTCATTCACAATGGTGTGATGTGTTTTTGAGCTGCCTTCTGGCCATAGATGCATAAACTTAATCGTTTTCGTATCACCTGAATTGCTAGAGACATTTTCGCTATCTGTGCCTGAGCAACCAACGATGACAAAAATAGTAGCAACTAAGGTGAACAACAATGTAATCGCTTTCTTTTTCCTCATACATAAGCCCCCTAAAAAGTGTATGATGCTTATTACATAAGCTCAAAGTTAGAATAACAGAGAACAATTCGTTTGTCTAGTGGATAAACTAAGTGTATAATAAACTCAAAGAGGCTAGCTTTTTTCCTATACATCTATGAAAATCGCTGATTTAATAGCATCTCTCAAGAAAAGAAAAGTTATCAACATATTGCGGTTGTCGATTATTGTCAGAAAATATTGAACGAATACCAATCACTTCCCTCAATCTTGCTCCATGCTAAAATTGATCCGTATAATGAAAATATAAACTTAAAAGAAAGAGATGACCGTTTAATGAAAACGTGGAACCAACATGTAGTAAAACAAGAAAACAAAACACTCGTCTTAAATACAATTAAACAGCTCTCTCCTATTTCAAGAGCTGAAATTGCCAATCTGACTGGACTCAATAAAGGGACTGTATCCTCTCTTGTCAGTGAATTGTTAGAAGAGAAACTGATATATGAATCTGGTCCTGGGCAATCAAGCGGTGGCAGAAGACCTGTTATGCTGCTCTTTAATCAAGTTGCCGGTTTTTCAATTGGAATTGATCTCGGCGTCAACTACTTACTCGGGATTGTGACCGATCTTCAAGGAAATATACTGCATGAGAAGACGATTAGTTATAAAGATTTGACCTATGAAAAAATTATGACTCATTTGTACGATATCATTGATCAGCTAATCGCGTTAACACCTAAGAGTCCATATGGAATTGTTGGAATCGGCGTCGGTGTACCTGGAACGGTAAGTAAAGCGGGAAAAGTATTGCTCGCACCTAATTTGAAATGGAGAAATATTGACTTAAAATCTGTTCTTCAAGATAAATACAATGTTCCCATCATTATTGAAAATGAAGCGAACGCCGGCGCTTACGGTGAAAAATTGTTTGGAGCGGGAAAGGAAGCGAAAAATCTTGTTTATGTAAGCGTCGGGATAGGAATTGGAGTTGGATTGATTTTAAACAACCAATTATATCGCGGAAATAATGGCTTTTCAGGGGAACTTGGTCATATGACAATCGACATCGCTGGAGAAAAATGCAGATGTGGCAATAAAGGCTGCTGGGAACTGTATGCGTCAGAACAAGCATTGCTAAAAAAAGCCAACGATGCCGGCCTTTCTTCAACGGGAGATGATGTTACACTCGATTATTTATTAAAGCTTGCCACATCTGGAGAAACAATCGCGATTCAGCAGTTTGAACATATTGGAGAAAACCTTGCAGTCGGAATCAATAATATCATCAACATCTTTAATCCTCAGCAAATTATTATTGGAAACCGGATGGCATCAGCCAAACGGTGGCTGACAAACCCATTGGAAAAGCGGATGCAAGCTCGAACTTTATGGTTTCAGCAGCGCGATTTAGAAATTAATTTTTCCGAGCTATCCACACATTCAGCTGCTTTAGGTGTGACCGCTTTTGTGGCAGAGAATTTTTTCAACAGTGATCTGCAAAAGTTTTCTCAAGCACTTTAGTTCATCAGGAATGCACAATCGTTCGCGATTGTTTTCTAATTATAATAAAATAATATGAATGAGGTGGGGAAACATGGCAAAGATTCAAAATCCCATTTTAACAGGTTTTAATCCAGACCCGTGTATTTGCAGAAATGGAGAAGACTATTACATTGCGGTTTCGACCTTCGAATGGTTTCCTGGAGTTGGAATTTATCACTCCAAGGATTTAAAAAATTGGCGTTTAGTCTCAAGACCTCTCAATCGATTAAGCCAGCTAAATATGATTGGCAATCCTGATTCTGGCGGAATTTGGGCACCTGCCCTCTCCTATCATGATCAAAAATTTTGGCTGATTTATACCGATGTAAAGGTAACGGAAGGACGCTGGAAGGATTGTCATAATTATCTTGTGACTTGTGACACGATTGACGGAGATTGGTCTGAACCAATCCATCTAAACAGTTCAGGCTTTGATCCATCATTATTTCATGATGAGGATGGTAAAAAGTATTTAGTCAATATGCTTTGGGATCATCGCATCCACAATCATAATTTTTACGGAATCGTATTACAGGAGTACAGCGCTAAGGAGCAAAAATTAATTGGCGATGCAACGGTCATTTTTAAAGGCACAGACATTAAATTAACGGAAGCTCCCCATCTTTATAAAATAAATGACTATTATTATTTACTCACAGCTGAAGGTGGCACGAAATATGATCACCAAGCAACCATTGCACGTTCCAAACAATTATTTGGACCTTACGAAGTTCATCCAGACAACCCACTCATTAGTTCCTTCGCTCATCCAAGAAACCCCTTACAAAAGGCAGGACATGCATCTATTGTACAGACCCATACGGATGAATGGTTTCTAGTCCATTTAACCGGTAGACCACTGCCACGTGACGGCCAGCCTTTATTAGATCCGCGCGGCTTTTGTCCACTTGGAAGGGAGACAGCAATCCAACGTTTGGAATGGAAGAATGATTGGCCCTATGTTGTTGGGGGAAATCAACCATCACTTGAAATTGATGGTCCTGAGATTGAAGAAGTCATATGGAGCAGCGATGCCAATATAAAAGATGACTTCATCAGTCCTGAATTAAATCTTCAGTTTCAATCATTACGCATCCCTTTAGGTGAAGAAGTTGCTTCTTTAACAGCTCGTCCAGGACATTTAAGACTCTATGGCAAAGAATCGTTAACTTCGAAATTCACGCAGGCTTTTATTGCGAGACGGTGGCAGCACTTTTATTTTACAGCAGAAACGAAAGTCGCTTTTGAGCCAACAACATTCCAACAGTCGGCAGGGCTTGTAAACTACTACAATACACAAAACTGGACCGCACTACAAATTTCATGGCATGAAAGGAAAGGACGTATTCTAGAAATCATGACCTGTGATAATTTTAGCTTTACTCAGCCCCTTTTTGACCAAGAAATCTTGCTTCCATCCGAACTTGAATATGTTTATCTTCGCGTCGATGTAGAATTACATGTTTATTCTTACTCCTACTCCTTTGATGGTCAAAACTGGGTTAAAATTCCAATAAAGTTCGACTCATACAAACTTTCTGATGATTACATTCAAGGCGGAGGATTCTTCACAGGAGCCTTTGTCGGGATGCAATGTCAAGATACATCTGGTCAAAATCGACACGCCGACTTCGATTACTTTCTTTATCAACCACAGTAACACAAATGAGCACCTGCTTCTTACGGTGCTCATTTTCGATTCATCTACTAAAAACGGAATTTAGCATTTCTCTTTCGTTTTTTCCTTTATTTTTGTTCATCGGTGTTGATTTTTCTTAACCATTTGCTTAACAAAAATTAAGCATAAAGAAAAAACTAGGAAGCATAATCTCCCTAGCCTTCGTTTTACTCTTCCTCAGAGCCGACTAAGAAATCTGGATCTAAATCCTCAAACTCCTCATCGTCTACATCAAAGTAGTCTTCATCATCATCTTTATGCTTGCCTGGATGAACTTCTACACATACCTTTGTTTCCCCAATGACTTCCACTAGAAACTCCCTCTCGACGTGCACGATGATTTTGTTTCCATTTGGGGAAATAACTGCTTCGACACAGTTTGGCTGCTGAAGTACTTTCACGATTACGTCGAGGTCGTCAAGGCAATCTGGGTCACGATATTTTAGTTTAATAACGTCTGTATAGTCTACTCGTTCTGTGACAACTTCAGTTTGTGTATTATCATTAAAGGAGTACCAAACATTAATGTCATAGTAGCCGCAAACTTCAACTGTTTTGCCAACCTTTTTCGCCTCGTACGTATGGTTGATAATCCAACAACCTAGGATGCTAGTTGGATTATTTTTTGGGCAAATCGTATGATTGGATTGGGTGAATTTTCGTCCTTTCGCTACGACCGCTTTTGTGATAATCTCTCTGTATTCTCCCATTGCGAGCGAACCCTCCTCACTTAAGTTTCATTTCATCCTATGCGGGATATTAGACTAGTGTGCTTATCTTTTTATGAATGTCTATCCTTGTCAGAACGTAATGACACTCCATTTATTCGGGCAATTTTTCATGAACTAAACGTCAATTTATCCTATGCATGAACCCAGAAATGGGTGAATGCAGGAAGATGGGAAGAGGGTTCCTTCTTTACAAGAAAAAGCGCAATTCGAGGAAATTATTGTATTAACAGATTGGGTAAGAGAACAACGCGAAATTAGGCTTCTACTATCTGCTTGAAAGTAAAACAGCCTCTGCCGCCAAAACGGAAAAGGCTGTTTTACCTATTTTTAATGATTATGTGAGCATTCTTTATTCTTTATTTCTGCTCCCGTTTCACCACTGAGAAGATTTCCCCCTGTGGAGGTGATGATTTCATCTGTTACTTTATTAGAAATCGTTGAAGCAACTAACTGGAGCAATTCATTCACATCACCTTGAGACTGTTTGAACTCTTGGACAACTGGAATAGCATCTAATTCTGCTTCTATTTTAGCAATCTTATCTTCCGTTCTCTTTAATGCTTCAGGTTTTCCATAGTGATGAAGATTGACCGCTTGCTTTTGTAATCCTTTAATCTCATCAATCAATTTGCGGACTTTTTCATTTTCATGAATTTGCGCTTCTGCTCTTTTAAAGAAATCAACTTCCTCTGTTTGCGCAATTAATGTTGCAAGTTCTTGTGCACGCGCTACAATTTCGTCTTTTGTATATTTCGCCATATTATTTCACCTCGACTGGTTGAACTTCTTCTACCATCTCTCCATTTAATGACCAAGTCTTTGTTTCTGTCACTTTTACCTTTACGACTTTACCGATAGCTGTTTTTGGACCAACAAAGTTTACAAGCTTGTTTCTACGTGTATATCCTGCTAACACATCAGGATTGTTCTTGCTTTCTCCCTCTACAAGAACTTCAACAACTTGATCCTTATATTTCTTCATTGCTTGAGCAGAAAGCTCATTTACAAGGCTGTTTAATCGTTGGAGACGTTCTTTTTTTACTTCCATTGGAACATTATCCTGCATTTTTGCCGCAGGTGTTCCCTCACGTGGAGAGTAAATGAACGTATATGCTGCCTCGAATCCAACTTCGCGGTATAAAGAAAGGGTTTCTTCAAACTGTTCATCGGTCTCATTTGGATATCCAACAATAATATCCGTTGATAATGCGACATTCGGGATAGCTTTCTTTATTTTACGAACAAGTTCAAGATACTGTTCTCTTGTATACTTACGGGCCATAATTTTTAAAACATCAGTTGAACCAGACTGAACTGGCAAATGAATGTGTTCGACTAGATTTCCACCCTTTGCAAGAACTTCAATAAGATGATCATCAAAATCACGAGGATGACTAGTCGTAAAGCGAACACGTGGAATGTCAATTTTACGAATTTCATCCATTAAGTCGCCTAAACCATATTTCATATCGTCAAAGTCTTTCCCATAAGCATTCACGTTTTGCCCAAGAAGGGTGATCTCTTGATATCCTTGTGCAGCTAATTGCCGCACTTCATGAATAATTTCTTCTGGACGGCGACTTCGTTCTTTTCCCCGTGTATATGGGACAATACAATACGTACAAAATTTGTCGCAGCCATACATAATGTTAACCCAGCCTTTAATATTACCACGACGAACCTTCGGAAGATTTTCGATGATATCGCCTTCCTTAGACCAAACTTCTACAACCATTTCCTTTGACATATAGGCTTCTTGCAGAATGTTTGGCAGGCGGTGAATATTATGGGTTCCGAAAATCATATCGACTTGATTGTATGTTTTTAGAATCTTGTTCACGACAGATTCTTCCTGTGACATGCACCCACAAACCCCAAGCAAAAGATCAGGATTTTGTGTTTTTAAATGCTTTAAATGACCGAGTTCACCAAACACCTTATTTTCGGCATTTTCACGAATCGCACAAGTATTTAGTAAAATAACATTAGCATCTTCAACGGTATCTGTCGGCTCATAACCTAGACCGATGAAAATCCCTGCCATTACCTCCGTGTCATGTTCATTCATCTGACATCCGTAAGTACGAATATAAAATTTTCTTCCTTTACCCATTCCCATGAATTCTTCTGGAATAGCAAAATCATGATGGTATTTAACCTCTTCTTTTCCTCTCTTTTTTGCCTCTTTTAAGGACGGAGGTACGTATACAGTTTCAAAGTATTTGCTGTAATCCTTTTCGGATTTTTTGTCCGAAGAATTAGCAACCTGTACTTGTTGACCTTCTAATCGTTGTTTCTCATTCATTGAAAATCTCCTTTCTCATGAATCCACTTGTAAAAAGCTTCTTATCATTTTAGTAGATATACACACATTACTAAAGTATAAACCCAATAGGAAGTGAATACAATAGGAAGCCTGCTTTTATCCCTTTAAAACTTAGCATGAACTGCTCTGATTTTGTCAAAGCATTTGAGGTTGCAGACTGTATACAAACTCGAAGGATTTCAGTTTGCCTACAGTTTTTACAGCCAATATCCAAAAATGACAAAAGCCATCGAGAGGCTGCCTCTCGATGGCTTTTGTCGACACTCTGACAACCTCAAAGCATTTGAGGTTGTTTACATTTTCTTTCCATTACATAAACTCAGCTACTAGTTTTTCAAAATGTGCTTCATCTATTTGCAGGTCTGCTTGGGAAAGCGGTGTTTCTGAGTAACCAGGAAGCATCTCCTGATAAGATGGACGCTCCGTATTTTGATAAATAAGTCCGGTTACTAAGCCATCATGTTTCATAAGGGTTTGCATGGCTTGTTCACGGCTTGATGGATCATATCCTTCAATATCTGCCAATTTCGTAAGATTTTCTTTGAACCAATCATACGTATTGACCTTGTTATACGTTACACATGGACTAAATACGTTGATTAAAGAAAAGCCTTTATGCTTAATTCCAGCTTCAATTAAAGCCGTTAAATCTTTTAAATCAGTTGAAAAGCTTTGCGCTACAAAAGTAGCACCAGCAGTTAATGCCATTTCCATTGGGGAAATTGGTTGTTCAACAGATCCTGATGGCGTCGATTTCGTTTTGAAACCTGCAGCCGATCTTGGAGAAGTTTGACCTTTTGTTAAACCATAGATTTGATTATCCATGACGATATATGTGATATCGACGTTGCGACGAATAGCATGAATCGTATGTCCCATCCCGATTGCAAACCCATCTCCGTCACCACCAGAGGCAATCACAGTTAAATCACGATTGGCCATTTTTACCCCTTGGGCAATTGGAAGAGAACGTCCATGAATTCCATGGAATCCATATGAATTAATATATCCAGAAATACGTCCTGAACAACCGATACCTGAAACAACTGCTAAATTTTCTGGTTCCAGCCCAACATTTGCTGCCGCTCTTTGAATAGCCGCTTGAACCGAGAAATCCCCACACCCTGGACACCAGTTGGGCTTCACATTGTTACGAAAGTCTTTAAATGTTGCCATTTTTAGAACAGCTCCTTGCTTTTTGTATAAATTTCATGTGGCAAGAATGGATTTCCGTCGTATTTTAAGTGGTTTTTCACTTTGTTAGCATGTCCGACGTTCATCTTCAGAATATTGGCTAACTGACCTGTTGCATTGTTTTCAACAACAAGAACGTTTTTAGCTGATTGAACAAGTGGTAACATCTCATCCGTTGGAAATGGATGAATTAAGCGAATATGAGCATGATTCACTTTTAATCCATCTTGCTCAAGACGAGTTATCGCTTCTTCAATCGCCCCACGTGTAGAGTTAAAGCCAACGATTAAAAGGTCTGGCTCTTGATGAGGAGCATTCTTATATACTGGTGTATTAAATTTCAAATTTTCGATTTTGCGGAAACGCTTATCCATTTGAGCATTACGATTTAGTGCAGATTCTGATGGTTTTCCTGTTTCATCATGTTCCACCCCTGTGACATGATGAATTCCGTTTTTCATTCCTGGGATGACACGTGGTGAAACACCATCTTCTGTCACTTCATAACGTTTGAAATAACCTTTATTTTCAATTTCTGGCAACTCATCTTGCTGTAATTTTCCGCGGCGAATTTCAATTTTACTATAATCAAGCGGTTCCACTGTCTGTTTTCCGAGTGAGAGCTGCAAATCGGATAAAACAATAACCGGACATTGGTATTCTTCAGCTAAATTAAATGCCTCTGCCGTATCATAAAATGCTTCTTGAACCGTGCTTGGAGCCATAACGATCTTTGGAATTTCACCATGAGTTCCATAAATCATCGCCATTAAATCAGATTGCTCCTGCTTTGTTGGTAAACCTGTTGATGGGCCCCCACGTTGAGTGTCAACAATAACGAGCGGTTGTTCAGTTATACCAGACAAGCCAATCGCTTCCATTTTCAATGAAAGGCCAGGACCTGCAGATGCCGTTAGTGCACGAACCCCGGCATAATTAGCACCGATCGCCATCGTAGCAGCTGCAATTTCATCTTCAGTTTGAATAACTGTTCCGCCAAGCGCTGGAAGCTTCTGGATTAAATATTCCATAATTTCTGAAGCAGGTGTAATCGGGTATGCAGCCATAAAGCGACAGCCACCAGCTAATGCTCCAAGAGCGATAGCATCGTTTCCAATCATGAAAAGACGTTTATTTCCATCAGCTTTCTCTAAATGCATCACTGCATTTTCAGCCAATTCAGCTTTCATATGGTCAAACCCAGCCTTAACGGCTTCCATATTCTTATCAACAACTTGTTGGCCCTTTTTGCCAAAGATTTCTTGCACCACTTCTCTGAAAACATTAATATCTAAATCTAGTACAGCACATGTAGCACCAACTGCTACCATGTTTTTCATTAAAGATGTTCCCAGTTCAGTAGCAATCTCTGTGAATGGGACTGCATACAAAGTCGCATTGGTATCCTCTGGTTGAGCAGGATTAAACTTCGCATCAGCGATGATAATTCCATTGTCATGAAGCTCTTTGTAATTTAGATCCACTGTCTCTTGGTCAAACGCGACTAAAATGTCTAAATCATCCGAAATAGACCGAACTTGAGTCGTACTTACACGAATCTTATTGTTCGTATGCCCACCTTTAATTCGTGATGAAAAGTGACGGTAGCCATACAAGTAGTAGCCCAGACGATTCAGAGCAATTGAAAAAATTTCCCCAGTACTTTCAATACCTTCCCCTTGTTGTCCGCCAACTTTCCAAGAAAGTTGATTGATCATGTCTTACACCCCTTCAGATACGTTAAGAAATATGTAAAAAACGTTATTTGATTTCGACGAGCTCATTTCAAAATGGTTCATTCAGCCTAGAAACAATTTCTAAGACAGAAGAAAAATATCGATCGCAATGCTTCCAGACGAATCTGAAACATTGTGAAATTTACTCATGGTCTAGTACAATTCTCACCCAAATTTCATTGGAAAAGTAGGGTACTAAACGCTTTCAATTCTAGCCCTATGTTGTGAAAAAAGCAACCCTTTCCGCATAAATATTGACGAAAGTATGAATATTTTTTTAGTTTTCAAAACATAATAAATAGTTGGCAACCTTTGCTGTTTCATAAATGTTTTCCATGATTGAAAAAATTTAAATTTCTTTCAAGAAGGCTTTGTTATATGTCCATGTTGATATTTGGCTCATTTCGAGTAAAACCAAGTTTTCACAGAAAATGAACCAAATATCGTTTAATTTCAAGAAAAAAGCCTGCTTGCTAAGCAAACAGGTTGTGTGCATAAGGATTTCACCAGCAGGAATGTTCATTCATTCCTTCATAAGTTTTGTCATATAGAATCAACGACAATGTCAACCATGCCTTTAACCCCAATGCTTCGTTTTCCCCTAAACATTACCTTGGTTCAACAATTAACTTAATGGCTGTTCGTTCTTCTCCATCAATCTGAATGTCTGTAAAGGCCGGAATACAGATTAAATCAACTCCGCTAGGTGCCACAAATCCTCTTGCTATTGCTACTGCCTTTACGGCTTGATTCAATGCACCCGCACCTATGGCTTGGATTTCCGCAGCTCCTCTTTCCCGCAGAACTCCGGCAAGCGCACCAGCTACAGAATTAGGATTAGATTTTGCTGAAACTTTTAATATTTCCATTCCTAGCTCCTCCTCGTTTACCCCCCCTGAATGTTCATCTATTGAACAGGTCAGGTATATATGATTCCATTGCTACTATATTCAAATGTTAAATCACATATTCCAGCTTGGACAAAATATTGGAGAAATTGCTTTGACATTTTCAAAAAAACTCCTTAAACAACGAAGAATAAATTTTGATGTTGAAACATTTTTGGCCCATTTCCATTGAAACAAAAGTTTCAGAAGAAATGGGCCAAATTCTATGAATAAAATGGGTGATCCTCATTAATTAAAATGCGTTCAATTTTTTTAGCCAAACCCGTTTTATTATCTAATTGTACTAACACGGCACTTAACTGGGTTCTCCCCGTTTTTGGAACTTCAAAACGGACCGGCAGCCCTGTTAAAAACCGTTTTAAGACAACTTCCCGCTCCATTCCAAGAATGCCATCATACGGTCCAGTCATCCCTACATCAGAGATGTATGCTGTACCTTTCGGCAACACGCGATTATCAGCTGTTTGCACATGTGTATGGGTCCCAACAATAGCAGATACTCTACCATCTAAATACCAACCAATTGCTTGTTTTTCACTAGTTGCCTCACCATGAAAATCAACGAAGATAAAAGGAGTTCGCTCCTTTGCCTCTTTGATAAGTTGCTCAGCTTTTAAAAACGGATCATCGATCGCTGGCATGAACGTACGACCTTGGAGATTAATCACAGCAATTTCAAGTTGATTCATTCGCACATACACGATCCCTTTCCCAGGGTTATTTTCTGGAAAATTAGCAGGGCGAATAAGGTACTTCGCATCTTCAATAAATTCAAAAATTTCACGGTTGTCCCAAGTATGATTGCCGAGCGTCACTACTTGCGCACCAACCTCTAAGAAGCTCCGATAAATTTTTTCCGTAATTCCCTTTCCACCCGCAGCATTCTCACCATTTATAATCGTAACATGTGGTCGATATTTTTCTTTCAGCTTTGGAACATATTCCATCACCATATCACGGCCAGGAGATCCCACTACATCTCCAATAAACAATATATCCATGTTCAATCCCTTTCTCTTATATACTAATGGTCCATTATAGCAAAAAAATAAAATAAATAAAACGGTGCATTTGCACCGTTTTATTTATTTTGCATATTCAACAGCTCTCGTTTCGCGAATAACTGTTACTTTTATATGTCCTGGATAATCAAGTTCAGATTCAATTTTCTTGCGAATATCTCGAGCAAGACGATGTGATTCTAAATCGTCTATTTGATCAGGTTTTACAATAATACGTACTTCTCTACCTGCTTGAATCGCAAATGATTTCTCGACTCCATCATAGGACTCAGAAATCTCCTCAAGCTTTTCTAAGCGACGAATATAGTTTTCCAACGTTTCTCTTCTTGCTCCAGGTCTAGCGGCTGATAACGCGTCTGCAGCGGCCACGAGTACAGCAATGACAGATTGAGCTTCACTATCCCCGTGATGGGAAGCAATACTGTTGATGACAACTGGGTGCTCTTTATACTTTGTTGCAAGCTCAACACCAATTTCCACATGGCTCCCTTCTACTTCATGATCAATTGCTTTGCCGATATCATGAAGTAATCCAGCACGACGAGCCAATGTTTCATCTTCTCCAAGCTCAGCAGCTAATAATCCAGAAAGTTGGGCAACTTCAATGGAATGCTTAAGCACATTTTGTCCGTAGCTTGTACGAAACTTTAGACGCCCCAGAATTTTGATTAAATCTGGGTGGAGACCATGTACCCCAACCTCAAAAGTTGTTTGCTCACCAATTTCTCGAATATGCTCATCCACTTCGCGACGTGCCTTATCAACCATCTCTTCAATACGAGCTGGATGAATGCGGCCATCCTGAACAAGCTTCTCTAGTGCAAGTCTTGCTGTCTCTCTGCGAATTGGATCAAACCCTGAAAGAATAACAGCCTCCGGAGTATCATCAATAATGAGGTCAATCCCTGTAAGAGTTTCAAGTGTACGAATATTACGGCCTTCACGTCCAATGATACGACCTTTCATTTCATCATTTGGTAAACTTACAACTGAGACAGTTGTTTCAGCCACGTGATCCGCCGCACATCTTTGAATGGCTAATGACAAGATTTCTTTTGCTTTCTTGTCCGCTTCCTCTTTTGCTTTATTCTCACTCTCTTTAACCATTAAAGCGATCTCGTGAGATAATTCCTTATCCATTCGCTCTAAAATGATGGACTTCGCTTCATCACGCGTTAAGCCTGAGATGCGTTCAAGCTCAGATTGTTGCTTCTTTAAGATCTCGTCCACTTTGCTTTCCATCTCTTCAATATGCTGTTGTCTTTTGTTAAGAGAATCGTCCCTCTTTTCTAATAGTGATTCGCGTTTATCTAACGACTCATCTTTTCGATCTAAGTTTTCCTCTTTTTGCATTAAACGATTTTCTTGTTTTTGCAACTCATTTCTTCGATCACGAATTTCACGTTCAGCTTCTGTTCGAAGCTTGTGAATTTCATCCTTTGCTTCTAGCAGAGCTTCCTTTTTAGTCGAGTCCGCATCACGCTTTGCATCCTCTAAAATTTGCTCCGCCGCATCTTTTGCACCTGCAATCTTTGCTTCAGCAACGGATTTACGAACAAAATAGCCAACAACGGCACCGACGAATAGGCCAAGCAAAATGGAGATGATTATAAATCCTAAATCCATCATTTCACCTCCTCTTGCTATGAACTTTTTGTTTTTACGTTTCTAAACTGTCGGCATGTACATTGTCATCCATCAATATACAGCACAAAGGCTTTTTAACGTTTTAATCATTATAAAAATTGTAAAATATACATATTAATTGTAAAGGTGTGAATTTTTATTGTCAAGTGCCTGTCTAGTCAGCCATTTGCCAGTTGTTACTAAAGCTGTAGAGCTTCTCGATCCGTTTATGCCACAACTTATTAGCAGTTCGTTCAGCAAGCAGAGAATTTTGACATACAAAACAGCAAAGCCTCTTAAGCTTTGCTGTTTTAAATAAGGGCATACATCCCCATAGCTTCTGAACGTGAATAAATACAAGCTCTTAATCGACAAGATCAAAAGTTTCTTGGCCCTCATCTTCACCTTCTACGACCTTAACACCATCCAAGCCATAGTACTCACGGATTTTCTGCTGAATTTCCAATCGAACTTCCGGGTTTTCTTTTAAATATAGCTTTGCATTTTCACGACCTTGGCCAAGTCGTTCGTCGTTATAGGAGTACCAAGAACCGCTCTTTTGAACAATATCAATTTCGGAACCTAAATCGATAATCTCGCCCTCTTTAGAAATTCCTTCTCCATACATAATGTCCACTTCAGCAACTCGGAATGGTGGTGCGACTTTATTTTTGACGACTTTAATTTTCGTTTTATTTCCAACCATATCGTTGCCTTGCTTTAATGTTTCTGCACGACGGACTTCGAGACGGATAGAGGAGTAGAATTTTAATGCACGTCCTCCAGGTGTTGTTTCAGGATTTCCAAACATCACCCCAACCTTTTCACGAATCTGATTGATAAAGATGGCGATTGTTTTAGACTTATTAATCGCTCCAGAAAGCTTACGAAGAGCCTGAGACATTAGCCGAGCCTGCAAGCCTACATGACTGTCTCCCATCTCCCCTTCGATTTCGGCCTTCGGTACGAGTGCAGCAACAGAGTCGATAACTAAAATATCAACTGCACCACTTCTTACAAGTGCCTCAGCGATCTCTAGTGCTTGCTCTCCTGTGTCTGGCTGGGACAGAAGCAATTCATCAATATTTACACCGAGATTTGAAGCATAAACTGGATCTAAAGCATGTTCAGCATCGATAAATGCAGCTTGTCCACCTTCAGCTTGCACTTCTGCAATTGCATGCAGAGCCACAGTCGTTTTACCAGAGCTCTCTGGTCCGTAAATTTCAATAATCCGTCCCCGTGGATATCCACCAATCCCCAGAGCTGCATCCAGTGCTAGAGAGCCACTCGGTGAAGTAGATATTTGCCGATCTGTTTGTTCACCCAATTTCATAATGGAACCTTTACCAAATTGTTTTTCTATTTGTTTCAACGCCATTTCTAAGGCTGCTTGACGATCGCTCACCATAAATTCCTCCTTATTTCATCCAATCGGTTCATCTCTTAAAAAACCTATCTCTAATATAACTGTTTTCCACTCATTTGTCGAGAAAAAAATCGAACATCCATTCGTTTTTTTCTCGGTCCATTAAGAGCTGAAATTTTCAACTTCCCTTAAGGAAAAATCGCATCTTAGTAAGAATGGCTGCGGAGTTATACTTATTTTAACCATAATCTGAAAATATTTAACTATCGCTATCCTCATGCTAATGGAAAATGTAGCATGCTCTTCACAACAACTCAATTACAATTGCAATCTTAATCTATTAATCCCTCGTGTCCAAAATGGAAGCGACAAAATTCTCCTTTTTCCATTTGCCATTTATAGAAGACCTTTTTCATAAAAAGAACTTCACAAAATCCATGTAGACCATTAAATGGTAAAAAAGAGCGTGCAGGCAGTCACCGCTCAAAGTTGGATTTCGAACATCATTGCTTTTCTTTTTCTAAACAACTAAAAGCAAGTGAAGGATGTTGATCTGTATCCTCTCCTCACTTGCTTTTCCTTTAAGTCCTATCATTCCTTTAAGCTTTTGAGCAGAAAATGACATCCATGCTTTATCGTTCTAAGCCGGATCCCTTCCCTCGTCCCCGCAAGCTGCAACTGCTCATATTTGGGCTCTCTTCCTTTGATAGAAATACCAATAAAGACCATTCCGACTGGTTTGCCTTCTTGCTTTGCTGGTCCCGCGACTCCTGTAAAACTTATGCCAATATCAGCTTGTATGAGAGAACGGACATTTTCTGCCAGCTCAAGGGCACACGCAGCACTAACTGCTCCATAAGTCTCGGTCGTTTCCTTCTTAACGTTGAGGACATGTTTCTTCACCTCAGTGGCATAGCAAACAACACCACCCTTAAAAACATCACCCGCGCCTGATATTGAAGTAATCTCCTGCTGGAAAAGCCCTCCTGTAAGGCTTTCGGCACAGGCTAACGTCAAATTTCGGGCATCCAGCTCTTGAAACAACTCATTCATTAATGAAGTGGAATCATAACCATAAAAATACTCTCCCACTCTTGCAAGAATTTGTTGTTCAGTCTTGTCGATCAGCTGATGAGCGAGTTCTTCATTTTTCGCCTTCGCCGTTAATCGAAGCGTCACCTCACCATCTGCAGCAAGCGGTGCAATTGTTGGGTTTTGCTGTCCATCAATTAAATCATCAATTTCAGTCTCTAACATCGATTCTCCGATCCCAAAAAAACGGAGAACACGGGAAACAATTTTGTCATTAATCGGCTGAAGCTTCAAAATCTCCTTTTCGCCATATTGGGAAAACATTGGTTCAAGTTCTTTAGGTGGACCTGGTAACAACATATAACTTCGTTCATTTACAGTCACAACCATTCCAGGTGCCATTCCATGATCATTCGGAAGGACAGCGGCACCTTCTAATACAAGGGCTTGTTTGCGGTTGTTGTCTGTCATTACTCGATTGATCGTTTGAAAATACTGCTCAATCGAAGAAAGAGCCACTTCATCATGAACGAGCTTCTTCCCTAAGTGTAACGCGATCGTCTCTTTCGTTAAATCATCCTTCGTAGGACCGAGCCCACCCGTCAGAATGATGAGATCCGCCCTACTCTCCGCAATTTCTAGAGCACCCTTTAACCGTTCTGGATTATCACCGACAACTGTATGGTAGTAAACATTGACACCAATATTGGCAAGCTGCTTCGAAAGAAATTGAGCATTCGTATTCACAATCTGCCCAAGCAATAACTCCGAGCCAACTGCAATGATTTCCGCATTCATGCAAAACACCCCTACCCATGAAAGTTATGTCCAGCCAAATATCGTAGATTCTTTTATTTGGAGTTGATGAAAACATGTTTATTTTTACTAAAATAATCCCAGCCTGACCAAACTGTAAAAAATGCAGCGACCCAAAGGGCTATATCAGCAAACGGCAATGACACGAGTTCAAAAATCATATTATGTAATAATAAAGCTGAAATCGCAATAATTTGCGTCCATGTTTTTATTTTCCCCAACATATTGGCAGCAACAATTTCCCCTTCTCCAGCCAAAATTGCTCGAAGTCCTGTTACCGCAAACTCTCTGCTAATAATTAGAATCACAATCCATGATGATGCCATACCAATTTGGACAAGAACAATCAACGCTGCCGAAACGAGTAGCTTGTCCGCCAACGGGTCCAAAAACTTCCCAAGATTCGTTACTAAATTATATTTACGGGCATAATAGCCATCAATCCAATCGGTCGTAGAGGCTATAATAAAAATCAATGCTCCTACAAAATGGGCAATTGGAAGTTCTGCACCAAGAAATTTCATATCACCCCAGGAAAAAGGATAGAGCATTATAAGAAGAAACAGAGGTATAAGTAAAATTCTTGAGACGGTTATTTTATTTGGCAAATTCATTTAATTTACCCTCCAACTTTAAAAATATAGATCAATCCTAATCCTTAATCATGGTCTTCATTCTCTACACATGTATAGTAAAAATCGATGCAGAAGACAAAATAGTTAAAAGCGAAAAATAGTCACCGAATCGATGACTATTCAGAAGTTTTCGTGTAACGAATCGTAATATCTTGTACGGTCTGGCTTTCAGGCGCTGCAGCATATTCCAGCTTTTCGTCATTTATATAGATCTCTGTGTTTGGCGCACTTCCAACCCTGATCACAACTTCTTCTTCATTTGATAAATCCTCTGTATGACTATCCGTACCACCTGTCGTAAGCATTCCTTGGAAGACTGATTGACCAGCACCATTTTTAATACTCACCCAAGTTTCACCAGTGGAAACAAGCTTCAGCTCAAAGTTATCGGCATTTTTGAGTTCATAAGTAGTTCTTCTTCCTTGCGATTCCACAACCGTTATTTCTTGTTCTTGTGCAACCTCTTCTTCGGTTGAATCAACATCTTCATCTTTACCATTTTGCTCATCCTCTTCTTCATCAACAACTGGCTCTTCTACTGGCTCACGCGATAAATTCTCAGCTTCCTCATAAGATGCCCCATCAGAATTATTTTCTATCTGCTCATTCGTATCTTTACCGGCAGTTTGCGAATAAAAATACCAAATGACTGCCAGCGCACCAATTATAAAGGCTGCAACCAATATTTTCGGGAGAATATCAAAGAATTTAGAATTTCCCCCTGAAATATTCCTGCGAGTTTGAACACGGGAAAGCTTCTCAGGTAAATCGTCTTTAAAAGCTGTAGGGACATCCGCTTGATATTGCTCAAACAACTCCTCAGGCTCTAAATCGACTGCTTCCGCATATTGTTTAATAAAGGCACGGACATAGAAAGGTCCCGGCATCATGCTATAATTTCCTTCTTCTATTCCCTCTAAATATCTTTTTTGAATTTTCGTCACAGCTTGCAAATCATCTAAGCTCATATCTTTTTCAAGACGAGCCTCTTTTAAACGATTCCCTAATTCCGTCAATTTGTAACACCTTCCAACTGATAATTTTCATTATGTCTCTATCACCATTCCATAATGTGAGCAATCGAAGACATCATTTTCAACTCTACATATCATATTCAACCTTGGTTAAGGAATCCGACCTTACATTAAAAATCAAAACCACCAAAGTCAGAATCAGAAAACATATTATTTTTTTCAACAACTTCGTATGTAATCTCTTGTTCAGGATCATCTCGCAATTCAATAATATAATCAAAATCATCGAGAGTATACTCTGTATTTTGCACAAATATATCAGGATGCTCAACAACTTTCACGGCAGGCAAGCGCATAATCTCCCGCACCAATTGCCAATGACGCTCATTAGCTCTCCTTGTTGAGACGATCCCATCGATAATAAACAGATTATCCTCACTATACTCATCTTCAATTAATTTATTGCGAATGGTTTGTTTTAATAATGTTGATGATACGAATAGCCATCTTTTATTAGCACAAACGCTGGCAGCAACAACAGATTCTGTTTTGCCAACGCGTGGCATACCACGAATGCCAATAAGCTTATGACCATCCTTCTTAAATAATTCTGCCATAAAATCAACTAATAATCCAAGCTCATCCCGAACGAAGCGGAAAGTCTTTTTATCATCGGCATCTCTTTGTATGTATCGCCCATGCCGAACAGCTAATCGATCCCGGAGCTTTGGAACACGGAGCTTTATGACTCTTATTGTATCCATCGTATGTAAAATAGACTCTAGTCTAACAATTTGATCATGGTTTTTAGCTAAAATTAACAGCCCGCGTCGGCCCTCATCGATACCATTAATCGTCACAATATTAATAGAAAGCATCCCTAGCAATGACGAAATATCACCAAGCAGTCCAGGGCGATTTGTTGTTATTTCATATTCTAAGTACCATTCTTGCTTTTCCATGGAAAACCTCCTTAGAAGTAGAAATATAGGAGTGCCTGTGATCCCAAGGTACGCATGGTATCTTTATGAATTCCATCAGCTTGGAAAGAGCTTTGCTGGCATTCTCCAAATTATTCTCTTATTCGACAAAATCACCAAAAATAAGCAAATTCATCTAGCTTCTATAATAAAGGATTTTCTATGAATATGAAAGAAAAAAGCGAGTTCAAGTTTAGAAAAGATATAGATAAGAGCACCCATAACAATTATATTCTTATTCCCATATATATGACAATTTTTATCCCTATTTCAAAGTCATTTTTGTAAAATAAATGATCAGGAGCATTCAATGATTCCAGTGAGGACGGACCAAAGGAATTTCCCCTGTGCATAATCAACCTGCCAAATTACAACATGTCTGCTCTTTCAATAATTAAAGCCTGCTGGGATTCCCTTAACTTATCGGGGATGTTGGTTAGCACTTAGCTGCTTGAGGTGCGGTAGACTTAGAGACTTCAAAGTGGGCTCGACCACAACGAGCACCTAAACCACGAGTAAAAAAGAGAGGCGAAGCCTCTCTTTAAGAATAAACAAAAACATTTTAGGAATTTCCATTATTTTGTACTAACTTAACCATTACGTTAGCAATCGCATGCTGCTCTTCTGGAGTAGCAACAGACCAAAGATCAGCTAAAATTCTTTCTTGTTCGTTCTTCGGATCTACTTGCTTTGCTAAATAATCACCAACCTGATACGCGATATCGCTAATAACCTCTTGATTCATTCCTTCATTTTGAGCCTGATGTAAGCGATCTCCTAAAAAGTCTTTCCATTGATTCCAATTTTCAAGTACAGACATGAAATAACCTCCTTAATTATATTACGTGGTTATTTTGCTTACTTGACAGGGATATTATACATATTTTACATATTTTTTCATCAAGGTTTTTAATAGGTATAGTAGTGTCACCAAAGGATGAATGAGCCATCCTTTCATTTACACATACCAGCCGCCATTAACAGCGATAATTTGTCCAGTTATATAAGCGGCTCTTTCTGATAAAAGAAATGACACGGTATCAGCAACATGTATTGGCTTTCCTAATTCCCCCATTGGAATTTCTTCAACCAGATCTGCAAGCTCATCCTCTGAAAAAGCCGTAATCATAGGTGTTTGGATCGCTCCTGGAGCAATGCCATTAACCCTGATTCCACCTAAAGCAACCTCTTTGCTCAATGCCTTAACAAAAGAGAGTTGTGCACCCTTAACGGTGGAATACGCAACCTCACAAGCGGCTCCTGTTTGGCCCCAAATCGAGGAAATGACAATGATGTTGCCACTTTTATTTCTCAGCATCTTAGGCAGCAGTTCTTTTGTCAGCAATAATGGACTTGTAACATGTGCAGTAATTAATTTTTCCGCCTCTTCCTCCTGCAAATCAACAAGAAGACCATAATGACTCATCCCACTATTGTGAATGATGGCATCGAGTGAAAATATCTGAGATACAACCAATTTGTAGCCATTACGTGAGGATAGATCCGCTTGTATCGGAATGTACTCCCCTTCATAACGGGAGAGCTCCTCCATAAGCTGATGAATAGACTGTTCATTTTTATAGAAATGCAAATAAAGATTATAGCCTTCCTTCGCAAGGGTCAAAGCGATCGCCCTGCCAATTCCCCCACTTGCACCAGTAATTAACACAAATTTCTTCATAAAAAATCCTTCCTGCTCCCCTAAAACACTGCTCTTATTTTTTCTTTGGCATGATCTGACAGACCGATAAACGCTCTTCAGAAATAAACTCGTTTGCCACCCTTTTTACTTCATCAATTGTCATTTTTTCAAGTGTTGGGACAACATCAAATAAATTCATTTCATTAAATGCATAGCGTGTAAATTGATTGGCAATGAATTCGGGAGAGTTGACTGCCCGTAAAAAACCACCAATCTTCTTCTTTTTTGTTCTTAGTAATGCTTCCTCCGTTAAGCCACCGTTTTTTATGGCAAAAAGCATTTCCTTCAGTCTTGCCACTAATTGCTCAGGATTGCTTGTATCGCCACCAATCATGGCAAAGCCAAAGCCCGATTCCTGCGTATAATCATAGGAAAATGTATCATCAATTAATCCTTCGTTATAAAGCTGTTCATAATTAACTGAGCTTTTTCCGAACAGCATATCCAACAGTACATTCGTAGTCAGTTCATTTTTCAGCATTTCCATTCCACTTTGGTCATGATGCAATGCCTTTATTCCAAGCAGACATTTCGGAGTTTGCACATTCATTTCAAGAATTTTCTTTCCTTCGTTCGCTTCCTTTTTTTCAGCTTCAAATCGTCTTTTAATCTCTGGCTGTGATTCAAATGGTTTCTTAGCTTGATTTTCTTTAATTTGATTCATTATCTTCTCGACATCAACCGGTCCGACCACGAACAATAACATATTGCTCGGATGATAAAAAGTGTTATAGCACTCATACAACATATCCTTCGTGATATGGGAAATGGAATCGATCGTTCCAGCAATATCAATTTTAACAGGGTGATTTTGATAGAGATTTTCGATTAAACCAAAATAAAGTCGCCAATCTGGATTATCATCATACATCGTAATTTCTTGGCCAATAATTCCTTTTTCCTTTTCAACTGTTTTTTCTGTAAAATAAGGTTCTTGGACAAAATCCATTAATGTCTCTAAGTTCAGTTCCACATTTGAAGTACTGGAAAAGAGATAGGCTGTTCTTGTGAAGGAAGTAAACGCATTCGCAGATGCACCTTGGCGACTAAATTGTTGGAAAACATCCCCATCCTCTTTTTCAAACAGTTTATGCTCAAGAAAATGGGCAATGCCATCAGGCACCTTGACAAACTCTTCCTTGCCAAGAGGGATAAAGTGGTTATCGACCGATCCATATTTTGTCGTAAAAGTTGCATACGTTTTATTAAATCCCCGTTTCGGGAGGATATAGACATCTAATCCATTGGCTAATTTTTCATAATAAAGCTCTTCTTGTAATTGTTCAAATGTGATTTTTTCCATTATTGCACCGCCTCCTGTCCCGTTAAAAAGTAAACAGTGTCAAGCTGGATTTTTTGAGCAACCTTTACGATATCTTCCTTTGTTGCTCTTTCCATTTGTTCCAGCCAATGATCCAATGTGATGTTTTGATGTGAAACGACATTATGATAAAGGATTTCAACTATTCCCCTTGCCGTATCTATGGTTTCTAAAAGCTGATTACGTATGACTGCCTTTGTTTGCGCCAGCTCCTGTTCGGAAAAATCGCCTTTTTTCATTGCAGCCATCTGCTCATTAATAATCGCTACTGCCTGCTCATAATTTCTGTGTTCAATTCCCGACATGACCATCATCAAGCCTTTATGACTCTCCAGACGACTGGCTGCATAATAAGCTAAACTGGCTTTTTCTCGAACGTTTATAAATAGCTTCGAATGAGAAAAACCCCCGTAAATACCATTTAGAACTTGAAGGGCATAATAGTCCTCATCGCCATAAAATATATTTGTGCGAAAACCAATGTTTAATTTCCCTTGCTTGACGTCCTGCACTTCATTAATTGTTTTTACTTCACGTTCTGCAACCGCTTCACTCCGTTCAACGAGTTTTGGCTGACGGGGAGAAAACTTAATTTTTTCATGTGCTATTGCTGCCACTTCATCTTCGGATACGTCCCCTATTACATATAAATCGAGTTCATCCTCTGAAAATGCCTTTTTATAATAGGAAAATAAACTTTGTGCCGTTATCCCAGCCACTTCATCCATTTCTCCATGGACATGAAGAGCATATCGTTCCCCTTTACACATTTCCTCCACTAGTCTTGTACTTGAATATTTCATCTTATCATCATAGTTAGATTGAATTCTTTGTTTATGTGTACGCTTCTCCTTTTCAACTGTATCTTGCTCAAAGGCATTATTGGCAACGTTTGGATTTGTCAAAATTTCCGCTAAAAATTCCATCCCTATCCTTAAAAGCGGCGTTTTATCGGATAAAAACTTCTCGTTTGCGATTTCTAAAGCGAAGCTAATAACATGATAATCTCCTTTTTTGGCCAAATCGACATAAAAGTTAGCTCCATATAATTCGTCTAAAAAAGCTCTTAGCTTTGTTGAGGATGAATACTTTTTTGAACTGCTCTGCAAAACATACGGCAACAATGCCCGAAGTGTTACTTCTTCCTTGCTTATTGGAGCTTTCATTTTCCAAACAAGTGTATTCGTTTTGAATTTTTCAGTTTTTACGATATGAAGATTGTAGCCTTCCATTTCTTTCACTGATTCTGATATAACAGTCATTAAGACATCCTCCTTAGCATCATACATACTCCTTACTATCATACCCAATAATTTTTGTTAAACTTTCAAGAAGATATTATTACTATACCTTGCCGCTATTTTCCATTTCAAGTAGAAGACAATCATCGGATCAAAAAAGACCTGACAATAGTCAGGTCAGAAATTACGATTAACGATGTCCTTTGACATAAGGAATCCCTGAAGCCTTTGGAGCATCTGCACGACCAACGAACCCGGTTAGTGCCAGAATCGTTAACACATATGGCGCGATGATTAAAAATACTGATGGAATATTTTGAAGCAATGGAATTTGTGCACCAGTGATACTTAAAGAAGTTGCAAATCCAAAAAATAGCGCAGCTCCCAACGCTCCGATTGGATGCCATTTACCAAAAATCATCGCAGCTAAAGCAAGGAATCCTTGTCCAGCAATCGTATGCCCTGTAAAGTTACCAGAAATCGAAAGCGCGTAAACAGAGCCACCAATTCCAGCAAATACGCCAGATAAAACAACGCCAATATAGCGCATGCGATTCACATTAATTCCCATTGTATCGGCAGCCATTGGATGTTCACCAACGGAGCGAAGCCGTAAACCAAATGGGGTTTTGAAAATAATATACCAAACTAGAATGGCAACGAAAATGGCAATATAGGATGTATAAGGAATACGTGAAAAGAAAATATCACCAATTACCGGAATATCCGATAAAAAGGGAACATCCTGCTTGTTAATGCGGTAATCAACAAAATCAGTTTGCCCTTTATTGTAAATCCGTCTAATCAAGAAAAGGGTCAGTCCAGCCGCCAGCATGTTAATCGCTACCCCTGATACCGTTTGATCTGCACGGAAAGTAATACTTGCGACAGCATGTACAAGAGAAAATATCCCGGAAGCAATCGCTGCAACAACGATCGCAATCCATGGTGCAGCCGCACCAACACTGTCTTGAAGAGTTAAAGTTGTCACAACACCAGCAAAAGCTCCAAATAGCATAAGCCCTTCAAGACCGATGTTCACAACGCCTGAACGTTCACTCATTACTCCACCAAGAGCAGTAAAAATGAGAGGGGCTGCTGTATACAACGTAGCGGGAATAATAATCACCAAAATATCTAAAAAGCTCATGTTATTTCCCCTCCTTGCTAAAGCGTGTAAGTAATAAGCGTATTAAATAACTAGATGCAACAAAGAAAATAATTAAGGCAATAATAATCTCAACAAGTTCTGAAGGGACGTTCGCATTGAAATTCATTTGCGGCGCTGCTGTATTCAAACCTCCAAATAATACTCCAGCAATAATAATCCCGAATGGATTATTTGCCCCTAATAGAGCCACAGCAATTCCATCAAATCCCGTTCCCGTAAATGCAGAAAGCACCGTCATATTTTGGAATGTTCCCAATCCTTCCATCGCTCCAGCAATTCCAGCAAATGCGCCAGAAATGGTCATGGAAAATACAATGTTCTTGGAAACATTCATACCCGCATATTGTGAAGCGTGGCGGTTATACCCAACTGCTTTTAATTCATAGCCCGTCGTTGTTTTTTCTAAAAGAAACCACATGATGATTGCCATTAAAACGGCAGCCAAAATGCCCCAATGGAGACGAGAGCCATTTGTCAAATCAGATAAAAAACCAGATGAAAGCGAAGCTGATTCTTGAATTTTGTATGATTTCTCATTACCTGCATACAAATATCTTTTAATAATATCCGCTGTTGTATAAAGCGCTACATAGTTTAACATTATCGTTACAATAACTTCATGTACTTTAAATTTTGCTTTTAAAAACCCGGGAATCATCCCCCAAAGCCCACCTGCGATTGCTGCAGCTAGGATCGCTACAGGAATATGAATAACTGCCGGTAAATTAAGAGCATAGCCAACATAAACAGACGCTAGCCATCCTACTAATAGCTGCCCTTCAACCCCTATATTAAACAGCCCTGTTTTAAAAGCAAAACCAACTGCAAGCCCGGCTAGAATCAGTGGAGAAGCAGCGCGAATCATTTCACCGATATTTTTTGGACTTCCAAACATTCCTTGAAATAAAGCACTGAAGCCTGCCGCTGGATCGTAACCACCAATTAGCATGATGATCGCTCCTACAAGCATCCCTAAAATGGCTGAAAAAATAGGTACAACAATATTAAATAACTTGTCATTTTTCAGGAGTTTTTGCATTATGAAACACCTTCTCTTTCTCTCTTGCCACCAGCCATTAATAGCCCTAACTCCTGCTCTGTTGTTTCTTTAGGGTCTACTACATCAACGATTTTACCTTCATATATTACGGCAATTCGATCACTTAAATTCATGATTTCATCCAGTTCAAATGAAATTAACAGGACCGCTCTGCCTTTATCTCGTTCTTCAATCAGCTTGGAGTGGATAAATTCAATTGCGCCAACGTCTAGTCCCCTTGTTGGCTGGGCAGCGATTAATAAACTTGGACTGCGATCGACTTCTCTCGCAATAATTGCTTTCTGTTGGTTCCCACCTGACAAAGCTCGGGCAGGCGTGTATTCTGAAGGTGTTCGAACATCGTATTCCGCAATTAAGGCTTTCGCTTTTTCATAGATTTTATTGTCATTTAAAATGCCAGAATTTGAGTACGGTTTTTGATAATAGGTTTGTAAGACAATATTCTCCCCCACTGTGTAATCAAGCACCAAGCCGTGTTTATGGCGATCCTCTGGAATATGTCCAATCCCTGTTTCAGTGATTTTACGTGTGGACAAATGGGATGTTTCCTTCCCATTAATTTTTATGCTCCCTGATTTTATCTTCCTAAGACCTGTAATTCCTTCAATAAGCTCAGATTGACCGTTTCCATCAACTCCTGCGATTCCTAATATTTCCCCGGCTTTCACATCTAAGTCAAGTCCGTTTACACTGGGAATATTTCTCGCATCGGTAACGACTAAATCTTTTATCTCCAGCACTACTTCTTGAGGCTCAGCATCCTTTTTATCCACTTTAAAATGCACCTCGCGTCCCACCATTAAGGCAGCGAGCTCATCAGGATTCGTTTCTGCAACATTAACTGTTCCAATTCCTTTTCCCTTACGTATAACTGTACAGCGATCACAAACTGCCATGATTTCCTTAAGTTTATGCGTAATTAAGATAATCGACTTTCCTTCAGCAACTAGCTTGCCCATTATTTGGATAAGCTCCTTAATTTCCTGAGGTGTTAACACTGCAGTCGGCTCATCAAAAATTAATATCTCGGCCCCACGGTAAAGCGTCTTTAAAATTTCAACCCGCTGCTGCATCCCTACAGAAATATCCTCAATCTTAGCGTACGGATCGACAGCAAGGCCATACCTTTTCGAAAGTTCCTCAACCTTCTTTGCCGCATCTTTAATATTGATTTTCCCAGCAACAGTAGGTTCACTGCCTAGAATAATGTTCTCCGTGACCGTAAAATTATGGACGAGCATAAAATGCTGGTGTACCATTCCTATTCCTAAACGGTTCGCCACATTCGGATCAGTAATTTTTACGGGTTCACCTTTAACCTTTATTTCTCCTTTTTCCGGTTGATATAAACCGAAAAGAACATTCATTAAAGTCGATTTCCCTGCACCGTTCTCACCAAGCAATGCATGAATTTCTCCCTGCTTAACTTGTAAGGTAATATTATCGTTCGCAACAATGCCTGGAAACTCTTTTCGAATGCCATTCATTTCGATTACGTATTCCACCAATATCACTCCCTATTTGAATGGAAAAAATTATCACTTTTAGATCCTACTAAACAACAAATCGATTTCAAACGTGCCAAGTAAAATATGTATTGAACGAACGTTCTCATAACTTTAAGGACGTGATCGTCTCGTTGTTTATTGGCTCATTTATTCTTCAGACGATCGAAGCTTCTTTTATATTTGTCGTTATTAAGCATTTTTTTACATTTAAAAATGTTACTTTTTTGCAGCCTTTTCTAAAGAATAAATGAGGCAATAACATCTCTTCTAATTCTTTCCAGAGAACCTTTTCTCGGAAAAGTAAGGCTAGTGATTGTGTTGCCACTAGCCTTACATTGAAACTCTTATTTATTGTAGTGAAGCTTCGAATGCTTCAAATTCTTCATCCGTTTTAGGTACTTCAATTTCCCCATCAAGGATTTTTTGTTTAAATTCTTCCACTAAATCTAGTGCCTCTTGGCTTACGTTTTCTGTTGTAGGAGCGATTCCTACTCCCTCTTCAGCAAGACCAAATACTGTTTCTTTTCCACCAGGGAAGTTTCCATCTAATGCCATTTTAGAAATTTCATAAACAGCATTGTCAACACGTTTAACCATTGAAGTTAATGTTACGTTTTCTGGAAGTCCTTCTTCATGTTGGTCACGGTCAACCCCGATTACCCATACTTCTTCACCGTTTGCTTTACGGTTTTTCGCTTCAGTGAATACTCCGTTACCAGTTCCACCAGCAGCATGATAAATAATGTCTACCCCTCCACTATACATTGTGGAAGCAATGCTTGTTCCATTTTCAGGCTTATTAAAGTCACCAGCATATTGAACAACTACTTCAATAGTAGGGTCAACTGATTTAACACCGGCTTTAAAGCCGTTTTCAAACTTCTTGATTAGTGGTGAATCAACTCCTCCAACAAAACCAAGTTTCTTTGATTTCGTATGCTTTGCAGCAATTACACCAACTAGGAATGAACCACTATGCTCATCAAATGTAACATTAGAAACATTATTTAACCAGACTGGTTCTCCGTTTTCATCTGATAAAAGACTATCAATTAACGCAAAATGTGCGTTTTCATTTTGCTCTGCAGATGCTTTAACCGCATCAGCTAGTAAAAATCCAGCTGCAAATGTAACATCAAATCCATTTTCAGCAAATTGACTCAAATTCGGAATATAATCAGCTTCTTTTTCTGATTGAAGGTAACGGTACCCTTCATTTTCTGTTAAGCCTTTTTCTTCACCAAACTTTTTTAAACCTTCCCACGCAGATTGGTTAAATGATTTATCATCTACCCCACCAGTGTCTGTTACAAGACCAACTTTGAAGTCGGATGCTTTATTATCCTTTCCTTCATCTCCGCCGCCTTGTTCACTTTCGTTGTTTCCACAAGCACCTAAAATTGTTCCTGCAGCAAGTACGAGTGATAAAGCTAATCCAAATTTACGCTTTTTCAAGGTTTGTACCCCCTATAAATTTGATTTAGTAGATTAACATCAGGACCTCTTCAGCTTAAATTCTCTTTCGCAAGACATGAAAGCTGAACTTGTCTGCTCGAAAGTAATTAACCGAGTAAAGAATCGGCATATCCTTTTCGTCGAAATGCATTTGCTTTAAAACAAGCAAAGCAGTTTCAGGGTCACATTCTAGTATTGGTGAAATTCGTTCATGATATCCAAGCGGTTCAATTTCGGCAATGGCGTATGTAATTTTTCTTTGTGAAGTCTCTTCTAATACATGGAAAAGTGATTCCCTCTCATGTGAAAAGGTTTGAGGTAAATAATGATGCGGCACATGATCCACGCAATAGACGACCGGCTCTCCATTTGCAGTGCGAACTCTTTCCATCACAAAAATTTCATCATCTTCAGAACATGCGAATCGACGGATATCCTCCTCGGTTGCACCTAGAGTATCCGAGCTTAGAAAAATGGTACCTGGCTTCATTCCGACTTGAACAATCATATTGGTTACACTATTAAGCTGTTCAATTCCAGAGGAAAATAAAGGTTTAGCATTAACAAATGTCCCCACACCATGGCGTCGGATAATCACATTTTCTTCTTCAAGGATTCGCAACGCCTCTCTTAGTGTTGCCCGACTAACTCCTAAAAGCTTTGCCAGGTCAAATTCAGAGGGCAACTGCTCCTTCTCTTTGTAAATCCCTTTTTCGATATCCTGTTTAATCCGATCAATCACCTGTAAATATAAATGTCTGTTATCTGATTTGATGGACATCCTTTACTTCCTCCAACCAATTTTCTCCAAGACATCAGACCTCTGATGTATAATCATTCCTACTAATCGAAAATACTATACCATTTTTCAGTTCATAAATAAATAGAGAAAGACAAGATTCTACAAATTTTACTTCAAAAAAATTTACAAAACCTTGCAATGATAGACATTATGAGCCTTTCATTGCAAAAGTGGGGAAGGGATTTCAATAGTATAACGCATTTAAGAACCTGCCTCTTCTGAAGGCTTGTCCATCAATACTGCACGAGGCTTACTGCCTTCATACGGTCCAACTACCCCTCTAAGCTCCATTTCATCTATCAATCTGGCTGCTCTCGTATAGCCGATACGGAACCGTCTTTGCAGCATCGAAACTGAGGCTGTTTGCATTTCAAGAATTAATTCCACCGCTTCATTGTACAGCTCATCCTCGACTTCAGACGTTGTTTCCGGAAGATCGTCTGGAATCATTTCTTCCTGATACTGGGCTTTTTGTTGGTCGATCACAAAGTCAACAATTTCCTCGACTTCGTCATCTGATAGAAAAGCACCTTGTACACGTATTGGTTTAGAAGCACCGACTGGTAAAAAGAGCATATCCCCTCTTCCTAGTAGTTTCTCAGCACCACCCATGTCCAAAATGGTGCGGGAATCAGTTGCAGAAGAAACAGCAAACGCAATTCGTGAGGGAATATTGGCTTTGATAACACCGGTAATGACATCAACAGATGGTCGTTGTGTAGCGATGATCAGATGTATGCCAGCTGCACGTGCCATTTGTGCAAGACGTGTAATGGCATCCTCTACATCCGATGAAGCTACCATCATCAAGTCTGCCAGCTCATCGACAATAACAACGATGTATGGAAGTAAAGGCTGTTCAGCACCAGACTCGGCATTATGTTTCTTCATGTATTCATTATATCCTTCAATGTTTCGCGTGCCTGTATGCGAAAACAATTCGTAGCGGCGTTCCATTTCACTAACTACTTTTTGCAAGGCTTGTGAAGCTTTTTTCGCATTTGTCACCACTGGCGCAAGCAAATGCGGGATTCCGTTATATACATTTAGTTCGACCATTTTCGGATCGATCATCATTAGCTTCACTTCATGAGGTTTAGCGCGCATGAGGATACTCGTAATAATACCGTTTATGCAAACACTTTTTCCACTACCTGTAGCTCCTGCAACGAGCAAATGCGGCATTTTATTTAATTCTGCCAGCACGGCCTCTCCTGTAATATCCCGGCCCAATCCAATCATTAGTTTAGAGTCTGGCTTATCATTTTGCTTTGATTCAAGCACTTCCCTTAAAGAAACCATCGCCACTTCAGAATTTGGAACTTCAATTCCAATTGCAGATTTACCTGGGATAGGCGCCTCAATGCGAATATCCTTTGCCGCTAATGCCAGAGCTAAATCATCGCTAAGACTAACGATTTTGCTAACCTTAACCCCAACATCGGGATGTACTTCATACTTTGTTACAGCGGGACCTAAATGGACCTGCGTCACCTTCGCCTTCACACCAAAGCTTTGAAATGTTCTTTCAAGCTTTGCCGCATTTGCATGGATCAATTCATATTCACCGCTTTGATCCGTATGTCTCGGTAGCTTTAATAACTTAATTGGCGGAAGTTCATAATCGACATTCTCCACTTCCGTAAAGGTAATCGTCGGAGCTTGTTCTTCATCATTCTCCGCAGACTCCGCCTCTTTTTTGTCATTTCTTTTATGTATATCTTCTTCAGGCTGGACGTAAGCTCTTTCCGCAAAGCTAGAAATAATCGGCTCGGACGGTTCCTCTCGTTCATTCAAAACCTGCTCACCTGAATGCGGAGCTATCATCTCTTCCTTTTTTTGTTGTTCTTTCCGTGCTTGTTCCTTCGCACGAGTTGCTTCTTTTTTAGCCACTCTTTTTTCCTTCGCAGTTTTTAAATCATCGGTGAATTTTTGCCATTGATTTTTAACAAATCGCCCACTCGAGAGAAGCATCTTAACTGCTGCCTCTCCAAACGTTTTACCGGTTAAAAGTACAATTCCAATCATAATCAAAACAGCAGCAATAATTTTTGAACCTGCCTCATCAAATAAAAAGTAAAATAAGGCAAACAATATTGCTCCGAGCATTCCTCCGCCAAGATCGGTCGTGCTCGTTTCGCCATTTACCTCCATCCAAAAAAGCTCCCACGTATTCTTAATCACACTTGGATCAGCAAACTTCCCATTGTTTAACAAATTATTAAACAAGGTGACGTGGCTTAACAGTAAAAGTGAGGCTACAATTAAATAAATCCCCACAAGCCTCCGATGGAAATAGTTTGGAATTTCTCTCTTCCAGATAAAATATCCTCCTACTACGGCAAGTGCCAACAAACACAACATAAACCATTCACCAGTGAAAAAGCGGAAAAATAAAACAATCGCCCTTCCAACAGCTCCTAATCCTGCAATTGAAATGGCTGCTAATGCAATAAAAATAAGACCGATAAGCTCGAAGCGGATCGTTCGCTTAAACTGAGTACTTTGCTTTGTGCTTCTTCTACGTTTCCTTTTTGCCATTCAATCACCTTAAATCTTGTAATTATTTTTCAAAACGAAAGCAGCCTAAACGGCTGCCTTTCTTTTGAGGTGAACCTATTATACCATAAGTCTTTTCTCTAATACCATCGTTCTTGGGCATTAATGGATCGAAATCATCGCACCTGGACTGTAGCGCTGATCGAGAAAATGGTTTGGGTCGCTACTAAGATTGCGTATAACTCTATATTTTTGTTCCCCCGTCGCTTCAACAATGAGTGGGATGCCCTCATGCAATATTTGCTTTTGCTTGCCAAATTCATGTTCGTCGCTTGGGAAAATAAGCTCCTGAGGCATCATCGTATATAAGATCACTGAATCAACTCCTCACTGTTTTTCTTATTTATCTCAATTAATTCATCCAATTTTCTCATCGCTTGACCAATTCCTCCAACTTCATCAATTAATCCATACTTAACCGCATCTGTCCCTATTACATTCGTACCGATATCTCTTGTTAAATTTCCTTTTTCAAACATCAAATTTTTGAATTTTTCTTCCGAAATGTTTGAATGCCGTGTCACAAAGCTTACCACTCGCTCTTGCATTTTATCCAAATATTCAAACGTTTGCGGAACACCGATCACAAGACCAGTTAGGCGGATTGGATGAATCGTCATCGTTGCCGTTTCTGCAATAAATGAATAATCACATGAGACGGCAATCGGAACTCCGATGGAATGGCCGCCACCTAGAACAATCGAAACGGTTGGCTTTGACAACGATGCCAGCATTTCCGAAATCGCTAAACCTGCCTCAACATCCCCACCAACTGTGTTAAGAATGACTAATAGCCCTTCTATTTTTGGGTTTTGCTCAATTGCTACTATTTGCGGGATCAGATGTTCATATTTTGTTGTTTTATTTTGGGGTGGCAATTGAAGATGACCTTCAATTTGTCCAACTATTGTTAAACAGTGAATTTTTGAATCTTGCGAGAGCTGAGGAACATTTGTTTGCCCTAGCTGTTGAATTTTTTCCATTAAAGGAGAGGACTTATCCTCTTTGGGCTGCTCCTGTCCTTCCTCCTGCTCACTTGTAAATTTACTGTTGTGCTCCATTCCATATTCTCCCTTCTGTACAATAACTTATTGTTAGTATTGAACCTGGCCCGCAAATTCATGCAGAAAATCACAGGCGAAAAGAAGGGAAAGCAATTAGAAAGAGATTGTAACTGAGATTAAATGCGGAGCCAGCTTTTTATCGGAAGGAAGGTTAAAATGCCAGTTGTTTTCTCGCAAGACGGGGATACGAATTTCTTGCCTTACATGGAATCAGAGCATGTGTAAACAAAGTTTCACAAAATGTTGATTAACAAAACCACATGATAAAAAAGAGAGGTCCACAAGGACGCTCTCTATACTTCCATGATAATCGGCATAATCATCGGTCTTCGTTTCGTTTTTTCAAATAAAAACTGGTTGAGCCCATCTCGCATGTCTTGTTTAATACTCGCCCAATCAAAAAACTCTTGGCTAATATTTTTTTCCACAACTCCTTTTACAAGTTTAACAGACTCGACCATAAGCTCTTCAGACTCCCGTACATAAACAAAGCCGCGTGAAATAATTTCAGGACCTGCCGAAATTTTCTTTTCCGCCTTATTTAAGGTTACTACAACAATGAGAACACCATCCTGCGATAAAAGTTTGCGGTCTCTTAAAACAATATTGCCAACATCACCGATTCCACTTCCATCAACTAATATGTTTCCAGCGGGCACTTTTCCAGCAATTTTAACTTGATCACCCTCTAATTCAAGAACATCCCCTTTATCGATCATCGCAATTCGATCGTCAGTAATCCCGCATTCTTTCGCAATTTTACTATGGGCCTTCAACATGCGGTATTCACCATGTACCGGAATAAAAAACTTCGGGTTCATCATATTAATCATGAATTTAAGTTCTTCTTCGCTGCCATGACTTGAAGTATGAACCATCCGTCTTCCAGAAATAACGCTGGCACCTGCACGACTCAACATATCAATTGTCTTATATATGAATACCTCACCGCCGCGTAATGGAGAGGCAGCAATTAGAACCGTATCGCCCTCTTGAATATTTATATATCGATGCTGCCCCTTTGCCATCTTTTGAAGTGCTTCAATTGGCTCTCCTTGCATCCCTGTTGCTAAGATGACAATTTCATCGTCATCATAATCCTTCAATTCATCAATCGGTATGATTAATTCATGATGGACATGAAGATAATCAAGCTCGATCGCAATATCAAATACTTGCTGCAAACTCTTCCCTACTACAACAATTTTTCTTCTGCTTTCATAAGCAGCATCAAAAATATGCTGAATTCGATTTAAGTCTGATGCAAAAGAGGCAGCAATTATTCTACCCTTTGCGTTATAAAATACATCCTTCATCGAACGAACTACAATCGCCTCTGATGGTGTATAACCCGGCTTCTCAGCATCCGTACTGTCTGATAAAAGACAGAGTACCCCTTTTTCACCTAAAGCTGCCATTTTCCCTATTTCTGGCTTGTAAAGATCGGTGGCTGCCTGATCAAATTTAAAATCGCCCGTATAGACGATTGCCCCTTCTGATGTATGTATCGCAATACCAACAGAATCAGGAATGCTATGATTCGTTTTGAAGAAAGAGACGGTAACCGTACTCAGATCAATAATTGAATCTGAGTGTATCTCCACAAAATTCGTTTTTCCTTTATATTCCTGTTCCTTCAGTTTCGCTTTGGCAAGGGCAAGCGTAAGCTTCGTACCGTATACCGGTGCTTGTACATGACGTAAAAGATAGGAAAGTGCTCCGATGTGATCCTCATGTCCATGGGAGAGAAAAATCCCTTTTATCCGTTCCTTATTTTGCGTGAGAAAGGTAATATCCGGGATGACGATATCAATTCCGAGCATTTCATTTTCTGGAAACATGAGACCCGCATCTAAGACTAATAAGTCCTCGTCCACATCAACCACATACATGTTTTTGCCAATTTCTCCGACTCCTCCTAGAGCTACTATCTTGATGTTTTCATTCTTTCTTATGTTCAATGTCATACTTCCTCCTACTTGTTGTTTCCGACCCGAGATCAGTTACCATCATTATACTTGAAAACTGAAACCCTTTCCAATCAATTTTAGCGAATCTCCATTACTCCAAGTCTTAAGTACCTGTCTTTATCATAACCAAAAGGGTGGGAACCCTTTCCAACCAATAATTTTCAAGTGCTCTTATATAAAGTGCTTTTACAATAGCTTTCTATAAATAAAGATGCCTAAAAGTTTTCTCGACGAAGGCGGACTGCTTGCACTTGGCATAAAGAGAACCGAATCTATAAAAAGCCGGCTCAAACACTGCTTAATTGCAGCGTTTGAGCCGGTTTTTTAAAAGCATTAAGCCTTATTTAATAAAGCAATTAGCGCATTTCGCTCGTGCTCTGTTAAAGGGACTAACGGCAATCGTACTGAACCGACATTTAACCCTTTTAACTGAAGAGCTGTTTTTACTGGTACAGGACTCGGTGCTTTAAAAAGACCTTCCATCATTGGTAAAAGCGTTTGATGAAGCTCGGCTGCACGTCTATGCTCCCCGTTCAAGAATGCGTGCACCATTTCTTGCATTTCTTTTCCAATGATATGCGATGCGACTGAAACAACACCAGTTCCTCCGATCGCTAAAACCGGAAGTGCAATCCCATCGTCACCACTGTATAAAAGAAAATCTTCTGGCGTATTAGCAATAATTTTTGTCATCGCATTTAAATCTCCGCTTGCCTCTTTCACGGCTGCAATATTCGGAATTTCAGCCAAACGAATAATTGTTTCGGGTAAAATATTGACTACAGAACGGCTTGGAATATTGTAGACCATCACAGGCAATGTTGTTGCTTCGGCAATTTCTTTAAAGTGCTGGTACAGACCTTCCTGATTTGGTTTATTATAATAAGGAGCGACCACCATAATTCCGTCAACACCAAGCTGTTCTGCCTTTTTTGTCAACTCGATAGAAGCATATGTGTTGTTGCTCCCCGTCCCCGCAATAACCGGAATTCTCTTATCGACAATTTTTACAACGTGCTGAAACAATGCGATTTTTTCTTCTTTAGTCAATGTCGGAGATTCACCAGTTGTTCCAGCAACAACGAGAGAGTCCGTTCCGTTTTCAATCAAATAATTAATTAACTGAGTTGTTTTGGCAAAATCTATATGTCCCTTATTATCAAATGGGGTTACCATTGCGGTTGAAACTCTACCAAATAAAGCCATATTTACACTCCCTTGTGTACAATTAACACGATTCGAAGTTCATTATTTTCACAGTTGGAAAACTTCTTCAACCATTAATCCAATCTTTCATATTCAAATGTATCATTTTGAAGCTCAAAAGCATCATGCAGCGTATTGACTGCTGTGACAAGATCATCCTGCTTTACTAATACCCATATCGTTGTATGACTATCAGCAGATTGTAAAATTCTTATTCCCTTTTCCGATAAGGCAGTCACAATCTTCGCTGTAATACCAGGGACCCCAGCTATACCAGCTCCTACAATTGAAACCTTTGCACAATTTCTTTCTAACAGCGGTTCATATCCTTTGGCTTTTAAAATTTCTTCTGCCTTTTCACTCATTTCATCAGTTACCGTATACACGACACCGTTAGGAGAGATATTGATAAAATCGACGCTTATTTTTTCATTGGCCATCGACTTAAAAACTTCTGCTTGAAGGTCGTATTCACCCTTTCTCGCCAACACCTTAATTTGTGTAACCGGGGCAACATGGGCAATCCCTGTCACTGTGCGCTCATTAATATCACTGCCTCTATTGCTGCGATTTAACGTCGTCACAAGCGTCCCGGGATTGTCCGAATAGGTGGAACGAATTCGGATTGGAATTTTTGCCTGCATAGCAATTTCCACTGCGCGTGGATGAATGACCTTTGCTCCTTGATAAGCAAGGTTACATACTTCGTTATACGTAACAACACTCAGCGGTCGCGCATTTTCTGCAATACGGGGGTCCGCTGTCATGATTCCTTCTACATCGGTAAAAATATCGACCCATTCAGCTTGAAGTGCTGCTCCTAATGCTGATGCAGAGGTATCACTTCCACCTCGGCCAATCGTCGTTGTATCACCATTTTTGGCAGCTCCTTGAAATCCAGCAACAACGACGACATCATAGTTTTGCAACTCTTCAAGCAACCGATCGCATTCCATCTTTACAATCTTTGCATTGGTATGATCATGATTGGTTCGGAATCCTGCTTGAGACCCTGTTAAAGAGGTTGCCTTAATCCCGTTTTTGAGCAGCATTTCTGTAAAGACGACACTGGAAATCACTTCCCCGCATGAGAGAAGAAGATCCTGCTCGCGCTTTGTTACCATTGTTTTTGCTCCATCAATTAATGAGAGCAGTGTATCCGTTGCATAGGGATCTCCACTTCGTCCCATGGCTGAGACGACAACCACTACTTTATATCCTTCTAGGAGTGCTTTTTGAATATGTTTTTTGGCATATTCTCGCGTTTCCTCACTTCTTACAGAAGTTCCCCCGAATTTTTGAACGATAATCTTCATCGTAACACCTCAATTATTAGAAAGGCTCTTTTCTTAATTTCATTCTTAGTTGTTTGCGAGCAATCTATCCCGAAAACTTATTTAACTAGTCCGATTTTAATTAAACTTTCTACAATCTGAACTGAATTCCAAGCAGCACCCTTTAGCAAATTATCCGATACAACCCACATATGAAAGCCGTTTTCTTCATCTAAATCTCTGCGAATCCGCCCAACAAAAACATCGTTTTTACCGACGCAGTCAGCAGGCATTGGGTAAATTTGATTCTGTGGATCGTCTTGTAGGACAACACCAGGAGCATCCTGCAATAAAGCTTTAATGTCTTCAGGTGTTACCCCAGCTTTCTCTACCTCGAAATAAAGTGACTCAGAGTGTCCTGTAGCAACAGGCAATCTTACGCATGTTGCCGCAACCTTTAATTCAGGTAAATGCATAATCTTTTTCGTTTCGTTAATCATTTTCATTTCTTCAAATGTGTAGCCATTGTCCATAAATTTATCAATTTGCGGAATCGCATTAAAAGCAATTTGATAATGCTTCTTATCCGATTTAACTGGTAAAATCTTTGGTTCGAAGTCTTCATTCTCAATAATCGCCTTTGTTTGCTCATAAAGTTCCTCGACAGCCTGTGCACCAGAACCAGAAACAGCTTGATAAGTGGAGACGATCACCTTTTTTAAACCGAACGTTTCAAATATTGGCTGTAACGCGACCACCATCTGAATGGTAGAACAGTTTGGATTAGCAATGATTCCATTATGATGATGTAAATCGGTCTCGTTCACCTCTGGTACAACAAGCGGCGTATTTTCATCCATTCTAAAAGCACTCGTATTATCGACCACAATCGCTCCCCTTTTAACCGCTTCTGGAGCAAGTTCTTTGGATACACCGCCTCCAGCACTGAAAAGAGCAATATCAACATTTTCAAAGCTTTCTGGTTTTGCTTCTTGAACGATATATTCTTGTCCTTTAAAAATCACTGCCTTTCCAGCAGAACGTGGTGAAGACAGCAATGTTAACGTCGAAATTGGAAAATTCCGCTCTTCAAGAGTTTTTAGCATTTGTTGCCCAACCGCTCCTGTTGCTCCAACTACTGCTACATGAAATGCTTTTCTTTCTGTCATAATTGTTTCCCCTTCCCATCTATATATGAATTGTTGGCTAGACTTAAATAGAAGCTAACATACATGTACCTTCTATAAAATTAGTTTCATTAATCATAATGTAATAAAAATGAGACCGATTCATCTTTGTAGAATTCGTTTTAAACTTCATGATTTTTAAAATAAAAAGAGGTATTACTATTAAATATTACATCATAATATGATCTATTTTACCATATTCATACTTTAATGAAATAAAATTTTGTCTCATTGAGAGAGAATTATCCATTCCTATTTTTAGCGGCAACGGGAGAGATTTTTCATCAAATATGGATCGCTGAAAAATCTCAGTCCCCATCCTCCTTCTTTTGATAAGGGGTATTCCACCTGCCGCCATTTTTTTAGTAAATACTATTGATCTTTATACCGTTCAACAAGTACTGGTTGAAGCTGCTCCCCTTTCATCGCTGCCTCCACCGTGTCCTGTAATAAAGACATTCTTGCCACTAACGAGTTCGGCTTTTTAATCGGATCATCTTGACCATACGGGATAAAATATATATTTTTTGTTGCCATCAACCTCATTAAATTGACACCATTTAAACCGAGAGCATCATTGGTTGAAATTCCTAAGACGACTGGTTTACGATTTCGCAGAGTAGCTTTTGCGGCCATTAATACAGGAGAATCAGTCATTGCGTTCGCAAATTTACTAAGCGAATTCCCAGTTAATGGAGCAATAACCATACAATCAAGTGGAATTTTGGGGCCTAACGGCTCTGCTTTTACAATGGAATCAATAACTTTATTTCCCGTTAAGTCTTCAATCCGTTCGATCCAATCTTCCCCTTTTCCAAAACGTGTGTCTGTATTTTTGACGGTATGGGTTACAACTGGCAAAACTTCTGCCCCTGCATGAACGAGCTTTTCTATTTCTGGAAAAACTTCATCGTACGTACAATGGGAACCAGTTAACCCAAAACCAATCCTCTTACCATTAACACTCATGCTCCTTACCCCTTTCGTGATTGTAAATCCTCCTGCAGTACTCTTGACAGAACGTTCGCCAATATTTGCCCTGCTGTCCTAGGTGCAACGATACCTGGCAAGCTAGGTGCTATCAATGCTTTAATTCCTCTTTTTTCTGCATAACGAAAATCAGTTCCTCCAGGCTTTGAAGCCAAATCAATAATCAATGTGTGCGGTGGCATTTTCGATATCACCGAAGCTGTCACGATCATATGAGGAATCGTATTTATACATATATCCACATCTCTAACATGTTCTCCGAGATTTTTTAATTGAAAAGGAGTAAGTGACATTTCTGTTATTCTTGCAATATGCTCTGTTTTTCTTGCCCCCACCTTTACATAGGCACCTAAGGCATTAAAAGCTCTAGCTACGGTCATTCCAACTCTACCAAGACCTAGAACAAGCACGTTTGAACCATGAATCGTAAAATCTGTATGTTGAATAGCCATCATAATTGTACCTTCAACCGTCGGGATTGAATTATAAATAGCAACGTCATCTCTTTGAAAAAGCTGAACAAGGCGGCGATCCGCTTTTTTAGTGATTCCGCTTAAATAGGAATTGGTGATTCCTGAATAAACTGTGCAATGTGATGGTGTCTCCAGCAATATCTCCTCAGACAATAATACCTTTTCATTTGAAAAGATTGTATCAACCTGACCGTCTAAACCTGTTCCAGCTACCGGAAGAATAATGGCATCGATGATGGAAAAATCGACTTCATCTATCTTCTCTTTTACCGCTCCTGAAAATGCGTGATCAAGCTGCTCGAAGCCTATTAGTGAGAGTTTTGCATCAAGCTCAGTTAATCTACGGATAATCTCCAACTGTCTTGCGTCTCCACCGATGACTGCTAAATGCAATCCTGTCAGCATAAAAAATTCACCTTCTTTTTTTGAAATCCTAAGCTAAGGCAAGATTATAAGTTAATGAACTCATTTTGTTTTATCGTTTTTTTAAAATATCAACTACTCCAACAGCTTATGAATGAAAGAAAGGATCGGTGAGTTATCCCACTAAATCTCTTCTCAATTTGGTCAAGAGCTCTAGAACAACAGCTTAGGAACGTAGGTCTTAACCATTGGATAACGTGTTTCTGTCGATGATTTAAAGGAGTTTTTCCTCATCCCATAGCTTGGGTTAAAAGAGCCGCGGAAACGGATCTGAACTTTGCCTAAGATAATGCTCCTGCAATATTTCCCTATTTTTTTCTGGCGATGTTATAGGATTGTGCTGATTTTGTGAAAAACCAAGGCTTCCGTCTTTAAACTGAACGACCACTCTGACTCGGGTAAAATGTAACGCTGCTCTTCCTTGTCCGAATACACTTTCTTTTCGGACTTTGCTCTTCGATTCCCTAACATAAGAAATAAAATATTTTAAGGTATATATTCAAAAATTTTCTCCCCTGTTTCACCCGAGTAAGAGCTAAAATGCACCAATAATGAGCAACAATATGGTTGAACCTAACTTATTTCAAAAAAGAAAGGGTTGATGCAAAATACTATTTGCATCAACCCTCATCTAAATCGTTATTTGGTACATCAATAATGATCATATCATTACCGATTTTTTTAATATGGCGCCATGGTACTCGAACTTCTCCGCCTTGTCTTTTGAAGCCAAACCATTTTAACGACGGAATAAGCAATGCCCTGATTTGGCCACTATTCTCATCGATTTCTAAATCGGTTTGCCCCAGAACGCCTAGGCGCTCTGCCTTTTTAACATCGACTATTTCCTTCCCGCTTAATTCACTGAGCCTCAATTCATTCCCCTCCGTTTCCATCACTCCTTATATATGTATCAATAAAGTACAAAATTTAGAATAAGCTCGACCTAAATTATTTACATTTTGCCAAATTGGAAATTTGCGGTCCATCTTGTCATTCTACAAAAAACAACCTGCCGAAAAGCAGGTTGCAAGACGTTAAATATTCTTTGGTAACTCTCCCTCTGGGCTTATGAGGGAAACCGAAAATGCATTTGTGAAAATTGTATTGGCGAGCTTGTCAACGCCTTCCTTAGAGACCTGATCAATCTCATGAACAATTTCATCAAGGGTGCGATGGCGTTTTAACAGAAGCTCATTTTTTCCATTGCGGCTCATCCGGCTGTTCGTACTTTCTAAACTTAGCATTAAGCTCCCTTTTAACTGCTCTTTACAGTTGTTTAGTTCTTTTTCTGTAATCCCTTCACTTTTTAAATTAGCAAGCGTTTCTTTAATCGTATCAAACAATACATCCAACTGCTTAGCACCCGTACCTCCATAAATCGTCACAATTCCGCTATCGTGGAAGGAAGAATGATAAGAAAAAACAGAATAAGCAAGCCCTTTTCGTTCACGGACATCTTGGAATAATCTTGAACTCATGCTCCCGCCAAGAACATTATTTAAAACGATCAAATTATAAATGTCTTCATGCCCTACTTGTAGCCCTTCAAACCCAATGCATAGATGGGCCTGTTCCGTTTCCTTTTTCCGTGCCATATGGTTCATATGGAACATAGGCTTTCCATCAGGCTGCTCCTGATTCCCAGCTTCATAGCTCCCAAAATGTTTTTCCACATCAGAAATAAACGATTCAGTAATATTTCCGGCAATGGAAATCACGACATTTTCTGGAGTATATGTATTATGCATATATTCTTTTAATGTTTCACCGGTAAAGGATGCCAATGTCTCCTCTGTACCTAAAATCGGATAGCCTAACGGATGATTTTCATAGACAGCTTTGCTCAATAAATCATGCACAATATCATCGGGTGTATCCTCATACATTTTTATTTCTTCATAAACAACATTTTTTTCTTTTTTCAACTCTTCTTCATCAAAGGTTGAATTGAAAAACATATCAGCAAGTACTTCAAGAGCAAAATTCGCATGATTGTCCAGAACCTTTGCATAGTAGCAAGTATATTCTTTTGATGTGAAGGCATTAACCTGACCGCCGATACTATCGAATGATTCAGCTATTTCACGCGCTGATCTCGTCTTTGTTCCTTTGAAAAACATATGCTCAAGAAAATGAGATATTCCGTTGTTTTCCGGATTCTCATTACGTGAACCAGTTCCAATCCAGACGCCGATAGCAACAGAACGAACAGTAGGTATATTTTCTAGTACGATTCTTACTCCATTTTGACAAGTATATCTCTTAATCACGCAAATTCCTCCTGATTCAAAACATGATGCTAAAAAATTACATCGTTTCATAATAAGCGGTAACGACGGGTCTCACCGTTGCCTTGCCGAAAAGACTTTATTTCGTAAACTGTTGTTCATGATGATCATTTACGAAAACAGCCTCCATAAAAAATTGCCAGGACTAGACTGCTTCTCATCCTAAAAAGAAGGAGATGATAGGTCGGCATTAATCTTAGCTTGTCTCTTTTTTCCTCTAATATCCGAAAGTCTTACCGTCTTTCACTTAGCAGCTCTGAGACTGTATTGATTTCTAAATTTTTATTTTTAATTTCAGTAATTAATCGATCGAGCGCTTTGGCAGTTGAATCGGTCGGATGCATCAACACCATTGCCCCGTTATGAATTTTACTGATGACGCGATTGATAAGTACTTCAGGTGCAGGTTTTTGCCAATCGATCGTATCGACACTCCATAAGACAGTTCCTAGCTTTTCTTCAGCTGCAATTTTCACTACTTCATCGCGATAACTTCCACTAGGGGGCGCTAGCCATAAAGGTATTTTTTCAGTGGTTGCTTCAATCACTTCATTTGTTTTTTGAATCTCCTGTCTGATCATTCCCGCGGAAATTCGCTTCATATCGGGATGTGTATAGGAATGATTTCCTACCTCATGCCCTGCGGAAGAAATCATTTTTGCTAATTCAGGATGATTTTTTACCCATCTTCCCTCTAAAAAAAAGGTAACGTGAACATTATGTTTCTTCAAAGTTGCAAGAATAGGGGAAAGATATTCATTGCCCCATGCTACATTAATAATAAAGCTAACCATTTGCTTTTCTGGATTGCCTTTATAAATTGGATTTGGAGGAAGATCACGAAGATGGATATTCGGTTCAACTTGTTTATACACAAGCTTTTCCTTTTTAAACTTCCCATCCTTTTTCATCTTCTCAAATGATGCGTCAACATCAACCTTTAAACCATTAATGCCCGGAATTGCCTTCCAGACTGGGTCAATTTTCGCATCTATTGGTGCAACAGCGTAGTCTTTTGCCTTAGAGCGAATTTCTTCATATAAAGGGTCAACTTTTTTACTGACAAATGTACTATCTCCCTTTAATTTCGCCAAATATTGTACTGTTAAAGAATTATTAACAATAAGGACACCGAGTAAAACAATCATAGCAATAAAAACCAGCTTTTTCATCCTTTATGCCTCCTTCCTTACAAATTATGAGGAAGGAGGACAAGGTAGAACTAGGTTTCCAGAAAACCCACTTCTAGTATTAAAGAGACACAAAAAGCCAGGGCATCCCCTGACTTTTTCGAAGCATAGGAGCACTTGTTTCTTAACTTCGTGAGTGAAACATTTACTTCTGTGCCTGTTCCTTTTGCTCTCGTTGCTCTTTTAGAACAGCTTTTCTGGATAAGTTCACACGACCTTGTTTATCAATCTCCGTTACTTTTACAAGCACTTCATCACCGATTGATAATACATCTTCTACTTTTCCAACCCGTTCTTCAGCTATTTCTGAAATATGAACTAAGCCATCTTTACCGCTAAAGATTTCAACAAATGCACCGAATTTTTCAATTCGTTTAACTTTTCCTAAGTACATTTGACCAACTTCCACTTCACGTACGATGTCTTCTATAATCTTTTTCGCTTTTTGGTTCATTTCCTCATTGGTTGAAGAAATGAAAATGGTACCATCTTGTTCGATATCGATTTTAACATTTGTTTCCTCGATAATTTTGTTAATCTGCTTTCCACTTGGTCCGATAACGTCGCGAATTTTATCTGGGTTAATATGCATCGTTAAGATTTTTGGAGCATATTGAGAAAGCTCGTTATTTGGTGCAGAGATCGTCGCTAGCATTGACTCAAGAATTTGCATCCGGCCTTTTTTGGCTTGTTGCAATGCTTCTTCTAGAATTTCACGAGATAATCCTTCAATTTTAATATCCATTTGCAGGGCAGTTACCCCTTTAGCAGTACCTGCAACTTTAAAGTCCATATCTCCCAGATGATCTTCCATTCCTTGAATGTCTGTTAAAACGGTATAATGTTCGCCAGATTTCACAAGCCCCATCGCAATTCCAGCAACCGGTGCTTTAATCGGCACCCCTGCGTCCATCATTGCCAACGTACTTGCACAAATACTCGCTTGCGAGGTTGAACCGTTTGATTCAAGTACTTCAGATACTAAGCGAATTGTATACGGAAAGTCGCTTTCAGAAGGGATAATTGGTTCAAGAGCACGCTCGCCAAGTGCACCATGTCCAATCTCCCGACGACCAGGTCCTCTAATTGGTCCTGTTTCTCCAACACTAAAGCTCGGGAAGTTATAATGATGCATAAAACGTTTTTCTTCTTCGATTCCTAAGCCATCTAATATTTGCACGTCTCCTAATGCGCCAAGTGTACAAATACTTAATGCTTGTGTTTGTCCACGTGTAAATAGTCCAGAGCCATGCGTACGAGGAAGAAGCCCGACTTCTGAAGATAAAGGACGGATTTCATCTGGATTACGACCATCAGGGCGCACTTTTTCTTCTGTAATTAACCGACGAACTTCACCTTTTACAAGCTTGTCTAATATTTGCTTTACTTGCTTCAGGTCATCTTCATCTGCTTCCTGCTCTTCATACTGAGCAATCACTCTGTCTTTCACAGCTTTAATCGCGTCTTCACGTGCATGCTTTTCCTGCACTTGAATGGCTTCAATCATTTCTTTTTCGCATGTTTGACGAATTTCTGCTTCTAATTGCTCATCGACATTGAAAAGGATAACTTCCATCTTTTCCTTGCCAACTTTTGCAGCAATTTCTTCCTGAAAGGCGATTAAACGTTTAATTTCTTCATGACCAAACATAATGGCTTCAAGCATCGTTTCTTCCGGCACCTCATCTGCACCAGCTTCAACCATATTGATCGCATCTTTTGTACCGGCAACGACCAGATGGATATCACTTTTTTCCATTTGTTCTACATTTGGATTAATAATAAAGTTTCCATCTATGCGTCCTACCGTCACTCCAGCAATCGGTCCTTCAAACGGAATATCTGAAATTGATAAAGCAAGAGAAGAGCCAAACATCGCTGCCATTTCTGATGAGCAATCTTGATCAACGCTCATAACCATGCTAATTACCTGGACTTCATTTCTAAAACCATCGGCGAATAACGGACGGATGGGACGATCAATTAAGCGGCTTGCTAAAATCGCTTTTTCACTCGGACGTCCTTCCCTCTTAATAAAACCTCCTGGTATCTTTCCAACAGCATATAGTCTTTCCTCATAATTAACAGTTAACGGGAAGAAGTCTAGTTTTTTCGGTTCTTTTGAAGCAGTTGCCGTGCTTAATACAGCAGTATCTCCATAACGGATTAGTGCTGAGCCGTTAGCTTGTTTTGCCAATTGACCAATTTCAACAGTTAGTGGCCGGCCAGCCCACTCTATGGAAAAGATTTGTTTTTCTTGTCCCATTCCTTTTAAAACCCCTCTCTTACTAACACTCCTGGGAGATTTAGCTAATAAAAATTATATATTGTATCTTAAACTCCATCTCATTACTCTAGTAGGCATGAAGATGACGGATAATATTCATTATTTTAAATATAACATTATTTGGTATAGTCAGGTCCTCTCCCACGATAAGTCAAACTCGATTCGCTTTGGCTTATCGATTTTTCTTTATCGAAAGAACAGGCCCTTCCAGTTTGTACGGCGATAAGCAAGCCGCTTCCGCTTTTCTTATATTATGTACATTTTTTTATGGACTTAAAATACGAAATTATGTATTAATTTTCCAATTATTTAATGCTAACAAAAAAGCGGGAAAACTCCCGCTTTTGTTAACATCCAGTTCTTATCGACGTAAACCAAGTCTGTTGATTAACTCACGGTAACGTTGAACGTCTTTGTTACGAAGATAAGTTAATAGGTTACGACGTCTACCTACCATTTTCAAAAGACCGCGACGTGAATGGTGGTCTTTCTTATGAGTACGTAAGTGATCATTTAAATTATTGATCTCCTCAGTAAGGACAGCGATTTGAACTTCTGGTGAACCAGTATCGTTCTCATGTGTTTTGAACTCGTTGATAAGTTCATTCTTACGTTCTTTTGTGATTGCCATCCGTTTCACCTCCTAAATATTCAATCCCCAAATGCTCCAGCAAGCGTCGGTGACTCGACTTGCCAAGCAAAGGTTCATTTTTAATACGTGTATTCATCCAAATATATACGAAATGAATTCACGTTAATTAGAATACAACTTTTTGTGACAAAAAGCAAGAGGAAACAATATATTTCGCTGTTCTCGGTAAAATACACCTAAACTTTATGAAAATAATCAATCGTACTCGCCTTGTCTTTTTCTATTTGTTGTACAAGCTCCTCAATACCATTGAATTTTTTCTCTGCTCTAATCCTTTTATGCCACTCAACCACTACTTCATAACCATAAATTTCCTGAGTGAATTGAAAGATATGGACTTCAACTGATGGCTTAGGAGCTTGGGTTTCATTAAATGTTGGCTTATATCCTATATTACAGACGCCCTCATACCAGTTATCTGCAACAAGGATTCTTACTGCATAAACACCTATTGGCGGGAGATAAAAGGAATCATCAATAGCGGTATTAGCAGTTGGAAAGCCAATTGTTCGACCTCTTTTATCGCCATGAATAACAATCCCACTCGTTGTGTAAAAACGGCCTAAAAAGTCAGGTATTCTTTCCACATCCCCCTCCCGTATCAATTTACGGATAAGAGTGGAGCTTATCTTTTCATGCCCGTTTGACAATTTCGGTACAGTCGTAAATTCAAATTTTCCTCTTGAATGAAACGGGAGTGTCTCCATCGTGCCTTTCCCTAATCTCCCATAACTGTAATCAAAACCGGCAACCACATGAATAACATTTAAAGCAATTAAATATTGATCGACAAACTCCTGTGGAAGAAGGTTAGCAAATTCACTTGTAAATTGCACCACAAATAAATAATCTACATGCAGCTGCTCTATTAATCTCGCCTTCTCTTTTAGCGGTGTGATATATTCCACATGTTTTATATCCCGTCGAAGAACTACAGACGGATGAGGATCAAAAGTCATGACGGCCACCTTGCCATTTCTTTTTTCAGCTATTGCTGCAGCCGTATTTATTACTTTCTGGTGCCCGTAATGAACACCGTCAAAAAAACCTAATGCCATCGTCATTGGCGCAAAATCTTCAGGCTTAAATTGATGAGGATGATGAATTTGAATAACTTCCACTTATTTTCCCACCTAATTCCTGTCACAGAAAAATCTCGTATAGTCTATATTTTCAGCACTTTTTTAGGCTTCATTAGCCCTTCTTTTTGAGGGTGTGCCTCATAAATCGCTAAGGCAGTACCATCCACCTCTTCCAAAACGATCGGTCCTTTCTCATTGAGAAAGGGCTCTGGAATAGGAAGGACAGCTCCATTTTTTACTTTCTCACCTAATTTATCATTTATTTGATATTTCGGCAAATAATATAAGGCTGTCTCAATCGGTTGAAGAGCCTCAACAATTGCTCCTGTTTCCACTAATTCCTCGATATCAGAAAAAGTAAGACAATCGTCTAAAGTAAAACTCGCAGACCTGATACGAGTTAATTGTGACATATGTGCGGGATATCCAAGCTTCTCACCAATCATTACGGCAAGTGTGCGAATATACGTTCCTTTGCTACATGACACTTGAAAGCGAAAACGAATCAGTTCTCCTTCAAATTGCTCCCGCTCATCCAGCAGATCAATTGAATAGATCGTCACTCTTCTAGATGGCCGTTCCACTTCCAATCCTTGCCTTGCATACTCATACAATCTTTTTCCATTAACTTTTACTGCTGAGAACATCGGAGGCGTTTGTGTTATTTCACCTGAAAGCTCAGCTAAAACGGCTAGAATTTCCGCTCTTGAAATAGATTTTTTTACTAAGTTTTCCTCAACAGTTTCTCCTGTTGCATCCTCTGTCGTTGTAGTAAAGCCAATCATCACTTCTCCGACATATGTTTTTCCTGCATCCGTTATATATTCAGCAACCTTCGTTGCACGTCCCAAGCAAATGGGCAGTACGCCATCGACCTCAGGATCTAATGTTCCTGTATGTCCAATTCTTTTCATCCGCAATATTTTGCGCAGCTTAAAGACACAATCATGCGATGTCAGTCCTTTCGGTTTATACAGTGGCAATATTCCTTCCATCTCTATCCTCCTCTTCACTTTTATATGAACGACCTCGCGTTTTGAAAAAGATTATCTTCAAAAACAGAAATGGTTAAGATTAGGTTAGCACGAATGCAACAGCGTAAAGACCAAATATTGCATTTCTTTGCGTTCATTGACACCGACCTTTTTCCTACAAAAAAGCAGGCTCACTCTGTTTATTATCGATATACAAAGATATACCAATGACATTAAAATCGGCTTGAGCGCCTTCGCAACCATCAAGGAACAGATTGTTCCGTAAGAAGCTTTCGTTAGTGCTCATCACGATACAAACTTAAAAGGGCCTATTGGAAACCTTCAGTTGACTTATCGCAGATATGTTTGTTACGTTTTGACTGCTTGCGATAGACTAGATGCACGCTTTAAAAAGGAATCCGCAACAAACGAAATTTATATTTTTCCTAAACAACGAGAGAAAAAGGATAGACAGCCCGTCTATCCCTCCTCCATGTCAAAATATATGAAAGCCTTTCATCATCTGCGTTAGCGCTCGCAAGTCGACTCTAATCTTCATGATCCTTCGATTGGTTCTCTTCTTGAAGCTTATATAAAAGGGAATCGATACGATTACCATAATCAATCGATTCATCAAATTCGAATATGATTTCCGGTGTTTTTCTCAAGCGAATTCTCTGCCCAATTTCTGAGCGGATAAAGCCTTTTGCTTTTGCTAAACCTTTAAGCGTATTCTCCTTCTGCTCATCATCTCCTAAAACGGAAATGAATACTTTAGCCTGTTGAAGATCACCAGTTACTTGAACATCTGTCACGGTAACAAACCCTATCCGAGGATCCTTAATTTTCCGTCCGATAATCTCGCCGAGTTCCTTTTTCATTTGTTCGCCAACACGATTAGATCTAAGACTCATTTTTGTCACCTCTAGTCCTTAAGAAAAGTACAAGCGCCCCTGCTTTCGCTAGCGTGCTAAATCAAGCAACAAGTTTGTTAGGCGTTAGGCGGCTGACGCTTGACCATCCATCATGTGAAAAATTAAACATTTTTGTAACAAGGACAAGCGTCCTCTTCCTTATATGGCCTTCTCTGTAAAAATTTGCATTATAAAAAGGCTTAAACTATTGGGGCTTAAAGCCACTCAATATTAGTAATTGTTCTCTCAATTTCTGGGAAAGAATCGATAAACTTAAGCGCGTTTTGCAGTTCCATTTCAGACGAAACTTGAGAAGAGGTTACAACAACGATGGCAATTTTTGTTCGCTGCCACACATCCTGAAAATCAACTTCCGATACTGAGACGTTAAATCTCTGCTTCAGTCTGACAAGGACTCGCTGTAAGACTGCTCTCTTCTCTTTCAGTGAATGAGCATCATAAATGATACACTCACAAACTGCAAGACCCACTATCATTAACGTTCCACTTCCTCCATAATATATGCTTCAATGACGTCTCCTTCTTTAACATCATTAAAGTTTTTAATCGTAATTCCACATTCATACCCTTGAGCAACTTCTTTCACATCATCTTTGAATCTTCTTAAAGCATCAATTTCTCCTTCGAAAATTACGATGCCATCACGAATGAGGCGAACGCCACTGTTGCGGGTGATTTTTCCATCCGTAACATAAGAACCTGCAATTGTTCCAACTTTGGATACCTTGAAGGTTTGACGAACTTCAGCCTGCCCAATAATTTTTTCTTCAAACTCAGGATCAAGCATCCCTTTCATCGCCGCTTCAATTTCTTCGATCGCTTTATAAATGATTCGATGAAGACGAATATCGACTTCCTCTGATTCAGCGGCACGCTTCGCATTGTTATCAGGACGGACGTTAAATCCGATAACAATTGCATTTGATGCAGCGGCGAGTGTAATGTCAGACTCATTAATGGCACCAACGCCAGTATGAATTATTTTGACATTAACCCCTTCGACATCTAGCTTTTGGAAAGCTGCTGCTACCGCTTCAACAGAGCCTTGTACGTCTGCTTTGACAATGATATTAAGTTCTTTCATCTCACCTTGCTTTAAATGATCAAAAAGATTGTCTAAGCTTATGCGTGTTTTTTCGCTTCTTTGCGCTTGTAGTGCTTGAGTCGCGCGGGCTTCACCAACTTGACGTGCTGTCTTTTCATCTTCGAAAACGACAAAACGGTCTCCTGCCTGAGGAACATCATTCAAGCCTGTAATTTCTACAGGTGTTGACGGACCTGCTTCTTTTACGCGACGGCCAAGATCGTTGACCATTGCACGAACACGCCCAAATGTATTTCCAACTACAATTGGATCGCCCACCCTTAATGTTCCGTTTTGAACGAGCAACGTTGCAACTGAGCCTCGGCCTTTATCTAATTGAGCTTCGATCACAGTGCCAATCGCCTTTCTGACAGGGTTTGCTTTATATTCCTCCACTTCACTGACGAGCAAAATCATTTCTAACAGAGAATCAATTCCTTCTCCAGTTAGGGCAGAAAGCGGTACAAAGATCGTATCTCCTCCCCATGCTTCAGGGATTAATCCATGCTCAGTTAATTCCTGCATAACACGATCCGGGTTGGCTGCCTCTTTATCAATTTTGTTGACAGCCACAATAATTGGCACTTCTGCGGCTTTCGCGTGATTAATTGCCTCAATTGTCTGTGGCATAACACCGTCATCTGCAGCCACAACTAGTACAGTAATGTCAGTGATTTTGGCACCACGGGCCCGCATTGTTGTAAAAGCAGCGTGACCTGGAGTATCTAAGAAAGTGATCTTTTTCCCGTTCTCTTCCACTTGGTATGCGCCAATATGCTGAGTAATTCCCCCAGCTTCACCAGCTGTCACTTTTGTATGACGAATCGAATCAAGCAGTGTCGTTTTCCCGTGGTCAACGTGTCCCATAATCGTCACGACAGAAGGTCTTTCCACTAGCTCCGCATCATCGTCCTCAGTGAAATACACCTCTAAATCTGTAACATCAACTTTAACTTCTTCCTCTACCTCAACGCCGTACTCAGAAGCAATCAATTCAATTGCATCTTTATCTAGGTCCTGATTTATCGTCGCCATTACACCAAGTAAGAACAATTTCTTAATGATTTCAGAAGGCTCGCGATGTAATTTCTTCGCCAATTCAGCAACCGTTAATGATTCGCTAAAAGTAATTTTTGCTGGAAGTTCTTTTTCTTTCCTTTTTGGAGGCTGAGATTGAACTTGAGGCTGATTCTTTCCTTTGTTTTTCTGATTTTTATTTTTGTTTTTTTGATTTCCTTGATTATTATGGTTACTCTTAAAACCTTTATTATCTTTTGATTGCACTTCACCTGAACCTTTTTTGCCGTCACGTGTTTTCGGTGTTGCGCCGCTTTGCGCTTTAGCTGGACCAGCATTCCGTTCCCCAACTGTACTGGTTTTCTCCTGCGTTTTTACTGGCTGAGGCTGTTTTTCCTCTTTATTGTAAAGACGATCAAGCTTCTGGATTGTATCCCCTTCAATTGTTGTCATATGATTTGAAACCTCTATATTCATTTCTTTTAGTTTAGTGATCACGTCTTTACTTGAAACATTATGTTTTTTTGCGTATTCGTAAACTCGTATTTTACTCATATTTTCACCCCCGCAAATATTAATCGAGCACTTGTTTCAGCTTATTGGCAAACCCTGCATCTAAAACAGCCACAACTACGCGGGCTTCCTTTCCAATTGATTGGCCGAGTAAATTGCGGTTCTCCACCAACTTATATGGAATTGAAAAGGAGTTGCATTTATCCGTCACTTTTTTCGCGGTATTGGCGGATGCATCCGCAGAGAGCAATACAAGCTTTGCCCTGCCACTTCTTATTTCTTTTACAACAAGCTCTTCGCCTGAAATGATTTTCCGCGCTCGATTGGCTAGGCCTAACAATGACATCCATTGATTTGGTTTCATTAGGATTGTCGTTTCTCCTTCTCTACTAACTCAAGTAGTTCATCATAAATAGAATCGTCTATTTCGACCTCTAAATGATTTTTCAATGTGTTTTTCTTTTTGGCTAAAAGAATGGCTTCCTTGTCTTTTGAAAGGTAAGCTCCGCGACCATTTTTCTTTCCTGTTAAATCGATGGAAACTTCACCTTCTTTTGAGCGGACGACGCGAACAAGTTCTTTTTTCGGCCTCATTTCACCAGTCGCCACACATTTCCGCAAAGGAACTTTTTTCCTGTTCATCCATCTCTCACCTCTTTTTACTCACGTGAATCCTCTAAGTTTAAGCTTAAATCATTATCATAATCCTGCTCATCTTCATCATCAAAGCTGAGAATTCCTTCTTCACGTGGGAATATTCCAGCTTCTCTTGCATCAGTTTCCGATTTAATGTCGATTTTCCAGCCTGTCAGTTTAGCAGCAAGGCGAGCATTTTGACCTCTTTTTCCAATCGCTAGTGAAAGCTGATAATCTGGTACGACAACTGTAGTTGCCTTCTCTTCTTCGTTAACGATCACGTCAAGTACCTTTGAAGGACTTAAAGCATTGGCAACAAATACAACTGGGTCATTTGACCATTTTACAATATCGATTTTTTCCCCTTTAAGCTCGTTTACAACAGCTTGAACTCGTGCCCCCTTAGGTCCTACACAAGAACCAACAGGATCGACCTCAGGGTTTTCAGAGTGGACAGAAATTTTTGAACGATCTCCTGCTTCTCTTGAAACCGATTTAATCTCCACCGTTCCATCATAAATTTCCGGAACTTCTATTTCAAAAAGACGCTTCAATAAGCCAGGATGAGTTCTCGAAACGTAAATTTGAGGACCTTTAGTCGTCTTTTCTACTTTTGTAATAAACACTTTAATGCGGTCATGTGGTCGATATCTTTCATTAGGCATTTGTTCATTAGCTGGCAGGATCGCTTCGATCTTTCCTAAGCTTACATAGATAAATTTAGAGTCCACACGCTGTACAATTCCTGTCATGATATCTTCTTCACGATCAATGAATTCTGAATAAATAATGCCTCGTTCTGCTTCTCTTACTCTTTGAGTAACAACCTGCTTCGCCGTTTGTGCAGCAATTCTGCCAAAATCCTTTGGTGTTACTTCGAGTTCGACAACATCTTCAATTTGGTAGTTTGGATTGATTCTGCGTGCATCCTCGAGTGAAATTTCAAGACGGGGATCAAAAACTTCTTCCACGACATCTTTTCTTGCAAAAACTCTCATCGTACCGGCACCTAAATTTAAATCAATGCGAACATTTTGAGCTTGATTAAAGTTTCTCCGATAGGCAGATACTAACGCTGCTTCAATCGCTTCAATAATTACCTCTCTTGAAATTCCTTTTTCTTTTTCCAGCAAGTCAAGAGCATCTAGCAATTCACTGCTCATTTGATTTTATCCCCCTTTGATCTCTATCAAATTAATTAATTTCTTCACAAATTTACTTAAGAAAAAGTTACGGCTAACCGAGCGTTTGCAATTTTGTCCATTGGGATGTGAACGATTTTCTTTCCTGTTTTAATCGTCAGCTCTATCGTTAACTGATCAGTTGAGTAGTCAGTTAACTTTCCTTCAAAGCTTTTCTCACCATCAATCGGTTCGTATGTTTTCACAAAAACGTTATGCCCAACTGCTCGTTCATAATCCTTTTCCTTTTTGAGAGGTCGCTCAGCACCTGGAGATGATACCTCCAAGAAATAGTTGTAAGGAATCGGATCAATTTCGTCTAGCTTTTCGCTTAATTTCTCGCTTACTAGTCCGCACTCCTCAATGTCAACACCGCCTGTTTTATCAATGTAAACACGAAGGAACCAATTTTTTCCTTCTTTAACATATTCAATATCCACCAATTCAAGATTAAGTTCATCCACGATGGGACCAGCAATCTCTTCGACAATTTCAATTACCTTACTCATATTTTCCCTCCTAACTTTAACTGTTCTGACTAGAATCAACTTCAGTTCTACGGGACATGAAATTGACTCAGGCTGTTAAAAACACAAAAAGGAAGTAATGTTAAAATTCCTTGCTCAGACAGCTCGCAAACGCTCGCTTTCTTCGCTGCTTCTCCTTATCCGGCACTTATTCCCTTCGCTCCTTGCAACGCTCCGCGATGAATAAACAAACGTTTTAAAAGGAGCTTAAAGGGTAACTGCTATCTATCACTCTTGACTTTGTCTACACTCTGACTTGCTGTTATGTAGAAAAACATTAAGATAAATCCAGTTCTTTTAATCCCGTTCACTTTGCAAATGGTTATTTTATTGAATATGCTAGCCGATCATCCATTTTTCAAGGGCCAATCTCAGGCAATCGAAAAAGAAGCTTTCCCAAACAAACAAGAAAGAGCGGGGGAGCCCCACTCTTGTAAACGAGAGTTATCGATAGTATTTCCAATAAAACTATACCATAACCAATATTTTTATGCAAACAATAGTGTTCTTTCCACTTGACAAATTCCAATCTAGTTTCAAGGAGTTTTGTCCATTTTTAAAGTTGCCAAACGAGTTTCGTTTATTTCGTACGGAATTTTCGTTATCTCAGCTGCGCTTTACAGCAGCCCCTAACAACTTCTAGAATAATGATAACTGATTTTGCTCTGGCATATCAGCAAGACAACCATGATTATCTAAATATTCCATGATTGTCTTAGAAACTTTACCGCGCTGTTGCAGATCTTCTTTTGACAAAAATTCCCCATCTTCACGAGCTTTTACAATATTAATAGCGGCATTTGTTCCAAGTCCTGGAATCGAATTAAATGGCGGGATTAAAGAGTTTCCATCAATAATAAATTCCGATGCACTTGAACGATATAAATCTACCTTTTTAAAAGTAAATCCTCTCTCATTCATTTCCAATGCCAGTTCAAGGACAGTGAGCAGGTTTTTCTCCTTCGTTGAAGCTTCTAATCCCTTTGCATTGATTTCTTCAATCTTTGCACGAATCGCTTGAGAACCTTTGACCATTGCTTCAATATCAAAATCCTCTGCTCTTACAGTGAAATAGGCTGCATAATAATATAATGGATAATGGACTTTAAAGTAAGCAATCCGGACTGCCATTAACACATAGGCTGCGGCATGGGCTTTTGGGAACATATATTTTATCTTCTTACAAGAATCAATATACCACTCCGGAACCTCATTCCTGCGCATTTCTTCTTCCATTTCATCTGTTAAACCTTTTCCCTTACGAACAGACTCCATGATTTTAAAAGCAAAGGATGGTTCCAGCCCTTGATAAATAAGATAAACCATAATGTCATCACGACAACCGATAACTTCACTAAGTGTACAAATATTATTTTGAATCAATTCCTGAGCATTCCCTAGCCAAACATCCGTTCCGTGGGATAACCCAGAGATTTGCACAAGTTCGGAAAAAGTAGTTGGTTTCGTATCCTCCAACATTTGCCGGACAAAGCGAGTACCGAACTCAGGTATCCCCAGCGTTCCTGTTTTACACATAATTTGTTCTTCCGTAACGCCAAGCGCCTCCGGTCCACTAAAAATTTTCATCACTTCTTTATCATCTGTGGGAATCGTCTTTGGATCAATCCCGCTTAAATCTTGGAGCATCCGAATAACTGTCGGATCATCGTGTCCTAATATATCAAGCTTTAAGACGTTGTCATGAATAGAGTGGAAGTCAAAATGGGTTGTCTTCCATTCAGAATTCCGATCATCAGCAGGAAACTGAATCGGCGTGAAATCGTAAATATCCATGTAATCCGGGACAACAATGATACCACCTGGATGCTGACCAGTAGTCCGTTTAACTCCTGTACAACCAGTTGCTAATCGCTCAATTTCAGCGCCGCGAAGTTGAAGATTATTATCCTGTTGATACGCCTTCACATATCCAAACGCCGTCTTATCAGCAACCGTACCAATTGTTCCCGCACGGTAAACGTAATCCTCACCAAACAGGACTTTCGTATAATTATGAGCCTGCGGCTGATATTCACCTGAGAAGTTCAAATCGATATCAGGTACCTTGTCCCCTTTAAAGCCAAGAAATGTTTCAAACGGGATATCGTGGCCATCTTTGACGTATTTCTCTCCGCAATTTGGACATTCTTTATCAGGCAAGTCAAAACCAGAACCAACTGAACCGTCATTAAAAAATTCCGAATGCTTACAGCTTGGACAGACGTAGTGTGGTGGCAATGGGTTTACTTCTGTAATTTCTGTCATCGTCGCCACTAGCGATGAGCCTACCGAACCACGGGAACCCACTAAATAGCCGTCATCTAAAGATTTCTTTACAAGCTTATGGGAGATTAAGTAAATAACCGCAAATCCGTGACCAATGATACTCTTCAACTCTTTTTCTAAACGCGCCTCCACAATTTCTGGAAGATTCTCCCCGTAGATGTCTTTTGCACGACGATAGCTCATGGAACGGATCTCTTCGTCCGCACCTTCAATTTTCGGTGTATAGAGGTCATCTTTTATTGGTTTTACAACATCAATCATATCAGCAATTTTATTCGAATTGGTGACGACGATTTCTTTCGCCTTTTCTTTCCCTAAAAATGAGAAAGCATCCAACATTTCATTCGTTGTTCTGAAGTGTACGTCTGGAAGCTGATGCCTATTTAAAGGATTAGCTCCCCCCTGTGAATTCACAAGGATTTTACGATAGATCTTATCGTTTGGATTTAAGTAGTGAACATTTCCCGTAGCAACAACAGGAATCTCTAGCTTCTCCCCAAGCATTACAAGCTTTTTAATAATATCCTCTAGCTTATTTTCATCTTGAACTAGCTCTAATTCAAGCAAATGAGCATAGACTTCTTTTGGATGCACTTCAATATAGTCGTAGAAACGGGCAGTTTCTTCCACTTCTTCAGCCGCCTTTTGCATCATCCCTTCGAACACTTCACCTTTATCACAGCCGGAACCTACTAAAATTCCCTCCCGATACTTTTGCAGTACCGACCTAGGAATTCGCGGAACACGATAGAAATATTCAATATGAGCAATTGAGATCAACTTGAAAAGATTTTTCAAGCCAACATCATTTTGAGCTAATAAAGTACAGTGAAAAGGACGAGCCCTTTGATACGCATTTCCTTTCCCCATATTGTCATTAAGCTGATCATGATACGTAATTCCCTTTTCAAGAGCTTCTTTAAGCATAATGAGCAGTAAATATCCAGTTGCTTCTGCATCATAGATGGCGCGGTGGTGTTGGGTAAGTTCCACATTAAACTTTTTTGCCAATGTGTTTAACCGATGGTTCTTCATTTCTGGGTACAGAAAGCGGGCTAATTCTAATGTATCAATAACAGGATTTGTCGCCTTCTCCAACCCGCTTTTTTTGTAGCCGACATTAAGGAAGCCCATATCGAAGGAAGCGTTGTGGGCAACTAGGACAGCATCATCAACCCATTTATGGAAATCTCTTAATACTTCTTCAACCTCAGGAGCATCCTTCACCATCTCATCTGTAATTCCCGTTAAGTCAATTGTTGTTGCAGATAATGGATGGTGAGGATTGGCGAAGGCTTCAAAACGATCGACAATTTCTCCGTCTTTAATCTTAACTGCAGCCAATTCAATAATCGTATCATATACCGCAGATAAACCGGTCGTCTCTACGTCAAACACCACATAAGTGTCTTCAGAAAGGAGGCGATGAGCATCATTATAGGCTATTGGAACACCATCATCAACGAGGTTCGCTTCAACCCCGTATAAGATTTTTATATCATTTTTTTTCCCTGCACTGAACGCTTCTGGGAAAGATTGAGCAACCGCATGATCGGTAACGGCTATTGCTTTATGGCCCCATTTTTTCGCCTGAGCGATCAAACTGCCAACTGAACTCACTGCATCCATTTGACTCATCGGTGTATGTAGATGGAGCTCTACTCTTTTTTCCCCTTCTCGAGCAGTGTCCTGTCTTTCCACTGGTTTTATTTCATTAATATCATTTCCGATCATAACTAAATCACGGACGAATGTATCGTTTTGAATGCTTCCCCGAACCTTTACCCACATTCCTTTTTGCACTCGTTCAAATAAGGCGGCATCTTCCTTATCTCGGGAAAACATCTTTACCATTATTGAACTGGTGTAATCGGTAACCTTAAACGTCAACAATGTCCTGCCACTGCGAAGTTCTCTTGTCTCCGCAGCAAAAATATAGCCTTCAATCGCAATACGGCGTTCTTCATCAACGATATCAATTAACTTGCGAAAATCGGCGTCATCTTTAATGGTTAAGCCGATTGTTAATGGACCGGAAGGAACTTCAACACCAGCTTCTTTTTCCGCTTCCTGTTTTTCCATTTCCATTAGAGCTTGCATTCCTCGCTCTTGATCTTCCTTTTTCTTCGCTTCTAAAAATTGTTCATATTGCTCGTTCGAAGATTGCTCATTGATCTCTGTTTCTATAACAAATACAGGAAAGCCCAGTTGCCGATAAGCTTCCTGAATCATCTCGCTATATTTTTTCTTAATGGTTAAGCCTTCCATATCATTATTTACTTTTATGAGCAATTTGTTTCCAACTACATGCGGTATTTGTTCGTTAAGCAATTTCAACAATGGGGGAGCAATTCCCTCGAGCTGGAGTACACAAGAATTCCAGTATTCGACGATTAACTGCTCTGTTGCTTCATCATTTTTAACCTTAATGGAATGATATACAGTAGCGATATGGGAGAATGCTTTCTCTAATTGAGAAGTAAATTTTTGATAAACATTATATGGTAAAATATTTTCAAATATAAAATGAAAATGCCATTTTCTTGCCTGCCTTTCAACAATCACTTTATCAATCTCGGCTTGTTCAAAATGGGTGACCATTTGATCATCCGTTAATTGCAATTGTTGGAGCAAGTGTTGGAATGCTTCTCTTTTATCAGACGCTCCACTCATCACTCTCTCCCCTTCCACGATAATCTATCAAAAATTTATTATAACATATATGATCAAAGATGAATCGAAAAACACCTAAAGGATGCAAAGGTGAAATCTATATAAAAATAAGTGACTCCCGCAAGAATGCACCCTTCCTGCGCACCCTGAAATTTTTAGGTTTTCGTTGCTTGCCTTAACTTAAATCGACTCATGGACTCAAGATTCGAAATCGATATTTTGTTAAATAGTTTTGTTAAACAATATTCCTGCTAAAAATCAATACAGACTATATCGAAACCGAGCAATAAAAAACTGGTATCAAAAGATCACTGTTGGTGGTGACCTTTTGATACCAGCTTCTTTAATTATATGACTTTACAGGAAAAATCTTTGAATATCGTTCCACGTTACCACGAGCATAAGAAGCATTAATAATGCAAAACCGATAAAGTGAACCATTCCTTCTTTTTGTCGGTCAACCGGTTTTCCTCTTAAACCTTCTACAGCAAAGAACATCAATCTCCCACCGTCTAATGCCGGAATCGGAAGAAGATTCATAATTCCTAAATTAATGCTAAGTACTCCTGCCCACTTCATTAAATAAAGGACACCGGATTTAGCCACCGTATCAGTTGAAACATAGATCCCAACAGGACCAGATAAAGCATCAATTGAAAATTGACCTGTTATCAGCTTACCGAGCATGGAAAAGATCTCCTTTGTCCAAATATAAACCTCTTTTGCCCCGTATGTGATCGATTTTAGTGGCGATTTCTCCATTGGACTATAGACGCCAATAATTCCAATCGTTTTCCCATCTTCTACTTCTTGTGCTTTTGGAGTAACGGGAATGGTCAGATCTTGCCCATCTCTTTCCAGGAAGAATTCCAATTCCTTTTCGGGATTCTTCTGGATAACTTCCACCACATCTTCCCATGTGGATATTTCAGCCCCATCGACTGTATGGATAATATCGCCTTCCTTAAGACCTGCTTCTAAAGCAGCTCCATCAGGAGTTAATTTGCCAAGCATCGGTTCGTGTGTTGGCATTCCTTGAATTAAAGCGATGATCACAAAGACGACAAAGGCTAACACGAAGTTCATCAATGGACCTGCAAAAATAGCCATCGTTCTTTGACCGAGTGTTTTTGAAGCAAATTGACGATCATAAGGTGCAATTAAAGTTTCTTTTCCATTTTCAACAAAATTTGCTTTTCTGCTGACTCGAAAGGTTTGCAGACGATCATCATCGCCCTCTTCATAACCTTTTATCATTAACTCATGTTCAACATCAGCATGCTCAACCTCAATCACGCGAATATCAGGGTATTTTTCCTTATTATTAAGTACAATTTTAGATACTTCATCATTTTTATCAAACAACAGACCAACACGGTATCCAGGCTTGATCTCGACCATTTCAGGATCTTCACCGGCCATGCGTACATAGCCACCAATCGGGAGAAGGCGAATCGTATAAACCGTGTCATTCTTTGTAAATGAAAGGAGCTTCGGTCCCATCCCTATCGCAAATTCACGACAGAGAATTCCCGCCCTTTTTGCAAAGATTAAATGTCCTAATTCATGAAAAAATACTAACGCCCCGAAAATAATAATAAAGGCTATAACTGTACTCAAAATATAACCACCTTTTATTTAGGCTACGTTAAATACGCTTTTTGTCTCATTTTATAGGGAACTTAGCGTTTCCCCAGTTTCATTGTCTTGAATTGATTAAAGAGAAGCTACCTTGTTCATCCCCCACCAATCACCGCAATGAGCCAAAATGATAAATGTCATATAACATCGCCTTTATTTTAGAAGTGAGTAAACGAATGCTCTAGTTTCCTGATCAACTTCTTGAATAAGGGAAAGATCTGGATCTTTAATGGAGTCATGTGCAGTTAGCGACTTTTCAATTAGTTCCTCGATCTGCAGAAACGTAATTTTACCGTTGAGAAACGCTTCGACAGCTGCTTCATTGGCAGCATTTAACACCGTTGGCAAAGTCCCACCTGCCTTGCCTGCATCAAAAGCAAATTGCAAGCATTTAAATCGATTAAAATCCATATGGTTAAAATGCAAACAGCCAATTTCAGCTAAATTCAACCTATTCGCCGTACTTAAAGGCAGTCTATCGGGATAGGTTAGCGCATATTGGATCGGAACTCTCATGTCTGGTGTTCCTAGCTGTGCAATCACGCTACTGTCATGAAATTCAACCATGGAATGGATAATACTCTCTTTATGGAGCAACACATCAATTTTTTCATATGGAATGTCGAAGAGCCAATGTGCTTCAATTACTTCTAAGCCCTTGTTCATCATCGTTGCCGAATCAATCGTAATCTTTGCACCCATGGACCAGTTCGGATGATTCAATGCCTCTGAAACAGTGACATTTTGTAATTCATCCCTGCTTTTATCCCTAAAGCTTCCTCCTGAAGCAGTTAAGATTAGCTTTTCAATATTTTTCTCTTTCTCACCCTGTAACGCTTGAAAAATTGCTGAATGCTCACTGTCTACAGGCAGGATAGGGACGTCAAACTCCCTTGCTGCGTTCATCACAAGATGCCCTGCCGTCACTAACGTCTCTTTATTTGCAATACAAATCGTTTTTCCAGCTCGAATCGCTTCCAGTGTTGGATATAATCCTACACTACCGATAACAGCATTGACAAGAATAGTTGACTTAACATATACAGCAGCTTCTATTAAACCATCGTTGCCAAAAGTAAATTTCACATTCGGAAACTCTAGCTTTAAATTATCCATATCTTCCTTGTCGGCAACAGACACTAATTCCGGTTTAAATTCAGCAATGATTTTCCTAGCAAGTGTAATATTACGGCCAACAGTCATTGCAGCTAATTGAAATTCATTTGCATGTTCTTTAATTATATTCAGCGTTTGCGTTCCGATCGAACCAGTTGCCCCTAATAAACTAATATATTTCAACGATTTCACTCCTGATCATAAAAGCACTTACCATGAGCCTTCCATCTAAATTAAATGGAAGAAATACAGCAGTGGCCACACAAATAATAAGCTATCAAAGCGATCTAGTATCCCTCCATGACCTGGTAGTAATCTCCCAGAGTCTTTGACATGATAATGCCTTTTTAAAGCAGATTCAACTAAATCACCCACCTGTCCAAATATGGAAAGAAAAATGGTAATGATTCCTAATTCCAAAAAAGAGGCGTCTATATCTGAAAAAAGGACAAACAGTACAGATACAATTACCGCACAGAAGATTCCGCCAAAGAAACCTTCCACTGTTTTATTAGGGCTAATTTCCGGCCATAGCTTTCTCTTTCCAACTGCGCGGCCTATAAAGTACGCTCCTGAATCTGTTGCCCAAATAATAAAGAGGGAGTAAAAAATGTAAATTAATCCACCAGCTTCCCTTATTTCGATAAAATATAAAAAACCCATGCCGATGTAAATGATCGACATAATTGAGAAAGCAACATCGTCAAAGGTAAATTTGTTTTTCGTAGCCACTGTATAGGTTAAAAATAGCAGAATGGCTAACAACGCAACCTCTACCTTTGAATATTTGAGGACGATTAGAATCTCCTGTAATTGATTCGGTAATAAAAAAATCCACAGTACAATTAGCGATATCAAGCCCGGTACTGAAAATAGCTTTAATTTCCGCATCTTTAATAATTCATAAAGAGCGATAGACGCTAATAAATAGGCGAGCAAAATCAGGGGAACTCCGCCTATTATAACAATCGGTAGAAAAATTGCTGCTGCGATAATTGCTGTAATAATTCTTTGCTTCATCTAATATATTCAACACCTTTATTATACTCCACCAAAACGCCGTTGCCGATTTTGGTATGCTTCTACAGCCTCAATGAAATGCTGCTCATTAAAATCAGGCCATAGCACATCAGTAAACCAAAATTCCGTATAAGCAAGCTGCCATAACATGAAGTTGCTTAAACGAATTTCTCCACTTGTTCTGATCAAAAGATCCGGATCACTTAGTTTGTTTGTCATTAAATAAGAGGAAAAAGCCTCTTCATCGATCATATCTTCCTTTATTATACCACTTTTATAATCTTCTAAGACACGCTTTACAGCGTCCACAATCTCACTTCTACTTCCGTAATTAAGGGCAAAATTTAAGACAAGACCATCATTATCCCTCGTTTTGTCCATTGCATGCTCGATAGCTCCAATCGTATGTGAGGGTAAGCTTTCTTTATAACCAATCATTTCGACACGGACGTTTTCTTCAACAAGCTCTGGTAAAAAGGTTCCAAGAAATTCTTCAGGCAGTTTCATTAAATAATCTACTTCCATTTTGGGACGTTTCCAATTCTCAGTTGAAAAGGCATATAAAGTAAGCGTTTTTACTCCTAGTTCATTCGCCAGCTTCGTGATCTTTTGGACACCTTTCATCCCTTCATGATGTCCTGCAACTCGTGGGAGAGCCCTTTTCCTTGCCCATCTACCATTTCCATCCATAATAATCGCCACATGTTCTGGAATAGGTTGCTTTTTTAAAAATTCTATTTGTTCCCGGAGAATGGGAGAGTTTTTGCTATTTTTCCATGACTTTAATTTATCTAACATGATTCCGCTCCTCCAGAGGGATCATTTTTTCCCGAATACTTAAGTTTAGCACGACGAAAAAATGAGCCTTCCATTCAATATTCCACTTTTTTCCGTAGCTGCCTCTATCATAACAAAAAATAAGTGAGATATCTCTATAAAAAATTATGTACGAGCAAGAGAAATTAAGACTACAAAAATTTCTATTTCAAAATTACCCTAACCTCCCAATATCCTACCCTTTCCATTCACTTTTGTAAAATAAAAACCCCCTATAATTAGAGGGTATAACTGATAAAGTTATCTTTATACTTCCAAAATTTCTTTTTCTTTATCCTTTGTCAGGCTATCAACTTTAGCAATATACTCATCTGTTAGCTTTTGAATATCGTCTGAATAGCCACGTTGATCATCTTCTGTAATTTCACCATTCTTTTCAAGCTTCTTTAAGTCATCATTGCCATCGCGGCGAATGTTACGTATAGCAATTTTCGCTTCTTCAGCTTCTTTCTTGACCACTTTTACCAGCTCTTTACGGCGTTCTTCAGTTAGCTGTGGGATCGAAAGGCGAATAATATTCCCGTCACTTGTTGGTGTCAAGCCAAGGTCTGATTTTAGAATGGCTTTTTCTATTTCTCCCAAAACTGATTTATCATACGGTTGAATCACTAGTAAACGGGCTTCAGGGACAGATACACCAGCTAATTGATTAATTGGAGTTGGTGCTCCATAATAATCGACTGTAATTCTATCTAGCAAGGAAGCATTTGCTCTTCCTGCGCGAATACTTGCTAGCTCACGAGTGTATGCCTGAATCGCTTTCGTCATTTTATCCTTTACGTTCGCAATAATTTGTTTTGGCATTTTTATTTCCCCCTTACAATTGTTCCGATCGTTTCACCAAGAACAGCTTTTTTAATATTTCCATTTTCCATAATTGAAAATACAATTAGCGGGATATCATTATCCATGCATAAAGATGAAGCGGTAGAATCCATCACTGCTAAACCTTCCTTTAACACATCTAAATATGATAATTCATCATACTTCTTCGCATTTGCGTCCACTCTTGGATCTGCCGAGTAGACACCATCGACATTATTTTTAGCCATTAAAATGACATCTGCTTCAATTTCTGCAGCTCGCAATGCGGCTGTTGTATCAGTGGAAAAGTATGGGTTTCCTGTTCCGGCAGCAAAAATGACAACGCGTTTCTTTTCGAGATGGCGAATAGCCCGACGTCTAATATACGGTTCTGCCACTTGACGCATCTCAATCGATGTTTGTACTCTCGTTTCTACTCCAGCTTGTTCTAAACTATCCTGTAACGCCAATGAATTCATCACCGTTGCTAGCATTCCCATATAATCAGCATTAGCACGATCCATGCCCATTTCTTCACCAATTTTTCCGCGCCAAATATTTCCTCCGCCCACAACTACAGCAACTTCTACACCAAGATCAGCTAATTCTTTCACCTGATTTGCCACCGATTTTATAACGGTTGGGTTAATTCCAAAGCCTTTTTCACCAGCTAATGCTTCACCACTTAATTTTAAGACGACTCGTTTGTATTTTGGACTGCTCATGAGAACCTCCGTATGTATAATTCGGATCCCTTGTTCATTGCTACTTTAAACTAAAGGCATCAAGTTTGTTTTTGAAAATAGGGAACACAACGTGTCCCCTATCGGTTTTAAATTCAAATTATTTTTTAACTTGGCTCATTACTTCTTCTGCGAAGTTATCTTCACGCTTTTCGATACCTTCTCCAACTTCATAACGAACGAAGTCACGAATCTTACCGCCTTTAGCTGAAACGAATTGTCCAACTTTTTGATCAGGATTTTTAACAAATGCTTGATCGTTAACACAAACGTCTTCAAAATATTTGCCTAGACGACCCTCAACCATTTTTGCAACGATATTTTCAGGTTTTCCTTCATTTAGGGCTTGCTGAGTTAGAACTTGACGCTCACGTTCAACTTCTTCTGCAGACACTTCATCACGAGAAACATACTTTGGATTTAAAGCGGCAATATGCATGGAAACATCTTTAGCAGCTTCTTCATCTGTCGTACCTTCAAGAACTGTAAGAACCCCAATGCGTCCGCCCATGTGTAAGTATGCACCAAATGCATCGTTATCACCTTTTGTCTTAATTTCAAAGCGACGCAATGACAGTTTTTCACCGATTTTTGCAATCGCAGCATTAATATGAGCTTCAACTGTAGAACCATTTTCCATCGTTTGGGTAACAGCTTCTTCAACCGTAGCTGGTTTCTTCGCAAGCAGATGAGCGCCTAACTCTTGAACAAGTGTTTGGAATCCCTCATTTTTTGCAACAAAATCTGTTTCAGAGTTTACTTCAAGGATAACAGCTTCATTGCCGTTAACTTTTACTGAAGTTAAACCTTCCGCAGCGACACGATCGCCTTTTTTCGCAGCTTTCGCAATTCCTTTCTCACGCAAAAGATCAACTGCTTTTTCTAAATCGCCATCTACTTCTTGAAGCGCCTTTTTACAATCCATCATACCTGCGCCCGTTTTTTCACGCAGTTCTTTAACCATTTGTGCAGTAATTGCCATAATGAGTTATCCTCCTTAAATCTATGTATCATTATTTTTAGCTAGACTAGCAAAAGCTAATCTTCAATCATTCATTATTCTCAAAAAAAGGTGATAAAGAAGGGTAAAGCCCTCTTATCACCTTCATTGAATCAACTCTATGATGTCTAGTTCCAGCGCCTAGTCCCTCGTGGTCACAGCACAATCCGCTAAGAAAGTTAAAGCTCAACCTCTCTAGCAGCTCGCCTTGTGCTTGTCAGAACTGAGCAAGGCGCTACCACTTTTCCCATTACGCAGTTGTTACTTCTTCGCCTTGCTTCGCTTCTAAAATCGCATCAGCCATTTTACCAGTTAATAGTTTAACCGCACGAATAGCATCATCATTTGCAGGGATTACAACATCGATCTCATCTGGATCACAGTTTGTATCAACAATACCTACGATAGGAATGTTTAATTTATGAGCTTCAGCAACAGCAATGCGCTCTTTACGTGGGTCAATGATGAATAAAGCATCTGGAAGTTGCTTCATGTCTTTAATTCCACCTAAGAACTTTTCAAGACGCTCTTGCTCTTTTCTTAATCCAACTACTTCTTTCTTTGGAAGCACTTCAAAAGTACCGTCTTCAGACATTCTTTCAATATCTTTAAGTCGGGCAATACGCTTTTGAATGGTTTCGAAGTTTGTTAAAGTACCACCTAACCAGCGTTGGTTTACATAGTACATTCCAGAACGTTCTGCCTCTTCCTTCACAGAATCCTGTGCTTGTTTCTTTGTACCAACAAAAAGAACTGTACCGCCATTTGCAGCTAATTCTTTTACCCAGTTATAAGCTTCTTCAACCTTCTTAACTGTTTTTTGTAGATCGATAATATAAATGCCGTTACGTTCTGTGAAGATATATTTCTTCATTTTTGGGTTCCAACGGCGAGTTTGGTGTCCGAAATGTACACCAGCTTCAAGCAATTGCTTCATAGAAATTACTGACATGTTTCTTCCTCCTAATGGTTTTGTTTTCCTCCGCCCATATCATCTTTAGTCAAAAACTGTTTAATAGCAATTGACGAATTGTCTTCATATTAAACAGCACCATTTGCCTAAATCCATGAACGTGTGTATTAACACCATTTGTAAATATAGCACATGTGTAATGACGAATCAAGTCATTCTTTTTCATTTTGTCGTAATTTGAATAATAATTCTAATTCCGTTTTACCTTTACCAAGCTTTTTAGCAATATCCTCAATTGACAGACCTTGTTTTTGCAACAAAATTGCTTTGTGATAAACTGATTCATCATTTATATCATCGCTATCTTCTATTTTCTCTCTCTGTGCTTCCTTATTCTCAAGATTAGGCTTGACCTTTTCTTGGTCAAGTTTTTCTTCACTATTACCATTTACATTTCGGTATGCTTTGACTGCTTGAAAAACAGTTCCTTTACGATAGGTGATGTTTTCACCCTTTTCAAGCTGGACGCGTTCTTTGTTAAGCTCCATATTATCGTCTATTTGCTCGGTGATCGCCATTCCCTGCCCTGCTTCAGTCTTACTTTGAACTTGACTTAACTTCTCGATAAATTTTTCATTTTCCTCTGTCATTTCTATTAAATAACTCGATATTACCTCTTCAATCTCTTTAAGAATTTCTTCCTGCCTTTTTTCGACTACAAGAAGTCTGTTTTGACGCAAATAAAGAATAACAATACAAAATAAAGCAACAATATTTAAAATTAAACTGATGAATAAAAATAAGTTCGTCATGGTACCCCTCTATCCGCTGTAATCCACCCTTGTCCCTTTGTATGGATGCTGTTCCTTTGGATGGTGTTTCTGTTTTCCTTTATTCGATCCATGCTGTTGAGACTGAGACTGTTCCTCATGGTGCCTCTCTTTTTGAAATCGGGTAATATCCTTTTGTTCCTGCTTTATAACTGAATTTTTCTTTTTTTCCTCTTCCCTTTTCACACTTTCGGAGGCAAGATCATGCTGTAGTTGACCTCGTTGCTGCATTTGCTCTAATAATTTGCCCGCATCATGTGTTCTTGGAAGCGCGACCTGCATTTCAATTGCTTTGAGGCTCACTTTTCATTCACTTCCTCACTAATATAATTAAAGGCAAGGCGAACTAAATTGGTTGAAATACAATTTCTTTATTTTCTAATAAAAACTTCACATATGAATGCGTTTTCTGAATTACTCTGACATATTTGCCAAAACAAAGACTTGTGTTTGGATATATTTTTTCATAAATATAGACAGCATAATGTTCTCGGTTTCCTTTTTTTGCTTCAATTGCTTCAAGCTCACCTTCAACCTGTGCTAATTTAAGCTCTAATTGCCGCTTTGTTGCTCTTTGTTTGACGATCAGCACTTGTTCCTGCGTGGTAGGCTTTCCTTTTATTTTCGCTGCTTCAACTAATTTATTTTCGATCATTCTTAACTTTTTTATATTTTCAGAGAGCTCCTTCATCTCTTTTCTAAGCTCTATTTCTTTTTGTTCAATAGAAGAATCATAGCCAACATAAAGCTCTGTTTTTGTGAATAGATGGTTTCCTACCTCTTTCACATGTATATCTTTACCTGAACGAAGAACGCCACCGATAATATGACCTTGTTTACAGTAAATTGATTCCTTCGCCTCAATCTGGCTATGCAAAGAGGAGGTGTTAATAATTACGTCCTGACCAGCACGGACATTAGCCTGATTTAAGTAGTTTGCTTGGATGCTTCCTCCTGCCACTACTTTACCACGATTTCCTGCTGTAATTCCACCAGAGATGAGGATATTCCCTCTAGCAACCAGTTGTGCACCTTCCACAAGTCCAGCAATTTTAATATCACCACCAGCAATAACCTCATAACCAGTTGGAACATTGCCACGAATAACAACATTGCCAATAAAATTAATGTTGCCTGTTTTTAAATCTAGATCACCATTTACTTCAAAAACAGGATTAACCGTAACTGTTTTTTGAGTAACGCTTACTTGACCGTCCGTAGTTGCAATAAATTGATTTCCTTCCTTGATAACATTTTTGCCAGCCCTTGTCTTCAATGGTTTGCCATCACGAGCAGGGAGTAATTTCCCCGTTACTCCACGCCCGTTTACACCGCTAGTTTGCGGAACTATTTTGGCAATCACCTGGCCATTTTTTACTGAAGGGATATCGAGTACTTCGCGAAAATTAATTTTTTCTTTCTTTTCCGATTCCTCTTTTTGTATCTCTAAAATTAAATGCGCATCTTCGCCATTTTTTGGTGCAATGCCCTCTGCAATCGTTAGAGGATAATTTTGCACCTTCGGTTTTGCGGCAATTTCATGAAGCAACGAATGATTTATTCCAAAAGCGACATTTTGCTCCCCTAAAAATGTCTCAAGCGCATTAACTGAAATTGAAAATTTTTCGTCCTGTTTATCAATCAATTCAATTTCAGCTTTCAATTGATCTTTACTTATTCTCACGCGAAAGGGTATCTCCATTTTCTCCGGCCCTCTTTCTTTTCTTATCTTCCATTTACAAGTGTATTAGATCATTTTACTTAAAGATTGTCTCAGCTTAAATATTGCTTTTGAATGGATTTGTGAAATTCTTGAAGTTGATAAATCTAGTACTTGTCCAATTTCTGTTAAGGTGAGTTCTTCTTGATAGAACAAACTTAAAACGAGTTGCTCTTTCTCATTTAATTGAGAGATCATTTCCGACATTTCTTGAATTAGTTCATCCTTTACGATTTTTTCTTCGGGAATATCGGCTTTAATATCCTTTATCGTATAGGCTTGACCATCTTTTTCGTCTTGGTCGCTCCCACGCTCATCAATTGAAAGAATGCTTGCGAAAAAATGTTCGTTCATTGTGGCATGGACTTCTTCTTCCGGCATATCCAGCTCAATAGCGATATCTTTAGCCGTTACATTCCTCATAAATTTTTGTTCAAGCTTTCCAATAGTAGCTTCGATTTTTTTCGCTTTTTCCCTCGTACTTCTTGATAACCAATCTTCTTTTCTTAGACCATCAATGATTGCCCCACGAATTCTGAATGACGCATAAGTATCAAATTTCAATTCTCTTGTCGGATCAAATTTTTCCAGTGCATCGTATAAACCCATTAATCCAAGGCTATGAATATCATCTCTTGATACATTTTTTGGAAGGCCAACAGCTACCCTTTGTACGTGATAACTGACAAGAGGCATATATTTTTTGACTAACAGGTTTCCTGCTTCTGAGTCGCGGGTCGAAATCCATTTATCCCATATTAGTTGTTCCTCAGTTGTTAATACCTGTCCCATTGCAACCTCCCAATACTTTATTAAATTCCGACCATTATTACCAATAATCGTCGCACCTTTTGAACATATAAATAGCGAATTACATTTATCTTTAACATATTCTCATTCTTATAAGGCAGTAGATTTATACTATTATTATAGCAAATTCACGTTCATCATATTAGAGAAGTTCGAAAATTGTCACAACTATTATTAAAGATCATTAATAGGAAAATATACCCATAAACAAGAAAAATCAGTCCTTTTTAGGGGACTGATTCAACATGACTAAAGATTAAAAACACCTTTGTTAACGGTGCGTATGTGGAGTAGACAAGTTTTTGGATCGAACTCAATCGTTCGACCGCTATTTCCACCAACATCTTCTCCAACAATGGCAATCTTATAAGCTGCAAGCTCTCTTTTCACTGCTTCCACATTTCTCGGGCCAATTCTCATCATGTCATTCGAACTAGAGAATTGAAACATTTGTGCACCGCCAGCCAGCTTTGCCTTCAATGAATAGTCCCGTGCGCCATTTTTTAACAATCGATTGACCAGTTCCTTTACAGCAGTATCCGCGTATTTTGCAATATTAAAGGCTCCACCCTTTGCAAGTGTGGAATCAGGTAGCATTACATGTGCTAATCCGGCAAGCTCTTTCCCTTGATCATAGATAACAACACCAACACATGAGCCCAATCCCGATGTTCTTATATGATAAGGTGTTCTTACAATATTCATATCCGCAATCCCAACCTTAATCACTTGAACCGTATCATTCATTCTCAGTTACTCCTAATGCTCGAAAAATAATCTCAAAAGAGTCTGGATCAGGCAAAAGGAAGAAATGCCCCTTTACACTTTTAGGACCATTATAATCATCATCATCTAATGCTGTATCAATCACAATAGCGAAGTCACTGACCTGGGACAACTCGATTAAACCATAGCTAATAATGGCACCAACCATGTCTATACTTAATGCGGGAACAGATGGATATAAATCTAATTTGGTAAAATCTGATAAAGACGATAGATATGAGCCTGAGAGAATATTACCAAGCTCTTGCAGGGCAGACATTGCTATTTCGTCATAAGGTAGTTTCTCAAATGAAAATTGACTATCTCCGGTCATTTGTTTAATAAACGTACTTGCTTGTTCTAAAGATAGAACGAAAAACATACTTCCCGGAGCATCTCCCTCAATTCTTAAAAAAACACTAGCGACGATATTTTCTGGACCACCCGCCATCTCCATCATCTCATCAAAGGAAACAACTCTGACTTTCGGCACCCTCATATCAATTTTCTTATTAAGTAAGGTTGAAAGAGCGGTCGCAGCATTTCCAGCCCCAATATTCCCAACTTCTTTCAAAACATCTAAGTGAACGGTTGAAATTTTCTCCAGAAAACTCATAATAGTTAGCCTTCTATTTTACTATCTGAACGAATTTCATCCCGATTCAAAATTTTCTCAAGATCCAATAAGATAAGAAGCCGTTTATCAATTTTGGCAACTCCACTTATGTACTCTGCTTCCTCAACACCAACCACTTCTGGCTGTGGCTCAATAGAGTTCATATTAACATCAATAACATCATTGGCCGCATCGACAATTAAACCGACTTCCATATCATCAAAAGAAATGATGATCACTCTTGTGCTTTCAGTGTATTTAATTTCATCAAGACCAAAACGCAGTCTTAAATCGATAATCGGTGTTACAACACCTCTTAAATTAATGACACCTTTCACATATGGAGTTAATCCAGGCACTCTAGTAATATGCTCTATCTTTTCTATCGAGTTCACTTTGTTTACCGGAATGGCATATTCCTTTTCTTTCAACTGAAAAACAATGAATTTAATATCCTCTGTTAAAGTTTCAGCCATTATCGTCACCTTCCTTTAAAAGGGGTTCCTCCACAGCTATCCGTGGAGAATCGTTTCACAAATCTATTTGATTAATGCGTTGCAGTCTACGATTAGCGCAACTTGACCATCACCAAGGATTGTTGCACCCGATATAGCAAAGACATTCGTTAAGTAATTACCAAGCGATTTAAGAACGACCTCTTGCTGACCAATAAAGGAATCAACAATCAACCCAGCCATCTTATCGCCTTTTCTTACGATAACAACAGAGTAAAATTCGTCCTCTTCCTCTTGGCTCGGCACTTGAAAAATATCTTTCAAGAATAGAAGTGGTACTACCTTGCCGCGGAAATCAATCACTTTTTGATTATGGGCATTTAAGATTTCATCCTTTTTAACAATTGCCGTTTCTATAATGGAAGAAAGAGGAACTGCGAACTTTTCCTTTTCAATTTCAACAAGCATAACAGAAATAATTGATAGAGTAAGAGGTAATTGGATAGAGAACGTCGAACCTTTCCCTTCTCTTGACTCAATCGAGATCGCACCGCCCAATGATTCAATTGTATTTTTAACGACATCTAGTCCTACTCCGCGACCAGAAACATCTGATATTTTATCGGCAGTCGAAAATCCAGAAGCAAAGATTAACTCGAATACTTCCTTATCAGTCAGTGTTGAGGCCGTTTGTTCATTAATAATTCCGTTTTTAATTGCTTTTTCAAGGACTTTTTGTTTTTTGATTCCTGCACCGTCATCATCAATCTCAATAAAGACATGATTACCACTGTGAAATGCTTTTAACACAACCGTCCCCTCTTCATGCTTGCCGTTCGCTTTTCGAACATCCGGCGTCTCTAAACCATGATCGAGTGCATTTCGAATGAGATGGACAAGGGGATCACCAATCTCATCAATAACAGTTCTATCGAGTTCCGTTTCAGCGCCAATAATTTCCAAGTTAACCTTTTTGCCTAAATCACGAGCTAATTGTCTAACCATTCTAGGGAAGCGATTGAACACCGTTTCTACAGGGACCATTCTCATATTTAAAATAATATTCTGCAGATCACCGGTAATCCTGGACATTCTCTCAACTGTTTCATGTAGTTCTTGATTTTTCAAATCATTAGAAATCTGTTCTAATCGACCACGATCAATCACAAGCTCTTCAAATAAGTTTAGTAAAATATCAAGTCTTTCAATGTTTACTCTTATGGTTTTGTTGCTAGCTTGTTTCGTCGTACTTGTCTGCTTTTTCTGTTCCGTCTCAACAGGAACATCAGAATTTGTTGTTGCTTCTACTGTTTTCTTGCTTTCCTCTTCACTAGAAGCCTCAGTTGTTTCCTGTTTATTTCGAATATCTCCGAGTGAAATCGCATTAATCTCCACCTTTTCGACTTCGGAAACTTTCATAATTATTTTCTTTAAGTCCTCTTGGTTTTCTTTTGAAACGATCGATACGGTAAATTCTTGATCAAACTGCTCTTCTTCGAGTTGATCAACAGGTGGTGTTGATTTAATGACTTCTCCAACCTTCTCCAACACTTCAAATACCATATACACTCGAGCCGCTTTAAGAAGACAATCCTCCCTTAAGGCAATCGTAATTTCATAGGCCTCAAAACCTTGCTCTTTCGATTGCTCAAGAACTGTGTATTCAAATTCATCGTATTCACTTTTAAAAGTTGATGTCGTTGATTCTGCAGCAGTAGTAGTAGCGGCAGCCTCAGCCTGCGACTGTACCTGCAGCGGACTTTCACCCTTTTCAATCAATTTTAATTTTTCTACTACTTCTGTTACATTTCTTTTTCCATCTCCACCATCAGCAATCGAAAATACCATTGCCTCCAAATCATCAACTGCTTGAAAGACAACATCTAATATTTCAGGCGTGACCGATAGTTTATGATTGCGGATCGCATCAAGAACATTTTCCATTTGATGGGTCAAACTAGCAAGATCCTCATAACCCATTGTTGCAGACATACCCTTCAAAGTATGAGCTGAGCGGAAAATATCATTAACAATGTTTATATCTTCAGGATTTTTCTCAAGATCAAGCAATCGTTCATTACAGCTTTGCAAATGTTCTTTGCTTTCTTCAATAAACACTTCAAGATATTGATTCAATTCCATTTTCTTACCCCCTTCGACATATCTGGGATGTTCAAAAAGTTTATGCAAGATAGCTAGCGAATTCTCCGACTTTACCTAGACAAATGGTTTATCCATCTCCCAGGATAGCAGACCTCTCAACCTACTAATCTCATTAATTTGAACAATCACTCACTCTTTCAATTTTCCCTAAATATATTGCAATATCGTTTCAGCAATTTTGTCGACATTTTCAACCTCATCCACCAAATTAGTAGCAATAGCTGCCTTGGGCATTCCATACACGATCGATGTCGCCTCCGACTCTGCAATAGCTGTTACCTCACCGCTATTCTTTAACTCTATTAATCCCTGTGAACCATCAGCCCCCATTCCTGTCATTATAACGGCAATTTTCGTATAACCTGAAATCGTGCTGATCGATTGAAACATCACATCTACAGAAGGGCGATGACCGCTTTTGGGTGGTATATTTGTACTCAGTTCAATCTTTAACCTTGCTCCAGCTTCTTTTACAAGTAAATGGTAACCACCGGGAGCAATATAGATCGTACCTTTTTCTGCAATTTCCCCATCCTCCGCTTCCTTCACACGGCACTCAGATAAAGAATCGAGTCTAGCAGCAAGACTTTTTGTGAATCCAGCCGGCATATGTTGGACAACAAAAACAGCGGCATCCAAATCTTTTGGTAACTTTGTGACTACCTCTTGTAACGCTCTGGGACCACCTGTCGATGTCCCTATACAAATAATCTTTTTACCATTAGCATGACTTTTTTGAGCGGGACGAAGTGACTGTCCCTTTCGTTCTATTTTACTACATTCTTTTGTTGATGGAATAGTACTTTTGGCATAAGTGGTTTTTTTCATTATTTCAGCCAGATTAGCTTTGCTGGCAGAGATGACTTTCTCGATTAATTCTTCCTTTACCTTAATAAGATCAAGAGATATTGGACCAGATGGTTTTGTAATAAAATCGATCGCCCCATAAGAAATCGCTAGCATTGTATTCTCAGCGCCGAGCTGTGTTGTGCTTGACAACATTAATACTGGAACCGGATGTTCTTTCATAATTATTTGAAGCGCCTCTAAACCATCCATTACAGGCATTTCGATATCCATCGTTACAACATCCGGTTTTAAAGCACTGATTTTTTTTAATGCATCCTCCCCATTTCTTGCTGTGCCTATTACGTCTATAGAAGGATGCTCTGACAGAAAATCATTTATCAGTTTTCTCATGAATGCTGAATCATCAACAATAAGCACTTTAATTTTTGGCATTACCCGCCCTACCTTTCAAAGAGAAATCGCTTTAACTTTGAAACAAACTGAATAGCATTAGAAGATTGCATCTCATTAAAATTTTCCTGTTCATATCGCTCTGTAAGTTCTACTAACGCTTTAGAAGTTAGAGATTTTGTTGTTAAAACAAACGGTGTTTGATTCGCTACGGCTATTCTAACTGATTTATCATCGGGAATCATTCCAAGCAGCTTTAATTCACGCCCTAAAAATTTCTTCGTTACCGAATTAAGCCGACTGAAAGTTGACAGTCCATCTTTTTTTTCAATTGTTCGGTTTACAACCACTAAAAAAGGGACTTTTTCATTTTGCATATGTATATGTTTCAACATGGCGTAGCCGTCCGTGATTGAAGTGGGTTCAGGTGTCGTAACAAGGATGATTTCATCAACGGACAGAATCAGTTGGAGTGTTTCTTCCGTTACACCCGCCCCCATATCAAAAATGACATAATCATACGCGTTTAAAACAGCAGAAAATTCCTCCGTAAACTTCTCAATCATGTCCTTGTCCAGCTTAAAGAGTCTATTCAACCCTGTACCACCAGCAATATAGTGGAGATTCTCAGGACCTTCCATCACAACATTGTTTAGAGATTCTTTTTTGTCAAAAAAATCAACAATTGTGTATTTTGATGATTTACCTAATAAAATATCAATATTGCCCATTCCTACATCCATATCAAATAGTAGCACTTTATAGCCTTTACGACACAAGGAGATCGCAAAGTTTAATGAAAAATTCGATTTTCCGACTCCTCCCTTACCACTTACTACGGCAAGAGCCTTCATTTTTCTTAGCTTCGACATATTATTTAGACGTCTTCTCAGCGCTTCAGCTTGATCTTTCATCAGATTCATCCTCAAGAATCAATTTACTAATTACTTCTGCAGAAGCAGATACTTTATCATCAGGTACATCTTGTCCATTCGTTAAGTAAGCTACCCCAATTTGATATTTGTCGATCATATTATACATAGCCCCATACGTAGCTGTTTCGTCTAATTTTGTAAAAATAAACTGCTTAATATCAATACTTGAGAACTGCTTAAATATTTCTTCCATATCACTTTGCTTCGAAGTTAACGATAAAACGAGAAATGTTTCCATTTCGTTTTCATAATCGATAATATTTTTAAGTTCTTCCACATACCGGGGGTCACGAAAATTCCGACCTGCCGTATCAATTAAAACGACATCAAAGTCTTTGAAAGTGTCGCAGGCCTTTTTAAAGTCATTCAAGTTATAACAGACCTCTAATGGGACCGAAAGTATTTTTGCATATGTCTTTAATTGTTCAATTGCTGCAATCCGATAAGTATCGGTTGTTATTAGCGCCACTTTTTTACGGAATTTCAACATTGAATCAGCTGCAATTTTTGCTAATGTGGTTGTTTTTCCAACACCCGTTGGACCTACGACATTTACGTACTTTTTCGAAAAAGAGATATCACCGAATCTAAACATAGAAATCCGCTCAGCCATCTCCTCCTTGCACCACCGCTTGACATCATCAATCGTGGAATCTCTTCGATTTGTATACCATTTTTCAAGTAATGAAACCATTAACTCGTTGCGTATAGAGGCTTCAATTTCCTGTGAAATGAGCTTTTGATTGATGTGTTGCAGTAATTCTGGATAGACGGTATCTTCTCTTGTGGAAGAAATATTTTGCAACAGTTGTTTTACTTCTGTTAATTCCTTGATCACTTCAGAGGATGTATTTTCTTCTGCTTTGATAAATTTGAGCATAGGATTTTCTTTTTGTGTTGCAACCGGTTCATAGTAGAGCATTTTATTGATCGGTTTTTCTTTTACCCTTGATTCCCGACTATTGGACACTTGATCCATTGCCGCGATTACCTCAATGCACCTTTTTCGAAACAAACCAAGGAATCCACCAGTATAAACGATTTTTGAATTTAAGATTACCGCATCATTGCCTAATTCAGCTCTAATTCGCTTCATCGCTTCAGGCATTGAACTAGCCACAAATTTCTTTACCTTCACTCAATATTCACCACCCCTACACTTTGTACCTCAACATTGGCCTCAAGTTCGTTATAAGACAATATTGGAATTTGTGGAAAATAGCGTTCTGTTAACTGTCTAATATACATGCGAACAGCTGGTGAACAAAGAACGATCGGAGTTTGCTCCATTAACGAAAGCTGTTCCACTTGTGCAGCGATGGACTCCAAAATCGACTGAGATACATTCGGATCAATCGATAAATAATTGCCATGCTCTGTTTGTTGAATGCCATCTGCGATTATTTTTTCAATTTTTCCAGAAACGGTTATAACTTTTAATTGCTCACCACCTGAACTGTACTGATTCGTAATTTGTCTTGCCAAAGCTTGTCGAACGTATTCAGTTAATAAATCAGTATCAGATGTCACCTTTCCAAAATCGGCCAATGTTTCAAAAATAATCGGCAAATTACGGATTGAAACATTTTCCCGCAACAGCTTTCCGAGAACTTTTTGTATTTCTCCAACAGATAATGGATTTGGTGTCACTTCTTCTACCAGTATTGGATAGCTCTCTTTTATATGGTCAATTAGTTGTTTTGTTTCCTGTCTTCCAAGTAGTTCATGGGCATTCGCTTTTATAATCTCTGTGATATGGGTGGAAACGACAGATGGTGGGTCGACTACCGTATAGCCAAATATCTCTGCCTGCTCCTTCATATCTTCTGTAATCCATTTAGCAGGGAGACCAAAGGATGGCTCCACCGTATCAATACCTTCTATTGAATCATCTTCGACTCCCGGACTCATTGCTAAATAATGATCAAGAAGGAGTTCTCCTCGCGCCATTTCATTGCCTTTAATTTTAAGCCGATATTCATTTGGCTGTAGCTGGATATTATCACGAATTCGCACAACCGGAATAACAAGGCCTAGCTCTATTGCTAATTGTCTCCTGATCATAACGATTCGATCTAATAAATCCCCCCCCTGGTTGGAATCTGCTAGCGGAATTAAGCCGTAGCCAAACTCAAACTCAATAGGATCGACATTTAAAAGGCTAACTACGCTTTCCGGACTCTTCAGTTCATCTGTTTGAATGTCCTCTTCGACATCTTCCAATTGTTCCTTCGACACTTCTGGGATTTTAGTCATTCGGTAACCACCAAGTAGCATTAAACCACCTACAGGAAGCGTAAATAATGCCCCTATTGGTGTTAATAAACCTAATAATATAATGGTACCACCTGTCACGTACAACATTTTTGGATATGATAAGAGTTGTTTTGTTATATCCTGTCCAAGGTTTCCGTCAGAAGCAGCCCTTGTTACAACAATACCAGTTGCTGTCGAAATTAATAGAGCAGGAATTTGGCTGACAATTCCATCCCCCACTGTAAGAAGTGAAAATTTCGTTGCTGCTTCAGCGATCGGAAGCCCTAGTTGCGTAGCACCAATCACGATTCCAAAAAGCAGATTGACTAGTGTAATAATTATGCCAGCAATGGCATCTCCTTTCACAAACTTACTGGCACCATCCATAGCACCGTAAAAATCTGCTTCTCTGCTAACTTTCTCTCGACGTTCTCTTGCTTCATGCTCAGAAATCATACCAGCATTTAAATCAGCATCGATACTCATCTGCTTTCCTGGCATTGCATCTAATGTGAAACGTGCTGCTACCTCAGAAACACGTTCTGATCCTTTTGTGATGACGATAAAATTGATGATTACCAAGATAATGAAAATAACGAGACCTACTACGACATTTCCGCCGATTACAAATGAACCAAACGTTTCAACTACATTTCCCGCATCCCCTTTTGAAAGGATAGAACGAGTCGTCGATACATTCAAGCCCAAGCGAAATAATGTAACTAATAAGAGCAATGAAGGAAAAACCGAGAATTGTAGTGGTTCACTCATATTCATCGAAATCAGTAAAATGAGGAGAGCTATCGATATATTCACAATTAATAGGATACTCAATAGCCATGTTGGAAATGGGATAATGAGCATAGCCACAATTAAAATGACACTGAGTAATACAATTAAATCTTTAGCTCGCATGGTGTTTCCCCCTAATTGAAAGCAAATAGGCGCTAATTATTCTGTTGGGCCCTTCACAAACATATTTAATAAACAGTGCCCATTGCTAGATCTTAAGAAAATGAACAGAGATTACAAAGGAATCAATATAACATTATGATCTTTATTTAAATCCTGTTGTAAAATTAAATCTTGTTCTTAGCTCGATAAACATAGGCCAATATTTCTGCCACCGCTTTAAAAAATTCTTCAGGAATGGCATCGCCAATCTCAGTTTGGCTATATAAAGCTCTTGCAAGTGGACGATTTTCCACTAAAACGACATCATTTTCTTTCGCAATATACTTAATCTTCTGTGCTACATAATCAACACCCTTTGCCACAACAAATGGTGCATCAAGCTTACTTTCATCGTACTTTAAACAAACTGCATAATGAGTTGGGTTGGTGATCACGACATCAGCATTAGGAACTTCTTGCATCATTCGTCTCATTGCCATTTCACGTTGACGCTGTTTAATTTTTGACTTAATCAATGGATCGCCTTCGATGTTTTTATGCTCATCCTTGATATCCTGCTTCGACATTTTAATATTCTTTTCAAAATCATATTTTTGATATAAATAATCTAGTATCGACAATACTATTAATAAGATAGATGCAATTAATCCCATTTGCACTGTTAAATTTGCAATTGTTGTAATTCCAGCCCCAAGCGATTTTTGCGCTAATATCAGGATTTCTTCTTTTCGAAACCAAAGGACTGAAAAGGTAGCCAAGCCAACAAGCGAAATCTTTAAAATCGACTTTAACAGTTCTACGATCGCCCGAAGCGAAAAAATTCTTTTAAATCCTTTAATCGGATCCAATTTTTCCAACTTAGGTTGAATCGTTTCTGTTGAAAACAAAAAGCCAAACTGCATATAATTCGCTGCAACTCCCGCGATCATTGCGACAGCCATAATCGGAGCAAGGACAAATACAAGTTCCTGGAGAATATCTAAAAGGATAATCCGCAGATTATTTTCCGTTACATTCAAACCGATATACTGCTGATAAGAATGCTTAAAGATATTGAGTAATGATTCAAAAAAAAACTGTCCAGCAAATAATAGGGTGAGAAAAACAGCTAGTAACACGATTGCCGTATTAACATCTTGACTTTTAGCAACCTGCCCTTTTTTTCGACTATCTTGCCGTTTTTTCGGCGTCGCTTTCTCTGTTTTCTCACCTGCAAACAACTGTAAATCTAACTTTATCCATTCCATATTATGAACTCCCAATTAGATCCATAAGCCCCCTCATTGTACCGAGCATTAGTTCAAAAAGCTGTGAAACAACGCCCATCATAATCGCCATAACCGCAAATATGACAATGAAGCTAACTCCTATTTTCAGCGGTAGACCAACAACAAATACGTTTAACTGAGGAACAGTTCTTGCAACAATCCCCAAGGCCACATCCACTAAAAACAAACTCCCTACAACAGGTATAGCCATTTGTAAAGCAACCATAAACATGGAGCTAAAGGACTTAACCACATACTCAACCATGTTTTCATCCCCAAAAGGAATCCAAGCCTGATCTATAGGAATAAATTGATAACTATAGTACACACCATCAATTAAAAGATGGTGACCGTTTACACTCAGCAAAAAGAGCAGTGTAATAATGTAAAAATACTGTCCTGTTAAAGGGCTTTGTGCACCTGTTTGCGGATCAATGACGTTGGCAATGGCAAATCCCATTTGAAAATCTATAAACCCCCCAGCAATTTGAATAGCAGAAAGGATTAAATAAGCAATAAAGCCAACCAGTATGCCTACGAGCGCTTCTTTCATAATTAGCAAAAAGTAGGCACCATTTATTTCAAACAGCGGTGCTTCTACTGTATAAAACATAATCCAAGCAAGAAAAAAGCCGAGGCCGATTTTATGACTTGCAGGTATTGTTCGGTAAGAAAAAAGAGGCATCATCAAAAAAAATGATGTAACCCTAACAAAAATAAGTAAAAAAGCAGGAAATTCAGGAAGTAAATCTACCATAACATCAGCCTACAAACCTCGTTAAATTAGAAAAAATATCGTTCGCATAAGTAAGCATGCGACTTAACATCCACGGACCGAAGAAAACAATTCCTAGTAAGACAGCGACAATTTTAGGGACAAACGCTAATGTTTGTTCCTGGATTTGCGTCGTAGCTTGAAATACGCTGACGATTAAACCTACTATAAGAGCAAGCAATAGAAGTGGTCCACTAATCAATAGAACAATCCAAATCCCTTGTTCTGCGATTGAAATTACACTTTCTGGAGTCATCCAATTTCACCTTCTTTTTTTGCTTGTACAAATGAATATGATTAAAATGCTTACTTTCAAAGGTGTCAGCTTCTTAAACAAATTATTTAGAAGCTGTCCAATAGAGATTTCACAACTAAATACCAACCGTCTACCAGAACGAATAATAAAATTTTAAAAGGCAGTGAGATCATCACTGGTGGAAGCATCATCATCCCCATTGACATCAACACACTTGCCACGACCATGTCTATCACTAAAAAAGGAATAAAAATCATAAAACCAATTTGAAAAGCTGTCTTAATTTCACTTATCGCGAACGCCGGTATAAGTGTAGTAAGAGGGATATCTTCAATTGACTCCGGCCTTTCAGCCTGTGAATACTCTAAGAACAAAGCAAGATCCTTTTGCCTCGTATGCGCACTCATAAATTCCTTTAATGGCAGCGATGCCCTTTCATATGCTTCATCAAGGGTAATTTCTTCATTAAATAACGGTGTTAAAGCCTGTTGATTCACCTCACTAAAGGTAGGTGCCATAATAAAAAACGTTAAAAATAGAGATAAACCAATGATTACTTGGTTTGGTGGCATTTGCTGAGTGGCAAGCGCCGTTCTGACAAAGGAAAGAACAATCACAATTCTAGTGAATGAAGTCATCAGCACTAGAATACTTGGAGCCAAGGACATCACGGTTAGAAGTAGGATCAGTTTAACTGATGTTGAAACATTAGCAGGATCGCTATTGTTAAAAAATTCCATAAACTCATTCATTTCTCTTCTGACCCTTTCTTCTCCATTTCATCGTACATCTTCTTTCTTTGCTTTGTGATCTGATCTAACTGTGTTTTCAAGTGTGAAGAAAAAGAACGCTTTTCTTTTTCTTGATCCTGTTTTTGAAATGCTTTCGTTCTTTCAATTACCTTTGTCACAATATCGCTTGGACGAGCTAATTGTTCAATTTTGTGATTATGTTCCTCAATAATTTCTCGTGCTTCCTCTTCATCATCAATCTCTTTTAATAGTTGAATGTTTTCCCCCACACCAACTATAAGCAGCCTTTTGCCTACTTTAATAATCTGGACGGAGCGGTTTGAACCAACAGGTGCCCCCCCAATATTTTGAATCAATTGCGTATCACGATAACCGTGGCTTTTTTTGTTTATAAACTTTAGTAAAAAATACAGAAGTGCGATCACAAATATGGTGGCCACAATCATTTTCATGAAGTCCCAAATCGTAATTCCCGCTGGGCCGCTTTCATCTACAGCCTCGTTGCTTGGAATCTCCTGTGGTTCAGATTCTTCCTCCACATTTTGTTGTTCTTGTTCAAACATATTTTTCACACTATCGTCTGGTTCTGCCTTAACCTCTGTATGAAATCCGATCACTAATACAACGGAAAGAAGAAGGATTTTGACGGATTGCTGAATTACTCGCAACTGGATGCACCTCTATATTTTGAATTCTAGTAGAGAAAGTATGGCGGCATGAAAGCCGCCCTTTAAATGAACACTATGCCAATGTTTTCGAAATCGCTTCAATAACTCGATCTGCTTGGAACGGTTTTACAATGAAGTCTTTTGCCCCAGCTTGGATAGCATCGATAACCATCGCCTGCTGCCCCATTGCTGAACACATAATTACCTTCGCACTTGGGTTTAATTTCTTAATTTCCTTCAACGCTGTAATTCCATCCATTTCCGGCATCGTGATATCCATCGTTACCAAGTCCGGATTCGTTTCTTGATACTTCTCAAGTGCCTGTGCACCATCAGCAGCTTCACCTACTACTTCAAAACCGTTTTTTGTTAAAATATCTTTAATCATCATCCGCATAAATGCTGCATCATCTACAATTAAAATTTTGTGCGCCATTAATCTTTTCCCCCATTGTTCATCTTAGTTTATTTAGTCGGTCTGTTTGACTAATGATATCTGTTACACGGACCCCAAAGTTTTCATCAATAACAACCACTTCACCCTTTGCGATTAAGCGATTATTTACTAATATGTCAACTGGTTCACCTGCCAGCTTGTCCAATTCAATAATTGATCCAGGAGATAGTTCAAGGATTTCCTTCACAGATCTTTTCGTTCTACCTAGCTCGACTGTTACTTGAAGCGGAATATCAAATAACATATTTAAATTTTTCGCCTCAGATTCTTGAAGCTGATACTGGTCAAAGCTAGAAAACATTGCTGGTTGTACTGTCGGCTGTGGACCGCTTTGATACTGCGCTCCGTAATGCTGTGGACCCGGTTGGTGATGGGCCATAGGCTGTTGCATTGGCGGAATTTGATATCCACCAGGCTGTGAACTTTGTTGTGAAGCTTCACTATACACTGGAGCCGACGCTTGTGCTCCAGCATTTACAGCGGCGCTTGCTGGTTGAGGCTGTTCATTATAGACAGCCGCTTCAGCGCTTGAAGCTGACTCTTCAGTCTTACTGCCAGATGGATTTAACAATTCTGCAACTAGCTCCTTGGCGAAACAGAGCGGTAACAACTGCATAATGCTGGAGTCGATAAGTTCTCCCACTCTCAACCTAAATGAAACCTTGACAAGCATATCATCTTTCGGTATTTTTTCAGTTCCTTCACCATGCTGAATATCCAACATATCAATTGTTGGTGGCGAAATGTCCACTTTTTTACTAAAGATTGTAGACATTGAAGTTGCTGAAGAACCCATCATTTGATTCATTGCCTCTTGAACAGCACTGAGTTGGATTTCTCCCAGTAACTCAGCAGGATTTAATCCATCTCCACCAAGCATTAAATCGGCAATAATGGCAGCATCCTCTTGTTTAACGACAAGTAGATTCGTTCCTGAGAAACCTTCTGTATATTTGACTTGAATCGCTACATAAGGGTGTGGAAACTCATCCTCTAAATCACTCTTTAAAATGACTGAAACGGTTGGTGTCGTAATATCAACTTTTTGATTTAATAATGTGGATAATGCCGTTGCCGAGCTCCCAAAAGAAATATTTCCAATTTCCCCTAAAGCATCTTGCTCCATTACTGTTAAATATTCTTCCACATTAACGTCTTCGTTTTTGGTGCTGTCTAGCTCTACATCATCTGTTCCTTTTAACAAAGCATCTATCTCATCTTGAGAGAGCATATCATCACTCACCATTATCGTCTCCCCCCTTCAATGTCTCTAATATTTGCACTGCAATTTTTTTATTGAGTTTTCCAGCTTGTCCCTTGAATTTTGGAACTTCAGCTATTTTAATCGTTAATGGATTTTCAATCGTTTGTTTTAATTCTATAACATCACCAACATCCATCATCAAGAAATCTTGAATCGTGATCTCGGCATTTCCCAATTCAACCGCAATAGGCAGATTGGCTCTTTTTAGTCGTTTTTCTAAAAGCTCGACTTCCTGAGGCTCTCTATCCTTTTTATCTGTCTGCATCCAATAATGGACAGAAAGCTTTGGTATTATCGGTTCTAAAACAACGTGAGGAATACAAATATTTATCATTCCTGTTGTTTCACCAATCGTGGTGTTAAGCGATATTACAACGACCGTCTCATTCGGTGAAACCATTTGTAAAAACTGAGGATTCACTTCAAAATCAGCCATTATTGGTTCAATCTCAGCGATTGTTTCCCAAGCTTCACGTAAGTATTCCAGAGAACGTTCAAACGTTGTCGTCATAATCTTTGTTTCAATTTCAGTTAAATTCTCAACTTTATTGATGCTGCTACCTTTCCCACCCATCATTCGATCCATCATTGCATAAGCAATGTTAGGATTCACTTCCATCAAGACTCGACCATCTAATGGGGGCACCTCAAATACATTTAAGATCGTCATTTTCGGTATGGAACGAATAAACTCCTCATATGGGATTTGATCAGCAGATGCAACTGAAATTTGAACATAGGTTCTCAATTGAGCGGAGAAAAAAGTTGTTAACAATCTGGCAAAATTCTCATGAATTCTTGTTAAGCTTCGAATCTGGTCTTTGGAAAATCTTAATGCTCTTTTAAAGTCATAGACTTTTACCTTTTTCTCGCTCGTCTCTTTTTTAAGCTCATCAGCATCCATTTCTCCTGTAGAGATGGCAGATAATAACGCATCAATTTCACTTTGTGATAAAACCTCTCCGGACACGAATCCTCACCTCCATTCACTTACATCTCAATTTTGTCGAAAAATTACGGGAGGAGCGATCCGGTGATGTATACTTTCTCCACTTTTCCGGACATCATCAATTCATTTACTTTTTCCTTTAACTCTTCTTCAAGAAGTTTTTGTCCTTGTGAACCTTGAATCTCCTCTGGTTTCTTTTCAGATAATGTATGAATAATAATGTTATTAACTTGAAAATCTCGTTTTTCCAATTCTTCCTTTGCTTTCTTACTATCAGTTTGAATTTTGAATGAGATACGAATAAAATCATTTCCAGCTAAATTAGTCGTAATTTCTGGAATGTCCACCGAATACTCTAATAACTCATCAATTGTTGGTCCCGCGGTGTTTTCAGCTCCTGTTACCTTTAGAACGACTACAACAGCAACAGCTCCAACAAGAGTAATCGTAATTAGAATAATTAACATTATCATGACAAGCTTATTATTTTTCATGCTCTGGGCCCTCCAACTGTTGAACTCCTAATAGGTTGACAGTTTGATAGAACTTATTCACTAACTGTACGATTTCTTCCTCGGTTTCCTTCACAACATATTTATGACCATTTGACAGGGTAATCGTCGTATCAGGAAAGGATTCAATTGTTTCAATATAAATTGCATTAATGATATAAGGCTTTCCATTTAATCTTGTAACATTTATCACGGTAATATTCAGGACTGAAGACTTCTACCACTTCAGTCCTGTCCCTCCCTTACCCTATCGTTTTAAATTTACAAGCTCCTGCAGTATCTCATCAGATGTTGTAATAATACGCGTATTCGCTTGGAAGCTACGCTGGGCAACGATCATTTCTGTAAATTCCTCTGACAGGTCTACGTTTGACATCTCTAAGGCGCCTGATACCAATGAACCTCTTCCATCACCCGCTGCACCGATATTAGCAGCACCTGAGTTAATGGATTCCTGAAAGAGATTGTTTCCTGCTTTCGTAAGACCTGATGTATTGCTAAATTTAGCTAATGCCAAGCGACCCAGTGTCACAATTTCACCGTTTGAATACACACCGCTAATATCTCCTGATGCCCCGATATTAAAGCTATCCAGCTTTCCTTCTGTATTCCCGTTCGGGTTCACAATTGCTGTTGTCGGTCCAGAATTCATCGTTAAGCCGGCAAAATTAAGGGTAAGAGCTAAATTGTCTACAGTGGTAGCAGCTTGTCCATCGATATCCAAGTTAAAGGTTACTGGTGCTGTTGGATTCGTTAAATTACCATCCGCACCAAAGGTTAATGTACCATCGCTAGTCGGGGCAGGATTTGCTTCTGGATCCTTATTAATGAAATACTCCCATCCCGTTGCCGTTCTTTTAAAATGAACATCAATGCTATGCGGATTTCCACCATTATCAATCACTCTAATCTGCTGAGTATAAACAGAATCTGTAATCGCATCTGCGGATAAATTCTCTGAAAATACGACATTGCTTGTAACCGTTGCTGGCATAACCGCATTAATATTTACCGCCACATCTCCATAAACATTTGTTAAATTGCCGTTAGCATCGTAGCGATAAGCTTGTACAGCTAAACCATCCCCGTTTACAAGTGTGCCGTTTTCATCCAAGTAGAAATTACCTGCTCTTGTGTAGTATTGGGCGTTTCCTTGTCTTACAACGAAATAGCCATCGCCATCAATTCCTACATCTAAAGAACGAGTCGTAGTTTGCAAGCTAGAGCCATCATGAATCGTATCAATCGTTGCTAAAGTGGAACCAAGTCCTATTTGTTTAGGGTTAGTCCCTCCGCGTAAATCAGTGGCTGCAGAAGCTCCAGCAACCGTTTGGCTCAGCATGTCTTTAAATGTTACGCGACTCTTTTTAAAACCATAAGTATTGACATTAGCAATATTATTACCAATGACATCAAGCTTTGTTTGCGAGTTTTTCAAACCACTAATTCCAGAGTACATTGAACGTAGCATAAATAATTCTCCTTTCAATTAAGCTGCTTCAGTCATTCCGCAGCTTTGGCTTCCTATCTAGGTCCAGCCTTTAATTATTCGAGAACAATTGTTCCATTTATATTGGTGAAAATTTGTGATGTTGCTTCCTGACGATCCATTGCTGTAATGACTGTGTTATTTTTCGCACTGACAATTAATGCCGCTTCATCTAATAAAACTAATGATTCTTTTACTCCCATTTTCTTTGCTTCACTAACCTTTGCTTCAATTTGTTTCCAGCGTCTATCATCAATGTGAATATCCCGCTGCTGCAGTCTTTCCTTTGCATGTTTGCTTAACGTTAGCTTGTTGCTATCAATGATTGCCTGCTGTAAATGCTGGGAAAACACATTCCCACTCATTGATTTCAATTTTTTCGTCTGAACAGTTTGGGGAGTAATTGGTTGAGATTTTATGGGTCTAAAATCAAATTTATCCATCAATCAACCTTCTCCTATTGAATTTTTATCATTTGCGAGGAAGTGATTGTCGTATTACTATCATCATCTAAGTGAAATTGGATTTTTCCATCCTTTATCGACACTGATTTAATCGCGGCTGTTGCTTCTTCTTTGTTGCTACTTAAATAAGTCACTGTTTTACCTATCAGCATACTCGCTTGGATCAGATCGTAATCTTTTGCTATTTGTTCATTAAATTGTGAAATATTACCCGGTTCTAGCTTTGTTCCATCTTCTAAAATAAAGTACACATTGCCTTCCTTAAATTGAAGAGAAACTACTTTCCCCGTTCCTTCTAATATCTTGATTTCACCGTTTGCATTCTCTTCAAGTTTATGCCAAGTAATTTCTTTTCCTATAAATTGCCCATAAGAGATAAGGTTGCTCTCTTCTTGCGCATTTGCAACTTTTTGCATCAGTGAATTCATATTTGTCATTTGCTCCAATGAAGAAAACTGAGCCATCTGAGCAATGAATTCACGATCCTGCATTGGATTTGTTGGATCCTGATTTTGCAACTGGGTAATCAGCAATTTTAAGAAATCGTCTTTTCCCAATGTGTTGGAACCAGTTTTTTTCTGTTCATTTTTATAATTGGAATAGAGTAAAGAAGGTGCAATAGTATTTGACATATTTTTAACCTGCCTATACTTCAGTATTTAAGAGCGCCTCTTCAAAGGAAGTCATAAAAGAAGCCTCTTCTGTCTCGTTTTTGCCTTGCTCCTGTTGTTGTCTGTTTTCCTGTCCATTTTGCTGGGACTGTTGCTCTCGTCCAATAAATCTTTCCTGCTGTTGATTCAGTGCTTGGGAGATTTCAACGCGATCGACTTGAATATTTTGCGTGCCGAATGCCTGTTTTAAGCCATTCAAATGCGTCTCCAATGTTTCCTTCGCCAATTTTGTGGTAGTCATGATTTTTGCCACCAATCCGGCGTCACGTTGAATCAATTCGATTCGCAAAGCTCCTAAATGTTCTGGGTTGAGCTTAATTAAAAGTTTTTGAGTGCCAGCGTTATTGGAAAAATTACTTCTTGCAAGGATATTTTCAAATTGCTTGATTAACTCATTTGCCCCTGTTGGTCGTTCGCCTTGTTGCAAAGACAAAGTAAGTTGCTCAGCTTTTGACACTTGATGATATTGAATCATACCATGAACTGTCTCTGCTTTAGCAGCTAAATTCTTTGATTCAAGCCCCGCTTCACCTGTTTGCTTTGCCAGTGGCTGCTTGCTGTTAAGCTCCTGGGCCACTGCCGAAAATGTTCTAATTATATACTCTTGTCTATTTAATGGCGGTTTATTTTCACTATCTGCAGAAAGGAGAAGTTCAAGTCTTTTTGTAAATTGCTGCAATAGATCTTTCAATTTCCCGTGATCTGCAGACAATTTCTGTTCACCAGCAAGAAGTTCAAACATTTTTACAGTCTTAAGTATTTGAGCCATATCACCGCTTAATGAATTTCGCAACTCCTCTGACGTCATCGCATTCAATTGCCCTAAAACCGCTACTAAGTCCTCGATTCTCATAGCATTGGTCCCAAGAGACGCAACATCAATTCTCTCAGCCAACTGCGCAAGTGATAAATTTGGCAACAATACTTCTTCAATTAACTGAAATAATTCATCTTCGTGATGAACGGAAAGTGATTGATTCAACATGAGCAAACCCTCATCCAAATCAAGTACATCCTCGGTTTGCAAAAAAGCAATCAAATCCAGCAATTCTTCCTTCGAAAAAGATTGTAATAGCTTGTTCGCAGCAGCGACCGAATCATCTGCCAAATTTGGCTCTTGCAAAAATGTCCCAACAAGTCCTTTAAAGCCAGTGACATTTTTAAAATTGCCTGCTTTCTGCGAAGATGAGGAAGAACTTAATATATTAACAGCTCCGATCTCCATCATTTCACCTCCTTTCGATCAATAAAATTGCTACTCATTAGTTAATAATTCCGTATACTTCGCCGCCTCCTCTGGAGATAAATTCTCCAATATAGCAGCTAAATTATCTGACTTAATATTTGATAAAATTTGCATTGCTTCTTGTTCTTGCATCTGTGAAATAATTGGGGCAGCTTTTTTCGCTGACATCGTTTCATAAGTCTTCACAATATCCTGAAAAGCACGTTTATTTTCTTCTTGAATCGCCAGAAGGTCGTCTATTTGCAGTTGAAGTTGTTCAATTTCTAGTTTATTTCGCTCAATTTCAGTATCTTTTCCTTCTAGCTCCTGCTGCAATTTTTCAATTTGTGCTTCTTTATCTTTAATTATCCCTTCAAGCTCAATGGTATCTGCTTCTAAATCTTCCATCGTTTTGCTTGGCTCCTCTTCCATCATTTGCGATAGAAAAGGGATCTTTTGACTGTATTCCTGAGCTTTTTCAAAAACATTAATGCCGGCAACTGAGAAAACAATTAATAGAACGACAATTAAAAATAATACTGGGATAACTCCGGTGTAAAGAAACCATTGGAATTTATTCGCTTTTTTTTCTTCTACTTCTTCTGCTATTTTTGCCATCAAATCACCTAACTTCCTCGGTTCATATAAAGCTGAATCGAGATATCATCCATTTGTTTATTCTCAATTGTTTTTAAGGAATTGAGGAAATGCTCAAAATCCTTTTCGCGAATTTTTTCAAATTTCTTTACTTCTATATTTTTTTCCATCAGTTTTTCCTGAAATAAATTCATTCGATTTCGGGCATTAATAACCATTTTTTGATAGTGGTTAATTGTCTTTTCTAAATTTCCAATAAATTGCTGGTGATGGCGGATTTCGACAATCGATAGACCGTTCTTAAGCTCTGCAGATTGAAAAGCCTCCAAATCTTCTTTTTTCCGTAATAATTCGTATAACTTTTCAGCGACTTCTTCAAATTTTTTTACTGCATCCTGATAAGTAAAGAGAGCCTCATCTTTCTCCCTTTCCTTCAAGGCTAATACTCTAGCAAACTTATATTGATAAGTCATCGGATATTCTCACCTTTTCCCATTAACTCATATAGAGCATTTAAGCTATCATGAAACGATGCCTTCTCATTCGTTTCCTGTTTTAAAAAGCTAATAATGTCTGGATACAAACGAATAGCTTCATCAATTTGTTTAGATGAACCTTTTTTATAAGCCCCAATATTAATTAGGTCTTCAGAATTAATATAAGTGCTTAAAAGTTCTCTAAGCTTTTCAGCTGATTTACGATGTTCTTCAGGAACAACATTGTTCATAACTCGACTTACACTTTTCAAAACGTTAATGGCAGGATACTGCCCTTTATTAGCCAGCTCTCGATCCAGGACAAAATGTCCATCAAGAATTCCGCGAACTGTATCAGCAATAGGCTCATTCATATCATCACCATCTACTAAAACGGTGTAGAAAGCCGTGATTGAGCCTAACATATTAGTACCGGTTCTTTCCAAAAGCTTTGGAAGTATCGCAAAAACAGATGGTGTATACCCTTTCGTTGTAGGCGGCTCACCAATCGCCAAACCGACTTCTCTCTGCGCCATTGCAACCCTCGTAACTGAATCCATCATCAGCATCACATTCAAACCGCGATCGCGAAAATACTCTGCAATAGCTGTTGCTGTGAATGCCCCTTTAATTCTCATTAATGCTGGTTGGTCAGAAGTGGCCACAATGACGATTGAACGCGCTAAGCCTTCTGGTCCCAGATCTCGTTCAATAAATTCTCGTACCTCGCGACCACGCTCTCCAATAAGTGCAATAACATTTAAATCAGCTTTCGTATTTCTGGCAATCATCCCCAGCAACGTACTCTTTCCGACTCCGCTACCGGCAAAGATCCCAACCCTTTGCCCCGTACCTACTGTTAATAGCGAATCAATCATACGAACACCGACTTCGATAGATTCAGAGATAGGAGGTCGTTTTAATGGATTGGGTGGCTGCTGCTCAGTCAATACAGGGGTCAATCCTTTTGGCAGTTCTTCTTCATCTAGCGGCTTTCCAAGCGAATCAAGAACACTGCCTATTAAACCTGGACCAATCTTAATTTCAAGAGGTTTATGGCTTGCTTCCACTAAACTTCCTGGAGAGATGTCATTAACCGTTGTATAGGGCATCAAAATAATGTTCTCATCTTTAAAGCCCACTACTTCAGCTTTAATTTTCCTTTTGTGTTTATGGCCGACATGAATATAGCAAACATCGCCAATCGAGCTTTCTGGACCCTGTGACTCAATCATCAGACCTACTACTCGCTTAACTCTACCGTAATGTTTATATGTATCTATCTGGTCAATTTGCTCTAATAAGTCAGCTAATTTCACATTATTCACTCTCCAGCAATTCGAATAACTTTGCTTTAATTTCCAAAAGCTGTTGATCTACACTTGCATCAATTCTTCCATTAGCTGATTCGATAATGCAGCTAAGCTCTGTTAAGTCTCCGTCTGGATAAATATAAAGTTCAGTTTCCTTCGGGAAAATTTTAATTAAATCTTCTTTTTGAGACAAGAGAAGCTCATAGTGTGCTGGGTGTACGTGCAATTGTATTTCACGATATTCCCTTGCTTCTTTCAGAGCCCGTTTCACAATACTTAGAAAATGGTCTGACTGCCCTTCGAGATGCTGACCAAGAATCCGTTCAGCCACTTTTAACGCAATGGCTAAAATAATTGGTTCAGATTCTTCAATCGTTCGATGATAATCTGTTTTGGAAAGGTTAACGGTTTCTCTGGCCTGTTCAATCAGCTCATGCATCTGCTGATAACCTTCTTCTTTACCTTGTAAAAAACCAGCCTCATAACCACTTTCCTGTGCTTGATTCGTTAATCTTACGACCTCTTCATCCCAATTGTTTCTTTCTTCCTGCAATTGAGCCTGCACTTGTTCTTGGAAAGCTCTAGCCTCTGCAACGATCCTGTTTGCCTCTTCCTTCGCTTCGTTCAAAATTTCTTTTTGCTGCATGGAGATTTCAATATCAGCCGCTTCAACGTCAACCTCTTCGTTTTCTACTTTAAAGCTTCGAATGGAAATCACTTTATTTTCCTGCTCTTCAACCTTAGACCAGCCAGATTTGATAAGCCTAGACAATGATATCATCTCCTCCGCCACGAGCGACGACGATCTCACCAGCTTCTTCTAGACGGCGAATGATTGCAACAATTCTTGATTGAGCTTCCTCAACGTCTCGAAGACGAACAGGCCCCATATATTCCATTTCATCTTTGAAGGTTTCGACCATTCGCGTTGACATGTTTTTATAAACAATGTTTTTCACTTCATCACTAGAAACTTTTAATGAAAGCATTAGATCCTCATTTTCACAATCACGAATAACTCTTTGAATAGCCCGATTATCAAGAGTAACAATGTCCTCAAATACAAACATCCGTTTCTTGATTTCCTCTGCCAACTCTGGATCCTGGATTTCCAATGCGTCTAAAATCGTTCTTTCCGTTGCTCTGTCTACCCCGTTAAGCACTTCAACCACGGCTTCGACCCCACCTGTTTGCGTATAGTCTTGGGTGACGGTTGAAGAGAGTTTCCGTTCCAAAATTTGCTCAACTTCATTAATGATTTCAGGTGATGTACTATCCATAACCGCAATCCTTCTCGCCACATCTGCCTGCATTTCCTGTGGTAGCTCTGACAGTATCTGCCCAGCTTGAGTAGCATCTAAATACGATAAAATCAAGGCGATCGTTTGCGGATGTTCATTTTGAATAAAATTGAGAATTTGCGCTGGATCAGCTTTTCTAGCAAAATCAAATGGTCGCACCTGCAAAGAAGAAGTTAATCTATTTATAATGACCGACGCCTGTTCAGAACCTAACGCTTTTTCAAGGACTGTTTTTGCATAGCCAATTCCACCTTGAGAAATATAATCCTGCGCCAGTGCAATGTTGTGAAATTCCTCCATGATCTCCTCTTTTGCTTGAGAGTCCACCTTTTTAACGGAGGAAATTTCCAATGTTAGTTTTTCAATTTCTTCTTCACTTAAATGCTTATATACAGACGCAGATACATCAGGGCCAAGTGATATGAGAAGAATGGCTGCTTTTTGTTTTCCTGTTAATTCTTTTTGCTCTCTAATTGCCAACTTTCAAACCTCCTAGTCTTCCGAGATCCACGTCCTTAATAGTTTCGCAAAGTCTTCTGGATTTTCTTTTGCCATTTTTTCTAGCTGCTTTCTTCTTAAGCTTCCTTCAGTTTCCTGTTCCTCATTTACATCAGGAATTTGAACTTGTGATTCTTCTTCAAATTCTTCCATCTCTTCTTCCTCACGCTTTTTACGCGCTCTTACGAATAGGAAGATTAGAAGAATAATAATTAAAAGTAACACTCCACCTAGCACATAAACCCACCAAGGGATCGCACTTTGTGGTTCTGTATTAAACTGTAGCTTGCCGTTAAATGGTTGTACGGAAACAACTACCTTGTCTTGGATGTCTTCATCCGTTAATTCTCCTTCAATTGTATCTTTATTAATTGTCGTTCTAACAATTGTACTTAACATCCTTGTGATATCGTCTACCCTCTCCTGCGGAAGTGAAGATTCATCATCTGCAATCGGAGGTTCAACCATTACTTGGATTCCTAAGTCTCTTATTTTATACGGACTTTCAATAATTTCTCTTCGGATCTTATTTACTTCATTATTAATCGTCTCTTCAATTCTTTCATAATCGCCATTTCCATATGCTCCCTCTTGATATGTACCGCCAAGGGTGTCGGCAGGGTCTTCACCTGCAGGAACACCACCCGCTCCAGCGCCATTACCAGTAAAAGTCTCAGTAATTTTTTGAGCACTTAAAGCGATTCCTTCCATGTTTTCTTCATCAACAGGTGTAACAAGATTTTCTTCACGATTTTCTTTTGTAAAATCGATGTCAGCAGTTACCGAAACAACCACTTTATCTTGACCCATTAACGTGCCAAGCATGCTTTGTACTTGGCGTTGCACATCACGTTCAATTTCTTTTTTAATTTCATTTTGTGCAGTGAATGTGTCACCTGAAGAATTTTCATTATTTTTTAGATCAAAGTACTCAAAATTTTGGTTCGAAATGACGATATTATCTGTAGGAAGATTTGGTACACTTTTTGAAACAAGATGGTACAAAGCATTGATTTGCTTTTCTTCAAATTGATAACCTGGAACTGTATTCAAAATAATCGCAGCCGTAGCCTCTTCATTTGCATCATTTACAAAGATCCCTTGTGTTGGAAGAGTAATCATCACTCTCGCATCTCTGACCCCTTCAACACCTTTAATTAAATTGGCTAACTCAGTTTGCATGGCGTCGAGCTTCATGACATTAAACTCATTATCCGTCATGCCAAATCCGGCATTTTGGCTAAAGAAGGAATAATCAATTCCACCTGTTTTTGGCAAACCTTCTGCTGCTAACTCCACTTTAAGAGAATCTGCCTGTTCCTGTGGAACACTAATTGTTGTTCCACCATCAGAGATTTCATACTTTATACCTTTACCGTCTAGATTTTCTTTAATGGTTCCAATTTCTGTTAAAGATAAATCTTTATATAAAGGAACCATATTTGTTCTTGTTGTAAAAAAAATGACCAAAGAAAGAATAATGACACCTAACAGAATAGATCCGATAATGATCATTTTGTATTGTTTAGAACGGCCATTCCAGTATTCTTTTAATTTGTTAATATATTTCTGAAACGAATCTGTCATTCTTATCCCCCGGCTATTCTGTCTAATTATCGAGAGGGCATAACCCCCTCAACTACTAAACTTGCATTCTCATAACTTCTTGATACGCTTCAATAACTTTGTTACGAATTTCCATTGTTGCTTGTAGTGTTATACTTGCTTTTTGGCTTGCAATCATCACTTGGTGTAAATCAACGTTTTCTCCCCGTACAAGCTTTTCAGTCATAACATCTGATTGTACTTGGGCTTCATTGACTTTTTCAATTGATTGCTTAAGTACGGACGCAAAACTCTTCTGTGCCTCGTATGGTGTAACTGGAGAGGTTTTCACCTCATTGGTGACTGGAAGTACGCTCGACACATTCGGAAACGATATATTATTCATTTAAGAAGGCTCCTTTTATTTCCCTATTTCTAAAGCTTTCATCAGCATACCCTTTGAGGCATTCAACACTGTTACATTTGCTTCATAAGAACGGGTTGCACTAATCAGGTCAACCATCTCCCTTAACGGATCAACATTCGGCATCTGCACATAGCCAAATTCATCGGCATCGGGATGTTCAGGATCATATACTTCTTTGAAAGGGGAATCATCCTCGACAATCCTTGAAACTTTCACTCCATTTCCAGCTTCATTTTTATTCATTGCAACATTCAAAAATGAAGAAAAACCGCCTTCTTTCGGTTGAAGAACAACTGATTTACGACGATATGGAACCCATTCACCATTTATCTGAGTTGCTCTTGTAGAATCAACATTGGCCATATTCGATGAGATGACATCCATTCGCAGCCTTTGAGAGGTCAGCGCAGAAGCAGAAGTGTTTATACTATGAAAGATGGACATGATTACTTACCTCCTTTTATTACCGATTGCAAAGACTGAAACTTTCCGCTAATTCTTTCTGTTAATGCATTGTAATAGATTTGATTTGTAGCTAAATCTGCCATTTCCTTATCAACATCCACGTTATTACCATTATTGTTATACGAAGTACGATTATTAGTTCTAATCATTACGTTTGACGAATCTTCTCCATGAAAATTAAAATGTCTGATATCCGTCCGCTTTGCTGTCATTGAAGCATTTTGTGCATCATTTAACGCAGATTTAAAGCTAGCTTCTTTAGCTTTATAATTAGGAGTGTCAGCATTTGAGATATTTTGAGCAATTACCTTTTGCTTTGTAGAAGAATAGTTTAAAGCACTCTCTAGTGTTGAAATCGTATTTGAAAACAGCTTCAATTTTTCTCACCACCATTATTATACTTAATCCGTGTTAAGGGATTTTGTTGAAGATTGTAATATTTAGAAGAATAATGTAATACATACTTAATTGTAATGAATAAGAAATAATATGTCTATGCAATAATCGTTAAAAAAAATGGGATATAGGACCTGTTTTCATTCATTTTGCATTGGGACTATATTATTTAAATCGTAAAAAGCTGATACTTTAGAATCATTATCATTATCCTTGATTATGACACATTTGCTACAAAAAGTGGGAGTTTTTTTAACAAAAATCGACTTTTTTCGCATAAAATGTTCAACAAATCGTTGTGTTAATATATTTATTAATTATGCATAAAAATGTAAACGTATTCATTTCTAAAAAATACAATTTTTCCGTGACTAAATTCATTAATAAGTAGCATTGTTCAACTGCTCCACAATTTTAATTTCCGGACTTAATTTTTACATGTGCTTTACAAACATTAGCTTTCTGAATGAATTGTATTAAAAAGAGGGAAGCTTTTGACTATACTCATTCCAAAACCACGGTCAGGAATAAAAGTATGAAGAGGCCTTTTAAAACATTTAACGTTTCCAAATCCGGGCATTTCCGCTCCATGTACCTGTTTTCCGAAAAGCAATCGATTAAAGAAAAAGAGTGTAGACAAACTCGAAAATTCTCGAGTTTGTCTACACTCCGAAACAAAAAAAGATTTTTTGATGCAGCTTCTGTACTTAATTAATTTGCTCTAAGCTTATCAAGCTCAACGAGGAACTTGTCATTTAACACTTTAATATACGTTCCCTTCATTCCTAGTGAACGAGATTCAATTACTCCAGCACTTTCAAGTTTGCGAAGCGCATTGACAATTACTGAACGAGTGATTCCAACGCGGTCAGCAATTTTAGAAGCAACTAACAAACCTTCTTGCCCGTTTAGTTCTTCAAATATATGTTCAATTGCTTCCAGTTCACTATACGAAAGTGAGCTGATCGCCATTTGCACAACCGCTTTACTGCGAGCTTCTTCTTCAATTTCTTCCGCTTTTTCACGAAGAATTTCCATTCCTACAACTGTTGCTCCGTATTCCCCTAGAATAAGATCGTCATCATGGAATTGCTCCTGTAATCTAGCTAAAATTAATGTTCCCAGTCTTTCTCCACCGCCAATAATCGGCACAATTGTCGTCAAACCATTTTGAAATAATTCTTTATTCTCAACTGGGAAAGCAGTGTACTCACTATCAATATCAAGATTTGACGAGGTTTCTTTAATATTGAACAGATTGTTTGTATATTCTTCTGGGAACTGACGATCCTCAAGCATTTTAATCATACGATCGTTTTCAATTTTTTGATTAACTGCAAAGCCTAGCAATTTTCCTCGTCTGCTAACGATGAAGATATTCGCTTCAATCACTTCGCTTAAAGTTTCTGACATTTCCTTGAAGTTAACAGGCTTACCTGCAGCTTTTTGTAATAAAGCGTTAATTTTTCTTGTTTTTGTTAATAAATCCATTATTCTTCCTCCTATTTCCTTACAACCCTTGTTGCTTCGATTATTTTATTATTTTTTAAGATCAATTACAAAATATGTTGAAACTTAAACTAGGGGCAATTTGAACCCATTCTGGAGCCACTGTTTATAAAGAAGCTCCTATAAAATAAATTGACTTAAATCTTTATTTTTGGAAATAGCGCCTAACTTTTCTTCGACATATTGCGGTGTAATTGTAACTTTTTCCATTGTTATGTCTGGAGCCTCAAATGATAGATCCTCCAGTAACTTTTCAAGAATGGTGTGAAGTCTTCTCGCTCCAATATTGTCCGTATTTTGATTCACTTCAAATGCTACTTCCGCTATCTTACGAATAGCATCGTCAGAAAATTCAATTTGTATACCTTCCGTTTCTAACAATGCTTCATATTGTTTAATCAAGGCGTTATCTGGCTCAATTAAAATTTTAAAGAAATCATCAACCGTTAATTTCGTTAATTCAACACGAATTGGAAAGCGCCCTTGAAGCTCAGGAATCAAATCAGATGGTTTGGCAATATGGAATGCTCCAGCAGCCATGAATAAAATATGGTCCGTTTTAACTGAACCGTATTTGGTTACTACAGTAGAACCCTCAACAACAGGGAGGATGTCACGCTGTACACCTTCACGAGAGACATCTGCTGAAGAACCACCTTGATTCTTACTAGCAATCTTATCAATTTCATCAATAAAAATAATCCCTGATTGCTCTGCTCTAAGTACAGCCTCTTGTGTAACCTCATCCATATCAATTAACTTTTGAGCTTCTTCATTCGTTAAAACCTTTCTTGCCTCTTTCACAGTAAGTTTACGCTTTTTTCGTTTTTTAGGCATCAGACCACTTAAAGCATCTTGCATATTCATGCCCATTTGCTCCATGCCAGAGCCTTGGAGCATATCAAACATTGAAGGTTGTTGTTCTTCGACCTCCACCGTTACGATTTCGTTTTCTAAATCACCCATTGCTAATTTTTCTCTAACAATTTTTCTTTTTTCCTGAATGTTTGTTTCCTCTGTTGGATTTGGTTCCGGCTCTTGTTCAGACGAGCCTCCACCAAATAACATTTCAAGCGGATTTTTATAGTTGCTAGACTTTTTCGCTGATGGCACTAGTAAATCGACAAGTCTTCTATTCGCATTTTCTTCAGCCCGCTCTTTAACGCTTAACATTTTTTCTTCTTTCACAAGTCTGACAGACGTTTCAACTAAATCCCTGACCATCGATTCAACATCACGGCCTACGTAGCCAACCTCAGTAAACTTCGTTGCTTCCACCTTAACAAAGGGTGCCGAAACGAGCTTTGCCATTCGCCTAGCGATTTCCGTCTTACCAACCCCTGTTGGTCCAATCATTAAAATATTTTTCGGGTTGATTTCATCCCGTAGTTTTTCATCGAGCAAACTGCGGCGATAGCGGTTTCTTAAAGCGACAGCGACAGCTTTTTTAGCATCTTTTTGACCGACTATGTATTGATCCAAACGTTCTACAATTTGCCGTGGAGTTAAGTTTTTTTCTTTTGACACGTCTACATTCCTCCTAGCTCTTCAACAATTATATTTTCGTTCGTATAAACACATATCTCAGCAGCGATTTGGAGGGCAGCTTGAGCAATCTCCCTGGCAGTTAAATGTTCACCAGCGTAGCGCTTAAGGGATCTTCCAGCGGATAATGCGTAATTCCCTCCTGAACCAATGGCTAAGACTCCATCATCCGGTTCAATCACCTCTCCGGTCCCAGATACTAGCAGAATGCTTTCCTCATTCATCACAATCAGCATTGCTTCTAATCTCCGTAATACTTTATCGCTCCTCCACTGCTTCGCAAGCTCAACAGCTGCTCTTTGAAGATTTCCATTATATTCTTCTAGCTTGCTTTCAAACATCTCGAAAAGGGTAAAGGCGTCAGCAACCGAGCCGGCAAATCCCGCTAACACTTTGCCATTAAACAACTTTCTAACTTTCCTTGCTGTGTGCTTCATTACAACTGCATTGCCGAATGTAACTTGACCATCTCCCGCCATCGCACACTTGCCTTTATGTTGTACTGCGAAAATCGTGGTCGCATGAAATTGATTCATACAGATTCCTCCTATTTGGGTGTTTCATGCCCTCGGATGATGCTCCATATACGTCTTTTTCAAATAATCCTTTGTCACATGTGTATAGATTTGCGTTGATGATAAATTCTCATGACCAAGTAATTCCTGAACCGTCCTCATATCTGCCCCATTATTTAATAGATGGGTTGCAAATGAATGTCTCAACTTATGAGGGTGTATTTTCGAGTTTAATGATGATTGCTCAACAATTTTATTTAAAACCGTTCTCAACCCTCGAGTCGTTAGCGGTCCACCGCGAAAGTTAACAAGTAAAACATCATGTGACTGTTTATTTTGCTGCATAATCGCTTTACGTCCCTCTGTTATGTAGCGCTCCAAGGCCACTTCTGCAAAACTGCCAAAAGGAACGTAACGATCCTTTCTCCCTTTTCCATGTACCAGCAGCGTGGACAGTTCCATATCTATGTCCTGCAAGTGAATACTACAGCATTCACTTACCCTTATTCCGGTTGCGTAAAGTAACTCCAGTATTGCTCGATTTCTCTGACCAATTGGATCGCTAATGTCACAAGCTTGAAAAAGGATTGCCAATTCCTCTTCGTAAAAGAAATTCGGGAGCCTTTTGTCAACTTTTGGGATCGAAACCCCTGCAAATGGATTTTGGGAAGCTAACTTTTCTCTTAGCAAGAATTTATAGAAACTCCGCAGGCTTGAAATCTTTCTAGCAACAGACTTTCTTGATAATTTTTGATTGAATAATTTTGTCAGAAATAACCGAACATCCGAATACTCGACCTGCTCGAACTCCGTTATAGATTGTTCAGACATGAACAATCTAAAGTCTAATAGATCCCCATGATAATACTCGATCGTGTACTGGGAATAGTTCTTTTCAACTTGCAAGTATTGTAAAAACAGCCTTGTGACCACTTCGTCTTTACCCAACTTTATTCACCTCACAGGGCATAGCTATTCAATATTACCATACTAAATTTCCGTACGCAAGATAATTTACAAATTTTTCACAAAGTTCTGAATTATCCTTCGTAATTCTAAACAACATTCTTGCTTTTCTTTATTTTGTGATTCCTCCTGCATTTTATAATACGTTTGATAAATAATAAAGTTTCAAGTACTTTCCGAAAGTTTTTTTTGCAAAACTAGGCATATTTACGCACTTAAAAGAGTGAGCAAGCTGCTCACCCTTTAACTTTGTGGCTCTTCCTTGTAGTCGCAATTCACACATTGGACCTGAATTCCTTTTTTAAGCTTTTTTTCAACTAAGAGGCTTTCACATTTTGGACAGCTCCGAGGGAGCGGTTTATCCCAAGATATAAAATCACATTCTGGAAAACGATCACAGCCATAAAAAATACGTCGTTTTTTACTTTTTCTTTCTATGATATTTCCTTCATGACATTTTGGGCATTTAACACCAATCTCTTTAACAATTGGCTTTGTATTACGGCAATCTGGGAAATTGCTGCATGCCATAAATTTTCCATAGCGCCCCATCTTAAATACCATTGGACTGCCGCACTCTGTGCAGTCTTCTCCAGCGGGCTCATCTTTAATTTCGACTTCAGCCATTTCTTTCTCAGCCTTCTTTAATTGCTTCTCAAAGCCTTTATAGAAGTCATCGATGATTTCGACCCATCTTGTTTTACCTTCTTCAACATAATCAAGATCCTGCTCCATTTTCGCAGTGAACTCAACATCAAGAATTTCCGGAAAAAACTCCATAATTAATTGCAGGACGATTTCTCCCAGTTCTGTTGGCACGAAACGCTTATTATCGAGGGCAACATACCCTCTTTTTTGTATGGTGTCCAGTGTAGGTGCAAAGGTGGATGGCCGTCCTATCCCAAGCTCCTCTAAAGTTCTAACTAGACGCGCTTCAGTATAACGCGGAGGGGGCTGAGTAAAATGCTGCTTCGGTTCAATATCCTTTTTCAGCACTTCATCCCCCTCTTTAAGGTCAGGGAGCATATTATTCTTATTCTCTTCTGTTTGATCGTCTGTACCTTCAACATATACCTTCATAAAACCGGGGAACTTGATTTTTGAGCCTGTTGCTCGAAACAGCACATCACCATTTTTCAAATCAACACTCATTGTGTCCATAATTGCAGGAGCCATTTGACTTGCTACAAAACGCTCCCAAATTAAACGGTACAGCCTTAACTGATCACGGGACAAGTACTCCTTCATCGTGCTCGGTTCACGAAGTGTACTCGTTGGGCGAATCGCCTCATGGGCATCTTGGGTATTAGAATTTTTCTTTTCTTTCCGCTTTTCTGTTTGTAAAAAGGAGCTTCCATAAGCGGATTGAATAAATTCAGCCGCCTCATTTTGAGCGAGCTCTGAAACCCGTGTTGAATCCGTTCTCATATACGTGATTAAACCAACTGTCCCTTCTTTGCCCAAATCGATCCCTTCATATAATTGCTGGGCAAGCATCATCGTCTTTTTCGCACGGAAATTCAATTTGCGAGCAGCCTCTTGCTGTAATGATGATGTTGTAAAAGGAGCAGCAGGATTCCTTTTTCTTTCCTTTTTCGTAACTGAAGTTACAGTAAACTTGTTTCCTTTTACTTGTTCTAAAATTGCGTCAACCTCTTCTTTAGATTTCAGCTCTACCTTTTCTTTGCTAACTCCGTAAAAAGAAGCATCGAAGGTATCCTTTCCTTTTAAAAACTGGGCATCAATTGACCAATACTCCTCTGGCACAAAATCTTTTATTTCTTTCTCTCTGTCCATAATAAGTCGCACCGCTACCGATTGGACTCTCCCAGCACTTAACCCCTTTTTTACCTTTTTCCAAAGAAGAGGGCTAATATTATAACCAACGAGACGATCAAGAATTCTGCGCGCCTGCTGTGCATCGACTAGATTCATATTGATTGGACGCGGATGTTTAAACGACTCTTTAATCGCGTCTTTCGTTATTTCATTAAAAACAACGCGACAGTCTGAATGAATGTCCATATCTAGACTATGGGCAAGATGCCAAGCAATTGCTTCCCCTTCACGATCCGGGTCAGCCGCTAGAAAAACTTTCTTCGCTCTTTTAGCAGCAGTCTTTAACTCTTTTAAAACAGGTCCTTTGCCACGTATAGTTATATATTTCGGCTCGTAATTATGCTCAACATCAACACCTGTTTGGCTCTTTGGCAAATCACGAATATGCCCCATAGAGGCCTTTACTTTATATTTTTTTCCTAAATACTTCTCAATCGTTTTCGCCTTTGCCGGCGACTCAACGATTACAAGAAAATCAGACATCAATTGTCCTCCTTAAGAGGGATTATAAGATTTAAAATAATTTTTCAATGGGAAGTTTGTCCTTTTATCCATACATTTATCATTCATCCCATATTTATCAGCATTTCCCATCGAAATCATACATAAAGTCGCTTCATTTAAATTTTAAATATTCACTATTATTAAACAGATAAATATCAATTGTCAAGAATAGTATATTTTATCCATGCAAATACAAAACAAAAAAATATGTAATACCTGATGCAAAATGTATACCAGTTTTAAGATAATTTCAACCTTTTTTCGAAAAATTTATTTTTTGTTCATTTTCTAAAAAGGTGTTCAACATTGTAGCAGCATAGTTTGCTCAAAGGCTTTGTTATATGTCGGTGTTGATTTTGGGCTCATTTTCTTTCTGATTCCATGAAACCTTTCAGTATAACTGAAAGGCATGTGAAACTTTGGTTTCACATCCAATAAGCCAAAAATCATTTTATCAACAATTCTATTTAACAAAGCTTACTCGAAAAAAGCTTGCTAATAATTAAGCTCTTCTAATATATCTTTTCCGCTAAATACAAGTTTTGCGCCCTGCTGAATAAGTTCATTTGTTCCAGTGGATGTAGTGCTGAATATATTTCCTGGGAGTGCAAACACTTCTCTTCCCTCATTTACAGCTAAATTTGCTGTAATGAGCGAACCGCTTTTTTGCTTTGCTTCCACAATAAAGGTTCCATTGCTCATCCCACTAATAATACGATTTCTCAGCGGGAATTGCCACCTTAAAGGGAGCGAATGTGGCGGATATTCGGATAATACAAGCTGATTCCTCATCATTTCTATTGCTAATTCTTTATTTGTCTTAGGATAGATATGGAATAACCCTCCTGCGATAACTGCAATCGTCGTACCTCCAAGCCGCATTGATGTCTCGTGGGCAATGGTATCAATTCCAATTGCTAAACCACTAACAATGACGACCCCATCCTCAATCAAAGTTGGGAAGATCGCTTCAATTGCTTTTCTTCCATATTCAGTAGCATTTCTTGAACCGACAACAGCGAGCTTTAGCTGCCGCTGCAACAAGTCGATTCTTCCTTTCCCATACAGTACCCATGGAGGCTCATAAGTCTCCCGCAATATATCCGGATACTCATCATCAAAAAGGGTGATCATATGGATTTGATTTAATTCGTATTGGCGGATTTGTTCATAAATATAATGAGAGTGAAAGTTTTCAAGGAGTTTTTTTTGTAATTGAGGGAGAAAGGAAGGGAATTTCTTCTTTTCAAAAAGGGTGGACAGATCTGGATCATGTTTTAGCAATTGATAAATCGTCTTCCAGCCAATTCCTTTACAGTGGTGTAAGGAAACAAGCCTTCGTTTAAATTCATCCATATTATCACTCCTCTTTTTATTATGCAAAGCTTTATTGGATGTTGTGTTGATTTTTGGCTCTCTCTGATTCCATGAAGCGATGAAGAAAACTTATTTCTCACATCACAGACCTTTTTTGCATAACTGAACAACGTGGCAACCAAAGTTTCACACGAAATGAGAAAAATCGCTTAATCAACAATTTGGTTTAACAAATTTCTATTCAAAGCTAGCCCCTTCCTGCAGAAAGGACTAGCTTTGTGCATTTAATTAATGTGTTTTACATTTTTCATAAAGCCCTTGTTCTTTTAAAACTTTAATTAATGTTTCGCCCATAACTGAAGGAGTATCTGCTACGGCAATTCCACACTCATTCATAACGCGGATTTTTTCATCAGCGGTTCCTTTACCACCTGAAATGATTGCTCCTGCGTGGCCCATGCGCTTTCCGGGAGGAGCTGTACGACCACCGATAAATCCTACTACCGGTTTTGTCATATTGGCCTTCACCCATTCAGCTGCCTCTTCTTCAGCAGTACCACCGATCTCACCAATCATAATGACTGCATACGTTTCAGGATCTTCATTGAATGCTTTTAAAACATCAATAAAATTCGTGCCATTGACTGGATCTCCACCGATTCCCACTGCTGTCGTTTGACCGATACCAGCTTCTGTTAATTGATGCACAGCTTCATAAGTTAGTGTTCCGGAACGCGAAACAACTCCCACATGACCTTTCTTATGAATATAACCAGGCATTATTCCAATTTTGCATTCGTCAGCCGTAATTACACCCGGGCAGTTTGGCCCAACGAGACGGGTTTTCTTACCTTCCATATAACGTTTCACTTTAACCATATCTAGTACAGGAATATGTTCAGTGATACAAATCGCAAGCTCAAGCTCTGCATCCACCGCCTCAAGGATGGCGTCAGCTGCAAACGGCGCAGGTACATAAATAACTGAAGCAGTAGCGCCAGTTGCATCCACCGCTTCCTTAACCGTATTAAATACGGGCACGCCCTCTACCTCTTGACCGCCTTTGCCAGGTGAGGTTCCCCCCACAATTTTTGTTCCGTACTCCAGCATTTGTTTTGTATGAAAAAGGGCAGTAGAGCCTGTGATCCCTTGCACAATAACTTTTGTATCTTTATTAATAAATACGCTCACGAGATTTATCTCCTTTCTGATATCCGACTAACAACATGGGTAATTCGTCATTACCCACCGTACATTTTTAGCACATTACAAATAAAACGATTAAATTAATCGTGTTGAAGATATTATCCTACTAAATTAACAATCTTCTGTGCACCATCTGCCATTGAGTCAGCGGAAATAATTTCAATATCGGATTCAGCGAGAATCTTCTTGCCAATTTCCACATTAGTCCCTTCTAAACGAACTACTAATGGAACGCTGAGTCCAACCTGCTTCGCTGCCTCAACAACTCCAGTTGCGATCACATCACATTTCATAATGCCGCCAAAAATATTAACAAAAATGCCTTTTACGTTTTGATCAGAAAGGATGATCTTAAATGCCTCTGTTACTTTCTCCGCTGTAGCACCGCCACCAACATCTAGGAAATTGGCCGGTTCACCGCCGTAATGCTTCACGATGTCCATCGTTGCCATTGCAAGCCCAGCACCATTAACCATACATCCGATATTGCCATCGAGTGAAATATAGCTTAAATCATATTTAGATGCTTCAATTTCCTTCGGGTCTTCTTCTTCTAAATCACGGTATGCTAAAACATCCTTTCTTCGATAAAGGGCGTTTGAATCAAAGTTTAATTTCGCATCCAATGCCATAACATTTCCGTCCCCTGTAACGACAAGAGGGTTAATTTCAGCAATGGAGCAGTCTTTTTCAATATATGCTTGATAAAGACCCAACATAAATTTGACGGCTTTATTCACCAATTCCTTAGGAATATTGATATTAAAAGCAATTCGTCTTGCTTGGAATGGTTGTAAACCTACAACAGGGTCAATCTCTTCTTTAAAGATCTTTTCCGGAGTTTTCTCTGCAACTTCCTCAATTTCTGTTCCGCCTTCTTCAGAAGCCATTAGAACAACACGAGAAGTGGCACGATCCAATACTAGACCAACATAGTACTCCTTTTTAATATCGCAGCCTTCTTCAATCAATAAACGTTTTACTTCTTTTCCCTCTGGACCCGTTTGATGTGTGACAAGAGTCTTGCCGAGAATTTCGCTAGCATATGTACGAACTTCATCTAAGTTCTTAGCAACCTTTACACCGCCTGCTTTTCCACGTCCCCCAGCATGAATTTGTGCCTTAACAACACAAACTTGCGTTCCTAGTTCCTTCGCTGCACGAACAGCTTCTTCCACGGTGAAAGCCACTTTTCCGTTAGGAACGGATACCCCAAAGCTTTTGAGGATTTCCTTACCTTGGTACTCGTGAATATTCATTTCCCATCCTCCTTATTGTTGTAAAAGGATTTAAAAAACTTTGGTATCGTTACGACTATTACCAACCTTTTACTGACCAATCTTACTTCCTAAAATTAGACTGCGCTTTCATTTTATAAGACTAAAAATAAGTTGTCTACCATTATGCCAAAAATAATAATTTTCTTTCTAATCAATAAAATCTGAAATCACAATCACTCCATGATTATTTTTGTTTTTTGGCTATAGAAGAACTCTCCTTTTTCCCTGCCCCTGCCTCTCGGTTTGTTTTATAAATAAATGCAAACACCTCTGCCACTGCTTGATAGAGCTCTTCCGGAATTGTCTCATTTATATTAAGTTTGCTCAATAGTTCCACTAGAGCAGCATCTTCCTGAATAGGAACTTCATGCTTTGCTGCTTGTTCTAATATATTCTCAGCAATGAGCCCTTTCCCTTTTGCAATTACCCTCGGCGCATCCTTTGCTCCACTGTCGTAGCCTAAGGCTATCGCTTCTTTTCTCCGCTCCAGTTCCTCATTTTTCATATTCTAATATCAACTCCACTATAAGAACTAGATTGGTATTGCTGCTCTTTCTTCTTTATCCTTGGGACGTCTTCTACAGTTTGGCGAAAGGAAATACTTGTTAAAGTAAATCCTAAGTGATGGAGGTTTTCCTTCAAGCTGTCGATAAATGGTTCAGCGCTAACCTTTATTTTTTCAGTATCATTGATAATAGTCATATTCATGATCCGATTTTGAATTTGCATATCGACGATTAACTCATTGAGATGGTCTAACTCTAAATAAAAAAGCACTCGGCAAAATGCCGGATCAATTTCACCATTTTCTTTTTTTCGCCCACTCCATTGCACCGTCAAATCCGTTTTCTTTTCCCAAAAGGAAAGAGGAACTTGCATTACATAATGGTTAAGAGGAGACACTTCCTGCGATGAAAGCTGAACACCTGTGATTTTGTACAAAAGCTGTTCTGCTTCTCCCTTAGCTGTTCCAGACTGCTCCCCATTCACGAAACGGAGAAGAAGAGCTTTGAGGACGTCAAGCTTTTGCACATCGCCCGTTTTATCAAACATAGAGAGCGCGTATTTCGACTCATAATCAAAGCCTATCTTTCCTATTAGTGAACGAAGCATGTCCGCAACATTTTTACCTGAATCAAGCTTGATCAGTTCTTCATGCGCATCATTGGCGATTTTTTGTACCATCATCATTTCCTCTTTGGCAAATTGAAATGGAACTTTTTCTGGTATATTAGTAGGATTATCCAATAATTGCTGAAAAAATGGCATCGTTTGCGGAAACTTGCCATCGGAAGAAAATAAAGATACGATTTGTTTCAGAGTAAGCATGCCGTTATCCATTTCTCTAGCAAGAGCGGACTTAACAAGTATAGCTGTCAGTCCCGTTTGATTTTGGCGAAGCGCATCCTCTATTCGGCTTCTTTCGTTATTCCCTATAGAAGTTACACCAGCTTTATCGATTAGTTTGTTGGCAGCAAGTATAAGCAGTTCTCTTTCTTCTCTGTTATCAACTATAGAAAGTTTTTGCAATAGAGAGAAGGCAGTTCTAGAAGAAGTTATTCCTGAACTATTAAACCACTCTTTAAATAAATGGGCGGTTGCTCTTTCCGCCACTTTCTCCCTCCCCGTCTGTACCATTTCCTCAAGCAAACGGAGCAGTTGCTGCCCATCTTTTGTTATTTGTGCAGAAGAACTTAAATTGGCCCGTAACACGTCCATCAATTGATGCATTGGTTCATTTTTTACTGTTGCAAGCACACTGTTAAAAACCTCTTTTGTAAGCGGCAGCTGCCGCGACATCATTTCCTTTAATACCTCAAGTCTAGCTGGCTCTCTTTCATGCTCTTGCAGCAACCGCACCGCTGCTTGAGCTAGCTCTTTTGTAATAGGTAGCTTCTCTTTCAACAACAACTGGATGAGCTCTTTATGTTCATTCGTCTCAGATAGGCCCAACTGCTTTAACAGGCTAATTATCGGATGTTGATCGTGTCCGCCTGAATCATCAATTGGCAATACCTTTAAATGGATACGGCCATCATTCGAATGGATTTGAAACCAGTATTTTCCGCCAGATGATAAAGGAACTTCGAGTTTTGCAATCATTTTTTGGCTACCGACTTGCACTTCAGCTGTCTGATTAGGAAACAGCTTGCCAATTCGTCCATAAATAATTTGTCCTGGTTGAAAAGTATTTGTTTGCACACGTACATTCTGCTGTTTTTGCAAGGACTGAATAAAATTTGAAATCATCTTCTTAATCCTCTCATTTCATCATACTTTTAATCGGTTCAAAGCTCTTTCGATGATATGGGGTCATTCCATGTTTTTCTAGAGCTACGAGATGTTCTTTCGTTCCGTAGCCCATATTTCGTTCAAATTGGTAGAAAGGGTATTCGCTATGCAATTGCTTCATTATCGCATCTCTCATCACCTTTGCTATTATGGAGGCGGCAGCGATGGAAATACTGTTCGCATCACCTTTTATAATCGCTTGTGACGGATATGGCGTATCCAGTTTCATCGCATCTATTAACAAATACTCTGGTGCAAAAGGCATTGCCGCGATCGCAGATAACATCGCCTTTTTAGTTGCTTCATAAATATTTACTTGATCGATTTCTTCTGGCTGAATAATTCCGACTCCAACAGCAAGTGCATGTTCTTGTATATACGCATAGAACTCTTCACGTTTTGCTTCAGTCAACTTTTTTGAATCATCAAGACCTAATAGTTGAAAATCCTCCGGTAGGATTACAGATGAGGCAACGACGGGACCTGCAAGCGGGCCCCGCCCCACTTCATCAATTCCTGCGATTAACTTATATCCTTGCTTATAAAGGTTTCGTTCAATGCGAGACATGTGAGAGAATTTTTCCAGCGCCTGCTTTTTTTGTTGTAATTGCCGTCCGTACTTTTCGAGTAAACGTTGCACTCCTTTTCGAGCATCGGGCTTTATTTCTTCGAGAAAGGGATCATTCTCATCATTTATTTTTGCTAGTTTTTCTTCAATCTCTTTAATTGTATAAATCGTCAAGGTTAAATACCCCTTTTCTTAACACGTTCTTATCATATGTATCGGTTTGGTCAGAAAAAAATAAAGACCTTCAATTTGCTAAAGAAGGTCTTTACTTTTTACAGTTTTTAGTTTCACTATGGTCCTACTTTCACATAGAATAGTGGACTCGGCTGCTTTTAATAGTCATTTATTCCCCATATTGCGGTTTTTCGAATGAGAGTGGTCCCAACTGTTCTGAACGAATATCGCGAATGACAAGCTCTGCCACTTTGTCATAATCGACTTCGCCACCGCTCATAAGCGCTCCCCTTCTTTTACCGATTTCATTAAAAAGCGTTACAATTTCTTCTGGAATATGTTGTAGCTGATAACGCTCTTTTAAACGCTGTGGATATTCTTTCTCCAAGAAGCGCAAACCATAGATGCTAACATCTTGGAGATTTAAAATCGTATCTTTTATTGCTCCAGTAAGTGCAAGCTTTGATCCTACTTCCTGATCCTCAAATTTCGGCCACAAAATCCCAGGAGTATCTAATAATTCGAGTTCTTTTCCCACTTTAATCCATTGCTGCGCTTTGGTCACACCAGGAGTATTACCCGTTTTGGCAATATTCTTCTTTGCCAAGCGATTGATCAATGTTGATTTTCCAACATTTGGAATACCAACAATCATTGCTCTTATTGCCCTCGGTTTAACGCCTTTTGCCTGCATTCGAGCAAATTTTTCTGTCAGGATCCATTTAGAAGCGGAAACAATCTCCTTCATTCCTGTACCAGCCTGAGAATTAATTGCCAAAGCCTTTATTCCCTGTGCATCAAAAAAATGAATCCATTCCTTCGTTACTTCTTTATCAGCCATATCAGCTTTATTTAATAGAACCAGCCTTGGTTTATGTTGAATGATTTCATCTATCATCGGATTTCGAGAGGAATGGGGTATCCTCGCGTCAACTAGTTCAAAAATAATATCAACCAGCTTTAGCTTCTCTGTCACCTGCCGGCGCGCTTTCGCCATATGTCCTGGAAACCACTGTATCGTCATCGCAGCACCTCCTCCCTGAACGGCATATTTATTTGTTCCATACGATTTTTAGTTTTCCTATTTTACAATTCGAATATCATCTAATGGCCAATATATCATACTTGTATTACCTAAAACTTTTTCCATCGGAATTGTCCCGATATGACGACTATCTTTGCTATAGCGACGATTATCTCCCATCACAAATAAATGTCCCTCAGGAACAACCTCTTGGCCTGTAACTTCTTCAAGTGTAAATGGCTCTGTCAGAGGCCCATCAATGACTTGATTTTTAAAATCATCGAGATACGGTTCTTCATATGCTTCTCCGTTGACATATAGCGTGTCATTTCGATATTCAATCCTATCTCCCGGGAGACCGATTACTCTCTTTATGTAGTCCTTTTCCTCTGGTGCATGAAAAACAATGATGTCAAACCTTTCTGGTTTGCCAATCTTATAGCTGAATTTATTCACAATCATTCGATCCTGATCATGTAATGTCGGCATCATCGATAAACCATCTACTACGATAGGGGCGAATAAAAAATAGCGTATAAAAGCTGCTAGCACGACAGCAATAAGAAGTGCTTTTATCCATTCCCATAGTTCATTTTTTTTCTTAGCCACTTTCTCAATCCCCACCATTCTTAAAATACACTAAAATTACAAATCCCATATTATTAGAGTAAACTATGATAGCCAATGAAATCAAACAAAATAAGCCAGAGCGCCAACAGAAACGATTGCTTACGCTGCCTTTGCTATCGCTCAATTTCGCAAAGTTTTTTATCAGTAAAACGAGCTCTACTTTAATCAAGCCTTCAGAGCTTAGGATTTGTTATTTCTAAACATGCTATTATGTAATAGTAGAAAAAGCAGAAAAGATTGTCAAAAACATGCCTCCTAACAACAAAGGAGCCTGCAAGTAAAAATCCTTAATAGATCTTTACATAAACAAGCTCCTTCCATTGTTAGGCAGCCGAATCAATTTCAATTCTTCTGCTTTTTTTGTTTAGCTTCAAGCTAAAGTGCTCTACACTTTTGGTATTATCGGATTTCTTTAATACGAGCTTTTTTACCACGTAGGTTACGTAGGTAGTAAAGTTTAGCACGGCGAACTTTACCGCGACGGATAACTTCAAGCTTCGCAATTTTTGGTGTGTGTACTGGGAATGTACGCTCAACGCCTACACCGTAAGAAATTTTACGAACTGTGAAAGTTTCGCTAATTCCACCACCACGACGCTTAATCACAACACCTTCAAATAACTGAATACGCTCACGAGTTCCCTCGACAACTTTAACGTGTACACGTACAGTGTCACCAGGACGGAAAGTAGGAAGATCAGTGCGAAGTTGTTCTTTTGTGATTTCTTCGATTAATTTTTGCATCGTTTTCAACTCCTTCCAACAGATGCTCATGCATCACTGTAGCTCATTAATTGCAGCGGAACATCGTTATAAGACAAAGACTTGCACATCTAAGTCACAAGAAGTATCATACCATAACGTTTAAGCAACTTCAAGCTTATTTTTTAAGGCTTTCTATTTCATGAAGCCATTTTTTTTGTTCATCTGTTAGTTCAACTTTTTCCAGAAGCTCAGGCCTCCGTTCGTACGTTCTTCTTAACGATTCTTTTGCTCTCCATTCATCGATTAGGCGATGATTCCCGGAGATAAGTACGTCAGGGACCTTCATTCCACGAAAGTCGGCAGGCCTTGTATAGTGTGGATGCTCTAGCAAGCCGGTGCTAAAAGAATCTCTCATATGTGATTCTTCATTTCCAAGAACTTTCGGGAGCAGCCGGACAACGCTATCAATAATCACCATAGCCCCCAGCTCGCCACCAGTTAATACGTAATCACCGATCGATATTTCGTCAGTAATGACATGTTCTCGTATTCTTTCATCATAGCCTTCATAATGCCCACAAATAAAAATTAGATGCTTTTCTTGCGCCAATTCTTCTGCCATTTTTTGATTATAGGTTTTACCTTGTGGACAAAGAAGGATAACCCTTGGCTTATCACTCTCAGCCTGCTCTTTTAAATGGGTTACAGCGTCAAAAATAGGCTGTGGTTTCAACACCATGCCAGCACCGCCACCATACGGATAATCGTCAACCGTTTGATGTTTGTTATCGGCAAATGTACGAAAATTGACAACCTGATAGGAAACGGCCTTCTGTTCAGCAGCTTTTTTTAATATCGAGCTACCAAATACTCCTGGGAACATTTCTGGAAACAAGGAAAGGACATCAATTTTCATCATGATAGTAAACCTTCCATCGGTTCGATTAGAATTATTTGTTCTTTTACGTCTACCTTTTTTACAACCTGTTCAATATATGGAATCAATATATCTTTACCACTTTTCCCTTTGACGACCCAAACATCATTTGCCCCAGGAGTTAAGATTTCTCTCACCTTTCCAACCTCTTCTCCTCTTGTCGTAAATACGAGGCAGCCGATAATTTCATGAAAATAAAATTCATCCTCTTCCAATTCTGTTAGTTGATTTTCATGGATTTTTAAAATGCCGCCTTTCATCGGTTCCACTTCGTTCACATTTTCATAACCCTTAAAAGTTAATAAATCAAAATTTTTATGAACTCGATGTGTACCCACAATTAATTCCACTGGCTCCTTTGAATCCGGCATAAATAAATATAATTGATTGCCAGGAGCATATCGCTCTTCAGCGAAATCTGTTTTTGAAATAACACGAACTTCACCTTTAATTCCATGAGTATTTACAATTTTACCGACATTAAACCATTTTTCCAACAGTTATCACCTCTAACGAATTTCCGCAACGACGCCGTCTTTAATGACAATCGTTTTGCTCGTAGCAATGTCCTCCCAAGTGTCTCCAATTTTAACCTCTATGATCCCTTGAATTTCCTTTTCTTGCAATTCACTACCTAAAGGTAGCATATGTAATTGTTCTATTTGAAAATCGAGAAGCTTCATTTTTTCTTGGCGAGTATGCAGTTCCTTCTCAAATTGTTTTGTTAAATTTCCTAATGGATATTTTTTCGTCTTCTCTAGTTTTTTTAACTCAAATCGAAGCTGTTCACACTCTTTTTTTAACTGAAGCAAACTTTCTTCGTACTTCTGATGAAGCTCCGCTCTGCTTTTCTCTGTAAGCACTTGCTTGACGACAATTTTTTGAAGAATATTCATACTCTCTGCCTCCCTCATTTAATTATGAAAGGTTACTGCTAATAAAGTTTATATATAATTTTTCAAACATGCTCTTACAAAAAAAAGGAGGGGATTCTCCCTCCTTTTTGCTGTTATTCTTGTAGACTTAGAGCTTTACTCAACAATTTCTAAAAAGACTTTCTTCTGTCCAGTCGTTCCTGCGGCATAGACAACAGTTCGAATAGCTTTAGCAACTCGCCCTTGTTTTCCGATTACCTTCCCCATATCGCTTTTATTCACGTTTAGTTTATACGTAATCCGGTCAGACTCTTCCGCGACATCTACTAGAACATCCTCTGGAAAGTCCACAAGAGGCTTGACAATTGTTTCAATTAGCTCTTTCATACGTCTTACTTGCTGTACTTAGCGTTATGGAATTTTTCCATAATGCCTTGCTTAGAGAATAAGTTACGAACTGTGTCAGATGGCTTAGCACCGTCTTGTAACCATTTAAGAGCTAACTCTTCATTGATTTCTACAATAGCCGGCTCAGCTACTGGGTTATAAGTTCCAACTGTTTCAATGAAACGTCCATCACGAGGAGAACGTGAATCAGCTACTACGATACGATAAAAAGGAGATTTTTTTGCTCCCATACGTTTTAAACGAATTTTTACTGCCATAATTAATAGCACCTCCGAATAGTTTCACACAAGATAAAATAATAACAGATTGTTAAATAGTTTGTAAAGTGTTTTTTCTTGTCAGTTCATAAAATAATGTAAGATTTTATTGGAAAGGATTGAATGGCAGATTAAATCCACCTTTTTTCTTTCCTTTTTTCTTCCCTTTTTGCTGCATTCCTGTCATTTGTTTCATCATCTTTTTCATATCCTCGAACTGCTTTAATAAACGGTTCACCTCAGGGACTGATGTTCCGCTTCCTTTTGCAATTCTTTTTCTGCGACCTGCCGTAATGATTTCCGGATGAATTTTTTCCTCTTTCGTCATCGACTGGATGATGGCTTCGACATGGGTAATTTGCTTCTCGTCAATTTGCATATTGTTAAGACCTTTAATTTTGTTAGCGCCAGGCATCATCTTCAGAAGCTCGTCAAGAGGCCCCATATTGCGAACCTGACCAAGCTGCTCTAAAAAGTCATCTAAAGTAAAGGAAGCGGTTCGCATCTTTTTCTCCATTTCCCTTGCTTTTTCTTCATCGACATTTTCCTGCGCTTTTTCAATTAAAGTTAAAACATCTCCCATGCCAAGAATACGGGAGGCCATTCTTTCCGGATGAAAGGATTCTAACGCATCCAGTTTCTCCCCGAGACCAATAAATTTAATCGGGGTGTTCGTAACCGAACGAATGGAAAGGGCTGCACCACCACGTGTGTCCCCGTCAAGCTTTGTTAAAACTACTCCAGTTAACCCAAGCTGTTCGTTAAAGCTTGCAGCAACATTCACAGCATCCTGACCAGTCATGGCATCAACAACAAGGAAAATTTCATTCGGGTTTGCGAGCTCTTTAATTTCCTTTAACTCGCCCATCAAAGCCTCGTCGACATGAAGGCGACCAGCTGTATCAATTAAAACATAGTCATGATGGTCTTCCTTCGCTTTCGCAATCGCTTGTTTCGCAATTTCAACAGGACTCACCTGATCACCAAGTGAAAACACTGGCATATCCAGTTGTTTGCCAAGGGTTTCAAGCTGTTTAATTGCTGCAGGTCGATAAATATCCGCTGCTACAAGCAAAGGGGTTCGATTATATTTCTTGCGAAGTAAATTCGCGAGCTTTCCTGTCGTTGTCGTTTTTCCGGCACCCTGTAATCCCACCATCATGATGACAGTCGGCGGACGATTCGATACAGCAATCTTGCTTTCCTCGCCCCCCATAAGATTGGTGAGCTCCTCTTTCACCACTTTAATAACCTGTTGGCCAGGAGTTAAGCTTTTTAACACTTCTTGCCCGACAGCACGCTCGCTCACCTTTTTAACGAATTCCTTAACAACTTTGAAGTTAACATCCGCTTCTAATAAAGCAAGGCGAACCTCACGCATCATCTCTTTGACATCCGCTTCAGAGACTTTCCCTTTACCACGGATCTTTTGCATGGTACTTTGCAGTCGGTCGGCTAATCCTTCAAATGCCATCTTGCCGCCTCCTAATCCAATTTCTCAAGCTCGGCTACTGCTTCAAGCAACGCCTGCTTCGACGGAGCATCTTCATTTAATACTACTTTTATTTCATTCAGTAGCTTGCTCCGTCTTTGGAATTTATCGAATAAAAGTAGCTTTTCTTCATACTCCTCGAGCATTGCTTCTGTGCGCTTTATATTATCGTACACAGCCTGTCTACTCACACCGTATTCATCAGCAATTTCCCCTAAAGAGAAATCATCAAGATAGTAAAGAGACATATAGCTTTGCTGTTTTGGTGTTAACAAGGATTGGTAAAAATCATATAAATAATTGATTCGCGTCGTCTTTTCGAGCACACCGCATCCCTCCTTGTTAAGTGAAAAGCCTTTACATTGACAGTTTACACGCATCGATATGGGATGTCAACGTAGGTTTCCGGAATTATGATGAGTTTTTTAGGAATCATGCATTTTTTTTCGAAATTGCGGCATGTTTTTCCGGAATTATTACCAGTTTTTCCGGAATTAAACGATTTTTTCCGAAAATCTAAAACCAAAACAAAATGCCCGGCACAGCAAATACCGAGCATCCGACTATTATTCTATCTCTTCTTTTTCCACTAAATCTGCAAATAAACCATAAACGTATTGCTCCGCATCAAATTCCTGCAGATCATCCATTTTTTCACCGAGACCCACGAATTTTACTGGAATGCCAAGCTCATTACGAATCGCTAGGACAATTCCTCCTTTCGCAGTACCATCTAATTTTGTCAATACAATTCCGCTTACATTTGTCGCTTCCTTGAAGGTCTTTGCTTGGATTAATGCATTTTGACCAGTCGTTGCATCAAGGACTAAAAGAACTTCATGCGGTGCATTTGGTACCTCTCTTTCAATGACACGCTTTACTTTTTCCAATTCCTTCATTAGATTAACCTTATTTTGCAGGCGTCCTGCTGTGTCGCAAATTAATATATCAGCATTTCTTGATTTAGCCGCTTGAACAGCATCAAACATAACCGCCGCTGGATCAGAACCTGCTCCCTGTTTTATGACATCGACTCCAACTCTTTCTCCCCATACCTCAAGCTGTTCGATTGCCCCTGCTCGGAAAGTGTCACCTGCTGCAAGAACAACCTTTTTGCCTTCAACTTTGAATTTGTGAGCAAGCTTTCCAATCGTCGTTGTTTTTCCAACGCCATTAACACCAACAAATAAAAGAACCGTCAATCCTTCAGCTTGAATGTTTAATCGCGAAGTCTCATCTTCCCCACCTTGATAAATTTCAACAAGCTTTTCAGAAATAACACCTTGCACTTCAGCAGGGTCTTGAATATTTTGCCGCTTTACTTCCATTTTCAATTCTTCAATTAACTCCATCACCGTTTCAAAGCCAACATCTGCTTGAATTAAAATCTCTTCAAGTTCTTCAAAAAAGTCTTCATCCACTTTGCGATAACGGGCGACGAGATCATTGACACGGCCTGAAAAACTGTCTCTCGTCTTCGTTAAGCCATCCTTAAATTTTTCTGTTACCGCATCGGTTTGCTTCGTAATCTTTTCCTTTAATTTCTTAAAAAAACTCATTTTTAATCATCCTTTACCATTTGCAATCTTCACGATTTTACTAGTTCATTCATTTCTTCTAGCCTTACAGACACTAATTTTGAAACACCCGACTCCTGCATGGTCACACCATACAGAACATCTGCACCTTCCATCGTACCTTTTCGATGGGTGATGACGATAAACTGCGTTTCATGACTATATCGTTTTAAGTATTGACTAAATCGATGAACGTTCGCCTCATCAAGAGCTGCTTCCACCTCATCCAATATACAAAACGGAACAGGTCTTACCTTTAATATCGAGAAAAGAAGGGCAATTGCTGTTAACGCTCTTTCTCCACCGGAAAGCAGGCCAAGGTTTTGCAGCTTCTTGCCTGGTGGCTGCGCCACAATTTCAACACCGGTATTTAATAAATCATCCGGATCAGTAAGGCGAAGATCAGCTCGTCCACCGCCAAAGAGCGCTTGGAAAACGTACTCGAAATGTGAACGAATTCCATAAAACGTCTGTTCAAAGCGTTTTTTCATTTCTTCATCCATTTCGCCAATCACTTGGAACAAGGTGTCCTTTGCCTCTTGAAGGTCGTTTTTCTGTTCCAATAAAAATTCATAGCGCTCTGAAACACGCTCGTATTCTTCAATTGCACCGAGATTGACAGTTCCTAATTCTTCGATTGCTAGCTTAATAAGCTTTACTTTCTTTCTCGCTTCATCGACAGGTATCGTTAATAAATATTCTTCCTTTGCCCCTTCATAGGAAAGCAAGTATTCCTCACGCAGGCGCGCTAAGCGATTTTCAAGTTCCACATCAAGACGTGTTAACTTCACTTCTTCATCCTTTAATACCCCAATTAACCCTTTATGCTGACGCTTTAATTCTTTCACTTCAAGCTCCGCATCCTCCACTTGATTATGAAGTTGAAGACGCTCCTCGCGCCGGGCAGAGATTAACTTCATCGTCTCATTTTTATCCTGAGCCTTACGATTTGCTGCTTCTTCCAAATGTTCCTCTCCAGATGTACTATCAGTCATTTCTGTTGAAAGCAACTGTAGATCCTCGGAGATCGTTGCAAAGGCTTCCTTATTTTCTTCAAGCTCAAACGTCGTTTTCGTAAGTTTTTCACGTGCATTGCGTGATTGTTCATTTTTCGCTGCAAGCTTGACCTTCAATTCGCTAATTTCCTCGACCAGTGCTTCTTTAGATGAAATTTGTGAATTTTTTTGCTCTGTCAATAAAGTGATTTCTTTATCCAATTTAGCTTTTTCTTTCTCAGAAACAGCTAAAAGATTTGTTAATTCCACTTTTCGAGCCGAAAGTTTTTCTTTTTCTTCCCCATACTGAGAAATATTCATATCGTACAAGGCAAGTTTTTCATTCATATTCTTTTCTTCTAACTCAACCTCACGTAGCTCTCCTTTTATGGATTGCTCCAGCAAACGGAGTTCTTCCCCATTTCTTCGGAGCTCTTCAAGGTGAGCTTCTTGCGCTTGAATATTGGATTTAACTTGCTTAACTTGCTCTTCTTTAACAGCAGTTTGCTGCTCCATTTCCCCAAGCTTTGCAATTAATTCCTCTAGCTCACCCTTTCTACTTAAAAGAGAAGACGACTTTTGCTTTAGGGCACCACCAGTCATCGCTCCACCAGCGTTAACAACGTCACCATCCAAAGTAACGAAACGACAGCGATACTGAAGAATTCTTGCCATTTCATTAGCACCTTTAAGGTCTTTTGTAATTACGACATTGCCAAGGAGACTTGAAATCACTTGACCATATTTCTCATCATGGCGAATAAGCTCGGCAGCTATACCGACATAGGCTGGGTGTCCACTTATCGATTGCTGCTGTTGAGCGGACAATGATTTTCCTTTAATTACATTTAACGGTAAAAATGTCGCCCTTCCAAACGAATTCTTCTTTAAATATTGGATGGCATGACGGCCGCTCTCTTCGCCAGCTACAACCACATGTTGCATCGCACCGCCAAGCGCCGTTTCAATTGCGACCTCATATTCTTTTGGAACTTGAATAAGCTCGGCAATGGCTCCTTCAATACCAGAGAGCTTGCTGTCTCTTGCTTTTAAAACCTCTTTAACACCCTGGAAAAACCCGGAATAATCGTCTTCCATCTCTTCCAACATATCTTTTCTTGATTTCGCCTTTTGCAAATATTGATAAGCTTGATAGAGAGTTTTTTCTTGCTTGTCATATTGATTGCGCAAATTTTCAAGCTTATTTTGCTCATTTCTGAAAATATGCACCTGCTGCTCCAGCTCTTTTTGCACTTCCGTTAATTTCGCAAGAATACCTGCTCGTTTATTTTCAATAAGGCGGCGTTCTTCCAGATATTTCTCGTTGTCCTCTTCCAAACGCTTGCTGCGATGATCTTGTTGTCCAAGCTGCGCCTCAACATTTTGCAATTCATTTTTATATGTGGCCTGCTGATTCAAAATTTCAATATAATCACTCTTCAAAGATTCAATTGTCTCTTCAATATTTTCACTGAAAAGCTTTAATTGCTTCTGCTTCTCTACTAAGGTTTCCTCAATCTCAGCTGCTTCATTTTCAAGGGTCGCCGCCACCGCTTCTTGCTCTGCTTTTTCCCTTTCCAGTTCATCTATCTTCAATGATAATGTTTGAATATTCTTTTCAAGTTGCTCTTTATTTTGCTTTGCGTTCTTTTTTCTTTCCTTTAAAACTTCCTTCCGTCCTTCAAGTTTTTCTAATTCTTCACTGGCATGAAGGAGAACGGTTTGAAGATCATTGATCGATTCATCTAATGCAGCAATTTGCTCTCTCATTTCCACTACTTTTGCTTCTTTTGTTTGTAAAGTAGAAGACAACTGCATTTCGACTTGTTTATGATTTTCTAATTGGGCCGATAATTGCTCCCACTTTCCATGCAAATCTTCAATCTCATAAACGGTAAGAGCTACCTCAATTTTTTCAAGCTCCTCCTTTTGCTGAAGATAATCTTTTGCAATAGAAGCTTGAATTTTTAATGGCTCCACTTGCCCTTCAAGTTCATGAATAATATCATTAACACGATTTAAATTTTCCTGTGTTTCTGAAAGCTTCCCTTCCGCTTTCTTCTTTCTCGTTTTATATTTTAAAACTCCGGCCGCTTCTTCAAAAATCGTTCTTCTTTCTTCAGCTTTACTATTGAGAATTTCTTCAACTCTTCCTTGACTGATGATTGAAAACGCTTCTCGACCAAGGCCGGAATCCATAAATAAATCAACAATATCTTTAAGGCGACAGCTTTGTTTATTAATAAAGAACTCACTATCTCCAGAGCGATAAACTCTTCTTGTTACACTTACCTCTTGATAATCAATCGGCAGAAATTGATCCTCATTCTCTAAAGTTAAAGTAACTTCAGCAAAGTTCAGTGGTTTTCTCGAATCGCTACCTGCAAAAATGATATCTTCCATTTTTGCTCCACGAAGGGATTTAGCTGATTGTTCTCCAAGCACCCAACGGATTGCGTCCGTAATATTGCTTTTACCACTTCCGTTAGGTCCAACAACTGCTGTCACACCAGGGACAAAGTCGACCCCAATGCGTTCAGCAAAAGATTTAAACCCTACTACATCCAAACGTTTAAGATGCACGTTTGTATCCCCCTTCGATCCTTATCATCTATCGGTTACACTTGCAAAAATATCCTCTTGTAATCTTAATTCTACAGATGTGCTTTTAGTTTTTCGAGAGCCATTTGGGCCGCATGCTGCTCTGCTTCTTTTTTTGATCTACCTGTACCTACTCCTACTTCCTCCCCATTCAAAGACACCTGGGAAATGAACTCCCGATTATGAGCGGGTCCTTTTTCTTGCAAGACTTTGTATTCTATTAATCCAGATCCGTCTCTCTGTACATGCTCTTGCAATTGACTTTTAAAATCCATCACATGAGAAAAAGCACCAGCATCAATTTTCGGAAATACAACCTTCTCTAAAAATTGCACAACTGCATCAATTCCTTTATCCAAAAACAAAGCACCAATAAACGCTTCAAATACATCAGCTAACAATGCGGGTCTCGTTCTTCCTCCAGTCATCTCTTCCCCTTTGCCTAACAGCACATACTCGCCAAAGGTGAGCTCGTTAGCAAATGCCACTAAAGAAGGCTCACAAACAACAGCTGCTCGCAGCTTTGTAAGCTCTCCTTCACTCATTGTTGGATACTTATTATAAAGAAATTGAGACACTGTTAATTCAAGAACTGCATCTCCTAAAAACTCCAGCCTTTCATTGTCATCATAAGGCTTTTTGCGATGCTCATTCACATATGATGAATGAGTAAAAGCTTGTATAAGTAATTTTACATTGGTAAAATGCACACCTATTTTATCTTGAAAGTCTTTAAACTGTCTATCCCTATTTCGTAATGCCCATTTGTCCTTATCTTTACCACTTTTACGCATCCTGCATCCACCTTGCTATATTTTTACATTCTAGATTCAAGTGTACTTTTATTTCCTTTAAAACGCAAAGAAATTCTTTAAATGCCTATCATCATGAAGGAGCTTTTTTAATCCAAAGCTCTTTCTATAGAAGAAAGCCCCGTTAAAAACGGAGCTTTTAAAAGACCTTGCATTATGAATTGGCTTGTATGTAATTAACTGCGTCACCAACTGTTTGGATTTTTTCAGCATCATCGTCAGAAATTTCCATATCAAACTCATCCTCTAATTCCATAACTAGTTCAACGACATCTAGTGAATCCGCACCAAGATCTTCTTTGAAAGTTGCTTCAAGTTTTACTTGAGATTCTTCCACACCAAGGCGGTCAACGATAATTTTTGTTACTCTTTCTAATACTTCTGCCATGCTTGTTCACCTCCCCTCAAGCCATTATAGATGATTTTATTTTAAATTAAAATCTCGTTTTCACTTTTTTAAGGATAAATCTTTATCTTGCATGGTTGCGAATGTCTCCACTTCCCCTTAAATGTTTCGGCTATTTCCCGCCTCTTAAAATTACATCACCAATGCAACTTTATATAATATAGCTTTCAAACATTTGGGTACTCCGTTGGTTTCGTTTTACATGATCATTCCGCCGTCAACATGTAAAGTTTGACCAGTCATGTAACGGCTCTCTTCTGAAGCTAAGAAAGCGACAACTTTTGCAATATCTTGCGGTTCACCGAGACGAGCAAGTGGAATTTGCTTTAGCATCTCTGCCTTCATCTCTTCATTTAATTGATCCGTCATATCTGTCGTAATGAAGCCTGGCGCAACTGCATTAACAGTAATTCCTCGTGATGCCAATTCCTTCGCAGTCGTTTTAGTTAGACCAATCACCCCTGCTTTGGCGGCAACATAATTCGCTTGTCCAGCATTTCCGCCTACGCCCACGATCGAGGAAATATTAATGATTCTCCCGCTTCTCTGCTTCATCATTTGACGAGTGACCGCTTTTGTACAAAGAAAGACACCTTTTAAATTTGTATCAATAACTGCATCCCAGTCTTCTTCCTTCATACGCATAAGCAGATTATCTCGAGTGATGCCAGCGTTGTTGACTAATATATCAATACTTCCAAATTGCTCTATTACTCGTTTCATCATATTAGAAACAGCATCTCCATCTGCAACATCTGCCTGGACAGCAAATGCTTCGCGTCCTAAAGATTTGATTTCATCCACGACGTCATTTGCCATCTTTTCACTACCAGCATAATTTACCGCTACATTGGCGCCTTGTCTTGCCAGTTCCAATGCTATTTCTCTTCCAATTCCCCTTGATGCACCTGTTACTAAGGCATTTTTCCCTTCAATCTTCATTGTACTCCCTCCTTCATTGCTTCATACACAGTCTTAAAGCTTTCTTCATCTGAAACAGCATAGGTTGCAACCGTACGATCGATTTTTCTCACTAATCCTGATAGAATCTTTCCAGGACCAATTTCAATAAAAGTATCAACACCAAGTCCGATCATTCTTTTCACTGTATCTTCCCATTGAACGGGGGAATATAATTGCTCAATCAATTTATTTTTGATTTCACTTGGCTCTACCATCTCCGTTGCCGATACATTTGCGATAACAGGTATGGTTGCTTTTTCAATTTTCACTTCATCGAGGACAGCCGCTAATTTAGCAGACGCTGGCTTCATTAAACTTGAATGAAACGGCCCACTGACCTCAAGAGGAAGAACTCTCTTGGCCCCAGCTTCTTTCGCTTTAATGGAAGCTAATTCGACCCCTCTGCGAGAGCCGGAAATCACGATCTGACCAGGACAATTTATGTTCGCCAATTGAACAGGATGTCCCCCAGTCGTGACCTCTGCCGTAACTTGCTCGAGTTCGTTGCGCTCTAACCCAAGTACCGCTGCCATTGTCCCTTCTCGATTAGGAACGGCTTCCTCCATAAATTCTCCTCTTCTTCGAACAGCATATACCCCATCTTCAAATGAAAACGCGCCAGCTGCAACAAGAGCTGTGTATTCACCCAAACTATGGCCGGCAACATAATCGGCTTTAATGTTAGCCTGCTTAAAATAATGTAAGATTGCAATGCTCGTCGTTAACAATGCTGGTTGGGCATAAGTTGTTAATGTCAGTTTTTCCTGCGGGCCTTCAAAAATGATGTCTGAAAGTGCAAAGCCTAATCTTTCATCCGCTTTTTGAAAAATAGCCTTCACAGATTTATCTTTTTGTGCAAGTGTTTGTCCCATTCCAACCGTCTGGGAACCTTGTCCTGGAAATATAAAAGCAATTTTCCCCATTAAAAATCTCCTTTCGGTAGATTAATTCGATTTTTCTTCGAGCGTTTCTTTAATTGTTTGAATCACTTCTTTTTGAACCATTTCACGGGTTTGACGCACTGCATTATAAAGTGAGTTTGCATCTGAAGAGCCATGTGCTTTAATGACAGGTGCCTTTAAACCAAATAATCCAGCACCACCATACTCAGAGTAATCCATTTTTGCCTTTAAAGCTCTTAAATTAGGCATTAAAACAGCAGCGGCAAGCTTCGATTTTAAATCACTTGAAAGAACGGTCTTCAACATATTAAATACTGACATCGCTGTTCCTTCGATCGTTTTCAATACCATATTGCCAGTAAATCCGTCCGTGACTACTACATCAGCAACACCATCTAATAAATCTCGAGCCTCGACGTTGCCAATGAAATGAAGGTTAGAGTTCTGCAACAGCTCAAATGCCTGCTTCGTCAGCTCATTGCCCTTTTTCTCTTCCGTTCCAATGTTTAAAAGTCCAACACGCGGATTTGCAACGCCTCTCACCTTGTCGCAATAGATCGAGCCCATTATTGCGTTTTGTAATAAGTGCTCTGCTTTTGCGTCAACGTTCGCTCCGACGTCAAGTAATAAAAATCCTTCTCCGCCAATTGTTGGCAGGGTCGGGGAGAGGGCAGGCCGATCAATTCCTTCTATACGGCCAACAACAAATAATCCTGCCGCCATTAATGCGCCTGTATTCCCAGCCGAAATACAGCCATCAGCCTCTCCATCGGCGACAAGCTTCGCAGCAAGCACCATGGACGCGTTCTTTTTTCTTCTCACTGCACGAACAGGTTCATCCGTTCCTAAAATCACTTCTTCGGTATGTACAATCGAAATTCTTCCTTCATTTGAAAGATACTCCTTAATCTTCCTTTCATCACCAACTAAGATGATTTCCAAGTCAGAAAAGGCCTCAATGGCCTTCATTGCTCCAAGTACAATTTCCTTTGGGGCGTGATCTCCACCCATAGCATCAATGGCTAATTTCATTATGCCTCATTCCTTATATTCAGTTTAGTAAAACAATGATTTAGGCATGCGAGCGATACATTTCAAAATCACCTTTAAAAACAATCTCACTGTTTACATAACTTGTTACTTCAACGAGTGTGCGTCCAGTCTCTTCATCAATATTAAGCACCTTCGCTTTCGCGACCACTCTTTCACTTTCTTTTACTGAGCGGGTAAAACGAATATTCGCTTTAGCTGTTAAAGCGAGTTCATCATTGATCACAGCAACCGCCAGTGAATTAGCTTGAGCAAATAAATGGTGCCCTCTAGCAATTTGATTTCGTTTGAATACATGTTCTTTTTTTATATCTAAGATAGAAATCGCTGACTGATCTAAATCCATATCAATGATTTCCCCAATTACTTCATCAATTGGTAAAGAGCGAACCTCATCCTCAAATGTTCTTTCTGCAACATTTTTGATGCGCTCTCTAAGCTCAGGGATCGATAACTCTAACCGATCTAATCTGATCGTTTGCACACTTACGGAAAATTTATCTGCCAGTTCTTCATCTGTGATAAACGGATTTTCCTTGATTGTCTCTGTTAACAGCGCTTGCCGTTCTCTTTTATTTCTTCTCATTTATGACACCGTCCAAGATATTAAGACTAGGTACTAATAGTAGTATATGATTAAAAAATACAGATTGCAAGAAAGAATTCTTCCAGTAATCTATTCTAGCAATGCTACCAAAGCACTTTAGTCCAGCTTTTCACCTTTTAATACTTCTGATTTATGAAGATAATCTCGTAATGCAGCATAACTAGGAGAATGCCAAAATTCCTCTGATTGAATCATCATCGCCGCATCGTTTCTTGCTGTTTCTAATGTGCGGTAATCGTGGACCATATCTGCTAATTTAAACTCTGGCACACCGCTTTGCTTTTTTCCAAAAAAATCACCGGGACCTCTTAATTCCAGATCCTTTTCACTTAAGACAAAGCCATCGTTCGTCTCAGTCATAATTTGCATACGTTCTTTTCCAATCTCTGTTTTTGGATTGGCAAGCAATATACAATAAGATTGCTCACTCCCCCTGCCGACACGCCCGCGAAGCTGGTGCAGTTGCGCCAAACCGAAACGTTCTGCATCATAAATGACCATGAGCGTTGCATTCGGCACATTAACTCCGACTTCCACAACTGTTGTGGAAACAAGAACCTGAAGTTCATTTTGGCTGAAAGCCTTCATGACTGTATCTTTTTCATCAGCATTTAAGCGACCGTGCATTAATCCAATCTGATAACGGCCATCAAAGTAAGTCATAAGAGCAGCGTGAACATCTATCGCATTTTGAACATCAAGCTTTTCAGACTCTTCGATCAATGGACAAATAACGTAAGCCTGCCTACCCTTTGCTAACTCTTTTTCCATAAACGCCAATACTCGTTCAAGCATTTCATGTTTCGCCCAATAAGTTTCAATTGTTTTTCTTCCAACAGGCATTTCATCAATGACAGAAACATCCATTTCACCAAAGACAGTGATCGCAAGCGTTCTCGGAATTGGAGTAGCTGTCATAAAGAGCACATCGGGATTTTCGCCTTTTTCGCGCAGGATTTTCCTTTGCTCGACGCCAAAGCGATGTTGTTCATCAGTGATAACTAGACCAAGTTTATGAAAATGCACCTCATCTTGAATTAAAGCATGCGTGCCGATCAAAACATCAATTTCACCCAATTGCAGCCGTTCAAGGATTTCTTTTCTTTTCTTTCCTTTCACAGAACTTGTTAAAAGTTCACATTGAATATTAAATGCTTGCAGCAAGCCAATAAGCGATTCTGCATGCTGCTCTGCCAAAATCTCAGTCGGCACCATCAAAGCTCCTTGAAAACCAGCAGAAATACTAGCAAATAACGCAATCGCCGCGACGACTGTTTTTCCTGAACCAACATCACCTTGAAGGAGTCTGCTCATCCGATACGGGGACTTCATATCTGCTAAAATTTCGTTGACAACTCTTTTTTGGGCATTGGTCAACGGGAAAGGCAGCGAATGGAGAAAACCTTTGAGTTTTTTTAAATCATAGCTTTGCATGACACCTTGTGATTGTTCTCTCTCAAACTTTCGTAAAGCCTGCATTTTCAATTGAAAATACAGAAATTCCTCGTAAACAATCCTTCTTCTAGCCTGCTTTATGTCATCATCATCAGAAGGAAAATGAATCATTTTTATTGATTCTTTTCGGCTGGGAAGACGATATTTTGCGAGAAGGTGCTGAGGCAAAGTTTCATTGATTTTGTCACCGTACTGTTGAAAAGCTAATTGCAGAAAACGGCGTATTCCTTTAACAGTTATCGTTCCTTTTACATGATAAACAGGTGAGAGCATCTCTTTTTGATTTGAAGGTCCTAATTGCATTTCAGACGCTGTAATAGTGCGTCGATGCATATCCCATTTTCCTGTCACTTGAATCGTTTCGTTAAGGACTATTTTCTTCTTTAAATATGGCTGATTAAAAAAGATTACTTGGATTAAAAAATGGTCAACGAGCAATTTAACGGTCAGACGCGACTTCTTTCTACCATAATAAACGAGGGATGGTTCACTTTGCACCTTTCCTTCCAACGTTAATCTTTCTTCGTGCTTCACTTCGGTTAAATCCTTGAGACGGTAATCCTCATAACGAAAGGGATAATGCTCAAGCAAATCTTCAATTGAATATATGTTCATCTCAGCTAAGGCAACAGCAGTTTCGTCACCAATCCCTTTTATTGCAGTAATGGATTGTTTTAAACGATGAACCCCACTCATCATTGCACTCCTCCTTTACTTAAAGATAATCACAAAAGCATGACTAAATTAGCCATGCTTTTTGTAAGTATTTAGAAGGTTATTGAAGTAACATTGGCTCATATTTACTCAATGGAGAAAATAAATGCGTACAATGGTTGTTTTCCATCATGCACTTCAATTTCAACATCTTCAAATTGTTGCGAAACGAAATCTGTCACTGCTTCGACATCTTCGTCTGTTGCATCCTCACCTTTTAAAATGGTTAAGATTTCAGAATCTTCATCAAGCATATTTTTTAATAGTTCAATAGCTGCCTTCGCTCTGTCCTTATCCTTCAAGACGATTTTACCGTCGGCGATCCCCATGTAGTCATCTTTGGCAATTTCAATGCCATCGATATTCGTGTCACGAACAGCATAGGTGATTTGTCCAGTTTTCACATGTGCTAACGCCTCCGACATTCCGTCTTTATTAGCTTCAAGATCCGCTGTTGGATTAAAGGCAAGAAGCGCTGCTAAGCCCTGTGGAACTGTCTTTGATGGAACGACAATGACATCTTCCTCAGAAACCTCAGCTGCCTGCTCAGCAGCCATAATAATATTTTTATTATTAGGCAAAATGATAATTTTTTCCGCATGGATCTCTTTGATTGCCTTTATAATGTCCTCTGTACTAGGATTCATTGTTTGTCCGCCTTCAATTACAGCATGGGCACCAATACTTCTAAACAGCTCAGCTATCCCGCTGCCCATTGAAACCGTTACAATCCCGTACTCGAGCTTTTCCTTGTGTTTAGGCGGTGCCTCTGCCCTATGCTGCTCCCCAACGATATTGGTATGCTGTTCACGCATATTTTCAATTTTCATATTGATTAAGCTACCATATTTTTGACCGTAAGATAAAACATTTCCCGGTTGCTCCGAGTGAATATGTACTTTTACAACGTTTTCATCCGCTATTACTAAAAGTGAATCTCCATATTCACTTAAATCCTGACGAAAGTTTTCCTCAGAAAAAGGATTATGCGAAAGCTTTTCAGGTTCAAATTTCACCATGAACTCTGTACAGTATCCAAATTCTATATCCTCTGTATTCATATGACCCTGAACGCTCATATGGTGCTCAGCACTAACAAGCTCATCCATATTTGGTAGGTCAGATGGATTATCTGGCAATTGCTCCCCTTTTAAATTCGCCAAGAAACCTTCATAAACAAAAACAAGACCTTGACCGCCACTATCGACAACCCCAACTTCTTTTAGAACTGGAAGCAAATCTGGTGTTCTTTTTAAAGATGCTTTTGCTTCTTTAACGACCGCTTCCATAATCTTCACAATATCATCGCTTTTTTCTGCCGCTTCAACTGCCCGTTTTGCTGCATCCTTAGCGACGGTAAGAATGGTACCTTCAACAGGCTTCATTACTGCCTTGTAAGCTGTTTGCACCCCTGCTTCAAACGCTTGGGCAAACTCGGAAGCGTTTATTTCACTTTTTTGTTCAACATATTTTGAGAACCCACGAAATAATTGGGATAGAATAACCCCTGAGTTACCTCGAGCTCCCATTAGGAGACCTTTTGATAGAGCAAGACCAACACGCCCGATATGGTCCTGAACATTATTTCTAACTTCTTTCGCGCCAGAAGTCATCGATAAGTTCATATTCGTTCCAGTATCTCCATCTGGAACAGGAAAAACGTTTAATGCATCCACATATTTAGCATTTGTGGACAAGTGGTTCGCCCCTACGGCAACCATTTCTGCAAAACGTTTTCCGTCTAAAGTTTTCATAGACACTAAACTTCCTCCTCACTACGGGTTCGTGACACGAACGCCCTGAACAAATATATTTACCGATTCCACACTAAGTCCGACTGTCTTGTCCAATATATATCTTACTTTAGACTGAACATTGTGGGCTACCTCGGAAATTTTCGTTCCATAACTGACGATAATATACATGTCAATATGCACGTCATCATTTTCTTGGCGCACGATGACACCACGTGTGAAATTATCCCTACGCAGTATATCCGTTAATCCATCTTTAATTTGATGTTTTGACGCCATTCCTACTATACCATAACAGTCAACTGCCGCTCCACCTGCAATTGTAGCAATCACATCGTTCGAGATATCAATTTGTCCGTAGCTCGTTTTCAATTCAATGGACACAGGTCTTCCCCCTTTGGAAATTAATCCGTATTGAATGCTTTTATGAATTCGAATCCGGTAAACTCATTCAACTGTTGATTTCAACATATTTCACTACTTCGTAAAACATGCACTTGCTTTTATGCAATTTAATTCAACTACAGTCATTTTACTATAATGATTTCAAATTTGAAAGTCTACAGAAAACTCTTCATAAAAAGGTCGAATGAATCAGCATCAACTTTCGGCCGCATATTTTATTATCAATTAGCTGTCAAGGTAATATTCTTGAAACTCTTTTATATCCCTATTGCATTCCGTATGTTTGTATGATAAATTATTAAAGTATCTTTTAATGGTCGAAAAATGTTTTGTAATTTTTCGCATTAAATTAAAAACGGCAAGATTCATTGCGCAGGATGTATAGGTTGAAATGATACGCCTTTCATAGTAAGGGGGGAAATAAATATGCCACGTAAATGTGTAATCACTGGTAAAAAAACAACTTCAGGTAATGCACGTTCTCACGCTATGAACGCTAACAAGCGTACATGGGGAGCAAACCTTCAAAAAGTTCGTATTCTTGTGAACGGTAAGCCTAAGCGTGTTTGGGTTTCTGCAAGAGCACTTAAATCAGGTAAAGTTGAACGTGTATAAGAAGAATGAGAGCATCCTTGCAGATGCTCTTCAGTTTGTCGACAAAAGGGGTTCGGAATGTGTGACCATTCCGAACCCCTTTTGTCGACAAACTGAGACTATAGACAAACTTGCTTTCTCAAGTTTGTCTATAGTCTGACATCTCATGTTTATGAGGTGCGCATCATTTGCTTTTAAAGATGATCTACATTAGCCCTTTTTGAATGTTCCCAGCATGGCCCGGACAATACCACCAAGAAATTTCGGAAGTTTAATTGTATAAAATTTCATCATGTCCCTCCTTACCATCTCACGCATACAGCATTATTCCTAAGTAATGCATTACTATTATATTCTTACAAAAAAAATTAGTTAATCATTGCTTCTTATCACCAATAATATGCCCTTCGTAAAAGAAAAAGTACCATTATCATCAATAAGTTCATTACTTATACATAATGTAGAAGTTAACGGAATATGCCGATCATTTAGCGGATATTTAAATCCAGTGAGCGTGAGGCCAGACACTGCGCTTGAAAACGGAATAAAAGATATGTATTTTTTCTGCTCATCTTTTACTATGCGATAACTTCCAGGTCCTTTAGCAAATATAATATTTTTTTTATCAATTATTTCTATAGCCGCATTCACATGATTTAGTAAAGGCCTTAACATTAATTGCACATTGCCTAAAAAATGATCAAGCCTTCCTCCCGTGCCGGCAAAAATACGAATTTTTTCTGCGCACTGCTCCAGTGCCCAATTAATAGCGAGTTCCATATCAGGCTCGTCCTTTTCCGCTCTAAACGTTTGGATATTTTTCACTTTTGAGCGGATCATGGTCCATTCTTCATCCGTTACTGAATCAAAATCGCCAAAAGCATAGGCCGGCTCAATTCCATGGCTTATGAGGCGCAATACACCTTTATCTACCCCAACCCAGATGGAATGATCGTTAAACTCTGCAAGATCAGGCAGATGCTCTTCTGGTCCACCTGCAACAATATTAATGTACATTTCTCCACCCCCTGCTTAATTATAAAAAACTACGAAAAAAGTCAGCTATACTGCAGCTGACTTTATCCTCGTAACCCTTCAATTGCTTGCTTTCGGTCCGATTTATTATAGATCGCAGATCCTGCAACGAGTACATTCGCCCCCGCATCAATGCATAATTTTGCAGTCTCCTCATTTACCCCACCATCAACTTCTATTTCAGTTTCCAAACCTCTCGATCTCACCAAGTCCCTTACTTCTTTGATTTTTGGCAAAACGGAATGGATGAACTTTTGACCGCCAAAGCCAGGGTTAACTGTCATTAACAGAACGATGTCCACATCGTCAATAATCGGTTTAATCGTTTCAATCGATGTGGCTGGATTTAAAACTACTCCGGCTTTGACACCGCAAGACTTGATGCTTTGGATGGTACGGTGAAGATGCCTTGATGCTTCTACATGAACCGTCAGAATATCTGCTCCAGCTCTTGCAAACGCCTCTACATATTGGTCGGGGTTTTCAATCATTAAATGAACATCTAACGGAAGGCTAGTGACAGGTCTTATCGCTTCAACAATCAGAGGTCCAATTGTGATGTTAGGTACAAAATGACCATCCATAACATCAACATGGATATAGTCTGCCCCGCCATTTTCTACATCTTTAATCTCTTCTCCTAGTTTGGAAAAATCTGCGGATAAAATCGAAGGTGCAATTTTCACCATTGCTAATACCTCGGCTTTCTCTCTTTTATTTCTTGCAAAAACTGCTTGTAATGCTCATAGCGGTATTCGGGAATATCGCCGGATTCGACCGCTGTTTTAACGGCACATTTCGGCTCTTGCATATGCAAACAGCCTCTGAATTTACAAGATTCACTTGCTGTCTCTATCTCTGGAAAACAATAATTTAAATCTTCCATTTCAAGCTCCATAAATTCCAATGAACTAAATCCAGGAGTATCTGCTACTAAGCCGGCACCAATTTCAATTAACTCTACATGCCTCGTTGTATGCTTACCACGTCCCAAATGGGTTGAAATATCATTTGTCTCCAATTTAAGATCCGGCTTCAAAACATTTAATAATGAAGACTTTCCCACTCCAGATTGCCCGGCAAAAACCGAAATTTCACCCTCTAATAAGGGCAGTAATTTTTCTACTCCGTCTTCCGTAGCAGAAGAGGTAAAAAGGACATGATAACCAGCTTTTTCATAGTCCCTGCCGTAGTTCAAAATTCGTTCTCTTTCCTCTTCATTGACCAAATCCATTTTCGAAACACAAATAATCGGACGGATTCGATTATATTCAATGAGGACAAGGAAACGATCGAGCAAAGCTGTGCTAAAGTCAGGCTCAACTGCAGAAAAAATCAAAATAGCTTGATCAACATTGGCGATCGGAGGTCGAACGAGTTCGTTTTTTCGTTCTTTAATTTCTAGAATATACCCTTCCTGATCATTATCTGCTTGGAAAAGAACTTCATCACCAACAAGAGGGCTCACCTTTTTTTTGCGAAATACCCCACGCCCCCTGCATTGAATGACTTTTTTTTCATCTGTTAAAACATAATAAAACCCTGCTAACGCTTTAATAATTTTGCCCTCAGGCATAAATACACTCCTTTATTAAAGTATTCTTAAGTCAGGAAGGAATGTTCTTCCTTCACATTTAAGAAATACCAGTCGAGTTAACAAGGGGAATTTCCCCTTGTCTACTCCTGTGGATACGGTACGGATTTGTCAATGATGACTCGGCCATCAACAATTACCTTGTAGCCTGCTTTCCGATCATGGGCAACTTTTAAAGTAATTTTTATCGTTCGAGGTTCCATCATTTCAAACGAATCATATGGTACTGTACTGCTATTGATCATATCCTCCACAAATATTTGTACTGTCTGTGGTTTACCATCTTCAGCTGGCTCATATGGAATTGTTACCTCTTCAACAACATCCTTTGGTGGAATTTCTCTTTTCCCTTTCGAAATAGTTACTGAAACTTTGTCGCCTTTTTTCAGTTCCGTACCCGCTCTCGGATTTTGCGAGATGACAAGTCCTTCAGCGACCGAATCATGAAACTCTTCCCGTGCAATGTCAACAACCAAACCAACTGAAGCTGCATACTCTTCCAAGCCTTTGGCATTATAGCCCGATAGATCTTTTAAGCTAACAATTTCCGGCCCTTTACTCACAGTAAATTCAAGGATCGTCTCCTCTGGTACAACTTCGTCCCCTGGCGTATACGATTGCTCAATAATAATACCCGCAGGTACTTCATCATCATGTACTTCAGTCGGAATAATGTCCTTGAAGTTTTGATCCTCCAACAGTTGCAAAACATCTTCAATAGCTCGGCCACGATAATCTAATAATTCGACTTTTTCCTTTCCAGTGCTCACATAAATATCAATCGCGGTTCCTTCTTTCTGTAATTGACCAGCCTTTGGATCTGTCTTAATTACATGCCCTTCTTCAATTTCTTCATCAGGCAATTCAATCGTTTCACCGACCACGAAGCCAACCTTTTCAAGCTCCGCCATCGCCTCTTCTAATTCCATCGTCGCTACATCAGGAACCTCAATTTCGTCAGGTGCCAGCAGATCAGGAAGAATTGTTACCGCTGAAATAAACAGTATAATAAGGACAACAAACACAGAAACTAAAATGACGGGCCATTTCTTACGCTTCTTTTTCTGCTTGTCTTTCTTCTTCGTCTTTTTTTCAGCTGGTTCATCTTGCTCTTTTGCAGGATCAGCCTTGGCGGTTTCTTTGCCATGGACAATAGTCTCATCCAAATTGCCGTACGGTCGATCATTTGTAATAATGGGAATTGCTTTCGTCGCATCATTATCCTCAGGGATCGTAAAGCGTTCCTCATCCATCCGTGCAGGGTCGAGCGCTGTTCTTAAGTCTTGCTCCATATCTTCCGCACTATCATAACGATGAAAAGGGTCTTTCGCAGTTGCTTTTAAGACGATATTTTCAACACTTTGCGGGATCGATGGATACCAGCGTCGGATCGATGGAGTTTCTGATTGAAGATGCTTTAAAGCAATAGAGACGGCTGACTCTCCTGAAAATGGCAACCTCCCCGTTAACAGTTCAAATAACACGATTCCAAGGGAGTAAACATCGGATTTTTTATTCGCCATCCCTCCCCGCGCTTGTTCCGGCGATAAATAATGAACCGAGCCTAAAACGGAATTAGTCTGTGTAATACTTGTTGCACTTAAGGCCATCGCAATCCCGAAATCAGTGATCTTCACATTTCCTTCCCGATCAATCAAAATATTGTGAGGCTTTATATCACGGTGGATAATGTGATTTTGATGAGCGTGAGAAATGGCAGAAGTGAGTTGCTGCATAATATCCAGTGCCGTTTCCACTCTTACCGGAGAATGCTGTTGAATATATTGCTTTAACGTCTGTCCATCCACGTATTCCATCACGATATAGTAAATTGAATCTTCTTCGCCCACATCGTAAATATTAACAATATTAGGATGTGCTAAGCTTGTCGCTGATTGGGCCTCACGATGAAAACGGCGAATAAACTCCTCATCATTTGAAAAATCAAGACGGAGTACTTTCACAGCAACATCCCGATCGAGAATCATGTCATGTGCTAAGTAGACATTCGCCATTCCACCTCCGCCTATCATATCGAGGATCTTATAGCGGCCACTTATTCTTTTACCGATTAACATTTACATCACCCTCTTTCATGACCTTGATCAAATTCTAAAATGACTAGGGTGATATTGTCTTCGCCACCGTTTTCATTAGCAAGGTTGACTAGCGTAGTTGCTTTTTCTTCTATCGCTTCCTCGCCCTTCAATATCCGCTTCATCTCATCATTGCTCACTTTATTGGAAAGACCGTCAGAACATAATAGGAGATAATCCTCTTCTTCAAACATAATTGTTTTAAGATCAATTTTTACATCTAATTCTGTTCCAAGAGCGCGTAAGATCACGTTCTTTCTAGGATGATGCTCTGCATCCTCTTCCGAAATTTGTCCTGTTCGAACCAGCTCATTTACCAATGTATGATCTTCTGTTAATTGCTGAAAACCACTCGAATTTAATATGTAACTGCGACTATCACCAACATGGGCAATCGTCGTAAAAAGCTCCGTTACAATGACAGCCTCAATTGTAGTTCCCATTCCGTCGCATTCTTTATTCGCCTGTGCATGTTCGAAAATTTTGTTATTAACTTTTACAATATTAGTCCTTAACCAGCTTTCAGCCTGATCGGCTGTTGCAATTTCTTCTGCCTGCTCCCATAAAGCCTGCAGGGATGTAACGGCAAGTTCACTTGCAACATCCCCTGCGCGATGACCACCCATCCCATCAGCAACAATAGCGAGGTGCTGACCATTCTTATTTTCAAACACCCCGCCATTATCCTCATTATTCTGGCGCACTCTCCCTTTGTCAGTCATAAAAATGGACTTCACTTTACCAGTCACCTCGTCTCCTCTTTTCGCTCCTTTGCACGTAGTTGTCCACATGCAGCATCAATATCATGTCCTTGTTCTCTTCTTATTGTTACGTTGACACCATGCTGCTTTAATGTTTTTTCAAATAAGAAAATTTGTTCCTTTGGAGTTCTTACATAGTCTCTTTCAGGCACATAATTAACTGGAATTAAATTGACATGACATTTGATTCCTTTGATTAGTTTTGCAAGCTCTTCCGCATGCTCCACTTGGTCATTGACGCCACCGAATAATCCATATTCGAAGCTGACCCTTCGACCTGTTTTGTTAATATAATACTTAACAGCTTCCATTAAATCTGGCAGCTTATAAGCACGGTTAATCGGCATTAACCTACTTCTGATCTCCGTATTTGGCGCATGAAGAGAAATGGCAAAATTGATTTGTAAGTTTTCGTCTGCAAATTTATAGATCTTAGGAATAATTCCACTTGTTGAAACCGTTATATGGCGAGCACCAATGTTCAAGCCTTTGTCATGATTGATAATCTTTAAAAAGGACATCATCGAATCAAAGTTATCAAACGGTTCACCAATTCCCATAATGACAACAGAGCTGACGCGCTCATCCGTTTCGTCTAGAGCCTGTTGCACCTTTACCACTTGGGAAACAATTTCACCCGCTTCGAGATTTCTTTTTAACCCACCTAAAGTTGAAGCGCAAAATGTACAACCAATTCTACATCCGACTTGTGTCGTAACACAAACTGAATTACCATATTCATGGCGCATGAGGACCGTCTCAATTGAATATCCATCATGAAGCTCAAACAAAAATTTAATCGTTCCATCTGAAGATGTTTGCTGAATCAATGTATTTAATGTTGTGATCGTGAAATGCTCAGCAAGCTTTTCCCGTAAACCTTTTGAAAGATTCGTCATGTCCTCAAAGGTCGTGATTCTTTTTGTATAAAGCCAGTCAAAAATTTGTTCTCCTCTAAATCCCTTTTCGTTCCGTTCCACTAACCATTCTTTCAATTCATGTAACTGTAAGGAATAAATGGATGGTTTCTGCTCGGTTGTTTGTTTCTTCACTCTTGTTGTTTGTTCCACTTCCTACACCTTCTTTCTTTGCCTATACATCAACATTGTATCTGTTTATCGCGATTCATAAACGGTCATCTTTCATTAAGTCTTCTTAAGTGCTGCAATATAAAATCCGTCCGACCCAAAATCCTGCGGCAAAATTTGCAATGAAAACTCATCACAAAGCGCTGTAATCGCATCTGGAAGTCGCTCTGCCAATGTATGATCACCAATAAAATTTTTATTCTCATTTAAAAACGTCTTTATGACAGAGGCATTTTCTGCTTCATCAACTGTACATGTACTATAAACAAGAATACCACCTTTTTTCAACAATGGGGCAACAGAATTCAGAAGCTCGAGTTGAATTCTTTGAAGGTGCTGAACGTCTTGCTCATTTTTTCTGTACTTCATATCCGGTTTTCTCCTCATTACGCCAAAGCCTGAACATGGGGCATCAAGGAGAATGCGGTCGAAGCATTCTTCAGGGAAGTGTTCTCCCGCTTTACGACTATCCAGAGCCTTTGTTTCAATATTTTCTAATCCAAGCCGTTTGGCGTTTTGCGCGATTAGTTTTACTTTATGTTCATGAAGATCTAATGAAATGACTTGACCTGTTTGTTCAAGCTTCTCCGCGATATGTGTTGTCTTTCCTCCAGGTGCTGCACAAGCATCTAATACCATCTCATCTTGTTTTACTCCTAATGCATAGGCAACAATCATCGAACTCTCGTCCTGAATTGTTAACAATCCTTTCTTAAACGCCGTTGAATTAGCTAAATTCCCTTTAAAACACCTAATTGCTTCTGGAATAACAGAGCTTCTTTCAACTTGATAACCTTCTTCCTCAAGCATTTTGAAACATGCTTTCCAATCTGTTTTTGTCGTATTAATGCGAGCTGTTTGCAATGGAGCCGTTAAATTAAGTTCACACATTTCCTTTGCCCGATCATAGCCTAATTGATCGATCCATCTTTCAACAAGCCATAGTGGATGACTTGTACGAATTGAAAGGCGATGGGCAGGATCGCTTATCGCTTCCAAACTAGGAACACCCTGTCGTTGGATGGACCTTAAAACCCCATTGACCATACTAGCAATCCCTTTATGCCCACGCTTTTTAGCAATTTCAACAGCTTCAAAAATAGCGGCCCGATCAGGTATTTTATCTAAGTAAACCATTTGATAAATCGTCAATCTCAGCAATTGCTTTACCCATGGTTCGAGTTTATGTGCTTTTTTTAAAAATGGCTCCATGTAATAATCCAGCGTCATTCTGCGCTGTAATGTACCATAGACCAACTCTGTTAATAAACCGATATCTTTTCGGTCAATTTGATTTTTATTTATCTCGCTATTTAAAAGAAGATTGCTGTACGCTTGATTTTTTTCAATCTGATCTAATATTCTGAGTGCACCTTCTCTAACATTGTTTTGCTGGCCCATTTTATTCTCCTAATCTGTCTCCAACTACTAGCTTTGCGCCTCTTAAAAAATCGCTCGCTTTCATACGTTTTTTTCCTGAAGGCTGGAGTTCGATAATTTTCACAGCTGTTTTATTCCCTGTTGCAACAACAATGCCATCCTCTTCAATGGCAATAATTTCTCCTGGCTGTTGAGCTGTGGTGATTGCGTATTTTTCGACCCACCAAATTTTCATAACCGTGCCTTCGTGCGTTGTATAGGCAACTGGCCAAGGATTAAATCCTCTCACATGGTTATAAATAGCTTCTCCCGTTTTTGTCCAATCGATCTTCTCTTGCTCACGTTTAATCGTATAAGCAAATGTAGCCAATTCTTCGTTTTGCGGCACGGCTTGCAATTCCCCTTTTAAAAGCTTAGGCAATGTCTCTGAAAGCAGCTTCGCTCCTGCAGCACTTAATTTATCGTGCAACGATCCGACGGTATCTGTTTCGGTGATCGGAACTTCCACTTGCGTAAGCATATCACCTGCATCAAGTTTTTCCACCATATACATAATCGTAATGCCCGTTTTCTCTTTTCCTTCGACGATTGCGTAATGCATCGGGGCTCCCCCCCGTAATTCAGGTAAAAGAGAGGCATGAACATTAATGCAGCCAAACTTCGGTGCCTCCAGTAATGACTTCGGTAAAATCTGACCAAAGGCCGCTGTTACAATTAAGTCGGGCTGAAGAGCCAAAATCGGTTCCAGCGCTTCTGGTTGACGGATTTTTTCTGGCTGATGGACGGGAATTCCATGTTTCTCCGCTTCCATTTTTACTGGTGGTGGCGTCAATAGTTTTTTACGTCCCACAGGACGGTCTGGCTGCGTGACTACTCCGACTACTTCATAACCATCTTCGATAATTTGTTGTAATACAGGTACAGAAAAATCAGGCGTTCCCATAAATACGATTTTAGTCATTTTGCTCCACTTCCTCTAACTCTTCTTCATCTAAATATTTGCTGACCTTTGATGTGAATAAAACCCCATGAAGATGGTCAATTTCATGTTGAATGGCACGAGCTAAGTAATCTTCCGCTTCCATGACAAATGGCTTGCCTTTGCGATCATATGCCTTTATTTTCACATAATATGGTCGTAACACTTCTCCATATAGTCCCGGAAAGCTCAAACAGCCCTCTATTCCATTTTGTTCGCCTGACGTTTCTAATATTTCCGGATTAATCAGCTCAATTGTGCCTGACTCATCATCTATATCAACGATTGCGATCTGCTTGTTCACACCTATTTGCGGTGCGGCAAGACCAACACCATCAAATTCAATCATCGTTTCATACATATCAGTTAAGAGCTTTGCTAGTTTTTTATCAAATATCTTTACTGGCTCACACACCTGCTCTAATATTTCAGCAGGATATGTCACAATTGCTTTTACAGTCAAATCATTTCCTCCATTAATAAAACTTGTGATTAAAAAAGTGCTTTAACAAAATTATTTTTTGCCTACATCCCTCGCAAAAAAAGCTCAAGATTTAAACCTTCTTGAATGATTCCTGACATTCCTCTACATTAATATATAGGGATTGACATCAATGGAGATTTGTAATCCCTTCGAGGCGATATCCTGTTGATAATGGTCAAGAATCGTTTTTAATGCATTGTTTAATTGTGGTTCACGTTTGTATTTTATCAAACATTGGTAGCGATATCTATTTTTGATCCGTGAAATAGGGGAAACAACTGGACCGAGAACATGCGCTTCATTCGATAGTTTTGATTGTACAAACTTCGCTATTTTATCGGTTACCGATGCCACCATTGCTACATTTTCATGGGAAACGGTGATAAGTGCAATATAATAATATGGTGGATATTGACGAGCTTTGCGAACCGTCATTTCCCGTTTAAAAAAACGATCAAAATTTTGTTCTGCTGCCAACTCAATGCTATAATGCTCTGGCGTATATGTTTGAATGATGACTTCACCAGGTAGCTCATGTCTTCCAGCTCTACCACTCACCTGTGTTAACAACTGGAACGTTTTTTCGGAAGAACGAAAATCAGGCAAGTGCAGCATTGTATCTGCCGAAAGAACACCAACTAAGGTAATATTGGGAAAATCAAGCCCTTTGGCGATCATTTGTGTACCAAGTAAAATGTCAGCCTTCCCCTCCTCAAATTCAGTCAACAAGCGCTCATGTGCCCCTTTGCGGCTTGTTGTATCCACATCCATTCTAATCACTTTTGCTTCTGGAAGAATTTTCCCTAATTCTTCTTCTACTTTTTGTGTACCAGTTCCAAAATAGCGAATATGTTCGCTATTACATTCTGGGCATCTGGTCGGCACAGAAGCCTCATATCCGCAATAATGACACTTCATCTGCTGACTAAAGCGATGATATGTCAAGGATATATCACAATTAGGGCAATTTGCCACATAGCCACAATCACGACACATAACAAATGATGAGTGTCCGCGTTTATTTAAAAACAACACGATCTGTTCTTTTTTTTCAAGTCGCTCCTTTAAGCCCTCGATCAATGCTCTCGAAAACATAGAACGATTTCCGTCTCGGAGCTCTTCTCTCATGTCGACAATCTGCACGGAAGGAAGCGATTGATTATTCATCCGATTAGGCAATGTCAGCAGCTCGTAAACTCCCTTTTGCGCCCGGGCAAACGTTTCTAATGTTGGAGTTGCGCTTCCTAAAATAACGGGGCATTGATAATATTGCGACCGTTTAATAGCAACATCTCTAGCATGATAACGTGGATTGTCTTCCTGTTTATAACTTGTTTCGTGTTCCTCATCAATTATAATGATGCCTAAATTTTCAAATGGCGCAAAAATAGCTGAGCGCGCTCCGACGACGACCTTTACTTCTTTTCGCTCAATTCTGCGCCATTCATCATATTTTTCCCCTGATGATAACCCACTATGAAGAACTGCTACTTCATCACCAAAGCGACCTTTAAATCTTTTGACCATTTGCGGTGTTAAGGAAATCTCAGGAACTAGCACGATCGCTTCCTTCCCTTTCTCCAAAACCCGTTGAATGGATTGGAGGTAGATTTCCGTTTTTCCACTCCCAGTGACACCATATAATAAAAAAACCTGCTGACGTTCCTCTTCAACCGTTGCTATAATGGGAGAAATCGCTTTTTCTTGTTCCTTCGTCAAAGGAAAAGGCTTCGTTTTTGCAAATACGCGATCTTCGAACGGATCCCGATACACTTCCATTTCCTTTTCTTGCAAAATCCCTTTTTTTATAAGACTTTTAACCGTTGACGTCGAAACGTTGAAATAGGATAGAATTTCCCTAAGTTGAACAGGCTCATGCTTTTCAATAAAGAAATCAATGATTTTCCTCTGTTTTTCCGCAGTTACAACCAAGCTTGCTTTCGCCTGTTCAAGCGCCACTTTATCCAATAACGGTAAAAGATATTTTATCTTTTTCTTCTTCACACGTTCCTTCACTTCATATATAACTTCTATAGATCCATTGGCTGCTTCTCTTTGCAATATACTAAAAAAAGGAGCCGCATCGTTCCACAAAATCGTATCACTCTCTTGAAAAAGTGGCTGCAGTTTCGCTGGCAAGTGATCTAACGGGGCAATCCTCCTAATCTTTTTTTCATATTTTGCTTTCAAAGCGGCTGGAAGCATCACTTGAAATGCAGATATTTTGTAAGAAAGGGTCTCCTCTGTTAACCAATCACCAAGACTGAGCAGTTCCTGGTTTAACACAGGGGCCAGATCCATTGGCTCGACAATTTCCTTTAACTTCGTAAAAGCTGATTTTTCTTGCACTTCCACAACAAACCCTTGAAGCTTCCTCGGGCCAAAAGGAACGACAACGCGCATCCCAGGTTTAATCACACTTTCCAAGGCAGCTGGAATTTTGTAGTCAAAGGGACGATCCGTCTGCTTAGCTGGAACATCGACTATTACTTTAGCAATCATCTTTCGTCGCCACCTCTAAAATTTTAGCCGCCTCTACTAAAATTCTTCTAGCAACCTCCTGCTTTGACAGGATTGGAAGTTCTAAACTTGAACCGTCCTTCTTGTAAATGGTCACGATATTCGTGTCGGTAGCAAAACCCGCTCCCGGTTCCTTCACATTATTCGCAACGATCATATCCGCGTTTTTCTTTTTTAGCTTTGCCCGGGCATATTCCTCGACCCGATTGGTTTCCGCTGCGAAGCCGATGAGAATTTGATCCTTTTTCTCGTTTCCTAACTGCTGCAGGATATCCTTTGTTCTTTCCAATTCAAGCACTTCTGCCCCGTCTTTCTTTTTAACCTTATCATCGTAAGCTATTTTCGGCCGGTAATCAGCAACCGCAGCCGTTTTAATAACAATATCTGTTGAGCTATACTCTCCCATAACAGCATTGAACATATCCTCAGCACTCTCAACAGAGATAAACCGTACACCCTTGGGCACTTGCAGAGAAACAGGTCCAGAAATTAAGACTACTTCTGCCCCAAAACGAGCAGCTTCCTCTGCAATTGCATACCCCATTTTGCCGCTAGAATGGTTTGTAATATATCGAACTGGATCAATTTTTTCACGGGTTGGACCTGCTGTAACCACTATTTTTTTGCCACTTAAAATGGATGGCTGCGTCTGAAAAAAAACAGAGATTAACTCAACAATTTTTTCTGGTTCTTCTAATCGACCTTTGCCGACATAGCCGCAAGCTAAATAGCCTTCATTGGGTTCAATAAATTGATAACCAAAGCGATGAAGCGTTTCAATATTTTGTTGAACAGCAGGATGCTCATACATATGAACATTCATTGCAGGGGCTACCCACACTGGAGAAGTTGCCGCTAAAAGCGTTGTCGAAATCATATTATCAGCAATGCCGTTGGCTATTTTTCCGATAATATTCGCCGTTGCTGGGGCGATCAAAACCAAATCGGCCCAGTCTGCTAAATCAATATGAGCGATCACTTTAGAATCCTTTTCATCAAATGTATCTATATAAACATCATTTCTTGATAACGCTTGAAAGGTCAAAGGAGTAACAAACTTCGCCGCTGATTCACTAAGAATTACCTTCACTTCTGCACCAGCTTGCGTAAGCTTGCTCGTTAACGCAGCCGCTTTATAGACTGCTATTCCTCCCGTTACGCAAAGCAAAACTTTTTTTTCATTTAACATTTTTTCTTCCTCCGTCACATATCTCTTTCTTTCATTATGCAAGAATTGTCGTTTTATTGCATCTTTTAGCAATGATATTCCTTAAAAACCTGATTAGACGGTTGTTATTTGTCTCTCGAAGCAGTTTTCCATTGAAAAATGCCAAATTTAACAACATCATCTTGAAATAAAAAACAACCTATTTCTAGGTTGTTTTAGTTATTTTTCGTTTTCCCACCTTCAGATGAGTAAAACCGTCCGGCAAAATACTAGTTAGTAGCTGCCTCTTCTTGATCGACCATTCTAAATGTCAGCTGATCAGCATGAATTTCTTCTAACGCTTTGCCAACAGATTTATGAGAAACATATTTTGTTAAATATGGCTGGGCGTCCTGTTGTAGGCGACGAGCTCGTTTTGCCGCCACTGAAACCAATGAGTACTTAGAATCGATTTTTGTTAATAATGAGTCAATTGATGGGTATAGCATATTTAATTTACCTCCAACATTCTTTTATATTTGGGCTCAACCCGTTCTCTCCGGAGATGCTCAGCAATCACAATCGCTTTAATTTTCTCTACGGCATTCTCTACTTTATCATTTTCTACTACATAATCATATAAATGCATCATTTCAATTTCTTCTTTTGCCGCATTCATCCGGTTGTTGATCACTTCCTCAGACTCAGTTCCCCTCGTAACGATGCGTTTTTTCAACTCTGAAAGGCTGGGAGGGACAAGGAAGATAAAAAGACCATCAGGGAATTTTTCCCGAACCTGTTTCGCTCCTTCCACCTCTATTTCAAGGAAAACATCCTTTCCTTTATTTAAAGTTTCTTGAACGTAATCGACTGGTGTTCCATAATAATTGCCAACAAATTCTGCGTATTCAAGCAGTTTTCCCTGCTTAATAAGGGCCTCGAATTCTTCTCTTGTTTTGAAAAAATAATCGACACCATTGACTTCACCTTGTCTAGGTGCACGAGTTGTCATGGAGATGGAATACTCAAAAGCTGTATCCTCTTGCGAAAAAATTTCCTTTCTAACGGTACCTTTCCCGACTCCAGAGGGTCCAGATAAGACAATTAATAACCCCTTTTCTTGCATGAAACGTACCTACCCTTCATCCATAATTTCATCACGGTCATTCAGTCGGGCTGCAACCGTTTCAGGTTGAACCGCTGAAAGAATCACATGGTCACTATCCATCACAATAACAGCTCGAGTCCTTCTTCCATAAGTGGCATCAATGAGCACACCTCTGTCTCTTGCATCCTGAATAATCCTTTTAATCGGAGCTGATTCTGGACTAACTATCGAAATGATTCGGTTAGCAGAAACGATATTTCCAAAACCGATGTTAATTAATTTAATTGACATGCTTCCCCTCCATAATTCAGTTATTTATTTTTACCTTGCTAGCCTATTTCTAAACAAGGACTACTCTATATTTTGAACCTGCTCTTTCATTTTTTCGAGCAAGCTTTTCATCTCGACCACTTCCCTAGCAATGCTTGAATCATTTCCTTTTGAACCGATTGTATTAACCTCACGATTCATTTCTTGGAGGAGAAAATCCAATTTACGTCCAACTGGTTCAGCTAAACTCATGATTTTAAGAAATTGACTAATATGACTTGCTAATCTAGTCAATTCTTCATTAATGTCTGCCTTATCTGCAAAAATCGCGATTTCATTCACCATTCTATCCTCATCGATGACACCATTGGTGAACTCCTCCATCCTTTTATGCAATCTTTCTCGATAAAGCTGAACAACCTGCGGTGCATATTTTTTTAATAAAGTGGTTTTTTCGCTTAAAATATTTAGTTGATTATGTATATCATCTTCGAGAACTTTTCCTTCTACTATACGCATTTGCTTCAACTGTACAGCGGCATTTTCAATTGCATCAAGAACCAATTGTTCCAGTTCCGGATTTCCCTCATGCCCTTCTTCGATCGAAATCAAATCTTCACGCAGTAAAAGATCCCGTAGAGAAAATGAATCTTCCAGCTTAAACTTACTTTGAATCGCTTTAATTGATTGCACATATTTTTCAAGAAGGGGCCAATCTATCACCACATTGGAGGAAAGGTGTCCTGTACCTTCAACAGTCACAAATACTTCAATTCTTCCTCTTGTTACATGCTCGGCAATTTTTTTCTTTATTTTGTCCTCGATCACGTGTAGCTGCCTAGGCATTCGTATATTGAACTCTAGAAAACGATGATTAACAGCTTTTATTTCTACTGTCACAGAACATGTCTCGAGTTCCGCTTTACTTCGACCAAAGCCTGTCATACTAACGATCATAGCAACACACCCAATTTTTGATATTGAAAGGCGATATTAAACAATAAAGTTGATAAAAATTTGGGACTCATTCCGCAAAATCAAGCTTCTCATGCCTTCCCGTCAAGCTTTTAAAGCAATGACTTAACTGCAAACAACATCCTTACACAAAACCGATTAAACAATGCGCTTACAGTCTTCCCGAACTTCGCAAAAACAGTCCATTGAAAAAGGTAATAGAGCGATTGCCCTATTACCTATTGGATTATAACATAGTTTACTTTCTTTTTCTTGCCAAAAATGTTCCCGCCAGTAAAAAAGTTGGTGCAGCAGCTAAACCAAAAATCATGAGCCAATCCTTAGCGAGGATCGAAACCGTATGGAAAATTGGCTGTAATGGTGGATAATAAATAACGACAAACATTAAGACAACAGAGGAGATAACCGCCCATACTAAATACATATTTCCAAATGGATTTCGAGCAAAAATCGATTTTTCACTACGGCAATCAAATACATGGATTAATTGTGCCATCACCAATGTGGCAAAAGCCACCGTTTGTGCATACGCTAAATGATCTGGGTTATGATTTAATGCAATCATAAAAGCAATCAATGTCGCAATGCCGATTAAAAACCCTCGCGAAATGACTTTCCAGCCTAGACCCCTAGCAAAAATCCCTTCTTTCGGATTTCGCGGACTTCTTTTCATCACATCCCCTTCCGGTTGATCAAGACCTAAAGCCATTGCCGGTAAACCATCCGTCACGAGATTCACCCAAAGAATCTGGATCGGGACAAGCGGCAGAGGCAGTGCCAATAACATCGCAAACAGCATTACAAGAATTTCACCAACATTTGAAGCCAATAAATAACGAATAAATTTTCGAACATTTTCATAAATATTGCGTCCTTCTTTAATAGCAGTTTTAATAGTGGCAAAATTATCATCCAGTAAAACTAAAGCAGACGCTTCCTTGGCCACATCTGTACCTGTAATTCCCATCGCCACTCCAATATCAGCAGTCTTAATCGCAGGTGCATCATTAACTCCATCACCTGTCATCGCTACTATATGACCACGATCTTGGAAAGCACGGACAATTTTCAGCTTATGCTCAGGTGAAACACGGGCAAAAACTGCCACATCATCGACTACTTCTTCTAACTCGTCGACAGACATCTTCGATAATGCATTCCCGTCTAAAACGCGCTTATTTTTGGTAAGGATTCCCAATTGAGTAGCGATTGCCTTTGCCGTGATCAAATGATCGCCTGTGATCATGACGGTTTTAATTCCGGCTTCCTTACATTCTTTAACCGCTTGTTTAACTTCAGGTCTTGGCGGGTCGATCATCCCCTGCAACCCAATAAAAATCAAATCTTTCTCCGCTTCTTTTTCATCAAGGATCAGTGTTTTGACTGGTACTTCTTTAAAACCGATCGCAATTGTCCGAAGCGCTTTTGATGCTAATTCATTAATTGCCGTTTGGACATCATTTTTTCGATCCACTGAAAAATTCTGACGCTTCCCATCCCAGAGGATCGATTCGCTAATCCCGATCATCACATCGGGGGCACCTTTTGTTACAATAAACTGACGTCCACTTTGATCTTTGACAATGATCGACATTAGCTTTCTCGTAGAATCAAATGGAAACTCCTGCACAATTTGATATTGCTGTAATAGACCTTCGCGCTTGTATCCTGCTTTCATTGCTGCTACAAGGAGAGCCCCTTCCGTTGGGTCGCCATCGACAATATAGTCATTCTTTGCTTTTTCTTTTAAAACAGCATGATTACAGAGCATACCAAACATGAGCATTTGTTGTACTGATTTTTCTCGATTGACATCGACCGGCCTCTCATGCTCCCCCCGATAGAAGCTGCCGTAAGGATTATAACCGACACCATCTACTCTCCAGGTAATTCCACCGCTCCATAGATGGGTAACGGTCATTTTGTTTTGCGTCATCGTTCCTGTTTTATCGGAACAAATGACGGAAGCACAGCCTAAAGTTTCCACTGCAGGCAGCTTTCGAACAATCGCATTTTTCTTAATCATTCTTTGAACCCCAAGTGAAAGGGCAACTGTCACAATCGCCGGAAGACCCTCAGGAATCGCTGCTACTGCTAGCGAAACTCCCGCCAAGAACATCGTATACAAATCGTTTCCTTGGATGACGCCAACAAATACGACCAAAATTGTCAACAAAATAGCGACAATAATTAATATTTTTCCAAGTTGCTGCAGTTTTCTCTGCAATGGTGTGATCATCGTCTCTGCATTTTGCAATAGATCAGCAATTTGCCCCATTGCCGTCTTCATGCCAGTGCCGACGACAACACCAATTCCTGAGCCTCTTGTCACCATTGTCCCCATAAAGGCCATATTTTCCATATCGCCCATTCCAATATTGTCTTTCTCAAGAGGTTCAGTTGTTTTCGCGACCGGAAGAGATTCTCCTGTTAAGGCAGATTCTTCAATCTCCAAACTTTTTGATTCTATTACTCTTACATCTGCACCAATTCGGTCCCCTGACGAAAATTTAACAACATCTCCCGGAACAAGTTCCTTTGATGGGATCTTCTCCCATTCACCTTCTCTCATGACCATTACACTTGGAGCAGACAGTTCTTTTAACGCTTGTAATGATTTCTCCGCCTTTCTCTCCTGGAAAAAACCTAGAAACCCGTTTAAAATGATAATCGCGATGATTGCAATCGCATCGATATATTCTCCCAATAATCCGGAAATTAGAACTGCCCCTAATAATACAAGAACCATGAAATCTTTAAATTGGCTAAAAAACAATAGTAGTGCTGACTGCTTTTCACCTTCATCCAATTCATTATACCCATGCTGCTTTACTCTCTTCTTAGCATCACTGTTTGTTAACCCGTTAGAAAAGTCGGTATTCAAGACCTTTTCAATATCTTGTCCTTTCATCCCATGGAACTTCATCCGACCATTTCACTCCTCCTTCAGCGTCGTAAAAACTTTCTAACCACTGCTTGTATTTTGTGATAGAATGCAAACTCACTCTAAAGAAAGCTTATTCAGACTCGTCCCAAAAAATGATCTAAATTTATAACAAAGTGAAATTATCGAATATTATATTTACTGAGAAAGCTAAATAGGGAAGAAACAAGGAAATAGAGAGAGCAAATCTAAAAAAAGAATGTGGATTATTGCCGCAGTCATATTATCTTTTATCCTGTGCTTTCTTGTCATAAGAAAGCTTTATGGGATGTCAATAGTAACGATTAAAAGAAAATGGATATTCAGCAAATCGACCATTTTTCACGGCGCAAAAGATACAGAACGTCACTTCCTTAAATTCGAATGATGCTTTAACCTTTGACGCAGCAAGAAACGATTCTGTTATTCTATTATCAATGATCAGTGAACCTACAAGCACATACGTGTGGACTTCTAACGTTATGATTCGTTTTTTCCGCAAAAGTAGGCTATGATAAAGGTGAGATTTTAGAAAGAAGAGGATGTTCAATATGTCATTTGACGGTCTATTTACAAGAGCGATTACAAAAGAATTTTCTTCCCTATTAAAAGGCGGAAGAATCAATAAAATACATCAACCCTTTAAAAATGAAATCGTGCTAATCATACGCGCAAACGGAAAGAATCATAAACTGCTTATTTCCGTTCATCCAAGCTATGCGAGAGCACAATTAACAAATGAAAGCTATGAAAACCCAAATGAACCTCCAATGTTTTGTATGCTTTTGAGAAAACATCTTGAAGGCTTCATTTTAGAGGATATCCATCAAGTAAGCATGGATCGAATTATTGTCTTTGACGTAAAAGGGCGAAATGAGATTGGAGATATTTCTTCAAAGCAATTAATTGTCGAGATTATGGGGCGGCATAGCAATATTATTTTAGTCGATAAGACAAGAAATATGATTCTAGATAGCATCAAGCATATTTCCTATGCGGTAAACAGCCATCGAGCAATTATGCCAGGGCAAGAATATATCGCTCCTCCTATCCAAAACAAGGAAAACCCATTGGAAGCAACCGAAGATTCTTTATTAAGAAAATTAGACTTTAATGCTGGTAAATTGGACAATCAGATTGTTAAGCATTTTGCAGGAGTTTCCCCTCTTCTTGCAAAAGAGATAGTGTTTCAGGCGGGAATTGCTAATAGAGTGACGATACCAAAAGCGTTCGTAGAAGTGTTACGAAAAATGAAGGAGCATCGCTATGAGCCAGCGATTACGATGAAGGATAAGAAAGAATCCTATTACCTCTTACCATTGGAACACCTAAATGGAGAAAGTAAGCGATATGACTCGCTCAGCGAACTTCTTGACCGCTATTATTTTGGCAAAGCGGAGCGGGACAGGGTAAAACAGCAATCCACTGATTTAGAACGGTTCATTTTAAATGAAAAAGATAAAAATGAAAAGAAAATCAAAAAGCTTCAAGCAACGATCAATGAAGCAAAGAATGCGAGCCAGTATCAGCTTTATGGTGAATTATTGACTGCCAATCTTTATGCACTTGAAAAAGGAATGAAGGAAATCGAAGTTAGTAATTATTATGATGAGAATGGTGGAATCATTACAATTCCTTTGAATCCACAAAAGACTCCTTCAGAAAATGCACAAAGATATTTCACGAGGTATCAGAAAGCAAAAACGGCGCTCGTCATGGCGAGTGAACAATTGCAGAAAGCAAAAGAAGAAGTTGCCTATTTCGAGTCACTTTTACAGCAAGTCGAGACCGCCTCAACAAAGGATATCTCTGAAATCCGGGAAGAACTGATTGAGGGTGGCTACTTACGAGATCGACAAAAGAAAGGCAACAAGAATCATAAAAATACTAAGCCTATGCTGGAAAAATACACGGCAACAGATGGAACGGAAATTCTTGTCGGCAAAAATAACAAACAGAATGACTATTTAACAAATAAAGTTGCCGGCAAGGATGAAATTTGGCTTCACACGAAGGATATCCCTGGCTCCCATGTGGTCATTCGAAGTACGAACCCTTCTGAAGAGTCAATTCTTGAAGCGGCTCAGCTCGCAGCCTATTTTAGTAAAGCACGAAGCTCCAGTTCCGTACCCGTTGACTTTACGCAAATTCGTCATGTCAAAAAACCAAGCGGAGCAAAGCCTGGATATGTCATTTATGAAAATCAACAAACCGTATACGTGACACCTGAGGAAGATACCGTTTTAAAATTAAAAAATTAAATTTAGCCAAAAAGTCAAAGGTCATGACTTTTTGGCTATGTCTTTATGGAAAGCTTGTTTTCCTCCTTTAAGCTTCCTAGTGATGCATGTTTACAATAAACATGTAAAATAATAAGCTCAAAGCTGATTGAAATGCCTTTCAAATCATTTAAAGTTTAGGCTTTGTTAAATAGAATTGTTGATAAAACATTATATAACATGATTTTACTACCATGACAAAATGCTTGGTAAGAGGAGTTAAGCTATGATACGTGCTGTTCTCGTAGATGATGAAGAATTAGCCTTAATATCTTTAAAAAACTTATTAAAAGACTTTCCTGAAGTAAAAGTGGTCAATACATTTACTGACGATAAAACACTCCAGTCTTATTTAAAAAAAGAGACTGTTGATGTTGCATTTTTAGATATCGAAATGGGAATATTAAATGGTTTGAATTTGGCTGAAATCATTTTATCGATTCAGCCAAATATTCATATCGTTTTCATAACCGCCCATTCTGAATACGCGGTTCAAGCATTTGATTTAGATTCAATTGACTACTTGTTAAAACCCGTATCACCAAACCGGCTTAAAAAAACAATTTCCAGGGTTATGGAAAGGTTGCAAATCTCTGAAAATTCGTTTAGCGAAATAGATGAAAGGAGCCCATTAGTGATAAAATGCTTCTTTGAATTTCAGGTCTTTAAAAATAATCAACCACTGAACTTTAAAACGAGTAAAGTGAAGGAGCTTTTTGCGTATTTATTTACTCATATTAATTCGTACATCCATCGAGATCTATTAATTGAAAATTTATGGCCTGAGCAGGAATTCAAGAAAGCAAAGATCAATCTTCACACCTGTGTATCTCATCTGCGCAAAATGTTAACCCAGTTAGGCTATCAAAATGGCATTTTATTCTCTGATCAATGTTATTCTCTTTGCATTGATAACTTTGACTGTGATGCTTTCTATTTTCACCAAATTGCCTCAAAATATAATAAAGTCGACAGCACAAATATTAATAACATTAAAGAAGCCATCCAACTTTATACAGGTGGTTATCTCGAAATGAACGGCTATGAATGGGCAAATGAAAAAACAGTAGAATACCATAGACTCATGACTTCTTTATTAACAAAAACGATCGATTATTTTAAAACAGCAGACACGATCGAAGCGCTCTCATACCTCCAGCTCTATTTAAAACTAAATCCATATTCAGATGAGATTGTCAATCAAACGATGGAATTGCTTATCTCAATGGGGAATCGCGCAGAAGCAATCAGGATCTATCAAAACTATCGCAAGTTATTAAACGATGAATTAGGAATAGAGCCTAATGAAACGCTTTCTCTTTTATATAAATCACTTATAAATCTTTAAAATGGAGGTTCCAAATTTGGAACGTCCTAAGTTAACGAGTTCGTTCATTCTATTTCTTTCTAATACCGGAAATTAATGTTTTTCAAATACTTCCTTCACAATATAGTAAGATTGCTTTAATCTTTCTTTATAATTGGGCATATCCCAATTTTCCCAACTATAACCTTTCATTTCTCCTAACTGTTGTCCTTCAACTGAAGGGAAAGCATCTGTGACTCTTCCCTCCTTATCGACCATCATCACTCCTGCAAAGATTTCCTTGATAAACTTACTAGCCGACACCCCATCGGCATATAAATCTCCAATAAATTCCTTCTGACTAGGGTCCTTCGCTTGAAGTAATAACCATGGAATTCTCATTTCTACCACACCGTTTTCACTAATGTAATAATCTGCTAAAGAGTCGTAATCCTCTGCTTCTGGATTCCCGTTTCCTTGTCTTAATTTGCCTGTTTCATAAGACGCAAAAGGTAAGGTCTTCTTTTGCTGAGGCAAATACAATTCTCTATTTAAGGCGTAGTGAATAGGAGAAAAAAACCCAGTATTTTTCTCTGATTGTGCTGCTTTTGCATCGATGAGATTTAAATGCTTGCTATAGAAATAACGGAAAAAATCATAGTATTGATCCACTCGGATACTCGATTCATGCTCATCCAAATTAATGTAGAAATCAATGCCATTTTTAAAGGAAAGGCTGCTGAACTGAGCAATATGATGATTTCCCTGATTTGGTACGACATCTAATAAAATTACTGGATGCCCGCTCCCTACTTTATTTATATCCAAACGAATATATAAATATCGTTCATCGTGATCAACATACATTGCTTTTAATTGTCCATCTTGTTTTTCGTAAATAGGTGCCGTTTTCCAATCTTCCGTTACTCCATCAACTTGAATTTTATGTGTATCAAAACTTAACAAACCAAATTGTTGTTCGTTTGTTTGGGCATTCGACCAATATGGACGTCGATCAGGATTGTCATAATCCATCGTGTTCCACGTTCTTTTAAACCATTCATCCTGCCAAGTAAATACAAGTCCTCCTAAAAGTTCCTCAGCGACAATGTCTTCATATAAATGGCTTGTAATTTCACCCTGTTCTTTCTCAGATAAAAATCCCTGATTCCAGCCAAAGGGATTTTCATGGGTTAATCCTCTTGAACTCGGAACACCAAATTCTGCAACTAAAATAGGAATTCGATGGGCATCATGCAGTTCAGATAAATATGCAGCATAGCTATTAAATTCACCACGATGATCGACATAGGTTTGATATGACTCCTCAAAATTAAAAAAGTCTGGATAATACGGATAAATATGATATGACGCAAATTGCTTCGTCAAATTCATTTCATTTTTGGTATAAATAACATTCGGATTGACCCCGACTAAATCTTCTTGTTCGTTTGGTTCTGCAGGATGCTCCAAAATATCTGTTGTCACCCAGTTTGTAAAGCTTACCGGTCTTATCGCTTGATAGTGCTTAATCTCATAATCAACAAGAAATTCCAATTGTTTCGCAAGCCAATGTTCGAAAGGCTTTGCATCCTTGGTCTCAAAATATTGTCCATTAAAGTCACCAATTGAGGTGTATTCTTCATTCATATTTAAAACCATATACGGGTACCACTCAATCCCAATAACCCACCCGATAACATATTCTGAAATATCTGAGCGGTATATCCCTGAAGCGTGCCCTGCTTCAGGCTGTACGTTGTTATTTCCATGGACAACGTCAACAATTTTCTTCATCTCATGTTGGAATTCTTGAAGAATATCCTTATCAAAAACATCGAGTGATTCCTCTATCTTTTCTTCATTCATCCATACACCGTGGAATACGTAAATTTTCTCTTCGTGAGACTCATTATACCGCTTTAATGCATCATAGAAACCTGGTGGATGAAGGGTATACACCCTTATGGCATTTGCATTCATTTCGCCAATTTGCTCAAACCAGCGGTAATATTCCTCTTCTGTAATAGCAGCCTCTCCAGGGAAATATCCAGGTTTCCCCATCCCTAAATTTACTCCCTTAATTCTCATACGAACCCATTCATTATCCTTAAGTATTTCAAAGGAATTATTTTCGATACGAGCGCCATAATTCAATTTATCTGTATCAATATCAACAACACTATTATCTTTTTTTCTATTACTCTCAAAACTTTCAAGAATACTTGTCATCATTGGTACATAAGTTTTCCAATAAAATGCTGCATCAGAAAACGTATTTAAAACACTGTATGCTCCTTGTAATCCTTTCATTTGATAAAAAGAGGGTACATGCTCAATATCATTATAATCACCGGCAAAATAATATGTTGTTGCTGAACCGTATCCATTCTTTAATACTGCAGCGAATTCCGTTGGGATTTCATTTTCATTCAGAAGTTCCATCCCTGCTTCAGTAAGGCTCCACTCATATTCCGCTAGTACTTCCGATCCAGACTTGGCTGTTACGATATCAAACCAATATTCATAATTTGGGCTTTTTGTTAATCCAAATTGTTTAGAGCCCTGATCTGTGAAACGGATAGAAATCCCCTTATCCTTTAAATGTTTATTGTTTTCCAATACCACAACCTGATAATTGATATCGTTAACTAATATAAAGCCTTCTCCTTCATATCTCCATGAATCCCCAAATTCGTCTACTATCCATTGCGGGATCTCCTTGTTCTTTGCGGGGTTTAGCTCTTGAAAATATCGTCCAGTCCAACCGGACCAATTCAAGCCTAGAAAGTCTGCAACTTTCTTCCTAACTTCTTCATTTGTTGGGGAAGCGAAAGTGTTATACTCGGCAACCAATAGGCTTTTTTCATTTTGGCTTAAGCGATTTACGATGGCACCCCACTCCTCTTCAGTCAAACCGCCATGTATTTTTTCAGAACGAGCTCCTCTTCGATCTTGTTCATACCAAGGAAGATCCTGCTCATACACTCCGTAAGTATCGGCTATATATATCACATCATAGTTCGAATAGTCATTTGGAAGTTTGGATACTTTGTAGCTCTTTTGTTTATCATCTGGAATGAAACCGTAATAGTCATTAACAAGAGAATATGGACTTTTGTCTTTTTTTGAATACTTTAAATGATTCAGCAACCATATAATTCCTTTATGCTCACGATATGTTTCATTTGGAACCGTTTTATCAATCACTGCAATCGACAACTGTTTATCATCCTCTAGAAACCATAAAAAAATCGGCAACACCATGATTACTAGAAAACAAAAAACGGTAATAAGAAACTTTCTCATGCTTATATCCCTTTCTTCGAGAGGCCAACCCGGTTCATACTGCCCCAGTCTTTTCTTTTCAATAAAACCTGTATAAATCCCTCACATCTCCAAATAAGCGTGAGTGGTCTATACCAAAAAATTTCTGTTAGTGACATGAGCATTAGCACAAAGACCTCCCTTATTTTTGGGTAAGTGTTCATAGCCCATGCCTCTAGCAAAATGGAAGCAACAGAAAATACTGTTCCGTATATGACAAATAAAAGGATTAGTAATAACGAAAATTCGTAATAGATGTCCCCCATAAAAAAAGCGATAATCACATATATATAGCCTCCCAGTTCAATAAGAGGTCCTAAGCATTCAACGATCCAAAAAAGTGGAAATGAAATCAACCCAATTCGACCATATTTAAAATTGAATGACATCTTTCTATGCTTTGTCATACTTTCAATCAGACCTTGATGCCATCTTCGTCTCTGCTGTCGTAGCACTGATAGGCTTTCCGGCGCTTCCGTCCAGCAAACCGGATCTGGAACAAACTCGATCCTCTTATTGATCTTATTTTCTTTTAGATACCGGTGAAGCTTAACGACCAATTCCATGTCTTCTCCAATCATGTGGTTTGAATATCCTCCGACTTCCACCACATGTTTCTTTGAAAAGACGCTAAACGCTCCCGATATGATCAATATTAAATTAAATGTACTTAATGCCATTCTCCCCATTAAAAATGCTCGCATATACTCGACGACTTGCATAACAACTAGATAATTTTTTGACAACTTCGTTTGAAAAACAGTACCCATTTGAACTTGCGTACCGTTGGCAATCCGTACATTGCCACCAGCTCCAATCACATCGCCATTTCCCAGAATAATAGGCTTCATCACTCTTAATAGAGATTTTTCATCTAAGATGGAATCTCCATCTACTGAACAAAAATAAGGATAGTTAGAAAAATTAATCCCGACATTTAATGCATCAGCTTTGCCCCCATTCTCTTTTTCTACTAACCAGAGGTGGGGAAAGATTTCCGAATGATAAATATTTTTAATCGGTTTTGTTGGGATTTGCTCACGAATAATTTTATCAACTTTGACCATCTTAAATTCTTTTATTACCTTTTGCTGAGTACCATCTGTTGAACCGTCATTGACTATGATGAGTTCAGTTTGAGGATAGCGGAGACTCAACAAAGAGTGAATACTATTTATTATCCCTACTTCCTCATTAAACGCAGGGACAATGATGGAAATAGGTTTCGAAAAAAACAAATCGATATAGCCTTCATCTATATCCTGCTTCTCCAACTTGTACTGACGTCTTAGCTGAAAAAACGCAAATAGGAGCATGATGCCGTAGGAGATGACCACTACCAGCATATAAACAAGAATTAAGCCCCCGAAAAAAAGCATCACAAATTCCCAAATCTTAAAAAAACTCATTTCCTAACTTTCCTTTCCAAGCACTTGATTTGCCATTTCAATTGCATATCGATCATTAGAACTATTTATATAGCTTTGCAGAACTATCTTTCCATCCTTGTTACGCCCAATGGATTTTGCCGCTTGTGTTCGGACCCACCAATTTTCATCTTCGAGTAATTCTTGCAAATAAGATGAAGTAATCGATATTGGCAAAGCACCCAATAATTTGGCCATCATTAGCCGTTCTTCCCATATTTGAGAAGTAATAAAAGGCAAATATTTATCTAAGTCTGTGATAATGCCAATTTCAAAAATTGCTTTTAGTGTACGAATTCTAATTTCAGCATCATCATTGTGAAGACATGATTCCAAAAAAGATAAATATTGCGGTTCCCTCTTTACTCCCAAAATATCAATTAAAGAATATTGGCATTCCAAAGGCAAGTCATCCATTCTCACAATCAATTGTTCTAAAACTGTTGGATCAAGCCTATATAGAACCTTTTTATATTCATATTCTGTAAGTGTGGTAGGACACTGCAAAAGCTTTGTTATAAAAACCTCTTTATGGCAGATTGAGTATATTTTTAATAATTGTACTTGTTCTTGAAGTGTCAATTTCTTTATTTCAAGCTGTTCACACTCTTCCACCAGTTCGTCCATTTGAAAATCGAATATGTGATAAAGTGCATTCATTCTAGTACTCCATCTATGGCTTCTTATACGACTTCTATAATATTCCTTTAAATAGTTATTAGAAAAAAGTTTAATTTTTGCTAAGATTTCAGAATCGGAAATATTATATAAATATGAAGAAAATATTTCTTCCACAGCTTTTACTTCACTCTCATTATTAGGGATTAGTGTGGAGCTAGGCTCTCTATCTTCAATTAAATACGAATACCATTCCTTCTGTTTTGTCTCAATGTACTTCATCTTTTTTTTATTTCTAGAAACTTCCAATCCCCTTTTTAACATTAAATATGCGATGACTACAAGTAGGAGAGCAAACATTAGAACAGTGATTGTCAGTAATATGCGAATTGAAAGTTCAATCATAGCCATAACCTTTCTATCGTTCTTCTTAACTTTCCTTCAAACAGTCTTAAATTAAAGGGTTTCATTAAATATTCATCAACCCCTTGCTTATAAGCGAAAATCATCTCTTCCTCAGATTTCCTTTTGGTCATCATATAGATGATAAATTTTTTATTATTCGGTAATTTTCTTATTGTATGCAAAACCTCAAGTCCGTTTTTTCTCGGCAATATATCATTCATGATAATAATATGGGTATGCGCTGAGCGGAACCATTCTGAGTTTAGAAAGTCATAACCATCTTGAAATCCTTTTATCTCTAGTTGAAAAGGGTTAACTGAAATGTTTTCGATTGAGGTTATGAGAATAGAGCGAAACAAATCATCCTCGTCTAACACACTGATTCTTATTATTTCCAAATCCTTTTTCTTAAAAGAAGTAATTCTTTCAATTCCCCAAGGTCGATTTTTCACCGACTCCTCTAACCTTTCTTGTCCTTGTTGTAATAATTCTTCGAAAGAAACATCTTGATTATTGACTTCAGCTATACTTGCAGTCATTCCAAGAGAGTTCATTTGAAAATGCTCTTTTGTTTGAAGAAGAGAGTATATTCTTTTGAGGAAAGCTTCAGCTTCCTCCTCCCCACTTTCTGAAAGGATTAAAAACCAAGTTAATTCACGATTTAATTTTGACACTAAGTCCGTTTGGCGAATGTTTTTTAATAGAAACTGAGACAACTCCGTTTCTAATTGTTCTACATCTTCTGCAGTAAAGTCCTTATCTCTACAAACGGTTAAAAACACTCCTGTAATGGGAATTCTTGAGCGTACAACCCCTGCTTTTAAAACATTAAAGAAGACCTTCATTTGTTTTTTGTTCAATAAGAATTCTTCCTGAGTGAATTCAATTTCATCTCTCGTCGAAATACTCATGCTTATCACTCCAATGAATAATGTTTGACTGGTTTCTTTTATTCATGCCTTTATTTTCAAAAAAGCTAATTATTGTTTCTTTTGAAATACTCTCTTACTGCCCAACCTCATCAACCTATTTTTAGCAGAAAACTCTTAACAAACTCTTAAATTTATCATTTATGAATGAATATTACGTTTTTCATTGCATGAGGAGCAACAAAAATAGGAGAAAGCAAACAAAACGAAAAAAAGACACAAACCTAAATAAGTTTAAGGTCTGTGCATTTAACTTGATGACCAGTGAGGCAGTCATCACCTTTTTAGACTGTATTAACATTAAATATAGCTATTACTTACTAATAAGTCCAGATCTAATCTTTGCCTTTTCATATCACTCTAACTGCTTTTTTGTTTTCAAAAGTCAAAAAAAGGGACATTCCCTTTAAGAACGCCCTTATACAAATAAAAACATGAAAAAATTGGTATCACCCTGAACCAACAATGGTTCAGGTTCTATCTGAAAAAATAACTTAATACATTCTTGACCAGCCTTTTTTAATTGACAAGCTTCTCCCACTCAGAAGGTTCCTTTTTCCACTCTGTTAAATTCTTTAAATCTTTTTCTTGAATATAGCCTTTTGCCTCTGCTACTTCAATTAAACTAGAAAAATCAGACAGTGAATAAGCATTGACTCCCGCATCGACAAGTTTTTCTCTGCCTTTCTCTAATTCATAGGTAAAAATGGAAACAGCCCCCAACACTTCACAACCGGCTTCCCTTAATGCAGCAACTGCTGTTATGACACTACCTCCAGTAGAAATGAGGTCTTCTACAACCACTACTTTTTGCCCTTTCAACGCTTTTCCTTCTATTTGCTTCCCCTTACCATGCCCCTTTGCTTTTGAACGGACATAGCACATCGGTAAATCAAGCAGATCACTTACCCAAGCTGCATGCGGTATTCCAGCAGTAGCCGTTCCCGCTATAAGCTCAGCATCTGGGAATTTTTCTACTATCAAGTCCTTTAAACCATTCGCAATTTCCTTACGAATATGCGGGTAAGAAAGCGTTAAGCGGTTGTCACAGTAAATCGGTGACCGTAATCCGGACGACCAAGTGAACGGTTCGTCCGGCCTCAAAGCTACTGCCCCTATTTCTAATAATCTCGCAGCGATGACATTCTTCATATGCGCACACCCTCCCATGCCTGTTTATATGCTTGATAGCTTGCGTACGGATTTTCTGCTTTTGTAATACCACGTCCAACTACGATTGCCGATACACCGGCTTCTCTTGCTTCATCTGGTGTCGCTACTCTTTTTTGATCCTGAACAAGATCGGAGTTTAAGCGGATTCCAGGTGTCACCGTTAGAAACTCTTTTCCTAAATGGTGGTGAATTATTTTTACTTCATGGGATGAACAAACAACCCCATCAATTCCCGCTTCCTGTGCAATTAAAGAATAATGGAGAACCGATTCCTGAAGAGTTGCTTCGATCAGTTGTTCACTTCTCATTTGCTGTTCGGAAGTACTTGTCAATTGGGTCACAGCGATACAGGAGGGTCTTACCTCTCCAGCCTTTGTTCCAGCTTCAAGTCCTTCAAGTGCAGCCATCATCATGTCTTTTCCCCCTGCCGCATGAACATTGACAAGGTCACAGCCTAACTTCGCTAAGCCTTTCATCGCACTGTATACCGTGTTGGGGATATCATGCAATTTCAAATCGAGAAAAATTTGATGCTCTTTATCCTTTATTTCTTGAATAATTTGAGGACCTTCCTGATAAAAAAGCTCCATACCAACCTTTACAAAGAGCCTTTCATCTCGAAATTGATCTATAAATTGGAATACCTCATTCTTATTTGAAAAATCAAGGGCAACGATCAGTGGATGGTTCAAATTAATTCCAGCTCCTTCCCGTACATTCAGAAATATGGTCAAATCCAAGTTGATCGAGTAATTCTGGTAAGTCTTTAATGATTTTTGGACAAACGAAAGGGTCGACAAAGTTAGCAGTTCCGACAGCAATAGCACTTGCCCCTGCATAGAAAAATTCAATGACATCCTCCGCTGATTCAATGCCACCCATTCCAATGATCGGAATGTTCACTTGTTGGCTTACATCGTGAATCATACGGATTGCAACAGGTTTAATCGCTGGGCCTGATAATCCACCCGTTTTATTCGCTAAAATCGGTTTAGCGGTTTTCAAATCAAGCCTCATACCGAGGAGTGTGTTAATCATCGTGAGTCCGTCAGCCCCACCGTCTTCCACTGCTTTTGCCATCTCGACAATATTGGTAACATTGGGAGAAAGCTTTACATATACCGGAACCACCGATACTTCTTTTACTTTTTTTGTTAAACTTTTGGCTACTTCCGGAATCGTACCAAAGGCAATACCACCTGTTTTCACATTCGGACAGGAGATATTTAATTCAAGGGCTTGAACATTTGCTGCAGTGGAAATTCGCTTAGCAACTTCCACATAATCTTCTTCAGTAGATCCTGCAACATTGGCGATAATGGGGACATCAAACTGTTCTAGCCATGGCAGCTCATTATTCATGACTCCATCAATGCCTGGATTTTGCAAACCAATCGCATTTAACATTCCTGCTGCTGTTTCAGCAACCCGAGGTGTTGGGTTGCCAAAGCGTGGTTCAACTGTCGTGGCTTTAATCATAATCGCGCCTAAATCGTTTAAATTATATAAACCACCAAATTCTCTCCCAAAACCAAAGCATCCGGAAGCAGGCATGACCGGATTTTTTAAGTTTAAGCCTGGTAACTGGGTTTCTAATCGATTCATAGCACGACCTCCCCAGCTTTAAACACAGGTCCATCCGTACATACCTTTTTATAGGAAAATCCGAACGGGTCGTCAGCGGTATGGCATACGCAAGCAAAACAGGCTCCAATTCCACAACCCATTCTTTCCTCTAAGGATACATACACTTTTTTATGTGTTGCATACCCGGCTTCTACTGCCTTTAACATGGCCGTTGGTCCGCAAGAATAAATGGTATCAAAGCTTAACTCATTCATGACATCCGTTACAAAGCCTTTTGTACCGTGAGAACCATCGACGGTCGTTACATAGGTTGATCCAAAACTTTTAAATTTATCTTCATAGAACACCGCTGCATGGTTTTGAAAACCAAGGACATGTTTGACATTTACCCCTTTTTTCACAAGCTGCTTGGATAGCTCGTATAATGGAGGTACTCCAATCCCCCCTCCGACAAGTACAGCCGTCTCTCCCGCCTTCGTTTCCTCAATTGGAAATCCATGTCCCAATGGGCCAAGAATATCGACTGTTTCAGAGGTCTTTTTTGAAGACAAAATGGCAGTTCCTCGGCCATCTTTTCGGTAAATCAATGTAAATTCCTGATTTTCCTTGTTGACGTGTGCGATACTGAGCGGTCTACGAAGCAATGGGGCATAACCTGATGCCACCTTTACATGAACAAATTGACCTGGCTCATTCATTTTAGAGGTGAGCTCACCATGAAGGATGAGCTCATAAATGTTTTCAGCTATTTCTCTCTGTGAAACGATGGAACAATGCTCATTAACTATCACAGTAAAACCGCCTCTCGTGCTTTCGTTTGTTGCCCCATTGGTTCTGCCGCGAAAGTCATCGATTCAAGGACGCGAAGCATCGCCTCTGCCGTATCGAGTGACGTGAAGCACGGAATCCCATTTTCAACGGTCTCTCGACGGATTCTAAAGCCATCACGAGCCGGCTGTTTTCCTTTCGTTAAGGTGTTAATCACCAATTGCGCATTGCCATTGCGAATGACATCCAGTAGATCTGGACCATTTGTGCCAATTTTATCAACTACTTTCACTTCAATTCCTGCCGTTTGCAAAAATTCAGCCGTGCCACTCGTCGCCATTAATTGAAAGCCGATGGAAGCAAATCTTCTGGCAATTTGAAGCGATTCTTCTTTATCTTTGTCCGCCACCGTCATCAGGACATTACCGTGCGATTGAATTTTCATCCCTGATGCGACTAGACCTTTATACAATGCTTTTTCAAGGGTAATATCTTTGCCCATAACCTCCCCAGTTGATTTCATTTCTGGCCCTAATGTGATATCAACTCTTCTCAGCTTGGCAAAAGAGAATACAGGTACTTTCACATATACGCCTGATTGCGCTGGTACAAGTCCTGATTCATAACCTTGTTCTTTTAAAGTTTGACCAAGAATTACTTTGGTTGCAATGTTTGCCATAGGTACCTTCGTAATTTTACTTAAAAACGGAACGGTTCGGCTTGAACGAGGATTGACTTCAATAACGAATACTTCCCCTTTTGAGATTACGTACTGAATATTCAAAAGCCCAATAATTCCTAAACCTTTTGCTAATTTTTTCGTATAGTCAACTAGTGTTTTTTTAATTTCTTGCGTTAAGTTTTGTGGTGGATAAACGGCAATCGAATCTCCTGAGTGAACTCCAGCTCTTTCAATATGCTCCATAATTCCTGGAATCAAAACCGTTTCTCCATCACAAATGGCATCAATCTCAATTTCTTTTCCCGTTAAATAGCGGTCAATGAGAACAGGGTGCTCCGGATTGATTTTGACAGCATTTTTCATATAGTGTAAAAGTTCTTCCTCATGATAGACGATTTCCATCGCCCGTCCTCCAAGGACATAAGAAGGTCGAACTAACACTGGATAGCCGATGCTAGCAGCAATTTTCACTGCTTCTTCGGCAGATAAAGCCGTTTTCCCTTTTGGTTGCGGAATATTTAAGCGGGAAAGTGCATGTTCAAACTTATCACGATCCTCTGCTCCATCAATATTCTCAAGAGATGTTCCGAGAATTTTCACGCCACGCTCGACAAGCTTAGAGGCAAGATTAATCGCCGTTTGTCCTCCAAACTGAACGACCACTCCTTCTGGCTTTTCTAAATCGATGATATGCATCACATCCTCGATCGTCAACGGTTCGAAGTAAAGCTTATCTGAAATACTGAAATCGGTTGAAACGGTTTCTGGATTATTGTTAATAATGATAGCCTCATAGCCTGCTTCCTTAATCGCCCATACGGCATGAACGGTTGAGTAATCAAACTCAATCCCTTGACCAATTCGGATTGGACCTGAGCCTAACACAACGACACTTTTCTTTTCCGTTACAATCGACTCATTTTCATCCTCATATGAACCATAATAGTATGGTGTTTCAGATTCAAACTCAGCTGCACATGTGTCTACCATTTTATATACTGGTAAAATACCTTGTTCTTTACGCCATTCATAAATTTCAAGCTCACTACAATTCCAAATTTCTGCGAGTGCAATATCTGAAAAGCCCATTTCTTTCGCTTTTTTCCCAACTTCTAAATCAAAATGCTTGTCGCTAATTTTTTGTTCGAACTTGATGATTTTTTCCATTTTATGAAGGAAAAAGAGGTCAATTTGACTCCAATCATGAATCGTTTCAATGCTGTATCCTCTTCTTAATGCTTCTCCGATATAAAACAGTCTTTCGTCTCCAGCTTTTCGGATTCGTTTTTCCAACAATTCGTTGTTAATTTCATCCGCATCGTTTAAGGCTAAATGGTAAACCCCTGCCTCTAATGAGCGAATCGCTTTTAACAAGGATTCTTCAAATGTACGCCCGACAGCCATCACTTCTCCTGTCGCTTTCATTTGCGTACCTAAACTTCGCTTAGCTGAATCAAATTTATCGAACGGCCAGCGTGGAATTTTCGTAACGATGTAATCAAGTGCAGGCTCAAAGCTTGCATATGTTTTTCCTGTAATCGGGTTCAACATCTCATCCAAAGTCAAGCCAACCGCAATTTTTGCCGCAAGCTTAGCGATTGGGTAACCCGTTGCTTTTGATGCTAATGCAGAAGAACGACTGACCCTTGGGTTTACTTCAATGATGTAATATTGAAAGCTATATGGATCAAGTGCTAGCTGGACATTACAGCCCCCTTCAATTCCTAGAGCACGGATAATTTTTAACGATGTGTTACGAAGAAGCTGATATTCTCTGTCACTAAGCGTTTGGCTAGGCGCAACAACAATAGAATCCCCAGTGTGAACACCGACTGGGTCAATATTCTCCATATTACATACGACAATCGCATTGTCATTTGCATCTCTCATTACCTCGTATTCTATTTCCTTATAACCAGCAATGCTTTTTTCTAATAAACACTGGGTGACAGGGCTATATTTCAAACCACTTTGTACAGTTTCAGCCAGCTCTGCTTCGTTATGGCAAATTCCGCCACCAGTACCGCCTAATGTAAAAGCAGGACGGACAATGACCGGATAATCAACCATTTTCACAAATTGAAATGCTTCTTCTAAATTGTGGATAATTTCACTCTCAGGGACAGGCTCGCCTAAATCATTCATTAATGTTCTGAAAAGATCCCTGTCTTCCGCTTGTTCGATTGCTGATAATTTTGTCCCTAATATTTCAACCCCACATTCTTCAAGGACCCCCGATTTAGCCAATTCAACTGCTAAGTTCAGGCCAGTTTGCCCTCCTAATGTTGGTACGATTGCATCTGGACGTTCTTTGCGAATAATACGACTTACGAATTCAAGTGTAAGTGGCTCAATATAAACCACATCTGCCATTTCAGTATCCGTCATAATCGTTGCCGGATTGGAGTTAACGAGTATAACCTTATATCCCTCTTCCTTTAAGGCGATACATGCTTGTGTCCCTGCGTAATCAAATTCCGCTGCTTGACCGATAACAATCGGCCCTGATCCGATGACTAATATACTGTTTATATCTGTACGCTTTGGCATTTGTTTACACCACTTTCCTCAGATTCTATTAAACTCATAAATTGGTCAAATAAATAATTGGCATCCTCTGGACCTGGTGAAGCTTCAGGGTGATATTGCACGGTAAAGGCCGGTACATCTTTATGCTGTAAACCTTCAATCGTTCCATCATTAAGTGCGATATGTGTAACTTCTAAACGAGTATTTACAATCGATTTCTCTTCTACCGTATAGCCATGATTTTGAGACGTGATCGCCACTTTCCCAGTTCGTAAGTCCTTTACTGGATGATTGGAACCTCGATGGCCAAACTTCATTTTTTCTGTATTGGCACCACATGCTAAAGCAAAGAGCTGATGTCCTAAGCAAATCCCGAACATCGGTACTTTTCCTAACATTTCTTTAATCATTTCGATTGCCTCCGGGACATCCTTTGGATCCCCAGGACCGTTTGAAAGCATGATTCCATCTGGGTTCAAAGCGAGTACTTCTTCTGCTGTCACATTGTAGGGCACGACGAGTACATCACAATTTCGCTTGTTTAATTCTCGTAAAATCCCGTGCTTCATCCCATAATCAACCAAAACGACTCTTTTCCCTCTTCCAGGACTTGGATAAGCTGTTTTTGTAGAAACTTGCTTCACTTGGTCGACTCTTAATGGCGTTGCTCTTAACTGTTGTAGAACCGACTGTACGTTTTCTTCAATATGACAAATGGCTCCTTTTAATGTTCCGTGCTGCCGAATGATTCTTGTTAATTTTCTTGTATCAATTCCAGCAATTCCCGGGATATTTTTACTTAGAAAATAATCATTCAATGAAATTTCACTGCGAAAATTGGACGGAAAATCCGCTACTTCCTTCACAATAAATCCTGAAATCGCTGGCGTTATCGACTCAAAATCGTCTCTATTGATGCCGTAATTTCCAATGAGAGGATACGTTAAGGTAACAATCTGTCCACAATAGGATGGGTCAGATAAAATTTCCTGATAGCCTGTCATTCCTGTATTAAATACAACTTCTCCAAGTGTCCTTTTGTCGCTGCCAAATCCGTCTCCAATAAAGACGCTACCATCTTCTAGAATTAATTGCCTTTTCATTCCTCTACACTCTCCCTGATGTAAGCAATTTTTCCACCGACGATTGTCAACTGGGGCCAACCTGCACACTCCCAACCTGTAAACGGAGTATTTCTTCCTTTTGATAGAAATTTTTCTGGTGTTACCTTATCCTGATACTCTAAATCGATTAATGTAATATCCGCTGCCTTGCCCACTTCAAGCCTTCCGAATGGCAATGCAAAAGTTTCAGCAGGTTTTACCGTTAAATAATCAATCAATTCCTTTAAGGTAATAATTCCTTCTTTTACTAAATAGGTATACAGAAGCGGAAATGCTGTTTCTAATCCCACAATTCCAAATGGGGCCAACGCCATTCCTTCTCCCTTTTCCTCTGCTGTGTGGGGAGCATGATCTGTTGCAATAAAGTCAATCGTTCCATCGAGTAGACCTGCAATTAATGCTTCTCGATCCGCTTTGCTTCTAAGTGGCGGATTCATCTTGTAATTCGGGTCTAATCCAGGGATATCATCCTCGCACAATAATAGATGATGAGGTGTAACTTCTGCTGTTACCTTAATACCAGCCCGTTTCGCATCACGTACAACTCTCACCGATTCCTTCGTACTTATATGACAAACATGGTAATGACAACCGGCAGCTTCTGCTAACAGTACATCACGGGCAATATGTACAGATTCGCACACAGAAGGGATTCCATTAATGCCATGTTCTTTTGAAAAAGTTCCTTCGTGAACAGCCCCTTTGTTAATGAGCGTATTTTCTTCACAATGGGCCACTATCGGCATATTTAATGCCGCCGCTCTTTTCATCGCCTCTAGCATCATGGCAGCGCTTTGTACCCCGACGCCATCATCCGTAAAGGCAAAAGCTCCTGCCTCTTTCAATTCTGCAAAGTTAGTCAGCTCCTGTCCAAGCTCACGAATGGTTATAGAAGCATAAGGAAGCACTCTTACCGCCGCTGTTTCTTCAATTCGTTTGTTCAGCCATTGTAATTGTTCCTTTGAATCTGGAACCGGTCGCGTATTGGGCATTGGTGCCACCGTTGTAAAGCCACCTTTAGCTGCCGCTAATGTACCTGTTTCAATCGTTTCCTTCTTTTCTCCACCTGGCTCACGAAGGTGCACATGTAAATCAATGAACCCTGGTGCAACAAGAAGTCCTTCAGCGTCAATGAGTTCATCCGCTTCTGTTGAAAGAGATGCTCCGATTTCTTTAATAATCCCATTTTCGATGAATATATCTCTGTTTTGTAATTCCCCATCTTTAGTAAGCAACAGACCATTTTTGATGATCATTGACATTTGCTTTTCCCCCTTGTTGTAATGCTCGTTTTAATACGGCCATCCGTACATACACACCATTTTCCATTTGTTTAAAAATTCTTGAGCGTTCACACTCAACGAGCGAGCCCGCAATTTCCACATCTCGATTAACCGGTGCGGGATGCATGATAATGCTACCGGCTTTCATTCTTTGTTCCCTTTCAAGTGTGAGACCGAATTTTTGATGATACACCGCCTTCCCCTCTTGCCCCTCCTGCTCATGTCTTTCATGCTGAATCCGCAACAGCATAACGACATCAGAAGTTACAATAGCCTGCTCAATCTCCTCGTATCGGCCATGCTCCAATAAGCTGTCATCAAACCATTCTTTTGGTCCAGAAAAGACAATCTCTGCCCCTAAGCGCTTTAAAACATTGGCATTGGAACGAGCAACTCGACTATGGCGGATGTCCCCGATAATGGCCACCTTTAAACCGTAGAAACGGCCAAACTCCTGTTGGATTGTTAGCAGGTCTAGCAATGATTGAGTTGGATGATGGCCGCAGCCGTCTCCAGCATTTAAAATCGGAATTTGAATTTGCTCTTCCAATTCTGCAAAATAACTATCTATACTATGGCGGATGACTACCGCCTCTACTCCTACTGATTGTAAGGTTCTAATTGTGTCATAAAGAGTTTCTCCCTTTAATACGCTCGATGCATTTACTTCAAACGGGACAACTTCTAATCCTAGTTTTCTCTCAGCGACTTCAAAGCTGCACTTCGTTCTCGTACTCGGCTCAAAAAATAGATTGGCAACAAAAGTTTGCTTCTCCGGCTTCCAAACAGCTCCCTCAGAAAATGCTTGTGCATCCTCTAAAATCGTTCTCACTTCTTCTAGTGATAAGGTGTTCGTTGTTAATAAATGCTTCAATTAAAAGAACCTCCTTTTTTATAAACTTTGTTATATGTCGATCTTGATTTTTGATTCATTGCCTCTCCAATTCCATGAAATCACCACTTCACACGAATTAAAGACAAAAATCATTTTTAACAAAGCCATTTAGTAAAAAAAAAACACCCTGAAAACATTCAGGGTGTTTTAAATAATGCCGGTTTCAAAGATAGCGTTACGCAACATTATCTTCACTACCAACTTATTTCACCCTTGTAAATCTCTCGGATTTAATTAAAAGGCTGAACATATAACGTTTTTTATCGTAAATCTAAACCCATTTTAACGCAGCTAAAGTTTTTAAGGATGCTGTCTTTTTCCCCACAACATGACATTTTTTCTGCATCACAAACTGATTTAGAAGCGCAAGTATCATTAAATGGTGTACCTATGCAATATCCTGATTAACAGCAGCATCAGATTCAAGGTTTCCTTGCTCTCTGCCAGGCAATACAATATTGAGAATTACTCCAACAATAGCAGCTAAAGCCATGCCCTCGACACTAAAAGCTTCTGAAATTTTCAAAGCTGCTCCGCCAATCCCCAATACTAAAATGACCGAAGAGATGACTAAATTTCGATTATTCCCGAAGTCGATCTTACTCTCAACTAGCATGCGCAATCCGCTTGATGCAATAATTCCAAAAAGTAAAATGGAAATTCCGCCAAGCACTGCAGTCGGAATCGTCTGGATGAATGCCATCGCTTTGCCAACGAATGAGAAGAGAATCGCAATGATCGCTGCACCGAAAATCACATATACTGAATAAACTCTCGTGATTGCCAAAACTCCAATATTTTCTCCATATGTCGTTTTAGGTGGACCTCCCAAAAACGCACTGACAAAGGTTCCTAATCCATCTGCAACAATGGAACGATGCAATCCAGGGTCTTTAATATAATTGCGGTTGACAACTCTTCCTAACACTAATTGATGTCCGATATGTTCAGAAATAGTGACAAAAACGATTGGAACCATCGCTAACAAAATGGAAGATGTAATCGAAAATTCGTAGTGAATACCAGGAAAGAGGAAGTCAGGCATCGCGAACCAACTTGCTTTTTTCACCGCTGTAAAATCAACGATACCTACGATAGCCGAATAAATATACCCAACGATTAAACCTAACAAAATGGGCATTGCACTTAAAATATTTTTAAAATACACGGTGAATATAATCGCCGCAAATAACGTTACTAACGCTGCTGTGAAATGGATAAAGCTATATTCTCCATTCACATTCATGGCCATATCTACTGCTGTTGCTGCTAAACCGAGTCCAATTACCATAATAACCGGTGCGACAACAATCGGTGGCAAGAGGCGCATTAACCATTTGTATCCCGTTTTCCAAATAATGAGTGAAACAATCCCGTAGGTAATCCCTACCGCCATCGCTCCAATCATGGCATTCCCTGGATTAACGCTCACTCCATTTTCATCAAGGCCTCCGGCTGCGATCAAGATCGGTGCGATGAATGCAAAGGATGAACCTAAATAGGCTGGTACTTTAAATTGTGTAATTAGCAGAAAAAGGATTGTTGCAATCCCGCTCGTTAATAGCGCGATTGCCGGACTCAATCCAACTAATTTAGGCACCAAAATCGTCGCTCCAAACATCGCAAACATATGCTGGAAGCTTAATGTGAGCATTTGTGTTGCTGTTGGTTTTTCATGAATATCAAGTACTGGTCTGTTCATTTCTATTCCCCCCTAATTAACTGCTCATCGCCGTACATAACTGGAAAGACCTTGTCGATACAGAAAATCCGATTCGGTATTTGCGAAAGGGAAGTGGCCTGAAGTTCGATAGCTTTGGCTACTTGAGCGAAACAATTCTTTAAATCAAAATCAGCTTATTCCGGCATAAAAAATACCTCTTTGAAAATTCCTTTCAAAGAGGCTAGGCGTAATAGCATAAGGGGCTGCCCCTTATACTATTCTTCCTTTTGCTAGCCTCTCTGGACTACACTTAAAAAGGTTGGCACTATTTTTCATATATACTTACTTGTTCATTTTCATCAATTTCCGCTAATTGAACGACAATTTTTTCTGAACTTGACGTCGGGATATTTTTCCCTACATAATCTGCTCGAATCGGAAGTTCCCTATGCCCGCGATCAACTAACACTGCCAGCTGAACGGATGAAGGTCTTCCTAAGTCGACCAAAGCATCTAAGGCAGCTCTTACGGTTCTTCCAGTATAAAGTACATCATCAACTAAAATGACTTTTTGGTTTGTGACATCAATCGGAATATCAGAACCTTTAACAAGTGGTTCTTGATTATCCGTTTTTGTCGTTAAATCGTCCCGATAGAGGGTAATGTCTAATTCACCAACAGGTATGTCAGCGCCTTCGATTTGCTGAATCCGTTCTTTGAGACGTTTAGCCAAGTAAATTCCTCGCGTACGAATTCCGACTAAAATGCAGCCTTCAATTCCCTTGTTTTTCTCAATAATTTCGTGAGCAATCCTTGTCAGTGCTCTTCGAATCGCTTGTTCATCCAATACTACAGCCTTTTTAGACATACTATTCACATCCTTTCATTAGACAAAAAAATCCTCTCACCTGAGGGCGAGAGGATGAACGAATGGTATAACATAATGTAACTTTGGACTTTTGATTGCCAGCTACAAATCCGCTTCCTTCCCAGCCTCTCTGGACTGTCTTAAAGGACTTATGAAACTATTGTAATAATAGCTTACCCCTGCTTACTTGTCAACGATTATTTCGAAGCTTATCTAATAATTCGACAAAGTCCTGTGGAAGCGGTGCTTCGAACTCCAAATATTCCCCGCTCCTCGGATGAACAAAGCCTAGTACCCCAGCATGTAAAACTTGTCCGCCAAAATCAATTGTTTTTCTTGGACCGTACTTTGGATCTCCGGCAAGCGGATAGCCAATATATTTCATATGCACACGGATCTGGTGCGTTCTTCCCGTTTCAAGCTGACACTCGACAAAGGTAAAGTCAGGAAATCTTTCTAATACTTGAAAGTGTGTAACTGCATGTTTGCCATTGTCTATAACGGTCATGCTTTGCCGTTCCTTAGGATCTCTGGCGATCGGTGCGTTTATGGTTCCATAATCGTGTTGAATGTTTCCATGAACGACTGCCCGATATTTTCTTGTCACGGTTTTTTCTACGAGTTGATTAACTAGATGCTCATGGGCATAGTCATTTTTAGCAACCATCAGCAAGCCAGATGTATCCTTATCAATACGATGGACAATCCCTGGTCGTAACACACCATTTATGCCCGATAAATCTTTACAATGAGCCATTAAACCATTGACAAGCGTTCCTGTTAAATGACCTGGAGCAGGATGTACAACCATACCTTTTGGTTTATTCACGACAATGACATCTTTATCCTCATAATAAATATCGAGAGCCATTTCTTCAGGAACAACATCCAGTTCCTCTGGATCCGGAATCGAAATTTCAATTTTATCATGTAAATTGCTTTTATAATTCGTCTTTATCTTTTTTCCGTTTACAAGGACATTGCCTTCCTTTATCCATGATTGCACTTGTGTCCTTGACCATTCATTGTTCAATGATGAGAGAACCTTATCGATCCTTTCATTCACTTGCTCCTCATCAATGATGTGTTCCTGTTTCTCCATCTAACTTCTCCTTTGCTTTCCGTTCTTCACGGAACATTTGAATCATTAGAAGGGCAACTCCTACAACTAAAGCTGAATCGGCGACATTAAATATCGGGAAATCATATCCAAATATATATGTATCGACAAAGTCTACCACTTCTTTTCGAAAGATGCGATCAATGAAATTACCAGCGGCACCACCAAGCATTAATCCTAATGATGTCCCAAGAAGAACGCTTCCTTTGGCATGCTTAGCCATGTAGTAAATGATGCCGACGATCACTATTGTTGTAACAATATAGAAAAACCACATTTGCCCAGGAAGAATGCCCCAAGCTGCTCCTATATTTCGATGGGAAGTAATGTAAAGAAAATTCTCCACTATCGTTATACTTTCTCCCAATTCCATATTTTTTACGATTAACCATTTTGTCCATTGATCGAGTGCAATAATAACTAATGCCAATATGTAATATAAAAACACAAAGGTAACCTCCAGCTCATACGAAAATTGTTACCTTTGCATTTTAGCATACAACTTATAAAAACGGTAGGGATTGGAATCTTATTAGAGCTTAATGATAGAGTGGCTTACAATAAAATTTGCTGATTTCATTCACATCATTAATCGATTTAAGCGTCGGTACAATCGAAAGATAATTTGCTGGTATCATTTCTCCAGAATTCTCGCAAAAACCAAACGTCCCTGACTCCATTTTTCTAATTGTCTCATCAATATCCCTTAGCTCGTCCTCAATTAACGGTTTAATACTTGAATCCTTATTAAGACTTGCTAATAATTCATTACGAATTATACGGAGTTCTGAATAGAGCCTTAGTTGATTTGCATCCATGTCTACCCCTCCGCCTTTGCAAATTTTTAAGTTCTCATTAAACCTTTGTTATTGCTTTTAGTATTGCCTCACTTAACATTCTGACACAGGCAAACATTTGACAGACTGAACAAGCTTTTACGATCTTGGAAGATTTTTTCCCCTTTCATATTGTATAAAGTATAAATGAAAATGGTTCTTCACCTTATAAACTTAAAAAAATTCCATAAAAAAACTCTCCAAGACGATCGTCTCAGAGAGTTTTTTTCCTAACTTAAATGACTATAATGTTGCTCTACAACTTCTGCGCAGCGCGGGCAAAGTGTTGGGTGTTGCTCATTTTTTCCAACTTCAGTTGTAACAACCCAGCAGCGTTCACATGTTTCGCCATCCGCCTTCGCCACAACAACGGCAGCATGCTCTAATTTAAGCGCGTCAACAGGTGCTGCATCATACGTACCGGCAATTTCAAATCCTGATACGATAAAGAGCTGCTGCAAATTCTCTGAAATAGACTCGAGCAAGTCTTTTGTTTCTCCATTAACGTACAGACTTACTTTTGCAGATAATGATTTTCCAATTACTTTTGCGTTTCTCGCCTCTTCCAATGCCTTCAAAATATCATCGCGCACATCCATAAACGCAGTCCATTTCTTCACTAATTCATTTCCATTTGCAAGTTCTCTGTACTCTGGAATTGATGTTAGCTGGACGCTTACCTCTTCTACATTTGGAATATGCCCCCAAACCTCATCGGCGGTATGTGGAAGAATTGGCGTTACTAATTTCGTTAAATTGATTAAGCATTCATATAAAACGGATTGAATTGATCGGCGCTCTTTATTATCCGGTGCCTCGATGTAAAGAACATCCTTCGCAAAGTCTAAATAGAAGGCACTTAAGTCAAGCGTACAGAAATTATTAATCGCATGATAGATGGAAGCATAATCATAGTTCTCATAGGAATTTCTCACATTTTTAATCAAGTTATTTAATTTCACCAAAATAAATTGATCCACTTCTCTTAATTCTTCGTATGCCACCTTATTTACACTTGGGTTAAAGTCGGCAAGATTTCCCAGTAAGAACCGGAATGTATTTCTAATTTTGCGGTACACTTCTGCCACTTGCTTGAGAATCGCGTCAGAAACTCTTACGTCGGATTGATAATCAACGGAGGATACCCATAATCGCAAAATATCTGCTCCAAGCTGGTTCATAACTTTTTCAGGGATAATCACATTTCCGATTGATTTACTCATTTTTCTTCCTTCACCATCAAGTACAAAACCGTGGCTTAAAACTCCTTTATAAGGCGCCTTTCCTGTGACAGCCACGGCTGTTGATAATGATGAATTAAACCAGCCACGGTACTGATCTGAACCCTCTAAATAAAGATCGGCAGGACGCTGTAGGTCGTTGCGTTCTTCTAAAACAGCTTGATGGGATGAGCCTGAATCAAACCAAACATCCATAATATCCGTTTCTTTTGTAAATTTACCATTTGGACTTGATTCATGCGTAAAGCCTTCTGGCAATAAATCCTTTGCATCACGTTCAAACCAAATATTTGAGCCATGCTCACGGAATAAGTCAGATATGTGATTGATCGTGTCATCAGTAATGATCGGTTCGCCATTTTCACCATAAAACACTGGAATTGGAACTCCCCATACGCGTTGACGAGATATACACCAATCACCACGATCTCTTACCATATTAAAGAGGCGAGTTTCTCCCCAAGCAGGCACCCATTTCGTTTCTTTTACAGCATCCAGTAGCTCATTACGGAAATCTTTAATCGATGCAAACCACTGAGCAGTTGCGCGGAAAATAACTGGTTTTTTCGTTCTCCAATCATGTGGATACGAATGGGTAATAAAATCCAATTTCAACAAAGCGCCTGCTTCTTGAAGTTTTTCCGTAATTTGTTTATTCGCATTGTCATAAAATAATCCTTCAAAACCTGGTGCTTCGCTTGTAAAGACCCCTCTGTCATCGACAGGGCTCAATACATCTAAACCATATTTCTTCCCAACAAGAAAGTCATCTTCCCCATGTCCTGGTGCTGTGTGAACACAACCAGTACCAGCATCTGTCGTGACATGCTCACCAAGCATCACAAGGGAATCACGGCCATATAACGGATGCTTCGCTACGATATATTCAAGCTCGCTTCCCTTCAATGTTTTAACAACAGAAGCGTCTTCCCAGCCAAGCTCTGTGGATACAGAATTTAATAATTCTTCAGCAATGACATATTTATCGCCTGCCACTTTAACAACGACATAATTTAAATCAGCATGAACAGTGATTCCGAGATTTGCCGGAATGGTCCATGGCGTTGTCGTCCAAATAATAATTTTTGTATCCCCATCAAGTACTCCTTTTCCGTCCCTTACGTCAAAGGCGACATAAATAGAGGCTGAACGCTTATCTTTATATTCAATTTCTGCTTCAGCAAGCGCAGACTCACTTGATGGGGACCAATAAACAGGCTTTAAACCTTTATAGATATAACCCTTTTTTGCCATTTCTCCAAACACTTTAATTTGTTGTGCTTCATACTCTGGCTTTAAAGTGATATATGGATTTTCCCAGTCCCCGCGTACACCCAAACGTTTAAACTGAGCTCTTTGGCTGTCAATTTGTTCATAAGCATACTCTTCACATAGTTTTCTAAATTCAGCAACTGTAAGTTCCTTGCGCTTCACCCCTTTATTCGTTAAAGCTTGTTCAATTGGCAAACCATGTGTATCCCATCCAGGTACATACGGTGCATGATAACCGCTCATTGATTTATAACGGACGATAAAATCCTTTAAAATTTTGTTTAAAGCATGCCCCATATGAATATCCCCATTTGCATATGGAGGACCATCGTGCAATACAAACATAGGAAGTCCCTTTGTCTTTTCCTGGACTGCCTTATAAATGTCCATCTCATTCCATTTTTCCTGCATTTCAGGTTCTCTCTTTGGCAAGTTTCCTCGCATTGGAAACTCTGTCTTAGGCATTAATAACGTGTCTTTATATTCCATTTCCTTTCCTCCTTACAAGTCCTAGCTCACTAGTCATACAGTATTACCTAATTTCGGATTTTAAGGCACATTTTTAAACACAAAAAACCCTCTCATCCCAAAAAGGGACGAGAAGGTTTAATCCCGCGGTACCACCCTTGTAGATAGAAATCTATCCGCTCTATGTTCGTAACGTGAATAACACGCCTATGCCTACTTATTTCAAAGAATCACTTCTTGAAAATGTTCAACTAGGTACTCAAGGGTGATTTCCAACTTTCCATCTCAGCCGAACTCTCACCATCATCGGCTCGCTACAAATAAGATAAAAAAAGTGTACTTGTCCCTCTCATCGTATGAAATATATTTTATTAAGGTATTATATTCTCTTTTATGACGAGACGTCAAGCCATTGAATCTTCTTCTTCTGCAGATTTCAACTCTGCCGCGTCAATCTCATATTGCAGAAGATGATCCCAATCGTCATTATTTAACAGATCTAATTGAGCCTCAATCAACATTTTAAAACGTGTCCGGAATACTTTTGATTGCTTTTTTAAATCCTCAATTTCCAAGGCGATCTTTCTAGCCTTCGATAATGACTCATTTACAATACGATCGGCGTTTTTTTCCGCCTCTTTTATTATGAGCTTTGCTTCTTTTTGCGCGTTGCGTTTAACTTCCTCTGCCGCCTCCTGGGCTACAACAATCGATTTATTCAATGTCTCCTCAATATTAGAAAAATGGCCGAGGCGCGCATTCATATCATTTAATTTTTCTTCTAATTCCTTTTTCTCACGAATGATGATTTCATAATCTTTAATTACCTGATCGAGAAATTCGTTTACTTCATCTTCATCATAACCTCGGAACCCTTTGTTAAACTCCTTGTTATGAATATCTAAAGGTGTTAATGGCATGAAGGCCACCTCCATATTTCTGTAAGTAGTATGTATTCATCAATATTCGACACTTGCTCTCATAATCCTGCACAATTCTAAAAAAATATGAAGCTTGAGCAGTTATTTTTGTTTGCCTCCGACAATACGCCACTTATCTTTCTTTGTTTTTCCTTCAATCGAAATTAATTTGAGGCGCCCAAAGCCTCTTACAGAAATAATGTCCGCCACACCGCATTCAAACGATGGGTTTTCAATCGTTGTCCAATTGACTTTGACTCGCTTATTTCTGATTAATTCTTGTGATTTTTGCCGAGAAAGATTAAGCAATGCAGCTAATACAGTATCTAAACGGAGCGAAGAAACAGTCGCAGTCATTTCTTGCCAATGCCCTTCAATTACTAACCCTTCTTCGCTAGGCAGTTCCTTTAATGTTACAGAAGCCCGACCAATTTGGGTAAGTTGTAATTTGATATATTCACTTATTTCTTCTGTAACTAAGAATTGAATTCGCCCCTCATGAATGAGAATGTCTCCAAACTTCCCTCTTCTCACTCCAAGAGCCATCAAGCTGCCAAGAACCTGAGGGTGTTCAATGGTTAAAAATTTTACTGGATATTCTACTTCGAATAAACGAATGTGAAAATCATTTTTCTCCACCTGCAAATATTCTGGATAGATTAATGCTCGTTTACGTTCATTATTTTCCTGTCCACCAAAAAACGCCACCTGGATTTCCGCCTGACTACCAACAACTGCCTGAACGATCTGCTGCTCTCGTGGATCGAGAAAATCTGTTAACTTAGAGCTGTATGTTTGTTCAACATATTCCATCCATTGCAAAGCCAAATCTATAAATTCTCTTTCTTCAACGCGGAAATGCTGATAAATATTCATGTTATCACCTAGAATGAATGAAAAAAGGGGGATTATTATAGCCCCTTTTATTACTTAATATGAGTAATTACCCTTAAATGATCCAATAGTAAAGCTGATGCAATCCACTTGTAGCAAATCGTAATACTAAAATCGCCACAATTGGAGAAATGTCGATCATTCCAAGTGGTGGGATAATCCTACGAAACGGATCCAAATATGGCTCACAAATTCTTGCTAAAAATTGACCAATTGCAGAATCTCTCGCATTTGGAAACCATGAAAGTAAGATATAAATAATTAAAGCCCATGAGTAAATAGAAATAAGTTGAACCAAAAGACTAAAAATCGTTGTAAGCAACCACTACCACCTCGTATCTTCATATTCCGTTTCTTGTAGAATTTGCGATATACTTCCAGAAACCTCCACATTATCAGGTGTGCAAAGGAAAATATCGGTTCCTATTTTTTGAATGTCGCCACCTATAGCATACACAGTACCACTAAGGAAATCGACAATCCTTTTTGCTTGCTCTCTATCAATTCTTTGTAAGTTTACGACAACAGCTCGACGATTTTTTAATTGATCTGCTATATCCTGAGCTTCAGCATACACTCTCGGTTCAACGAGTACAACTTTTGATGCCTTTTGAACACTTTGTAAGCTAACGACATTTTGCTTCTGAGATGCTTGATGTTTTTGAGAGCGTGCTGGCGGTGCAGCTTGTTCCTCATACGGCTCTTCGTTATCATAATCATATTCATCGTCTAGGAAAAAAAATGTTTTGAATTTTGACTTTATACTCATTTATTATTCACCTCTTTACTCACCGACTAATGCGGTACCTATTCGAATCATTGTTGCTCCCTCTTCAATTGCTACTTTAAAATCATTAGACATACCCATGGATAGTTCATGACAAGGGGCATAATCTAGTTGTTTTCCTTGAATTTCAAGCTGCAATTCTTTCAATGCTCGAAAACATTTTCTTAACACATGTTCATCATCAGTAAATGGAGCCATCGTCATTAGACCAACAACTTGTATGTTTGAATATTGCTCTAATTGTTGAATAAAAGAGATTACCTCATCTGGATCCATACCATGCTTCGACTCTTCTTCAGATGTTTTAACTTGCACGAAGCATTTAACCTTCCTTTGTGCCCTTTTATCAATCTCAGCAGCAAGTGACAATCGGTCTAATGAATGGATATAATCAACTTTATCGATGATGTTCTTTACCTTTCTCGACTGTAGCGTACCGATGAAATGCCATTTTGGCTTGTCCCCAAGAACACCCCGTTTAGCATTTAATCCTTCCTCGCGGTTTTCGCCTAGATGAACAATCCCTGCTTCAATAGCTTCTTTCGCTCTCTCTATCGACACATATTTGGTGACAGCAATAATCTTGATTTGATCTGGGTCACGATTTGCTTTATTACATGCTGCTTGAATTTGTTCATTTATATTAGCTAAATTGTCTGCCACTTTCATCGATGCTCTTATAATCCTCCTTCCACCCTATAAATCCCATCATACGACCAGTTTTGCCTTCATCACGTCGATGAGAAAAAAAATGTTTTTGATTGCATTTAGTGCATAAATTAGAAACTTGAATATTCTCAGCGGGTACTCCTGATTGTTGTAAAATCAAGCGATTCAATTCTTTTAAATTTAGTTGATATTGATTGTCTTCAATTAGATTATATGGGTTTTCTTCGACATCTTCTAGTATATTTTGAACTAATTCGATCACTCGATTATCGACAATATAACAATTTTTGCAAATTGCTGGGCCAATAACAACGAATACATCTTGGGCAGGAATATTTTCATGATTAAAGACTTGAATCATTTCCTTCCCAATTCCTTTCACTGTCCCCTTCCATCCAGCATGAGCAATGCCAAGTGCGTGATGTTTGGGAGCGGAGAAAAAGAGCGGAACACAATCAGCAAAACATAATGTCAGCAATACCCCAGCTTCTTTTGTGAAAAGGCCATCTGTCCCTTTAAGGGAATCTTCATAAACAGACGCGCCCTTTCCTCTATGCTCCTGACGGATAATGGCTATCTCGCTATCGTGAATCTGTTCGGCTCCAACCCAATTTTCAATTGAAAAATCAAGTAAATGCGCTACTGTTTCACGATTCTTGCATACGGCTTCGATGTGGTCATGTACATGAAAGCCTAAATTTAAAGAGGAAAAAACTCCAGTGCTTGCTCCTCCATTTTTGCTTGTAAACCCAGCAATAAGAGAATCTGTATGCCAGTCCTTAACTATATAGTATTGTTCATTCTTTAAAAAGAAAGGTTCCATTCGACCATTACCTCATGTTGTTTTTTTTAGTTTAACATAGATAACTCAACGGTCACAGTAAAAAATAACGTTTCTGTAAAACGTTGCTAGCTGCGAATGCTATTCTTCCAAATACTTCACTTCTGCAATATCTTTATAACGAACTAAGATGACATCTTCCCCAATCTTTAAGATATTGTTCCAAGAAATGGTTACTTCCTCATCTTTCCCAAAAAAGCCTAACACTTTCCCAGCACCTGTTATAATAATCGCTTCAATTTTACCTGTTTTTAAATTAATATCAATATCACCAATGTTGCCGAGTTTTTTTCCGTCAGATATATTTACGACATCCTTCATTTGAAATTCAGATATTCTTATCATGGATATCAACTCCTACCGTTTCTCATTCTATGTATATGATACAAGGTAGGCAAATAATGAACATTTCCGAAAGAGGAGGGAAAGTTTAGTACGAACTGCTACAACAGAGCTAGATATGAATCAATCTAATTTAACAAATGGGACAGTGCTCATTTCAACGCCTTTCAGCAGTGTTGATTAGTCAAAGAGAAAATGAACAAAAAAGACACAAAATAAAGCCCTACAAAAAGACTTGAGCCCGGTAAAATACCGAACTCAAGTCTTAATAATTGCTTAGAATAGTGGACTAGTCCACATCTGAAATTAGCTTTGTATATTTTTATTCATTTGTTTAATAGCAGCTTTTTCTAAACGGGATACCTGTGCTTGAGAAATACCGATTTCCTCAGCAACTTCCATTTGCGTTTTTCCCTGGAAAAATCGTTTTCTTAGAATTAGCTTTTCTCTTTCGTTTAATCTTCTCATCCCTTCTTTCAGCGCAATTTCTTCGATCCACTGAATATCCTTATTTTTTTCATCACTTAATTGATCCATTACATAAATGGGATCACCCCCATCATTATAGATCGGTTCAAATAGTGACACTGGATCTTGAATTGCATCTAAAGCAAAAACAATTTCTTCATGAGGAACATCCAAAACTTTAGCAATTTCAACAGCAGTAGGTTCCTTTGAAGTTTCACTCATTAACTTTTCTCGTACTTGAAGAGCCTTATAAGCGATGTCTCTTAAGGAGCGAGAAACGCGGATTGGATTATTATCCCGTAAATAGCGTCGAATCTCTCCTATGATCATCGGAACGGCATACGTAGAGAATTTAACATTTTGACCTAAATCAAAGTTATCAATTGATTTCATGAGACCGATACATCCTACCTGAAAGAGGTCATCGACAAACTCGCCCCTGTTATTGAAACGTTGAATTACACTTAATACTAGTCGTAAATTTCCATTAACGAGTTTCTCACGCGCCGAAATGTCTCCGTTTTGCATTTCCTTAAATAACTTTCTCATTTCTTCGTTTTTGAGCACTGGAAGTTTAGATGTGTCAACACCGCAAATTTCAACTTTATTTCGAGTCAACTCTTTTCCCTCCTCACAGGAGTTGCTGTACAAAAAACAGTATCTCCTTGAGAAGGAAAAATATGCACTTTCACTTAAGACAAAGAGAGGGAAAAAAAGACGATATTCTTTACAAACCTTTGTCTATTAATGTTTTCGTTTTTTATTTTTTTCCTCGAGATTAGATTTTTTTTAATTCGAATAATTCACACCATTTTATTAAACTCTTTTTTTAACCTTTTAATAATCCTTTTCTCTAATCGTGAAATATATGATTGCGATATTCCGAGCATATCTGCCACGTCTTTCTGTGTTTTCTCTTCACCATTTCCAAGACCGAAGCGCAGTTCCATAATTTGTTTTTCTCTTTCAGATAATTGGTGCAATGCTTTTAAAAGTAACTTTTTGTCAACAGTCGCTTCAAGGTTTTTTGTAATAATGTCATCTTCTGTTCCAAGCACATCTGATAGGAGCAGTTCATTTCCATCCCAATCAATGTTAAGTGGTTCATCAAATGATACTTCTGAGCGAATTTTATTATTTCTTCTTAAGTACATAAGAATTTCATTTTCGATACATCGTGATGCGTATGTAGCAAGTTTTATTTTCTTTTCAGGATTAAATGTATTTACCGCCTTAATTAAACCAATTGTTCCTATACTAATTAAATCCTCAATATTGATTCCCGTATTCTCGAATTTGCGTGCTATATAGACAACTAAACGCAGGTTTCTTTCAATTAAAATGGAACGGGCAGCCCTATCTCCGTTCGGCAGTTTTTGTAATAACATTTCTTCTTCTTCTTTTGTTAATGGAGGAGGGAGTGCTTCGCTTCCACCAATATAAAATATTTCATCCGTTTTTAAGCGCAATTTAATTAATAGTTTGTACCAATAGTAGGATAAGCGAAGTTTCAATTTTTTCATCTGTTGTCCTCCTTCAAATCATGTTAAAATTGTTTTTCTAAAGCTGTTTTTGTTTTCATAGTTTCACTTAGAGGTGCAAACCAAGTTCTCAGCTCACTTTCGTGGTTCCTTTACTTTTAGAACCTGTCAGCATCTTAGGATGGACGATGCACTGAAAAGCACCATCAGAAGATAGCTCCTGAATAGTAAATGACACCAAACCTTTTTCTACTAACAAAATTTCTTCTTCACATTCAATTAAAATCTCGTCTGGTTTAACCGCAATAATTAATTGATGCTCTCGACCGACTACCTTGTAAGGAATAATTCTCAAAACAAAGTCGAGATCCTGTTCAAGCTCTTCTTCTCCTAATATGATTCTTTCACCTTCAGTCGCAAGCTTCATGATTTCTTCCGGTACGTCTTTAAAATTTCTCAAAGAAACAAACATCACTGGCATTTTTGAAATTGGATCATACAATTGGTTGCCATTATCGATCAGTCCCTTAACCTTCATTATGGTGCTTCCAAGTGTCACCGTGACATCAACCATTTTCTCGTATTGTATTTTCGTCACTTCCATTCTTTCAAAGTTCATCCTGGAAAAATGCCATGCAATCGGAAAGCCTATTAAAACAAAAAGCCAACTTATCGGATCACCAAACCCTTTAATACTCCCTAATGCAACATTAGAGGCTAAATCTAGGTCAAATTGGATAAAGTAGTGAACTCCGATTAAAGCTCCTCCTGCAAGGAATGTCACCAAATAGAGGGTAAAGACTCCACTTAGAAAATAACGAAAGCGTTTGTAACCGAAGGTCGTTAAAATCATTAGGAAAGAAAAAAATAATTTAGTGAACGGGTGTCCTGAATAGGCATTTATTGGAGTAATCGATAATAAAATAATGAATGAACCGATCAATCCACCAAGTATAAGTCGATAACTTTGAACCTTCCTCTTCAAAATAATCGCAGTCAAATATAAAAGAAGGGTATCGAACAGAAAATTTAATGCCCAAATCACATCTAAATAGATGGTCAACTGCCCTCCCCCTTTTTCCTATCACTCTGCGGTTCCTATTTTTGCTTTCTATTAATCTGTTACGAAAAAGTATAGCGTACATCGATGAGGAAAGTGTGTCACTTCATGAAGTAAAAAAGCAGTAATTTTCACATATTCATTCGGATTTTGTCATTTTTCCTCATTTTCAATAATAGTACCTGAATAAAGATCAAAAAAAAGCACGATCCTTTTGGATCATGCTTTTTGACCTTTTAGAATTACCTTCTTCGATTGCGATTTCTTAAAAATGTCGGGATGTCTAGAGCATCCTCTTGTTGTGTTGTCGTTCTTGTTTGTTCAGGAACTTCCTCTTCTCTTCTAACCTCTCTCCGAGGCTTTTCAAAAGAAGAGGTTGGCTTCGCCTGATTTAAGGTTGGACGAAACGCTTTTGCTTGCGCAACCTCTTCATTAAAGCCAGTTGCAATCACGGTAACAACAATTTCATCCTTAAGGTCCTCATTAATAACAGAACCAAAAATCATATTCACTTCTTGATCAGAAGCTGTTGCGACAATATCAGCGGCCTCTTGTACCTCATACAGGCTTAAGTTTGTTCCTCCCGTAATATTCATTAACACACCCTGTGCTCCATCAATTGATTTTTCAAGTAATGGTGAAGAAATCGCTTTTTTCGCTGCTTCAGTAGCTCGATTCTCACCACTAGCAACACCAATTCCCATAAGAGCAGAACCTTTATTTGACATAATTGTCTTAACATCTGCAAAATCCAAATTAATCAATCCTGGTGTAGCAATTAGGTCAGAGATGCCTTGCACCCCTTGACGCAATACATTATCAGCTTCTCTGAAAGCTTCAAGCATAGGAGTACTCTTATCGACAATTTCCAACAATCTATCATTTGGAATAACGATTAAAGTATCAACAGCTTCCTTCATTGCTTGAATTCCACCAGCGGCTTGATTTGAACGCTTTCTTCCCTCGAAAGTAAAAGGACGTGTTACAACCCCCACCGTTAAAGCACCTAACTCACGTGCTATTTGGGCAATAACTGGTGCAGCTCCCGTCCCAGTTCCGCCACCCATACCGGCAGTAACGAAAACCATGTCAGCACCGCTTAATACTTCTTCAATTTGTTCTTTGCTTTCTTCAGCCGCCTTTTTACCAACTTCAGGATTTGCCCCGGCACCGAGACCTCTCGTTAATTTTCCGCCAATTTGCATTTTTACTTCTGCTTTTGATAGATTTAAAGCTTGAGCGTCTGTATTAACAGCAATAAATTCAACACCTTGAACCCCGTGTTCAATCATTCGGTTTACCGCATTGTTTCCGCCGCCACCGACGCCAATTACTTTTATCGTCGCTAATGAATCTAAATTAGTATCAAATTCCAACATGACAAATCCTCCTAATTCGTCGATATTCCTGATAGCACTATTTATCCCGCCTTCAACAAGTAAATTTTAAATTACTTGAAGTTATCGTTTTAGCTGAAAGAATTCTTCAGCTATTCAAAAAAGTAACCAAGGAATTTCTTTACTCTTGATGTGATTTTCTCTTCAGATTGTTTTTCCGGTTTTGCTTTTGACTGTGCCTGTTTTTGCGCACGTTTTTCCTTCGGTTCCATTACGGTCGTTTGACTACTCAAACTTCTTCCTTGCACCTTTGCATTCTTATAAGCAAATTTAATAAGTCCCACTGCTGTTGTATAGAGTGGTTCCCGAACTCCAATATAATCAGGAATAGCAATACGAACTCGATTTTGAAAAATAACTTGTGCCAATTCGAGAATGCCTTGAGTGTTTGCAACTCCTCCTGTGAGAACATAGCCTCCAGGTAGATCATGGATACCTAAGCGCCTTATTTCTGCTTGGATGAGGTCAAAAATTTCCTCCATTCTTGCTTCTATAATATCAGCAATCTCGAGCTGATTAAATTGTTGATGCTGGTCACTTCCAATGATCGGGACGCTAAAAACATCTTCTTCAGAAGCATGATCATAATAAGCATGTCCATGTTTAATTTTGATTTTTTCCGCATCTTCAGTAGAGGTGCGTAGGCCAATCGATATATCTTTGGTTATATGATCTCCACCAACCGGTATAACTCCAGTTGCCTTTAAATTGCCGTTCTCAAAAACAGCAATTGTTGTCGATCCACCACCGATATCAACAAGGGCAACTCCAAGATTTTTTTCATCTTTTGACAAAGCAAAAGCCCCTGCTGCTAGTGGTTGTAGAGTGATATCTAAAATTTCCAAACCTGCCCTCTCTACACATCGTAATGTATTATGTAAGATCGTTTTTGAACCAGTAATAATCGTTCCTTCCATTTCTAACCGAACACCTATCATCCCTCTTGGATCAGTAATCTCGTCAAGTCCATCGACAATAAATTGCCTTGGAATGACATCAATGATTTCCCGTTCAGGTGGAATAGAAACAACCTGTGCAGCGTCGAGCACTCTTACTACATCTTCATTTGAAATCTCTCTGTTTTCGCTTGAAACAGCTACTACGCCATGACAAGGTTGAAGAAGAACATGATTGCCTGTGACCCCAACAATCACTTGACTAATTTCCATTCCAATCATTCTTTCAGCTTGTTCTACCGCCCTTTTAATAGAATGAACCGTCTCATCTATATCAACAATAGAACCTTTTCTCAAGCCTTCGGACTTTACGTTACCAACTCCAATAATATTCAAAGCATCATTGACCATTTCACCAATGATTACTTTTACACTGGATGTACCGATGTCAAGACTTACATATATGTCGTTGCTGTTCATTCTCACTGGCACCTCCTCTTAAGCGCAATTCAATTTTCTTGAACAACAAGATGATGTCTATTTATATTTCTTTCAATTATATATTTAGTAAGCAAGCTGCTACTGGCTACAAAAAGAAAGAAACACACCTTAGTTAACAGATAAGCTAATTTTGGATTCTTCAGGCAGAAGATATTTTGCTTAAAAAACAGCTTATCTATAAAATTATTCGGCAAAATTAATATTTTCCCTTTTAATTAATTGAATTTTTTCTAATTTTCTTGTGATCTCATTTCGATGACCATTTTGTAATTAAAATTCTTCTTATAACAGCGATGTTTTGAAATAGCCTTACACCAAATGCAAAAACTGCTGCTAAATACAAGTCTACACCAAGATGAACACCTAGAAAAGCTAAACTTGCTGCCAAGGCAATATTAAAGAAAAAACCGGAGACAAAAACCTTCTCATCGTAAATATTTTGCAAATGAGCTCTTATCCCACCAAATAATGTATCTAAAGCCGCGAGGACGGCTATCGATAAATAATTGGAATATTCATCAGGTATGCTAAAGTTGCTCAATAACCCTAGAGCAATCCCAATAATAAGTCCTAATACTGGAAGCCACATCTTTAATTGCCTCCTTTATCAGATTTGACCGGCTCAATATTTCTAATTCTGATCGAGTCTTCATACGCTGGAATCGTGATTTTTAATTGTGGCTCCAGTACTGTCATCTTCAAATTGTCAATAAAGAATTCCTCTGATGCGTTGGAAACAAGCATACGGTTGTATAAGTTTCTAGCCGTTTTCATATCTTCCGTTATCACCAGAATCTCTACCGGGAAATTCCTTAGAGAGCGCCCGTTAATTTTCGTTTCCCCGGCTATTTCCCTGATTACGGTTGTATTAATTACTCGTTGTCCTCCAATTGAAACGTGCTTAGCTCCGTACATATTAATCTCATTTAATAATCGCCTTAATAATTCTGGCGAGAGCATTTGCTGCCCTTGATCGAAAATTAAAGCATTATCGATCAGGTCAAGTTCAATTTTCACACCAGGTCCTGAGACATCTGTTAAACCAGCTTCTTCTTTTAACTCCTCCAACGTATTTCGCAAAGTTTGTTCCTGCCCTTGTGTTCTCTCCGTTTCATAGTTAGCAAGCTTTTCTTCGTTTGAGCGGATTTCTCTTATTAGCTTGGACTGCAATTCCATTTCTTTCTGCAAGTCTTCCCTCAATTCCCACGTGTCACGGGTGTCTCTGACAACTGGTTTTTTAACCGATTGAAATTGAATGGCAAGCATGAACCCAATAATGATTGTGATCACCGTAAAACTAATCATTTTATTTTTGCCCACCGAATCACCCAACTTTCTATTTATGTGGACAACATTTCATATTTTATTACGAACCAAGGATCGGTTCTAGTATAATCTCCTGATTTTCCTCTAACTTGAATTCAACGTTTTCACTGACAAGGCGATCCTTAACTCCTCCCGTTATATTCAATGCCGATGATAAAACCTCAGGTTCTCCAATTGCTGTGATCACAAACGGAGCAGGGTGAGGATTCCCATCTACCTCTATAACAGGACCGTTGCAAACAATATAAGAGTTGTGAGTAAGTCTTTGCCCGTTTATTGCCACTGCCGTTGCACCTGAAACATATAATTCGTTGACAACGTTAAAGACATGATGCTCATGAACAAGATAATTGTTAATATTATCATCATTCGGGTCATATTGTCCGTCAGCTAATGTGACCGTTACTCCTTCCCCTTTTACACGGACCTTGCCAAGAAACATTCTATATTTTTCAGCGTCTTCCGCCAAATTGAAAAATACTTGCTCCTCTTGGGCCAACAATTCTTCGATTTCGAGTACCTTTTCCTGCTTTTCAATTAATTCCTGCTGCAACGCGCGATTTTTTTCTTCTTGTTCAATCAATTGATTGCGCAGTTCAATATCCCGCTCCCATTGACTATTCGTCATTGCCGTATCGGTATCATTTTTTTCGGTTAAATGATATGAAAATGCCATAATAAAACCTAATACAAGACTGACCAATGAGAGAATGACATGTTTACCCTTCACTTTCAGTTTCATTCTCTTCTTCAGCACCTTCCCATTCATACGCTCTAAAAAATGACCCGACTTCTAAATCAATTACACCTTTGATTGTTGGATCTAACTGGCTCACAATAGATGGGTAATGGGTCATTTTTTCTGAGAAACTTCTTATTGATGCACTTACCTCAAATCCATCATTCATGAATAATTTAATATGATATTGATCCGTTTCTTTCGGATCATGATGAATTTCTGAAATGGAATTAAGCACCTCTGCCGGGATTTGATTTAATTCTTCGATCATTGCCTCCATTACATTTCCCTTTGAGAAAAATTGCAGGATAGGAGAATTGACGGGGATTATATCAGTCCGTTCTTCGAGAACATCACCATTTTCTAAAATAGGTAAAAAAAGACCTTCTCTCATAATATAAGCAATGCGTTTCCATTCTTTTATTTCAATTACAATATTATTCGGAAACTCCACTTCTATTTTTGCCGATTTTACCTCTGTTAGTTCTTCCAGCTTTTGCTCCACTTCTTTTTTATTAATTTTCCAGACATTCGTATTTTTAGTCAATTCACTTACAGCGATGATTTCATCTTCTTGATAAACTTCGTTACCACTTATCATAATTTTGTTCACATGACTTAACGGTGATTGGAAATAAACTACACAACTTATCAGCAAAAAAAACAGAAACAAGAGAAAAATAAGGCGTTTATTTGCCTTTCTCCGCCTTTGTTGTTTAAGCTTAGGAACGCGATCTTCTAGTGAAACGATCTTCCCCTTTTCCAATCTATTCACCTCAATTTTTCTTTTCCATTTGCTAAAAGAAGGCTTGTCCAATTCTAGTATGTAATACCCAAGCCAATACAAATATAACTGATAAAAAGAGAAAACAACGGCACGATAACACATGCCGTTCTTCCTATTTTATTACATGTATAGCGTTCTATATAGTGTTATATTATACTATATATTTTGGTAGCAAAAGGGGGAAAAAGGACTATTTTCGACCTATAATTTCTACCTCTGTCTCCATCATAACTTGATAATTTTCGAAGATCTTATCCTTCACATATTGAATAAGAGAGAGAACATCCTCCGCCTTCGCTCCACCGCTATTAACGATGAAATTCCCATGCATTTCCGAGATCTTTGCTCCACCAATAGAATGGCCTTTTAAGCCAGCTTCTTCAATTAATTTCCCCGCATAGTTTGGCAAAGGGTTTCTAAAAATGCTGCCAGCACAAGGCGAGTCCCACGGCTGCGTTACTTTACGATATTCTTTATTTTTTTTCATTTCTGCCGAAATTTTCTCCCTGTCGCCTTCAGCTAATTGGAAAATTGCTTTTATAACAATACCTGGACGTTTTTTTTGGAGAACAGAGGTACGGTATGAAAACTCCATTTCCTCATTCGTGAGCCATTCTAACTGACCATCCTCAAAGAGAATAAGTGCTTTATCAAGTATTTTCGATATATCCGAGCCATGGGCACCAGCGTTCATGTATACCGCACCGCCTACTGAACCTGGAATTCCACTGGCAAACTCAAGACCTGACAGTCCTTTTCTGCTGATCTGAGTTGCTAAAGCAACAAGCGAATAACCTCCACCTACCGTAATTTGAGTCCCATCAAGCTGAAGGTCATTGATTCCCGTTCCTAACTTAATGACAACACCTTCAATTCCCTGATCAGAAACAAGGAGATTTGAGCCCCTTCCAATTGCTCTCCAATTTACTTGATAATCGCTGATTACCTCCATCGTTTTTTGCAAATTTTCTATAGACGAAGGTTCAACAAAACAATCCGCCGGGCCACCAATCTTTAACGTAGTATGATTTGCTAATGGCTCGTTCTCTTTTACCTTTCCCACATTAAGTTCTTTTAGTTTTGTACACAGTTCGATCATCTTGACCTCCCTTTCGTTGCTGGGTTATTTCATTATATGAACACTTTATCGTTTTGCTTAAAAGAACCTTTAGGTTCCGTAGCGCGTCAAGTCTTTCATAATTGAATAAAGCCGTGCAGCAGCATCTTGAACACCAAGTTCTTTCGCGGATTTTTTCATCGCAACTAACTGCTCCTGATCCAGCAAAATCCGATCAATTTCCTCAACAAGCTTTTTACTTGTTAGCTCTTTCTCGACGAGTAGTTTGGCTGCCCCATGCTCGCTTAATGCCAGAGCATTTTTTTCTTGATGATTATTTGTTACGTACGGACTCGGAATAAGGATACTCGGGATACCAAGTGATGTTAATTCTGCTAAAGTTGTTGCTCCTGCTCGAGACACGGTCAGATCGATCCCTGCTAACACCTCTGGCATATTATGCACAAAAGGTTTAATGATGACATTCGTAGGATTTCCAACAAGCTCCACCTCTTTAAGCACAGCATTAAAATGAACGTCTCCAGTTATATATAAAATTTGATACGGTTTATTGCCAAATTCTGAAAGCGATTTTACGACCGCCTCATTAATAGGTCTGGCTCCACGGCTCCCACCAAAAATCAAAACCGCCGGTTCGTCAAGCTTTAAACCAACCGACAAACGCCCTTTAACCCCATCCTGTTCCAATACTTCAGAAGCGCGAGGATTACCAGTAAAGACGACTTTCTCACTCGGAAAGAAACTTCTAGCCTCTTCAAAGCAGATCGCTACTTTGTTAACATAGCGACTTAAAAATTTATTGGTCAATCCTGGCACACTATTCTGCTCGTGAATAATTGTTGGAATTCCAAGCTTTGCTGCAGCGTAGACAACAGGACCGCAAACATAGCCACCAGTACCAATTACGACATCTGCTTTAAATTCTTTGAGCATCTTTTTGCTATCCGCTACCCCTTTGATAAAGCGATAAATGGTTTTAATATTATCAACTGAAAGCTTTCGTTTGAATCCAGAAATATGTATTGATTTAAAAGGAATGTTCTCTCTTGGCACGAGGTTGCCTTCCAACCCTTGTTCTGTACCAATATACAAAAACTCGGCATCTTTATTTTCCTTTTGTATTTCACGAATTAAGGCAAGCGCCGGATAAATATGACCACCGGTACCTCCGCCACTTACAACAATTTTCATTTCTTCACCTCATAAATATCTTAAAAAACGGTTAAAACAGCTACTAATAAAATAAACGCTCCATTTGAACTTCCTAAAAGTAAATTTTTTAGCAATCATGCGCTTTTCCCATTTTACTATATTATCAACAATCCTGAGATAACAACATAATAATGTTATTAATTTTTAATGTATTCGTCATAAAAGAAGTTCACTTATATTTTACTAAAATGACCGCTAAATATCTAATCGTAGCCAATCAAAACGGTTTTTTCACAACATTGCTACAATTAGTTCCCCATGAGATGAAGCAAATTTGTAAGTCAGGGTTAAATAAAAAGAAGCCCTGATATTCAGGGCTAAGGACAATTTCTCATTTAATGTGAATAAACTCTTTGCCATTTTTTTATTTCCTTAATAGCGTGAATGACGACTTATATTTAAAAGCACGCCAATCGCAACTAACATCAATGTTAAAGAAGAACCGCCATAGCTGAGGAATGGCAAAGTTATACCAGTTACTGGCATAAGCCCAGTCACGACACCTATATTGATCATCACTTGAATCGCAATCATCGCAATAATGCCAACTGCTAAAAAGCTTCCAAATAAGTCCGGTGCTCCTAATGCAATCCTTATCCCCCTCCATAATAGAAGTGCAAACAGTAAAAGGACGAAAGAACCGCCAATAAAGCCTAATTCTTCTGCTAATATCGCAAAAATAAAATCCGTTTGCGGCTCAGGCAAGTAAAAGAATTTTTGTCTGCTTTGACCTAATCCTAGTCCAAATAATCCACCAGGACCAATTGCATACAATGATTGAATAATCTGAAACCCGCTATTTTGTGGATCTGACCAAGGGTCTAAAAATGACGTAATTCGCTGAATTCGATAAGGGGCTGAGATAATTAGCCCTACAAAGCCCAAAAGACCGAGAACACCTAAACCGACAAAATGGCTGATTCTTGCCCCTGCGACAAAGATCATGACGATGCAAGTTCCTACCATTACCGTTCCCGTTCCTAAATCGGGCTGAAGCATAATCATGCCGAAAGCAAGAAATACTAATCCTAACGAGGGAAATAAACCTTTTCTTAATGACGTAATATGCTTTTGATTTTCGGATAAATACTTCGCTAAAAAAGCAATCATCGCCAGCTTCATAAATTCAGATGGCTGAACGGAGAACGCTCCAACGCCTATCCAACTTCTTGACCCATTTCTGACATTTCCTATGCCCGGAATCAAAACAAGGATTAAAAGAACAAAGCAGATGATTAATATGACCTTTGCGAATTTTTTCCATGTCCAATAATCAACATTCATGATAAAGAACATCGCAAAAATTCCTACTCCAGCAAAAAGCATTTGTCTTTTCGCAAAGAAAAAGGAATCATCGAATTTATAATCAGCCCAAACGGCGCTTGCACTATAAACCATAATTAATCCTAAAGCGAGCAATGCAAATGTCACGATTAACAGAATAAAGTCAGGAGTAGATCTTTTTGTCGGCAATTTATACACCTCGAATGCAAATTTAAGGGCCGAGTATTGCCTTTTGCCATACATTACGAAGTTGGACTAGCCCTTACTTAAGCTTATGCACCGCTTCGATAAAAATGTCTCCCCTAACCTCAAAAGTTTTATATTGGTCCCAGCTAGCACACGCAGGTGAGAGTAGTACCACATCTCCTGGGCTAGACAACTCAAAAGCAGCGGGTACGGCTTTTTCTACATTATCGACACGGATGATCGATTTTATTCCCGCCTCACGTGCTACTCTTTCAATTTTTCCTGCCGTTTCTCCAAAAGTTACAAGCGCTTTTACCTGTTCAAGATGCGGAAATAGCTCATCGAATTCATTTCCCCTGTCTAATCCACCTGCTAGCAAGACAACCGGTTCTTTGAATGCAGCCAACGCTTTGCTTGTTGCTAAAATATTCGTTGCCTTTGAATCATTATAGAATTTTCGCCCTCCCTTTTCTGCTATAAACTGGAGGCGATGCTTAACCCCATTGAAGGAGTTTAAGACTTTAAAAATAGCTTCATTTGTCACTCCAGAAAGTTTTGCTGCAGCTACCGAAGATAAAATGTTTTCAAGATTATGTTCACCTGGTAAAACAATGTCTTTGAGATCGATAATTTTTTCAGCAATGAACCATATCGCTCCGTCTTTCACGTAAGCGCCATTATCGACCATTTTTTTAGTGGAAAATGGAATCATTCGCGCCTTTGACCGTTTCGCTATTTCCACTACCTGCTCTTGGTCAACATTGACAATTAAATATTCCGCCCCGGTCTGATTTTTAGTAATATTGGCCTTTGCTTTCCAATATTCAATTAACTTGCCGTGATAATCTATATGGGCTTCATAGAGATTTGTGATAATCGCAATCAATGGGTTAAACTGGTCAATTCCCATTAGCTGAAATGAAGATAGCTCAATCACAATGATATTATCCTCCGTTGCCTCCTGGGCAACATCCGCTGCAACTGTACCGATATTTCCTGCAATGAGAGGAGCCTTGCCACCTTCAGATAGCATTTCATGGACAAGGGTTGTCGTCGTCGTTTTTCCATTCGTACCCGTAATCGCAACAAATGGCGCTTCCGAAACTTGATAAGCTAGCTCCACTTCTGTAATAATGGGAATCCCCTTCTCAAGTGCTCTTTCGACCATAGGATTGTGATAAGGAATTCCTGGGTTTTTAACAATCAACTCAAAACCTTCATCCAATAATTCAACAGGATGATCCCCGCAAATGACCGTGATTCCTTGCTCAAGCAATCCTTGCGCTGCTGGATTTTCAGATAAAGGCTTCATATCATTGACCGTTACGAATGCCCCCAATCTATGTAAAAGCGAGGCTGCACTCACCCCGCTTTTGGCTAGTCCTAGTACCAATATTTTCTTATGATAGTATTTTTTTATCTGTTTCAATTACATCCACACCTCAATATAGATTCCAAGAACAGCCAAAAGTAATCCAACTGTCCAAAATGTAACGACGACACGCCACTCAGACCAGCCGACAAGTTCATAATGATGATGAAGAGGACTCATGCGAAAAATTCTTCGTCCCGTTGTCTTAAAAGAAATCACTTGCAATATAACCGACAACGTTTCAATTACAAATACGCCACCAATAATAATTAATAAAATTTCTAGCTTTAATAAAATCGCCACAGCAGCAATTGCTCCGCCAAGCGCTAGTGAACCGGTGTCTCCCATAAAGACTTTCGCAGGATGGGCATTAAAAACAAGAAAACCAAGTACTGCCCCGACAACAGCAACCGAGAAAACAGCGATTTCCAATTGTGAAATATTCCAGGCTAATACTGCAAACGCTCCGAAAGCAATCGCGGATGTGCCAGATACTAAACCATCTAAACCATCGGTTAGATTGACTGCATTTGAAAAACCAACTAGCCAAAAAATAATAAAAAGTACATATCCCCAACCTAAATCAATTGAAAAACCAGTTAGAGGAATCGAAATGACTGTCGAAAAATCATAGTGCTGTAAAATTAAAAAGAAAATAACGGAAACAATGATTTGCCCAATTAATTTTTGCAAAGATGTAAGGCCGAGGTTTCTTTTTAACGCCACTTTAATAAAATCATCTAAAAAACCTAATAATCCAAATCCAAATGTCACAAAAATAAGTAAGTACGTATGGATGGTAGGCTGAGCATATTTCCCGATCATAATAAATGTTGTTGCTACAATTGATAACAAAATGACAAGTCCACCCATCGTTGGTGTCCCTGATTTCTTTTGGTGGGATTTCGGCCCCTCTTCCCGAATGCTTTGTCCAAATTTCAACCTTCTTAAGAAAGGAATAAATATAGGAGAAAGAATGACTGAAATCAAAAATCCTAATAATATGGTAAAAAATATCACTTGCTCGAGCATGTTCTATTCCTTCTCCTCTCGAAACTGCTCTATCAGTTTGTTAAATTTTGCTGCTATTACTGCATTATCATATGTCTCATAAAATTCTTTCAGAAGTTTTTCATCTAAAAAAAGGAAATTTGTTTTGTCCTTTTTTGCCATTTTCTTTCCGCTGATCTTAGCTCGATAGGCTAAAAAAACTTCCTTTACCGCCCTGGCAGGATCGTCTGTATAGAATACGGGAAAATGATTTGGCGTATATTTAGGTATTGCCCTTCCTTTTTCCCAAACAACACCGACAGCACCATTGGCAATTGCTTGTTGAAGATCACAAGAAGTTGAATCCACAGGAATGTAAAGTCCTTTTGGTTGATACAAATCTGCTTTCAGCGAAACCGTTTGATAATCCAAATCAAATTCTTTTGTTCCCATTATATCTGAAAAAATCGTGGATAAGTCTTCGTATGTTAAGAACATCCTATCTCTCCTTTGCCTCGTTGAATGAAGTATCTATAATCGTTCATAGACGTAGGATCCTTCTAGGAAGTAGTTCTAATATTTTTTCAGTCGAGCAATGGCTTCTTTTGCTATTTCTCGATCATCGAAATCAAAAACGTTGTCACCAACTAATTGATATGTTTCATGACCTTTGCCGGCAACTAAAATAACATCACCTGATTCTGCCGTTTCGATCGCATGATAGATCGCCTCTTTCCGATCGCTAAACACTTCATATCTTTTTCCGGCAACCCCTGCTTCCATATCCTTTAAAATCTTCTCGGGATCTTCGCTGCGTGGATTATCGGAAGTAAAAATCGGACGTTCACTATATTCACAGGCAACCTTCGCCATAATCGGACGTTTCGTTCGATCCCTGTCTCCGCCACAGCCTACAACGACAGAAATCTTATTTTGTGCAAACTCTTTAATTGTTTTTAAGACATTTTCCAAGCTGTCAGGTGTATGTGCATAGTCGACAATCACTGTAAAATCCTGACCTTGATCGACTAATTCAAAGCGACCTGCCACCCCTTTTATCCCTGCAATAGACGCAATCGCATTCTCGATGGACACTCCCGAACAAAGTGCAGCAGCAATACTAGCAAGAGCATTGTAAACACTAAATTTCCCAATTAAATTCATTTTAACTTGGTGGGTGCCAAATGGACTAACTAGTTCAAACACTGTCCCTTGAGCAGTAATTTGTATATGTGTAGCTCGAAGATTTGCCTCCTTGTCAATTCCATAAGTAAGCACATGGGCACTTGTACACTCGATAAACATATTGCTAGCTTCATCATCGACATTTAAGACTGCAAACTTAGGTTTCTGCAAGTGATATGTATTGCCTAATTGAGAGAATAATAAGCTTTTCGCCCTCTTATATTCATCCATTGTATGATGGTAATCTAAATGATCCTGAGTCAAATTAGTAAATACAGCTACATTAAAATCGGTTCCATGCACCCGCCCTTCGACTAAAGCATGTGATGAAACCTCCATTACGGTCGATTGTACTCCGGCGTCTACCATTTGTTTAAAAGTCTTTTGCAACGTCAAGCTTTCAGGTGTTGTATTTTTCGTTTCCAGTTGTTTTGCGCCAATCTTCGTATACATCGTTCCAATCAATCCAGTTTGCTGGTTAGCATCAGAAAGGATTTTTTCGATCAGATGACTCGTCGTTGTTTTTCCATTTGTTCCAGTAATTCCTATCATATGAAGTTTATGACTAGGTTGACCATAAAATGCATCAGATAATACAGCCATCGCACGTTTTGTACTTTCAACAACAATAACCGGAACCGATAATGACAGTGGTTTTTCAGAAATGACAGCAACTGCCCCTTGCTGAACGGCCGCTTCGGCAAAATCATGACCATCGACCGTATATCCTTTTATACAAATAAACAAGCTTCCTTTTACGACTTTACGATTATCATTTTCTATTGATTCAATTTCTAGATTATTGATATTATCAAAATTAATAAAATGAAGATGGCTCAGTAAAGTATGTAATTTCAATTTAATCATATCCTCTCTTAGAAAGTACGAACACCTTGCATTCATGGGTAAGTTCATCGCTAGTCTCGGCCGTGTACGCATTTTTGCTGGATTCCTTCGAGAGCTCTTTCAAAAACTCGCGTATTTTATTTTACATGAAAACCACACTTTTCGCTATTTTTTCTCAGGATATTGTTTTTCTTTATAAAAAAGCAAAGATTTAGGCCGGCACGAAAAAAGAGAGGCGAATTACTTTCAGCCTCCCCACTCATTATTCCTCTTTCTCATCTGTTGTTTCTGGATCATCAAAATAGAGCCTAATGGTTGAACCTTCCTTCAATTTTATGCCGCCTTGAGGGGTTTGTTTGACAACCGTATTTCCTTGACCGCTTGCATCTATTTTAAAATTCACGAAAATTTCTCTAATCTCTGTTTTTGTCATCCCAACCATATCTGGAACCTCGATCATAACAGGGTCATCCCAGCCCTTTCTTACCTTTTCAATTTGCTCTTTTCTCGGCTTTACTCCCAAAGCCCTTAAACTGTCTCCCATAATGTTTCCAACAATAGGTGCAGCAACTGTGCCTCCGAATTGGATCGTCCCCTTCGGATTATCAACAGCAACATAAACGACGAGCTGCGGGTCATCGGCGGGAGCAAAGCCAATAAAAGAAACGATGTGGTTATTTTCCATATAACGTCCGTTCTTAACCTTCTGAGCTGTTCCAGTCTTTCCACCAACTCGATATCCTTCCACAAATGCCTTTCCACCTGTCCCCTGAGCAACAACAGTTTCAAGAGCATGGCGAATTTCTTTTGACGTTTCTTCTGAAATCACTTTTCTTTTTGCTGTCGGGGAGGTTTTCATAACAATTTCTCCACTAACTGGATCAACCAATTCTTTTGCTATATAAGGGGTATATAGTGTACCTCCATTAATCGCAGCGGACAATGCGGTTACTTGTTGGATCGGGGTAACTGATACCCCTTGGCCAAAGGCAGTTGTTGCAAGTTCAACGGGACCTACACGATCTAAATTAAAAAGAATCCCTTTCCCTTCACCTTGAAGATCGATCCCGGTTTTTTCTCCAAAGCCGAAATCTTTAATATACTTAAACAGCTTTTCCTTTCCCAATCTTTGTCCCAACTCAACAAAACCAGGGTTACAGGAATTTTGCACAACCTCTAGAAAGGACTGGCTTCCATGTCCCCCTCTTTTCCAACAATGAAGCGTTGCTCCATCTACCTTCACCGAACCAGAGTCATGAAAATGATCCTTCTCTAAGTCAACCTTCCCTTCCTCAAGAGCTGCTGCTAAAGTAATGATCTTAAAGGTCGAACCAGGTTCATACGTACTCCAGACTGGTAAATTTCGATTATAAACCTCGGGCGCAACTTCTTGAAAATTGGTCGGGTTAAAACTTGGGCGACTCGACATTCCTAGCACTTCACCAGTATTCGGGTCCATTGCAATGGCGATTGCTCCATCCGGCTTGTATGTCGCTTCCGCTATGTCAAGCTCTCTTTCAATAATCGTCTGCACTTTAGAATCGATTGTCAATTTCAGATCAAGACCGTCTACAGGTGCTTGATATTCGTCGGCTTTATCATTCATACGATTATGCTTAGCATCTGCATAAAATTGAACTGAGCCTTTCTTCCCTTTTAATTGCTCATCATAGTATAATTCAAGTCCCATTAATCCTTGGTTATCTATCCCTGTAAACCCTAACACATGAGATAGATACTCCCCAAAGGGATAATATCTTTTCGAATCTTCTCCAACATAAACACCTGAAAGTTCAAGATTTCGTATCTCTGCTGCCTTTTCGTTTGAAATCTTCCGTCCTTCAGAAATCCGCACTATTAATTCTTTCTCTGTTATCTGTTTGTATATCTTCTCCTTTGAAGCATTTAATACAGCTGCTAATTTCTCTGCAGCTACAGCAGGGTCATTTACCTGTCTTGGAAAGACATAAACAGTTGGCGCGCTCATATTAGTCGCTAATGCCACACCATTTCTGTCGACGATATCCCCTCGTTCTGGCTCGAATGGAATTTCACGGCTCCATAAATTTTCAGCTCCATCCGTTAACCAATTTCCAAGAAAAAATTGAACGTACCCTAGTCTGACATCAATAATGAAAAAAACAAGAAATCCGATAAGCAATGCAATGGTTAACCTTTTTCTAACTGTTACATTCGAAACCCGCATATTCGAACGAACCTCCCTTATGTTTGGCTCGTTCAAATATATGCTTGTACAAATATAAATAGAACGCACCATACGTTGGTACGTTCTGCTTTCTTTTTAACTTTGTTATTAAACGGGCATCTTCGGTTCATTTCGTAAGAAATCAAGGCTTCTCACAGCTTTTTCGAAGGAGCTTTTTCAATGAAACGTTTAGGAGAGAACAAATTTTCTCCTTCGTTTCATCGAAGAAGCACTAAAATAAGCTCCAGAGCAATAATCAACGGGCTTGTTTAGCCCCATTTTTAAGCTCTCTTCTTAGCCGCCTTTAGGGATTTCTGACTCTTCTTCCCCATCTTCCTTACTCAGCTGTTCTTTTGTATCAGGACTTTGCAAATGAACAACCAAATAATCTCCCTCTTTTAATCTCGTTCCCGCTGCTACATTCTGCTGAATTACATAGCCGTTCCCAGTTATGTTCAATTGCAGCTTCGCGAGATTTGCCACCTTCATTACATCTCTCAATGACCAACCATGCAAATCAGGAAGGGTAATTTCACCATCCGTTTGAATGATTACCTTTTCACCTTCCAAGAGCGGCTGTCCTTTTGCCGGGAGTTGATTGACTATTTCTGTGCCACTACCTAAAACAATCGCATTAACCCCAAGATCTTGCAAAGCACTGACGCCGTTTTCAACGCTTCTGCCGATAACATCAGGAATTTCGATCGTTTTTGAGGACGGTTGTTCACTAGGCTGAATACTTAAATATTGCAGACTATTTTTCATTACCTGTTTAAAGATTAATGACACAGGTTTATATCCTTCAGATGAATTAGCAACTTTTGGCTGCTGAACCATGACATATACAATCAGTTCTGGATCATCCGCCGGTGCCATCCCCATAAAGGAAAAGACATAATCATTATCTCCATGAATGTATGCACCTTGATGCGTTAAATTTGCTGTTCCTGTTTTCCCGGCAATCTCATAGCCATCAATATTGTATCGCTTATAGCCAGTACCTTTCGGTGATGTGATCACTGTTTCCATTACTTCACGCACTTTTTTGGCAGTTCCTTCAGAAATTGGTTTACCCACTACTTCAGGCTCCGTTTTTTGGATCGTTTTATTTGTAGCTGGGTCGACGACTTTATCAATGATTTGTGGCTTTAACATACTCCCGTTCCCTGCGATCGCTGTCGCCGCCTGTATTTGCTGCAAAGGAGTGATGGCCGTCCCTTGACCATACCCAGTCGTTACTTTTTCTGACGGATAATTGTAAACAATTTTCCCCCCGGTTTCATTTGGGAGCTCAATTCCTGTTGGATTTTCAAAGCCAAACTTTGTTAAATATTGCCGATACGTGTCAAATCCAAGCTTTTCCTGGACAATTTTTGCAATCGCCACATTCGATGAACGTTGAAATCCTTCCAAATAAGTGATCGAGCCCCAGCCAACCTTATTATGATCTCGAATTAAATCATCTTTTGTTGGCTTGTAAGAACCAGACTCGTAATAGTCATTCAAATTTAACACTTGTTCTTCAAGTGCCGCTGCAAGGGTGAATATTTTCATTGTGGACCCTGGTTCATACGAAACTTCAACAGCCTCATTCAACCATGTTTTCTCAATACCCTCTCGTGTTTTCGGATGGAATGTCGGTCTTTGCCCCATCGCCAAAATATCACCCGTTTTTGGATCAGCGACAATGGCCACCATTTTCGTCGGTTTGTACTGCTCATCTGCTTGATTTAATGCATCCTCCAAAAAGGTTTGAATTTTCTTATCTAATGTTAAGTAAACATCTTTTCCATCTTTGGCAGGTGTAATCTTTTGTTCACTATTCGGCAGAATATAGCCCCAAAGATCACTTGCATAATGAACAGAGCCATTCTCGCCTGTTAAGATGTCATTTAATGATTTTTCAAGCCCTAATTGTCCAACTGGAGTCGTTTCTCCTTTTTTTGTTTCGACAAAGCCAATTAAATGGGAGGAAAATACACCATTTGGATAGAATCGTTTTGATTCCCTAATAAATGTAATTCCCGGCAATTTTAAATCCTCAATCTCTTGTTTTGTCTGCAAAGAAATATCCTTTCCTGCAAGACCAAATTCCACTTGAAATTTCTCTTTCTTTGACAAAACTCTCAAAATCTCTGACTCTGATAAATCAAGATATTTTGCAAGCTCTCGCGCAGTTTTTTCTTTATCTGAAACATAGTTGGGCTTCATCTTTTCATCTAAAATTGCAATCAACGTGTAAGAAGAAGTATCCTCTGCGATCACTTCTCCATTGCGATCATAAATCGTACCTCTTTTCGCCTCTAATATCCCATTTTTATTGTACATTTGTTGTGCCTTCGCAGCCAACGGCTGCCCCGCTGCCTCTCCTGTTACTTGGATGGAAACGAAGCGAAATAATAAGACAAAAAAGAGCAGACAAAATAAAATAAATAAAATCGCTGCTCCCACATTCATATTCGGCTGTTTCCTAATCATTGTCCTTGCACAACCTTGACGTTATTTTCATTTAGTTTTAAACCCAGCTCTTTAGCTTTTGCCCATATTCTTTCATATGTGCTTAATTCTTCTACCTGCATCGCAAGATCAGCGTTCACTTTTTGTTGCGATTGAATGATAGAAGAAGTTTCTTGGATATCCTTATTTATTTCATATATGGCAGCTTGATTTGAAATAATTTGCACAGCACCAAAGCAAAGCGCTACACAAAAAACGAATGCTAATATTTTCTCACCAGGAGAGAAACCCAATCTATTTTTCCTGACTATTTTCGGCGCTTGCACCTGTTTCTGTTGTTGTTCTTGTTGCAGCTTCCTTGCTAAATTTCCCATTCCGTTCCCTCCTTGGTTTTTTTATGGGTTATAATTTTTCAGCTATTCTAAGTTTTGCTGATCTGGCGCGATTATTTTCCTCCAACTCCTCATCGGAAGGTAAAATCGGTTTTCTCGTTATCAGTTTCAATACTGGCTTATACTGCTCAGGGATAACTGGAAGTCCCGGTGGCAAATCCGGTATTTCACTTGCTTTCTTGAAAGTCACCTTACAAATCCGATCCTCTAACGAATGAAATGTAATGACACTTATCCTTCCGCCTGGAGCTAATATTTCAATCGCTTGCTGAAGCGATTTTTCAAATACACCTAGTTCATCATTTACAGCAATCCGTATAGCTTGAAATATCCTTTTAGCAGGATGTCCCCCTTTACGTCTCGCCGGTGCAGGGATTGCATCCTTAATAATTTCCACTAATTCGCCTGTCGTTTCAATGGCCTTTATTTCTCTGGCGGCTTCAATTTTTCGAGCAATTTGCTTTGAAAACTTCTCCTCACCATACCGATGAAAGATTTTTAGTAAATCATTAAAGCTCCAATCATTCACAACATCGTATGCTGAAATTGGCGCTTCTTGATCCATTCTCATATCAAGTGGAGCATCGTGGTGGTAACTGAAACCTCTTTCCGGAGTATCTAACTGTGGGGATGACACTCCCAAATCGTATAAAATTCCATCTACTTGAGTGACTCCTCTTTTTGCAAGCTCCTCTTGCAAATGGAGAAAATTGCTCTTAATCATCACAATTTGTTCACCATATTGAGCGAGCTTCTCTTTAGCATTCGCTATCGCCGTATCATCTTGATCAAAGGCATAGAGCTTTCCTTTCGGCGAAAGCTTTGAGAGGATTAGCGAACTGTGCCCCGCCCCTCCCATCGTACAATCAACATATACACCATCTGGCTTAATATTTAATCCATCAACCGTTTCATGTAATAACACTGTTGTATGTTCAAACATGCTTGTCCACCTTTCCAATCGTAAGACTTGGAAGTTGATATTATTAAATGATTTTAAATATCAAATCCAATCATATTTTCTGCAATCTCTGCAAAAGATTCTTCTGACTCTGAAAAATAGTCTTCCCAAAGATCTTTACTCCATATCTCAATTCGATTGGAAACACCTAACACAACACATTCTTTTTCTAGTTTTGCGTATTGCATCAAAGGGGAAGAAATATTGATTCTCCCTTGTTTATCAAGTTCACATTCGGTGGCACCTGAAAAGAAAAAGCGAGTAAAAGCACGGGCATCTTTTTTCGTTAATGGCAACCCTTTTAGTTTTTCCTCTATTAGGGACCATTCAGATAGTGGGTATCCAAATAAACATTGATCTAAGCCTCGTGTCAAAACAAATGTTTCGCCTAAATGCTCACGAAACTTTGCAGGTACGATGAGACGACCCTTCGTATCAACATTATGATGGTATTCACCCATAAACATACCCACTACCCCCACTCTCTATCCTAAATGTACCACAATCCCCCACTTTCCTCCACCTTATTTTTAAAATAATTCTTCTTCAAATAAAAAAATCCTTCCGCATTCATGAAAAATAGGAAGGTTGTACTATATGGACCTTACGAAGCATTTTTACCAGCCACTCACTTAGAAGTTACATCACTCTTTTTCAAAAAAAAAGAGTGTAGATAAACTCGAAAATTTCTGAGTTTATCCACACACTCTGTTTCAAGGAACTTTCTATATCTTTACTACTTTATGTGTACCGTCAAATTCGAAGGGAAGCTTTGATAATCGTTCAACAAAGTCTAAGCCGTATTTATTTAAAAAATAGTATATATTCCAAACTCGTTCCTGCGGCCCGCCAAACGGTCTGATTGAATAAGCGATACAGTCAAGCTGCTTTAATGCAACATCATGTTTGATATGCAGCGCTTCTTCAATTTTCCCTTCCATAAAAGCAATTTGCTGCAACAGAATTGACTCATTTTTCTGCAGTAAAGGCAAAAGCCCTCTGTACTCTTTTTCTGTTTGCTTTCTTATTTTTTTGTAGCTTCTCATCAGCTGCTCTTTCGTTTCAGAAAATAATTCGTCAAAGGACGTGTCTTTAACTGAAGTTAGAAATGTTTGCTTCTGTTCTGATATTCCGGCCTGTAAAACTTCTTGTAAATTCAGGCCCCAGTCCGCCATACTTGATTCTATTTCTCGTTCTAGAAATGTAATATTAATCCTTGGAATGATTGGAGGCATTTTCATGTTAAAGATTTCAAAAGCATCTTTTAACTCTGCCCAATAGGAGATTTCCCCCGGTCCGGCAATAAATGCCAGTGTCGGAAATAACGTCTCCTGCATAAGCGGTCTTGTCACCACATTATTGCTCAATTTTTCAGGTTGTTCATTCGCTATCGCAAGTAATTCCTCCTGCGAAAAGGAGATGATCCCATCCTTGCCAATAAATGTTTTCGTTTCGTTGTTAAATTCCAGAAGAACCCGTTCAAAATGCTCTTCATCATAATAAAATAAGTTTGCAGCTTCTGGTGATAGCTCAATCGTTCTTGCAAATCCATATTCAGCAAGCTTAGCTTGTTGATTTTCCACAGAAGCCGTAATATTAGCAGCATGATTAATTTGTTCGGCAAACCCTTTTTTCTCTAACTGTCGTAATTGCCTATTTCCTGAATCAACGAGTAAGAGTCCTTGCTCTTTAAATAATTCCATCACAATATATGCAAAGAAATCAACAAAGGTTTCTGAGCACTCAATAGCTTTTTTCGAGAACTCTAGCAAGCGGTTCGTATGCTCTGTCTCTCCAAAAGTTTCAATCACATCTTCAAGCCAAGATTGACAAACCTCTTTATTTAATACACAGTCTGTAACCATTCTTTTATCTAATACTTTGTTTGGATAAACCCATTTTTCCAATTGATTTCGATGTTCCAGGTACACATGGTTTACTTCTGCGTAATCATGATCTTCACCAGCAATCCAAAAAAGAGGAACAACAGGTACTCCTAGTTCTTTTTCTTTTTGTTCTGCAAACGCAATAATTGAAATCACTTTATGTATAGAATATAAGGGACCTGTTAGAATTCCAGCCTGCTGTCCTCCAATTACAACAACACTATCTTTTTTCTTCAGTTTAGCAATGGATTCTAATACTCTTTCCGAGCTCGGAAATGGTTTCATAAAAAACTCAATATGAGCAGCCAGTTCCTCCCTCATAAACGAGCGCTCAGATAATTCCTCCAACCTTTTTTGGTAATGAGAAGAATTTTGATATTGATAATGAAAAAAATTCTGTACCTCGTCAGTCCCATTATAGTATGCCGTGGCAAACCTATTCGTAGCTGGGAGATTGAGATTCATCATCTCCATTTATGTACTTCCTTTCTAAGCAACAATTTACTACGTATGAGTATATCACTGAATACTCACAAAGAAAAAAACTTTGCCTATAAGAAAAGTGGAGGCGGCTTGTTCAGCACCGTACAAACTGGAAGGACTTCGAATGAGATAAAGGAAAACCAATGAGCTCTAGCGAATTGAGTTTGACTTATCGTAAGGAGAAGGCCTGAAGTTTGATAGGTGCTAGCCGCCGCAACTGGACAATGAAAAGTGGAGGTCGTTTGCTTAGCACCGTACGGACTGGACTGAACCGCAGGAGATAAAGAAAGTTGAAAACATAACAATGTTTCTCTGAACTTAAATTGATAATCTTGTATAAAGACAATAAAAAGCCTAGGAAAGTTGTAGAGCCTAAACAATTTTCTCAGACACTCCCATTCCTAGACGTTATTTATGAAACCGCATGCGAAATGCTACGAACGATCCCAATGATTAATAAAATTATATATGCAGAGAAGAAAACAAGGAAATTAAAACGCCAAAAACCCTTGAATACTTTATGGTAATCAATTTCTTGTTTAATCTTCCAATGGAGCAAAACTACAGCTGCCCCAATTAAAAGGATAAGAATAAGTATCAACCAAAGCAATGATTTATTCCATATAGTCATAATCATATAATGAACTGAAATGATAAATAAGAGCGTGCTACCATCCAGCGCCATTTGAACAGCGCGACGATGCTGCTTTGTTGCTTGCTTACAAATAACAAAAATAATGATATAGCCTAAAATTGGAATGGTAATGAGCGCAGCAGCAACATTTGAAAAGACATTTGACATCTCACTTTCCTCCTCTCTCCAATTGTTTCCCTTTAATAAGATGAAAAAGCGCGGTTATCAGCGGTGCCTCAACTTGCAACCGCTTTGCTTCAGCTATTAAATAACCTAAAATCGCCTCAATCTCCGTTTCTCTCCCTGCTTCCAAATCCTTAAGCATGGAGGATTGATTATGAGCGGTATTTAAACAAATTTGCCGCGCATGTTCAAAATATAACTGTTCATCATCAAGCCCCAATATTGTACTAACTTCTGTAAACATTTCAGTAAAGGTTTGATAATAATGGGGATTATCAATAAGCATCCCGTTTTCGACATTCAAAAGAGCTGTGAGCGGATTAATAAGCGCATTGACAACAAGCTTTTTTTGAAGCATGCCTTTATAATCGTCAACAAAGCAAAACCGAAATGAAGGATTTGAGGTTTGAACTAATTCATTCACTATCTTTTGGTTACGCCCTTGATAACAGGCTAACTTCGTCTCACCTATTCCCGTATGAATAACAGTATGTCCATTCTCTCGATAAGCGCCATGCTCCACAGATCCGACATAAACATGATTTAATTTAAATCGATCAATTATGTTTAAATGGGCCATCCCATTCTGAATGAATAGACTTGGTTGTCCATGTATGAATTCCATGTCTTTGAGCAATGATTCCAGTTGATATTGTTTAACACAAACTATAACAAGATCTGCTTCATCTTCTTCCCATTCACTAATGAACTTTACTTGCACATATGTATGAAATAAACCTTCTTGATTTCGAACCGTAATTCCATTTGCTTCTATCTCCATTTTTTGCGAGTGACTCCGAACATATAGAACAACACTATGCTCTTGTTTTAAGTAATAGGAAAATAATAACCCTATCGCTCCTCCACCAATAATGGCAACTCTCATTCTATCGCCCCATTAAAAACAATTTAAAACTTATTTCTATTTTACCAAAGACAAGGGCTATTTTCTCAGATTTTGTTGCATTTCCACGAAAAATATATAACTGGAAAAAGTGTGAGCATATCCACAATGCTAGTTTTTTAATACCATCGTGGTAAAAGACCCAATCAAAAAAAATAAGGGGAGAAAAATAGATTTTTTCACCCCCTTACTTTTCGGTATTTCCATGATTTTAGACAACACTTGAAAGACTAGATAAACTATTTTAGTCCGATTAAAAAATTTGTCCACGGCGGTGAGCAATGCGAGCATCGAACATAAATGAAAAAATGAATTTTTACCGAAAAGCTTTAAAGCTTCTTCTATACAGACGTTTAGCAAATTAAACAGGATAAACTGGATGTTTTTTTTCACTAAAAGCTACATCCTTTGTTTCATAAATCGATAATCTGCCGATAAGTGTATTTCTTAGCTGTGAAGGGACAACAATATCATCAACAATCATTTCAGAGGCTAGCTTGTAAATATTTATTTCTTCTTTATATTCCCGTTGTTTCTCTTCGATAAAGGCCTGCCTCTCTTGCGGTTGAGTCATTTCACTAATTTTATTTAAGTAGACAGCGTTAACCGCTGCTTCCGGACCCATGACAGCTATTTGAGCAGTTGGCAATGCCACACAATAATCTGGTTCAAATGCTGGACCTGCCATCGCGTAAAGACCTGCTCCATAGGCCTTTCTAACAATGACCGAAATTTTTGGTACAGTAGCGGAACTCATCGCCGTTATGAGCTTTGCACCGTGGCGAATAATACCAGCTCTTTCCACTTTCGTTCCGATCATAAAGCCAGGAACATCAGCTAAAAATAAGAGCGGTATATGAAAGGCATCGCAAAGCTGAATAAACCTTGCCCCTTTATCTGCTGAATCGACAAACAAAACGCCACCCTTTACCTTAGGTTGATTGGCGACAATACCGACAGCTCTTCCATCTATCCTTGCGAATCCAGTAATTAACTCAGCTGCGAACAGTTTTTTTATTTCAAAGAAGCTTTCATCATCCACAATCGCATCAATACAATCATACATATCAAAAGAAGCATTTTGATTCAAAGGAATGAGCTCTTCAAGCTGTTTCCCTTCTTTTGGAGGGCACGGTTTTGCCCGCTTCGGCTTTTGTTGATAATTGGCTGGAAAATAGGATAAATACTTTTTCGCTGTCTCGATAGCCTCTTCTTCATCAGAAACTAGAATGTCACCACAGCCACTTACTGTACAGTGCATTCTTGCTCCACCCATTTCCTCTAATGTTACCTTTTCACCAATTACTTTTTCCGCCATCCTTGGTGAGCCTAAATACATGGAAGCATTCTGATCGACCATAATCACCACATCACAAAAGGCAGGGATATAAGCGCCGCCAGCGGCTGATGGCCCAAAAAGAAGGCAAATCTGCGGTACCATTCCAGAAAGTTTAATTTGATTGTGAAAGATTCTCCCTGCACCTCTCCTATTTGGAAACATCTCCAATTGATCCGTTATTCTAGCTCCTGCGGAATCAACTAAATAGAGCAATGGTACTTTCAGTTTTTCAGCGACTTCTTGAATTCGAATGATTTTTTCTACTGTCTTCGCTCCCCAAGATCCTGCTTTTACAGTTGAATCGTTAGCCATAGCGCAGACTGTCTGCCCATTTATTTGACCGATAACCGTTACCACACCATCAGCAGGTAATGTTCCATCCTCACAGTTTGCAAATTTTCCATCCTCTTCGTACTGACCTTCATCAAAGAGCATATCGAGCCTCTTACGAACGAAAAGCTTGTTTTGAGATTTTAATTTTTCGTGGTACCTCGCTCTTCCGCCCTCTTCAATTGCTTTTTGTTTTTCCATAAGGTTTGCTGCCAATGCTTTTACTGTATCCATATTCCCCTCCAAAGATTTTAGTAACTTACTCTAATACAAGCAGAACATCACCATCGTTTATAAAATCGCCTTTGTCCACCTTCACTTCACTTACGATTCCTTCCCCTTCGCTTTCAATTGGAATGTGCATTTTCATGGATTCAATTATGACGACCTCTTGTCCTTTTTTTACTGCATCTGCCTTTTCGACCAGTACATCAGAAACAATTCCTGCAATTGTCGATGTAATTATTTTCATTTCAACCCCATCCTTTTCCTTTTTCTCACAGCTCTTTTGCCGCTCATATCAATAAAACTCTGTAATCGCTTACGTCTTTTTGTGAGTATTTTCCGTCTTTTTGTTATATAATGAAGTGGAGTAAGTATCATTCTTCACATTAAATATATGAGACTTCTAAGTTATTCATGATTAAAGTTGGACTGGGGGGAGCAATATGGATTATAAAGTAGAGAAATTAAAAGTTAATTACAAAACATTAGAGGAATTTAAACGCTTTAAAGAATATGGTTTACAGGAACTATCCATGCTTGAAGACTTGCAAGCAAACATTATTGACAATGACAGTGAATCTCCATTTTACGGGATTTACTTTGGGGATCTGTTAGTGGCTCGGATGAGTCTATATAAAGTAGATGCCAAATTTAATCAATACTTTGAACCACCGCATGATTATTTAGAACTTTGGAAACTCGAAGTATTACCTGATTACCAAGGAAAGGGCTACGGAAAGGCTCTTGTTGAATTTGCTAAAAAATTAAGTTTACCAATCAAAACGAATGCTAGAATGAAGTCAAAAGAATTTTGGGAAAAGATGGGGTTTGAGTCTGTAACCTACGATATGGCAAGAGATCGTGGAGAGAATCCGCTTTTTTGGTTCCCGGAAAATTATACACAAAAGGAATTTTAGCCTTGACAAAAAAGAAGCGAATCAATGATTCGCCTTTTTTTGTCTTCATAAGCTAGCCTTTATTTTCTACCCTTTCAAGATTTCCGTTTTTATCCATTTGAAATTTCACTTTTTGTTGGCGATCCTCTTCTTGAAGGACCACCATTTTTCTTGCCCTTTCCATAATTTCTATAAGAGCCTTATAATCCTGCTCGATCGTTTGCAATTCTTTCTTCAAATTCTCATTTTCTGCGGTTAAATAAGCAATCCTTTTTTCTAATTCTTGAAGCTTCTCCTCAGCTTCGCTTGATTGTTCAAATTCTTGGTAGAGGATCTTTAACGTATTGACTAAATCCTCAAAGCTTATCTTCGGTTTATCAACATGCTGGAATGCTTCTGTAGGTTGTTCTCCCTCAATTTCTCGTGATTCAACTGAAGATTGAGTTTGTTTTCTTAGTTCTTTTCGTTGCTTTTTTGCTAATTCTATCCCTGATTTATATTGTTTACGCACATAAGAATTCCAGCGAAAACCACAAGCGGCTGCTGTTCTTGAAAGTTGCTTTCCTACCTCTTCAAACGCTTGAAGCTGAGTTCCTCCTTCGCGTATATGCCTTAAAACTACTTCAGCAAGTAGCAAATCCTCATCATTTGACCAAGCATCTTGGCGATTCGTGGGCATATGTCAATCCCTCCTAGTGTTTTCGTTTTATTCATACATATGCAACTACTAGAAGAGATAGACTGATCTTCCCGATTTCTATTGAGATTATTGATCAGTCATTTTTTTATTTAAAAACTTGTCAACTTGCTTGTGATGGGCGTCCTTTTCCCATAGTAGTGCGCATTGGCGAATTTCACTTTCTATCCGTTCCTTTAAATCAAGCAATCTCATCTTTCGAACGAACATCATTTTATAAGCAGTTAAAACCGTATCCTCCAGAGAGAAAATAAAATCTAGATTATTTCGTAGTCCTTCCCAACGATCGCCTTCATATATGTATTGGACAAATCCCAAATCAATTAATTGCTGGAACGAGTATATTTTTGCTTCTAATAACATTTTCATCGCTGCTGAATGCTGTACCCTTTCTAATAAAATTGTTCCGCCACCCCAACCTGTTGTAATCGCTAATTTTCCCTGAACAAAACCGGCTTTAATCCCTTTTCGGGCAATCCGGATATCGCAGGCAGCAGCAATTTCACAGCCACCACCAATAGCGATCCCGTTTATCAGAGCTACGGTAGGTTTTGAGAGCATCGCCAATTGATACAATAATTCTCCCATTTTAATCAGCATTTGATAGGCTTGTTCTTCTGTTTTTAATTGATGGAATTCACCTAAATCTCCACCGGAACAAAAAGCTTCTTCACCCTCACCAGTAATGACAAATGCCTTGACCTTCGTTTCATTTGCTAATTGTATAGCCTCATTAAGTCCAGCCATTACTTCAAAATTAACGGCGTTTCTCTTGTCCGGTCTAGTAATTGTAAAGACAAGGATACCATCATCCCGCATGCAAATATCATATGATTTCGACATATACAACCACCCTCTCTTCTTTCATTAAACTTCTAATCACCCAAAAAAACAAGAGAGCTAGGTGGTTAAGACTAGCTTTTCTATTAAGAGCCTCAAGAACGACAAAAGCACAGGAACGAATTCGTCCTGTGCTTTTTATCTCATATTGAAGTATTAGTCGTTTACAACTTCTTTTCCTTTGTATGTTCCACAAGCTTTACATACACGGTGAGCAAGCTTCATCTCACCACAGTTTGGGCATTCTACCATACCTGGTACCTGTAGTTTAAAATGAGTACGACGTTTTCTCTTCGCAGTTTTAGAAGTTCTTCTAAAAGGTACAGCCATTATTCCCACCTCCTTAAAGAGTATTAAGAAAGTCATGAAAGCTAGACTAGCTAAACTTTCAACAGTTTCTTGTCTTCTTCATTCATTATGAATTGGAAGAAGGATCATTTTGATCAAATAATTTTGCAAGTCCTGCCAAGCGTGGATCAATTTTATCCTTCTTCTGCTCATGAATAACCTCCCAATCTTTTCCAGATTGTGGAGCTCCTTCTTCGCTTGACCCTTCGTCACAGAAAACTTGTATAGGTACTTCAAGCAAAAGGATTTCCTGCAAGACCGGCTTTAGGTCGATAACATCCCCTTTTACTTGATGAACTTCCTCATCGGTTTCATAATCTAAACCTTTTAAAAGGAAGGTTTCAGTTGTTTCTACATCGATCGGATAATTCACGTCAACTAAAGTACGAGAACAAGGTAAGACTAAATGTCCTCTAATCTTAAGGTGAAAAGAAACTTTAGATGAGTCAATATCTGCTCGACCAGTGATATGCATTGGTGAAACCGAGCGTATCGTTTGATCGATTTTTTTTATCTCATCAAGGTTTACCATCTCATCAATTGGGAATTCCTTGCTTCGATGTTTTTGTAACTGACTTAATGTCCATTTCATAAGAATCACCCCAAGGCAACAAAGGTTATTATAGCTTTCCTATAATTATTTGTCAATATTTTTTCTTTACAGTATAAACAAATTTACACATCTGCTATTATTATGGACATAATCAAATATTTTGACGCTTCGTTCTTTTTTAATGACCCATTCTTTGAAAATTAGTACAATAACAATAAAAGGATAACATAAATAAAGTCAAATTAGCACTTGGCCATTGTGCCTATATGGTAAGTTTCGGATATGAATTTCAACTATATTTGGCTAGAGCGAATGAGCTCAGTTTATTTTTCCGTAAATATTATCACAGACTATTCCGGACATATAAAAATTGGCTCATTCATTAAAAAACATCCTTTTAAATTTGGCTTTATTGTATATCGGTGTTGATTCTTGGCTCATTTTCTCGCTGGACCTTTCAGCATAACTGAAAGACGTGTGAAACCAAGGTTCCACATGAAATGGGCCCAAAAACATTTTAACAAAAATTCTATTTAACAAAGCCTATTTTTAAAACGATATTTTTAAGGGAGCGAAAAAATGAAAGCAGTTGGTATTGTAGTAGAATACAACCCTTTTCATAATGGACATGCTTACCATTTACAACAATCACGACAAATAAGCGATGCAGATATTGTCATAGCGGTAATGAGTGGACAATTTTTACAAAGGGGAGAACCTGCCCTCTTACCAAAATGGCAGCGGGCAAAAATGGCTTTATCCGCTGGTGTCGATATTGTTATTGAACTTCCCTATCAATTTGCCACCCAAAAAGCAGATACCTTCGCTTTTGGAGCCGTTTCTTTGTTAAGTCAAATTGGTGCCAGCATACTTTGCTTCGGAAGTGAATCTGGAGAAATCGAGCATTTTTATCACACTTTACAGTTTTTAAAAAACAATAAAGAGAAATATGAAGAAAGAATTAAATTGAATATGGCTCAGGGTATGAGCTACCCTTCCGCAACATCTTCTGCTTTTCTTGAGCTAGACCCGAGTGAAAAAATAATTGATCTATCAAAACCAAACAATATTTTAGGATTCCAATATGTTAAAGCAATCAATGACTTAGGAATCAATATGCGCCCTATAACGATACCGAGGACAAAAGCAGGCTATCATGATGAACGTTTTTCATCCGAAACGATTGCTAGTGCAACAAGCATTCGTAAGTCATTATTTACAACTGGCGGCAGCTTAAGTGAAATCAACAGCTACATTCCAAACACAACCGCCGCTATCCTAGACGATTATTACAGGACGTACAAACAGTTTCAACGTTGGGAGAACTATTGGCCTTTTTTAAAGTATAGATTGCTCCATGCTTCTGGAACAGAATTACGCAACATATACGAAGTGGAGGAAGGATTGGAAAATCGGGTCATTGAAGCAGCATTAGCTGCAAATTCATTTAAAGATTTTATGAGTATCGTTAAAACAAAGCGTTATACTTGGACAAGACTTCAACGGATGTGCACACATATATTAACCAATACCACCTTCGACGAGATGAATGAGATAATGAAGGAAGCAAACTACATTCGATTACTAGGTATGAACGATAACGGAAGAAAATATTTAAATCAGTGGAAAAAACACGCTTCTATTCCATTGGTCTCAAAATTGTCTTCGTATCATGGCGATGATATCAAACTTGATATACGCGCTTCTAGAGTTTACGCCTTGGGAGCAAAGGAGGAAATGACACAAGAGCTTCTGCAGATGGAATATAAACAGCCTCCTTTTTATATGACAAATTAAAAAGGACAAACCTTCAGAGGGTTCCCTTATTTTGCTGTTATGAGAAGGGAAAAGTGTCGATTACAGGTGATTTTCATTACTGTAATCGACATTATCTTTCCAGAATAGCAAGCTTTTTATATTCGGATTATAAGCAGTTAATCTCCATAGTAGGATAGTCTCTTCAACAGTTGCTAACATCGCAACAGCAAAAAGGATAAAAATAGTCCAACTCGATATATTACCGAGTATAATCACAGCTGGTAAGAATAGAAACAGGAAAACACCTGTCCCTTTATTGCCGAACGTATGGATAATACTCCATTGTCTGAATTTCATTTTTGTCACTAATAAGTTTCCCAACCTCATAATTAAGATCGTCATGAAACATAACCCTAACTGGAACATGATTTCATTGCTCGCCATTCGAACCATAACGAAAACCCAGACAATGTAAAACACGAAATCCCCTAAACTATCTAGTTTGCTACCAAGAATAGTTTCAGCATTTAACAGTCTTGCCAAATATCCATCGACGACATCGCTCAATCCGCATAATAAATAGACAACGAAGAAAAGGAAAGAAGATTGACATAAAAATAATAACGTAACAGATAAAATGATACGCAAATAAGACAAAATATTAGGTAATGATTTCATGTTTTTTCTCCTTATTTTTTGAAGCATGCATTGTTCTTATAAACAAAGCATGAGGCCATTCTCGAAACCTTTAGTGGCTTTGCTAAGCAATATTGTTGTTGTAAACCACCGACATATAAGCATTTTTAAAAAAAGACCTCCAAAAAGCCACTTTAACGGCCTTTTTGAAAGCCCCCTATTTCTTTGGTTGCAGCTCTTTCAAATAATCAATCGCCTCATCAAATGTATCAATTGGAACTATTTTCATTTTCGTATTAATATCTTTTGCCGTTTTAATGGCTGCGTTATAATTTGAATCCTTTGCCCCCTGTTCGTTAGGAGCGAAAAAGATCTCAGCCCCAGCTTTATCGGCTGCAACAATTTTCTGTTCAATTCCGCCAATTCTACCAACCTTTCCATCAGCAGAAATCGTGCCTGTACCAGCAATTGCATAACCTTTCGTCAAGTCTTCTTCAATCAGCTGGTTATAAATTTCAAGAGAAAACATAAAACCAGCAGAGGGTCCTCCTATATCGTCCGTTTTGATTTCAACATTTGGATTCACGTGTAACTCTTTATCATCCACAAGTCCAATCCCAACACCAACACGGGTTGCATCATCAGGAAATGGCTGTACTTGAATCGTCGTGCTCTCCTCTTCTCCTCTTCGCAAATAGGTGAGCGTAATTTCAGTTCCGGCTGTTTGTTTGCTAACAAATTCAATAAATTCCTCTGATGAAGTAAACTCATGACCATTTATTTTAAAAATACGGTCACCTGGCTGCAATTTGTCAGCAGCTGGCATATTGTCCACCACATTTAAAACATATACACCTTTATATTCATACTCAATCGGTATTTCTGCTTTCTTATAAGCAACCTCTATTGCAGATTGCTTCGAACTAGCCATTAGGTGCATTTGTCGTACATTGTACTCCTCTTCAGTTTCTTCTTCACCACGGACAGCATCCAACGGATAAATCTCTTGATAATCACTTAATGAGGCGAGCAAATAGGAATAAATATTTGCTTTTCCCATTCGAATGGTCGTCAACATAAAGCTTCCCTGTTCATCAAAGCCATTCTCAACTTCAATGATCGGTTTCAACTCTTTGGCCATCCCCGGTTTAGATACGTAATATGGCAATGAAATAAATGAGGCGATAACCATAAATAAGGCCGCTAAAATGAAAAAAAACCGAAAATAAAACCTCTTGTTCATCTAGTGCTGCTCCTTCCACTCCTCGATCTGTTGCCGAATTTTTACAATATATTTTTCCGTTTCTTCTTCTCCAATTTGAATAATTTCATCTATGTTTGTAAATGCCCTTGAGCTAAACATTTCAAGGGAAGGCTGAATCATAACATCAGAAGCGATTTCCCTATTTGCGACAATCTCCATTTGCAAAATGTCGATACTCTGCATGATGACATCATAGATAGAAGTAATTTCCGTTGTCCGATTTACACGAGAAACATCAACGGCAATAATAATGTCAGCTCCCATTTCTTTCACAACGGAAACAGGTACCCTATCAACTACTCCTCCATCCACCAACAATCTTCCTTCGAGTTTTTCCGGAACAAAAATTCCAGGAATTGAAATACTAGCTCTAACAGCATCAGCAATCGACCCGTTTTTAAAAACCACTTTCTCTCCGCTCATTAAATCAGTCGCAACAACATGGACAGGAATGTCTAATTGTTCAAGGTTTTTCCCATGGGTAAAAATTCGAATAAGCTCTTTCACACGATTTCCTGCGATGAAGCCCATTTTTGGCAGTGTGAAATCCAGATAATATTTTCTCTTAAACACGCGCGATAAATGATATAGACGTTCAATGTCTGAGCCGGCACCATAAAAACAGGCGACCATTGCCCCCATGCTGCTGCCAGCAATGAGATCAATCGGAATTTTTGCATCCAGCAGCTTTTTTATTACACCTAAATGAGCAAACCCTCTTGCTCCACCTGAACCAAGCGCTAGACCAATTTTCGGTTGCTGCAAAAATAAGCGCCTCCTTTAAAAAGGAATGTGGGCAGACATAAGCTCCATCTTCTCCCACTTTTTATATATTCTTATGGTCTATTTTATTTTTCTATGAGTATATTGATCTATATGAGGACAAGACCCAGTGAAATAAGGCTTCAACAAAGATGGAGCAATCAACATCATTCTAGATTTTACACGATTGAGTAGTCGTGCATTTACTGATTTAATAATCTTTATTTTAGCATTATTTTCTAGAGGATGCACTTTGCTTGCGTCATCAGTAAATCTTCGAGGGAGGATGCATGAGTGGTAAAATCGAAACTAAAAACCATTATACTAGCCTCGGCAGTTTCCATAATGGCTATTTCGCTAATTGCTTTTCCACAAGACTCTGTGAACGCGTCCATTAGAGGATTGGATATGTGGTGGAAAATCGTCTTTCCCTCATTACTTCCATTTTTTATTGTGTCCGAGATGTTAATAGGCTTCGGGGTTGTAAAGTTTATTGGTGTTCTGTTGGAACCTTTAATGAGACCGTTATTTCGTGTTCCAGGAGTCGGGGGCTTTGTGTGGGCGATGGGAATGGCCTCTGGCTATCCTGCTGGTGCAAAGCTAACGGCCCGTTTAAGGCAGGAAGGACAGTTGACAAAAATTGAAGCAGAAAGGCTCGTAACATTCACTAATTGCTCGAACCCATTATTTATCTTTGGGGCTGTTTCTGTTGGCTTTTTTTATAATCCACAACTGGGCATTATTTTGGCATTAGCTCATTATCTTGGTAATTTCACCGTCGGAATTATGATGAGATTTCACGGTAAAAATCATGAACACACCGCAAAAAAGAATGTAAAATTTTCCTTAAAAAATGCTTTTAGAGAACTGCACCGAACAAGAATTAACGACAAACGGCCGCTCGGAAAATTGCTTGGGGATGCAGTGATGTCTTCTATCCAAACGTTATTGATGATCGGTGGCTTCATCATTTTATTTTCTGTGATAAATCAACTTTTATCGAACTTACACATTATTGAAATGGTTGGTTCGTTGGTTGCTTTGCTACTGCAGTTAATCCATCTTCCAGAGTCATTTAGCATTCCATTAATATCTGGAATTTTTGAACTCACTTTAGGAAATAAGCTAACCAGTCAGGTAGAAAATGTTACGCTGCTACAACAAGCGATAATCGCTAGTGTCATTCTTGCATTCAGCGGATTAAGTGTGCAAGCTCAAGTAGCCAGTATCCTTGCACAAACAGACATCAAATTTAAACCCTTTTTTATAGCGAGAATCTTTCACAGTGTTTTTGCTGGATTTTATACATGGTTGCTTTGGAATCCCCTTTATGAAAAATTAAACCCACAAAATCCTGATTCCCAAACGGTCCCTGTCGCCCTTATTGATGAAGGGAAATGGGCGTTTGATACATTGAAACTGATCAGTGACACAGGACCAATATTAACGCTTATTTCATTGCTGGTCTACATCATTGTCTTTGCAAGCCGGATGCAAAGAAACGAACACGAATAAAGATGTGCAATTGCTGTAAAAATAAATTATAGAAGGAGCAGCTACGATTAGACTGTAGAAAAAAAACAACTAGGAAGCAAATAAAAAGCGAGCGTTTGCAGTATCAGTCAAACACTCGCTTTTTCCACAATATGTAACATTCGTTCACTAGCTTTTAAATTTGGCTTGAAGTGCTTGTTCCACTATCGGTGGGACTAATTCAGAAATATTTCCGCTATATTGGGCAACTTCTTTCACAATACTTGAACTCAGGAAGGAATATTGGTTATTAGTCATGATATAAAATGTTTCAATCTCATGATTAAGAAAACGGTTCATAGAGGTTAACTGCATTTCATATTCAAAATCAGAGACTGCCCTTAAACCCCTAATAATTGCATTCGCTCCAATTTCTTTCGCATAATCAACTAATAGTCCATGAAAGGAATCAACCTTAACATTTGGGATATCTTTTGTTACTTCACGAATTAATTGGATACGCTCCTCCACAGTAAACAAAGGCTTCTTTGATGAATTGTTTAGTATCGAAACATAGACTTGATCAAACACTTTCGCTCCCCTAGAAATAATGTCTAAATGACCAAAAGTAATCGGGTCAAAACTCCCAGGACATACAGCTATACTTGCCATCGTTCTCCCCCTCTAAAAATGGGCCTTTTCATATATAGATATGGTAATGATTCCATAGGTTTCTTGTTTGATCCGAACAAGACCTTCGATTTGTGCTGGAATTTGAACATCTGAACTATGTTCACAAACAATAACTCCTTCGTCCTTTAACAATTGATGCTTATCTATCAATGCCAGCGTCTCTTTCAATTGTTGTTTAGCATAAGGTGGGTCAAGAAAAATATAATCAAAACGAAGTTCCCTTTTTATAATTGCCTTTAAAGCTCGAGTTGATTCATTTCTATATACTTCAGCCTGTTCTTCTAAATTACATTGTTTTAAATTCTCATAAATTGTTTGAATGGCTTTCCCATCACGGTCAATAAAGAGCACCTTATCTGTTCCCCGACTTAGCGCCTCTATTCCAAGACCTCCGCTGCCTGCAAAAAGATCAAGACATAATCCACCATTAAAATAAGGACCGATCATATTGAAGATCGCTTCCTTCACTTTATCTGTTGTTGGCCTCGTCGATTTTCCTGGCACTGCTTTTAACGATTTTCCTTTCAATTTGCCTGAAACGATTCTCATGAAATTATCACCTGCACTGTCAAACTTCCTTACCATCCTAACATAATCAAAGCAAAGTGCCAATTATCGACAACCATCTATTTTTTCATTACTAATCAGTTCATTTTAATAAAGCAAATGGCTGTCTATCGCAAAATCAACTGCATGATAACTTTGCAAAAAAAATGATAACGATGTATATCCGACTCTTTTGTGGAAATACTGTAATTAACAACATCTATTCGAGGATGTTGTTGCCAACCGCGGAGAAGACTTACGTTTCCCCATAAGTTCTTCCTCCGGTTTCTCCTCTCCCTTTGCCTTCTTTCCTTATAAAGGAGATGGAAGGACCCTGCAGTTATCTGCAGGGTTTTCTTTTTTTATTATTGACTTAAAACAAAGATCATTGAGAAAATAAGCTAAAAATCCAAGTGTAGTATTTACTCATTCAGCGAAAGTTTGATTTCATCTTCATTTTCATTAAAGGATACTTGAAAAAGTGATTTTAACATACGGTTTGACATATATGGTCGGCCATTAATCATACGAAGCGGGTTTTCCAATAATCCTAAATGCTTTTGATTGTAAGAGTAAATATTTTGACTTACATAAAAACGGTAACTATCATTCCGTAAATTTACAAGTACGGTCTCATGATCGTCGAGCAGCTGTACTTTATAGCCTAGAGCACTCATCGTTTCAATAAACGGAAAATATTGTTCATTACCAACAAGTATCACATCGATGTCTTTTTTTAGAGCGTCTCCGATATAGAGTGAGCGAGAATCATAAAAATAAAGCGGGAGCGCATTCGTTTCAGCATTTTTATTCAATGAAAAGAAACGGGTGTTTTTTTCGGCGATAGAGCTGAGAATCTCGTCCATTTTTTGCGGAGTGAGCGAATTTTCTTTTACGATTAATGCTAAAAACTGGGCGATCTCATCTTCCGTAAAATGACGTTTCAGTTCTTCAATTAGAAGATTTACTTTTGGGTTATGACTTTCTCGTTCCTCTACAATCGATGTTAACACACCGAGTATCCACCTTTCTTCAGATGGAAGTTCAGGAGCCTTTTCAAGAAAATAATGATCGATCATTCTACGCTCAAGTTTTTGACTATCTAGACTTGGTTTCGCAATCATTAAACCATTGCCATTTGTTTCTGCGAAGCTATCGGTTAAAACCACTGCCATCTCATTGAAATTAGGAATTTTTTCGAATGGTCCCTTTGATAGATTAGCTTGAGAATCATTCGTTGTATACAACTGAATTCCGTTGCCACCTGCTCGCTGGACTAAAGGTGTGGGCTGCCAATATAGAGAACCGTTGCCACCTTTGCCTTCAAAAACATAATAGTCAATATATTCTAATTTGCTGTAACCTTTGAGCGGAAAACCAGCAACCCATGTTCCCTCTCTTCCCGTTTCTGAAATAACATCAACTGTTGTATGGGTTACTTCTACATCTGGCAATTGAATCAACCAATCGCGCAAAAGAAACGCAGAGTCGTCATCATTTAGTTTGATTTGGTAGCGAAAAGTTAGCGACTCGTTTTGAGCCTGTAATGAATTAGAATTGTCATCTTCAGAACTACAAGCAGCTCCATCATCAGTAGCACATTCCCACTCTGAAATAATATTAGGCGCATTTATTCGATATTCGTCTTTCCCTTCCAAACCTTCAATCACTTGTGTAACAGAAAGAACTCCGCCTTTAGACTCAATCGTGATGTGTTGAACCGCTTTCTCATCCTTTCCTAGTTCAGATGGATTATGGTATTCAGAATAAGCGTTCCATTGCCACAGCAACATAGCTCCAATAGTAACATTTAAACTAATTAGTAATGTGAACGCAAGCTTCCACATATGCATTCCCCTTATATTTTAATCAAATTATTCCTCTATATTAACAATAGCAGAAGGCAGGATCGACGTCATTAAAAAATAATTAGAACAAAAGACCTACTTTCTCTTTTCAATTCTTTCATAGCCATTCTAGATTAAGCATGGTAAAGTAGTCATGAAGCTAAGATAAGGAGAGAATGCAGTATGATTCAACGTTTTATTGAATTAGGCGAAGGATATTCTGACATTTATGAGTTAATTGAGATAGCAAAAGCAAACAAAGAACGGCTTTTACATATGATGACCTATCATACCGTTATAGAAAATAAAGAAGTCTCTTCTCTGGTGGTTATTCTCAAACCGACTATACCTGGCGATTTCCAGCCTTTATACATTTGTCGCGAAGGCATTCCCAATCCAAATAAAAAACCGAATAAACGTTATCAACTATTCCAACAAGCTGCAACAGAGCTTAAAAAAGAAATTATTGAACTTGAAGTCAAGCCTTCCGTGCAATTCTCTGAAAAGGAACTTTATTATCAATATTTAATTGGGATTTTAAGAATGAACCGTTACATACCACCATTAGCTTAAGAAAACAATTACAGATAAAGCAAAGAACGCATTTTGCTGGTGACAAAGGGTTACAAAAGGAAAAAGCTATGGTCAAAAGGTTATTCCTGAACAACCTTTTGACCATAGCTTTTTAAATTCCCATCCGATAATCATATTCTTTAGCTTTATCCGGCTTTGAATTTTCGTACTCTGTTTTTAAAAATGGTTTAAATGAAGGCTCAACCTTTTTCACAAAGGAATAGCTTTCTATTTTTTTCATAATCGTTTCAACATCCTCTAAATCACAGTAGAGAACAACGTATTTTAATCGTTTGGAGACAAAATGAACATTTCCAAACTTTCTTAACATTTTGGCTTGTTTTAAAGAATACAGCCATACGATAATCCCTTGACGTTGTCCCAGCATACTTTTTTCCCCTTCAAACACCTTATTTTTTTCTAGTCTAGCAGACAAACCTGGATATTTCAATGCTCAAGAACAAAAGGACAGCAACATTATTCCAGCGAGGATGAATCAAAGAGGTTGTTGAAATACTGATTTTTTTACAGGAGCATTTGTTAGGCTTTGCCGCTTCTGCTAGTAAGGAATTAATTCTATATTATTAAGAACTAGTTCTGTAGTTTTAAAAACGCAAAAAAGCTTAGGTAGGTTACCTAAGCTTTTTACGAACATCCACAGCTTCCGCCTGTGCTACATCCGCCACCACAACTAGAGGAGCTATCAAAGAAAGGATTTCCAGTTGGAACCTTTATTTGTTCAGATACAGATTTCCCAATTAAAACACTGACTTCATCCAACAAAGCCTGTAGATCATTTTCAGCTTTTTTGAATTCAGCTACATGAATATCCATATCCATTTCTCTTTTTAACTCCCGAATATTTTTCATCACTTTGTGATATTCTGGATGGTAGCGGCCAAACCGTTGCACCTCTTCATAGAGCTCCTTTTCTTTAGAAAAAGCTCTAATTTTACGCTGTGTATCTCTATTTGATTTTACTTTATTTAAACAGACCATATAATATTCAACGACATCCGACTCCATAATCATCATCGACAACTGTTCAGCCTGATCTAATATTTCCATTCTTTCCAAAGTAGCAAGCAAATCTAGCTCACCTCCGCTACTTATTTTAACATGGAAATGTAAAAAAACGAAAGTTTAATGAACAATTTAAATTAGCAGTAACTCTCAATCACCATTACGATACACCATTAGAAAGTTCATTAAGTTTATCGTTTATGGAATGGATACTGTAAACTCCTTCTCTAACTGATATGGTTCATCATTAGGGGTTACAACCTCTAATTTTACTCGGTGAGTTCCTTTCTCTAATCCTTTAATAATAAATGCAGCTGTCGTAACCTCCTCCTTCTTCACGCCATTAATATAAAGAATGATTTTCCCTTGCTTTTGCTCACTGTCATCGCGGAAAGTAATGGCTGGAAGCATACATTCGACAAAAACGCTATTTCCTCTTATATGATGCTGAACTTTAAAAGGCTCACTACTTTGTTCAATCGTAACTGGCATATCATGGGCTGTGTTGACAGTGCTCATCGGTATAACCATTAACTTTTTGGCCTCTGGCTCCGGTAAGTCCTTTTGACAGCCAACCGTCATTAACACCAGCATCATTAAACTTAAATATATGGTTCTCATTGGCAATCCCCCTCTAATGTAAAGTCCCATAAACATAAATTATAATGATATTGTTTGCTAACAAATCCATTTTTACTCCATTGCATCCATGAAAAAACAACCTTCTCAATACATGCGAGAAAGTTGTTCACGAAAGATTATTATTCATCGCTTGAAACATGCTCATCATCATTTGCGCCATATAGACGCCGTTAGAAAATTTTTCTACCCGATGCGGAATCGTTTTCCTATGATAATGTAATGCTGCGATTTGAAATGCTTGAAAATCATTTGGATTTCTTGCTAATTTCCTATACCATATCGGTTGTTCATGTAAAAACCTTTTCAAATCCGGATCGGCATTAACCATTTCCATCATATCTTTCCTCATATCCATCCCCCTTTTCAATCTTTTCTGAATTGGAATGGATGCGAGCTTTGAGCGGGCTGATTACTGCTCGAAGCGTTTCCTTGTTTTCCTCCTTGAAATTGGAGGATTAATCCTTGTATCGCACCTAAAGCTTGACTCAAGTTGGTAATATGCCCTTGGAGTTGGTTTGGATCTACATTTTTTACAGCATTCATAATTTGTGGAAGCCATTCTTTTTTATCTTCCTCCTTATCCTGTACTCCTTTAAACTCATTCCAACGAGTGTCTTCTTCTCCAAGTAAGTACCATTCCTCAAAAAGCTCCTGCCAAGTCGCATTTCCCTTCCTGACTTCCATCACCATTTTCGGATGCTCCTTGACGAATTCCTTAAATTGCTGAACAGAAGGATGGAGTTTTTTCTTTTCCATACTTATTCACCTCGAACAAAGGGCATGTATAGATGAGCTGGTTCGTATTGGTGTATCGGTCGTATTTCAACATCTTGAAATCAACAGTGATTATCCAATTCTATACCGTATCTTCGTTTCATTTTTTGTTATATTTCGTAACTAAGTTTCCTATGATACGATATGATAAAGCAATAAAAGTTGTGAATCACGCCTACTCTATAGAAAAAATAAGGGGATGAACTTATTGCAAGAAAACTTAAAGAGACTTTTTCAGCAAGTACTGGAAAAAGGTACGAATGAGGAATTAGAAGTTCTAAAACATATTCTGGAAGGTTTGAATCATCAAGATCGTACATTTATTAACCGCTTACTCCATATGGAAAACAAAAAGACGAATGAAGGAATAGAAGTAAAAATTCCTTTAAACGCAATGGTCAATAACCCTTTAAATATTCTTCATGGAGGAATTACAGCTACAGTTATTGATAGCGCAATGGGGATATTGGCGCATCAAAGTTTGCCTGATGGAAAAGCTGCCGTTACAACTCAGCTTTCTATTCATTATATTGCCCAGGGCATTGGAGATTTCATTACTTGCCAAGCAAAAATCGAGCACTTCGGTTCAAAAACACTTCTAGCTTCAGCCGATGTATTTCGCTCTGATGGGCAAAAAATTGCCCAAGCAACCGGCAGCTTCTTCATCATCGAAAAGAGACAGAACAAAAAGTGAGAGCTGTACTTACGAGCTCTCACTTACCTAATGAAATAAATAATTACTGTATATCGTCTAATCTATTCATTTTTACCTATTGACGATTATTCTTCATGCCATTTTTGAATAAAATTCTGTGTGTAGTGGAGATGGTAAACTCCTACACCAATGTGCGTAAATTGTCCGTTTAGAAGTGTCTCGCGATGTCCTTTACTATTCAGCCATCCTTCCATTACGGCAGGCGCATCTGCGTAATTCGCTGCAATATTTTCACCAGCAAGTTGATAAAAAATCTCACTTGCTTCCAATCGATCAGATAGTTCACCAGAAGTCTTCGATGTATGGGAAAATTCTTCGTTTTCATACATATCAATACTATGGGCTAAAGCAACCTCCGCTACCATTTCATCCTTTTCGAGCGGAGCTAGCTCGTGCCGTACCCGCATTATATTAGAAATATCAAAAATCTGCTCAGCATTTCCTTTAGCCACTTCAGACTCACTTCCTGCTTCCCACGGCTTAACCTCTACTAATTCACCGACATAAACCAATTCATACGGCTGCAATTTAATTAAAGTCTCCGCATCCATAAACCTTACACTTGACAATGTTCCATCGAACTTATCAATATAAAATTGAGCATAAAAATCTCCCATCTGTACAAGCGGGCGTGTGTTCATATCATCTTCAGTTAATTCAAAGCGATAAGAGCTCCCCTCATACATTAAGCTTATATATGGTCCAATCGGCACTGAGGCATAAATCTCTTCGACTGGCTGTCCTATTTTGAAAGGAGGAATATCCACATCACTGCCTATAGCATATATCGTCACAACCGTTTCATCACGAATACCTACTTGAATATACTCTTGCAAACTTTTTTTGTATATCCACCAATCATATCCATAAGCAGAAGGATCCACTCTAGAAGGCTTGCCTAATTTTTCTTCTAATTGGGACATATCTTTTCCTATCAATGTTGCTATTCCCGAACTTGGGGCATCAATTTGAGGATTATCTGTGCCGTCGTCTGTCTCTTCTTCCAGTGATTCATCAACCTGATGTGAATTTGGATGTTCATTGACTAATATATCGTCTTCAAAAGATAAATTTAAGTAGAATATAACTGCTAACATGGCGGCGATTAATATTAAAATTCTTATAAGGGCACGCAGAGGTATGCCTCCTCTCTTTTCTTGAACTCATTATTAATAATCCTATCTATATTTTCTATTATTCTATGCATATAATAGTTTAATATGATTATATCATCTATTATTTTCTTTGAAATCTTTCAATACAAATATAAATCGTTCCCACCGTTTAAATGGGAACGAAAATATTGACTCAAGTTAGATTTTGTTATGGATTGGCTAATGTTCTATTTGCATATCATTCGGTTCAGATATTTCCGAAAGAGCCTTTCCTGCTTGGCCATCCGTTAACTTTCTTACCGCAAAATCACCAAGGGAAACAATGCCGACTAATTTATCTCCTTCAACGACTGGCAGGCGTCGTATTTGATGATTTGCCATCAATTCTGCAGCATCCTTTGTGCTCATTTCCGCTGTCGCTGTTATCAGTTCTTCGCTCATTACCTCTCCAACTTTCGTGGATCCTGGTTTTTTCTCGGCAATCCCGCGAATGACAAGATCTCTGTCAGTAATCATTCCAACCAATCTCTCCCCATCAACAATCGGAATTGCTCCAACATTCCATTCCTTCATTTTGACAGCCACTTCATAAACATTATCAAGTAACGTACAACATTCCACTTCATTACTCATAATTTCTTTTATCTTTTGCACTTCCTTACCTCCTAATATGCATAATATTATTATTAAAGATTTCCTTTAAATAGTATTCCCAAATCACGTTCATTCATTAATAAGGTTTAATTGAAATGTGAAAGAACTATGTTTTCTTTTAGCATGTCATTGCAACTTTTTCACTTTTCCACTATTATTAGATTTGGGATTATTTTAGTAAAATTCTACAATAGGTATTCACACTTATAATGTTTCACTTGTTTGAGGAGGGATCGAGATGAAATTTGAGAATTTGGGATTCGATAAAGTAAAAGCTGATTTAAAACGGTTAGACGATGTTATGGCGGATTACGGATTGATCCGTGCTGAGCAGTGGGATTATGAAAGAGTATCCTACGATCGCAAATTTGAATTAAAAGAAGGAGTATTCTATCTTCGCATTTTAGGTTATGCAGTCGAAGGTGATGTTGGTGCCAATAGAGCGGTTCTGCAACTCCTCACACCATTGTTAGGGAAGCATTATTATCCTCATGGAGTAGAATATGGTGAGGAAGAAAATTTTCCAAGCTCTTTAGTAAGCCAATGCGAAAAGATTTTAACCGAAGTAAAAGCAGAAATAGACAAGTTTGTTAAGTAATTTCAATTTTATCTTCTCAAAATGACAAAGAAAAAGACCCATTTAGCGAATGGGGTCTTTTTCTTTACCTCTATAGAATGATCCCATCCATCATGTTGTTTCAATAATGGTTGCATACACACGGTCATTTATCTATAGGCTAATGTTAGATGAGTCAGTTATTGATATTGCTTTTTTAAAGTTTACACCCCAAGTTAAAGAGAGTGGGAATCGCCTAAATACATACGGGAAACCAGATTCCATTTTTCAATTGAGCGCTCGAGCTATATCATAAAATACAAATGTTTATATCAAAATAAGCAATCAGCCTATTTTTATAATTATAGAAAATTCGCTCTCTGATTCATCGATTTCAATTTTTAGCATCCATTTCAAAAAAACGGATGGTTGTACTTTTGTTATTGAGAAAGGGGTTCTATCTTGTCCAGTATTTTCACAAAACGGGTGGCAATGATCGTTGTAATCGCTCTCCTCGTCGCTACCCTTCTTTATTTTATTCTACCTGTATCCGTTCCACTGATCGTAGCTTTCGTTACAGCTTTATTTTTGCACCCAATTGTTAAATGGCTGCGTAAAAAGACGAAATTAAATCAACAGCTTGCAGTATTATGCGTGTTCCTACTTTTTCTACTATTCATTGGAGCTAGCGGTTATTTTGTGACAACGAAAGTTGTAACGGAAATTATTAAACTCGTCGAGAATGCGCCACTATACATCAATGAAATTACGAGAGCTTGGCTTAATATTGAAAAAGACTTTGCGAACGCAGCAAAAGATATGCCTAAAGAAGTGGTTAATGAGATCAGTAATCAAATTCAAAGCTTTCTTAATAAAACAAGAAATGATCTCGTCGCTTATGTCAATATCGATACAGTGAAATCTCTATTAACAAATATTCCAAACTATTTAGTAAGCTTCCTTGTCTATTTGATTGCCCTTTTTTTGTTCTTGCTTGAACTTCCACGGCTCCGTAAAGGAATGTATTCCTTCTTAACGGAAAAAACCGCACAAAAAGTTCAGTTTATGACATCAAGACTTTCCTTCGTCATTTTCGGATTTTTTAAAGCACAATTTTTAGTAAGTATTATTATTTTCGTCGTTTCTCTTATCGGCTTATTATTTATTAAGCCTGAAGTTGCCTTAATAATGTCACTTATTATTTGGATCATCGACTTTATCCCGATTATCGGCTCAATCGTGATTTTAGGACCATGGGCGCTCTTCTATTTAATTACAGGGGACATTTCCCATGGTACACAATTAGCTGTTCTCGCGGCAGTATTGTTAATCATTCGCAGAACGGTAGAACCAAAGGTAATGGGAAGTCATATTGGTCTATCACCTTTAGCAACATTAATTGCCATGTATCTCGGATTGAAGCTCCTCGGAATTCTTGGCTTCGTAATTGGGCCGTTATTGCTTATCGCCTTTAATTCTGCAAAAGAGGCTGGTATTATTAAAATGAATTTCAAAATTTAAACCATTCATTATTGAACAAAAAAACAGCTCCAGAATCTTATTTACAGACTTTGGAGCTGTTTTTTTATATTCCTAAGATCGCTTTAATAACCGATGTTGTTTCTCCACCATGGTAAAACACATAAAGGAGCAGGTAGACAGCCACACCAGTAATCGCTGTGAAGAACCATACAACGCTTGTAATCGGCCCTATTTTACGATGCACCGCATATTTTTTTTGGTAACCAGTAACAAGAGATATAATCCCAAGAACCGCCCCGACAGTAGCTAGTGTAATATGGAAAATAAGAAAGAGGGTGTAATAAATTTTAATATCATCAGGGCCGCCAAATGCTGTATTTCCAATAAAAACCGTTCTGGAAGCATAAATAATAAAGAAAATGATCGCAAAAATGGCTGCTAAAAACATTGTTTTTTGATGGGCTTCTCTTTTCCCCTTTTTTATTTGGCCCCAGCCAATGGCTACTGTTATTGCACTTAAAATAATAAAAGTCGTACTGATTGTCGGTAAAATAGGTAAAGTAAAATTCATCTCTTTTTTTCCTTTCTAAATCTCCAAATAAAATGCCAACCTCGCTCCTAGTCAATTGGGAGAAGAGCATTCTCATACATAAAATTAATTTTAGTGGACTGCAAACATATTTTCAATCTTAAGTTAGAAAAACAACAAAAATGTACTGTTTTTGTCATATTTATTGTGATAAATGTGATTTTTTTTACTGATTCTATTTAATTCTGTTAAAACATAAAGGAAAATGGCAAGGTTGAATCATAAAAAAAGCACCCGGGTAAGGTGCCAATGGATTATTTAATTGTTTGTGGATCAAGCAAATGCAACTCTGGCTCTGACTCCTCCTGCTCTCTTCTATACCATTCAAAAAACACTTGAAATAATACTACACCATAAACAATTTCTTGAATGACTTTCATAAGTACTCCGCCTAATTGCTGATCATGAAGCAATGACATTGAATTAAACATTTCAGGTCCACTCAAGTTTAACCCTGATAAGACAGTTGGTGAAACACAAAGCTCGAGAGCCTGTGCCCATGAACTTGGATCAGAAAAAGTAGCATACATCGGAACATCAGCAAAAATAATTAACGCACACGCAGGTGTTAACAATACCCCGTCAGCAAATATATAGCCAATCTTCTTTACTCCGCTTAACCTTTTTTCCCCCTCTACTTGATTAACGAGTGGCCACCACATGAAGATCGCCATTAAGAACAGCAGCATCGTATAGGATGTGTGTAATAACATGTCTGTCTTGATAACATCAAAGATTAATGGGATATGATAAAATGAAAAAATCCCATTAAAAAGAATTAAAGCGATGATCGGTTTTGTAAAAAATTTGAATAGAGACCGAATAACTGGAAGACCCAATAATTTTTTCCAAATCCACTGTGGAATTCCTACTATAAAAAGGGGTGGAATAATTAAATATAAGACAGCCATCTGAATCATATGAGCGTAAAACATAAGATGACTCATTAAGTCAATTGGCGAGCCTTTGATGATATATAAAAGAATAACCCCTGTTGAAAAAATGATGCCTTGTCTTGTGGTTAATGGTTCTGAACCGTTAATATGTTTTCTCCATGTGATCGTGATGAGAAAGTAAGCAGCTAACAATGCAACCATTGCCAAAAAGAAAAATGGACTCCATAACGCTTGAAAACCAAACATATCTAAAGATAACATTGACCCATCACCTCTGTAATTTCCTTTTTCATTTCTCTTTAATGTATTCACCGAAATGTGAATGCCACATTAATATTATAACTTAAACTACTAAAAAGTTCTCCAAAACCAAGGAAAACAAGCATTTCCTTTGCAAAAGGCTTTGTTAAACAATATTGTTAATAAAACAATTTCGGGTACTTTTTATGACACTTTGCTTTCACAGGCCTTTCAGTGAACAAACGAGAAATTGAGCCGAAATCCATACCCAACACATAACAAACTTAGCAAAAAGAAAATCGGCTTAATATAGCCGATTTTCAAATGATTTTACCACCAAACAATCGTCACAAATGCGAGGATTGTTATTAAGCCAACAAGCAGGCCAGAATACAAGAACAATGCTGGTGCTTCATGACCTTTATGGCTCATATGCATAAAATAATAAAGCTGAAAGGCCACTTGAACTGCTGCAAGCAATAGAATGAACGGAACAGTAAACCAGCCTGACATTCCCGCACCAACCGCTACAAAGGCAACAATTGTTAAAAAGATCATCAAAGTAAAAGTAATGACCTGATGTCTCATTTCTTCTGCATTCTTTTTACGACGATAAGCGATATCTACAGTCGCATTTCCCGTATTCGTCTGATTATTTTCCATAGTTTATCCCACCATTCCCATTAGATATACTACAGAGAAGATAAACACCCATACAACATCGATGAAATGCCAATATAGACTAGCAACATAAAATTTAGGTGCATTGTATAGACTTAATCCTCTTTTCGCATTCCGTACCATTAAGGTTATAATCCATGCCAATCCAAATACAACGTGTGCCCCATGAAATCCTACTAATGTATAGAACGCTGAACCAAAGGCGCTACTTGTAAATGTATGACCATAATGGTGTACATAATGATAAAACTCGTAAATTTCGCAGCCAAGGAAAGCAAGACCAAGAGCGACAGTAATCCCAAGCCAAAGCTGCATTTTTTTAAATTCAAAGTTCTTCATATGATACATCGCATATACGCTTGTAATAGAGCTTGTTAAGAGCAACATAGTCATTAAAAATGCTAATGGTATTTCAAACAAATCTTTTGCTAATGCGTGATCTGGCCCTGGAACCTTATCTTTTAAAGCGAGATAGGTTGCAAAGAGAGAGGCGAAAAGAACCGTCTCTCCTCCAAGGAACAACCAGAAGCCAAGAAATTTATTTTTTGCTTCAAGGGTTTGCTTTTCAGGCGAAGCAGGCCATTTTTCAAGTGTCATTTTTTCTTCAGCGTGCATTATGCCTTAACCCCCTTATTATCATCTTCATCGATTAATTCTTCCTTATGAATATGGAAGCCATGATCATCTTTTACAGAACGTAGGAACATGGAACCGAACGTAATGGCCAAACCAATAATAAGCACCGGCAAGCCCCATCCATAGTCTAAACGGTACATTGCCCCAAATGCTGCTACAAATAGTCCAAAGGAGATAACGAAAGGAATGAATGATGCATTCGGCATATGAATATCTCCTAGCGGTTCTGCTGGAGTCATTCCTTTTTTCCCTTCCATTTTTTCAATCCAAAGAGGGTCTAAACCGCGTACCAATGGAAGTTGTTTAAAGTTATAAAATGGTGGTGGAGATGGGATGGCCCACTCAAGTGTTCTGCCATCACCCCAAGGATCATTGCCTACTCTTTCATTTTTAACAGTCGTTATTATAATGTTAATAACTAACACCACTGTTGCAGCGGCCATGAAGAATGCACCTACTGTACTTACAAAGTTTCCTGTTTCCAGACCTTGACCTTCAAGGAATGTGAAAATACGTCTAGGCATTCCCCATAATCCTAAGAAATGTTGGATAAAGAAAGTTAAATGGAATCCAATGAAGAATAACCAGAACGTGATTTTTCCTAAAGTTTCATTTAACATCGTACCGAACATTTTTGGCCAGTAGAATGTAGTTCCGGCTAGAATTGCAAAGACTACCCCACCGACAATTACATAGTGAAAATGAGCGACTACAAAATACGTATCATGGTACTGATAGTCAGCTGCTGCACTTGCTAGCATTACCCCTGTAACTCCTCCCATTAAGAAAGAAGGAATAAAGGCTACGGCATAATGCATTGGCGTCGTAAATTTGATACTTCCTCCCCACATCGTAAAGAGCCAGTTAAATATTTTTATACCCGTCGGTACGGCAATCGCCATCGTTGCAACGGCAAAAATCGCATTGGCAATCGGTCCAAGTCCAACTGTAAACATATGGTGAGCCCAAACCATGAATCCTAAAAAGCCGATTAATACTGTCGCGAATACCATTGAGGAATATCCAAATAGTCTCTTTCTAGAGAAAACTGGAATAATTTCCGAAAAAATACCAAAGGCCGGTAAAACAAGAATGTATACTTCCGGATGTCCAAAAATCCAGAATAAATGCTCCCAAATAATCGTGTTACCGCCTGCAGCAGTAACAAAGAAATTAGAGCCAAAAAGTCTATCAAACATTAACAAGAAAATCCCTACTGTTAATGGTGGAAATGCAAATAAAATGAGTGCAGATGCGACAAATGTTGTCCATGTGAACAACGGCATGCGCATATAAGTCATCCCAGGTGCACGCATGTTGATAATCGTCACGAGGAAGTTAATTCCCCCCATTAACGTTCCTGCACCAGATATTTGCAAACCTAATAGATAAAAATCAATTCCGTGCCCTTCAGATGCAAGAGATAATGAAGCATAAGACGTCCACCCTGCATCAGGCGCTCCTCCTAAAAACCAGGAAAGGTTTAAGAATACTCCCCCAAAGAAGAATAACCAAAATCCAAGTGCATTAATGAAAGGAAACGCTACATCGCGAGCACCGATTTGCAACGGCATAATTGCGTTCATAAATCCAAATAACAATGGCATAGCTGCCAAGAAAATCATCGTCGTACCGTGCATGGTCAAAATTTGATTATACAGGCCAGCACTAACGAAATCACTGTTCGGTACCGCTAGCTGAATTCGGATAAACATTGCTTCGAGGCCACCGACAACGAAAAAGAATCCCCCTGCAATTAAGTAAAGGACTGCAATTTTCTTGTGGTCAACCGTTGTTAAATAGTCCCAAACAGTTGCTCCGAACCCCTTTTTTTGAGCGTACGTACTCACAATTTTACCTCCCTTTGAAAACTAATCCCCTTGCTATACATACAATATAATTCAGGTTTTGTATCGTTGTAATTTGTCGTTCTTCTTTATGAAAATACGACTATTCTTGCACTTTTAACTCCATTAAATAAGCAGTTAAAGCATCAATTTGTTCAGGTGTTAATTCTCCGTATGTCTTACTCATTTTGTTTCCCGGCTTAAGCGTTTCTGGATCTGCTAACCACTTTTTAATGTTTTCTTCATTATTCTCTAAAATCCCCGCTACATATGCTCTGTCACCAAAATCCGTTAAATTTGGTGCAACGCGAGCTGCTTCTGGAGAAGCATTGTTTGGTGTGATCGCATGACATCCAATACAGCTTTGGTTGAAAAGTTCCTGCCCCTCTTGAGCTAATGCAGTTTCCGGTTGAATCGGCTCCTCAACTCCTTGCATCGATGCTACCCATTGATCGAATTCATCACTAGGAACTGCTCTTACTTTAAAGTCCATTAAAGCGTGGGATGGACCGCAAAGCTCTGCACATTTTCCATAGAATAGTTCATTGGCCTTTTCTGCACCTTTGGAATCAAATTTCAACCAGAACTTATTTATATTATCTGTATTCGTATCCATCTTTCCACCAACTGACGGAATCCAGAAGGAGTGCTTTACATCAGATGCTTTTAAATTAAAATAAACCCTCTGATCCGTTGGAACCACTAACTCCTGACTCGTAACGATCTCTTCATTTGGATACTCAAATTCCCACCAATAAAGATTAGCACGTACGTTAATCACTAGTGCATCTGTCTTTCCATCTTCATTTACCTCGTCCATGGCAGAAACATCAGCAAGTCTAAATGTTTCAATTACCGTTGGAACAGCTAAAACAAGTAGTAATAGAATTGGAATAACTGTCCATATGATTTCTAATTTATGACTACCTTCCACTTGTTTAGGAATTTGTTCATCTTTGCGTTTAAAACGGAAAACGACAATAAGAAAGATGATGGTTACAACTGCAATTACCCCAACCATAATAATCGTACTTAATTGCATAAGATCATATTGTCTTTGGGCAACCTCACCAGCTGGCTGGAGAGTTGATAAGTACGGCTTGCCGCAACCGGAAAGAATGAGCGCCATTAACGCTAATAATGAGAACAGACGCCATTTTGCTAGCTTTTTCATAGCTTGAACATACCCCTCTTTCGTAAAAAAATAATTGAATTTGGATGAGTAAATTTCACAAAGTCAACTTATTTAACAAAACGAATACGATTCCAATGAAATGGTCAAGAATTCCATATACACTTCATGCTAAATTAATGTCTGATTCGGAAGTCGTTATCATCAGCCGTGCTTTATGAAATAAACTCTCCCTGAAAATTTTATAGATAAATCCCCTTTACTAAAATAGTGTAAAGAAAAATTCTCCCAAAAAATAAATGTTCATTTTAGATATTCTTAAATTTTGTTAAATCTAAAGTGGAACTTCTTATGTAAGAGACAAAATGTTGTACCATAATTACACAAGCGTGACAATTACCATAGCTACAAACATAATCGTCATATATTGCAGAGAGTATACAAACATCGACTTTGCCCACTTCATGTCATCTTTTTTTCGATAACCATTAATACCAATTAACAACCAGCCTACATTTAATAGGGTAGCTAGTATTAAGAAAGGTATACCTAGTGAAGTTAATAAAAACGGTATTGGAAATAATATGATGACCCAAGCAAGGATATGTTTTTTCGTTACTTCAAACCCCTTGACCACAGGGAGCATTGGAATACCCGCTGCCCTATACTCATCTACTCTTCTCATTGCTAATGAATAAAAATGAGGGGGCTGCCAGGCAAACATGATTAAAAATAAACTCCATGCAATGACATCAAGACTTGGATCAACGGCTGCCCATCCAATCAAAGGAGGAACAGCTCCTGAAATACTGCCAATAATTGTATTTGAAATAAATTTCCTTTTACTCCACATCGTATACAAGAAGACGTAGCTCACGATTCCTAAAATCCCAAGCAGAGTAGCTGTAAACGTTGTCAGTAAAAGAAAAAGAACTCCTAAAACAATAAAGCCAATTCCCAAAAGTAACGTAATTGTCGGACTTATCTTTCCAGTTACCGTTGGCCTCACCTTTGTTCGCTCCATTAATGGATCAATATCCCTATCATAGAAATTATTGATGGCGCAGGAACCGGCAATGATAAGAGCTGAACCCACCAGTGTATATAGAACAATATCAAGATTGGCTAAAAATCTTGCCTCGGTAAAATAAAGTGCCAACCAAAGACCAGTAAAAGTAGTAATCATGTTTGAATTTACAATTCCGACTTTGATCAGTGCTAAAAAATCCTTCCATGCACTTGTTTTCGGTATCACAGCTTCTACATTTTGCTCACAGCTACGCGATGGCACTTCATTTAAAGCCCTCAAATTACTCATTTCCCTTCCTCCTAAATAACCTGTCACGAAGACATCTTAAAGATGCTTGGGCAACTATCAACAATCCCGTTCTTGATCAATGCACTTGCAACAGAGACGAGGGTATCCTTTCAAATTTTTTTCAGGATAATTTTTTCACTATTACCATAGTGTTAATGTTATTTAATAACCGTATTTAATAAGGTTTCCTGTCTCTTTATTAAACCATATTTTAGCATGAACTGTGAACTTTTTTTGAATATTTTTTGCCTATTTTGTGAACTTTGGATAAAACTTCTATTTCTACTTGTTATTTTTTTACAATAACAATGTAATTAACATAAAAATGGTATTTTTGATATTATGTATAGATAGAAAAATCCAACGATATTTTCTTGTTAATCACTTAAGCTGAACCCGTATGAAATTTACTCTTATATATTTCTAGCAAACTCTTATTCTTTTTGCAACCTTTTTACTATAATAACCTTGTTTAATTTTCATACCATTGTAAATTTCATTATTTTTGTGTACTATCAAAAAAGTGGTGAAAAAAAAGTGGTAAATCTGTTCTTTTACTAAAATATTCGTTATATTGTTTACAAGCAGTTTTTCTTTGATTGCAAAGCGAAATTTTTATTTTGGAACTTTTTCTTTTCTTTAATGAAGACCCCATAATTTATTATTTCTAAATGATAATAAAATTTCTTCAGAAATTCTTTTTTTGTTTACTACTAAAAAAGTGCTCTCTTACAATGACAAAATGATCTTAATTAAAGTAGGTGTATTAACTTGAAAAGGTCACTAAAATGGTTTGCTGTGCTCACCACAATCGGAATGCTGTTCATTCTTCTTGGTGGTGCGCTAGTGACGAAAACAGATTCTGGAATGGGGTGTGGTCGCTCATGGCCATTATGCAATGGGCAACTCATTCCAACCGATATTACGATGGAGTTAGTGATCGAACTCGCCCATAGAGTAGTATCGGGAGTTGTCGGTTTAATGGTGCTTATTTTGTCCTATTGGTCATGGAAAGCGATTGGGCATATCCGAGAAACAAAATTCCTTTCTTTGCTTTCATTCTCCTTTTTAGTATTACAAGGACTAATCGGTGCAGGGGCTGTCATATGGGGACAATCTGATTTCATTCTTGCGATTCATTTCGGAATCTCGCTCATCTCATTTGCGGCAGTATTCCTTTTAACCTTGCTGATTTTTGAAGTCGATAAGAAGTTTGCGGCCGAAAAACTGGTGTTGGATGAACGGATGCGCAAGCATATTATCGGAGTTACGTTATATAGCTTTATTGTCGTATACACTGGTGCATTAGTTCGCCATGTCAATGCTAGTCTAGTATGTCGAGATTGGCCATTGTGCGTGAACACAGCCCCGAATATACCTATTTCTTTCCATGAATGGGTTCAAATGGGACACCGTTTTGCAGCAGCGTTAATTTTCTTCTGGATTGCTTATATTACTTATATGGCGATTAAACATTATAAGCACCAAAAAGTTGTGTACTGGGGCTGGATCGTTTCTTTTATTCTCGTTACTCTCCAAGTAATTGCCGGTGCACTCGTTGTATTGACGAAATTGAATTTATTTATCGCGCTATCACATGCATTTTTTATTTCTTGTCTTTTTGGTGTTTTAAGCTATTTTATCCTGTTAACATCAAGAAGCAAGAAAAATGAAATCTTATTAAAACAGCAAAACTCCAATACTTCGCAAATTATTGATTAAACGAAAAGACAGTGGGCCGCCCCACTGTCTTTTTCGTTACCTTTAATAGCAGTTTTTTATTTGGTAAGCTCAATCAGTAAATCACCCGTTTGGATTGCCTCCCCGTTAGAAACAAAAATGTCTTTGACCATACCGGAAAATGGAGCTTGTACCGTTGTTTCCATTTTCATTGCCTCCGTTATCATAAGATGATCGCCTCTTTCGACCTTCTCACCTTTTTCTACAATAACTTTTACTACTGTTCCAGGCATGGAAGCGGCGATATGCTGCTCATTTTTCGGATCTGCTTTCACTTTTGAGACAACTGTTGATTTGATACTTTCATCTTTCACAATCACCTCTCGCGGCTGTCCATTTAACTCAAAATAAACAATTCTCGTTCCATCTGGTTGCGGTTGTCCCACTGAGACTAATTTTACAATTAACGTCTTTCCCTTTTCAATTTCAACTTCAATTTCTTCACCTAGTCTCATCCCATAAAGGAATGTAGGAGTATCTAAAACAGATAAATCGCCAAATTTGTCTACTGTAGCCATATATTCTTTAAACACCTTTGGATATAGGGAGTACGCAATCGCTTCAAAGCTTGTTACCGGTCTTCCCAGCTCTTTATATAACTCTGCCTTAATAGCCTCAAAATCAACCGGCTCTAATAATTCACCTGGACGAACCGTAATTGGTTCTTTGCCCTTTAGAATGACCTTTTGCAATTCTTTCGGAAATCCTCCTGTTGGCTGGCCTAAATAACCTGAAAATAATTCGACAACAGAATCTGGGAAATCAAGGCTGTTACCTTTTGCCAGAACATCCTCTTCACTTAACTCATTTTGCAGCATGTATAAAGCCATATCACCTACGACTTTTGATGAAGGAGTAACCTTGACAATGTCACCGAACATTTGGTTAACGCGCGCATACATTTCCTTCACATCATCCCATTTATCACCTAATCCAACTGCTTTTGCCTGCTGTTGAAGATTGCTATATTGCCCCCCCGGCATCTCATGCTGATAGATCTCCGTATGCGGCGCCATCATTCCACTCTCAAAATCCTGATAAAATTTCCGCACATCCTCCCAATAATGTGCCAACTGTTCCAGTGTAGAAATATTAATATTCGGCTTTCTGTCGGTCCCCTCAAGAGCATAATATAATGAATTAGCGCTTGGTTGCGAGGTTAAGCCTGCCATCGTACTTAATGCAACGTCAACAATATCGACACCTGCTTCGATTGCTTTCGCATACGTGATAATGCCATTTCCGCTTGTATCATGGGTATGGAGATGAATCGGAAGATCTATTGTTTCCTTCAACTCAGATATCAATCTATAAGCAGATTGCGGCTTCAAGAGGCCTGCCATATCTTTTATTCCAAGAATATGTGCGCCTTGCTGCTCTAGTTCCTTCGCAAGATTTTTATAGTACTGCAAATTATACTTTGTCCTAGCTGGGTCTGAAATATCTCCCGTATAACAAATGGATGCTTCAGCAATTTTCCCTGTTTGTCTAACTGCGTCAATAGCCACTTCCATTCCTTTAACCCAGTTCAAACTATCAAAAATTCGGAAAACATCAATGCCTGCGAAAGCTGATTTTTCTACAAATTCGCGAATAACATTATCAGGGTAGTTTTTATAACCGACTGCATTAGATGCCCTTAGAAGCATTTGCAATAGTACATTCGGCATTTGCTTTCTTACGGTTAGAAGCCGTTCCCAAGGATCTTCTTTTAAGAAACGATAAGCAACATCGAATGTTGCGCCGCCCCACATTTCAAAACTAAACATTTCTGGAAGAAGTTTTGCTGTCGGTTCGGCAATATGTTTAATATCCGTCGTACGTACACGAGTTGCCAGGAGGGACTGGTGAGCATCGCGAAATGTTGTATCTGTTAATAGCACTTTTTCCTGCTTTTTAACCCATTCGACCAGTCCTGCCGCACCTTTTTCATCTAAGATCTGCTTCGTACCGCTTTGATAGGGAGCTGTTAATTTAAGTTTAGGGATTCTAGGTGTATCGAAAACCGGACGTTTCTTCTTTTCGATCCCGGGAAAACCGTTTACTGTTACATTCGCTATATATGTCAGCATTTTAGTTCCCCGGTCTTTACTTACAGGGAATAAAAACAATTCTGGCGTCTTATCGATAAATGAAGTATCATACTCGCCTGAACGGAATTTTTTATGCTTTACGACATTAACCAAAAATGGAATATTCGTTTTAATGCCACGAATTCGAAATTCTTGAAGATTTCTTACCATTTTCGATGCTGCATGTTCAAAGCTCAATGCATGTGTTGATAGCTTTACAAGCAATGAATCATAGTATGGAGTAATAATGGCGCCGGCAAAGCCGTTCCCTGCATCTAAACGAACACCGAAGCCTCCACCAGAACGATATGCATTAATTCGACCTGTATCAGGCATAAAGTTATTTAATGGGTCTTCTGTAGTAACACGTGATTGGATCGCATAACCATGGATTTTAATATCTTTTTGCTCAGGTATCGCTACTGTTTCAGAATGGAGGGAATGACCTTCTGCCACCAGAATTTGCGATTGAACAATATCAATTCCCGTTATCATTTCGGTAATCGTATGTTCTACTTGAACACGCGGATTCACTTCTATAAAAAAGAATTCTTCATTGGCAACAAGAAATTCCACCGTCCCTGCATTCAAGTAATTGACATTCTTCATAAGATTAACTGCAGCAACACAAATTTCTTCTCGCAATGAATCGGAAATCGATACACATGGAGCAACTTCTACTACTTTTTGATGACGGCGTTGGACCGAACAATCTCTTTCGTATAGGTGGACAATATTGCCTGCCTCATCTCCAATAATTTGTACTTCTATATGCTTCGGATTTTCAATGAACCTTTCCACATACACTTCATCATTCCCAAACGCCGCTTTAGCCTCAGACTTTGCCCGATCGAAAGCTTGTTCTACCTCATCCATGCTTCTGACAATCCTCATGCCACGACCGCCTCCGCCAAGAGATGCCTTAATAATTAGGGGGAATCCATATTTTTGCCCAAATTCGAGCACCTCTTGTACATTTGAAACCGGACCATCACTGCCAGGGATGACAGGTATTTTGGCTAGTTGTGCCTGAGTACGGGCTTTTACTTTGTCACCAAACATATCTAAATGATGCGATTTTGGGCCGATAAAAATTATTCCCTCTTCCTCGCACCGTTTGGCAAAATGAATGTTTTCTGATAAGAAGCCATAGCCAGGATGAATCGCATCGACGTCACTAGCTTTTGCAATTTCAATAATTCCGTCTATATCCAAATAAGCATCGATCGGTTTTTTTCCTTCACCAACTAAATAAGCTTCATCTGCTTTGTAGCGGTGGTAGGAGCCGGAATCTTCTTTTGAATAAATAGCCACTGTACGAATATTTAATTCGGTGCACGCTCTAAAAACACGAATTGCAATTTCCCCTCTATTTGCAACTAAAACCTTGTTAATCTTTCTAACCATAAGAACACCTCTTTTATCGATATTTTTCATTTACGGTTTATAGCATACTAGCAATTTTTTATTGCTAGTCGGCCATTTCGATGATCTACATACTATAAAAGCACAAATTTTGAAATTATTAAAATATATAAAATTTTATTATTATATTCTACTATAGTTAGATAGAATTGCACAACGCTAGAAAAATGGCTCAGCAAAAAACGGCTCCTTTTTTAGCATCATTCAGTCATACTTTATCTCTTCTGCCATTTTCCCGTACCAGCAAAAATCGTCTTTGCCATTAACGTTGTGCAATCGTTATTTAATCAAAAAAACAATCATTACGCTTTAAATTCACTTTTTTTATTGGGCCGAACGGTGGGTCCTTCCATATTAACTTTGGATTTATATTTTGCTTCGTAATTAACAAACATAGAAACATTAACTAAAATCCCCATTGCAATTGATAATTGTAGCAACGAAGAACCGCCATAGCTTACAAATGGCAGAGGAATTCCCATAAGTGGGAAAATGCCTGAAATTCCAGCTAGGTTGATAAATGTTTGAATTCCGATCATACTCGCAATCCCGATCGCAAGGAGACTCCCGAACGGATCTTTCCCCTTTAGCCCAATGAAGAGTCCTTTTAATACAATATAGCTTAATGAAATAAGAACAAAACCAACTCCAAACACGCCAAGTTCTTCAGAAATGACTGCCATTATGAAGTCAGTATGCGGCTCAGGCAAGTATCCTAATTTTTGAATGCTCTGCCCTAAACCGAGGCCCTCAACTCCTCCTCCTCCGATTGCATAAAAAGAATTAACAAGGTGATAGCCACTATCGTCAGCAACACCTTCTGCAAAAGGATCGACAAGGACTTTAAATCTATCGAGGCGAGTGGCAGAGAAGATTTTATCGCTTAAAAACAACACAAGCGGAATAGACATCACTCCACCAAGTGCGCCAAGCTTGAGAATGCTTTTAAAGTTCATTCCAGAAGAAATAATAATCGTCCCTGAAATTAAAAGAATAATCGCTATAGTTCCGTAATCCGGCTGTAAAGCAATTAAAAATGAAACAAGAATGATAAATACTAAAGGCGGTAAAACCCCAGTATTAAATTGGTTTATGTATTGCTGCTTTTTAGCGTAAACAGCTGCTAAATAGACAATGACTGCTACTTTCACAAATTCCGAAGGCTGCAGTCGGATTGGTCCAAAATCAAACCAGCTCCGAGCATTCCCCGCGATCGTTCCAAATTTTAAAACCCCAATCAATAATATGAGGGAAATAAGCACGATAGGAATTAACACTTTATTATTTAAATAAAGCTTGTACGGAACAATAGCAAAAAATAAAAAAACGACTAATCCTACCAACAAAAATATTTTTTGCCTGATAAAAAAATGATCACTTTCAAAACCATACCTCTGCATCGCTGTGACCATACTAGCACTATAGACCATAACGAGACCGAACAAGGACAGTAATATAACGACAATTATAAGTGAATAATCGTATGATTTTAGTACTTTTTTTAGCATCCTATCTCTTCCTTATCTCCATTTATTCTATTGTTTTTTAATAGAAGCACGTTATCAAAAACATATGTAAAAAAACTCAAACGATTCTTCCGTAACGTTTGAGTTTTTTATTTTAGTCTTTTTCGTGTAGATATTATTCAATGTTCTATCTACCGATTCCTGTAAGAAGGAATGACCTTATTTTTTTTGTGAAGCTTCATGCAAAGCTGAAAGTTCCCTTTCTAATTCATCCAAAATAGCTTTCCCTACTCTATCCTCGATTAAACCGAGGCGAACTGCAAAATCTATTTCTCGAGATAACCCAAACATCTGCGTGTCCAATACCTCTTCATATAAAGGGCATTGCGGCATTGTAAGATTATCCATCTGCACTTTAATTAGCTTCAATATTTTATCAGCATCAGCCTTTAACAGAGCATTTGCCTTTTCACGATGATCGATTATCATTTCTGACGCCAACTTGATCCCCCCCGTTTCCGAGCGATTATCCTTCTATAAATTCTAACCTTATAAGAGGAAAAAAGCAAGTAGATTAGGATGATCACTGGATTTTCATCATAAGATTTCAGAAAAACTGAAAATATGACATTTTCATACATTATCGGTATACTATTAGAAAAGCGGAAGCAAATTTCTTTAGCACAACTGCTAACTTAAATGCGCCGATAACTAGTATTAGCCAACATTCATACAAAAATAAGATGTTGAATAACCGCTTTTGCATGTCCATTCACAACGACAAACACAGAAAGTTGAGGGAAACAATGGAATCAATCGTTATGTTATCTGGAAATGTAAAATATACGATTACTTTAGATCCAAGTGTTTGGATTTTCGACGATCGACGCCAAGACCTACTAACCTATTTCGAAAAGCAACATGATGAAAAAAATTCCCTAGAGGAGTATACAAAAGAAGTATCAAAACATTGGGATCGGGAAATTATGGAAGGTGCCATTTTACCTCCAACATTAAAAACCGAGGAAAAATATTTAAAAGAAGAGCTGTTAACAGGTACTTTTTGCATTCCTTTTAAGCCTTTCCTTTTGAACGCTGAAGTTCTTGAACATGCCAAAACAGTGATAATCGAAACAGTTGACGACTCTGTCACCGTCCCTTTAGCAAAAGCGGAGGAAATGGTGCTTGGCTTTTCTGAAGACGGAAAACCATTGAAGGAAGATGGACCGATACATTGCTATTTTGGGGATGGTTCAAATTATGCAAATCCAATCAAAAATGTAAGGGCATTCCGAGTCGAGTAATATAAAACTGAGCTAATTTAAAATTATCGATGAATTATGTTTAGAAAAGCAAGTGGAGAAGAAATGTATTACATCTCTCACTCCACTCGCTTTTTTGCATGACCATTTTTCAGTCCACTAAAGCAAATCTGCAGCTAATTGTGCCAGCCCTGATCTCTCTCCTTTATAGAGCTTTACATGACCAGCGATAGATTGACTTTTTAATTTTTCCACAACATATGTAAGCCCGTTGTTATAAGCGTCTAAGTACGGGTGATCAATTTGCTCCGGGTCCCCCATTAAAACAATTTTACTTCTTTCTCCAACCCTAGTAAGGATTGTTTTCACCTCATGCTTTGTCAAGTTTTGAGCCTCATCAATAATGATAAATTGATCAGGGATGCTTCTACCGCGAATATAGGTTAATGCCTCCACTTCGATCGAACCCATGCCTGCTAAAATCGCATCCAACTCCCCAGGTTTTTTCACATTAAATAAATATTCAAGATTATCAAAAATCGGCTGCATCCACGGGCGCAGTTTTTCTTCTTTTTCGCCAGGTAAAAACCCTAAATCCTTTCCGACCGGAACAATCGGCCTTGCCACCAGTAATTTTTTATAGTCTCCATAATCTTCTGTCTGCATCAATCCTGCCGCTAACGCTAGCAATGTTTTCCCAGTACCGGCTTTCCCTATCAACGTAACTAAAGAAATGTCTTTCCGTAATAAAAGTTCAATGGCCATTGTTTGTTGGACGTTTCTCGAACGAATTCCCCATATATGATCATGATCAAAAACAAGCTTTTTAACGGTCAATCCCGTTTGATCAACCATTCCAATGGCGGAAGTCGATGAACCTAAGGAATCCTTCATCAAAATAAACTGATTGGGATATAAGGATAAATTACCAAGCTCTGATAATGGAAGTTCTTTTTTTTCATAAAAGCTATTTAGTACCGTAATATCAACAAATTTCTCAATAACTCCTGTATAAATATGATCATTTTCAATCACTCGATCACTGAGAAAATCCTCTGAATATAAGCCGATCGCATCTGCCTTCACCCTGACAAGAGCGTCTTTGCTCACCAAAATCACTCGTTTACCATCTATTTTTGTTTCCTCTTCCAATGATAAATTTTTGGCAACTGCTAAGATGCGGTTATCATTTGTTTTTTCCACAAAAATATCCTGAAGCTGATGAAATGAGCGGTGATTTAACTCAATTCGTAACGCGCCGCCATTTTCAAGAGGAATTTTTTCATGGAGCTTTCCAGCTTGTCTTAAGCCGTCAATGAGTCTTGATACTTGTCTCGCGTTTCTTCCAATCTCGTCCATATTGCGCTTTTTCGAATCCACTTCTTCAAGTACAACTGCTGGGATTACTACTTCATTATCCTCAAATGAAAATATGGAATATGGGTCTTGCAACAAGACATTTGTATCTAACACATATATTTTTGTCAAATCTATGCCTCCTGCTCCTCATAGGTCTTTTTTAGGCTTCAGATCCTGATTTTAAGCCCGTTATCCACTCGTTGATTAGATAAAGCTTTGTAAAATATATGTTTTCCCGAATAAAGATAGAAGAAATTTTGCACAATAATCATAATGATTCTCTTAGTAAATTGAAGGCAGATCAAGAACTTGTACATCACTCTCATTCTTCAACAAATTTGGAGGTGCCATACACGATGAAAAATAAACTTTTCGTGCTCCTTCTCGTATTTATCATTACAGGCTGTGGAGCAAATCGAAATGAAGCAAATGAAACAAATAATCAACAGCAAGCATTAAATGTACGAAACTCTACAATTCAAAACGTTGACCGTAAAAGCGGTCAAGAAATTTCCCAACACCTTGTTGACTTAGCTGCAAGCATTCCAAATGTAAATGATGCCGCAGCAGTCGTCCTTGGAAATTATGCCATTGTTGGAATTGATGTAAATGAGGATCTGGAGCGCTCAGAAGTGGGTTCCATTAAGTACTCTGTAGCAGAGAGCTTAAAAAATGATCCTCATGGTGCACGAGCTGTTGTCGTAGCCGACCCAGATATGACGGCAAGAATAAGGGAAATTGCCAATGACATTCGTGACGGAAAACCCATTCAAGGAATTTTTAACGAGCTTGCTGATATTTCTGGAAGATTAATGCCCGAAATACCAGCAGATATGGTTGATCCTGATGCAAAAGAAAACACCGTCGATAAACCGAAAGAGCAATTAAACAATCAACAATCTAAAAAATTGGAGGAAAAACAAAAAGAACAATCCAATCGCCATTTAGATTAATATTGCAAGAAATGCGAACAACAAAAGAGCTTAGCACAAAATGCCGCTAAGCTCTTTTCATTTCATCCATAACCTGACGATCTAAGCGCATTGCTGCTTCTTGATCGTATGTTTTATCATATTGCGGTTCAACAATAATCTTTGAACCATAAAACATTACGTCCCTTACTTCAAGAACATTAATCTTTACTAACGCAAGCTTCAACGGAACATTTTCCATCAGTTCAGCTTCTAGTGTCGCTTCTCCGCTAATAGAATACGTACTTTCATTAACAATGACATTTAAAACGACTTGATTGTTCTCTTGAATATTTTGGACAATTCTGGAACGATTATCGACAGCAAAAAAGATCGTTTTCTCATCCTTGGCAAAAATCCATGAAATTGCATTAACATTGGGTCCGCCTGTTTCATAGTCAACCGTTGCTATCGTGACGAAGCGTTCTTTTTTTAATTCATCAAGTAGTGGCGTGATTAAAATGGGTTCCACTTGATTGGCCATTCCTATCCCTCCTACCATTCCATCCCAATATAATATTATAACCATGTTACCACAAATTCTAATGAAGAAATGTTAAAAAATATGCTTTTATTGATGATTTTTGTAAAACCATCCGACTTGCCACATGTAACGGCAACGTTATAATATTTACAAGCTAAGACTTTTTCTCTTGAGAATGGTATACTAGAAAGAATGAAACCAATATTGTCTAGTAAAATAAAGAGGTGTAATAATGAGAGTTAAATGCGTAATTTGTGACAATATAGAATCCATTGACGATCATTCTTTTCAAGCAAAAAAGTTAAGAAATCGCCCGATCCATACATTCATGTGCAAATCCTGTGAAACAAGAATTACCGAACGAACGAACGAGAGAATTGCGACGGGAAATTTTAGACTATATCGTTCCAACAACGAAGAAGAAGATTGGTGAACAAAAGCGAAAAAGGAAAAACCTTCTGAGTTATTGAAAGGTAAATCTGGAGTGCTCGCCCTCCCTTAGAGCTGTACTAAAAGTGTGATTCTACACCAACTTTACGTCTCATTTCCTAAACGAAAAAGCTTGCTCAAAGCATTTGCGGGACCGATAAGACCTGCTGAAGCGACTGCGAGGCCACTGAAAAAGTTTTTAGTGGTCTTTTTTTGGCAGAATTTCTAGAGCTGCTGTCCTCTATTCTGTCGGGGTAGAAAACAAATGACATTGATTCCGGCAAGGAAGTTAGCTGTATATTAACGCTGTTAATCGAATTGAACTCTTGCAGACCTCATTTGTTTCAGTCAGTCGAATTGAGAGCATAATTCGTCCTTAAAAATTTCACTTGCTCCGAACGAAGAGACTTCTCATTCGGACTGGAGACTTCTCGCTTTCCCGGTTATGTCCGTATACACCTCTTAGTGAGCTCCGCATCCGCTGAGGCTCACCGCACGCTCCCCCGGTAAGCAAGCACCTGGGGCGGCAACGTATTTTAACCGCAATGCCAATCCCAAAATACCAAACGATACCGAGATATAATACTCTCGATGCCTGGTTGACAAACAAAACTCCGCTCAAAGCTTTGAGCGGAGTTTTTGTTATTGCGGATAATTGCGATACTTTTCTGGTTGCTGGTTAATCTGATTTAACATGATTTCAATTAATTCTCGGGGAAACCTTTGCTTTTTTCTTTCACCCTGTTCATCAAAGTGAACATAGTACATGTCTTCATCCTTGGAAACTTCAATATTCGAAAGCATATGCTTTTCTAACAAAATGTCATAAAACATTTTCTCTGTTTCAACGGCGGCTGTATCCTCCGGGCGTGCATCAATCACAATTTTGATCGTTAACCAATTATAGATTGCATCTTGAACTGAATTCATAGTTTTCCCCTTTACACTTCATGTTCTTTATGTTTTCTCTCTTGATGTAAGCGAATTTTATATATGATTAAAATGAGCGCTGCCACCACTAACCCTTCCGCAATCGGCAAAAACACGGCAAAAAAGGTTAAAATGGTACATCCGAATATTAAGAAGGCATAAATAATAATGTTCTGTAATAAAGGTAACTTTCTGGCAAATCCTAATTTAAAGACGATCACACAGAGAATGATGACAGTAATATAAAGCAGCCACATTCCCAATTTAGGATTCTCATCCACTTTAAACAGTGCAGCGAAAAAAGTCAGGCGTTCAGTAATATCCATTCTCCATTACTCCCCTTTTAAAGCACTTTTTTTCTCTTAAACAGTTTTCTTTTTCTTCGCAACTCTTTCTCTTTCCCCTTTATCAAGGATCTTTTTGCGAAGTCTGATTGATTCAGGTGTCACTTCTAAATATTCATCCTCATTTAAATACTCCAATGCTTCTTCAAGCGACATAATACGCGGCTTTTTCATTGTAGTCGTTTGATCTTTAGTCGCAGAACGCACGTTTGTTGCATGCTTAACCTTTGTGATATTAACCGTAATGTCATTCTCACGGTTATGCTCTCCAACAATCATTCCTTCATAAATCTCAGTCCCGGCATTGACAAAGATGACGCCCCGATCTTCCACTTGCATTATACCATAAGTTGTTGCTTTCCCGGATTCCATTGAGACAAGAACTCCTTGACGTCTTCCCCCGACCTGACCTTGGGCAATTGGCTGATAGCTGTCAAAGCTATGATTAATAATTCCATATCCACGAGTCAATGTTAAAAATTCGGTCGTATAACCGATCAGTCCACGTGCTGGCACCATAAAGATAAGACGCACTTGACCAGAACCATTATTGATCATGTCAAGCATTTCTCCTTTTCTCGCACCAATTGACTCCATTACAGCACCTGTATGCTCTTCAGGTACATCAATTTGCACACGTTCAACAGGTTCACAGCGAACACCGTCAATTTCCCTCACAATTACTTCTGGCTTAGAAACTTGAAGTTCATAGCCTTCACGACGCATGTTTTCAATAAGAATTGATAAATGAAGCTCGCCTCGACCTGACACAATCCAAGCATCCGGCGAATCGGTATTCTCAACCCTTAAGCTAACATCTGTTTGTAATTGCGCCCGCAACCGCTCTTCGATTTTTCTAGAAGTTATAAACTTACCTTCTCTTCCTGCAAAAGGACTATTATTCACAAGGAATGTCATTTGTAAAGTCGGTTCATCAATGCGCAATACAGGGAGTGCTTCCTGATGCTCAAATGGACATACCGTCTCACCAACATTAATGTCTTCCATCCCAGATACAGCGATTAAATCCCCAGCGTACGCTTCTTGAACTTCCTGACGTTTTAATCCAAAAAAGCCGAATATTTTTGTTACGCGGAATTGCTTAACCGTGCCATCAAGCTTCATCAAGGCGACCTGCTGACCAACCTTCATCGTTCCACGAAAAACACGACCAATTCCAATTCTTCCAACATAATCGTTATAGTCAAGCAAGGCAACCTGGAACTGTAAGGGCTCTTCTCTATTATCAATTGGCGCTGGAATATGTTCAACAATCGTATCATATAATACTTGCATATTATCATCTTGCTGCTCAGGATTTGCACTTGCAGTACCATTAATCGCCGAAGCATAAACTACAGGAAACTCCAATTGATCTTCATTTGCGTCCAACTCAATAAATAGATCCAAAACTTCATCAATGACTTCTTTCGGACGAGCAAAATCACGATCAATTTTATTAACAACAACAATTGGTGTTAAGTTTTGTTCTAATGCCTTCTTTAAAACAAAACGAGTTTGCGGCATACAGCCTTCATAGGCATCGACTACTAATAAGACACCATCGACCATTTTCATGATTCGCTCCACTTCACCGCCAAAGTCTGCGTGGCCAGGAGTATCTAAAATATTGATTCTAGTGTCCTTATATTGAATCGCAGTATTTTTCGCCAAAATCGTAATACCACGTTCTCTCTCGATGTCGTTAGAATCCATTGCACGTTCTTCAACATGCTCATTTGTGCGGAATGTCCCCGATTGTTTTAATAATTGATCGACTAGGGTTGTTTTCCCGTGGTCAACGTGTGCAATGATCGCAATGTTGCGAATATCTTCTCTTATCTTCAAAAATTCCACTCCTACCTTTATTCATCTTTACTCTATTTATTATTCTGTAGCCTAACTGAAATATTATAACATAAACAATGTAGAAACCTATACGCTTTTTATGTTAAATTAGATGAAGAAATGGAAAGGAAAGCGCCTTCGAAATGAAAAAAAGGGGGTAAATCCATTTTCAGAGGAAGCTGTCCTATACTTAACAGGGGGAACTTATAGTGAGTAACATTAAATGGCCATTCTTATTTTTAGCAATAGCTGCAGTTGCTTGTATGGGGGGAGTAGGTATTGCTATTAGCTATCGAAGCATAATCGGGGCTGTATTTTCCCTTATTGCATTTATAGTCGTAATGGGGTTTGGCTTTACTTTAAAACGGAAATATAAAAATGAAAGCTGAGTTGATAGAATCTCTGTCGACTCAGCTTTCATTTTTGTAAAATTTACCATTTTTTATTTCCTAAATACTTCTTTAAAATCTCTTCATGGAGTCCAGGTTTAGAAATAAATATTGAATTTTCGTCTAATAGTTGAATTGGCTCACCTTTTAATGTGCTTGCTACTCCTCCCACTTCTTCGATAAGTACTAAACCACCAGCGAAATCCCAAGGAGAAAGGCGTAGGGTCATATAGGCATCCAGCCTTCCAGCAGCTACTTGGGCAATTTCAATTGCTGCAGAACCGTATGACCTTGTCCCACGAGCATCCTTTACTAGCGCCCCCAAAATAGCTGGGTCAATTCTTCTATTCGGTGTGACCCATGTCGCATTTATGCCAATAATCGCTTGAGAAACAGTGGCTTCTTCAAGTGTGTGTAAACGTATATTATTCACGAAAGCCCCTTCACCTTTTATGGCATGGTACAGTTCATCATGAACCACATCATAAATAAGACCGATCTTTCCGACCCCGTTCTCATATATTCCAATAGAGATAGCAAAATTTCTCTGCTGATGAACAAAGTTCATGGTGCCATCGATCGGATCAATGATCCAGACAACTCCAGATAACTCTTTTAATGTGTCACCATTCCCTTCCTCTCCTAATACTTTGTGTGCTGGATACCGCTCTTTTATTTTCGTAATAAAAAAACGCTCTGTTTCTTTATCAATATTCGTGACAAGATCATTGGCATTCGATTTAGTTTCTATATTAAGAGTTGTTTTGAAAGATTCTTTAATCCTCTCTCCGGCTTCTTTTATCCAGCTTGAGGCACTTGCAAAAATCTCATTATTATTCACTTAGATCGCTTCCCATCTTCTATAATTAGTTCTTCTCACTAGCGTAGATCAAATTAGTGTACGGTTCAACTAATTTTACTTTTCCCAAATTAAATTTCATCGACACGTCTCAATCGTTTAAAAAAAATAAAAACGAACACCTACCTTGTTCATAGGAGTTCGCTTTCAACCCGAATACTGTTCCATTTTTCTGAGCATTTATTCATAATTCCCCTTGCCACTATAATGCCTTTAAACGTAAAAGTTCTGCTCGAATTCTTTCAAGCTTTTGCTTTGATTTTTCCTTTTGATCATCATTATCTTCAGCCATCGCATCGAACAATGTTAATAGCTCATAATCCAGTTCCAGCCTTAAAACAGCTTTTCTTTCCTTTTCTAAATCTCTCTTTTTTAACGTATTCATCAATTGCTTCATAAAACAGACACTCCTTTCGCTTTATTAAAACGCTCTTTTAATAAAGATTCGTAAATTATGAACTTTTTAAAGGTGTTTAATAGGCTGTTTGTATTGTTTTTTTTCATGTTAATGTCGTTAAAAAATTCTAACTTTTTATATATGATATGAGGATTTGATTTTGGATGCAACTAATTTGTGTTATCGCCTAATTATGACGTGATTCGATTTATTCCGCCATACTTCATTGAATGGTTTCGAAAGTAGGGCGCAAAAGGCTTGATATTTTTTGTTTTGAGGGTGATTATGCTACAATATTTGACAAAGGTCTGAGGAGGGAAAGTATGAAATTATCTAGTTTTACCGATGCTGATTTTAATGTATTTAAAATAGATGGCTTTGAAGATAGAATGGAAGCACTTAAAGAAAATATTAGTCCAAAGCTTGATGCATTAGGTCACCATTTTGCACCAACATTATCTACCCTAACTGGCTCGGAAATGTATGCTCATGTTGCGAAGCATGCGAGAAGGACAGTGAATCCACCGAAAGATACGTGGGTTGCATTTGCCGGCAATTCGCGCGGTTATAAGATGCTACCACATTTTCAAATTGGTTTGTGGGAAACACATGTTTTTGTTTGGTTTGCTGTAATATATGAAGCAACAAATAAGGCTGAGTTCGGAAAAACATTAGAGAAAAAGCTAACATCGATCTATAAAGATACACCTAAGGACTTTGTTTGGTCTGGTGATCATACAAAGCCTGATGTAATTCCACATAAGAATCTGAAAAAAGAGGAATTAAAGGCTTTGTTTGAGCGTTTACAAACGGTTAAAAAAGCTGAGATTCTCTGCGGCTATCAAATTCCTAGAGAAGAAGCGGTTGCGATGTCAGGCGATGACTTTGTTAAAAAGGTTGAACAAGTATTTAATCAATTAATACCCCTTTACAAAATGGCTTAAACTTGTGAGAATGCCCAATTTAAAAAGCAAATTAAGTTTCAGGCCTTCCATTAATCTAGACTTTGTTAAAAATATTGTTGATAAATCAGCATCTACAAATAACAAATCCTTAATTTAAAGGAATTTACTTCCAATCATTTTTTCTATTCAAAAATAAAAAACTAGCTGATGAGACAACAATCCACCAGCTAGTTTTTGCGTTACACCTTTCGCAATCAAAATCAGCAATTCTCTGCCGAGAACTCCTTTTACATTTTAATCATTTGTCCTTGTTCACTTTCCTTCGCTTTTTTAATGGTGCGATAAGAAGAATAACCGCTGTTCTCTTCAAACTCACCACATAGCTTTTTTTCCTCTGACTTACTTGGAACAATCTCTTTAAATCTTCGATACGATGCCATTAAAACATCCCGTTCAATTCCTCTTTCATATGCTGCTTCAATGTGTTCGAAAAATTTAATCACGTCAACAATTTCTTCCGTAGACCAATGATAGTCAATTGGATATTGATATTCCATGTTTACATCCGCTCGCTTTCCTTAACTACAGTGATTTTAGCGTCTCTTTTCAAGAAAAGCAAATTATCTTCCTTTTTCCTAAAAAAATAATGGCAGCTTCCGGTTATTTTCGTGTTTCCTTCAAAAACTATCAGTATTACGTTAATTTTTCTTTGCACTGGTACGGATTAATGCTATAATTCATTTGTTTTCCTTCATTATGATAAAGATAATACGATGAAATACTTATATTTTAATAAAGAGGTGTGGAAATACTTTGTCACAATTTGAAACACCGTTATTTAACGGTCTACTTGAACATGCAAAAAAGAATCCAATCCAATTCCATATTCCCGGACATAAAAAAGGGGTCGGAATGGATGCTGATTTTCGAGAATTTATCGGTGACAACGCATTATCTATCGATTTAATTAATATTGGACCACTGGATGATTTGCACGCTCCAAAAGGAATTATTAAACAAGCTCAAGATTTGGCAGCAGAAGCATTCGGGGCCGACTATACTTTTTTTTCAGTCCAAGGAACAAGCGGTGCGATCATGACCATGGTGATGACTGTATGCGGACCTGGAGACAAAATTATCGTTCCCCGAAATGTGCATAAATCGGTAATGTCGGCGATTGTCTTCTCTGGTGCCATCCCCATTTTTATCCACCCAGAGGTTGATGAACAGCTCGGCATATCTCATGGAATTACGACTGATTCTGTAACAAGAGCAATAGAACAGAATCCTGATGCAAAGGGATTACTTGTCATTAATCCGACCTATTTTGGTATATCCGCTGATTTGAAACAGATTGTGGAGATAGCCCACTCTTTTGACATCCCCGTGCTGGTCGATGAAGCACATGGAGTGCATATTCATTTTCATGAAAAACTGCCAATGTCGGCAATGCAGGCAGGAGCAGATATGTCTGCCACAAGTGTTCATAAATTAGGTGGTTCTATGACACAAAGCTCCATTTTGAATGTAAAAGAAGGGCTTGTTTCCCCAAAAAGAGTTCAAACAATTTTAAGCATGCTGACGACGACATCGACTTCTTATTTGCTGCTTGCGTCTTTAGACGTTGCTCGTAAGCAATTAGCTGTAAAAGGGCATCAATTAATTGAAGAAGCCATTCAACTGGCTCAATATATGCGTCATGAAATTAATCAAATCGAACATTTGTATTGTGTCGGAGCGGAAATTCTCGGCTCCATGGCTACCTATGACTATGACCCAACGAAATTGATCATTTCGGTGAAAGAACTTGGAATCACTGGTTACGAGGTCGAAAAATGGCTGAGAGGAATGTATAATATTGAAGTCGAATTATCTGATCTTTATAATATCCTATGTATTGTGACCCCTGGAGACACAAGGCGGGAGGCAGATATTTTGCTCAAAGCCCTTAGAGAGCTCTCAAAAAACCGGATCAGGAAAACAGAACAAGTGGAAAGTAAAGTGTTATTGCCAGATATCCCTTTACTTGCATTAACTCCTCGAGATGCATTTTATGCTGAAACTGAACTTGTACCATTTGATCAATCTGAAGGAAGAATCATTGCGGAGTTTATAATGGTATATCCTCCTGGAATTCCGATTTTTATTCCTGGAGAAATTGTCACGAAAGATAATCTCCTCTATATTAAGAAGAATATCGAAGTTGGTTTACCCGTACAAGGACCAGAGAATTTTGATGCACGGATGCTGAGAGTGATAAAAGAACATAAAGCGATCCAATAAAAAATAAACCTGACTTAGCGTCAGGTTTCAGACCGTAGACAAGCTCGAGGAGTTCGAGTTTGTCTACGGTCTATTTTATTTTAAAATAAACTTTTCATATTTAATAAATTCATTTTTGAAGTTAATTGTCAAACAAAATTGATTTAATGTGTTATACAATTTTAACTTGAATATTTAAATATGTTATATTATTATTTAATTAACAGCTATTAAACGCTTACATTCCTAAGTTTATGACAACATTAATAAAAAAGGAGACTGGAAAATGGGTACAATCGTTTGCCAAACATGCGAATCAACTGTTGAGCATTTCGAGGATGAAAAGGTAACTATTCTGTACGCCAAATGCAACTGCTGTCAATCTTCAAAAGAAGAAAAATAAAATTTTCTAATCCTTCTTTCAATGATTGAGCATGTCCTGTCATTATTTCAGACATGTTCTTTTTTCATTCTCATCAAATTTAGACTACTGCAAAAACGAAATTATTACCTATTGTAATAGTCAGAACGTAAAAAAAGACCAAATAGGTCTCATCTTATTCATATTGAGGTTCAAAAGGAATATGTGGAATTGCTGTTTTAAAAAACTCAATTAAATCCGATGCCTGTTGTTCATCTTGAATGCGGAATGCAGATTGAATATATTCAATATCAGCGAGGTCTTTCGAGTCGAGGAGTGTTGAGCGGCCAGTTTGCATACAAACGACTAAAGGCTTACCAAAAAATTGATTCGTGTAGACAATACCAAAATCATATCGTGTTGTCTCCGTCACAAATCCAACAAATCGCACCTTTGCTTTTTCGTGCTCATCATATAACTTATGAAAATATTCCATCATCGTTATCGCCTCCTTTTTATTGTAATATTCCCAATTTTATTATAGTTGATCAAAATAAAGAAAACAACGATATTACCAAAGTGTCAAAATATCGTCAACTTTCCTTTTTCTCTGTTGTCACCTATCTGAAAACTTTGCTAGAATAGAAGAGGATGATGATCTACTTTATCTTTGGGATAATTAGGGGGATGGGACATGTCTAGTCATGCATACATAAGACTCGTACCTTCATCAGAAAAGGAAAGCGTTACCACTGATGAAGTAATCGAACTATTCAATTATTATAAAAATATTACCAATAAAACCGGTGATCAGCTTAATTGGGAATACAGGGAAGCTGCCTTCCCGTATGAGATTGTCGAAAAACCCGAAGGAAAGGGAAAGTGGTTTTATCTAAAATCAAAAGAAGCGAATTACAATATCATTTTAATCGGTGTTGATAAACAGACTTTACATCAAGAAGAAGCGCCATTAGAACAAACGTATATTCAAATCACCCTACCAGAAACCTCAACATTTGGAGATAAAGGAAAAGCAAACGAATTCTGTAAGTTTCTGGCAAAAAAACTAAAAGCTGAACTGCAACTATTTAATGGACGAATCATGTATTTTTATCCACGAAAATAGGCAAGGACAAATATTTGTCCTTGTCCTTCATTTATTCAGGGACCTCTATAAGATCTGGATCTACTATTTCATAGCCTTTCTCCTGCAACCCTTTAACAATCCCTTCTAAAGCTGCACTTGTCCATTTTCGATCATGCATTAATAAATTTGCCCCACTATTTAAGTATGGACTATTAATCATTATTTCCGTCAACGCATCTTTTTCCTGAAAACCTTTTTCCCAATCATATCCGTACGTCCAATTCATAACAACCATTTTTTCTTCTACTGCTATTTTTTTAGACTCGTCAGTGTTTGCCCCATATGGAGCTCGGAAAAACTTTGGTCGTTCACCTGTAATCTCCTCTACTAGATCATTTACAGCGATAATCTCCTGTAACTGTTTTTCCTGATCAAGATTAGTTAAATTTTGATGAGAGTAGGTGTGATTGCCAATGGTAAATCCTAGATCATGAATTTCTTTTAAAATTGTTGCTTTTTCATGCGTGTCAATAAAATGGCCGTTTACAAAAAAAATTGCTTTAACACCTAATTTTTTTAATGTATAAGCCATTTCCAACGCATGCTTATCCGGTGCATCATCAATTGTTAGTAAAACAACTTTTTCGTTTGCCTCCTCTATCGGAACAACCGCCCAAGTTCTGTCATCGATCTTATATAACGGTTCATCCGTCTCAGCACCATTTGTTTCCAGCCCTTCCTCATTTAATAATTGCTTCCCGTTTTCCTTTTCAATCAATTCATTCTGATCCTCATCGACCAATTGCTTATCAGTTTTTGCTAGAGAATCATTTGAATTTTCATGACTGCAGCTAACCAAGAGAAGACTAGTTGCCATAAACACTAACCACCGTTTCAATGCTGTCACCTCAAAATAATTACGAATTTTAATATATCCCTATTATTTTATCCATTCATTTTCATCATTGCTAGAAAAGGTTCAAAAAAATATGAATGGCACAATAGACAGTTAAACTAACAAGGGTGACAAAGATCGTTTTTTTTGTTGACTTCAAAATCAAATTACTAGCAACCATCCCTAAATAGACAAATACGAAAAACATCGCAACATTATAAATTATTTGATCATATTTAGAAAGCGATTCAAATAAAGTATAAACGCTCCAAATCATAAGCTGAATTAATATGACAATATAATTTCTCAACTTATATCACCTACTTAAGTATACAATATTTACTAGCATTCTATGATTTCAATTCGAATGATATTTTTCAATTATGTATCATTTAGGTGACATCCCCTATTTATTTTGGTCTCTATGCTACTATATGGGTAATTACGCGTTATTTACTGAACAGAATTTCTTATTTGAATGTGAGGCTATTTCAATGAATTTCGCACCTATAATAATTATTATCTTATTCATGATGATATCTGCATGCCAAAAAAGCGATGCTAAAAGCATCGAGATTGATAGTAGCGTTAAACAAGTTCTCTTTTTTTCAAATGAAACAGAACATGGTAATCTTCAAATGGAAGCTCCTTATTACGATGCGATTATTGAATTGCGGCAACGCTTTCCAGAAGAATTCAGTGAGATAAAAACTTTTGCTCCCACTACTGATAAAGACATTTTTACAAAGCTTGAGGTTCAAGATTGTCCAGCGATTATCATCCTTCACAACGATGAAGTTTTAGCACAAGTAGCAGGTGAAAGCTCTAAAGAAGAAATCCTTCAACCCATCGAAGCTGCATTAACGAATTAATTATTTTGATATGCTCTTTTGAAAGCTCGATTCACAAAAGGTTAGCAAACATTTTTTACAAATAAAAAACGATTGCTGCAAACAGATTGAAGGACAATAGAGCTGTTCTGCACTACACTCTAGTTAAGATAGCTGCGAATCGGTTGCCAAACATTTCCTTTGTTCTTAGAGCCGTACAAACCTTATAACAGGAAAACCCCTTTTATCCACCATAAAATAATACTCAAATAATTACAAAAAAAAGCTGATATCAAAAAGTCGTTTCAACGACCTTTTGACACAGCTTTCCTTTATTGTTACCTTATTTAATAATGTGAATTGGGCTGCCAATTGCTACTTCTGCAGCTTCCATTGTAATTTCACCTAATGTTGGATGAGCATGAATGGTCATTGCTAAATCTTCAGCAGTCATTCCCGCTTCGATCGCTAAGCCAAGTTCTGCTATCATATCAGAAGCACTTGGTCCAGCAATTTGTGCGCCAATAACAAGTCCATCCTCCTTACGAGTAACAAGCTTTAAGAAACCTTCTGCAGCATCTAAAGCAAGGGCACGACCATTCGCAGCAAATGGAAACTTCGAACCGACCACTTCGATTCCTTCATCTTTCGCTTGTTTTTCTGTATAGCCTACAGAAGCAAGCTCAGGATCAGAGAATACAACTGCTGGAATTCCAAGATAATCAATTTGCGCATTATGACCTGCAATCGCCTCTGCCGCGATTTTTCCTTCATAAGATGCTTTATGAGCTAATTGTGGTCCAGGGACAATATCACCTATCGCATAAATGTTAGGGATATTTGTACGGCATTGTACATCAATATTGATGATTCCACGTTCAGTCATATCAATTCCAAGTTGGTCAAGACCCATTTCATCAGTATTTGGACGACGGCCTACAGTTACAAGAACATAATCTGCTTCAACTGTTTTTTCTTCACCTTTAGCTTCATACGTAACAACTACGCCATTTTCATTTTCAACGACACCTTTGGCAAGTGCATTTGTAACGATATCAGCACCTTTTTTCTTTAAGTTGCGGGCTACAATAGAAGACATTTGCTTTTCAAATGCTCCTGCAAATAATTCACCGCTACCTTCAAGAATCGTTACTTCAGTTCCAAAGTTTGCGTATGCAGTTCCCAGCTCAACTCCAATTACCCCTCCACCGATGATAACGAGCTTCTTTGGAATTACAGGTAGGTTTAAAGCACCTGTTGAGTTGATAACACGATTAGAATACTTAAAAGTAGGAAGCTCAATCGGACGAGAGCCTGTAGCGATTATTGCATTTTTAAAAGTATATGTTTGGGCAGAGTTATCATCCATGACACGAATTGTGTTAGCGTCAACGAAATATCCTTCACCGCGAACAATTTCTACTTTGTTTCCTTTTAATAAACCCTCTACACCAGAAGTTAGCTTATTTACAACGCTACCTTTCCATTCTTGAACCTTCGAGAAATCAACTTTTACATTTTCAGCAGTAATCCCGATTGATTCAGAATGTAAAGCCGTTTCATAGCGGTGACCTGCAGCGATTAATGCCTTAGAAGGGATACAGCCAACATTCAAACATACGCCACCAAGATTTGCTTTTTCAACAATTGTAACTTTTTGTCCAAGTTGTGCCGCACGAATTGCTGCTACATAACCACCAGGACCTGCACCAAGGACAAGTGTATCTGTTTCGATAGGAAAATCTCCAACTACCATTTTATTACGCCTCCATTAACATTAATTCTGGATCATTTAATAAGCGTTTAATATGATTTAGGGCATTTTGCGCAGTAGCACCGTCAATCATACGGTGGTCAAAGCTTAATGAAAGTGCGAGCACAGGGGCTGCAACAATTTCACCATCTTTAATCACAGGCTTTTCAGCAATGCGTCCGATACCAAGAATGGCAACTTCCGGATGGTTAATTACTGGAGTAAACCATTGCCCACCAGCAGAACCGATGTTAGAAATTGTACAAGAAGCACCTTTCATTTCGTCTGGAGCTAATTTACCATCACGAGCTTTTCCTGCTAATTCATTGATTTCTTGAGAAATATTGAAAATCGACTTGCGGTCTGCATCCTTCACAACGGGTACTAATAAACCTTTTTCTGTATCAGCCGCAATCCCAATATTGTAATAATGCTTATGAATAATTTCATTTGTAGCATCATCTAATGAAGTATTTAAAGCAGGGTATTCACGCAATGCACTTGTTAGAGCTTTTACTACATACGGAAGGAATGTAAGCTTAATTCCTTTGCCTGCAGCAACTTCTTTGTACTTCTTACGATTTGCTACAAGGTTCGTTACATCGACTTCATCCATAAGTGTTACATGTGGAGCAGTATGTTTAGAATTCACCATTGCCTTTGCAATTGCTTTACGAATTCCGCTCATTTTCTCACGAGTTTCCGGGTATTGACCAGCTGGAATTGGAGCAGATGCTGGTTTTGCCGCTTCAGCCTGTGCTGCTGGTGCATCTTCAGTTGTTGTAGAAGCAGCCGCTGGTGCCCCACCATTTAAGAACGCATCAATATCATCTTTTAGTACCCGGCCGTTATCACCCGAACCTGTTACTTGACGAATATCAACACCTTTATCACGAGCATATTTGCGAACAGAAGGCATTGCAATAATGCGACGGTTTGGATCAGCAGGTTCTGCATTGGCTCCTGCTTCTGCTGCTTCTGCTGTTGCTTCTGGCTGAGCAGCTGGTGCGTCTTTAGGAGCTTCTTCACTTTCATCGCCTTTAAATTTAAGATCTTCATATCCAGGTGCATCAAATGTAATTAATACCTGCCCTACAGTTGCCACTGTTCCTTCATCTACTAGAACTTCCTCAACTGTACCTGCAACAGGAGATGGAATTTCAACAACAGCTTTATCGTTTTGTACTTCACAAAGTACATCATCTTCTTGGACTTTATCGCCTGGTTTCACGAACCATTTTACAATTTCACCTTCATGGATACCTTCACCAATATCAGGCAGTTTAAATTGGAATGACATGGATTCATCCTCCTAAAATATTCTTGTTTGTATGCCGTTTGATCGAATTTAAGGGTAATGGACAACCCATCTCCCTTAAACACGGTCTATTCGTTCAATTTTTTTAGAAATTAAGTACTTTTTTGCTTGTTTCAATAATATCTTTAACGTTAGGAAGCCATACAGATTCAGCTTGTGGAAACGCAAATACTGTATCCGGTGCAGCAACACGTAAAACAGGTGCTTCAAGACTAAGGATTGCACGATCGTTAATTTCAGCAACAACTTGCGCTGCAATACCAGCTTGTTTTTGTGCTTCTTGAACAACAATTGCACGACCTGTTTTTTCAACTGAAGCGACAATTGTGTCAATATCAAGCGGAGCTACTGTACGTAAGTCCACAACTTCAACAGAATGTCCTTCTTTTTCAAGTTCTTCGGCTGCTTTAATTGACTCATGAACCATTGCACCATAAGTGATGATTGAAAGGTCAGTACCTTCACGCTTCACTTCAGCCTTGCCAAGCGGAATTGTATATTCTCCCTCTGGTACTTCTTGTCTAAAGGAGCGGTATAATTTCATATGCTCTAAAAAGATTACTGGATCGTTATCACGAATAGCTGAAATTAATAACCCCTTTGCATCATAAGGTGTGGAAGGGATAACCACTTTCAAACCTGGTTGTTGTGCCATTAAGCCTTCTAAGCTATCAGCATGCATTTCAGGTGTGTGCACTCCACCACCAAATGGTGAACGAATCGTAACCGGCGCATTATAACGGCCACCAGAACGGTAACGCATACGAGCTAATTGACCGGAAATAGAATCCATTACTTCATATACGAATCCAAAGAATTGGATTTCTGGAACAGGACGGAAGCCTTGTAAACTTAGACCAACTGCTAAACCACCAATACCAGATTCAGCTAATGGTGTATCAAACACACGATCTTCCCCAAATTCTGCTTGGAGTCCTTCAGTTGCACGGAAAACCCCACCGTTTACACCTACGTCTTCTCCGAACACTAATACATTCGGATCATTTTTTAATTCAGTGCGTAACGCATCCGTGATTGCTTGAATCATTGTCATTTGCGCCATGGCTTACTTCGACTCCTTCTCTTTATATATTTCATATTGCTCCTCTAGGTTATGCGGAAGCTCTTCATACATAATTGAGATCAAATCCGTTACCTTTTGCTTCGGAGTATTATCTGCTTCTTTAATCGCTACTTTAATATCTTCTTTAGCTTGTTCAATTGTTTCATTTTCCAACTCTTCGTTCCAAATCCCTTTTTTCTCTAGATATTTGCGGAAACGAACAAGTGGATCTTTCTTTTCCCATTCGTTATCTAAATCAGACGTACGGTAACGTGTTGGGTCATCCCCAGCCATTGTATGAGGACCATAGCGATATGTCATCGTTTCAATTAATGTTGGCCCTTCTCCATTAATAGCACGCTCACGAGCTTCTCTAACTGCACTGTAAACAGCCAGTGGATCCATTCCATCAACAACAATTCCCGGAATACCAGCGGCAACTGCTTTTTGTGCTAATGTTTTAGCAGCAGTTTGCTTTTCACGTGGTGTTGAAATCGCAAATTGATTGTTCTGAATCATAAAAATGGCAGGAGATTTATAAGCACCTGCAAAGTTGATCCCTTCATAGAAATCACCTTGAGAAGTTCCACCATCACCTGTATACGTAATGGCAACCGCTTTTTGACCACGTTTTTGCATTCCGAGCGCAACTCCAGCAGCTTGCACATATTGAGCCCCGATGATGATTTGTGGAGAGATTACGTTAACACCTTCAGGAATATCTCCACCTTTGAAATGTCCTCTTGACCATAGGAAGGCTTGAGATAACGGTAAACCATGCCAGATAAGCTGTGGAACATCACGGTAACCAGGAAGGATAAAGTCTTCTTTTTCTAACGCAAATTGCGATGCTAGTTGTGAAGCTTCTTGTCCAGCAGTTGGTGCATAGAAACCAAGACGACCTTGACGATTTAATGAAATAGAACGCTGGTCAAGTATTCTTGTATAAACCATGCGTTTCATTAGTTCCTGTAGTTGTTCATCACTTAAGTTCGGTACAGCCGCTTCATTTACGACTTCTCCCTCTTCATTAAGTATTTGAAATGTTTCAAACTGCTCTTCTACCTTTTCAAGCTGCTTCTTTGCATCAAAACTAGCTTTATTTGTTTTAGAAGCCATTAAAAGTCACCCTTTCATACAAAATATATTAAAGTACAAATATTTTTGGTTCCCATGTTTGCTTCCATTTCAAGCTATGTATGGGAAAGAAAACAATATTATAGTACCCAAATCTATCTCATCTTAGAAATAATACACTTATCTGAGAATGGTAAAGCGCTTTAAACACACATGATTACGAATAGTTTTCCTCAATCTGTTTGAAATAAAACGCTCCCTTTAAAACCAGTTGTCGGCAAAAGCTGTACTATAATTTCAGAGAGATAAATTGATACAACTACAAACTTCGTTTTTAGTGTACACTAATCAAATCAGCCACGTCAATTACTAAGCTTCAAGTTTTTTAATCTATTCACGTTTTTTAATGTGTTAAATATTTATCAAACTGTATCATTAATATACAATTTCTGTACTATAAAAAATAAAACAATGATAGCGCTGTTATAATAAAGAAAATTATATAATAATAATTATAAAACAAAAATGAAAGGAATCGAATTTTCGATTCCTTCAGCTTTCTTGCTCTTCACTTATTTCTATTCCAGCAGCTTTGTAAAATTCAAGTTTAATCTCATTGTATTGTTTCGTATACTCGTTGAACTCTTCATTAGAATCGAGAACAAGCTTATACGTATCATTTATTTTTGTAATTTGTTCTTCAAGCTCATCAATCGATAATCCTTCTTCCTGAAACATTTGGTACAGTTCTTTATCATATTCAATCCCCTTCATATAATTATCAAAAAGGGTATCATGAGTGGCAAATCGTTTCTGCATTGTTTCGTAAAGCCCATTCGCTTTAGTTTTTAATTCACCTTCATCAAGCTTTTCGATTAAAGGAACAAATTTTTCAAACTCCTGTTTCGATGCTTGGATGCTTTCTTCTTCTTTTTGCATATGCTCTTGCCTTTTATCAACAATTGTTAAGGCCTTTTCAGAAAGTGATACAATTTGCTCAAATTCCTTCATTCCTAAGCCGATAATCTCACTGTATATTTCCTTTTCTTCTTTCTCTAGTTCTACTAATGGCTGCTGCTGCTTTTCAAAGTCTTGCTCTAAATCGACGACATTTTCTAACACAGCATACATTTCATCCGTAGTAGTGGTTCGATTAAAACAGCCCGTCATAGCAATGATAGTTATGAAAATAAGCAATAAAAACGGATGCCTCCAATTGAAAATTGACACTTTGTAACCCCCTTCATATGACAATTATTACTATATAGTTTGTTGCATATTTTTACAATAGTACATAAAAAAAACCGTACAACAATGACCATTCAGTAAGGTATTGATGTGTATGAAAAATGAGCTTCATTACCATGATATATCATATATATTGCTTGCTGGACACCTGTAAAAAACGAAAATTGATACGATTAATAGATCCTATTCAAATCTATTATTAATTATGTCCCTTACTAGTAAATTGTTGCAACTATACGGTCATTATAAATTCTGTTAAAATAATGCACGAGAGAATTACGTGGGAGTGAAATACATGCTTACGATGGAAGACATTATTAAAGACGGTCACCCTACTTTGCGTTCCGTTGCAAAAGAGGTCCCGCTTCCAGCATCAGAGGAAGATAAAGATACATTAAAAGCTCTAATGGAATATGTAATCGCAAGTCAAAATCCTGAAATTGCAAAAGAAAAAGACTTAAGACCTGGCATTGGTCTAGCAGCACCGCAAATCAATGTTTCAAAAAGAATGATTGCAATCCATGTAACCGATGAAAAAGAAAATCTGTACAGCTATGCCTTATTTAATCCAAAGATTATCAGCCATTCTGTGGAGAAAGCTTATCTTACAAGCGGCGAAGGCTGCCTTTCCGTGGATGAGTCAATTCCAGGGTACGTCCCAAGATATGCAAGAGTAACGGTGAAAGCGACGACATTAGAAGGTGAAGAGATTAAGCTGAGGCTGAAAGGTTTACCTGCTGTTTGTATTCAGCATGAGATTGACCATCTTAATGGAATAATGTTTTATGATCATATCAACAAAGACGATCCATTTGCACCAATTGAAAATGCAACACCAATCGAAAGATAAAAAAAGCAAAGGAGTTCTACAAAGCTCCTTTGCTTTTTTTATATAAAGGCGGAATCGCTTAATTTTAACAAATATGTTAATACCATGTTTATCCATGAGAAAAATAACTATTACTTCATATAATAAAGATAAGAAATATATAACAGGAGAGATTTATCTTTACTTTGGACAAGGATCGTATAATATAGGAAGTAAGGAGATGATCCACAATGTTAAAGAAGCTGAAGAAAAAGCTTGTTCGACATTGGAAAGATTTGCTTCGAAAAAAATCCATCGCGTAAATTAATGATGAGCCCTTCATGCTTGCGAAGGGCTCCTTCTTTATAGTAAATTGGAAAACGATACTTCAAAAAAGCAACTCAACAAAAGGACAAGCATCACTGCAAAAAGAAAATGAATGAAATTACTTCCTATTTTATATATAATAGATAAAGTTACTATCGGAAATACTTGGGAGATAATTAAAAATTTCCCCTTGCTTTAGATTTGATTTAAATCCCACTATGACATGAATCAATTTCATAATGACAATGGTTAAAAACGGGTTTTTTAGAAAATCTATACATATTAGATCCGTACTACAGCATTAATAAAAATTCGTTTTTATAAACAGCTGGTGCTTATGAAATTGAATCACATATTTTTAATTTTTTATAACAAAGGAGAGAAAAAGGATGATTTTTAAAGTTTATTATCAAGAATTAAAAACAGAAGCTCCAGTGCGTGAGAAAACAAAGACCCTTTTTGTAAAAGCGGACTCTGTACGCGAGGTACGTGCAAAATTGGCAGAGTATCCGTACAATATTGAGTTTATTACCCCTGTAGATGGAGCATTCTTAGAATATGAACAGAAAAATGAAAATTACAAAGTATTGGAGATTGGATAATTTATGAAATTTGTTAAAAATGATCAAACCGCTGTTTTTGCTTTAGGCGGCTTGGGTGAAATAGGTAAAAATACGTACGGTGTTCAATTTCAAGACGAAATTATTTTAATTGATGCTGGAATCAAATTTCCAGAAGATGAATTACTTGGCATTGACTATGTCATCCCAGATTACACTTACTTAGTTAAAAATGTCGATAAAATAAAAGGACTATTCGTCACACACGGACACGAGGATCACATTGGGGGTATCCCTTATTTATTGAGAGAAATAAATATTCCCATTTACGGCGGAAAGCTCGCTTTGGGTCTTATTCGAAATAAATTAGAAGAGCATGGTCTATTAAGACAAGCAAAACTTTATGAAATTCAAGAGGACGATATCATTAAATTTAGAAAGACATCGGTTACGTTCTTTCGAACAACTCACAGTATCCCTGATTCGTACGGTATTGTTGTAAAAACACCTCCTGGACAAATTGTTCATACAGGAGACTTCAAATTTGATTTCACCCCTGTAGGTGAACCTGCCAATTTAACCAAAATGGCTGAAATCGGCAAAGAAGGAGTCCTATGCCTCCTCTCAGACAGTACGAACAGTGAAGTCCCTGATTTCACCATGTCTGAACGAAGAGTTGGCGATAATATACACGATATTTTTAGAAAGGTCGATGGCCGCATTATTTTTGCAACTTTCGCCTCAAATATTCACCGCTTGCAACAAGTAACAGAAGCCGCAGTCGCAAACGGAAGAAAAATTGCTGTATTTGGCAGAAGTATGGAAGCAGCGATCAATATCGGACAAGAATTAGGCTATATTCGAGCACCGAAAGATACATTTATTGATGCCCAATCGATTAATCGTCTTCCAGCAAATCAAGTAACGATTTTATGTACCGGTAGTCAAGGAGAACCAATGGCTGCGTTATCACGTATTGCCAATGGTACACATCGGCAAATTCAAATTATTCCTGGGGATACAGTCGTGTTCTCCTCCTCTCCAATCCCAGGAAATACAATAAGTGTTAGTCGAACGATTAATATGCTCTTCCGTGCAGGAGCAGACGTTATTCACGGAAAACTAAGTGATATTCATACATCAGGACATGGTGGTCAAGAAGAGCAAAAACTGATGCTTCGCCTTATTAAACCAAAGTTTTTTATGCCGATTCATGGGGAGTACCGCATGCAAAGAATGCATATGAAACTTGCTGTTGACTGTGGAGTAGAGGAAGAAAACTGCTTTATTATGGACAATGGAGAAGTTCTTGCTCTTAGTGAGGATGCTGCCCAGATCGCTGGCAAAATACCTTCTGGCAATGTCTATATTGATGGCAGTGGCGTAGGTGACATTGGAAATATCGTTCTTCGTGATCGCCGTATTCTCTCAGAAGAAGGATTAGTAGTTGTTGTCATAAGCATCAATATGAAAGATTTCAAAGTCGCAGCTGGTCCAGACATTATCTCACGCGGTTTTGTCTATATGAGAGAGTCTGGTGATTTAATTAACGATGCCCAAAGTCTTATTTCCAAACACTTAAATAAAGTAATGGAAAGGAAAACGACTCAATGGTCAGAAATTAAAAATGAGATTACGGATACACTCGCTCCATTTTTATACGAAAAAACAAAGCGTCGACCAATGATTTTACCGATCATTATGGAAGTATAAAAACATCGCCGTCCACAATCTTAAAAGGGCCTGATCTTACGATATAGGAAACCTACGGTGCTAGCACCGTAGGTCAACTTATCGAAGGGAGGGTGAAGTTTGTAAGGCGGTAGGCGGCTGATACACCCATTAAAAGCGTTCACCACAACAAAAGAAATCTATTATTTCCTAGAACATTAAAAACCAAGCATGCGACTTAATGTCAACTGCTTGGTTTTTTACTTTAATCGTTCATCACTTTTTTCTGAAATCGATGGATATCTGAATCAGCACCAATAACAATTAAAACGTCGTTTTGCAGAATAACTTCGTTCGCTTGAGGGGAAACATTAATATCATTTCCTCTTTTAATAGCCACTATGTTTATTCCATATTTCGCGCGAATGTCGAGTTCTAATATCGTGTGCCCAATCAGCGCCCCACCAGCAACAATCTCAACAATACTATGTTCATCAGAAAGCTCTAAGTAGTCTAACACGCTGTTGGAAACCATTTTATGAGCAATTCTTTTGCCCATATCCCTTTCAGGATGGACTACAGTGTCGGCTCCTATTTTTAATAAAACTTTTTCATGATAATCATTTTGCGCTTTAACAGTTATATGTTTAACCCCAAGTTCCTTTAACATTAAAGTCGTCAAAATACTTGCTTGAATATTATCACCGATTGCTACGATAACGTGATCAAAATTTCGAATCCCTAACCCCTTTAAAACAGACTCATCTGTAGTATCACCCATTACAGCGTGGGAAGCAATCATAGAAAATTCATTAACCCGGTCCTCTTTTGTGTCAATTGCCATTACCTCCATGCCTTCTTCAGCTAATTCACGAACAATGCTGCCACCAAAACGACCTAACCCTATAACTGCAAATTCCTTTTTCACTTTCATTCCTCCGAAGCAGATGCTTTTCAAATTTCAAAACAGCCAAAAAGTATGTCCTCATTTTAGCATATTATTTAAAAAAGGACATGTACCAAATTAAACTGAGATTCATTCGATTTCAAGCTTTAGATCACTTTCTAAAAAAAAGCACCACCATGAAGGTAGTGCTGTCATTTATACCGCATTAAGCATATTAAATTGGGCTTTTATCAGTTGATAATATTCGCCCTGCAAATTCATTAGCTCTTCATGATTGCCCTGTTCAATAATTTCTCCATGATCAAGAACAATGATGTTATCTGCTTCACGAATTGTAGAAAGTCGATGTGCGATAATAACTGCTGTTCTTCCTTCCAACAACGTCTTCAATGCTGTTTGGATTTTGATTTCTGTTTCCGTATCAATACTTGCCGTAGCTTCGTCCAAAATGATGATGCGTGGATCTGCAAGTAAAGCTCGAGCGAATGATATAAGCTGCCGTTGACCAACCGAAAGGATATTACCTCTTTCTTCCACTTCAGTTTGATAACCGTTTGGCAAGTTTTCAATAAATGAATGTGCTCCTATCGCCTCCGCTGCTTTTTGAACTTCTTCATCCGTAGCGAAAGGATTACCAAAGCGAATATTATCAGCAATCGTCCCAGAAAAGATAAATGTTTCTTGAAGGACAACACTTATTCGCTGGCGTAAATCCTTTAATGAAATATCTTTTAAATTATGCCCATCTAATAAAATCTCGCCACTCGTTGGATCATAAAAACGGCTGATTAAATTGGCAATCGTCGTTTTCCCGGAACCAGTATGACCAACCAAAGCCACTGTTTGACCTGCTTTCATTTCCAGATTAACGCCTTTTAAGGCAGTTCTTTTTTCATCATAAGAAAAAACAACATCTTTGAACTCGATATGCCCTTTTACTTCCTCCAAGTGGAGTGCTTCTTTCTTTTCGGAAACAATCGGTTTTTCATCCAAAAATTCAAAAATACGTTCAGACGAGGCCATCCCCATTAGTAATTGATTGTATACCTGGCCAAGTCTTGAGATTGGTTCCCAAAACATACCTAAATAAAAAGCGAAAGAGACAAAGATCCCAATTGTCATCGTTTCATTTTGGATTAAGGAAGCACCAAACCATATTAACACCGCTGTTCCTACCGCATTCGTAAGCTCCACCAATGGTCTAAACATCGCATTTTTTTGCGATGCGACACGCCAGCTTTCAAAGGTCTCTGTATTGACTCCATCAAAGAAACTCATATTCTCCTTTTCTTGAGTAAAAGCCTGTGTAACTCGAATGCCCTGAATGCTTTCATTTAGATGCGAATTTAACTTTGATTGAAAGAGTCTCACTGTTTGCCAAGAACGGCGAATATTTCTTCTAAGACTGGTCGAGATAAAGAACATTATCGGCAAAATAACCATGACCGCCAATGTTAATTCTGGGCTTAAGCTAAACAATATAGCAAATATCCCTATAAGCAGGATAATATCCATTAATAAGTTAATAACACCATTTGTAAATAATTCTTGCAGTGAATTAATATCATTCATAATTCTAACGAGAATCGAACCTGCAGACCGCTGATCAAAAAAACGATGGGAGAGATTTTGAACATGTGTAAAAAGATGCTTTCTTAAATCATAGATCACACTTTGACCTAGCTGATTCATCCATCTGATTCTTAAAAAATTTGCCACATACGATAAAGTATACAACCCAGCAATTGCAGCAATTAATATCGTAAGTAAGCCCGTATCCTTATCAACAATCGCCTTATCGAGCACGTAAACCCCGATAAGAATTGGAATAATCAGGCGAACAGCTGTCGTGATTAAGACCATTAAAATTGCTAAAGGCAGCAAAGTTTTTCGATAAGGCTTCATATAGCTGAAGAGCCTGAGCATTTGCTTCCAGTTAAATGGTTTTTCAATGACTTGTTCAGTAGAATAATGAAACCTCTTCAGCACATTTTCATTCATCATGCGTTTTTCATTCTTCATTTCTCTCCCCCCTAACCCATTTGTTTTTTCAAAATTTTGTCTTTATCTTGGTATTGAATATCATATATCCGTTGATATGGGCCTTTATTCTTCAGTAACTGTTCATGCGTTCCGCGCTCAACTATTGTGCCCTTTTCAAGAACGAGGATTTCATCTGCATGTTTGAGCGAGGAAATACGATGAGCAATAATAAAGGTTGTTCTTCCCCTCATAACCTCTTTCAATGCCTTTTGTATTTTAAACTCTGTCTCCATATCGACTGCGCTTGTTGCATCATCAAGTATGAGTATGCTTGGATCCACACAGATGGAACGGGCAATCGCGATTCTTTGTTTCTGACCTCCAGAAAGCCCCATTCCTCTTTCACCTAGCATCGTATCATAGCCATCTGGAAGTTCCATAATAAAATCATGAGCCTGGGCCCTTTTTGCTGCATCAATAATTTCATCCATTGTTGCATCGGGTCTTCCATAAGATATATTTGCCTTGATGGACGAAGAAAACAAAAACGATTCCTGCAATACAAAACCAATATTGCTTCTAATGGATTGCAACGAGTACTCCTGCACATCAACGCCATCAATAAAAATTTGACCCTTATGAGGTTCGTAAAACCTTGTCATCAGCTGGGTTAAACTTGTTTTCCCGGAACCGGTAGAACCAATTAAACCTACTACTTTTCCTGGATGGGCATGGAAAGAGATATCAAACAATGCATCTTTGTCCTCTTCCCCATAGCGAAGGGTCACATCCTTAAATCGAACATCCCCGCTAAGCTTTTCAGAATAATATGGCTTCTCTTTTTCAGTAATTTCATTTTCTGCTTCTAAAATTTCCAATAATCTTTCACCAGAGGCTTTTGATTGTGAAAAAAGATTAATAACAAAACCTAAATTCATAATTGGCCACATAATATAACCAACTAAACTGTAAAATGCAACTAGCTCCCCTGGGCGAAGACTTCCATTGATAACTAAATAACCTCCAAAAGAAAGGAGGAGAACCACACTCAAATTCCCTAAATACTCCATTAACGGAAAATATTTTGCCCATATCGCCGAAGTAAAAAGATATTTATCCTTGTAATCGCCATTTGAAGAATTAAATTTATCAATGACATAGTCTTCACGGGATAAAGATTTTACTGTATTAATTCCGCTAATATTCTCCTGAACATTTGTATTCAGCTTTCCAAACGACTTGCGAATTGCTCGAAATGCCGGATGAACTGACTTCTCAAATTTATAGACGACAACTGCTAAAAAAGGCAATGTTATTAACGTGACAATTGTCAATGCAGGAGAATAATAGAACATCACTGCAAAGGTTGACATAACAAGGATGATTAATCGCAGCAGTTCAGAGAACCCAAATGAAAGAAAAAATCGAAATCCTTCCACATCCGCTGTCAATCTAGACATCAAATCCCCTGTTTTCGCATTATCATAATAGCGAAAAGGTAAGTATTGCAGCTTCTCATATAAAGAATTTCTTAATTTATAGACAGAAGTAATTCCAAATAAATCTCCTGTATATTGATGTATGTAAGTACCTATACCTTTTACAATCATTATGGCAATGAAACCTAATGCTAAGTAAGGAATCCAATTGTTTTTCCCACCGAGGACCACTTCATCAATGGTGACCTGAAGGATGATTGGATAAACAACCGTAATTCCAGTTATCAGTAACATAAATACAACCGACCATATAAAATAGCTTTTAAATGGCCAATAAAATTCTTTTAATTTCTTAAAAGTTTCCATTGCTCATTCCCCCCATCTGCTATCCATTTATACAGACTAATTTCTCTATTATTTATTTAGAATGTTAAAAAATGGATTTTATTCATAAGAAAAATATGAACGTATTTACAAATATAACGGAAATCGAAATAATTTGCTACTGTTTTTTTGAATTATGTATCTTTTTTTAAATTTCTTGCAAATGACTAAACAAAGGCCGGGTACGTCACCTTCGGAGTAGTTAAAATATGCAAAGGATGAATTTCCTCTCGAGAAAGCACTAGAAATTGTAAGAGATTCAAAGTTTAGAACTACTATACATTCTGATCAAGGGTGGCATTATCAACATAATAAATGGGTAAACACGCTAAAAAAAACAAAGTGTTCCAGAGTATGTCGCGAAAAGGAAACTGTTTAGATAATTCGCCCATGGAGAACTTTTTCGGCTCATTGAAACAAGAAATGTATTATGGAGAATCACTGTGCGCTTTTGAGGAATTAAGAAAGAGAATGGAAGAGTATATCAATTATTATAATAACAAGCGTATAAAGCAAAAATTGGCAGGCATGAGTCCGGTTCAATACCGTACCCATACCAGCCAATTAGCTGCTTGAATTAAAACTCTAACTTTGTGGGGTCACCTCAGTTTACCTAGTTCTTTTTTTAGTTCATTATTCACTTTTAGTCCCTTTATAATGAATATATTTTGAAAGCATCGAAATAGCCACATCAATTGCATCTTCCTTCGGATTCAATTTTGAATGGTGCAAACCGTACCGTGAATCCGCCCCAAGCCAAAACATGAATCCTGGAATTTCTTTCAGCATATAGCCGAAATCTTCTCCAGTCATTGCTTTTTCACATTCAATAACTTCAACATTTGTGTCGTTACGAACATATTCCATGAACTCTCTCGTTAACTTCCCTTCATTATATACCTGATAATAGCTGCTTCCAAAGTCAATCTTGGCTTCACATTCATAGCCAACTTCGATACCTCTCACAATCGATAATATTCGCTTTTTAACTTTTTCCATCGATTCCACGGAAAGAGTACGAATCGTTCCCTCTACACGAGCTTTTTCGGCGATAATATTTTGGACAGTGCCACCGCTTATCTTTCCAATTGTTATGACCGCACTGTCTAAAGGATTAACATTTCTTGCAACAATAGTTTGTAACTGAGTAACTAAAGAACAAGCAGCAACTACCATATCATTCGTTTGGTGTGGGTATGCCGCATGCCCTCCCTTACCTGTTAAATCAATAAAGAGCTCAGATGTATTGGCAAATAAAAGACCTTCCTTAACAGCAATTGAGCCAACTGGATATTCAGGAGCGATATGAAGAGCTAAAATCATGTCCGGCTTCCAGTCATTCATAATTTCTGATTGGAGCATCGGCTCTGCTCCACCAGGCCCTTCTTCAGCAGGCTGAAAAATAAATAAAAGATTATCATCAATTGGCTCATTGAGGAAATGAGTGATAAGCCCCAAAGCAATGCTCATATGAAAATCATGTCCACAAGCGTGCATTTTTTCTGGATGCTCTGAAAGAAAAGGAAGCCCTGTTTCTTCAACAATTGGTAAACCATCCATATCCGCTCTATAGCCAATCGTTTTCCGAGGATTGAGGCCCTCAATCCTTACAAATATACCAGTTTTCCATGTTTCTATTCGCATTCGTTTCTGCGGAAGCGATTTTAAATAGTTCAGCAAATACGATTGTGTTTTGTATTCCTGGAAGCCTAATTCAGGGATTTTATGTAAATCTCTTCTAATTTGAACAAAAGACATTATGACCTCTCTCCTTTTACTAAAAAAGCAAAAAGCAGCCTCAAAAAATCGTTCCTGCGCATGTTCTTTGAGTGCCTTCCTCGTGCTCTCGCCAGCACAAAAAATCTATTGAAATCAGCAATCATACACCCGTACAAGCAATTTCATTTTTCTTTAAAAAAAGTGCGGATAAAAAATCCACACTTTTTGTCACGATTAAAGATTGCGTAATGCTTGCATAATTTCTGTTTTTGAAAGAGTTTTTTCGTCAATCTCTTTAATCACTCGCGCTGGAACGCCTGCAACCAACGTGTTTGCTGGAACGTCCTCAATAACAATTGCTCCAGCTGCAACACGAGCACCTTTTCCAACCGTCACACCTTCAAGGACTACAACATTAGCACCGATTAGAACATCGTCTTCAATGACAACTGGCTTCGCAGAAGGTGGCTCAATCACTCCAGCTAACACCGAACCAGCACCTATATGGCAATTCTTCCCAACCGTAGCTCTTCCGCCTAGAACTACGTTCATATCAATCATCGTACCTTCACCAATCACTGCACCAATATTAATGGATGCGCCCATCATGATCACAGCATTTTCACCAATTTCGACTTGATCACGAATGATGGCTCCTGGCTCAATTCTTGCTTTGATCCCCTTCATATCTAATAATGGAATCGCCGAATTTCTACGGTCATTCTCCACCACATAATCTTCAATTTTTGCCTGATTTGCCTCAATTGCTGGGCCAATTTCGCTCCATTCCCCAAATATCGTTCCCGTATTGCCTGAAATGAACGTTTTTGAGCTAGGTCCAAAATCAATTCCAGATATTTCACCTTTTATGTAAACCTTTACGGGTGTTGACTTTTTACTATTCGCGATAAACGAAATAATTTCGTTTGCATCCATCATTTTGCTCATTTCATAATACCTCCACTCAATTCTATTCTGTACATTATGAATTTTACTTTAGCAAATTAAAAAGAACAAGACAAGCATTAATTGTTATCACTCTTCGCTCTTTCTTCATCCTCCTTGACATGTTCTTTAATTAAATCGACAAATGCTTGGACTTGCTTCAATTTAAAAGCGGAATCATAGCCAATTAATGAAGTATCTCTTTTTAGTGGCTCATCATTCTCATCAAGAAGGGGAATTTTAAAGATATCTTGTTCTCCTCCATTTAGAGTGATAGCAGGCAATATCGCATAACCAATCCCATTGAAAGCCATTTGCTTGCATGTTTCAATTTGATCGACAACAATTGTCCGTTTGGGCATCGTTTGAAATTGCCGATGCCACCAATCTTGTATCTCCTGATAATAATTGGAATCACTTTTAAATTGAATAAACGGTCGATCTGTTTTCAACACTTGTTCTGGAGAAGTGATTTCTTTATCAACTAAATAAAGATGATCTTCGAATAAGGGAATTTTTATCCCTTTCCAATCAGGAGTTCCACGCACAATTCCAATATGTACATGATCTTCATACATCGAGCGCAGGATCTCACTACTCCAGCCTGTTACCAATGAAACTTTTGCATGGGGATAACGCTCGACGAATTTCTTCAATACTTTAGGAAGCCAGTTTTGACTGACTATATTGGCAACGGCAATTTTTAAAGTCCCATAAACCTCTGAATTCATGGCACTAATCGACTCTTTTACTTTCTCCTCTTTTTCCAAAACTTCATTAACAAATTTAATGACGATTTCCCCCGCTGGTGTTAACGTAAGCCCTTTTTGTGAGCGAATGAAGAGCTTCGTTCCCCATTCCGCCTCAATCGTTTGCAGCCTTTGGCTAAGAGCAGGTTGTGAGACAAATAAACGCTCCGATGCTTTTCGCATATTCATTTCTGCTGCTAAAACGGAGAGAAGATGAAATGCTGATAATGTTGACATGAATTCACCTCATTCATTACTTGATCTTCCATTGGATGTTTCTCTCTCCTTCTTAGGTAAAAAAAGAATGAGCATAAAACTTAGCAACGCAAAGATAAATACTGTGATATAAACCGTATGGATGGAAAAGGTTAAGCCTTCCTGTAAAACGGATTTAACCCCTGGAGAGAGGGCGCTTCTTTGTTCTTCATTTAATAATATATTCGCGGCATCGAGAGAAAGCTCCTTCGAAACTGTTTCACCCTGTTTTTTAATATACGAAAGCAACTGACTATTAAGTATTCCTCCTAAAAGAGCTGCTCCAATTGTATTTCCTAAATTACGCATAAACATATTTGCTGCCGTGGCAACACCGCGCTGCTCCCAGCCAACCGTACTTTGGATTGAAACAATAAAGGAGGTTGTCGTCATTCCCATGCCAACACCAACAAAGAATGATGCCAATGCTGCCCAGACAGGCCCCATCTCCGGAGATAAGAAGACAAACATAAGACCACCAATGACCAAGGAAGCTCCACCTATAATCGCAGTAATGCGAAACCCAATTTTCAAAAGGAGATTCCCCGCTACCGTGGCCGCAATTGGCCACCCGATCGACATTGTTGTTAGCGTGAAGCCAGCCACGATCGGCGGTTGTTCCATCACACCTTGAACAAAAGCAGGCAGAAAGCTAGAAATACCGATCAACATAACCCCTGTTGTTAGTGAGGTCATATTGGCAATGAAAATCGAACGCTCTTTCCAAATGGAAAAGGGCATCATCGGTTCAGATGCACGTCGCTCTTGAAAGACAAAGAGCGGAAAAGCAATAAGCGTGACAGCGAGCAAACTTAACACTTGAGGTGAATTCCAAGCCCAATTTGTACCACCTTCAACTAGAAGAATCATTAATGCCGAGATGGCAACCGTTAATAAAAAAGCCCCTTGAAAATCAATTTGATGTTTTTTCTTTTCTACTTTTTCATGCAAGAATAAACTGATTCCGATAATGGCTAAAATTCCCAATGGGACATTAATCCAAAAAACATATTGCCAACTGACGTATTGAACAAGAATTCCCCCGATCGCCGGACCTAAAATTGCCGAGATCCCCCATACGCTTGATAAATATCCTTGAATTTTTGCTCTTTCTTCTATTGTGTAAATGTCACCAACAATAGTACTGGCTATCGGCATAACTGCTCCTGCACCAAATCCTTGTATAAAACGAAAAACGATGAGCATTGTCATTGATTCAGCAAAACCACAAAGGATAGAACCGATTAAAAAAATAATGATGCCAATCGTTAAGATCGGTTTTCTCCCGTACAAATCTGATAGCTTCCCATAAATTAAGACTGTCACTGCATTCATTAATAGGTATGATGAAAATACCCAGCTATATCGAGTAAAACCACCTAGATCACCAACGATTGCAGGCATAGCAGTTGCTACAATCGTCGCTTCAATAGCTGCCATAAACATCGCCAACATAACTGCTGCTAATACAAATGGTTTTTTTGTTTGTTGTTTCTGATTCATTTGACTATGTACTGCGTCCTCCATTACGGCACCTCATATACAAAAATTGAGCCTCCTAATGTTAGGAGGCTGTAGACTAAACATATTCATTGCTTTACTGTAATCCACTCATCATTATGCGCCTTCATTGAAAAACAAGGAAAGATTTTTTAAAGTGTTAAAGTTATGATATCAAAGCGAACAGACCTCTTTACATCGCTTATCCTTCACACTGTTCTGGAAGAAGTATATTGATTTAATTGCATTAATACCGATCTTCTTGTTAAAATCCCTTCAAAAAATCCTTCGTCACTTTCCACACACAGAAAAGGATGATCAATCAACAACGTCAAACAGGATTTGATATCCGAATCAATTGCAATTCTTGGAATTTCTCGATTCATAACACCTTCGACACGTTGTTTCTCCAATAGTTCAAATTCAATTCTTTCAAGCCCGAGTATTGACTCCATAATCAAGGGGGTACTAATAAGACCCTGCAGCTTGTACTGCGGATCTAATACAGGTATTGCCGAATACCCACTTTTAGTAAGAACTAATAAAGCGTGCTCCAAGCTATTTTTTACCTGTACATGGGCAACCCGTTCAGAAGGAATCATCAAATCTTTAATATTAATCTCCAAAAACTCTCCACTGTGAAGATCTATCATAGTCGAAAACTCCTCGTAAATGTTTTCATTCTATTTTATTCTATCACAGTTTCAGCAGTGATGCTTCATAGAACACCCTGGAACACGATAAAATGCATAAAATTCAATTAGCCTTTGCTCGTATGAATATTTCGCACTTCATAATGACATTGCGGACACTTATAAATGACATTTTGATTCGATTGCGCTGTTAAAACATGATTCATTTCTGCAATGTAAGAACATTTTGGGCATTTAACTGTTGGCAACAAACGTGATCGCTCCTCTTCAAATTGATCATTATTCAGCTTTTTCAATAAGTCCATTTCACTTACTGTATCAGGTCAAAAATTTCAATCGTAATCATATCAATATTGTCAAATTGATAACGCTTAGGCTTTTCTTTCTCATTATATACCTCGAGCTCAAACGTTTCTGTTTTGGGGTGATATGTAACCTGACACTTTCTTTCGCCATTTACTTCAAAAAAGCGTTGCGCTGATTCTCCAGCGCCACCTTGTTCTTGAAGACTTTTTAAACGTGTGATGATACCTTGTAGCTGTGACATGTTTCCTCTCCTTTCACAAAAACCATGTATGATATGCATTCCGCTTTATCCTTAGGTTTCTCTTTTGACATGTTTCTATCCATAAGTAATAATTTCAGAAAATTCAAGTTATTATCTTTACATGCCAATATTAACAGCATAAAATAAGACATAGGTTTGTACAAGAAAAAGGTATGAAATGGAGGAATTTTTTTGAGCACTGTTGAAAAGCTTTTTGAGAACCTATATTTAATTGACGCGCTTGATCTCAATATAAAAGAAAGAACTGGCTCCTACGTTTTACTTGAACGGGAATTAACAATTATTGAAACAAGTGCCAGTCCCTCTGTTCCACATATTATCAATGGTTTGAAAAGTCTAGGGCTTTCCCCAAAAGATCTGAAATACATCATTGTAACCCATATTCACCTTGATCATGCAGGTGGTGCAGGTCTCCTTTTACATCATTGCCCTAATGCAAAAGTTATTGTCCATCCTAAAGGAAAAAGACATTTAGCTGATCCTTCCCGGTTAATCGCTGGCGCAAAAGCAGTCTACCGCGAAAAGTTCGACACCTTCTTTCATCCGATTGTCCCAATTCCTGAAGAACAATTAATTTCGATGGACAATGGAGACAAATTACAAATATCCGAGGATTGTACCCTTACGTTCTATCATACGCCAGGACACGCAAATCACCACTTTAGCATTTATCATCCAAAATGGAATGGAATGTTCACCGGAGATACAGCGGGAATTTATTATCAACTAAAAAAAGAGATAGAGTTCTACCTTCCAACTACGACTCCTTCAAATTTTGATCCTGATAAAATGGAACAATCGATTGAATTATACAAATCAATGAACTTAGACTATATCTTTTTTGGCCATTATGGAATGTCCGATAACCCAAAAGAAGTCTATAAACAAGTGCTCAGTTGGATTAAACCCTTCGTTGATGTGGCCGCTGCCGCCTTTAAAAATGGGGGTACTCCTGAAGAAATGATAGATGTAACAAAAGTAGGACTCTTTCAATTAGTTTCCTCTCATTTAGACAACTTAAATATACCTAGAGAACATGAAATATACGATATTCTCGCACTTGATCTTGAGGTATGTGCAATGGGATTAATTGATTATCTCTTCAGAAAGAACAAGTGAAAGCATGGCTCCTATGTTCCATGCTTTTTTATTGATGTTATCCTTTGCTAATTTAGCAGCACTCACTTACCATTCTTCCTTTAAAATAATTCGCTGCTTCTTTCATTTTAGCTCCATACCAGAACATTTCTCCATCGACAATTAACGGCACTGCATCTGGTAAAAATTCTAAAAATTCTTGTTTATGCTTCTCCTTAAAATGAAACGGTTCTGTGGCGAGAAAAATGTAATCTAGCTGACTTTCTTGAAACTCTTCTTTTGTAATTGAAGGATATCTTTGAGGAGAAATTGCAAATGGATTTTGAAATCCCATTTCTTCCAATACAGAGTTTATATATGTGTTGCCCCCAACAACCATATATGGATTTCTCCAAATAACATATGCCGCTCTTTTCCCAGTAATCTTCGGCAGTGTCATAAACTCCTTTTTTATGGAGTCTATAAGGCATTGCGCATTATTTTCGTGATTTGTTATGATTCCCATATCTTTTATCATCCTGTATGATTCAGTAATCGAACGCACCTCAGCAACAAATACGGGAAAGTTGTATTCCAATAGCTCAACAATCTCCTTCGTATTCTCTTCTTTTTCTGCAATGATAAGGTCAGGGTTTAATTTTCTTACCATTTCCATCTCAATATCTTTTGTACCTCCGACAATCATTGCTTGTTCCACTTTGTCTTTTGGGAAAATACAATAGCGGGTTCGCCCTACTATTTCGCTTTCTAACCCTAGGGCATATAGAGTTTCCGTAATTGCAGGACAAAGCGACACAATTCTTCTAGGAGGATACTCAAATTCAATCTTTCTTTGAAGATGGTCTTCCATTCTTTTCAGCACAATAAAACCCCCTTCTAATGATTTGGAACTGGTTTCAAAACGGTTAACTTGTAACTGTTTCACAACTGATAAAAGTCTGCATCAGTTTTGCAATGCTTGATCAAATGAACAATGATGAACCAGTTCTCTTTTATGGATATTATACCGCCAAATCACTATCAACACTTAAAAGAGTTCCGTTTGCTTAACCTGCTCCATCAGAAGGCAATCTTGAAAGTTAGATGGATACTTCTTCTAGTCAAAATTTTATGCAGTACTTATTTCACTAGTCTTCTTTTTTAAGATTAATAGTTTTAAGTCTGCAGGAATAACAATAGTCAATTTGTTCATTTTACATCTCAATGCTGTTTACTACCAGAACGGACGGTACCGCGTTATAATTAATTTATCAAAATGTAAGCGGAGGAACATATATTGACAAAGATTACAATTTATACTCAGCCGGATTGTCCATCATGTGAAATAGCTAAACTTTTTTTACAAGAATATGGCTTTACATTTGAACTTAAAGATATAAAAAAGGACAGCAAGGCTCGCAATGACTTAATCAACAAGTATCAATCATACTCAACTCCTACCTTTGTCATCAACAATGATACTGTGATTACAGGTTTTGAAATTGACAGGCTAAAAAAAGCATTGGCGATTGAATCATAAATAACATTTCATCATGTACGACCATTAATTAAAAACAAACAAGACTAATTTTTCCAATGAACACATCAAAAAGTAGACATGCAACTAAAAACTATAGACAAACTCGATTGTTAGTGAGTTTGTCTATAGTCAGCACCAATTTACCAATAAATTGCTGTAAAAATAATTAACAATAGAACTAAAACTGCAAAAGCAAAAAAAGTGATAAAGACCGGGTTGCGTTGATATATTCCTTCTTGAACTTTGCCGGGAATGGATGTGTCCAACTCACCCTTCAATCTTTTTTGAGTTTTTGTCACCGCCAATGTGTACCCTAAAGCAAAAAGAACGATTGCAACGGCAATAATCGTCAAAACAAGCATATAAGTTGTCAATATTCTCACCCTTACAGAATGTATTACTCTTACATTCCCTCTAAAGGCAAGGGATTATTCGACTCCTCTTTACCAATTTACAGCAATTCAAGATGCTCTAAAATGAACTCATAAGATATATCTATAAATAAAAACTGCTTATCTTTCAATGGATAAGAAAATGTTCGCACGTTTTCCCCAGTCTCAATGTCACTATATAAATCCGACAGAATTCCCTTTTTTTCTTTACTCATTTTCAAAATATTTTCAAGAAAGTACGGTCTCCAACTCCAATTTTTATAGACATACTCACGTTGTACAAGCCATTCATTTTGAGTTTTGAAAAGGTTGGGAGAGAGTTGAAAACCGTTTTCATCACAAATATACATTCTAAAAGCAAAGTTCTCCATTTCCTTTCCCAAAACCATTAATAACTCCTCATATTTTTCTATTTTACGATATTTTTGCAATAACTCAGAAACAACACTTTGGAACTTCTCCGTTTGTTCAAACAGGGCCGCCAGTTTTTTCTTTTCACTATCAATAAATTGCTGACATTCATTTTTCAATTGTTCCTTCAGTATATCCCGGTCAACGAATTGAGAATGCGGTTTTTGCAAATAATAACCTTGATAATACCTCCCCCCATTTTTCCATGCATATTGAAGCTGATAGACCATCTCAATATTCTCGAATAAAAGGGTTGCTCCAATCTTTCTTGCTAAAAGTGAGTAAGAATAAATAATATCTTGAAAGCTTGAGGCAAGCCTTGTTGATCTTAAAGCCTGCAAATCAACTTTTAGAATAGTAGGCGAAATCAGACCAATGAGGTCAATTTGATGACTACTATCTCCGAGTTTGTCAAAGGCAATTTTAATGCCATAAGTTTTGTAATAGTTAATTAAATGACCAATTCTTTCAGCATCATCTAAATGGTTATTGAAAGAAATTTCAATAACCACCCTTTCGATTTTGACTCCTTTCTCGCCAAATTCTAGTAAAAGATGAAGTAACTCTTCATTTTCATCATATAATAATAAATCGGCATCCCGATTAATAAAAAGAAGAACATCGTCATCAAGTGCTGTTGCCTGTTGAAGGGCTTTTCTTAAAACTGTATTGTCAAGCTCTAAGCGATATTCCTCAGGAATACCTTCATCAAGAAAATAAGGACCAAGGCTAATATGATCATCGTCAGTTTTAAATCGGCCTAATACCTCATACCCTATTACACGATGTTCATCAGCACTGAATATCGGTTGGAAGAATGGAATGACATTTTCAAGATCGGTTAAAATATCCAATGCATCCATTTACATCCCTCCTATCAAAGTAAACTATTGCTTTTAAAAATTATATCATGTAACAAAGTTGATTTCACAATGTACAAAAGCAAAGAAAAAGCCAGCACTTTAGCAAGTTATTCTTAAATATTTTCATCCCCCATTTTTATTTCCCGTTCAGCTTAAGCTACAGTATTATTAATGTCATTCATTTTATTTCAAATAACGAATTTTTCCTTCCTTCCAAAGATAAACATCCTTCTTTTTCTTCTTATTATTTGATAGTATTAACTATACAAGCATGAAAAAACATCGTGTTTATTACATTATTGAGTATTACCTATCATGATTCAATCATATGATTGAGGACAGTCCCAACATTCAAAAAAAAGACAATAAATGGATTTTTATTTCATGGTTGAGAGAGCGGAATTTTTAAAGTTAGGTTGGTAAAGAAAATGCCCAAAAAAGTTTCAAGAAGATCTTTTTTGAAAAGATTTTTCGGTACATTACTAACGACAATTGGATTGTCAGTCGGCGGATATACTTATGCTGGAAGGATAGAGCCTAAACTGCTAAAAATCAATAAATATCAGATTTCTCATCTTGATATTCCTGCGGATTTTGAAAATATTAAAATTATCCAATTCAGTGATACCCATTTAGGTTTTCAATATACATTAGAGCAGCTTCAAGAATTAGTTGAGGAAATTAATCATCACAAGCCGGATATTCTCTTTTTTACAGGAGATTTATTAGACGAGCCGAATAAATATGGAGAGTTTGAACGTGTGATCACGATTTTAAAAAAGCTTAAGGCCCCACTCGGGAAGTACGCTGTATATGGAAACCATGACCACGGTGGATATGGAACAGATATTTTTAAAAGAATTATGGAAGAGTCTGATTTCACTTTACTTCTTAATGATTCAATCAAAATTGAAAAAAATGCCCAGAATTCCATCTACCTTCTTGGCATTGATGATGCCATGCTTGGTCAACCTGATATTAGTGCAGCACTCGCCAACGTGCCTGATGACGCATACAAGATTTTATTGTCCCACGCCCCAGATCTTGCAGATAACGCTGCAATGTTTAATATCCAATTACAACTAAGCGGTCATAGTCATGGAGGGCAAATTCAAATTCCTTTACTTGGAGCATTAGTCAAACCGCCATATGGTGAAAAATACTATGAGGGATTTTACACGGTTGGAGAAGAAAAGCCTTTAACATTATATGTAAACAGAGGATTAGGTACAACAAGACTACCCTTTCGCTTCCTCTCCGTACCTGAATTAACGATTTTCACTCTTTCCCGTAAGTAATGCTGTCGTTTTTACAAGTAGCGATGACTTTCTATCTATTGAAAGTATAGGAGGTTTTTAGTCTCCACCTGCTGCATTATGTCCATGTTAACATCGAGCCATAAGCATGAACAACATGAGCTAAAGATTCAGTCACGGCGCTTTTTTATGAAGATATTCAGCTTTTCCACAAAAGCCATCGAGAGTGATGTCTTTTGTTATTCCCACACGAGATTGCGGGTAAATTCATTGATTTCCACTCCAAGTACTTGCTTTCCACGGGGTGTTCGCCAAGCTTTCTCGTTTTCAATTTTCCATCACCTTTATTTAGCTATGTCGGTGTTGATTTTGGGCTCATTTCATGTGAAATGAGCCCAAAATCAACACCGACATATAACAGAGCCTTCTTAAAAAATAACCATTTCCTCATTGCCGTTAAAGATTTTGAATTCAACATCTGTTGCACTAATCGGTCTAGAGAATAAGTATCCTTGACCTTTATGGCAATTCGCTCTCATCAGAAACTCAGCTTGTTCCTTCTCTTCTATACCTTCAGCCACTACTTCTATACCGAGACTATTGGCTAAATGGATGATAGTTGTGGTAATTGCTGCATCCTTCTCACTATTTATAACATCTCGAACAAATGACTGGTCAATTTTTAAAACATCAATCGGGAATTGCTTAATATAATTTAATGATGAATAGCCTGTTCCGAAGTCGTCAATTGATATGGTTACTCCGAGTTCTTTTAAACTATTAAGAATAGGTGAAGTCTCCGCCGTATCCTGCATCGCACCTTCCGTTATTTCAATTTCTAACAGCGACGGTTCAATCTTATGTTTCCGGATCGATTCTTTAATCGTCTCGACTAGCTTTGGTTGTAAAAACTGTTTTGGCGATATATTAATGGCAATTTTTATCCCTTTTTTGCCCAGTTCCGACCATTTCTTAATTTGCCTGCACGCGGTATCGATAACCCAGTTACCGATCGGAATAATTAGACCTGTATCTTCCGCTAAAGGAATAAAATTGGCAGGTGAAATCATCCCTAACTCTTTGCTATTCCAGCGTATTAATGCTTCAAAACTCTTGACCTTGCCCGTTGCTAGACTCACTTGTGGCTGGTAAAACAACATAAATTCATCTTTTGCGAGAGCTTTTCTCAGATGGGTTTCTAATGAAACAATATGGGCACCTACGGAATTCATTTCTGTTTTATAAAATTGAAAATGAGCCTTGCCTCTCTCTTTGACACGAAACAGCGCCTCATCGGCATTTTTTATAATCGTTTCAGCATTTTTTCCGTCATGCGGATATATGCTAATTCCAATACTTGGTGAGATAAAATATTCTTGATAATGAAGATAAAAGGATTTAGTAAAAAGCGAAAGAATTTTTTGAGCTAACGATGTAATTTCCTTTCTTGAACCCTCAAAAAGGATGCTGAACTCATCTCCACCCTGACGATAAACTTTAATATTGTCATTATTAAATATACTTAATCGCTCGGCAACTTGAATCAAAACTTGATCGCCAGCTAGGTGTCCTAACGTATCATTCAAATATTTAAAGCGATCCAAGTCGATAGAAAGGAGCGCAAACATGCCTCTGTTTTTATTTGCCTTAATCATTTGCTCCAAATCGTTTAACAAAGCCCGACGATTATATAGACCTGTTAGGTGGTCATGGAAAGCCATATACTTAATGGTTTCAGCATTTTTCGCATGTTCAGAAATATCTCTTGTGATGACATAAACACCTTCAATTTTTGAATTGATGACAATCGGAATTGTCTTAATATGAGTGGTTATACCGTATCCTTTTGAATGAATCAAACGACAATCAAGTGACTCCAACGCAACGCCAGCTTCAACTGTTTGTTGAAATAAATCGATAAATTTTTGCACCTCAGCATCAGGAATTAAATCAAAAAAAGAGCGTTTTGTCATTTGTTTTTCAGCATACCCTAATAATAGTTGGCCAGAAGGATTTACTTCTAAAATCTTGCCTTCCAACGACACAGTAAATACACCATCTAGTGTATGATCAACGATAGATCGGTACTTTTGCTCTGCATTAATAAGCCGATTTCGTTCTTCGACCAACTCTGTAATATCCCTTGTCACAGCAACAATATATTTTATTTTATTATGTTCATCCCGAACTGGGGTTAATAAGGATTCTGTATAGCCCATGCTTCCATTCGGAAACATGATTTGATCCGAATAAGTAACTGAATCATTTAAAATGACAACACGATCATATGCCTTTTTTATTTTTAAGTAGCGTTCATATGGCAGAACATCCTCCATTGATTTCCCAATCGCTTCTTCTGATATCCCAGCATAAAGAAGCCCCATTTCATTAACAAATAAGTATTGAAATCGAGGACCTTCTTCAACCTTCATAACAAAAACCATATGCTTTACATAATTGAAAATTAAATTGTAAATGATCGATTCAACTGTACTGTCATCTGATATTAACTTCTCTCTTTCCTTTGCATTTTTTCTCAGTGGCCCCACCTTACCAACCTCATTCCATTGAGAAGGTTTTTCTTGATCATCCCTTTTCCAGTCACTGTTTTTTAAAAATTCATCTCGGCTGCTGCTACTCAGAATGAGTACAACAACGTTTCATTTTTTTTAGGCGAGCAGATCAAATAAATTCCAAAAAACAATGTTTGTGAAAAAATCCTCATCAAGTAAAAAACCTTGTCGTCTCTATCTTTTCGTTTCTCTGAATTAATGCATTAGTATAATATATTATAGCATTGATTAAATAGTGCAATCAATTTCATAAACCGAAAGAACTCCTAAAAAACGAACATTACCAATCATTTTCGAAAATTTTACGATTTATTGACGAAATATAATTATCTTTTTAAATATATTATTCGTTTTTAGATAAATAATTGTATATTTCGCAAATCTTCTGATTCTTTAATCAGATTATTGCTTTCAATAATTATTCAAAGCTACGTTTTATAACGCATTTCCTTATCGTTACCATTTATTCAAGATATTATCAATCACCATTTCCTTTTTTATGATAAAAAGGGTATACTATGTGAAGAAGGAAATTTCATTTTGAAAGGAGCAAGCATTTTGAATCGGGATAGGAATCACTCTCCTCATTTGGACCCAACGGTAGAAAACCTCTCACAAGCAATCTTCACGGTTAATCGTCATGCAAAAACGGCTCCAAACCCAAAATTTCTTTATAAGTTAAAGCATGATGCCTTAAAAAAATTACTAAAGGAAGGGAAAGCCAAAAAAGTTGGTCTTCATTTTTCAAATAATCCTAAATATAGTCAACAACAATCAGATGTTTTAGTTGTCTGTGGCAAATATTCTTTCCACCTGCCCCCTTCAAAGAGCGATTTTGCGTATTTACCTCATTTAGGAAAACTGGACAAAAATGTTCGTAACCCTAAAGCGCATCTTTCATTGAATGAAGCGAAAAAATTACTTTCACTGTATACTGGACTAAAAGAAGAAAAAAAACAGTCTAATAACAATAAAAAACGTTATGAGAAACCTGTATTTAAAAGACTTGGAGACAATTATTTTTAATTCAATCCAAAGCAAATTAACAACCATAGTGTATGTAAACTTTAACAAGCCCATTTTATGGTTCGATATGATAAAACGATTTTTAGCTCAACAATTCCATATAATAAAAACGGCAATTAAAAAAACACCCCTAACTCGTTTAAATTTTTTACTTTTAACCAGTTAGGGGTAGGTTTAGCTCTTATTTATCAAGCTTGTCTCCAAATTTAAAACGCTCACTTTTATTCTACGAATCTTCTCTATCGAATTAGAAACAGTCAATGACATTATTCATAGACGAAAAAGATAAGGCAGTAAAAAGATCCGCTCACTTATAAGATGAGTTCGTCAATTAATAAGACTAATTCAGCTATCTCTGGTTTACTCACCTGCCCATCAGCTCCAACCATTTGACCTTTATGGCGTAAATCATCGGTAATTAGGGAAGAAAAAATGATTACTGGAAGTTTTGCAAGTTGCGAATCGTCCTTAATTCTTTTTGTCAAATGATGACCATCCATCTGTGGCATTTCAATATCTGTAATAACTAATTGCACCACGTCTGCGACATCTTTGCCAGCCTCTATCACAGACTCCAAATAGCTTAACGCGTCACGACCATTTTCAAAAAATTCAACTTGTTCATACCCTGCTTCACCAAGAGTGTCACTGAGAAGCTTACGCAATAATGGAGAATCCTCTGCGACAACCAATTTTTTCGATGAGCGCTCTCTTTTTCCTAGCTTCTTTATTTGTCCAACATTAATACCTGAATCAGGGTTAATTTCTACAACAATCTTTTCAAAATCTAGCAATAACACCATTTCACTATTAATTTTTACAACACCGATTACTTGACTATCCGTTCCCTGATACATGTCAGACGGTTTTTCAATTTGATCCCATGAAATACGATGAATTTGAGTAACACTATGTACATGGAACACTACCTTTTGTTTATTAAACTCTGCTACAATAAATTTGTCGAGTTCAGGGTTAGCTGATGGTGGAAAACCAAGAGCTGCTGCTACGTTAACAACTGGCAAAACTTCTCCCCTTAATTCAATAATCCCTTCCACGTTTTGGTGAGCATGAGGAATTTGCGTTATCGCAACAGGATTAATAATTTCTTTTACTTTTATGACATTAATTCCGAATTTATTTTGACCGATGCTAAATTCAACCATTTCTAACTCATTTGTACCGCTCTCTAATAATATTCCTTTGTTTATTTCCATCCCAGTTCTTCCTTCCTATTTCTTAAGTAACATATATACATACTACTATACCATGAATAGGTAAAAGAACTAATTCGATTTTTCATTTAAATGATTAAAAATTTACGTCCTTTTCATCATTATTGAGAATTATGTGAACTTTATAACAATCATATAGACTTTTTAACGCTAGAGGAATACAATTCAGTTGAACAAATAAGTTAGGATTAAAAGAGGTGCAATTGCAAATGAAGGGAACTGCCATTCTGTATAAGAAAGACCAGACTCTTACAATTATTGAGAATATCGATCATTCCGTATTTAATGAAATTCAAAAACAATGTGGTTGCGATCAATGTACCTGTAAATATGATAACAAGGTTGTGAATTTCGGAGCAGTGTCACCAGTGTTTTGGCACGAAGATGAAATTGATTGGGATTATGGATATTAATATTAGTGCTCCCCCTGCTTATGGCAGAGGGATTTTTTTATTGTTTCAAGCAATGAATAATATTTCATAATCAACTTCACTTTGCTAAAATAGATCCATAAATGGAGGTTGAGGTTATTGGAACATTTAATTAATGCCAAAGTTAAAAATATAGAAATCTCAGGAATTCGAAAATTTTTTAATTTAGTTGCTGGCACGGAGGACATGATTTCCCTAACAATCGGGCAGCCAGATTTCCCGACACCCTTTCACGTAAAAGCGGCGGGAATTAAAGCGATTGAGGAAAACTTTACTTCCTACACGCATAATGCAGGGACGTTAGAGCTTAGGCGCGCAGCAGCACAATTTGTCAAAGAAAAATATCAACTTCACTACAATCCAGAAACAGAAATTATTACTACTGTTGGAGCAAGTGAAGCAATTGACATTACTTTCAGAACTATACTAGCTGAGGGTTCCGAAGTAATCTTGCCTGGTCCAGTTTATCCCGGTTATGAGCCGATCATTCGATTATGTGGTGCAAAACCAGTATACGCAGATACAACGACAAATCAATTTCGATTATCTGCAGAAATAATCGCAAACTACATAACAGATAAAACTCGCTGTATCGTTCTTCCTTACCCTTCTAATCCGACTGGAGCAAGCTTAACAAAGGAAGAACTAACCGAAATCGCTGCGCTAGTAAAAGAAAAAGAGATTTTTATTGTCGCTGATGAAATTTACAGTGAACTCGTCTATGAACGGGAACATTTTTCAATTGGAACTATACTAAAGGAGAAAGCGATTATCATCAACGGCTTATCGAAATCTCATTCGATGACAGGTTGGAGAGTGGGCTTTATCTTTGCCCCCGAAATCATTGCGAAGCATATTCTGAAGGTTCATCAATACAACGTCTCCTGTGCAACTTCAATCTCTCAAATTGCTGCGCTTGAAGCGTTAACCAATGGAAAAAATGATGCACACGAAATGAAAGAGGAATACTTAAAAAGAAGAGACTATATGTACATGCGACTAAAGAAGATGAAGCTTAATGTCGTAAAGCCTGACGGTGCTTTTTATTTCTTTGTTAAGCTGCCTTCCCAATACGAGAATTCCTTTGAATTTGCCCTCGCGCTTGTTGAACAAGCTCGGGTAGCTGTTGTTCCGGGCAGTGCATTTTCTCCGATCGGAGAAGGGTATGTGCGGCTGTCTTTCGCCTATTCAATGGAAACCATTAGAGAAGCGATGGATCGCATGGAACAATTTTTCCTGACATCCATATAAATAGGAATACCCCAAGAATACGTTCTAAACCAAAAAGCATGGGAAGAAAATGGCTTTTTTCTTCCCATGCTTTTTTTACACGACAATCCGTGGGATGAGTCTAAAAAAATGGCTTTGTTGAAAAGCGTATTGGCATTTTAGCACAACTAAAGGACATATGAAACTCAAGTTTCACACAAAAGTTTTGAACAGCAGCAATAAAAGAACAATCATTGCCAATATTTATATAACGCTTGTGTGCCGCTGTTTTCCTCACCACGCTCAGCCAGCTCTTTATATAATGACAACGCTAACGCTAAGCCTGGCGCTTCCATTCCCATACTTTCCGCTTCTTTGAGAGCAATCGACATATCCTTTATAATATGTTTAATAAAGAAGCCAGGTTCAAAATTACCTTCAATCATTTTCGGCGCCAAATTAGAGAGCGACCAGCTTCCAGCAGCTCCAGAGGAAATACTTTTTAAGACGTTTTCTGGATCCAGTCCGGATTTGACTGCATAAGCCATCGCTTCGCTAACCCCTATCATTCCTGAAGCAATAGCAATTTGATTACACATTTTTGTATGCTGTCCAGCACCAGCTTTTCCTTGATAAACAATATTTGTTCCTAGCACATTCAAAATCGGCAACACTGCCTCAAAATCTTCCTTATCTCCGCCAACCATAATCGAAAGTTTACCTTCCCTTGCACCGATATCGCCGCCTGATACAGGGGCATCAAGAGCATGTATTCCCTTCTTTTTAGCTTCTTCATATATTTCAACAGCAAGGCTAGGTGTGGAAGTTGTCATGTCAATTACATAAGTATCCCGATTCCCATTTGGAATTACACCATGATCACCTAAATATACTTCTCTTACATCTGAAGGATAACCGACAATCGTAATAATAACATTAGCTTTTGTAGCAACCTCTTTACTTGAACTCCCCCATATTGCCCCTTCTTCAAGGAGGCTTTGTGCCTTAGCTTTTGTCCTTGTAAAAACGACAACAGGATACCCTGCTTTTAAGAGGTTTGTGGCCATACTTTTTCCCATAACACCTAAGCCTATAAAGCCAATTACTGTTTGCTCCTTCTTTAACATACATATTCCCCTCTCATTTTTCATTTCGAAAATTTATGTCATTATTCTATCATTTAATAGAAGGACAGAGGAGAATTTAGATAAAAAAAAAGCCGACTGGAAAAAACAGTCGACCTTAATAGGGAGAAAATAGGTTCACCAAGTGCCTTGGTTCCTATACCCTTATTTTTATCCAATTAAACCTAATTCTTGCTTGTAGCAGCCGTCACCATTTCAATGACTTCTTCAGTCGTTGATTTCTGTAATGCCTCTGCCGCTAATTTTTCCATCTCAGCCTTGTTTAAATAACGAATCTGGGAGCGCGCTTTTAAAATGGAAGTTGCGCTCATGGAAAACTCATCCAAACCAAGACCCAATAGAAGTGGAATGGCTGTTTCATCTCCGGCCATTTCCCCACACATGCCTGTCCATTTTCCTTCTTTATGAGCGGCATCAATGACCATTTTTACTAACCGTAAAATAGAAGGATTATATGGTTGGTAAAGATACGAAACTCTTTCATTCATGCGATCTGCAGCCATCGTGTACTGAATGAGATCATTCGTACCGATGCTAAAGAAATCAACTTCTTTTGCAAATTGATCCGCAAGAACCGCTGTTGAAGGAATTTCTACCATAATACCAACTTCTATTTTGTCTGAAACCTCGATACCTTCACCTTGAAGCTTTGCTTTTTCTTCCTCAAGCATTGCTTTCGCTTGTCTGAACTCATCTAAAGTCGCAATCATCGGGAACATTATTTTGAGATTTCCATACGTACTAGCTCGAAGTAATGCTCTTAATTGTGTTCTAAAGATTTCTTTTTCCTCTAAGCATAAGCGAATTGCCCGGAAGCCAAGGAAAGGATTCATTTCTTTCGGCAATTTTAAGTATGGAAGCTCTTTATCTCCACCTATGTCCAACGTACGAACAACAACTGGCTTCCCTTCTAAGCCTTCGAGGACAGCCTTGTAGGATTCAAACTGCTCCTCTTCTGTTGGCAGCTCGTCTCTTCCCATGTAAAGAAATTCAGTTCTATACAGGCCGACGCCTTCTCCTCCGTTATTCTTCACACCTTCGAGATCGTTAGGCGTTCCAATGTTAGCAACTAATTCCACTTGATGCCCATCTGCTGAATAAGTATGTTCATTCTTTAGCTTCGCCCACTCGGCTTTTTGTGCTTCAAAGTCTTCAGTCGCTTTTTTATATTGTTCGACAAGCTCAGGGGTAGGGTTAATATGTACCTCTCCCTTTAGACCATCAACAATAACTAAATCACCATTCTCAATGTCCTTTGTCACTGTTTTTGTACCAACAACCGCTGGAATTTCTAAAGAACGCGCCATAATTGCTGAATGCGATGTTCGCCCGCCAATATCAGTTGTGAAACCTTTGACAAACTGACGATTTAACTGAGCAGTATCTGAAGGAGTTAAATCCTCCGCAACAACGACAACCTCTTCTGAAATCATACTAGGATTGACAATTTTCACGCCAAGTAAATGAGAAAGAACTCGTTTCGTAACATCACGAATATCAGCTGCTCTTTCTCTCATATATTCATTATCCATGGATTCAAACATGGAAACGAACATATCTGCTGTTTCCTTTAGGGCAAATTCAGCATTTACTTTATCAGACTTCACCTTATCCTTTATTGGATTTAGTAATTCTGGATCACTTAATACAAGAAGGTGAGCTTCAAAAATAGCCGCCTTATCAGCACCTAGATTTTCTCTCGCATTATCGCGAATCATTTCTAATTCACTTTTGGATTGAGCAATTGCAGCCTCAAAGCGTTCTACCTCAGAATCTACCTTCTCAATCGTTTTTTTTTCAAAAGATAAATCAGGCTCAACTAAACGATATGCCTTCGCAATTGCAATTCCACTTGATGCAGCAATACCTTGTAAAAAGCTCATTATGCAGTTAACCCTTCTTTTTTCATTAGTTCTTCAAGACTTTGAAGAGCATTCGCTTCATCTCCACCTTCAGCAGAAATAGTAATTTCAGCTCCTTGACCAATTCCTAATGACATGACACCCATGATTGATTTCAAGTTTACTTTTTTCCCTTTATATTCAAGTTGAATGTCAGCTTCAAATTTACTTGCAGTTTGTACCAACACTGTAGCTGGACGTGCATGAATTCCTGTTTCAGCGATTACTTTAAATTGTTTTTCTACCATAATTCATCAAACCCCTTATCAAATTTAATAATGTTACATGTTTACTTTATAATATATAATACCTTTTTAATAAAAGGAATACCTACCTCCATTATTGTTTTACAAATAAACATGTTTCATGTAACCTCGAAGAAGCTTTTCTATCTAATTCGACAAAAAAAGCACTCAGTGAAAGAATAACAAAAACTTGACTATTTTACAAAAAAATCGCATCAATTTATGTGAAAAGTTTGTGAAAAATCATACAAAATTTTTCGACATATTTCATATTGCTTTGTTTAACAATTATCTGTATCATAATCAATAATTCATTTCCACTTCTCAAAAAGGAACCATAAAGAACTTATGAAAATGTTGTGAAAACGAAATTCTGCTTCCTTGACCAATGAAAATCCCATTTCGCACGCTTTTCAACATATTCAATACTTTATCATATGTCGATATTGATTTTCGACTCATTTTTTAGCACACAAACTGAGCAAAATTCGTTTTATCAACCATATGGTTTCCAAAGCCAATAGAAAAAGGAGCGCATTTGCATGCTTTTTAAAAGAGATGAGTCCTTTCGTTTTACATTCGAGAATCCGGTTAAGGCTACATTCAAAGTTTTACGATTAAATCAGCTCAATAACGACTTAAAAGAAGGCTCTGCCTTGATTATAGATTTGAGTCCTAACGGTTTAAGACTCTCTTCCTCTCTAGATTTACCGATAAATGAAAAAAATATAGTATTGATGATTTCATTTGTATTAAATGCTCAACCACTTTCAATCATGGCAGAGCCAATTTGGAAAAAACGCACTTCTGCTACTTCTTTTTCCTATGGGCTTGTAGGTGTGAACGACGAGGAAACGAAGAGCATGATTATAACTGAATTAAAGGAATACACGAAAAAAAAACAGCACTCATAATGTCTAAACGGCAACTTTAAATCTGAAGCCTTGTTCTATGATTTTAGTTTATTTTCTCTCTGATTCCATACATAAAATGAGCCAAAAACAGTTTACCAACATTATTGTATCTCAAAGCCGAATCTTAAAAACAGTTTGACTCAAATCAATAGTTGAATTTTCCACCATTTCACTAAAAATGTGGATATTCGCTAAATATTTACATCTTTTTCTTTACGAATGATGGAATTTAGTGCAAACTGTTACTTATAATCATTCGACTTTGTGAGAAAAAGGAGAGAGGACAGATGAAAAAAGCAGAAGTTGGAAATATTATAGAATTTCGCGATGGCCTTCAGGGCGTTGTTGAAAAAGTAAACGAAAACTCTGTTATCGTGGATTTAACCTATATGGATAATTATCGCGACCTCGAACTTGAACAAAGAACCGTTGTCAACCATAAGAACTATAAAGTAATTAAGGAATCAATTTTGTAATATGTTCAACACAAAACCCTAATGGTTCGCCAATAGGGTTTTTGTATGCTGCTAGAGGGAAATCTTTTATCTTGCCAACTCCTTAAGTGAGTAAATTTAACCCTATCGTGTTGCTCTTCTTTGTTCTTAGTCCAAAGTCTTTTTTGTTTTAGTCAAATAATTGTCCTCCTTTTAACTAACCTATATAATGAATTAATAGATTTACTTCCTCCTTTTTCAATGGAATAAAGATAGTTCTTTAAGTGATTGCAGCCAAACCAACTCCTGCCATTTGACGATAGTAGAAAGGAGCTTTTCATATGGCCATACCTAATTGGGCGAAAGATTATCGATTTATCATTGGTTTTCTTCTTGCTCATCTTTTGATCTTTTTCACCTTCCAAGATAAGAGTATATTTTGGTATATTTTCACTGCGACGATGCTATTTCTTATTAGCTATTCAATCATACATGAAGAAATTGAAGATAGAGTTCCACTCTTCACATATTTATCTCTTGGTGGTATGTCTGGGGTCATTCTCTTTTTAATATTTTTACTAGGGAGTCTTCTTATCGATTTATTTCAGCTCCCCTTTTCAAACGAAATTGCAAGGCTGTACAGTCGTCTTTCTCCTACTGTTCTTTGGCATTACATCGTTTTGCTGCTGGTGATCATCCCTGGTGAGGAGATCTTTTGGAGAGGCTTCATTCAAAAAAGAATTCAAAAGACTGCCAGTGTGACGACCGCAGTATTCATGTCGTCTATACTGTATGCATCGGTACATGTTTATTCAGGCTCGTTCATTCTTCCACTTGCTGCTCTGATTAGCGGTGTTTTTTGGGGATATTTATACGCATGGAAAAAGAGTCTGCCATTAGTAATCGTATCACATCTTATTTTTGATTTATTTTTGTTTGTCATCTACCCATTAAATTAAGTGGATCGATTTCATCATGTACGATCACTAATTAAAAAACGAACCATATCACGTTTAATAATCATTTTATATCCGTATTTACTCCTTAAAATAATGTAAAAGGTAAATGAACGTTCGTTTTTTAACTTGAAGTGCGCAATGATGAATTGGACTCAAGTTTATGAGAAAGCAATCAATTTCACAATACCATTTTACAAACCGAATATTTACTTTTTGAAAGTAAACATTCGGTTTTTTCGTGTTACACTATTTCAACTGCAGTTAGTTCATTTTTTTTCAATTTTATCTAATGGCTTCATCCAAAGCAAAATGATGAAAATAATGCTAATATAGCCAAAAACAGGATACAGATAGGATAATAACGTACCATACTCAATTTGGCTAATTAGAAAGGCAATAGTAAGTATACCTCCTACAATCGCTATACTTGGCAAAGGCAGAAAAGTTTTAATTTGTCTTTCTAAACCAAAAACATTGCCGATTACAGAAGTAAATATTTCGCCATAAATAATTAATATATACAAGCCGTACAATCCTGCCGCTAAACTTTTCATGACCACTGCCATTGGAATTTCAAAAGCTTCAACGTTAGGAAGCATTACCAATGTGAAATGACTTGATAAGAGGATGAGGGTTAGCGCAGCTCCTCCTATAATTCCGCCCCACTTTACCGTCTGTTCATCTCTTATTTCTGCCGCAACAGGAACCAATACTGCTTGAGCAAGTCCCAAATTCAGCGCAGTATAAGAAAAAGGGGCAACGACTGACTTCCAGCCGTCATCCACAAAGGGAATGAATAAAAGTTGATCTAAAAAATTGGGCAACTGCACCGACATAACCATTAAAATAAAGCTAAAACTAATCATTAGCGGAACAACAATTGTGTTAGCTGCAAATAGTCCTTTTATACCAACGATCATAACGATGATGGAAAGTGATAGTGTTAAAATTAATCCAAAACTTCTCGATAAACCAAGCTGCTCGCTAAACACCGCCCCTGCTCCGGATAACATGACGGCACATACTCCTAAGAGCATAAAAAGCATAATGACATTTATGATTGAACCGAATACTCTCCCAAATAAAAAAATATTAAATTCCTGATAAGAAGTTGCTCCGATCTTGGCAGAAATTCTCATCAGTTTTGAGCCTTGAGAGATAAAAATATAACCACTAAATAATATCCCTATTAACCCTATAAAGCCGAATCTCGTAAAAAACTCAACAATTTCTCGTCCTGTTGCGAATCCAGCTCCAACGACAGTTCCCACGTAAACAGCTGCGATTTGGAAGGCAGCTCCCCAGTTTGTTTTCATAAAATATCCTCCCTCCATTTCAATATATGAAAAGAAGGACAAACAATGACGAGCATTTTAAAATGATTTTAAGTTGCTTAGAAAAATGTTCATTTTTCCCTTTTTACATTAAATTACCAAAATAAATTGGGTAGATTCTGATGCAAATCACTTGAAAGTCAAAAAAGGTCAAATTATAATAAAAACAAGAAGGTCAAAGTTAGTCAAAGTCAAAAAAATAGGAGGAATGTGAAATGCTTTGTCAAATTTGTGAGCAAACAGACGCTCAAGTACATGTAACGATGAATTTAAATGGTGTTGAGAAGCAACTCCACCTCTGTCAAAATTGCTACAAGGAAGAGGAAGCAAAATTGACTTCATCCTTTGGTCCAAGCATGTCAGGTTTCTCTCCCTTCAATCAAACACCAATGGAAGATCTTTTTAAGAAATTTTCAGCAGCAAATAATCAGCAACAGATGAACATACAGCCTTCACACGGTCGTGGAGGAACTGGGGGCTTTATTGATCAATTTGGTCGCAATCTCACCCAAATGGCACGCGCTGGACTCATAGACCCTGTTATTGGTCGTGATGAAGAAGTGAACCGTGTAATTGAAATCTTAAATAGAAGAAATAAAAATAACCCTGTCCTGATTGGGGAACCTGGTGTTGGAAAAACCGCCATCGCTGAAAACTTAGCTGTTCGAATTGCCGATGAAAAGGTTCCTAACAAATTAAAAAATAAAGAAGTATTTCTATTAGATGTTGCGTCTTTAGTTGCGAATACAGGAATTCGTGGCCAATTTGAAGAAAGAATGAAGCAAATTATTGCAGAGTTACAGCAAAGAAAAAATATTATTCTCTTTATTGACGAAATTCATCTATTAGTTGGCGCAGGTTCTGCCGAAGGCTCGATGGATGCGGGAAATATGTTAAAACCCGCGTTAGCCCGCGGCGAATTGCAACTAGTAGGTGCTACAACTCTGAAGGAATATCGTCAGATCGAAAAAGATGCAGCGCTTGAACGCAGATTTCAGCCTGTTCAGGTTCATGAACCTAGCACACAACATGCAATTGAGATTCTGAAAGGATTAAGAGAAAAGTATGAGAACTTTCATGAGGTTACTTTCTCAGACGAGGCTCTCGAAGCGTGTGTCACATTATCACAACGCTATATTCAGGACCGCTTCCTTCCGGATAAGGCAATTGATTTAATGGATGAGGCAGGTTCAAAACTTAATTTAATGTCAGACTACAGTTCTGCAGAAAAAATAGAAAAAAGACTTGAAGAGATTGCTAAAGAGAAGGAACAGGTACTAAAAACTGAAAATTATGAAGCAGCAGCTAAACTTCACCAAGAGGAAATGGAACTTGAAAAAATACTTCAATCCAATCCAAATCAAAAGCGACCAATTGTAGATGTTGCACAAATTCAAGCATTGATTGAACAAAAAACAGGAATTCCTGTCGGAAAGCTTCAAGAAGATGAACAAACAAAAATGAAGAACCTTCATAAGCTACTTTCAGAAAAAGTAATTGGTCAGGAAGAAGCTGTTGAAAGGGTTACTAAGGCCATAAAAAGAAGTCGTGCAGGGTTAAAAGCGAAAAATAAGCCAATCGGCTCCTTCCTTTTTGTTGGTCCAACTGGTGTTGGGAAAACAGAGCTGTCTAAGACGCTTGCACTTGAGCTATTTGGCTCCAAAGATGCGATGATCCGCTTGGATATGAGTGAATATATGGAAAAGCACAGTGTATCAAAGCTCATAGGCTCACCTCCTGGTTATGTTGGACATGAAGATGCGGGTCAATTAACCGAAAAAGTCCGCAGAAACCCTTATAGCATTATTCTACTAGACGAAATTGAGAAAGCTCACCCTGACGTTCAGCATATGTTTCTGCAAATTCTTGACGATGGTCGTCTTACTGACAGTCAAGGCAGAGTCGTCAGTTTCAAAGACACAGTGATTATTATGACAAGCAATGCTGGTGTCGGACATAAACAAGTTAAAGTTGGGTTTGGCCAAGATCATACAGCGAAAGAGCTTAATATCCTGGATTCTCTTGGAAGCTTTTTTAAGCCAGAGTTTTTGAATCGCTTTGATAGCATTATTGAATTTAAACCGCTAGAAAAGGATGGTTTATTAAAGATAGTTGATTTAATGCTGCAAGATCTAAATGCCATGTTAAGAGAACAAAATATGACGCTTAAGGTCACAAACGAAGTCAAAGAATATCTTGTAGAGAAAGGATACAATCCAACTTTTGGTGCCCGTCCTTTACGAAGAATCATCCAAGAAATACTCGAGGACAAAATAACCGATCTCATCATCGATGATTCCTCAACAAAAAGCTTCATCGCTGAACTAATTGACGGGGAACCTGTCATCAACCGTTTATAAATGAATTCAGTTGACATCACAAGTTATCCCTGTCAAAATAAAGAAAAACACTGTACATACTACTAATTGCACAGTGTTTTTCTTTTTTTTAAGCTTTTTTATTTTTTGGGCTGTTGAGCCGGGAAGTAATCATTTGTCGCATGATCCTTCTTCTTAAAGTTATCCGGCTCACTCTTAACAGCCTCTTTTACTTTTTCTATCTCTTTATCTAATTCTTCAATACTTACACCTTTTTTCACTAATTCCTCTGTCGCTATTTTAATTGCTCTGAATGATTCCTCTGAGGAGATTTTCAGTGTATCCATTGCTCCTTGTGGATTATGGAAACCAGCAGCATTTTCGGCTGCAACATAATCCCAGTACCATTGTCCCTTACGGATATGGTTTTGAGCTTCTTTTATCTTCTCTTCACTTACTCCTGAAGTGATCATTTTGTTGACATAATAATGAGCATTAACAGATATATCCTCTGCTTCATGCAATGCTTTCATATGATTATCCTGAATTTCTTCTACACGATCGGCCAGTTCATCTAAATCGCGATTACTATGACAGGTTGCACAAGATTGTTCCATCGTCTTCAAAGGAGATGTCCACCAATGGGAAGTAATTTTCTTTTTACCGTCAGCACGTTCATATGGCATATGACAGTCCGAACAAGTAACATCCGCCTGTCCATGAGGACCAGTCATATGAGTTTCAAACTCAGGATGCTGAGCCTTTAAAATCGGTGTCCCTGATATGTTATGAATCCAATCCTGATTAAACCCGCGATCTTTTGCCACAGTCTCATAGTATTCATACATATCCTCTGCTTTAAATCCTTCAGACCAAGGGAAAGTAACCTCGCTATTTTCTGGAGCAAAATAATATTCAACATGACATTGACCGCAAACATAATTGCGCATTTCATTTTTTGTAGGATTAGACATGTCTACTCCTTGTGATTCCATCGCCTTAATAAAGCTTGGACGGGTAATGCGTAAATCCATTGTTTCTGGATCATGACAGTCAGAACAGCCAATTGGTGAGTGACCCATTGCTTCTGCTGCTGGCCAAATGTCATTATTGAAATTTCCACCCCAATAATCATCACCCATTTCTTCGATTAAATGTGGGACAGCAGTAGATTTACAGGTTAAACAAGAACCGACTGAAGCATCAGTAATACGCGCAATTTCTCTTACATCTTCATTAGCATAGATGTGACCGCGGTCTTCATTATATTCTGTGGCAAATCCATAACCATTAAATAAAATTGGTAGCAGTGGTTCCTTATCTTGATCATACTTACTTCTCTTTACAGAACCACTATATTTTGTATCTTCCATTTCTTCATTTTTCATGTAGCTATCATACTGAAGCGGAAACAGATCTTTAAACGCTTCATTGCTTATTTCATCTTTGCTCAAACCGGTTTTGGCATCAGCGGATGCCTCGGTATTATCTGAACTTGAACAGCCTGAAACAAGTAAAATGACAGCGACTAGGAGCAAATATGCCCAGTGAATTTTCCTAGCCATTATTCATTGTACCTCCTTTGTTCTCCAAAAGTTCTCCTGGTTTCGCTGGTTTAAAATAATCTTCTGTCTTGAAGTCGTTTCCATGCGGAAGACCATCATGACAACTAGTACAGCTATCTTTTGCATCATGGGAAACATTGTTTAACGTCTGCTGATGACAGTCTATACAGTTTTCATTTATGATCTCCTTCGAGTTTTCTGTTGTGTGCAGCACTTTAGGAATTTTATCTGCTCCTAATGTGTTGTAATAAACATGCCCTACACCTGACTTTGCCTTATTTGTCAATTTATTGACAACTGAGTCATGGGGCAAATGACAATCACTACAAGCCAATTCGGCATGAGTGGAATCAGCAAACGAATCATGTACTTGAGTCATAATGTGGCAGCTACTGCAAAATTCGGGTGAATCTGTGTATGCTAGCCCTTTTACTGTAACGACAGACAAAATGATTCCTACGAAAACCCCGATAAACAAGAGTATTTTTTTATCGATTGACAGGAACTTTTTTAACATTTTCTCACCTCCCTCCAAATTAAAGCTATATAGCTAAACAGTTATTAGAGTGAGGCTTTCTCTTCAATTAGTGTAATGAGATCAGTTTTTTTTGTCGGTCCGGTAAAGCGCTCGACAATAACCCCTTCTTTATTAATGATGATGGTGTCAGGCTGACCAATCACTCCATATTTCTTTGCAACCTCCTCTTTTGTATCGAGCAAGTAGAGCAGCTTTGAATTTGTTTCCGAAATATATTTCTCCATTCGTTTCTTTGACTCACCCTTTGCAATAATTAAAAGCTGTGCGTCTTTATATTCTTGGGCGAATGCTTCAAGCTCAGGAGCTTCATCAATACATGGCTGACACCAAGTGGCAAAAAAGTTTAACACCACGGTCTGCCCATTAAAATCAGAAAGCTTATATATATTTCCCTTCACGTCTTTAAGTTCGAAATCAATCGCTTCCTCACCTGGATTGGTCGTTGCTTTTCCTTCAAGACCACTAATGAGAAAAGCAACAATCCCAAATACTGCACAGATGATTAAAATTGGGACAATTTTTTTTGCCATCACTATCACCTACTTTTTGCTTTAAGCATTATTGTTCGCTGTTCCATTCCTCTAATTGCTTCATTTCTTTTTTTAAAGACATTTGTCTTTTCCCAAGCACAATAATATAGCCTGCAATAAGCGCCCAAGTAGCTGTATAAGCGATAAATAAATAATTCATCTTTACTCCCTCCTTATTATAAGAATTCTAGCTTGCTAATTTGTTAATTAATTTATTTTTAGATTTTTTAACGATGTGCCGCATTTTCTCAATTTCTGCCCCCTTACGCATAAGAAACACATAAAGAATGGTAATCGTAAAAACGGAAAATAATAGGGTAGCCAGCATTTCTGGTTCAATCCCCCCTCCAGATTGATTTTTCCCTTCACCAAAAACAACTGGATGAAGCTTAGAGTTCCACCAGCGAATTGCCATAAAAACAATCGGGACATTTAAACAGCCAATGATTCCAAACACAGATGAAAGCTTGGCGATTTTTTCCCATGAACCATCCATTTTTCTAATAAATAAATAGGCGACATAAATAAACAGTAAAATTAGGGTTGTCACAAGTCTCGGTTCCCAGCTCCACCATGTATTCCAGCTTGCTCTACCCCAAGTCATGCCAGATAATAATGTAATTGTTGTAAAAACAACTCCGATTTCAGCAGAAATACCTGCATAAATATAGCGATTCATATTTGGTTTTATCAATGTCCAAACGCTATAGAAACCGACAACAAAGAAGGCGAGAAAGGCTACCCATGCCGTTCCCACATGGATGTAAAATATTTTCTGTGTTTCGCCCATAATTTTCTCAACAGGGGACCAAATAAAAATCAAGTACAATAAGATAAAAACTGACGGGATAAGAATATATAACAATATTCGATCGAAAAGATTTTCCTGTCTCATTAAGATTCCTCCATAATATATTCAAATAGCAAAAAGCAAACAGCTAAAAACAGAAAATCATATGCTATCATTAACTTAAGCCATGAAATGGCATCCGTTATCTCAAGGCTCTCAAGAACAATTCTTGTAGCCTGGACTCCTGCGATCAATAATGGGCTGATTAACGGGAGGAGCAAAACAGGTAGCAGCATCTCACTATTTTTTGCATTAGCAGCAAGTGCCGCCAAAAAGGTGCCGACAATAATGAACCCAATAGTCCCACAAATTACGATACAGCAAAACCACAGATATGACCCGGTAAAGCGGTAACCAAATAAGAGAAATAAAACCGGAATGCTGATCAGTTGTACGGAGGTTACGAGCGAGAAATTTGCCAGCACTTTTCCTAAATAAATACTGGATGGATCAATCGGTGCTGTTCGCAAGCCTGTTAAACAATGATTCTCTAACTCTGAAACAAAGGAACGATTTAAACCGAGAATGCCTGCAAAAATTGTAATAACCCAGACAAGTCCCGGAATAATTGCCTTAACCGTATTACTGGTAGGATCAAAGGCAAAGCTAAAAATAATGATGACAAGTGCCGAAAAAACGAGCATCATTCCTATCGTTTGCTTTGACCTTAATTCCCCCTTTAAATCCTTTCCTGCTATCGTTAGGGCATCCAGTAAAATTGTTTTCATCCTTCCGTTACCACCTTTTCATACCATTCCTTCATCTCATAAAGGTTCGATTCTTCCCCGATCGTAAGAGTGTCGATAATCCTCCCGCTTTTTAAAACGGCGACACGATCGGCCAACTTATGAACTTGCTCAAAATCGTGTGAAATCAGAATAATCGATATTCCTGCAGCCTTTTTGCTTAGAATTATGCGATTGAGAAGAGCCACTGCCTCTTGATCTAGTCCAGTATGAGGTTCATCGAGCATTAAAATTTCCGGTTCAGAAAGGAGTACTCTAGCAATAGATAACCGTTGAATCATGCCTCTGGAAAAAGAGCGAATCGGTACATCTTTGAATAAATGAAGCCCTACCTCCTTAAGAAGCAAGGGAATTTTCTCTTCTAAATGATTAACCTTATATAATTTTCCATAAAACAGCAAATTTTCCACTGATGATAAAGAGCTATATAAATAGGATTCATGACCAAGAAAGCCAATTTTACGTTTTGCTATCAGCGATTTTTTCGTCAATTGCCGCCCAGCAAAAGAAATATCTCCACTACTTGGCTGTAGAAGGCCGACTACGCATTTGAAAAATGTACTTTTCCCCGCCCCGTTTGGTCCAATTACAGCTAGAACTTCTCCCTTATTTAATGTAAGGGTGATATTTTTTAAAACTAGTTTATCCGCAAGGACTTTGGTCAAATTTTTAATTTCAAGCATATCAGCCATCTCTTTCATCATGTAATTTTCTTCCACTTCATATGCGCTCAGGCTTTCTTTAAACGGCTACGTGAACTCTCGTAATTGCCCTTTTGTCAACCTTAATTGCCTTTCCAATTCCTTCTTCTTCCTAGCAGTTTCTTCCGAGCTTTCAGGTTGAAGCATCAGCAGTTCTTGTTCGAGCATTTGCTTTTTCTTGAGCAAATGCTGAAATTGAACCTCTTCCTGATCGATTGCTGCACCGCTCCTTTTCTTTCTCCTTAATAGAAAGAGAGCAACGATAACCGTGATGACAACAACGAGCATAAGATGGGGATCTACCTTATTTAATCCAGGAGTGCTGAGCCAAAAATGAATGAGCCAGCTCGGATGTAATGGAGGTGTATCCATTTTTTTCATCACCCTTCCTGTTTTCTAAGCTTGTGGAGCTCTGCTAATAATTCAAGCTCAAGATTGTCTGTATTTTTAGATTGTGAGCGCTTCGTTTTTTCAGCTCCCATTTGCTTCATCATTTTAGAGGCAAGCAGTTGGTACTCTTCCTTTAATTTCAAGTAATGCTCTTCGTTTACCTTTTTCATCAAATAATCCATTTCAAGTTCGTTAACAGCACGATAAATGGCTTCAAGCGTTAATTCATCATTGCTCTCGTCTCCTTTTTCTTCATCGCTTTCCTTAGTGAGAAAAAAAGGAGAGAGTATAAAATAAATACACGCTAGAATAATAAGCGAACTTATGATTAAAAAAACGTAAATCATGATTATCAGCTCCTAAAAATGCTTGCGGCGCTCTTCTTCAAAAATTTTCTCTGTGATCTCTTTGTCTTCTTCAGACTCCCAGGCTATTTCTGGCACAGATGAATCAACACTTACTTTTTTCTTTCCCCTCTTCAACCAATAAAAGAGAACAGCGATGCCAGTTAATACCCCCACTATTGGCATGCTCCAAGCAATTAATCCACTTTTATCTTTCGCAGGCTCCTTTAATGCTGATTGACCATATTCAGCTACATAAAACTCGATGATCTCTTCAGGGGTCATCCCTTCATCAAGCATTTCCTGCACTTCTTTGTAATACATTTGCTTTACCTTACAGGTTGCCAAATCATCATTGGAATGTCCTTGCATATCAAGCTGGTTTACTACTTCTTGGAATTCCTTTGCATTGTAATCAAAGTTCGCCCATACAGAGGTTGGAGAAGACAAAAAGAACAATAACAAGACAAACAGCAAGTACTTTCCTTTCACTTTAAACACCTGCCTTTTTATGTTGTATTCCCATTTTGTACACACGAGAAGTCGTTGTCTTACCCCCGATTAAGGCTATAGCCGTACCAAATACCATCAGCATGCCGCCAAACCAAATCCAGCTTACAAATGGGTTGACCTTGACTTGAAATGTCGCTTTATCTTTGCTTTCCCATGAGCTTAATACAACATAAAGATCTTCTTTCCAATTTGTTTTGATCGCTACTTCTGTTGCTGGTTCTGGCCAGGTTTCATAGAAGATCTTTTCCGCATTTATGGTCCCTACGCTTTTCCCTTTATAAGAAGTTTCCAGTGCTGCAACAACAATGCCATTTCCGTTCTTAGAGTGCTCCGTTAAACCGTTAAATGTTAATTGATAATCACCAATCTCCACTTTTTCACCAACACTTACCGTTTGCAGCGTGTCTTTTACATAGGCGTGCGATGAGATAACTCCAATTGCAATGACGGCAATGCCAATATGAACGATATAACCGCCATATCTCCTTTGATTCTTGACTAATAGCTTACACGTGGCCATTGCCACACTTTCTTTTGTGGCTTTTCTCCTCGCCCTGATCCCGTCATAAAACTCCTTGAGATGGGAAGCAAACATAAACACAGTTGAGGCAAGACCTACAATTGCAAAACTCCCTTTTATACCGATCGCAACTAAAATGATTGCTGAGATCACTCCGGCAATAAGAGGCCATAATGCGCTCTTAATAAATCTTTCAAAAGTTGCTTTTTGCCACGCAATGAGCGGACAAATTCCCATTAATACAATTAATCCAAGCAGTATCGGCGCCATAACCTTTTCAAAATATGGCGGTCCAACGTTTACTTTTGTTCCCGTCAGAGCCTCGGATATTAAAGGATACATTGACCCCCATAAAACAGCGAATGCTCCTCCAACTAGAATCAGATTATTTAATAAAAATGAACTTTCTTTTGAAAAATATGATTCAATTGGATTTGTTTCTTTTTTGATCAACTGGTACCTTGTTAAGACGACATAAAGTGATAATACAATCATAAAGACCATAAAAATAAGAAAATATGCGCCTAGATTTCCATCACCAAAGGCGTGGACGCTTGTCAAAACACCGCTTCGAACTAAAAAAGTTCCAAATAAAGTTAGTAAATAAGATATAATAACCAGGCTTATATTCCATGTTTTCAGCATTCCTTTTCTTTCTTGAATCATAACCGAATGTAAAAAAGCTGAAACTGTTAGCCATGGTAGGAAACTGGCATTTTCAACCGGGTCCCAGGCCCAGTAGCCTCCCCAGCCTAATTCTAAATAAGCCCACCAGCCGCCAATAATATTTCCTAACGTTAAAAATACCCAAGCAACAAGTGTCCACCTTCTTGTCAGTTTAATCCATTCCGCATCCATACGTTTTAAAATAAGAGCGGCAATGGCAAATGAAAATGGGACAGCGAGTCCAACATAACCAAGATATAATGTCACAGGATGCAGAATCATACCAGGATGCTGGAGCATCGGATTCAAGCCTTTTCCATCTGCAGGTATTGTTTCTGTCATTTCAAACGGATTGCCGCTAATGACAATGACAATAAAGAAAAAGAGAATATTAAGAAGCATAATAATAGAAACATACGGCATCATCGGATTTCTTTTTTCCTTTGAGAAAACAAGAAATCCTGTATATAGACAAAGTAGAAACAGCCACAGTAATAGAGAACCGGCGTTTCCAGCCCAAAAGGCAGTTAGCTTGTAAACTAACGGAAGGTTTTCGCTTGTATACGCAGCTACATATTTGTATTGAAATTGACTTGTTCCTAAGTTGTACAACAAAAGAAACGTCGCTATGCTTGAAAGAAGAACAAGTGATAAAACTCCTCCACGTGCGCTGTTAATCATTTTATTATTTTTATTTTTCAATCCCCAAACGTATAGAATAATTGAATAGAATGCGATCCCAATTCCTAAATAGAGGCTTAAATTCCCAATAATATACATGCTGCTCACCGCCTGTCTGACTTAATCTTTTTGCTCCCCTAAAATCTGTTTATGTGTCTCGACATCATAATTTTCCATATCTTCGCCTTCATATTTAGAAGGACATTTCGTTTGCACCTTTTCCGCTTCAAAGACGCCATTTTTATCGAGCATTCCCTCAACGATTACGATGATATCGTCTGAAAAATTGTCCGGTTTAATTCCCTTATGAAAAACGGGTAGTGACACATTATTTTCATCATAAATTTCGAACTGAAGCTCAATTTTATCAGCATCCCATTTAATAGACTCCTTATTTAATAGACCTTGTGTCATTAAATATTCGCCAACATATTCAGCTTTATTTTGTTCTAATTCAGAAATCGATATTTCCTTACTTCCTGCACTGGGCATTGATGAGAACATCATGATCGCAATGGCAACTGCCGCAAGCATTAAGCCCGTAATGATTTTTTTGTTTTTAGTCATTCCTTCAGCCTCCTATATTTTTTTCATTAATTCGTTGTATTCTTCCTCTGTAATAGTGCCTTCAAGCAGCATTTCACGAAGCTTGGCTTTCTTTGCATGATTTTCCTCTTTATTTTTAGGTTGCTTTAATTTTGTCTTAGTTTTTGCACTGTATTTTTTTAGAAAATAAACAAGCAAAATAGCAGACATAACCGTAATGACGCTAATGACAGTAATAATCAACCATGTCGGAATCTTCTCCTCGTTATTTCGCACAGAGGCTTGTTGCATTCCAGCACTTCCTGCCATTTCTTCCATAATTTTCGTTGTTGTTCGGTCATCTGCTCGTTCATATTCCAATTTTATTGATTTTTCGTCTCCTTTTTTCATCCCTTGAACTTGGTACAGAAACATGTTCATGTTATAGCTATTTTTTTGGTGCGTTTCTGCTTCAGGTTCAAGCTTAAAGCTTTCGGTCCTTAGCGGTTCCACAAAAATTAAGTTCATTAAACCAATATCGGCAAAGCTTTCGAAATGAAAGTCCAATGTCTTTTTATCTCCATCAACGATAGAGTCTGTATAATATTCAATCACAAAGCGATACAATTCCTGCGGTTGAATTTCTTCACTTGTCTCCCATGAGATAAAGCCTTCTTTTTCATCCAATTCATACTCAATTTCATACATATCCCGCATATCGGCTGAGTAATCTGCAACAAAACCTATTTTAAAATTCTTCTCCTTTGTTGGAAGAGGAATCTGAATTTTTCCCTTCTGTGCTTTGTCTGTATTATTTAATAACGAACCATGATAGCCAACAAGCAAAGGCGGTCGCTTTCCTTCCTTATCTTTTGGATGATAGGAATACTCAGGCAAGATCTGGACAGTAAGTTCTTCCATTTTCAGTGAATCTTTTGTTTCTTCTGCAGTTGCACTTCCCGTTACCATCAAACTTAAACAAAAAACAAACGTCCATAAGAACGATAATCTTTTCAATGTGTGTACACCCTTTCTTCCTTTATGAACACAATAGTGACATTTTTGTGAACTTATTCACATTAATGCTAATGAATAACTAATTCCTCTCCATCATTCAATCATTTATATCAATTCCTCTTCTGTGATCTATCGCACAAAATATGATCATCCTATTACCAAATTGTGAACAAATAAAGATCACTTAAATCAAATCAAGCCTTATGTTTCCTATCGTTGACAGGTTTTGCAAATACAAAAGGCGCCACTCTCTCGCTGTGTCGAAAGAGTGACGCCTTCTTGAATCAACAGGATGATTAAATTTTGATAACGACTTTATTGGTATCATTAACTCAAACTTTACTGCGGACTAAAAAAATACAAAGTAAAAATGCGGATAATAACCTAGTAAAAAATATATTTTATTAAGCCAAAATGGCAAAATAAAAGCTGGCGTGTATTAATATATAAAGTAAGTGGCGATATTAGTATCCTTTGATTCCAATGTTGAATGGTGGCTTAGATAGTAAAAGCTTAAGATACGGATTATTATGTTCCAAGTTTCGGATATATGTACAAAAAAGAGGGTGATATAATGAACTATATTATGAAATACGGTAAAAATTTTATTGGTATATCCAATAATATAGAAGCTGAGTGTCATAAACACTGGTTATTGCAAATGTTCTTATCCAGCCAAAAGGAATTAACTATTGAAGTTAATGGACAACCTATCCCGTGCAGCTCCATTATTATTAACATGGATACCCCCCATAAATTTAACACCCAAGGAGAACCTCATTTCACCATGCTGATTGATCCTACAACAAAGCTTGGGCAAGTAATGAGAGAGCTGCTAAACAATCGCCCCTTCTTTGTTATTCCATACGAAAAAAATAGGATTATGCAAGAAAATTTCAGAAATATGCTAGAACAGAAAAAGGATGAAGCTATTCAATTCTTTATTCAGAGTGTTATCTTTCCATTTTCTTATAATAATCTTAAAGCATTTGATGATCGAGTGATACAAGTATTGAATCTTTTTGATGACTTTACGCCCGAAGATGAAATCCTTCAAATCAAGTATCTTTCTAAGAGAATCGGACTTTCTGAAAGCCGTTTGGCACATTTATTCAAAGCAGAAGCAGGTATTCCATTAAAAAGCTTTATTGTTTTGCGCAAACTTCAGAGAGCATATGAGTTAATTTTTAATGGGGAAAATATTACCACAGCGGCTCTCAATGCTGGCTTTAATACTCCCTCACATCTTGCACATACTAATAAATTGATGACTGGAATGTCTGCAAAAAATATTTTAAGAAATAGCGAGTTTTTGAAAGTTTTCCAATGAGTACTTTGATAATGTGTAATCAAGCAAATAAGGAGGGTTACACAATGAATAAGTATTTGCAAGAAACTAAAATGTTGAATTTTAAACATAACTCAATCCAAAGATTAATAATGGAAAAGAGCTGGGGAAATTATGATGATTTCCAAAAAATTTTACAAATTTATAATTTTGTACGTGACGATATCGTATTTGGATATAATACAGACGATACGATTTCCGCCTCCAGAGTCTTAAATGATGGTTATGGACAATGTAATACAAAAGGTACATTATTTATGGCTCTTCTAAGAGCAGTTGGAATACCTTGCAGATTTCATGGTTTTACCATTGACAAGGAATTACAAAAAGGAGCAATGACAGGAGTCATTTACAGGCTTGCTCCACAAAGTATTGTTCACAGTTGGGTTGAAGTACTGTATAAAGATCAGTGGTATAACATGGAGGGTTTCATTTTAGACAATCAGTATTTGAAAAAGCTCCAAGAAAAATTTTCCGATTGCCAAACTAGCTTTTGTGGATATGGCGCCGCTACCGATAACTTTCAAAATCCTCAAGTAGAATGGAATGTCAATGATACCTATATTCAAAAAGAAGGGATCAACCATGATTTCGGAGTGTTCAATTCACCGGATGAATTCTTTGAGAAATATCAACAGCAACTGACACCACTTAAAAAATGGATTTATCAGAACATTGCACGTAAACTTATGAACCGTAATATAGAAAAAATTCGTAATGAATCCAAAAAATAACCTATATATCTTACGAACAAAGATTAATAGATTAAACCACTTTTACGCTTCTATTTTATGTCGGTTTAAGCAGCCGTCATCTCCTTTCTAAGCGGACTTGCTTTAAACTGATTGAAAACGTTTGTCACATCACCACAATGAAGCCTTGAAAGGAGAGAGGAACCATAGTCAATAATCTTACTGCCCGAACTTAAGCATTTAAAGCTATTTAGATTCCAAGTACTTTTGATATTGCTGGGAAGTGCAGCCAACAAGGAAAGCAACAAAGAAAGTGAACGTTTGCGGGCAGTAAGACAGTTTGAGCCATCTGCTTAGTATTTTTTTATCTTAAATATAACTGACAGCCCTTTTATATTGGGACTGGTTCGAAAGAAAATGAAAAGGGCAAAAGTCTCAAATCAATCATAAACTTTTATCATCAACAGTGTTTAACCATTTTTCAATTTCTTCAACTACGGACTGTACACAGCCTTCTTTAAATGGAGAAATTAAGTTTGCTTCCTTCACAAGTTCCGTAAATGGTAAACTCCCCCCTAATTTACACAGCTTTAAATAGTCACTCCATGCTTCCTCATGGTTTTCCCTGGAGCGCTTCCAGAATTGAAATGCACAGATTTGAGCCAAAGTGTAATCAATATAATAAAAAGGGGAGTTATAAATATGACCTTGACGCTGCCAAAATCCTCCATTTTCTAAATATACATTGCCATCATAATCTCGATGCGGCAAGTATGCCTTCTCAATTTCTCTCCAGACTGCCTTCCGTTCCTGTGGAGTTGCCTCCGGATGATCATATACCCAATGCTGAAATTCATCTACTGCAACTCCGTAGGGAAGAAATAATAGGCTTGAGCTCAAATGGGAAAACTTATACTTTTCTGTATCTTCTTTAAAAAATAATTCCATCCATGGCCAAGTGAAAAACTCCATACTCATAGAGTGAATTTCTGCTGCTTCATATGTTGGCCAATAATACTCCGGAATGTCAAAGTGACGGCTTAAATAAATTTGGAATGCATGGCCTGCTTCATGCGTTAATACATCAATATCACCGGAAGTACCATTAAAATTAGAAAATATAAACGGAGCTTTGTAATTTTCGATCAAGGTACAGTAGCCGCCTCCAGCTTTCCCCTTTTTTGCAACAAGATCCATTAAGTTCTCTTCTCTCATATATCGAAAGAATTCACCCGTCTCTTTGGAAAGTTCATTATACATCTGTTGACCGTTGTCAATAATCCATTCAGGATTGCCTTTCGGAACCGCATTGCCAGAAGTAAAATTAAATCCTTCATCAAAAAACTTTAAAGAATCGACGCCTATTCTTTCCTGTTGGCGTTTTCTTAATTTACTAGCAATCGGGACAATAAATTCTTTTACTTGATTGCGAAAATTAGCAACCATTTCCGCATTGTAATCCGTTCTGTACATTCTATAGTAAGCTAGTTCAACAAAATTATTATAGCCAAGCTTTTGAGCAATCTCTGTACGAACCTTCACTAATTCATCATAAATACGATCCAATTCATCCTCATGTTCTGCAAAAAAGCCAAAACGTGCAGTACTTGCCTTCTTTCTCATGCTTCGGTCCTTTGACTCTGTAAAAGGTTCTAATTGGGCAAGCGTTCTTTCTTCACCTTCAAACATTATTTTCGCAGAAGCGATAAGCTTAGTATATTCACTTGAAAGTTTATTTTCCGTTTGCAGCAGTGGCACCACTTCTGGAGAAAAAACCTTTAGTTGTGCTTCTGCAAGAGCAAATAACTGTTTGCCCCATTTCTTTTCAAGCTCTGGGCGAAATTTCGAATGAACTAATGCTTCATAATATTTTGTCACAAGCCCATCAATCTGTGGCTCTAATTCATCGGTGGCATCCTGTTCTTGCTTATAAAATACATCATTTGTATCAATTGAATGTCGAATATAGACTAAATTAAACATCGTTCCAACATCGTTGCGAATTTCATTAATCTTTTTCATTATTTCATTTTGCCCATCAGCGGTTTGTGCTTCATTGAAACTTTTAATCAATTCCTCAAAATTTCTTTCAATCGATTCTAAATCCGGTCTCGTATATGTAAACTGCTCAAATCCCACTAAATAGCCCCCTATTCGAAAAATTTAGAAATTACAAAGTAATTATACAAGAAAAAGACAAACCAGTCTATTTAATAGAAAAATAGGGCTTTGTTAAATGACGGTATTGATTTTTGCCTCTTTTACTCACCTTTTCAGGATATCTGAAAAAATATTGATGCTTACTAGATCGGATTTTTACAGCCAATATCCAAAAATGACAAAAGCCATCGAGAGGTTGCCTCTCGACGGCTTTTGTCGACACTCTGCAGCAATATGTCAATTGCCTTACTTACGAAACAGATAAACCCAATTTTTTCAAAAGGGCAATCGCTTCACCTTTTTCCTCATTAGAAAGTTCGGACATTATTTCATGAATTTTTTGTTCATGCTGAGGAAAAACATCTTCGATGAACTGCTTTCCACTATCGGTTATTTGCGCAAACGTAACCCTTCTATCACTTGGACAAGCTACACGAACTAAATATCCCTTTTCCTCCAGTTTGTCAACCACGTAAGTAATACTACCGCTTGCTAAAAGGATCTTTCCCCCAATTTGTTGGAGAGGTTGATCCCCTTTATGATAAAGCAATTCTAATACAGCAAACTCAGTCGGATTTAACCCATAAGTATGAATTAATTTATTGACATTTTCATTGACCGCGCGATAGGCACGGGATAATACGATAAATAGCTTAAGAGATTGTTTAATTTCATCGTTACTCATTTGTCTCAAATCCTTTAAACGAAATATAGTTATTCAAGACCTATGCCTACTTAGATCATTATTAGAAGAATTAGGAGAAGGTCCCATAATATCTTGATTTAAAACTATTATAGAGAAAACCCTTGTTCTATGTCAATTTCATGAAGCTTTTCACTTTATTATGGAAATTGTGAAGGCTTACTAAATCAAAATCTCTGTTATATTGGTCGTGTTATTTGGCCATTCAGCATAATCAAAAGCGTTTGAAACCAAGATTTCACACAAATGAACCAAAAATCGTAGTTAAACACAGACAAAAAAGTTCGTCTCTATAAATAATTCGCTGTTATTTAATGCTATAATATTAGTGAACTATCCAGTTTTTACAAAATCTAAAGCACTGTTAAAATTCATCATCATAAGCTGTTGTTTTATGCTGGAAATTAACATGGCGAAATTGCTCAAACTTTGACCATCAACAGCATGTGTACTTTTTTGCAATTTCTCGCTCAAATTTGATAAGGTGTGTATATTAACAAATTCACTTAACTAAAGGCTTTGTTATATGTCGGTGTTGATATTTGGCTTATTTTCTCTCTGGTTTCACATGCAATGAGCCAAAAAGCATTTTATCAACAATTCTATTTAACAAAGCCTAACTAAATAATGAATAAAGCTTTGGAGCCACTGAATGAAAAAACATCTGAAATTATTGATTATCTATATTTTTGTCGTATTTGTTCCTACCATTATTGGAAGTTCTTATTTCATCCATTTACGATCGATAATTAATTTAAATGAACGAATAAATGAAGCCAACTGGATTGCCTCGATTCATGAATCACATTGGGATAAGTTTATTAGCGGAACCGTTACTTCCCTCGAAATGATCTCTATGACCGCAAAAACTCTATTCGCTGATTTAGAGCAAATGAAACCTTTACTCGAAAAAGCCCACCAATCAGATCCACGCTATGGGGGAATTTATTTAGTAGGGAAAAATGGGGAGATTATTGCCGGTTCAAACCAGCATTTACACGAAAGTAACTATATTGAAAAAGAGTTAGTTGATGAAGTGATGAAAACAAAAGATGTTATCATCTCAAATAAGTCATTTTCTTTAGAAAACGGACAAACGGTCATTGGAATTTCCTATCCAATATTAGCCGGAAACAATGAATTGATGGCAGTATCATTGGCACTGTTACGAATTGATTACGTTGAAAACTTAATGAAAGTTCTCACACCTGACTCAAAAATTTTGCTGTTGAGTGCAAATGAAAATATATTAATGACATTTAATATTAAAAAAACCGATAAAATCGAAGACCTTTCAAATGAGGAGAAATGGGTCACTTACCCGATTGAGCGTCTGCCATGGAAAATAAAAGTGAAGGTGGATGAGGAAGAAAAAACTGCGATATATTCATTGATCATTATTGGAATTCATTTGATCCTCACCCATATTCTATTTTTATTAATCAATTATTTATTGCTTAAGCGTCAAGCAGCAATCGAAAGAAAAGAGAATGAGGTGCAAAAGCTAGAACTAGTCGGCACTTTAGCGGCCAGCACCGCCCATGAAATCCGCAATCCATTAACGGGGATTAAAGGGCTTGTACAGCTTCTTAGTGAAAAATACGATGAACCGACTGATCGCATGTATTTTTCCGTCATTGATAAAGAAATAGAGCGGATCAATGAAATTGTGAGTGAATTTCTAATCTTAGGGAAGCCGACAGCGCAAAAAATGGAGATTGTTGATATTTCTGGTGTTCTTAGAGAACTTTACCCACTGATTTTATCGGAGGCAACGTTTAATAGAGTCCATCTTCATTACGAAGTTGTACCAGAACCAGTTCTTGTCAAATGTACAAAAGACCAAATGAAGCAAGTCATTTTAAATATTACAAGAAATGCTTTTGAAGCAATGAAGGGCGAAATAAAATGCGATGGAATCCTGACAATAGAACTGCGTAAAGAAAACCATCTCTGTGAAATTATCATTACGGATACAGGAGTTGGAATCAACGAAAAGGTGATTGAGCAAATATTTACTCCTTTTTATACTTCAAAAGAAACAGGAACTGGACTCGGTCTAGTCGTGTGCAAACGTATTTTACAATCATTTAATGGAGAAATTTTAATCACAAGCGAAGAACATAAAGGAACTACAGTCACACTTAAACTACCTTTAATAGGTTCTTCTTAACAAACAACCCTCTTTTAAAGGCAGTCCTGTTTTCATCCAAAACAGAACTGCCTTTTGCATTCTTATGAAAAAACGTTTTTGTCGAGTATCCATAAAAAAGGAGAGACGAGTGCTGAAAATTGCTAGTAACTGGATATAAATACCTCATTTGAAAGAGATATTCACAGCAACAAATTCTATAATTTAATGAGCGGCTCATTCCTTTCAATGCGTGCTCTTATTTCCTTTAACAGAGCTTTGACCCGCTCACTTCGATCCTCTGTGGCAATTTTCTTATGAAATACAGAATATAGTGTTACATCTCTTAACCGCAAAAAAAGTAAAACTTGCTTTATCCAATCATCTGGCAAATTATTTTCTGTTGTATAGCCCGCTATGAAAGACTCTAAAAAGATGCTAGCAAATGCATCCCTTTCGCCTTTCTTATTGTCAGGATAACGAAATAAAGTGGCGTAATATATTGGAATTGCAATATCTGAACAAAACCAGTGAAAACAACAATCATCAAAATCAAATACATGAATGTCCTTTCCATCATAAAAGAAGTTACCTTGATGAAGATCAGAGTGAATCAAGCCGTATTGGTCAGCCGTTCTTTCTAAACGTTCAATGTTTGCAATCAGCTTTTTCGCATTGGAAATAACAAGCTCCTCTTCCTTAGGAATGTACCTCTCGATTGCAAGTAGCTCATCTTCATTCCAATGTAACCTTTCTTTCACTCCCTCCCCACGGTGATACTCTTTCGTTGCAGAATGAATTTTCCCAATCGTACTCCCCCATTGATAAAATAATTTCTTTGAAAAATTCTCATCATTAACCTTGACTGGACTGCCTGGAGCCTTTGAGAATAAGGACCCAAAAAAATAGGAACCATCCCTTGCCCGTATGGCTGCAACAAGCTTGCCTTTAACAGTTTCGTAGACTTTTGGCACATTCATCCCGCAATTGTGAAGATAGTTGATCCAATCCAATTCTGAACAAATGGATTCCTGACTTCTATGCGAACTATGAGTGAGCCTTAAAATATATGATTGTTTATTCTTTACTACTTCATAAACATAATTCTCAAAATCACCAAGCTTTTGCATTTCTTTTTGAATTGAAAACTGTTGAAAGGCTGTCTTCATAATTTCGTCTGTAAATACATCAGCAACTCTTTTTTCCAAGCCCAATCCCTCCGATTGATTATTAACATCTTCATTTAATTCCTCTTCTCGAAGTGAAATCCTTCATTCTTTTAAATTTTTTTTACGAAATCGATCAAATTCATCCCAATTTCTTGTAAGATAGCATTATCATTATTCGAAAGAAGGGTATAAATTTTGAGTCAAGCTGCAATAACTTCTCAACTATACAAAAAGGAAATGGAGAAGACGAATTACAAAATTCTGATCATTATGGGTATTTGCCACTTATTAAACGATTCTATTCAGGCAGTTGTTCCTGCTATGTTTCCCATCCTTGAAAAATCGATGGGATTGACCTTTACACAGTTAGGAATTATCGCTTTTGCACTAAATATGGTTGCTTCCATTATGCAGCCAGTCGTTGGAATCATGACTGATAAAAAACCTATGCCTTTTGCTTTACCAGTAGGTTTAACATCCACATTGATTGGAGTATTTGGGCTCGCTTTTGCTCCCTCATTTGCTTCAATTGTCTTGTCTGTCCTATTGATCGGTATAGGCTCTGCCGTTTTTCATCCAGAGGGTTCGCGAGTCGCTTACATGGCCGCTGGACAGAGGAGAGGCCTCGCTCAATCTATTTATCAAGTAGGAGGAAATTCTGGGCAAGCACTTGCTCCACTCATTACTGCTCTAATATTAGTTCCATTAGGGCAAAGAGGTGCAGTCTGGTTTACTTTTGTTGCGGCTATCGCCGTTTTGCTTTTAGTATACATCGCAAACTGGTATACAAAGAAGCTGCGCTTCGATTTAGAAATTTTAAAGCGAAAAGGCAAGGAAGCGACTGCAATAAGTTCCCCTTATTCAAACAAAATTGGGCTCTACTTAACGCTGCTTTTATTTTTAATTTTTGCCCGTTCATGGTACGTATCTGGAATGACCAATTACTATGCGTTCTTTGCGATTGAAAATTACCAGTTTTCCATACAAAAAGCCCAGGTTTATTTATTTGCCTTTTTAGTAGCTGGAGCCATCGGGACATTTTTTGGCGGACCTTTAGCTGACCGCTTTGGAAAAAGAAACATTATTTTGCTATCACTAATCGGAACATTACCATTATCCATTTTGCTTCCATTCGCTTCACCAGCTTTTGCTTTTATCCTTTTGGCATTAACAGGATTTGTCCTCATGTCAAGCTTCTCTGTTACAGTTGTTTATGCTCAGGAACTTGTCCCTGGAAAGATTGGATTAATGTCTGGTTTAACAGTCGGTTTGGCATTTGGCATGGGAGCCATCGGTTCAGTAGTTTTAGGATATTTAGCAGATCAAATTGGGATCACGTTAACCATCATTTTGACAGGCTTTCTCCCAATCTTAGGGGTATTGACATTATTCCTACCACAAGATAAAAAGTAAATTTCTGCAAACAGGAACATCGACCAAGCATTATTGTTCGTATTTTCCTGTTTCTTTTTCGTTTAATCGTTTTAATTTTTCGAAAATTAGTAACAAAATAGAGCTACATTTGCTTACATTACCATATATAATAATAATACAAAATAAAAAATGATGGGAAAGGAGGAATTACACCATGCATTTCCAAAATTATCGCGATTTTTATCAATTGAAACTCATCCCAATTAACTTTAATGACAAAATACCATCAAGTGATGTTACACATTGGCTCATTGCATTAGAAGGGCATGCTCCTTCCGATGTTTCTGAATTTTATATTTGGAATGTCGTCGTTTATCAAGCAAACTCTGATGGGTATTTCCATGAGAAAAAACCATATTATATTTCTTCAAGTTTTAATTGCTTCCATAAAGCATGTCAAGCAGCATCAAAATTAACAGAGAAAATGAAAAACCCCCATTTTAATTTTGTTGCCACTGAAAATATTGGCTAACCTCACTTACTCTTCTATTAGCATCTCCCTTCTTTTTAAAAATCCATGTGAAAAACTATACAGATAGTAAGAAAAACAATTAAAATATCGTAAAAATTTTCTTCATTACCCAAGAAATCATTAATAAAAATTTAATTTTAAGACAAACTAACGATAACAGGTGATGAAGAAGGATAACTAATGTTTAGAATGTGCAACTGCTTCATCCTTGTGAAACTTTTTCTCATAAGAAAGGTGGTTAGTATGGAACATTTTAAGGCATTAGCACTTAAATTTCTTGCAACGTTGGCACTTTTGTATATTATTTTAGGCTTATACTATGGAATGACGTTTGGAACGGTATTTCTAATTACACTTATCGTAGGAATTATTTCTTATATTATAGGTGATTTAGGAATTCTTCCAAGAACAAACAATGCCATTGCAACATTAGCTGATTTTGGACTAGCGCTAGCTGTCATTTGGGTGATGATTTCATTGTTAACTGCTTCAACAAATGCATTTACGATGGCATTATTTTCTGCTATCGGAGTAGCGATCTTTGAATTTTTCTTCCACAGCTATATGGCAAATATCTTGAAAAATCCTCAAGATCGGAATGATCAAACAAAAAGAAGAGATCTGCAATATCAAACTGAAGCGTCGGAAGAATTTACACCAGAGGTTAATAAAGATTACGAAAATAGAAGATAAAAAACAAAAGGCGAAAGCGTCTTCGGAACAATCATAAAACAGATTGTTCCTGTGATGCTTATTCTTGAAGCCTTTCCCTAGTGCTCATCGCCGTACATAACTGAAGGGCCTGTTCTTTCGATAAAGGAAACCTACGGTGCTTATCGTAGGGAGGAGACCTGAAGTTTGTCAGGGGATAGGCGCTGGAGCATAACATAGATACACTCATTGAAAAAATGGTACATTTCCTGCAAAGAAAAAGTGGAAGCTGTTTGCTTCCACTTTTTTTCTAAGCAAGCCTAAAAACGATGCCATGTCCACCTTTTGGATATTCCCACTTAATGTTTTGCTGCGGGCAGCCGATTCGACAACTTCCACATTCATGGCAGCCTTCATACCCAACTTGCATTCTCGTTCCTTCCCATTTATACACTTCCGCTGGACAAAAAATGGTACAAAATTTTTCCGGACAATTGTTTTGGCAAACCTCATGGTTAACAATCGTTAAATGTGATTTTGTGTCTGCCTTAAATCGAGTTAAATATTGTTTTTCTTCAATTGTACTTGTAGACATTATTTCACCGCCTTCCATGCACGGTAAAGATCTTTGATCACATTAAGAGTTCCCTTTTCCCCTGTAAACCCTTTAACAATTTGTTTTTGCTTTTCTCTCTTCGGTGTGCCATCAACGGTAAAAAATTTACTCATTGCTTGATTCAACATTGGAACATAATCGTTGAAATACTGTGGGTGATGCTCAAATGTATGAGCTGCATCCTTATATTTCTCCAAATCTTTTAGGATAAAGCTTTCATACAACGCTTCCCGATACTTATTCAAGCTTGCTTCACTAAAATCTTGACGTTCTTTAGCTTTAATAATCGCCTCTGCAGCCATTTTTCCAGACGCCATTGCCATATTAGATCCTTCGCGATGGATGGCATTGACAAGCTGAGCAGCATCACCAACGACGACCACTCCATGCCCAGCCACTTTTGGAACTGAATGAAATCCACCTTCAGGTATTAAATGGGCAAGATATTCAACAGACTCTCCTCCGGCAAGGAGCGGTGCGACCATCGGATGGTTTTTTAAGTAATCTAATAAATCATAAGGTTTTAGTTTAGCGTTCATCATACTCGATAATGTTGTTCCAACACCGATATTCAAACTGTCTTTATTTGTATACAGAAAAGCTGTTCCTAAGTTTCCTTTTGTTGAATCACCGAATATTTCAATCGTACATCCTTGATTGTCTTCAAGATTGAATCGATCGTTAATTTTTTCCTTCGGTAAATTGATGACCTCCATGACCGATAGAGCGACTTCATCTGGCTTTAGCTCTTTACGAAAGCCTAACTGTTGGGCTAAAAGTGAATTAACCCCATCTGCTAAAACAACTACATCTGCCAAAATCTCTCCATCGGGACGGTCTGTTTTGACCCCAACCACTTTATCATTTTCAACGATACATTCTGTGACAACCGTCTCATTTATTAAAAGAACCCCTTGCTCTACTCCCTTTTGGGCAAACCATCTATCAAAAGGAGCACGTAAAACAGTAAAGTTATTGTAAGGCTCCTTTGCCCACTCCAACCCTTTGTAGCCAAACGTAACGGTCGACTCTTTATCCATCATCCAAAAGCGCTGTTCGACAATCGGCCTTTCTAACGGTGCATCATTCCAAAATTCTGGAATAATCTCTTCCGTTTGCTTACGGTATAATACCCCTCCCATTACATTTTTGCTACCAGGGTATTCTCCTCTTTCAATTTGCAATACTTTTAAACCACTTTTCGCACAAAGATACGCACAAGCGGTACCAGCAGGGCCTGCTCCAACTACTATCACATCGAATTTCTCAGACATAGCTTACTTCACCGCCTTGTTCCACTCGCAATTGTTTTACCTGTTCGATCAATTTCGGAACAACTTCATGGGCATCGCCAACAATTCCATACGTGGCGACTTCAAAAATTGGTGCATTTGGATCGTTGTTGATCGCAATAATAAGCTCAGAATTTTTCATTCCAACAACATGCTGAATCGCTCCTGATACCCCGATCGCAAAATATATTTTTGGAGTAACCGTTTCGCCTGTTTGGCCAATTTGCAACTCATGAGGAAGCCATCCAGCCTCTATTACATCTCTTGTACCACCTACGCTTGCCCCGATTGTATTAGCAAGTTCATGAATCAATTTAAACCCCTCGGCATCCCCAAGCCCTTTACCTCCACAAACGATAACATGCGCATCAGCCAAATTTGCCTTTTTCGTTACATCCTTCACAATGTTGATAACCTTTGTCCTCATATCCTCTTCATTTAATACAATCTCCTCTTCGATGATTTTTCCTTGTCTACTTTCATCAAAGGATAGTGCCTTCATTACTTTCGGACGAACGGTCGCCATTTGCGGGCGATTTTTCTTACATAAAATGGTTGCCATTATATTACCACCAAATGCCGGCCGACTCGCTTCCAGCAGCCTTTTATCAATATCAACATCCAACATCGTTGTATCGGCTGTTAATCCAGTGCTTAAATCTGTTGCAACGGCACTTGCCAAATCCTTACCATTTGGGGTTGCTCCGTATAAGAATATTTCTGGCTTATACTTTTCCGCCAAAAAGTTAACACCCTTCATATAGGATTCTGTTCGGTAATGTTTTAAAACAGGATGATCGATTAAATAAACAATGTCCGCTCCGTAGCCAATGACTTGAGATGAAAGCTCTCTTATTCCTTCACCTAATAAAACACCTGCAAGCGGTACATCTAATTTTTCAGCGAGTTTGCTACCTGCTCCTAATAATTCCTTAGAAACTCCGGCAATCTCCCCATCGCTCTGTTCGATAAATACCCATACACCACGATACTCTTCTATCATGTAGGTCTCCCCCATCATCTTGACTTATTGAAATATTGTTCACTACTTCACATTAAGAAGTTCTTTTCTCTCTGATAATACTTCAATCAGCTGTTTCACTTGTTCATCGACAGCTCCTTCGAGTAGCTTTCCGCCGTCTAATTTCGGAGGTGTAAACATTTTTCCGACGACAGTCGGTGAACCTTTTAATCCAAGCTGGGCTTTATCAACTGCTTCTAAGTCTCCAACTGACCAAATATTTGGCTTATATCGGGCAGCTCTAATCATATTTGGTAATGGAGAGTAGGCAATTTGATTAATTTCCTTTTCTACAGTCAAGAGGCATGGTAGCTGAACTTCGAGCTCTTCATAGCCATTCGTAAGCTTTCTTTTGACTAGTATTATCCTATTCTCCTTGTCAAATTTAGTCACTTCAATGACATTTGTAATCGGTGGAATATCCATTCTTCTAGCAATTCCTGGACCAACTTGACCGGTATCCCCATCAATAGCATGCTTTCCGCATATCACGATATCAATGGGATGCTTAGCAGCTATTTTCTCCAATGCTTTTGACAATGCATAACTAGTGGCCAAAGTATCTGCTCCGGCAAACGCACGGTCTGAGATTAAATAGCCCTCATCTGCCCCAATCTCAATGCTTTTCTTAATCACTTCAGTTGCTTGTGGTGGCCCCATAGATAAAACAGAAATTTTTCCCTGCCCTAAAGCTTGCTTGAGTTTAACAGCTTCTTGTACGGCATGTGCATCATAAGGATTTAAAATGGCTGGTGCGCTCCGCCTGTCAAGCGTATTTGTCTTTGGATTAATTTTAATAATTTTTGTGTCTGGCACCTGTTTAACACAGACGACAATATGCATGCGTTAAAAACCCCCTTCTTAGTTCGATAAATTTCACCATATATTTTGTAATGACTTCTGCTACGAAGACATATTACAAACAGCTACGATTCGGTTATAAATAAATTGTGTTAACCATTCATGTTGTTGGATTTTTTACAATGTTTGAAGTTCTGGAAGCTTGTTGAAGGAATCAATTGGAGTTAGGTTGTTTTTTTACAAGTATGTCGGTCTCGCTAGCGGATTGATGCTTGGCCACAAACTTTTTACCCTTTCATTTGTCCTGTATTTTCTTTTTTACATTTCAGACTATCTCAATGTTGCATTTTATTTTACCGTGTTGCTGAAAGAACACTCTCTCAATGTAAGCTCTCTTTCACTATGTTTTATTGGTTCAGAGCTAAGTCATATTGCTGAACAGAGTCTTAATAAAAACCATTGAAATCGTTTACACTCATCATATATTAATTACTCATCATGCAACTATGATTTTTATCACATAATTCAAAATTTCCCATTTTTCCAATACTGTTTTAAGCGTTGGCTTTGTTAAAAATCTTGTTGAGAGAAACAATTTTTGGGCTCATCTTCTCAGTAAGCCTTTCAGCATGCGTGAGAAACCCTAATTTGACAGAAAATGAGCCAAAAAATCAGCAGCAGCATATAACAAAGCTTAAATATTATAGATTCAAAATGATCTTAATCGGGATAATGAATAAACGTCATCGTAAAAAAAGCGGTAGACAAAGAAAAAGAAGACCTCTTTTGAAGCCTCCAAGCTTGTACAACTATTAAGTTTTTAGGCTAGCACCTGTACTTGTGGGATAATAAACATCATTTGTCTGAAATTTAGCCTCATTTCGTCTTCTCTTTTATTACTAAAAAGACATTGATATTCATAAATGAGTTGATCTAGCTCCTGGCTGTATCGAATCGTATCATCATTTGTGAAACCTTTTCTATTTGCTGTTTCAATCATTTTCTCTCTCTTTTTTTGTATTTCATCCAGCATTAACCTACTATCATATTGCACCTCATATCCCCCTAATCATCATCCCATAATCCATTTCATTAGGCTCTATTTTGTATTTCCAATCTGGAACATACGTTTATCATAGTTAATGCCAAAATCATAGGAAACATATCTTTTATAGTATCCTTGATGAATTATTACAAGAATTAATTCAAAAGTAAATAGAATCGCAATATTAGACAAAAAAATCTCCAAACTTAACAATAAATCTCAATCTTCTAAGGAATCTACCAGTTTAATTCGACATTTTTCTTCTCTTTTCTTTCACTTTTTAAATGAGGCGCCTTCTAGTAAGAGAAGCTGTTCTTTTATATTTGTCCGCTTCCCAGCATAACCTGTCAACGTTTTATCCTTGCCTATTACTCGGTGACAAGGAATAAAAATAGGTAATTGATTTGCTTTATTAGCCTGTCCAATCGCCCTCACTGCTTTTTCATTTCCGATTGCCAATGCAATGTCTTGGTAGCTCTGCGTTTTTCCATATGGAATTTCCTTTAATGCTTCCCATACCTTCATTTGAAATGAAGTTCCCTTTGCCCGTAACGGGAGGTCAAATGTTTGCCTTTCTCCGGCAAAATATTGATGTAATTGGGTAACTGCTTTCATTAATAATGGTTGTTCCTGATCCAAAGCAATGAATTTCTGATCTTCCGCTTCAATGAAATCTTCCTTGCGCTGATAGAGAGCGGTAATACTATTATTTTCTGTAACGATATAAAGCTGACCGATGATCGAATCATAGGTTGCGTAATATTTCATTTTTCTCAACCATCCTTGTTTAAAAATTACGTGCTTGAAAGAACAAAAGGGCAGGGGACAAGGAATAATTGAAGTGCAAATTATTCCTGCATTCTAACAGTCAAAAAAGCTTTCATTTGTGCTCGGACGCAGGACAAACGATAAAGGTCTGCTATCAATAAAGGAAACTTACGGTACAAGCACCACCATTGCCTTAGTCGATTGTATACCGATTTGTGAAAGTCACATGGTTTGCAACGACTGAAATCGCTCAGAAAAAGTAAGTATCATTTCCCTTTTCAAAATATTAATTTAAATCATGCGATGAAATATTGTTCATCTCAATTTACCATTGTACATTTATGAAATCGATTTAATAGGCAATTTAATATGAAAGGTCGTGCCTTTACCTTCCTCACTTTCAACTTCAATTTTTCCTTTATGTTCATCAATAATCCGATAGGAAACCATCAATCCTAACCCTGTACCCTTTTCCTTCGTCGTATAAAATGGCTCTCCTAGTTTTTGGAGCAGTTCTGCATCAATTCCTTCTCCCTCGTCTTGAATGGAGACGTATATATAATCACTCTCTTCCTTCATTGAAATATTAATAAATCCACCATTGCTCATTACTTCAATCGCATTTTTTATAATGTTTATAAACACTTTTTTCAATTGATTGGGCTCGCAATAGATCGATGGAATATCATTCTTTAACTCCAGCTTAAATTGAACATTATGTAGTACGGCTTGTGGCCGTAACAGCTCGATTGTCTCCCTCATAATCTGGACTATGTCTTTTTCTAAAAATTTCGTTGCTTGAGGCTTGGCTAACACTAAGAACTCATTAATGATCGAATCGATCCGGTTCAACTCTGTTTTTATTACGCCAAAGTACATAGAGTGATCGTCGGTCATCGTATCTTCCAATAATTGAATAAATCCTTTCAGGGCTGTCATCGGATTGCGAATTTCATGAGCAATTCCAGCAGCAAGTTGTCCAACTACACTTAAAGTATCTGATTTGCGCAAATGTTCTTCAATTTGGAGTTTATCGGTAATATCTCGAAACGTACTTAAATTTAAATTCGAAAACACATTCTGCTTCGTTGAATATTCCATATTCAGACGGACACCACTCTCGAGTGTCATTGTTAAAATGCCTGTAGCATGACCGTGTAACCGAAGCTGTTTTAAATGCTCCTCGATTTCCTTTGAATCAACTTTTTTGTTTGCAAGTATATCGAGCAAAGAATGGCCAACTAAATCTTCTTTACGACCTCTAAAAAGCTTTTCTCCTGCCGGATTGACATCTACAATTTTAAATTCATTGTTCCAAAGCAATAAGCCCTCTAATGTTTCTTCAAAAATGCTCCGAAATTTTCTCTCTCTTTCCCGCAATTCTTGTTCCATCTCGTATCGCTCTGTAACATTCCGAAAAATAGTCATATGATGGTCGTTTACCGAATGAAGCTTTGTCGTAAATTCGAGTATTTTCTTTTGTCCATTCGGCATTAGAAAAACTAGTTCATCACGTATTGAATCTTTATTGTACATTTCATTAAGCACTTTAATCGATTTACTGGATTTGCTATAAATAAAGTCCTCAATTTTTTTATTTTTTAATTCCTCTTCACTGCTCTCAAAGATTTTACACGCCGATTGATTCGCCTCAACGATTCCCTTTTCACTGCTCCAAAATATTATGCCATCTAACGCCTCTACAAATAAATCCCGGTACAGTTCTCCCTGTTTTTGCACCTTATCTTCACGTATTGGCCATCTTGCGTCCTTTTTTACGGCTACTGACTGTAATTCCATATGATTTTGCTGACACTCTTTCACCGTTTTCCCCCCTTTGTGCAAAGTAAATGAAATCCTCTAGGTTTTTCAAAACTTTATCATACAACACTGCAAGTTTTGAAAAAGACGGCGTTTCGCAACCTTAACAGCACTATTTCAGTTATTTCCTGCGGTTTAAAACTGCTATAATTTTCCTAAGGAAAGATGAATATAGTTTCTATTCTACAAAAGGGAAAAAAACCCTTCCTTCTTAATTAGAAAATGAAGAAGATTTATTGAGAATGTTGAATCTTATCGAATTAAACAATAGAGCCGGTTTCAATTTTGACGCATTCACATGCTCCTGAACGCTAACCATAGCGAAAAACGCCGTAGACTCTTTTCCAATATTAAGAAAAGAGCCTACACGTCGTAATTATTATTCTATTTCAGACAAACGTCCCCAGTTTACTCCTTGTGAAATTTTTCTTTCTACAAGAATGAAATTTTCATGCAGCTTTCACCACTAGCAAATGGCTCTTTATTTCACTTTGGCATAAAAGATTTACAACAATGGATTTTCATGCTGCGCCTTTAATCGATTCCATCTTCTTTCTATTTCCTTCTCAAAATTTGCAAGAAGTTCTTTATTTTCTTCCTTTAATAAATGCTTAGTTTTTCCCATATATTTTAACCACTCAGTTAAAGGAATGGCCTTTTTCTTTGTTTCAGGATTATACGTAATCGTTGTTTCTCCTTGTTCCACTTCATATAATGGGAAGAAATTACAATTTACCGCAGCTTCCATAATCGTATTACCATAACGGTCTTCAGATTTCCAATTTAAAGGACAAGTGATTAAAATTTTTCCATAGACAGTCCCAACATGTTGTGCATACCACTGAGCTTTCGCTGCTTTTTTCACAAGGTCCTGTGGAAAAGCTTCAGTTCCAGTAAACACGTATGGAATGTTAGCAGACGCCATAATTTGTGCTGTATCCTTATGATGGAATGCCTTACCTTGTTGTCTTTTCCCCACATTTGTTGTACTTGTCATATTTCCAATTGGAGTTGAATAAGACATCTGAGATCCTGTATTCATATAACCTTCGTTATCATACTCAAGAATAATCAGCTTATGATTGCGAAGAGCCGTTCCGATCGCTGAGCCCATTCCAATATCCATACCACCATCACCAGTAACCATAACAAACGTGACATCATCAGATACTTGAACTTCACCCCGCTCCTTTAATTCTAAGAAAGCTTCCAAAGTACCGGATAAGGTTGCCGCACCATTTTGAAATAAATTGTGGATCGTCGTTTGCTTATGGGAGGAGTACGGATAAGCAGTTGTCGTCACATAAGCACATCCAGTTTGGAATAAAACAACGACATCTCCTTCTATACCTTTAAAAAACAACTCTAGTCCACCAAAAATGCCACAGCCTGGACAAGCCCCGTGCCCTGAAGCAATTCGCTTTGGTTTTGAAGTTAAAGCCCTTAATGGTGGGATTTTAACCTTTAGTTTCTTTGTTTCTTCATCTTGTGTTACTTGGATCAGTCCCGTTTTGTACACATCTCCATACTGTGGCTCGATCACTGGTTTTAAAGCATTTTCAGATTTACCTGGAACATGGCCATAATAATCAAATGGTTTTACAGCATAGCCCTTTTCCATCGCTTCTAATGCCATATTAAAGAAATGTTCTGCATCATCGGCATAAAAGTCTTTTCCGCCTAAACCAAAGACTCTGCTTAAAACAATCGTTTTATTCTCTTTATCATCCTGTAGTGCAGATTTAACTTCGTGCGTTAAATTTGGACCGTTCGCACCGTAAGAGTCTGCTCTTTCTCCAACAAGTAAGGCTTTGACATTTTTCAATGCATTCCTAATTGCTTCAGAAGGAAATGGTCTGATGATATTCGGACTAATGACACCTGCTTTTATTCCTTGCTTGCGCAGCTTGTCAACGACATCCTTGGCAGACTCTGCCGCAGAATTTAAGAGGAATAAAGCCACCTCAGCATCTTCCATTTTATATAAATCAAGAACAGGGTAATCACGACCGGAAATTTTTGCATATTCCGCTGCCACTTCCTCAAACACCTCAGCAGCTGCATACATTGCTTCTGATTGTTGAAAATGATTGTTTGTTAAATCTTCCCCGTTCATATGGGCTCCAATTGTTACTGGCTTTCGTGGATCTCTGGCAAAGTGATAATCCGTCGGACATTCCCCCACAAAGCTTTGCACGGCATTGCGATCTTTGAAATAGCTTACTTTCCGCTTCTGATGGGAGGTAAAGAAACCATCATATGCCACAATAACAGGAAGTCGTACTTTACAATGTTCCGCAATTTTTAATGCCATAATATTCATATCATAGACAGCCTGGGGAGTTCTTGCTGTTAAAATGACCCATCCTGTATTTAATGCATAATAAAGGTCTGAATGATCACCGCGAATATCTAACGGGCCGCTGATCGAGCGGGTTACTAGATTCATCACCATAGGGAAACGCGTCCCCGATTGAACAGGAAGCTGTTCGAGCATGTACATAAATCCATTTGCACTTGTAGCATTAAAAACCCTTGCTCCAGTTACCGCTGCACCATAGCAAATTCCTGCTGAACCATGCTCTCCATCAGCTGCAATTAGCTTAATATCATGTTCTCCTCGAGCCTTCATTTGATCTAAATATTGTGCTACTTCAGTTGAAGGGGTGATCGGAAAGTACCCCATAATATGATAATTAATTTGAGCAGCTGCCATCGCAGCCATTTCATTTCCTGATTCAAAGGTCATAAGTTGTTCTGCTTTCGTCTCTTTCAACTCAGTTTCTAATATTGACATTAGGAAACACCTCCTGCTACATATGGGAAGTTATGCTTCACTTGATGCTCTTCTGCAAAACCGATTTTTTCCCGGATTTCTTTTAAAGCTGAAGTTGGACATGCCTCCACACACTTTAAACACCCTTTACAAAATTGATAATCAATTCCCTTAAGAAACATTTGCTTCCGCCCTCGTTTGTCTTCTCCCTCTTCCCAGACAAAGCAATAATCAGGACAAACATTGTCACATGCCGCACAATGAATACATTCTTCACGGTTCAATTCTGGCAAAAATCCTTGCCTTGAGCCGCTTAAATCTTTTAATATACTATTTCCTTGAGCTGCAATGACTCCGCCGAGAGCTTGAGTTTCATAGCCTAATAGAGGGTCTGGTCTGCTAAATGTTTTTCCGACAGCATTAACAGGAGTTTCAAATGTACGAAAATGCACTTCTTGATAACCACGATCAAAAGTGCGAATATTTGGCTCAACTAAATGGGGATACTTTTTTTCAAATGTTTTGCGAATAACTGATCTCATCGCATCTGGATCAAGAAAATCACAAATACGGAAAAGAGCACCTAACATTGCTGTATTGACTTTTGTCCGTTCTTCAACAGCAATACCTAGCGCGTCGACAATCGCTAACGTGCCATACTCGATTTGTAAATCTTCCTTTATAGCTGAAAAATCTCTTGTTGAATTTACGAGCACGATTCCATCTGAGGTGAGGCCGCTGACAACATCTACTGTTTTGTAGAGTGCTTCATGAAACACGCCAATCACATGGGGTTGTTCTATTGGACTGTGATCTCGAATTTCGACCTCTTCATCGCAGAAACGGATGAAACTTTTGACTGGAGAACCTTTCTTTTCAGATCCATAGGATGAAAAGTTTGAACCATTTAATCCCAGCCCAAGCACTCCTGCTTCAGCTAGCATTTTTCCTGCTAAATTTGCTCCTAATCCACCGATCGACTCTAAACGTATTTCAAAAAATCCCAATGAATTTTTTTTCGGTAAAATAGACATAATCTCCCTCCCTATATACGTCCTGTGTGAATAGTTTTTTTATCCCCAATTATCAGTTTAGAGTAATTCATTTGTGCTAGCTGTGATAAAAATCAAACATAAGCATAAAAAATTTGAAACAGTTAAAAAAATCTATATATACAAAGGATGAAAGTTATATAACAGTGTTATTTTTGTATTATAACAGAATTGGTTGTTTTCATAACAATGGCACCTTACTTCATCCTTATCATTATGTAAACTTTAAAGGTATGAAGGGAGGGTGCCTGAAGTTTGTGTGGTACCAGAGGCCAACGTAATACATTGTGAAATCGACCATTTTCAAAGTGAAAAAGAGTCGCATCCTAAATTGGTTGCGACTCGAACTATTGAAGTATATTTCTATCTCGATTTAACTTTTCAACTATTTTATCGTATATCACGAGATTGGCGACAATATTTTTATAAATCTTCGATCACAATGTAAGTTGCCTTAATCGGACCATGAACACCGACGACCAATATCATTTCGATATCTGCTGAATTACTCGGTCCGGTAATAAAGTTCACACACGAAGCCACTTGCTCACCATTTTGAACTTTTTCACGAATAATTTTCGCAGCTTGTGTCATTCGCGGAACGATGCTGCTCTTCGGAACAAGAATAATTGAGGTTGCCGGCAGAAAACTAACTGTTCTGCCCCGATCCTTGTTGCTGAAAAGAACAGCAGTTCCAGATTCAGCTAATGTAATATCACTAATCGTAATGCCAACATTGGCGCAGTTGGCTTTTTCAATATTTTCCGCGCCTTTTGTATAGTCCCATTCATGAAGAGAAATTCCTTTAGCCACCCACTCTTCCTTCATTAATGCAGAAAGTCCAAATTGGGCAAATCGCTCATCCTTCCACGATACGATTGGGCCACCACCATAGCTTTCAACAACCTTATTTAGTGCTGAGGGGAGAGTATTCGTATCCACGAGAACAAAATTTGTATGAATGTTTTTGCATTGTTCCTTTAAAACTTCTACAAGCTGATCCTGAGAAGCATCTTTCAAGACCTCTTCTTGAGGATTGTAGTTCCATTCAGGTTTCGCAATTTCTGTTCGCCTTTCACGTCCAAGACGACTCGCCAATTTATTTAAAAAGGCATCGCGATTTTGGATTGTTCCGATCATGAGTGTTCCCCTCCTTTTGAGCGATTCTTAAACCAATCACGGAATCGTTCTTTATTTGGCGTTGGGAAATCGCGAATTTCAGTCCAAGCCTTTAACGGGCCAGGTCCCTTCGAGATTTTCTCACCGTCAGAAAAAGGATTCATCGCGGCTGGTGCCATTTTCGAACCAATTTTATAAAGTGCTGGTGTTGAAGCACCGATCCCGAATGCCTTCATTAAAAGTTTTTCTGAAATAGGGGCTCTTCCCTCTTTTTCAACAATCACTTGGCGATGCTTATGAAGAAGATCATGTAACGGAATCTTTACCGGACAAGCTTCAGTACAAGCACCACAAAGAGTGGATGCATATGGTAATTCCTTATAATCATCATATCCACCTAATAAAGGTGACAAAACAGCGCCAACTGGCCCTGAATAAATGGATCCGTATGAATGCCCGCCAACATGGCGATAAACTGGACAGACGTTGACACAAGCCGCACAACGGATACATTGAAGGATCGATTGGAACTCTCCTCCTAAAATATCAGAACGTCCATTGTCAACTATGACAAGATGAAACTCCTCTGGTCCATCAACATCTCCCTCATCCTTCGTTCCAGTTAAAGTCGTAATGTAGCTAGTAAGCTTTTGCCCAACTGCACTGCGGGTTAACAGACTAACAAGAACTTCCATTTCTTCAAACGTGGGCACCAACCTCTCCATTCCCATCACTGTAATTTGTGTTTTTGGTAGCGCAGCTACTAAATCAACATTTCCCTCATTCGTTACTAATGTAACAGAACCGGTTTCTGCAACTGCAAAGTTACAGCCTGTAATCCCCACATCTGCAGATAAATACTCTTGACGTAATTTCTCACGTGCATGCAGTGCCAATTCTTCTGGCTGATCAGAATTTTGATACCCATGCTTTTCTTTAAATACGTCCCTTATTTGTTGCCTGTTTTTATGAAGTGCCGGCACAACGATATGTGACGGAGGTTCGTGATCATCGACTTGAAGAATATATTCCCCAAGGTCGGTTTCAATGACATCACAGCCTATCTTCTCAAGACAAGCATTCAAATTGATTTCCTCTGTAACCATTGATTTCGACTTGACTATTTTTTTCGCATTCTTTTTCTCTATGACGTTCTGAATATATTCAGTGGCTTCTTCTGCTGTTTCTGCAAAAAAAACATGACCACCACGCTTCGAAACGCTTTCACTTAACTCATATAAATAATAATCAATATTTTCTAACACATGCTGACGAATTTCTTCACCATGTGAACGCCATTCTTCCCAATTTCCTAACTCTTCAGCTGCGCTTAATCTCCGAGATTGGAAGCGTTCCTGCGCACTTGAAACAGCTCCACGCATAAAAGCATCTTGAATGCCTTTGTCAACTCTTTCCCCAAATTTTTCATTGCTCGTTTTCATTGCCATACGCTATTCCCCCTTTTGTCGATGTCCATTTTTCATTTCCCTTACTTGTTCATCGACTATTAAGAACCTCCGCTATATGCATTACTCGAATCGGCTTTCCTTTTCGGTCAATTCTTCCACCGATATTCATTAAACACCCTGCATCAGCGCCAATTAGAATATCTGCCTCAGTTTCTTCAACACACTGAACTTTTTCATCTACCATCTGTTCTGAAATATGCGTCATTTTAACTGAAAATGTTCCTCCAAAACCACAGCATTTATCTTTAAAAGGCAATTCGGTAAATTCAAGACCTTCAACATTTTTCAACAATTCCATTGGCGCCTCTTTTACACCAAGCAATCTAGTCATATGACATGATGTATGATAAGTAGCTTTGCCCTTAAGACTTGCGCCGACATTTTTCACACCTAGAACTTCGACGATAAATTGCGTTAACTCATACGTTTTATCTGCTAACGCTTGAGCTTTTCGCTCCCAAATCGGGTCACCTTTAAAAATATGTGGATATTCCTTAAAAAAATAAGCGCACGATCCAGATGGTGAAACGACATATTCAGCATGCTCAAATGCTTCAATCATTTTTTTCATTGCTGGTTTCGTATCCTCAACATAGCCGCTATTATAAGCTGGCTGTCCGCAACAAATTTGCGACTCAGGAAAATCGATTTCACAGCCTAAACGTTCTAGTAACTCTACAGTTGCCTTTCCAACATCTCCTTGAAACATATCTACTAAACAAGTAGCAAAAAGGGTTACTTTCATTTTCCCGCTCCTTAAAATACTTTTTTAAAATTCTTCCTTCAGTCAACCGGTCATCTGATGACTAAAAACTGGAAGACTCAATTTCTGTTATTTTTATACTACTACAAATAATTACGGTGATGAAAGAGTTTTCACAAAAAAAATAATAATGGAAAATATATCCTCACTCAATCTTTCCTATTAAAAAATAGGGCCTATCCCAATACAAGAATAAGCCCTGCTTTTATTACCGAATTTCCTTTTCATCAAAATACTTTTGGAGTATGTCCTCTACATTTTCGAGATGTGAAAGCATCGCTTTTCTTGCATCATCTTCATTTTTTTCCAGAATTGCTTTATAAATGGCTACATGCTGCTCATAAAGTTTTTCACTTGTTGTTTGCTTTGAAAATAACCACAATCTACGTGTTTCTTTCTGCGTCTCAAACATGAGCTCAGAAACTTGAGCCATCAATCCAGATAAAATCGGATTATGCGCAGCCTCTGATAAAGCTAAATGAAACTTAAAATCAGCCTGCTCCCCTAATTCTCCATCCCCTTTCACATTTTTCATTTCCTCCAAAACTTGCTCCATTGCTTTTAAGTCTTCATTCGTACGCTTTCGTGCTGCCGCAGCAGAAGTGCCTGCTTCTATAACTTTTCTAACCTCTAGGAGATTGGCAATATCCTCCTTATTCATAAGAATGGCTGTTGATAAAGGAAATGTAATTTGTTGAGCTTCAAAGCTTTTTATAAACGTTCCTTCCCCCTGCCTCATTTCTACAAGTCCCATTGCTTTCAATGCAGAAAGCGCTTCACGTATTGCTGAACGTCCTACTTGAAAATTTTCTGCAAGTTGTTGGACGGAATCAAGTCTATCACCAGGGCTAAGCTCACCTGTTCGAATCATTTCATGAAGTGCTTCCGCTACCTCTTCATAAATTTTTTTTGGCTTAATTTGTTTATATTTCAAGTATGTCCACCTCATCTAATCCCTTTGTCCATCGTAAGACATAGCTATATTATACTCGAACCCTACTTTAGTTAACAGTATTGAAAATGTAGTCACGCTAAAAAATAGATAAAATTTTGAAAAAACTGTTGAAATATGTTTTCGAACCAAATATAATTTGAAACATCCAGTCATCTGATGACCTTATCATCTTGTAATATGCTATTTTGAAAACGATTACTTTTTTAAAAGGGGAGGAACATTTTTTCACGGGGAGATTCATTTGAAGGTTATTTAAGCTGATCCATTATCAAAAATATTCATCAATTGGGGGAAGTTATTTTGTCATTTACTCAAAACTACACAGCAGTTAATAACAGTTTAGCTTTAACAGCAATTGTAGCTCTTATTCCAATTTTGTACTTTTTCTGGGCGTTAGCCATAAAAAAAATGAAAGGCTATGTCGCAGGTTTGACCACATTGCTTGTTGCATTTGTTCTGGCCATTTTCGCATTTAAAGTACCAGTCAGCACAGCCTTGATGTCTGCCAGCCAAGGTGCAGTCTATGGACTATTACCAATCGGCTGGATTATTATTGCCTCAGTTTTTCTCTATAATTTAACTGTAAAAACCGGACAATTTAATATCATTCGTCATTCTGTATTATCGATTACAGAAGATAGAAGAATACAGGCTTTACTTGTCGCTTTTTCTTTCGGGGCATTTCTTGAGGGAGCAGCTGGATTCGGTGCACCGGTTGCCATTTCTGCCGCCTTATTAGTGGGACTTGGTTTTAATCCATTATACGCGGCTGGTTTATGTTTAATTGCGAACACCGCACCGGTTGCATTTGGTGCAATTGGCGTACCAATTACAGCAATGGAAGGTCCAACTGGAATTGCTGCTACAGAAATTTCAAAGATGGTCGGACGCCAGCTTCCATTCCTATCTGTTTTTATTCCATTTTTCCTAATTGTCATTATGTGTGGTTTTAAAAAAACTTTGGAAGTAATGCCAGCAATTCTTATTTCTGGTGTTTCTTTTGCTGTCACACAATATTTAACTTCTAACTTTCTAGGTCCAGAATTACCAGATATTCTATCCGCATTAGTTTCTTTATTTGCCTTAGCTATTTTTATGAAATATTGGAAACCTAAAAATATTTATCGATTCTCTGAGGAGCAGGAAATGGCTTCAGCTTCTGCAGCAAATGCAGCTTTACAAAACTCCTCTTATACTGGAGGACAAATTTTTAAAGCATGGTCACCTTTTATCGTTTTAACTGGATTTATTTCACTTTGGGGAACACCAATCATTAAAGCTGCATTAACTGGACATTATGAAGGAACCAATATTATTCTGAAAGGCATTAATACTATTGGACATGCCTTAACCTTTGTACCAGAGGTCCCTTTCTTGCATAACAAGGTTATTGACGGGGCAACAGGGGAAGCGATTGCAGCAGTTTATAAACTAGAACTACTAGGTGCAGCAGGTACTGCTATCCTCCTCTCAGCTATTGTGACAAAATTTATATTCAACATGAATTGGGGCGAATGGGGAAAAACATTCTTTGAAACCATAAATGAAATCAAATATCCACTCATAACAATTTGTGCAGTTGTTGCCTACGCATATGTAGCAAATGTAGCGGGAATGACAACAACGCTTGGAATGGTGTTAGCTAAAACGGGGGCATTATTTCCATTCTTTTCACCTGTTCTTGGTTGGCTTGGCGTATTCATTACTGGTTCGGACACTTCAGCAAACGTCTTATTCGCCAAATTACAACAAGTCACAGCGACATCAGTGGGAATGGAACCTGTACTCGCTCTGGCAGCAAACTCATCTGGTGGTGTTACTGGGAAAATGATATCACCTCAATCTATTGCGGTTGCTTGTGCCGCTGTAGGGTTAGCAGGCAGAGAATCAGAGTTATTACGTTTTACCCTTAAATACAGTATTTTCTTATTATTAATTCTTTGTGTGATTACAATGTTGCAGGCTACTGTATTTACTTGGATGATTCCATAAAAGCATAATCGCCTAAAAGCTGTGTCAAAAGGTCTTAAAAATGACTATAATTGACAACAGCTTTTTTCTTTACTTTTTTCCAGCAGAATAAATAGCTTTATTAGGCTTGCCGTAAACGCTTGCTTCTTTTGTAGCTTTGTTTTATCCGGTGCTCGTTTTACCGCTCCACAAAAGCACTTTTGTTAAGGCTTTGTTAAATAGAATGGTTGTTAAAATGATTTTGGGCTCATTGCATGTGAATCCAAAGTTTCACATGCAATAGCTCCATTTTATATTGATCGTTATTAATTACGTTTTCATTTTGTCTGCTCTGCGAAAAATATGTATACTAATAGAGTTAATCATGAAAACTTTTTAAGGAGTCTGCGATAACATGAAGATCGTCTGCACTACATTAAACGCTAAGTACATACATACCAATTTAGCCATTCGTTACCTTAAGGCATACGCAAAACCCGAATTTGATATTGAAATCGTTGAATTCACCATTAAAGACCCTACCCTAAATATCGTAACAGACCTAATTCAAAGAAAACCTGATGTAATTGGCTTTAGTTGCTATATTTGGAATATTGAAGAGACACTTAAAGTGATTAAAATGATAAAAAAGATAAATTCCTCCATTCGCATTGTTGTTGGAGGACCTGAGGTCACCTACGATATATACGAATGGATGGAAAGAGAAACAAACATTGATTTTATTGTCATAGGCGAAGGTGAGGAAACTTTTAAGCAACTTCTGCACCAACTCAGTCACAACCATGATTTTTCGCAAGTGATGGGAATTGCTTACCGCGAAGGTGAACGAATTCGCATAACACCGCAAAGCAATAAAATTGATTTACGCGAGCTCCCGTCACCGTTTCGTTTTGAAGAGGATATCCCCCATCTATCGAAAAGAGTTACCTATGTAGAGACGAGCCGTGGCTGTCCCTTTAATTGTCAATTTTGCCTTTCTTCAATCGAAGTAGGTGTTCGTTATTTTGACAGGGAGAAGATAAAGAACGATATCCGCTATTTGATGAAGAATGGTGCTAAAACAATTAAATTTGTGGATCGCACCTTTAACATTAGCCGTAGCTACGCGTTGGAAATGTTTCAATTTCTAATTGATGAGCATGAAAAAGATACTGTCTTTCAATTTGAGATTACAGCAGATATTATGCGCCCTGAAGTAATCGAGTTTCTTAATAAAGAAGCTCCAAAAGGGTTATTCCGCTTCGAAATTGGTGTGCAATCAACCAATGATTTTACAAATGAACTTGTGATGAGAAAACAAAATTTCGAGAAACTTACCCGCACAGTTACAATGGTAAAAGATGGTGGAAAAATTGCCCAGCATTTAGATTTAATCGCTGGTCTACCCGAAGAAGATTATGTTTCATTTCGTAAAACCTTTAATGATGTGTTTGCCTTAAGGCCTGAAGAGCTTCAATTAGGGTTTTTGAAGATGCTCCGCGGAACAGGCTTAAGAATTCGGGCTGATGAACATCAGTATATATATATGGATCACTCTCCATATGAAATACTGGGGAACAATGTACTTTCTTTTGAAGATATTATAAAAATCAAACAAGTGGAAGATGTTCTTGAAAAATACTGGAATGACCATCGCATGGATCATACAATTGAATATCTTATCCACCACTTCCCCAGTCCATTTGATTTCTTTCAGGAATTCGGCTCTTATTGGGAAACTCAAGGGTGGGCAAGAATTGGGCACCAATTAGAAGATTTATTTACAAGACTTGTTCAATTTTTACAATTTATCAAATTTAAAGAACTGGAAACAGTCGTTGGATTAATGAAAATCGACTATTTATCGAAAACGAAGTACAAGCCGCGGAAACCTTGGTGGGAGCCTACATTAACGAAACAAGAGCGTTCAAAAATTTATCAAGCCGTACTTCAGAAACAACTACAAATTGGGCAAAAATTTGAAGCGCTACATTTAAATGAACGAGATCTGTATAAGCATACTCTTGTTGAAGAATTACCATTTGATTTAGGTAAATATTTGAAGACAAAGACTATTGTAAAAACAAATACGTTTATGATTGTTCATTTTGATTCAACTCAGGAAAAAGCAAATTTCTATTATGTAAGTGACTAATTCTTTACAAAACACACGGTCCAATCGACCGTGTGTTTTTAACATTTTTTCTTTTTACTTGAAACATCCTTCTTTTCTTTACTGGCAAACGGGATCTCATGATGTTTGGCGGCATTCAAATCGCCAAATTCATTTCCAAATTCAACACGGCTTGCAGCCTCTTCTTTTTTCTTACTCATTTTTTTCCCCTTTCGCCCTTTCTTAGCATTACGATTAAAACCCTTCATTTCATTTTCACCATGAGCAAATTCAGCAGAAAACTCTGCTTCTTCTATATTTTTCTTTGGTGTTCTACTATGTTTTGCTACAGCATCAAACTCTGCTTTTCTTTTTGCCATTTTGCATCCTCCTCATGAAATCTCCGCTCATTGTTAGGAAACGCTGTCATTAATACGTTCCTTATACAATATTATTTACAAAGATTTTCACAATACACTCCCTTTTATTTCATCGATAATCGAACTGTCCTTTGGAAAAATTAAATTTGTACCTAAAAAAGGAGTGATAACAATGAAGAAGAAGCTAAAAAAAATTACGGTTGATGAAACAATGCCTCATCAAATTGATTCACCCGATTTTAAAGATACAAATATGAAAATGGAGCGACCATTTGTAAATGATTTTGGTGTGGTCATCGGTGATAGTCAATATTCATCTGCCAATTCCCCACTTGAGCAGTGGAGCGATGAAATCGATCCGGCAATCATGTCTGGTGAAGAGTGGGTTCATCCGACAAATGATATTGGTTGGAATACTCGAGAAAACAGAGAGTTAATTGAAAGCAAAAAAAAACCTAATGCTTTTCCATTTATGCATCCTACAAAAGATGTCAATCACGGAAAAGATTAGGTTTTTTACCCAATAATAACTCTTTCTTTTGGATAATGATAGTTTGTTTTTTCTTCCTTCCCACCGATCATAAAAAGGAAAGAAAGAAGTCCAATTCGACCGATAAACATTAAGATCATAATAACAATTTTTCCAAATGAGGATAACTCCGATGTGATTCCCATCGAAAAACCGGTTGTACCAAATGCCGAACATATTTCAAACATAAGCTCCATCAAGGAATGATCTTCTGATATGGATAAAGCAACAAGGGAAGTCGTACATAGGGCAAAAGCAAGCATCGTTACGGCTAATGACTTGCGGATGTCATCTTCATGCAACTCTCTGCGAAAAATTTTAATATGGCGATTTCCCTTAGCAAAATGCCATAAATAAAGAATATTTAAAGCAAAAGTTGTCGTTCTAATGCCTCCTCCAACCGAGCTTGGTGAAGCCCCGATAAACATCAAACCACTCATAACGATTAAGGTTGCTTGTGAGAAATTGCTAACATCAATCGTCGCCAGCCCGCCACTTCTTGTTGAAGCAGATTGAAACAGGGCATAGAAAAATGATTTATGCCATGTTTCATTTGCAAAGGCATGACGCCACTCTAACAGTAAAATTACCACTGTTCCAAATACAAGAAGAGCAAGGAATGTTATTGAAGTCAATTTTGTAAATAGGGAAAATCGAAATGCCTGTTGACTTTCCTTTTTTATTAAAAACTGTTTTACTTCAATTAGAACTGGAAAACCAATCGCACCAAGGGTGATTAAAATAATATTAATCAACTGGACAAAATAATCATTTGCGTATGGTTCAAGCGATTGACCAGTGATATCAAATCCACCATTTGTGGTCGCACTGATCGATGCAAAAAGACCATGAAAAAAAGCATCCTGCCAGTTTGAATAATAATTCAGGAAATATATCCCTAAAATAAGTGTTCCAATTAATTCAATCAAAAGGATGATTTTTAAAATATCTTTAATCAAATTAACAAGCCCGGCTAGACTCGTTTGATTTTGGTCGACCATAATCAAACGGCGTTCTTTTAAGCCAATCTTACGTCCAAGCAAGAGCCAAAAAAAAGTTCCTAACGTCATGACCCCTATACCACCAAATTGGAGGATCGCCATTAATACGAAAATTCCAAACACACTATATGTCTCGGAAATATTAATGACCGTTAAACCTGTTACACTGACAGCGCTCACCGCAGTGAATACGGAATCAATGAAAGGAATTTCTACTCCATTCTTATGCACTGCTGGAATCCGCAGCAACAAAACTGAGACTGTGATCGCCAACGCATAATAACCGACAATTACTTGTGCTGGTGTTCGTTTTTTAAGAAAGCTTTTAACATTTGTCCACATTTTATGTTCCTCTTTGCCTAATTTAGTCCATTTCACTTTTGAATTCGACTAGTTTCATTATCTCATGATCTATTCCCCTATCATAAAGAAATTTGTTCTATATTTAAAGCTTTTACGAAAATTTTGTTTGGTAAATTCAAGGCAGCTTCCACTCCACACTTGTTAAATATTCTCCCCTCATAAACGAAATCGATTATACTTAATGAAAAGGAGGCGAAAATAATGCTCTATAAAGAACTAGCAGATAAAATCGTTTCAGAGGTGCGAAGATTATTAGACGAGGACATTATTGTCGTCGACACAACCGGAATGATTATCGCAAGCACTGATCCAAAAAGAGTAAATTCATTTCATGAAGGGGCGTTAATTGCCTCGCAAAGAAAGGAAAAACTTATTATTTCAGAGGCCGATCAAGCGATCTTAAAAGGAGTGAAAGCCGGGATTAATTTACCCATTTTTTTTCAAGGCAACGTAGTTGGCGTTATCGGTATTACCGGCACACCTGAAGCCATATCTCCTTTTGGTGAAATCATCCGCAAAATGACCGAGCTTCTTATTAGTGAAACCTATTATACAGAACAGTTTGATTGGCAATCCCGTTCAATGGAGGCGTTTCTTCTTGATTGGCTATATTTAAAAGAATGGAACGAAAATTTCCTGGATAGAGCTCATCTTCTTGATATCGACATGAACATCAATCGCCAAGTAATGATTGCAGAAGTTACGCAGGATCCTTCATTTCTCCACCGTGATGTCTGGTTATCGATTTTATCTTGGCAGGAAAAGGGGCATTTTGAAATCATTTCAAGATGGGGAAATAATCGCATCATTTACCTGCTTACCCCACAAAAACAAAAGCAAGATTACAGTCGAGAAAAAGCGAAGCGTTTTCATCAATTTTTAGTAGATTGTTTGCACACAGATGTTTTTGTCGGGGTCGGATTAGCCGTTTCACCACTGCATATTCAAAATTCCTATCAACAAGCAATTAGAGCTTTAAATGCGTGTAAAACAAAGCGTGAAGTTGTTTTTGATGAAGATCTCGCTTTAGATATGATTCTCGATGAAATCAGTCAGCAAACGAGAGATGATTTCGTTAAGAGAACGATAAAAGCGCTACTGACTGAAGAGGAGCTAATACTTACTTTAAAAAAACTAATTGAGCACCATTTCTCCTTAAAAAATACGGCTCAGGCTTTACATATTCACATTAATACACTCCATTACCGCCTTAAAAAAATCACGGATCTAACGAAATTGAATCCTCGCAATATCGATGATCTATTTGTCCTTTATTTAGCACTTCAATTTTTAGAAAACCAATCATGACAATGCTAAAAACTGGGCAAAACGATCATATAGATATATAGACAAAAATAAGGATATAATATCAATATTTTTTATATAAATATACATAGAAGATTTCCCCTTTATTTTTTATACTTATAGTGAGTAAGTAATATTACGACTATACTGTAAGCGTTTTAAAGGCAAATAAAATGACGGGGGAAATGCATTTATGATTAACGAACAAATAAAGGAAAGGATCATCTCTATTGTAGGTACCGAAAACTTTGATGATAGCAAAGTAGGAAGACTGACTTATTCTTATGATGCAACACCAAATTTCCAGGCCCTCCCCGATGGGGTAGTAAGTCCTAGAAATACTGAGGAAGTTGCTGAGCTTGTGAAAGTTTGTAATGAACATCATATTCCTGTTGTACCACGAGGTGCAGGTTCAAATTTATGCGGCGGTACATGTCCTACTGAAGGTGGATTGGTGTTTCTTTTTAAACACATGAACGAAATTTTAGAAATCGATGAAGAAAATTTAACTGCAACAGTTCAGCCCGGTGTTATCACCCTTGATTTAATCAATGCAGTGGAAGCAAAAGGCCTGTTCTTCCCTCCTGATCCTGGTTCGATGAAAACATCAACAATTGGAGGCAATATAAATGAAAACTCAGGCGGACTACGCGGATTAAAATATGGAGTCACTCGCGATTATGTCATTGCACTTGAAATTGTACTTGCTAACGGGAGCATTATCAAAACTGGTGGAAAACTTGCCAAAGATGTAGCGGGATACGATTTCACCAGATTGTATGTTGGTTCAGAAGGCACTCTGGGAATCGTTACGGAAGCAACTTTAAAGCTTGTCCCGATTCCAGAGACAAAAAAAACAATGCTTGCCTTATATGAAGACCTTGAAGCAGCAGCTACAACCGTTTCGAAAATTATAGCGAATAAAATCATTCCAGCCACTCTTGAATTTTTAGATCAAGCGACACTGAAAGTCGTAGAGGATTATGCAAAAATTGGACTTCCTACGGACGCAAAAGCCGTCTTATTAATCGAACAGGACGGAGCTCCTGAGGTTGTCGAAAGAGACATTAAAAAGATTGCTGATCTTTGTACTGAAGAGAATGCCGTATCGGTGCAAATCGCGAAAACAAAAGCTGAAGCAGAAGCGTTAACAACCGCTCGCAGAGCTGCTCTTTCTGCATTAGCCCGCTTAAAGCCAACGACTATTCTCGAGGATGCGACTGTTCCTCGTTCACAAGTTGCGAACATGGTTAAGGCGATTAATGAAATTGCCGAGAAATATCAATTGAATATTTGTACGTTCGGACACGCAGGAGATGGGAATCTCCACCCTACTGTTCCAACTGATGCTCGTAACAAGGAAGAAATGGAAAGAGTGGAAAAGGCATTTGAAGAAATATTCGAAAAAGCAATCGAGCTTGGAGGAACCATTACAGGAGAGCACGGCGTCGGCATTATGAAAGCTCCTTATTTAGAATTAAAACTTGGTCAAGAAGGTATTGCAGCAATGAAGGCGGTAAAAACAGCTCTTGATCCAAACAATATTATGAATCCTGGAAAAATATTTGCCAAGGATAGCAGAAAACGTGTGGTGATTGGACAATGACAACTTTGCAAGAACAACAAGTAATCCAAGATCGCTTTAAGGAGCGCATGGATGAAGATGAATTATTAAATTGTATGCGCTGTGGTTTCTGTTTACCTAGTTGTCCCACCTATATTACTTCAGGCTATAAAGAATCCCATTCACCAAGGGGAAGAATTGCCTTAATGAAAGCAGTTGTTGATGGTTTAATTGAACCAGATGAGGATTTTGAGACCTCTCTAAATCAATGTCTTGGCTGCCGAGCTTGTGAACCAGTTTGTCCATCTGGAGTAAACTACGGTCATTTGCTGGAGGAAGCCCGCGATATTATCAATCAAAATAAAAAGCACTCCTTACCTGTAAGAACAGTCAGAAAAGCGGTTTTTGAAGGACTATTTCCACATCAAAATCGCATGAGAAATTTTACCGGTTTGCTGGGATTTTATCAGCGTTCAGGACTACAAAAGGTTGCTAGAGCCACTGGAATTATGAAGCTTTTTCCTGAAAGCCTAGCAACCATGGAACGTGTCCTACCGAAAGTGCCTACGATAAAAGAAATGAAAAACCGTCCACGTTTTTTACCTGCCGAGGCACCTGAGACGAAAAAAGTTGCCTTTTTTACGGGCTGTTTAATGGACACGATGTTTCTTGAAACCAATAATGCAACAATGAAGCTATTGCAGCTAGCTGGCTGTGAAATCATCATCCCGGAGAGTCAAAATTGCTGCGGTGCTTTGCATGGACACAGTGGTGAAAAGAATGGTTCGAAGGAACTTGCCAAAAAGAACATTCAAGCATTTGAAGATTTGGATGTTGATTATATTATTACAAACGCAGGTGGCTGTGGAGCATTTTTAGTTGATTATGATCATCTTTTAAAAGACGATCCAGCATGGAAAGAGCGCGCATTAGCTTTTAAAAATAAAATCAAAGATATTACGGAAATTCTTTTTGAAGTACGCTTCCATGAGAAAGTTAAATTAGAGCTCCCTTTTCAAATTGTGACCTATCAGGATTCCTGTCACTTACGCAATGTAATGAAAACAGCAGCAGCACCGAGAGCACTTTTACAAGCGATCGAGGGCATTGAGTTTAAAGAGATGAAGGATGCTGATCGTTGCTGCGGTTCCGCCGGAATTTATAATATTGTTGAATCCGAAATGTCGATGCAAATTCTTGATTACAAAATGGAGCAGACAAAGGCAACACATGCGTCCACCGTCGTAACGGCAAATCCAGGTTGTCTGCTACAAATGAAGCTTGGTATTGAAAGGGAAGGCTTAAATGAGAAAATGCGTGCTGTCCATATTGTTGATTTATTAATGGAGGCTGTAAAATAATCACAGATATTATCCAAAAGGAACTGAAAATCTTCAGTTCCTTTTTTGTCTCGTTTAGGATTTTTGACAAATTTACCACTCATGGATTTGATTCCATTTCGAATACTATTTTTACAAGGAGTTTTTATCCCTTGTTTTAAAAAATAAAGGAGTTGAGAAAAATGGCAAGAAGCAGCAACAAATTATTAGTTCCTGGAATTGAACAATATTTGGACCAGGTTAAGTATGAAATCGCGCAAGAATTTGGCGTTAATCTTGGCTCTGACACCGTATCAAGAGCCAACGGATCTGTTGGAGGAGAAATTACAAAAAGACTTGTAAAGCAAGCGCAGTCTCAACTTTCTGGTCAACAAAAGTAAGTACTTATAAAATGGAAATAAGTCCGACAAATTTTGTCGGACTCATTTTTAATTCAACGGTAGTGCCTATCATTGATAAATTGTTTTTGGTTATTGTTTTTCTGATTATTATGCTTTTTATTCTTATTTTGGTGGTTATTTTGATTATTGTTCTTTTTATTCTTATTTTGATTATTATGCTTTTTATTATTTTTGTGCTGGCTTTTGCTGTTCTTCATCTGTTGATGCTGTTGATTATTTTTATGCAACTTGCTCTTTTCACTCTTGCCATTTTCTTTGTACTGTCTTTTATGAGCAGAATTACCTTTTTCCTTTTGTTTTTCCTTAACTTGCTTATAACCATTCTCATTTTGTTTTTTTGTTTCTTTATTTATCACTTTTTGCTCTTTAGTTTTTTTAATTTCCTCTCCATTTCTAGTCGGAGTTTTTGAGTTTGATCGATTTCCTTTTAGCTCTTTTTTAAATTCTTTTTTCGGTTTTTTTCTTTGATTCATCTCTTTAGTCGTCGTTTTTTTCTGTTCTGAAATTAATTTCCCCGGCGTAACTCCATTTTCAATCGCCTGATCCCGTTCTTTAACAGTAGCCTCATAAGAAGTGACTTTTGCATGTTCTTCTGAAATTGTTTTTTCTAAATCACTAATGGTCTTTTCAATTTCTTGATCAGCCTCTTGTTTAGATTCAGCAATATGAACTGTACTAATGACAATCTCCTGCTCTTTTTTTAAATAGCCCTTGCTTTTAATTGTATTTAAAATACTGTCTGCCACCTCATGAATGCCTTTAAGCTTCCAGTCTCCCAATTCTTCGATGATCTTCTTGCCCTCTTCATTATAAGGAATCAGTTCAATTACCTTTAAATTTTTATTAAAGCCAAGCTCTATGCTCGGATTCACATCAATGCTCATATATGCATATACTTGATTTTGATTTAACGGAAAAAAGGCAAAGAGCAAAAATAAACAAGCGATTGCCAATGCTACAACGGATTTTCTTTTTAACCTTTGCCAAAAAGCAAAAGGTGAGCTTTTTTCTTCCTCAAGAACAGGGATCGGGATTTCGTCACCTATGTCATGATGCACTCCATCGCTTGAAACTTTTAAAAATTCACCATCAGGGGTTAGCAATGTTAAAAAACGTCCATCTTTATCCATAATAATACCCGTTTTCACGTTTCCAACACCCCTTTTATATAATCTCTTAAATATAAGTAATCCCCGAGCAATATTAAGGAAATCGCTATAATGTATTTACGGTTTCTTTCAATTGTTTTTCTGCTTACCTTAACGGTTTCTTCAAGTTGCTTAATCGGCAGTTTCTTTTTTTCAAGCAAATATTGTTTAAGTTCTGCTTGTTCTACTAGCGTTTGCGCCACTTTCATGGCATTTTTTCTAGCATCAGCATGCTTTGGCGAATTTTTTACAAGTTCATCAAAAGAGAGATCGTATTGTTGTAAGATGCCGGCAAACTGAATAATTTCACTTTTTCGATATTCTGCTTCCATTTTTCTATGAAATTCATCAATAGATAGTTGAGCCTCTATCGATGAATGCTGACTGTCTTCTTCGAATTCATCATTTATTTCAAGACTTATATTTTTATATTTTGCCTGCGAACGAATATAATCAATCACTTTTCGCTTAATTAATATATCAGCAAAGCTCAAAAGAGATCTTCCTTTGGAAGGGTCATATTTTTGGATAGCTTCATTAAATGCTATTAATCCAATACTAAATTCATCATCCGTTTCTGTAATATACCGCTTACAAATAGATGATACTGATTTTGCAACAAAGGGTTTATATGTTTCGATCAATTCATTTTCTAAACTATGATCACCCTGCTGAATGGATTGTACAATTTCTTCTAGTGATTGCTTTTTCTTTTTTGCCATGAATATTAAGCCAAACAACAGTCTCACCCCTCTTTGATCACATATAATATATTACGCTATGACGATCTATTTTTTAAGGGTAAGAATTTGGAAATTTATTCTGTGATTTTTGGGTAAGAGATTTATCATTGTTGGCTTTTTATCAAAAATTAATACTATTATTTATCGTTTTTCCCCCTCTAAAATTTGAGTGGCCACTGTTAATATAAAGATACGGAGAGTCTATTCATATTTATGGGGGTTAATTTTCTGCAGGTATTGTATATGTCGGTGTTGCCATTTTGTTCATGTCTTTTCAGCATCACTTAAAAGGCGTGGGAAGCCTTGGTTTAACCCCCAGTGAACTACATATTTTAGAAAAATATCACTTAGCAAAAAAAGCCTTTCTGTAAAAAAGAAGACCCTTTCTGATCTTTTTTAATCGTCGCCAGGAGGGAGCAAGAACTCCCCTTTGCACTTTCATTCTAGCCCTAAAGACAGTGACTGATTGCTCCTTCTCGAGTATTGGAATAGATATTAACTCCTCTTTGAATAATGAAAAGATCTGAGCCCAGTATTCTGGACTCAGATCTAAGAATTTGCTTAAATTAGGTTTGATCTTTTAGAGACAGTTCAAATTTTCTAAGGATGGTATAGCACTTTCAATCACCTTGAATTCATAATATCAGCTCTATTAACGCCCTTCCTTTTGGTCATTTTTTTCATCCTTTTGTTCATCTTTGCCACTCTCATGAACGAGCTTTAACAGTTCTTCCAGCATTGAGGCCATATCCGCTTTACTGTATTTTCCCGAATCTGTACTCGGATACTGTTCTTCCCCTTCTGTCATCTCTTCTTCCATTTCAACTCTTTTTTCTAACAAATAGGCCGGAATTAAGTGACCTTCAGGTGTAGCATACATTTTATTTAATCTTCTTGTTTCCTTATCGAAAAAGCTATAAACAATCGGGATAATAAATAGGGTCAGCAAAGTACTGCTAATAAGCCCACCGATAACAACAATTCCCATCGGCTGCATAATTTCTGCACCTTCTCCAATCCCAATCGCCAATGGAATTAACCCTAAAATCGTTGTTACCGCCGTCATCAGTATCGGCCTCACCCGATCTTTTACAGCGACGATGATAGCGTCATAGGTTTTTAGCCCTTTTTCCTTCTTCTGATTAATATAATCTACAATCACGATAGCATTATTAACAACAATTCCAGCAAGCACAATAATGCCGATCATCGCTGTTAGTCCAATCGGAGTTTCTGTTAATATCAAAGCGATGGCAACACCAATAACCATTAATGGTACAGTAAATAATATAACTAATGGATATTTTAATGACTCAAACTGAGCCGCCATGACAATGTAAATTAATACAAACGCTAAAGCAAGTGCCATAAATAAATCATCCATTGTTGATTCTAATAAATCTCTGTCACCGCTGTATACAATTTCTGTTTCTCCATCTAAATCAAGATCAGCAATTTTCTGATCAACCTCTTTGGACATATCTCCTAGATTCGTCGTATTTTTATATTTTACCGTAAACTGGACAGCATTTTGTTGGTTGATTCTTTGAATATGAACCGGTCCTTTTCCTCTTTCAATTGTGACAACCTGATCCAGTGTAATATATTGACCATCTGGCTTTTTGATTAAAAGACCTTCTAGTTGCTCTAAATCCTGAGTGATTTCTGAATCATATTCAACAAAGACACCATAAATATCCCCTGTCTCATCAACCATTTGCGTAGCTTGGCTGCCCCGTGTCACATCATTGACAATCATGGCAATTTGAGCGGGGAGCAAGCCTTCATCAAAAGCTTTTTCCCGGTCAACTGTCAGCTTTATTTCTTCAAGTTCCTCCATTCTGTCTGTTGTTAGCTCGGTTACATCATCTAATCCTGCAAGAGCATCATAAATACGTTCAACCGACTCATTCAAGCGCCCTTCATCTAAATCTCTTACACTGAAAGTCAGCGTATTTGGACTAGAGCCAGTGGAAGATTGAAGCTTAAAGGAAATTTCCGCTGTATCATTGAGCGAATGTGCCGTTCTTTCTACATCTCTTTTGATCTCATCAACAAAATCAAAAGTCGAAATCTCACGCTCTTCTAAATCCTTCATTTTTACATAAAGTTCTGCCATATTAGCATTTTTAGTTCCTCTGAAAGCTCCTTCTTGTGTAGTTCCAATTAAACTGACGTAGGTCTCAACCTCATCGTGAGCAACGAATTTTTCTTCAATTGCACCGATCACTTTTTCTGTTTCAGTTAATGCTGCTCCATTTTCTAATTCCACTCGAACCGTGAAATACCCTTCGTCTGTACTCGGAATAAACTGTGTTCCCACCGTTGTTAAGCCGTAGCCGCCAACACCTAAAATGAGTAGGCTGACAAGCAGAACGACAGCACGATGACGCAATGCCCATTTTATCGACTTTTCCAACCATTTCATTGAAGATGAATGCTGCCTTTTTTCTTCTACATTATATTTTGGCTCTTTTAGCCATCTGCTTGCCAGCATTGGAACAACCGTTAACGCAACAACTAATGACGCGAACAAACTAAATGATATCGTCAAAGCAAATTCTGTAAACAATTCACCGATAATCCCAGTGATAAATATAACTGGTAAAAATACTGATATCGTCGTTAAAGTAGAAGCGATAATCGCCGGACCGACTTCCTTTGCCCCATCTCTTGCTGCCTCTTTCGGCTCCTTGCCCATCGATAAATGTCGGTATATATTTTCTATTACAACAATTGCGTTATCCACAAGCATTCCGATTCCTAATGCAAGTCCACCTAAAGTCATAATATTTAAGGTGAAATGAGAAAAATACATAAGTACAAATGTGACAATCACAGAGTAAGGAATCGCCACTCCAATAATTAACGGGCTTTTCACACTTCGCAAAAAGAAAAACAGCACAATCATGGCTAATATGCCGCCCATGATCAATGTCATCGTTATATTATTAATCGCCAGTTGAATATAATCACCTTGGTCAAAGAGAACATCTGATTCAATACCTTCAAACCTTTCCCTTTCAAGGAGTTTACCTAACTCTTCTGTAAAACTTTTCGAAACAGCCGCCGTATTGGCGTCCGATTGCTGCATGACACTTAACAAAACAGAAGGCTTCTCATTCGTTCTTGTTATTGTTCGATCATCTGCATTGACAATTTCAACGCTGCTTACTTGAGATAGAGCAACCTTTTCACCATTTTGTCGATTCACCGTCACGGTAAGATTCTTTAACGTGTCAACTGAATCTAAAGAGCTGATAATTCTAGTTGTTAGTTCTTTCCCTTCGGTTAAAAGCGTGTCTCCTGGCATTGAGATGTCATTAGAGCGGATTACATCGACGATATCCGCCTGACTTAGGCCATGCTCCTTCAATTTTTCCTGATCGAGCTCCACCCTTACCTCTTTAACAGTCGTACCAGAAAGGTTTACACTCGCTACTCCTTCAACTTTTGAAAGTTCCAGTTGAAGCTGGTCAGCCAATTCTCGCAAGCTCTCTTGATCTGTATCAGAGCTAAGTGAAAGCTGTATAACTGGAAGCTGTGACGGATCAAACTTCATAAACCGAGGTTTTCCAACATCTTCTGGAAGAACAGCACGATCCAGTCTTTCGATAACGTCGCTTTGAACGTCATCAATATTAGAAGTCCACGAAAATTCCAGCAAAATTAAATTATTCCCTTCCTGAGACGTAGACGTCATCGTCTTTATTCCAGGAAGTGTTGCTAATGTTCGCTCAAGGGGTCTCGTTACCTTCTCCATGACCTCCTCTGGGCTTGCCCCTTCATAGGAAGTCACAACAACACCAATTGGAGGATTAATATCAGGAATCAGCTTTAATGGAATATTCGATAATGATACTGCTCCAAGAATAATGACTAGAAGCATTGTTACAAGTGTAAAAACTGGACGTTTAATCGAAAAATTACTAATTTTCAATGACAAAGCCCCTCTCGTAATCAAAACTAAATATGGTAAGAAAAAGCTAATAATAAGGACGAAAGCTACATCTTACTATATAGAAGTCATTTTTTGGATGCAAGTGAAGATAAATCTTTGAATTCCATAACGCTGTGACAGCAATTGCCCTTCATAATGCGAGGATGAATCAAATCGTTTTCCTTCGCGTTCTTCGCTATCCAAATGCTAAATGTTCTTGTACTAAAGAAAACTTGCAGTTTAATCACCTTCACTTGGCTTATTCAGAGGCTGTAAAAATTCAAGTTTGTAATGGGATCTGAAGTTTGTAAACGTTGGCACTTTGTGAGGGACTGGTTACACTCTTTTAATGTATAATCCACAGTTCATTTCTAAACCATAAAAAAACAGCCGATTATGTGTCGTTAGCTCCACTCGAACACAAATCAGCTGTTTTCTAATCATTCCCTTACAATCGTTAATCCTGTAAATCCGTAGAATAGTGTTATCACAGGACATAGCAAGCAAAAGAATGCAAAAGGCAAGTATTCTATTGTAGGCACCTCGAGCACAGCTGTTAAAAAGATTCCACAAACCCCCCATGGAACGAGTGGATTAATAACCGTCCCTGCATCCTCCAGCACTCTTGATAAATTTTTCAAGTGTAATCCAGCTTCCCTAAATGGCTTTATAAATGCATTTCCAGTTAAAAGAATCGATAAATATTGCTCACCAACCAAGAAGTTTATTCCGACAGCAGTTGTCACAGTTGTCGCATAAAGAGTCGGTAATTTGTAAAGCAGCTTGGACATGCCATTTAATAAAGCCGGGATAACACCTAGCTTAAACAAGAGGCCACCCAGTGCTAATGCGAGAAGCACTAGCGAAATCGAAAATAACATGCTTTCAATCCCGCCTCTACTTAATAATCGATCAATTTCTTCAACTCCACTGTCAATCGTATAACCTGAAAACAACAATTCCAGCATTCCTTTAAAATTCAAATCTTTCTGTATTAAGAAAGCGAGAAGCAAAGAAGAAACAATTCCAGATAATAAGGTAATCATTGCTGACGTCCGCTTGATCGCTAAAAAAGCGAGAATGAAAAATGGCAGGAGTGAATAAATGTGAACGAGATTAAGGTGCTGCAACGTTTCTTTTAGACTGATTATTTCCTCAAAACTAACCGGCATTTCCTTTGGCGATAGAATTGTAAATAGAACCAATGAAATGACAAAAGCGGGAATGGTTGTCCACAGCATATTTTTAATATGTTCAAATAAGTCTACCTTTACAACCACTGATGCAAGATTAGTAGTATCAGACAACGGAGACATTTTATCACCGAAAAATGCACCAGATATTACAGCGCCTGCAGTAATCGGCAATGATAGCTCCAACGCACTGCTTACACCAATAAATGCCACTCCAAGTGTTGCAGCTGTAGTTAAGGAGCTTCCGATACTTATTCCAATAACCGCTGTCACGATAAAGACTAAACTATAGAAAAAATGTCCACTTACTAATTCTAAAGCTAAAAAGATGAAAGTTGGGATCGTCCCACTCACCATCCAGCTACTGATAAGCATACCAATAAAGAAAAAGAGCATAACTGCGCCTAAACCTGATTTTGCCCCTTCTATCATGCCATTTTCTAATTCTTTCAGCGGTACCTTTTTCACAATCCCAAAGAACAGCAAAAGAAATATTGCGAGAACAATGGGGATGTGGGGATCTGCATTGTAGCGAATGATCGAAACGCTTATTCCAACTAAAACTATAGCGATAATAATAAACGCTTCTAGCGTTTTTAATTGTATAATCGGCTTTCCCTGATTCATTTTTTATCCTCCAAATTCATTCACTGGAAAGTTCATTTTCGCACTCAAACGCTTTTTAGCACTAAAGTATATATTGCTATTTTAATATATGTTTTTTCATTATCCTTGTCAATGATCATTAAATTATTTTTTTACTTCATCGTTCAGTGCGATAAGCAAATTGAACTTGGTTTTCTGTTTCATTAAACAATTTTACGCAGGTTTGTTGCTCTATGTGGACAAAGGTACTGCTTTTCTTCCTTGTACCGGCTTGAATCGAAGCTTTATTCGGACTAAACTAACTTTGCGCTTCTTCCTACCGGTTCAATCAAGGCTCTATTCGGATTTTACTCTCTCTTCATTTCCTCCTTCCGGTCCTATCATCCCGTTTTCAAATTTAAGACTCTACCCAGATCCCAAAAAAACGACTCTATAGAAGAGTCGTTTTAGACTGTCGACAAAATCCATCGAAAGGGCTCCCTATCGATGGATTTTGTCATTTTTGGATTGGAATTGCGCTAAAAACGTTGATTTCCTCTCCAGACGCTTGCTTTCCGGGGGCGTGCGCCGAGCCTCCTCCTCGCGGATGCTCGTGCGGGGTCTCGGCTGTCACGCTATTCCCCCAGGAGTCAAGCGCCTTCCGCTCCAATCAACGAGTTTGGCACTCACTCAAGCAGGTTGCCAAGTCCAAGTGGCCATTTTCTTTAAGTTCATGGCAGCAAACGTAAGCATCGCCTGCATAGATTTGTTTTTAAGACCTTGTCAGGTTGTCCATCGCACACCATGCTTTTCCTTCGCATCCGCAAAGGCACGTTCAATCGTCTCCTTGCGTTTCGCGTATATCTGTTTGATTTCATCGTTGTGACGTAGATGTTCTGCCTCTTCTATGTAAGCTTCCCAAATATGACGCAGTATAAGTTTTTGATGGTTTTTCCTTTCCGTACACTGGGATAGAAACGGACATTCTGCACAAATGGATGAATTTGATTTATATTGCCGATATCCTTCCTTCGTTGTCGTCGTGTACTTTAAGACCTGCACTTGCGGGCAGAGATAACAATCATCATACTCATCATACACATAATCATGCTTTCGGAAGAAACCATCTTTTGTTTTTGGACGAGTGTAAGAAAGGACAGGGAACATTTGATTCTCTAATAAAAAGTTTGTAATCGCTGGGGTTTTATAAGCTGCATCAGCAGCTACTGCAAGTGGTAATTGTGCTCTATCATTTGATTGATTTCTCCTCATCATTGTAAGTCACCTTAAAAATTTCTTTATTCTATATTCAAAAAGATAAAGTGGATTGGAGCGGAGGGTGGCGACTCCTGCGGGAAAAGCGGGAAAGTCGAACCTTGGACTGAGCGTAGCGAGGGAAGCGGCTCGACCCCGCCCGCGGAAAGCGCCACCCGGAGTGGAAATTAACCTACGTTATTTAATTAATTCTATTTTAAAAGAAAAAAGAGTGTAGACAAACTCGAAAATCTTCGAGTTTATCTACACTCTGAAACGACTCTATAGAAGAGTCGTTTTAGAAGTTCTGCAAAATGAGCCGGGAACACTTAGCTCGAGGTCATTTTGTCACGTTAAAAAATGCAAAAATGGTGACAGAAACTAAGCTACCTCGCCCTTTTCTCCTTGTTGATGAGTTGAACAGGGTTAAGAAGCACTCTTTCCCATCTATAAAACATATTTTTGCTTGAAGCATAGGCGGTGTTATTGATAATCATCCATTGGATTATATAATTTAATCTCAGGATTTTTATCTTGGAACCACCTTAAAGCAAAGTCATTTTCGAATAGGAAAGCTTTTTTTCCATAGCGATCATTGACTAGAATACTTCTGGCAGCGGATAAACTTTCATTGACCTCGTCATTTTCGACCCAACGGGTAATTTTTGACCCTAATCGCTCCATAATCACTTCAACATTATATTCATTTTTCATACGGTGCTCAAATACCTCAAATTGAAGCTGTCCAACTGCCCCTAATAAGTACTCTTCCGTTCGGACATTTCGGAACAACTGAATTGCACCTTCCTGCACAAGCTGTTCAATTCCTTTATGAAAGTGCTTCTGTTTCATAACGTTTTTTGCAGTCACTCTTACAAATAGTTCTGGTGTAAACTGCGGTAATTTTTCATACTGAAATTGATTTTTTCCAACTGTTAACGTATCGCCAATTTGATAAGTACCCGAATCGTATAGCCCAATAATATCACCGCTAACTGCTTCATCAACTGTGCTTCTGTCATCAGCCATAAATTGCGTAGATTGAGCAAGCTTCGTTTGTTTTCCTAATCTTGGGATATTAACCGTCATCCCTCGTTCAAATTTTCCTGAACAAATTCTCAGGAACGCGATTCTATCCCTATGTGCAGGATTCATATTGGCTTGTATCTTAAAAATAAATCCGGAAAATTCCTCAGTTAATGGATCAATTTTACCTTCTGTTGATTTTCTTGCCTGAGGCGACGGTGCAAATTGTAGATAAGTTTCTAAAAAAGTTTGCACCCCGAAATTTGTAAGAGCACTTCCGAAAAACACAGGAGTCAGTTCCCCTGTCTCTATCCTTTCTCGGGAAAACTCATTCCCAGCTTCATTCAAAAGCATTATTTCTTCAAGAGTTTGATCATATAATCCTGAATCCTTGAGCGGATGAGGTCCGTCAATTTCGCCCTTATCATTCAGTGCAACATATTTATTCTCCTCATCGACGCGAAATTGTTCAATTCGGTTGTAAAAGCGATCATAAATTCCAAGAAATTCTTTCCCCATACCGATTGGCCAATTCATCGGGTATGACTCAATCCCCATCACTTCCTCAAGCTCAGCAAGAAGTTCAAGCGGTGCTCTTCCTTCACGATCAAGCTTATTAATAAAAGTGAAAATAGGGATTCCGCGCATGCGACAAACCTTAAAAAGCTTCAGCGTCTGTTCCTCAATTCCTTTGGCCGAATCGATAATCATAACCGCACTGTCAACAGCCGTTAATGTACGATACGTGTCTTCGCTAAAGTCTTGGTGTCCTGGTGTATCAAGTATGTTGACGCGACGATTTTGATACTCAAACTGCATCACACTGGAAGTAACAGAGATTCCCCGCTGCTTTTCGATCTCCATCCAATCGCTTGTTGCAAACTTCCCTGTTTTCTTTCCTTTTACGGTACCAGCATCACGAATTGCACCGCCAAATAACAAAAGCTTTTCAGTTAACGTCGTTTTCCCTGCATCCGGGTGAGAGATGATCGCAAAGGTCCGACGGGATAAAACATCTTCTTTAAAATCTTTAGCCATAAGTAATTGTGTCCTTTCCATCAAACAGCATGTAATATTTTTGCGCTATCGTGTATGAATCTGATATTTGGCTCCCTTTCGCTCAAATTCAATGAAAGCTCACTATCCCAACATTTAGCTATTGTACGAAATTAGCCAAAAACGAGTTATTACCCGTATTGTTTAACATAGCCAATATTTTAAAACAAACATTCATTTTATCGTATTCATCTGCAACGATATATTATATCAAATAGTTGCTTTTTTACATAGTCCTAATCCAATATAATAAGTACAAATCATAATCAAGCAGGTGAGCAAATGGATTCGGTTACACACACATTATTTGGACTAGCATTATACGGAACAATTGATAAATCAAAATTTGATTCTAAAACAAAGAAGGCTTATTTTACAACTGCTGTTGGAGCAAGTTTGATTCCTGACATTGATGTCATTTCGCAACTTTGGGATACAGACGGCCTATATCAAATGTGGCATAGGGGCATTACCCATTCCATTTTCTTAACGCCCATTTGGGCACTTTTATTTTACCTTTTAGCCATTTTACTATTTAAGGTGAAAGATAAACGACTTTTTTTCCTTGGTTTATTAGCTGTATTTATCCATAATACAAGCGATCTTTTTAATGCATGGGGAACGGGATACTTAGAACCTTTTTCCTCAATCCGAATCACCTTCGGAACCATTCCAATTGTCGATCTCGTTTTCTGGATCATTTTAGCAGTCGCATTTTTACTATCACGAAAGAACAAGAAGCTTTCCCCATTTTACTTTCGAGCTGCTTGGGGGTTTATCATACTCCATCTTGTTATTCAGACAGCACAAGGGGCCCTTATTTATAAAAATTATCAAGCGGACTATGAGCAAATTGCCTTATCAGCTGATTTTGTTCCTTGGAATTTTACTGTCATTACGAAAACAGGAGACGAGGTTATGCTTTTCCACGATAATCTTTTTAAAGAAAAGGAACTTCTCTATACATTAAAATCTTCTGAGGACGCAGATTTAGAAGAGCTTTTTGTTGAAAAACCAGAAGCAAAAACACTCGTTGAATGGTCTCCATTCGTTGTCATTGTAGAAGACGAGGAACGGATCGGCGTTTATGATCCGCGTTTTTATCGAAATGGCCAGTCCTTTTTGTTTGAGTACTTGGAAATGAGATAATACTGGAAGAAGATAATCCAACACATCATTGTGGTCTCAAATAAGGAGCTACCAAATGTTATTCTCAAAATTTTCTGGTGGACGAATCTTAAAAACAGGGATTTCTGTCTTTTTGACAGCTTTGATCTGCTTAGCACTGGAATGGCCAGCGATATTTGCTGTTATAACGGCCATTGTAACTATAGAACCAACTGCATCTGATTCAATCAAAAAAGGAATTGTTCGCTTTCCTGCATCGGTAATTGGAGCTGCCTATTCCATGTTTTTCACCGCATGGTTCGGGAATTCCGCCATCACCTACTCCCTTTCTGCCATGCTGACAATTTTCACCTGCCATAAACTTAAGCTTGACGCAGGAATACTTGTTGCAACATTGACCGCTGTCAATATGATCCCTTTTACTGACGCTCAATTTTTTGATAGCTTTCTTGTTAGATTAGGAACGACATCGATCGGACTAGCGATTTCAACCGTTGTTAATTTATTGATTTTACCGCCGCACTATGGAAAAATTATCGTTGATTCTACCGCCGAATTGTTGGCTAACAGTGCTATACTGCTCAAAATGGTTTTTATTGATGTTTCAAAAGGAAAAAAGAAAAAAGGCACGCTCGATCTCTTTCATCGCGTTCTAAAGGATCTGGAAAAAGCGGAACAATTTTGTCATTTCCAACGGCAGGAATGGAAGTATCATAAACACAGCGAAAGGGAAATGCAAAAGGTTCATTATGAACATAAAAAAATACTCGTAATAAGACAAATCCTCTTTCATCTTGGCAATATCATTCATGCTCCAATAAATAACAGCAATAATAACCTTAAGAACGGAAAAGAGATAATAGCTGTTGTTAATTCCCTTGCTTTAATGTTAGCTGACAGGGGCAATGACAAATCGCCGGATCATGATGCATTAATCGCCAATCTTTTGCAATATTTTTGGGATTTAAAAAACGAAAAAATAATGTCCTGCCATTTCACGGCTGAAACAACGGTTTTATATGAGGTTCTTGTTTTAAACGATCTAGTGGAAAAACTTCACGAAATCGAATTAACGAAAAAGTAAAAACAAAAAGAGCTTCCTACTCATAAAACTCATCTTTTAATGTAACATTTGAGGATACGAATAATTAACGCACCCTTTAAAAAGTTCTGATTGACCGATTTTACTAGCCAGCATTGCTCCGAATTCAGTTTTTCTTTACTGGCTTGTAGAATTATTAACGCTCATCCACCTCTCAAAAAACGTTTTGCCAAAAAGCTGTATTAACACTTCCTTGCAAAGGGTTGCTGCAATTAGAGTAAACTTAAAAAGACTCGATCGATAAAATCCCACTTCCCCTATCCGGCTTTCTATTTGGGATGATGATATCCCCATTAGTCTATCAAAGCAATAATTGCAGACAATGACGGAAGAAAAAAAGAAGGCGGAATTTCCTCCACCTTCTTTTTCCCTCTTACCACTTAAAGCACGCTGCTCCAACAATAATCAATAGGATGAATAAAACTACAATTAAAGCGAAGCCACCACCATAGCCGGCACCAAAGCCGCCGTAACCGTAGCCACCGTAACCACATCCGTATGGCATTCAATCTCCTCCTTTATTGTTCGTTTATTCATTAATAAAATCCGCCGTAACCCCAAGAAGCACCGATGATAATCAATAAAATAAACAGTACTACTAATAGGGCAAAACCGCCGCCATACCCGTATTCAGCTGACATATTTTAGACCTCCTTATTGTGAGTCAATATATCCTATTCACTTCGATAAAATATGGGAATAGACAAACGCACATTTTTTAGGTAAATACATCACAAAAATAGGGCATTTTTCTCGAAATATTAGTGACCAACTGCCTTAAACCAGAACCAAAGTGCAGAGTGAGCTACTGCAGCACAATTAAAATACCGACATATCGTAATTTTTCCCATAAAAAACACAGACTGCAACTCAGTCTGTGTCCTTTTTTTTCCTAGGAATATAATCAAAAATCTCTTTAGATTCAAAGCTGTTAACTAAACGTTGAAGCCAATCATAATATTCTAATGCGTAGTCTAGTTTAGCTAACATCTTTTCTGCCTCTAATCGAACCTCGTCATCGAGGTTGTCGCAATTTAAAAGTTCAAATAATTCTTTTTTCGACTTTTCAATCGCATTTATGTTGGCCGAGACGCCTGCACGCCACTTTATTGTAAAAAGGTCACTAAAGGTTTGATACCAATCCATTTCGGCGCGATATAAATCCTTTCTTTCTCCTCGCTTCCAAACCTTTTCCACCATCTTTAATTCCATTAATCCCCTTACAGATGTACTCATGCTTGTTTTACTCATTCCAAGCTCATCTTTCATCGCATCCAACGTCATGGGTTCTTCCTGAAAGTAAAGGGAACCATAAAGTCTGCCGACAGATTCGGTTACTCCGTACAAATTAATATTTTGAGCGATCGCATCGATTACTCTCTCCCGTGCTCTTTCAAGTTGTTCATTACCACTCAATTTTCTTCACATCCATTTATTGCGTTACTGATAGACTATCATGTTTAAATTAAAAGTTAAAGTGTTTACTTATCTTGATATATGGTTAATTCCTATGTAGACCTGAAATAGCAATACACGCTATTTCAGGAGTTTTTCCGTTAGTCATTAATAGAAGCCACCGTAGAAAGGATATGGTGGATAATACGGATAGTATGGCGGACTAATCAAAGCACCTGCTGCTAACCCACCAAGAAAACCTAACGGAAATCCAAAACCAAAGCCGAATGGTCTAAAGCCAAATGGTCTAAAACCAAATGGCCTAAAGCCGAACGGTCTTATTATTCGAAGGTCATGATTAGAAGAATGGCTCATATCGGGCACTTGATACACGTCATATTCCTCCCCTAATTAATAAAATGTGGTCCCATTTATAGACTATTCAAATGCATCATAAAACAGCTAGGTAATTGCCCCATTTTCATGAGATTCTTTTCTTACATTAATTAGCAAAAAACTAAGTCAAAGCTTTTTACTGTAGAGTATTTTTATACACGAAACTTTTCACAAGGTAAAGAACTGATTTAATAACTAAATTGGGATAAATAAAGAAAATCAAGGCGACTATATTGTGAAAGTAAATAGGCAGACTTCTGGGCATTAGGTTTTCTTAATGTATTTAGAGCTCTTATCATCTCTTCCTTCGACTTTATCCCTATTCCATGTCCAAAGTATTGATCATCTCCGAAATAAACGGTATTTTCACCAATCCATACCGGATATAAATAATCTGGATTATGAAAATATAATACATCTCCTGGAATAAAGTCTGTACCTACTTTTGTAATAATGCGTAAATCTTCATCATAGCTCCAATCCCATACTAATAAATTAGGAAAAATTCGATTAAATGCTTCAAGATTAATGGAGTTCAAAACAGCATAGTAATAGATGACAACAATAGCCGTTGAGCATTCGAAGGAATATTCCTGGCCGTTTTGAAAAATGTCCTCAATCGCTTGAGATGGGAGGACAAACGGATTAAGCAAATATCCTCCTTGCGTTTTTGTCCAATAACGAGGATTAAACTTTGAGTCCTGGAACACTTTAAATTCAACCGAACTGTGGGCAAGTTTATTAGCTGCTTCAATGATGTTTTTGCGAAGCAGCAGTTCAAAGCGGAGGTGTTTCCATGACTGATATTGATGCGGAAATTCACTTTTCAATAACGCATCATATATATTTTTTTCTAAATCACTTAAATTTGTCGGGGGTGGGCTTTGTAATTTTGCCCCCATCATGATAATCATCTATAGTTACACTCCAATCTTCTGTCATTAGAAAATTTGAGCACATGATAAAACAAACCTTCACTCCCATTATAATCACCATCATGACCCAAATTAGGAATTCTACTATAGAGTATGCGACCTACAGTAAAGGGTTTTAGGCTCTAATTATAAATCCCATTTTTTACTTAAGAAATCAATAGGAGCTGTAAAATCTACATCGACATATCACAATTGCCATTAATAAAAATTTCCTTCGACTTGTCCTTCTCCTTCCTTTCCCTGCATAGAGTATTAAAGGAGGGGATATCAGCATGTTTCAATTTTTAGAGAAAGCAATTATAGGAATGGCTCTTTTAAGAATATTATCAGGAAGTATCGAGATATTCGCAGCACTGTTGATATTAAAAGTAAATCAAATTGAAAAGGCCTTGATAATTAACAGCTCTCTTGCTTTAATTGGTCCAATTATTTTAATTCTCACCACAACGATTGGACTTATTGGGATCGCTGAAAAAGTTTCTTTTACGAAAATGCTTTGGATTTTTTGTGGAGTTGGTCTAATTCTTTACGGGGTTAAAAGCTCATAGACGCTTTTCCCCTTTCCCAAAAAAAAAGACTCTATTTCCATTAGAGTCTCATAATCTTGAAAGCCGTTCGTATACATCATGCAAATTTTTGCAGCCAAGCGTTTTTAGTTTTTCAATATATATACACCATAATTGTGCAGTCAGCTTTGCATCACCAAGTGCATGGTGCCGAGCAATTACTTTAATCCCATTGTACTCACATAAATCCTCCAATCTTGACATCCTATGTTCTCGCTCCGCAATACGATAAAGAAAGGAGGTATCAACAATTCGATGCTTAAAAGGGGTTCGAAACAACTTCCAGCTTGCATTTTGTAAAAAACTTTTTTCATGCTTTGCATGATGAGCCACCAGCGTCTCATTTTGCACAAATTCAAAAAAAGCGATCAACACTTCCGATAAAGGTTTTGCCTCCTTAAGCTCAGACGATGTTATCCCCGTTAATTTCTCTATTTCTAATGGCAATTCCTGTTCATATCGAACAAGTGAATAAAAAACCTCTTCATCATTCATTTTTCCATTACAAACTCTTACGGCCCCAATGGAAATAATTTCATCCCCTAGGTCTGGATAAAAACCTGTCGTCTCAATATCAAAAACAACTACGCTCAACTGATCGAGCTTAGTATGCAGGGCACTTTCTTGCTTTAGTTCTTTTTGCATTTGCCTAAAAAATGCAATCTGCTGAGAGCTTTGAAGATTCCCGTCGAAAATCGATAATCTACCTTGAATTCCTCTCATTAATTGACGAAACGATTCTAACGGCACTCCTTCTCACTCCTTTCCCCAATCGAAAATTAACGCATGAGTAAATTTGAGACATAATGATGAAGTTTTTTTCCATCCTTCAATATTCTTTTTATTTCCTTCTTTTCTTCCTTGCTTAACTCTTTTACGCTTAAATAATGAGTATCATCATAAGTCTCAGCCTTATATAAAGAATTTCGATATTTTAATAGCGTCATAAAATATTTTCTGCTTTCCCTTAATACTGGATTGTAACCATTCATTCTCGCTAAACGATTCATCCGCTCAATTGTTGAGGTTTCATACAAGCCTTCTTTTATAGCCAACAGACGAACTGCATTAACATATGGAAGAAAGGCTGTGTATTTCAAGTTGATGGAACCCTCTTTCGTTCCATGCTCTTCGACAATAAGTTGGCCAAGCGGACCGACACTATTTTTTATATGCTTAACGTTTTCCATAAATCGCTTCAGCAACGAAGGATGTTGTTTTTGATATTCATAAAAAACATCCTTTAAATCTCGAACAAGAAAATCATCCCCTTTTAATGTCCTGGCATCATAAAAAATTTGCAAATTTCGCACCGATTCCCAAGAAGCTTCCTTCATCCATGCTTGAAGCTGCTGTTTCCACCCATCTAAAGACTTGCACCAAAGCGGATTTGAGCTCATTACATTGCCCTGACAGTACGGATAGCCAACTATGTTTAAACCTAATGAAATTTCCTTTCCCAGCTCAGAAAAATAATCATCGTTGGAGCGATTGGATGTCGCATAGACGATCCCATGATCCTGATCACTTATTGGCCCTTGCTCAAATCGCCCTCCACTCCCGGTCACAAACCAGGAAAACTCACATGGAGGCTCACCTTTATTGAGCCTTTGAACAGCCAAATTGAAGACCATTCCCATTGCTTCATCATGGCACTCATTTAATCGAAATGGATCAGAAAAATTCGCTTTTACCTTTTCATCCTTATCATTTTTAATCGTTTCATACGATCTTAGTTGCATCAATCATCACCACACCCTCACATCCTTCAAATATGATAAAAATGTTAAAAAGCCTCTATAAAAGAGGCCCTCATCGTTGGTTCATTCATGTAGAAGTTAAGCTTAGTTTAGCATAAATTAGCTTAACTTCACTTGAGAAGAATCACCTTTAACTGTTTTAGATGCTTCAAATTGTTCAGGATAGCCATAGCTGCCATGTTCACTGATATCAAGACCCATGATTTCTTCCTCTTCAGTAACACGGAGCCCGCCCATCACTTTATCCATAATCTTTAAAAGAATATAAGCAACAACAAAAGCATACACACCAGAAGCAACAACACCTAATGCTTGAACACCTAATTGCGTGAAGCCGCCGCCATAGAATAGTCCTGCTTGCCCCCAACCAATTTCAGTTGATAAGGCAGGAACTGCAAATAGTCCATTTGATAACGTCCCCCAAATACCGACTGTTCCATGAACTGATAATGCTGCAATCGGGTCATCAATTTTGGCTTTATCAAAAAACTTCATACTGAAAACAACCATAATTCCACCAATTAAGCCGATTAACACTGCTGCCCAAGGTTCTACGAATCCACATGAAGCTGTGATAGCAACGAGACCTGCCAGAGCACCATTTAAAGTTGTTGGGACATCAGCTTTTCCTGTAAGAACCCAAGCAGTAAACATCGCTGCAATAGCACCAGCCGCTGCTGCTAATTGCGTGTTGAGAATAACAAAACCTAAAAAGCCATCCTCCACTCCAAATGTACTAGCTCCATTAAACCCGAACCAGCCTACCCAAAGGATAAGTACTCCCAATGCTGTAAACACTTGGTTATGCCCGGCAATATTATTAGAAGAACCATCCTTATTGTATTTGCCAATTCGCGGTTTTAGGATTATTGTTGCTGCTAAGGCAGCCATAGCCCCAGTTAAATGAACAACCGTTGAACCCGCGAAATCCTGCTTACCATGATCAGCTAACCAGCCACCGCCCCAAATCCAATGTGCAACAACTGGATATACAAGAGCTGAGAACAAAACAGCAAAAATGACATAAACAGATAATTTAGCCCGCTCAGCAAATCCACCGAACGCAATCGTCAGTGACACAATTGCAAACATAACTTGGAAAGAAAAATCTACTGCTGGAGTCAACCCTTCATCAACTGTTGATGCGTCACCATAAAAGAAGTTTGATAATCCAATAAAAGCATTTCCATCACCGTAAATAAATCCATAACCCACTGCCCAAAATACCAAACTGCCGATTCCTGCTGTAAAAATGGTTTTACCAGCAATATGTCCAGCGTTTTTCATTCTAGTAGAGCCTGCTTCGAGTAATATAAATCCACCAATCATAAAAAATACTAAAATTGCTCCAACCGCTACCCACAGGTTATCCATAAGCACAACCGGATCCAAATTAATTCCCCCTTTTATATCCGTTATAATTCCTATCATTATATGTAAGGAAATATAACATTCATTAATTAATACTTATTTTACTCTATAAATTACATATGTCAATACGATTTTTAGATTTTTTTGAATCTTGTGTTATAAAACCTAACATCTTATTTTGATTATGATTTTTATTGACGATTCATTGTAATGTATGTATTATTTTAAGTAGTATTAATAACTACATGAAGAATCAAGGAGGTATTTATAATGAAGTATATTCGTGAACCTATAAATGGATTAACACATTTAAGCGCTGCCCTGCTGTCTTTCGTTGCATTACTTGCAATGGTGATCAAAGCTTCTATCTCAGCGCAGACAGCCCTCTCGATTGCAGCTGTTATCATTTTCGGTGTTAGCATGATCCTACTTTATTCAGCATCAGCTACATATCATATGGTCATAGCAAAAGAAAAAGTGATTGCTTTTTTAAGAAAGATCGATCATTCGATGATCTTTATTTTAATCGCTGGTACGTACGCTCCTTTTTGCCTGATCAGTTTAAACGGAATAACTGGATGGGTGCTTTTTTCCCTCATTACATTTGCAGCATTATGCGGTGTGTTATTTAAAATGATTTGGTTTAATTGTCCTCGATGGCTTTCAACTTCCATCTATATTGTAATGGGCTGGATGGTTATATTTGTTGCTCCTCCATTAGCTAAAGTGTTAAGCAATACCGGTTTGTTTCTCCTTGTACTCGGAGGAATTTTTTATACGATCGGCGGGATCATATACGGAACAAAACCAAAATTTCTTGAATCAAAATATTTAGGATTCCATGAAATTTTTCATATTTTTATCATGCTTGGCAGCACCGCCCATTTTCTTTCTGTTTATTTATATGTCCTATAAAGAATAAAAGCTAGGAGCGCCTTCGGAACAATTCAAGTTCAAACTGTTCCTTCGATGATGGATCATAATCGTTTTCATTCGTGCTCATCTCTGCACCTGAAACCGTTAGACTTTGGCTCCTTGTGCTAGACGTAGATGCACTCACGAAGAAGTTTCTACAACAATCGAAATTACTGTTTTCTTAGAGTAAAATAAAAAAAAGAAGATGCTTCACTCTGAACGAGTCCAGCATCTTCCTTTTTAGTTATTACAACTATTTTTCTTTCATCATCAAAAGCTTTTGCTTCAAATTGTTTTCCATGGTCGCTAATTCATATTCAGCTTGACGGCGTTTATTTCTACCTTCCTCCTGAATCCTCATTGTTTCTTCAAGAGTGGAAATTAAATTTTCCTGCGTTTTCTTTAATGTTTCTATATCGACGAAGCCACGTTCATTTTCTCTCGCTGTTTCAATCGTATTCGCCTTCAGCATTTCCGCATTTCGCAGCAACAGATCATTGGTTGTTTTCGCCACCTGCTTTTGAGCTTCCACTGCACTTCGCTGTCTAATTAATGTTAACGCAATCGCGACTTGGTTTTTCCATAACGGAATAGCGGTGAGAATCGACGATTGAATTTTCTCGACCAACGCTTGATTTGTATTTTGAATGAGTCGAATTTGCGGTGCACTTTGGATCGTAATTTCACGACTTAGTTTTAAATCATATAAACGTTTATCTAATCGATCGGCAAACTGAATCATATCATTTACTTCTTGAAACTTCATTTGGTCTTGAGAGAGCTCTGCCGCCTTTTGTAATTCAGGAATTGTCTTTTCACGAATCTCTTCTAGCTTTAGCTCCCCAGCTGCAATATAAACATTCAAAGCATTGAAATAATCTTTATTGTTCTCATAAAGCTTTTCCAAATAATGAATATCACTTAAGAGCGTATTTTTGCTCCGTTCAAGCTGTATGCCAATTCGATCAATTTGCGCACCTGTTTTTTGATATTTCGATAACACCTCTTGGATGGAACTTGAAATTCTCCCAAACATCTTCGATAAAAAAGAGGGCTTCTCAGGTTTTAAATCATCTGGATTCACACTGCTTAATTTTTGCATTAAATTATGGATAATATCGCCTATTTCTCCGACATCCTGTTTTTGAACATGCTCTAACATCGTATGGGAAAAGGATAAAAGCTTTCCTTGCGCTTGAGAACCATAAAAAATCATCGCTTCATGGTTTTTCGGATCAATTTGCTCTGCTAATTGATAGGCTTTCGCTCGATTTTCTTCAGGTATGACATCAATAAGCTTGACTGGTTTTTTCCCTTCGGCAGTAGTGTTTGCTTCATTCTCTTTTGATTCTGCAGCGAAAGGATTAGCCAATAAATCGTCAAATACATCACTCGTATTTCCAAAAAGCGAATCGTTTTTTTGTGTCATTTTAGTTTCCTACTTTCATCAAGATATCGCGTTTCTTTCAATGTATTCATGTTATGCTTCGCCACATCAAGCTCCAAATGTAACATATCAAGATCATTTGCTAAAATTTGTTGAAGGTCCTTCTCCAATGAATATCTCATTTCTTCCATCATTCTTCGAGTTTCCTTTAATGCTTGGCTCATCTCGACATTTTTTGTCGGTTGTGAGGATAAAAAAGAATATTTCTCAGCCAATTCAACAAAAGAATCTAAATGATAAAAATAAAATCGCTCAGCAAAATAGAATCTTTTTGGCTCTTTTTTTGTAATACGATAAATCTTTCTAGCAACGCGGGCGATTTCCATATTTTGCTTTAACATCCCCACTTGTCTGACTGAAAATAAAGCCTTCGTAAGTCGATTAATTTTCATTTTTGCTTCGTCTAAATTTTTTTCTATATATTTATATTCACGCCTTGTCAATCCTTGGTTTTTAATAAAGCGATGCTGCATAACCCCTTTTACAACGAAGTAAGCAAGACAGCCACCTACAAATGAAAATCCTGTTGAGGCTAAAAGGGTTTGATCAAAACCGAAAAAACTAATTAGCCAAACGAATCCAGCAGTTGGGATTGCGATAAACGTCCGTAGCATAAACGAGATAAATGGATTCATTTAATATCGACTCCTAACATAAAATCCTCTATTTGTATTACGATTGGAGCGAAAAAAGGTTTCGAATACACCTTACCAAAATTCTACTCTCAAATCTTCTTACTGTTATCATACCAAAAGATTGCAGATTTTCTATAGACTGAGTAAGTAAATGAATCTAAGTCTTAAGACGTATTTGTGAGGTTATTAAAGAATATGAGGGAAAAGGCGAGGATAGTTCTCTTTTAAAAAAATAAGCTATATTATATGCTGATGTTAATTTTGGCACTTTTTCCCTACCTTTTTAACATAACTAAAAAGCTTGTAAGACCAAAGTTTCACACGAAATGAGTCAAAATCCTTTATCATTTATCAATCCTAAAATTATTTATGTACGATTTCTCCGTTGCCGTTGCAACAGAGGCAATAAAAGTTTACAAACAAGCATTAGCCAAGCTTGCGGGATCTCATCCAAACAAACAGAGCTTTTTTGCCCGATTGCACCGATCATTAAGGCTGCAACTGATGGGGAGGCCATTGCCCTTGCTGGTGATACAGAATATGGCTTAAATTCTGCCATTTTCACAGCTGATCTTCAAAAAGGAGAAGAACTCGCACTTCATATCGACGCTGGCATGACCCATATTAACGACCAAACCGTTAATGATGCCCCATTTATTCCGTTCGGTGGAAATAAATCGAGTGGATTGGGCCGCTTCGGAAATCCGTGGGTTGTCGAGGAATTTACTGCAACCAAATGGGTGTCTGTTCAGACAAGGGATCGTCAATATCCATTTTAATTTGAGGAAGAAAGTTTATCAGGCTGTTCGAATAACATTGTACTATCAAAGGATAGCAAAGGCTTGTCGACAGCCTGAGTATTTATTTCGCAAATGTGTACATCATCCAAAACCCGATATCTTCGAAGCCAATTCGTTTATAAATCGCTCCTGCGGCAGGATTATCATAAAAAAGACAGAGTTCTTTTCCCTCCTGCAGCAACTCTCTACAAAGTTTAAGCACACATGCTGTTGCATAGCCTTTTTTCTTATATGCTTCCAATGTGGCAACTCCAACAACCATCGCCGACATGGAATTTTCTGCAGCCGTTGAGGCAGTGGAAACCATTTTTCCATCCTCCTCAATATAAAAAGTACGGGATGTACCATCCTCTAAGCCTCGACGTTTTTTTTCCACCGTAATGATGGAATCACTGAACTCAGGAATTTGATTAACTAATTCGACTAATCGCTCTGCTTCACCAGGACTTGCCTTCTTCACAATCGAAACCTCGCTCTGTGATATTTGAAGTTTCGTACATTTCGCATAGTAAGTTTCCCGTTTACGGACAAGTCTCTTTTTGAGAAACGGCTCGATTTTTGCTGTAACTTCTCTTAAACCTGACATCATCAAAAAATCTCGATCCTGTTCCATTATTACTGCAAAACCTTCCGCATCAAACTCCGCAACCGCAAAAGGAATATAATTATTTTCATATTTCAACAGGACTGCAATTAGCTTTCCATCCGTACTAAAATCTCCCCAAACCTTCTGAAATTCTTGATCATAGCCATATGCCTCAATATCACCGATAATAAAAAGGTTCTCTGCCGGTGCGGTTTTTAATAGTGCAAAACACTGCTCATGATCGTCTTTTGTTAACCTTCTAATCATTTTCGCTTGCCCCCTTTAATTTTTCTATTTTACCTCAAACTTTTTGGTAAAAGATAGCCCTTTCCAAATCTTTTTAGCGATCGTTATCGGCTTCGTTAATCTAAATTATTGCTAAGAATCATTACCGACATATAGCAAAATCAAATTAATGATGCTCGAATTATCGTAAAACAAAGAAAATAGCGTGCAACCTCTAAAAAAAGATTACACGCCATTTTTTTATTATTGCAGAGCTGTATTATCATTCATTCTCAAAATCACAACAATACTTTCTGCTAGTATTTCCATGATTCCTCACATAGAAAATTGATTCATCCTACCAATCGATTCCAACTTTTAATGGTGATGATGTCCGTGACCCTCTTTTGAGGGATTTGTGATTTCAAATTGTGGTTCTGGAACATAGAAGTATTTAATCCAAACTCCATCGAGAAATTCTTCCCGCTTATCAAGGAGAATGTCAATTCCTTTATCCGTCTTTACAATCTCATCATGCTCGGTAGGTGTATCAAACCTCAAATCATAATGAGCATGATCACCATGCATATGTGTAATGAAAACGCGAATCATCTTACCTTCAGCTTCTTCACGCGCTAACATTTCTTTCAATACCTTTGCTGCATTTTTGTTGATTTTGCAATTCATTTATAATTCCTCCACATAAATAAGTTAGAAAGCTCTTATTCATTATACAAAGAAAACTACAGCATAGATAATGACATGCCTCACTCATATCCTACACAAGGTATAAAAAAACGCAGAAAAAGTGAGCAACACTGCCACCAATCACAAAGACATGCCAGAGGGTATGGTGATATTTAAACCCCCGCCACACGTAAAATACAGAACCGAGCGTATACAATAATCCACCAATCACGAGAAGAAGAATGGCATTTTGCGGCAGGTTATTCATTAAAGGCTGCCAAGCAAAAACAATGAGCCATCCCATCAGAACATACAATAATGTTGAATAAAGAACAAATTTTTTCACAAAAAAAGATTTAAAAACGGTACCTGCAAGGGCTAGACCCCACACAATACCAAAAATAGTCCAACCAAGCCAACCTTTAATAACGAGAAACAAAAATGGTGTATACGTTCCAGCTATAAAAAAATAAATGGCTGAATGATCAAAGATTTCAAAAATATCCTTTGCCTTCCCTGAAGGTAAACTGTGTAGCATTGTAGAACATAGATACATGAGCAGCATCGTACTTCCGAATAATGTAAAGCTTACGATATGCCATGGGCCACCATGAACAACAGACTCGATTATCAAGAACACTAAGGCAACTACACTTAGTAATGCCCCAATACCATGGGTAATTGCATTTGCAATTTCTTCACCTTTCGTAAATGTATGCGTTTCGCTCATTTTATCTCCTTCTTTCCATTTTGTTCTTCCATTATTTCATCAACAAGTTGTTCAGCAGCCCTTCTATACAAATTACTGATATGAGCAAGCGAAGTAATCAGCATCACTTTACGCAAGTAGTCACTTTTTTCTGTTTCAAGTTTGGCTACTTCCTTATCAACCTCCGCTGCTCTCTCCTGAATATCCTTTTTAAAATGAACCGTGTTCTCTTTACTTAGCTGTAAATAACTATGATAAAAAGGTTCTAATTCAAAGCTTTCCTCTTCTACTATCATCTTATTAATTCCCTGAAAAGTCTCCTTAATATCACTGATCGATAATGACCCTTTTAATTGGTAAATAAGACTGATTAATAATAAATGTTCCTTTGAATACTTTTTATTTTTTATTGGAAAAAATAATTTTGCTTTCGCATAATTATTTATCATTGTTTTCGTTAAAATTTTCTCATCTTCATTTCTTTTTGTATCCTTAAAATGATTTTCGAACAATTGAATCACTTGATCCATATATAAATCAATCTCAGGAATATCTGTAAGTGATATTTCATGCTGAAGGTCAAGCCCTTCCATAAACTGATCTAGCCTTCCCATTAACAGACCTCATTTCATCTAAAAATCCCCTTTATTGTAACTTAAAAACCGGATGATGTAAACTCACCACTACATAACAAATTCCACAAACAACAAGAAGTAGTTATAAAAACTACTGATATCTTTATTAAATAAAAGCATTAAAGGAAAAATTCTGTCCTATTTCTTAGAATAATGATAAAATATGAAAAAGTTTAAAAATTTGTATTATAGTGTTTTTGAAAGCGAGGGAATGAAAGTGGCAGAATTACGAAGTAACATGATCAAAAGAGGATTTGACCGTGCACCCCATCGAAGCTTGCTTCGAGCTGCTGGTGTAAAAGAGGAAGATTTTGATAAACCATTTATTGCTGTTGTAAACTCATATATTGATATTGTTCCAGGACATGTGCATTTACAGGAGTTTGGGAAAATTGTCAAGGAGGCAATTCGCGAAGCTGGCGGTGTACCGTTCGAAATGAATACAATCGGCGTTGATGATGGGATTGCCATGGGGCATATCGGGATGCGCTATTCACTCCCTAGTCGCGAGATCATTGCTGACTCTGTTGAAACCGTTGTTTCTGCCCATTGGTTCGATGGTATGGTTTGTATTCCGAACTGTGACAAAATCACACCAGGGATGTTAATGGCTGCTCTTCGTGTAAATATTCCTACGATTGTTGTCAGCGGCGGACCAATGAAAGCAGGAATCGATAGTCAGGGGAATGCCCTCGATTTAACCTCCGTATTTGAAGGCGTAGGGGCATTCCAAGCTGGGAAAATTGATGAAGCTAGATTAACTGAAATCGAGCAAGTCGCTTGTCCTTCATGTGGTTCATGTTCAGGGATGTTTACAGCGAACTCAATGAATTGCTTAGCCGAAGGGCTCGGTCTTGCTCTTCCGGGAAATGGTACTATTTTAGCGGTTGCCGAGGAACGTAAGGAATTTGTGAAGAAATCAGCGAAGCAATTAATGACATTAATCGAGAACGATATTAAACCGCGCGATATCGTCACGATTGAAGCAATCGATAATGCCTTCGCATTAGACATGGCCATGGGCGGCTCGACCAATACGGTTTTACACACATTAGCATTAGCCCATGAAGCTGAAATCGAATACTCACTTGAGCGTATCAATGAAATTGCTGCTCGTGTTCCCCATTTAGCCAAAATCGCACCTGCATCGAATTACCATATTGAGGATGTTCATAATGCCGGTGGCGTCAGTGCGATTATTAATGAAGTTTTAAAGAAACCAGGGGCAATGAATGGAGATTGCTTAACTGTAACTGGGAAAACATTAAAAGAAAATGTTGCAGGCTGTGATATTTTAGATAAGGATGTCATTCGGCCATTAGACAATCCACACTCCGAAAAGGGCGGGCTCGCTGTTTTATTTGGGAATCTTGCTCCAGAAGGTTCTGTCATCAAAGTTGGTGCCGTTGACAAAGAAGTCGGCGGCTATCACAGAGGACCAGCCATTTGCTTTAATTCTCAAGAAGAGGCATTATCAGGCATCATCACTGGAAAAGTTAAAGAAGGTGATGTCGTTGTTATCCGTTATGAGGGACCAAAAGGCGGACCAGGAATGCCTGAAATGCTGGCACCAACCTCTCAAATTGTCGGTCGAGGTCTCGGTGCAAAGGTTGGACTTATTACGGATGGAAGATTTTCTGGTGCTTCTCGCGGAATTTCAATCGGCCATATTTCTCCAGAAGCCGCTGAAGGCGGACCAATTGCTTTTGTCGAAGATGGAGATATTATTGAACTCGATTTAAATAACCGTAAAATCACCTTGGAAATTACCGATGAAGAATTTGCAAAACGGAAAGCAAACTGGAAGGGTTTTGAACCAAAAGTGAAAAAAGGCTATCTTGCTCGCTATTCAAAGCTTGTTACCAATGCGAGCACTGGTGGTGTACTGAAAATATAAGCAAACTAAAGAAACAGCCCACTTTCCAATTGGGCTGTTTCTTTTATAATTATTAAACCAAAACACTGTTCCTTGCACTTTGAATTCTCTAACAATTTCTTGTAATTTTCACGTATTGCCTAACCAAATTAAAAAACTGCTGACAAACTCAATTATAAAGTTTACCTGCAGTTTTACTGTCCATGCTGTTATTCGCTCCTTATATTTTAAACTCTGCAACAGTCTCCTGAAGCTGTTCAGCAATAGAATTTAGGGAATTGGCTGCTGACAATATTTGTTGCATAGAAGCCAGTTGCTCCTCAGTTGAAGCAGATACCGACTGTGTATGATGCAACGATTGCTGGGCAATTTCCGATATCCCGCCTGACGTGGCAGATACTTCCTCGGAACTTGCTGACATTTGCTCCGCAGTTGCTGCCGCTTCAGTAATTTGTATTTCCATCTCTTCCATCGCTTTCATGATCTCTTTAAAGCTAACCTCCGTTTTCTCAACGATTGACAACCCTTGGGAAACATCTTCATTCACCTGATTCATTGATTTGAACGCATCCACCATATCATTGTTAATCGCATAAATCAGTTCAGAAATTTGCGTCGAAGATTGCTGTGCTTGCACAGCCAACTTTTGTACTTCTTCAGCAACAACAGCAAAGCCTTTCCCGTGCTCACCGGCACGCGCAGCTTCTATCGCCGCATTTAAAGCTAACAAATTGGTTTGATTGGCAATCTCAGAGATCGTATTCGTAATCACTCCTATTTGTTTCGAACGCTCATCTAATAATCTTACCGCCTCGGTACTTGCATTGACAGATTCGTGAATGGTTTCCATTTGTGCGACAGTCTCATCAATTAGCACTCCCCCGCGCTGTGCATGTCCTCTTGTCGTTTTAGTAGATTCAGAGATCAGCGAGGACGTTTCTGCGAGATTATTAATGCCAATCGTTATCTCATCCATCGCACGAGCACTCTCTTCTACACTAGTTGCTTGTTTTTCAGCTCCCCCAACAACTTCTTGGATGATCTGTGTAATATGTTCTGTTGCTGCAGTTGTTTGCTCGGCCCCTGCGGTCAATTCCTGAGATGAAGCAGCAACTTTTTCAGAATTTGTCACTACCTTTTCAATCATCACACGCAAATTATCCTTCATTGAATTATAGCTATCAGCGAGTGCACTTAGTTCATCACTTTTACCATCGTTAACTTCTATTGTAAAATCACCATGCTTTGCAGCATCCAAAGCGGTCGAGATTGCCGATAATCTCTTCGTTAATCCTCTAGTGAATAGATAAACAACAATAATAGAAAGGGCAATCATTACGACAAGAACGATGAGAAATATTTTCATAAATGCAACGAGGGTATGATCAATAATATCCTGTGGTGCACCCACATAAAAAATTCCAATCGTCTCACCATTTTTATCATGAATAGGCGTGTATCCGGTTACATAGTTATTACCTACTACATTTGCTTCACCGAAAAAATCCTTATTTTGTTCTAACACGGCTTGAGCAACTTCTTCAGATACTTGTGTACCAACAGCCCTTTCACCGTCAATCATAACATTTGTAGCGACACGGGTGTCTCCTTGAAAAATTGTCACCGTATCCCCAGTTTGTTTCCCTATTTCATCAACAATCTCAAAATTCCCACTGATTTGCGTTTGGCCCTTATAAAGATTTCCATCTTTAATTTCCCAATCACCAGGGTATTTAGCATCAATATAGCTTTTGCCAAGATTTAGGTCTCCCCTCGCCTTTTCCAATGCAAAATCTTTTATTCCCTTGGTAACTTGTTGAACAACTACTCCTCCAACAGCTACAGCTAACAACAACATCATAATTAAAACAATCAAGTTAATCTTTGGACCAAGCTTCAACTTTAATTTCATACATGTGTCTCCCCTAAGTTTCATTATAGATTGTCCAAATAGTATATATTGAGAAAAAAAAATGGGCAATGATAAATTTCACACATTCGCCAAATTTCACCAAATACCAAGACTTGGATTATCCGAGTGCCTCAATTGATCCATAACAGTTAAAAACTGCGAAAAATTTCATGCAGTCAACCAAAAATAAACAATCGGCACTGTAACATTTTAAAGGAAGTCTATTGGCTTATTGTGCATCCACCTTACTAAAACAACTATCTATTTTGATTGAAATTTATACTCCTTTAAATTGAGGCTGTCGACCTTCACTAAATGCCAGAAGAGCTTCGGTTCGATCTTTTGTTGAAATGATAGCCTCGTATGCTTTCGCCTCCATCTCAAGACCTGTTTTCAAGTCGACATTGTTCCCATTATTGATGGCATATTTTGCCTGAATAACAGCTAATGGTCCATTTTGCAATATTTCTTTAGCTAAATCAATCGCACTATTGATAAGCTCATTCTGCTCTACCACTCTATTCAAAATCCCCAGCTCTAAAGCTGTACTGGCATCAATCTTTCGAGCTGTAAGAATCAATTCTTTCGCTTTCGAGACCCCGATTAATCGAGATAACCTTTGCGTTCCACCTGCTCCTGGAATAATAGCCCAACTCACTTCTGTTAAACCAAGAATGGCATTCCTACTCGCATAACGAAAATCACATGCAAGTGCTAATTCAAGCCCTCCGCCTAAAGCAAAGCCGTTTATAGCGGCTATTGTCGGTTGGGGCAGCTCTTCGATTTGTGTAAAAACATCACGAATCTTTTGGACATTTATTCGCACTTGCTCCTCATTTAACTGCTTTCTCTCCTTCAAGTCGGCTCCCGCACTAAACGCTTTATCCCCAGCACCAGTAATAATTACAATTCGAATATCAGAATTGGTTTTAATTTCCTGGACTATTTTTTCAAAATCATATAATGCTGCCAAATCGAAGCAATTTAATTTCTTTGGACGATTAATTGTTATAAAAGCAATTTTTTCTTCCTTTTTAAACATAATTTTCTCCATGTCGCTCACTCTCCCTTTTATTACTATCATACTTAAGAGTTTGTAAAACATGCTGTCAATTTATTTGTTACAAGTAACTACAAAATAGGGAATCGGATTACGTTTGAAAGTATTGGATTTTTCAGTGATCGGTCGCTAAAAGGATCAATAAATTTATGATTTAGAAAGACTTAAATGCTACACCATGAGCGGTTTTGACAATTCTCATGCGAAAAACAAAATTGTCCGGTATGGAAACTTTGAACATTGTGAAATATATAGATAAGGTTCTAAACAAGAACTCAAAAGTTTAAGCAGAATCAGATAAGTAATATTCAAGCGCACTTTAAAGGACTTTATGTGGAACGACAAAATGCCCGTAAGAGCAAATACTCAAGCATAAGATAAAACAAAATCATTTGAAGGAGGTAAACGTATGTACTTTTATAGAGAAGATTTGATTAATATGATTGTTCCTGATAAACCAGATCCAGCTGCTGCAAAAGTCATGCAGGAGATACTCGGCGGTCGTTTTGGTGAAATGAGAACCATGATGCAATTCTTTTTCCAGAGCTCAAACTTCCGCGGTCCTGCCAAACAGTTTCGCGACTTGCTTAGAGGGATATTTTTAGAAGAGCTTGCTCACGTGGAACTTGTCCAAACTACCATTAACCAATTATTAAATGGTGCGGGAGATGAAGGGGTAGGAGCAAGCGGAAGCGATGCAGCACCTCTTGATGATGCAGTAAAACATGCAAATCCACACCACTTTATTATTGGTGCTCAAGCATCGTTACCAGTTGATGCCTCAGGTTTGCCTTGGCAAGGAACGTATGTATACGACCATGGCAACTTAATTAGTAACCTGCTTGATAATTTAGTACTTGAGTCTACAGGTGTTCTGCAAAAATCAAGGATATACGAAATGAGTTCAAATAAAACATTTAGAGAGACGCTTGCATTCTTAATAGTCCGTGATAATGCACACCAAAATGCATTTGCCAAAGCATTAGAAACACTCGGTGTGGACTGGGCCAAATTGTTCCCGGTTCCAAATTATGATATTAACAAATATCCAGAATGCCGAAAATATGTAGAAGCAGGCTTCCATAATGCACAATTTAATTTTAGATTAGATAGTACTTTAATCGGGGAGATCTTCTCTGGTGAAAGTCCTAGTCGAAATGGCGGAGATCTGACTGTTACAGAACCTCCACAAGGTTATCCGGTACCTCAACTTCCTGAAATGCCAAACGAACACAGCCCTGGTCTTAGCGATCTAAATAGATAAAAAAATCAAAGCTTACTGAATTTTTAGTAGGCTTTGATTCTTTTGATTGCCTTAAAAATATTATCTACTGCTGTAGCTGATATGATCCTATATTGTCCTATACTCATTTATAACAAAAACTTATAAACCCTGGCTCACTCTTTATACACGACGCAGTGTTTCCGCTAAGATTTTTGCTCCCTGATGTAGAGCAGATTTATCAAAAAACATTTTTGGATGATGAAGTCCGGGCTTTAAGTTTGCGCCTACTCCAATCATTGAAGCCTTTACATCTGGCCTCTTAATTGTGTAAAAATGGAAATCATCTCCTCCTGGAGTAATCACGAATGGAACAAATGCTTTCTCACCAAATAGGGATTTTATTGCTTCTTCCACAATCTCTTCAGCTTCCTTTGAAACTTCTGCTGCTGGAGTATAACCGGTCCACTCCCAATTGATTGTCATTTCAAAAAGAGCCTCTAATTTCCCAATTATTTGCTCTACTTTAGTGCAAATTTTTGAAAGAACTTCATTCTTCTGTGCACGAACATCAATAGCAAACTCCGCTACACCCGGAATAATATTGATACTCTCGCCGCCGGCAATAACCTTCGTTAACTTAACCGAGCAGGCTTCAGAAGGATCGATATAGATTGTCTTTAATAATTGATGAAGACTTGCGATGACATCAAGAGCATTCTGTCCCTGATGTGGTCGTGCTGCATGAGCATCTACTCCTTCTACTTTGCCAATAAGCGCGACATGGGCACCATGACGAATTGATGCGGAAACCTTTCCTAATGGTAATTCCTCAATCGGACGAAGATGAATGCCGAAAAGATGGGTGACTTGATCCATCACTCCTTTCTCGATCAACGCCAGTGCCCCTTCACCTTTTTCTTCAGCAGGCTGAAAAATGAAGCGAATTTTTTTTGCTAATCCCGTGTCTTTCAAGGAAAAAATTGCCCCTAACACCATTGCAATATTAGCGTCATGACCGCAAGAATGATTCCCTTGCCATACTCCATCTACCTCTTGCCAAAGAGCATCAATATCAGCCCTAACGGCTATTACCTCGTCACCCTGACCCATCTCGGCAACAATTCCCGTCATGTCGGGGAAGCGTTGGTAGCTGACTCCGATTTCATCCAAAATGGCAGCGATTTTATCTGTTGTCTTGAATTCCTTCCAGCCAACCTCTGGAATCACATGAAGTTCCTCATACCACCTTATTATTTCTTTCATCTCTATGCACTCCATTCAACCCTATACTCAGTCATCCTTCAATCATATAGAATATGTCTGATAATTTCAACTATTAAAAAAGAAAGGAATCTGCTTCAGAGAACAGATTCCTTCTGTGGTAACGGCTTCACTTTTTGCTGAAAATCAAAATCAACCAGTTTAGTAAACTGAGCGTACACAAACTCTCCTTTCGCTATTGGGCCGATTTCACGATATTTCTCCTCATTAAGCTCTGCCTCAAATAATATATCCTCATCAAGGCGAGTTAGTTGGATGCGAACAGTTGAACCAATAAAGTGAACATGAACCACTTTTGCCGGAAAACTCTCGCCAAGAGGAGCCCTTTTTAAACTTACTTCATGCGGTCGAATATATCGGCCATTAACCTCATTCACTCTACCAAGAAAACGATAGACAAACTCATTCACCGGACGTCGGTAAACCTCTTCAGGTGTACCTGTCTGTACCACTTTCCCCTCATTCATGACAACAATCGTATCAGCCATTTCTAAAGCTTCTTCCTGATCATGAGTGACAAAAATAGTCGTTATTTTTAACTTTTCGTGAATCTCTCTAAGCCAGTGCCTAAGTTCCTGACGCACTTTTGCATCCAAGGCTCCGAACGGCTCATCAAGCAAGAGAACGTCCGGCTCGACAGCAAGTGCCCGGGCCAATGCAATCCTTTGCTTTTGACCTCCAGACACTTGTGATGGATAGCGCTCTGCCAAATGTTCAAGTTGGATAAATTTTAATAAATCATATACCTTCTCTTTTATTTCCTCTTTGCTTGGGCGAAGATGTCGTGGTTTTACCTTTAAGCCAAATGCAATATTGTCAAAGACAGACATATGCTTAAATAGCGCATAATGCTGAAAAACAAAACCGACTCTCCGCTCTTTCACCGCTTTATTCGTGTAATCTGTATCGTTAAATAATATTCTGCCAGAATCCAAGTTTTCCAAGCCGGCAATCATTCTGAGCAGGGTAGTTTTTCCCGAGCCAGAGGGACCTAAAAGAGCAGTAAAATCCCCTGAAGGAATTTCCAAGTACACATTATTTATCGCTTTGTATTCTCCAAAGTTTTTCGAAACTTTTTCAATTGTAATTCCCATTTTACCTTCCCCCAGTAACATTTTCTTGCCTTTATTTAGTTTTCCATTCCACAACACTCTTTAAAAATAACGTTACAATCGCTAGCATTGCTAAAATGGAAGCGACAGCAAATGCAGCACTGAATTGATATTCATTATATAAAATCTCAACATGGAGAGGGATTGTATTTGTCAAACCTCTAATATGACCAGATACTACAGACACGGCTCCGAACTCCCCCATCGCCCGGGCATTACACAGAATTATCCCATAAAGGAGACCCCATTTTATATTGGGAAGCGTAATGCGGAAAAACATTTGCCAACCGTTCGCTCCTAATATTCGGCCTGCTTGTTCTTCATCTGTACCTTGCTCTTGCATAATAGGAATTAACTCCCTAACAACAAAAGGAAAGGTAACAAATACAGTTGCTAAAATAAGTCCAGGGACGGCAAAAACAATTTTAATATTATTGGCTTCGAGGAAGGGGCCGAGAAATCCCTGTGAACCAAATAAAAGGACAAACACAAGACCAGCGATGACCGGCGAAACAGCAAAAGGAATATCAATGAGTGTGATGAGAAAATTCTTCCCTTTAAATTGAAATTTTGCAATCGCATAAGCAGCTATAACACCGAATATAGTGTTAAGGGGAACAGCAATTGCAGCAACCAGTAAAGTAAGCTTTATCGCTGAACGGGCATCTGGATCCATTAATGAGGCAAAATACAGCTCTGCTCCTTTGCTAAAAGCTTCAGTAAACACCGCGATTAATGGAACAACAATAAACAAAGCTAAAAATGCGAGAGCTACTCCGATCAATCCCCCTTTCCGAAAAGCTTCGAAATTAAAATTCAGACGGTTAATTTTATAAGGTGATTTGATTTTATTCATCTTTTACTCTCTCCTAAACCGTTTCGTACTTCTTCGATATTCTCCACTGCCAGAAGTTAATTAAAAATAAGAGAATAAAGGAAATAACAAGCATAACGGCTGCAACCGCAGCGGCTCCAACATAATCAAACTGCTCCAGCTTAGTGACAATTAATAAAGGTACAATTTCTGTCTTCAACGGCATATTTCCTGATATAAAGACGACCGAACCATATTCTCCCAATGCGCGGGCGAAAGCTAACGAAAAGCCTGTCAAAATAGCTGGAAAAATGGTTGGTAAAATAATTTTCATGAATATTTGCAAAGAATTGGCTCCAAGGGTTGAAGCAGCTTCTTCATACTGTTGATCCAACTCCTGCAATACCGGCTGTACTGACCGAACGACAAATGGCAGTCCAATAAAGATTAATGCAATCATAATACCAAGTGGTGTGAAAGCAACCTTTATTCCGAGTGCTTCAAAGAATCGACCGATCCATCCGTTTGGAGCATAAAGCGTTGTTAAAGCAATGCCTGCCACAGCAGTTGGCAATGCAAAAGGCAAATCAACGATTGCATCAACGATTTTTTTGCCAGTAAATTGATATTTTGCCAGAATCCAAGCTATTAGCGTTCCAAATATCGCATTAATGAAAGCTGCCATAAAAGAGGTAGAAAAGGTTAGTTGAAAGGAGGCCAACACTCTTCGATCCGTAATAATGCTCCAAAAATCATCCCAGCTGATTGCCGCTGCTTTTATGAATAGAAAAGCGATCGGAATGAGAACGATCAGACTTAAATAGACAAGCGTATAACCCATCGACAACCCGAAAGCGGGCAAAACTTGATGATGGCGTTTTTTCTTCTTAAACACGGGCTCCCCGCTCCTTCTTTATGGTTGATAAATTTGATCGAAAATTCCTCCATCTGCAAAATGAGTTTGTTGAGCATTTTGCCAACCACCAAATTGTTCATCAATTGTAAAAAGCTCAATTTTGGGGAACTGATCTTCATATTTTTCAACCACTTCTTCTGACCTTGGCCGATAATAGTTTTTAGCGGCGATCTCCTGTCCAGCATCTGAATACAAATAATCAAGATAAGCCTTCGCTACCTCTTCCGTCCCATGTTTTTCCACCGAACTATCAACGATAGTTACAGGTGGTTCTGCCAAAATACTTACAGATGGAATAACAATTTCAAACTTATCTTCACCAAGTTCATTTAATGCTAAAAAAGCTTCATTCTCCCACGCCAGTAAAACATCACCAATTTCTCTTTCAACAAATGTAGTCGTTGCTCCCCGTGCGCCTGAATCTAGAACAGGCACATTTTTAAATAACTTTTGTACAAACTCCCTTGCTTTTTCTTCATTACCGTTATTTTGTTTTAGCGCATACCCCCATGCTGCTAAATAATTCCATCTTGCCCCTCCAGATGTTTTCGGATTCGGGGTAATAACCGAAACATCCTCTTTAATCAAGTCATCCCAATCTATTATATTTTTCGGGTTCCCTGTTCGAACAAGAAATACAATGGTTGAGGTATAAGGAGAGCTATTATGCTCCAATCTTTCCTGCCACTTATCCGCAAGTTTGCCTGCTTCAGCAATAGCATCAATATCATAAGCAAGTGCCAATGTTACGACATCCGCCTCTAGCCCATCAATGACAGAACGAGATTGTTTTCCAGAGCCACCATGCGATTGGTTTATTTTCACCTTTTGCCCGGTTTCCTTTTCCCAATATTCAGCAAAACTTTGATTGAACTCTTCGTACAACTCTCTTGTAGGATCATACGAAACATTTAATAATTCAATTTCTTTACCTTGATTTTCTGACTGTGAATTAGTCGGATCACTTCCGCAACCGCCGATTAATAATAGAAAAATTGATAAATATACGCTGACAAATATTTTCTTCATTCCCTTACTCTCCCTTTCACTCTTATACTCGTTAGGGCTTTTCAATAGACGATGTGTTATGCTGATGTTGTCCATAAGGCTGCAACATCTGACCTCATATTCCATCGCGTTGGATATGCACTCCATTGCTTAACACAGTCTATCAATAAAAAAAGCCCCAATAATTTTCAAATGTACATGAACGTACTGAAAACTAAAGGGCCTTCGGGTGTCCGATCGGCGTATGATTCATTTTAATACCTCTGTTTTGACTTTTTTCCATTTGGCTGCTGCCTCATCTTTCCTTGAGGTGGGAGACGATATTTTTCCAATCGGTCAATTTGTGTAATTTCAGAATCATGAACAGTAATTTGAACAGTCCCATATTCAAGTCCTTCTAGTAAACTGACTATCTTTTCAATTACTTTTTGATCAAGCGTCCCTTTTAATGGCAACTGAATCATCTCCTTCCAGCTTTGTCACACGATTTTGCAACAAATCTTCAAGTGTAGTCCGTTCCAAAACATAGGCGATTGTATCTCTAACCAATGTCCACAATGGTTTTAATTGGCAGCCCTCTTCCAGGGCACAAGGTTCATACTTCGTAATCGAAGCACAGCCCATTGGAGATAATGGGCCTTCTAATTGACGAATGACCTCCCCAATATTGATTGTCTCCGCATTCATTTGAAGTATGTATCCTCCCTTTGCTCCCCTTTTGCTTGTTACATACCCAAGCTTTTTTAACTGAAGCAGCAATTGCTCGAGATAATGAATACTGACCAACGTTTTTTCGGCAATTTCTTGTATCCCGATTACTTTGCCTGGGTGATTTCCAAGTAGGATTAACGCTCTTAGTGCATACTCTCCTTTACTTGACACCTTCATCGAATTCCTCCTTGCAATCTTGAGTATTTCAGTCAACATTTGCAGCAAAAATTCCAGCCCATATTGCAATTTTTACTTTTAAAGTATATGCACGAAAGAACAAAAGGACACTTATCCCATTTAAAAGGATAAATGTCCTTCAGTTTATCTGATCAGACAAGCTCAATAAATCCCGATTAATTCCATTGGAATAATATTTATTGATTATCATAATACGGATTTTTAATAAAAGCAATTGTTTTTTTGGAATTTTTCGTTTTTTTAACTGCTTTCTTTTTTAGTTACCATTTCATCCTCCAATTTAAGATACTGGAATTATTGTCAATGTTGATAAATCTCTTCTTTAGAATGGAAACCGTCGGAAATGACAGTTTCGGCAATATTGTTTTTATCAACAGAAATAGGTGGGAGGAGAATGGATGGGACTTCTATTTTTCCATTATTGATTTTTCTCTCCGTTACGATGTTTTCACCTTTTGCCAACCGGACTGCCGCTTTTGCTGCAGCAACAGCTAAAGATTTAATCGGTTTATACACCGTCATCGTTTGAGTTCCATTAACAATCCTTCTGATCGCTGCCAATTCTGCATCTTGACCAGCTACTGGAGTTTTGCCTGCAAGCCCGTGACGAGAAAGAACTTTAACTGCTTCCTCTGCCGTCGCATCATTTCCGGCAAACACTGCATCTATTTCATAATTATTAGCTTTAAGTGCGGCTTCCATATTCGAATAGGCATTCGTCGGAATCCAATTTTTTGTCCATTGGTCATAAACTATCTTGATATCGCCTTTATCGATCAGTGGCTTCAAAACATTAAAAACTCCCTGTTTTAAAAGATGAGCATTATAATCAGTATCAGCTCCGCCTATATAAACATACTTTCCTTTCGGCACGAGAGCGGTAAGTGCCTTTGCCTGCAATTCTCCTACTTTTTCATTATCGAATGAAACATATAAATCAATTTCAGCATTCTTTACAAGACGATCGTATGAAATCACTTTAATTCCTGCGAGATGGGCCTTCTGAACAATGACACCCGCCGCTTCCGCATTATAAGGTACCATTACTAGCACATCTACACCCTGTTTGATCAAGGTTTCTGCTTGAATGATCTGTAAAACCTCATCACCGTTTGCTACCATGATTTCCACTTCGGCTCCAATTTCTTCTACTGCCTCCTTAAACAGTCTTTTATCCTTTAACCAGCGCTCTTCCTCTAACGTATCCATCAGAAACCCCACTTTTATTTTCCTGTCCTCACTTTGAACAGAAGCATCAGCTTCAGGAGGAGATTCTGTTGGATTCGTCATTTGCGGCACAGTTTTCTCGCAAGCTGCGCCAAGGAAAGCAAGGACGATAATGCTCAGGAAGAACATAGGCTTAACAATTCTCTGTTTCATCTACATTCCTCCTACATTAATTATTGGCGGCAAATAAGTTTTTTCTGTAATCCTTTGGCGATATTTTACAGACCTTTTTAAATACTTTACTAAAATAATTAGGCTCGTGATAACCGACCTCATAAGTAATTTCCTTAATACTTTTCTCCGGATCACACATCAATATTTTTGCCTTTTCTATCCGACACTCTGTTAAAAAATCAATATAATTAATCCCTAATTTTTCTTTGAACATTTTACTAATATAGATTGGGCTTAACCCAACCTTCTTTCCTAACGATTCTAAAGAAATATCTTTATGGGAATGCTCCATAATATACTGTTTGAGCTGTCGAATCGTATCGGCTTCGAATTGATCGTAATGCTCAGCATGGGTTTGCTTCATTTTTTCGAGAAGAAGATTAACTTCTGCACGCAATTGACGATAATCCTGAATTTTAAATGAATACAATGGGGTAATCGTTTGAATTCCAATCTCGCTCATAATTCTTGAGATAAGCCAAAGCACTTCCACAACTCTTTGCTGTGTATGAACGATGGGAATTCCTTCTTTTTCATAAGTTTGAATAAAACCCATCACATTCATTTCAACTTTATCCCATTCACCAAGACGAATTTGATCGAAAAACTCCTTTTCCCGTAAAGCCATTATGCTCTTCTCGTTTCCGGCTACCGTCGGCACATCCGAATAAAAACGATATTTATGAGAAAATTTTGTTTCGCTCGTAGCTATTAATGAATCGTGGTAGGATTGTCTTATTTCCTCTAATGAACTGACGACACTCCCTATTCCGATAAACCATTCTTCATGCTCCGATTTCCTGACAGAAAGCAGTTCACGAGCTAGATAAATTGCCTGAGAGCGAAACGTTTTAGCCGGATCTCTAAAGACGATAATCGGAAGCTGTGTTCCATATAAAGCTCCTACCCAACACCCGCCTAATTTTCTTAGCTTCTTTTTAATGAGAGGATATAGATTGTCTTTATCCTGTGGGAGTAATAAACACATCACGAACATTTCATTCGTGGATTTAATATCTAACATTTCCACCAACATGTCTAAGTGAACTTCATGTACGTGATCAAATAAGAGTTGTGTCACAACATCAGTCTCCACAAGGGCTAATGCTTTTTGATATTCCTGCTGCTTTTGTTTGCGCTCTTCTGCCAACCTCTTTTCCTCTTCAATCTGTTGCAATACCTTCCCCACAGTTTGCAATATATCGCTCGCCTTGCTAGGCTTTAATAAATAATCCTTAACCCCGAGCTTGATTGCCTCTCGCAAATATTCAAACATATCATAAGCTGTAACCATGATAAATTTTATATTTTCATGCTTCTTTTGAATGAAAGCAACCGCTTCCAATCCACTCATACCTGGCATTTTAATATCCATTAAAATTAGATCAGGGCAAAAATCCTCTGCCATTTGCACAGCCATTTTACCATTTTTCGCTTGTTCAATTTTAATATTTGGATAAGCCCTCTGCAAAATTGCTTGCATTCCTTCTCTTTCAACTTGTTCATCGTCAACAATTAGGAGCTTTATCATGTTTTTTATCACCCCTTTTTTATTTTGAGCGTAACGGTCGTGCCTTTATTTTCACTGCTCTCAATTGCGATTACATCTTCGTATCCATAAAAAAGTCGCAAGCGTTTTACTACATTACTAAAGCCAATCCCGGTTGAATGTCCTTCAGTTTGAACTTGTTGCTCCCTTAAGATCTGCTCGATTTTTGCCGCAGACATTCCTACTCCATCATCTGCAATGTGAACTTGCACCCAGCCAGGTTGATCTTCAATTTTCAATGAAACCCTACCACCATCTTCCTTTGGCTCCACTGCGTGAATAACGGCATTTTCAATAATCGGCTGTAATGTTAAGGCAGGAATGCGAACATTCAGGCTGGCCTCATCAATTTCTGTCTGAAACGTTAAACGATCTGTGAACCTTGCCTTTTGAATATCCATATACTGTTTTAACACTTCCACTTCTTCCGACAAAGTAACTGAACGATCTAAACGCTTTAAATTATAACGAAGCAATCCTGCTACACTTACAAGCAAATCACTCGTTTGCTCGGAGCCTTCCAAATAAGCCTTTTTCGATAATGTATTAAGTGTGTTAAATAAAAAATGAGGGTTTATTTGACTTTGGAGGCTACGAAACTGGCTTTCATGTAAAAGTAATTTATTTTGCTGAAGCTCATGTTCAAGCTGTGCTTTTTGTTTAATCTCTAAAATTAAATTATTTATATTGATGCGCATCCGATCGAATGTTTTCGCTAAAAATGCAATTTCATCATTGGCCTCGACATGAATTTTCACGTCAAAATCGCCCCGTGACAATTCATTGGCTGCGTCTGTTAACCTTTGAATCGGTTTTGTGATGCTTAGTGAAAGCCAATATGTGATCATAAGCAGTGCGATCGTAATTAATAAAATGAGCCATATGCCGAGTTTGATTAACTCTTCTGACTGCTGAATGATCGTTCGATAAAAACGATCGTACGTCCTCAGCTCTGTGTCCAGCAAGGTTAATTTCATTTCTGAGATGTAATTAGAAATTCGATTGGCTTCGGAAAACTCTTTGGTAACTGACTCTGAATCATCCCCATTATTGAATAAAATTAATCTGTCAGTCGTCTCAACTAAACTATCCACTAGATTAATATAATTCGTTAAAGCAAATTGATTTTCCTCATTTCTTAAAGGAAATACGTCATATTTTGCTTTTTGAATTTTTTCCTTGCTTAATTCAAGCTTCTGTAAATTTTCTGCAGTTGGACTAAGCATATAGTTATTTAAGTAGGTGACCATTTCTTGACTGACTCTTGTCACTTCATTCATGCTTAAGTACCTTTGTAATATTTCGTTGTAATGATGCTGTGTTTTATAATTGTAATACGTAAGAGTAAACCATATACTTGCCATAATAAAGAGCACAAAGGTTGTCAGCATTAAGATCTTTTTTTGGATACTAATCATCATAGTCCATCGCTTTCACAATCCGAATATCTGTAAAATAACCATCAATATTGAGTGGCATCGTTTCTCCAGTAAGCCAACCCTTTATTAACTGAACGCTTTTTCTTCCCATCATTTCTGGAGTTTGCTCCACTAATCCATCAATTTTTCCTTCTTGAAGAAGCGAAATGGAATCTTGTCCATCATCAAAAGAATAAATATAATAAGGCTCCACTTGAGAACGTTTACTTATTTCTTGAACCAGTGCGGATGCAATATCAGAATTGATCGCAATAATCGCATCAACATCTGGCCATTTATTAAGTATATCCTGCGTTGCGGCAATCACTTCTTCCCGTGAACTTGATGTCTCTGCCTCTACAAGTTGAATCTCCCGATGACTTTCAAGTACTTCCTTCATTCCTTCCAGTCTCTGCAATTGATAAAACTCTTTATCACTATTATACGTAATCAGAACCTTGCCCTTTGATCCCATATCTTTTAATAATTCCTCAGCGATCATCTTTCCTGCTTTATACTGGTCTGAACCAACATAAGTTCTTCTCAAACTTTCTTGAACAGGAACATCATTTGCAACCGTTATAACAGGAATTCCATAAAAAGAAGCTTTAACTTTCGTTAAATATTTAAAATCATCAGAATCAAGCCCTTGAACAATAATCCCATCCACTTTTGAGTGAATGGCAATTTCCAGCTTCTTTAAAAAGTCTTCACGATTATTTCCGTAACTGCCCCAAATTTCGAGTGAAGCGCCTTCCTTTTGAGCCTGATCCATCGCTCCGCTCCCAACCTTATTCCAAAATGGAGTCTCTGTATCTTGTGTAATGAGAACGATCCTATGTTGCAATTTCTCTTGTTCAATAAATTTCGGCATTTGTCTATCTGAGCGAAAAACAATTTCAGATGAAACAAATGTGAGATACAGCAGGAAGGAGAACAGGACAAACAGTAAAATAAAGCCTATTTTTCGCAAAAGCTGATCTCCCCTCATTTTTCCCGCGTTTTCGATAAAACGCTTTCATAATGTAATAGTTTCATTAAGTAAACGACTAGATTTCAGCATCTCTCTTTATCAATAAAGACTGATTTTACTCTCATCATACCACTAACTGGGAATCGACTGAAAGTGTTGGCAAACTTTTATATTTGCGAAATGAATTTCTTGCCTTTTTACTATAGTTATTCAGCTAAACCCTTTACAGACCTCTTCGCTTTGCATCTTCCCCCTCAACTATTACGCAATACCCTTTCGCAGATTGAAAAAGAGCATCCTTTTTTGGATACTCTTTTCTACTCGCCAAGAGTTATCCCAGCGCGCATCTATCTCTTTTTCCTCGTCATCACATCAAATATTACCGCTCCTGCCAATACGCCGCCCCTAATCATGTATTGATAGGAAATACCGACACCGAGCAGATTCATCCCGTTCGTAAGAGAGGCCATGACAATCGCACCGATGATTGCTCCGGTCACTTTGCCGACGCCTCCCGCTGATGATACACCACCTACATACGCAGCAGCAATTGCGTCAAGCTCAAATAAGGTTCCAGCAGTAGTTGTAGCTGACTGTAAGCGAGAGGTAAAAAGAATTCCTGACAATGCTGCAAGCATTCCCATGGAACCAAAGACAATATAAGTGATTTTCTTTACGTTAATTCCGCTTAAATGGGCTGCTTCTGGATTGCTTCCAACTGCATAGATATGCCTTCCGAGTACGGTCTTTGTTGAAAGAAAATGATACACGATAACGACTAATAGCATAATAATGATCGTCCATGAAAAACCATTATAACCTGCTAAAATCCAAGTGATGTAGGCAATAATGGCAGACATAAAGAGCAATTTTAAAATAAATATATTTTTCGAGACGACCTCAAATTGATATTTAATTTTATTTTTGCGGTTGGATATTTCACTATAAATATAGACGATAATCCCAAGTAAGCCAACGATTAAAGAGAGAAAATGCAAACCGTTTATTTGAAAGAGAGATGGGATATACCCATTGCCAATTGCATTAAATTTATCATCTTGGATAATAATCGTTCCTGTTTTTTCTGTCACCTGAAGTAAGGCTCCTCTAAAAATCAGCATCCCCGCCAAAGTTGCGACAAATGCCGGAATTCCTATACTAGCAACTAATAAGCCATTGAATAAACCAATCACAATTCCTAGCCCGAGAATAATGGGAATCGTAACAAAAACGGAAACACCTGCTTGCGTAAGCAAGATGGCAGCAATTGCCCCAAGAAATCCAGCAGCGTAGCCCACTGATAGATCAATGTGGCGAATAACAATTACAAGTGTCATACCTACAGCTAAAACAGCAATATATCCGGCAGAATCAAGAAGATTACTAATGTTTCTAGAAGACATAAACAAACCATTTGTCATGATCGTAAAAGTAAGGATAATCACAACCAAGGCAATATACATTCCATAGTCGCGAATATTATCCTTAATCAAATTTTTTGCTTCATTAATCGTATTCATCGTACTGATTCCTCCTATTGCGTAGCGAGCTGCATAATCTTTTCTTGTGTAGCTTCCCCACTTGCCAGCTCCCCTTTTATTTCTGCCTGGGCCATAACGTATATTCGATCACTCATTCCTAGCACTTCGCCCAATTCTGAGGAAATCATAATAATACTCATTCCCTCTCTTATTAATTTGTTCATTACCGAATAAATTTCAAACTTCGCTCCAACATCAATCCCACGTGTTGGTTCATCCAGTATTAAAAGCTTTGGACTTACAAATAGCCATTTTCCTAGAGAAACCTTTTGTTGATTGCCTCCACTTAAATTTCCAACACTTTGTTCAACAGAGGAAGCTTTTATATAAAGTGATTTTCTGTATTCATCAGCAATTTTTATTTCTTCATTATCGTTGATTAAACCGTTTTGTGAAATCGCTTTTAAATTCGAAGCCGAAATATTATTTTTAATATCTTGGCTTAAGAAGAGCCCATCCCCCTTTCGATCTTCGGTTACATAGGCAATCCCCGCCTTAATCGCCTCATTTGGATGTTTGAATGCACGATGTGAGCCATAAAAAATAAACTCGCCTTGAAGCTTATACCCTTTTGCATTTCCAAAAATGCTTAAGGCAAGCTCTGTTCTCCCTGAACCCATTAATCCTGAAATACCGACTATTTCGCCTTCGTTAACATGCATGTTGATATTTTTAACAATATTTCGACCTAACTGCGGATCATATGCGGACCAATTATGCAGTTCTAAAATTTTCTTACCTATTTTTTGCTCCGGCCTTTTGGGATAAATATCGTTTATCTCCCGGCCAACCATATTTTTAATAATCACCGCCTCTGTAATTTCATCTTTTTTGCTATCTAAAGTACAAATGGTTTGCCCATCACGAAGGACTGTTGCTCTATCGGCAATATGGATCACTTCCTTCAATTTGTGGGAAATCATGATGCAGGTAATTCCTTGTGATTTTAATTCCTGCAACAAATTCAATAGATTCTCACTATCATCCTCATTTAACGCTGCTGTCGGTTCATCTAAAATAAGAAGCTTAACATTTTTACTTAACGCTTTAGCAATCTCGATTAGCTGCCTTTTGCCAACCCCTAAATCCTTTACAAGCGTGTCTGGATTGACATCTAACTTAACTTTATTTAACATCTCCTTCGCTTGGACGATCGTCTGATTCCAATCAATAACTCCACCACGCTTCACTTCATTGCCAGCGAAAATATTCTCATAGACCGTCAGATCTGGAAACAAGGCTAATTCCTGATAGATAATGGCGATACCTGCTTTCACACTATCACTGATTTTATTAAATGTTTGAATTTTTCCTTCAAATATAATATCACCACTATATGTCCCGTATGGATGGACGCCGCTAAGCACTTTCATTAAGGTTGATTTGCCCGCACCATTCTCGCCAATTAAACAGTGAATCTCTCCCTTCTCCACTTTAAAATTGACATCACTAAGTGCCTTAACTCCACTAAACTCCTTGGAGATCTGGTTCATTTCTAAAATGTAGTTCTGCAACCTTAGGTCCCCTCCAATCAATTACAATTCTTGGAAACGGGAATAGTGATAGACGAATCTATCACTATTCCTCAAGCAACATTTATGGTCGAGCTTATAAACCTGTAAATTCACTTGCTTCATAATACTCGGAATCTATTAATTCCTCTTTTACATTTGCTTGATCGACAACAATTACATCTGTTTGTTTCGCTTTTACTTCAATTTCACCATTATCATAGGTACCAGTTGTCTCAGGCGTTTTACCATCAAGAATCTCAACCGCCATACCCATTGCATCCTTAACTAAAGTTCGCACATCTTTAAAGACTGTCATCGACTGTTTTCCGTCAATAATATATTGAATCGAAGCCTTCTCAGCATCTTGACCAGTAATGATATAACTTGAAATCTCAGAGTCTGCGGCAAAGGTATCAGCAATGGAACGAGACGTACCATCATTTGGTGCAAGGATTGCAACATCCCCTTTCATCTCTGCCCCTGCTGCAGTAAGATGTGTTTGTGCTTTATTAATCGCTTCATTAGGGTCCCAGTTAGTCGTGACCTGTCCGAGAATTTTACTCATCTCATCACGAGTCAGCTCAGACTTGTCTTGCAAAGCTGTCGCTTCACTTGAGTTGGCAATTTTAAATGTTCCATCAGCAATTTTCGGCTGAAGGACACTCCATGCTCCCTCAAAAAATAAAAATGCATTATTATCTGAGGCTGCACCGGCGTATAAATAGAGAGGTACACCTGAGCCGTTTGTATTGTCGACTAAGTACTGCGCTTGTGCAGCGCCAACAGCTACACTATCAAAGGTTACATAATAATCAACTGCATCTGTATTCGTAATTAAACGGTCATAGGCAATTACCGTTACACCATCTTTTTTTGCAGCTTCAACCGCAGCCCCTGCTGCCTCGCCATCATGCGGACTAATGATTAACACATCAATCCCTTTATTTAATAATGTTTCAACATTTTCTTTTTCTTTAGCAGAAGAACCTTGGCTGAACAAAATCTCCGTTGTATACTCAGAGTCAGCTAAAGCATCCTTGAAACGTTGTTCATCTTGGACCCATCTAGGCTCATCCTTTGTCGGCAAAACGATCCCTACGCTCACACCTTTGCTGCTGCCGCCAGTGCTACTGCTGTTACATGCAGCTAAAAAAGCCACAACAAAAAACGCAACAAATAAGAAAGAAATGACTTTAAACCCCTTTTTCATCATAAAACTCCTTTCATTTCCCAATATTTTTATTTGGCTTCGCTATTGGCTCATTGTTTGTGAAATCAGGGTATCGAATGAGCGAAACATCACTACTATGATTTAACAAAGCCTTTTTTAATTACAACTAGATTATATCCCTATAACCCAATTATGAAAGCGTTAACAAATGGTAATATTTTGATTACTTCCTATACTTTTTTAACCTTTTATTTAACAACCGCCCTTGAAAAGAGGTAATATAATACTGAAAGCAAAGGAAGGGATGAGGATATATGGAAAGATTAATGTTTATAGAAACTGGCATGGGAATTGATGTCCACGGTCAGGATATTACGACAGCAGCTGTAAGGGCAGTAAAAAATGCGATTCATTTTAACTCGATGCCAGGAATTCGCTCTGTTTTGCCAGATAACAGTCTTGATAATATGAAAGTGAACGTGAAGCTAGCTGTTCCATGTGATAAAGATAAGCTCAATATTGAAGATGTGAAAGCAACATTGCCATATGGACAAGTTACAGTGGAAATTATGGATGGTGGCATGCTTACTACTAGTGGAATCGTTCTTGAAGAAAAGGGCGATAAAAATGATTTAATGTACATAGTTGTCGCTTCCGTTGAAGTTGGTTATTAATTTTGGAAAAACCAAAAAGCAAGAGAAAAACACGTTATTTTCTCTTGCTTTTTTAAATGGATATTTTTTTGTTGAAAAGGTTTCACCCGAAATAAACGAAAAATCGGTAATCAACAATGTAATTTATCTAGGCCGCTGAAAAATCCGCCTTCAATACAAATGACAAAAAGTTGGAAATTCAGAGTGAGTTTGATGGATAAGTCTGACTTAATGGCCGAATGGTTCCTCTATTCGGACTGAAACTTGACAGTAAAACGGTCTTGGCGCAGAATAATCGCTCTATTCGGACTGAACGTACAAGCAAATCCCTCCAAACAGACAAATGTCCAAAACCATCTCTTGTTGCAACTCAAGATTTTGCTAAAAAATTGACTTTGGGTGCATTCTTGTCTGAATCGTCTTTCTTATACAGATGGCAAGCCACATAATGATCCTGCTCTATTTCCTGCCAATTAGGTTTTATTTGAGAGCAAACCTCCATAGCCTCAGGGCAACGGGTCCTAAATACACAACCGCTTGGCGGTTCAATTGGACTTGGAATATCACCTTCTAAAATAATACGCTCACGTGTATCCTCTATATCTGGATCAGGAATTGGAATAGCCGATAACAATGCTTTTGTATACGGATGAAGCGGGTTTTTGTAAAGTTGCTTACTTATTGTCTGTTCAACAAGATGGCCTAAATACATAACACCAATACGATCGCTAATTTGTTTAACCATTGACAGGTCGTGAGCAATAAATAAATATGTTAATCCTTTTTCTTTTTGCAGCCTTTTTAACAGATTGACAACTTGTGCTTGAACGGAAACATCTAAAGCAGAAATTGGTTCGTCTGCGATGATAAAGTCTGGATCCAAAGCCAAAGCGCGAGCAATCCCTATTCTTTGCCTCTGTCCACCACTAAACTCATGTGGATAACGATTGGCATGTTCGCGATTTAAGCCCACATCCTCCAGCAATTGATAAACTCGTTCTAGTCGTTCCAGCTTATTCGCATATAACCCATGAACCTCCATCGGCTCTGAAATGATTTCCTGTACAGTCGACCTCGGATTTAACGAAGCATATGGATCTTGAAAAATCATCTGCATTTTTTGATGCAATTTAAACTTTTCCATTTTAGTGAGCGTATGGACGTTTTGTCCGCTAAACTTAACCTCTCCATCTGTTTGTTCGTATAAACCAATAATTGTCCGTCCGGCAGTTGATTTGCCACAGCCTGATTCACCGACAACTCCAAAGGTCTCTCCTTTATGAATATGAAAAGAGACTCCGTCAACCGCTTTTAGAACTGTTCTTTTTGAAAGTGGAAAATACTTTTTCAGGTTTTTTACCTCAAGCAGAATCTCTTTTTTCATTTTTCATTCCTCCGCATCACCAATAGCGCCTTGCTGCACACAGTTCTTTTTCATAAAAAGTATCCTTCAGTTCAATGATTTCAATTACTTTTCCAGTCTTTGGCGAATGCAGCATCTTCCCATCACCATAATAGATGCCGACATGATGTATTTTTCCTTTTCCTTCTTCATAAGCAAAGAAAAGGAGATCCCCTGGCTCAAGCTCAGATAATTTCACCGGGACTCCATCCTGAGACTGATCCACTGCATCACGAGGGATTATGTATCCATTAGCTTTACACATATTGTAGGTAAAGCCAGAGCAATCATATCCAAAGCTGCTCATTCCACCCCAAAGATATGGTAAATGTAAAAATTTTTCCCCTTCTATAACGATGTCTCTGCCTGTGCGTTTTGTTTGTTCAGACTGGGGAGTGACCAGCGCTACATCAACCTTTTTTAACAAGCCTAACCCTATTGGTGTCCGTACCTTCACCCATTCCCCTTCATGACGAAGTAAAGGTAATCTTGTTTGGTAGCTTAATAGGGTGACACATCTCTCCTCAACATCGTAAAGCGTTGCTTTATTGCTTCTTACTACAGCGATTGCACCGTTTTCCACTTCCCAATCCTCAATCTGAACCAATTGTCCTTTTGGTATCCAGCCTGGATAACCTCGCTCGTCTTTCGATGTAGGCTGACTCGGCACCAATACCTTTAACCACTCAGCTTTCTCCTCTAGCACTTTTACTTTTTCACCAAATAAAACCTGTGTTTGCACTAGATTTGCCTGGTGAAGTTCCAATAATTCCCCATAGGATTGCCCTTCAATCCAGTCTTGGATATCTACTGGGTTCGTAATCGCCTTTTTATCAAGGGGACGAGGTGAACTAGGCAATGTCCATATTGTCGCAACTGGCACATTGACTACCCAATTGTTATTCATCTCAGCCATCTCCCTTCACCATTATTTGTGAAATGCCTAATCCAACTTCTTTTGGAAAAGTAATCCTCCTTCCATTGTAAATTAGGCCTCCTTTTACAATTTCTTTGGCAAGCATAAGCGGAGCATCAAAATCGTAGCGCGTAATATTCTTTTTACTTGCTGCAAAATGAGCAGCCGCTGTAATACCGAGACGGGTTTCAATCATACTTCCAACCATGCATTCTACACCACTGACTTCCGCCAATTGGTTAATAATAGTAGCTTGATAGATTCCCCCCGCTTTCATTAATTTAATATTAATTAAATCAGCACTTCTTGTTTTCACTACTTCCAATGCCTGTTTAGCCGTAAAAACACTTTCATCCGCCATAATCAATGTATCTACCGAATCTGTTACTTTTTTTAATCCTTCTAAATCATGGGCCTTTACTGGCTGCTCTACCAGTTCAATATTTAAATCCAAGTCTTCCATTTCGCGAATCGTTCTTATTGCATCCTTTGCTTTCCAGCCTTGATTGGCATCGAGTCGAATCTTAATGTCTTTTCCGATACGTTTTCTTATTTCAATGATTCTTCTGAGATCAGTTGCTGCATCATCCTTGCCAACTTTGACCTTTAAAACATTAAAACCTTGCTGAATGTAATGAACGGCATCTTCTCCCATTTCTTCCGGTCCGTTCACGCTTACGGTAAAATCCGTTTCAACTTCATCCCTATACCCTCCGAGAAATTGATAAAGGGGCATTTTGCAATATTGTGCTAAGCAATCATACATCGCCATATCAATTGCCGCTTTTGCACTTGAATTCCCGACGAGAATATCCTGTAACCCTTGAAAGAGAGCTTCATAGTTGAGGAGATTTTTATTTTGTAAAAACGGCTTCATGATATGTTCAATTGCCGCTTCAATACTCGCAAGGCTATCACCGGTAATGACATGAGTCGGAGGTGCTTCTCCCCATCCACTGATCCCATTGTCGCAAATCATTTCAACAATGATTGACTCAGCGACTGTAACCGTTCTTAGTGCCGTTTTAAAAGGTTTGTAGAGAGGGACGGCTACTTTAAACGTTTTTATCTCAACAATTTTCATCGCTACCATCCTTTTTTCTCGGACGTGATAGAAAAGGGATGCCTTGAAAGAACATCCCTTCTTATCATATTTATTGCTTATCTGCCCATTTGAATTCAATATACCCAACAGGATGACGAATAACACCTGTTACCGCATCATTCTGTAAATATGGTTGGTTATAATAATAGAGTGGAAAGATAGGCGCTTCTTCCATTAAAATTTGTTCTGCCTTATAGAGGAGCTCAAAACGCTTTTCTTCCTCTACCTCATTTTTCGCATCTGTGATTAATTGATCGTATTCAGCATTGCTCCAACCAGTACGATTCATCGAATGACCTGTTTGAAAACTTTCCAGAGAATTAATCGGATCGGCAAAATCGTTTAAGAATGAGCTTCTTGAAAGTTGGTACTTTAATTGTTTTTGCTCATCTAAAAATACGCTTGACTCTACACTTTCAAGCTTCACATCAACACCTAACGTCTCTTTAAACATCGGTTGAAGCGCTTCGGCAATCTTCTTGTGCTGTTCACTTGAACTATATGTTAAAACCACTTCTGGAAGGGTATCATAGCCCTCTTCTTCCATCCCTTTTTCAAGCAATGCCTTTGCTTCTTCAATATTTGTTTTAAGAAGGTCCCCGTTTGTCTCGCGAAAATCCTGACCGTTGGCATCTGTGAATCCTGGTGAAACAAAGCCATATGCTGGTTGTTCACGATTTTTCGTTACAAAATCAACAATTTGCTGTTGATCGACTGCCAGTGCAAAAGCTTTACGAATATTTTTATTTTGGAAAGGTTCCTGAGAAACATTAAACCTAAAAAAGTACAGTCCTGCCTGATCAACAATGTCGACTTCACCTTCTTCAAAGAGCTTTTCACTCAGTTCTGCGGGTACATCAGATGAATCTAACTCCCCTGATTGATACATTTGATATTCAGTATTTGAATCATCAACCATTGCCCAATGAATTTTATCGACTTTGACCGTTTCAGCATCCCAATATTGTTCATTCCTTTCCATAACAAGATGACTATCATGCTGCCATTCAGTTAGTTTAAATGGTCCATTCCCAACAAATGTCGCTGCTTCAGCAAACCATTGTGGATTATCTGCTGCAACTTTTTCGTTAATCGGAAAGAATGTTGGGAGTGAAATAATGTTTAAAAAATATGCTTGCGGACTTGTTAACGTTACCTCTAAAGTTTTTTCGTCTAATGCCTTAACAGCAACGTCCTCCGCTGATCCTTCTCCGCTATTGTAGCTTTCTGCCCCTTCGATTAAATAAGCCAAAAAAGCCGATGAAGCTGCTAGCTCCGGGTCTAATGCCCGCTTCCAAGCAAATTCAAAATCACCTGCCGTGACATCATCCCCATTCGACCATTTTGCATCATCACGAATATGAAATGTATAGGTTTTTCCATCTTCCGAGACATCCCAATTCTCCGCAATGGCAGGCTGTGGAAGATGTTCTTCATTTAAGCGGGTAAGTCCCTCCATAATGTTATTCAATGGACTCCATGACACAGCATTAAATCCCACTGGTGGATCAAATGTCGTTGGCTCCTCTCCATTATTCCAATAAATCACTTTTTCACTTGTTTCTTCCTGCCTGTTTTCATCAGAGTCACCATCGGTCTCAGTACCAGCATCTTCTCGTGCCGTACAGGCTGCAAGTAAGAAGATTAAAAGAATAGCCATTAAAAATTGTGACGAGCGTTTTTTCATTTGTTTTCCCCCTTACTTTCTATAAAAATATATAACTTCTAGAGAAAAACTAATTCTCCAAAAGAAGCTACCGTTGTGAAGCAAGCATCTGTTTTGCCCGTTCGTCCTGAAGCCAGCAATTTACGTGGTGTTCTTTCCCATATTTCGTTTTTAACGGATAAACTTTATCACACACTTCCATTGCATATTGACATCTGGCTACAAATGGACAGCCAGGCGGTGGAGCAAATAAATCGGGAGGTGAACCAGCAATTGGAATCAGCTCTGCATTTTCTAAATCCAAGCGAGGAACAGAATTTAACAATCCTTTCGTGTAGGGATGTTGAGGCTTATAAAAAATATCCCTTCTTGTTCCCGTCTCTACCACTTTTCCGGCATACATAACTGCTATTCGATCTGCAACTTGAGCAACTACACCTAAATCATGAGTAATGAGAATAATCGACACTCCTGTTTTCTTTTGAATATCTCTAAACAAATCAAGAATTTGAGCTTGAATGGTTACATCGAGCGCTGTCGTCGGTTCATCTGCAATCATCACTTCAGGTTCACAAACCAACGCCAGCGCTATGACAATTCTTTGTCTCATTCCCCCGCTAAACTGGTGAGGATACTGTTTTAGACGACTTTCCGTACTGGGTATTCCAACTAAGCGCATCATTTCCAGCGCCTTTTTCTGCGCTTCACTCCGTGAAATTTTCTGATGCTGAATGATTCCCTCAACCAGTTGAGTTCCGATCGTCAAAGTTGGATTCAAAGCAGTCATTGGATCTTGAAAGATCATCGAAATATCGGCCCCGCGAATTTTACGCAAATCCTTATCCTTCAATGCCGCTAAATTACTTCCTTTAAAAAGAATCTTTCCATCTGTTATTTTCCCTGGTGGATTTGGAATTAAGCCCATAATACTTTTGGCAGTCACACTTTTCCCACAACCGGATTCGCCAACAATCGCAAGCGTTTCCCCTTTATATAAATCAAAGCTAACACCGCGAACTGCTTGAACCTCTCCACCAAATGTTGTAAAGGAAACATGCAGTCCCTTTACTTCAAGAATTTTCCCCATGATGATTACCTCCTTAACTTCGGATCTAATGCGTCTTGTAATCCATCTCCCAAAACATTAAAAGAAAACATTGTTAAAGAGATGAAAAATGCAGGAAAAAACAGACGCCACCAATCTCCTGAAAGAATGACAGGCAATGCATCACTTGCCATTGAGCCCCAGCTCGCTAACGGAGGCTGGATACCAATTCCAAGGAAGCTAAGGAAAGCTTCAGCGAAAATAGCTGAAGGTACCGTCAATGTCATTTGAACGATAATCGGACCCATCGTATTCGGAAGAAGGTTTCTGCGAATGATTCTAGACGTTTTCGTACCAAAGGTTTGCGATGCAAGGACAAATTCATAGTTTTTGATTTGCAGAACTTGTCCTCTTACCATCCTGGCCATTCCTACCCAGCCTGTAATGGAAATGGCAAAAATGATCGAAAACAACCCGGGCTCCAGAACAACACTTACTAAAATAACTACTAATAAATAGGGAAGACCGTAAAGAATTTCTACAAAACGCATCATGTAATGGTCGATCTTTCCACCTTTATAGCCTGCAATTCCTCCATATGTAACGCCAATGATAAAGTCGATGAGCGCTGCAACAACACCAACAAAGAGTGAAATTCGCGCCCCTTCCCATGTTCTCGAAAAAACGTCACGTCCTAACTCATCGGTGCCAAACCAGTGCTCAGACGAAGGAGGCAAATTTTGTTGTTGAAGCACTTGATGGGTTGCGGAATGAGGCGAGATGATCGGTCCAAAAATAGCCATAAATACTAGTAAAATTAGACAAACCAAACCAACCATCGCCAGTTTGTTCTTGAGCAAACGACGCCACGCATCCTTCCAATATGACACACTTGGCCGAATGACAGTCTCCGCTTCTCCTAATGTTCTTTTTTTAGGTACGAACCACTCATCCATAACGCCGGCTCGTTGACTCTCTTGCTGCTTCGGTGCTTCCATCATTTCGCCTCCTTCTTGTGCAGCTTAATTCTAGGGTCGAGAAGACCGTAGGCAACATCCACTAAAAATAAGAGAAAAATTAATAATGTGCTGTAAAAGATCGTTGTTCCCATAATAACCGGATAATCGCGGTTATTAATGCTGTCAACAAAATACTTGCCCATTCCTGGGATCGCAAAAATCTTTTCAATTACGAAGGTCCCTGTTAATATTCCTGCAGCCAGTGAGCCGAGCACAGTGACAACTGGGAGCAGGGCGTTTTTCAAAGCATGCTTTAAGACAATTTTTGCAGGAGTCAACCCTTTCGCTTTTGCCGTTAAAATATAATCCTGAGTCAATACTTCCAACATACTTGAGCGGGTTAAGCGGGCAATAATGGCCATTGGACCAGTGGCGAGAGCTAAGGTCGGCAGCACCATATGCCTCCAGCTTTTCCACGTCGCAACAGGCAATAGTTCCCAATTGACGGCAACCTGTTGAATAAGTAAGGTTGCAAAAACAAAGTTTGGAATTGAGATCCCTAAAACGGCAATCGTCATCGCCATATAATCAATAAGCCCATTATGGCGAAGGGCAGCAAGGACTCCCAACGTTATTCCTGAAAGAATCGCTACCGTTAAAGTTACGAATCCAAGCTCAAATGAGACGGGAAAACCTCTGCCCAACAATTCATTAACCGTCTGCGAGGATTTTTTTATTGACGGACCAAAATCAAACTGAATAACAGATTTTAAATATTCTATGTATTGGACTGGAACAGGCTTGTCTAAATTAAAATGGGCTTCCAAATTCTTCTGAACTGCCTCGCTTGTGCTCCTTTCCTCATTAAAGGGAGAACCAGGAAGAGCGTGCATCAGAAAAAAGGTTAATGTAATAATAAGCCACAAAGTAATCAGCATAGCGATGAAGCGTTTTACTAAATATTTCGTCATTGTCTCACTCCCTAACAGAAATCGGTATGCATCGCTAACTCAGTCATAACAAGCATTGCTTGATAGGCTTCTAATATATTTTTTGCTTGATAACGCACAATGGTTGAATTTGCTTCAATTTCTGTTCCTGGCATTAAATGGGCCCATTCAGCCTGCCCGTAATTGGCGAATTCAATTCGTAATAAAGGAGCTTCTGGAGGGATGAGTGGTTTAACCAACGCTCTATTTTTCAAAGCGATTTCTGTCTTTTCTTTTAAAAGTTGGCCAGCCTTTGTTGGGGTAAGAGTTTTTACTGCAGAGCGTGTAATCGTTTCTTTCACTACGGCTGTCGTTACGTTAGGAATTAATTCTTCAGCTTCTTTCGCAGCCTGATCATCACCTGCGACCATTAAAACAGGAACACCGTAGTAACCGGCGACATAGGCATTAAAGCCCAGTTCACCAACAGGAATATCATTTATGTAAAAATGTCGAACGCCAAAAATCATCGAATGACTCATAACGCCTTTCATGGAAGCTCGGGCGTGATAACCGACAAAGATTGCCCCAGAAAAACTGTTATCTAAACCTTCAACCATTGAAAAAGGTTTAACACCACCATTGATTAACTGTGTTTCTGGATGAAGTTTTTCTACTAGTAAATTATTCATTTTGGAATGGCTATCATTAACGATTACTTCTTTACAGCCTTGCTCGAAAGCCGTAGTAATTACATAATTGGCTTCATCTGTCATGATTTGGCGCGAACGCTCATAATTATGGGCAGAGGAGTCAACATGAGTATAATCTACTAATCCCGTTATTCCTTCCATATCAACGGACATATAAAGTTTCATACACGAACCCCTTTTTAAAATTATTTTAATATTTTTAATTATTATAAATTATAGAATTATCTTATTCAATGAAATAAAAATAAAATAACTAATTTTTCTAAAAAATTTGAATATAAAGACCTATACTATAAGCTATAGGTCCTAACTTCTCGACAACTTTATAGTTTTCAACCAATGGATGAATGGGAAATCGATATTTGCTTCGCGATTCCCGTACTAACAATTTTGTTATAACTGGTATTTCTCTTCATCATTTTTATTTAGGCTTTGTTAAACAGAATTTTTTGATAAAAATCAATACCGACATTTAACAAAACTTGATTTTAATAAAAATGACCGCTGGCAAGCTTGAATTGATCGAGTTTGCCAACAGCCTAAGTTCTACAATGCTATAGGTCCACATTTTTTATAACTTTCTCTTTGGATAAGAAAGAATTAGTCTTAAAACACTGCCGAAGATAACAACGAGTACAGCAAGATTGACAAGTGTATTTACCCCAACTAAAATGTATGCAAAAACAAACAATAGTAATGGTTTCGTTAGTGTGAAAGCAATCATTTTCCATAATAATTGAAATTTTAATCTTCTCTTCATCAGTTTTCCTATAAGAACACTTAAAAAGGATAACAGAGAAATCCCAATTACAGCATAAAAAACGATAAAAAATGGATATAGAATAAGAATTTGGGCCTTGTAAACATAGGCTGGCACCTCATTCATTACTCTAGAACTTTCCTGCAATAAGATTATTTGCAGCGGTATAACCAGAATCAACAATAATATGAAAAAATAGCCTGCTGCTGCCTTTAGATCAATTCGATTTAAACGTACTACCGCTTCTTTTTTTGGCAACAATAAACAATCTCTAAAAATATCTAATGATTTCAATTTCCTTCCACCGTCTCCCCCTCATGGAACATTATTATGATTAATTAATGGCAAAATTTTTCCTGCTTCTAATTTATCTTTTTTCATTTGTTCAATTAACGGGTCCAAGCCTTGAAATTTAATTTCTTCCCGTAGGTAGTGAAGAAAGGAAACGGCAATTTTTCGTCCATAGAGGTCATCATTAAAATTTAAAAAATGAACTTCAATTAAATAGTGATCACCGTTAACAGTCGGGCGATAGCCCGCACTTATGAGAACATTCCACTTTTTTGAATAAGCATCCACTGTCGCCCGACCGACATAAATACCTGGTTTAGGAAGGACATAAGTATCTGTTAATTCCATATTCGCAGTAGGAAAACCAAGTTTTCTTCCAAGTGCCTGACCACTAATTACTGTTCCAATAATGGTAAACGGGCGATAGAGCAGAGCATTCGCTTCCTTAATCTTCCCTTTTCTAATAAAAGCTCGAATCAAACTGCTGCTCATTTTTGCCCCATTTTCTGTTTCAAGCGGAACGACAATAACTTGAATATTTAATTTTCTGCAATATGTACTGAGCTCCTTAGTCCCACCTTCTCTACCCTTCCCAAAAACAAATCCTTCTCCAACGATGATTCGCTTCACATTTAAGCGTGCAATATGCTCAAGGATAAATGTTTTTGCTGAAAGATTCGCATATTCCTTTGTGAATGGAATACGATAATATCGCTTTACTCCAAACTCTTGAAGAAAACGGATTTTCTCCGGCTCTGGCGTGAGCTTTTCCTTGTATGCAACATCACCTGTCAATATCCAAAGCGGATGCTCTGAAAAGCTCATGACAGCAAGAATTTCCTCTTTTTGTTTGTATAATTGAGCTGTTTCAAGGATTTTTTGATGACCTTTATGAATCCCATCAAATTTTCCAATCATCAATACAAGCGGTTGAGAATCATCTGGAGGCAGTGTTTCAACTTCGATTATCTTCATATAAAAAACTCCTTATTATTTTTTGAAACTTTTTATATAAATTAGTATAAAAATACCGTAAACTTGTTATCAATTAATTAGAACATATTTCTCTCTCTAAAAGCAACAATCTCAGTTAATATTCGTTTTCTCAAAAATAATGTTTAATAATGCATAGGTATAGAAAAATGCTTTGTTGTTTCAGCCAAGCTATTGTTCCTTTCTGAAAAAATAGTATCAATACAGAAGAAATGCTACAGGGATTAATATAAAGCCTTCCCCGTGTTTTAGGGCAACATAAACTATGAAATGCTGTTCTTTCAAGCCAAGAAACCAAGCATACGTAAGTAATTATGACTCTTCGGAAATGAGAAACTAAGATTTTTAGGGATTAATCGTAGTTACACCAATTTTAATGAGTGATCTAATCAAGAAAAAGCTTAGTATCCCAAACAAAAAAACAACCTAGAATTCATCACTGGAATTCTAGGCTCTAACATTATTTCTCAACAATCTCAGTTTGAATTTGCAGTCCTCTTCTTAGTGTATTCCCTATTGTACATGCACGTTCTGCCGAAACTACGAGCTTATTTTTATACTCTTGAGAAAAATGCTGAGGCAATGATATGTTCACATTGCATTGTTCAAAACGTGACGGACTGTCACTCGCCTTAATCGCATTCACTTCTATCGATATATCATCATCTTGCACTTCAACCCCATCTCTTTCAAGCATCCGATTAAGAACTATCGTAATACATAAACCTAACGATGCTTCAAATAATTCTTTCGGGTTTAATCCATCACGATTCGCGGAAAAACTTCCTTCTACTTGAAATCCTGCATTATTATAAATACCAACTTTACCTTGCTCCTTTTTAATAACAGTCACCCAGCTCACTCCTTCAATACTTGTCCAAAAATTATTCATATAAATGACATGCTACATAATGATCTTGTTTCATCTCTTTTCGCTGCGGCACTTCGATTCGGCATTTTTCCAGTGCAAATGGACAGCGAGTATGAAACATGCAGCCTGATGGAGGATTTAATGGAGAGGGAATTTCTCCTTTCAAAACAATTCGCTCCCTTTTTCCACCGCGATTCGTACGCGGTACAGCGGAAAATAATGCCTGGGTATAAGGATGAAGAGGCTTGGCAAAAATGTCTTCATTTCGACCCTCTTCAACGATATTTCCAAGATACATGACCCCAATTCGGTCTGATATATGCCTGACAACACTTATATCGTGGGTAATGAAAAGATAAGTTAAATGCAAATCATCCTGTAATTTCTGCAATAGATTAATTACTTGCGATTGAATTGATACATCGAGTGCAGATACCGGTTCATCGCAAATAACAATTTTCGGATTGACAACCAACGCCCTTGCTAACCCGATTCGTTGTCTTTGGCCACCGGAAAATTCATGAGGAAAGCGGTAATAATGCTCCATACCTAAGCCAACTTTTTCTAAAATATCAAAAACCCGTTCTCTTCTTTCGTTTTTACTGACATTGGTATGGATTATTAATGGCTCCTCTAATATTTTTCCAATTCGCTTTCTCGGATTTAAGGATGAGTATGGGTCCTGAAACACCATTTGTATATCTTTCCGCAAACGGCGAACTTCCTTCTTCGAAGCTTGAAAAATATCTTTATCTTGAAAAAGTACCTTCCCACCCGTTGGTTCAGTTAATCTCAAAATCGTACGCCCGGTTGTACTTTTACCGGATCCAGATTCTCCAACAAGGCCATAGGTCTCTCCCTCATATAGCTTAAGTGTCACATCATTTACAGCTTTTACCTGTCCTTTTATTCCCCCTAAACGTCCAAATGGACCGGTAACAGGAAAATATTTTTTCAGATTTTTAACTTCTAAAATGGGGTCGAGAGTTCTATTCGTTTGATGATTCATGAACAGCCTCCTTTTTGAGGATCTCTTTGTAATGCCAGCACCTAACCTTTTGAGTGGCACTATAGGCCTCCAATTCTGGAGCCTGTTCCTTGCAAAGCTCATCTGCATATGGACAGCGCGAGGCAAAACGACACCCGTGCGGAACTTTTTGCAAAGAGGGCACTGTTCCATCAATGGTATAAAGCTTTTGTAAACGCTCCCCTTCCAATTGTGGAATTGATTTAATCAAACCTCTTGTATATGGATGAAGCGGCTCTGAAAAAAGGCAATCCGTATCCGTCTCCTCCACAATCTGACCAAGGTACATGACCATCACTCGAGTACAGATTTCAGCAACAACTCCTAAATCATGCGTGATGAAAATAACCCCCATGCCAAGCTGAGCATTTAGCTCAGCGATTAAATCCAGTATTTGCGCTTGAATCGTAACATCCAATGCTGTTGTTGGTTCATCTGCTATTAATAATTTGGGCTGACACGAAAGGGCGATCGCGATCATAACCCGTTGCTGCATCCCTCCGGACAATTGATGCGGATATTCATTTATCCTTTTTTCTGGAGCAGGGATCCCGGTCAATCCAAGCATTTCAATTGCCTTTTGCTGCGCTTCTCGCTTATTGAGATTTTGGTGGATCATTAAAGATTCGCGAATTTGATCACCAATCGTGTACACAGGGTTTAAAGAGCTGAGCGGATCTTGAAAGATCATCGAAATATCATTGCCACGAATTTTCTGCATCATTGCTTTCGATAAGTTTAATAGATTTTCACCTTGAAAAAGAATTTCACCCTCATACTTAGCCGTGTATTTTTCATCGTATAGCCGCATTATCGACTGTGACATTACGCTCTTTCCACAGCCTGATTCTCCGACAACACCTACAATTTCGCCTTCATTCAGATGAAATGTGATTCCATCTACTGCAGTTATTTGGCCACGCTCGGTATGAAAATGAGTTTTTAAATTCTTTACTTCTAAAAGAGGCTTCTTCTCCATTCTTTACCTCCTTGCTTTCTAGAAATCATTTGGATTTTTTTCCTGAGCTGTGCGGATCAATAAAATCTCTCAGCCCGTCACCTAGTAGATTTAGTCCTAATACTGACAAAACGATCGCCAAACCTGGGAATACAACCATCCACCACGCCTTAAAAATAACTAATTTCCCAGCTTGTAAAATATTTCCCCAGCTTGGGTCTGGTGCCGCTATCCCTGCACCTAAAAAGCTGAGTGCCGCTTCTGAAATGATCGCTTCTGCAAACACAAACGTTGCTTGTACGATCAGTGGAGAAATTGTATTTGGTGCAATATGTTGCCAAATAATTCGTGTCGCACTTGCTCCCTGTGCATGCATCGCCTCAATAAATGTCTGTTCTCTAATTACTAATGCTGAAGAACGGACAATCCGTGCAATATTTGGAGTAAAAACAATGCTTAAAGCGATGATTACATTAAGGGGGGACGGACCTAAGGCAGCCATTAATGCGATCGCTAATAAAATTCCCGGAATAGCCATTAAACCATCACATATTCTCATTAAAATATGATCAAGAGCAGCATAATAACTAGCATATAAACCGATGACCAACCCTAAAATGGAGGAGATCAACGTTACGATTAAACCAATCCCCATAGAAACTTGGGCACCATAAACAATTCTTGTAAGCAAATCCCGACCGAATTCGTCGGTTCCGAGCCAGTGCTCTCCGCTCGGTGCATTCAACCTTTCCGCAACCTTCATTTCATATGGATCATATGACACGAGCATTGGACCAATTAAAGCAATGAGCCCTAATACGATGAATATGAAACAGCCCATCACCATTAATTTATTGGCAAAAAATCTACGAAAAAACAATTGACGTTCTTGTTTTTTGAGACTTGCTTTAATAGTGCGAACCCTGTCTACTTCTTTTACAGCGGCCACTCTCTCACCTCCTTGCTATTTGCGTTCGAGCCTTACCCTTGGATCGATCACACCATATAATAAATCCACGATCAAATTGATAAATACATATATTAAAGTCACAAACAGGACAACTCCTTGAATGACAGCAAAGTCTCTGCGTTCAATGGAATTAATAATCAACTGGCCTAAACCTGGTAAATTAAAAATCGTTTCAACAACAACAGCTCCTGTAACCAATGTACCAAAGGACTGGCCGATCACCGTTAAAATAGGGAGAAATGCGTTTCTCAAAGCATGCTTCGTTATGACTTTATGCTCTTTCACCCCTTTTGAACGTGCTGTTTTCACGTAATTTTTATTTAAAACCTCCAGCATTGAAGAGCGTGTCATTCTGGCGACAAGTGCAGCCTGTATGGCTCCTAAAGAAAGCGCAGGTAAAATTAAGTAGCGCAAATGTGTCCATAAGCCTTCAGTTAATGGCTTATATCCAGCAATAGGCAACCATTGCAAATAAACTCCAAATGATAACATTAGCAACAGTCCAAGTAAAAAGCTAGGGACAGCCATTCCTAATAAAGTTGCCACCATAAGGGTATGATCGGTGAAAGAGCCTCTCCGGTAAGCAGCAAAAATGCCAATTGGAATGGCAATAATTAACGCTACAATTTCAGCTAAAATGGCTAGAGAAATAGTCGGACCCAGATGGCTCAAAATCGAATCTAACACAGGTTCTTTCATGAAGTATGATTGGCCGAAGTCTCCTTGAAGAACGCCCCCAACCCAAAGCAGATATTGCTTAACTATTGGTTCATTCAACCCCATTTCTTCATTCAAGCTTGCTATTTGTTCTTCTGTAGCTTCCATTCCTAAAATAATCGCAGCGGGATCTCCAGGAGTAATATGTACGATTAGGAAGATAGCAACCGATACAACAAATAATACTGGGATAAGTGAGTAAATTCGTTTGAAAAGATAACTGAGCAAATGAATCCCCCCTTTATTAAAAATAAGGCTTTGTTATGCTGGTACTGATTTTTGGTCATTTTCTCTTCTTTCAGTCATACAAAAAAAGGTGTACGATATCAATGTCAAAAATCGTTATATCTTCAATTCCTTTTAAAAAGCAAAAATAAAAAAAGAATTAAGCATAGCATGAATCCTCCATCGCAAACAAGCAATGGAGGATTCATTCTATTCGATCACTTTCGTATTCCAAATTATAGGGGCTTCAAATACTTCTAATCCTTCAAGTTTATCAGTAGTCGCTAAAATGCTGTTATATTGACCAATAACCGTGGAAGAAAGAGTTTCATATAAATATCCTTGCAATTCATCCCACTTCGCCTTCGCTTCTTCTGGACTATCGGCTGCTCTAATTTGCGTCAATAACTCTGCAACATTTGCGTCATTTAATCCTGCCCAATCAGGATTAACAGCCAATAACTGCGGCGGTGTTAATTGGTAACCATTGCTTGTGATAAAAATATCCCATTTGCTCAAGTCATTCTTTGTTTCCAAGAAAGTTGGAAAATCATAGTTTTCTATTTTTACATTTAAGCCCAATTGTCTTAATTGTTCTTGCACAACAGTAGTGGCTGTATACATTTCAGCATAATCTTGCGTAGTTAATAAAGTAATTTCCTCACCATTGTAGCCAGCATCCGCTAGGAGTGTCTTAGCTTTCTCAAGATCAGCCTGATTATAGTACTCTTTACCAGCATCACTAGCCCACTGAATTTGATTTGGATTCATATAACTTGGATCTAAGCTGTACAATTCTTCATTGACAAAGCTCGCTAGCAGAATCTCATCCATATTAAATGCAGCATTTATCGCCTGACGAATATTTACATCTGCCAATACGCCTTCGTTAGTGTTAAAAAACATCGTCAGCGTTCCTCCAACAAATGTATATACCTTTATATCATCGATGCTATTTAATTGCTCGTAGCTTTCTGTTGGAATGTTATCAGCAATATCATATTCGCCAGTTTGAATTCCAGCAATGCGTGTAGAGTGGTCTGTCACAAAGTGATAAAACACATCTTCCACAAACGCTTCTTTTTTGCCTGCAAATCCACTTGCTTCTTCGTCGACTGCCTGATACTCATCATATTTACTCAACTTTATATATTGGTCTTGCTTCCATTCTTCAAATTGAAAAGGACCCGTTCCGATATACTCAGTTACGCCTTCAGCAGGAGCAGAATCAATAATTTCCTTAGGCATAATGGCTGGAAAATTAGCCTGAGATGCCATAATAATCAAAACATCTGACGCTGCGTTTTCTAAATTTAAAACTACCGTATACGGATCTTCAGCCACAAAATTAGCATTTTCTAATAGAGATTTTGCACGTGAAGATTTTTCTAACCAACGATTCATTGAAGCTACAACATCCTCGGAAGTCATCTCTTTTCCATTATGAAACAGTATTCCTTCCCGCAGCTTAAAGGTATATGTCTTTCCATCATCGCTAATGTCCACTGATTCAGCTAACATTGGCGTAGGTTCATAGTCTTCATTCAAAGTGTAAAGCGTTTCAAAAATATTACCTGCGATATCTAAGGCAACTTGCGATACAGTCATCGCCGAATCAAGTGTCGGCGGCTGAGCCGTTACTGCAATATTGATTTCATCTTTGTAGCTAACATTTGCGCTGGAATTATCATCTGACTTTCCAGCTTTGCTATCATTATTGCTGCAACCGATCGCTGTCAAGGCTAATAACGCCAGCAAAAATACAACCCCCAAAAATTTCCTATTCATATGTATTCCCTCCTGTTGATTATAATATTTTAGTTTTCTTATAATTCTTACCTTTTTAATAGGTTTTGTAGGTTAGAAGAATCATAACCTATTGCCTATGCAGTGTCAATGTATAAAAACTGGATATTCCTACTGTTTATTTTTATTTCACAGAGAGTTAATCGGATCTCAAAAAAAATTTTTTTATTGAAACTGCTTTAGATCAAACATGGTCGATGGCCTTAACTATTCTTCATCTAAAAAAATATTTTATTGTAATTTTGCATTTTTTTGAAAAACATATTATGTTAGGACGACATAGAACAAAATCTAATAATAACATGATTTATCATTTTGCTTAGCCGTCACCATAGCTTTTTTTGATACAAATAGTGAACAAACCATCGCAGCAATGGCGGCACGACAAAAAAGATAAAAAACAAGCGAAACAATTGATAACCAGCTACAATTGACAAATCTGCATGGATTTCAGCAGCGATAATTCCCATTTGATCCATCCCACCTGGCGCAAGACTAAGAGTGCTGGTAGAAAATGATATGTCTTTAACATAGGATAAGAGCAAACTCAATCCCCAAGAGCCAAACAGTAATAAAGCACCTGAAGCAATAGCTATAGTCAACATTTTAAATTTATCTTCTATTTGCTCTAAATCGATTAATAATCCAATGTATGCTCCGATCATTAATTGGGAAACGTCCAATAGCGAAGATGGAAGAGTCGGACCAATATAGCCGAACAGCCCTATAATAGCCGTTGCAAAAATTGGACCGACCAAAAACGGTGTAGGTAGTTTTATTTTCCTCGCGATAAAAATGGACAGGATCACGCCAGGAATAAATAGTAGGATATTGGGAAATAAATTTCCCCAGCGGATGGTTGAAGAGTGGATTAAATCTGCGGCTCCAGTTGTTCCCGTTCCCACAAAAGGACTAAATACGAACAAAGGAACAAAAATAATAATTAGAATCAGTCTGGACACTTGCAGAAATGTGACAATTGAAAGATTGATATTTTTAATCTCTTCGCCAAGAAGAAGCATTTGCGAAAGTCCACCGGGAATGCTGCCAATCAAAACTGAAGGAAAATGTAATTTAGTTATTTTTGAAATAACAAAAGCTAGACCGACACAAAAACAAATCACTACGATTGTACTTAGAAAAATCGCTGGAAGTTGAGACAGAATGAACATGATAGCTTCTTTTGTAAAAGATAATCCAATTGAATACCCAACAATAATGATCGCAATATCTCTGATTGCACTCGGCCAGTATAACTTTAATCCAAAACTAGAAGCAATTAAAACAGCAGTCATTGAACCAAGCAGCCATGGAATTGGAATATGGATTAAATATGCAATCACTCCACCAGTTATGGCAATAATCAACGTTTTTATAAAAACAAATGGTAAAGTATGATTCTTTTTAACCAAAACACGATGCACCTCTTTATTACTTATAGATGAATTACAGTTACTAGTATAGGGCAAACCAGTAACAGATACCACCAGCAATCCACAATTGAAATAATTTGCTTTAATCCCTCAACTTTTTGCGAATGTTAGGAAAAATTGTAAGTTTATTAGAGCTTTTGAAGGATTATATCTGTTATTGTAGAAATTAAGAACTATATAATCAGAAGCTTTGGTTGTTGAGGAGGTATTTCTATTTTGCTGGAAAATGTTGGGTATATACTCTATCATGTATTAATTGTAATATTTCCAATACTCTTATATTACTTTTTTGCTATCCTCAAGAACATTTATTTCAGTAAAGCTCATAAAGGCATATTATTGGCACTAACTTTTATAATTCTCCTATTAACCATCTCATTTCCAGTGTCTTATGCGAATGGCTTTGTTTATGACCTTCGCATTATCCCTATCATCATTGCCTTTATTTATATCGGTTTTTGGCAGGGAATCGCAGCTATTTTTATAATGCTGCTGTACTTACACTTTTTAGGGCAAACGAATTTATCGATCACTCTATTAAATTATGGCATCATTACCGTCATTTTTTATTTGACCAAAAAAAAATTAAGAACTTTTTCTTTTAAGAAAAGCCTTTTATACATTAGTGCACTCTATTGGCTTATAACTCTTACTCGAAGTTATTCCCTAATACATAATAAACAATATGACCATCTTCTAACAATGTTTCTTTTCTCAATCATTACTTGGATTACTCTAATCCTTGTCATCCTTCTTATCGAAACGTTTAAACAACATATTAAATTACATCAGGAACTACAACGCTCTGAAAAACTTAATATCATAAGTCAACTTGCCGCTTCTGTTGCACATGAAGTTCGAAATCCTATGACCACCATCAATGGATTTTTACAGTTAATGAAAAAAGACGACAACATTAATGAACAACAGCTTGCATATATTAATATTTCCCTATCTGAATTAAATCGTGCCCAGGACATCATTAACGACTATCTTTCATTAGCAAAACCAAACGATAAAACGATCCGTATTGTCAATATTAGTGAGGAGCTATTAAAAACGATTGAATTGATGACTTCCTATACGAATATACAAAATATTGAAGTGCAATCTATTATCGAACCATCCCTTTATATAAAAGGAAACGCCGATGAAATCAAGCAAGTTTTTATCAATATTATTAAAAATGGAATTGAAGCCATGAATAATAGTGGACTTTTAAAAATTGTCGCTTTTACTGACGATGATTATATTATTATCAAAATCTCAGATAACGGTGAAGGAATGTCAAAAGAACAGCTTTCCAGAGTAGGAACTCCTTTTTATTCCACTAAAGACAAAGGGACCGGTATCGGCTTAACCATTTCATTTCAGATAGTAGAACAATTAAAAGGAAAAATAACGGTTGAAAGCGAGGTTGGTTTTGGGACAACTTTTATTCTTTCAATCCCGATTTGCAAAATAGATGGGAATGGGCATCAGGCTGAACATCCTTTGTCAGCAAACTACTAAACTTTAGGCTTTGTTAAATAGAATTGTTGATAAAATGATTTTGGGCTCATTTCATGTGAAACCAAAGTTTCACATGCCTTTCAGTATAACTGAAAGGTCTAGAGAGAAAGTGAGCCAAAAGTCAAAACCAACATATAACAAAGCCAAACGTTAAAAATTAGGTTTTTTCAAACAATATGCTCGCTTATTTCCTAAATAATAAGAGAGTCCCCCAACATAATACTGCATTGGGGTCGCTCTCTTATTCTCTATAACCTACCTTGATGATGCCGTTTTAGCATAACTCTTTTTAAACTTGACATTAAACATTTCTTTCAACAGCAAACCGGGGCCACCAAGAACCAATAAATAGCGTGCTTCAATAACCTGCTTCATAAGAGACGCGAGACGTCCTGTTAATTTAACGCCAAAAACATTGCCAACCGCCGCACGGCTCCCAATTGATGCAACCGTACCTTTATGATGATAGATAAATGGTTTAAGAGCATTGCCACGAATAGCAGCCACTAGATTAGAACTACATACTTGTGCTTGTTGTATAGCCACTTGAGCAGTTGCTGGAAGAGGAGTATTTTCTTCAACTTCAAAATATGCTGCATCCCCTACACAAAATACATCCTCAAATGTTTTTACACGGAGATATTGATCTACAGGAATTCGTCCTTTCACAAGTTGTAAATTCCATCTTTCAAGAAGACGATTAGCTCTCACCCCTCCAGACCAAATAAGGGTTCTTGCTGGTACTTGGTAGCCGTTATCAAGGATAACGGCTTCCTTATTACATTCGACGATTTTAGTAGATGTTACTACCTCTACACGATTCTTTTTCAAGTAAGAGGTTGTAAAATCAATTAACTTTTGATCAAAAAATGGAAGAATGGAATCAGACGCCTCCACATTTACAATTCTAGTATTCTCTAAAGGAATTTCATATTTTTTGCAAAGCTTTGGCAATTGATCAATTAGCTCCCCGACCATCTCAATTCCTGTGAAACCAGCTCCTGCCACGATAAAAGTAAGACGAGATAAATCGCCGTCCTCATTATATTTGTTAAACTGTTCCTGTATATGCTGCTGAATTGCTTTGGAACTGCGAAAGCTTCTAATTTTAAATGCATTCTCCTCTACTCCAGGTATTCCAAAGGTATCGACGTCAAATCCGAGTGCGATTAACAAATAATCATATTCATATATTTCATTGTTTTCTAACATAACTTTTTTATTTACAAAATCGACATGGTCAACTATTCCCTTTTTAAAATTGACAACATTTTTCTTTAGTAAATCAGCTATATGTAAAGCAACTTTCTCATCAACTGCAGTTCCAGCACTCGTTTTATGCAACTGTGTCGAGATATAATGATAATCATGTTTATTAATTAAGGTTACTTCGGCCTCTCCTTTGTTTAAAATAGTTTCCAGTTCCTTACTGGTAATAATCCCACCATATCCAGCACCTAGAATAATCACTTTTGGCTTTCTCATCCTGCTTCATTCCCTCTTTGTACTATTTGTTCCATTTCTGAATTATCATTGTGATTATTTTCACATAATGTAACAAAAAAAGACTTCGTTAAACACTATAGTTATAAAAGCGATTTTTAGCTCATTTTGTGTGATCCCTTGGTTTCACATGCCTCTTTTTGTTGTGCTGAAAGAAAATAATTCAAAATCAGCAACAACATTTAACAAAGCCTCAAAAATAACTTTTTATATGTGAATAACTTCACAATAAATAAAACATAATATGATAGTACTTCACAATATTAAAAATTTCAAGGGAATTTTATATTTTATTGCTTAAAACTTCATAATGAACGTTTTTAGTTATAAGCGCAGTTTCATAAATTCCAAACATTTTCTCCCTGTTTCCTAATTTATATCTTGAGAAAGCCTTATCATATCTCGACACCAAATTTCATTCTCAAAAATAGTTTCTTCATAATGTCGAGTAAAAAAATCAAAATCAACTGCTACAATTCTGAAACCACATTTCTGATACAAAGCTAACTGTGCAATGCTTGAATTACCAGTACCTACTTCAATTGTTTTAAAGCCTTTTTCTTTCGCTTTCAATATGGCATCTTTGACAAGCAGCTTGCCTACCCCATTTCCCTGAGCATGTTCGGAAACGGCAACGTTTACCAACTCCACCGTCTCTGGTCTTGTTGGGAGCAGTACATACACACCTACTATTTCATCGTTATTCTCCGCGATATAGCATTCTCCTCGCATTAAATAATCGTTTATTATCTTTGTGGATGGATCAGCCAATCGCAGCAATTCCATCGGTGGCTCTTGCTCAACAGTTAATTTTCGAATATTCATAAATATCTCCTCCAACTAAAAAACTCAGCTCGTATTTATTATAATTGCTTTAAAGGAAACGGGGAAATTCATTGTTCCATCATATTTAACTCAGACTCTGAGAAAACATGACAAAAAAGCTGATTTGTCTGTCTATCATCTAAGACAATCAGCTTCTTTATTCGCATTCTCTCATTTGAAAATAATTTTTTCATTTGCTATTTTCTGATACAGAATTTACTAGCTCAACCATTTTTTCAACGAAGCTCTCCAATAATTTTTCACCCTTTGCTTTACTGGCCAATGTAGCATCACCGTAAACTCCACTTTTGCTCAGTTGCCCTAATGAAATGGAAGATTTTCCATATAAAGCAGGTTTTTCGGGATATTCCCTGACCGCTTTCGACATATTTACTAACTCCGGCTTAAGAGCAAGCATAAGGGATGTTTCTAATTCACAAGCGTGAATCATTCCATGCCATGTCTTTGATTCACAATGCTTTGCCATCATTGACTCAAGCTCCGGGTAAAATAAATAAACTACATTCATGTCTAATTCATCGGTTAATTCTCTAGTTGCATACTTCATACTAGCATTATTGGCATCATGACCATTAACAATAATTAGCGTCTTAACCCCATAACGATTGACACTGTGAGCAACATCTTTAATGATCGCTTCTACATGATGCTGTTGGAGAGAAATAGTACCGGGAATGTCACGCCAAACCCAAGAATAACCAAAGGGTAAAGCTGGTAAGAGCAGGGCTCCTGTCCTTTCACAGATTCTTTTTGATATCCCCTCTGCTAAATAAATATCAACACCTAATGGAAGATGATGTCCATGTTGTTCAGTAGCTCCGATAGGTAAAATAGCTACTGGATACTCTTCTATTGCTGCTTGTACTTCATCTCTAGTCATGTTAATAGCTTCTTTTACCTTTGACATATAATCAACTCCCTAATTCTTGGATGAGATTCGTATATTGTTGAGCTTTTTCTTCAATTTGTTGCAAATTATCCCTTGTTGCCCCCCTCGGAACTAGATCACTACCAATTGCAAATGAGGAGCATCCAGCTTCGTAGTAAGCTTTCAAATTTTTATCATCCACACCGCCAACTGCCATGATATGAACATTTGGAAAAGGGCCTCGAAGATTTTTAATATATGAAATACCTAAATCATTTGCTGGAAATAATTTGACTACATTAATATCATCTTGTACTGCTTGAAGAATTTCCCCCGGTGTGAATACGCCAGGGAAAATTTCTACATTTTTTGCCTTCGCATAACGAACCAATTCTCGCTCCCAGCCTGGAGTAATAATGTATTTCGCTCCTGCTTCAAGAACTTGATCGATCTGTTTTTGGGTGATGACTGTACCAGCTCCTAACTGAATGGTATTTTTAAATTTTGAATGGATTTTTTCAATACAGCGCAACCCTTTTGTTTCATCACTTAAAGATACTTCAACCCAAGTAATTCCATTTTTTTGCAATACTTCTACAATTGAACAAGCATCTTCTGGCTCAATACCGCGAAGTATAGCAATAATTGTTCCTTTACCAACTGACATGATTCCTCATCACCCTTCAAATTGTGCTAACCACCGTGCTGGATTTTCAACAAAAATTGTCTGGATGTCCTCTTCACTAATTCCTTCATTTCTTAATCTTGGAATATACTTTTTCAAAATATACTCAAATCCAGGTCCGCCACCATAAGCATGTAGATAGCTTTGTCTTCCCATATCTGCTGAAATCAAAAGCTGCTTGACAAATCCATTTTTTATCATATTCTTAATCAGTTCAATTCGAGTACTATCAGGGTAATACTTTATTTTACTTGCTCCATCAAATTGAACAAAAGCTCCTCTTTTTGCAAGCTGTAAATGATAATACGGATCGGCATTACGATCGCTATGCCCAACAGCAACCTTCGTTAAGTCAACTCCTTCTTCTTCTAAAATATCCAACATCTCCTCGCCCATTGTTCCAGCTTCTGTATGAAGCCAGACTGGTGCTCCTGTATCTTTTTGCGCACGAGCAACTGCTCTAGTAACCTTTTCTTCCAGTGGATGTATTAATTGCTCCCAAGAACCTGACTTAAGAAAGCCAGCTTTTGCATCTGTTCCATCCATTCCGATCGTAATATCTCTAACAAGTTTTTGTTGTATTTCCTCAATTGAAAGTGCATTAACCCATGCTGGAAAATATATATGTTTATTAAATCCAGTAGTTGCGATGACATGAACATTCGTTTCAATAGCCATTTGTTTCATTTTTGCAGCATTTCTTCCATAATCAAGTGTCGTTGCATCTACAAGCGCCTGCCCACCTGCTCTCTTAAATCTAAATAGTTCACTAACAGATGCTTCATAATCCGTTAATTCCAAGTCCCGATCTTTCTGACTCGGAGGCGGACACGTCCATAAATGTTCATGGCTATAAGTAAATCCTAAGTCCTTTGCATCAATATCTCCTAAAACAGTTCTGATTTTTCCCATCTTAAAGTTCCTCCTTTTTGAAAGAGCAGCTATAGCAAGTCCCTTGAGCATGACAGAAAATCGTAGTATACGACGAACTAAAATGCTAGACGTTATATAAATGTTTTTAGTCTATCATTATTGTTTTCATTAATCTTCGATACATATGAAAAGGCTGGCATTAAAGGGTATAGCTGCTCGATTCGCTCTAGTATATGCTTTATATGCCTATTCCGAATAATAAGCCGATTAAACGAATAATCACTACAACAATAATGGCATCTGGGGAAGCAAACCATAGACCTTCCACACCATAAGCATTCATATCCACTAACGGATACGCAAGGGCAACAAGAAGTGTCCATGAAACCCCTAGGAAAAATCCGGATATTATCGCACCACGTCTCCCTCCTGATGCATTACCAAATACACCAGCGGCACCGCCCATGAAAAATAATCCAATAACAGAAGGTAAAACAACAACTGGTAGCATTGTAGAAATAAAGGTTACTAGTAAGCTACCTACTAAAGCTGACAAGAAACCAAGAGTTACTGCGATTGGTGCAAAGGCGAAAAAAATTGGGACATCGAGAGCTGGCTTTGCACCTGGTACGATTTTTTCCCCTATTCCTTTAAATGCGGGAACAATTTCTCCAAGAAACATTCTTACCCCTTGAAGCAATACTAGTATCCCCGCAACGAATGTCAGTGCATTCATAATTGAAAATTGAATAATATCCTGTCCTCCTGAGATTTCAGCTAACACATTTTTATCAACAAATAATGCCGTGACCAAATAGATAACAATCATGACAATCCCCATGAGCACACTCATGTCTTTTAAAAAATCTAAAGTTTTGGGTACTTTTACATCTTCAGAAGATTTTTCCTTATTTCCCGCTAAGCCTCCTACCCATCCAGAAAGACTAATCCATGAACTGCCCCAGAAACCGAAAGCGATATCATCTTTACCCGTGATTTTACGGACAAATGGCTGCGATAACGCTGGAAATAATACCATTGAAACCCCTTGAATAATTGAACCTAAAACGATCGTCATCGTGCTTGATAACCCCATTTGGTTAAACACTATTGCCATTGTACCGGCAAATGAAAACATCATATGTCCTGTTAAGAAAATGTATTTCCATTTTGTTACTCTTGCAATTAATAAGTTGATTAAAAACGAAAATACTAGAATAAGAGCTGTCTCTTTACCTAATAAAGTTTGGACGGCAGCAACTAGAGCATTATCCTCTGCAACAATTCCTGTTAATCCGAAGGCTTCCGTAAACATCGTACTAAATGGAACTAGTGCTGAAACGATAATATTTGATCCTTGCTGTAAAATAATAAATCCAAAAATTGTCTTTAATGTTCCCTTTATTACATCAGATGTTGTTTTGCGCAAGGCTACTAATCCAACAAGTGCAATAATACCAAGAATAATAGCTGGATTGCTTAAAACGTTTACAATTATATCAAGCATATTTCCCTACCCCCTTTGATGCAGTTTTTGAATAACTGGCATTACCTTCGCTTCTATTTCATCCTTATCTAGTAAATTATTAATCGAGATTACTTCTACAGACTCATCACTAAGCTCTGCTGATATTTCACTTGAAGCAACCATAAAATCACAAACTTTTCCTTTAGCAGAACCTAAATCTACAGCTTCTCCCTGAACTTCATATCCATGGTTCTTGGCAATCGACTGAATATCCATAAGCAGCATTAGGCTCGTTCCAAATCCCATTCCACAAACTGTGACAACTTTCATAATAAACACTCCTTTTTATATAATTGATAGGATTTCTTCTTTTGAAGTCGCTGTATTCATAATTACATTTAGTTTTTCTTCATCTCTTAAAATATCTGCGAGAGCCTGTAACATTTGAATATGACTTGTACTATCAGTTCCACAAAGGGCGCAAACAAGTGTTATAGGATCATTAGTAGGGTGCCCGAATACGACTGGTTGACTTAATCTTATTAACGAAACACCCTTTTCTTTCGCACCAAGTTCTGGTCTTGCGTGTGGAAAGGCAATGTTAGGGGCCACTACAATATATGGCCCAACTTCTTTAAACCCCTTGACCATTGCGTCTACATAGCCTTGATCTGCTAATCCTTCATTTACTAATAACTGACCTGCTTTTCGTATTGAATCCTCTGCATCTTTTGCCTTTACATCCAATTCAATTAATCCTTCAGTTAATGTGAGCATGTTAACACCCCTTCTAAGTTAATCAATGGCCAAATGATACTCTTCAAAGTATCGAAGCAAATTATAAACTTAATTGATATGTTTTATTTTGTTTCTCCCATTCAGTTCAATATGATAGTGATATCGATCTCCGCGGTTCGACATTTCAACTAATTCGAATGGAGTTCCATCCTTTAAGTAAGACACCCTAGTTAAGTGGAGTAAGGCTGATTCCGGTGGAATTTGCAGTTCAACTGCTTCTAAGTCAGTAGCAACTCTTGCTTGAATTCGTTCATAAGCTTTCTCGAGTCGAATATTGTATTCTTCTTCTAAGGTTTCATACAATGATTCTCTTTGCAGACCTTTTTCTAGAAAGCCAGGAATAAACTTCCCACGCATATAATTAATCATGATCGCTATAGGTTCACCATCAGAATAGCGTGTACGCTTAAGGCAAATCACTTTCTCATTTGGGGATAGTTTTAACTCTTCTCTTATTTTTTGAGAAGGCTCCAATTCTAACAATAATGTATTATCAGTATGAATTTCTTTTCCCCTAAGTCGCATTTCTTCTGTCCAGCTCGTAATCGATCCCGCAGTCTGAACTATTTTTTTTGATTGAATAAAAGTTCCTTTTCCCTGAATTCTTTTTACTACACCTTCAGAAACTAATTCATCAATCGTTTTTCTAACAGTAGCCCTACTTACCCCGTAAAGCTTTTCGATTTCAGATTCAATCGGCAGAGAATCACCTTCGGAGAGATTTTCCTCTATATAGCGCATTAGCAAAATTTTCAATTGCTTATACAGCGGCAGCTTTGACTTTTTATCAATGAAACTTTTACTCATTTTACCATCACCCCTAAAATGAATACCTTTACATCATGATGTATTTATAATTACACCTTATATTTTCATAATACATCATAATGAATTCGATTACAAGTATCATTCTTCAAAAATTGATCATTATCTATATCACTATTCCAAACAATAAATAGATATATTATCATGATCTATTTATTACGTATTTCTTATGAAAGAGAACATGACCTTTATTAAAAGGCTTTGTTATTTGTTGATGTTGATTCTTGGCTCATTTTCTCTCTGATTTTATGAATCAGAAGACCTTTCAGTATAACTGAAAGGCGTGTGAAACTAAGGTTGCACACGAAATGAGTCAAAAATCGTTTATATTGTTTAACAAAGTTTATTTAAAAAAAGAAACCCCCCTTTTTGTTTTCAACGGTCAAATACCCATTTAACCTAAAAGAGAGATTTCTTTATATACACAAATTATATATCACAACCAATTTTTCCTACCCGTCTGTATTGAAGCCCTTATTTTGAAAGCTGTTGTCAAAAGAAGATGTTTCCTATACTATCAACAAAATTATTGAGCCCTCTTAATTCACTCTAATGACAATTTTCCCGAAGTGATTTCTGTTTTCTAATAAAGCTTCTGCTTCCGCGATTTTTTCCAATGGAAAAACAGCACTTACTTGAGGATTCAGCTTTCCTTGCCAAACTTGCTCGGTAACCTGTAAGAAATCTCCCCAATTTCCCATTGGCGCCCCTAATACTTGGCGATGCCATTGGTATATTTCACGAATGCTAATCTCAGGAAAATCACCTGCAGTTGCTCCAGATAACACTAGCTTCCCACCCATTTTTAGACTATTTAAGCTTTTAGTGAATGTAGGTTTCCCAACTGAATCGAATGCGATATCAACCCCTTCACCTCTTGTCCATTCCTTTACTTCCTTTAGCCAATCTCCATTGGAATCAAACATGGCTATGGCACCCAAATCAAGACATTTTCTTCTTTTCTCCTCACTACTTGCAATTCCAATAACTGTTGCCCCAGCGGCAACCGCTATATCTAATTGGGCAGAGCCGAGACCGCCCGATGCCCCAATTATCAGCACCGTATCAGAAGACTTTATTTGTCCAACATTGACCACTCCTCTCCAAGCTGTCGTATAGACGGCCGGAATAGCCGCTGCTGTCACTGAGGGGATATGCTCAGGAATGGGAATAATATTTTTTACAGGAACGACTACATACTCTGCTAAACCTCCCCATAAATGTTCACCAATGATTTTATAATCTGGACACATGCTCGGTTCACCAGCTCTACAAAACCGGCACTCTCCACAGCCAAAGGATGGGTTTATAAGAACGCGTTCTCCTTTTGCAAAGCTGTTCACTACATTTAATGTTGTTTGTCCAAATTCAACCACACGACCAACGATATCGACACCAGAAATATGTGGTAAAGTTAACTTCGGCACCCCTGGTCCTTTAAGCCCCTCTCGAGCAAATATATCAAGATGATTTAATGCCGTTGCTTCTACTTTAATCAAAACTTCATGTTCTCCCGGTTTTGGAGTGGGAATTTCTTCAATGTTGAGCTTCTCAGGTCCTCCATGCTCACGAATCACAGCTGCCTTCATCTTTAGAGGAATTTCAATTTCTTTCATGTAGACTCCTCCCTTTTATCACAGTTTTCCATAAAAACCTCTTTTCCCTAAACAAGCTATGATTATATGCTAAGGAAAATAGGCGCACATATTTAAGGAGGAAGAATAGAAGCTAGAGTATGGTTGGTTAGCTAAAAGCATTCTTCTCACTGCTTTCCAACGCTTACCGTTAACTCTAGCTTCTTTCTTGCTTCTTCCATCTTATTCAATTCATTTGCAGGAACTCTCGAACCAGTTTTAAATATTTCTCATTCTCCTCATTTTGCGGAGAATGCCCACTGTTTTCAAAGATTACAAGCTTTGAATTTGGAATTTTCTCAGCAATTAACTCAGAACAAACAACCGGCGTAATCCAATCGTGTCTCCCGACTGTAACAAGTGTAGGGACTGATATTTTGTGCAAATCTGGAACTAAGTTAAAGTTCGGCTTATTGTATCTAAAGGCATAGTTATGAGTTTCATAACGATAATAAATCGAATCGATTCTCTTTTTAACGGCCTCTTCATCAAATTTCACTGTATAAAGTGGTTGAATAGCGGCAAACATCTCTTTTAACTCTTCATTTGACTCTACTTTTCCATCGAAAAGACGGCGAATCCCAGCTTCTGTAATCCCAGGCAAATCGCTTTCCAGTGCTTGATCAACGGAAAGATGATCAAATTCACTATTGGCAGCAGTATCTCTTAGTAAAACATGGGTCACGCTGTCAGGGTATCTAAGGACATATTCAAGGGTAAGAAAGCCGCCATATGAACCTCCTAATATTTTGATTGGCGCGCCAACGAGCTCCTTTCTCAATGCCTCGATATCGGCAGTCCACTGTTCATGGGTAAAAGGTGGCTTTCCTTCAGAACGTCCCGAACCTCTCATATCCATAAAGATTAATCGATATTGATCACCAAGAGGTGAAAATGCTCTAATATCACTGCGACAATCCCCTAACCCAGGGGCACCATGAATAAAAAAGATTGTTTCACCATCAGGATTCCCATGAATTTCATAATATAATTGATTATCATTAATTGTTATAAACAAAATGTTTAGCTCCCCTCATTATTTCTTAACATATTTTGGATCAAGCGCATCACGCAGGCCGTCACCTAAGAAATTATAGGCAAGAACAACAATTGTTATCGCTGCTCCTGGTAATATTCCTAAAACAGGGGCAGTCCAAATATATTGCTGTGAATTTTGCAACATATTTCCCCACGTCGGGGTAGGTGGCTGAATCCCCAACCCTAAATAACTAATTGCACTTTCCGTCAAAATCGCCGCTGCAATTGTTAATGTACCTGAAACAATAATAGACGGTATGATTTGGGGAATAATGTATTTCGTTAAGATCCGAATACTTCTAGCCCCTGAAGCATTAGCCGCTTCTACAAACTCATATTCCTTCCATTTTAATGTCTCGCCGTATACAACCCTGGCAATTTCCATCCAGCCGCATAAGGCAATGACGACAACGACCATGACCGGGCTTGTACCTAGAACTGTTAATGCAACGAGGACAAAGAAAAAGTTAGGAATCGCCATCATTGCTTCCGTTATTCTCATTAAGACTGATTCAACAAATTTGCCAAAATAACCGGCACACGCTCCGACCAATGTCCCGATCAGTAAAGCAAATAACATAGCTGCCAATCCAACTAGCAATGTAACTCTTCCACCGTGAAGCATTCTTGCAAAAACATCTCTACTCAGATCATCAGTTCCAAAAGGATGCTGTAAAGACCAGCCCGCTAAAGAGCCAACCTCCTGCAACTCTTCTGGATTAATCGTCCAAAAAAATGGACCTAAAAAAACGATTAAGTGTAAGATAATGAGGAACCATAATGAAAAATAAGCGATTTTATTTTGTTTTAAACGTGCAAGGAGCGTGTCTTTTCTTTGTTTTACTTTTGTCATTGTTTTGCTTCCATAATCTTGATTTGTTGATACCTCCATTTTCTCACCCCCATTATTTATACATTTTTAACGCGTGGATCGATACGTGAATAAATAAGGTCTACAATCAAATTACAAAGCACAACAACAACTGTAATAACTACTGTAACCCCCATTACCAGTGGATAATCCCTTCCTCTTGCCGCCTCCAAAATAAGTGTCCCAATCCCTGTCCATCCAAAGATTGCTTCTGTAATAACAGCTCCGCTTAGAAGTCTTGGAATCAGAACGCCAATAATTGTAACTACTGGAATTAATGCATTCCTTAGCGCGTGTACATACAAAACGATTGATTCCTTTGCCCCTTTTGCGCGAGCAGTGCGAATATAATTTTGAGATATAACCTCCAGCATTGAAGAGCGGGTAAAGCGAACAATATTAGGTAGAACAGTAGTTGTTAAAATTAATACCGGCATAATTAAATGAGAAATCCAGCCCCAGAAATTAAAATCCGCCCCACGAGCGCCAACTCCAGAGGATGGCAGCCATCCAAGGTTAATAGAAAATAAAAGAATGAGCATGAGTCCAAGCCAAAACGCAGGAACTGATAAACCGAGGACACTAAAGAAATTAATGACATGATCCTGTGCCTTTCCTCGCTTTATGGCCGAAATAACCCCAAATAATATTCCAATCGTAATCGAGAGAATTATTGTAAATACGGTTAACTCAATCGTGTACGGAAGACGTTCTGCAATTCGTTGAACAACCGGTTCACTTGATGTAAACGAAACACCGAGGTCACCCTTAAGAGCATTCGTTATCCAATCAATATAGCGTATGTGGATGGGCTGATCTAAGCCTAACTTTTCCACCATGGCTTGCCTTTCCTCTGGAGATGCATCCATTCTCATCGTGCTTGCTGGACCACCAGGAGCTAGGTTGATTAGAAAAAAAGTGATGATCGTGACGATCAAAAGTAGAATCGCACTTTGTCCTAATCGATTTAGTAAAAATCTCAGCACTTCATCGCCCCCTGAATACTTCTTATTAGGAATAGAAGTGTGCTTTACGCACACCTCCACTCCTTCATTCGTTTATTTTATTCTTCAATGTACCACTCATGGATATAGTGAAGTGCATCTCCAAACGCTAAGTCTGGAACACCTTTAAGTTTGTCAATCCGCACTTGTGCTTCTTGTGGATACCAAAGGAAAATATACGGTAATTCCTCTGCCATTAGTTTCTGCGCTTCAATATAAATCTTTTTACGCTCTTCTACATCACTTGTTTGAGCTCCTTGATCTAATAGCTTATCTAACTCAGGATTTTGATAGTGTGGAATATTATTTCCCTTCACATTCGCTGAGTGCATATAGGCAGATAAATCAGGGTCCGCAGGATATCTCCACCAATTTAAGCTCATTTCATAATTACGATTGACAACAACATCCTGAATCATAGCGTTCCATTCCATCGCATTTAATTTGACATCAAGACCAACTTTGACAAGATATTGTTGCACCATTTGCGAAACAGCCTCTAAATCACCTTGAATCCCGATTTTAAAATCGATTGAAAACGGCTCTCCATCTTTGTCAACAATTCCGTCTCCATCTGTATCGGTCCAACCTGCTTCTGCAAGAAGCTCTTTCGCCTTTTCAGGATCATAATCATATCGTGCGACATCGTCTGTATAATACTCTTCAAGCGCTGGGGCAATTCCCGCATCAGCAATCGTTCCATATCCTTTAAGTACCGTATCAATAATATTTTGTCTGTCGATTGCATGAAGGATTGCTTGCTTCACTCGCTTATCTTGATATTTTTCTTCCTCATGATTAACAATAATCCAAAAGAATCTTGGAGTCTCTCTACCAAAGACACTTACTCCATCTGCTTGTTCAATACGCTCGATCGATGCCAAATCATCGAGAGCAAAGATGGAAAGCTCACCACTTAAAATTTGGGCTACATGTGTATTCACATCTGGTAATACCTTATATTCAATCTCATCAAGTAAACCAACATCTCCATAAAAATCATCGTTTCTCTCTAAAATTACACTTTGTCCTGAAGTATAACTCTTCAGTTTATATGCACCTGTTCCCACTGGATTCACTTTGTTGAAGGATGTTAATTCCCAAGGGTCCTGCCCTTCAAAAATATGTTTTGGGACGATCTCCGTGTTGAAGCTTAAATAAGCAGGTAGCGCTGCAACAGGACTTTCCATTATGAACTTAACCTCATAATCATTAACAACTTGAACCTCTTTCACCTTTTGGAAATAAGATGAATTATTCGCTCCAAGCTCAGCATTCAAGACAATTTCATTAAACGTATATGCAACGTCTTCAGCTGTAAACTTTTCTCCATCATGCCATAAAACATCATCACGTAAGTAAAAAGTCCATTCTAATTCGTCATCTGATGTTTCCCATTTAGTTGCTAAATCTGGAGAAGGTGCTAAATCCTTTCCAGGTTGTGTTAATCCAGAGAATAACACTCTGTTAACAACATTCGATTCTGCATAAGCATTTGGATGCCACGGGTTAAACGTTGGATCGGCCACGATCGGGATGGAAACTTTTCCACCTTTTTTAGGATCACTTCCTGTTCCTTCTCCCTCACTTTGATCACCGCTGCTATTCGAGCTATCTCCTCCGTAGGAACATCCTGCAAGAAGGAGGAAGAATACTAAAATAACACTCATAAATCTCCATTTTTTTGTTTTCATCTCTATCTATCCTCTCTAAAGAAAATTATTTTGCCCAAGTAGCTTCCAGCACTCTCAAAATATTCGCCCCTGCTACTTTTCGAATATCCTCGCGGCTGTAACCTTTATTAACTAACCAGCGAATAATATTCGGGAAGCATTCAGCAGGATTCTCAAGCCCTTTCACATACTCGACTTTCGGATAGCTGTTTGCTCCATGTGAACTTTTAATAGAAAGCTGGCCTGATAAAAGATCGTGAATTCCCACATGGTCACCGAAAAGAGTGTCAGGGCCAAATGCGACATGGTCAATCCCTACTAAGTTGGCAACATATTCAAAATGCTCCATGTAAGATTCAATGCTGTGAGTCAGGTTATTTGGCGTAATCGTTGTATGTGGTGCTGCTTCAATTGCGATTACCCCACCCTTTTCTGCACAAGCTTTTATAACATCATCTGGCTTTAGACGTTTCGTATCCCATAATGCTCTTGCACCAGCATGATTGATCGTAACTGGTTTTTCACTTGCTTCAATGGTGTCTAATGACGTCTTATCTCCAGCATGCGAAACGTCAATCGTAATTCCGAGCTGATTCATCCGTCTCACTGCTTGCTTTCCAAAAACGGTTAACCCTCCGTCGTTTGGTTCCCTTAAACCAGAACCCAATTGATTCGCCTCCGAGTAAACAACTCCCATCGTTCTAATACCAAAACCATATAAAATATCTAATCTATCAAGCTCATTTTCGATCATTGTGCAAGATTCTAACGCTCCAACAAAGGCAATTTTTCTCTCTTTTTTAGCGCGATATAAATCGGATATGCGCTCCGCTTTAATGACCATATCCTGATGAGCAATATCGCTGAAACGAATTCCAATATCGTGAATAACATCTGACCATTTCCAGCCCGCTTTCGACGTAATCATCGCTGTCCCATCCATAAAATTCTCAAAAATAACGTCCAATCCTGACTGGCTTAACGCCTCAAAGCCTGTCCAATCTCGACCATGATGTCTAAATTCATAAAATTCTTCTAGTTTTTCTGGCATTACAAATGTGTGCTCATGCATAGAAATGATATAGTCTTCCTCTAGTATTTGCTGTACCGTTTCTTCTTGAGTTTCTGATACAGGATATGTGTAAGGTTCTACACGATCGTTTTCTTTCGAAAGCTTGAACTCCTTATAGTCAATTCCTGGTTCTAAATATTGAAATGATTTATATCCATCATAGATTTTTTGATTTCCTTGTTTAATTGTCTTTGACATGTCATAAACCCCTTTACTTTTTTATAATCCGAAGATTCAATCAATTCAATTTGCAATTTTTTCTTTGTTTAATAACTCTATTGCTTCTTTTAACGATTGTCCCTTTTCTAAAGGAAAATGGCAGGCAACAAAATGTTCATCACGAATCTCCTTTAACGGTGGAGCTTCTTGCACGCAAAGCTCGGTAGCCAACGGGCATCTTGTCCTAAATCGACAACCGGATGGAGGATTGGCTGGAGATGGCACCTCCCCTTTTAAAACAATCCTTTCCTTTCTTAATTTAGGATCAGCCTCTGGAACTGTTGATAATAAAGCTGCTGTATAGGGGTGGGCAGGATGATCAAAGATATTATCTGTTTCGGACAGCTCTACCAGCTTTCCAAGATACATGACGCCAACCCGATCTGATATATGCCTGACCACATTAAGCCCATGGGCAATAAAGAGCATCGTTAAACCAAGTTCTTTTTTTAATTTCATAAGTAAATTAATGACCTGCGATTGTACAGAAACATCTAAAGCTGATACCGGTTCGTCCGCAACGACAAATTCTGGATTTAAAGCCAGTGCTCTCGCAATTCCTACCCTCTGCCTTTGCCCTCCAGAGAATTCATGGGGATAGCTATGGTATCGGCTCGGGTCTAGCCCAACAAGTTCAAGCATTTCTTTAACCTTTGCCTCTTTTTCCGGGCCACTTGCGATTCCATGAATTTCGTACATCTCACCAATAATCTGGCCAATTGTAAATCTAGGATTCAGGGAACCAAAAGGGTCCTGATAAATGATTTGAATCTCTCTCCGAAGTTTACGGAGTTCACGATTGTTTTGCTCTAATATATTCGTATCTTTATAGAATACCCTTCCCTCTGTCGGTTCCTGTAGCCGCAAAATATTTCTCCCTAAAGTAGACTTTCCACACCCTGATTCTCCGACAAGTCCCAACGTTTCTCCTTTATAAATATGAAAGGATACGTCATCTACGGCTTTGACGATTTTTCGTTTGCTATTAAACATTCCACCTCCTTTAATTGAAAAATGTTTTTTCAAGTTTTCTATTTTTAGAAGCGGTTCCTTCGTAGCAACAGATATTTCCTCTTGGCTATGATTCAATGGAAATCCCTCCTTCCTCTTCAACATCAAGCAGGCTATGTTCAAGAAGATAATCTACATGCCAGCAGGCAACCTGTCTATTTCCTCTTGTCTCCAATGCGGGAGCTTCCTGATGGCATTTTTCAGTAGCGAAAGGGCATCTTGGTGAAAATCGGCAGCCTTCTGGAATTTCATTCAGACTTGGAATGGAGCCATTGATCGATTTAAGAGGAACCCCTCTTTGCCCATCCATCTTAGGCACAGATTCTAGCAAACCTTTCGTGTAAGGATGTAAAGGCTGTTCAAATATATCAAACGTATTGGCAATTTCCATTATCTTTCCTGCGTACATAATAATGATTCGATTGGCCATTTCCGCTGCCACTCCAATATCATGAGTGATTAGCATGATTGACATCTTTTTTTCTTCCCTTAAATTTCGTAATAGCTCTAAAATTTGCGCCTCTATCGTAACATCAAGGGCCGTTGTTGGCTCATCTGCAATTAATAATTCGGGTTCGGATGCTAATGCCATCGCAATCATTACCCTTTGCCTCATTCCCCCAGACAATTCATGCGGATATTGTTTTAATCTCCCTACTGGATCTGATATTCCGACAAGGCGAACAAGCTTTTCTGCCTCTTTCCAAGCCTCTTCTTTACCAATTTTATGATGGAATAGAATCGCCTCGGAAATTTGCTTTCCTATGGTGAATACTGGATTAAGGGCCGTCAATGGTTCTTGGAAGATCATCGATATTTTTGAGCCTCTTATTTGCCTCATTTCGTCCGCTTTTTTAGTCGTTAAGCTTTCCCCTTTAAATGAAATTTCTCCATCTAAGATCTTCCCATTTTCAAATTCAACTAGTCGCATAATACTCATTGATGTAACACTTTTGCCACTTCCAGACTCTCCAACAATACAAATTGTTTCTCCTTTATTAATATCAAAGGATACACCATCGACTGCTCTGACAAATCCATTTTTTCCTTTATAACCAACAACAAGATCTTTTACTTCTAAAATCTTGTCCATGCAACTACCTCCTTCCACTTAAGATAGGGTATTCATTAAAAACTTTCTTCTCGATGGAAAAAAGGATTTTCTTAAAACAGAACTCAAAGATTGATAGTTTTCTTGTAAACTGATTAACATTCTATCTGTTTCCTCAATCGTTACTCTATATTTTGGTCCAGCAACAGAAATTGAGCCGAGAATATTCTTTTTATGATCGAATAGAGGAATGGAAATGGCGGCAACATCATTAAAGGTTTCTCCTGCAGTATAGTACCAGCCTTGGTGTTTGATTTTTTCAAGCACTTCAAAAAAGGCTTCTTTTGATTCAATGTGCTGCGCGTTATTACTTAATCCATCATCAATAATTCGATTCTGAATTTCTTCAGGCAGGTAAGCTAAAATCACTTTATGTGATGCACCAATATATAAAGGACTTCTCTTTCCCACTGACTCTGCAAACCTCACTTGCTGTTCACTCTCAACAATTTTCAAGAAAACTCCTTCTTCATTGTCTAAAATGGTAAACACAACACTTTCACCTGTTTGCAAAGCGATTTTTTTCATGATCGGCTCAATCAATTCAGCAAATTTCAGATGTTCCTCGACCACATTGCTCAGTTCAATTAACTTAATGCCAAGTTCATATTTTTGTGTATCTGGGTTATGAAATACGTACCCTTCCTCTTCTAATGTACTGAGCAAGCGATAAACAACCGTATGGTTCATATCTAAATGCCGTGCAAGTTCTCGCAGCCCCCAGGATGGGTTTTCAGAGGTGAAAGAATTTAGTACACTCAAAGCTTTACTTACTGTTTTTGATGTCATTTCATCTCCACTTCTTTCTGGTTCTATAATAGAACCACTGTTACGAATTTTGTAATTTGTTATAATAATACCACTTTTTGAATTAATATCAATAAAATTATTAGAATTTTTTATACTTTTTCAAAAACTTTGTTCGTTTTTTTCGACATAAAGCGGTTACATTTTGAGATTTTAAAAAATCGATAAAAAAAGAGCGTTCTAAAAGAACAGCATTTAGAACACTCTCGCACAAACGAACCACCTAATAAAATGAATTTAAATATCATGAGCTTATTTTCAAACGAGCTTGTTCGACAAAATAGGCAACAAAAGTTCCGATAAGAAGTGAAATAACAGGTGCGCTTATACTCATAATGGAAATGTTTGAAAATGCGATAATGAAAGCAAATGTGGTGCTCATTTTCATCGATTCCTTTGCAAAACTTTGATATAAACAATTTCCAAACACTCCAATAAGAGAGAAACCAACAACTATTGCAATAAACTCCTGCGGTAATACTTGAATCACAGGAATCAGTTTCCAAGAAAACAGACCGAATATAAGGATAAGTATTCCCGTGACTACTGCCCCCATATATCTTTTTTCTTTTGGACCAGCTTCCTCCCCTGCGCAGATAACTGTCGCCATTCCAGCCGCATTTGCTGATTGGCCGCCAAAAAAACTAGTCAAGATCGAAAAAACCCCACTTAATGAGACAAGTTTATTAATCGGAGTTTGATAGTTTTTTTGTCGTAATCCACCAATTGCAACTGCAGCATCGTTGCTTAATATAAGAAGGGCAGAAGACCTTTCAGTTATACTGAAAGGCATGTGAAACCAAAGTTTCACATGAATGAACCCAAAATCATTTTAACAACCATTCTATTTAACAAAACCAAAGGATAAAATAAAAGCAATATGACAAAACCAACCACAATCGACGCAATTACAGGCGGAATTCTTAATTTCCATTTACTAAAAGCAAAGAATGCGATTATTGATATACTTCCCACAAGCCATAATTGATTTACAGAAACAATGAAAAATTCACCATATATTTCATAATCATTCCTGCCAGCATAGCTGAAATGATTTCTTTAGGAATCAATTGTACAAATTTAGAAAGTTTGTGGGTTTAGATCATTGATAGGAAACCACGATTCCGAAAGTGTATTTTTCACATCTATTAATCTCCTTTTCATCATTGCCAGTTTGGTGATTTAGATAACTCTACTAAAGCCATCATCACATTGAGCATAAAGATAGCCAGAACAATAGGCACAGCAAGTAAGACATTTCTTCCTAATTTCATTCTTATAACAGCGGCATAATACCCACAAAAAAATAAAACAATGCCCGAAACAAGCAGCATAATCAATAAAATGATAAACATCGGCTCACTCCTATACTTATGAATCATCGTAATCTATTTCGCTCTCAATTTTGCCATTTAGTCCTCCCAATAAAAAATAGCATCCATAATGATATAATCTCCCGGTTCCTTGTATATGGTTGGAATTTTTGCTTGAAATGGCAATGGTGCGCTAATCTGTTCAAAATCAAGAAGAGCGTACTCATACTCTTCTAATGCTAGTTTTAATTGTCTTCCAAGTTCATGAAATTCTTCTCTTAAATACAATTGATTTGAAGCACTAATGATCGACCCGTATCCACCGCTTAATATTTCATTTGATTCGATCCGTATCGTTTTTGAACGATCATCTTCTCCCATGATCGCAACAGGCGCTAACCGACAGATATCAATGATAATTCCTTCTGTCTTTTCCTTTCGAATTCCGTATTTTTCACTCTCGACTGTTACATTTTTTTTCGTATAGCAAAAGAATTCAACAAAGGAAGCGTATCCACTTCCAAAATGATTCCACTCTGCTTCACAGATGATATGAGGAATTCGATTAATTCGATGGAATAACCTCCTTATATGCGCTTCAATTTCTTGCTCATTGCCAGTATCATAAGGAAATTTATCCCCAATCGCTTTCCCTGCAATTAAATCTTGCAATTGCTCATTCGTAAACATTTGATTATGCTCACCTCCATTTTTAATTTCCCTATTACTTTCACTTTTTTAAAGATGTAAGAGCTTCTGCAAATCTCCTAACACCTTCCCTAATCTCCTCTTCCCTCGCTCTCGCATATGTAAAGCGGACATAACCATTTCCCGATCCCATTACAGAACCTGGGACATAAATGACTCCTCTTTTAATGGCATTCTCTAGTAATTTCATTTCCTCTACATCTTTTTTCACTTTGCACCATAAATGTATTCCACCATGAGGGACAGTAAATTCCACTTTATCATGTAAATAATTGTTCAAGCTCGTGACCAACTGCTCACAGTGACTTTCTAACTTTTTCTGCAATTCATGTATATGAGTTTGAAAATACCCATAATCCAAAAACTCATTAGCTAGCCATTGCATAATTCTCCACTTGCTAAATTAATTAAATTCTTCTCTTCCATTTCTCTGCGCAATCTTTGCGTAACCGGTAAATTTGGCAAAAAAGGACCCGATTCAATATAACGATGCCACCTTGGAACACGCTTTTTCGTAATGCCCCAAATATCCTTGCTAATCATCGTACCGCTTCCTTAAATTCTTTGAATTAAGCCAACTGCTTGAAGTTCATCATAAGCAGCGACAACTGTACTCCTGTTTACCTTCAGCTCCTTTGCTAAAGCTCTTTCTGAAGGAAGCTGTTTTTCTGGTGGAAAAGCCCCATTCGCAATATTATTTTCAACATATTCAGTTATTTGTTTATATAGTGGCTTCTTCGATGCTCGATTTGGTTCCCAAGCCATTTGGCACCATTCCTTTGCAAAAACGTTGATACCGCAATCCCCAGTTAGCAATTATGAATAGATAGATATCCATGCCATTTAGTGAGAGATACTAATATATAGTCCTAAAGCGACTAACGAAAGAAGGATGACAACAGCATAAATAATGGTTAAATTCTTTGTATTCTTTTTTGTAGAGCCACGATAATCTTCATCGCTTCTTCTCGTTAGCCATAACGTTCCCAATAAAGCGGCAATCAAGAGCAGCAACACGATGGCAATAAGCATATTCATAGTTAACCCCCATTATTGAACAGAGTTTTTTTTTCAGCTCAATGATTCATTCAAATATTCAGTATAAATTAGAAAAAGCCTTTTTTCACCATCCATTTACCATTATTTTTCACCATCCACTTTGAAGCCGATAATTGTATTTAATCAAAAAGTTAAAAACACCTCTACAAATGTAGAAGTGTCTAACCCCCTCGTCAAATCAACCAATCTTCGCTTTCCGAAAACCATCGAAAATGCTCATTGCCGAAGATATAAGTAATATGAAAATCCCCCCACCAATAATTAAAGACATAAATTGAGTGGAAGTTATTGAAAATAACTCCGTCATATAGTCAATAAATTCTAAGGTTAGTAAATTTGGCGTTACAATTATGATGATAAATGCAACGGCCCCAACAAGTTCTTGTACTGTATTGAATATCGCCACTCTCTTTGTCCATTGCCCCTTAATTAATTTGTAAAGGACAAAAGTTAATTCAAGACCAATCACGATTATAATCAGTGGCCAATATCGCAACAAAATCTCTTGATTAAACATTGGAGCAACTAGTTTTAGACCTTCTAAACTACCAGTATAAACACCTAATAAACGTTCCGCATAGAAATAAAGTGTTGCCCATATACCAATCCACAGTAAACTGCCAAATATCTCAATTCTTGAAATTGTTTTTTTCTTAGGAATGTACGGAATATCCTTCAAATCTTCCGGCTTCCATTTTTTAAATGTTGCAGTTAATGGCTGCCCATTATTTCCTTTATCTGTTCTCTCTAAAATAACAAATACAAGAGTGATCCAAAATAAGAATTGAATTCCCACCTCGAATATAGTCAATATCCCTTTGCTTAATAGGCTCACCATTACTTTTATGAGCGATTCTTCACTGTATCCAGTCGTATATTCCGCAAAAATGGAAATAAACGATACGATTAAAGCAATTGGGAATATCATTTTTAATAGACTGACATACACATCAAAGTAACGAGGACCGATCAAATACATTGGTTTATCACGATATCCATACGCTAATGCTACCGGACTCCCTAGCTTTTCTAATACTGAGTTAACATCTTCATCACTATACTCATCAGGTAGCATATCCCCTATCGTGGAAGATAGCTCAAGGGCGATATCCTCACGATTTTTTTCGGGTAAGCGCCTAGTTACTTCCTGAATATATATTTTAATTAAATCCATCCTTCTCTCCCCCTTCCAATAAACTGTAGAGTTCTTTTGCGTTTTTCATCCATTCTTCTTTTAACTTTAAAAATATTTCTGCTCCATATGCGCTTAAAACATAATATTTCCGAGGTCTACTTTCTGATGTATCCCAGCTACTTGTCACCAATTCCTGCTTTTCTAGGCGTCGAAGTAAAGGATATAAAGTGCTTTGATCGATAATAATTCCTGAACCTTCTAATAACTGAACAAGCGAATACCCATACTGGGGTGTTCGCAATTGGCTTAAAACAGCCAAAGTCAAAGTTCCTCGCCTAAGTTCAGTTGTTAACGAATTTAATAACTGACTCACCTGTTCACCTCATCTTTAAAATACTATATAACGTACAGTATTTTTTATATACTATCTATCATACAGTATTGTTGCAACAAAATCAATTGCTCATGTTGATTTACTATGAATTAACCAAAAAATGGGTAGAATGTTGGAATGAGAACAGTTTAAAGCATCACTTGAATATCTTGTGATGCCTCATTTAAATTTTTCCACAACTATACTCACACTTCCAGTCATTTAAAGCAAAAAAGCTGAAATCCTCTATCATCAAGAATCTCAGCCTCTCTACCATATTCGTTTTTCACTTCGCTACAAGCAAATAGACATAAAATGGCTGGATGCTTTGCAAGCGCACATTCTTTTTCTCTGTAATTCAATCTTTTTCTGATCTTAACTTATCATTACGATAAAGAATTCTCATCCTCAACTTTTTCAATTTTGACCGCACAAGCTTTAAATTCTGCTGTTCCAGCTAGTGGATCGGTTGCGTGATTCGTAAGAAGATTCGTATTAGCCTGATCGGGAAAATGAAACGACATAAATACTAATCCCCTTGGTTGTTTTTTGCTGATTCTGATTTTGGTAACGACGCTTCCTCTACGCGAGGTGACTCGGACTGCTTCTCCATCATGAAATCCGAACAATGCTGCATCATCCGGATGAATTTCCAATGCTTCCTCAGCATTCTTCGCCTTTTTATAATAGCGGGTTTGTACGCCTGTATTATAATATTGTAGCCTCCGTCCTGTCGTCAATGTCAATGGATATTCTTGATCAGGAACCTCTGCTGGAGGCTGATAATGGCTTGGTACAAACCTGGCCTTCATTCCTACTTGATCAGACCAAAGGCGGCTATGAAGGTAGGGCGTGCCCGGATGACTTTCATCATAACATGGCCATTGCAGTCCACCCTCTTTGTCGATTCGCTTATACGTAATTCCGGCAAAATTAGGTGCGAGTATTCGAATTTCCTCCCATATTTCTTCGGCAGATTGATAGCTCCAGCTTGCTCCCATTTTATTGGCAATATCCTGAACAATGACATGGTCATGGCGCGCTAAACCTGGACCTTTTAAAGCAGGGCGTACTCGCTGAATGCGACGTTCAGAATTAGTGATTGTGCCATCATTTTCAGCCCAACCTGTAGCCGGAAGAACGACATCAGCAAGCATGGCTGTTTTCGTCATCAAAATGTCTTGAACAACTAGAAATTCAAGATTATTGAACACCCTTTGTACATAGTTTCCATCAGCATCGGATTGGACGGGATTTTCTCCGATAACATATAGCGCCTTAATTTCCTTCTTTTCCATTGCATCCAACATTAAAGTTTGATGCTTGCCTATTTTTTCCGGAACCGGATTTCCCCATACTCGCTGATGCCATTCTCTTCCTTGAGGGTCATCGTAATTCCAGCCGCCAACAAGGCGATTTGGCAATGCTCCCATATCTCCCCCGCCCTGAACATTATTTTGACCTCGAAGGGGATTTAAAGCAGAACCATATTTGCCAATATGCCCCGTCAATAATGCTAGATTAATTAACGAAAATACATTCTCTGTTCCATTATGATGTTCCGTAATTCCCAATGTCCAACAGATTGTTGCTTTCTCCGCGGTTGCATATAAACGAGCAATTTCTCGAATGTCATCTGCAGGCACTCCTGTAATTTTTTCAGCATATTCTGGTGTGTATTGTTTCACCGCATCTTTATACAACTCAAACTCCTTCGTAGCATGTTGAATGAATTTAAGATTGACTAACCCTTCGTCAATTATGACATTACCCATTGCATTCGCTAGAGCTATATCTGTTCCAACACGTACTGGCAAATACTTGTGAGCAAGCTTTGTTTGATCAATTTTACGCGGATCAATCACAACCATTTTGGCACCATTCTTAATTCCTCGGCGCATGTGATTAAAAATAATCGGGTGACATTCCTGGGTATTGCTTCCCCAAACAAGGATCACATCCGTATTTTCCAATTCATCATAGGAGCCCGTCGCTGCACCTGTACCAAACACCGTCACCAGACCGGTGACACTTGGGGCGTGTCATGTTCGGTTACAGCTATCAATATTGTTTGTTCCGATGACCGTACGCATAAATTTTCCAGCTAAATAGTTTAATTCATTGGTTGATCGCGAAGAACTGAAACAGCCGAAAGCATCTGGTCCATACTGTGCCTTTAAAGCAGAAAATTTCTCAGCTATTAAGGTTAGTGCTTCATCCCAGCTTGCAGGTGTAAGCTTGCCATTTTTCCGTATTAATGGTTCAGTTAACCTTCTCTCACTGTTGATATATCCCCAACCAAGAGCGCCCTTGACACAGGTTTCCCCATGGCTTGATGGATTTTCTTTATGACCCTTAACCTTGCTGATCTTTTCATTCGCGACTTCCACTGTCAGGCCGCAGCCTGTTCCACAAAAACTGCATATCGTTTCCACCTGTTTTGTTTGCACATCCATAACGAAACACCCCTTTTTTCAGTCAATGATTCTGTCACTTCGTGTATAAACATTTAACGATCTGCTTCGAATAAACCCCACTGTTGTAATTCCCAACTCTTCAGCGAGTTCAAGGGCAAGTTCAGTTGGAGCCGATTTAGACAAAACAATTTCACAACCAATTTTCGCTACTTTTGCTAGTATTTCAGACGATATTCGTCCGCTAAAAGCCAACACTTTATCCTTTAATGAAATATGGTTTCGTAAACAATAACCATATATCTTATCCAATGCATTATGCCTTCCGATATCAAGCCGCAAAAGAAGCAGCTGCTCTTTACTGCATAATGCGGCATTATGAACACCACCAGTCTCCGTAAATGTCTTCGAACCCTTGCCCATTTCTTCCATTATTCGAAAACAATCCTCATATGATAACTTTACGTTCACATCTTGAAATGAGTGCGACATTCTAGCATCATTAAAAAAAACAAAACTTTGCCTACTTTTGCCACAGCAAGAGGTTATATAGCGTTTGGAATGAAATTTCTCGTAAAAATGATTGATATAGTTTGTCTTGACATGAGCAAATCCTTCCTTTTCTTGAATCCATATATCATCAATATCTTCAAAACCTCTAATGACCCCTTCTGAGGCTAAAAAACCAATAACCATGTCTTCAACATATTCCGGTGTACAAACAAGTGTCGCAAACTCACTTTGATTCAATTTGATTGTAATAGGATGTTCAGTAACAATGGTATCTTCTATTTCTTCAATGCTTCCTTGCGTATAACGGGTGATGGTTCTTTTCGTTATGCTCTTCTTCACCTATTCATGCTCCCTCCCCGTATACCACTTCATAAATTTAGGTTTAGGCCGTTATACTGGATTCTTTTTGCTTACGAAGTTTAGATATATCCATTCTTATTAACAACGAAACGATCAGGGCGAAAATAAATAGACAGGCAAAAATATTTAAGCTGCCTGCATACGTCCCCGTTGTATCCTTGATATATGCAGCAAACATTGGTCCAACAAGACCAGCCGCGGCCCATGCAGTTAAAATGTAACCATGAATGGCACCGAGCTGTTTCGTTCCAAATAAATCGCCAATATAAGCAGGAATTGAAGCAAATCCACCGCCGTAACAGGTATAAATAATCGCTAGCATCACTTGGAATAACAGAACGTTGGTCGTTAAAGGAAGTAAGAAAAACAAGGCAATTTGCAAAATGAAGAAGGCAGTATACGTATTTGGTCGGCCAATATAATCTGAGATTGAAGCCCACCCGATTCGCCCTAAACCATTAAACACACCAATTGCACCAACAAGAGCAGCCGCGGCTACAGTATCAATTCCGATAGTCTCCATTGCTAATGGCTTCGCAACAGCTAAAATCGCAATTCCACAGGTTACGTTAATAAAGAGCATAATCCACAAATACCAAAAACGGCTCGTTTTTACGGCCTCATTTGCTGTTAATTGAGATAAATCAAGGCGAGGCTTTGCTGTACCTGCAGCGACCTTCTCCTCAAACCCCTTTGGCATCCATCCTTCAGGCGGCTTTTCTAAATATAATGATGAAGCCAGCATCACCAAAAAGTAAGCGCTTCCTAAAATAAAAAAGGTGTTTGCTACCCCTACATTTTCTATCAAACTATTCATAATTGGACTTGCTACTGCTGCTGCAAAGCCAAAACCCATAATCGCGAGACCTGTAGCAAGACCACGGCGATCCGGGAACCATTTAACCAAGGTTGAAACCGGTGCAATATATCCAACACCGAGCCCGATCCCGCCTAGGACCCCGTAAAATAAATAAAGCAATAACTTTGATCCTATTAATACAGCAACGCCAGAGCCAGCTATACCAATGCCAAAAAATGTTGCTGCCAACAATCCAGCTTTTCTAGGTCCGTGTTTTTCAACAAAATGACCTAAAAAGGCGGCCGACAGCCCTAAAAACAAAATAGCAATACTAAAGGTCAACGCCACTTCTGAATCAGACCAGCCGAACATATTTTTAAGGGGATTCGTGAAATTGCTCCAAGCGTATACGGAACCAATTGAGATGTGAATCCCAACAGCCGCCGCTGCAATAAGCCAGCGATTTTTCTTTGTTTGTACCATACCGTCAGACCTCCTTGGTGATCACTCGCTTTTTTGTTATTAATTTGCTACATATCCTAGGAGATACTTTTTTAAGGATTAAAGATTGATTATTTTGACTATTGAAATAATATTACCATGCAATTATTTCTATTTACAACATGAATATAGTTCTATCTTTAAATGACTCTCGGTTTAGTTTCGAGAAGTTATTCCACATCCCATTCAGAAATTCGCACTGCCGCTATTTTTATAAAGAAACATATTTCATTATCCAATAACAAAAGCATGGGACACCTTTGAAACAATCAGAAAGCAGATTGTTCCTGCGATGATCAGTCTAAGAAGCTTTTCTTAGTGCCCTCGCCGTACAAACAAAGGAAGGACCTTGTTCTTTCGATTAAGAAAATCTCTTGTTTTTCATTAACGATTGAGTTTGTTAGAAGCTAGAGCTAAACACACTCTTAAAAAAACCAAACAATCAATACCTCACATCCTAGAACTTAAAGAGATGTATACAAATAATAAAATGAAGCAAACTGAAAAATCATGAAATTTTAATTTAGGCTTTCGTTATATGTCAGAGTTGATTTTGACTCAATTTTATCAACAATACGATTAAACAAATAAATGAAAGATTTTATAGAGTTACTGGATAAATGATGGTGAGGAATAGGTTGACCACAAGCGACCTGAAAGTACCACTAAATCATTGGGACGGAAGCTCGGAGCAGCATTCAAATTTTTCGTTTCTTGCTCCATTGGTTGATAATGTATAAAAGAGGTAAAAGAATTAAATGTGCGTCATAAAGAGTCTTTGCCGCTGCAAAAAAAAAAGAGGTAGCATGAAATAGTAATGTTAGAGGTCTAAAAAACAAAGGCGATGGAGGTGCTGCTTGCTTTCAGTACAATGAATTCCTGTTAGACTTGGCATCTCCTTAAAAAAGCTCAAAAATTGATTGCAACTCTTACTGCCTTTTGTCAACAAACTGATGCAATTCAAATGTGAAATGCATCAGCTCGTCCAAGTGATTCCTGTATTTAATGATGATGGTGGTGATGGTGATGCTCATAACCATTTTCTTTTGCATATTGGCGAAAGTTTTCTAGATCTTGCATTCCTGTCGAAGTTCCCTCTAAAGCTTGATTCATTCTTTCCAATAAGACTTTTTTTAATTTCGGATGGTAACCAAAATATTCAGCAATATCAATTGACACATTTGGATAAGCTAGCCGAAATTGTTCAGCCATTTTATTCATTCGCTCCATTAAAATGCCCGTAAATAAAAAATAAGGAAGCATAATGATCTTTTTTGCACCTAATTTAATACAGCGATTCATTCCCTCTTCAACAGTTGGAGTAGTGACCCCCATGAAAGCACTCTCAACGATCGGTACGTCTAATTTTTCCCATAATAGTCTGCTAATTTTATAAAAATCTCCATTGGCATAAGGATCGCTTCCACCGCGCCCAATTAATAATATGGCAGTATCCTCATGCTTTTCATTCACATTTAAGCCAACTTCTGTAAGTCTTGTTTTTAATATCTCAAAAACTTCTTCATGTATTCCGATCGTTTGGCCATAAGTAAAGTGGACATCCGGAAAATGTTCCTTCGCATGTTCAATTTCTGCAGGAATATGCAGTTTAGAATGCCCTGCATGGAGAAGGATAATCGGTATTACATGAATCTCATCAGCCCCTTTTTCCACACATTTTTGAATCCCTTCTTCAATATTTGGTGCAGCAAACTCTAAGAAACAAGTTTCCACGAGAAGTGCAGGATCAATGTCCGCTTTTGTTTGTTCTACAAATTGTCGAACTTCTTCATTGCCCTCCTCCAGCCTGCTTCCATGGCCAACAAATAATATCGCTTTTTTCATTGCTCCATTTCCCTTCTTGTACTTATTAATTCCTTCGACACGATGAGTAGCACGTTTCCGTTCGCCGTTCTCGACAGAATATATAATCGCATCCTCATCTACCGTTTCATGAACAATGGCACGGGCTGTTTCTTCTTGTTGAACCGAGTACCATGTCCCTTTCGGATAATCAATAACCACACATTTGTCCTTACAGCGGCCGTTGCAGCGCGTCCGCGATGTATGGATTTTTTCATCAAGATGATTGCTGCGGATTTCATCGCGAATCTGCATAGTCACATCTTCCGCGCCAGCTCTCATACAAGTCGCTCCATTACAAATCAATAAGTGTCGTTCCATTTGCATTAAATTCCATGTAGTCATCATTTCCCTCCCTATTTAGCCATTCTTCGTATATCGTTTCTATTCAAAAGCTTCCGGGTAAAACCCTCTTGCTAAAATATCAAGCGCCTCTGCGACACGAACACCTTCTGAAGCTGCTGATAAAGGCAAAATAACGAAATGTTCATTCTGAACAGCAGGTGTTTGGCTCAATGCAGGATCCGTTTTTAGAAATTCAATTTTTTGCTCTGCAGTCGTTGTTCCATAATCAATTATGACAATGACGTCAGGTTGACGCTCGACAGCATCCTCTTTTGAAACAGTAGCCCAGTTTCCTTCCACATCAGCAAACACATTATGACCACCGGCCATCGTCACAAGTGTATTCATAAAATTTTGCGTCGCTGTGAATACCTCCGTCTCGCCACTATCAAATACTAAAACATCAAGGGGCTCCGTCACCTCCGGCAATTGCGAAACAATTTTTTCAATATCGTCATCCATTTGCTTAATCAACGATTGACCGCGTTCTTCTATTCTAAAAATCTTTGCGATATTGTTAATATCCTTATAAATATCCTCTAGTGTTGGTCCAACCTGTACCGATGATGATTGGAGATAGCTATCAATCCCTAACTTCTTTAACTCCTCACGTGTTGCAATGCTTTTTTCATTGAATGCACTAGCCCATCCGCCATATAGAAAGTCTGCTTCCACCGCGATAATTTCCTCTTTGGAAGGATATTGCTCTGCCAGTACTGGAACTTTCTGATAAGCTTCCTGTAAAGGCTCGTATATTTCATTGTCTAAATAAGCAGTCCCTACCATGGAATCCTCTAACCCAAGGGCGAGCATGATTTCAGTTACATGTTGGTTTAAGGATACAGCCCGTTTTGGTGCAGCAGCGTATTCAATTACAAAACCTTCATTATTAATTACGATTGGCTCGAGCTTCTCCTCATCTTTTACAGCTTCAGTTCCCGCCTCTTCATTTGAACAGGCAGAAAGGATAAATGCTGCTGAAAATAGCAGCAAAAGCCACAGTCTATTCATTTTCATATTTTATATCCTCATTTCTATTTACTGTTCCGTATAGAAAAATAGATGCAATTTCTCCGTGAATGGATTTTTCGAAACGAATGCATTGACACGAAACACCTCTTGCAACGTCTCTTTCGTTAGCACTTCTTCTGGAGTTCCAGACTGGAAGAGAGCGCCGTCCTTCATCACGAGCAGTTCATCACAATACCCAGCCGCTAAATTCAGATCATGAAGCGCTGCAACAATCGTGATTGGCAACTCTCGAACCAAGTCCATTAATTGATATTGATGCTCAATATCTAAATGATTTGTTGGCTCATCTAGAATTAATATATTGGCTTGCTGAGCAAGAGCACGGGCGAGCAAAACTCGTTTCTTTTCCCCACCAGATAATTCACTAAAATAACGATTTGCTAAATGAGTAATATTAGCCAAGCGCATGCTATCACTCACAATTGCATAATCCTCATTCTTATCGCTTGCCAGCCATTTTTTATATGGTGTTCTTCCCATCATCACTAGCTCTTTTACGGTAAAATCAAAAAGAACAGGAGCTTCTTGACTGACGACTGCAATATTTTGAGCCAATTCTTTTTGAGGGAATTGAAGAAGATCTTTCTCAAACAAGGTTACAAGACCGCTTGTTTGCTTTAAATGGCGGTAGATGATCTTTAACATCGTTGATTTACCGCTTCCATTCGGCCCAATAACACCGATAAATTGACCTTGAGCAACCGAAAAAGAAATATCATCGAGAATTTGCTTGTCCGATATTGAATAAGAAATACTTTCCACTTGAAGCAAGATCACTCACCTTCCCCAAAAGAATATCGTCTCTTTCTCAGCATCCAAATAAAGAAAGGCCCTCCGCAAACAGCAGTAATAATCCCAATCGGCATTTCTTCAGGCGCTATAACGATACGGGCAACCATGTCTGCCCAAACTAAAAAAATCGAACCAACGAGGGCACTAGTTGGAAGAACGTACTTATAATTAGAACCGACGACCATCCGAACTAAATGTGGAATAATTAAGCCAACAAAGCCAATGCTGCCACTGACTGCAACAACAACTCCAGTTAGTAGTGAAACAAAAATAATGATAAAAATTCGAAAGCGATCAATATTGACCCCAAGTGTTCCAGCCGATTCTTCCCCCAGAAGCAAGGCGTTAAGCTGGCGGTAGTTCATAAATAATAAAATAAACACAACGAGCAATGTACCAAACGGAATGGCAATATTTGACCATTTCGCTCCAGCTAAGCTGCCGAGCATCCAATGCATAACCGCTTGGATTCCCCCTTGCTGCTTCGACATCATCAGCATAAAATTGGTGATAGCAGAAAACACCATCGAAATCGCAATTCCTGCCAGCAGAAGGCGGATAACTGAAGTTCTACCATTCACTCGTGCCAACAAAAATACCATTGCAACAGCAGAGATTGCTCCTAAAAACGCAGCTAACGATAAAGCATACATCCCAAGGGCACTAAATGCACCTAATAAAATAACGGCAGTCGCTCCGACTGATGCTCCTGAAGAAACCCCTAAAATATATGGGTCTGCAATCGAATTTTTCACTAGTGCTTGAATCGCTGCCCCGCAAATAGCAAGGGAAGCACCAACAAGTGCGGCTAATAACACCCGCGGTAATCGAATTTCCCAAATAATAATGGCTTGTGCTCTCGATGCCGATGTCTCGACTGGGATACCCAGCTTTGCAAAGAGAATTTCCCAAATGATTCGAGGAGTTATCCCGACAGATCCTAACATTACCGCAAAGGTTATTGAAATAAGCAGGACTCCTACCAATATCCACAGTAGTAGCATAAAACGTGTCTTTGTCATTTTAGGAATAATAGTACCTCCTTAACACCTGCTTTTTTTCAAAACTCTAATCCTTTTAAAGCGTTAATGTTTTGTTCGCTGTAATAATGCTTCGTCGCTTCGATCGTTGACACTAAATCGGCTAGTGCAAGAATCGCTGGATGGGCATTGCGCCCAGTGATGACAAGATGCATTTTTTTCGGGCGGTCCTTGATTGCCTTTACAACTTCTTGCAGCGGCAAAACGTCATTAACAGGAAAACGGGTGATCGCAAGCGCATTATTCAATTCATCTAATACTAATAAATCAGTCGTTTCATTTTGCAGCTCCGTCTTTACGAGCTGCCATGCTTGTAAGAGGGCGGTCCGATGCTCCTCAGGTGTTTTCGTCCATGTAAAGCCAACACCTAATTGAATCGTCTCAACCCCTAATTTTCTTAGAGCGATTTGCTCCCCATATGTACGTTCCGGAGATTTAATAAATTGAAAATACTTAACCGTCATTCCACGGCCGATTGCCCTTAACGCAATGCCGAGGGAAGCAGTCGTTTTTCCCTTACCATCTCCGGTATAAACTAACACCATCCCCTGACCTGCCATGCTTATGCCTCCTTAAAGCCATGTTGTTTTTTCTGTATACGAAGTGCGTTTTTTCGGGGAGGTGATCTCTTCAGCTGGATAGCCTATGCACAATGTTCCTACTAATTGCTCTTCATCAGTCGCACCAATAAACGTATGCAATGCCGTATCATGAACAAAACCAACTCCGCGAGTTCGCCATACCATTCCTAGCCCTAGCTGTTCGGCCATTAACCACATCGACATGATGGCGCAACTAACAGCAAATGTATTATCTTTTGTTGCTCCCTCATCACCAGTGACAATAGCAGAAGTCGCGACGATAACAAGCGGCGTTTTCGTGATAGCAGCCATTGAGCTCTCCACTAAATGAGGTTTGGTCGGAAAACGCTTTTGGAGATAATGCAGCGCCACTTCTCTATAACCTTTTAAACTGTCACCTTGCAGTACATAAAAATGCCAAGGCTCTCTCATTCGATCATTAGGGGCATATGTGGCAGCTTCTAGTAATGCCTCGATTTTTGAGCGTTCCACCTCACGTGTGTCAAATTGACGAACTGCTCGACGTTTTTTTAGAATTTCTAGCATAATTCTTGCTCCTTCTCTGCAAACCAGGCAATCTGCTCCCTTAGCTGAACCACATCCCCGACTAAAACAAGGGAAGGATTGGTAATGTCGTGTTTTCGTATATCTTCAGCAATAGTGGCAAGCGTTCCCGTAATCGTTCGTTGCTTTTCAGTTGTCCCCCATTCAATAACAGCTACAGGCGTTTTTTCGTTTTTGCCGTAATGGATTAAGCTGTTTGCAATGTGGGCAATATTGCCAATACTCATATAGAAAGCAACCGTATCAATTTGCGCAAGTGCGGACCAATTTAAAAAGTCTTCTCCTTTTTCTGCTCGTCCATGACCTGTAACAATGGCATAGCTTGCACCATGATCACGGTGTGTAACAGGGATGCCCGCATAGGCAGGGGCGGCAATTCCAGCAGTTATTCCAGGAACGACTTCATAAGGAATATTCTCTTCCCGTAAAATCGCTGCTTCTTCCGCTCCGCGACCAAAGACAAAGGGATCCCCGCCTTTAAGGCGTACTACTTGCTTGCCTAGCTTAGCCTGCTCAATAAGAATACGATGAATTTCTTCTTGAATGAGCCTATGTTTTCCCGGTTCTTTCCCGCAATAAATGAGTTCAGCACTCGCCTTCGCATGTGTTAATAACTGAGGATTTACTAAGCGATCATATAAAATCACATCAGCAATTTGAAGACACTCCAGTCCCCGAATCGTCAATAATTTAGGGTCTCCAGGACCAGCACCTACAATATAAACATATCCGCTCACTGTTGTTCTCCTATCTTTTGTTGTAACCATGCATTACATTTTTCCTTTTCTCCTTGTTCAATCCACTGCAAAACTTGTGGTTCCAACAAATCTGCAAGCAGCTGCTTTTTCTTTTCGCCTGAAAATAATCTTAAAATTTGCTTGCGCGCTTGCTTTAAAAAGAAAACGTACTCCGCATATGGTTCACCAAATTGTTCTTCCAACTCCGCTTTCATCTTACGTGTTAAACCTGGACTTGCACCAGATGTCGAAACGGTGACCACAAATTCACCGCGCCGAACAACGGCTGGATTGATGAAATCAACGCGCCCTTTTGCATCGGCACGACTAAGCAGTTGCCAATGCTGGGCAGCTTCCTCAACCGCATTATTAACTTCTTCATCATCCGTAACAGCAAAAATAAGGGATGCGTCATCTAAATCAGCCGGTTCAAACTCTTTGTTTCTCCAAGTAACAAAACCTTCATGAACATAGCGTTGTAATGTTTCCGTTATCTTTGGACTAACTACTATTAATTGTGCTTTAGTTGGTAGTAACGCTTCGACTTTTTGGCGAGCGACATGTCCTCCGCCAACTATTACCACCTTTTTAAAGTCGATATTCATCAACAACGGGAAATAATTCATTTACATCCCTCCAAACTCATAGATTAATTAATTTACATATCATAAGGGACTATACCCGGATAAATTTAAGTTCAGATAGAATAAATAATCTATTTTAATTGATACTGCTAAATTTTGAATGCGACGCAGTTAACCAATTTTCCACTAACTTTGGGTTCGAAGCAAAATGAAAATGGGTATATCCAGCAACAAGATTTTTATAAAGGTAGCCTTCTTGTCGAGCACGAAAACGCCCTTTATTAAAATATGCGGGTGTTGTATACTTTCCTTCATATTGGGAATAGTGGAATTCATGCCCCTTTGCCGTTTCTCCTTCCCCAATTAAGAAGTTTCCAGCAAGCCCTGTAATTTCACGATAGCCAAGGGCGGCCAGCTTCTCCTGCATCCGTACACGCCCAGGTATCACTCCAACCATCGAATAAGGCTCTCCACTGCGATTAATAATTTCCTCCGTTAAGTACATAAACCCACCGCATTCTGCCAATGTTGGGAGACCACTTTCGATAGCGAAGCGAATGGACCGTTTTGTTGCTTCGTTTTCTGCTAAGCGTGCAGCAAATTCTTCCGGAAATCCCCCACCAATATACAGTGCTTGTGCAACATCGGGAACCACCTCATTTTGCAGCGGGGAAAAGAAATGTAATTTAGCCCCATATGCGCGGAGGAGTTCAAAGTTTTCCTCATAGTAGAAATTAAAGGCTGAGTCTTTTGCTACCGCAATATGAACAGGCTTCCTCTCTGTTTGGGCATCAAAAATAGAGGAAAAAACTTCGATAGGTTCCGCCTTCGTAATTTTTAATAAAAGCTCGAGATCGACGGTCTCCTCAATCGCCTCGGCAAGACGAGCAAAATAATAATCTAGATCACCACGCTCAATTGCTGGAACTAATCCTAAATGACGACTTGGCAATGGGTCCACCGCTCCCTTTTGCAAATAACCGACAACAGGGATCTCACATTCCTTTTCAATTGCCGTTTTTACAATTTCATAATGGCTTCTGCTTCCCAACTGATTAACCAGAACGCCCACAATATTTGATTTTTCATCGAGCAACTGAAAACCTTTCACGACAGCAGCGACACTCCTTGCCATGCTCGCCCCATTCACGATTAAAATCACTGGACTTTCAGTTATTTCACTTATATGGGCAGCAGAGCCTTCATTGGATAATGGCGATTTCCCGTCATAAAAACCCATTACTCCTTCAATCATCGCAATATTCGCTTCTCGACTGGCTCTAGCAACAATCGCACGAACAACTTCTGCCGACATCATGAAACTATCAATATTTCGAGAAGGGCGCTTTGTAACCGCGGTATGATAAGTAGGATCAATATAGTCCGGTCCACATTTAAATCCTTGGACATTGAAACCACGCTTCATCAATGCACGCATCATCCCAATCGTAAATGTTGTTTTTCCAACTCCGCTTCCTGTACCTGCCAGCACAAAACGATTCATTTTAGCCCTCCTCAAAATTAATGCGTGCAACAGAGATGGTTACATTTCCGCTTTTCTTTTTCTCTAATACTAATGATTTCGCACGCGCATAACGCAGCGCTGCCGGCTCACTAACTCCGTATGCACCAGTATATTTATAAACTGTTTCCGAGCGGTTTTGTATCGGCATTTCATTCAGTTCAATTGCACTGTAAGTAACAAATGACCAATTATGCTTTGCTGTTAGCGCAAGTAACCCCTGTTCATCTTTCTTTAAATCGATGGAAGCAACTGCCTTAACACTTTTTATACTTAAGTTTAACGCGGTTAATGTGTCCCTCACCACTTGCTCAAGTTCCTCAACTTTCGTTCCCCGATTACAGCCGATTCCCAAAACAAGGGATTTTGGTCGATAGACGACTCCGTTTTCAAGCAATACTTCTTCATGCGGAGCAATTAGACGATCGGTAATAAGAAGAGTTGCTGCTGGCTTTGCTTCAATTGCTGCTTTTGTGGAAGGATAAAGTTTTAGATGAGCCGGCATTGGATGATCGTATATCCACCACTCTTTTTCTCCTGCTTCTTGAACGATCGCAACATGCTCTTCATTTACAACTGCTGCACTTACAGGTGTCAGCTTCTCGTCACTATCCCACATCCAGCCAAATTGTGCTCCAAATAAATCAACAGGGATCGTCTTTTGGACATCTGAAGCTGTTGTGATGACAGATAACGCTCCAATTGCACGGGCCAATTCTCCCGCTAAAGCATTAGCTCCACCGATATGACCAGATAAAACGCTGATGACGTACTGACCTTTATCATCAACTACGAGCACAGCAGGATCTTTCTTTTTATCTTTTAATAATGGAGCAATCATGCGCACTACCGCGCCGAGCGATATAATACAGATAATCCCTTTATAATGCTGAAACAGCGCTGGTAGCAATAAGCGCACCGTGCCATCAAACAATTGAATTTGACGCTCATCCTCATCTCCATAGGCAAATTTCTTCATATAATAAAGATCAGCATATGGAAAAATTTCCGTATAGCGCCTCGCATTCTCCACTCCATGTTTTGTAATGGCAACAAGGGCATACGGTTTTCGTTTTGCAATAGTCGGGATCACACCCTCGTGCAAGCTAATCATTGGTCTTCACACCTTTTCGAAAACCGTGAGTAAAGGTTTTATCATATAATCTCGAACGGTATTCCTTTTCATGAATATTCGGATCCAAAGCCCAACCAGCTAAAATCATTGCATGTTTCCTAATACCATTGACGCGCATCGCCTCATCTAATTCAATCAGTGTGGTACGAACAATTTTTTGATCTGGCCAAGATGCCCGCTGAACGACAGCAACTGGTGTATTGTCAGCCCAACCAGCCAACTGCAATTCTTTCATAATTTTTTTAGTTAAAGTAGCACTTAAAAACATCGCAATCGTACAATGATGCTTCGCTAATTCTTGCAGTCTTTCACGTTCTGGTACAGGGGTACGCCCCTCTGCCCTTGTTAAAATAAGGGTTTGTGTTAAATCGGGAATCGTTAGCTCAGCCCCTACTGCAGCAGCGGAAGCAAAAACAGAGCTGACACCTGGGATCACCTCATATGTGATACCATGTTGCTTTAGTAAGGCAACCTGCTCCATCGTTGCTCCGTACATTGCCGGATCACCTGTATGGAGGCGCACTACCATTTTTCCCGCATCTATTCGGTCTACAATGGTTTCCACCATTTCTTCAAGATGCATACCAGCTGTACGGATAATTTCTGCCGATGCCTTTGCTTCTGCCACTAATGTTTCACTAACAAGCGAATCCGTGTACATCACTACATCCGCTTCCTTTAAAAGCTTCAACCCTTTTACCGTAATTAAGTCCGGATCACCTGGTCCTGCTCCAATAATCCAAATTTTCTTCATTATTTGCGCACCACCATGCACGACAGGTAATTTAACTCCGCTCCCCGAAGGTCATGGACATTCCAGATCACTTCTTCATCAGAGGTCACCTTTGTTACGACATGGGTCCTTTCTAATAGATTCATTTCCTCTAGTAGATTCAACATATCATCTATTACTTTTGCAACCTTAATAAAGACAATTGAATGATGAGATTCAATCACTTTTCGCATTTCCTCCATATTCTCTGTCGCCGGGATCATTGCAACACACTCGTCCCCGTCTGCCAATGGAATTCCTAAACGATTCGCAGCGCCATTAAAGGACGAAATTCCTGCCACTGTTTCTATTGGCACTTCTGGGAATTTTGATTTCATTAAATTCATAATATGAATAAAGGTGCTAAACAACATCGGATCGCCTTCTGTCACAAAAGCAACGTCTTTTCCTTGAACTAAATAGCGATAAATAGCATCAACCGATCTTCCCCACTCAATTCTTAATGTATCTTCATCTTTTGTCATTGGAAATACTAAGCCGAGCATTTCTTTTTCCGCTGTGTTAATATACACTTCGACAATTCGATGGGCATATGATTTACTGCCTTTTAATTTCTTCGGATAGGCAATAACAGGACACTCCTGCAATTTGCGAAATGCTTTGACAGTAATTAATTCTGGATCTCCGGGTCCTACACCCAAACCGTATAATGTACCTATCGTCATCATTCTTTTCCTTTCTGTGCACTCACAATAAAAATCGGATTTAATGGCTCAAAACGAGTCAAATTTAATATTGGTTTGCTTTTTGAAATTTGCACCTGCGTGACCGTTACTTCACAGCCTAATGTTTTTAAATGGCGCATCGCTTCTGCCAAGTTTTCAATTGTGGCAATATTCATGACGAGACGACCGTTTGGAAGCAGGCGTGAAATACATATTTTCAATAGTTCTTCCATATTGCCGCCGTTGCCGCCGATAAAAATAGCATTGGGATCAGGAAATTCATCGAGACGTTCTGGTGCTTTTCCTAACACTGCAACAAAGTCAGCACGATGTTTCACTTGATTTTGCAAACAGTTCTGCAAATCATTTTCATTTTTTTCAATCGCATAAACTTCACCTTCGCGTGCCATTTTCGCTGCTTCAATGGCAACAGAGCCCGTGCAAGTGCCGATATCCCACACAATGCTATTATCTTTAAGCTTCAATTCTTGCAAACTAAGAATTCGCACTTCTTTTTTCGTAATAAGTCCTTTATCCGGTTTTCGTTGTATAAAGGCTTGATCGGGAATACCTAGCGATGAACGCTCCACTCGCTCACTTTGTTTTAATATCACGACATTCAATGGCGAAAATGTGGCTTGCTCCATTTCATCTAATGTTAAATGGCGACATCGTTCATCCACACCTTGCAAATTTTCCGCTACGAAAGCAACATATTCTGTCATGCCAAAGCGTTTTAAATACTTTGCTATCGCTTGAGGCGAGTTTATTGGATCCGTTAAAACAACTATTTTGTGACGCCCATCAATTTTCTGGGCAAAACCCTTTATAGAGCGTCCGTGTAAACTGACGATAAATGCATCCTGCCAGCTTTCTTTCATTTTTGCAAAGGCCAATTGAATTGAACTCGCATAGGGGTATATTTCTAAAGGAAGTTTCTTGGCGAGGACACTGCCTAAGCCAAAAAACAGCGGATCACCTGATGCCAATATGACGACATTTCTCTTTTCCTTCAGCAATTCAGCCATTAAAGACGTTAATCCACCCTTAACCACTTTCTTCTCTTTTGTAAAGGTTGGAAAAAAGCTCAAATGGCGTTCTCCTCCGACAAGAAGCTCACATTCCTCAATCCATTGCAAATATTGAGGAAGCAATCCATCAGCGCCATTATCACCGATACCAATCATTTTCATCCAATTTGTCAATATTCTCAGCCTTTCCTATACATTCTCCGCTAAGTGTATACAACGTTGTCGAAACATTCATATTGCTATTAATGTGATTCAATGCGTGATAACAGCAGTTCTTGCAAAGTGCTGCAAAAAAGGCTTCATTGCCTTTAAGCAGGTCAGCAACTTGCGAAGCGGTGTTTGCTTGTAAAATTTCTTTTTGAACGGCTTCTTCTACGCCTACTCGTTTTGCCATTCCCGCTAAAAACTCAAAGCTGACCGGTGCACTTTTTGAATGAACCATCATAATACCTTGAGCAATTTTTGAGAATTTCCCGATCATTCCGACTAGCGAGACATTGGGAATCTCCTTTTTAGCAATATGTTTTAGTGTAAATCCAACAAAATCGCCCATTTCAATAAATGCTTCTTCCTGTAAATGAGGATATTGCTTCATCGCATATTTCTCACTTCGGCCACCTGTTGTAATGACTAAATGATCACATCCTGCTTCTTTCGCAACGTTAATTGCTTGTACTATGCTTGCCATATAAGCTGAACTGGAAAACGGAACGACAATGCCGCGCGTTCCTAAAATGGAAATCCCACCAATTATTCCTAATCGCCCGTTTAATGTCTTTTTGGCGATCTCTTCACCATCCGGAACAGAAATAATAACGTCTATTCCACAATCTAATTGATATTCGTCAAGCGCTTCTTCAACAACCGCATTGATCATTTTTCGCGGTACAGGATTGATCGCGGCTTCACCAATTGGTACTGGCAGTCCAGCTTTTGTCACCCGCCCAACGCCAATTCCACCATCTAAGTGAATACCCCTTCGCTTTGAAAAACGGACAGTGCTTTGGATTCGAGCTTGATGTGTAGCATCTGGATCATCGCCAGCATCTTTAATGGTTTCACACATTACTTCGTTTTCTGTCTTTTCAAATCCTGTTACTTTAAATGATGCGTATTGGCCAACCGGCAAATAAATCATGACTTCATTCGGTACTTTTCCGGTGACAAGCGCTTGCAGGGCCGCCTTTGTCATCGCTGTAGCACAAGCTCCAGTCGTGTAGCCATGCCGCATTTGTGAAGGATCTTTTTTATTTCGTTTCGTTTGCGCGCTCATCAGCCATAATCGAGATGGCATTAAGTGCCGCCACAGTCACTGTACTGCCACCCTTTCTTCCTTTATTAGTAATGAATGGAATTCCTTCAAGCACGGCTAACTCCGCTTTTGATTCTGCTGCTGACACAAATCCAACTGGCATGCCAATAATTAAGTCCGGTTTGGCTATTCCTTCCTTCACTAAGCGGATTAACTCCAACAATGCCGTTGGTGCATTGCCGATCGCATAAATACCGCCTTCATGTAAGCGTACTGCCTTTTGCATAGAAATAATCGCTCGCGTCGTTCCTTGCGCCTTTGCTTCCTTTGCAACATCCTCATCTGCAATATAACAATGCAAATCACCGCCATGTTTTTGAAATCGTTTACGTCCTGATCCACTTTCAATCATTTGCACATCAGCAACCACATGGCGACCAGCAAGAATGGACTGAATTCCTGCTTCAATCGCATTTGGAGTAAAAATCATACTCCTTCCTAATTCAAAATCTGCTGAAGCATGAATGACACGTCTCACTACCAGCCATTGCTCATCTGTAAAAGAATGTTCCCCCATCTCTTCCTTAATGATCGCAAAGCTGTGATCATATATTTTGTCCGGGTCGACCGTAACAGGGGTAAAACTCGTATTAAAATTCATGTTTGCCATTAATAAAACCTCCTAATAAATGAGTCACTTCATCAAAACAAGTACAATAGTTTTCATACTGGATGGAAGGCCGCTTTATTAAAATGACGGGTATTCCCATCTTTATTGCAGCGGTCATCTTTTCGTCAACAGAGCCGACTTTGCCGCTTTCTTTTGTAATCATTAATGTCACTTTAAACTGCTCGTACAATGATTGGTTTAATGATTCTGAAAATGGTCCTTGTATGGCGATAATATCCTTTTGTTTAATTCCTAATTTGTCACATTTTTCCATATTCTCCCTATTTGGAAGCATCCTGCAAATAAGTCGAATATCATCCTTCATTAAATATTTTGTAAAAATATCTAACGTTTTACTACCTGTCGTCAGCATAATGGTACCTTTATGATTTTGCGCTAGTTTCGCTGCTTCTTCATAGCTGTCAACTTCTGTAATGTAGGAAGATTGATACTGTTCTTGCGGCCGCTCATAACGTATGTAAGGAATTTTGCAGTGAGCGCTTGCAGCCATTGCTGTTTTCGAAGCTTCCTCCGCATAAGGATGACTGGCGTCCACCACAACATTTATTTCATGCTTGGAGATCAGTTCCTTCATATCATTCTCGCTTAAACGACCTACCTGATATGGAATATCGTTTTCTCTTAAACTATCAGCGGCAGATTCCGTCACAACGGTTGCTAATATTGAATACCCTTGATTTTGCAAATGAACCGCTAAAGCTCTTGCGTCACTTGTCCCCGCTAAAAATAAAATCATCGTACCCTCCTAATCTCCACACGGTGCTGGCTCAACTTCAATTTTCGAACTCATATCATGATAAATAAAATCTTGAATTCTCTTCACTCGTTTAAAATATTTAAAAAGGCGTTCATTCGGATGTGCATTTTCTTTATACTCATTAATTATTCTCGTTAGCAGCGGCAATAAGTTTTCCGGCTCTATTCCTTCCGCAACTGGCTGAGCTGCATGAGCCGTTCTCCCCACTGGCTTTGAGCCAATAAATAAGTCAAACTTTTTTTTGCGATAGACGATCCCGATGTCATCAAAGACAGCACGATAACAGGCCATTCCGCAGCCATTAAAGCCGATATGTAATTCCTTCGGAAGCTTCAAACCCCCTAGTTGCTCTGCAATTTCCTCTGCGTATGGGATAGACTCCGCTTTTTCACCATAGCAAAAGTCACAAGCCTTTACGTTTAATACATCGCCAATCGGCATCACCATTAATCCATTTTGTTTAAGTTTTTCAACAATCACATCAGGCTCCTCTGTTGAAAGCTTGACGATAAAACGATGATCTGGCGTGTATTCTAACGAACCTTGCTCGCTAATAATTTCTGCCAATAGACGCATTTGCTCTGGTGTAATAAATTTATTCGCAACCCCTGGAGAGACGGCAAATTCAAATATTTGTTCAAGAGGCTGCTGCACTATTAATGGATGATCAATCTTCGTTTTTGTCACCATCGCTACGGCCATAAGGGCCATGTTTAACGAACTCGTTTTTTTTTTAGCTTCACGCTCAGTGCTAGTTGCTGCTTCCTTTTCTTGCTCTAGCGCCCATGGTTCAGCCTCTTTCTTTAGACGTTGATGCGGTTTTAAACTTTGCTTTTCTTCACCTAATGTATATTTCCGTTGATACCCCCGCGGTGTTATGATCTTGTTGTCATAAAAGAAAGTGGAGGAATTGCCGATGATGACTGTCGTTAGCATGCCAATATCATGCTCTAACATTTCCGCTAAATTCGTCAAAACGACGCGCTGATTGTCACGATATGCGCTTTTTACTAAGCCTACAGGTGTATCAGGAGAGCGATACTTCAACAAAATTCTTTGTGCCTCCACTATTTGCCGCGTTCTCCGCCCGCTTTTCGGATTATATAAAGCAATGACAAAATCAGCCATCGCCGCTGCTTCAATCCGCTTTTCAATCACCTTCCACGGCGTCAAATGATCACTTAAACTAATCGTACAGGCATCATGCATAACCGGGGCACCTAGTAAGCTTGCACACGAATTGATTGCCGAGATACCTGGAACAATTTCTACCCCGATGCCGTTTTCCTCCGTCCAGCCTTTTTCAATTAATACTTCATACACTAAACCTGCCATTCCATAAACACCAGAATCCCCACTTGAGATCACTGATACTGTATGTCCAGCTTCAGCTTGCTTTACTGCTTCTTGTGCTCGAGAAACCTCTTCTGTCATCCCTGTACTTACAATTGATTTCGCCGTAACTAAATGCTCGATAAGATCCACATACGTCTTATACCCAATAATATAGTCACTGTGCTGCAGAGCATATATTGCCCTTGTTGTAATATGTTCTTCTGAGCCTGGACCAAATCCTACTACATAAATCTTTCCAACTTTCATTCGCTAACCTCCAATAAATTAAGAAAAGTACAAGCACCTTTTCTGAAAAGCCATCCAAATGGGCTGTGAGAACGCAAATTTCCGATGTAAGCACCCTAATCAACCTTTTCTTGTGGAAAACTTGAGGAACATCGTGCAGAAACCGGAGCTAGTCAATTCTTAAAATTTTCTGTTACAAGAATACAAATGCGCATGGAGCGCGTCTTCGGAACAATTAAAAGTTGAAATTGCTCCGATGAGGATGTAGGAAAAGGGTATCCTTTGTCCTCATCGCCATAAAAAGCGCTAAAGGGTCTGTTCTTTCCATAAGACAACAACAATTTGCTTGATTTTCGGCGGGAGGAGTTGAGACAGGCTGCTTGCTCTCGGCGTAAATAAAAAAGCCTGCACTCCTTTCATAGGAATACAGGCATTTTAAGATACAATAGATGAAATACTATACTTAAAACATAAAAACAATAGAAACACTACTGTTCCGCCTATACTTCTCCCTCCGAAAAGTAAAGTGTCGTTTAAATAAGCAGGTTTCCTGACTTAAGCATCATCTTACTCTTACACCTTCCCGATTTCTCAGTGGTCATGTAATTTCATCAGCTCTTACAGTAGCGGGGGCTGTACTAGATTTTCACTAGTTTCCCTTTTACCTCACAAAGTGAGCACTTATTTAAATTAAACTATTAAATTGGTTTTAATATATCATACAATCTCAATTGTTAAAATCCATTTTTCAAAAATTTTATAAAGATTGTGTGAATAACACTATTCTCACATAGTTAATTATTAAAAAACTTCCTTCAATAATCTTTTACAGGTAATCCTCTTTTCGAAATTAAATATCCGTTAAAGAAATGAAATCGAAGGCAAAAACAGCCCTTGTAATGTGTGAAAAAGGCAGTTATCTGCTCAACGTAAAATTGAGGTAGGAAGTGCGCTCGGTCACATCAAGGGCAATCGCTCGTTCCGTAGTTTTCCCTACGGGGTCCTGATAAAGTCCATGTCGAGTTTGGAATTGTGGCATTAGCCCACAATATACTGAAAGTTGCCGGCATCCGCCAGCTTCTTTCAGGAAATGATCCATATAATACAAAAGTAATGGGAGGAAGACGAGCTGTTTTTCTCCCATTGCTTTATTTTAGGGACTTATCAGACAGCCTTCTTCTTACCCAGGAAACTAATAATATTTCATTATAAAAAAATGACCGCTCCCTATTTTCCATGAATTCTTCTTGTTTCGAGAATTTGTTCAATATGACCAAGCGCGTGAGACATTAATAGACGAATTCGCTCCCTTACTGTTACAACTGGGCCACTCGAAATTTGTATCGTTCTGTCCATTGCGTTAGGAAGATGGCGAAGCAAGCCGGAAATATGTTTTCGAATCGCAATAAAAAGTGCTACCTCTGCCCCAATAGTACGATGTTGATAATCTAAGCCTTCCACCCATGTATCCGGATTATAACCATTAGCATTAAATATTCTTCCAGGTTCAGCTAAAGCAAATTTGACCATAGCCAGTGAGGACGCATCTGAATCAACCATGTGCAAAACCGTTTGTCTAATACTCCATTTTCCCGGAGCCCTTACTAGATCCAAGTCCCTTTCGTTTAACCCCTCCAATGCTTTTTTTAGTCGAATGGGAGCAAGTTCATAAAATTCCAATAGTTCTAAAAAGCTGAGTTCTTTTCCTTCCCAAAATGAAAGGATATATCCGTTTGGATCAGTAACTTCTAAGATTGTGTCTCCCCATTCTTTTTCAATCTTTGTGACCTCAACCTCATTTAATTTGACCGACGCAATATGACTACTGTTGCCTCTGAAATAGAGCCTCTCCCCCGAATTGACAAGATGATAAGACGGTGCCAACCACCTTGTTACATCAAGGCTTGAATCCTCAACGAGCAAAAGATTCTGTCCAGAATCAAACTCTACCATTGCTGCCTTTTGGCGATCATCAAAAAATAACACATTAAATTGCAAAATATCTTTATAAAATTCTAAGGTTGAAGCGATTGATGGTACAACTACTTTAATGTTTGCCAAGTGATTCATCGTATTTCCTCCAACCCAATTATTGTAACGTATATTTTCTAGGAAAAACCTTCATCATCAACTGATTAGCAGCGGCACGAAGCAATTCAGGACAGAAATAATAGTCTTTTATTGCGACTATTTTTCCATTTTCCCAATCAAGGCGATTTAAATTATAAACAGCACGATCACCGTTCGCGAATGCGACTTGAACAATCGTAGGACGCCCCCACAAATGATGAAGTTCAGCTTTCATATCTACTGGATCATTGGCCCAATCGGTTAGGGAATGTTTTACTACAACCTCTTTTCCTAATTCTTGCGCAATATGAACGATATCCGTTCTTACATTATGTTCTAATAATTTCGCAATCCCTTCTGGATCCCTTCTATTAAAAGCAGCCATGTAATTCGAAATCAATTCTTTTTGTTCGCTAGTAATCTCATCATTTTTGCTCTCTTTATTGCTCTCTTTCGCTTCCTTTAATTTTTTTCTAGCACGATGCAGCAACGCTTTTACCGTCCCTTCGTTGGCACCTACTATTTCTGCAACCTCCTTCAATTTAAAGCTAAAGACATCTGCTAATAATAGAGCAACCCTTTGCCGAGGTGCCAACGTAGTTACTAAATGGGCAAATGCATCTTCAATCTCTCCAATGTAATGGTCTTCATATGATGGAAGTTCATAAGTCGTTTCGATCGGTTCCAGTTTCAGTTTCATCTTGCGACATTGGTCGATCCATGTAGTGGATGCAATCTTAAATAAGTAACCTTTCGGATTTATCGGCTGCCATAAATGTGATAATGATGAAAAAGCTTTCAGCAATGTATCCTGAACCAAATCCTCCGCATCCCATGGCGAACCCGTAATATGGTAACAATATCGCCATAGCTCCGGCCTATAAGGAATCACCATTTCATCGAAAATCTTCTTTATATCCCGAAGTTGTCCACTTAATAACTCCGTCTGTTCACTTACTTTTAGCGTCATGGTCGCTCCTCCTTAATAAAGCTATTTGTTATGTAAAACGTAAAAAATATGAAAAAGGATACGAAATATCGTAAATTTTTTTTATTTCAGGATATAAAGAAGCTATTTCAGATGTAATTCACATAATATTCCCAAAAAGAATGATACTAAATTAAATCAATTATGAGGAGTTGATTTCAAATTTGAAAGACTCACAACACGAAGACACAAAAGCAAACGACACCGTTATAATTTGGAATATGGCCATTGGCTCTGCTTTAGCGTGGGAAATTGCCAAGCTTTTAGGATCTAAACATCCTTATCTAGCTCCACTTTCTGTTATCCTTTGTCAGCAAACCACATTCAATCAAACGGTTCAACTTTCACTTCGGCGAGCCGTTGGAACCATTTTAGGAATCCTTCTCACTGTACTGATCGCAACCCATATCCAATTAAATGGATGGTTTTTAGGATTACTGCTTCTTTTAGGTTCTTATTGTACAAAGTGGTTGAACCTGGATATGAAAGTCCTTCATCAAGTTGCACTCACGATATTATTTGTGTTCGTGTTCGAGGAGCATTCAAAAAGCTATGCCCTCGATCGAATGAGAGATACCTCGATTGGGGTTATTGTCGCAGTAGTTCTTCAATTTATATGGTTTCGTTTCATTACTTGGAAAAAGAGGAATCCATGATATAAAAAAGGAAAACAAATAGTTTTTGTTTTCCTCAGCTCATTTGCTTCTATCTACGATTGGGGTAAGTGAATGCTCAAGTATTGTCAATAACTCTTCTTTTGAACGGGGACAGGTTGACATCTTTAATGGCTCCTTAATTTTGGCAAATACTTCAAGTACCCACGGTTGTCGCAAGTGGCTTTTTGCTAATAAAGTTTGGTCTTGGAATATTTCGAACGGAGCATTTCTGGCAATTAGCATCCCTTCCGATAGTAGCCATATTTCATCAGCCCATTCATATGCGAAATCAACATCATGTGTTGAAACAAGAATAGTGCGTTCCTTCGTCGCTAGTTGATTAAGGATATTTAAGATCCTATTAGTGTAATAGGGATCTAGTCCCGCAGTCGGTTCATCAAAAATCATTAAAGCTGGTTTCATTGATAAAACAGAGGCAATGGCCACTCGTTTTTTTTGACCAACGCTTAAAAAATGTGGAGGTTTTTCTTTTAAAGACATGGTATCAGTCATCTCCATTGCCTCGAGAACACGCGATTCTACCTCCTCTTTTGAAAGTCCCATATTCCGAGGACCGTATTGAATATCATCATAAACACTTGACGAAAAAAGCTGCGTATCCGGATCTTGAAAGACAATCCCAACATCTCCACGCAGTTTATTTTTTTCCTTACGTTTATAAGTAAAATCCTTCCCCTTATAATATAGCTGTCCCGTTGTGGGAGCTAGTACAGCATTTAAATGAAGAAGCAATGTTGATTTCCCTGCTCCATTATTTCCCAGCAGAGCAATCTTTTTTCCTGTTATTATTTGAAGCGATATATTATTTAATGCGAGCGTCCCATCAGGATATTGATAGGAAACATTCTTTAATTCTAAAAATGGCTGTACCATTGCTTTTTTCTCCTCTTTTTCCAAGATGACAGTTCTCTCCTAAACATTTTTGCCAAGGAAAAAAATAAAATAAGTGAGAAAAACTGTGCAACCAATCGTAAGCCAATTTCTTTTGTTAAACGATTGTTGTATTTCAACTTGTAAAAATTGCCCACTATTATTTCCTCGGGAATCACTGGCTTTTTGTACATCTTGTGCTGTTTTAAGCGATTTAACAAATATACTGATGATAAGCTGTGCCAAAGAATAAAAGCTCTGTTTTATCCGAAAATATCCGAGTCTGCTTGTTTGTGCAATGCGAATTTCATTCATATTTTCAAGCAAAACGAAAATAAATCGGTACGTCACAACGAAAAGTTCAATAAATAATGAAGGCAGGCGCATTTTCTGCAATAACCAAATGATTTGTTGCATCGGAGTGGTCAGGATTAAAAAATACATGCAACTTACCCCAGCCATTACGGACAAAAAAAGCTCCAAAACTTGCTCAGCATTGTCGACACTGATATAAATTCTCCAATTTGCGATCTCTATTTGAAAAAGAATGTTTAATATTTCCGTGCTCACTGGTGCCACGGAGAAAAGAATGAATAAAACGCTTGTACATAAAAAGAAAGAGGGCAATAGCAGTAATTTTATATAATACAACAGTGGAATCTTTGCCCCTTTAACAATAACAATACTCATGAACACAAAGATGAAAATGGCACTAGCAGCGTTTTTTAATAATAAAGAGAAGAAGAGAAGGGAAGCAGCAAAGATTCCTTTCTCTAATGGATGAACATTTCTAAATGCATTGCAATACGCCATTTGGTCAATTGGCAACATCTTTTTTATTCACATTCTCCTTATATGAGAAACTCTTTCTTGCTTTTGAGTAGCCGAATATATAGCCAATAATTAATGCACCGATAACCGCTTGCAAGGCAAATAGCAAACTTTCCGTTTCCCCGCCAGGCGGCTCCCAAATTGAGTCAAACCATGGCTCATAGTCAGGAGCAATCTCAACGATTTGTTCCTCAGCTTCTCCATCGGCTCCCGCAAACTCAGAATCATTGACGATATAAAGAGGAATAATCGCTAACAGAACGACAATTAGAAAAAGGAACGCATTCTTCATCATCATCGAGCCTCCTTATGCAAAACATTCAACAGCTTTAATTCATCAGTATTATATTTTCTAATCAAGTTCATCACAATGACAGTTAATAATCCTTCACTAATTGCAAGCGGAATTTGCGTAAGAGCAAAAATACTCGCAAACTTGCTGAAAGAAGCAGCTATTCCTCCAATCTCACTCGGAAAAGCTAGAGCTAGCTGCAAAGAGGTAATAACGTAGGTTCCCAAATCAGCAAACATTGCTGCCAAAAAGACGATAATAGAAAAAGACCATTTCCATTTTGTACCCAGCTTATAGATCGCAAAGGCAATAAGCGGACCCACAACAGCCATTGAAAAGGCATTGGCTCCTAATGTCGTTAGGCCGCCGTGTGCAAGCAATAACGCCTGAAAGAGTAGCACAATCGTTCCAAGCACACTCATTACTAATGGGCCGAAAAGGATGGTTCCTAACCCCACCCCGGTTGGATGAGAACTACTACCGGTTACTGAAGGAATTTTTAAAGCAGATAAGACAAAGGCAAAAGCACCTGCTAAGCCTAACATCATTTTCACTTCAGGATTCTCTTTTACGATTTTCTGAATTGATCTCATTCCAAAAATGAGAAACGGAATGGTAACAATCCACCAAAAAACAGCCCACCCCACCGGAAGGAAACCTTCCATAATATGCATGGCATAAGCCGGACGAGAAGAATTGAACCAAAAATAACTTACAAAAAATAAAATGACTGCTGCTGGCACAAAAATAGATTGTTTCTTCATCATAGATCCTCCTTTTCAAATGGCAGAACAAAAGTGCAAGGACACATCTTCAAAACCATTTCAATTCGAATGATTCCTGCGAAGATTAGTCAGCGAAGCTTTCCTTCATGCTGATCGCCATTCAAACGACTAAAAATGTTAATTTTACTTATCGTTTGCTGCTCTTGGACCGCAGATACACGGATTACTAGCAAGACCCTCAGCGATTAGGTTGTATATTTCCTGATGCAAAAAAGGCATTCAAACCATAGGTTCGAATGCCCAGAATATATTTGTATATGTTTCCAATAAACTTGCAAACATATGAAACTACCGTATTCTTGCAAACACCTCCCTATTATCCCGTAGGTTTCGTTGTGTTCATTGATTAGGCAGGTCTCCTGACTTATCTTCAACACTTCCTGCGCCTTCCCTTCTCCGTTAAGAAAGTGGCATTAAAGCAGGTCGCTTCGAATTACAGTGGCGGGTACCGTGACGGATTTTCACCGAACTTCCCTCTTAAATTGGATAACGATGTATCCAATACCTATCAATGGAAACTATTAAATTACATTCAGTATAAAATTCTATCAGGGGGTTGTCTAGGTGCAATCAGCCATAATTTGTGACAAAAAATCAAGAATAAATAAAACCAATAAAATATTATTTCTCCTTTTTGACAATCGCTCTCACGAAAATTCTCATGGACTAAAAAGACATGAAAAACGCGCCCTTTCGGTTTCCCATTTATTAAATCCCACTATGAAAGATAGTTTGCAGTTATTTCTAACTTAATACAAGGGTTTGTTAAATGTCGGTGTTGATTTCTGGCTAATGTTCTCTTTGATTTCATAAAATCAGAGAGAACCTTTCAGCAAAACTGAAAGACGTGTAAAACTAAGGTTTCACACAAAATGAACCAAAAGTCGTTTTATCTACTTTATTATCTAATAAAGCCTAAATAAATGAGTAAAAACCTCCCATGAATCAGGGAGGTCTCTGACCTTTATGAGAGCAGTTTTTCAAACGTGTTCTTTCCAACAATTCCATCTTGCGATAACTTCCGATCCTTTTGAAAAGCCTTTACAGCGAACCCAGTGTTATCGCCAAAAACCCCATCAAATCCTTGTGGGCTATAACCTAAGCAATAGAGCAACCCTTGAATGATAAAAACGATGTTTCCTCTTGCGCCTTTACCAACTGAACGAATAGCAGCTTTTGTTTTTGAACCCCAAACTCCATCAACAACTAAACGAGCGTTGTATTGTTTATTAAGTTCCGTTTGCAGCGCCTTAATAGCTGCGGTCTTTGTCTTTTCCCCATAGATTCCATCAACAACTAAACTAGTTTTATATTTTTCATTTAACCACTGCTGAAAAACGGAGACTGGTTTGCTGACAATCCCTGATGGTCTTGTTACAGGTTTTGGTGTTGAAACAGGCTGCGTCCCGCTCTTTTGTTTGAGCGCAAACGCTTTAACCAATCCGGCCACATGCCCCGTGGCAACCTTATTCAAGAAAGCAGTTGTTTTTAATTTATTTGCATCATCCGCATGATCAATAAATCCATTTTCCGTTAAGATTGCCGGCATATTCGTTTCTCTTAAAACCGCAAAATTAGCTCGTTTTTTTCCCCTGTCGCGTAATCCTAGTTGACTTAAGATTGCCGGATGAATCACATTTTGATAAGATAGTGTGGCACTGCTCGGGCTGTTATAAATAAACGTCTCAAAGCCTGTGCCTCCTCCACTGTTAATATGAATGGACAAGAAGTAATTGGCTCCCCACGAATTAGCTAATCGTGCACGTTCAGATAGTGATACAAATATATCGTTAACCCGACTTAATCTTACTTCCGTATTTTCATAATTGAGGAGTAAATTGCGTATTTTTAATGCAATGGCTAAAGTCAAATCCTTTTCTCTTAATCCGTTACCGACAGCACCTGAATCCGACCCACCATGTCCAGGATCTATAAAAAATTTAACCATATTCATCACCTCTGATGCCATTGTATGCACCATCATCTCTTCTGAACAATCGTGTTATTTTTTACCAATTTCACTTTTCAAAAGCAATGGTACGATAGTAAACGAATATTCAGTGTCCTTCGCTTATGGTCAGGAGAATTTTCATTCCCTCTTAATTTATTAGGCGGTTACGCAAAATCACTGCGCCAATTTTTTCCTAAGCAGAGCTAATTTGGCTAAATAACCGATTTTGTCAAATTTTTCATCATTAAAAGGCAATAAAATATAACAGATCCTGAAGTCGATTATTTTTTAATGTAGCTTCTCTTCCTTACATCGCCGTTTAAGCAAAAGGATGCCGTTCACCCACCAAGCTTTCTTCATTGCTTTAAACAACGCCTTCAACTAATCATTGCTGGACCTGCAATCTTACCAACAATCCAAATAGGAAAGAATATATTTGAACATTTTGTGAAATCTCAATAATTATCATCTACTTTTAAGACCAGGCATTATATTTGTCACTATTCAATTAGCGATAACCATTGAATAATAAAGAGAAATAAAAATACCTGAGAAATGGGGTTTTCCTATGAATTTTCCACAATTAAAAATCGGGCATATGGCTCCTAAATTTCCAATCCTTCAAGGTGGTATGGGGGTAGGCATTTCGTTAAGTGGTTTAGCATCAGCTGTTGCAAACGCTGGAGGAATTGGTATTATTTCTGGAACGGGCATTACGATCGAGGAATTGAAGCTACATATAAGGAAGGCAAAAGCAGCCATTAAAAATGAAGGCTATATTGGCGTAAACGTTCTATTTGCGATGAACGATTTTGCAGAAAAAATGAAAGTGGCACTCGAAGAAAAAGTGGATTTTATTATCTCTGGAGCTGGAATTTCTAGGGATATGTATAGCTGGGGTAAAGAAGCAAACATACCCGTCATCTCTATCGTCTCAACCGCCAGACTGGCAAAAATGTCAGAACGGCTCGGTGCTTCAGCTGTCGTAGTAGAAGGTCATGAAGCAGGTGGACATTTAGGAACTGAGCGACCGCTATTTGCGATATTACCGGAAGTTGTTGAAGCTGTAAAAATTCCAGTGATTGCTGCTGGGGGCATCATGACGGGAAAGGACATCGCTCGTGCGGTGCAAATGGGAGCATCCGGCGTTCAAATGGGGACTCGATTTGTTGCAAGCAACGAATGCGATGCACCACTCACTTTTAAAGAAAAATATGTTCAGGCAAAAAAAGAAGACATCATCATGGTTAAAACTACCGTAGGGCTGGAAGGACGAGCAATTAAGAACCGATTTTCTGAGCTGATAAGTGGCGATAAAAAGGTGAAAATCAAGAAATGCATTGATTGCCTAAAAAATTGTTCCTATCGCTTTTGCACGATGGATTCTTTAGTCACATCCATGAACGGAGATTGCGAAAATGGCCTCGTATTTGCAGGGGCAAGAGTCGCTGAAATTGAAGACATTCTTCCTGTGCAGACGATCTTTGACAACCTGAAAATGGAATATGAGTCTTGCAATTAACAAAAAATGGACATTTCTTCTATTGGAAAAGGCGCTTTCTTTGGCTCCTTTTCCATCAGTTTTCCCCATCTTTCCCATACATTTTTACCAACATCATATTGGCAATATTCCCTTTGAGACTCTCATTAAAGGAAATTCAAAGACACCACCAGCTATTTCAATCTTTTTCTCGCTTTCCTCCTTTAATGCTCAGTGAGGTATAACGATCGGTTATGCAGTCAACACCATCCCTAAATGAAGGAAAATCCATACTCTTTGCATTTAGTACCTCGTCTTTTTTTTTCAGATAACTCCACTTAACAAATCACTTTGATTTTTGCATGATTGAACTTGTAACCATTGTGCAAATTAGAAATAACAATGAAGCGGGCCTATTTTTTTCAACCATTCATCAACAATGAGATGATGAAATTATGACAGTGTGTCATAAATCATTTGACATATGACACACTGTCATATATTATTAAAACAACGGAAATATGACACGATGTCATATGGATCGAGGTTGGAGGAAAGAACATTGCCTAAACAAACGTTTTTTAACCTTTCACAACAAAAAATTCATACATTGATTGAAGCAGCAGAGAAGGAATTTGCTAGAGTCCCTCTTTTTGAAGCTTCTATTGCCAATATTATCAAAACTGCTGGTATTCCAAGAGGGAGCTTCTATCAATACTTTGAGGATAAAGAAGATCTCTATTCATATTTATTAGAAGAAAAATTAAAAAAGACGAAGGTGTATTTTCTAGCATTATTAAGAAGACATAATGGAGATATGATTGAGGCTATGAAGGAAATGTATCATTACTTCCTCACTATTTTACCAAATGAAGAAGAGCGAAATTTTTTACGGAACGCTCTCTTATATACGACAAATAAAGTGGAAAATTCCTTCACCAATATGTTTGATGTAACTCGTGATCATACAATCTTTAAAGAAATAACCGAATTAATTGATACAAGTCGATTTAATATTAATGACCATCATGAACTAGTACATGTCTTTAAAATTATAACTGCTATTGCCTTTCATAATTTCGTTGAGAAAACATTAAAAGGGTTAACAGATGAAGAAGCTATACAAGCATTTTCAACCAGCATGGATCTAATAAAACGTGGCATATATCGACAATAAAAAGATTTTTTAAAAAATTTAATGAGGAGAATGCACAGTGACAGTAACCATTTATGGCTTAGAATGTAAATCAACAAGGAAAGCAAGACAGTGGATGAAAAAGAATGAAATCTCTTATGTTGATCGGAATATTATTAAAGAACCTCTTACAATAGGAGAATTGCAAGCCATCCTTCGAATGACATTAGACGGAACTGAAGGAATTATCGCGACAAGATCAAAAATCTATAAGGATATGAACTTAGATCTTGATGAATTATCTTTACTCGAACTACTTGAAATCATCCAGAAGCATCCAAGATTACTAAAAAGCCCGATTATTATGGATGAAAAAAGACTGCTGGTTGGCTACAACGAAGAATATATTCGACAATTTCTTCCAAGAAAAACTCGTAAAATCGAATGGTTAAAATGGCAGACCAAAAATAATCTTTTAGTTGAAGGATAGAGTAACGACTCTTTTTGACACAAGTACTGAATAAAACTTAAATTCTTACCAATAGAAAAAGGATAGATAGCCGTAAAAAAGCTATTTATCCTTTTTCTATTTTTCTCATGAAGCCTTTACGCTCCCTCTCTTTCCGTCAAACTCCTCGTCATCGGTAATAGCCAAGAAGAATGCGGTATTCTATGCTCTAACACTAAAAACATTACAGCAACCACTAATACAAAATACTTTAATTAAATTGAGTCATTAATCAAACAATAGTGAACCGAATTTTCTTTTAGAACTCTTTTTGTTTTTTATGAATAACTCGGAATATAAACAAAATAAATAGCACAATTTAAGAAAAACTGGAGGTGGCAGCTATGCTTGTTAATTTTTTTAGAATATTTAATGCCATTGTTTTATGGACCATTTTATTTATTTTTCTTCCAAAACAATCTTTCAAAAGATTCTTACCCGTGACATTGTTTTGTTCCTCCATCCTTTTAATCCAAACTCTTTTAAATCCCATCTTTAACTGGTGGCGAGTTAAAGGTGGCTATAAATATATGGTCTTTGATGCACTAGCTTTTATATTAGGTCCATTCTTTACTATCAATTTGTGGGTGTTCCATTTTACATATAAAAAGTTTTCATTATATGCTTTTCTAAATTTAATTATTGATTTTATCTTTGCGTATCTTTTGAATCCTTTATTTCAAAAATTAGGACACTATAAGTTAAAAAAATACACACCAACAACGATTTTTATCATTTTCTATTTACTTTCATTAATAAATTATGCTTTTCAAAAGCTTTTTGAGAAGCGCAAGATACTAGAAAGTCATTTCCATCAATAATGCATTTTGCCGAACAAGTTAAGCCTAACAATGTTCGGCACTTTTTTATTAGGCTTTGGAAATTCCGGCGCTCTCATTACAACCTCGGAAACTCTTTCCTTAAAAACATCTTTAGATGGGCATGAAAAAGGACTAATCGATCATTATTTGATCGACCAGTTTAGTAAATTCTCCTTTTAATTTTCTTTCTTAAGTTTCCACTTCTGCCCTATTTTTATGTTCCTTCAAAAGGGCCACTTGCGACAATATTTTATTTTTCAAAATTCCTGATAAAAACGAGCAGAAATATACTAAGCTTTTTATAAAAGAGTGTTAAAATAACAATTGTTCAGAAAATGTTCAGAAAGGAAGGTTAAAATTGGAATAATGGACAAATTGTCATCAAATAGAAATTCTATATTTTGGAGTTGACTATAGTGAACGTGGAAGGCAGTTATAATTACTATATTGTTGCGCTTTCAGTTTTGATTGCGATCTTAGCATCTTATTCCACCTTAAATATCACATCAAAGATTTCGAATTCAAGCAGAAAACAAAAATATTTTTGGTTATTATCAGGCTCCGTAGTGATGGGAAGTGGGATATGGTCGATGCATTTTATCGGAATGCTGTCATTTCACCTCCATACGAGTATGAAGTATGATGTTTGGCTTACTTTATTTTCTTTAGTAGCAAGCACTGTTTCTTCATTTATTGCCCTATACATTACTATGCCTAAAAATATTAATATGTTTAAAATTGCATTAGGCGGCCTCTTCATGGGTTCTGGAATTGTAGCGATGCATTACATAGGAATGAAAGCAATGATAATGCCCTATGAGCTTTCATACGATCCCGTCTTAGTTGCTGCTTCTATTGTTATTGCCCTTATCGCTTCTTATGCAGCACTATTTTTGTTTATTCGTTTCCGGAACCAGTCCTCTTCCAGTTGGATCAAATGGTTATCTGCAATTATAATGGGCATTGCCATCTGTGGCATGCATTATACAGGTATGAAAGCAGCTAAATTCTACACTCATAGTGAGATGACACATCATAGCCAGACAATCGAACCTATTTTACTTTATGGAGTAACGATTACGATCATCATTATTCTCTTGGTTTCTTGGGGCGCGATGTTCTTTGACCGCAACGTATTGGAGAAAATGGCCTATCAGGATACACTAACAGAGTTACCCAATCGTCATCAAATGAATCGTTTTTTTGAAAAAAATGTCGGTTTTCAAAATATCGGGGTTTTGTTCATTGATTTAGATCAGTTTAAAGCAATTAACGACACGTTGGGCCACGATATAGGTGATTTACTAGTAAAGGAAGTTGCTGTTCGCTTACGCCACTTCGTTAAGAAAGATCAGCATGTTTTTCGAATCGGCGGTGATGAGTTTTTATTTATTGTGGAAAATTGCGAACAAGAACGTGCAGAACAACTGGCTAAAAATATTTTACAAGTTATAAAAAAAGTCTATCACATTGAAGGAAATGAATTGTATATTACAAGTAGTATTGGGATCAGTGTAGGTTCTATCGAGAACTCACATAGTTCTGTTCTCCTGAAAAAAGCCGATACAGCGATGTATAGAGCTAAACGATTAGGAAAAAACCGTTATTGTGTCTATACTGATGAAATGGGAATAAAAGAAGTACGAAAAATGGAATTAGAAAAAGATATTCGCCTCGCTCTTGAAAATAAACAATTTTATCTCGTCTATCAACCAAAATGGAATGTAAAAGAAAATCGTTTATATGGTTTTGAAGCACTGTTGCGTTGGGAACACCCAAAACTGGGAACGATCTCTCCAAGTGAATTTATTCCGGTTGCAGAAGAAACAGGATACATCGTGTCGATTACTCGTTGGGTTTTAGAGGAAGCATGCATTCAATGCAAAGAATGGCAAACGAAAGGGATTATATATCCTGTTTCTGTCAATCTTTCCATACGGCTCTTTCAGTTGGATAGCTTAAGCGAATGGGTTCACACAATACTAGAAAAGGCAAAATTGGAACCACATTTACTTGAATTAGAAATCACTGAATCTATGGTGCTTCACGACGTGAACGATGTAATCTTCCAGCTCCATAATATTCGTTCCTTAGGTGTAAAAGTCTCAATGGACGATTTTGGAACTGGTTATTCATCTATCGGTCTCCTAGATCTAATCCCCATCGATACGCTAAAACTAGATCGATTATTTACACATGACTTAGATAAACCTAGTAAACGCGCCATTATCAATGCAATCGTTTTGATGGCGGAAAATCTCGGTCTTGAAGTGATTGCTGAAGGTGTAGAGAAACAAGAGCACGTTGAATCACTAACACAACTGGGATGCCACGTCATGCAGGGCTATTTTTACAGCAAGCCGATGAAAGGAATAGAGGTTGATAAATGGATTACCAATCATACTGCAACTAAAAAGGAACATTCAAACACCTCTTTCTAAAAAATGATGTAAATTATTCATAGTGGATACTAGACAAATAATAAGTGCTCGATTAAAAGTCTTCCTCCAGTCTCATAAGTGGATGTGATGCTTACTTTTGCGACGTTTTGGAGAGGACTTTTTTTGGCTTTCCGAATTGAATCGCTATTCGGAAAGAATGAGATGGATTTTCCTACTATGTGTCCGAATTGAACTGCTATTCGGACAGATCGTGATTCACTTTCCTACTGAATGTCCAAATTGAACTGCTATTCGGACAGATCGTGATTCACTTTCCTCTTGAATGTCCGAATTGAATCGCTATTCGGACAGATCGTGATTCACTTTCCTCTTGAATGTCCGAATTGAACTGCTATTCGGACAGATCGTGATTCACTTTCCTCTTGAATGTCCGAATTGAACTGCTATTCGGACAGAACGTAATGCACTTTCCTCTTGAATGTCCGAATTGAATCGCTATTCGGACAGAACGTGATTCACTTTCCTCTTGAATGTCCGAATTGAATCGCTATTCGGAAAGAACGTAATACACTTTCCTCTTGAATGTCCGAATTGAATCGCTATTCGGACAGAACATAATGCACTTTCCTCTTGAATGTCCGAATTGAATCGCTATTCGGACAGATCGTGATTCACTTTCCTCTTGAATGTCCGAATTGAACTGCTATTCGGACAGATCGTGATTCACTTTCCTCTTGAATGTCCGAATTGAACTGCTATTCGGACAGAACGTAATGCACTTTCCTCTTGAATGTCCGAATTGAATCGCTATTCGGACAGAACGTGATTCACTTTCCTACTGAATGTCCGAATTGAATCGCTATTCGGACAGAACGTGATTCACTTTCCTCTTGAATGTCCGAATTGAATCGCTATTCGGACAGAACATAATGCACTTTCCTCTTGAATGTCCGAATAATATAGACATTCTACCAAAAAGGTGAAAACTTCTGGCTATCCAAATTGAACAGCTATTCGACCGAAAAGAGATGGAGCATACAACTTTCTAAATTATTCCACAGCACTATCAAGGATCGAAAAAGTCTTTTCGTCACAATTAATTTCTGCCATTGCGCCATATGGCAAGATGAATTTTGGTTCAGTATGACCAAAATTTAAGTTATAAAGAATTGGCAAGTTTTGTAAATTAAATTCTTTCATCACTTTTCGTATTTCCACTTTATACTCATCGTAAAAAGCCTCGTCCTGGGGTTTACCGAAAATAATTCCATTTACTTTGTTGAGAATGCCTTGTACAGCATAATTTCGCAACCAATATTTTATAAGGTTTGGTTCTGGTTTTTCTTCTGAAGTTTCAAAAAATAGGATGCTATTTTCCCAATATTTATTTTCTGGCCAAAGCTCCGTTCCTTTTACAAACTCTAAAACTTCAATACAACCACCAATTAAATACCCTTGAACGATACCCGTCCCTTGAAGTACTTCATAACCACTGTTCTTCCGCATCGTTCGTCGAAGCTCCTTATTTTCTTCAATCCACTCTAATCTCTCACTCGTCCATTCTTTTGCTGGTTTAATTTCACCAATCCGTTCATTTGAAAAGAGCGTTCTTTGTACCATTTCAATTGTATATGGATCCATTTCCACGTTTTCGGCAAAATCAGTTAAAATCGCTGGACCGTAAAAAGAAGATACACCAGCTTTATGACAAAACAAATGCGCAATGGTCGTATCAGAGTATCCCATCAGTATTTTCGGGTTCTTATGTATAACGTCAAAGTCTATATAAGGAAGTAATCGAATACTATCTTCTCCGCCTATATTTGCAATAATTGCTTTTATCCGTTTATCGGTAAATGCAGTCATCAAATCCTCCGCACGTGCTTGTGGACTCTCGTAAAGATAGTCCTCTCCCTTTAAACTATTTGGCATTGGAATAACTTTCAATCCAAAAATGTCTTCTAGCCTTTTTACACCTTGTTCATAACGCCATTTAAGTAGTGGCTCACCCGCTCCTCCCCAAGAAGGACTTACTGTTGCCACACAATCACCCGGCTGTAATTTTTTCGGCTTTATTAACATGCTCAAACTCCTTTCTTAAAAACAATAATCGTTATAAATATGCTTTTCTCCTTCGGCAACATCATTATACAATGAACTCTTATAAAAATTTTCCCAAAATTAAAGAGGCAAGGTCTTGCTTCGACTGGATGTCCAAATGCGGTAGCCCCCGCCATTGCATTTAGGTATCACCTTTTTGCATAGCACTAATTTCAATTCCATCTTCCCAATAGTCTCTTTTCTGCAAACTCCAATTAATCATGACTGAAAAGTCGATTTTTACATTGAAATTTGAAATGGTTGAAACTTTTTAACAGACAATTTATCAAGCATCGTATGTTATACTGGAAGCACAACTATCGAAGGGACTGAACTATGCGCAGATATCAATATTCATCGCCAAAAAAACATTCTGGAGGTAAAATATTGATTACAGAAATTAAATCACCACGCTTATTTTTAAGAAAAATGAATTTTTTAGACAAAGCTCAACTTTTTGAAATTTGGTCTGATCCTGAAGTAACGAAATATATGAATATTGATCGCTTTACAAGCATGAAACAAGTTGAAGAAATGATTCAATTATTTGAAACACTCTCGCAAAATAATGAAGCGATTCGCTATTCAATCATTGAAGCAGATTCAGAAGAAATAATAGGCACTTGCGGCTTCAATGCTATCGACTATGACAATGCTAAAGCGGAAATTGGCTATGATCTGAGGAGGAAATATTGGGGGAAAGGTTACGCTGCGGAAGCCATCACTTCTCTCATTCATTATGCCTTCAACGATTTAAACATAAATAGAGTCGAAGCCAAAATTGAACCTGAAAACAGAAATTCCATAAAACTAATTGAAAGACTTGGATTTATTTATGAAGGAACATTAAGAGAAGCAGAGAAGTCGAAAGGGCAATTTATTAACCTCAAGCTTTATTCCAAATTAGCTTCAGACAAATAACATTCGGAAGAGTGGTTCGACCACTCTTCTTTTTTCAAGCTGCAAATTCGCTCTATATTACATGAATCAATTCATGCTTGCTCTTTTTATGGACAGCAAAATAAGAGCGATCCATCTGAACAATCACCAAGGCAAATAAAACCTCACTTTAAAAACAGATAACTTGCTATCCTAAAGCGGAAGATAATATTTTCTCCGCATCAATCCATACAATCGGCTCTTTCATGACGCAGTCGATATGTACACCAGCTTCAGTTCTACCACCAAAGGATTTATTGCTTCCAAATGCAATATGTACTGTTCCAAATACTTTTTCATCTTCTAAAACGTTTCCTGTTAACCTCGCTTTTTTATTGGTACCGATTCCAAATTCCGCGATCGTTCTACCAGCTCCATCACCTAATAAATGCAGTAATCTTTGCCCCATTTCACCTGTGGCCTGAACCAATCGGCCTTGTTCAATCTTTAACATAATCGGTTCATCAAGAACACCAATGTTACTGATCGAACCATCAATCAGTAAGCTGCCATTCGCAGAGTCTTCAATCGGTGCAATATAACTTTCCCCTGACGGCACATTCCCTGACTCCCCTTTTTCCTTAAAAACTCCTGTACTTCTAATTCCTTTCCTTCCTTTAATAGAGAAAGTCAGCACATGTCCATCCTTCTCAATTCTGACCTCTTCACCTTGATCTAATCGTTGAGCATACATTTCCGTAAGTGCTTCAACCTCATGATAATCAGCAGTAATTGCACCATTTTCCAGCATATCTAACGTAATTCCAGGCATCGTCGCTATTCTCGCGCCAGATTCGGATGCATTCTTTCTAGCGTTTGTATGTGTCAACGAATGTTCAGTCACGCATAATATCACGTCAGCACATTTCATTAAAGAACTTATCATCTGTGGAGGTTCTTCACCAGATTTATTTCGCGTTGGCATTTTGACTAGAACAGCTTCTTTTGAAACCCCTTTACCAGCTTGATAGAATAAGTTGGCAATTGCCTCTTTGTCATCATCCGTAATAATGAGAACGGATTCATTTGTTTTAACTGTTAAATTTTGTAGCAAAACAGATTTGGCATTCTCTATTAAACTCATATTTACTTTCTCCTTTCTTTACAAAGAGAGCAAGGTCATAATAAAAACTACTGATCTGTTCTCTTTTAAAATAAACCAAAGTTTGCTCCATGCTTTTCTACCACTTTTTCAACTTCATTTTTTGCTTCTTGTAATCTTGTAATAAACATTTCGATCTGTTCATCGTTTATGCGGTATTTTGGGCCTGACACAGTAATCGAGCCAAATATCGTATTTTTATAGAATAGCGGCATCGCAACAGCAATCACATCTTCCGTATATTCACCTTTGCTTACAGCATATCCGTTTTTACGAATTAACTCCAAATCTTCCTTAATTACCTTTGGGTCTACCATTGTTTTATCCGTGTATTTAATCAGTTCCCGTTCTAAATACTGCTCAATATATTCTGACGGCAAATGTGCTAATATGGAGCGATATGAAGCGCCAGCATATAAGGGAGAGCGACTTCCGATTGAAACGGAAAATCTCACTGTTGTTCTCGCCTCTACTGCGTCAAATGTTACTGCCTCATCTCCATCTTTTATCATTAAAAATGTTGATTCATTCGTGCTTTCACTTAAATCTTCTAAAATGGGATGTATTAGTTCGTTTATGTTGAAAAGCTCTGTTACTGTATTCGCAAGTTCCCATACAGCAAACCCAAGCGAATACTTCTTTGTTTCTTTATTTTTGATTAAAAATTTGTGCTTTTCGAAAGTCTCTAAAATTCGATAGGTTTTCGTATGATTTTCGTTTAGTGCAGCTGCTAATTCTCTTCCCCCCCAAGTTGGTTTTTCTTTTGTAAACATTTTCAATACCTCTAATGATAGGCTCAATGTTTTCAACATCTAAAGAATTGCCTCCTAAAAATAATAAATGGTGCATATTAGAAATATGCCAATATGCACCATAGTAGTATTTTACATTGTTTCTTGTTCGTAAAGGTAGTCAATGACTGCAGCAATATAAACCTTACAACATCTTACAATATCTTCTACCTTCACTTTCTCATTATAACCGTGAATACTTGGCAAATAAGCAGGTCCATATTGAAGTACCGGAATATGATGATTTCTAAAATGGCGAGCATCACTGCTGGCCCATTGCATGACACCATAGGCCTCATGTCCTGTCACGTGGGTAATATTATCGACAATGGCTTTACATATAGGTTCTTCGTCGCTTGTATAGTTGGCATTACTGCGGAAGCCAAAACGAGTCAATTCATATTCAATTCCTAATGAATTGAGCTTTTCGTGTAAAAATGCTGTTACCTCCTCCTGAGTAATACCGAACGGAAGCCTGCAATCAACTTCTACTTCACAGCTCTCAGGAATCATATTCGACTTTGTCCCACCTTGAATTTTCCCAATATTTACAGTGACATGATCCAATACGGCTTGGAAAGGTTCACGATCCTTCTCAACTTCTCGCATATATCTCTTCGATCTCTCTATTAATGGCATAACCTCTTCAGGTATGTCAATATGTAATTCCCATAATTTTCGGATTTCATTAATCGCATTAATCATATTAATAATGGCGTTATTTCCAGCCAGCGGAGATAGACTACCATGCCCTGGTTCTCCATATACTTTAAGCTTAAACCAGTACGAACCCTTTTGACCAAGTGTAGGATTATAGCGAGAGGAAGGCTCCGCTATTAAACAGCCATCTCCTTGAATAATCTTGCGTTCTAATAACCAAGGAACACCAAATTCTCCACCTGTCTCTTCATCAGGGACAATGGCTAAGGTCAATTGACCCGGGAGGTTGATATTTAACTTTTTTAAGAGCGCAAATGTAAAAATGATCCCTCCCAAACCAGCCTTCATATCACTAGCTCCACGTCCAAGCAACCATCCATCTACAACTTCACCAGAATTGGGATTGAAATCCCATTTTGTGTGATCACCTGTCGGAACGACATCAGAATGACCACAATAAATTAAGTGTTTTCCACCTTTATTTTCGCCAATCGTTGAAACAAGATTGTACATTTTATCTGTTGCCTCATGCCAAGCGGTTTCTGCTCCCACATTTTTCAAATATTGATCAATAAAAGTAGTAATCTCTGTTGAATCTCCTGGTGGATTTTCACTAGGAATTTTAATTAGTTGACTACATAAGTCGATTAATTCATCTTTATGGTTTTCTATTTCTTGAATTAAATAGTTTTTTAGTTCTTGTTTTCCGGTCATTCTATCATTAGCCTCCTACTTGAATTGATTTTTAAGATTGTACACCCGCATTACATTTAAGCTTTTATCTGAGCATTTACTAAATTAAGATTAAATGCGAGATAATGAAATTATTTTTAATTTCCTAATGATTGTAAATGTGTCATCTTCCCATATAACTTTTCTAAATGATTGAACTCCTGTTCGTCGTAGAAATTACATTTTGATTGACCAAACATTTTGGCTACCTCGATACAATAGCGAACCGCTTCTTCCACATCCGTGACGCGACTTGCACCGGTACCACATCCTGCAACAGCAGTTTCAGCCGTTATTGCAACACCCACTACAGGTTTGTCCGTTGCAACGGCTGGCTGAAGGATACTGTTAATATGATAAACACCATTCCCATAAGGTGTAATGTCTTGTGTGGTAATCGGCATTGTAACAGGTAATTTTCCAACTGATTGTGAATAAATATGAAGGAGGTCATCGCTTACTTTAAGAATATAGCCTTCTTTTACAGTCGGAGTAATTGCAAAACCTCGATGATTAATAATTTGATTTCCTTTTGTCGTATCAACAGAAAGAATGGCATCCATTTCCTCTGTCACTTCATATTCATTCATTGTTAAAATATCTACAGGGGAATCCATGAATGGAACAGGATCATGCGGTCTCGTTGGTGCATTTGGACAAATATGTGTTGTTAATATGACATCACCCTCTAATTGATCACCTTTATTTGACATGTCCAAAAGTTTCGCAGCAGATGACATACTCGTTAGTGCACCATCACCATCTGATACATAGCCTATCATTTCTGGACGTGCTCCAATTCCTCCTAATCGTCCAATTATTCCAAGGGTTGGCGCACTTCCACCTTTTGATTTTCCATTTTTCCCCGGAACCACTACTTTAATGAAATCAGTTGAGCCCTCTTTTCCTTCAATCGTGTGAATTGCGATTTGCCCGTTTTTACTAATGCTAGACAAATACTCTTTCACTTTTTCTCCTGTTACCGTTTGATCATCCATTATTTCGTACATTTCCATTACATATTTTAATGACATCTTTATACCTCCAAAATTAGTTAATTAAATGACATGATACTTGATGTGTATTTTCTGGTGTCACCACTTTTGGTACTGTTGTTTTACAAATATCTACCGCGAATGGGCAACGTTCGTGGAAGCTGCAGCCAGAAGGCGGATTGAGCGGACTTGGAACCTGCCCTTTTAAGATGATACGCTCTTTTTCTTCAAAAGGATTTTCTTTAGGAATTGCTGAAAATAAAGCCTTTGTATATGGATGTCGGGGATTTGAATAAATTTCTTCATATGTTCCAATTTCTACAATTTTTCCTAAATACATCACGGCAATTCGATCACACATATAACGTACGACATTTAAATCATGCGAAATAAATATATATGTTAAATTAAATTCTTTTTGCAATTTTTTTAATAGATTAATAACCTGTGCTTGGACAGAAACATCTAATGCCGAAACAGGCTCATCACATATGACTAACTCGGGATGCAGAGCTAATGCTCTAGCTATATTGATACGCTGTCTTTGCCCCCCAGAAAATTCATGAGGATATCGTGCCGCATATCTTTTGTTTAGACCTACCGTTTCAAGCAATTCTTCTACTCGTTCTCTCCTGCTTTCTTTGTTCCCTACATTGTGAATGACAAGAGGCTCTGCGATTAGTTCACCAATTTTCAAGCGGGGATCAAGGGAAGCATAAGGATCTTGAAAGATCATTTGAATTTTCTTTCGTGTCGCTCTTAATGTTCGTGCATCCATTTCAATCAGGTTTTTCTTTTTGAAATTAACCTCGCCACTAGTTGGCTTGATCAATTGATTAACAAGACGCGCCATCGTAGATTTACCACAGCCTGATTCACCGACGATTCCTAAAGTCTCGCCCGGATAAACTTTAAAATTAACGCCATCAACTGCTTTAACACTTTGCGTTGATTTTTTAAACGGAATATGATTTGATACTGGAAAATGCTTTTTCAAATCCTTAACTTCAAGTAGTGCTTCCATCAAAATATGCATCCTCCTTTCGTTCCAGCTTCTGATCCGATGTTTGAAAATGACAAGCAACCGCATGTCCCTTCGTTGGTTCCATTAACTGAGGGGTCTTCTCAAAACATACAGTTTGAGCGTACGGACAACGCTCTACAAATGGACATCCTTTGACTTCGAAGCTCAAGTCAGGCGGACTACCAGGGATTGTAGCCAGTGGTTTCAAATTATTTTGAGATTCAGTAATTTGTGAGTCTAATAACCCCCATGTATACGGATGCAACGAGTTCTTATATAGCTCCGCTACCGTCCCCGATTCTACTACTCTCCCTGCATACATGACGATGATTTTGTCACATGTTTCCCATACTACCCCTAGATCATGTGTAATCATAATGATCGACATGTTTAACTTTGCTTGTAATTCCTTCATTAGATTCAGTATTTGAGCTTGTACGGTTACATCTAATGCAGTCGTTGGCTCATCAGCTATTAAAAGCTTTGGATCACATGATAAAGCGATGGCAATCATCACTCGTTGACGCATTCCCCCAGAAAATTCGTGCGGATACATATCAATCCTTTTTTCCGGAGCTGGTATACCGACCAACTCTAACATTTTAATCGCTAATTCTCTTGCTTCTTTTTTCGAAACAGCCTTATGTGTTCGAATCGATTCAATAATTTGATTCCCAACCGTAAATACTGGATTTAAACTAGTTGAAGGGTCTTGAAAGATCATTGATATTTCATTTCCGCGAATCTCTCTTATTTCCCGATTTGATAATGTCAATAAGTTTTTACCTTTAAAAATAATCTCTCCACCTGTTATTTTCCCTGGAGGATTCGGTATAAGACGCAGGATGGAAGTCGCTGTCACACTTTTACCAGAACCAGACTCTCCAACAATGCCTAAACTTTCATTCTCATTTAGTGAGAAAGTAACCCCATTTACCGCTTTCGTAACAATGGATCCAGATTTAAATTCGATTTGTAAATCTTTTACACTTAAAATTGGTTCTGACATACTTTTGCCACCCCCATCCTATAACTTCATTTTTGGATCAAGAGCGTCCCTCAATCCATCCCCAAATAGATTAATACCTAGTACTGTAATCAAAATGACTAACCCAGAAAAAGTTGCTAGTTCTGGACTTAGCACGAGAAAGTTCTTACCTTCTTGAAGCATGCTACCCCAAGATGCAGTTGGTGGCTGTACTCCCAATCCTAAGAAACTCAATGATGCCTCTGATATGATCGCTCCCGCAACACTCATCGTTGCATAAACGATTAAAGGAGCAACACTATTGGGAACGACATGTTTAAATAAAATTCTTCCGTGCTTAGCTCCTAAGGAGCGAGTTACTTCTATAAATTCTGATTCTTTAACAGTTAAGACTTGACCTCTAACAACCCTAGCAAAACCAGGAATATTCGATATTCCGATCGCAATGATGACATTCACTAACCCTTGTCCTAAAACAGTCATTAAGACGATAGCTAATAAGATAAACGGAAAAGCCATCATTCCATCAATAATTCGCATGATAATAGCGTCTGTTCTTCCTCCGAAATAACCCGAAATTAACCCTAGTAATGATCCAAGGACAGCTCCAAATAATACAGCAGCAACTCCAACTAATAGCGATATTCGGGCACCAAATACAATCCGACTAAAAGTATCGCGTCCGTAGCTGTCTGTTCCTAAAATGTGGCCGTCCTCTCCTGGTCCTAATAATGTTTTTGTGACATCCATCTCATACGGATCATGAGTTGCGAAATACGGGGCAAAAATTGCTGTCGCCGTTAAAAGTAAGATCACAAATAATCCGAGTGCAGCAAAACGATTTCGCAGCAATTTACGAATAAAGGATTGTTCTTTTTTTGATTTTCTATATTGAATGTCTCTCGCTTCTTCGATTCCTTGAACATTGTTCATTCTTACTTTCCACCTCCACTATTGGAGTCAAGATTAACTTTTGGATTCACAACTTTATAGAGGATATCAACGATTAAGTTAATCACTACGTATATAACGGCGATGAAAATAACTGTGCTCTGAACGACGACAAAATCTCGCTTTTCTATCGCATCTACGATCAATAACCCCATTCCTGGCCAACTAAAAATTGTTTCAGTTAATACAGCCCCACCTAATAAGCCAGAAAATTGCAATCCGATAACTGTTAATAAAGGGGTCAACGCATTTTTAAAAGCATGTTTATTAATCACTTTGAATTCTTTTAATCCTTTTGAACGTGCTGTTTTTATATAATCCTGTGAAATGGTTTCCAGCATACTTGAACGTATAATTCTCGCAAACTCAGCAGTAGGGATAGTCGCCAATGCCACACTAGGCAAGATTAGATGGCGGATAAAGCTCCCGAACCCTTCCTCAAGAGATCCCATTCCTGTTGCAGGAAACCATCCTAAATTAACACTAAAATAGAGAACTAACATGACACCTAACCAAAATATCGGCATCGAAACCCCAATTAAAGAGAGAGTTGTAACAGAGTAATCGATAATGGTGTTTTGTTTTCTTGCTGCAATAATCCCTGCTGGCACACCAATCATTACCGCTAGCAATAAAGCACTGACTGCAAGAATAATAGTGTTAGGAAAACGTTCAATAATTAAATCCATAATTGGCCGGTTATACGTAAGTGAATTTCCAAAATCGAACGTCGCTAAGTTTATTAAATAATCAAAAAACTGTTTGTGAAGTGGTTCATTTAACCCCAGCTTTTCCGAATACGCCGCTATATCCTCCGCACTTGCCTGTGGCCCAAGCATAACGGCAGCTGGATCACCTGGTAACATTCTAGTTATAAAAAAAACGATAATCGCTACGATTAATAAAGTCGGTATTAGTTGCAGTATTCTTTTATAGAGAAAACCTTTCAAAATATCCCCTCCTTGATTCATTATCTGAACTATTGTTTTATTATGTGAATTAATAGAATGTTATCATCCTTTTTTTTGTTCGTAAAGTAAAATTAAAAATTTTTTGACTATACCAAACAATTTATATTTACATTATTAAAAATTTTGTGTAAATTATTTATATATTCATTATTTGAACTTTTGTATCACTATGTGAATCAATTAAAAAGGGGGAAAACTAGTGAAAAAGAAAATATGGAGATTAGCACTATTGTCTATGATCATCACGATGGTATTAGCAGCATGTTCTTCTGGAGAAAATTCAACGGAAAATAAAGGTACTGAAAATGAAAGTTCAAGTAATAGCGGCGGTGTTTTAAATATCGGCCTATCATCTAATGCAGCCACTTTAGATCCGACCCTATACACTGGCGTATATGAATCTCAAATCATGCGTTCAATTGCGGATACATTAATTGTCTATGATAAAGATTTACAGAGCTTCGTACCGTCATTAGCAACTGAATGGGAAGCAGCTGATGATATGATGTCCTACACATTTAAATTGAGAGATGATGTACATTTCCAACCAGGTGAATATCAAGATGGTAGACTAATGACGGCAGAAGATGTGAAATACAGCTTAGAACGCTCCGCTAATAAATCAGCACAAAATCGTCTATCTGGTGTCGCAGGTGTCGAAGTTGTGAGTGAGTTTGAAGTAGTAATCCACTTAGTGGCTCCTAATTCAGCTTTACTGGCTATGCTAACTGACCAAGGAAATATCATCATTCCAAAAGAAGAGGTCGAAGGTTGGGGCGATCAATTTGGGGCACACTTAGTCGGGACGGGGCCCTTTATGCTTAAAGAGTGGAAAACAGATCAACAAGTAGATTTAGTAAAGCATGAAAACTACTGGGGTGAAGAGCCTAATTTAGATGGGGTAACTTATAAATTTATTTCTGATCAGTCCATGATGACGAATGCTTTACGTTCCGGTGATATAGATATTGCTACAGATATTAAAGGGCAAAATCGAGAAGTCATTGAACGTGATGAAAATCTAGAATTGCTTTCAACTCCAGGTCTTTCTATTACGTATCTTGACATGAACTACAAACAAGGTCCTACAGCAAATCCGAAAGTCAGGGAAGCTATTTCAAAAGCTACTAACATCGACGAAATTGTTCAAGGTGTTCACCAATGGGGCGGTGGGACTCCAGCATACGGTCCACTCCCAAAAAGCTCTTGGGGCTATGATCAATCTTTCGAATCATTGCGACCAGAGTATAACCCTGAGGAAGCGAAAAAAATCTTAGATGAAACTGAATATGCTGGTGGATTTGAAATTGATCTTTACGTATTAGAAACGCGCCAAAACTATGCTACGATCTTCCAAAATCAAATGAAAAAAAATCTAAATATTGATGTTAATATCAAGGTCTCTGAATGGGGAACATTAACAGAAACAATCTCTAAAAATAACGCGCCAATGAACATCGGTGGATGGTCTTGGTATCCTGACCCATATTTCTTCCTTAACCCACGCTTTCACTCTGACCAAGTAGGAAGCAACGGAAATGGAAAAGCTTACACTAATGAAAAAGTTGATCAATTACTAGACAGAGCGGTATCTGAGACAGTGGACCAAGAAGAACGGGCTAAGTTATATCAAGAGGCAGTCACAGAAATCTTAAATGATTACGCTACTATTGAATTCGACTACTTAGATATTGCAACAGGCATCAACCCAAAGGTAAAAGGATTCAACCTTTCTCCAGATGGAACAATTTCTGTTGTCAGTCCAAACGGGGTCAACATTTCGATAGAAGAATAACAACAGAGAGAAGCAGGAGTGACTCCTGCTTCTCTTTAATTAAAGGAGAGGAATAAATGTGAAAAAACAAATCGGTGTGATTACCATTGGCCAAGCTCCACGAACTGATCTATTACCTGAGATAGAAAGATTCTTTCCAACAAATGTTGAATTTATTCAACGGGGGGTTCTCGATGATTTTAATCAGGAAAAATTACAAAAAATAAAACCAGAATCCGGTCAAACAACACTTGTGTCAAGACTTAAAGATGGAACATCAGCCACAATGGCAAAAGAGAAAGTAATTCCGATTATTCAACGAATCATTGATGATTTTAATCAGAATCAAATCCAATTGATTATTGTCGCATGCACAGGTGAGTTTCCTCCTTTTGACTCGAAAATTCCAATCATCTATCCAGATTATTTATTAAACCATGCAACTCAAGGTATTTTTAGAAAGAAAGAGCAAATAGGTGTCATCATTCCTTTACCTGAACAAGCTGACTCTATTCAGAAAAAATGGCATACTGCAGGCTTCAAAACAATAACGGTCGCCAGCTCTCCCTACCAATTCGACGAACAATCACTTATTCGCGCAACAAAATATCTCGAACAATCTTCCATCCAGACGATTGTACTTGATTGTATCGGTTATACACAGAAAATGAAAGCAATAGTTAGAGAACATTCAACTAAAAATATACTATTATCACGAAATATCGTATTTAAGAATGCCGGAGAATTGTTTTAACGATAAGCTATGCTACATCATGAGAATGACAATTTAAATATACCGATATTCATAAACTGCATTCCAAATGTTAGCCTAACATATAGAGTGCAGTTTTATTTTTTTACCTAATAATTTTCAATCGCCATTTTCCTGTGCAGACGATCATGATTGAATAAGAGACTTGTGATTGCTTAAGCATTTGAAATGGAACTATCCTTAAAACCCTTTTTCTATACGGCCTATAAGCTTTCTGCCTCTCCACTTTTTCATTATTTACACATTTCAAGCTGAATAATTTTTTAAAGCGGACATCAAATAGCTGCTCGTCTATTTAATTTGCAGTTGTGAAGTTCATTCAATGGACTGGACAAACTGAATAAGTAAGTGATTAAACTCCTCATAGTTGTCATAATTTGCATTATGAGAGGCATTCGAAATTATTTTCAACGGATATCCTGTTTTTTCAGTCCATCGATTGCAGTATTCTTGAACATACCCTGTATGATCATATTCTCCATAAGTAATCAAAACAGGACAATTAAATTTTACTTCGTCTTCTATCTTAAGAAACTCTCCATATACTGCACTACTAGCATTTAGCATGCCTTCCTTACCCAATTTTACTAATGACCGGTACATACTTTCTCTCGCTTCATCAGATACAGTAATACTTTTCGCAACAGCTTTACAGTAGTAACGATAGGGATATAAACGTGCAATGGTCGAATAATGTTTTAGAAAAAAAAGTTCTGAACTCTTATAGTAATGTTTACCAAAAGGGGTTGTACCGATTCCTAAAAACCCGATCACTCTCTCTCCATGCTCTTGAATAAAGGACTGAGCGATATACCCCCCTGCCGACTGCCCTACCAGAACTATTTTTTCAATCCTCTCCTGTTCAAGGATAGCTAATAACTCTTCGTTTACGTTCTTGAAGCTGAAATTTGCATACGGTCTCGACTTTCCATGTAAAGGATAATCCCAAGTAATTAACGGATATTCAGGTTTAAGATGATCGACTTGCTTATCAAAAAGGGTATGATCGGCGGTTAATCCGTGACAGAATACAATCGCAAATTTATTTGATGCCACCATTTCGTTCTTCCAATAATAGACGACTCCCCTTGATGATTGTATTCTTCTTTCCCTCATTAACAGCCCTCCAGATAATAATTTCGTTTTAAACTTGTTAAATACAAACGAAACTCCTCTAATACCACTTCTTTCTTCGTTTCACCCTGATCAAAGACTCTAACATAAAATCCATTTGATAAATCTAGGAGGATATCATAGAGTATCCCTAAGTCCTCTTCAAATTTAAATTTAGATTTATCAACAAGATTTAATACTTCGGTTTTTCTTCTACTTATATCTTCCAATATAATCCGATTGATTTCTTCATTATTAATTAAATTATTTTCATCGTATACCCTCATAATAAATTTGTATTGAAACGGGAACGTCTCAACTAATTTTACACGTTGATTAACTTCATTTTCTATTAGTTCAAAAAAATCTTGTCCTCTATCTATTTTGATTCTTTTTTCCCCTTGAATTATTTCCATAGCTGATTGAAACAAAAATTCATATAATGTTTGCTTGTTACGAAAATAGTGGAACAATAAAGATTTAGATATTCCAGCATCATCTGCAATCAGTTGCATGGATGCTTTTTTGTAAGTATGACTTGAAAATACTTTAAAACCTGCGTTAAGTATTTTCTGTTGCTTTAATTCAGGTAATGTTAAAAAACGTTTATTCATTTCCAACCTCTTTTGACCGAATCGGTTTATAATTATAGGCTTTGTTTAATGTCGGTGCTAATTTTCTCTTATCATAGAATCAGAGGAACTTTTTGCATGGTGTGTGAAAACAAGGCTTCACACAAAATGAGGCAAAAATCGGCCACAACATTGCTTAACATAACGTAATTATAAAAAAGATACACGGATTGACCGATTTTGTGAAGGGGACAAATCTCTTTTCACGTCAAAATTCCGTTACGAAAGTACTTTTGTTTGAAATAAAAGGAAAAATAAATTGACAGGAAACACCGTGTCATAAAAAAAGAAAAGACCGGTTACTTGATAAAATTCCTTTCAAGTAACGGGTCCTTAAAATCAGCATTCGCATTTCTATCTAGCTAGTTCTTATTTTCCAGCGGCAAGGCCTTCCTTAGTAATGACTTCGTCAATACGTGCCATTGCCTCTTTTTCATCTTCACCTTTTGCCATTACTTTGACATTCGCCCCTTTTGGGATTCCGAGCGACATAACACCCATAATGGACTTCATATTCACCTGTTTACCGTTATATTCAAGAGTTACTTCCGACTTAAACGGTGAAGTACTATTCACTAATAATGTCGCCGGTCTCGCATGAATACCTGCATCATCAACGATCGTATAATTTTTTTCTATCAATGTTTACTCATCCTCCTATAAACCTTTAATCTAATTGCTCTCCATTACTTGCTATTACGTTTTTATACCACTCAAAAGATTTCTTTTTAATACGGCGTTTCGTTCCTCTGCCCAGATCATCTTGATCTACATAAATGTATCCATATCGTTTCGACATTTGGCTAGTTGAAGCACTTATCATATCAATACAACCCCAGCTCGTATAGCCAAATACATCGACTCCATCTATGATGGCTTCTTTTATTTGCTTGATGTGATCCCTTAAGTAGGAAATGCGATAATCATCAATAATTACATCGCCTTCTTCAACAACATCTGCTGCGCCCAATCCATTTTCGGCAATAAATAATGGCTTTTGGTAACGATCGTATAGTTGGTTTAATGCGGTTCGCAATCCTTTAGGATCAATCTGCCATCCCCAATCACTAGTTGGCAAGTATGGATTTTTAATTCCTCCCGTTATTAAATTCCCCACTGCTCCTTCTAGATTTTCAGGATGGGCGCTTACTGCACTAGACATATAATAACTAAAGGAAATAAAATCAACCGGAAACTCTTTAATCATTTGTTCATCTTCTGGCTCTGTTTCGAGTTTAACACTCTTTTCAGCAAACATCCTTGCTGTATATGCTGGATAATAACCTCGTGCCAGAACATCTGTAAAAAATAGGGATTCACGCTGCTTCTCTATTGTTTTTTGAATATCATCTGGATCACAGCTATATGGAACAAGGAGTTGATAACTAATCATACACCCAACTTTTGCAACAGGGTTAATTTCTTTACAAGCTTTAGTTGCCAAAGCACTGGCAACAAATTGATGATGCGCCCCTTGAAACTTTGCTTGTTCAATATGAGGGTGATTTTCCTCAACAACACCGATACTGACAAAAGGATGATGTTTCACGCAATTTATTTCATTAAAAGGAATCCAATATTTTACTTTACCTTTGTATCGATTAAAAACAGTCGTTGCAAAACGGACATAGAAGTCGATTACTTTACGGTTTACCCAACCGCCGTACTCAGTGGCTAAATATAGGGGCATTTCATAATGTGATAAAGAAACGAGCGGTTCAATGCCATATTTCTCTAGTTCATCAAAAACGCGATCATAAAAAGCCAACCCCGCTTCATTCGGTTCCAGCTCGTCTCCATTTGGAAAAATCCTTGTCCATGCAATCGACATTCGGTATACTTTAAATCCCATTTCAGCAAATAAAGCGATATCTTCTTTATAGTGATGATAAAAGTCTACTCCATGTCGCTTCGGATAATATTTATCACTGGAAGGATCTTGAGCTTCTTCAACTTGTCGGTGGGTCATCATATGCCATTGATCCGTCCAATTTTCTTTCGGCATGCTCTCATCAAAAATATAAACATCAGAGACAGATAAGCCCTTACCACCAACATCACTCGCTCCCTCTACTTGCATTGCAGAAGTGGCTCCTCCCCATAGAAAGTTATCTGGGAATTTGGTTCTCAAGTGAAACATCTTCATAAACCTCCACTTTTTTATTTCTCACATTTGAATCGATTTCATCATCTACAACTGTTCATTCATTTAAACGAATTTACTTATTAACGTTCGTTTTTAATTCCTGACGAATTGACTCCGTTACAAACAGGCACTCTTCCTTTACGTCAAGCCATTCCTTTTAATCACATCTTGGTACCAGTAGAAACTTTTCTTTTTAATTCGGCGCAAATCTTTTTCATCCACTTCATTGCGATTGACATAAACAAAGCCGTAGCGTTTTTGATAACCATTCAACCAGCTTAACAGATCGGTGAACGACCAAGCACAATACCCTATTACATTCACTCCGTCCGATATTGCATCCTGAATGGCCGATACGTGGGATTCCAAAAATTTAATGCGGTAATCATCATTGATGACATCACCTTCTTCAACCGTATCAAATTCACCAAGTCCATTTTCTGTAATTAATACTGGAAGATGATAGCGTGCTTCGATACGTCTAAGAGCAATACGAATTCCCATTGGATCAATCTCCCAATCCCAATTCGTGGTTTCAACGAAAGGATTGTCAGTCGTTTTGTACATACCAGGTACTCCAGAATGCTTCGTAGAGCCCTTTTTGCCGGTTGTATTTTTCACGCCCGCACCGACTCCGCCTACCAATGGATTCTTCTCGACAGCAGTCGTACGGTAGTAGTTTACTCCCATAAAATCAGGCTTTGCTGAACTCAATAATTTGAAATCTCCTTCTTCAACTGTCGGAGTAAGGCCATTCTCCTCTAGGTATTTCCAAGCGGCAGTCGGATATGTTCCCCAAGCGTAAACATCCATCCAAAAATAATTAAGGAGATCCTCTGCGTTTTCAAACGCCATAATATTTTCCGGGTTTGAATTGATTGGATAGTACGGTCTATACGCAAAACTTGGTCCAATTTTGCCATCTGGAACATATTTTCTAAACGAATGAATGACGGTAGCGTTGGCTAAGTTTGCAATATGGTTTGCTTCATACATTCTCTTTTTATCACGAATCCCAGGTGGATGAAGCCCCGAGTCATAACTATAACCTACAAAATAATTTTGCTCATTAAGCGATACCCAGTATTTCACTCGGTCACCGTAGCGCTTGTAGAGAATGACCGCATATCGATTGAAATCCTCAATAATCTTTCTTGATTCCCAGCCACCATACTCTTCAAGAAGTGCTTGTGGCAGATCCCAATGATACAGAGTTAGAATGGGCTCAATATCATATTTCAGAAGCTCGTTAATTAAATCATCATAAAACTGCAAACCCTGTTCATTGACCTCTCCATTACCATCAGGAATAATACGGCTCCATGCGACCGAGAACCTGTAAGCTTTAAGACCCTGTTCAGCCATCAGCTTTACATCTTCTTTAAAACGGTGATAATGATCAACAGCCACATCTCCATTAGAGCCTTTATACGTTCTCCCTTCCTCTCGAACAAAAATATCCCAAACAGATGGACCTTTACCATCTACATTCCATGCACCTTCAACTTGATAAGCAGCAGAAGCCGCTCCCCATAAAAAATGAGGTGGAAAATCAGCCTTATTTTTATGTTCCAAGATAAACCCTCCTTCAATAATCTTGATTTTCGGTTCTTGTGTGGCAAAAAATGAGGTTATTTTTTTTCGTTCCTCTCATACAACGCTCTGCCATCTGTTTCAATCACATTCTTGTACCATCCGAAGCTCTTCTTTTTTCTACGTTCCAGTGTCCCATTTCCATCATTATCTTTATCGACGTAAATATAACCGTAGCGTTTCTCCATTTCTCCTGTTCCAGCACTGACAATGTCTATTGGTCCCCACCATGTATAACCGATAACTTCACACCCATCCTCGATCGCTTCCTGCAATTGAATTAAGTGTTTACGGATATAGTCAATTCTTGCGTCATCATGAATCTCGCCATTCTCGTCAATTTCATCACGTCCACCATAACCATTTTCAACGATGAATAGTGGTATTTGGTAGCGATCATATAGTTCATTACATACGTACCTTAAGCCTTTTGGATCAATGGGCCATCCCCATTCCGTTTTTTCCAAATATGGGTTTTCAAGACCGATAATGCCGCCCGTGTTTCCTAGGATTGGCATCCCAGCTTTATGGGTGGAACTTCTGTAATAACTGAAGCCAAGATAATCCACCGTGTTTTCCTTAATTAGTTCCAGATCTCCGTTCTCCATCACTACTGAGATTCCATGCTCCTTCCAAATCCGCTTCGCATAGCTTGGGTAATAACCTCGAATCATCACATCTGAATAAAATAGCGATCTCCTTCTCAATTCATAAGAGTCGAAAATATCATCCGGATTACATGTGTGAGGATATATCGGACTTAAAGAAAGCATGCAGCCCATTTTGGCATCTGGTGAGATTTCATGGCAGAGTTTCTTAGCAAGAGCACTTGCGACAAATACATGATGTGATGCCTGGTAAATATCTTGCAATTTCTGTTCTTCATCCTTTATCAAAATTCCCCCTGCTGCAAGTGGAATGGTATGAAAATGATTTATTTCATTGAAGTTCATCCAATATTTAACTTTATCCTTGTATCTGGTAATGATCGTTCTTGCATACCTTTCATAAAAACCGATTAGTTGCCGATTCTTCCAACCATCATATTTGAGTATTAAATTCAAAGGGATTTCAAAATGCGAAATAGTGATCACTGGTTCAATCCCATATTTCAGAAGCTCATTAAATAGATCGTCGTAAAATTGCAACCCTTTTTCATTGGGCTCTTCTTCATCACCATTGGGGAATATTCTTGACCACGCAATCGAAGTTCTAAAGCACTTAATCCCGCTTTCTGCAAGTAATGCAATATCCTCTTTGTAACGGTGATAAAAGTCAATCGCTTCATGACTGGCATAAAAGTGTTCTTCATGCACTTCTCCATCAAAATGCCCGCCTACTATCCCGTTTCGATACACATCCGATATAGCCGGTCCTTTACCATCTTCGTTCCATGCGCCTTCCGCCTGATTCGCGGCAATGGCTCCGCCCCATAAAAAATCTTTTGGAAATTCCTTCATACTAAAACCTCCTTAGTTTTCACTAAGAACCGCTGCGCTGAATTTACACAGCGGTCCTCATTGCTTACAAAACAACTGCGGTCAACAATACATCTTGCTTCTTAACCGATTGTTGCTCGGTTTCTATGACATCTGTATAATCATTTGAATTCGTAATAATAACAGGAGTGGTCACATCATAGCCAGCTTCCTTGATTTTCTCTAGATCAAATTCAATCAAAAGTTGACCTTGCTCAACATCATCATCTTGGTTGACATGTGTTTTAAAGAATTCTCCCTCTAGTTTGACAGTATCAAGGCCGATATGAATTAAGATTTCAGTATTAAGATCTGAAGTTAGACCTATTGCATGTCCTGTGTGAAACAGGGTTGTTACTTTCCCTGAAACTGGAGAGAAAACTTTTCCATCCTCTGGCAAGATAGCAATGCCTTTGCCCATCGCTTCAGTAGAGAAGACAGGATCATTTACTTGGTTAAGTGGAACAATTTGTCCAGTCATTGGAGAAAGAATTGTTGAGCGTTCAACGGGCTTCGTTTTTTTCGGTTCTTCTTTTGGTGAAGGCTCTTCTGTCCCTTCTTCATCAAAACCTAAAATATAAGTTAATGCAGCAGTTACAGTAAATGCGATCGTAATACTAATAATGTAATACACAAACGTTCCTGTCATAAATGCAGGGAGAGTAGTTAACGCAGGGAAAACATATGCCATTACCGTTGTATTCATTGCCCCTGCAAAACCTCCACCAAGCATTCCCCCAATTACTGCCGCGATCATAGGACGCTTGTATTTAACCGATAAACCATACACAATCGGCTCGGTGATACCAGCAAGAATAGCAGGCATTAACACTGATATCGCTGTTGATTTTAGCTTTTTATCTTTTGCTTTCAAGAATACACCAAATGCAACACCAGCTTGGGCAAACGTTGCATTCGCAACCGGTGGGCGAATCGTATCAAAACCGGTTGTACTAAGGTTGTTAAGCATTGCTGGTACAATCCCCCAGTGAATACCAAACATAACAAGGAATGTCCAGCCGGCTCCTATGACAGCACCTGTCACCATACCACTAGTGCCACTCAAGTAAGAGATCGCATCACCAATCCAGTTCCCAAGGAATACACCTACAGGACCGATCACACCGGCTGTGAGTGGGACCATAATTAGAAGTGATAACATTGGGACCGCAAACATTTTGATTAAATTAGGAATGTAACGATTCAAGAAACGCTCTAAATATGAAAATGCCCAAATCGCTAAAATAGCAGGGATGACGGTTCCGCTATAACCCATTAGAACGATAGGAAGTTTCGCAAATTCAACGACATCACCAACTTCACTCATTAGACCCGTAAACTTTGGTTCAAGTAGAGCCGCCATAATCGCAAATGACACAAATTGGTTTGTGCCAAATGCCTTCGCTGCTGAAAAAGCGAGCACAAGTGGGAAAAAGTAAAATACTGCGTTAGAAGCTGCACTTAATATCAAATACGTACTGCCTTCTTCAGACATCCCGAAATAGGTTGTCATGATTACCAGCAGAGCTTTCAGCATACCTGAACCTGCCAGTAATGGGACTATCGGGGTAAAGATACTTGACATGATATTAAACATGCGGGCAATTGGATTGCCTTTCTTTTCATCTGTTGCTTTCTCTGAAGATGCTACTTCAATTTTGTACATGCTCTTAATCGTTTCAAAAACATCCGCAACATGATTGCCGATTACAACCTGAAATTGACCGTTGCTTTCGACAACCGTGATAACACCATCGGTATTTTGCAATTCCTTTTTATTGAACTTGCTTGCGTCTTTAAGTTTAAAACGTAGGCGTGTCATACAGTGATATAAGCTTTGTACATTTTCTTCTCCACCTACACCATCGATAATTGACTTAGCCAGATTTTTATAATCTGCCATTGTAGTTTTCCTCCTATCTGTCATCTTTCTTAGTTTTTCAATAAAAAAACCTGAAATGAATACAGAGTCCACAGCTTGCGACCGTTGTTGATCGCTGCTGTTTCCTTCTCTGTTTCATTTCAGGTAATGCCTTTTACAGTAACACCCTGAATAATTAAGTTGTTTGTATCGTTATCCTTCGTTTCGGCTCGTTACACGGTTTATATGAAGGACTAGATAGACCATTTCTGCTTTTGAAAGAGAAACCCCATAACCATTTGCCACATATTTTTCAATCTTCTTGATACATTCAAAAGCTTTTTTATACTTATGCTGAACTTGCTCGTATAAATAGTCATCATCCTGATGTCCGGTATCACCGGAAAGTATTCGTTGTGCAAAAAATTTAAGATGGGTGACAAGTCTTCCATAATTCCAGGAATCCTCATCGAACTCAATTCCAAAGTGGTATTTTATAATTCCGAGAATATCTTGAACGAATTGAGTAATTTTCACCGTCCTGTTGACTTCCTCCCCTTCCATTTGTGCATTGGCAAAATGAAAGGCGATAAACCCCGCTTCATCCTCACTGAATTCGACACCGACTTTAGCCTTGATAATCTCGAGTGCTTTCAGGCCAATCTCAAATTCTGTCTTGTACAATTTCCTCGCTTCCCATAGCAATACGTTATGGATATCTAGGCCATCCTTATATCGTGAAACAGCATAGTAAATATGGTCTGTCAAAGCCAAGAAAAGATAGTCACCTATTGGCGTTTTGATTTTTGTCCTTGCATACTTAATAATTTCTTCGGCAATCTCAGCGTACACAACCGGAACTTCTTTTAGCAGATTTGCCATTTTCAATGAAAGGTTCTGGGATTGAAGGGTAAACACCTTGCTGATCTTCGACTCATCAATAATATCTCCCGGCTTACGATTAAAGGCTATCCCATTTCCGAAAACAACAACTTCCTGGTGGTTTTCGTTTTTGGCCAGTACAACATTATTGTTCAGTGTTCTCTTAAGAATCACAGCACCATCCCCCCTTTTCATTTCAACATTGCACTTGATTCTAAAAAATTTACCCTTTTAATTTGGACAAAATAACCTATTTTTATGTTCCCACCACAAATCAAGAATAAAATAAAAAACCCGAATCTGCATGCAAGAAAAAATGTTCCCTTGCTTGTTTGCAAATTCAGGTTATGCCTTCTTCAGTAACACCCTGATAATCATTAAATTATAAGTGAAGCGCTTACTTATGTCATTATTTTAATATATGATGAAACTCTTGTCAAATATATTTTAGATCGCTCTTAATTCGTCCAATAAAAATGGGTCACGTTTGCTTTCCTGATTAGAAAAAAAGAACTTTGCCGAGAGAAAATATGAAAAATAGCTATTAATATACTTGACTACCATTGTCTTGTTATACTAATTAAAAAAGGAGTTTGCTAATACATATGTTCATTCTTATTTTGCTCATCGCCATGCTGTTGTATGGCGCGATTGTCTACTATATCGGTTGGGTAGGCTATCGTTGGATTCGACCAGAATCATCAAGCCGGCGCTTTAAAGCGCTTTATATTATCATCGTTGGATTGACAGCAAGTTCATTTATTGTCGGCCGCATGTCTGGACTCACATTTGTAAATATTGTTGGCGCATATTGGATGGCTTGCTTGTATATGTTAATACTTTTAGTTCCACTTGCCCATATTACGGTTATCCTATTACGATTCACCCCATTACCAAAGAAGAGAACGCAAAAATGGGCTGGTTATGTTACGCTTGGCCTACTCATATCTTTTTTAGGATATGGCAGCTTTAACGCGTACAGCCCTGTTGTTAACAGCTATGAGATTACAGTCGAAAAAGGTTCTTCCTCACTTGATAATCTGACAATTGCAATGGCAGCTGATACTCATTTCGGTCTGCTCTCCGGAAAAGATCACGCAGAGCGGTTTGTCAAAGAAATAAATGCACTTCATCCAGATTTAGTCCTTCTACCAGGTGACATTTTTGATGATGATATCCAGCCATTTCTTGATCAGAAGATTGATCAAATCTTAAGGAAACTCGAAGCACCTTATGGTGTCTATGCTTCACTCGGTAATCACGACAAACATGATGGCATGATGCAAGAGCTTATCGATGCGTTGGAAGGCAGTGGAATTCATGTGCTATATGATGATGCAGTGAATATTGAAGATCAATTGACCATTATCGGTCGAAAAGACAAAACGGATACCAACAGGCTTTCTTTAAATGCCCTAATGAATGATGTCGATCTTACAAAACCAACCATTTTACTTGATCATCAGCCATATGAGCTTGATATTGCCGAGCAGGAAGGCATTGATTTAATGGTGTCCGGTCATACACACGGAGGGCAGGTCTTTCCCGGAAATCTAATTACGAATGCGATGTATGAAAATGACTGGGGCCATTTGCAAAAGGAGCAGATGCACTCGATCGTCACAAGCGGCTTTGGTTTCTGGGGGCCTCCTATTCGGATTGGGACACGTTCTGAAATCGTCAATATTCAAGTAAAATTTGAATAAAATTTTGTATTAATGCTTTCGCAAAAAACTATTCTCTGCCAATTTCAAACAAAAATAAGCAATGAATGATGATTGTTCAACTAGAGAATTAATTCACTTATCCAAAAATCAGGAGCTTGTGTATTGACACACAAGCCCTTTTTTGAGTTCCCTATCCAAGCTTGCGTTCTTCTTTATCTTCTTCCTTCAATTCATCATACCAACGGCCATGATGCTCCTCCGCATACTTCTCTGTCACATCCCCTTTAAAAATTCCATTTAATGATGGTTTTGCTAGCTTTACAGACATATAAATATGAGCAATAGCAACAGCTGCTGAAAGTCCTAAGCCGACATTATGGACTGGATATGCCCACAACACAAAACCTTGAGGGAAATATTGAGGGAACCACATTACAATACCAGAGCCAATTAGCATAATCGCTGTCACAATCATTAACCAAGAGTTAATTTTTTCTCCCCCGTTAAAAAAGTCTTGCTTCGGCGTCTTAGCCTTCAAACCAAAAAATTCTTTAGGAAATTGGATTAAAAACTGAATATCATGTTTTTTCCATGAAAATATATTTTTGCTCCACCTTCTTAACCCTTGGCGGTCAAAGAAAATTAAAATCGGGAGCGGCAGCATAAATGTCACTGCTGCAATACGGTGCACTAAACGGGCGCCAGCTGGACCACCGAACACAGGGTAAAGCCAATCGAAAAATTCAGTGTACATTGGCAGGGCAGAAATATAGAGTATAAAAAATGAGCCTGCATTTACCCAGTGTGAGATAATAAAACCTTTATTAAAGCGTTTTACCATTCTCGGATTGCCTCTATTGCTCATGATCCTCTCCTCCTTCTGCTCCTCCTTTTTCTTTTTTCATCGCATGGGTGATAATGGAGCCGACAACCGCCATTGTAGTTGCTCCTAACATCATTTTTCCTGCTGGTTGAACGACATCTTTCCAGATTGCTAGACTCGTAGGAACTTTTGGACTTTCAGGCAGGCCAAACGTTGAAGGATGATCAGTCAAAACATACATCATTGTTGTCCCTCCAACACCATTAGACTGATCGACCCCATAAAGCTGTGCATTCGGGTAATCCTTCTTAAGCGCCTCTAACCTTTTTTCTGCTATCGCTGTCATTTCTTCTCTTGTCCCATACAAAATTGCATCCGCAGTACAGGTTTGTGCACAAGACGGCACCATCCCATTTGCAATTCTATCCTCGCACAAATCACACTTGGTGCTCTTATTTGTTGTTTTATCAATTTTGGGAACGCCAAATGGGCAGTTGGTTGCACAATATCCACAACCGACACATTTATCATAATCAAAGGAAACGACACCGTTATCTAATTTTGTTAATGCATCCTCCGGACATGCCTTCGCGCATGCAGGGTCGCCGCAATGCATACACTGGAACTTAAGAAAATCCCAGCGGAATTGGCCATTTTCATATGTTTCTTTCATTTTTATTAAATTATAAGTTGTTGGACTTAAATCACTATGGGACTGAAATTCTCCCTCAAATGGCGTAGGATCTGCTGGGAGGTTTTTCCATTGTTTACATGCAACCATACAAGCTCTACAAGCGGTACATTTCGAGATATCATGCAGCATTGCTATTTCCTGTGCCATACATTCACTCCTTTCCTTAATACCAACCTACTTTTGTTGACGTTATATTTTTTATCGCCTTTAGGAATTCTTTTAATTCTAATTTAGTCGTAAAAAAACCTGGACTGACTCGTATTGTTCCTTCTCCATCATCACCGTATGTGCCGATTGTTTTATGTGCTGACGGAGCACAGTGAAGACCCGTTCTCACATATATTCCATAATTTTGATTAAGCATATGTCCGATATCCTCAGGATCCCAGCCTTTGATTGTAAAAGATAGAACGGCTACTCTCGCTTCATCGGGTGAAGGCCCGTACAGGATAACTTCCTCGTTATAAGATAGCTTTTCCCAAAGATAACGTAAATGGGCGAGTTCTGTATCCGCAATGGTCTCTATACCAGTATTTTCAATAAAGGTTAGCCCTTCTCCAAGGGACAGTATTCCTGGAATATTATGTGTTCCAGCCTCGAAGGCTTCCGGCCAATTAACAGGCTGTGATTCAGATTTAGAGTCAAAGCCTGTTCCTCCTTCTCTCCATGCTTTCAAGCCTTCAATACGAGAGCCAATCACAAGTCCTCCTGTCCCTTGCAGCGCAAATAATCCTTTATGTCCTGCAAAAACAAGCATATCGATATGCTGCTTTTCCAGATGCAGAGGTAAAACACCAGCTGTTTGAGCGGCATCAACTAATAGAAAAGCACCGCGCTTCCGTACCTCTTTCCCAATTTCTTCAATCGGTTGAATTGCCCCTGTCACATTTGACGCATGACTGACAACAACCAACCGTGTTTTTTCATTTATTTTTTCATATAAAGCTTTCGTATTGAGATATCCTTTCTTATCACAAGGAATAATATCTAAAACAATTTTTCCTTGTGATTCAAGGCCACGGAGCGGACGCAGGACAGAATTGTGCTCCATGCTCGAGATGATGACATGGTCACCATCTCGAACAAATCCCTTTATTGCCATATTTAAAGCATCTGTTGCACTATAAGTAAATACAACGCGAAAATCCTCTAGAACGCCAAAAAACTTGGCTAACTGCTTTCTTATCACAACAATCTCATCGTTTGCTTTTGCTGAAATTTCATGCATGCCTCGACCAGGTGTTCCAACGCCACGCGAAATCGTTTCAAATACTCTTTCTAAAGAATGAGGCGGTTTTGGAAATGATGTAGCTGCATTATCTAAGTAAGCTTTCATTATATGTTTATTAAGTGAGTACCCATTTTTACATACCCACGCTCCTTAAGTAATAAATCGAGATGTAAAGTCATCCAATCAAGAAGTGCAGCCTCTTCCTCTCCTTTATTGGTATAGACTTTGATATAACTGTTGCAGCTATTGCATACATCAACACGTATATCCTCTTCCTCATTTATTTCCATAATGCGCAGCAAATTCGGATCTTCATTTTTACAATAAGGGCACCCCATTCTTTTATAGAGCCATTGTGACCTACAGCATCCACAAATTAAATGTCTTTTTCTCCCTTTATTGCTTCGTTTTAATTGAGCCATATTAGGAAGTGCCCCACAAGTAGGACAGTACTCTCTATTCCATGATTGCTGCCTTTCCCATTGTTGTAGCTCTGATAGATGTGGCTGTAAAACATAAGAAAGTGCCGTCCAGCCTAGAAACCAAATGATCCCTTCATTCAATTGATGCTTTTCAATGATTTCACCGAGAGTTTGATAGTCTTCATTCATTAAAGAATGAATAACAGCTCTTATAAAAGCTTCATCCTGCTCCATCACTTTGCCTAAACTCGAACAACTGGCTCGAAACGGCTCAGGTACCTCTTTGTAGTCTGCCAATGATGTTAAAGCCTTCAACGCTTGACAAGCTTGTTCAAAAATTGGAACAGTTACATGTTCACACTTTAAAACGGGTATCCCTCTATTAAATTCATCCTTCGCCGCATCTAAATTTTTCATTTTCTCCACCTTAAATGGTACTTGGTCAAGAATCGTTTCAATGACTTCATGAAAACGGGCGATATCCTCTAAAAATGGCCGATCTTGCAACCATTTTTCTTTAAGTGTAAGTTGTTTCGTCATAGTCATATTGAGTCCCCTATTGCTTTATTAAGCTTTCTTAATGTTAACAAGACAAGCTTTTGTTTCTTGAATCCATGTGTTTGGATCACCTGCATCTATCGTTAATAGATTTGTACTAGCAGCCGTACTTAAACCTTTATAGCCCCAGTTGTAAGGCATCCAAACCACCGTAACTTCCTCACCATTGATCTGCAACGGTTGAATGCGATGTGTCACCATCACTTTTACCTCAATTTCACCACGTGCTGAGCTAACTGCCACACGGTCACCATTCTTAACACTTAATTTATCAGCTAACTTCACCGGCATTTCGATATAAGTCTCTTTCACCAATTCATTCAGCCAAGGTACATTTCTTGTCACTGAACCTGCACACCAATGTTCTGCAATACTTGAAGTGCAAAGGACATATGGGAAATCTTCTTTCTTCCCAATTGGTTGTTTCGCTTCTATCCTTGGATATTTTAAGCAAGGGTTGATAGCGACATTAGGATGAAGAATATTTGTTGTCGGACTTTCCACTGGCTCGTAAAATTCCGGAAGCGGACCATCTGCTGGAACGCTTGAAACATCACGTGGCAAAGGCTCATAAGTAACATCCGGATCATGATAAGTATTGGCAATGAGGCGGCCAACACCTTCCCCTGTCATTCTGAACGGCTTGCGTCCTCCTGGTTGATCTGGTCCATCATTGATATTTCCAACGTCTGGTATATCATATCCCGTCCATCTTCCTTCAGCAGCATCCCACCAAATGTATTTATTTTTTTCGTCAAAAGGCTTTCCATTTATGTCAGCCGAAGCTCTGTTGTAAATGATCTTAATATTTCCAGGCCAGCACCACTTAAATTCAGGAAACACACCTAACCCACTTGGATCGCTATTTCCAGTACGCATAGAATGATTTCCTTCTTCTGTATATACACCTGCGTATAACCAGTTACCCGAGCTTGTTGAGCCATCATCTTTTAAGGCGCTAATTCCCGTTGCTAGTTTGCCTGTTTTTAAATCATAGCCATTAATCTCTTTTAATACTGCATCTGCCATACTCGTATTTTCTTTTGGGTATTCCCATGTCATTCTCTTAAATATTTCATCTTTTGGATCAGTAGAATTTTTATATAAATCTCTCATTTTTGTATAAATTAAATCGAATATTTCGAGATCGCTTTTTGCTTTACCGACCGGTTTGATTCCCGTATATCGCCATTGAACAAGACGACCAGAGTTCGTTAATGTCCCCTCTTTTTCCAGGAAGGAAGCAGCAGGGAGGAAAATAACCTCTGTTTTTATTTCAGAAGGATCAACACCTGGTTTTTCCCAGAAACTTGCTGTTTCTGTCATAAATAGATCATTGACAACAAGCATATCTAGTTTACAGAATCCTTCGTGTACGAGATTCAAGTTAGGACTTGTCACCATCGGGTTTTGCCCAACGATATACATAAATTTCATCGTGTTATCTAACGCTGTTTCAAAGATTCTATAAATTGAATAGTTTTTGTTGGCATCCTTTTTCGGCAGCCAACCATAACCAAAGTCATTATCAGGCGTTGCATTTTCACCGAACCATGCTTTTAGAAGGTTAACAAAGAATCTCCTTCTAAATGTGCCGTTTTTCTTTGTCCAATCTTCCAATGTAGGTTGATTCGAGTTCGGCCAGTTAAAATACCCAGGAGCATAATTAAAAAGTAAGGCAAAGTCTGTTGAACCTTGAACATTCGGTTCACCGCGCAAAGCATTAATGCCCGTTCCCGGCTTCCCAACATTTCCTAAAAGTAATTGCAGCACTCCAAATGAACGAATATTTTGAACACCTACCGTATGCTGCGTCATTCCTAAAGCATACATAATGGTACCTGGTCCAGCATTCACATATGTATCCGCTATCAACTTGATCGTTTCAACGGGAATGCCGGTAATATCTGAAGCTACTTGAAAAGTGTAGCGACTATAAAATTTCTTTAATTTAGTAAATCCACATTGCGGATCATCAAGGCTCGTGCCGATGATTGGTGTTCCTTCCTCATTAAGCTGATAAGACCATGAGTCTGTTGCATATTTTTTTTCTTCCTCATCATAGCCAGAGAATACCCCATTATCGAACGAGAAATCTTCGTTCGTATAATACAATGCATTTGTATGAGTTCTTACAAATTCCTCATTGTATAATTTATTCTCCAAAATATAGTTAATAATGGCACCTAAAAAAGCAATATCCGTTCCTGGGCGAATTTGTGCATAAATATCTGCTATTTTTGAAGTTCTCGTATAACGAGGATCGACATGAATAACCTTCGCACCATTTTCCTTTGCCCTCATAATCCATTTCATGGACATGGAATGGTTTTCAGCGGCATTACTGCCTTCAATTAAAATAACTTTAGCATTTTTTAAATCGATCCAATGATTTGTCATCGCGCCGCGACCAAACGAAGCCGACAAACTGCCGACTGTTGGACTGTGTCATAATCGGGCTTGATGCTCGATATAGGTAACACCTAATGCACGGGCCATTTTTGCTAACAAATAACACTCTTCATTATTATTTTGTGCTCCACCTACGATGCTGATCGCTTCAGTTCGATTAGCCGGATAATCCTTCCCGTCTTCGCTGTCCTTAGTTATCCAATTTTCATCGCGAACTTCCTTCATCTTTTTCGTCACTTTATCAATCGCTTCATCCCAGCTAATCTCTTGCCATTTATCACTCCCAGGAGCACGATATAATGGGGTTTTAACACGTTGGTCAGAGTTGGGCACAACTGACATGGATGCTCCCTTACTACAAAGAGAGCCTTCATTAATGACATGATCAGGGTCACCCTCTAAATTGATTAATTTCTCATCTTTCACATGGCAAATCATTCCACAACCAACTGAACAAAACGTACAGACAGATGTAAATTCTTTAGAATCTTCCAATTTAAACTCTTTTGTCGAAGCCTTTATCTTCTTTACATCAAATCCAAGCTCTGTTATCGCCAAGCCTACCCCAAGTACACCGGAAAGCTTCACGAATTCCCTTCGATTTATCTTCATCCCTTAACCTCCCCAGCGTGAACGTTCTTTTTCAATGTCATGAGCAAACATTCCTCCCTATGAAAAGCTTTATATGTCTTTTTAGACATATATAAATCGCTTTCATTTTTACAGAATATAAAAAAGTATTCTATAACATATGTCACAGTAGACATATATGGAGGAAAGGCTCTTATTTTTTGAGATGATCGAAAGAACTATACAAAAGGCGAATAATTTCATATTTAAGACAAATTAACTGGTTTAAATTCCGAACAATCAAAAAAATAATAAAATTTTTATTCGCAAATAAACGATAAACTGTTTAAATGTCGGTACAAAATAATTTTACGGTTGCAACCGTATAAAATTACAAATTTAATGTAATTGTGACCATTTTTTGAAATTTACCTTTACTCCGTTAACCACTTGTAGATTTCTAGTAACGTTTTTTCCATATTGCTGTGTCCACCCAAATAAAAAAGCGGTGTTCCTTTTTTGTTCATCTCTTTCATCACTTTCTTATAAAATGCATGTGATAACACTGCTGTATTAATAAAAACCGCATCAACTCTTTTTATCTTGGAGATATCTCTTGTAATTTCATCCGTTTCAAACAATTCAACAGAAGGTAACCATTCCTTTAATTTTTGTTGCCAATTAAGAGAACCGCCAATTATGACAATATTCATAGATTTTATATACTCAATCATCGTTCTAAGAGAGGGAGCTTTCTCTTCCACATTTTCTTCTGTTCTCTCCACTTTATAAGCATATTTTCTAAGTGCAAACACCTCTTCAGAATAATCTTCCATATTCTCAATTTGCTGCTCTAATTGCCGAATCATAGAATTTTTTAACCGAAGTTCCTCTGTAAGTCCCTCAACCTCTCGCTGCAATTGCTGATTTTTCAGCTTCCATTCCCTTTCCTTCCTAGAAAGTTCAGCTTCTTGCTCTTTAATGCGCGACTCTTTTGCCTTTAACCCCAAATAGTACTCTCTTTTCGATTGTTCTAAATACATTTGCTTTGTTTCGTGGTAAAGTGAAACAAGACATTTTTGATAAAGACATGTAATCAGAAACAAATCTTGATCGTCATTTGTTATATAATGATATTTTTGCGCATACAAAAGCTCCAAAAAAACAGTATCTAATTCCATTTTGGAGAAGGGGATTTGATTAAGCGCATCCATTTCGTGAATCTGAAGCGTCTTCAGCCACCCTCCAACTGCTCCTATATACCGGGTTGGCGAAACTTCAAATACTTTTTTCTCAGCATCTTCAACGCCTATTTTTGGGTTAGCTTCCTGAATTTTTTTTAATCGGACTGAAATAAGATAGTCTAAAAAAGTGCCGATCGTATCGAAACGAATATTGCGCGGAATCTCGTATTCTCCATATAGCCTCTCTATAGCTTTCTTGTTCTCAGCCAAACTTTTTTTGGAAAACATGACTTTTTGAATTTTCACTTCATTGAAGGTGGCCAATAAAACATTCTGAAAAGACTGCCAAGCAACATTTTCCGTATTAAATGGTTTCCTGTATTGTTTACAGAGGTACCAAAGAACGATATTTTGATAAATCAGATCTATTTCTTTAACTACTTTTATCTTTTTCCTCTTAGCGTAGCTTCTCATGAAATGTTCAAAATCAATTCGTTTATTCAAATGAAAATATTGATAGACAAATTTATATCCTTTTTTAATCAATTTTTCAATTTGTGCAAATTGTTGTGATCTATTGCTCCATTCTAAAATCGCTGCTACTTGTCTAATCTTCTCTTCACTCTTCGTCGAATACATGGAGAATAGCGTATTTCCTTTTAAAGCACTCGTTTGGAATACTTCATAATACTCCCATTCTCTCTCCCTGTAACAGCTGTCAATGTATGGATGCAAATAAGAATTCCCGCCCAGTGCGATACTTAAATAAATATGTAGAATATTTTCGTCAAGCTCAAGATCTTGCGCTTGAAATAACACAACAAGTAACCTCCTTCTAATTTTATTTGTGTTGAACCATTCATCACGAATCAGAAAGATTCTAATGGATCTTTACAGATGCGACTATGATTTTTGTTATATTTCATTATGTTTTATTGAATTTTATAGAAAAAATCAATGAAACAGACACAATTTTGTCACAATTTTCTTTCGCAAAAAGAAACAGGAACGAGCGAAAATCGTTCCTGTTTCTAAAATTAGTTCCTTTCTAACAAGTTTCATAATCTTGATATCATTCTTTTTCATTACGTCTGTTTCCATAAATCTTCAGGATGTTCACCAAATGAATGTTCATTTCATCTGCTGTTTCTTGAAAATCACGACGGTACCACTCAATAACTAATCCTATTATGGCATTGGCTGAAAAGGAATATAAATAATCGCTAGGCTCTCCAAAATAGACAACATTTCTATCTTCAATGCAAATAGCTCTAATTTCGTCAAAAAACATGTAATAATACGCTGTCGAGACTTCTTTAGAAAAAATAATTCTATAAAAATCTTCATATTTTTTGATGTGATGAAAGATACGAACCGTTTTTGGATCTAACTTTTCCACCTCAAGAAACTCTGTATGACGATAGGGTTCGTGATAAGATTCCCTCAAATCGAACATAACTTCTTCAAACAATTCCTTAAATACATCCCCTATTTCTCGGTAATGAAAATAAAATGTACCTCGATTGATATTTGCTTCTCTACAGAGTTCAGTAACTTTTATTTGTGCTAAAGGTTTTTTCTTCAATAGATTCGTTAATACTAGATGTACGTTATGCTTTGTTTTTAAGATGCGCAAATCATGTTTATTCAAATAACCATCTCCCCGTTTTCGAACATATTTTATAATTTTGTTCAATATTGGTCAGTTTGTCTCTTATTGTATATTGAAATTGATTCCCATTTAATACTATGATTTTATTGAACAAATGTACAATAATTGATTACGGGGAGTTGTTGTACATTTCATTAATGTCAAGGGGGATTTTGATTATGAGATTGAAAGACAAAGTAGCTATTATTACAGGTGCAGCTTCAGGGATGGGCAAAGCAATTGCTGAATTGTATGCAAAAGAAGGTGCCAAAGTCGTTGTTTCAGACTATAATTTTGAAGGGGCTCAGGCAGTAGCAGAAGCCATTAACAATGACGGGGGCGTTGCCATTGCAAATCGCACTAATGTTGCAGAATTAGCCGATCTTGAAAATCTATTCATTGAAACAAAAGAAGCATTTGGGAAGCTTGACATCTTAGTGAATAATGCAGGCATTATGGATGGAATGGAGCCGGTCGGAGAGGTTACGGATGAGAAATGGGAGCGCGTCTTTGCGGTGAACACAACTGGTGTCATGCGAGCAATGCGAATTGCAACAAACATCTTTTTAGAGCAAGGTCATGGCGTCATCGTCAATAATATTTCAGCAGGCGGACTCCGCGGTGCTCGTGCCGGTGCAGCCTATACTGCATCCAAACATGCTGTAACCGGATTAACCAAAAACACTGCCTACATGTATGCGCAATCTGGCATCCGCTGTAACGGCATCGCTCCTGGCGGGGTCGAAACGAACATCGGTTCAACAATGACCAACATTTCAGAGTTTGGCATGGGACGCCAAATGACCGGTAGTGGAACAATGCCACGTGTTGGACAACCAATGGAGATTGCGCAGCTTGCCCTCTTCCTAGGCTCAGACGAATCAAGCTTCGTAAACGGACAAGTTATTGCCGCTGACGCAGGCTGGACAGCATACTAATGATGAACAATCCACCCCTGAAAATGACTTCAAGGGTGGATTTATAATACGCAATATACCCATACTATTAATAAATTAATTAATTGCTGATATATCTTTCAAAGTTTCTTCCACTCATCCTCATCAATAAAGCTCTGCATTTCGCAGAAATCCTTTCGATCAGTAGTGCCCTCCTCCGTTTTGACGCATGGCTCTAGTTTTTTAACATTTCTAGGTGAAAATATGCTTTTTATAAACAGAATAATGCTCTTTTCAAATTTTTTTCATTAGAAACAAGTAAACGATTGAATTTGCTGTAAACTTATTCCGAAGTAAACCCAGTTAAATCCAGTCCAACGCCAACCTGCGACAGAGTTTCGACCAACAAAGATTGGGAAAAACCAAAATTGCTGAAAACCTCTTAGCCATACGTAAGTAAACCTAAATAAACAACCCCTTATGCCACCCGGATCAACAGCAAATGCTTCTATTTGTTGTGTTTGTGCAGGAACAAATGATGGCGGTGGTGATGTTGGTGGTCCTCCTGCTTGACTTTGACCAGGAGAGCTAAATGGTGGTTGGAATCCAGGTGGTCCAGAAGGTATCCCTATTGAAGGAAATAATTGGCCAAACAGTCTTTCATTAACGTCTTCGTTATAATAGTAAGGATTCTGGTGATGATGTGAAGATAAATCAGCTTCCCCATTATAAGGAGGATGATACATATTTACTTGACTTGGATACATAAAATACACTCCTAACTTTAGTTAGTTCACACCATCCTATTCTTTGGTCATTAACCTAGTTACTTGTTTTCTAGGAAATGTGTCTTTACCCAAAAAAATAGCTTGTCTCGGATTAACTTTACAAAAATTGAGACAATAAACCACTTTGTCCTTCAAAGTTCTGCTGAACAGTAATCTCATCTCTAATGCAAATCCCTACTACCCAATCCTTTTTTCGAACTTCACTTTAAATTAATTGGAGACAATCAATAAAAATCCCCGAAACAGCTAGTATAAAAACGAATATCTGTACAAATGTTATTACTGTAATCAAATTCATATTTAAAGGAGTTTTTATTTATGAAAATCATTCAACGCATCGCACTGACATTAATTATTATCGGAGCGATTAACTGGGGCCTCATTGGATTTTTTCAATTTGACCTAGTAGCAGCTATATTTGGTGGTCAAGAAGCATTTTTGTCCAGATTAATTTACGGTCTTGTTGGATTGAGTGGATTAATTTGCTTAAGTCTTTTATTTTCGCCGATGAATGAAGAAGTTGAGCGAAACGATGATAGACGACAAACAAATAGAAATCCTAATTATGCAACTGAGTTTGGCGAAGATGCAGATTTATCGAAATTGAAGGATGATGAATAAACTGCTCTAAATGAGGTGAGTGGACAATTGCCCATTCTTTTACACTTTTTATCATAATATTGAATGATAATTATTAGAATTACGGTAATAATATAAATCGGTGTTAATACACCAAGTTAACTTCGATGTGGAGGGGTTTTATTTTGAATATTCGTGAAGGTATGATCCCAACTGTATTAGGTGCCGCAGTTACTGCTACTGGTTACGCTTTAAAACAAAAACGCGGTTCTAATAAAATGATCGCAAATACCGTATTCGGTTTTGGTTTAGCCCACATTGTACTAGGAACAATCGACCTGGTTGAACATCGTCGTTAGCAAGGAGGAGAGCATGTAACGTGCTCTCCTTTCTCATTATTAAATTTTATTGGGAAACCGTATAAAGTAGATTACATCATTTCCATATATCCCCTATCGTGCGGTGTTGGATTTTTTTACCACACACCCCTGTTTCTTCATCCTTTATACTCCGAAAAACGCCATCATTTCAATGAAAAAGCGTACACAGCCTTTTAGTCAGCAGGAGGCTTGAAATGATCTAAAAGTTTCCTCCCCTTCACAGTTTCATTGTTTAAAAAAAGAAACAGATCTTCTTTTGATAATGGATAACTGATGAAATATCCTTGTACTTCATCGGAATTCATTTTTATAATTGCTGCTAACTCTTCCTTTGTCTCAATTCCTTCACAAACTACCTTGATGTTTAAATCATGTGCGAGATTGATCATTGCAGCCGTAATTGCCGCATTCTCCTTTGCACCCGGTAAACCTGTTATAAATGAACGGTCAATTTTAAGTACATCAACTGATAATCTTTTCAAATAGGAGATTGACGAATTGCCTGTGCCAAAGTCATCAATTGATAAACATACGCCTTGGGCACGTAAACTTTTTAAAACATTTGATATTTCTTGGTCATCATTTATAAGCATACTCTCAGTCACTTCAAGTTCCAAAGAACTAGGAGGCAACTGATATTGTTGGAGCATGGAACTTATCGTTTGGTCAAAGTGTGAATGGTATAATTGCCTCACTGAAACATTGACAGAGACTTTTAAATGTTTCATCCCAGACAAATGAAGATGTTTCAAAGTTCGCAAAGACTCCGAAAGTACCCACTCTCCCAAAGGGACGATGTCCCCAGTTTCCTCTGCTATCTTGATAAATTCGCTTGGATTCACTAAACCTAATTCGGGGTTATCCCATCTTATTAAAGATTCAAATGTAGAAGTTCTCCCTGTTTGAACATCCATTCTAGGTTGATACATCAGATAAAAGGCTTTATTCTTAAGAGAACTTTCTAAGCTAGTCTGCAAAATAAACTTTCTTTTTTCTTTTTCGCTTAAATTTGACTCAAAAATTTTAAAATGATCCTTACCACTTGATTTTACAAAATACATTGCTTTATCCGCTTTGCTAATCAGATCATTTATTTCCGTGCCGTGAGTAGGAAATGCACTAATTCCGATGCTCGCTGTCGTACGAAACAATTTATTACCAATGATAAAACCTGCTTTAAAGGAATCCATAATCCCTTTTGCAATTTTTGTAGTAATTTCTAGATCTGGGATATTAGGGATGATGACAACAAACTCATCTCCCCCCACTCGAGCAAGGGTATCTTCAGCTCGAATGCTAGTAAGTATCCGTTTCCCCGCTTCTATAATTAGTTCATCTCCATAAACATGACCTAAATTATCATTAACAAATTTCAAACGATCGAGGTCAATATATAAAATACCCATCATAAGAGAATTATTTTTCGCTTCTTCAAGATGTAATGTCATTAGCTCCAAAAGTCTTCTTCGATTTGGTAATCCTGTTAAATGATCCTGATAAGCTAACTTTTCAATAGTTTTGACATGTTCTTTTTGTTCCGTTACATCTTTAGCGATGCAAAAGACACCTTCTACTTCCGACTTCACAGTGATTGGCATGACGGTTATATCTAAATCAACAAAGTGTCCTTGCTTATGAATGACTTGGAGTTGAACCCTTTTAGGTTCTCCCAGCAATACTTGCACAAATAAACGCTTTGCTGCTTCCGTGTACTCTGGTGAAACGACGTTGATGGCATTTTGGTGTACAATCTCTTCTTTGGTGTAACCAAATGTGCTTAAACCCATCTCATTAATTGATAAAACATTGCCCTCCAGATCAAGTAAAACAACCGTGTCTAAATTATTTTCAAAAAGGGATTTATATTGAATTTCTGAACGTTCTAATCGATCTTCCTCATTGAGTCTTTTTGTCATGTCTTGCATCGTTCCAACAACCATGGTGGCTTGACCTTTATCATCTAGCATGGATTGTGATACGGTATATACCGTGCTTATTGTACCGTCTTTTCTAAGAACCCGGAACACATTCGTAATAGAGCGCCCCTTTAGTTCCTGTTCCTTACTAATTAACAGTACCTCCCGGTCATCGGGATGAACTTTTGATAGCAATAATTCAAAACTTGCTTCCTCATGCTCTGGAATTTCAAGCAGTTCGTAAATGGGGGTGCTCCAAATAAGCTCATCACGAAGAATATCGTATTCCCAATAAAAAATTCCGGCCGTTTTCTGCGCCTGAGTTAGAGCCTTTTCACGTTTCTCCAATTCAATTAGCATAAAATGTTTCTCAGTTCTATTTATTACATTTCCAATAATAACATTTATACCATTAAACACTTCTAGTGAAGGATACAACTCTAAATATAGCTCAGTCCCATCTTTTCTTCGAGCCTTTATTTGGTAATTGGCTACAACATCTTTTCCTTTAAGTCTATCTTTCATGTTTTTAGAAACTATATCGTGAAATTCAACTTCTATGAGATCATTTAGAGCAATTTTCCCTTCATAAAATTCTTCTCTGGAATAGCCAAATAACTCTGCAAAGGCAGGACTAATATACAAGAACCCTTTATCACTTATAATATAAGCAGCTATAGTAGATTTTTCCAAGGTCAGTTTATATTTCTGTATTTCCATTTGGGAAGCAATGTATTTCTGACGTTCTTTCCTTATGTAATTCAAAAATAATAATAATAGTGGTATCAATAAAATCAATAGGATTCCATTAAGGATAAAAGAGGGAACTTGAAGGGGATCGAAAAATCTGTGAATAATAAGTTGGTCTAAAAGAATAAATAATACAACCAATAAGACAAAAAAAGTTACTAACCCTAATGAATAAAATACGGTATATCTCACCTGCCAACCTCCACATTTTTACGAAATAAATCGATCCAAAAAACTCTCGTTTCAAGTAATTATTCATTTATTATTACCAGCATATCGATTCCTTATGAGTTTCTCAAAACCTGTTTCTTTGGATATCATGAAACATCGAGTGATTACATTAAAATAAACAGCCAATCATAAATGATCTCTTGAAGGGATGAATTACAAAGAAAATCACTTTGAAAACAGGCAATATATACTAAAGTTAAAATAATCAGAAATCAGGATATACATGTTGGAAAGTATGCGAAAGCTGACTTCAGTTTCTTTTTCATATATTGACATTGTTAATATAACGATTTCTGGCTCATTTCGTATGAAACCTTAATTTCACACGAAATGAGCCAAAAATCAACACCGAAACATAACGAAGAAAAAGCTGAGATCAAAAAGTCATTTTAAACAACTTTTTGACACAGCTTTCATCTCACCACTTCTACCAACTTAATTTCGAATTAAGTAATCAAAGGCACCTAATGCTGCCGTTGCACCGGAACCCATTGAAATAATGATTTGTTTATAGGCACTGTCGGTACAGTCTCCTGCTGCAAAGACGCCAGGTACCGTCGTTGAACCGCGCTTGTCGACGATAATTTCACCGAGACGATTGCGCTCAATGATGCCGTCCAACCATTCTGTATTCGGTACAAGACCGATTTGAACGAAGACTCCTTCTAATTCAATATGGTGAATTTCTTCTGTTGCCCGATCCTTATACGAAATCCCATTTACTTTGTCAGTACCTGTAATTTCTGTCGTTTGAGCGTTCTTGATCACCGTTACGTTTGCTAAACTGGTTAATCGCTCTTGAAGGACGGAGTCCGCCTTTAGTTCTGGAGCAAATTCAATCACTGTGACATGCTTCACAATACCGGCCAAATCAATGGCAGCTTCAATTCCAGAATTACCGCCACCGATAACGGCTACACGTTTTCCTTCGAATAATGGACCGTCACAGTGAGGGCAGTAGGCTACCCCTTTATTTTTGAACTCTAACTCGCCCGGAACGCCAACATTGCGCCAACGCGCACCTGTTGAAAGTATGACCGTTTTACTCTTTAACACGGCCCCATTTTCAAGTTCAACCTCAACTAGATCCTTTTTCTCTAAACGCTTTGCACGCTGGAGGTTCATAACATCAATATTTTCATACTGTTTTACATGCTCCTCAAGGCTTGCTGCAAGCTTAGGACCCTCTGTGTACTTAACGCTAATGAAGTTTTCAATTCCGAGTGTATCCATAATTTGACCGCCGAAACGCTCCGCGACAATCCCCGTACGAATCCCTTTACGTGCTGCATATACAGCGGCACTAGCACCAGCAGGTCCCCCTCCAACGACAAGGACATCATAGGGTTCCTTGTCAGTAAGTTCTGAAGCATCTGGATCACTGCCTATTTTCGCCAAAATTTCCTCCAGGGTCATACGCCCGCTGCCAAACGGTTCACCATTAAGGAAAACCGTAGGAACAGCCATAATGTCTTTTTTCTCCACTTCTTCCTTAAAAGCAGCACCATCAATCATGGTGTGACTGATTCCAGGATGAAGAATGCTCATCACGTTCAGAGCCTGAACAACATCAGGACAGTTATGGCAAGTCAAGCTTATATAGGATTCAAAGTGAAACTCACCTTCAATCTTCTTCACTTGCTCGATGACTTTCGGATCCACTTTTGGAGCACGTCCACTTACTTGAAGAAGAGCGAGAACGAGTGAAGTGAATTCATGTCCAAGGGGAACTCCGGCAAATGTAATGCCTGTATCCTCCCCGATGCGATTCACACTGAAGCTAGGTGTTCGCTCTAAAGTTGTCTTCTCTACTTTAATGTGGGAAGACATTGATGATATTTCATCTACTAAAGCAAGCATATCGTGGGATACTTGGTCATCTCCAGCACTCACTTTAAGAAGAATGTCACCCTCCATCATCTGAAGATATTGAGCTAACTGTGCTTTAATATCTGCTTCTAATAACATGATATTACTCCTTAAATTTTCCCTACAAGATCAAGACTTGGCTTCAGTGTTTCTCCGCCTTCTTGCCATTTTGCCGGGCAAACTTCGCCTGGATTGTTGCGTACATATTGTGCCGCTTTAATTTTGTTTACCAATGTGCTTGCATCACGTCCGATGCCGTCAGCGTTGATCTCAACAGCTTGAACAATGCCATCTGGATCAATGATGAAAGTGCCGCGTTGAGCAAGTCCTGCTTCTTCATCCAAAACTTCAAAGTTACGAGTGAGTTTTTGTGAAGGGTCACCAATCATAATATACTCAATTTTGCTAATTGCTTCTGAATGATCATGCCAAGCTTTATGTGTGAAATGAGTATCTGTAGAAACGGAGTATACTTCAACTCCAAGTTCCTTTAATGTAGCATATTCATTTTGCAGATCTTCAAGCTCAGTTGGGCAAACAAATGTGAAATCCGCAGGGTAAAAACAAACGACACTCCATTTCCCTTTGAAATTTTCATCACTTACAGTGATAAAATCTCCATTGTGATACGCTTGTGCTGTGAATGGTAATACTTCTTTTCCGATTAAAGACATTTTAAAAATTCCTCCCAAAAATTTATGTAATAAAATTTTATAAAATTTTATTTATAATAAATATTATATAATAGTTATTACATGTCAAGATCACGTGTGTTATTTCACAATATCGTCACAAATATTACACTTTTTTACGTTGAAAGTAAAGTAGATAGTTCCCCTTAAAGTAAGGTTCCGCTCCCTTAGAATTGTTGCACAATTTTCTCAAATATATTCAAGCACCAAATTCCATATTGGTCTCCACACTTGAAAAGTCCCCCCCATCTTTTTTCCTCCAACGATTCTCCCGCCATCAGTTGATTTTCTTCCCATTTGTGATAGTCCGCAAAAGCTATTGGGCCAATTAATTTAAAAAACGATTCTTAGACCTAATATTCAATAATATGATAATATTAATTTTAAGAAAATTTAAAAAGGCGAGGGAGAGGAATTCATGACAAAAGAAGTAAGTCATTCTTATTATAAAGAATTAATAGATTTACAAGATGTAAAAGAGGTAGAAGCTCAAATTCAAAGCTTACTTGACATCCCCATTACATCTGTTACTGACCTAGAAAAGTGGTTAAAAGAAGAACGAAAGTTCATGATAAAAATCGAAGAGGCGATGACAGGTCACCAAGTCGATTTTTATAGGAATACAGAGGATGAGAGCATTAAGTCAATCTATCTGCACGATCAGCAGGTCGTCCAACCACTCTTAATGAAATATGAAGCTAAACTAAATGAAAAATTATGTGAGTCGCCCTATTTTCATCAATTAGATGAAACTCGTTATGGTCTCATGCGACGTGTTCGTGAGTCTAAAATTAAACTGTTCAGAGAAGAAAATATTCCATTAAAAGTGAAAGAACAAGAGCTTTCTACCAAGTACAGTGAAATTATGGGAGGATTAACAGTTGAATGGGAAGGAGAGGAAAAACCTTTTCCATTTATCCAAGCCCAGCTTGATCATCTAGATCGAGCCGTGCGAGAAAAAGCTTATAAAAAGATGGGAACTGCCTTTCGTCAAATTAAGCCTGAAATGGACGCCCTCATGGATGAACTCATTCAATTACGCCATCAAATCGCTTTAAATTCTGGCTTTGAAAATTATCGAGATTATATGTTTGTCGCTAAAAATCGGGAGTATAGTGTCCAAGATTGTTATGAATTTCATGAAAATGTAGAGAAACATATTATCCCAGCTTGGAATCGACTCGCAGCTATTTTTAAATCCAAGCTCGGTGTCGATACATATCGCCCATGGGACAATTCGGCTAAATTGATGAAGAAGCCACCGTATTCCGAAGTGTCTGCGCTTATGGATGGTGTCACGGAAATGTTAGGAAAAACTGACCCCTATTTTGCAGACCGATTCAATCACATGAGAGAGAACGGGTTGCTAGATCTTGGAGAGCGGAAAGGAAAAAGCCCAGGCGGTTTCTGCACCTTCTTACCCGTTTCAGGGGATACCTTTGTTTTTGCGAACTTCAGTCCTTCCTTTTTCTCTTTGATCGCATTAATTCATGAAATGGGCCATGCGGTAAATGGCTACCTTGAGTTTTCTGAACACGGTCCTATTGAACGCTACCAACTCCGCTCGGAAGTTGCTGAATTGTATTCTCATGGAATGGAGTTATTGTTACTGGATAAGCTGGATCGTTTTTATCCAGATGAGGAAGATTTCAAAAGTGCGCAGCGGGAAGAGCTGAGAAGGGCATTTACGATGTTATTCGGCCCATTGTCAGGGGATCTTTTCCAGCATTGGATGTATACAAATCCTAACCACACTGCCAAGGAGCGGGATGAAAAATACTACGAAATCTCGAAACGCTATGGTTTAAATCCTGTTGATACTTCTGGACTTGAGGAAGAAGTTGGGATGAGCTGGGCAGGAACCATTCATTATTTCCAATACCCTTTCTATAATATTGAATACTCCATGTCAATGCTTGGTGCACTCCAATTACTTGAAAATTATCGGAGCAATCCAGAGCGGACTGTTGAAGCTTTTAAAAAAGGGGCAGGTGCTGATTATAATCAATCCATCGCAGCAATTTATGAAGAAACAGGCGTCAGTTTTGATTTTTCTGAACCAGCCGTTAAACGGATGGGTGAATTCTTAGAAAAAATTATCCAAGATATTGATTAATAGAGGTTAAGCACAGGAAGCCGACAAAGGCACAACTAGTTGATATTATCTAGTTGTGCTGTGTTGCTTTACTTGGCAAAATATTTGTCTGTTTACATTCTACTCTCTGTTCAACTAATGTAAAGTTACTTCGATAAATTCCACAAGCGCAGTCACAATTCGTTTTACGGATTAACGGGTGCTTAAATCTTTCAATGCAAATACAAACTATTCAATTAAGTCATTTATTCCAATAAGCTTTAGCTTCATCTTCAAGTACCTTTAATCTTTTGTAATAATCAGGGAACTCATTAAGATGTGCCAAAGCAATTTTTCCAGTAATAATTGGATCATCGCCTGTAACATTGGTCTGGCTCGATATTTTCCCATGTTCTAGCTCTGTATTTACTCCCATCCAAAACTCATCTAAATCAAACTTGCTTTTATTAAAATCAATACCTAAAAGTACAGCGATTGCTGCTGCTTCATCTTTGGAAAATGATTTTACCCGAGTTGTATAGCGATTATTTCTATAACAGTTTGGACTTGCAGTGGTTGGATATAGATATGGCATAGCATAGTGGTAACGGTTAATGAAGCGGTTCAAATTCGGACTATTATAGTTGTACAAAACATATCTCTCCTAATAAAGATAGTTATCAACAATATACGTTAGTTCCCTTTTTTTGAGCATGTCTAGCTGTGTAAAGTACATTTTTTGAAAAGCTCTCTTATCTATAAGGTATTTTACTAACGGGGACGACAACCTAACTCTCTTATTAACATAACTTTTTGAATAACTTTGAAAATATTAGACTACAATCTATTATTTACTACATTTTAGAGCATGATTACTTTTCTGTTGTATTATTTATGATGTACATTGAAAGCAAAGTAAAATTTTAATTTGCCAAAAGAAACGAATTTTGTTTTAGGAGCAGTTATCGTAGCTATGGTTAATCTTTCGTGAAATTTTATTATCAGATTTATAGAGATTATGAAAGAACCAGGGTAAATGCAATTTCTCGAATATAAAGAAAAAAAAAGCACTTACCGAAAAGTGTTCAACACTCGTTTATAGGGTCTTATATTGCTCCATTGTTTCTCAAATTTGAAATTATTTGCGGATTGTCATTTTCAACTTTCTACTTAATTCAACAAAAAGAGATGGTTTCCTTCAATATAAACATTTATGAGTTTTTACTCTCGTGCCAGGCATTCCAACATAATCATATTCGTATTGAAATTTTGAAATGGGTTAGCAAATCCAAAATTTCGTCTCAATGTGCGTACCAGGATGAAAAACAAAAAAAGGCTGAAACCCTTGATATATCAAGAATTCCAGCCTTTTGATTATGATGACCTGTGAGGGACTTGAACCCCCGACCCCCACCCTGTCAAGGTGATGCTCTCCCAGCTGAGCTAACAGATCATTTGATGAAGTATAGATATTATTATACTTGTCTAAAATAATTTGTCAATATGGTTTATTTCAACAAAAAGAGAACACACATTCTCCTTCCCCTTGCATAAAGAACATAAGTTCGCATATAATAAAAACATAAAGTCGCATTTAGCACTTAAACAGAAAGTGGTGTTTCTCCATGAGTAAGTTACTAACAAAATCTCTAGAAGAGCAAATTCCTGTTGAAATGATTTATATTTCCTCTTCGAATCAAATTACGCAGCGGAAAATAATTGTGAAAGAAATCAACGGTTCGATGGTTCGAGCATATTGCTTTATGCGTAGGCAAACAAGGTTATTTAAAATTGAGCAGATTTTATCATTAATGCCAGTTAGAACCTTTCATAAAGAAATCAGTTAAGACAAAAAAGGAAGCTCTCCCATGAGAACTTCCTTTTTGGTTTATTCGCTAACTGTTTCTGGTTTTGCAGTACCTTTGCCTTTAAAAAAATTGTAAGGCAGCAAGAATAAGGAAGATGACAAGTCCAATCATATCTGTCATGCCCTCTGGATAAATCAGCAAAATTCTACCGGCAATGACGTGACTAAGTCATTTAAAAATGTATTTCTAAATCTCCTATGGTACAATCTTCTGTAAATACGATGTAACTCACCAATTAGCCTAAAACATAAATGCAAGGAGGGATTAGCAATGGAATTTTCAAAAGGGCGCATTACGGAATTTTCGTTTGCAAGCAAGGAATTAACTGAAACCATTCCCATACTGGTTTATTTGCCAGCTTCATTCTCCCCTTTGTATAAGTACACATTAGTCATTGCTCAAGATGGAAGAGATTATTTTCAACTCGGTCGAATCGGAAGAACTACCGATCAATTGATTAATGCTGGAGAGATTGAGAATATCATAATTGTCGGAATCCCATACAAAGACGTGAAGGATCGCCGAGCAAAATATCATCCGCAAGGAACCCAACATCAAGCATACATACGCTTTCTTGCTAAAGAGCTTGTTCCCTTTCTCGATCAGCAATTTCCAACTTATCAAATGGGCTTAGGAAGAGCTATAATTGGAGATTCGTTAGCAGCTACTGTTTCATTAAAAGCAGCATTGCAATTTCCTCATACCTTCGGCAAAGTGATTTTGCAATCACCTTTTGTAAGTGAAGAAGTAATCGATGATGTTGCAGCGTTTGAACAGCCCCATTTGCTTTCAATCTACCATGTAATTGGAAAGCAGGAAACAGAGGTAAAAACAACGGCTGACAAAATTGAAGATTTCCTTACACCCAACCGGGAGCTAAATGTTGTAATTGACAGTAAAGCATTTCCCTATTTTTATGAAGAATTCGACGGAAATCATACATGGACATTTTGGCAGCCTGATCTTAGACGTGCCTTAAAAAAGATGTTTCCGAAATAGAATCACGCTTCATTTTACTTTTCAAAATGATCAAATAGAGAAATGAAATCCATTATTTGCTATAATAGAAATACAAGCGTTTACAAAAATTGGACACAAACCTTTATTTATTTGTTCCTTTCATATGCAGAAATAAAAATTTAAACATTTTGGAGGTTATACAATGAAATACGGAATTGTTATTTTTCCATCCAAAGCCTTACAAGACAAAGCAAATTCATTTCGAAAAAGATATGACCCACACTATGCCCTAATTCCCCCACATATCACATTAAAGAGTACTTTTGAAGTGAATGATGTGGATATTAAGGATATCGCTGACCAATTGCATCAAACTGCTCAACGATTTGCACCTTTTCAGATTAAAGTAACGAAGTTTAGTTCCTTCCAACCTGTTAATAATGTCATTTATATGAAGATTATTCCTGAGCCGGAAATCGTCGATTTACATGAAGCTGTAAATGCAGTTATTGCCGATAGCCCATCTGAATATTCATTTGTCCCCCACATCACAGTTGGACAAGACCTGTCAAATGATGAGCATTCAGATGTTTATAGTTCACTAAGACTCCAAGAGATCAATCATGAAGAAACAATTGATCGATTCCACTTGCTTTACCAGCTTGACAATGGTTCTTGGACCGTATATGAAACATTTCGTTTAAGAAAGGAATAGAGAAACTTGAATTTGATAACCGTTACTACTAATGAACAACTAGAAGAAGTCTATCGCGTTCGAAAAATTGTGTTTGTTGATGAACAGCATGTACCTTTAGAAGAAGAAATCGATAATCTTGAAGCAGTGTCGACACATTTTCTTTTACAAGACGAAGGTCAGTCGGTCGGTGCAGGACGTTTTCGCGTTGTTGACGACTATGGCAAAGTTGAAAGAATTTGTGTCTTAAAGCATAAGCGTAAAAGTGGTGCAGGACGAGCAATTATGGAGGGCATCGAAGCGTTCGCCAAAAAAGAAGGCATTAGGAAGCTAAAGTTGAATGCTCAAACCCATGCTATTCCTTTTTATGAAGGCTTAGGCTATGAAGTTGCTTCAGAGGAATTTCTCGATGCTGGAATTCCTCACAAAACAATGGTTAAGCAGTTATAAAGGAGCAATTTTAAAAAACGAGACTCTACTCAACGTGCGGCCTGGTGGACCCAAACGGATTACTTCATAAAGCAGAGTGAAAAAATTGCTGTTGTTTGTTATGGGAGGGCTAGAGCTTAGAAACATGAGAAAAGTGGCTCTTTCCCAGCTTAGCACCCGTCAAAAAAGGGAGTTCCATGAAGCTGAAATAAATACCATTTTATTTGGCCTTATTAACCGATAGGCTTTGTTTTGTCACAGAAAATGCTGACTAGATAATTATGATTTCCCGCTTGCTTTAACCATTCTTAAAAAGATATGTTCTTATTCAAGAAGAAACGGGCACGTCTCTTGGTGCCCTTGCCACAATGAAAGTTTTTACAAAGCTATTTTTAAAGTAAGAACAAATATTTAACCGCCCCATTCCCCATACTAAGAAATAATTACTACTGGGGAATGGGGGTTAATGATGGACGGTTATTTGCAAATTCTGATTGAATTGATTTTTGGATATATAGCTTTATTTGCTTTAACAAAGATTATGGGGAAAACACAAATTACACAGATTACACCGTTCGATTTTATCTCCGCCTTAATTTTAGGGGAATTAGTTGGAAATGCTATTTATGATAATGACATTAAATTTCAAAAAGTCATCTATGCTGTTGTCATTTGGGGCATTCTTATTTTTATAACTGAAATCTTAACACAAAAAAAGAAAGGGCTGCGCAAGCTTTTAGAAGGGAAACCATCAATTGTTATTCGCAAAGGGAAAATTGATTACGGTATGCTGAAAAAAGCACATTTGGATATTAACCAGCTTCAGCACCTCCTTCGATCAAGAGGAATCTTTTCGGTTCGAGAATGTGAGTATGCCATTTTAGAAACAGACGGTTCCATTAGCGTTTTAAGAAAATCTAGCTATGAACCAGTAACGATACGTGATCTTAACCTTCCTCGTTCACCTGTTAAGCTGCCGGTTACCTTAATACTGGATGGAGAAATTGAAGCCGATAATCTACTGTTTATTAAATGGAATGAAGAGATGCTTTTTAATGAAATGAAAAAATTCGGCATCGATTCTGAAAAGGATGTTCTCTATGCTGAATGGAGAGAAGGGGAAGAATTATTTATTCAAACGTATTAGCTTCTCCTAAACGACTTCATTAAAATAACGGCCCTTTCCCGTAATTTCACTATAGATCTCTTCAATCCTATATTCTCGCGTCAGCTCCTGAACTGGGGAGCTTTTTTTATTGAATTTTCGCTCATCCTGCGGCAATTTCGCCAATCTTCCTCCATCTGTCATGCCTGCAGCCCGCCTTGTCCTTTCGACTGGGAAAATTTGAAACGGTTCATACCTGTTTTTTAACTCTCTATCGCCGTAATGATGATATTGATTGTTTGTTGTCGGAGGAATATAGCCCATGCTAACCACCTCTTTTAAAAATTTTAAATGAACAAAAACTCTTTAGAATATATATACGATTTGGTATGATAAATCTTGTCTGTATTTATAAAGAAACATCCATTTTACATTAGACAAGAGAGCAGTTAAGGGGAACATGATGAAAACAGCCGTATTAGAAAACCATGTACTCAACATAGAGCAACTAAATAGAGAACATTTTCAATCGATTCATGATGAAGGAAGAAAAGGGAAGCTTTTTTGTTCGGTTTGTGGAGAGCCTGTTCGCTTCTACATAGGCATTGAACAGCAGCCTCACTTTTTTCATATGACAAAAAAGGCTAATTGTCAGGAGCTTGAATTTGACGTGGAGCAGTCCTCTAAGGAAGACGTAGAATACTTGGAACGAAACGGCTTCAAGATCCCAGTTTCGCGTACCATTACAACAGTGAAACATCGCACTGAATTCAAACCTCCACAATCAGTGAAACAAGCACCACCATTTATAAGTACAAACAAGTTGGAGACGACGGCTTACAGTCCCTATATACAAGCCTTGAAAGAATCCGGTTTTTCCTTAGATGCGAATCAATTGGAAGCTGTCACTCAGACTGAAGGTCCTTTGCTCGTCCTAGCGGGAGCAGGCAGTGGAAAAACGCGGGTGCTGACGGCACGGACGGCTTATATGATTCAAGAGAAAAACGTCGATCCCCGCTCCATTATGCTCGTCACCTTTACAGCTAAAGCAGCTCAAGAAATGAAAGAGCGATTACATCAATATCCTGAGATGAAACAGCAGCATATTCAACAGTTATTAGCCGGTACTTTTCATAGTATTTTTTACCGAATTTTATCCTTCCATGAGCGGAATAAATGGAATTCTGAAAAATTATTAAAAAAAGAGTGGCAAAAAGAACAAATTATCAAATTAGGTGGCAAAGAGTTAGATTTGGATGAGAAGGAGTTTGCCTATGATTTGGCACTGCAACAAATTGGCTTATGGAAAAATTCATTGATCCTGCCTTCTCAAATTAAGCCTGAAACTCCTTGGGAGGAAAAGGTTGCTTATCTCTTTCAATATTATGAAAAAGCAAAGCAAGAAAAAGGGTTATTTGACTTTGATGACATGCTCCTTGGCTGCTACCAGCTTTTTCAAGAGAACCCTTCCCTACTTGAAAATTACCAAAAGCGATTCCGCTATTTTCTTATTGATGAGTTTCAAGATATCAATAAAGTTCAGTACGAATTGATTCGTATGCTGTCAGCTTCAAGTCATATTTGCGCAGTCGGGGATGATGATCAATCTATATATTCATTTCGAGGTAGTGACCCACAATACCTGCTGGAATTTGAAAAAGATTTTCCAAATACAAAATTAGTTATTTTAAATGAAAATTATCGTTCGAGCCATGAAATTGTGACGACCGCTAATACAATTATTAAAAAGAATCAGGAGCGTAGAACAAAGGAAATGCACGCACAATTTTCTACTGGACTCCCGCCCATACTGTTCTTCCCCTATGATGAAGAAGAGGAAGCAACCATGATCGTTCAAGATATACAGGAGAAACTTGAAAAAGGCTATGAACCTTCTGACTTTGCAATTTTATTTCGGACAAATACAAGCAGTAGAGCCATTTTTGAGCGGTTAGCCAATTCCAGTCTCCCTTTTAAAATTGATCAAGATGTTGAACCCTTTTATGAACGCTTTATCGTTAAAGGCATGCTTTCATTTCTAAGACTTTCGTTGAATGAAGAGGATCAAGAAGCCATACGCTCGATCCTTCCCGTACTATTTGTGAAAAATAACGTCCTACAGGATTTAAAGGCTGACAGTATTCTTAATGATCGTTCATTACTTGAATGTGTCAGTCAATTTAAAACCGGCTTTGCTTTTCAAGAGAAAAAGCTAAAAAAGTTAGTTCCTGTCATTCGTTCATTGCACCGGCTCTCACCAGTAACAGCGATGGATATTCTAGAAAAAGAATTAGGGTACGGAGACTTTATAAAGAAAAGAGGAAACGAGGGCAACAAGCTTGATAAAGGCTCTGACGATATTCGAGATTTAAAAGTGGCAGCGCGAGGTTTCAAAACGATTCTTGAATTTTTAGATCATGTTAGTCATATGACGGCGATGAATAAAGAAATAAAAAAGCTTAGTAAAACGCTTGATCATGCTTTAACATTAAGTACCATTCACCGTTCAAAAGGATTGGAATATAAAATTGTGTACGTAGTAAGTACCGTTGATGGCAGCTTACCACACGATTTTGCACTAGATTCTTACCGCAATGGTGACGTTTCTCCATTAGAGGAAGAAAGAAGATTGCTCTATGTTGCCATTACAAGGGCAATGGAGCAATTGTACTTATCGATTCCGGAAAAACGACGTGGCAAAAATGCCCATCCTTCTCGCTTTTTAAGTCCTGTAAAATAAAAAAGAACTGCAAATTTTCGAAGCCATTCGGTGTTAGAAAATATCATTCGTAATCCAGAAACTCGATTAGCTGACTATGATGATGGCTCATTAACGGAAAACACCCATGCAACTTATCCAGTTCAAGCTATTGACAATATTGTCGCTCCGAGCATCGCCGGCCATCCGAATGCAATCGTCTTTTTAACTGCTGATGCATTTGGGGTGCTGCCGCCAATCGCAAAATTAACAAAAGAACAAGCAATGTATCATTTTCTAAGCGGCTATACTTCTAAACTGGCTGGAACTGAACGCGGAGTTACATCTCCTGAAGCGACGTTCTCTACCTGCTTTCGTTTCCTATTTCTTCCATTACCAGCCACTCGTTATGCAGAAATGCTCGGCGAAAAAATCGATGAGCATAACGCTCAAGTATATCTTGTTAACACAGGCTGGACTGCGGAGAATATGGCGTAGCAGCAGAATGAAGCTAAGCTATACAAGGGCTATCGTTCACGCAGCCCTTGAAGGGGAGTTAAACAAGGTTGAAAATGGTAAAGGTAAAAGACCATTTCTTTGGCTTAAATATCCCTCTTCACGTTCCTAGCGAACCAGATGAATTAACGAAGGTGAATTCCGGAAAAAGCGTGATTAATTCCGGAATTTTTCTGCTTAATTCCGGAAAAAGCGGATGTATTTCCGGAAAAATTGCATTAATTCCGGAATTTCACCCTACAATTCCGGAAAACACAACAAAAGCGCTAGCGCCTCCGGTTGACTTATCGTAGAGAGGGGACCTGAAGTTTGTTAGGCTCTGGCTGCTTGCGCTAGACGTAGATGCACTCATTAAAAGCGTTATACACAACTACGAAATCTATAATATCCGCAAAAATAATAAAAGAAGCGCCTTCGGAATCATTATAGTTCAAATGGTTCCTACAAGAATTAATCGTAACCAATAACTCAGCACTTTTATCTTAAGGAATTTGAGATTTATTCGGAAATCGGCTGCTTTACTTAAATAAATGAAAGAGCATCCCAAACGGCTGCTCTTTCATAATTTTCTCGAGGAAGGGCAAAAAACTTCACCATTTTCACAAAATTTGTTTAAAAATCTCCCATTCATTAGTAAACCCCTGCGATCGTCGCCTATGCATCCTCCATTTACATAAGAAGTACGCAATTTTAACTAATTTACTTAGAGACTCAATTTATCATCATCCAAAGAGTGCTCTTCAAGAATTGTGGTAGCTTTTTCAACTGAAACTTGCCCATGAAATTTTTCACATTTGCCTTTCAAAGGGGCTCCAAAAAAAGATGCCCCTTCATTAAACCTATTTTTTATTAAGCATTTTCGAAATGGTGTTGAAATCAAGCTGCTTCCCGTCACTAACAATCGACTTGACGATTTTATCTTCCGTTTCCTTATTAACAGGTTTGTTGGCAATTTGTGATACCCGTCTGATCACGTTGCGCACCGTTCTTTCATCCTTGAAATTTGCCCCTTGTAATGAATTGGCCAAATCAAAGACATCCTTCATATTAACGCCTGTCTTCTTCTCGATATTTTTAAAGAATTGATTATCCATTTTGTGAAACTACGCCTCCTTTTTAAGCTACTTACATTTTATGAATGTAGCTCCTGAAGGGTGATATGAAAAGCTAAAGAAAGGCGTTTTTCATAGTTTTATAGATTTCACAATAATCGATAAATACGATTGTTACTTCATGATCCAACCTCCATCGACTAGAATGTCGCTTCCCGTCATATAAGATGCCTCTTCTGAAGCAGCAAAAACAATGACATTCGCAATTTCCGAAGCTTCCCCCATTCTCCCTAAAGCGGTATTTTCTTCAATCATTTTTACAAATTTTTCATATTGCAAACCCTTTTCTGGTAATGGCGCATCAACAATTCCAGGAGATACAGAATTGACACGAATGCCGTACGGTGCCAACTCTAAAGCTAATGATTTTGTAAAATTAATGACTCCCGCTTTCGCAGCGCTATAATGAGGAATTAGTGCTCCTGATTGATGTCCAGATATTGAAGCAACGTTAACGATGGCACGCCCCTGCCTCCTATTTTCTTCTTTTGACTGTAAAACCATTAAATTGCCCAGCACTTTCGAAACAAGGAAGATACTTCGTAAATTTGCACTTTGAATATCGTCCCATTCCCCCTCTAAGGTTTCTAGCGCTTTCGAACATTGGTAACTGCCTGCATTGTTTACTAGAATATGTAGATCACCAAAATGTATACGGATATAGTCGGAAAGCTCCTGAACATCTTCCTCATCAGTCACATCCGCTTGAAAAATTTCTGCCATGGGAATTTTTTTAGTCTTATTAATCTCGGTTGCAACCGCTTCTAATTTTAACTTCTGCCTTCCCACTAACACCACCTTTGCCCCTTCTTGTGCAAGCCTAATTGCCACCTCTTTGCCAATCCCACTGCCTGCCCCTGTAATTAAGGCGATCCTTTGAGCAAACCTCATTTCATCTACATCCCTTCCACACATTTTTCTCATTTTACATTGTGCAGTAAAACCCTGAAAATTCATAATATTCAATTCTATAATCATAAAGAAAAATGCCGTTCTTTGCAAAACGGCATTTCTTTCATGCAATTAATAGAAGCTGGCGCCTACAATAATTAATAGGATAAACAACACAACGATTAATACGAAGGTTGATCCGCCATAGCCAGCGCCTCCATATCCGTAGCCACCATATCCTCCAAAGCCACATCCGAAGCCCATCTATGTCACCTCACTTTATACGGTCTCACTAGTAACATATGTACGGGTTCAAAAAAGTGTATAGGCTGTTTAATAGATTCCGCAAATGAATCATACTCATCCTTTTGGTTTAAAAAGCAAGGCGCCGATAAAAGCAAAAACAATCGCAGCTGAAATTCCTGAACTGGTTACCTCAAACATCCCTGTCAAAACTCCCACTAGGCCATGCTTCTCTGCCTCTTGTAATGCCCCGTGTACAAGGGTATTCCCAAAATTTGTAATCGGAACAGTCGCACCAGCTCCAGCAAAATCTGCCAACGGTTCATATAACCCAATGCCGTCGAGTATTGCCCCCATTACGACGAGCAAGCTGAGTGTATGGCCTGGTGTTAATTTAGCAACATCAAATAATAATTGCCCAAATACACATATTAAACCACCTACTACAAACGCCCAAAAAAACATTGGCAACAACAAGAAAACCTCCTTATTATTCGTTCATTTCAATTGAAACCGCATGTGCAATACATGGAATGCTCTCATTTTGTTGGTATGTTAACGGAGAAAGCAAGGCACCAGTTGCTACAACAAGTACTTTTTTATATGTCCCTTTTTGCATTTCATTGAGAATATGACCATACAATACTGTAGCTGAACAGCCTGCACCACTTGCTCCCGCTTGAACCGGTTGATCATCCTTATAAATCATCAATCCACAATCTTGGAATTTTTCCCATTCAATATTCAAACCATTTTTCTTTAAAAGTTCAAAGGTGATTTCTCTACCAATTTTCGCCAAATCTCCCGTAAGAATTAAGTCATAATAAGAGGGATCTAAACTTAAATCATTAAAGTGTGCTGTAATTGTATCAGCTGCGGCAGGTGCCATTGCTCCCCCCATATTGTAGGGATCTGTCATACCTAGATCAATGACCTTTCCAATCGTAGCAGAAGTGGTCACAGGCAACCCTTTTTCATTTTCGTTTTTCTTGAGCAACGCGGCTCCTGCCCCGGTCACTGTCCACTGGGCAGTTGGCGGCTTTTGTCCACCATATTCTGTAGGATAACGAAATTGCTTCTCTGTTGCAGCATTGTGGCTTGAAGCTCCCGTTACCACATAATCTGCGCCATTGTAATTAAGAATAAAAGAGGCTAAGGCAAGTCCCTCCATTGAAGTGGAGCATGCGCCAAAAATACCAATATACGGTAATTGAATGGTTCTTGCAGCCATGCTTGAAGGAGTAATTTGATTGATCAAATCGCCTGCAATAAAGAATTGTACATCGTTTTTAGTTTTATTTCCTTTTTGAATCGCCGTTTGCGCCGCTTCCTCCATTAAGACGCGTTGCGCTTTCTCGTACGAATCCTCTCCCATCCATAAATCATCATGTATGATGTCAAAATCAGCAATTAATTTCCCGCTTGCCTCAAAAGGACCTACTGATACACCGGTTGAAACGATGACTGGTTTATTTGGAAATATCCATGACTGCTTTCCCTTGCGCATGATTATATAACCCCCCATTTGATGAGAAGGACTTTTATTAGAGCAACAACAAAAGCAGAAAAAACTCCGAATAAAATAACAGAACCTGCTAGCTTAAACATATTTCCTCCAACACCTAATACAAAGCCTTCTGTTCGATGTTCAATTGCAGCCGAGATAACAGCATTCCCAAAACCCGTAACAGGAACCGCACTGCCAGCTCCAGCGAATTGGCCAATATGATCATAAACCCCAAATCCAGTTAAGAGCATGGAGATAAAAACCATCGTTGCCACAGTTGGATTGCCCGCCGTTTGTTCAGTAAAATTAAAGAAATAAATATAAAAATAGGTGATTGCTTGACCAACTATGCAGAAAAGCCCTCCAACAAAAAACGCCTTAATGCAATTTTTCAATACGGGTCTTTTCACTTCATGTTTTTGTTCCAGGGATTGATATTGTTTTTGTTCTTTTGTTTTCCCCCCCATGACTGAGGCCTCCTTCAAGTTAGTTCTTTCTTTAGTTTTATTATTTCCTGAAGCCTTTTCTCCGCTTTTTCAGTAGAATAATTTGGATCCTTTAAATTTTCTTCTAACTCTACTGCTTCGAGAAAAATTTTGTAATCACTTGAAACAATAAAATTTTCTTCTGGATATTTTTCCTTGAGCAGCTTCTTGATTTTTTTCTCAATTTTCTTCATGTGAAATCGTTGCATATGTCTTACCTTATAAGCAACAAGAATATCCTCTTTTCCCTTTAATACAGAAACATCGTAAAGCTCCTTAAAGCTTTCAACATCTTGCTCAATTGCTCCGATCAAATCCAATTCCTTTTTCGTGTTTTTCTCAAGTGAAAGTGGTGCTGGATTTGTCGTTTTCAGCAAAGCAATCCCGTTTCCCTTCGGTTCATCATCGTTACAAGCACATAATAAAGTAACGATGACTAAAAAATATGTAATCAGTATTTTCCTCATTAATTCCCATCCCCTACACCAGCTAATATTGTTTTTATTTTCCACGACTTTGCCCTAATTTATGAATATTAGTTCCCTTCCAATATTTAGAAAATACGATGATCATTTTAAGTACAAATTAACAAATACTAGAATAAAAAGGGGAAAAAAATCGCCCTTTTAAATAAAATATAAGGTGACCGGACGATTTTTTTTGAGATGTGGATTGCTCAATGAAAGTACCATGTACGAAGGCAAAGGGAAATCGCCAAGCCCATTGATACCTTCTTCGAGGAAATGAAAACGACGCAAAAAGGCCCTTGAATGTGAAGAGAAAGCCACTATCCACGCTCGACGCAAAATCGAAGCAGAAAGTGGCTCAGTCACATCAAGGGCAATTAATCGTTCCATAAATTTTCTCTTTCTGGAACCCGATAAGGGATAATCAAGCTCGAAAAAGATAGCGTAAGCTCACAACACCCTCAGAGTATCCATTCAAAAGAAAAACGAACCGTTTTCTCACTTCCTTTATTTTAGTGGCTTTTCAGAAGCCCTGAGTCTTGACTTGTGAATTATCTTATTTTTTTCTTTCCACAGCCACAACCCTTTTTTTTCTTCGTCATTTTCGGTTGTTTTTTTACTTTATGGTTAGCGTTAGTGCTTTGTAATCTCATGCTTCTCTCTCCCATCTGTTATATTTCAGCAACAAGACCTGGAGCCCAGTAAGGATGATATGTGAGTATCATTATGATAATGTATGCAATTTATAAAAAGCATGTATATGTGCATTACCCAGATTAGCTTAAAAAGTTAAGTAGCTATCATAATAATCGTTGTATTATCGTTTCAATAATTGCTGCAATCCCTGCAACCGCCAAAATTAGAAGAAAAGGAAAAGCAAAAAGCGGCCATTTTAAATAAAAAAGACATAATCCGGCGGCAGACCAAATGCCCGTACACCAATAACAGCTTAACAATTCACCAATAAAATTTTTGATTAACCCCTTTTTAGGGACTAAATAAACTTCCTCATTCCCGTTTTCATTTACCTCTATCTCTTCTTCAAAGAAGGGATTTCTGATAAATTCGCTAATTTTGTCAAAAACAATTAAACGAGTTAGGCGAAAGCTAGCCAATGAAATAACAATTAATTCCATCCAAGAAATAAACATATTCTTCATCCTTCAATATATATTTTCCCGCCCATTTTTAGGAAATAAGGCGATTGTCCGTTACCCAAATACCTCCACTACAATATGTTATTAATGTAATATTACTTCTCAGAATATAAGGAGGAATAACGAATGGGTTGTGGAAAAAAAGATGACGAAAAAAACGTTAGACACGACAACTGTGTATGCGAAGTTGTCCGTGCTATAAAAGACATCCAAGATGCAGCGGATGCTACTTGTGAGTGCCCAAGCAACTGCTTCCAAGAACCACTTGGCTCTTTAATTAAACCGGGTAAAAGACAAAGAGCAGATACTCGCGTATTCGTACTAAAAACAGCTGATGGATCTCCATTTCATGCATTTTTCAGACACGATGAATGTGCATGTGTATCCATTTTTTTCAGAGTTGAAGAAATCTTTGATAACTGCTGTGCTACGTTACGTGTCATTAAACCGGTTCATAACGGTGAAGCAGTGGATTTAACTCATGATTGCTGCATCGACTTAAGTAAAATTTGCCAAGTAGAAGGCTTTAGAGCAACTAATGATTGTGTAACAGTTGACTTAAGCTGCTTCTGCGCTATCCAATGTATTGCTGATGTTGACTTAAATATTTGTGAAGACTAATAAAAAGAAGTCATGTGAATTAGGGTTGAAATTGCCGACCTATTAGGAGAAGTGTCTAGACATTGGCTAGACACTTCTTCTGATTAAAGCAGTCAGACAAATGGTAAATTGGACTTGCTTCCGCATTTCATAAAATGGACTATAGACCGATCATTCTAACCTCTATTAAATCTTTCGTAGGAATGGTTACTTCTGTCTTATCAAAAAGCTTCACAATCACCTCCTGCTCCTTTTTCTCCTTCAATATACCTCGAAGCACTTTATCCTCTGTTTGAAATAAACACGGTACCGGAGGTAATTGGCGTGGAAAATGAGTAAGATAATCTAGCTTTTCTTCTATATTCATTTCCCTAAAGGGCTTCACTCTTTTAAAAGAAAATCCATGTTCATGCCCTTTTGCCTTACCTTCGTAACCTTCGATCGCTTCTTGTACTTCCTTTGCAGATTGTGTTATTTCATCATTACTTGCTGGTGCTCCGAAAATAGGCTCCTCTTCTTCAAGAATATACCCTTTATTTTTTCTTTTCTTTTCTCCTGCTTCCGTCATTCTTATCTCATCTTTCTGTCTTTGAAGCGATTGCTGATTCTTTTCAGCTTGCTTTAAAGAAAATGTTTCCTGCATTTTTCCTTTTATAGGTTTATTATCCTGTCGCTGAATAAAAAGCAAGGGATCACGCTTTTTCTGGTTTTTGCTCAATTTATCACACCTCCAAATTCAATTGATTCACCTTATATGTATGCCGTTGCTTCGATTTCGTTTCCAAGAAGAGAATACTTTATCATGATAAAATGGCTTTTTAGACACACCCTCGTGTTTTCGGTCAAATAGGAGCAGCATGAAACAATATTGTTGATAAAGTAAGCCAATCGATATATAACAAAGACAAAAAAGAAAGACTGTAAACAAATCGAGTTTGTTTACAGTCAGAATTCGCCCTAATTGGCGAGCGCTCAATACTTTTTATAATATATGATAACCTGAATCTACATGAAGATTTTCTCCAGTCATACCACGGGACAAATTGCTAAAGAGGAATAAAGCCGCATCTCCAACCTCTTCAGGTGTTGTCGTTCTTCTTAATGGAGAACGTTCTTCAATTTCTTTTAAAATTGAATTGAAATCACTGACTCCTTTTGCTGAAAGAGTACGGATAGGACCTGCTGAAATCGAATTTACCCGAATGCCTTGTGGTCCAAGATCATTCGCTAAATATTTTACACTTGCATCCAGGGATGCTTTTGCTACACCCATCACATTGTAATTTTGCACAACCCGTTCTCCGCCTAAATAAGTCAGAGTAACAATGCTTCCACCTTCTGTCATGTATTCCCTTGCTGCTTTCGAAACAGCAGTTAAAGAATAGGAACTGACATTATGCGCTAACAAGAAGCCATCACGAGTGGTGTTCATATATTCCCCCTGCAGTTCTTCCTTATTGGCAAAAGCAATACAATGCGCGATTCCATGGATCGTCCCAACCTCCGAATGAATTGTTGCAAAACATTTTGCAATATCTTCATCAACAGTGACATCACAAGGTAAAATGAGAGAATGATTTCCCTCTAATGTCGCAACTAGTTCTCTTACACTTTTCTCAAGTCTTTCTCCTACATATGTAAAGATCAATCGCGCCCCAGCAGCGTGCAATGAACGAGCGATTCCCCAAGCAATACTGCGTTTATTTGCTACACCCATCACTACTATATTCTTTCCTTCTAACGAAAGAGACATTTTAGTTACCTCCTGTTTCATTAATACAAGTTATTAGAACCTGATACTAATTCTAACTGATTTCTTCGAAAAAGAAAAGCAGCAATACAATTTCTAGTACTGCTGCACCAATTTTAATATCATTGACAAAATTCTAATTCTCGTTTTAATTCGTCAACATATTCCTTTGTTCCTGTCACAATTAAACGGTCATTCACTTGCAATTCTGTATCTCCATGTGGAACGAGCGAATCCTTGCCCCGGAAAATCCGCACGAAAATGATGTCGCCGGTAAACGGGAATCTTCTTACAGTCATGCCATCAAATTGATCATTTAGTAAGCGGATCTCGTAAAGGGATGTTTCTTGATTTGTTAAAATATTCATCACCCTCGGTGATTCAATTAAAGCTCGAAGCAGTGCTTTTGAAGAGTTAAAGACTGAATATACTTCAACCCCTTTTTCTCTTAGCCCTTCTTCTAAATCAGGACTTTCAATCCGGACAATCACCCGTTCGATCCCTTTTTCTTTCACTGCAATAGCAAGAGTTGCATTGATTTCATCACTCCCTGTTGAAACAACAACAATATCAGCAGAAAAGACTTCTGTACTTTCTAATGCTGATATAGAGAAATCGGTAATTCCCTTTACCTCAAACAATGAGTTGGCTATTTGAGCGTCTGATTTTTCCTGTTTCGTATGGTAAATGACAGTCTCATATAAAGACGACTTTAATTCTCTTGAAATCGGAAGTGTCAATTGATTCGCTCCCACAAAAGCTATTTTCAGCTTTTTCTCTGAAACAGTTTCTTTCGGAAGGAGATTTTTAAAGATAATCGGGGTGATGACACATGAAATAACAGCAACCAATATCAACGTTCCGCTTAATTCTGACGTAATCACACCCATTCTTTCTCCTATCGTTGCTGCAGCAATGACAAGAGACAATGTCGATGTCAATAAAAAGCCGGCAGCTAAAACTGTCTTTGTGTCATACCATATTTTTAATACGGCGACTGGGAGCAATTTTGAAATTAGCAATGCAAGCAATAGAAGCGGGATCAGCATAAGCATTTTCGGATCGCCAAATAGCTGCCATATATCCAAGTCAACCCCAACCATGACGAAGAAAATAGGAATGAGAAAACCATATCCGAATGAGTCGAGCTTATGCACTAACTCCTGATTTGGAGAAAGAAGCGATACTAAAACCCCAGCCAAAAAAGCCCCTAAAATATTTTCAGCCCCAACTGTTTCTGAAATGGCAACAAGCAAAATAATTAAAGTGAAGACAGCTCTTGTCCCAATTTGTATCGTTCCAGTGGACATTCCTTCAAGCAGTTTATTATTCTTAAACCTTTTCCCCACAAAGAATAACAATAAGCCAGCACCGAATAATACAAGCAATAACCATGTGTTCCCTTGTCCGCCATCATATAAAGAAACAAAGACAGCTAGAAGAACCATCGTGACTAAATCAGCAATTACAGCGATTAAGAGAATAATCTGCCCTATTCCTGTTTTCATCAAACGCGCTTCCTTAAGAGTAGGAACGACCACTCCCAAGGAAATGGTAGAAATGATCAAGGTCATCAGAAAAGCATTTTCAATCATTCCGGCAAGAACAAATAAATAAGAAAGCCCGTATGAGACTATAAAAATGCTTAGGAAAATAACTGAAGCAACAAAGAAACCATTAGGCTCGTCCTTTCCATTCGGAAGCCGTTCTTTTTTCTTCTTCCTGGAAAAAGCTGAGAAATCAATCTCCAACCCACTTAAAAACATTAAAAATATAAAACCAAGGGTGGATAGTGTTTCAAGCCACATATCGTCTTGAACAAGATTAAATCCACTTTTTCCAATTACTAACCCCATTAATATTTCGGCGACAACTACCGGTATAAATGCCAGTCTTAACCGGTGCAAAAACAACGGTGTTAAAAATGCTACGATAATTACTATTACTAATGATGCTACGGACGCACCATGCTCTTCCATTTTCACTCCCCCTAATACGAATAAAATATGAGCCCTCTTCATCTCCACTTCACCAGTTATTGTGAACGTTCAAACATTCAGTTGATACATGTATAAATGGTACTAAAGCTCTGACTTATGTTGCAACTATTTAGACAGTATAAAATAAAATCAGGTATTTCAGTGAAAGAGCAGCACATTATTTAAAGACAAATGATGTGCTTGTAAAATGATTCATGTGTACATTAATTATGATTATACTAATTAGTATCGATATTTTATTAAAGGGAGTCAGCACATGCAGATTGATATTATTGGAGATATTCATGGCTGTTTTCAAGAATTTAAAAACTTAACGCTGGAACTTGGTTATCAATGGTCAAATGGATTTCCGCTTCACCAGGCTGGAAGGAAGCTTGCTTTTGTAGGAGATTTAACAGATCGGGGCCCACAATCTTTAAAAGTGATTGAAGCTGTGTGGGAGCTTGTCATGAAAGAGAAGAGTGCCTTTTATACTCCGGGTAACCATTGCAATAAACTCTATCGCTATTTTCTGGGCAATAAAGTTCAAGTTACACATGGATTAGAAACAACCGTTGCGGAATATAAAGCGTTAGAGCAAAAAGAACAACAGAAAATTCGCGCAATGTTTATGCAGTTATATGAGGAAAATCCACTTTATCAAGTATTGGATAATGGTAAGCTGGTTATTGCACATGCGGGAATTCGCGCCGATTACATTGGCAAGCAGCATTCAAAAGTGAAGACTTTTGTGTTATACGGGGACATTACTGGTGAAAAATATCCAGACGGCTCTCCAGTTCGACGTGATTGGGCAAAGCTCTATCAAGGTGATGCAGCAATCGTTTATGGCCATACTCCAGTATCGAAGCCACGTGTCATAAATAATACGTACAATATTGATACTGGAGCTGTATTTGGTGGAAAATTGACCGCCCTAAGATATCCAGAGATGACATTCGTTTCTGTTTCTTCCTCAATGCCGTTTATTGCGGAAAAATTTAAGGAATTCAGCTAAACTAGCCCCTGCATATCTTTCGGAAGTGAAGTTTGAAAGAGTAAAGATTTTTGAGTTATTGGATGGATAAAAGCAAGACTTCGGCAATGCAAGGCCTGTCGGGTTATGGCTGCAACAGGGCCACCGTAAAGGTCATCGCCAAGCAATGGATGACCAATATGAGATAGATGAACTCTAATTTGATGAGTTCGACCTGTTTCTAACATCAGCCTTACATGGGCAAAACCCTCCATCTGCTGTAGGACCTCATAATGGGTGCAAGCATACTGCCCTTCTTTCTGTACTGTTCTCGCAATAATGCTCCCTTTTTTTCGCCCGATTGGCTCTTCAATCGTTCCCTTTTTATGCAAAAATACACCTGCTGCTAAGGCCTCATATGTTCTTTTGATGAGCCCTTGCCTTTGCTGCGTACTTAATAAATGATGGATATGGCGATGCTTCGCCACCAAAACAAGACCGGATGTATCCCGATCTAGTCTCGTCACAATATGAACCGTTGCGTCATGATTCTTTTTTTCGTAATAGCCGATAATTCCGTTTGCAAGGCTTCCTGATGGATGCTCTCTTGAAGGAATAGTAGCTATTCCTGCTTCTTTGTTTAAAATAAGAACATAGTCATCTTCATAGAGAATATCCAACAGAAGTTCTTCCCCCTTAAGAGAATCGCTTCGATTTTCAAGAGGAAACTCAACCACTAAAAGATCACCGGTTTGCAGCGGTCTGCGGACGGTTACCTCATGATTGTTTACACAAATGCGACCGCCTGCAAATTTAATATCTGTTAAGGCTGATTTGGATATAGATTGTTCTTTTAAAAAATCTCTTACAAGTTTTCCTTGGTTATCGATGTCAATTTCCCATTGAAGTTGAAACCTAGACACTGTCATTACTCCTATCCCATCAGGCAAACGCTATATCCAGCAATAGCATTTCCTTATTCTGAAATAAATGAGTCGCGCACTCTTTTCCAAAACGGAAACGGTCTGAATCTCGCAAAGCGAATTTTCTCGTCGGCAACTCGGAATTGAATCGATTTTACATCTTTATGGAGCAATGTTAAATGATCCACTGTTATCTGAAAATCCGCTCCGTTAACAGGCTTTAACATGCATGTATGGTGAGCAGGCAAAACAAGTGGAGACCCGACAGTACGAAAAACCCGATTATTAATCGAAGCCATTTCCGCAAGCTGTATGGCTTGAATTGATGGGTGTAAAATCGCGCCTCCCAACGCTTTATTGTAGGCAGTACTTCCCGATGGAGTGGACAAGCAAAGACCATCTCCGCGAAAACGTTCAAAATGCTGTCCTCGTATTTCTACATCCATCACTAACGTTGCATCGACACTTTTTACTGTCGATTCATTCAATGCTAAATAACGATTTTCTTTCCCACCATGCGAATATCGAATAATTACTTCAAGCAAAGGATATTCCACCACTTGAAATGGTGTTTTCGCAATGGCAATGACCAGTTTTTCGATTTCATCTGGAAGCCAATCGGCATAAAATCCTAGATGGCCGGTATGAACTCCAACAAATGCGGTCTTATGCAAACGACTTTTATAGCGATGAAAGGCATATAGCAAAGTCCCATCCCCACCGACAGAAATAACGATGTCAGGATTATCCTCGTCATAAACAAGCTTGAAATCAAGTAAATAGGATCTCATTTTGTGCATCAATGTATTTGATTTTGAATCCCCTTTTGAGGTAATGGCAAAGTTCATAATTACTGGCTCCTCTTTCTGTAGGCTTATTCTTAAGAGCGTTCACAACAAGCTTTCGTCAATTATTTTGTTCAATTGCTTTCATCGTTTCCCATCCTGCTTCAGTTCTTTCTTTCTAGTAAAGAAAGCTTGTGCTTCCTGAATTTCTCCACGAATTAGGGACATTTCTTCATCCAATCGAAAAGCAGCCTCAGCTGCTCTTTGTAACCGGAGAAGAATGTCATCTGGAAATTGACCTTTATACTTATAATTTAAAGAATGTTCGATTGTCGCCCAAAAATTCATGGCTAGTGTTCTAATTTGAATTTCAACAAGAATCTTCTTTTCGCCTGAAATCATTTGAACTGGATAACGAATGACAACATGATAAGAACGATAACCGCTTGCTTTTTTATGAGAAATATAATTTCGCTCCTCTACAATTTCAAAATCATTTCGTTTCCGCAGCAGTTCAACAACCAACTCAATATCATCAACAAACTGACACATCATTCTTAACCCGGCTATATCCTGCATTTCCGTATCCAATTTATCTAATGGGATTCCCTTCTGGTTCGCCTTATCAAGAATACTGGCAATGGGCTTTACTCTTCCTGTTACAAATTCAATTGGTGAATGATTTGAATTTAAGTCGAATTGTCCCCGCATACCCTTTAATTTAATTTTTAATTCGTCAACCGCTTGCTTATAAGGTGCTAAAAACTGATCCCAATGCTTCACTGTACGTCTCACCTCATCCGATATTTTCTTTCTCCGGAGTGATGGATTGGTCACTCCTTTCTCTAATTGACGGATGGAAGAATAGAAACTTAAAAAAGCGCTTCTACCTTCGTGACCATTGTTTCACCATAATTGCCATTCCCTTTAATATTTTCAATAAGATATTCCAATTCATCAACAAAAGATGGCAGCTCACATTGACCGGCATCATTTTTCAAAAAGACCGGCAATCCCTCTGCCAAACTATCTTTTAATAAATTCCATAGCTCTTCTTTCATCACTAAATATGTATATTGCTCATTTTTTTCAAGCAAATAGATGAAGGAAACATCATCGGAATCGACGAGCATTTGACCTAAAGGCTTGAAATCCGCAATCTTAATTTCTTTTTCAACAATTAAATGAAGCTCTTTTTCTTTTGTAATGGTTGCACTGACCACATTCATTTTTTCTCTCATATTTTCAACTCCTATACAATCATATTCTATCACAAACGAACATTTATCACATAATCGATCAGTTCCAAAGCAACGAGGAAAAGTGGTATTCTTAACATAACCCCGATTAGAAAGGTGAAGTTAATGTCACAAAATATAGAAATTGAATTTAAAAATCTTTTAACAGAAACAGAATTTATCCGTTTAAGAAACTTCTTTCACATAGACGAATCCATGTTTACAAGCCAAGATAACCATTATTTTGATACTCAGCAATTTTTATTAAAAGAAAAAGGCTGCGCACTTAGAGTTCGCTTTAAAAATGACAAATACGAGTTAACGTTAAAAGAACCCCATTCAGAAGGTTTGCTGGAAACCAATCAAGCCCTCAATGTAAAGGAAGCGGAGGAAATTTTGGATAGACATTATGTCATTGCCGGTCCAGTGCAGGAAAGATTACGTTCTTTAAATATCCCTCTCGAACAATTAACACTTTTTGGCACACTCACCACTAAGAGAGCGGAGACGAAATTTCAGAACGGTATCATTGTTTTAGATTATAGTACCTATTTAAATCAAAGCGATTATGAGTTAGAATATGAAGTAGATGATTATCAATTGGGCAAGGAAAACTTTGAAAAACTACTGAAGCAGCTAGAAATTCCTCAAAGACCTACTGATAATAAGATTCGCCGCTTTTACCAAGCAAAGTATATCGATTACAACGGAAATCCTTGAGGTGAATGATTATGATGAACGTGGAACAGTTAAAGATTATGCTTCAGCTTCAAGCACTGCAAAACTTTAATAATTCGCCATCCTCTTCTGGAAATTCAATTTTCCAAGAAATGATGAATGATTTTTTTGCAAATAGCCAAGAAAAGTTATTGAATGATGAATCTACTAACAATAATGAAAACTCTTTTATACCATTGCCAATGACAGCTTCACTTCCGCCAATTCAGCTCACGAAGCTTGTGCAATCAACATCTGAAAAAACAAACTATGATGAGCTGATTGAAGAGGCCGCCAACAAATATAATCTTCCAGTTGAATTAATTAAATCAGTTATTAAACAGGAATCTAACTTTAATGCCAATGCAGTGAGTTCAGCCGGTGCGTCCGGTCTAATGCAATTAATGCCAGGAACAGCAAAACAACTTGGCGTTTCAAACATTTTTGATCCGAGGGAAAATATCCTGGGCGGCAGCAAATATTTACGGCAAATGCTTGATAAATACAATAACAATATTGAGCTCGCATTAGCAGCTTATAATGCCGGTCCTGGAAATGTTGATAAGTACGGCGGCATTCCCCCATTTAAAGAAACGCAAAACTACGTAAAGAGAATCACAAGTCAATTTTTAGCATAAAATAACGACCACCTGTTATCACTCGTAGTTTTAGGCTGCATGCAAATGCAGCCTTTTTTATTTAGGCTTTGTTTATCTGCCGTGATGATTTTGGCTCATTTCGTATAAAGCTAGAGCTTCACACGAAATGAGCCAAAAATCGCGTTATCAACGAAGTTGTTTATTTGAAAAAAATGGACAAGAAATCAATAAGAAATGCTTACGATTTCCACAACTGGAGCAGAAGGTGCTTACTCCCAGGGGATTGCTGTTACAATCAAAAGGCATGCTTTGCTGAATACTTTAGTGATTCAACCGAAAATTTGAAAGAATCGCTTTCCTCCCTCTTTCTGCCAACCGGCCTCCGCAGGATCTTTGGCTTTGGCTTTGGCATTAAGCGTAAAATCAACAATTTTATCGCTACTCACGCTACCTTTTTCTACAAACTTACCAGCCTTGATTTCAAGGCTATTTTTTTGAACCTTGATTTATCATAAATCCTTAAACGATTTCTTTCTCTTTCCATTATCGCTTTAAGCCAATTGTTTGAGATATGACAAACTCATTGATAAAATAAAGTAAGCTTGTAAAATGAATAGTGCAATTGACACCTATCTTTTCTCATTGCCTTATGTTATTGAACATTTGCTCTTAACAAACTGCAACTAGGAAAGTAGAATTATACAAAATTAATTTTGGCATTCCATGGCATTGATTGCTGTTTTCGGAAGTCGTCTTCATTCTATATTATCAGGCGTTTAAGCCAAAATTAAAAGGAGTTTTTCAATATGGAACATATGCCTACACCGTTCGAAGCAATTGGAGAAGAAAAATTAGCTCAACTCATTGATGCATTTTATCGCAGAGTGGAGCAGCATCCAGAATTGGCACCCATTTTTCCTGCTGATCTTTCTGAAACAGCACGAAAACAAAAACAATTTATGACACAATTTTTAGGTGGGCCACCTATATATACAGAGGAGCATGGGCATCCTATGCTGCGAGCAAGGCATATGCCATTTCAAATTACGGAATCAAGAGCAAAGGCTTGGTTAGCTTGTATGAAAGAAGCCATGGACGAAGTCGGACTTGATGGTATGATTCGTGAAGCGTTTTTCTCTAGACTTGTGTTAACTGCACAGCATATGATTAACAGCCCTGAAAAGGAAGACATGAAAGGTGAAGACTTGTGAACGAAAAAACTTTTACATCATCCAATTCTCATCATTGTCATGGCGCCGAAAAGAAACCAATTGAAATCTATATGTTCATTGACCCATTATGTCCTGAATGCTGGGCTCTTGAACCCATTCTAAAAAAATTACAAATTGAGTACGGACGTTATTTTTCAATAAAGCATGTCTTAAGCGGTCGCCTTGCCATGCTCAACTTAAATAAAAAACAGCATTATGAAAACATTGCAGAGCTTTGGGAAAAAACTGCCACAAGAACAGGAATGTCTTGCGATGGTTCATTATGGTTTGAGAATCCAATCTCCTCTCCCCATATCGTCTCGGTTGCCATTAAGGCAGCTGAGCTACAAGGAAGAAGAGCTGGAATTCGTTTCTTAAGAAAAGTGCAGGAGTGTCTTTTTTTAGAGAAACAAAATATTTCTGAGCTTGATGTACTGGAGGAATGCGCCGAGGAAGCAGGTTTAGATGTGGAGGAATTTATTTCCGATATTCATTCAGACAGTGCAGCAAAAGCTTTTCAATGTGATTTAAAAATCACCTCAGAAATGGAAGTACAAGAAATTCCCACCCTTGTTTTCTTTAACGAAAATATTGAAGAGGAAGGTATTAAGATCACGGGAGTATACCCTTATCAAGTATATGAACAAATATTGCTTGAAATGCTTCCATGTTCGCCAGAAAAATCGTATCCACCGCCAATTGAAGATTTCCTGAAATATTTCAAGCTAGTCGCATCAAAGGAAATTGCTGTCGTTTACAGCATGTCGATTCAAGAAGTGGAAAAGGAAATGAAAAAATTAAAACTTAAGCAATTAGTTGAGAAACTCCCAGCAAAATACGGTGTTTTTTGGCGGTATGTTTCAAAATAAAGAAAGATTATTTAAAGGAAAAGACCGTGTAAACTTAATGTTTACACGGTCTTTTCCTATATAAAACGAACAAAGGGGATGGGAGAAATTTTTCACGGTCAAACAAGGGGTATGTTTGCTTGTGATTAACTTCACGATATAAATATAACACGCATTCGCCTATTCAACAATAAGATTGTGTCTCATTTCACAATATTGTCAAAAACTAAGTATATATTTTCATTTTAACGAATATGTTTTAGTAAACGGGAGAATTCCACTCCCATTAAAGATACTCTTAGTACCCAAATTCTCGCTTAAAATCAATTACATATGTAGGGGAGTTTCACTGTGAAAAAAGTACAAGTTTCACTTATGCTTTTATTTATTCTAATTGCCTTCTTTTTTAATATTCTCGGACTTATGGATTTAGTCTCCATCTTTATTACTGCCCCAATCTTGTTTATTTCCTTATTAATTTTTATTATTTATTTAAATGAACGTAACCGTTTTCGGGGCTTTTAGTTAAAAATTTGTTCTGTATCACGTAATTCTCGTGTAGCTCAGAAACAAGCATCTCATTCATCGGTCTTCGCGCCTTTTACCGGCTCTAAGTTACATCAGAATTTTTTCATTCAAAAAGGAGATGGCTGCACTTCGGCCATCCCCTTTTCTTATTATCCCAATAAATTTTCCATTTCATTCAGCTTTTCTTCAAACACCTTCAAAGCTTCTTCAATCGGCTCTGAGCTTGTCATGTCAACTCCAGCCTTCTTTAAGACTTCAATCGGATAGTCTGAGCTTCCAGACTTCAAGAACTCAATATAGCGTTCGACGGCTGGTTGTCCCTCTTCTAATATTTGCTTGCTTAAAGCAGTTGCAGCACTAAAGCCTGTTGCATATTGATATACATAATAATTGTAATAAAAATGTGGAATTCTTGACCACTCTAAACCAATCTCCTCATCAATTACCATGTTTTCACTGCCGAAATACTTAACATTTAAATTATAGTATTCCTGTGTCAACAGCTCTGCTGTTAAAGGCTCATTATTTTGTGCTTTTTGATGAATTAAATGTTCAAATTCGGCAAACATCGTTTGACGGAAAACAGTACCTCTAAAGCCTTCTAAATAATGATTTAATAAATATAATCTCTTTTGCTCATCATCGATCGTTTTTAACAAATAGTCATTCAAAAGATTTTCATTACAAGTAGATGCTACCTCGGCAACAAAGATGGAGTAATCTCCGTATGGAAAAGGCTGTGTCTTGCGAGTATAATAGCTATGAACAGAATGACCAAACTCATGAGCTAGTGTAAAAAGATTATTTACATTATCCTGCCAATTCATTAGAATGTAAGGATTTGTCCCGTACGTACCAGATGAATAGGCGCCACTGCGCTTCCCTTTATTTTCATGGACATCGACCCATCGATTTTCAAAACCTTCTTTAAGAACATTTAAATAATCCTCACCAAGTGGCGCAAGCCCTTTTAAAATTAACTCCTGAGCTTCCTCATAAGGAATTTCCATTTTTACTTCTTTTACTAATGGGGTAAATAAGTCATACATATGAAGCTCTTCAAGGCCGAGCACCCTTTTTCTCAGCTTCACATACCGATGAAGAAGTGGAAGATACTTATTTACTGTGTTAACAAGGTTTTCATACACCGCTTCAGGGATATTATTCGCCGCTAAAGCAGCATGTCTTGCTGAATTATAGTTACGGATTTTCGCATTAAAATTATCCTTTTTTACCTGTCCACTCAATGTGCTTGAAAACGTATTTTTGAACTTCCCATATGTTCCGTATACAGCTTTAAAAGCATCCTCGCGAACACGGCGATCTGTACTTTCAAGAAAACGGATATAGCGTCCATGCGTGACTTCGACTTCTTCACCATTTTCATCCTTAATGCTTGGAAATTCTAAATCAGCATTATTAAGCATTCCAAATGTATTGCTGGAAGCATCCATTACTTCAGAAGCCTCAGCTAAAAGGCTTTCCTGTTCCGCAGACAATACATGAGGGCGCTGTAAATTAATTTCATCCAATGCGTGTTCGTACAGCTTAAGCTCCTCTTTTTCCTCTAAAAAAGCTTGTAGCTTACCTTCCTCAATTGAAAGAAGCTCCGGAACAATGTAAGCTAGTGCACTTGCAACCTGTGAATATAATGCCTTAATACGTCCATCTAATCCTTGATAAAATGAGTTTGTCGTATCTTGGTCGTAACGCATATGGGCATATGTATACAGTTTGCTGATTCGCTCCAAAATATGATCTTGCTTTTGCAATGCTTCATATAATGTATTCGCACTTTCAGCCAACTTTCCTTGGTAGGCAGCAATCCCTGGGATCAATTCGGAAACTTCCTGGAATTCTTTCTCCCATGCCTCATCTGTTGCAAAAATATCTTCTAGTCTCCACGTATCTTCAATTTTTATTTCACTTCGTGCTGGAAGCCTCTTAACAGCAGTTTCATTCGACATAGTTCATCCTCCATTCGACAATTATTTCGCAATTCGAAAAATATTTTTTCCTCTTTATTCTATCTCAAGAAGGGGATTTTAACAAATTATAACCGCTCTCCCCATGTTAGTTATACTTGTTTGCGTTCTTGCAAAACCCCCTGTGGAAAATAATATCCTCTTGTATCCATTCCTCCATATTGTTCGCCATTTTCATCGATTTATTGATAATAAAATGATGCTTTTTCACTTTCTGTAATACGTTATTAAGCGCAAGTTGTTCCAAGTACTCTTCAATTGCAAAGGGGAGTATATTTCGCTTGATACTTGGTAAACTTCTTCTTTTTATTCTTTCTTTCTGGATTTCATGTAATACTGTCGTGTATACGTCATGAAAATAAATATTTCTTCCCTGCTCATATCCGTGAAAGTGTTTAAGAAAAATGAAGGCTTGCCAAATAAATGAAGGCGTTTCAAGGGCACAACTGTACTTAAGGGGAATTCCAACAAACGGGGGGAGATAATAAGGGTTAATCGCACTGGAGTAGAACTCTGCAAAAAAATTAGTTGTTTCTTTTGAACGTTTTCCTAAGAGCTTCATTTTATAGCGATACCTCTCTCTCAACCAATCTTTTATTGGTGGTAAATTCGAAATATTCGGTTCGAGAAAATCGTCCATTCTTTTTTCCATTAGCTGTGTTATTGAAAAGTGACAGTAAGCATTTCTTATAGAGGGAGTTAATAAGTTATCAAGTTGAATATATTGATTGGTTTGTGGGCAAAAAGCTGGAAGATAAATTTGGTGAAGATTGTTTTCTTTTAAAAATAAATAGTGAAATGAAGTCAATGATACTTTATGGGAATGTTTACGCTGAATATTTTTACCACCCAAAATCCAAAGAGGCACAATCGCTAATTTTTGATAACCTTTTGTTCTTCTCCGAAACACTTCCTCAGAAATGGGTGCACATTGAAATTCAATACAATACTGACGCTGTCCATATGTAAAGGCCAAATCTGCCCTCTGTTTTATTTCTGGATAATAGCGTTCCATTTCAACTTCAAAACCTTGCGACTTAATCCATTCATGCAATTTTAATTTTCCTGATAAATGATAATCCGATTCCCGTTCATATTCTGACAAACATTTTGAATCTTTAAGATGGGAAAAGTGATAAATACGCTTCTCCCCTAGCCTTAAAATAAGCTCCTCTCCACATGTTTGGCAATAAAACACCTCTTTTCTCCTTAATGTTTCAAGATAGTTTTTATTCATTGTTTCTGCTAATGATACTACTTGACCAGAATGAAGCTTCGCTGTCAGCACGTAACTTTCCTCTCCTTTCCCCTATAATTTTCTCTTTTTATTCAAGAAATCCTTTTCCTAAAATTGTCTATTATATGGCGATGTTGATTCATTTACAATATATCGGCAAAAATCGTATTATATCAGCGTTCTTTCAAATATATCAGCGAAAAATAAAATTTATCGGCGAAACGTAAAAATACGAACCAAAAAAAGAATCCTAAAACTTTAGGATTCCTTCTATAAAAACGGGGATAGCAGTCTTGATAACGATTCCATCAAACGATAGCCAAGATGACGGTTCTTGAATTCCTCTAAATTCAGTAAGCTCGCATCTTGCAGATCAAGTTCATATTGCTGCGCTAAATTTTTCGTGCTTCTCGTATGATAGAGAAAGGCATTCACTTCAAAGTTTAAATGGAAACTTCTCATATCCATATTTGAAGTCCCAATTGATGCGATCGAATCGTCAACGATCATTAGTTTGCTATGCATGAATCCCTTTTCATATTCATAGATTTTTACCCCTGCTTCTAAAAGCGCCGGAAAATAAGAGCGTGAAGCATGAAAAACAATGCGTTTATCCGGCTTATTTGGTACTAATAATCTCACATCAATGCCACTTAATGCCGCAATTTTTATAGCGCTAAAAATATCCTCATCAGGAATGAAATATGGAGATGCAATCCAAACTGATTTTTTTGCTGAAGTGATCATGGAAAAGAAAATATTTTTTATAACACTCCATTCATTGTCAGGACCACCTGCAATAAGCTGTACTCCACCATGATCATTCTCAATTAAAAGGGGTGATAAATATTCAGCAGTTAATAGGCTCTTCCCCGTCATGTAATACCAGTCTTGCAGAAAAATAAGCTGTAAAGAACGAACAGCCTCTCCCCTTACCCATAAATGGGTATCTCGCCAATGGCCAAAATGCCTGCTCCGTCCTAAATATTCATCACCGATGTTCAGACCCCCAACAAAGCCAATGCTTCCATCAATGACAATGATCTTTCTATGATTGCGAAAGTTAAACTTATCATTTAGAAACGGTATGTGAACGGGTCCGAATGGAATCATCTCTATCCCCGCTGCGCGCATTTCTTTTATATAGCTTTTGGAAAGCATCCAGGAACCGACAGCATCATAAAGAAAGCGGACCTTCACTCCTTCACGAACCTTTGAAATTAATATATCTTTTAGCTTCGAACCGATTTGATCATGACGGACAATATAATATTCAAGATGTATATGGTGAGTGGCTTTTTTTAAAGCATGAATAATTTCTTTGAAAGTTTCTTCACCATTGGTTAATATTCTTGTTTCTGTCCGAAAGGAAATAGGACTATTGCCTAACTTTTGAGCAAGAAAGAATAGTTTCCTTTCATCTGGCGCCATTTCCTCTACTCTTTCAACGATGGAATAATCAATGTCTCCTTCAATTTTTAAAAAAGTCTGTTTGTCCAATAAATATTTTTTCCTAAACATTTTCTCCTTGCTGTGGTTTCTGCCAAATAGTAGATAAAAAATAAATCCAAGCAACGGAAAGCTACCTAACACCACTAACCACGTTAAAGTTTGGCTTGGGTGGCGATTTTCCAAAAAAATGACAAAACCAATAAAAACGACAGAAAGAGTGATGATAATACTAGTGTAGCCTAGCAATCCGCCTTCAATATGTTCGGAAAAAAAATAATACAGCACAGATAGGATAGCTAGAAAAAAAAGGATTCTTACTGTATTTTTCAAATGCCTTCACCTCCGCTAACTCCATCCTTCATATTTTTGCCTTTATCAATACAGTCGGACATTGGATAAAAAAAGGCGAAGGAGTAAACAGGTAAAAAAATACCGATCTCATGACTGAAATCGGCAACTGTTAATTGAAATACTTTCTTAATTCTGCAAAAACATTTTCAGCTATGATAAGCTTCCCATATTCTTCAACTCGATGGAATGTCACTTGCGTTTCCACTCCATATTCAAGAAGAATGCTCAAGCAATCATCAACCTCATCCTCTTCAAACTCATCCTCATGAAATTCAATAAATAAATAATATTTCCCTTCAAAAGAATATAGTTTTGTATTTAAGGCGTCGAGAATATTACGATTTGCTAAAGCGATCAAATCTTCAAAATCATTGAAGGCGATTAAAAATTCTAATGATTCTTCTAAATCCCCATCAAGCTCAACATTTTTTGTCGTAAAATGTTGATCAAGCAGTTCTTCAATTCTGTCATCCACAGGAAGGTCCTTATACTTATCCTCTGGTATTGGAAGTTCAAATTTCTGCCCATCTTTAGATACTTGAGCCTTCGTCACAAGAACTTCAAGCCCTTTATCCAATGCTTGTACTTGAATCCAAAGCGGGCCTTCAATCATGAATTCTTCCTCTTGATGGATTTCATCCATCATTTCCCAGAATAATTCTTCACTTCGCTCCCTGTTATACCAAATTTCTTCCCGATCAAAACCTCGTTCTTCTATATCAACGTATGAAATGTAAAACTTTACTGTATGATCATTAATTCGTTCTATTTCCATCAAGTAACCTCTCCCTTCTTGCATTATTGGAAGGGAATATATACCCCCATGCAGAACATGTTACCCTTTATCCTTCATTTTAATCTTAAAAATGATATGTGACCTTGTACTTATATTTTATGATAAAAATAAGATAAAGGGAAATAAAATATGATGGAATTCTAAAAACCATTATATGCCTAGTTTTGTTCTAATAATCAATAAGAACCTCATTTGTTGTATCTTAACAAAAAAAAGGGATCCTCACAATCATTTAAGCTTATTCTTTACCATATGAATTAATTTCATAATGTACCATCGCTAATTAAAAAACGGACAATATCATGTTTAATAATCATTTATATCCGCTTTTACTCTTAAAATAATGTAAAAGTCAATGAATATTCGTTTTTTAACTTGAAGTGCGCAATTATGAAATGGACTGATATATAAGAAATTTCACAATTTCGTTTTATTTTGCCATTCTTTTATCTTTTTTGGGTGTTCGTGCCGTTAAGACTTATTATAACCTTTAAGGGAAAACAAAATAAGCCAACCGATGAAAATCTGAGCGGTTCCCCTGTGCTAGACAAAAGGTTGAGCCAAACCTATCATAAATAAGAAAAAAACCTTCGATCCATTGATCGAAGGTTACTTGTTAGTTAACAAGACGCCGAGCCTCTTGAAGTTGAAATGTCCGAACCTTTCTTGGTAGGAAACGGCGAATTTCATCCTCATTATAGCCTACTTGAAGACGCTTTTCGTCAATAATGATTGGACGTCTAAGCAGACCAGGATTATCCTTAATGAGCTCCAATAAATTTTGAAGTGGCATTGTTTCCAAATTCACATTCAATTTTTGGAATGTTTTTGATCGCGTTGAAATTATTTCATCTGTTCCATCCTCAGTCATACGAAGAATTTCTTTAATTTCTTCTATCGTCAAAGGTTCGGAAAAAACATTGCGCTCTTGATAAGGAATTTCATGCTCTTCAAGCCAAGCCTTTGCTTTTCGGCAAGATGTGCAACTAGGTGAAGTGTATAATGTAACCATTTTATTTCACACTCCTTCAATTTCGACAAAATCGAAAAATCTATATTAGATTCATTCTCATTTGAGTACTAAATTAAAATTACTATAAATAAGTAATTTCTATTGTTTTATTATACACCAATGTTGACTAAAAAGGTATAGTTTTTTGCGGAATACAGAGAATGTTTTTTTGGCAAAGCCTGTTTTATAGCACTCTTTATATAAGACGAATGAGTCGCAGAAAAGTTTCACTTTTTACCCAAAATCGTTAATTTTTTTTCACCCGAGATTTTAGTACGATTTCGTTTTTGATCTATAATTCTCAATTAAATTGATGAATTGAAAAAAATTATAAATCCTTTAACATGTCCTCTCTGTCACTATCCTCTTGAAACGTTAATACCTCCTCTACAGGTTGATAGGAAGAGCCGTAAATTTCTTGATCCTTGTAAGTGTGAATCTGGTCATACGTTTTACGCATCGCCTCATAAATCTTTTCTTCACTTTCACCGCTCGGAGTCCAATATAAGATTTCCATCTCATTTATTTCTTCTGTAGCAAGGGAGCGTCTTCGGTATCCAATCGATTGGGCATGTTGAAATCCTTCTCTTTTATAGAAACGCAATCGCTTCTCAGAATCACTGTCTTCATAATCAACAGGCTCAACTTCAAGTATAATCGGTTTTTCTTTACGCTTTAATTTTTCAAGCAGTTCATGTCCCAATCCTTGACCTCTCGCATCCTTTGACACGAATAAGTAGTCAATAAAGACAAAATAATCAAACTCAGCATACATCAAAACATGGTGCGGACCTTCATCCTTATGATAAACATCTGAGCGTTCCTGCAATAACGTCTCCATATGCTTCTTCGATTTCATTTCTTCAATCGGGAAATACTGATTGAGCTTTTCATACCAGTGCATGGTTCATCTCCTTTACTTCGTACAAATTGTTTCTTTTTAAACTTCCCTATTATTTTCCTATTAAACCAATTTTATTACGGTTATCTTATAATTTTCCCTTTTCTTCAATATGATCTTCTTTTACAATGAGGGTAGGGGATAATTATAGTTTGTATGAAAAATTTTTGAAACAAATATGGGGGGTTAACCATGCCAGGGTACATAATGGACTTAACAATTGTTGCTGTTCTCATTATTGGAATAACGGCGTTGATGGGAGTTCTCTTAAATGGAATCGGTACTAAAGTGTTCGGTGGTAAAAACAAATCGGAGTTCGTTGATAAATCTGAAAAAATTCAAACCGGCTGGAAAAGTGTCGGCGGATTTAAGAAATAATTGAATCACAAAAAATGGCAGGTGTTTACATGAACACCTGCCACCATTATTTATCTCGCTACCAGTCCCTGCCGCATCCCGAAAAAATTAACGCCCTGGAGTATAGTCCACATTCTTACTATAGGTATTACCAGCATTCCATAAAAGAAACTCATTGATACCATGATCATTTAAAGCCTTTATTTGTGCTTCAACCTCGGCCTTTCCATATTTTTTATAGTTTCCTTTACCCAACCAAGTGGCTGTAAAATCTTGAAGCCATGGTCTGGATATCGGAGGATTTTCAAGACTAGATAAAATATTGGATTCCAGCTTGGCATACTCAGAGACGAGCTTGTACGGCTCCAAATCAGGTTTGCTAATACCAAAATAAGAAGTCCAATGACTGGGATAAATCATCGAAGAGATGACATCAATATGCTCGCTTATTTTTGAGAAATTTTGTCCAATTCCTGGGGCTTCAGGCAATGTTGCCGTATATCCAAAAATATCGACTGAAACCTTAACCCCGTATGGTTCAAGTTGCTTTTTGGCATAGGCGATAAAATCGGTAACTGCTTGTACCCTTTTTTGCGTGTCATCTTCCTGTAATTTCTCATAATTGCCCATTGAATAATGCAATTTCTTATCTCTTGTTTCAAAACCCTCCGGAAAACGAACATAATCAAATTGAATTTCTTGGAAGCCCATCTTTGCAGCTTCTATTGCAATTTCAACATTATAATCCCAAACCTCTTGTAAAAACGGATTGACAAAGGATTCTCCACGCCCATTCACCCATACATTAGAACCACTCTTAAAAGATAGGCCAGGCTTTGCCGTTGCTAAAACTGTATCCTTAAAGACGACGATGCGGGCAATCGGATAAATTTTCTTTTCCTCCAATGTTTTTAACATTTGCGTTGGGTTTTTTATATAATTCTTTCCAATATTTTTATATGATGAAGAGTTATCAGGAATGTACGTAAGATTCCCCCAATCATCTTTTATATCAATGACCATCGAATTTAAATCAGTGTTCTCAATCAGTTTAATCAATTGCTTAAATTTTTCACTTCCAGCAGAATGCCCTGTAACATATATACCTCTTACAGCATCCGGATATTCGAACTGAAAACCGCTTTGATACTTAAAGCGCTTCATTTCGCTTGGTAAATCTTTCAGTAAAGAGATATGTTCACGCAGTGACTGTAACTTCGGTTGTTGCGCTTTTTTGTCGGGTGCAGCGAAAGCACTAGTTCCAAAAATAAAGGTAATTATAGTAAAAACAAAAACAGTACGAAGAAATTTCATAAATATCCCCTTTTCCCCGCTAACTTTGGATAAACAGGGCTCTTATACTATTTTAACGTTTCTTTGCCCTTAAATCTATCTGACTTTTTTCGATTAACATTTTGTAAAGAACCCGATAATCCCCATTAAATAGCTTTCTTACTGATGTACAAAACCAAAAGATATTCGACTAAAAAGAAAAAGGAGTCAAATTAAATCCCTTTCGCCCCAATGATTAGCAACTAAAAAAACATTGTGGAGAGAATTAACTATGACTCGATTTCCTTTTATTATTTTGCATATTGAGCTTTATACTGTTCCCATTCCTTAAGCGAACATTGAACAAAATGTCCAGGCTTTATTTCACGGAATTGGACATCGTCACCTTCAGTATATTGATGAACGCTTGGATTATATGTTTTTCGTTTACGATTGCGCTCATAATTTGGATCTGGCAACGGAATTGCTGACAATAAAGATTGTGTATATGGATGAATCGGGTTTTGATAAAGTTCGTCGGCTGGAGCTAGCTCGACTAATTTTCCAAAATACATAACACCGATTCGATCGCTTATATATTTGACCATGGAAAGATCATGGGCAATGAATAAATAGGTAAGTCCTTTTTCTTTTTGCAGCTTTTTCATTAAATTAACGACCTGTGCTTGAATTGAGACATCGAGTGCAGAAATTGGTTCGTCTGCAATAATAAATTCAGGTTCTACAGCAAGGGCACGAGCAATTCCGATACGCTGCCTCTGACCGCCTGAAAATTCATGGGGATAACGATTCGCATGTTCTTTATTCAAACCAACAGTTTCTAATAATTCCACAACTCGTCTCTTGCGCTCTTCTTTTGATTTAGCTAGGCCATGAATATCAATACCTTCCGCAATGATATCAGACACTTTCATCCTCGGGTTTAAAGATGCTTGTGGATCTTGGAAAATCATCTGCATTTTTCGATTGAATTCTTTTAATTCAGCCTTTGATTTTTTTCCATGAACATTGACGCCATCAAAGATCACTTCTCCATCTGTCGCATCGTAAAGGCGGATAATCGTTCTTCCTGTAGTTGACTTTCCACAACCAGATTCTCCCACTAGTCCTAACGTTTCACCACGATAAATATCAAAAGAGATGTCATTCACCGCTCTTACCTCATTAGCTTTGCCAATGTTGAAATACTGCTTTAAATTTTTAATTTCTACTAATTTTTCAGTCGTCGCCATTTTAGTTACCCTCCTTCATTTCAAGGAATTCACGTTGACGCCTTTTCACCGCTGGAGGCGGCTCTACTTTTGGAGCGTCTGGATGCAGCAGCCATGTCGCCGCATAGTGCGTATCAGATACCTTGAACATAGGCGGTTGCTTTTCTAAGTCGATTTTCATGGCGTAAGCATTACGCGGTGCAAATGCATCTCCTTTTGGTGGATGGAGCAAATCAGGTGGAGTACCCGGAATGGCATACAGTTCTTCATCATCCGAATCAAGTGTTGGCATGGAACTAATTAAGCCCCAAGTATACGGATGTTGAGGATTATAAAAAATCTCATCAACTGTTCCGATTTCAACAATTTTTCCGCCGTACATAACTGCCACACGATCTGCAACATTTGCTACAACACCGAGATCATGGGTAATGAAAATAATCGATGTATCAATTTTCTTCTGTAAATCCTTCATCAATTCCAAAATTTGTGCTTGGATCGTAACATCTAACGCTGTTGTCGGCTCGTCCGCGATCAGTACCTTCGGATTACAAGCAAGAGCAATCGCAATAACAACACGCTGACGCATTCCACCTGAGAATTGATGCGGGTATTGCTCAAAACGCACTTCTGGATTGGGGATCCCAACCAGATCAAGGATTTCAATCGCCCGCTTTTTCGCTGCCGACTTACTAAGCTTTTGATGCTTGATAATCGGCTCAATAATTTGTTTTCCAATTTTCATCGTTGGGTTTAAAGATGTCATCGGATCCTGAAAAATCATGGAAATTTCTTTTCCGCGTATCTTCTGCATTGCCTTATCAGAAAGCTTTGCGAGATCCTTTCCACCAAAAAGAATTTCTCCCGTTTTTATTTCAGAGTTGGATTCTGGCAATAAACGCATGAGCGCTTTTGTTGTAACTGATTTACCGGATCCAGACTCACCAACAATTGCTAATGTTTCACCCTTCAACAGATCAAAATTCACTCCACGAATAGCTTGTACCTCTCCACCGAATGTGTGAAATGAAATGTGCAAATCCTTAACCTCTAAAATCTTTTCCATTTTCTTTTCACCTACCTTTTCTAATCGCGCATTTTCGGATCTAACGCATCTCGAAGTCCATCTGCAACCATATTAAAACAAATCATAATTAAGCTGATTACGGTCGCTGGAATAATCATTTGATATGGATAAAGCTGCAATACTTTAAATCCTTCATCAATCAATGTACCTAATGAGGCATCAGGCGGCTGTAATCCTAGTCCGATAAAGCTTAAGAAAGCTTCAAAGAAAATTGCACTAGGAATGGTAAACATTGTGTTAATGATAATAACACCAGCTAAGTTCGGAACTAAATGCTTGCTAATAATTTTCCCATTTGAAAGCCCTAATGTTCTTGCAGCTAGAACATATTCCTGATTTTTCAGTTTAAGCACCTGAGCCCGGATAACCCTTGCCATCGTAATCCAGCCTGTAATCGTCAGCGCCAACGTAATGGATAAAATCCCTGGATCTAAAAGAATCGTCATTAAAATTACAACGACTAAATTCGGGATCCCAGATAAAATCTCGATGACACGTTGCATAATATTATCTGTTCTTCCTCCAACAAATCCGGAAATAGCACCATAAATGACCCCGATAATCATATCAATTGCAGCGGCTAAAAAGGCAATGTAAAGTGAAACTTGTGTCCCTTTCCATAAACGGGTAAAAAGATCACGTCCTAAGCTATCGGTACCAAACCAATAATATTCCTCAACATTTTTTTGTTCATAAGCATTATAAACGTCACCATTTTTTCTAGTTAAATTACCATCAAACGGCAACCAACTTACATTTTCTAAAACTGGGATACGTGGCGGCAAATTATTATGCTGTAAATTTTGTTCCTCATAAGTGTGACCTGTTAAATGAGGTCCAACCAATGCCATAATCGTCAATATCGCGATAATCACCAAACTAACGATGGCGCCTTTATTTTTCTTCACTCTAAGCCATGCATCCTGCCAATAGTTTAAGCTTGGTTTAGAAATTTCTTCGCTTTTCGCAGAGTCCAATTGAGCGGGTGAAAACATTTCTTTTGCAATTTTTTCTTGCTCCATTATTTTTTCCCTCCCGCTAAACGAATTCGTGGATCAATGACACCGTATAAAAGATCAACGATTAAAATAACTAAAACAAATAATCCCGCAAATAAGAGCGTTGTTCCCATAATAACAGGATAGTCATTCACTTGGATAGATTTAACAAATTGTTCTCCAATTCCTGGAATACCAAAGATTTTTTCGATGACTAATGAACCAGTCATTAAACTAACAACAAGTGGTCCTAGCACCGTAATAACTGGAATAAGAGCATTTCTCAATGCATGCTTGAAAGCTATCTCAAACCAGCTTGCCCCTTTTGCTTTTGCAAGGGTAATATAATCAGATTCCATTACTTCAATCATTTCCGTTCTCACAAAACGCGAAGCTGTTGCAAGAGGGAACATTGCTAGCGCAATAGTTGGAAGCACCATATATTCTGGACCGCGCCAAAATGCTACTGGGAACCAACCTAGTTTCACGCCGATATAATATTGAAGCAATCCGGCAAATACAAATGACGGAATGGATTTACCAAGTACAGCAATAAAGGTCGAAGTATAATCTACCCATGTATTTTGCTTTAGAGCAGCTACAACTCCTAAAATGACCCCAAAAAATGTGCCAAACAGTATTGCTAACCCCCCTAGTGTTGCTGAAGGACCAAGGCTTTTAATGATAATGTCAGTTACCCCAACGTTATTAAATTGAAATGAAACACCTAAATCTCCTTTTAATAAGTTCATCATATAATTTGCATATTGCACTGGCACTGGGTCATCGAGACCGTACTTATCAATCATAATGCTCAGCTGTGTGTCTGATAATTTATCTGCATTTGAAAAAGGCGTACCCGGGATAATCTTCATGAGGAAAAAAGTAAACGAGGCAATTAAAAATAGAGTTACCACCATATAAATGATACGCTGAGTCAGATATTTCGCCATTTCTTACGCACCCCCTAATTTTTCTAAATCTCAAAAAAGTTAGACTGTTTTTTTGCAAAGGGAAAAGAGAGTATATTGAGAAACAATATACTCTCTTCTTATAACAATGTTAGTAATTGTCATAATTTTCCTATTATTTTACAGAAGTCCACTTAAAGCTATACTCAGGTCCTACTAAATGGTAAGTAAAGTTTTCTACTTTCTCATTTACAAGTAGGTTAGAAGAACGTTGATAAAGCGGTGCAATGGCTGCATCCTCTTCAAGCAAAATTCTTTCTGCCTCAGCAAGCGCTTCATAGCGTTCCACCGGCTTCTGAGCTAAAGTAGTTTGAGCCTCTTCAATAAGTTGGTCATACTTCTTATTTGAATAATCCATCTTATTGTTTCCTCCGCCTGTTAACCATAAGTCAGAGAACGTCATTGGGTCTAAATAGTCAGGTCCCCAACCATGCATTTGCAGATCGTAATCCTGCTTATTCTGGCGGTCAATACGTACGCTGAATGGCACGCTTTCTACGTTAATTTTCATTCCAGGAAGATTTGTTTCTAATTGATTTTTCACATATTCAGCCGATTTCTTTGCCGTTTCTGTATCATCAGTTAAATATCTTAACTCAACAGAATCAGTACCAAGCTCAGCTAAACCAGCTTCCCAAGCTTTTTTCGCTTCATCTAAGTTATATGGCAACAATTCATTTCCGTTAATGGCACGGAAATCTTCGCCAGTCTCATCATTCTTAACAAATTCATTAGGAACAGCATAGTTTGCCACGATAGAACCGTTGTTTAATACGCTATTAACGAAGTCTTCCTTATTAATAGCTTGTGCAATTGCCTTGCGAATATTGACGTTTTTCAAAGCATCGCTCTCTTTTTGGTTCATTTTCAACCAGAAGATCGTTGGTTCTAACCACTTAACTAATCTTGGGTCTCCCTCATACTGAGGAACTACGTCTGAAGATAATTTAGAAGTAATATCAACTTCTCCTGTCTCAAATGCATTTGCTGCAGATTGAGATTCTTTTAATACATTCCATGTAACCTTTTCTAATTTAACAGTATCTGCATCCCAATAGTCTGCATTTTTCACATATGACCATTCAGAATCAGTGCTTCCATCCCAATCTGCTAAAACAAATGGACCATTGTATAGGATAGAATCAGAATTTACACCATAGTTTTCGCCTTGTTCTTCAACAAACTTTTGGTTTTGTGGATAGAACGTTGGGAACGTCATTAATGATTTGAAAAAAGGAACCGGTCTCTCAAGAGTGACTTCAAGAGTTTTATCATCGATTGCCTTTACACCTAGAGTATTGAGATCATACTCTTTCTTTTCAGCTGCAGCAGCAGTTATTTCGGCTGCACCTTTAATTTTTCCATCCATCATATATGGACCATACTCGGAAGCAGTTTCAGGATCAATCGCACGCTGCCAAGCATAAACAAAATCGTGTGCCGTTACAGGTTCACCGTTAGACCATTTAGCATCTCTTAGTTTAAAAGTGTACACTGTTCCGTCTTCACTTATTTCTGGCTCACCTTCTGCCATTCCTTCAACAACTTCTTGATTTCCATCTAAACGATATAAACCTTCATTAACGTTGTTTAATGTGGTAAAGCTTATTGTATCTGTTGACTTTACACTATCCATGTTCGGAATAGCTTGCGCTTCCAACATTTTTATTTCTTGTGCGGCTGTTTCGTCAGCACCCTTTTTGTTATCATCTTTACCAGCATTATCTCCGCCGCCACCGCAAGCAGCTAAAAATGTGCTAAGTACGAGCATTAGAGATAAAAGTAGAAAAAATTTCGACTTTTTCACTAGTAGACCTCCCCTTTTTTATTTTCAGAAAAATGGTTACAATGACTATTATACAGATAATAAAGTTTTTGTAAATTATTTTCTTGAAAAAATTTTATTTTACAGAAATGTCAGTAATTTATCCTTTTTATAATTTCAGAATTATAAAAAAACACCTATATATCAATATTTATACACTAAACGTGATAATTACTGCATTTATATTAATTTTATCTTATTATAGATTTGAATAATTTTTTTATACGGAGTTGATATTTTGAAAAAACAATTATCCCAAATAGCTTGGTTATTTTCCATTTCTAACTTTTTAATATTTCTTCTTTCCTTTCTGGTTTATCGTGAAATTTCTTTGTTGCTCTATATTAATATTTCATTTTATATTGGGGCATTATTCATATTTATTTCTTTACTATTTTTAACCATTAAAAGCGGTTTTTTTGACCAAATGACAAGATCGTTTCGCCTTGTTTTTGCAGGCAAAAATAGCAATAAGAAGGAAATAGAAAAAATGGTGTTGCCATCACAAATGATTTCAATAAATACACTTCCCTTTTTAATTAACGGCCTTTTAATTATTGCTTTTATGCTTCTCGCATTAGCAAACTATTCACGATAGCATTTTGCAGGTCTGTCCCCAGCCCTTCTCAATGTTTTAAGTCAAATAGAAAAATGGTATAATTTATTAATCGAGAATAGGAGGAAATAGGAATGGAAACGATTTTTTCAGGTATACAGCCAAGCGGAACCATTACACTTGGAAACTATATTGGCGCCATGAAGCAATTTGTTGAATTGCAAAATGAATATAATTGTTATTTCTGCATCGTTGATGAGCATGCTATTACTGTGCCACAGGATCCGATTCAACTTAGAAAAAATATTAGAAGCCTTGCTGCACTTTATTTAGCAGTTGGAATCGATCCTGAAAAAGCGACGCTCTTTATTCAATCTGAGGTGCCCGCCCATGCCCAAGCAGGATGGATGCTTCAATGTGTGACTTATATTGGCGAATTGGAAAGAATGACTCAATTTAAGGACAAATCACAAGGGAAGGATGCTGTCGTTGCCGGATTACTGACATATCCCCCATTAATGGTGGGAGATATTTTGTTGTATCAAACAAATTTAGTCCCTGTTGGAGAAGATCAAAAGCAGCATTTGGAACTGACAAGGGACATTGCAGAGAGATTCAATAAAAAATACAACGATATTTTTACGATCCCTGAAGTACGCATTCCTAAGGAAGGTGCAAGGGTCATGTCTCTTCAAGATCCATTAAAAAAGATGAGTAAATCGGACCCGAATCAGAAGGCATTTATTTCTTTATTAGACGAGCCAAAACAAATTGAAAAAAAGATTAAAAGTGCTGTTACAGATTCGGAAGGTATTGTTAAATTCGATCGAGAAAAAAAGCCCGGAATTTCTAATTTACTAACGATTTATTCAATTTTTTCAAATAAATCTATTCCAGAACTGGAAAACGAATATGAAGGCAAAGGTTATGGAGATTTCAAAGGCGATTTAGCGAAGGTATTAATTGAAGCGCTCGAACCTATCCAAAAGAAATACTATCAATTACTGGACTCTCCTCAGCTAGATGAAATTTTAGATCGAGGAGCAGAAAAAGCAAATACCGTTGCAAGTAAAATGGTTAAAAAAATGGAAAACGCTATGGGGCTTGGAAGAAAGAAAAGAAGATAATTGATTCAATATAACTAACCGCTTGTCCCGTTCGACAAGCGGCTTGCTCTTAACACCTACAACCTAATTTACCCTTGAGCCATGCTCCATCTCCCACAATTTCTCAAAGAAAGGCTGTCCCTTAATTAAATTCTCACAAAATTGTTCATGCTTGGCTGACCAGCCATATTGAATCTCTTCATATAATTGCTGCCACACCTCTTCAAAAGGCAATTGTTGTATTTCACCGTAGCGTTCTGGACTCCACTCCGTATACCAATAGCGAATCTCAGCAACATTATCACAAGCACGAAGCTGATCAAGAGCCATAAACAACAATTGTTTTAATTGTCTTTCTTTCCTTGTTAAACCATTCATCAATTCTGGTGCAGGAGATAAAATATGAAATTCCTTTAAGGAAGACGAATCATTAAAGGAATAGTCAATCGGTTCATGACTTTCAATCATTTCATAGACCAATTGCTCCTGTCTCGGAATCAACCTGCTTTTACGTATCGGAATGTTGTAGCCAATCGTATCAACGACGATAATATCCATACCATCTGTAGCAATGAAACAATAATCAAGTTGAACTCTTTCATGATTCTTTCGTAAATACGCCTTTTGATAAATGTCATCCAACAACTGCTGTGGCAGTTCAGATAAATCATTTTCTATGTATTTAAACAAAACCGTACTGACTTTCAATAATGGCACTTGATCGAGCAACTCCACACCATCATCCTTGCGCCATTCATGGAAGTGACATACATTATATCCATTCTCTTCACCTTCAAACCAATTGACCCAAACATCATGGAGATATAACATGAATCTACCCCTCACTCCTTCAATCATACTTCCTCCACATCTAGATGTGAAATACTTTATGCGCAAATAAAGTTATCTGTTTGTCACTCAGTATGGGCAGTGAAGAGTCAATTTATTCCCAAAATCCCACCTTAAGCCAATTTTTCTTTCTTAATAAGGATTTGTATATGTCGGTGCTGATGGTTGGCTATGATCAAAGAAAAGATCCGCAAACCTTCGCGGATCTTTTCTTTCATATTCGTTATTCAGCTTTAATTGGCTCTTCTTGTGTAACGGAAATTTCATGTCTTTTTGTAGGTAATACCCCTTCTTCAATCGTGTAGTTATGAACACGGTTGTTAACTGGAACAAGAATTGCACGATATAATGTTGGGAATACCGGAACTTCATCTACCATAAATTGTTGCCATTCGTTGTACACTTCTTTACGGTACTCTACATCAAAGGCTTCCTGAGAAACCCCTTTTGCCAAGATTTCATCATTCTTGTCACTTGCATAACGGGAGAAGTTATAGATTGCATCGCGTCCATATAAACCACGTGGGTCAACATCAATACCAACGCCCCATGCACCTTGGAAGATATCAACATTCGGATCATCGTCACCTTCTTTACCTACTCTCTCATAGAAAGAGTTGAACTCTTGCAGGCGACCATCTAATAATTCAACTTTTAAACCGACAGCTTCCCATGCTTGGATATAATACTGAGCAAGCGGTTCAGCCGTGTCTCCACCAGACATTGTTGCAAAGTTAATCACTAACGGATCTCCATTTTTATCTTCACGAATTCCATCGCCATCGACATCTACATAACCGGCTTCATCAAGCAATTGCTTTGCTTTTTCCGGATCATACGCCACCCCAGGATTCGTTTCATCATGGAATTCAGGGTGGGACGGAGGAATTAATGTTGTCGCATTCCAACGAAGGCCATGATAGAACTTGTTACCAACTGTGTTATTATCAACCGCATGCCACATTGCTTTACGAAGATTGACGTCAGCCATTTTTGCATTTGGATCAGGTTTTACGGTTGCTGTTTCCTTATCCCATGTACCAAGTTTAAAACCAATATATGTGTAGGCACGGTCGATCTTTCCTAACCATTCAACATTAGATAAATTTGCATTGTTAGGGAATTGATCCACATCAAATTCACTTACAGTGTCAACCTCACCCTTTTGTAGAGCTTGAGCAACAACATTCGGATTGATAACTTTAACTGTAACTTGGTCTAGCTTTGGTTCGCCACGCCAGTAATCCGGGTTTTTCTTCATAACCACTGCTTCACCAGGAGTGATGCTCTCAACGATGAAAGCACCGAAACCGATTGGTTTTTGACGCACTTCCGCTGATGCTGACATATCAGCTACTGCCATGTCTCCAAAAATATGTTTTGCAAGTGGATATGTCCAAATACTTCCCGTTACTAATGACGGTGTTGATTCTTTATATGTGATTTGCAACGTTTTTTCGTCTAATACTTCAATACCAGTAATCGTATCAGCTTCTCCTGCACGGTAAGCCTCTACTCCAACAATATTCGTGAAATCTGAACCGTAACGAGGACCGTCATAGTCAGGATCGGAAATCACTTCATGAGCAAATAACCAATCTTCAGCCGTTACAGGTTTACCATCATGCCAGTTCACATTATCTCGAATTTGGAACTTGATTGTAACACCCTTATCAGCCACTTCAGCAGCCTCATCAGCCGGCAAAGTTGCAAGGACATCTGCAGAAACTTCATCTAATGGCTCATAAGTTGCCGCCCCATCATTTGTGTACACATAGTTCTCATCCCAAGTTAATAACGATTCATCAAACCATGAAAGAATTTCTCCATCTGGATTTCCAGAGTAGAAATTCCAGTTTAATGTTCCTTCAAACGCAGTGTCAGAAACGAGACCAAAGGTAAGATTTCCACCTTCCATCGCATCCCCTTCATTTGTTTTAACCTGTTTGAAATCATCGATAGAATATAGTCCATCTTCTTTTTTGGTATCTTCTGACGTCTTGTCTGCGTCGTCTGATTTTTTAGCAGAATCATCTTTTCCGCCAGAACAAGCTGCTAATGCAAGCACCAATACAAGCATAAGCGCCAACAGAAGCTTACTAAATTTTGCTTTCTTCATTTTATTGCCTCCCTTTTATCCTCTTCTTTGTCTTGCGTCAGTCGCACGCTTCAGCGCTTGACCAACATTGTTTATACTTAACATCAATACTAAAATAAGCACTGATGCTGGTACCCAAATCCACCATCTGAATTCAAGAGTTTGCGGATTTCTTGCATAACTGACAAGAGTCCCTAAACTCGGTGTGCTCTCAGGGAAGCCAAATCCTAGGAAAGACAACCCTGATTCCAGCCCAATATTCGCTGCCAAATTCAATGTCATCGTAACGATGATTAACGAACTTAAATTCGGCAGAACTTGTGTGAACATAATTTTAAAATTAGATGTTCCAAGTGTTTTCGAAGCTTGTACGTAATCTAGTTCTTTTTCTTGAAGTGCTTTCGAACGAATTAATCTGGCTATTCCCATCCATAAGAAAGCAGTCATAATTAAAGAGAATGTAAGAATACTATATTTCGGAACAATTGCAACAAACACAATAACAATCATTAAAAAAGGTAAAACTTGGAAGAAATCCAAAATCCTCATCATAATATTATCAACGGTTCCTCCAAAATAACCTGCTACTAAACCATAGATAATGCCAATAGCACCAGTCATTAGCGTAACTAAAATTCCAATAGATAAAGAGTTACGTGTTCCAATAATTAATTGACCAAATACATCCCGTCCACCATAGTCTGTTCCAAGTAGAAACTCTTCGGAAGGCGGCTGATGAATTGAAAATAAATCAACCTTTACTATTTCTCTTACATCCAACAGTAACGAAGTTCCATACACTATAATCATTATGGCTACAAGAAAAATTAATGAAAACAATGCTACTTTATCCCGTACAATCTCCCGGCCGACAATTCTCCAGCCCGAAGGACTTTTAACGATTTCCGTATCTTTTCCAAGGTCTATTTTATTTGTTTCCATTTTGCTCACCTCACAGTTTACGATGCTTATTTAATCCGAATACGCGGGTCAACTAGGCTTAAAATAATATCCGATATCAATGTCCCCAAGATGGTTAAAATTCCAAATAATAATACAAGAGATGTTACAACACTATAGTCACGAAGAAGAATGGAATTTAAGAATAATTGCCCCATACCTGGATACCCAAAAATGTTTTCGATAAAAATGGAGCCTCCGATTAGCCCAGTGATTTCATATCCGAAGAAAGCCGCAATCGGTAACAGTGAATTTCTTAAAATATGGCGATTATACACTCTTGATTCAGATGCACCTTTTGCCCTTGCCGTTAAAATAAAGTCCTTTTGCTTCGTATCAATAATTTCACTTCTTAAATACTGAACAGTCGATACGGTCGTGATCAATGCCATTGATAACGCTGGAAGCAGCATATGATACAGTTTGCTCATTACATATTCAAATGTTCCAGGTGTCAGCCCTGGCGTGACACTGCCTCCTGTTGGAAACCAGCCGAGATGAAAACCAAAGATCCACAGCATCACAAGCGCGAAAATGAAAAGCGGTGCTGCAAAACCAATATACGTATAACCTGTAATTAAACGATCCGCCCACGAATCATTATAGCGTCCACTCGTAATCCCAAGTGGAATCGCAATTAAATATGTTAACACTAAAGTCAGAAGTGAAAGCCAGAATGAATTTACAATTCTTTGCCACACCAACTCTGAAACGGGCATTTTAAAGTGAAAGGATTGGCCTAAATCACCTTTGAATACTCCAGCAACCCAGCTCGAGTATTGCTCATACCACGGATCATTCAGTCCTAACTCTTCCCGTTTTTCGGCGATCGTGTTCGGATCAATATTTGGGTCAATCAACCCGGTTAAAGCGTCACCAGGCATCATTTTTGCTAGCATAAATACGATAATACTGAGTAAAATTACTTGTGGAATCATTATCATGATTCGTCGTATAGAAAATTTCCACATAACAATCAACCTTTCTCAGGCAAAGCCACTAGATGTGTATCCGATACGGGCTGTAGTTGAAAGGCCAAGCCCTCGTCATCAAAGTATTGATTATATGCCTGTTCGTACTCGTTCTTAACTTCTTGGCGGAATTGCAGGTGCTGCTGCCGATTTCGTGGATTCATATCAGGAATCGCTGCAACCAGACGTTTTGTGTATATATGCTGCGGATTATTAAAAATATCCTCTTTCGTCCCAGACTCTACATATCTACCTTTATACATAATGCCAATTTGGTCGCACATATGTTTGATTACTCCTAAATCATGGCTAATAAACAAATAGGTTAACCCTAGTTCTTTCTGAATTTCCTTCATGAAATTTAATACTTGCGCTTGCACAGAAACATCAAGTGCAGATACAGGCTCGTCTGCAATAATTAGTTTAGGCTTCAATGCAATCGCTCTTGCAATCCCAATCCTTTGTCTTTGTCCACCTGAAAACTCATGGGGATATTTGAGAATACTCTCCGGACTTAAACCGACAAGCTCCAATAATTCTTGAACTCTCTTTGTTTCTTCCCCTTTCGTTAACTTTTCATAGTTTCGTAAAGGTTCAGAAATAATATCAATAACCCGTTTTTTAGGATTTAACGAGGAATAGGGATCCTGAAAAATCATTTGAATATCTCTGCGTATATCCTTACTTGCTTTATTTAAATTGGTGATATCATGTCCTTCGAAAAAAACTTGTCCAGAGGTAATTTTATTTAGACCAATAATAGACCTTCCTGTCGTTGTTTTACCGGAGCCAGATTCGCCAACTAACCCATAAGTTTTTCCTTTTTCTATAGAAAAATTTACCCCATCTACTGCTTTGATATGAGCCAATGTTCGACCAAATAGCCCACCTTTCACAGGAAAGTGAACCTTTAAGTCCTTTACTTCAAGATACGACATGCCGATTGCCCTCCTTATCTCGATCAGGGAAATGAAAATCCTTATAACAAGTGCAGCGGACAAAGTGCCCTGGGCTTACTTCATGTAGTTGAGGGTTTTTCTCATGGGCTGAATCCGCAATCCACGGAATTCTCGCACTAAATCGACAGCCTTCTCGCGGTAAATTTTGCAAAGCCGGAACTACACCTTGAATAACATGCAGGGTGGATTGCTCCTCATTTGCCGTCGGCACCGAATTCAAAAGTGATCTCGTATAAGGATGCAAAGGGTTTTCAAATAGTGTATAAACATCAGCTATTTCAACAATTTGACCTGCATACATGACGGCGACTCGATCAGCCATCTCGGCTACCACTCCTAAATCATGAGTAATCAGGATAACGCCAGCTCCAGACTCTTCCTTCAATTCCTTTATTAAATCTAGAATTTGCGATTGAATCGTAACATCGAGTGCAGTCGTTGGTTCATCTGCAATTAACAGTTCCGGGTTATTAGCAATTGCCATTGCAATAACAACCCTCTGTCTCATCCCACCTGATAGCTCATGAGGAAACTGATTAAAAACATGTTCAGGGCGGGGAATGCCAACTTTATTCAATAATTCTATTACTCTCTCTTTTCGTTTTTCCGCAGAATTTGTTCCATGTATGAGCAGTATTTCTCCAATTTGCTCTCCAATAATCATGAGTGGATTCAAGGCTGTTAAAGGATCCTGAAAGATCATCCCCATATCCTTCCCACGTAGTTTATTCAATTTACTCGTCGGTAAATTCGCAATATTCTGACCTTTAAAACTGATGTTTCCTTCAATTTTTGCTCTGCTATGTAGATTCATAATTGAAAAGGCTAAAGCACTTTTACCGCAGCCTGATTCGCCGACAATAGCCAGTAATTCATTTTTATTAACTGTTAAAGAAACTCCATCTACTGCTGGATAATAGTCATCTTTAATTCGAAAAGATGTCCGTAAATTATCTATTTTTAAGATTGGCTCGCCCAAAATAAATCCCCCTACCCTTTCACATAAAACTATGAATAGTGAACTTAAGCTTTTTTAAAAGCCCTATTTTAAAGGCAAATTTGTGTTTTGCCCGTTATTCAAATTATTCTGTTTATTCTTTCGACTGATTAAAATATTATTACAATTTTGTTAAAATAGCAAGAGTTTTTTTACAATTATCAAAGTTCTCTTTATTTATAAATTTTAAAACGCTTGTCCAATAAGGTTTCATTCAGGTTATACTTATTTCATTATATGAAATTTTCGGAATTCGAATAAAAATTTATTTTTTCAGAAAAGTTTCCGTCTTTAGGCATTGCTTTTGTAAGATGATATCCAAGCGCATAACCAAGCAGCTTCGGGTAGCCCCTTTTCCCAAATAAAATCCTGTCATGAAGTGACTGCTCCCTCTTTATTTCAATAATTTTCTCTTTTAGCCCTTGCCAGTATTGCTCTAATTCTTTCTCCTCATAATAATCGCACCATTTTGCCCGATATTTGCTGCCGCAGTAGTACTCTACAGCATATTCTGCAAGCCCCTCTAATATGATGGAATCTAGTAAATTATAGTCAATTATTTCCTTTTTTTGCTTATTCATCCTGCAAACATGGTGGTATTCATGGACAAACAAAGCTTCCAATTCCATCTGGTCTTCAAGTGGAGATAAAAACAAAAACATTTTCTTTTTAAAGGAAACACCGCCTTTATCACCAAATCTGCGATCAATCGGAAATATATAAATATTCACTTCGGGCCCATTCCATAGTTTTTGATATTTCGTTAATAACTTTCTCACTTCTGCCCATATCTTATTTTTTTGTAATCTTTGAAAATAGTCCCACGTCCTTCTATTCGGTGTATACATTCCAAACTGGACTAGATATGAATATAAATCGGGCTTACCCGAATCAATTTGTTCGCATATTTTACTCGGATGATCAAAATTTTCATTTAGCCATTTATCAGTTTCAACAACTCCCACATGCTCCACCCCCAATTTTTCATTAGTTTATGAAAATAAGATTAAAAACGAGACTGGAAGCAGATAAAAAAAACTTAAGAATATTCCTTCTCGACGGTCTCTTGTTACTTTTGAATGGAGCTGCAGTTCCACTTTGTCTACAGCAGTTCTTTTGTTTCTGCACCGGGCAGCCAGATTTTTATAATGCTTCCCTTCAGTGCAAAGAAAAAAGGGTTCAAAAAAGTGAAACACTTTTTTGAACTCTTTCTCATTTCCCCATTATTAACTTTTATTCTTCATATTTGCGAAAAACGATGGTTGCATTATGCCCACCAAATCCCAATGAATTACTGAGAGCAGCATGTACTTCCTGCTTTCTAGCAACATTTGGAACATAGTCTAAATCACATTCTGGATCTGGTGTTTGTAAATTGATTGTTGGTGGTAAAACAGAGTCTTTTAGAGCCAATACGGTGAAAATAGCTTCAACTCCGCCAGCAGCTCCAAGCAAATGACCTGTCATCGACTTCGTCGAACTCACGGCCAGCTTATTAGCATGATCACCGAACACTTCCTTAATGGCTAATGTCTCAAATTTATCATTATAATCTGTACTCGTCCCATGGGCGTTAATATAGCCAATATCTTCTGGCTTAAGCTCAGCGTCCTCGATCGCCATTTTCATCGCTCTTGCTCCACCTTCTCCACCTGGTGCGGGAGTTGTAATGTGATATGCATCTCCTGTTGCGGCATAGCCTACGATTTCAGCATATATTTTGGCGCCCCGTGCTAACGCATGCTCTAATTCTTCAAGCACAACAATTCCCGCTCCTTCTCCCATGACAAAGCCATCTCGATTTAAATCAAATGGGCGGCTTGCTGTCCCTGGATCAGGATTTGTAGACAGTGCCTTGTTTGCACAGAAACCAGCCATTGCCATTCTAGAAATAGGTGCTTCTGCTCCTCCAGTTACCATCGCATCTGCTTCACCACGTTGAATGACCTTAAAGGCATCGCCTATCGAATTTGTACCTGTTGCACAAGCGGTAACCGTACAGGAATTAAATCCTCTTGCTCCCAATGTAATTGAAACCTGACCTGCTGCCATATCAGGAATCATCATCGGAACAAAGAACGGACTCACTCTACGGTGGCCTTTGTTTAAGAATGTTTCAAATTGATTTTCAAACGTCTCCATTCCACCGATGCCTGAACCAATCCAAACACCGACACGATGTGAATTATCATCATTAATTTCTAATCCTGCATCTTTAACCGCCATCAGTGAAGCTGCGACAGCATAATGGGTGAAACGGTCCATTTTTCTAGCATCTTTTTTATCAATAAAGTCTTCAACATTAAAATCCTTAACCTCTGCCACCACTTTGGCAGGATAATCATCTGGGTTCAGTCTTGTTAGGATCCCAACACCTGAAATCCCTTCTTGAATCTTCTTCCAAGTTGTCTCAGCATCATTTCCAAGTGGAGTAACGGCGCCAATTCCCGTTACAACTACTCTTCTCTTCGTCATTTTATCCTTCTCCTTTGCACATAAATAGGTATGCTATCTTCCCCATCTTAATGCTATTGCTCCCCAAGTTAAGCCTCCACCGAAGCCAACCATTACAATAACATCATCATCTTTAATTTTTCCAGCTTCAAGCTCTTCGACAATTGAAATCGGAATCGAAGCTGCCGAAGTATTACCATATTTATGAACCGTTTTTGACATCTTTTCAAGTGGAAGCTCCAGCCTTTGTCTTGAAGCCTCCATAATTCGAATATTCGCTTGATGAGGAATGAGCATGTCTACATCTTCTTTTGTCAATCCAGCTTTATCCAGTACATTGACACTGCTTTCACCCATCTGCCTTACAGCAAATTTAAATACTTCTCTACCATTCATCATAATATATTCGTCTTGATATAGGTATTTTCCTCCTGTACCATCCGCTCCTAATTCAAAAGCTAAAATCCCATGGTTTTCCGATACTTGACCGATAACAGCCGCTCCAGCACCATCACCAAACAATACGGCCGTACTGCGATCGTCCCAATCCATGATCTTCGATAACTTTTCTACCCCAACTACTAGAACATACTTATATGCTCCACCTTCGACAAATTGCTTCGCTGTTACCATGCCATACATAAACCCAGCACATGCTGCACTTATATCCATCGCTGCGGCATTAACTGCCCCAAGCATCTCTTGAATTTTACATGATACAGATGGGAAAGGGGTATCTGGCGTCACAGTAGCGACCAAAATTAAACCAATTTCCTCCGGTGAAATATTTGCATTCTCAATCGCCTTTTTCGCTGCCCTATATGCCATATCAGAGGTATCTATATTGTGATCAGCAATTCGCCTTTCTTCAATTCCTGTTCTTGTGCGAATCCATTCATCAGAGGTATCCATTTTCTTTTCTAAATCCGTATTTGTAACAACATTATCCGGAAGAAATCTACCAATTCCTATAATCCCTGCGTTCATTCCTTATCTCCTTTCATCCAAAAAAGATGTAAGATTTTATTTATTATCCCGATTCATTTTTCCTAAAAAAGATTAGCCAGCCATTTTTTATTATCAATTATTATGACTTGGTACTAATTATTTTATCAAGATACATCGTTTCCTGCAACTTTTTTCGCCAGTATATTAGTTTCCTTCAAACTCCACGTTTGTCTATACCATTACAAATTAATAAGAATAACTTAATATGGGATAAAAATAAGGAGGTGCTAGAAATGGAGGAGAAAAACACAAAAACGGAAGTAACTGATCGCTTTTCAAAATTCATGTTTGGAGAACGAAGCACACCTATTGTTGAGAGAACAACAGAAAATGAACAAAATAATTGGGACTGGATTCTCGGTGCACAGACAAGCAATAAAGCAAAAGCAGTAGGCAAAAGCAGTCATCATAACGGAATCAATAAGTCAATTGAACAATTTTTACAAAATGTTGATTACATGAAAGTAATGCATCATGTCGATACATTAATGACATCGACAAAGGAGCTAAAACCACTTTTAAATAAACTCAAGCCAGTTCTTGAACATTTCATTTCAAAGAAATAATAAAAATAAAAACTGCCTATCTATTTAAACAGGCAGTTTTGTTTAAGAATGTAAAATTATCGATAAATTTCATAATAGCAATTTCAAATATTTTTTTTGGGCAACTTACCTGTTTCCTTATACGTATCGATCATTTTGTTAAGGGTATCGATAAACTCTTGATCGACTAGCGGACTAAATTTCCCTAATGAAATAACATCATCTTGAAAATCAAAAGTGAGATTACCTGATTCCAATTTCCCTTTGTTAAATTGTTCTGCCACCAATTCGTACAATGAGTCGACATGCTGAATCGTACTCGTCAATACAGTTGATTCACCTAAATCGGACTGATCAGAAATATAACCGATCGCATAAAGCCCCTTTTCCTTTATCTTTTCAATAACTGGAACGTTATAACCATCACCAGCAGGATAAATGACATCGACGTCGTTATGAAGCATTTCGTCTAGAAGTAACTGGGCACGTTCATCATCATCCCATTGCCATACAAATTTAATGTCCACTTCAACATCGTTGTTTGCGAAAACCGCTCCCTCATAAAATCCCTCGACCTCAGGCTGCCATTCATATGCAGCAATAATCCCCACATGATTTGTGCTTGTCATATGACCAGCGACCATTCCGCCAAAATAGCCCATAGCATAAGCATCAAAATTCAAGCTTGTCGTATTTTCCTGAGTCGCATTTCCATTAAAACTGACAAAATGAATATCCGGATATTCTTTTGAAAGCCTATTAAAATAATCAGCATACTCATTACCATGGCCAAAAATTAAATTAACACCTTTTTGATCAAATTCCTTTACAGCTCTTTGGACAACCGCTTCTGAATTCATGCCCTCTTTATAGTACACATCCACATTAAAGTGCGATTGGATTTTTAACATACCTTTATAACCTTTTGTACCCCAAACCTGATCATTCACGGTTTCCGGCACTAATAATCCTGCTTTTTTTAGTTCGCCTGTTCTTAATGTTTGTCCACACGCTGAAAGCGTAAAAAGGCATAAAAGAATCATCCCAAAACATGCTAATATCTTTTGCATTCTTTTTCCGCCTCTCAGATAAAATCGAAGATCAATCTTTCGTCCTAGTCGAAATGATGTAATCATTTTAATTCTACATTTATCAGGCATAATTGGGAAGAATTTTTTCTTTAACTCTACATTCCTAACGTTTCAATTATATTTTTCTGTTTTATTAATCCCATTTCAAATGATGTTGCTTGATGAACGATGACCTCACATCCATCGTCTCCCCTGTCAATTGTTCGAACAGGCACTTCTTCTATTTCTAATAACTTTGCACACTTTTCCCAAGCATCTGACACCGCATTTTTCAAAATATATCGTTTCTCGTCTTGCTCCATTAGCTTTAAAATATTGGCAACAACATCCTCAACGTATAAAGCATCAGCGGTCCACTCTCTTGCAGTCAACTTCCATTCATCTCTTTTTTTAACAAATGTTTGTTGAAAGAGGAACGCTTCAGACTGCCATGGTCCATATACGGTAGGTAAAAAAAATTCCTGTACGAACTGATTTTGCTTTTTTACAGACGAAATTAACTTTTCTAAATTATTTCTATTATCCTTAAATTCTTTATTAAATATGGAAAGAGGGAGTAAAAAAATGATTTTTTCGCGATTTTGCAGCAACAACTGATTTTCAGTAAGCGCAACTAATTGCTCTTCATCCTCCCGCATAAAAAAATCATAATAATCCACGATCAGGGGCGTTGATTCAAAGCCTTCCCCATTGAAGGAATTAAACTTCTCCTCCAAAAAATTCGCATTCCTCCCAATTTGTAACCGTTTTTCTTCTATTAAGTATGATTCTTTTTTTTCTTTGTTCAAATGAACACCAACAACTTCCATTCCTTCTTCCAACATTTTCTTAGTAAAATGAAATCCCAAAAACTCAAATGTTCCAATCATAATTACCTTGTCCATAGCAAAAAGCCTCCCTGAGTAAACTCTTACTCCATCATATGCTGCGGGAGGCTTGATTATTTCAAATGACAATCGAACAAGTTTTAAGGATATTTTAAAGAATGCCTTCATGTGTTTTCATAAAGGTAATCATATAATAGTCCATCTGTGCCTTCTTTTCAGGAAGAAGATAGCTGATTGTAATCGGCACTTCTTCGCTTTTCCATATCACGGAAAGATTCTTTAATAATGTTGATTGTTTATAGGCTCGATTTCCTGACAAAACATGAATAATTTTCGTCGGGATATCCGAATGAAATTGGGGACTGGCAAATTCAGGACTGCTTATAATTTCAATAATTTGCTTACTTTCCTTATCGAACGAATAGGAAAGCTCTTTTAATAATTTTTTGTAGAAAAACTTATGATCCTTCTCTTGCTCTAAATGATGCTTTAAAGATAAGACGGGATTTAATAATACAACAGAGCGTATATTGCCGTTCATTTCCTTAATAAGCTTTAGTGCAACTAAAGCTCCCATCCCTTCAGCTAAAATGTGTATTTTGCTATTAATAATTTCAGTGCGAATAATATATTCATATAGGCGCTTTGCCAAATTAACAGCTTTTTCACTTCCCCAATTTTTCCCATATAAATTTGAATAAAATACGGTGTACCCCGATTTCTTAAAACTCTCAATCAATCTTTGCTTCCCTTCATTTTGTGTCCAAAAACTCGACTTCTCATCAACATAATGACGTTCATCACCAATAATAAGGATACCGAAACCAGTAGGTTTTTCGGGATAATGAATCATGTTCCATTCGGTATCCAGCTTAAAGTTTCGGTGCTCCATACGAAAAACTCCTTCTGTGAATTTACTCTTATTAATGTATGAAGTTATGTTTAAAGTGAAAGGGGGTTCGCCCATATTTACATTATTTCTTTACGCTCTTTTTTGCAGTGCTATTTTTAACACCTTAATCGTTCGGTACCAAACTGGCTTCTTACATTCATCAACCTGATTCATCCCCGATATAGCTGCAAAAACCAATCGTGATAAAAAGCTGTGAAAGCTTGGCTATTTATTTACTTTCCAAACCCAAGCTAATATAAGGTATACAAGTAAATATGAAAGCGGTGCATCTCCTTTTACGTCAAAGTTTTACTTTATCAATTGGAGCCACTATGGTAGAATAAAACAGATGTTATTTAGGTAAGAGGTGATTACGGTGAAATACTTTTGGACTTTTTTCTGGACATTCGCTCTAGTTCAAATGTTAACGTACGTAGCAAGCTCAATGATCGGAGTACAATATGAGTTTGTAACTGGTGCCATCTTAGGCGTAGTGGCTACCATTTTTATTTTAATTTTGCCTGCCATTATTCCTAATGAACCAAGTGGAAAAGAAGGGATTCATTAATTAAGGTTGTTTTTTACAGCATTGCCTTGATGATGAATAAGTGAGAAGTACACGAAGCAATAGTACAGTCATACAACAGGCTCGCATGAAAAAGACAAGCCCTTAGTGGAGCGATCATTCTTTAAAGCAACATCTATACGCTTAGGGTAAAAAAGTCATCCTGATTTCAGAGGATGACTTTTTTGTTGCGATTTTTATCTATCAATGGTTGATAATTTGATTGTATCGTTTTGAAGAATGATTTGTACAGCACTATTTTCCCCAATGTGACCAGCAATAATTTCTCTTGCCAGCATCGTTTCAACATTTCGTTGAATAAAGCGTTTCAACGGCCTCGCTCCATACACCGGATCAAATCCATTTGCTGCAATATATTCTTTAGCACCCTCGGTTATGCTTAATTGAATTTGTTGAGCCTCTAATCTTCTCTGTAATTCTGCAATCAATTTTACGACAATCATTTTTATATCTTGCAATGACAAAGGTTTGAAAAGGATCGTTTCATCAACCCGATTTAAGAATTCTGGTCGAAAATGCCCTCTTAACTGTGTCATGACTTGATTTTTAACGTCTTCAGAAATAAACTCATCATTTCGATCTTCTAATAAAAAATTCGAGCCAATATTAGATGTCATAATAATAACGGTATTCTTAAAATCAACGGTTCTTCCCTGGGAGTCAGTTATCCGCCCATCATCAAGCATCTGCAGCAATATATTGAATACATCTGGATGAGCTTTTTCGATTTCGTCCAGCAATATGACTGAATATGGTTTTCTGCGAACAGCTTCCGTTAACTGACCACCTTCCTCATACCCGACATAGCCTGGAGGTGCTCCAACCAATCTTGAAACAGAATGTTTCTCCATATATTCAGACATATCAATGCGAATGATTTGCTCCTCACTATCGAACAAAGATTGTGCCAATGCCTTTGCAAGCTCGGTTTTTCCTACACCAGTAGGACCAAGGAAGATAAACGAGCCAATCGGCCTGTTCGGATCTTTTATCCCCGCTCTTGCTCTAAGAACGGCATCAGATACCAATATTACCGCCTCGTCTTGTCCGACTACACGCTCATGGAGAATTTGTTCAAGGCGCAACAGTTTTTCCCTTTCACCTTCCACAAGTTTTGCCAATGGAATGCCTGTCCACCTTGCAACAATATTGGCAATTTCCTCTTCTGTCACTTCTTCACGCAAAAGTCTTTCATCCGCTTGCTTACTTACTTCATCTTCCAACTCTTTCAATTCTCTTTCAAGGGACGGGATTCGTCCATGGCGGAGCTCAGCAGCTTTATTTAAATCATATTGATTTTCAGCCTCTTCTAATTCTCTTCGCAATCGTTCCAATGTCTCTCGCTTCTCTTGTACTTGTTGAATACTTTCTTTTTCAGCCATCCACTTGGCTTTCATTGAATTGGCTTTATCACGCATATCTGCAAGCTCTTTTTGCAAGGTAGACAATCTAGTTTTGCTTTGATCGTCTTCTTCCTTTTGCAAGGCGGCCTCTTCAATTTCTAATTGCATCACACGACGTGTAACCTCATCAAGCTCTGATGGCATTGAATCAATTTCTGTTCGAATCATCGCACAAGCTTCATCAACAAGATCAATCGCTTTATCAGGTAAAAAACGGTCTGAAATATAACGATCCGATAACATGGCCGCTGTTACAAGAGCGCGGTCATGAATATTTACCCCGTGATGGATTTCAAACCTTTCTTTTAAGCCACGGAGAATGGAAATCGTATCTTCCACATCGGGTTCCTGTACAAGGACTTGCTGAAAGCGTCTTTCGAGCGCAGGATCTTTTTCAATATACTTACGATGCTCATCTAAAGTGGTTGCGCCAATACAATGTAATTCACCACGGGCGAGCATTGGTTTTAACATATTGCCAGCATCTATGGCTCCTTCCGTTTTTCCTGCACCGACAATGGTGTGGATTTCATCAATAAAAAGGAGAATTCTCCCCTCGCTTTTTTTGATTTCATTTAGAACTGCTTTTAACCGTTCTTCAAACTCTCCTCGAAATTTAGCCCCAGCGATGAGTGAACTCATATCAAGTGAAAAAATCGTTTTATCCTTAAGTCCTTCCGGTACATCTTTCCGTACAATTCTTTGTGCTAATCCCTCGACAATGGCCGTTTTTCCAACACCTGGCTCACCAATTAAAACGGGGTTATTCTTTGTTTTACGCGAGAGAATCCGTATCACATTTCGGATTTCCCCGTCACGGCCAATGACCGGGTCAAGCTTGCCAGCCTTCACTTCCGCCACCAAATCTCTCCCATATTTATTTAATACATCGTATGTGGCCTCAGGATTTTGTGAAGTCACTCTTTGATTCCCCCTTATTTTTTTTATTTCTTGAAGCAAAGCATCATATGTGATCCGTTCATTCTTCAAAATTTCACCAATGCTAGATTGCTGATAAATCATTGAAGCAAGCAACACATGTTCAACGGAAAGAAATTCATCTTGAAGTTTTTCCATCTCCCGCTCCGCCTCAGTTAATAGTCTTTGCAATCTAGTTGTGATATAGAGCTTACCTTGCTCTACCCCACTTCCAGATACTTGAGGTTTTTTATGAAGCAATTCATTTATTTTTTGTTCAAATTTTGCAGAAGGAAATTGGATTCTCTCTAGAATAGCAGCGACAAGGCTCTCATCTTGCTTCAGTAAAGCTAAAAACAAATGGTCTTCATCGACCTCCTGATGCTCATTTGAAACGGCTAAAGACTGGGCACTAAACAATGCCTCTTGCATTCGTTCCGTCATTCTGTTCAAATCCATTTTAACTCCTCCTTTGACCTATTTTGACCTTTACTTCATTATAAGCCTTTTTCTGCATATGTAAAGCCACCCATTGAAGAGGGTGGCAAAGGTACATAAAATTTCTGAATTATAAAGTAAAATGACACCAGCCCATGAGTGGAGGGTGTTTAAATCAGCTTTATTACAATCACAAAGACGGATAGGTACGATGATCAACCTGAATCTCTAGGTTTTGTTTTGTAAGTCCAGTGGCGATTATGATTTGAGTTTTCAGGGAAGTGATCACCTGCTTTGAGTTTTATCTTTTTCGGATTCATGACACCATCGCCCTCTTCACCAATCTCTACATATATTCCATTGTTCGGCGCCTTTTGACCTGCACGAAATTTATGGCTCTGTCCCATAGATACTCTCCTTTCCTTTTTGATAAGATTATTATTTCCTTCCATGAATCTTTCATGAATCTCAATGAATGAAACTTTCTATTTTTCTTTTTCGTCTATACTTTACGTACATGAACGCGAATAGGTGTGGTATAGTAGAATCTGTGAATTTTGTTTAAAATCAGGAGGCATATTATGGATTTTTTTGAAATTGTTAAATACTTTCTTTTAGGACTTTTACAAGGTTTTACCGAACCGATTCCGATTTCATCAAGTGGGCATTTAGAAATTGCTGGTCATTTTCTAAACGTTGAAATTAAGGGATTAAGCTTTGCTATTCTTGTAAATACAGCATCATTAATCGCTGTCCTGATTATTTATCGCAAAGATATTTGGAGACTGATTGAGAATGGGCTTGCTTATGTCATAAGAAAAGAAGAATCAGCTAAATCAGATTTTCGCTTTATTATTTACTTAATCATTGGAACAATCCCAGCTGGTGTGGTGGGGATTTTATTTGAAGATTATATCTCATCGCATTTAACAGGCATTAAAGTTACAGGTGCTACTTTATTAATTACAGGGATTGCTTTGTGGCTTATTCGTAATCTACGTGGGCGTAAAAACGACGCAGATTTGACTATGCGTGATGCAATAATTGTTGGACTTGCACAGGCAGTTGCTCTCATCCCTGGAATCAGTCGTTCTGGAGCAACAATTGTTGCAGCGATGGGTTCAGGAATGAAGCAGGAAACTGCTTTAAGATATTCTTTTCTATTATATATACCCGTTAGTGTCGGTGGTATGATTCTTGGATTTAAGGATATATTGGGCGACGAGAATCTTGCTCAATTAGCATTGCCTTATACATTGGCATTTTTTGCTTCATTAGTTGCATCGTATTTTTCCCTAAAGTGGTTTATGAATATTATGGCAAGAGGAAATCTTAAATATTTTGCCATTTACTGTTTTATCGTTGGACCATTAGTATTATTGTTAACTTAGTTGTATTAAATCATTTTACAAAACATATTTTCATGGTGCTTGGCCATTTTTTAGTTCTTGTGCCTTTAATGGTAATCTTTTTTTAGTTTTTGAGCTGTATTGCAGATTACCCAGACGATAGACAAATAATAGAGCAGCCGACTGTTGGCTGCTCTATTATTTGCTTGACAGTATTGTATCTCAACAAGAACCATCTCATTGTGAAATTATTTTAAAATTTCCACTAATAATGCTTTCTGTACATGAAGTCTGTTGCCTGCTTGCTGAAATACAAAAGAGCGAGCCCCATCAATCACTTCTCCAGCAACTTCTTCACCTCTATGGGCAGGCAGGCAATGAAGGAATAAATAATCTTCCTTTGCTCCTGCAACAAGCTTTTCATTCACTTGAAAACCCTTGAAGTCAAGTAGTCTCTGTGCATTTTCAGCTTCTTGGCCCATACTCGTCCACACGTCCGTATAAATGACATCGGCTCCAGCAACAGCTTCTACTGGATCATTCGTGACCGCAATCGCTCCACCACTTTCAAAAGCAAATTTCTTTGCTAATTCAACAACTTTCTCTTTTGGCTCATAGCCAACAGGGGTCGCAACAACTAGATTCATCCCTGTTTTTGCTGCAGCAATCATCAAAGAATGGGCAACATTATTTCCGTCACCTATATATGCCATTTTAACCCTCTGCAATTTTCCTTTTTCCTCTTCAATCGTTAATAAATCAGCTAACGCCTGGCATGGATGATACAAATCAGTCAATCCATTAATAATCGGGATCGTTGCATGCTCAGCAAGCTCTACGACACGCTCATGAGAAAATGTACGGATCATAACAGCGTCAATATATTGTGAGAGTACTTTTGCTGTATCCGAAATCGGTTCTCCTCTACCAAGCTGCATTTCTTGGCCATTTAGATGAATCACTTGACCACCTAATTGCAGCATCCCTGCTTCAAAAGAAACTCTTGTGCGGGTTGAAGGTTTATCAAAAATTAATCCCAATATTTTACCTTTTAGAACAGGGGTCGCTTCTCCAGATAGATAGGCCGCCTTTAATTCCTTTGCTTTTTTTAACAGTCCTGTAATCACTGCAGGAGAATAATCAGCTAATGTTAGTAAATCTTTGCCCTTAATACTTGTGATTTCATCTTTCGCTTGTAATGATAACATCTTCACTTCCACTTCCTCTCCCATTTCACAACTCTTCCTCACACTTTAACAATTAATGAAGAATGCCAATCCTCCAATGCTTTTATCTCAAAATCCTTTACTTTTAAAGCTCGATTATACGCTTTAAGACTCTCCGGTTCAGTGAAGCTTATAATCCTCCTCTTCGTTGCATATTCACGCAATCGTTTATCTTCAAGCTCTTCCTTCGGATTAAAGTAGGCAATCGTCGGTTCCCCCAACAGCTCTTCACTGTCAGACACGACAAGTTCGAAAGGTTCAGCTAAATCAACGAGCTCAATATTTTCTTTCACCACAATCCTACCCGAAGGCCGAATTGCCTGATGGAAAGCTTTTCGCAAAGCTTCTCCCTCCGAGGTTCCTAAACTAATTCCTTCACCAGTGGAACGCATTTCCGCGCTAACCTTCGAATCCATCCCTTTTAAAGCATAATTAGAGAAGACAGGGTATTTTACACAAACAAACGGAATCGCCATTAAATTTTGTTCTTCATCAGCTTTCGACACTTTATATTTCCCAAGCAATATTTTTGTCGCTATTTGCACAAGCGGAACACCTGTTACTTTACTAACGATCGGTACAGTTCTACTAGCGCGAGGATTAACTTCAAGTACATAGACATCATCATCCTCAATGATGAATTGAATATTCATTAGTCCTTTATAATGCAAAAAGGTAGCGATTCTCTTTGCATAATCACTTATTTTCCCTCTAACTGTAGGTGATAGTCTTTGTGCAGGAAGGACAGATAAACTGTCGCCTGAATGAACTCCTGTTTTTTCAATATGCTCCATAATCGTAGGCATAATAATAAACTGTCCATCTGTGACAAGATCAACCTCTGCTTCGGTTGCATGAAGAAACTCATCTACTAAAAACGGGTAACGCGCCAGCCCCTTATCCATATATTCCTGCAATTCAATTTCATTTTGAATGATTTCCATTCCTTTTCCGCCTATAACGAAGGACGGTCTCAATAAAACAGGATACCCGATTTTCCCCACCGTTTTCACTAATTCATCTCCATTATGAACGATGTCTCCTTGTAAATGGGGAATAGCCAAATCGTCTAGTAGCTGATAAAAAAGTTTGCGATCTTCGAGTACATCAATAACATCTGATTTTGTTCCTAAAATATTTACATTCCACGCCTCAAGCTCTTTCGCTAAATTGATCGCTGTCTGTCCTCCAAGCTGGATAATACAATCAGTTACTCCTTCAGCATCGATCACATTTAAAATATCCTCCAGCATTAACGGTTCAAAATACAATTTGTCTGCTGTTGCAAAATCAGTGCTAACCGTTTCAGGATTATTGTTGATCATAATCGTTTCCACCCCTAGCTCTTTAAGAGCAAAGACGCCGTGAACGGAACAATAATCAAATTCCACTCCTTGACCAATGCGGATCGGCCCACTTCCAATAATGAGAACCTTTTGTTTAGAAGATGTAATTTGTTCATTTTCGCCAAAATAAGTCGAGTAATAATAATTTGATTTTGCTTCAAATTCTGCTGCACAAGTGTCGACCATTTTATAAGAAGGGACGATTCCATATTCTTGTCTTTTCATCCTTACAGCCTTTTCAGTTACGTTCCAGCATTTGGCTAAATAGCTGTCACTGAAGCCTTTTTCTTTAAAAAGCTGAAGTTCGTTTCTTGAAACTTGTGTAAAACTCGTGGCATCAATCATTCTCTCAATTGAAACAAGTTTTTTGAAATAGGATAAAAAGAAATGATCTATTTTAGTTATAGTATGAAGTTGTTCGATGTCATAGTCTCGGCGCAAAAGCTCCAATAAGATAAAAAGTCTTTCATCATTTTGTTGGAGTAGCTGCTCGATTAATTGCTCTGTGTTACTGCTAGATAAGCCCGGTAGCTGTAAATCCAGCACATCAATCTCTAAGGAATGGATCGCCTTAAGCAGTGCACGTTCAAAGCTCCGATCGATGCTCATGACTTCGCCGGTAGCTTTCATTTGTGTACCAAGCTTTCGTTCGATTTTTGGAAATTTATCAAAGGGCCATTTTGGTATTTTCACAACGACATAATCAAGCGCTGGCTCAAAGCTCGCAAATGTATCTCCCGTAACGGGGTTAATAATTTCATCTAATCTGTAGCCAACAGCTAGCTTGGCTGCCATACGGGCAATCGGATAACCTGTTGCTTTTGAAGCAAGAGCAGACGAACGACTTACCCTTGGATTCACCTCGATTAAATAATAATTTTTACTCCTCGGATCAAGGGCAAACTGAATATTACATCCACCAATAATCCCCAGTGCAGAAATAATCTTGATGCTTGCCGCGCGCAGCATTTGATATTCATCATCTGTTAATGTTTGTGACGGCGCTACAACAATTGAATCGCCTGTATGGATGCCAACCGGATCGAAGTTTTCCATATTGCAAATGGTAATACAAGTATTGGCTCGATCACGCATGACTTCATATTCCACTTCTTTAAAACCAGCGATGCTTCTCTCAACTAAGCATTGGTGAATAGCACTTTCCTGCAATCCACCTGAAACAAGCTGAGTAAGCTGCTCTTCATCTTCAGCGATTCCACCACCTGTTCCTCCAAGGGTATAAGCTGGTCTTACAATAATGGGAAAATCAACCTTCTGTGCAAATTGTTGCGCTTCTTCAACAGTGTGGACAATTTCACTTTCAGGCACCGGCTCTTGTAAATCTTTCATAAGCTGACGAAACGCCTCTCGATCCTCTCCTCTTTTTATGGAATCAATTGAACTTCCAAGCATTTTAACTCGATACTTCTCCAGAATACCTTGTTCACTTAATTGAAAAACTAAGTTTAATCCAGTCTGTCCTCCTAATGTAGCTAATAACCCATCAGGCCGCTCTTTTTCAATAATTTTTTCTAACACATCCACTGTTAATGGTTCAAAATAAATGCGATCGGCAAAGTTAGAATCAGTCATGATCGTAGCTGGATTATTGTTGACGAGTATGACTTTGTAGCCTTCTTCTTTCAAAGCAATACAGCCTTGTGTACCTGCATAATCAAACTCTGCTGCCTGCCCGATAACAATCGGTCCTGATCCGATAACTAATATGGTTTCTATGCTGGTGTCTTTAGGCATATAATGCGGCACTCCTCTTGTTTTCAGTTATCATCTGTAGAAATTCATCAAAAATATAGTCGCCTTCTGATGGACCGGGATTTGCCTCCGGATGAAATTGCACTGTTTGCAGTGGCAAATCTTTATGAATTAAGCCCTCAACAGATTGATCGTGTAAATGATAAAACCTGCCCACTAATCCCGTTCCTTTTATGCTATCCTCATCAACCACATAACTGTGATTTTGAGATGACATAAATACTCTGTTTTTTTGATAATCCTTAATTGGATGATTGGCACCTCGGTGACCAAATAATAGTTTTTTCGTATTTCCTCCCAATGCTAAAGCAACAAGCTGATGTCCCAAACAAATGCCAAGTGTCGGATACGTTTCAACAAGCTGGCGGATCGTTGGCAATACGTCCTGCAGTTGTTTTGGATTCCCCGGTCCATTCGATAACAGAACCCCATCAGGAGCAATAGCCGTAACTGCTTTGTAAGATGTATTGTATGGGACAACCGTTACTTGGCAATCTCTTTTAAGCAGTGATGACAAAATTGAATTTTTTGCGCCGAAATCGATCAAGACAATATGAAGACTGCCTTTCCCATACGTTTTCATTCGTTTTTCTGACACATGTGAAACCTTTTCCGAATCTAATGATTGTCCGCCAAGTTCACTATTTTCTTGTTTCTTTGAAATAAGAGCTGGCATAGAACCATAGGCACGAATCTTCTTCACAATGGCACGCGTGTCAATATGAGATAGTAGAGGAATTTCCCACTTTTCAAGATACTCTTGAAGAGAGTAAGCTGCTTGATAATGGGACGTTTCCATATTGGCTTCATATACAACAACGCCTGCAACATGAGGTTTCTTGCTTTCAAAATCCTCCTCATTAATCCCATAATTTCCAATAAGCGGATATGTGAAAACAATAATTTGATCCTTATAGCTCGGGTCTGTCAGAACCTCTTGGTAACCGGTCATTCCAGTATAGAAGACAACCTCTCCCTCTATCTGCTGTATCGGAATATTCGTATTCCAGTTTCCTTCATATATATCTCCACTTTGCAAGTGTAAATATCCCTTCATAGCAAACACCTCAAACCTATACGTATATTTATATTCCAAATCACATATTTATGCATTTTCAGGATAAAAATTAAGCCTTTACAACAGGCTCTGCTATTGCTTCAACGACCTTTTTTAAATGAATAAGAAATTCATCAATTTCATGAATGGTTGCCGTTAATGGCGGCAAAAGCCTAAGAACATTTTCTCCTGCAGGTAGGGCAAGAACACCTTCTGTTCTTAATTCTTGTAAAATCGCCTGAATTGATTGTTTAAATTCGATTCCTATCATTAATCCTTTGCCACGAACTTCCTTCACTAAGGTGTTGCTTTGAAAAAACTTTGCTAACTGTGAGATTAAGTAATCGCCTTTATGTTCAACCTCTTTCAGAAAAACCTCATCAAAAATAATGTTCATCGTCGCATTTGCAGCCGCTATACTAATCGGATTACCGCCAAAAGTTGAACCATGGCTTCCAGGTCCAAAAAATGCTTTTAAGCTTTCCTTCCCCAAAACGGCACCAATCGGAACACCACTTCCCAAACCTTTCGCGGAAGTGACTATATCAGGATTTAAGGAAAAATGTTGAAACGCAAATGGTCTTCCTGTTCTCCCAATTCCAGTTTGAATTTCGTCAACGATAAGGAGGGCATTCTTTTCATGACAAAGCTTTTCAACTGCCTGTAAAAAGCTTTTATCCCCAACATGAACTCCACCTTCTCCTTGAATAATTTCTAACATCACAGCAGCGACATCGTCAGTGAATATTTCCTTTACAGAATCGATATCATTATAGGTTGCATAGGAGAATTTCTCCAGCATAGGCCCATACCCAGACTTGATTTTATCTTGACCTGTTGCTGACATTGTCGCAAACGTTCGTCCATGAAATGATTTCTTAAACGTAATAATTTTTGGCTTTCCTGTCGCCTTTCGTGCTAATTTAATTGCCGCTTCATTCGCTTCGGCCCCACTGTTTGCAAAGAATACCGCATCCATCTCAGCGGCCGTTGCCAACTTTTTAGCTGCTTGCTCTTGCTCACCACTAGCAAAAAGATTAGACACATGCCAAAACCGATTGAGCTGATGTTCAATCGATTCCTTTACTACCCGAGGTCGATGACCGAGATTGCAGACACCAATTCCCGATGTAAAATCCAGATACTGTTTCCCTTCGCTATCGGTTAAATAGCTTCCCGCTGCATCAACAGGCTCTACATCCCAACGGGCATAAGTCGGAAATAAATAACTCATTTACATAACCTCTCTTTTCCAAGGATCTTTGTACCAAACCATTGCTCATTCTGATAAATTTTCTTCTTTCCAGTAACAATTCTTACGCTCTCAATTCCTTTTTGTAAAACGGACAACGCTGATGTGACCTTTGGGATCATCCCCCCATATATTTCACCCGAAGCGATGAGGTTTTCAACTTCTTCTGCTGGGAGAATTTCTTGGACTGCTCCGTTTACCATAATTCCTTCCACATCAGTGACAAATAAGCATTGTTCAACTTTAAGAGCATTAGCAACAGCTGCAGCTGCATAGTCAGCATTAACATTCAGCTTTATGCCAGCGTTCGTTATCGCAATTGGAGTGATGACAGGGATGATTCCTTGAGCTAAAATAGAGTCAATAAGTTCTCCATTCACTTCAGTAATTTCTCCCACATAACCTAATTCCTCCTTATTGAGATAGCATCCTTTTAGCAAGCCGGCGTCACTTCCATTTAAACCTAGTGCTGAAAGCTTATGGCTTTCTAGCATATGAACAAGTCTTCGATTTGTCTTGCCTGCTAATACAAGCTCGACTACTTCTAATATTTCTGCAGTTGTTTTTCTTAATCCATTAACATACTCTGCCTGAACATTCAATTGCCCCAACATTTGATTTATATCGGGTCCCCCACCATGAATAATGACAATACGATAGTTTTGTTTCTTCAATTCTTGAAGACTTTTAAAAAATTCTGCCGATAATTCTTCAAGGGTACTGCCGCCACATTTAATTAATATGATCTTCATGTTTCGCTCCCCTATGTTCGATAGCTCGCATTAATTTTCACATAATCATAAGTTAAATCACAGCCCCAGGCGGTACCACTTCCCTCTCCCATATGCAAATCAACAAAAATCTCAATAAAATCTGCTTTTAAATACTCGCTTGCTTCTTCCTCAGAAAATAAAATGATTTCGCTTTTATCAAGCATCTTCACTGGACCAATCGATATCGTGATTTTATTTGCTTTTGCTTTCGTATCCGCTTGCCCGATCGCCCCAATAATTCTTCCCCAGTTTGCATCGGCTCCATATATAGCTGTTTTCACAAGATTTGAACCCACAATTTGTTTTGCAATCTTACGTGCATCCTCCTCATCGTATGCCCCTGTTACATGTACCTCTACAAGTTTTGTAGCACCTTCACCGTCTTTGGCAATTTGCTTTGCTAAGCTTTCACAAGTTTTAGTTAAAAGCTGAATAAATACTTCCCATTCAGGATGTGATGGTGATAGCAATTGATTTTCAGCCAAGCCATTTGCCATTACAAGAACCATATCATTTGTTGACGTATCCCCATCAACGGTAATTTGATTAAAGGTATAATTAGTAACTTCTTTTAAAGCTGCATGCAAGTTTTCAGAAGTGATATTTGCATCGGTTGTAATAAAACCAAGCATTGTCGCCATATTCGGATGAATCATTCCAGAGCCTTTCGCAGCTCCACCCATGTGAACGATCATGCCGTCGATTTCAGCTTGAAAGCCACACTTTTTCATACATGTATCTGTCGTTAAGATAGCCGTCTGGAAGTCCATTGCATTGGTGGAAGCATTCCCTAACTGAATTTGCTCGATTCCTTTCTTAATTTTATCCATTTTCATATATTCGCCAATGACACCTGTAGAAGCAACAGCGACTAAAAATTCATCCACCTGAACTTTATGTGCGGCTAATTCCCTCATTTCATAGGCATCTTTTAAACCTTGTTCTCCTGTACAAGCATTGGCGCAAGCGCTATTGACAACCACTGCCTGCAATTTACCACTATGGCTTATGCTTTCTTTCGTGACAGCTATTGGTGCGGCTTGAAAATCATGTAAAGTATAAACTGCCGCACTCTCAGCAGGAACTTCACTAAAAATCATGCCCACATCTTTTTTAGCATATCTTAACCCTGCATGAATTCCACCTGTATGAAATCCTTGTGGTGATAAAATACTCCCATTCTCAATTTCTATTATTTTGGCCACCTTTATAAGTGTTTCCACCTTTTTTCCTCCTTATGATTATTTCTTTTCAAAGCTATTTCTTCGCCAATTTACGGATAGAGAGGCAGCATTTCTAAGCCTGTAGCCGGATTTAAACGATTGAGAATATTCGCATTTTGAACAGCCTGACCTGCTGCTCCTTTCATTAAATTATCAATGACAGAAACGATTGTTAATCTTCCTGTGCGCTCATCTACATTTAAACCGATGTCACAGTAATTTGAACCTTGCACTTCTTTTACAGCTGGATAGTTTCCATGCGGTCGAACTCTTACAAACGGTTTTCCCTTGTAAGCTTCCTTATACAAATCAACAAGCTGCTCTGTACTCGATTGTGCTCGAAGCTTAACATAGATCGTTGTCATGATTCCTCTCGTCATCGGTAAAAGATGGGTACTAAATGTAATCGGTTCAATGTTCTCATCCCATTCGAGTAGCTGTTGTTCGATCTCTGGTGTATGCTGATGTTCATTGACCTTATAAATCTTAAAATTTTCATTCACCTCTGCAAACAAGGAGGCTTTTGACAATGATTTTCCAGCACCAGAAGTACCTGATTTCCCATCAATAATAATGGAGTCAGGAACAATTAATTTTTCTTTAGCCACTGGTGCTAATCCTAATAGGACAGCAGTTGCATAGCATCCGGGATTCGCAATAAATCTTGCTTTCTCGATTTGTTTTTCATTCCATTCACTTAATCCATAAACAGCTTCTTCTACAATGGACTGATCGGCTCCTGTTTTTTTATACCATGCTTCATATTCACCTGGTTCTTTTAATCTGAGATCTCCAGATAAATCAATTACTCTTATATTGTGATGAAGAAATTGTGCAGCTAGCTTACTAGAAACCCCAGACGGAGTCGCCAGAAATACAAGATCACTGTTTAGTGAAATTTCCTCCACATCAATCTTCTCTAATTGTTTCCCTAATACTTGATAAAGATGGGGATACTCATGCCAGATTGGAACCTCATCCTTTGTAGAATGAATCGATTGTATCTTGAATACAGGATGATGATGCAATATTCGAAGTAGTTCAACACCACCATACCCTGTCGTTCCTATTATTGATATCTTCATCCTTTATCCCTTCCTCATCAAAATTATGTATATTTAATCACTTTTATTAATTTTTATTAATTTTATGTTGTTCTTATTATAAGAACTCATATCTCTAAAAGCAACCCGTTTTGATAAATTAATAAAAATATAGGTACGATTAACCGGAAGTGCTTTAAATTGGTTGACTATACATATGTTTATTTCTAAACTGTTTGTAGGGAGAAGTTTTTTTGCCTCACAGAAGGGGGTAATAGCATGCAAGCATTTACGAAAGTATCGAACGAGCTTCAATCCCTTTTAGAAACAGTCCATCATATTCGTAAAATGGAAAAGGGGACATATCTGTTTCAAGAGGGCAGCAAAGCAAAGGAGCTATTCGTTGTGATCAACGGAAAGATACAAATGAGCAAAATGATTCCAGACGGACGTGAGTTAACATTAAGAATGGCTTCTGCAGGAGATCTTATCGGTGAGCTCTCTCTGTTTTGTTCTGCCCAAACACATATGCAAAATGCAAAGGTAATAGAAAGTGGAGAAGTAGCCGTTATCTTCAAAAATGATTTAGAAAAAAAACTCGGGGAAGATCACGCCATTGCCTTAGAGTTTATGAGATGGATGAGTCAAGAACATCGCAAATCCCAAACAAAATTTCGCGATCTCGTTTTACATGGCAAAAAAGGGGCCCTCTATTCAACGTTAATTCGTCTTTCAAATAGCTATGGCATACACACAGATGCAGGAATTATCATTAATACATCGCTAACTAACCAAGAATTGGCCAATTTTTGCGGAACCTCCCGTGAAGTGGTTAATCGCCTATTAAGTGAGTTGCGTAAAGCAGACATAATCAGCATTGACAAAGGAATTATTACAATCCACGATTTAGATTATATAAAACTTGAAATTGATTGTGAAAATTGCCCTATCGATATTTGTAACATCGAATAGCTTAGCTTATAACAGCAAAAAATCGGTCTCATTTTTGAATTGAGACCGATTTTTTGCTGTTAAGTATTTTGGCTCATTTCGTGTGAGGCCAAGATTTCACACGAAATGAGCCAAACTTCACTATATCATCACTATTGTTTAACAAAACTAATCGCAAAAATAATCACGATAAAAAATAGAACGGAATTGACAATTTCAAGAATCCCGACTTTTTTCATTGAATAGGGCTTACCGTAAAAATATATTGCTCTTACCAAGCTTGGAACGTATGCAATAGCCACTATTGAAAAACCAATAAGGAGAAAACAAATCGGAACTAATCCATGATATATCCAGGAAATCCATTTATATACTATATTTTTCTTTTCTCGAATCATTGTTTTTACATAAAAAGTAGAGCCGATGAAAAATAGTATTGATGTAATAAAGACTAGAATGGTGGCTTCATTGATTTTCCCATTTGCTAAAAATCCACTTGCCAAGCCACCAATCGCAAATACAATGATAGCACTAAAATCATTCCATAATGCCCGATCCTGCTTCCTTTTCGAGAAATATAAATTAACAATAAAAAACGGTAGCATCAACAAACCAAAAATAGCGATGGAAGGTCTCGTCACGAAAGGGATCATCAAAAATAAGAATGCTGGAATTAAATAAATGAAAGTCCACTTTCGATAAAAGGAAACATTTTTTCCTTTTGCCATTTGCAGCATTGGAAACGTTGCAAAATATAACAGCAACCATCCGCTAAATAAAGGAATGTGCTGCCAGATAAAACCAGATGCTACGACTGAAAGCCAAAATGGTATGATTAACATGGCCCAAGCGCCATGCTGCTTTGGTAAAAATAATTTCATTAAAAAAGCACTCCTTTCTTTTCCTATCATAACTATATCGAGACAAGAAAAGAAGTGGAGTGAATGACATCACATATATAAAATTTGACACACAATGTTCATTTTAAGCCAGTTCTCATTGATTTCGACCAATTCCTTTAAAAAGTTGTATTGGCCTTGATAATAATCCGATATATTTAGAGAACGACAAAGCCAGCAATAATGTCAACAATAATAGGAAATGTGTGCGCGACAAAAAAGAGATACTGCCAATTAAATCGAGATCAGGCTGCAAATATATTAAGCTTCTAACCCAATAAAAGAGCTTCTCTGGCTCATTCGTCATACTGTAGAAGGCAATGACACCGAAACCTGAAAGAAAGCTTAATACCATTAACACGAGAATCATTCGATTGACGATCGCACCTAGCTTATAAAGAAACTTCATTTCCTCTTGTACCGAAGGCCCATTAACTCGCCAGATCAGCGCCATTCCCAAAACAGCTACTACGACATACGGATAGATTAACCATATGATTATTTGCAGTAAATCCATTTTTCTCTCTCCCTATCGCTCATAAAAGCCCTTACAAATATAGTAGTAAGATTCAAGGGAGAACACAGTGACAAAAGTTACGTTTTTGACAATTTTTTTAACATTTTTCGACTATTTTTTGAACTGCAAATAGTTGGCTAACCATTCATATCCAGCAGGATCATTGATAGAGAAACCTTTTATGTCTGTCATATTTTTGCTTGCTTCCAATAATTTCTCATCCCAATAAAAAATTACACGAATATTGTCAAGCTTCAAAAGTATTTCTACATCGGCTTGAGTTCGAATTAAAACTGCTTTTGGATATGGTTCTCTCTTATGCCCTTCGATTAATATAAGATCAGGACGAAAATAAGAAAGGAGGTGCAACTTCTCCTCAAGAGACCAATGGCTTTTTTCCGCATGCAACAGCAAATGTCCATCACCTTCTACAAGAGAAGCAACGGCACCAGCTTTCAAATGCTGATGCGAGTCCTTCTCTTCTTGAAAATCTGGTTTTCCGCCATGACCATGATGCTTTAATGTCACAATCGAGAGATTACTCTGCTGCAATTGTGAAAGCATTCTCTTGATAAAGGTTGTTTTGCCACTATTTTGATAACCTACTATTTGAAAAATAGTAGCATCTACCATGGCCACTCGCTTCCTTCATGATCTTCAAGCATGAGTACAGCTACTTCATCTCCAGCCGAAAATCCTCTCGTCCCACCTGGGAGGACGGTTAAAGAATTGGCCCCTGCTAAACTCATGACGATATTTGATTTATCCAAACCACTTGGGGTGACAATTAGCTTCCCGTCTGACACCGATAATTTACTTCGAACAAAACGAGTAAATGGATTTGCTTTGGGAAAATCGACATCAAGTATTGCTTTTTCTTTTCGGAGATGCGGTTTTGGCGAGAAAAGCATTTTCCGAATCACCGGTCTGGCAAAAAGCTCAAACCCTACATAGCAAGCAGACGGATTCCCTGATAAACCAAATAGAATCTTGCCGTCCAGCTCCGCTACTGTTGTCACACTTCCTGGGCGCATGCTTACTTTATTAAATAAAACCGAAGCATTAAGTTTTTCATAAATAGCAGGTAAATAGTCAAAATCTCCAACAGAAACACCGCCTGTTGTCACAAGCAAATCTACTTTATTTAGCGCTTCCTTTACTGCTGTAAAACAAGTATCAAAATCATCTGGAAGCGTACCGAAATATAAAACATCTGCACCAGCTCTTTCAATTTGTGCACTTATCATATACGAATTGCTATTCCGAATCTTCCCGGGCTGTAGCGGCTCATCTACAGATAATAATTCCGTCCCGGTTGCAAATAACCCCACCTTCGGCTTCTGTGCAACATGAACCTTCGCATAGCCAAAAGTAGCAAGCATCGCTTGAATGCCTGGGTTTATTTTTGTCCCTTTCTCTACTAAAACTTCCCCTGTTCGGGCATCTTCACCACGGCGAGAAACATTTTCGCCAGGACGATGCTTACGCTTTGTACTCATGTAGGACTTGCCATCTTTAATATAATCCTTTGCAAGCTCCAGCATGACAACACAATCACAAGACTCTGGCATTTGTGCTCCCGTCATAATTCTAACTGCCTGAAATGGACCAACATTTTTATTTGAGACAAGTCCAGCTCCAATATGATCAACTACTTCAAATTCTATCGGATTATCGCGGTTCGCCTCCTCTGTATCGATTGAACGCACTGCATAACCATCATACGGAGCCCGATCGAAATGAGGTACATCATTTGTTGCCAGCAAGTCTTCTGATAGAAAGCGCCCATAGCTTTCATTTACTGAGACATACTCAGATTTTCCTTCAATATTAATTGCCATAATACGAGAAACTGCTTCTCCAATCGGGATTGATTTTCTAAATTCCACCATCTCAACCACTCCATTTATGTACGTTAATTTTTTTATTGAGTCTCATTCATACCGGCTTACTTAACCTATATTTGCTAAATATGCCTCATAAAATTCATGACTGTATACTCTCTATTATAATCGTACATAAATGTGTTCTACAGGACAAATATCACAATATTGTGAGAGTGAAGGTTTTTATTATTTACAAGTTAAAAACGATGTTACTGACTAGATTGACGATGAATTTGATGTTACCTAATCCATTTAATCTTGCACTTAACTTTTCACCATTTTCATCAAGAGAAGTTGAACTCTGATTGCTTAAAAAAATCCATTCGTTCCTAACAAAATAGCTATTATCCTAGTTCAAGCCCCTGTTTTTTCAAGTGATTTACACCATTCGCCAGTTTGTCATCGACTATTTGAGCATCTTCTATATGCTTTACAATCAAGCCTTCGATTTCTTCAAAAATCCGACTTGTTAAATTCATTTCCTTTAATGTATTTTCACAATAACTATTTTGACTAGCGATAATGTCACTTGCATCACCCACCATTGTTTTGACGTGATCAATAATTTTTACCACTTCAGTCATTTTTTCTGTTGTTTTTTCACTTAATTCTATTCCAGAATGAACAAGATCAAAGCATTCTTTCGTATTATCGACTGCCTTTTCAATATCACCTTGAAAACTCTTCGTCAGTTCCATAATATTATGTGAGCTTGTTGACGTTTCTTCCGCAAGCTTTCGAACTTCTTCAGCCACAACTGAAAATCCTTTTCCATATTCTCCCGCCCTTGCTGCTTCAATTGATGCATTTAAAGCAAGCAGGTTCGTTTGCTCTGCAATTCCTTTTATTAAATAGACAATGTCGTCAATTTCTTTTGATCGCTTTCCTACTGTCATAATAGAGTCCATATTGGTTTTAATTTCCCCACCAAGCTTTTGCATTAAACCTTCTAAATCCTTAACAATCAATTGGCCTTCCTCACCGCGTTGCTTGAGTATGTCGGCAGATTGATGCAATTCTCTTCCTGTTTCATTTAACTGATTCGCACATTGACCTGAACTTGTTACCAATTCGCTGACTGTTTCGAAATGACCTTTAATTTGTTCCACTAGAGCTCCAAGTAAACCATGCTGCCCATTCACGGTTTCATGCTGTTCAATCGTTGTAACCAGCTCTTCTTGAAGCTCATTCATCAATAAGGTCAGCACCTCTTCTTTCTCCCTTACCGTTTCATGCAAATTATTTATTTCATCTTTCAATTGTTGATTCTCCATCAATAATTTTTTCATCTGGCTGCGTTTAAACATCCTTGCTTCCTCCGTTCTGCGAAAACATCTCTGTCTTTCATTCATCATGGCACATTATAAAAATGACCTAAGTGACATTGGTCACATATTTTATCAGAGCCATTTAACGAAATTTGAAATTTCCCTGATTTATATAATCAGGTCTATATTCCTATTCTGATTGAAAAACAAAAGTGCATTTTTGAAAATTAAAGGTGTGGATTCATTCGAAACAATAAAGAGCATTTTCTGACGGCTCCTCATATCTGAATTAAGGAAAACTGGTAATCAATCTAATGACTTATCAGATAAGAAAGAGCTAATACCTTTTCAATAAAAATTGATTTTCACTTAACGGAAATATTCATGACAACGAGTTTTTTCATTGCTTAAACAAAAAAAAACTGACTACAAAAAGTCGTTTTGGTACTGCACCCCAGAAGTTAGAGTTAAAAATCTAACCTCTGGGGTGTTTTTGTATGGCGAAGTATAGTGAAGAATTTAAATTAAAAATTGTAATGGAATATCTAAGGGGCAAACTAGGATATTACTTATTAGCCCAAAAATATGGTATTCCTGCTGAATCTCAAGTCAGAAGATGGGTTCGTGCTTATAAAGAATTTGGAGAAGACGGACTACGTAGGAAGCATTCTAAACAAGTTTATTCTGTCAAATTTAAGTTAGATGTATTAAACTTTATGAAACACACAGGTGCTTCTTACCAAGATACTGCGATTATCTTTAAGATGAACAATCCTTCATTGATTACCCATTGGTACAGAACCTTTTTGGAGGAAGGTATAGAAGGCCTGCAGGATAAAGTGAAAGGGCGGTCTTCTATGTCTAAAAATCAGAAAGCAAAATTACCAAAACAAGAAAAAGAGTTATCTCGTGAAAAACGATTAGAACGAGAAAATGAACTTCTACGTTTAGAGAATGCCTATTTAAAAAAGTTAAAAGCTTTTCAAGAAAATCCGAATGCCTCCCTCGAAAAGCACAAACAGCGTTGGCATTCGAACTCAAAGAAGAAGGATTCAAATTAAAAGATGTTTTAGAAATAGTGGGGATTCCAGAGGCAACTTATCATTACCATGTGAAGCAACTACAGAAAGAAGATCCAGATAGAGAATGGAAGGAAATAATTACTGAAATTTTTCAAAAGCACGAGGGTAGATACGGGTATCGTCGCATTTGTTTAGAGTTAAGAGGTCAAGGTTATATCATTAACCATAAAAAAGTTCAACGAATAATGAGTGAACTAGGGTTGAAATGTGTAAAATTCACACGTAAATCTCGTTATCAATCGTATAAAGGCACGATTGGTAAAGTAGCCAAAAACCGCTTGAATCGTAGATTTAATACATCTATCCGTCTCCAAAAACTAGTAACAGATGTGACCGAATTCAAATGTACTGAAAATCAGAAACTATATTTAAGTCCCATTATGGATTTATACAACGGCGAAATTATATCTTTTGGTCTATCTAACAGACCAACATTAGACTTCGTTCTAGAGCCATTAATTGAAGCATTAGGAACCATTACAAATGAAGCAGAATATCGCACCACCATTCATTCGGATCAAGGTTGGCATTATCAACATAAGACTTGGGTAAAAACATTAAAGAAAAATAAAATCTTTCAAAGCATGTCTCGAAAAGCAACCTGTGCGGATAATGCGGCAATGGAAAATTTCTTTGGGGTCCTCAAGCAAGAGATGTATTATGGAGAAGAATTAGTATCTTATGAAGAGCTAAAAAAACAAATTGTTGAGTACATAGATTACTACAATAATAAGCGTATAAAAGTAAAATTGGCTGGTTTAAGTCCAATACAATACCGAACTCAAACCAGCCAATCAGCTGCTTAATAAAAACTCTAACTTTGTGGGGTCACCACCTTTACATGACCTTTTGAGCCAGCCTTTTTATCCACCAATATAAGACATTTCTATTTTTTTGCGATTGGCAACTGTTTCCGCCGTTCTTAAATCTGAATAGCGATCATCCCTGCCATTCCAGACCTCACAGATTCGCTCTGCCAGTTGTCTGTCGTTAACACCTGAACGCATAAAATCTCTTAAATCATGACCATTCCCATTAAAGAGGCATGTATAAATTTTGCCATCTGCGGACAATCTTGAGCGTGTGCAACTTGAACAAAAGGATTCTGACACAGATGTAATGAATCCAACATCAATATCTGTTCCCTGATGGCGATAGCGTTTTGCCACTTCACCATAATAATCTGGATCAACTGGAACTAAGGAGTAGTGTTCCCGCAAAATGTCGTAAATCTCTTTTTTCGTCACAACATCATCCATTTTCCAACCATTGGAACTCCCAACATCCATAAATTCAATATAGCGAAGCTGTAAATGATTATCTTTGCAATATTGAGCCATCGGAATGATTTCTGAATCATTCAAACCCTTTTTTACAACCATATTAATTTTCACGCCAAGCCCTGCCTCTTGAGCAGCTTTTATCCCCTTAAGGACAGGTCCAACACCCACATTTCGACCATTGATTTGACCAAACAATTCATCTTTTAGACTGTCTAAACTGATGTTAACACGCTTTAATCCAGCCGCCTGCAATTCTTTTGCATACTTAGGCAGGAGAACTCCATTTGTCGTTAAACCGATATCTTTTAAATGCTCAATTCTTGAGAGCAACTTAACTAAGTATGGGAGATCTTTGCGCAGAAGAGGCTCACCGCCAGTCAAGCGAATTTTTTCCACGCCCAATTCAACAAAAATTTGCGCCAATCTTTCAATTTCTTCATATGATAATAATTCACTTTTAGGAAGAAATACAAAATCGGGGCCGTAAATTTCAGCCGGCATACAATATTGACAGCGAAAATTGCATCGATCTATTACAGAAATTCGCAAATCTCTTAATGGTCTCTTTAGTCTATCCTTCACTTTCGCCAATCCCATCAACTCCATGCTATAGAGTGGTTTATCTATTATATTAACAATTACTTATTTCGATTACTGTTACCTTTCTCACTAAGCAAAGCTTCATAATGTTATTACATCATAAAACCTAAATTTATAGTGCTAAATTGAATTATTGTCATAAACTTGTCAACAACTTACCAATTTTTCCCATTTCAACATTTTCTCTATCCGTTCCTTATGTAATGAATACAAAATTTAATTTCTATTGGCATATCCGGTAGTTTTTAGCTAATCAAAAGCCCTTACTGCCCCACTGCAATATATTTTGCCAATCCCTTATATTATCAAAATCCCGTAACCATGAAAATAACAGATTTATTATTACCATTTAAAACGTGAACATATTGTTAAATATTCGGTGATTCAATTGACACTCCCATTTATATAGGGCATTCTTAGGGAACAAAGATGTTAACGGATGATGAAACAAAGGGGCGAGTCAAATGACGTACCAATTAAAAGCCACACAATCAGTGGAAATAAAAGAAATGCTTACATTGACCGACCGACGCTTTAAAATGGCAAAAGGAACTTTTTTATATCAAGAAGGAATGACTGCAAATGAAGTTTACATCATTCTTTCAGGAAAAATCCAGATCAGCAAAATTTCAGCAGATGGCAGAGAGCTGTCATTACGGATATGCAGTACGAATGATATTTGTGGGGAACTATCGATTTTTACACATTCCCCCAAATATATGTTAAACGCCCTTGTTATTGATGACGCGGAAATAGCAGCTGTCAAAAAAGATACTCTTGAAAAGGAAATGCTTAGAAACGGTTCACTTGCTTTTGAATTTATGAAGTGGATGAGTGATCACTCTAGGAAAACGCAAACAAAGTTTCGCGACCTCGTTCTCAATGGCAAAAAAGGTGCGCTATACTCCACTCTTATCAGAATGACAAACAGCTATGGAGTTCATTTATCCGATGGAATTTTAATCGACTTACCTTTAACCAATCAGGAACTTGCCAATTTTTGCGGCACTTCCCGTGAGAGTACGAACCGGATATTGAACGAACTAAAAAGGGAGAATATCATTTCCGTTACCAAAGGGAAAATTATCATTCATGATTTACAGTTTTTAAAGGACGAGATTGGCTGTGAAGATTGCCCGATCATCTATTGCAACATTGAGTAATTCCACTTCTTTGACGCTTTTTATGCAATGATAAAAATAGAGTGAGCCGTGCTGTTCCCCCAAAAGTTAGTGCAATAATAAACTTCTGGGGACACCATCACGACACTCTATTTTTGTTTTTGTCTTAACGATTTTGGAATATAGACACAGAATGGCTCACTTTCTAAATAATCCCCGGTCATTGCGTAAGCTCGTGAACGGGACCCGCCACAAACGTATCTAAATTCGCAAACGCCACACTTGCCTTTGTATTTATCTGGATTTCGCAAATCCTTAAAAATAGGAGATTCACGGTAAATTTCTGCCAGCGGCTGTTCCTTCACATTTCCAGCTTTTATTGGCAGTAAGCCACTAGGGTAAACATCCCCGATATGAGAAATGAAAACAAATCCATTTCCGTCATTAACCCCTTTTGGAGCTCTTCCTAAACCATCAATTGAACCTGTTAAGCCTTGTTCAGTTAAAGCATCTAAGTAACGGATTTCATCTGCTTGTCCTTTTGCTTCACGCATTTTTTGCTGAATAAATACACGACGATAATGCTGAGCCGCTGTTGTTTTAATATCAAACCTAACCCGTTTGCTTAAATCATGAAGCCATATAAATACCTTCTCGTGTTCCACCGGTGATATCATGTCGCTTTCTTGCCCTCTGCCGGTTGGCACCAGAAAAAAAACACTCCATAACACACAATCCAATTCCTCAATTAATTGTGCCATCTCATTTAAGTATTCAACATTATACCTTGAAATAACTGTATTTATTTGAATCGGGATCTCCAGCTCATGCAAATAACGAATTCTCTCCATTGTTAAATCAAAAGAACCTTCAGTACCTCTAAAATGATCGTGTATTTTGGCGTTATGCCCATCCAGGCTAAAAGCCCAACGTGAAAGTCCAACTTCTTTTGCTTTCTCAATTGCTTCCTTCGTCACATTTGGAGTCGCACTCGGGGTCATAGAGACCCGCACTCCTTTTTTAACAGCATACTCAGCGATGTCAAAAACATCCGGACGCATTAGAGGATCCCCACCTGTAAATACAAGCATTGGATTATTCATTTCATAAATTTGTTCAATTAAATCCTTCCCTTGTTCAAATGTAAGTTCTCTCGGATCTCTTTTATATTGGGCTTCTGCCCGACAATGCAGGCACTTCAACTGACAGGCCCTTGTGAGTTCCCAAATTACGATAAAAGGGTCTTTATGAAAATCTCTCGTAAATATCATTTACAAATGACTCCCTTCTTTTCAATGGGCTTATTTCAATAAAAACCAAAAAAGCCCCTATAAAAGAAGTATATGCTTTCTCATTTCATAAAAAAGTGAAGGAGATCACAAATATCGGGAACTATTAACGATTTTGAGCCCATTTTGTACAAAACAGCTCTTTCGTACAAAATGGGCTCAGCTATCTAAAAAACTCTATGCAAATTTCAACGATATAAATTTATATTAGCGAATTCCCAATGCAATCTTAGCATATCTAGACATTTTGTCCTTTGTCCAAGGTGGATTCCAAACAATATTCACTTCTGTGTCTTTTACTTCTGGAATTTCTGCAAGGGCTGCTTTCACTTGATCAACAATCGTTCCTGCTAACGGACACCCCATGGAGGTTAAGGTCATCGTTACAGTTGCCATCCCTTCCTCATTCATTTCTACATCATACACTAAGCCTAAATTTACAACATCTATACCAAGCTCTGGGTCTACAACAAGTTCTAATGCTCCCATAATGCTATCTTTTAATTCTTGTTCCATATCTTTCACTCCTCATTTCGTTATAGCCTTACTTCACTATACCTATCATCTTAGACAAAGAAGCCATCGTTTTCAAACGATAACCTTTTTTTGCTTTGTTAGATATTGTGTTGATTTTTGGCATTCCGTTTGAAACCAAGGTCTCACCCGTCATTAAGGTCTTCAAATTCCGTGAAACAACGTAAGGAACACAAGTTTTCTCCATCGCATCATGGAATCAGAGAGAAAAACCAATCATCATTTGACCGAAAACTTTATTTTTTACTTAGTAATTTCAAGAATTTCAGCTTCCTTAACATGCTTCTCAAACCATTCGACAAGCTTAAGAACGCCAACTCGACTTACTTTATGATCAGCCTTTTCATCCGTAATAAACTGAAGATTTTCTGGACTATGCTGATAGAGCGGTTTAATGCTCTCGTAAAATTGATACGTGTACTTATACGGCACAATCGGATCCTTCATTCCATGCCAAAACAGCAATGGGCGCTCATTTAATTTTTCCGTCTGCATACTTAAATCATATGTTCTTAAATGCTCCAGAATTGCTTCTTTTTCTTGTTCCGTAAAAGGTAGCTTCACCCCTTTAGCCGCAAATTGTTCAATTTGGTATTGTGAGAATTGTTCATAATAAGGCATCCCCATCAAACTGACAGCAGCTTTAATCCACGAATATTGAGTTAAAGCTCCTAAAGTAATGATGCCTCCCATAGATGTTCCTGCCAACCCAATTTGATTTGGAGTAATTTTATTTTCACTTTCATAATAGTCTTTTATTAATTGAAGCTCATCAATCGTTTTTGTGACAATTTCCCAGAACTTAATATTCATCTCTAGGGAATTTAATCCTGTCTGTCTCTCTCCATGGTAGATTGCTTCTGGCATCACCACTCTAAATCCCTTGTTTGCCAGTAAATAAGCATAATGTAAGTTATTTTCCTTGACGCTCTCAAATCCATGGATAAACAGAATAAACGGAAGAGACTTGTCATTGTTTTTCTGCTCTACTACATGTAATAATGGAATATCAGCGATTGATTTATTTTCTATAATGATCAACTGCGAGTCCCTCCAAACAAATGATGATAAACAAATTCTTTTACAAAACTTTGCGAAAATTGGTAACCTATAAGTAGGAATACATTAACTGCTCAAGTATAGAGCCTATTATGTAAAGTTTTCCTATATTTTTAGTGTAACATGTAGACGAATAAATTCCTAAAGCTTTACACTTAGGATAAGACCTTACATTATTCATGGTTAATGATAGGCTTTGTTAAACAATGTAACTGATAAAACTCAGCACCGACATATAACAAAGCCAATGAATAAAATATAACATCATAACGAAGGAGACGTTTATGGCTGAAAAACATTTAATTGCATTAGATTTAGATGGCACTTTATTAACAGATGATAAAACGTTGTCAGAAGCAACAAAAAAAGTCATTAAAAAGGCAAAAGAAGATGGACATGTCGTTATGATAGCGACTGGAAGACCTTATCGTTCCAGTGAACAGTATTATCATGAACTGCATTTAAATACACCGATTGTTAATTTTAATGGAGCATTTGTCCACCATCCACTTGCAAAAAATTGGGGTGCTTATCACACACCATTAGATATTCAAGTTGCAAAAGAAGTTGTCGATATTTGTTACCACTATCAATTCCACAATATCGTTGCTGAAGTCATTGATGAGGTCTATTTCCATTATCATGATGAGAAACTTTTGGATGTATTTTCAATGGGAAATCCATCCATTACAACAGGAGATTTACGCGAATTTTTAACCGATTCTCCAACGAGTATGCTTATCCATACTGAGGAAGAACATTTAAAAACAATTCGCTCTCACCTTTCCGATATTCATGCTGAATTGATAGACCATCGAAGCTGGGCTGCTCCATGGCATGTCATCGAAATTGTGAGACATGGTCAAAATAAGGCCGTTGGAATCCAAAAAGTTTCCGACTATATGAATATTCCGAAAGAGCGAATTATTGCTTTTGGAGATGAGGACAATGATTTAGAGATGATTGAATATGCTGGTCGTGGAATCGCAATGGGCAATGCCATTGACCAATTAAAAAATATTGCTAATGATACAACATTAACAAACGAACAAGATGGAGTCGCTGTCTATTTAAATGAACTGCTAAATCTGAAAGCATTATAAAGCAATCATAGCGATTAACCAGAATGTTCCCCTTGTATGACTTACAAAGTTGTGAGCATACTAAGACGTGAAACAGCTGCTAGCTGTTTCACAAGCTCAAGGCTGGAGGGATTGCAATGGGTAGAAGTAGCAAATCTAGACGTTTTGTACAACGCGGGGTTGACGCTGTTTCGAAACATGATGAACGCATTCCTTATCACACCACCTATGCAGAAGCAGAGGCAAAGAAAATGGCAAATGTGAAAGACTCCTCATTGGGAGGAATTTAACCATGGCCAACCGACTTTTTATCGAAGCAAGAAATGCGGTAGATATGGCTAAAAATGCGACGGGCAGTGGTCAGCATACTGCTGTCGAACGGGCCAGAAACGCGATTTCTTCGGCATTTGCCAATTCAACTATAGCGGAGCAACGATTATTAACACAGCTGCAAAATGAGCTTGATCATTTGACTTAATATAAAAAGCTGGCCTGGGGCCAGCTTTTTATATTTGTTCTAACACAACCGGATAGGAATGAATGATCCTTCCCTGCTTATCCTTTTCGTATAAATGGAGAATTAAAGTTGCATTTTTCGGAAGCTTCTCTTTTGCAATTTTAATCTCCAGTTCGAATAAAGCCATGGCTGAATTTTTCTCCGCCAATGGCAGCACCTTCTCATTAATATATTGATAATGCCCATCCTCAACAGTGTAAAATAACTTTCCTGCGTCTGCACTTACTTTTCCTTTAACACGATACTCTCCTAGTTCACCTTCCACCTGAACATTTTGAAAAATTTCTTCTTGCTGCACATCGCCAAATGCTAAATTCACGAAAAAGGGAATCAGGAATAACAAAGTAAATTGCTTTAACATTACGTTTCCTCCTGTTCACGTTTGCTTACTTTTTTTGCAATAAAATTGTCGGACAATAAAAAATTAGGCAAAAGGAGTTCGTACTAAAGTATACATGCAAGTAATTCATTTCATGCCAGTTAATCTCTGCGAAAGAAACCAACTATCCCTGTGGTTTGTACAATATTCGTAAATGCATGGGAATCCACTTCTTTAATGATTTGTTCCAATTCAAATAATTCATATCGTGTGATCACGATAATCAACATATTTTTTGCTTCTTTAGTAAATGCTCCTTTTGCAGGAATCATCGTAATGCCTCTTAACATCCTCGAATGAATCGCTTCTGTTAACTCCTCCGCTCTCTTCGTCACAATCATTGCTGTTACTTTTTCATGCCTTGTATGGATGGCATCAATTACTCTCGTAGACGCATACAGGGTGACAAGTGTATATAATGCTTTTTCCCAACCATATAAGAAGCCGGCAGTAATAATAATTAACCCATTTAACGTAAAAAAGTAAGTCCCCACCGGACGGTCATTCATCCTTGAAAGCACCATTGCGATAATATCCAATCCTCCAGTAGAAGCTCCCCATTTTAAGGTAAAGCCAATTCCGACTGCTGAAATCACTCCTCCAAATACGGCATTTAAGAGGATATCAGAAGAAAGCTGGTAGACAGGAATAATCTCTAAAAATAACGACATCAAGACGACGCTTATAAAGCTGTATAACGTAAATGATTTCCCTACTTTTAGCCAACCTAAAATCGTCACCGGCACATTCAAAAGAAACAATAAAATTCCAGTGGAAATACTTCCACCAAAAATGCTTGAAAGCAGCTGTGCCGTCCCTGTAAAACCACTTGCATAAACATTGGCAGGAATTAAAAATAGGTTCATCGCAAGCGCATTTAAAAGGGCTCCGATAATGATGACAATCATTTTTTTCGCATGAAGCAGGTTGACCACCTCCTTTTTCTTCCTTAATCAAGCACATCGATTATATCTTTATTATTTCAATCCCCTACATTCTTTAATCAAAGCAATATGATCTTTAGCGATTCTTGTGCAGCCAAATTGGACAAAATGTGCTCAGTTTTTTCATCACGCCATTTTACTAGTATTCATTGAGTTTTTCTCATAAATTCTATAAACTAAAAGAAATGATTTGAAAGCAGGTGTAGTCTATGTCAGTAAAAATTTTAGCTGACAGCGCATGTGATTTGCCGTTGAATTTTTATGAAGAAAGCGGCGTCACCCTTTTTCCTCTTGGTGTCCACTTAGGTGAGAAGGAATACGAGGATTTATTAACAATCGATCCATCAACCGTCTATAAGGCGATTCGCTCTGGGGAAATGCCGAAGACATCCCAAGCCTCACCATTGAAATTCGAAGAATATTTTAAGGAAATGGCAAAGAATAAGGAGGAAGGAATCTATATTGCCTTTTCATCTGAGCTATCCGGCACCTACCAAACGGCTGTAATGATCCGCAATCAAGTGAAGGAAGAATATCCAGATTTCAACTTATCGATTATTGATTCAAAATGTGCCTCTCTTGGCTGTGGCTTAGTTGTTATGGAAGCGCAAAAACTTGCCGCAAGCGGTGCATCTTTTGCGGAAATCGAAAGAGATATTAAATTTCGTTGTGAGCATATGGAGCACTTATTTACAGTAGATGACCTCAACCATTTAGCAAAGGGCGGCAGATTATCGAGAGCCTCTGCATTTATGGGCGGTCTCTTAAACATCAAGCCTCTGCTCAACATGGAAGACGGCAAGTTGATTCCAATCGAAAAACATCGGGGACAAAAAAAACTCCTTCGCCGAATTATTGAAGTAATGAAAGAACGAGGTCAGCATTTTGATAAGCAAACAATTGGAATCAGTCATGCTGATTGTCTTGAGCTGGCGCTCGATATGAAAGAGCAAATCAAAGCAGAACTTAATGTTGAGGAAGTAGTGATTACAGACATCGGCGCCGCTATTGGTTCCCATACTGGACCAGGGACGATTGCTATCTTTTTTCTTAACGAGCTTCCAGCTTAAAACACTGGAAAGTTTTGAAGTACATACTCCTTTTTCAAATGGCAGACAATAAGACGACTCTTCAATAGAAAGGAGTATTTGTCATGCCTCATACTTCTGATAACGACAAAAAAGCGCAAGATCATAACGCCTTGCGTCACGAAAAAAATATGATGCGCGAAAAGAATCGCAAAGCAGGAAAACATCAATATTCCAAAAAAACAGACCATCTATAGACCAGAAGCGAAAAAACCCATAAGCAATTAATACTCTGCAGAGATAACTCAATGGAGCTTCTTTAACAATCGTCATCCAATCAGGATTGACTTTCTTTCAATGGAAAATCCGATACGGGAGTAGATAAATTTCGCTTATCATTGAATGAGGATTGAAGTTTGCTAGGCGCCAAACCAAGACGACCTAATGTATCTTAAAAGGCAAACGACCAGTTCACACTGGGGTTTTCTCTCCGTATAAGCCAGTTTATCAGCACTGCAATCAAGCACACTACACTAGACACCGCCTTAGTGAAATTACAGGCGGTGTTTTTTATATGGCAACAAGCAATTTTTGTAGGTTCATCTACAAAAGATTTGCAACTGTGCCCACAGTTATCCTTTTATGGCCCTCCTCGAACGCATGAAAACAAAACTGATTAAGTAACCAACAGATTATAAAACCTTTGCAAAACAGTGATGAAAACAAAATTTAAGTTTGATACCTTGTTAAATACATTTTAGACAATTGTAAAAAATTTTAGGGAATAAGCGTGAATGGAAGGCACCGACTGTCATTTCTCTGATGCTCCGGCTGGTAGAAAAGGGGTTTTTGCGAACGGAGAAGAATGGGAAGGAACGTACCTACTTCCCTCTGGTAGACAAAGAGGACTATTTGAAGTTTGAAACAGGTAACTTTATGAAACTTTATCACGGAAACTCATTTCTTAGTTTTGTCAATACCCTTTATGATGGGAAACAGCTTAACGACGACGACATTGAAGAATTGATGAAATGGGTGAAGGAACGGAGGACGTAATATGCAGGAATTTATGACTGCATTAATTGAATGCTCTGTTACCATGTCAGTGCTCGTTTTGGTCTTCATTGCCGCTACTCCATGGCTGTCAAAAAGATACTCTGCAAAATGGTTGTATTACATCTGGTTAGTTCTCGTGATAGGTTTAATTATTCCATTCCGGTTTCATCCCGACACAGCCTTGATTCAGATGAACGACGGACCCGCTTATATTCAGCAAATGATACCGGGAAATCCGGGGAATATCGTTGACCCAACCATTACAACTAACAAACTGACACAAGAGCTGTCGACAATCTCATGGTATCAAATCGGCACTTTCCTATGGATAGTCGGTTTTTTGGCTTTTATGATATATCATGGGCTAAGGCATTTTCGCTTTCTTAAAATGGTAAGCAGATGGAGCGAGCAGCCCGATCAACAAATGAGTGAAACCTTACAAAAGATTAAAACAGAGATGAAAATAACCACGCCAGTTAAGTTATATATTTGTTCCTGTATCTCAAGTCCTATGATGATCGGTTTTGTAAGACCCGCCATTTTGTTGCCGTGGACTGACTTTTCAGAGGATGAACTATCATTCATCCTCAAACACGAATTGATTCACTACAAGCGTAAAGATTTATGGTTTAAAAGTCTGGTGCTTTTTGCAACCGCTGTTCATTGGTTTAACCCTGTAATATATATAATGGCAAAGGCCATCGCATCACAATGCGAAATATCATGTGATGCGGAGGTAGTAAACAAAACCGATATTGGCACGAGGCAACAATATAGTGAAACAATCATTGGAGTTATCAAAAATCAATCAAGAATGCCAACGGCATTCTCAACAAATTTTTACGGAGGAATAAGAGGGATGAAGAAAAGAATATTTTCCATTATGGACACAAGTAAGAAAAGAGCAGGCGCTCTTATTCTCTGCTTAGTTGTATTAAGCACGCTAGGGACAGGAGCGTCATTTGCAAATAATCATGCAGGAGCCGGAGCATATTCCACCAATACCCCAACATTCGCACAAGAACAAGAAAAACTTAACCGGCAGCCAAAAGAAGATACTGCTAAGAAGTATGCAATTTATGAAAAATACGGCTTGACTTATGACAAACAAACTGACAGCTTCTACTATGATGGTAAGCTGGTGCGATACTTTTCTGATAAATTGGCTGCAGATGGCACATACAATTCATTTACCCGAACAAACGGTGTCGTGGATTTAAAGGCTGTCCGAAATACCGATTATGAGCTAACTGGTATTACACCTGTGAGCCAAGAAATATTTGATAAACACACGGAATCTATAAAAAACGCACAGATGTCTAATAAACAGGGTGCTGCACAGGAAAATAGTTCTGTAAAAAAAATAAGCGCCGCAAGTAGCGCCGAAGAGCATAATGGAAATGATACAGGTGATATTGTTAATGGTCCTACTAATGCCTCTTCCGAAGGCGATCCCAACTATGTCGATACTTCTTTAAATGCTTACTTGAACTATGGCGTTTCTTATGATAAGACCAATAAGCAATGGTTATTTGATAACAAACCAATTCATTATCTCAACGATGGAGATAATGCCACTTTTGTCGATAATCGTAATCATGCTACAAAAAATGGAGTATCCCTCAAGGTCATTAGGAAAGCCAACGGTGAAATCGATAAGTTGGTTAAAATATTTGATTGAGAAATATCGAATTATGAATTTTTAGACACTAAGAGGCATAGAGGAAAGAGCTTACAATAATATAAATAATACCTTGGCTCCTTTCTCTTTTCATTTTTCGACTTGCAAAAATGTAAGACACTATAGAAAATCAATAGCACAAGGCACACTTATCAAAAGATAAAGCAGCAAAGCAAAGGGTCTAAGGTGCAAACGCACAATGACAGCATGTGCTGCCCAAGATGGCATATTTAACCCGCCTTATGTGGCAGGTCTTTCTATATAAAGCAATGTTGTCCATTTTGGTGAGGGTTTCTCCAAGCTCAATACACTGCACCCCTAAACTCACAGGTTTTCGGGGTGTTTTTATGCGTTGATATAACTGCTGCAGGGAGAAACTGTCATATTGTTGTTACGGTTTGCTCTATTCCTTCACAATATAAAAATTATGGGTGACGATCAAACAATCCTAAATTTCCTTTTTCTCATAAGTCCAGCCATCTTCTTGATAAACAAGGCCGTCCTTCATCAGTTTACCAAGAGCTCTTTTAAAAGCACCTTTGCTCAATCCGAAGCGCTCTTCGATATCTTCTGGCATACTTTTGTCTCCATATGGCATCGCACCATTCCTAGACTGCAAATAAGAGTAAATTTTCTCTGCATCTGCCCCTAATGCTTCTTGTTTCCGTGGAGTTAACGAAACATTGATCGTTCCATCCTCTTTTACATCTATAATCCTGCCCTCAACTTTTTCACCGAGTCGCGGTTCAGCTAGACGCTGTGACTCGTGAATAAAGCCTTTAAAGCCTTCAGCAGTAAAAATCCAGCTTCCCACCTTTGCCGTACGATAAATATGCCCTTGAATATTTTTGTTAAAATCAGCACGGGTTGCCTTGACTCTCTTTTCATCAATGACAGGATCCGTTGCAAGCTTCACATAAATCCGATTATTTCGATTGACCCGCAATGTGATATAAAGCAAATCTCCGACCGCTGGCCAAACGGACTTCTTCGTTGGTAAATCCTCTTCCCCTAAAAGCATATCCTTATTGATGCCAATATCTAAAAATACACCGAGTCCCGGCTTTGTATCACTAACCTTTGCCCAGCCATACTCGCCCACTTTGATTTTCGGAATCGTTGATGTTGCTGAGGCTCGCCCATGGGAATCAGCATACAAGAAAACCTCTACTTCATCGCCCTCTTTTAATTCAAGCTCCGTATCATTTTCATGCATCAGAATATCTTCTTCTCCGTCCGTTAAAAAGTAGCCAAACTGGGCATACCTTGCAACAGTTAAAGTTAATACCTGCCCTACATAATCATTTAAAGCCATTGTCACACACTCCTCTATTTTACACTTCATGCGAAAGTAGTCTTTCCGAAAGTTGTTTGAACTGCTATATTTTACTATAATGGTGCCTAGAAGGGAAATTATACATGTATTTAAAGGAGGGCTCATTATGGCAAAAGATAGCTCATTTGATATTGTATCAAAAGTAGATTTTTCCGAAGTGACGAACGCAATTAATATAACGATGAAAGAAATCTCCACACGTTATGATTTTAAAGGAAGTAAGAGTAAAGTAACCCTTGATAATGAAGAACTTGTCCTTGTATCAGATGATGAATACAAGCTCGAACAATTAAAGGATGTTCTCCTCAGTAAAATGATTAAAAGAGGCATTCCCATTAAGAATCTTGATTATGGCAAAATTGAAGGTGCTTCTGGAGGAACTGTAAGACAACGGGCAAAGCTTGTGCAAGGAATCGATAAAGAAAACGCCAAAAAAATTAATACTTTAATCAAAAATAGCGGTTTAAAGGTTAAAAGCCAGGTGCAGGATGATCAAGTCCGAGTTACAGCGAAAAGCCGCGACGACTTGCAGGCAATAATTGCCGCAATAAAAGAAGCCGATTTATCAATCGATGTTCAATTCGTAAATTATCGCTAAAACGGTTGTCATTTTAAAATAGATCACTTATAATAAAACAAACTTACATATATAGTAAGGGTAACAACCATATACCACAATATATAGTATACAACCGATAAATTAGGTGTCTGTAATAGACTTAATAGGGAATCTGGTGAGAATCCAGAACTGTACCCGCAACTGTAAGTGTGACGAAATAGGGAACGCCACTATCATCTCGATGGGAAGGCCCTAAAGTAGGATGAAGCACAAGTCAGGAGACCTGCCTTTTTTATACGTCATTATCTTCTTCGGGAGTTGGGAAGGTAAAACGAAGGTGTTTAAGCAAAAAAGGCTTGTTCCTTTTCTACTAAATATCAGCGTTTTAACCCATCTTCATTTTTGAAGGTGGGTTTTTTAGTTACCTTTCTCTCTTCCGAAAAATTAAGGGAGAGATTTTGAACAATGAGTACACTCGCAACCAAAAATGAAAGGGTTCTTGAAGCCCTGAAGAACACGGCAAAAAAATATAACTTAAATGTTACGGAAATAGAGCAACAACTGCTTACAACAGATGAACGTACTTCCAAGCAAACGGTTCTCCAATATGCATTAAATCACGTCGATATGATCGAACCAAACTGGACTTTTCTTGCTGCACATATGCTCCTGCTTGAGCTTTACGAAAAAGCGGCAACCTCTCGCAAGTATGAACCAAGGCAAAAATATGGCGATTTCTTTCACCTCATTCAATACTTAAGCGACATCGGGATTTACTCAAACGATCTTCTTCAAGCCTACAGCAAGGAGGAAATTGAACAATTGGGCCAAGAAATTGACCCAAATAAAGATACCCTTTTTACATATATGGGATTATTTCTTTTAGCCGATCGTTATTTAGCAAAGGACTATCATCAAAATGTATATGAACTTCCACAGGAACGGTTCATGATCATCGCCATGACCTTAATGAAAGATGAAGCAAGGCAAAAGCGATTGTCGTATGTGAAAGAAGCGTATTGGGCCTTAAGCAACTTGTATATGACCGTTGCTACACCGACTCTAGCAAATGCCGGTAAGAGCTATGGTCAGCTATCCTCCTGTTTTATTGACACAGTGGACGACTCATTAGACGGCATTTACTTAAACAACTGGGATATTGCGCGATTGAGTAAGGATGGAGGCGGCATCGGAATTTACTATGGAAAAGTAAGGGCGCTAGGCTCGGATATTAAAAAGTTTAAAGGAAATTCTTCAGGGGTTGTCCCTTGGATTCGCTTAATTAATGACACTGCTGTAAGCGTCGATCAGCTTGGTCAACGGCAAGGTGCTGTCGCCATTTATTTAGATATTTTTCATAAAGATATTATGAATGGCTTTTTAGATTTAAAAACGAATAATGGCGACGAGCGAAGAAAAGCGCACGATATTTTTACAGGCGTATCCATTCCTGACCTTTTTATGAAAAAGATCGAAGAGGTCGATGAAAATGGAAAAAGTATCGGGGAATGGCATACCTTCTGTCCTCATCAAGTAAAACAAATAATGGGCTGGAAAGATGAAAACGGAAATCCACTTGGTTTAGAGGATTTTTACGACGAAACAGATGAAAAGTTTTTCACACAAAAATATGAGGAGGCTGTCAACCATCCACTTCTTCCCCGAAAATCATACCGGGCAATGGATATTATGGTTCGTATCATGGTTGCTCAGCTGGAAACAGGAACGCCTTACATGTTTTATCGCGATGAAGTTAATCGGCAAAACCCGAATAAGCATGTGCTTGGACGCGGTCGTACAGCGATATTTTGCAGCAATCTGTGCACGGAGATTAGTCAGAACATGTCAGCAACTACGATTCAAAGCGAATTTACAGATGCAGATGGAAATATCGTGATAATTAGAAAGCCCGGGGACTTTGTCGTTTGCAACCTCTCATCCATCCATTTACCAAACGCGATCAGAGCGAATGTTTTAGAACGATTAATTGCCATTCAAATGAGAATGCTAGACAACGTGATTGATATAAATGATATTTCTGTCCATCAAGCTAAAGCAACGAACGAGAAATATCGCGCTGTCGGACTTGGAACATTTGGCTGGCATCATCTCCTTGCCTTAAAAGGAATCGAGTGGGAATCAGTTCAAGCTGTTCATTATGCCGATGAAGTCTATGAAGACATCGCTTTTTACACGATTAAAGCTTCGATGGAATTAGCGAAAGAAAAAGGGGCGTATTCCTTATTTAAAGGGTCTGAATGGGAATCGGGAGACTATTTTCAACGCAAAGGATATACATCGTCTAGATGGGTCAATCTGCAGGAAAACATTCTAGCATTTGGGGTAAGAAATGGCTGGATGATGGCAGTTGCTCCTAATTCTTCCACAGCGAAAATCGGTGGCTCAACAGACGGTATCGATCCGCTCTATGCTCTTGAATACGCAGAGGAAAAGAAAAACTTTAAATTTAAGGTGACAGCGCCAGATATAAATCATCAAACTTATTATTACTATCGTAAAGTCCGGCATGAACTTGATCAAAAATGGAGCATTAAGCAAAACGCTGCTAGACAGCGCCATATCGATCAAGCCATTAGCTTCAATCTTTATGTGCGCCATGATATTAAAGCAAAGGAGCTGCTTGAGCTTCACCTAGAAGCGTGGAAGTCCGGCATGAAAACAACCTATTATGTTCGCAGCACCTCACAAACTGAAATTGAAGAATGTGAAGCATGCCATAGTTAATAAGAACAGCATAAGGCACCATTATAACATCTCGCCACATTAATGATGAAATCCCGAGTTTCAGACTTAATGGATGCCTTGTGCTGACAGAATCGAAACTTCAACAGTTAACTGCTAAAGAAGGGAGCCCTCTTTCATGACTGGCACTTTAAAAAAAATTAAATTATTAAATCCCGAATTTCCTAATAAAGCAACAGGCGTTATTAACGGAAAAGCATCCGGAATTCTTAACTGGAATGATATCGCCTACCCGCAAATGTACCGCATGTATCAAACACTGCTAGCAAATTTTTGGAAAGCGCAAGAAATAAATATGCAAGATGATATTAAGCAATGGGATCATTTAAGCTCCATTGAAAAGGACGTGTTTTTACGGGTCAACACGCAGTTGGCATCCTTAGATAGTCTGCAAACGCCAACGATGACACAAGTTATGGATTATGTAACCGATCCCAGCTTTAAAGCCATTTTTGCTGTCATAGCTCAGCAAGAGGCGGTTCATAATGAATCCTATTCCTATATTTTAAGCTCTCTTATTCCTTTAAGCGAGCAGATCGAACGCTTTAATCAAGCAAAAGATGATCCAATTGTGCGAAAAAGAAATCAAATCATTTTAATCGCCTATGAGAATTTCCGTCAGGAACCAACTCCACAGCACTTATTTCAACTAGCGGTACAGTCGATTAATTTAGAAGGTATTTATTTTTATGCAGGATTTGCCTTTTTCTATCATCTTGCCAGACAACAAAAAATGCTTAAGACAAGCACGATGATAAGCTATATTCAAAGAGATGAAATGCAGCATGCCTACTTTATTGCCCAATTCATCAGAATTTTGCTGACCGAAAACCCAGAACTTAATACGCCAGAAAATATTCAATATGTTTATCATTCCATTTCAGAGGCTGTTGAGTTGGAGAAGGAGTGGGCCCGCTATATTTTAAAAGAGATTGAAGGAATCAATTTAGAGGAATTCGAAGGTTATGTTGAATATCTAGCAAATAAACGTTTTCGCCAATTAGGACTTGAAAACCATTATAGCGGCCGTGACAACCCGATGCCATGGATTCATGTGTTTAGCGATGAAATGATGAATGAAACGAAATCTGATTTCTTCGAACAAAAATCAAGAACCTATACGAAAGTAACTGAATCGAATGGGTTTGATGAGCTATGAAGCTAGCGATCGTCTATAGCTCCATCAGTGGCAATACAGAAGAACTTGCCCATATGATTATGGAACAGTTCAAGCTAAAAGGGCTCGATATCGCTTGTTATCGCGTGGAGGATTTTCCATTACATTTGCTCCCTACATTTGATGGTCTCCTAATTGGAACTTATACTTGGGGTGATGGAGAAGTACCGCTAGAAATGATCCCATTACAAACTCAGTTAAATAGTCGTTCATGGGAACATCTTATCACAGGTGTGTTCGGTACCGGAGATAGTTTTTATCCAAAATTTTGCGGAGCTGTAAATGCCTTTCGCGACAGCTTAAAAGATAAAACGAATCTAGCTGTTACATTAAAAGTGGAACTTTTACCACAAGAGAGCGATATGGGAAGAATTGCAACCTTTGTTGATCGAATTATTGAGAGAATGAGCATTCTTGCTTAATATTGATAAAAAATGGAGAAAAACAGTTTTGTTTTTCTCCATTTCCTTATTGTTTTCGAGCCTTCCTTTTGACAAGAATCAAAAACACGATAAACAAAATAACGACACTTGCAGTAGCTCCAATAAACGGAAGATTGAGTCCTGATTTTTCCGCTAGTACATATATTTCTGCCATTTCTCGATCAAGAATAATTCGGTACTGTCCGTCTTCACTGCGCACTAAATCACCATTCAACAAACCGCGAAGTTCTTTTTCATCTTCCAGTTCTTCAGCCAATGTTACCGATTGTGATTTCGTTGTATTATTAATGGCAATGACTGAGGTTTCCCCTTCGTATTCCCGCTTAAATACGATCATTCCATCCTGCTCAAAAATGACTTCCATGCTCCCTCTTGTTAGCACAGGATGTTCATTCCTAATTTTGGCAATGCTCGTTATATAGTCAACTAATTCCTTATCGGTTCGAAAATCCATTTGCCTTTGATTATCAGGCTCTTCCCCACCATCTAAGGCAATCTCACTCCCATAAAAGACAAATGGAATGCCAGGTGTTGTATATAAATACGTTAGAGCCATCTTCCATCTTGGACCAGGATGCTCATTTTGTACGACCGCATCTCTCGTAAAACGGTGTACATGTTGATTATCCATAAATCTTGTTAACAAATATGGATTTTCATAGATGTCTTGATTTTGTTGCGATTGCTCGACTATCGGCTGTAGAGACTGATCAGGCCTTGAAAATCCTTCTCTTAAATCACTATTAGATAAATAATCGAGGAAACCATCAATACCTACTTCTTGATATCGTTCCAATAAATCCGGTTCCTCTGTTTGGATATCTCCAAGTAAAAAGAAATCTTCTTTCACTTTTCGAACTTCCTGTGCAAACTCAAGCCAAAATTGAACTGGAATTTGCTCGACATATTCAAGTCGAAAACCATCAATATTCGTTTCTTCAACCCACCATTTAGCCATCTCAAGCAAATAACTTTTCACTTCTAAATTTTCATGTGCTAAAGTAGGAAGTCCATTGACCTTTTCTTGCCGAAACCATTCTTTTTTATCAGCCTCGCTTAACCATGAATGATTCGGACCAACGTGATTAACATTAAAGTCGATTACGATTTTTAATCCTAGCTCATGAGCCCTTTGTACAAGCTTCTTAAATGTTTCGAGAGTGCCAAAATGCTCCTCAACCTGATAAAAATCTTTTGTCCATTTGCCATGATACCCATTATCTTCATTATCAAAAACTGAAGATAGACCGATTGTTGTAAAGCCCATTCCTTTAATATAATCAAGTCGGTCAATAATTCCTTGGAAATCACCCCCATGATAGCGATTTGGATCATTGACATCGACGCTAAAATCGATTGAAAAATCACTATTATTAAACCGATCAATCATTATGTAATAAATAGATTCATCCTGAAAACTATGCTCTTCTTTTTCTACTGCACCAACTGGTAGTCCACAGAAAAGAAGCAACGGGATCAAAATGAACAAAATATACTTTTTCATTCACCGTTCCTCCTACCCTATTCGTTTGATATACCCCGACTATAAGATTATCGTTAAGTCTAGTTGCCCGTCAACTTTATTCAACTATCAAAACATGTTACGATAGAGTTGGATAAAAATTGAAAGGTTGTGATCCATCGATTCTTTTACCTCGTTTTGAATCCCCAGAGTTATTGCTTCTACGCTCTTTAGCCCGTCGAAAACATTTATCAGACAAAGACTATCATTACTATGAAAATCTTGAAAAAGGATTTGAAGGAGAAATGAAATTTGATGAATTATTGCAGAGTTTTTCAGAAGAGTGGTTGTTTTTAAATGGTCTTCTATTAGAGTACAATAATTCATTTTTTCAAATTGATACTTTAGGTATCGCTCAAGATAGTTTGTACATTTTTGATGTAAAATACTTTGAAGGAGATTTTACTATTGACGGTGAACTTTGGAAGTATGTTAGTGGAACCCCCCTAAAAAATCCACTCCATCAATTACAACGATGCGAATCATTATTAAAGAGGTTTTTACAAGAAAAAGGGCAGCATTTTCCCATTAAATCATATCTTGTTTTTAATCATCCCCACTTTACTTTGTATCAGGCTCCGCCTAATCAAACGATTATTCTCCCCTCACAAATCAATCGCTTCATGACAAAATTAAAACATTATAAATCCACTTTAAATGATAAACACAGAAAACTCGCTGACATCATTTTAGCAGAAAACCATCCCCACTATCCAAACGCTTACATGCCAAAATATCAATACTCTGAACTAACGAAAGGGATCCATTGTTCCAAATGTCATTCATTTTGTCTAAAAAAGCTACACCCTGGAACTTTAATTTGTCAAAGCTGTTCATATGAAGAAAATATAGAAAATGCCGTTTTACGTAGTCTACAGGATTTTCGCTTACTTTTTCCTGAAAGAAAAGTAACAACGAACGAAATATTTGAATGGTGTAAATCTCTTCTGAGCAAAAAACAAATCCAAAGAACTCTTAGTAAAAATTTCAAACGAAAAAGCTACGGCAAATATTCACACTACGTTTGATTTTTGCATCTCTCCCTAATGTTTTACAGTAAGGAGACAGCCTCTTTGCTAATCTCTTCCGTTTGGGAGAGCACTCGTTTAAACAAGCAATTTTGCGAGAATATTATTTTAGGAACTACTTAACATTCAACTCGCGAAGCCTTCATCCGAACATGATTTGCTTGAGGGTGTCCTCATGGACCCTTCTTTTGGACACCATTTGGCTTTTTCTGCTTGAGTTTGTCCTCATGGGCCCTTCATGCGGACATCGTTTTGCTTTTTCCGCTTGAGGGTGTCCTCATGAGTACTTCATGCGGACACCATTTTGCTTTTTCCGCTTGAGGGTGTCCTCATGGACCCTTCATGTGGACATCGTTTTGCTTTTTTCGCCAGAGTGTGTCCTCATGAACCTTTTCATACGGAACGTACAACTATTCCACAAGCTGAATATTGTATTCTTCAAACCAATAATGGAGCTGTACTAAATAGGCAAGAAGCTGCGGCCCTGTCATTAACTGACCAAACCATGGTTCTTTAAAAGCGGCACCCTCAGAAGCAATTATTGCTTTCAGTTTTTCTTCATTGAAAAATTCATAGAGAACGGTGCCACGGTTTTTCATAATGTCTGTTAATAAATTTTGAACTTCTTTTGTGTATTTCGGATTATGCGTTTTTGGATAAGGACTTTTTTTCCGATACAATACATCATGCGGTAAAATACCTTCCAACGCTTTACGGAGTAAGCCTTTTTCCCTGTTTCCGTACATCTTCATTTCCCATGGGATGTTCCACACATATTCAACCAATCGATGATCCGCAAAAGGAACGCGTACCTCCAGGCTTGCCCCCATGCTCATGCGATCCTTTCGATCTAGTAAAGTGGTCATAAACCAGATCATATTTAAGTAAAAAAGCTCTCTTCTTCCAGCTTCCAAAGAATTTTCTCCATCGAGCCTTGGAGTTTCTGCGACTGTCGCATTGAATTTTTCCATCATATAATCTCGTAAACTTAATTTTTTTTGCCATTTTTCTTGTAATAAACTTTGGCGCTCATGAATGGAGCGCATCCAAGGAAATCCTTCTCTTTGCAGATCTTCTGGGCGATGAAACCATGGATAGCCGCCAAAGATTTCATCAGCGCATTCCCCAGACAAACCGACAACAAATTCTTTTTTTATCTCGCGACAAAACCATAATAATGAGGAATCAATATCAGCCATTCCTGGCAAATCGCGGACTTGAACAGACTCTTTTAAAAATTGCGCTAGCTCTTCTTGGGTAATCACATAATTATGATGGATGGTGTTAAATTCCTGCGTCATCTGCTTTATAAAAACCGCATCTGAATTTGGTTGAAATTCATTCGCTTTGAAAAATTGTTCATTCCCCTCATAATCGATTGAAAAAGTATGCAAAGGACCTTTTCCCGTTTTCTCATATTCGAGCGCCGCAATGGCCGTAATCGCACTTGAATCGACGCCCCCTGATAAAAATGTGCACAGTGGGACATCGGAAACAAGCTGGCGCTCAACCGCATCTTTAAATAGGAAACGTACTTTTTCAACCGTTTCGTCGATTGTGTCCTCGTGCTTCTCACTTTTCACATTCCAGTAACGCCAAATCTTCAAACCGTTACTCGCTGAAAGGGTTAAAGCATGGGCCGGTCTTAATTCAAGTATACCTTTAAAAACACCACTTCCTGGGGATCTTGATGGTCCTAGTGCGAATATTTCTGACAAACCTTCCCGATCTATCTCTGTCTTCATTTCCCGATGTGCAAGAAGTGCCTTTATTTCCGAAGCAAAAATTAACCCCTTATGATGCTCTGAAAAAAACAATGGCTTCACACCTAAGCGGTCTCTTCCAATAAAGAGCTGCTGTTTATTTTCATCCCAAATCGCAAAGGCAAAAATCCCATTTAAAAAATCAACGCATTTTTCTTCCCATTCCATATAGGCAGATACCAGAACTTCTGTATCAGAATGACCTTGAAACGAATATCCTTTTATTAGGAGTTCTTTGCGAATGTCTTCCGTATTATAGAGCTCACCATTGTAACAAATGATGTAGCGGTTGCCACTTTTCGTACGTACCATCGGCTGTTTGCCACCCTCTGCATCGACAACGATCAACCGCTTATGTCCAAAACCAACATGTGTGTCTGTCCATATATTTGTATCGTCTGGACCTCGTTTCGCCAGTGTCTCTGTCATTTTTTCGAGCGTGTCTTTTTCATTTGAGAGGTTGCGGTGAAAATCAACCCATCCGGTAATTCCACACATTGTCATCATCCTTTCTAAGCTGAACGTGTGTCCTTTTATTTCTTTAGCTTTGTTAAATATCGATGTTAATTTTTAACTCATTTTCTCCCTCATTCCATAAATCGATAGAGACAAATGAGATTGCACCTAACGTTTCATGGAATAAGAAGACCTTTCAGTATAACTGAAAGGCGCGCGAAACCAGGGTTTCACACGAAATAAGTCAAAAATCGATTTCTCATCAATTCTGTTTTACAAAGCTACTTCTTTAAGAGCAGCATTTCACAATGTACGTGTAAACATCATATGCTGGGCTCAAAAATTGGTTAATTGTCCTAAGCTTCAGACAAAAATAATTAACTTTAAAAAAAGCAGGGCCTTGCAAGTTTAAAATAAATGGAAAATGTCTAGAAAGAATGTTGAGCAGATCCTTTTTAACGATTAAAGGCAATGTAAGAAAGCCTTGGTACTTCGTATCAATTGCTATGATGACTGCAGTAATTATTTTTGGAGGTTAACGATGAATAGACAGCAACGATCCAAACTAATTGAGTTCCAAATTCGTGCCTATATTGAAGGCACAATTGAGTATATTAATGACCAATGGGTCTTTTTTGAAAATGAATCTGAGGAAGCTTCCCTTTTAGAAGAATATTTGCATCAAGAGCTTGAAGTGCTGCGACATTCTCGTTGGAGAAAAGGAGTTTTATTTGAAGATGGGAAGATGGCAATGGCAGACGAAATTCTCCTTCTTAAAAGCAGTGATACTCTTCGAATCCGAAAAAACCTCATTTATTCGCTGGAACGACTACTAGAAGAAATATCTGACGACGCCTTTTACCAATTCATCACCCATTTAAACTCGCTTCATTTTTCAGTTTATGATTGTATTTACTGCTATAATCATCTAACTTTTTTGAAAGGAGAAGATCGCAAAGAAGGGGTCAATTTCATTATTTTTGACAACCAAGAAGACATTTGCAGCATTCAGCACCATTTCTGCTATTATGAAAAGAAAAATGACCGATTCGAATTCACATTAAATAATGGAAAAAGAACGATCATTGAGAAATTATCTTCTTAACTAAAGGCGTCCTAATTATGGACGCCTTTTGATACGTGCAGCTTTATACGCTCCTATGAGATCGACTTTGCCAACAGCACTTTTTCAAAATCAACGGCTGTCAGCGGTTGATGAAGATAAAAGCCTTGGGCGTAATGGCATTTTAAATCCTTAAGAAGCTTGATTTGTTCTTCTGTTTCTACCCCTTCAGCCACAACCTTGACGGCAAGTCCGTACCCCATTGTTATGATGGCCTTAACAATGGCAATATCCGTTGTTTCAAGACTTAAGTTATTGATAAAAGAACGATCAATTTTTAAAGTGTTAATCGGGAGATCTTTTAAATAACTTAACGATGAATAACCAGTGCCAAAATCATCAATTGAAACACGAACCCCTAATTCCTGCAAAGATTTCATCACTTCAATGCTATGATCAATATTGCGAAGCATTGTACTTTCTGTTAATTCGAGCGTTAAATACTTCGGTTCGAGCTTCGCATCCGCTAATGCCCTTTTCACTTCTTTCACAAATTTGGTTTGCTGAAATTGATTTGCCGACACATTGACAGAAACCGTTAACCCTTCCATCCCTAAATTTTGCCATTGTTTATTTTGTTTACAAGCTGTTTTCAACACCCAGCTTCCAATTTCCTCAATTAACCCTGTTTCTTCTGCCAATGGAATAAACTCTCCTGGTGGAACGAGCCCAAGGACAGGATGATTCCAGCGAATAAGCGCCTCACTTCCGTAGAGCTTGCCAGTTTTCAGATCAATTAACGGTTGATAACAAAGAAAAAATTCTTGTTTTTGCAGCGCTTTTCGTAAATAACTCTCCAGCTCCAGCCGTTTAAAAGCTTCTTCATTCATTTTTTTAGAATAGAGAGTAATTCGATTTCCTCCCGGATATTTGCCCCGATTCATGGCAATATCCGCATTTTTTAGCAATGTTATTTCATCCTTCCCATCATTAGGAAAAAGGCTGATCCCGATGCTCGCGGTAATGTAAAACTCCTTCTCAGAATAATGAATTGGATCTGTCACCTTGCGCAAAATCATTTTAGCCACTTTGATAATTTCTTCCATATCAACATTTTTAGAAAGAAGTAAATTAAACTTATCTCCACTAAATCTTCCTAAATAAGCACCGCTTGGAATGGCATCTTGAATTCGTTCACTAATTTCCTTTAAAATTTCATCACCTGCGTCATGTCCGAGGCTATCATTAATCATCTTAAAGCGGTCAAGATCAATTGCCAATACAGCGATTTGCCGTTTTTTCTTTTTTGCTCTTTGCAATGTTTCACTAAGCTTCTCTGTAAATTTAATTCGATTCGGCAGCCCGGTGTCCTGATCAAAATAGGCGAGCTGAACAATTCGGTCTTCAATTTTCTTTTGTTCCGTAATATTGCGACCAATACCGTAGATCCCAACGCATTCACCGTTTATCGTAATCGGAATGTTCTTAATGTGAAAAAGGTTCTTTTCTCCCGACTTTGAGTTAATTTCAATATTATAATATTGTTCTCTCCCTTTAATGGCCCGAAAGAAGTGCAAGCGGACCCTTGCAATATCATCTCTATTAATATACTTTAACGCTGATTTTCCGAGTAGTTCTTCCTCCTTATATCCGAACATTTTTTCAAAAGAGGCGTTTACACTAGTGAAATTCCCTGATAAATCTGTTGAATAGACAATATCTGCATTATTATCAAAGAGTGAGCGATAATATTGCTCAGAAATTCGGAGATGCGCATTCAAATCCTTAATATCATCTTGAGACGCTTTCATTAAATGAGTTAACGTCGCGACTGTTTTCAATGAGTCAGAAATGTCATAATCCATTGCCATGTTCTTTTTCTTGCGCTGTACTTTATTTTCTGCCAAAGCTAAATAAGTAAAAGACTGACCAATCAATTTCGGGATTCCGTCGGCAATGGCGATCTCCCCATTGGCAAAAAATCCATTTGTTGGTGCCTGTAAGTGGAGGATTCGCAGCTCTTCATCAGCAAACCCATGTAAAATCCTTTTTCTTGAGAAACAATTAAAAGTAAAAATTGCCTCCATATTTCTCTTTCCTAATGCTTTCATTTCTCGAACAGACTTATCCACGATTGTTGGTAAATCCGCATAAGCGAAAACTAGCTTGTCTCCCTCAACAAGAGGATGATTCATTTCTATAGCTCCACTTTCGAGGATTTTCGATATCCTCATCACCTTTTTCTTTCCTTTGGTATCTAGCATAAACAAAAACTCTTCTTTTAACGTCTCAATATCCTCAATAAAAGCCTTTCCTAAATAACGCTGGATAATTTGAAGTGGTTTTTTCTTGTCAATGGCGTAAATGATATTTCCGCTCGCTTTTGTAATAGTAAAAGATTTCCCTATTTCCTGAAGTTCATAATTTACAAATGTTTCCATTTGTAGATCTGGATTGTTCAATGATATCGCTACAATCCCATGATTGCTTTCTTCATCCCCATAAAAAACAAAGCCTTCAGGATACAGATGATCACCTGTGGCGACACCGCCGGCTACTATTACATCAGGATTTTCATGATAAAAACAGTTTAGAACTGCAGCTAGCTCTTCACAATGATTTGTGGAAAATAAAATGAGTGCTCTTGTATCAAATCTCGTAAGCATATCAGCGAGCATTTTCCCCATCTCATTCACATCACCATAGTCATTAAAAAGAAACAATGAGGAGTGAAGCTCAGTCCTTTCGAAAATAGTAAAGTTAATGCTGATTTGTTCTTCAACCGTCCGTCCATTTTGGATGGCAGCCGTAGCAGTACAGCCTAAAACATGTGCAACTGGAAGCTCTGCACGAAGGCATTTCTGAATAGCGCCAACCTCTTCTTTAACGGCTGAATTGGCAAACAACTGTATAAAAATATTCGGGTATTCATATAGTGCGTGATCTTCAATGAACTTTGTTAATTCGTTTGCATTTTTATACATATAAGAAATAGTTTTTATCATAGAAACCACCTAGACGTTTTCTATATTACTTATACTAAATAGCTTGAATAGTCTCTTTTAAAATACCACATTTGATGAAAAGGTTAAATTGAAAATAAAGAAAAAGCTGCCAATTGGACAGCTTTTTTCAGAATTTTGTCGATATTTTGTTGATTTATTCACCCATTTACATTGGTAAGCTGTAGCCTAAATAAAGAACGGAAATAAGCGAGAGTAAGAATAAAACCCAAAATACAGTCGTTGTCTTTCCCTTTTTTGTACGTACGAGAACCATCTCCATAAAGCCAATAACGAGAATACCAGACAATACTTTTAAGATCGTCTCAACTAAATACGAAGATATTAAATAATGAACAAACATTCCACCTGTTGCAAAAGTGATTAAATAAAACAGACGTAAAATCATGTGGACAATTTTTTGTCCCTTTTCTTTTCCAGCCTTTTGAAGTCCAAAAGCAATGAAAAATAGAACTAGTGTTAAAACCCATGCTGTAACATGAATATGTATTGACATGTGCGCTCCTCCTCAGGTTAAGTTCGTGAATATCTTATCATATTTACATTGGAAATAGTAAATGAGAAGGTTCGTCTCAACGAATTTTTAAAACCTCTCTCACTCAGCTTGTATATGATTAATCAGTGTTCCAATTTTTTCAATCGTTACGGCCATTTCGTCTCCCGCTTTTAAAAAACGAGGCGGTTTAAAGCCTTTCCCAACCCCTGAAGGAGTACCAGTAGCGATGATATCTCCCGGCTCCAAAGTCATTCCTTGAGAAAGAACAGAAATGATTTCTTCCACTGGAAAAATGAAATTTTCAGTGTTTGATTGCTGTCTAATTTCATGATTGATGCGCGTTTCAATATTAAGTGAATTAGGGTTTCCCAGCGCTGATGCATGCACGATCCACGGCCCCATTGGGCAAGTAGTATCAAGGCTTTTTCCAATGAAGTATTGCTTATGCTTTGATTGCAAATCTCTCGCTGTCACGTCATTAATAATTGTATAGCCAAATACATAGTTTAAAGCATCTTCTCTATTTATTTTTGTCCCTTTTTTTCCAATGATAACAGCTAATTCACCCTCATAATCTAATTGTTCAGTTATATCGCGATGATGCAAAACTCGCTCATTCGGACCGATTACTGTTGTCGGCGCTTTCGTAAAGACTATTATATGCTGCGGAATATCGTCCTTACTCCCCATCTCAATAGCATGCTCTGCATAGTTTTTTCCAACACAATAGATATTTTTTTTCGGTCTTGGAATCGGTGCTAAAAGAGTGACCGCCTCTAAGTTGATAAACTGTTCATCAGCAGCTGCTTTAGCCTGCTGATAGATAGAAATCGCTTGTTCAAAAAACCCTGATGTAGCAATACATTCTTCAAGTGTCTCTGGTAAATCGTTTTCTCTGCGGTTTAATGGAAGAACTCGCTTTTCTCCTTCCTCAATAATGCCAACAAAAACCCCTTCCTCATCCTGTGCTGTAACAAATTTCATTCTCTCATCCTCCATTAATTATTTTTTCCATCTCTGCCATTTCTGATATGTAGCACTTCTCCACACCCATTCCATCGGACCAAATTGATGCGTCTTCATCCAGTATGAACTAAAAATAACTTGCACTGCAAAAATAACGATAACAAGAAGCGAGCCAGAAAAAACGGATATTTGATCATAAAGTCCAAATCCATAAGAGTAGAAAAGCGTTGTTGAGATTAATGACTGAAACAAATAATTACTTAACGACATTTGTCCTACAGGCGCTAAAAAACGGAGCAGCCTTTTTCCTCTTATCGTATCTGCAACTAAAGCAATGGCAAGCGCATAGGCAATGGCGAGCAATGGTCCGCCAAAGGTGTCTTGAATATATTCAAAAGCAAGACCGCCTTGAAAGATGTACGGACAAAGCTTCAGAAACAAGCCAAGAAAAAAGAAAAGGAAAAAACTTACCGTCAATGGCCTTCGCAGTTCTGTTACCCTTTCCATCCATTTGAGTTTGGCAGCGCCTCCTCCGATTAAAAAGAATGGAAAGATTGAAAACAACATAATAATACCGTTGCCTAAATTATTGACCATAGACCAATCATTCCATCTTTGAGAGAAAATCTCTGCAAAACTTCCACTTTGATACACTTCAATCGAATATTTTGCCATCTCTACCTGATAAATAGACGACTCTAACTCTGGCATGAATAATGCAGTAATAATCAATAAAAAGCAGAAAATAAGTTGGGGGATAAACCACATAAGTCCACCTGTTATAGTCATTCCCACGCCTGATCCCCTTATGAAAAGTAAGAAAAGAAAGCCAAACACCGCATAATTGATCAAAATGTCTCCATGCCAAATAAAAAAGGCATGAACCATTCCGAACACCAGCAGGACACCTAAACGCCGAAATGCAATTGGCGCAAATGCATTCCCTCTTCCTACCGTTCTTTCATAAAGAAGAACTAATCCATAGCCAAACAGTAAAGAAAAGAGGGGATAAAAGCTCCCTTGTGCAAAAATGTCAATCAAAGCATAGCTTCCCTTATCGAGCGGTGATCCCCACCAGGTAGCAGGGTTCAAATAAAGCATAGGTGAATGAAAGGACAGCATATTGACAAGAAATATTCCGAAAATGGAAAATCCCCTCATCATATCTAAAGATATAATTCTATTAGTTTTTGAAGTATCCATTATAGCTCCTTTAAAATTGTTATATCTTCGATTATAGATGGAAGTATATGGACATGCAATTTTCAAATATAATGGAAGAATCCCGCTCGTGCCCCAATGTGCTTCTAAAAAACCCACTTCATCATCTACATTCTCAACTGCCTGTTTTGAAGGGCAATTAAATGTTCCGCTCTCCGTTCTATTTTATTTCCGCTTTTTCTCTCCTAGACTGAAGATATTATCATTCTATCATGATCTTTTGTATGGCTCGCCCACCACCTTTTACCTATAAGCGGGATTTTACTTTTTCATCTTAGGCGATTTCATCACATTTGCCCCAGAAATTCATACGATAAAAGAGGAAACCTAATTACAAAGGATGTTGCCTATGCCAGCCATTGTTGGGATTGCCCAAGTCAATGCAATTGGAACAAGCTCTGTTTTTAATATTGGAGATGTCTACAAAATCATGCCCATTGCTTCTGTAAAGACTTTTGCAGGTGCAGGCTCATTTAATACGGGAGATGTATTAGAGGTTCACAACAACTACAGCTCTACCAATACGTTCGATCAGGATGTCGCTGATCAAAGTATCCTTTTCAACAGTTAGAAGAACTTAAAGGTGTGATTTTATGAATTTTAACATTCAACAATCAATTGTAATAAATAATTTTCGGATCGGAAGTCTTGCCAATTCCTGTGTCCTGCAAATCGGCAGTGCGGGGATTATTAAACCGTCAAGTCATTTATATAATACGGGTGGGTTTACAGAACCAGCCCCCATTCCGCTTAAACCAGAAGAAATTGAAACAGACTATCTCCATGTTCCTTCCGTCCCATTAGCCCCTCCAGCAGGTGGTGCTGGAATGCTATGAACCGTGAATACTACTCATATTTAGAAAAGTTGCACCGCTTTGTGGAAGCCCAAGATAAAAGAATTGTTGAGTTAGAGAAAAAAGTAAAGGGTTTATCTGATGAACTCAAAGATGTTCGGGCCCAACCGCCTGTTCAGGTGGGAACAATCGAATATAAATTCGACCAATTAAAGGTCGAAACCTTAGAAGGAACTTTAAATATCGGCTTAAATCCAGCCAATCCAGAAGGAATAGAAGATTTCGAAGTCCAAAATAAAAATATATCCACTTCTTTTCCTATGAAAACTAAATGGAAACCACTTAGGGAGCTTGAGCAAAAAATTGAGGAGTACTTAGACAAAGACTTGAACTCTCTCATTAAAGAATACGAAGAGCAATTGCAAATAAATGTGGATGATTCTTATATTGACTTTATAAAAAATGATATTAAAAAGCAGCTTCCCGGCCGGCTCGATCATTATCTTGCCCAAATTCCCGAAAAAGAGCGAAGTGCTGAAGCGTCACAAAAAATGACAGATGGAATTGTTGAACAAATGAAAAAGGATATTGGAAGTGCTGTTTTTGTTTTTCTAAATAATTTATCAAAAGAATCTACTCGAAAGGATGATGAATGATATGAATTTACAAATTTATAATGAAGAGCTTCAAGTTGGCAACATGCAAGTAGAAGCTGTCTCCAGCTCGTCAATTGTTCTAATTGGGGATGCAGAAACGATACAACTCTCATCCATTTTTGACACCCCTGCAGAATCACTGATTATCGGTCCATTTGTGCCACTGAATCCACAGGGGTAACGGAATGCTGAACAAGAGAACCTCTGTTGTTGATCGTATTATCATCAATTCTTTATCGATCGTCTCCACTTTCGAAATCGGAGATTCTTCACAAATTCAAGCTTTTTCTCGTGCAATCGCTTTGCAGCGTGAGCGTCAAACTTTTTTTAGCAATGAAATCAGGTTCTCTGATTTCGATATTTTTACAGAAGCGATTCCAATGGAGCCCATTTTCGAAAATGTGACCTTTGAGACAAACTCGATTCATCCTATCATTAAGGTGGGATTTCTCGATATAACAGGGGTGTCCACATCTTCAGTTATCCATATTGGAAACACGAAAAATATCAATATGGAGTCTAGGATCAAGCATATCCGCCATCTTCACCCCCGCAATTGAGTAACATTATTGGCAAAAAAGCATAATATTTTAATAGGCATTTAAATTAGGGATGTTTTACTCCATTAGAAAAGGGTGTTTTAGTATGCCTGCAATTGTAGGACCTGTTCAAGTAATTAATTTAGGAGGAGGAGTGCTTCAATTTGGAGATTCTCTCTTCATCTCTCCGAAGAGCGCTTCAAAATCGATGTCGGGCTCGGGGGCTGGTAATACTGGCGGCTTTATTATTACTAACAATCTCATAAGCGCCAGCAATACTCTCGATACAAACCTTGTCGATCAGCCTTTGGTAGGAAACAATTAAGGCATTTCTTCATAGATATTGTTGATTTTTAAAGCATATCAGTTGATTCAAATCGGACCAAATAAATGGGCGAAAGAACGAAAAAGCATCTGCACACTACTAGGCTTCGTTCACAAAAGCCGGAACGGCTGCAAAACTCACCATCCGCACGAGTTAAAAAATTTTGCTTTCAAGTTTGTAAACCTCCAAATAGAAACAGTCCTCAAGCTGAATTGAGGACTGTTTTTTTGTTTTAAGGGGAGATATTATTTAGACGATTTGCTGTTGAAAATTCGGCATATTCGATTTCGTTAGGGCACTCATGCCGATAGCCACAACTTTCATTTAAAGTTTTAAAACATGACCACCATCGAAGAAAAATAAATAGCGTTCTGTCACTTCTTTTTGCAAAATTTGTTCCAATGCTTGAGCATAAAGATTAAGCTGGACGCGATAACGTTCCTCAAGAATTGGTCTTGCTTGTTCAAAACCACCTTGATAGCGCTCTTGAATCGCGTCCGTCTTGTAATCGACAAGAACTAAGCCAGCTGCGTCAACAAACGCACAATCGATAATTCCTTGCACAAGAATCGGTTCATTATCACCAATCCAGTTCGGATAAACAACACTTGCAGGAAAAACGGCATTGAACGGGATCTCTCTGTTTAAGAAATCTGCGTGCAGCATCCGTTCCCCTAGCTCTGTCGTAAAAAACTTCACAATTTGTTCTACATCGATCACTTGCTTCTGCTCTTCGGTTAGCAATTCCTTGGCCACCATCTCTTCAAGCTGAGCTATAACGGAGGAAACTGTGATGTCCGCTGCTAAATTGACATGCTGCATCACCATATGCATTGCCGTTCCTCTTTCTGCAGGAGTAATCGTTTTTTCCTGCATGAATCGAGGACGATTAAGGATTGGTTTAGAAAATGAGAGCAAATCTTTTCCACTCTCCTCATCAATCATTTCCCATTGACGTTTCATCTCTGAAACCGACTGTTTTGAACGATGCATGGCAGCTTCCTTAAAAGGATACTGAAATGTTAATTTTTTTTTGATTTCTTCCTTCCAGTTTGACTCTATCTCAACAGTAAGCCCTTGATAGACACGCCCCATCAAATCATTCTCATCGGGGAGCTTTTCCTTTTCTCTCACAATTAAGTCATTCGCTTTCATAAACTCAATTTTCCAAGAGGAAGAGTGCTCATAAATTTCAGCTGGCACCAACTTATCAGTGCTTTCAATTCCACGCAATATGTCCGCATCCCGATGTCTAATCAATGCTGGACCAATCCAGTCTAAATAGCTTTTCGCCGCAGCGCGTTCATACTCCTTTAAAAGCCATCCTTTATTTGACAATGACTTTTCCCAGTCCGCAATTTTTTTATCTAGTTCCTTTACAGATGATAATAAAAATAATTTTTCCTTCGCTCGCGTGAGCGCCACATAAAGCACCCTCATTTCTTCAGCAAGCATTTCCAGCTTCTTTTTCTTTTTAAAAGCAAGCTGCGGAAGGGAAGGATATGAAATTCGTTTCTTCGCATTAATATACTTTGTCGCAAATCCAAGATCTTTATCAAGCATTTGCGGTTTTCGCAGGTCCATCATATTAAACTGGCGTGCTGTTCCCGCAACAAACACCACCGGAAACTCCAAACCTTTACTGCTATGAATTGTCATGATGCGCACAACATCTTCTTGCTCGCCTAAGGCACGCGCAGCTCCAAGATCATCTCCCCGCTCAGTCATCCTTTCAATAAAGCGAAGAAAGCGGAACAGACCTCGAAACGAAGTATTCTCATACTGTCGGGCTCGATCATAGAGGGCGCGTAAATTAGCTTGACGCTGTTTTCCCCCAGGGAGTCCACCAACAAAATCGTAAAATTTTGTATCGCGATATAATTGCCATATTAACTCAGCTAAAGCCCCTTGCCGGGCTTTCTTTCTCCAGCCGTGCAAGCGCTCGATAAAGGGTATCAGCTTTTCTTGGATTTCTTCTGTTCCCTCTGCTGCTCTCTCTTGACAAAAAGACACGAGTGCTTCGTAAAAGGAACCATGCTTTTTTTGAAGGCGCACTTGTGCCAGCTCCTCTTCATTCAAACCGATGATTGGAGAACGTAGTACCGCTGCTAATGGAATATCTTGATATGGATTATCAATAATTTTTAACAGCGACATCATGATCGAAACCTCAGTCGCCTCAAAATATCCAGTCGAAAGATTGGCATATACGGGAATTCCCGCTTCTTTAAACTCTTCAATAATTTGTGGCGCCCATGTCATTGAACGGAGTAAAATTACGATATCACGATATTGGATCGGCCGAGTCGATTTTGTTTTTCCATTGTAAATTTCTTTTCTCTTCACAACCATTTGCTTAATCTTATCAGCCATTACTCGGGCTTCTAATTGTGATTGTTCCAACTCAACATCATCAAACTGTAGCACATCTGGCTCATCCGCCTCAGAATCAGCGTCATCTTTTCCTTCCTGTTCAATCAAGAGCCACTCAATTGGATGTTCGCTTTCTGGATAGCTTGCACCTTGTACGAGCTCCGCCGCTTTATCATACTCAATCTCACCGACTGTTTTTCCCATGAGCTGTTTAAAAAGGAAGTTTGTTCCGTCCAATACTTCTTTGCGACTGCGAAAGTTGCGCGCTAGATCAATTTTTAATCCAGTGTGTTCTCCATCAGTAGTAAACCGCAAATATTTTCCTAAAAACAGGTTCGGTTCAGCGAGGCGGAAACGATAGATAGATTGTTTCACATCCCCCACCATAAACATATTCCCGCTTTTTTCCCCATCTTTTGTAACGAGCTGAAGAATAGCCTCCTGAACCATATTTGTATCCTGATACTCATCGACAAAAACCTCTTTAAACTGATTGCGATATGAAATAGCCGCTTCAGAAGGAAGCAGTTTTCCTCCTTCCGCCGACAGGATTTGCAGGCATAAATGTTCTAAATCAGCAAAATCAACTAATCCCTTTTCCTTCTTCACTTCAGCGAAGCGGGCAGCAAAGCTTTCCACTAACTGAACGAGGGTGTGAATATGGGGCGCCATTTCTCTTATATCTCGAATAAAGCTCTCAGGCCTTCTGGAAAACAATTCATCTTTTATCGTTTGAACGATTTTTTTCGCCTTATCGCGCAGCTTTTGTGCTCTTTCAAGCAGATTTTTATCAAACTCATCCCCCCGGCATGTCTTTGCCCTTGAAAAAGATTCTGCCTGCATGCGAAAATAAAGCTCTTCCCACGATATTTCCTTCGCTGTCAGGAGACTATCAACGATGCGAATATCATCGATGAAATTCTCAACCCTTGGGGAAGGACCACCAGGCAGCTTTGTTAATTCCAAGCCATTTTCTAAGAGCTCCTTTGCTCCTTTTAACTGCAGCTCGATATCAAAAAGGAGCACATCGGCAAATGGCAGATCTTCAATTGTTGTTCCCTCAGCCACCTCATACATTTCCTTCAACGATCGCAAATAAGCATGTGGAGAAGGATTGGATTGGGCAAAATCGTAAATCTCACGGATAATATCCTGAAGGGCAACATCACTGCGATCATTGGAAAAAGTATCTACCAGTTCAAAAAAGGCCTCATTTTCCTTCTTGCCATATTCATTCTCAAAAAGCTCCTCCATCACTTCATCTCTTAACAATTGTACTTCTGTTTCATCGGCAATGCGAAAACCCGGATCAACATCAATTTGATAGTAATATTTGCGAATGACTTCCAAGCAAAAGGAATGGAGAGTTGAGATAGAGGCCCTATTTAGTAAACTAAGCTGTTTACGTAAATGCTTTGAAGAAGGATTATCACTAATGGCTTTTTCTAATGCTTCTCCAATTCGATGTCTCATCTCAGCAGCAGAGGCATTCGTAAAGGTTACAACTAATAGCTCGTCCACGTCAATTGGCTCAGCGGTTGAAATGATCTTATTGATCATCCGTTCTACAAGAACTGCCGTCTTCCCCGAACCAGCCGCTGCCGCAACAAGAATATCCTGACCGCTCGCCCATATTGCCTTCCATTGGTCGTCTGTCCACGTTGCTTCCACCGGTTTAGTTGGTATCTTCATCGATTTCCTCCTCCTGTCTCATCATCTGCAAAATTTCCTCTTTAGAATAGGATGATAGATTGCGATAGTCATTCGCTTCTAACGATTCATCGAATTGACAAACCGATTTAAAGGAGCAAAATGTACAAGGCTTGCGCTCCTTTAGTTTATAGGGGGCAATTTTCACATCTCCACCTGCGATTGCATTTCCTGTTTTCACGTAATACTTGCGAACAAAGCGTCTTAGCTGCTCAAATTCCTCATGGCTTGCCACCTTTGAACGCTTCGTAAGTGTTCCGTCTTTTTTTATCCCCGCTGCGATGATAGCAGAATCACCTGTATCGACGGTTCTATCCATCAAGCGAATAATTTTTTCTTCACCCAGCAATAAACCATTCATTTTAAATTTTTTAAACAACTGGTTATCAAGCTCGTCCAAAGTGAGCATTTTGCTTGTGTTGACGATCGGATTGTGGACGTGAAAATAGAGGACTCCAGCCGGGTCCGCTTCTTTGCCAATTAACGCTTTCGAATTCGCTACAACAATATCGAGATAGGTTAACATTTGCAGTGATAATCCGTAGTATACTTCATTTAAATTGACATCTTTTGCACTTGATTTATAATCCATAATCCTTAAGTATACTCCGTTTTCATCCTCCGCCTTATCAATGCGGTCAATTCGACCAATAAGCTCCATCTTTGTTCCATTTCGCAAGGAAAATTTCAACGGCGGCAGCTTTTGCTTCGGTCCAAAACCAAGCTCAAGGCCGACAGGTGCAAAACCGCTCGCTTTCGCATGCTCCTGCAAGACGAGCGAGGCTCTCTTAATTATCTCTGCTAATTTTCTTTTTATATAATGATGGCGATTCGAGCTTAATAATATTTCATGCTGCAGTTTCGGCGCTAAAAGTTCAACCGCTTCCTTTGCCAGCTGCTCGATTTCCATCTGAGTCATCCGCTCCCATGATTTTTCACTCGCCATTACTGTCTCGACTATATATTTTAGGGCACCATGAAATAATTCCCCAATATCCGGAGCCTCTAAGCGAAAGACCTGTCTTTCTCTGAGCTTCAAGCCGTGTTGGGCAAAATGGGAAAACGGACAGGCAGAAAAAAGCTCCATCCGTGACACACTTCCTTGAATCACTTCTGAATATAGCTCCTTGCTCGTATCTTCAGAAAGTTGAGTCGATTCATTTTTGTAATTTAAGCTCTGCAGAACTTTTTTAGCCCGCTCTCTCCACTTTACATTTCCTACATAATAGTTATAGACATCCCACCAAATATCATAAATAGGATAGCCCCGCTTTTGCTGCTGAAGTTGTCCAGTTAACAAAGACAGGCTTGTCTCTTCATGAGAGATATAGTCTATTTGCTCCAGTTCAGGAAGCTCGGAAATTTCTTGAATATAGTGATGTGACTGAATGTGAGGGAAAATTTCCAGCAACCTATTAATATACAATGAAGGCATTAAGGCCTTTCCATCATCATTGGCCAAAGGATAGCTCACAAATAGGCGTTCAGATGCTGTTGTCAGAGCATTATACGCAAGAAATTCTTCATCTAGCAATCTCTTTCGACTACTCGGAGCAATTTCAATTCCCTTTACTGCTAACCTCTCTCTTTCCTCATCTGCAATCAGCCCTTCCTCAGAAAATTTGGCCGGCAGAACTCCGTCATTCAACCCAATTACAAAAGCAGCCTTGATCTCGGTTAATCTCGATTTCTCAAGATCTGCTACTAACACTTGATCGATAGACGGCGGTACAAGAGAGAATCGAAGTGATTCCAGCCCCGCATCAAGAATCGTGGCAAACTTCTTCAAAGAAATCTCTTCATCTCCTAGCATTTCCACAAATTGATCGAGAAGATCAATCATTCCGTTCCACGCCTGATCATGCTCCCTTGCTCGGACTAAATTCCCAGCCTCTTCTTCTTGTAATTTCCATTGTTCCAACTTCGCCGGAATATGAAGTTCTTCTAAAAAGTAATATAGTGCTGCACAGAGCTCTCTTCCTGTTCTCGCTTTGGCGAATCTCTTTGCCAATCGTTGAATTGGTGTTGAGATCATCTTCTTCAACCCATTGAGTTCCTCTTCTTTTTCCTTTTCCGCATCAGTTTGAGCAAATGCTTCCAGCTCTAATCCTTTAAATCGTCGGTATGTCCAGCGTTCCTTTTGCATCCACTTCTTACCTTGAATGCCATGTTCCAACACATAATTTTCCAGTTGATCCATCTGCGCCCGCAGTCTATACACATCGCCTCCTTCTGGGAAAAGAAGCTCCGTTTTTACTGCTCGAAAGACAGGTTCATACCTCCAAAATCCGTTAATCACTTCAAGACTTGAGCGAATAAGCTCAATTAGCGGATGATTTAACATCGTTCTTTTTTGGTCAATAAAGACAGGAATATCATAGTCCGCAAATATATTTTCAATCAGATCATAGTATTGTTGCCCATTTCTTAGCAAAATGGCAATATCACGGTAGCGATAATTCTCTTCTCTCGCAAGCTTGCGAATAGCTCTTGCTATTCCCTCAACTTCCGCTCTTCGATTAACAGCCTGTGCCAAATGCACCAATGGCGTCCCTTCGAACGAAACAGTCGGTCTCTGTTCAAAAAAAGATTCTAAATGTTTTAAAGAATCATTTGTCAATCTAACTTGCTCTTGGAATAGAATCTCCTCCACATGCACCCCTTCAACTTTTGCCATTTCGTAGAGAGTCTGGCACGTTTCTCCAGCCATCCGAAAAAGATGAAGCTCATCGGGAGCTTCATGATGAAATGGCCGATCTAATGTTAATGCAATGGTCATATCTTTACTATGCTTCATCAACTGTTCAATAATCATGTATTCTTGCGGTGTAAAGCTATAGAAGCCATCGATATAAATCGTCGCATCTTGTAAATATGCGGAGGAAGCAATCTGCTCTCCTAATAAGCGCAAATAGTCCTCTGAATCTATATATTTATTTAACAACGCATCTTCAAATGCTTCGTAAATAATTTCTAAATCATGAAGTTTATCCTTGAGCACTTTTTCACTTGCATCATCTGCTGATAAGTGCCGTTCTGCTAAATCTTCCGGCTTAATCAAATAGCGTTTAAATTCAGTTAACAGTTTTTCCAATTGCTCAATAAATCCTGTTTTATCTGCCGCTTTTTCAAACAATGTTAACTGCTCTTTTTTGTCCTCGATTATTTTTCGAATCAACATGCTGACACCGACGCTATTAATATGATAACGGCTTATCCCACCCGTCTCTTGAAGAATTCTCCAAGCTAGTCGAGAAAAGCTATAAACTTGTGTTCGGATCATCCCACCTAAATCAGATGTCGATAGTAATTTATATTCTGATAGAAATGTCATTTGCTCAGGTACTAAATAAATGAGCGGATCTCCATTTGGCTCATTTTTCATTTTTTCCTGCATCTCATTAATACAGTAAGTTGTTTTCCCTGTTCCAGCTCTACCTATTAACATTCTGATAGACATTTCTTAACCTCCCAAAAAAAGCCTTACTTAACCATTTCACTACTGAAGACTACTCACATCTTACCATAAAACAATGGATTTTTTCGGCTTGAATTACTGACACTTTTTTCATTAATTCAGAGAGCATATTCGGGCTTTTGCAGGAAGACACAGATTGTGCATATGCCTAGCTTTTTCCACTTCTTTTTCTCCCTTATTGGATCCCACTCTGGATGGTATCTTTCAACAAGGCTTTGTTATATGTCGGTGTTGACTTTTGGCTCGTTTCGTTGTTTAACAAAGCCTTCACTGAAATAAAAAATCTCCCATTTTTAGTAATTCAACGTAAAAAGAGAGATTTTTTATTTACATGTGCGATAACTACTATAAATATTTGCGCTCTAGCGATGTTTATTTAGTCGCTTGAATTCACTTTCCTTACCCTTCCCACCTGTCCGTCCACTAATCGAACTTTAATTCCGTGGGGATGATAGGAGGAATTAGTCAAAATGTCTTTTACCGTTCCTTTTGTTAATATTCCTGTCCGTTGATCTTTCTTTAGGACAATTTCAACTTCCAACCCTGCGCTAATTTCTTTGCGATAACAGCCCTCTGTCATTGTACTACGCACCTCGTTTTTCCTCTATCATAGTTAAGCATACTACTAATCATATTATGAAAGGAATTCAAGATCCATTTTAAGCGGAGGCAATTCGAAGTAAAATTATAAATTTGTGAATCATTTCCCCCATTAATACGTCACAACGAATTTTCATTATGAAGAGAGTGCATTCGAAAAAATACACACGATCATTTGTATAAAAAATGGAAATTTTTTCATCCTTATCGATATATGGAAGAATAACATCCAGATATTCAATTTCGCTGCCTAGGAGTTCCGGAAGATTATCTCAAATTCTATTCAATCCTTGGCTGCGGAATCCACCATCGAAATCAACAATTGGAGAAGATTTTAAAAGTAGAAGAACTCCTATCCTCATACCTGGGGACAATATGTGGAATGTCTACGCTGGTTTAAATCTCAACGGGACCTTTCTTACCTATAACGGTTTTACCTTAAAATAATGTTCTTCCCCTTATACAACTTACGAAAACATTCACTGTAGCATATGGTGGGATAGGTGGTGATTATTGTGAAAGTCCGGTTGAAATTAACAGCAATTTTGCTAACCATTACCGGAATCTTTGTAGCCAGCAATATTTATACATTAATCCCGATTTACGAAAATGTTTCACAAACTTTACAAATTAATGAAAATCACGCTGTTCTTGCCGGGAGTCTATTTTCCCTCTTTTATGCGATTGGACTCCTCTGTTTTGGTCCTGCTTCTGACCAATTTGGACGACGGAATATCATCATTGCCGGGATGTTCGCTTCCATTTTTTCAACTCTCATGGTCGGGATGGCAGACGGAGCAATCGGTCTATACGCTGCCCGTTCTCTTCAAGGTTTAACGCTTGGAAGCTTTGCCCCAGCAGCTTTTGCCTTGGCATTCGACCTCTACTCAGAAAGAAAAAGAACTCTACTTCTCGCCTTTATTAACACCGGCTTTTTGCTCGCTGGGATCATCGGTCAATTGCTCAGTTCAACCATTACTGCTTTTTCAGTTTGGAACGCTGTCTATTATTTTTATGCGATGTGCTATTTTATTCTCTTTCTATGCTGTGCACTGATTCTGCCTGCATCTAAACTACCGTTACGTGAAAATCGCTCCGCCCTTTCCATCATGACTTCACTCCTTAAAGATGCAACCATTCTTAAATGCTATGGGATCACCTTCACCTTATTGTTTTCTTTCGTTTCGCTTTATGATGCAATCGGCCGTTTTTTCAGCGGGTCACCTGAGCAGCTTTTTCATCTTCGAACAGTGGGACTAACTGGAGCAATTTTATCTCTGTTTACCGGAAAAATGATTGAGAAATTCAGTGTGGAAAGGACGCTGTTTACAGGACTTGTCATCAGTATATGCAGCTTGATTTCAATGAGCATTTTTCATGGCCTCATTGCTCTCATGGTTTTATCGATACTATTTGTTGCCTCAATTTCTCTTCTTATTCCCACGATCATTACATTGATTGGCAATTTAGGAGGCAGCCATCGAGCAAAAGCACTCACTCTTTATTCCTTTATTCTTTTAACAGGAGCCAGCATTGCTTCACCAGTTGTTTTGCTGCTAAATTTCCAGCATGTCCTTCTCTTACTTATTGGACTATTTTTAATGAACCTTATACTTGGATTCCTTTTAACACAGGAATTAGGGCAAAGGCATAGTGCAAAATTGAATGGGTGAAAAGAAAAGGAATTGAGCATTCTTATCGAAAGAATAAATCCACACGAACTGAGCTAATAAAACTTTTTATCCACAATATTGTTTAGCAAAACCAAACGATAAAAAAGAGGGCTCCTCAAAAGCATCGCTTTTGGTACTGCACCCCAGAGGTTAGATTTTTAACTCTAACTTCTGGGGTACAGTACCTCTTCCAACGACCTTTTGAACAGCTTCTTTTTGTCGCATATTTTAAAAAGATATCTCCATATGATCAAGCGGCCAATAGCGTAAATTCACTTTTCCTACTACTTGATCGACTGAGATAAAGCCCATTTGGCGGCTGTCCCAGCTCTCTAGACGATTATCTCCAAGAACAAACAGCTTTCCCTCTGGAACAACCTTAGCTCCTGTTCTTTCCTGTAAGGTAAAATCCTCAGTCAATCGTTTGGTGAGGATTTCATTGCGATGTTTTTCTAAATAAGGCTCATCCATCTTTTTTCCATTTATAATGAGTTGATCATTTTTATATTCAATCGTGTCCCCCGGTAATCCGATCACTCTCTTAACATAATCTTCCTTTTCATTTGCATGAAAAACAATAACATCGAATCGCTTTAAATCTCCAATTTGGAAGCCAATTTTATTTACAATCAGCTTGTTACCGTCCTCGAGAGTCGGCATCATTGAACGTCCTTCTACAACATAATTGGAGAAGAAAAAAGCGCGAATGAAAACAAAGATGATTAAACCAATCCCAATTGCTTTCACCCATTCCAATCCCTCTTTTTTCACATTCTCTATCAAAGCAATTCCTCCCTCCAATACTTGCGAAAACATTATGAATGCTGTCTTTCTTTTTCAACGCTTCTGTTTATACGTAGCTCTATCTGCTTTCCAACCAGCCAAAGAATAAAAATAACTACACCAACAATAGCCGTTCTAATCGGCTGAGTAATCAGAGAATGAAGGTCATGCCCAACAAAACTAATCATAAAAATCATGACCATTTTCCCAGTAAGCACAGCAAGCATATATTGATAAATACTAATTTTTGAAAGGCCCGCCACAATATTTACGACTGCGGATGGTGTAAAAGGAAAACAGAGCAACAGAAACAGCGGTCCGAATCCGTGTTTTTCCACCCAAGCCATCAGTTTTTGAACTTTTATATTTTTCTTTAAAAAGGTTAAAAAACGTTTCTGTCCAAAACGGCGTATCAAAAGAAAGACTAAGAAAGCGCCTACCGATGCTCCAATCCATGAATATAAAAAACCGAACCAAAGACCAAAGGCATTGGCATTCGCCATTACAAAGACCACCAAAGGCAAAAATGGCAAAAAGGCTTCAATCATTGGTAGTAATATTCCGGGTAACGGCCCAAAGGAGCGATATTTATCTATGACCTCCATGATATTATTTTCATTTGTTATCCATTCTTTCAGCACATCGATGTCCATTAAAAATCTCCTTTTTAATTTGCAAGGAATTCATGAATTGCAGTTCGGTTCTTTTCTAAATCAATTTCCAAGACGTCTGCACCATTAACTCTAGTATCTGTCCACGCTCCATCAACTGGAATTCGCAAGGAAGCAATTTTACGATTTTCTTTGGCTAGGAAGTCTTTTCCAATATACAACATATCACCTGTATCCATATTCGTATTAATGAACGGTGTCACAACGCCAATCAATTTAGGGAGCTTAGGAATTGTCTGAATGCTTGTTAATTGCGAGCCAATTTCTTTCACGACCTTTTGCTGACGCTCGACTCTACCAAAATCACCAACCGCATCATACCGGAAACGAACATAGCCAAGCAAGTGCTCTCCATCTAAGCGTTGAAGGCCTGGTTCTAATGTAACCCCAATATTGCGGGACATTTTCTTTTCAACATCAACTTCGACTCCATTTGGAAAAGCTTCATCTATCAGTTGAACAAATCCTTCAAAATCAATAATGGCATAGTATTGGATATCAATATCAAAGCTTTCTTTTATCGTTTCTCGAAGTAATTCCGGACCACCTCGAGCGAATGCTGTGTTAATTCTATTTTTTTGATAGCCTGGAATATCGACAAATGAGTCTCTCATGATAGAGATCAGCTTATAAGTTCCTTCTTCCGGATGATATCTTGCAATCATAATTGTATCCGTTCGCGCTTTTTCTTCCCCACGGGAATCACTACCTAGCAACAGGATATTTATTCCTCCATAGCGATCCTTTTTACCGTTAAACTCATATTCTTTTTGCAATATCGAATTGCTTTCAGCTTTTTCCAGAGATTTGGACAATCCTTGCTGGTATTGCAAATAGCTGTATCCTAATAAGCCGGCAATACTTAGAAAAAGAAGCAGCAGAACAACCTTCCACTTTCTTTTTTTCTTTTGCCTTTGTTTTTCGTATCTCATTTAAATACCTTCCATTCAACAGATTTATTTCAAGCTTCATCAATCCTCAAGTTTCTACTTTATTAGACACTCTTTTCGCCCAAGAAGTTTCAATTTAATTATTATGCCTTTTTCTGGTAGAGTAAACCCCTTTATCTTCTTTATACTAGAGTATCAAAAATGGGCATTTTTTTCTATTTTGATCGGATTCGATGAGCAAAAATCTTATAGAGAATGAAAAAAACCGCAAAACAAGAAGCTTTGCGGTTAAATGTTCTTTCTACTTAATATACTCTTTAAACCAATTTAAAATGTAATGTAAACGGGCAATTCTTAAGCTAGGTTTTCCACTGCGTGACAGTTCATGATTGGATTCTGGAAAGCGAATGAATTTTGTTTCCTTTTTCCGATGCTTTAAAGCAATATATAGTTGCTCAGCTTGTTCAATTGGACAACGGAAATCCTTCTCACTATGCAAAATAAGAAGCGGTGTATCCACATTGCCAACGTAAGCAAGCGGAGAATGCTTCCACAACGTTTCAGCATCTTCAAGCTCACTCTTAATTTGCCATGCATTAAAGTAATAACCGATATCACTCACTCCGTAAAAGCTAATCCAATTGGAAATCGAACGTTGAGTCACGGCAGCCTTAAAGCGATTTGTATGACCAACAATCCAATTTGTCATGAAGCCGCCGTAACTGCCTCCAGTTACCCCTAAACGATTTACATCAATAAAATCGTATTTTTCTAATACATAATCAACAGCTTCCATTAAATCTGCATAATCTCTTCCACCGTAGTCTCCACGGACGGCGTCGACAAACTTTTGACCATAGCCATGGCTTCCTCTTGGATTAATAAATAGGACAGCGTATCCTTCCGCTGCAAGCATTTGGAATTCGTGGAAGTAGGTATTAGCATACATCGCATGTGGTCCACCATGAATTTCAAGAATTAGCGGATATTTCTTACCTTCCTCAAACTGTGCAGGTTTCATCAACCAACCGTGAAGGTCCCAATCATCCTTAGATTTGAATTCAATTTCCTCAACTTCAGCTAACGCGACTTCATTTGCATACTCACTATTTACATTTGTTAACTGGGTAAGCTGCCCTGTGGGAACATCTAATAAAAATAGTTCACCTTGTAATGTCGGCTTACTAATCGCGACAACTGCGCGATTTAGCTCTCCTCCAGTTGTAAATCCATAAACATGCTGACGCTCTAATAGAGCAGGATACATCTCACCTTTTAAAGATCCATAATAGACGACCGTATTTCCACGATCAGAAGCTAGAAAATAGAAACTTTCATTATCTTCAGCCCAGAGCAGCCCTGGCGAAACGGCTCCTTGTTGAAAATCACCAATCGCAAAATCTCCTATGAGTAAATCAGACTCTGCTGTAAGACAAGAGAGTTCCTTTTGTTCTGTATCATAAACCCAAATTTTCACTAATGTTGCATTTTCAAATTCCCTTTCATGGCCAAGTATGCCGATATATCTCCCGTTTGGAGACCAAGTGGCTCCACTAAAATAACCAGTCCCTGGTGTAATCTTTTCGAATTTCTTCGTTTCTAATTCAAGCAGGAATACATCACTTACAAAAGAAAAATCTAAATTCTCGCTAAAATCTGCCGTTACTGCCAACGATTTCCCATCTGGTGACCAGCCTTGCAACTGATAATCACGATTTCCTTCCGTTACTAATTCTATTTTTCCTGTTTCCAACTCCACAATTGCAATTTGTGAATATTTCCCATCCCAGAAACCGGAGGAATCCGACTTATATTTCATTTTGTCTACTTCAAGCGGGACTATTTTTTTCTCTTCTTTCTTATCCGTATCCTCTAATTTCTCATCCTCGCGTAATGATACGTTGAAAGCTATTTTCTTCCCATCTGGCGACCAAATCGGATTGGAGGCACCATAAATCGAAGTGGTAACTTGTCGTGCCTCTCCACCGTTTGCATGTATTACATAAATTTGATTCTTTCCACTGCGATTTGAAACAAAGGCAAGCTTATCCTCAGTTGGCGACCAGCGCGGCGAATGATTGCGATCATTTCCGTAAGTCCATTGCACCGGAGCATTCTTTTCTTCAACATTTATGTAAAAAAGGTTTGATACATACTCATCTTTCTCCTCAGAAATGCTTGTTTCCACGTATACAAGATCTTTTCCATTTGTACTCAAGCGTGGATCTGCCACTGACTTCAATGCATATAAATCTTCAGCTTTTAAATACCTTTTCGACATTTTCATCCCTCCATATTTCAATCTTCTTTTTATTTCGATAATTGAAATATATTATCCTTCTTTTTTGCGCATTTTTTTGTAAATAATGAAAATAACTCTATTTTGCCTTCGAAATACAAATTCCCCTTCCCTGTCCAATAGGTTGAATGGGCAAGAGCAACTAAGGAAAAATCCACAGCCTTATATAGCATCGCGAAAAAATTAAATTCGTGCATCAACTCTTGTCAAATGGAAATACTTTATATAAAATAAATACACGAACATATGTTTTGTTTTTTAATGAAATGTTGAGGTGAACGATTATGACTAGAATCCCTGAGGAAGAGCGGGACATCATTGAAAAGGCGATCTATTTGCCCATGGTCCTCACCATTTTAAATCGAGATTTAGAATTGATTAATCAAGGTTCATTTAAGCTGAAACAACCTTATATAAATCTCATTGAAAAATCGATGAAGACCATTCAATTAGAATTAGCGCAAATAAAAAAGTATATGAAACAAAATAATCTTAAAGTATTTGAATTAAAAAGAGATGAAGCGTTTACTATGTATACGTTTCTCTACAGGGGCTACGAAGAGCAGCATAATTATTTCAACCCAAGAATTCGCAACAAAGTACAAGAACTGCTTGAGTTCTATTTAACACATCTCAGTATTCAATAGCCATGCTCATTCCCAATCGTAAAGTTCGGAGTTTTCAGCAGCGGCTTTTTGTTTTCGAAATTTTTTCGCGTAAAACGCTCTTGTAATAGATTGTTCAGCGCCTTTTGAAAGAGTGGACTTTAACATCAGGGTACGGAGCAATTGATTTTCAAAAGAGCGAGTTGAAATAGGCAGGGGGATGTAACGATTGCTTTGAATTTTAATTATCGTTGTACTATTATCTTTTCCTTTTCTATAATCAAGAATATGTTCATGAGCTACCCAAGCACAATGAGGATTTTCAGGTGATGCTGTTGGGAAAAGGTAGATAAGCGGGGAAATCGCAATGGGGACTTTATGGGATGCCCCGATGAGTCTCTTGGTGGCAGCTTTTCTTCCTTCATATGATATGGTAGGACAAACTTCTATTTTTATCTTATTTCTTGAAATGTCACGACTTCATGATTGATTGAAATCCCCGACTGCTCTAAAGCATGAATCAATATAAACATTCCACTAGAAGCACCGACAAAGGCTATACCGAATGTAAAAGGATCCACTTTTAACCACCTCGCTTTGTCACTGTCTAGTACAGTGTATGGGCGACTATATCTATCAATGCCTGTCTATCACGATTATTTCTGTATCTTTCAAGAAAATTTTTGTAAAGGAATCATTTATTATTTGTGGAATATATTTATAGGTGATGTTATGAAACAATTAAAAAGTAATATCGGTTGGTTGATTGATCGTTCTAAATATGATAGAGATTTTATTAGGAAAAGATATGATAAATCAGCAAATACAATTAGTACTTGGTGCACAGGAAAGAATTATCCAAGTGCTCCAATATTGTGGGATTTAGCTGAATTATTAGGGGTTAAAGTAGATGAATTGTATTCATATGAGGAGGAAAAGGAATGAGCTACACCTTTAAAAAACCTAACACTATTGTAGAGTTGACAGATGATGGTGTAATTTTTAAAAGAGGAAAGAATGACTTAATGATCCATAAATCATTACGTGGAGAAACAAAAGTACTGTACAGTCAGATTCAAGAAATTAAATTCAAAGAAGCTTCTTTGACTTCATCTGGGTATCTGCAATTATCCACCCCTAGAAGTTCTATGGTAGGAATATTAAGAACTGTGGATCAACCACAAAATGCTGTTAAGTTTAAAAGAGATCAGAACGAGGAAGCTTTAAAATTAAAGGCTGAAATAGAAAAGAAAATGAACTATCAAAGTTCTTCTGGTTCCGACCTCAACTCTCTTAAAGAACTTAAATCATTATTAGATGATGGAATCATTACTGAGGAAGAATTTCAAGCGAAGAAAAAACAGATACTTGATATTTAATCATCGAGAAACATATCCGTCTCTTAATGAGGCGGTATTTTTTTATACTTGAAATACGAACAGATGTTTGTATAATAATATCAAAGGAGATGTGATTGAATTATGAACAAACTGACAGAGGGAAGTAATTTACGGTGGGAATCAAGTCGTATGATGTTGCCGGAGCATAAAGAAGAACTTATCAAAATGGGGAAAGAGAAAGAAAAAGTACCTAAGCCAATTTTAGACGAACAAGAACTTGAGCAAATAAACATTGATATTTATAACTCACTTAATTACACCATGCCTATGCGACTTACACTATGGGATGATGGATATTTTAAAGACATTGAGGGCGTAATCGACAAAATTGATTACGTCACTAAGACCTTATTAATCGACACAGACAAGGAGATATTAAGGTTATCGATTAATGACATTAGCAAAACGGAGATGATTTAGTTGGCAATTATCCCAGAGGATGACCGTAAAATCATTGAGCAATCCATTTTATTGCCGATGCTTTTAACAATCCTAGATAGAGACAGGCGAATTTTTGAGTAGCTATCTGTTAAGTTTAAGCCGTCCTATTTTGCTCTCATTGAAAGTATCATTTTTCACAAAAAACATAATAATAATAATAAATGAGTTATGCATAATATTGTAATTTCTTTTGCGACTGAAATTTTTTTATTAATTTCTACAAATTTCTGCACAAGTGATTTTTCAAAAGGTATATTATTTTTATAATTGATGTTAATATATTATAAGAAATAAAGGGAGGTATTAATTTGAAGAACGATGAAATCCGACCAGAAATAACCGACATTTTTAGGAAGTTAAATATTAATAGCAAAGAAAATAGAAAAAAGTATACTTTTGGTTCAACACTGTTAGATGATGAAACAAATAGTAAATTTGTCACCAAACATATTGTTGTAACTCCAACCGAAAGGGGGGAACAAAGATAAAATGCCTAATTGGAGTGAAATTTTAAATGAAATCAATATTTTTAACAATCCTTTTGATTCAATTAGAAGAAAATATCTAAGGGCCTTACATGAAATTACTGAGAGAAATGTAATAGTTTATTATTCAGGATGGCTTCAAAAACAAGAATTAGTTGCTGAACGTTATAATGGTTTTTCTGTTGACGATAGTGACAAAAACGGTTTCATGACAGTTATGAATGGATTAGACAAGACAAAAGGACTAGATTTATTCTTACATACCCCCGGTGGTAGTATAGCAGCTACCGAATCCTTAGTTGAGTATCTAAAATCTATTTTTGGAACTGATATTAGAGTAATTGTACCACAGATTGCAATGTCAGCAGGTACAATGATTGCATGTGCTTCTAAAGAAATAATTATGGGCAAACATTCTAACCTTGGACCTATAGATCCACAATACCGGGGCTACCCAACACATGGAATTATTGAAGAGTTTAATAGGGCAGTAAAAGAAATTACTGAGGATCCAAAGAAAATTCCAATTTGGCAACCTATCATAGCTAAATATAGTCCTACTTTAATAGGAGAATGTGAAAAGGCAATTGACTGGTCAAACCAAATGGTAAAAGAATGGTTAATAACTGGAATGTTTAAAGACTCTTCTAACAAAGAAAAAAAAGCTGACTACATTGTTTCTGAACTAGGAAATCATGCTTTAACCTATTCTCATGATCGTCATATTTCTCTGGGTAGAGCAAGAGATATTGGGTTAGCAGTTCAAGCACTTGAGGATGATAAAAAATTACAGGATGCGGTTCTTTCCGTTCACCATGCATGCATACATACTTTAACTGCTACTCCAGCTACAAAAATTATTGAAAATCATAATGGAGTGGCATTTATCTCTCAAGTTCAGAGAGCAATTCCAGTATTACCACACCAAATTGAAAAGCAGCCTCCTGGTCCCCCAGCTGCACAAGAAGTTAGCAGCCCTCAATTTGGAATAGAAGAAAATAATATCATACTATGACCCAATATTAAAAGCCCCTACTCAAAAAGAGTAAGGGCTTTAGCATTTTACTCACTTTTACCAGTGATATAACCGCGATCTACAGCCACATAAAGTATCCCTAAAGCATCTGCTCCTGTTAACTCGCCGTTGATAAACTTGGTACGCCATTCTTTACCGAGTGCCGGGTCTTTTTGCTCAAAGCGACCGAGTACACGTAGCAATGCATTTTCCATCTCTTTCACTGAAAATTTAACTGGTTCCATCAGCCAATTCACCTCATCTTCTTTTTCTGGTTTTGGTTCTGCTATTCCTGATTTAACTTTTTTTAACCCTAAAGCTTTAACAAGACCATTCACATGCCCTTGAGCAATTTTATCGATAAAATCTGTTTGTTTAAGCTTCGCGGCATCACTTGCATTGTCAATAAATCCATTCTCTGTGAGGATGGCCGGCATATTTGTCTCACGTAATACTGCGTAATTAGCACGTTTTTTACCTCTGTCCTTAAAGTCCAAAGGTTTTAAGATTTCAGTATGAATCTCGTTTTGATTAGCAACTGACGCATTACTCGCATTGGTATGGACAAACGTTTCAAATCCTGTACCGCCGCCTGCGTTAATGTGGATGGACATAAAATAATCGGCTCCCCATGCATTGGCCAGTTTTGCCCGTGCTGACAAAGACAAATATTTATCTGTCTCACGGCTTAATTTGACTTGAACATTTTCATATTGAGACAGTAAGGATTTAATTTTCAAAGAGATTGCTAAGGTAAGATACTTTTCTAATAATCCATTTGCCATAGATCCTGGATCTGTTCCTCCATGTCCTGGATCGATAAAAATTTTGAGCACTATTTTTCCTCCTCACATTCGGAGCAAACTGGTTCCCCATGTTCCCCTTTAGCAAACAATTCCTGATTCCATTCGATTTCCTTTCCACACACTACGCATTCAGTTACTTGCCCCATCACTTCCCAACTCCCTTTTCCGTATATTTTCTTACCTTCGCTGTGATTTCTGACTCTAAAATCTTAAATGCCCACATCGGAAAATATTTGTCCCATCCAAGGACATATAAGTTCGCACAAAACGATTGGAAATTATGATAGGTAAACGCTAGTGCAAGAACACTAAAGACAAATGCACCTGTACCTAGCATCTGGTCAATTATCCATCCAACTGCCACTACAGCTAATATGATTCCATCTCGTATGACTGCATCAATGCCTTTATTACTTTGATACTTTCCATTCTTCTTGGCTGCTCTTACCCCTACTGTAAAATCAAGTGCGATGATAATCAGCAAAATGGCTGTAATATACGCATGTAAGTCAATAAACCCTTTGGCATTTAACATCACATCTACAAATGTTCCGATAGACGCAGCGATAAATCCAAAGCTAATACTATGATTCGAAAGCATTTTTTGAAAAACTTCTGTTAAATTAAACATGTCTCACTCTCCGGATTCAAAATAAATAGCCCCGATCGGTTCGGGGCATACTGATATTTAGGCATAAAAATAACGCTAGCTTATGCTGCGTTTATCCTTCATTTTCTAATTCAGAACGAACATCCTCACGCCACAATGTTGGTACTTGGTCTATCACACGTAACCCAACTTTGATTAAATCGCAATAAACTTTTACCATTATTCATCGCCTCCGTGTAATGATTCTGCTAATTCAGCAAGAGCTAATTGTGTTTCAAGTTTAGCTTGTTCTTGAGTTTCTGCCAACTCAGCAATTGCAAGTTTAAGCGTTAAGTTTTCTTCTTTTAACAAATCTGTTTCACTTGGTGGAATATCCTCCAATATCGTTTGATGTGGAGTTGTGGTAGTATCAACACTTAAAATTCGTTTTCCATCAGGTATATCCACCCATAAAAAAGGTACTCCGATTGGTTCTCTTGGTGCAGGTTTCCCATGTCTAATTGATAAAACATACCCTGTCTCATCGTAAATAATTAAAGTATTCATTTTATGCCTCCTACTCAATAGCTTCCCAATAAATATCCGTAGCACTAGTATTGTTTGCTATCAATTTAAATGCACCGAATTGAACATAGCAAGCAAAATCAGATAAATTTCTCGACGCTCCAGTTGATAAATATCTAGTAGTACTGACATCAGCATTATAAATAGTTGAAAGGACGCCGTTCGTTATTTTTCCAGCAACGATAGTTCTTGGAGTGAAATCTAAGCCAGTTATTTCAATTATTCCATTAATGTTAGATGACGTTATTCCACTATTCTGCTTTTTCCCCGTACTAATCTGTCCTGTTGCATCTTCTATTTCTTCCCATGTACTGTCATAAGATATTGGTAGACTTGGGTCAACTTGCAATAATGCGTCTACCATAGCGATTTTTACATTATTGCCAGAGGTAAAAACCTCTTTTATCGCCTCTTTTACATCCGTTGCGGTCATGTTTGGATCAGAGAAACTTATATTTTCAGCTCTGTGAGCATTAATTGCATCCGTTGCCTTATGTGCGTTAAACTCTTGCTCCAGTAACAATATCTTGTTTGCAAGATTCGCGGCAACGTCACCATCCAAAATTACTTGCAGAGAGTTAAACCAATCCATAAACTGTTGTTCGGATGCTGCTTGCCATTCCCTGATTTCTCCTTCAACGTTCGAGGCAACTTCGTTAAACCATGCTTGATATTGGTTAAAAATCGTTGTCGTATCAACTTGATTAACCGTACCATGTACAATCCCGCATAGTTGCGTATTGAGGCGCAAATCTGTAATGTTTGCTTGAGTGATACTTATTGCCCCGTTATTAATTAAGACATCAGCAAGGGCAATCTCATAAGCATCTGCATCTCGTTGCAAAGTTGGGGCAACAGGGTTAGATGCAAATGCCCCCTTTTTTAACTGTGGAATGAGTTCTCTTAATGAAAAATCTAGACGTAAAACAATACGGTCAATTCTCTTTAACACTCCGTCCGCTATATCATGCTGCATAATATAGTCGTCATCATTTACTGCATAATATCCGTTAATCCATGCCTTACCAGCTTTAATGACGGTTTGCATTCCATCGCCTGCTATCACTTGCATACCTGTTGATGGATTCGGAAACACTCCATTCCCAATAAACGTAGCAAAGTATGACGCAAACCACGGGGCGTTATATCTTCGATCGCCATTGATACTGTTAAATAGTCCGCTCGTAAAAGCCATTTAATTATTCACCGCCCTTTTTACTTTATCTATTAAGCTCGGAATATTGCTACCGAAGTTTAGCTGCAGTGAATACCCTTGTTTATTTTCGGTTTCAATCACACCAACAATCCTTGTGTGGAGGATCACTCCTAATTCATCGTTGCGGATACTCACTTTATCACCTAAAAAGTAATCAGTTTCGTATATAAAATTGGCTCCAGGATCAATATCAGATTCAAATGTGCGAATAGGAATATATTCTGAGAGTGTGTTTCTCCCTTTCTCATCTAAAAGTCTTCTGTATTCAGCATCTGATAAAGTGATTTCTTGGTCATTTTCATTAGTGAATGTTTTTTTGATGTCATTGCCTTCCACAAGGATTTCTTTTCGGTTAAAGCCTGATAATTCATCATTTACAGTAACAATCTCTTGTGGACTCCCCTCTATTTCTTCGCCTAATACAATGGCTGTTGTCTTGTTATCAGTTACGCTTTCCACGTAATGTTGACGCAAGACATTCTCAAATTCTTTAGCAAATATTACTCTTGGATTTTCGGATTGTTGTGAACTTCTGTCTATTCCTTGCCATACATGAAAGACTAGCTTTTTATTCTCATGATCTAACAAGATATCAAATGACACATCATGCTTTTTGGCAAGTTCATAGAGATAGTCACACAAAGGCTGATTGACAGTCCCCTCTGTTGTCTCAATGGGGATGCCAACACTTGATGAAATCGTAAGATTAGGGATAATCCTATTTGGATTGGCAGGAGCAACCGCATTAGCATAGACAAAAGACTTCATGACATTTTCAATGTATCCATTAAACTCCTGTTGACCAAGAACGAGGCGGTCATTTAGAATCACATTTAAAGAAGGAGCAATAATTTGCAACTGTGTTGCTTTCTCGTCAAGGTATTCAAATGTTTTAATGATATAACCTTTCGTTAGATCCGTTGTTTTGACAATAATTCTATCCACTTGTAATAGATCTAAAATGTTCTTTGTGCCCTCCACAGTTAAATGTAAAGACCCTAGATCATCATACTTAGGATTTATCTTTACATCGATAAAATCATCTAGTATGCCATGTCTATTTAGGTTTAAATCAAAGATATAAAACTCCATAATTACACCCCTATCAACCTTGGAGTAAATGTCATGGATACCTCTAAATTGTCCAGCCCTTCTTCAGCATCGTATCTAAAGAGATTATCTCCAATTTCAAGTTGCAGAAATGTACTGGATAAATCAAGAGCATTGAAAATATTGAACTGTTGTCCATTTCGATTTAATATGACTTCTTTTCTGCGTTCGTAAGTGCTGATTTCAATTACATCACCAGCAAGCATAGTTGTATTTATTTTTAAAGTTTCATAGGTATTCACGTTAATAAGTGATGGATTAAGAAGCGTACCAAGTGCTCTAAAACGAATCATCATGCCTGTCGACTCTTGACCATCATTTAGCACATTAACAATTAATGATGGAGCACGATAGCCCATTTCAATACCCTCTTCTGGTATCTCTAATGGAAATTCAAATGAGCCTATCCATAAAGCAATATCAACCTTTTGCTCATTTTTCGCATAAAAAAAAGGATCATTTGCACTAAACTGCAATAATCCTTTTTGCCATGTATTATTATCATTTTCAAACCCAGTCGGAAAAGATGGAACTCCTTCAAGGTTAGCATTGATGTAATATTCCTCGGCTGCTTTGGTGGTTATATCAATTCTCATTGGGTTGGCTTTAGGGTTAAAGACCTTATAAGCCTGATTCCTTTTTTCTTCAATCCACCATGGTTCATTGATACTTTTATAAATAAAGAAAGGAACATCAAAATCCTTATTTTCTAATTTTGTATTTTGATAATGGGAACCATCCACAGTTGTTTCAGAGTAATTAACAGTAGCTGCCGTTCCACTCAAATCAAAATCTCTTTCAAGCCGAAAATGGCGACCGAATGTAATCGAATCGCCACGACTGTTGGTGATAGTCATATCTTTAATTATCATTCGATCACCCTTCTTTAAAATTCATAAGCTAACCTTCTTAGCGCTCTGTCTACCGCTTGAGCATCACTAGATGATGTACTAATGTTGATTGTATTATTCATGATTCGAGAGTTATCAATTGTCTTGCTGTTTGATCCATCTTTCTGGTTGCCATCTATTATCTTTTTTGCGCTATTAGCAAGACTTCCGTAAACATTTTGTGCAGCTGCTTTCAATTTAGCAGCAGATGATAAAATCCCTTTTATCAAACCTTCGTTTAGATATATTCCGTATCCCTCAAATAACCTCGAAGGACTATGGATATCAAACATACCAGTAAAAGCATCCTTTATGCTATTACCGATAGAAGTGACTGCATCCCATACCCCGCTAGCCATAGAAGTTATACCCTTGATAAGTCCCTTGATAATATTTTTACCGATATCTAACAAGCTGACTCCCTCAAATTTATCAAGAAGGGGTCCTATTACTTCTTTTGTGAGGGCCGATAATAAAGTAGCTACAATCGAAATGATACCTTCAATTAATGAAAACAAAATATCCTTACCAGCACTTAGAATGGTCGGCAAATTTTTAATTATGGTTCCCGCTATCTGAATCACTAGATTAATTGCCGTTACGATAAGAGTAGGCAGGATTTGAATAATCCCTTTAATTAGAGCTTCTAGCACTTGAACCCCCGCACTAATGATTTTAGGCAAATTTTCTGCCAAAGTTTTTACAATCGTTACAACCAAGTTAACAGCGGTCGTAATTAACGAGGGTAGAATTTTAACAATACCCTCGATTAACGCAGTTAGAATTTCTACTCCCATTGCGATAATTTTAGGCAAATTCTCGACTAATGTTACAACAATCGTAGTGATCAAAAGTAATGCAGCCGCAAGCAATAATGGTAAGACAGAAACAATCCCTTCAATCAGAGAATTAAGTATTCCTGTTCCTGCTTCCACAAGTCTTGGAAGTGATTCAGCTATAGTTGTAATTAGCGAAGTAACTACCTCAAGCGCTAAAGTAATAATGATAGGTAACACGATCCCTATACCCGCAATGAGCGATTGAAGCAAACTTACTCCTACTTCAACGACCATTGGCAAGGCACTAATTATCCCTGTGATTAAATTTAGGACAATATTTAACCCCGCACCTACTAATTGTGGAAGGCCCACCTCTAAGAATTGAATGATATTCGCAACTACACCATTTATGGATTCGATTAAAACATCTTTATTACTTTCTAATCCCTCTACAATTGCAGGAAGGAAACGAGATGCTGAAATGATAAGACCTGGTATCCCACCAACCAATATAGCGATTAACGTAGGGAAAAGCATCTTGAATATTTCACCAAGTTGAGAAAAATCTCCGTTAAACACATTGACAATTTTAGAACTGATATCTTTAAGGGCATCCACTAATTTACCTAATAATGGACCAGCAAAATCAGCTATTGCAGCACTAACATTTGCTATGGATGATTTTATTGTTTCTAAAGCATTTACTATGGTTGTTTTAACTGACGAAAAAACAGAAGATGATTTTTTTTCTATGGTATCCCAATTTTGATATAAAGTTACTCCTGCAGCAATAAGGAGTGCAACACCAGTTGCGACACTTGCGATTATCCCAATCAATAAACTTAGACTTATGCCTAAGGTAATTGACGCTCCTTTAAGAAAAATTAAAAGTGGAGCCAATGCCATTACAGCACCTAATAATATTCCCAAACCAGCAGTTACAGACGCTAACGTCGCTGCCAATTTAGGATTTTCAGAAATCCAACCAGCAATTTTAGAGATAATATCTGCAATAATCAGAAGAGCTGGTTCAGATGCTGTTTTAATATCTTGCATAGCTTGACCAAGTTTAATTGCAGGGTCAGCATCTAATCGATCTGTTACATCTTGAATGCCTGTTAGATTTTCCTTTGTTTTATCCGCCGCTTCACCAACACCTTGAAAAACGGATATCAAATTGTCCCCCTGATCTTCCCATTTTGTTCCGAAAACTTTTATAGCAATTTCGTTTCTTAGAGCCTTATCTTCAATACCATCTAGCCATGTGGCCACTTCTGCCATTGCCTTAGACCCTTCTGCTCCACCTTCTGAGACTGCTTTTCCCCATTTTTTAAATTGTTTTTGAGACATTCCAGCCTTGCCAAGTAATTCACCCATTGCTTTGTCAATCTCAAGGCCAAATTCAGACATCGTGATACGGGCTTCTTTAACACCATCGTTAAGGTTATCGATGTTCCATGTTTTTGTGTCAATACCCGCTTCAAAAATCGCTTGAATTTCAGCAGCAGTAAAACCAATACCCTTCATCTGCATTCCATATTCAGCAATAGTGTCCAATTGCTCTGGTGGAAATCCTGCTTTCAACAATGTATTAGTTAATCCGATTGCTTCATCATTAGTAATTTTAAGGGCAGAAGCTATTTCATTTGTTTCTTGAATCAATTCTATTAAATCAATACCTTGATAAGCTTTGGAAATGGCTCCTGCCTGTTTGATAATGGATGCATTTGCTTCATCGCTCGCATCTTTATTTAGTGCCCATTGCCGCCTAACCGCTTCAAGAGCCTCTTCTGCATCCAACCCATAAGCAACCATCGTTCGCACTGCTTCTTTAATAGATTGCTTGGATGACTCTGGTACTTCCATAGAGATATCTATTTTTGTATTAACGGAAGACATATCAAGAGCCTGTTCGATCGATTCTTTAATTCCTCCGCCTGCTGCAAGAGCTCCTGCTACATTCTCAAGTTCTATACCTATGCCTTCCACAGAATCAGCAGCGCCCTCTGCTTCACTTTGCAACTGCTGTAAATCACGACGAACATCTTGAATGGAACTACCGCTATCCACAGTTCGCAGAGCATTTCTTAATCTCTCAATATCACCGCCAGCGCCGATAGATTCTCTCCCTATACGTTGAAAGGCGTATTCTAGGTCTCTGCTGGTCGCTGTACCGTTTTGAATGGATCTAACCAACCTTTGCCCTATGACGTTCGCATAATCCTCTACAGACGTTCCTGTGGCGTCAAAAAGGGTTTGCAAATCTCTTGTTCCTCGTTGTACTCTTTGTTGCTCTTCGTTCATGTTAGCTAGGGCTTGTTCAAATCCCGATAATTGTTGTTCAGCTGCTTGCAATTCTCTACGAAATGCCCGATATTGTTCTTCTCCAATTTCCCCGTTTCGGAACTGTTCCTCGACTTGCGATTGAGCCGCACGAAGCTGATTCAACTTTTCTGTGGAGGACTGTATGGCTTGCGAAAGAAGTTCCTGTTTCTGAGCCAATAACTCAACATTATTTGGATCAAATTTTAGCAATCGCTGCACATCTTTTAATTCGGACTGAACTTCAATTGTACGTTGATTAACGTCTTTAAGAGCTTTCTCTAATCCGACCGTATCACCGCCAATTTCAACAGTGATTCCTTTAATTTTTTTACTAGCCATATTTTCACCTCGCTTTTAAAAGGAATCAAAATCTTTTTGACTCGCGCGTCTCTTTTTATCTTTGGAAGGTGTATTCATTTCGACATACTCGTCAATGTAATCAAGGCACATTCCGATTGTCATTTCCTCAAGATCATCCAACGAAAGGTCAACCTGCCTACATAAAACAAGGAACGTGTCTGTAGAGATAGACTCTCCTTGACCCGTCCCCTCTGTATTTTCTATTTTTTTTTACTTTGAATCGTTTTGTAGAGTAAATCTTGAATCTCTGGAATAATATCCATGATTGGAAAACTATCAAAGCTATCCAACCATGTAAGAGGATCCTCAATTTTCTTATCCGCTTGTTTAGCAAGTACCCAAGTGAAATTATAGAAAAATTCGAAGTCCATACTCTCGATTGTGGAAGGATCCACTTTTCCATCCTCACCAACTTTACCGCCCTTGACCAATTTAAATAAATCATTAAAAAAGTCTTGCTGGAACTGTGCTTTATACCGCAAGGCGGTTGCTCCTGTGCTTTTTAATTTCACTTCTCTGCCATCTATTACGATTGTTTTTTCCAATTAACTCACCGTCTCTCTTAAACTTCTGGAGTATTAATTTTTTTATAAACTGATTGATACCAAGCGTTATAAATTTCAGGTGGAGTATTCACCGTTGTTTTGGTTTTAACCATTTTACGACCATCAATAACCGCTGGACTTGCTACGAAAGTAAGCTCATTTGGTTGCGGCTCTGCTGTATTTGTCTTAGTAGACCCACTGACCGTTGGGCGGTTTGCTGTGCAGTTGTAGAGGACGTGACGAGTCGCCTTTACATCGCCCTCGAATTGAAATAATAATGCGAATGGCTTACCTTTTGAATCCGCTAATTCAGATAAGACCATATCAGTCTCGTCCTTTTCCTCACCTAATGCATCGATGGCGAACTGCTCAGGAATGGTAGCAATGGACAAAGTGCCATCGTACCCTTGGTTGTTAGAAGCAGAATAATAAAGCATATTATCGGCATAAAACTCGACCATATCGCCCCGTGGTTCTAGAGACAACTCCACTCCACCAGGTAGAGGGATAGGAGTTCCGAACGTTACTACACCTTCTGTTTCTGTGATTGGAGCATAATGCACATCTTGTAGACCATATTGGATTTTGTTGCTCATTTACATCAACCTCACTTCATAATTTTTTTGAAATAATCCTTCTGAACTAATAAAAGTCTCAAATGACTCATAAGCAATCTCATGGTCATCCAAGACTTTTTCTAAAGCCGCTTCTGCAACTAAATCTTTTTTTGTTGTATAAAGTTCGATAGTTACGTCACTGATTTTATGATATACCTTGTTATCAGCGATAAAATTCGGGTTACCCTCCACAAGGTAGCAGATGTAGGGAGGGTCAGGCACGTTCGGTGCATTAAAATGCGAATAAGCAACTGGCATCCCTGCTAAACCAAGCATTCTTTTAAACTCAACGATTGTCATGTTTCTAGCGCCCTTTCAATCTTACTCAAATACTCTTCAATAGCTTCTTCTTCTGCTGGCCGAATATGCGGAATTGCAGGAGCGCGACCACCTTGTCTTAACGCATGACCATTTTCAAGCAAGTGCGTTAATTGATAATCGGTTGCGTTGTAAACAATAAACTTATTTTTTTCTCGTTTAACTCTCCATCCTTTACGGTAATCACCTTTAAGCTTGGGACTATTAGTTTTTAAACGAGAGACAAGACTTTTGGACACATCTTTTCCAGCTTCCTCAATTTCCAACTTTACATCGGATTCATAAGCCCTCAATTGTTTCATAATTTCATTCGTTAGTTGATCAATGCTTGTCATTTTAACCGCTCCTTTGCGAGGATGGTGAGTGTTTTATTCAACTCGTCATCGTTTATAGGAGGTTCGACAATATCAAAGGTTCGACCCTGAAAAGATATCCTCATATCAGCTGTGATGCCCTCTGTGTAATGGATAATAAAGCGATTAGTTAGAGTCACTTGTTCTGCACCAGCAGAAACATATTCAGAACCTTTAACCGTTTTAATCATCGCCCATGCTTTCTTATGCGCGACCCATGTTGTTTCCTTTTGTCCTAATTCATCCTCAACTGTCACCGGCTTAAAAAAGGTGATACGGTTACGAAATTGTCCTGAATTATAGTTTGGATTGTACTTAAAGGGTTGCATCGGTATCACCATCCAAATCAATTTCCTCAAGAGCCGACTTCAACCTCAAATTATTGATTTCTGTCAAAAAGTTAGTTGAGAAATATTCAAGCGCATCGTTATAAACATAACGGGAACGCTCAAATACTAGTTCCTTAAATCTTAGATTCTCAAGGTCATATTCTCCACAATCCTCTTGTAAGGCAGCAACTGAAGCATCCAAGATATTTGTAAGGTTCTTATCTTCATCATCACTCAGCTTCATGCGATCCTTAAATTGCTTTAATATTTCAGGAGTAATCAAAGTAATCACTCCTTATCGTTAGATTCTTCTTCCACTTTCTCAATAAATACCTTTTTATATTTATTTTTAGTGGTTGCTAATTGCTCCAACCTAGTTTTAGTTGCTTTTTCTCCCTCTGCCGGATAGACTTCCCCAACTTCATAAATATGACCGTGTTTAATATCCTTAAAACGATTTACAACTTTGTACGGCATGATTATCCCTCCTTAAAATGAGTAAAGACCCCTTAAATTAAGGAGTCTCTATTGGTTCAGTGGTAGATGTGCTGAATTTGATATCTAAGTCATACACCAATGCTGTCTTGTTGTCCTTTGGCTTACCATTAGCAAATTGTTTAATTGTGTAAAGCATCGCATCTTCAATAGCCAATGTTTGGTCAAATTTATTGGTCTTATAACCGCCCGCGACAGCAGCCAAATAGGTTCCTTTCACAAAAAATAATGCTTTTTTCTCAGGGATTTCTTCTGATTCAATGACTTTAATGTTATATGGTAAAGCTGTTACCCACTGACCATTAGCAGTTTGGATAGTATTTCGCGCTTGGACGCTAATCGCATCAATAGGGTTAACTACCATGACTACTTTGCTTAGTACTTTACGTGCTTTATCTTTAGCATCAGTTGATAATTCTTTAATAACATCATGTAATTCACCAGCTACAACTTCTCCAAATTGAGAAGGTGCAAAGGTTAATGTACCAGAAGAAGTTTTATCTGTGACTGCACCTGTTGAAGAATTAACATCTTTCATTAAACCAATAGGCTCATTTTGAGAAGGACCTCGACCATTAATCAGACCATATTCTAAACCTACAGAATAAGATTCTACGAGCAATGTCCGTACATATCGTTCAACCCATTCAGGCCCAAGTTCCAGCATATCTTTCGGTATAACTGCAAAGGCAGTTAGTTTTAATTGACCAATTTGTTCTTCACGAAAAGCTGCGTTAATTTGACCTTTAATTTCACCAAAAAGAGCACCCCATGCGTAAGCCTTTGTCGGATCAGAATAAATAAAACGTGTAACAGCTCCTAAGTCTTGTAACCCAATTTCATCAAGTAATGGATGTGCTGTAACTAAATCTTCAAATACACGTTCCTGTGTCGTAATTGGAAGAATAGTATCTTCTTTAAATCCACCTTCTTGTACAACCGCATTGAAAAATTTACGTTCTTCAGAAGTTAAAACATTTTGACCACGAGCAGCTAAAATTTGGGCATCGTGTACCTCATTTCGTGCTTCAGCTGTAATTTTTTCTGTAAGGTCTGTTTGCAAAGCTGTAAACATTTCACTAAATGCATTTTCTAATTGATCCGGTGTTGAGTTTTCATCTTTTACTACATTCATATAAGCTTGTTTTTTCGTTTCGAAATTTTCCATAGTACCTTTTAATTTCATTGTCATTTAAATTACCTCCAATATTTAGATATTAAAAAAAGCGTCGTCTTTTTGTATTAGACGGCACTCGTTCCTGTGGGTTATTCGGTTGTGTCTGTGCTGCGTATTTTGCAACTAATCCTTCCTTGAAGTTTTCAACTTCATCATCTTCATCTTCAAGTTCAGCAATTTCAATTTCATCAGCTATCGTGTCGGCAAATCCTAAAGCAACTGCTTCATCTGCATTTAACCAGGTTTCATCTTTCAACAACTCTGTAAGTTCATCATCATTTCCAACGAAACGATTACGATAAGAAGCTGTTACCGCCTTGTCAATTTTACGCAAATCTTTGGCAGTTTTTTCAAATACCTCCGCGTTTCCATACTCAAATGTACTCGCTTGATGAATCATCATCATAGTATTGCTTGGCATGATGATTTCATCCCCTGCCATTGCTATGATAGATGCAGCACTTGCAGCCCAACCATCAATATGAACTATTATTTTTGCTTTATGGTTTTTTAAAATGTTTCCAATTGCAATCCCATCAAATGCGGAACCTCCGCCACTATTGATATGCACATGGATTTCATCAACGTCAGCACTTTCAATTTTTTGCAGAATATTTTCAGCGCTATTTCTCCAACCACCGATATAACCGTAAATAGATAGTTTTAAACCCTTTTCAGCTTGATTAACAATATCAAATCTTTGCTTGAAATTTAGAATTTTATTCAAATCAATTTTATTCATTATCCTACCTCACCTCCTTCAACAGAATTCGCAAATTGATAATTCTTCGTGATCACATATTCATCTAATGACGGATTATCCACACGCTCATCCCCTAACTTCTCACGGATTTCATTGCCATTATAAACACCACTAGCTCGTAATTTATCAACTGCATTAGCAACTTCAAGTGGGTTCAATTCTGCAATACCACGTATTTGAATTTTGTCGCCTTTTAAATAGGCATCTTTTTCAATCAATTTTGCATTTAGTTCATCAGAAATTTTTTTATTCAAAGGATTTATACAAAATTTTAAATAGGCCTTAATACTAGTTTCATAATCCGAAAGTTCCCCGTGGATAAGTGCGTTAGGAATACCCAAAATATCTGCCACATCAGCGATCAAAGATTTTTTTAATTTAATAATCTCATCGATGGACTTTCCGTTGGCTGAACCATTCGCAACTTCGTCATATTCAAAGCCTTTAAGTTTTGGCACGATGGCTATTGCATTTTTTCTAAATGCGTTAAAAAGTTTATCTATGAAATTTTGTAACTTATTCCTATTCTTCTCATCAAGCGATTGAGTGGAATCAACATTTACTGTAGCTCGAATTTGATTGCTATGTTTACTCGTTTCAATCATCCTAGTAAACAGGTCTGCAAAGTCTTCAAACATACCTTCCATAAACTTTGATAATTTTTCGTTGTTGTAGGTAAGGTAAATGACCTCATCCATATTGAAGGTTCTTCGGAACGTATAGTCCTTTACGGTCACATCTTTGAAAATATCTGGATAAACAGCATATTCAATCCTAGAAAAACTATCAGCAATTAATAAATCGTTATTATCGGTTAGGATAACAAGCACTTCGTTCTCATGGATCAATTCATAAATAAATCTTTGCCAAAAATCAGAAGCAGATTGGTCGGTGTTCGGTCGGACATTTAAAAGATAATGCCAATCATTCAACTGTCGCTTTCCATTCTCCACAATTCTAAAATCTGACTGTGAAATGGTTCGGCCAATAAAATTTATACACGTTTCGAGAGCCATTTTTTTTAAATAAGCTCGATGTGACGTGTCATAAGTTAAATCCAAATCAAATAACGATTCTAAATCCTTGTTCCGTCTTAAAACACTATCTAAAAATCCCATTTACATTTTCACCCCCTCCCTAAAAGTTGAGCGCATCTAAGGCATCTAAAGCATCCGATACATCGTAATCTTCTAAATCTCTAGATCCCCATACTCCACATAAAAACATCATAAAACCATCTGTTTTTCGTTTAACTTCTTCTTTTTTTCGATAAACCTTGTTTCCATTAGGAAGTCTTTTGACAAGGACATTATTTGTGTACCAACGCATTAATGGATTATCTCCAAATATAACTTGTTCATTTTCAAAAGCGATTTCTATTCTTGGAGCTAATAGACCACTGGCTGCATCAGGATTACGTATTACTTCAACAACAAAGCCAGCATCTTCAAATAACGGTTTTAAAATATCCATTTTAAAGTTATCACCAACTATTTTCTTTATGTTCCATCCCTCCTCACGTCTATCAACAAACCATTTAACGACAAGATGAGGGTCCATTGTTTCAATGTCCAGAACAGTCAAAAGACCATCGTTTTCCCACTCTCGAATTGGAGCGAATTTCCGATGGTCTTTCTTGTTATTATTTTCAGCTTTTTCTTTGCTATAAGCATAGTGCTTGTCTGCAAATGGCTTACAAATATACGAATGTGTAAGTTCCTTTGGAATAAAATAGTTGTCATTCTTCAAAAATAACAACCCCATGGCAACAAAATCACGGACAGTCGCATAATCTAAACAACCAATACATTCACGATTTTTTAATTCATCTAAATCGTATTTTTGATTAGTAGCCTTAATTTTTTTCCATGAGGTTACACTTTTCTCTAAGTCCACTTTCGGTAAGTTCATTCGCTTCGTAATAAATTCTTCATATCCGTCTGGATTGTGTTCTAATTTGTTATATTGCTTCATTACAGTTCTTAACAGTGTTTTTGCATAACTTGTTAAAGGTGGATGAAATTGAGAATTTGCTTTTTGCCACATATTTGAATTATGCATTTCTTCTTCATCATCTAAGCAACACATAAACGGGAATAACCCATCCTCACGAATACTCACATGACCATCTAAAATATTATCAGCTCGTTCCAATAACTTATCTAAAAAGCCTTCGCGAACGTAACCATCCGAACCAACGTAAAATATTCTTGGATTGAGAACTTTACCAAGTCCAGAAGTAAACACATCCACTGTGGAGGAATTTTCGTATTGATGAACCTCTTCGAAAATTACACAACCGTCTCGCAAACCATCTTTTGTATTAGCGTTTGATGTATGATATTGGAACACTGATTTCGTGATACGTGATTCAATTAATGCTTTTTTATGGTTAAAATGTCCTTTTAACCGATCATCTTTATCAATTGTGTTAAACACTTCTGTGAAAGACATCTTAGCTTGCTTTTCACTATTCGCTACAACTGACACATTATAATTATCTATTCCATGTAGTTCACTAATGAAATAATTCGCCAGTGTAGAAATACGTCCAGTTTTCCCCCCGCCACGTCCTTCGTAATCTAAATGCTCATCAAATACTAAAGAACCATCTTTGTAATATAAAAAAATGAAGCATGTTTTAAATTTTTGAGTGATTGTAAGAGGGAAATAATATTTTTCAGTAAATGCAATGTAATTCTCAATTTGTTCCTCATCAAAATACATATCATTAGATTTAAGTATTTCACGCTCAATTAACTTAATTAATTTGATACGTCTTTTGTTTAAAATAATTTCTCCATCCCGCCACTGGCGAATATAATCTTCGATGTACGGATAATTAATCAAATTAAACTACCACGCTTCGGCTTGTCTTCCACACTTGATGATGCAGGAGCAGGGGCAGCCTTCAATTTAAATTTAATTGATTTTTCAAGCGCGATTTTTTGAGCGTTGATTTTCATTTTTTCGTTCATACTGGGATGGCTTTTTATAAATTTTTGGGAGCCGTTCTCTATGACGATGCTTACACCATCACGGTCAATTACTTCATCACATGCTGAATCCAATTCATGCAGCCGAATTAAATCATTAACTTTCTTTACTTCCAGCAAATCTTCTGTATCAATTCGCGATAACAATTGTTTTCTAAGATTCTCTAATTCTTCTTTTTTCATATGACCCCTCCCCCCTATACACCCTCCTAATGTGAAAGGCAAATTTTTGAAAATTTTTAGAGAGTTGACTCCCCCTCACCGGTGCCCCCAATAAAATTTTTTTCAAAACTTTTTGACCGGGGGGTGCTATAACTTTCTAATGAACTGCCTGTATCTTTCTTTTCTATCTATCTTCCTAGTATTCAACTGAATTTCATCTACAAATAGAATTGATGACTCAAGTTTTTGTTCTAATGCTTTTGCCCATATATTCCTCAACCACTGCATCACTTACCACCTCTCATCATCCCACTTAGGTTTCTTTGGTTGAAATATTCTACCATGAATACGGTTATGGCAATTAACGCAAAGAGTCTCAAGGTTATCTATCTCAAGCGCTAGTTCTGGATGGTCTTCAAGCTCCTTGATATGATGGACAACTAACTGTATCTTCTTTCGCTTTGCCTTCTCGCTGTATTCGTTAGTATCAATAAAGACATAACCATTTTGTTTGCACTCTTGGCATTCATAGTTGTCACGTTTCTTTACTTCTTCTCGTAGTTGCTTCCAATCTTCACTATCGTAAAACTTTCGTTTCTGTTGGCGAGTTTTATACTCAGTCACAAGCATGACCTTTCACCCTACGCTCAATACGATTGGTAGCAAAGCAGTTTTCTTTCTCGGCATGTTCAATTGCATAAGTTAGGCCACCAGGAATACTTGTATCAGTTTCCCAATGGAAAAGGATCTCTCGTTTCTCTTCAACTTCTTTGCCTTTAAAAATAATTTTAGGAACTGAAGATTCATTTTCTAACTCAATAACAAGCAACGGATGTTTGTTCTCTTTGCCTTCTACTTCATCTGCTAATTCTTTTGCAGTCTGATAAATAGCATCATTTAGTTTTTCTAGGAGTTTATCGATGTTGGTATTGATATTTACCGTAAGTCCTTGCACAACTTTCTTTTCCATTACTCTCACCTTTCTTTCTTCAAAATAAAAAGCACCCTCGAAAGGATGCATTAAAAATAAATTAGATTCACTATCTTGTGAAATTACGACAATGTATCTAATCTCTAATATTTAGTTTTGGCATATTTAGCTTCAACTCTTCATTTTCACCTTCAACTACGATACTTATAACATTGTCTAAATTGATATATTTATCGCCTAAGAACATCCAATTATTTTTGTCTGTATTTAATAATCTTGCCCTCAATTCTGCTCTTGCTTCTTTATTGTATTCGAATTTTGTTTCAATTGGTTCAACTTCTCCATTGACATAATGAACAACATACTTAGAATTAGACATACTTATCATCCCTTCTTTTTAAAAAAATTGAACATTATATCAATTCGACACAAAAGAACATTTTCCCTTTTAAATAAAAAGACGACACTCCCAACCTGAGCGCCGTCTTGATATATTTCGTTAATACCATATTAGCATGGTTAAAACAAAATGCTCGATTTATTATCGGTTTGAAAACTGTACGATTTCGGTTCTAAAACTGTCTTTCTAATAATTACATTAATTAAGTTACTTTGTTTTCTTCGATAAAGCTAAACCATTAAGGCGAAATTTCTCTTTTGTTTCTTCCGATAAAACTCTAATTTTCTTCATCGATACTTGCTTATCAGATAATTTACCTTGTACGGCTATTGGTCTATCATTTTCCGATTCTTTGATTTTCATATCTCCGATGGACATTAATTTTCTAATATGTTTTGGAACAGTCGAGTATACCTCCCACACATTCTTTTCATAATCATAGACGAGTACCGTTTCCTGTTCTGATTTCGCATAAGCCATCATTCTCCCTCTTTCTTCTTATAAACTTCTACTCTAAGAGCAAAGGCTAAATTGTAAAAAATACGCGGTTTAAATTTCTTATGATAATAAGCTTCACTCATTCCAAGTTCGTTATAAACTTCATAATCAAATAATTCTTCTTCACCAAGATATTTCATGATGAATGCTTGTCGTTCTCTGAAAGGAAGTCTATTCACAGCCCTTCGAAAATACTCGATGTAGGATTCTTTTTTTCTTTGTTCGTCCACACGCTCTATGGCAATTTCTTCTGTTGATGAATGAAATCCGTTTGTATTTGATGGAGGAACAAGTGAAAATGATGCGGTCACTTTGGGAAGCTTTTCTTCTGGAACACTGAAGCAATACAAACGATACTTTGCAATTTCTCTCTCTACATTTTCCTGTGTCGCTACACGATCAATCTCTGGAAGCAACTTTGATAATATTTTTCCCACCCAAAGGATCCCTCCTATGTTAAAATAGTTTGTGGGCATAGTCAGGAGAAATCCTGGCTTTTTTTATTTCTTCTCAAATTCAATCCAATGTTTCTCGCATAGTACAAGACTTCCATTCTTGGTCTCTACGAAGAAATCTTCGCTTTTTTCAATGCTCAAAATTTCTCCGCATTTATCGCACTTTTCAACCATTACGAACCTCTTTTACTACTAAAATCGCTATATCCCCATCTTGGCTTATGGCTAGCAAAACTTAATTGTGCGGCCGCCTCACCAAATGATGTGCCCTTTGGCTTTTCGGTTGGTTTGATTGGATACTTTTCTATATATGCAAGACGTTCTTCCTCAGTCATATACCAAACTTTCACTTCTCCAATCGTTGACATTTTAGGCACCTCCTTCTATCTTGAGTTTATTAATCGTATATCTCGTATTCGTCCCCGTAATCGTTAAAATACTCTCCAATAACATCCTCAACAGCTCCGGTTAAACGTTCCAAAAATTCATCTGTGGAAACAAGATTACTCGCTAATGCTCGCTTCTCTTTAGTACTCATATCAGCAATTTGCACATAACCAATACCACCTTGGTTGTCTTCTAAAAAATCAGCAATTACTATTTCCATAGCTTCTCTTAAATTCATTCTCTTTCCCTCCTTAACCCCAATGACCATGTCGCTTCATAATTTCAATGACTTCATCCGCATACGGTTCATCCGTGTTGATCACAAGATATTTAGGTAATCCTCGCTTTCCTTCTGCCAATCTATTTTTTACAATTGTTTCTTGAACTTCACAAAAATACTCTTTGCGAATTGCCGACAACTTTTCAATATCCTCGTTTTTAAACACTGTAAATTTTATTTTCATTCCTTGTGTATTAGCCATCCTCTTTCCCTCCTAATCAACTGGACTATCATTAAGTTTCGCTATTATCTCGAATAGTTCAGTAAGTTCTTGGTAGTAATCTTTCATTGTCATGCCAAGAATCCCATTCTTTACATTCGCCTAACCCAATTCCATCATCGTTATAATCTGCATTTTCTTGATAAGTGACATCACATATTCGACACCAATAAGATGTGCCTATATCTCCACCATCGGTTGCTGTTACTGACCTTAAATGCGTTCCTTTTTTAAATGTTTCAGCACATCCCCAACATTGCTGTTTTTTGCGAATCTTAACAATCTTGTCTTTTATAACAGTTGCCAACTTTTATCACTTCCTTTGTGTCACATTTTCTTTCAATTACGAAACAGTCTGCTTATTTAGTTAACTTACTGCTAACTTATCTTCCTCCTTAATTAATAGAAAATTTTGTTTCGTTAATTATTCGGATTGTACATCAAAGATTCAATTCTTTTCTTGCAATTTTCCCACCGTCTTTATTTACAACGGGGATATTATCGTCAATTGGTGAAAAACTGTAATTAGCTTTTAAAGCATAGAATTTCAACGCCTTCGTATATCGGTCAATAGTATTAATCATCCATTGAATTTCTTCCACCGAAATATCCGTTTCGGTGTAGCCTTTTTCGTTGATTCGTAATCCACCACGACTTTTTATTTGTTCTAACATTTTCTTTTCCTCCTACTGCGAATCATTTTTACTCTTGTGTTTAATAAGAAACAGCTGGCTTGTACCGATTATGTTGCACGCAATACTCAGGCAAGTTTGCTCTTACCAGCGCTTCAGCAAATGGAGGCGGTACCGCATTGCCACATCTGGCTACTTGAGCTGTTTTCGGATAAGGGTTGCCCTCGTGGTCCCTGTCAATGATGTAATTGCTCGGAAATCCCTGTGCTGCATATAGTTCATGTGGTTGGAGCATCCTCATGCCAATGTCCACTATTTGATAATTTTGTCCTTTAATAGTAACCAATCCGAACCTGTCACGAGTGGTTACTGTGTGCAAAGGCTCCCCAACACTTTGACCTACATCGGACCCGTAATATTTAAGCAAAAAGGCTTGTACAAGGCTTGCTTTGTTTACGGTTGTTATAGCTCCTAGAGGTTGACTTAGTTCATGGCCAAGCGAGCTTTTATAATGCTGGGCAATATATGCAGTAACCAGACCAAATCTATTTGCAGTTGGAATAGTATAAACAGGCTCTTCTAACGACTGTCCTCTAACCTCGTTCGGATTTGTCTCAGTGTAATATTGCGCAAGAAAAGCAGTAACTAGGGCATGATGATCCTTTGTAGTGATTGTGGATAATGGCTCCCTTAAATCAGTTCCTGCACCCGTATAATTGCCACCGTAATGTTTTGCCATAAACGAAACTGCATTTACTGGAGCAATAAAAGGATTTGAATTATTAATCACGAATTTACCTATTCCTCGAGCAATTCTTCTTAAGGTATTTTCAGCCAAAGGCTTTTTTCGATCAAAGATGGAAGGAGTGCCGATATTCCAATCTATTATTTCTGATGCCGTTCTCCATGGCTTAAGCTTCCCTGCTTTAACTGCTAAACTATTCGGGTCTCCATGTGTTGGGTCGGGCCATTTAATTTCTTTACCATCGCACCGGGCGACCATGAAAAACCTTTTACGTATGGTTGGAGTACCATAATCGCAAGCTCTTAATTCTTTAAACTCTACCTGGTACCCTAATGATTCAAGAGCCTTCACAAATGAGTTGAATGTTTTCCCTTTTTGCATTTCATCTGGATAACCATCTTCATTCAATGGTCCCCATGTCTTGAATTCTTCCACATTCTCTAACATAATCACTCGAGGCCTAACTGCAATTGCCCACTTAACTGCGATCCAAGCAAGCCCTCTTATTTTCTTTTCAACTGGCTTTCCACCCTTAGCCTTTGAAAAATGTTTACAATCAGGGCTGAACCAAGCAAGCCCGACTTTTCTCCCTTTGACTGCCTTAACAGGGTCCACATCCCAAACCGACTCACAATAATGCTCGGTATCCGGATGGTTAGCTTTATGCATCGCAATAGCAGCAGGATCATGATTTATTGCTATATCGACTGATAAACCTGTGGCCATTTCGATCCCAGTGGAGGCACCGCCCCCACCCGCGAAGTTATCGACTATAATCTCCCGAAATAAATCTAACTGCTGCATGGTTTCCCTCCTTTCTAGTAAACTTAAAAAATTAGCATTTCATGTTCAAACAAACTAACATCAGCAGGCTGCAATGGTGGTGGCATCCTTTCCTTCGTTAGCTGCAATAAGGGAAGACCACGCTTTTTGCTTTCACCAATTTTCTTAAATCCTGCTGCATGAAAAGTTCCACCCTTTAAATGCTTTCCAACATAAGTGATAATTCCATCCTTTGGAGGTTCACCCCATTTAGCTGCCGTTACACCTAATGCAAGTACTATAAGATGTGAAGAAAGAAAATTCCCTTCATTCCTAAACAACGTACATTCCCATGCTTCAAAGCCATCATCACGAATACCTTCCCATGTAACCCACAAAGCTTTCTCATCTTTTGATAAGAGCACTAAGTTTTTACCTGGGCGGCAAAATTGGTTAGTGCCTGGTTTCTGCCTAGTGTAATGTCGATCTGCTAATGCAAGTGCTCTTGGATCTCCTTTGTTTATTTCAACCCAGCACATATTCTCACCCCTAAAATAGTGACTCTTGATAAACTCCGTACTCTGCAGCATAAGGATTAATCCAGAGGACTTCTTCACGAATTGCTCCAGCTTCTGCCTTTGCCCTTTTGGTTTCCCTTCTCCAATGTTTGAGTCGTTCATCGTATAAAGGATGGGAATAGCCTGACAAGATTACTGGCCCTGGATGTTCTTCTAAAGTTGCAAGAAGTTCCTCATGATCATCCTCAGACATTTCATGTTTGTAACTTGAAGTAGTTCGAGTTGCTAAAATATACGGTGGATCTGCGTATATCAAAACACTCTGCCTCGAGTATCTTTTAATCAATTCGACAGCTGGCTGATTCTCAATTTGAACTCCGATAAGCCGTTCAGCTACTGCGGAAATCTTTTCAGGAAACTTCAACCACTCTTTACCTGGTAATGGCCCATTCATTTCAATCATGCTGCGCCAACCAGTTCTATGTGATGTCTTTCCTCCACGTCCCTGCCACAATCGAACAATCAACCTTCTTGCACGTTCTAGATCATCTTCTGCATCGAGGTAACTTTGATAATATTCCTCACGACTATGTGGAGTAAGAATAATTGCTCTAGCAAGCTCATCGGGACGTTCTCGAATAATGCGAAAAAGATTAACAACTTCACCGTCTAAATCATTGACCGTTTCCAGCTGACTCCTTTTCTTCGAGAAGAGCACCGCACCAGAACCGAAGAAAGGCTCAAGATATGTTTGATGTTCGGGAAAATGACTAATAATCCAATCGGACATGCTCCACTTGCTACCTGGATAATGCAAAATTCTCGGTATGGCCACATCGCCACCTCCTAACCTAGTAAACTTAATACAAATCCAGTAAATCAATCTTTCAATATCTCAGCCTTAACAAAAATATTTCTCCAAGCTTTATCTAATCGTTCCTTATCGGTTTCCTTACGACGGCGAGCAAGTGATTTGCTCAACCGTCGTTTTTGCTTTTTACTCTTAGCCATTATTTGACCCTCTGAATATGTGGCTGTTCTTCTTCCTCTTCATTTTCCTCACGTGTAACTTGACTATCTGAAACCGAAACATTCCCACTGCCATCCACAGAATACTCAATACCTTCGTGAGTATCATCAATACTCATTTGTCCTTCTGGAACATCTTGTGGACGACTCTCCATAACTTCTTTAGGAGTTTGAAAAGCATATGTTAAATCGATTAAGAAATACTGACCGTACTTGTTATATTTCTCTGTGATTTTGTGCATTTGAAGATGATCATTTTCTTTAGCAGCTGAAACGATTTCTTCTGCTTCATCCCGAGTATCTGCGTAATGTTGTTCCTTTTGATTAAGTTGTACTTTTGCCATAATATCTTCTCCCTTAAATTAAATTAGTAAGCTTTACCGCCGTGCTTAAATGAACGCCCTTTATTCTTTAACATTTTCTTGTTTATAGCTGTTTCTAAATCAAGATTCTTGGAGCCGCAAAGGTCAAATATACGAATACAAACATCGGCTAATTCCTCTATAAAATTCTCAGAATCTCCTTTTCTATCTGCTTCTAATGCTTCGCTCACTTCACTATGAATCAAAGCAAGCAAAGTACCTGTTTCCCTTTCTTCATCATGCCAACCCTTTGATTTAGCTGTTTCGTAGGCTTCTTGACATAGTTCATTAATTTTCATCGATATATCCTCCGATCCAATTCTAGTAATGCTTCATAACGATATTTCGAATATCTCGCAAGGTCATAGAGTTGTCCTAGTGTTAAATTCCTCATTCATTCACCTTCTTAAAATACTCAGCACCGAAATGGTTCACGATAATCTCCATTGTTTTAGGTCCGATGCCTTTAACATCTTGTAAACCTTCAAAACGCGAAGCGAAATACATGGTTGCTGAATATTTACCCTGTTCATATCCGTTCTTAGTTCCAGTGAGAAATCCAGCCTGATAACCTTCGTCAAATTTTTTCTTGAGAAGTGGATTTTTCTTACTCATGACTTATACCAATGCGAGTAACACGTTCCGCATATTCCCTCGGTAGCATATCCATTAGGCTTCCCGCACTTCCTGCATGTGCAGGATAGAGTTTGCCATCTTGTCTTACATTTTGGACATTCAAGCTTCACAAATGATTTTCTGTAATTAATGACATTCCCAACGGTGTTACACCTTGGACAATTGGGAACTGTTTTGATATTAGATATCCCTTCCTTAGTTTTCAGAACCATTTGTTAGCCTCCTTTTCAATATCAATTTCTCTATAAGCCGATAAGACTAATTCATACTTTAGTTCCTCATAATCACACTCATGGATTGGAGTACCTTGCTGAGAATGTGTAACCCCTTTTTCTATTAATCTTGCTAAAACTAATTTTTTCTTGAGTTGATTAGTCATAACATTGTCAGCCATGTGATCAACTCCTAGTTTTGGATAAATTGTAGGCTTGTTTATAAAAATCACGTTGCTCTCTTGTTCTTTGTAACGCTTCTTCCAGAGCAAGATTTTCATTAGCAATTTTCATGTAATTACTAAAGCGAGTTTTCTCCTGGAGATTCCGAATGACTTCTTTTTGATGTTCGACTGTTTTAATTAGCCATTTGATATGCTCACGAGAAAAACAACCATTATCTAAGTCCTTTTTAATATCTTGAAGTTTGTTCATTTTCCTGTACCCTCTACATTCAAGAGTTCAAGAGCAATCTCGATGTATTCTTTAGGGTTGTTCGTTCTTAACCCAGATTCTAAAATTTGAATGATGTATGATTTTCTTTGACGTTCACATTCAAGATATTTAAGACCATCGGCTAGTTCCTCTTGAAGCATTTTTAACCAATCATAGTTATGAGAGTGGTCCAGAGATACACCGTATTTCCCAATCCCAAAATCATCTTGCTGATACATGACTTCTTTCAACGTTTCTAATGCTTTATCCGAAACATTATGTTTGGATATATTTAATAAATTTTGTTCCATCAAAATAACCCCGTTCTTAAATAGTGTTTTGCCTGATAATAAAAATGATGATATATCCAATTACCGCTGTATTTTTGGTCTACATATACAATTTCAAAATTGTATTTTGCTTTGAATGTATTAAGCCGACCAAGTAATGCCTTAGCATTATACTTAGAACGATATTGACCTTTTAGCATTTTTTCATAGCCATGTAGGTCTTCCACAATTAATGTAAATGGAATGTCCTTTGAGCGAATTAATTCATTTTCAAATGCCGTTGCCGTATCTTTTTGTAGATTCCCTGTAATTTCATCGATATGTGCTTTCCGTTCCACTCGACTACTTAAATAGATATCTCGAGAGATACCAAGTTCTTCATTTTTAGGAATCATGCAGCCATAGTCTCCAGTATCCAATTTTTGAATTTTTACTGGAACTTCCTTTTGTCGTAGATATTCAAGTATGTGACCATTCACTTGCTCTCGAGTATCGATGACAATAGTTAGTGTTTTAAGGATTTTGTTTAATTCTGTATCGGTGTAATGATAAGAAATCATTCTTTTACCTCCACCTCTACTGGAACCCATTCAAAGTTCTTACTGATATTTGTATAACCAAAATTACAAACAGAATCGAGACCGTACCTATCAGTAATAATTTTTTCGTGAGCCTTTTGTCGTTCAATTTCTCCCTCTTTGTCGAAGATTAATTCTGCTTTCTGAAGGTTCTCTGTTAAAAAATCAATTTCATCATCATCTGTTAGAAACAAGGTCTTGCCTTCATATTGCTCTATAGCGACTTCCGGTTTTAGTTGCAATACCCATGCTTCTCTAATCATTTCTTCCCCTCCAGTAACTCAGGGTTTTCGTAGATGTTACCGACAACTTCAAGCATTTCACTATCAAAGTTATCAAAGTCATTGTGGTAACCATTTAACACATATCCATTTGTTCTCCATTCGACAACATAATGAAGTTTATCTATACTTGGATGTACATTCCTGTCGTAAAGAACGATATCCCCTTCATAAATCTCTTTACCATACTTGTCGAGTAACTCTGTAAACTGCATAAAGATAAAACCATCATCTTCTAGTCGGTGCATTTGCATTGTTTTTACTAAATTCCAATTAGCCATTCCTTTAGCTTCTTTATGGACTGCACGAAACTTTATTTCTCTCATTCTCATGCTCCTTTCTTGGCATATGTAACCGCACGGATGTATAATTCATGAGCCATTTTATTTGATTCTTCATTTTCGTATTGTCGATAATCTTCGTAGACATCTTTCCAACCGTTCCTAGCTAGGAGATTCAACCAATCTATGAATAATTCAAGTGACACTGTATCAGTGCACATCCATTCCTTTAATTTCTCATTATCTTGCCATCCACAGATTTGATGAACCATTTTCATGAGCGTAGTTTTTTCAGCATTAGCACCCTTCCAAGACTTAAACCATTCATCGATTGCTTGGAAATTTTGTTCAGCAACTTGCATCACTTCTTTAGGAATCAAATTCTGATTCTTAATCGCAATTCGATTATCTGTTTCATCCAAATAAATATTTGCGCCTGATTTCCAAATTTGGCTGAGAATCATTAAAACTTGCAAAATCTATCACCTCGATTATCCAAAACTACTTAAATTGTTACTGAAAACAGCTTAAAATTATCATGTGTTACTAAAAAGTAACACCTTTGAGCCTTAGAGCCACAAGGGATTGAAAGCAAGTGTTACTTTTTGTTACCTATTTTGAGTATTAACGCTCCTAATAGAATACTTATATATATATTTTTTTGTTTATATATATTTTTAGTAACAAAAGTAACAAATATAAAAGATAAAGTATTTTAAACCCTTGATACATAAGGCTTTTAAGAGAATTTAAATGTGTTATTTTTAGTAACACTTTCGCTATTTTCTTCTAAATTCAGTAACTTTTGTTGAGAAAAAGTATTTTTTCGTTCTATTAAAGTAACACCCTTGATGAAATACTTATTTCTACTGCCTCGTTCTCTTCTTAGTCCTTGAGATTCTAAAATTCGATAAAACGCTCGATTCTTTAACTGGTGCTCACCATTTTTGAAACACCAATTGGAATAGACTTCATATAATTCTTTTGCTTCAATCTGAACATCTTCACGTTTAAAACAACATTCGAACATGAACGGTCCAAGAATATCCATTTCCTCTTTGTAATCCCCAGTTGCTTTCATAACGACTGCTGGATCGTTTAGTCCCGACTGCTGCCACTTCAAGCAACCTTCAATCGCCCAATTCAAGATACCAGGCATTTCAAGAGATAATTTTTCAGGAAGCTTTTTATCACGTTTTTCTTTTGGCAGTTGAAGATTGAACGGAACCAATCGAATACGTCTCCAAATCCCTTCGTCTACCCCTTTGATTACTGGCTTATGGTTGGTTGTAAAAAACACTTTAAATTCAGGGATGAACTCAAAATACTCTTGTCGAAGGAAACGAGCGAGAACTGGTTCCCCTCCTGTTATCTGTTTTACAAAAGCCTCTGAAAGTTGTTCACCATCTTCACTTTCAATGGCAGAAACAAAACGACTACCTACCAATCTAGCAATATCGTTATTGGCACCTGTCTCTTTTTTCTTGATAAATGTATCTGACTTGGCTTGCTTGCCGTATTCGCCCATGAGATCCTTAATCGTATTAATGAAAGTTGATTTACCATTTGAACCTCCACCGATTAAGAAAACCATTATCTGTTCTGTAATCTCTCCAGTGAGCGAGTACCCAATCAATCTTTGCATATATTCAATTAATTCTTTATCCCCTTGAAATATTTGGTCTAAAAAGTTCAACCATTCAGGACATTTTGCGTTTTCATCAAAAGAGATATTGGTGATTTTGGTGATCCCTAAATTTCTATCATGAGGCTGTAATTTCCCTGTTGTTAAATCAATAATTCCATTTTCGACATTAAATAAATATTTATGTCGGTCAAACTCTTCACGTTCTCCTGGAACCAATGGCATGAGGTCCTTAATGCTGTTCATTCGGATATTACGACGTTCGCACATTCTAGCCCATTTGGTCTCTGATTCATCTTCTGACTTGTATAGACCGCGAAGGACTTTAGCTGTAATTCGTTCAATTTCCTTTTTGGTGTCTAACTTCCACCGTTTTCCGTCCCATATCAACCAACCCATTTCAGAAACATATTTGATAACATGGCCGTATTCGTGTGCGATCCTCTCAGCGTTCCCCAATTCAGTTAAGCGGAATTTCTTTTTCGGCTTTTCCTCCACAACTTCTTCTGAAGTATCACCAAAATGAAAATCATAAGAGAATTCTTCGAATTGCTTCTTGTTGTCCAAAATCGTTGTTGAAGTTGCAGCAATAGCAGTCGCAATTGTTCTCTCTCCGTATGTTTCATTGGTATCTCGGAAATGAATGACGTCCCATTTATCACGCATAAGATTGGATTCCCTAAACATGGTATCCATTCTAGTTGCGGAATTTCCTGTCCAAAAAGCTAGATGATTACATAAAGCCAAATCACTCGCTGAATGATCATCATTAATTAGATTTCCGTTATACAAACTTCGAATTTCGTCACCGTTCTTGCTGCGAAACATCTTTTCCCAAAGAGAATCGTTTGAAATTTTGATTTCGTCTTTTTCGAACTCTGCTAAATTAATGCGGCCCTGTATATCGCTGTCGTCGAAATAAGTTTCAAACACTTCGGCTAGTTCATCCGTGCGATCATAAATTTCATTTGAATTTTCTCGATTTCCAGTAAAGGTGAAGTAACGGCCATATGAATAGATTTCTAGTCCGTGCTTAGTGCTTTTTCGACCTGTACCAACAACACCTTGCGGAAGATTGCCTTTGATAATGATGTGGATGCCTTTTCCGCTAGGTGAAAACTCTGTGTAACTATCTAAAGTGTCAATAATTTCCGTGGCAAATGCATTCGGTTTTTCATTGTTTACGCATTTATCAATATCAATTCCGATGTAGTTGTCTTGTCTGCTAAAAACAAACCCTATGCCGTCATACTCACCTTGGAGATAAAACTTAACGGCTGTTGCAAAAGTGCTCCAAGTTCTACGATTATTAGCTTGAGCCATTTCCCCATTAGGCTGATACGGTACTTTAGTGGGCTTACCATTACGCTTTTCTGATTTCCACAAAATCCATTGAGGAAGGGCTTTTAATTCGGCAGGGATTTCGTTGAAATTGTATGGATTTTCTTTCATTTCGCCCTCCTATGAAGCTTTATCCTTAAATTTGTGTATAAAAAAGAGAAGCCAGCCAAAAACCAACTTCTCTATTAAGTTAATTACTGATCAGAATGGAATATCATCATCTGAGATAGTGATTCCACCTTGTGATATTGGGTTCACATCGGATACATCATAGTATTTTGCTTTAGCAGCTGTACGCTTTTGCTTTTCACCATCAACTACTTTTTCATATTCTTCATGCTTAACAGTGATTTTGAGATTTTTATTGATAAGTTGCTTTGCCATGTCTTCCGGATCCTTAAATTGGTGACCATTTGGAAATCCGCATGCTTTTAATAATGAATTGACGATCCTAACTGATACCTCATGTTCAAAGGTAAATGTGTTATAGAGCACCTTAGCTCCTTGGTGGTTCTGTGGAACATCACTACGAATTTCAAAATCCACATTCATCATTGGTTTGCCTGCCTGTGTTTTACGTGGTTCTGCATTAACGATTACCGCCTCATACTTACCTTCTGCTACTAACTCAAACCCTGCACTTGCGTTTTCTTCATCAAATTTAAAAAATGACATTATTTATTTCCCCCTAAATTATTTTGTGGATGATAAGAATACTTCTTCTTGCTTGCAACCTTTTCTGCTATCTAATTGATTCTTTGCATAAATACTGTTCGTTCCCTCTAAAACAAACCCCCTCTCACCTTCTTGATTAATCATCAAGCGACCAACTACATCACATAAACCAAGTACGTTATTTAAAATCTTTGCATTGATCTGTGGATATGAACGGTTATATTGTTGGCCTTCTGATGATGTATAAAGGTCAGTTGTTTCCCAAGCTGTAAACACAATCCGATCAGCTAGATTTTTCATCCAACGGAAACTATTTACTACTCGAAATTGCATTTTCTGATAATCCCCCTGTGACGGAACTCCTTGATTACGACCAATAAATCCTAAATGTGATAATAAGCAACGTTCTAATTCCGAAACGTTATCTACCGCGATATTGTTATATTTACCTTTCGTTTCTTTAAGGTGGGTCAGTAAAGCTTCCCAGTAATCCCAAGTGTTTTGGTTATCTACATAAATGATGTCGATGTTTTCTTCACCTTTTAGGACTTGAGAAGTGCGGTCAATATCAAGGACTAACGTTTTTCCTGGCAAATGACGCAGTGTATGTGTCTTACCCATTCCAGGATTGGCATAAAGTAAATATGTTTTGCCATCCTTTTGAATCTCTGTAGCACTTTGAGTGCTGAAATCAAATTGTTGTGCCATAGTTTAGACCTCCACACTATAGGAGATCGACTCAGGCTTAACCGTCACACCAGTTTTTTTAAGTCCTTTTATTAAATCCATACCTCTTATCCCCTTCTTGTATCGTTCTCTAACAGCTTCCCTACTCACGTTGTATTTTTCTGCAATTGCTGTCATTGTTAATTGCTCTCCGTTTATATCGATATAGATATTGTTTCTAAAATTCCTCATTTGTTCTTTTTGGGTTGTCCATCTGCAATTGTTTGGTGAATATCCCATATCATTGTTTATACGGTCAATTGTTAAATGGTCTTTATACCCGTTATCAATGCTCCAGTTGAAGAATGACTCAAAATCGTTTAACCATTCTTCACATACTGATATACCCCTACCGCCATAATTTTTATAGTCTTGTCTATTTGGATTACCGCATCTACTTTTCATATTTTGCCAAGTTGTATAAATTCTTTTATAAGATTTTCCGTGCTTGAAATTTCTTTCGGTGAGAACCTCTCTCTTTAAACAACCACAACTTTTTGTAATCCCATTTTTTAAAGCCGATCCAATAATGACTTTTTCAGAACCGCAACTACATTTACATAACCATGTTGTTTTTCCGAATTTATTATTGTCAGATTTATTAATAACAGTCAGTTTACCAAAGGTTTTTCCGACTAAATTTAATGGTTTCGGCATTAATCAATCCACCTCGACGCTAAAAGTGATTGTTTCAGGTTTTACCGAGACTCCAGGTACTATCTGTCCATCTTGACTTATTACTACCTTTTCACCGCTAATTTCCACAATCTTGAGAGACTTCTTAAGGTCCCCCCATTTCACGCTATTCTTGATAAATTCATCCATTTCATTTTCGATGACATATTGAAGGATTTGTTCTTCATCGGCTTTTTCCGGTGCTTCACCAGACCTACGAGTTTTACTTTTTCCATATGGAGTAGAAATTGTCTTAGCTTTAGGATCCTGCTCTAATTGCTTAGCATGATAAACAGCAATCATATTTTCAAAGAATTCAAGACTGTTAGAGATTGTGGATAGCTCTCCACGTTCCCATTCAGCAATACGTTCTCTTTCCACATCTGCCACTTGCTTAATTTCCTTCTCCTTTGACTTAAGAGCAGAAAGTTTTCTAAATGCCCAATTAAGACTCTCTAAATCAGTAATTTCAAAAGGCTTGTCCTGCGACTGGATTTCTTCCACATCCATTAATTCAGTTTGCTGTAATGCATTCATTATTTTTCCTCCTTAAAAACCTGATCTAAGTATTCATATGTTTCAACTAAATCCTCATAAAGATTGCTACCACTTAAAGTTTTTTCGTATTGTTCAAGTAGCTTATAAAATGGCTCCAACTTTGGATTTACAGGGCTATGAACAGTGCGATCTTTTGCTTCAAACCAAGGCATTTTATCCTCCCCTGTTGATTTATTCTTAATTACTGTTTAAACTGAAAATGAAATTAAAATAACTTTATGGTCCGATGTTGGCGCATCGGGCTATTCTTTTTGCTCACCATAACCACAATGTGGACATCCGTGGTCAAATTGTTCATCCTCTAATACCTGAAAGCTGCGTTTACACTTTGGACAACGTAATGTTACTGTTGTCATTAACTAAGTAACCTCCTGCACCAACCAATTTTTATTCCCTGCTTTTGGTATCGCTCAATTAATGCTTCCATTTTTTCTCTCTTGCTCATAAGATCACCCTTTCTTTTTTGATGCTTGTTGCAAAATAATAATGCGGTCTTGCAAAGATAAATTAAGCCAATCTCTAACTTTGATTTTCAACGTACTCACCACCCTTCATTTGGTATAATCCTCTGTAAGAGGAGGTGTATATTATGGTAGAAACAGCTCAAGATATCCACAATCAGCCTGAGGCTTTTGATTACCTAACCCCAGGGGAGCAACAACAGTTGATTAAATGGATTGAGTCGAATTTTGAACCAATCAAATCATTTAATGAACGTCGTACATCATATGGACTAAAACACATCTTTGAAAGTAATGGTGGGTTTTATATTGGTAATGGTGCTTTCAAAGGTGCTATGTTAAAGTGCGGCTATAAAGTAAAAGATAAAACTGCACTTAACTGGATCTTTAACGTTTCAGAGAAATCTATTAAACTATTGAAGTAATGAAGGCAGCTCACTTGATATGGTGGTATCAGGTGAGTTTTTTATTTAACTCAATTCGTTGCATTTCAAATTCTTCATAAACCTTATATCCTTGTTTTCTTAGCCATTTAGCAAGTGTTGTTTTCCCTGTAGGTCCTTGCGGTCCGTTTATTAGAAAAACTCTATTTTTATCAGTCATTCCGATAGCTAAACTTAATAGTTCTTTTTCGCTGAGTAGAGATTTAATATTTTCAGGTATGGAGTTAATGATTTCGCACGGTCTCACTATCTTCACCTCCCTTCAAGTTTTAGAACTAAAATCGTTCATCAAATTTCGCCAAGTGGGTAAGAAGGAAAGCCTGCTAGGCTTTAGATAATTTTGCTTTTATTTGTTCTGCATGTTCTGGACACACATCACAATTTACCCAAATGTTAATAGCGCTTTGGTTTACTAGTTTCTAACTTTTTTGCTTTGCGTTCTGCTTCGATAATCCTCGGGACGCTTGTTTTTAAGAAGAACATTAGGATTTTTTCTTTAATATGCTTTGGAGCATCCTTCATTGAAATCACATCCTATAAACTCAATTTCAATTGACCATCATGGAGAAATTTATTAATGAAATACATTAGGCCTTTACCGGTCACGACTACTTGACGGCTAGTTTTAAGTTCGCCTTCTGAATCGTAATAAAGATGGCAATGGATTTTCATTAATCCTTGATTTAATGATTTTTGTGTAGGCATATTCCATTCTCTTCCTTGTCTATTAACAAGGTATCCCTTATTTCTAAGCCATTTAAATAGTCGGTCACGCCCGATATTCACACCGTTTTGCCTCATGTATTTTGCTGCAGCTTCTATAAGGAGGCCTTCATCACTTGTGGTTATGGCATTTGCTAAAATCACTTTTTCTTTGTTACTTTCGATTTCGAATTTCAGTTGTTCATTTTCATCCACAGCTTCTGCAAGCATGAGTAATGCTTCTTTGAAGTTTTGTGGAAGAGTGTAATTTGGTTGTGGTGCGATTAGCTTTTTTTCCATTGCGTTAAAGGCTTCAATATATTTCAGCTTGAATTGAAGTGCCTTGTTTCCAGTAAAGCCCATTGCCAGTAATGTGAATCCATCTCGATTCATGAAGTACACTCTCCGTTCACGACCGTAACTATCAGGTTCGGTTGTTTCGAAGAACATCAGTCCAAAATTGGGCACATCTTTTTTGAATTCATCAATATCTCGTAAAACGTGTTTATGTTGCTTTTCAAAGGTTTCAGCTACTTGTAAAGAACTTGTTACAGCTTGTTGATTATGCATAATTACTAGTTGGTTCATTAATTAACCCCCTCATATACCTAAAATTTTCTTTATATGCTTGATATGTTCTTGAGCTTTCACACCATTTCTTTTACCACTAAGAATGTCAGACAAATACGCTCCGGAAATACCCAACATTTCAGCCAAATCTTTGTGTTTCAACTTCTTTTTATAAAGCTCCGAACGAACTTTAACACTTAAATCTTCCGACATAATCTAATCTCCTTTCTTTAGTATTCGACAAGAAAAAAGCTAAATGATTAGCGAAAAAACATTGACTGTTTTATGCGAATAGTTTAATATATAAGCATAGCTAAATAAGACTTTAAAAGCCTGTAATTTAACATTTTTTTGCTCCCCAGCGTCAAAAATGTATTTACATAGGTTGTATTTTTTATTGTCTTTTTTGCTAATCAAATAGCTTATGTCTGTAATATTAAACTATAAGCATAAAATAGTCAACTTATTTTATACAAAAAGTTTAATTAATTTCGACTGGCTCTTAAGGATGGTTGATATGACAACGTTTACGAGGATAAAAAAACTTTGCAATGAGAGAAAAATTTCAATTAATGAACTAGAAAATGCTTTGGGTTATTCCAAAAACACCTTATATCGATTAAAAACACAAACTCCAGGAGCTGATAAACTACAAAAAATAGCTGATTATTTTAACACATCTACTGATTACCTTTTAGGTAGAACCAATAATCCTCATTTAGATAACGATGACGAGATTACCGATGATGATTTTCGCAAGATTGAACGATTCGCTCGCAATTTAACACCAAATAATAGAAAAAAAGCTCTAAGAATTTTAGAAGCAACATTTGATGATGCATTTAGCAAGGATGAAGATGATGACGATGATGACCTTTAAGCCTAATTATTCGAAAGCAGAAAGAGCAGCTCATACGTTATTACAAATTAATAATGTACGAGAACTTCCTGTAAAAGTAAAAAAACTTTCGAAACATTTTCCGAATCTACGAATTAAAAAATATACTTGGTTCGCTAAGAATCAAGGTATGACTTTACAAGAAGTTTGTGAATTTGCTAATAGTGATGAAGGTTGTTGCTATTATAAAAAAACAACAGGTCAATATTTAATACTCTATAACGATCAAGTGGAGAACAAAGGGAGAATTCGCTGGACAATAGCCCATGAACTTGGTCACTTCATGTTAAAACATAATGAAATTTCTAATAGAGCCACTTTAGGCAGAAGCTCTTTAAGCGATAGTGAGTATGAAATTTTCGAGAAAGAGGCTAATTGTTTCGCAAGGGAGCTGTTAGCACCACCAACAGTTATTATCAAGTTAGGAAAAGTTGAAATATTCGATATTCAAAACATTTGTGAAATGTCAGAGGAAGCAGCAAGTAATGTCATTTCATTTTTGAATACTGGCCAAAGAATGGGATATGGATACACTTTTAATTCTACACTTGAAAAAATGTTTTCTAACTTTATATATAAAATGAAAAACAATCATTACTGTGGCGATTGTAGAAGTTACTTTATCTTTACTGACCCTTCCTTTTGCCCGATATGTAGAAATCAAAAAATAACTAAAACATTTTATACTTATAGGGGGATTAACAACGTGAAATATAATGGTTATGATGTGGATGCTAACGGACGAGCTTTAGCATGTCCTCAGTGTGGGAACGAAGAATTAAATTATAACGGTGCACATTGTAAGATTTGCGGAGTCAACGTAGTAAATAAATGTACTAATGTAGAAGAATGGAACGGTGAGATTCAATGGGAATGTGGAACCATCCTTGATGGTAATGCAAGGTATTGTCCTAATTGTGGAAGCAAGTCTACTTTCTTTGAACAGAAATTATTAGAAAATTGGGAGATAGAAAAAGAAAAGGACCTTATTCCTTTTTAATTATTATAAGAACATACATTCTTATTTAGGAGGGTAATACTATGAGAGTAGCAATTTACATTCGTGTGTCCACCGAAGAACAAGTAAAGGAAGGTTATTCTATCTCTGCTCAAAAACATAAATTGAAAGCGTTTTGTATTGCTCAAGATTGGGAAGTGGCGGGTATTTATCCAGACGAAGGAATATCTGCTAAAGACATGAACCGACCAAACCTTCAGCGAATGTTGAAGGATATTGAGGAAGGGCTAATTGATTGTGTCCTAGTTTGGAGGTTAGACCGTCTTACTCGTTCCGTCTCTGACCTTTATAAAATATTGGAGAAGTTTGAAAAATACAATTGTAAGTTTAAATCTGCTACTGAGGTGTTCGATACAACATCAGCTATGGGGAGAATGTTTATAACCATCGTTGCCGCGATGGCTCAATGGGAACGTGAAAATTTAGGAGAACGTATCAGCATGGGGTATGAGGAAAAGGTAAGACAAGGTAAATATGCACTTAACTTTCGGCCATTTGGTTATGACCTAGTATTGACTAAAGGGGACCTTATCATTAATGAGCCAGAAGCAAAGACAGTTAGAACTATTTATGATTTATATAACAAAGGCTATAGCGCGAATCGAATTTGTCAATATCTCAATGAGAGGAACATCACTACTCGAGACAAAAACACTTGGAACGATACACACATCATGAGGCTTATTAAAAATCCACTTTACAAAGGGTCCTTGAAATGGAACGACGTTGTTTATGATGGTGCTCACGATCCAATAATCTCGAGTGAACTGTTCGATGCTACTCAAAGACTTATAGAAAAGCGTAGACCGAAACATCCTCGAATTATCTCAAGCAATTTTATATTTGCAGGAAAACTTAAATGTGTAAAATGTGGACACGCAATGGTTGGAAGTAAAACTTACGAAACAAATAAATTTGGAGAGAAAGTTATTTATAATTTTTATCGATGTAACAAAGGGAAAACTGGACAATGCAAAGGTTCTTATAATGTCTCGGAAAGAAGACTAGAACAATCATTTTTAGATTATATAACTAAACAAGACTTTAACTTTGAACAGGCTGCCGCTTTAGGGGATGAACTTCTGAACCAAGAATCACCAGAAGAAAACGATAAATTAACCTTAGAACTAGAACTAATAAAAATCAGTAATAGAAGAAAAAAGTGGCAGTATCTTTGGGCTGATGAAGTAATGTCAGACGATGATTTTCGAGCTCGAATAGCTGAAGCAGAAAAAGAAGAGAAAAAAATACATGAGCAACTGGAGAAGTTCAAGAATAATTCAGTTGAAGTAGACTTTTTTGCCCGACAAGAAATACTAAAAGCAATTAAAAATATAAAACAAAATTGGAATTTCCTTGAGCAAATGGAAAAAAAGCTTTTAATAGATGATGTCGTAGAGCAAATCCACTATACAGTTACTAAAGAGAAACGTAATAATTATGTAAGCATTGAAAACATTGACTTCGTGCAATGTTAATCTTTGCTTTTTTTGTCCTACCATTACGTTTCATCCTTCATAAGTGCTCCCGAAGCTATAACAACTTTCCTTTACAAGCTCGAACGGTTTAAATGGGGAGATCGTCTCCTCCTCAAGCTCATAAATTTTCGAAAAAATTTTACTCCCATATTCGATTGGCATCACAATGGCTGTGGAGGAATTAATTTCATATTCCTCAATGATTAGCTTTTCGTTTTCCATTTCTTAATCTCCTTATAATCAAATTGATTTGCTTGCTACTGAACCAAATGTTAAAACTGGAAATAGGTCTTTTTTCTCAGTCAAACAAAAGAATTTCAGTGTAAAGCCATCCATTACCATCATAACGCTGATTTTATGTCATTTCTATAAATTACCAAATTGTTCAAAAATTAGTCATAATTTCCTATTGAAGAAATTTATCTAAAAATTTTAAAAATTCAGTTGATTACCATGAAGAAATCCTTTATAATATCAAAAAGACATCAGAGGTGATCTCGATGAAAGAAAAATTTTATCCAGAATTAATGAAGTCCGGTGCAATGAATCGTAAAAAAGAAGCATTCATGATGAACTTATACATCGATATGGTTTTATCTGAATCATTATTAAAGTCTGAAAAGGAAAAGTTGTTCCTACAAATTGATCAGGCAATTGATAAAAAAGATAAAAGCACCTTTCTTCAGCTTTCCACGCAATATATAGAACTCAAGCAAAGGTTCGGAACTTAGTACTTATGCTATTCTCCCCTCTCCAACTAAGCGGGGATTTTTTTAGCGCAAAACTATGTTTATAAAGAGGTAATTTTTGCTTCCTTCTCGCTTATCATCGGCAAAATACAAGCTGCGCAGTAAATCCTTCCAACTAAAAAAGAGCCCTAAACGGACTCTCTGCCCTTCGTATACGTGATACAACTTTCACTATTCTTCACTCTGTCTCATCTTTTCAATTTCATACTCCTCTATCATTGAAATGCGCTCAAGCATCGTCGGATGACCATAGCGGAAAATTTTCACTAAAAGCGGTGGATTCACTTGGCTTAGACCCGCTCTGCTTAACTCCTGAAAGGTCCCGATCCCGGCCTCCGTATTACCAGTCATTTCAATGGCATAGCGATCTGCTCTCATCTCCTGGTATCTAGAAACAAGATTGGAAACAGGGCTTGATACGAATAGGAGCATCGATAAGATCATTAGGAAAAGTGGAAAAGAGCGAATATCGTGCACTGCAGGAATTTTTAATGCTTCTCCCCACCTATTTACCGCATAATTCATAAGACGATAGGTTAAGTACAAGCCTACTAATGATAAAAGCAAATATCCAGCAATCCCAATATAGAGATGTTTTTCAACATAATGTGCCATTTCATGTGCCATAATAAATAAAATTTGTTCATCGTTTAAACGATTTAACGTCGTATCCCACAGCACAATACGGGAATTCGAGCCAATACCAGTGACATAAGCATTAAGGGCATTCGTTTTTTCTGCCATATTCACTTCAAACACATGCTCTGAGGGAATATTTGCTTCACTAGCAAGCTCTAATATCTTCGCTTCTAATTGTTTATCCTTTAATGGATAAAAATCATTGTACAAAGGATCAATCACGACTGGTTGTAGAAACATTACAAACAGTGTAAACGGCACAGATAATAACCACGCGTACAACCACCATCTCTTTTGACTTTTTTTCATAAGCCAGTAGAGGACTGCAACGATAATAAACATCGTTCCAAAATTAATCCAAAAATCAATTAGCTCATCCTTCATCCATGATGAGAATGACTGTGTCGAAATATTATAAGACTTTGACAAAGAATAGCTAATATAACTTAATGGGAAAGTGGCTACAAATGCAAAAAAAGTAAGCCAAATCGTATATATTGCAGTCTGAATGATTTTATACTTTGAAGACTGCCCTGCCCATTTCTTAAAAGCACCTGAAAGACCTGCTAACAGCACAAATAAATAAAAGAGCCATTCAAAAGGCGTGCTCAAAAAAAATAATAAATTTCTTATTTTGGAATACTCCTCACTCAGCATGAGCTCCCGTCCATTTAAAAATGTGGCTGGATCTGCTTTTGAGCCTTCATATTCAAACGGCAGACTTGTATCAGCAAAATAGAATAAATACCAATAAAAAAACAGGCCATAAAGGATGTAGGCAATGATTCCGTATAGACCAATTTTTCTCGCCATGTCACTCCCCCTTCACGTTGTTCAACGGGTATAATGGTACAACCCCTCTATTATCATTTTAGTAGCAAAAAAAACATTTAGAACTGAGACTTTTCTATTATCATCTCAAAATTTTCAAATCATACGTTAACGCCACGTAAAGGGAAACCATTTTTTTCATTAAAAACAGCATGAAAACGATTGTTAAGCATAAGGTAAAGTTTGCTTCCTCAAGCAATACGCGCCAAAAGCAAAAATTAAAAGAGCAAAGAATAGAGAGAAAGAACAGCGATCGAACCTAGGACGACAACAATCACATTTGCACCAAGGAAAGCAATGGCAAAAGCAACAGCCGCACCTAGCACTCCATACCAAATATCCTCTTGAATAAAAAGAATTCCAGGAAAAATAAGGGCTCCCAACGTTGCGTAGGGAACATTCCTTAAAATACCTTGAAGAAATTCAGGCAATTCTTTTCCACGAAAAAGAACAAATGGCAGCATCCTTGGAATAAAGGTAACCACACCCATGCCAATAATCATCCACATGATTTCACTGTTCATTTTTCACCCTCCTCTGTCTTCCCCTAATGAATACAACCCACTCCACAATGACCGCTGAGAGCAAAGTTGCACAGACAATTGCCCAGCCTGTTGATAAAGCATTGGTTATTGTAAAAACAGTATTAAAAATAGCTGCCAACACGGCCAAATATACGACTTTCATCCCCTTCTTCATCGACGGAACTAACAATCCAACGAACATGGCATAAAGGGCAACCGACATTCCTTCCTGAAATGTTTTCGGCAAACTTGAACCGACCATATAACCAACTCCAGAAAAAATGCCCCAGCTTAAATAGGCAATCATATTTAGGCCAAACATATACCCTGCTGAAACAGTTCCTTCCTTCACAGCGGCTATCGAAAATGTTTCATCCGTTATGCCAAATGCGTACGCTGCCTTTGTCAACAGAGGTTCATCTTCACTCTTTTCATTCAATGAAGCTGACATTAAAAAATGACGAATATTAACGATAAACGTAGTTAAAATGATTTCAAATGTACCAGTTCCTAAAGTTAATAAACTTAAAGAAATATATTGAGCGGCCCCCGCATAGACAATCAAGCTCATGAGAAGAGTCTCTCCAAAGGATAATCCTGTTGTCTTCGCTAATAATCCAAACGTTAGAGCTACTGGAAAATAACCAATCGCAATCGTAATCCCTGCTTGAAATCCTCGTCTGAATTCAGTAGCCGATTTATTTAACACCATCTCTGACATATCTCCAACCTCCTCTTTATTGCAAATTTGCATAAATCTTCCGAAATTGATAAAATATATTATACATATGTGCGTTATATTATACAAGAGTATAGGAGGAAAAATGGAAAATATTCAAAAAAATATTGCGGATAATTTAAAGAGCATCCGAAAAAATCGCGGCTACAGCTTGGAGCAAGTCGGAGAATTAACGGGAGTTAGTAAAGCCATGCTTGGCCAAATTGAACGAGGGGATTCAAATCCAACTGTTTCAACCTTATGGAAAATTGCAAGAGGTTTGCAAGTTTCCTTTTCTTCATTAATGAAAGAGGAGGCTTCTAATGTTATCGTCGTCAAACAAAGCAACATAGTTCCTGTTACAGAAAGCAATGGAAACTATCGCGTTTACCCTATCTTTCCTTTTGATCCACGAAAAAAGTTTGAAATTTTCACCGTTGAAATCGAACCAGGGTGTACTCATCTATCTGAAAAGCATAACGAAGGCCTTGAAGAGTATATTACTATTGTCAGCGGTGAGCTTGAAATACTAATCGGCGACGAAAGCTTCAGCCTGAACTCTGGTGACTCCATCCGCTTCCTTGCTAATAAAACACATACGTATAAAAATAACAGCAGCATGCTTACTACCTACCAATTGGTGATGCATTACCCGTAACATGCTAAAGTGCTGTCGCAATAAGTGACAGCACTCTTTAACTACATATTATATTGACTTGTTATTTTTTGGCTCATTTCCCCTCTCTTGCAGCTATGCTGAAAAGGCGTGTGAAATCTATCTTCGATTCGCACAAAATGAGCCAAAAATCGTTTATCAACAATATCGTTAAACAAAGCGATTAAATTAAAACCGCTCGATCATTGCTCATTTTTTCCCCGCGAATGCGTTGGAACTCTTCCAAGAGCTTTTCTACTGTCAACTGCTGTTTTTGTTTCTCATCTGCCTGAAAAATAATTTGTCCTTTATCCATCATAATCAGTTTGTTGCCCAGCTCCAATGCTTGCTCCATATTGTGAGTAACCATTAATGTTGTAAGCTTAAATTCATGAACAATTTCCTTCGTCAATCTTGTTATCAGCTCCGCCCGGGAAGGATCAAGCGCCGCTGTATGCTCATCCAATAATAAAATTTTCGGTTCCGTAAAGGTTGCCATTAATAAAGATAATGCTTGGCGCTCACCGCCAGAAAGAAGGCCGACTTTGGCCTCAAGCCGATTTTCTAAACCTAAATGAAGAATCTCAAGCTTTTCTTTAAAAAATTCTCGTTTCTTTTTCGATACACCGATTTTTAATCGACGAGAACGTGTCCTTGCATATGCAAGTGCTAAATTCTCTTCAATAGTCATCGATGGTGCTGTCCCCGCCATCGGATCCTGAAAGACCCGGCCAATTAACCTTGAGCGTCTATGCTCTTTTTCCGTTGTCACATCATAACCGTCAATCTTTACAACGCCAAGATCCGGGATAAGCTTGCCGGAGATCATATTCATTAACGTCGATTTTCCTGCCCCGTTGCTGCCGATAACCGTAACAAAGTCACCTGATTCAAGGACAAGATTAATATGATCAAGGGCAATTTTTTCATCTGGTGTTCCTTCGTTAAACACTTTATAAATCTGTTTTAATTGCAGCAAGGCTTTCACCACTTTTCTCTTCATCATTCATTTTTTCCTTCGATGCAAGCAATCTTTTTTTCTTCTTTTGCTTATCTCTTTGCCACTCAATCATTTTCGGGATAACGAGAGCAGAGACGACAATAAAGGCGGTAATAAGCTTCATATCTCCCGTCTCCAAAAATTCAATCCTCAGCGCAAGAGAAACAATCACCCGGTATAAAATGGCCCCACCAATCACGGCGAGAGTTGCTCTCACGATCGTTTTTGCACCAAAAACCGCTTCACCGATAATCACAGATGCGAGACCAATCACAATCATACCGATCCCCATCCCGACATCACTAAACCCACTGTACTGCCCTATTAAAGCTCCGGATAATGCAACAAGAGCGTTTGAGATTCCTAACCCCAGCACTTTCAAATGATCCGTATTAGCAGAGAAGCTCCGGATCATTGTCTCGTTATCACCCGTTGCCCGAATCGCCAAACCAATATCGGTTTTTAAGAATAGATCGATGAGCACTTTGACAATAAAGGCAAGAATGAGCATGATCACTAAAATTCCCCATGTTTTCGGAATAAAACTCGAAAGTCCGAGCGTATGGAAAAGAGACTGGATTGCATCATCAATTTTTAAGCTCTTCCAAAAATCAGTAAATTGGGTGAGAAGAGTTTCTTGATTTAACAAAGAAATATTCGATTTCCCCATAATTCTCAGATTGATCGAATAGAGGGCAATCATCATTAAAATTCCTGACAGCAAAGGATTAATTTTCCCTTTTGTGTGGAGAAGACCCGTTACACATCCAGCCAAAAAGCCTGCCACCATCGCTAATAGTGTTGCCAAGAGGGGATTCATTCCCCCCATAATAAAGACAGCAGCAACAGCTGCTCCAGTTACAAAACTCCCATCCACCGTTAAGTCAGGAAAATCTAATATTCTAAATGATAAATATACTCCCAAAGCCATGAGGGCATACATAGCACCCGCTTCGACAGAACCAAAGATTGCAGTAAACATAAAATCTCCCTTTCGAATAGAAAAGTGAAAGCGCCTCGCTCATCACCGTATAAACTGGGGAGAACCTGAAGTTTGAGAGGCGCTGGAACTAAACAAATCTAAAAATCTAAATTTATAATACTTACTTAATAACAGCAAGAAAAACGCAAGCTCATCACACTAGGGTGAGTCACTATGCTGAATCCTTTCATACAAACCAAGGGCTTCTCCATTTGTGGAAGCCCTGGATTGCTACCTACTCTAAAAATTGCGCAATATCGTTCCATTCTTCTTTCAATTCTACATTCATTTCCTCGGCAGCTTTTTTATTGATTACAAGCTTAACCTCTGTCGGATATTGTGCAGGAATTTCTGCTGGACTTTTTTCTCCTTTTAAAATCTCAACGGCCATTTTTCCAGCTTCGTAACCAATTGCTTCATAAGAAATCCCATATGCAGCAAAGGCTCCTTTTTCAACAGAATCTGTTTCGCCAACGAATAATGGAATATCATTGTCATTTGAAACTTGGATGACAGCGTCAAGGGCAGACACAACAGTATTATCAGTAATGATGTAAATGGCATCTACTTTCCCCATTAAAGATTCAGCGGCCTGTTTAACATCTGCAGAAGTGGCCACCGATCTTTCCACTAACTCGACGCTTGTTCCCTCCAACGCTTTTTTCATCTCGTCAATCTGGACGATAGAGTTTTGCTCACCGGTGTTATAAATTGTCCCAATGGATTTTGCCCCATAGTCTTCAACAATAAACTTAATCGTGCTTGGAATAGCATCTGGATACATATCACTTGTTCCGGTGACATTGCCACCTGGTTCTTCAAAAGATGTAATCAACTCTGCTCCAACCGGATCTGTTACAGACGTAAACACAATCGGAATATCAGTCGTTGCATTTAAAGCACTTTGAGCAGCTGGTGTCGCATTGGCAAAGATCAAATCGACTTGATCACCGACAAAATTGCTTGCAATGGCTTGTGCGTTTGGCATTTCACCTTGCGCATTTTGCTCATCATATTCAACTTTTAACCCTGCCTCTTCGAGCGCTTTTTTAAATCCAACCGTCGCTGCGTCAAGAGAAGGATGAGCTACGATCTGAGAAATTCCCACTTTATATGTTTTTTCGGAATCACCACTTCCGCCGTCCCCATTAGATTCCTCCGAAGAACCGCAGCCACTCAAAATAAGTGCTCCCATCATCCCAACAGCAGCTACTGTTTTTAATTTTTTCAACATTATTCTGTTCCCCCATTTTTATTTACTTTTCTGCTTTGAAGCTTTTATGCTTTCATGTACTAAATAACAATATTTAACTAGAATTATATAATTATCTTCTATATTATTTCAAGTGTTTTTGCATAAAGTTAAAAATTTTTTGAAAATAATATTTATCCATTTTTACTGCCATTTGCAATGAAAGCGATGAATGAGGTCAACACGATGCTTTGTTCCCTTTTCAAACAGCAAGAATTCCATGCGGAGGGAATGCCTGTTAGATGATTAAACTGCTAGGCGCAAGACGTAGAAACAGGTACTGAAAAGAACGGGCATTTACAAGATTTGTTACATGCCTTTATCAGCAATTTTTAACAAACGCAACATAAAAAAGGCAGATCAAATTCTCACTGCCTTTTATCCATTAATTTGTCTCAAAATATCGTAAAAAGAAGCTTTCCCGTGTTCGCTGCTTGCCTCATCAAATGCTTGAACCACAAAGCAATGACCCTTTACAGCTTAAGGTTTTCAACTTTTTAGCACTTGCTCTTTCAAAGCTCTGCGCAAAATCTTCCCAGTTGTATTTTTCGGGAGTTCTTGTAAAAACTCAATGAGAGTTGGTGTTTTATACTTTGCTAGATGTTCTTTGGCATAGCTTATAACCGCCTCTTCTGTTAAAGCTGGATTATTGCTTACTACATAAGCTTTCACTGCCTCACCTTGATTCGGATCAGGAACACCGATGACCGCTGCCTCAACAATTTCTCGATGATTATATAACACTTCCTCAACCTCACGTGGATAAACATTGTAACCGCCTACAATAATAAGATCTTTTTTGCGATCAACAATATAGAAATACCCATCCTCATCCATCATAGCCATATCACCAGTATAAAGCCAGCCATCGCGAATCGTTGCTGCTGTTTCTTCCGGCATTTTGTAATAGCCTTTCATAACATTTGGACCACGAACAATTAATTCTCCAGAATGTCCGACAGGTACCTCTTCTCCTAACTCATTGACGACTTTATTTTCAACATGGACGATTGACTGACCGATAGAGCCTGCTTTTCTTGGACGATCCAGTGGATTAAAACATGTAACAGGTGCTGCTTCAGAAAGCCCATACCCCTCTGAAATGACAACTTTAAATTTCTCTTCAAAGCTCTTTAACAAAGCAACTGGCATCGCCGCCCCTCCAGAAATGCATAGTCGTAAAGACTGCAAATCTTTCGGATCACCTTCTGGATATTGATAAAGAAAATTGTACATCGTTGGAACCCCAGCAAAGACCGTAGCTTCATATTTTTTGGCCAGTCGAAAAATTTCCTTAGGACTGAACTTTGGATCGATGAGGAGCGTTGCCCCACTTAACAACGGGGCATTCAAGCAGACTGTTAAGCAAAAAACATGAAACATCGGCAATGTTGTAATCACTCGATCATCTTCATTCATATGAAGATAAATGCCCACATCCCTAGCATTCGAATAAAGGTTTTTATGAGTTAGCATAGCGCCTTTAGGCTTACCTGTTGTTCCCGAGGTATATAAAATAAGCGCCACGTCATCCTCATCAACCTCAGGTGCTCGAAAACTCAACTGTCCTAATGCAACAACTTCTGAAAACGATTTCAACTTTGAGTAGATCGATAATTGACTGTTACTAGTTCCTTTTCCCTGCGGCGTTTCACAAACAATATAATGCTCTACTTTTGGAAGCGTGTGATGCATTTTTTCTGCTAATGGTACTAATAAATCAAGGGCAATTACGGTGGTCACATCACCATTGTTCAAAATGTAGCCAATTTCGTCAGGCGTATAGATTGGATTAATCGGAATAACAGTTGCCCCAAGACGCAATGCCCCGTACATTCCAATGACAAAAAAAGGTGAATTCCCCAATAGCAAACCCACATGATCCCCTTTTTTTACCCCCAGCTTTTCCAATCCAGAAGCAAACTTCGTAATCGCCCCATCCAACTCTGCATACGTGCTTGGCTGATCTTCAAAATAATATGCTGGTTTATGAGGCACTATTTTTGCCGTTTCATGCAGTTGAGAAGATAAATTCATCTACTCCATCCCCTTTGTTTATTGTGAAGAATTTCCCGAAAAAAACTTCATAGGATAACTAGGTGGAGCGTACCTTCATGCTGATTTCCATAAATTTGAGAAATGTTCACAAATTTTTAATAAATCACAAATATATTATATTAAAAGAAGATCACCTCTTCAATAGAAAACGCATACATAATCGAATTTTTAAAATATTAAAATAGAAAAACCTCCCCCTTTTTACCTTTTATTTATGCATAAAGAAAAATAAATTGTTTTTCTAAAAAAAAAACGATGTCCTATAGACATCGTTAATAAATTAATTGACTAAATTCTTCTTTTGTTATATTGCCAAAATAATGTTTAATATCGACATCAGCAAGGGCTTTATCGATTTCAGCTTTTTCGTAGCGTTTGCCAAGCAATTTTTGTTCAATATCTGCCACATCTCCTACGCCAAAGAAATCTCCAAAAATTTTGCAGTTTTCGATCATTCCTTTATTTACTTCTAAGCGCACATCGATGCTGCCGACAGGAAAACGGTGGGAATGCTGAAGATTAAATTTTGGCGACTTACCATAATTCCAATCCCAATTTTGATAGCGCTCCTTTGAAAGCTGATCAATATTCTCCCAATCTTTCTCTGTTAAAACATATTCCTGAATGTTTTCTTTGCTGCCGAAGATATATTCTAGCAACAAAGCCCGGAAATCCTCAATTGAGATTTTTTCATCAAGGAATTCTGAAATATTGGCAACCCTGCTGCGAATCGACTTTATCCCCTTTGACTCAATCTTATCCTTTTTCACCTTTAATGCTGCAACAACATTATCAATTTCCGAATCAAGCATAAGAGTCCCGTGGCTGAACATTCTTCCACGAGTAGAAAACTGGGCATTGCCAGAAATTTTTCTGCCTCCAACCACTATGTCATTACGACCGCTAAGCTCGGCATGAACTCCTAACTTATGAAGGGCTTGAACAACGGGTTCAGTAAATTTTTTAAAATTATGAAAAGATTCGCCATCGTCCTTTGTGATAAAACTAAAGTTCAGGTTTCCTAGGTCATGATAAACCGCACCTCCGCCAGATAATCTGCGAACAACTTTAATTCCGTTTTCTTCCACATAGTCTGTATTTATTTCTTCAATTGTGTTTTGATTTTTTCCAATAATAATAGAAGGCCCGTTTATGTAAAAAAGCAAATAGGTCTCGTTAATATCCAAATTTTTTAAAGCATACTCTTCAATCGCTAGGTTTATTTGAGGATCTGTAATCCCCTTATTATCTATAAACAACAATTTCTAAATCAACTCCTTATAAAGTTATAACCTTCCCAAACTGGGCTAATGAAACAGGACCTGCATAGATTTCCTGCGCTTCACTAACAAGATTCTCAAGATTTCCATATTGCGGCAAATGGGTCAAAATGACTTCTTTAACATTCGCTGATTGCGCCAAATTACCGACATCAATACTGTTCATATGGCCGGCAATTTTCCCATCTTGTCCCTTAAAAAAGTTGCATTCAGCAAGAAGCAAATCAGCCTTGTCCGAAAATGCGATAAACTCGTCTTTAAATGAGGTATCAGCAGTATAAACCAACGCCTTTCCATCTGCTTCAATTCTCATGGCAAAGCATGGGACTGGATGGTTCGTTCTTAAAAATTGAATCGTAAACGGGCCTATAGTTAAACGCTTTTGCGGATTATAGGCAATTCCTTCCGTAACCCCTGTATGGGTAAGCTTACTAAATTCCAGTTCATCTAATAGATGTCCATAGATCGGAAGCGTCGCCGGCTTCTCACCGATGAAACTTTTTATTAAACGAGCATGCTGCAATACCCCTATGTCGGCAATGTGATCAGCATGATAATGCGATATAACGACAGCATCAAGCTCCTCAGGCTCAACAAAATTTTGCAATTTGGCCAAAACCCCACTGCCACAATCGATCAGTAGTTTAAACTTACCATGCTCCAATAAATAGCCTGTACTCGCTTCATTTACCTTCGGATAACCGCCCCAAAAACCAATAATCGTCAATTTCATAAACCTACCTCCTCATAATGCCATTATATAAGATTTCACAAAAATAATAAAAAAACTGTATTGACACCTCAAAACTGTTATAATACAATTAAGATAATATTAAAACTGTTTCAAACACCTGAACCGAAGGAGGCTATAAACATGATTCAAAGCATTGTTGAATTTTTCAATAATTTGCCGGCAAAAGAGTGTAGCGACTGTGGTGTAAAGATCGAAGAACAGCACGAGTGTTATAGCAATAAATGTGATCATTGTCTAGGTGTTACAACTTTATAAAGCTTACGCTAATGGCACGTCGTTCAAACTAAGTATGGGTGACTGTTGTAGATTTAAGGAAAACTCTTTGACCATGATAATCGTTTTAATTCAATGTGATATTCGTTTTCTATCAAAATGCATCTGCATTTTGTTCCATAATCCCTTCCAAATTTGAAAGCCAGTTGTCATTTGACAACTGGCACTTTTTTTACTCTTTTACAAGTATTTCAAATTGACGTTTATGCTTAAGTTTAAAGTAAAATAGACTTCCAATAATAAATAAACACATAAACCCGATCATAACAAATAAATTTTGCCACATAAATCCGTAATCACCGCTAGAAATAACTGCTTTTAAGCCTTGGACCGTATAGGTCATCGGCAGGAATGCATTAAAGTGCTGCAGGAATCTCGGAATTAATTCTAATGGAAAAGTTCCAGCACTTGTCGTTAATTGGAAAATCAAAATTAAAATCGCAATAAATCTGCCCGGATCGCCAAAGGCCGTTACAAAAAATTGAATTAACGCTACAAAGGTTAAGCTTGTAACAACAACAAACAATAAAAATAATGGTATGTTTTTCACTTCTAGTCCTAGAGCAGTCATTAAAACCGCTGCTGCAATCAAACCTTGAATAATGCCAATTCCTGAAAGGATCGCAAATTTACTTGCGAACCAGGTCCAGGCGTTTTTCGGAACTGCAGCAGGCTGCCTTAGCGGAAAAACAATGGAAAGCAAGAGTGCTCCAACGAATAAACCGAGTGAGATAAAATATGGCGCAAAGCCGGTACCATAGTTTGGAACTTCATTAATTTTTTCATCTTGAATATCAACTGGGGCTGCCATCATCTGATAAGTTTTATCATTAGCCTCGACAGTTGATGCTTCCTCTGCACCATCAGCTAGTTTATCGGCCAATTCACTGCTTCCATCTGCAAGTTCAACCGTACCATCTGCTAACTCTTTTGCCCCCTCCTCTAATTGACCGGCACCGATTGTAATTTTATCCGTTCCATCACTCAACTCATTTAATCCACTTGATAAAAGAGAAGCACCGCCCGCTAATTCGTTTGCGCCCGCTTTTGCCTCTGAAAATTTTTGTGCAAATGTTCCCATTCCAGATTGAAATTGTTTTTGACCCTCAACCATTTTCCTAGAACCTTCATGGAGAGCTTTGCTCCCCTCAGCAAGTCTGTGGACACCTGTTTCAAGCTGTGTTTGCTTCTCGGATAATAAAGTCAAATTACTTGAAAGGGTATCTGCCCCTTGCGAGATTTGTCCTGCCCCCTCAGCCAATTTTGAGGTACCTGCTGTTAGAGAGTTTAAAATCCCTTCTAATTCTTTTTGCTGAGCTGGCTCCAGCATAGATAATACTCCTTCAAGCTGCTGCTTGAGCATCATCATTCCGCCACTTACATTTTTCGCTTCCGCCTGCCATGTATCCAAAGAGTTCGACAGGTGTGCTGCCCCTTGAGCAAGACCTGCTGTACCTTTTGTCATCTCAGGTATTTTCTGATCCATCTCTTCAATACCGGCTTTTGCTTCAGAGATTCCTTTCGCAAGCTCAGTATTCCCTTTGGAAATTTCTTGTGAAGCTGTTGTTAATGTGGAAAATCCTTTTTCCAATTCACCCAAACCTTCATTCAAAGATTGAACTCCAGTTGATAGATCCTTAGATCCTGAGTTTGCGCTTTTCATCCCTTCATTAAAGGTAATCGCTTTGCTTGCTAATTCAGCAAGATGAGTATGCAGCTCATTCGTACCATCCTTTAATTGTTCAGAGCCATCGTTGATTTTTCCTGCACCGTCACTCGCTTCATTGAGACCGGATGCTAAATCCTCAATGTTAGAGAAAACAGTTTCTGCATAAGTTTCGGTAATTTTTTCTGAAATGGAAGCTTTTATTTTTTCAATAGCTGTGCCACCAATTTGGGCTGCAAGGAAGTTATAGCTTTCATTTGGAACATAAATTAATTCGAGCTTTTGCGGCTCTTTATCCATTAATGTTGTTGCATTTTCAGAAAAGTTTTCTGGTATTTCCACAAGCAAATAATAGTTTTGCTTTTCAAGACCTTCATAACCCTCTTTTTTTCCGAGAAATTCAAACTTGAATTCTTCACTATCCTTTAATTTATCTACCAATTCATCCCCTAATTTTAAATCCTTCTCACCATAACTCGCCCCTCTATCTTCATTGACAATCGCGACAGGAAGATCTGCTAAATGCTCATAAGGGTCCCAAAAAGCCCACAAAAACATCCCGCTATAAAGAATTGGAATAAATAATATCGCAATCACAGGAATTAGCAGCTTTTTATTTTTTACTAAAGAACTTAATTCTGCCTTCATCAAATGTCTCATCCCCAACCTCCGTAATAATTGACCATTTTATTCATATGGTCATTTCTTTAAAAAAATCAAGGATTACCTATTTGGATAATCCTTCAAAAATGTATTGCTCTAACACTTTAGCAATCTTTTCTTTTGACAGTGGTTCATGGTTTTTTTCCCAATCAAAAATAAGAGCAACGTACAGCTTCAACATAACAAAAGAAGTGAGTTCCGGATCGCATCGTTGTATTTCACCTTTATTGATGGCCTTCACGATTTTATCCTTAATAAAATTTAAAATCGCCTTCTCAATGCGTTCTATTACTTCCATTGCAGCAGGGGTACGCATTTCTCTCCCTTCCTGAAAAAGCTTGATCGTGAGCTGATGTTCCAAACGAAACTCCAAGATGCGATAAAGAGCTCTGTGGACATTCTCTTGAAAAGTCAATGTTTCATCGATTGCCTCTTCGGCCGCTATTTTCATCTCCTTAATAAGACTGTTCGTAATCTCGTCAAAAAGTTCTTCCTTTGTACTGAAGAAAGTATAGATCGTGCCCTTGCCAACATTAGCAATTTTTGCAACTTGATCCATCGTTGTTGCTTTAAAACCAAATTGAGAAAACGAATTAGTTGCTGCATCAACAATCATTTTCCTTCTATCAACGACCATTTCATCACCTCTTTTGACCAAATGTCCAAATTAGTCAGTAAGTACAATTGCTATTTTACCCTACTCAGTTGATTTGTCAACAGAAAACAATTTGAATAAATGAGCATAGAGATAAATACTAAACAAAGAAGAGGCAAACAAAATACTTAAAATCCATACGGGTTCAAGCCATTCGGATAAAAATAAAGTGATCGGTGCAAGAAATCGGCCAATTGTATATTGCAAACTGTCCGCTCCCATATATTTACCAACTGACTCCCGTGGAGCATAGCGGCTTACAAAACTCTCCATTACCGGTGAACGGACTATTTCCCCAAATGTAAAAACGACCGTCACCAAAAATAAATACCAAATATTTGTACTTATCCCTAATGCAAGCATCCCTGTTCCCGATAAAAAGGAAGAGAGAATAAATATATCTCTTTCATCACGGTTTTTCAGCCATTTCGTAACAGGCAGAACGAATAGAACAAATAAGAGACCGTTCAAGCCCAGCATCCATCCAAAAATTTCTTCACTCGTCAAAAAAAGAGACCATTGATTCCAACCGATAAACACTTGTGCGGGGACATGATTAATTACATAGATCGGCAAATAGAGATCCAACTGCATGATCGTCACGACTGCGAAAACACCTGCCAAAATGTATATGGCGAATATTTTATCACGAAAAATCTCCCGATAATCGCTCCACTGCGCCTTCATTACGTGACGAAGCTTTGATTTACTATGAATATCATGTTTTGTTTCTTTAACAATTAAATAAATCACCAGCGTATAGATAATTAATATAAGCGAGCATGTCCATAAAAGCTCATGACGATAATGAAAGAAAAATATCGCACCAAGAGCTGGTCCAAGAACGGCCCCAATATTTTTTGCGGTTGTAAAAGTTGCAAAGACTTGACGCCGCTCCGCTTCTGGAACTAAATCCGCTACCATCGCTGCACTTGGTGGACGATAAATCGCGCCACCAAAACTAATACCGATAAAGGCAAGGTAATCAAGCCAAGGGGACATAGATAGGGCAAAGAGGACAAACATCAATGCTTGAATAGATGAACCCATTAGCATCACATGTCTTCTCCCTATACGATCAGCAAGACTCCCTCCCGCGAGACTTCCAAATAAGCTGATAAGCGGAGGAATCGCCATTAGCATTCCTGCGGTAGAATTTCCTAATTCCGTACTAAAATAGAGTGCTATGAAAGGGAAATACATCCAAAAATGAAGGTTAAAGATCGCCTCTCCAAACAATCGCACCTTTAAGTTTAAATCCCAATGAAATACTTTCATAAGAGTCACCTTCCTCTTTTCGTTCCTGGCCAGGTTCCTCCAATATAAAAGAATTTTCAGATAAAATATAGACTGTTATTTAAAAATTTGTTATACTAATAATATGAAAATCGAGGATACCCGATTTTTAATTTAGGTGCAGCAAAAAACGAACATTTGCTCTTATTTAAAAAGACCAAATCCTTTACAGCGGATTTGGTCTTTCTGTTTTCGAAAAGATAAATACTTCTTCGATGAGCCCAATCAATAGCAGGCTTTATAAAATGTCAATGTTGATTGATTGCAATTCCATGAATGAGGAGAAAACAAGATTTCTCGAAGTGTAAAACTAAAGAATTGTTTGAGCAACAATATCGTTTAACAAAGCCTAATTAAAAAACTGCAACACTTTTTCGACTGCGGCTTCTCCTTGATCAATGCAGTCAGGAAGACCTAAGCCTTCAAATGAAGCACCGGCGATAAAGACTCCAGGTAGTTGCTGCTTCACTTGTTCAGTCACTTTCGCAAGCCGCTCTTTATGCCCAACAGTATATTGAGGCATAGCGTTTTTCCATCTCGATACAACAACGAGTTCAGGCTCCATTGTAATGTCCATCGTTTTGTTCATATCTTCAAGAACAATTTTGACAATCTCATCATCGGATAGCTCAACTATCGTTTCATCACCTGCACGACCAACAAAGCAACGCAACAATACTTTATCATCTGGACAAGAATGCGGCCATTTTTTATGTCCCCAAGTACAGGCTGTAATCGTATAGTCGCTATTTCTTGAAACAACGAAGCCAGTACCATCAATATCGTTGGCAATTGCTTCCTTTGGAAATGCTAATGCGACATTGGCCACAGATGTGGACGGAACCTTTTTAAATTCATTGAAAAATGGATAATCAGCAAATATTGTCGGTAATATTTGATGTGGTACGGTTGCGACAATGCTTTCTGCTAATAACAGCTCACCGCTGTTCAAGCTTATTTCATAACCAGTTTGGGTTTTCTTTACTTTTTCCACCCTCTGCCCTTTTAAAACCGTTCCTGGCTCCAGTCTCTCTTCAATCGCATCAACAAAGCTTTGCAGACCAGCTTTAGGAGTTAAGAACATTCCTTTCTTACTGCCTTTTGACTGTGGGCTTTTCTTTGGAGCTGGCGTCGCCTTTTTCATCCCTAACACAAGGCTTCGATACTTCTGTTCTACCTCATAAAACTGTGGAAAAGTGGACATCAAACTCATTTGATCAATATCACCAGCATAAATCCCTGACAATAATGGCTCAATTAAGTTTTCCACCACTTCATCTCCTAGCCTGCGTCTAAAAAAATAACCAAGCGATTGATCTTGTGCAGGATCAGATTTAGGCATAACAAAATCGGCCGCTGCCCGCATTTTTCCTGTTAGAGAAAACAATCCAGTTGTAATAAATGGTCCGATTTGCGTTGGGATCCCCATAATGGAACCACCTGGCATTGGATGGAGCCGTTCTTTCACTAATACATATGATTTTCCTGCAGTGTTGCTTACGAGTGTATCCCCAATTCCTACTTCCTCTGCAAGTCTGGAAGCACTTTTCTTTCGTGCTAAAAATGAATCTGGACCCCTTTCAATCACATATCCATCTTTCACGACCGTTTGAATCTTCCCACCTAATCGATGTGATGCTTCAACTAAAATAATCTCTAGTGGTAGGTTTTTCTCCCGTGCTTCTTTCTGTAAATAGAAAGCAGTTGTGAGTCCCGTAATACCTCCCCCAAGTATTACAACCCTTCTCTTTTTCTCTGACACAGTAAATCGCCTTCTTTTCATTTGATAGATTACTCAGTTTGCTGTATCAATGACACATAATAAAGTTCTTTTGCCAATCATTGTGACTGTTTTGATGGTCAAATAGTGTTCGTCACATTGTTGAGCTCCATGTTTTTATATGTTTAAAGATTGCTCTGAAAGGATGAAACACAAGGAGTTCAAGCTCATTTCACCCTGTCAGAACGGAATCATTTGCTCTGACATTTATTTTAATAACTTAAGCACTGCTGAAGCCATTGCGTCAATAAATAATGGATCTGTATTTGGCATTTCTGGGCGATAGTAGCTTACTCCAAGCTCGTCCGTAATCACCTTACATTCATAGTCATTATCGTACAGGACTTCTAAATGCTCTGCTACAAACCCAACTGGTGTATATACAAATGCCTTGAAGTGATGTTCGTCATACAATTCCCTCGTTAAATCCTGAACATCAGGTCCGAGCCATGGCTCTGGAGTATTTCCAGCACTTTGCCAACCTACATAATAATTTTTTACACCAGCCCCTTCAGCAATTAAATCTGCTGTTTCCTGAAGCTGTTTCGGATATGGATCACCAAGTTGCAGAATTTTTTCTGGTAAGCTGTGTGCGGAAACGATTAAAGCGGCATTATTTCGTTCATCTTCAGTCATGCTGTTAAACGCTTGCTTCACCTTATCGATCCAAAATTGTATGAATTTTGGCTCCTTATACCAGCTTTCCACTGATCGAATTGTTAGTCCACCTAGTTTCTCTGCCTCTTCCTTGGCACGTCCATTATAGGACTTGATGCTGAAAGTTGAGAAATGAGGGGCCAAAACAATACTTAATGCCTCTGTTATACCATCCTCATGCATTTGCTTCACAGCGTCCTCAATGAAAGGCTCGATATGCTTTAAACCGATATACAGCTTAAATTCTACTTCATCCTGAATTTTATTTAAGTGTTGTTGAAGCGCTGCTGCCTGATCATTTGTTGTCTGTGCTAATGGAGATAATCCTCCAATCGCTTCATAGCGTCCTTTTAAATCTTCCAACATCTCATCTGATGGTCTTCGTCCATGGCGAATATGCGTATAATAGCGCTCAATATCTTCTTCTTTATATGGGGTTCCGTATGCCATTACAAGCAGACCCATTTGTTTTTTTGTCATTTTTTTCTATTCACCTCATGTTTACGTCTCTAAGCCATTATCTTGCCAAAAATTATATTGAAATATCAACTTTTATACCTATCTATTTGTGTAATTTGCTGGCTGAATACTCATGTATAAAAGTAGTTAGCTTCTTTAATGTTTCTGGATTCACTTGCGGGAATACCCCGTGCCCAAGATTAAAGATAAACCCTTGCTGCTTCATTCCTTGATCCAAAATTGCCTTTGCTCTTTCCTCAATCACTTCCCAAGGTGCAAGAAGGATTGCCGGATCTAAATTTCCTTGAACTGTTTTCGTGATTCCCTTCATGCGAGCCTCTTCAATCGGTAAACGCCAATCCAAGCCAACAACATCTAACGGTAAATCGTGCCATTCAAGAGCAAGATGACTTGCTCCAACACCGAACATAATTAGCGGAACATTCTCTGAGCGAAGTTCTGAAAAAATGCGTGTCATGATAGGCTTGATAAAGGTACGGTAATCTGCCACATTCAATGCTCCAACCCAAGAATCAAAAATTTGTATTGCTTTTGCTCCTGCCCTTATCTGTGATTTTACATATGTAATCGTAGTACTCCCAAGTTTGTCCATTAAAGCAAACCATGCATCCGGCTGAGAATACATAAAGGCTTTCGTTTTATTATAATTTTTCGAAGGTCCCCCTTCGATCATATAGCTTGCTAATGTAAATGGTGCACCGGCAAAGCCAATTAATGGTACAGAAAGCTGCTCTTCCGTCAAAAGTTTAATCGTATTTAATACATATGGAACATCTGCTTCAGGATTAATTTCTCCAAGCTGCTCCACATCAGCGAAAGTACGAACCGGGTTTGCAATAACCGGGCCAATCCCTGACTTAATTTCAACCTCTACTCCGAGTGCAGGCAGCGGCGTCATAATATCCTTATATAATATCGCGGCATCCACATCATATTGCTCAACCGGAAGCCTCGTTACATAGGCACAAAGCTCTGGTTGATGCGTGATTTCAAAAAGTGAATACTTTTCCTTGATCGCCCTATATTCAGGCTGTGAACGACCTGCTTGTCTCATATACCATACAGGCACATAGTCCGTTTTTTCTCCCCTTGCTGCTTTCAAAAATGTTTCATTTATTTCTTTGACCATGAAATGAAGTCCACCTTTCAAAACTATCTATTCTAAAATAAGAGAATAGACTATTTTATACTCATTCTAATATAGCGTTTTCTACTACTGTTGTATACATTAGTGATTGAACTGTCAAAAAATAGACGTTTTTACCGTTATAGCACTTCAAATTGGTTGCGATACGACTCATAATAAAAACCCTTCTCTGCCATTAGCTTTTGATGCGAACCTCTTTCTATAATCTCTCCATTCCGTATCACCAATATGACATCGGCATTCTCAATTGTTTTAAGTCGATGGGCAATAACAAAGCTTGTCCTGCCCTTCATTAAATTTGCCAGGCCAGTTTGAATCTCAATCTCTGTTTTCGTGTCAATACTGGAAGTTGCTTCATCCAAAATTAAAATACTGGCATCTGCTAAAATCGCCCGGGCGATCGCAATCAATTGTTTTTGACCTTGACTTAAATTATTTCCTCCTGAAGACAAGAGAGTTTCGTAGCGATTCGGTAAATGTTTAATAAATTGATGGGCAGAAGCTGTTTTCGCAGCAAGAATAACCTCTTCATCACTCGCCTGTAAATTGCCGTAGCGAATATTTTCCATTATCGTACCTGAAAATAAAAATGTTTCCTGTAAGACAAGACCGATATTTTTACGAACATCCTTCAAGCGATAGTCTTTAATATCTTGTCCGTCGATCATCACACTTCCAGCATCTGCATCATAAAAGCGTGCCAGAAGGTTTATAATTGTTGTTTTTCCTGAACCCGTTGGACCGATAATAGCGATTGTTTGTCCTGCTTTGGCATGAATGGAAATATCTTTGAGAATTAATTGTTCTTTTGAATATCCGAAATAAACATGTGAAAGCTGGACATCGCCACGAAAGCTTCGAACTGGAATCGCAGCTTCATTTTCTTTTATTTCAGGAACTTCATCCAAAATTTCAAATGCCCTCTCGGCGCCAGCAATAGCTGCTTGGAAAGTATTGAGAAGACTTGACATTTGATTAATTGGACGGAAAAATTGCCGGGAATATGTTACAAACGCAGCAATAATGCCAACCGTGGCCAAATTATTCAATGTTAAGAGAGCACCTGAAGCGATGATAAAAACGAGTCCAAGATTGTTAATAAAGTTATTGACCGGACCTAAAAAACCAGACACCATTTCAGCCTTTTCCGAGGATTGTCTGAGTCGTTCATTAACACTAGAAAACTTTTTAAAAACATTATCTTCTTTTCCGAAAAGCTGAATGACCTCAAGGCCTGTAATCGACTCTTCGACAATTCCATTAAGCTCCCCTAAATCTCGCTGTCTCTTAATAAAATTGCTACTGCTATATTTAATCATTTTCTTGGTTGAAAAAAACATCACCGGAATGACACAAAGTGTAATCAATGCCATCATCCAATTGAGAGAGACCATCGCGATGATAACGCCCACCACTGTTAATACGGTGGACATTATTTGAATAACGCTCTGACTTATAGCATTATTCAATTGGTCGATATCGTTGGTGACTCTACTCATAAGCTCCCCTTGACTTCTCTTATCAAAAAATCTTAAAGACAAACTTTGCAATTGTTCAAAAAGCTCCTGTCTTAACTTTCGGATTGTTTTCAGGGAGATATTGATCATGAAGTAAGATTGAAGCCACGTAAATATCGAAAAAACAAGGTAAACAATCGCTAGAATGCTTACCATTTTGATTGTTCCGGCAATATTTTTGGCAATAATATATTGATCAATAATGATTCCGATCATATATGGGCCAACTAATCCTAATAAGGTTGTGGCAATAACAAGAACAATAACAAAGAAAAGATAAAGCTTCTCATTCTTCATGTACTGCCAAATTCTCTTTAAAGTCCCTTTACTATCCTTTGCCTTTTCAAATGGCCCTCTCATTTTTCCTCTTGTTCCTGTCTGACCTCTAGGGGAAAAACTAGTGGCTTGCTGTTTCATGGTAGCCATCCCCCTTTCCACCCTGTGTATAATAAATTTCCTGATATACGGAATTTTCTTTCAGCAATTCACGATGTGTGCCGTTGCCGACTACTTTTCCATCCTCCAGAACTAAAATTCGGTCAGCGCTCATGATAGAGGATATTTTCGAAGAAATAATAAATGTTGTTGCTGTCATAAAGTTTGTATTCAACGCATGCAAAATCTTTTTCTCTGATAATGCGTCAACTGCTGAAGTCGAATCGTCCAAAATTAAAATCGGCGGTTTTCGAACTAATGCCCTCGCTATCGATAATCTCTGTTTTTGACCACCGGAAAGATTATTCCCTCCTTGTGTTAACGGTTGCTCATAGCGTTTATCCAGTTTTTCTATAAATTCCGAAGCATTGGCAGATTTTGATGCGTCAGCAATCTCTTTAAGATCCGCATCCTCTTTGCCGTACTGTAAATTTTCCAATATTGTCCCAGAGAAAAGAGTTGCTCTTTGCGGGATAAACCCAATTGCTTTTCGCAACTGCTCAAGGGAATAATCTTTTATGTTTTTCCCATCAATGAAAATGTCTCCTGAATCAACGTCATATAGACGAGGCAATAATTTCACTAAAGTTGATTTACCACTGCCAATCGTTCCAATAATCCCCACTTTCTCGCCGGCTTTTACCTGAAAGGAAATGTTTCGAAGGACATATTCACCATTTTTACTGTAGCTAAATTTGACATCCCGAAATTCAATAGCGCCTTTAATGGTTGAAGGAGCATTATTTTCGTAATTTGAAATTTCCAACTCTACATCAAGTACGTCTTTGATTCGTTCTGCTGAAGGTACGGCTCTCGAGATAGACATCAGGACATGGCTGCTGCCTATAAGCGCATTCAAAGTAATCGTCAAATAGTTGATAAAAGCAAGAATAACCCCTACATTGCTTGTTCCTTCATCAACTTTAATGACACCAAGCCAAAGAGCAGCAACAATTCCAATATTAATAAGAAACAGCATAACCGGCATAAGCCCCATCATCATTTGACTGGCTGACAAATTCATTTTCGTCAGTTCATCATTAATACGAGAAAAACTCTTTTTCTCATAATTCTGTCTCCCGAATGCTTTGATTACGCGAATGCCCGCGAGATTCTCCTGCAACTTCGTATTTATTTTATCAACAGCTTCCTGAACTTTACGAAAAAGCGTCCCAGCCCGCTTCATAAAATACCAATTAACAAGTGCCAGTATTGGGATTAATATGAGTAAAATCGAAAAAAACTCTCTTGCTGAAACATATACGATAACAACACTTCCAATAAATAAGAGAGGACTTCTTACAAGAATTCTTAATGTCATCATCGTCGCTGCTTGAACAGACGTCACGTCATTCGTCGCAATTGTGATCAGCTTTCCAGTACCAAAGTGATCCTTATCTCTAGCAGAAAACTGTTCCATCTTCTTAAAAAGATCTTGACGAATATCTGTGGCAAAATTGACAGCGGCTTTTGTACTATAAATCGAACAGCCAAGCCCGCCAATTAAACCGATTACCGCTACAACCAGCATAAGCAGACTCATTTTAAACACATAAGAGTGATTCTGTTCAGCGATTCCATTATCGATAATATGCTGCATGATCATTGGTTGTAATAGATCCATCGCCACCTCGATGCACATAAAAAGGGGGCCAATAACAGCAAAGAAAAGATATGGTTTTAAGTATTTTAATAGATTAAAAAATGCTTGCATTTGACTAGCCTCGTTTACGACAATAGTAGAATATACAACGGATATATTATAAGCTTCATTTATTTGAAAAACAATTTAGGACATTGAATGCACTTAATGAAACCATGCTTCAATGTCCTAATTTACCTAGTGCTTATTTGTTTTTATCACTCCATTACGATTGGCATAAACTGCGGCCTGTGTACGATCAGCAACATCCAGCTTGCTTAAAATATTGCTTACATGCGTTTTCACCGTTTTTATCCCAATGAAAAGCTCGGCGCTAATTTCTTGATTATTCATCCCTTCGCCAATACACATCAGAACCTCAAGCTCTCTTTCAGTTAAATCATGATGAGGTTTTTTCTCCTGTTTCCGCAATCGATTCATCATCCGGTTCGCAACCTTTGGCTCAATAATAGGCTCTCCTGCTACTGCCTTTCGGATCGCCCTTACGACCTCATCAGCAGTCGCCGTTTTTAGCATGTAACTGAATGCCCCCGCCTCTATTGCCGGGAAAACTTGTTCATCATCATAAAAACTAGTGATAATAATAATTTTGCAATTCGGCTCATGCTGCAAGATTTCCCTTGTAGCCTCTATCCCATTGCCATCCTCCATTAATAAATCCATCAATACAACTTCAGGCCTTTTTTCAAGCACCAGCTTTATCGCTTCATTTCCACTTTTCGCTTCACCCACGACGTCAATTTCTGGCTCTGTAACTAAATAGGAGATAATTCCTTTTCTAACCATTTCATGATCATCAACGACGGCTACTTTAATCATTTGTTATTCCCCCCTAGTAGTTGGTATGCGAATATCGATATATGTTCCTTCTCTCTCTTTAGAACGAATATTGAAAACTCCTCCTACCTCTTCACATCTTTCCCGCATCGTTTTTAAACCGTAAGAGGCAACCCTTTCAATTGTCGGATTAAAACCTTTTCCATTATCAGAGATAAACAAATAAATATAACGCTCTTCCTCCGTCAATGAAATACTGATTTTTGACGCTTCAGCATGACGTAGAACATTTGATAAAGCCTCCTGAATAATGCGAAACAAATGCTCTTCTGCCGCTTTCGATATATGAACAATTTCATCAATACTCGCTTGAAATTCTATATTCGTTTTCCCTTTTAAATCTTGAATAAGCTTAATGACCCCGTCACACAGACGATCATCACTTAATTGAATCGGGCGTAAATGGAGAAGCAATGCCCTCATCTCACCTTGCGCATGTGCAGCAATTTTTGAGATTTCTTCTAACTGTTCCTTCGCTTTTTCATGATCAATTTCAAATAAGCGCAATGTTGCTGAAGACATCATACTTAAAGCAAAAAGCTGCTGACTGACGACATCATGAAGATCACGGGCCAGTCTTTGTCTTTCCTCCATCACCACTGCAGCATGTGCCGATTGCGCTAAAGAGGTTTTTGTATCAGCCAATCTTTGCAGCGAATGCTTTTGCTCCTCGATAAACTCAGCAAGTTGATTTAATTCCTCTGAAATCATTCCGATTTCATCGTTATCATTTACTTCAATGCGCCCGGGTAAATTGCCACTTCTCAAAGAGGAAACATACAGGAGGAGATCCGTTAACCTCCCCTTTAAAAGAGAGCTTGACCGATAGCCAAAATAAGCGCCCACAAATAAAAACACAATGAAGGCAATCATAGAAAACCAAAAGGTATTCTCAATTGTTAGCGTTATTGAACGATTAACCAATAATAGCTGAAAGCCAATAAACAGAATTAACGTGCTGATAAAGGCCATCATCAAATAGTTTTGTAAAAACCAATATCGGATGCTATTTAATTTTTTCAAAATTTTCGCTCCTATACCTTATCGATTCGAATTGAACCTATCTTAACGTTAATGGTTATTTTTAATTTTCTCGTCGCTTCATCATAACCTTGAGTCTTATAAAAGACGGTTCTATTCAATGTATTTCCCTTTATATCAAAAATTCGCACATCCCCTATTTTTGAATTAGCAGTAATGTTTACAGGAATATTTTCAGGAATTATCATTTTTATATCCGCGATACTCCCGTTGATTATTATTGGGGTTTCTCTCTCCGGGATGAAAGCTTTGCTTAAATCCAAAAAATAGTCACCAATTGAATTGTTTAGCACCATCGGCTCCAGCGCCCAATTGCTATCATTATAACTGACTTCACCAATCAAGCCGCTAACTATCTTTTTCTCATCCTGATCACTGTCGCTGAACGCAGGTTTTTTTGTAGAAAAATCAATATCAATCTGCCATTTGCTTTTTTTGAATAAGAGTGAGAGGGCCAGCAGGATAATCAATATCGGCCATAGCTTCCAAACATCTGCAAATTTAAAAACAATGACCTCAAATCTGTCCAAAATTAATAGACAGGAAAATAACAGTAACAATAGGCTGAAAGTGTATTTTTTTCTTTCCTTCCTCAATAAATTGCTAATAAACAAGCTCAATCCAATCCCCAAAAGGAAAAAGGGATATAAAACGACAAATAGTTCTTTCATTTCCAAGGAAATGACACCTATATTTATTAGCAGGAGAACAATTCCTAAAGCCAGCAAAAATAATGCAAATAAAGTTTGATTAATGGATTTCTGCTTCACAAAATTCCCCTTTCTTTCTAGTTCCATAGAGAGTAATTTATTCTGTCCATTTTCTGCTCCTGAATAAATAATCTCACTTGTTTAATAGTTTACTATTTTTTTCATAAATAGAAACAATCAATCGATGGTTTTTTCTCCGTCTCAAGACGGAGGAAGCTTTTTCACATTGTCCGCCTCTCGCACTCATTTTCTTTTCCAACATATTCTGTAAACACATATAGGGCAAATACCCTTTTAACCTAATTTAGGAGGAATGAAAATGGGCGTTGAGTTAACAGCGCTACATTGGCTTTACGTCTTGATCATATTTATCATCATTGGCTTTATGATCATGCGACGTGATACAACTTTCATTTGTATTGTCGGCATCTTTCTTATCGCAATAACCGCAACCGGTTCTTTAAGCGCCTCTGTAAGCAGTATTTTTACAAGTTTCATTTATGCAATTACAGAGCTTCTATCCACTATTCTTGTAATTTCCATTATTGTTGCAATGAGTAAGACCTTAACCTCAACAGGAATTAATGACGTAATGATCTCACCTTTTGCTAAATTGATTCGAACCCCGGCACTAGCTTATTGGACAATCGGGATTTTAATGATGATAATTTCTTGGTTTTTTTGGCCCTCTCCGGCAGTTGCCCTTTTAGGTGCCGTACTTCTCCCAGTAGCTTTAAGAGTGGGACTTCCCGCTTTAGGTGTAGCTATGGCTATGAATTTATTTGGCCATGGGATCGCCTTATCAGGTGACTTTATCATTCAAGCTGCGCCAAAGCTAACAGCAGATGCAGCTGGGTTGCCTGTTAATGAAGTGATTCAAGCGAGTATCCCACTAGTCGTGGTCATGGGACTGACAACCACTATCGCTGCCTTTCTTTTCTTAAAAAGGGATATGGAGCGTGGAAAATTAAGCATCGACAAGAACACCGTTTTTTCAAAAACGGACCCTCAAAATAAAAAAGAAAGCTTACTAACCATTACTCAAAAACGCTTTTTCGCCATTTTGGTACCGCTGCTATTTCTTTTAGACGTCTTAGCCATGGTTGTCCTTGATCTGACTGGTGGGGATGCAACAGCTCTCGTTGGTGGAACTGCGATATTGATTCTGTTAATCATTACACTAGCTAGTCATAAAAAAAAGGGGTTAGAAAAAACAACAGCATTTCTAATTGAAGGGTTTCAATTTGGCTTTAAAGTTTTCGTCCCTGTCATCCCTATTGCTGCTTTTTTCTACTTAGGCGACGCGGGTTTTTACAGCATCGTTGGGGAATACTTGCCAGACCATTCACAAGGCATTGTGAATGATTTAGGGATTGCGCTGGCAGCCGTTGTTCCTTTGAGCAAAGAAATTGGGGCCATTACATTAACGATTGTTGGAGCGATTACCGGCTTAGATGGTTCCGGCTTTTCAGGAATATCACTGGCTGGATCAATCGCCACTCTATTTGCCCATTCGATCGGTGCTGGAGCTGCAACCTTAACTGCTCTTGGGCAAATTGCCGCAATTTGGGTTGGCGGAGGCACTTTAATACCCACAAAAGACAAACAATTTATAACTCAAAAAAAGACTTAATATCACAAGGGAGTTTCTCACATAATTGAGCAAACTCTCTTTTTCTTTTTTCACTCATCGTAAAAATACATAACTTTGGCTGCAATCCAAAACGGTTTTTTATCTCCGACCACATCTCTTTATATTTTTGGATCTTCTTCCGATTATCTTGCGTGCTCCTTGTATTATCAATCTCAACAAGATGGACATAACCATCACGACTAAATACGGCGTCAGGAATGATTGTTTTCTTCTTGGTGACATTCAACCCCTTAATTTGTATTCCAAAGCTAAATTCAGGCTCCTGTGTAACCTCAATTGGAAGCTCTCTTTTCCAATCACTTGGACAACCATAATATATATAGGCTTCATTGCTGAGTAGCATATGGTCGAATAGGACAGATTTCTTTATCTCCTTTTCAGAACCAATCAATTGGCGTCCTCCCTTATTGAGATATATAATCTTTTGCTGGGAGCGAACTACATTTAGATACTCTTCCAGTTGAGCAACTACTCTACAAGTATGACGATACGATCCTAACCTCAAAATCTCATGCAGCTGTTTAACGCTCACTACCCCCAACCTATCTATGGCCGATAATATCTGTTCTATCCTCTCTAATTTCATCAAGATAACCTCCAATCATTTTATCTGAGATATATGGGCATTGAATCTCGTATGACTGTGCTAATTTATAGATTGCTCTGCCTGGTACTGGCTCAAGTTCCTCTGCGCCTGTTTCATCTAAGATAACTCTGCTTCCGGTTCCGTCCGCAATCCGAAAAGCCAATCTTGCCACCATGTTCATTTTCACACCCATGCTCACAGCTTCTCTAGTTGGATATTGGGTGGCCATGATTAACCTAAAACCTAATCCCCCAGAGATACGAGCAATCTCCCCTAAATAAATCTGAGCTAGCTCGGCATATTTTTTAAACTCTTTATTCACTAATTTAGGAGATAATTCTGCAGATTCATCCACAATGATAAATGTCCTTTCCTTAATAGGTGTCTCAGTGATATTCGTCCAGCCATTTTGGCGATATCGTTCTTCTTCGACCTTTATTAGTTTATAGACATAATCAAGCGCCTTACACGCTTCTAGGAGGTCTGATGCCACGGTTAATACTTGTGGTAGGTTTTGATATTTAGAAAACTCTAGACCGCCTTTGAGATCCAGAATAATAAAACGTACATGTTTAGGATTAGATAGAAGCAACGAAGCAAAAATACTCTTTAATGCTACGGTCTTTCCGAACCTTGTGGTCCCACCTACTAATAGATGTGGATAATGCTCGAAGTTATGATACATGACTTTACGCTTTTTCCCGATCGGTACAAGCCAGCTACCTTTATACAGATGCTTCTTATTAAACTCCCAATTAGCAAGTCTTTTATTAGGGATAAGCGCGGCAGCTGTGACAAGCACAGGCGGGATAAACCACTCTAGCATTGTGTCACTCTCCTTGTCATTGTATTGGTCAGTCTCATAGGCATTGAGTCTCTATGTCAGTGACTACGACTGATGTTTAAATATTGCTATCTCACTTGTTATTTTTTGATGTCACTCTCAGAGCAACTAAGTAAGCTTATCGCTTACTATCCCTTCCTCGTTTCTCTCGTTAGGGAACGATGATAGTTTAAAAAAATAGCTTACTCAGATGTTGGAGTAGATACAGCAACCCTCCATATTTAGTAATCTCTAAAGCTATCTTTATAGCATCCTCATTTACCTTAATACCATAAGCATCTAATATTGTTACTACACACAAACTCCCGCCAGCAACGCCGATCGCCACCATGCCAAATGTAATTGGATCCAATCTGATCACCTCGCTTTGTCACTGTCTAGTACAGTGTATGGGCGCTTGGTTTGTACTATCACAAAATTATTGTGATTTTATAAAAATATTTGTGAAAGGAATAATAAATCTTGTACCGAATTAATATATTAGGTGATGTATATGGTAATTTGTCTACTAGGCTTGTACGTTAAACAATCTAAATACACAAGAACTGAATTATGCAAAATATTTGGGATATCTCAAAACACCTTATCCAATTGGTGTACTGGTAAGACATACCCTTCCGTACCTCAAATGCTGAAACTTTTTAAACTTTTGAACGTAAATTTTGAGGACGTGTACATTTATAAGGAGGAAAAACAATGAAAAAATGGTTTGTGATATTATCGTTAGTATTACTTTTGTCTGCTTGTGGGTCAGATGAAGCAGACAAGACATCAACAAATGCAGATCCAGAAGCCGCTAAAAGTGAAAAGACCGAACAGGCTGAATCAACCGAACCCTCACAGGAAGATTTAAATGAATCTCTAAAGGATGAGGCTGTAGCAGCTAACTTTGTAGAATTAAATAGTGACGAGGTAGAGGTTGGATTGAAAGTGCATGCTACCGGGGAAATTTCTAATATTCAGGAAGATGGTATTTTCAGAACCTTTACTCTTACCACTGATGAAAACGATGGTACTGGTATGTATTCAATTAAAGACCTCTTAAAAGAAGAAGAATATACAGAAGGTGACATAGTGAAAGTTTACGGAATCTATGATGGAAAAGATGAAGTTGGTTTTCCTGTGATAAGTTCAACAGTGATAGAAAAATAAACAAATCCGTCTCATACTGAGGCGGTATTTTTTATACTTGATATACGAACAAATGTTTGTATAATTATATCAAAGGAGATGTGATTGAATTATGAACAAACTGACAGAGGGAAGTAATTTACGGTGGGAGTCAAGCCGAATGATGTTGCCGGAACACAAGGAATTGCTTATCAAGATGGGGAAAGATAAAGAAAAAGTTCCTAAACCAGTTTTAGACGAACAAGAACTTGAGCAAATAAACATTGATATTTATAACTCACTTAATTACACCATGCCTATGCGACTTACACTATGGGATGATGGATATTTTAAAGACATTGAGGGCGTAATCGACAAAATTGATTACGTCACTAAGACCTTATTAATCGACACAGACAAGGAGATATTAAGGTTATCGATTAATGACATTAGCAAAACGGAGATGATTTAGTTGGCAATTATCCCAGAGGATGACCGTAAAATCATTGAGCAATCCATTTTATTGCCGATGCTTTTAACAATCCTAGATAGAGACAGGCGAATTTTTGAGTAGCTATCTGTTAAGTTTAAGCCGTCCTATTTTGCTCTCATTGAAAGTATCATTTTTCACAAAAAACATAATAATAATAATAAATGAGTTATGCATAATATTGTAATTTCTTTTGCGACTGAAATTTTTTTATTAATTTCTACAAATTTCTGCACAAGTGATTTTTCAAAAGGTATATTATTTTTATAATTGATGTTAATATATTATAAGAAATAAAGGGAGGTATTAATTTGAAGAACGATGAAATCCGACCAGAAATAACCGACATTTTTAGGAAGTTAAATATTAATAGCAAAGAAAATAGAAAAAAGTATACTTTTGGTTCAACACTGTTAGATGATGAAACAAATAGTAAATTTGTCACCAAACATATTGTTGTAACTCCAACCGAAAGGGGGGAACAAAGATAAAATGCCTAATTGGAGTGAAATTTTAAATGAAATCAATATTTTTAACAATCCTTTTGATTCAATTAGAAGAAAATATCTAAGGGCCTTACATGAAATTACTGAGAGAAATGTAATAGTTTATTATTCAGGATGGCTTCAAAAACAAGAATTAGTTGCTGAACGTTATAATGGTTTTTCTGTTGACGATAGTGACAAAAACGGTTTCATGACAGTTATGAATGGATTAGACAAGACAAAAGGACTAGATTTATTCTTACATACCCCCGGTGGTAGTATAGCAGCTACCGAATCCTTAGTTGAGTATCTAAAATCTATTTTTGGAACTGATATTAGAGTAATTGTACCACAGATTGCAATGTCAGCAGGTACAATGATTGCATGTGCTTCTAAAGAAATAATTATGGGCAAACATTCTAACCTTGGACCTATAGATCCACAATACCGGGGCTACCCAACACATGGAATTATTGAAGAGTTTAATAGGGCAGTAAAAGAAATTACTGAGGATCCAAAGAAAATTCCAATTTGGCAACCTATCATAGCTAAATATAGTCCTACTTTAATAGGAGAATGTGAAAAGGCAATTGACTGGTCAAACCAAATGGTAAAAGAATGGTTAATAACTGGAATGTTTAAAGACTCTTCTAACAAAGAAAAAAAAGCTGACTACATTGTTTCTGAACTAGGAAATCATGCTTTAACCTATTCTCATGATCGTCATATTTCTCTGGGTAGAGCAAGAGATATTGGGTTAGCAGTTCAAGCACTTGAGGATGATAAAAAATTACAGGATGCGGTTCTTTCCGTTCACCATGCATGCATACATACTTTAACTGCTACTCCAGCTACAAAAATTATTGAAAATCATAATGGAGTGGCATTTATCTCTCAAGTTCAGAGAGCAATTCCAGTATTACCACACCAAATTGAAAAGCAGCCTCCTGGTCCCCCAGCTGCACAAGAAGTTAGCAGCCCTCAATTTGGAATAGAAGAAAATAATATCATACTATGACCCAATATTAAAAGCCCCTACTCAAAAAGAGTAAGGGCTTTAGCATTTTACTCACTTTTACCAGTGATATAACCGCGATCTACAGCCACATAAAGTATCCCTAAAGCATCTGCTCCTGTTAACTCGCCGTTGATAAACTTGGTACGCCATTCTTTACCGAGTGCCGGGTCTTTTTGCTCAAAGCGACCGAGTACACGTAGCAATGCATTTTCCATCTCTTTCACTGAAAATTTAACTGGTTCCATCAGCCAATTCACCTCATCTTCTTTTTCTGGTTTTGGTTCTGCTATTCCTGATTTAACTTTTTTTAACCCTAAAGCTTTAACAAGACCATTCACATGCCCTTGAGCAATTTTATCGATAAAATCTGTTTGTTTAAGCTTCGCGGCATCACTTGCATTGTCAATAAATCCATTCTCTGTGAGGATGGCCGGCATATTTGTCTCACGTAATACTGCGTAATTAGCACGTTTTTTACCTCTGTCCTTAAAGTCCAAAGGTTTTAAGATTTCAGTATGAATCTCGTTTTGATTAGCAACTGACGCATTACTCGCATTGGTATGGACAAACGTTTCAAATCCTGTACCGCCGCCTGCGTTAATGTGGATGGACATAAAATAATCTGCTTCCCAAGTATTGGCCATTTTTGCACGTTCCGATAAGGACAGATATTTATCTGTCTCACGGCTTAATTTGACTTGAACATTTTCATATTGAGACAGTAAGGATTTTATCTTTAAAGATATTGCTAGGGTAAGGTCTTTTTCTTTAAGTCCGTTTGCAACAGCACCCGGATCTGATCCGCCGTGTCCGGGGTCAATAAAAATTTTCACCATTACTCATCATCCTCTCTTGGTTTATCATATGCAAGAGCTCGTTTACTGTCTGAGATACCCGCCGTAGTTGGATCACTCACAATTCCGCCGGCCACTAGGACTAGCAAGATAGCATCCACATATTTTTCAAAATGGCCCAGTTCCATCAACCCTAGATCCGTTACAAGTAATCCCAACAATGCAAAAAGAGCTACCCAAAATGGATAACTCTGAACGCGCACTTTCCAGTTAATTTTCATTAATGAACACTCTCCTTTTTTGTTACACCATCAATTCTTAAATGAGCTTGTTTTGCTGATTCTTCAACCCTTGTAACACGCTCCCCGAGAGCTTGAATCTGCTTGTCATTTGCTTTTAAATCAATTTTGATATCGTCCACCCCACGTCGGATATAGCCTAATTCTGCTTTTAACTCTGCACTCTCACGTCCATCTGATTTAATAGCTTTTGTCCTGTTAAGGGAATAGCCCATCAAAGTGATGATAACTGCCAAACCTGATATTAATACCCCTACCTCAATCGTCATAAGTCACCTCGTGTCATTAAGAATAATATTTATTTACGCCTGTTCTTGTACTGGTGCAATTAAATACACAGCATTTTTATTAACGATGATATCGCCAATTGTAATCATGATTAGCTTTGGATCATTGATTTTTGTTGCAAGCTCTGTCGCATTGTAACCTTCAATATCAGCCGTTACAGATAATCCGTTATTTAAAGAGATTTGTACTTTCATATTGTTTCCCTCCAATTTTTAATTCCAAGCTAAAGCACCTAGAATACTACTACCTTGTCTAACTACAATCCTACCTGTACTTGAGTCTCTATAAAGACCTAGCCCTTGACTAAACGTATCCTTTACTAAATCCGAAGCACTGTACCCATTAACCGCGCCTGCATTGCTCGCAAAAGCAACGTTAGTCGGACCGTTGTTGCCCCATATGATCCTGTTAGCACTTCCTAAGTCTACGGTTGTGCCATAAAAAGTAGCATTTAATGCTTGTACATCAAAGTTTCCACCTGTGGAAACCTGTAGACCTGATCCATAAGTGTTAATCCAAGAATCTGCCCCATTAAATCTTATACTAGCTACCGAACCATACCCAGAGCCGATTGTGAGAGTATCCGCGACGTTAGTTATTCCTGATAACTCAATCCTACTCGCCTGTAACTTTATCGTCTCAGGTGATTGCACAATCGCAGAGATAACCCCGTTACGCTCAACTTTTGTACTGATTAATCCAGCCTGAATGCTCAACTGTGACTCTGCATTTCCGACTCGGTTGCCCAACTGATTAACGCTAAACACGATATTATCTGCCCTTATATTTACGGCAGCTACGGATTCCTCCATAGCCTCAACTGAGAGTTTAATGTTATCGGCTTCAAGTTCTAATGTCGCAATAGATTCGTTGACACGCTCGACTTCCATCGTTATTCTCTCATTAGTTTGCTCGAATCGTGAGCGAGTTTCTTTTTTGTTTTGATCAATTTCCACTCTTTGCTGAGTGAGAATATCGCTAAACGTCTTTTTACGATTTTCAATCGTGACTGTTGGAGCTCTCTTGCTAAACGGAAACCATTTGCGAGCTGCAATCCTTGTCTTAATATCCATACCAAGTGGCTCATAGATAGTCCAAATGTTATCGCCTAAGTTAGCCTCAAAGTCCAGTTGAGTGACTTCAATCTCGATCGATATTTCAGGCACATCGTTAAGTTCCTGCTTGAGCCTATCTAGCAATGATTCCGGGATAGAGTACCTATCATCCCTGACAGGCTCCGCATGTCTCTCACCGTAAATTGCAACCATCGGTGATGGGTACGTGACCTCCAACCCCTCAGAGCCAAACCCTTTAATAACAGTTCTTAGGTTACTTGTATCAACCGATTTTTTAAGCGTCTTAACATTGTGCCGAAACCTGAACTGATTATCTGTGTCTGTGCCTATCCGTTTATACAGTTTAAGATGTTTGCCAGGCATAATCTTAATCTCGCAATCTAGGGCATTACAAGCATCACGGATAAGCTTTACGGCATTGTCCTCGCCAAAATTGGACAGCACTACATAGTTAGTGACGTCAACATTTTCAAACGTCCATCCAGAACCGGCAAGGATAAAATTAAAAATATCATCGGCTGACTTGGTGCCGCCCATATAGCCATAAATTTGATGTTCAATTAAGTCAAAGAAGATGTGCAAGGCACTTTCCACTTGCTTTCTTTTATTGACTTCAACGATTTTCTTAACCCTGAATTCGTGTCCGTCTAGTTCTATGAGTGACTCTTCTTCTAAAAGTGGATATGCATGAGCGTTTTCCGGTGATAAAAAAGAAGTGAAGGAAATACTAAAATCCCCGTTCACTTCTTCATTTACAACTGCATTTTGAATATTTGTGAGTGCCTCAGTATTACCTTGTAAGTCCGTTACAATAAGCAATAAAAATACACCTCCTTCAAGATGTTAGTGTTGTAGTTATATCGGATTCCATTTATGCATCGGTATTTAATGCTACAATCAATTCATTATATTGCCCCTGAGTGATACGATCACCTAACAAAAAGATATCTAATTTTAGCAACATATCATCTTTTGTCCCATAGCGACCATTAGCAATTAACTTTTTACACGCATCATAAGTATTCAAGATATCACCCTTCTTTAATTTAATCCAAGTTCTAACTTGGTCAATCTAAAATCCAGTTCCACAGAGTAAGCAATAGTCTCAGCTAGTTGTTCCTCAAATGGTTTATTTGGGATTATTGGTTCCTCTGGATTTTCCGGATTCGGGTACTCAAATGTTAACTCCTGTGTTTCCGGATCAACTTTAATCAAAGTTCCCTCTTGAAAACTCTGTGCATATTCCCCATCCCTAAGAACTAACAACGCTATTGATTCTTTAGTTCTCTGTTTTAATGACGTTAAATTTGCATAATCGTTATCAAAATTAAGGACTGGTACATAATTATAAGCTTGATCAAAAAGAACTTCACCAGTTACCTTGTCATAATAGATTTTCATTATTTTATACGTGTTATAGGCATTATACACTTGTATCATTCCTTCCCCACGCTTCCCACGTTCCAGTTGCATTTCCTCCTACGTTAACTGGCAATCTAACCAAATTTTCACTTACCACAGCATTTAAAGCATCCCCTTTTAAGTTGTAGGTGGTCACACTAGTTTGGGATGTACTTTGATAAGATGACAGTTTAATTGTTTTAGGATAAAAGGGATCGTTATCTTCTTCGTAATATGTCTTGTATACAATGGTGCCAGCACTATTCTTAAAACTTAAAGTTATTTTTGATGGAATAAATGGAATATCTGTAATTTCTACAAATCTTAAATTAACAGCTCCCGTAGTACCTGCATATTGAAACTGTAAAGTAGCTGTAGAAGAAGTACACGTTCCACTTGCATATCTAAGAATTTTATTTGCTAACTCTTCTAAGCTGTCTTCAACGTGAGCATCCTCGCCAATTGCTTCTGCAATCTTAGCTTTTTTGGTAGGTAATACAATTTCATTAGCATCCTTCGTCGCTTTTACGATTTCGTGTATATTTGCACCATCAGCTAAGCGTTTATCAAAAGTATACTCCCATTTGTAATCGCCCATTTCGATGGCGAGAGTGTTGTCGATAAAACTATTGACTAATGACATATACATTATGGATGCTTCGTCATAATTTCCCCAAGCAGAAAATTTAATAAAAACATAATTTGATTTCGGAACAAATGTGTACTCTTTGAAGTTATTCTCTAAACTTTTACCTGTGTTTAAATTTATTCTTTCATTTACATGGGATTTCACTTCCTCGTAAACAACATCCAAATAAGTACCACTTGATACATAAAAATCCAAGTTGATATCGTCGGAAAAGTGCGTAAATCTAAAACAATATTTTTTATTAGGTGTAACAGGAACATACCCGCCTGCTTCACCTTCGTCAAATACCACCAAACTTGCTCTATCTTCGGCATATGAATTGTTAAAATACTGAAAAGATGTTGCATCAAATTCCGGAATAATATTATTCCAATTTGGAGCATATTTTCCATATTTTATTTTATCCCACTGTTCTTCCGTTAAATTAATTTGTGTTTCTTCTCCGTTGGCTAAATTTTTTCTACCCACAATTTTTTCATTAACTTTTTCTACAACCTCAGACATTTCGTCTTTAGTTGTAATGCTATATGTTAATAGATTATTTTTAGTGGTTTTAACGCCAATATCGCCTTGTGGCAGAGATATCTCGGCCAACCTAGTGTCTAAGATGTAAACTCCATCTATGTCCGGATTGTCATAAATTTTAATATCAGATGGTAGATTCAAAGCGGGACGGACACCGTATTGACCCGCAGATGACGAAGTATTGGTAAGAACTCCACTACTATTTACTGCGCGCATGCCATAACTTTGCCCAGCGACTGGAGTTCTGAGAAACCAATGCCAAGGATTAGAATTTGTCAAAGAAGAGGTTGCATAATTTGAATTAACAACAGCTTCTGTTGTAGGTAAGGCTTGCCTTGAGGCATTCGCTGTCGTAAACAATTCCAGCAAGGAGCCTTCCGCTATATTATTTTCATTTGCAAGACCTACCTCAGTGTTGGACAGTAAGAAAACTTTATCTTGAAGCGTCTCACTCCCCCCGCCATCTGTGGCAGTATTTTTAACAACAGTTAAGTTTGTTGTTAAAATTTGTTTCTTGAAATCCAGTGAGAAGTTTGTTAGAAAACCACATTCACTGTCATAGGGGTTATAATTAACACCATTAGTATTCGGAGGTTCGTCTGTCTCATGCTGTGGCTCGTACCAAGATTCTATATCCTTATTTAGCCATTGACGAATATTGGAATGTAAATAACGGTTATTTCCGTTAGTTCTTCTATAGCTGTCACTGTTACTAGGTTCTTTAGCATCAATTACTTTTAACGTAATAATCTTTTCTGTTATCAGCGTCACAGAGTTGTCGGGGTAGCCTTCATGATTCTTAGCCGCTACTTGAAATACAATAGGCACGCCATAATATGTTGTTTCCGGATCTTTAACTTTTGTTCCGATAGGTAAATCGCTTAATCGCATAGTTTACCTCCTTTCCTAAGCGCCTAAAATTCCGTTTACTGATGTAATTAAACTTGACCTATCTAAATTGTTTAAACCACCACCTTCACCCTGTAAGATAAAATTTGAGCCATTAAAAGATATGGTGTATACACTATCTTGTTTTAATTGTCCAGCATCCACATCTGATCCATCTGCTTTTTTAATAGGTACTTCGCCTAATTCATTGACATTGATAGTGACCACATCTGTATTTTCTTCATGGATTTTAATTCGCAAAGACACACCTTCTGCATATGCGGAAAGTGCTGGCTCAAGTGTTGCTGTATAATTATTAGAAGTTCCAGTGGTTGCTGCAAATCCAGTATGTGAGATATAGTCTGATACATGTGTCCCAAGACTATCTCTAACCTCATTGATGTTATCCGACAAACCTTCATTCAATGTATGCAGTTCTTGTTTCGTGGCAAAAGCAGAAAAATCTAACTCGACATTTCCATTTTCATCGGGCCAGACTCCATTAACACTTGACACTAAGCCGGTCCCATCCACACCACCTACTGCCAGTAACCCCCAATAGGATGAGTCGCCACTAGCATTAGGGGTATTACCTTGCGTATCTTGCAGAGCAATATATGAGTTTTTACCGTACCGCACAATGTTGTTTTTCTTGTACTCGGTATCGCTGTTATAAGGCTCGATATACCTCGTATTATCTGCTACTGATTGAGCGTCTTCTGTGGCTTCCTCAGCGTTACTGATGGCTGTTTGAGTAGCAGACTGCCTTTGAGCTTCTTGTTGTTGCCTTACGTGCTCTGCTTCTTGTCTAGACGTCTCAGCTTGTACTCTATCCGCCTCGTTTTGTTGTCTTTCGGATTCTGCCTCAACCCTTACTTGTTCAGCGAAAGTAGCAATCTCCGTAATATCCAGCGCGTCTTGGGTCGCTTGCCTAGCATCACTTATTGCCTGTGATACTTCGGCAGCAATTTGATTAGCTTTATCAGTAGCCGTATTAGCTGCCTCGGCCGCCTCGTTTGCCTCCGTGGTGGCTTGTTGAGCATCCGCCAATATTTTTGGACCCTCGCCTAAGACTTTTTGGATAAGCGTTTCCTCGTCCTCCGATGGGATATAATCGCCGGATGGATCACTAAGCACCTCATACCTAAATGGTATGGTAGATACACGCCCATCTGCGTCATAAACTTGGATAACCGCCTCAACTTTACCTTTAACCTCAAGCTCTGTCGTGCCTAGCTTAAATCGGATAGTGTTAATGCCTGTTACCTCACCTACTGTGATGACTGCCTGTTTATCAGGGCGTGTGGACGTCATTGTAAAGGTTGATCCATCCTCAATGTTGTAAATCCTGCCTTCGTCAAAAATCCGAAAAATAAAAATAACCGTGTCATTTTGTGTCACGGTTGGAGTGCGTATGGCTGTTTTGCTTTTAATGTCTACATCGATCTCGAATACATTTTGAAGTGACAAAGAAATCACCTGCCTTAAATATAATAAAACCTTGTCCTTACTGTAATCTCGTAATCCTCTGCATTAAGAATCTCTATGTCATTCCAACCAGGAACAAATTTAAAAACTTGACGATTAGTCTGGCCAAAGATGCTAATCCCGTTTTTAGTTGACCTAATCCCTTTTAAACAAATGACATCATCCTCGTTTGTAGAGCCGTTATATCGCCACTCTTGCCCTGTTGTATTGTTACGGATGGTTAACCCCTGAGACACCCCTCTAAACTCAATCTCCGTCTCCTGCTGAGTTACCATGTCGATGTCAACGTCTCCGATGTTATGGAGGGTAAAGTTTGATGTATGTTTGAACTCGACTTTATTGATAGATTCAGCATAGGATGACGGTGATACAAAATCTAAGTCAATAGTACCCATGCTAGGTGTTACTTTTTCAGGCGCATATTTAGAAGCAGTTCTTACCTTCCACCTCTTTTGAGGATTACGATCATCAATTAAATGAAAATAGCTCTTACCATTAAAGAGCTTGTAAACCTCGTCTCGCAGTCTTGTAAAATCAACAATATTGGTTGCCTCAATCAAGTAAGTAGCTGTCATGGTGCGTCCTTCGTAATTGATTTCGACATCAATATGGCCATCTGCTCCCTCTGCATTCTCAGATTCGACTCTAGGGGAGAGTGAATCTATCATAAAGGACAAGTACGTTAAACCGTATTGCGTTAGGTCATATTGCTTGTTGTCTAAGGTTTTAATTATGAGACTCATGGGTTCACCCCGTTTACGATCGCTCTATTTGTAAAGCGAGTGTTTAATTCTTCTTCGATGATATCCACCATAGTATAAGCATCGTGCACATTATTCCCCTGATAATTGAGAACAACATTAACTGATGGAGAAGTATTATCTTTTTCCATTGTTTTTGCGATCATAGCACCTATTGTACCAAGCACCTGATCGTTTAATGGCAATGCAGCCTCTGGACCAGCCTCACCAAAACCTTTAAGTCCATAAGGTGTATTGAAAATAGTTGGCTTTGTGAATATAGCCCCTTTTGCATACCAATCCACTGTTAGTTTAGGAACACTCGGTGGCTTTAAGCTAAATGAACCATTAAGTTTAAAATGTGGTAGCTTGGGCATCTTTATTTTTGGAAATTCTAATTTCAAATTCGAAAAGAATCCCTTTATATCCTTGATTTTTTCATCAATGAAATCTCTAGCTTCTTGAAAAGGTTTTTTAATTCCATCTTTAATTTCAATCCATTTTCTGCTTGCTTCTGTTTTCAAATCAGTGAATTTATTAACAGCATTTTTCCTCATTTCTTCGGCTTTCAACTTCACTACTTCTGATGTTAATTTCCACCACAGAGCTGCACCTTCTTTTATCTCTCCCCATTTTAATGCTGTTTGCTTCTTCAATTCTTCAAAACGATTATAAGCATTAGTTTTTATTTCTTCTGCTCTCGACTTAACTTCTGCAGTAGTTTGCTTCCACCAGTTAGCAGCGTCTGCTTTCATTTCCTGCCACTTTATTGATGTATCTTGTTTAAACTTTTCCCACTTTGTGAGGACTTCTCCTGTTTCCCAATTTACGTGGTTTACATGTTCTTCTGCCTGAGCCTTTGCTTCTGAAACAACCATTTGATGCATATCTTCCGCTTTTTTTACTGTTTCATCACGTTGTCTCTCGGCTTCGAATATCATTCTGTGGGCTTGGTCTGCTGTTATGGTACCTAATTCATCACGTTGCCTTATAATTTCTTGGATAGTTTGCTCAGCCTGTTCTTCTGCCGCTTTAATAGCCCCTTCTTTTTGTTCAACAGATTTCTTCACAACTTCAGCTGCCTGTTCAGCAGTTAGAGCAGACGCATTAGCTTTCATGCGTTCCATAATAGCCTTTGCTTCAACTTCATTTTGAGATAATAAATTAATGCCGTTCTTAACCATACCTTCTTGGATGTTATTGATTTGGATTCTTTCAGATTCAGTGAGGACTCTCTTTTCATCAGATGCTTTTTGCATAATTTCTTTGATGATTTTCTCACCATTGGAAATTGCATTTTGTTGCTGAGTGTATTTATCGTTCATGTTTTTTAAGATTTCATCTTTTTCCTGCTGACTAATCCAAATACTCTCTCTCATAAAGTTCTGCATAATTTCAAGAGATTCTGCACTTCTTTTCTCTAATGCTTCTCTCATCTGATCAGCCATTTGACTAAAATTACTAGAAACTGCTTCTGCTGTTTCTTTAGTCACTTCTTTTGCGGTTAAATCTAATTCTCTAAGGGCAAGAGTGGCTTTATCATTAAGGTCTAAAAATCCCCCAACAGCCTTCTGAGTAGCTTCTGACACATCATCACCAAATCGTTGGATTTCGATAGATGGCTTTTTTAAATCTTTAACTAATAACCCTATCCCTACTCCAATACCTGCAAGCGCAGCAACCGTGATACCGATAGGGCCAGTTAAAGTTGTAAACACCGCGGCTAAACCTCCAATCGCTGGAGTAGCTGCTGTTGCTCCTGTTGTTACAACTGCGATTGCTCCTGACAATGTTCCTAAACCTGTCATGATAGCGCCAAGCGAGCTAATCAAGGTGCCACCCACAACTAATAATGGTCCAATTGCTGCAACAATTCCTCCTATAGATAGGATCAGTTTAAGTGTTTTTTCGTCCATTTCCGCGAATTTATCAACTAAAGGCTTAATTTTCCTCATCATATCCTGAGCAATAGGAATTAAAATACCTCCAATGGTTATCCCTAAATCTTTAACGTTATTCCACAGGATTTTCATTTGAGATGCAGTAGTCTTGTATCTTTGCTCGGCTTCTTCAGTTAAGGCGGTGTTCTCTTTCCATGCTTTTGTGGATGTTGAAACAGCAGAAGAAAGAAGATTAGACGCACCCGCCATCCTTAAAAGAGTATCAGACTCACGAATACCCTTAATCCCTAAATCGGATAAAATAGTAGTGAGGTTTTTACCTTCTTTTGAAGAATTATTTAATCCTTTAACAAACATATCGAGTGCTACTACTGCATCTTTTTCCCACGCCTGTTTAAACTCTTTTGACGAAACTCCAGCAGCTTTGGCAAATCCAGCTAATGCTTTTCCTCCACCTCCAACCGCTGTTTGAATCTTTTTCAAAACAGTAGTCATGGCGGTACCACCTGCTTCAGCTTCAATACCTAGTGATGACATAGTAGCAGCTAAAGCATTTATTTGAGCCTCTGACATTCCTACTTGCTTTCCTTGAGCAGCCAAACGTAATGCCATTGACACAATTTCGCTTTCGGTTGTGGCAAAGTTATTACCAAGTGCAACAATAGAAGAACCTAATCTATCAAAGTTCTTTTGATTCATTTGAGTAATATTTGCTAACCTAGCGAGTTCTGTTGCAGCTTGGTCACTCGACATATTTGTAGCTTCACCTAAATCGATCATTGTACGAGTAAAACCTAGGAGTGCATCGTTTTGGATTCCTAACTGTCCTGCCGCCTCGGCTACTCCTGCAATTTCCGTAGCAGCCGCTGGAATTTCTTTTGCCATACTTCGAATGCCTTTTTCGAACTCAGCAAATTCCACCTCTGTTGCATCCACAGTTTTTCTTACCCCCGCGAAGGCAGATTCAAAGTCAACAGATGCTTTAAATGCTGCTGTTCCTGCCGCAACTAAAGGACCAGTTACTTTCATGGACAAGTCTTTCCCAATGTCTTTCATGCCATTTCCAACATTACGAAGACTTTCTCCTGCTGAATGTAATTGTCTCTGCATGACAAGCCATTGATTGGTTTGTTCCTCTATGCGACGGTTAACCAGGTTTAGTTGATCCTCAGTGTTTCTCATGGCCGCAACTGCATTATTATATTGAGCAGCTAATCTCATGGTTTGCTCAGAGTTTTCGCCAGTAGCTTGTGCAGATTCTTCATACCTTCTGCGTAACTCCTGCACCTTCGCCCTGTGGACTTCAAGAGTTCGGTTCAATATATCTGCTCGACCTCTTAAACTAGTCAAGCTGTTATCAAAACGCCCTGCTCCCGCCTGAGAAGCTTTGAACTCTGAATTAACAGCTCGTAATCTCGTATTAATATCCCGCATCCCTCTAGTAAAATCCGCACTATCCAAATTTATGGATATTCTAAGAGCACCAATGTCTGACATTTTCTCACCTCTCTTCTCAGAGGATTTGATCTATATAAACTTCTGGTTCCTTTATTTCTGATTCGTTAAGTTCAAAATAAAAACCGATATCCATTTCATCGATTTCGTTGAGCTTATAACCTTGTTTCATGAGATTTTTGTAAACACTTTTAATAGACTCATAGGGCTCTATTCGTTTTTTGAGTCTGAGACACCCTCAATGCCTGAGGTTGCCTCAGTAATGACATCCACAAGAGTGCCTTGCAACTTAGGGAGCATCCCTTTCAACGGTAGTCCATCTAGCAGTTCATCAACTGTAAACTGATTTTCAAAGACTTCGCATACAAACTCGGCTAAATTATCAATCGTCTCGTCATCAAGCTGTGTCTTACCCTCCAACAATTTATTTAGTTTTAGCGCACGTCTCAGAATACGCCCTTTTACAAATGGCACAGCAAATGTTTTATTTTCGCCGTCTACAATCAATTCGATTTTCATAATTCATCCCTCCAAAATAAAAAGGGCAGCCTATAAGACTACCCTTCAAAAATTAGATTTCATCTGTTTCTTGTTCATCTGTTTCTTGATAAACTTCGGTAAACCAATTAGCAATCACCGCAGCATTTACACCGTCATCCGTGCTGCGAACTTTATATCTCCAGTCACCATCAAAATCACGTTTCAGGAACTGCCCTACAATTGTAGGTGTTTGATATTCAATGTTTTCACCCTTAGTCTGATGGTTTTGTTGAGGTACGCTGAACTTGCCTTTTAATAGCCATACAAACATTTCTCCACCATCGGAAGTAATCGAACTAAACCCAATCGCAACATATGGAGTTGCATCATCTGAGTTCTCGATCATTACCCCATCCTCATTAATGGTATGTCCTAATAAATCTGCTTCTACTGCCGTGGGTAAATCAGAAGTATTAATCGTAACCTCAGTCACACCTAGCGCTGAATCAGTAGCAGCAGGACCATCATCTGCATAAAGAGTTGCGGTATTAGAGTTTGTATTCATTTGGACTGAGATAGCAGGAGCTATTTTTTTAGGAGTTCCATAAGTAACTCCTGTATCATCGTCCTTTGTTAATTTTGCATAGTGTAAATTCTTCAATCCAACTACAGCCATTAGCTTTAGCCTCCTTTAATTCACATAATTAAAACGCAAAACCTTATGATAGGTCTTGGTTTCTTCTTCAAATGTTTCAGTTTCCATCCTTCTGACAAATCCCACAGATATAAGGAGATTTTTCACTTGTTTTGTAAGATTGGTATAATCCCCGTTACTCCATATATCTACTTGGATAGAGTGTTTCGTCTTTATTTCTTTATCATCTGCTCTCGTCTGACTGGTCTGATTAAATTCAAAAAAAGTGATATATGTGTCTTCATTTCCATCATAATTCAATGGTTCAACTGGTACTCCCAACGGTTTGAGGGTAGAAATAATTAAAGAGTTAAGACTCATAATCCTAACTCCCTTCTAATGACTTCGCCCATCTTATCTGTGACATTCCCTATGTTGTATTCGTAAGCAGGTCCCATAAATGGACGAGCTGCCATCGCTGGATATCTGTACCCTTTATTTTTACCTCTTGTAGCAACACCAGCTTTTCTTCCGATTTCTAAAAAGTAGCCATAAAAACCTTTTCCCTGACCATCAATCCACACACTTACTTCATCGTGCTGAACCTTATCCGATTTTTGAATGCTTTTCTCTAAATTTCTGGTTCGTTTCGGGACATTTTCTACTACTTTTTGATACATTAAATCAACGCCTGCCATCAAAGCTTTATTTTTGGCTTCTGTATTTAGACTTACACCTATCTGATTAAGCTGACTCATAAGTTGTTCCATTCCTTCTAGCTGAATACTCACAATATCTCCCTCCCAACTATAGTGAGAGTTTTATTGGATTCGTTGTCGTTGATCACCGAAAGAATTTCGAACTTCCTGCCTTTAAAAATAATCCTTATTTTTTTTCCTGATATCCATTTATCTTGTATCAATTTAGAATATCGAAAGACAAATGAGTTTGTATTTTTAGCATGGGTAGTAGCCGCCTCATAAAACGCATAAGCTGACCCTTTGTCATTTAGAGTTTTTATCATTGCCCGTGATGAATGAAAATCTTTGTATCTTTCATCTTCGGGTAATGGAAAACCATTTTCGTTTTTAGCTTCGGGATCATACTCTTGAAAAATTACTCGGTGCCTAAAAAGTGCTGGATTCATCCACATCACCATATCTTTTCAATTTCAAAATCAAACTCTGATAAGCAAAATTTAATTTATCTATTTTCAGGCTTGGATCTCTATTTTCATAATGCAATGCGCAATAAAGCATGACTGCTAAATCATATCGCTCATCTTTTTCTTTTGGCTCTGGAACACCAGAGTCTTTCAAATCCAATTTTGCCGCATTAATTAAAAGAGCGAGGAAATCATCATCCTCGCTCTCATCAATTCTCAAGTACTTTTTTACTTGTTCCAGCATCATCAATCACCTTCTACAGGTGCAGGCTCAGTTTCTACAGTTAATGGAACACTAAAAGCTGAAATCTGACCATTATTGGCGATTGCTCGTACCTTGAACTCGTAGGATGTCTCAGGAGATAAGTTGCTTTCAGAATATGATGTACCTACTCGCTTTCCAACACTTTGGTCATTTCTATAAATCTCATACTCTTTGATTCCCCCAGGATAACTCACCGCATCCCATTTAATAGATACGGAGGTGTCTGTTTTTGACTGTACCGTTAATCCTTGGGGTGCATCAGGGTGTATCAACCACTTCAGCAATGCGGAATGCGCTATTCAAAGAGCGTTTTTGGTCATACCACGCTGTTAAAACAAATAGGTAGTTACCAGAGTCTACATCCTTGTCTGTATCATAAGTCATGGCATCGTAGTTAATTCGGAAGTAGTTAAAGTCTCCGATAATAGGGTTTACCGCTCCGTCTGCAAAGTGTACTGGTTTACCTAATACTTGTTCTGGTTGTGCATTATAAAGCGTAGCGTTGCCGTTAGCTAATACCTCAATAATATCCATGTAGTCTGCATAACGCATAACGATTTGAGCATTGTCACGGAAATCTTCATGTAAGTCAGCGATAGCTGCTTTAATTGCTTTATAAAGGTCATCACCTTGTACACGTTTGATGTCAGTTCCGTTATAGAATGACATATGTTCTAAACCAGATTTAGGAGTTGACGATAACGAATCTTTCTTTTCCTTAGCAGCTAAACCAGAACGTAGAGCATTGTCCACAAAACCAACTAATTCAACATCTGATCCATGGATTACAGTATCAGAGATTACTGCTTTTACTTTGAATTTGTTACGTCCAAAAGTAACTGTATCACCTTTAAGTTTTAATTCTTTAGCTGTTTCTTCGTCAGTTATAAAATCATCATCATCTAAGTTGTAAGAAATACGTGGCAGTTCTAAGCCTTTGATAGCGCTAATTTGTGCAACTTCACGTAATTGGTTGCGTGCAAATGGTTCGTGAACTAATTCATTTTGCATGGTAGTTGGCAAGAACTTATCTCCACCTGTTTCATTACCAGCAGGGATAGCTATTAGCTGTTTTGCTTCATCATTCACTGGACGTCTTTCTAGAGAAGCACGAATAAATTCTGCTTTAGCCTTAATCATTTTTTGCTTAGGATCTGCTTCGGAACCTAAACCAAGATTTTTCGTTTGTTGCTGTGCTGCAAATTTTTCCTTTTGCTCTGCTTCTAAAGTGTCATGTTGCTCCTTGATTACTTCAAAGCGCATTTTTAAGTCCTTTTTTGAATCCTGTAACGCCTTGATATCTTCCATCGATGCTTTTGGGTCAACCGCTTTTTGAGCAAGTTCACTTTCAATTTTTTGTAATTGTTGACCAATTGTAGCCATGTCTTGTTTTAATTCAAATAAAGTTTTCATTTTATGACATCCCTTCTAAAATTGTATTAATGTACGCCGCATTGGCCTTAGACTCTTCGGCTATTTTTTGTCTCTGAGCCATTTCTTCGGCCGAAATTGTACTATTTTGTGGTTGTTTAAAAAGCTCCTTTGGTACATTCTTGTATTTCGCGAAGAGTTCATCGCTAATTGATGCGACCATATTGTTTTCAGCAAGCACCTCATCACAAAGCCCATACTCAAATGCTTCATCTGCAGACAACCAAGATTCTGCATCCAAAAGCTCTTTCAAAGTTTCTTCATCTAACTTATCACCTGCTTTTTGCAGATAAGATTGCATGGATGAGTTGCTGATACGATCCAAATCATCTGCCACTTTTCTTAATTCTTTCGCATTTCCCCATGTAAATGTCCATGCATTATGAATCATCAACATAGAGTTTTTTGGCATTAAGATTTCATCTCCTGCCATCGCAATAACAGATGCAATTGAAGCTGCCACACCATCAACATGAACAATGATTCTGGCATTATGACGCTTAAGCATATTGTGAATGGTAATCCCCTCAAACACACTGCCGCCCGGACTATTAATATAAAGATTAATAATCTCGATACCTTCGCCCAACTCGTCCAATTCGTTTTTAAACGTAATCGAAGAAACTTCTCCATATTCTTCCCAAGCATACTTCGTAACTTCTCCATAAATAAAAATATCCGCTGATTTACCATCATCGGATGCTTTCATGTTAAAAAACTTATTCTTTTGTTTCCCCATTCCCCTCACCTCCTTTCGATGAAGATTTTCTTAATGCTGGATCCATTTCGATCGGATATAGATCACCCGATATCCAAAGTTCGTTCGCCTTACCACCTAATGGAGGCAAGTCTTCAAGTCGTCTCACTTCATCCGGTTTCATCCCTCCACTCCTAAGCATTGCTTGATAAAATGCGGTTCTGGCAGCAGTGTCGCCCCGAAGTAGCCCTCCAAGGTTGAATTTGAAGTATAACCCACGCAATCGATCGGCTTTAGTGAGCAATTTTCGGTTAAATTCATGCTCATATTGCCTAACAATAGGAAGCAAAGTCATGTTTACAAACTGAATCATCTGCTGTTCGTTACTTCCAAAGGTGCCTCCTTCGGAATCATTTAAAAAAGAAGCCGGAACATTAAAAACGTTGGCCACTCTTGAGCGAGTAATTCGCTCGGACGCCAACGTATCAGAAGCAAAGTATTCTTTTTTTAATTTATCAATTTCAACCCCGGGTTCTTGAAAAAGTATTCCCCCGTTGTCTTTGTAAAATCTTCTAAAATCGTCGATAATTTTTTGTCTTTTTTCATCATCCACGTTCGCAGCATACTTTAACACAAAGGACTCCTTTTTTTGCATTTCTGTAAGAGAAAACTCTTGAACTGCTTTGTCATATTCCAAGGTGTTTTTTAAAACGTCTAATGGGCTAATCCCCGCCCATCGTGATGTACCTGTTATATGTTTAACGTGAATCATATTCATGTTGTGAATATAATGTGTTTTGGATGCTGAATTTACTTGGTACCACAAAGAGTCATCATCTAAGTTAATAAAAGGCGTCACATAGCTGGAATCAATCGGAATAATTGCTTCTGGTTGCATTCGAATATCCCTTATGATTACTGCATAACCATTTCCTTTTTCATTACGAGCGACCTCTAATTTATTCAGCAAATCAAAGCTTGTCATATTCGGATTAGGATCATTAATAAGCGCATCAGCCGATTGATGGTCCGTAATCACATCATAATTTTGATGTAATTTAATCGGTAAAGCAGATAAGGTGTTCGAAAGCCTACTAATAACGCTAAAAATCGTCTCATTGGTTGCTAGTTTACTATTGTCGATTCCCCAAAAGGTTCGACCAAACCAGTTAGAAAAGTCGTAAGTCACCCCCTTCCAACCTGCCTTTGCTCCTCTAGCGGCCATTTTAAATCGTTGAAACCATTTCAAAGTCTCACCTCCTTATAAGTCATTAACTGAAATAAAGCTGATATTTCCGCTTCCTGAATTCGTCTCAGCATATCTAGCTTGTACAAACCCGGTGATTATTGCGGCTATCGGATCTATTCGTTCGCGAGATTTACGTTTTGATAATCGAATATTTTCATTAGCGTCAATTTCGGTCATTGCATTTCCAATTGCCCATGCTAAAAGTTCATCCCCGTCATGAGTGATCTTCTGTTGATATGAATGTTCTCTAAAATCCTTGGTCGGTTCGCTTAGTGTTTGAAATCCTTGTCGGACCTCAACAACCGTAAAACCTCTCGCATTCATATTTTGAGCAAATTGAGTAGCGCCATATGGGTCATAACAAAGTAAAATAGGGTTCCATCCTTCTTCCTCCACTTTGTTCGCTATCCAATCTTCGATGTATGAATAATCAACTACCGATCCAGGAGTAACACTCAACCAACCTTTATCAATCCAATGAGCATAAGGTACTCTATCCTTCGCCTGTCTCTCTTTTAAAGCATCTTCAGGCATAAAGGAATGTTGCTTAACATGGAATCCGTAATCCATTGGAAATATAAATCCTACTGAAGACAAGTCAATTTTTTTGGATAAGTCGACACCGATATATACATCTTTTCCGGTTAAATCAGGATCCTCATCCACTTTGCAAGCATTCCATTTCGACAACGGCATATAGCCGCCCTGCTTCTGATCAACCCACAAATTCATGTTTTTAGTCAGAAACTTCGCCATTTTTTCAGGTACATCAAGCGCAGCCTTTAACCTTTTTCGAAGATATTCGATTCCATTCTCATAAGAGCAAAGAATCGGGTTAGCTTTTTGCCAATTTGACTCATCGCTCACATCATCTTCTTTATCCAATTCATTGATCATGACAAAGTAATTGTCATTCTCTATCGGACTATTAGGGTCCAAGATTTGAGATACATAATGATACTCAACCCGATAACAAGGATTATTCAAATCAAGTCCAGCCGTAGTGATAATCATCATTAATGGTTGTGGTCTCGCTCCCATACCAGATTCAATGATTTCATACATTTCATCTGTTTCGTGGGCATGGTACTCATCAATGATTCCACATTGTGGGTTATATCCATCACCGCTTTTACGATCCTCTTTAGATAACGGTCTAATAATAGAATCACTTTTAATATGTGTGATGGTCCCATAGGCTGTTCTAAATTTATCAGCTAGGTCTCCACAACCCTCAATCATTTTTTGTGTTTCTTCCCAAACAATTTTTGCCTGTTCTTTCTTCGTAGCAGCACAATAAACCTCTGATGATGGCTCCCCAAAGGCTGATGCTTCATAACTGCCAACTGCGCCAAGCGATTGTGATTTTGCGTTTTTACGACCTACTTGCCAATAACCTTTTGAAAATCGCCGATATTTCGTAACTCGATGAACCCATCCATATATATTCCCAAATATAAATTTTTGAATGATATGTGGCTCAATATGCTGCCCGGCGAGAACCCCTTTTCTGTGTTTAAAGAGTCGCATCCAGTCTAAAAATCTTTCACCTTTTGACTCATCAAAAACATAAGGAAAATCGTCTGTATCTTCTCTTTCAAGGTCAAATAAAAAACGCTGACACGCCCATTTATGCTTTTCGCAGGCTATAATGTCACCGTTTATCACTTGTTCACTATATTCAATTAGTTGAAACCTCAAAGATGGCTTTGTAAGAACATTTTGCATTAAACATCACCGAACTTCCTCTCAAACTCTGTCGGAGTATGCTTCGGTGGATCTGCTTTTGGAATCACAAGTTTTAGGCGTGATGTAATGGAAAGGCCAAGTTCGCTAGCCGCTCCTTTGCATTCGTTAAAAAGTAGATTCTTTGTTTTTTGCAATTTAGAGTAAGATTCGTTTAGGCTTTTAACACCATCTGAAACATCAATCGGCTTCATGCTTCTTAACAACCTAACAATTTTTACATATTCCGTTCTGCTGTCAATATAACGTGCTAACCCATCTACATCTAAATTGCTAAAAATTTTCAACTTTATTAGTTCATTTGCAATCTTATAAAACTCATCTTTTTGCTTTTTTGTTAAATAAGATGGTGCAACAATATTCTCTGTACTTCCTCGAATAGCATTTTCTTGCTCTTCTCTTTCTTTCATTTCCGCTTTAGTTAGATGGTTTGAACGCCCTTTTCCTTTGATCACTTCAAGTGGCTGCCTCGGTCTACCTGCCATATCCATTTCACCTCCTAAAAAAATTTGAATAAACGGATTTTTGTGCACAGAAAACTGCCCGTCGGTCTATACGGAATTTTATTTTTTACTTTTTCGAGAGGGGGGCTATCAATTCCCAGCTCTTTCCCTCCCTGTTTTCTTATTATGACAAGATTGGCATAGTAGCCAAAGGTTATCTAAGTCTAGCCGCTTACTCCAATCCTGCTTTAATGGTGTGATATGATCCACGATGACACCTGGCACGATACGCTCTTCTTTTAAGCATTGCTGACATAGACCATTATCTCTGGCTATCACTATGCCCCTAGCTTTACGCCACGCCCAAGACTTATAAAAAGAGTTAGATTTTTTATCTCGTTGGTGCCGGTCATAATACTTTTGCTTTTCGGATGATGCCTGCTTATGTTCCTCACAGTATTTTTCCTGAGTTAAATTTCGGCATCCTATTTTGTTGCATGGTTTAAGTGGTTTACCCGTCATACAATTCAATCCATTCTAAGACAAAATAGAAAACACCTCTAAAGAGGTGTTACTTGTCCTTTAACTTATTCTTCCCTTTCAACAATTCTTCTCGCTTCATCCATACTCTGTTTAATCAAAGCCTTTAATTCAGTTTCTTTTTTGGATAATGTTGCAAGTGTTTGTTCATCCATTTCTTTTACTGATCCGTGTAACTTTCTCATTTTTTTCTGAAGCTTCTTTGTTTCTTGATTTGCATAAAAGGCAATGTACTCATGCTTGCAATGTGGGCACCGAAAATAAGTTTTCTCAATTCCATTTTTCACTAGCTTTGTTTTGAGTTTGTTAATTGAAAATACCTTTTTACATCCAGCATCACATGTGGCTTGGATAGGTTTATCGCTCATTCTTTATTCTCCTTTCGCTCTTGACCTTAATGTTTCTGTTGACGAGCTTTATATTCAACCATCAGTTATCCTCAATTTCATCAAGAGTATTACTGAGTCCGCATTCAATACATTTGGATATGATATAAGGACCTTTATCATCTCCGTATATTTCTATTTCTTCCAACTCTCCACCGTATTCTGGACAAGTAGTTTTATCAATTTGATCTAATTCATCAGCCAATGCTTTTGCGTGTTTGGCAATAGCTTGTAACTTCGCTGAGAGTTTATCTGTTTCTGCATTTAGTTGAATAGTAATACTTCTTAAAGATTTTATCCTCTAGCAAATTCATTTGCTAGTATATTTTCTTTAATATTTTCTTTAATATTTTCTTTAGCGTTTTTGTATATAATGTAGGAAAAATTTTTATCGTACCACACCTGTAGGACGATATAGTACCACAATTGTAGTACGATATCGTACCCTAACTGTAGGACGACGTTATAGTACTACACCTGTGGTACGAACAAATTTTCGTATATAAAAAAGCACTCCCGAAGGAATGCTTCTAAGTTGCATTATAATTGCTTTATTTGTTTTGTGAGGTACTTTAAATTCCCCTCAAAATACTTTTGATTGACGTAGGAAACAGCACATAAAAAGAAATTTAATATATAACTAGCAAGCAAATATTTGCTAATTTCTATATTTAATAATGGAACTAGGGTCAAACTTGTTAGAAAAGATAACAGAAAACTAAAAGTTAATGCTCTTAGTTCGTGTACCCTAGTTAAAAGATGAACGAATCTACTCTTTAATTTATCAGCATTTATGTTTTGCATCATAATTAAATCTAAATCAAATTCGTGTTTATAATATTTTTTCCAGTTATTCCAAACTACAAATCCAAACAGCATACTTACTTGATGAATTACATAACCCACAGGTACGCCGATTGCCGTTAAAGTTGCAGCTATCCCGATTATTGCAATATCATTATTTGTCTCCATAAAATCCATTAGAGGCAGGTTTCCAATATAGGCATTAAGTAAAACAAATAAAAGAAATATCCACCCTGGAATTCCCCATCTTATAAGATGTTTTGTTTCAAAGTTTATGGCGTTCACCCCCAATAACATATTTTGTCTTTAGATAAATATACCAATAATCGATTCAAACTAAAAGCCATCACTCACTGCGGTGGATGGCAAACCGTCCCGATCCATTCCTTAACAACTGGGATCGCTGTTAAAACAGGAGGAGATGTTTATAGTCGCTTTAAAGGCAGTGACTTTGCCCCAGGAATGGAATATCAAATATAAAAAGAATAATACACGGGTAAGGATTTGCACCTTACATACCTATGGTTATCAACTATAGTTGGCACGTCACTAGGGACCTCTTTTGTGTCTACCTTTTCCACCACCGTGTAGAAAAAAAGAACTGACCAAGAAATTGTCCGTGAAAGGAATTCCTTAATCAATTCCCGATGTTATAACTTTAACAGTGTTAAAACCAAATAACACAAAAAATATTTATGATTTTTTTATGAATTTTTTTTAATATTTTTCTCTTTTTTTTAAAATATTTAAAGGATTCTCTAGAAAATGTGTTGAAATAATTTTGTATAGGGGATGTAAATATTTGTCGGATGAAAAAGTTAAGAGGGAGAGAAATCATGTCATATTTTAAAACAGCTAATCCAAATGTTTTTGAAAACGAGTATTTAAGAGAGCCGCAAATTAAAGCTTATGAGAAAATTTTGGAACATTTTAATGAAAGGAATAGTTCTGAACACGCCCTTGTTGTATTACCTACAGGAACTGGTAAAACCGGATTAATGGGAATTGCTCCGTATAATATTTCAAATGGTAAGGTTCTAATAATAACACCACAAACTGTAATACGAGACTCTGTCTTAGGATCTTTAGATCCCTTATACCCCAAAAACTTCTGGCTATACACAAGAATATTTGACAACTACAACGAGTTACCTTCAGTTATTGAATACGATAAATCACTTACTGATGAAGTTATAAATAGTGCGGACATAATTATTTTAAATGTACATAAATTACAGGAACGTCTAGACTCTTCACTTTTAAAAAGAGTTGGAAAAGATTTTTTTGACTTTATAATAATCGACGAGGCACATCATTCGGAAGCAAACACATGGAAAAGAGCTATAAAATACTTCCAAAAAGCTAAAGTATTAAAGGTAACAGGAACTCCCTTTAGAAGCGATGGACAAAAGATACATGGTGAGGAAATTTACAGCTACAGCCTTGGAAAAGCAATGGCGAAAGGATATATAAAAAGTCTTGAAAAAATTGATTATATACCAGAAAATCTTTATCTTACTCTAGACAAAGATTCCTCAAAACTTTATTCATTAGAGGAAATTAGAAATATGGGTTTAAGAGATGAAGAGTGGATCCAGCGTTCAGTAGCTTTATCTCCAGAAAGTAATAACAGTATTATTGAACAATCAATAAAACATTTAGAAGAAAAGAAAGAAAAGACTGGTAATCCTCATAAAATCATCGCTGTTGCTTGTAGTATATGGCACGCAGAACAATTGTTATCTCAATATGAAGAAAAAGGATACAAATGCTCAATTGTACATAGTGAAATGGAAAAACACGAAAGAGAAAAAGAATTTGCAAAAATAGAAAATCATGATGTTGATGTAGTAATTAATGTAGCAATGTTAGGAGAAGGATACGATCATAAATTCTTAACTATTGCAGCAATACTTAGACCATATAAAACACTCTTACCGTATGCGCAATTCATTGGAAGAGTGTTAAGAGCCATTTCAGAAGAAGATGTCGAGCGTTTATCAGAAGAGGACAACATAGCAGTAGCCATTCATCATAAAGAATTAGGTTTAGATACTCTTTGGAACTATTACAAAAAAGAAATAAAAAAGCGAGATATTATTAAGAGAATAAAAACTGATTACCCTGTAGATCCAAGCGAAAAAACTCCTTATAATATCGATTTCGGTGTAGTGAAGGAATCAGAAAGTTACTCTACTGAAAGAGAGGCATTCATAGATAGCGAGCTTTTAAAAAGACGCGAAATAGCTGTTGCGCAGGAAAAAATGAAAATAGAAGAGTTACAACAGTTGCTTGAAATTTCCGAAGAGAAAGCAAAAGTTTTATATCAACAAAGTCTGAAATCACAAGACAAGGAACGTTATTTACGACCAGATCTTTATCTTAAAAGGAAAAAATCTGAAATTGACCAACTGATTAGAGAGGATATTATCCCTCAACTACTCGTTGACTTCAATTTAGAATTGTCTAGTAACGAACTAACCACTAACCGATTTATTCTTCCAAGAAAATACCAATATATCTATAAAACTGCTAAAAATAATGGAGCTTTACTTGGCATATACTTTAATCACTCCTTGAAAAATTTTATCGGTGATGGAAGAGAAGATTGGAAGTTAGATGACTACGATCGAGCAATAAATAATGTCTATGAAATAGATTCACATCTTCGTGCAGTTATGAGAAAATACTTTTGGGGTGAATAAAATGAATTATGATATTATTGAACGACTTTTTGAAGAACTGTATGCTCCTAAACTGACTCCTTTTGAGTTACTTGAAAATGCCCGTCTTTCTAATTATATTTCGGTTAATTTCCATTCTGAAGACAATTATTTAATCGGTGTAACCAAATGCTTTCTTGAAACCGGAGACCAAGCAGAATATATCTACACATTTAATTCTGAAAACATGCTCATTAGCATAAACGAGAATATAAGAAATGAAATAAGAGAAATTTACAACCGTTATAAAGAAATCAATGGTCTTTATAACAAAGTATCAATTAAAAATAAAGTCATTTAAATAAAACCTCCTTCTAATTAGGAGGTTTTATTTTTTAGTAATCGCTATGTTTAGATTGAGTGCTAATCGATAAAATGCCTTCCATCTAATTTTAGAATATGTGGTAGCACTTATCGGCGGCTGAAACTTAAAACAATACACATTATAGTCCGTCAAATATTCGCTATCCTCGCTCATATAACGTTCTTCGATTAAAAACCTTTCCATCTTCGGCAAACGCTGTACAGCCTTTTCTGTTCGTTCACAGAAGCGTTTCCGATATAATTGTTCATCAGCATTGTAAATGGCAATACTTCCTGTTTGATCGCCAGTCTCATTAGTAGGACTATGATACCGCACCTCTGGACTAGCTGTAATGGATGCTTCTCTCTCATCAAATGTTAAATACTTAAATAAGCGATACTTCTCTAGGTGCTCTTCCACTTTAGTTTGTGTCGCTTTTCTGTCTAATTCGGGTAGCTCAAAGCTCAAGATGTATCACCCCTCAATTAACAATACCCTAGGAGTTACCCTAGGGCAAACTACTACTCTAGCTCATCATTGGACAACTCGTCCTCATTCGAAACATCATCCAGCGACATCTGATCAGTCACAACACTTGCGGTACCATCTTTATCTACTGTATATTCTACACCTTCATGCTCTTCGTAAAACTCATCTATGCTCATTTGTGACTCCACGATATGGAGTGTCACATCAGAGCCAGCTCTACGGTAAAAATTATATGATTGGTCTGAGGATGTATCGCCTTTGACAATGAACTCTAATACAGTTTTCTTGCTGTCCTTTGCAGATTTACTGAACTCACAAGTTAATTTCTGATCAACACCCTCGATTTCCAATTCAACCACTTCACGGGTTAATTGATTAAGTTCCTGCTTTTTCTCGTCCTCACCTTTTACATAAAACTGCACAAGCTCCTTTTTGCTATCTTTAGTTTGTTTATTAAAATGAGCCTTAACGGTTACTTGCATGCTTTATCTCTCCTTTTTTTCTTATTTTCCATGGTCATTAAACATCCCAAACCATTTCCATTTTTTTTAACGTCACTTGCTCTTACCCAGCCGCGATCTTCGTGAGACTTGATGACTCTTTCGATTGTTCCTGGGTTCATTCCAGTGACAACCTTCTTTAACTTTCTTGGTCTTTCTTCTCTCCATCCGGCCATTTGATGACCTCCTTCACCCTAGTTGGAATGTCCTGCAATTCTGGATGTTTCTCTTCCGTCCACATGGCGCAAACTAAATTCCAAGTGGCAGCACATAAATGATCCTCGTCTTCCTGTCCATCAAGATATTTCATGAGATGTCTCAATGCCGAATCTATATAACTGTGAATGGGAATGCCTTTCTGCCAGTTATACTCACCGTATTTCTCTGCGCCTTTTTCAAAGTGCTGGGAAAGTCTTAAAATTGCAGTTGGTGGAAGTAAATCGAGTCGTCCTTTCCCTTCTTGCATATCACGAACCGCACCTGTCTCAAATTCTCTTCTATTGCCCGAGTCTTTAATAATCATTTCGACTTCACTCTTCTCTTTGGCTTCGCTTTTTTCTTAGGATTTAGAATATTGTCGATTACCTCTAATTGATGCTTTGGAGCAAGAACTGCACCTGTATGTTGTGCTAAATAAAGATTCAAAGCGATTCTAGCCATAATGTAAGCATCAACTACGTTGTCGCTGTTATAATAAAAACCGTAAATATCCTGAACAGCTTCCATCACAACTTTTTTCTTTTCCTTACCCTGCAACCTGACTTTATTTCCTTTTTCACCCTTCCAATCAGTGACACCAACATATTTCTTAACAGAACTTGGAGCAACTTCGAAATAATTCATTCCTCTTCTGAGTAAAGACATCCTGATACCCCATCCAATGCCACCTAACTGAATAGCCTGTTGAGACGCATATCCAAATCCCTCAATAACAATGTAATCATTTTTTTGAACATGTCTCATGACCTCATCAATGAGAGTCGCCATTCTTTTAGGATCTTCTTTTCCTACTCCGGTGAGTTCTTTAGCGACTAAGACTTGTCCATCTTCATCAAGTGCAACAAACCCCGTCTTAGTAGATGGGTCAATCCCCACAAATCTCATACTCTTGTCCTCCTAGCCCAAGGAATTTCATGAGCGATTGAATGAAATATTTCTCTTTCCTCATGAGAAATCTTCATACTTGCCTTGCCATGATAATAAAGGGCAGTTTCAGCTTTAATATCTTCATAGTGTCCTTTACAAAGTGACACATTTGCCCAAGTCTTATATGATTCTTTTCTGCACCCGAAGACTCTGCACCCTTTCATCTAAACCACCTATTTTCTTTATTTTCAATATCCACTTGTAAAGCCTTTTCTTTCTTCCTACGCTGCAATTCCTTAGTTGCTTCATACCGTTTTTTCATTCTTGCTCCTTCGTCTTGTGCAATATCATAGAGTTGCTGATCAGTAGCTTTAGTTAGATCCATATCAGCACATCCTTACTTAATTTCGAATGATTCTTCTTGTTCTTTTTGCTTACTTTTGCAATTATGGCAAACTCTCTTTTTGCTTACGATTGTGGTTTTTTTAAGTGGGTAAAGCTTGAAACAAACGCTACAGCTAATTAGTCTCACTGGCTCGACCTCTTTTCTTTTCGAACTCTAGATAATGAGTCTCACAAAATACGAAATTTCCATTCTTGGTTTCTACGAAGAAATCCTCAGACTTTTCTATATAGAGTGTTTTGCCACATACATCACATGTTTCGTATTTATCCACGAATATCACTTCCTAGGACATTCCTTTACTCTTTTGTTTCATAATCTCTTAGCAATTTCATAAATGATGTTAACTGTCACACTATTGCCAGCTTGCTTATATAACTGGCTATCTGAATTTACTTTTTTAGCCTTATCAAAAGCCCAGTCTGGGAAACCTTGAAGTCTCCAACATTCTCTTGGGGTTAATCTTCTAATTCTGTATCCATCACTTATTCCGAATGTCCCTGCATGAGTAAAACTTGTGTTTCCATTAGCTGTAATAGTTCCAACGTTTCCGTCAGTTCGTTTTCTCTTGTTGTACATATCCCACACTTCGAAATCAGGGACAACAATTTTGTTACCCTCACCTTTATTAGTAGTTAGAGTTGGAGCAAGTCCTTTGCTGTCGTATACTTGACCATTCATTCCATTTCCAGAAGGATTAAGGTTTCCTTTTACAAGTACCTTTGGTTCAAGACCACCACCTTGAAAAGTCCTTATACAGGTTGATATACCTGTTGGATCAAGAACTTCATTTGTTTGTCTAAATCCTTCTTTTAGATGGCCAATGATTCTAATAGAGTTTTCGTTTTTTCTGTTGATAGGAAATATTTTTCTGGTACTTGCTCTTCTAAGATGTCCGATAATGAACACTCGTTCCCTGTTTTGTGGGACTCCGAAGTTTTTAGAGTTAAGCACATCCCATTCTGCATCATACCCGACTTCATCCATGGTTCTGAGGATAATCTCGAACGTATTCCCATTTTCGTGGTTAAGGAGCCCTTTGACGTTCTCAAGGAATAAATAGCGTGGTCTGAGAATAGATGCGAAGCGCATAATCTCAAAGAAGAGAGTTCCTCTAGTATCTTCGAAACCTTTCCGCTTTCCAGCAATTGAGAAAGCCTGGCACGGAAATCCTCCACAGATAACGTCTGTATGTCCGATTCCTCGAATAGACTCATCTGAAACTGTTGTGATGTCATGAGCTGTCCATTCTCCTTTCGTATCATAAATAGCTTCATAGCTTTTTCGAGCGAATTTATCTACTTCAACATATCCAACGCAGGTGTGACCAGCTTGTTCCATTCCCATTCTGAAACCGCCAATCCCTGCAAACAAATCTAGGAATCTAATACCGATCACCACCTAGTTAACTTAATAATTCTTGTAGTTATTAGAAAAAATTACTATAATTAAATAGTTTAAATATGAGTATTATGAGAGGTTTCCCCCATGAATATAAAAGAACTATTTAATAGTTATAAAAATGGAGATAGTACAGAGAAACTTGGAATTATTAGTAATTTAGTTACAATTTTCACAGCTATCACAGCACTTATCACTGGTCAACTCTTAACTTTGAAATTCGTTATTAGTAACACTACGTTTATTGCTATTGCATTTTACATAATTGCTATGGGTATCTCCCTTTTAATTTTTTTCTATTATCTAAAAGGGTCAGCAATCTTACTTAAGACATATAAATCCTTCTTAGTTCAAGTATCTATGATTCTCATTGCAACTGGTGCTTTAATATTTGCATGGGTTATTATCTGGAGTTTTATTTTAACTTTTTCTTATTAGTAATTTCCTTATAAAATCAGCATTTCATGTTCAAACAAACTTACATCTGCTGGTTGTAATGGTGGAGGCATTCTGTCTTTTGGTAATTGCAAAAGAGGAAGGCCTCTCTTTTTACTTACACCAATCTTTCTAAAGCCAGCTGCATGAAAAGTTCCACCCTTTAAATGCTTTCCAACATAAGTGATAATGCCATCTCTTGGTGGGCTCCCCCATTTAGCTGCAGTAATTCCTAATGCTAGAACTATCAAATGGGAAGAAAGATAATTTCCTTCATTACGAAACAATGTACATTCCCAAGCATTAAAGCCGTCATCCCTAATACCTTGCCACGTCACCCACAACGCTTTTTCATCTTTTGACAGTAATACTATATTCTTACCAGGTCGGCAAAACTGATTAGTGCCCGGCTTCTGTCTTGTATAATGCCGATCTGCTAAAGTTAATGCTCTTGGATCTCCTTTGTTGACTTCAATCCAGCACAACCTTACCGCCCCTTTCTTTTAGGAAACATAATACAAATCCAGTTATCTAAAACGGTAATTCCTCCGGCAATTGCGCTGTGAGCTCTCTAAACCATTCCTCATCTTTAGTATCTAAAGCAAGGTTTATGAGTGCCGGCAGGTCATCTTCATTTATAGAATCTTTACAAGGATAAACTAGCTCCTTTTCGACCCACAAAGAACTTTTCATTGATTTTCCTTTAGGGTCACTGGTGAATTGTACCTTTACATCACCATCATCCGGATCACGTTTAAGAACAAACCCAATAAACTCCTGCCCCCTGCTATTAACAACCCGAACCCAATCACCGACTTCAAATTGACTTCTAATCGTTTCCACAACCTCACTCCTCTCTTTTGAGCTCCGAAAATCTTTGCCTATACCCCTGAAACAACAACCTAAAATCATTCAATCCCGTATCTCTCCCCTTTGCGATCGTCTGTTGAATCACCTTACCTCCACTTGTCGTATCATTTGGATCATGCCAAAGGAACTCTACAACATCAGCATCCTGTTCAATGGAGCCTGATTCTTTTAAATGGGAGAGTTGAGGCTTAGATGCCGTTTCGAATGTTCGCGACATTTGGGAAAGCATCATCAAACAACAATCCAAATCCATAGCGATTCTTTTTGCTTCGCCCGTCACATTCCCAATTGCTGTTGCTCTCGACTCACCCTTTTTCTGCGGGATACGCATGATTTGCAAGTAATCAATAGCAATAACCGCAATTCGACCATGCTTCTTTTTAATTTGCTTAGCTGTCGCCTTAACCTCATCAATAGTGACCCCGGCTGAGTCTTGAACATATAAAGGCAAATCCTCAAAAGCTTCATAAGCAATCAATATTTTGTCCATATCCTTTGAATCAAGGTTTTTGTGTTTAATTCTTTGATATGAAATCCCTGTCGCATTAGACAGCCATCTATCAATTACTTGCTCCCTACTCATTTCTTGAGAAAAGAGCAATACCGCACCTTTATTTTGCATAGCCACACCTTGTAACCTTTGTAAGAGTAAAGCTGTTTTACCAACTGATGGACGACCAGCCGAGATAAAAAGCCATTTTCGCCATAAACCTTTAGCCCAAGCGTCAAACTGTTCAAATCCTGTCGGGATATATTGAGCAGGAGTTTTCAAATGCTTAAAATAATCCTGTCTCATTTCAGCAAATGTTTTCATCTTGGCATTATCTTGAGGTCTCATTTCAGAGACTAAGTTTTCAATATATGAAAAGAACTCTTCGTCGCTGTCGTAATCGTCTCTGGACATTCCCTTGATGATATCCGCAGTGTTTTTCATTCTCCGTTCCATCGCTTTGGATCGAATGATCCTCGCATAATACTCCACGTTGGCAGTAGTTGGACAAGATGCTGCTAGGTTAGACAAATAATTAACTCCGCCAATATTTTTGACCCCTCCGAACCGTTCGAAGGCTTCAGTAACAGTGATGATATCTACAGGATTCCCACGCTTTTCTAGGAATCTCATAACTTTATAAATTTGTTGATGTCGTACGCTTGAAAAGTCTCTATCCTCAAGAAAAACAATGTCATCCAAAACATTCGAGTCCAAGAACACTGCACCTAAAACAGATTGCTCAGCAGCTAATTCTTCAACTCCAATCGAATGCATCAGGATCACCGCCACTTTCAATCCACTTTGTAAAGGCAATATCTTTATCTCGGCTATCCTTAATAACTTCTCTCATAGGCATTACAGGTTTTTTCGCAGCGTTCATCTTGATAGCAAGTTCTCCGAATTTCTCTCTAAGCTTCTTAGCAGATAGGACATTGGTTTTCCAAAAATCGTCCTTTGTCACCCAATCCATAACATCTTTTGCAAGGTACTTGTTCACTCCATCAATCTCAATAAGCTTCCGAAAATCATCTGCCCAGGACTGTAAATTCGCTTTTCGGATAAGATGCTCCACTCCTGCCTCTTTTGCCACGGCCGACACAAGACCATGAAAGTAAATTGCCATCTTGAAATAGGTGTTATCCTCGCTATATTTCTGTTTTTTCGCCTTTTTGGGCTTTTCAACTTTCTTAGGCAGCTCTGGTTCCGGTGAGCTAACTGGTTGCTCGGTCCACTCTTCATAATTTTTGTTAAAGCTCAATATCCTTCCCCTCCTTTTACCAATCCCAACGACTGTCACAATTTTTCTATCAATGAGACAATCTAATTCTCGATCTACATGGCTTTTCGTGGTGTTGACTTTTTCCGCGATCATAGCAAGTGGTAATTCATGTGCTTTTCTGCGGAATCCGTATGTAAAGCGCCATATGACCATAACGATTCTTAATTGTGTGCCATTGAGATTGGTCTTGGTTATTTGCTCTAAAATCTCGTTGGCAATCCTTGTATGGCCGTTTTTAAGTTGTGGACTTGCCATCACGAGACCTCCAATCTAGTTTGCTTTTTGCTCTTTTAGTGCCTCAATGGCTTTGCATGATGCTTCTAGTGCTGTTGACAACATTTCAACAAAAAACGTTAGTTTTTCGATTTCTTTATTTTTCGGATCGATTTGCTTAGTGAGTTCATTCACCAGTTTTTCAAGACGCTTGGTTTTATCTTCTGCCTTTATTAGTTTTTCAGTGTAATAGTCCTCTTGGTCTTTCCATTGCTTTACGGTGTATATCTTTTCATTCTCGATTTCAATAGCATTTTCTCTCGGGATTATTACTCCACTATGTTCCCCTTCGATGATTTGAAAAGGGGCATTGAACTGAAAGGGCATTGAAGGAAGAATTCTAGCTTCAAATTCTTCTCCTTTTCCGATATAACCTTTGCTTCCACGCAACACTTTAATTGTCTTTATTTTCATGATGACACCACCTCGATTTCATAATGTTCACCTGCTTTGAACCCTTTCTTAAACAACGCCTTTTTCACTGTCATTTCAGCAAGCTTAGGCATGTTATTTGAGCTTGATAAGTGTGTTAGGTATATTCGCTCTCCGTGACCTGTTACAAGCCTAGAAAGCGCCTCTGCGGTTTGCATATTACTTAAATGTCCGTTATCTGATAGAATCCTAGCTTTGACATTGTTAGGATAATCAGATACCTCAACCATGTTAGGCTCGTGGTTGGCTTCCATGATATAGATGGAAGAGAACTCCATAGCGGAAATCATTTCGTCATCCACATGTCCAGTGTCTAAGCAAATGGAGCATCGATTACCCTCATAGTCATAAATCGAATACCCTAGGGGTTCGTATGCATCATGGTGAGTATTAAAGGCTTCAATGTAGAATACATCTTTAAAATCAATCCCTTTTCCTGATTTGACGACTCGTTTTAGATTATCCTCAACCACTTTAATGTCCTTCCATTCGCCTTCGCTTGCGTATACCGGAATGTTGTATTTGTTTGCTAATGGCAAGCCTTTAATGTGATCGCCATGAGCATGGGTTATAAAAATAGATCGGACATTAATTGGCTGGATTCCAATTTCGACAAGTCGTTTATCTATCTTTGTTTTCGCGATACCAGCATCAACTAGAATAGTAGAGTTGCCCGAGGTCAAGGCTATACAATTGCCACCTGACCCCGAAGCTAAGATGTCTACTTTCATAAATGCTCGCCCTCGTTATCGGCGATCATCATGGCGAAATTGGCTATATTTGCACAGCGAATGGTGATTTCATGTTTGTCTTTGTTTAATTTCTTGAGTTCGTGGTTTAGAGCAAACATATTTTTTGCTAATTGTGCAGATAAGAAATGATGTTCTTCGTCATTCCACCCACCTTTGTGATCATTAACCTTCAATTGCTTATCCATATCATGCGCAAACTCTGAAACTACTTTTCTTGGTTTCGGATTAGGCTCCATTTGTTGAACAAAATTAGCAATTTCATCCCCAAGTTCGTACACGTTTATACAATCCCGATCCACACCCATCCTTAATGCAATTAAGTCATGACCATGATAGGTTTCTAGCAACGGTCTAGCTTCAAAAGCTTCCTTGGCTTCTTGGACAAAATCTAAATGTCGTTTAGTTATCTGAGTCATTTAAAATCACTCCAATTCGTCGCCGTTTTGCATTTCTTTCATATCGATTTCCATTTGAATCATGTCAAGCAATCCTGTTAGTTCAGCGATGGAAGGATTTTCACCCATCTTAGGAGCGTTTTTAGCGATATAAGCTGCTACTTGTTCCTTACCAACAACACCGAGATCTTTTAACTTTTTAGTGATTTTGGTACGGATGGATTTAATTTGTTTTTCTTCTTCGGTTGGCTCATTTGTTGGTGGAGCATCGATGATGTCTTGATTAGGTGTGATGTCCTTGCGTCCTTGGGGCTGATACTCAGGCACAGTGTCATTGCCACCCTCAACCGTTTCATCATCAAAGTTGAGTTCAAATGCAGCCTTTAAAGCTCTACGTGCCATATGCTTTTTAAACATGTCATTGAAATAATTTGTCCACATGGTTTTCTGCATCCCGATATTGGACTTCTTAAAATGTTCTACCTCTTCGACTTCCATAACGACCGTAAATGGCTTATAACCTTCACGATAGGCAATGGCATAACCACCAATTACACGACCTCTAGGAAAGCCCCAAGAATGCTCATCAATGACAACAAAATAACGACCGTCCTCTGCCTTTTCTTGATGCATTTTAAATTCATCATTTTCGTGCACTAACTGCACATCATAACCTTGATACCCATCACTCTCTTTGGACTTGCGAACAAAGAAGTCTACTCCGAATTGGACAGTTAATTGACCGCCACGAACAGCCGGATAAATCTCATTCATTACTGGGTTTGCCCCACTTGCTTTTGCGATCGACATGAATAGTTTAAATTGTTCCTCGTTACAATCTTTTGCAATTGTGCTTCTTACTACTGCAATGTCTTGAGTAGTTAACTCCCCATACGCTAAACCTTGATATGCTTGTAGTTGATTGTTTGACATGATATTTTTCCTCCTTAGTTGGTTCATATGATTGAATTCTTTTAATCGTTTCGCACATGCGTTTATATTTCGGCTCCGGCTCATGGTCGCAAAACTTTATATATCTTTGATGTGTTTCAGGATCTACTTTGGTTTGATAAAATCCTCTACCGTTCTTGCAATGACATTTGCCCATAATATCACCCTAGATATCTGGTAATATCTTTGTTTTGCCTGTTTCGCGATGTACAAGATGTAATTCACCATTGATTTTCTTAAAGATGAGCCAGTGTGCCGGATTCAAACCGTATTCAATAAAGAGTTTCTTTTGATTGCGAGTGGGTTTACGACCTTGTTTCATTTCCTTCACCTTTCTTCAATTCAGATAATGAGTGAAATGTTTTTTGTTTAATGTCATCAAGAACCTCGAAAGCTTCATGAGGTGTCAATCCATCAACAGTAACCATGTTTGCTAAGCAACCAATTATATGAGCATGGAGTGGATTATGAATGTCCATTCTTTTTTTCTTGTTCATAGCTCACTTACCTCAACCTTCAACTCTTGCCCAGCCACAACACGACATGTAATCAACTGCCCTGAAGGCTGCTTAAATCTCGTAATCGATTCAGCATTATCAACAAATACTGGAGCAACAATCTCGCTCTGTTGTGCAAGTACTTCTCGCAATTCAAGACCTGCTCGAATGCCTTCTGAAAGAGAAAGCTTGCGATATGGTTTACCGTCCATTTCGATCTCAAAGGTATTCTTGAGTTCACCGTTTTTCTGTTGTTCGAATAACCGAATGGAAAGCGTATCGAATAAGGCTTGTACCTTTTCAGCTTGCAACTCGGCTTCTTTGGCCTTAAAGGCTTTAATTGAATCAATAATGAAAATGAAATCGTTTAGGCTGTTAAGGGTTTCCTGCTCTGCCTTTTCGGCTTCTGCCACCTGCTCCTGCAATCTAGTAAACTGTGAATATGCATTAATGGCTTCACGTAATGGCTGACCTTTTTCATCAATGGAACGAATCTCTTCACGAAGTTCTGTAACATCTATAAAGTCAAGTTCCGATAGCTTTTCTTTGAGCTCATCACGTTGTTTTATGAGAGCACTATGACCCTCCTTGTATTCAGCCATACGCTTTTCTTTATCAGCTTTCACAGCTTCAACAGACTTTTCATCTAATGGTTGCTGGCACGTTCTACACGTATCCTCAATCACTTCGTTTTTAAGTGATGGCCATCTTTCCTTAGACATGTCGATTTGGTCTTGTACGGCTTTTGACTTGTTAAGGACTGAATAGTATTCTTGATTCTTTTCAACAGCGCTATCGAGCAAAGCTTCTTTCTCACGCACTTGTTTATCTACCTGAGCGAGTTCTGCTTTGAGTGATTCAAGTGGAGTGTTTACTTTCGGCAATTGGTCTAATTGTTCTTTAAGTGTCTTGGTGCGACTTTGTGCAGCAATATAAGCCTTGTCTTTGTTTTTCTTGTTTTCTTTATGCAGATTTTCTATGTCTATTAAATTGTGTTTTTTAAGTAGCGTACCTAGTTTTTCAGCTAGTAATTCTGGAAGGTGTTTCAAAACTTCTTTACTAGGTGGAGTTGAAAAATATTTCATCAATGTTGCTCTCTGCTCGTCCTTTGTAAGAGTGAAGAAATAGAACGGATTCAAAAGGGATAACAAGATATTTTTCTCGCCCAATTGTTCAACAACTCTGTTAAACTCCCCAGCTTTTTTGGGTACTTCATTGACGTAATAAACTGCCTTACCCTTCTTCAATCCACGACCAAGCAATAATTCTTTTCCATCAACATTTAATAAAAGCGAAACCGATGTCTCATCTGCATCGTAAGTAATCGGTGTCGGATCTAACTTGCCACCTAGTGCGTCTGTGCCGTACAATACATAGCAAGGAGCTTCAACAATTGTTGATTTTCCAACAGCGTTGTCACCGGTGATATCTGTTCGCTCGCCAAAGTTAACAGTGATATCCTGGTGACTTTTAAAATTCTTAAGAACTAATTGCTTAAAAATAATGTTCAAAACATTTTCCTCCTATTCATTTACTGAGTGACTATACTCAATTTCTTTTGAACCGCAGAATGGACAAAACGTTGGTTCCTTCCCATCCTTAACTGCAAATTCATGATTCTTAGGACAAACATAGACATCAAGAATCATAGTTTTCGCCTCGCTTTCTTGGCTAAATCCGCAATATGGACAACCGTGGTCAAACTGTTCATCTGCCAATACTTGAAAACCTTTGTGGCATTTGGGACAACGCAATGTTGCGGTTTCCAAACTCATCACCCTTACAGTTCGGCTAGTTCTTTTTCTAGTCGAGATATTTCACGATTGATGGCTTCAAGTGCATGTTTCTGAATATCTGTTACTAATTCACAACCATTTAGGGCCACGCTTGTTTTTTTAGTAGTAAAGTAAACTTGGTTTGTATCATAAATCTTTTCAGCCTTATAAGTTAACTCATCAATACGGTCAACAATCTTCCTAGCTTTCTTAGCACGTTCCTCCAAGTACTCCAAAGTTTTTAAATCCATCTGATTCACCCCTTTCTTTTTGATAATTGCTGTAAAATGATGATGCGATCCTTTAACGGCAATTTTAAAAATCTACTAATCTTCATTTTTCTCACCTCCCTCATACTCATCTGCCATATAGCCAAGAGTTACAACTTCACGAAGGTTTGTGGAGTGTTCCACGCTTGAAAGCTTTATGTGTGTATCCCCATCTGCTACGTAATGTAAGAGTTCTTTACTGATTTTCACCTTCTTCACCCCCTTTCAATTGGTTCTTAACAAATGTTCGGTAAATTGCCATATACCGGTCTGCGTAGCTTAAAGCTAACCATTCGCCTGCTTTGATTTTCACTGTCTTTACCTCCCTTCTGAGTAGTTGAGAAATTTATTAATGAAATAAACTTGCCCTTTTCCTGTTACCTTTGGTGTCTTCGTTACTCGAATGCTTCCATCTGGATTGTTGATGGCACTCTTTTTAATTTCGAAGAGACCTAATTCCATGCTTTTTTGAGTAGGGTTGTTAAATTCTTCTCCTATTTTCTTAATCAGGTAGCCAGTTTCTCGTAACCATTCAAACAATCGTTTCTGCCCGATTTCCACTCCGTTTTGCTTGAGAATCTTTGCAAGTTCGCCAACTAGAATAGATGATTGAGAAGTTTCAACTGCATCAGCAAAAAGAACTTTGGGCTTTTGCTCTTTTACTTTTTGTTCAGCTTCTAATCTCTTAACCTGTTCTTCTTTTAAATTGGTTGCTAGCTTGATTAGGAAGTCTGGACTTGTTAGCGCCTGTTCTAATGTTTGGTCAGTCATATATGCTCCATGTTTTCGAATGGACGGAATGACTTCATGAGTGATCCAACGTTTGAATTCTTTTGCTTCTGGTTTGCGGCTTGATAATACCAACGAATAAAGCCCGTATTCATTAATGATATTTACTTCACCCTGACGCCCTAACTTGAAGTTAGACCGTTCATCCTCATCTAACCTACTCACTGCCTTGGAAGGGTTTGATACTTCCAAAACATCACAAACATCTTTTACTACAAACCAAGGTTCGTCGTCTTTAAGAACTGTACGAACTTCATTTTGCTTGAAATTAAAAATCTTAAGTTGTTCCATCGTTTCTCTCCCCTTTCAAGTTTTAGAACTAAAATCGTTCATCAAATTTCGCGCATTGGGTAAAAAGGAAAGCCATCTAGGCTTTTGATAATTTTTCTTTTATTTGTTCCGCATGTTCTGGACACACATCACAATTTGCCCAAATGTTAATTGCACATTTACGACAAAGTTTTTTATCACACGTTTCAGTTAACTCTTGAAAATCAATACTCGTTACTATTCCTGTACCTACTGCATAATCGCAAAGCTTAGTTGATTTGCGTTCATTGCAGTTTTCGCAAAGATCCATATCTCAACCCCCTAATTTTCATTGACGTTGCTACCGTCTATTAAGCTATTAATCCGTATGCAAAGAATCAGCAATTAACCACTTCTAATTAGGCTTAATTAATTCGTTCATGCGCTTTTTATAGGCTATTAAGCGCATATCCCTGTATGTCATTGATGGCTGTAATACTTTTGATCGATGAATTGAAACTCTCTCAGCTACTTTTCGAGTGTAGTAAGCAATACGGTGTGTAATGTCTTTTTGCATTATTGGGTTTCCTCCTCGCAATTGATTGATATTTCTCCAATAGTTAAGTTAATGAATTTAATTTCTCTCCCATATTTTTTGGACAAGATTCTTTCGATAATTGGCTTTAATTCTTTTACTTTTTCTTCCGTTAATTCAAAACCGGGTAACCCCTTCATAAGTTTTCACCTCAATGCACTATATGCAGAGTGGACAGATAGACAAATCTGTCAATTTTTCTACCTTAGGTAGCAGATTCACCCCTTTCATATCTACTTAAAGTAGAATTATCATTAAAAAAAATAAAGTCATAACTAAACTGCAGAATTTCACTAAGTTTTTTAGCATCACCAATTGTAACTTCATCAGGACATTTTTCCATTTTACTGTAAGTATGAACATGGACACCCAACTTTTCAGCTACTTCTTTTTGAGTAAGACCTTTCAACAATCTAGCCTGACGTAAAGTGATATTCATGTTTCTCACCTCGCTTAATTTGTTTTACAAACTCATAATAATCTACTTAAAGTAGAATGTCAACAACACCAAAAACATTTTTACTTCTTATTTTTCTACAAAATTCTACAAAAAGAAGAAATAAATCTACTTTTTATTGATTATATTCTACTTAAGGTATATAATTGTCTATATAATTTAGTTCGGAGGTAACGGAAATGAGTATCGGGGAAAACATAAAAAAACTAAGAGAATTACATAACTTATCTCAAAAAGAATTAGGAGAAATCGCTGGAGTTTCTGATAAAGCTGTATCAACATGGGAGAAAAATGAAAAATCTCCTAGGATGGGAGCTATTCAAAAAATTGCCGACCATTTTGGAATATTAAAAAGTGACATTATCGAAAATAAGAATATTGTTTCAACTATTAATGAGCCTCAACAAACCTATGGATCTGATTCAGTTCCAATGCCTTTATTAGGCTCTATTGCAGCTGGTATACCCATTGAAATGATTCCAGTAAAAGAAATGATTAATGTGCCAAGAGAGATTGCTGACATGTATCCTGATGCATTTTTAGTAAAAGTATCAGGAGATAGCATGAATAAAGTTATTCCTTCTGGAGCTCTTGCCTTAATAGACCCAACGGAAGAAATCAAAAATGGAGACATTGCGGCTGTATCAGTTAATGGATACGATGCTACGCTTAAAAGATTTTATAAATTCCAAGACGGGATAACATTAGAACCGGAAAGTTATAACCCCAACATCAAGACTCAGTTTTTCAGTTCCAAAGAACAGGAATACAACCCCATTCATTTAAAAGGAAAATTAGTTTGGTATATGGCCCCTCTCGACATTAAATTCTAGGAGGAAAACTGAATGAAATGTATTGCTTACGTTAGGGTATCCACAGAAGAACAAGCGAAACATGGATACTCTATCGCAGCTCAAACAGAAAAATTAGAGGCTTATTGTGTTTCTCAAGGCTGGGATCTAGTCGAAACAGTAGTTGACGATGGATACTCAGCCAAAGATATGGATCGCCCTTATTTTCAAAAAATGATTAATCGAATCAAACAAGGTGGTATTGATGTACTGTTAGTCTATCGTCTGGATCGATTAACAAGGTCTGTTCTAGATTTGTATAATATTCTCCAGATTTTAGATGACCACAATTGTAAGTTTAAAAGCGCAACAGAAGTTTATGATACTACTAATGCAATGGGGAGATTATTCATAACTCTTGTGGCAGCTATCGCTCAGTGGGAACGTGAGAACTTAGCAGAGCGAGTAAAGATGGGAATTGAAAAAAAGGTAAAGCTCGGAAAATGGAAGGGCGGTACTCCTCCTTATGGATATAATTACGAAAATGATTTGCTTACCATTAACGAAAATGAGGAACCGGTTGTTAAAAAGATATTTAAACTAGCCAAACAACTAGGCTTTTACACAATAGCAAAAATGCTAACTGAATTAGGGTATCCTACAAAAAAAGGCGGAGATTGGCACGTAGACACAGTAAGAGATATTGCAAATAACCCTGTTTATGCTGGGTATGTCACAAACAACACAAAGGAAGAGTCTAAAAAACCACCAAGAGAGCAAAATTTATATGAGGGCATCCATCCTAGAATTATTCCAAGAGAAGACTTTTGGGCTCTTCAAGAGGAATTAGATAAACGCAGAACCTTCGGAGGTAAAAGAGAGACTAGTAATTATTATTTTTCATCAATCCTCAAATGTGCAAGGTGCGGATCGTCTATGTCTGGACATAAAGGGGCAAAAGGAGTCAAAACATATCGGTGTTCAGGTAAAAAAGCAGGAAAGAAATGTACAAGCCATATCATCTTAGAAAAAAACCTCACTCAAAAAATATTAACCTCGCTTGATGATATAGTCAAAGGACCTATTAAAGACAGTAATACGTCCATGGAGAATATAAGCGAATTAGAAAAAGAATTAAAGTCTATTCAAAGATTAATCGAAAAACAAAAAACTATGTTCAAAATGGACATCATTGATATTGATGAATTGATATCCGAGACTGAGGCTCTAAGAATTCAAGAAAAGAGAATCGCAAAAGAATTAAATGCCTATTATCAATCTGGAAATGTTGAACAAGAAGATCTAAATTACCTTGTTGATAATATTGATGCTTTATGGCAAGTTGCGGACGATTACGATAAAAAAGAATTAATGACTCGTTTATTTAAGCAAATAGTTATTGATACAAAAGACGAATATAAACGTGGAACAGGAAAGCCGAGAGAGATCATTGTTGTTTCAGCTAGATAAGATGTCTTTTGTGGGTGCTGGCACTCTTATACCTTGGGCATTAATTCCCGCCGCTGCAATCTGTAATGTTGATCCATTTGAACTAGCTAGAAGAAACCTATTACCTGTAACAATCGGTCTTTTCGTGACAACAATTGTTGCCATGTTTTTAATTTAAAACGAAATGTCGGGGCCTTAGTTTTTTAGGCCCCGATTTCTTTACATAGGGTAAAGCTTTTGGAAGGCTCATAAATGCTCCACTCCCTTGACAATATGGATAATACAAATTACTGTACGTATCATTGATGTTTTAGTACACTGATGGTGGTTACAGCAGTATGTTATGAACGTATAAGGAAAAGATATGAATGCGATTAATAAGGCGATGGAGGAATTTATAATGACAAAATATACTGGTTTTATTGGTACTTATACAAAAGGGGATAGTAAAGGAATTTATTCATTTACCTTGGATACAGTTCTGGAAAAAATCACAGATGTACGGCTAGCAGCTGAGTTGGAAAATCCAACTTATTTAACTGTAAGTAGTGATAATCAGTATGTATACTCAGTTGTAAAAGATGGAGCTGCTGGTGGAGTTACAGCCTTCTCTCTTGATCACCATACAGGCGATCTCACCCACTTAAATAGAGTATTAGCAGATGGTGCACCTCCATGTCACGTGAGTGTAGGTAAGAAAAATAAAAACGTCTTTTCTGCCAATTATCACAAAGGAACGATCGATTCCTACTTAGTCAATGACGACGGAACACTACTTCCTGCCTCTTCAATTGTGAAGCACCATGGTTCAGGGCCAGACCCTCGTCAGGAAAAACCACACACCCATTATTCTGCTTTTACTCCAGATGAAAAATATGTAATTGCAGTGGAATTGGGAAGCGATAAAATTTATACATATGAAGTTTCAAACGGAGTCTTACAAGAGAAAAATCAGCTATCTGTAAAAGCTGGAAGTGGTCCTCGCCACATTGTCTTTCATCCAAATCAAAAATATGCCTATGTGATGACAGAATTTAGCTCGGAAGTTATTGTCCTTGGTTATAATGAACATGATGGTAGTTTTAATGAAGTTCAATACATTTCAACTCTCCCTAGAGACTTTCATGAAAATAACCAAGGAAGCGCCATTCATATTTCCTCTGACGGACAATTTGTTTATGCGGGCAATCGTGGTCATAATAGCATCGCAATTTTCAAAGTTGACGAAACGAAGAGCACGCTCACTTTTGTCGAGCACATTGCTACAGAAGGAAACTGGCCAAGGGATTTTGCCATTGATCCGTCAGAGAATTTTATCGTTGCTTCCAATCAGGAATCAAGCAATTTGGTGCTGTTCTCAAGAAATCCAGACACAGGTAAACTAACGCTACTACAATCCGATATTACTGTACCAGATCCGGTTTGTGTGAAGTTCTTACACGCATGATCGTAGCTTAGCTTTTTGACACTCATTTTTTGTTTCATTTAAAATGGTCTGTATGCCATCCAGCACTTGGCTGAAAAATAGCGAATTTCAAAAGGAAGTTAAACACCGCTTCCTTTTTTTCGTGTCTCAAAATAAATCATAAGTCTTCTTAGCAAACTTCTGTTATAATTATCAAAAAAGACTAAATCTTTTTATAATAAGGAGTGTTGATTATGCTCGAAAAGTTATATTCAAAGCTAGAAGGCTATTACGACGAAATGGTATCAATCAGACGCTATTTACATCAAAATCCAGAACTATCTTTTCAAGAAGTTAATACAGCCAACTACATTAAAAGCTTTTATGAAAATTTAGGAATTGAAGTAAGGGGAAATGTTGGCGGTAATGGCGTTGTTGCCAAAATTCACGGTGGCAAACCAGGACAAACGATCGCCCTTCGTGCCGATTTCGATGCCCTTCCAATTCAAGAAGAAAATGATGTACCGTATAAATCTCTTAATCCCGGAGTCATGCATGCCTGTGGTCACGATGGACATACAGCTACACTACTTGTTCTTGCTAAAGTACTGCATGAGCTAAAAGATGAATTAGAAGGTACATATGTAATGATTCATCAGCATGCGGAGGAGTATGCACCAGGTGGAGCCATTTCCATGATTAAAGACGGTTGTTTAGATGGAGTTGATGTTATTTTCGGAACCCATCTTTGGGCAAGTGAACCGACCGGAAAAATCCAATACCGCACCGGTCCGATTATGGCTGCCGCAGACCGCTTTGAAATCGAGATCCAGGGTCAAGGTGGACATGGGGCACAACCGCACAGAACGAAAGATTCAGTTGTCATCGCCTCTCAACTCGTTCTTAATCTACAGCAAATTGTCAGTCGAAGAGTGAATCCAATTGATTCTGCCGTTATCTCTGTCGGCTCCTTTGTTGCTGAGAATGCCTTCAATGTAATCGCTGATAAAGCGAAGCTTGTTGGAACCGTAAGAACATTTAATGAAGAGGTTCGCTCCTTTATCGAACATGAAATTGAACGAATTGTAAAAGGAACATGCCTTGCTGCTAACTGTGACTATTCCTACGAATACAACAGAGGCTACCCTGCTGTCGTCAATCATGCGGAGGAAACGGATTTCCTTGTGGATTGTGTTAAAAGCGTCCCTTCTGTCCAAACGGTGGAAGAAGCCGAACTACAAATGGGCGGAGAAGATTTTGCCTACTACTTACAGCATGTGAAAGGCACCTTCTTCTTTACAGGAGCGAAACCAGAAGGGGTAACCATTGCCTATCCTCATCATCATCCAAAATTTGATATCGATGAAAAAGCGCTATTAGTGGCCGCAAAAGCATTGGGGTCTGCTGCACTCACCTATAAAGTGCAAATGGAAGAGGTTTCACTGTAATAGAGCTGGACAAAAGTTCTGAAGTCAAATTATAACAGAGAAGAGAAACGTATAAGTTAAATTAACGTAAAAGGCTAATGCCATAATTCCAAACTCATATGCGCTTAATCGAAGCCCCAGCAATGAGAATTGGTCAAATTAAGGGCAATAGTTTCTGCAATTTTATACTCGAAATCCACCTGAGCTCGTCCTCATAAACCCTTTATGAGAACGAGCTCAATTTGTGGATACTTTGTCCGCATGAGCTCTTTATGAGAATAAGGTTTCTTGGATCTATGTGATCTTTGTCCTCATGAACCCTATCAAAAAGTCTTTCTTTTTTGGGAGCTTCCAAGCTAGAGTATTAGTGGGCTCCCAAAAGTTATACTTTATACTGCCTCTCAAAAATTTAAAGGAAAACGAATTTCTGAACAGCCGCAATACTTTTTGGATAGCCCCCTTTGTTACTTGTAAAAATATCCACTTCTTTTTTTAAAATCTATTTTATTTTTCAATTTCTATTACAATTGGTTCAAGTTCAAAAACCTCATCAGGGGCTGAACTGTTTTCTTCACGATACACATTACCCCTTTCATCTGTTCCATCAGCTGCTAAGAGTCTCACTATCGGTATTACAATTAGTTTCGATGCACCAGGGTTCAGTTTTTCTAAAGTATAAGTATAATGGAAAATATCACCTTCACTATACCCACCGTCCCAACTACTCACATATACATTCCCTAAATCATCTTTTACTTCTTTAATATCAATAAATTCGAAGTCCCACTTTTCATCTACTTCTTTACTGATTGATACATCGTAATTGACGATAAACGACATAGGCGTATACGTGATCCTAGTAACATTAAAAGTAATGCCCTTTTGTTCTCTTACAAGATTCACTACTTGCTCGTGATGTTTTGTGGTTTTTAAATCAAACTCAAAATCCCAGTTTCCGCTAATCTGTTCTCCATCAATTGCAGAGTCAATCTTAAATCCTTCTATATTTAATTCAAAGTTACCTTCTGATAATCCTTTTCCATTAATAAGAAGTCTGCTAGTCATCATACCAACGTACTGATGATCTCCCGTCTTTTTTATCTCATATTTTCCTGCATGAAAGAAAGTGTGACTCCCTTTAATTTCAGGAAAACCAATAATTTCAGGTGATGGACCAAGATCTTTTTCACTTTCAATCTCATATGTTACATATAAAGCACGCCCATCAAACACCGCTTCATTGAGGGTTACTTTTATCCCTTGACCTTCCTTCACAAGATTGAGCTTATTCGCATTCGCATCATACTCCTTATACAAGCCATTTTCATTAAAGAGCTTGAAAATTCCGCCTATTATAGGAATCTCTTCTGCGAAAGTCGTAAATGATAAGCCAAATAGAGAAGCTGAGGAAATCCCAATAGCTATAGAGGCAGCAGTCATTGTTTTTTTCCATTTCGAAGGTTTATTCATGTGAATTTTCTTTTTTAATTCCTTTTTAACTTGCTCTCTTTCATGTTTGCTTACTTCTACATGCTCGAATTCATTTATATCAATGTCAACATCGTTTAAAAGTTCATAAATGTCCTTCATATAAATAGTTCCCACCTTTACTAGAGATTTCATGTTTAAGCTTCTTTTTCCCACGATGAATTCTGTTATTAACCGCTGACTTCGTCATTGCTAGCTGTTCAGCAATTTCCTCTGAGTTAAAATCCATCAAATACCTCATCATAAATATCTTTTGATCGGTCGGTTCCAGCTGGCTGAGCAATTCCATCAGATCATCCTCGCGCTCAACCTCCATCGAGGGTGAAGGCGGTACTCTTATATGCTCCAAAGAGAGTTCCTGCTTTTTGACTCCCCTTCTGTAATAATCAATCGCACGATATTTAGCAATGGCACAAATCCATTTCTTAAAATCTGTCTCACCATTGCCGCGAAATTTCTCGGCCTTTTGCCAGATGGATAGAAAAATATCATTTACACATTCCCCCACCATCTCTTCCTGACGAAGTGGTCCGATAACTTTATGCACAATTCCTTTTATAAGAGGCAGATAGCAATCAATAATATATTCAAGAGCATCTTCCTTTCCAGCTTGGAGACGTGTGATAAAGTTCGATTCATTGGATTTCATAAATTTTCTCCTTCACTTTTTTGTAAAAGCTTTTACACTATTAATAACGAAAGAAATAAAAATATTTTCTCATAGATTATTAAATTATTTTAAATTTCCTAATTATTTTACATTATGAAAAGTTCATGCGAAGATAGGAAATAAAAACCAAAAAGAATGGAGCGATGGCATGGCTTCCCACATAAGAGTTAGAGCTTGTGCACTTATTATCGAAAATAATTCTATTTTGTTAGTAGAATTCAATGACCATCGAGGCTTACATTATAATCTTCCAGCTGGTGGCGTGGAAGCTAATGAATCAGTTATTGAGGCAGTTATGAGAGAAGCGAAAGAAGAGGCATCCATTGATGTGGAAGTAGGACCATTGGCGCTCGTTTATGAATATGCTCCGCACTTGAATAACGATAAATATGGGGGTGTTCAATCGTTGCAACTCATGTTTGATTGTAAAATCATAAATGGTACCACTCCCCAACTGCCAGCTAATCCTGACCCTAACCAAACCGGGGTGAAGTGGATTAAATTGAATGATTTATATTCCATAGAGCTTTATCCAAATATTCAAGAACAAATTATCCTGTATTCAAAAACAAAGGAAACGATTACCTACATAGAAGAACAGAAATTAGAACGATATGTAAAAATAGACGACTGATTCAATAGATCGCTCTGTTACTAGGAGGTCTTTTCAATAAAGATTTTGGTGTTGATTTTTTGCTCATTTTTTCTCTGATTCCATGGAAAGAAAGGTAAAAACGAGTTTTCACCTTTCTTTCCATGGAATCAGAAGACCTTTCAGCATAGCTGAAAGACGTGTGAAACTAAGGTTTCACACGAAATGAGCCAAAAATCATTTGGCAACAATATTAATATCGTTGTTTAACAAAGCCTTATGAAAAAGATAATCAGGTTCTCTTTATTACTTATATGGATCAGTGCTGCTCTCGTCATTTGCGCACTCATTTTCACACAATGATAGTGCGCAAACTTAAATCCTAAAAAAAAACGCCATCGACATTACATCAACAGCGTTTTATCTGGATTAATTTTAGTAAAGCCTTGGCGCATTTGCTAAAATTCGAATACGATAGGCATTTTTGGCAACCTCTCCTAAATGCTCCATTAAGTTGTAATTTGCATATGCTCCAACAACAGCCCCGATTCCTGGCAGGAGCTGCAGCATTTTGACAAAGTCAATATAATCACGATACTCCTGCTGGAATTGCTGCCAATCCATATCAATAATTTCCTTTATCCGCTCCTCCCAATTCTCAACGATTTGGAGCGTCTCTTTTCTTTTTTCATCGCTTGAAAAAGCGAGTTGAAAAATATGAAGGATAAACAGCCTTTCCTCATACTCCTTCGTATCAAAACCATACACTGCTGCCGCTTCAAAAAGAAATTTCATCTTAATGGACAAGAGCAATGGAAAGTCGGCTAAACCGAGCAAAATTCCTCCAGCACCTGTACCAGCACCTTCAACTGTTGCTGTTTTTTGATAAACAGCAATTTTTTCCACAAGTTTTTTTTCTCTCTCTTCCAACGATAAATTTCTTGCCATCTCCATTTTCGTTGTAAAACTGGAACCTGCTACCGTCATTTTTACCATATTTTTAATGCTATCCGTAATGACACTATGGACTTTCTCCGGAATCTTTTCGTTTATTTTATCCTGAGCTTTTTTTGATACTCGCTTAATTAAATTGGAGCGTTTCAAAAGCTTTCTTTTCCATGCTTGAACTTCCTCGTAAACTTTTTGCTCGTAATCGTTCATCGTGGATACATCCTTTAACAACGTGATAATATAGCATACGACTATCCATCAAAATGGTTTCAAATAAATATCCACTATCTTTCCCATGAGGATTCAATTATATGTTTTCTTTCTCAACAATCGACTTTTTTCTATAAAAATTCACAAAAACATAACTAAAAGCAAGACCTGCACCAATCGCTATCAAAGCAGTAATCCATTCAGCTTTTAAAAACAGGGGCACTGATAACAATATTGTCTGAATCATTAAAATCTTCGTCAAAAATTTCTTGAACGAGCTGCTCTTCAATGATTCCGCTACTGGGTACAATTGAAGCCAGATTTTATTTTGGTGATGGTTCCATAAAGGGAATAATTGAAAACCAGTAAGAAATAGAAATAACAAAACGAACAATATTTGTCCATTTCCAAAGGTAATGAAATAAAGAGCGAGTATTCCGATGATTGTTAAGCGCATGAATATCCCTAAATAATCCCCACCGCGAATGAATGTCTGTATATACAAATGTGTATACACATTCTCATGCTGATACTTCAACATTCGCAAAAGCCAGTCCAACCATTTTCTCCTTTTCACTTGATCCCTTAATTTTGGAACATCAGTAAACATATTCGCCAATCGATAGAAAGACATCATGCGCTTTTCTTCCTGCTCAATTAAATAATCCCATTTAAGCCCCATATGCTTTGTCTGTGAAAAATAAAAAGCACAGAGTAGGGCATAGATCACGATAATCGGCATAAAAAACCAAAGCGAGGCATGTGAAAATAACAAATACAGAAATGCACCGTTTACAAAATAACGGACCATCGAATCCATTCGATGCACATTTACATCGACATATAATTGAACTCTCCAGCGAATGATAATATTTAATCCTTTTAACAGGCTCATGAGCACAAAAAATAAAAAGAAACCACTGTAGCTGCCTTCATTTACATGAGCATAGAGCGGCATGAAAATGCCTAACCCAATGAATAATAAATACACCTGCACAAAAAAGCTTACAATCATCGAACGTTGAAAATAAGGTTTAAGCTTCTCTTCAAGAGGAATGAGAAAAATCCGGTCAGCTTCCAATAAAAATGTAAAAATAGGACTGAAGGTAGCCACCAATGCTAAAATAATCGCCATTATGAGCGCTACAGGAAAATCATCGCTCAACGTACGAATCCATTCCTGATAATAGTAAGCGGCAGTTCCAATTAAAAACACGAGGATAATAACGACATGGCCGTTAAAAATATAGCGAAAATACTTGCCAAGTTCTTTAACTGTATTTCCAAACCTTTGCTTCCATAGAACCTTTTCATCAAACATAGTCTTCTTCCTTTGTTAACTGAATATAAAGATCATCCAAAGTAGCATTCGGCATCGAAAATTGCTTTCTTAACTCTTCTAATGTTCCTTTTGCTCTCACATGTCCTTCGTGTAAAATGACAAAGCGATCACAGTAGCGTTCCGCCGTTGCCAAAATATGCGTCGACATTAAAATCCCCGCACCTTCATCCTTCATTTTTTTCATTAAATCAAGAAGTGATTGAATCCCTAATGGATCTAGCCCTACAAATGGCTCATCTACTATGTAAAGATTCGGTTGAACCAAAAAGGCACACATAATCATCACTTTTTGCTTCATTCCCTTTGAAAAATGGGCCGGAAACCACTTTAAGCGCTTATTCATGCGGAATTCCTTCAGTAATTGCTCTTTTCTCTCTGTAAAAATATTTTTCTCCAGCCCATAAGCCATCGCTGTCATTGACAAATGCTCATCTAATGTTAATTCATCATAAAGAATCGGGGTTTCAGGTACGAAAGTGAACTGTCTTCGATAAGATTCCATATTATCCTGAATTGATTTTCCATTTATGAGAATCTCCCCTTTTTGCGGCTCCATTAAGCCAATAACATGCTTAATCGTCGTACTTTTCCCGGCTCCATTTAAGCCAATTAATCCGACTATTTCCTTTTGATTGACTTCAAAAGAGACATTTTTTAAAACAGGGTTTCGAGTATAGCCACCTGTTACATCATTGATTTGCAGCAATGTCATCTTCAACAACTCCTACACTTAGTTAGCATCATTTTATCAAATTATTTTACTAAAAAATAGAAATAGCCCTTTTCTAATTGTTGTAAATGCTAACAGCAGCTACCTTTTCTCCCTTCATATACTACATGCATAATTCAATGAGCATGGGGCATGATAATATTCGAAGGGGAAAGTAATATGATGATGTAAAAATCATCAAAACTTTATAGTGATGTCTGTTAAGGCATATAACACTTAAGTTAAGCTTCCTAAGTTCAATAAGGGGATGGTTGTAGTGGACAATCAGTTCATGTAAACCAAAAGATCTAACGTTACACACATTTATAAAAATGGGGTGTTGGCGAAAGACTATCTACCTGCTTTATACGTTGAGAAACATATAAAGAAATAAGGGGATGGTACGCTTGAACTACAGATCGATTTCTCACTAGATAACAATCATGTAAAAATGAGGTGTTTATCAAAGAGAAATAACCCGATTTGCAGAACAAAAGGAATAAATTTCCCCTTCAACCGGCGGACGGGATTCCAAGTGAATCCTGTCCGTTCTTCTTTTTGTTTACGTTATTCCTGTGGTAAAATATACTAAAATATATGAAAAGGGGCTTTGAGAATGAATGATTGTATTTTTTGCAAAATTGTTGCTGGAGAAATCCCTGCAGCAAAAGTATTTGAAAATGAGCATGTAGTAGCATTTCTAGATATTAGTCAAGTAACAAAAGGACATACGCTCGTCATTCCGAAAATACATAAAGAAAACTTATATGAACTAACGCCAGAAATAGCAGCCCATCTTTTTGAGATAGTTCCGAACATTGCAAATGCCATAAAAGGAGCATACGAACCAATTGGCTTAAATCTTCTTAATAATAACGGTGAAAAGGCTGGGCAATCCGTTTTCCATTATCACTTACATTTAATTCCCCGCTATGGCGAAGGTGACGGCTTTGGAGCTGTTTGGAAGTCACACCAAAGCGAATATAAACCGGAAGACTATCAACAAATAGCAAGTGAAATCAAAGCGAATTTGTAAATCTTTGCACTGACTAAGGATGAGTTTCCATCACATCCTTGGTCAGGTGCGTTAAAATCCCCCAAAAATCTCGTAATTTAACGGAACACACATTCACACCTCTATAAAATGCATCTTTAAATATTTTATGACAATTTTGAAAATGACCATTTACACTCCCATTTATATTCTGTAGAATTTATCACATAAAAACTTTGATTCTTTAAAGCGATATTGTAAAAAAACTTGCCGGTGGAGGTTCATAAAATGACTCGAGCACTCAATTTTAATGCAGGGCCTGCTGCGTTACCTGAAGCAGTTCTTCAAGAAGCACAAAAACACTTATTGAATTTCAATGGGACAGGAATGTCTGTCATGGAATTAAGTCATCGTAGTAAAGATTATGAAGAGGTTCATGTTGGTGCCCAACAACAACTAAGGAAGCTATTAGCCATTTCTGAAAAATATGAAATCCTCCTTCTTCAGGGTGGAGCTAGTCTGCAATTTTCCATGATTCCGTTAAATTTATTAACGAAAGGAAAAATTGGCCACTATGTTTTAACAGGTTCATGGTCTGAAAAAGCACTTAAAGAAGCCAAAAAAGTCGGTCCTACTTCCATCCTTGCTTCGTCAAAGGAAGATCAGTATCGTTCCATCCCTTCCATTAAGACAGAACAGCTCGAAGGGGATGGTGCCTATCTGCATATTACAAGCAATAATACCATTTATGGGACCGAGTGGAAAACGTATCCCTCCAGCTCTATCCCACTCATCGCTGATATGTCCAGTGATATTTTAAGCAAACGCATCAATGTTGACCAATTTGGACTCATTTATGCTGGCGCCCAGAAAAATCTTGGCCCTTCTGGCTTAACAGTTGTCATTATGAAGAAAGACTTGATTTCAACTCCTCCTGACCATTTACCAACAATGCTGAGCTATGAAACGTACAGCAAGAATCAATCTCTTTATAATACTCCGCCAACTTTTGCCATCTATTTGTTAAAGCTCGTCCTTGATTGGGTAGAGAGTGAGGGCGGCGTAGAGGTGATAGAAAAAAGAAATCAAGAAAAAGCAAAACTCCTTTACGATGTTATTGACGAAAGTGATAGCTTCTATTCAGGTCATGCAAAACCTGATAGTCGCTCCAATATGAATGTTACCTTCACCTTACCGTCTGAAGAAAAAACAAAAGAATTTTTACATTTAGCACAGGAAAAAGGCTTTGTTGGTTTAAATGGACACCGCTCTGTTGGCGGATGTCGGGCCTCTATTTACAATGCTGTACCTGTGGACCATGTTGCCCAGTTAGCCGAGTTTATGAAATGGTTTCAAGTTCGTTCTTAATGCTTCTGGACGAAACGAATGTTTATGATATAATAGTAGAAAGCTTTTCGCTACAGGCAATGAGTGCACTGTAGGAGGGGCAAAGTTTGATTAGTCGAGATGAGGAGAGATGAGATAATGAAGACGAAAAACCTTGTTGCACTTGCCCTATTAGTTGGGATGGGTGCTGTATTGCATGCGGTGATGCCAGGCATCGTATTCGGAATGAAGCCAGATATGATGTTGGCCATGATGTTTTTAGGGATCGTTTTATTTCCTGACAGTAAGAGCGTCCTGCTCTTAAGTATTGTCACCGGGGTTATTTCTGGTCTAACAACGACATTCCCTGGGGGACTGATTCCAAATATCATCGACAAACCGATTACTGCCTTTGCAATCTTTGGACTATTTTTAGCCCTTAAAAATTTCCGTTCAAATATTGTCAGTATTGCCATTTTAACAGCATTAGGTACGATCATTTCAGGAATTGCATTTTTAGGCTCTGCCTATTTAATTGTAGGCTTGCCAGGTCCATTTGCAGCACTCTTTGCAGGTGTTGTACTGCCGGCAACTGCCGCCAATACAATTGCCATGATTGTCCTTTACCCAGTTGCCCTAACAATTGTAAAGAGAACAAAGCTTACAACCGGGCAAACAGTCAACAGCTAAAAATTTTGTGAATACAAATTGGGAACCCAGACAATGGGTTCCTTTTTTTGTGTCATCGCAACGCTGTCACAAACATCCCCAGCAGCAAGAAAATGAGCCCAGCAAGAGCCAAGACGAAAGCTCGTCTCTTTAAAACTTGTTTAGGCGGATAAAAACCAGGCCTTTTAATGGACATTGTGTTATAAATGGCCCCGAAGATGAGGACCATACTTAAAGTAAATAATCCAAAAATGACACCGTCCAATTCCGCTCACCCCTTTTTCTCTCCAACTATATATCCCGGGCTTTTATTTTCTATCGTCCTCTAAAAAAAGGTATAATACATATATATGCAAAGTTTCTTTCGCTATGAGGCGAATGTCAAAGCTCTTTTACTCCTTTGTTGTCAATTGGCCAAGCTATACATATTTGTCATCAAGGACGATACCTATTTTTTAATTTAACTACTTATCAAGTTTGAACGCCCTGCGTTTAGAGCATTGATAGGAACAACAATTACATAATAAAAATTAATTGAGGTGAAGGCAATTGAACAAAAAATCATTCATGCTCGGGTTATTAATTGGAGGGATCTCTGCAGGAGTTGCAGCCTTACTGTCTGCCCCTGCTTCAGGGAAGGAATCAAGAATATTCATAAAGGAAAATACGCATATATGGAAACAGCAATTATTTGAGTTAGCACATGATCTTGAGAAAATAAAAACTTCCATTTCTGCCCTTACTAAAGAAGGAAAAGACACTCTTTCTTCCTTTATAAAAGATGTAAAAATCCTCCTTGAAACATGGCAGATTGAAATGAAGCCCCATGAAGAGCAGTTAAAGAATGAACTTCATTCCATTCAAAAGACCATTCAGGAACTGGAATCATCCCTTAAATAAGCAAAGGTTTTGAATACAATCCTTCTTTTTCATGTATTTTTTATATTCAACACCATCCTATAAAAAAACTTATAAAAAAAGAAGGATTTTTTTATTTGAGGCAGAAAAGTAATATATTATAAAAATGATCAGTTTGTAATGAAACATTTTCTTCTATTAATCGTATTTTATTTATAGCTTCCGTATAAATAGACATCAGTAAATATTTCCAGTCCATTGTTTTGACTATATAAAAAATGAGGAAAAACGCCATATCATCTTACTTGTTTTACATAATTACAAGCTTATTTAAAATCTATAAAAAAATTTCTAAAAATTTAGTATATTTTTTCTTTATTTCTGATTGTTTTCTTGGCATAATGAAATAAAGAATATTAAAGCGGGTGAATTTGGGGATGACAGAGAAAAATTATACAATGAAAGAAGCGATGATTTTCAGTCAAAGAATTGCACAGTTAAGTAAGGCCTTATGGAAGTCTATTGAGAAAGATTGGCAGCAGTGGATCAAGCCGGCAGATTTAAACATCAATGAGCACCACATCTTATGGATAGCGTATCATTTAAACGGCTCCTCTATTTCTGATGTTGCTAAGTTTGGAGTAATGCATGTATCCACAGCCTTTAACTTTTCAAAAAAGCTTGAAGAAAGAGGATTGCTCAAATTCTCCAAAAAAGAAAGCGATAAGCGCAACACGTATATAAAATTGACAGAAAAAGGCGAGGAAGTTTTATTAAGTCTGATGGAAACCTACGACCCTGATAAAAATTCTGTTTTCTCAGGCGCTATGCCTTTAAAGAATTTATACGGGAAATTTCCAGAAATTGTGGAAATGATGGCGATTGTACGCAACGTATATGGGGATGACTTTATGGAAATTTTTGAAAGATCCTTTGAAAACATTGAAAATGAATTCGATGATAAAGATGGCTATTTAACAAAAAAGGATCCCTCAAAAGAACTTGTAATAAAGGATTAATCTGCAAATTTTTTAAGTTGTAACATGAGTGGCAAATATAATTGTTGACGGAGACAAGCTTCAATCGTCTCTTTTGGTTCAAGGCTTGGGTGCAAATCTATTTTGAATCTTTTATAAAGTGATTCAAAATAGACAAACCCCTCCGCTTGTTGCTCTTCAAGTGCAGCCGTTAATTCTTCGCAAATCGAGTAAAAATGTTCAACGTCTTTTTTACTCAATGATTTTTCGACAATTAATTTATAAAATTGATCATCGCTTTTGGATATCATCTTCAATAATATTGATTGATGATATTCAAGGCGATTGATTTTTTCTAGCAATGTATCAAGGTCCATAAAACAACCTCTTTCGGGTATATTATTAAAAGTTAGACAAATGTTAATCCTATGTCCGCTCTTATTTTACAGAAACAAACCTAAAAATGAAATAAGAAACCTATTGATTTTTTTATTCTTTGATCGTAAAGTATCAGAAGTGGATCTTGATTTGCACATTTATATCGATACCATGAATCCCTAACTTACTCCTTGTGGAGGATGATACTTTTGAATTGTTGGAAAACGATAAACTTTACTAAGCAATATGGACCTCAAAGATTGTTTATCATATCATTGATGACGATGTTAGTAGCATTTATTATTTTATATATGGCAATGTCTCATCTGCTCGTTCCGACTACCTTATATGATAATCATTTTGCCGTACTAGTATGCGGAGTGATTCTTATGTATCCACTTCATAAATTTTTGCATTTTTTGCCGATTGCTCATTTAGGAGCAATAGTAAAAAAGAAAATTGAGTGGAAATTTGGAATTTATCCCATTTTAGAGATAAAAGTTCATGAACCAATTACCAAAACATTATTTTTAGTTGCATTGCTCATGCCATTATTTGTCATAACGACCCTTTTAAGCCTATCATACTTTTTATTTGAACATTATGTTCACTATATTACGATTTTAATGGCTTATCAGATTGGTTTATCTGTTCCAGATATTCTCCATGCAATCAATATTAGAAAAGCTCCGAAAAATGCTTATATTGAGGAAAATGAAGATGGCTTTGAAATTTTAGTAACAAAGCATCAATAATAGCCTTACTGATGATTATGCCTAAAGGAGGGATTTTGTGATCATCTCCATTTTTATCGTTTTTGCTATATTTATATTGTTTAATATTAATAAACTGACAAATTCCCTTTGTTTGCAAAAAGAAATCCCTGAAGAAAAGCAAGCGAAGGTGTTTAGAACGATAAATGTATTAATTACCATCTTGTTAATATCTTCATACATCGAAATATTATACACATAAGCAACTGCAAAAAGAAGAACATGGCTTAATCCATGTTCTTCTTTTTACTAAAAGTTCAATAAAACTTTGTGTATCTTTGATAAAGCTTCACAAGCTTATAATAAAGGATATTATTTAAAAATGGTTTTTTATATCCTTAGCAATACTTTCGCCGATTTTTCCGTCCTTCTGCACGCCTTTAAAGTCTTTCTAATTTTAGTTATTTACTCAGCCTTTGTTCAAATCGTCCTTCTTTTCTTATAGCCATGCTGCTCCAACAATGACTAATAGAATGAACAACACAACGATTAAAGCAAAACCTCCACCGTATCCTGCTGCACCCATCATAACACCTCCTTCCAAGATAAGATCGTCTAAATAATCCCCCTACCGAACTGGCAAGTTATCTGTTTTTAATTGGTTCCATGGCCGCCTTGTCAATACATGGAACATGAAAATGATTGGATTCCCTCTCATCTTGTTGAAGAGGAGCTTATCGCTCTTACACTTTATCCTATGTATAAGTCCTTATTTTGGAATAGGTAGAGTGCCTATTTTTGTGGACAAAAAATGGAGATAGATATGGTTTTGTTCTTTTTCCAAATTATGATATAGTATACTTTGTGGTAACCAGTGATACATTTTCAAATAGGTTTTTTATTAAAATTACAAACGAATAAAAAATAGGCTTTGTTATATGTCGGTGTTGATTTTTTGTTCATTTCGTGTGAAACTAAAGTTTCACACGAAATGAACAAAAATCGTTGCATCAATAATATTGTTTAACAAAGCTAAAAAATAAGGGAATGGTTTTCTTTATCCTATGAAATGTAGTCACAATCAAGAAATTTAATTATAGGAGTTGTTTTAATGAAAAAGTGGGTCCTTTCCCTATTATTACTTGTGGGAATCGTTACGTTAGCTGCATGTAACAACGGGGGTAATTCTGAGACAGTCGCAGAAACAAAAGCAGGCAATATTACAAAGGACGAGCTTTATGAAGCAATGAAAAAGTCCTATGGACAAAATGTCCTTCAACAACTTGTGTATGAAAAAATCTTATCTGAAAAATATGAAGTAACGGATGAAGAGCTTGACGCAAAATTCAATGAAGTGAAAGAGCAGTTAGGGGCAAACTTCGAAATGGCCTTAATGCAATACAATATGACAGAGGAAAGCTTTAAAGATAGCCTAAAGCTTGACCTTCTCGTTGAAAAAGCGGCTACTGCCGATATGGAAGTAACAGATGAAGAAGTTCAGGAATACTATGATAACTACAAGCCGCAAATTAAGGCTCGTCATATTTTAGTTGAGGACGAAGCAACAGCAAAAGAAGTGAAAGCGAAGCTTGATGATGGTGGAGATTTTGCAGAATTAGCAAAAGAATACTCACAAGATCCTGGCTCTGCTGAAGAAGGCGGCGAATTAGGCTGGTTTGGTCCAGGAAGGATGGTTCAGCCATTCGAAGAAGCGGCTTATGCACTGGATGTGAATGAAATTAGCGAACCTGTCAAATCTGACAACGGTTTCCATATCATCCAAGTAACCGAAAAAGAAGAGAAGAAACCTCTAGAAGACATGAGAGCTGAGATTGAGTATGAAGTAAAAGTATCAAAAATCGATAACACTATGATGAGTGAAACACTTCAGAAAGAATTGAAAGAGGCTAATGTGAAAATCAGTGATAAAGAATTAAGCGGCTTTATGCAGTCTGACGAAGGTGCAGAGGGTACAGAAGCTGAAAAAAATACTGAATCTGATGAAAAATAATACTTTATACAAAAACAGTCTGAACATCTCTTGATGTTCAGACTGTTTCTATTTAAGCTACCATTGGAAATTAGCCAAATGAACGGCTCTCCGTTTTTTCTTCTTTCGCTTTTTCCAACCGCTCCATATAAATTTCTCCCTCTTTTTCAATCAGTTCTCTTTCTTTTTCTCTTTCTTCTCTGCCTGTTTTAACAGCCATAAAGGCGCTTATGACAATACCACCAACAATCACTATTACCCAAATAGGCACACCCATATTTTCTTCCTCCACATATATAGATTTGTACAAGCCTTATTGGTTCCATTGTATGCATAAATCTTTAAAATATGAACGTAGCAATAGAGATTATTGCTGAGTTCGACTGGTGGCAGAAGATTCATGTCAACAGTATTTCTCCTTCATGCGATATTTTCAGGTAAAATCGCTTTTTCTCAGCTACTATTATCATTTTTTAAGCTGACTACTTAAAGAGCCTACTTTTGGCAGCACGAACGATAAATGCGATACTATTCCCTGAATGACTTACCGTAGCGAAGGGTATTTGAAGTTTACTAAACTTTTACTATTTGGGCCAGACGTAGATATACTTTATATTTGCTCTAAACGATAAGAAAAACGGTAGCCATGCTCGAGCTTGCTCGCATACGGCTACCATTTTTTTAGTTATGAAAAGTAGGCTTGTAAAAGGCGCGATTATCCAATGCAAATACTCTGTCCGTAAACTCTCCTGGTTTGACACGCTCAAGCGCCCGGTCAAGCATGTTCATTTTCGCATCAATATTATCAATGTAATGGAGAATTTCCGCCTCTTTAATCAATGGCGGCTTCGGACTTCCCCACTCGGCTTTGCCGTGGTGGGACAACACTAAATGTTGCAGTATAACTACTTCTTCACCGGAAATCCCAAGCTCATTTGCCGCATGGACAATTTCAGATGCCATAATATTAATGTGGCCAAGTAAATTCCCTTCAACTGTATAAGTTGTGGAAATCGGACCTGAAAGCTCCGTTACCTTGCCTAAATCGTGGAGCAATACACCTGCATACAGCAGGTCTTTATCAAGACTTGGATATAACCCTGCTATAGCCTTTGCCAAATCCAGCATGCTGACGACATGATAAGCTAAACCGGAAACAAATTCATGATGATTTTTAGTCGCTGCTGGAAACTCTAAGAAATCATCCTGATATTTTTTTAGCAAATGCCTCGTAATTCTTTGTATATTTGGATTCTTCATTTCGAAGATATATTGTGTGATTTTGCTTAGCATTTCTTCCTTACTGACAGGTGCCGTTAATAAAAAGTCTGAAAGATTAACTCCATCCGTCGGAGTTGCGGGACGAATTTGCCGAAGTCTTAATTGATTTCTCCCTCGATAATTCTGGATATCACCCAACACCTTCACAATCTTCTCCGCACTATAGTTCTTTTCATCCGCCTCAGATGCGTCCCAAAGCTTCGCTTCTATTTCACCGCTTTGATCCTGCAAAATTAGAGTTAAAAATGGTTTTCCGTTGCTGGCTGTACCTTTTACAGAACTTTTTATAAGTAGAAACTTCTCAACTTGCTCCCCGACATCATGCTGGAGAATACCCTTACTCATATGAATAGACGCCCCTTTCTATGAAACTATTATAGCATACGCATGGAGGATCGTTGTAAAAAGCGAACCAGCTTAATTCAAGGCAAATTTATTTTAGGCCGTTAATTTTTACTTCATTTTGACTTCCTTACACCGCTGGAAAATGAACAAAATAAAGTCTAAAAAATAGAAATGCTACTATGTTTACTTATAAGATTGTCCATGCTCATGACTTCCTCTTTTTCAAAATAACTTAGTAAATGTTGGTGACATGTAAAGAAAAGAATTTGATTATCTTTTATACTCTGTAATAATTCAATTACATTTGACGTTCGTACGTGGTCAAAATTAACAAAACTATCATCTATTATAATGGGAAAAGGATACTTTTTATAGATTGTTGTCGCAAGGGCTAAGCGCAGCGAAAAATAAATCTGCTCCATCGTTGCCTGACTTAATTCATTCGCTTCAAAAAGAACATGATCCGCCCTTTCTATCAGAAATCCATTTGCCTCCGCTTTGGGAAGGATTCTTAAATAATTTCCATTTGTTAAAAATGCTAGATATTGTTCTGCCTTTTTTAACATTGATGGCAGACGTTCTTCTTTAAAACGATTGACAGTCTTCTGCAACATTTCTTTTGCAACCATGCGCTTCGCCCATTCCTTTGCTATTCCATCTAACTCAGACTGGAGTTGCCTATACCTATGAAGAAGTTCACCATATGCCCCGCCCTCCTCAAGCAGGGAAATTTGATGCTTTACTTCTGCCAAGGATTGCTGGAGCACTTGAATATCATCTTTGACAGCATGCAATGCCCTAACCGTCATTTCTCTTTCAATTTGTGGTTCTATCCCTTCCATTGCATCAATCTCTAAAAGAGATAATTTGAGTTGCCTTGATAACTCCTCTGCTTTTAATGCTAATTGCTGTCTCCTTTCAGCCTCCTTGCCTTTTAAGCGGTATGCTTCTTCTGAATCGACTTGCGCCATCGCAAATAATGTGCTCTTTTCCTGCTCAAGATGCTCAAACTCTCTTGTTACATGTTCTAGCTGTTCAGCTAATTCTGTCTGTTTCTCCATCAACGCTTCATACTTTTGTTTGTTGACAAATTCCTTCTTTAACTGTTCTCTTAATATATAAATCTTATCTCCAATCGAACTTGAAGACGGAGCGAAAAACCTCGTCCATATACGCTCAATTCTTTCCTCAAAATTTTTCACATCCGCTTCCTTTTTCAGCAATTGCGAATCAAGATTGCGATCTTCCCTTTTTAATTCCTTTAGCTTTGAAATCAACAGAAACGCTTCGTGAACATGATTTAAAGCCAATTCCTTCGATAAGCAAAGTTCTCGACCAAGCTGAAGTAAAAACTCTTCATGCTGTTTCATTTCTTGCTCCCAAGCTTCAAATGCATGAAGTACTTTTTCATATTGATTGTTCTGCTGCTCCCATTTAATTTTCATGACTGTTAATTGCTCTCTTAGAGCTTGATCCCGCTTTAATTGCTCCGTTATGAAAGAAACATCTGCATCAGAAAAATCATTCATTTCTGTTTTTAGTGAAACTTCTTCTTCTTTTAAGCGCTGTAGTTCAACTTCAAACTCTTTTTGCCGAGTTTTCCTCCTTACAAACAGCTTATACCCAGAAAAACTAATCCCGATAGCACCAATAACAACAAGACCCCATTGTGCCTGAAAGAGTCCCCAAATCGCCAATATCACAAAAAGACCCGCCAAAAAAAGAGAGTGTATTTGATTGGAGCGAAGCTGCTCCTTCTCTTTCTGGTTATTCATTTTTAGAAGATGTATTTTATCGCCAATACTATGTAGTTCCCTCTCTATTAAATCCTTCCGCTTCCAACGTTGCAGTCTATTTTCGTTCTCTTCTCGAACAGTTTCAGGCAGTAACTCCTCTTGTAGCTGCTCAATTTGATGTTCCAGCCTTTCTAATTCCTCTTGTTCTTTTATAAATTGTTGATCAAGCTCGAGTTTTTGCTCCTGCAGTCGAATTTGTTTTTTCTCAGCATGGGCCGCTTTATCCTTCATGAAAATACTTGTATTTACATGATTCAGCCTGTCTTCATCCATAGATAAATGGAGCATGCTCTCTATGTCTTCAATTTTCTCAGTCAGTTGCTCGCGTTTAAACCGCCACTGCTCTATCTCCTCTTTCATCTGTTGATAAAGGGTGACCTGTTCAACAATCTGTTGTATCTCAGTTTCTGCCTCAATAAACTGGCGGTTTGGTTCAAGAAGCTTTAATTCTTCTTCCATTTGCTTATTGCGCTCACTCAAAGACTTCATTTGCCCTTCTAACGGCTTTAATAGCTGCTGTAGCTGTTCAAGTCGGGGAAGCCCATCTGTCGGAAAAGAAACGTCTTCAGACTGTTGCAATTGGCTTTGAAGCAATCGTCTTTCTTTTACAATTGGCAACAGCTTTTCCCATTCTTCCAATTGCTGCAACTTCTTCTGAAGACCGTACATTTCTTTTTGTTTCATTTGAATGGTTTCCTCGATTTGACTCTTTTGCTTTAGAAGCTCCCCGTATTGTTCATTTTGTTGTTCTGCCCGTTTTAGCTCTTTATGAACACCATTTATCTCCCTTAACTTTTCATTAATAGCAGGTTTCTTCCCATTTGGTTTGAACCAACTATCAATCTCTTTAAGAAGTTCAGTTTCAGCTATTAATAAACGCTCTGTACCTACTGTTCCAGTAGAAAATAAAAACCTTCCTAAATCCTCCCCTTTCAGTTGATGCACATTTTGCAAACCATGTATATTAAAAGAAAAGATTGACTGATATAACCCTTTATCGATCCGCCATAAAAGCTCATTAAGCAATTCTTCGCCGCCGCTTCTGCCGTCTGACAATAGAACAGTGACATCACCGACTGCTTTTCCCCTCACACGTTCGATTGTTGCCTTTCCTTCTTTCAGCTCAAGTACAAGCTGACCACCATATTTCGCACCTTTCTTTGGTTCATAGCGCAGTTCATTTTGCTGCTTTGTAGGAAAACCGAAGAGAATGCTATGAATAAATGACATAATCGTTGATTTTCCCGCTTCGTTTTCCCCGTAAAAAACATTTAAATCTTGGATTTTTTTAATGGTTACATTTTCCAATTTGCCATAACCGTAAATATGGAGTTCTCTTATTTTCAAACATCTCACCCCCTACTGCTTTAGTAGCTTCTTCATTAATAAAGCCTCAGCATCTGTCGCTATTTCCTGTACATCGCTCTCAGAAAGCGGCGCTAAATATTTTCTTGCACCAGGATGCTTATAGAGTGGTGCTATCGCTTCCTCTATTTCTGTAAAACTCTTCACCGTTTGAAAAAGCTCTCCATAAAAATCAGATTCCTTCGCCAATTCCGTTTGATTCCAAGAAAATTTCTCTTCAGCTATTATTCGAACAACCCATACAAATGACTGTTCATCCTTTTCTTCTTCCTGCAAAATTTCTAATAATTCATCTAGCAGAGCAGAATCAAACCTTTGCAAGCCGATGATTTTCAGGGTTGTAAAAATACCGCGTTCTTCTACTCTAACTTCCTCCATTTTTTCAAGACACAGACGATATAATTGGTCAAAGGTGGAAATGTTGGCAGCATCAATTGTTATTTCATCCCAAATTATCTCGCTCGTTTCAACAAAATCAAATGTTGCAGCAGCTTCCTTCAACTCAACCAAATAACAGCCTTTCTGACCTTGTTCCTTTCTATGTCTTCCTTGCGTATTCCCTGGATAAACAATGGGTGGATTCTCATGAAGAACTGTTCTCTGATGAATATGACCTAATGCCCAATAATGAAACTCCTTTTCAAGCAAATCTTTTATTTGGAAAGGAGCATAATTTCCATGATCTGAGCTTCCCTCCGCATTGCCATGGAGAATTCCAATATGAAAATCTGCCCCAGCCTTTCGTTTGTAGCTGTGAATTTTTCGTTCAAATACATGTCTTTCTGGATAGCTAAAGCCATATAAATAAACCTTTGTTCCGTTTTTAGCAGTAAATTCCTTTATTTCGACTTCCTCTTTAAAAACATGTACATTAGCAGGAAGTCTTATTTCCGTCCACTTTCCGCCTAAATGATCATGATTACCGTGAACAATAAAAACATCAATCTTTTCCTTCTCTAATCGTTCCAGTTGTTTAGCAAGGAACACTTGAGCCCGCACACTTCTGTCTTCTAGATCAAATAAATCTCCAGCTAAAACGACAAAATCAACATGGTGGAAAATGGCCGCATTCACTAAATTCTCAGCCGCTCGAAAGGTACTTTCCAAAATTCTTTTAAAAATGGCGTCCGGCAATGCTTGTAAGCCAAGCATCGGACTATCAATATGTAAATCTGCCCCATGGATAAATCTTATTTTCTTCATAACTGCTTCCTCACATTAGCTTTTCTAATATCTTACCATAAAATCGAATATACGTTCTAGCAAGTACCATGAACAAGCGTAAGACTCCTTCAGAACCATGAATATCCGAATTGTTCCTGTCATGATAAATCTAAGTCAGTTTCCTTCATACTTTTATCCGTACAACTATATTTTGGAGATAAAGGAAATTGCGGAGCAATTACTTAAGAGGATCTGAAGTTTGTGAGACTAATTCACGCATTTTGTAAACGACAAAAAAGCAGACCCATAAATGAGTCTGCTCTGAAAGTTCGAATTAATTAAGCTTTGTTAACGTTAGCTGCTTGAGGTCCACGAGCACCTTGTTCTACGTCAAAAGTTACTGATTGACCTTCTTCAAGAGTTTTGAAACCTTCGCCTTGGATAGCTGAGAAATGAACGAATACATCTTCTCCACCTTCACGCTCGATAAATCCGAAACCTTTTTCTGCGTTAAACCATTTTACTTTACCATTTTCCATGTATGTTGCCTCCTATGTGCATTAAACGCACAAATGTATTACTATTCTTGCTCTTCCAGGCGAAAATATATTATTCTTCCCTTAAATTCTGAACAAAAATAATTCTTACTAAGCATAACAGAATAAATTGGAAAAGGCAAGTAAACTTATTAATTCCCATAAAATAACTTTTCAAGTATTGATTATTTCTCTGACTTCGTCATCTGAAGGGCCTTCTTAATATCTTTAAAGGAGCTTGTTTTACCGTACATAAGTACTCCTCCTTTATAAACCCTCGCTCCAAATATCGCAAGTAAGATAATCGAAACAAGCAGGATTGCAATCCCGAGAATTGGCTCCCAAGCTGGTAAGGTTAGCATTCCGACGCGCATAAACATCAGCATTGGCGTAAAGAACGGAATGTACGAAGTAACTGCGACAAATGGGGCATCGGGATTCCCAAGACCAAACATGGCGAGCATAAAGCCGGCAACAACCAACAATGTCATTGGCGTAATCATTTGTTGAACATCCTCTATTCTGCTAACAAGCGATCCTAAGAACGCAGCTAAAGTTGCATAAAGGAAATAGCCTAGAATAAAGAATATGACAGCATACACGATCGTCGATACGGAAACTGCACCAAATCCAAAAACGCTGAAAAATCCGCCTTCCATCGAATCGAGATTTTGCTTAATTGAAAAATATCCAACTCCTAGCAACAAAATTAGCTGTGTTAAACTTAAAAGTCCAATCCCTAATATTTTTGCAAACATTTGCTTAATTGGAGAGACACTTGAAATTAAAATCTCCATCACACGGGAAGATTTTTCAGTCGCGACTTCCATGGCAATCATATTTGCATACATGATAACAGCAAAGTAAATAACAAATAATAACACATAAACAAGTCCTCTTGCCTGACTAAGCTCTTCTTCAGTTTTTGCATTTTCCTCTAAAGCAACTCTTTCGACTGAAACCGGCTCATAAAGAGCGGCAAGTTGTTCCTGGGTTAAATTAATTTGATTTGCTGCCATTTGTGTTTTGACTTGCTGTAGTCCTGATTGAAGGACGGTATACGATTCCACATCTGAAATGCTCATCGATTTGTAAGTGGCGACTGGTAAATTAGCTTCATCAACGTCCAAAATTAATAATCCACTATATTCCCCTTCTTCCAAAGCTTTTTCAGCTTTTTTAGCCCCTGCCTCGTAATTTTCTAAAATCAGTTCACTGTCCGTTAACTTTAATTGTTCTTGAAGCGGTGACAAAAGCTCGCTCGTTTCATCGATTACAGCAATTTTTTCTGAGCTATTTTTATTAAAAAAACCAATGATATTCGTCATATTGGAGAGACCGATAACGATCGCTAATGTCAAAATAGTCGTCACCACAAATGACTTGGTTTTTACTTTACTCATATACGTGTGTGATAAAATAATCCAGAAATTATTCATATGAAGCACCTACCTTCTCGATAAAAATATCATTCAAAGAAGGCTCCTCAAGCACAAATCTTCGAACAAACCCTTTTCCGACAATATCCTTTAAAATCTTCTCTGCGACATGCTCTCCTTCAATTTGCAAATGCACACCTTCTGGCGTTCTCTTCATTTTTGTAACACCAGGGTAGTTCTCAAAAGCAGATAAATCAAAGTCAGCATGTATGATTAAGTTCTTTTTTCCAAAAGCTCTTTTAATTTCCTTTAGCGAGCCATGAACAACTGGACGTCCCCGATGCATAATACATAAATGCTCACACATCTCTTCTACATGCTCCATCCGGTGGCTAGAAAAGACGATCGTCGTTCCATTCTCCTTAATTTCCAGAACGGCTTCTTTCAACTGCTCCACATTAACTGGGTCAAGTCCACTGAACGGTTCATCAAGGATAAGCAGCTTAGGTTTATGTAAAACAGCAGCAATAAATTGAATCTTTTGCTGATTACCTTTTGAAAGCTCCTCTACCCGTTTATCTAAATACTCAGGAACCTTAAAACGATCAAGCCATTTTTTTAACTCTTCTAATGCCTCCTCTTTTTTCATTCCTCTTAGTCGAGCTAAATACACCAGTTGATCCTTTACCTTCAGCTTTGGATATAATCCTCTCTCTTCTGGAAGATATCCGATAACAGGACTTGTCTCATATGTAATTGGCTGTCCATTCCAGGTTACGTTTCCCTCAGTAGCATCCAAAAGACCTAATATCATTCTGAAGGTTGTCGTTTTCCCAGCACCATTTGCACCCAAAAAACCAAACATTTCCTTTTCAGGTATTGCAATTGATAAATTATCCACTGCGGTAAAACTGCCAAAGCGTTTCGAGACATCTTCTAACTTTAGAACCATATTGCATCCTCCTCTTCTTACTTAGTGTATACGAAATAAAAAGAAAAAAGGTTCATTTTCTCTTATTTTTTCTTTTTACAAAGCTTTGTTAAACATAATTATTGATAATGAACCTTTGGTTTGGCACGAAATGGGCCGAAAAATCAACACGATAAAAATTGAAACTTTTTGCAAAATTTAAATGATTATGTGAAAATTATCATTGAAACTTGATGTAACCGTTCTACTACGCAATTTAATTTACTAAATAAAGGGGAATCTTTTCGATGAAAATCTATAAACTGACTGCATTTGAATCGAATGGAGAAAAAATTCTGGACGAAGCATTTGAAGCGAAAAGCGATGATGAAGCAAAGCAAATAGGGGAAAAGCGCTTAAATGAAATAGGAGCACTTGATAAAACGCATCGTTGCACCTCACCAACCGGCCAGTTACTATTGTTTCATATGTAGCTTCCACGCAACAAAAAACAAAGCGCAAAAGAACCACTGAAATCAACTGGCCCACCTGAGCTTTTTATGGGCTCAGGTGGGCTTCCCATTCGTTAAACAAAAAATTTACTTTAAACTACTGGAGATAAACATTGAAGCATCTTGATTCATAAAGATATTTTTACCATGGTGGAATGTTCTAAGCTTAGTTCCTTTAAATCCAACCTCCGCCAAAATTTCTTTCAGCTCTTCATGTACAAACCCATTATGAACTTTCGGATGAAATACTTCATCGTTTTTGTCAAAATCCACAATGATTAACTTACCACCCGCATTTAAAATATGGAATAACTCTTGAAGGATTTTTTTAGTATCTGAGATATGGAGAAGTACTAGTGACATTAAAACAATATCTGCCTTATGTTCTGATGCAGTTTTAGTAAAATCAGAATAAAGCACTTGCGCGTTGGTGATTCCTTTTCGGGAAATTTTCGCCTTCGCAAGCTCCAACATTTGTTTTGCTGAATCTACTAGTAAAATGGAATCTACTACATCACATAGTTCCAAGCTAACTAAACCTGTGCCACTGCCATAATCCATTAAAGTTTTTGACTGACTATCTTGCAATTCAGCTCTTACTTCAGCTGCGATTACTTTCGCTAATTCTATCCTATGTTCCGTATCATATTTAGTTGCGATCTGTTCGAATAGATTATCATCCATCATTTTACTCTCCATTTTGATTTTAGCCTTTGTTAAACAATCCTGTTGATAAAAATCAACATAGACATAAAACAAAGCCTGGTTTTATTATTGACGTCTGGCAATTGAATTACTTGTATCGTTCGTCCCAATCTTTTGGATCAAAACTAATGATATTTTATGGTCATTATACATAAATCCTACTTTTTTTCGACTTATCACGCTCAAACATAGCCATTCGTCCACAACCCATTATTCACAAATTTTGTATATGCAACGATGAAGGCTTCGTTTTTTCTTAAACCGGGTTTTATATTTCATGATGCTGAAAAATAGCTCTAATCCAATGAATTCGAGGTGAGGTTCGCCTTTCATCGAATTAGAGCCTAAATCATTATGATCGTTTAATTCCGGTTTGTTTTAAATGAAACATTACTTCTTTTAACACAGCCAAGCCTTCATCAAGCTGATCATCTGTAATCACTAACGGGCTTAAAATGCGAATAATATTGCCATATAACCCTGCGCTCATTAAAATTAAACCACGGCGATGGGCCTCCTGAAGAATCTGCATTGTCAACTCCTTATCCGGCTCTTTTTCAGTTCTGTTCTTCACAATTTCAATCGCTGTCATTGCACCTAGTGTGCGAACTTCACCAATAAATGCAATGTCCTCTTGAAGCTGCTTGAAAAAATGAACGATCGACTCCCCTATTTTGTTTGCACGCTCTGTAAGATTTTCCTTTTCAATCATTTTTATGACCTCTAACGCGGCGACACAACCTAAAGGACTCCCGCCATATGTTCCACCAATTTCACCGCTTGAAGGTGCATCCATTATCTCCGCTCTTCCTGTGACCGCACTGAGTGGGAGTCCTGCGGCAATCGATTTTGACATCGTCATTAAATCAGGAATGACTTCAGAATGCTCCATCGCAAACATTTTCCCTGTTCTTGCAAAACCTGTTTGGACCTCATCCGCAATAAAGAGTATTCCGTTTTCTTCACATATTTTCTTTATTCTTTGGACAAAGGATTTAGAAGGAACGATAAATCCCCCTTCTCCTTGAACCGGCTCCATAATTACGGCAGCAACGTCTTCAGCCGGCACTTCACTCAAGAAAAAGTTGTGAAATTGTTTAATTATCTGTTCATCAACATCTTCCCTCGTCATCCCTTCAGGCGCACGATAATAATAAGGGTACGGCATTTTATACGTGTCTGGGGCAAAGGGACCAAAGCCATTTTTATATGGCTTCACTTTACTTGTTAAAGACATTGCCATATATGTTCTACCATGAAACCCCCGTTCAAAAGAGATAATTGCTCTTCTGCCTGTATATTTCCGCGCAATTTTGATGGCGTTTTCAACAGCTTCAGCACCACTGCTTAGAAAAAAAGTTTTTTTATTATGAGTACCTGGCGTAATTCGATTTAATTTCTCTGCCAACTCTATATATGGTTCATACATCATCACATGAAAACAAGGATGTAAATATTTTTCCAATTGTGTTTTTAACGACTCAACTACCGCTGGTGGACAATGCCCAGCATTTAAAGACCCAATCGCCCCTGCAAAATCAATAAATGTATTTCCATCGACATCGGTAACTAATGCACCAGTACCTTTTTCAATAAAGGTATGAACGGTATTAAATGGACCTCTCGGGACATGTTGCTCTCTTCTTTTTAGCAGCTCTGCCGCTTTTGGTCCAGGAATTTCAGTGACGAGGTTAATCGACTCTGTTTTCATTGTCATTACAGCAGCCTCCTTATTTAGTTTTCACTTAAGCTAGCATTTGCTATTTCACACCATTCGAGCAAGGTTAAAGCAATGATCTCCGCTGCGATAAATATTTTCTCTATTTCGATATACTCATCAGAGTGGTGAGCCAGTTCTGTCACACCAGGACCGAAAACAATCGTCGGTGTGTCACCAATGGCAGTTAACAGTCCACCATCAGTTCCCCAAGGAGAGGCTTCAATAACTGGCTCTTCGTCTAACACATCTTGAAATTTTTTGACTAGAATGTTCATCAGCTTGTGTTCCTGCTCAATTGCACCTGGTAGCCATCTAGCTCCAAACCATTCTAATTGAGGGGGATATTCTTCAAACCAGGGATCGATCTCTTTTAGTCGCTCGATCCATTTAGCCATTTCCTCTTTTGCTTCATCCATCGTTTCTTCGGGAGATACGCCGATCCGCCCCTCAATTTGAACGAAATCAGCCACCGATGATGGCCAATCGCCACCAGAAATTTTACCAATATTTATAGGAAAAGGAATTGGAATCTGATTGTAAAGTGGATCCTGCACCCGCTCATTACGAATTTTTTCTAATTGTAAAATATGGTTCATAACAGACATGCTCTTTTCGATGGCACTCACACCTTCATAGCGGGTTCCACCATGAGCGGACTGTCCCTTCACATAAATGCGGAACCACATCGAGCCTTGCTGTTTCGGAAATATCTTTAAATTTGTCGGCTCAGGAATAAGTGCTGCATCCGCTCGATATCCCCTTAAAATTGCAGCAAGCGTCCCTGCCCCACCACTTTCTTCCTCAATCACACTTTCAAATAGGACATCTCCTTTTAATCGAATACCCAATGCTTGAATTGCTTGCATAGCTAAGAGAAGAGACACATTGCCCCCCTTCATATCTGTCGTACCGCGCCCATATATTTTTCCATCAACTAATTTTCCACTGTATGGTTGATAGTTCCATTTTTGTAAATCCCCTTCTGGAACTACATCCACATGCCCGTTCAAAATAATAGAGCGGCCACCCCCAGTTCCTTTTAGCACGCCAACCACATTTGGACTTCCTGAAAATTCCTTTCTTGGCGATGCAAAAAAAGGATGCTCCGCTAATCGTCTGCCATCAGGCTCCCACACATCTACCTCAAGTCCCATCCGTTGAAGCTCTTCTCTCACTAATTGTTGTACACCTTTTTCATTCCCCTGTGTACTTTTTGCTTGCACGAATTGTTGCAATAGCTTAATGCCTCTTTCTTGATTGTCTGTCAACCATTGCTTAAGCTGCTCTTTAATTGCAGTACTCACTTTTTGCCCCCCTCTCTAACCAATAATCTGGCACCGGTCATCTCCCTTACATCCTTCTCAGTAAAAGGCTCCATTACTTCCTTTAACAGTAATCCCTTCTCACTTACTTCAATTACTGCCATATCAGTAATAATTAAATCTACACATCCTCTTGCAGTTAAAGGTAAAGTACATTCCTGTAAAATTTTAGGTTCCCCATGCTTATTGACATGACTCATTAACACGATGACTTTTTTCGCCTTCTCAGCTAACTCCATCCCTCCGCCGATTCCTGGAATCCTTTTTCCCGGAATGACCCAATTGGCTAAATCTCCTTTTTCACTAACTTCCAGTCCTCCTAGTATCGTCATATCCAGATAACCTCCACGGATCATGGCAAAAGCCGTAGCACTGTCAAAGTAAGACGCACCGGGAATAACAGTAACCGGAAATCCCCCTGCATTGCATAGCATTGCATCCTCCTCCCCTTTTGACGGAGAAGGACCCATGCCAAGGACACCGTTTTCTGCATGAAATAACACTTCCGTCTCGGGAGCAAGAAAATTTGGGACAAGAGAAGGAATTCCGATTCCTAAATTCACGACCATCCCAGCTTTTATTTCCTTTGCTGCCCGACTAGCCATTCGATTGCGCACCTCTATTCCCATGCCCATTTCCAATTAACCCCCTCGCTTTCGACAATCATATCGACATAAATTCCTGGCGTAATAATCGATTCTGGGTCAAGCATACCGGGCGCAACAATCTCCTCAGCTTCAACAATCGTTACCCTGCCTGCTGTTGCAACTAATGGATTTGTATTTCTTGCACTCTTGTCATAGATGAGATTCCCAAAATAATCAGCTTTTTTAGCATGAACAATCGCCACATCCGCTTGTAAAGCTGACTCAATCAAGTATGTTTTCCCTCCCATTTCCACCTTTTGCTTTCCAGCATCAATCATGCTCCCCATTCCAATATCAGACAGAACACCTCCTAGTCCAGCTCCGCCGGCTCGAATTCTCTCAGCTAAAATTCCTTGTGGACAAAACTCAACCTCCATCTTACCCTCAACCATTAATTTCCCTGCTATTGGATTTGAACCAATATGCGTAGTTATTAGTTTGCTTACTCTTTCCGCACTCACAATTTTCCCGATACCAATCTCCGGAAAACCCGCATCATTTCCAATCAAGGTCAAGTCCTTGGTCCCTTTTTGAAGAATCCCCTTAATTAAGGTGGGAGGATTGCCAACACCGCCAAAGCCGCCAAACATTAATACGCAACCGTCATTAATGAAAGATAATGCATTTTCTAATGTGGTCACCTTAGACTGCATCTCCATTTTCGATTCCCCCCGTTCTCTCAACTGATCGAATCATAACTGTCATCGACCATGACTCCATTTTGAATATCGAGAAGTGTCTCTTTAAAAATTTTTATCAATTGATCAATCTCTTGTTTATTTATAGTCAAGGGCGGAGAAATAATGACTGCGTCTCCATCGCCTCCTTCTATTCCTGCAGAAGCTGGATAGATTAATAGTCCCTTATCCCTCGCCAATGCGACAACTGAATTAGTTAGATCAAGATCTTTACGAAACGGGAACTTGCTAAAGTAATTCGCCACAAATTCCACTCCAACAAGGAGTCCTTTCCCCCTTACATCCCCGATAATAGGAATTTGCTGGGCCATTTTTTGCAGTTCATTTAAGAGGTATTGTCCATTCTCCTCTGCCTTTGCTACTAGTTGATGTTGTTCAATATACTCTAGCACTGCTAACGATACGGCAGCGGATTGAGGGTTTGCACTGTATGTGTGCCCACTCATAATCATCTTTGACCCTTGGCGAATCGGAGCAAGCACTTTTTCACTTACAAGGGTAGCCGCGATTGGTGTATAACCTGCGCTCATCCCTTTTCCAAGTGTAATGATATCTGGCCTTACTCCCCAATGTTCCATCGCCAGCATTTTTCCAGTACGTCCAATTCCAGTCATCACTTCATCAGCAATAAATAAAATGCTGTGCTTTTCGCAAATTTCTTTAATGTACTTATAATATCCCTCAGGTGGTACTATCACTGCTCCGGCTGCACCGATAATTGGTTCAGCTATAAACGCGGCAATATGCTCTGCACCAATTCGTTGAATTGCGCTCTCAAGCTCTGATCCGCATTGCAATTGACAGCTTGGGTAAGTCGCATGGAACGGACAGCGATAGCAATACGGCGCTGAAATCGTTGGCAAATCATCCAATAATGAAACAAACCTTCTACGTCGTTCCGAATGTCCTGATAAAGATAATGAACCAATCGTAATTCCATGGTAACTAGTCCATCTTGAAATCACTTTATTTTTTGTTGGTTTTCCCTGCTCCTGCCAATATTGAATCGCAATTTTCATTGCCGTTTCAGTTGCTTCAGATCCGCTATTTACAAAGAAGGAGCTGTAGTCTCCAGCTTTAATAAACTCCATTCTACTTAATTTTTCCGCCAACCTTTCCGCTTCTTCAGTTGTGAATTGTGAGCGGTACACAAATGAGATTTTTTGAGCTTGCTTGATCATCGCTTCGATAATTTCAGGAACAGCATGACCTATACTTGCTGTTACTGCTCCAGAAGAACCATCAATATATTGCTTATTCGTGTCATCATAAATATAAATCCCCTTCCCATACTTGGCAGTAGGATAATGACCATCTAATAAGGGTTTTATTAAAAATGTTTGTTCGCTCATTGTACTCGCCTCCTTATTAAGGGATTTAAAATTATTGTTTTTTTCTGATAATTACATCTTATTTCAAGAAATACACAATTGATATTCGTCAAACCAATGAAAATTAGTGGCTTTTTATTATACAATATGTATAAGAATGTCCATGAAATGATAGATTGGTGGGATTTAAAATGAGTATAAGTGTTCAGGAAGCCATTTCCCTTCCAGTAATGAAAGAAGCGAAAATACGCGGCGGAGCAGGGGGAATTGATAACCAGATAAAATGGGTCACCATTGTCGAAATCATTGAGGATATTAACCGTTTCCAAGAGGGGGAATTTCTCATTACAACAGGCTATGGTTTAAATGAAGACAGTGCAAATTTTAAAAAATTGCTAACGATGAAACAGCTATCAGGAGTCGCCATCTACAGCGGCTTTTATTTACAAGACATTCCTCAAGCTTTTATTGAAATCGCTAATCAATACCAATTGCCGCTAATCGAGCTTCCAACCCATATTAATTTTTCTTCTATTACGAAAAGTATTCTGCAGCAAATTTTAAATAAGCAAATGGAGGTTACGTCCTTTTCGCTAGAAACTCATAAACAATTAACAAGCCTTGTCTTAAAAGATGAACAAGAAAATAAGATTTCAACTACTTTAGCCGAATTAATTAATTCTTCCATTTTTGTCTTAAACGAATCCGATGAATTTGCTTATTACGCCTACAAGCATCATTCTTTACTTTATAGCAATAATGCGATCTTCATCAATAATCGCTCCATTCCATTCATTCCCTTAGTGCAGAAATGCCGCAGTCGAAAACAGCCATCAGAACTAGAATGGGATATTTTCAAAGTGTATGTTCATCCGATTATTGCCAATGAGCACTATCATGGCACATTAATTGTTATTACCGAAATCGAAAAATGGCAAGACGTTTATATTACAACAATTGAACATGCAGCTACTGTATATGCCATTGAATTTTTAAAAGAAGAGGCAGTGAAACAAACACAAATTCGATTACAGGGAGAATTTCTGGAGGAAATCATTAACGGCAGCTTTCAATCGACGTCACTGATTATCGATAGAGGAAAAAAGCTTGGATACGATCTTTCTCTCCATCATGCAGTCCTGCAAATTAAACTGGAGAAATATGAAGAAAACGAATTCTTTAAGCACCAAGTTGAACTGCTGTATAATCATGTCCTTACCTACTTGGATAGGTCAAATAGGCAATTTATGCTGAGAACGAGGTTAGATGGCCTGATTATTCTTACAGAAGTCAAAGTTACCAAGAAAGAAGAGAATGCTATTGAAGACAGCATTAGACTCGCTAAAAATCTATTAAATCATTGGCAGCAGCGGAACCGGGGGATCCCCATTATCATTGGAGTAGGAAGCGCATATAAAAATGTTAATCAATTAAGTGATAGTGCCAATGAAGCAAAATATGCAGTTGATTTATCCAATCTTTTATTAGTAAAAAAAGAAATTATTCATTACAACGACTTAGCAACCTTCCATTTATTATTACAGATGAAGGAATTAGGAATAAGCTTGGCGGAATTTTACGAGGAACAAATAGGCAGTTTACTAGAAGGGAGTAAACATGGGATTGATTACGTCCATACTCTTGAGCTTTATTTCAAACATAATCTCAATATACAAGCAACTGCAGCAGAGCTTTTCATCCATCGACATACATTAAAATATCGCCTCAGGCAAATTGAAAGTCGCAGTGGGTCCGATCTAAATTCCGCTGATGCGAGGTTGACCCTCCAATTGGCAATAGCCGCCTACAAATTGGAACAATATTTTAACAGTTAACCAAAATATGATTAAAGATTGTTTTTTCTCGGCTTTACACCCCGAAAAAACAAGGGACGTCTTTTAAAAAAATCTGGAATGAAATGAACGTATAAGCGTCATTTCATTCCAGACTAATTATTTTCCAGTGAACTTCGGTCTTCTTTTTTCAAGAAAGGCAGCGATCCCTTCTTGATGGTCTTTCGTTTGGCGCATCGCATATTGCCCATTTTTCTCTAATTCCAAGATTTTCAGGAGCTGTGGACGATTTTTTTCAGCAAGGATTTTTTTGGTTTTAATCATAGCCTTTATCGGTTTATTTAACCAATCCTCTATTTTGGCCTCAAGCGCCTCTTTATAATTCGCTGCGACTTCATGAACGAGATTCAATTTATACGCCTCTTCAGCAGATAATGACTTACCTTCCCAAATTAACTGTTTCGCCTTATTTTCCCCCATTCTTTTCTCTAAGAAAAAATGCGCTCCTCCATCAGGGATAAGGCCGATCCCAATAAAATTCATCGCAAGCTTACTGTTCTCATCAGCAATTATGTAATCCGTAGCCAGCGCAAGACTAAGCCCCAGTCCTGCAGCAGCCCCCGAAATTGCACTAATTGTCAGCATCGGCAGACTATGAATTGTAACCACCAATTCATTAATGCTATCCATGACGGAAGAGAAATCGTTTTCATTCACTTTCTGATTGAGCATTGTTTTAATGTCTCCCCCAGAGGAAAATGACCGTTCATTTCCAGTGAAAACTACAATATCAATTACATCAGAGTTGCTGATTTCCTTTAAATTACTAGCTAGTTCCTTAATCATTTCAATGTTTATCGAATTCAAGCTTTCAGGACGATTAAATTGAATTGTGGCTACTCGCCCAGCCACATTGACATTCACCGTATTCGTAAGAAACTCAGTTGTCATAACCATTCCCCCTCCTTTACTTCCTTCACCTCCATTATAAAGGCAATAGCTGGAAAGGATAAGTATTTTTTATAATATTTTAAAATTACTTTTTATTTCGATTAGAACAAAAATACTTCGGATTAGTTAAAAGCAGTCAGAAGCGGACAAAAACCCTTTAATGTGACTCGAATCGCGATATTTAATAGGTTATAAACAGCTTGCGCTAATATTTCTTAAATTAATTGTTTAGGCGAGACATACTGCTGATTCTTCATCAAGGTTTAAATCTGACTCGATGAGCTAAGAGAAAACTTGTTTTCCCATATTTCACCGAGTCAGAACTGAAGGCTTAGCGAAAAATATATCTGAACTCCCTCATAATATTTCAGAAAGAAAATTTGCTTTCACGAGTTGCCCGTTTTAATTCTTTTGCAATTCCTCTTGAACTTTATCGCGTAAAGCACGCTTAAGAAACTTGCCAACTGATGTTTTAGGAATTTCCTGCAAAAATAAAACATCATCAGGTAACCACCATTTTGCAAACTGCGGTTTGAGAAAATCTATTAATTCTTCTTTTGTTATTTCTGCTTTCTCTTTTAACACAACACATGCTACCGGTCTTTCCTGCCATTGTTCATGTGGAACTGCAACAACTGCTGCCTCGAATACAGCTTCATGAGCCATCAGAGCGTTTTCTAGATCGACAGAGGAAATCCACTCTCCGCCACTTTTGATTAAGTCCTTTGTTCGATCAATTATTTTAATAAAACCTTCTTCATCTACGGTGACCACATCTCCCGTAAATAACCAACCATCTGAGAATGCTTCACCCGTTCTTTCATCATGATAATATTCCGATGCAATCCACGGGCCGCGGAGGGCAAGTTCTCCCATTTCCTTTCCATCCCATGCAATTTCTCCAGAGTGTCCTACTACTTTCATCTCCAGTCCAGGCACGAGTATCCCCTGTTTCGCACGAATATTTAATCTCTCTTCATAAGGCAGTTCTTCCTGGTAACTCTTTAACGTTGAAATAACGGCAAGTGGACTTGTTTCCGTCATTCCATATCCATGCATAAAAGGAATATTATATTTCTGTTCAAACGCTCTAATCACCGATTTAGGGGCAGCTGAACCACCGCAAAGAACGGCTCTTAAGCTGCTAACATCATATTTCTTCTCTTCCAATTCTTTCAGTAAACCTAACCAAACGGTCGGAACTCCGGCTGCATAAGTTACCTTTTCCTGTTCAATCAGCTCAGCCAATATTTTAGGTGTAAAATAAGGACCAGGCATGACTAAAGTTGTCCCAAACCAAACACCTGCAAACGGTAGCCCCCATGCATTGGCATGAAACATCGGAACAATGGCCATCGCCACATCACGTTCACTAATGGCTGCACTATCAGCCATCCCTAGTGCCATGCTGTGTAAAACTGTACTTCTATGTGTATAAACAACTCCTTTCGGATTTCCTGTCGTTGCCGATGTATAACACATCCCAGCAGGGTCATTTTCTTCAATATCTTCTGGATATTCAAAATCATTGCGGCCATTTTCGATTAATTCTTCATAATGGTAGACAGGTGAAAGGCTTGTTTCAGGTAACTCTTCTTCATCTGTCATGATAACAAAGGCTTTTACCGTTGGAATTTCATGTTGGCATTTCTCAATTAGTGGGACGATATCTGCATCAATGAGTAGGACTTTATCTTCTGCATGATTAATAATGTAGGAAATATGATGAGGTGCTAATCGTATGTTAATTGTGTGGAGTACTGCTCCGCAACATGGTATCGCGAAATAGGTTTCTAAATGACGATGAGTGTTCCAGGCAAGTGTCCCAACTTTATCCCCCTTTTGCATGCCAAGTTTTTGGAGACTATCGGCTAACCTTCTCGTTCGTTCCGCCATTTCTTTGTAAGTTAACCTTGTAATTCCCTTTGCAGTCCGTGAGATGACTTGTTTTTTTGGAAAAAACGTTTCTGCCCGCTTAATCATTTGCGTGATTGTTAAAGGTGTTTGCATCATCAATTTTATCTTCCTCCTTTCGAAAATAAAACGCTTACATTTTTTCTGCTTATAAATAATTATGAAGCCTTTTCTAAAAGATTCTCTCTTTAAGAAAAAAATCCTTTTTTATGTTTAAAGATTTTATCATTTTTAATCCAACCGCTTTTTCAATAAAAACAAAGATGGCAAAGCTAATCTTGATTTCAGCTCACTTGCTTGACCCCTGTCCAAATTAGCAGAACAGCGGATTCCTCAGGAGCTTGCTCTTTTAGAAAGTTTGGCGCCCACCCCATCACAGGCATCCACTCCCACAACAGAGACTATGCTTAATAAATGGCTTCTTTTTAAGATGTAGTAAGAACAACAGTTAAGCTACTTTAAATACATTAAAACTGCTAACAAAACTCATTTTCCTTCCGAGCTTATCAGCAGTTTTTTGAATTTATTTAGTTAACACATTTTTGTTAAAAATCTCATTTAGGATAGCGATCTTCTTATTTGTGTATTCTTCAAAACTGTCGTTGTAGGTTTTTGGGTCTTTTGGGTTGGCAAAATGATTGATCTTCCCATCTTGGTCAATAAACTTACTAGCCGCTCCACAGCCGAGGCCGATGATGGTTTGCTGTTCCTCCATAATCATGATGTTATAAATACTTTCCTGATTTGGAAGGGAGTAGCCGACATTTTCCAGATTCCCTAAAATGTTCTTCTGTCTGTATAAATAGTATGGAGCATAGCCATGTTCCTTCGTCCACTTCTCTCCTAAATCCATCATTTCAACTATCTCTTCTCTGCTTGCCACTTTGTAACGAGATTTATTTCTCGTCATTTCCGAAGCACGTTTGAAGGACAACGTATGAATGGTTAAGGACTCCGGCATGAGCTTTTCCGTTTCATCAAGGGAATGTTGAAATTCCGCAACCCCCTCACCAGGCAAACCAATGATTAAATCCATATTAATATTGTTCATTCCCATTTGCCGCGCGAGGTCAAATTTATTGATCGTTTCCTCCACTGTGTGGTGACGACCGATCGCTTTTAATGTCTCTTGTGTGTACGATTGAGGATTGACACTGATTCGATCAATCTTCCATTTTTTTAATACTGATAGCTTTTCTGGGGTAATCGTATCTGGTCTTCCTGCCTCTACAGTGATTTCACGAATATTTTCCACATCTGGAAAGGATGTGTACATTTCCTCATAGAGCATATCCATTTCTTCTGCAGTAATACTCGTCGGAGTGCCTCCGCCATAATAAACAGTAGTAATTTTCACATTATTTTCCTTAAGCCATTCGCCGAGCTTTCTCATTTCAAAATGGAGACCACCAAGAAAGGAGTTGACTGAACCTTGTCGTCCGTTTATCGCATAAGCCGGAAAAGTGCAGTAGGCACATTTCGTTGGGCAGAAAGGAATACCGATATAAATACTTACTTCTTTCCCCAATTCATAAAGGTCTGGTACAACGGCTAATTGACGATCGACAATGGCCTGCATCAATTCAATTTTTTCGTCGGTGATTAAGTAATCAGACTTTAGCTTTTGATGAGCTGCTTCTTTTGTCAATCCTTGTTGAAGCGATTTATGCAATAGCTTTGTCGGTCTTATACCTGTTAGGATTCCCCACTTTTGTACCATTTTTGTGCAGTCCTGTAAGACGGATAAATACACATGGGCCACGGCATTTTTGATAACTTTAAATTGTTCTTTTTCCGTAAGACCATCAGAAAGATCTTTTTCATAAAAAGCTTTATAGCTTTGCTCATTTTGTTGCAATACAGCTTGAACTTCTACTTTTGCTCCAATCTGTAGCTCAAAATCAATTTTTATATTGGCTTTGCCCATTTCTTCTTCGAGAGAAATCGAGGTTTCTTCAAAAAACAGGTTCGCTATTAATTGGAGCGGCCTTGCAAATCGTTCATCCTTTAAGCCATTTATGTGAATATACAAAAGTATCTCTCCTTGCTCTTTCATTAAAGACAAAATTACTTCTAGTGTACAGAATAGAGCAATCGAGGTCAATTGGAAGACAGCTCTCTATTCCTAAAAAAATGGATTGCACGAATGGCAATCCACTTTACTATCCTATTAACGAATAATATTCATTTTTCTTAAAAACTCAATCGGCTGTTGTTTGCGAAAATGCTCCTTCACCATATAGCCTACCCCCTGCTGATTATTCGAGCGGGTAATCCAATCTGCCGCCTTTTTTACTTCTATTGGTGCATTCCCCATCGCAACACCAAGCCCAACTGCTTCAATCATTTCTAAATCATCAATGGCATCGCCAATTGCAACGATCTCATTTCGTTTAATGCCCAACTGCTGACCTAAAAAGAGGAGGCCAGTGAGCTTGGAAACGCCACGTGGTACAATTTCCATTCTATAATCTGTTAACTTTAACAGATCAACCTCAGAAAACATTCCTTCAATCGCTTTCTTTGCATCTTCAAGGTCATTTTTTTGTTCGAAATATACTTCTACTTTTGGTGGCGAGATCGGTTCATCCATTATGGTATCGCTGATAGAATCCACAAACTGATGGGGATAATGAAGCGGGTCCCCAGAATTCACGACCGTCTTTGCCAGAAGATTGTTATTTATTTTCAGTTTATTGGCAAGGGAATATTTTTCATGGACAAGTCTGATTTGGCACTGGAAGCCTTCCAAAAGTCTAACAATTTCAAAGGTAATGTCCTCAGAAATCCTTCTTTCCAAAACAGGCCTCTCGAGTTCCTTCGCCACATATCCTCCGCGATGGGTGATGAGAATAGAATCTATTTTTAATGCTTTAGCAACTTTTTTTGCTGATTGAAAGCTTCTTGAAGTCACCAATGTAACGTAAATACCCTTTTCTCTGACGTATTCAACAGCCTCTTTAGTAGACTTATGTAACCTTCCATTTGACTGTAAAAGTGTGCCATCGATATTTAAAGCTAATAGCCTATAAATCACTTATAATGCCCCCTTGTTCTTAGATGTCGTTGCCAGCACTAAATACGAAAATTTCTCTTACTACACTTTTATGAAAAATGATTAGAAAATAGAACAAGCAAGGGGGATATATTTCCCTAACTCTTGGCAACTTTTCGCAAAAATATATATGAAGTGCAACCAAGAAAAAATTACCATATTTCATCTATGAATAATTAAAAGAAATTGATACATAACTAGAAATGTAGCACAAAAAATAAAACACCAAGGAGATGATTAACATGGCAAGAAACAACAATTCAAACCAGCTTCTAGTATCAGGAGTACAACAAGCAATTGAACAAATGAAATTTGAAATTGCATCAGAATTTGGTGTAAATCTTGGTCCAGAAACATCTTCACGAGCAAATGGTTCAGTTGGTGGAGAAATCACGAAGCGTCTAGTACAAATGGCAGAACAGCAACTAGGTGGCAAATTTTAAGAAATGGCTTAAGGGGCATGAAACAAATCGCTCATGCCCCAAATCAATTTATTTTCTCCATTCAAAAATGACTGCCCATCTTTTCTCCATACCCAAGCAGCACTGTTTTCTTATTCTTATGGCTTTATAATATATCGGTTTTAGTTTTTGACTCATTTTCTCCATTTTTTCAACATCTTGAAAGAGGTGTGAAACTAAGATTTCACACGAAATGAGCCAAAATTCTTTTGAGCAACAATATCGTTTAATAAAGCCACTTCTTTATGATCGGTTTTGTTTCTTGGCATTCTTTCAAGTGGTGGACATAAAAAATCCCCGCTAATTTTAGTAGCAGGGATTGATTCTTATTGACCAGCTCCGTATAATTCTTCCAGAGGCTTCATAATAATTTGATTTAATTCATTGATAATAACACTCATGCGTTGTTCCGCTTCCATGAGCTTTCCAATCATTTCATGCTGCTGTACAAGAGCAACTGTCTTTTGGGCCTGCACAACTTCATCTTGAGTAATTTCTTCACCCATCATTTGCTTTTGTTGCAACGTTAATTGAATGTTACGGAAATTCTCAAACATATTTCGCGCCGATTCATCCGCATTAACGTTGTCATACATTTTCTTTAAATCACTAAATTCATCACTATTACGTATTGCTCTTTCTAAATCGTATGCTACATCATGTAAATTAACTGTCATTTTAAACGTACACTCCTTTTTTTGGAACCCAGTCCTAATTCTCCCATAGATTTTCCACTATGAAAGTTAATCCATACCACTATAACAAACTATGATGGAAATTGCACATATGTGTTGTTATTCTTGGGTTATCCAGTGATGAGGACAAAGATTCCTTGAAGAAGTCCGATTGCGCCACCAAGCAATGCCCCTAAATATGTGATCATTTTTAATTCGCGACTAGTGATCAGTAAGACCATTTCTTCTATCCTTTCAACAGAAAAGGATTCCACTTGCTCACGGACGATATCTGCTAAATGCAATCGTTCCATCATCTCTTCGATCTTATTAGAAAGCCAGCCACCCAGCATTAACACTATTTGAGGAGCCATTTTTTCAATTGCTTTCTCCTTATAAGGTTCAGCTAAAACAGAAATAGGGGTTGCAAAGATTCGATCGACACGGATAATCTTTTTAACCGTTCTCGTGATTGTATCTACCAGTTGCTCTCTTCCAAACTGCTCTTCGATTTTTTCAGCCTGCCATTCTAATACTTTTTCCCATTCTTTTCTGAGTAAAGTCGTAATTAATTCTTCCGTTCCCTCATTATTTAAAAATTTCAGTAGTTCTTTTTGAAGAATACCAGTTAGGTTCACATTTCCCAAAAACATTTGCATCATATTTCCAAGCATTCCACTGCGTTCTTTCACAAAATCATTGACCATTCTCTCAATGCGAAGCTCCCCTTCGACACTGGAAAAATATTCGGCTCCCTTTTGTAAAATATAGCGACTAATTTGTGGAATTTTCGAGTCCATTTTTTCTAAAAGCTCATCTGACAATATGGATTTAATAGGAATCTCTCGATATTTTTCTATAAGTTGATCATACTTGCTCTCTAAAAAATGCTCGAAATTTTTCTCAATCCACTCTTGTCTATTTTCATATCCAAGCTTTGTAAACAATTGCTCAAGACTTTCTTCATTGCTTAGAAGTTGTTCCAGTTCTTTTTGAGCCAATTTTGTCATTTCCTGCTGAAAGCTTTCATTCATGAATTTTTTTTGAATCGTCTCTGGAGTAAGAAGATGCTCTACGACCATTACCCCGAGCTGAGTAGCTAACTCATCCCGCCGCTTCGGGATGAGCCCTGGCGTGAATGGCACTCTCCAACTGCCAATATAAATGGGTTTATACGGGCGGAATAACATTTTTATTGCTAAAGAGTTTGTAACCCCTCCAATAATTGCACCAATGACAACCATAAACAAAATGATAAAAACAGTATTCATATTCATCTACCTTCCATCCTCATTTAACAGAGCTCCTCTTTGCCTAAAGTAGGCACAAATAAACGTTTTTTTCATACGATACTCATAATCAGCTTTCGCCTATATGAAGTACATGAACATATATCCAACATTGCTATTATATATGGTGCTACAAACACGAGCAAATGAGGAATGCTTATGTCATTAACTTCTTATCTACCTATTACGATTGTACCGACAAAAACGTTTCAAAATCAGAACAAGACAATTTTTTTAAGCAGTTCTTTACTCAGTCATTGGGGAATGGAGCCTGGTGATAAGATAACGCTTTGCATCGGCACAAAATCATTACACGTCTCTGTTGATGCCAAAGCGTTAGAAAAGGAGCAAATTCTTATGAATGAATGGCTCTACTCTCAATTTCCATTACCGCTTAAAAGCCTTTCATTTCTTAGTCAATACGATAAAAAACAAAAGCATTTGTTCATTGGCCCAATATTCGCACTTGTTACGGAAGTACATGAAGGCGAAGAGTCCGGACCGAGCTTTCGTTCCATTCATTCTTTTGCGGAGGAGCTACATTATACGGCTCATACAGCAGGAGGTTTAGTGTATATTTTTCATATTAAAGATTTCTCGCTTGAAGGGGTTAATGGCTTTTATTACGAAGACGATCATTGGAGAAAAAGCGAACTTGTTTTGCCGAATGTAATTTATAATCGCATTCATTCACGGAAATTAGAAGCGAGTTCCTTTTTCCGAGACAAAACTGCGCAAATGAACGTTAAAAAAATACCCATTTTTAACGAACGATTTCTGTCCAAATGGGAGGTCCACAACTTATTATATCAAGAACCCCATTTACATCCTTTCTTACCTGAGACAGCTTTGTATGATAAAGACAAACTTGCAGAGCTTCTTAATAAATACAAAACCATTTTTATAAAACCATTGGAAGGCAGTCAAGGACGCAATATTATTAAAGTTTTGCTTGAAGACGGCGCTATCATTGTTAAAACTACTTCTACGAGAGAAGATGGGCAAATAAAACTATTTGCCACTTTGGAAGAATTTCTAGAATGGTTTCAAAAGCGGGGCAAGCAAATTCCTTTTGTAATGCAACAAGGCATCCCTTTGGCAACTTATCATAATCGCCCGCTTGATTTCCGAGTTCTCTGCCATAAAGATTACAGCAATTCCTGGAGAGTCACTTCGATTGTAGCAAGAGTTTCCGCCAAAACCGAATTTGTCTCTAACCTGGCCCGCGGGGGAGAAATGATGAAAGCGAGCAAACCTTTAACACAGCTTTTTGACCTGCAAACTGCCCGCTCTCATATTTCATTCATGAAAGAGCTATCCCTTGAGATTTCGAAAATTATTAGCCAATCCGTACAAGGGATAGTCGGTGAGCTCGGAATTGATATCGGGATTGATTCGAACGGGGGAATTTGGATCATCGAAGTCAATTCGAAGCCTTCAAAAAATATGGAAGAACAGCAAACAGAAATTCGGCCATCGACAAAAGCAATCTATGAGTATGGAACGGCACTTGCCTTTCAACATTTAAAAGAACTTGTTAAATGAAGATGTTTTTCTATGGTTCAGTAAACATTCCTAGCATTTTGAAAGGGAATGAGCAGCCTTCCAATCTCATGTGAAGCTTACAGATGAGCCAGCAAATATTAACAAGCATTGACTGGGGGATAAACATGCTTACTCTTGGAATCATGACGTTAAATTTGGAAAATGAACAAGGTTATTTTACAGAGATGGCAAAACGTGCCGAAAAATATAACATTACTTGCTTTCGATTTATTCCATCCGATATCAATCCCCAATCTGAAATGATTCGAGGGGAAGAATTTGACTGTAACCAAGAAATATGGAAACACAAGCTATTTCCACTGCCAAGCATTTTATACGATCGTTGTTTTTACGGAGAGGATTTTCATTCGAAGCAATGCAAAGCAATCGTTGATTGGCTAAAAACAAAAAAATCCGTTCAGTTTCTCGGTTACGGTTTACCAAATAAACATAAGCTCTACGAGGCGTTAAGTCGCACATCCCTTGCCCCCTATTTGCCAAAAACCGTAAAAATAACTTCATCTGAAATGGTTCAGCAACTGTGTCAAAAAATGAAGCGAGTTATTTTAAAACCAATCAATGGCTCACAAGGGAATGGGATATATCTCATCGAGAAAACAGATAAATTTTGGAAAGTAAAAACGGATAAGACAGAATATCAGGCAACCCGTTCCTTTGCCAACGAGATGCAACTTATCAATTGGCTCGACAGACTTCTTCATAAAAAAGAATTCCTTCTACAGCCATATTTGCCCTTAATCAATGAGTTCAATCAACCTTTTGATATTCGCTCTCTATTACAAAAAACTGAACTTGAAGAGTGGTCAATTGTCGGAAAAGGAATTCGCACTGGCAAAATAAATGGAATCATTTCCAATTTAAGTGCCGGTGCGTCGGTAAGCGATTTCGACTCATGGATTAAAACGATTCCTTTTCAAAAAAGAGCCTTTATTAACGATGAAATCAATGATATTCTTGAAAATCTCCCTTTAATTCTTGAACAATTTTTCCCTCCACTTTTTGAACTTGGAGTCGATATTGGCATGGCGGAAGACTATTCTCTTTGGATTCTCGATATAAATTCCAAGCCAGGACGTAAAGTAGTATTGCATAGCTTACCTGAATTAAGTGATTATCTTTACGAAAGTCCCTTACTTTACGCAAACACTTTACTGAAAAGGAGCCAGCTGACACATGAGAAAACATTATCAGATTGAAATAGCGGAGAATGCGAAAAACTTACTTTATATTCCTGCAGAAGTTCAAGGAAATGTAAAAAGGATCGCATATGGCACTTTAGCAGTTGAGTTGCATGGGATAACCCATCCTAAAGGAAAGAATATCCTTCTCATTAGTGAAGATATCGCAGCTAAATTAAGACTGCCTAACCTCAAAACACCACTCCATCTATTTTTGCACGAGCAGACCCTATATTTAGGTCCACTCGTCGGAATCTTTACATCAGGATTTACTCCATTTCCATTAAGACCAATTGGAGAAAGATCATTATTTTTCTCAAAGCTATTGTCCGTTGAAAAGCTTGTTGGGGCCCATGCTTTTATCTTCGGTGAAGAGCATATCGATTGGGAAAATGGCACCATCGACGGTTTATTTTACCTTGAGCGCGGATGGCAAAAAATTACCGTTCCTTTTCCAAATGTGATATATGACCGGCTGCCAAACCGACGCAGTGAAAAAAAGGTAAATAACTTAAACGTAAAGGAACGGTTGCAGAAGGAATATTTAATCCCTTGGTATAACCCCGGATTCTTTAACAAAATGGATGTCTACGAACGACTTCAACAGGATCCTGCGAGTGCAGTTTATTTACCCGAAACCCATCCCTTTACCTCTTTTTCAATGATTGAAAAAATGCTTACCAATTATGGTCATGTTTTTATCAAACCGATTAATGGAAGCCTTGGTTTTGGCATTCACCAAATTATATTTGACCGTGAATCTCAAGCTTATTTCTGTCGCTATCGGGAAAGGGATGGAGAAAACAAACTGAGGAAATACCAAACTCTTGAAGCTCTATTTAAACATGTATTTAAAAGTCGCAGTTTACCCCATATGCTTGTGCAGCAAGGAATCCATTCATTGCGTGTCAACAAGCAAACGGTCGATTTCAGAATTCACACTAACAAGGATAATGAAGGAAATTGGCAAATAACGGCTATTGCTGCTAAAGTCGCCAGTCCTGGCAGTGTGACAACCCATATTAATAACGGTGGAATGATAAAAACGATGCAGGAAGTTTTTAATTCCCCTGAACAGGAAGAAGAAGCAGTAAAAAAATTAAAAAAGGCATGTCTCACGCTTAGTCATGCTTTGGAAACCTACATGGAAGGGATTATCGGCGAGATTGGTTTTGATATGGGAATTGATCGGGACGGAAATGTCTGGCTGTTCGAAGCAAATTCTAAACCAGGGCGCTCAATCTTTAAACATCCCCATTTAAAAGCGTTTGACTTGTTAACACGCCGACTCTCCTTAGACTTCTCAATCTTTTTGACAGAGCAAACCATTATCAATCCTGAGGAAGTTTTCAAATGATTGTTTATTATGATGCAAGAACTGAGTCATGGTTCCACACATTTCAACATCAAAAGTTCACATTGGGAGTTGAAGAGATTCCATTACTTTTTAGGCCCACGCCCTCTCCCAGCTCCATTCCTTTCTCAGTTCAGACCCATCAGCTCAATCTCGGTCCCCTTGTAGGTATTCTGGCAGGCCGGAAAGGAAAAGAATCCGTCGTAGGAAATGGATCTCTTTTTAAAAAGCTGCAAAAAAGCATCGAAGAACATAGTGGAATAGCGCTTATTTTTACATTAGAGGATATTAAAAAAAACGGAATAAGAGGTCACATTTATATTCCAGAAAAGGAGGGCTGGCTCAAAATTTATAGTCCCTTCCCTCATATTGTTTATAATCGCCTTCCTTTTCGAGCACTTGAGCAGTCGGATCAATATCAATCTGCAATCAGGCTCTTTCAAGAAAAAAAAGTCTGTTTTTTTAATCCTTCTTTTATTGATAAATATCAACTGTATACCATTCTAAAAAGAGAGCCACTATTAACTAGCTTTTTACCGGAAACAATTCTTATTGACGAAAAAAGTCAATTAATGGATTTTCTAAAGAAGCATACACAAATCTATGTCAAGCCTGCAAACTCTGCAAAAGGGAAAGGGATTTTTAAATTAGGCAAAGACAATGAAGACTCGATCACGGTGACAGGGTATTCTCATCAGCAAACCTACCCACACTACGACACTTTTTGGTCAAAATATAAAGAAATTTTTTTTAGTCAACCACATATTGCTCAAGCAGAGGTTACACCACTTTTATATAAGGGGAATCGTTTTGATTTTCGTATCCTTGCCCATTTTAATGGGCAATCCTATCAAGTTACTGGCGTTGGTGTACGTCAATCAGGGCAACAAAATTTAACAACCCATGTGCTGAACGGAGGGAAAATTATTGAGTTTGATGAAGTAAAAAGAGCGGAGGATGAGTTTTTTATAGAGGAAATTGTCAACCGCTGCGGACAAATCCTTTCTGACGAGTTGGGTTTTTTTGGTGAATTTTCAATTGATGTCGGATTGACCGAGAAAGGTGAATACGTTATTTATGAGGTCAATTCCAAACCCATGAGCTTCGATGAAGAACATATTGAGAAAAACAGAATCGACTCGTTGATTGTCTTATTCCAGCAATTTTTTAAAAAACAGCTGTTTACGCTTTAGAAAATAGCTGTTTTTTAGTCGAGCAATGCTCTCCATGATAAAATATAAATAAGACACTGCTAAAAACGGAGGATTTTATGATTACACATTTTCAGCACAAACCTTTATATGACAATCAAAACATGGCCGGATGGAGATTTTCCTTTTATTTCAATAAAGAAAAACACACTGGGATCTATCAGGCTAATGGAATAATCGAATGGACATCTTCAATAAAAATAGCAGACAAAGAGGCGCTCATAAAGCAAGTCCATGAACTTATGGCCTTCCATGTATATGATCAATAATGGAAGAATTCATATACTCACATTAACCGTTTTTTTTTATAAGGTCGAATAGGTTGCTTATCGGCTTCCCCTCGATTATGCATCTTATTTGACCTCTTCCCCTTCCATGTCTACCACATTTGGTGCATAGCTGCTTATTTGAACCCCTCTCACCTTTTACTTCACTATCCCCGTCAAATTGAGCATTTAGTTCGGAATCATTTCCGACTTGGCTTTCGGTCAATTACACCTCTCACGACTCTCCCATAAAATAGACCGACTCGCTCATCCACTTTTGTTACCGACCATTAGTCGCCTAAACTGACGTGCAATACACACCATTGCATGCATTTCATAAAAACTTGTCAGGGCCTGCTTTCGTTTACTCCTGTATAAACACAACTTTATCAATACCACATTGTGGACATTGCAAAAGGTGGGGGCATTGCTCACTTTTATAATCGTTGGAATAGCCATCCTCTAGCTTCAGTAAATCAATCGGCATGTAGGGACTATAGTCGTCATAAAAATCCATTACTTTCCCAGCATCGACAAGTGCCGTACCACAAATATTACATTTTTGTTCTACACTTTGAAAACCATTGCATAATGGACATATTCCCATTTTTTATCCCTCAACTTTCTTTAACCGCATAAAACCCTCTTTATTTTATGTTGTTTTCGTTCTTGTATAAGTGATTGAGCTGTTTTCAAAGAGGAAAAAATTCCCGCAATATTTGATGGAATAAAACGATTTAAAAATTCCATACTAAAAGTAAACACCGCAGCAGCGGTAAACATACTGGGTTAAACCAAGTATAGGTGGCAGGTAAACTCGCAAAATGGCTAGTGACTTGCTTGCTGGTGCAATTCCAGCTAACCCAACCATTAGACAAAAATTCTGAAGGAGAGTGTACATCAATGGCAAACAACAGTTCTTCAAACCAACTTTTAGTACCTGGAGTATCTCAAGCATTAGACCAAATGAAGTATGAAATTGCTAACGAGTTTGGTGTTAATTTAGGAGCTGACACTACATCTCGCGCAAACGGTTCTGTTGGTGGAGAAATCACTAAGCGCTTAGTTCAAATGGCTGAGCAACAATTAGGCGGTAGCTTCTAATCATTAGTATCGGCATAAATATAACAATTTAATAAATATGGCTAAGAGGGTGGGACAAAACCCATCTCTAAAATGAAAAAGCCAGTGAAATTTTACGACACGTAAAATTTCACTGGCTTTGATTCATTTTTGTATAAAAATAAGGACCTCTTCTGATAAAATTAAGTCACCACAACCAAATCATACAGAAAGAAGGATCCTTATGTTTAAAAATTATAACATGAATCAATTAATTTTGCCTTTAGATTTAGAAGTAAAGTTACAAAAAAATGATATTGCCTTCCATATACATCACTTAGTGGAAAGTATTCCACCTGAAGCCCTTGAACCATTTTTTCGAAATGAGGGGTGCCCTGCTTATCATCCACGCATGATGTTAAAAATTATCTTATGTGCTTATTCGCAGTCTGTCTTTTCTGGTCGTAAAATCGAAGCCCTTTTAAAAGATAGTATCCGTATGATGTGGCTAGCTCAAGGATATGAACCAAGCTACCGAACAATTAACCGATTCCGTGTTCAACCTCAAGTGAAAGATCTCATTCGCCAAAGTTTCGTCCAATTCCGTTGTCAACTTGTACAAGAAGAACTAATCGATCAAGAAGCGATTTTCATTGATGGGACCAAAATCGAAGCGAATGCGAATAAATTTACATTCGTGTGGAAAAAGTCGATTGAAAAATATCACAAAAGCTTAATTGAAAAATCAAATCAACTGTACAATGAGTTACTTGAAAAAGAGATCTTACCTGAAATTGAACGAGAAAGTGATGAGCAATTATCACTTGAAGAACTCGATCAAATGATTGAAAAAGTAGATGAAGTCATTACGGAATATGACCAAAAAATAGAAGCATCATCGAGCGTAGAAGAAAGAAAAGCATTAAGAAGTGAACGAAAATATCCAAAGCAAGTGCGTAAGCAGTTAACTGATTATCTTGTACGGAAACAGAACTATCAACGGGACTTTGAAATCTTGGGTACACGTAATAGTTATTCGAAAACAGACCTTGATGCAACATTCATGCGAATGAAAGATGATTATATGAAGAATGGTCAATTGAAAGCAGGTTATAATGTACAAATCGCAACGGAAGGTCAATACACACTTGCGTATAGTATATTTTCAAATCCGACAGATACACGTACGTTAATTCCATTTCTAGATGAAATCGAGAAAGGTTATTTCGAATTACCGAAGCATATTGTGGCAGATGCAGGTTATGGCAGCGAACAAAACTTTAATGATATCCTTTCAAACAGAAACCGAGAAGCACTAATAACGTATAACATGTATGTGAAGGAACAAAAGAAAAAACATAAACAAAACAAGTTTAATCCAGACAACTGGCAGTATGATGAAGAAAGCGATACATACACATGCCCAAATCACAAACGCCTTTTATTTAAATATCGCTCTGAACGTACGGATAAAACAGGCTTTAAACGGGAATTTAAAGTCTATGAATGTGAAGAATGTTCGGGCTGTCCATTCCGTTCATCATGTACCAAGGCAAAAGAAGGCAACCATCGAAAACTAATGGTGAACGAAAAATGGGAACAGCAAAAAGAATATGTGAGAGCGAAGCTTTCAGAAGAGAAAACAGGTGCCATCTATCGAAAACGCAAAATCGATGTGGAACCAGTTTTTGGATTCTTGAAGGCTAATTTGCGTTTCACTCGATTTTCTGTACGAGGAAAATCGAAGGTAGAAAACGAAATGGGTCTCGCGTTAATGGCCGTGAATTTAAGAAAATTCACGGCCATTAACTAAGGTAATAGAAAAATGAACACACAAAAATAGAGAAAGGTGAATTTGAGTACCCTCAAATTCACCTTTCTCATTATTTGAAGCTAGTTATGTCCCAGCTCCTTTCAACTTAAAACATTTTTATTTTTCAGCACTTGTTATTGCGTTTCCGATATAGTAAACAAGTACTATTAAGCTTGCAATCGCTAATGTAACACTTAATTCCTCCATTTTCTCTCCCCCTCTATTATGTGCTTCTTTGTTTATAAAGTAACATAGCAAAGAGGAAGGTCTTCTTGATATTTCGCACTATTTTGTGTCTATATTTTGTATTTTTGTTGAACATTTTTAAAATTCGCTGTGATTTTTATTACCCAACTTTAGCTGATTGCCCTTGCTGCAGTTGATACATTTGGTGATATTTCCCTTTTAATGCCATTAATTCATCATGGGTTCCTCGCTCAACAATTTGTCCCTTGTCTAAAACAATAATTTGATCGGCGTTTCGAATCGTCGATAAACGATGAGCAATGATAAAAGTTGTTCTACCTTCCTTCAATACATCCATTGCTTCCTGAATAATGACCTCCGTTTCAGTATCAATGCTGGAAGTTGCTTCATCCAAAATTAAGATAGCTGGATCAAAAGCAAGCGCCCGAGCAAAAGAAATTAACTGCCTTTGCCCGCTTGAAAGGGTGCTGCCTTTTTCAAGAACAGGCTCATCAAAGCCTTGTTCTAAATTGCGAAATACTTTATCGGCCCCTACATTCTTTAATGCTTTCTCGACTTTTTCTCTAGAAATCGCCGGATCATCTAAACTTACATTCGATGCGATTGTTCCCGAGAATAAATACGGGTCTTGCAGAACAATCCCCATATGCTTGCGAAGTGTTTGATGAGGAATATCTTGAATATTAATCCCATCAATAGAAATTGAACCTTTCTGACAATCATAAAAACGAAACAGCAGGTTGATGATGGAGCTTTTTCCAGATCCTGTGTGTCCGACAAGAGCAACCGTTTCCCCTTGCCTTGCCTCAAAATCAATATCCTTTAACACATACTCGTTTTCCTTGTAGCCGAAAAAAACATGCTGGAAGGACACATTCCCTTTATATCTTGGGATCATTTGATCACTCACATCAATTCCCTTTTCATCTAAAAGTTTAAAAACCCTCTCACCTGCCACAAGAGCCTGTTCTAAATTAGCAAGCTGATTAACAATTCCTTGGACTGGCTGGAAAAGCCGGGTTACGTAATCAACAAACGCGTAAAGCATCCCAAGGGAAATGACGGACGAAGCACTGAGTGATTCGCCTCCAAAATACCAAATAAATGCGACAAACACGATATTACGCAGTACACCTGCCAAATTGTGAGACGTTAACGAGTTTAAATTAAGAAGCTTATTTTGAAATCTGAAGTGTTCATGATTCAATTTTTCAAAATCGGACTGAATTTCCTTTTCGCGATTAAACGCTTGAATCACATTCATCCCTTGAATGGATTCATTGACCATTCCATTAATATCACTATTTCGCGAACGTATTACTCGATTGTATTGTGAAGCATACTTGCGATAAAGAATAATCCAAGCGTATAAAATCGGGATGAGAAGCAAGCAAATAAGCGCTAATTTTACATTTAAAATGAAGAGAGCCACATAAATACCAGTTATATAAATCATGCTTGTAAAAAAGGTTGAAAGCACCGTAACATACAACTCTCTGATTGCTTCTGTATCATTGGTTATCCGCGCCACTACTTTTCCTGCTGGAAGATTGTCAAAATAATGAATTCTCAGCCTTTGAATTTGTGCAAATACATCCTCCCTCATCTTTTGAATAATACGATTAGCTGTTTTCTGCAATACATATCGCTGACCGTATTGAAAGAAAGCTGCTATGATAAGCAATCCAAAAAAGAAAGCTAATAATTTCAACATCCTTGGCACTTCAGGCATGTAGAATTGCAGCAGTTCAGCTCCACTGAGCACCAGTGCGTCATATGTTGCCGTTTTCTCACCACTAGTGATAGTAAGCATCCCATCGTGAAAAGAACGTTCCCCATCGAATTCAATGTCTCCCTCAATAAAGACAAAATTTCGATTAACCTGAAGGATGCGAGCACTTTCAAGCTTCGTTTCATTTCCCTCCAAATAATCTTCTCTTTTATAGAAATGTCCCTTATACTCGACTGTGTCTTTCCCACTATCCGTTTGAATCCAACTTGATTCGATTCCAAGTACATGATTATCGATTAAATGTTTAGCAATAAAGGGACCCGACAAATCTGCTACAACTGCTACTGTTAGCATTAATAAAGCAGCAACAATCATTTTTTTATACAAGAGGGCATAGTCGAATAATCGTCTACCTGTTGTTTTCATGATGAAACCACCTCCCCTTCTATTGCCGATTGCACAAGCTGTCTGTCATGTTGTTCTTTATACCAACCATTTAACGCTAGTAATTGTTCGTGTGTCCCTTCTTCAATGATTTTTCCGTTATCAAGAACAATAATTCTATCTGCATGCTGAACCGCCGACATTCGATGTGTACTTATAATGGTCGTTTTTCCAGTGCGATCCTGGCGAATATTTTCGATAATTTTTTGCTCTGTTTTTGCATCAACCGCAGACAATGAATCATCAAGAATCAAAATTTCTGGATCTTTAATTAGTGCTCGAGCAATAGAAATCCTTTGCTTTTGTCCACCAGATAAAGCGACTCCCTTTTCACCTACTAAAGTATTTAGCCCTTCTGGCAGAATTTCTAAGTCCTTCTTAAAATCGGCCAATTCTATCGCTCTCTTCAGCTCTTCCTCTGTGGCCTCCATTTTTCCAAAAAGAATATTTTCTTTTACTGACTTAGAAAACAGGAAATTATCTTGCGGAACATAACCGATCCATTCCCTTGTATTTTCTAATCTTTGCTTTTCCAAAGAAATTCCTGTTACAGATAACTCACCTGTACCACTTGGATATTCTCGCAAAAGCTGCTTTATAAATGTCGTTTTTCCGCTTCCGGTTTTCCCGACGATACCCAGAGTCTCTCCCTGATTCAGATTCACTTGAATATGAGACAGATTTGCAAATTTTGAGGACGGATATTGAAATGTTACATTTTTAAAATCAATCGTTTTTGGCTCTTCTACTTCTGCAGGATTCTTTGGATTCTTTACATCCTGCTCATAAGCTAATGTTTCCTCCACTCGATCCAACGAGGCATTCCCTCTTTGCATCACATTAATCAACTCACCAATGGCAAACATTGGCCAGATAAGCATTCCTAAATAAACATTAAAAGAAACAAGCTCACCTAACGTAATCGTTTGATGAAAAACGAGATAAGCGCCATATCCAAGCCCAATAATATAACTCAAACCGACTAAAATATGAATTGTCGGATCAATTAAAGAATCAATCTTGGCAACTTTAATATTTTTTTGATAAACATCTTCTGTTAATGAGTGGAACCTTTTTTCATCTGCTCTTTCCTGCACATATGCCCTAATCACTCTCACACCTGCTACAGATTCCAAAACGCGATCATTAAGTTCACCAAAAGCATCCTGGGCTTCCGTAAATCTTTTATGAATTCGATCACCGTATATTTTCATCAACCAAGCCATAATTGGTAGGGGGAGTATCGCTGCCAAAGTTAATTTCCAGCTCACCAAAATTGCCATCGTACATAAAATCGTAAGCATAAAAATACTGGAATCAATTAAGGTTAAAATACCAAACCCTGCTGTTATCGAGATAGCCTTTAGATCGTTAGTTGCTCTCGCCATTAAATCGCCAGTTCGATTCTTTTCAAAAAAAGTCGGCGTCATCTTTAATAAATGGTTCATAAATCGAGAACGCAGCTTTCTCTCAACAAGGTAAGCACCGCCAAAGAGCTGATACATCCAAATGTAAGTTACACCATAGGATACTGCTGTGATTAAAACAAAGATGGCGATGTATTGAAAAATCTTTTCTCCGGTCATACTTCCAACATGCATATCATCAATTGCCATCCCCACAAGTCGCGGCGGCATAACATCCAAAATTCCGACGAAAATAAGCAATGTGATTGCGACTGTATATCTCTTCCAATTTTCTTTAAAAAACCAGCTTAATTTCTTGAGTATAGAGAACAAAAAAGCACTCTCCTTTCATCTGTCTGTTTTTTACTAACCACCTTCAAGCTCCACCGTTGATACCATTCTGATAATTTGTAACATGTTCATTCCTCCTTATTTTTGGGCCATGTTATATGTTGGAGTTGATTTTTAGTTCCTTTCCTCTCTGATTAGATGAAAATAACCTAAAATCATTTTATCCCCAACATTATTTAACAAAGCCATTTTTTAAATTTATAGAAAACGAGTTTCCTCGTTCACTATCGAAAAATCTGTTGAACATCACTGTCGATGTTTTAAAAAAAAAGCATGCTCTGCAAACTCCGACCACCTTTTATAGGTAAAGGAGCAGCATTAGATCGCCGATTGATCAAAAAAAGGCATATCGATCTAGTGCGACATGCCTTTTCTCATATAAGCGCACACGCTACAGGAAAACGTAGACCAGTGCCTTTCATTTTAGGAGCGATAAATTAAAAGTTTAAATGCTGGGGGTGGTTACGTTATGGTTGTATTTAGTTTCAGCTAGTGGTTTAATCATTGTCATCATTTTCGTAACCCCCAATCTTTTCATATTTTTTCCACTTTGTTAGATTATCATCTCAAATATTAAAAGTCAATTCCCATTTTTCAAAAAAGTTATGTTCCTACTCAACATAAACGGCTGTTCCATATGCAATGATCTCAGAAGCATTTTGCATCACACTGGAGCTCTCTAAACGCATAGCAATTACAGCATTTGCCCCTTTTGCTTTCGCGTCTTCAACCATGCGGCCTATTGCTTTTTGACGGGCTTCATCCATCATTTGTGTATATTCTCCAATCTCTCCACCGACGATTGTTTTTAATCCAGCCAAAATATCTTTCCCAATATGCTTTGATTGAATCGTATTGCCACGCACAAATCCCTTAAGTTCCTTTATTTCTTTTCCTGGTACAAAATCAGTAGTTACGATAATCATTTTCATCGTCCTCCTCTTTCTCTTTTAATCTTTCGACAATTAATAGGATAAAAATAGCCAAAATCGATACGCCATACAAAATAAAAATGAGGACAGCGACTACTACATTAAAAAAAAGCATGACGATTCCAAGAAGCTGCCCGACGACCGTAATCAATAATAATAATTGCTTAAGCCTGCCCATTTTTATCAGTCCCTTAGCTTTCGTTGAGAAAGGCTCTTTTCACATTCAATCATGAGTTGATTGTTCACGAACTTGTGAAAAATGCCGTTAAATTAGAAGCACCTGTATACGATGTTTTGTAAGACATATACAAAAGTAAACGTCCTAAGATAGTCTCCATCATTACATACGATCATAATGAAAGAATAGCTTCAAATTTCAAAAAAAAAAATCCTACATTAGGATTTTTTTAAACACCGCTTTCCTTTGCCTCGGTAATCACGTCGCTTTGTTCATTCTCACTTGAGTATTTCGGCAAAGTACATAAATAAAAAATACCAACGATGATGAGACAACTTCCAACTAGCCAATATAAAGCTTCAATCGATAACAGCTTTGGAAAGGTAACCGTAATAAAACCTAAAGTTAACGACTGGGATAACATCATTAGTGGTGTAATCATTCCTTGCACCCTTCCCATCATTTTCGGATCAACAATGCTTGGCATCCAACCTCCAATTCCAATATTGATAAGAGGTAGGCTTACAGATGAAATAAAAATAATGACCATAAACCAGAAAAGATTATTGGGAACAGAGGAACAGATAACGAACCCACCTGTAACGATTAATCCATAAATTATTAACTGATAGAGCTTTATCTTTTGACTCAGAAGAGAAGCAATAAAGCTTCCAATTAAGATGCCTGTACCAAAGACAACACCAATGACGATCGAAAATTGTTCATACATCTCCGGAGCAAGTTTATATTTAAGCATGAAGACAGGCATAACGGAAAAACCACCGTTTACAACACCAAAGACAAAAAAGCCGATTAATAGCGTTCTTAAAAGCTTATTCTTCAATATATAAAAGAAACCAGATTTGAAATCATCCAGCATCATCTTCCTGCTTAAGTCCTTGATACGATGCTTTCCGTTAGGCATTCTGACCATATCGTCTATTTTACAAGCCCGAATTAACAACGCGCTGATCAAAAAAGATAACACATCAACAACTAGGGCCCCATAGATACCAACGGTCCAGTAGGCAAAAATTCCGAAACCATTGCCAAATAACATAAATAGGCTCATCACAAGCTGGTTTAACCCAGCAGCTGTAGTATAATCATCTTTTTTCAGAATACCTTGCACCATTCCATGCTCTGCTGGAAAAAAGAACTTCTGGACTGCACTTCGCAAAAATAGGACAGCAAAAATAAGCGGCATCCAACCTACATAAATGGCAACCATTAATGTTAACGATAAAATGGCGCTAATCCAATCACAGTAATAAGCTATTTTCTGTCGATCCATGCGATCAGCTAAAACCCCGACAATAAAGAAAACAGCTAATGTAGGCAACGAATACATAAGTTCCGTTATGGACGCATAGGCAGGCTGATCGGAAAATCGATCCAATAAATAAAACATAAAAGCCGTTAATCCAATTGTGCTTCCAAGTTGTGAAGTGAAATTTGCCAAAAACAATCGTAAGTAATTTCGATTTTGAAAGATCTCTTTAAATTTTTTCATTTTGTTCTCCCATTCGCATTATTTATATTTCTATACTACGGGAGAGTTTTCGCACTCTTAAGAGTCCACTGATGGTTTCATTCTCAGCCTTGAGACTGAATGATTATTCCTTCGCCAATTCATTAAATCTTTCTAAAGATGCCTCTTCATCCATACTGCTGAAAATGCGAAAATACTCGTCATCTAGAATTCGATAATGTTGGCTAAGAATATTTTGCTGGAGGATGAAGCCATTTTTTGTGGCAACTTCTCTCCACCAAATTTTTCCTCCTAAAGTTTTTTCCTTGCGATAATCGATTCCATCACGTGCAACCGTCTCTAATACTTCAAGGGGTTCATTGCCAAACAAATATTGCACTGTTTCAGTTTCTCTGAAAAGCGCCGATATCGTCACAACCGTTGGCCAATTGGCATACACTCTCCCCTTCTCGATTTGAACTAATGTTTTTTTTGATACACCGATAATTTCTGCCATTTTATCTTGTGTATATCCTGCCTCTGTGCGAATAAGCCTCAATTTCTCAGATACTTTTAAAATGATCTCTTCACGTGTCACCTATCGTCATTCCCTCATGTATAAATTGGTGTAATTTTACACTTTATACATATATTATAAAGATGATGGAGCCGCTATTCAAGGAAAACTATTGCTAAATTACTATTTATTAGTACCTTCGCAGCATGATTCACTTGAACAAGTCTCCTTAATCTCACAACTTGCACATTTCCCTCGCTTCGCTCTATTAATAAATTTCCAAAGCGCCCAGAATGCATATCCAAAAATAAAGCCGCCAATAATAAAATTTACCATCATGGTTCCGCCTTCCTAGTATGGATTGATTGACCTCTCATTAAACTTCCGGTGAAGCGCTTTATAAAATATGTCAGTGTTGATTTTGGCTCTTTATCTCTCCGACCCTTTCAGGATTACTGAAGGGTGTGCGAACCAAGGTTTCCTTGAAAAGAGCCAAAATTGTTTTATCTACAATTCAGTTAGCTAAGCCTAGTGAATAAATGAGCAATGTCCCTTATCTAGAAGCCCAATAGAGTGCCAAATTGGTAAATAAGAAATGAGAGCAAGTAAGCGATTAGCAATGCATATCCCATTGAAAAACATGTCCATTTATAAGAGCCAGTTTCTTTTTTTATTGTTGCAACAGTTGCCAAACAAGGAATATAAAGAAGAATAAATACCATAAAGCTGTATGCTGCAACAGGTGAAAAACTATTGATTAGCAGCCCTTGCAAGCTTGCCTCATCAGGAACAAAATATATAATATTCATCGTTGATATAATTGCTTCCTTTGCTAAAAAACCAGTTAATAGTGACGCGCCCGCTTGCCAAGTTCCAAATCCTAATGGCGCTAACAGTGGTGCAAAAACACCGCCAATCATTGCCAAAAAGCTATCGTCCATCTCCACGTTCAGACCTTGTGGTCCTGCATAAGACAGCAGCCAAATGAGAACTGAACCAGCAAAAATAAAGGTACCTGCTTTCTTAACAAATCCCTGCCCTTTTTCCCATGTGCTCTTCCAGAGCGCCTTTCCTTGGGGAATCCGATATGGCGGAAGTTCAATCACGAAAAATGAAGTTTCTCCCTTTAAAATCGTGGTTGAAAATACTTTAGCTAAGATAAGTGCTACAACAATACCAAGAATATAAAGTGATAATACGATCAGTGCTTTATGGGAGACAAAAAAAGCACCAACAAATAAAGCGTAAACTGGCAAACGAGCTGAACAGGACATCAGTGGTGTGAGCAATACAGTAAGCATTCGTTCTCTAGGAGTTTCGATCGTTCTTGCAGCCATAACACCTGGTACATTGCAGCCGAATCCAATCATCATTGGGATAAAAGCTTTTCCATTCAATCCAACATGCTCCATTAACCGATCCATAACTAAAGCAACACGAGCCATATAGCCAGAATCCTCTAATAACGAAATAAAAAAGAAGAGGATAAATATTTGTGGCACGAAAACAAGGACTCCCCCCACCCCAGCGACAATACCATCAAGCACTAGAGCATGAATAAACGAAGAGGCACCTATAAAGGATAAAAAGCCCTCTAATCCACCCGTAATCGGTCCTGATATAATTCCATCTAAAATGTCGGAAAGAGGAAATCCGAGCCAATCAAAAGTAAGCATGAATAAAAAATACATAATGACAAAGAAAATAGGGAGCCCCAACCATTTGTTTGTTATAACAGCGTCGATTTTTTCCGATAACGGCTGTTTATTTTCTTCCTCCGTATACGTCGAGTTTCTTAAAAGCTCTCCGATCGCTGCTTGTCTTTTGTGATAAATAAAGTGGTCGATTGTTTTTTCTTCATAATTTGAAAGGATTGCTTTTGAAGTATCAAGTATAAAGGTTTCTAACTCTTCCCTGCCTATAAAGCTTTGTAAATATGCCTTCACATAATGATTTCCTTCTAATAATTGAAGGGTTAACCATCTAACAGAATGGTGCACTTTCCCTTCAAGCATTCTCGCTAATCGCTCAATTGCTCCATCCATTTCTTCCCCATACGAAACAGTAAAGCTGCTGATCGATGGTGATTCAATCGTCGTAACAAATTCAGCTAGCTCATCACAACCTCTTCCAGATCGGGCAATAACAGGTACGACTTTCGTTCCTAATTGAGAAGCTAACCTATCGACATCAATTTCAATTCCTCGTTTAGATGCTACGTCCACCATGTTAAGTGCAATAATTAAAGGTCGACCGAATTCAAGAAGTTGAATTGTTAAATGTAAATTTCGTTCTAATTGGGATGCGTCTATAATGTTGAGCATTCGATCAAAAGAATCGTGGAGCAAAAAATTGGTTACGACACCCTCATCTTTCGAAAGCGGATTTAATGAATACACACCAGGCAAATCGATAAGAGAGGCTGTCCCTTTTTTTAAAAGACCAACTTTTTTCTCAACAGTTACCCCGCTCCAATTTCCCACGTATTCATATGAACCAGTCAAATTATTAAACATTGAGGTTTTTCCTGTGTTCGGGTTACCTAATAGTGCAATATCCATTATAATTCTTCCACCTTTATTGTTTGTGCTTCGCGTCGACGAATACCAACGCATTGCCCACAGGATTCAAGCATAAATGGTCCGCCAAAAGGCATTTTACATTTAATACAAACTTCCGACCCTTCTGTAATTCCCAGATCAAGTAGACGTCTTCGCACTAATCGATCAGCTCCTGACGTATCAATTATTTTTGCACGTTTGCCAATCCTTAAACCTGCTAGCATTTTTCATCACCTAATTTCAATTAATTGAGAATGATTCTCTTTCGTTATAGCACGATTCATCTGTTTCAACAGTGTGAAAAATCACAGTGATAACAGAAAAAAAAACGGCATTGTTAAACCATAATGTTGAACAAACGTTTTTTGGTTCATTTCGTATAAAATTTTGGTTTCACACACCCTTTAATTAGCAAAAAGATCCACTGATCCCATGAGCTCACATCGCTTTATGGAATCGGAGGGACAGTGGGCCAAAATCAACGCCGTCATATAAAGCAAATAATTAAGTCCTTTTACACATATCTATAAAACCTTTCTCATAAAGCTAATATGTAAATTTCTTGAACTTTTATCCTTCAAAAATTTTTCTTTTCAAAAAACCAGATTTGATAGTCATACAAAAGGAGGAAAAGTATGTTTACAATGAAAATTGACAGCGAAATTGAACTACAATTGCTTCAATCTCAACATGCAGAGGAGTTTTTTCACCTAATTAATCAAAATAGAACATTCTTAAAAAAATGGCTCCCTTGGGTTAATGAAATTCTATCTCCTATACAAACTCAAGGACTTATCTCCTTCTGGCTCATACAATTAAGTGGACATAATGGATTTAGCTTTGGGATTCGATACAAAGGGCGATTAGTAGGCAATATCGGCTCACAGTATATTGACTGGTATAATCGTCAAACATCAATCGGCTACTTTTTGGCAGAAGATGCTGTAGGAAAAGGAATTATGACACGCTCTGTTCAAGCAGTCCTCAATTATATCTTCTTTGAATTGGGGCTTAATCGAATTGAAATCCGCTGTGGTGAAAAGAATTTAAAAAGCCGTGCGATTCCAGAAAGACTTGGTTTTACCTATGAAGGTTTCGTTCGAGACGGTGAAAACTTAAACGGTCAATTTCACCATTTACTAATGTACAGCATGCTTGCAAGAGAGTGGATGGGAAAATAATGCTTTTTCATATTGTTTTTTGATTTCTCTTACTCTGTTAAACTATTTAACAGATCAGACTGTCGACAAAATCCATCGAAAGGGCTCCCTATCGATGGATTTTGTCATTTTTGGATTGGAATTGCGCTAAAAACGTTGATTTCCTCTCCAGACGCTTGCTTTCCAGGGGGCGTGCGCCGAGCCTCCTCCTCGTGGATGCTAGTGCGGGGTCTCGGCTGTCACGCTATTCCCCCAGGAGTCAAGCGCCTCCCGCTCCAATCAACGAGTTTGGCACTCACTCAAGCAGGTTGCCAAGTCCAAGTGGCCATTTTCTTTAAGTTCATGGCAGCAAACGTAAGCATCGCCTGCATAGACTTGTTTTTAAGACCTCGTCAGGTTGTCCATCGCATACCATGCTTTTCCTTCGCATCCGCAAAGACACGTTCAATCGTCTCCTTGCGTTTCGCGTATATCTGTTTGATTTCATCGTTGTGACGTAGATGTTCTGCCTCTTCTATGTAAGCTTCCCAAATATGACGCTGTATAAGTTTTTGATGGTGTTTCCTTTCCGTACACTGGGATAGAAACGGACATTCTGCACAAATGGATGAATTTGATTTATATTGCCGATATCCTTCTTTGTCGTCGTGTACTTGAAGACTGCACTTGCAGGCAGAGATAACAATCACCATACTCATCATACACATAATCATGCTTTCGGAAGAAACCATCTTTTGTTTTTGGACGAGTGTAAGAAAGGACAGGGAACATTTGATTCTCTAATAGAAAGTTCGCAATCGCTGGGGTTTTATAAGCTGCATCAGCAGCTACTGCAAGTGGTAATTGTGCTCTATCATTTGATTGATTTCTCCTCATCATTGTAAGTCACCTTAAAAATTTCTTTATTCTATATTCAAAAAGATAAAGTGGATTGGAGCGGAGGGTGGCGACTCCTGCGGGAAAAGCGGGAAAGTCGAGACCCTGGACTGAGCGCAGCAAGGGAGGCGACTCGGCCCCGCCCGCGGAAAGCGCCACCCGGAGTGGAAATCAACCTGCGCTATTTAATTAATTCTATTTTAAAAGAAAAAAGAGTGTAGACAAACTCGAAGATTTTCGAGTTTGTCTACACTCTGCTCTGTAAAACTATTTAACAGATTTTTTTGTATTTTCAAACATTTTTAAAAGAATCGTTCATATTCCTTTCAATTTATAATAAACTAAAAGTAACTTATTTTTTGACAACCGCAACGTTTGACTGTATGGTTTTGTATCACTTATAATTATATATTATAGAAATAGATTGAGGTGATATGATGGGGCATTGTATCGCATTGGCGAACTAGCAAGTTTAGCAAATGTATCAAAAAGAACGATCGATTATTATACAAGTATTGGACTCTTGAAAGCTCAACGCTCAAAATCTAATTATCGAATTTACACAGAACAAGCTTTGGAGGATTTAAGATTTATTGAGGAATGCAAAAATCTTTATATTCCACTTGAAGAGATTAAGAGAAAACTAGAGATTAAAAAAATAAAAGAAGTGCAAGAAGGGGAACTAAAAAAACATATTCTCTCTGTCACCCAACAAATGAAACAGCTTCAAATCGATTTAAACGTTCTCATACCATTGATCGAAAATCTTGAAGCTGACCAAGCCGAGAATTACTCCAAGTTACTCAATACAGAAGGAGAAGTGTTATTAAAGTCCCTTTCCGAATTAACAGGCTAGACTATATTTTTGAATTTATTGGGAGGTGACTCCTTACTCGTTTGTGACGGGATAAGGAAATTTATTTGGACATATTTAACTTGGTTTTATTAGCCATTTTGATTGCTTTAACGGCATTTTTCGTCGCTTCAGAATTTGCGATCATTAGGATAAGGAGCTCAAGAGTAGAACAGTTAATTGAAGAAGGAAGCAAAAGTGCAATCGCTGCCAAAAAAGTCATCACTCATCTTGATGAATACTTATCGGCCTGTCAGCTTGGGATCACTGTTACAGCTTTAGGAATTGGTTGGTTGGGAGAACCAACCATTGCTAAAATGCTAACTCCATTATTTATGGAATTCAATATTCCTTCACCTCTATCCCATGCTGTTTCTATCGCGATAGCTTTCTTGTTTATTACGTTTCTCCATGTAGTAGTTGGTGAGCTTGCTCCAAAAACCGTAGCGATCCGTAAAGCCGAAAAAATCACGTTAGTTGTGGCTAGACCACTTATTTGGTTTTACCGCTTGTTCTATCCATTTATTTGGACTTTAAACGGAGCAGCGCGAATCATTGTCGGTTGGTTTGGATTAAAGCCTGCTAAGGAGAACGAAGAAGCGCATTCTGAGGAAGAACTAAGACTAATTCTGTCTGAAAGTTATAAAAGTGGTGAGATTAACCAATCTGAGTTTAAGTATGTAAATAAAATTTTTGAATTTGACGATCGTATTGCAAAAGAAATCATGGTTCCCCGAACCGAAATCGTATCATTATCAAAAGATGATACGATAAAAACATTCTTGGAGGTCATGTATATAGAAAAGTTCACGCGCTACCCTATCATTGATGGTGATAAAGACCATATTATTGGATTAGTGAACTTAAAAGAAATCATGACTGATTTATTAAATCACCCTGAAATAGCTTCCCAAACAATGGAATCTTATATTCGCCCAATTATCCGCGTGATTGATACGGTTCCAATCGGTGATTTATTAATCAAAATGCAAAAAGAGCGGATCCATATGGCCATTCTAATGGATGAATATGGAGGGACATCAGGTCTCGTTACAGTAGAAGATATCATCGAAGAAATTGTTGGAGAAATTCGCGACGAATTCGATATGGATGAAGTATCTGAAGTGCGTAAAATAAATGATGACCATTACATCCTTGATTCCAAAGTACTCGTAAGTGAAGTGAATGAACTATTTAACCTTAATATTAATGATGAAGATGTAGATACCATTGGAGGCTGGATCTTAACAGAAAATTATGAAGCCCAGGAAGGTGACATCATTGAAATTGATTCCTATTCCTTTAAAATTATCGAAATGGAAGACCATCACATCAAATATATTGAAGTTACACGAAAAATAGAGGAACAGGGGAATATTGAACAATTTCCCTTAACCAATTCCTCCATCGTCTCATAGATTTATAGAGATACAGCCGAGGACTTGTTGATAAGGAAAAGCCATTTCTAGCCCTGCTAAAAATGGCTTTTCCCCTTTTATAGAAAGAAAGCTCCGTCAAAAAGACGAAAGTGACCAGCTTTTTGACGGAGCCATTTTACTCTTATTTAAAAACCATTGCTGCTTTTACTGCCTTCTTCCAGCCATCATATAGCTCTGCACGATTTTCCTCTTCCATCGTTGGTTCAAACTTTCGATCTACTGCCCATTGTTTTGCAATTTCTTCTTGGCTTTCCCAATAACCAACAGCTAGCCCCGCCAAGTAAGCTGCTCCAAGAGCAGTAGTTTCATTGACAATAGGTCTCTCAACTGAAACATTTAACAGGTCACTTTGGAAATCCATTAAGAAATTATTTTTTACCGCGCCCCCATCAACACGAAGCTTCTTCAAGACAATCCCTGAATCTGCTTCCATTGCCGACAGTACATCTTTTGTTTGATAAGCAAGTGACTCTAATGTCGCTCTTACAAAATGCTCTTTAGACGTGCCGCGAGTTAAACCAAATACCGCGCCGCGAACATCGCTATCCCAATACGGAGTTCCTAACCCAACAAATGCCGGCACCACATATACTCCATCCGTTGAGGCAACCTTTGTTGCATACTCTTCACTATCCTTAGCATTCTTTAACATTCTTAAACCATCACGAAGCCATTGAATCGCTGAACCAGCAACAAAAATACTTCCTTCTAAAGCATATTCCACTTTTCCATTTAATCCCCATGCAATCGTTGTTAAAAGACCATGTTCAGATTGAACGGCTTTTTCACCTGTGTTCATAAGCATGAAACAACCTGTTCCATACGTGTTTTTGGCCATTCCTGATTCAAAGCATGCTTGACCGAATAAGGCAGCTTGCTGATCTCCTGCTGCTCCAGCAATCGGCACTTCTTTTCCAAAGAAATGATAATCAATGGTATAACCGTAAACTTCCGAGGATGGGCGCACTTCGGGAAGCATTGCTTTCGGAACATCAAGGATTTCTAACAACTCCTCATCCCATTTTAATTCATGAATATTATACATTAATGTTCTCGATGCATTCGAATAATCGGTAACATGAGCTCTACCACCAGATAACTTCCAAATCAACCATGTATCTATTGTCCCAAATAAAAGTTCACCACGCTCTGCACGTTCACGGGCTCCTTCTACATGGTCCAAAATCCATTTGACCTTTGTTCCCGAAAAATATGCATCAATAAGCAATCCTGTTTTTTGGCGGAATAAATCAACATAGCCCTTTTCTTTTAAGTCCTCGCAAATATCGCTCGTTTGTCTTGATTGCCAAACAATTGCATTGTATATTGGCGTCCCCGTCTCTTTATCCCATACAACCGTTGTTTCACGCTGATTCGTGATCCCAATCCCTGCAATCTGTTCCGGTTTAACATTGGACTCGGAAAGAGCTCCAGCAATAACAGCTAAAATTGATCCCCAAATTTCATTCGCATCATGCTCTACCCAACCAGGGTTTGGAAAATGCTGCGTAAATTCCTTTTGTGAAGTGTAATGGATTTCACCATTTTTATTAAATAAAATAGCACGAGAGCTAGTAGTTCCTTGGTCTAAAGATAAGATAAATTTTTCCATTGTCAATTCCCCCATTTAATTTAGGCTACTTGATTTGTTTCATTCATAATACTAGATTGTTTCTTGCTTACAAAATAAGCAATAATTAGAACAACTGCGGAAATGGCCAAAACCATCCATAAAGCGATGGTAACTTTCTCCAAGAAAACGGCTTGATAAAACACGGCTCCGATACTTCCCCCTAATAGTGGACCAACGACTGGAATCCATGAATATTTCCAGTTTGAATCACCTTTTCCTGGGATAGGGAGTATGGCATGGGCAATTCTGGGACCAAGATCACGAGCTGGATTGATCGCATAACCCGTTGTGCCGCCTAAGGACATTCCGATTACAACGATGAGTAAGCCTACTACTAGTGGATTTAATCCTTCAGTAAAATTATTTGCTCCTATAAATAATAAACCAAGAACAAGCATGAATGTACCAATCATCTCACTTAACAAGTTGGAAAAAGTATGCGGAATTGCCGGTGAAGTCGCAAATACTCCTAATTTTGTTCCTGGATCTTTTGTCTCTTTCCAATGTGGTAAGTAGTGTAAAAATACAAGTGTTGCACCTAATATCGCTCCAATAAATTGGGCAATGATATAACCGGGAACATCCGCCCATGGGAAATCTCCAGTTATGGCCAAACCTACCGTCACAGCAGGGTTTAAATGGGCTCCGCTGACTGAACCAACTGCAAACACACCCATTGTGACAGCGAGTCCCCATGCAAGTGTTGTTACAATCCACCCTGCATTTTTTGAATAGGACTTTTCTAAAGAAGAACCTGCCCCTATTCCGGCACCTAAAGCAATTAAAATCATGGTACCAACAATCTCTCCAACAAACTGTGTCATCTTTTTCTCTCCTCATCTATCAAATTGTAATCGGTTTACTTCGACGAAGAAAAAAAAGGAGCCACACCAGTACATCCTATCATAAAATAGGGGCTGTGTGAGTCTCCTTATCTCCGTCACAATTGCATTAACTTGTAACTAAAGTATAAAGAATAACTGAAAGCGTTGTCAACAATTCCATTTCGTAATTTAATGCTATAATGTGACAATTTTTCAACAAAGAATATATACAACTTGTTTACCTATTTAATTCAATTCACTGCTTTTTCATCCTTTTTGAGAATAAAAAAAAGCCAAATCTTCGATAAATAAGAAGATTTGACCCTTTTTCCAGCTCCTCACTTTGTTATTTTGGAGAAGCATGCACGCTTTCCTCGAGATTTTTCACATAAGATTGCGCGAGTACTTGCATTGGATGTTTGACATTTTTTGTCGTAAGTTGTTCTAATTGATTTCTGCACATGCCGCATTCAGTTACTGTATAATCGGCATCTGCGTCAGCAATTGCTTCAGACATTGATTTTCCTATTTTCATTGAAATCTCATATTTCTCTTCTTTAAATCCAAAAGTGCCGCATTGGCCACAGCAGCCTGCTGCTACATCTTGAATCTCATAGCCAGGAATAAGTCCAAGGATATCCATGGCTGGATTACCAATCCCCTGGCCCTTCATATGGCAAGGGGCATAATAACCTGCCTTGTCGTTCATTGGTGCAAGGTTTGAATTGAATTCACCCGCTTCTTTAAGCATACGCAAATACTCGTCAGCATCATAGACATGCTTCGCTAGCTCGTGTGCATCTGCTGATTGTAAATAATTTATATATTCCTTTTTAAAAGCAAAGGTGCAGCTCGTGCAAGTTAAAACAATATCATAACCTTGCCTTGTATACTCTAATAAACTTTCGATATTATACTTGGCATTCTTAAGGCCCTGCTCCATCTTACCGTTTGCAAACATTGGTACACCGCAGCATTTCTGTTTTGGAACTGCAACTTCAATACCGTTATGCTTCATTACCTCGACAAATGAGTCCGCCACTTCAGGGGCATTATAAGTAGCATAGCAGCCAACAAAATAGGCTACCTTTCTCTTAGTCTCTGAAGTTGTTTTTCTATATTTACGTTTAAAATTGTTAAAACGATACTGTGGAAATTTTCGTTCAGCAGGAATGCCCAGCACCATTTGCATTACTTGACGAACAGGCTTCATTGTCATCGCAGCATTGGTAATGGGTGCAAAGGCTGATGCAGCCACACCAACTAATTCAGCATTGCTTAGAACATGATCGCGAAGCTTTGTTCCTTCAATATCCGCATGAATCGCCTTCGCATACGCTGTTAGAGTAGAAACATGGACATTCTCCGGACAGGATATATCACAATTTCCACAAAGGGTGCATAATTCAATTCGCTTATCATCAATAACCTGTTGATTATCCGTAAGTCTTTTTAATTCTGGGCCTAAATGCTTTGGTCCGCCAAACTCAAGGGAAACATTTGAAACCGGACAAGTTGCTGTACAAGCATGGCACTTGAGGCAAGCATCAAATGAACGGTCTAGGAAGTTATAATTATGCATGCTGGAGCCCTCCTAACTTCATATGCTGTTTACGTGCTGTAAACGTTTGATAACATGATAAAATGGAATAGACACCGCCAGTTATTCCGTATTGTGTCACGTTCATTCCGTTACTCGCGCCAACTAGCCATACATTTTCTGGACAGCTCATGTAGCAGCCATGATGATCAAGGTCAAGTCCCAATACTTTATCCTTATAGCCCGTAGCTGTTTTCTCTATTCCACCGCCTAACATCCCACCGGCTGCAATAATATAACTCTCTGACTTTATTTCTAAATTCGCACTTGTGATTACTGCTTGAACTTTATTGTCCTCGATTTTTGCACCGATGATGGTCGTATTTTCATAAAATCTTACCCCAAGCTTTATGGCTTCTTTTTTTAATTTATCATGCAAGCGAATTGCTGTCGCATTGGGCGGCATTCCCGGTGCTTCCGTTATCGCAGCCTGCAATTGGATCGTTGCTTGTTCCAATACTTTCCGCCAATTATTAAACCCTAATGCGGCCGGAAAAATAAATAGCTCCGGCTTTGCTATTTTTTTAGCCGCCATTTTTAACTTGATTTGATCAAGAACATGCTGGCACACTTTTTCCTGATCTAGCAGATGTGCTGCATCAAGCTGCGACATTGTTCTTGAAGAACCTTTTCCAAGTGATACTGTCATCGTATCTACGTGTAAACTTGGCCTGCTTTTTTGTAAATTCCCTTTTACATACTTTGGAAGAAAATCCACTACCTCCTCAAAACCAACGATAACCACATGCCCTTGCTCAGGAATCGGTTTAATCGTATCTGGATAAAATGCCGTTTCCTTAAGATTACCCGATCCGGTAATTATTGTTATAGGTGCCTCTATATTTCCTTGATAGGGGTAACCAATTCGTTCCGTTAACTGAAAGTATTTTTTCGCAGCTTCATATATCGTTAATCGTGAACATGCATTTAACTTGTATTTCTCCATTAAATCTGCAAATCTGCTATCTTCCCCTGGAAGTATATCCAACACGCCTGCTGATTGAAAAATCTTGCCCAAACCAGTAGACACTAAAGCAACCTGCTTTCCTTCTTCACGACTCCAAATGGCTGTTAATAATCCAGTTAGCCCCTGTCCTACAATAATTTCATCATACATGTTGATTTGCCCCCTCCTTTAGACGTAATGAAACGTTGTAAATCGCCTCCATTAACTGTGCTTGTTTAGCCGTTTCACCTGTTGCGACAACGGTCATCCCCTTTTTACGTTCATTGAGAGCATCGTTTAATGCCCATGCTGCTTGTTCCGAAGTAGCTGCATCTTTTTCCACCGCTACCGCTGCTGCACGGTAACTGCAAAACGTCCCTTGACAAGGTCCCATTCCTAATCGTGTTCTTCTGCGAATATCCCCTAAATTAAAGGGACTATCCTCGGTCAACGTCGATTCTATTTCGGCCCATGTCACTTGCTCACATTCACAAATAACAGTCCGATCAATCGGACGTTGTTTTAATGACTGCTCAATCTTTTCTGCTTTTGTTCCTGCCCAATGAAATAATTTATGTTTCGCTGCGGGAGCCATATCGACTTCTTTAAAAAAACTTTGTGCTTCTCGATGAGGAACGATCTCCTCATCTGTCGTACAGCGAGCAGCAATATTCAGTTTTTCACAAACGATATCGACTGTTTTTTCAGCCATATAGCGAAAGGTTGTCAGCTTTCCGCCAGTAATGGTAATAAAGCCATCGACACCATCCCTCTGTTTATGATCCAGCAAGGCGATACCTCTCGTAACTGAGCGGCCACTTGTATCAGCGACTGTTGATTCTTGATAAAGAGGCCTGCTACCACTGAATGCTCGAATGAGGCGCATGTTCAACAAATCAGGAATTAACGCTGCACCTTCCTCCAACATCATTTCCAACTCTTGTCGATCTAAGCTAAAATCGTTCGGATCATCGACATTAACGCCTGTTGTTCCAAAGATCGTTACGTTATGGGCTGGAACACAAATATCTGCATCGCCGGGTATTCTTAAACGATTGATTACCTGTCTGTTAAATCGATGATTAAGAACAGCAAGCATTCCTTTATTATTGATTAGATGCAAGGATATTCCTGCCATTTCAGCCAAGTTAGCCCCCCACGGTCCTGCAGCATTAATCACAATATCTCCACGAACTTCGATTTCTTCACCAGTATAACGATTCCGGACGAGTACTCCACTTACCCCGTTTGTTTCACGTATTATCTCAATCACTTCATGATAAGTTAATGCTCTAGCTCCTCTTGTTACTGCATCAGCAACAACATCAACGACTAGCGTAAAACAATCCACTGAACCATCTGGAACTGAATAAACAGCTTGTATCTTTTTACTTAAATAAGGTTCATCCTTAAACGCCTGTTCAAGAGGAATGTTCTTGACAGGAATGCCAACCTTTTCACATGCAGACACCCATTTTTGCACATAATCATCATCATCTTCTGGTACCTTCACAAATAAGCCGCCAGTTTGCTCGATTGAACCAGGAACTGTCTTTTTTAGGATAATATTCTCCCGATAACTTTCAATCGCCGCTTCTTCATCTCTTACCGCATACCTGCCACCTGAATGAAGGAGCCCGTGATTTCTTGAGGAAGTTCCATGACCAAGATCACGCTGTTCGACGAGGATTGCTTTAATTCCACGGACTGCCAGATCCCGAAGTACCCCCGCACCTGTTACACCGCCGCCAATTACAATCACTTGCGTTTCTATCTTTCTTCTCATGCCATTTCCTCCTATTGATTTCATAAAGCCAGCGTAATAAATGTTTTTGATTAAAAAAAGAAACCGCAAAAAACCTGATGGGCAGACCGAACCCAGACAGTTTTTTGCGGCTTCTCCAATTCTCCAGCCAACTATTATATTTTCACTATAAGAATACTATAAGATTTAGCGATGATACGATGGATTTCATGTCAATATTGTGAAAGGGAACATTAACGAGAATTAAATTTACTCCCTTTTTGGCAAAAACCGAATAGCGCTCATAATTTTACATATTTTGGTTATCATAAATTTCGTGGTTCATTTAAATTTAAATAAAGGAGAAAATGTATGATGAAAAAAATAACAATGCTAGCAGCGATCCTTATTGTTGCTTTGACATGTAACCTATCATCTACTCTTGTTCATGCATCCCCTGAAAAGGACCATAAACATGGACATCATCATAGGTTGATTGAGCGTGAAAAAGCGGAGCAATTAAAGGAACAGGGATACTCGAAACAAGAAATCTTCATGGCAGCAATATTAAGCAAAAAAGCGGATAAGAACATTCATGATGTTCTTGACTTATACAATAAAACGAAATCTTGGGAAAAAACAGCTCAACAGCTCGGAATTGATATGGAAGAATTTAAACGTATTGACGCTATGCGGAAGTGGGAAACCTTCGTTAAAAATAATGAAAAAGAGGTGCAGAAATACTTAGCGGAGTACGCCAATAAAACAGACGAGGAAATCGATAAATATATCAAAGATGGATTTCATTTGCGTTTTTTAATTGGAGCAGCAGCCCTCGCTAAGCTTAGTGAAAAGCCACTAGAAGAAATCATTGCTTACAAGAAAGAAAAAAAATCATTTCATGATGTGATGGAAACACTTGATATAAGCAAAGAAGAACTTCAGCAAGAACTCCAGCAATTTAAAAAAGATGTAAAAAAAACGCTTAAACAAGAGAGTCGTGATTCATAGTACCTTATTTATTGCCAACAGTATGTTTAATAGTCTCCCTATTGCTTCTGCATCAAAGCAATCTTTTTGCAAAAGCTGTACAGAACAGGGGACAGCTAAAAGCGTTCCTTATTAATAAAAAAGAGGCAAGTCGAAAGGTGGTAACCAGCTGCTCTTTCAACTTAGCCTCTCCATTTTATATGAAAGATCTTTCATTTTTTCCGAAAGATCTATTATTGGTACATCAACTTGCTTGAATATTGTTCGACAAGGTTATTTTTTCCTTGATTAGCTTCCCTTCTCTGTAAATCTCCAGTTTTACCTCATCGCCAATTTTCGCCTCTGTATACAAATATTTTCTTAATTCACTGGCAGTTTCCACTTTCTGTTCATTAATTGAAACTATGATATCCTGTGCCTTAATACCAGCTTCAGCAGCTGCCGAATTGGGGTCCACGTATGTCACCATTACACCCCCGGTCACATCATCAGGGAGATTTTGGTAATAAGCTGGAGGAATTTCATTTAAGCTGGCAAGACTAACTCCCATATACGGGCGGCTAATTTTTCCTGATTCAATGATTTCATTTACAATTGGAACGACATCATTGCTTGGAATCGCAAATCCCAATCCCTCAACTCCACTTTCAGATATTTTTAAACTATTTATGCCAATTACTTGTCCTTGTGAATTAATAAGAGCTCCCCCGCTATTGCCTGGGTTAATAGCTGCATCTGTTTGGATAACATTTAACTCCCATTCTCCAGCAGAAGTTGAAACGGCGATATTTCGATCTACGGCACTGACAATTCCTTGTGTGACTGTTCTTGAAAATTCCAATCCAAGAGGATTACCGATCGCTAGCACTTGGTCACCTGCTCTTAAAGTAGAAGAATCTCCAAATGAAAGTACATTATCTGCGTACTTTGCATCAATTTTCAAGACAGCTAAATCGGTGAGTGCATCCGCACCAATTAATTGAGCTGTCACTTTCTCACCATTATGAAGCGAAACTTCGATTTCTGATGCCCCTTCAATTACATGGTTGTTCGTCACAATGTAGGCAACATCATCTGTTTTCTTAAAAATCACACCCGAACCAGAACCGCTTTCCACCACCTCTGATGTTCTCGAAAAAGGATTGTTCTGCTGTTGTCTGTTTACAATCCCTACAATCGCAGATGCCGTTTGGTCAACAATATCTGCAACTGAAGCCGATGAATTGTTTGTAGATGTCGGCATGATATTTACTTCATTTCCTTGTGTCGCAGCACCTGCAACATTTTCACTTCCTTCTGCAACTGGCTGATAGTAATCATGAAAAAAGTCAGTTTGCGGTATAACTGTCATCGTTAAAACTGAACCAACTGCTCCCGCAGCTACCATACTGAGAAAACCTTTTAGTTTTGACTTCGGTTTTTTATCTTTAGGAGCAGCCGATTGCTCCACTACTTGGATCTCATTCTTGTTCAAATCATCCATCTTCAATTCCTCCTACCTCTCAAGCTCTTTAAGCAAATTTTATCCCGTAATTATGAACAAATAGTGACGAAACTTTTAAGAAGAACTGAATAAATCGAGAAAAATCTAGTCCTTTTTCTCTTTTGATACATAATCCTTCTAAATGTGTCGGATAAACTTCTGATTTGCTTTGAGTCCACTAATGCCAATAGAGGAATGCAAAAAGCACTCGTCGCGATATCGCACCGAATGCTCAAAACGATTTACTCCATATTAATAATTTTATATTGCTTATTTGAATCGATTGCATAATGTACCATCGCTAATTAAAAAACGAACAATATAACGTTTTATAATCATTTATGTCCGCATTTACTCCTTAAAATAATGTAAAAGTCAAAAGGACATTCGTTTTTTAACTTGAAGTAGGCAATTATGAAGTGGACTCATCTGTAAGGAATTTTTATAACAAATTTTGTACCTTTTCCTTTTTCACTAAATACTTCAACGGAGCCATGATGAAGATGGATTAGCTGCTTTACAATTGAGAGCCCTAAACCAAATTCTCCGTATGGATTATTGGTTCGAGAAATTTCTGCTTTATAAAATCGATGCCAGATTTTTTCAATTTCCATCGTATCGATACCGATTCCCGTATCTTCTATTTCGATCACAGTATGATTATTTTCCATTCTTCCTTTTAAGCAAATATGGCCATTTTCGGTAAATTGTATGCTATTTTTCGTAATATTAATTAAAATTTGAATGAGTCGATCATAATCAGCAAGAATTCGGACATCTTCCTCGACTTTAATCTCAATCTGATTATTTTTCTCAGCTGCTTGTAACGTAAGCTGTTCCTGAATAATTTCAAAAACCTCTTGTAATTGTACGTCTTCTTTTTTTAATTTAATTTGATTGGACCTTATTTTATCATAATCAAGGTTTTCGTTAACTAAACGAATCAATCTCTTTGTTTCCTGACTGACTAGATTGATCCCTTTTTCTTTTTCTTCTTCCGCAATCATGCCGTTTTTCAAACCTTCAATTACACCACTTATCGTTGTTAAAGGAGTCCTTAACTCATGGGAAACGTCTGACATAAAGTTCCTTCTGCGGCTTTCTAAGCTTTCAATTTCCTCAGCGGCGGTGTTAAGCTTCTTTACCATATGATTAAAATCCTGCGCAAGTTCTCCAATTTCATCAAAATTTGATGGGGGGAGATTGACAGAGTAATCTCCTTTAGATACCATCGAAGTTGCTTCCTGAAGCCGTTTTATCCGATTTACGTGAACCTTCGATAGTAGCCAACTTGGTAAAATCGCCAACGCAAATGCCAACAGAGCGGTGAAGAATAGGTATTGATTAATTTGACTAATCATCTCTCTTGAGCCACTTATTGGAGCCGTTAACAGGATTACCCCAATTAAAGTGTCATTCATGATATAAGGTAGTGCCACTAAAGTAACTTCTTGATTGGAATGCTTAATTCTATTTCTTACAACATGAGGTTTCCCTTCAGCGATCTGATCGAGTACTTCATCTACAAGTCGTAAATTTCCACTCGGATATAGAAGGCTTCCTTCTTGATCAAAAATACTGAAGCTTATATTTCTCCCTTTCAAAACCAAACTATACTCATTCACAATATTTGAGACAGAGCGTGAACCTCTCGTAATATCGTTAAGAATATTTTCTCCATAAGAAATGAGCTCATCAACCGTATTTTGGTACACTAATCGTTCAACATAGTGGGCAAAAACAATACTCATGATGAGGAAGGCAACTAAAAGAACGCCCATATGACTGATGAGCTGTTGATATAAATACTTAATTTTCACTGGTTTGGATCGTTTCATCAAATTTATACCCTACTCCCCAAACAGTATGGAAAAATGGTTGGTGATCTGTGCCTAGTTTTTTCCTTAGTCTCTTAATATGGACATCAACAGTTCGCTCGTCCCCATAAAATTGATAACCCCATACACGATCTAAGAGCTGTTCTCTTGTGAAAACTTGCTTTGGATGTTGAACAAAGTAGTATAGGAGGTCAAATTCTTTCGGTGTTAAATTTGTAATTGCCTCACCATCCAAATAAACTTCTCTTTTTTCCTTACTGATTTGAAAATGTTTCGTCACTAATAAGCCTTTCTCTATCTTCTCCATTGGACCCGAATGAACTCTGCGCGTAATTGCACGAATTCTGGCCATTAATGCCAAAGGACTAAATGGTTTTGTTACGTAATCATCCGCTCCCATCTCTAATCCAAGAACTTGGTCAGATTCACTGTCTTTTGCAGTCAACATAATAATAGGGATCGAATCTCCTTCTCCTCTTATTTTTCTACAGATTGAAACACCGTCCATTCCCGGAAGCATCCAATCAATAATTAAAAGATCCCACTCCCCTTCCTTATATCGTTCAAACCCTTTTAGTCCGTCATGGACATATTCGCCTTTTATACCCTCTTTCGAAAAAAACATATCGATCATAGAACAAACACTTTCATTATCCTCTATTACTAAAACATTCATCTTTTCCACTCCCGTAAAAACTGAATCTACTGCAAATTCCTTTCAAATTTAACATAAGACTATTTAATTATTTTAGCAACTCTTTGCAAATATTTTCTTCTATTTTATATTTATTTCTTTACAAACACCCATAGTTTTCACTACCAATACGAAGCATATAGTATATTTCTTAAAAATGAGGTTTAAAAAATGAGCAAATACATGTTTATTGAAATAGATAAGTAACAAAGTTTATTATAAAATGCGCGAACATAAACTGCATTATATACCATAAACAAGTTTAAAAAGAGTAAAAACCGTGAATATAACAATATCGATATGATAAATAGAAAGGAGGACCGTTTATGGTAAAAACAGACATCGATCAACTGCTTGAAGAAACAGAGGACCTGGCTATGGATGTTAGTCACCTTATTATAAAGAATGTTGAAATTGATCGATTATTGGACAGCACCCAAGATTGAGCAAAAAAGAAGGCTACTCATAGAGTGCTCTCTAGTTTTTGACCAGCATGAACAATGGAAATTACCCAGGATCATCTGTAAAGATTAATTGGAAGATCCCTTTGTAGTGTGAACTATAATCGTAAATAGCTCTCCTTATACTCTGCCATTTTGAAGAATGTGTTGAGGACGCATATTCAACTCACTCCCCTCATTGGTCATAATGATTAAATAATTCCAGTATGTAAATTTAAAAACTCACGAACAGAGCTCAGCTATTTTTGTTAATTTTTCCTCAGAGTCTGCTGACGGTATTATGAAGAAAAACATTCTCATCGATGCATCCCAGCAATTTTCTGAAGGACAAGCATTCCTATAAATATTCACGCTTTATTTTTACTTTTTTTACAAAAGTTCAGCTTTAAGCATAAAAAACCGCTCGAATTCAAACTGCTCTTGTTTCATAATAAGAGCAGCCTTTCGAACGGCTTTCTTTTGATAATGAAAGTTGACTCCTACATCATCGGTCAGCTCATTGATTTTCGATATTGATACTGTTGCCATTGAAAACGAATATAACATCCAATACAAAAACCAAGAATTGCAATAAACGCTGCCAATGCAACAATAGTTGTAAAGATCCAAGCGATAATTGTCCAGTCAAATACATACCCTGTGTAACCAAGCCCTAAGCAGACAACAGATATTGCTTGATTAAACTGTTGTTGATCAAAATCTTCAGGTATATATGCAGAGGGCGCTTTTCTTAAAAATTTCCTTCCTGCTGCGATAATCGGATTAACTTTAAAAATAAGCCCAATAAGACCAAAAATGAACGGGAACAACAAGATCATTTCTTGTTGAGTAATCCAAGTTAAGAGAACACTCAGAACAATAACCCATTGATTTAACCTCACCAATGGTCTTGGAATTGATTTAGGTTTGCCCTTCATGCAAAACCCACCTATCATATAAGAATTATATGTTATTGTGAGTATACTCGATCTAGAGCAATTTGTGAAGTAAAAGTGATTGTAAATATAAAGAAAAAGGATGCTCTAACACTGACTAGAACATCCTTTTAATGAAGCGGGTGATGGGAATCGAACCCACGACAACAGCTTGGAAGGCTGTGGTTTTACCATTAAACTACACCCGCATTTTTATTGTAATTATACTAAATTCTTTCTTCCCCTGTTCGGGCCTTACATGCCTCCAACTCTTCTCGCCTTTTCTTTGTAGCACTGTCGTCGAGGCAACTCGGCGCCCATTCATTGATGCTTTGCTCGTGGCTGTGGTTTTACCATTAAACTACACCCGCATTTTAATTAAAATCTTTATTAATTTTTGTCTTCCTGAATCCGGCATTACAGGATTTTGAAATATAAATGGGGCGATCGATGGGAATCGAACCCACGAGTGTCGGAGCCACAATCCGATGCGTTAACCACTTCGCCACGACCGCCATGATTCTATTATTAAAGTATGCCTTTGCTCGTTTTGCTCTATACTAGCACTATTACGAAAATTATTAATAAATGCTATTTTACTTCGCTGCGTTTCGTTCAAAGTAACATCTCTTATTTTCACTAAGGTGAAAATGTCTGGTGGAGGGGGACGGATTCGAACCGCCGAACCCGAAGGAGCGGATTTACAGTCCGCCGCGTTTAGCCACTTCGCTACCCCTCCAACTAAAAAATGGCTCAGGACGGAATCGAACCGCCGACACAAGGATTTTCAGTCCTTTGCTCTACCGACTGAGCTACTGAGCCAAAATAATATTCTATTCCTACAGCAAATCTTTCCGTTGTCCTTCGTCCTCATCTCAGTTAGCTTATTCAAGTTGATACTCGATGAGTACGCTGTTGCCTTTTCTTGAAGTTTATTCACCGTGCTCTACCGACTGAGCTACTGAGCCATAATAATATTCTATTCCTACAGCAAATCTTTCCGTTGTCCTTCGTCCTCATCTCAGTTAGCTTATTCAAGTTGATACTCGATGAGTACGCTGTTGCCTTTTCTTGAAGCTTTTTCACCGTGCTCTACCGACTGAGCTACTGAGCCATAATACTATTCTTTTCCTAGTCAACAAACTTATTCAAGTTGTGGTTCGGTGAATATATTAAATAACGGTCCGGACGGGACTCGAACCCGCGACCTCCTGCGTGACAGGCAGGCATTCTAACCAACTGAACTACCGGACCCTCCTGCATTTTCTAAATCAAATAGAGGCCTTTAATTCAGAGAAGCTCAGAACATAAAAAATCATACATTTATTTACTAGCAGATTTTTAAAAATACGGAGGAAGAGGGATTCGAACCCCCGCGCGGTTTAACCCGCCTGTCGGTTTTCAAGACCGATCCCTTCAGCCAGACTTGGGTATTCCTCCATGTTAATATAGAATGGTAGCGGCGGAGGGGATCGAACCCCCGACCTTACGGGTATGAACCGTACGCTCTAGCCAGCTGAGCTACACCGCCATAATATAATGCTTTACTTTTATAAAGCAAATTATTTTCGCCTTCATCATTCAATACGTTGAAAAAATGTATATGACCCGTACGGGATTCGAACCCGTGTTACCGCCGTGAAAGGGCGGTGTCTTAACCGCTTGACCAACGGGCCAAAATCTTTCAAACATTTTTTGAAAACAGCTATATCAATATAACACCCCGAAAAGGATTCCGTCAATGCTTTTTTTCAAAATTTTCCCCGAGTTAAAAGTAAAGACCATTTTAAAGTTTTCTCAGCTATTCGAATAAACTAAAATGTCGTTGTACTTTGATAGATAAATCCGTTCTTCTTTGTACAATCATCTCAATACAGGAGAAATAAAAAATGAAATACACCAATTATCTTTGTTATTTTAATCAGTAAATATGCATTTAACAGTGATTGCTGTCTGGGTATACACAATGTTTTACTCAGTGCAATCTTCTTCGTAAAATGCACGATATTATTTAAAGTAACAAGATCATGCATAAAACAGATGAATTTAGAGTGGAATCGGATTTATTGGAAAGCTGATTGTAAAAAACAACATCCTCACCTTGCCGATACAACTAACACCTCTAAAAAATCGTCAGCAAGGACAAAAAAAGAACTACCTTTAATAGTAGCTCTTTAGTAAGATGAATCTATAATTTTAACGTCTTTAATATTTACCAGTTGGACATCGTAAGTAAGATTTGAATTTCGAATTTCGATCATGCCATTATGATAATTAAAGATGATAGTGTATCGCTCTTCATTATATAAGACGTCTTTACCTAACACTTGTCACAACTCCATCTCTATCAAAAAATAGCATTCACATCGCTCACTCTCAGTGCATAACTCCAGGCTCAGGCTCATTAATGGTAATTGGTGCATCAGGGGCATGGTATGTTCCGAAAAACGCAATCAAAACAATCAGTAAACTACTTAGAAATCTTTTCATTTCTCCAACCTCCTTTTTACAAAAATTTTATCATGTAAAAAGAAAGGGTGAATTTGGCGAATTTCCTGATATAATAAGGATAAAGGGTTGTTTTCTTAAAATTTCAGATGTTTTTGGCCTTCATAATAAATATAGTTATATTCGGAGTGATTTATATGGCAAGATATTTAGGTCAACGAATTAAAGAAGCTAGGGAACGCCTTGGATTGTCCCAATTTGAAACAAGCAAAGATATATGCACGCAAGCATACATTAGCAAAATTGAGAGCGGCAATGTTTTTCCAACTGCTGATATTTTGCTGAAACTAGCGGATCGATTTAGTGTCGATATTTCGTACCTCCTTGATATCTCTAGCATTCCCAGACATGATTATGTTATTGACACTTTCTCTGAAATCCGCGAAGCCATCAACAATCGTGATTATGAATTAGTGCGAAGAATCATTATTTCCGAATCCGATAACGAGTTATTTAAAGAGAAAAAATTATATCAATTCCTAAAATGGCATGAAGGAATTTGTTATTTTCAATTAGATCATGATCTTCATAATTCCATCCAATGTTTTGACGAGGCGCTTAGCCTCACAGCTTCTAATAAAAAACTCTACTCTGAACGTGAAATTGAAATCCTCATTAGTAAAGCAAATATTTATAGCCAATGTCAAATGTATGACGAGGCCATCGAAATATACAATGAAGCCATAAATCATCTAAATAAACTGACAGATATTATTAATAAACATGTCCCGGTAAGATTAAATTACAATTATGCCAGAGTACTGCGGTTGCACTCAAGAAATGCCGAATCTATCCAAATTTGTGAAAAAGGGCTAAAACTTACCGAGAAATATCAACTTATGTATTTAAAAGGTGATTTATATTTTCAAAAAGCACTGAGTCATAAAGCCTTAAATGAAAATGAAAAGGCGATTGAATCCTTTAATTTAGCAGAGATGGTTTACATATTGGAGCATAATGATACATCACTGCGTATGGTAAAATATCACGTTACGGAAGTAAACAAAGCTCTCACTGTTCATGACCGTCATGAGCCGCTTTTTTTGTAATACACCCTACCCGGAGTAAATTATACCCCGGGTACCTTTATTGAATGAAACCATATTATTGATAAAACGTTTTTTTGTTCATTTTGTCTGAACCTTGGTTTCACACGCCCTTTAGTAAGTAAAAATCAATACTTACAGATAATTAACAAAGTCAATTTCAAAGATATTTTCGATGAACGCCTTTTCCATCATACGTAAAAAGCATATTCCGGTCCTCGATAATCGTTTCAATATGAACGCCTCTGCCCCAAAGCTGATAAATATAAGGAAGCACCTTTTCTAAATATTTCAAGTCAAGTTCAATTCCTTCATACCAATGTTTAATGTAGAGTTCACCATTTTTCAAATAATCTCCATCAGTGACAGTTAAATAAGGGAAACCGCCATTCACTCGCATATTAACGAGTTGATCTCTCACTTCCTGCCAATCTTTATCGACAATTTTGTAATCTCGACCTTGTTTTTGAAATAAATACATGTCTTCACGCATAACAAGATCCTTCGTTAAGTAATTTCTTAAAAATGAGATATCCGATTCAATTTCGCGTACTTCGAACATTTTTTCTCTTCCGGAATTTTCCTTTACTCCGCGCTCTTTCATTTCTTCAGTCGGATGATTATAGCGTTCCTCTATATCTTCAAAAATTTTCAGCCCTAAATAGTACGGATTGACTCCTGTCCTTGACGGCTGAACAACCCCTGCATTAAGTTTGGCAAATTCTAGCGCTTCATCAGAAGAAAGATCCATCTCTCGCAAAATTCTTTGATGCCAAAACGAAGCCCAGCCTTCATTCATAATTTTTGTCTCTAATTGAGGCCAAAAATAAAGCATTTCCTCCCTCATCATCGTCAAAATATCCCGTTGCCATTCCGTTAATTCACGGCTATAGTTCTCTATAAATAACAGAATGTCTTTTTCAGGTTGCGGCGGAAATTTTCGCTTTTTCTTTTTCTTTACACTTTTCTCTCCATCTTTTTTATCTAAATTCCACAGATCATCATAAGGACTTGCTTTTATCTCTTCTTCTTCAAATTCCTCATCGTCCAACGTCCAAGAGAGCTTCGGCCGCATTAAAGAAGGATCAATATGCTCTTCAATCGCCAACACCGCATCAAGAAATTCCTCCACTTCCTTTTTACCATGCTCGATCTCATATTGGCGAATTCTTTCGGCAGTCGCAGACATACTTTCAACCATATCTCGTTTCGTATTTTGAAAACGAACATTATTTTTGAAGAAATCACAATGTGCCAACACATGGGCAACAATCAATTTATTTTGGATTAGTGAATTTGAATCCAGTAAAAAAGCATAGCAAGGATTTGAGTTAATGACGAGCTCATATATTTTAGAAAGTCCTAAATCGTAATGAAGTTTCATTTTATGAAATTGTTTTCCAAAGCTCCAATGTGAGAATCGGGTCGGCATACCATATGCACCAAATGTATATATAATATCGGCCGGGCAAATTTCATACCTCATTGGGTAAAAATCCAGCCCGAATCCTGAAGCAATTTCCGTAATTTCATCGATCGCGTATTCCAGTTTTTTACGCTCTTCCTCTTTCATTTGTTTTCCTCCTTCATGGTCTTATCACCAATGTATGAGACAAAAACAAAAATGATGAGATTGATTTTTACCTTCACGCATTTATCGTAACGTTGACTTTCTCATAAAAGAAGAGCGAAATTCTTCATTCATAGCTGTTTGCATTTTCAGCGTTTTTTACACAGGTAAATGCTGTTCTTTCCAATTAACAAGATGACCAACATTTACAGAGAAAGTTTATAAGTTCTCAGCACAGACTATAATCAACTCCTTAAAAAAGGAGATGAGGAAAAATGGATTCAGTTGATTATGACCGGGCATTGTATTATACCCATCGTTCCGAGTGGGACAATTTACTAATTTTAATGGTGCGCACAAAGGATCATTTTTTAGCAAAGAAAATTGAACATTTCTTACATGCCTATAATTTTGAAAAAGACTATATGGTAATTGAGCAACACTTATATTCTTTATTAAGATACATCGACCATGCAAACAGCCACCTTGAAGAACAACAAGAGTTAAGCGCGAACTGGATGTAATCAGAATTCCACCACAAAAAAGACACGGTCCGCGACCGTGTCTTTTAAAACGAATCATTCATTTTTTTATGAACAACATTCATAAAGCTCTCTTCTAATGCCTTTAGTTTTATTTGACTTTCCTCTAAGGTATCGCCTTTAACACTGAAATAAAATTTGATTTTCGGCTCTGTACCTGAAGGTCTCAAACAAACCCACGATCCATCTTCAAGAAAGTATTTCAATACATTTGATCTTGGCAAATCAATTTTCTCTTTCCCTGTTTCCGTAGTCCGTATGCTTTCTAAGTAGTCCTCCTGTTTGATTACCCTTTGTCCACCGATCTCCAGTAACGGAATCTTTCTAAAAGAAGCCAGTAAACGTTCGATCCTTTCTGCTCCAGACTTTCCCTTTAATGTTAAGGATTGAAGTCCTTCTTGATAAAAGCCATATTTTTTATAAAGAGACAATAACGCCTCGTATAATGACAATCCTTTTTCCTTATAAAAAGCACATACTTCTGTCGCTAAAAGTGCTGCCTGCACAGCATCTTTATCTCGAGCGAATGCTCCAATTAAATACCCATAGCTCTCCTCATATCCGAACAAAAACTGGTATTTCCCAGATGCCTCAAATTGCTTTATTTTTTCAGCAATAAATTTAAACCCCGTCAGAACATCGATCGTTTCGACTCCATATGATGAGGCAACAGCTCTTCCAAGCTCTGATGTAACAATGGTTTTCAACATTACACCATTTTTCGGAAGCGTGTCTTTCTCCACCTTTTCCGCAAGTAAATAATGAAGCAATAATGCTCCAGTTTGATTTCCAGTAAGTATTTGATATTCACCGCTTAAATTCTTGACTGCAATTCCAAGACGATCTGCATCAGGATCGGTAGCAATTAACAAATCTGCATTTATCTCCAAGCCCTTTTCAATCGCAAGTGTGAATGCTTCATGCTCCTCAGGATTTGGACTCTTAACGGTTGAAAATTGAGGATCAGGTTGTTCTTGTTCTTTCACAACGGTAACATTTGTATAGTTCAATAACTCTAGACCTTTTTGAACCAACTTATTAGCTGTTCCATGCAACGGAGTAAAGACAATTTTAATTGCTGATTTTTGGCCAAGATCATTTTCAGAAATTGTCACAAGTTTCTCCAAATAAGCTCGATCAACTTCCTCACCTATTATTTTAATCAAACCTAGTTGCTTTAACTCTTTTTCTGTATCGACTTGAATGCGGAGCTCATCTTCAATTTCATTAACTTTAGCAATGACAATATCCGCCTCTTTTGGGGTTAGCTGAGCCCCATCTTCCCCGTACACTTTATACCCGTTATATTCTGGCGGATTATGACTGGCAGTAATAACAATACCTGAAAAAGCCTGTAAATAACGAACGGCAAAAGATAACTCCGGAGTAGGTCTTAATTCATTAAATATGTAGGTTTGAATGCCTCTTGTCGCTAATGTCTTGGCTGCTTCCATCGCAAATTCTTGCGACTTATAGCGTGAATCATAGGCGATTACAACACCTCTTCTTTTCGCATCTGCTCCAAATGAATCAATAAAGGACGCTAATCCTGCCGACGCTTTCCGAATGGTGTAAAGATTCATACGATTTATGCCTGCGCCAATTTCACCGCGCATGCCTCCGGTGCCGAATTCTAAATTTTTATAAAATGCCTCTTCTAATTCCGTTTCGTTCAAAGAAAGTAACTGAGTCTTCAATTCAGAATCTAGATCATGGTATTGAAACCATCTTTCCACATCTTTTTTCCAACCCATACTATCCCCCCAGACCTCAAAAATGGAATCTCTATCCATTATAGCTCACTCTTTCATTCTATGGACAAATTTTTAAAATATCTCTTCTCTAATATCATAAATGCTACTTAATGTTAAAAATTTTCCAATAAATTTAATTATTGTTCATTCTTTAATTTGCAAATTGTACATGATACCTAAAAAAGTTTTAAAAATTTTCATAATCTCTTAATCGTTTAATTTGAAAAACAACTGTTAACAGCATAAAATAATGGGGACTAACTTTAAAGGAATTGGTGTAATGAGCGAAAAAAAAGATCAAAGGGAATCACTTATCTTTATTGCTTGGGCCGCATCTGTTATTGCTATGTTTGGAAGCTTGTATTTTTCTGAGGTTCGCCAGTATGAACCATGCGAATTGTGTTGGTATCAAAGGATCATTATGTACCCCTTCGTCGTTATTTTAGGGATTGCCACAGTAAAGAAGGATTATAAAATCTCCTTATATACGATGGTATTATCAGCTATAGGAGGGATGATATCCCTGTATCATTACGGTATTCAAAAGCTCTCCTTTTTAGCTGATGCAGCACCTGCATGTGGTCGTATTCCATGTACTGCCGCATACATAAACTGGTTTGGATTTATTACTATTCCATTCCTTGCGCTTACCGCTTTTGTTATTATTTTTATTTGTAGTCTTCTCATCTGGAAAAAAACAAAGGAGGTTTCCTAATTGAAAAAAGTAATTATTTTTCTTGCCATTATTGTTGTTCTATTCGCTGGTGTAGCCCTATTAACGAAAATGCAAAATGAGGAAAAAGTGTCCGAGGATAATAAATATCAAAAGGATTCTTTACATCCGGAAACGATCGCACAGTTGGATGATCCAAACTATCAAAACCTTATCCTACCTGAAGAGTTAAAAGAAAAATTGGATAATAAAGAAGACGTCACGGTTTATTTTTATAGTCCCACATGCTCACATTGTCAACGGACAACCCCAGTCGTTGCACCTCTCGCAGAGGAGATGGGAATTGATTTAGTGCAGTATAACCTATTAGAATTTGAAAACGGCTGGGATCAATACGGCATTTCAGAAACTCCAACTATTGTTCAATATCGAAATGGGGAAGAGACAGAACGTATTGTCGGTTATAAGGAAAAAGAAATTTTCGAAGAATGGTTTAATCAAAACAGTAAATAGCGAACTGAAGCCTTAGGTCCCATCAAAAATGATATCGACTTTAGCAAAAAAACGAAAACGAATCTTAGATCGTTTTCGTTTTTTCATGATAGCAGTTTATATTAATAATTCATTTGCAGCCTTCGTATAAACACTAAAGGAGCCATTATCGTTTTCCTTATCCAGATCAGCTTCGAAAAACTGCTCAAAGTCAAACGGAAAAAACAATCCGTACTCCTTCAAAATTGCGACATTCCTTTGAAACATGGATTTATGTTTTACTAAAAGCGTGGTCGATTCTAAAATGGATATAAGAGTTTGTAAGCTTGTAATGACTTGATAAGCTTCCTTTAATGTGCCAAAATACTCAAAATGCCTTGTTGAGGTATGTAATACCTTTAAATCTTCAAATTTTTCGATTTCTTTGTCAGAATAATAAAGAGGAAATACATCTTGATAAAAAGTTTTTACAAGTTCTTTAATCTTTTCTTCTTGGTCTGGTGTTGACGCAAATACAACTTTCACCTGTAACCCACCTTTAATGAAACATGTAATCAATTTTTTATATACGCTTAGGATAACATACGCAAGTAAACTAAAAGCGTGGTAATTATCGCCAAAGTTTAAGGCAAACGCTAAATTGGCGGCTTTTTTACAGTGAAAATTCTTTTACTTATTGTCTTTAAGATTGCATACGAAAGGAGTTCAACATGATTGCATCTTCTAAAAAAGGGCAATGGTTTGAATTAATTGCTCCGATGGAATGGCAAGGAATTACAAGTGAGCAATTATTTTCAAAGGTCTGGCAAGCACCAAAAAAACTTACGCATTTGTTAAAAATGAATAAAGAAGTGATGATTAATGGTAAACCTGCCGTTTGGACAAATCCATTAAAAATGGGGGATCGTCTGCAAATTAAATTATTTTCAGATGTTGATTTTGGACTGATACCTCAATATATGAATGTAAATATTGTATATGAGGACGAGCACTTATTAATTGCCGAAAAACCTCCCGGTATCAATACTCATCCAAATGAGCCAGGGCAAACAAATACATTGGCAAACGGTATTGCCTATCATTTGCAAGCAAAAGGAGAGTTCCGTCAGGTTAAACATATCCATCGGTTAGACCGTGACACTTCAGGAGTGATTCTCTTTGCAAAACATGCTTTTATCGGGGCTCTTCTTGATAAAATGCTCGAAGAAAGGCAAATCAAACGATCCTACTCGGCACTTGTCTGTGGAAAAATATTAAACAAAAAAGGGACGATCGATGCTCCAATAGGGAGAGATCGACATCATCCAACTAAGCGGAGAGTTTCTCCAAAAGGACAGAGAGCCGTTACCCATTATGAGGTTGTCAATGTTAAAAAAAATGCAACATTAATCAGGTGTAGCCTAGATACTGGCCGTACTCATCAAATTCGAGTTCATCTCAGTCATATCGGCCATCCCATTGTCGGCGATAAACTATACGGAAACAGCCCTAAAGAAACGAGGCTTCATTTGCACGCCGTTGAACTTAAATTTGTACACCCACTAACCTTCGAACAAATCCAAGTCACTTCACCAATAGATTGGGATTAATTGACTATGCTCATCAAAAGGGCGTCCGTCACTGGACGCCCCATTTATATAAAACGGCTGCTTGCCGTAGTTTTGTGGTGTTAATTATCTCTTCCCCTGAAAAATTCGTCCTAAACCAACAGTTAATGCCCCTTTTTAGAAAATAAAATAACCTTAGAGATAAGGGTCTCTAAGGTTATTTTTAATTTATTTATTGAGGTAGTTCTGGTTTTTCTACCATCGGAATATCGCCACTCATGCTCTCCAAGAAAGCAACCAAATAGCTGACTTCTTCTTGAGTTAAGTTTAATGGTTTCATCAGTTCACTCTTATTAGGGTGAGCACCGCCGCCCGTATTGTAGTAATTAACTACATCCTCTAGTGTCGCAAGGCTTCCATCATGCATATATGGTGCTGTATCCGCTATTCCACGTAAACCAGAAGTTCTGAACTTGCCTTTATCCGTCTCATTTCCAGTTACAGCAAACCTTCCATCGTCCCCTTCCATCCCGAGGTTATGATAGTTGTGGTCTGATAAAAGCGGGCCAGCATGGCATGAAATACAGCTTGCTTTTCCTACAAATAATTTCATTCCTTCTTTTGCTTCATCAGAAATAGCATCGTCATCACCAGCTAAATATTTGTCAAAGGCTGTGTCTTTGACAACAATTGTTCTTTCGAATGTAGCGATCGCCTTGGCGATGTTATCCGCTGTTATTTTGTCATTGAAGACTTTATTAAATTCATCAACATAGCCAGGAACTGCATTTAATTCTTCAATTAATTCATCAAGATTTTGGTTCATTTCACCTTCTGCTTGAATTGGACCTAACGCTTGCTCTTCCAAGCCGCCTGCCCGTCCATCCCAGAAGTTCTCTTTATAATAACCTGAATTGATAATGGTAGGGCTATTTCGATGTCCTTCGAAACCTTCAAATCCTATGAAAGTTGCAAGGCCATCGCCATAACCTGCGCCAGGAGCGTGACATGATGCACAGCTTAATTTATTATTCCCAGAAAGTCTTTCATCAAAGTATAACATTTGTCCTAATGCAATTTTCTCTTCTGTCATTTCATTGTCTTCTGGGACAGGGATTTCACCAAGTGGTTCGAATTTTGCTTTAGCTGCTTCTAATTCTTCATCTACTTCTGTTGTTGCCGGTTCTTCTCCCCCAGTTGCATCATTGTCTGCTGGTCCATCACCTTCGTTACTGCTATTACAAGCAGCCAACAACAACAAAGCGAGAAGAAGAGTTAAGAGTAGCTTCATTCTTTTCATTGTAAATACCCCCAAAAAATTTTATTGGCTGAAACTATATTGTCGCGACTTCCATTAATTCCATCCAATTACATTTATTATATAATTAGATTAATTATCATTTTCGACTTATTTTTGAATAAAATGTGAAATATATCACAAATTAATATAAACACGTTATTACTGTTGTTTAACTATAAAAACAATGGCAACTGAATTCTTTCGACAAAATGAATCGTTTTTCGAGTTTATCTATTCCCAATTCGAGATTTTTCATATAAAATTAATTCGTTTGGCACTATATGTTTAATTACAACAATTTCGTGGTGGGTTCTTTATTTTTTCAATATAAGCTCATTTCATATTTTTGGAGGTAATAGCTACATGGTATTTAAAAAACAGGATCAGTTTGCAATCTTGTTAAAAAATATTTCAACCAACTTAAAAGAAGGTGCTTATTTTTTTGCAGATTACAAATTAAACAATGTCAGTGATCTAAAAGTCTTTTTTGAAGAAATTAAGGCTTTGGAAACAAAAGGAGATTCATTTGTACATGAAACCATACAAGAACTAAACAAAGTATTTATTACACCAATTGAACGGGAGGATATTCTCCAATTGGCAATGAGTATGGATGATGTTCTAGATGGAATTGAGGCATGTTCCGCTTTATTTGAAATGTACTCTATCACTCAAGCTGATGAATATATGGTTAAATTTGTTAATGCCATTCGTGCTTGTTCAGACGAAATTGATGAATCCATTGATCTGTTAACAAACAAAAAGCTCCCTCTAATTCGGGAGCATGCAATAAAAATAAAAGACTACGAATCCAAATGTGATGGTATTCTGCGCCAATCCATAAAGCACCTTTTTTCTGTTGAAAAGGACCCCATTCGCATTATTCAATATAAAGAAATTTATGAAACGTTAGAGGAAATTGCTGATCATTGCCAAGGGGTTGCGAACACCTTGGAAACAATCATTATGAAAAATGCATAAGGAGCCCACAAGATGGATGTCATTTTTATTCTTACTGTATTAATTGTTATTGGGGCACTGGCATTTGATTTCATCAATGGATTTCATGATACAGCAAATGCGATCGCTACTTCTGTATCGACGAAAGCATTGAAACCAAGGCATGCAATTATTTTAGCAGCTGTGATGAATTTTATTGGAGCGATGTCATTTACAGGTGTTGCCAAAACAATTACGAAAGATATCGTAAACCCTTTTACATTAGAAAACGGTTCAGTTGTCATTTTATCCGCTCTCATCGCAGCTATTGCATGGAATCTGATTACTTGGTATTACGGAATTCCCTCAAGCTCGTCCCATGCGATAATTGGTTCTATAGCCGGGGCAGCTATTGCAGCAGCAGGGTTCCATTCCTTAAATTACAGCGGATTTCTAAAAATTATTCAAGCGCTAATTTTGTCGCCAATTATTGCTTTTGCCTTAGGATTTATCATATACAGTATCTTCAAAATCGTATTTAAAAACTATAATCTTACAAAAACAAATCGAAATTTCCGTTTGTTTCAAATTGCTACAGCTTCCATTCAAGCATTTACGCATGGAACAAACGATGCGCAAAAGGCAATGGGGATAATCACAATGGCACTTATCGCCAATAACTATGTGGCAACTGACGAAATCCCCTTCTGGGTCCAGTTCTCTTGTGCCCTCGCAATGGGGCTGGGCACTTCAGTAGGTGGTTGGAAGATCATTAAAACGGTTGGTGGTAAAATTATGAAAATTCGCCCCGTGAATGGCGTTGCTGCCGATCTCACAGGAGCCTTGATTATCTTTGGAGCGACATATATTCATTTGCCAGTTAGTACAACCCATGTTATTTCTTCCTCTATCCTTGGTGTAGGTGCATCGCATCGGGTTAAAGGAGTCAAATGGGGCACAGCGCAAAGGATGCTTATTACGTGGGTCATCACCCTACCAATATCGGCTGCCCTTGCAGCACTCTGTTATTTGTTCATCAGTTTAATTTTTTAAATTTTTTTGGCCGAGTTTTAACTCGGTCATTTTCTGTTTTTATGCTTCAATTTTATTTCTTTGCTTCTTCCGTTTACCTAGGGAATGGACTTTTTGCAAAAGTACTCTACTGTGCCCTCCATCACTTGGAAGGAGCATAACAAAAAATATGAATTTTTTGGCAATAAACGCTACTAAACGCACAATTAAACGTAATTTATTTCGAACATTTATGAAATAATATTAAAATCAACCTTGAATTCTATTCTTAAAACGAATATTATAGAGAATGTGTTTTTATAATGTTCGTCATTTGGAGGTCAATATGTTTAAATTAAAAGAACATCAAACAAATGTGAAAACAGAACTTTTAGCAGGCGTGACAACATTTTTGACAATGGTATATATCGTAGTTGTTAACCCAATTATCTTAGCAGATGCAGGAGTGCCATTCGATCAAGTGTTTACAGCAACGATTATTTCTGCAGTCGTAGGCACCTTGTGGATTGGATTATTTGCCAACTATCCAATCGCTATTGCTCCTGGTATGGGCTTGAATGCGTATTTTGCCTATTCTGTCGTTGGCAGCCATGGAAATATTGACTATATTACAGCTTTTGCTGCTGTTTTTATCGCAGGGATTATTTTTATCATTTTATCATTAACTCCTTTAAGAAATATGCTTATAGAGGCAATCCCTGAAAATCTGAAATTTGGAATTAGCGCAGGTATCGGACTATTTATTGCCTTTATCGGACTACGTCTTACAGGAATTATTACTGCCCATGAAACAAACCTGGTAGCTTTGGGCAATTTACGCGAGCCATCCGCCTATTTAACACTTATTGGACTGGCTGTCACATTAATTTTAATGTCTCTCCGCATTCACGGAGCACTGTTTTTTGGGATGATTGTTACTGGAGTAATTGCATTTTTCATTGGAGAACTTTCATTCACACAAGGGTTTATGGCTCTTCCAAGCTTACCGGAAGGATTGATTGTTTTAAATCCAATTGATGCACTCGGCGAAGTATTCTCTCACAGCCTTTATGCGGTTGTCTTTTCTTTTTTACTTGTGACAATTTTTGATACTACCGGGACGATGGTCGGAGTCGCACAGCAAGCCGGGCTCATGAAAGGAAACAAATTGCCCCAAGCAAAAAAAGCATTGCTGGCAGATTCAATTGGTACAACTGTTGGATCCATGTTTGGAACAAGTCCAACAACCGCATATATAGAATCCTCTGCCGGTGTCGCAGCTGGAGGCCGTACAGGCTTAACATCCGTAACCGTTGGGGTACTATTTATTTTAGCTGCATTCTTTGGACCACTCGTAAGCGCAGTTTCTGGATTATCAGCAATCACAGCACCAGCTTTAATCATTGTAGGTAGCTTAATGATGGGTTCCATCGCAAAAATTAAATGGAATGAGCTTGACGAAGCTTTTCCTGCATTTCTAACGATCTTAGCAATGCCTCTCACTTCCAGTATCGCAACAGGAATCGCTTTAGGATTTATCTCTTATCCTCTATTAAAAATCGTCAAAGGGAAATGGCGTGAAGTTCATCCAGTTATTTACGTATTTGCTGTTCTGTTTTTCTATCAGTTAGCATTTTTGCCACATTAAAAAAGTGAAGATATCATAATTAAAAAAAGAAATGCTGATACTGGTTTTTCAGCTCGGTGAGGAAGGAACAAAAGGCACACTTTTGTTCCTCCTTTTTAATTTCTTGCAAAACCATTTGCATACCTTTCCATTTTTCGATAATGTTAGCAATAAGACTAGTATCTATAAACCTTTTAAAATATGGAGGCAGGAGAAATGGGATTTTTGCAAATTTCCAAAGAAAATATCGAATTTGAGCATATATGCTGCGCATTAGGTGCAAAGCAATATGAACAGGCGGTAATAGAAAAAAAGAGATGGCTGACAGAACGGATGGACGAAGGATTAGTTTTTTATCGTTTAGATGAACGAGCCAAGGTATTTATTGAATACATACCTGCTGAAAAAGCATGGGTTCCTATACACGCCCCTAATTATATGTACATTAATTGTTTATGGGTTTCAGGAAGATACAAAAATGGCGGCAATGCGAAGCAATTGCTAAACAAATGTAAAGAGGATGCTGTTAAGCGGGGAATGGACGGGATTGTACATATTGTTGGCAAGAAAAATTATCCTTTTTTAAGTGATAAGCGATTCTTTGAACATATGGGATTTAAAATAGTAGATGAAGCAGAGCCATATTTTCAATTAGCCGCATTAACATGGAATGACGATGCTGTATTGCCTACTTTTAAAAAGCAAACATTAGCACCTTTAGAAAGTAAAGGAATCTCTATTTATTACACAGCCCAGTGCCCTTTTGCCGTTGGCACATTGGCAGAATTAAAGAAAATTGCAGAGAATAAAAATGTCCCTTTTCAAATAACGAGAATCTCAACTAGAGAAGAAGCGCAAAATTCGCCAATCATATGGACAACCTTTGCTCTATTTTATAATGGGGAATTTATTACACATGAGATGATGAGTGCAAACAAATTTGAGAAATTACTGATCAAATTATTGGAAATGTAGAACGAGTCTGAACAAAAATACGTTCAGACTCGTTCTAAAAAGATTTCTTTTTAGGCTACATCTTTTCCTGTTGAAGCAATCCAAATTTTAAACCATTGCTGACGTGTCAAAGCTATTTGCAACGATTCTGCAGCCGCCTTAATCCGCTCCATTTTTCCAGAACCAATTATCGGCATAATCTTTGCTGGATGAAGCAGGAGCCATGCAAGCATGATTTTATCAATTTCCGCAATACCGAGTTCTTCTCCAACCTCTTGCAAAGCTTTCTTTATTCGGACTGATTTTTCATCTTCACCTGAAAAGATTGCTCCTCCTGCAAGAGGTGACCACGCCATTGGAGCTACACGTTTTTGCAAGCATTGGTCAATTGTTCCATCTTGAAACGGTTGCAACTGGCTTACCGATATTTCTATTTGATTTGTGACAAGCGGAAACGGGAGATAGCTATTTAGCATTTCAAATTGTGAAGGTGTAAAATTAGACACACCGAAATGTTTCACTTTTCCTGCCTCATTTAATCGCGTAAATGCCTCTGCTACTTCACCAGGATCAATAAATGGATCGGGACGATGAATAAGCAGCACATCAAGATAATCCGCTTCAAGATTTCTCAAAGAGTTTTCAACACTCATCATGATATGTTCTTTGCTCGTATCATAATGCTTAATCTTATGCTCTGGTCGCGCTTTTGATACAAGTTTAATGCCGCATTTCGTAACAAGCTCGATTTTTTCCCTGATGGAAGGCTTCAGCGCCAAAGCTTTACCAAATAAAGCCTCATTTTGGTAGCCACCATAAATATCCGCATGATCAAACGTTGTAATTCCTAATTCAAGACATTTCTCAATTAATGAAAGAAGCCCCTCATCTGAAAGTGGCCATTCATTAAGACGCCAAAGTCCTTGAATGATTCTCGAAAAAGATAAATCTTGATTTATTTGAACTCTTTCCACTTTTGTCACCTTTTCTTATATAATTTCTCCGGAGCATCAAGCTTTTAACGTCTTAATTCTCTCAGTACATTGCTCCATGGCCTTTAAAACAGCCGCGCGAAAGCCGTGTTCCTCCAAAGCAGACACAGCTTCAATCGTTGCTCCTCCCGGTGTACATACTTGATCCTTAAGCTCCCCTGGGTGAAGTCCTGTTTCGAGGACCATTTTTGCTGCACCTAACACCGCTTGTGCAGCGAATTTATACGCTTGCTCTCTTGGAATTCCATTCTTTACTCCCCCATCTGCTAAAGCCTCTATAAACATAAAGACATATGCCGGAGAAGAACCGCTTACTGCCGGAATACTGTCCATTAGCTCTTCTTGAATAATCTCTGCTTGTCCGAAAGAACGAAAAATCGCAAGAACATTGTCCTGCTCCTCATTGCTAACCCTTGAATTAACGCTAAGTGCACTCATACCTTCGCCAACAAAAGAAGGAGTATTCGGCATGGAACGAACGGCTTTGACTTGCTGGTCAAACTCGCTCTCCAACCATTGTAGCGTAATTCCCGCTGCGATAGTAATAATGACTGCATCATCTTTTATGTCATCTTTAATTTCTTGAATAACCTCTCGATGTATGTCTGGTTTTACAGCGAGAAAAAGAAAATCAGACCAGCAGGCAACTTCTTTATTATTCATAGTCGTTTTGATCGGAAAATGATTGTTTACTGTTTTTAAAGTTTGTTCCGTTTTCGCACTAACCATTATTTGCTCCGCAGAAATTGTGCCTGATGACAAAATCCCTTTCATTATCGCCTGTGCCATTTTACCGCTGCCTATAAATCCTATCTTCTGCTTCATTTTTTAACTCCTTAAGCTTTTGGCTATGTTACATGTCGGTGTTGATTTTTGACCTATTTTCACATGCAATGAGCCCAAAATCATTTTAACAACAATTCTATTTAACAAAGCTAACCTTTTAAATAAATATTAACCTTGTGTAGACAAAATTCCATTATCATTCTCTTTAAAAAAATCTCAAAAAACCACTTCAAGATTGTGATTCTCTTTAACACTATACAAAAAAATCTCTGAAAACTCCAGAGACTTCATGAGCGTGTATGGGACACGAACAATTTAAGTACGCTACTGAGATGAAATAATTGAACTTTTCGACCCTTTAAAAATTATTGGGCGAATTAATACAATTCTCTCTTACTGCTAATGGTTACATTATAATGGAAAAACGCTCTACCGGAGAATTGCCTGTATTTGATTTTTTGGTAGTTATTATTGTTCAACACTGGTCCTTAAGTGTGGGAAGACAGAGGGTATCGCCTATCGTCAACTGTTTAGGATCCCGATGCTTGTTAACCATGAAGATGGACATAATGGGGATATTCAATTCTCTGGCGATGGAACAAACGGTATCCCCTCTTTTAATTTTGTATACCTTTAATCCTCCTTGAGAATTTGTGTTATTTTCCAAAATGATCACCACCATAGCTTAAAGTTACTCAATACATACCCTCCAATTAAATCTTTAAACGTGGATAAGCCTAAACTTCTGTGCGACAAATTTTTGGATTGTGTCATGGCTTAATAAAATGAGGCTGTTTAGCTTTTAGGGGCAAATTCCCTCTATGTGCATAGTTAATTTCCACTTCAGGCTGGGCCGCTTTTCACGCAGAAGTCACCGCCTTCCGTTCCAATTTTTATTTGCGTTGCTCATAATTTGAAAAAGTGGGAAACCTCAATAAGTAAAGAACATGGCTTATAAGCAAAAAAAGGAGTCCCCCCCTTCTATTCACCATAAAATAATCAAAGGACCCAAAAACTTATACAGAAGAAAAAGCTGATATCAAAAAGACGTTTCAACGACCTTTTGACACAGCTTCTATTTCTATCATTAACAAACGATTTGGGTTCATTTTTTACTTTTCCGACAAAATGCTCGGGGAACAAAGCGGTCTTTCAGCTTTCTAATAGGTGGAACAAACGAGGATTTTCAAGCATAATGTTAAACCGAAAACAGCATATAGTACAATTAGTTAACTAGGAACTTATTCATATCTTAACGCTTCAATCGGATCAAGCTTAGAAGCTTTGTTCGCCGGCAATAAACCAAAAATTATTCCAATAACCATAGAGAAGACAATGCCACCAACAACCACTTGCCATGAGATAAGCGACGGCCACCCTGCAAAAGAGGCAACGATTCCCGAGACACCCCAGCCGAGAAGAATTCCAATCATACCTCCAATTAAAGTTAAAATAATCGCTTCAATTAAAAACTGTGTAAGCACCTGGGTTCTTGTTGCTCCAAGCGCCATCCGTATTCCAATTTCCCTCGTCCGTTCAGTAACGGATACTAGCATAATATTCATCACGCCGATTCCGCCGACAAATAAAGAAATTCCGGCAATACTACCAATGATGATCGTCATAATTCTTGTAATTTGCCCGATCCCTTCTGCCATTTCCTCCATATTGATGACCATATAGGAATCCTCTGTGTTGTGAAGCTGATTCAATTGAAAAGTTGCTTTTTCGGCGACTGCTTGAATATGATCAGCAGATGTCGCTTGAAGGGTCATTTGCGTAACATCATCTTTGCCGAAAACCATTTTCCAAGTATTAAAAGGAAGGTAGATATCCATGGAGCCAAAGGCAAAAAGACCTGTTGGCTTTGCAAGTACACCGATAATTTCAACCGGCTGATTACCGATGCGAATAACTTCCCCGATCGGGCTTTGTCCTTCGAAAAATTTCTCTTGCAAAGAGTAACTAATTAAAGCTGCCCTTCTCCCACTCCTAAAATCTGCTTCAGAAAATCCTTGACCCTCTTCAATCTCCAAATTATTCAAATCCATATATGCCTGATTGATTCCAAATACCGAGCTGTCCCCCGTTTGTTCCCGATAACGGATTGAGGAATATTCGGAGCTTGAAGCAACTACCTGCTTCACTTCTGGAATTGTCTCAAGCATTCGTATATCCTCACTGGTGAAAGCTGCTTCGTACAGCACGCTTGGATTTGCCTGCAATTCTTCTTCACTTGGCTGGTAGAACAGTTCAACTGTATTTCCAGCACCTGTAATCTGCGACTTTAGAACCGCTTCACCACCTTGGCCGATAGCCACAACAATAATTACCGCACCAACACCGATAATAATGCCAAGCATTGTTAAAACAGAGCGGAGCTTATGAGCTTTTAAAGAGCTTAAAGCCATTTTAATATTTTCCATTAAACTCATTGCTCCTACCTCCTCCCGTCGTTGGCAACAATTTCACCATCACGAACGGTGATCGTACGATTCGTATAGTCGGCAATTTCTGGTTCATGCGTTACTAATACAACGGTGGTACCTTCCTCATTTAATTTCACAAATTGCTCCATGATCGAGATACTCGTCTTCGTATCAAGAGCTCCTGTCGGCTCATCTGCTAGAATAATTTGCGGTTGATTGACAATCGCTCGAGCAATTGCCACACGTTGCTTTTGTCCCCCTGATAAAGCATTAGGTAAATGCTCCATCCTGTCGCTAAGACCGACTTTTCGAAGAGCCTCTGCTGCTCGTTCAAGCCTTTCTCTTTTCCCAATCCCATTATAGATCATGGGTAGTTCTACATTACGAAGTGCAGTTAATCTTGGTAATAATTGAAACTGTTGAAACACAAAACCGATAGATTGATTTCGAACGCGTGCCAAAGCGGTATCCTCATAATCGGAGATATTTTCACCGTTAAGCAAATATTGTCCACTCGTTTGCTTATCGAGACAGCCGATAATATTCATTAAGGTGGACTTTCCAGAGCCTGATGGACCCATAATTGCAGTGAATTCTCCCTCTTCAATTGTAAGTCGGATTGATTTCAAAACATCGATTTGTTCCTTCCCGACCGTATACGTTTTTCTTATATCCCTTAACTCAATCATTCGACAGCCACTTCCATCCCATCACCTACTTTATCTGACGGGTTCAATACAATCATGTCTTCATCGCTAAGACCCTCAACGATTTCCATTCGCTCACCAGAAGTAATACCAATTTCAACCTCTTGTTTATGGGCAATGCCATCATTTACGAGATAAACAAAGGCTTTATCATTCTCATAAATAATCGCTTCAGAGGAAATGACCAATCCTTCCTTTTCTTCTGTCTCAATTTCCATAATCAGTTGAAAGCCAGGTTTGAGTTCTATCCCTCCGTCGATCTGAACGATAATTGGAAACTGTACTGCTTGATTCTCCAGCGGATTTCCCAGACCTGTACTCTGTGGAACACTTGCAACATCTATGACTTCTCCCTGCCATTCTTCATTTGGGAGAACATCTGATTTTACGATCACCTTTTGTCCCTTGCTCACCTTTAACACATCATATTCCGATAAAAAACCAGTGGCGATCATACTATGTAAGCTGCCGACTTGAACAAGCGGCATTTGAACTTCTGTTACAAGTTCTGTCGTTTTCTCATTTACTGCTAGAACAATCCCCTCTACCAAACTAGTAAGTTCAAAATCTTTTTCTCTCTCTTCAAGAGCTTCTTTTTGTAAAAGGGTTTGCTTCAATTCTAAATTTGCAAGTTTTATTTCCATTTCAATTTGGTCATATTCAGGAGCCAATTGCTTTTCCGCTTCTTTTTTACCGACTTGCTCGGAGAGCTCCTTTTTCCTACTATCAAGATGTTCTTTTTGCTTTTGTAATTGATTGATCCGTAAGTATCCGGTTTCAATGGATATTTTATTCTGTTCGATTTCAAAACTGAGTTGAGAATCATCAAATCTAACCAGTACATCGCCTTTTTTAACCTGTTGCCCTACTTCTACGAGAATTTCTTCAACCTGCCCAAGCTCAGGAGAAGGAAACACAAGCTGTTCCTCCTGAAGCTCTAAAGTCCCTGGCACCATTAATGAGGACGAAATTTTTTCTTGTTTTACTTCCATTACCTCGACAGCAAGCGGCTTAGCAAAAGCTGTTCGATAAACACTTACTCCTACCATTAAGATGATTAAAGTGGCAACACCTATGCCAATCCAGATTTTCTTTTTCATTATAATCCAGCTATCCCTTCAAGAACTCCTCCAAATAGGGCAAAACCTAACGAAATAACAAAGAAGATAACGGCGATAAGCGATGAAGCAGTTTTCGACAATTGACCTACTTTATGCAGTCCAATAGCAGTCAAAATTAAAGTCCAGATTGAAAATACTTCAAATGATGCAAGAACAGTGGAATCACTATTAAATAAACTTCCTAAACTTGTCACATAAATACTAGTATCTCCACCAATGCTTATTTGAATAAGGGTATTCAAAAGCATTCCTACTGCTCCAATCAACGCAATATACGTATTCATCGAGAAGATCTGCTTAAATGTCACATTTTTCCCAGCAATTTTAACAATGATTAATTGAATTACAGCTGAGATAAGTATCCCTACTAAGGCAACTATAAATACTGATACAACCGTTATCGTTTTTGTGAAGCCGAGGATTTGTTCCGCGTCTGCTAACGAAATAGTCCCTGATACAACAAGATCTTCGGCTGTGATGTTCGATGCCAAAATTGTCGAACCAATAATGTAAAGAAGTACGATAATTCCTAAAGCTCCCCAAATGCGAGGGTTTTCACGTATTTTTTCAAGCTGCTCCCCGGGGCTCCAAAACATTCCTAGTAGAGAAGGCTTTCCGTCCTTACCTGTAGTAATCTCTTTTTCCATAATGAAACACCCCTAAAAATTATTTGTTCTTAATAACTTTTACGGGGTGCTTTGGAAAAAGTTTCATATATTATTTTAAATCACTAGGGTAAACGACTCCCATTTGCTTTCTAGCTTCATCGAGAATTTCCATCACCAATTGTGATGTCTCAAATGTATTAATGTTTGATTCATATTTCCTATTTTTAAGAAGCTCAATAAATTCTTTCGTTTCATAATACATTGGATGATTCGTTTGCTCAACGGCAATATCTTCTACCCGTCCATCACGATAGCGAATTTCCACATCCTCTGGAGGATTTAATTTATCTAGTACAATGCTTCCTTCTTCTCCTTGTATTTCAGAAGGCAAATAAGAATTCGTTATTTTTGAAAAAAGGACAACGACATCCTTATCATCGTATTGTAAAAGTAGGCTTCCTTCTGCATCCACACCACTCTCGAGTAAGAATCCACTCGCCTTTACTTCATTCGGCTTTCCAAACAAATAAACGGCAGGGTAGAGACAATAGATCCCAATATCCACGAGAGAACCATTTGAAAATTCTGGCTTAAATGCATTAAGGATTGTTCCTTCTTTATAGGCGTCATAGCGAGAAGAGTATTGGCAATAGCTTGCGACATATCGCCTTACTGGCCCGATCTTATGTAAATTCTTCTTAACCTCTTGAAAATTCGGCAAGAAGGTCGTCTTTAATGCTTCCATTAACAGCACATTATGTTTTCTGGCTGTTGCGATCATCTTTTCGACCTCGCGTACATTTGACGCCAATGGTTTTTCACAAAGAACATGCTTCTTTTTTTCCATCAATACAATTGCCTGCTCCGCATGGAGGGAATTTGGACTTGCAATATAGACGGCATCAAGTTCATCACTATTTGCCATATCCTCAAGTCTCGTAAACGTAAGCTCCACTCCATATTTTTCGGCGAACTCCCTTGCCCTTTCTTCCGTCCTTGAATAGACAGCCACAAGCTTAAAATCCGGATGTTCACTTGCTGCACTTATAAATGAATCTGTAATCCAATTCGTTCCAATCACACCAAAACGGATCATTAATAAGCCCTCCTCGTATTCTTTTTAACTAAAGTGAATGAGATCGTTACCCGTATATTGTAACTGAAAAGAGGAATATGAGAAAATAAATATATTCTAACTTATTTAGGAGGAAGGAAAATGGTTAAAAACATTCAGAGCACAGTTACCCTACATAATGGTGTCGAAATGCCTTGGTTTGGCTTGGGAGTTTATAAGGTGACAGATGAATCTGAAATTGTAGATGTCGTTGCTGCTGCTCTAAATTACGGCTATAGACATATCGATACCGCTTCTTTCTATCAAAATGAAGAGGGAGTCGGCAAAGGAATTCGAAAATCAGAGGTACCACGGGAAGACATTTTTGTCACTTCAAAGGTCTGGAATGATGAACAGGGCTACGACGAAACACTTGAAGCCTTTGAAAACAGTTTAAGAAGGCTTGAAACAACCTATTTAGACCTTTATCTCGTCCATTGGCCTGTAGCAAAAAAATACACGGAAACATGGAGAGCACTTGAAAAACTTTATACGGAAGGTCGAGTGAGAGCAATTGGAGTAAGTAATTTTCATGTTCACCATCTCCAGCATTTAATGAAAAATGCCAATATTAAACCAATGGTCAACCAAATCGAGTATCACCCCCACTTGACCCAAGGAGAGGTCCATGCTTTTTGTAAAAATGAAGGAATTCAATTGGAGGCCTGGTCCCCCCTTAAGCGTGGCATCTTATTAAATGAACCTGTTCTTATTGAAATTGGGAAAAAGTACGGGAAAACACCTGCCCAAATTATTTTAAGATGGGATCTTCAAACAGAAGTCATTACGATCCCAAAATCCTCGAATCTAGGGCGGTTAGTTGAAAATGCGGATATCTTTGATTTTGAGTTAACTTCCGAAGACCTAAAACAAATTAACGCTTTAAACAAAAATAAGCGGGTTGGAATGAATCCAGATGATTTGGATCAAAAATAAACCTTAGCAAACTCGCTAAGGTTCTCATTTATTTCTTAACTGTTAATAATTTACGTCCACAAGCACAAATACTAGAATGTTTTAGCTGAACCATTTCTTGTTGACAAGTTTCACAGATTTTCTTAACCATCATGTTCAACTCCTTTGAACCGAATATTCTATATAAAATTTAGTTATTTTTTATCTCTTATTAGAATTATATCAACCTAGAAATTAAAGTCAATATTTATTTAAAATAATTATAAATAAGAGAGTGGCTTAACTGAGCTACTCTCTTATTAATGTCAAAAAATGAGTTAGGATTCTCGCCGTTAATCCCCATATAACCTTGTCTTCAAAATAATAAAAACACTCCTCCATCCCTTTCGCTTGCCAATTATATTTTTTTCCACCAACAATTTTTTCATATGGGAATGATTGATCAGGAACTGGCTTGAAGTGAATTTGATGAATATCAGGCTTTACCTGCTGAAGAAAAGATAATGGAACCGTAAATACCTCTGCAACTTCTGCTTTATTGATTGAAAACGAGGCACTGTCTTTAATTAAACCTACAAACGGGTATATGATGCTTCCAAATGGATTAACTAAAAAGTCTAAAGGAAAAACATGTTCAATACAATCTTTTGTAATTCCGAGCTCTTCAATAGTTTCACGAATCGCCGTTTCTTTTTCTGTTGCATCGCTTTGGTCGACCCTTCCCCCTGGAAAGCAGATTTCCCCGGGCTGCCTCCGCAACTCATAAGCACGCACTTCAAATAAAATATGAGGCTCGTTATGTTGCTCAATGATGGGGAGCAATACGGCATAGTTAGAATATTTATCCCTTCCTAATATCCCAGGCTTACGATCTTGGAAAATTTCTTTAAGTTTGTATTTATCCATAAATCCCCCTTAGTAAATTCCGATATTATTTCTATTATATCCTCAACTGCAATTGTTCTTAAAGCCTGTTTTTTCGCAACATAAAAAGACTACAGTCTCATGCAGTCTTTTTATGCTTGAAGTTTGAGTTCAAGGTAACTGCTCGGCTTGTATTTAGAACAGACCTTGGACAATATTGCTTTTTCCAACCAGCTTTCTATTTAACCTTACAATGAGAATTCGTTTTTAAGATCCATTAATCAGTGATAATTTTTCCATAAAAGATTTCATCCATCTCTGTCACAAGCTTTTCAGTTATTTCTTCCTCTTCTTCTGCCGATAAATCTGCTTTAGATTGGTGAAACAAATAATTAGCCAGATCAAATTCTTTTAATTTACATTTCGTATGAAAAATATTTTCTTGATACACATTGACATCAATCATATGATAGAGCTTCTTTACTTCATCTGGAATATAATTTTGAATGGAATTAATTTCATGATCAATAAATAATTTATGGCCAGTGATATCTCTTGTAAAACCTCTTACCCGATAATCCATCGTCATCACATCTGTTTCGAAGGAATGAATCAGATAATTTAACGCCTTCAATGGAGATATTTCACCGCAGGTCGAAACATCAATATCTGCACGAAAAGTGCTAATCCCCTCATCAGGATGCGACTCAGGATATGTATGAACAGTAATATGACTTTTATCCATTTGAGCGACGACTGAACCAGGAATCGGACCCGGAGATTCTTCAAATGCTTCAGTTTCTGCCTCATCAACAGGACCTTCTGAAACAAGGATTGTCACGCTAGCTCCTTGCGGAATATAATCCTGCTTCGCAACATTTAAAATATGGGCGCCAATAATATCGGCTACATTTGACAAAATATTCGTTAACCGTTCAGCATTGTAAACCTCATCAATATATTCTAAATAAGCTTCCCTCTCCTCTCTCGTCTTCGTATAGCAAATGTCATACATGTTAAAGCTTAACGATTTCGTTAAATTGTTAAATCCGTGTAGCTGGACAATTTGTCTCGGTGTTAGGTTCATGACTAAATCCCCTTTATATTTATGAAAAGCCCATGTTCTTATATTTTTTTGAAATCATAATATTATTCATAAAAAAATGAGAAAACCATTTTCAATTATGCTCATCTAAACTACAAGTAGTTAAAATATAGATTCTGTTATATGTCGGTGTTGATTTTTGGCTCATTTTCTTTCTGATATACTGAAAGCCATGTGAAACTTTGGTTTCACATGAAATGAGCCAAAAATCATTTTAACAACAATTCTATTTAACAAAGCCAAAATATAACGACCATAGAATAAGGGAGAGAAGCGATGATATAATGGAAACAAAGTAAAATAACTATCTGATAACAAGAAAAATGGGAATGAAAAAAGAGATTGATCTCGCGACAGAAAAGAAAAGAGCTAGCTTCTGATCCATGTAAAGGGAGCAGGAGCTAGCTCTTTTCTTTATAGCCATTCTCTATTAAAACAAGAACCCTTTTACCTTTTTACACAAAGAGCCATCCATTGATCTATTTGGTGAGATTGAACTTTCCCAGCGCTTATTTGAATTAAAAAATATTCTTTAAACTCTTCCGGTGCATTCAACAATAATTGTTCAACATCATTCCGCTGCTGCTGATTTTCAGTAGTACGCGCGACCCAATCGGAAAACAGAAACTTTTTCTTTCTTTGCTCAGATCTAACTTCATCAAGGCCATGAGCCTGAAAAAGCATTCTCCACTCCAAAATAGAAAGGCACCGGACATGGCTCGCATCCCTCAATTTTTCCACTTGATTCATAAATGTCCCTTTTTCAGAGTCAGCCGGAGCAATATTATCAATTAATAAAAATTTTCCTCCTGGCTTAAGCACCCTGTATACTTCACTAATAAAATCATTTGGGTTAGGAAAATGATGGGGCGCAATTCGACAAGTGACAGCATCAAATGTATTGTCTAGAAAAGGCATTGATTCTGCATCAGCGACAACATAATGGATATTTTTAAATTGTGCTTTTAAATGTGCTGCCGTGTTGGTCAACATTTCCTTCGTCAAATCGGTCGCAAAAACTGCAGAAACTTTCGCAGCCAATGTCCTCGCCACATGCCCTCCACCTGTTGCAACGTCCAAGACAACCGAATCATCTTTAGGATTCAACCATTCCGTTATTAACGGAAGGTCATCCCCTTGTGCATGAGATGTACTCGTCACATATTTCTCGGCGTTTTTTCCAAAAATACTTTTCACCATTTCTTTTGCTTCATGATCTTTCAGTGATACCAGTCCCTTCTGTCCATTAAATTGCTAACACGCAGTTCTAACACTTCGAGACTGATTTGCAGGATTCCTGCTTGACGAAAAGATGTTTACGATAAATTTTAAACACAATTGACAAAAGATCAGCATCGAGCTGACCTTTTAAGCATACATTTTATCTTCCTGCTCCTTTTTAAAGAAGCTTCGCATGGCATGGAATACATCGGCTTTTTGCTTGAGGATATAATAACGGAAGTCTTCATTTTTGATGTTTTTGTACGCAGACATGAGGGTTGAATGGCGGTTGTATTGATTTACTTCTCCATATCCAAACATATTGGATACCTTCATGATTTGTTCAACAAGTTTGACACATCTCGCATTATCAGAGGTTAAATTATCCCCATCTGAAAAATGAAATGGATAAATGTTATATCTAGTTGGGTTATATTTCGATTCAATTAACTCCAGTGCTTTTCTATAAGCAGATGAACAAATCGTTCCTCCACTTTCTCCTTTAGAAAAAAAATCTTCCTCGCTGACGACTTTCGCTTCAGTATGATGAGCAATAAATTCAATTTCCACAGTTTCGTACTTCGTTCGTAAAAATCGGGTCATCCAGAAAAAAAAGCTGCGCGCCATATACTTTTCCCATATCCCCATCGAACCACTAGTATCCATCATGGCAAGGACTACCGCTTTTGATTCGGGTTTCACGACCTCATTCCAGGTTTTAAATTTTAAATCCTCGCGATAAATTGGATGAAAGCTCGCCTTTCCAGTCATTGCATTGCGTTTGAATGCAGCCATCATCGTTCTTTTCTTATCAATATTCCCCATTAACCCTGTTTTGCGAATATCATTAAATTCAATATGCTCTACAACAATATTATCCTGCTCTTTTCTTTGCAAATTAGGAAGTTCAAGCTCTTTAAACAAGGCTTCTTCAATGTCCATTAACGAAACTTCTGCTTCAAAGTAATCTTCACCCGCTTGATCTCCCGCACCTTGGCCTTTCCCAGGTCCTTTTTGGCCACTTGAACCATCTCTTGCAACCACATCACCTACTTGGCTGTCCCCATCACCTTGACCAACATGCTTGTTCTTATCATAGTTGTAGCGAATTTTATATTCATCCAATGAGCGAATCGGTATTTTAACCACTTCCCGTCCATTTGACATCACGATATTTTCTTCAGTTATCAGGTCTGGTAAATTATTGCGAATCGCTTCTTGGACTTTTTCCTGATGACGTGTTTGATCATCGTGGCCTTTGCGGTGGAGGGACCAATCTTCCTTCGAAATCACAAATTGATGGTTATTAGCATCAGTCATTCTAACCCCTCCTTATTTTTTGTTCTTATAATTTCACCTTTAACTACTTGGCATTTTTTCAAGAAGAGTAGCAAAAAAATAAATTCACACATTTCCACTTTCATGCATACAATATCTCGGGCGTTTCATGCTAAATGGAAAAATGGTGATTACTCTATCCTATGCAGTAATCATAAATAATTTACAAATTATTTCGACAAATAATCAATTCGCCTATAAAAATGGACAACTTTCTTTGTAGTTTTAGCAACCAAAGAATAATAACAAAACCCAAGTAAGACGTTGAACACTTAAATATACTTATACAAAAAGGTCCTGCTTATATGGATGATCATTACTCTTTTAGCTCTTTGCAGTCGAATAGTATGTCTATTCGGACTCAGCTTACTTACTATAAGCTCTTTGCAGTCGAATAGTATGTCTATTCGGACTCAACTTACTTCCTTTAAGCTCTTTGCAGTCGAATAGTATGTCTATTCGGACTCAGCTTACTTACTATAAGCTCTTTGCGGTCGAATAGTATGTCTATTCGGACTCAACTCACTTCCTTTAAGCTCTTTGCAGTCGAATAGTATGTCTATTCGGACTCAACTCACTTCCTTTAAGCTCTTTGCAGTCGAATAGTCCGTCTATTCGGACTCAGCTTACTTCCTTTAAGCTCTTTGCGGTCGAATAGTATGTCTATTCGGACTCAACTCACTTCCTTTAAGCTCTTTGCAGTCGAATGGATCGTAACTTCACTGCGTTATTGTCAAGCCATTACTGCAATTCCGATCCTAATTTATAAAGAAGAAATAGGCCGGCATGAGTTCGGTTTAATACCGCATCATACCAGCCAATTAGTCTTTAGTATTAAAATTCCATCAAGACTTAACGATTTAGTAGACTTCCCACATAGCGTAAAAGCTCATTGGCGGAAGTGGAGTTGTAGCCGTGCTCATCAATTAAGCGCGCTACTACTTCATTGACCTTTTTCAATTGCTGTTCATCTGGAGTTTTCGTTGAGGTTGTAATTTTTACAACATCCTTCAGGTCTGCAAATAGTTTTTTCTGAATGGCCTCACGCAATCGATCGTGGGAGTTATAATCAAACCTCTTGCCTTTGCGGGCATATGCGGAAATTCGGATTAGGATTTCTTCACGGAATGCTTTTTTGGCATTTTCTGAAATTCCAATTTGCTCTTCAATCGAGCGCATAAGCTTTTCATCTGGATTAATCTCTTCGCCTGTTAATGGATCGCGAAGCTTTATTTTATTGCAATACGCTTCAACATTATCTAAGTAATTATCCATTAATGTTTTCGCCGATTCCTCATACGAATAGACAAATGCTTTTTGTACTTCTTTTTTGGCAATATCATCAAATTCTTTCCGAGCAACAGAAATAAAGTTTAAATAGCGTTCTTTTAATTCATCTGTTATCGATGGGTGCTGATCAAGTCCTTCTTTTAATGAACGTAAAACATCCAAAGCATTAATGGATGTCATTTCTTTACGAATTATCGTTGATGAAATGCGGTTAATGACATAGCGAGGATCGATCCCACTCATGCCTTCATCATTATATTCCTTTTTAAGTTCCTCTACGTCAGCAGAATTGAAACCCTCGACATTTTGACCATCGTAAAGCCTCATTTTCTTAACGAGGTCGATGTCACCTTTCTTCGGCTCCTTCAAGCGCGTTAATATCGTAAACATTGCTGCAACCTTTAACGTATGTGGAGCAATGTGCACATTCGAAACATCACTTTCTCGAATCATTTTTTCATAAATTTTTTCTTCCTGACTAACCTTTAGGTTATACGGAACCGGCATGACAATAATCCTTGAATGCAATGCTTCGTTTTTCTTATTCGAAATAAACGAACGATACTCTGTTTCATTTGTATGAGCAACGATAAGCTCATCCGCTGAAATTAATGCAAATCGCCCAGCTTTAAAATTCCCTTCCTGGGTTAATGAAAGCAAGTGCCATAAAAATTTCTCATCACATTTGAGCATTTCTTGAAATTCCATCATCCCTCGATTCGCTTTGTTAAGCTCCCCGTCAAAGCGATAGGCTCTTGGGTCCGATTCGGAACCATATTCAGCAATGGTAGAAAAGTCAATGCTTCCCGTTAAATCAGCAATGTCCTGAGATTTTGGATCAGAAGGACTGAATGTTCCAATCCCGACTCGTTTGTCCTCGGAAAAGAAAATTCTTTCCACAATTACATCTTCAATCCGACCGCCATACTCTTTGTCTAAACGCATCGTATTAAGGGGAGAAAGGTTTCCCTCGATTCGAATTCCATATTCATCAAAGAAATCCTGACGGAGATGATGAGGAATTAAATGCAACGGATCTTCGTGCATAGGACATCCTTTAATAGCATAAATAGCTCCACGATCTGTTCGCGAGTATGCCTCCAAGCCTCTTTTCAACATTGCAACTAGCGTCGATTTACCGCCGCTAACAGGCCCCATTAATAAAAGGATTCTTTTTCGGACATCGAGTCGTTTTGCCGCCGGATGAAAATATTCCTCCACCAGTTTTTCCAATGCTTCTTCCAAGCCAAACAGCTGATTGCTAAAAAATTGATATTGATTCTTCCCATCAACTTTTTCTACTCCTGCATCTTTTATCATATTGTAAACGCGTGAATGTGCTGATTGGGCTACCCATGGCTTTTCTTTAATAATCTCTAGGTACTCTGCAAAAGTCCCTTCCCATTTCAACTTTTCTTCTTCATGTCTTTGCATCTCAATTTTTTTTAAAATATCCATAAGGACCCTCCCCTGTAGCTTGATCAGAGACGATTAATATAATCTATGCGAGCTACTGAGCGAACATGCGAAAACAAGAAGGAGTTTTATGAACCCTCAATGGAAAGTCCTTCACAGTACAGAAAAAATCGGCTATCAAAAAAAATCCATACTTAACATTCACACTTTTAAGCGGATAGGCTATAATAAGCTTATATGTTATTTTTGCATTCGTTTTTTATGGATAGGCTTTGTTAAACTATATTGTTGATAAAATCAGCACCGACATATAACAAAACCTATGAATAAAATCTAATTTTTAAGGGGGCATACATACGTGAAACTAATTCTAATTCTTGGAGTTATGGTTGCATTCCTATCAGCTATCTTCACAGCTGGCTATAATGATAAGCCAGGTACGAATAAATAATTTTGCTGTATATAAAAGCTGCTGAGTCACTCAGCAGCTTTTATTATCTTAATTTCAATTTTTGCCCTTCAACAAAATCTTTCATATACATACGTGATTGTTTTTCAAGCATTTTTCCCATTTGCTCTGTCCAAGTGTCACTTCTTTTTCCACCAGTTCTATCTAAATAATATTTTTTTATGATTTCATTATATTCCTTCAACTCATCTATAAGGGTTTGAGTATTTTCTTCATATGTATTTTCGTGGTACAGATGCTTGAAAGGCAGTCTTGGTTTTTGAGCAGATAAATTCTCCGGATACCCTACAGCCAATCCAAATAAAGGAATTACTCTTTGTGGTGTTTTTAGTAAATTCACAACCTCATCAAGATGATTGCGAATTCCTCCAATATAGCAAATTCCCAATCCCATCGATTCAGCGGCAATAGCAGCATTTTGGGCAGCCAAAGCAGCATCAATGAGAGCAACCATAAATTTCTCCGTACTTTCAATCGAAGGTTCAATATCTTTCCCTTCCAATTCGCCAATGAGCGTATGACGATATAAATCAGCACAGAACACAAAGAAATGACCGTTCTTTTCCACATAGGGCTGCTGTCCGGCAAGCTCTGCTAATTTCTTTTTCTTCTCCTTATCCGTCACACCAATAATCGAATAAGCTTGAATAAAGCTTGATGTCGAAGCAGCCTGAGCACTAGCCACAATAGCTTCAATTTGTTCTTTTGACAACGGCTTATCCTCAAATTTACGGATTGAACGATGATTTAAGATCGTCTCAATTACCTTGTTCATTTCAATTCCCTCTCTTTCAACTTAACTTAATATCATTCAATCAAATATAGTCAGCAGATACAAATTTTACGATTTCAGAAGAATCAATCACTTTCCAGCTAAGTAAGCAGAACGACAAGAAATTCATTGCTTCAACACTGCGGAAATCATCATTAATGTGTAAATAACTTTGATGTTGTCTATATTTGTATTAAATAAATCTTTGGAGGAGAAATTTTTGGCTCGCAATTTATGGTCAGGTATCTTTTTCGGACTTGGTTTGGTTGCTTTTCTTGATGAAGCTGTTTTTCACCAAATCTTACATTGGCACCATTTTTATGATAAAAGTACATTAAGCATTGGCTTGATATCTGATGGACTTTTCCACGCATTTAGTTGGTTTTCGACCATTGGAGGATTGTTCCTGCTTGCCGACTTACGACGACGAAACGAATTAAGATTGAAAGGTTGGATAGGAGCAGTATTACTCGGGGGTGGGGCATTCCAACTGTATGATGGATTAATTCAGCATAAAATAATGAAAATCCATCAAATTCGCTATGTGGAAAATGTCATCATTTATGACCTCATTTGGAATTTTATTGCCATCATCATGATTTTGTCTGGACTTCTTCTCATTATAAAAACAGAGAAATCAAGCAGAGGAGCGACCGATCATGCACAATGAACACATCTTGCAAAAATTCAACTTTGACTTGCTTCTTGCTGCACCGTTTATACTATTATTGCTCGCCTATATTTTCGCTGTCTTTCGCTCCAACAAGCATTATAAGCATTGGCCGCTTTACCGCATAATTACTTGGAAAATAGGTGTCATCTGTATAATGGCCGTCGTTTTAGGTCCTTTAGCAGAACGGATTCACACCGATTTTGTTGCACATATGATGGGACACCTGCTTCTTGGGATGATTGCTCCACTTCTAATCGTCCTTTCAGCACCGATGACACTTTTGCTGCGCTGCATCCCTGTAAATCAAGGACGGCAAATAACTAAAATTTTAAAAAGACTGCCTATTCAACTCTTGACGAATCCCATAATCGCATCACTTCTCAACATGGGTGGATTATGGTTACTCTATAGCACGGAGCTCTTTTCATTGATGCATCAAAATTTAGTTTTGTATATATTTATTCATATCCATATTTTTATCGCTGGGTATTTGTTTACGGCCTCGATAATTTATATTGATCCGACCCCTCACAGAAAAAGTTATCTCTATCGAGCGGTTATCTTCATTCTCGCTTCTGCCAGTCATGGGATTCTGGCAAAACATATTTATGTTCATCCACCTTCCTCTGTCCTAGCGTCCGAAGCAGAGAATGGAGCTATGCTTATGTACTATGGAGGGGATGCTGTGGATATTATCATCATCCTCATCTTCTGTTTTCAGTGGTACAAAGCTAGCAAACGCAAATCATGGCTGCCAAAAAAAGCGGTAAATATTTAAATTAGAAAAAGCGGTCAAAGTATTTACTTTGATCGCTTTTGGCAAATAACAATATCTCACTCTATTTAAGGTGCAAATATTCCTGCTGTCTTAACGCCTCATACACTAAAATAGCTGCCGTATTAGATAAATTTAATGAACGAACATTTTCATTCATCGGGATACGGAGGCAACGCTCTGGATTTGCCGCAATTAAATCTTTAGGGAGTCCCGTTGTTTCTTTTCCAAAAAGAAAATAATAATCTTGCTCCTTTTGACTGTAATCATATGCAGAATGGGGCTTCGTTCCGAATTTCGTTAAATAGAAAAATTCTCCACCAGCATTTTTTTCAAAAAATTCATCTAAAGAATCATAATAAACAATGTTTACATATTCCCAATAATCCAGTCCTGCTCGCTTCAACATTTTATCATCTGTTGAAAACCCCAACGGACGGATCAAATGCAAAGTTGTGTCCGTTGCTGCACAGGTCCGGGCAATATTCCCTGTGTTAGCTGGTATCTCTGGTTGGTATAAAACTACATGCACTGCCACCAAAATTCACTTCCTCATACTATTTCTCTATTTCCCCTAGAAAAAATCTGGCCAACTCTTTCTTAACGAGAGCAGGAAAGCAGCTAAACGAAAATAGCTTTATAAACTCTCCACCCAGCTATTATAGCATCTTTTTTCTAATGAAGAAATTCAACTGTAATCATCAATAATATGAAGAAACTTATATTGAATATTAGGCGTATATGCTGTTGAATCCTCATAAGCCCAGTATCTCATTCGACTATTTGCCGTGTTTGCATTAACGAGAGGCATTCCATCTTTATCCTTTGCCGTCACAATGGTTGTATGATCAAATCTGCCATCCCCTTGAAAATCATAACAAATTACGTCTCCTCGTTTTAATTCCATAGGATCTTTTACCTCTTTTGCCCTTAAACCAGATTTTGCATTTGGCAAATACCATCGAAATGCATTAGCTACCGTCCAGCTGTAGCTCCAATTTTGACTTTGCATCCACCAACCCTTACTTCGATTTGGGTATCCTGTCATTGGCGCTTCTCCAGCATGTAAACATTGAGAGATGTAGTTAGTACAATTGACTTCAAATGATTTGAAGCGCGGATTATACTCATTCCACCACCGTTCTGCATATTTAACAGCTTTTAATCGATCATATCGAAAATACACCCGTTCATTACTATTAGTAAGTTCAGCAATGGTGAACGCCTCCCCCTCATTTGTCTGCGCAACAGCGGCTTCACGATCTTCTATTAGAATTCCCTTATAAAACTCCGCTACCCGTTCCTCCACTTCCTCTTCAAGATAAATTTGATCTTTATGGTTAATCACATATTGGAAATGAACTTGATAAAATACTTTTGAATACTCAAGCTCTTCCGATTGGTGATTAATTTTTCCTGTTGCACGAGCCTTAACAATTTCACCTTTTCTTTTAGAAAGGCTTTCTTTTTTTCTTTCTATTTTCTCACAGGAAATATGCCTAGAATTTGATACACATTGTTTTACACGTTTCATGAGGTGTGCCTGCAGTTGCTCTTTCAATTCGAACACTCCTTTCATATCATATATATGAATACAGATATAAAAAGAGAAATTAAAAAAGGAACTCATGACGAATGAGTTCCAAAATTTCCTTAATCTTATTTTATTGCATAGCAACCCATACACTTTTCACTTCTGTGTAATTGTTAAGGGCGTAGGATCCCATTTCACGACCTATCCCCGATTGCTTATAACCACCAAATGGGGAAGCTGCATCAAATGCGTTATAGCAATTAACCCAAACAGTTCCAGCACGCAATTTATTAGAAATATAGTGGGCTTTTGCTACATCTCGTGTCCAAACACCAGCCGCTAATCCATATTCACTATTGTTGGCACGATTTATTAATTCATCTAAATCGTCATATGGCATAGCTGAAATAACTGGCCCAAAGATTTCTTCCTTGGCAATAGTCATCTCATCTCGTACATCGGCAAAAATCGTTGGAGAAACAAAATAGCCCTGTTCCTGTGGTTTATTCCCACCAGTAACAAGCTGAGCCCCTTCATTAAGCCCTTTTTCTATATAATTTAATATTCGATTTTGCTGTTCACTTGAAACAAGCGGCCCGATTTCTGTATCTGCATGAATACCTGCACCTTGCTTTATCTTCTCAGCATGTGAGGCCATATCAGCTACAACATTATCGAAGTCCTTCTTCTGAATAAAAACTCTGGAGCCGGCGCAGCATACTTGACCTTGATTAAACATGACTCCATTAAGTGCACCAGGAATTGCTTTTGTTAAATCGGCATCAGGCAAAATAATATTCGGAGATTTTCCACCTAATTCCAAAGTAACACGCTTTAATGTTTTCGATGCATGCGACATAATTAACTTTCCAACCTCGGTTGAGCCTGTGAAAGCAATTTTATCGACTAAAGGATGATCTACCAGCGGTTGTCCTGCCGTTTCTCCAAAACCTGGAACAATATTGATAACTCCTGCCGGAAAGCCAGCTTTATCAATTAGCTCTGCTAAGTAAAGAGCTGATAGCGGAGTTTGCTCAGCTGGTTTAAGCACAACTGTACAGCCAGTTGCCAGGGCCGCTCCAAGCTTCCACATTGCCATAAGAAGCGGAAAGTTCCATGGAATAATTTGTCCTACTACACCAACTGCTTCGTGACGTGTATAATTGAAATACGGTCCGTTAACAGGGATTGTCTGCCCGACAATTTTTGTCGACCAGCCAGCATAATAACGCATATGCTCGATAGCCAGTGGAATATCTGCATTTGTCGTTTCACGGATAGGCTTACCATTATCCAAAGTTTCTAATTGGGCAAGCTCTTCACTGTTCTCTTCCATTAAATCAGCAAGCTTATACATAAGTCGGCTACGTTCGGCAGCACTCATATTAGACCATGGTCCCTCATCAAATGCGCGCCGCGCAGCTTTCACCGCAAGATCAATATCTTCAGCTTCTGCTTCAAAGACACAAGCTAGTACTTCTCCCGTAGCTGGATTGTAGGAATCAAAAGTCTTTTGCGACTTGCTCTCAACAAATTCACCATTGATATAAAGCTTCTTTTTTCCTTGCAAAAACTTCTCTACTTTTTCTTTTACCCCTACTGCAAGTTGACTCATAAAATTCCTCCTCTAAAATTTAATATTTTATGTAACACTGGCTGTAAAATATCAAATCTATTAATGTCAACGCTTACAATAAGATCGTAACACTACTAATCTTGCAAAATCAACGTTTAAAAATCGAAAAATTCTGATATTTAATGACATAATCTACTATTATTTTGTAATTTTCGAAAAATATTGAATTAAACAATAATTTTATAAACCTAAAACAACTGATTAAACAAAACAAGATAGCCAATGCAAATGGCTATCTTGTTAACCTTGTATCAATTGTAATCCCTTTTCAATTTCCAATAATACTGCTGAATCCGTTTCTTTTGCCATTGCTTCAAGTAATTCCTGTTCGGCCTTGTCGCCACCAATTTTTCCAAGAGCCCAAGCAGCTGTTCCTCTCATAACCGGCCTCGCATCTTCTTTTAACACAGAGACTAAATCCTTTACCGCTGTCTCATCTTTAAAATGGGCAAGGGCGATAATCGCATTGCGTTGAATTGGCTTTTTACCTCGCCATGAACCGGATAGCCTTCCAAAATTCTCTTTAAAACTCCGATTGCTAAGGTATAAGAGTGGTTTTAACAGTGGTTTTACCACTTCCGGATCTGCCTTCATTTCCTCATGAAAATGATAGTTCTTCCCTTTATTTTCTGGACAAGCTGTTTGACAAGAGTCGCAACCATATAAGCGATTGCCAATTTTTTCTCTAAACTCATCTGGAATAAATTCCTTTGTCTGAGTCAAAAAGGCAATGCAGCGTTGAGCATTAATTTGACCTCCCCGCACTAACGCACCAGTGGGGCATGCCTCAATACATTTATTACAATCTCCACAGCGATCCTCCATCGGTTTATCAGGAGCAAAAGGAAGGTTTGTAATCATTTCACCTAAATAAACATAGGAACCAAATTCAGGTGTAATAATCGAACAATTTTTTCCACTCCAGCCGATCCCAGCTCTTTCTGCAACGGCACGATCAACTAATTCACCAGTATCAACCATCGCTTTACAATTTGCGTCAGGCATTTTTTCCTTTATAAAGTCCTCCAACTTCTGCAATCTTTCTCGCAAAATTACATGGTAATCGAGTCCCCAAGACGCGCGACAAAAAAGACCACGTCTTTCCCCTTTCTTGCTTACCACTCGTTCACCCATTTTTGCAGGATAGGCTAATGCAATGGAAATAATCGAACGTGGCTGATTCATCAATAATGCTGGATTGACCCTTTTTTCAATATCCGGTTCTTCAAATCCAGATTGATAACCTAATTCTTGCTGTCGAAGCAAGCGATTTTTCAACTCATCAAAGGTGGAAGCAGTGGTAAAACCGATTTTATCAATTCCAATCGTTTTACTATAGGCAATAATTTCTTTTTTCAATTGATCGTAGTTCATTTCAACTCCCTCCCTTCGTTAGATGCTCCATATATTAAGTAACTTTTTATTGTGAAAAACTATATCCACTATGATAAACTATTTTCATTAGTTTTTGGAGGTGGAATGCATGGAAATTAATCTATCCCCCCAGTTATACACACTTATCCCGGATATTAAAATTGCGGTCATCCATTATCATAATATTGAAGTAGGTCCCTCTCCGCAAATGTTGAAAGGAAGATTGCAGCTATTTCAGGAAGCGATTTTTTTTGATTTAGAAGAGAAAAATGTTGCAGACATATCAGAGATTAATGAGTGGCGTACGATTTTTAAAAAGACTGGAAAAGATCCGAATCGCTATCGCCATTCAGCCGAGGCACTTTATCGCAGAATTAAAAAAAAGCATTATCTTCAGTCTGTTAATAGTGCAATCGATTTAAATAACTTCTTTTCCTTGCAATATAAAATTCCTTTAGGAATCTATGATCTCAAATCAGTACGTGATAGTGTAACAATGCGTATTGGGAAAGAAGGGGAAGAATATGAAGGTCTTAATGGTAGATTAAATCATTTAAAAGATATGATCGTGACTGCGGACGAGAAAGGTCCCTTTGGCAGCCCATATGTTGATTCAATCAGAACTTCCGTATCGGAAAAGACAACAGATGCGCTACAAATCATCTATTTATGCCCTTCTATGCAAGTCGCTGATGCAAAGGAGCTTGCGAAATCTCTTCAAAAAATGTTTCTGCAAATCCATGGCGGGACCGGAAGTTTAGAAATAGTAAGCAGAGTGTAAGCTGGTTTTTCGCCTAAAATAGGTCGGAGCCAACAGCACTTGCTGTTGGCTCCATTTTTATAATAAAGGGGCAAAGCTGATGGTTGATTCTCCCAAAGAGAATGTTCTCATTTAATTAGACGAATGCTTTGACAAAAAGTTTCACCTTTTTTAATAAATAAAATAACAAATTTAATTTAAACAAAATCATCAACAGAAATAGAGCTTAATCATTAGGCAGGAAAGATCCGAGTTGTTTTAAAGCAAAGGAGCCGTCTTTTCGACAAATCCATGTTCACGAACACTAATTTACATAGCTTTCGATAACAGAATGAACGTTCCAAATACGCAATATGCAAATTACTATTCACTGCGAGAAGAACAGCAGCCAAATGATGCTCATCTGCACTTGATATTCCTAAAGCATAATAAAAACGCAATACTTCGTTCTTATTGAAACGAAATACTGCGTTACATATGTATTGGAGCGGGTGATGGGAATCGAACCCACGACAACAGCTTGGAAGGCTGTGGTTTTACCATTAAACTACACCCGCATTTTTATTTATAATCTTATTTTTTTCGTTTCCCCGGCTCTGGCCTTACATGCCTCCAACTCTTCTCGCTGTTTCTTCGTAGCACTGTCGTCGAGGCAACTCGTCGCCCATTCATTGATGCTTTGCTCGTGGCTGTGGTTTTACCATTAAACTACACCCGCATTTTTATTTATAATCTTATTTTTTTCGTTTCCCCGGCTCTGGCCTTACATGCCTCCAACTCTTCTCGCTGTTTCTTCGTAGCACTGTCGTCGAGGCAACTCGTCGCCCATTCATTGATGCTTTGCTCGTGGCTGTGGTTTTACCATTAAACTACACCCGCATTTTTATTTATAATCTTATTTTTTTCGTTTCCCCGGCTCTGGCCTTACATGCCTCCAACTCTTCTCGCTGTTTCTTCGTAGCACTGTCGTCGAGGCAACTCGTCGCCCATTCATTGATGCTTTGCTCGTGGCTGTGGTTTTACCATTAAACTACACCCGCATTTTTTTTATACTCTTATTTTTTTTTCGTTTCCCCGGCTCTGGCCTTACATGCCTCCAACTCTTCTCGCCTTTTCTTTGTAGCACTGTCGTCGAGGCAACTCGTCGTTCATTCATTGATGCTTTGCTCGTGGCTGTGGTTTTACCATTAAACTACACCCGCATCGTACAGCTTACTTAATTTTATTTCAAAAATAATAACATAGAACAATATATCATTGTTTTTTTTTGTCGTCAATAGAATTTACAGAAGAAATGTCGAAAAATGATAGGTTTTTTGCTTGTTTCTATGATTATTGAAAATATTGTGACAATATTTTAAAATAAGAATTAGTAGCATTGACACAGGTCTAACGGAGGATTCGATACATGACTTTGCTTAAAGGCTTGCTCATAAATCTTCTCGTCATTCTAGTTCTAGTTTTATTTTATAATATGGTGGTAGTAAATCAACAAAAAAGGATTTCACCCCGTTTCCAAAAGTCGGTTCTTGCATTTTTTTCTTCCATATTAATTATTCTAAGCCTGCTATTAGCAATTGCGATTGAAGAAAACTTTGTTTATGACCTAAGATTTATTCCTTTCCTATTAGGAAGCCTTTATGGCGGTAAAAAGGTAACACTCTGGCTAGGAGCACTCCTTATTACAGCTCGCATTCCAATTGGTGGGGATGGAATTTGGCTAACAGCCTTGCTTGTCATATGCTTTAGTCTTATTTTCTTCTGCCTCTCTTCTCGGTTCGAAGAAAAACCAATAAAATGGAGATTATTTTTCACTACGTTTCTCGCATTTCTATATTCCATTTTGGCATTATTAATTCCATCATTCTACTATGGTTTTCATACCATTGAGACATTTTTCATTTATTCCCTTGTACTCACTGCTGCAACCTTTTTTGTCACCTATCTTACTGAACTACTGCGAACAACATGTATATTACAGCAAAAAACAATCAAAAACGAAAAAATGGAAATTGTCAGCCATCTAGCTGCCAGTATAAGTCATGAAGTTCGCAACCCGTTAACATCAATAATTGGCTTTCTTCAATTAATTTTAGAACAGAGGGACGTTCCAGATAAATGCAAAATCTATGCCTCACTTGCTTTAGATGAAGCATCTCGGACGGCGGTCATCATTGATGACTACCTTACTTTTGCCAATCCTCATCCAGAAAAGCTTCACGCGCTTGAAATTGATAAGGAAATTTTGCAATGCAGAGACCTGATTTCCCCGCTTGCATTGAAACATTCAGTTGATATGAAAATTGTTTTTTTCCATACTGATAAAATCAAAGGTGAGCCTCATAAATTTCGTCAGGCTTTACTGAATATATGTAAAAATTCAATCGAGGCTATGCCCACTGGAGGGACACTTACGATTGTCACCGCTACCAAATACAATGAAACATTCATCCATATCACCGATACTGGTCAAGGGATGAGTCCCGCCCATTTAGCTCGCTTGGGAGAACCATATTTTTCTTTAAAAGAGCAGAAAGGAACTGGACTCGGGATGATGGTAGTCTTTCGAATTGTTGAAGGAATGGGTGGCAATATTAAAGTAAATAGTGAGGAACAGATTGGAACTTCTATTACATTAAGCTTTCCATCCTTTGCTTGAAATACCGACAAAATGCCTCAAAACATATAGTTCTCTGGCAAGTTTTGAACATTTTTTCAGGATGCTGTTAAGAATCCGTTGTACAAAAAAGGACAACCTCTTGGATACCCTTCTCCAACGTCTGTCCCTCATAGAAGGACAGCATCCTTATTTTTTATTGCCTCGGGGCAAATAATATCACCATCACACCTACGATACAAATCGCTCCTCCCAGCCAATCGTATAAGTCTGGTGTTTTCCGATCAATTCCCCATCCCCAAAGAATCGAAAGAATAATAAAAACACCGCCATATGCCGCATATACCCTACCAAAAGTAGGGAAATTCTGAAAAGTAGCTATTACTCCGTATAAAGCAAGTGCCAGTCCACCTAAAATGCCCAAATAAAAAGATTTGCCTTCTCGCAGCCATAACCATATTAAATAACCTCCACCAATTTCTGCTAAACCTGCCAATAGAAATAAAATAAAAGCCATTTTTTAACCCTCTCCCTATCTTTGAATATCGACTTCTCCATTATGACAGATATGTGAAAGATGGAAAACGTATTGATCTTTTCACAAATTGATTATATGATATGTACAGAGTATAAATTGTGTATACAATTTATACTCTGTACAATTATTGATAAGAGGAGCGCGAAAATCATGATCAAAACCGCATTTTCCTTTGCTGGTGGATTTGTTCTTGTATTTCTTGAAGCATATATTGTGTTGGTTTTTAAAGGCTATCATTCTATCGAGTTCGGAGGTATGCGACCTTTTTTGAATGTATGGATCATGAATTTTTTTCTCCTCTTCTCCATTTTCACCCATATTGAAATGTGGAGAAATGAGCAAGGTAAAACCCAAAGAACTACTCGATAGGCTTGATTAATAAATACGTACCACTAGAAATATTTTCAAAAAAGTATATAGTTAAAGAAAGATGTTTATAAAAGACTTATCATTAAACTATGTATCTTATTAGAAAAATGTGGTGATAACATGAAACTTGGTAGAGCTGCTAATAAGAAGAAACAAATGGAAGAAAGAATCTATGAAGCAGGAATGACACTTTTTCAAGAAAAAGGCGTAGCAAATACAACACTGCAAGAAATTTGTGAATTAGCTGGTGTATCCAAAGGAACTATTTTCAATTATTTTTCATCAAAGGAAGATATTGTTGCAAAATTTGGTCAAAATCAAATAAAGGTATTACGAGAATTTGCCGAACAACTCCCCGTTTCACTGAACACAAAGGAAAAAATTATTGCTGTTCTTATGGAAGATATACGTGGTGTTAAGGAATCTGCCTTCAGTGCCAAAGCCGCCTTAAAGGGGATCTCTGAAGGTGGAGAAAAGGTTTACGAGTTAGAATCTAAAAATCGCCGTGACTTAGCAAATATTTATGAAAATATTTTAAAAGAAGGTAAAAAGGCAAATAGTGACTTAAACACTGCTTTGGTGGCAGACTTAATCGTCAGCATTTACTTTCATGTCCTAAATAAACACTTTTACCACAATGATCAACGTGATAAACTTGAAACAACGATCATTGCTTCACTTGAAGTCATCTTTGATGGCATTAACTCACATATAAAAGAATAAAGTTATCGATTCCTCTTATGTTGACCATCTAATTAGCTCCGAGGTTTTGCGCCCTAGTACCCGAATTCACATGAAAAACAGAGCAACGTTTGGGGCGCAGTATTCGCATTATTTAAATTTACACTCCCCACCCCTTTTGAATCATTTGAATGTGGCTTATTTAACATTGCAAGTGTGCGCAAGAAATGATTAGCGTTAGAACGATGATATCTTGCCTAACATATTCTCGTTTTCTAACTCTTCCTCAGTCTCCATTTTTCTCTAACAATGATCCACAATTTATCCGTATAGTTCATCGCTATTCCCATAAAATAACTTCATACTGATTAAATTAAACATCAATTGGAGGTAAGTATTTTGGGAGCTTCTAAAAAAAAGCAACAATTAACCACTGCGGAAATATCAGCACTTTGGTTGCAGTATGTGGGAGATAGTATGGCGATTTGTATGTATAAATACTTTTTGAGAATTGTTGAAGATAATGAGATTAAATCGATAATAAAATGGTCTTTGCGTTTGGCTGAAAAACATATAATAAATATTGAAGAATTTTTAAAAAATGCCGACTTCCAAATTCCCATTGGATTTACTGAAAATGATGTCAATTTAAAAGCTCCACGCTTATTCTCAGATCAATTTCTCTTATTTTATTCATATATTATGACTATTCACGGCTTAACTGCTTACAGTTTAGCTATAACCAATTCGCAACGAACGGATATTCAAAATTATTATTTCGAATGTCTAGAGTCATCTAAAGATCTCTTTCAAAAGATCATAAAATTAGCTGAAACATACCCAAAATATTCCCCAGTTCCGATTGTCCCTTCTCCTAACGGAACTGAATTTACCAGTTCCACCGGTTTTTTATCAAATTTAATTGGCGATAAAAGACCGCTCAATATTACGGAAATAAGTAATCTTTTCTTTAATTCAAAAAAAACCGGATTTGTGCGAACTTTAAGTCTGGCCTTCAGTCAAGTGGCAAAAACAGAGGACGTTCGCGATTTTATGTTAAAAAATGTAAAGCTGGCAAACAAAGACACTGAGAGCTTTAATACGATATTAGAGCAGGATCATCTCCCAATTCCTGAAAAATGGGATGCTGAAATTACTAGCTCCACTGAAAGCCCATTTTCTGATAAATTAATGATGTTCCATGCCGCATTTCTCGTAAATACCGCACTCTCCTACTACGGTGCTTCATTAGGCGCTAGCCTTAGAACAGATATTATCTTAAATTATAAAAAAGTTTTTAACCACGCCATGCAGGCTGGAACTATCTGCTATAACATTATGGTGAAGCACGGCTGGCTTGAAAAACTACCTGAGGCAATTGATCGCGACTTTTTAGCAAATAGCAAAAAAATTTAAGATAACCAATCACTATTAAAAGGCGACCACATCTAATCGAGTAGTCGCCTTTATATCATTATTCATATAATCCATAAGTTTTATTTACATCCTGAATAAAGATAACACCATTTCCTGGTTCATCAATTTTAAGTTTATTTTGAATGGAAGAAACGATTGCATCTGTACTTTCCTTTTTTGACAAAATTAATACCATCTCTTTTTCAGGTTCAATATCCATTGAAAATAATTTACTCGTTTCATGAATACCAGAACCTCTAGCATTAATAATGGTGCCTCCTTTAGAACCTGCTTCGGTTGCGGCGTCAATAACATCTCCTGCATTTCCTTTTTCCACTATAACGGTAATAGCATGATACATACTTTCTTCTGCACCTCTACCTTCATTTAATTGAGCACTCTTGCAGCTTCTTGCACCAATAACGCGACCAACAGAGGTTGTAAATGCAATGCCTTGATTCGTCTTTGTCAATTTGAATTTATGGACCAGTTGTTCAATAGCTTGATTTACTGTTATTTTATCAGCTACCAGAATCACAATCTCTTTTCTTATATCGTTTATTGCTAACATTTCCAAGAGGCGGTTCTTGATTGTCCCTTTGCCCAATAAAACAGTTCCTCCTGAAATCCCATGCTTCTTTGCTGTTTGCAAAATCTTGCTTCCCTTGCCAAAGTCGACAATGATACAAACCTGTTCAAAGATGTTCATTTCAGAATTACTGGACATTTTTCACCACACCTCTCTTCACTGATTTTAATTTAAAAATAACTCCAACAATTTGTAAAGTAATTAAAGGCGTTAACGCAACCATAGCTATCATCCCAAATCCATCGACAAGAACATTGGCTCCTTCCATCGCCTCTGCTGCACCTTGGACAAATGCCAATATGAAAGTTGCGGTCATTGGTCCTGATGCCACTCCGCCAGAATCAAAAGCAATTCCTACAAATAACTTTGGAACAAAATAGGTCATTCCGATCGCTAAAATATATCCTGGGAGAAGATAATGCCAAAGCTGAAGCTCAGGAATAAGGATCCTTAACATTGATAAAGCTACAGCAGCTCCTACGCCAATACAAAGTGAAAACAGTACCACTTTTCTCCTTACATATCCACTTGTTACATCTTCTATTTGATGCGTTAATACATGGACTGCTGGCTCGGCCAAGATTGTAACGAATCCTAATACAAATGCGACAATAATAAGATATGCTTTACTATCCAAAGAGGCAATAGACTGCCCAATCGCTCTCCCTACATCCATAAAACCAGCATTCACACCAACTAAAAAGAAAACAAGACCAATAAAAGTGAATACTAATCCGGTGACAATTTTCCTTACCTCTTTTCTCGACATTTTAAAAGAAAATTTCTGGAATAAAAGAAAAATAATCAGAATCGGAAGCAAAGCAATAATAATCTCTTGTGCTATGATCGGAAATTCATGTGAAAATGGCCCTAGTATTGAAAAGGATTGCTCACCATGTTCTTCCAAACTGCCTGTAATTTTATCCGACTTCGATATAATATTCATAATCATAACGGAAATGATTGCCCCTGTTGATGCAATAGCTACAAGGCCAAAACTATCTTGTTCAGACGCTTTGCTATCCTTTTTCATAACAGATACCCCTAGGGCAAGAGCTAAAATAAATGGTACGGTAAGCGCACCAGTTGTTGCGCCGGAAGCATCAAAGGAGATCGCTAAAAATTCGGGAGTTGTAAAAAATGACAAAATAAGAATGATTATGTATAAAATCGTTAGTAGTTTATATAAGGGGAAATTATAAACAATTCTGACAAGCCCTGTAGCAATAAGAACACCTATTCCTATAGAGACAATAATGACGATGCTCATTTTTGTAATAAGGCCTGCAGTAACAAAATCGACCTGCCCAGCTAAAATATGTAAGTCTGGCTCGGCAATTGAAATAAAAAAACCGAGCAGCAAACCGACAATCATGACAATCCATACTTTGTTTGTCTTTGTTAATGATTTCCCCATTAGCTGACCAATTGGAGTTATCCCAATATCGACGCCAAATAAAAAGATTGATAAACCGATAATAATCAACATCACACCAATTGTAAATCGAATAATTAATAGTGCATTATCAAGAGGGGTTAATGTAAAGTTCAGGATCAACACAATTACTGTGATCGGAAGAACCGCATATAAAACTTCCTTAAACTTGGAGATTAGAACATTCAAATAGAGTTCATTCCTTTCATGCATTAATTAAGTAACAACAGTGAGTAATGAAGGTTGATTCACATTGCGGAAAAAGTATTCTTTCCAAAATACAAACAAAAAAAGTTTCTACCGGCGATTTAAACATATAAGTCTACCAAACTGACAGATTTCATAAAAGATTCATTCAACTATGAAAAAAATAATCCATCTTTATTATCGCATAAAGATGGATTATTTTAGTAATATTATGTCTCTATTTACATCCATGACCACTTACAAAAAGCATACATTTTAATAGGTTTCTGGCAATTGTAAAATCCAGTTCACCCAGCCCATAACGGTCGATGCTCTTCTGAAATATGTACTTTCTTTATGAACATTGTATAACTGAGACTTTTTCATTATCTCTACGACTCGGGCCTTTTCAGGTAGGGTTCCCTTTTCAAAATACTCGGCTAATACTTGCCTAAAAGGCTCATGGATAAGAATAGATCGGGTCAATCTCAAGAATTTTTCTTTTGTCTTCAGCCCCATTATCTCTCTACCGGCTCGGGTTAAACGAAACATTACCTGCTTATTCCCATCCCTGTACGTTTCGATTAAACCAAGATACATACCAGCTCTTGTATAATAGCTCGTTTGCCTTTCATCAAAAGCATAATTTAAAGTGATTTGCTCCTTGCTTAGATCATTCTCCACCAATAACCCTAGCAAGTCCACGACTCTCATAAATGAGTCTGCCTGAGGAAATGGAATCTCAGGCTCTGGAACGTTTTGAGCAGAACGAAATACTCCCATGATATCGTCGTGTACGATCCCTTCATGAGCAATAATAAAATCCTTTTGCTCGATTAGCTTTAATGAGTTATAGCGATTCGGGTCAGTAAATTCATAAATAAAAAAACTAAAGATATCATTAGAGAAGGTAAAGAACACAGGAATTACTTTTTTATTCGTCTTCTCTTTCCATAAACGGTAGGGATAATAGAGCTGCCTTACCAAAAAATCATCAACCGTCTCATTTTTCGCTTCCACAATCATGAATTGATGTTCGCTTTCATAGCCGCCATCAATTTCAATTTGCGAGTTTTTTATCTCAATAAAACGCTCCATTCCCTGTTTCGTTTGAATATTAAAATTAAATTCTTTAGACGACATTCTTCCTGAAATCGTTTGGTAGGATGACTCCCCAAGAATCCTTTCCATCATTCCAGTCACATGAGCACAATGGAGAGCCGAGCTTTCTGAATAGAGATTTGCAGGATCAATTGTCGTAATCATACTTGGTAAATCAACTTGAATCGGCTTAAGTCTTGGATTATACTTCACCTTCTCATAAACATTGAATTCTCCAATAATATAGCTTGAGCGAGAGAGAGGCAAAATCGACAAACCATGTTCTTTAAATAACTTTGGCAAATGGCTAAAGTGGTCAAACTTAGCCATCAGTCTTGGCTCTCGAACCTCTTTGATTTCTTTCGCTTGAATTTCAAAAAAGCCATCTTGCTGAATTTTTTGGAGAATGTGGTGCCGATCAAATAAGATCTCCCAAGCTCTATCTGTTTTCGTTTGGCTCATAATTCATCACCAACACTTCATCAATTTTGCCCCGCTTCGATGCGACAGAGTTGATGCTTCTCGATGCTGATACAATTTCGATGTGGAACTCCTGATAGATCTCTTTAATAAAGTCAGTCGCAGAATTACTTAATAAAAACCTGCACCCTTTTTTATTTAACTGGACACAAAGATCTCGCAATCTTATTTGATCTTCTCTTCTAAAGCCATCTAAACTATAGCTAGTAAAAGAAGACGTATCAGATACTGGATCGTACGGAGGATCAAAATAAACAAAATCGCCCTCTTTTGCAGCCTCAACTACCTTCTCAAAATCAGTATTTAAAATCGTGATTTCACTCATACTTAAGTAATGATGAACAGCGCGAAGCACCGGTTCGTTGACGATTTTCGGGTTTTTATATTTTCCAAAAGGGACGTTAAACTGACCTTTACTATTTACTCGATATAATCCGTTAAAGCATGTTTTATTTAGATAGATCATTCTCGCTGCTTTTTCCACAGGAGAAAGCTTGTTATAGTCTTCCCTATTCCTATCCAGATTACGTATTTCATAAAAGTAGCCGCTGTTATTGCCATTGTCATGCTTGTTTAATTCTTTTATTAACTCATCTACATGATTCATCACAACTTCATAGACGTTCACAAGCTCGATATTAATATCATTAAGAACAGCCTTCCTCGGCTGTAAATCCAACAGAACTGCTCCCGCCCCAATAAACGGTTCATAGTAAGTATCGATATCAGTTGGGATATATTTTCTAATCTCAGGAAGTAATTGTCGCTTCCCGCCAGCCCACTTCAAAAAAGGCTGAGGTTGTATATTTTCCCCTGCTTTTTCCATGTTGATTACAACTCCTCAAAATACGAACACAAATTCTATTACCTATCATATCACGTTCGCTTGGACAAATAAATGAGGGATTCTCCATCATTTTTGCAAAATTATATTGTATAACCACGATCTATTTATGGTTTAATAAGTTTAGGCTCATGGAGGTGATGAAATTGAACCAGCCAAACACCACTACAGTAAAAGAATTGTGTACCGAGCAGGATTGGGTGGATGCCTTTCCTGTCATGAATCAGCTTAGAACTCATTTAGATTTAGAGACCTATCTTCAACTTATTGGTGAGGCAAAAGATAAGGAAAACTATCGCATGTTTGCGATTCTTGAAGATGAAACAATTGTAGCTGTCACGGGGTTCATGCCGATGATTACTCTCTATAACGGAAAATTCATCTGGGTATGTGATTTAGTCACCGATTCCAATCATCGCTCAAAAGGATACGGTGAAACTCTCCTCAATTATGTACATTATTGGGCAAAAGACAATGGTTATGATGTTGTTTCACTTTCTTCCGGCTTACAACGATTGGATGCTCATCGTTTTTATGAAGAGAAAATGGGCTATCGCAAGGTAAGCTATGTTTTTTCTAAGGACAACATTCAATAATAAAAAATAGTAAATTAATGACGCTCGATTGTTAATACTTGTTGTCTGGTTTTTATTCTGCTATGCTTTCTTTAATTGAATAGGATTTCCTTCGGGGTCGGGTGCAATTCCCAACCGGCGGTGATGAGGGGTACCTCTTAGTCCGTGACCCGTTTTCACATATATGGAAACGGTGGATTTGGTGAAATTCCAAAGCCGACAGTAATAGTCTGGATGGGAGAAGGAATATGTTAAATGCTCAAAAAAAGCTGGTTTTGACGTTTATTTGTGCTGCTATTTTTCTCCCTTACTATCATTTAGTAAGGGATATTTTCGTTTCAATGGAGAATTTTTTATAGAAAGGGGCAACTTTACTTTAAAATGAATGATTGTGAATATATGAACATAGCACTTTCTTTAGCTCGTGCTACTTTGGGTCAAACAAGTCCCAATCCTAGTGTCGGTGCCGTGTTGGTGAAGGATGGAAGATTAGTAGGCACCGGTGTACACCTAAAAGCTGGTACTCCTCATGCAGAGGTTCATGCAATACATTCTGCAGGCAACGATGCAAAAGGAGCAGTCATGTATGTTACTCTTGAGCCTTGTAGCCACTATGGGAAAACCGCACCGTGTGCTGATCTGATCATTCAAACAGGGATTAAAAAAGTATTTATTGCAACGCTAGACCCAAATCCTCTTGTTTCAGGCAAAGGAATTGAGAAGCTTATTCAGGCTGGAATTGAGGTAGAAGTCGGTTTATGCGAGGAAAAAGCGCTACAACTTAACGAGAAATTTTTTCACTTTATCCAAACGAACACTCCATTCGTAACGATTAAAGCAGGCATTTCATTTGATGGAAAAACAGCAACTAAAACAGGAGATAGCAAATGGATAACCTCTCCTGAATCACGTCAAGATGTCCATCAGCTTCGCCATGAGCATGATGGAATTTTAGTAGGAATCAACACGATCCTACAAGATAACCCTCTTTTAACCACCAGACGACCCCAAGGTGGAAAAAATCCCATTCGAATTGTTTTAGACTCTGAACTAAAAATACCCATGTCAGCACAGGTTATACAAGATCGTTCAGCAAGGACATTCATTTTTACAGGAAAGCAAATTAATATCGAGCGAAAAAAAGAGCTCGAAGATCAAGGAATCACTATTTTTACACAAAATAATGCTCAAGTTTCCATTAAAGAAGTTTTGACTACATTAGGTGAATTAAACATCATGTCCGTTTTAGTAGAAGGCGGCTCAGAAGTTCATGCCTCCTTTTTGTCAGAAAATGCTTTTCAGCAAGTTGTAGCTTATATCGCTCCGAAAATCATTGGCGGCAGAAATGCGATTCCTTTTATTAGTGGTGTTGGTGCCGAGCTAGTAGAGAATGGAATGCAGCTTCAGTTCATTGCCGTCGATCAGCTTGGATCAGATATCAAAATCACAGCAAAACCTCTTACAAAGGAGGAACCTGTCTTATGTTTACCGGAATCATAGAAGAATTGGGAAGGATTGAAAGCATTCAATCTAAAGGAAATACTCTCATTCTTGCCATTCAAGGAAAAAGGGTGCTTGAAGGCTTAAACATCGGGGATAGTATTTCCGTAAATGGCGTCTGTTTAACCGTCACAAATTTTAGCCAGACTTCCTTTTTTGTTGATGTCATGCCTGAAACATTTAAAAGCACCTCTTTATCTATGTTGCAAAGAGGCTCTTTAGTGAATCTAGAACGTGCACTTGCAGCAAACGGACGATTCGGAGGACATTTTGTGACTGGACATGTAGATACCGTTGGACAAATTTCGAAAAGAGAACAAAAGGAAAACGCCATTTACATTGAGCTTACTTTCCCAAATCAATTCAACCATCTCGCCTTATATAAAGGTTCAATTGCTCTTGACGGTACATCATTAACGATATTTGGGAATGAGCATAATCGATTAACAGTTTCTCTTATCCCTCATACAGTTAAGGAAAGTGTAGTTGGGCTTAAAAAAATCGGTGATCAGGTCAATATTGAATTCGATATGATTGGAAAATATTTATTTTCATTTTTTCAATCAAAAGAAATAAAGCGGGTTTCCATTGATTTACTAAAGGAAAATGGTTTTATGTAGCTTTGCCATGAAAGGAGGAATAAATTGATGTTCCATTCAATCGAGGATGCATTAGTAGATTTAAAGGAAGGAAAAATGATTATTGTTTGTGATGATGAAGATCGCGAAAATGAAGGAGATTTACTTGGTTTAGCAGAATTTGCAACACCGGAAATGATTAATTTCATGGCAAAGGAAGGACGCGGACTCATATGTGTTCCCCTTGCAGAATCCACTGCGAAGAAGCTTAAACTTCAGCCAATGGTTGAAAATAACACTGATAATCATGAGACCGCCTTTACCGTCAGTGTTGATCATATAAATACAACAACAGGAATCAGTGCCTATGAACGAGCATTGACAGTGAAAAAACTAATTGATGACAACTCCCTTCCACATGATTTCAGAAGGCCAGGTCATATTTTTCCCCTTATCGCCAAGGAGGGAGGAGTTTTGTGTCGAGCTGGACATACAGAAGCAGCTATTGATTTAGCTAGATTAGCAAATTCTAAACAAGCAGGCATCATTTGTGAAGTGATGAATAATGACGGAACAATGGCACGAGTTGACGATCTAATGCTATTGGCGGATAAATTCGACTTGAAAATAATTACAATAAAAGAATTGATAAAGTATCGACTTGAACACGATTCAGTAATCGAACGTCATGTTGAAATACATCTCCCTACCAAATTTGGAGAATTTGAAGCAATTGGCTTTACAAGTAAAACAGATAACAAGGAACATGTCGCCCTGATAAAAGGGAATATTCGGGAAGATGAATCAATTCTTGTAAGAGTGCATTCAGAATGTTTAACAGGTGACGTATTTGGGTCAAATCGCTGTGATTGTGGTCCGCAACTACATGCTGCTCTGGAACAAATTGAGAAGGAAGGCCGCGGAATTCTACTTTATATGAGACAGGAAGGCAGAGGCATTGGACTCATAAATAAATTAAGAGCTTACAAACTTCAAGAACAAGGTTATGACACCGTCGAAGCTAATCAGAAACTGGGTTTCCAAGCTGATTTAAGAAATTATGGAACCAGTGCGCAAATCTTGCGAAATCTCGGTGTTCGAAAGCTGCGTTTATTAACAAATAACCCACGAAAGATCGCAGGTCTTGCAGGTTTAGGTTTAGAAGTAGTGGAACAAATTCCCCTGCAAATGCCAACAAAAAAAGAAAATGTAAGCTACTTAAAAACGAAGCAAGAAAAACTTGGACATTTACTATCCATTGATTAACTTGAACACATATTTTAAATTTTTATAGGAGTGAATCGATCATGGCAAAAATACTTGAAGGAAATTTAGTCGGTACTGGATTGAAAATTGGAATCGTTGTATCTCGTTTCAATGAATTTATTACGAGTAAACTATTGGCTGGAGCCGAGGATGGATTAATAAGGCATGGTGTTAAGGATGAAGATATTACCGTAATGTGGGTACCTGGAGCCTTTGAAATCCCTCTCGCTGCTAAAAAATTAGCTGACCAAAGAATCTTTGATGCGATTATCACCCTTGGAACAGTCATTAGAGGAGCAACACCTCACTTCGAATATGTCAGCAGTGAAGTCGCAAAAGGTGTTGCCGCTACTGGAATGCAAAGTGGTACACCGATTATCTTTGGTGTCCTTACTACAGATTCAATTGAACAAGCGATCGAAAGAGCCGGAACAAAAGCGGGTAACAAAGGCTATGAAGCAGCTGTTGGAGCCATTGAAATGGGAAATCTTTATCAGCATTTCAATTAAACGATTTTCAGCTTTCGAGAAAGATGCCATCGAATAAGTATAGCTATGGTATTTAACAAGAAATTTATGGGGATTTTAAAGTCGATTGTGGAGCTCCACGTAAAAACACGGACTTGACGTTCAAATGAGCTGTTTATTATCAGTTTTATTCGAGTACCTTTTATTGTTGCAGTGCTTTGTGAATAATTGCGGCTCTCCCTTATATCGCCTTAGCTCAAAAAGAAAGTGGAGAGAAAGAAATCTTTTATCTCCACTTTCTTTTACTATATTGAATGAAGGCTTCTCAATTCGTGCCTTCGAATTTAAACTCATATCATTTGATTACTTAAAAAGTTTTAACAAACGAGCCCAGAATCCTTGTGGTTCTTCCTCCAATTCTTCAACCTTTTCAGGTTCCTCATATTTAATGCTTTCTGTTTTTAAAACAAATTGGACAGAATTGATGTTTTCATTTTCCCCTGACATGAAAGATACGGCTTCAAAGTCAGACTTATCGTATTCAGCCATCATTTGCTCAACTTCTTCCTTCATTTGCTCTGGAATATTACTTGTCGCATCTTTTAGATCCCCAGTACCGTCGTGGAGCCCACTGACACCACTTTCTAATTCGCCGGTCCCAGTTGACAAATCAGCAATACCACTATTGAGCATGCCGTATGAGCTTGATAATTGACTTACCCCACCTGCATAACCGACTAATCCAGAGTGGAATTTTTTATAATTCGCTGAAAGATCGCTAATTCCTTTTTGTAATAGAACAAATGAATCTGCCATATCGTTATTTTCTAGGGAAGAAGAAATTCCTTTTGCCATTGTTTCAAGATGCGTCGTTATCTCTAGAAGACCTCCACTAACCTGTTCTAATGTAGAATTCACCCCATCAAAAGCAGCTTTGACAGCTGTATAAGTGCCTTTTGCTTTAAGTGCGGCAGAATAGGTATCCAGCAATCGGTCTAATACATCGGGATCAGCACCGCTACCATATAGCTCTTGGATTTGTGCTTCGGAAATTTCTTGTGCTGGAATAGCATTCATCGCACCATCTAAAGTTTGGTATGAAATAGCGTAATTTTTCTTTAGCGTAGCTAAACCTGTTGACGTTTTTTTTAATCTTCCCGCTATTTGGTGCAGTCCATCTTGAAGCTTTTTCAATTCCCCAAGGTCCATCTCTTCTGAATTACTGCTTAACGATCGATTCAACATTACAAGAGCTTCATTAATTTGCTTTGACGCATCAATTAATGAAGAGGATGAAGCGGCGACTGCCTTCATTCCATCTTGATATTGTTCAGAACCCGTACGGAGCTCTTTCACTCCTGAATTTATTTGTGAGACACCTGTATCAAGTTCTCCAACTCCATTATGGAGCTCTTCAATTGCATCTGTTAGGGATTCCATGTCACCGACCATTTCATCGATATCTGGGGAATCAATGGCCATTGATGATGGAACTGCTGATATATCGATGCCTTCTAGTTCAAAGCCTTGAACATCAGCTTCAACGAGGAAGTCCCCTTCTTTTTCAGGCATCACTGTAAAGGTGATTTGCTTGTTTTTTCCCGCATTTGCAATCATCCCATCTTGTGCCACAATATTTCGATAAATCTCTAAATCTAAAGAAAGTGAAACCTGCAATAAATAGTTTTGGAAAAATATAGGGTCTACTTCCTCATTGGCATTTGTCTGAACCCTGATTTGAACATGCCCGTCTTTTCCGGCAAGCTCATCAGGGGAAATCATTTTTCCATCTAACAGATAAGACACGGAAACATTCCATGGTAAGGATTGTTCATCAATATTTCCTTGATAATAAAATTTTCCCTTAGGGGCAACAAATTCAACTGCACCATTTTGCTGTTCGAGCTCGGCTAAATCCGTTAAATTTTTCAAATGAGAATAACGCCCAAAATCAACTACTTTCCCCGCCTGTTCTACATCCAAAATATTGACGACATAAATCTCTTGTCTTTCACCCGTAGCACTTAGCTTTGCATAAACAACTTCATCCTTTGAAGAGACAGTGCCCTCCCTTGAAGAAACATCGTCTTCCGACTTATTTGAATTTGCAGCAGCCGTTACAAGAAATGAAGGAAGCAATAAAAGAAGCGCTACAAAGACAAATAAAATTTTCTTTATTTTCCTCATCATCATTGCTCCTTATGAAAATTTGCTTTCCAAGTGGTTTTTATAATCAATTTGTCAAAAAGCACCAGCATCGCAGGTAAGAAAAATACAACTAAAATAAACGCAAGCAATGCTCCTCGACCTAACAATAGCCCAATGGAAGCAACAATTGGATTAGTCGACGTAATCCATAAAATGAAGCCTACACTTGATAAAATCGAAGCGGAAACTCCAATCGAGAATATTTTATCATCAATTGTTTTTCTGACCGCTTGAAAGACGTTCATTTCCTTTCGATAATCTCTATACGCATCTGTTAACAAAATGGCATAATCAATCGTTGCTGCTAACTGAATAATACTAATAAGTAAATATCCCACATACTGAAGTGGTGAATCTGTAAAATATGGAACCGATAAATTAATCCATACAGATGTCTGAATCGTGAGAAGCAATATTACTGGAATCGAAATTGAACGGAATGTGACAAATAAAACCAAAGCAACAGTTCCAATCGTTAATAGATTAACTAACTTATTGTCCTTTTCGACTGTCGTTTTGATGTCATACAAGGTCACGCTTTCCCCAACAAGATAGACATCTTCTTCATAATGCTCATCGGCTGCCTGTTGTACTTTTTCAATTAGCTGAAACGCTTCTTTTCCTTCATTTTTTGTTTCGGTTTGCAAGATGATTCGACTATAATTCTCGGAATAAAATTGTTCCGTAATAGCTGGATCTAAGTACTCAGGAGGAATCGCCGCACTGACTGTGTTGACATAAGCAAGAACACTTGTTACATGCTTGAGTTCCTCTAAATCATGTACAAGCTCTTCTTCTTTGACAACGTCCCCTTTTGGAACGAGTAAAACAATCGGCGTACTCTCGCCAAACTCTTCTTTAATTTTCACAATATCGGCACCCGTCCTGGTTGTCTCCGGTTGCTCTCCAATGCCGTATGTAAAATCTGTTTTACTTTGTGCTAAGAAGGCTGGGACAATCAATAAAAGAACAAAAATAAAACTTACTAGCCTAACTTTAACAACCCCATTTCCCATTTTTTTAAAGCTAGGGAGTAAAGGTTTGTGCTGTGTTTTATCAATCCATTTATAAAAAAGAAGCGTAAGCGCTGGTAAAAATACCATAACACTTATGAAGCTTAAAAGAATTCCTTTGACTAAATTAATTCCTAAGTCTGAGCCGATTTCGAATTCCATAAAGGACAGTGCTATAAACCCAAAAAAGGTAGTGGCCGCACTGGCAGCAATGGCAGAAAAGGATTTTTTCATCGCAAGCTCCATCGCTTCGTTCGGATCGGCAACTTTTTTCCGATAATCTGAAAAACTATGAAGTAGGAAAATCGCATAATCCAGTGAAACAGCTAATTGTAAAATGGGGGCCACTGACTGGGTAACGAAAGAAACTTCCCCAAGAAAAAAGTTGGTTCCCATATTAATTAAGACTGATATACCGATTGCCGTTAAGAAAAACAGTGGCTCTATCCATGAAGTGGTCGATACAACCAAAATGATAATGATAATTGGAACTAATAACATGGCTGCAAACATCGATTCTTTTCCTGCCATCGTTTGTTGGGTTGCAGTATTCACCGATTCACCGGCAAGGGCATTTTCTTCCCCGATAAGGTCGTAAATGGCTTGCGTCACCTGGACTTCATCACCTGGACGGATACTGAATAAATATATCGCTGTATCATTTTTATAATATGTTTCCACTGTTTTAGGCTCAGCCATTTCGAGCGGTGATTTAATATCAACCGCATCATCCAACCAAGTCACATCAAAGACACCATCAATTGCAGACAGCTGTTTTTTAAAAGTAAGCGCTTCTTGGAGCGTTACGTCTTTCACCATGACCCGATTGGATGGAACACCACCCTCGAATTCCTGCTCCATAATGTCCAACGCGATTGTTGAGCCAGCATCCTTTGGCAAATAATCCTTCATATCGTAATTAACCGATACTGTAAAAAGTGCAAAGGTAGATATTATGGTCAGGATCATAAAAGTAATCGCAACGGATTTTTTATGTTTAATAACTCGTGCTGCAATGTTTATCATCCCTCACCTCTCTTGCCATTTTTTTATATTCACCATATCATTATAGAAACAGGGTGTTGCCTATTCAATAATCAGTTTAACAACATCTGTAATTTTTCCAACACATTTAATAATTGTGTTGGGAAAATCAAAAATTCAAGGAGAGTTCACTCATGAATTCCAAATTAGATCGACGCAAAAAGTATACACGCATGGCCTTAAAGCAAAGTTTGATCAAGTTATTAAAAGAAAAATCAATTTCTTCCATTACCGTAAAAGAAATTTGTGAGCTTGCTGATATTAATCGCTCAACTTTTTATGCCCATTACCTCGATCATTTCGATCTCCTCGATAAAATTGAGGAAGAAATTATTCAAGATATGGCTGGTTACCTTAACCAATGCACCTATGATAAAGACGAGGGCGATCTTCAATTGATAGAGAGATTGCTAGAATACTTCACCTCTAAGCAAGAAGTTTGCCAAGTACTTCTAGACGAAAATACGGACACCAACTTCCAGAAAAAAGTGATCACTTTTGCTCACCAAGCCTTCATGCAAAATTGGAAAGCAGTACATACGCTTGACCCCAAGCTTTCTGTTTATATAAGTACCTTTATCATAAGCGGGAGCATCGATGTCATCAGAAAATGGCTCAATAACGGAATGGATAAACCACCGAAAGAAATGGCAGAAGTGATAACTAAGCTGATAAAGAGTGGATTTTCAGGCTGTTTATGAAAATATACGTTAATGCCTTCTAATTTATTAATTTTCCGCACCTCTGAGGTTGGTGTAATTGACAAAATAAAATGCCCATCGTCTTTTAATAGCTCCCAATTTGGCTATTCTTCTTGAAAACTTCCAGTTCCATAGGCAATATCTAAAATATCGTGACCTTGTTCAACGCCCAACAATTTTTCCGTGGAAGGTCTAATCACATCGATTACTTTCTTCGCCATATAATCATCCCAATACTCGGCATTATCTTCCCATCTGTTTTTCGAGTCTTCATTAAGCTCTTTCCAGATAGTACGATTAGCTAATAAACAGGAGAATCCAAGGAAATTGTCAAATATAAAAAGAGAGTAACCGTCGGTTACCCTCTTTAGCTATAAGCTGCATCTACTTAATTTTGCGAATCCGTCCACTTTGAGGTAATGGTTTTGACGTTTAAAGCCGCTTTCGACAAATTATCTTTTCTTTCATTCAACCAAAAAATTAAATCACTTTGTTCCTTTTGTCTCACTTCAATCGTTTTTTCCATCCTCGTTGGACTTGGTCCACCTTCTAAACTGCGTATTTGTACAAAATACTCAGGGCTTAAACATTGTTTTAATTCTTCCTCCGATAAGCTGGATTGTTTGCCTACTATTTTCATAAATTGCTTGTTTAACAGTTCCAACGTTAAAGAATGTAATGTAATTTGACCACTTCTCATCAATTCTTTAACAGTGGAACTAACAACATGATGCGCCTGCCTGAAAGACAAACCGTCTTTTCTAACAATCGTGTCAGCTAACTCTGTTACATTTGCAAAGCTCTCTTGCGCCCTCTTTAAAAGAACTTCCTTGTTTACTTCCATTGTCAATAATACAGAGGTCAACAATTCATAAATGCCGCCCAATTTCTCAACAGCTTTCCAAATATAGGGCTGCATATCGTCTTCCGTATCTACAATATCGCCAAATGGAGTATTATGAACCATTAACAAGACTGTTTGGCAATCTCCCGCCACGCTTGATAACAATGCTCTCATATGTTCCATCGAAACAGGGTTTCTTTTTTGTGGCATAATAGAGCTAATTTGCACATATGGAGCAGAAAGGAGAAAAGCACCGTACTCTTGCGTTCCCCATAGTAGAAAATCCTGCATCGACCTTCCTAAATTCAATGCTGATAATTGAACCGATGTTGCAGTTTCAGCAATATAATCGGCTCCAGCTACTGCATCCCATGCATTATCAATCACCTCTTCGAACCCTAACAGCTCCTTCATCCGTTCCCGATTAATGGCAAAGCCTGATGTTGTAAGTGCGGCCGCCCCCATACTGCTGCGATTAACTGTCCTAAAAGCTGCCTGCATTCGCTGAATATCTCGTGTCAGTACATCTGTCATGGCATTTAAATAGTGACTTAACGTGGTTGGCTGCGCTTGCTGTGTATGGGTATAGCCAATCATTACCGTTTCCTTATGCTCCTCCGTTAATTCAATAAGTGCTTCACGCAGTTTTATCGCCTTTTCAATTAAAACTAGTAATTTTGTTCGTAACGTCATTCTATAAATCGCAATTCCCATGTCATTTCGACTTCTAGCAATATGGAGATTTCCCGCAATATCTCCTGCTTCTTCAATTAAAGAATGCTCTACTTCAAAAAATAAATCTTCAAATTCTCCCGTGTAACTGCTCAACTTTATCGTTTCAACATCTAGCTTCTGTACAGCTTTCGCAATCTTCTTCGCTTCGGCATCTTCAATAATTCCTTGCTCAACTAACATAATTAAATGTGCATAGTGAATTTCTAACATAGAGTCAATAAATTGTGTCTTCGCCTCATCATAAGCTGGTTCAAGTACCATTGACATATACGTTTTTGAAGGAAAGACTGCTCCTTCCTTATTGATGACCTGTTCCCTTAGCACTGATTTCATTATAGTCAATCCCTTCTTGTCTACTATTAGTAAAGCCAATTTTTAATTAACTCGTTTAAATTAGTGCTAGCTTTATGGACAATTTTTCTTCCCTTGTCTTCACTTATTTGTTGAATTAAACCAGTATAACCATCCCATGAAACAGGGGTTCCCTCAACTAAAATATAGGGATGATCCGAAAGCGGAGTTTGTTCCTTAAACTCCTCGTCCCCTTGCTCCACTTCCACTAAATCTGGACGAAAGGCTTTAACTGCTGACATTTCAAAAGGACCGCCATGTCCCCGTCCTTTAGTTCCCTCAAATCCTATTTCTTTCGCATCATCAACGGCCACCATCTGCCACCAATTCACCAATAATATACTTGCATCAGTATGTTGCCCAGTCACATACTCTGCTACCGTTCGCGATAAGCCCATATTGCCATCATGGGCATTTAACAAAATAACTTTCTTAATTCCCTGCTCAAGGATTCCAACAACAATATCTATTAAATACTCCTGCATGACACTGGGACGAATCGTCAACGTCCCTTTGTACTTATTCGTTTTTCCAGGACACGCCGTGTAAGGTACTGTTGGATAAATGGCTCCACCTAAGCTAGGATCAATCAAATCTGCAAACCCTTCTGCTAATACAATATCAGTCCCTAATGGAGAATGAGGGCCATGGTATTCAAAGCTACCCAATGGGACAACAGCAAAAGGTGCCTGCTCAAGCAGATAAAGATCTCTTCCGTGAATATCACTTGCTTTCATAAACTTCTCTCCTTTTTATATGGCAGCTCCTGCTTTTCCGTCGGTCAACTTTTGTGAGATAAAGAGAACGAGAACGATTAACACAATTTGTAGTACCCCGTATGCACATGCAGTTCCAAATTGAAATGCGTACATTTTCTGGAATATGGCAACTGATAATGGCATGGTAGAGGTACTGTAAATTAAGATAGAAGCAACAAATTCACCAATTCCCTGAACAAGAGCGAGCAATGTTCCTGCTAGAATTCCAGAAAAAGCCATTGGCATGACAACCCGCCTAAAGGTGTACCACCAATTTGCTCCTAAGCTGCGAGCTGCTTCTTCGACTGATTCGTCCATTTGCATTAATGCAGCAGACGTGGAGCGGAATATTAACGGCAGGTGCCGGACAAAGTATGCTAATGGCAAAATCCAAAATGTCCCAATTAAAACTTGGTTAAAGCTAAAAACATTAGGTTCACTGAAAGCAGCGATTAAATTAACAGCAACAACAGTACCCGGAAGGGCCCATGGAACCATAATTAAAATATCAAGAAACACTTTCCCTTTAAATCTCATTCGTACAAGTGCATATGCTGCGGCAACACCGAAAAGAATATTGCCTGCCGTTGCGACAAAGCTCATCTGCAGACTATTCCATATCGGACGCCAGGTGCGCTCATCTGTAAATAGATCAATATAATGCTGCAATGTATAGCTTGTCGGGATAATTTGAACAGTCCATTCTCCATCAACTGAAAAAGAGATCAACACAAGCACTAGAATTGGAAGCATTAAGATAATGACACCGATAAAAGAAAAAGCCATCGATAAGTATTTTGCCAACTGTGAACGCAATTCGGTTCGATGAACGCCGATGCCCTTACTCTGATTCTGAAAATTACGTCTGCCCTGATACCATCTCATCAGAATCAAAAAGGAAATCGAAACAATCGAAAGAATGGTAGATTGAGTAGCTGCCATATCAAGATTCCCATTCGTCCTCGACAAGTAAATTTGCATCGTCATTGTTCTATCAACACCAAACATTAATGGTGCAGTGTACGAAGCCATGGATATCATAAAGACAAGTAAGGAAGAAGCCACAAGTGATGGCGTCAACATTGGTAAAATTACTTTAAGCCAAATGCGAATTCTCCCTGAGCCTAAGCTTGTTGCTGCTTCTTCTAAGGAGGGATCCAATCCTTTAATCGCTGCTGCTGCAGTTAAATAAAAATACGTATACATGGTGAACGTATGAACAACGATCACTCCTACAACACCTTTTAAAGCAAATGGCACACTATCAAGATTAAACAATGCTTGAAAAAACCTTGGAATAATACCACTTTCTCCATATAAAAAGGTGAAAGATAAAACACCCACCAGTGGCGGCAATGCCATCGGCACTAAAATTAAAACTGATAAAATCTTTCTGCCGGGGAACTCATAACGTTCCATTAAAAAGGCCATCGTTACCCCAACAATGGCACAGGTAATAACACTAATGACCGAAATATATATACTTGTCCAAAGCGCTTCAAGATTGGCAGTACTAGTTAAGCCAAAAAAGCGTTGGTAATTTTCGAAAGTCGCACCTTCCTCAGTCATAACACTTTGGAGAAAAGTCTGATAAAAAGGATAAATTACATATGCTAAAAGCACCAAAAAAATAGGTGAAATTAAAACATAAACAAAATATTTGGATCGGGTTAACCGACTCCACCAATTTTCTTTCATAACTACATCCTGATTTCCACTCATTTTTTCACCTCCTATTCACCAATCAAGTAAATTCCGTTTACCGGAACATGGAGAGTAATCGAATCACCTCTATTAAGAATTCGGTTACCTTTATTAATAATCATTACTTTCATGATATTGGAGCCGACTTTAACAACATAATTAATACTTACTCCAGTAAATTCAACCAATTGAATCGTGCCGTGTAATTCATTCACTCCTGGACCTTCAAACACTGCCTCCGGACGAATTGAACATTTTATCTTCTCTCCAATCGTAAGCTTTTTTCCATTTGCTGACTGATCGATAGAACCTTGAACAAAAATATGATCTTCGAGCTTTACTTTCACCGAGTTTTCAATAATTTCAACCACTTCTCCATTCAGTACATTTGATTCTCCAATGAAAGAAGCAACAAAATGATTGGTTGGTTTATTATAGATCTCTTGCGGAGTTCCAATTTGTTGAACAACACCTTCTTTCATAACCATAATCCGATCGGACATGGTCATTGCTTCAGTTTGATCATGGGTAACATAGATCGTCGTTACCCCTAACTCAACCTGAAGTCTCTTAATCTCAACTCTCGTTTCCTCGCGCAATTTTGCATCTAAATTGGAAAGTGGTTCATCAAGCAAAAGAATATCTGGCTCGATTACAAGAGCACGAGCTAACGCAACACGTTGTTGTTGCCCACCTGATAGCTCATTTATTTTACGTGCACCGTATTTTTCTAGATGAACCAGTTTTTGTGCTCGTTCCACTTTCTCCTTGATTACTGCTTTGGACATTTTGCGTACTTCAAGACCAAATGCAATATTTTCAAAAACAGTCATATGTGGAAAAAGTGCATAATTTTGAAAGACCATCCCAATATTTCGTTTATTTGGCTGAAGAGTTGTTACATCACGATTATCAAAATAAATTTTTCCTTTTGTCGGAAAATAAAAACCAGCAATCATCCGTAATGTAGTTGTTTTTCCACATCCTGATGGTCCTAAAAAGGTAAAAAACTCTCCAGGTTTAACATCTATATCTACATTCTCAACGCCAACAGCTGAACCAAACATTTTACTAACAGTTTCTAGTCTTACATTTTTCAATACGAACACCTCGCTGTAATTTAGAAAGAGCAAGCACCTTCAGGAACGATCGAAAGAACACAATTTTTACTAGAACATCTTGTGTGCAATCGTTGTAAAAATGTTTTCTTCAAGGAAAAAATTTTTTGTCATTAATCTTGCAGCGATCGCTTGATTAAAATCAGTAAAATTCATAAAAAGGGCAAAGGAAATTTCTTCACCCTTTTTAAAAGGAACCACAGTTCGCTTAGTTCTTACCTTTTATATTTTCATCCCAATATTGCATCCATTCTGCCTCTTTTTCGGACATAACTTCCCAGTCAAGCTCTAAAGATTTCAACTCAAGTTCTTGATACCAATCAGGCATTGCAGATTTATCAATATCAGTACGAGTTGGAATTTGATATAAATCCTCTGCTAACGTTGTCCGTGTTTCTGGCTCAAACAAGAACTCATAAAATAACTTTGCATTTTCAAGATTTTTTGCATCTTTGACTAGACCAACTGCATCAACTAAAATAGGTGCACCACTTTGAGGATAGATGTAATCAAACGGCTGATTATGCTGGTTCTTTTGAATAAGGATATCTTGAAGATTCCAAAGAGAAATTGAGCCTTCTTGACGAGCAAGCTTCAAATATAAATTTGTTGGATCTTGTGCATACTCCTTCGTGTTGGCATCTAATTTTTTAAGCCATTCATAACCTGCTTCAGGATTATCAGCACCTTGCTCATGAATCATCGCTGAGTAAATGGTTCTCATCGTTCCGGACGCTAATACACCACGAATGATGAGCTGGTCATCCCACTTTGGATCTAATAAATCATCCCAATCCTGTGGAGCTTCCTCTTTGGAAAGCATATCTGAGTTGTACATGATAACTTCCGGTAGAAGCATCTCGCCATACCAACGGCCTTCTGCATCCTTATGTTCTGCTAGAATACTAGCATCGAAGCTTGGCTTAAATGGTTCTAATAAATCTTCGTTTGCTGCAGTCATAAAGGCAGATTGAGTACCACCCCACCAAAAGTCAGCCTGTGGATTTGCCTTTTCACCACGTACACGCTCAAGAATCTCCTGTGCTCCCATCGTTAAGACGTCAACTCTTACATCAGGGTATTTCGCATTAAACATCTCAACAACTTGATCAACGATCGTCTGATCCCGCGCTGTATAAATAACAAGATTTCCACTCGCAGATTCTTCTGCATCCCCACCTTGATTATTCGATGGAGATTCTTCACCTGAAGAACCGCTTGAACATGCAGAAACAAACAACATCATCAACCCCAGTAAAAGAACTAAAAAACTCTTCTTTTTAAACATTTGAATCCCCCTAGCTTCTTTATTTATTCTTGAAGTAGATCAATAATCTACTAAGAACCATTTTTATACATAGCTTTGTTAGATGTCAGTGTTGTTTTTGGGCCCATTTCCGTCTGAATCATGAAACGAAAGGAGAAAACGAGTCGTGGAATCAGAGTACCCTTCAGTTCTAAAAAAGGACGTGAAACCAAGATTTCATATAAGATGAGCCCAAAATTTTGGTTTAACAAGGAATAAATAGGAGACACGGATGTCACAAGTTAGGTGCATTTAAAATACTGTCATATTCTCTTAAAAACAGAGAGATTGCTCCTAATACTCCTGCATTTTCGCCAAGCTCTGATTGATGTATTCCCACTGAACTAGGTAAGTATGGCTGCACAATTTTTTGCAATCTTGGAAGAATGAAGTCAGCCGATTTCATTACTCCCCCATCTAAAATTACAACCTCAGGATTTAAAAGAGATGCGGCATTAATAATTCCATAAGCTAAATGTTCTATTGCATTCTCAACAATTTTTAATGCTACCTTGTCTCCATCCGAAGCTAACAGAAAAGCTTGTTTACCTGTCAACTCAGAAGCAATCGCCTCTTTATATAAAGGGTGGTTGCGCTCTTCCCTGATTGCCATTGTTAATTTCTCACCGATGGCTTTTCCACCTGCAACACTTTCCAGATAACCATATCGATGAAAAATTGGTTTAAACTCTTTTTTCATATCATTCTTGTCTGTTACTAAATAACCTATTTCACCGGCGGCATAAGACGCCCCTCGGTACAGTTGGTTATGAATGATAATGCCACTACCTATTCCAGTTCCGACAGCGATGAACAGAATGTTCTCCTTTTTCTGAGCACTTCCCAACCATTGTTCTCCAAGAACGGCAACGTTAACGTCGTTATCAACATAGACTGGGAAGGAAAAATATCTCTCAGACTCTGTCAAAAACGGATAACGAATCCAGTTTAAACTTGGTGCCTCAAGCACTACCCCAGTTTCCGTTTCAACTATCCCCGGTACGCCAACTCCCATTCCTAGCACCAACTCTTCTGCTATTTGGCTTTGCTGGAGCATGTCAAAAACTTCCGTATAAAGCATTCTCATTAATTGCTTTAGATGCTTCTTTGTACTGAATGTCCTTGAACAGATAATATTCCCAGTCAAATCGGAGATAGCTGCTTTTACTTTCGTACCGCCAATATCTACTCCAACTACATACGCGGCTTTTTCATTAAAATAAAGCTGTATCGGTCTTCTTCCACCTTGTGAAGAGGACTCTCCTATCCCTCTTTCATGTATCCAATTCTCTTGAACTAATTCATCCACAAGAATGGAAACTGTCGGTTTGCTAAAATTTAGCTTTCCTGCTATTTCAGCTCTAGAAATAGGTTGATAGGTTCTTATACATTGCAAAACAAGTTTTTTGTTAAAAAGTTTTGATTGTTCATTTGGAGATTTTCTAATCACAGATATCACAGCCCTACATTTGTTAGTTAGTTAGCCTAATTAATTTATATAATAAAATGAAAGTGTTTACAATATTTAATTTAAAAAATTTAGATTATTTTGAATCAGAAATTAAAGTAACCATGAATTTAGCCCTTGTTCTATCTACCTACTTTTTGTGTCAAATAGTCATTTAGTAATGTTTACAATATTCTGAATAATTATATAATATGACTTGAGAGTATAATTTATTCTTATTAGTTAGTTAATTTTACTAACTAAAATAATAAAGAAAGGAGTATTGAAGAATACTTATCCTAATTATGAAAGGGGTTTCTCTCATTGAAAAAACTTAGTTATTTAATTGTGACCATTCTGTTTTTTGCCTCTCTTTTGCCTCCGATTAGTTTTGCACAAACTAAAAATGAGCCTGATGTTGAACTGTGGAATGCTGTCAAACCGCTTGATACAACAGTTTCATTCTTAAATACAGGAGCGCATCCAGATGATGAGCGCAGCGATCTGCTTGCCTATTTATCACGAGGCTTAGGAGTCAAAACAGCTAGCCTCATTGCCAACAGAGGAGAAGGTGGTCAAAATGCCATCGGGAATGAGCTAGGAAATGCCCTCGGGATCATTCGCTCCAACGAGATGATTGAAGCTGCTAAAGTTAATGGAGTTAAAGCCTACCATCTAAGTGAAACAACATCAGATCCTATCTACGATTTTGGCTTTTCTAAATCACCCGATGAAACACTCGAAAAATGGGGTGAAGAACTAACCTATGAGCGTTTAATCAAATTTATTAGAATTTACCAACCGGACATTGTTATGCCTTCTTTCCTAAATGTCGACAGTCAACACGGACACCATAGAGCCATAACTGTTTTATCACAAAAAGCTTTTGAAGATGCTGCAGATCCAGAAGTTTTTCCTGAGCACTTTAAAGAGGGATTACATCCTTGGCAAATCAAGAAACTTTACCTGCCTGCGTCATCAGCCGATTCTGCCACCACTTCGATCGAAATTGGAGACTACGACCCTATTTATGGGATGAGCTACCCTCAGCTCGGTGAAGCTTCACGCTATTTACACAAGAGCCAAGGAATGGGCAATGATATTCCAGTCGCTCCAAGACAGGCGCATTTAGATTTAGTCAAGTCGGCCGTACAATCCTCTTCCAAAGAAATTTTTGCAGGAATTCCATACGATTTCCACGAATGGGCACAAATAATTCCTGCAAATAACGTTCAAAAGCGCCTCAATGCATTGCAGGATAAACTGGAGGAGATGATCAGCCTATACCCTAAACGCGAAGCAATTTTACCGAAATCTCAAAATGCTTTAAAAGAAGTTAAAAAAATAATATCTCTTATTAAATCAAGCACCTTGAATAGCAGTGTTAAAAATGATTTAATCCATAAACTTGAAGTAAAAGCTGAGCAACTTCAAGAATTAAGCTTTATTTCTTCCAACCTCTCAGTAGAGATTGGGATCGATTCATATGTGTTAACACAAGGAGAAAAAACAAAAGTACAAGTAACTGTTTCAAATAAAGGAAAAACAAAGATTCAACATATCAAAACAGCTCTGATTACCCCTAAGGATTGGCGACATGAAAAACCTTCAGAACTCAAACATCTGAAGCCTGGGGAGTCAAAAACAGTTACTTATAATGTGACCGTTCCTAAGAAAGCCGAATATTTCCACCCCTACGACGAGGCCGTGCTACAGGCTCAAATTTCATTTAAAGAAAACGGGGTCGAAACAAGTAAAAGTCTTGATTTGAATAATACAGTCAGTGTTCTTCCTGATTTAAGTGTAACTGCCACACCTGCCAATATAACCGTGAACACAGCAGACGTACAAGATAAAATACCTGTAAATGTAAAAGTCAAAAACTATGCAAAAGAAAAGAAGAGTGCAAAGGTTTCATTAAATCTGCCAGATGGTTGGGCAAGTCAGCCTGCAGTAGCAAATGTCTCCCTAACAGAACGATTTGAGGAAAAGGATGTTGCCTTTACATTAATACCTCCTTCAAACGTAGATGAGGGAAGTTTTACAATTGAAACAATTGCTGTTGCAGAGGGAAAAATCTACAATGCAACTGTTCAGGAGATTAAATATGAGCATATTAAAGACTCGTACTTCCTCTATCCAGCAGCAATCAATGGCGTGGCATTCGAACTGTTAAAGCCAGACCATCTAAAAATTGGTTATATTGAAAGCGGGTTTGATACTATCGCCGACTCACTAATAAATGCCGGATTTGATATTACCAAACTAACTTCCGATGATTTAGCTACTAGTGATCTTAGTCAATACGATACAATTGTTACTGGAATTCGGGTAACTCTCGCTAGAGAAGACTTTTTACAACATAACGAGCGATTACTGGAATACGTAGAAAATGGCGGTCATTTAGTCGTCCAATACATGACTTCTGGCGACCCTTGGAATTCCGTTTTGACACCTCCATACCCATTAACAATCGGAAGCCCATCAATTCGTTGGCGAGTTACCGACGAAAATGCTGAAGTAACAATGACGCAACCAGAACACCCATTATTTAATTTTCCTAATAAAATTACAAGCAATGACTGGGATAACTGGGTTCAAGAAAGAGGTCTCTACTTCCCAATGGCATGGGATGACCGTTACGAAACCTTTGTTTCGATGGCTGATCCGAATGAAGAGCCCTTTACAAGCGGAATTCTCATGGCGAATTATGGTAAAGGGACCTACCTTTATACGAGCCTTGTTTTCTATCGGCAAATTGATGCCCAAGTCCCAGGAGGATATCGAATCTTTACCAATTTATTAAGCTTTGGCGCTTATAACAACTAAATTTCAGCGCTGAATATGAAAACCGGGCAAAACGCCCGGTCTTTTTTTGTTTTGATGACATCCACGAATACTAAATGAAGCTCTTTTCTGGATATCGGTCTTTAAAATGTTATTGTCCCTATATAGTAGACAGTTTTAGAAAAACAGTCACTCTCGAATTCATGATATAGTGGTTGTACAGGGTTATAGAGAGAGGAATGATTGAGATGGAGAAGAGAAAATATCCGTTTGATGTAAAAAAGCAAATAGTTGAGTTATATTTGGAGGGACATTCTTCTGCTGAATTGGCCAAGAAGTATGACATTAGTAATTATAAAAGGATTAATGAATGGGTTCGCAAGGTAAGAGAAGGTGGATTTAAGGCTCTTGAAGATACAAGAGGACGTAAAAGCAAAGGAAAAAGGATGATGAAAGAAGCTACTTTAGAAGAAAAATATGAAAAACTGAAACTGGAGAATGAATACTTAAAAAAGTTGTTGGATCTGAAAAGGGGGTGAATGATAAGGAAGCACAATTTGCATTTATACACGCACATTCAACGACCTACCCCGTTCAAAAGTTAGTGGAGCTAACAGAGGTTTCACGTTCAGGCTACTACAAGTGGTTGAAGCGACGTGCGGAAAAGGTACAGGATACAAAAGATGAAGGGCTTTTGCCTTATATCATTAAAATTTTTCAAGACCATCGTGGAACCTACGGTAGAAAGCGAATCAAACTAGCCTTAAAGGAAGAGTATGATTTAGTGGTAAACGAAAAAAGAATATCCAGAATCATGCGCAGGTATGGCCTATACTGTAGAATCCGAAAAAAACGATTCAGAAACCAGAAGCAACCACACGGTACTATTCCTAACGTTTTAAATCGCCATTTTAAGGCCATCAAACCAGGGAAAAAATTCGTGATCGATATCACCTACATAGAGGTTAAGAAAGGGGCTCAAAAGTGGATGTATGTGTGTGCGATTAAAGATTTATTTAACGGGGAAATCGCATGTTATTCTATTGGCCAGAGCCAGGATATGGAGCTCGTTTTTCGGGCATTGAATGAATTAAAAAAGAAAGGGTTTGAAAAAGGAGCCATTCTACACAGTGATCAAGGCATCCAATTTACAAACCCAATCTACATCAAGCGATTAGAAAAGATGGGAATTACCCAATCCATGTCCCGCAGAGGCAACTGCTGGGACAACGCTTGTATCGAAAACTTCTTTGGCCACTTAAAGGGTGAAATGTACCACTTCACACAACCACAAACAGCTGTTGAAGTCATCGATGCCGTAGCTGACTATATAAACTATTATAACCATAAACGGATTCAAACAAAACTAAAAACGAGCCCTGTTAATTATCGATTAAAATCAGCTTAATGACTGTTTTTATAAATGTCTACTTGACAGGTGCATGTTCAAAAAAGTATTTCGGTCTTTATTTCATTTTATCGGTCTAGGCATGATATTCGTCTACAAGTCAGTCACTTTCGCTATTGAAAAGTTTCAGACTCAATAGAGTCTCTTGTTCCTTTACAGAGTTATTCTTTGTAGCATTAACTTCCGTATAATTGGAAGAGTTTGTCACAATGATAGGTGTGACTACCTGATAGCCAGCTTTCTTGATTTCTTCAATATCGAACTCAACAAGTAAATCTCCCTTTTTGACTTGATCCCCCTGTTTAACATGAGAGACAAAATGCTTTCCTTCTAACTGAACCGTATCGATACCAACATGAATTAATATCTCTGCACCACTATCTGAAACGAGGCCGATTGCATGCTTCGTTTTAAAAGCAACAGTTACCGTTCCATTAACTGGAGAAACAACTCTTCCTGATGTTGGCTCAATTGCAACTCCTTTGCCCATTGCCTCTGAAGCAAATGCAGAATCCGGAACATCAGTTAAGTCAACTACCTTACCTTCAAGAGGACTTGCAATCTCCTCATCACTCTTTTCTTTGCTTACATTCGAATCCTCAGACGCCTCAGTTTCTTCAATAGGATCTTCAAAGCCTAAAATATACGTTAAAGTAGCTGACACTAAGAACGCTGCTACGATACCAAGAACAAGCCCTAAAAATCCTTCTCCTCCAGGTCCATAGAATATCGGTAATGTTAAAAGTCCAGGTGCACCAGATGCGAATGCCTGAGTTCCAGCCTGTCCAATAATTGCTCCTCCGACAGCGCCACCAATAATCCCAGCAATAAATGGTTTTTTCAGACGTAACGTTACCCCGTAAATGGCAGGCTCTGTGATTCCAAATAAAGCTGTAACAGTTGCAGAACCTGCTAGTGCTTTCAATTTTTTATTCTTAGTTTTTAGAAAAACACCAAACGTTGCACCTGTCTGGGCAAATACTGAGGCTGCTGATGATGGTTTAATTCCATCTCTACCGTATACGGCAACATTATTAATGAAGACAGGAACGAGTCCCCAGTGAACACCAAAAATAACCAACAACTGCCAACTTGCACCTAAAATAGCACCTGCTAATAATGGGCTGAATGAAAATACAGCTAATAGTCCATCTGCAATTGCATTACCGACATTTACACCAATTGGACCAAATACAATTAACGTTAACGGAACCATTACCACAAGAGAAAGTAGCGGGGTAATAAAGTTCTTGACGCTTTCATGGATAAAACGATTACATAGTTTTTCAAACTTACTCATCACAAAGACTGCGAGGATAATTGGAATAACTGTAGATGAATAACTCATCATTGTTACCGGAATTCCGAAAAATGTAGTCGCCACTTCTTCTGCATTTAGCGCAATTACTGAAGGGTAAAGCAATGCTCCCGCAATTGTAACGGCAGTGAAGATATTTCCTTCAAACTTTCTTGCGGTCGTTACTGCGAGTAAAACAGGCAAGAAATAGAACAGACTATCTGCTGTAGCTGCTAGAATGATATATGTCGTATCTGTTGCTTCTAACCAACCAAAGTTTGAAGCGATTAATAATAATCCTTTTAAAATCCCCGCACCTGCCATTACGCCCAGTAAAGGAGCAAAAATACTTGAGATTATATCCACTGCTCGGCCAAAAATATTCCCCTTGCTCTCACCACTTGAATCTTCTGCATTTAAGTCGATTACTACCGAGGCAAAATAAAAACCTGAACCAATTTGAACACACTTGTAGTGTAAGCAAATTAGATCAGGTTATGCCCATACGGTAACATTCCATAACTATTCATCTTGATATTTTTAGTTTAGCAGTGCTTAATTGTGAAGTCAATTTCTCATCTATTAAGAAATTACAGCATTCTCATAAAATCCTCTTCACTAATAATTTTCAAATTTTTGCCCTCTCGAATCATTGATTCTGCTCTTTTTAACTTTGAAGACTTGTTTCCCTTTATCATAGCTTCTTTAAAGTCGCCAAGTAGGATGTAATTTGTTGTTGAAGTGATATTATTTTGTGGGATCCCACCACGTGCAGCTAGTAGTTCTGCTGCCTTCTTTCTCGATAGGAATTTAAGTTTACCTGTAAACACCATATTTTTCCCGAAGAAAGGATGATTAGGATCAGTGTCTGTTGCTATCTTAATTTTTTTAAAATCCACTCGTTCAGGATATTTATCAACAAAAGAAGAACGATAGTTACTTTGCACGATTTCCCCTGGCCTTATTTTAGTCTTTCCATATAACTCTTCTAAATTAGTAATTTGAAAGTCGGTAGTTAATTTCAACATTACGTAAGCACATGCTTTAGCATCATCTAATGCGTGATGATGATTGGTTAATTCAATTCCTAAGCGATTGCATAATGAGTTTAATTGATATGATGGTAAACCGGGAATTATCCTTCTTGAGAGCTGATATGTACATAGAAACTGATGATAAGCGGACTTTATCTCATATCTAATTAAATTGTCACGCAATGCATATCCGTCAAATGAAAGATTATGAGCAACCATCATTTTATTTTCGATTCTATTTTTAATAGAATTGTAAAAATAGTCAAATGTGGGAGCTTCTTTAACATCTTCTTTATTGATCCCATGGATAGAAATGTTGAAATCATCGAATTCTTCCTCTGGATTGATGAGCTGATACAGCGAATCTTCTATTTTCCCATTTTTCACGAAAACCATACCTACAGAACAGATACTATGTCGATTTCTGTTGGCAGTCTCAAAATCAAAAGCCACAAAATCACGAATGATCATGCACCACCTATTTAAGCAAAAGCTTCATTTTCTAAAAACTACGTTCAAAATTACTCTTGTATCCTGCCTTTTATTTTAATTTCCATTATTCGAACGCATTTCTACCTTTTTAGTATAAAACAAATTGAGAATAGAATTCTAATATTTTATCGTTTGCGGATATTTTATTGCTTTTTTCTTAAAAGCTATCTGTTGCGCATTTTGTGTGAAATCAAGGTTTCACCCGCCTTCTTTGTTATCCTAAAAAGGGACTCTAACTCTACGAAGCGATGCGAAAAAACAAGTTTGCTCTATCGTTCGATTGACAAAAATGCTCACGAACATATACCCCTTCTTAAAAACAATTGGGAAAGTCCTTTGCACATAAATAATTACGGACTTTCCCAATAAATTCTATTTTAAATATTCATTACTTACCAAGACGGATTGAATTTGCTTGGTTGGAACGATAAATTCCACCGGGCCCATATACCCTGGTGCCACTTCATATTCATTAAAGGCAATGACAAGCTGATGGTCTTTATTAATGTAAAAATTTTGCTCTTTGTTTATATTGGTGAACGCACCAGCTTCACTTGAGTCCACCCAATATATTTTCGTTGAATCTTTTTTCATCTGTTCGTGCATTTGCTGTTTAATATATTCACTAATTATGTGTATATAGCTATCATCCTTAAATAGACTCGGCAAGGTAATTAGCAATTGTTTTTCTTTATCAATCGTATCATAGCTTTTCGTTACCATAGAGGAACCTCTTGTTTCCTCAACATAGCGACCTATTGATAAAAGTTGCTTTGTCTCCATTATTATCTCAAATCCACTCTCTATTTGAAGATGACCTTCCCTATCGAATACTTTTTCAGTTTCAAGTTCAGCCATAAAATTTTCATAAAGCTCACGACTTTCTCCGATATACTTATCATTTAACCCTTTTTCCAACTGTTTATTTTCCATTTCCACTTCCGGTATATCAATTGTCACTTGATAATTTCCTTCATCTACTTTATATTCCGTTACAGTTAACACCTTGACAATATTTCCAAGGACAGGGATTTCCTCTAACGATTTTGCAATAGCTGGATTAATGTTTACGGTTGTTGTAAAAATCATTAACACAGCAGCCACTGCCATCGCCAACCGTAAAGAAGTTTTTCTAGCCTGTCTTTTCTTCAGCACACGTTGAATAGATATATCTAACTCTTCCGGAATAGGAATATGATCATATTGCTCTTTCAAACGTTCCAATTTATGACGACTCATTCTACTCTCTCCCCTTGATTTTCTACTTCCAATTGGATCTTTAAAATTTTTAATGCTTTGTATAAGCGAGTTTTGACTGTATTCACGTTAAGTCCTAACACATCAGCCACCTCTTCAATCTTTAAATCTTCAAAATAACGAAGGACAACAACACTTCGATAATCTGGTGACAATTCATTCAACGCATGTTGTAGGTCAATATCCTCATAGTGATCCATATGGCTTCCGAGGTTCTGTTGCATCGTGAATTCATCAACAACAGTCATTTTTTGACGGCGCCTGAGAAAATCTAACGATGTATTGACGACAATTTTATAAAACCAACTTTTTATCGCGGTCTCATCTTTTAAAGTTTTAGCTCGAATCGCTTTTTGAACAGAATCCTGTACAATATCTAGTGCATCATCCTGATTATGGACATAGCTATACGCGAGGCGATAAAATTGTTCCTTATGTTTCATTACGTAGTCAGCAATGACTTTTTCCTGCCTAGGCGTCCTCCTTAACACATAACACATCTCCTTGTTTCTTCTCGTTAGCTAACGGTGTTTTCATTTAATAGACGCATTCCCTATAAGAAAAAGTTTTAGCAAATTGGGGCATTTATAAATCTTCTTTCTTATACCATGACAAAAACCAACATTTTTCTCGCAATTCCCATTCAATTTAATAGTCTAAAAGAACTATTTAAATTATAGTATTATATACCCATTAATCGTCTAATTATTTAAAAACAAGGACAAAACACTTACAAATATCCTCATATTTGGGCATTAATGCTTATTAAAAATTCACATTTAATATAGAGAGAAAGCATTGGAAATTGTCGAAACATGCTATATCATTTTTAACTAGATTGAATATTGTCAATAAACCCTAGGACCATACACTCATAAAAAGGAAAGTGATGTTAATGAAGATGAACTTTGTTACAGATTTCTTCACTAAAACGATTAAAAGGAAGTTAATAACCGTTTCCATTCTTTTATTATCGATCCCCTTGATCGTATTAGGCATTATTAGCTATCAAAAAAGTAGCAGCAGTTTAGATGAAATCGGAAAAACAAATTTAAGAAATAGTGTTGAACAAACACTCGAATTAATCGATGCTCTAAATGACCAAGTGAAAAATGGAAGCCTTCCATTAGAGGATGCCCAAGAACGGGTAAAAATAGCGATTTTAGGTGAAAAGCAAGCTGATGGAACGCGTCCAATTAACGATAGTATCTATTTAGGTGAAAATGGCTATTTATTTATTGCTGACAGCAAAGGCACTGTCGTCGCCCATCCCTCTGTCGAAGGAAACAATTCTTGGGATAGTGAAGATATACATGGCAATAAATATGCCCAAGAATATATTGAAAAAGGGTTAAATGGTGGAGGATTTACTTATTACTTTTACCCGCTCCCACAAAATGAAGATGCAATCGAAGAAAAAGTAACATACTCAGAGGCCTATCCGGAATGGGATTGGATTGTCGTTTCCAGTACATATTTATCTGACTTTAACGAACCTGCAGATGAAATATTAACATTAAATATGATTGTTATTGGAGTGTCTCTCATTATCGGAATCTTAATCATTTGGCTCTTTACGAATCAATTAACAAACCCGATCAGGAAAGTAACAGACCATATGCTCCATATTGGGGATGGCGATTTAACGCTCGAACAATTGCATATTACTGCAAATGACGAAACAGGAAAGCTTGCCAATGGTATAAATGAGTTACAAAGAAAATTAAAAGAGATTATCCAAAATATCTCTATCGCCTCCCAATCGTTGTCAGGTCACAGCGAAGAGCTGACACAGTCTGCCAATGAGGTGCAAGTGGGTACTGACCAAATCGCAAAAGCGATGGAAGAAATTGCCGCTGGAACCGAATCACAAGCACATCATGCAAGCTCACTTTCCAATACGATGGGAACCTATGTGGAAAGTATCGATGAAGCTAATGAAAATGGGTTGAAAATTTACCAATCCTCAAATGAAGTCTTAAAATTAACCGATGATGGCTCCCAATTGATGTCCCAATCTGTTAAGCAGATGAGTAATATCGATCAGCTCGTGCAAGACTCCGTATCAAAGGTACAGCAATTAGCAACTCAATCGAATGAAATTTCAAAACTAGTAACAGTCATCAGCGATGTCGCAGAGCAAACCAATTTATTAGCACTCAACGCGGCAATTGAAGCGGCTCGGGCTGGGGAACAAGGAAAAGGATTTGCAGTCGTGGCCGATGAAGTAAGAAAACTAGCTGAACAAGCAGCAAATTCGGTCAGTGAAATTACAGAAATCGTGGATAACATTCAAACCGACACCTCTGAAGTTGTCCACTCTTTACAAAGTGGGTATATAGAAGTAGAAAAAGGTACGAAACAAATTACGACAACTGGAGAAACATTTGAAAAAATCAATGATGCGGTTAAAACGGTAGTTACAAATGCTCAAACCGTCCGTGACAATTTAACCATGATCAAGTCGACAAGCGTTGAGATGAATACTTCAATAGAAGAGATTGCATCTATTTCTCAAGAGTCAGCAGCAAGTGTAGAACAAACTTCAGCTTCTGCGCAGCAAACAAGCAGTTCAATGGAAGAAGTTGCATCAAGCTCGGATGAACTTTCAAAATTAGCAGAAGAATTGAATGCTTTAATAAGAAGATTTCAAACGTAATTAACTTGAGGGTAGTAAAGAAATATAGTTCTTTACTACCCTTTCCTCGGTAATACGGTAACAGAGTATATGAATCTTAAAATTTATACTACAATAAAATGATGATAAAGGGAGTGTAATTATGAACTATTTTCCTTGATCTCCAATAGCTTATTAGGAGTGTGTGGTCATGACCGTAACAATTGTTAAAAAACCTTCTTTAATTACAGATATACTTATTTACATCATTCAGGATCACTTTCCAAACTTTATTTTAAAAATATATGACCCCCATTTTCTAGAGATGCTAATAAAAAATGAAAATATTACCGATATCATTTTAATTGATGTTGATATAGACAAGGATATAACCTTTCTTATCCAACACTACAAAAATTTGAATCGAAAGGTAATGATATGGACCGGAAGCATCTACAATTATAAATTAATCGATTTTTTTCGTTTAAACCTAGATGCCTATTTATATCACAAAATGGAGGAAGAAGAATTGATTAATGCCATTAAAATGGTATTAAAAGATGAAAAATATGTTCATCCTCAATTAGCATTTATTCTTTTAAATGATTATTATCAATTTGTTAATATTCAATTTAAAAAACCTGCTAAACTATTAACTACTCGGGAATGGGAAATCCTTGAACTATTAACTCAAGGGTATAAAAATGATGAAATTGCACAAAAATTATCCTTATCTGTAAAGACTGTTAAAAACCATGTTAATTCTATTTTAAAAAAACTAGGGGTTAAAGATCGAACAAACGCTGTTATTAAAGCTTTTAGACATAGATGGTTTTATTAGGGTAATTTTTTTTCACGGAATTTATCATAAATGATGAGGTGAAAAAAATGAAAAACAGCAATCAGTTGTCATTACATAATTTGAAAATCAAGCATTACATTCAACCTATTATCGATCTTTCCAATAATCACATAATTGGTTATGAGTTCTTGCTCCGTTCTGAAAACATAAACAACCCAGAATTACTATTTAAAAAAGCTTCTCAAACGAATCAACTATTTGAACTGGATATGAAATCGATCTTCCAAGCCATAGAGACAATAAATTCTCATTTTACATACTTTGAAAACATGCTACTATTTATTAATGTTTTTCCAACGACATTAATGGAAAGCAACTTCCTGCAAGGGTTATTAAACATCATCTCCAAAACGGTTATTAAGGCAAACTCCATCGTTTTGGAGATAAATGAATCCGCAAAAGGGATGAATATCGCGAAATTAAAAGAAACCGTAACCATTTATAAAAAGCACGGTTTTACCATTGCCCTTGATGATGTTGGCAAAGGTGATTCAACTGTGATGGCACTCCTTGAAGTTGAACCAGCAATCGCCAAGATTGATAAATATTTCTCTATTGATTTAGCAACTTCTGTAAAAAAACAAGAGATCATCAAACTTCTGTTACAGTTTCTTAAACGTGATACCACTGTTATTTTAGAAGGAGTTGAAACGATTGAGGATTTGATGATGGCGAAATCTTTGGGAGTTCCCTATGGCCAAGGGTATTATTTAGGCAAACCGCATCCTTTAATAACATCATCCTAAAAAGCGGTCTCATTATACAATACAGCTGCAAATATGAAAGCACAAACATTGTAAATACTAATTGTTTCAATAATTTCCCCTAGGTATTAAACAATCTGGAGCAAAAGGAATGATATTTCCTGTCATTTACCTATTGCTCCTCCTCTTTATAAAAAGAACGCCTTAAAATTTCCGTATAACTATCCCATTCTTTCATTAACATATGAATATCAATCATGTAAAAAGGAGTATACGAAAAATATCCAACTAAAATTATTATCATTTCATTCATGGCATGGAATAAAGAAAAAGATGTATTTTATTACCTTTCTATCAAAACTATAACCTACTTCTTCTTTTGCCGAAATAAATCAAAGGATTTATATCCCTGTGATAATATCTCGACCATTTGCTCCTGGCGTTTTTCCCGCGTCTTCTGTTGTTTGGCAGAGAAAATATAACGAGCCCAATCTCTTTGATAACCAGGTGTTAAACTCCGATAGAAATCCAGTTCAACAGGATGGTCCGTTAATAGCTTCTCAACGTCTTCAATTTTGTCCTCATAAGCGGCAACAGACTGACTCGCAGCCGGAGATTTTTTAGCTTTCTTTTTCTCACGCTTCAATCCAACAACTGTGAATACTTCATCCATACTCACCATCCTTGAAAACTTCATATCACTGTCATTTACATAGCCATCTTCCCCAACTTTCATTGCTGGAAAGATCTCATCTCTGTGGACAAATGTTTCATACTTTTTATTCCCTTTTTTTGGATAGGCAAAAAATAAATATCCTTTTTCTAGCAGCTGCTGCTCATTGATTATTTTCTGCGTATACTCAACCATTTCCTCAAGTGATTCGACAAAAATAAAGATCGCGTCATGCTCTCCAGAAAGCGCCGCCTTATTGTCAGTAAAAATATCATAATCACCTGGTTGATTTAAGACAGCCATATTTTTATATTTACTTAAATTCAATTTATCTTTAATCATCATATCGACTCCTTCTTGTTTTCTCATATATTCATTCACGTAATCATTTTCACAATCTTTAAAAGGTGTCCATCAACATTTTATCAAGTCCTTTTATTAAATCATACGATCCATAATTTCAACAATAGGCAAAATCGAGCATAACCCACTCACCCCTTTAATTCTTCCTTTCGTCAGCCTATCTCTTTCTACATAAATGAAAAGTGCTAGAACACCTGCTTTCAACAGCACGTAACATAAAACTTGCTTTACGAATTGACATTGCTGACCACATACCATAAACTTTCATTAATTTTAGTTATAAAGGAGTGGGAGTGATAAAATGAGTGCAGAACAAAAAAAACTAGAATCCTCTTACAAAGAAATAGCAGTCTCTTTTTTACAATTAGTTGCTGCTGGGAAAGTGCGAACAGCGTACGAGCAGTATATAAGCGCTAATTTCACTCACCACAATCCATATTTTTGCGGTGATGCTCCATCACTTATGCATGCAATGGAAGAAAGTTCAGCATCGGCACCTAACAAAAAATTCGAGATAAAACGGGTGATCGCAGAAGGAGAAATCGTTGCCGTGCATTCTCATGTACAGCAAGATTCAGAGGACATCGGAGGGGCAGTGGTACATATCTTTCGCTTTGACGGCGAGCAAATTGTTGAGTTATGGGATATAGGTCAAGCAATTCCAAAGGATTCACCTAATGAATACGGAATGTTCTAGAAGAACTGGTGGTACTGACTGGATCAAAGGGCAATCAGTACCATCGATAACTATCCTTTTTTCTTAGACATTTTCCATAAAGTTAATACAAAGAACATTAGCCCGATTATCAATAAATATAAAATACTATGCCACCATTGGACGGTAAATCCACCAATTTCAAATACAGAGCCCATCAATAAACGGAATTCCTCCATTGCCGCTGCCGGAGCACCATCAAAGACAAGTTGTTCGGATGGGCCCATCATGGTATCACGAAGCATCATAGCAGCATGGGAAGGTGGAAATATTTTTACAAGCCATTGTACTGCCTCAGGTAAACTACCAATGGGAATATAAATTCCCGTTAAAAAACCGATTAACGTTCCAATAATGGTTGCTGCAGCAGAAAAAGCATTGCTGCTTTTGAAAAAAGAGACAAAATAGTAAAGCATGAAGACAGAGAGGAAATCATATAAAATGATTATAGCCAATACTTTTGCTAAAGCAGACCAAGTAAGGAAATCCCCCCCATTTATGACAATATAAAGCTGTGCAAAAATCAGAGTGATCATTGTCAATAGCAAACTGATCACAAAACAGCTTAAAATATAGCTGCCAGCTAAACTACTTCTTTTAATAGGTGAAGCGAAGAAATCTTTATCAATCTTCAGTTTCCGATCCTCTACCATATTACTCAATGCACTTATTCCAGTCGTAATTGGCGCAATTGCGATGACACCTGCCATCAACCAAGAATCTATTAATGTTCCTGCTCCTTTTACACCACCGAAATTACTTTTCATCACATCTCCCAAAAATAATAAATACAATCCTATTACAATAAGTACACTCAATAGGGAGAAAAACACACCGGCCTTATCGCGAAAAAACATCAACAAATTCCGTTTCACTAAATGTCTCATTCTCTTAATCCTTTTCCTGTAATCGTGATAAACACATCATCCATCGTTCCTTTTACTACTTGAAAACCAATGATGTCTTCTTTGCATTGCTCTAAAATTGGCAAGGCTTCTATCGTCGCATTCAATTTTATCGTTAACGTATCCACTTTTCGTTCATATTCATATCCTTCCTTTTCCATCAAGGTAATTAATTTCTCTATATCAGAGCCATGAATCTCCAAATAGTCCGAACTATATTTTTCCTTCAGTTCTGATGGTGTTCCCTTTGCTACAACCTCACCATTATCAATCACAACAACATAGTCAGCTTGCGCGGCTTCCTCCATATAATGGGTGGTAAGAAAAACCGTCATCCCCGTTTCTCTTTGAATTTGACGAATCGTTTCCCAAACTCTCTGTCTTGTTTGAGGGTCAAGTCCCGTAGTCGGTTCATCTAATATTAGGATTTTCGGTTTGTTAATCAGTGCCCTTGCGATATCTGCCCTTCTTCTTTGTCCGCCAGATAACTTGCCATAGGGCTGATTTAGAAAACCCCGAACCTCTGTATAATCAATGGCATACTCCATTCTTTCTTTCAATTCCTGACCTGACAATCCATATAGACTGCCACGGCATATGAGATTTTCTTTCACTGTTAATAAATCGTCTAAAAGACTTGTTTGAAAGACAATTCCCAATTCAGAACGAATATCGCTATCATTCAAACCAAGCTGATGTTGATTGATGCTGACATGCCCTCCATCCGGCTTTAATAATGTGCTAAGAATATCAATCGTCGTAGATTTCCCAGCTCCATTCGGACCCAAAAAGGCGAATAGCGCCCCTTCTTCCACATAAAAATCAATTCCTTTAACCGCCTCAATCCTTCCATACGATTTCTTTAAGGCAGAAACTTCGATAATTTTCCCCATTGGCAATATGCTCCTCGCTCGTTAAAATAAAGAATTTTGAGGCTTGCTGAGTAAACCCGGATACTTCTTTAATATAGCACAAGATCAGGTCAGCAAATATAAATTTTATATAAATTAAGAATTTTTAGACACAAAGAAAAAAGGTGGGTCAGCCTATAACTACCTGCCTTATCCCGCCTGCTCATATTCAATTATTTGAAACAATTTTGACGCTTGCCACGGATCAACATTTTCTTGTTCTAACTTGCTGTTCACTTGTTCTCCCCATTAATGAAGACCGCTTGCCTTTCCGTTAACCCATGAATAATGCTCCTTGTGATATAACTATTAAATTGCCAACCATTATTCTAATTTCTTTCGTTAAAAAATGAAAACGTTTTATAACCGAATTCAAAATACCTGTAAAAATGGAGACATGCTACAATACCCTTAAATAGATAAAGGAGGAAAGCAAATGACAAAAAAAAATAACCCTGTTACGAATGCATTATTTATTGTGGGGTTATGATAATCCTTTTTAGTGCTGTATCAGGGTTACTACACGGGACAAGTCCCGACAACTATTTCTTTCTAGGAGAGCTGCAAAGTACTGTAGGCTGATCAATATTAGAAAATGGTCAAATCAACTGGATTGAGTTAGGTGGATTTAAACCAATTATTCATTCTGAAAAGAGTGAGCATCTCCTAAGCAGAAAATCATAATAAAAACTAAAAACGCAGGTGATTCATTTCCATGCTCCCTATCCGCTCTTCTTTGTTTGTATCCATTCATTATTCATAATCCTCATAGTCTTTTTTAAATAACATTTCCTTTGGAATTTCAATTCCTCTTGAACCTCTTATATCAACTTCCTTTTCTTCAGCTGGATAATAGACAATAAAACTCTGTTGATTGATTTTTGCCAAGCGTTTCGGCAGCACTTCCAGTTCAGGGTGCCACGCAATTGTTCCTTTTCTGGCACTCATAATGACAATTAGATCGTCCGGTTTAAACATCGAAACATACTCTGTTTGTAAGCTGTGCCAACTATATAATTTTATTAATTCAGTAGGTGGATCTGGCTTCGTCCTCTGTAAATATTTTTCATAGGTTTCGATAGAATCATTGATTACTAGAACGCAAAGGGAAGCACTTAATCGACTGGTCAATAATTTTATCCGAAACAAAGCTTCAATAAATCCAGGCTTATGATCGGCTCCATATGGAATGATTAAGATCATTCGCCTGGTTGTTTGAAGCGGCTGACTTAATTTTGAGACTAATATGGTTTGATTGGTTTGGTCGACAAAACGGTCAATAATACTTCCAAATAATTTATTTGATTTCCTTTCCGCATCCCAGCCAATCACAACCATATTAATTCTTTCTTCTGTAATCGCTCTTATAATCCCATTCGCAACATTATGTTCAACTCTCGTAATAGGACGAACTGGAATTTCAGCACCTGAGGCGTACATGACAGCGTGGTCCAACATCTTTTCTGCATGCGCAACTTCATTCTGTGCTGCCTTTATATCTTTTTGGACAACCGTAAGCGTATATAAAGGTTGGTCTGCTGTATTGGTCTGTTTCAATAAATTTGCCAAATCGATTAAAGACTCCATAGTCTGCGAATTTGCTAATGGAATGAGAATTCGCTCCGGCCCTTCGCTTCTTTCGCTAGGCTGCTGCTCCTCCTTTAATGCCAATTTCCTTCCGTATTTTTCAACTAAGTATGGGCCAACGATACATGTTAAAAGAATCATGATGATGACTGCGTTCACAGTGGCTTGATCAAGCAATCCCACCTCATAGCCAACCAATGTGGATGCAAGTGTTGCAGCAGCTTGCGGTATTGTTAAACCAACCATTACGTTCTGTTCTGTTTTTGAATAATTATAAATTCTCCTGATAATGAAGGGGGCAGATGCTTTCCCTATAATTACTGACACCACAATGGTAATTGTAATGATCCATGACCTCGGATCATGAAAGAGTACGCTTAAATCCATTAGCATCCCAACCGATAACAAAAAGAAGGGAATAAAGAGGGCATTGCCTAAGAAACGAATTCGGTTCATTAATGTTCCATGCTCAAGTACAAAACGATTCAGTGCCAAACCTGCCAAAAACGCTCCGATAATCGGTTGCATCCCAGCAACAATAGCTAAAAAACCTGAAGCAAAAAGTACTACCATTACATACGTAAAATTGGTTACTCCTTCATTATCTGCATTTCGAAAAAACCAGCTTGATAATTTTGGGATTCCCCACAAGATTAATGCCACAAAAACAACGAGAGAGATAATCATTTTTAGCCAAAAAATGAACGATAGCTGGCCTGCGGCTGCACCCGTAACGATTGCTAAAATTAATAAAGCGAACATATCCGTTAGCAGCGTCCCTCCAACCGCCGTTGTGACCGCTTTATTTTTGGCAATCCCGAATCTGCTTGCAATCGGATAAGCTAACAACGTGTGCGAGCCCAGAATAGATCCTAAAAGGATCGACGCTGTTAAACTATAGTCAAAAACAATTCCGACAGCCGTTCCTAAAATAAATGGAATCGTAAAAGAAAGTGTGCCAAAAAGAATACTTCGCCTCCGATATTTTTTAAATCCATCAATATCTAATTCCAGACCTGCAATAAAAATGATAAACAACAGGCCTATCGTCCCTAACAAAACAATTGTTTGATCCCTTTCTAACAAATGGAATCCATGTGGACCAATAATAACACCTGCTAAGATCGGACCAATGATACCTGGTATTTTCATTTTTTTCATCAATATTGGCGTGAAAAAGAAAATAACCATTGCCAAGGCAAATATCACTACAGGCTCATCGATCGGTAAATTAATCACAAAATCCCTCCTAAATTTTTTGGTGAAAGCCTTTAAGGTATTATCATTCATTTAGGTTAAGATTCAGCATATGACATTGTATGTACCTATTTGTTGATTATGATTGGAAATGGTGGGAAACGAAGTTAAGCGTGCAGTTCCATACTCCTCCTGATTTATTAGGCTTCATCGGCTTATGCTAGGTGTATAACCACTTCCAAACAACAGCGAAGTCCATAATTCCCTAAAGCAAAATAAAGGAAGTGGAGAAAACAAACCGTTTTTCTCCACTTCCTTTTGAATTATTCTTTGAGAGTTTGGGGAACTTAAAAATTTTGTTTATATCTGTAAGCTCACAGATCGGTTGAGAAAAACGGGTGAGCGGGAACGAAAAAACACCTTTTTTAATAACCGAAAGTTAGCCCCCTTTTTCAAGCTACGTTAATTAGCTACCATTTCCGTCAATTGTGGCTTTTCTTTTAATTGATTTCTTGCTCTTCTCATCCTTGTTTTCACTGTTGATATCGGTAATTTTTTTGCTGAGCTTATTTCTAATAACGAGTTATTCTTAAAATAATATAAAAGAATGGGCTCCCGATAAATGGTTGGCAACTCGTTTATTGTATCAAGCATTTCCTCCATTGAACATCTAGTTAACACATAATCCTCAGGCTCCGGGATTGAACACTCCATTTCATAATGAAAAACCTTTTCCTCCCAAAACTTTTGCACTGTTTTTTGTTTTCTCCAAAAATCACGGCATTTATTGACCGCAATCCTGTATATCCAGCTCTTGAAATTAGCCCGCGCCTCAAACTGCTCTAAATTTAAATAGGCTGAAATTAATACTTCCTGATATAAATCCTCTGCTAATTCCTTATTTTGTACTTGTTTATATATGAACCGAGATAAGGAGGAACCATTTTCTCTAATCCAGTCTTCAAATTTAAATCGCTTATTTTTTCCATCTACCATTTTCATTTTGGACACCCACTTTATTTCAACGAGCGATTTTATCCTTTCTAAAAATCATTCTCCTTTAAACGATCATTCTTTTTACTTGTCTTACATAAACATAGCGAACAATCAAAAAGTAAATCATTTGAATAAAGGCAAAGCTTCCTAATACGATCGTTGATTCAAGCATTAGATTGTAATTAAACATGCGGGATAATGAAGTAAGGGCAACAGCACCGTGAATTAAAGCGACAACAATCGGTGAGAAAAATAAAAGGGCGACTTGTCTGCTGACAACTTTATTTAACTCGGATTGGGTCAAGCCAATTTTGGATATAGAACTGAATTTACGCTTTTCTTCCTCTAAATCGGTAAATAATCGGAAATAAAGAAAGCTTCCAGCAGAAACGAAGAATACGAGGCCAATAAACAAGCCGATAAATAATATAGGGCCATATGCCTTATTAATTTCATAAAGAGTATAATCGATAGAAAATGCTTTATTCTCTAATTGTTCTACTATTTTTTTTCCTGCTTCAGTTATGTGTTCCATATCTGGTTCCTTAGCTTCCCATACAACAGTTAATGCATTTCTTACTGGAGATCCTAGCTTCTCATAAACCTTGTCGTTCACAACATAATAGCCACTTAGCTCTCGAATTACTTCCGTTTCGACAACACGAATCGGTTTAATTTCTTGTCCGTTATCAAGTTGAATATTTGTTCCCATTAATGTTTTGCTTGCTTTTTGCCCCTCCAGTAGCATAACATCACTTTGTTCAACTACAATGGCCTCATTTTCCTTTGGCTGAAGCTCTTCTTCCCCTAATAAGGCGGCAAAACGATTATAATCAGAAGCCTTGGCAATTAATACTCCATTATTTCGTAAGGAAGTCTCAAAATAGTTTAACTCCAGAGCCTCCATCTTCGCATCAACACGTTCTTCCTCCAAGATAGCGTTGATTTTTTGAATATCACTTTCAATGATTTCTTTACTATCATTATGATTTGGGCTATAAGTGATCGTATATGGATTAGCTTCTTTTACCCCTTTTGTGAGGTACGATTGAAATCCATATAATGTTCCAATTGCGCTAAAAGCAACCGTTGATATGATGGACACCATAAAAAATGTCCTTGCATTATCTTTCATTCGAAAGGATAAGTCAGAAAACAACAACATATTTGTTTTTCGCCAAAAGATCGATCGGTTATTTTTTAACTTCCTAATAACAAATACACTCAATTGGGTAAAAAGGAGATAGGTTCCCAATATGACTACGATAATAACCGGAATCATCGCAAAGACCACTTGAATTCCCTTAACGTATAGAGCAATTCCATATCCAGCAATGAGAAGCAATGCAGCAAATATTGACAGAATAATGGATGCTTTTGGCTCTCCTTTCGACTGTTTATCACCTTTTATTAAATCAATTAATTTCTTTGTACGAAGAACAAATGAAACAAAAATAGATATACAGAAAAAGAGAATAACAAAGCTAACAAAAGTTACAACAATAGCTAGAGTTGGAAAATAAAAATCTAATGATTCATTTACAATTAACACATTTTCAGCAATTAAGAGAATTGCTTTTGCAAATACAAGGCCTGCGAGGATTCCTCCGACCGTTGCTGCGAAGCCAATTAAGATATTTTCCAAAAATACCATCAAGCGAATTTGTCTATTTGATGCTCCTAACATCATTAACAATCCAAATTCCTTCTTCCTTGACTGTAAGAAAGAGCTCATTGAATATAGGACAAAAAAGAAGGAGAAAACATAGATGATTCCACCTGCAACTCCCATTCCAAAAAGTGCGTTTACATTTACGGTTCCACCTGAAAAAGCGGGATGAAAAGCAAAGATTGCAAAGGTGAAGAATACCATCACGGTGAACATACTGCTTAGAAAATAAGCAATATACAATCGCTTATTGCGCAATACATTGTTAAACGCGAACTGACGAAAGGTCATGGCCTTCTCCTCCCATCAACGAAAGCATGTCAATGATTTTTTGAAAAAATGCTTGTCTGCTTTCCCCGCGATTAATTTCAGAATGAAGTTTACCATCACGGATAAAAATAACTCGGTCCGAATAACTTGCTGCTTGCGGATCATGTGTTACCATAAGCAGACTCGTTTCTTCCCTTTCATTGATGGATACAAGCATTTTCATAACATCCTTTGATGCTTTCGAATCAAGATTCCCTGTCGGCTCATCCGCTAACAAAAGCTTCGGCTCATGAATCATTGCTCTGGCAATGGCAACCCTCTGAGCCTGCCCTCCTGAAATTTCGTACGTCCGTTTGTTCATAATGGAAGCAATGCCAAGACTTTCGGCTATTTTATGAGCTTTTTCTTTCATTACGCTCACACTCGTACCTTCTAATGTCAGCGGAAGGACAATATTTTCTTCAACCGTTAACGTATGAAGTAAGTTGAAATCCTGAAAAATAAAGCCTAATTCGTTTCTGCGAAAGCGTGCTAAAGCATTTTTCTTCAGCTTATGTGGATTCGTTCCTTCAATTTCGATTTCTCCCGTTGTGGGTGCATCGTTTGTAGAGATGATATTTAATAGTGTCGTTTTTCCACTTCCGGATGGACCCATAATGGAAACAAATTCACCTTTTTCGATTTCAAGATTAATATCAGTAAGGGCACGGTAAGCAATTTTTCCCTCGTAAATTTTACTTACTTTTGAAACTTTAAGCATTATTTTTTCTCCTCTCATGATCTTCTAGAAAAAGTATAGCCTGAATATCAAATCATAAACTATCGATTATACTTTCATGAACCTTACATTGATGTAATGTTTTGTGTTTGAGAAAAAATAATCCTAATGGTTGTACCTTCCCCAACCTTCGATTCTAATTCAATCCGATGCTCTAGTCTTGCGCTCACCTCTTTTACTAAATAAAGTCCCATCCCGGTTGATTCCCGGTACTTACGGCCATTTTCCCCTGTATAAAACTTGTTAAAAACTCGTTTCTGATCGGAGGCAGGAATACCGATTCCAAAGTCCTTCACTTCTAATACAGCTTCTCCCGCTTTTTCAAAGAGAGAAATAACTAGTTGATTTGTCTTTCCTGTAGAATATTTAACCGCATTATGTACTAATTGTGACAATAAAAAGAAAAGCCATTTTTCATCACTTTCTACTATGATGTTTTTCTTTTTCTCGATTAATTGGGGATACACTTCGTTTCGAATGAAAAATCGCTTATTCTCCTGATTCACCTCATGAACGAGCTTAGATAACAGGATTGGCTTAATCTGAAAATCTTCCGCAATTGTACGTAATCTAGCCATATAAAGAACTGTATTTAGACCGTTTCTCACCCGCTCTGTTTCCTCACGAATGCTGGAGGATTCCGGCTCATCAAGGGTTTGTGCTGTTAATTCAATAACAGATAGTGGCGTCTTCATTTGATGGACCCAGCGATCCATAAATAACAAATGTTCATCCTGCCTCTCTTCTGCCTTTTGGATTTCTTCTAGATACAAACGATACTGAGAGACTAGCAACTGATCAAGCGCTTCAGATATGGGTGCCTGCTCCGTAGTTTCCATTGATCCATCTAATGTTTCCAATGAATTTTGTAACCTATGGTAAAAGCTTCTTCTGCTAACATATTGATAAATGAGATATGCCATTAAGATGACAACTGAAAGAAAAGTTGCATAAAAAAACACCCCTACACCCCGATAACCATCAAGCCAAAATAGAGTGGGAATAAGAATACATTGAAGCAATTGAATCCCAATAAGCAGCAAATGCTCACGAAGAAATAATTTCATCGTTCTTCCCCATTCCATGTAATACGTAGACGATAGCCAGCTCCTCGCACTGTTTCAATTGCATCCTCAATTCCCAACTCAGAAAATTTTTTGCGAACACGAGTAATATTTACATTTAAAGTATTCTCATCAACATATGCTTGATCATCCCATAATTTCTCCAATAGATCCTGCCTGCCGGCTACACGGGGATATCGTTCAAACAGACTTTCGATAATATCTGATTCCCTTTTAGTTAATTGGGCCACTTTCTTTCCAAATCTAAGCTCTAAACGCTCCGGATATAAACTTAGACCATTGTGGATAAGCATCCTTTCCTCAAATTTAGCTGCATATTCCCCGTACGCTCTTCGTAAATGACTTCGTATTTTCGCCATAACGATATCGGGATGGAATGGTTTAGTGATAAAGTCATCGCCTCCATTTTCCAATGCCATTACTTGATCCATATCACCTGTACGAGCTGAAATGAAAATAACTGGGCATATTGATTCTTTGCGTACTTGTCTGCACCAATAATAGCCGTCATAACTAGGAAGATTTATATCTAGTAAAAGAAGGTGCGGCCTTACATTGCGAAATAAATCGATTATGTTTTCAAATTCTTTAGCAACGATAACCTCATATCCATATTTTTCGATATATGCGGATAAATGGTTTGCAATTTTTATATCATCTTCAACAATCATAATTCGGTCCATATGTAAATTCTCCTAATATCATATTTAAAATTAAGTTTAAGCGATCCTTTACAACCTATCAATGAACCAATTGACGATGCTATATATTATTTTTGAAGAAACGATATTGACTAAAGCATTAGACAATTGGTTACTACTTTACTTCATATTCCCCTAAAATTTCGGATATTTTCATTAAATAATGACTAACGAAGAAAAATTCGGTGACAATAGGGGAAAAGGATGTGGCTTTTGTGAATAGCTTTCTATTCTTTTTTCTGGGTTTCGCTTATCTCCTGTTATTAATATGGGGGATTATTTTATCCAAAAAATATGGCTTACTCAATCTTTACAGCTTATTATTTCTCGTTATTATCGGACTGGTCTACGATAACATTATCATCGGATTAGGAAAAGAAATTGGGGAAGGAAACACGCTTGAGAATTTAAGCTATATTCGATTTTGGTTCCACGCTCTTTTCACTCCGACTCTCATCCTTTCTGTCTTAAACATTTGTCATGAGATTGGCTTGATCTGGGCAAGAAAAGCTTTTTGGAGGGTTATTTTTTTCATATTGACGATCGCTTTAATCCTTTATGAACTTCTAACTTCTGTTAAAGGACTGGAACTGAAACCCGTTTGGAGAAATAGTGTACTGACCTATGAACCATTTGGAGACCCAAACAGCCCAATTATGGTTGGAGTCGTAACCTTGGTACTAACAATTATTGGCCTCATTTTTTTGAGAAAATTTCATTTTCCTTGGCTTTTTATCAGCACAATGCTGATCATCTTGGGCGGTATTTTACAGATCTGGGTCAAAAATTTCCCGATTATGAATGTGTTAGAGTTGCTATTAATCGTCTCATTACTTTTGACAAAGCAATTTCAAGTTCATCACCGACTCTCTCCGAACATATAAAGGGGATGCTTTATGTACTAAAGTTCATCAAAATGTGAAATCAAGGGGAAAACAGATGAAAATTCGTTTCGGATATGTAGCAAATGCTTTGGATCTATGGGATGCAAGCCCATCAAAATCTTTAACCTTTACACGTTATTCAACTCTTCCCAAACACGAACGGCTAGAAAAACTAAAATCAATTACTGCCCAAAATCTGAAGCATACAAAAAGAATTTTGTACTACAATATTGCCCATGAAATCGAATTATATCGTTTCTCAAGTTCTCTTGTCCCCCTTGCTACCCACCCTGAAGTGATGTGGGATTACTTAACACCTTTTAAAGACAAGTGGGATGAGCTTGGAACACTCATCCAGCAATTTAATCTTCGGGTCAGCTTTCATCCAAGTCAATATACCCTTTTCACAAGTCCAAGAGAAGAGGTAACAAGAAATGCGATTAACGATATGGAATATCATTTTAATATGCTTCGAGCCATGAATGCACTTAATACTGGAATTATTAATATTCATATCGGTGGTATCTATGGTGATAAAAGTGCAGCCTTGCAGCGTTTTCGTCAAAATTTAAGACAATTGCCAAATGAAATTAAGAAGCATATGACACTCGAAAACGATGATAAAACTTATAATGTCCGGGATACACTTGATATATGTGAAACTGAGAACATTCCTATGGTGCTCGATTATCATCATTATTTGGCAAACAGTGGAGACGAAGAACTTTCAGATTTCTTACCGGGCATTTTCAATACATGGAAAGATACGATCCCAAAGGTCCACTTTTCTTCCCCAAAGTCCGAGCAGGCCTATCGTTCTCATGCCGATTTTGTCTCATTAGATTTTGTGTTACCCTTCTTAAAAATGGCAAAAGATCTGGATCAAGATTTCGATATTATCGTCGAAGCGAAACAGAAGAATCTTGCCATGCACAAATTAATTGAAGATATTGCTTCTATCCGGGGAGTTAAACGCATAACAGCTTCTTCGATTGAATGGCAATAATGAAAAACGATATGGATGAGGTGAATGAAATGACCATTGTCCGCCTTGGTTATGTAGCAATGAGTATGGAGCTAAAAAACGCATCTCCTTCAAAAACGATGACATTTACCCAATTTAAAAAAATTGACGACAGAAGAGCAGCCATTCGCAAACTGGAGCGTATTGCCCTTTTAAATTTACATAATACGTTAAGGGTGTTAAAACATAATGCAGCTTCGGACATTCATTTTTACCGCTTATCCTCGCGGCTGATTCCTTTAGCAAACCATGAAGAACTTCGTGATTGGAATTATCTCCAACCATTAAAAAATTCCCTGCGCGAAGTGGGAGATTTCGTTAAAAAACATGAAATGAGAGTAGATTTTCATCCTGACCACTTCGTCCTCCTGAATTCTAAGCAAAAGGAGATCCTAAAAAACTCAATAAAAACCTTAAAAATGCACTATTTATTGTTGAAAGAGATGGGGATTAGCCCCACACATCGCTGTGTCATGCATATTGGCGGCAACTATAAGGAAACAGAAAAATCGCTTGAGCAATTTGTGGAAAACTGGATGGTCGTGCCAAGACCCATTCAAAATATGATTATGCTTGAAAATGACGATACTTCCTTCACTTTAAAAGATACGCTTTACTTATGTGAAAAATTAAATATTCCTCTTGTTTTTGATTATCATCATCATCTTGCTCATCATCAAAATGATGATTGGGAAAAACAGTGGGAAAGAGTTGTTCAAACGTGGAAGCATTCACCACTTCCGATAAAAATGCATATATCCAGTCCAAAGAGTAATAAAGCTTTCCGTCATCACTCCGATTATGTGGATATTGATATGTTTGTTGAATTTCTTAAATTTATAAAGGGGAGCATCCCTCAGATTGACTGTATGATTGAAGCGAAGAGAAAAGATGAGGCTCTTTTTACATTAATGAAGGAAATAGAAAATAGGGAGGATATTGAAGCGATTGATGGCTCAACTTTTCGACTAATGTAACAATATGCTTGTTCTTGCTTTGTTCAAAAAATGAAAAGGTGAAAGCAATCTGATTTCACCTTTTTTCAATGCAATTTTATTGTTTTAATTGGTTCATTTCATGGATACATTCCTGAACAAGGGTCACACCCTGACTCATTGAAGCTCCTCCACCAAATGCTACAGTAACACCAACCGCTTCAAGGATTTCTTGCTCCGAACAGCCTTGATCAAGACATCCTTTCGTATGATAGATGATGCAATACTCATCTTGTGCATGAATACTAATCCCTAATGCAATTAACTGTTTTTGCTTCTGTGATAATGCCCCTTCTTTAAAGCACTCTTCAGTTAAAGCATTGAACTGTCTTGTAAATCCAGGCATTTTTGTTGCAAACTGGCCAATTCCTTCTTTGTACTTTATCAGTGCTTCTTCAGTCGAACTTCTTGCTTCCAAGTATCACCAGCTCCATTTCGATATTGATGTCAATCAACGTTATTATGGGCAAAATCCTCTTTTTTTAACAGGCTTTGTTTTATGTTGGTTTTGTTTTCAGCTCATTTCGTAGAAACATCGGCTTTACACAAAATAAACCAAAAATCGTATTATCAACAATGGTATTTCACAAAGCTTTTAGCAGAAACAAGGGCTGCCAATGTTTTTCCATAATAATGAATTCATAATTAACCACACGAACAGGCAAAATTTTAATAATGGTTTAATTCTTTGAAAAGGTGATGAAATGGAACAGGCAAATCAAAATCAAGATTATCAAGCTGGAGACATTGTTTATGTTTTTTATCGTAACCCTCATACTCAGGATGTAGCCAATATTCAAGCAGCAGCCGTTGTGAATCATCCAGAGAAAGAGAATGAACTTGCTTTGTTTTTGTATGAAACATATTATCCACTTTCAGATGAAGTGGCGATCTATTCAACAGAGGAAGAAGCTAATCAGGCCTATCATTACTACTATGGGGAAGCTACAGAAGGGGTATTGGAATGAATAAACCATTTACACCAAAATTAGTCTATTTTGAACCAAAAGCCTTAGACTACCCTTTAGGAAAAGAGCTTTTTGACAAATTTGAAAAATCGGATGTGGAAATAAGATATACAACATCACATAACCAAATAAGAAACTTACCTGGAGACAGCGATTTTCAAAAATATAGGGTAGCAAAGTCTACACTTGTAGTAGGAATTAGAAAAACACTAAAATTCGACACCTCCTTGCCTTCGGCAGAGTATGCAATCCCTTTCGCAACAGGCTGCATGGGGCATTGCCATTATTGTTATTTACAAACTACGATGGGAAGCAAGCCCTATATCCGGACATATGTGAATGTTGAGGAGATTTTATCTGCAGCTGATCAATATATGGAGGAAAGGGCTCCTGAGGTAACAAGATTTGAAGCATCATGCACGTCTGATATTGTAGGAATTGATGCTTTAACACATACACTGAAAAGAGCGATTGAACATTTTGGTCAATCAGAGCTGGGAAAATTAAGATTTGTCACGAAATTCCATCATGTTGATCATCTACTGGATGCAAAACATAATGGAAAAACACGGTTTCGGTTTAGTATTAATGCTGATTATGTCATTAAAAACTTTGAGCCAGGAACATCTCCATTAGAGAAACGAATTGAAGCAGCCGGAAAAGTTGCCAGAGCTGGTTATCCACTTGGCTTTATCGTCGCTCCCATTTATTTGCATGAAGGATGGGAAGAAGGTTATTATCACATGTTTGAGCGCTTGGATGCTGAGTTACCATCTGAAGCGAAAAAAGATCTCACTTTTGAATTTATTCAACATCGTTTTACAAAGCCAGCGAAGCGGGTTATTGAAAAAAATTACCCCATGACAAAATTAGAATTGAACGAAGAGAAACGAAGGTATAAATGGGGGAAGTATGGTATTGGAAAGTATATTTATCAAAAGGATGAAGAAGAAGATATTAAATCCCATCTTTATTCCTATATGGAAAAGTTTTTTCCTGATGCGATTTTAGAATATTTCACATAAAGGGATTGAATATCCCTTTTTTTCAACATTAGTCGATGTTGATCTTTGGCTCATTCTCTCTCAGAATACCACGAAACCAGTGTTTCATGGAAAATCAAAAATAATATTTAACAAAGAAAGTCTAATCCTAAACAATCGAAAAAGGTCATCGATTAGAATCAGCTTTTCATTATTAAACTCGGTAAACGTAATGCTATCTTTTCTGGATCTCGGATGCTCTTTATTGACGATTGCCACAATCTGATGTTTCATTAAAGGAGAATAGGAAAAATCATTATCATTTCTTGGATTTGCAGGCTGAGTCATAACAAGTATACCAGCTAATACTTTTGCTTCACATACTTTATCGATGTATTCAAAAATGTTGATCTCGACGCCATTCTTCCTTCCCAAATTGTAAAATCTCTTTGCCCCTTAATATCCCTTTTAAAAACCTACTTTATGTTCACTTTCAATTTTTCACTGCAAATGTTCAAATTGCTTGATGAGCCCCGATCTTTGAATACAGATAGCGTGGTTTACTATTTAAAAAAAGCATTATTTGGAATAGAATACACATATTAAGATAGAGGAAAGGAGTTAATGGAATGATGCAATTCTATCGTGAGAGCAAAAATATTGTTCTCGAGCATCTGCAAACATCAGAAAATGGTTTAACTCTTGAAGAAGTACATGCACGGTTAAATAAAAATGGCTATAACGAAATAAAAGGGAAAGAAAAAGTTCCGACATGGAAGTTATTTTTGGAAACTTTTAAGGACTCGATGGTGATTGTACTTTTAATTGCCGCTGGCGTTCAAATCATTCTCGGAGAAATAGTTGAATCTATCATCATTTTTCTTGTTCTCATTATCAATTCCATTATTAGCGTTGTGCAAACAAAAAAAGCTGAAAGCTCGCTTGAGGCATTACAGAATATGTCTGCACCGAATGCAAAAGTAATCCGGAATGGTGTAAGACAAACAATTGCCGCAAAAGAGCTTGTCATTGGTGATATTGTTTTACTTGAAGCAGGGGATCAAGTTCCTGCAGACGGACGTATTTTAGAAAGCGAATCATTAAGAGTAAATGAAGGCATGCTGACTGGTGAGTCTGAGGCCGTTGAAAAACATGTTGCAGCAATTAGTGAAGAAGTTGCCTTAGGGGATCGCCGCAACATGGTCTTTAGCAGTTCTTTAGTCGTCTATGGTCGCTGTTCTTTCGTCGTAACAAATACAGGTGAACAAACCGAAATCGGTAAAATTGCCAGCCTGATTGCTACAGCAAAAGAGAAACAAACGCCATTACAGCGCAAGCTCGATGTATTCAGTAAGAAGCTAGGTATCGGAATCCTCATCCTTTGTATTCTCATATTCATCGTAGAGGTTGGGCGAATCTGGCTCGGTGACAATACAGATGATATGACAACAGCGATTTTACATTCATTAATGTTTGCAGTTGCCGTTGCAGTTGCCGCGATTCCAGAAGCTCTGTCTTCCATCGTTACAATCGTTTTATCAGTTGGAACAAATAAAATGGCGAAACAGCATGCGATCATCCGAAAACTTCCAGCTGTCGAAACGCTAGGCTCTACTAGTGTAATCTGCACCGATAAAACTGGGACTCTGACTGAGAATAAAATGACGGTAACAAACTATTTTACTACAAGTAAAGGCCAAAAGGCAGAGTTTCCAAAGGTGCGTCAAAATTGGAGCAGCGAAGAGGAAATGCTTTTTAAGATTATGGTGCTTTGCAATGATTCCTATATTAATAATGAAGGGAAAGAGATTGGTGACCCGACAGAAGTAGCGTTAATCAACTACGTCGAGAACTTTGAAGAAATTCGAAATAAAAACAACCGAGAAGCAGAGCTTCCGTTTGACTCTGAGCGTAAATTAATGTCAACCGTTTATACCATTAATGATTCGAGGATGATTTTGACCAAGGGTGGACCTGATGTCATGTTCAGCCGCGCGACTCATGTTCTTATTAATGGAAAAATAGAACCGTTAACAAAAGAAGCATTACAGCGATTTCAAAAGACAAATGAAGAGTATTCGAACGAAGCGCTTCGAGTACTCGCCTATGGATTTAAACAACTGCCGAAGGAGAAAAGCGCAATTGGACCTGAAGATGAAAATGATCTCGTTTTAGTCGGTTTAACAGCCATGATCGATCCGCCCCGTGAAGCAGTATATGGTGCGATTGAGCAAGCTAAGCAGGCAGGGATTCGCACTATTATGATCACAGGAGATCATAAAACAACCGCCCAAGCAATCGGTAGAAACATTGGACTTATGGATAAGAATGATCTCGCTCTCACAGGTCAAGAGTTAGATGCCCTTTCTGATGAAGAATTGGAGCAAAAATTAGAAGCTATTTCTGTCTATGCACGTGTGTCACCAGAAAATAAAATTCGCATCGTCCGGGCCTGGCAAAAGAAAAATAGAATTACAGCGATGACCGGTGACGGGGTGAATGATGCGCCGGCACTAAAGCAAGCAGATATTGGAATTGCCATGGGGAGTGGCACAGATGTTGCCAAAGACGCATCTGCAATGATTTTAACAGACGATAATTTTGTCTCAATTGTTAACGCTGTTAGCGTTGGACGCACCGTCTTTGACAATATAAAAAAAGCGATTGGCTATCTATTTGCTGGAAATTTAGGTGCGATTATTGCAATATTATTTGCCGTTATCGTGGGCTGGTCCAATCCATTCACTGCACTTCAATTGTTGTTTATTAACTTAGTAAATGATTCATTACCAGCAATCGCATTGGGAATGGAAAAATCAGAACCTGGTGTGATGAAGAAGAAACCACGTAATATTGATGAAGGAATTTTTGCCGGCGGGACGATGCGAGCTGTTTTAACGAGGGGTATATTAATTGGGATTGCCGTCATCACTGCACATTACATTGGATTGCAGCATTCAGAAGAATTAGGTGTTGGAATGGCATTCTCTACATTAATTTTGGCACGTACCCTACAAACGTTTGCTGCCCGTTCCACCACACAAACAGCTATAGGCGCCGGGCTTTTTAGTAATAAGTATGTAATTGGTGCTGTAGCGCTGGGTTTTGTTCTATATGGCATCACCCTTTTGCCATTTGCCCGTGAAGTTTTTGCCATTCCTGCTGAATTTGGCTTCAGCGAGTGGTTGATTGTTCTTGGACTTTCCTTTGGCGCGCTTATATTGATGGAGATCTTGAAGATAATAGCGCGACCAAAATAAGTGGGAGCAATCTTTTATCCGAACACTGTTAAGAGATGCAAAAATGTCAGATACTGCCTGTGGATTGGTTCCATTGTATAGTATCTGACATTTATTCCTAAAAAAAATCACTCTTTTGCATGATTCACTGACAGCCATTTTTATTTAATACTGGAGTAACTCTTCACATAAAATACGTTAGGTATCTTTCATAGAAAAAGGCCAAAATCATTTTTCACAAGTAAACGATAAGTGCAACAGAATATGACGCCACTTTTTGTGATTACGTTTTGTCTACTCAATATAACTAGAAAATATCGAATAAATAATACCTTTCTAAGTCGAGTTGAATCCACGAGAATCAAAACCACCAGTGTGAACTGGTGGTTTGCTCTTCGGCTGAAAGCCTCTCTTACCGGCCTTGGCCTTAAAGGCCAACTGAAAGGGTTTCCCTTCTGCACCACATTCACTCACTAATTCTAAAGAATTTCTTTATTTCTTCCGATTTTTCTCTCCTGTGAATGGATCAAATTCTTCGAACAACGTTAATTGATCAGCCACGTAATCCTCTTTTAGCTGATTTCTTATATATTCTTGTATTTGCTTCTTATTTCTTCCCACTGTATCAACATAGAAACCTCGACACCAGAATTTTCGATTTCCATAGCGATATTTCAGATTCGCATGTCGATCAAATATCATCAGGCTACTTTTTCCTTTTAAATACCCCATAAACTGAGATACACTTAATTTCGGTGGAATACTCACCAACATATGAATATGATCTGGACAAGCATTTGCTTCATGTATGATGACGCCTTTCCTTTCACATAAGTCTCTTATGATCTGTCCAATACTCTTTCTGTATTTTCCATAGATCATTTGCCTTCTGTATTTTGGTGCAAATACTATGTGATACTTACAATTCCATGTTGTGTGTGCTAAACTATTCATGTCCTTCATCAGGGCATACCTCCTTCATGAGTGAGATAAAGTGGTCGGGAAACCAACTTTATCCTACCATGAAGTGAGGTTTTTTTGTTACCACGCTTTAAGCTCTCTGGAACCCCCGGCATAGCCAGGGGTTTTCTAAACCATTAACAAAGAAGCTGTCTTAATTTAGACAGCTTTTTTGTTTTTGGTTACCACCCGAAATTTGTCTCATGAACCCGAGAGATCACTCTTTTTTGGGAGCTTCCAAGCTAGCAGGTTATTAAAAGTTGAAAAGTCAAACTTTTCAGCGCCTCTTTAGAAGTTTAAGAGAAACTGCAATACGTTTGGCACAGCCCTTTTAAAGCCCAGTCCAAGAAGCAGACAGATGTCGCAATTCATTTTTTTCAAAAAGGACCGAAAGCTTAAAATTTTCTTCCACCTCCGCCGATTCCGCCCCCGCTACCACCTGTGAATGAACTACCACCACTGTTGTTATTCGCTTTCGGTATTTTTTGCTGGGTGACAATGGTATTGTAGTGCTGATCATGTTTTCTCGTCAGTGTGAAGGAATTGTCTTGCAAATAGGTCCTCGCATTGACAGTTGAACGGCCCCTGTTTCCCATTGCCATCGTACCGATTGTAATTCCACCGATCGCAAAGGAGATTAGTAAATAGATACCTAGTTTTTCATACCAGCTTAAATCACCAGTTTCATGCTGCTCAACCGGATAAACATTTTCAGTATCTCCGTATGAGTAACCCGAGTCATCAGGATGGGAATCAATAGGAACTCCCTCCCCTATCATTCTTTCTAGTTCTTTAAGGAAAATATCGGCACTTTTACCATATTGCTCTTCTCCTAAAGGTGGATACACTTCGTCTAACAATTCTTCTACTCTATTGGCGTCAATATATTTTGCTCCTTTATCTCTTGTAAAAATATAAACTTCACGTTCATCCATATTTAAAAGATAAAGGATACCATCCAATGTCCCTTCATAGCCGAATCCATGTTCTTCATAGAAATCACGGGCATATTCGCTTGAAGACTTCCCTTCGCTATCATCAGTTGTTACTATCACAATGTCCATCTCTGCTTGTTCACTTAGTGTCATTGCCCTGTCATTAAGTTCCGTTCTTTCTGTCTCTATAAACAACTGTGCCTGATCAAAAATTTTTTCATAAGCGGCAAGTGCATTTGTTCCTAAATTGAAAAGAAGGAGCATAAATGGCAGCAAAAAAAATACTTTTTTCACCATATAAATTGCCCTCCTATCATTAATGCTGCAAATGAAGCTGCGGAAACCACTCCAAACCATGCGCTTGCCCTTCCTTTACTAATTGGCAGTTTTCCAGCAATTTTTCCGGTTTGCCCGTTCATCGCAAAAATATAAGTATTCCCCTTAAATTGGTAAGTAAACATCCATACCGGCAGCAGGACATATGTGGCTTCGACGTTTTTTAATTTTACGTCAGTCCTTTTTACGCTCACTGAACTGTAGCCATTTATTGTTTCCCGTAGCAGCGTACTCATATTCTTTCTCATGATTTCTGATACTCTCGGGTAGACATCATTTTGATCCATATCATATTTTTCTGCTAAGTATCCCGATAAATAGGACATGGAAAAATCGGTTAAATCCTTGTAATGATATGGTTCCAAAACACTCATCAGTTCATCGTCCATTTTTCGTGAACCATCTGCAGGCACATCTCGAAAAATCGCTTTTCCTTCTCGGAGAACACGATAATATTTTGTTTCAGTATAACGAGTATCCCCTCTCGTATAGGAACGAACCTTTGTAGCATCACCGCTGATTTCTCCAAACGGGCTGCAATGAAAGAGCCAAAACGGCACATAAATCCCCGACAGCTTCTCAAGTTCTGAAGTTGCCGTAAATTGTTTTGAAAGAAGCGGTTTTTTCTTACACCAGTTAATAAATAATTCAGTTGCCCTTTCACGATTAATTTGAAATGGGATCACTTTTTCTGGACGATATTCCCCCTCAAGTCTTCTTGGGATGATCGTTGGGTTATGACAGTAATAGCAAAAAGTGGCAGCCGTTGTATCATCTGTGACAATTTCAGCCCCACAACTTTCGCAACTGTACCCAACAGCATTTTCCTGAAATTCCTGTTCAAGCTCATGTGCTATTTCTGTATTTTTCTCTGCCTCGGCCTGCTCATTATTAATAAAGGAACGCACTTCCTGCTCATGAAATTCACTTAAGCAATAATCGCATGTCCAGTTTTGCGTATCAGCCTTAAAGGCAAGCGGTCCGCCACAATTAATACATTTATAGACGATAACCCCCATCGTAAATCACCTCATTATACCGCTTAAAATTTGCTTCCACATTCTGGGCAAAATTTCATTGCTGCCCCTTCTGGAGCAGTGAATCCACATTGACTGCAAGTGAGCGCTTCAGGCTTTTTATTTCCACAATTGGAGCAAAACTTGCCGCTGTTTTCACTGCCACATTGACATTTCCAGCTATCTACCTGCGGCTTCGGTGAACCACATTCTGAACAAAACTTTCCTTCATTTTTTTGTCCGCACTCGCATTGCCAAGTAGCTGAATTACCGGGAGTAACAGGCTGTTGTGCTTGCTGCTGCATTTGAAACCTATTCGTTTCAGAAGCACTTTGAGAAAAATTTCCGGCTCCCTGCATCCCCATTCCCATTCCGATGAATCCATTCATGGCCCCGCCTTCATTTGAACCAGCCGCCTCAAGTCCACGAGCAATTGAGCCTTGAACATAACCTTCCCGAACAGATGCGTCTTGAAGCATCGCTCCCTGATTTCTCATATTGATCAATTTTTGTGACTGATCATCATAGGAAATGCTATTGATCCCTACTGACTCTACACGCATTCCACGAAGTCGCGTCCATTCCTCGTCGAGTACACTTGACATGTATCTTGCCAATTCCATTCCTCTTGAAGCAACAAATGAGATGCGAATGCCATCACTCGACATTTGGTTAATCGCCGTTTGCAAGGCATTCATAAACTCAGATAAATATTGCGTATTAATTTCGTTAATATCCACTACATTTTTATTTCTTGGGATCGCTTCTTCATAAAATTTTAACGGATCAACAATTTTAATCGAATACGAGCCGTGAGTACGCAAAAATAATTCCGCATTATAAAAATTATCAAAGTAATTAATCGGATTTCGTGTTCCAAATTTAATTCCTTTGATTTCTTGAAGATTAATAAAGTACGCCTTTTGCGAAGAGGAAGGCATGCCGCCAAATTTAAAACGATTAAACGTCTCTCTGACCGTTTCATCAAGTTCACCATTGAATAAAGATGGCATGGATGAATTAACTACTTCGTAATAGCCTTCTTCCGCCGTATAATCAATAATTCTTCCGCCATCAACCAATAGCATGAATTGATTGGCCTGTACATGGATAACCGACCCGTTGGAAATGGTCGTATCGGTCCCTTTCTTATTCGAATTTCTTTTATCTTTCGTTCTCATCTTAACACCAACAGACATAACCGTTGTATCGCTCATCTCCTGAGGCACAATCACTTCCAACCATTGATCTGCTAAACTGCCTTTTACAGTATCTAACGCTGCTTTAATGATGCCCATCAAATACTCCCCCTAAAATTTATATCTTTCTCATTTTTTTTAGTATAACATGTCATTTTTAGAAAACGAGGGGAATGCCAAAAATTGATGAGATTGTATGTTACCGAGGAAGTCTTTAAAGTGAACCTCCCAATGTTTAAAGTTTTTATTCTCACTTATTAGCAAATATTTCTTCGAACAACCTTTTCATCCAGAATTCTACAACGTCTTAAGTCCAAGTCATTTAAAGACAAAACAAAAATTTTGATAAAAACTTGATAATTATATTTTAGAATAACAGCAATTGGCATTTAGAAGGTTTTTTCAGATGTGGCTTGGTCATTTAATCCCACTATGTTCAGGCGGTCTTTAAAGAGAAATAACGAAATAAAGGAGAGATTGACATGGAAACAGTTTTGTTAAAAACAAAAAATCTTACAAAAAAATTTGGCAAGGAATTAGCAGTATCAGATGTTTCGTTAACCGTGTATAAAAATAGTATTTATGGTTTGCTTGGTCCAAATGGTGCTGGGAAATCAACTACGCTTAAAATTATTACCGGAATTTTGCGAAATACGTCTGGAGAAATTTTCTTTGATGGGCACAAATGGAGAAGATCAGATTTAAAAAATATTGGTTCACTAATCGAGTCTCCACCTCTTTATGATAATTTAACTGCTTTCGAAAATATAAAAGTACATGCCACTTTGCTTGGCCTTCCAGAAGAACGGATTCACACAGTTTTAAAGATTGTCGATATGCAGCATGTTGGTAAAAAAAGAGCAGGACAATTCTCAATGGGGATGAAACAACGACTTGGAATCGCAATTGCCTTGTTAAATCACCCCAAATTATTAATTCTGGATGAACCTACAAATGGACTTGATCCCATTGGTATACAAGAGCTAAGAGAACTTATTCGTTCCTTTCCTCAAGAAGGGATTACTGTGATCTTATCTAGTCATATTCTTTCAGAAGTTGAGCAAATAGCCGACTATATCGGCATTATTAGCGACGGATACCTTGGATATGAAGGAGAGATAAACAAATCGGGGAATTTGGAACAATTGTTTATGGAAGTTGTCAAGAAAAGCCGAGAAAAAGAAGGAATGAAAAGATGAGAAATTATATTAAAGCAGAAAATCTAAAATTCAAAAGAACATTTTCAAGAAAAATGATTGTTTTCGTCCCACTATTAAATATTGGGCTCTCTTTTCTATTAAATACTCAATATTTTGTCCCGGGTACTTTTAATTGGTGGTCGATTATTTTCATACCGGTAATGATTGCTTTATTATGCTCTTTATCCCATCAAAAGGAAAAAAAAGCATCCAATTATAATAGTACGTATTCATTGCCAATCGATCTAGGAAAGCTTTGGTTTGCCAAAATAATGGTTATTATGACTTATTCTTTGCTATCTCAACTTGCGTTTTTAGTATTCATGTATGGCATGGGCTTCGTTATTCCTAATTTTACCTTTATTAGCCTTTCCACCATTTCTGCAAGTTTACTGCTATGGGTGACAAGTCTTTGGCAAATTCCCCTTTGTTTAATGGTGGCTAAGAAATTGGGGGGTACTGCTGCAGTAATGCTAAATCTTTTTGGAACACTTGTTTTAGGGATTATGCCTGCATCCAGTTCCTTTTGGTGGGTTTCTCCTTGGAGCTGGCCAATACGCATGATGTGTCCGACAATCGGCATTCATCCTAATGGAACTTATTTAGAAATTAATGATCCATTACTCAGCTGGTGGGTTATACCGCCTGCCGTTATCATAGCTATCCTATTATTTATGATATTATCGTTCCTGACAAGTCACTTATTCGCCTCCTCTACAAATGACAAAATGAAAAAACAGGAGGTGCTGTAAATTGATCTTACTTTTTAGGAGCATACAAGCCGATTTTCAGAAGATGAAACGGACTTCATTTATGTGGTTGCACTTGTTTATTCCAGTTATTTGTTCAATCATCTTAATCCTGTATCTTAATGGAAGAGAGCAAAATCAATACCAATTATACAGAACATTTACCGAGGTCATTGCCATCTCATTACCATTTCTTATCGGAATTCTTTGTGGGATGACGGCTTCACTGGAAGAACGTGCAGGGAAATTTCAAGTATTGCTTGGGAGCACGTTTCCGAAAATCACTGCATTTATCAGCAAAGTGCTTATGTTAATAATCTTAAATATTTTTTCCATAAGTCTGGCTATGATCATATATTTAATTGGACTAACATTTGTATTAGAAGTTCCTAATTTATCTTATAGTATTTTTATAACAGGGGGGGCATGGCTTGTTGCAAGCTGTATCGTTCTCTATTTACTTTATTTTTTTATCAGCTGCAAGTTTGGAATGGGAGCATCTGTCTTACTAGGCGGTGCCGGTTTGCTCATGACTGCCCTTATGAATACTGGATTAGGAGATGCTATATGGAAGTATAATCCTTGGGCATGGGGAATCAGATTATCTGGATTAAATGGGATCATTCACTTTAAAGAGTTTAGTGAAAAGCTACGGCCTTTATTAATTCATGAAATGACTAATGGTACATATCTTGCCACCATTGGTATTATAATGATATTTATTGCTTGCCTCATATGGTTTCACAAATGGGAGGGCAACAGAACATTCGAGTAGTGAAAGGAGAATTAAGAAATGGCAAAGATTCTTGCAGTCGATGATGACAAAGCTATTCTTGTGCTTATACAAAATATACTACGCCGTGACCAGCATCATATTGACATATTAGAGACTGTTCAGGGACACCCCCCTGATAAATTTCAAGGCTACGATTTAATTTTGCTTGATGTGATGATGCCAGATATAGACGGTTTTGAATTGTGTAAACAGATACGGCCATTTGTCGATTGTCCGATCCTTTTTCTCACGGCGAAAACAGAAGAGGAAGCAATCGTGAAAGGTCTGATTACCGGTGGAGATGATTATATTACAAAACCCTTTGGCGTAAAGGAGCTTAGTGCCAGAGTTAATGCACATTTAAGAAGGGAAGGCAGAGAAAAGCATCAATCGAAAAGAGTCATTTCCGGATTTGTATTTCACTTTGATAGTAAGGAAGTTTTCATCAAAAACCACAGTCTCAATTTAACAAAAAATGAATATACAATTTGTGAATTTTTAGCACTGCATAAAGGGAGAACTTTTTCAAGAGAACAAATTTATGAGGAGGTATATGGTATAAATGGAGACGCCCTTTATTCCACCATTACCGAATTTATCAGGACAATTCGGAAGAAGTGCAAAGAACATGGTGTCGATCCCATTAAAACAGTATGGGGCGTAGGATATAAATGGGAATAATTTTTGCAAGAAAAAAAAACCTCCTCAGGGAATTAATAAAATATATTGTTACATTATCTTTATGTTTGTTTATTATTACAGTTCTCTATTTTATTTTAAATACAATAGCCATAAATGTTGGTTTTTTCCAACCAGCCAATTATCATGAACGGGAAGCAGAAAAGCTAATACCTATGCTTGAAACTGCTCGAAAAATAACACCTGATATGATCCCAGATACGATGTCATATGCCCTCCTTGATAAGGATACGAAACAAAAGATAGCCGGGACTATTAAAGATAAAGACCTGCAGTTGGTAAAAAATAAGATTGAAAAGAAACCATATGTGAATTACAAGCAAAAAGGTTATTTGATTATAGAAAGAAGGGATGAATATTGTGTTTTGCAATATTCATTACGGGCGGAATTTAGCTCACCCTTACTGAGGAAATATCTCCCTAACTATGAATTAACAAGTATTTGTATTTTAATCATTCTGCTCATATTCGCTATTGCCATGATTACCACTTATTTTGCCAATAAATTAAGAAAAAACTTTGAAACACTGAGTTTAATCACCCGAAATATTAAGGAGCAAAATTTACAATTCACACCTACATTTACACATATAAAAGAGTTCGATGATGTCATAAACTCTTTAATTGAAATGAGAGATGCACTTCAATCTTCTCTTGAGGCACAATGGCGTTTAGAAAAAAACAAAAAAGAACAAATTGGCTCCTTAGCACATGACATCAAAATTCCCATTACCATCATTAAAGGAAACGCTGAACTGCTTAGCTTATCTGCACAAGATGAGGAACAGGCTGAATATACAAGATACATTATCAGTGCGGGAATTCAAATTGAACAGTATATTTATCAGTTAATTCATTTATCAAAAATGGAGGATTCTTTAACGGTTCATTTCGAGAAAGAATCAATAGCTACATTAACTGAAACCTTGCAAGAAGACATCATTGCTTACAAAGGAAATAAAACAATCGATATTATGTTTACAATTGAACATCTCCTAGATGAAGCAATGATAGACTGGCAATTACTGCATCGGGCATTCATGAACATCTTAACAAATGCGGTTGATTATACACCGGAAGGCGGAACTGTCTCCGTGCATGCTGAATGCGACTCTGAATTCTTTTCTTTTGTTGTGAAAGACACAGGAATAGGATTTTCAGAAGCCGCATTAAAAAAAGCGACTGAGCTTTTTTACATGGATGACAAAAGCCGTCATTCTAAAGGTCATTATGGAATGGGACTAACCTTTGCAAAAAGTGCGGTCAATCTTCATAACGGAGAGCTAACTCTCGGAAACACGGAAGAAGGTGGAGGAGAGGTTCGAGTAACAATTCCATTAATGTAGAATAGGGCCATAATAAATCTTCATATTATTTGTCGATAAAGTAATCAGGGGGAGAAAAATGCTCACTTCCCTTTTCTTTTTGATTTATAGTCGTTTAGAAAGATTCTGCAGATAAACTTCAAACTCCCACCATAAAAGCGAAAGCCTCCTCCATCCAGCGACTTTATCAAATTTTTAAATAAAAGTCTTTGAGAAATGAAATAAAGTATTACATTTCTCAAAGACTAGAGGAATATTCCATATTTCCAGGAACACCTTGGAGAAGCTTTGTTATTAATGATTTAGGTCGGTTCTTTGAACAAAAGAATCCAAGTATTTGAAGATGGACTCTGCTTTAAACGAAAGAATTAGAAAAGAAATGGGAAAGCGGACATATCCAACAATGGGCTATGGTCATGAATCAACTGCTAGTTCATGCCCACCTGAAGGATCGTGTAAAGAAATATCTGGAATAACTTACACACTTTTCTTGACAAACCCTATCCTCTTTTTTTATAAATCTAACAGATTTTATTCAAAGGCTACTTTAATAAAGAAATGGTCACATCTTCTTCATTTAATTCTAACCAAACAGTTTCTTTTCCATTGCTATAGATTTTCATACTTCCTTCTTGATTAATTTCCTTCCAACCTTTTTTTTCAAGGTCCTCAATATATTCAGCAGAGTTAAAAAAACTTTTTGGACTGGCTGCCCCTGAAATCTTATATTCCACACTTTTAGCCAATTTTTTATTAGTAAAGACATAATCTGATGATTTCACTGCATTACTCGGAATTAAAAAGTCTTTGTGCACTTCAGAAGGAATGGTGTTTACTTTGGAGCCACAACTTGAAAAGTAAATCAAAGAAAAGCCGATCATTAATACTAATAATCCTTTTTTCATTTCATATCACCTTATAAAAAATATTTCACTTATATAAATAATAAAAACACATTAGACAATACTTACTGTTCTTTTTAATTTATTTAAGAATAGACACAACTTTAGATAATTACACAATATCTGGAAATACGTTTTGGAATTCTGTCAAAAGAGTAGATATTTATTCGCTTTGCTGTGGAGTATCTTTTTTACTTCCGCGCTTCGCTTGATGGCCTCAGCATAAAGGAATACTATCAAAAAACCAATGGTTCCTTTATGTAGAGGTAATCTGCCCATGATCAGCATCCTTACGTTACGCCCATTTATACGCAATTGGGACTGACGTATTTTAGTGTGGAATGCATTCGTTTTTGGTAATAAACATGAGTGTAAAAAAAGGAATCGCTGCGATCTGCTTCTCACTTTGTTTTGAAATGTTTATCGATGTAAATATTCTTTTACTCAAAGTAACAGGAAGAAGTGTTGTTATAAAGCTGTCCATAAAAAACATATGAGTATAGAAAACTTTTTTGGGATCGATTTAATGAAACAGCCCTGACTCCTTTGTTTTCTTTTTAAATTTTTCTGTATGCTTATTAATGGATTCTTTCAAGAATATTCCTAGTACAAGTGCTAGTAAGCCAAATATTAAAATGGATAAAACGTCATGCCATACCCTCTCCCTAACAATCCCTCCAACAGCTTCACGAAGAAGATCGATCGCATAGGTGAAAGGTAAGAATGGATGAATGACTTGAAAGAATTCTGGCAGCAATACAACTGGATACGTGCCCCCTGAACCAGCTATTTGAAGCACTAGTAGAATGATGGCAAGCGCCTTCCCTACATTGCCGAAAACAGATACGAACGTGTACACAATCGTCATGAAAACAAAACTACAAAGTATTCCAAAAAGAACAAACCACATTGGTTCTTTTACTTCAACTTGAAGTAATAACATATTCCCTAAGGTAACAATCAATGTTTGGAAAAATCCTATGCTCACAAATGTAAGCAAACGTCCAATATATACTTGCCTCTCTGTGTAATCTTCTTTTTGGTGGCTCTCGGTTGATATTAGAGAAATCAACAACAACCCCCCAACCCATATGGCAAGAACCGTATAAAATGGAGTCATTCCCGTTCCGTAGTTCGGTATAGAAAATAATCGATGCTCTTTAAGCACAATCGGTTCAGCAAAAAAACCTCGTTCTGCTTCTGGATCATTTTGCAAAAGCTCAATAATTTCGTTGATATCTGTTTCACCATGTATGGATCGTAGTTTTTTTGCCAATTCTCTTACTTTTTCATTCACGTATGGAAATTCTCCACTTACATAATAAAGAATCTTTTTCGCCTCTGACAAGTTACTTTCTGTTCGTGATAGCATTTTCTCCACATCAGGTATAGCTGACTGAATATTTAATAATATTTCTTTCGCATCAGCTAACGTCTCTTTTGCACTCGTTACCCCATTTCTCACAGTAGGCTCAATCGATACATTGTAATATTTGATTAATGAACCGATCTCACCAATATTGTTAGCTGTACGACTCTTTATGTCAGCGAAAAAATTATTTAATTCTTCTTGTTTATTTTCCAATAACAAATCGATTGCATTTACTTGGTCCTGCAGTTCACCTAAATTTCCTTCTACTTGCTTCAACCTACTTAATGATTTGGAAATAATTTCTTGATTATTCGACGGTTCTTCATCCTGTTTCTGAAATTGAATAAGTGCATCTTCAATCGTTCCGATTGTTTGAAGCATATCATTTATTTGTCTATTTATCGATTCACTCATGTTTCTTTCTTCTGTAAATTCCACCTTTGCTCGATCAAGTCTGTCTTCAAATTCTTTTACTTGCGATAACATCCTCTGAATTTTCTCTACATCCTCTTTAACCTTTGGTGAAATCTCGTCCAAACGTTTCTCGGCATTTGCTAGAAAATGGGTCGTTTCATCGATTAATTGTAATCCATTTGAAGCTGCCTGGTCCGCTCTAGCGATCATCCTGTGTGCCTTATCGATTAAACCATCTGCCCGATCTGCATCTACGATTGTGTTATTCAATATTGTATGAATTTCCGGCAGCTTCTCTTCCAAACTAAAAATATAGTCTTCAAATTTTTCAATGTCAGGCATATTTTCTTCAATCTCAATTCCTAACTCATTGAATATTTCAAAGATAATCCCATTAACTGTTGATATAAAATTGCTGCTAATTTGCTCAACAATCACACTTGCCCCTTTTTCTGTAATTTTCGGCGCAATCGCATTTATTTTTTCATTTACATAATATTCAACATTTGCCTTTTTAGGTTGAGCGCTAATGACTGTTCCTAATTTTTCCGAAAAGTTTTCTGGAATGATTAGAACTGCAAAATAATCTCCGTATTCTAATTTATTCATCGCCTTTTTACGATTAACAAATTGCCAATCCATTGATCTATTTTCTTTTAATGTGTGAACTATTTCGTCCCCAACATGGATATCTTGATCACGTACTGCCGCACCTTTATCTTCATTAACGATCCCTATCGGAATTTGATCCGTTTTGGCATACGGATCCCACGAGGCTTCAATATTCAGCCACGCATAAAGGGAAGGGAGGATAATTAGTCCAACAATAACAATGATAGCTGCCCAGTTTTTCCCAATACTTTTCATATCCATTAAAAATAGGTTCCAACTTGCTTTCATCCGACTACTCCTTCTCTTAAAATGCCAGTTATCATAACCGCAATTTTCATCCCACTAAATAAATATCATTCCCATTCCTTAAAACCTTATTAGCCTTTCAGTTATACAAAAAAGGTCTTCTGATTCCATGAAGCGATGTGAGAAAACAAGCGTTCTCTATCGCTTCATGAAATCAGAGAGAAAATAAGCCAAAAATCAACACCGACATATAACAAAGCCAAATTTTTTAAAAATAGAAAAAGCGGCCTAAACCTATGTATTCATAGGATTAAGCCGCTTTTCGAAAAGTTCATCAAAAATTTGGCAATATTCGATTGTAAATCATTAAGGTCAGATCTTAAAGTCACTCCGGAGCATAAATTCCAAATTCGGTGCCTTTTAAAAAGGAATCTGCAATGCTATCCATTCTGGAAAAGCCAATCCCTTTTTCCATTAAACCATCTATCCAATTTTCTATACCTAATAATCGGTGCCCACGACCTGATACCTGTGGATGAAAAGTGACAACTAAAACACCGTTTTGAAAATCACGGAGCATATAATCGATATCTCCATTCCAGTTTCCAAACATCTCATCTGGTCTTTTCAACCCCGGAAAAACAGCAGTCGATGTTTTCAAATATTCAAAATAAACATAGTCATCAAGAGACCATGAAACGGGAATCTCAACAACTTTTGATTGTTCTCCAAACTTTGAAGCTTGAGCTTTAAAATGTTGATCTTCACATCTGCTAAAATAGACAGAGTAGTCATTGCCCATTTGACTGCTATCATAAACAACTCCCAAGCTTTCGAGATTTTTTATTGTTCTTGAAGAAACATCCCAAGAAGGGGAACGAAATCCTTTTGGTCTAAATCCAAGAACCTTTTCTGTTACATCAATAGACTTTTGTAAAATCTCCCGCTCTTCTTCAAAAGAAAGAATATTAAAATTTTCATGGGCATACCCATGCAAGGCGATCTCATGCCCCTGCTCTATAATAGCTTTGCAAACTTCAGGGTAGGTTTCTATTGTGTGTCCTGGAACAAACCAGGTGGATTGAATATCTCTCTTTCCCAGCATATGCAGAATTCTTGGGACTGCAACAGCGCCAAACTCTCCTCTAGATATTGACGTCATCGTGGTCATATCTCGTTGAAGCCATAACGAGATTGCATCAAAATCAAAAGTTAAACATACGGTTCCTTTATTCATACATCTCACCTTTCGATGGAGATCTGCCAGCGGATCTTCCCCCATCAATCACAAATTCTGCTCCGGTCGTATAACTTGAATCTTCAGAAGCTAGAAATAGAACTGTTCGAGCTACCTCTTGCGGATAACCGATTCTTCCTAATGGAACCCCTTTTGATTGCTGCTGCTCATTTGATTGGTCTATTTCTCCCCTATATTTCATCATATCCGTGTCAATAAACCCCGGATAAATTGAATTTGCTCTAATATGATAGGATGCATATTCCATGGCAACATGCTTGGTCAGGCTGCGAATAGCCCCTTTACTTGCTCCATAAAGAGAAACCCCTACTGAACCTGCTAAGCCGGCAGTTGAAGAGTTGTTGATAATTGAGCCACCATTTTGTTTCATCATCACTGGTATGACATGCTTCAAGCCAAGAAAAGTACCTGCAACATTAATATTCATAAGGTTTTGCCATTCTTCAAGTGTCGTCTCTATTAATGGTTTTATTAAAAATGTTCCGGCATTATTAAATAAAATATTGATTTCGGCATAGTTATCTAATGTTTTTAAAACAACCTTTTCCCAGTCATTTTCACAACTAATATTATGAGAAATGGAAATGGCTTTACCCCCGCTTTTTTTTATCTCTTCCGAAGTCTGATTCACTGCTTCTTCATTTATATCGGTGACAACAACATTTGCTCCTTCCTTTGCAAATAATAGTGCTGTTTCTTTTCCAATTCCATTGCCAGCACCGGTTATAATCGCCGTTTTATTTTTTAAGCGCATAAAAGGCCTCCTAGTATTTTACATTATTCTCAACATATTGATATCCTTTTAGAAAACAGGGATATAGCTATTCCTCTAATAAAATGGATAAGAAAAACTTCGCACTAATCAAAATGGATCGTTCATCAACATTAAATTTTGGGTGATGCTGTGGATATTCCGCTTCTAATTCGCTATTTCCACCTCCAACAAATACAAAAGCACCAGGCACCTCTTTTAAATAATAAGCAAAGTCCTCCATTCCCATTGAAGGTAATGGATATTTAATGTTTTCCTTCCCTAAAAGATTAATAGCGACATTTTCTGCTTTTTGAATATGCTCTGGATGATTCCATAAAGATGGATACCCTCTTATATAATTCACATTTGCTTTCGCTCCTGAGCTTTCACATGTTGATTTTGCAATTTGATTTATATTTGCTTCAATAGAATCTCGAACCTCATCATCGAATGTTCTAACCGTACCTGTTAAACTGGCCCTGTCAGCAATGACATTAAACGCTTGGCCGGCTTGAAATGTCCCTACTGTTACAACTGCTGGCTTATATGGATCAATTCTTCTGCTTACAATATTTTGTAAATTATTAACTAATTGGGCTCCGACCACTAAAGAATCAATAGTGATTTGCGGTTTGGCACCATGCCCTCCTTTTCCAATAATTTCAATTTCGAATTTATCTCCTGCTGCCATAGCGTCCCCTTCAATAATGCCAATTGTACCAATAGGAAGGGATGACCAAACATGAACACCATAAATAGCATCCACTCCATCAAGGCAGCCATCCTCAATCATCGATTTCGCCCCACCTGGTATTTGCTCTTCTGCAAATTGATGGATAAAAATAACGGTTCCGCTAATTTCTTCTTTTACCTCACTTAAAACTTTTGCCACCCCTAATAAGCTGGCAGTATGTACATCATGTCCACATGCATGCATAACTCCCGGAACTCGTGATTTATATTCCACTTCTTTTTCGTCTTGAATCGGAAGTGCGTCAAAATCGGCACGGAAAGCAATCGTCCTTCCTGGTTTTCCGCCGCGTAACTTCCCTACAACTCCTCTACCTCCGACTTCTGTTCTAACTTCTAAACCGAGATTTTCTAAAAAATCCGCAATTTTTCTAGGTGTATTCACTTCTTGAAATGAAAGTTCAGGATACATATGCAAATCTCTACGTATCGCTACTAATTCTGGATAAATCTCTTCCAATCTAGTAAATAATGACTTAAGCATCTGAATAACACTCCTATTTTTGAAATAACTGCTAAAAAACAGTTTAATCGATTAAATGACATGCAACTGAATGGTTCTTTGCTACCTCTTTAAATACTGGTTCTTCATTTTTGCAGCGCTTAATTGCATATGGACAGCGAGTATGGAATTTACATCCTGCAGGAGGATTGAGAGGTGATGGAATATCTCCCTTCAAGACAATTTTTTCCCGTTTAAATTCAGGATTTGCAACGGGAATAGATGATAAAAGCGCTTTTGTGTAAGGATGAAGAGGATGAGAAAACAGTTCATCCGTTGGCGCTTTCTCAACCAATTCACCGAGATACATGACTCCAATCTGATCAGAAATATGTCTAACTACACTTAAATCATGGGCAATAAAAATATAGGAAAGATCGAATTGTTCCTGTAGTTCTTCCATTAAATTAATAACTTGGGATTGAATCGAAACATCCAATGCTGAAACAGGCTCATCACATATTAAAATTTCAGGATTTAAGGCCAATGCTCTCGCAATTCCAATTCTCTGTCTCTGTCCTCCCGAAAATTCATGAGGATATCGATAATATTGATCTCCTCTAAGCCCAACTTTATTTAATAACTCCATCGCACGTTCTGAACGTTCTTTTGAATCGTATAATTTATGAATTTTCATCGGTTCCTCAATAGCTCGTCCAATCCTTTGCTTCGGATTGATTGAACTATGAGGATCTTGAAAAACCATTTGCAACTTGCTGCGCATTTTCTGAAAGTCTTTTTGCTTTAACTGAAAAAGATCTTTTCCTTTATACAAGGCTTGACCTGATGTTGGTTCAATTAATCTAAGAATGGTACGTCCAGTAGTACTTTTCCCGCATCCTGACTCACCTACTAAACCTAAAGTTTCCCTCTTATTTAGTGTGAATTCTACATTGTTGACAGCTTGAACATATCCTTGAACCTTTCCTAAAGCAGATGTAATTGGGAAATGCTTTTTAAGGCCTTTTACTTCTAAAAGAGGACGTTCGTCATTTGTTTTCTGAAGTAGTGACTGCATGATCTTTTGCCTCCCTCAAAATATGTTCATAATTCCAACATCTAACCTTTTGTCCATTTTCTAACTCCAATAGTTCTGGAGGATTCTCATGACACTGTTCAGTAGCAAAATCGCATCTTGGCGCAAATCGACATCCGCTCGGTACGTCCTGTAAAGAAGGAACAACCCCCTTTATAACATTCAGCTTCTGTGTGCGGTCACCATCCAAATGTGGAATAGATTTAAGTAGACCTTTTGTATATGGGTGAAGAGGACTCTTAAATAATGTCTTTACATCAGCTTCTTCAATAATTTGACCCAGATACATAACGATGACGCGTGTACATACTTCTGCGACAACGCCTAAATCATGAGTAATTAAAATCACTCCCATATCAAGTTCTTCTCTCAATTCCTGTATAAGCTCCAATATTTGTGATTGGATAGTCACATCAAGTGCCGTCGTCGGTTCATCAGCAATTAAAAGCTGTGGTTTACAAGACAGAGCAAGTGCGATCATAACTCTCTGTCTCATCCCACCCGATAGTTCATGCGGATATTCATGAATCCTTTTTTCCGGAGACGGGATACCTGTTAGACGTAGCATTTCAATTGCTCTTAAGTTTGCCTCTTTTTTTCCAACCCTTTGATGAATCATGATTGCCTCTGCAATCTGATTTCCTATCGTATAAACAGGATTGAGTGAACTCATCGGATCCTGAAATATCATAGAGATCTCATTGCCACGTATTCCTCTCATTTGTTCTTCAGAAAGCTCTAATAAATTCTTCCCTTTATATAAAATCTTGCCTTCATAATTTGTTGTCTTTTCATTTAACAATTGCAGAATAGATTCGGATGTAACACTTTTCCCGCAACCTGACTCGCCGACAAGTCCAACCATTTCGCCAGCATGAATTTCAAAGGATACATCATCTACTGCGGTCACCTTTCCTTTTTCAGTAGAAAAGATTGTTTTTAATTGATTTAGCTTTAAAAGAGGCTCCATATAAACCACTCTCCCCCTCTCCTATTTACATTATTTTTTGCTATGAGGATCTAACAGATCTCTTAGTCCATCACCGAATAAATTTAATGCTAAAACAGCTAAAATAATAAACATTCCTGGGAAAACAGTCATCCACCATGCGTTATATATAACAGCTTTTCCCTCATAAATAATGTTCCCCCAACTGGGATCTGGAGCAGGAATACCTACGCCTAAAAAGCTGAGACTTGCCTCGATAATAATAGATATCGCGAATACATAAGTAAGCTGGATGATTAACTGAGATATTGTATTTGGTGCAATATGCACCCAAATAATCCTTATTCCACTTGCACCTTGGGATTTCAGAGCTTCAATATAGGTTTGTTCTTTCACCACTAGCGCAGCCGAGCGAATAACCCTGGCAACCGTTGGAATCATAACAAAACTTAATGCTGCAATAACATTAACAGTTTTTGGTCCAAGTGCCGCCATAATGGCAATGGCTAAAAGAATTGCTGGAAAGGCCATTAGTCCATCGCATATTCTCATTAAGACATGATCCAAGTAACGGTTATAGGCAGAATACAAACCAATCACCATTCCAAAAAAACCTGATATTAGAGCAACGGAAATTCCAACAACCATCGAGGCCTGCGTTCCATAAATCACTCTGCTAAACAGGTCTCTACCAAGATTATCTGTACCGAAATAATGTTCAGATGAAGGAGCTTGTAGTCTGGAGGAAGCATCAATAGCAAGCGGATCTTGGGTTGCGATAACAGGAGCAAGGAACGCAACAATCGTTAACAAAATTAATATAATGCTTCCAAACATCATTAATCTATTTGATAGAATTCTCTTAATAAGCAGAGAACGCTGCTCTTTATTATATTGATGTTGATTCGATACTATCTTTTCATCACTATAAATCGATTTAGCATTCATCTTCATCCCCCCTTGAAATCAATTCTTTGCACTTAGTCGAACTCGTGGATCAAAAAATCCATACAATAAATCGACAATTAAGTTTATTATTACGTAGGAAAATGCGATAAGCAGGATGGTTCCCTGAATTACTTCAAAGTCTCTCCTCATAATGGCATTTATAATTAACTGGCCGATCCCCGGAATGTTGAACACGGTCTCAATCACAACAGCACCTGCAATCAATTGGCCAAAGGTTTGACCTATTACGGTGAGAATAGGGATGAAAGCATTTTTTAGAGCGTGTTTAAAAATAACGACATTCTTTTTAACTCCTTTTGAACGAGCTGTTTTAATGTAATTAGCATTTAAGACATCCAGCATAGAAGAGCGTGTGACTCTAGCTATTAATGCAGCTTGAATCGCTCCAAGCGCAAATGCGGGCAAAATTAAATATTGTATATGCGGTAAAATTCCGCTGCTTAACGGCTGAAATCCTGCTACGGGAAGCAAAGCAAAGTTTATAGCAAATACCAACACTAGCAAAAGTGCCAAGAGAAAGTTTGGAACGGAAATTCCTAACAGTGAAATAATCATAAAAGTCTGATCCGTAAACGTTCCTCTCTTAGTCGCAGCGATGATGCCTGCCGGAATGGATATTAAAATAGCAATAATTTGCGCCATAAGGGCTAATGAGAGAGTAGGAGCTAAATTTTCCAAAAACGCTTGTAATACCGGCTTATCCATATAAATGGACCAACCTAAATCACCTTGAACCACTTTTGTAATCCAAATCAAAAATTGCTCATAAATGGGTAAATTCAAGCCCATTTCTTCTCTTAAATGATTGACTTCTTCGATAGATGCATCCGGCCCAAGTATAACGGCAGCGGGATCTCCAGGAGTCAAATGAATGATAAAAAAAACAACAACTGCTACTACTAACATAACCGGAATCAGAGATAAAAGCCTTTGGATGATATACGCCTTCAAAGGAACTCCTCCTTCAAAATCTAAATTTAGTACCCCTCTTCATCTACATAAGAGGAGTACTAATTTTACAAAAAATTCTATGTTTTTATCATTCTATACTTGTATTCCAAAAAATCGGACCCATAAATTCAGAGTATCCCTTCACTTTATTCGAAAAGCTTGAAATAAAGTTCGTCATACCAATATTAATAACCGGTAATTCAGTCCAAATAGTCTCTTGCAATTGTTCAAATTTTGCAGTAGCTTCCTCTTGGGATGGAGCATTTCTAATCTCACCGATTAATCGATCAATTTCTGGACTGTTCGTCCAACCTGGATATTCAACTTTAGATTCTAAAAATGGATATGCAAGCGGCGTCGCAACTGTCGTAAACTGAGTAAAGAAGATGTCCCAGCTTTCTGGCTCCTGTCTGCGCTCTAGTAATGTTGCCCAATCCGTTACATCAAGTTTTACCTTCATTCCAATTTCTTCGAGCGATTGTTGTGCAATAACAGCAGCATCATAATGATACTTGTAATCACTGCTTGTTAAGATAGTCACTTCTTCACCTTTATAATCTGCCTCTTCTAATAATATTTTTGCCTTATCAATATCGTGTACATTGTAATTTTCTTCCCCGGCCTTTGTGTACCAATTCTTTTGTTCGGGACGCATATAAGCTGGTTCAAGCCCATAAAATTCCTTATCAGTAAATGCCAATGATAATAATTCTTCATTATTTATCGCGTGATTAACCGCTTGTCTCAGTTTAAGATCTTGAAAAATTCCCTTTTTGTTAAACACTAATGTTTCAAAACCATATGGCCAAACATCTATCACTACATTTGGAGAATTTTTCAGTTGTTCATAGCTATCAAAAGGCAATTCAAAGGCGTAGTCATACTCACCACTTATCACTCCGTTTACTCGAGTGGAAATATCTGGAACAAAATTAATCACAATTTCATCTACTAACGCTTCTTTCTTTCCTCCAAGACCACTTGTTGGAGTATCTACTGATTTATAATCATCAAATTTAGTCAATCTAATATATGAATCATGCTTCCATTCTTCCAATTTAAAAGGACCAGTACCGATAAATTCTTTGACACCGGTTGCATCCGCTGCATCTATGACCTCTTTGGGCATAATAGAAGCAGTTTGCGTGACATCAGCAAGTCTGTACAGCACGGATAAAGAAGGGTTTTCTACATGTAGCACAACTGTATATTCGTCTACAGCTTCCCATTTTGAATTCCCCAATTCCGCTTTCGCAGTACCGTTTTGCTGCCATTTTGTCATCGATGCAACAACATCCTCTGCCTTCATTTCTTTCCCATTATGAAATAAAACGCCTTGTCTTAACTTAAAAGTAATTGTCTTTCTATCTTCACTTTCTTCAAATGATTCAGCCAGCATCGGGATGATTTCATAGTTTTCATCAAATGTCAGTAAGTTTTCATATATTTGTCTGGCAATGTCACGCACTACATTTGTGTTTGTTGTATGTGTATCAAGGGTCGGCGGCTGAGAATTCCAAGCTAACTTTAGCGTTCCACCATGTGCGGTCTTGTCACTATCGTTTTCTCCAGATTGTGTTTCTTTACCCGAGCTGCAACCAATTAATAAAATTATGGAAATAAACAGGATGAATCCTAACTTAAAAGACCATTTTTTCTTCATTTTTACGCCCCCTATTAATAAATGTTCTTTAAATATCAAGTTAGCAAACTAGCGAACAGCATAAGTTGCGATTGCTTCAATTTCAATTAATACATCCTTTGGCAGTCGACTTACCTCAATAGTAGATCTTGCCGGGCGGTGTGACCCAAGAATTGCGCCGTACTCCTCATTAACAATTGAAAATTGTTCCATGTCGGTTATAAAAATCGTGGTTTTCACAATATTCTCCAATCCTAATTCGTCACTCTCTAGAATTGAGCGAATATTGTCCATTACTTGTCTCGTTTGTTCTTTTATACCAACTGCTTCCACTTTATTACTCGCGGGATTAATTGGTATTTGCCCAGATAGAAATAAATATTCCCCAACTTTTATCGCTTGGGAATAAGGTCCCAATGCTTGTGGTGCATTTTTTGTTGTAATCGCTTCCATTTGATTTTCTTTGCCCTCTTTCATTTTTTATTATTATAGTTTCTGGAATAGCTATAAATTGCTGTAATTGTACTAACCGTGGAGCCTTTTTAGTTACCTCTAGAACTACTCAAGAAAATAGTCCTTTTCTTTGTAGATGTTTTGTATATTCTCAACTCTTTGCATCACTTCCCTTTCATACTTTTTTTCAATTCCAGTTGTAATGATATTCAACAAACTCAAAACTGAGCTGATCGGGATAAAATTCTCTGAGTTGGCATGTATTTGAGTTGTGAAGCTAATATTTGAGATGCGGGAAATAGGAGAAAGTGGATGATCCGTAATCGTGATGAGTTTTGCCCCTTGTTCCTTCACTGTCTCCGCAATTTCTAAACTTTGTGCCACATATCTTGGAAACGAGATAAAAATAAAGACAATTTTTTTATTTGATTCAATTAATAAATCTTCGGGGTAACAATTTTTCGAAGAAATCATATATACATTTTTTCTTAACATATTCAATTTTAAGTACAACCAATAAGCAGCAGGATATGATGCTCTATATCCAACGAGATGAACTTCATCCGCTGTCATTATTTCATCAATTGCTTGCCAATATTGACTTATATCCAATTTACTCCTTAATGTTGTAAGAATTTCAATTTCTTGCTCTATCAAAGTATCGATAAAATCCAGATGATCTTTCGGTTCTTCTCCAACGGAATTCCCGTGCTGTTCGATTCGCAGCAAATACTCCTTTTGAATTTGTTTTTGCATTTGAGAAAAACTCTCAAAATCCAGGGCATAAGATAATCGAATGACAGTTGTTTCACTGACTTCAGCCTGCTTTGCGATTTGTGAAGCTGTTGACATACTGAACCCGACTATATCTCTTAATAATAAGTCAGCGACTTTTTTTTGTCCCTTTGATAGATTTTGATAATTTTCTCTAAGTAAATCCTCTATCCGCATTTATATTCCCCCTTTATAAGTAGGATGTAATCATTCTTTTATTTAAAAAAGAGAATTAAATTATTCTTTTTATAGAATAATCAATATTTTTTAAATTGTAAATATTTTTGTTAAATTTTCTTACAGACTTTTTAAATTCCTATCCTTTTAGAAGAGCAAATAGAAAGTCTTCTTCTTTCAATTTAGGAAAATTATAGGCACTACCCCCCGAACTTTACTCATCATAGATTGTAAAGATTGAAGGACTGGTTCTTACTGTGACTCTTGCATTATGGTTCTATAACCTCTACGTAACACTTAATAAATACCAGAGATCAAAATAACTGTAGGCAAACTTTGATTTCATCGAGAGTTTGCCTACAGTCTAAAACAATAAAGCAAGGTAAATTTTAAAGATACTCAAATTCACCTTGCACACTTTTTGAAACAAATAAAATTTCTGCCTCATCCATTAAAAATAAAACATATACACCCATTAAAAAAATCATTCATTAAAGGAGCTTTAAAGCCTCATGGACATCCATATCTCCAGACAATAGATCAAATGAGCGGCGATATGTATTTTTCTCAATTAAAGTAGCCACAACTGTCTTTGCCACATCCTCTCGTGGAATAGCGCCACCAGATAAAGTCGCACTCGCCTGCACCCTCCCATTACCAGGATCGTTCGTTAGGAGGCCAGGTTTTACAATCGTGTAATTCAGACCGCTGGCTATTAACATGCGATCAGCATAATGCTTCGCCACCATATAAGGCTTAATCGGACTATTCTTCCAGCTTTCTCTGTTCTGCGCTTGGAGGGCGCTGACCATAATGTAACGTTTTGCTCCTACTTTCTCCGCAGCTTCCATTGATTTGACTGCACCGTCCAAATCAACAAGCAGTGTTTTGTCAAACCCTGTCTTGCTTCCAGATCCTGCTGTGAAGATGACAGCATCTGAGCCACTCATCGCCGCTGCAAGCTCATCAACACTGCCTTCCAAACTTGCCACAACTGTGTCAACACCTGATTGCTTAAGTTGAATCGCCTGTTCCTCATTTCGAACCATAGCTCTGACCGTATGATCGCTGCTATCTGATAACAATTGGACAATATGCTTACCAACTTGACCATTTGCTCCAATTAAAAATACGTTCATGTACCTTCACTCCTTCCTATCATCTTAGTGATATTGTGTCAAAGAAGAACAGTTCCATTCAAGCAATCTGCAATATCTCAAGCAAAAGATATTTCTCTAAAGACTTATTCAGTAGAAAGTCCTTTTCCACTGACAGTTTCCTTCTTTCATAAAAAAAACACCTATCTCTTATAATTGTGAAGCACATAGTTAATGCAGACTTCTTCCTAAAAACACAACAAATCCCCTCCATTTACAGTTGGACGACTGAATGAAAGGGACTGTTATATAAATAAATTAAGCTGTTAATATCGATTGATGTTAATTATGCAACCAAATCTATGTTTTATCTACAAAATGAATTGAGGATGCATCTCTGCTATCATGACATATCAGTTTTCTTATATAGCCGCTCTAATTGAATATGACGCAAGCTGTATTTTAAAAGGGTGATGACAGCAAAAATGATCATTAAAATTAATGTGATTGTCGCTCCTGGAGGAGTTCCTATTTCATAAGAAACGGCTAAACCACTCAACATCCCAACTAGTGCAATCACAATACCAATCAAAATAACTCCATTGAAGCTTTTGCTTAATCGCAGCGAGATAGCAGCAGGCAAAATAATAATCGCTGATACAAGCAAAGCGCCAACTATTGGCATGATTACCGCAATTGTTACTCCTGTTAAGACATTAAATAAAATCGACATCGTTTTAATTGGTAAACCTACCGTAAAAGCTGTCTCTTCATCAAATGTAAGAACATACATCGGTTTTCGAAAAATCAAATATAGTAAGCCAACAATAGCAGTTAATACCAACAATAACCAAATCTGTTGTTCATTAATGGTGACAATGGACCCGAATAAAAACTGCGTCATACTCAATGTCACTCCACCGTCATTTATACCCATCAATACAAGTGCTAATGCCATTCCAGCAGACATTAAAATTGCAATTGAAATCTCTGAATACGTGCGATATATTTGCCGTAAATATTCAAGCAATGTTGCAATCACGATTACCACTAAAAGATTGGTCCATGTCGGATTAACACCAATGAGCAAACCCAGTGCTACACCCGCTAAGGAAATATGGGATAATGTATCGGCCATTAAAGATTGCCTGCGTAAAATCAGAAACAGGCCCAGTATTGGTGCTATTAAAGAAATCAGGAATGAGGCTTGGAAAGCTCTTTGCATGAATCCATAGAAAAACATCTCCAAGGGGAGTCCTCCTTCCGTACCAGCTCAATATGTTTACTAGCGTAATGGCGTATTTCTTCATGATCATGTGTAACCATCAAGATTCCCTTACCATGCTCCATACAATTGTGCCTTAATAAATTATAAAATTCCTCTCGGGCTTGCACATCCATGCCTGTTGTAGGTTCATCGAGAATAAATAAATCAGGATCTGCTGCAAATACGCGGGCAATCGCAATGCGTTGCTTTTGCCCACCTGACAGCTCTCCGATCTTTCTATTACGCATCTCCCACATCCCCACTGATTCTAGCGAACGACGTACATGCTCTTTATCATCTTTATCCAATCTTTTAAACCATTTGCCTCTTTGATAACGACCAGATTGCACCAGTTCCAGAACAGTGCTTGGGAAACCGGTATTAAAGGAAGCAATTTGCTGTGAAACATAGCCAACCACCAGTTTCTCACCAGAGCGATTCACCGGTGAGAGCCTGACGCTTCCTCTCGATGGTTTCAGTAGACCCAAAATGTTTCTTAACAGAGTTGTTTTTGCTGCACCGTTTTCTCCTGTCAGCATGACAAAATCCTCCGGGTCAACCTCAAACGAAATATTCTCTAATACTGGCTCATCTTGATAATGAAAGGCAAGTTTCTCTACTTCGATATAATGCACCATTATGCGACCTTTCTTCTATTATTAATCAATCCTTACTTACTCATTAAGGAAATATTGCTTATTTTATTCTTTCAAAGCGACCCCTAATTATTGAACACTTAACTGTAAAGACTTCAGATTTTCACGCATTGCTTCCACGTAGCCTAAGTCTTTTTCTTGCAACTCTTTCGACAGCACCTCTAAATCATAGAGAATAGCTGTTTTTGTACCTGTTTCGTTCGCGACAGTTTCCGCAATTGCTGAATTGGCTCCTTGTTGATAATAGATGACTGGTACACCATATTCTTTTACCAGCTCTCCAATTTCTGCAATTCTGGATGGACTTGGTTCCACTTCTGTAGATAAGCCGCCAACAGCAATCTGCTCTAAATCATATCGTTTAGCAAGGTAACCAAATGCTTGGTGTTGCACGACAAAGACACGCTCTTTAGCATCTTTAAGTGCAGCCTCATATTCTTCATGCAATGCTTGCAGTTCATTAATAAATGCTTCTGCATTTTTTTCATAAACTTCTTTTCCGTCAGGATCAGCTTCAATGAAAGCATCACGAATCACTTTAACTTGCTCTTGTGCCAATACTGGGTCCAACCAAATATGTGGATCGTGATTTTCATGGTCATCAATGACAATTGCAATCGGTTCGGATTCTGCAAATGTATGATGATCATCATCATAAAGAACTGCCATTATTTCGAAGCTCTCGCCAGTCGTTTTATATTCAAAATGATCGCTTTCCTGGCCAGACACTACTTCCCATTCTTCATTTTCGCTTGTACGTGTATACCAATGCCAATGTTCATAGTCTACTTCTTCCTTAAGCTCAGCAACAAGTGTAACAACATCTCCTGTATGATAGTGATCAGCGCGGCCTACAATTTCGATCGTGCCAGCTGCAGCATCGTTTCCATGCTCATGATGCTCATCTTCAGCACCGTGACCATGATCATGGCCATCTTCTTCGCCATGTTCGTGATCATGACTTTCGTCGTGTTCGGCTTCATTACCATGTTCGTGATCAGCCTTATCGTCATGATCATGACCATGATCATTGATGACAATTTCTACTGGCGCTGACTTTGCATATTCATTGTGGGCATCATCAAATAAAACCGCTTGAACCTCGAAACTTTCACCTGTTGCTTCATATTCAAACTGAGGTCCTCCCTGATTCGGTACCGTTACCCATTCCTCATCAGCGTTAGCGCGTGTATACCAATGCCAATGCTCGTAATCAACATTTCCCTCTAATTCCGCTGTTAATTTAACGATATCACCAGTATGATAATGGTCAGCTACACCATGAATCTCCACATTTTCTCCGCCTTCTAATTGGGCATCATGTTCATGATCGCCATGATCGTGTTCATGCTCTCCATGATTATGACCGGAATCTACTCCGTCTGCTGTACGAGCAACTACAAGTTTATCATTCTCAGTCGTTTTTAATAAACTGTCTACCCAATGCTCCATTTCTTCACTGCTATAAACAAATACATCTGCTTCATTAACACGCGCCACATCTTTAGCACTTGGTTCATAATGATGGGCATCTTCTCCAGCAGAGACCATTAAAGTTACGTCCGCCCGCTCTCCTCCTACTTGCTGTGCAAATTCATACATTGGGTAAAACGATGTTACCACGGAAATCTTTTTATCTGAGGAGTTCTCTTCCTTTTGGCAACCAAAAAGAAAAGTACTCACTATTAAAATTAAGGAAATGGCTAGTAACCTATTTTTTTTCATTTCTAGTCCCCTCTTTATCAACACCACTTAAAGCGTAATGTTTACGATTTAACTTACATAATGCACTTATCAAAATATCAGATATTAATGGGCTAACATATCGCGCACAAGACCTTCTGCATCTAAATTGGAAGGGTAATAGGTTGGCCAATTGGTTACTTCCTCTAGCAATCTTTCACGGTCATCGCCCCAATATAAGTGGAAATGATGCGATTTAACTGGGAAAATATTGTGATCACTAAACTGAATATATTGTGGCATTTTCTCAGATCCATCTACTAATTTAAAAATAAAGCGTACTCCTCTGTTTCCTTTTTCATACGTAAGAATTTCATAGCCGTCTTCTGCGTACTCTCCTGAATATTCCTGATTATTTTGGAAAAAGGTTACCATATTATCCTCAATTGTGATCCGATCAACATCTGTTTCATATCCAACTGTATAATATTCCTTATATTCTTCTGCTGTCATATCACCATGTTCTGCTTTATGTTCAAATACTTCATCTAAATCCCCTGATAATAGATATGGGTAAACGGACTGCCAATCACCCTCCCAATCAGACAATTCACGATCTTTTACTTGACTGTCTTCAAAATAGCCTTGATATATTTTTTTACTTTCTTCATCATGTCCATGGTGATCATCAATAACGATTTTAATAGGTGCAGATTGAACAATAGGCTTGTGATCGTCGTCGAATAAAACAACTTTTATTTCTAATCCATCTATCGTTGCTTCACCTGTAAATGTTTCTGTTTCCTGTCCTGAAACAGCTTCCCATTGAGCATCAGCACTTTCTCTACTATACCAATGCCAATGATCAGAATCAGATTCTTCATCTAAAACGGCCGTTAATTCAATCTTATCGCCAGTATGATAGTGATCCGCAACACCTTCAATTTTTATCCCCTCTGGAGCATCATGATCATTCGAATGTTCATCATGATCATGTTCCTCCTCAACATGGTCCTCCGATTCTTTCTCCACTTTTTCCGTTTCTGTCCCTTGACAAGCGGTAAGAAGGAAGCTAAATAGCAACAAGGCAAATAAGCTAAAAAGTAGTTTTTTCATTTTTTTCCCCTTTCTCAACATTTATGTAAATCGTAATTATTACGTTTTATACCGTAGCACTTATTTCTCCCCCCTGTCAAGATTTTTTTATTCCTTGCCAACTCTTAAACTATATTCAAAGGAATTCAACTTTGACCATCCCCCATCTTAACATTTGTTCAATCAAGCGATTCTGCTTCATTTCGTATGAATACAAGGTTTCTCACGAAATGAAGCTATGCTGAATCCAAGGAAAAAAATGAGCCAAAAATCTTATTTAAGATGAGCTCTTCTCATTCAACTAAAGATGATTTAATCTATAATCATAATAAGTAGTATGTTGTAATCATATGAGGTGACAAAATGAACCCTATTTTAGTAGTAGATGACGAAAAAGAGATTGCCGATTTAGTTCAGTTTTATTTAACAAATGAAGGATACGATGTTCAAGTTTTTTATGAGGGCAAGTCTGCTTTAGAATTTATTGAAAAGAATGAATTAGAACTTGCAATATTAGATGTGATGCTGCCAGGAGTAGATGGGTTTTCACTTTGCCAAAAAATCCGCGAAACCTATCATTATCCAGTAATCATGTTAACTGCAAAAATTGAAGATATTGATAAAATTACCGGCCTTACCCTTGGGGCTGATGATTATATTACAAAACCGTTTAATCCGCTAGAAATGGTTGCTAGAGTAAAGGCACAACTGCGCCGTTACACACGCTATAACCCGAGCAACGCTGCAACGAGCCAGCCTAGTGAAAGTACAAATGAATTCGATTTCTCAGGATTAATTATCAATCAAGATACTCATAAATGCACCCTCTATGGAGAATCGCTGTCATTGACTCCTCTTGAATTCTCTATTCTTTGGTATTTATGTGCAAACAGAGGGAAGGTCGTATCCTCTGAAGAACTATTCGAAGCCGTTTGGGGTGAAAAATACATTGATAATAATAATACCGTGATGGCCCATATCGCTCGGCTGAGAGAGAAAATGAAAGAACCATCAAGAAAGCCGAAGTTTATTAAAACTGTTTGGGGGGTTGGCTATACCATTGAATAATCAAGAGGTAAGCACAGGATTAACAGGAAAAATGTTTTTGCGTTTTTTCATTGCGATTACCGTTTTTACAGTAGGATTGATCTCACTCTTTATTGGATCAGCTTATGTATTAAGCTTCTTTACTTGGTATCAAGACGACTTTTTATATCGTATTCTTAACCTTATTAATCAGAACCGAATTGCATTCATCTTAACCGTTTGGGTGATTGGTTTTCTGTTCATTTTCCTTTATTATTGGAGAAAGACATTAGCCTATATCGATACCGTTGTCAACGCGAGCAATATGCTCGTTTCTAATAATGATGAATACATCTATCTTCCTGCTGAGTTAAGACAAGTTGAAGAACGAATGAATTCGATTAAACAGGAGTCTATTCGCAATGCCAGATTGGCGAAAGAAGCAGAACAGCGCAAAAATGATTTACTTGTATACTTAGCACATGATCTAAAGACTCCGTTGACCTCTGTTATTGGCTATATCACATTGCTGAGGGATGAGCAGCAAATCTCTCCAGAGCTTCGAGAAAAATATTTAGCCATTTCTTTAAACAAAGCTGAGCGACTGGAAGATTTAATTAATGAGTTTTTTGAAATTACAAGGTTCAATTTAACTGAGCTTAGCCCAGAAATGAGTCAAGTTAATTTAACAAGAATGCTTGAACAAATAACGTATGAATTTAATCCACTTTTTGCTGAGAAGAACTTAACTTATCAATTAGAAATTGAGGCAAATCTTGAAATTGCATGTGATATCGACAAAATGGAGCGGGTCTTCGATAATTTAATCCGTAATGCGATTAACTACAGCTATGAGCATAGCACGATCTTGATCCGCTCAACGAAGGATGAGAAGTTCGTCCAGCTCCATTTTATCAATCATGGGCGAACAATTCCTCAAGATAAGCTCGCTCGCATCTTCGAACAATTTTATCGCCTCGATACTTCCCGCGCCACAAAAACGGGGGGAGCGGGGCTTGGTCTTGCAATCGCTAAAGAAATTGTTGAATTACACGGAGGCACTATCCTGGCCAACAGTGAAGATGAAAAAGTCGAATTTATGGTAAAACTGCCTATCGAATCGTAAGAAATTCGTAAGATTTTTTTCAGAAAAACGTATTAATTCCTTGATAATAAACGAAAAAATAACACTTTATGTTTTAGTACGATAAATGTGCGAAACATAAAGTGTTTTTATTTTTAGGAGGAATGAATTCAATGGAAAAAATAAGTGTAGCAGTTATTTTTGGCGGCTGTTCAAATGAATACGAAGTATCCCTTCAATCTGCCTATTCGGTCCTGTCCCATATGGATCTTGATAAGTACGAACTGACTTTAATCGGTATTACGAAAGCTGGAGCTTGGTACAAATATAACGGCAGCTTAGATAATATTCAGCAAGATAAATGGTGGAGCGATAAAGAAAATTGTATATCCGTTTCCTTCTCACCAAACAGATATGACAATAAATTAATCGAATATAAGCAAGGGCAATTGATAGAAACAACGATCGATATCGTTTTTCCAGTTCTGCATGGTAAAAATGGCGAAGATGGTACACTACAAGGATATTTAGAATTAATTGGAATTCCGTTCGTTGGTTGTGATACCTTCTCGTCTGCATTATGTATGGACAAGGATAGCGCTCATAAATTAGTGGAACATGAAGGAATTCGCACACCAGCCTCCATCGTTTTTACAAAAAGGCAAATAAAAGAGCAGATCGCCACAGCAACTAAGAAGCTTCATTATCCACTTTTTGTTAAACCAGTAAAATCTGGTTCCTCCATCGGGATCACCCTTGTGAAGGAAGAGAAAGAATTACCTAAAGCGATCGCGGCCGCATTTTGTCATGATGAACGTGTTATTGTTGAAGAATTGATTGAAGGGTTTGAGGTTGGGTGTGCGATCCTAGGAAATGATGAACTGCTTATTGGTGAAGTCGATGAAATCGAATTAGAAAAAGGCTATTTTGATTTCAATGAAAAATACTCGCTTGCAACTTCCCGTATTCACATGCCCGCCCGCATTGACGCTGATACTGCATTAAAAGTTAAAAGAACAGCGAAAAAAATCTATCGCACTCTTGGATGTAGAGGATTAGCGCGGGTAGATATGTTTATTACAAAAAATCAAGATATTGTCTTTAACGAGGTCAATACATTTCCTGGCTTCACAGACCATAGCCGCTATCCAAATATGATGAAAGGAATTGGATTAACGTTTTCAGCCATCATTGATAAAGTGATCCAATTAGGGTTAGAGCGATGAGAACATTAACATTGCATAAAGCTGATGTCTTCAACGGATATTTAGTGTTAGTCAATCGCGCTCACCCCATTAAACCTTCACGACTAAAAAGCGCAAACACTCTCGCACCTTGTCTCGCAATGAACGATGAGGTTTTGCTTGAAAGAAGAGCCGCCGCCTCCCTCAACCAATTAATCGATGAGGTAGGCTGTCGAAAACAAATCGTTTCCGTCAGCGGATTCAGAAGCAAAGAAGAACAGGAAGCACTATTCTCCAATTCTCTCAGACAAAATGGCAGGACATTTACTGAACAATATGTTGCTTATCCGAATTGCAGTGAACACCAAACAGGGCTTGCGATTGATTTAGGAGAAAATCAAGATGTCATTGATTTTATACGCCCTTCTTTCCCTTATACTGGAGTTTTTGCGCAATTTCGAACACTTGCTCCAGATTACGGATTTATAGAAAGGTATGGACAAGGAAAAGAAGCAATAACAGGAATATCTCACGAACCGTGGCATTTTCGCTATGTCGGCTATCCACACGCAAAAATTATCAAGCAACATGATTTTTGCCTTGAAGAATATATTCAGTTTCTTTATGATTATCCATTCAGCGGGCAGCCTTATACATTTTCAGAAAGAGAAACACAATTTGATATTTCTTATATTAGGGCAATTGAACCATTTACAACCATAGAGATACCGGAACGCAGCTTATACCAACTCTCTGGCAATAATGTTGATGGCTTTATATTAACAACTTGGAGTGCACCGCAATGAGATTGAAAAATGACACAGGTGCATTGGATCCATTCAGATTAATCGCTGCTTTCCTAGTGATCGCAAACCATACCTCCCCCCTTCTTTCATTTGGGGAGAATGCTGATTTTATTTTAACGCGAATCATCGCTAGAACAGCCGTTCCATTTTTCCTTATGGTGAGCGGATATTTTCTCTATAAATATATTAAAAATGGAGACAACTCGTATATTCTTGCCTTTTGTAAAAAAATTGCCCTGTTATATGCTTTCTCCATTATATTATTTTTACCGCTTAATCTATATGCTGGGCATTACAAAGGAGAGAATTGGTGGATCACCTTCATAAAAGATCTTTTCATTGACGGCACTTTCTATCATTTGTGGTATTTCCCAGGCTTGATCCTCGGAATATTGATCGTTCGTTTATGTATGAGAAGGCTTGGGCTCCAATTAACCTTTCTATTGTCAATTTTTCTTTATTTGCTCGGATTATTTGGAGATAGCTACTACGGCATAGCAACACAAATCACGTTCATTGACACGTTTTACGATGGCATTTTTTCTATCACAGATTATACAAGAAACGGTTTATTTATGGTACCAATCTTTCTAACAATGGGAATGCTGATCTATCAAGGGCGCAAATCTTCATCATTAAAAAATAATTTATTATTGTTCATTGTATCTTTTGTCCTGTTAGTAGTTGAAGGGCTTTGGCTTCATGCTCATTCCTTGCAACGGCATGATAGTATGTATATCATGTTAGTTCCAACCATGTACTATTTATTTCTCATTCTGCTTCAATTAAATGGAAAAAGCAGTAAAAACCTGCGGAACATTGCAACTATTATGTATATTATTCATCCTTGGATGATTGTCGTCGTACGATTCACTGCTGATCTTTTTAAATTGGAGCACTTATTTATTGTTAATAGTTTCGTGCATTATTTGACGGTTAGTGTGCTTTCTTTTGTTATGGCTGCCTTTTTAAGTTGGGGCATTAAGTGGAGAAAACAAACTCCATCCCCAACCGGTAGGGCTTGGATTGAAATTGATTTACAGGCATTGCGAGAAAATATAGAGATTTTGAGAAAGCTCCTGCCGGGAAATACAAAATTGATGGCAGTAGTAAAAGCGAATGCCTATGGTCATGGCGCAGTTAAAGTAGCAAAAGAATTAAACAAGAACGGAATTAACTCATTTGCAGTCGCTACTTTGGCTGAAGGTATTCAGTTAAGAAAAAATAGAGTCAAAGGGGAAATCCTCGTTCTTGGTTATACCAATCCACAGGATATCCGCTTTCTTAAAAGGTACCGATTAACGCAAACAATCATCGGACTTTCTTACGCTAGAGAATTAAACAAATATGGAATCGGGCTAGATGTTCAGGTGAAACTGGACACGGGCATGCATCGACTGGGTGTTGATGCCTCACAGCTTACCGAACTAAAAAGAATTTATCGCTGTCAGCATTTAAAAATTAAAGGGATTTACTCGCATTTATCTGTATCCGATAGCTTAGAGCCGGAAGATATTAACTCAACTAACGAACAGATTGCTAAATATAATCAGACGATTGAATGGCTGCAATCCCAACAGCTGCGTATCGGCAGACGACATATTCAGGCTAGCTATGGTTTATTGAATTATCCCGATTTGCAGTATGATTATGTTCGTGCCGGCATCGCGCTTTATGGTATCTTAAGCAATAACGATGAGGTCGTTTCCAAAGTGGAGCTGAAGCCCGTTTTAGCTATCAAAGCAAGAGTTGCGATGGTAAAGCACGTCCCACCTGGCGAGTTTGTCAGTTATGGCAGAACATATGAAACTAAAGAAATGATGATAACAGCAGTTGTCACGATTGGTTATGCAGATGGACTGCCGAGAAACTTAAATCATGGACATGTTCTCATTCACGGTCAAAAGGCGCCTATTATCGGAAGAATCTGTATGGATCAGCTCATTGTCGACGTAACCGATCTAGCCAATGTCCAGACCAATGACATCGTTACCATTATTGGAAAAGACGGATCAGAACGGATAACTTCCGAAGAGGTTGCCAATAAGTGTGGTACTATTACGAATGAGCTATTAAGCAGACTCGGTTCTAGACTGAATTATATATACAAGAATCCCTTCTTCCATTAAATTGCTTTATTTGTCGGGGTACTGAATTCGTCTTCCATTTATATGATGAATCAAAGTATAACTCAAATTCTCAATTGTTTGGAAAGATCAGTAAAAAGAATACTTTAGTACCTCAACTTTAATTGTTTCTTGTCTGCAAGCTCCTAAGAAATATAGATGTTCTGCTATTTTCAAGCTCATTTTAACTCTGATTTGATGAAATGATAGGAGAAGGCTCGCTTTCTCTTTCATTTCATCTTAGACAGAGCCATCAGCATAGCTGAAAGGCGTGAGAAACCATGTTTTTTTGATAAATGAGCCAGAATCATATACATGGCCTATATAAGAAGAGGTGACTTCGATTAACATTCACTCTCGTCTTCTATATGCGAAAAGGGAAAATCGATATGATAAAAACAGGATTGCACAACTTATAAAAAAACCACCAATAACAAGAAAAACTTGATGTGACAGTATAGTTTCAACAACCCCCGACAATACGGACGTAAAAGATGGGATAATCAGTAAAGCCAATATACCTACAAATGGAATCATTGTCCATATTTTCGCTTTTGTATAGCCCATTTTGAAAAACATAGGAACCTGTATTCCTATAATAAGGGAATAGACCAATAATGACATGCTGAATCCCAATAGAATGTCAAGCAATTCCAAAGCTTTGATTTCTAGTAGTATCATAAAGACATATATAATCGAAATAGTTATGAAAGATATGACGAAACTAAAAATATAAAAAATATACCTCCCCATGACAATATTGCTCAAACTGATGGACACTGATCCATATAAACGATGAAGTCCATTCTTTTCCTGTATAGCGAATATATTAGACGATAGCAGAGCTGTGAACCAAGAACCGGTAATGCACATAATCATAAAGGATGAACCCATAAATCCAAATATCATGACAATAGCTGCTAATGTCAAATAGATAATGACTTGAGACTTCATCGTATAATAATCAAGTCTTGCCATTTTTAGATATCCTGCCATGCATGTCACTTCCTTTTGCCAATGTGTATCATAATATCGTCAATCGATGCTGCATCAAGGACCAAATGTTTATATTTAGTAGCTTCCTTAATATCGATAAGCCCTTCGAAACCCATATCCGTAATACGTAAACCGATAATCCTTTCCTGTAGAGCCGATGTCAGCTCTTTATGCCTTCCTTTGATAAGGCGAAATCTTCCCAGAAAGTCATCCATTTTCCCGGAGCATACGATCTGCCCTTGATGAATGAAGGTAATATAATCGGCGATTCTTTCTAAATCTGACGTGATATGCGTAGAAAACAATACACTTCTCTCACCATCCTGGATGTATTCTTGCAGCATTTCCAAAAGTTCATCCCGAGAAACGGGGTCTAGCCCACTAGTCGGCTCATCAAGTATAAGCAGTTTTGGATCATGTGACATCGCGCAAGCAAGCATTAATTTCATCTGCATACCACGTGATAATTCGCCCACTTTTTTTTCCAGAGGCAGATCGAAGCGTCTTAACATTTCGTTGAAAACATCATGTCTCCAATTATGATAGAAGGAAGAAATAGCTCTTTCCGTATCCTTAACCGTCCAACTATCCACATAGAAAACATGGTCAAATACAACACCAATATATTGTTTGGCAACATTTTCATATTTCACGTGGTCATGACCAAATATCTGTATTTGTCCACAATCCATTTTAAGCATATTAAGGATAAGCTGTATTGTAGTTGTCTTACCAGCTCCATTAGTTCCAACGAGACCCATGATATAGCCTTTAGGCAAGGAAAAACTAATGTTGTCCAACTTGAAACCAGAAAAAGTCTTACTCACACCATTTAACTCCAAATAATGATTAGTCATTTTCAACCTCCAGCAAAAGCTGTAATAATTCGAGCATTTCTTCATTCGTCATTGATGCTCGTTGCGCTGCTTGAATAGCATGGTTCAAATTAAGCTCCACTTCCTTAATAAGTTGTTCACGAATCAATTCAGAGCCGCTCGACATTACAAAGAAGCCCTTGCCGTGCTGGCTTGTGATGTATCCCTCCTGTTCAAGTTCATTATATGCTCTCGTAGTTGTTAACACGCTTATTTTCAAATCCCGGGCCAATTTACGGAGAGAAGGAAGCATTTCATTTTCCTCTAATTCCCCTGATAAGATCTGATCTTTAATTTGATCTTTAATCTGTTCATAAATCGGCAAACCAGAACTGTTGGAAATAACAATGTTCAACCTATCACCCCAAAACTGTATTACTATCAACATATACAGAATATACAGTTTTAGATGTACTTGTCAATAAGTAATCATCATAGTTTCATGATTCCAAAAAAATCGATCCCCATTTATTTTTATCTTAGTTTAAATGGAGTCACAGGTTTTTTAAAGGAGTTCACCACTATACAGATTCCCCCTTGCCCCCGCCGTTACGTCATATGCTACGCTGTATATGTAAGTACGAAAAGGAGGCTTTTAACTATGAAAAAACAGGAACCTGTTTATACGATTAGTGAGTTTGGACAGAAAGCACGAATTACGGTACGGACGCTGCGATTCTACGAAGAACTAGGTTTAATCATTCCAGCGCAAAAAAATAGTGCCGGACATCGGCTCTATGGGCTGGAGGAATTGGCAAAGCTTCAGCTGATTCAATCATTAAAATTCATCGGCTACTCTTTACAGGAAATCAAAAACTTACTTGAAGATGATGTTAAAGGATTACCACAACTAGAAAAATCTTTAGCGTGGCAACATCAATTATTGACTGAAAAAAGGAATGAGTTAAATCGGGCAATTGAAGCGGTAGAACGTATTCAAATGCTAATGTCGGAAGGGAAGCCCATCACTTGGGCACTATTGCGTTCACTACTTTATGAAATGGAGCATGAGCAAGAACAGGAGCAATGGGTTAGAGAATATTTTTCCGAGGATATCGTAAACCATTTCTTTTCACTTTCAAAAGAGCAACGAAAACAGATTGATTTAGAAATGTTAGAATTGCTATCCACAATCAAAGAATTAATAAAAAATGGAGCATCTCCTCAATCCCCTGAAGCGTTTGATGTTCTCACAAGATTGACAGAGATGGTCACTCGACATATCGATGATCATGAAGCATTCGCGGAGCAACTCGAAAAAGCACAGCAATCGATGGAAACCGAAGAATTAGACTTTAAGTTTCCTAACTTCTTCACAGAAGAAGAAGAAGCTTTTTTGACAGCTATCGGAGAGGCGATGGAGGAGATGTACAAAGAGGAGAATAATCTTTAAGGCATATAGTCTCTAAAACGAGGGAAGTGGAGAAAAACAAGTTCGTTTTTTCCACTTCCCAATCCTGCATCGACGTTAACCGTTTCAGGCATGGGGAAAACTAAACCCTAATCTCTCAAAAGCAGAATAAAGCAACGAACATCGTTGGTCGTTGATAGGGTGTAAACGAAATAAACGGGTTTTCCGATTTAGGGAAATCCGGAATATCTTCAAAAATACCACATTAATTGGAAAATCCCCGCACCCAACTAGTAAATTCCTTTTATTCTTTGCAAAATCCTCGCATTAACCAGATCGTCGAAAAAAATGTTCTCTTTTTAGAGAGCCTTTTAAATAGTATAAGTGAATCATTTTGAATTTTTTGTTACATTATCTCTAAAAATGCTTGTAGCAAAATAAATGGATTATAATAAAAATAAGTATGTATTGTCGTTTTAAATACTGGAAGCACTCACTTAACGGACCTCATCATTATCATTCTCTTCATATTTTAAGTGGGACCTTAAAGGAGTTCAAATTATGCCATTAAAAACTGGACGATTCTATGAAAGTGCTGACGTTGTGATTGATGGAGACAAATGCATTACCTGTGGGCTTTGTGTAAAGGTGTGTAAAGGGGCGCCTTTATTTGTTGAAGATCAAATCATCAAAGTTGACCAAAATCGTGTCTTTGGCTGTATTGCTTGCGGTCAATGTATGGCAGTTTGCCCAACGAAAGCAATTAAAATAAACGGCAGGGGCATGACCCCAGATGATCTCATTGAGCTTCCGAAAATGGAAGAGATCGCTAATTACGAGCATTTAATGTCATTAATGCTCTCCCGTAGAAGTGTGCGAAACTTTAAAAATCAACGAATAGAGCGAGAGAAAATAGCAAAAATTTTAGAAGCAGCAGCAACTGCACCAAATGGACTTGGAAGTTCTGATGTCGAAGTTTTAATTTTAGATGGAAATGATAAAGTTGAAGAATTCACATTAGATTTAGTTAATCTTTTAAAGAAAAATAAGTGGGTTTTCTCGCCACTGATGTTAAAAGCTTATAAGCCTTTTATGAGCAGGGAAACTTATGAATCGATAGAAAGTTTTGCTTCAACTGCAATTGATACCTTTTTAAAAAAATATGAAGAAGGGCAGAACTGGTTAACATATTCGGCACCATTAGCAATGTATTTCCATTCATCCCCATATGCTGATCCTATTGATCCTTATATTCCTGCAACATATGCTATGTTGGCTGCACAAACATTAGGATTAGGAAGTTGCATGATTGGTACGCCTCAATTTATATTAAATTTTTTTGGCAAAAGAACAAAGAAAAAATATGGTATTCCATTAAAAAATAAAAATGGGCTAATGATCATTTTTGGTTATCCCAGTGTAAAATATAGCTTTGCGATAAAAAGAACATTTTCTGATATTAAATTTTATTAACAAGCTGATCTACTGTAACTGAGATTACATGCAAGCTCATCGATTAATTTTTCGCAATCAGACAGTTTATTAGGCAGATAACCTGACTTCTCAAAAGCCCAAAATTTCATTCAATCAATTACATTGTACAAAAGTCAAACTGTAAATTACTCTGTGAATGTTCTTATGATTTACTCCAATTTTTCCCTATGACCTCATACAATATAATGGAAGATTTCATCCCACCCACACTTTTTAAATGGTGAATTATTGTATTTGATGTCTTTGAAATGCCAATCGAGCAAATGGGAGTGGTATCAATATAACAACGATGATTAATGCTCACGCTCATTATTGGGAGCTTGCACACTACTGTGCAGTGATATTAATATTAATTCACCTTCTAATATTAGCCGCTTAACTTCACAAAATTAGTTTCACAATACTTTTAAAGCAATGTCATGGAATAACAAGCTTAATAGTCTAATTGACGTAAGTACAAAAGAAGCTCACCATCAGCTAATTTTTTCACTGTATATTTTCTGATCCTACTGTCAATTTGCTTTTGTTGCTTACTTCCATCACTAAATTTATTAATTAGTTGATAAAAAATCTCGCTCAAGATTCCTGCATTACCACGAAATCCTAAATTAAATCCTAATTGTTCATTCTCAGATAATGGCAGTTCTGTATTATCTTCAAATTCTTTAACATAATCCTTCGTAATTAAAATATAAGATTCCTTGTTCGTTAATCCACGAAGAAGTTCTTCAGCATTATTGGCAACAAAATAGCTGTCATCATTCTTCGAACTCATTTCTATTCCCTCCTATAAATTAGTGCATCCACTTTTATCAATGCCTTAACTACTTTTTAATAACTGATTCATTCTGCTTTCATCTGCTAAATAATTTATTCCCCCTTTCAAACAACTTTCAATATAAACATACCATAATTAAGCGCATCATTCTGTAGAAAATTAGTGTGCTTATTCCATAACTTAAACATTACGCTTACAAAATAAAGAAGAAAAAGACGCTCCCGATGGAAGCGCCCCGCTATCTTACATTTATACATTCCCCATTCCAAATATTTTTAACGGATGTATAATAAAAATTATTTTCTTTACTTTAATTTAATGGAAGCTAATTATCAAATTTCCGCCTAATCACTAACACCAACAATTAATTTTTCTGCTGTCCATAATTCTCAAATCTCCCCACCATCATATTCATTTCCTCATCAGGGAGTATAACCGGTTCTCCAAATGCTCTGGCTTGCCAATATAGCCGTGCGCAAAATTCTATTTGCTCTGTAACAGCGAAGGTTTCTTCCAAACTATCCCCAACAACATTAATTCCATGATTGGCTAGTAGTACCGCTTTTCGATCTTTCATTGCCTCTAGAGCATTTTCAGCTAACTCTTTTGTGCCATATGTTGCATACTTGGCGCATCTTACATTTTTTCCTCCTGCATGTGCAACTAAATAGTCAATCGCCGGTAGATCAATATTTAAACACGATATCGTGGTGGCATAAAGTGCATGGGTATGAATCATTGCAGAAACATCGTCCCTGTTTCGATACACAATCGAATGCATTTGGTGCTCACTTGAAGGTTTCAACGAACCCTCCTTTACATTCCCTTCTAGATCCATAATAACTATATCTTCTTCCTGCAATTGATCATATTCGATTCCACTTGGTGTTATAGCCATAAAGCCGGAATTTTTATTAAAAATACTTATATTGCCACCCGTTCCCACAGTAAGACCTGAATCGACTAATTTTAATCCGTACTTCACCAGTTGTTTCCGTTCATCCATTAATAAAGTCATATCGGTTCGCTCCTTTATTATCTCATCCTTGTCCATCCAGTTAAACCTTGCCCACCAACAAAAAAACATTTAATGCCATACATTTTATTTATCTTTTTGTATAATATAATGTTGAATGCCATAAGCTACACCGTCTTCATCGCATGATTTTGTAACATAAGTTGCGATATTTTTAATTGCTTCCACTGCATTGCCCATTGCAATACTCGTGCCTGATACACAAAACATAGAAATATCATTTAGATTATCTCCGATCGCTGTTACACGATTTAGCGGAATTCCTATGAAATTGGCAAAAGCTTGTAAGGCATTGCCTTTACTAACTTTTGGATGAGCAATTTCAAATTTTTGAATGTCCGATTTAATCACAGTTAAGTCCGCTCTTTTCTCTAATTCCCTCTCCAGCCATTTATGCTTTTCCAGATCAAAAGAAATCATAAAAAACTTTGTTACTGCCAGGGATTTTTCCAGTAGAATTTCTTGCTTGTCTAACACATTGATGATCCCTTTTTGTTTATATTGAGTCACCATCATTTGATTTGCTTTATGCTCAGAAAATGCTGGGTCCTTTTTTCTCAAAGAGGATATTTCCTTCATAATGTTCATCTTTTCATTTTCTAACTGATAGATTCCTTTGTTCGTATAAAGTTCATAATATATTCCTAACTTCTCTGATATTTTTAATAAGTCTTTCACGGTGTTACCATCTAAATAAAGATTTTGGATTACTCTTCCGTCATGATATATTAGTGCGCCATTTGCAGCAATGATTGGGCATTCAAGCTTGGCATCTTTTAAAATCTCTATTATATCTTGAAAGGCACGCCCCGAAACAATAACAACGATATTCCCTTCGGCCTGTGCTCGGCGGACAGCCTCCCTGTTGTTATGACTAATCGTTCCTTTGCCAGATAACATCGTACCATCTAAATCTATTGCAATAAGGTTCATACTCTCTCCTCCAGCCTTAAACATACGCAAAAAACCTCAGCAAGAGCTTCAAACTAGAAGAATACGAGTCATACCAAATACAACCCGTATTCTTGTTTTATCAGCCGTTATTCTTCTAAATTATATTTAAGCTCATTCTCTATCGTTAATTTTTTTATATTTAATGCATCAAATAATAATGCTTTTTGTGCTACATATGCATTATATTCAATTCTTTCGAGCATATCGTATGCTTTTTTTAGCGTTTTATCTAAAACTAGAATACCGTGTTTATTTAAAAGCATGACTTTTGGCAATGAAAAATTTTCCTCTAAATCTCTCACATGTGCTCTTACGGTTTCAGCAAGTTCCTCAGAGGTTGCTGGAGCAAAAGGCAAAACCGGAATTTCTCCAACTTTTTGTGTCCCTTCTGTTAAGTTCGGCATATCTACTCCGACTGTCGCAAAAACAAGGGATTCTTTTGGATGAGCATGAATGACACATTGGACGTCCTCTCTTTCACGATAGCATGCCATATGCATGTTGATTTCGCGCGTTATTTCCCCTTCACCTTCCACAAGATTTTCATCCATATCTACAACAAGGATTTCATAGGGTTTTAACACACAATGTTTTTCTTGTGACATTAAAGTTGGAGTCATAATAATATGTTCTTTATTCATACGAACACTGACATTTCCTCCAGCAGTATTCGTTTCAAAACGGTCAAACATCGTCTTAACGACCTGGACAAGTTCCTCTCTTTCTTTGCGATATAACATAATATCCTCCTTTAATTAAAATGATCATGTCAATAATTTTGAACGTAAGAACACTCTATTCTCATGTTTTGCAGCTATGCTGACAGACTGCTCTTATAATGAAACGTTAAGAGAAAGATATTTTAGTCTGAGCTTAAATGAGCCGTTGAACCCCAGGCAATGAATAGATAGATCCTTCGCTTAATCTATCATCTTATGAAGGACCACTTGCTTTCTTAATTCATTTGCTCGCTTTACTTCAAAACCAGAACTCGTGATTTGCATTGCTTTAGATGCACTAATCGCAGTAGCAAAGACTAAAATATCTTCAATAGAGTGGTGGTGGTAAAGACCATAAACGAGACCACCTACAAAAGCATCTCCGCAACCAGTATCATTCACCGTCTCTACTCTAGGTGCTTTGGCATGATAAGCACCATTTTGATGAAATAGAATCGCTCCCTGTTTCCCGAGCGTGACTACTAAGTACTCCATGTCGATACCATCAAATTGCTGATATGCTTTTAAACAATCATCTATTGAATGGATTTTCATTCCAGTTAGTTCAGATAACTCAAACTGATTAGGTTTTATCAATGTTGGTTGGATTTTCAAAGCTGCTTTCAAATAATCCCCTGATGCATCAACAATGACTTTAGCACCTGTCTTTTTAACTTCTTTCAGAATATATAAATATTCACCTGCACTCATATACTTAGATGGGTTGCCCGCAAAAACCACAAAGTCATCCTTAGTTAGTTTTTTCGATAAGTCGTCAACAAAAGATTCCACTTGCTTTTTCGTCACTTCAGGACCAGTATGTGTAATCATGAAGCTACCCGTATTTGATTCGTCCATTAACACATAATTTTCTCTAATTTCTTTCCCTTCCAATATATAAAATTGCGGGTCTACGTTTTGCTCTTTTAATAACTTGTATAAAATATCCTTTTTCCCCTCACCGGCAAATCCGGTTGCAATATTGGGAGTATTCAAAATAGATAAAACTACTGATACATGAGTACCTTTCCCGCCAATATCCAACATATTACAGGATACTCGATTATTTTTGCCTCTCACCAATTGTCCTTGAACACGCATTATACGATCAATTGCAGGATTTAAGGTTACTGTATATATCAATTTTAAGAACTCCCCACCTTTGTTTTTCTGTACTTTTCTCTCAAGCTGTTCACACGATCATCATAGTCTTTGAAGAGAAGATCATATGCGTTATATCTAATTAATAAACCTATCACAAAAGCTGTCATCCACATTGTAAGATCTTTACTTAAGAAACCAAAGATCATAAGTAGTACTCCAATGACAACCATACCTCTCCAAAACCATTTTGAGGAAATAATTCTGTTAATCATCATTGCTCACCTCAATTCGCTTTTTCTTGAAAGTAAGCTGCATTGTCTTTTTTTCGACCAATGTAGAACCAGATAAAAACTGCAATCCATAGAATCGCTAATATAATTCCCCACCATTCACCTGCCATAGCATTTGCAAACGCAAACCGAAATTCCCCATTTTCCATTGTGCTCCAAGCAAGCATCGTTCCTGGGGCAACATTAACAGTTCCAGTTTCCGTTGCCAGCCTCGTAATATGTGGCGCGAAATAGGTTGCAATATAGAAGAATACCGGGGTTGTAATAATTCCATAAAAGATCATTCGGATTAAATTCCCACGGCTCAATAAAAGAACTGCAACTACTATCGAAAGATTCACTATCCCTGCGAATGGCAATACGATATTTCCTGGTAGAATAATAGCAAATAATAATTCTATCGGGATTAATATAATCGCTGTTACCCATAATTCGTTTTTCCCTGCAAGAATTGGCCAGTCCAAACCAATATAAAGTTCTTGACCCCCATATTTTTTTCGCATTAATTCGGAAATAGCATCAGAAATTGGAGCAAGACCTTGCATAAATAACTTAGAAACCATTGGGAATAAAGTTAATGCTGTTCCTGCCTGAATCGCTAAAATTAAGGAGCCCTGAATTCCGTAACCACCCGCAAATCCAAGTAATAATCCGATAATAGCTCCCATTACATGATTTTCTGCGAATACACCAAGCCTCTCTTTTAACGCCTCTGCATCAGCTTTTTTATTCATAAAAGGAATTTTATCCAACACTTTATCAATTGGGTATAGTAATGTTCCAATTAACGTCATATGATGAGGTACAGTAACACCAGGAATCCCGGTGAGATCTTCTACTTCACGAGCCCAAATATCCCCAGCCTTCAGCTCAATAACCGTTTGAATCGCAATTACAACAAAACCAAGAATAACACTATCAGAGATATACGTTACTAACACGGCAGTGAAAATCTTTCCCCAAACATTCCACATATCGACGTTTAATGTTTTAGTCATTTTAAATATCAACATAAGAGCATTAATGCCTATTTGAATAGGAAATGCTAGAAACGCGAGCGGCCAAGCCCAAGTAATTGAGGCTGCAGTCGTCCAACCACCATCAACAGCTGTTAATGAAATCCCAGTAAGTTCTGTAAAGGATTGGGCCGCAGGGCTGATTGTGTCTAACATAAAACCGACAACCAAATTGATCCCGGCAAAAGCAACTCCGAATGTTATGGATGCACTCAATGCTTCTTTAAAGTTCATTCGTGCCATTAACGCGATCATTAACATGATTATTGGTACAAATACAGATGCTCCCATATCTAATACATATTGGACTACACTTTGTAAAACATCCATAAATATCACCTCTTAAATGGTTTATTTCAAAGCATTTATTAATTTCTCAAGTTCTTGCTCCATGCCCATACCTGTTAAAAAAGGGATGCCTTGTACAACAGGAACTCCATAATCCTTTTGCGGGTTTGTCAGTGCGACATACACATCACAGGTTTTAATGAACCTATCCAATGATTTAATATCAATCGCTTCGACTTCCGCTTTAACATTTTTTTCTTTTAATAATTTCGCAACTTTTGATGCAACTGTTTGACTTGTTGCCACCCCTGAGCCACATGCCACTATCACTTTTTTCATTATTCTTCACTCCTAAACTGTTTTTGTAAGAAATCTATCATTTGATCTTGATTAGATATGGCGCTGAAATTATCTATAAAAATTTTCTCTCTGAATTTATCCATTATTGTCGACAGTAATCCCACCTGTTTGGAAGGATTCTTGATGCCCAATATAAAAACTGTATTTACATCAATCCACTTATCAGTCGTTGCCATCTGCAGAAATGGTAAAGATTTTTCCAACTTTATTACATAAATAAACGGCTTTTTCACATGAACAACATCTGTATGTGGGATGGCTATTTGTAAATATTCAGTTGCTAGACCAGTAGGAAAATTTTTTTCTCTATTAATAATCGAGGCTTTAAATGATTGTTCCACAAAATCCCGTGCGACCAATTCATTGCTTACGAACTCAAACATTTGTTGCGATGTTGAAAAATCAGCATTCAACATCATTAAATCTTTATAGAAAAGCTTGTCATAACTCACAGTTCTGCTCAGCTCCTTTCTCATTCAAGATGTTTTCGGTGACAAAGATACTTTTTTCATTGATTATCTGAGCAAGAGTCTTTTCATCTGAAAATATATTATTTAGCTTGATCAAAGTTGGAACATGTTCATTTGTTACTGAAGGAGCTAGAGCGACAACGATACTCACTTTTTCTCCATTTGGTGTGAAGGTTGGATTTTTGAACACTAAAATCTGGAAGTCCATCCTATTTACTCCATTTTCGGGAGAGAAATGGGGTAAGTATACATTTTGTGCAATGATCATTTTGTCATAATTTGCGTAAAACGCTTTTTTCGTCTCTTCGATATAAGCTTCGGTAACACTTTTTCTCCTTAGAAGAGGCTTCATGGAAATGTCGACCAATTGCTCCCAGGATATTTCTTCATTAATAATGCTGATATTGTCAATAGAAAATCTAAATAGCTTTTTCTCGTTATTCAAATCTTCATTGGAAGAAGAGGTATACGGATTTGATAATAAATCTCCAACCTTTTTGTAAACGGTTTCAATATGCTGTTCAGAAATATATGGCTTGATCGCTCTCATTACAGATTGAACCATTTTATCGTTATTTCCTAACATTTCACATTGAACCCGTTCCTTAAGCTCCAGGCGATCTTGTTTATCCAGTATAGGCGGAATAATAAAGGTAGATGTTTTATGCTTCACAGGAACAGTTGTAAAAATAAAATCTACATCTAGATTGTTTTGCTCAAACTGTCTAACCGAATATGCACCAATAAAGTATATTTCCGGAAACATGGATTTTAAATTTACTAGTAACAATTTCGAAATCGATGTACCGCTTTGACAAAGTACGACTGCTTTATAAATGGCTTCTGTTTCTTCAGTTTCATAGATCAGCCCTAAAACAATCATCGACAAATATACAATCTCTTCTTTCGAAAGTTCCTTTTGTGTAATTTTTTGAAAAGGTGTAACAGACTTTTTGACAACCTCGTATATTTCTTGGTATTGGCTTAAAAATTCCTCTGTTAATGGGTTGTTTATCTGAAAACCTAGTAAATTTCGATAAATGGCTGGTCTTACATGTAAAAGAATTTTTTCTTTTAGTTCATTTCTTCTATGAATTTTCATTACTAAATTCGTTTCAATATTCTGCAAAAATTCTTCCGCAGCAATCGCTACTTGATCACCGTCTGTTATTTCTAAAGCTGACTCCACCATGTTCGACGCTAACACTTGCAAGGATAAATATAATAAATCACTTTGAGATAAATAATCAAAATCCCAAAACATTTTTTGAATTTCCGGAAACTCTATTGTATTTTTTATGTCATACTTCTCAATTTTAAAGGACCAGCTTTGATTAAACTTTTTGGCTCTTCTTAAAACAAGTTGTATGATATAAGGCAATTCATCCAACTGTTCATCAGTCAAACGAAAGCCGATTCTTGTTTCTAAACGCTCCAGCCTTTTGCGCAAGCGGAAAATCTCCGACTCTTTGATAAGGCTATTTTCTTCCAACAAAATTCTTCCGGCTTGTGAGTGAAGGATATTTTTAACAGCTGAGACAAGTATATTTCTAATCGTAAACTCAGAACCTTTGATAGAGTAGCCATGTTTCCTTGAGTAATCTATCTCTATCCCTTTCTTGCTTATATCCCTCTTCATACATTTGAGATCATTTAAAATTGTATTTTTGCTAACTAAACAAATATCTGCCAATTCCAATAGAGATAAATATTTGTTTTCAACGGCTAATACAATAATGAGTAAATAATATCGTTCTCTAAACTCGTAATGGGAAAATAATTTTTCACCTTTTAACAGTGTTTTGTAGCATAACATTTTAGAGTTCTCGGTCATGTAAACACCGTCTCGTTGATAAAAAATGACATCTTTCTTAAAAGAACTGTTGATCTTTTTAATTGCATCCTCTACTTCAGATTTTTCTAATTCAAATTCCAATGTCAAATCAGTTACTTGAACACTATCTTTTAGCATCAAGTATTTCAGTATTCTTTTCTCACCTCCCATTTTTCTCTCCTCCTCATCTTCATTTAAAATTGTAGCACCCAAAAATAGGAGTAAAATCATGATCAATCACAATTTAAATAAAGCGCTTTAATTTACACTGTGATGAACTTAGTTATTAATCACTAAAAGACGCTGTTAAACACTATGATTGATAATACGATTTTTGTTCATTTCACGCAAAAACAAAAGTTGCGCTTTGTAATAACACCCCTCGTATACATAAAAATGCAGACACTGGTACGCTGAAATTACTGTAAAAAAAATAAACCCCATTGTGTAAAAGGATTACTTCCTACACAAAGGGGCTCCACCAAGCAAAAACACAGAAATTATAAACATATTCCGAGATAATGATTAAATTTCCTTCAATCAAATTTATATTGCCCTTCACCGATCGTCATCGTTTTTCCTTTCAACTCGAGAACATCAGTATGAAAAACTAGTTGTTGCATACGATTGAGTGGACCTTTTTTAAAAACAAACGCCTGCTTCTCAACCGCTAATCTTACTTCTGGCAAATCGGATTTTTCATATTCAAACCCAAATAACTCATGCCAGTGCTTGGCCACAGCAACTGGGTCTTCCACATCAAACACAGCCTCAGCGATCTGCACATCTCCAGCTGGATGCGCTTGAATGATTCCTGACTCTTTTAATCTTTCTCTCCGTTCTTGCTCAGATCCCGTCCATTGAATCACAAAGGGATATGGCAATCCTTGAAAGTCACCGGCAATCGTCATCATCTTCCACTCAATCAAATTTCCTTGTGCATCCACTCGTTTCCCAACCATAATTGGTGACATTTGTAGCTGAAACGCTGATAACTGCTCTCTCACCGCTTCAATATCATCTGTCCTTAAAGCAGCTCGGCTCAATTCTTCCCGATGAGGTAACAATTTTATCGAATCCTTCACCACGTCATTTGGCTCTTTAACACTCTCTACCAATGAACGATCCTCTACAGCCAGAAATTCAATATAGCAAAGATCAAAATAACTTAACGCATTATACGTTCCCCATAGTTTATGTGATCCGCCCATAAATGCATTTAAACCCACTTCTCTAAATTTTGCCATTGCCTTTTCTAGATCATTGACATAATGAACCGTATGATCCCATTTTATGCTAGCCATTTGAATCCTCCTTATTCTTGCCCTAATTCAGTGGTTCGCTTTACTGCTTTTAAAACGCTGCGCTGCAAACCAGCAGCAAAATCTGAATTGTTCAACTCATGAAGTGCGTTAATGCCAACCCCACCAGCAGAATTATTAATATCTAACAACTGCCGAGGATGCTTTCCAGTTTGCCTCAACATTTCAACCGCGCCCTGCACATTTTCCAAAGCAATCTCCCACGATTGTTGACGGGGCAATCCGGCCAAAACACCCGCATCAGCAAATGATTCGATAAAATAATAAACATAATTAGGTCCAGCAACGCCAAAACCAGTAAAAATATCAATCAATCGCTCTTCTACATACATCACCTTGCCAAATCCACTTAAAAAGCGATCCACTTGTTCTTCTCTAGCGTATTTATTTAAAGAAACACCGCTGTAACCCAATCCAGTATCAGTCAACGTATTAGGGATCACTCGCGCAATAGCCCGGTCCTCACCAATAAAGTTCGTCAGTTTTTCGATTGTCACACCAGCAACAATGGAAACGACAACCGCCTCCTTGCGACTATGCTCACAAATCAGTGTTCCAACAGAGGCCAAATCGTCTTGTGGCCTGACGCCAATTACAATAATATCCGCTTGCTTTAACGCAGCAGACTGCTCTACATTAGCTGAAACCTGATAGTTTTTTGTTAAATATGTATTCCTTTGTTCAGATATATCTGCAACAGTAATTTCCTCTTTACGTGCCGTTTTATTTGCTAAAACAGCGCGTATGATTGCTTCTGCCATCTGTCCGCCACCAATAAAATGAATCATGCTCATACCTCCTACTGATTAATTACTTTTTTAACAACGATGTAAATGGAATAAGCAGAGACCTTAGCCCCTACTTATCCAGTAAAATTTAATTGTTCTCCCAAGCCTCTGGTAAAATAAATCCATCATACTTTTCTTGCGATAAAATATATTCCTCGAATTCAGGCGACTCGTAAGCTTCTTTTACATCCTTCGCCCATTGTGTATTTAAATCTTCCTCTAATATCGAAACGATAATGCGGTGTTCCTCTGGTGTATTTTCAATTTTTAATGCATCGGATATTTTCATACCAGCATCAGCAATATAGTTTCCGTTTACGACGCCAAAATCAACATCCTTCAATGATACTAAAATTTGTGCTGGATCTAGCACTTGGAATTTAACATCATAAGATGCCGGTGTTACACTATTTAAATTAAAATCGGTCGTTCCAGCTCCATCAGCCACATTCACCCAACCAAGCTCCTCCAAAATTCGTACAGCACGTTCCTGATTTACCGGATCATTGGGCACCGCCACTGTTGAGCCGTCCTGAACAGCATCAAGCGAGTCATGGTTAACAGAACGCAAGCTTTGCGGTGCACCTGGAGAAAATGCAAGGCGAACCATCTTAATTCCTAATTCCTCATTAATGCCTTCCATGTAGGCTGTACTTTGAAAGACACTGGCATCAATCGCTCCCTCAGCCATCGCCGGGTTTACTTGCATATTTTGCGAGAACACTTTAATTTCAACATTGTAGCCTTTTTCTTCTAAAATTGGTAAGATCCCATTGCGGAACTGTTCCTCATAAGTCCCTACCCCAAAACCAAAGACGAGATCTTTTTTCTCTTCACCGCTGTCACCTTGAGATTCCTCGTTTCCACAAGCAGTTAAAACAAACAGTGTAAACAAGACAAGTATGGATAATAATTTCTTCATTTTTAATAGTCCCCCCATATTTCTCCTTTATTAAACCATCAGCCTTACATGTAAATTACATCACGCTCTTCCGTAAAGTATTTAATGCCTCCTCTGCTGCTTTCACTGAAACTGCACAGTTCGGCACCAATACAAAAGGTTCATCGTGCATAAGGTCTAGCGCTTTTTTTGCTTGTTGCTCAATTAATCCATTGTCACCCCCTTCAAAAATGGTATGATCAACACCTGCCACCTTTGTTTTGTTTATTTTCAGCTCCAAACCAGGGTTTCCTTCTGCTTCAGTATCCCAACTAATCCCTTCAACCGGATAATCAACAAATCTTGCCGGCTGAGCATGTGCGCCGCACGTATGAAGGATCCGTTTTCCTTTTTTCATTGCATTTAAAACGAGTAGATCATAAGGTCTAGAAAACTCATTAAAGGTCGATTCATCAAATAAATCCGGATGTGCCGTGCCCGTTACGGCATAAAACAATCCGTCAATCCCGACACCTGCCAATTCCTTCACATATTGTGCCATCGTAATCGCAATCGCATGTAACGCTTGATGGACACCCGAACGCTCTGATTTTAAAAGTTCTTTAAAATCGACAGGCTCATCACTTCCATACATAGTCTGATTAACATACGAGGAATTTCCAGTTAAAAACATTAAAATCGTTAACGGTGAAAAGATAGTCTGAATGAGCGGCATTTCCGGTAAACCCTTTCGGAGCAACCGCATTGCTTCTAGCTGTTCCTGAAGGGGAGCGGATGTCGCTACTTCTACAGCTTCCACATGCCAAACATCTGCAGGCTGATTAATAACCGCATAAGTTTGTCTTGGAAAGACCCAACGATAATCTTCGAAATCATACTTATTACCAAAAGCTTCTGCTAAATATGTAGCTCTTGGGTTGATTTTAATCCAATCCCAATCGTACTTATTCGCAAACGTTATAGTTGCTTCTGCTAAATCAACTGCGGTTTGCTCTTTATTTAAAAAATGATGCCAACTGCTGACTATGGGGCGATCTGCTTTTTTGCCCGTTAAAATTTGTTCAAAGCGCTGTTTCTTCGTAAAACTCATAAACCATTACACTCCCTCTCTATTCCTTCCTTGCTTTTCGAGCTAATGCATTACCAGTTGATTGAATGATTTGTACAAAAATAACAAGAATAATAACAGTAGTTACCATGGCGAATGTATCAAAACGTTGATAACCATAGACAATTGCCAAGTCACCAACCCCACCGCCACCGACAGTTCCTGCCATCGCAGTCGCACCAATTAATCCTATCGTTGCAGTTGTAATCGATAAAATGAGTGAACCAAATGCCTCCGGTAATAAAAAATGCCAAATAATTTGAAATGGTGTCGCTCCCATTGATTCCGCCGCTTCAATAATACCGGGATTTACTTCGAGCAATGAATTTTCAACTAATCTAGCAATAAAAGGCGATATAAAAATAATAAGTGGGACAATTGCTGCATTTGTGCCAATCGACGTTCCAACAATCATTCGTGTAAATGGAATGATCGCCACCATTAAAATAATGAAAGGCAATGAACGAACGATATTTATAAGCGGATTCAAGATCGAATAGAAAATTTTATTTTCCAATATCCCACCTGGCCGTGTTACAACGAGCGCTATTCCGAGCGGGATGCCAACCAATGAACCAATTAAAAGCGACATTCCAACCATATACAGCGTATCTATACTTGCCTGTAAAAATTGCTCTAGTGTAATGACGGTCTCAAACATTATTCAACAACCTCCTCAACGCCAGCACCTTTATCTTTTAAAAATTGCACTGCTTTTTCAATAGCAGATGCCTCTCCAGCAATTTGCAAGTACATAATAACGAGTGTCGTTTCCTGAATCTCCGTCATATTGGCAAATAAAATATTTACCTCGATATCATGAGCTTTCATAACCTGATGAACAATTGGCTCGGAAGCAACCTCACCTTTTACCTCAACTCGGAACACTTTGCTGTCGCCTGTCTTCTTCAAAGAACGCTTGACACTCTCTGGAATGCTGTTATGAATCACTGTTTTAACAAAGTTTTTCGTCGTTGGATGCTTCGGATGACCAAAGACGTCCAGCACTGAGCCTTCTTCAATGATTTCTCCCGCCTCCATGACGGCAACTCGATTACAAACTTCCTGAATTACTGACATTTCATGAGTAATAATCATAATCGTTATGTTATATTCCTGATTGACTCGTTTCAGCAATTGCAAGATTGATTGTGTTGTTTGCGGATCCAGCGCCGATGTCGCCTCATCACAAAGTAATATTTTCGGGTTTGATGCAAGTGCACGGGCAATTCCGACACGCTGTTTCTGCCCTCCCGACAGTTCTCTCGGATAACTCTTTGCCTTCTCACGTAAGCCAACGAAGTCAAGTAGTTCCATTACTCGTTGCTTAATCTCTTCTTTCGGTTTTTTCGCTAATACGAGCGGAATCGCGACATTGTCAAAAATAGTCTTTGATTCTAGTAAATTAAAATGCTGAAAGATCATCCCGATCTGTTTCTTCATGGCACGCAATTGACTGTCCGATAGGTGATTGAGCACCTGCCCATCAACGATTACCTCACCATCTGTTGGCCGTTCTAAATAATTTACAAGGCGTACTAATGTACTTTTCCCTGCACCACTGTAACCAATAACCCCAAAAATATCCCCTTCTTCAACCTTTAAATCAATCCCTTTAAGGGCTTCCGTAGTCACATCTTTCCTTTTATAAGTTTTATAGACACTCTTCATCTCAATCATCTTAATATCCCCCTGCAATTTCTCTAATCTACAGTGTTTCCTATTTTAGAGCTTGCTTTATCTTCAATTCTATTAATCACGTCTTTTAAAGTGCTTAAAATATGTTTTTTCATTGCCAACTCTGCGAATGCACCATCCTTATTTTTGATTCCCTCTAGAATCAGAGCATGTTCATCAACCTGATTGCTCCATTTCCCATACATCGAAACGAAGTGACAATAGCGATTGGCATGATCTTTTATCATACTAAGAAGCTTAACCGACGTTTTTAAACCACTAATCTCCGCCAAATAGTCATGAAAATCATTTCCATACGCAACAAACTCTTGAGTGTAGCCAAAGTGATAGGCTTGGCGCAATTTCTCCAATATTTCCGTAAGAACTTTAATATCGTCACTAGAAGCGTTCGCTGCAGCATTTCTTGCAATACTTCCTTCCAGCATGCTGCGAATCTGAAAAATTTCTTCCACTTCCTCTTTCGTAATGGAAGCCACTTTTAATCTTCCATTCGGCTGGCGAATGAGGAATTCTTCCATTTCTAGCATCTGAAGTGCCTGACGCAGCGGTGTACGACTAATCTCCAACATTTCAGACAGTTGCTCTTCACGAACCACCTCATCCGGGTTAAATTCGCCATATATAATTTTTTGCTTGATCTGGTAATAAGCAACATCCTTCGTCAATCGGCGCTTTGGTACCAAATTCATCTCCTCTTCCTTTTCCATTTTTAATCATGCTTTGGTGCAGGTAAAATGGAGAATCATGAAGTTTAAAATATTTGTATAATTGTATACAATTTTTTCTTTTAAAATTTGAAGCACTTCTCCTCTTTCTTTGAATCGTCTGCGGTTACTCATTACTTTAAATATTCAGAAATCGATTTCTAAATAAAAAGCTTTGATCCTTATATGAAACTTTCGTTTCACACGCCTTTTTAATTTCGTTAAAAAGCCTCCTGATTGCATGGAACGATGGGAGAAAATGAGCGAAATCAAAAGAAATGGCCAGCTTTGCCCATATACAAAATCACTCTATTTTTATAATTCCAATCAGTTTAATCGGTTATTAATCCATACTATACCATATAATAAAGAACATTCAAGCATTTTTCATTGTAAAAAAGAACAATCTTCTATAAATTAGTGATTCATCATCAATTATTTTTTTTAATCGCTTTCTTATCGACTGAGACAATTTGTGACAGTAAAATATTGCAGAAAGTCAAAAAGGAGAAGGGATTTTCCCCCTTTCTCCTTAAGTTTATTTACAGCATTTTTGCTAGTATGGTTGGATTTACTTCTTCCAAGGAATCAATAATTAAATCTGCCAGTGATAAATCGATTTTGATCGAGTGATGCCTTACAGCCACTTTTTTCATAGCTGCCCGGGTCGCTGCTAATAAGCCGTTTGTTGAATCTTCAATGACAATGCATTGTTGCGGGGATTTGCCAAGCAGTTTTGCCGTGTGCAGAAAAATTTCTGGGTGCGGCTTGCTATCTGCAAAATCTTCACCGCTCACAATTGCATCAAAAACATGCTGTAAGCCACAATCGGTTAACACTCGATTGATTCGTTCTTTATCCGAAGAAGATGCCAAAGCAACGCTAATTCCATTGCTTTTCAGTTCCACTATTAAAGGTAGAACACCTGAAAAAAGAACATCCTTAAAATTAAATGGTTTTGCGCGAAAGAATTCGTATTGGTACTGAATCAGGTCCTCCACCGTTTGTGAAAGCCGACAATGCTCCTTAATCAGCTGCCATTTTCGCTTTGTGCTGCCACCGATTAACTGTGCTCTTATTTCTTCAGGAACGGTAATATTTAAGCGTTGAAATAACTCCCGATTCCATATCCGATATACTGGCTCACTGTCTACAATAACACCGTCCATATCAAAAATGACTGCATATGTGTCTTCCACTTTCATCTTTTTAATTCCATTCCAGCCTCAATAATTGTTTCATTTTCTCCACTTCTGTTTTGCCGGTTTCTTGATCAATTAATGATGTATACAAATGGGGAATTACCGTTTCCGCACCATGATCAAGGCAGGTCTGAACAATTCGCTGGACATTTTCCACATCGATTCCACCCGTCGGTTCAAAAATGGCTAGTCCCGCATTGACAGCAGCCTTCACCATTGCTGCAACTTCATCAAGCCGTCTATCACCGTCAATCGGATAGAACTTAACAGAATCTACGCCAAGCTCAGCAAGCATGGTTGCAGCCATTTCACAGGATACCTTTTCTTTGAAACGAGAACTGCTTGGTCCTGTTGAAATGTAGACTTCACCAGGAGAGCCAGAAGGTTCAATAAGGGCATTTACGAGTGTATTAACTGCCCCAAGCTCGTGTATGCGACCGAGTGTATAGCCTGCTGCAGGAAATACTTGGTTTACATGATTCGGCATTGTTTTGGCTGAAACGTCAGCAACCATTTTCCACATTGCCGGATCGCCTGCTCCAAGCCCTACTGAAACAGGGATTTTATTGTCTTTGTAGAGTTCTACTTGTTCGATCGCCGCTTCGACCGAAGGATAATTTTTTACCATAATACCGATAAGCACACGATCACCAGCTAAATCTGCTAGCTCTTTCGCGTTGTCTACATCTTTTGCTAATACATTGAAAATAACTTTTTGCTTCATGATGATTGCACCTCTTTTAATATCCGTTTAATTTCACTTGCGATTATGTCTTCCTGCCCCTCCAATAAAGGACGCGGATCCACTGCCAAAATCCCCACGTTTACATAATGATGCCTTAAAAAAATGGCTGGGTTTCCTGTTTCAAGTCGACTGAGAAGCTCTGCAGCTGTCATGCCCGCTTTACTGGCATCCACCTGAATTTGTGCGCGATAAATTGCTCTTCCGGCTTCGTCCTGTTTGATGGAACAAGACAATCCTTTCACATCTGCCAAAGCTGCGTTCAACCTCGTCATGCGCTCAATTTGTTCTTCTGCATTATCCTTTTTAAACGGATATTGTTTTAAAGCGGCGATAAGCCCGGCAACCCCTTCTTTTCCAACCTTCATTGGACGGCCAATTCCTTTATATTGCATGCGGCAGGCTTCCATCCACTCTTTCTTCCCGCAAATCAAACCAGAAGTTGGACCTTCCAATGCCTTTCCTCCACTGTATATTACGATGTCTGCTCCCATGCGGATGTATTTTTGAAAATCTTCTTCCGCCGCCGCATCGATAATGAACGGTATTTGGTGCTCCTTCGCAATCCGCATCATCGTTTCAATCGACTGCATGCCTTTTTGCACGGCATGATGCGATTTAACATAAAGAAGTGCAGCCGTTTTATCTGTGATTGCCTGCTTGATATGATCAGCCTCTACCTTATTGGCATTGCCGATTTCAACAACTTTTCCACCGCCAAGTCGAACCATTTGTGCGATGCTTGCTCCAAAATGAACCTGCTGTCCCTTTTGAATAATGATCTCATTCCTGAGTCCCTCTGAATCTGGCATTCTTTCAATTAAGGAAAGATTTTTCCCAGTGATGACAGCGGCTGTGGAGATCGCGATTCCAGCGGCGGCGCCGCATGTCGGACATCCATCCTCCGCCCCTGTATATTCAGCTATGACTCGGCCGGCAAATTCCATCATTTCTTCAATATCGACATAGTCCTGAGCTGCTCGCTTAAGCGCATCTGCAACTTCATCACTGACGGCAGAAGCCCCCAGCGCTGTCATTTTTCCACTAGCATTAATGACTTTACGAAGACCGAACTGTGCAAAAATACTCATTGCTTACTCCTCCTATTCTAAAGATATTGGGAATATTGCACCAAAAATCATGGCTCCTAAAATCGCTCCACCTGCTACCGGCTTTTTCCATATATAAAAGATCGCCGCGCCAATTGTTGAACCGATTCCAATTGGAATCGACGCGCTTGCCGCTGAGATGACGATGAGCGGTCCAAGAAAGCGGCCCGATGCATTTCCTGCTCCCATCATGATGTCTGCTCCAAAAGTAGAGTTGGACTGTCCGACTGTTAATTTACGAATCGCTAAAATTGAATAACCGACCAGTGCCCCTAATAGAGCGCCGGTAATTAAAGAAAGAATAAAGTTTTCAACAGGAGCAGTAATTCCCGATGCCAGCAAAATCGCAGGCACACCGATCCCAATACCGGTTTGCAGTGATCCGCCAATATCAAGAATCCCTACAAGCGCACCTTCCAACACTCGGGCGAATAAAAAACTTGCTCCAAAAGCTGCTGCTGCACCGTAGCCAGCTCCTTGAATTCCCGCTTCCAGCATGGCAACAATCGCAACATCATTAAAAGCGCCAATTTTATACACATAATACATATGAGTCCCGGCAAAAATACCTGCCGATAGAAGTGCTACAAAGATTGGAAATGACCAATCTGCATACCAAAATGTTTTATACATATCTTTTTCTAAAGATTCTGTTTGCGTTGTCAATTTACTTCACCTCTAGTCCTAATAGTTTGTGGAAATCTAGCAGCCATTCTGGAGGAGTGATGTACATGCTTTCCAATAGTTGGATATCGAAGCCACGGAAGAATGCGCTTAAAATGAAGAGAACGATGACTGAAATAAGCAATGTCTTCGTCACTTTATTCCAGCCGCTATCATCGACTCCCTTGCCGATTAAGATCCCAAGCACAACGCCTGGTACGGCATTCCCCATAATCAAATGGGCAGCACCACCGAAAATTGTGCCCCAGAAGCCAGAGCGCTTACCAGCGTCTAATGCTGCCAGCCAGAAAATAACCGGCATAACTGGATTGATTAATAAATTCGCTGCCGGCACAAGAACATGGACAGCAATTGCTTGCAATGATTCCGGAATGGCTGACGCCGTCAAATTTAAAAAAGAAACAACCAAAATTCCGATAATTCCGCCTGAGATCGCCATTTTTTTTGGATCATGAAGCGTATCCTCAGGACGTCTGCCTTTTCTCATCAATACTGCCGCTGCCCAGTTCGGAATAATCCGGTGGTCCACATCCTGCGTAAAAGCACCCGCCCCAACAGAGGATGCCCATGCGTTAAAAAAGAAACCTAACCCAAAAGAAAAGTGGGAAGCGGCATCGCCAGCACAGGCATTCAGTTCCCCTAATGTCCGAAATGCCCCCATTCCTTGCGCTTTCGGTGCATGAAACATTCGAGCAGCTCCAGCACCGACGCCAATACCGACAAGAGCACCAATAATAATTGATTTTATTGCTACTTCTATCATTTCCATATGTTTCTCCTCCGCTATTTATCCGCTACTTGCCCATTGCGGAAAATATTATTTACAATACCATCAGGTGATTCGATTTTTTTAAAATCAATGTCTTCAACTTTTAATAGAGTAATCTTCACATCCACATCGATAACGACCTTATAGACACTCCTTTTTCTCGGAAAGAAAAATAGCAAAAAGCGTTCCGTGTACGTATGTTCAATCGCTTCAATCACATCGATGCTCACAGGTTCAATACGGATAATCATTGCTTTAAACTCGTCCATCACCTTTCTCTGAATTTTCCCGAGTGCGGTGTTAATAGCGAGCTCTTTTGACTTTCCCTTACCTTCTACCGAAACCTTAAACTGAACGATCTTCTCCATTCGTTTACCCTTGCACTTTCTTTAAATAGGCTTCCGTAATCCTCTTGCCTAGTTCTTCCGTATCCATAAACCCAAAACCGAGAACTTTTTTGCCTTCATTTATCGCTGTGACTCCTTCTTCAATAGAACGCATGCCATAATGTGCCGGATAGCCGTATTTTGTCTGTGCAGTGATAGCACCAGCTCCACCACTTCCACAGAAAGAAATTCCTAAGTCTGCTTGCTCTGTTTTCATGACATCACCGAGGCGCATATCAGCACCGACTCCAGAAATAACAATGGCTCTCCCTCCTGCAGCTTCAACGCCTTTTGCGACATTTTGTCCTTTTCCTAAGCGATCTCCAATTACAACTACAACTTGATTCATGTTCACATTCCCCCTTATTTCATTGAACCTTCAATTTTTGCTGTTTCAAAATGGATGGAAAGCAGATATTTCTCATCTTCGTGCAAGTGCGGTAATTTCTTGCACACCTTTCCTGCCATTTCAATCGATTGTTTTGACACTTCCTGAAAAAGATTTTTATCAACTGGCTGAATCATTTCCTTATACTTGGAACGATAGACCATTGCTGAAATATGCGATAATAATGAAAGCATTTGCGCATCTGTCATTTTGATCCTTTCTTCCGATAACAGCCTTTCCGTATATTTCATCACTTCCATACATAATTGCGGATTTTCACTTTTCTGGTGTAACTCTAGCATTTTGCCTTCCATTTTCCTTCGTGTATGCCACCTTTCCAGTCTTGATGGTGATATATGGTGTAAGCACTTGATGATAACTCATTTCTTCTCCTTCCGAATCAATAAGGGTAGACATTCCTTCTTCTTTAAGGGCAAATATCGTCACATCAGCGATTGAACCAATCCTAAAAGTCCCCTGCTCCTTTAAATGAAGCGTATCAGCAGCTCTTTTCGTTACGGCGGTGACAATATCTGGCAATGTATACCCTAAGGCGAGAAGCTTGGTCATCGTCGTCATCAGGCTGCCAACTGGATTCGAGTAGTTCTTTTTATAAATATCTGTGCTGATTGTAAATGGGAGATTATAATTGCCCTTAAACTTTCGCATCGTTTTATAACTAAAGCTCGAGGTACCATGTCCAACATCAAAACGCACACCTCTGTCAACAGCACTTCTTGCTTCCGGTATCAATTCTCCCGCTTCATTCAAGATGCCATGCTGCTTTCCGTGGAAAGCATGGGTGACGATATCTCCCTTTAGAAGAAGCGGAAAAATCTCTTGCAAATTAGGTGGAGGGTTTCCGATATGCACCATAATCGGTTTACCAAGTGCATCAGCAAGCTCTCTTGCATGGATTAACGGTTTTATTCCGCTATCCTTCACTACCGAACCGCTCATGCGCGCTTTTAAACCGACAAGACTTTTCTCCTTCTGAAATATCTCTTTTGCTTCTTCCAATGTCATTAACTCTTCTAATCTGGCAAGCTCGGACAGCCCATTACATAGACCTTTCCGTGAAATATTTAAAAAAGCCAATATTTCTGTTCTACTTTTTTCGATTATGCTCTCCTTAAAGACGTGGTAATGATCGTATCCTGCACTACCTGCATCGACAAGAGTGGTAACACCTTGCTCAATGCCGACTAAATCAGGTTCAATTCCAAGTTCAGTGTAATCTTTGAAAACATGCGCATGCAGATCGATAAATCCAGGTGCAACATAGTGATCCGTTGCATCTATGTATTCAATTCCTGCTTCTCCTTGCTCCCTGACCTCTTCCACTGTGGCAAAGACACCGTTTAATATGCCAATCTCTTTTTTGCTAACTGTCGAACTCTCCGGATCGACAACTAAGCCATTTTGAATAATGATTCTCTTACACATACCATCACTTCCATTTTTTCAAGTACTGTATCACTGTAATAATCTCAGCCTCGTGCACATGTAAGTCTTTCTCTTTTAAAATTTGCTGAACACGATGGAACATTTCCTCATCACTATCGAGCATTTGATAATGGGCATATAAGTATTGGTCATATTGCTTATCAAAATAATAGCGATGAACCATTAGAAAAATATGCATCATAAAAGCGTTTTTCCAGTTTTCTTCTTTTTCAATTGGAAAGGCTTCCAATAATGCGTGTGCGACTTCAAAGCCTTTCAAAATAATCTCTTGGCTGAGACTTTCACTATCTTCACTGTTCGTAAAATCATTGTTCTCAAGCAACTGGTTCATTTGATCACCATCTGAACCAATCATTGCCCGCACTTGTTTGCGGATTTCCTCAATATCTCTTTTGACAGGCAGCGGTTCGACCACAATAACAGGTACTGTAGCTTCAACGGGAAAAACACTGATGATTAAGTCTACCTCTTCAGTCTGACAAATTTCTTCCACTTCAAGGAGGGAGCAGTATGATACAATATCGACCGCTGGGATTTCTTTTTCCACCTTGTTTTTGATCAGACGGGCAACACCTCTCCCTGTAGAACATACATACAGAACCTTTACTTTCTTTTTCGGTTTAAATGTATTTTCATAGGAAACGAGAAAGTGCAAAACGATTAAAGAGCTAAAAGAGTCTTGGGCAATCAATGTATGCTGCTTCACAAATTTGCGACATGCCTCTTGAACGGTTTGAAAAAGAGAAGCATGATTTCTTTTCACTTCGTCCTCCATCGGGTTTATTTCGTTCAAATATAATGAGCCATTTTGAAGCCTTAATGACAAATGTGACAGCAAATTGCTATAGAGCTTCGGGTCTTTTTTATAGTCGATTCCTTCCCGGATGCTCACATATTCAATGATCTTCTTTGTGATCCCAACTACATCCGTTTGTTCCGATGCCTTTTCCATATTTCCAGACACATATAGAAACTCTTCCTCAAGCAATGGCAACTGCACTTCTGCATAGAGCTTTTCCATCACAGATACCAGAAAAAGAGATAGCTCATCTTTATATTGAGTGCGTTCTAATACCCGATAGCTGTTAATCGTATGGCCCAAATTTAACCTTGCAACCGAAAAAGTAAGGCGCAGCAGAAACTTTAATAGATCAGAGAGACGAAGCAAAGGAGCCAAGGAAGGGGAATATAACCCACTCATATGTTTTTCAGCAGTTTCATAAATTTGTTTTAGTGGTCTCTCCAATACGGTACCAATCTCCATTTGCCGCTCTTGTTTTGTAATTCGAGTAGTCATTTTATAAATTTGGTAATCATCTAAACTATTGTAAACAATATGCTCCAGCACAAGTCGCAGTTGAAGCTCGTTACCGATCAGCCGGTAACCTATTCTTGGCTTTCGCTCTAATTCAACATTTGACGATGTTAAAAATTCATCAACATGGTTCAAATCACTCAAAATTGTATTTCTGCTTACTTGAAGCAACTCTGAAAGCTCTGCTGCCGTCTTATAACCATTCGTTAATAATAAGGACAGAATAATCCTTTTCACACGCATCGCTTGATCCGGATAAACTTGAAAACGCTTAAATTGACTCAAAACCCTTCTTAGCTCTGCACGCTTCCGTTCATCGCAATGAATCCAAATACCCTTGCTTGTTTGGGAATTTACGGTCAAGCCCTGGATTTTAAACCACTTTCGTACATTTTCAAGATCATACTTGATCGTTCGCGTACTGACTCCAAACTCCGTCGATAAATCTTTAATCCTAATCGGAGCTTTTATATTTAATAGCTTATTCGTTAACTGAAATTCTCTCGCGCTTAGCATCATTTCACCACTCTACTAGTAGTCGTGCTTCATAATCGATTATTAGCTCCATTATAAGGACATTTTCTAATCGGGAACAGACAAAATTACTTCCCTATCGTTAGTGAAATAATTTGAATATTGGATCAATCCCTCGAGCCGTTTTAAAAAACTCCATATTGTTTTGTCGCCAACCTTATCACCAATACCTGCCAAACTTAAAAACCTTCTACGATACAGTAGAAGGTTTGATTTAATATTAGTAATCTGGTCAAAATCGTACTAAGTTTTCATATTACGAGAAATTTGTTTAATGTTTTCACAGGCTTTGTTATATGTCGGTGTTATCTTTACTTCAACCTTACAGAGCATAATTGAAAGACGTGTGAAACCAGAGCTTTACACGATTGGGTCAAAATGCGGTTTAGCAAAGCACTTTCATTTAAAAAAGTATTATAGCTGACCACAGAAGCTAATAGTCTTTAATTTAGGGATTGTTTTGTATAAAAACAAGGTTCACAGCATCAGCATTCCTTCTTACTTTCAATTCATTGAGCGCGGACAAACTTCACAATATTTAGGCAACCCTGTTGTTAAATAGTAAAAGCAGCACGTATGACGCATTCTCGTGGCTCCATTATTATCATTCCTCTGCCTCAGCGGAGTATGAAAGCGTGCCACCGGGTTATAAGCTTCTCCAAAATTAGCTCCGTCACTTAGTGCAAGTAGTGCAGCATAATCGGCCTGCGCTTGTTCCTTTTTACAGTTAGGCAGCTCAAGCTCAGCGATTTTTTTCTCAAATAACGAATAAATGCGCACTGCTGTATTTTCCCACAAGATAATAGGTGGCACAGAAGATGCCAATGACAAACTCCTCCACAATGGAGCAAGATGTAATAAAAAAAGCTGAGAGAGCGAACAAAAATACCAGTCCCTCCGTTCCTCAACTGAGTTGCCAATTGCAGGAGTAAAATTACTTGTTTGCAATATAAGACTCGGCTTCCAGTTCTGCTGCTGATTATTATAAAGCCACACATGCTTCAATGAAATATCGAGCGCCTTGTCATAGACGCTCATTGCATATAGAGCTGGCACAACTAAAAGCGCTGCGTAACGTTTTGCAAATTGTGAGGCTGCGACAGCAAGCGATGGCGCTCCGGTAACTGCACATAAGTACTGCAAATATTGAGTACAGTGTTCTTGCTCCAATAATTCCTCTATGCATATAAGTCGGTTTGATGAAGGAGTTTGTTTCATGAGTTCCAAGCAGCTAGCCGATTTCTTTTCTACCATAAGCTGAAAACGACTGGCCAATTCATCGCACTCCTGTTTGGTCAGTAGATTATTTGACATCACGTTCCTCCTCAGCTCCCACTCATAGAATGCGACAGATGACGTCCTTTGCCATAAGGTAGAAAAAGCGGAGTTCCAAAAATTGGATCGCGCAACAGCTCACACTTCATATCAAATACAGCCTCTACCGTGTTAAGCGTCATTACTTTTTCCGGTGGACCTTCAGCGACAACGGTTTGATCTGCTAAAGCGACAATATGATGAGCATAGCGACAAGCAAGATTCAAATCATGCAACACCATAACAATTGTGCAACGATCCCGTAAATTCAATTCATACAACAAATCAAGAATTTCAACTTGATGAGCCATATCCAGATAAGTTGTCGGTTCATCAAGCAATAATATATTCGTATTCTGCGCAAGAATCATGGCGATCCAAGCCCGTTGTCGTTGTCCCCCTGACAAGGAATCCACTGAGCGATCCGTCAGCTCGCTCATGCCGGTATCAGCTAACGCTTTTTTCACTAAGCGCTCATCCTCTCTCGTCCATTGCGACAACAAACTTTGGTGAGGATACCGGCCTTGACGGACAAGCTCTTTTACAGTAAGCCCTTCCGGAGCAAGAGGTGCTTGCGGCAAAATCGCTAGCTGCTGAGCCACCTCCTTTGTTGACCACTTCGATATTGCTTTTCCATCCAATAAGACTGCGCCTCCGTCTGGTTTTAATAAACGGCTTATTGCTCTTAGCAGAGTTGATTTACCGCATCCGTTCCGTCCAACAAAAACCGTAATTTTCTGAGGTGGAATTTTTAAATCCAGCTCATTAATAATAGGGGATTGCCCGTAGGAAAGTGTTAACGTCCTTGTTTCCAACATCGTCATCATGTACAGCCTCCTTAATTGTTACGATTGCGAAACAACAAATAAATAAAGAAAGGGGCACCAACTGCGGCGGTGAACACGCCCACTGGTATGTCCTTCGGCAAAAATACTGTTCTGGCCAAAGTATCTGCCAACAATACAATGAGTGCACCCGTTAACGCTGAAGCTACCATTAAGCTGCCGTTCGATGCTCCAGTAAGCTTACGAGCTAAATGCGGTCCAATCAGTCCGACAAATCCTACTGCCCCTGCTACCGCAACCGATGATCCTGCTAAAGCCACACTAATAACAAGCAGTACCGCTCGCTGTTGCTGTACAGATGAACCAAGTGCTGTCGCCACATCGTCTCCTAGCTCTTGTAGTCTCAAGTGTCTGCTGTACATAAATGCCAGGGGAATAAAAACAAATGACCACGGCAATAACGAAAGGACATTGACCCAAGAAGAGCCGTAAATACTTCCTGTCATCCAAATATAGGCCTGGCTCGCCGAAGCATTTGGACTTAATGTAATCATGAGCATCGTCAGCGCTCCTGTTATTGCCGAAATCCCGATGCCGATTAGGATTAAACGCACGGGACTGATTCCTTTTTTCCAAGCAAGCATATAGATAACCAGCGAAATTAATCCAGCGCCACAAAAGGCAGCAATCGGTAGAAAATGAATGCTCGCTTTGCCAGAAAACAAGGTAATATAAGCAATTGCCGCCAGCGATCCTCCTCCAGAAATTCCTATTATATCAGGCGAAGCGAGCGGGTTTCTAATGATTCCTTGTAAGATGGCACCTGCCACACTGAGTGAAGCTCCTGCAAGCATCGCTACGATAATACGCGGTAGTCTAAGTTCAAGTACGACAAGATTCATTTCAGCATTTGCTAAGCCAGTTGCTACACGGGAAAGTTCTTCAAGAGATAACCATTTGCCGCCAGCACTTAAACCGATGAGAAAACTAACAAGAAGCAGCAAGATAAGCGCCGCTATCACCTTTAGCTCTCTCAAATGGATGAGAAAACTTACCTTCTCTCGCTTGCTTCGATAGACTCTCTCGTTCATGGTCCTTCCTCCCTTGAGCGCAATCCTTTTCTAGCTATGTAGACAAAGAAAGGTGCCCCAATCAATGCGGTCATAATCCCGATTGGAACCTCCCCCGGCATCACAATATAACGAACTGCTATATCAGCAAGCAACAATAAAATCGCACCAAGAAAGGCACTGTAGGGAATAACCCAGCGATAATCAACCCCTGACAAAAAGCGGGCAATATGGGGCATAACTAAACCAACAAAACCGATCGATCCAGCGACCGAAACGGCGCTACCAGCCAGTGCCACAATCACGGCTGCGGTTGTTCCTTTAACGAGCACCGTTTTTTGGCCAAGTCCTTTAGCAATATCATCGCCGGAATTCAGAATCGTTAACGGTCGCGCCAGTAACTGCGCCACAAAGAACGCAACAAGCAAGTATGGGAACACAATTTGCAAATGCTGAAGCTCTCTTCCGGCGATCGAGCCGGCCATCCAAAAAAGCACGTCCTGCAGGCCCGATTCATTAAGTACGAGCATCCCTTGGGTAAACGATGAAAACAAAGCAGTAGCCGCAGCTCCTGCAAGCACGATTTTTACTGGCGTCATGCCATCGCGACCGAGGGAACCGAGGCTAAAAACAGTCACTGCCGCAACTGCAGCTCCAAGAAAGGCGATCCAAATTAGCGCGCTCATCGAATTGATCTGCAAAAAATTAAGCGCCAGCACAATAAAAAAAACCGCGCCTGCATTGATCCCAAAAATGCTCGGCGAGGCGAGCGGATTGCGTGTCAGTCCCTGCATAAGTGCACCTGCCACAGCTAAAGCAGCCCCAACAAGCAATGCAATAATCGCCCGTGGCAGTCTCGTTGTACGAACAATCATTTGCTCTATCACTGTGTTATCGTAATGAAACACGGCATCCCAAACGGCTGGCCAAGTAATTTGGGTGGTACCGAGCTTTAGATTCAAACCAAATGAAACGGTAAGCAGGATGCCACAGAACAGCAAGCCTGCCCACCGCGTGATTGACCGATTCAGAAACGGAATCACAACTTCTCCTCCACTCCAAAGAAAATCCTTATTTTTCTAGTTCAAAATATTCATATAAATCTTCAAGCATTAAAGTAGCGGCTATTGGACCCGAACCGTTATTCCAAACTGCCGTATCAACTTCATATACCCTGTTATTTTTTACGGCACGTAAATTTTGCCAAAGTGGGTGCTCCATCCATGATGCACGTAAATCCAATCTTCCATCATCGCGGGATGTACTCGTCTGATCAAATAGTATATCCGCATCCATTGAAGGGATATTTTCCTTCGTCGTCAGTTTTACGCCCCAAGACTCTCCCTTTTGATTCTCGGGACGAGGAATACCAAGTTCGTCCAATACTAGAGCGGCAAATCCGGTATAAACAATTCTGACATGATCAGTACGAAAATCAATCACAGCAACCTCCGTGTCATTCAAACGTTCTCCCACTTGCTTCTTAAAATCAGCAACCTTCTCATCCCATTGCTGGAGGAAGCTTGCCTCTTCTTCCTGCTTGTTAAGTGCTTCTGCCGTCAGGTGCAGCGTATCTTTCCAAATATGAACCTCCTCGGTCATCACAGTCGGAGCAATTGCTGAAAGCTGCTCACTTATTTTTTCATGTCTCGTTTTTGAAGCGATAATGACATCTGGCTTCAGTTCAGCAATTTTCTCCAAATCAGGCTGATTTTCATCACCCAAGTTTACAACTCCGTCCATTTGATCGCGAATGTACTCATACCAAGGCTGTTCAATCCATGATTCAACGGCAGCAATCGGCTTGACACCGAGCGCCAATGCGGCATCTGTTGCCCCCTGAAATAATGTGACAGCACCCTGTGGTGTTCCTTGGATATCGGTTGCACCCATTGCATGAGTGATTGTGCGAACCTGTCCATCCTGTGAACCACTTTGTTCAGTAGCTTCTACCTGACTAACAGCCGTTGTTTGCTCTCCCTTTTCTTGCTGATTATTGGATGTACTCGTTTGCTCTCCTCCGCAAGCGGCAAGCATGATTATGGTTAGCAGCACAATAAATATCGTTCCTATTTTTTGCATTTTTGTAACTCTCCCTTTGTTAATTAATTTCTCTCTCATTAAAACAAATGATAACGAGAATCATTATTAATGATAAAACATAGTCAAGCTCAAATACATGAACATTTCTGACATTATGCTGCGCTATACTGCATATTCCAGAACTTTTTTGTGCAAAAAAATCCCGCCAACTTATGCCGAAGCAACAAATGGGCAGGATGACAAAAGGGATAACAAAAAATTAAAAATTATAGTTAAGATGTAATACTCTGTTTTACGATATCTAGCAACAGATTATGGGACCATGGATTGTAGCTCGTATATAAATGACCGCTGCCAATCAAGTTGAATACCTTTCCTTGCCGTACTGCAGGCAATTGTTTCCATTGTGCTCTTGCGAATAATCTTTCAACCTCTTTTGCAAGCTTAAGCTTCGTTAATGACTTTCCATCATATTGGAAGCTCATCAGCAAAATACGTTCTGCCTCATAAGTTGCTAATTGACGAAGGGACACCTGCTGATAATGCGAAATGTTTTTTACACCTTCAGGTATCTCCAATCCTAGATCTTGATAAAGCACAGAGCCAAGATTGCGTTGACCATAGATGTACAATTCGCCAGCCGCATTTATGCCAAGAAGCAAAATACGTTCTGATCCAATCCTCTTGCGAATCGAGCAGCTCATTTGCAGTACCTTTTCCTCATAATGCCCCATCCAATCAGCAGCTTCACGCTGTTTATTAATAGCACGAGCGATTTCCTGAAAATGTTGGCGCCAATCCTGCTCAAAGTCCAGCTTGAGCGTCGGAGCAATCTGATTTAATTGTCGTAAACGCAAAGACAGCTCCTCTTCGCGATTTCCTCTTGTAACAATGATCTCTGGCTTTGCATTCATCAACTTTTCCATTTCCGGATTAAAATAGCCAATCGGTAATACCTGGCTCAGCTTGTCTTCTAATTGAAATGCACGATTAAGGACAGCCGCATATGGCGTTATACCGAGCGCTAACAAATGACCCGTCGTAAGATGATTTAAGGAGGCGATTTTTTCGGTGTTCCGTAAACGTTTGACATACAGAGAAGGCGCCAAACCAACCTGTGATTTAAATTTGCGGCTAAAATAAAATTCATCGCTAAAACCAAGAGAGTAGGCAATCATTTTTGCAGGCTCTGTCCCGTTTAACAGACGACTTTTGGCATGCCGAATTCGCACCTTGGTCAGGTAACGTATTGGACTACAAGCAAAATGTCTCTTAAAAACTCTAGTATAATAATCTGGATGCAGTCCGGCAATCGCCGCTAATTGCTCTCTTGTTATTGCTTCACTATAATGCTCCTCCATAAAGTCAATGGTTGCCTGAAGTCGATCAGCTAACGTATTACAATCTGCACCATTCCTTGTCATTTCATCGCAATTTGCTTGATCGCTCATGGACGCCTACCTCTCCTCATATAAGCATTTTATTTGATAATGATTATCAGTATCATTTTATAAAATTAACTGTACATATGCAAGATGAAATAAACTAAGCATCGGCAACCTGAATATACCCTTGTAACCGTCGGAGTACTTGGAATAAAAATGGTATATGAAAAGCTGATTTCCATAAACTTTGGTGCGTTGGCATCGTTTGCCATTAATCATCAAATACTATATTGGAGCGCGGCTGAGTTATAATATAGGAAATGATTAGAATGATATAGAAAAGGACAGCAATGCTGAGCAATTCAATTGAAGTAATAATATAGGGGGGAATCACATATGAAAATGAACGACCTCGGACTGTTAAACTCTTTATCCTCAATAATAAATTCAGGGAAATCTGCTAATATCGAATATGTTTTAGCAGAATATATTTTAAAAAATCTATATAGAATTTCCAGTATGAGTATTTCAGAGATAACAGATGAATGCTTTACATCCAGATCAGCGATTAGAAGATTCTGTGAACAATTGGGATACTCTAATTTTAGTGAATTAAAAAAGTCTGTGAATAAACTAGTATTCCCAAGTAATTTAAGATTTAGAGACATTAAAGAATATTCCAGCTATCAACACCATATAAAAAACCTAATTGATGACATGATTTTAGATATAGATAAACAATTAAATTTTGAAGACATCAATTATTTGTGCCAGTTAATTCATAAAGATGTAAAAGTAGTACTTTTATGTGCGAATAATACTAGCGGCACGATCATAAAGTTTCAACAAGAATTAATGTTTGCATCTAAAGTTATTCATGTTATATCAACTTCATTTACTACTAATAAAGTCTTAAAAGATTTAAATGATGAAGACATCATTATCACTGTGTCAGCATCAGGGAAATTTGCAGAATTATCATTGGATTTTGTTAAAAGTTTAAAAGGTCATAAATTCTTAATAACAGGAAATCAGGAGCAAAATCTAAAAAATGCTTATGAAAGTGTATTTTATATAAGTAAAAATAGTATTTCAAATGACTATCTAAGCATTTATGGAAAATATGGTATTACCTATATACTGGACTTGATCTCCATGCAATATTTATTTTTATATGCTTGAATCAATTTCAAAATTGTGCTTCTCAACTTAAAAAACGAATAAATTTAACGCTAAACAATAAAAATATTAGAATTTTAGAGTGGGTTCAAATGAATAATGCTAGAATTGTTCGTTTTTTAATTTACCTTCGTACATTGTGAAATCGACTCGCTTAATGAATAGTAAAACCTCCTTGAATAGATGAAAATGATTCAGCTACAAGGAGGTCTTTTAGTTTTATATATATTATTTTGTTACATTCGTAAAATCTCTAAATTCAATTACTATGGTCGTAGCAAAATGCAAGCTTTTTATTTAAAAGGTATGGTCTGAGATAAGCAACGGTACTGCATAATGGTAAAACATCATTACTCAATTTAATTCCGAGAATATCCGTTAGGTATTCCTTTCTTTTACTTATCCTCACCCAAAGCTCCGGATACTTTTCTCTTATTTCCTGTTTTAGGGCATCATCAGCCAGTGTTATGGTACTTTCAGTTGATACTCCATCATATCCAGCGACACGCGGAATAACATCCGTTTGAAAAATCATTCCGCTTTTAATCATTTCATCTGAGTTCTCGTAAATCGGAGATGCCAGCCACTCTTCATCAGCTGTCAAATGCCCTGGGCATAGCTCCCAATGATATACTTCTTTAGGAAGGACGGAATTAATAAAATTATACATTTCTCCACCGGACATGCCGATTCGGATATTCTCAAGCCACGCTACAATAGCTGTGTAATATGGTGCTGCCAAGTCTTCTACATATTTTTTTTTGCTTTCTGGCAACTCGGAACGATCCATTACAGCATAGCCAGCTCTACTGGACAATCCCCCTTTATATCCTACCGTTAGGGAGATTGCATCACCCCGTCTCACTTTTTTAGCGGTTGGATATAAATTGCCGTTTTCAAATCTTTTACCTGTTGATGCGATCGTAACTACGTTATTTCTTTGACCTAAATCATTCAATTCTTTTCCTAATTCAACTTCGGAAACACCGACATCTAGTTTGTTCATAGTACGTAGGATACAATCTGAAGCCAGTGATGCTCCAAATTCGTAATGTGCAATTTCATTTGCATTATTCACCCTCCGTACCCCACGGTTTCCAGCTATGAAAAGGTCTGTCCTGTTAGTAAGGGAACCGTCATTTCCAACAATCTCTCTGACAGTATCCACAATAAAAGCAGGAATATCAAAAAAATGACGATTATCCTCAACCTTACTTGTAAAATGCTTCCATCCCACTAACCCGATTTTCATCGATTCCCGTATTCCTGCCTCAAGAAAAACGCTTGAAAATGGTTTATTAGGCTCCATAGGCTGATTAGGCAGGGAAAAGTGTGGACAATGAATTCCTTGAACTGGAATTCTTGAATATTGTGTCTTATTATAGTTTTCATTTCCCAAAATTAGAAAGGCACTCCCATTTGAATGAAGAACCAATAATGCTTCTTCAAATCTAGGTACAAATCCTATCAAGTATTCAAAATTCCCACCATGTTCAAGGTCTGCATATACCAACAATGCATCCAGCCCGTCAAGTCTCATTTCTTGCAGTACCTTTTCATATCTAGCTTGTATCGTTTCATCATCGACTAATATCGGTTTTCCACTGCAATCAGGAATTGGAGCTTCGATTTCTCTCAACTGTGCATTTCTAGAATTATACTTCATTTATATATTTCCTTTCTCCATTTGCCTTATAAGTAAATTTCCAATGGCTGATTGATAAGAAACAAAGATATATATCACACACCACTAAACTTTACATCTAAAACATTTTATTTATCATACATCAGGTAGATTCTACTATTTTGAATCGATTTCATCATATGCGATCGTTGAAGTGCGAATAATGATTGACTCACTACTACATCATTAACATTCTGCACCTATTTTGCTGTAATAGCTAAGATTGTGTCATTTGCTGCGGTAACTTTTCCTGATAATATTGGCTTATCAATGTTCAGCATATCACTAGTATTCGTAATAATGATTGGTATTACGGTACTTTTTGCTCGCTTCTTGACCATATCTAAATCAACAGTGATAAGTGCATCTCCAACCTTCACTGTTTTTCCTTCTGTAACATGCACAGTAAATCCCTCACCATTCATAGAAACGGTTTCTAATCCAATATGGATTAAAAGTTCAGCACCATTTGCAGTTTTAATGCTGATGGCATGTTTTGTAGGAAACACATGCATGATATCTCCATTCACCGGAGAAAATATACTCCCTTCAGCAGGCACAATGGCAATGCCATCCCCCATCATTTTTTCTGCAAAAACAGGATCAGGGATATCTTCTATTTTCATTACATTACCTGTTACAAATGCTTTTAATTCAATCGTTTTTGTTAATTCAGCCTTTTTACTAAACATATTTTTAAACATAGTCACCATTTCCTTTGTTAAATATTATCAATAGGAAACATCGGGCGCATAATGCGTTTGAATGGCAGTTTTGATGTGTCCTGCAGCGTTGCTCCTTTGGTTAATGACATGACATTTAATTTACCCGCTGCTTTTAATTCAGGAAAAATATATCCCTGTTTTACAACGATAATGTCATAGTCTTTATAATCAAGACCAGCAGCATCAAACTGATGTAATTCCACAAAAGGATGATTGTTTCCTGAAACGATAATATCAATTGGTTTATCTTTAACAGTAATCGTGATGCAGGCTCCAAAATCACCTTCACTTGTGTAAGCATAACCAGCCAAATATCCTTTCGTTTTGACTACAACATCTAAATCTACTTTGGCGGATAATTCATCCAAATTCATCCCTAAAGAAATGGCTGTTGCCTCACCTACTTCACATTTAGCCAACTCATTTAATGTTTCTGCATCATTGATACTGGCAAACAAAAATCTCTTGCCATTGGTATTATTCAGTTCTAATACTTGACGCAATATAAATGTATTGCATCCCACAGACCCGGATGTGACATTGTCACCAGAATCGGTAATAAACACTGGTTTATCTTCAAATTCTATAGCCATTTTCATCGCCTCATCAGGCTGTGCAGTTAACCCGGTATAGTGGAACTCATAACGTTTATTCCATATATATTCTGCCAGTTTATCTGCAATTTCTTTTGCGTATTCTTGATCATCACCTGTTGCCGGGATAACCACAATACCACAGCCGGCAACATCCGTATCATGACGCAGGTAGCCTACATGCCATGAACAGCTGAGGATACTCGGATCTTCCTCCAATTCATCCATATATTTATTGATGGATTTTACAGGTTCATCAGCTGAAACACTCTGTTCCCCACCCAAAATCATAGGCAATTTACGATATACAGGTGTAATATTTTGTCGATTTTTTAACAATGCAATTAGCTTTTCACAAACAAACTCTATTGTTTCCGGAATGTCTGTATGTGGGGAATGTCGATAACTGCGAATCAGCGTTGTGCTTTCCACATATTCTTGGGATAAGTTTCCATGGGGATCACAAACCACCGCAATTGGTAAGTAAGGACCAACTAATTTGCGAATCATCTTCAATATGTGGTGATCCCCTGAGCCACCATCCAAATCTTCAACCTCGCTTGCTCCATGTAGGTGGAGGAAAATACCATCAATTTCATGAAGATGTTTTTTCACATCTTCCAAGATTCTCTTTTCAATGTAATCAAATGCTGGTTTCTCAAGAACACCGCCAGCATTTGCATTTGCATAAATGGAAGGGATGATTTCGACTCCATCTTTTGCAAACACATCTTTACATTTCATTTCCCGAATACAATCCTCGCCAAATAAAAGATTAAAATCCTCCAAGTTGCTTTTATATGGGATGTTAGCATTTGATTCAATAATAAATTGGGCAATCATTACCTTCATTTTTTACACCTCGTAACTTTTGATAGTCGAAAGCTCTTCCTATCTGATTATTTCTATTAAACTGTGTTAAGCAAGATTTTGCTCATACTTTTTTGGCTCATTTAGCTCTGACTCGATAAAATGAAGAGAAAAGTAACCTTCTAGCGGTTCATCGCATCAGTCCATCTTTTTAGCATAGCTGACAAGACGTTAAAACCTGGTTTCTAACGAAATGAGCCAAAATCAACAGGGATTATCTAACATTGCTATCTATTAAAATGTATTTCTTTATTGACAATTAAAAGGGAACTCCGTTCAAATTCCTTTCCTGTACTCATGACGAAAAATTCACCTTAAGGAGATGATCCTAGAATTTAATTCACCTTTATGAAATCACTTCTTTTATTTCTGTCTCTGAATTTGAATTCTTATTTGTTTCTGTTTTAGATAAAATGATCTTGCTTGCAACAAAGGATACTACAATTGCCAAAATTGCAACAATTCCTGCTAAAATTAGATTTCCAAAGCCGCCATCATTATCAATAAAAAACAAAGCTGTTAGTAAGCCGGGACATCCTCCCATGACATAACTCACTAATCCAAAAATTCCAGCAACTAACCCTGCACTTACAGCTCCGATTGCCGTTCCGATCAATACTTTTGGCCTCATGATTAGCGCACCGTAGAAAGCGGGTTCTGTAACCCCACAAAGTGCAGTCACACCAAAAGAAGCGATCATGCCTTTCTTGCTTTTGTCATTTTTAATTGAAGTAGCTACTGCCAAAGCAGTTCCGCCGATACATAAGTTAGAGATGAATCCCATAACCATAACAACCGGGTCATATCCAATTGATGCAACACTGTTAAATCCAATTGGCATGATTGCTTTGTCCAGCCCTAACATAACCATGTAAGGGTAAAGTGCCGCAAGAATCGGCATCGCCACTCCACCAATGTTATCCATCAGATTAGTGACTCCAATCCCCACATAATCACTTAAAACGGTTCCTATAGGACCTAAAGCAATCAATGTAATAGGAACAACAACTATCATGGTAAATAAAGGTTTCAAGAAGTATTTTACTGTTTCAGGTATATATTTTTGGAAGAATTTATCGACAAAATACATAAGCCCTACGCCAAGCATAATAGGTAAGACACTGCTTGAATAGTCAACCACGGGTATTGAAATTCCTAAGAAATCTAGTCCCTCAACACCACTAATATTTGAACTAACCAGAAGGGCTCCTAAGAATGCCCCCATAATCGGTTCCATTTTTAAACGTTTTGCCATTGTGAAACCGATGTAAACTGGCAGGAAGGTGAATGCAGCGCTGAATATGGCATTTAAAATGACTGCAGTTCCGGATTCCATATCAACACCAAAGTAGTTAATCAACAGGTTTCTAAGTGCTAGGATGATCCCTCCTGTAATGAGGGCCGGGACAATTGGCATGAAGATTGTTGCCATGAAACTACCAAATTTGTTTACATAATACATCGCTTTCTTCTCTTCAGGTTCTTCTGCTCCCGAACCTGCCCCACTGTGCTGTTCCTCTTTCCATCCAGATACATCTAAGAAATCGTTATATGCTTCATTAACATTCGGTCCAATAATGACCTGAACTTGTCCAGCTTTGCTTACAATACCGACGACATTTTCAATTCCTTTTAACGCCTCTTCATTCACAAGTTTTTTACTATTGTAATGTAAGCGAAGTCTAGTTGCGCAGTGTTCAACATGATTTAAGTTTTCAACTCCACCAATGTGTTCAAGCACTTGTTTTGACATATTAACGTATTTCATTATTTTCCCTCCAATTCAACCTAATTTCTATCGCTTTCGGTGGTTTTTACATATCTATCAGAATCCATTTTCATAAATTCGAGTTACAAAACGAACATTCATTTGACTTTAAAGGATACTAAGAAGTAGTGCGGATAAATATCGTTCGCTTTTCAATTAGCAGTTGTTCATTATGAAAATCGTTTTTATTCATAAATTCTCTAAAATTAACATAGTTTTAAGAAAAAATAACCTTGCTTATTAATCAGCATTGATGATGGAAAGCGCTTTAATTTTATTTCTGTTAAGTTCCGTATCATTTCCCGATCGGGGGGATCTTCTAATACACTAAAAATTTAATCCACCTACAAGATATCAAAAGCATTTATGAAGCTTTATATATCCTTGTAGGTGCGATTATATTAGAAAAATTTTTCGGCATAAACGAGTGTTTTGTTAAATATTTCTTTTAGCAGCTATTAAATCTTTAAACCAATAATAACTTTCTTTTGGAATCCGTTTATAATTATTCTCAAAATCAACTCGAACTAGCCCATATCTTTTTTCATAACCATTGATCCAGCTATAAATATCCATTGTGGACCACATATAATAGCCTTGGACATTGACCCCTTCCTCACGTGCTTTTAACATGTAGTCAATAAACTCGCCTACTAAGTTAATTCTATCTGTATCTTTAACATAACCATTTTGATCCGGAGTTTCATATTGTCCGTGGCCGTTTTCAGTGATATAAACCAAAATATCACCATATTTTTCTTTCATTTCCATCAAGGCATTGTACATGCATTTTGGATAAACTTCCCTGCCCCAAAGGTTCCTTTTCACATTTGGATCAAAGGATGTTTCAAACATATTCTTAATACGAATACCTTCTTTGGAATTGGAGCCTTTTCCTCTATTATTGTGAAACACCTCTGTTTCACCCTCAGAATAATCCGTTACATACTGACGGTTATATAGGTTTAGTCCAATATAATCAATCTTTCCTTTTGCAAATTCAACAAAATCCTCTTCGTGAATAAACTTTGGTGAAACATTATTATCTTCCAGTACCTTTGTTAATTCGGCTGGTAATTTTCCGAATACAGCAGTATCTAGTATGATTCGATTGTAGAAAATATCTGCTCTTAAGTTTACTAGATCTTTTTCTTTTGTATTTGGATCAAGCTCGACATTACCATTATCATGGACAACACCAATGATTCCGTCCAAACCTAATTTTTTATAAGTTTGGACAGCTTTGGCACTGCCTAACATAAGGTTATAAACTACTGTCCAAAAACGTCCAAAATCTGCTTTGTAATTTGGCGGATAGTTTCCTACTATATAGCTGCAATACGCATAATATCTTGGCTCATTAATAGTAGACCAAATTTTAACGCGATCCCCGAAATGTTCAAAGCAAACTTTAGCATACTCATTAAAGGCATCCACAACTTTTCGATTTTCCCATCCACCTAGCTTTGCCATTTCATTTGGAAGATCATAATGGAATAATGTAACATTTGGCGTAATTCCTTTTTCCAAACAATAGTTGATAACGTTATTATAAAATTCAATTCCCTTTGGATTGACTTCGCCGATTCCATTCGGAATTATACGGGCCCATGAAATTGAAAATCGGTAGGTGTTTTGATTTCCTTCTGCCATTAAATCAATATCTTCCTTATATCTGTGATAAAAATCACTTGCAACATCACCATTTACATTCAAAATATTCAATGGATTCTCATGGTTAAAGATATCCCATTCGTTTAAGCCTTTTCCATCTTCGTTCCATGCTCCTTCGCATTGATAAGCTGCAGTAGCTGATCCCCATAAAAATTCATTCCTATTATTCATCTTTTTCAAGTACTCCTCCCTTTAAGCTCAAATATAACGCTTTCACAATTTCATTATAGTAATTTTAAAAAAAGTCTGTGGTTCAAAAAAAGAACGATTTGAGATTGATATTATCTATTCGTTCAGTTTTTAAAGAGAGTAAGCAAGCTCTCATTCTGACCTTAAATCGTATTTATATCTACATAGATGCGAAAAAATAACTTTAACTTTCATTTTAATCATGATATAATTAGACCGACCGGTCGGGTTAGGAGGTATAGTATGAACAAACATCATGTAAACACGAAGCAACTTATAATGGAGAAAGCCGGCTCTCTCTTTATGACAAAAGGGTACAATGGTGTAAGTGTAAATGATATCTGCAAAGAAGCAGGAGTTAGCAAAGGAAGCCTGTATCATCATTTTCAGAGCAAAGAGCAGCTTCTCTTAGATGTAATCGAGGAGGATGCCAAGAAATGGCAAAAGAAATGGGAACATTTAACGAAATCTAGACAATTGGCCACAGAACAGTTGGTCTTGCTGGCAGAGCATTATGCAGAAGATTTCCAAAATCCCCTATCTACGGCTCTGGAGGAATTTGCCAGAAGTCAGGTCATCACGGAGGAAATTCTTGCAAAAATCACATCCATTAATGAAGTAACCTTACAAGCTTGCCGTTCCGTTATAAAGAAGGGCATGGAGCAAGGAGAGTTTCAAAACAGAAACCTCGAAGATACTGTTCTCATTGTCAGCAGCACTTTGGAAGGCCTTGGAAAAATATATTATACAAATAACAAAAAAGAAAATAAACGCATTTATAGGCAGGCCGTTCAATTACTGCTTGATGGATTAAGCACGCATTGATTAATTAGAGTAAAATTACTTGATTAGGAGCGATGTTGTGTATCATTTTAATTTAGCGCTGATTTTAATCGTACTCTGCATACCGGGCATATGGCTTATGAGCAAGCATACAGCCAGTGATCTTTTTAATAAGCCAGATAACCAGCTATCCAAACAAACACTTTTTAACATAATGGTGTTACAAACTATTGTTATCGTCATCTTGTCCGTTGCAGCTGGGATTTATTTCGGCGGTAAGGTAGGCCTTACGGACCCGTTTCTGGAAAGCTTAAGTCGCGGAAGATTCGATCTAACGAATCTGGTCCAACAAGCGGGGATCGGCACAGCCGCCGGGATCATTTGCGCTTTGGTATGGGTTGTGAGCTATTACTCTTTCATTCGACCTAGAATAGATACGGTCTCCGTGCTGGCTTCTGAGCAAGCCAGACATCAGCTTGGCCTCGCCGCACGAATTACTTCTGGCGGAATTATGGAGGAAATCATATTCCGTTGGGGATTACTTAGCTTAACGATGTGGGCCATTCTACTGCTGACACCGTCTCATAATATTGCATTCTGGATTTCCATTATCACCACCGGTATATTATTCGGCTTGGCTCATTTGCCTGGAAATATTGAAAAAGGCTGTATTCCTTCACCATTTTTGATCGCGTCAATGGTACTCGGAAATTTATGGGTGTCGCTCATATGCGGCTATCTTTTCTGGCAATATGGACTTATTGCGGCTATCATTGTCCATGTGTTATTTCACGTAATCTGGTATCCATGGGAGCTCAAGTATAGAAATTAGCGAACGGGCAAATGAACATGGCGAAATAAGCCATGTAGGGACTCATCAGATAAAATCCGTTCGCAGTATTTCGTCGCCCGACCACCCTCAGTACAAATAAGCGTATCCACTTTCGAAAGAGCTTTTACACTTACAAAATGACTTTAGTCGTTAAGATTAATTTTTCAGTATAACATTATGATAGTACAAAATTGAAAAGGAGATTTGATATGTATAAATATAAATATAAATATATCAAAATAGAATTTAAAAGGTAGTCTGGTAAACCAAACAAAGATTATCGAGAAGTGATTCAAAACCTTGCCCAGGAAGGTTAGTGATTTGTACAAATTTTTTCTCCAGATTTCGCATTTTCAGGAGTAGTTGTAGGAACTTACTACGAATTAATTTTTTTGAAGACTGTTCTTAAATAATTTCACCCTACGAAGAAAGCGCTGTTTGGACGGATCTTTTTTTAGAAAACTTATACAATAAGCACATTGACAGGTCCGTCTAAATCGTTTATTGTTTAATTATGTTTAATAATTAAGGGTGATTAAATGAATGACAAACAATTAACTTTCATTCGCGAACTGAACCAAATTGAATACGACTGCCATGTCATGCTCAATCAGGAATATGCGGCATTGCTTGATGACTCGATCTCAGAGAAGCAGTTGATTACACTAAATCAGCTGGAAAAGAAAGGACGTATGCTGACAGGCGAGTTAGCCACACTGCTGAACATCACCCCCAGTGCGGTCAGTCAAATGTTAAACAAACTGGAAAAAAAACAATTCATCCGCCGCTTTATTAATTCAGATAACCGCCGCGAGATTTTTGTTGAATTGGCTCAGGGCGGAATCGACTACCTGAACTTGAATCGCCAAATCGAATTGTCCATTATTAAACGTTTTTATGCCAAGCTCCCCTGGGAAGACTTGCAGCACTTGAAACGTATTATGCTACAGTTCAAAGCGATTATCATCAAAGAGCAATCCATCGACCACTTACCGGATGATTGAGCTTCATATTTCGCTTAGTGTGCATGTACGGAGAGGCGTCCTCACTTTGGCGCAAAATCTTGCCTCTATTGGATGTCTCTCATAACGATACATAATTTTTTTGTCTTATATTTAAGTTAACTTAAATATTAATAATAGTTGATTATTAAGGAGAGAATTTATCGTGAGATTATTGGAAAGTATCTTATTTTTTTCCTCATTTCTAGGCTGGCTCTATCTGATTTGGTCTTGCTCCCGCTTTCGTCCGCAAATAGGAAAGCTAGTCATCGGCACCTTGCTTGGATTGTTACTACTTCATGCTTTGCTCGAACAGTTGCGTTGGGTCATGCTGCCCGTATACGGAATAGTCATACTGGTACTTATTGGTTATAGCCGCAGGATACGCAGCAATTTTACCCCTCGCAAGAACAGTCGCCTAAAGTCCATTTTATTCAGTTTCCTTGCACTGCTTGTATGCATGCTCTCCTGGACAATTCCCAACCTGCTGCCGCCTTTTCAATTTACCAAGCCAAGCGGGCCTTATGCTATAGGTGTTGTCGATTATACTTGGAGCGATCCCGCCCGCACCGGAATCAATGGAGCAGTCCGCAAACTAAATGTTCGAATTTGGTATCCGGCCAGCGATCAATATACTGCTCCCGCCCACTATATTCCGCAAGCCGATCTATTTATCAAAACGATACAGCGCCAATATGGCCTGTGGGCCAAGCTTGTACGTGACTATCAGCGGATTGAGATTCCCGCCAGCTATGCTCCGCCTTTTCATCCGGATGCAGGGCCGGCCCCTGTAATTGTCTATTTACATGGTAATCATCTTGGCACTCGTTTTACCGGCACTTTTCAAGCACTTGAATTAGCGAGCCACGGCTATATCGTAATCGCACTTGAACATCCGGGCACAGCGTTCCTAAGCGTATTTACTGAAGATGACTACGCCCCATTCACCAATCACTTCCAGAACTTGCCTGACAATTTTAACGACCATAATGCAGTGGCTATTCCAATTATTCGCGAGCAGCAGGCCGATATTTTATTTGCTTTGGAACAGCTTCACAACATCAGCAAATTCAATCAGGGTTCGCCGTTGTCAAATCAGATGGATCGTAGCCGAATTGCTGTAATCGGGCATTCCTTTGGAGGTGCAGTAGCAGCAAATATGTTAGCTACTACCACAACAATCAAAGCAGCTATTAATCTCGACGGCTATCTGTATGGTGAGTACCCCGAACTGCTTCCGGATAAACCACTGTTGATACTAAACGGCAGTCTCAAGATTGAAGGTTTAGAGGAAACCATGACAGGACTGAAGGAGGAACGTGCCTTGCGTGATCGTCTATTGGGCAAATACGGGCTTGAACTCAATCTGCCGAAAGCCGGACACCTCAGTTTCACCGATCTGCCATTGTATTCGCCGCTTCTCGCCCCGCTTGCTCCCGATTTTAAAGAGCAGCACCGCTTAATCAATGAGCAGACACTGCGCTTTCTGCAGGAGCATTTGTAGAATGTACTGCTATGATATTGTTTCATAATTTACTCTGAACCTCTGCGAGCAACGCGGAAGAAATATAGCCGATTTTTAATAAATTCTATAGACCTTCAAACCCACTTTAAACGTAGATTTGAAGGTTTTTTTCGCTTACTAATTAAAAGGCCGAAAACAAAGCCCACAAGCCGTACCCAGCAATGACTATACCGGACAATCGGTTGATCCACATCAATCCGTGCGGCTTTAGCCTTTTGCGCAGGTGCGATGCTGCAGCGGAAATGAACAGCCACCAGAGCAACGAACCACTGAACACCTCTCCAACTAGCAGTATAAGCACCTGATTTGTACCGCAACATCGGCAACTGCTGCTCCCAATTTTAGCATCCGCCATTATCATCACGTAATCTGGCCGGATCAACCGCTGATGAATCTATACAACGGACAAAATCGGGGTTTGGAGGTAAAAATGACAGGGCAGGATGGAAAATGTGCCCTGCAAAGCTTTCCAATCAATCCTTCGTCATATTTTTTACTGCCTGTTCAATTTCTTCTATAGATCTGCCAATGCCAGACTCAACTGCTGCAACATAGGCTCCTTCCAATAAAGGGGCATTAACGACTTTTACATGATCATATCCGCATAGTTCTATGGCAAGCTCCGCATTCATCTTGGCACTGCCCAAGTCATAAAATAAGAGAACCCCTTTTTCACTATATGCCCGCTCAATTGCCTCGTTTATCTTTTCAACACTGGTGCCAATCTCTTCATCATCTGTTCCACCAGCTATTTCAATCGGAACATTATGAACGACCTGCTGAATAATTTCCTGAATACCTGCTGCCACTTTTGAGCTGTGGGAAATAAGAACAATTCCGACCTTGTCCATCTTATTCCTCCCCTTCTTTTATAGCTTCTGCTAATGAAGCAAATAAATAGTAGGAGGAGACAGAGCCTGGATCAAGATGACCGATGGACCGCTCTTTTAAATATGCTGCACGTCCCTTTTTCGCCATTACTTCTTTAGTAGATTCCATCGCATTTCTGGATACTTCTTCTAACGAGGGACTTTCTATAACTTTATGATTTTTAAAAAACTCAACAACCGGCGTCCATACGTCAACAAGTGTTTTATCACCTAGTTGGGCTTTGCCTCTTTGCAAAATACCGTTCAACGCATCCTCAAGAGCATTTTCTAACGCTTGTTTATCCACCGCTTCCTTCCCTTTTACAGACATCGACATTTTTAAAAAGGCGGTACCGTACAGTGGGCCTGAAGCTCCACCTACTTTAGATAATAGCGTCATCGCAACATCTTTTAATAGATCCGCTAAAGAATTATAAGACGTACTGGTGATTTTACCGATTACTTCCTGAAAACCACGGGACATATTAATCCCGTGATCACCATCACCAATTGCTTGATCTAGTGAGGTTAAGTATTCTTTATTTTTTTGAATCTTTTCATTCGTTTTTTCCAGCCAGTTTATCACTTCTTGAATGCCTAATTTCATCGCTCTTCCTCCCATTTACTAGTTGCGAAATGCTGGAGCCTGTGATTCCGCATTAAGCAGCTCTTTTAATTCATCATCAAGTTTTAAGAGGGTCACTGAGCAGCCAGCCATCTCCAACGAAGTCATATATTCACCAACAAAGGTTTTATAAATATTGATCCCTTTTTCCTTTAAGATGTCATTTACTTTTCCGTTCACGATATAAAGTTCCATTTCTGGTGTTGAACCAAGCCCGTTAACCATCACTGCTACTTCATCACCATTGCTCAAATGCATATCGTCTAAAATTTTCTGTGTTAACTCTGTTGCAATCTCATCTGCTGTCGTGATCGCTTTTCGTTCTGTTCCAGGTTCTCCGTGAATGCCCATTCCTACTTCCATTTCATTGTCAGCCAGTTCAAAGCTTGGCTTTCCAGCAGCAGGAACTGTACATGGACTTAATGCCATCCCCATTGAACGAACATTCGCAACCACTTTTTCAGCAATAGTCTTTACATCTTGCAATGACCCGCCAGCCTCAGCTTTTGCACCGGCAATTTTATGAACAAAAATCGTACCAGCAATTCCTCTGCGTCCAGTAGTAAAAGAACTATCCTCTACCGCAACATCATCATTCACAATCACTTGTTCCACTTCAATTCCATCTGCTTGCGCTAATTCAGCAGCCATTTCAAAATTCATGACGTCACCAGTATAGTTTTTTATAATTAAAAATACGCCAGCGCCACCATCTACTGCTTTAATCGCTTCATAAACTTGATCAGGAGTCGGTGAAGTAAATACTTCCCCGCATACCGCTGCATCTAACATCCCTTTTCCTACATAACCTGCATGGGCAGGCTCGTGTCCACTGCCTCCACCACTAACTAAACCAACTTTTCCCGTTGCAGGAGCATCTTTTCTTACAATCACTGTCGTATTTGGAACCTGTTTAAAACTGTTTGGATAAGCTGACACTAATCCTTTCAGCATATCTTGTACTACCAAATTAGGGTCATTAATAATTTTTTTCATTTCTATCCTCTCCTTTGATAACTCCAGGCAAAGCTACCATATTTTATGAAAACCCTTCCAACAACTTCATTCTATTACAAAAGCGATAGAAGAACTACTTTAAAAATCATACTTTTTATGAAATAAAAGTGAAAACTTTAATTGCTGGAGGTTCTGGTTAACAATCATACGAGGAGAAACGTTTATTATCCTGTTCCAAAAAACTCGGTTGCTAGTTTAATAGTTTCTTCCTTTTCAGGCATTACATATGGTTCACTTTGACTTTAATGTCGAAAAACGAAGCTATCTTCCCTAAACAAAAAAGACGGCGAGTGAAGTTAGCATCATACTCATGCAAACATCACAGGCCGCTTTAAAGGCTTTAGACAAAGAATAATCGTTAAAGGCTCTCTACAACTCGTTACTTATCCCGTAAAATAACTGTTCTTAACGGACCATACCAATGGACTTCAAGCCCAAATTCTTCGGAAAAGAAACGGATCGGAACCATAAAACGCTCATCTTTAATATATGGCGCAATATCAAGCTCTTTCGTGTATGTCTCGTTGCCCTTTACAACTTTCATCGTTCGGCTTCCTACCCTCATTTCAATTGAGGTATTTCCTTTTTCCAGAGTAACAGTTTGCTTTTGATAATTACTCGTATAACCAAAAGCTTCAACAACAGCACGAACTGGGACCATCGTCCGGCTGTTATTTTTCAGTTCAGGCTGAGTATCAAATAATATCAGCTTCTGACCGTAAACAACCTTGATCTCATTATTTCGTGGAAGCTCAGGCAATTGATACAGGGACCATTTTTTAATAAGATTATTTCCTGAATCGGCAATGTAAACCTCACCATTCTCATTAACAGCAACATCGGTCGGCTCATAAAATCGGTTCTGACCATTTATACCATCCCGATCTCCTGCTTCTCCTCGCTCGCTGCCGGCAAGTGTCATCACAGTACCTTTAAACAAATAGCGGATCGCATGATTGCGACTATCTGCAATAACAACGCCTCCCTCAGCCGTCACTGCTAACCCTTTTGGTCCATTGAAACGCGCTGTCTGTGACGCTCCATCAACAAAGGCACCTTCAGCAAACTGCTCTTGTCCTCTTTGTGCCTTCTTTACCGCTGCAATATCACCGGCAACAGTGCTCACCTTATTGGTTGTAAAATTAAGATAACGAATGAGATGGTTACCTGTATCACTAACATAAAGATTTCCCGCTGCATCCAACGCCAAGCCGGATGGTTCATTAAATTTTGCCTTCGTTAGCGCACCATCTGCGTAATCACCTGCTAATAAAGGGACACCCTCTACCGCTTCGATATAACGCGCTGAAGCCGCAGTCAACGTTTCCACTTCTCCTGCGACGATTCGTCTAATGAGATGATTACCACTGTCAGCTACATAAATGGTTCCATCCTTAGCAACAGCAACATCGGCAGGATGATTAAAACGAGCCTTTTTACCGGATCCATCACGACTACCAGCAATGCCATCACCGGCTAACGTCGTCACTTCTCCTTCTGGAGATATACGCCGGATCGCATGATTATTTGTATCAGCTACATATACAGAGCCATCTTCTGAGACAGCGATTCCCTGTGGACGCTGGAACGCCGCTTCCTTAGCTGTCCCATCTAACAAAGCCCCAACTGGCAGACCAAAACCGTCGACTGGCAATCCTTCAATTCCAGCATACGTTGTCACCTGCTCTCCTTTTACACGCTTGATTAACTGATTGCGTGTGTCAGCAACAAGCAGTGTTCCATCGGGCGAGAAAGCTATTCCTTGAGGCATTCTTACTCCTGCCTCAAGCAACTGCCCATTTTCATGTGTATACTGTCCACTCCCAAGATAGGTGGCAACATCTGAAAGAAGAGCACCATCCTCACCATAAATTGCCTTAGGGGCAGCCACTACACTTCCACCGCTTCCCAGCCATACGATTGCCAGAAGCAAAAAGATTTTTATTCTCTTTACCATCGTTCTCCCTCCCAACTTCCATAGAATTTCTTCAGCCACATATTAACCTAATTGCAAACGTAAATTGTACGTCATATTTGTCCAAGTGAAAATTGACTAGAATGTCGACACAACTCGTCTACTCTCTTCACCGGTCATGTCCCTCTTCTTACAAGTGAAAGTCATTTTCAGCTTCTTTCTTCCCTAATCATTTCATCCCAGCCATCTAACTCTACTTATACCGAAAAAGAGCAGCTTGCATAGAAGATTCCACTTGTTCAACATAGAAAACCCCATATGTTCCGTTAAAATCTTCAATCTCTGCACTTGCTATTCCATTCTCAACTGTCGTCGGTATATATATCCATTCTCCATCATCAATTTGTTGGAAGATCCCTACTTCACCTGCATTAGCTCCGTCAGTTACATCGAAATTCAGCTTTACAGTCGCTCCTCCTATTTCAAACTGTCTGAAGGTCAATACTGCTCCTGCAGGTTCAAGACCAGTCACTGTTCGTTCCTCATCTGTAAAATCAAACACTGTAACATTTGTCTCACTTCCATACGGCACCTCTTCGAGCCCTATCACTTCAATTGAACCGTCACGCAATGGAATCACTGTCTGCTCAAGACTCAGTTCAATCACTTCCCCATACGGGACATACACGAAGACATCAAGTACGACTTCTCCTCCGCCAACAATCGTGCCGCTGAGTGTATAGTGACCATACTTCGATGTATCCAAATCGCCATCCCATTGTACTGATACCTCACGTGTCGTGCCATTACTCATTCTTACCTCGACAGTCGCAGGAGGAGTAAAAATTTCACCCGTTTCAATCTTCACCGGCTCTGGTTGGGTAATATCAACAATAGTTGGGGGCGGAGATGGCGGAGTGCTTCCTCCCCCTGAACCACCACTTGGCGGGCTTGATGGTGGCGGTGGCACTGGCGATTGTCGTTGCTCCCGCTCCTGTTGAGCCTGCTCCCGTTCCTCTGTACGTTGTCGCTGCGAGTTTTCAAAGCGCATTCGTTCTGCTTCTGACAACTGTTCGAGGTAACGATTGACTGCGTTATTTTGCGCTTCCTCTAGTGCCTGCCGGTTTGCTTCCTCCTGTTGACGGAGTTGCTCCTGCACTCTTTCTAATAGTTCTCTGTTTTGCTGCTCATACTGTGCCTTCTGTTGCTCCCGTTGTTCCTGCTGCTCCCTTTTTTGCTGATTCAGGCGCTCCCGTTCTTCCAGCGCCTGCCTTGCCCCTTCGCCTCTAGGGTCCTCCAATGGCGGAATGCTACCGAGATCAATTCTGGGAACAGTTCCTTGCCTATTGATTTCCTCAATCAGTTGCTCTGCACGTTCTCTATTTACTGTTCCACTTTCCAATGTTCGTTTTACGATATTCTCGATAAGGTTATCTATATTTTGCAGGATTCTGTCAACATCCTCGGGGTCCTCTCCGTTTTCATTCATCTCAAACCATTGCTGGGCAGCATAGCCTTTTAATATTTCCTGCCTCATCTGTTCATTTTCCTGCTCAATTCTTTCCTTATTCTCTAACATCTTGTGAATAATTTCATCATTCATTTGGCCAGTAAGCTCGTTAAGATCCAGTGGTGTAACAACTCCTGACGTCCCCTGTGAAACGTCCGTGTACAAGTCAACCTGTTGCCCAGGCAGCACTCTTAACGGTGGCGTAGAAGACTGGCGCGGCGACCCCGTATTAACCACTCCTGAATAAACATAAACAGATGGAAGCCCCGTAACCGGATCAATAGAGATTGAAAAATGAGTTCCCCGCGCAGAAATAGCTGCTGCCGGGTTGACAATTTCAAATGTATCGGCCGATTCATATAACGGTTCCACCTCTGCATAAGCCGCTCCTGCCAGCACACGCAACCTCGTTTGTTTTACACCATTTCTTTCAGAAAGCGTTTCAGCAAACAATTCCGTATTTCCAATCAAAACAAGGGAATCGTCACGATCCGTACTGCTGATTACCACCGAGGAACCCTCACCAGTACGGAGCCTATCCCCCTCTTGAAAAACTGTTCCTTGATATGCTAATATTTCCTTTACCCCAGCCGCCTTCTGAATGAAGACATCACCCACAATGCTGTCAACAATAAAAAAACGCTCTCCCTTATCGGTAGCAAAACCCGCTGGTACCATACTAAAAAAGATAAGGAAAAAGACTAGCGACCTAATAAAACCACTTACAAAATGATTTCCTGCTTTACCTTGCATACGTTTTACCCCTCTCAGAAATTTCTGATATTTAACACCAAAAAGGTTTTTCTCCCTCCCCTTATGTAGTCAAGCGCTAAATAAAAACAGCCTTGAACCTTTTGATTTGTTCATTCTTATCAGTTGTCATCTGGAAATATTGTTAATCAATCCTTTCTATTTTTATATTTCACGCTACAAAACTACACCATCCCACTCGCATTCAATAGCCTTTTTCCTGAACTCTCTTAACTTTTATTTAAGTGCTAGAGTCGATAAAGCCATACTATTCTTAATTATATTTCTATCTTTTCTCACAATGATAGTAGACACTTTTATGTGTACCTTATATGCTACAAAAATTGGATCGCAGACCTTCTGAACTTAAACTGAAGAATTTAAACTTAGCGATCAGCGTGCTCATTCCCCCTAAAATAAAGGAAGTGGAACAAAATAGTTCGTTTTGCTCTACTTCCTTTATTATTTTTGATAGGTATTCAGTAAGTAGCGTGCGGATAGCTACTACTTTCAAAATCTTGTGAACTCATTCCACAATTCCTAACTCGACATCGCCCTTGGCGAGACTCGTAATGGGAATTGATCAGCTCCATAGCTAACAGTTTCTGCAATTCTTTACTCGGCTGCTACCTGAGTTTGTCCTCATAAGCCCTTCATGCGGACACGCTTCGCTCTTTTTTAGCTTTCTCTGTCCTCATGAACTCAAACTACGTTCATTACCAGCTTCCCCTATTCTCTTGAACCGTTCTATGAGGACAAACGATATCCTATTCTGCCCCAGCTTGTTCTCCATGGATCAGTAGAATCGAAACTATGACAAACTAAAAAAAGGAGATTACGAATCTCCCCTTTACCCGCTTCAAGATTAGCCATTATTTTCATCATCGCCTAATCATTTCTAAAGTTAGTTAAATATAAACCTACTACACCTCGCAATTACCATCTTGCCGTTACCATTTTTCTTCTTGTGTAAAATTCTACCCCATCCGATCCGTTAGCATGTAGGTCTCCATAGAAAGAGTTTTTCCAGCCAGAGAATGGGAAGAATGCCATCGGTGCAGGTACTCCAATATTTACTCCGAGCATTCCCACCTCAATATTCTCCCTAAAATACCGAACATTATGACCACTTTGCGTAAAAATACATGCCCCATTGCCGAAATCAGATTTGTTTGTTAAGGCAATGGCTGCCTCTAGACTTTCCACTCTAACAATTGATAGGACTGGTGCAAATATTTCTTCCTTCCAAATAGTCATATCAGTCGTTACATGATCAAAGATCGTTGGTCCTATAAAATAGCCATCATGATGGTACGCTTCATCTTTACTTCCATCGCGGACTAATTGTGCCCCTTCAGAAACACCTAATCGTATATAATTTTCTGTTCGATTTTTATGCTCAGGACGAATCACTGGTCCTAAAAATACATCCTCCTCTAAACCATCACCTATTCTAATTTCATCTGCACAATCCTTTAATTTTTTCACGAGTGGCTCCACCACTTCACCTACCGCTACAACGACTGAACAAGCCATACATCTTTCTCCTGCTGATCCATAAGCGGCGCCTATAATCTCCTTCACAGCTGCATCTAAATCTGCATCAGGTAACACGATTGAATGATTTTTTGCTCCTGCTAATGCTTGAACTCTCTTTCCGTTCGCACTTGCTTCTTTATATACATATTCCGCTACTGGTTGTGACCCTACAAATGAAATAGCCGGGACATCTTCATGTTGTAATAGACTATTTACCACATCATGGGCACCATGTACAATATTGAGGACACCATCTGGTAAACCTGCCTCCTTAAATAATTCCGCTAATCGATTAGCTAATAGTGGTGTACGTTCACTAGGCTTTAATACGAATGTATTTCCTAAAGCAATCGCTAATGGGAACATCCAACATGGTACCATCATTGGAAAATTAAAAGGAGTAATTCCTCCTACCACTCCAACTGGATAGCGATACATTCCAGATTCCATGTTCGTTGCAATATCAGGTAACTGCTTCCCCATCATCAGGCTCGGTGCTCCTGCGGCAAATTCAACACATTCGATACCTCTTTGTACTTCTCCATATGCATCTTTATAGGTTTTCCCATTTTCTATAGTGATTAGTTTTGCAAGATTACTCCAGTTATCCATTAATAATTGTTGATACTTAAAGAGGATTCTTGCTCGTTTCGGAACCGGTGTCTTGCTCCAAATTTTAAAAGCTTCCTTTGCAGCTGATACAGCATGATGGACATCTTCTTTAGTAAATATAGGTACTTGTGCTATTTCTTCTCCTGTTGCAGGGTTAGGGACAGAAAGATACTGTGTAGCACAGCTTTCTTTCCATTCCCCATTAATAAAATTCTTTAATTTACCCGTCATTTACTTTCACCTCTTTACTTTTCCTTGAGTATTACGAGTTTGCTTGAAATACCTTTTTTAACACATTGACGATGAAATTTAGATCCTCATCTGTACTGGATAATGGCGGACAAATCGTTAAAATATTGTTAAAGCCTGCAACGGTATCTCCATTCTTTCCGATAATTAATCCTAAATCCCTGCACTCTTTTATGATTTTACTTACCCTTGTAGGGTTTGCTGGCTCCTTCGTTTCTTTATGCTCGACTATTTCGATTCCCATTAAAAATCCTTTATGGCGAATGTCTCCAACATGTGGATGGTTCTCTAACTCTTGTAATCCTTTATATAATTTATCTCCAAGCACTGCCGATCTTGCCACTAAGTTTTCTTTTTCCATAATTTCAATATTCTTTATTGCTAACGCACAGGCAGCTGGGTTTCCTCCAAATGTATTAATATGTCTAAAATGGCTGGTTTCATTACTGGACTTAAAAGCTTCATATATTTCCTTTCTTACGGCTGTGACTGACAATGGAAGATATGCACTTGTAATCCCTTTAGCCATCGTAATAATATCCGGCTTTATACCATAATGCATAAACCCAAACATTTTACCTGTTCTTCCAAACCCACAAATGACCTCATCCATGATCAGTAATACATCGTGCTTTTGGCAAATTTCATATACTTTCTCAACATAGCACTTATGTGGGATTAACATCCCCCCTCCTGTTATAATTGGCTCCATAATGAGCCCGGCGATGGTCTCTTTTTGCTCCCATATGATTTTCTGTTCGAGTTCTTCCGCACATTTCAAATTATATTCTTCTACAGATAGCTCTTTAGGCCTTCTAAAATTATCGGGAGGAGCAACGTGAAGGAAACCGGATGATAATGGTTCGTATTTATATTTTCTCAACGCTTGACCAGTTGCGGACAGTGCCCCCATTGAACTACCATGATAGGCTCGATACCGTGAAATAAACTTATATTTTGAAGGAGTTCCTTTTTCAGCATGATATTGACGCACTAGTTTAAATGCAACTTCATTTGCATCCGATCCACTATTACCATAGAAGAATACATAGTCATCATCTAAATATTTATTCAATTTTTCAGCTAGTTCAATGGCAGGTACATGACTTTGTGTCATCGGAAAATACGCCATTTTTTTTAATTGTTCATATGCTGCAATTGCTAATTCTTCCCTTCCATAACCTACATTTACACACCATAATCCTGACATACCGTCTAAATATTTATGGCCATGATGATCGGTAATCCAAGACCCTTGCCCTTCATATGCAATTAGCGGTGAATGATTTTCTGTATACGGAGTAATATGATGCCAAATGTTCTTCTTGTCTTTCTCTTCCAGTGACATGCTATTCTCTTTCACAATATCACTCATCTCATTTTCAGCTCCAATCGAATGATTTTACACTTTGTAATGTGTTTAAGTAGCGCCCGTTCTATGAACTGACTCTTATCACGACACGGTCTACTTTCCATTGACACAAAGGAATGTCTATTTAATAATAAATTTACAGACTATTTGTACTTTTTTCACTTTACACATTGTTAAATCTTATCCATTTTCCTTAGACAAACGGGAGGGATTGCTGTTGAAAAACAATTTTAGTCTTACTGTTCGGGATGTACTAAACAGAGAAACATTCCGATATGCGAAGCTACTTGCAGGGGAAGGTGGTTTGGATAAACAAATCAAATGGGCCCATATACTTGAAACGAAAGACTTTGAGTCTTTATTAAATGGAGGAGAATTAATACTTACTACCGGTTTAGGACTAGAACTTGATTCCTCAAGCAATCATAAAACATACGAGCTACTCATGAAAAAGAATGTGAGCTGTCTTTGTATAGAAAAAGGCTCTTACTTTCATACCCTTTCTCCAGAAATTAAACAGTTAGCGGATCAAGATGATTTCCCAATTATCATTTTTGAGAAAGTCGTTAAGTTTGTCGACATTACACTAGATTTACATACATTAATCATCAATCAACACTACCAGATGTTAAATCAACTGAATGAAATCGCAAAAGAATTTACAAATTTATCACTCACTCATAATGGAACACTGAAAATTTTGCAAAGATTATCAAACTACCTTCACAAAAAGGTCATCTTTATGTCTAAAGATGAACAAAGCTTTCACTATCCGCCGGAAACCAAACATTTCAACAATCTCTTACAATCGAACTATGATAAATTACAACAAGTGAAAGAGCCTGAGATAAAAACCATTGAAAACCAAGATATTCTTATTTACCCTTGTATTGGTTTAGGACAAGTATGGGGTCATTTATGCCTTGAAGTTGCTTCTAAAGATGATAATGAGTTCACCCTATCTGTTCTAGATCGTTGCGCTTCTGCAATCGCACAAATTTTATTACGAAATCGAACGATAGAGGAAAGAAAACTTAATCAAGAAGATGAAGTGGTTCAAAACTGCATTCAAGGAAAAAAATATCCAATTGAAGAATTAATGACTCTTTTTCCATTTCCCAATCATTTTAAAAATGATTATCAATTTAGAACGATTGTTATCCAAACCGATTTCGAGAAGTTGGTTACATCGACAAATGAGTGGGAAGAATTAAAACTACAATTATCTCTTTCGATTAGAACGTTGTTCTCTCAACAAAATTTCGTGCCTATTATTTCTGTTAGAAAAAATCAAATTGTAATAATTTGTTTTTCGCAAACAAAAGAAACCATTGCTGAAAACAAAAACAAATTACGGCATCTAAGTAAAAAAATCATTTCCCTACTATCTGGAAAACAACAACAGAGAAACACTTTTGGCATTAGCCGATTGGATACAGACATTTCCTTACTTAAAAACTCTTTTTCAGACGCAAAGAAAAGTATAAGGTTGCAAGAGGCCAACCTCATTTCTTCTCCATTTTATGAAGATATCGGCATTCATCATCTTTTCTTTCAGCTAAAGGATAAAGACGAATTAACAGCTTTTATAGACCAACATATTGGTCCTTTAATTAATTACGATAAAGAGAATGACAGTGATTTACTCCGCACTCTTTCAACTTATTTAGATTGCCTCGGTTCAAAAAAAGAAGCGGCCGAACAATTATTCATTGTTAGACAAACCCTTTACCATCGGTTAGAAAAAATTCAGCAATTACTTGGCAACGACCTATTGGAGCCAGCAAGTCGCTCAGCGATTGAAGTTGCCATAAAAGCGCATTACTTCCAACATAGTAAAGCGACGTAATCTACCAAATCTGACTCTAAACGCATGCCATTTATCCACAGGCATGCGTTCAATCATTTCTCACGTCTAAAACACGTTTATAAATGGTATACTGCCAGAATCTAAGACAGAACATCTGTTTATTTGTCATACCTTAAAGCAACATTTTTCAATTGTGTATAATTTCTTAATGCTTCAAGCCCTTTTTCTCTGCCAAAGCCACTCTTTTTGTATCCACCAAATGGCATTTGGATGCCACCGCCTGCACCATAATTATTGATAAAGACTTGGCCACTGCGGACTTTATTGGCTAGTCTATGGGCTCGCTTCACATCATTTGTCCAGATCCCCGTCACCAATCCGTATTCCGTATTATTGGCAAGCTCAAGCGCTTCTTCCTCTGTTTCAAAACTAAAAACAGATAATACAGGTCCGAAAATCTCTTCCTGAGCCAATTTACAGTCTGGATCGATATGATCCAATACCGTTGGAGCGAAGTACCATCCGCCTTCACAACCTTCTATCTCCACTGCTGTTCCCCCTGTTAATATCGTAATTCCTTCGGCTTTTGCAGTTTCAATAAAAGATTCAATTCTCTCAAATTGCTTTTGTGATAAGATTGGACCGATATCTGGATCGGCCACACCTGGACCGACTTTTAGCTCTTTCATTCGACGAGCCACTTTAGCTACAAACTGATCTTTAACTGACGCTTCTACCAAAAGTCTTGAGCCAGCCGAACAAGTTTGGCCTGCATTTTGAATAATGGACTTAACTACCCATTCAATCGCGGCTTCTTCGTCACAGTCGCTAAAAACGATATTGGGCGATTTTCCGCCAAGTTCAAGCGTTACCGGAACGATGTTTTCTGCTGCAGCTTTCATCACAGTCATCCCTGTTGCTACAGAAACTGTAAAAGTAATATGATTGATGTCATGGTGTTTACACAATGCTGCTCCTGCCTCATATCCATAGCCTGTAATAATGTTCAAGATCCCTTTCGGCAGCTTCGTTTCTGAGAAAATTTCTGCTAGCTTTAGGGCCGTTAATGGTGTATCCTCTGCTGGCTTTACAACACAAGCATTGCCCGTTGCGATTGCTGCTGCAACACTTCTTGAAATAATCTGGATTGGATAATTCCACGGGATGATATGTGCCGTCACGCCTATTGGCTCCCGAACTGTATAATCGATGATCCCATATTCAATCGGGATCGTTTCTCCTAAAATTTTGTCTGCCATTCCCGAATAGTATTCAAAATACCTTGCAGCGGCCTCTACATCCACATATGCTTGAGAAAGGGGTTTTCCCACATCAATCGCTTCCAACTGCGCCAATTCATCTTTAATTTCACGTATTTTAGCTGCCACCTCTAACAATACGTATCCTCTTTCATGTGGACGAAAGTTTTGCAGCCATCCTTCTGATTCAAAAGCCATCCGAGCCGAACGAACCGCATGATCAATATCCTCTTTGTTCCCCATTGGTACTTTAGCGATTTCATCACCAGTTGAAGGGTTTATAACCGTGATCGTCTTTCCAGAGATGCTGTCTACCCACTCCCCATTTACGTACATTTTTAACATTTTCACGTCTACATGCTCCCTTCCAAAAACACTTTGTCCAATCAGGCTTTGTTTCATGCAAGTTTAAAGACCCCTTCCACCATCTACATGCAAGACGGTTCCTGTGACCATCCGCGCTTCATCGGAGCATAAATATACTGCTGCATTAGCAATATCAATAGGTTCGATCAGCTTGCCTAAAGGAACACTTTGCTTAAATACATCATCTTTCATTCTTTCTATATCTGCTCCCACAGCAGCAAACTGTCCAAGCATTTGCGTATCACTTGGTCCTGGATGGATAACATTTACTCTCACATTTTTCGGTGCCAATTCAATCGCTAATGCTTGAGAAAATGCAACAGTTGCTCCTTTAGATGCTATGTAAGAACTTAAACCAGGTCGGGGCCGGACTGCTGAGATCGATGCTACATTTACGATAACTCCTTCACATTCGGCAAATGCTCGAACCACTGCACGATTAATCAAAAAAACCGCCGTCGTGTTAATAGCGATTATGCGATTCCACTCATCAATTGTTACTTCCTCAACTGGTGTTGATTTTTGAGCAATCCCTGCCATATGTACGAGACCGTCCAATTTGCCAAATGTAGCAATGGTTTGAGCTGTAACATGGTCTACATCTTTCTCATTCGTCAGATCCCCTTCTACAGTCAAAAGTTGTTTGTTCTGCTTAAAAGGCTCAGAAAATGAAAGGTCACAAGCCACTATATTAGCTCCTTCTTCTAAAAAACGTGCAACCGTTACCTTCCCCATTCCTCCTGCTGCACCGGTAATCATAAATGTTTTTCCAGCAAGTCTCATTATCTATCACCCTTTCATTCTATTGTTCAAAGATCATGGAAGTTTCATATTCATTCCACTTCACAGACTCCTTTCCTTAGAACGCCTATGTTTATTTGCTGAAATCCTCTCTATAATCGCTTGACCCATCTCAGCAGTTGTAGCTGTTCCTCCTAAATCTGGAGTCAATACTTCTCCATTCCTTATCACTTGTTCGATAGCATTCATAATCGTGTCTGAAAGATCCTTACGCCCTAGATGTTCCAACATCATTGCTGTCGACCAAATTTGAGCGATTGGATTCGCTTTACCTGTACCAGCAATATCAGGAGCCGAACCATGTACTGGTTCAAACATTGATGGGAAATCCCCGTTTGGATTTAAATTTGCAGATGGTGATATCCCTAACCCACCAACGAGTGCCGCTCCTAAATCAGATAAAATATCTCCAAATAAATTGGAGGCGACCACGACTTCAAATGTATGAGGACGCTGAACAAAGTATGCGGCAAGAGCGTCAATATAATTTTCTTCAAGTTTAATTGCAGGAAACTCCCGTGCTACCTCTTGGACTGCTTCATCCCATAATTTCATTGTGTGAATAACAGCGTTTGATTTCGTTCCACTTGTTACCTTTTTCTTTCCTTGTTTAACAGCATATTCAAAGGCAAACTGAGCAGCTAATTTTGTCCCTTTCCGAGTTATAACCGTGTTTTGAATCGCCATTTCTTGGTCCATTCTTTGATAAAGGCGTCCACCGCTGTTCGAATATTCCCCTTCAGCATTTTCGCGAACAATGACAAAATCTATATTCACATCATCGTATCTTGTTTGGATACCAGCTAGTTTTTTTACTGGACGAAGATTAATATATTGCTGGAATTGTTTACGAATCGGCATAATTAAATCCCAAATGGTAATTTCATCAGGAACACGTTCATCACCAATGGCACCAAATAGTATGGCATCATAGTTTTTCAACGTTTCAATGCCATCCTTCGGCATCATCCTGCCATGCTGCAAATAATAATCGGCATTCCATTGATAAATATCGGTGTGACATGTAAACGTGGAATCTTGCTTTTCTAGCACTTCCAGCACTTTCAAAGCTTCCTCCATCACCTCGGGTCCAATTCCGTCTCCTGGAATAACCGCAATTTTATAATCCTTCATACCCATATTCTCCTCACTTGCTCACTTCTCGATTTAAAAACAGCAATGCGGCTGTCCGATAGATTTCAGTGGTTTCTACCAGTTCATCTATATCCACATATTCATCAATTTGATGAGGAACTTCCCGATCTCCAGCACCGGTTGTCACAATAGGGACTCCGGCCAAATGCAGGAAAGTTCCATCTGTTGCACCAGGGACTCCATTGTAAATTGGTTTTTTCCCTGTTACGGTTTCATAAGCTTTTGCAACAGCCTGAACTACAGGTTCGTCCTTACTCGTTTCCGTCCAAGGGCGATCCTCAATGACCTCGAACTCTGCCTTAAAGTCCTCGTCTTCCTTGGCAATCCGGTCCAATATACTTTGGATTTCTTTCTTGATGGTTTCATGTTCCTGCCCTGGAACAGTTCTGACATCAAGTGTTGTCATACACTGATCAGGAACTACATTGATTTGCGCTTCTCCTCTAACTGGTGCTTGGAGAATAGTAGGGGTAATGCTCGGCCAGCCAAGTTGCGGATGACAGCCTAATCTCTCTTTTTCACGTTGTTCAAACTCTTCCAATGCACAAATGATCTTAGCCATTCGGGTATTCGGATTAATTCCACTGAGTGGGATAGCACCATGAGCCATTTTTCCAAAGACACGGATAACGATGCGCATCGCACCTTTCTGAGTCACGCATACTTGATTTTCCTCCGGTTCACAAATGATCGCTCCATCTACATTTTCCGCCCAACCTCGCCTAATAAAATGCTTGATGCCAATCATCATTCCCTCTTCATCACATGGTATACAAAGGATGATTTTCCCTGACCACTCCTCTCGATCTCTTAAAAGGGAATGAGTTGCTGTGATCATACAAGCCAGATTTCCTTTCGTATCATTCGTTCCCCTGCCATACATGCGCCCGTTCTCCATAACTGCTCCAAACGGATCATATGACCATGCCTTTCGATCTCCCTCGGTAACCACATCTGTATGACCTTCAAATAACAACGTCGGACCTGGCTTACCAGAATCAACGATTCCAATTACATTTGGTCGTCCAGGCTCAACCTCTTCAACATGTACTTCAATGCCTAATTCTCTTAAATATTGGGCAACGAACTTTGCAACTTTTTCTTCGTTTCCTCCTTCAATACCGGGCCGGTACACACTCGGAATTTGCACTAGTTTTTTCGTTAATTCAATCACATCCTCTCGATCTCTTACTCTTCTATTTACATAAGATTGTTTAATAGACGGCATGTTATGCTCCTTTCTTTTTAAAAAATTCGAAAGGTGGATACACGCTACAGATGATGCCTTTTTTCACACATATCAATTAGATTCTCCACCTCTATATTTTTAAGCATGTAATTTATTCGTACTGCTAAATGAGGCATTTTCGGTCAAGAAACTAACAAGAACAAATGCAATGAGTGAAAATAATATTGGAAATACAACAGAATGAACACCCATCATATTCGGCGCAAAATTATGAATAATAATATAGGAGGAAGAACCAACAATCATTGAGGCAAGTGCACCATGTTCATTTCCTCGTTGCCAATAGAGCCCCATTATGACCGGCCATATAAATGCAGACTGTAAGCCGCCAAATGCGAATAGGTTCAACCAAATTAATAAATCCGGTGGACTTAATGCGATCGCAAACACTAAGATTCCTAATACCGTGGTCACACTGAAACTAACTTGTTTTATTTGTTTATTCGTTGCTTCCGGTTTGATGAAATTTAAATATACATCCTTTACTACCGCGGAGCTTACTAATAACAAAAGGGAGTCCACCGTGGACATAATCGCTGCTAGTGGTGCCGCAAGTACGACGCCAGCAAGCCATGGTGGTAGTACTTCCATCGTAATCATAGGCATAACGGTATCCCCAACTTCGATGTCAGGAAGAATCGGTCTTGCAAATACCCCGATTAAATGCATCCCAAGCATGATAAAACCAACAACAATCGTTCCAGTAACAAGTGCACGATGCATAGCTTTTGAGCTTTTGTACGACATTGCCCGAACCGTAACCTGCGGCAACGCAACCACCCCAACACCTACTAAAATCCAGAAGGAAGATACATAAGCTGGAGTGAGACCACCATCATGTCCGAACGGAGTTACGAGATTTGGATTTTCCGAAACAAGTTCTGCCATAATATTCGAAATACCACCACCCGCTATAATAGTGCCAATTAAAATAATAAATGTACCTACAAGCATTACGATCCCTTGGATTGTATCGGTTACAGCGACAGCACGAAAGCCACCGATAATGACATAGATAATGACACAGATTGCAAAAATAAACAGAGCAGAGGTATACGAGAGACCTGTTATCGATTCAATTAATCTAGCCCCGCCAACCCATTGGGCTGCCATTGCAGAAAAGATAAAGATAATAATGCTAAATGCAGCTAAAATTGAAACAGATTTATTGTTGTTATAGCGACTTCTTAAAAAATCAATAAGCGTGATCGCCTTATATTTACGAGCATATATGGCAAATTTTTTCCCAAGAATTAATAACGTAAAATAACCTGTCGCTACTTGGGCCATAGCGAGCAAAACCCAGCCCAATCCTTGAGTATACGCAGTACCCGGACCACCGATAAAACTACTCGCACTACCATATGTAGCCACCATCGTCATCGCTAAAATAAAACCACCTAACTCCCTGCTTCCAAGGAAATATTCCTGCAAAAAATTAGTAGAATTCTTGAGATAACGGGAGGACCAAAAACCGACAACAAATATTGAAATCACAAAAATAACTAATGGAAACATTACTTGCCAGTTCATCTATTCTCCTCCTCTTCCTCAAAACTTACTTCCGTTAAAAACCCTTTTACAACAATGATTACAAGGACAATCATTAACAGCGTCCCCACAACACAACTGTAAAAGAACCATGCCGGCAACCCGAAGACATATGTATATTCTTCAGGAGGAACAGAACCTAACCCGTATGCGAAGCCATACCACCATATAAAATTGATGACAACGAGACCAACCCCTATTAATGCTTCTTTGTTAGCTATTTTAAACCTTGGATCATTTTGATCAATCTGGCTATGCTTCATTCCCGTTTCTCCCCCTTCAATTCAATAGATCAAACTAATTAGTTTTCCTCCACAGCCTTCTGTGCTTATTAAAACTACACAACCTCCTTTGCCAGCAACTGAACTCAAATAAAAGAACTTTCAATTTTTAATATACAGAATATTTTAAATTTATAGTATAATGATACCACTTACATAACATTAGACAAATCATCAAATAATCCTTTAAAATGTTGTGCAATTTGTCCACGTAGCCCGAATTCTTTAATATAATTGCATCTCACTTAAATATGGAAAAGCGGCATAAATTGGGGCTGGTCTAGTTTGCTAGCTTTATGATGAACTCTTATAGAACAATTAAAAAAAGAACCACAATTAAAAGCGGTTCTTAAAATTTTTTCTCAAATTAGGATTTTACCACATTCTAATTATCCCTTTTTTGAGGAAGCCATTCATACTCATATTATTGTATTTCTGTTACCCTTTCTGTATTTTCCATAGATCATTTGCCTTCTGTATTTTGGTGCAAATACTATGTGATGCTTACAATTCCATATTGTGTGTGCTAAACTATTCATGTCCTTCATCAGGGCATACCTCCTTCATGCGTGAGATAAAGTGGTCGAGAAACCAACTTTATCCTACCATGAAGTGAGGTTTTTTGTTACCACGCTTTAAGCTCTCTGGAACCCCCGGCATAGCCAGGTGTTTTCTAAACATTTCATTTCTTGTCTTGGCCCAAAATGCGATTAAATGTATAACGATTAGATTTAGAAGATAATTTATAATGTACTCAAAAACTCCTCGCTAAAAAAACATGTTTTTTCTTCTCAATCTTTTTTTGCGAATTTCATGCTTTGATCTTGCAATTTAATAAGTACCTTACCGAATCGTCCTCCCTGGTAAATCGTTATTTTGTTACTTGAATCATATTGATCCAAATAATCTTCAATGATACGATGTGTTTCTTCATTTATAGGAAGTTTATAAATTTTTAACCAGTTCAAAACCTCTTGAATAGCGGCATCTCGAGACAACTCAGTGACTTTCATTTCTCGAGTGACAAGCGAATGAAATGCATACCCTTTCAGTAAAAGCAGCTGCATCAAATACATCATCTCAGCACTATTGGGTTTGTTGTAAGGACTTTTTAGAAGCGGTAATAATTCATCGATAAGACTATGCTCCTTTGGACCTGCTGACAGACTAATATAACAATACTTCCTGGCGCAACTCAATACTTTCTCTACGCTCTCCCAATCCACTATCGCTGGACACATAGATACGAATACTACATCAAAGGCCCCTTCCCATCCCTGCTGTTTTATATCAATATTTTCAAAAGCACCCTCAACTATCTCTACATTATCCTTAGCCCACTTTTTGCTGTTTTCCTCTAACAGTTTCACAAATGGGAGACAAGGTTCAACGGCTGTCACTTGCGCTCCCCTTTCCGCAAAGGGAATGGAAAATCCGCCGGACGCTGCGCCTATGTCCAATACAGAGGCTCCATTAAAATCTACTCCTTGGTCTTCCAGCCAACCGATAATTCGCTCTGTTCGCATTTTACCCTCTTCGCTAAATGATTGCTCATTGTACCTTTGAGCAATTGAATCAAAAGCGCGTGTCGGCTCTATCCCCCCTTCTTTCATCGTATTTACACTTGTCGATCGATCCTCTCTCCAAGCTTTTTCCCAAGCGAATTCATTATAAATATCTTTTAACATTGCTACACACCTCTTCCTTTTATTTCAAACAATCTAACTAATCCATTCAAAGAGTTTAAAGACTCCTTTTGTCCTTAATGATAGTAAAAAAATTTATCAGCATTGAGCTTCTTTTGCAAGAGCAGCTATCGTCATACTTTTTAAGTAATCCTCCATCTTCTTTTCTGCTTGCTCAACTACCCTTTGAATTGGGCATTGCGGACCATGGTCGAAACTGCAATCAAACAAAGAAGCAGAACCTTCAATAGCATGAATCACATCTAGAAACGAAATGTTCTCCCAATTGCTTTTCAATTTATAGCCACCATTCACCCCTGGCAAGGACTCAATCATTCCTGCCTTAACAAGTTTCGTTAATATTTTCGAAAGATAGGTAGGAGAAACATTTTGTCGCTCCGCTAATTTATGAACACTAATCGTTTCTCTCGGAGTAGCCTGAGCGAGGAAAAGCATAGTATGTAACGCATAATCTGTAGCCCGAGAATATTTCATTGTTCCACCACCTTTTAAAAAGAGACTTTACTTGTCTATAATATCCTCATTTAGTTTCGCTGTCAACAAATCCGCTGTCCTGCTCCACATACGCAATGAAATCAAGATAACCGATAAGTCCTAAGATAATAATGCATTTGAACCCACCCTTACCTATTCCTCAAATTCAGGATTTAATGCGCTATCGGGTTAAATTGAATCAATTTTAACTTTACTCTTCCTTACCATCTCCAACATAAGGAAGAGTGGAAAAAGAAATTTTCTAAGAAATTTCGGGCGCTTAAAGGATCAATTGTATTCAGGAAGATTCCAATATCAAATTAAAAACACCGTGTGAGTAAGGAGTCGTCGCATTCCTTACTTACACGGCTCATAATACTCGCAAAAATGCAGTAAAAAACATCGATTTTTTATAATCGATTTCATTATGTACATCCACTTATTAAAATACGAACAAAAGTAGACAATAACAACATTGCCTCACTCATAGCACTTTATTATTTTATGATTTTTAAATTATCTAAGGGAAAGAAAACGGCTTTTGCAGTTCCCATAATTTTTTCCTTTGATATAAAGCCTATGCTTGGATCTCGACTATCAGTACTATTCCGGCGATTATCTCCTAGGACAAAAAAGTATCCATCTGGCACTACTTCTTCACCTAAATACTCTTCTAATGTAAAGTCTTCAGTAAAAGTACCGCTGTCCTTTAATCTATCTTTATATTCTTCTAAATAAGGTTCTTCATATTTCTCACCATTAATAAAAAGCTCATCATTTTCATAAACAATGCGGTCCCCAGGGATACCAATAATACGTTTAATATAATTAGTATCTTTTTTTGCTTCAAATACAACGACATCAAATCTCTCATAATCCGTTAATTGGGGGCCTATTTTATCGACCACAACTCTATCTCCATTTTCAAATGTAGGCATCATTGAGGCACCATTAACTTCAATCGGTTCAAATAGAAAAAAGTGAATGCCCCATGCGGAAACAAACACAATCCCTATTGTTTTTATCCATTCGAATAGTTCATTTTTTTCTTTCTTTTTCTCCACATAAACACCTCATTCTCTTTTAAACTGCTATTATCGTTACTGCTAACACTTCCTCTATCATACTAGCATTATAAAGTCTCACAGTGCAACGACTGCAAAATTAAAAGAGAATTTGTGTGTGGAAATCTTCTCTCTAAGTCTATTGAATCCATTGTTGCAATCCCTGTACAACAGAAAGGATTGGTAAGTACACCTATTACCCTTATTACATCCATGGTAGGAGAATTCTCTTTCATAGACTCACCGAATCTAATAAATTAAGAAAAAGACAGAACCTCTCATTTAAGAGTTTCTGCCTATAAGAGAACTTTTTTTACCTTAATCCATAACTACCCGCTCCGCTATCTCCGGCTCAGCATTTGAATGCCAAATTAGTCGCATCCCCTCGTCACCCTCATCGCTATGAAACTCAAGTTCTGTCGCCGTTTGTTCCTCATAGTAGCGTGTTGATGATAATGGTAACAACTTTAGCACCATTCCATTTCCCATCTTCAAATATAACTTATCCTGCTCTACAAATACATCTACATCAAAAATATCTCCCTGTTCATTTGAAAATCTGTATTTTCCAAGCAATGTCCCAGCCTTCTTCAGATCTAGTGGAATGATTTTCTTATTCTCTAAAGGCTTTGGTACCGTGTAAGCCTCCCCACTTAAAATCTGTTCGATGCTATTCACCAACTGCTGTGTGTAAGCATGATCCCGCTCGCCATTTTGCAGCATAATTAATGTGAGATCACGGTCAATGTAACGTTTAAGTAATGTAGAGTATCCTGGCCAACCTCCACTGTGGTAGACGCTTTTCCCAAGTCGCTCATCATCCTCAAGCAGCCAGCCCATTCCATAATCAAATGTCTCACCATTATTCATTGTAACTGGAGAAAAAATCAACTGGCGCACACTCGAATTAAAGAAATCATCAGCATACAGGCCCCTATCCAGTCGCAATAAATCATCAGCGGTACTATTGACCATCCCATCCCCTTGTAACCCATCTAAATATTTTACATAATTCAGTTCCGGAATTTCATCAGGCAAAACATACCCATGTTCAATCCTATAAACATACCCAAAAGCGTAATCATCTGGAACATTCCTTGGATCGACTCGGCGATTATAGACCTGCGTTCGCTTCATCCCGAGAGGTTGAAAGATTTGTTCGTCCAAAAAGTCGCCGTAACTCTGACCACTAATCCGCTCGATGAGGATGGCTAACAAAATATAACCCGTGTTGCTGTACAGCCAACTCTCATTAGGAGCAAACAACGGCTCAGGCTGATGCTCAATCAGCATACGCAGCACATCCTCATTGTAAGCATAACGCATAGGATCCCACTTGTTTGCAAATAACTCCATATAATCAGGTAAACCCGATGTATGACTGAGTAAATGTCGTACTGTAATTCCTGGATACGGCAGTTCAGGAATCCAGTTAGCAATGGGATCATCCCAATTCAACTTCCCTTGTTGTTGCAAACGGACAATACCTAAAGCCGTAATTGGTTTGGATACAGAAGCCAGTTCGAACATGGAACCCCTCGTCAAATGGCGCCCGTTCCCATCATTGTATTCCGCTCTCCCTATCGCTTCACATAACACTGTTTTCCCTTCAACAGCTACAAGTACCACACCATTGAAAAATCCTTGATTTTTAATCTCTGTAAATAATGATGTGAATTGCGGCTCCAACTCTTCTTTTCTCATTATTTTCCACCTCGATTTATCGTCACTTTCATAACCGTTTACTTCTCGGAAGAATTGAACAGTTATAATAGCTCTCCGATTTGCTGTATCAATTCTCCATTATTTCTTGAAATGCCTCCTTTGATTCCCATTGTAGTACCTAACGTAACTGTAGCTGCAAGTGATAAAATCAAATTCACCAAAACGATTTGCTTCGTTAATCTTTTCTCTGCCATAAATAAAGTAGTTTTTTCAAATCAATCAATAGTACTTATTTTTCTTCCAGTAACCCAACCAAAATAAAGATTTATACCTTGAATTTGTACTTGGCCCACTATGCTATCTTTCGTAGGAGATAGATGAAATAGTTTAACAAACTCTGCATAGTCTGAATACCATTTTCCAGTTTCACTAAATGAATGAACAAGCATTAGTGTATGCTTGGCAGTCATATTAGCGGCCTCCATCATCGCAGATGCTGCTCTATGTAATAATTGGTACCTTATTTTAAGCACTTGTTTTTCTTGCAAACCTAATATTTCGAGTATTGAATCTAGTCTATTTCTCTTCCCTTTACTAGGATGATTCCCCAGCCAAGTTTCCACAGTTACTCCAAAAGGCTCTGAAACCTTTCCTTCGACCATAATCGTTAATAGTTCAGCATTTGACTTGGCAAGAATAAAAAGATCGTTTTGAGAGCTTGCCCTCCCACCAGGTAAAGGCACTTTGTACTCTGGAAATCCAAACAATACTTCTACATTTTTGAATATTGGTAACTCACTTTGTTTGAATACTCTTTCAACACAAGCTGGTAGTTTCGTGGCTCCTTCCCAGCAATAAGCCAATTCGTAAGCCGAATATCCACTTTTCCACTGCTTATCAGGATTAGCAAGGCATTTTCTCCATGACTCTGGACCATCAGTTCGCACAAAGTAATCTCCCATTAACCTGCCTCCTATATATTTTTTCATTGATTAATAGTTTTATAATTTAAGTAATGCTCCACCGTTTTCAAATATGTTTTCCAATCCTTATAATGTTCTTGAATCTTCCTAACCAAGATATCATCAATCAGATCCTCTTCGTTATATATGCCGTGTCGACGCATGCTTTCTAGCCTATTGAAGTACTGTTGTACAGAAATAGATTTTAACTGCCTCTCTCCTTTTTTAAGAATATGTTTTTGCATTAAATAATCTTGAAAGTCCATTTCTTTCTCCTCACTTTCTGCATGAATTTTATGACGGTAAATATTATTTTGATTTTTCAAGAATAGCTCTCTCACCCATTCCTCTCCCTTTTTGGACAGATGTGTTACAAACTCCTGACCAATACCTGTCTTCACTGTACAAAATTTTTCCTGTTCAATTTGCCAGGTCTTTTGGTGGACCTGTGTAAGATTCTTATAAAAAAAGATTGGCAATTTCCAAGTAGCTTTATTAGATTCCTTACTGCATGAGAGTAATAAATCATCATTTAAGGTAATAAAATAACCGCAGCCTGGAATATTTAAGTCTTCAAATAACCATTGATCGGGTAAAAAAATATAATTCTTCTGGTTTCTTTTAAAAGCGGCTTCTGTGATGTGAGGATGATGTTCGAGGTTGTATGGTTCGATGATTTCTTTACATTCCATATAAGTCTCTATTCTTTTCTTTATCTTTAACCACCCGTAAATATAATGGCCAGATACTTTTTTATTGGATGTTGACTGAAACCCACCAAAGAATAGAAAAATGGATCCATCTTTTACATTGTGATTCTCCAGATGAGGCGCAGCATTAAATTGTCCAAACCCCTTACCAATTATAAAATTCTTATTTTCCACTAACCAAGGAGGCTTTCCTAACATCGGATCGAAATGAGTAAATAAATTAGGATCATCAATAGAAGCATACTCGTTTTTTCGTAACTTTACCTGGTCTTTCCCCTTGAAGCTTTTATATACTTCGCTTAAATTAGAACCTTTTAGGTTACAAAGATATTCATTTTTTACAAGTATATCTGTATATCGAATCTGATTTGAGTAACTATTTACTTTCTCTGGTATTGGAAACCATATATAATGCCCTGAGTCATGGTCATATGGGGACAAACATCCTCCACTCCCAGAGTCAAACCCTTTTCTGCTAAGAACTAATTTCATAAAATCGCCCTCTTTAATTTTATTTAAAAAATTTTTATAAACACTGTCCATTTATAATACAGGGCTTTATAAAAAAAAATTACCATTCCGATTCCATAAAGCTCCTTTACAACTCTTTCTTTGCATTGATCCATTTTTAAATATCAAAAGCCAAAAACTTAATTCAAGGTACTGCTTAAGAAATAGTCAAAAACCATTGTTTTTCGTCTTTCTAGCCTCAGTATTTAAATAAACAATCTAACATCATCAATGAATAGTTTTTGTTTCTCTTAAAATATTGAAATCCTGATCTATTAAAATGACATTATCAACCAGATACTTAGGATCGGTTGTATTTGCATTAAAAAAACCAAGTACTGCACTATAAAATTTTTCTGCCTCTTGCTCATATTCTTTTCCTTTAGATTGAATAATAAAAGCTTTGCCATATTCATTTATAACAGCATCTGTACCGGAAACAGAATCAAACCAAGTTGTTTTATGATATCGATAGAAGTTTTCACTCATGTACATATCAAGTGCTTTTTTAATCGCCTCTTCTTGTTGCACATGTTGGTTATCACTATTTAACTTTTCATAGTTTTTATTTTCTAAAGTATCTGAAGTAGTTGAAGATATCTTTGATGGATTATTAGCATTTACACCTATTATTACTCCAGCGACAATTACAATAAGAAGCATCCATATATTAATTTCGCGTTTCATTTTATCCTCCTATTCAATTTTGAAGAACATATTAGTTATTATTTTTCTTTTTTCAATATGTATTTATCAATCTATTCTATCAATAGTTTCTCTTTTACCATTATTAGTTAAAGGTTCCCTCCATTTTCAAACACTATATATAAATATTCAACAACTGTAAAAAAAAACCTGTTTTTAATGTAAAAAGACTCATTTCAAAATCGAATGAGTCTTAACTAAAATTCATTATTAAAAATTTTGCAAAAAAAGATACATAGTCTAATCGGTTGATTCTTTTTATCTGATTAGACTAACCTATTTTATTAAAATTGTTATTACCATTTAATTAACACTAAATCAAGTGTATTTCCAAAAAAGCCCTACAATCTCAAAGAATGTCAAAGACGATTGGTCAACGAGTTGGGCGAAAGATAAATTTACTAATAGGTGAGTCCCACAATTCCATCATACATCAGCAGATTAGGGGAACTGATACTTATGATTATTTATCTTCCCTTAATATATACTCGTTTCCATCTTGATCATAAAAAACGAACATACTTCCATACGGTATTTTTAATAATTCCTCCACCTTTACACCCTTTTGCTTCATATCCTCGTAAGCCGCTTCAATATCAGTAGTACTAAAGAGAACAGATGGATGAGCAACTTTAGATGGCTGTTGATTCTCCATTAATGATTTAGAATAAAGAATTAACGTGGTAAACTCATCCTCATTAGGGCCTACTTCAATCCAAGTCGCATTAGATCCCATTGGTTGTTCTAGCTTTAATACAAAGCCAAGTTTTTCTAACCAGAACGCTTTTGCTTGTTCTTGGTCTTCTACATAGATAGTAATTTTCCCAATTTTATTAATCATTTAAGTTCCCCCACTTACTTAAAATCTGAATCTTATATCTTTTTTTCCAGGTATTGCATGATTACACCACTTATCGTCTCACTGGCAGTATTGTTTTATACTGCTGAACTCAAAAAACCCCAGCCTTTAGGCTAACAAGCTGTATCTTCACCGGCACGCCACATATCAACGGTTTTGTGAATAAATTGTTCCAATCCCGTATCTTCCATCTTTATTGATTTTTTAATGCGAATACAGCCTTTCCCATAACTATAGCCCGCTAGTAGGGTTTCTGCATTTTCGATTTTTTCTATTGTACCCACATAGAGACTGACATAATGTTTTTGCGCATTTAAAGCAAAAATATAGTTGTCGTCTTTACCATAATTCAACATTTTATAGCGGATAACTTCTTCTAGTTCAGGTGCGTATGTAAATATCATTTGTCGAATTGCGAGCAGTTTCTCTTTTCTCCAATCGTCTTCAAGCATTTCCAAATATTCTTCAGCATTCTTTGCATCATATTGCATGTTGAAGTTTCACTCCTACATTTTCAGTTTTACCGTAAACAAATTCAGTTTTTTTAATAATCTTTAGGAGACTTTAAATTCTTTGGAACACGAGAGTCGTACATTTACTAATAAGGTTGTGCTGTACCATTAACTCTTCTTCATTTAGCAATGGTCATTAATCTACATCAAATGAATGATATTAACATCTTTACGATATTTTTTAATGTATTCAGCAAGCACTCTCCGATGGCAATGATGAGGCTTATGCTCACTGCAAAGTAAACATACTGTCTTGTTGCCTATTATCTCATCTATTTTTTCTTTTATATTGCGTTCAATTAGCAATTCTAAATATCTTTTTTCAAACGTATCTGAAGAAATCTCCTTTTTTCTAAACGCCTTTACTAGATCATCCGTTGGTGCAAGAAGAAGTTCATGAACATACTCAATCTTTCTTAATTCCATAATATATTGTAAATCATCTTTTTTTGAATAACCCGATAACTGTGAAGTATTATTTAGTCTGATATCTATTAACTTAGCTACATGATTACGTTCTAATAACTCTACGAAAGTCCGTAAATTTTTTTGTGAAAAACCAATTGTACATAAATCCATTGTCATCGTAACTCTCCGAAAATTTTGTTAAGTACCTATCGTCCTGAATAAGCTGACACTCTTATTACAAATAATGCTTGACTTAATTGGCATACAGCTAAGGGCAGTATTGGACATTGTCAAATCATTATAAAAGGTGGGTAAACCAGCGGTATTACGACCATGCGAAAGCTTTCAAACTTGTATATTATCGCTATACTATTCGCTTTGTCTTTTTTTCGTATATCACAACGGTCAAAATTGAAACAAGGACAATCGCAGCGTTTGCAGCAATAGTTCCCGGCCATGTCATCGTCATGGTGCCAAAAATAGGGGATGCTGCATTGAACATGGTATGGAATAATACGGACATAAAGACAAAGCCTTTTCCTGAAATTTTGTAGATTGCTCCGTGGAAAAACCGAAAAGCCATGAGTTGAACTACAAACATCCAAAAGTTAATGAGCCCTTCACCGTGATTCGTCCCCGCAATGAAGAAAAGAGGGATATGCCATACAGTCCAAATAATCCCAGTATAAACAGAAGATACAACAAATCCGTATTTTTTGGCGAGTTTAGACTGCAATATGTACATCCAGCCAGCTTCCTCTAAGCCGCCAATAATGAGATTACCAGGCAGCGAAAGAAAAAACGTATAAAATGGAAGCACCATTTCCGTGTGGTCTGAAACTGCAATATGGATCAAGAAGTACAGTGCAAGCCCTGCAAAAACAAAGAAATAGACAAATATATTGTTTTTGACATAGAAAACCGTTTTCAACCATTCCTTAAAACCTGCTATTTGTTTATTTTTCTTCAAAATGACATAAGAAGCAATAGCAGGCGACAAAATATAGATTGCAAAAGGAATATTCATCAAGAATTGCTGGAATGTGTAAACCCAATTGTGAACCGAATATCCAAATGGTCCAAGAGCAATCAAAGCACCTGACACAAGATAGGCGATACAAAAGGTCAGCAGCGTAAATTGTACTGTAATTTTTTTGTCTGTCACAATATCCTCACCTCACATTTTAAAGCATCCTTTTAACGGAACACACCTCATCTACCATCAATGTGACTCAGCTTTTTTATATTAACAAGTTCTGAATTTGCCCTTGAATCCAAAAGATGCCTCTAATGTCGTAAATTTAAGCCATCTAAATTCCGGATCAGCAATCCCCTTACTAAAAAACCGACGATCTGATTCTGACCATAACCTTTCTTTCAATGCTGCATCCTCGACAAATTTGACCTCTCCAATTAAAGTTACACTATCTGTGTCTTTAAAGTAACAGACTGAAGCTTTGGAATTATGTTCAAACTGTGTTGCCCTGCCATGAAGATGTGAACGCTTGGATATCAAAGAATATTTTTTTTTAACCCATAATCGCAAACTTTAGCCATTAAACATGTTTTAAGGTAACCCTGCTCATTAATTTAGAAAGCGGGAGAAAATAACGGCATCTACTAAAATATCTATCATATCCTGATTGCTCACAAAGTTCATTAACAAATTAATATAACATGGAGTAAATCGTTAACCATGAGTCCTTTTGAAAATATATTGTGAATGTTCTTGTTAAAGACAATTATAGCATTACTTACTTTTCTATTTTTAGAAGTTTCGTCGAACATCTGTCATCATTACTGACAAGAGAAATGGCTTTATAGTCACTCTGATCAGGTTTGTCAGACCCCTCTCCTACTGCATTAAAATGAGCGAATTTTTTTAACTTCATCAATAAGTGGAAACATAAAAAAGAGCTTGGACTTATCAAGCTCTTACTTGTTACTTCCATTTTCAATTATCCTGTACCATTACAGGAAGCAAAAGAAAAACAAGAAATATCATGTTATGATGATTCTGTTGCTTACATTAGAAAGCTCCATTTTTATAGTATCGCTTGTTAAATTAAAGGATACAATGAATATCGCATATTCGCTTTTCTAATCATTGAGCAAGCGACCATTATCATTCCACTGGCCATACATTTTATTTTCTCTTGTATTTACAATAAACTTTTCTAACCTTTTATTAAAAATACTAGGTTCGTTTCTATAGCTTTGAATCGTATCAATTCTAATTCTTCTATATAGTTCCGGAAAGTTAATAAAATTCTCGTATAATTGTTCGTCTTCTTTCAGAAGCGCTTCAATATCCTTATCTATAGTAAAAGATTCCGGTCTCATATCAGGGAGAATTTTCAGCCCTTCCTCTTTCATTAGACCTAATTTATCTAATCTCCTTACTCTTTCTTTATTTAATTCTGTCCAATTACTTGTTTTCTTTCTTGGGGAAAGCCTTTGAGCTAATTCAGTATCTGATATTTTTTTCTTTATTCCATCAATCCAACCAAAGCATAACGCTTCCTCAACTGCATCTAGATACTGGATGACTCCTGATTGTTCACTCATGCTTACGATTACCCAACAAAATCTTTCAGTATTTGAATTCGCCTCAAGCCAATCTCTCAATTCCTGCCTTGTCTTAGCTCTAATTAAATTCTTAACTTCCATTTCAAACATATCCTCTCTAATTCAATATGAGCGGTTTTACACTTAGAAAAATGAACGATTGAAACTGGACGACTTATACTCCAACAAGCAGGTAGCCTTGCCATCCCTCAACTGTTCTTCATAATAAACGACTTCCCTTCCACTCATTAACATGATGTTTTCATTGACAACTGAAATCTATAGTCTAAATATATTCTAAAACAAACAGTGCGTTTCCGCATGCATGTCACTATTACTTAGAATACCTTCCATTTCTTCAAAAAACGAAACCTGCTTGCGACAAACCCTTCTTAAAAACTTCTATTTTTATGCTCAGACTTAGGATATTCAATCACACTTAAAGGACCAATATGGCTAGTACTCATCTAAATTTTTGGACACCTACAATAACGTTAATTAAATTACCTTTACCAACTGCTTTCCAATATTCTCCCCTTTAAATAAGCCGATGAAGGCATTGGGGGCATTTTCTAATCCTTCTATAACTGTCTCTTTATACGTTAATTTTCCTTCCTTTACCCACGAAATGAGCTGTGCGCTTGCTTCTCTAAATTGACTGCGATAGTCGCTGACAATGAAGCCCTGCATTAATGCACTCTTTGTGACAAGCTGCCCCCCGACTCTTGGACCCATTGGCAGCGATTCTGCATTATACATCGATATTTGACCGCATAACGGAATTCTAGCTTTATAATTAATCCTTCTCATCACAGCGTCGGATACTTCTCCTCCGACGTTGTCAAAATATATATCAACTCCGTTCGGACAGGCTTCTTTTAAATTTTGATAGAAAGAGTCTTCTTTATAATTAAGAGCAGCAGCAAAGCCTAATTCCTCTTTTAGCCACCTACACTTTTCTTCTGAACCTGCGATTCCTACCACTTTTAATCCCTTTAGTTTTGCAATCTGACCTACTATAGAGCCTACAGCTCCAGCGGCACCGGAGATCACAATGGTTTCTCCTTCTTGCGGTTTCCCTATATTCATCAAGCCACAATAAGCAGTTAACCCAGGCATACCAGTGATGCCTAGAGCAGTAGTCAATGATACTTCTCCATAGTTTTCAAGTTTACGTATCCCTTTCCCACTTGATATCGAATAATCTGCCCAATCGAGACTACCTTCAATCATATCTCCAATCAAGAAGCGCTCATTTTTTGAGTCAATAACCTCACCGATTACTCCGCCTGTCAATGGTTCATTCAATTCAAACGGATCGACGTAAGTCTTTACCCCGTTCATTCTTCCTCTCATATATGGATCGACTGATAAATAATGGGTTTTGATAAGGATTTCACCGTCTTCAATCGATCGTAGCTTTCTCGTTTCTAATAAAAAATCCTCTTGTACAGGCATTCCTTTCGGACGTCTTGCTAATAAGTAAACACGATTTACATTACTCATTTGAATCCCTCCTCTATTTAACTATATTCTTTCTTTCACCGCTTTTTCCTTTAATAGAAATGAAAGTCGATCAGGAAATCTTGACCGACTTTCACCTCGTATTTACTCAACAGGAGCAACCGCACCATCTTCAATGGCACCGTATTGTGTTGCTAAATTAAAGCCTCCATTTTCATCAATCTCTTCAACGACATAGACTTTCTTATCTTCTGGTAAGGAATCGATACCATCTTGCATATGCTCGTGAATCAGTTTTGCATCCTCTACACTACCGGCTGCCTTCATTGCTTCCACAAAGATAAAAAGAGATAAATAGTGGAATCCAGCTTCTGAACCTGGATCTTTGTTGAACTTTGCTTGATAGCTGTCAATAAACGGCTTTGTTCCAGGATAGTCTGAGAATATGAGCGGCATCGTTCCAATAGCTCCTTCAAAGGTTTCATACGTTCCTGAAATCGCTTTCATTTCATCCAGCTTCGCCTGATCCATCACGATAAAGCCACCTTCAAAGCCAAGCTCTCTAGCTTGAATCGCAAGTTTTGCCGTTGGCTCTGATGCTCCACCAATAAAGAGTACATCCGGATCATCCTTTAAAGCATTGGTTAAGATTGTAAAAAAATCTGTTTCTTTTGAGAAATCGATCGCAGTATTGTAAACAACTTCTCCACCTTGACTTTCCCAATAAGGCAATAAAGCTTCTGACCAATCTTTTCCATATTGTGTTGCCGTTGGTAGTGAAGCTATTTTCGGACCAAAACGTTCCAGCGCATATTTTGTGAAAGGCTCAATATACCCATCGTACGTTGGTGGAATTCGTACCGTCAAACTGTTTCCGACTTGAGTAATATCCGGTTCACTGGAATAAGCTGCGACGATAAATTGGTCCTGTTCATTGAACACTTGCATCGCTGCAATACCGCCACTATGCGGATTGTAAATGATTGGTGTTTTATTTTCTTGTACAAGTCGCTTGGCATTTGCTGCCGCTTCATTTGGCATATACTTATCATCTAATGATACGATTTGAATATTATATTTTTTCCCATTTACTTCAAAGCCCTCTTTATTAATTTCTTCTTCCGCTAATTGCAAACCACTTAATGTATTTTCTCCGTAATAGGCAGCAGGACCACTTAAAGGTCCACTATAGCCAATATAAACAATCTCCGCATCTTCATTTGTTTCTTTCCCTTCGTTTTCAACTGAAGGAGCTGGTGCGGTTGTATCGTTACTACAAGCAGCAAGAAACAACATGATTGTCAAAATAAATAATGAAACGATTGTCTTCCCCTTTTTCATAAACCTCTCCTCATTTCATTGTATGATTGGGCTCTTTTCGCAAAGATTGTTGCTTTTGAGCCGTAGATGGATTAAAAAGCACCATTTATCTTGCAAACAATAGGCTAGTGACGTGCAAAAATAATGTGTGCTACTGAACCTCATTGGAGGTGTAAATATTGAATTTTGGACATTTATGGAAAAAACGCAATCATAGCGAAAATCGGTATGATTAAGCACCGATATAAGCTTTTCGGACCTCATCATTAGAAAAGAGCTCTTCAGAAGTACCTTCGATCACAATTCTGCCATTTTCAAACACATATCCTTTATCAGCAATGGATAACGCAGCGTTTGCATTTTGTTCAGCGAGAAGAATTGTTGTCCCGTCTTTGTTTATATGCTGTATGCTTGTAAACATTTGCTCTACGACCAAAGGTGCCAAACCAATCGATGGCTCATCTAAAAGCATTAATTTAGGCTTAGCCATTAATGCCCTTCCAATCGCAAGCATTTGTTGTTGTCCTCCACTTAATAAACGGGCTGGTTCTTCACGTTTATCGTAAAGGATTGGAAATAGCTCATACACTTCCTTTAAACTTTCTTTTAACTGCATTCTTTTGCTTCGATGTATATATCCGCCCATCATTAAATTTTGATGTACAGACATTTGCGGAAATAGTTTGCGATCCTCGGCACATTGCACAATCCCTGCTTGCACGATGCGATCTGGTGACTTACCGTTGATAGGTGTCCCTTCAAAGTTTACAGTTCCACTAGAAGGTTTTAGCAAACCGCTAATGGTTTTAAATGTTGTCGTTTTGCCTGCCCCGTTTGCACCAAGTAAAACCACAATTTCCCCTTCACTGACCTCAATATCAATTTGTCTTACAGCTGCATACTTTCCATAGTTGACCGTTACACCTTTTAATTTAAGCACTCGCACCGCTCCCCCCTAAGTAGGCTCGGATGACTTCTTCATTCTTATTGATTTCACTTGGTGTTCCTTCCGCAATCTTTTCGCCATAGTTTAGTACCATAATATGGTCAGCTAAATCCATAATCATGCGCATCTTATGCTCAATCAAACAAACGGTAATACCTTGGTTGACCATTTTTTTGATTAAATAGGCCAATGATTCTGTCTCATCTGGGTTCACTCCAGCAGTTGGCTCGTCAAGGAAAACAATCTCTGGCTCGGTAGCCAATGCTAAGGCAAATGCGACACGTTTCTTTTCCTCTTGGGAAATATTGGCGACAAGCTGATGGCCAATATGTGAAAGCTCAGTGAATTCCAATACCTCCAATGCCTTTTGTTTACACCTTTCCTCTTCCTCCTTTAACCGTTTTGTCCTAAATATGGCATCGAACAAATTTGATTTCGTCCTTAATCGATGACCGACCACGACATTATCAAACACTGTTGCCATTTCAAATAGATTCGTTGTTTGGAAAGTCCTCGCCAAACCTAACTCGGCAACTTTGTTCGCTGGCACATGAGTAATATCCTCACCCTTATAGAAAATTTGTCCGCTAGAGGGGCGATGAACACCGGTTATAAGGTTAAAAAATGTTGATTTCCCCGCACCATTCGGACCAATGATGGCATTGACCTTCCTCTCCTCAATATTGAAATCAACATTTTTAACAGCAACTAATCCACCAAATCGCTTGGTCAGTTGTTTCGTTTGTAAGATCAAGTCTAGCCCTCCTTTGCTCTTGCATCTTTTAAAACCGCAGATATTTTTCGTTGGCGCTGGTGGTATTTTGTTATCACAAACCCAACAATTCCACGTGGTGAAAAAATAATGAGAAGGGTGAGCAATGGGCCAAAAATAAGCATTCGATAATCCTGTAAAAATTGAAGATTTTGCGATAATAACACGATTAAAAAGGTGCCAACAATTGGGCCAGATAATGTACCAATTCCTCCTACAATTAAATATGTTAAAAAGTCAAACATGATCGTTGTATAAGAGATTTCTGGTCCGATAAAGCGGATAAAGCTTCCGTATAGAGCGCCTGCAATTCCTGCAAAAAAAGTCGAGAGGACAAAAGACAACAACTTATTTTTCGTTGTAGAAATGCCAAGTGATAAGGCAAGCTCCTCGCTGTTGCGAATCGCAATGAATGTACGACCAGTTAAAGAATGAACGATTCTATAGACCATTAGGATACAAAGAAGCGTGACCACGAGGACAAAATAATACTGTGATAGTGGTGTAGTAAATGAAATTGGTCCGATATTGGCTGGAGCTGGAATACCGATTAAACCACGTACGCCGCCAGTTAACGAATCCCACTTATCGATGACTAAATAAATAATATAGCCAACACATAACGTATAGATGGCGAAAAAATGTTCTTTCGTTCTAAGAGCAATAAGTCCAATAAATGAACCGATAATCATTGTGATAATAAGAGAAATTAGAAAGGCCAACCAAAAGCTTAATTCTGCCTTGACGGTCAATAACCCTAAAGAATAGGCTCCAATCGCGAAAAAGCCTGCATGTGCCAATGAAAGATAGCCCGTAAAGCCTGCTAGTAAATTCAACCCATACACAGCAATTGACCAAATACAGGCAAGGGTTAATACATGCAAGTAATATTGGTTTTGCAGGACGAATGGGATAACAAACGCTAAAACAATCAAGGCGATGACTGTATTCTTTTTTGTAAAGATGGACGACATCTACACGCCCCCTTTGGCAAAAATACCATTTGGTTTAATCGTTAAGATCAACACAAGTAACAGAAATGCAATGATGTCCTTGTAATCGTTTGCTAAATACGTCGCACCTAAGCTCTCCGTAAATCCTAGAATGTATCCGCCAAGGATGGCACCTGGTACACTTCCCATGCCACCAATGATAATGATGACGAACGCTTTTAAGATGACGAGATGCCCCATACCTGGGAATACTAGATTAATAGGAGAGGTTAACGATGCACCAATAGCAGCTAGCGCTCCGGCAATGAAAAACGTCAGCATTGCCACTTTGTTCGTATTAATTCCAACCAGATTTGCCCCTTCACGATTTTGCGCCATAGCAATAATCGTTGCCCCGATAAATGTTTTCTTTAAGAAAGCATATAGAGCGATCATCACAGCAATAGCGGTGATGACAATGATGATTCTCTGCATCGTCAGCGTCAAACCAAAAAGATTCACAACCTGCCCATACGGTGTTGGCATGGTTCGATAGTCCGCCCCCCATAAAAGTTGGGCCAACGCCTCAAGAAATAATAAGATGCCAATTGCTGCAACCTTATCTTGAATAGGTGGTGAATGCCGTAACGGATAGAAGATAAATCGTTCCATTAGTACACTTAATACCCCAACTACTGCCATTGAGACAAGAATGGCAAGGAGATAATGAACGCCAAAATTGGTCATCATCAGAAGCGTTACATAACCACCAACCATATAGAGTGCACCATGGGCAAAATTCGGGATATGCAATATGCCATAGACAAGTGTTAACCCTAAAGCCACTAAGGCATACACGCTCCCAATCGTTAAGCCATTAAACAATTGTTGAATCAATAATTCCATTATCGCACTCCTTTCTTATTTACAAATTTTCTTGAACGGGCTCCTCTTCTTGAAGCTTTATCCAGATTCTTCCCATTCATCGACATTGGCTCCTTAAACTATACGCTCCTTTTAAGCAGCTACCTCCTAATAAAAGCGTTTTCATTTTCTTCTTTTCAGTTACTTTGAACAAGCACGGCTTGATTTCCCGAGATTAGATTCCTCAAGCGTTGAATGACTTTATCATTAGCTCTCGATGTAAAGTAGCGCTTCTTAAGATGTCCGATTGGATGTATCTGCCTCGACTCCCTTTTACTTTCCGGAAAACTGTGGTCCTCGCTTCTCCTTAAATGCACGAACACCTTCTTTATGGTCATTTGTCGTCACAACCGTAGCTTGAGTAATTCTTTCTAGCTCTAACACATCTTCCAATGTTGCGGTTAACGATTGATTGGCAATTTTCTTTATAAACCCGTAGGCAACTGTTGGACCCTGTGCTAATTCAGTAGCGTAAGCAGTCACCTCTTCTCGGAATCTCTCTTTTGTGAAGATTTGGTTTACAATCCCAAGGTTTTTCGCTTCTTCTGCAGTAATGGGCTTTGCTGTGAACAAGAGCTCCTTGGCACGATGGATACCGATTAAACGAGGAAGAAAGTATAAACCACCACCATCTGAAATTAATCCAACTTTTGCAAAGCTTAATATGAACTTTGTATCTTCTTCTGCAACAATTAAATCCGATGCCAATGCTAAATTGAACCCTGCACCTGCTGCATAGCCATGCACGGCGCAGATAATGGGCTTTTCCAATGCCTGCATTTGAATAATTAATTCATTTAATCTTCCAATATGCGCGTATGTTTGTGTTGGTGAACCAGCACCCATCCCTTTTACATCACCACCTGCGCTAAACGCTCGACCCTCTCCACGTAATACGATGACACGGATTTGCTCGTCATCTTTTGCTAACGAAATTTCAGCTTTTAATGTAGAAATCATCTCCGCACTAAATGCATTTAAACGATCTGGACGGTTTAGTGTTAACGTAAGAACACCATTATTCTTTTCAACCTTCACATGATCGGTAGAAGTGATCGTCATTTTTTCAACTCCTCATTCATTTTATTCAAAACTGTACATTTCCCGTTTGTAAACTTAACAATTTGATGGTAGACGCTCTTTTGGGAGGCAAATTTCAATTCGTCTCCATACCCAGCCGAATGTATTTTTCTTCCTACTCTACTCGTCAACAGTACTTTTTCACCATTGTCTTTATTTCCTTCATAAAAAAGATGTGCTGCTATTGCTGAATCTGTTAATGCCCATTGATTACTGCACTGGAACAAGCATTCGATAAAATACCCTGCTCCATAAAAATCCTCTAAATTAAAAGCCCCATGTGAACCTGAACAAACCAACAACACCGTCTCGCTAGAATTTGTGGAGAAGATATGCTTTGCAATAGCCATACTGTTCAGCATAGAAGCAGCATACATCTCTTTCGCTTCTTGAGCATGACGCATCGCAACGGTTCCATTCGTAGTGGAAAGAATGACCGATTTATCCTTAACATGTCTCTTTAAAGCTTGAGGATAAGGGTCTAAAAACCCATTAATCGTTCTCCCTAAATATTCACCTGCTAAACAATAATTCTGATGAACAAAATTCTTCGCAACCTCATGAGCTTCTTCACTATCTTTAACAGGTATAACTTCCTTCGCTCCATTTTCCAATATCATTGCGATCGTCGTTGTCGCCAATAAAATATCAAAAACAACGACCACTTTATCCTTTAATTTCTCTTCTTGTAATTCTTCTTTTTTCATTAATACATGTAGCTTTCGCATCTCGCACACCTTCTCTTTATTTCAAACTTTTTGTAGAGGATTCGCTTGCATATAAAATAAGATTTGTGACAAATTCATTCATATTGGCAAAGCGAGCGTCCTCTGTTTGCCCTTTTCTCCAACGGTAAAAAATCTGCTGACAAATCACTGCTAGTTTGAAATAAGCAAAGGTTAAGTAAAAATGGAAATCTGTTATATCGCGATTGCTATATTTTGCGTATGCTTGTATGAACTGATCTCGCGAATAAAACCCTTTTACAGTTGTAATCAGAGTGTCACCTAAACCTTTTTTGAGCATATCTGAATCATCAGCTTGAATCCAATAACTCATAGCTACACCTAAATCAGCTAATGGATCGCCTACTGTCGTCATTTCCCAATCAAAGACTCCGACAAGGTTTTGAAACGTTTCATCGAACATGGAGTTATTTAATTTAAAATCATAATGAATGATTGCAGGTGCTGAAGATTTTGGGATCGATGCTATCATCCATTTTTTCAATGCTTCAACTTCAGGGATATCTTCTGTTTTTACCCGTTCATAGCGACCAATCCATCCATGAACTTGTCGTTCCATAAAACCTTCCGGCTTCGTAATGGTTGGAAGCTTTGTTTTTTCATATGGAATCTCATGTAAACGTGCAAGATTTTTTGCCATCAAATCAGAAATCCGTGTGCATAATGCTTCGGATACCTCAATATGCTCAGGAAAATCCTGATCGAGTACAATCCCCTTCTTTCTTTCCATAATGAAAAATGGAGCACCTAATAATGTGTCATTACTAAATAATAACGGCTTTGGTGCCGGAGAGTAGGAGGAGTACAGTTCATTTAATATAAAGTACTCTCTTTGCATATCATGTGCTTTAGGAGCAACGGGGCCAAGTGGCGGCCTTCTTAATACCGCTTCCCAATTCCCCTTTTGTAATAAATAGGTCAAGTTTGAGCGGCCTGCTTGAAACTGCCGTATTTGCAGAGGTTCCTCTGGGAGTCCTTCCATATGTTGACTTAAATAGTGTTCCAGTTTATTTAAGTCAAGCTCCTCTCCTTTTCTAACTTGAATGGTCTCTTGTACCATACCCCACACCCTTTTTATCGGAATATTCTGAACTAATAATGTGTATAAACCCTTGTTCCTCCCATCAGCCGCTACATGGATTGCTGATGGGATCCGTTTGGTTGGCAAAACTCATTTGATTAGCATGAAGCCGCTGTTTCAATTCCTCTGGGATTGGAACTGATTGCTGTGTTTCATAATCGAAACAAACAGAGACACATTCCGCATAAGCAATTGGTACTCGAGCTAATTTGTTCACAAGCTCATGGCTTAACTTAAAGCTTTTCGTCCCCACATCGATTACTTTTGTCCTAACAATTAATGCTTCACTTGCATATGCTTGGTGTAAATAATCGCATTTAATCGAAGCTAGTATCATATTAAACTTTTGATTTCTTTCTTTAAAAATCTCTTGAAAAAACTTAGTCCTTGCTTCTTCGAAGTAAAGAAAATAACTTGTATTGTTTACATGTCCAACAGCATCTGTTTCACAGAAGCGTACAAACACTTCTATTTCATGCTGATTTCCCAATGACCTCACAACCTTTTCCTCTGTTAACTTCTCTGATCGATCCCTTCGAGTATTAGTTTTAGATAAAGGTCTGATAGCTCCTCTGCCGATATTTCACCATCTGGATTAAACCAATAATAGGACCGGTTTACCATACCTAGAATCGCGAAAGAAAGGATATCCGTTCGAATCGTTTCATTGAATTCTCCTTGTTGCACTCCTTCCTCAAGGATTTGTTGAAAATTCAACCTAAATTCCTTTCGCTTCATCTTGATCTGATTTAAATTATCTTCATTTAAATGGCGCATTTCACGAAAGACGATGCGTGCCATCTTCCCTTCATCTTTAATTTTGCTAACCGTTAAGTGAATGATCGCTAGCAGTTTTTCTTTATAATTTTTCGATTCATCCTGAAGGATTTCTTTTTGCTCCATTAACAGTCTTTCTAAGTAACTTAGATGTATATCACGAAGAAGCTCTTGTTTACTCTTAAAATAATAGTAGAATGTCCCCTTTGTAACTCCTATTAAGTCGACAATATCTTGAATAGAGGTGTCACTGAATCCCTTCTTATCAAACAAATCAATGCTCTCTTTCATTATTTTTTCCTTCATCATATTCCTCCAAAAACTAGTTGTTGTATGAATCTTTATTTTTCAAAGATTCAATTTATTATAGCATTTCTCTTACTGTCGACTTAATAGTTTTCGAGCTTACGATAGCGGGACAACTCGTTTCGACTTAAGAAAAAACAACATTAAGCCTTCTCTATTAATACAGCAATTCCTTGACCTCCACCAATACAAGCTGTAATGATGGCAAGGCGACCCTTTCTTCTCATCAGCTCATAAACGGCTTTCGTCACTAAAATTGCACCAGTCGCACCTAGCGGATGTCCATGTGCAATGGCGCCACCATTTACGTTTAATTTCTCAATGGGAATATTTAATTCTCGATTCACGGCAATCACTTGTGCTGCAAATGCTTCATTTAACTCAACGAAGTCGATACCATCTAGTGATAATCCCGTTTTTTCAAGCAGTTTTTTCGTTGCGGGAACTGGGCCAATCCCCATAATATTGGGATCCACTCCGGCAACAGTAGATTCTCTTACATACGCTAGCGGCTTTAATTGAAGTTCATCAGCCTTTTCTTTCGACATGACCACTAATGCACTTGCTCCATCATTTAAGCCCGAACTGCTCCCTGCTGTTACTGTACCACCCTCTAAGAAGGCAGGCTTCAACTTTGCTAACCCTTCTAACGTTGTTTCAGGTCTTGGGTGTTCATCCTGAGCGAATACAACCGGCGTCCCTTTTCGTACAGGTATGGTGATTGGGACGATTTGTTCTTTAAATCTATCTTCCTTTACAGCTTCAGCCATTCTTTTTTGACTTAAATAGGCGTATTCATCTTGTTCTTCTCGGGAGATCCTGTATTGCTTTGCTAAATTTTCTGCTGTTATTCCCATAGGGGGATCGCCAATTTCCTCTGGTGAATGTTGAGATTTCCTGAACTTCGGTGGAGAGGCACTATATGGCTTTTCCGCTCGTTCCAGTAAATAAGGAGCACGGCTCATGCTTTCAATTCCTCCAGCTACATAAATGTCTCCTGCCCCTGCCTTAATCGCTTGTGCTGCAAGTGCAACGGCATTCATGCCTGAACCGCACTGACGATCGACCGTGAGCCCAGGAATATTGATCGAAAGCCCTGTTTGTAAAGCGGATAAACGTGCGATGTTTCCGCCACCACTTAACACATTTCCCATGATCACGTCATCGACACTGTCTGCAGATACATCGACACGATGCAACGCTTCCTTAATAACCTCCGCTCCAAAGACATGTGCTGGGACAGTGGCTAAGCTGCCACCTTGACGTCCAATCGCTGTTCGTACAGCAGAAACAATGACCGCTTCTCTACTCATTTCTTCCCTTCCTTTCTACATGGCACTTGTTCCACCATCAACGGCAATCGTCTCTCCTGTAACAAAATCTGACGCCGCTGACGCTAAAAATAGGGCAACCCCTTTCAAATCATGATCAGACCCGAATTTTCGTAACGGAGTTGCTTCAAAGATTTGGTCTCCACCTTTTTCAATAATGACGCGTGACATTTTCGTAGGAAAGAAACCAGGAGCAATTGCATTAACATAAATTCCTTTAGGTCCCCATTTAACGGCCAAATCTCTCGTAAAGGAAATGACTCCACCTTTGCTTGTGTTATAGCCAATAGCATCCATCACTTCAGGTCTTGAGCCTTTTAGCCCTGCCACCGAAGCGATATTAATGATTTTCCCATAGTTTTGCTGAATCATAACTTTACCAGCAGCTTGTGACATTAGGAATGTGCCAACGACATTCACATTGATGACTTTATAAAAGGCTTCTAATGGCATTTCCTCTGCTGGTGCTCCCCACGATGCACCACTGTTATTGACTAAAATATCAATCCGTCCAAATTTTTTTAACGTTTCCTCTATGACATGATCGACCTCTTCTTTATTCGTAATGTCACATTTTAAAGCGAGTGTTTCAACCCCTAACCCTTTTAATTTCTCACTAACTTCAAGACAATTTTCCAGTTTACGAGAGCAAAGGACGATATTGGCTCCAGCTTCAGCATAAGCTGTGGCAATTTGTTCCCCTAAGCCACGTCCACCACCTGTGACAATGGCTGTTTTCCCTTGCAAACTAAATAACTCCTTAACGTGCATGCTCCTTTTCCCTCCCTTGTTTGCGATACTTTTGCAACTCATATTTGGCAATCGCACGTCGATGCACTTCATCAGGGCCATCAGCAAGACGTAGTGTTCGAATATTTGCCCAGCTTGACGCTAGAGGAAAATCATCGCTCACTCCTGCAGCTCCTAAAGCTTGAATGGCATGATCAATGATCTTCAACGCCATATTCGGAGCGACAACCTTGATCATGGCAATCTCGGCTTTTGCTGCTTTGTTTCCGACGGTATCCATCATATAAGCAGCTTTAAGCGTCAACAGCCTCGCTTGCTCAATTTCAATACGAGCATCGGCAATCCATTCTTGAATCACCCCTTGCTCAGCTAACTTTTTTCCGAATGCTTCTCGATTTGTAACCCGTTCACAGAGGATTTGTAATGCACGTTCAGCAGCCCCAATCGTTCTCATACAATGATGAATTCTCCCTGGACCAAGGCGTCCTTGAGCAATTTCAAACCCCCTCCCTTCGCCAAGTAACATATTGCTAGCAGGCACTCGCACGTTGTCATAGACAATTTCCCCATGCCCATGTGGAGCATGATCATAGCCAAATACGGGAAGCATCCTTTTAATCGTTACTCCTGGGGTATCTAAAGGGACGAGAATCATGGATTGCTGCTTATGCTTTTCTGCATGCTCATCATTTTTCCCCATCACAATCGCTATTTTGCAACGGGGATCTCCAGCACCAGAAGACCACCACTTCGTTCCATTGATGACGTACTCATCCCCGTCTCTTTTGATGCTTGCACGAATATTGGTAGCGTCCGACGAAGCTACATCTGGCTCTGTCATCGAAAAGCATGAGCGAATTTCCCCGTGTAAAAGTGGTTCCAGCCACAATTGTTTTTGCTCTTCAGTTCCGTAACGAACAAGCACTTCCATATTGCCTGTGTCAGGTGCCGCGCAATTAAACACTTCTGGTGCCATACCTGAACGCCCCATAATTTCACAGAGTGGTGCATATTCTAAATTCGTCAGTCCCGCCCCATATTCACTCTCTGGCAGGAACAGATTCCATAATCCTGCCTCTTTTGCTTTTTGTTTCAACTCTTCCATAATCGGAGGGGTTTCTGAAAAAGGATTTTCTTTATTGATTTCGTTTACGTATGTTTGTTCATTTGGATAAATGTAATCCTCCATGAACTTGGTTAACTTTTTTTGATAGTGTTTCACTTTGTCTGAATAGTCGAAGTGCATTCCATCACTTCCTTTCAATCAATGTTTTGCAAACACTACTTTTCCTTTAATGACATCCTTTTCTTTTTGATTCACAGCACGCACACTAAATATAAAAGCATTCTCTGTCTCTTCTGATAAAACAGCCTTTAATGTGATGACATCACCTAAAAACACCATACCTGAAAAGCGAATTTGGTAGTCTTTCATAAACCCGATCTCATGATAGGGTGTGAATAATTTTGCTAAATTCCCCATTGTCCACATCCCATGAGCGATTACACCAGGTAGCCCAGCTTTTGATGCTTCTTCATCAATTGTATGGATCGGGTTAAAATCAAGTGATGCTCCAGCATATTTTATTAAATCCAAGCGAGAGACAGGCGGCAAAGTCACTTCTGACAATGATCCCCCAACTTTTATTTGCGTTAAGCTATTCATACCTTCATCGCCTTCCTTACAGCTTCCGTAATAATGGCCGTCATTTCTTCTGTAAAAATCAAGTTTCCTTCTGGGTCTTCGCCGTATCGTTTAATCACAACAAATCCCATCAAGCCATTGCCGCCTGTCTTTTCATAGTAATTTTGTAATTCGGTATAGCAGTACACTTCTTCTCCCACAAATAATGGCCGCTTAAAAATATAACGTTGCTCTCCATGAATTAATCCTTTACTTGGAAGTTTTACTTGTTCAAGAACGCCGAAGTCGAACACCCTTGGATAAGTTGGCGGAGCAATGTTACGGCCATACTTCGATTTTCTTCCATACTCCTCATCGACATAAATAGGATGAAGATCACCAATACTTTCTGCGAACTGTTTCACACGACCATGTTCAACGAAATTTTTTACTTTGTTTGATTTACTTCCGATTAAATCATGAAACATCGATATCCCACCTTTTTCTATCCTTCGGTCTGAATGTCGTTTAATAGCGCAATATCATAACAAGTGTCCGAATGCTTACCCGATAGCCTTTTAAGCCTTTGGACCACCTGCTACATAAATGACCTGCCCATTCACAAAGGATGACTTCTCATCTGCAAAAAAGGTAACGGCATTGGCAATGTCCTCTGGTTTTCCACTTCTTCCAACCGGAATCTGCGAAACACTTGCTTTAACCAATTCCTCAAATGGAATTCCAATTCTTGCCGCAGTGGCTTGTGTCATCTCCGTTTCAATGAAGCCTGGTGCAACCGCATTGCAAGTTACCCCGAATTTACCGAGTTCGATCGCTAATGTTTTCGTGAAGCCCTGTAGACCTGCTTTAGCCGTTGCATAATTTGCCTGGCCACGATTTCCTAAAGCCGATGTAGAGGATATATTGATGATTCTTCCGTATTTTTGTTCAATCATATATTTTTGTGCTGCCCTTGTTGCCAAAAATGCTCCTTTTAAATGGACATCCATGACTTGTTCCCAATCATTATCTGTCATTTTAAATAGGAGATTATCACGAATAATTCCAGCATTATTCACGAGAATATCGAGCGAACCGAACGCTTGAACAGCACCATCGATCGCAGCTTCTACTTCATCTGCATTTGTAACATTTGCCTTTGTTGCACGCAACTTGTATCCTTTTGCAGCAAATTCATCCTTCATTTGTGCTAATGCCTCTTCATTAATATCGATTATGGCAACATCTGCACCTTCCTCGGCAAATGCAAGGGCAATTCCTTTGCCAATCCCTCTACTGCCACCCGTAATAAATGCTGTTCTCCCTGTAAATCTACCTCGCATTTTCGCTCCTCCTCTTCTAAAATGTTTGCCCAATTTTGATGTGACCTTTTAATAGATTACGAGATATGATAAGACGTTGAATTTCATCTGTACCGTCATAAATTCTCCATAGCCTTGCTTCTCTGTACCAGCGTTCAATAGGCAACTCCCTCGTATACCCCATACCGCCATGAATTTGCAGAACCCGGTCGATAACACGGTTGCCCATATTGGATCCATATAGCTTTGCAATCGATGCGTAATGGCGATTATCTTCGCCTTGATCCAAGGTAAATGCAGCATTTAACACAAGCCATTTGGCAGCTTCAATTTCAACTGCTGAGTCGGCAATCATCCATTGAATCGCCTGTCTCTCGGCGATCGGTTTACCAAACGTTTCACGCTCCTTCGCATAATCAATCGCCATTTGTAGCAGTCTTTCAGCGGCACCCACAGCGCGGGCACCGACAATCCACCTTGCAAAACCGATCCATTCTAAACCGAGGTTATATCCTTTATGCAATTCTCCTAAGATATTTTCTTCTGGAACACGGACTTGATCGAAAACTAAACTTGCTGGCCCCCATTCGCCCATCGTATGAATGTATTCAGATTTCCACCCCATCTCCCGGTCTACGATAAAGCATGTCACTCCTTCTCTTCCTCTAGAAGATTGATGCAGTTCTTTGTCCGTAATCGCTATCGCCATCACAAAATCTGCTTCATTACCACCCGTAATGAATGTCTTCTCCCCATTTAACACCCACTCATTTCCATCTTTTACCGCTGTCATTCGAATTCTTTGTGTATCCGAGCCTGCGGCAGGCTCTGTCATGGCAAAGCATGATTTCTTCGTTCCCTCAATCGTCGGAATGAGATATTTCTGCTTTTGCTCCTCATTTGCGTAGTACAGAATGTTATCGGCAGATCCACCAAATTGGAATGGAACAAATGATTTTGATGTTTCCATGATGACGATCGCCTGCATCATTTGCCCCAAATTTGCTCCACCATACTCCTCTGGAGTGTTAATCCCCCAGAAGCCTGCAGCTTTCGCCTTGTTTACTAACTCTTTTAATTTTTCTTTTGATAATGACGGCTTGCCTTGAATTTCATTTCGTAAAACCTCTGGCTCTAGTGGGATAAGCTCTTTTTCAACAAATTTCCGAATCGTTTCTTGGACCATTTTTTGTTCCTCTGTTAAACGTAAATGCATGTCTCTCTCTCCTTTTGATACTAACTAGTCAGTATGTTTTATTTTTTATAAAGGCGCCTTTCGCAAAACTTGTGGCTTTTTAAAGCATAAATTGGAGAACAATCCAATTCTGATTCAAAAAACGATAACAGTCCGGCGAAAAGGGCCATAGAGTGCCTCTGAACTCGCTTTAGAGATGTAAATGCCGTAGAAAAATATGGGCATTTGCGAACAAACCACAAACGTTGCGAAAACAGCGTTTATAACAGGATGGACGAATGGCGTCAGGCTAAGCTCTTAATTGTTCCTTTAAAGTGCGCTTAAGAATTTTCCCGACTGCGGTTTTCGGGAACTCAGCCATAAATTCAACGAATCGCGGACATTTATACGCGGCTAATTTTTCACGACAGTAGGCGATGATCTCCTCTTCAGTTGCTTGCTCTCCTTCTTTTAAAACGATAAAAGCTTTGATCGTTTCGCCACGATATTCGTCTGGAATGCCAACTACTGCTGCCTCCATTACTTTTGGGTGCTTGTATAGTACATCTTCTATTTCAATCGGGTACACATTATAACCGCTCGCAATAATTAGCTCTTTTTTACGACCAACAATGTAAAAGAATCCATCTTCGTCCATTTTGGCAAGGTCCCCCGTATAAAGCCAACCATCACGAATCGTTTCATCCGTTTCCATTGGCATTTTCCAGTATCCCTTCATCACTTGGGGACCTTTTACAATTAATTCTCCAACTTCACCGATTGGCAACTCCTCTTTACCTGTTGCGATATCGACAATTTTTGAATCGGTATTGGGAATCGGTATCCCGATGCTCCCATGCTTTTGCAACCCGCTTACCGGGTTTCGATGTGTCACTGGAGATGCTTCGGATAGCCCGTATCCTTCTGCTACAGATGTACCGCTTAACTCGTTAAATGTTTCAATTACTTTGACTGGGAGTGGCGCCGAACCACTCGTACACGTTTTAAGAAAGCTTAAATCGAATTTTTTCACTTGATAATAGTTCAATAAGGCAATATACATCGTTGGGACAGCAGGAAAAACAGTAGGCTTTGTCTTTTCAATAATAGAAACGGTTTCTTCCACATCAAACTTTGGAAGAAGGATCATGTTCCCCCCTATGTAAAACGTTAAGTTCATACAACTAGTCATTCCATATACATGGAATAATGGAGAAATCGTTAAAAATCGCTCTTTGCCAAGCTCCGTCGATGTTTCCGAGGTCGAGTAGGATTGAAGGGTGTTTGCTACGAGATTGTAATGGGTAAGCATCGCACCTTTCGAACGACCTGTAGTACCACCTGTATATTGAAGGACAGCAACATCATTTTTTGCATCAATCTCAACTTTAGGGACTGGGTAGCCACGAGTCTTGAGCATTTCGTTAAATTTAGTTTCTTTTTCAAATGAGACTGGGATGATATTAATGAGGGAAGTTTTGTCTTTGATAGCGGTAACTAATGGTAATAATGGTTCGAATACAATGAGCGTTTCGGCTTCTGAATCGTTTAATACATGTAGCAGTTCTTCCGCCTTATACATTGGATTGATTTGCACAACTATCGCCCCACACACAAGAGTGGCATAGTAGCTAATTGGGTATTGCGGACTGTTCGGCAGCATCAAAGCAACGCGATCACCTTTTCCTACACCTAGATGATGAAGTGCTGCAGCTGCATTTTGAATGAGTTGATATAATCCTTGATACGTCATCGTTTTATCGTAGAATGTAACCGCAACTTGATCGGGGTATGTTTTCACAGATTGATAGAACAAATCTTGAAGTGCGATTTCAGGGATGTCAATCGTTGTTGGATTTCCTTCTGGAACATGCTTGAACCAAGGTTTTTCCATGTAAATCCCTACTTTCCATATTATCCTTCCAAAAGATACTGAGCGGTCAGTATTTTCAGAGTATTCAATTAACATTATAAATCAACCGAAAGCGAAGTCAATATTTTTTTGTAAGCGAATACAAAAAATCTCGGTCATGAAATTTTCTGCAAATGCTCGCCACGATTCTTTTCAGCCCATTCTCGTGCATTCAGCCATTTTTATATCTTCTTAACCTTATTGCAGCTGCCATTGATGCAAAGCGAAACTTACTTTCAAGTGTTATGGTAATTCCAATAATCAATGGGATATAAAAAAACTCGTGCTTCTTGTTAAAGTACGAGTTTTAAATGCATTGTGTACAATGATATTTTTGCATTATACACAGCCGCTTTTCTCCCATATTCACAGTTGATTGTCGTTACCGTTAGACTGCTTGAACGTTTTAGAGTGAACTTTCTAACTCTGCTATCTGTACTAACAATTCATTCAATGGGGAGTGAGAATGAAAAGATAGACTACGATCCTGTAATCGATTTAAATAACCTGGATGATAGGTGCGGAAAGATAGGGCTGGCAAACAGGTGCTTGAACAATTCAACCACTGCTTCTTTTTGAAGGATTTATGTAATTTAAACTCAATATTAGGAATATAACTTTTTAAATGCTTATCATACGAATGTCCTGTCCAGAACACCACTACATGGGGTTTTAGAATTTTTAGTTCTTCATGAAAGACATCAAAAGATTCTTTATTTATCTGCAAAATCTGTTCGTTTGGTTCCCCTATTTCCTTTGCTTTACCGATTTTCAGTATATTGTTCCAAACAAGCGAAACTTTTTTGTTAGGATATTCCTCCTCTATTGCTTGCTGCCATTTACGAATATATTGCCAAAAAGGACTCTTGCTACTCCCTTGCTTGTTTAAAAAAGCACGATACGTTTTCAGTAATTGGTCGATATTACGTGTTCCAAATGCTCCTTCCCAATCATTCGTTTCTTTTCCGACAAACATGACTCGCAAATCCGATTTTAAATATTCATCCTCATCTGGCAAGGAAATCAACAATGGATGGGTAGGGGCATATTCGCTCTCATCTTTCAATCTTTGAGTTAAGTTATCCCATTTGGAAACATATACCTCTTTTAAACTATTATTTATAGACATAACCGAATCCTCTTTCATAGATTTTCTGCAGCTTGAAATGTATGCTTTACTTTTTAAAGATAAAACAAAACTGCACCCCATCACAATAATGACATAAGAGTACAGTTATTTACAGATAATTAAAATATCTTTTTCAACTGCTAAAAGTTGATTGCTCTCAAAGTCTATAGATTGGAGAAATAGAGATGAAAGAATATCTTAGTCAATATAAAATCTGTAGCAAAGAAATTGGGTGTGAAAATGGTTAGTTTTTTTAATCGGATACTCATTATTTTTGCTTTGAGTGTGGTAAGAGAGAAACAGGTATCGGAAAAAAGCGAGGACGGATCTACTGTTTCGCGGTGAAACACTAGATCCGTCCCTCTCTTTTTATTAGTGAACTGATACTGGGACAAATTCGAACTTTGTCACATCAACTAGTCCTAAATCGGTGATTTTCAACTTTGGAATCACAGCTAAGGACATGAAACCTAAGGTCATGATTGGATCGACATTCTCTGCAATTCCCAATACTTCACGGGCCACTTTATTAACTTTACTTTGTTGTTCAACAACTTCTTCTCCAGATAGATTACTCATCAACCCACCTACCGGCAAGGCCATGCTACAAATAACTTCACCATTGTTCACTAAGACGACTCCACCGTCTTGTTTTTTCAGACTCTCAACGGCCAATGCCATGTCCTCATCGTTCGTTCCTGTCACAATCAAATTATGGGAATCATGGGCAATGGATATCCCAATGGCCCCTGTTTTGATTCCATAATCCTTCAATAAACCAACGAATACATTTCCCGTGTTTTTGTGCCTCTCGATAACGGCAATTTTTGAAATTTCCTTCTCTGGATTGTACACAAATTCGCCTGACTTATCGCGATCCACATCAACGATCGCTTCGTTCGTCAATGCTTCCGTTTGAATTACTTCAATCGCTCTTGCTTTATTGTTTTCTAGTTTTAAACGAAGCTTCTCTTTTGTAAAATCACCGATATGAACACTGGATTGAACAGCAGAAATATCTGCTCTTGTAATCGGAGAAATATACTTTCCTTCTTCAGCAACTAGTTTCCCATCAATATAGGTTTGTTCAACAACAAGCTTGTCCAAATCACTGAAAATAACCAAGTCAGCTTTTAATCCAGGGGCTACAGCTCCTCGATCATCAAGTTGACAGCATTGTGCTGTATTAAGGGTGGCCATCTGAATGGCTTGGATCGGGTCCACCTTTTCTTCTACACAAATACGAATGGCATTGTCCAAATGTCCTTTTTCTAAAATCGTTTTGGCTTGGACATCATCCCCGCATAATACGCAGCGACGAGCGTTTTGAGGCGTAACCCCTTTTAGCAACGTACGTAAATTCTGGGTAACAGACCCTTCTCGTAGAAAAACATACATCCCGCGTGAAACACGAGCCTGCAGTTCTTCAACAGTCGAACATTCGTGATCGTTTTCCACTCCAGCCGCAATGTAGGCGTTAAGCTCTTTTCCACTTACCATCGGACTGTGCCCATCGATTCGTTTCTTTAGATTTTTCGCTACAAGAAGCTTGTCTAAGACACTGTCCTCGGCCCCGATCACACCGGGGAAATCCATAAATTCAGCCAGTCCCTCGACCATTCCTTCCTCTAATGGAGCCACCATATCTGAAGCCGTTAATATAGCCCCTGCATTCTCCATATTCGTTGCCGGCACACAGGAAGGGAGCATGTATTGAATGTCTAACGCCGTATGCTTTGCCGCTTCAATCATATATTCCAGCCCTTTTAGCCCTGCGACATTGACGATCTCGTGCGGGTCGGCCATGACCGTCGTCGTTCCATGGGGGACAAGTAAACGGCCAAATTCTTCCGGAGTCACATAAGAGGATTCGACATGAATATGGGGGTCAATAAATCCAGGAGCGATATATTTCCCCTTTACATCAACAACCTCTTTCCCTTCATATTCTTCCCCAATCCCAGCAATTTTCCCTGCTACGATCGCCACATCACCTGTCATGATCGTTCCTTGATACACATCAACAATGTTCCCATTTTTCAAAACTAAATCTGCTGGTTTTCGCCCTGCAGCTACATCAATGAGGTGTGCCAATTCGCTTTTTTTCATCTTGTTTTCCCCCTATATCCGAAAATAAAAAAAACCGAAGACCTTAACTCCCTATCATCTTGAGGAGCAAGTTCTTCGATCTATATGCCGAAAAAGAACAGGTTGCAGACTATCAATCTCTTCCTATTCATTGCACCTCATAGTCAGTTCATTTACGGTGAACTGGTAGAAACTTGCAGGCCATATTCCTGCTATTATATGAGTGAACTTTATGCAGTTTTTGATTAAGTTGTATTATAGCATGGATTTATTGGAATTCAACAGGATAGCAAATAATCAAATAATTCGTATAATCGCTTTTTGAAGAGGATTGTAGATTAAAGGAACAGTCTCATTACTTATCAGATAGATGCCCTAGCAATATCCATTTTTTACGACCATTCATTTTTTTTCGTCTTTTCCAATTTCTTTAACAAACTTTTTTTGCTTCTCAAGGCGAAGCCACCTCTTCAAAAAAAGGGACAACTGAATTTTCATTGTTTCAGTGTCTTTACCATATAGTCATAAGTATGACCATTAATCTGTATCTCTTTATCTTTTTGATACCCTATCCGATTGTATAACTTTTTTGCACTGGGATTATCCTTGGCAACATTGAGGGATATTCGGTCATACCCCTTCTGCAACGCTAATTCTTCAGCCTTCCGCAGCAATTCTGTTCCAATTCCATGCCCCTGAAACTTCGGTGAGACAGAAAGTGTATCAATATAGAAATCGCCAACATCCGCCTCTTGGTCAAAGAAAATGTTCTGATTCCTTGTTTTTCTTCTTAAATGTTCGAGTAAAGGCATGTCCAATTGTGAGGTATCATCTCCAGAGTAGGTTACGATTATGCCAGCGACCTCATCAAAAATATCCGCAATCAACACATTTTGATAGCTAACACGATTGGTTTCTTCACAAAAAAAGTTTATGAGTGTCCTTCGAATATTTTTAACCTTCGTTTGACCGGTCAATTGCTCAGCAATATCTCCAATTGCGAGATGGATCAGCTCTACAACCTTATTTGCATCTTTTTTGCTAGCTTGTCTGAACTTCAATTCTTTCGGGATTATTTCTTCCCGACGTAGTCCAGATGTGGCACCGCCATCCGTGTGGCCATCTATAAAATAAACTTCATCATTTCTATTATCTTCAAAATGATAATTCTTCTTTTTCATGATTACACTCCGATGTCATATTTGATTCTATTATAATCGCAAAATCGAAATAAGTAGGTGGATTTGTAGTTTTTCAAACTTTCCATTTCCTATTTTAGTTTCTATGTCCTTTTCTATGACTAAATTATTCCCAGTGGAGTACACGCAGCGCTGGTTTTTTAATTGGTAAATGACTATTTTTCTAGAAGTATTTGGTCGTGCTCAATCTCAAAATTGGCTTTCATGACTTTTGAAAAATTCAAAGTATGTACGGACGTTTTCTAATTCCGTCCAGCGTCTCACCTTAACAGGGTTTTCATCAAGATTATAAATTTTTGCTCCCCTCATGGATAACAGAAATGGAGAATGTGTTGATATGATAAACTGGCATCCAAAAAATCGAGCAGAGTCTTCAATAAATTTCATCAATTCCATCTGACGTTTGGGAGAAAGACTATTTTCCGGCTCATCCAAAATATAAAGTCCATTTTCGCCAATTTTTTCTGTGAAATACTTAAATGCACTTTCCCCATTCGAATACTCTCTCACATTATCCATCAATTCATTTCTAACAAAACGAGACTGTGTATTACTTCTGGCTGCGTTTACTTTTACGAGCTGCTCATAATCTGCCATAGACTTCATCTGAAAATGGGAATATTTCGCATCCAAATACTCCTCAAAGAGCTCTTCCCGTTTTTGGTCAATTCCCTCATTGAGATTTCGGATATTCAACATATAATCAAATACATCATCACTAGTAATAATCCTGCTATTTTCAGGAATGTCTGCTTTCAACTGCATATGACACATATTGATATAATCAGGGTAGAAGTTAGATTTATTATAGATAGAATCACGTTTGATTCCCGCTTTTTCTGCTATCACATTTAATGCAGTTGACTTTCCTGAACCATTGCCACCATATATGATCGTCACTGGCTCAAAAACAATCGATTCAAAGCATTTTTTCGATAAAATCTTAAATGGATAAAACGAGTCATAGCACGTTCTTTTTATATTCATGAAAAAGTCGAATTCCATATCCTCATTCGGAAATGAAAAAGCATGTAAATAAACCATACTTTCCTCCTTAACTACTGAATCTCTTTTACTCCATTATAATAAGATTCAGACTGACTTTGCGAATTCTGAGTAAATTTAGTCTAATACAAATATCAAAATGACTGATATGAAATGTATGGCTATCTCTGAAATTTTTATAACTAGAGCTTGGAGAATATCTTTTAAAATCAAAAGTACCAGTTCACAGTAGTGGTTTTCATTGCTGTTGAAACCTCTCTTACCACTCCCATTCACTTCATGTATAATACTTTTTTTCCTTCTATAAGCCTATCGGCGCTCCAAACATTTTTATAAAAAAAGACTAATAAGTATTTGAGTCTACTCATTAGTCATAATGTTTAAAGCTTTTATTTAGTTACCTCTGCCATGATGTTAACGAATTGTAATTCTCTCGTCGTTTCTACAATATAGTCTGCTTTTGCTAAGTGCTCTTTTGAGCCTACACCAATAGCAAACATGCCTGCTGCTTTAATCGCATCTACGCCGGCTTGAGCATCTTCAATACCAACACAATCTGCAGGGCTTACACCCAAGCCATCTGCACCCGTTAAAAATGTTTCAGGATGTGGTTTACCATGCTCAACCTTGGCTGCATCGACAATATAATCGAAGGAATCAAGTAATTGTAACCGGTCCAAGACAATTTTTGCGTTTTTACTTGCAGACCCAAGCGCTAATTGAAGTCTATGTTTTTTAATATCCTCAATTAATTCCCTGATCCCTGGAAGAATATCATTTGGCGTCATATCTTTTATCAACGTGGTGTAATGTTCATTCTTTCTTGTCGCAAGTGCCGCTAATTCTTCCTTTGAAAAGCTTAGTTTTGGGTTTAATGTAAGAATGTGCTTTAGAGAATCCATTCTACTCACCCCTTTTAATTGTTCATTGAAATCACGGTCAAAGGAAATACCTATATCTTCTGCTAACTGTTTCCAAGCTAAATAATGATATTCTGCTGTATCTGTAATAACCCCATCAAGGTCAAAAATAAAAGCCTTTACTTGTTTACCCATGGATAAAAACTCCTTATATGTTAAGAATCGAAGGAAAGCTAAGGACGTTCCAGGACAAATTTCCTGTATCTCACAAAAGGGAAAACAATATTCCATCCACTCTCACACTTTTGACAATACTGTTTTCCTTTCCATTTTTGACAGTCATCATTTCCTAAAATAATCAATATTGAAGTTTGCTTCTCTTTTCAGGTAAGCATGGACTGTTAGAACCGGTAGTTTAAATCGTCTACTGCCTATTTCCTTGCTTTAGCCACTTGATGCTAAGATCAAACCATTGCGGAATACTTAACCCTTCAATTTGCTCAGCAGGTTTAACAGCGTCTGTACAGATAGACATTCCATGTGGACCTTTTTCAAAGAGATGAAGTTCGCTTGGAACTTGAAATTCATGTAGTTTCATACCTAGCTGCCACAGGTCCGTTGGCGGGATAAGCGTATCCTCGTAGGTGCCCCATATAAACGTTCTTGGCACACGATCATGAATGTAGTTTAATAAGTTTAATGACGCCTTCTCCTCTTCTGTCGGGTTTTCCTTCCCAAGTAGAATTTCATGAATACTAGGCCCTCTCATGTCTGGAATGAGTCCCTTTTCCATCAATTCAATCACGTATGCTGGCGTCTCCGAATTTCTTAACTGTAACGTCACTGCTGGGTAACCTAGGATAAGATGATTAGGCTTTATTTGTTCAATAGGAAGCTGAAGATCTTTTGTCAGGAAATCTTCTTGATGATAAATTCCTAAGCTTAAGGCTAAATTTCCTCCAGCAGAAAAACCTACTACCGCGATGTTATCTTTATCCACTAGCCAGTCAACCGCATTTTCCCTAATAATAGACATAGCCTTAGCTAATTCCTTTAAGGCGGTTGGAAAGGGGTTATCAATTTTAACTGAATACGTTAAAACGAAAGCATGATACCCTCTTTGAGCGTAGGCGATCGCTACAGGTTCTCCTTCATTCCGTGAAATCATCGTATAGCCTCCGCCAGGACAGATCAGTACTGCTGGCCGTACGGTATTCTTCGTTTCATATTCTCCATCATCTAAAACGTAAGTGGTTAATGTAGCATCAGAATGCTCAAATAGTTTAATTGTTTTGTTGATCACGTATAGCACCTCATTATAGTCGGGTATCCCACTTTCCACAAAATGGATCTACTGGGCTCTTACCTTTAAATTCTGACTTTCCGAGCATTTTTTCAATTAATAATGGAAGGGTATAATCATTCATTCCGTACGTATTAATAAACGTTTTCACTCTGGGAACATCTAACAAGTGGTACGGATTTTCTGTAGAAATAAAGATGGTTGGGATCGAGTTCATATAGATGGGAACATTAACCCCCATTGGATTGATCCATTCGATTCTAACTGTCGTCTGATTTGATTTAGTTGCAAGATTACACAAATAAATGATTAAGTCATAGTTCTTTTTCATCTCTTCAAAAGAGGCTTGTAGCCCTTCATAGATCCCGGTCGGCTCAAATCTAGTAACCTCAAATCCCTCTTTTTCCAATAAAGGAATAAACGTTTTTGCTAATCCAGACGCTTTATTATACCCTAGTGCGTTTGCTTCACTTTCGATATCGTAAAGGAGAATACGCTTATATTTTGTTGGCGATAGAGGAAGTACACCTTTTTCTTCCTTCACTAAAGTGATCGACTGATCGGCTACCTCTTTCGCTACTCGAAGATGCTCTTCTCTTCTGAGCGAATCGTTGGCTACCTCTAGGGAAGGGACATTGTTTCCTTTATGAAGTTGTAAGGATGCTTTAAGGCCAAGTATTCTAAGCACAGCATTGTTTAGTCGTTGTTCGGATAACAAGCCCTTTTCATAGCCTTGCTTCATAAAGTGAATATCCTCTTCTAAATTCTTCGTGAATAAAAACATGTCACAACCGTTTTCTATCGCTTTAGGTACGAGCTCATCTCTGCCCATCGCAATATTCATCCCTGCCATTGTCGTAGCATCTGTAATGATCAGACCATTGAAATTTAATTTTTCACGAAGTAAACCGTTTAGAAGCTCGCTAGCCAATGATGCCGGAAGAATATCCTCATCTTTCAATTGCGGATTCAAGTGTTTGGAGTATTCAGGTAAAGCAATGTGACCTACCATAACTGTCATTGCCCCCGCATCAATTAATTCCTGATAAACCATACCAAAAGTCTGATCCCATTCCTCCGTGCTAAATGTATTAATGGAGGTGACCAGATGCTGATCACGATCATCTACCCCGTCACCTGGAAAGTGCTTAATAGAGGTAGCGACTCCATGATCCTGACACCCCTTTACATATTGAAGCCCCATGTTCTTTACTTGTTCTGGGTCACTACCGAACGTTCTCGTATTTGTAATTGGATTTTGAAAATTATAATCAATATCTATCACAGGTGCGAAAGCATAATTCGCTCCAACACTCTTTCCTTCAGTAGCACATATTTTCCCTAATTCATAAGCATATTTCGGGTCGTTTGTTGCGGAAATGGCTAGATTAGAGCCAATTTTCGTCCCATCACTCGTAATTCCCGTTCCACCAGCTTCTAAATTGGCAGCAATCAGCAAAGGTATTTTAGAGCTGGACTGCAATGTGCTCACTGTACCAATAACGCTTTCCTTATCCATCGCTCGGCACATTAAACCACCAATTCCAATATCCTCTGTTAGATGAGACAAAAATTCTTCATCCTGTTTATAGCCAACCATGAAGAAGAGCTGTCCGATTTTCTCTTCAGTTGTAAGCGAATCGAATGTGCTTTTGACCCAAGCGATTTCTTCATCATTTAAGTTAAAGGGTTTATTACGTAATTTATTTATGTTCATAAGTACCTCCAACATCTTCAGAGTGCTCTCTTGCTTTCTTGTTTTATTACCAGGCTTCGAATCTGTTATTCTTTACACTGCTACTTGCTCTGCTGCCCGCTCGCTTCTCACTGTGTAAGCCATAAAGAACACGATAAATGCACCTAAGACGATCGTTTGTAAAGAGCCGTTAATTCCTAGAACAACCATGCCATAAGAAAAAGCATTCATTGCTAACGCTCCTGAAAAAATCCCTAAAGCCATGTTTGAAAATTTTGCTAAATATAGACCAACTAGCACTGGAGCCATTGACGAGAACATCAATGTCGTTGAAGCTAAATTATTCGCTGGTGTGACTAGGACTGTTGAAGCATTTAGTACAGCCGCAACTCCTAACAGTAAACCGACAACCAAATACGTTATCATAATATTTCGGTTTTCTTTTACCCCCATACTCACAGCTAAACGTGGATTGACTGATAGTGACTTTGTGTCAAAACCAAACTTTGTATAGGTTAAAATGTAATAGAAGAACAACATTACCACCATTAAAATGCCATAAATATAAGGTGATTTGGCCAGTATTGATAGATTTGGATACATAAACAACTGTGCACCAGATCCGTTAAAGACGATACCCGAGAGTGCCTCATAGACCATTACCACCCCTAATGACACGATGATGGTCGGAACTCTAACGAGGATATAGACCAAACCTTCTAATAAACTAAGGACAACAGCTACAGCGATGGTGATCATTAATAGGCTTATTGGTCCTAAATCGTTTTGAATGGCAAGGTTACTGCCAATAATCCCGGACAGGATAATAATTATCCCTGGAGCAAAATCCCATCTCCCACCAGATAACGGAAGTGCAATAGCATAGGCGATGATAGTCGTCAAAACACTACTTCTAATTATCCGATCGAAAGCACCTGCTGACATATAGCCCGATTCACCTGCGATCAGCGTAATAGCTAATATAATGCCATATACCATAAAAGGAAAAATAAACGTTTTTACTATACTTTTTACATAATCACCGATGTTTTGTTTCATTTGATCGCACCACCCACTTTTTAATGAATAAGAGGCTCAGACAGCCTCTTATTCATTTACAGTTTTACCGCGCCTCTTTAATTTCAGATAATGTTCTAGTAGTTAATTGTTGTAGTTCTTGCCAAGTTGCGTTTTCATTAAATGTTTTCATCACTTGTTTTAATTCCTCAACAGTTACCGCACCGTTAGATTTATCCTCAGGAACAATATATTTTTGAAAATCCTCTACTTCTTCAACCGATGAAAATATAGGATAATCCACAGAACCGTTCAATTCCCAGTCAGTATACTCATGTCCATTAAGGCGATCATAAAGTTGAGCAAATACATTCGCGATGATTTGACTATAGTTATTTGTACCTGCTGCTAGAACCGATCCATTCTCTAATGCAGCCGGAGTCGAGTCATTATACCCAAGTGCTAAAACCTTAATATCAGGTTTGGTACTATTTAAAATGGCTGGGTAGACAAAATCCATGCCAGAGCCTAAACCAAAAATTGCGTCCACTTCAGAGTGATCAGAGATGACCTTCGTAACGGCGCTTGATACATCTTCTGGACCAAACATATGATACTCAGTATCGTAGACTGTAATTTCATTAGCCGTGTCTAATTCAGCTAGTTTTTCTTTAAAACCACTTATTATCGCAGGTGCATCTACGAAGGCAAACTCTTGGAAAGACGTTACACCAATATTTTTCACACCTGCTTCATATGCTGCTTGCGCATATTGCGCCCCAATTGTTTCAGGTTTTTCTCCGAAATTATATAATCCACCGACAAAGTATTCACTGGTTACATCATCACGAACATCCCCTAATGCTACACCATAGTAAACTTTCGCTTGTTCTGCTAATTGAAGACTTTGCTCTAAAGAAGTATCATAGCCACTGATAACAGCATCTACTCCCGAAGCAATTAAATTCTCTAGTGCTGCGATATGATCCTCCTCGCTCGTACCTACTGTCGCATAATTAAAATTCACATTAAAATGCTCTGCTAAATAATCTCCATAAGACTTAATTTCTTTACCTTGAACATCTGTGTAATTGTACAGCATAACTCCTATTGTAAAACCATTATCAGTTTGCTTTTCATCTGAATTATTTGCTTCACTGGAATCATTCGATTTTGCACCACAAGCGGCTAATAATACACTAATTACTGTTAATAATAAGACTTTCTTTAATAGGGTTTTCATCTTTATTACCTTCCTTCTTTTTCATATTAGTTATCTTGGAATTACCTCTGTTCGAGGCCTTCTAAGAATTAAAAAGACAACAATGAGGAAAATGATCCCCTTGACGAGAGATACTGTTTCAGGCCTAACTCCTATCATAATTAATCCATTATTTAAGAGAACTAACGTAATACTACCCACAATGGCACTACTGATCTTAGACTTACTTCCACCACTTAAAGCCATCCCTCCTAAAACAAGGGCAACAATCACATCCATTTCAAGTCCCATACCAGAATTCTCACTCACTGTATAGGATCTGGCTAAAGAAAACATGGAGGCAAAGCCGATCATTATACCAGCAATAAGATAAGAAATCACCTTACTCTTCTTCACATCAACTCCACTTTGCATGGCTGCCAGTGGATTATCACCAACCGCTTTATTCTGCTTTCCAATCTTTGTATAGTTAAATAACACGATTCCGACAATCGCAACCAAGATTAAAGAAGTAATTGTAAACGTTAAGTTACTGCTAAATAGGGCCAGTTTAGAAATGTCTTCTACTTTTATCGACTGATTAGAAGTAGAAACCATATATGTGACGACACCGCGGGTGCTAAACATAATTGCCAAGGAAGCGATTACCGCCATTAACTTAAACTGATTGGCAATAAAGATATTTAGAAGATAACACCCTACTGATACCACTATTGCCACAAGAGTTGCCACAAACAGTGATGCGCCTGCGTTCAGAGTGAAAGTGACGATCATGGAAGTTAGGGCAATCACACCACCAACCGAAATGTCCATATTTCCATGGGAGAAGACAAACATTAATCCCACTGTAATGATAAATAGAACAGCAAGCTGCCTAATGATCGTTTGCAGGTTTACCACGGAAAGTAAATCACCGTTGGACATGATCATAAAAAAGGAAAAGACTAAAATTAAACTTGAATACTGAATGAAAATATTTTTATTTGCCTTCGTAAATTGTAAGAACTTCGAAAGTCCTCCAGACCGAGCATTCGCTCCGTTTATATGAGTAACTTCTTTCACAGCCTCACCACCTAAGTTAAGTAGAATACAGAGTTTTAGATCATGTATTGGATTAATGTTTTTTCATCAACCTTTTCGCTTCTATGAAACTCTTTCGTAATCGCACCATCCTTCATTAACAAAATGCGATCACTCATTCCGATTAATTCCTGTAATTCCTCGGAAATTAATAGAATGGAGTAGCCCTGTTGCTTCAGCTCATATAACAGTTGGTACATTTTTGTTTTTACACCTACATCCACCCCACGAGTTGGACTATCTAAAATTAGAATTTTGGAATCGTTGCCAATCCATTTTCCGAAGGATATCTTTTGCTTATTTCCTCCCGATAGCTCTCTTACCGTTTGGTTCATACTGCTGCATTTGATAAGTAAGCTATCTATTTGTTCCTGAGCAAAGTGTTTTTCTGCTTTCTGTGTAATCAAACCGTAAGAAGCTAACTTTTCTAGAGCAGATAAGGTTAAATTATCCTTCACAGAGGCTTCAAGAATCAAAGTCTCTTGGTCCCTATCTTTCGACACATACCCGACCTTATTGGCAATTGCTGTTTTAATATTTGTTAATCGAACAAGTTTTGCCTCTGGATGAGGGTTCCCTGTATTTTGCTTCTCCTTTTGCTTCGAAAGCTTCTGGAAAAACGAGGGAGTTTCATGACCATAAACAAGCACTTCTCCTGCCGAAGGCTTAATATTGCCATACATCACTTTACCTAATTCATGCATTCCACTACCTGATAAGCCACCGATGCCAAGAATCTCTCCCTTATGCAGTTCCAGATTAATATTTTTTAGTCCTTGTGCGCTCACATTCTTAGCTTGAAATACTACTTGTCCTGTAGAAGTTCCATCGTAATCGCTACGATAGAAATCACCCTCTAGTTCCCTACCTACCATTGCTTGTTTGATCTCATTCTCATCAAACTGTTCCTTCTCAAAATCTCTTATAAAGTTTCCATCCCGCAAAACCGTTAAGCTATCACAGATTTCCATCAGTTCCGGAAGATCATGAGAAATGAAGAGAACCGCCTTGTTTTCAGATTTTAATCTCCTCATAATCCGATGAATCAGTACCCTACCTTCATGGGATAAAGCGGTTGTCGTCTCATCAACAATAAAAAGGGTTGGATTATAATATAACGCTCTGGCAATTTCCACTAATTTTCTCTGCTCAAAATTAAGCGTATTGATAGATTTTGTTACATCGACGTCAAGCTCCACTGCTTCTAAAGCTTTTTTCGCCTCGACCATCATTTTCTTACGATTGACGAATGTATTCTTTTTGAAACGCACCTCATCTCCAAGAAAAACATTTTCAGCAATTGATAAGTTATTGATCGTTCCGGTTTCCTGAACGATCATAGAGATCTTTTTCTCACGGGCATCTAGTGGGTTTTTAGGAGTATATTTTTCCTTATTTATATAAATATCTCCGCTAGTGATTCTATGCAATCCACTAATCATCGCGGAAATCGTAGACTTACCAGAACCATTTTCTCCTATGAGACCCTTGATTTCACCAAGTTTAACCTGCATATTAACATTGTCTACGGCTAGTACTTCATCAAATTTTTTGGTGAGATTAACAGTTTCTAAAAAAACTTCTTTGTCCATGTAAACACCCTTTCGCACTTGTGACATCGTTTACATTTTGCTTTATATTCATCATCTCTATGCTTTTATCTTATCATTCGATCCCCTGACTCCATAAGTAGATAATTTATCCCATGTATGACAAAAATTTAACCATTTTTATTTTTATCTCAATCAAAATACCTTATAATCGGACTAAAGGTTAAATTTATACATGATTATTTTCCGATTTTAGATTAAATTTTTGCATATAAGAGGTGTAATAATGGAATATCGTCATGAAATCATCAATTTCAACAATAAACTACCTATAAAATTCTTCATGCATCGAATTGGAGATGTGAATAGGCATTGGCATCAATCACTCGAATTGGTTGTCAATATAAAAGGCCAGTTAACCATTGTTGTCGAAGATGAGAAGTATCATTTATCTGATGGGGATATGCTTTTGATTAACTCCAATGAAATACATGAGCTCCATGCGGATGATGCCATTATCATCGCCTTGCAAATGAAGTTAGAGCTACTGAAGGATATTAATATTGATACGAAAAACATGTACTTTGACTGTAATTCTGTTACGGCAGACAATCCCGATACATTCAAGCAAATCAAACGGGTGATCGCTGAAATTCTGAAATATAATATGAACCACAATGAGTTAATTGATTATAAAAACGCCTCGCTCATCTACGAGCTTATCTATGAACTCTGTGCAAATTTTAAAGTAGAAAAAAAAGAAACAAAAAAGTATTCTGAAGAGAAACTGGATCGCCTAAGTCGCGTCCTTGATTATATTCATAGTAAGTACGATGAGAATATTTCTCTACAGAGTCTTGCCGAGAAGGAGTTCCTGTCCATCCCCTATTTGTCGAAGTTTTTTAAACGTGGTATGGGAATTTCGTTCAGCGACTATGTAAAACAAATTCGCCTACATTATTCTGTGCTTGATTTATTGGACGATACGCTCACAATTGATGAAATTGCGCACAAGAACGGCTTCCCTAATACTCGCTCTTTTGTGACCGCGTTTAAAGAGAAGTTTGAAGAATTGCCGAGCGTTTGGAGAAAACAAAACATTGGCAAATCTTTAGGGAGTATTGAAGCGACAAAAGAAAAGTCTGTCAATTACTTTCAAATGGAGCCACATGCATATTATGAGGATGTGGCCCAGTTTATTGAAGAACATTTAAAAGATGCCCCTCCTCCCAATCACAAAATATCTGATGTTGAAACGAGTGAGTTAGCCGTTGCCCCTATCTCCGTCGACCTCACAAAGGAAGAAATGCAGCTGCAACATACGTTTAAAACGTTTACTGGCGTTAGCAGGGCGAAAGAAGTTTTAATGGCCCCAGTTCAAGAGGCATTAATGTTGGCTCAAAAAGAAATTGGTTATCGTTATATTAAAATGCATAGCCTGCTGGATGATGATATGATGGTCTATAGTGAAGCGAGAGACGGTACACCGATCTATAATTTTCATTTAATTGATCAAGTCATTGATTTTTTGTTATCGATTCAATTAAAACCTCTTATTCAGTTCTCTTTTATGCCAAGGTTACTGGCTAGTAATTTAGATAAAACTGTCTTTTATAATCAGATCAATACGAGCCCACCGAAGGATATAAAAAAATGGTCTGGCTTAATTCGTAGTTTGACCGCCCATTTGCTCAATCGCTATGGCAAAAAAGAAGTCCGAAGCTGGTTATTTACAGTCTGGAATGAACCAAGCTCATCCAATCATCTCTTTGGGTTCCGTAACAATCAAACTTTCTATGATCTATTCCAAACAACTTATAAGGCAGTCAAAGAGATTGATTCACAGCTACCATTCGGCGGCCCAGCGGCTTTCTCAACATATAATAAAAGTGAAGACTGGTTCTTCGACTTCTTAGCATTTAGTATGGAAAATCAATGCCCACCCGATTTTATTACGATTCATTATTACGACATTGACTTGTCCAATGTAAAGAAAGAAGAGTTAGACATCTCGATCTTTCAAGTAGGAAATCATATTGATTCTATTGACGAACAACCACTTTATTTAAGTCCTGTAGAAGATTCCTTTGAACAGTTCATTGATCGCCTAAAAAAAGGCTTAAAAGAAATTGGCTTTGATGACAAAAAAGTCTTTCTGACAGAATGGAACTCCACTGTTTCGCACAGGGATTTAATGAATGATACATGCTTTAAATCAGCCTATATTATAAAAAACATCATCGACAATTATGATCGACTGGACGCTTTTGGCTATTGGCTCCTAACTGACTTCCATGAGGAATACTTAATGTCGAAAAATCTATTTCATGGTGGTTTAGGAATGCTCGCTTATCAACAAATCAAAAAACCATCCTATCACGCCTTTTCCTTTTTAAATAAATTAGGTGACACGCTAGTTGAAAAAGGAGATGGCTACCTAATTACGAAAGAAGAGGATCGTCTTCAGCTATTGCTTCATAATTATCACCATTATAATGAAAAGTATGCTAAAGGCATTATCCTGAATATCTCTTATGAGGACCGCTACTCGAATTTCTCCAATAAAATAAAAAAAGAATGTTGGTTTGAGCTATTAAATCTAGAGGGCACCTTCGAAATCAAGCATTATATCGTCAATCGTGAGCATGGCAGTGCCTTCGATAATGAGCTTAAATTAGGCAAAGTTGGTGAGCATTCACCTGAGGAACTCGACTATTTGCGGAATATTTCAGTCCCCAAATTAGAAATTGAGCGAGCAGTCGCTGACGGAAAACTTCATATAAAAGCAGAGCTTGAACCTTTTGAAATCAGGCTGATCGAATTAGATCGGATCGTTTAAATCTTACGCTAATAGACAAATCCTATTTAAAGCAAAATCGGTTTTTATCGAACGTAACTAAAAAGCTCACGAATGTTCGTATGTCAACATTCGTGAGCTTTCATAAGCTTTAATGACATCACTGGTCGGTGCAGAACTGACGCCCCAAAAGGAACACCGTTATTCTCCCATTGTTCTTTAGCAGCCGTACTTAGATTTTTTCTGTGTTCTCCAGACAACTCTCTTACATAGAAAGTTTCCTCTATTTACAGAATGAAGAGTTGTTTGCTATTCAGTCTCCTCCTAGTTTCCGTATTTCTTCCTTCCAAATTTAAACTTTTATATTGTAAGTAGAATGTGGAAAGTCTCCTAATCAATTATTATTCATACTAGGCTACTCATTCATTTCACGAACAAAATCTTTTACTTCATATAACAAAAAACCACTATCACAAGCACTTTTACATCATAAAAGATATTTAACAGCCCGTCTGAATAAGTTCACAACTGTTCCAAAGATTACTACTGGTTCCTGTAACTAGTCAGCTTAACTTTACCTGACAAAACGAATGGTTAATAGAAGTCTGTGGCACAATCTATTATAGCTCGTTAAATTATTTTCTGAATATTCCTTGACTGGAATATTCCTTGTATGGAATAATAAATCCAACAACAAGTTATGACATCATTATTTAGAAATTCGGAGGTGATATTCTTAATATAATCACAAGCGATTATAAAAATTAGAAACATATACATGTTGGGAGATGATTCTATATGAACGTACAAACCTTCAGTGCACTAGCTGAATCCAACCGACTTGATATTGTTGACCTTCTTCTTGACGGACCACTTTCAGTAGGAGAGATTGCCCAAAAGTTAGAACTAAACCAGCCGCAAACCTCTAAACATCTTCGAGTATTGAGTAATGCTGGACTTGTTGAGGTTCATCAGGTCGCTAATCGTCGCATTTATAATCTAAGACCAGAACCGCTGCAAGAGTTGGATAAATGGCTTGATTCCTACCGTCGAATATGGGAAGCGCGGATGGATCGTTTGGACGATTATCTCAACGTATTACAGGGAAAAAAACCATTGAATTAAACTAAGGTTAAAAAATCAGCAAAAATGATTTATCAAGTTGGTCATGGACTCGCTTTGAGCGATTATAAAGCAAGCTCTAAAAGAACAGCAAAAGCGGAGGCATCCTAGTAATCATTACATTGCCATATTGGAAAAAGTTAATAAAACGGAGAAAAAGATATTTATTAAGTGGATGGAGGAATTAAGATGAATGAAATCATTTCAAGAGTTGAGAATGAGCGGGTACTGGTGTTGGAGCGCATTTTCGATGCACCACGGGACCTCGTGTTCAACATGTTCAAAGAACCTGAGCATCTCAAGCATTGGTGGGGACCTACTGGTTGGGAACTTCCGGTTTGCCACATCGATTTCCGACCAGGTGGAATTTGGCACTTCTGTATGAAATGCACGGATAAAAATCAAGGTGATTTTTACGGCATGGAATCTTGGGGGAAAGTTATTTACAAAGATATTATCGAGCCGGAGACCATTATTTACACCGATTACTTCTCAGATGCCGAGGGAAACATCGACGAAAATATGCCATCAACCGAGGTCACGTTGGAGTTCATTGATCTGAACGGCAAAACGAAACTTGTAAACCGTGCTGAGTATGCGTCTGCAGAAGCTCTCAAAAACGTCATGGATATGGGTATGCTCCAAGGAATTACCGAGACTTGGAACCGTCTGGAAGAGCATTTGAACGAGAGCAAATAAAATAATTTATACTTACAAGATGGGGAAATGATTGATAGTAGTACCAAAGATTGTCCCCTACCTTTGCTTCCTAATAGAATTGAAGATGGGGGACATTTTTAAACTTTTTTCTTAATTCAAAAGTGACCAATGTCGTAATACTTTTGATCCAACACAAGACAAAATTTAGATTAGCTTTGGCAAAAAGGCATCACAAGACGGCACTTCACATATGCCACTTCAAAAAAAGGAAACGATGCGAATGGATACAGGATAAGTATAGCCTGACATGGCCTTTGGGAATAAGGACTTAAAGTTGTTCGACACTCACCTCTTTCCGTACTTCTTTGAAGCTACCAAATTGCGCTATCCCGAATATGCGAAGATTCATTCTCACAACTTTATGCAATTTCCTTATAACGCATTGGAAAAACATGAGGAATTCGATTTTGGGCATTGATTGCTCACCACCCGATTGGGGCGATATTTCATGAGCCCGCCACGTAAAAATCTATACAAATGAAAGGAGCCTCTCATAATGAGCAACAGCAAGTCGAACTTGAATTATCGCGAGATCAACGGCCTCCTGTATCCCGAACTGCAAATCTCGAATCGGACGGAAGTCGATCAACAGCCGTTGAGCAAGTACAGCCGGATGTCGTTGAATTTCATCCGTAATCATTACCCGCATCGCTTCCTGATTCTCAAGATGCAAGGCAATCTGATGGAAGATATGCATCAAGTAGAACAGGAAGCCCACACTAAGATGGACATTTTGACCGAGCAACTTCTGAAACTCCATCCCCTGCCGAAGACGGAAGACATCCTGGAACGGACACGCCACCTCAATCAGATCAAATCGACCGCCGAGGAACTGCTCCTGAACGACATTATACTGAAGCCACGTTAACAACATTCTCATTCGACTCGGAACCGCCACCAGCGGTTCTTTTTCATCTAGAAAGGTAGGTGTTCGACATGAAGAATACTTCCTGACAACAGCATCAAGTGTAACAATGTTCTCATAATGGAAACTAAAATACTACCTCGTTTATCGATCTAAATATGCAATGAACCTTACACACAGGCTCATTGCAATATCATATTCGACATTTTCTAACCTGGACTTCAGTCTACTGGAATAAACCCGTATCTTCCTACACCAACAGTTTTAGTAAAATGAATATAATTCATTTTGTGCTGAACCTCACTCATTGGCTCAATGTTTTCAAAGATAATTATTTGAACATCAGGGTGCGCTTTATTTATGTCAGACAAATTGTTAAAGAAGGCTTGTTTCATATCCAATGAGATGTCTTCTTCACTGCCAATTGAATCACCTGCAGTTGTCTTCTCCTTATAGGTTGTAAGAGGTGAGTCTAATATGATTATGCCTGGATGCTTCAAACCATTATTTCTCGTATATTTCATGATCGCTATAAGAAACGCCGTATTTAAAATTGCTCTATATCCCTTACCATGATTTTTCCTCATCTTACCTGAAACGATTAATTCCTGGTCATCGTAATCGAATGTAACACTAGTTAATTCGGGATAATTCCACCCCTTAAGTAACTTTTTAATTTCATTTGCTAAGTCGTCATATATATCTTTTGTAATCTCATTAACAAAATTAACTCTCTGATTTTTCTTAGATAGTTCTCTCATTATTTCTGATTGTTTTGTTTGATAATCTGCGATACGTCGTTCATTCATTTCAATTTCTTGAAATATCTGTCTCACGCGTAATAGTCTTTCAAGATGTTCTTTGGTGAGTATGGCTACAGGCTTTAATTCTTCAATTATAAAAGTTTCAATTTCTCCGATCTGTTGTTTTAAAAATTTGACTTCTTGATCTTTTTCATTATATTCCATCTGCAAGGTATTTAATGTTGCTCTAAGATCAGATAACTGAGCGTCTAATTTATGGCTTTCTTCCCTGCAAGCAATTTGTAAGTTATCTAAATGAAGCTTGTGATCATGTTCTACTTTATCCAAAGTAATTGGATTGTCACAAATCGGACAGTTTGAGTCATACAATTGTGAAATAAAGTGATCTCCTTCAATTAGAAATTGAAGTCGATCCAAATCAGAAAGATAACTCTTTTCAAGGAGTTTAAATCTCTCCTGTAGTTCTTCCAACATTAAAATCCTTGTTTTAATTTCTTGTTCCTGATTCCACAAACGATTCTTTTGCTCCATACGCAAATTAATTTCTTTACTATTGTCAGACAAGACGCCCATTAATTTATCTATTTCATTGGATAGATCATCAGCTTTATATCCTTCAACCTGTTCCCTTTTATGATTAATTTCTTCTTTTAATTTTTTCAGTGAGGCATTTACAAATTCCAACTTACCTTCAAGTCGAGTTTTATAGATTTTTGGATCTTCTAATTCAACTCCTTCACTGTCATCAACACCTGTTAAAACTGTTTTAAAGGCCGATTGCTCTGCCGTTTTACTCGTAGGCACACCCGAAAAAATAGGAATTCTTTCAGTTATAATTTTTTCTTCATTAAGCATTATTAATCCAGCAAAATGCCTGAATGAAAATGATATCTTGTTTCCTCTCGCATTTTTTCTAAGAAGCATACCTTCAATACCCGTTAAAGATAGAAGAAAACTTGAAATGTTATCTTTATCGTCCTTATTATGTTTGGCTTTTAGCTTTTCATAATTTTGTAGAACATGTATCTCATCAATTTTAGACTCATAGGCATGAATCGTCGATTCACCAATTTCACGTTTCAAAGTGATCTCTTTTCCCGAATATGCTTTAATTTCAAGGTATATTGTTGAGTATCCTATACTTTCATCAATTGCTTTTGGTTCATCCTCACTACCAAACATGTAGTTAATTAATTGAAAAATATACGTTTTTCCAGTGTCGGAAGCACCCGAAATCACGTTTAGTCCTTTTTTCAAAATAATTTTAGCATCTTCTTTATTTTTTCCCGTGAGACGAATTTCAGTAATATAAAAGCCGTTAGTTTTCATTAAACATCACCTCTTATAAACGCCTCTTTAGTAAACTCCCCGCCCCAACGGTCAATATTTTTCATTATGTAATCTTTTAGTTCTTTATCTGAGTATGAAAAAAACCGTTCTGTCAAATTTTCATTTATTCTCAATAACTGTAACATGTAGTTAGACTCAAAATGTTGTAGAAATGATGCTGAATACGGCATGGCTTTATAAAGAATTCCGTCCGCACCGTATTCAATGGTAATTAATCTCTTACTAATCATTAAATGAAGTCCTTGACTTACTAGATTTCGCTTTACTAAGATCTCACCAGTTCTAAATGGAGTCGATGGATGCAAACTTTCAAAATCAGAATCAACATCACCATAATGGACTAACAGATAATCCAAATAAATTATTCTTTGAATGTCTATTGCCTTATCTTTTAGTCCCGTTAATATCACTAGACACCGAAGACCAATTTCTAATGGCGTATTGAACAAATAAGTTTCTCTGCTGACCGTTAAAGTTTTCATTTTTTCACCCAATTCAAAATATCTTTGTTAGCTAGTTGATGACAAATTCCGCTTCTGTCACTGCCATCAATATATTTTATTAAAATATTGCTTGTAATTTGTAACTTTTTTGCTTCTTTTATTGTTTCCTTAACACAAACATATCCATCTGGATGATCATCTTCAGCAGTATCAACTACCCCTCTATATATTTCATCCTGCAACTTTTCAAACGGTTCATCATAAGGTAGCTCGTCTCTAGCAAATCTTCTAAGAGACTCTGCTTTATAGTAATCCTCGCGCTGTCTATTAAAGTGTCCATATAGTTTAGAGTGCTTTTTTAATTCATCTATATCGGAGATTTGTTGGCCCAAATGATCTGAATAAGCTTCATACAATTGTGACACATATCTTACTTCTTCTGGCTGTATTGAATCTTGTGGAAGTTCTGCCTGCGGCCTAGGCTTAACTAAACCTCCCCCAAATCTATACTTATAGAATGGGGTAGTACTATATTGTTCAATTAACTTCTGTGGTGGACAGTGAGTAATAATTGAAAAATCAAAATTCTCAATGTAACTCAATAATTCATCCGTTAATTCAATTTCGAATCTACTTGTAATCTTCTTTCTACACTTCTCATCCCAAACGGATATTAACCCAGTTTTTAACCGGGACGGTTCCTCAAGTAATCCGGACAAAGCAGGGCCCAATCCTTGAGAAGATATAAAATAATATTTCCTTGGGACAGTATAAGATTGACTAAATGTGTAGTAACATAATTTTCCTAACTCTAACCAAATATCACTTGGATGTAGAGGGTGTTCATAATGCTTGCATTGATAGTTATCCCATATGTAATTTGATGGATCTGAATTTACAATTGCAACGATATCTCTTCCCATATCACCGGCTCCCCCTGACCGGTATACTAAAGAGTATTGATTTTTTAAATACCCATCCACCCATTCCAAAATCATGTCTTCAAATTGATCTGCAGAAATGATCCGTAATCTTTCAATTGGAGGAATAGGAACACCAAAAAGAACATCGTAGCTCTCAGGTTTTTTAGGTGCTTGGATAGGCAGAAGATCATTAATTACACTCTCCATAAGATCACCTTTCGACATAAATACTACTTATTTATAGTTATTCAACATTTTCCACAATTCCCCTCCTATAAGTAGAAGAAAATTAGTTAATAGGAACCATTTGCAATCCATCAACAGAACCAAATGTTAGAGCCTGAATTTTTATAGAAAGGTGAACCATCATGCGTCGAGTCGAACGATTGCGGAATCTATACGAATCAGCAATTGCAGAACTGACCCAAAGCGGAAAAACCTGGTGTATTTGGCAAGCAAAAAATGTATTAAACGTCATTTAAAAATGTACCACTTGCCAACGCATAGAATTAACCTTGTATAATTGATTCTTTGTAACGGTGACTATCCCCGTTAAACACGATTAAATGCGAGTGATGAATTAATCGATCAATGACTGCTTCCGTTACAATCGGATCTCCGAAAACGTGATTCCATTGACCGAACTGAAGATTTGTTGTAATGATAATGCTCTTCGCTTCATAACACATCGCAATAACCTGAAATAATAATTCTGCTCCTTGTTTATGGAGAGGAATATACCCTAGTTCATCCAAGATCAATAAATCAAGTTTCTCTATTTGTTTAAAGAGCTTATTTAGTGTTCCTTTTTCATTTGCCTCTAGTAATCGATTGACTAATGAGGCTACTGTATAAAATTTGATGGACTTTCCAAACTTTTGTACGGCATTCAATCCAATAATGGTGGCTAAGTAAGTTTTACCTGTGCCCACTCCTCCATAGAAAATTAAATTTTCCTGCCGTTCCAGAAATGCACCATTTAATAAATCCTCTTTACTGAGCCCTTGAGTTAATAATATATCTTTCCAATCAAAAGGATTTCCTTTTGTTTTAGGAAGCGTCGCTTGTGTCAGTAATAGATTCGTCTTCCGTTCCTCTCGTTGCTCAACTTCTCTTCTAAATAACTCTAGTAAGAAATCCTCATTCGTCTTTGCTTCCACTTCATGATAATGTTCTCTGATCCAGCTTAATTTCAACCGCTTGGCATATTCTAGAATCTGACCATTCATTGTAGATCAACTCCTTTCATAAGCTGATCATAATGATCTAAACCTCGAATAGCCTTCGGCATTTCTGGCAATGGTCGATTGGGGTGTATTTCCGAACGGATTCCCCGTCCATTTATCAGTTGATAAAACACCTGTTTAATGGATTCAACAGATGGATGGCCATGCTCAGAAGCGATTATAAGTGCCTCCGTAATTCTACTAAAATCATGTTCTTTCAATACCATTGCTAGTAGTTTAAGAGCCTCTGGTTTTTCCGCAGCTGTACATGAATTGAAATACTCTTGCCATTCTGTTGGAAGTTGCTCATAGAAACTCGTATATTTAAGTGCCAAAGGACGTTTGGCCATTAGGTTTAAGTATGGCTGCCATTTCATAGACTTTCTATATTGACCGTATAATCGAGAGTGACTAACCACCAGCTGATTGTCGTCTGTGAGTATTTCAATCGTATTATATGAGATTTTTACGAGAACCTTACTTAGCGCATACCTCGGAGAGGTTGAATAGAGGTTCTTCTCTACCCTTATATAACCATACTTATCCGCCTTGACGGTTTCATACCTTACACATTGATACTCTTTCCCTGGAAGAACAAAACAAGCTTTTTGATCCTCTTCAAACAATGTAGAAATAAAGGTTTCTTTCTCATAGTGCTTACGTTCACGGTCTCTTTCAGCTTTGTCCCATAACTTCTCGTTAAGTTGATCTATATCAAATACATGTAGACCTGGTAGTAAGAAATTATTCCTCACATATTTGACCATAGCTTCCACATGCCCTTTTTCGTTGCCACTATTCGGATTACAAAACTCGCATTTAAAACCATAGTGAAGAACGAAGTTTTGAAACTCCTCTGTTAGCTGCCGTTCTCCATTTGGCAGTACTTTTTTTACGGCAGGGGATAGATTATCAAACCTGATTGTTTTTGGAACTCCACCCATATGATGAAAAATTCGCTTCAGTCCTTCTAGGAAGCACTCTCTATTTTGTGAAGGAAACACCTGAAAATAAAAAGCATTACTATAAGGAAAAGATAAGACTAGATAGGGGAGCACAATGTCCTCTCCTTGATATTTAAATGGTGCTTCCCCAAAATCAACCTGTGCTGTACCCAGCTTAGATTCAAGTGGTAGAGCGGCTTGACTAGATTCATTTAATAACTCTTTCTTTCTGTTCGAAACATAATTTCTAATCGTTCGATCAGATCCCTTAAAATCAACTTCTTCTTTTAGCTGTTCCCACATCCGCTTTGCGGTTCTACGAAACTTCTTTTTTTGCTTAAAGTCCTCTAAAATCCACTCATCTACGATATGCTTAACTGAATCCATGATGGGTGAAGGTCTGTTTTGTTTCACTTTCACTTCAGGACTAAAATCCTCTTTTTCGGCATACTTTTTTACGGTTCTAGGATCTCTTCCCATTTTTTTCGCTATTGTTGAATAACTACTATCTTTTTCGACAGCCTCATGTCTGATATAATTAATTTCGGCCACTGCCAACATCTCCTTAATACCTCCTGCGCTTGTTTGTCCCAACAGGAAGTGTATGTGTATTTTGGAATGTTGACAAGTGGTTTTTTTAATTTATGCAGTACCTTCCAGGCACTGCATAAATTAAATGCCATAACCTACATTTTTATGATGCCATAGACAATTATTTAGATGATCCTAGTCGTCTACTTTTTTGCGGCCTATAACAATCCATTAAATTTTAAGAAAATCTTGCAAAAATTTTCTATAAGAAATGATTGTATTTACTTAATCGCAAGGGCATTTTTTGGGGAATAAGGACTTAAAGTTTTTCTAAAAACCGTTGCACTTCCTTTGGTGTTTTTAATATAATTACTTGTTTATCTTTAGACAACTGTTTGAGCCTTTTCAAAATTCCTGGCCTTTTTGTTTTTGGATAATTCCATATCCACATTAAAAAATCTAAATCAAATCTTTCTTTGCAGCCTTCTCCCATATCGGGTCTTGTTTTATTTCGGTACCTCAACATTCTTTTAAATGCACGATAGACACAAATTGTTCTATGAAAATCAAGGAAAATTATTGTATCTGCAGCATTTAGCCTTATCTCCATTGTTCCACCGTAGTTTCCATCAATAATCCATTCTTCTTTTTTCACTAAATCATTTTGAACTTTTCTTTGTTCCTCTTTAGGAACGGCTACCCAATTTGGCTTCCAAAATAAAACGTCAAGATGATAAACATTTATTTTTAGCTTCTCACTTAATTGTCTTGCTAGTGTAGATTTCCCTGAGCCACCTGAACCAATAAGTACAACCTTTTTCATAAGAACCCCTTAATAAACAATTCTATATCGTTTATTTAATAATAACTTAACCTTCTAAAATATGTAAAAATTTCTTCTCCTAGAATATCCCTCAGCACTGCACCTATTTGGCAAATAGCTATTAATTATGGCGCCTGTCAAAAGATTTTGCCCATTTAAATGGTATCCATATTTTTGGGCACTAGGCAATAGCACTGCACACCCCTTCAAGTGTCTACCCTATCCTATAAACACTGTTATCTCATTCGTTCCTTTATTTAGACAGTCCATTGAACTCTTATATTTTTCAGCAAATTCTTTACAAAATATTCGACATAAATCGCAAAATGTTAACATTTTTTTAATCTATATTTTAAGCCTTGAAAGTAAGCATTAGTTTTCAGCACTACATCCTTTGAAATTAGTTTTTCCGTCATCTTTATATCTGAAAAGCTTCCTTTGCATAGAGAGTCATGAGATTACATTTTACCTACCATATATAATATATTGTGTTTGAGTATAGTAATAAATTACCAATTTTCTGATAATAAACAAAATTCTATTTATTAACTTTGATTTTCTTGTTAATCTATTTACAGATTTACACAAGAAGGAGGTGTTATGATGAAAAAATGGATTATCCGCCTTGGCTTAGTGGCTATCATTACAGTAACAATCACTGCCCCTGCCTCTGCCGCTGGTCAAGAGAAACCTAATTTATGCAGGGATGCGCTATGTTGGATTCAGTACTAATGCCTTTTGAAATTAAAATTAATGGTGAATAAGGCGAGGATCTCATTAAAAATCTTGCAGCTTCGCCTTGTTCTTTTAATAGGATTTTTTATTAGCAAGCATAAAACACAAGTAAAACATACATACCACTCGCCAACGCAAAAAATTAATCTTATTTCAAAGACTCTTTGTAACAATGGCTATCACCATTAATGATTATCATTCGAATTTAATAAGAATGATATATTATTGCCTTTACCAATTCTAATCCGATTTTATGTGATTTCCTCATTGAAAAAATTGGTGAGTACTAATGAACAAATTATCATACTTATCTTCAGTCTGGTCAAATGATAAGAAAACTTAACTTAGAAGTGCCTATAGAACTATACTAGTAGCATATTACTAAAATGTATTATTTAAATCTCGTTCCTCAATAAATAGCGCCAGCGCATTATCGAAAGCAAGAAAAATCTGAACGTAGCGAACCTAGTAATTTCATGAGTACTTCAGTTTGTAATGCGTTAGAGCGTCTTTTCCGTGTCAATTTTCGCAACTCATTTCGCTAAATTTCCGACGGTTCGTACTACCACCGCGTATGACTTTTCGGTCAAAATCGTGTTCGCATACGAAAAAACGGCGACTCATCATTACGATAGTTCGCCGTCAAATCAACGTCATTTGATACCGGTGGTCGGGGTCGAACCGACACTCCAGAAGGAACACGATTTTGAGTCGTGCGCGTCTGCCAATTCCGCCACACCGGCATATTTTGATTGTCCAAAGATAAACAACATTATCTCAAGACAAAGAATATCATATCACGATAATATTAGTTTGTCAAACTAAATTTATGTTCGGATTTAAGTCAATTATTTGTCGGCAAAAAATTATCACACCTTATTACCGAACATGCGCTCACTGTTTTTCGCGATTCTGTCGGTGCTTGATTATAACCTGCCAGCTTTGCCTTTAACGCTTTATTAATGAGTAATGCTGCTCCATTTAAATATGTTTCCTCTTGCGAAGCAGATAAGTTCGACAGAGAGATCTGCATCCTCATCTTGAATCGCAAGGACGAGGTTATCCTCTCTCATCGTCCATGTTGTTGTTGCAGTGTTCGAATGGGAGACACTACCATAGAGTACGAAAAAAATTACTTATTTGCATTAGAGTGAAATCAACGATCTTTGCCGGCGAAGGCATAGATGGAAAAATAACATAAAAAACAGCGATTGCCCAACCTATTGCAGTTAAGGTTACAAAAGCAGCTTTTTCTTTTTTTTCGGTTGCTTTGATTTTCGGCCATTGGAAAATGAACATCAATATAACAAGCGTCGTTATGCTGACAATATAAACCGCTTTCATGCTCTTCACCTCTTATTTAGAAGCCTCAAGTTTCGCTTCCTTTTCCTGCTCTCAAAACACGGGCATCGATATCAAAATTCACTTTTACAGTCGGAAATTTCTCATCCCAATCACCCTTTATATTTTTCCATTTTTTAGGGTGACGTCGCCGAAATTCTTCTCCAAAACCGATAATGTCAACTTTCATCTCTTTTTGTACTATGTCAAGGGTATCTGTTAGACGCTCTTCTATCTTTTGGACCAACTCTTTTTCCAGCGCTTTAAGTTTGTCTAACCTTTTCAAGTCCCAGCTCGATTGGTTTTGGATGACATCATCTATCGTTACAATTTTAACCGTCATTTTTAATGATTGGCCGTCTATTTCCGGAACTAAATCCGTTCTTCCTTTAATTAAATTCATCGATATGATCTCGTCTGCTTCGTCAGGTTCGACAGTGACAATCGATTCATTGATCTCATTTCTAAACCAGAGCACTCCTCTTGATATCTGATCATTAATGACTCCGATCATCTTCCCTTGTTTTAAAACTGCCGAACGATGAATGTATGCAATAGATTCCGAGGGAAGCTGCCCTTCTTCCGGAGACAATTTATCAATCATCGGAAGAACGATCGCGCCTTGTTCTCCCTTCAGCATTTCCATTAAATCGAATAATGTCACCTTCATTAATACTTCGGATTCCGCTAACTTTATCAGCGCTTCGGAAACACTTCGTTCCAATGACGGACGTAAGGCCATAATTTCCTTTGCCTTCCCGTCACTAATAAAGACATAACTTCTCAAACGGGGCTCAGGATGGCGGACAAAAAAATCCAATTCATCACTTATTCCATTCTCAGCAAACGCTTTGCTGATCACGATCGCCTCTGCATGGCTCCACAGAATTTCCCGGGGAAGCTTTTCATTAAGGTTCTCGATCGCTTCTGGTATGGAGCTTCCTTTACCGATTTGGAGAACTGTGCTTTGCACTCCCCCTTGGTTATGGTCTTCTCCTCCACCACTCCCATTACCGCTCCCGCCAGGAGAATGTATTTCTGCTGTAAGTTCGATCTGCCCTTCTTTATTTTTATCGAGAGCGACTCCGGTAATAATCGCAAGATCATTGGTTTCCCTTCGATCCCAACAGCCAGTAAGCAGCACAAAAGCCATAAAAATAACGCCAATCATGATTGCACGTCTCAATTTGTCCGCCTCACTTTATGCTTAAAAATCGTTTTGCGTATGTACGCTCCTAAAAAAAGAAATATAGGGATCAACAGTCCGTACACTAAAGTATCCATTATTTCATGGGAGACTATTCGAAAATGTTCAGCTGCTTCTGCTGAATTAAGAAATGCCTGCATGGCAAATACTCCGATTAAAAAGCCCATTGGCAAAACGAGCGAGCGATAGTCTGAAAGGTTAAGCCATTCAGCAGTTCCGATCACCACGACATAATAGAACACGCAGAGCTTAATAAATGTCCCCGCAATCCAAATCGCCATTACGATTGATTCAAGATGTGACAGAAATTCGGCTAGGCTAATATATCTGGACGCGCTCATGAATGGAGCGTTAAAGTTCTCGGTCACATTCCCGAATAACCAAATAACGATAATATTGGTCACCACCAACGTTAACGTAACGACGAGTACCGAAAGCATGCCAAACTTCAGCCCCTTTTCACGGTCTGTTAAAAAAGGGAGAAAAAAATAGATGATGCCAAATTGAGCGAACCACGTGCATAACACCCAAGCCCCTTTTAGTGAAGGCATCAACCCGTTTTCCATCACAGGAAGCATTCTTTTTACCTCTACATCGGGTAGGACAAGAATGATAATGACTAAAAACAACAAGAAAAAAACTGGAAAGACCATTCCTGCCAGCCTTCCCAAAACTTCCAGTCCCCCATGTACCGCAAACGCACACAATATCACCATCATTCCAATAATCACGGATTTTGGCGTGTGCGGGAGAAATTCACTAACGACATATTCACCGTACTGCCAGAACATCACACTCAATGAAGTGATTAACAATAGCAGTAGGAGCAGCCCAAGTATTTTCCCCCAAAAGGTTCCAAGAATATGTTTGCTGTATTGCATAATCGTATCTTTGGGATAATACTTGTTTAACTTGTATGCGATATATACACTTAAAAACCCTAGAGGAGAAGCCAAAATAGGAGAGATCCAAATATCCTGTTTTGCAACATTAAAGACGGTAGCCGGAATAAAAAGAATCCCCGTTGCCAAAATAGCATGATACATCAATAATCCCATTTGCAATGCTGATATTTTTCCTTTTTCAATCATTGATCTCACCTCATCATTACTCGCTGCCTTTATCAGAATGCGGCTTCTGGTTGGAGCCTTGTCGGTGTTTATTATATTCTCCTGTTAAATGAGGACGCGTATTTAATTTCCATAATGGAGCTCGCATGAGTGCATCCTTCATATCTCTTCCTTTCATCGGTGCCACTGGTGAAAGGTACGGAACTCCAAAGGAACGTAATGTGCTCAGATGTGTCATGATTGCAAGAAGTCCTATCATGACCCCTACTAATCCAAACGTTCCAGCAAGCAACATGATAGGAAAGCGCAACAATCTTATCGGAATGGCAAGATTGTAACGAGGTATGGTAAAGGAAGCGATTCCAGTAATCGCCACGACCATAACCATATGATCTGAAACTAAGCCGGCATCCACAGCCGCTTGACCGATAACCAATGCACCTACAATGCTGACAGCTGCTCCTACTTGTTTTGGAAGTCTTAGTCCTGCTTCTCGCAATCCTTCAAACGTAATCTCCATAAGCAGCGCTTCCACCAAGGCGGGAAATGGGACAACCTCCCGTGAGTCCACCATTGTAAGCAGCAAGGTAGTAGGCACCATCTCCTGATGATATGTAATAACCGCAACGTATAGAGACGGTAACAGTAGAGAAATAAAGCAGAATAAATAACGGAGCCAGCGAGTTGCTGTAGATATTAAAAAATGATGATAATAATCTTCACCTGATTGGAATAAGGAAAAGAACGTTGTCGGGGCAATCAACACAAAAGGAGTACCATCAACAATGATAACTACACGTCCCTCTAGCAAACTCGAAACGGCAGTATCAGGCCGTTCCGAAATAAGCACTTGTGGAAAAGGGGTGTATGAATTGTCTTGAATTAATTCTTCAATATAACCGGATTCCAATATCCCATCGATGTCAATTCGTTCTAACCGTTGATTGATTTCTTCAATTAACGTTTCATCCGCAAGATCTTCGATATAAGCGAGGGCAATTGTAGTCTGTGTATATCGCCCCAGCTTTAATGTTTTTATTTTTAATTGAGGGCTTTTAATCTTTCTTCTTAACAAAGAGGTATTGACCTCCAATGTCTCAGTAAACCCTTCGCGCGGCCCTCTAACAACCAATTCACCTGTCGGCTCTTCAACAGCTCGTCTTTCCCACTTAGCCAATCCCAAGGCAAAGCCCTGTTCATCGCCTTCTAATAACAATATTGGATTCCCAACGGATAACTGTTCGATACAGGCCTCAAAAGAGGAGATCTTCACTACCTCTGCAACAGACAATGTCTCCTCAATCAAGGTTTTGGGATTAACAGTCCGCTTTTCGGATTTTTTCATAAGCGGAGTTAGCACATTGTTATCCATTTCTTCAACATTGGAGAGACCTTTTATGTAAATTAACTGAGCTTTTGTATGACCAGCAACTAAAAATGTACGAAAAACGACATCAGAACATTCTTTATAAAGCTCACACAGGATGTCCAAGTTTTTGTCCAAATCAGAAAATAGTGGCTTTGGAATTTGTTTATCACCTTGCTCTGTTTTATTAGTGTTCTTATTGAACTTAATCTTTTTTCGAAAAAACACCCGCATCCCACTTTCTCGATGGTATCCATTATATTCCTATATACGTAGTATCACACTTACCAAGCAAAATATACCATTTCCGTACTTGCCTGTTTCTTTAGTTCAACCCGTAAAAGAGGACGCGTTTACTTGAAACTACTTTCGGACCAAGCTCATAAATATTGAGCTACTCTTTTTCTGCGTAAAATCTTGTGTTTCTCGTATATGATGCTAAATAATTTGTTTGGATTAAGTATTTATAAACAGAATACCTATAAGAAAACGTTTTCATTTTTTCTAAGAATTCTTTTTAGCAGTTAAAATAGCATATTTCATACCCTACAATCGAGTTGCCCATTTTTATGAATGCTTTCATAAACTACTTTCCTTGATAAATTTATGTACGCTCCTTAAACAAATATGGGATCATTCTTTTTATTCATACTTCTTCGTGAAAAATATGATTATTCTCCCATTCCTCTCGAAGCAGTCCCATACGGACGGAATCATAATATTTGCCATTATAATAACGAACCTTCCTGAGCCTCGCTTCCTCTTTCATGCCAAGACCTTCTCCAACTTTAATCATTCTCATATTCCCTGACCAGGTTGTATAGCCAACACGAACTAATGGCAAAGTAAGAAATAAATGATTAATCCAAAGTTTAATCACTTTCTTTCCATAGCCTCCATTCCAATAATGCGGATCATAGATCACAATCCCCATTTCAAGCCAAAGCGAGGGCTTATGCTCCCAATAATAACCGACCGTTCCGATAACCAATCCCTTCACTTCAATCGCCCAACGCCGTTCATTATCGACATAATCATCCTTCTGACGTAAAAATTCCTCATATGAAATACTTTTATGTTCATAGTACGGAGCATCCCATTTTTTCCACTCGGGAGAATCCTCTTTATAGATTAATTCCCACAACCTACTTAAATCATCATTTGTAATTGGTCTAATTATTAAATCATTATCCTGATAACTCACTTCATCACCTAGCTCCCCATTAATAAAACAAATCAAACTCTTCCTTTAAAATGGCATATACCTTTAAATCCCAATATTGCCCTTTTATATACATGCTTTTTCTATTAATTCCTTCAAAAGTCATTCCTGCCTTCTCCATCACTCTTTGCGACGCTATATTCTCAACAAAGCATCTTGCTTGAATGCGCATGAGCTCCATCTGTTCAAAGCCAAATCTAATGATTGCTCTTGCTGCTTCTGTCGTAATTCCTTTCCCCCAATACTCTGGTGCAATCACATAGCCAATTTCTGCATTGTGATGATTCGTACTCCAAGAAACAAAATCAACGGTGCCGATAAAAGAACCCGTTTCTTTATCTTCTATTCCCCACGGAGCAATGTCCTCATTATTATATCGATTAAGGACAAAGTTAATAAATCTCTCGGTATCAGACATACTTCTATGTACATCCCAGGTTACATACTTTGCAACGTCTTCATTACTCGCATATGAAAACATCGCTGCCGTATCTGCTAATGTAACTTTACGAAGAAGTAGTCGTTCTGTTTCAAGCGTCGGCAAATTTTTATAAATATCCCCAATAACCATTCCATTCACTTCTCTCTGTAAAAATTTAAAATTATAATCTTACAATTTAACAGAGAAATATGAATTTTTCAATAGCCATTTTCTAGATCAAAAAAAGATTTAATCAAAAGATTAAATCTTTAAATATCGTATGTATTGGATTAAATGGTGCCGAGGACCGGAATCGAACCGGTACGGTAGTCACCTACCGCAGGATTTTAAGTCCTGTGCGTCTGCCAGTTCCGCCACCCCGGCTAGTTCAAAACTAGCATCTTTATTTTATAAAAATGGAGGCGGCAACCGGATTCGAACCGGTGAATAAAGGTTTTGCAGACCTTGGCCTTACCACTTGGCTATGCCGCCATATTAAATTGGAGCGGAAGACGGGATTCGAACCCGCGACCCCCACCTTGGCAAGGTGGTGTTCTACCACTGAACTACTTCCGCAAATGGCTGGGCTAGCAGGATTCGAACCTACGAATGACGGAGTCAAAGTCCGTTGCCTTACCACTTGGCTATAGCCCATTGATTAAGCAGTGTTTAATAAATCAAATTTAAATGGGGCGATCGATGGGAATCGAACCCACGAGTGTCGGAGCCACAATCCGATGCGTTAACCACTTCGCCACGACCGCCATTATAAAATTGGCAGGGGTAGTAGGAATCGAACCCACACCAAAGGTTTTGGAGACCTTCGTTCTACCTTTAAACTATACCCCTATATTATATATATGTTCAGAGTGTTTCTTTAAGAAGAAAATTATGAATAGCTATTTTGCTTCTTTTTACTACAAAAAGTAGTGGTTCCTTATTTTCACTATTGAGAAAAGGTTGGTGGAGGGGGACGGATTCGAACCGCCGAACCCGAAGGAGCGGATTTACAGTCCGCCGCGTTTAGCCACTTCGCTACCCCTCCAAGGTATATATATTTTATACATTAAAGTTCATTAAATTATAACATATTTTGATATAAAAATGGTGGCTCAGGACGGAATCGAACCGCCGACACAAGGATTTTCAGTCCTTTGCTCTACCGACTGAGCTACTGAGCCATCATGATATTCGTCCTACATATAGTTGGTCATTGTCCTTCGCCCTCATCTCAGAAAGTTAATTCGAGATGATGCTCGATGAGTGCGCTGGATGCTTATCCTTGCCGCTTATTCATCGTGCTCTACCGACTGAGCTACTGAGCCAACATATGTAAAAAGTAAATGGCGGTCCGGACGGGACTCGAACCCGCGACCTCCTGCGTGACAGGCAGGCATTCTAACCAACTGAACTACCGGACCAAAGTAGTTTTCAACTTTGTTGAAACTACTCGATTGCGGAGGCAGGATTTGAACCTGCGACCTTCGGGTTATGAGCCCGACGAGCTACCAGACTGCTCCACCCCGCGATAATAGTATATATCTAGATAAGCACATGCCACTAGATAGCTTAATGACTGTAAAAACAATGGTGGAGGATGACGGGATCGAACCGCCGACCCCCTGCTTGTAAGGCAGGTGCTCTCCCAGCTGAGCTAATCCTCCGGAACTGTTGCAACAAGTGCAACTTTAAATGACCCCTACGGGATTCGAACCCGTGTTACCGCCGTGAAAGGGCGGTGTCTTAACCGCTTGACCAAGGGGCCAGATATAATAATGGCGGAGAGCAAGGGATTTGAACCCTTGAGACAGGTTTTGCCCGCCTACACGATTTCCAATCGTGCTCCTTCGGCCACTCGGACAGCTCTCCTAATGGCTCCGCGGGTAGGATTCGAACCTACGACCGATCGGTTAACAGCCGATTGCTCTACCACTGAGCTACCGCGGAAAATTATTAACTCATTCCTCTAGCTTGATTGCTTCCCGATTGTCCTCATCTCAGAAAGTTGATTCAAGTAGCAGCTCGATGAGTACAACTCGCAGGACATTCAGGATGCTTTGCTCGTTGCTCTACCACTGAGCTACCGCGGAATAAAAAATATATATAGAATATTCGCCCGGCAACGTCCTACTCTCACAAGGGGACAGCCCCTAACTACCATCGGCGCTGAGAAGCTTAACTTCCGTGTTCGGTATGGGAACGGGTGTGACCTTCTCGCCATTATCACCGGACCAATTATTTATTAAGACATATTCTATTATACCGATTTACAGTATTTTTTCAAGAGAAAATTTAGTTTGACTCTGAAAAATACGATTGATAGATATCATTGCATTACAAAATCGCTTTGTACCTTCAAAACTAGATAATGGATGAAGAAGAGAAATTACAGAGAATCTTATCAAGCGGATTTTTTCCACTTTTATTTGGTTAAGTCCTCGAACGATTAGTATCAGTCAGCTCCACATGTCACCATGCTTCCACCTCTGACCTATCAACCTGATCATCTTTCAGGGTTCTTACTAGCTTGCGCTATGGGAAATCTCATCTTGAGGGGGGCTTCATGCTTAGATGCTTTCAGCACTTATCCCTTCCGCACATAGCTACCCAGCGATGCTCTTGGCAGAACAACTGGTACACCAGCGGTGCGTCCATCCCGGTCCTCTCGTACTAAGGACAGCTCCTCTCAAATTTCCTACGCCCACGACGGATAGGGACCGAACTGTCTCACGACGTTCTGAACCCAGCTCGCGTACCGCTTTAATGGGCGAACAGCCCAACCCTTGGGACCGACTACAGCCCCAGGATGCGATGAGCCGACATCGAGGTGCCAAACCTCCCCGTCGATGTGGACTCTTGGGGGAGATAAGCCTGTTATCCCCGGGGTAGCTTTTATCCGTTGAGCGATGGCCCTTCCATGCGGAACCACCGGATCACTAAGCCCGACTTTCGTCCCTGCTCGACTTGTAGGTCTCGCAGTCAAGCTCCCTTGTGCCTTTACACTCTACGAATGATTTCCAACCATTCTGAGGGAACCTTTGGGCGCCTCCGTTACTCTTTAGGAGGCGACCGCCCCAGTCAAACTGCCCACCTGACACTGTCTCCCACCTCGATCAGAGGTGCGGGTTAGAATGTCAATACAGCCAGAGTAGTATCCCACCGACGCCTCCACCGAAGCTAGCGCTCCGGCTTCCACGGCTCCTACCTATCCTGTACAAGCTGTACCAAAATTCAATATCAGGCTACAGTAAAGCTCCACGGGGTCTTTCCGTCCTGTCGCGGGTAACCTGCATCTTCACAGGTACTATAATTTCACCGAGTCTCTCGTTGAGACAGTGCCCAGATCGTTACGCCTTTCGTGCGGGTCGGAACTTACCCGACAAGGAATTTCGCTACCTTAGGACCGTTATAGTTACGGCCGCCGTTTACTGGGGCTTCAATTCAGAGCTTCGCGTAAGCTAACCCCTCCTCTTAACCTTCCAGCACCGGGCAGGCGTCAGCCCCTATACTTCGCCTTGCGGCTTCGCAGAGACCTGTGTTTTTGCTAAACAGTCGCCTGGGCCTATTCACTGCGGCTCTTCAGGGCTATGCACCCTAAAAAGCACCCCTTCTCCCGAAGTTACGGGGTCATTTTGCCGAGTTCCTTAACGAGAGTTCTCTCGCTCACCTTAGGATTCTCTCCTCGCCTACCTGTGTCGGTTTGCGGTACGGGCACCTGTTTTCTCACTAGAGGCTTTTCTTGGCAGTGTGGAATCAGGAACTTCGGTACTTGATTTCCCTCGCTGTCACAGCTCAAGCGTATGGCAAGCGGATTTGCCTACTTGCCGCTCTAACTGCTTAGACGCACATATCCAGCAGTGCGCTTACCCTATCCTCCTGCGTCCCCCCATCGCTCAAACAAAAACGAGGTGGTACAGGAATATCAACCTGTTGTCCATCGCCTACGCCTTTCGGCCTCGGCTTAGGTCCCGACTAACCCTGAGCGGACGAGCCTTCCTCAGGAAACCTTAGGCATTCGGTGGATGGGATTCTCACCCATCTTTCGCTACTCATACCGGCATTCTCACTTCTAAGCGCTCCACCAGTCCTTCCGGTCTAGCTTCAACGCCCTTAGAACGCTCTCCTACCGCGTACACCTACGGTGTACACCCACAGCTTCGGTGATACGTTTAGCCCCGGTACATTTTCGGCGCGGGGTCACTCGACCAGTGAGCTATTACGCACTCTTTAAATGATGGCTGCTTCTAAGCCAACATCCTGGTTGTCTAAGCAACCCCACATCCTTTTCCACTTAACGTATACTTTGGGACCTTAGCTGGTGGTCTGGGCTGTTTCCCTTTTGACTACGGATCTTATCACTCGCAGTCTGACTCCCACGTTTAAGTACTTGGCATTCGGAGTTTGTCTGAATTCGGTAACCCGATGAGGGCCCCTAGTCCAAACAGTGCTCTACCTCCAAGACTCGTTCTTCGTGAGGCTAGCCCTAAAGCTATTTCGGAGAGAACCAGCTATCTCCAAGTTCGATTGGAATTTCTCCGCTACCCACACCTCATCCCCGCACTTTTCAACGTGCGTGGGTTCGGTCCTCCATTCAGTGTTACCTGAACTTCAACCTGGACATGGGTAGATCACCTGGTTTCGGGTCTACGACTACATACTCAAGACGCCCTATTCAGACTCGCTTTCGCTGCGGCTCCGTCTTCTCAACTTAACCTTGCATGCAATCGTAACTCGCCGGTTCATTCTACAAAAGGCACGCTATCACCCAGCATGTTTCCAAAGGAAATATGCATAGGGCTCTAACTACTTGTAGGCACACGGTTTCAGGTTCTCTTTCACTCCCCTTCCGGGGTGCTTTTCACCTTTCCCTCACGGTACTGGTTCACTATCGGTCACTAGGGAGTATTTAGCCTTGGGAGATGGTCCTCCCAGCTTCCGACGGGATTTCACGTGTCCCGCCGTACTCAGGATCCACTCAAGAGGGAACGAAGTTTCAACTACAGGGTTGTTACCTTCTCTGACCAGCCTTTCCAGACTTGTTCGTTTACTCCGTTCCTTTGTAACTCCGTATAGAGTGTCCTACAACCCCAAGAGGCAAGCCTCTTGGTTTGGGCTAATCCCGTTTCGCTCGCCGCTACTCAGGGAATCGCGTTTGCTTTCTCTTCCTCCGGGTACTTAGATGTTTCAGTTCCCCGGGTCTGCCTTCCATCCCCTATGTATTCAGGTATGGATACCATCCCATTACGGATGATGGGTTTCCCCATTCGGAAATCTCCGGATCAAAGCTTACTTACAGCTCCCCGAAGCATATCGGTGTTAGTCCCGTCCTTCATCGGCTCCTAGTGCCAAGGCATCCACCGTGCGCCCTTTATAACTTAACCATTCGGTAAATGATCAGCTACACATCTCTTCGTCATCTTCACTCGTCAGCATTCTCACGTACAGACTACGTACGCTCCGGTACTTCCTCGCTTGATTCCTCGACCTGTTTGCTTCTCATTTCCCTCAACTTTCGGCTTCCGATAAGCGGCGCATCTCTGCGTCAACCTCTTGAAACCCTTGCGGTTTACTCTATGAATAAATCAATAGAGAGAAAAACTAAAATGGCGATTACTCGGTAATTTCTTGGTTCTTCTTCATTATCTAGTTTTCAAGGTACAAACGGTAACCAAAAGGTTACGGTTTTGAGAGATTGCACTCTCAAAACTAAACAAATCATACGGCTATTTTGACTTGGCAAAATAGCTTCATCAACTTTTCGATTTATGAGACATCTAAGCCTCAATATTCCTTAGAAAGGAGGTGATCCAGCCGCACCTTCCGATACGGCTACCTTGTTACGACTTCACCCCAATCATCTGTCCCACCTTAGGCGGCTGGCTCTAGTGGTTTCACTGAATTTCCGACTACTTTTATCAGATACTCAGTGAAACCACCAGTTACCTCACCGACTTCGGGTGTTACAAACTCTCGTGGTGTGACGGGCGGTGTGTACAAGGCCCGGGAACGTATTCACCGCGGCATGCTGATCCGCGATTACTAGCGATTCCGGCTTCATGTAGGCGAGTTGCAGCCTACAATCCGAACTGAGAATGGTTTTATGGGATTCGCTCCACCTCGCGGCTTCGCTGCCCTTTGTACCATCCATTGTAGCACGTGTGTAGCCCAGGTCATAAGGGGCATGATGATTTGACGTCATCCCCACCTTCCTCCGGTTTGTCACCGGCAGTCACCTTAGAGTGCCCAACTGAATGCTGGCAACTAAGATCAAGGGTTGCGCTCGTTGCGGGACTTAACCCAACATCTCACGACACGAGCTGACGACAACCATGCACCACCTGTCACTCCGTCCCCCGAAGGGGAACGCCCTATCTCTAGGGGTGGCAGAGGATGTCAAGACCTGGTAAGGTTCTTCGCGTTGCTTCGAATTAAACCACATGCTCCACCGCTTGTGCGGGCCCCCGTCAATTCCTTTGAGTTTCAGCCTTGCGGCCGTACTCCCCAGGCGGAGTGCTTAATGCGTTTGCTGCAGCACTAAAGGGCGGAAACCCTCTAACACTTAGCACTCATCGTTTACGGCGTGGACTACCAGGGTATCTAATCCTGTTTGCTCCCCACGCTTTCGCGCCTCAGCGTCAGTTACAGACCAAAGAGCCGCCTTCGCCACTGGTGTTCCTCCACATCTCTACGCATTTCACCGCTACACGTGGAATTCCGCTCTTCTCTTCTGCACTCAAGTTCCCCAGTTTCCAATGACCCTCCACGGTTGAGCCGTGGGCTTTCACATCAGACTTAAAGAACCGCCTGCGCGCGCTTTACGCCCAATAATTCCGGACAACGCTTGCCACCTACGTATTACCGCGGCTGCTGGCACGTAGTTAGCCGTGGCTTTCTGGTTAGGTACCGTCAAGGTACCGGCAGTTACTCCGGTACTTGTTCTTCCCTAACAACAGAGTTTTACGATCCGAAAACCTTCATCACTCACGCGGCGTTGCTCCGTCAGACTTTCGTCCATTGCGGAAGATTCCCTACTGCTGCCTCCCGTAGGAGTCTGGGCCGTGTCTCAGTCCCAGTGTGGCCGATCACCCTCTCAGGTCGGCTACGCATCGTCGCCTTGGTGAGCCGTTACCTCACCAACTAGCTAATGCGCCGCGGGCCCATCTATAAGTGATAGCCGAAACCATCTTTCAGCTTTCAAACATGTGTTCAAAAGCATTATCCGGTATTAGCTCCGGTTTCCCGAAGTTATCCCAGTCTTATAGGCAGGTTGCCCACGTGTTACTCACCCGTCCGCCGCTCAAGCAACAAGAAAGCAAGCTTTCTTGTGCAAGCGCTCGACTTGCATGTATTAGGCACGCCGCCAGCGTTCGTCCTGAGCCAGGATCAAACTCTCCAATAAAGAGTAAGATTAGCTCTTATGTTTAAAAATAAACGTTGGCTAGTTTCAGCTTCTTAAAGAAAGATAGCCTCCACTATGATTTGTTGACGTATGATTTGTTTAGTTTTCAAAGTGCAATCATGATTAAAACAAAAAGTTCAATCACAGTGCCGCTTCAGAAGCGACTTTCTTAATATAACATGTAGTGATGTTGATGTCAACATCTTTTTTTAAAAGCAATCCGTCAAAGGAAAAACATTTTTCAATGCGTTTCGCAGCGACGGATATTAATATAACAAGTATTTTAAAAGAAAGCAACCCTTTTTTATATTTTTTTAAGATAATTTTTTGGCTACAAAGTAACAACGATGAAAAACACCCTGTCCTTTTGTTTCCACATTTTTAACATCAATATACCCTCTTTCAATCAAATACTCGAGTAAAATGGATAAATCAACTGAATACTCCACTAACTCTTCGTGACGAATCATATCGTTAAAAGTCCAAAATTCCCGTTCACCCAGAACCTCTAATAAATGATTAATACCGACTTTTGTACGTGAATGAATGAGAAACTCACTTGCAAGAAAGAGAAGCTCCAAGCGTTTTTCCATCGTTTCATCACTATTCACTAATTCCACATAAAGTTTGTAAATCTCAGGCTCCATTTGTTTCACTTGATTCCAAACTGTTACTTCAGGATGGAATCCATTTTCAATAATCGATAATCTTGCCAAATGGTGCAAAGAGTGAATGACATGATTATACGCATCCAAATAATGGTGGTTTTCAAAAAATGCTTTCCCATCCATGTATCTACGAATGAGCTTAGCAAACTCCAAGCCCATTTTGATTTTTCGTCCATAGAACGGAAATTCCTTCATCTCTTCTTTTAATTTTGCAACATATTCATTTCGGTCAAAAACAATTTTACCATTATAGAGCCAATCAAATATTCTCTTATTAGAACCTAATAGTATCCAATTATTGAGCTTTTTTTCAGTAACTATATAAAGCGCGGCTTTTTTACCTTCATAAGAATAGTGCTTTACAAATATAGGCTGGTCTGCCTCTTTAACAATCATTAAAAGAATCGTATCAAACGTATCGGTTGTTGGTATTGAATATTGGATTTTTTCTATTGTTAATACTCCAAGAGTATTCGGGTCACTTGCCCTTTCCTGATAAATCGGACGAAGAATGTCTTCCATCATCATTCCCCCATTATATTGTTAGCCTATATCTTCGACAATTCTAAACGATCTCCTGCTAATTTTCTAGACAAACTTCGACACCAACGCTTGTTAACCATTTATTTCACCCTCATTTATGTGATATAGTTAAGTCTTAGGAGGGTACAATAATGGCTAAATATTCAAGTAAAATAAATAAAATCCGCACGTTTGCGCTCAGCTTGATTTTTGTCGGATTTTTCATCATGTATCTCGGGATATTTTTCAGGCAGTCTGTAATCTTAATGTCCATTTTTATGTTTTTAGGTTTGCTGTCTATTATTGCAAGTACAGTTGTTTATTTTTGGATTGGCATGCTTTCCACAAAAACTGTTCAAGTGAAATGCCCAAACTGTGAAAAACCAACAAAGATATTAGGTCGAGTCGACATATGTATGCATTGCAATGAACCGCTCACTCTTGATCCTAACCTTGAAGGTTTAGAATTTAATGAGAAATATAACAGCAAAAAAGCAGACTCCTAAAAAATGAAACTCTTTAAAGAGCTAATGGGTACCGGAGAAGGATAACAAGCTATGAATGCTAATTCATCACATCTTTACATAGTCCACTACCAACTCGGCGAAATTGCCGAGTTTTTTCATTTTTGAACGTCCTCTATAACTTGAATTTTGCACGAATAGAACAAAAAAAATAACTGATAGCAAGTACTATCAGTTAATGAGCTTCTTTGGCTGAACAGTCAGGACAGGTACCGTATACTTCCATCCGATGATGACTGACCTTGAAGCCCGTTACGTGTGAAGCAAGATGTTCAACCTCATCCAAACCTGGATAATGGAAGTCGACAATTTTCCCACAAGCTTCACAAATAACATGATAATGATTAGTTGTAATAAAATCAAAGCGGCTAGATGCATCCCCATAGGTTAATTCTTTTACAAGACCAACCTCACGAAATACTCTTAGATTGTTGTAAACCGTTGCCACACTCATATTTGGAAACTTGCCTTCCAATGCTTTATAAATATCATCAGCTGTAGGATGTGACATTGAGTTTATTAAATACTCAAGTATCGCATGACGTTGTGGAGTTATTCTAACCCCAGTTCCTTTTAAGGTATCAAGTGCTTCTTTTAATTCACTATGTGACACCGCCATGCACCTCTTTTCTAGTATAAATTCTTACTTTATAATATTTATAATTAGTGTACTCGTAAAGTTCCCTATTTGTCAATATATCTACTAATACCCTCGCGTTAAATCAATCTGATTTATCATGTTATTACCTTTATTATTATATGTATGTAAGTTTTTTTCAAATATTTCAAATGATCTTGGTAAATAATTCTTTGTCAGGCTCGAAAGATGCGGTGTAACGGTTACTTGTTCCATTTGCCAAAACGGATGTCCCTCTGGCAAAGGTTCGACTGCAAATACATCTAAAAATAAGTGGGCGATCTCTTTATTCTTCATAACCTCAAAAAGAGTGTCTTCTTCAACCAAGTCACCACGCCCAATATTGATAAAGACAGACGTATTTTTCATCAGCTTAAAGTGCTCATATGTTAGTAAATGAGTGGTTTCCGGTGTACTTGGCAATACAGAAACAATGAAGTCCGCTTTTCCCACTACTGTAGAGATGTCATCTAATTGACACAATTCATCTACAAATTCAACCGGATTTCCCGTACGATTTACACCGATTGTATTCATTCTGAATGCTTTAGCAAGACGCGCGATCTCTCCTCCAATCGCACCTACTCCTAAAATAAGAATCGTTTTTCCACAAAGCTCTTCCATCGGAACGCGGCGTTCCCATTTTTCTTCTTGTTCGTTGCTCCACAATACTCTAGCTTGTTTTACATATTGAAGCATCATTCCCAGCGTATACTCTGCCATCGGTATCTTATGTACTCCGCGCGCGTTCGTGATGATAATCCCCTTTTTATGGCAAGCCGCCAGCGGCATTTTATCAAGGCCTGCGGACATGACCATAATCCAGTTTAAATTCTGAGCCTTCGTAATATCCTCTTCAGTCAAGTCTTCGCCATAAGTAATGAAGATTTCTGCATCTTGAAAGCTCGTTTGAGCATGTTTCATCCCTTTATAAAATTCAAATTGAACGTTTGGAAACTTGGCACGGATCATTTCTTGAATCGATTCGTCAGGTAAAATAGATGATACTACCTTCACTCGATCACTCTCCTCTTTTTTCTTCTATTATAATCTTTTTTAACAATATCATGGTCGATAAATATACAAAAAAAGCAGGCCAACGAAGTGACCTGTCAAATAAAACATTTGTCTGAGGAGGTATGCCCTAATACAATCATATTCAGCACTTCAATAGATGCGTGGACACCCGCACAGACTGTAAAAATAAATTTTACGAGCAACTCTTTACGTTATAAATGGCATATCCTGACTTTTTCTCAAGGAACTGCTTGCCCTGTTCCGCACAAATTTATTCACCTATACTTAAGAAAAGCCGCCCCAAAGGAAGCAGCCTGAAATTAAATGATAAAGATATAAGTTCATTAAACACCGATAACATTTCTTACTGGGAAAGGAGCTGGTTGAATATAATTTTGATATTCATGAAGTTTTCCTTCATATATTAATTCTAATGTTGGAATAAGAGCAAAATCATCCGGTCTCATGAGTTCAGGACTTTTTTTCATCAGCTTCAAACCACTCATTCCCAAAACGGTTGCGACAAATTGTGAGCAGGTAAAGGCATTGTCTCGTTTTAATTTCATATTAAGTGCAATCGCGAAAATCCCCAATAAATTGTATCGATAATTTGCTGAGAATCGTTCAAATTGATAAATTATTTGGATAATCTCATTAAATTGCTCTTCATTGACCGTTAATTTATATACCACACATTTCGTTTCTTTTTTATGAAAAAACACGCCTTGATCCATACGTTCTTTTACGAAACCACCTGAAAACGGATTGGTATAAACCTTTCTCCCAAAGCTATAAATATTCTGCAACCCTTGATCTAAGGCAATGGAAACATGATTATACGGAAATCTAGTATACATTTTAATCATCCTCGAAAACCAAGTGCCTGTATCTGTAAGAAGTATATAAATCTCTTTTTCTGTCAAAATCCATCACCTACTTTGACTAAGTTTTGTTATTGGGTTGCATTTTCTATGACATCTTTTTTCCAATCTTATAAGTATTAGACGTATTTGCAACGGTTATTACTTCATTTTTTTTCAAAAAAAAATAAAAAAATTGGCCCCAACCTATTTGGCAGCCAATCAAGTACATCCTCTTTTCGAGGATTCATGACCAATATTCAAGTAAATGATTTAAATGCTGCATGCATTATATTGAAATCATACTATGAATCCTTTAGTCTGATCCATAACTTATTTATAGATTTTCTTCCACAAATTGTAATGTTTCCTCCACATGCCCTTTAACTTTAACCTTCAACCATGCTTTAGCAATTTTTCCCTCTTTGTCAATAATAAAAGTGGATCGCTCAATCCCCATATATTCTTTGCCAAAATTCTTTTTTAGTTTCCACACCCCGTATTTTTCAGCAACTTCATGTTCTACATCTGCCAACAGAAGAAAAGGAAGTCCATGCTTTTCAATAAATTTCTCATGCCGTTCGATTGGATCAGGACTTATTCCTAAGATGACCGCATCGACATCCGCAAAATTTTGGTGGTGATCGCGGAAATCACACGCCTCAGTCGTACAACCTGGAGTCATATCCTTCGGGTAAAAGTATAAAACAACATTTTTTCCTCGATAATCCGAAAGCTTAACCGTACTACCATCACTTGCAGGTAATTGAAAATCTGGTGCTAATTGACCTTGTTCAATAGACATAACGATCCCTCCGTTTCATTACTACCATTAGGGTAACGAATCCACGGAACAAAGACAAGCATTAGACTATTTATCCATATCAAGCACTGTTCTGGCAACAAATGCAGCAGGAATCGTATAGCCGATTAACGCTTCGATGACAGCAATAATTCTGCCAACTCCAATCGGTGCAATATCGCCGTAGCCCACGGAAAATAATGTAATCGCGCTAAAGTAAAGACCCGTTTCTAAGCGCGTTAAAAAACGATTGGCTACAGGAATATAGCCATCATCCAAGACAGCAAAATCATGTAATTCTAACAAAACATATAAAAGTCCAAAGCTAATCATAACGGTAGCATATATGGCCCCCAAGAATAAAAAATTCTCAAGAGACACCCGTTTTCCCTTTATTTTATAGGGGGTAAACAGAAGTCGGATACTGCTGACAACACAGATGACAATGATCAAAATCGATATATAAAAGATCAACCATCCCGCCCCCTCTTATCTTGCAAGATTTTAATTATTGGTCAGTGTTGATTATTAGCTCTTTTTCTCATCGCTTCATTTTTCAGGCTAACTAAAAGACGTGTGAACCGTCGTTTCTCACGAGGTGAGCCAAAAATCGTTTGCCTTTGCAAAAGATAAAGCTTGTTTCTTTCATATATACGTCAAATCACTGTTTTATAGAACAGCTTGTCTTAACACCGCAAATAAAGGAATGCTGCTTCTAACGAACCGATTCCAATTTTACGCAAAAGACTAGCAATCGTGTTAAAATGAAAATAAGAAATTTGTGGGAGGTTTAAAATGAAAACAGTATATGATTTTAATGTCAAAATGACAGATGGAACGGAAAAGTCCTTAAAAGACTACTCAGGCAAAGTTTTACTCATCGTGAATACTGCAAGTAAATGTGGATTAACTCCCCAATTTAAAGGGCTTCAAGAGCTATACGATAAATTCGCCGACCGAGACTTCGTGATACTGGGCTTCCCTTGCGATCAATTTAACAATCAAGAATTTGCTCAGATCGATGAAACCCTTCAATTTTGCCAAAAAAATTATGGCGTCACCTTCCCAATGTTCGCAAAAATCGATGTCAATGGCGAAAATGCTGACCCTCTTTTCACATTTTTAAAAGAAGAGAAAAAGGGAGTGCTTTCGAGGAATATTAAATGGAATTTCACTAAATTTCTCGTCGATCAAACTGGTCACGTCGTTGAGCGCTACGCTCCTACAACTGAGCCATCCCAAATTGAAAAAGATATAGTAAAGCTGTTCGCTTAATTGTTCGAAGACTGCCTAGCAAGCGACCTGTGAGGTTAAAAGGTTGGAAACAGGCATAAAGCTCCTCCTAAGGCAAGCAATCCATCTGCCTTAGGGGGAGCTTTTGGATTTCGGAGGATTTTGAAGTGGAAGTTCACTCCTTGGTACTCAAAACAGAAATCAACATTTTCTATCACACCCCTATCTAAAAATAAAAAAGGCTGGCAAACTTTTTCGCTCGCTTCCATTAATAGCAACTCAAGTGCTAAAATATATAGGTAGTTTTAATGAAAGGTTTAGGAGGATTTTTATGAAGTTTACAAATTCAGAACGCCTTCATGAAGAAGCGTTGGAATACATAGTTGGTGGAGTTAATAGCCCTTCCCGCTCCTACAAAGCGGTTGGCGGCGGTTCTCCAGTCGCAATGGAACGGGCCAGCGGCGCCTATTTTTGGGATGTCGACGGCAATCAATATATCGACTATTTAGCTGCATACGGTCCAATTATTACAGGTCATGCTCATCCACATATAACAGAAGCGATTAAAAGAGCAGCCGAAACGGGTGTGTTATACGGAACACCCACACCACACGAAGTCAAGTTTGCCAAAATGCTTCGTGAAGCAATGCCTAATCTTGAAAACGTTCGATTTGTTAATTCTGGCACCGAAGCGGTTATGACAACGATCCGTGTTGCCCGTGCCTATACAGGCAGAGATAAAATCATTAAATTCGCTGGATGCTATCATGGACATTCCGATCTTGTTCTTGTCGCAGCAGGTTCTGGGCCTTCAACACTTGGAACACCAGATTCTGCCGGCGTCCCGCAAAGCATCGCACAGGAAGTGATAACCGTTCCTTTCAATAATATCGAACCATTTAAAGAAGCATTGAATAAATGGGGAGACCAAATTGCCGGGGTTCTCGTTGAGCCAATTGTTGGCAATTTCGGAATTGTCGAGCCGAAAGATGGATTTTTGCAACAAGTGAATGACCTTGCCCATGCTGCCGGCGCCCTTGTGATTTACGATGAAGTGATTACTGCTTTCCGCTTTATGTATGGAGGAGCCCAGGATATGTTGGGAATTCAGCCTGATTTAACAGCGATGGGAAAAATTATCGGCGGTGGACTTCCAATCGGTGCCTATGGCGGAAAGAAAGAAATTATGGAAAGTGTAGCTCCCCTTGGTCCAGCCTATCAAGCAGGAACTATGGCTGGAAACCCCGCCTCGATCTTATCTGGCATCGCTTGCCTGGAAGTTTTAAAACAGGACGGCGTATACGAATATTTGGACAGGCTTGGTGCCATGCTTGAAGAAGGAATTGCAAAATCGGCACAAGAACACCGAATTCCGATAACGATAAATCGCCTAAAAGGCGCTCTAACAGTATACTTTACAGATATGAAAGTAGAAAACTATGAGCAAGCTGAAAATACAGATGGTGAAATGTTTGCCAAGTTCTTTAAACTCATGCTTCAGCAAGGCATTAATCTTGCACCATCCAAATATGAAGCATGGTTCGTCACGATTGCCCATACAGCAGAAGATATTGAAGCTACCCTCCACGCCGTCGATCAAGCTTTTCAGAAGCTGTCTGCCGACGCTTAAAAAACGAGCATAAATATTCATATTTTATGCATCAAGGAGCCCAAAAAGGCTCCTTTTTTATATATCATATTCATTGTAAACGGTTACATTATAAGGTTTTGTGGTAATTTCTTCCCATTTATTTCAAAAAACATATCCATGATTATGTATAAATAATTGATTTCTGAAAATTCTTATGATACACTGGTATTACTATTTGGCTTCTTTAAGTGTGGTTATTTTTTGTCAAATAATCTCACAATAATTAAGAGAGAGTTTCATCTTTCGAGCTCTTCCCCAATAGTTTGCTATAAAGCCGACTTTATCTTCTATTATTCTAGAATGATAGGGAAGCTACCTTCAATTTTCCACAATATTAAAGCCAATGGATTGACTGATATTTTCCAGATTGGTGAAACGTATGTCGCATACATAAGATGCCAATCGCTGCGCTTGTCCAGATCGTCAATCTACTTATGAAATTTTAGGAGGTGAACGGCTTTAAGGCAGAGCCTATTTAAAGCCTAAGTTATGACAAATCAACAATGGAGCCCCTCACAATTTAATGAATTTTACCGCCAAGAACATGATGCTTGCGGAATTGTGGCCTCAATGGAAAAAAACAATACCCCTACCCGTGAAAATATATTTAATTGCATTAATGCCCTCGTGACAATGAATCACCGTGCTGGTTTCATTAATGGCGAAGGTGATGGGGTAGGAATTCACATCGACATTCCACGCACACTTTGGAAAGAAAAATTAGAAAAGGCTGGTCAAAACACAGAAGTTGTTGACCAAGCTGGATTTGTAGTCGGTCATATCTTTATTAATAGAAAAGAACAGCCGCAAGCTCTAAAAAAAGCATTGATTTCAAAACTGGAAAACGCTCAATTGGAAATTTTATTTGAGTCAACTGAAGAAAGTAATTCTTCCGCTTTAGGACCCATTGCAATCCAAGAAAATCCTGTATTTTGGCAGGTAGCTCTCAAGAGTAATGTAACCGGCCAAGAGCTTTCAAAAAAATTATTTGAGCTAACTGTAGAAATAGAAAAGGACGATAACATCCATGTTGCTTCATTAAGTCAATATCATGCCGTTTATAAAGTAATGGGCGCCGGTGATATTTTGCCAAAATATTACAGCGATCTAGCAAACCCACTCGTTGCTTCAACAATGACATTAGGGCATAATCGCTACTCTACGAACACATTGTCCAGCTTTAACCGTGTTCAACCTTTTAGTGTTCTTGGTCACAACGGTGAAATTAATACCATTGCCAAACTTCGTGATGAAGCGAAAATGATCGGTGTTCCTCTTGTTAAGGATGGCAGTGATTCACAAGATTTAAGTAGAACGATTGAGACGCTTATTTGTCGTGACGGCTACTCTTTATTTGAAGCATTGGATTTACTTTTTCCACCAATTATTAACGAGATTAAAGCATATCCAAAGCATCTTCAAGATTTATATAGTTACATGCGTGAAGCATGGGGACATTTCGCCCAAGGTCCGGCAGGCATTATCTCCCGCTTTGGTGACGAAGCTGTCTTCAGTGTCGATGCATTAGGTTTGCGCCCGCTTTGGATGCTTGAGACAGAAAGCTCCTATCTGTTCTCATCTGAGCCAGGAATTATTCCTTCAAGTGAATATGTAAATGAACCAAAGCCGCTTGCACCAGGGGAAAAGGTTGGACTGAAGTGGGATGGCGATGTATTAAAAGTCTATGAACACGATCAATATCAAGCTACTGTTTACGAGAGATTTTCAACAAGAGCGAACATCACTGATGCAAGAAAGCGCCTTTCTGTTCCAAAACTTGAAAAAACCGTGAGCGTAACCTATCCAACGAAGATTCATAACGGTCAATATAAAGCATTCGGCTGGGAAAGGGATCATATTCAACTGATTGAACAAATGGCTGAAAAAGGTGTCGAACCGATTCGTTCACTCGGACATGATTCACCATTAGCAGCAATCAATCCGAATCGTAAAAACGTCGCTGATTTTATTAAAGAAAGTGTAGCTGTTGTAACGAACCCCGCAATTGACCGAGATCGGGAATCTGAGCATTTTTCAACAAGAACGATTATTGGCGAGCGGCCTTCCCTTTTTGCAAAAAAATTGCCAGGTACACTTGTAGAATTGCCTTCGCCATTGCTTATTGAAGGTGCGGCTGGCTACGAATGTTCATTGGAATTAAATCAACCTAGCTATGATCAAGTAGCAGCTTTATTCCAAAGGGGAAATCTCATTTCCTACTTATCTATGACCATGCATAAGGATGAAACGGTTGAGGCGGCATTAACTCGCCTTCAAGCAGAAGCTGTAGCTGCGGTAAAGGATGGCAAAACACTAATTGTGCTTGACGACAGTCAGGCTCATATAAATGATTCATTATGGCTTGATCCACATCTTGTTACATCAGCCGTCGATCAAGCACTTGTGAAAGAGGAACTGCGAAGAAATTGCTCCATTCTATTACGCTCTGCTTCGATTCGCTCTTTACACGATATTATTGTTGCCTTCGGATTAGGATCTGACTTAATCAGTCCTTACTATATGTTTATGACCGTGTTTGATGAGTCTATTAAGCCTATCGTTAATCTTCACTCTGCCCTTACGAAAGGTTTGGAAAAAGTCATCTCTACGATCGGTATTCATGAGCTTCGAGGCTATGGAAGATTATTTTCGGCAATTGGTTTAAATGAAGAAGTTGCTGACGTCCTTAACATCGTTAACTTTTTCGGTTCTCGTGACCTCGCCTATAATTTTGAGACCATGAAAAATGATGCCCTTGAAAGAGCGGCAGATTATCAAAACGAAAAAGAGCGTGTTGGAAAGTCATTCAACCTCTTCCCTCGTATTTGGAAAGCTATCGGTGATGTGGCATCAACTGGTGACTACAGCGCATATAAGGAAAAAATCAGCGAGCAGGAAGAACAGAATCCAACAACGATCCGTCATTTAACAGATTTGAAAACTTCTGCTTCAGATATTTCTGCAAGTGATGTTGACATTAGTGTCGGCGAGCATAGTTTACCATTTGTGATTTCCTCTATGTCTTTCGGATCTCAGAATGAAATTGCCTTCCGTGCTTATGCTGAAGGTGCAGACCGATTAAATATGGTAAGCCTTAACGGTGAAGGTGGGGAAATCAAGGATATGCTAGGCAAATATCCAAAAACGCGCGGTCAGCAAGTTGCCTCAGGTCGTTTTGGTGTCAATGCTGAGCTACTAAACTCTTCAAACCTCCTTGAAATTAAAATTGGGCAAGGAGCAAAACCTGGTGAAGGTGGACATTTACCTGGCTCAAAGGTAACAGAAAAAATTGCCGAAGCTAGAAATGCGACAATAGGTTCTGATTTGATATCACCGTCTAACAACCATGATATCTACTCGATTGAAGATTTAGCACAAATGATTCATGAGCTTAAAACCGCAAACGACAAGGCGAAAGTTTCTGTCAAAGTTCCGGTCGTTCCAAACATCGGCACAATTGCTGTTGGAATTGCCAAAGCCGGCGCCGATATTATCACATTAAGCGGATTCGATGGTGGTACTGGTGCTGCAAGAATCCACGCTCTTCAATACGTCGGTCTTCCAGTTGAAATCGGTGTTAAAGCAGCTCATAATGCCTTGTTGGAAGCTGGAATCCGTGACCAAGTAGAGCTTTGGGCAGATGGCGGTATTAAGAGCGCCAAAGATGTCATTAAAGTCATGCTTCTTGGAGCTAATCGTGTCGGATTCGGTACTTTATCAATGATTGCCATCGGCTGTACAACTTGCCGCGGCTGTCACTTAGATACTTGTCATGTTGGAATTGCTACACAAATCGAATCTGAAGCGCAGGCGAAGGATCATGGTTTAAGAAGATTTGTTCCAAGACAGTTTGACCTGGCTGTTCAAGGAATTATCAACCTTTTCACTGCTTTTGGAAATGAGCTAAAGGAGCTCACAGCGTCATTAGGCTTTAAAAATCTTCAGGACATCGTCGGTCGCTCCGACCTTCTGCAACAAGCGAAAGGCACTGAGCAATTAGATTTAACTTACTTGTTAAAAACACTTGATATTGGGCAATTTGGGCAAAAAGAAGCAGCTGCCGCAACGGAAGCCGCCCAGCTTCAAATGGCAGTCGGCGCAGAGTTTTTAGATAGCAATGTTGGCGAGCTCCAGCAATCTCGCGAATATCATAGCATTACATCGGAGCAGCGCGTATTGGGAAGCCGCGTTTCTTGCCACCGTGTTCGCGGCCGTTTAGATGGCTCCTATAAAGCTCTTCCTGCTGTTGAGCTCAAGTACAAGAACGGTTCCATTCCAGGTAATGGACTCGGAGCATACAACAGTGAAGGCATTAAAATTGAAGTATCAGGTGGTTCCCAAGACGGAACTGGTAAGACATCCTTTGGCGGCCAAATCCTCATCTTTAAATCAAAGGGGAAAAACGGACAATATTACAACGGTTCGGTCGGAAAAGGCTTCGGTTATGGAGCGCAGCAAGGCTTGCTCGTTGCTCAGGGCAATGCCGATGCACGCGCAGGTATTCGCTTATCTGGCGCTGATATGATTATCGGTGGCCAAGTAAAGAATGCCATCCCGGCAAAAGAAAATGGCAATATCGGTTCAAGAGCGAACATTAAAGGTTTTGCCTTTGAATACATGACCAATGGTCGCGGCTTAGTGCTGGGCGATCCAGGTCCATGGATTTGTGCTGGTATGACCGGCGGTGTCGTCTACTTAAGACATCAGCCTGAGCTGGGTTTAACGAAGGAAGCCATCCAAAGAAGGATCGCCAAAGGGGCGAAAGTAACCGTATCAGCTTTATCTGAAAAAGGTGTTTCTGATGTCGTTGAACTTCTTAGCCAGTACATTGATATGCTTAAAGCTCAAGGTCAAGACGAAGAAGCAAACAAACTAACCCTTCTCCTTCAAGACCCTGAAGAACATTTCGTTCAAGTAGTACCAGTAAAAGAACAAGCAGATCCATCTGTTTCAACTGAATGATGTTAGGCGCCCGCTTTTGTGCGGGCGTTTTTTTAGTTTGTGTAAATTTACAGCTCCCGTCCTTGTTTTGTTCGCTTAACGACGATTTAAAGCTTTATTTTGTCAGTCGAATTCCAGCTGTTTTCTTCACAGCTTCTTCTTTTCTATCTGATTTTTCAGATTGCATTTTTGATTCGGACTGTGCTCCTCCTTCGCCTCGCTTGTTGTCCCATTGCACTCTCTATTTGGACTCCCCCGCTCTCTTTACCTCGTTTGCTTGTCCAAAGGCACTTTCACTTCTATCTATCCCTTTATATCTGCGCTGCTTTAATCGAATAAAATCCTTTATCTCCAAAACGACATTCGCCGCTTCTCCTTGACTCAGAATCTTTCCTTTATAATAATTTTACTCCACTCAACCACTCATATATGCATAAGCTCATCCCTAATTCATATACTCTTCACATAATATAAATTTTTGTCTATTGAGAAATAAAATGAAATGGTTTAAAGTATGTATACACATCTCATATCATGAGAAGTGTTATTTTTGTTGAAAAGAAAGGAAAAATCTACTTATGAAGCTTGGTGCCCGCATTTTAAAGACGGGAATTGCAATTGTTCTTGCCCTCTTACTGTCTGAGCTATTTCGGTTACCTTCCCCAATATTTGCTGGGATTGCGGCGATCTTTGCGATTCAGCCGACCATTTATCGCTCATATTTATCTATTATTGAGCAAGTACAGGGGAATATCATCGGAGCAATTGTTGCTGTTTTGTTTGTCATAACTTTAGGAAATAATGTTGCTGTGATCGGGCTTGCTGCCATCATTGTGATCACAATAAATCTAAAATTAAATATTTCTAATACCATCAGCTTATCTCTTGTCACATTAATTGCGATCATGGAGAGTCCTGGTGACGAATTTATTGAGTTTGCTATCATTCGCTTTTTAACGATTTTACTGGGAATTTTATCGGCATTTATTGTTAATCTTGTCTTCTTGCCTCCAAAATATGAGAAGAAGCTTTATTTTCGGATTGCCAGTTTAACAGAAGAAGCAACAAGGTGGATTCGCATGAATACTAGGCATGCATCAGAACATACCTTTTTAAAAAAGGATATTGAAAAAATAAAGGATGATTTATTAAAGGTTAATCAGCTTTATCTGATGTACAAAGAAGAAAGAAGTTATTTTAAGAAAAACACAGCAACGAAGGCGAGAAAGCTCGTGATTTATCGGCAAATGATTTCCACGACGAAAAAAGCAATTGAAATCCTGAAAAGATTGCATCGCTTTGAAAATGACGTGATTCACTTGCCTGATGACTTCCATTTAGAAATTCAGCACCAGCTCGATTTCTTAATTGAACGGCATGAGCAAATCATGTTGAAGTTTATCGGCAAGGTCAAACGGGAGAAATCCATCGAGGATGACAAGCTTTGCCTAAATCGTCAAGAACTATTTAGCCTTTTTATTGCAAAGCAAAAAGAGATTGATTATGAAAATGAAGTGACCTTCTTTCATATAATGCAGTTAATTTCCTTTATCATCGAATATGATGAGCATCTAAATCATTTAGACGTGCTAGTGACGAGCTTCAAATCGTATCATACAAAGGAAAACGAACTTAATATGGAGGAAACTATCCAAGAGTAAAGCAGCTGATCTTTTCAGCTGCTTTTTTGGTTAATTTTTCATTTTTGGATCCAGTGCGTCTCTGAGTCCATCCCCCATTAAGTTAAAGCCAAGAACAGTGAGCATGATCGCTAAACCGGGGAAAATCATGGTCCATGGGGCCTGTACAAGAAACGCTCTGGAATCAGTGAGCATTTTACCCCATTCTGGGTTTGGTGCTTCAGCCCCCAACCCAAGAAACCCTAACGCGGCAGCTTCAATTATTGCTGTTGCAATCGCTAATGTTCCTTGAACAATGATCGGTGCAATACTATTTGGCATCACATGATGGAAAAGAATGCGACTATTTTTCATTCCAACAGCCTTAGCTGCTAAAATATACTCTTCTTGCTTCACACTTAAGACCCGAGAGCGAATGAGACGGCCGAAGTTGGGAATATTGATGATCGCAATCGCAATCAGTGCATTTTTCAACGATGGACCCAAGACGGCAACAATGGCGATCGCAAGCAAAATACTTGGAAATGCCAACAAAATATCAAAGAAACGGGAAATGATCGTATCAACCCATTTTCCATAATAACCTGCCAAAATCCCTAATAAGCAGCCGACTACAATAGAACCTGTTACCGCTAAAAAGCCGACCCAAAGGGAAATCCTTGCCCCGTGTACCACCCTAGAAAAAATATCGCGGCCAAAATCATCCGTGCCAAACCAATGTTCACTCGAAGGCGCTAACAGGCGTTTTTCAAAATTTTGCTCGTTAATTCCTTCAGGTGCAATAAGTGGTGCAAAAATCGCAAGTAAGATAAAAAACAATACAATCAGTGTTCCAAGCACTGCTAATTTATTATTGCGAAAGCTTCTCCACGCTTCTAGCCAAGGGGAGACTGCTTTTTCCTCAACCGGCTCTAATGGTCTCTGGAGTTGATTATTTGTTGAAAGTTCCAATTTCTCTCCCCCTCACTAATTGTACTTAATCCTTGGATCAATGACCGCATACAGCAGATCAACGATTAAATTAATCAATACGAAAATGACCGCGATAACTAAAATCCCCGATTGGATAACTGGATAATCTCGATAGTTAATCGCTTCATAAATATAGCGTCCGATGCCCGGCCAGCTAAAAATCGTTTCAGTTAATATTGCTCCCCCCAAAAGCAGCCCCGTTTGCAAACCAATAATCGTCAAAATGGGAATAACCGCATTCTTTAAAGAATGCTTGTACACCACCCAAAACATTCTTAACCCTTTTGCTCGCGCCGTCCGGATAAAATCGGATTTCATCACTTCAAGCATTGTTGAACGGGTAATACGGGCAATAATTGCCATCGGTATGGTAGCAAGAGCAGCACTTGGTAAAATTAAGTGTTTGATAACAATCCATAATTGGTCAAATCGTCCTTGAATAATCGTATCGATAATATAAAAATTCGTTACCGCGTCTATCGGTGCTCTTACATTTTCCCTTCCAGAAGTCGGAAGCCACTCCAAATTAATCGCAAAAATCCATTGCTCCATCAATCCTAACCAAAATATCGGCATCGATACTCCAATTAAAGCTAGAACCATTGCTACATAATCAAACCATGAGTTTTGGAACCAGGCACTGATAATCCCTGCGTTCACGCCGATCACAATTGCAATCAGCATCGCACAAAGAGCTAGCTCTGCAGTGGCCGCTAAAAATGGCCAAATCTCTTCATTAATCGGGGACTTCGTTCGTAGCGATTGTCCTAAATCTCCTGAAAACAAGTCACTTAAATAAAGAAAAAATTGGGTATACCAAGGTTGATCCAATCCGAGTTGCTTAGTTAATTCTGCAACTGCCTCCTCTGTTGCCAATTGTCCTAAAATAATTTGTGCTGGGTTACCTGGAATGGCTCGAATCATGAAAAAGACAATTAAAGTAAGACCGAGTAAAACTGGAATGAGTGACAAAAGCCGTTTTATCGTATAGGAAAGCATGATTGCACCTCACTTGCATGTGAAATATCGGAAAAAGAAAAGGGAGCTACCCATATGCACTCCCTTTCCCTCAACCTTAATTTTTGATTTCGACAGATGACAATAGATCGGAACCAGTTGGATGAGCTAAGAAATTAGAAATATTAGCACTTCCAGCTAATAACGGTGTAGAGTGTACTAAAGGAATCCACGGTGCGTCATCCTTGATAATCACTTGTGCTTGTTTATAGAGCTCATCTCGTTCAGCTTGATCAGAGCTAGCTTGTGCCTTTAGTAAGAGCTCATGGACTTCATCGTTTTTGTAATACGAATAGTTGTTTGAGCCAATGGAATCTTCGTCTAACAATACGTATAAGAAGTTATCCGCATCCCCATTATCGCCGGTCCAACCTAGTAAGAATGTGTCCGCCTCACCAGCATTGGCCTTCTCTAAGTAAGTACCCCATTCATAAGTGACAATTTTTGCTTTAACTCCGATTTCCTCAAACATTTTTTGAAGTGCTTCCGCGACTTTTTGTCCTTCAGGCATATATGGTCTCGGAACAGGCATTGCCCAAAGCTCCATTTCAAAGCCATCTGGGTATCCAGCTTCAGCCAATAATTCCTTGGCCTTCTCTGGATCATACTCATAATCCTCTACATCAGGATTGTAACCAGCAACTACAGGTGGCATTGGATTAATGGCAGGCTCTGCGGCACCGGCATAGAATGCATCAATGATTTCTTGTTTATTAACGGCATGATTTAACGCTTGACGGACAAGCTTGTTGTCCAATGGTTTCCGAGTAGAAGTTAAACCTAAGTATCCAATGTTTAATGATGGACGTTCAAAAACTTGAAGCTCTGGATTGGACTCAATCGTTTCTTTATCACTGAAGTTAACACCGTCAATTAAATCAACCTCCCCTGTCGCTAAGGCGTTTAATCGAGCAGAGTTTTCAGGAATTACGCGGAAAATAACTTCATCCAGCTTAGGCAGCCCTTCTTGCCAATAATCTTCATTCTTCACAATTGTGATGCGATCATTTTCTCTCCACTCTTTAAATTTAAATGGCCCTGTACCGACCGGGTTTTTAAAGAAATTATCACCATGTTCTTCAATGGCAGTCGGACTTGCAATTCCAAACGGTGACATGGCTAAGTTTTTGTAGAACGGTGCGATTGGTGTATTTAATTTAAATTCAACTGTATACTCATCTACCGCTGTTACAGAATCGATTTTATCGCCAAATTGTGAATTGTAATAATAAAATTGTTCTTTGTCTCCTGCTTTCCAACGCTCGAAGTTGTACACAACTGCATCAGCATTGAAATCAGTTCCATCGTGGAACTTGACACCTTCACGGAGCTTAAGTGTGTGCGTCAAGCCGTCTTCACTCGTACTCCATTCTGTAGCAAGACCTTCCTCGATTTCCGTATCTTGCTCTCCAAAATTAATAAGAGTTTCATAGAGGTTAACCGTAACCTTGAAAGCTTCACCTTCTGTTGTTGCTGCTGGGTCAAGAGAAGTAGAATCTCCGCCACGGCCAAATACAAGCTGACCACCAGTTGCCGTTTCTTCTGTACCATTATCATCAGTGCTATCGTCTGGTTCTCCCTCATTGCTAGTTGAACTGCTATTACATCCAACTAACGCCAATGAAAGTAACAACATTAATACTAACGCCCAAATACCTTTACGTTTCTTCATTCTTTTCCCCCTTTGTTTTTTTCGAGATTAGCTCTCCTATTCCTATATCATTTAATGCAGCTTTTCACTTGTTATACAAATGGCACGCTGCATAATGACCTGGTTCAACTTCTACCAATTCTGGTCTGGTTACTTTACAAATTTCCATACAATCGCTGCACCGGGTATGGAAAGCACAGCCTTGAGGTGGATCAGAAGGGCTTGGTAAATCCCCTTTTAGCAGCTCTCTTTCCTGTTTCAAGTCCGGATCCGGAATTGGGATCGATGCTAGTAATGCTTTCGTATAGGGGTGCAAAGGCTTTTCATAAAGCTTCTCCGCTTCAGTTATTTCTACTAATCTGCCTAAATACATAACCCCTACTCTATCACTTATATGCTTGACAACACCGAGGTCATGCGCAATAAATATGTAGGTTAATTGAAATTCTTTTTGCAAATCCTCGAGCAAATTCAGCACTTGCGATTGAATGGACACATCCAATGCCGACACTGGCTCATCAGCAATAATTAGTTTTGGTTTCGTCATTAAAGCGCGGGCAATGCCGATGCGCTGTCTTTGTCCACCGCTGAACTGATGGGGATAGCGCTTGGCATGATAGCTGTTTAAGCCGACGACTTCAAGCATTTCTTTCACTCTTCTTTTGCGCTCGTCCTTATCCTTGATCCCGTGGACAATAAGCGGTTCCTCAAGAATTTTTTCAACGGTGTGACGTGGATTTAATGATGCAAATGGGTCCTGAAACACCATCTGTATTTCTTTCCTCATTCGCCTCATTTCTTCCGCTTTGAGCTTTGTCAAATCTTTTCCGTCAAATTCCACAGTTCCTGCTGTTGGCTCCAATAAGCGCATCAGCACGCGTCCAGTAGTCGACTTTCCGCATCCTGATTCTCCCACAAGACCGAGGGTTTCACCTTTATTCACATAAAAACTGACATCATCAACCGCTTTGACATCGCCAATTTTCTGACCAAAAATACCTCCCGTAATCGGAAAATATTTCTTTAAATTATCTACCTTGAGCAATACTTCTGCCATTAAATTTCACCTCCCGAGGCATGCAGGAAACAGCGGACATAATGGCCGTCGCCCTGTTTATACAGTTCAGGGTCCTCTGTTAAACAGCGTTCTTGAACTTTATCACATCGTGCAGCAAAACGGCATCCTGTCGTAATCGTTCCTGGCTTTGGCACATTGCCTGGGATTGAATACAGCCTTTCTTTTTTTTCGCGAACATCAGGCACTGATTGCAATAAACCGATCGTATAGGGATGCTTTGGGTTTTTAAAAATCTCGCTCACACTTGCCTCTTCAACTACTTTTCCTGCATACATCACGAGCACTCTTTGACAAACCTCTGCTACCACCCCTAGATCATGGGTAATCATGATAATTGCAGTATCTAATTTTTTGTTCAAATCCTTCATTAAAGATAAAATCTGTGCTTGGATTGTTACATCCAAAGCGGTTGTAGGTTCATCCGCAATCAGCAGCTTTGGATCACAGGATAAAGCCATCGCTATCATTACCCTCTGTCTCATTCCACCTGAAAGCTGATGGGGAAATTCCTTCATAATCTGTTCTGCTCTAGGCAAGCCGACGAGCTTTAGCATTTCGACACCAATTTTAAAGGCTGCCTTCTTGCTTACCTTTTTATGTAAAATAATCCCTTCAACTAATTGATTTCCAATCGTAAACAGAGGGTTTAAAGACGTCATTGGCTCTTGAAAAATCATTGCAATGTCATTGCCTCTTATTTGCCGCATCCTTTTTTCTGTGGCCGGGACAAGATCCTCACCGTTCAAAAGAATCTCTCCACCGACTATTTTTCCTGGTGGCTGAGGAATAAGCTTCATAATCGATAATGAAGTAACGCTTTTGCCGCATCCCGATTCCCCAACGATTCCGAGAATTTCTCCTTTATTAACCGCAAAACTAATATTATCGACTGCTGGAATTTCACCATCAGACGAAATGAATGATGTTCTCAATTCTTTTACATCTAAAACGGGAGCCTGAGTCACACTTTTACTCCTTTCAAAGTTGCATTTTTAAAATGATTCAAACAAAGATATCGCTCTCATCATCGTGTTTTATGAAATGTTCTATCCGGATAAAGTTTAAACATTACGTAAATGTTCCTAATATTCTACATTTTATAAAAAAAATAACACTTCGTCCACTATTTAACAGAATTATTTATATATAGTGAATTTTCTATTAATATTTCTCGAAGTATAAACCCAGTAATACCAATAGATAATATAAGTTATATCCTGAAATTATTTTCCAAAAATATAATGCAAAAAGCTGCTCATCTATTCGACAATAGCTTTTTCATCTCCTCCACTTCATGAAACTGTTTAGGGCTGTTAGACTATTTCGATAAATCAGTACGATTTTGCACAAAAGCAATGGATGGTACTTGGTCTTTTAATATCAGTAAGGAAGATGTACGATCAAATTAAGCAATTGCCCTTGATCTTTCTGCACAATTTTTTAGTGCAAGGAGGAATATGACATGTCATTAGATAAACGCAGTACTGCCATTTTAATGCAACTAATCAATGCTGACTCTTATCTTTCTGCGGAGGAATTAACAGAGAAATTAAATGTTTCACGGCGAACCATCTATTATGATATAGAAAAAATCAATGATTGGCTTGTCAGCCTTGGAATCGATAGGATTGAAAACATTCGTTCTGCTGGCTTTATTTTAACGGACCGTGCAAAAAAGTTAGTTCCCAGCAAAATTGAGAAAATGAAAGCATGGCACTATGAATACTCGCAGGATGAACGCAAGGCGTGGATTGCTCTCTATATCTTGATGGGTGTGAAAAGCTATTTCCTAGAGGATTTAATGGAAAAAAGCAGAGTTAGTAGAACTACTACGATCGAAGATATTAAATCATTAAAGGCAGATATTCGTTCCTTTCATCTTCATCTCGGGTTTGAGAGAAAAAAAGGGTACATCATTGCTGGTGACGAAGCTGAAATTCGCAGAGCGATTGGATATTATTTATCGATTGCGATCCCAATCCAAAATCATCATTCGTTAGTAGCTGCTATTCAACTCCAGGTAAATGATCCTAACAGCAGTGAACAATTTTTACATTTATTAAAACAGGTTTACCATTTTCTCTTCCAAAGTGAAGAAGAATTAAATATCAAATTTACAGATGATATGCTATATAGCTTAAGTTTACGCTTGGTGCTATTTAGCATGAGGATTGCGCAAAAGAAATATATAAAAATGGATTTAGTTGAGAAAGATGTTTTAAGAAAAACGAAAGCATTTTTAGTGACAAAACAGATTTGCAGAAAACTCGAACGTATTTTTGATACCTCCTTTCCTGAGGATGAGAAATTTTATTTTACAACTTACTTATTGGGGGCGCGCGTAAATTATTCCGAGGAAGATAGAATAGACAATAAACTTTCAGAAGAATTAACGATTGTTGCCAAAAAAATGACCCATCAATTTCAAATACTTGCATGTACACTATTTGATGATCAGGAAATGCTGGTGAAAAATCTCGTTCTACATTTGAAACCTGCTTTTTATCGGGTTAAATACGGACTCGACGTCGAAAAGAACATTGTCGACTCTGTTAAATCTAAGTTTGAGGAGGTGTACTTGCTTACACAAAAGGTGATTGAGCCCTTCGAAAAGTTAATTGGAAAACCACTGCCGGAAAATGAAATAGCTTACATTTCATTTCATTTCGGCGGCTGTCTACGGAGAGCCGGTACCACGCTGGTTTCTAGAAAAAAAGCTTTAATCGTTTGTGCAAATGGAATTGGAACTTCACAAATATTAAAACAGCAGTTAGAAGGCTTATTTTCGACAATTGACATTATTGATTCTGTTTCCGTTAGAGATTATGAAGAAAAAGACTATGACATTGATCTCGTCTTTTCAACAACAGCGATTCAAAAAAATGATATTCCTATATTCGTCGTAAATCCAATTTTATCTGATGCTGAAAAAGAAGGCTTGTTAAAAAAAGTAAACGCCATTTTTAATAGCTCGCAAAAACAAAACTTGGCAACAGACAGAATTGTTGATGTGATTGAAAGATATGCAACGATACATCAAAAGGACGAATTGATCAAGGAATTGCGTCAGCATTTGAATCGGCCCGAGATTTCTCTAACTGCAACGTATAAGCCAAACTTAATTGATATTTTAAAAGAAGAACATATTCATGCAATGCCAAGCGTGCCAGATTGGAAATCGGCTATTAAATTGGCTGCAAACTCACTTATAGAAGGTGAATATATTACGAAAGAATATAGGGATGCAATGATTTCAAATGTTGAGAAACATGGGCCATATATCGTAATTTCACCAAAGGTAGCCATCCCCCATGCGAAACCTGAGGATGGTGTCAAAAAACTCGGCATAAGTCTGTTGAAGCTAGAGGAAGCTGTCTCCTTTTCAAATGATTCTAAGCATGATGTTTTCTTAATCATTACATTAGCTCCATTTGATCAAGAATCACATCTCAGGGCTTTATCCCAATTAACAGGATTATTTTCTAAGAAAGAAACAGTTAACAGATTAATCAAACTTCATTCAGCACGGGAAATCCATCAATACATTAAACAATCCTTAATTGAACAGCATTAGGTTAACAAACATGGAGGTGTGATACATGAAATTTTTGGAGGAATCTTTGATTGCTTTAGATGTAGAAGCTAATTCACCTGAAGAAGCGATTATTAGCACAGGTACGCTCCTCAAGAATAACAAACTTGTTGAAGAAACATATATAAATGCAATGGTGCAGTCATTTAAAACAAACGGTCCCTATTTTGTTCTTGCACCAAATATTGCTCTCCCTCATGCTCGGCCAGAAGATGGCGTCAATGAAGCATGTGTATCATTTGTAAGACTGAAGACTCCTGTTAAATTTGGTCATTCTAATAACGACCCAGTTAGGTTGGTTTTCGGCTTAGGTGCTTCATCCAGTGTCGAGCATGTCACCGTGCTGCAAAAATTGATGGCGCTTCTATCTGATCAAGAAAATGTAGAAAAACTATTAACCGCTCAAAGCTATGAAGAAATTAAACCACTAATAGGAGGACAATCATGATGAAAATTTTATGCGTTTGCGGTCTAGGACAAGGAACAAGTTTAATTTTAAGAATTAATGTGGAAAATGTGCTACGTGAGATGGGAATTGAAGCTGATGTGGAAAATACAGATGTTTCCAGCGCTTCAGCAGAACATCCTGACTATATCATTACCAGCAACGAACTAGCACAATCATTAGAAGGACATTCATCTAAAATCATTATTGTCAATAACTACTTTGATACCAATGAGATAAAAGCAGCTCTTGAAGCAAATTTAGCGTAGTAAATCCTAGATAAAAAGGGAGGAATAATAATGGAGGTTATTCAATGGTTAGCATCTAACTTCTTTGGAATACCAGCAATTTTATTAGGTTTTATCGTGTTGCTCGGTTTGATATTACAGAAAAAAAATAGCAGTCAAATTATCAGCGGCACTTTTAAAGCAATGATTGGATTCTTAATCATTAATGCTGGTGCCGGAGTCATCACAGGTGCCCTCGGGGTTTTCGAACCAATGTGGAGTGAAGTATTTGGAATTGAAGGGGCAGAATTTAGTTCCTTTATGGGACAAGAAGCATTCAATGCAAAATACGGTTCCGCAGTAACATTAGCAATGTTTATCGGATTTGTCATTAACGTGCTATTGGCAAGATTTACTCGCTTTAAATATATTTACTTAACTGGACATATGATGTTCTGGACAACGATGATTTTCGCCGGTGTCCTCATCGACTCAGCAACAAATATTCCATTCGCGGCATTAGTTCTTATATTATCCGTATTTATGGGGATTTATTGGACATTACAGCCAGCGATCGTTCAACCATATATGCGAAAAGTAACCGGAAATGATCAAATTGCTTTAGGTCACACTTCTGCGATTGTTGCTTTGCTTGCATCATGGTTTGGGAAATGGTTTGGTAATAAAGAAAATGATTCTGAAAAGATTAAATTGCCTAAAGGACTGGAGTTCCTTAGAGATTCCAATGTCATTACCGCTTTAACGATGAGTATTCTATTCGTGGTAGGCGCCGTTATTCTCTCAATGAAGGATACACCGGCTGCAGATGCATTAATTGCCCAAGCCGGAGAGCAAAATTTCATTATGTATGCCATCATTCAATCCTTTACCTTTGCTGCTGGTATCGCGGTCGTCCTTTTCGGGGTTAAAATGTTTATTGGTGAAATCGTTCCTGCCTTCAATGGTATTGCAACAAAGCTTGTACCAGGGGCAAGACCGGCATTAGACGCACCTGTCGTATTCCCTTACGCTCCAAATGCCGTTATTCTTGGCTTTCTCGGAGCCTTTGCCGGTGGACTTATTTGGCTGATTGTTTTAGGTCAAACAGTAGGCTATGTCTTTGTACCAACAATGATCGTACTTTTCTTCCATGGGGCAACAGCTGGTGTTTTTGGAAACGCAACCGGTGGTGTGCGTGGTGCACTAATGGGCGGTTTCATTACTGCAACGATCGTTGCTTGGGGACAGTATCTCATGGTAAAAACACTGATTTCTTCTACAATTCCAGATACTGCCATGTGGGCAGCAGATTCAGATATGTTCGTCCTCGGACCAATATTTAAATTAATCGGAATGCTCTTTAATTAACAACATAATGAAAACCGACATCCATCTGTCTTCAGGTTGAATAACAACGTTTGGTTCACCCTGCTAATTCTTGAGAAAAGCGAAGTTGCCATTGAAGGGAACGAGCACAAGACAAAGGGAAAAAGCGAACGTTTGCTATAACCGCCTGAACTGACATAAATCATCTATGTCGGTTTTCATTTAGTCAATCAGGAGGGATCGATATGAGCTTTATTCGTACATTAAGAGGAGATATTCAACCGAAAGAGTTAGGCTTTACTTATTCGCATGAACATATTGTTTGCCGTCCAGCCTATTGGGCTGAAAGAGACGCAAATGATTTACTGTTAGATGATAAAGAGAAGTCAAAAAAAGATGTTGCTGATTTTAAACGTCATGGAGGAAAGGCTATTGTTGACGCTACCGCTGTTGACTATGGGCGGGATGTTCAAGCTGTAAAAGAAATTTCTGACGAGCTTGATCTCCATATTGTCGGAACAGCTGGTTTTAACAAGAGCTTTCTTTGGGATGGCAAGATAAAGGAAGAACTCAAGCCTATTATCGGAAATTATCAAACCTACGCGGAATGGATCGACAACACGAGCATTAATAAGCTAACTGACTTTGTGATAAGGGAAGTTGAAGAAGGGCTCGAAGGCACTCCGTTTAAAGCAGGGCAAGTGAAATTCGGAACAGGCTATAACCGCATCACACCGTTAGAAGAGAAAACTTTACGTGCAGTGGCAAGAGCTCATCATGAAACAAAAGCCCCCATTCACTCACATACTGAAGCTGGTACAATGGCCTTGGAACAAATAGAACTATTGAAATCAGAAAATGTGAACCTAGAATACTTAAGCATCGGACATATGGACCGCAATCCAGATCCGTATTATCATGAAAAAATAGCCAAAACTGGCGCACTGTTAAGCTTTGATGGCATTGCGAAAATCAAATACGCACCAGAATCGCTGAGAATTGCTTGTATTTTAAATTTAGTAGAAAAAGGCTATGAAAACCAAATTTTAATTTCTGGTGATACAGCCCGCAAAAGCTATTATAAACACTACGATTACGGCTTGGGCCTAGAATATATTATTGCCAAATGGGTTCCAAGGTTTATCGATGAGGCGAATCAGAAGGGTTTTAATGGAGAACAATTGATTCATAAATTTTTCGTCGAAAACCCAGCAAGATGCTTTACGTTTAAAAAATAGACAGCGAGGTGCAAGCATGCAATTCCAATATGAGAGCTCCTTTGAAGTCAAAGAAAAGATCATGGATAAAAAGGTTGCGATTTTACCAATCGGTGCTGTAGAAGCCCATGGCCCCCATCTGCCATTAGGTACTGATAATCTATTAGCAGAACGATTAAGTACAAAGCTTGCAGAGCGAATCAATGGATTTGTCTTGCCGACTTTACCTTATGGACAGGTTTGGAGTTTGAAAAACTTTCCTGGAAGCATCAATGTATCGAATGAATCATTAATTAGTATGTTATACGATATTGGTGAAAGCTTATTTCGTCAAGGATTCCAAATTTTCGCAATGGTCAATGGGCATCTGGGAAATGCCGTTGCCATGAAAGAAGCTGCGCGCAAGCTTTATGAAAAATATCCTGATTTAACAGTTCTGTACTTGTTTTATCCGGGAACTGGCAAGATCATCAGTGAAGTGAGAGAAACCCCTGCAAGTCACGGAACATACTTTCATGCAGATGAAATCGAAACATCATATATGTTATATTTAGCTCCTGAATTCGTTCAGATGGAAAAAGCATTGAATGATATGCCAACGATTCCAATGAGCGCTGATGTAACACCAACACCATGGGAAGAGTTCACTGAAACTGCTGTCTTAAGTGATGCGACATTAGCTCGAGTAGATAAAGGTGAAAAAATAATTAAAGTTGCCCTTGATAACATGGTCCAACTTATTGAACAGATGAAAGAAGGCCGTTAATATGTTAAAACAGAAACTTTTTGATTTTGTCCTATTCAATTTTTTAGCAAAGGATAAAGCAAATGCCGAAGAAGTCATGGAAGCTGGAAAAGGGTTCGTCGTACCTGGAATCGTAGCATCCGATTTTTCCAACATTGAAGAAGGCGCGAGTAAAGTGAAAGAACTTAAAGAAGTGGTGGACATCGTCTCCATTGGTCTTGGTGGCGGCGGAGACCCTGTGTTCGCAAGACGGGTTCTCGACATTGCCGCCCTCTCCAACCCGGGCCACATTAATCAACCCTTTGAGAATGCTGTATATGCAAAAGGATTCATAGACGGAAAGGGGGCTTCACCACAACTCATTAATGCATTAGTGAATCCAAGCGGAACCATTGGAACAGTGAAATTACCAACTGGTTCTGAAGTAAAAGTGGAGGAATTCGTGGAAATTGCCCATGCACTTGGAGTGGAATCTATTAAATTTATGCCTCTAGCCGGTGAAGTTCATCTAGAGGAGCTTGTTTATTTAACGAGAGTAGCAGCTCAAAAAGGAATTCGTGGCGTTGAACCTGCTGGTGGCATAAGCGCAGCAAATATTCACACCATTATTAATGCTATAAAGGATATTGAAATAGAATTTTTCATGCCGCATATTTTTGGCTCTACCATCGATCAGGTAACAGGAAAAACAATTCCAACAGAAGTTGCACAAGTATTACATGCACTGGAGGGGTAGCAATTGCTAACGAATTATTTAAAAAAAGTCAGCCATCTACTAGAGCTCGTTTTAGAAAATGAAAAAGACCATTTACAATTAGCAGCAGAAAAAGTCGCAAATAGTATCGAAAATGGCGGCATTATTCAATTGTTTGGCTGCGGTCATTCACATATATTAACCGAAGAGGTTTTCTATCGCGCTGGTGGGTTAGTGCCCATTAAACCGATTTTATTCGAACCGCTAATGCTTCACGAAGGGGCTATGCGGTCTTCCCAACTCGAGCGAAAAAATGATTATGCTGAAAACTTTATCAAAGAGCATGAGATCAAGACAAATGATATTGTTTTTGTTTTATCTACTTCAGGGCGAAATCCTGTTCCTGTTGACGTTGCCAACTATGCAAGAGAAAAGGGCGCCTTTGTAATCGGAATCACTTCACTAGAATACGCTAAAAGCCAGCCTTCTCGCCATAAAAGCGGCAATCATCTATTTAACTCGGTTGACTTGGTCATTGATAATCACTCTGCTAAAGGAGATGCGGTCTTAGCTTACGAAAAAGTGAAAATTAAGTTTGGCCCGACCTCAACGGTGATTGGAGCAACGATTCTAAACAGTATTTTTGCTGAAGCCATAAAAATCATGGCCGATCGAGGTTTTGAACCTCCCATTTTCCTAAGTGGAAACATGGAGAATTCCGATGCTCATAATGAAGCATTAGTAAAAAAATATCAAGAACGAATTCCTTTATTAACCTTAAATGTGGAATAGCAGAGTGAACAAAAAACAAACGAAAGAGGGTGGGACAAAACCCATCTCTAAAATGAAAAAGCCAGTGAAATTTTACGACACGTAAAATTTCACTGGCTTTGATTCATTTTTGTATAAAAATAAGGACCTCTTCTGATAAAATTAAGTCACCACAACCAAATCATACAGAAAGAAGGATCCTTATGTTTAAAAATTATAACATGAATCAATTAATTTTGCCTTTAGATTTAGAAGTAAAGTTACAAAAAAATGATATTGCCTTCCATATACATCACTTAGTGGAAAGTATTCCACCTGAAGCCCTTGAACCATTTTTTCGAAATGAGGGGTGCCCTGCTTATCATCCACGCATGATGTTAAAAATTATCTTATGTGCTTATTCGCAGTCTGTCTTTTCTGGTCGTAAAATCGAAGCCCTTTTAAAAGATAGTATCCGTATGATGTGGCTAGCTCAAGGATATGAACCAAGCTACCGAACAATTAACCGATTCCGTGTTCAACCTCAAGTGAAAGATCTCATTCGCCAAAGTTTCGTCCAATTCCGTTGTCAACTTGTACAAGAAGAACTAATCGATCAAGAAGCGATTTTCATTGATGGGACCAAAATCGAAGCGAATGCGAATAAATTTACATTCGTGTGGAAAAAGTCGATTGAAAAATATCACAAAAGCTTAATTGAAAAATCAAATCAACTGTACAATGAGTTACTTGAAAAAGAGATCTTACCTGAAATTGAACGAGAAAGTGATGAGCAATTATCACTTGAAGAACTCGATCAAATGATTGAAAAAGTAGATGAAGTCATTACGGAATATGACCAAAAAATAGAAGCATCATCGAGCGTAGAAGAAAGAAAAGCATTAAGAAGTGAACGAAAATATCCAAAGCAAGTGCGTAAGCAGTTAACTGATTATCTTGTACGGAAACAGAACTATCAACGGGACTTTGAAATCTTGGGTACACGTAATAGTTATTCGAAAACAGACCTTGATGCAACATTCATGCGAATGAAAGATGATTATATGAAGAATGGTCAATTGAAAGCAGGTTATAATGTACAAATCGCAACGGAAGGTCAATACACACTTGCGTATAGTATATTTTCAAATCCGACAGATACACGTACGTTAATTCCATTTCTAGATGAAATCGAGAAAGGTTATTTCGAATTACCGAAGCATATTGTGGCAGATGCAGGTTATGGCAGCGAACAAAACTTTAATGATATCCTTTCAAACAGAAACCGAGAAGCACTAATAACGTATAACATGTATGTGAAGGAACAAAAGAAAAAACATAAACAAAACAAGTTTAATCCAGACAACTGGCAGTATGATGAAGAAAGCGATACATACACATGCCCAAATCACAAACGCCTTTTATTTAAATATCGCTCTGAACGTACGGATAAAACAGGCTTTAAACGGGAATTTAAAGTCTATGAATGTGAAGAATGTTCGGGCTGTCCATTCCGTTCATCATGTACCAAGGCAAAAGAAGGCAACCATCGAAAACTAATGGTGAACGAAAAATGGGAACAGCAAAAAGAATATGTGAGAGCGAAGCTTTCAGAAGAGAAAACAGGTGCCATCTATCGAAAACGCAAAATCGATGTGGAACCAGTTTTTGGATTCTTGAAGGCTAATTTGCGTTTCACTCGATTTTCTGTACGAGGAAAATCGAAGGTAGAAAACGAAATGGGTCTCGCGTTAATGGCCGTGAATTTAAGAAAATTCACGGCCATTAACTAAGGTAATAGAAAAATGAACACACAAAAATAGAGAAAGGTGAATTTGAGTACCCTCAAATTCACCTTTCTCATTATTTGAAGCTAGTTATGTCCCAGCTCCTTTCGTGCATATTTTTACAGCGATCTTTCTCGCATCTATATCTAATGCTCTAATTGTTGAATTTGAAAAAGCTTATAGTAATGACCTTGTGCTTCCATTAATTCTTCATGACGACCGATTTCGACGATTTCTCCATTTTCGATTAAGACGATGCGGTCTGCATGGGTAATCGTTGACAGTCGATGGGCAACGATAAAAGTAGTACGCTCCTTAGCCAACTTCTCTAACGCCTCCTGAATTAAATGCTCGCTTTCTAAATCTAAGGCAGAGGTGGCTTCGTCTAAGACTAATATGGGCGGATTCTTAATAAAGACTCTCGCTATCGCAACCCTTTGTTTTTGTCCACCTGACAGCTTCACTCCACGTTCGCCTACCTTTGTTTCATATCCTTCAGGCAGATTCATAATAAAGTCGTGGGCATTGGCTGCTTTCGCTGCTTCAATCACCTCTTCGTCTGTGGCATCAGGCTTGCCAATTAGTATATTTGATTTCACCGATTCGCTAAAGAGAATATTATCCTGTAACACCATCCCAATTTTATCGCGCAGCGAGCGCACCTCGAACTCACGAATATCGATGCCATCAAGAAGGATACGCCCTTCTGTCACATCGTAAAATCTCGGCAGTAAACTAACCAATGAGGACTTTCCCCCGCCGCTCATACCAACGAGGGCAATCGTCTCTCCTTCTTTCACATCAAGGGAGATATTCTTCAGCACTTTCTCTTCATCTTCGTCATAAGCAAAACTTACATTTTCGAGTTGAATATGGCCTGAGACCTTATTACAGGGAATCGCATTTGGTTTGTCAGCAATATCATATTTTTCATCAATAAATTCAAAGACCCGATCCATGGAAGCGATCGACTGGGTTAATGTCGTTGATGAGTTTACCAGCCTCCGTAATGGGTTGTAAAGACGATCAATATAAGCAATAAAAGCAGCCATTTCTCCAATCGATAAATGACCTTGAATCACTTGATAACCTGAGTAACCGATCACTAATAGCGGGGCAATATCCGTAATCGTATTAACTACTGCGAATGCCTTCGCATTCCATTTTGTATGATCAATCGCTTTACTTAAAAAATTGCTATTTTGTGAATCGAAGCGCTTTTGCTCTTCATCCTCAATAGCAAAGCTTTTAATAACAGGCATTCCCTGTACCCGTTCATGTAAATAGCTTTGAACCTCAGCAAGCGCCTGAGAACGTCTCCTCGTCAGCTTTCGTAGATTCCCGAAAAAATATTTGATTGAAAATGCATAAAAAGGGAATAAAATAAGCGAAACAATTGTTAATGACACATCCATCGTCAGCATGATAACAACTGCGATCACAATCGTAGCAAGGTCCAGCCATAAATTCATCAAGCCGGTGACGACAAATGTTTTCGTTTGCTCGACGTCATTAATAACACGGGAAATGACTTCCCCCGCCTTTGTATTCGAATAATACTTAAAACTCAATTTTTGTATATGGGTGAAAAGCTTATCTCGTATATCGTAAAGGATTTTACTCGCTGTCCACTGGGCAAAGTATTGACGATAATATTCAATAGGCGGTCGCACAACAAGAAAAATAACAATCATAATTCCCATGATTAATAAGAGCTTGCTTACCTTTTCATCTCCGCTGAGTCCATCGTTACCGACGATATCATCAAGAACATACTTAATCAGCAAAGGAATCAGCAATGGTATGGCAAATTTAATAATCCCAATCACAATCGTGCCCATGATTTGGAATCGATATGGCTTTACGAAACGCATGTACCTCCGTATACTATCCAACCTGTTCCCCCCCAGTTGAAAACAGCTATTAGAAAAATATTCAGATCAATTTCAGCTAGATCTGACTTTTCAAACAGACCTTTCCAATCTTCCTTCTCACAACACAAACTTCAATCGTTGGCGTCGCTTCTAACTAAACAATATTATTCACATATAAAAACCTGTTGAATCCATGTCAACAGGCGATCTCATCTTACGTTTCCTTGTTAGCGTCTGTAGGTTAAATATCGCTCATACCAAATGTCAATAAAGTCCGCAGCAAAAGGGCCTTTTCTTTGACGAATCCAGCGCATAAGCTTATCCACATGGGTTTTCAAAATTTGATCAATCACTTCAGGATATTTCATTTCCTTTCGGTGACGCTCATACTCGTCCTCATCAAGCAAATTAAAGGTCATATCGGGAAAAACTTTAATATCTAAATCATAATCTATGTACTTCAAAGCTTCTCCGTCAAAAATAAACGGTGAGCTTAAATTACAATAATAGTAAATCCCATCTTCGCGAATCATGCCAATCACGTTAAACCAAAGCTGTGCATGAAAATAGCAAATTGCTGGCTCCCGTGTTACCCATGTTCTGCCATCCGATTCAGTTACTATAGTCCGATCATTTCCACCAATAACTAAATTTCGCGAGCCTTTTAAAACGGTTGTTTCATCCCACACCCGATGAATATGTCCATTATGCTTATAGCTATGAATTTGTATCGGTTCACCTTCCATAGGTACTTCCATTTTAGTCTCCCTACTTTCATTTTCCGAACACCTTCAGTATATTCGACAATGACTTCCAAGTTAGCTGCCATTGTAACAATTGTTGAATTCGTTAACCTTATTCAAAAATAACAAAGCCTGTCCAGTTTCTCTTTTTATTATTATAACGGTAAAAGGGAGAATTTAAAACAAAGAGTCATTGAAATATTTCAATGACTCCATCCTATACAAAGAATTGATTATTTTTTAAAGCCATTAAACTAAAGCGCGAGCATCCTGATAGGACCGAATTAATTCCTCTGTTTGCTCCTCAAAGATTTTATGAATTTCTTGCAATTCGGCTTTCTTTATCGCTATATCCCTGCGAACACTTTCTAACTTTGCCTGCTCTTGAAGTTCTTTTAGTACTCTTTCGATATCCTGACAACGCTCAATTTCGGACTGAAGAAATAACAGCTTTTCCATCGTTTCCATCTGCTCACTTACTAAACGGTTAAATTTATTCATGTTTAAACACCGTCCCATAGCTGATTTAATTCCACGTTTTAATATATTCGTTCCACCTCGAGGTATTCCTTTGACTAGTTATGTAAGCTAACAGGAAGTTTTGTCGAAAAAACATTGGAGCTTGTAAAACACAACTAGCTATTTTTACTGGGCTTTTTTAGTTTTGTCAAAAGCTCCTTACGCTATTAACTGCACAAAAGAACACCCCTTCTGCGCATGAGAAGGAGTGTTCTTTTTAAGTATATAACTGTTATGATTGACCAAATTGGCCAGAGTTTTGAGATTTTTTAGATTCTGCTTGTTGGTTTTGTTTTCTAACCTCTTGTGCGTTCGTTTCGCTACCAAATTCTGTACCGAATTGCCCTTGAGAACCAGCAGATTGAGCATTTTGCTGGCGCACTTGTTGAATGTTAGTTCCAGCTTGAGATTTGTTTGGCTTTGCCACTGATATCACCTCCACGCCATTAATTTATCCAGACGCGAGGATAAATATCCATTTATTTTCTGGAAATAAATAACTATTCTATACCAATAATGATATGCCGCCGTCCACAATAATCGTTTGTCCCCTTATCATGCTGGCTTGATCACTGACGAGAAACATTACAGTGTTCACAATATCATAAATCTCAACCATTTTCCCTGCAGGAGTTTTCGCTTTCGCTTCAGCAAGAAGCTCCTCGCGATTCGGAAAAGATTTCAACGCTTCCGTATCTACCGCTCCACCTGAAACAGCATTTACCACGATATTCTTCGCCGAAAATTCAACAGCCAAATAACGAGTAAGTGCTTCGACTGCCGCTTTGGACACTCCCACTGTCGTGTAATTTTCTAAATAGCGAATGGCCCCTAAAGAACTGATGCTGACAATTTTGCCTCCACCATTCTTTTCCATTCGTTTCGCCGCTTCTTGGGCACAAAACAAAAGTGCTTTGCTATTAATGTTCATCGTCCAATTCCAATGGGATTCTTCCAATTCCATAATTGGTCTTTGTACACCCGATGCGGCATTGCTGATGAATACATCCAAACGATCAAATACTTGATCGATTTCTTCAAACATCGCTTTTATTTTTTCCACGTCCCCAACATTTGCTTTAACGACTAATACTTTTCTTCCTAATGCTTCAATTTCAGCAGCCGTTTCCAATGCGGCTTTTTTGCTTCTAGCGTAATTGAGCACAATATCGTAGCCTTCCTGCGCTAAACGCAATGCTGTCGCTTTGCCAATTCCTCGACTACTTCCAGTTACTAATGCAACCTTTGCCATAAAAATCGAAATCCTTTCTTATCCCCGTTCTTCCGAGTTTCTTCTTCAATTTTAGTCATTCTTTGTATAGATAGCAATTGAGAATAAAAAACTATTCATATACACAACATGAAGGAGTGTTTCAAATGTACGACGGAAGAGATATGACAGAACTGTCCATGCTGCCTATTTCAAACTGGAATGATAAGGAGCTTGCCTATTTTCACCACTCTTTGCAACAAATGACATCATACTTGAACGCCGAAGGTCAGACCATTCACCAAGAAATCATTGCAGAAATTGAAAATCGCGGTGGACTTCAAAAAATATTTTAATATTACAACCCTTTCCAGCATTTCGAAGCGAATATACCTATTGAGATGCATTCGGACAGAAAATGGAGATCTTAGACTTCACTGCTCCGATTAGAAAACCTATTTGGTCCCAAAGGGCTGCGCACCGACATTCTAAGTCCTAATCATCTAAATTATCTTTGGGGCGTAAACATAGCACCAACAAAAAAGGGCTCAATTGCCCAAGCCACTGGATTCATCCTTCATATGATGTGAAAAAAAACGCCGTTTTTCTCGGCGCTTTTTCATGAATATTTATAGTATTGTTTGATGATTTTTTGGTGCGAGACTGGAAACGGATACGCATCAATACTTTCAAGAGTTGCATATTTTAAATCATCGGCTTCCCTTATCGGAGTAAGGAGCTCACCTTCAAATACTTGAATATCCCACTTTAGATGCGAGAATACATGCTCTATTTGCCCGACATTTTTTCCAAGCTTTACTTCGATTCCAAGCTGCTCCAACAATAAACCTTGAATTTGACTCTTTTCTCGTAAAAATGGCAAAGATATTTCAACATTAGGAAATTCCCACATATTTGCCAATAGACCACTGCTTGGACGTTTATGAATTACGGTATTTCCGTCGCTATCTTTTATTACGACTGCTGCGAGACGAATAAGCCTTTGCTTTTTTGCCTTTGTCTTAATGGGGAGCTCTTTCTCTACTCCCTCATGAAAGGCATGGCAATGGTCACGCATCGGGCATAGTAGACACGAAGGAGTCGTTGGTGTGCAGATGAGAGCGCCGAGTTCCATTAATGCTTGATTAAAGTAAGATGGATTGTCATGAGAAATCAGTTCTTCAATCGCCTTCTCAAAAATCTTCCTCGTAGAAGGTTTGGCAATGTCATCCCAAATCGATAAAATGCGGGATATGACTCTCATCACATTTCCATCAACTGCAGGCTCTGGAATTCCGTAAGCAATCGATAAAATGGCTCCTGCCGTATAAGGACCGACCCCTTTCAGCGTGGAAATTTCATCCTTCGTATTAGGGACGGTCCCGCCATACTTTTCTTTCACTTCTTTCACAGCCGACTGGAGATTTCTGACCCTTGAATAGTATCCCAATCCTTCCCATGCCTTCAATACCTTTTCTTCATCAGCATCTGCTAAGTCCTCCAATGTGGGGAACTGTTCAATAAAACGATTGAAGTAAGGAATGACCGTGTCCACTCTTGTTTGTTGAAGCATGATTTCGGAAACCCAAACCTTATATGGGTCCTGATCCTTCCGCCAAGGTAAAATCCGTTGTTCTTTCGCAAACCACTCGATTAAATCATCCTGGAAGGCAGCTTTTTCAATTAATTTAAGGTTTTTTAAAGAATCTGTCATGAATGTGCCTCCTGGTGTCAAACATATTAATAATAAATATTTGTGAAGTTTATTTGAAACAATTTATAAAAATACCGGAAAAAACTATATTTACAGCGCACATGTTGTTAAAATTATTATATATTAATTAGCCTTTAAGGCAGAGCATTTTGCCTATACTGGATCATTTCACTCTATCCTACAAGGAGGTTCATCCTTTTGGACACTGGTACACACCTAGTTATGGGGCTTGCCCTTGGAGGGCTTGCTACACTTGATCCGGTTGTTGCAGGAAGTGCTGCTACTGCAACGAGCGTTATGGTAGGAACCATCGTCGGATCACAGGCTCCTGATGTTGATACTGTTCTTAAACTTAAAAATAATGCTGTTTACATTCGGAATCACCGTGGAATCACGCACTCTATTCCGGCTGTGTTATTATGGCCAATTGCGATCACGGCGGTTATTTATCCTTTTTTTCCAGAAGCGAACCTTCTGCATTTATGGCTTTGGACATTTCTTGCGGTTTTCCTACACGTTTTTGTCGACATTTTTAATGCTTACGGTACTCAAGCATTGCGACCCTTCTCATCGAAATGGATCGCACTCGGAGTGATCAATACATTCGATCCCTACATTTTTGGATTGCATGTGCTTGGAATCATCATTTGGATGTTAGGTGGCCATCCTGGCTACATCTTCTTAACTTTATATATGATTCTTGTCTTTTATTATTTTGTTCGCTTTTTTACGCAGCGTAAAGTAATGAAGGAGGTTCGGGCTCTCATTCCCGATGCTACCGACATCATCATTTCACCAACAATGAAATTTCATCAATGGCGCATTGCAGTCATGAATAACAATCAATTTTTTGTCGGCCGTGCCCACAACAATGATGTCACCATTATCGATCAATTTAATCGAGTAAAAGTACCATCGTCTCCAGTCATTGCCGCCGCGAAAAAAGATGAAAATTTATCTGCTTTTCTTTCTTTTTCTCCCGTCTACCGTTGGGAAGTTGACGAATATGACAATTACTATGAAGTGAAATTTATCGATTTACGCTATCGCAGCAAGGATCATTATCCCTTTGTCGCCGTTGTTCAGCTTGATCAAGAGCTAAATATTGTTACTTCCTATACAGGCTGGATATTTAGCGAAGAAAAATTAAGAAAAAAACTGGAAATCATTCCGAATTAAACCTGTTAGAGGCAAAAAGAAGAGTATCAAAAAGTGGTACTCTTTTTTTGCTCTACCTCATTTAGAGTGAGACCGCAATTAAATCAAAAGCTGCGGAAAATTGCGTTCAAAATTTGCGCATTTAATCAATAGGCTCTCTGTGAGAAAGCACTCAATTCTCCCGAAAACTTGCACAATTGTAAAAAATCGACATCTGCTCTAAAAAAGCATTTTAGTGCTCTTTCTGATCCTCAAATAAGTGACTATATTTTGGGTTCGTTGCGAAAAACTCGTGAAGCTTCTCACCATAATTTTCAATCCATTGCCGGACAATTTTTTCAGTCATCTCGCTGCCCTTATATTCCCGCCCTGCTTTCGCTCGCGTTGTTTCAAAGTCATCCCATAAAAGCTCCACCCACGTTTGCGCTTGATGAACGGATAATTTTGTATTTTTTTCAAGTAAAAGCTCCACTAATTTTTGCTGGTATTCCTGCATTTCTTTCACCTCGCTGGCAACTTTTTGTTTGTTGAAATCATGATACTTACTCGGCAATGCGCTCATACTATGAATACGTGGTTAGCATTTAGTGCTTTTCACGTATTTTAAGACTCTTTAAGGGGGTAACTGTTTTGCGCAATAAGGCTAAAGGTTTCCCGTATGAAAATCAAAACAAGTTCGAGGGCGAGCCTCGAGCAAAATCAGAATACGCCTCGAAAAGGGCCAACGGCACCACAAATACTCATCCGCAAGAACGGATGAGGGCATCGAATAATCGAGAATCTGACACATCTGAGCTTTTCGAATAGACGCAGTTCCTTGGACCCGTGCATTTCTCTGAAATCATTTTTCTGGGAGGCTTGCTTAAAATGGGAAATTCGAAAAAGTTTTTTGATCAAAATCCATATTCTAGCCCATTTACTTCGCCACATTATCGTTCGAAGCATGCACATTCTCAAGTTAATGGAGAAACTAAGGAAACGCAAGATATTATTATCCTCCACCGTCAAATTCGAAAAAACTCTTAATTTAATTACACACCTTCGTCAATCGAATAACCAGAGCTTTGCCTCTGGTTATTTTAGCTCTCTTAGCATCGATATTGGCAATGCTTCCTTTTCCTTACTCTCTCCAAGGCGGTATCCCCATGCAAATACTCCATTCAAATAGGAGACTTGAAAATATTTCCCTGGATCCCCTTCTATTTCATAAATCTCTTCTTTTTTAAAGTCATTTGGATTCATTAAATATGCCTTAGCCATAATCGCTTTGCGCTCAAGAACCGCAAACTCATTGACCATTCCCATTTGTTCAGCTTTGCGCGCTTGTTCCTTTAGTCTGGCAATTTCTTGTTGAAGTTCATATTCGCTTAGTTCACTATATCTTTTATCTTCCATGTTGTTGCCACTCCCCATTATCGGTTCTTCATTTCTTCTAAAAACTGGGCAATCATGTCGAGCGAAAAGCCTTTGCGATATAAAGCTTGTTTCATTTTTTGCTCATATTCATAGCCATCATACTGGACATACTTCCTGTGAGCTTTTTCTCCTTGGAATCTTAACGCCTTCATTTCCTCATCAACATCTTTCAACTCATCATGCGCCTCTGCTGCTACTGTAATCACCTCAAAAGGATAGCCTTTACGAATTAAATGTTGTTCCGCTTTCTGCTTTGCCATTCTTTCGGACTCACGTGAACCTTTCTTAAGCACCTTTGCCCAAAGCTCTGTTGCCTTTTCCACTTGCCGTTCAAACGGGTACTCCTTTAAGGCTTGTTCCATTAAAGCGGGAGCAACTCCCTTCTCCTTCAGTTCACGGTGAATTGCCTCAATTCCCTTGTCAGTTGTATTCATTTGCGTTCGGACGAAAGCTAAAGCATACTCTTCATCGTTTAAAAACTGATACTCATCCAATTTATGAATGACTTCTTGTATAACAGGCGCTTCAACCTCTTTCTCAGCTAAATATTTTCGAACCTCCTGCTCCGTTCTCATTTTTCTTGATAAAAAATGAATAGCCAAATTGTACGCCTTCCTAATATCATCATGGTAGTGAATTTCCATGAGCGCAAAGTCATCAAGCTCGAGACCTTTTTTTAAATTACATTTTATCAACACATCTTCATCGACGCTAAAAGCATATTCTTCACCTTTTCCATGGTCCAAGAAGATATTATATCGCTCGGTGTTCTTTTTTTGGACGGTGATTTTTGTAATGATAGCCATTCATCTCACCTCCCTATAAATGTACCACATGCCATCCAATTATGTCTTTATGAAAACTATTGCTTTACTTTTAGGCTTTATATGTCATGTTGATTTTTGGCCCATTTTCTCTTAGACCTTTCTTTATAACTGAAAGACGAGTGAAACTTTGGTTTCACACATAATGATTATTTCAGTAATTCTGGTTAACAAAGCCTGCTCTTAAAACAAAAAAAGCAGCGAACCAGTAGCAGGATTTTTAAAACAGCTTCAAAAATAAAGGACTTTTATGAGATAGAAGCTAATTTATTAATAACGAACTAAAAGGAGGACAATTCACATGAGAATTGCCATAGCAGGCGGAAGCGGCTTTGTTGGAAATGCCTTGACGAAACGTCTCATTGAGCAAGGTCATGAAGTATTCATTCTTACCCGCAGTCCAGCAAAGAACGGAGATATCAAGTACATACAATGGTTAACAGAAGGAAGCGATCCCGCTGGACAGTTAAAAGAAATCGATGTGATGATGAATTTAGCCGGTGAATCAATCGGAGCTGGACGCTGGACGTCAACACGTAAACAGCTTATCGTCCAGAGCCGTCTCCAAACAGTGGCAGAAGTACTGCAAATAATGAAACAGCTTCCCACAAAACCAAAAGTATTCCTAAACGCAAGTGCAATTGGCTTTTATGGGACTTCATTACATGATCGTTATACTGAAGCAGACGCGTCAGCGGGTAGCGATTTTCTTGCTTCCACCGTTAAACAATGGGAAGAAAAAGCATTGGAGGCGACCCATCTCAATGTTCGCACGGTTTTATGTCGATTCGGTATAATTTTAGACAAAAAAGAAGGTGCTTTGCCAAGAATGGCTCTTCCGTATAAATTATTCGCAGGTGGAAACCTAGGTACTGGGCAGCAATGGATGTCTTGGATCCATCTTGATGATGTCGTAAATGGAATCATTTTTGCAATCGAGAATGAAAATCTTTCAGGCTCTGTTAATTTCACTGCACCTGTTCCAGTAAAAATGGAGCAATTGGGAAAGTCATTAGCACAAGCGACGAATAGACCTCATTGGTTCCCAACACCAGCGTTTATGTTAAAAGCGCTCCTCGGTGAGATGAGCCTATTAGTTTTAGAAGGACAGCATGTTCTTCCGACTAAATTACAACAAGCAGGCTACCAATTTCAATATAAAGAAATTGCTTCTGCCTTAGCGGACATTTATGAAAATTAACGTATCATCCCCTCCTAATAAGGGAAAAATAGGAAGTGTATTGAATAAGGAGGGATGATTACGTTGTCTGATAAGAAAAGGAAAGATAAGTCAAAAAGCACATTATCCAGTATGCAGGAAGTCATCTATTCCCATGAATTTAAGCTCGCTGACCAAGCAGGCGGTTTTAGCAAAAAGAAGGCAAGACATTAACATATTTTTTAGCTTGAAAGTGAAAATTAAGTATGGAAACATTCGTGTTTTCCGTACTTTTTTCTTGGAAAGGGGTTTTCCTAGTGGGGCGAGCACAAGGACATAAAACAAGAGATAAAAACAAGGCGAAATTGCCGCAAGTACCAAAAAACATGAAATCTGACGGGCTTGATGTTGAATTTGACCGTGATTTAGCCGATCATGATGATTTAGAGGCGATGGCACGCTCAAATGCCGCTGATAAGAGAGCCAAAAAGAATAAATAGCACCATTTTCAGGGGGAGATGCTCCCCACTGAGCTAAATTTGCAAAAGATCGCGAATATCTTCGTCTGTTAATGCCCATGCATTATGATCTGATGACTTAATGAGTTCATCGATAAGATGACGTTTTTTATCCTGAAGTTCATCGATCTTCTCTTCAATCGTCCCTTTGGAAATCAATTTAATGACTTTTACCGTGTTCATCTGCCCAATCCGATGAGCCCGATCTGCTGCCTGCTCCTCCACTGCTGGATTCCACCAAAGATCGTATAAAATAACCGTATCTGCTCCAGTTAAATTTAGTCCTGTCCCACCGGCTTTCAGGGAAATAAGAAAGAAGTTATGCTCTCCTTGATTAAATCGATTGCAAATCTCTATTCGTTCCTCTGCCGGGGTATTCCCATCAAGGTAAAAAAAGGATTCACCCTGTTCAGCTAGTTCTCTGCCTATTAAATCAAGCATTTTCGTAAATTGGGAAAAAATCAAAACTCTCCTGCCAGATAGCTTAGCTTCCGCAACAATATTCATTAATTTGGCAAACTTTGCCGAGTTCCCTTTATAGCCATCAACAAACAGAGCAGGATGACAACAAATTTGCCTTAATCTCGTCAAACCAGCCAAAATTCTAATCCGGTTTTTTCGGATTGTATTCTTGTCCAAATGCTTAAGCGTATCATTTTTAAGCTTTGCCAAATAGGCAGCATACAGTTTCTTTTGTTCGCTAAAAAGCTCAACCGATTCTTGAAGCGCAATTTTCTCTGGTAATTCACCAAGGACATCTTCCTTCATACGGCGGAGGAGAAACGGACGCGTTCTTCTTGCAATTTGCTTTGAAGTTAAATTGGCATATTGCTTCAATCCTCTAAAAAGCTCTGGAAAAACAACGTGGAAAATGGACCAAAGCTCCTCACTAGAATTCTCGACTGGCGTCCCTGTTAATGCAAAACGATGATCGGCATGAAGCTTCTTGACAGCTTTTGCCGTTTGCGTCATTGGGTTTTTAAATGCCTGCGCTTCATCAAAGAAAATGGTATGAAATTTTTCCCGTTCGAGCAAACTAACATCCTTCCGAAGCAATGTATAAGAAATGATCCAGACATCCTTCTCCTGCAAATGTTGATAGAATCTCGCCCTATCTTTTCTATCCCCATCAATGACAGCTACGTCAGTTCCTGGTGTGAATTTCCCTAATTCATTTAGCCAATTATATGTGACAGAAGATGGGCAGACAATTAGGACTGGTAGTGTATGTTTGCGAATATCTTCCATCACCGACTCGATATAGGCGATGCTTTGAACTGTTTTCCCCAACCCCATATCATCTGCCAAAACTCCGCCAAATCCATAGCTAGCGAGGGTTTTCATCCATTGATAGCCGCGCTTTTGATAGTCGCGCAGCACATGTGCCAAATTGGCAGGAACGTTGGTACGACTAGCTTCCGGTTCAGTCATTTCTTTTAAAAATTCACGAAAAGACTCTTCGGGGCTAAAGAGGTCATTTTCCATAATGGCATCAAGAAATGCGATGCCTTTAACCAGTGGCAGCTCAAATGAATCATCTATTTCTTCTTGAATGGGAACCGCCTTTAAAAAACGCTTAATCTCTTCAAACTCTCTCGTCTCTAACGAAAGTAATGAACCGTTGCGCAAACGGTAATATTTCCGTTTTTCTTCTAATGCTTGCAAAAGCTCACGAATGTGCGCCTCCGGAATCCCATCCATTTCAAATTTAAATTCAAGCCAATTTGTTCGTTCCTTTTTGAACTTCACCTTTATTTTTGGTGGGGCATGCCCTTTAATAATTCGATTTCGAACGGCTGTTGTCGCATACACTTCAGTCAGTTTTTGCAGCTTAGGAACTGTATATGTTAAAAACTCATATTCAAGCTCCTCATGATGGAGAAAATAGCCTTCATCCGTTTTTGTCAATTCACTTTCTTCGATTAATGATAAAATCGCTTCTTCCTTTCTTGTATCCCTGACGATCATCACACTCATATTCGAGTTTTCTACCGGATTAATGACCAATTTTCCGTAATGAAATTCAAGCCCTACAAGCAAACGATTTTTCACACGATCTAAAAACAGCTTGGCAATAAGCGGTGTCCGAATCAACCTGTTCTCTAATTCCTTGGCAATCGTTACCGTCCCAAGCTTTTTTAAACCTGGCAATATTTTTTCTAAAAAGAAATGAACCTGTTCTTTTGGAATTGGAATGTGATTCGTGTTGGAAGAAAAGAGCATCTCTTGTAAATTAGCTAATCTTACACAATCATCATAATCCAAGTGAAAAACTAGACCGTCACAAAATATGCACTCATAGGTCGGCAAAAGGATGTGGCGATCTAATCCGGTTACGACTAATTGGTATGCAGCACCCACTGCTGCTTGAAATTCAAAATGTAAATCTAAAGATTTGTTTGAAAGTTGTAGTCGTTGAAATACCGTACTGCCGTATTTAAGCTTTGCTTGCGGAATTTTTGTAAGCAGCGGCAGAACTCTTTTCCACGAAGTGGGTGGCACAATCAAAAGGTTCTTCTTTTCAGAAGCAACATGTTCAAACAAAAGTTCTTCATCGCGATTCACTTGGATTAATTCATGAATCACTTGATCGGCTTCTCTTTGAAAACAGTGCACGCTCGGATCATAGGTAAATGCTAGAGACAGTATGCTTCTTTCTCCACTCGCAACACATTCTAAAAACTCACGAATGTGTAATATCGGGTTGCTTTCCACTTGTAGTTCTATGGCAACCATCATTTGCCCATTTTCCCCAGCGATCGGCATGCAAGTAAAACTCGTTTCCAGAACCTGTCTATCCTCAAAATGAAGCTGCTGACCACTTGAACGCTTCGGGCTATTTTGAAAAATAGACAGCAATCCTTCAGCTAACTCAGAATGCTGTGGAGCAGTCTGCTTATGATAGAGGGCAATTAAGACTGCGGCAGTATGCTGGCACTCTTTTTCAAACGAAGCAAGGGTTGGACAGCTACAACTCGTTTGCATCTTCCCTCGACTATTCACCTTTATCGTTACTCGAAAACCTTCACCTGTGTTGACAATGGCATCACAGGAATCAGTTGTATTTTTTTGCAAAACGACCTTATTTCCAGAATAAAAAGCTTCGCCTCTTTTGAAGGAGATATCTCCACACATTTCTTTGATTTGTTTAAGTGTAAGGTTTGTATTCAAAATGCATGCCCCCTTCCCGTCTCATTCAATACTACTATATTATAGAGGAATCAGTGATAAAACAAGAAAATGAAGCACGCAGGAGCGTTCACCTGTGTTTAAAGACGCAAACGTAAATTATTTCTGGCGAAGCGCCATATAAGCAAGGAAAAAGGAAGTGTGGCCAAATCGAGTGGGCATTCGAACAAGCTAGTGAGGGAACCTGAGCGCGGTGTACGCTTAGAGCATATATTCGGACAAACGGGCGAGGAAACCGAGTCGCTTTGGCCGAATATAGGGCGCATTCGCACTTTCAAGATCAGGGATCCACACGCTTTGGCCGAATAGAGGTCGCATTCGCACTTTCAAGTTCGGGAATCCGGGCTCAATGGACGAATAGAGGACTCATTCGCACTTTCAAGTTCGGGAATCCGCGTGCTTTGGCCGAATAGAGAGTGCATTCGGACTTTCAAGATCGGAAATCCGGGCTCAATGGCCGAATAGAGAACGTATTCGGACTTTCAAGATCGGGTATCCGCGCGCTTTGGCCGAATAGAGGACGCATCCGAACAATCTAGCAAGAAACCGAGAAGCTAAGGCATAATACAACAACTATTCGGCCGAAAATAGAATAAATGACTGTTTCAGCAAACAATCGTTTTTTGATATTTGTTAGATTTTCGCATCTTGTGCTAGCTTCAGAAGTTATTCAAGACATTCTTTTTAATCGATAGTTTCTAATGGTATAAGAGAGCATGCACTTAGGCTGCGAACCAATTGTGCATAAATATTATCCACAGGTTGTTAATAATGTGGATAGAGTTGAATATTACAGATTTCAATTTAAATAAAAAATGTTAGTAAAATGGGCTAATATTGAGCCAAAATCTGTGGATAATGTTAATAACTTTGTGGACGACTGTTATATTAGCATTTCCTCTGTGGATATTTTATAGCGATGTTGCTATGCAGTCCATCTCCTGTAAAATCAAGCACTCACATAAAATGGACCAAATATTGTTTAACAAAGTCGATTTAAAAAAGACAAAAAAACAGTGCTTCATTTTAGAAACACTGTCAGCCTGAAGGGCAACTGCTATCTATCATTTTTGACTCTTCTCACTCTAACTGTTATGTAGATGGTTACATTTCTATGATCGATTGGATATTGATCATATAGGGCTTGAGGCGATACTCAACTGACTTTTTAGCAACCAAATCTGCAATAGCTTTTTCTTGTGAATCCGCAGTGACTAAGCTTCGGCCTTCCAACACAGAACCCTCTTCAACAACGGCAAACCATGTGATTCGATATGACTTCATTCCCACACCCCATATTTAGTATACTTCCTGATGTAAAACTATCATACTACTTATTTCTATTTAAAGAAATCGATTTAAAAAAATTGAATAATTTTTACAATTGATCTGTACAACTTGGAAAATATTTGATTCAATATACAGAGAACCCTTCAAGTTTTAAACATAATATGACTAAGTTTTTTAAAAGGGAATATTATGCATGGAAAAAAATTATGAAACGAAGCATATTTTTTTAGCAATTGCTCTTGTTATTGCTATATTTGCACCGATTTTTTATTTTTTCCTTCCACAGACCATTGCAGACATTGTCCATAATAAGGACGATGTTTTTTTCGTAGCGGTACCAGATGAAAATTTCACCATTTTTGCTATTGGCTATGGATTTATTTGTTTAGCTTCTTCAATACTCTTTTTATTTAATATTCGTAAACTATCCATCGCCATCAGTATTTTGTGTTTAATCCTAGCTTTTTGCATCTTTTATATCGGCTCTCAATACTATCAGACTCTTGCAGCTAGCACCATTTCGTATAGCCCTCTATTCACTTTAAAAAAAGAAACGTATTCTTGGGATGAAGTCACGCAAATCATACACTATCGAAGCGAAAATGGGGATATTTCTGAATATGAATTTGTATTTGCTGATGGCAATCAGATGAAGATAAACGACAATCATTATTTTCAACATGTTTCCTACAAATTTTCAAAAAAGCTGCATGAGAAAGGTTTAACAGTGGAGCTTATTCTCATTAAATAAAAATAAGCCCCTATTGGTTTTCACCACAGGGGCAGCGTTTTTCTATGCTTTCGTCCAGATGTTGCGTATTGGTACACCTGCATCCTTGATTGTTCTAAATAAAGGGCAGCGTAAGTCCACCATTTCTTGCAATTCATTGATCCTCGCTTGCGTTTCACTCGTCTGTAAGATTGCTTTAACCGTTACTTCCTGAAACTTTGGATCGACTTCTAAATCTCCCATCAATCCACTAATATCAATACTTCCTTCTACATCAAATGAAATCTTTTGCAAATCAAAACTCATTTCTTTGGCGATGATTTGTGCCATCACATTTTCGCAAGCAAGTAAAGCTGCTAAAAAAGTTGATAATGGATCAGCAGCAGAGTCATTGCCACCCATTGAAGCCGGTTCATCGACAGCAATTTCATGCTTTCCGGCAGTTGCATCTAATCGCATGCCTGAACCAAATCCATCGACTTTTACTTGTAACATCTGCGTCATTCTTTCTCCTCCTAGACCATTTCTCGCAAAACTCTTGCAGCTTCTGCCATCGTTTTTAATTTTTCGAAGGCAACCTCATCACTATTCATCGGACGTTGGGCAAAAGTCCCGAAGCCACAATCAGGGTTCAAAAAGATTAATTCATCACCTATGATTTCGCGAACTTCCTGAACACGGCGCACCACTTTTTCCACCGTCTCAATTTCATCCGTTCTTGGATTGATCACTCCGAAGCCCAATTCTTTTCCAGCAAATTCCTTTATAATATCTATTTCTCCAGCGCGTGGAGTAGAGTATTCCAGAACAAGCTGATTGACCTTGACATTTGCTAAATAAGGAACTAACGGATCATAGGGTCCTCTAAGAAGGACATCTTCTTCTGTACTCCAATTTCCGCGGCAAACATGAACCCCTATCTTTGTTCCTCGCTCCGTCATCCCTTCAACCACTTGATTCATTAAATCCAATGCAAAGGCGATCTCTTCTTTTGCATCAGCTTTGGCTGTTAGCGCGCCGCACATAAAAGTACGGTTTGCATTTTTCTTCGTAAAAACAACCTCTGTTAAAACCGGTTCATCAAATTGAACAAAATCAGCTCCTGCTTGAATTAAGTCTTCTAGTTCTTCCCGTAGCACTTTAATGATATCTACCGCCAAATCTTCCTTTGTAGGATAGGAATCCTTCGATAATCCTTCGACCCACATTGAGCGTGTTAAAAGATACGGTCCTGGCAAGGTCACCTTTATGGATTTGTCTGTGTGCTTCTTAAGAAATACATAATCATTTAAAGCTAACGGTTTCCTGCGCTTTATTTTTCCTGTAGCAGCTGGATTTGTCATTGAATAGGCAGGCACATCCAATGTTCCGAGAATTTCTTCAAAGCTAGCCTTATCTTCCACATAATCCAAAAGCTCAGCAACTGAAAGCATGCGGACATTATGCAAATGCTCAGCCACAAAGGAAATGTAATTATCTCTCCTTTGTTCACCATCTGATACATAATCAAGTCCCGCTTCTTCCTGCCATTTCACAATTTGCAAAATCGCCTTGTCAGCAATTTCCTGAAATTGCTCCTCTGTTATTCGGCCTACTTTTTTATCACGCATTGCTCTTTGAACTTCTTTCGTTCTTGGCCAGCTCCCAATCATACTTGTTAAAAATTTGCGATTACTCATTTCGAACTCATCCTTCATTGAAGTTACTTATTGATCATTTGCCTAGAAAACGACGGAAAGCTTAATGTCAATTTGAACTGTTTCTATTAACGTTTGGTAAATCGGTGACCTTTTTAATGTATCACGCCAAATTTCTTCGACTTGCTCTTCTTCATGTGGAGATGAAACATAAAAAGTTCCCAAAATTTTGCTGATTTTCGGACTGCCCTCATTCTCGATTTCCATATGATATAAAATATTGTCCAAGCTTCCTTTTAATGTTAGCTCAGCATCGTCAATTTCCACGTTTCTCTTTGAAGCGAGCGCCTTAAAACCAACAACCAAACAGCTTGCTAGCGATGCAAGTAAGTAATCGATTGCGCTAGGAGCGTCCACCTTTGCACTAAAGTCAGCAGGCTGCCCTGCCACAAAGGTGTGATTTCGAGAATGCACCTTTGCCGTTAAATCTCTCCCGCTTTGCGTACGTACACTCCATTGATAACCCTTTGCTGCAGCTAAATCTTGTTTTAAATCGGACTGTGACTGACCTTTACGGATAAAATAACGGGTCGTGCCCTCGCCTGGCTCTGAGCCAAGGAAATCGTGTTCTACCATCCGACACCAGGCAGGCAAATCTTCAGCAACTGTTCTTTCCCTGCTTCTGACCTCCAATATCTCGCCTGAGGTTATTGGGTCGATCGCCTTTTTTATAATGAGGAGAAGGCCTGAACCGCAATCCAAATCCCCTCCATCACAAACTGCATGAGGATCATACACTTACCTCACCCTCTATCTCTTCTTTAGTTGACTATACGATTAATAAGTGATAGATGCTGCTCCCTGACTGAGGAACTCTACTAATTTCGCCCCTCCGACAATGGTTGCCCCTTCAATCAAATCCTCTTCCTCTAATCCGCGTTTTTTATAGCAAGGGCTGCATACCCAAAGCGTTCCACCTGCTTCAACAAATTGATTCATTAACTCTTTTAACGGTGCAAATCCTTCCTCATTAATATCCTCAGCGTATCCCCTGGCAGCCAAATATGCGCCCTCAACATTTAAAAACACAACTGTTTCCTGCCCTGATGCCACAGCAGCATTAGCTACGACAAACCCAACTGTAGCTTTATCACCATCATTATTTGCGTGTGTAATACTTACTAGAAATTTTCCTGACATGTCCATACCTCCATTTTTATCTATGACTCATTTTTTTTGAATGTAATATTGGCTTACTTTTCCTTCATCTTCCCGTTTCAATAGAAGATGATTCTGCAGCCTGCACCAAGCTGGAATATCCTCTCTAGCACCTGGATCATATGAAATAACTTTAATGACTTGCCCATTTCTCATTTTTTTCATCGTTAAAAATAGATTCATAATCAGTTCGCCGCAGCCTGTTGGACCTGCGTCATACGTATGATCCGGCTCTATTCTGGCTGTCACTTAGCTACCTCCTAACATGAAAGCGCATACTAATAATAAAAAAGAGCACACACTTGTCATAATCTCTTAATATTTACAGCCCTCTTTCATTATAAAAAAGTGATAAACTTATATAAATTCAAGTTATCGATAATTCCCATATAAATGAATCGTTTTGATAAATATGTTTGATTGGAGGGTTTTAAAATGGAATTACATCAACTATTCGTCTTCACAAAGGTCGTGGAGCATAAAAGCTTTTCAAAAGCTGCTGAAGCAGTATACTTAAGCCAATCCACCGTCAGCTCTCATATACAATCATTGGAAAAAATGTTAAATGTCAGGCTCTTCGATCGGGTCGGCAGAGATACGATTGTCACTCCATACGGGGAACGTTTGTATCAATGGGCATTAAGATTGCTTGAACTAAAGGATCAGGCTCTTTACGATATTAAGGAAAGTGTCACTGATTTAAGAGGAAAAATCCACATTGGTGTTAGCTCGGTCCCAGGACAATTTTTAGTGCCAAAAATGATTAAAAAATTTCGGAAAGAATATCCGAATGTAACATTTTTAATAAGCGAATTCCCTTCGAAAATCGTTGCGGAAAATGTGACGAGCGGAAAAGTAGATGTGGGGTTTCTCGGTGAAAAATACGAGGATGAACGCCTTCATTATCTTCCTCTCCAAAAGGAAAAGCTGGTCGTCATTTCATCTGATGAATATCATTTGGATGCCCGCTTATCGATTGAAAATATTGTCCAGTATCCATTTATAATGAGAAAGTCTGATTCAGGAACGAAGGCTATTTTAGAAAAATTTTTAAAGAAGAAAAACATTAAAGAAGAGCAGTTGAACATTGTTGCCCATACAGACAGCAGCCAAACATTAATTGAATTCGTGAAGCAAGGAATTGGAATTGCGATTATTTCCGAAATTGCTGCTAAAGAGTACGCTTTAGCGAATAACCTTCATATTCACGAACTAATCGGGTTTGAAGATGAGCGCTATTTCTACCTTGTCTACAATGAGGCGAAAACATTATCTTTCGTTTCCAGACTGTTGATTGAGATGGTCAGTAAAAAGGTTCCCTGCTAAACAGGAGTGATCAAGAAAGACTATCCTCCTGTTCAGTTGCGGACGCTTCTTGAGCGTTAAGGCTATGTAAACCATATTCTCGCTATTTGCAATGGATTAACAACAGACTTTAACCTGCCATCTTCATGATATAGTTTAATAGCTTCCATTTTAGCAAAATCATACGCTGCGTCTTCCAAGTTTTTCATCAATGTAAGCGTCTCTTTTTCGTCCAGTTTAAAAGTCAGAGATTGACCAGCCATTAAAATATCCGCCTTTATCCCTTTTGAGTTGCTCCTTCTCCCTATCATGATCTTCTTCCTTCCATTTAATATTAGAAAAAACTCCCAACTCTATTATAACAGAACAGTTTAAGAGATAAGCTGGGCGACCAATTCCCCATTTTCTGCTTAATAGTACTTAATACCATGTTTTCTTTGCACGCGTAAATGGCTTCTTTTGCTCATCCTATTGCAAAACTAACCTAAAATTATGGAGGTTTCGGCTTATCGACAAAAGGGAGCAAAGTCATGATGTCTTTTATTTCATGAGATAACATTCGTAATTTCCGTTCAAAGGAATTGCTTTGTGTTCACCAAGCCTCCATGTCGGTCTTGTAAAGCGCAATTGGTCCGAAGCTTGAGTTCTCTACTCCAATTGAAGATGTATCGGACGCGAAAAAATCCTTTGGTTCCTGTCAAGTAGAAGCTGTATTGACAGAAAGAAACACCACGTCCTCGAATTTTCCGCTCGAATCAAAAACGCGAAGCAAAGCCAGCATGGTATAACGAAAAAGAGCTTAAAAAAACTGTAAACAAACTAATGGTTTGTCTACAGCTTTAATCTCAAATTTATTTACAACTTAAAATCCCCACTTGCCCTTTTATATATTTTGAACATATTGCTCGCTTGGAACTTTATTTAACATGACATATAAACTCGTATTTTCACCTGTGTCATTGACAAAGGCAAACTCCTCTTCGCCATCAGCGACGATTACATCATTGGCCTTTGCCTTTACATCCTTCCCATCAATTGTAAAGGTGCCTCCGCCGCTAAGAACGAGCAAATAAACATTCGTTCCTGGGTGTTTATGTTTTGGTAAAGATTGATTCGCTGTAAAGTTAAGGACAAATACGGTACTTTCTCCTTCTTTAAACACAATCCGCTTCGTAAAGTTATCTGGGCTATACTCAATATATTCTTGTAGATTAGCTTGTTTCACTGACATGCACACCTTTCTATTCCTTATGAGCTTTGACATCTTCATCATAACTGCTTTTATATTTTTACGGTGTGATCGATATCATCCGTTCGTCAATTCGAGCAACAATAGATAAGATGTAGTTTTGAACAAAATTTTTTCTTTTTTCGGCAGCACGCTGGAAAAGTTTCAACTATAACAAAAAGTAGTATAATGAAAACAGACTTCACACTTTTATCACAATATTTTATAAATTGCACCAATCTGCAAAATAACGATTAGGGGTTGAAAAAATGAAACAAAAGTTAATGGAGAGGCTCATTCGATATGCAAAGGTGGATACTCAATCAAATGAAGATTCAACTACATGCCCTTCAACATCAGGACAGCTTGAGCTTGCCAATATGCTTGTCGAAGAGCTAAAGGCTATTGGCATGAGTGAGGTCACAATGGATCAAAACGGATATGTGATGGCGACACTACCAGCAAACACCGAAAAGAATGTGGCGACAATAGGCTTCTTAGCTCATGTAGATACAGCCACTGATTTTACTGGGGCAGGCGTAAATCCACAAATTGTCGAGAACTATGATGGCAATGAAATTATCCTGAATGAAGAATTGAACGTCATCCTATCACCTCAAGATTACCCAAATCTAAAAAAATACATAGGTCACACTTTAATTACAACAGATGGAACGACCCTTTTAGGAGCGGATAATAAAGCTGGCATCGCCGAAATAATGACAGCACTTGAATACCTATTAGCACATCCTGAGATTGAACATGGAAAAGTGCGGGTTGCCTTTACTCCTGACGAAGAGATTGGCAGAGGACCTCATAAATTTGATGTCAAGGCATTTAACGCAAAATATGCCTATACGATGGATGGCGGACCACTCGGACAGCTTCAATACGAAAGCTTCAGTGCTGCTTATGCGAAGATCACCTTTAAAGGCAACAACATTCATCCAGGAACTGCAAAAGGTAAGATGATCAACTCCGGAAAAATGGCGATGGAATTTAACGGCAAGCTTCCTGCAAATGAAGCTCCGGAGTATACAGAAGGCTACGAAGGCTTCTACCACCTGCTCTCTGTCAATGGTGATGTTGAACAAACAACTCTTTATTACATCATTCGTGATTTCGATCGGGACAATTTTAACCAGCGGAAAGAAACGATCGTAAACATTGTTGAGGAATTGCGGGGAAAATACGGTCAAGATAAAGTCATTCTTGATATGAACGACCAATATTACAATATGCGGGAAAAAATTGAACCGGTCATGGAGATTGTCGATATTGCCCACGAGGCGATGACCAATCTCGGTATTGAACCAGTCATTGAACCTGTTCGCGGCGGAACAGACGGGTCGCAACTTTCTTATATGGGCTTGCCAACTCCTAATATTTTTACAGGTGGAGAAAATTATCACGGGAAGTTTGAGTATATTTCCGTTGATAACATGGAAAAGGCAACAAAAGTCATGATTGAAATTCTCCGATTATTTGAAGAAAAAGCATGATCACCGATTAATAGCGAAGCTTGAAAGCTTCGCTATTAATCCGTTATTGCCCAGCAATGTCATGCTTTTTTAATAATCAGAATTATTAAAAAATGTCTATAACTTTATTACAGGAGTGCTTTTACATGGAAAAGGCTCACGCACTATCATCTAAAGTTCATGCTGCAAAAAATCCCCTTCTCATCGCAGGAATTATTTTTGTTGCCTTTAACTTAAGGCCTACTATATGAGCAATAAAGAATATCTTTCTTGGCTGCAGCTCACTCTAATTCAATAAAGGAAGTGTATTTTCTTCCAGAGGTTGAAACCTTTCAAACGTATTTTCACTTTTCGACGAAACAACTGCCCATCGACATCAACGATGACGGAAAGCGAAATGTATGTTATGTATATAGTTAGAATCGAGGTGCTAATGATGAAGAAAAAAGAGATAGAATATAAAATTCAAGAATTGAAGTATGAATATATTCGCCTGCAAAACGATCTGGAAAAATTGGAGTTTGTGCAAGGAAAGCTTTCCCCACTAGAAAAGCAAATTAGTGAAATTGAAGAAGAATTGAAGGCCCTTCATAAACAGCTAGCAACTCTTTAAAATAGCCATTGGTTTTTTTGATATCCGGTTTGACATGAAACGCGTTTCATCATTTACGCTCTTATTATAAAGGATAAGGAGGCGTAAATGTGATGCTAGGATTAATCATTCTTTGTTTAATTATTTTATCTTCTTCTTATTATTGTTTAAAGGCCTCTGGCCAATCGCTGGATGTTCATCCATTTGAGAATTTTGATGATTATTTTAATCATAAGAAATGATTACTCAAAAACGACAACTTTAAAGGTGAAGTTTATGACAAATATTAAAGACTTAGCTAAAATGGCCAATGTTTCTGTTTCAACTGTCTCTCGGGTATTGAATAACCATCCATACGTAAAAGAAGAAAAAAGACTGGCCGTCTTAGAAGCAATTAAAAAATGCAATTATCAACAAAATATCAATGCAGTTCACTTAAGCAAAGGGAAAACACAGCTCGTCGGCGTCGTTCTTCCTTTTACCGATCTTCCCTATTTTGGACAGTTGTTAAAAGGCATTGCCAATCAGGCCCTTGAACATAACTATAAGCTCATCATATTCCAAACCAATTATATCGAAAGCCGGGAGCTAGAAGCGCTGCAAATGCTTAAACAAAAACAAATTGACTCATTAATTATCTGCTCCAGAACTTGCAACTTAGCGCTTATTCAAGAGTATCTCTCCTATGGTCCGATTGTTCTTTGCGAAAAGGTCGAGGATACTCATCTTGCAGCCACTTTCGTTAACCACTATCAAACATTTATGAAAGCATTGGATTATTTATATGAGAAAGGACATCGACGGATAGGCTATACACTTGGGAGAAAAACAGGAACAAATAGCCACGAACGACAATCTGCATACGCCGATTTCATAAAAAAATATCAGCTCCCTAATAATCCGGACTATATTATTACTGGCTGCTACCACTTAGAAGACGGCTCACAAGTGGTGCAAAGCATCCAAGCAATGTCAGAACCTCCTAGTGCATTGCTTGTAACCTCAGATCAAGTCGCCGCCGGAATCGTTGCATATTGTCAAAACCAGCAAATTGCAATCCCTGACGAACTGGCACTTATTGGCTTTGATAATCAACCAATTGCCAAAATGTTAGGAATTACAACGATTGAAATCCCAATTGAAGAGATAGGAAAAAACCTTTTTCTGCAAGCAATCAATGAAGAGATATCCTCAATTGAAATGGAAGCAAAGCTGATAGAAAGAGGAACAGTGTAGCAAACGTTCCTCTTTCATTTTTAATCGAAAAGCTTTGTTATATGTCGGTGTTGATTTTTGGCTCATTTTCTCTCTGATTCCATGAAGCGACAGAGAAAACTTGTTTTCTCACATCGCTTCATGGAATCAGAAGTTCACACAAAATGAGCCAAAAATCGTTTAATCAACCATATTGTTTAACAAAGCTAATCGAAAAGATAAACATCATCACCTACGGCAATATTTCCTGTTTTTATGACAGAAGCATACACACCAAAATAGTTATTTCTTTCTTTATAAACTGTCTTTAATAAGGATGAATCCAAATTACCGTCATTTGGATCAATATTGATAATCTGACACCGCTCGCAATGTCGTTTCACAATGATTTCAACCTCACCGATTTTTACCCTCTTGCCAAACCATGTCTCTTCAATAAAAGCTTCATTCCCGTCTAAGGAAAACACTAAATTAGGGCGAAACCTTCGATAGTCGACGTGCTTGCCCCATACTTCAGATATCCTTGTCAAAGAGGCTTCTGTTGTAATGAGCAAATGCTCTTCTTCAATTGCTCCAATCGGCACAGATAAAGGAGAATATTGAACCGGAGTTATTTCCCGGTTGGACAGACTCTCTAATTCGTCTTTTAATCCTTCCTCTCCCCATTTGTAAACATGGCCAGTCGGAGACTTTATTGTGAGTGATGGAAAACGCTCGAAACTTTCTTCTCCGGTAAATGAAGCATGATAGTTTGCAAGCTGCGGGATTTGAGTAAGAGTTAAGTATTTTCCCGGCCTCGAATGATCTAAAAAAGCGTGGCTTCGATCTCCATATACTCCATAAGATAGAATCTTTGTTTTTGAAACATTTTCACCACGAAAGGATTTTACAGGATGTCGTACAATTTCCTTTATTTTGCCTACTTTCACTTTCTCTCCTCCTTATGACCCTTTCTTCTATTTTACATATATCGATTGGATTTTGATACCTCCGCCTAGCAAAGGGAAAAACTATTACTACTATTACCACTATTACTTCGTAATTATTATTTCGAAATATAAAAATAATCCCGTTTATTTACAATTATACTAATATAACCCTTAAAGAATAGGAATTTACTCCTAATCCAACAAATTATTTTGACAATACAGAACTATTAAAAGTATTATAGAATAATGTTAAGGAGGATTCAGAATGAGTAATGAAATGAAACAGAAAATTGTGGAGAGCGTTCCTCAAAAGGGGTTTTTTGGTCACCCTAAAGGTTTGTTTACCCTCTTCTTTACAGAATTTTGGGAGAGATTTTCTTACTACGGAATGAGAGCAATCCTTGTTTTTTATATGTATTATGAGGTTTCCAAAGGCGGCCTTGGACTCGATCAGACAACAGCACTGTCAATTATGTCTATCTATGGGTCACTCGTTTATATGTCTGGCATCATCGGCGGTTGGCTAGCAGACCGCATACTGGGGACATCTAAAGCGGTTTTTTACGGCGGAATTTTGATTATGCTCGGTCATATTGCTCTCGCCGTGCCTGGCAACCTAATTTTATTCTTTATTTCTATGGTATTAATTGTACTCGGTACAGGATTATTGAAACCAAATGTCTCTAGCGTTGTCGGTGACATTTACAGCGAACAAGACAATCGTCGGGATTCTGGTTTTAGTATTTTCTATATGGGAATTAACCTTGGTGGATTCCTTTCACCTCTTATCGTCGGTGAAATCGGAATGAAGCATGACTTCCATTTAGGTTTTGCCATCGCAGCGATCGGAATGTTTATTGGACTTCTTCTGTTTGTTTTTACAAAGAAAAAGAATCTTGGGCTTGCTGGTACAATCGTTCCTAATCCAATGACAGCTACGGAAAAGAGAAAGACATTTACGATTGTCGGATTATCGGCAATCATTCTTGCCATCGCTATTGCTGTAGCGATTCCAATGGGGCTGCTTACGTTCGATAGCTTTGTTGCACTGATTGGGATATTAGGGATTGGCTTACCAATTCTATATTTCACAGTGATGTACCGCAGCAAAAAAACATCATCAGTAGAGCGTTCTAGATTATTGGCTTATATTCCGTTATTTATTGCCTCTGTAATGTTTTGGGCCATTCAAGAACAAGGCTCTACCATTTTAGCTAATTATGCGGACAAGCGTACACAACTTGAAATAGCTGGATTTTCGATTTCTCCAGCATGGTTTCAATCTTTAAACCCATTGTTTATCATTACTATAGCTCCTATTTTTGCTTGGATGTGGGTCAAGCTTGGGAAGCGACAGCCAACCATTCCTCAAAAATTTTCATTTGGGTTATTATTTGCGGGTCTATCATTCATCGTCATTCTTATACCTGGTTATTTCGCCGGTACGGATGCACTCGTTAATCCATTATGGCTAGTGCTTAGTTATTTCATTGTTGTTTTAGGAGAATTATGCCTATCACCAGTAGGACTTTCAGCAACGACAAAGCTTGCACCTGCCGCTTTCTCGGCGCAAACGATGAGCCTGTGGTTTTTATCCAACGCAGCAGCACAGGCAATCAACGCACAAGTTGTAAAATTCTATACACCGGAAACGGAAATGGTCTACTTTGGTATAATTGGTGGAGTCTCCATCTTATTAGCCGTCATCCTCTTCTTATTTGCTCCAAAAATCCAAGGATTTATGAAGGGGATAAAATAGGGCACTGTGCTCTTTAGAAACTGGCGAATAATAAATTACTATAGTCTAGCGATTATTCAAAAGAAATTTGAAAGAGCTCATCGTCTTACAAACAAGATGAGCTCCGACTAACATTTAGGAATAGAAATGTGCTATCAATTTTTGATTAACTTAATATAAACTTAAAAATCTTAAATTTGATCGTGTTATGGCCGGATTTAGAGGCTCTCCCTAGATAAGAATCATTCACCATCGTCAATTTTTAATTTTCTTTGCTTAATTATTTTTAGAGTGTCAACAATTCAGATTTGTACAAGGCTAGTAAAGCTTGGCCCTATAAAAAAGAGGACTCCCATTTAAATCCTTTAAATGTAAGTCGTCTTTTTCTAATTTTACTTGCGATTTTATCCCATGTTTTATTTCCCACTCAAATACCTGTACTCTCTCCTTTAAAAAGAGCGATGTCTTTTTTTGTAAATAATAAAAGATGCTAAAACGATGACAAAAAAGGCACCGAGCTGCCATTGTTTAAAATCCCCATCTATTACTATGGCAATAAAACTAATAACACATAAAATTACGGCTATTTTTATATTCATACTCCTACCTCCATCACTAGTTTTAAAAAAGTTGATAGTAATATACGATTTATTCCATTTCTTGGTCCTCATCAAAAATTAGAATATCTACAAGCATGTAAGATTATAATTTTTTGTTTTTGCCCCTCAGATAGATTATTTCCTTTCCTCTAAATTACTACGGAATTATTGGATATTTCAACCAACGAGTTACATAATTCACAAATTATACAATTTTACCATTTGTTTACATTTTAAAGAATATTGATAACTTAGTAATAAGATAATTATTTTCTCTTTTATAACTGGATAAATACTAAAGGTGCATGTTTTAAAAAAACATGTTCTTTGGGAGCAGGCATACGATTACGGGAAGATGTAAAGGAAACAAATGCGCTCATACTCCGTCCTCTGCTTTGGTTATCAACGGTTACAGTGAAAAAACGTACAAAAAAAGACAAGCCCATTGCTTTAGGCTTGTCTTTTTCATGCAGAACATATGATTGAAATCTATTATTTCTTCTCATCTTTTTTTCGATGATTCAGATCGATAACCAGCTCTCCAATCCCCATTGCAATCAATCCATTAAGCAATGCGAATAATGGTATTGCTGTTTCTCCACCATGTTTTGAGAAAATCGACATCACGACTAAAAGGCTGCTAAATAATACAAACACCAACCCTAATATATACAACGCACGCCCGACGAACATTCTCTTCACCTGCTTTACAATTTATACGGAGCATTTGCCTCAACAATATTGTTCAAGCCGAGTTACTTGTGAGCTATACGAAAGCCCTGCATTCTTATTTCGATGCCTTGACTGTCTTAATTTTCGTAATAAAATAATAGTATTTATAAATGACTACTAAAATGAGAATCACTCTTACAGACCATTTGTCGACGGTAAAGAAAGCAATCGCAATCATACTGTCGGCAAATAAATTTAACGTTATTTTTTGCTTAAGAGTCATCGTTTTATTGGTCACAAACTCCTCTAAATGCTTCTTGTATATCGTCGTTCCTTTAAACCACACCGCAAATTTTTCCGATCCTTTTACAAAACAATAGGATGCTAATAGCAGCAAAGGTGTCGTCGGGATAACTGGTAAAATGATCCCTAACAGACCAATTCCTAAACTTACAAACCCTGCACAAATTAATAAAAAATTAGTTACTTTTTTGATACAATCACCTTCAAGACAAGTTTACTGATCTTTATTATAAACGAAAAATCGATCAGGCGTCCCCAATCGATTGTTTCGGTCATTATTTTTGCCCAGTATAAATATGAACGGCATCTCTTAGAAACGCTGCCATACCAGGCTGTTCCTTATCATAGTATGCTGTGAATCTTTCATCTTCAACGTACATTTGAGCAAGCCCTGCATGTGCCTCCTTACTGTACTCTGTCCAGTAATAGGTGAGCCAGCGCTTATGCAGTTCCGCTGCCTTTTGAGCCAGTTCACCAGCAGGATCTCCTGTTGCAAAAGCTTCCGCCAGAGCTTCCCTTACTTCCGCTTCAAGCTTTGTCACAGCCTCATAATCCTCTTGACTCATATTCATCAATTTTGCATTTGATTGATTCACCGTGTCTTCCCCATATTTTTCACGAATTTCTTTCCCGTATTTACGCTCATTCTCATCAATCATTTTCTTCTTAAAGCCTTCAAATTTTTCCTGGTCGCTCATATTCATTCTCCCTTCTGCTGAAGCAATTGTTTTCTCTACATTTGTGATGAGTAAATCCAACTGCTTTCTTTTTTTAAGAAGCTGTTCTCGATGCTCGTTTAATGCTTTTTCAGCATCGAAAGAAGGTGCAGTCATGATTTCCTTAATCGTCTCTAACGCTATGCCCAATTCACGATAAAACAGGATTTGCTGTAATCGATCGACTTCCTTTTGACCGTAGATGCGATATCCTGATGAATTAACTCTTGCCGGTGTCAATATCCCGATTTGATCGTAATAACGCAGTGTTCGAGAACTGACTCCCGCCAATTGAGCCAATTTCTGCACCGTATATTCCACAATCGTTCACCTCCTTCTGTTTACACGATAAACCTTGACGTAACGTAAAGGTCAATAGGTTTTCTTAAAAATTTTTCTTCATCTATAAAAACAGGAATTTCAATCAGGTTTACCGAATAATTAATGAGATAAAAGGAGCTGAGATCATTTGTATATTCCCTCTTATTTTAAAATTGACGACAAAGCGACTATGCTTTCCCTTATAAAAGATTATAGCTTTGCAACACTCTTTTCAATCCATGATGGCATCCCAGTAGCTACTCATTTACCACTCATATTGAACAGGGATAACACCTATTTATATGGACATTTTGCCCGACCTAATCCACAATGGAAGGACATAAAAGCTCAAACAGTATTAGTAATTTTCCATGGTCCCCATTGCTATATTTCACCGTCCTGGTACGAAACGAACCAAGCTGTTCCAACATGGAATTACGTAACGGTTCATATATATGGTGAGGTTGAATGGGTCGAAAATGAACAGGAGTTAAATGAATCTCTTCATGAAATCGTGTCAAAATACGAACCTCCTAATAGCCCGTATAACTTAGAAGAAATAGATGATGCTTTTCTTTCTGGCATGAACAAAGGAATCCAAGGATTTAAAATAAAAATCAATAAAATGGAAGGAAAAGCAAAATTAAGTCAGAATCATCCGGAAGAGAGGCAACGTCTTGTCGCAACTAAACTGGAACAAAGTTTACGGACGGATGAACAAGAGATTGCAAAATTAATGAAAGAAAACTTAAAGAAAGAGTTATATTAAAAGCCGTGACTGCTTTGCCACGGCTTTGATTTATTTGATCCTGATTTTTTCTTCTCCATAAATCCATTCCGGAAAGAAGGAGAGTTCTAACGTTAGCGGATTAGGTTGGCTTTTCAAATGGGGAATTTGTACCCCTATTGCTGCATATCCTTCATCACGATATCCAGACCAAAAGCTTGAGTCAATATCGATTTTCTTTCCTTCTCCATTAACTACTTCATTAAAAAGTCCGTACGGAAATTCTTTCTCCGTATATAAGTTAACCCTGATCTCATTCGTGGATACAGTGAGATCTCTCAATTTATTTCCCTTAGGCTGTTCGATGATTTCTTCCTTTTCCGTATCAATCACAAGCGAACTATCTTCTTTATCAAGTGCTTGAATTTTATTGAAAGCAAGATAAAGTTCTTCCGGCTCCTTAAAATAATTGCTTTGCAAATAGATGAGCCATTCATCTCCCGAAAGTACATTTTTAGTAATTCCATTTTTGATTTTTGACCATGTCTCTCCATTCCCATCGACAAGGCGGAGATCTTCAAACTCCAATAGCTTCTTCGTGTTGTTCGGATCCAGTTTGACATGGACACCAACCCTTAACGGATAAACAGTCGCCTCTACCAAATGAATTTTCTGTCCTTCGATTGTTACTGTTTGATTAATCGCATACGTCTTTTTCGCTTTAATCTCTCCTTTTAAAGTAAAAGGAAGGTTGTACGTATCACCTTTCAATTCTATCTCGAGCTGCAACTCTCTTTCAGCAAATGGATTTTCAAAGAAATATTCAATCGTGCCGTTAAAGGTTTTTTCCCCTTTTTCGGAATAATGAGGTGTACCGAAGGAGTGTGAGCCATACTTCACTTCCTCCCCTTTCATATTTTTCAACACGACATTTTCCATCATGATTTCCGTTTGCTTCTTTTCTGAATTTATCGTATAAAAAAGGACCAATCCATGCTCATCCACAATAGCCCCATCAATGACTACCTCCATCCCATTCTTTTTCTCCGAAACTTCAATCGGCTCGTAATAGTCATGTTCAATCGCCGTCATTATTCCTTTATCATGGCGGATCAACTCGACGATTTTCTCCATTCCAGGAATCTCAGCAATATAGTTCGCAAATGCAGGTGACACACGAATGGATGTGAAAAAAATGAAAAACAAGGCTGCAACCACCGCAGCATTCAACCACCATTTTTTTCGCTTTTTCTTATCAAATTGAGCTTTGCGGAAACCAGCTTCAATGGCTTCATTGAGCTTATCCTCATTCAAGGCTAATTGTTCCAGGTTTTGATTATATTTCATGAGCTTTTCCTCTTCATTCGAAAACATTTAGTTCTCTCCCTCCTCGGAAAATTTCGATCTCATCTCTTGCAGTGCTTTGTGAAGCCATGTCTTAATCGTCCCTTCTGGACAATCCATGGCATAGGCAATCTCCTTTATTTTCAATCCATGTAAATACTTAAGAGTAAGCAGCTCTCGAGACCGTGAATCTAAGCTTTGCAACACATCCTCTATTTCCAATGCTGAATGAGACTCTGACACCCCTTGCGCTTGTATATAATCCTCATTCAAGACTTCTCGCTTTTTTTTCTTCAGTTGATCTTGGCAATAATTGATCATAATTCGCATCAGCCATGTCTTAAAGTAGGCTGGTTCTTTAATTTTTCTAATGCTCTTGTAGGCCCGATACGTTACTTCCTGAATAGCTTCAAGCGCTTCTTCTTCATTTTTTAAAAAAGAAAGGCCGGTTTTATATAAATCTATTTTGTACATTTTCATAAGCTCTATAAAAGCAGCTTCATTTCCAGCAATTGCTTTTATAACAAGCTGTTCATTCGTCGTCAACTCATTCCCCCCTACTCTGTATATATTAGACCGCCAAACCAAAAAAAGGTTTTAACATTTTTTTCGAAAAATATGGCATATAGTTGCATTTCATGTATAATTATTCCGAATCGGATTTAATTCTCATTAATAGATTCAAAGTCAATCGTATCATAGTCTTTACAAATATTTGCAAGAGGGAGGTTGCCATGTTTTGAAAAACGAAACGATTATTCAATTTCAGCATGTAACAAAACAATATGATGACGATCCACCAGTCCTTAATGATGTAAGTTTTGAGATCGAACGCGGGAAGTTTTACACACTGCTTGGTCCGTCAGGTTGTGGAAAAACAACGATTTTGCGTTTAATCGCAGGATTTACAGAAGCTTCAAAGGGCGAGATTTACTTTAATGGAAAAAAGATCAATGATGTCCCTGCCAACAAAAGACAGGTGAATACGGTTTTTCAAGACTATGCTCTTTTCCCTCATCTAAATGTGTACGAAAATGTTGCATTTGGATTACGGATAAAAAAGATGAACCAAATTGACATAGATCAAAAGGTAAAGGAAGCTCTTAGCTTTGTGAACCTCAAGGGCTATGAGAATCGAGAAATTAAGGAAATGTCAGGCGGTCAAAGACAGCGTGTCGCCATTGCTAGAGCGATTGTGAATGAACCAGAGGTCATTCTCTTGGATGAACCACTCTCAGCACTTGATTTAAAGCTCCGCTATGAAATGCAGTATGAACTGCGCGAGCTGCAGCAGCGACTTGGAATCACATTTATTTTTGTCACCCATGATCAAGAAGAAGCACTCGCCATGTCGGATGAAATATTTGTCATTAACGAAGGAAAAATTCAACAAAGTGGCACACCAAAAGATATTTACGATGAGCCGATTAACCGCTTTGTTGCCGACTTCATCGGAGAGTCTAATATTTTGAAAGGACGAATGCTTGACGATTATCTTGTCGAATTTGTCGGCAAACGGTTCGAGTGTGTAGACCAAGGATTGGACAAAAATGAAACAGTGGAAATCGTCATCCGTCCTGAAGATTTAGAAATTACCAGCTTCGATAAAGGAAAGCTGCAAGTGCGTGTTGATTCACAGTTATTCCGTGGCGTTCATTATGAAATTAGCTGCTATGACAAGGACGGCAATGAATGGCTTGTCCATTCTACAAAGGCAGCAAATGTTGGGGATGAAATCGGCCTTTACTTTGACCCTGAGGCCATTCACGTTATGCGCTTGGGAGAAACAGAAGAAGAATTTGATAAACGATTAGAAGCTTATGGCGATGGAGATGATAGCCATGGAGAATAAGCTCACCCGCAATCTATATATGGTCCCTTACGCATTGTGGATTGCCTTGTTTGTTATTGCGCCGATTATTCTTGTCCTTTATTATTCCTTTTTTGATATTGAAGGTAATTTTTCGCTTATAAACTACCAGAATTTTTTCACACCTGTGTATTTGAAGATGACATTAAGTTCCTTTTGGTATGCCTTTTTAATCACCCTATTTTCGTTATTGGTCGCATACCCAACGGCTTACTTACTAACGAAAACAAAGCATAAGCAATTATGGCTTTTATTAATTATTGTACCTTCTTGGATCAATTTACTCTTAAAGGCATACGCGTTTCTTGGAATTTTCGGTACTTACGGTGTGACAAATAACTTTTTAGAAGCAATTGGAATCGGAACACAGCAAATATTATTTACGGACTTTAGCTTTATTTTTGTATCGGTTTATATCTTTATTCCGTTTATGATCTTACCGATCTTTAATGCTTTAAATGAATTAAATCCAACATTAATTGACGCGGCGAACGATTTGGGGGCGTCAAGATGGACAACATTTCGCCGTGTCATTTTCCCTTTAACACTTGATGGCGTAAAAGCAGGCTGTCAGGTTGTCTTCATTCCTGCGTTATCTCTATTTATGCTTACTCGTTTAATCGCTGGAAACCGAGTGATTACATTAGGTACAGCAATTGAGCAGCATTTTCTTGTCACACAGGATTGGGGCATGGGGTCGACGATTGCGGTTTTCTTAATTATTATTATGTTTCTGTTTATGACAATAACAGGTACTAGAAAGCGGGGTATATAAGTTGGAGAGAAACATATCCCCTTTATCGAAAATCTTTTTATTCATCATCTTTTTCATTCTCTATGCACCGATTTTTTTCTTAGTGTTCTACTCTTTTAACAGCGGTGGAACGATGTATAACTTTGAAGGCTTTACATTGGATTGGTATAGGGAGTTATTTCAGGATACAAGGCTTTTAATTATTGTCTTAAACACGCTTGTAATCGCGCTTTTATCCGCATTAATTTCGACGATCATCGGTGTTTTAGGAGCGCTAAGCATTTATCAAGTAAAGAAACGTCGGGCGAAAAATACGATTCTTTCATTAAATAATGTCTTGATTGTCAGCCCGGATGTTATTATCGGAGCCTCCTTCCTTATCCTATTTACAATGGCTGGAATTAAGCTCGGTTTTTATTCCGTTCTGCTTTCCCATATTGCCTTTAGCATTCCCATTGTCGTGTTAATGGTTCTGCCAAAACTAATGGAGATGAGCCCTACATTAATTGACGCCGCGCGGGATCTTGGTGCAAGTAGGTGGAACGTGCTGACTAAGGTCATTTTGCCTTTTATAACGCCAGGGATATTTGCTGGTTTTTTCATGGCATTAACGTATTCACTCGATGATTTCGCCGTCACTTTTTTCGTAACGGGAAATGGATTCTCCACTCTTTCCGTCGAAATTTATTCTTTAGCACGCAGAGGTATTTCATTAAATATTAACGCTCTCTCCACATTATTGTTCTTGTTTACCATTCTCCTTGTCGTGATTTATTACTTTATTACGCAGCGTAACAAGGCTCAGGTTGGAGGGATTCGCAAATGAACAAACTAATCCGCGTTTTTGCAGCTGTCGTGATTGCATCCCTGCTGTTGCTGTTTGCAATCAATCGCTTAAATTCAGCAGTAGGCTTCTCAAGCGACAATACATTAACCATTTATAATTGGGGAGACTATATTGACGATGACTTAATTGACCGTTTCGAAGAAGAAACAGGCATGAAAGTCATTTATGAAACCTTTGATTCAAATGAAGCGATGTTAACAAAGATTCAACAAGGTGGAACAACATATGACATCGCTGTTCCATCAGAATATATGATCGCAAAAATGCTGGAGGAAGACTTGTTACTGCCATTGGATCATTCAAAGCTGCCTAATCTTAAAAATATTGACGAGCGCTTCATCGATCTTCCATTTGATCCAGGCAATAAATTTTCTGTTCCTTATTTTTGGGGAACTGTCGGTATTGTCTTTAATCGGGAAATGCTTGGTGACATGGAGATAACAAGTTGGAATGACTTATGGGACCCTGCATTTGAAAATGAGATTTTATTAATTGATGGCGCCCGAGAAATTATCGGCATGGGCTTAAATAGCTTAGGCTATTCCTTAAATGATACAAATGTCGACCATTTAGAAAAAGCAAAAGCAAAGCTTGATACGCTTACCCCAAATATTAAGGCCATTGTTGGTGACGAAATCAAAATGCTCATCGCTAATGAAGAGGCAGCAATTGGCCTTGTCTGGTCTGGCGATGCTGCAGATATGATGTGGGAAAATGAAAACCTCGATTATGTCGTTCCATCTGAAGGCTCAAATCTTTGGTTTGATAATATGGTTATTCCTAAAACAGCGAAAAACATTGAAGGTGCCCATCAGTTCATTAATTTTATGCTTGATGCAGAGGTTGCTGCCCAAAACACTGAATGGGTAAGCTACTCCACCCCTAATAAAGAGGCTCTTCAATATATGCCAGAGGATATGGTTGAGGATGAACGCTTTTATCCGTCACCAGAGCTAACTGAAAAACTTGAGGTCTATGAAAATCTTGGCAAGAAAAACTTAGCCTTATACAACGATTTATTTCTTCAATTTAAAATGCATAGAAAATAGAGAAAACACATCCTGTTTAAAAATAAATGGGTTCCTAGTAGACTGAGTCAATTTTATTCATTCCACATTATAAAAAATAGGTCTTAAGTGATATAAATCACACTTAAGACCTATTTTCGACAAAATCGTATTAATTTCAAAAAAAATTTCAAAAAATCCCCAAAAAATAGTCAATATATGTCGAAATATATAAAATTATGGGTTATAATAGTTCAATAAATGATTCTATTTCAGCAGGAATATAGGTCGTTGACTTTTTCAAAAATAATCATATAGACCTATATAGACCAAAATGAAATTGATTCGACAATTAAATAAGGTTAATTTGGCAAAGCCATTGAAAAATGGGGACGCAAAGCTATAGGGGCTAAAGTATTCACATACCATGCCAGCCAGTTGCATGAAGAAAGACATAGTTGTTTTTATGATCCCTCATGCGTTGAGGGATTTTTTATGTTGAACATCATTTGCTTCCTTGATTACGGTCCGCTTTGCAAATAACTTAATAATTTCGTTAAAGGGGAATGTATCTTGAAAGTATTGACTCAATCGACACGATACGATTTACTGCGTGCTCAATTTAACTTGGATTCACAATCCGCTATGAATGATGAAATGAGAAACTCACTTAATCGAATTTTTTCGTATGTGTTTAACCACACAAAAATCATGTATCTTGAATTTATCGACGAGAAGGTTTGCTGCAACTACATTAAATTTCATCATGCTAACCAGTTCGAAGAAGTCAGTTACATGGAAACATTAAAAGATATTAAAAACTTTAACAATTTTATTCAAAACATAAAGTCAATAAAAAATGCACCAAATATAAAACCTTCTATTATCAATTATTCCTTCTGGATGAGGTTAGATAAATAATTTCTAAAAAAGCGGCCTAAACGGTCGCTTTTTTAATAAGGAAAGACAAACGGCTAATTACGTTGTAAAAAATGTAATCAGCTGCTTGTCTTCAAAACAAAAAGGATACGTAATTTTGAATTTTCTTACATCAATTTGTCCGTCCTGCCGCTTATCCCGAGGTTGTTTTTCCTCTGAATCCCAGCAAGAATAAACTTCAATTGTTTCTCCCACTTGCAAGTGCTCCTTTAAATAAGCAAATAATTCTCTAAAACATTTTTCATTGCATTGATACTGAATACGGTTTTGAAAATAATCCTCCCCAGTCAACTGAAAAGAACCGTCTAATTCATACATATAACGCTTATTGATGGGTAAATCCTTTGCTAAAGCTGAATCCCGCAGCTCACTAACTGTAATAAAGGCAAAATCGATTTCCGTTTCGTATACCTTAACCCACTCGTTTTCAAGATCGGATAAATCCAAAACATTTCTCAAATCATGTTTATTTTTTGGCTTTGGAATGTCTCTCATCTTTTTTAGAGTATAATTTTCCCCAAAACTCCCTAAAAGGAGCGGTTTATCCGCCCCTAAATAATGGTATAGTGTCATATAATCAGCTCCAACAAATTAGTTCATCACCCATTTATCCTTTAAGAAAAGAATTCGACCAATAATGAAAAAGACAATAATACATGCTACATTACTTCCCACTACTAAAAGGATATGTCCTAAATCAATTACACCAAACATTAGCTCCTTTATTAAACTATATAAGTTTAAAATTGGAATAACAAAATGCTGCATCGTCAATTCATTAACTCCTGTACTAGTTAAAAGCATCATTGGTAAAATACTTAACATCATGATGGGTGAAGCATAGCTTCCCGCCTCTTTAATTGTTTTTCCTACAATACTCGTAATCATTAAGATTGAAGCATTAAACATCGCATATAAAATCGTAATCAAAAAGGCAACTAATATAATTAAATAAATATTTTCATCAAAAGTAAGTGCCTGTTTCAAATTTTCGGTTAAAAAAGTAATTTCTAAGACGACAACTAAAAGGGTAATAAGTCCGGTGACAGCTCCTATCGTTGTAATTGTCAACCATTTGGAGACAAGCAATGTTGAACGACGTACTGGTGTCATCAGCAATGCTTCCATCGTCTTTCTTTCCTTTTCTCCGGCAAAGAGGTCTGCAGCTGCTGGAGAAGCGCCAACTCCGATAGCAACTACTAAAATCATCGGCAATAATAACCCTAAAATTTGAATCATTGAATTTTCTTCAGAAAGTTCCCTTTGTTCCACAGTAAACGGGTGAACAAGGTTCGAATCGACCCCGGATTCCTGTAGCCTTGTATCAATAACAGCTTTCTCGTAAATATTTAAGGCATCTGTTACCAAACTGATAAGATTAGCCGAGTTTTGGCTAAATGAATCACCAACGATCGTTGCCGTCGCAGCTTCTCCAGCTTGTACCTTCGATGCAAAACCTTCCGTTAACAATAATGCGGCTTGTGCTTCACCAGCTTGGACGACAGCTTCCGGATCCGCAGTTTTCATCAGTTCAATATTTTCATAGACAGCAAAAATATTTTCTTCTTCGGCTAAAATTGTTGAACTCACGGCTAGTGTTAATGAATCATCTGCGCCATCCGAGCTCAGTTTTTCATAAAATAGCGTTAAACCGCTCATCATGATAATTGGTAAAAATACAGTTAACAGTAATGTACGACGGTCACGGAAACAGTCCTTTATTTCCTTTAAATAGATATTAAGAAGCATAATGCTCATTCCCCCTTACAAGTTTGCTCATGAAAATATAATTCAAATCAGTGCTTCCTTCTTCCTTATAAAGCTCCTGCAAACCACCATGATAGACAAGCTCGCCTTTATGCATCATCGCAACAGAGTCACAAAGCAATGACACTTCCTCCATAATATGGCTGGAAAAGACGATTGTTTTCCCTTCCTGTTTAAGCTGATGGACTAGCTGGCGAAAAACATTTGAAGATGTAATATCCAAACCTGTCGTCGGCTCATCAAAAAGAATAATCTCAGGATTATGAATCAACGCTCTTGCAATCGCCACCTTTTGCCGCATTCCCTTTGAAAATCCTCCAACCTTACGATTTAAGTAATCTCGCATTCCAAACATTCGCGAAAGTTCATCAATGCGCACCTTCGTTTCATGCTTGCTTAAGCCGTATAATGTCGCAAAATACTCTAAATTTTCTCGAGCTGTCAAGCGATCATATAATCCTGTTTCTCCTCCGAAAAGGACACCAATCCGCTTTTTGATTGCTTCCGGATTTTTGGTCGTGTCATATCCTGCCACTTTGACTGAACCATCAGTTGGTGTAAGCAATGTGGCAATCGTTCTTAGCAGCGTTGTTTTCCCTGCGCCATTCTCTCCGAGAAGCCCAAGTACTTCCCCTTCTTCCACCTTAAACGAAACATGTTTTAGTGCTGTAAAAAAAACTTTTTTATCTTGAAACTGCTTTGTTACTTTTTGAATTTCTATCATCTTTCTTCCACCTCATTTGTGTCATTTCTTGTGTTTATCATACAAACAAAATGAAATGAAATCTTCACTTATGTCGTGAATATTCCATTTCATGTCGTAAATAGGTCATTTTTTCATCTTTTGATGGTAAAATGGAAAGAAAAGTATTCGAAAATTGTCATTTCAAGAAAATTGCAGCGAGGCGAAATAAATGAGAATTGGTCTTGTAGATGATCGTCCAATTGATTTGGATAAATTAAAGGGTATTATAGATGGAATATCAGGAATAGAAATTGTTTTTGCCACTCTTTCTGCTGAAGAGGCCTATGAACAAATTAAAAAAGAAACGATTGACTTATTGATTGCTGATATTGAAATGCCCAGTCTTTCAGGCTATGAGCTAGCAGATATTATCCATTCACACGCGCTTAATATAGCCGTTATTTTTGTAACGGGAAACAGCGGTTATGCTGTTCATGCATTTGAATTAAATGTCCATGACTATATTATGAAGCCTTATTCGAAAGAACGGCTCATCCACTCAGTTGAACGTTTATTAGAAAAGACAAAATCAACAGATATTGCTGGAAGGCTTTATATAAAGAGGAAAAATGACATCCATATCATTCAAAAGAAAGATATCGTTTTTATCGAACGTTCTGGACGTTCAACAACAATTTTTACAAATTCGGGTCCAATTAAAACGTATCAAACTTTAAATGAATTAGAAGGGGAATTACGGGAAAGAGACTTTATCCGTTCACATCGCTCTTTCATCATCAATATTCATTACGTTAAAAACTTTTCCTTATATGCAAAAAACTCCTATATTGTAACTTTCGAAGGAATAGAGGAACAAGCTATGATCACAAAGGAAAAGGTTGACTTTTTACAAGAGAATTATTTTTAGAGGTGAAACAGTTGAAAATCAAGCTTTATTGGGGGATGCTCTTCTTGTTTGGAGTACTTCATCTCTTCATTGTATCGGGAGCACTCATCCCTGCATTCATCATCGCAGCCCTATTTACCTTCATATTACAGAAGAAAATGATCATCCGTATCTTCTCTCTCGACAACACGGTGAATGGCCTTTTACTAATCATCCAAATCGTGCTTCTTTTATTGCAATTTCATGAAGCCTCCAATTGGGTATATATCATCATACTACTTAGCTTTATAATCATCGAATATATTCGTCTTAAGCTGTCGCATATATTCTTTTTCATGAAAAAAGAAATTGCTGGATTTGAAGAATATCGGCACCAATTAAACGAGACCTTTCGCATCGTTAGAAGCGAACGTCATGACTTTCTAAAACATATTTCTGCCCTCCATTATTTGCTGGAGAAAGAGCAAAATAACGAGGCGAGAGTTTATTTAACAAACTTAGTAGATGGATATGAAGAAACAAATCTTTCTATTAAAGGCGAACAGGGCAGCGTCGCAGGGATTCTTCATCAAATGTATCAAAGAGCAAAATCTGCCAATATTGAGGTTGTTTATGACCTTGAAGTTCCGCTATCTTCCCTTCCCCTTGCCGACAAGGAGATTGTCACATTAGTGGGAAATCTTTTAGCAAATAGCATTGAGGCCAGTGAAGAATGGCAAACAGCACGCGGAAAGCAAGCCAATATAACACTGCAGTTTTACAAAAAAAGCGGTCTATTCCTTTTAATTTGCAAAAATAATAGCTTGCCAATTCCTGTCTCCATCCTCGATCAGCTCTATGATTCTTATGGGCATACGACAAAAGGAGATGGCCATGAGGGACTCGGCACAAAGCTCATCCAAAACATTGTTCAAGACCATCAAGGCTTTCTCGATTTTACCCATAAGAATGAAGAATTTCACGTAAAAATTAAAATCCCCGCGATTCGATAAAAAAACAGTGGCTCTCATGTATTTGGCATGGGAGCCACTGTTCTTATTTCAGAAGGCTGTATTTGTCATCTCGGATTGCTCCACTTGGAGTGGTCTATGAGGACATGCTTGGCTTTGTTTTCGCTATGCTTTGTCCTCATGAGCCCTTTATGAGGACACACTTTGCCTTTTTTGGCTGTTCTTTGTCCTCATGAACCCTTTATGGGGACACCATTTGCTTTGGTTGGCTGTTCTTTGTCCTCATGAACCCTTTATGGGGACACCATTTGCTCTTTTTGGGCTTTCTCTGTCCTCATGAGCCCTTTATGTGGACATCATTTGCTTTGTTTAGCTGTTCTCTGTCCCCATGAACTCCTTATGTGGACACCATTTGCCTTTTTTGGCTGTTCTTTGTCCCCATGAACCCTTTATGTGGACACCATTTGCCTTTTTTGGCTGTTCTTTGTCCTCATGAACCCTTTATGGGGACACCATTTGCTTTGGTTGGCTGTTCTTTGTCCTCATGAACCCTTTATGGGGACACCATTTGCCTTTTTTGGCTGTTCTTTGTCCCCATGAGCGCTTTATGTGGACACCATTTGCTCTTTTTGGGCTTTCTTTGTCCTCATGACCCCTTTATGTGGACATCATTTGCTTTGTTTAGCTGTTCTCTGTCCCCATGAACTCCTTATGTGGACACCATTTGCCTTTTTTGGCTGTTCTTTGTCCTCATGAACCCCTTATGAGGACACACTTTCCTTCGTTTTAACTGTTCTTTGTCCTCATGAGCCTTCTATAAGGACACCATTTGCCTTTTTTGACTGTTCTCTGTCCCCATGAACCCCTTATGAGGACACACTTTCCTTCGTTTTGACGATCTCTGTCCAAATGAACCCTTTATTGGGACAAACTTACTCTGTACTGAGCTTTCTTTGTGCCTATGACCCCTCTAAAAAAACATACTGCGCGAGTTTTGTCTCCACCAAGCCATGATAGTAGTGATGCGCTAATAAAAAGAGGAGTTGCACCGCTCTATTGCTTTTTCATGTATTCAATTGTCCGCCTTAGTCCTTCTTGGTAGGACGTGCGCGGAACTTCATCAAACATTTGTTCATATTTAGAGCCGTCAAGCACAACTGGTTCTTCATTTAAGTAAAACATTTCCACTACTTCTCGCATGAATCGATTAAAGAGGCCAAGGAATTTAATCATATTTTTTGAAACTGTGGAAACACCTTTTTCATAGCCAGTTAATTCCCGCAAAATCGCAATGATTTTCTTTCCAGATATCGTTCCGTAGGCTGGAATATTCCAATTTTGACCATAGCTTCTCTCATCGAAAGCTAAATTCACAATTGCTTTGGCGCCGTCAGGGGTAAAAATAAATTCCCTTCTAATATTTTGATCACCGACATAGAGGGCTCTTTTTCCTTTTACAACACTATCAAGTGTATAATGCAACAGCGTATTTTGTGCGTTAGGGCCATAAAAATCGGGAAAGTGAGCAATTAGGGCATCCACTTCTGATTGTTTAATTAAATTTTCCACATTTAAGCGCACTCGTCCTTTTTGCGTATGGGGATTTTTCGGGAAATTTTCATTTACCTTTTCTCCAGCACTGCGCCCATATGCATATATATTATCTACGCAAGCAAGCTTTGCCCCACAATCTTTAGCAGCCAGAATAATATTTTTCATAAATAGCTCCAGCTTTTCTTCCCATTCAGGATATGGAATATTAGCCGATTGGAAAATGACATCCACATCCTTCGCTGCCCTCTTGATATCTTCTACCTCAAAAATGTCGCCTGCAAAAAAATGCAAATTTGGAACGTCACCAAAAAGGGATTCAAGTTTACTTTTTGTTCTCGCAAATGCAGTGACCTCTACTCCCCGTGCTATTAATTCGTTAACAATCGAAAATCCCATTCCACCTGATGCTCCTAAAACAAGTGCCTTTTTCATTCTTCTTCCTCCTTTTATTGACCACTGGTTAAATACAATTAAAAAAAATTAGTGAATGGCTCTTAACAGAAAATTTGCATGAGCCTCGGCCAAGCCCTTCACCTCTTCAAATCCGACAACATGACGGCAATAGTGCGTCACAAAGCCGTGTAATGAAAGAAAAATGAACCATACATCTTGGATTGAAACATTCTTTCCACATAAAGAATAAACACTTTTCGCAAATTTTTCATACGTATGGTTCGGTTCCTCATTAATAAAGTTTCTTACCTCTTCATCTTTGATTAGAAACATTATTTCATAATGGCTTTGATAAGTTAGCCCAAATTTGATAAAGCCAATAAAAATCTCCTTTAATTTCTCACCAGGTTCCATCTCTTTTTTCATGATCTGATCTAATACTGTATTTAACATGGAAAAATGATTTTCTACTAGCGCATAAAAAAGCTCTGCCTTATTTTTAAAATGATAATAAAGCGCTCCATGACTGTACCCTAATTCCTTCGCAATTTGTCGCATTGATACATGCTGGTAGCCTTTTTCAGAAAAGAGATCTCTTGCTGCATCCATTATCATTTCTTTTGTCAATTCTTGTTGTACAGTCCTTCTCGGTGTCATATTGCCCTCCTAACTAATCTTTTAATAATTACAGTTTAAAATATATTTAACCACCGGTCAATTAAAACAAAGAAAAAAGCAGAAATTTTTCAATTTATTCCTGCTTTTCTCCTTTCAATACGATAACCTTGCTTGCACCGCTCGTTAACATCCTCGACTACAAAAAGATGGTTTTCTGGCTTTCTCCACGGTCCGGAATATAACAGAGCTGTCCATCACTTAAAGAATCTAGCTCCATTTCAGTACCTGCAAAAAATGCATTTAAACTAATAAGTATAGCAAGAATAAAGAATTCAACACCTTAGAAAGTCATCTACCAAATTGATTAGCCTATATGAATCAAAGCAGAATGAGCTTTTTCACCTTCTACTTAAATAGCCTCTTCATTAAGCTGATCGAAGGCTTGCGTTCAATCTTTAAACTCCGGCACTCTCTTATTACTGTACCCTGACCTTCAAGGGGTTGTTATGTTACATTGCTTAAAAGATATTTACACTCTAGTTGTTTGCTTCTCGACATCTTCATGATCTTTAGATAAAAACCATCCTGCTGCCGCAATTCCAATTAAAACAGTATAGAAGATCAGCTTCCATAATGTCGAGTGAGCGAACTCATATGGGATGACTGCAATATCTGGATGCGCTAATGTTAATACAACCAGTTTTACCCCAACCCAGCCGACAATGGCAAATGCAGCCAACTCAAGACCTGGTCTTGCATGAAGGAGCTTCACAAATAAATTTGCTGCGTATCTCATAATGATGACTCCGATTAAACCTCCGGCAAAAATAACTAAAAATTTTCCTCCATCCATTCCGCCAATGTGAGGAAGGTTTGTGTTTGGCAGCGTCATTGCCAAAGCAACTGCTGCCAAAATAGAATCAATCGCAAAAGCAATATCCGCAAGCTCTACTTTGAAAACTGTCATCCAAAATCCAGACTGCTTTTTGGGCTCTTTTTCCTCTTTCTCTTCTTCATAATTTTTCTTCACAAACTTTCGTACGATGTGATTGATCGAGATGAATAATAGGTAGAGGGCACCGATAGCCTGAACTTGCCAAACATCAACAAGAAAGGAAATGACAAACAAAGAAACAAAACGAAAAACAAACGCACCCGCCAACCCATAAAATAAAGCCTTTCTTCTTTCATCTTCTGGGAGATGCTTTACCATTATCGCCAGCACAAGTGCATTATCTGCAGCTAACAGGCCTTCTAAAGCAATAAGCAAAAGCAACACCCAACCATATTCTAATAAAATTGAAATATCCATGTTAATTCTCCTCCTAGTTCGTATCATTATCTTTTTATCTTTTCCAAAAATCGCTTAAATCACATTGCCTTCACCTTCCTTATTCTCACTAAATAGAAAAGGCCTTTACCGATATCGGTAAAGGCCTAAAAACAAACAAAAAGACCTTTACCAGTGGTAAAGGTCTTGCTAACTGTCGGTTTTAACGATTATGACAAACCAGTCGCCAACAAAGCCGAGAGACAAATATCTCCGAAATGACGACTTTGTTGTTAAAGCTACTCCCCTTTAGGAGAACGATATTTGATTATATATTTACTATAATCGATCACTAAAACATTCGTCAATCATTATTTCGTTGTTTTAAACAAAATAATACAATTGTCCTCCATAAATAGTGTGATGGTGATGCTATTTTCTATAGGAGGAATTACGATGGAAAACAACCGTGATCGACGAGCGGTCGAAAAGCAATCAAATTGCTGATTTTGTTGGCAGTGTAACCCTTCGAAGGCTTGCTCTATCTATTTGGAAGAACAAAGATATCTTATTCATTCAGCGCATTATTTAGAGCTTCTGTGAAAACGTTAATAATATCAGCCGGATGCTCGATGCCAACGGATATTCTCACTAACTCCATTGTAATTCCTAGAGCTTCGCTTCGTTCAGGTGGCAAAGCTCGATGAGACGTCTTTAATGGATGAGAGACCGTCGTTTCAACTCCCGCTAGAGTTGGGGCAATTTTTATCCATGCTAACGATTTGAAAAAAGTATCCACATCTACCTTTTCCCCCAACTTTATTGTGACAATAGCACCAAAGCCATCGTTGGTTTGTTCAAACGGGTAATAGACCTTTTCAATATTTTGATTATCGAGCAACGCCTTGGCCAATTGTTTTGCATTTTCTGATTGGCATTTCATCCTCAGCGCCAATGTTTTGAGGCCGCGGCTTGTCAACCATGCTTCAAAAGGACTGACATTAGCGCCGAGATTCACAACCTTGGCTCTTGCCTTGGCAATTAAATCCTCTCTTCCTACTAACACTCCTGCAGTCACATCACTATGACCGCCGATGTATTTGGTTGCACTATGAACAACTAAATCGATCCCGATAGTATAAGGATTGCTGTGAAAAGGGGTCGCAAAAGTATTATCTACAAGTGTTTGTAAGTTATGTTTTTTTGCAAGCGTCACCACTTGATGCAAATCTTCTACTCTCAACAATGGATTGGTAATAGACTCTGTATATAAAAGCTTTGTATTTGGTTGAATGGCTCTCTCAACTTCTTGATACTCTGAAAAGGAAACAAATGTTGTTTCGATCCCAAGGTTTTGAAGCTCTTCTTTTAACAAAAAGAAGCTTCCTCCATATAAATCATCTGCAGCAACAATATGTTCCCCACTTTTCACAACAGCAAGAACCCCTGCTAAAATCGCTGATAACCCGGATGATGTGGCAATGCCAGCTGGAGCACCTTCAATTGCAGCCACCGCTGCTCCTAGTTCATCTGGATTTGGATTACCTGTACGTGAATACAAGTAATTTCCTTTCCCTTGATAATAATCTTCAAGCTCCTCCAAATCAGTAAACACAAAGGCAGAAGTTTGATAAATAGGGGTTACTTTACTCTTTATCGGTTTCTTATCCTCTCGATTTGGATGCAATAGGATCGTTTCAAACTTCTTTTCCAAAATATTCACCTTCTCCTTTAAATTCCATAGATTGATCATTAGATCAAACCTTTTGGAATTGCAAGCAAATATTTTTAGATAAGCTCGTGAACATCTTTATTTTGAATCGTCATTTTAAAAATTCGGTCGTATAAAATGGCAGAATAACGGTAGCTCTTAAGGCAATCCAAATCCTATAACTTTCAAGTAAATGAATCACTTGAGCATGATCAAATTCAAACTGGTATCCGATCCCTCCTAATATGAAAGCAGCTGGGAGAATAACTGAGCGGTAATTTTTTACTGTTTATATCACAATCGCATTAAATTTTTTAGTCCAGTGAGCCTTTGGTTTATGATAAACAGCAAACCAATGCCTATCGTGCGCCATTTTTAAAAGAAGAAGCATAGTCGTGCTTGTGACTATGGCACTTTCTCGTCCCTCGAAATGTTTGTCGGTGCGCAACAAAAATAAGGCTGCAGACAAACCTGATCTTCCCGTTTATCTACAGCCGTATCTCTTGATATAAATTAAGTTTGCTTAGTTGCCAACAAGTTTCGATTTTACTTGCGGTTTTGCTGTTTCTTGTTGGGGATCTTCCGATTCTGTTGAACGTTTAATAAAAAATGCTAGGATAAATGCCAATATCGTAATGATCGAAGCTATGAAAAAGGCATCATTAATCCCTTCTAACATCGCTTGCGCTTCAATTTGTAATTTCATTGCCTCTGTCGGCTGTGTCGTTAATGATTTCGCAATTTCTGTTGCATGTGTTTCAGTGCGGGTTGACATAACAGTGACTAACAGAGCCGTACCAATCGCACCTGACACTTGGTTAAGAGTATTGTTCATTGCCGTACCGTGCGGATAGAATCGTTTTGGCAATTGATTTAATCCGTTAGTGGAAACAGGCATCATGACCATCGACATGCCTAACATGCGAATCGCATGTAAAATCATGAGATGAGTATAACCTGTTTCAAACGTAAGTTTACTAAATAAAAAGGTTGTTACGATCATAATGCTCAACCCAATTATTGCTAAAATCTTTCCGCCAAATTTATCAAATAGTCTTCCTGTAACTGGTGACATCAATGCCATTGCTAACGCCCCCGGCAACATTAATAAGCCAGCATCCATTGGCGATATCCCACGCAATGTTTGGACATAAATGGGAAGCAAGAGCATTCCTGAAAACATTGCCATGTTGACAACCATCGTAATTGATGAAGAAAGGGCAAACATCGGGTATTTAAAGACATGGAAGTTCAACATTGGTCGCTCTAATTTTGCTTGGCGAAGAATAAACCACACTAATGTAACGACCCCTACTGTAATCGCGCCATATACGTGGATACTATCCCAGCCTTTATTTCCTGCTGAACTAAATCCATATAAAACTCCACCAAAGCCTAAGCTTGATAAAATTAATGAAAATAGGTCAAGGTGAAGATTTGATTTTTCCTTTTTATCCTTCAATAAGAAAAAGCCAAGAATGAAAATTGCTGCAGCTATTGGCGTAATGAAATGGAAAAGCATTCTCCAATCATAGTGCTCAATAATCCACCCTGATAATGTTGGACCAATTGCAGGTGCAGCCATAAGGATCAATCCAAACATCCCCATTGCTGTTCCCCTTTTTTCAACGGGGAAGCTTACTAGCATCACATTCATCAAGAGCGGCATCATCACCGCTGAACCTGAAGCTTGCAGCATCCGTCCCGCCAGCAAAAGCGGAAATGCATGAGCCATTCCTGCTACTACTGTGCCAATAGTAAATAAACCCATCGCCACTAAAAACAAACGGCGAACACTATATTTTTCAATTAAAAAAGCGGAAGTTGGAATTAATACTCCGTTAACGAGCATAAACCCTGTCGTCAACCATTGTACGGTTGACGGACCCACTTTCAATTCTCCCATAATGGATGGCAATGCGATATTTAATAACGTATTATTTAAAAACGCAATAAATGCACCAACCATTAAGATCGCAATGATGCCATATGGTGGACGACTAGACTTTCCAATCGTGTTATCCATTGTGTTTCCCCCTTAGACGTATAGTACATTATATTATACTCGGATTTCACATAAGACTTATCATATACCAGCCGTTCAAAAAAAGCAATTGAAAAAAACCAGATTTTTTACCACATTGAGGAATTAATCAAAATCATGTACTATCGAATTAGACATTTGGTACAATCTCTCTATTAAAGGTGATGAATATGAAAGACAGAAAACAGCATGTGATTAAAATGGCGCATCAACTATTTATCGATAAAGGCTTTCAAGCAACCTCTATTCAAGACATCCTCGATTATAGCGGCATTGCTAAAGGAACCTTTTATAACTATTTTTCATCTAAAAACGAATTATTAATCGCTCTTTTCACAACCCTTTATAAACAGATGGAAAAAGAACGAAACGATTTGCTAATCGGACAAGATCCTTCAGATATAGAAATTTTTATAAAACAAATGGAGCTGCAGCTCGAAATGAATCGTTCCAATAATTTAACAGCCCTTTTTGAAGAAGTTTACGTTTCTAATGATGAGGAGCTTAAACAATTTATTAAAATTGGCTCCTTTAAAAGCTTACGTTGGTTATTTGAACGATTTGTAGCGATTTTTGGCGAGGATAAAAAGCCATATTTATTAGATTGTGCCAGCATGTTTATGGGCATTTTAAGCCATATGCTGAAAAATTATTCGATTGCTGTAAAATCTCCACGTGCGATCCATCTTGTAGTCCGCTACAGCGTCAACAGGATTGCTAAAATTATTGAAGAGGTCTCCCACTCTGGCGAACAGCTCCTTAAACCAGAACTTCTAGACGCGTGGAGCCCGAACGGAAAAAAGAATAATCAAGCCTTTCAACAAGCTTTGCATCGCATCATCCTTAGCTTAAAAAAGCCATTTACTCAAAATATTGGTTCAAAGAAACAGCTCGAGTTACTTGATTTCATTTATGAAGAATTAATCAATAGACAAGAGCCCCGTCTTTCTCTAATTGAAAGTGTCCTTGATACGCTAAAAAAGGATCCGCAATTAAAAAACACAACGGGTATGCAAAAGCTTGAAAAGTTCATTAATGAATATGTAAAAAATGAGAAATAAAGATTTTTTCATTGATTTCTTGGCAAGACATTGTTATATTTTAAAAATAATTTCATATTGAATCATTTTTAAAATTGATTCACTTTAGCGATGAATGTTATGGGTAACACTATAACAGGAGCAGCTTCTGGAGAGACCCTTGCGGCGCCGAAGGATTCACAATCTCAGGCAAAAGGACAGAAGAGTAACATTTGTTATTCTACGTCTAATGGAGATTGGGAAACCAGTCTCTTTTTTTAATACTATTTTTTGAGGTGATTTAGTTGGAACAAAAAAGAGCCATCGTCAGTGTAATTGGAAAGGATCAGGTAGGAATAATTGCAAAAGTTACGACGATCTTAGCTGAAGAAACAATTAATATTCTCGATATTAGTCAAACTATCTTACAAGATTTTTTTACAATGATGATGATCATTGATGTGACAAAATATGAGGATTTGGAAGCTTTACAACAAAAGCTTGCCGATTTAGGGGAAGCTCTCGGATTAACGATCAATGTCCAGCTCGAAGACATTTTTCAGGCCATGCACCGAGTGTAAGAGAGGAGAACGAACATGAATTTTGCCGTTAATGAAATGATGGAAACAATCAGAATGGTGCAGATGGAAAATCTTGATATCCGCACAGTGACGATGGGTATTAGCTTGCGAGATTGCGCAGATTCTAATTTTGAGCAAATGAATAAAAAGGTTTATGAGAAGATTACCTACTATGCAAAGGATTTAAAAATCACTGCTGAGAAGGTAGAGCGAGAATTCGGAATTCCGATTATCAATAAACGGATTTCGATTACGCCGATTGCGGAAATTCTTGGTCATGCTTCCGTTGAACAAGCTGTCGAACTCGCAAAAACGTTAGATAAAGCAGCGATCGTTCTTGGCGTTGACTTTATTGGTGGCTATTCAGCTCTCATTCATAAGGGCATTTCCGTCGGTGAACAAACGCTGCTGGATGCTCTGCCCGACGCCTTAAGTGGTACTGAAAGAGTATGCGCCTCCGTTTCAGTAGGAACGACACGCGCTGGCATCAATATGAACGCTGTTCGCAAGATGGGAGAAATTATTAAAGAGGCAGCGGAAAAAAGCAAGGAGCAAAATGGTCTTGCCTGTGCAAAACTCGTTGTGTTTTGTAATCCTGTTGAGGATAATCCTTTTATGGCTGGCGCCTTTCACGGTGCAGGTGAAGGAGATGTTGTCTTGAACGTGGGAGTGAGTGGTCCAGGTGTTGTATTAAGTGCATTGAAACGATACCCTCATGCAGACCTTGGTGAAGTAAGTGACATCATTAAGAAAACTGCATTCAAAATAACTCGTGCAGGTGAACTTATTGGTCGTGTCGTTGCCGAAAGGCTTGGCGTTCCATTTGGAATCATGGATCTCTCCCTCGCCCCAACCAATGCGATGAATGATAGTGTCGCGGAAATTCTGGAGGAAATTGGCTTGGAACGAGTTGGCACGCACGGAACCATCGCAGCTCTTGCATTAATGAATGATGCCGTTAAAAAAGGTGGCGCGATGGCCAGTTCCTATGTTGGTGGCTTAAGTGGCGCATTTATCCCTGTTAGTGAGGATAACGGAATGATTCGTGGGATTCTGGATGATGCCCTATCGTTATCAAAGCTCGAAGCGATGACTTGCGTCTGCTCCGTTGGCCTCGATATGATTGCATTAACAGGGGATGCTACTCCGGCTACATTAGCAGGGATTATTGCCGATGAAGCTGCAATTGGAATGATAAATAAAAAGACAACGGCTGTTCGAATCATCCCCGTTCCCGGCATGAAAGAAGGGGATATGGTCGAATTTGGCGGATTATTAGGACGAGCCCCTGTCATGGGAGTAAACCCTTATAGTTCTGAAAAGATGATCAATCGTGGCGGACGCATTCCTGCTCCGTTACAGTCGTTAATTAATTAGTCAATGAGGCGGATTTTATCCGCCTCATTTTTAACGAGTTTATGCGTTTCACCAATATCGACTTTTTGCTCATCTTATTTTGCATAAAAACTAATGTACATCTCTATCAACATATTTTCCATAGTCCGGAAGAGCAATTTGCTCAAATTCTTGCACCAATTTCGTTAGACTTTTAGTTAAAAGTTCTCCGGACATCGGTAGTCCATGCCCTGTCACCGCAACAGTTGGATTTAATCCATGCAACCGTGTCACTGATTCCTTTGCTGCTTTCCAGTCATTCGTAAAATATCGTGGTGGTCCGCTAATTTCTTGTTCTTGCGTCATGACTTTATATAAATATTCCTGTTTCACCGTCACAAAGGCGTCTCCAACAATTAATGCCCGATCCGAGTCTCGAAAAAGTGAGACGTGACCAGGCGTATGTCCAGGTGTGTGTATCCATTTAAATCCTGGCATAAATGGTACTGTACCATCATTTGGTAGCTTTTGGACATGCTTCCCTAAATTTACTGGTTCATTTGGAAAGAATTTCGACATCTTCGCTACCATTCCACCTTCCACTGTTGGATCCGGTTCAGGGTAACTCTTTTCTCCCGATAAAAATGGCAGTTCTAGTTCATGTCCATAGACGGGAACATTCCAATGTTCAATTAGTTCAATAATACTTCCAACATGATCAAAATGCCCATGAGTTAATAGTATTGCTTTTGGGCGACTCCCAATTCCGAAGCGCTTCTCAATTACTGCAATGATCTCCTCCGACGCTCCGGGCATTCCTGCATCTACTAAAACAAATGCGTCAGCAGTGCCGACTAGAATGATGTTTACAATTTGAATCGTATGTGAATACAAATCGGGTAATACTTCTATTCCAATTCCGCTTCCTATCGAAGTGGCGGGAATAAATGTGTAGTCACTACCGTAATTCATTTCTTTGTCCACTAAAATACCTCCTAGTATGTCTCAGCTAGCATTATTTTCCCCCTTCAATAAAAAAATGATGCCCAGAGAATTCTGAGCATCATTTTTTTATTCTTATAAATCTTCAATTGAATCTGCTTCAACATAAGTAGGTACGACAAGACCAATTGCTGCACCTTCAAGGTTTGGACCTAAGTCTACCAGCTTATCTCCGTACTCTTCCATGTACGATGCATGTGTTCCTGGTAACCATGCTGCTACCATTCCATCTGCATCTCCTTCAGCAACTGCCGCAAACATTGGACCTGCATCTAGTTGTAGAAGATCGACATCATAGCCGATGCTTTCTAATACTTTCCCCACAACATTTGTACTTGCAATTTCAGAATCCCAAGCGACATAAGCAAGCTTGATTTTTTCGCCGTCAACTTCTTCTGCACCATTTGTCCATTCAGCCACTTTATCTGAATTTTCTTCTACCCATGCAGCAGCCGCTTCAGCGGGATCAGCACCTTCTTGAATTTCAACCATGACATTTGCCATATCATCTGGAGTCCAGAAAAATTGGTCTAAAACAGTGTAAGCACTTGGCTGTTCTTCTTGCAATCCTTCACGTACTAACGTTTGAATTACTTCAGCTTCACCATACACACCTTTCGGATCCTCTAAATATTTCAAATCAAACTTCGCGAATTTCCAGTGCGGCGTCCATCCAGTGACAATAATTGGTTCTTTCTTGTCATAAGCTTTTTGAAGCTCTGAAGCCATAGCAGCTGAAGAAGATTCAACAAGAGACCAGTCCGCTAAATTTTCATATTCTTCTAGCGCAGTCTCTGTCGCTTGCATGATTCCTGCACCAGGCTCAATTCCAATAATTTTATAATCTACTTGCTCGCCGATTCCTTCATTACCGCCGTCAGCCGATTCTCCATCTCCACTTTTGCTACCTTCATCATTTCCACCACAAGCCGCAAGCAGCATTGTGAACAAAAGCGCCAATGCTAATAAAAACTTCTTTTTAAACATCAATATGTCTCCCCCTATTTTTGTTTTTTCATTCCTATATTTTGAGAAATCCGGTCTAATACAATCGCTAAAATGACGATCGCCAGACCAGCTTCAAAACCAATTCCTACCTTGATTTGAGTAACAGCTCGATACACATCGGCACCTAAACCTGGTGCTCCAACTAGGGACGCAATGACAACCATTGAAAGTGACAGCATCACACTTTGGTTGACTCCTGCCATAATGGTTGGTGTCGCTAAAGGAAGCTGTACTTTAAATAATTTTTGTTTCGTAGTTGAACCAAATGCATTTGCTGCCTCAATTAAATCCTCTGGCACTTGACGAATCCCTAAGTTCGTTAAGCGGATCGTCGGAGGCATCGCAAAAATAACCGACGCAATAATTCCTGGAACCATCCCAATGCCAAAGAAAAGAATGGCTGGAATTAAATATACAAACGCAGGCATCGTCTGCATGAAATCTAGTATTGGTGTAATAATATTTCGGGCTGTATCATTTTGGGAAATCCAAATGCCGATTGGAACCCCAATTATAATGGAAATAACGACTGAGGTTAGCACAAGCGCTAAAGTGTCGATGGTCCCATCCCAGTATCCCAAGTTATAGATTAATAAAAGTCCAACTGCTGTAAATACAGCATTTGTCCACTTGCTGACCCATAACATAAGTGCTGTAAATAGGATAATAAGAATAGCAGCAGGAACAGATGATAATATCCAAACAATAAATTCAACAAAGCCGCCGATTCCATCTCTTATTAAATCAAATAGGGGCTCTAATTGTACTTGTAAAAAATCAACAAATGTATCGACCCAATCGCCGAGTGGTATTTTTGGTAAGGTCACTTATTTCACCTCATTTCCGTTTAATTGAATATCGTCTCCTGCAAGTGCAGCCAAAATAGCACCGCGAACGATGATTCCTTTTAAACGCTCTTCTTCATCAATTACCGCAACGGGCAATGAGGCGGTAGCCACCTGTTCAAACATATCGGAAATCAATGTATCAGGTGTGACTGTTTGTAAATCGCGAATCATAATATCTTCGATTTTTTGATTTTTTTTCAATGCATCGGCTGCATCTTGAGCTGTAATCGCTCCGACAAGCTTTTGCTTTTTATCAACAATATAGAGACTAGAGATTCCCGCATCCTTCATAATTTGTAAAGCGACTCTTAATCCTCGATCGGCAAGGATTTTTTCTGGACGTTTCATGACGTGCGCTGCTGTTAATACTTTGGATAAGTCAACATCCTCAACAAATCGCTCTACATAATCGTTTGCTGGATTCATAAGGATTTCTTCGGGCGTTCCCACTTGAACAATGGAGCCATCTTTCATTAATGCGATTCTATCTCCGATGCGCAATGCTTCGTCTAAATCATGGGTAATAAAAATAATGGTCTTTTCCATTTTTTCTTGCAGTTCAAGCAACTCATTTTGCATATCTTTTCGAATTAACGGATCGAGAGCACTAAATGCCTCATCCATAAGCAAAACATCAGGATCATTCGCAAGAGCACGGGCCAAACCTACCCGCTGCTGCATTCCTCCACTAAGCTCACTAGGGTAACTGTTTTCATAGCCTTCGAGACCTACGAGCTTTAATGCTTCCAACGCCTTTTCCCTTTGCTGTTTTCGATCTGATCCTTTAACTTCCAAACCGTACTCTGTATTACTTAAAACCGTACGATGTGGAAATAGGGCAAACCTCTGAAAGACCATACTTATTTTTGAACGTCGTACTTCTCTTAATTCATTCGGCTTCATCTTGACAATATCTTGTCCATCTATAAGCACTTGACCATCGGTAGGATCAATTAATCGATTGAACATTCGGACTAATGTTGATTTCCCACTTCCCGACAGGCCCATTATCACAAATATCTCTCCGCTCCTCACTTCGAAGCTCGCCTTATTGACCCCCACAGTCATTCCGGTTTTTTCAAGTATTTGCTTTTTACTAAGACCTTCATTTAGCATTTTTACTCCTTGCTGAGGAGATTTACCGAAGACCTTCGTCACATTCCGGACTTCTATTTTTGCATCACTCATTATTTCACCTCTATTAACTTTCTAAGGCAACAGCACGACATTTTTTGAAATTTTATCCATGGTTATTAATTATACTCTTCTATAACTTTATGAACAAACTCGAAAAACAGCTTTATTCTGTTAAAAACGTATGTTCAGAAATAACTGTACAAAATTAAGTGGAGTATCCTTATAAATCATCCATATTCCTCCCAGATACTCCCGGATGCTAGAAGTTCATAGAGAAAAAGCCCGCCACATCAAGCATTTGGATGCATGGGCTTTTAATATTAGGCTTTGTTAAACAATCTTGTTGATAAAACGATTTTAACTCATTTCGTGTGCCCCCTTTCACCTATGCTGAAAGGTCCTCTAATGCCATGAAAAAAATCAACATACCAAAGCCTTATATTAAAATACTTCAAGCTGCTGTTCTTTATTAAATAGGCTAGGATAGATTAAAAAACCTAAAATGATCGCTGTTAAAGTCGCTGCCGACATAATTAAGAAGACAATTAATAATTGAAATTTGACTGCCTGTATGGGGTCAGCGCCGGCAATAATTTGACCGGTCATCATTCCTGGGAGCTGGACAAGACCGATCGTTTTTTGTCCTTCAATTGTCGGGATTAAGCTTGCACGAATCGATTGCTTCAAAATTGGGAAAATCGATTGCTTAACGCTGCCTCCCAACGATAGAACTAAATCGATTTCCTCTCTTCTCATTTCTATTTCTGCTTTTAGCCGATTTAGAAAAAGATTCGCTATAATCATTGAATTGCCAATGATCATGCCACTGATGGAAATAATATATTGCGGTTCTGCAGGAACAATTTTTAATCCTAATAAAAAGCCTTGCGTGATAATCTCCACAACCGCGATCGTCAAGAAGATCTTCCAAAATGCATATGGGATTTCCCTCCCACGTTTAGCCGCATTTTTGGCGGCGACTAGAATCATGATTAAAAGCATTAGAATGATGACAAAAGGATGATCAAAACCGAAGACAAATTTTAAAATATAGCCGACGATAAATAATTGAATGGTTGCACGAACGCAAGTAATGATAATATCTTTTCCTAGGCCTAGTTTAAAAGCATTAGATAAAAAAAGAGCGAGAATAACAAAGACAAAACTAAAAATAATTGCTGTTAAATTCATAAGCTACTCCTCAATAAATTTAAAAAGTCCTTTGTACGCTCATCCTGTGGCTCAGAAAAAAATTGTTTTGTTGGTGCACCTTCAACAAGTTGACCATCTTTAATCAACCATGTTTCATCTCCGACTCTTTCTGCCTGAGACAAATCATGCGTGACCCAAAGAATCGTAACAGAACGCTCTTTGTTTATCCGTTGAATCAGCTCCTCTATACCTTGAGAAGCTTTAGTATCAAGAGCGGAAGTTACTTCATCTAATAGTAGAACAGAGGAGTTGTTCACCAATGTTCGGGCAAGCGATAAACGTTGCCTCTGCCCTCCTGAAAGCTCCTTTGCCTCTCTCGATAGCAGTTCCGCTGATAAACCAACATACTCCAAATAGGTTTCCGGATTTTCTAACGTCTCTCCACGAAGCTTCAATGGCAAGGATAAGTTTTCAAGAACGGTTCCTTTTGTCATAGGCGCCGACTGAAAAGCAATCCCCACATAACGCCGAAGTTCCTGAACATTCCATTTTCTAACTTCCTGCTTATTCACATAAATCTCGCCATCATCCGGAGTTTGTAATAAATTACATAGGGACAGTATCGTACTTTTCCCTGATCCTGATGGCCCAACTATCGTAAGCAGAGTGCCTTTTTCAATCTTGGCACTGATCCCATTTAATACCGGAACCTTTTTGGAGCCATCAGCAAATGCTTTTCTTATATTATGTAGCTCGATTTCCGTGTTTTTCATACCCACTTCTCTCTCTTTACTATTGTTGGCTTTGAATAAAACGATTTTGGGCTCCTTTCGTGTGAAACCTTGGTTTCACATGTCTTTCAGTTATGCTGAAAGGTTAAGAAAATGAGTCATTGTCACAAAGCCATTTTTTTAGGTGGCTCTAACATTCATTTTACCATTTCACCTCCAAAACATAGCATATTTCTTCTATAAATATATCAGGAGATTGAATGACATTCCCATTTCCGTTTTAAGTTCAATTGCCTAAAACATGCTCAAGCGATAATTTTCTGATAAAAGCTCAAGCAGCTTGATTCCAGCAATACTATTTCCAGTTTCATCAAGAGCCGGTCCGAATATGCCAATCCCGTATTTTCCAGGCACAGCCCCCATAATGCCACCAGCCACACCGCTTTTTGCTGGTATTCCGATCTTTATGGCAAATTCCCCTGAAGCATTATACATTCCACAAGTAACCATAAACGTTTTACAAATTCGCGCAACTGCAGAGGGCATTAACTGTTTTCCAGTGTCTGGATCTTTCCCATCCATCGCAAAAACAAGACCAATCCTCGCCAAGTCAAGGCAATTCATTTCAATTGCGCATTGTTTCGTATACAAATCAATTAATGGTTCAACCTCTTCTTGAATAACTCCATGCTCTTTCAAAAAATAACATAAAGCACGATTTAAATGGGCGGTTTCATATTCAGACTTTGCTACTTCCTTGCAATAATTCACTTCTGAATCGGCGGATAAAGTTTGAATAAATGATATTAGACGATTCAATCTCTCATCGACAGAATTTCCTTCAATCATGTGGGTTACAACCAATGCTCCTGCATTAATCATCGGATTAAGCGGCTTAGCAACAGCCATCGTTTCCAGCTTTGCAATCGAATTAAAGGGATCTCCCGTCGGCTCCATCCCCACCCTTTCAAAAACATCTTCTTTTCCCTGTTCCATTAATACTAGGGCAAGACTAATAACCTTTGAAATGCTTTGTAGCGTAAACTTCTTCTCTATATCTCCTGCTGAAACACATTCTCCATTAGGAGAATGGATCGCAATTGATAAATCATGTGGATTTGCAAAACCGAGGGCAGGTATATAATCCGCCACTTTTCCAGCCTTTGTCCATTTCCGTGCTTCTTCTACCATCAGTTGCAATTGTTCATCAGACCTACATATCATTGACATCACCAATTTTAGTATGAGCCCATTAGCATAGCTGTATGTGGGATAATTTGACTAAAATTGTGTTTTTATGAGAAAATCAACTAAACTGAATTTTCTAAAATTAAACCATTTTCAAATACTTTATAATGTCTTTCTCATTTTCATATGTAGAAGACAATCATACTTTAAAAAGGAGGTTCTCATGGCTTGGGATTTCATTAAGAGCTTACTCGTTTTTCTAATCATTATATTTGCGTTTGTGCTTCTCTTATTGCTGCCAAGAGAGATGGATATCACGCATCATGGAGGACTCGTATTCACTGCAGATTTTCCATTCACATTCGATTTGTATAAGGAGAAGATTGCTGCTTTCGTTGAGCATTTTCGTATGGAAAAAGGCTTCGGAAATAACAGTATGGGCGTACCGATTTTGGAAGAAGTTCAAAAACTATTACTGCGCGATTTTACAATTATCGTACCCGCATTGCTTTTAAGTATGGGGGCTGGTACTTTACTAGGAATCGTACAATTTTATTTTCGCGATAAAATTATCGGGAAAGTCCAGGCTTTTTTTTCATGGATCTTTTCTTCCATTCCTGATTTTTTTCTTTTTATTGCCCTCCAATATTTATTGATTAAGTTATTTTACATAGGTGTTCCAAAATTCAGTTTGTATGGCAATGATCATTGGTATAACTTTCTTATTCCGATGATTGCCATTACCGTATTTCCAATGGTCCATATGGTGAAATTCACATCTGCTGCACTGGAAAATGAAATGGGCCAAGACTATTTGCGAACAGCTCGTTCCAAGGGCTTAACAACATTAAACATCCTCAAACATATGATTTGGAATTGCCTTTATTCGATTTTAAATCAAACTCAATTTGTCATGCTTTACCTGTTAACTAGTTTGCCAATCATGCAAAAGTTGGCCAGCTTCCAAGGAGCGGGCTACCATCTCTTGACTAGTATTCAAGAATTTGATGAACCTCGAGCCCTAGCCTTTATGCTGCCATACCTTTTGATGATGTTTGCAACAATTGTCCTATCCAAGCTATTGAAATATAAACTTTTACCACAAAAAGCGGGAGCGTTACAATGACTGTTCTGAATTTTTGCAAAAAAAATCTGGTATTAACCATCGGAAGCATTATGCTATGTTTTCTCCTTTTTATGACCTTTTTCGGAGAATATTTACCATTTATTGATGGTGAACTGCAGGAAATTGATTATCTTTGGGACGAAAACAAAATTCCGGTCGCACCCCCTTATGAACCTTCAGTACAATTTCCATTGGGGACAGACCGTGACGGACGAGACATGCTGAGCTTAATTGTCATGGGCGCGAAAGAAACGCTGTTAATTATTCTCTCAATCACTTTGATTCGTTATCTATTAGCCATTCCCCTTGCCTATTTTGCTCATAGACAATGGCTTGGTGCGAATGCTTTGCTGAACGGGCTCAACGGCTTTCTCTCATATGTTCCGACCATTATTGTTGTCATTTTGCTCGTTACCATACCGCCACTTATTATGTCAGCATTTCGGCCATATTTCGTTGTGCTTATTATTGCAGCCATGGAGATTGGCAGGGTCGCAGACATGATCAAGTTGGAATTTCATCAAATTTCTAAAAAGGAATTCGTAACAAGTGGAAATTCTCTAGGTGTATCCCCTTTTAGGCTTTTTAAAAAATATTATCTGCCTTTTATTTATAGTAAATTATTGATTAGCATAGTGGGAGATTTAGGAAAAGTTATGTTCTTGCTTGGTCAATTAGGCTTCTTAGGGGTTTTTGTCGCACAAGTGTTTGTACAAGTAGATGCCGGGGTGTTTACTTTTGAGAATACATCGAATTCTTGGCCTACGTTCTTATCCAATGCATTTAAAGACATACGCGGCCCTGTGTGGATCGTTTTTTACCCTGCTCTAGCTATGACCTATGTTATTTTCACCTTTAATATGTTGGGACATGGTCTGCAAAAAATCTTACGTTAATATCATGTCTCCTTTTTTCACAGCTGTGCTAAAACATCTCATTTAACACTGCCCCGATGAAACGTAGGGAAAACAAGCTTTCTCCTAGCATTTCATCGGGGCTGTTCCACCTTACTACACAGCTTTAAAGACATGAATTTCACGAAATGCGAAAAAATCATAGAACATGGCCTTTTCAAAGATCTTTTGATAGTGTAAACAAAAATGACTGAATACACTTGACAAGGCGCAGCGAGTTGAAGTTACTATTTTGCTAGAATTTCTATACGGATGTAGTATTCTTTGCTAAGATGGAGAGACTATTATAGAGAGAATTAAGCGAAAAGAGGCAGGAAGTATGAAATATACTGGAGAAAGAGTCATCCCAGAATTAATGAAGCAAATGAATGGTCTTTTGTTGGAGCATTTAGCAAGATACCATTTTTCGATTCATTATGCCAAGGGGCGCATTTTAGATTTCGCTTGTGGAAGCGGGTTTGGCAGCAACATCATGGCTGTGGCAGCAAAAAAGGCCATTGCAGAAGTAATCGCCGTCGATATTGACCCAGAAGCTATTGCCTATGCAAAGGGAAAATATTATCACCCGCTGATTTCCTTTCAAGTGGAAAATTGCGTAGATCCCTCTCTCCCAGAAAGATTTGGACAATTCGATTTGATCGTAAGCTTTGAAACTCTTGAACATGTGGATAACGAAGAAATATTCATGCGTAATATCTATCAAATGCTGAAACCTGGTGGGACAGCAGTTATTTCGACCCCTTTTGGCCAAGGACGGGGAATGCCGACAAGCGAACCCTTCCATGTCCATCAATTAACAGAAGGGGAATTTCAAAACCTCTTTACTTTATACGAAGAAGTGCAATTTTATTATCAAAAAGGCGTGCTAATTGAACCAGCACCTGGCCGGGAAGGCCGCCACTATCCAATCGGAATTGCCGTATGTAAAAAAGGCACAAAAGCATAGGACAGCTTGTTCATCGCCGTACAAGCTTAAAAGGTCTTTAAGAAAGGAAACTTGAATGACAATAGCAATTTCTTGGTTGACCTATTGTAAGGAGGACTGGCTGCTTGCGCTCGACAAAGATAATAGACACATTAAACGCAAATGAAATCCTACTTTTGCAACCCAATAAAAAAACTAGTCAATAAATCTCTGACTAGTTTCCATACAATTCTTTATAAGCAATAACCTTTAAGGCTAAAATCTCTTCTTCTGATAATTTGCTCTCCACTTCTTGAAAAATCTCTTCCTTGGAAGCAGATCCGTCCTGCACTTTAACACGAATCTCATTGAGGCTCGATAAACCGACCTTATTAACAAGAACTCTCGTTGCCTCCTCCTTCGTTGTGAAAGGCAGTTCCTTGGCATCAGCAGTACTTGCTTCTTCAATAAAAGATTTCAGCTCCGGATCGCCCTCAATCACTTCTTTTATGTTGTCTATCTCTCCACTGTTCTCCAGCTCTGTAGTCACAACATCCATTAATTTTTCCGAAGCCATATTTGTACCTACATAGTAGACAGCGAAACCGGCTATTCCAAGTAACACGAGCGGGATCAACAAATACTTTATTAATTTCACTTACCAACACCCTTTCATAACCCCATCATACAACGAAATGACTCTATTTGTAAAAACTTATGATCAGTTGTTAAAACAAATTCCGAACTTTCGTACTATTTTATACTATAGAAATAGTTTTAATTTACTAGTAAAATAGTATAAGATAAAGTTACTATCTTTCAAATTTGGCAAACAATGTTAATATTCAGCTCATTTCATTTATTCTTTTAGCTGTTTACAAGAGAACATTGGAAACAACAGCATTTACATACCTTTAAAACTGAAAAAACATAGGGGGCACTTGAATGAAAAAGCAAATAATGAAAAAAGCAAAACTAAAAATGCCAAAGGTAAAGAAACCAAAGCTAAAACTGCCAGAAATGAAACAACTCAATTTGAAACTATCCGTTTCCAAGAAGATGTATATCGGATTTGCATCCGTCCTATTAATTATGGGAATTTTAGGCTTCGTCGCGATCAATTCAACGAATAACATCAGCAAAAGAAGCTCTGAAATTACCAATGTGTGGCTGCCGAGTGTTGAAGCTATCAATACCATTAACTACTTAACGGAACACCTTGCTTCCCTCGAATATAAATATGTTATTGAACCCGATGAAAAGAAGCTTACATTACTAATAGAAAAAATGGATGAAACCTTTGCAGAAATTGATCATGTTTTTGCAAATTACGAAGCTACCATTAACTCTGAAGAAGAGCGCCAACTTTTCGAGACTTTACTAGATAAATGGGCAAGATATCACGCCGTTCATGTAAAATTTATTGAACTAGGTACCGAAATGAATATTGTTCAAGGAACCGGTAACGTAAATGGCATTCGACTTCTATCAACGATCGGTGAAGCGGATAACATGTTCTCAAGCATCCAGTTTACCCTTGAAGAACTTGTTGCCTATAACCATGATAACGCTCTGGCTGCTAGCGATGTAGCAAATCAAGAAACGAGTCGCAGTATGTTTATAATTATTGCTTTCTTAATCGGTGGAGTAATCGTCGGCTTGTCTATTGCTTATCTTACTTCGCGAATGATTTCAAAACCATTGAAGTTTGTTACAGACAATGTGAAAGAGGTCGCAAAAGGAAACTTAACAATGGACCCGATAAAAATTAAAAACAAAGATGAAATTGGCGATCTTGCAGAGGCATTTAATGAAATGGGTACTAGTCTGGCAAATCTAATTCGTCAAGTAACCGTAACATCAGAAACTGTTGCTGCGTCCTCTGAGCAGCTATTGGCAAGCTCTGAACAAACCTCAAAAGCAACCGAACTAATCACGATTTCGATTCAGGAAGTTGCTGCTGGCTCTGAACATCAAGTTCAAAGTGCTGTCAATGGAAATCAATCGATGCAAGAAATTTCTAAAGGCATGGAGCAAGTTGCAGGGGCGATCCAAATTGTCTCCGATTTAAGCCTTTCAACCAATGAAAAAGCTGAAGCTGGAAATGTAGTCGTTTCTGAAACAGTCACACAAATGAATACTGTTCAAGAACAAGTCACAAAAATCGCAGACAATATTCAGGTTCTTGGCACTCGCTCCAAAGAAATTGGTCAAATTGTCGATTTAATCTCACAAGTATCCGAGCAAACCAATCTCCTTGCGTTAAATGCTGCTATTGAAGCAGCAAGAGCAGGAGAGCACGGAAAGGGATTTGCTGTTGTTGCAGATGAAGTCCGCAAATTAGCTGTGGAATCCAATAAAGCGACGGACAATATTCGCGCTCTTATTGGTCAAATTCAAAAAGAAATCAAAGAAGTCACCGTCTCCATGGATGAAGGCAAAAAATCGGTAAAATCAGGGATCGAAAAAGTCAATGAAACGGGCGTATCTTTCCACGAAATTACTGATATGATCTCAAGCATTAGCACTCAAGCTCAAGAGGTATCTGCCATTGTCGAGGAAGTCAATGCAAGTACTGAAGAAATGGTGCAAAAAATGTCAGAAATTACAACTGTTTCTCAGCAGGCTGCTGAAAACTCTCAACAAGTTGCAGCCTCTGCCGAAGAGCAAAACGCTTCTATGGAAGAAATTTCAGCATCTGCCCATACATTAAGCAGCATGGCACAAGAACTTCAGGAAAACGTCTCAAAATTTAAAGTATAGCAAACAATTATTTTAAAACCGATGACTCCCGAAAATTTTATTCAAAAAGCAAGTGGCGCAAGATTGAACTGCGCCACTTGCTTTTTTGATTTCGATTGGAAATTGGTTGGTTTATGCGGACACTCCTTTGCTTCGTTCTGAAGACCTTTATCCGCATGAACCCTTTATGAGATGAACATGATTCTCCGGTTTTTTATCGATTTTGTTCTCATAGACCCCACATGCGGACACTCTTCCCTGTTTTTTACTCTTTCTTGTCCTCATGAGGGCACACTTTGCTCAACTTCTGTTCAAAGTTGCACTCATTTGCTAAAAGTCTAAATGCTGTTTAAAAAAATAAATCCTTCAAAGAATCAAAAAATCGAGTCTTTAAAGGAGCGGGGTTTTCCTTTTGCAGCAACCAAAAAAAGCATAAAGATTATTCTTTATACTTTTTTATAACAATGCATCTGCATCGGTTATTTCTAACGATACATGTTCTTTTGCTGATAGATCAATTTCGTAAGGTTGAACCGTTTGATTTTCCTGATCTTTAATAATGCGAACAACCGGTCTACCTACTGCCTTAAAATTGTATTTTGCAACAATCCCTGTTCTGCCATCATTTAATAATACAGTTAAGCCTGGTGGGTAAATGGCGATGCTTTCTTTAAATAAATCGACCTGCCTTGGTTCAAATTGTGTTCCCTTTCCGTTATAAAGAATTTCCATTGCTTTATGAGGGAGCATTGCTGGATGATATGTTCGATGACTTGTGACAGCGTCAAAAACATCGGCAACGCTTATTATTTTGGCATACTTATGAATTTCGTTGTTTTTCAATCCCTGTGGATAGCCTTTTCCATCAATTCTTTCATGATGCTGGAGGGCGCAATGGGCAACTGGCAATGGAATTTCATGAATTTTCCTCAATTGGTTAAAGCCCAGTTCGCAATGAGATTGGATTAACTCAAATTCCATTTCTGTAAGTTTGCCTGGTTTATTAAGAATCTCTTTCGGGATAAATAGTTTGCCAAGATCATGTAACATGGCGCCGAGACCGATGTCTTCAATTTTTTTGATTGGTAAGCCATTCTCTATCGCCAACTGACAAGCATAAATCGAAACATTCAAAGAATGATTATAGACATGATCTTCATGAACCTTTGCAGTAGCTAATAAATTCAGTGCAGCCTTATTTTCATTTAAACATGATAAAATATCCTTAAACACTTTCTGTATACTGCGTACCACTCGTCCTGTCTTCATAATTCCATGAATATTCGGACGCTTATGTATATTAACCAATTCATCTAGTCCTTCTGTTATTGCGCTTGCCGCCTCTGCCCGAATCTCATTAGGAATCGTTTCAGTAATCTCAATTCCTTCAGATGCCTCGTCCTCGATATATACAGTAAAAACATTTAATTCCTTCAACCTTCTTATTAAATTATTGGTTAAATAAGTTCCTCGCGCCAAAAGAATCGTCCCATTTTCACGAAATATTGATTTAGCTAACAGCGCTCCGGTTTCACAATGATCCAACTTCACTAAACGCATTCTACTTTCTCTCCGCTTCTTATTACTAAGTTCTAATACCTGTATATAGTTAAATGATACTATAAAATGTTATTTTTCTGTAAAATAAATACAAAATATATAATAGGTATTAAGACTCATATTGAAGGTAAAGTACATGCAGGTGCGCTGAAACTGCTTCAAATTAATTAAGATAATATAAAAACCAGCACCGATTTATTTCCGTGAAAGTTCCAATCGATAAAAATGTCCCTTACTTGTTTGTGGAAAATTTCTTCAAAATCACCGTGACGATGGAAATAGCTTTTTTCCAATTGCTCCTTTGTATATCTCAACTCCTGTTCAAATCCTCTTTCAATCAATGCTTTTTCAATCTGAATGAGGATACCGGCCCTTTCTACGCAGTAGATAGAAGGAGTAATCGGGCATGTGTAAATTTCATCGGGAACTTTTTGAACTAACTCGCTAATTCGTGCAATCTCCTTTTCCAACTTTGGAATATCGACATCGTTTACAATATGGCCTTCCTCTTCTTTTTCTAATGTAAAAATAAAAATTCCAGTATTATTGGGAAAATTCCAGTCATGATAATACTCGATCACTTCTACATCAAGAGATACTGCAGAACTCCTTTAATTTCTTCTATCAGAGAATTCATGATTAACCTTCTAGCCCTGTCTACATCTTTGGCATGTCCCTGTTTTAAAAGCACTTCTTCCATCGGTGCCACAAATCCCCGTACGTAGGCAGTCACATATTTTTTACAAACACTTGTCTGACATGACTGCGGCCCTCTTCCAAAATTCTTTCTTAACAGCTTGCTAATGTAACTGCTAATATAATCCAGCTTTTTTTGCTCAACCACTCATAATCAATCCTTTTTACGAGATAAAATAGCGATATTAGCTTCCCCATCATTTCCCATTTAATGCAAAAAACATGCTGATTATGAGGAGAGCCCATAACCAACATGCTTTTATCAAATTGCCTTTTTTGAAAAAATTAGAAACAGTACGTATCGATTTCTTTCATAATCGCACATCACAAATACATCATCAACAGAATAGTTTAGTATGCTTTCCAACTGCTTTTTATGTTTAAGATATCCTTGCTTAATATGCGTCAAGTGTTGCTGCAAAAAATGTGAGTTTCCATTTTTAAACAACAGTGTTTCAAGGTGAGTCTGAATGCCACTAATTTCGATTCCGCACATATTATGCGTATTCATAAACATCCGAATTTCTTCAGGCTTTTTATGTAATTGTAGCCCAATCTCTTCCACTACTTTTAGAAATCTATTAGATTGAGAATCTAAAATTACTTTCTCTTCATCCACATGTAGATGTTCTAAAAATACAAGTCCAGTATTTGAGCTATAGTTCCAATCATGAAAGAAATATTTAAAATCAATTTCTAAAACTTTGGATGCTTTCGCAATAAACTCTTGAATGACAGAATCAAATACCGCAGAACGAAAATGGTTAGCCAGCTCCCATTCTTCATTTTCTATCAGCACTTCCTCTGCGGGTGTAATGAAATTTCGAACAAAAATATAGAGTCTCCCTTTATTTAATACAGTTAAGCAGGATTCTGGACCTTTCCCAAATCTCTTTTTTAGCATCTTACTGAAGTTGCTACTCAATTTCAGTAAGTCTGGTTGTGTTGAATTTAACATTTCATAACCCCTTCAAGACAAAATAATCAAAACCACCAGTGTGAACTGGTGGTTTGCTCTGCGGCTGAAAGCCTCTCTTACCGGCCTTGGCCTTAAAGGCCAACTGAAAGGGTTTCCCTTCTGCACCACATTCACTCACTAATTCTAAAGAATTTCTTTATTTCTTCCGATTTTTCTCTCCTGTGAATGGATCAAATTCTTCGAACAACGTTAATTGATCAGCCACGTAATCCTCTTTTAGCTGATTTCTTATATATTCTTGTATTTGCTTCTTATTTCTTCCCACTGTATCAACATAGAAACCTCGACACCAGAATTTTCGATTTCCATAGCGATATTTCAGATTCGCATGTCGATCAAATATCATCAGGCTACTTTTTCCTTTTAAATACCCCATAAACTGAGATACACTTAATTTCGGTGGAATACTCACCAACATATGAATATGATCTGGACAAGCATTTGCTTCATGTATGATGACGCCTTTCCTTTCACATAAGTCTCTTATGATCTGTCCAATACTCTTTCTGTATTTTCCATAGATCATTTGCCTTCTGTATTTTGGTGCAAATACTATGTGATACTTACAATTCCATGTTGTGTGTGCTAAACTATTCATGTCCTTCATCAGGGCATACCTCCTTCATGAGTGAGATAAAGTGGTCGGGAAACCAACTTTATCCTACCATGAAGTGAGGTTTTTTTGTTACCACGCTTTAAGCTCTCTGGAACCCCCGGCATAGCCAGGGGTTTTCTAAACCATTAAAAAAAGGCCTAACTTCTCCAAAAAGAAGTTAGGCCATGGTTAAGACAACAAATTGTTTCTTCCATTTACCGAACAATACGTTATTATTTTATAAATTTAACAATAAATTATAAACATTCTAATGACAGCTAGACATTAGACACTAATATTCTACCATCTTTTATGCAACTGAGCAAATAGTTGTACTATTTAATGATAGCAGGGAAAAGTCACTTCGATTCGCGTGCCTTCGCTGCTGCTAAAAATATGGAGATTGCCCTTATGCTCTTTAATAATTTGCCTGCTGACAATCATTCCTAGACCTGTTCCATTTTCCTTCGTGGTAAAAAACGGTTCTCCAATTCGAGCATGTACTTCTGGAGGAATTCCTCCCCCCTCATCTACAATTCTAATACATACCTTTTCGCCACATTGAATGCCTTCAATTAATAATTTTCCGCCGTGTGGCATTGCTTCGATTGCATTTTTTATATAATTAACAAATACTTGCTTTAATTGATTTTCATCACCTGAAATATGGATATTTGAAAATAGAAGATTCTGTTCAACCTCTATGCTGTTCAACAATGCTTGCGATTCCATCAACGTTAAAACCTTTTTTATGACCGAATCAATACATAAACGTTCATATTTTAAATCCGAAGGTTTTGCCAGAACCATCAATTCCCTTAAAATTACTTCAATTCTCTCGATTTCTGATTCGATAATTGAAAAATAGGAACTTGGCTTCTCTTGTTCAACTCTGATTAATTTTAAAAATCCCTTTATTGCTGTAATTGGATTTCTAATTTCATGGGCAATTCCTGCTGCTAGCTGTCCGGCAACAGCTTGTTTCTCCGAAATTTTCGTTAATTTTTTATATTCACTTATATCTTTAATAATTAAGTGAAATGCCCGTTCTCCGTTAAAAATTGTGGGCAGAACTTTTATTTCCACATCTAATAATTGTCTATCCATTGTCAGCATTCTCTGCTCAAATAGATCCGGTATACCCCCATCTTCTATTAGAACAAGTTTTTTATAGAAATTTTCTATTGAATCTGGATCTAAAAGCAAGTGGAAGCTCTCACCGACTAATTGTTTCTTATATCTTGCACCTATCATTGAAAGAGCAACATTGCTTACATCAACTATCGTTCTTCCTTTTACAATAACAATAGATTCCGGAGAATGCTCCATAATCGTACTATAATTCTTATTTTGTTGGACGACTAAATCTTGCGCCTCTCTAAAAACAACATATGTACCAATGACAGTTTTATTTTGCAAAATAGGAAAACAGGTAACATCAATATCAATAAACTCTTTGTTCCGTTTCATTATTTGCACATAAAAACTGGTTAACTTTTCTCGATCATCTCTGAGAAAATACGTCTGCGTTAAATTTAACTCCGTATAGGAGCAGACATCTTTCAGTTCCAATTGCAGCATTTCTTGTTTTGAATATCCTAAAAAGGTTTGACAAGCATTATTCGTATAAACAATTTCACCTGACATATTAATGATAAAGTATGGATCCGAATCCTCTGAGAAAATGGAGAAATCACTGTCGGTATTCATACTGATAAATTGAGCCAATGAATCTTTATACATTTGTGAAATTCCATTCCTCATTAAATCCATCCTTTCAATTATCCAACTCTAAAAATATCTCGACGATCGTATAGCAGAATAAATAAAAAAAACCAAAATAAAGGTAGCAGGTAACTACCTCTTATTTTGGCTTAATTCCTTGCATTCATATTCTAAGGAAACATTACCTCTATCATCAAAATCGCACATTGCCACATAAATAGATTAGAGCATTAACCCTATATCCAATACTATCATATACTTTATTTTTTGAATTTACAATCATCTCTTGAAATTATTAAGGCAGTTCTATTAGAAAATAGCAGTTCAATACCGTCTTTTATCAAAACACCACTTTCCTTGGATGAAAGGTTATCATTTGCGAAATCTTATAAAAGACACTTTAATCAAAATTTAAGGAAGTGACGAAGGATGCGGATCATTGTATTAATTCCATTCTTAATTTTTTATGCATTAACTGGAATTACTCAAGCGACACCGGGGGAACAGCAGAAAAAAGAATTGGCCATTGTGATTGATGATTTTGGCAATAATATGGAAGGCTCAAAAGAAATGCTTGAACTCCCCGTCCCATTGACAGTTGCAATTATGCCCTTTTTATCAACAACAGAAAAAGATGCAAAGCTCGCACATGAAAAAGGGCATGAAGTGATCATTCACTTGCCAATGGAACCGAAGAAAGGAAAGAAAAGCTGGCTTGGTCCTGGTGCCATTACAACAGATTTGAGTGATGAAGAAATCAGGAAAAGAGTCGAAGAAGCAATTAAGGATGTTCCTTTTGCAGTTGGTATGAACCACCATATGGGATCAAAAGCAACTGAAGATGAAAGAGTCATGCGGATCATTCTTGAGGTATGCAAAGAAAACAATCTTTACTACCTTGATAGCAAAACAGCAGAAAAAAGCGTTATCCCGAAAATCGCCGAAGAATTATCTGTGCCTTATCTTGAAAACGATATGTTCTTTGATCATATCTATTCAGAAAGACATATATATCGTCAAGCTTCAAAATTAGTCGAGAGGCTTGATCATCGTGCACAATTAATTGCAATCGGACATGTTGGCGTTACCGGAGAACGGGTCGTAAGCGCGCTTAAAACGTATTTACCAGAATACGAAAGACAAGCGGAAATCGTCCCTTTATCAGCATTGCTTCCGCCCACTATTCCTTCACTATGAGCGACAAAAAAATTTTTTGGGGGCACAATCTTCGAATTGTTCTATTCGTGCTCATTGCAGTACATTCTTTCAAGCCAAGAGCAACAGCTCTGTTACCTTATGTTTGTTAAAACTAGACGACTTATTGAAAGCGTTAAAAAGAGTATTAAAATTTAATACTCTTTTTAACATTGGGCACATATTAAAAATTCACGAAAAAGGACGTTTATAATAATCCAACCATTTTGAGACCGTGGAGAATTCCGTCTTCCTCCACTGATTTTGTAACATACTTAGCAACCGCCTTGACTTCTTCTTCACCATTCCCCATCGCCACACCATGATGGATCATCGAAAGCATTTCGATATCGTTTAAGCCATCGCCAAAGGCATATTGTCGCTCCTTCGGAATGCCGAGCTTCTCCACGATTTTCTCGATCCCTCTCCATTTGGAACCACCTTTTGGAACAACATCGCAAGAAACGGGGTGCCAGCGAATAAAATCAAAATCTTGAAATACCTCTTCATATTGTTTTTCTTCGCCTTCTGGACAGAATAAAAGGGTTTGGAAAATATCCCGCTCCTCGTAATAGTGAGGATCATGGGCAGGGAAATGGTCAATCTTTAACGATTTTATGCTTTCCTTAATATAAGAATGTTCTGGTACATTGGCCCTCATATCTTCATGATCCATATAGACAACCGGATGGTCATTTACAAGTGCTGTTTCTGTTAATTTTAACAGTGCAGGTATAGAAAGTGGGTTCGTATCCAATACTTCCCCATTCAACACCACATATTGTCCGTTATAGCTTACATACGTATTGATGTCCAATTCCTTTCGCAATTCTTCGTACATGAACGGCGCTCGTCCTGTCGCAATTGCCACTTCGTGTCCTTGCTCCTTCAGGGTAAACACCGCCTCTTTTGTCGATGCCGGCAGTTTCTTATCGTGGTTTAAAAGTGTTCCATCAATATCAAAAAAAATAACGCTTCTTTCCATCATTTTCAATACCAACTTTCTTTGCTGTACTTTCTGTTTATACCCCATTTCCATTATGTTATCCCATTACGTTACAGCTTTGCAATGATAAAAGGTTCGCTCTAGGCGAAAAAGACAAGCAAAACAGTTAAATTTCAATAATGATCGGCAGTACCATCGGTCTTCTTTTTGTTCTGGCGTATAGGAAATCGCTTATTGTTTTTTTAATCGTTTGCTTCACAGTACTCCATTGATTTTTTCCCGATTTCTTTAAATCCTTTAACGTTTTTTCTATCAGTCGCTTCATTTCATTTAATAATTCCTCAGAATCCCTTACATAGACGAAGCCCCTCGTAATCGTATCTGGTCCAGAAAGAAGCTTCTTATCCCCTTTGCTCATCGTTAAAACAATAACGAGCATGCCATCTTCGGATAATTGCTTCCGATCTCTTAAAACAATATCTCCTACATCTCCAACCCCCACTCCGTCTACGTATGTATCTCCAGCATGTATTCTTCTTGTTTGACGAGCGAGTGAATGCTCGATATCGACTACTTCTCCATTTTTTAAAATAAAGGTAGCGCCTTGAGCAACGCCAACTGATTCCGCTAATAATCGGTGTTGATGAAGCATACGATATTCTCCATGAATTGGAATAAAATATTTCGGTTTCATTAACGTAAGCATTAGTTTCAAATCCTCTTGATATCCATGGCCGGATACGTGCATTCCCTTGCCAGAGCCATAAATAACATGTGCCCCTAAAGCAAACAAATTATCCACGATTTTTGATACAGCTTTCTCGTTCCCGGGGATCGGCCCTGCTGCTAAAATAACCGTATCTCCAGCTAATACCTCGACTCCTCTGAAGTTTCCCGTTGATAAGCGCGACAACGCTGCTAATGGCTCCCCTTGGCTGCCTGTGCATAATATAGCTACCTGTTCTGGCGGAAATTCATTTATTTCATTTGGCTCGATGAGCATTCCTTCCGGCACATGCAAGTACCCTCTTTCAATCGCTACCTCAACAACATTGATCATACTCCTCCCAAGTAAAACAAGCTTTCGATTCGTTCGCCTTGCAGCATCAACCACTTGCTGAACACGATTAATATTAGAGGCAAAAGTTGAAAGAATCACCTTTTGCTCCGCCTTAATAAACGCCTCCATCACCTGCTCCCCGACCATTTTCTCTGACGGCGTACCGCCTGATCGTTCAGCATTTGTACTCTCTGAAAGCAACAGCAAGACTCCTTCCGCACCGATCCTTGCCATCTTGTGAATATCTGAATATTGCTCATTAACCGGAGTTAAATCAAATTTAAAATCACCGGTATGAACAATATTACCTTGAGAGGTACGGAATAGAACACCTAAGCAATCGGGAATACTGTGGTTTACTTTAAAAAATTCAACAATGAACTCACCAATGGTTAACTTTGCATCAGAGTCGATCTCGATTAGCTTTGTTTCCCTTAAAAGTTTGTGTTCCTCCAATTTTAATTCAATTAATCCAAGTGTAAAACGGGTTGCGAATACAGGAATATTAATCTTTTTTAAAAGATAGGGAATTCCGCCAATATGATCCTCATGACCGTGCGTCACAATCAGCGCCTTGACGTTATCTTTATTTTCCTCTAAAAAAGCAACATCTGGAATAATCAAATCAATGCCCAATAAACTTTCATCAGGAAATTTATTTCCACAGTCGATCACAATAATGTCATCTGAATATTGTATACAGTACATATTTTTCCCTACTTCATTTAATCCGCCTAAGGCAAAAATTGATAATGTTTCATCCCTGCTGCTCATAAAAAATCCCACCTTTTTAAACGTATAGGGATAGTATTTGAGAATTGTATAGCTTTATATTCTCTGAATTGATCCATTCAGTCATTTTAAAAGATCGATTTTTCCTAAAAAGTGTGGGGAAACAACCGGAAAGAAAATTGTTCTTGCGATGAACATTCTAGAAAGCCTGTCTTTAAACTCATCGCCGTACAAACGTTAAAGAGCCTGTACTTTCGATAAAGACAACCTCTAAATTGAAAAAATCCAACTCCCAATGTTAGTTAAGCTTGCGCAAGGCTAGATTCACTTATGAAATCCAAAACAAAAAGGAACCTGCTTTTAGTGAGGTTCCTCCACTACATTCATTTAGCGATCTATTTCATCCTTCTTCTTATACGCCTACCTTTAAAAGCTTATTGTCCAAAAATTCTTTTGCGCGTGGAATGTCATCCTCATCTAAATGCTCAATAATAATAGGAATATTTGGATGCTTTTTTGCCAACAATTTCAAGTATAAATCGTAGTTTAAAACGCCTAGCCCCACAGCCGGAAGCTCAACATCCCCTGCTCCACGGAAAGTATGGGATTCAACCGCATCGATGGCCGCATGCTTCTCGCTCTTGTCTTCGGCCAATTTAATATCCTTGGCATGTGCGATTTTAATTTTGTCTTCTAACGCATTAAAGATCCGATATAATTCATGATCCACATCATTTATATTTTCTCCGTTAAAGAAATTGGTTGGATCCATTAATAGTCCTAATCCTGGATGATCGACATCTCTGAACAGCCTGAGTACTTGATCGACGCTGCCGATTATATTATTAACGTAGTTTTCAACTAAAAACACCGCGTTATGTTCATGAGCAAACTCTGCTAGATCTCTTATAACGGCAGTGATCTCACGCACGGCCTCTTCCGTACTATTTTTCTCATGATAGACCCAGTCGCTTTCCGTATTGTAAGTGCCTGTTTCACTTATAACGTAAGGTGTACCCAAATCACGGGCAAATTTTAATAACGTTTTAACATAAGCAATATTTTTTTCTCTCTTTTCTAAATCCGGACTGACGAGATTCGTGTAAGCGGAAATAGCAACTATTTGGATATTCGCCTTGCGAAATGCGTCACGAATTTTATGTGCTTTTTCAACTGTAAGCTTTTCAGGTAATGTATAAGGGTCTTCTAAGTCCATATCTTTAAAACTCAAATCCAATTGCACAGAAGTAAAGCCTGCTTCCTTAATCCTCTTTATACTTTCCTCCAATGTATAAGGATAGTATCCATTAAAAATTCCGACTGAAATCATTTTCGTAGACCTCCTTTAAAGTTTCAGAAAATAACACGGTCCTCTCCTCTTCGATGGAAAGATAACAAGCTTCGATCGCTGCCATCGTATGCAAGTTGTCACGGCCGCTTATTTCAGGTTCAGTATCATTCTCCACCGCCCGCAGCAGCTGCGTCATCGTTCCTAAAAAAGCATCCGGAAACCATACTTCATCCCATGTAGGTTCAATCCATTGGTTAGGATGTTTACGAGTCGTAAATTTAATCGTGCTCGGCTCTCTTGCCGGTGAAGCCGGCCATCCAATCGTCCCCCAAGCCATTCCATCCATTCCTTCGACGCGCCATTTTATATACATGTCTTTTTCCGTACCTTCTCCTTGCCAAGCCCAGACATCATCCAAGCTGGTTGCCATCATTTCATTAGCATATTGGAAGGTATACTGGCTTATTCCATCAATATGGGCAAATGTTGTTCTCGGATCGCGTCTTGTGACAGCGGTTACTTTTTCAGGGTCTCCAAAAAGATAGCGAAACACATCAACATGGTGGATTCCCATATTCAAAATCTCAATTCGGTCATACTTTTTCAAAAATTCCTGCCAATGTGGAATCGCTCTCATTTCTATTGTTGCTAATACAATATCACCAAAGTATTGATGATCGAGTAATGTTTTCAACGCTCTCATCGATTGGTCGTAACGCATATTGCTGTTAACACCCAATTTAACCCCTGCCTCTTCACAAAGTCTCACAATTTCAACTGCTTCTTGTAAATTCATAGCAAGCGGTTTTTGACAGAGAATCCCTTTAATATGCTTTTGCTTTACAGCTTCACGAATAATTTCTAACTGAACGTCTGGAGGAACCGCAATATCTAAAATCTCAATATTGTCGTCTGCGATTAACTCTCTCCAAGAATCAAAGACGTGGGGAATGTCGAAATCTTTTGCAGCCATTCTTGCTCCAACCCCATTAAGGGAAGTGATCCCATATGGTTTAAAACCGGCATTTTTGTAAGCAACTAAATGACAATCTCTGACTATCGCTCCTGCTCCAATTGAACCAATGCGGAAATCCTTTCTTTTCGGCAAAACGGCGTGTATATTCAAATCTAAATCAAAGGTTGACATCATAAATCTCCCTTCTTATAAATTCGGAACCTCATTTTCCTTTATTCTCCGTCTTCTCTCCACATATGCTGGCAAAATCTTAATATCTTCCTCTGTAAACCATGCAAAAGGATCTGTGCTTGCAACCAACGCAAAATTTGCCCACGCATTTAATGAGCCTGAACGTATCACCACCTTTGCTTTAGGAGCGATATTTTCGACCAACTCCTCATGCGTTGTTCCCTTAAAAATTGCTCCTGAGCCCGTATAAATATCTTGAATGCTCTTATAAAGCTGCGGATGATGCGTTTTTACCTCACCCGCAAATGCCACCTCATCGACGAAAATTTCCTTTCTAAGCATTTTTAGAATATCTAAAACATCCACTTGCCCAGCGTAATAGCCAAGATCAATACGGTTCGCATCTTTCGGAATCGGAAAGCCTGCATCTGTCACCAAGATGATATCTGTATGCCCACATTCTGCAAGCGCTTTCGAAAGTTTTGGATGTAGAATACGGCTAGGTCTCATCATGAATCCTCCTTTTGCTAATAAACTCTTCAACTTCTGGTCTAGTGTGATAGGATGGTACTGTTTCCCATTTTGTACAACACAAGGCAGCGACAGCATTGGCAAACTGAACAGCATCTCTTAATTCCTGTCCTTCCCCAAGTGCCACTGCAAGAGAAGCGTTAAAACTATCACCTGCCCCATTGCTATCGACAACTTCAATTGGGCAAGCATTTATGGCGGTGCATTTTGTTGACGTATGAATTTCAACACCCGCTCCACCAAGGGTCATAATGACTGTTCCACAGCCTGTTTGTAACAGTTGGAGTGCGACTTCCCGGTGTGACAGTTCCACTTCTGGCAGCTCTCCAATTGTGACCCGGGCCTCAGTTTCATTTGGTGTAATGAAGTCAACAAAACTTAAGTCATAGGATAGTAAATTAATAGCTGGTGCCGGATTAAGGATCGTTGTTTTCCCTAGCTCTTTTGCCTTTTTCAATGCATAAAGAGCCGTTTCAGTCGGAATTTCTAATTGAGCGAGGACAACATCAGCCTCTTCAATCAACTTTAAATGTCGCTCAATATCCCTTTTAGAGAATAATTGATTGGCTCCCATATCCACGACGATGACATTTCTAGCGTTCGTATCTTTAATGATAAATCCTACACCGGTCGGCTTCTCAGTCGTTTTCCTTATCCCCTCAAGCGTTACACCCTCTGATTCCATTAGATCCAGAAACTCAAGACCAAACGAGTCGTTGCCTACCACTCCGATATAAGACACTTCAGCACCTAATCTTGCAGCTTGTACAGCCATATCAGAGCCTTTCCCGCCAAAGGTTTCTCGATAATGATCACCTAGAAGAGTTTCACCGACGAGAGGGATGCGATCCGTCGTCATAACAAGGGCTTTTGCATAGCTTCCAATAATACATATCTTCATTCTATCACCTTCTTTCCGTTAAAGCTGAGTTTGCCATGTTAAGAGACTAGTAACTTAATAGGCATTCAGATCGCCTGCCAGCCCCTCACAAATCTCAGGTCCAGAGCTTGTTCCCACGAGTTCTGCTCCAGCGTCAAACATTGCTTTCATTTTCTCAAGTGTGTTTACTTTTCCAGAAACTTTAACTCGGCATGGTTCCTGAATATTTTCCTTTAAAATTTTGACATCCTCTACTGTTGCTGCGCATCCGCCAATTCCCCAGCCGCTTGATTGTTTAACCCAGTCAATCCCAGCTTCATAAGCAAGCTTTGTAGCTTTTATTTTCTGTTCCTCATTTAAAAAACCAAATTCGAGCATGGCTTTAACTACAACGCCTGAAGCATGAGACACTTCAACAATTTGCCGCATTTCTTCAAAATACTCCTGTTCTAGTCCACCGATTAATAATCCCGGATTTGGAGGAAAATCAAATTCATCTGGTCCAATTTTAATAAGCTCTCGTAATGCTGCAAGCTTCATTTCTAATGTATCGTTCGCCTGTGGAAAATTTAATGTCGTTGCCACCTTGATTCCTGTCCCTTGCAGAAAATCCTTTGCTAAGGATACATAGCAAGGAGCAACCATCGCTGCATTAAAACCATACTGTACACATGTCTCTAAATGCTTAATCATTCCTTCTCGCGTTAAGTTCGGATTTACATTCGTGTATTGTATTGCTTTTGCAACCTGCCTTTTGTCACTAAAGTCAATCATGCAATCCCTCCTATGTATAATGTTACATGAAACGTTTCATATAATCATCTTATCATGATGATTTTCCTATTTCAATCCTATTTATAAAAAATAACTGCAGTCAAATATATTATTTGACTACAGCTATTGCGATTACTTATTCTCTTCCATTAAACGATTAATGGTTTGTTCAATGTTTATTAACGCTTGCTCCTCTGATATTTGCCCACGAACTGAAGCGTTAATTTCTTTAGAGATGACATGACTGTATATATAGTTTCGACCCTTATTGTTTATTTTTACATTTGGCAGTATCCTTTTTCTGCTTTTCCGATAACTATCCAAAACCTTATTCTTCCACGGATAAGAATCCTCTAAATCATTGCTCTCATAATAGCTTTTTCTCAAGGTCGATCCACCTAAAAGTGCCAGTGGAATAACAGCGTGATCACTGCTCACCCATGTAAGAAACTTAATGACCTCTTCTATATTGGTACTGTTTTTATTGATTCCCAAGCTCCAGCCTCCCAATACTGGAGTCCCTCCCGGAATATAGCCAACTCCAAGGTTGCCGGCCACCTTCGATTTCGTGTAATCATTTAGTTCATTAGCATAAGAATCATATAAAATCGTCATGGCACTATGACCCTTCTTAAAGTCTTCCACTGCCTCATCCCATGAATACAATTGTTGCGGTGAAGAATATTTGCTGCTATTGACGAAATTCATCAATGCTGTAAGTGATGTACGATTATTGATGAGCACTTTACCATTATCGTCGAATACATCACTTCCGTATGACCATAGTCGATTAAGATAAGAGATGGTCGTATATATATTTTCACCGGATACGCTTGTAATACCATATGTCGTTGGTGATTTGCTATTGTATGCCCTTGTGAAGAACTCTGCAATAATATTGAATTGTGACCATGTCTGTGGAACGGTTAACTCATTTCCATATGTTCTAGCAAACTGCCTTTTTAATGACTCATTTTCAAACAAGTCCTTTTGATAAAATAAAAGCTGTGTTCCAGACATGATCGGAACTGCGTGATATTTCCCATCAACCACACCACACTGCTGTTCAAGTCCAGGAATAAAACCTTGGAAATCAATATTAGACTGATCGAGTGGAGCCAACACATTATGACGCACAAGCTCATCGATCCATGTAATATCCAGCATCACCCCGTCATATAAACTGCTGGAGCTGTCAGAGATACTATGTACACAATGCTCCAACTCGTCGTACTTATATAAATCAAATTCTATATTCGTTCCTGTTTGCTGTGCATATACTTCTGCAAGCATTGTTAAACTAATAGAAGTGGGACTTTCGTATAAAGCAAACTTAAGGTTTGCCGTTGAGCAATTCCGTTCCACACCGTGCAAGACCGTTCGCGTTTCTTTATATTCAGCATGAATTCTTTCTACAACAGCTTCATGTGTTTTAGGATTTTCAATCGCATCGAGCGTTTTTTCAATCACACGTTCAGCAATTTTTTTTTGAGAGAAAGAGATTTGGACCGGAAATGCCGCCTCATCCTCTATCCAGTTGCCTTCCTTCAATACCGCAACCTCAATATCTTCTATTTTCAAAAGCTTAATCGCTTTTTCTACTCCTTCAGCAATGAGATAATTACCTGAAATGACTGCATCAATTTCAGGATGTAGGAAGAAAAGCTCATAGGCAGCTTTAAATCCGCGTTCTTTACTGTAATCCGAGATTTTTAGCAGCCCTTTTACACCGTAGCGCTTATTGTATATTTCGATCACTTCTTCATTTTGATAAAAAGATTCATCAATGATCAGTGCGACATTTGTCCTCCCCTTCCGCTCATAATAATCTAAAATCTGTTCAAAAGCGCGGGAATAGTCCAAAATAATCGCATCACCCGTTATGGTACTTGCTTCGCTGTATGACACCATCACGATGGGTGTACCTTCTTTTTCCGTTATTACTTCCTTCTTCCTTTTTAATGAAGAAAATAAAATGATACCATCGACCCTTTTTTCAAGGCATTTTTCAATTGCCTTTTTCTCAAGCAGCTTGTTATTTTGTGAAAAAAACAAAAGAATGCTATATCCTTTTTCACTTAACTTAGATTGGATATGAGAGAGCAGTGAGGCATTTTCTGGATTCGTAGAATTCGGCAATACGAAGCCAATCAAACCACTCTTTTCACTTTTAAGACTCCTAGCATTTGCATCAGGACGATAACCCAATTCTTTCATGGCATGTTCAACTCGATCTATAAGCTCAATATTATTTGTTTTACCGTTCAAAACATTCGAAACGGTCCCAATTGAAACTCCTGCCATTTTTGCCACTTCTTTAATTGTAGTCAACGTAATTCCACCTCGTTAAACGTTTCATCTATGATAAATAGTAGCATATCATAAAAATGCAAATTCTGTAATTAACAGTCTTATTTGGAAAACTTCTCTCCCTTTCCCTGTTAAAGCTTCTGCAAAAATACAACCTTCAAATAATCGCCTTCTTTAAATTCTTTTATTGTCTTAAAATCGGCAGGTAGTCTGAACTCTTCAAGAACTTGATACTTGGAATCAGCTTGCTTGAATGCCTTTTCGATGAAACCTTTAAATTTGTCCATGCCAAATGTACTGCAATTAGTAGAAGCTACTATCACGCCTCCCTGTTCAGTGACATCAATTGCTTTTGCTAATAGATCTGGATAATCTTTTCCTGCACTGAATGTATTTTTTTTCGAACGAGCATAGCTTGGCGGATCGAGGATTACTAAATCAAATGAAAGGTTTTTTCGACCAGCATATTTGAAATAATTGAACACATCCTCGACAATGATATCCTCTGCTTCAAAGTCGATGCCGTTCACACTAAATTGCTCAATCGTTTTGCTTTTGCTGCGATTCGCAACATCAACGCTCGTTGTTTTCATGGCGCCGCCTAATGAAGCCGCAACTGAAAAGGCACCCGTATACGAAAACGTATTTAATACCGTCTTCCCTTTCGCATAATTATCGCGTATCGTTTTCCTTACCTCGCGCTGATCTAAGAAGATTCCTACCATTGCACTCTCATTTAAATAAATGGCAAAGTTGATGCCATTTTCTTTTACAAGAAGCGGTACGGGCGCACTTTCTCCGATAAGAAAATCATCATCTTCCATATAAGTCCCTTGCAGATCGAATCGTTTCTTTTCATATATTCCTTTATAATCAACAATGCTGTTCAGGGCCTCAATGAACAAATCCTTAAAATGATAAATCCCTTCGCTGTACCACTGAATAAGAAGATAACCATCGAAGTATTCAATCGCAACACCTCCAATTCCATCCCCTTCACCGTTAAACAAACGGAATGCCGTTGTTCCAGGATCACTAAAGAAAGACTGTCGCAGTTCAAATGCTCTTTTTAATTTCTTCTCAAAAAAGCGCACATCAATTTGTTCTTCCTGCCTCCGACTTAAAATCCAACCGATGCCCTTATTTTGCTTCCCATAATAACCTTTTGCTAGAAATAGATCGCTATCATCGGTTAGTTCAAGAATCGTCCCTTCCGCACCTAATTGTTGTAAATTTTCAACAGCTTCCTTTTTGAGAAGCGGAAACCCTGCTTTTATACTTTTCACATACGCTGATTTTACTTTTACTTTTACTGTTTGCTTCATAAAAACCGCCCTGTTCATTTGATTTTGCCTCTATAAGCAATGGTTTTTTTAAACAATTTTTGGCCCATCTCTTGTGAAACCAAGGTTTCACAAGCCTTTCAGTATGCTGAAAGAGAGAAAATGAGAATCAACACCGACATATAATAAAGCCTAATCAAAACCACCAGTGTGAACTGGTGGTTTGCTCTTCGGCTGAAAGCCTCTCTTACCGGCCTTGGCCTTAAAGGCCAACTGAAAGGGTTTCCCTTCTGCACCACATTCACTCACTAATTCTAAAGAATTTCTTTATTTCTTCCGATTTTTCTCTCCTGTGAATGGATCAAATTCTTCGAACAACGTTAATTGATCAGCCACGTAATCCTCTTTTAGCTGATTTCTTATATATTCTTGTATTTGCTTCTTATTTCTTCCCACTGTATCAACATAGAAACCTCGACACCAGAATTTTCGATTTCCATAGCGATATTTCAGATTCGCATGTCGATCAAATATCATCAGGCTACTTTTTCCTTTTAAATACCCCATAAACTGAGATACACTTAATTTCGGTGGAATACTCACCAACATATGAATATGATCTGGACAAGCATTTGCTTCATGTATGATGACGCCTTTCCTTTCACATAAGTCTCTTATGATCTGTCCAATACTCTTTCTGTATTTTCCATAGATCATTTGCCTTCTGTATTTTGGTGCAAATACTATGTGATACTTACAATTCCATGTTGTGTGTGCTAAACTATTCATGTCCTTCATCAGGGCATACCTCCTTCATGAGTGAGATAAAGTGGTCGGGAAACCAACTTTATCCTACCATGAAGTGAGGTTTTTTTGTTACCACGCTTTAAGCTCTCTGGAACCCCCGGCATAGCCAGGGGTTTTCTAAACCATTAAAAAAAGAAGCCTCATCCATTTATAGAATGGGCTTCTTCCAGCTTTTCTAATACCTCTTATTATACCTTTGTTTTCAAGCTCATACCATTTTTCATTGACCAATTGTCGATTTGAGCTTTTCGTTGCTGAAGAAACTTTTTTTATCGTTATACTTCGGTCACCCATAGCTCTAACCTCAGCTTATGCCAAAGGCTTTGTTTTCAGTTCAGGTTTTAATATCCCTGCATTCATGGTTATACTGTAGCATAAAATTTTGTCACACGCATTCTTCTCGTAATTATATTTCAAGTAGCCAATGCAAAAGTAATTTCTATTCTGAAATAAAATTTCAGTATTATATATTAAGTATTGAAATTTTATTTCTAAGGAGTTATACTGAATCTGGATAACCTATCATACAACAAGTCATAAGCATGGAGGCATAGTATGCAGCACAATTTGAAAACGCTAACAACAGAATCTCGCAATGAACGTTCAATGGCGATTGACACTGCACAACCACTTGATATTCTCAAACTTATGAATGAGGAAGATCAAAAAATTGCCGAGGCAGTTGCACAAGAGCTTCCTCATATTGAAATGGCAGTGAAATACACATTGGAATCATTCAAACAAGGAGGGAGACTCATTTATATCGGTGCTGGAACAAGCGGGAGATTAGGGGTTCTTGATGCGGTGGAGTGTCCTCCGACTTTCAGCACCGATCCCAATATGGTTCAAGGGATTATTGCAGGCGGTGAACAAGCATTTATTAAAGCTGTTGAAGGCGCCGAGGACAAACCGGAAGCGGGTGAAGCCGACTTAAAGAAAATCAATCTTTCACCTCAGGATACGGTTATTGGGATTGCTGCAAGCGGACGTACCCCTTACGTTATTGGTGCTCTTCAATATGCGAAGAGTATTCAAGCAAAAACAGTCGCTCTCTCTTGCAACCGCAATGCTCTCATTAGCAAAGAGGCCGACCAAGCGATCGAAGTCGTAGTTGGACCTGAAGTATTAACCGGTTCGACAAGATTAAAGGCAGCAACTGCACATAAAATGGTTCTGAATATGATTTCGACAAGCTCGATGATATTGCTTGGGAAAGCCTATGAAAATTTAATGGTTGATGTTCATGTAAGCAATGAAAAATTAAAGGAACGCGCCCTGAACATTATCATCAAAATTACTGGTGTTACCTATGAAAAGGCAGTGAAAGCACTCGAGGCAGCAGATCTTCAAGTGAAAACAGCGATTGTCATGATACAGAACGATGTCACAAAGGACAAAGCGCTCCAAATGTTGGATGAAGCCGATGGATATGTTCGCAAAGCGATCAAAAAGGAATAAATGAATTTTAAAAGGTGGTAATCAACGGTGATTTCAGGTGGATTAAAAATTATAGAAAATATGCTTATGCAGCTTCCAGAATCGGAAAGAAAAATTGCCCAGTATATCTTGGATGCTCCACATGAAGTTGTAAACTGCACAGTGAGTGAGTTAGCAGCCGTTACATCGTCGAGCGGCGCCGCTGTTATTCGCCTTTGCAAGTCATTAGGTTTCAAAGGTTTTCAGGATTTAAAGGTTCGAGTCATTAGCGATTTAGGAAAGCCGGTTGAACAGGGATATACAGATATAAAAAAGGATGAGACGAAAGAGAATATCGTTCAAAAAACATTAAGTAACAGCATTCAAAGCTTACGTGATTCTGCTGAGGTTATCCAGTATGAGGAACTTGAAATGGCAGTTCAAACTCTATTAGCAGCCAAAAATATTCATTTATTCGGAATTGGTGCTTCACAAATAATCGCAACGGATGTTCAGCAAAAGCTCTTGCGCATTAATAAGCATGCCACCGCCTTCTCAGATACACATCTGGTTGCTACTTTAATTGCAAATGCTGAAAAGGATGATGTCTTATTTGGAATCTCTTTCTCTGGAGAAACACCTGAAGTCATTAATGTGATGGCGTTAGCAAAGGAAAAAGGCATGAAAACGATCAGTTTAACAAAATATGGACATTCTTCTGTAGCAGAATTAGCCGATATGAAGCTGTTTACTTCCCATTCTACAGAAGCTCCATTTCGAAGTGCTGCCACTTCCTCCCGATTGGCACAACTATTTATGATCGATGTCTTGTTTTTATGCATGGCAACAGAAACATATGAGGAAACCGTTGATTATATTGAAAAAACAAGAAGCGCCATCAAATTTTTAAAAGAGCAATCAACTGGAAAGTGAGCACCAAGTTATTTTTAGAGAAAAAGCTCGTCAAGTGATTTCACTATTACCACTTGAGAAAAGAGCTTTATTACAATGATAGGGGGAGCAAAAATGGCTGAAAATAAAATTTTAGCTGAAAAAATATTAAAGCAATTAGGCGGCGCCAAGAATATTGAGTCTTATACACACTGCATGACTCGGCTTCGGGTGACCCCAGTAGACGAATCTCTCGTCAATAAAGAAGAGATCAAGAAAATTGATGGTGTCATCGGATTTGTCGAAGAAGAAACGTTGCAAATCATTCTTGGACCGGGAAAAGTCAATAAAGTAACGGAGGAGTTTGGTAAATTAATAGAGCAATCAGGAGAAATCAATTTAAAAGAACGGGCAGCTTCAGTGAAATCAGAATTAAAAACGAAAAACGCTACTCCTTTTAAATTATTTTTAAGAAAAATTGCCAGCATCTTTATTCCATTAATTCCTGCTTTAGTAGCCTCAGGGTTAATTACAGGGATTTCAAAAGCGGTTATTCAAGCTGGATGGCTCTCAGCGGAATCACAGCTTGCCATGATTTTAACTGTTATTGGCGGCGGGCTATTTACGTATCTCGGTATTTTAGTGGGGATTAACGCAGCGAAGGAATTTGGAGGTTCACCAGCTCTCGGTGGTCTGGCAGGGATCCTTATTATCAATCCTGCCTCCGCTTCGATCGTTCTATTTGGAGAAGAGCTCGTTCCAGGACGGGGTGGACTTATCGGTGTCTTACTTGCTGCCATCTTTATCGCCATTGTAGAAAAAAGAGTTCGCAAATTTGTCCCACAGTCACTGGATATTATAGTTACACCTACTATCGCATTATTGGTTACTGGAATTGTCACATATTTAGTTTTTATGCCAGTAGGTGGCTTCATATCAGACGTGATTACAAAAGGATTATTAGCTGTGTTAGATATGGGTGGAATTATAGCCGGGTTTGTTCTTGGGTCGACCTTCCTTCCGCTCGTTGTAACAGGACTGCATCAAGGCTTAACGCCAGTGCACTTAGAATTAATTAATACGATTGGCGACGATCCATTGCTACCAATTTTGGCAATGGGCGGTGCAGGTCAAGTTGGGGCGGCTTTTGCCATTTACTTTAAAACAAAGAAACCACGCTTAAAAAGAGCGATTGGCGGGGGACTTCCATCTGGTATTTTAGGAATTGGTGAACCACTTATCTTTGGGGTAACGTTACCTCTTGGAAGACCATTTATCACTGCTTGTTTAGGTGCTGGTATTGGTGGAGCGTTCCAGGCATACTTTAATATCGCTACAATTGCAGTCGGAGTGTCTGGTTTACCGCTCTCATTCCTTGTTCACACCCATCAAATTGTTCTTTATTTAGTAGGTGTACTCATCGCTTATGCTGCTGGTTTCATCTTTACTTACCTATTTGGGTTTAAGGATGAAATGGCAGGTGAATACGATTGATTGGAATCTCCTTTTATTTAAATGATCGAGCTGCCGAAGAACGAATTATATTAGCTGGAAAGACAGGTGTGAAGCGGGCATTTACCTCGCTTCACCTCCCCGAGGAGAAGGGTGAATTAGCTGAGCGCGCCAAAAAGCTGTTACATTTAGCGAGTGAGAACGGAATTGAGGTTTTTGCTGATGTATCCTATAACACCCCGTCTCATCTGGGCATTAATGACCTTTTTCAGCTTAAGGATTTAGGTGTAACAGGACTTCGCTTAGATGATTTTTTTGACAATGAGCTGATTTTAGCCCTTTCTGCTGAATTTAAAATTGCCATTAATGCGAGTATTTTATTTGAAGATGATATTCTCACTCTCACCTCTAAAGGGTTAAAAACAGATAGTCTTATTGGCTGGCACAATTTTTATCCTCGGAAAGAGACCGGGTTAAGCATGGAGTTCTTTCGCCAGCAAAATGCATTGTTTAAACGTTACAATATACCAATAAGTGCCTATATCCCAGGATCTGGCGAGAAAAGAGGGCCGTTGTTCGATGGCTTGCCAACTTTAGAAGAGCATCGCACGCAAGAGCCTCTCCTATCTGCACTCCAGCTTTTTCACGAAGGAGTGGAAGATGTCTATATCGGTGACCCCGACCCAGGTGAACAATTGCTAGCAAAATTACTGTTATTTTCTGAGGAAAAAACAATCATCGTTCGTACAGAAGCCGATTTTCTGCATCAAGGCACCTATAAATTACGCCCTGATCTTTCCAGAGATGTGCTGCGCTTTATGGACACACGCTCAAAAACAGCAATCGCCCCTGCCAGGACGGAGATTCGCCCCGTAGGAACGATTACAATGGACAATCATCTCTACGGCCGCTATCAAGGTGAAATTCAAATTGCATTACGCGATTTGCCTGCTGATCAAAGGGTGAATGTCCTCGGTAAGGTGTTGAACGATGATCTTCCATTGCTAGCCTACCTTCCTCCGGGAGCATCTGTCCAACTTGTTTAATCTAGTTGGGGACGCTTTGCTTTTGGGCTGAAGACCGATATCCTTTCATCATCAATATTTTTACACACAAATATTTGAGGGTATCACCTTATTATGCGGTGATACCCTCTTTAAAATTATTCTCCAGTATATACCAACAATGCAACACATTCTACATGAACCGTGTGCGGGAATAAATCGACTGGCTGTACTTTCTCCAATCTATATCCGAACGGCTCGAGCTCTTTAATATCTGTAGCAAATGTATCAGGGTTACAGGATACATAAACAATGCGCTCGGGTTTAGAACGTCCGATTCTTCTCATCACTTTTCCACCGGCTCCTGAACGGGGCGGGTCTAATAATAATAATTCAGGCTTACCGAAATTCGCTAATACCTCGTCAATGCCTTTACGAGCATCTTTTGCTAGAAAATACGTGTTCGTTAATCCATTATCCAAGGCATTTCGTTGCGCCGATTCAATCGAGCTTTCAACAATCTCAATACCGGCAAGCTTTTCCACTCTACTTGCAAACGGAAGTGAAAATGTTCCAACCCCACAGAATAAATCAATCATTTTTTCGGTTTGCTTCGGTTCACCCATCGCAACTGCCAGTTCAACCAACTTTTGTGCTTGTGTCGGGTTCGTTTGGAAAAATGTATCGAACCATAGACGGAAGCGGTATCCGTCCATTTCATCATAAATAAAGTCTCTCCCTGCAAGGATATGGCTTTTTTCAGATTGGGTACGGTCCGCCCAATCGGTATTCTCAAGCCACATTAAACTTTTCACTTGGGGAAACTTTGCTGTAATTCGTTTAACCAAATCGCTCGTTGCTCCATCAAGTTGTCCAGTTGGAGCCTCAGTTGCAAATAAAGCAAGCATCATTTCACCTGTTACGAATGACTGTCTCACCATAAGATGGCGTAATAAGCCTTCGTGCAGGTCTTTATTATATCCTCTTAACTTCTGATCTTTTGCCCATTTGGCAACCTCCATCGCAGCCTCAACCATTTCTTTCCCTGCGATAAGACATGTTTCCAAAGAAATAATTTTTCGGAAATTTCCTTGTTCATGCAACCCTAACTCACCTTCAGGCGAAAACGTAAACTCCATTTTATTGCGATAATGCCAAGGCTCATCCATTCCAATCGTATCTGCGACAAGCTCTGGATTAAAACCTTGCGCTTCGATCGCCTCTTTCACATGGGAAGTCTTTTGCTGCAATTGTCCACGATATTGCCAATGCTGCCAAACACATCCTCCACATCGTTCAAAATGAGGACAAGGTGGAGCAATGCGCTCTGAGTGCGTCTCTAAAATTTCTTCAGCAATCGCCCTTCTTCTTCGACGTTCTGGCTTGTCAACAATAACACGAACTTTTTCTCCAGGGAGTACTTGCGGAATCGTTAGCCTTAACTTTTTCTGATTTCCGTGCTCATTCTCACGCCAAACACTAGCTCGTCCCGCGCCTTTATCGTCCAAACTTTTTATCTCAACAATCATTTCTTCATTCGTAACGGTCATAATTAATTCCTCTCCATTAAATCTTTTACTCCAATTAGTATAAAGGACTAATGGACTTTTGGGAATGATACATCCTTAGTAGATATTACAAGCCTTGACATAAAACACCTAATCTTTCGTTTCCGCTAAGAAAAATTGTTTAAAGTTCGTTTTCATCTCGGGATTTTTGCCTCAGTATCTGTATCCTATATCTTAAACAAAAAATTAACTTTGTTATACCGATTTGTTGATAAAAAAGATTTTCGGCACATTTCGTGTAAAAGTTTGGTTTTGCACAATATAACTGATTACTTATGAACAGTTCATTTCTCAGACTCCCACTCATTTTATTGAGTATTTTGCGAACGCAAAACTGCACCTCCAGATGTTGGTGCTCCCTAACATTTAAAGGTGCAGTATTTTATCCATTATTAATTCAACGCATTTGAAACGAACTCAAACATAAAGCTGCTCATCTTTGGACCGCCATTTCTCACCGGATTACCATTTCGATCAGAAAAACCGCTGCTATGTACACCAATGACTTGATTGCTTGTATTTAACATAGCAGAGCCCGACTGTCCTGGTGCTGTATCAATTGTATAATAAGCAACTTGACTATCCTCACTTGCAACATTTCCACGCATCCCATATTGATTTATGGCTCCATCTCTTCTGATCAAATCACCTGGATAACCATAGATCCCGATGTTCTGATTGAGGATATTGGTTACCTGTCTAATTCCTGCAAATCCAGCACGCTCTCCTGCATGGCGGCCATTAGATGGACTCAGTACAAGAACTGCATAATCTTGAGATATTGCTCCAGTATTAATCCAATGGGAAGTAACATAATAATCGATCGCATTATATGCTCCAAATAAAGCTGTGCTACCACTTACACCCGGATAAACTGTAGCACTCACTATTCCTCTTTGCGTAGTAGGATTCACAACACAATGCCCATTTGTTAAAACTCTATCGATACCAATTAATGTCCCTGTACAAGATCCGCGGCTACCATCTGCCCACTCCAAGGAAATATAAGTAATGGCACTATATGGGAATACTGTTGTATTTTCTACTCTAGTTCTTCCATCTGGACCGATGACAACAAATGGTGCGACTTCATTTGTGGTCACATCTTTTACTAAAGATTGTGTAGTCTCTAAAAAGCCTTTATTTAGCAAATCACCAACAAAAATAGGATTAAGCTCTCCTGTGCCTTGAAAACTTTTTGTTTCATTGATAAACGTTAAGTTCTTATTGCTGTAATCCTCATATTTTGTTACCTCTCCCTTTGAATTAACTCTATCCAAGGGATGTGAAGATTCCTTTGCATCAAAATGAAAGTCTCCTAGTGTATTGTCCGCCAAAGCATTGATTGGAACGAATAAAAAAGTAAACAAAAAAATTGTTAGAAAAATACTCTTTTTCAAAATATTACCTCCTCTCAAAATATGATTATATTATAACGAATTTTCAGAAAACAAACAATTACAAAATTAGTAAAGAAGTGCAAATTTATTTGTTTTTATCAATTTTCCTTATTTGCATTAATTTAATTTGTGCCGGGTACGATTCAAGGACTTCTTCATACCAAATAGCGACCTGATCACCACTTTTAATTCCTGTCCCTAAAAGTTTCATGCCATCATCTAGTAATATCGCTATTTCCTCAAACTTTTTTGAAAACATCGTAACATCTTCATCAGAAAAATTTTCCAAGTCAGAAGCTGTAATATTTTCTCCTTTAACGAAATATTTCGTACCATTGTGAAAAACAACATAGCCTACATCAGTTGGCTCTTGCCCTTTTATGGAAAAACGACTGCTAATTTCGCTAAAAACCCATATGCCAAAAAGCAAGAACAACAAGCCCCCAAATACAACCTTCTTTGATGTCAAAATTTTTTTCACAATCCACACCACCTGGAAAGTCATATTTTATTATATTACTATCTTCGCTACAATCATTGTGATCTCCTGTGTTATTTTATAGTTCCTTTGGTGTGAAGTTTATGTAGGGTTCGACAGTCATTTCCATTTCGTCTTTAGGTAGACCGTCACGATTTCAATCCATATCTCTATGATTAGTACCCAACTGTACAGTATTTCAATCCACGCACCTATATAAGGTGCGACATAAAGACTTTGGACAACACTTAACGCCGGTTGCATTTCAATCCACGCACCTATATAAGGTGCGACGCCGCTAGACCTCCAAGCGCTGCGAACTGTAACAATTTCAATCCACGCACCTATATAAGGTGCGACATTTCAGATATTGCTGACCATTTCGTTGTTACTATTTCAATCCACGCACCTATATAAGGTGCGACCCCGTTCGATACAGGATAGACTTCGGATTTATGGCATTTCAATCCACGCACCTATATAAGGTGCGACTTTGATGATAACTGGTGCAGGTTGTCGATTTTTTATTTCAATCCACGCACCTATATAAGGTGCGACCTATCTTGTTCATGAGTCCAGCTATCTTAATGACATTTCAATCCACGCACCTATATAAGGTGCGACGAAGCAAAAATTAGATGAAGGGTGGGTTTATGGATTTCAATCCACGCACCTATATAAGGTGCGACGATGCCTGTTGTTTAGTGAGTTCAGTTACATCAATTTCAATCCACGCACCTATATAAGGTGCGACTAAATGGAACTTCATCAAAAATGGACTGATGGAATTTCAATCCACGCACCTATATAAGGTGCGACGGTTGTCTTGCGTAAAGTCAAAGATACATTAAAAATTTCAATCCACGCACCTATATAAGGTGCGACAGCAGAAAACACGCTTTATTGCTCGAGCAGTTTATTTCAATCCACGCACCTATATAAGGTGCGACTGTTTCCCAGCTGACTTTTTCGTCATAGCTATAATATTTCAATCCACGCACCTATATAAGGTGCGACCGAGATTCATTGATGGATCAACGTTATCAAAATATTTCAATCCACGCACCTATATAAGGTGCGACTCCACGTAGAAAAACTCCAATTAAAGTTGGGGTATTTCAATCCACGCACCTATATAAGGTGCGACAGCGATTTTTAAACGAAAAAAGTAAAATTACACTTTTTTCCGTTGTAAAAATGCTATTTTTCTTGATTTTCAAGAAACATTTGTAAAAATAATACAAAACAAGAGGATTACACCCTTATTTTAAGGTGCGAATCCCCTAGGGAAATCATGTGCGCTTCACATTCGCACTAAAGAATTAGTGGACCTTCCAAATCTACTGATTCTTTAATTCCAATGTGTTCCACTTTGTTCTTATAATTGTTGCCTAGTTGGTAGAATCTTAAGCTGTCCTCATTTTCATTAATGATACCAGATAACTCCAGCTTTAGTGAAGTATATTGTGCAGCATCTACGACACATTCAAAGACTGAATTTTGGACTCTTTGACCATAGTTTTGACATACTTTCGATACTTTTCTCAACCTTCTTTGACCAGCACTCGTTAAAGTACTAACATCATAAGTAATTAAAATAAGCAACAGTCACACCTACTTCCATAAAAATGGCGGATATTCATCAAGATCTCCTCGTAAGTATCTTGCTAACAGCAACGCCTGTGCATGCGGAACGAGTCCCCATTGGATTTTCTCACCTAAATATGGATGGGTTATTTTTTCTTGTTTTTTATTTTGCCAAGCGGATAAAAAAGTCTTTCTAGCCTCATCTGTCATAAGGACCGAGCCATTTTCTTTCTTTATAAAAGCTTCTTTATTAACTACCTTTTTATTAATTAATGACAATACAAATCTGTCAGCATAGATCCCTCTTAACTCCTCCATCAGATCGAGTGCTAGTGAAACTCTTCCAGGACGATCACGGTGTAAAAAGCCAACATAGGCATCAAGCCCAACACCCTCTAAAGCAGATGCCGTATCATGGGCCAACAAAGTATATGCAAAAGAAAGCATGGCATTGACATTATCTAATGGGGGTCTTCGCGAACGCGAATGAAAATAGAAATCTTCTTTCTGTTGTAAAATCATTTGATCGAAAATGCGATTATAACTAATGGCTGCTTGTCCTTCTAAACCCCGTAGCCTTTCTAAATCATCACAAGTCCTGACATCCTGTATGACAACAGATAATTGTTTTGAGATATCTTTGAATGCCGCAACATCAATTCTTAAGGGATAATCTCTTGTCATTCTTTCGATCATCCACTTGTGATTAAAAATCTTGCCAATTATAAAATTGCGAGCGATCCTAGCTGATATCTCTTCGTCTTCTGAGAAACGATACTGCTTCTTTCTTAAAATCACATTGCCTCTGCTTTGACCGATAACTCTTGCCAAGAAACGCCCACTTTGTGTCAAAAAGAGAAGAGAAATATTTCGTTCCGCGCAATATCCCATTAAGGCAGGACTAGCTCCTGTATATCCAAATGTAACGATAGATTCTAAATTATGCGACGGGAATCTTTTTAGTGCTTGTTGGTCTTTTAAAATAACGACATTATCTCCATCTAATGATAAATACACATCCGGTTGTGTAATAAATAAAGTGTTTAGTAATTTCTTCATTCAGCTATCTTCCCTTCAATATAGCTTTTAACCGATCTCTTACTCATCATATTTGGTAAACATAGATGCTGAAGGGAACAGCTTTTGCAGAAAGTTCCAGTTTTCACCTTAGGAGTATAGCTCCTCCGAAAATAGTCGTACATTTCGGAAACGATACTTTCAACTTTTACCCTATTTTCCTTCGTTATTGGAACTTCCACTCGATGCTTCATCTCATTGTAAAACAGATACCCTGTTCCAACCTCACAAAGTAGCATTTCCTCTAAACAAAGAGCTTGGGCGGTAAGTTGTAAAATATCGGAATCGTCATTTTTGGGTTTTCCCCTTTTATATTCAACAGGAAAGGGAAGAAACTTCCCTTCTGTTCCGGCAAGTTCGACACCATCGGAAGAGCGTATAAACTCGACGACATCACAAACACCTGTAATCCTTAATTGTCTCGATTTTACTGGCATAGCACGTACAATAAGCTTGTCTCCACGTTTTTCTCGAATAAATGGTTGATCAGCCTTTTTATGAAGATGTTGACCTTCAATTGTTCTAACATTTTCTTCCCATTGTTGCTCTATATGAATTAGGGCCCATTGACGTCTGCAAAAAAGAAAATGCTGAATGCCTGATAACATTAAATAGTCATCTTCATCATTAAAGCCCATTGATTACCTCTACTTTGAGCCCTTCTAATTCATTTACGGTAATGTTAAAATCATCAGTTGATTTCGGATCATCTACTTCAGGTTTAATTTCCAACAAGCGATGCACTTTTGCAGATGAATACTGACCGAGCTTTGAATTATGCTCCCACCAACACACCTTGACTACTTCCATACTTCCCTCTGGTCGCGCTGATGAAGAATCATTTTCAAATAAGGTAACAAGCGCCTGCTTCAGCTTTTCTGCATCTTCATTGGTAAAGCCCGTTTTTTCTGCTAATTGTGTATTGATGCTGCCATAAAATCGATACAAACCAAAATCAACTCGATGTTTCATTCCCATAGTATCAGACCCCTTATCTTTACCAGGTTCAGAATTAACACTTTTCGTAATCTGCATGCTTGTAATGTCAATTGGATTCACACTTGTTGCTGTATGAATCGAAACCGGTCCTCTTACGCCAACTGACACTCCCTTGCCAGAGCCACCCTTAAATGCGAACACTTGTCCAAAACTTCTAACGTCAAACCATGCTTTACATGCAGCATCCGCATACAATTCATTAGAATTTTCCTTTGATTTTAAAGCTTTTTCTAGCTCTGGATTTGCATCTGCCCTTTCTCTTAAGCTGTTAAACTGATCAGCTTTTTTATCATTAGATTGAACAAAAATGGATTCTCCCATGTCCATGAGGCGATTGCGAATTTTCCTCTTCAATGCCACATCTGAAATTTCCCCGTAACCATCATAGTTTTGGCGTGGTCGATTCCCATTTAATGGATCTCCATTCGGATTTGCTTTCGTAACAGATAAAACAACAGCAAAATCAATTTTATGATCTAAAGTAGTCATTCTTTATTCCCCTCTCCAGTCGTTTTCTCCTTTTTCTGATACAAGTCATGGCGTTGACTATAAAAGCCAAGTAAATATTTTCCTGACAACGGTTTATTATTGAAGTCTTTCGGCTTTATTTGTGATCCTACTTCATCAATTAATTTGTTATAGTACCAAACCTTTTCGCCTAAACGGGCTTGATACGGCTGTAAAGCTCCTTGAATCGTTCTCCAAGTTCTCTCTGGGTGCTGGGCAAACGAATTCATATATCTTCTTGCATTTGTTGCACGCTGGTCGCTCGAGTCCAAAGCATTTCTTTCAAGTACATCGGCAATAGCCAACAACCGTCCAAATAAATAATCCCGATCCTGATTTTCTTTATCTAAAGACACGCCATATCCCTCCTCTTTATTGATTAGAGCACATGCAATGCTAAGCGTTTTCTCCCACTCCCACCGCTCCATTGAAACCGGATTTGAGGCGCGATGCAATGCACTGTTCACAATATCTTTCGGAATTCTTTTTTCATCAATAATGCATGGAAGCATTCTCTCCATCAACCCTTTGACAACTTTCTCATTCACCCTCGGCCCGTAGGCTGCAAAGGCGATATCTTTTGTTGCTGGAGCGCCATAAAATTTTACAAATTCCTGACTTTCATTTTTACGATACCGATGCTCCCATGTGCAGGTTGTATGCCAATTTTTGAGTCTATTAAAATATAACTCCTTATCCAAACTGCGATAATATAAGACAGCAAGTCTCCCTGTTGTTGCCGAATCTAGAACTAATATATTGATATTTGCCCCTGTGGATAGATTATTTTTATAGCCATCCATAGCTTTTGCAAACTCACTTGCAAATACTTCATGTGTATAGGACTTCATTTCCTTACTGATTGTAGCAGTCTCATCCATTGCAAAAATAGAATAAGTATCATCAACAACATCTGGAACTGTTAGCATCGAATCATTTCCCCATACTAAAAAGACACGTTGATCGATAATTTTTGCTTGCTTATTAATTAACCATTTCAGTGCATTATGTGCTTTTTGCGATACCTCATAACTAATATTAGCTACTTCATTTGCTTTGCTGAATCTTCCTCTAAAAGTAAAACCACTCGTATCGTTGGCTGATATTAATTTAGCTTTATCCCCGGCATTTCTTATTTTATTGGCATGCCGCTCAGTACTTGGTAACAATTGCCCTGTAACATAACAAAAATCATCATTTCCTAATAATCCTTCATAAAACTTTATGAAAGACTCGTACATCTTTGGATCTTTCCAAACCTTTGGTAAAATTCTCTTTGAAGAGTGGACAGTAAATCTTATAAATGCGCTTTCTTGACCTCCAGCAACAGTTGAAAAGATTGGTGGCCTCTCACCTAAAAATGCTTCAGCTTTTTTGTCCCACTTATCAATTAATTTGCCGTCAGCACCTACATGTATTATTTTCGCATTAACGAGATCGGCAACTAACCTGCGCTTAGTTAAATAGCTATATATAGTTTTTAGACTAGGAAGAGCATATGGTGACTCTGCCCACTCTCGTAGTTGAGCTATATAATAAGAAAAAGGTTCTTCATTTTTTATTTTTCCACCGTACGTTACAAAATCTCCCGCTACATAACTAAGTTTGTCGTGAAGTGGGTAGGGGGCTATTTTCGAACCGGCACGGCTAGAAGACTCTTCTGTACATGGAATTAACGTACTTCCTTCGCTTTTATCTATTATAGAAGCGCTATGAAATTCGCCATCTTCAGTAATCGAAACTTCTATATGTGCAGTTTGAGTTGTATGGGAGATCGGCAAAAGTGTATATTCCTGACCGTTATTTTTCTTAGAAATCTTCCCAACTTCATCAAGATTGGAATTATATGTTTCATATAAATTCAGGAGCCAGCTCAATTCATTCACCTCCCATCTTCGAGCTTTTTTAATAATTCATCTGCCGATTCAACATTTGAATGACTAAAAGCTTTTGCTTCCATCTCTGACAATGTACGAATGTTCGTGCACTCGTCAGGTCGAATAAACTTAATAACACCATTCTTCATAATGGGTTCCCATAAACGGACTTCCATCGTGTTTCTCCCCGTTTCATCAGGGTAGTTGATTCCATGTACCATCGTTCCAAAATGAATTTCACCATAGTCATCATAAAAACCTTCGCCTGAGCCAAATTCGACTGGTTCTACATATCCTTGGCATTCGCGTGCACCTAAAAAGATATCTCTGCGCCCACCTGCCCGCAAGGAACGCTTAAGGATGTTATGATGCTTATGTTCGTTTCGATCAAAGGCCATGTCAGGTCGATGAAGATTGAAAATGAAATGGGCTCTTACTTGATAACGTACATCCTTCAAATATGTATAATTCGCTAATGTATTACCTCCCCCATAATCAATTGGACGAATTCCTTTAGACTCCATTTTAATTGGATTCATTACACGGATTTCATCGACAATCATCATAAGAGTGGGCTTCCAATAAATACTTTCAACAATTCCTTTCAGCGCTTGATAAGTAGGTACATTGTACGTCATCTTTTCACCACCCATTTTGGTTAATGGGTCAGTAAACAGGGCATATGGACCATATAATTCAAATTCAATTGAATTACGCATTTATTCACCTCCTAATTTTTGTAATTCACCAATACTATAAGACTACCCTTTTTCAAATGAATGATCAATAAAATCACTGAATTTTCATATAAAATACATAAATCCATTACACTTTATATTTATAAAATCTCTAAAATAAGAAATTCAAAGGGAATTTGCTTACTATAAACTCCCTTCAACAAATAAATTTCTTTTCGATGTAGGATGATTATTCAACGCGGATTGAAATGTGTAACATTGTATAGGCTATCCACAAAGCAGTAAAAACCCAAAAATGCCGTAATGCAACATTTTTGGGTTTTTGCTTTTAATTCTTATTCCCGAAAACGGACTTTTTTAATTGCTCCTTCAAAAGATCGCATCAGTTAAACTACTCTCATTGCTTGTATCCAAGCCAAACTCTGTACTATATGCGCCTTCCTTTAAAGCGAGAATTTTTCCATCCATATAGGAAACAAGACCACTATTCTTTATTAATAACTCTTTCTCATAGTTAAATAGATTGACTGTGTATTGTTGCACCTTTTTTAACATGGTTCTTAGGTCTTCTAAGGAATAGTTTCCATTAAGTTCAGCTATAATTTCCTTGCCTTTTCCATATGGCACAATTACCGACGTAGTCATACTATCAATAACTTGAAAATGCTCAGCTGCTGTACCATACGAATTCAAGATAAATAGCGGGATATCCTTTTTCTGACCATTTTTATGAATATAGGCTTGTCGGTAACTATTCATATGCCTTGGCTCCATAAGGAGTGTCGTCATTTCCTTACCAACCTGTGGTACAAAATAATTCAGATCGTCCGCTAGCTCTGTATAATACTCTTGAAAATAACGGTCCATTGCCTTCTTAGAGAGGATATGACCTCCGTGGCTGCTATCATCACGCTTTAAATCGATAAAGATTTGTTTAGCAACTTGTTTTCCTTTTGCAATTTCCTTTAGTCTACTTAAGTTCTCTTCTTCATGATCAATAATATAAACAGAGCGAATCCCCATTTCTCCATGCCTGTTACAGCGCCCAGCTGCTTGAGCAATGGAATCAAGTCCTGCCAATGAACGAATAACACATTCGAAACTAACATCAACCCCGGCTTCAATTAACTGTGTACTCACGCATATAACTTTATTTCCTACTTCAAGCTGTTCCCTTACTTCTCCCAAAATACTGTTCCGATGGGCTGCACACATCGATGTACTAAGGTGATAAACCGTAATATCTATGCTTTCTTTCAATTTTTCATATAAATCTTTAACAACAGACTTTGTATTTAGAATAACTAAAAGACTTTGCACTTCATCTATTTTTTCAATAATAAAATCAGTTAGACGCTCATTTGAAAATGTCTGTTCCGTAGCCATATCCACAATGTCAACCCGTTTGAAAGCATCTATAACATGATCGATTCTGTCAATCATTTCTGCATCTGTGTTCACTTCAAGCTTATGCTCCACAAAATCTAAAGCAGGTTGTGTTGCTGTGCATAAGACAATACTGGATTGACCATATTCCTTTAAAAAGTTAAGAGCATCATTAAAGAGAGAAACACAAGGTATTGGAACTTTTTGAACCTCATCAAAAATAATCACGGATTCAGTTAAATTATGAAGTCTACGAATATTTCTACTTCCTTTTGCGTAAAAAACGTTCAGAAATTGGACCATCGTTGTAAAAATAATCGGCGAATCCCAATTATCCTTGGCAAGCTTAAGTTTCTGTTTGCTATTCATAAAACCGTCTTGGTTTTCATCATTATCATGATCATCATCAATGACATTAGAATGGTGCTCGAGGATATTTTCATCCTCCTGCAAAATTTTTCTAACTTCTTCAGCGTTTTGCTCAATAATAGTTGTGTAGGGAACGACATAGATGATGTGCTTTTTATGATACTTTTGAGCGTGTTTCAAAGCGTAGCGTAAACTGGCAAGCGTTTTTCCTCCACCAGTCGGAATGGATAATGTATAAATACCGGATGGTTTCTCAGCAAAACGATCACATTGTTCCGACATTTCGCTTCTTAAGAGGTTGATGGGAGAATTGGCATTTTCATGCTGTTGGAAGGACTCAATTTTTGACATTAACCTATCGTAATATGTTTGAAAAAGAAGATCGTGGTTCTCTTGCGGGTCAAAAGGTTTGTTCTCTTCAAACAATCTCGTGTTAGTTCGATCTGCATCAATAAGGGCGCTAAAAATCATTTTTGTCAAAAACATATATTTGTATTCACTTGACTTTGAAGGTTCTTTTTTCATAAAAGCTTTTAGTTCCTCTGCAGCCTGTTCAACATAATCAATAAAATCAGGTTCACTCATCACATAGGTAAAAAAGCTTTCCTTTGAAGTTTCAAACTCTGCCAATTTCTTTTCACTTACTCTTAATAAATAGTCAGATTCAAGACTAGGATTTAAGAAGTCTTTTAAATAAGAATGATGTGAAATAATTGCATTCCCAACAATCTCGGCAAGCTTTCCAGTAAACTCTTTTATATTTTTTTCATGGAACATTACATATAATAGTTTGCCACCGGCTGTTGAATGATCTACACTCCCCCGTTTTGGCGGTGCTTCAGGATTATTTACTGCTTCTAGAATATAAGTCCGAAACTCATTTGTGAACTTTCCAAAATCATGGAGCATTCCTGCCAAACCAGCGATATGCTTGACGCCTATTTTTTCTCCATAGGATTCTGCCAATTCCTTTACTTCTAACAAGTGTTTTTCCACAGTTTGAATTTCTCTATCACTTACACGAATATGAGCAATATACTGCATGGTACACCTCCATATTTTTACAACCATCACCTCTTCATTATAGCGAAATTTTCACACTATTCTCTAATAATTCCAAGAAAATTATGACTTTTATAATGTAATGTTGGATGGTTTTTAATTTCTTTGATGAGATTTTAATTTGTCACATAACACTTATTTCTCCGATACATCTTTATGTGAAAACTTTGCTCCACATACTCCAAATAGGGTAGTGACAGAGTGAGAGCCGTTCCCCTTCGCAATCGCTCCGAACATCAAACGGGAATTTCAATCCTCGCACTCATGTAGAGTGCGACTTAAAATGATTTACCTACGTCTTGCTACATAACGATTTCAATCCACGCACCTATATAAGGTGCGACCAGGAGCCAACATAGGTTTCCCTGCGGACTTTTATTTCAATCCACACACTCATGTAGAGTGCGACAGGAAACCGGCGAAGTTATTCGCGTGGGGCTAATTTCAATCCACACACTCATGTAGAGTGCGACGCTACTGCAAGCGCACGGCATGCTTACGGATAAAGTTATTTCAATCCACACACTCATGTAGAGTGCGACCGTCCACTGGATCGATGTGTTCTTTTACGGCTTATTTCAATCCACACACTCATGTAGAGTGCGACTTTTTATATCTTTTTTTATTAATTGATAAAAAATTTCAATCCACACACTCATGTAGAGTGCGACCCTACCATTTTCGTTATCTTGAGACATTACGAAAATTTCAATCCACACACTCATGTAGAGTGCGACAGGCATACAGAGGAAATAACGAGAGCGCAAATTGAATTTCAATCCACACACTCATGTAGAGTGCGACCTGGTACCTCTTCACCTTCCCATTCTTTCGCTAATTTCAATCCACACACTCATGTAGAGTGCGACACCTTGCGGTATTAAAAGGGAATCATGATCAATGGATTTCAATCCACACACTCATGTAGAGTGCGACTTCTGGTGTTTGTGTAGTCGTAAACCATCTAATAATTTCAATCCACACACTCATGTAGAGTGCGACATACGCCGTATTGCCTTCCGTCACTACTAACCTTCATTTCAATCCACACACTCATGTAGAGTGCGACATCGAAGGTATTGCGCGCAGACATTATCCGTGGCATTTCAATCCACACACTCATGTAGAGTGCGACCTTCGTCGGTTGCTTTGACGAGTTGCTCTTTTGATTTCAATCCACACACTCATGTAGAGTGCGACGAGAAAATAAAAACAGATGAAATGTGGATTGAGATTTCAATCCACACACTCATGTAGAGTGCGACATATTCTCAAGACAATAAGCTAGGAATAAACCTAAATTTCAATCCACACACTCATGTAGAGTGCGACAGTAGCTGCAGAAGTTACGCTACCAACATTGGAAACAAATTTCAATCCACACACTCATGTAGAGTGCGACAGCGATTTTTAAACGAAAAAAGTAAAATTACACTTTTTCCCGTCTTAAAAGTGCTATTTTTGTTATTTTCTAATAAATATTTGTAAAAAAATACAAGAAGGAGAAGATTTCAACCTTATTTTAAGGTGCGAATCCCCTAGGAAAATCATGTGTGCTTCACATTCGCACTAATTATTTATTGCAATTATAAAATTGCTTTGCACATGAGATTCTCTTTTGGACACTTATTGATATTGTATTTGCTTAACACACTCATCCAAATCTCTATTCACTAATTATAGCAAATCTTTCACATTTTTTAGGAAACAAAAATATAAAGTACGATGATAGCGCTTCTTAGATATCTTCTTAAAGCTGTTCCGAACTATGCACTCATGTAGAGCGTTACAAACAATGGAAAATGTAATCGCCGACCATAGCGAATTTCAATCCATGCACCTATGTAAGTGCGACATGAATTCGAAATTCAAAATCCATTTGACCGAGGTATTTCAATCCACGCACCTATACAAGGTGCGACATATGGAATGGAGAAAGATGGCGATGCTATTCCAATTTCAATCCACGCACCTATACAAGGTGCGACTGGAATGTGGCCATAATTAGTTCCTCCTTTTATATTTCAATCCACGCACCTATACAAGGTGCGACATTATGCTAGATATCAAAAAGCAGAAAAACCAGGATTTCAATCCACGCACCTATACAAGGTGCGACTCAATGTCTGATGCAGGAAAAGGCTTTTGAAGTTATTTCAATCCACGCACCTATACAAGGTGCGACATTGAACATTATCAAGCTCGAGTAGTTTGGTCTATTTCAATCCACGCACCTATACAAGGTGCGACAAATATGCCGATTTAGAACATTCTATTAAACTATCATTTCAATCCACGCACCTATACAAGGTGCGACAGCCATTATCTTTTTGCTCCCTTCTCTGTAAGTATTTCAATCCACGCACCTATACAAGGTGCGACCAAAAGGAGATGGGATTTATGATAAGAGATCGTGGATTTCAATCCACGCACCTATACAAGGTGCGACCTATAGATTTTCATTCAATTTTGAAACACACGAAATTTCAATCCACGCACCTATACAAGGTGCGACTCTCATTACGAGGCGGTTTTTGCTTTGTCTAGTAATTATTTCAATCCACGCACCTATACAAGGTGCGACACCACAGGCACCTATGATGTAGGAGGGGCGATATATTTCAATCCACGCACCTATACAAGGTGCGACACACAGGGTTATCTCATTACCCAGTGGCATGGATATTTCAATCCACGCACCTATACAAGGTGCGACAGCGATTTTTAAACAAAAAAAGTAAAATTACACTTTTTTATGTTGTGAAAATGCTATTTTTGTTGTTTTCCAACAAATATTTGTAAAAAAATACAAGAAGGAGAAGATTTCAGCCCTATTTTAAGGTGCGAATCCCCTAGGGAAATCATGTGCGCTTCACATTCGCACTAAAAATTTTAACATAAATTTCAAGAGTTTAAATCTAAAACACTTCTCTTATTTCAGCAAAAATGCCTACATTATTTTTTAATAAGAGCAAACATATATGTACTGTTTTTACTTTCGAGCCTTCCTCTGATCTTAGTCTTAATTTCAACCCAAAAACTCATATAGAGTGTGTCTCAACTACATAGCATCGCTTCAATAGTGATCCAGAGCTTTATATTTACTTCATTTAAGAAAGAACGCCTCCCACATGCCTACATAGCAACAGTTAAAAAGAATAAAAGCCTAAATTTATTTATAGTCCACTATAATATCCTTGCTATCTATCAAGATAAATCTTTACGACGTAAACAGAGAGAACCGTTCAGTGACTTTTTGTTTACTTGGGTTAGCACCATTATTCTTATTTCATTATCCAAATACTACATCAATTTGACCACAACCAAAGGTAACATTTCTCCCTATATGAAGGTTTTGCGCAGCATATAGCCATGGAGAAAAATGATACATTTCCCCTTCAAAAGTCATCGCTCCAAGCATCCCACTTAAATCCATTTTCATATTTCTCCTATTTGAATATCGACTCACCTCACTCCAATATAAGCCCGAGGAAATTGTATGTACCTCACTTGATAACTCACACACAGAAGCTGCTGCATCAGCATGTAAATGTCCACCATACCTTTCTGTTAGCGCAGCAAGCCTTCTTGTAATGTTGCGGATTATCGTTGGAAAGTCAAGTTCTCTTAGTTGTTCTCCAGCTCGGCGAATGCGAAGTGGTGTAAGCAAATGAACAGAGCATTTTGAAATCTCTTTTTGTTCCCGTGTAGAAGATAATTTTGAAACAGTAAGCTTCGTGTTAATTTTGCCAGATTGATAGATCGGTTCCAATTTGTCAGCCTGAAAAATATCTACAAGTTTAAACTTCTTTCTTCCAGCTCCAATTTCAAAGTATGGGCTACTTACCAACGTGTCAATAACACTTTTCGTATAGTTGCATGCATTGCCCAACAAAATGAATTTAAAACAGAGTAAATCGCCTTCCTCATAGATCTCTTGATATCTAGGAGGTTCTAAAATATATGGATTAACAATATCCAGTTTTCCGCATCCATATTTGCGATTTTCAAAAATATATTGATAAACATCTTTATTCATTGATAATATCCATCCAATGACACCGTGAAGTGTTGAACCGAGATAACGCGGCAATCTAGCAGATTCACAGCATTTCAAGCGAATGAGCAACGGCATATAGGATAGTGAAAACAAATCTGAGCTAGACATCAATTTTCTCCAATGTTATTTGAACTAGGCCATGTGGTAAACTCTTTGTCATATCAATGAAAATTGCACCATTATAGTCATCACTGTCTGATATTACAGAGAGTGCTAGCCCTTTAAAGCCCCCAAGTAGTAATATGAATTTGTTATTGTCAGTTTGTGTTTTATTTAGAATATCCTGTATATTGTCCTTCAATTTACATAAAATATGTTGATCCTTTTCTTTTCTTACCTGCTCAGCAACCTGGCAAATTTTTCGAACTAGCTGGTGAAGTTTGGTTTTTGTAGCTTGTTCTGCTTTTCTAAAGTAATTATCTACTTCTAACTCATCACAAAATAATTCTCCAAGGTATTTCGAATCTGCTCTAAGCATCTCAATAGCGACATTAGGAAAAAACTCATCAATATAGGATTTATTTTTTTTTGAATCATACTGTAATTTCTGCAATGGAAATAGTTGAATATCTTTACTATTAATTTTAATATCGTCTACCATTATTCTTTGCTTATTTGATTCCAGGGATAGAGCTCCCTTAATAGATGAGCCTGGAATATAATATTGTGCCTCTGTAGGTGCATAACACGAATAGGTTCCATATTGGTAGAAGGGATATATGATCCTGACGCCTTCTTTTTTTAAATTCTCAGAAGCTTGTTGTTCTATATCTTCCATTGTAAAATCGCGTCCCGTTTGAGTAAAAGCGTGTTGTTCTCTTGGTGACAGTGCAAGTGTTGATAATGTCTCTATCCAATATTTATATTTACGAAGTGGATACACCGGCATGCTGTTTCCTCCTATCGAATTCTAATGGCAATAGAAAAGAGTTTCCAAACACAATATCTCGATCATTAAATGGCGATTGAAGCGAGCGCCCCGCTTTTTTTCTACCTTCCGGCAAAAATACAATACTACCTGCATCAATGAAACTGATAAATTTCCTTAGTTTTTCCTTCTCACATCCTCCTACAAAATCATAAGGACGGCGCTCAGAAGTAAACAATTTCAATGAAGAACATTTGAAATCAATCACTTGAGGTAAAAGCATTCCAAGGTTTAAGTATGCACTGGCCTGCTCCTGCAAATCTATTAATTCAGGTTTTATATGTTCCACTACGAATGTATTAAAACCTTGTGATGCTCTAGTACCTAAAAAGAAACGTCTTTTCCTTTCTTTTGCTCGGCGTAGAGCTTCCAGTAATTCTACACTCTCAGGGCACTTATCAGCACAAATATAAAATGAAAATTTAGTAATGTTCGCGATTTTTCCTTTAGACGTTTCTTCAACTACATTAACTTCAGGGACAGAATAGACATTGGGATCAAGACCTGGCATGTCGTATCTAATACTGTCAATAGCCGCATGGATCTGTTGAGAAGACTGTATTGTTACAAAAGGATAAAGATTTGATGCAATCATAGGATTGGAAATTATTTTGTTAATCTCCCCCCACTTCATAAAAGATCGCTTTTTTATCGCTTGATACCTCATTTTGTTTTTTCCTCTATCAGTCTGATTAAGGTGTTGTTTACCCAGTTGATCGATCAAATAAGTTTGCGGCGTTGGATAATAATCAAGAGGAAGCATATTAGATAAAGAGAAAAACAATTTTCCGTCTCTTATCTTTGAAACTAACGAAGCGGCTCTCTCAGATGAATACTGCTCCACATATAGATAAATTAAAGCGCCAAATATCTTCTGAGAATCGGGAAGCTGAGTAAGTCTTCCTGTTAATGACATCTCTACTTTATACATTACAGTTTCACTCAAATCCATTTCCCTCCTGACTCACTTCTACCTGTACTCTTCCGTAACCACGACTTCCTGAATTGCCTAAACGATATACTCCTGTATTAAACTGGTCGATAGTTTTCTTTATAAATTTTGCAACAATATCCGTCGGAAGTTGTAATTGATTGACCATGTAAAAATGAATCTCTCCTGAAAACTCCACACCTGGACGTACCGTTTTATAGATTCGAGGATTAGCAACTAAATTATCTTTCTTTTTAGCAACGACTTCTATCGAATTTTTTGAGTCGATAGAGAAGGGATCAACGTTTGTTTCTAATAATCGAAAATCATTAAATATTAATTTCGGTGTGTGATTAAAGCCTTCAATTCCAAATAAATATTCTGCTGATGACTTATGAATCGCTTCTTCATAACGCTTCTCCACTCTATCAAATTCATCCTTCTCCTTCATTTCTTTAATCAATGGCAAATTCTCTTGCTTCTTTGCAAGCAAATACGCTTTATAAGCTTGAGTTATTAATTCTGCTTCTTCAAAGCTTTGATACATCTCTCGCACAATTCTTCTCAAACTTCCTTTGAAAGATGATGCAGGAATATAGGGATTACCTTCATGATCCGTAACAGTAAACAAATCAATGCCACCAATCTCGAACGTTTTCGGGGAACCACCTATAAACAAATTAGAAAATGTTGTCACTTTTAAATAGAGCGTATTCACTGTCATCTTCTTGCCCCTTTCGATCTATTTTGTTTTTTATTTGAGCTATTATTCTTGCTGTTTTTGTATGGATTCTTATATTTATTTTTTATTGGATGAAGTTATAACTTTGTATCTAATGGATAATTCTTTCAAGCGATAAAAGATAATCAGGGTGTCTATATAGTCATCTGTCCATAAATTAGTGTGGTGAGCGTCATAGAGAAATTTTTCTATATCAAAGAATAAAACCGGTGGCGCCTTTTTTTCTACCTTCTTTTGATTCTCCAAAGTTTTTATTTCACCCTTGGACCGAGCATTAAGGGAATGAATCATATTCGCAGCTATCTCAATTTTATTTTCATAAGTATTTTTGAAGCGGTAAAACATCGATCTTGAGATTTGCAATGTTCTATAAATTTGAACTGAAGATCTTTTGGGTGCTTCATAACAAGTAAACACAGCAAAATTTTTACGAAATTCTCCAATATCTTCTTTTAACGATTTATCCTTCAAGGATAAAAACATGCTTTCATTATAGATGTATCTCATTGTTTTATTAAACAATGTACTTCTAATCTTCTTTTTATCAATTCGAGGACTTGAAATATCATCATTCGTAATTCGAGAAAATAGAAGTAGTAACCGCACATATCTTATCAATTCTTTGCGTTGTTTAAGTTCAAAAGATAATTTTTTTTCAGGTCCTTTATTCTTATTTTTTTTGAACTCTGCGTTTTTTCCGTTACTGCATGACTCCTTTTCAACTAATAGTTTCTTTAATAGAGTATAAATCATTAATAATTCGTAATCTCTCAGTTTTTCATTATTACCTTCTAAGTGCTCTGGCAATAAATGATAGAGGACCGTATTGCTGAATTTTATATCATTACTGTCAATTATTAATTCAATTTTTCTTAACAGTCCGTATAGAAAATGGTGAGTGGCGAAGCCTGCTTTCATTGCTCCTTTCAAAATTGCTACATCATCTCTAAAATAATCCCATTGCGATTTACATTTATCATAATCCCTAAAGACATTATCATTAATACTTATCTTCACATAATTTGCAATATCTTTCTTGATGTTGCTAGAATAATTCTTAGCCTTTTCCACTTGACTCTGTACCCGTTCATAATAATACCTAATCGGCTCACGGTTGAATGTAAAATCAATCCCAATACTCATGGAAAGTTGTTGTATATTAGTGCTATATAATTTATTAAGTTTGTTTATCTCGCTATTTAATTTCCGCAAAATCTCTTTACATAATTTCACACCAGTCATTAAATGTGCTGCACTTATCGCAAAGAAAATATCATCTCCAGCCATGTATAACGGATAAAGTTTAAATCCTTGTTCCACTTCTTTATAAGCCTGTATTTTTTTATGTAAATAATCAAGGCTAATGTAATTGTTCAACAAATGACTGATCTCTTTGTATATCCTGTATTCATCAATTTGCTCAAATAAAGATCCCATTCCATCCAAATCAGCCTTAATAACGGCTATGCGAAAGTGATTTTCGTTACTCGATTCTTCTTGAGAAAACAGGGAATTAATATCAAAAGCAAAATCAGAGTACTTTTTAATTGAGACATTTGATGATGCAAGTTTATTTTTCTTTGAAACATCACAAAACTGGAACAGTAAGTCTTGATTACGCTCTATAATATAATTCAGGCATTCTTTCTGTCTAAGACGCTCCTTACTTTCTTTAATTGCCTTGAGCTTATCCGAGTTTGTTGAGAGCTCTTTCTCAAAAGTATCGAATTTGACTAAGAGCTGGCCATTGTAATTCTCATAATATTTTATAAACAATCGGTCCAACTTCTCGGTAATCAACTCTTTTTCTAACGAAGTAGTGAAGATACACATACCTGAGCATACCAACAATTGGTTATTAATATGACCACTAAATTCTCCACCATCCCCCTTAATTCCAATGTCTTGAAAAAACTGTTCAGATATTAAATGTGAAGAATTAACAATTTCCCGAAGGGTTCCACTGTTGGCCTGATTTTCCTGAATATACGCTTGCAGCACATAATATAAAAATGTCTGTACTTTATCAATCGATACAGCAACAACATTTTGTCCCATCATGTATCCTTCCTCTCAGAATTAAATAGTTCGGCATACGCACGGTGTGGGAAAAGCAATGGATTGTTAATCAGCATTAACAATTGGTTTAATTGGAAATTGAATGTGAGGAGCGATACTAGCGCTCCATCTTCATCTTTCACCTCGTAATCTTTCAGCTTGATCTTCTTCAACAGCTTTTCGTTTCTGATTTCTGAGTAAGGCTTGGTATTATGAAAATTAAGCTTTCTAAACCAGGACTGCAGATTTCCTCCTGTATTATCTTCAATCTCAATATGTCCAGTTTTTCCATCTACAGCTACTAAAACAAAATCAAATTTTTTCTTAATCTCTTTATCTAACTCTGGCTTTAACGCACATAAAATGCGAATAGGACATGTCGATTTCTGTGTTGGAACGGAGCCAACTGCAATTCGGTCAGCTATTCTTACGATTGAATTCTCTGCGGTTTTTAGTTTTATTAATTTATTATACCAATTGGTTATCCCCTTTTTGTCCAAGCTTTTGCTCTTACACTCTACCACCACTGCGACCGCCTCGATCGGGATAAACTTCAATTGCCCATAACGGAAAATATAAGGAGTGTAGGTCTCATCAAGTATTGCTAAATCAACCTCATTGGAAACATTTCCTTCCGAATCAATAATAAAAACAGAATGTTCAATGACAAATTTCTTCGGAATAATCATGTCAAACAATTGCTTCCATGAATCCTCACGGGCGGAACCAATGCTAGTTCCATGCAGGTCTTGCTTCATATAAAGCTGATTTACAATGGATTGCTCCACCTGCCTGTAATTCGTTGTAATGTTTTCCACTAATTTCTGTTTACGCATTTCTTCCTTCATTCTTTATCCCCTCCAACAAAAGAACTATAAAAACCTAGGTATTTTGATATACTTCTGCATCGAGATGTCCAACTCCTTCCAAATTAGTTTATATTTTTCTATATTTCCAAAATACCGTTAAAAGCAAAAAACTCCATAGCAAAAGCTTTTGGAGTTACTTGTTCAATTGTTTTTCTAATTATAGGTCCCTTAAGAGAGTTATAACTCTCTTAAATAAGTCGCGTTATTTACTCACTGGTCCAATAGCCAAGAATTAGTTAAACCATCTAGTATAAGAAAAATTCCTATTTATATACTCCTCTAAGTGTGGCAGTATATTTTGACTCGTAAGCGTAAAAGACAGAAGATTTTAATTCATGCACCAAGACAGAGCGAAATTTGTTTCAAGCTTGAATTCAGAACACGCAAACCTCAATTTCAATCCACAAACTCATATAGAGTGCGACATCATAAAGGGGATAAAAGTTGGATAGGCTACACTTAGTTGGACATAATTTTTAAGGTCAATTAGACTACAGATAATATATTTGAGGAGAATCTATATGGTCAAAAGAGAGCGTCGAACATTTACTGAAGAGTTCAAACAACAGATCGTACAACTGTACCAAAATGGAAAACCGAGAAAAGATATTATTCGTGAATATGACCTTACTCCCTCTTCTTTAGATAAGTGGGTGAATCAGAGTCAATCATTGGGCTCTTTCAAGGAAAAAGACAATTTAACAGATGAACAAAAGGAACTGATCGAACTCCGAAAGCGAAATAAGCAGCTAGAAATGGGAAATGACATTTTAAAGCAAGCCGCGCTGATACTAGGACGAAAGTAAATGTGTTTAAGAATAATCAACATAAATACTCGATATCAGCCATGTGTAAAGTACTACAAATCCCTAGAAGTACCTATTATTATGAAGCAAAAGAAAGGGCAAGTGAGGATGATATTACATCCGACGTGATTGATGTATTTAAGGCAAGTCGCCAAAATTACGGGACACGTAAAATCAAGGTAGAACTGAAAAAACATGGCCTCACGCATTATGAAAGAGCAAGGCTTGGTTTCGACTTACACCCTAGCTCAATTTAAGCCACATACAAAATCATGTAATGAATCAGAACAGCAGAATAAACTAAACCGTGCGTTCGACCAGGAGGAAGAAATGACGGTGGTTGTAAGTGATTTAACGTACGTGAGAGTCAATAAAAAATGGCAGTACGTATGTGTATTTGTTGATCTCTTTAATTGTGAAATCGTAGGCTTCAGTACACGCCCAAACAAAGATGCCTTACTGGTTTATCGTGCATTCGCCTCCATTAAGGTTGATCTACATAAAATAAAGCTTTTCCATACGGATCGTGAAAATGAGTTTAAAAACAAGCTGATTGACGATGCTTTAGAGACGTTTCATATTCAACGATCTTTAAGCATGAAGGGCTGCCCCGTATGACAATGCGGTGGCTGAAACAACGTTTAAAATCATCAAAACAGAGTTTGTGAAAGATAAACATTTTGATAGTTTAGAAGAATTAACAAGGGAATTACATGACTATGTTCACTGGTTCAATCACATACGAATTCATGGGACACTTGGTTATGTAAGTCCGATTGATTACAAACTTGAACATCTTAAAAAAGTTGTCTAGTTTAGTGTTGACATACCAACTTTATGAGTTTCCAATGTCATTAGCTGATCTTAACTATTTCAATCCACGCACTCATATAGAGTGCGACCACCCGAAGCTAAAGACAATACTTTAGATCCTGATATATTTCAATCCACGCACTCACATAGAGTGCGACAGAAAGGGCACAATAGAGCATCGAGGACGTTTTATTTCAATCCACGCACTCACATAGAGTGCGACGGTATGACAATGTATTGCGGTAGGCAAGGTGCCGATTTCAATCCACGCACTCACATAGAGTGCGACTCAACTAAATCACCACGTCCAGCAGAAGGCTCAAATTTCAATCCACGCACTCACATAGAGTGCGACATCGGCCGCTGTCGCCAAGCGACGCTTAATTTTCATTTCAATCCACGCACTCACATAGAGTGCGACTGCAATGTTTCAGTTTATGGGTTCCCTTATTTTAGATTTCAATCCACGCACTCACATAGAGTGCGACTACTTCTACTAAATACATTAACTAATTCACCAGTAATTTCAATCCACGCACTCACATAGAGTGCGACGGGCGCGAGTGTTGCCGAGGGTGTTGGCGGAGGTATTTCAATCCACGCACTCACATAGAGTGCGACGAGGATTTCGTCGAGTATCGGCAGCGTCGAAAACATTTCAATCCACGCACTCACATAGAGTGCGACTTATTGAGGAAGTCGACGAACTCCTACTAGCAAATTTCAATCCACGCACTCACATAGAGTGCGACATGACTTCTTTTCCATCCAACGCATCGATATGGATTTCAATCCACGCACTCACATAGAGTGCGACTTAATAACAAGGATGATGCCATTGCCGCCCGTAAATTTCAATCCACGCACTCACATAGAGTGCGACAATTGCGGACGAATCAATCGGAGGCATTCAACGCATTTCAATCCACGCACTCACATAGAGTGCGACAAACACTACGGCATGACCACCGAATGAACCAAACGATTTCAATCCACGCACTCACATAGAGTGCGACGCTCAAGAAGCTGAATTGCTTCGAGTTTCCTTTATTTCAATCCACGCACTCACATAGAGTGCGACGTGGTTTCAGATTCGGTATGGAAATGGCCGGTCATATTTCAATCCACGCACTCACATAGAGTGCGACTTCTTTGTGTGTTCCAGGAGATGGGCAACCATTTCAATTTCAATCCACGCACTCACATAGAGTGCGACGACACGTACTCCGAAAAGCAGATCAGGAAGCAGCATTTCAATCCACGCACTCACATAGAGTGCGACGGGAGATACCCTTATTATTTTTGTCTATTGTATCATTTCAATCCACGCACTCACATAGAGTGCGACACCACCGAGTGCCGTACACTCTTATTCGGTGGATATTTCAATCCACGCACTCACATAGAGTGCGACGATGAGGATCTTCAACAATACATCAGTCCAGCTTGATTTCAATCCACGCACTCACATAGAGTGCGACTAGAACGAGTACCAGTTGAGTACATTCCACAAAAAATTTCAATCCACGCACTCACATAGAGTGCGACAGCGATTTTTAAACGAAAAAAGTAAATTTACACTTTCTTAGCTAAGAAAAATGCTATTTTTCTTGTTTTCCAAAGAAATTTTTATAAAAAATAATTCAAAACAAGAAGGATTACACCCTTATTCGAGGTGCGAATCCCCCAGGGAAATCATGTGCGCTTCACATTCGCACTAAAAAAATAATGTGGTGAGAGAGCTTCCCAACTTTATTTTGTGAAATTATCAATATTATATTTTCAGAGAATTTCTTTATTAACAAATGTGAGAACAAAAACTGCACAGCATTGAATTTTACACTTTTCCATGCTGTACTGACTGCTCCTCTGAATTGCAGCAATGAGATTATGCAACCCTTCTCTTATTATAGCAAAAATCTTACATTTCAACTTAAATATTCCAAACTCAAGAATACGATTAGCAAACTTGCACCAATACCTTTTTGTCGCACAGATTCTCTCTTTTACTAGATTTTCCTTAACTTTTCAAGTATGTCTTGTGCTTTGTATCCCACTTCGAAATCATATAGCTCTGCCTTTTGTCCATCAACAGCCTTAATGATTTCATCGATTAACTGATTGGGTGCTGCATCTTCTATTAAAATAGTTTCCAGCTCTTCTCCTAGTTTACCAGCCTTAAGCTGGCCCCAGTTTTCGAGTGATAGTGTTCCTTCTGAACCGAATGCTGTAAAACCAATATATTCCTTTCCGGCAATTTCACTTATGCCTTCAATTAAAACTGGAGTTCCATCTTCAAGCTTTGCAGTTGCGATAATCCCCGTTTCACATTTGAGTGGATCAATGGGTAATTCTAATTGGGTATGGATATTTTTCAAATCACCAAAAACCTTCAATGTTTGCTGGATGAAATGAACTCCAACCTCAAGTACGAAGCCGCCCTGTTCACGATTTCCAACCCAGTTATTTTTTTGCCACGGACGCGGCCATTCCGGGAAATGCATGGCAAGCTGTAATCGTCTCAGCTTGCCAATGTAATTTTCACGAATTAACTCGGCAAATTTTGTTGCGGCCGCTCCATAATTAAGCGGGAAATTCATTGCATGAATAATATTTGCTTCTGTTGCCACTTTCAACATTTCCCCGGCCTCTTCCACTGAGTTTGCTAAAGGCTTCTCACATAAAATATGTTTTTGGGCCCGCAATGCTTCCATTACGATTGGAAAATGAAATTTCGGTGGGACTGCGACATAAACAAGTTCAACCTTCGGATCCGCGATTAATTGCTGATACATTGTATAAGCCTGTGCTCCCCTAATAGATCCAGCTGTCTCTCTTGCTAACGGTTCGAGCTGATCACAGACCGCCACAACTTCTATATGAGGATGCTGCAAAAATTGTTTCATTAAACGCTGCCCAATTGCTCCTAGACCAATAATACCAATATGTAACAAATAAAAAATCCCCTTTCCCTGTGTTATATCTATCGTACATGAGGAAAAGACAACTGTCATTTAATTTATAACATGATATACTACAGCATGATTTGGCCGTTTTAACATCCTTTTTACATCAATAACATACTTTATCAATGACCAACGCTACTAATCGTGTTTTCATGATAAAATAGTTTTATATCATTGTTCGTATTAAATGCAGCAATTCAGTTGTGTTAAATCTATAGGGGGTGAATTTATGAGTTTATACTATCAAGAGCATGGTGATAAGAATGCACCATTAATCGTGTTTTTGCACGGTGGCGGTGTTAGTAGTTGGATGTGGGACAAGCAAGTTCAATATTTCAAACACAAACACTGTGTTACTATCGACTTGCCTGAACAGGGGAAGAGCAGGCAATCTGAACTTTTCTCGATTAAATCTAGTGCACTAAAAATAATTGAACTGATCGAAAATATTGGAAAAGGGAAGGAAATTACCGTAATTGGCTTCTCTTTAGGGGCACAGGTCGCCCTGCAAATTTTGAGCTTAAAACCGCAGTTAGTTGATTATGCAATGATTAATAGCGCCTTAGTCATTCCTAGTCCACTTTTAAAAAAATGGATTAAACCTACCATTAAATTAACATCGCCATTAATCAAAAATCAATCCTTTTCCAAACTGCAAGCTAAAACACTTTATATTGATCAAGAATACTTTGACACATACTATAAAGAAAGCTCAGCCATGCCCACAGAAACATTAATTAGAATACTGGAAGAAAATATGTCCTTTGATCTCCCGAAAAATTTCCATGAAGCAAAGGCAAATATATTAGTAACAGTTGGTTGCAGAGAAAAAGCCGTCATGATAAAATCTGCTAAAAAAATCGTCACCCATAACCCAAATTGTAAAGGCGTAATCCTCCCGAATATAGGTCATGGAGTATCGTTTGTAAAACCAGATTACTTTAATCAACTCATTGAATCGTGGCTCACAAAGGACTCTTTACCACAAGACGTGCAAACTCTTTAAGCGACTACATATCAAACTTCCAATCAAGCGATTTATTAATAGAAGAAAATATTGGAAATTCTTAGGGACAGGGGGGCATGAACTCGCTTCCTTGTCTATCCTGTTTACTTTCCCACATTGATTTCTCCTACTTTATTCTCCTTTTTCCCTACATGCTCGTAACGAAACAAGGCTAATACGAATTTCCAGCTTCTTATCTCTCCATTTTTATCAGTCACGGATAGGATATATTCACAGCTAACTAATAGGTACAAACCATTCACCCTTGTCTACTCTCAATGCTCATTTCCTTTTGCCCTCAGGAAAGCTTCTCTTCTTTTCATCTGATATACTAGACTTGAAAGGAATGATTTAACAAATGAAATACATACTGACAAGCCTCTTCTTTATTGCATTATTAATATTAGCTGGCTGCACTGATAAAGAAGAAAACAGAGGAGAGCCTGTAGTATCAACAGAAGAAGAAGTAACAGAAAGTCTAGCAGAAGCGCCAGAAGCTGAGGATGAAGAGGAAAGCCTTTATTCAGAGGAAGAGCACGGTGAGCCGTTAAAAAATAGCAATCTCAACGACAAAGAAACATTATTGCCATACTCTAGTGAACAAATTGAATACGCTCGAGTATGGCGGCAATTCGGACCAAATCAAGAGATCGATGAATTAATTGTTCACTTGATCCCAGCCGGTACGCCGCTTGATCCAAATGATGACGCCAGTGTTAAATACCCTGAAGACGTCATCCAATTAACAGGTACACGCTTAGTGGACGGGAGTGTTACTTACAGCGGCAATGGAAATGGAACGATAAATATTTACAACGTTCCATTGCGTTGGTATGGTGGCATGGCTCCTTCCGACGAGCTGGAAAAGGAAAAAGTTTACGATGAAATGAAAAATATCATTACAAACCCTAAACTGGAATCAATTGAAGTAGATAGCGGAGAAGAAATTATTAAACTAATTGAGCTCCAAAAAGGTCATTAATTGATTAAAATTGACGTTACCTACACTTTTTAAAGTGCAGGCAACGTCAAAAGTAACATAGTAGGAATTGGGTTTTGTTTCACTAAGGGTCGACAGCGTTTGGCAGGAAGAGGGAAAAGTGCAGGCAGTTCCACCTGTACTTTTTTATCCTCCCAAATACGTTGTATCAAGGACCGATTCCACAACTGGTTCATGGTCGGACAAGCGGTAAGCCTTCGCATTTCGTCTTGAACTTACAATAGCTTCTAGCTTGTGATCAATGAAATGAAGGGCGACCCCATCGTCAGCAGCTATTCCAGCTTGGATTTGTTTCGAGGCTACAAGTTTCTGATATGCAGGTCTCCGATCGGCTTCTCCGTCATAATGTGGACAGTTGCTTCCTTCTAAAAATCGTAAACACTTAATTGGCTCGAGCCCATCTCCGTAAGAATCGGTAACTCCTTCTTCAAACCAGCAGATTGAACCGGCACTGACACCCGCCAGTATAACTCCTTCTTCCCAAGCTTTTTTAAAAATGCGATCAAGTCCCCACTCCTTCCACAAAGCTAAAAGATTTTTCGTATTCCCTCCACCTACATAAATAATGTCTTTATCAAGCACATAACTTTCCAGATCTCGTGTAGGCGGTCTAAATAAAGATAGATGGGAAGGCTGGCAAGATTGCTTTTTAAAGAAATCATAATATCTCTCAATATAGTTTTCAGAATCACCGCTCGCAGTAGGAACAAAACAAATTTTTGGATTCGTTTTTCCCGATTGTTTTAAAATATATAAATCTAGCAAAGGATTATCAGGCTCCATCGAAAAGCCTCCGCCACCAAGAGCAATAATTTGTCCCATCAAAGCTTCTCCTTTCTTTAATCAAAGAATTCCATATGTAACTTTTCTTGCTTATAATAATCAAGACGATCGTGGAGTGTTCCTGTATGAAACTCGAATTTATGGCCATCTGGATCGGTAAAGTAAATCGATTTTTTATCCTTTACATCTCTCGGTCTTCCTGGCAATATATGAACCTTTAATGCTTGCAGCTTCTCGCAAATCTGTTCAAATTCTTCCTCTTCAATGGAAAAAGCAATATGTGTATAAGAATGATGAATTTCATTTCGAGGAATATCCTTTTCCATATTTAACGCCAGCCAGATGCCATTTAAATCAAAATATGCCGTATTTCTTCCCTTTACTAACAATTTTGCCTCAAATACTTGTTGATAGAATTCAATTGATTTTTCCAAATCTGAGACGGAAAATAATAAATGGTTTAAACCTTTGATCATCTCTTTCACCACCATTTTTTTCACTATTCGTGCTTCGTTCCGTAATCCTTGAGTCTATTTAAGCTCGCCTGGCCCCATACTCGCCCAATTTGTTCAGCCGTTCTCGTTAAATTCTCCCGTGCAACTTCTCGTTCGAGAGCCTTTTCTAAAGTAACAGGACCACCGACAATCGTAAAATATGCCGTAATTCCAGAATCATATAGGGAACGCTGCCCATCTGTTATATCTCCTGCAAGAGCAATTACAGGAATACCCCGTTCTTTGGCAAGAGTGGCGATTCCGGCTGGCGCTTTCCCCATCGAGGTTTGTCCATCGAGTTTCCCCTCTCCTGTAATCACCAAATCTACATTCGTCAACTTGCGCTCTAACTTGTTTATATCAAGAATTAGTTGAACCCCCGATTGTAAGCGACTATTTAAAAACCCCGCGAAAGCTGCACCTAATCCTCCTGCCGCTCCTGCCCCTGCAATATTTTGAAGATCCACTCCCATTTGTTCAAAGACAACATTGGCAAAATGGCGTAGCCCACTATCAAGTTCCTGAATCATTTCAGGAGTGGCACCTTTTTGCGGTCCATAAATATAGGCGGCCCCATTTGCACCATATAAAGGGTTATTCACATCACATGCCACACGAAAAACCGCCTTCTTCACTTGATCAGAAACAAGCCTTGAATTGATCTTGGCAATCTCCTCCAACTGACCTCCGCCAAAACCAACCTCCTCTCCTTCCCGATTTAAAAATTGATACCCCAAAGCCTGAAGCATACCTATTCCCGCATCATTGGTCGAACTCCCGCCCAGGCCGATAATAAAATGGTGACAGCCTTTATCCAACGCATCTAAAATTAACTCGCCAACACCATAGGTCGTCGTTATATGCGGATTCAGTTGTTCCTTTAGAAGTAAAGGCAGCCCGCAGGCCTCTGCCACCTCAATGACCGCTGTTTCTTGTTCACCTAAAATCCCATACTTAGCTGCTATCCGATCTCCTAACGGTCCTGTCACAATGGTTTCGACAATGCGTCCATTAGTTGCATAGACAAGCGCTTCTACCGTTCCTTCTCCACCATCAGCTACAGGTACTGACTGAATCTTAAATTTTGGATCTGCTTGCGACAACCCTGTTTTGACCGCTTCGTTTGCCTCTAGTGAAGAAAGACTTCCCTTTAAAGAATCCATCGCAATTAATATGTTCATTTAACTCCCTCCAGTCATCTCAATGTCCTCATCCTGAATGTCATCACTATCGGAACGCACCTCTTTTACAGCAAAAACATTAGTCAAGCTGCCCTTTTATCCGCTCTACCACTTCTTGATAAAACGAAGCCTGATGTGGGACGAATTGTTCTTTACCGACTCGTTGTTCAATCATGACTCGATTTCCTTCATGGTCGAATTTAAACCCTGTTATGGTAGTTGAACTAGTTTTATCGAACCATAATTCGCTAAATTCAGTAAATTCCACCAGCACTACTCCAGCTACTTCTTCCTCTTGAAGATGAAAATCATCGAAACCATGATTGCTTTTATATAAAAACACATGGGCAAATTCTTGATCGGTTAAATCAGCAGTGGTAACAGAATACTCCATTATTCCTAATGAAATTAACTTTTCAAATTGAACTTCAATTCCTATTTCCTCTTTGATTTCCCTTACCCCATCTTGAACATTCTCATTCGCCAATAAATGCCCTGCAGCCGTTATATCCAAAAGATCGGGATAGTCTTTTTTGCGCTCGCTGCGAAACTGTAAATATAAATAATTCTTCCCTTCGATCTTTTTCACAAACCAACAATGGAAAGTTTCATGCCAATAGCCATATTTATGTACGTCATCACGAGAAGCGACACCGATTTCATTTCGATTCTTATCAAAAATTTTAAAGTATTCCTGGTCCATCTTTATGCCTCCGATTTCATTAGGGCTGCTTTCATACTGTTAAAAATAGCTTTTTACAGCATACATAACATTATAATTGCTTTTTCTAAAAAAATAGTTCAGAATTTTCTATTATAATTTGTTAGGAGGAATGAAATGACTCATTTAACTGCATATACAAGTGAATACTTAGCCTGCCTCAATCTGCAGCTTGAAAAGCCCAGCTATGATTATTTATCACGAATTTGTCATGCCCATCTAAACACTTTTCCATTCGAAAACATTAGTAAACTACTCTATTATCATAATAAAAACATTGAAATCCCTTCACTCGATTCATTTGTTCAAAATTATAGAACGAACCATTTTGGCGGAACTTGCTACACCTTAAATGCCAATTTAAGAAAGTTACTGAGTAATCTTGGCTTTGACTGTTATCCTATCATGCTGGGAAAGGAGCATATGGGAATTATCGTCATGATTGATCACGAACGTTTTTATGTGGACTGCGGTGCAGCTGCACCTTTTTTTAAGCCCGTTCCCTTTGAAAGAGATTTCAAAAATATTTCTTCCTTTGGCGATGATGAAGTTCATTTGCGCCCAGTTGATATTGAAAAGCACGAATATACATATACACGCTTCACTAATGGCACGCAAAGCGGAAAGGTTTGGCATTTCCATTCAAGAATTAAGGCAGAGTTAAATGATTTTACACCAGCATTACAAAAATCCTTTGAAGAAAATGCACCTTTTATGACCATTTTACGATGTCAGCGATATCAAACTGACAAACAAAGAAGCGTCTCTTTAGTAAATAATAAATTTGGAATTCGTAATGCTGATGGAAATACGACTACTACAACGTTAGCATCCGTGGAAGAAATTCAAGATGTGATTGCAAATGAATTTCTCCTTCATAACATGCCTGTAGGAGAAGCCATTGATGTTTTAAACACTTTAAATGTCAATATTTTTGCTAAGGAGTAAGTAAAAAAGGGATCAAGCCATGCATGATTGATCCCTCTTTATTCTTCTGAAAGAATGAATTCTCTTAATTTATTCGTCATTTTGGGAGTTGTTTCGTAAACTTCTGTTTCATCAGTTATATATTTCATGAAGCTAGATTCATTTCTCTCTCCCAGCCACAAATGAATGGCATGGGTAGGATATCCATCTTCGTATTCAACCATAAGATCATAATCCGGTAATGAACTTCCAGCTCCTTCTGATTTTTTGATTGCGGTTGTGATCGCTGTTTCAAATAAGTCTACTGTCTTTTTGTCTTGAAAAGACAAGATGATCTCTTGATTCATATCGCCAAAGCCTTCTGAATGTGCAATATGAACCGCCGAAATTTTTTCATCTAAAAGAACCATCGTTTCTTCCAATTCAGACTGACAAGCAACAAGACTCAGCATGGCACACAAAACGACCCCTGTTAACACTAGTTTTTTCATGCTACCTCCCTTTCTTAGATGCGAAACCTTGCTTATGTATTATTTTCTGCCCGCTACCCAGTTCAATCCCCAAGCATAAGCGATGTCCATTTGCTGATGACTTTTAAAATATTCAACTAAACGTTCCACTTTAAAAGTTGTATCATTGACATTCTCAATCATCGCAATTGCACACATAATCTTCCCGTTACGGTGCTCATCAAGCTTTACTTCAATATCGGGACCAGCAGGATATTTTAATGTGATAACTCCATCAGCTTGAGACCAATTCGCTACACCTTCGTAAATAAACGAATACACTAAAATCCGCTTAATTTCAGCGACTTTATCGCCATTGATTCGAAGGTTTTCGCCACCTGTTACGGCTCCTGTTCGATCGTCACCATCCAGTTGTATATACGGCATTTGATTGAGATTGCCAAAAGCATTGCCAAGCGCCTGAATACAGCCCTTTTCCCCATTTGACAACTCATATAAACAGCCTAGATCAAGATCAATCTTTTTCGATGCTGCAAAGAGATTTTGAAAAAAACCCGTTGATTTACGTTGGCCTTGATGGCCCCAATTTAAATTTACTAATATTTCTCCCAGCTGCCGATTCGATTTTGTTAAATTAATAGCTTCTCCCTTTTTCTTTAACTCAATCTTGTTTAAATTTACCATATGCCCTCTTCTTTCCTCTTATTGTTAATTAGTATCTTATCATATTCAGTTTTTTTCTGAAATTTATTTCTCACAAATAACAGCACTGTTGTTATAAAAGCTTCCATCCACTCATCAGTATTTCAGTAAATGGCATTGCCGTGTGCCGGTGTTGATCTTTTGCTCATTTTCTCTCTGACCTTTGGAGATAACTTTGGTTTTACACGAAATGTGCCAAAATCATTTTACCAACCATTCTGTTTATCAAAACCTAAAAAAATACTTTATGAAACACAGTTTTTTATCTATTACTGTGTCTCATAAAGTATATATACACTGCTCTTCCATTTAATTTTTAGTTTTTATATCCGATGTTAGTATTTGCAGGAAAATTCTATTTTGCTATACCCTCTGATGTTAATACTTGTTCCAAAGACGCTAAGGCATCCGATGCGTCCGATCCTTTTGCACTAATTTTGATGACAGCATCCCTTGGAATCCCTAAAGACATCACGCCCATTATTGATTTTAAGTTAACCGTTTTGCCATTGTACTCCAGATTAATATCAGCTTGAAAATTGCTTACCGTCTGGACAATCATAGTCGCAGGACGAGCATGAATTCCTACCGATTCTATCACAGTGAACGTTTTTTCCATATCACAATCTCCTAAGTTTTTTAATAGAAAGTTCCGCAGGTGAAAGCATAGCTTCTAATATCAACCTAAATCTTCACCATTGCTTGCAACCACTCTTTGATACCAATAAAAACTGTCCTTCTTCTTTCTTTCGAGCGTTCCATTTCCATAGTCATCTTTATCAACATAGATGAAACCATAACGCTTAGACATTTCAGATGAGGAGCAGCTGACAATATCGATCGGTCCCCATGGATAATAACCAATTACTTCTACACCATCTTTAATCGCTTCTTTCATTTGTTCGATATGACGTCTAAGAAAGTCAATTCGATACGGATCATGAATTTCGCCATTTTCATCGATTTTATCATAGGCACCAATACCGTTTTCTGTAATCATAATCGGTTTCTGGTACCGATCATAATATAGATTTAATGCTGTTCTTAACCCGATTGGGTCAATCGACCAGCCCCAATCGCTTGCTTGTAATTCCGGGTTTAAGTATGCGGAGTTAAGTTTTTTGGCACTTTCAGCATCTGAGATCCTTGTGTAATAATAGGAGAAACTAAAGAAATCTGCCGTATTTTTAAAATCTTCTTCGTCATTTTCTCCAAATTGAATATTAATATTGTTCTCTTCAAAGAAGCGGAATGCATAGTTTGGATATTTTCCACGCATAAGAATATCAGAGAAATAATACTCCATTTGGTTGCGTTTCACCGTTGCCAGTACATCTTCCGGCTTACATGTTGCCGGGTGAGAAATAGCATCAAAAAGCATCATTCCAATTTGCATGTCAGAGTTAATCTCTTTGGCAATTTTTGTTGCTCTTGCACAAGCGACAAGCTCATTGTGTGCACCTTGGTACTTTGCTTCTAGCAAATTTTCTACACGATCTGCTGGGATACCAAGATGATTAAAAGATTCAAATGTAATTAAATTAATTTGATTGACTAAAATCCAATACTTCACTTTATCTTTATAACGGTTAAATAGAACTTCACAGTAGCGGACAAAAAAATCAATTGTTTTCCGGTTGTACCATCCGTTGTATTCGGTTGCTAAATGTAACGGCATTTCGTAGTGGGAAACGGTAATGAGCGGCTCCATTCCATTTTTTCTAATCTCATCAATGAGATCATCATAGAATTTCAATCCTTCCTCATTCGGCTCTAATTCATCTCCTTTCGGAAAGATGCGGGCCCAATTAATTGATGTACGGAACGTGTTCATTCCCGTTTCTGCCAGCAGTTTCAAATCCTCTTTATAACGGTGATAGAAATCAATCGATGTCCGTTTTGGATAATGCCCTTCTTTATCATGGATCGCAAAATGAATGTCTTCCATTGTTAATTCTGTATTTGCTTTTTTCTTAATGTCTACTCTATCATTAAATTTATTTATATCTGCTACACAAAGTCCTTTTCCGCCTTCCAAATAGGCACCTTCTGCTTGATTGGCTGCAATCGCTCCTCCCCACAAAAAATCATCTGGGAATTTATCAGGATTTTTTCTCAATTTCAATTCCTCCTTAGTTTGTATGGACGTTGCTACAATAAATTCGTGATCATTTCCTGCCAAAAATGATCACGAATTATCCGTACATAACTTGGAAGTAATCAAAGAATTTCTCCATTTGATTCAATCACTTTTTTATACCAATAAAAGCTGTCTTTTTTTATGCGTTGTCTTGAGCCATTCCCGTCATTGTCGATATCTACGTAGATAAAACCATAACGTTTTTCCATTTCTGCAGAAGAACAACTAACGATATCAATTGGTCCCCACGCACAATAAGCAAATATTTCGACACCGTCTTTTATGGCTTCTTTCATTTGTTCAATATGTGCTGATAAATATGAAATACGGTAATCATCATGAACAGTTCCATCCTCCAGCTTGTCATACATGCCAAAGCCATTTTCCGCAATCATGATCGGAACTTGATATCGATCATAGTATTGACATAAAGCATTGTATAAACCTTTCGGATCGACAGCCCATCCCCATGGATTTGCTTGAAGATGAGGATTCTTGCTAAGATCCAACGGATTCATTCCATTTCTTTTTGCGGAAACCATAGAAGAATAATAATAAGAGATAGCGAGAAAATCCATTGTATTCTCTTTTAAAATACGAGCATCATCGTCCTGCTCTCCTAAATTAATATGATTCTCGTTAAAGAATCGTCTCATATATCTAGGATATTCACCTCTAAATTGTACATCAGTAAAGTAATACTGGAGACGATTTCTCTTCATGGCCAAAACAACATCATCTGGGTGGCAACTTTCCGGGTATGCCGTACAGTCGGCTAGCATGGTCCCCATATGGAACTCTGAACTCAATTTTCGTGCCTTTTCAACGATAAGGGCCGAAGCTACCATTTGATTATGGATGGCTTGATATCTTGCTTCCTCAAGATTTTCTACCTGATCTTGACATATTGCAACGGAATTAAAAGATTCATGGTAAACCAAGTTTATTTGATTAATCACAATCCAATACTTTACTTTGCCTTTGAAGCGATTAAGCAATACTTCACCATAGCGAACAAAGAAATCAATAACTTTTCGGTTATGCCATCCTCCATACTCCAGTGTAATATTTAAAGGTGTTTCATAATGAAGCATTGTAATAATTGGTTCCATACCCAAACTTCTAATCTCGTCAATTAATCTATCATAGAACGCAAGTCCTTCCTCATTTGGCTCGAGATCATCTCCATTAGGAAAAATACGGGACCAATCAATAGATGTGCGAAATGTTTTAAAACCCATCTCAGCAAGAAGCTTTAAATCCTCTTTATAGGTGTGGTAAAAATCAATCCCATGTCTTTTCGGATAATAACCAATCTTATCTTCTATTGCTTCTTTTACTTGAGCAAGAGTCATATCAGAATCATGGCTTACTTTTGTAATATCCTGATTAGAACGATATAAATGAACATCTGCAAGACTTAACCCTTTACCGCCAACACGGAAAGCTCCCTCGCATTGATTAGCCGCAACTGCCCCTCCCCAAAGAAAATCTTTTGGGAAGGTATTTATATTCTGTTTCATAACTTTGCCTTCTTTCCATCAATTTTTTCATCTAATCTCCTAAAAATCCGCACTAACCGTTTTGCCAATTCATATTCGCTCTTTACTGTCATCAATGTATCCTGTGCATGAGCAAACAATAACGAAAAAATAGGTTCTTCTCCTTGTGCTTCTTTTTGCACCGTTTCTGTTTGCAATTTGTGAGATTGAACAATATTTTTATTCGCATTTTCTAACAGCTTCTCTGCATGGTCGTATTCATCTTCTTCACAACATGCCAATGCTTTCATAACATCATTTCGGGCATCACCTGCATGTAAAATCATTTGCATTGAAATCAAATTTAGTTCCTCTAATTCTGTTTCCTTGTCTTTCATAAAAAAGCTCCTTTTATTCACAAATATAGTTTTATTCTGCAGATGCATTCAATTCCTTTTTCTTCTCTTGATTGTCATATGCTTTAAAAAATGGGAAATATATTATAAACGCCACAACAAAAATCAATAAAGCCAATATGACAGCTCTCCAATCTTGAGTAGCTAAGTAGGACGCAATTGGATATGGTATATACCAAAGCATAAATGTTTTAGTGGGAATAGCGACCAAACCTATTTTCATTACAAAATATACTATAGAAGGAATTACAATTGATGCTATCCACATTGGAATCATCAAAAATGGGTTGAAAACAACGGGTCCACCAAACATAAGCGGCTCATTAATATTGAAAATTGATGGTACTATCGTTGCTTTACCTATGGCTTTTAATCTGTAGGATTTACTTGCAAAGAGCATCATTACAGCTAGGGCAAGTGTGGTTCCAACACCACCCATACTTGTAAAAGCATAGGCCGTTTCTTGCAAAGCAATATTGGTCGGTTCAAGACCGGCTGCAACTCGTTCAGCATTTTCTGCAAGGCCCGACAGATAAACAGGATAAATGACTGGCATCATTACCCAACCACTTATTCCAAATGTATAAAGGAATACAGGGATAAACACGGATAAAACATAACCTGGATAACTTTGAACAATTTGTGCCAGAGGACTAAATATCTTTAATACAACCTCAAAGAAATCTAAGTTTAGCGGAACTGCAATCGTCCAACCTGCTAGCATCAATAAAGTAATAGGAATTAACGAATCAAACCAGACAATAACAAATTCAGGAATTACACTATCTTCAGAAAAAAAGGATTTCTTTGAAGCTAAGTTCATAACGGCCGCAACTGATAGGCCTATAACAAGTGATAGGAACATTCCTGTAGCCCCAAATCGGCTAAAAATAAACGTAATATTGCCATCTTCTGTTACAATTGGGGACAAAAGCATTAGGTATAATGCAAGTCCAGTTGCTCCAGCTATAATTTTTTTATTGTTATGTCCCTTCTTCTCCATCACGAAGTAAGGAATTAAAAAAGAGACCAATAGACCAAGCAAACCAAATGAAAAGCTATTTATCAATGAAAAGTCCGGCATATTTGGAATGATATTATTCAATAAAGAAACAACCGTTACCAATGAACCCACTAAAATTAGTGGTAAAATGATCATTACTGAGTCCTGAATCGATGAAACCCATGGATTTTTGGTAATCTTATTGACAACTGGTGTAAAAGAGTTGGTCATGAAATCCATTATTTTTTTCATTTTCCATCACCCTATTCTAATAAACTAGCAATAAGGTCGCATGCTTTATTGCCGTCTAACGTACCATAGATATTTTGTGGAATGACAGATATCTTAATAGAGTAGTCACTCGTTTTTTCTTTTAACTCATCTTCCATATATTTCAGATGAGGGCCAATTAATAAAACGTCTATTTCATTTAGATACTCTGATAATTGCGACTCACTTCTGGCCTGTACAGACATTTCCATCCCTCTTTTCTTTCCTGCTTTACGAATGGCGTTTGCCATAAATCCACTAGAAGCTCCTGCCCCACAGATTAGTAATACTCTAGTCATTTTAATTCCCCCTGTTATATGTTTTCGCTTTCATCCTTAGTATGTCATGTGTCTTTTTTTAAAACCAACAATAAAAAGTCCTATAGATAGGAACTTTAATTAAGATGTTTTCGCGCTATTCTGATAAAAGGACATTCATTTATTTGCTGTTTCTCATTAAAGTAAAGACTTTTAATGAGAACTCAATAATAGGACCTGTTAAAAGAATACAAAGAATCGTTCCTAATCCTACTAACCCACCCAAGGCAATCCCTGTAGCGACCAAAATCCCATCTATCACCATTCTTGTGAACTTTATCGTGACGTTATATCTCTTAGAAAAAAAGAACATAAGCCCTTCCAACGGACCCACTCCTGTTTTAGTAAACAAAAAAAGACCCGTTCCCATTCCAAACATTACGATTCCTATGATAGCCATACAAAAGTCGGGCATATTATGAAGGAATAGGACCGCCTTTAAATCTGCAGAGAGGAACAGATTAATAAAGAAGCCACAACCAATACTAAAAATCAAACTTCCAAAGCCAAAAAAATCACGGCTAATGAAATAATTAATCACTAAAAATGTTAAACTAAAGATCTGACTGCCTGTTCCAAATTGAATCGGGATAAAATTTAACACTCCCAATAAAAATGTACTAATTGGATCTGCCCCCATTTCAGCTAGCAAAACCATAGTAATTCCAAATGCTGTTACGGCCGTACTTATGACTACAAGTGTGTAGTCGATCAGAAAATGTTTCATTTAATAACTCTCCCGTCTAAATCTAACTATAAGAAGTATTCCATCTATTGAATAATGGAGCAAACTAAAAAAAGTTCCTACAAATAGGAACTTTTTTTACTCGAATATGCTTTATCCTTTTTCTATAATGATAATGAGAATTTCTATTATTTTATATAAGGAGCCCTATTATGAAAAATGATCGTAGAGAGGCTTTCATTCAATATTTAGCATCCAAAAATGATTGGTGTACTGCTACAAGTTTGGCCAATTATTTTAAAGTATCTACAAGAACCATTAGAAAATATGTCAATGAAATTAACCAGGATCAGCTTGTGATCACCTCCTCCCCACAAGGTTATCAATTAGTCACTAAAGGCGAGGTTAGTAACAACAATGATTACATTTCTCCTGTAAACCGTGTCAAAGTAATATTAAAGGAATTAATTCTACATTCGGAAGGATTAAACATTTTTGACTTAAGTGATAAACTCTTTCTCAGTGTTTCATCAATTGAAAATGACATTGTTCAGGCTAATAAAATGATCAAATCATACCATTTAAAAATTCGCCGCAAGAAAGATACACTTATTTTAGTAGGTGGAGAAAGAGAAAAGCGAAGATTAATGAGTTTCATTATTTTACAAGAAACATCCAAAGAATTTTTAAGTTTAAAGGCTGTTCATGATTCTTTTCCACATTATGATGTTTTTACATTAAAAGATGAAATCGTTTCCATTCTTGAAAAATTTAACCTGTACGTAAACGACTATATTATGAATAATATCCTTCTTCACCTCGTCATTACGGTCGATCGAATTAAAAATAACAACTCCGTCCTTCAATCGACTGATATCAATAAATTGAAAAGCAATCTTGAAACGGAAGCTGCGAATAAAATTGCAGATATGTTAGAAGTGAAATACGACATTCAGTTTAATGAATCGGAGCGGTACAATTTTATCTTGCTTCTATCTAGTAAAACAACATTACTGAATTACCAATCCCTAACTTCTGACTCCTTAATTCACTATGTTGATGAACAGTATGTGAACTTATCAAAAAAACTACTTCAACAAGTGCATGAACGTTATTTTATTGAAATTAATGATGATGAATTCTTTGTAAAATTCACACTTCATATCCGCAACTTACTATTTCGAGCCAAGTATGAACAAATGGTTAAAAATCCATTAACATATGAACTAAAAGATTCATATCCACTCATTTATGAATTAGCAGTCTTTATATCAAATCAAATTCAATTTATGGAGAATATTCATATAAAAGAAGACGAGATTTCTTATATTGCTTTCCATATTGGCTCGTATTTTGAGAGAAGAAAAAAACTGGAGAAGAAAATTTTATGCGCAGTAATCAGTCCAAATTATTATGATATGCGCCTTCAACTCGTTCAAAAGCTTGAAAAAAGATTTCATGATTCTATAGAGATTATAAAAGTTTTATCTGATGCAAGTGAAATATCTTCACTTAAAGATATAGATTTAATTATCAGCACATTGCCATTAAAGGGCGAACAAACTCCATCTGTGTTTGTTCATCCCTACTTGATTGAGAAGGACTATGAATACATTCAACTCCAGGTTAATAAATTAAATGAGCAAAAAAAGAATCAAAAGGTTAAACAATATCTTGATTTATACTTTGATGAAGATTTGTTTATGAAAAATGTTTATCTTGAAAGCGATGAAGCTTATATTTCATTTATGTCAAAGCTTCTATATGAGAAAGGCTACGTAACAAAAGATTATGGACAATCTGTTCTGGAAAGAGAGCGCATGTCATCAACGGCGTTTAACAATAATGTTGCGGTCCCCCATTCCATGCATATGGATGCAATAAAAACTGGGATTTGCATGATTATTCTGGATCGACCGGTAAATTGGGGAAAAGAAAAAGTGCAAATCATCGTCATGATTTCGATTAATAAACAACAACGAGAATTATTCAGCCCTTTTTTCGAGGGAGTAATCAACATTTTGTCCGAATGGAAAAACGTCCACGAATTGATTAAAGCAAAAGATTATGATGATTTTATGGAAAGTATGATGAGACTTTTAAATTAATGTTTATGGCTTTGTTAAACAAAATGGTTGATTAAATAATTTTGGGCATATTCCGTGTGAAGCCAAAGTTTCACCACGAAATGTACTAAAATCAACACCGACATTTAACAGAGCCCAGCTTTTAAAAAAACATTTGACTTTCAAAGAAATATACGATAGATTAATAACCAAGTTAAAAAACCGAATAGAAACACTTCTTATCAAGAGAGGTTGAGGGACTGGCCCGATGACACCTCGGCAGCGGAATCTTATTGATTCTATGCCAAATCCAGCAAGCACCAGTGCTTGAAAGATGAGAAGAGGACGGACTTGTTTCGTAAACCTACCTCTTCTGTACTTTCAGAAGAGGTTTTTTCTTTGTATCTCATTTATTTTTCATTAAACAAAGCAACCTAAAAACGAGCATAATTATACACACTTACCATAGCATTCGTTTTTTAATTGCCTCATTATGAAAAACTAAATATCAAATTTCTTATCAAGAGAGGTTGAGGGACTGGCCCGATGACGCCTCGGCAGCGGAATCTTATCGATTCTATGCTAAATCCAGCAAGCAATGCTTGAAAGATAAGAAGAGCATCCAAGTTAATTTCCACATGGATATGTCCTCTTCTTTCTTCAAGAAGAGGGCTTTTTATTTTTACAAAAAGCGTGTGAATCCAAAGTTGCACATGCAATGAGCCAAAATCGATTTTTTAACAAAGTCATACGAAAAGGAGAGGGACATCATGATAGAATTTCAGAATTTGAGAAAAGTTTATAAAAGTAGTGGTCAACAGGTCACAGCATTAGACGGAATTAATTTAACCATCAGTAAAGGAGAGATATTTGGCGTCATCGGATTCAGTGGCGCAGGTAAAAGTTCGTTAATTCGCTGTGTGAACTTATTGGAACGCCCGACTTCAGGCAAGGTTATAATCGATGGACATGAACTCACCTCGCTGCCGGTAAAAAAAATTCGCGAGGTTAAGAAAAATATCGGAATGGTATTCCAGCACTTTAATCTCCTTAATTCAAAAACAGTCTTTGCCAATGTGGCGATGCCATTAACGCTTGCAAAAGTTGACAAAGCTCAAATCAAAAAACGAGTTCATGAATTACTTGAGTTTGTCGGATTGGCGGATAAAGCGGATTATCATCCAGATCAACTTTCAGGGGGACAAAAACAGCGGGTCGGAATTGCCCGTGCTCTAGCAACACAGCCCTCCATTCTTTTATGTGATGAGGCCACTTCTGCATTAGATCCGCAGACGACAAGCTCAATCCTACAACTTTTGAAAAAGATTAATCAAGAGTACAAGATTACCATTTTAATCATTACACACGAAATGTCAGTGATTCGTGAGATTTGTGACAAAGTCGCCGTTATCGAAGGTGGAAAAATTATTGAAGAAGGAAGTGTATTCGATGTCTTTTCTGCACCTAAAACGGCAACAGCACGTAATTTTGTCAGCACGGTGATGAATGACCAGCTTCCAGAGTCCATCAACAACTTAATTCAAAAACAAGCTGGTTCACAAAGGATTTTCCGCATTAACTTTGTCGGAACATCGGCCGGACAGCCTCTTCTTTCTGAAATTGCCAAGAAGTTCGATGTTCATCTCAACGTCCTTTTTGGAAATATTACCGAACTGCAAGGAGTCCCGTTCGGGAACCTCATAGTTGAATTCCAGGGAGAGGATAAAGAGGTTTTACGAGCATTGACATATATCAACGAGAAGAAAATCAGCATTAAGGAAGTGAGTGCATATGCTAGTTAATTCAGAACAGATTATCGAAGCATTAATTGAAACGATTCAAATGGTCGCCTTCTCCCTCTTGTTTTCAGTACTCCTCGGACTACCGCTTGGAATATTATTGGTTGTTACAAGAAAGGGGCACTTAATTGAAAATCTCGCCGTTTTTAATGTATTAAACGGAGTAATTAATATTTTCCGCTCTGTTCCCTTCATTATTTTATTAGTAGCGATGATTCCTGTAACGAGGTTCATCGTCGGGACATCGATTGGAACAACAGCAGCTATCGTCCCCCTCGTATTTTATGCAGGGCCTTATATTGCCAGATTAGTAGAAAATTCATTATTGGAAGTTGAACCGGGTGTAATTGAAGCAGCTGAAGCAATGGGTGCAACACCTTGGCAGATCATTACCAAATTTCTTTTACCGGAAGCATTAAGCTCCCTTGTTCTTGCTCTTACAATTGCCACAATCGGGCTCGTTGGTGCATCAGCGATGGCAGGTGCCGTCGGAGGTGGAGGGATCGGAGATTTAGCCATTACATATGGTTATCAACGTTTTGACACTATTACCATGTTCATTACAGTTGCAATATTAGTTGTCATCGTTCAAGGTCTACAATCATTCGGCAATTTTGCCGCAAAAAAAATTAGAAGAAGATAACTCAGGAGGAAAACAACATGAAAAAATTTTTATTATCGATCATATTGCTTACATTGGCAGTATTTGCAGTGGGATGTTCATCTGACAGCACGCAGGGAAAAGAAACTACTAAAGTAAAATTAGGAATTAGCGGGACAGATACGAGAATTTGGGACTTCATTTCTAAAAAAGCGGAGAAAGAAGGAATTGAAATCGAGCTTGTAAAATTCTCTGATTATGTCGCCCCAAATACCGCTCTTGCTGAAGGGGAATTAGATGTTAACGCGTTTCAAACCGTTGCCTATTTTGACGTTTTCATTGAAGAGCATGATCTTGACTTAGTCCCGATTGCAACAACTGTTTTAGCTCCAATGGGTATTTATTCTGAAAAGTACAAAGATGTTAACGACATTCCAGATGGTGCAAAAATCGCCATTCCCAATGATGCTTCCAACCAAGGACGCGCCTTACTTTTACTACAAGAAGCCGGGTTAATTGGGTTACCTGAAGATTTTGATCCAAACGGAAATCTCAATCAAGTGACAGACAATCCAAAAAATCTTGAACTCATTGAAGTCGTTCCAGCTCAGACTCCGAGAGCATTGCCTGATGTTGCAGCTTCATTAATCAACAACGGCATTGCGAAAGATGCAGGATTAGCTCCGCTTAAGGATGCCATATATTATGAAAGTGAAACGGCCACTCCTTATATTAATATCATTGCGGTAAAAGCTGAGGATAAGGATGATAAGACACTCAACCGAATTGCCGAGCTTTACCAAGAGGAGGACACAGCAAAATTTATTGAAAAAGAATATGATGGTAATTTAATTCCAACTTTTGTTCCATTAAGTAATATCGGCTGGTAAACATTTAATTTAGGGAGGAAATGTAAAATGACTACATTTATTGAAACGATTGATATTTTAAAAAAGGGAATTACTGAAAACATTGAGAACAATCGTGATTTATATATTGAGACTAGTCATAAAATTCATGAGAAACCGGAAATCGGGAATGAGGAGTTTTACGCCTCATCCCTTTTAACAGAAATTCTCGAGAAAGAAGGTTTTGAAATTGAGAAGGCAGTTGCCGGTCACGAAACTTCTTTTGTTGCTCGAAAAAAGTCGCTAAAGCCTGGTCCAGCTATCGCCTTCCTTGCAGAGTATGACGCCCTTCCTGGTATCGGTCATGCTTGCGGACATAATATTATTGGAACAACAAGTGTTGCAGCCGCCATCGCTTTAAGCAAAGTACTGGATGCAACTGGTGGTGAAGCAGTTGTTTTCGGAACTCCGGCAGAAGAGGGCGGTCCAAATGGCAGTGCGAAAGGTAGTTTCGTTAAGCACGGATTAGTTGAAGGAATTGATGCCGCCCTAATGGTACACCCAAACAGCGAGACGCGGTTAACCAGTTCGTCGTTAGCAGTCGATCCCCTTGATTTTGAGTTTATCGGTAAGCCCGCCCATGCCGCTGCTACACCACATGAAGGAATCAATGCACTTGATGCTGTCATCCAGCTCTTTAATGGTATCAACGCCTTAAGGCAACAATTGACTGATGATGTACGGATCCATGGTATTATCACTCATGGAGGAGATGCACCAAACATTATTCCTGAATATGCAAAGGCAAGATTTTTCATTCGCGCCGCAACGAGAGCCGGATTAAATGAAGTGACCCGGAAAGTAAAAGCAATTGCAGATGGAGCCGCCCTTGCTACAGGAGCAAAACTAAATATTATCGCCTTTCAAAATGAAGTTGATAATCTCCTTCTCAATCGAAAATACGATGCCGTTTTTAAAGAAATTGTAGAAGATCTGGGAGAAACAGTATTCGAAGAGAGAGAAGGAATCGGCTCAACCGATGCTGGAAATATTAGCCAGGTCATCCCAACGATCCATCCTTATATCAAAATCGGCGCTAGCGATCTCATCCCTCACACTGTTCCATTTAAGGAAGCAGCCGCTTCCCCAAGGGGCGACGAAGCATTGATTATTGGTGCGAAAGCATTAGCTTTAACGGCATTAAAGCTGATAACAGAACCAGAAACACTGGCTGAAATAAAGAAAGAATTTGAGGAGAGAAAAGCTAGCGAAGCACAAGCATAATTAGTCTTTTTCGAAGCTGTCCGAAATGGTCATAGGAATTCGGACAGCCTCGTGTTAAGTTCTGTTGGTTTTGTCCGAATCGACAGGGGATTCGGACTTCTTTGTGCTCGTTTCTCATGTTCCTGTCCGAATAGACACGGTAATCGGACTTCCCGCTTTCATTACTCGGGATTTTTGTCCGATTCGTTTCCTTTTTCGGACGCCCTTGTATTAATTTCCCATGGCTTTGTCCGAATTCAGAGACAAGTTTAATAACAGCTTGAATGATTATTGTTGTATGCGGACAGTCCATGCCATTAAACTTGCCCCAGCGTCCATAAATGTGCAAAAAATAGTTACAGCTTCAATTGAAAAGAATCCGCTCTAGATGTTCATGAAATAAAATGGTTTGCTTCTTCAGACGTTCCATATTGTTCAACTAATTTATATAACTACTGAAGAATCTGTTCATTTATATATCGCCTTTCTCATATCCCATACATCACTTTCTTTTAATTCTACTTGTAGTTAATTCTTTTAATTCATGATAATATTCAAAGTTACCATCAAGTAGAAGTTCCTTCCCTAAAGCTTGTTGTATTTCTTTTAATTGCAGGGACTTATATGCTTCATATCTGTATGTCTCCCACTTTGTTACTACCTGGATATTGAAAATCTTTTTCTTCGCCTTTTTTGCTAAGTTTATTTCTGCGTAATATCTTTCTTCTTAAAGGCACTTAACAGTGATAACCTCTATCTATTATGGTTATGTCTTCACTCGTTTCGAAATTTTTACTATTATTTACTATTTATAGAGGGTTGAGGCCAGATAGTACAAAACTTCTTAGTAACCCCCTGAATTTCCCCATCTCTAATTAGATAAAAGGATAGTTTTGTCAGAATATCTAACAATAATTTTCAGAATTTTTTAAATTTAGTATTGAATCACATAAGGAAATAGGTATAATAATTACATAATATGTTATACAACATAACAATTACTAGTTTCAAAAACATCATATGTTACTTTATATAACATAAGAAAATTTAAAACCAAAAATAAAGGGGGAAGAACATGAAAAAAAAGTCATCATTATTACTTTTTAGCTTTTTATTGGTGCTTGTATTAGCCTTGGTTGGCTGTACGAAAGATGAGGAAGCCGGAACTGGGACAGAAGAAGAAGGTGGTACCACAACTAATTCAACAGGTGGTTCAGCAAGCACTTCCAGTTCAATCTTAGAAACGGTTGCAAGCAGAGGGAAAATCATTGCGGGCATTAACGATGCATTACCCGGATTTGGCTATGTAGATTCTGACGGAAAAAACACTGGATTTGATATTGAATTTGCGAAGGCCATTGCGGCAGGTGTTCTTGGTGATGCCGAAGCAGTTGAATATCGCCCTTTGTCTGCACAAGAGCGTTTTACTGCTGTACAAACAGGGGAAGTCGATGTTCTTATACGAAACACTACATGGACAACAAACCGTGATTCAGAAGTAGGTTTGAATTTTGCACCAGTTACTTTCTATGATGGTCAAGGAATTATGGTACCTGCCGATAGCGGTATTGATAGCTTAGAAGATTTAGAAGGAGCTCGGATTGGGGTTGAAACCGGTACGACAACTGAATTGAATTTAGCTGACCAAATGCGTGCAAAAGGGATCAACTTCGAAGCAGTTGTATTTGATAGTGCCGATGCTGTAGTTGCTGCCTATGAATCGGGAAGCATTGATGCATGGACAACGGATAAATCAGGATTAGTTTCTCGCCAATCAATTATGCAAGATCCTTCGGCACACAAAATTCTTACAGAAACTATTTCCAAAGAACCTTTAGCACCTGCTGTCAAAGGTGGCGATGATAAATGGTTTGATGCAGTTACGTGGATCGTCTTCGCTACTATACAAGCAGAGGAGTTCGGGATTACATCGGCAAATGTTGATGATTTCCTAGATGATGAAAATCCGGACATCAAGCGTTTGCTTGGAGCGGAGGGAAATCTTGGTGAACAATTAGGGTTACCAGCCGATTTTGGCTATCAAGTGATTAAGCAAGTTGGAAACTATGGGGAAATTTATGACCGTCATCTTGGTCCAGATACAGTATTCAAGCTGGAGCGCGGTTTAAATGACCTTTATACAAATGGCGGATTATTGTACTCCGCTCCATTCCGTTAAGATCAGAAAAGTTTGAAAAGGTCTGCTTTTGGGAGACTTCTCTAAGGGCAGACCCTTTTTTATAAGTAAAGATATCTCTAGAAATTTTTAATAAAAGAGGTGACTGTCCATGAAGAAAACTATTACAACACCTTTTTGGCGCGATAAAAGAATTGTCCCTATCCTCTTGCAAGTGCTGTTTGCCGCACTTGTACTGGCCGGTGGATATTACTTTATTGCAAATGCCATTAATGGTTTGCAACAAATAGGAATAAACTTAGGCTTTAATTTCTTAAAAAACACATCAGGATTCACCATTTCTGAATCGATGATTGATTTTCAACCGACGGATACATACGGCAGAGCGATTATTGTGGGGATTTTAAATACATTACGAATTGCCTTTATTGGAATCATTCTTACGAGCATTATTGGGTTATTTGTTGGGATTGCTAAACTCTCTAATAATTGGCTTGTCAGTAAGCTAGCAACTGTATATATTGAGATTTTTCGAAACACTCCTCTCCTCGTGCAGATTTTCATTTGGTTTTTTGCAGTCCTTCTCCCACTTCCCAGAATTGAAGAAGCATTAAAGCTCGGACCTGTTTTTTTCTCCAATCGAGGCATTGCTATACCTTGGTTTGAAGCCCATTCAAACACCATTCTTTGGGGAATTGGTATGATCGTAGGTCTCATGGTTGCTGTTATCTTCTTCAAAGCGTTAATGAAAAAGCAATTAGAAAGCGGCAAAAGAAAATACCCGTTTATTTCAGCAATCGTTTCCTTTATCGTGATTATTTTGATCACATTGATTTTCACAAAGACTGGCCCTGTTACAATTCATACTCCATCTGTATCTGGAAGAGGCTTTGTTGGGGGACAGACGCTATCACCCGGTTATTCGGCGATTTTAATCAGTCTTGTCATTTACACATCCACCTTTATTGCCGAAGTGATCCGTGCAGGAATTCAAGGGGTTCCTAAAGGTCAGATAGAAGCGGCAAAGGCATTGGGATTGAAAAGCTCTACTACTATGCGCTTAGTTATCTTCCCACAGGCCATTCGTATCATTATTCCGCCTTTAACGAGCCAATATTTGAATTTAGTAAAGAACTCAAGTTTGGCGGTGGCAGTAGGATTTCAGGATATCGTTAGCGTCGGTGGGACGGTTATGAACCAAACTGGTAGAGCAGTAGAAGTGATTTCGATCATGATTGCCGTGTATTTAACCTTTAGTTTAATCACCTCAATTCTGATGAATATCTTTAACCAAAAAGTTCAATTGGTGGAAAGGTAGGTGAAGAAATGTGGAAGAAATGAAGCTAGAAGCAAATAAAGAACTGAATATATTAAAGCGTTCGAGCAGCCAAATAGGATCTTTGCAATGGCTCAAAAAAAATCTATTTAGCAGTTGGTCTAACGTACTGTTAACGATTATCTCAGCAGTCGTTACCGGATATATCCTCTTCAATACTTTTCAGTTTATCTTCACTGCAGACTGGTCCGTTATTGCTGTTAATTTCCGCCTACTTATGATTGGGCAATTTCCTGTTGCTGAAATATGGAGAGTTTGGACGATACTAGGAGTTCTAACCGTATTGCTCGGCTTATCATGGGGGTTGTGGAAGGGTTCAATGGCCCATGTTGCTGTTTCGATCGGTGCGATCATGCTTATTATGGTAGCAATGCCCTTTATCCAAATGAGTACAAGGTTAATACTAGGAGGAAATATAGTTCTCCTACTTCTCACCTTCTTTATCGGCACAAAGCTTCCTAAGCTGAAAATACCAGTCATTGCCGTTTGGCTCCTTTATATTCCACTAACCATTTTCATTTTAAATGGATTTGGAGTATTAGCCCCTGTCTCCTCAAATATTTGGGGCGGGTTTCTATTAACCCTTTTAATCGCAAGCGTGGCCATTGTCATCTCCTTTCCGATCGGTCTCTTGTTGGCCCTTGGAAGAAGAAGCTCATTGCCAGTTATCAAGTATTTTTGTGTGATTTACATCGAATTTATCCGTGGAATTCCACTTATTACTGTTTTATTTATTGGACAGTTGATGATCCCGTTGTTTTTAGGAAGTGGCGTAGAAATAAGCAATGTATTACGGGCAATGATCGGGATGACTCTCTTCAGTGCAGCTTATTTAGCTGAAAATATTCGCGGGGGGCTTCAGTCTCTTCCACGAGGACAATACGAAGCAGCACAGGCTCTAGGATTAAATAAAACATATATGATGACCTTTGTCATTTTGCCTCAAGCAATAAGAGCCGTTATTCCAGCTTGTGTCGGTCAATTCATTTCCATCTTTAAGGATACTTCCTTAGTAGCGATTGTGAGTTTAACCGATTTATTAGGAATGGGCCAAAAGCTTGTTGCCAATCCTGAATTTCTCGGCAAGCAAATGGAAGTTTTCGTCTTTGTAGGATTTGTATATTTTATTTTTTGTTATTTGATGTCACATGTGAGCCGCCGTTTAGAAGTATCTCTAGGGGCAGGACACCGATAAAGGGAGTGAAAAAATGGAGAGTGTTTTTGCAGTTGAAAAGTTAACCACTCCTCTTGAGGAGCGGGAAGATATCGTTACCGTAAAAGGCCTGAATAAATGGTTTGGAGATTTACATGTTTTGAAAAATGTTAATCTTTCTGTGAAACAAGGTGAAGTTGTTGTTGTATTAGGACCTTCAGGTTCAGGAAAATCGACCTTTATAAGAACTCTTAATGCACTTGAAGAATTCCAAGATGGCAAAATCATTGTTGATGGTATCAACTTAACGAATGATTTACGAAATATCGAAGAGATTCGTAAGGAAACCGGGATGGTCTTTCAATCATTTAATCTATTTCCACATATGACCATTTTGAAAAACATCTCATTAGCCCCTATTTGGGTACGCAAATGGAAAAAGCAAAAAGCGGAGCAAATTGCTTTAGAATTATTAGAGCGGGTTGGTATTCCGGAACAAGCCAATAAATATCCTGGGCAATTATCCGGAGGTCAGCAACAACGGGTAGCAATCGCCAGAGCTTTAGCCATGCGACCAAAAATTATGTTATTTGACGAACCGACTTCCGCTCTCGATCCTGAAATGGTCAAAGAGGTGCTCGATGTTATGAAAAGACTGGCTGAATCAGGAATGACAATGCTAGTCGTAACACATGAAATGGGATTTGCTCGCCAAGTTGCCGATCGGATTGTCCTATTTGATCATGGCGAAATTATCGAATCTGGATCACCTGAACAAATCTTCGATAATCCTCAGCACGAACGAACAAAATTATTTTTGGCGCAGATTTTATAACTTAGATTATTAGTTGCAAAACACCTTCATCATTGCGGTAAAATAAGACATATGCAAATAATGAGGTGTTAAATGATATGAATATTTTCATCATCAGCCGTTTTCGCAGCGACAGCAGCATGGATAAATACTCAAACGATAATAAGGAATTTAACTGAAATAAAAGCAAAGTTAGGAATCAAAAAAATATTCATTTTTTCTCAAGGTTGAAAACGATTTTCCCTTATACCAGTCAATGAATGGACAAGAAACAAATGCTAATTTATCGTACCTTCATCATTCGAAAGGCTTGAAGATTTCTTAAAGGTGTGTATAATAAAAGACAATTGAACATTAAACACCAAACAAAAAGCAGATAAGCATTTTAAAAAAAGAGCTGCTCATTTTATGCGTATTGGTTTGAACGGAATAACCAGCACTAAGGTCATTCGAACAAAACAATCCGTATTACAACACCATATTTAAAATGTTTTCTAGGGTTCCGCAAGTTTATTTGGTCTGGTCCGAGAGAAAACTCACAGCAATAGCTGTGTCACGGAGGGATAAAAGCCCGGGAGATACTGTATTTGACAGCATTCTCTCAGGGCTTTTTTTGTTTGGCGTCACTTTTAAGAGGAGGTATTCAAATTGAATCGAAACTGGATTTCACTAATTATCGCTGCCATTTTAGAGGTATTCTGGGTGATTGGTTTAGCGCATGCTTATAGTTTTTGGACTTGGACCGGAACGATTGTTGCACTTATTATTAGTAATTACCTCATGATTTCAGCAGGTCGAACGCTGCCTGTTGGAACCGTCTATTCGGTATTTGTCGGGCTTGGAGCAGCAGGGACCGTTATATCCGAAATCTTATTTTTCAATGAACCCTTTAGATGGGCCAAAGTCGCCCTAATCGTACTATTATTAATCGGAGTGATTGGCTTAAAAGTAGTTACGGAAGAAAAAACGGAGAAAGGAGCTGAAGATTAATGGCATGGCTCTCATTAATTATTGCCGGATTTTTAGAAGCATTTGGCGTGGCTATGATTAATCAATGGCACACAAAAAGAAAGTGGACATCGTTAATACTTTTAGCGCTTGGTTTCGGTTCCAGCCTTCTTCTATTAAGTTACTCCATGCGTACGATCCCAATGGGGACGGCTTATGCGATTTGGACAGGGATGGGTGTTGTCGGCGGTACGATCATTGGGATGATTTTTTACGGAGAATCCAAAGACTGGAAACGAATCTTTTTTATCGGAGTCGTGATTAGTGCTGCAATTGGTTTAAAACTGGTTTCATAGTATAGAATAGCAAATATTGTCGTAACGCTCATGCCGCCCGCAAACGCTCCCTTTCTCGTTACTTTGCGGTACTCATGGTTACTCCACTCCTCAAACGACACACGTTTGCAATCAAAATTCATCTACATTTTAAGCGTCTCGAAGATATCCGAGACGCTAATTCCTAGACTAAAAAATCTGGCCAATTCTCCAGAAAATCAACTAACCAGATTATTCCCATGAATATAAGCCATACGAAGAGCGGAAATACTAAACTTTGCAGGGCATTGATCCATCTGTAGCTATCTCTCTTTTTCATTAAAAATCTGTCAACCACAAAATACACGATAGAAGCTGACAAGCTGATCCACAGCAATATGACACCAAAGAGCAAATGAAATAAAACAGATATATAATTTTCCATTCTTTTTAATTTGCCCCTAGTAATTAAATTCGCTAGCAGATCACTAATAATAGATGTAATTGTTCCGTAGATAAAAATAACGGGAAAACTGTACATTAAGTATATTGGAGTAACCATTACAAATGCCCACAAGTAAGCTTTTATCGAATTGATCTCATCTCCAAATGGAGATGGTGTAACGAGCCCAAACAATATGGCAAATAAAGAACCTGCTATAGATGCCGTTATTATTTTTCTTGGTAATACATTCGTTGTGATTTCTTTTATGCTCAAGGTTCTCCCACCCATCCTTTTTCTCTCAATAAAATCCTCTTCCCTCATTTCCTTTAGGACAAAAATGATGGGCACTTCGCACACTCTCTTTTTAGCACCATACTCTGCTCATGTTCATTCCTTGCAGGTTGAGATTACTAACCATTTTATTGAAGCTTCTTTACGATTTCAAAATCTTAATCTTGATACACGCTTTTTCATTAGCTGCAATTGGACATTGCTTCATTTTAACAAACATCGCAACTTCTTTAATGATTTACTTCGCTAAAAATGGTTGCACTCACTTTTATGCGATACTTCCCCCATGCATAGAAAAGAGATAAAAATCAGCATCATCTGATAAAGTCCAACCATCGAAAAAAGAGCTGGCATGAAAAACATCCAAAAAGCAGTCACCGCATTGCACAATTAGTAATGGGCACTGCTCCAATAATTGAACATCTTCTATCGTTTTACCTGCCAATAATTCCTTCATAGACTTCCACTCTCTTTGATTAGCGTTCACATCAGTTTCTCCTAAAAGGATTGCATCAGCGTTACGAATACGCCATGGACATTCAATCGTCAATGCTCCTTTTTCAAATAAGATGGTAAAATGAACGCCTGTTTCAACATCAGTAATTTTTTGCCCAATAAATTGTTGAAAAGTGACGCTACTTATCTTTGTATGCCATAATTTTCGTGCACAATGAATGATCATTTCGTAAAGCCGTTCTACCGACATACCTTGCACATTGCCTCCATACTCAAAATCCGCAATCGCATCACTTACTTCCTGCCAATTCCTCTGTTCTTCAAATAAGTCGTTTGCCACAGCACAATCATATAACTCTTTTACGATAAGAATCGCATTTTGATTCGGTAGCAATAATTTAGAATGAAGGGATTTCATATAATAGCTTATACATTCTTCCTTCGTTGGTACGCCCCATTGAATCGCTCTCATCGCAGCATCAAACAGCTGCTCAATTTCAAATGGATTTAATGCTTGCTCTATACTCATACTGGCTAACTTTTTAATCTCGCGTACATCTAGGCATAGAGAATCCACAGCCCATTCAATATAATCAGTGGGTTTTACTGTATTCATATATTTCTTGTAATATAGTTCTAAATACTCTATTTAAAACCCTCCTTTGCACTGTGATTATACCATTTTTCTGATTGAAATTCCTCTGGGATATTGTCATCATACGGATTATCAAAACCCAATTTTTCAAGTTTATCAAACCATAAATCTCGTTTTGATAGCGGGAGCCTTTCTCCACACCATGGACAAAATGAAATGAGCATACTAGAGGAACCTCCATCGTGAATAATCAATCCATATTCATCAAATTTTGCGTTATAGTCGATTAATCGATCTGGACAGTCAAACGGATCTTCATGTTGCTCACATACTAATATTTATTTGTACCATCATCGTTTTACAGCAAAGCTTTTTTGTCATCCTACTCTCCTATTCTCGAAAAATAAGGACCAAGATAACCGCTATCATGAGTTCTGACATACGTCCAAGTAAAGTCCTTATCCACTATATATACATCTTCTTCCTCATTAAAATCAGCTGCGGTTACTTTTGTAGCATTTTCAAGAATATAGGCATCATCGTAATGCTGAAAAAACAGATAGCAAAATTTCTTGTTTTCACTTTCAAAAGCCTTATCTGCTTCATCAAATTGTAAATATTTTCTTTTATCATAACTAAATACATGCCATAAAAAACCACTAGCCCAATGGCTCGAATATAAGTAAATATCTTCCTTCTCCTGCACAGTCAAATGATGAACAAATTCGTCTTCCCATTTCTTGCGGAGATAGGTTCCCCATTTCGGAATTTCCGTTACCTTCACTCTTTTCTTTTTAAAAGCTTGAATCAGCCCTACTCTATTCTCCAACTAAGCACATCCTTTTAAAAAAAAATCATTTATAAGGTGAGATACATTCCTCAACATTTAGACCTGATTGCTGCGTTTTTGCGATCGCCTTCTGACAATCTCTATCCGTCCCGATATACATATAATAGTCATAACCAAAATGTACAAAAAATCGATTCTTTATTTCTACTTTGCACCAACATACATTACGCAGAGTATGTTGAGCTAATTGCAGCAATTCATCGATCTTGATTGCTTTTCCTATCCAAATATTAGAGAGATACTTGCGGGCATTTTGACTTTCTACTCCGTCCGACCACTGCTCCAAAGCTGTTATATATATCTGATTTACTCCTGTTTCATCCCAAAATGTCTTGATGGCCTCTAAATACTTTTCCTCCGTAATGATATATTCTTCATACTCTAGCTTTGTCCCTACTTCTGAAAAACAAGTCCACTCATCCGAATCTTTTGTTATTCTCCAGCAATTCAATCTTCAATCTCCCCTACAGATCATCTAAAAAAGTAACATTGCCGCTTCCTGCATGAACTCCATAATGGCAATCCAATTTTCCGCATAATCGATATTTCTTCCGTTCAAAATCATAGACATAGATTGGCGTTAATTCAAAATGGTCTTTAAGCTTTGCAAAAGCTTCTTCCTTCGTTATTGCTACTGTTTCCGCAACCTCAAATTCATGAAAAACATCCAACATCATGTTATTGTCAATTAAATTTATCGCCTTTTCTTTTTCAGCATCAATGATAACCATTAATTTTCTCTGAAATACACGGTTTGTTTGTTCATTAGCTCGAATGATCGCATGAATAAAACTTTTCTCCCGATGTAATGTTTTCAAGTTCCACTTCCCGGACTGCTCAGGATATTCTTGAGCTAATACCTCTTTTACGATCCTTAAACATTTTTCTTGTTCATCCTTCGTAATCGGAAACGAATCTGGAGCCGGCTCAGAAGAAAAAGCTTGCTCTGCTGTGATATCTTCACTCCAATCAAACACTTCCCTTTCAAATGGCTGAAGAGATATAGGCTCTTCCCAACTGATCATTTCATCTATTTTGAGATATCCTCTTGAATCAACAAAAACTTCAAAAGGGATCGTTTCTGCACCATCATTTGTCACAAATATTTCTTCAAGCGCATAAACAGGAAAGATTTTTTTCTGTTCAAAAGAAGGGAATTCGATTAGTTTTACCTGGTCTTTTTTCAATGCCTCGATAGAATCAAGAGTAAGGGAAAATATATCCTCCTCCACCATTTCCTTAGCAGGAAATTGACCATGAACGGAAAAAGAAATCAATCTTCCTTCCTCATCAACCCGAGCATCAATGAAGCCGGAAGGTGACACCGCCACTCCCTTATAACACTCCTTGAAGCGATACTCTCCATCCTCTTGTCGATGAAGCTGAAATTGCTCCCCGTAGACGAGCCCCGTTTCCTCTTCAATCCACGTTATCATTTCCTCAAGTTTACGAGTTTTAAACTCAACTCCATTTTTGGCATACGTTTTTCCCATGACAAAAATGATACTTTCAATTTTTTCTGTATGTACATTGATTTCAATGGCCGCCGTTCCAGGCGGGTTTGAATCTTCATCTTCTCGTTCTGTTTCATCACTTGGAAACCACTCCATCGAAAAGGTATATTCTGTTTCATTGAAAATATTGACCCGTCTTGAAAACCGGGAATCTGCTAGTTTATAATCCTCGAGGCCAAATTTTTTCTTTGCTAAGTCAATCCATTGCTTGATCTTTGATTTCATTGATCATATCTCCTTGTATTGTTCTTCTTGACGATGTCCCTCCACCCATTCAGTATATTTTTCATATAAAGGGCGAATTGTTTCAAAGTCTTTGGCAATAACTTCACAGCCTCGATCATCGTAAATAAAGAAAATAATATCTTTACTGGCATTAATAAAAAATACATTTGGTGAATACACGCTATCTCGATGTCTTAGATTTGGTTTTAAAGGAGGAAAATCTTGATTACAGATCGCTTCAAGCAGCAATGGATAACGAATATCCCGCTTACGGCATAGCAGCGAAAATTGGGAAGTGCGATAATCCTTTGCCTCTTCTTCCTCAAAGACATACGGACAAATTTTTTGCTGCAATCGAAATTTAATATCCTTGTTTTTTATGTAATGCGCGTAAACCTTCAGCTTATGTCTGCTTATCCTCTGTTTTTTATGGTGATAGTAATTGGTAACTAAAAAAATTTCATCATCATCTGAGAAAAGCTCATTGAAATAGAGAATGGCCTTCTCGTAAGTCTCCTTAAAATACTGAGGATTTAACTTATCTATTCCATCTTTAAATGGAGAGAGCTCCATGGCAAGATTGAAATGAATGCTGGACTTCCATTGCCAGTAGAGGCTTGGTTTTATAACTAGTCCTGGAAAAGCTTCGTTTATATATTGATTTAACTCCATGATCATTTTCTCCGTTCCTCAAGTTTTCAAGGCCGCTTCTTTATCAAGAAGTTTCCGAATATAGTCGGGCGCTTGTCGAAGGAACAAACGTAATACCATAAATATGCCCTATCTCTCTTCTCACTTTTTCCGTTAACGCTTCTCCTGCTCTATTAAATTGTTTTTCTAATTGAATACCATCTTCTTTTAATTTATCTGTATTCCAATCAATCCACTCTCCATAGGTCATGTTCCATGAAGACAATGCCGCTACTAAATTATTGGAAAGCGGTAAATCTGCAATATCAATATTGTAACCGCAATTCGCACACCAAAGTGGATCTGCGCCCACATCCCCTTCTATTTTTAGACTTGCAGGAATACTATGTTCACAACCGCACAACACTTCGGTTCCCCCTCCACATATTTTGGTCTTAATGCTCATTATACAATATTTCCCTGAATTTTGGGCAGGATGAACAGAGAGGGCGTCCCAAAATTGATTGGGACACCCTTTTTCTGGAAAAAATCGTTTTTTTCCGGAATTACCTTCAGTTTTTCCGGAATTAATCCTATTTTCTCCGGAAATCACCTCAATTTTTCCGGAATTAAACAATTCTCTGTTCTATTGCACTCCTGCAGTTTCTTCATTACACTGCTTTTCGTTGGAAATAAATATACCCTCCAAGGAAAAATAGCACAAAGCTTCCTCCAACAACCGTTATTAATTGCTCCCATGGAATAAAAAATAGATCGTCCGTGTTGCCGCCAGCGTACATCATCGAGAATGGCTGCGCCCATGGATAAAAAGGACCAAAGCGCTCAGAATTTATCGCTAAAATAGCTGGTAGTGTAAAAATTACGTTCACGGTCAACGGTGCAGCAAAGCTCTTAAAAAGAATAGACATCCACAATTGAAGTGCAACAAGTGGAAACGTCGCAACCCAGCCACCTATAATGCTTCTCCAAATAATCTCAATGGGAAAAGGATCTGTATAGCCTTTTATCATTCCCACCCCATAGATAGAAACGAGGTAAAGCAATTGAATGACAAACACAAGCAGCATCAGCAATACATACTTTGCCAAAAATATTTTTCCTCTCGCAACTGGCATTGCTAATAACTGCTTCCAGCCCCCTGCTTGGTGCTCATATCTACAAATTGTACTTGCTAAAACACCTGTTATTAAAGGTAAAAATAGGAGGGCATAGGTTAAATTCATCGAAAGCACCAAAATATACCATTGATTGATTTCCCCCTCAAAAGTTAAATTTATGAGCAACCCAATCAGAAGTCCCACAAAGGGACCAACAAAAAGAATGAAGGTGATTTTTGATTTTCTTAGTTTATACCACTCTGACTGAAGAACTGAGAGCATCTACTTAACATCCCTTCTAATAAAATCAAACATGCCAATGATATACAACAAACACCCTACTCCGATCCCTAAAAAGACATTAATCACAGGTTCATTCCAATCATTCATCAACGATGGCCATTTCCATATCATCCAATCAGGAAGAATATGGGCTGAATAAGTGAAAATCACACCAAGTACTCCAGCAGTAATCGGAATACTTTGATTATGACTGACCGTTGCAATCCATAGCTGTAAAGCCAGTACAGGCAATGCAGCTAGATAGGGATAAAAGCTGTATTTGATAATCTCTAAATAGGGAATATCATGGCCTAAGTTTAAAACCGTTCCGTATAGGATCGTAAAGATGGTTAAAAGCACTGTAGAAAGCAATAACAAACCGGCTAGCACTGTAAATTTTGACAAATAGACGCTCCACTTGGAGACTGGAAGAGCTACAAGCTGCTTCCAAGCATTTGTCTCATTTTCAATACTTGTCATAAATGACGTTAAAATCACGATTCCTAAAACTAGTGCAAGTGGTGTAAACGAGGATACATTCAATAGAAAATACCCCCAGTCATCATCACTTTGCCTGAGCAAATATTCTTTTCTTACTCCATAATTGACCATCTGTAAGGCAATAACACCGAACGGACCTAAAAATGTTAAAAACCAAAATCCTTTTCTTTTAATTTTTAAAAATTCGGCTTCAACTAATTTTCCGATCATATGGCCTGCTCCTCTGCTGTCATTTGCAGGAAGATATCTTCGAGAGAACGCTTCTCTTCTTCAACTCGATAAATAGAGAAGCCATCTTCAACAAGTATTCGTACAACATCCGCCACCTTCTCATTCGAATGCTCTAATAAGAGAAGCTGACGATCTTGATAATCTGATTTAATTCCTTTTGCCAAAAGAGAGCGCCAAGCCTTCTCCCCATCGTTAACCTTTAAGATAATATTTTTCTGCGCGAATTGGCGCATGATTTCGATGGAATCTTGAAAAATCAACTTCCCTTTCGAAACGATGCCAACTGTAGTGGCAATTTGATCGATTTCCGATAATAGATGACTCGAAATCAAAATGGTAATGCCAAATTCAGTTGAGAGACGTTTAATCAAATGACGAATTTCAATGATTCCAGATGGATCTAACCCATTTGTTGGTTCATCCAAAATCAGCAATTCAGGTTCACCCAATAAAGCAGTAGCGATCCCTAAGCGCTGCTTCATGCCTAATGAAAATCCTTTTACCTTTTTATTGGCGACATCTGTGAGACGAACAATTTTTAAGACTTCATAAATTCTTGATTTTGAAACTCCTAAAATTTTTCTCACAGCCTCTAAATTTTCGTAAGCTGTTAAATGTGGATAATAGGAGGGATTCTCTACTAAGGAACCAACCCTTTTTAAAATGCTAATTCGTTCCGCCCTTAAATCCTTTTGAAAAATTTCAATCGTTCCCGATGTCGGTTTCATTAAACCGAGCAACATTCGAATCGTCGTTGTCTTCCCTGCACCATTAGGACCTAAAAATCCATATATATCCCCTTTTTTAATTTTTAAATCTAAACAATCCACTGCTTTTTCTTGACGAAAGCTTTTTGTTAAGCCTTTCGTAATCACTACATGATCCATTTTTTCTCACCTCAAAAACAATCATAATGTTTGAAGGTTAAAATAAAGGATAATGAAAGTTTAAAATCTGTTTAAAAATCACTTGTTTTTATCAGCATAACCATAAAAAACGTGTGCAAAAGAGAAACATTCCCCTTTACACACGTTTTTTATATTTCATGATCTTAATCGATGTACCTGTCTCAGTTGAGCTAATTTCCCAATCCAAATCCATTCCTTTCACCATCATATCCACAATTGATAAACCAATCCCAGCTCCTTTTTCATTGGAAACATGCTGCATTCCTTTTCCTCGATCGGTAAATAAGAATGCATCATATCGTTCAGTGGATTCTGTTTTCACTTGAATATATCGGCCGCTCCGTGCATGCCGCAGGACATTTTGCAGTAAATTATCGATAATACGACCGAGCCAAGAAGGGTCGACAAACCATTGATTGTTTTCAAATGGTTGCAGTTCAACCTCTATTTCAAATTCTTCTTTTTCAAACACAGAATACCATGTTGCTAAACATTCCCGAACTAACCGAATCACATCAACCTCTTTTTTCTCCAGCTTATACCTGCTTGCGATTAATAAAGTATACGACATCAAGTTTTCAATTAGCCGATCAATGTCAACAATGGAAGCTTCAAGCATGTCAATGGAAGCTTGTTTCTCTCCTAAACCATTTTCTTTACTTAAAGAGTAGATTTGTGCTCGCATTTTTGTTAGCGGTGTCCTCAAGTCATGAGAGAGATTAGCGATCAACTCTCTTCTCAACTGCTCTTCTTCTTTTTCCCTCTCGTTCGCTTCTTTCAGTTCCTGAATCATCTCATTAAAAGTTTGCTCAAGCCGGCCAATCTCATCATACTTTTTCACAGCCGTTTGTACAGGCAATCCATCCACGTCCCGAGTTGTCATCGATGCCTGCAAATTTAACAGCCGTTTTCGAATATTATGAAAGAACATAAAGGACACGAACAGAAATAACAAAATAATGACAGCCATGCCCATGAAAACGAATAGTGCGTAGTCATTGGATGCCTGCTGAAGAGGGGGTTGAAACTCCTTGCGCGGAAGCTCTAAGACGATAAAACCGTTGGTTTCATCCTTTCCTAAAAAAGCAATCACAGTAAATGGTTCACCGCCATAGCGTGCCTTAATAAATTTTGCCATAAAGGCAGCGGTCCATTGCTGTGGCAACTCTTCTTTCAGATCAACCGTTTCGACTAAGTCCCCTCTCTCATCCACCCAAAACATGGATGCATCAGGATATTGTTTTTTCCATTGCGCAAAATGCTGTGAAATTTCTGCTTTACTAAAAGACTGCAAATTGTTTGCCTCTTTATGCCATTTTTCTTCTATTTCTGTTGCGGTGGGTACGTCTTCAGAAACAAATTTTGACTCAATTCCTATGAAAAAAGTTCCGATAATTATAAAAGCAAATTGAACAAGAAAAATTGCCATCAAAATGATGAGCATATATTTAGCTAATAAGGATCTGAAAAACTTTTTCATAACTTCACCCTATAGCCAATTCCCCGAATCGTTTCAATGATTTTTGGTTTCGCCGGATTCTCCTCCAACTTTTCACGCAAATAGCGAATATGCACCATCAGTGTTTTGTCACCCTCAATATAAGCTTCTCCCCAAACCCCTTCATAGAGCTGCTCTTTCGTTAAAATTTGATTTAAATGACGAATAAAATATTGAAATAAATAATATTGCTTGCCGGTCAATTGAATTTCTTCTTCTGTTTTTTTATTAATAATCCTTAAATCTTCTGGATAAACAGCAAGATGGCCAATTTCAATCAGTTCATCGTTTTTTTGAAACCTTCTTAAAAGCACTTCCACCCTGGCAGCAAGCTCATCGGGATGAAAAGGTTTTGTTAAGTAATCATCAGCAAAGCCAAGCCCCTCAATTTTATCCTCAATCGCAGTGCGAGCGGATAACATTAAAATAGGAACATTTCCATTATCATTTTTTATGCGTTTGCCAATAGAAAAACCATCCAAGCCAGGCAGCATAACATCCAATATTACGAGGTCAGCAGTTGAAATATACTGCTCAACCCCTTCACCCGATGTTAGCCATGTAACCTCATAGCCTCTTTTCTTTAAATCTTTTTTTACCCAACTGCCAATCTCGTTCTCATCTTCAATATAGAGTACATGGACCATCATTCTTTCCCTCTTCTCCAACACATAATCTGCCTACTGTCTTCTCACGATATGCGTACCTATGACAAGGAGCATAAATAAAAGTAACAAATAAATGCTAACTGCCCCTAATTCTATTGTTTTTATGCCTGAGATAAATAAAATACAGACAAGAAGCATGCTCCCAAAAAGGACAAAATAGAGAGAAATCGCATAAAAATTCTTCATATTGCTCCATGTCCTTTCATCTACATCCGGGACATTATTCTTTTTTTGTTTTTGCCTTATTTTCCCTATTGTTATAACAAGGGCTACCCCAACTATCGAGCCGCCAATTCCTGCAGCAACTAATGCAGACGGTAGGTCAGGAATGAACAGTTTTCCTAAAGAAAATCCCAAACTCATCCCACCAATGACTGTTATCGCAATAATTAACGTCTTATACTTTTCCACCCTTAATCCTCCTCCAATTGAAATAATTCATCAACCGTCACATCTAAATACTTAAGCAATTTCAACGCCAACTCTAAACTGGGGTTGTATTTATGCTTTTCAATCGCATTTATCGTTTGCCTTGTAATTTGTAAATCCTCTGCCATTTTGATTTGGCTAATCCCTTTTTGCAGACGAATTTCCTTGATTCGATTTTTAACTTTCAAAAACATCTTCTCCTTTTTGAGAAACATGTAAAGATATCTTTACAAATAGTATACATCGACATTTTCACAATGTAAAGATATCTTTACCTTCTTGAAAATAAAAAACCCTAACTTCGCAAAAATCATACGACAATTAGGGTCATAGCTAAAAAACCATCCGCACAGCAACAAAGCCATTAATATATGCTATCTTACGAATGTGCGCTTTAATTTTCTATTATTCATATACAAACTAGCAAGCTTTATCGGAATATATCCTAACATTCCTCCAATCGTGTTCAGGATTAAATCGTCTACATCAAAGCTTCCAAATTTAAAAATGAGCTGAAGTGTTTCAAAGGTTAAGCTTAAACAAAATGTTGCGATCGCGACATTTTTAAAGCCGTGGAATTTGGCGAATAACAATGGAAACATAAAGCCAAAGGGTGCAAATCCGATAATATTTCCAGTTAAATTTTCAACTCGTATACTAAAATTAATATCATTTGCAAAAAATAAATAATAGCCAATTGTTTTAAATGGAATAAAATTGTGCTTATTCCACATTCCCTCATAAGTAAAGGTAAAATGACTGATAATTTCTTGAATACTTAGGTATTTAATCAGGATAAGCTTTGTAAGTACAAGCAAGTAAAAACTAAATACAACCGCTAATCCTACTTTGACAACGAATTTCATTTTTGTCTCTCCTACTACACTACTTTTTTAAAACTAGGTTTCTTTGAAAGCTCCCCAATGCTTTTAAAACTTTTAAAAAGAAGAAAACCTACCAAACTCCCACTTACATTCAAAATAATATCATCGATATCAAATTGCCCTAGCATAAAAATAAGCTGCGAGCATTCAATGAAAATACTAATGATGACAGAAATAAGAAGAACTTTGGTAAATGGACGACACTTTTTAAATAGTAAAGGCAAAAATACTCCTAAAGGCAAAAAAATCAAGATATTTCCTAATGTATTATGAATGATAACATCCAAATTAAATTTATCTAATCCCGTTATATAAGTTAACGTGTTTTTAAATGGAATAATATTTGCGTTTAGTTGTAATACCTCTAAATGAAAATAACTTTCGGAATCCGGAGGGAGAAATACATACCTACTAATAGGAAACCCATTCAAATGATCAGCGATAATATTAATGATTCTCTCAATTAGTAGCTTATATAGAACAACTGCAGCATAAAAACTAAACATGACCCAAGTTCCGATTTTAAACCATTTGTAATATGGAAAGAGCGATTCCTGCAGTCCATTTGAAATTTGCTTTTGATCGCCAAATTGTTTCAAAGCCTTCACAGTTGCTTCCGCTTCCGAAAGACCTTGAGCAACAAAGTCATATTTCAATAAAGAGAGATGATCACGAATTTCATCGATCATTTCTACCCGTTCTTCTTTTCTACAATTAATTCGACTTACAATTTGCTCAATGTAGGCTTCAATTTCTTTATCCAAGTCGCTCCCTCCGAACATACTTTAATTAGCTGATTGATTTGATTCCACTCTGTTAATTTCTTCTCTAATTCTCTTTTCCCATCTTCTGTGATTTGGTAATATTTTCTTCTGCCACCGTTATCAGCATTTACCCAATAAGATAAAAGCCAACCTTTCGTCTCTAATCGTTTTAATGCAGGATAGAGCGTTCCTTCACTCATGTTGTAAAGTTCATTACTATTCTGTTTTAATGTTTTAACGATCTCATAGCCGTACATATCCTGCTGATTCAAGAGAGAAAGAAGCAAAATATCAATGCTGCCTTTCATAATTTCTTTATCCATCCTCACACCACCTTCTATATAATCCCAAGTACATCGTATCACATTAGTACATCGTATAACAAGGTTGATTGGTAACTTATCTTCTCCATAAAATATAAAAGAGGATTGAATCATTTCTGAACCAATCCTCTAAATTCCAAAGAACCCTATTTTTCTATTTAAGAAACCTTCAATATTGAACCCATAAGTATTGACCAATTCTTCATCTAAATCTTGTAAAAAAGATTCAATCTCTGTCGTTATCATTTCGATCGATAATGAATCTTCGGATTCAAATAGCTGCCAGATGGAAAATAACCTCCAGCCCTTTTCACCTTTATTATTAAATGTTAATAGGGGGCCTTCTCGTTCATCATGCTCGATTGTATAGTAAGTAAAATCTCTGACACGATCCCATTTTGTTAAAGCTACTCCTAATTCCAGGAGAGCAAGAGAAGGCTCTTTAAAAAAACACTTATTATGGATATACATTTCGAAATCGCCTTGAATATCGACTAACAATTTGCCGTTTCTTTGCTTGATCAATTTCCGATCCACTGAAATATACTTATGTAATTTGAATTCCAACCTTAAAGGATTCATCTTTTCACACTCACTTGTCTTTTATTTAAAGGCTCTGTTATATGTCGGTGTTGATTTTTGGCTCATTTTCTCTCTGATTCCATGCAATGTGCCCAAAATCATTTTAACAAAGCCTAATTAAAAATAAAGTAAATAAATAACAAAGACAAGTATAATCCGATAAATCGCAAATGGAATCAACTTTATTTTATTGATTAGCTTTAGGAAAAAGCGAATCGATATTAATGCGAAAACAAATGCACTAATAAACCCTACAACGAAAAATGGAAGGGCATCTAACGTAAAATACTGCCAATTTTTCAATAGTGATAAGAAGCTTGCACCCGCCATAATTGGTACGGCCATAATAAAGGTAAAATCCGCAGCAGTTCGATGATTCATCCCAAGCATTACTCCGCCAGAGATCGTTGCCCCTGAACGTGAAAAACCTGGCCAGAGTGATAAGCATTGAATGAACCCCACAGCTAACGCCTGTTTATAGCTAATTTGGTCTACTGTAACAACTTTAGGAGTTTTGGATCCAAATATATCTGCGATAATCATAAAAACCGCTCCAATTAATAACCCAATTAGAACTGTCTCGGTTGAAAATAGATTCTCATCAATAAAATCTTCAAACAACACACCTAAAACCCCAGCTGGAAGTAAGCCAACAATGATATGAGTTAGTTTAAGATGGCTAGTTTCTTCTTTATTTTCCTCTTTCTTTTTAAGAATCCGATTTAGACCCAATAGATCAATAAACCGCTCTCTGAATACTATGACGACCGCTAAAATCGATCCAAGCTGAATCACAATTTTAAATGTATTCGCAGCATACTTTCCTAAAAACTCGTTTGATTTTAACCACATATCATCAACAATAATCATATGACCAGTTGAAGACACCGGTGCAAATTCTGTTAATCCTTCAACGAGCCCTAGTATGACGGCTTTTAACAATTCTATGAAATCCATTCCTTTGACTCCTACTCTTAATCTATTTAGAAGTATGGAAGAATACTTCCATAGTATTTTAAACCTATTTTAAGTCAAAGTATAGTTACATTCATATTTCAAAAAAATATTAAGTGACTCATATATGAAATATTGCCATTTTCCATAAGGGATACAGCTCCCCCAAAGAAGTTAAAAAGGGAAGAATTTTGTTAGTGACGAAAAAATAGCTGAACAAACATCAGCATAACAGACCATTTAAAAATACAGCCTGCAAGTCTACTTAGTCTATTCCGAACCTTTTCCCACTATATTTGAAGTGGCCATCCATGTACTTTTCGTTTCTTAAATGTATGAATATATCTAAATCCAGCGGCTTTAGCCATCTTTAGGGCTTCATCAAGGTTAGAACCAACCGTTTCTACTCGGTGAGAATCAGAACCGATTGTCAAGATTTCACCACCAAGAGATTTATATAGTTTTAAAATGCTCTGTGTCGGAAACGGCTCATTAACCTTCATATTAGAAATACCCGAGGTATTGATTTCAATACCAATTCCTCGTTCGACAGCCTTTCTGAGTATCGCTTCCAAAATTTCGTTAAAATCGTCAAACTGGTAATTGCCCTTCGACTCCATCGCATAGCGTTTCATTAAATCCAGATGAGCTATCACATCAATATCTGCCTCGGAAACAAGCTTATAAACTTCTGTAAAATAATCATGATACACCTCGAACGGCTTTTTATCTCCCATGTATTTTCTCAGCTTTATTTCATCAATATTATGAACGGAGCCAAGAATAAAGTCTAATTCCAATTCTTGTAGTGCTTGTTTGTATTCATCCTTCATTAAATGAGGTTCACAAAGTTCGATGCCAGCTTTAATTACAAGTCTTCCTCTATATTTATCCCGCACATGATGAATTTGAGAAAAATATTGTTCAAAGTTTAGATGACCATACGTTGGAAGATTCGGATTGACTGAAAAGTGCTCTGTAAAACAAATTTCGTCGATTCCTCTTTTTACAGCTTCAGCACAGACATCTTCCATTCTAGCTTTGGAGTCAAACGAATTATCTGTATGATGATGATATTCAGTAAGATACATGCCTAATTTCACCTCATTTTATTGGAATCACCACTACTCCCTGCCGTTTTTATTCAGTTAAGCAAAAAGGTAACCACATTGGCTACCTTTTTGTTACAATCCATTACAATAATGCTTTAAAATTATTTACTATGTTTTCTACAGTAAAACCATATTTTTCAATGACTTGGTCTCCAGGAGCCGATGCACCGAATGTATCAATGCTCATTACTGCCCCCTCACTTCCTACATACTCTCTCCATCCAAGCTTAGAACCCATTTCCACTGCTAAACGTTTTTGTAAATTGCCAGGCAATACACTTTCTTGATATTGTTGTGACTGTTTATCAAAAAGATCCCATGATGGCATACTTACAACATTCACGTAGATGCCTTCTTCAGCTAAACGGGCTTGAGCTTTAATTGATAAAGCAACCTCAGAACCAGCAGCAATGATAATTCCAACAGCTTTATTTGAAGCTTTGGATACAATATAAGCTCCTTTGCGGACGCCCTCGGTTGCCAGCGTTTCTGTCGTTTGCAATGTGGGTAATCCTTGTCTACCTAACACTAATATGGTCGGATGCCCCGTTTCTTCCACAGCTATTTTCCATGCTTCTCTTGTTTCATTTGCGTCTGCAGGCCGGATGACAGAAATTCCCGGCATTGCTCTAAATGCAGCAAGCTGTTCAACTGGTTGATGAGTTGGTCCATCTTGTCCTACTGCAACTGTATCATGCGTAAACACATATATCACTGGAAGTTCCATCAAGGAAGCTAGTCTGATTGCTGGACGCAAGTAATCTGAGAAAACAAAAAACGTACTTACGAATGGGCGTAAATGATGTAGTGCAAGTCCATTAGCAATAGCTCCCATCGCAAATTCTCTTACACCAAATCGAACGTTCCTTCCAGAATAATCTTGACTGTTAAGGTCTACATAATTTTTTAATCTTGTTTTTGTTGATGAATCTAAATCAGCAGACCCACCAACCAATTCAGGTAATTTATCAGCAAGTAGATTTAATGTTTCACTGGATGCAACTCGTGTTGCAAGTGTTTCACCTTCTTTATATTCAGGAAGTCCACTCTTCCAATCAACCGGCAGCTCACCGGCGATGATTCGCTTTAGCTCTCCAGCAAGTTCTGGATATTCATTTTGATATGCGGCAAAGAGGTCATTCCATGCTTTTTCTTTTGCAATTCCATTCTCTTTAATACTGCTAAAGTCTTCATATACTTCTTCAGGCACATGAAATTCATCGTGTTCCCAGTTATAGAACTTTTTCGTAAGTTCGATTTCTTCTTTTCCTAAAGGGTCACTGTGCGCTTCATTTGTTCCTTGTAAAGATGGTGAACCATAGCCAATAACTGTTTTTACTTCAATAATAGTCGGTCTGTTTTCATCTGCTTTCGCTTCTAACAATGCCTTATGAACAGCTTCAATATCATTTCCATCTTCAACATATAAATATTGCCAGTTACACGATTCAAAACGTTTTTTAATATCTTCAGAAAAAGCCAAGTTTAGCTCGCCATCTAAACTAATATTATTGGAATCATATAACACAATTAAACGTCCTAGTCCCAAGTGTCCTGCAAGCGATGCCGCTTCATAGGATACACCTTCCATCAAATCCCCATCACCACAAATTGTATATGTGTAATGGTCTACAATAGGAAAACCATCTTTATTATATGTTTCCGCCAAATGTCTCTCAGCCAAAGCCATCCCAACACTTACAGGAATACCTTGTCCAAGTGGTCCTGTAGTTGCTTCAACTCCAGGAGTTATTCCATACTCCGGATGACCCGGTGTTTTACTTCCCCACTGTCTTGTGTTCTTCAGATCTTCTATCGTTACATCATACCCTGAAAGGTGCAGCAAATTGTACAGTAAATTGGACCCATGTCCAGCTGATAATACAAATCTATCACGATTGAACCAGTTCGGGTTTTCAGGGTTAATATTCATAATATTTTTCCAAAGGCTATAAGCCATAGGGGCTGCTCCCATTGGCATTCCTGGATGTCCGTGTTGTGCTTTTTCTACACTATCTATTGTTAACGTACGAATTGTGTTAATCGATAATTCAGAAATCCTTGAATTCTTTGTAGTCATATTAAGAACCTCCAGTGTTTTTTAATTCTTAGATGCTGAGGTTTTATAGCGATAATCCTCAGCATCACATTAAACTAACTTATTTTGTTTCTGCTTTTTGTTTCTTCACAGGTATTGCCATCAATGCAAGGATGACAATTAAACTTATTGTAATGGCAATTGGTCCAGCATAATTAGCCAATGAACCAAAGAATATTCCAGATACACCAAAATCAGCATCAGAGAAGGTTGTATTAGCGAATCCTAAATCACCAAGTACAGGCATTAAGAATACTGGAAGGAATGAAATAACTACCCCATTGACAAAGGAGCCAATAACAGAACCTTTAAAGCCTCCCGTAGCATTACCAAAGACACCGGCAGCTGCTCCTGTAAAGAAGTGGGGTACAACACCCGGCAAAATAATGACACCACCAGTGAAAATCATGATTACCATACTGAAAATTCCGCCTAAGAAACTTGCAAAGAATCCAATTAATACCGCATTTGGTGCATATGGATAAATAATTGGAACATCAAGTGCTGGTTTAGCATTCGGCACAAGCTTAGTAGATATCCCTTTGAATGCAGGTACAATTTCTGACAATACTAAACGAACTCCAGATAAGATAATAAATACACCGGCAGCAAACCTACCTGCTTGAATAAGAGAAAATACGAGGAAATTTGTACCTCCACTTAGCTCATTTTCAATATAAGTAGCTCCTGCAAAAAGTGCCACAATTACATACATGATAATCATTGTTAAGGCAATACTTACAGTACTGTCTCGTAAAAAACCTAAACCTTTTGGAAAGTTAATATTCTCAGTAGAATTTTCTTTGCTGCTTTTAAATAATTTACCAACTAAAGCACTTGCTGCATAACCGACAGCACTGAAATGACCTAATGCCACGTTATCATTTCCAGTTAACTGACGCATAAACGGCTGAAGAATAGCTGGTGATAAAGTCATTACAATCCCAAGTGCAACAGAACCTGCAGCGATCAAGCCAACTGTATTGAATCCTGCCACAGCCATAATTACGGCTAACATCGCAGCAAGGTAAAGGGTATGATGACCAGTTAAAAAAATATATTTAAATCGGGTAAATCTTGCTATAAGAATGTTGACAATCATACCGAAAAACATAATTAATGCCGTATTTGTACCATATTCTGATAATGCCAGAGCAACAATGGCTTCATTATTTGGAACAACTCCAGTAACATTAAATGCTTGTTCAAACATCGCCCCAAACGGTACCAACGCAGTTTCAAGAATTCCGGCACCTGCTGAAATGACAAGGAAGCCTACGAATGTTTTAGTAGTTCCCTTTACGGTATCCGACATATTTCTTTTTTGCGCCATTAAACCAATTAAAGCAATGAGTGCTACTAGAATGGCTGGTTGACTTAAAATATCAATTAACGTTTGCATTTCTTTACCCCCTTTTTTTGATTTACATCAGATTAATCCTTTTTTCTCCAAAACTTGTTTTACTTTAGTTCTTAATTCGTCCATATCAATGATGCTATCCATCACAACAACCTCACCTAAATGGGCTCCACCTTCTGCAATGTCTTTAGCAAGAAAGAAAACATCCGCATCGTCTGGTGTTGCTGAGCTTAAATCAGAATGTGATACTTCCACTCCTGTCACACCAAGCTCTTCTAAAATTTGATTGATATTCATTTCTACCATAAAACTAGTTCCTAAACCTGAACCACAAACAGCTAAAATTTTCATTATTTATTCTCCCCCATTTTTATAATTTCGATTACTTGCTCTGCAGTTTCAGCAGCTTTAATAGCTTCAAGAAGTTCATTATCACCTAAAATTTTGGTTAACTGTGCAAGTGCCTTAAGATGTGCTTCACTATCAATAGCAGCTAAACAAATAAAAATATCAATTTTATGATCAGCCTGATCCAGAAGCAACACAGGAGTCTTTGTTCTTAAAAAAGACATCCCTAGCTGGTTCACACCATTTTCTGGCCTAGCATGCGGAATCGCTATACCTTTGCCGATATGAATATATGCTCCAACTTCTTCTACATTTCTTATCATGGAATCCACATATTTCCTTTGTACTTTATTGGACTCTACCAATGGTTGAGATGCTTCAATAATTGCATCCTTCCAATCCAGCTTTTCATCAGTAAAATGGATTGTGTCTTTCGTCAAGAGCTCTGATAACATTGGTTTGTTCATCCCCTTGCTTTTGTTTTGTATATATAATAAATTAACAAGCTCAGAATATAGTTGGTTTTCATCTTTTACTTCTGTATGCCTTTTAATCACTTCCATCAATTGCTCAACGGTGAATATTTGCCTATCTAATCTTGGAAATTTCTGCAATACATCACGAATTAGATAGTATTTGTCTACCTGTGACAATAAGGTTTTCACAATGAATACTGGCTTTACGGATTCTACCTTAATGGTTGAAAATACCACATCATAGTTTGCTGCTGGGATATCTTCAAATCTGTCACGATTGTGTATTCTAGAAAATCGAATTGTAGGAAACAACTCTTTTAATTGGGCTTCAAGCATGATGGATGAGCTTAATCCATTGGAACAGATGATTAATCCTGTTAATTTCTCTGAATGCAAATTATTTCCGCTATCCAGGTAACCACCAAAATGCATAGTAAAAAAACCAATTTCGGTTTCACTAATTTCTTTCCCTGTCCAAAGTGCCAGTGGGGACAATGAACGCTTTACAAACTGAAATAGATCAGGATACTCTCTCTTTATTCTTTCACTTAATTGATTAAAGAGTGGAATTTCAAAAATAATTCTAAAAAATGCTGGAACAAGGTGATTGTATAAACTTCTTTTCAAAAATGCTTTATCTTCAATCGGAAGCAATGTGTTTTTTTCAAATTCTTCGATAATTTGTTCCGCTAACTTCTCCAATTCAGGACTAGCTTGGCTTGTAACTATTTCAAGTGTTACGAGTAACTGAATCGTTACAAAATAACTCTCATCTTCACCTCCTTCAGGAAATAACTTCCTCGATAATTCCTTCCCATGTTTAAATATGCTCTGTCTTTCAAGCATTTGTTTTTCTAAATTCGTAAAGGATAATTTTTCCTTTCCAGCACGAACCCTCAAGAGAGCAAGGTGGATAATCATCTCTGTTTTTCTACTCTTAACTAAACTGATCTCATTTATTTCTAGATATTGATTCATAATTTGTTGTGTTTCAACAAGGATTTCCGCCTTTCCCCATGACTTAAGTGCCAAAATAATGATTTCTTCCCCGAGTGGTTGAGAAAGTAAATGATTTACACTAAAGATTGCTAATCTCCTCTTATCCATTTCAGTTCCTGTTATATGATACCCATCCAAGCGTGTGTATAAAAATTTTACCTTCCACTTATCACAAATTTCTTTTAACCTTTTTACATCCGTTAGTGCTGTATTTTTACTTACTCCCAGCAATAATTGAAAATGATAATTGGAAACCGGCTCTTTACGAATAAAGGTGTACAAATAAATTAAATAGGCTCTGTCTTGTTCCGATATAATGAACTGATTAGCATTCATATCTAGATAGTTTGTTTTGACCAAGCTTCTTAATGCCTTGTCAATAAAAAGCAATTGATTGGAAATTTTAATTTCCGGCAAATCATTATTGGTTAGGGCAAAGTTGACTTTTTCCAAATCATACTGAAGTTGACGTTCAGATAAGTTTAGCTGCATCATTATTTCTTGCTTCGTTATTTTTTCATGCTTTGTCAATTCTTCCAATAGTTTATAGGACCGTTGATCAAACAATAGTATCCCTCCACCTCTCAATTTAATTATAAAACGTTTCCAACGTTGATATAATAACCATTTGGCACAATAATTGCGAGGTGTTCCAACATCAATTGGGCTGTTCATTTAGGTTGGTTTATTTCCATATTTTTTATACTTTAAGGCGCTGTAACAATATAAGAGAGCAAAAAGATTAGCCACAAAAAAATGATAAAGACTAGTTTATGAATGGCTATGCAGCGGTTGCACTGATTTGGAGGATAGTTTGTGGTATTGAAAAGTGAGTGATAGAAGTATACTCTACCGAAAGAAAATTTGCTGGCAATTCGAGACGGAGAAAATACTAAAGAAGATGATTCTTTCTTATCCCGTATCTCCCCATCAAGATACAGCCACAGCTATTCAGGCGACTGATAAAGTTTTGGTGAAGACACGGTTGCTTTGGTTCAGCTTTCTTTGTCCTCATGAACCCTTTATGAGGACACACTTTGCTTTGGTTCAGCTTTCTTTGTCCTCATGAACCCTCTATGAGGACACACTTTGCTTTTTTTGGCGTTCTCTGTCCTCATGAACCCTCTATGAGGACACACTTTGCTTTTTTTTGGCGTTCTTTGTCCCCATGAACCCTCTATGAGGACACGCTTTGCTTTTTTTTGGCGTTCTCTGTCCTCATGAACCCTTTATGAGGACAAGGTTCGCCTTATTTTAGCTTTCTCTGTCCCCATGAGCTCTTTATGAGGACACACTTTGCTTTGGTTCAGCTTTCTTTGTCCCCATGAACCCTCTATGAGGACAAGGGCCAAATCAAAAACAATTAGATGAAAACATAACAAAAAAGAAAAAGCTGATATCAAAAAATAAAATTTTTTGACACAGCTTCATTCCAACTTAAGGATGAGAAACAACTAACTCTGCTTGACCGGAAATACGAAATGCTTCAACATGATGAGGAATGACAAAGTGAGTGCCCTTCTCTATCTCAAATGCTTGATCATTCACTGTAAGCTTTGCTAGACCCGCAATTACACTTACTTGTAAAAAATCTTTGTTCATTTCGAGTGAAGCCTTTCCTTTTAAATCCCAGTGGTACACTGAGAAGTATTTCTCTTTTACTAGTTTCTTAACTCGCAAATCATCTACCTGTTTTTCCGTTTGTTCTACCTTTGCGTCCTGATGCGGAACAGTTGTTACTTGCTTTGCACGTTCCAAGTGAAGTTCACGTTTATTTCCCGCTGCATCCGTACGGTCATAATCATATACTCGGTATGTGATGTCAGAACTTTGTTGTATTTCCAAGATTACAATTCCTTTTCCAATTGCATGAATCGTACCGCTGGGCACATATACAAAATCTCCAGCTTCTACACTGACACGACGTAACAACTGTTCCCATTTTCCACGATCAATCATATTTTCAAGTTCTTCTCGTGACGCAGCATGGTGTCCTAACACTAGCTCTGCACCCTCTTCCGCACTTAAAACATACCAGCATTCTGTTTTTCCGTATGGTACGCCTTCTGTTTCTTGAGCAAATTGATCATTCGGGTGCACTTGCACAGACAGGTCATCAGCTGCATCCAAAATTTTTACCAGTAAAGGATACGCGTCATCGTTATCTTTACTCTTATTAAACAATTCACCATGCTCCAGCCAAGCATCAGCTAACGTCTTTCCTTTTAATGGACCATTCTTTATAACGCTTGGGCCATTTGGGTGAGCAGAGACCACCCAAGCCTCGCCAGTATGTTCATAAGGAATGTCATAATTAAAATGTGTATTTAGTTTTTGCCCACCCCAGATTCTTTCTTGAAATACCGGTTGCAGAAAAATAGGTTCGCTATACATAGAATCCTCCATTAATCTTAATTTCTATTATGTACAGAGACATTCTAACATAAAATGATTAATGAATGCCGAAGAACAATTGATGGAATACAAATGTCAACCGTACTGGCCATAATGTACAGCTCCCTTCTGCAATCATCGCAGAACCAAATAAAAAGCCACTTTGTCGAAAGTTCTCCACCATTTCCCGAAAAAACCACCAGTTTAATAAGGATTGCCTTAATGAATCAGACCCTCTTCTACTAAAAACAACTCTGCAACCTTGCGCGGACTTTCACCTTCCACATTCACTTGGTAATTCATTTCTCGCATTTCATCGTCAGAAATCATGCCCGCCAGTTGATTCAAGGCATCCACCATTTCAGGAAATTGGCGTGCCGTCTCTTCCCTCAATAATGGTGCACCTTGATATGGTGGAAATAACAGCAAATCGTCTTCCAAAACCGTCAACTTGTATTGCTGTAGTTCACTATCAGTGGAATAGGCATCGATTAAATTAATTTCTCCTGATTCGATCGCAACGTAGCGTAATTTCGGTTCCATCGTTACGAGACTCGGAAACTGAATACCGTATAGCGACTGAATTCCGACATAGCCATCCTCACGATCAGAAAATTCTAAGGTGAAGCCGGCATTAATATGTTCTTCTATTCCCCTTAAATCGGAGATCGCTTCTAAGCCAAATTGATCAGCAAATTTCTCTGTAACGGCTAAAGCATACGTGTTATTATACTGCATTGGCTCTAGCATCAGCATTTGATATTTTTCTAACATCCCGTTCTTCGCCTGTTGATAAACTTCCTCACTCTCGTTGCTTACAGCCGTTTCTTTTAGAAATTCCGAAATGGCTGTACCTGTAAATTCAGGATAAATATCAATATCTCCGGACTTAAGGGCATTAAAAAGAAAAGATGTTTTCCCTAAACCTGGCTTAAGCTCCACTTGTAGATCGGTTTCTTCTTCAATTAAAAGTTTATACATATTAATTAAAATTTCTGGTTCTGAGCCTAATTTTCCAGCAATGACTATTTTTTGCTCTTCTTTTCCAATAAGCGGAGCTGCAAACATAAAGATAGCCAATAATCCGAGGGTCCCTACAGAAATAAGAGCTTTTTTATAGGAAAGATGTTCAAATTTCTTCAGCAAAAAATCGAAGAGAATTGCTAGCAAAGCTGCCGGTATCGCACCTAATAACAGCAGATTCGCATTATTTCGATCAATTCCTAAGAGAATAATGTCGCCAAGTCCACCTGCTCCAATCAACGCTGCCAGAGTTGCTGTTCCTACAATTAACACCATTGCCGTACGGATGCCGGCCATCATAACCGGCATTGCCAAAGGCAACTCTACCCTGATCAACCTTTTCCTTGAATTCATCCCCATTGCTCGGGCAGCTTCAATTAATGCAGGTTCTACTTCTTTAATCCCAGTATACGTATTTCTCAATATTGGAAGTAATGCATAAGCTACTAAAGCAATGAGCGCAGGCACTCTGCCAATACCAAACAAAGGAATGAGAATCCCCAGTAAGGCAAGTGATGGAATTGTTTGAATAACAGAGGCAAACCCGATAATTCCTTCCGCTACTTTTTGACGTCTTGTAAGAAAAATCCCTAATGGGATCGCAATGGCTACAGCAAAAAATAAAGCTATAAAGGAAAGCTCCATATGTTCGAATAACGCACTTAATAAATTACTTTTTCTATCATGAAAGACCCTTATCAACTCTTGCACAAGTTTAGACTCCTTTCTGCAATAGATTCGCAGATAAATACCTCATAACTGTTCTGCGATCGATGGAGCCCATTTCTTGGCCTTTTTTCTCAACGATCACCTGTTCATGGTCAGCTAAAATATCAATAAGCTCTTTAAAGGAATTTAATTCCGATGCTGAAACTGTAATGGCATCCATTCCTTCTTTATTCACTAATGGTTCTAGTAAATCTTCTAGCTTGAAGTCATTTATTCCATTGCCATACTTGTCACCCACAAATTCTCTCACGAAATCATTGGCCGGATTTGCTACAATTTCATGAGGAGTTCCGATTTGAACAATTTTCCCTTCTCTCATAATACAGATACGATCAGCCAGTTTCAGCGCCTCTTGCATATCGTGGGTCACAAATACGGTCGTTTTTTTGAGATTGTCCTTTAAATCGAGCATATCATCCTGAAGTTTTTCACGACTAATGGGATCCAATGCACTAAAGGGCTCATCCATTAAAATAATTTCTGGATCGGCAGCAAGAGCCCGGATGACACCAATTCTTTGCTGTTGTCCGCCTGAAAGCTCGCTTGGTTTTCGACTAGCATATACGGCAGGGTCAAGGCCGACCATTTCCAAAAGCTCATGAACTCTTTTTTGAATTTTATCTTTCCCCCACTTTTTTAACTCTGGAACAATCGCGATATTTTCCTCAATTGTCATATGTGGAAAAAGAGCAATCTGCTGCAGAACATAACCAATATTCCAGCGTAATTCATGAATATCATACTCGCTTATCTTTTTCCCGTTAATGTACAGCGTCCCATCCGAAAGAGGAATTAACCGATTAATCATCTTTAGCGTTGTCGTCTTTCCACAACCGCTTGGACCAATCATGACAAAAAATTCTCCTTGCCGGATCTCAAAATCGACTGAATCAACCGCAACTGTATCATCCGTAAATTTCTTTGATACATTTTCAAATCTAATCATAAAAGGGTTCTCCTTGTTTAGATTTCCATTTCATATTTTCCATTTTCCCATAATCCATATTGAGGATAAAACAATTTGTCTTATATAGTATTTCATTCAAGCTCCAATCGTATGAACACTGATGTTCTGTCGCCTCAAACGGAAAAACACCAGCGAAATAGCTGGCGTTTTTAAAATAACCTAGTACAGGCTCTCTATCGAAACATTTTCGGGAAGCTTAAATGGATTTTCTTTATTAATTCTGTCATAAAACATTATTCCATTTAAATGATCCATTTCATGCTGGATAATAATGGATCCGTACCCTTTAAATTTCAAAATCAGTTCTTGCCCGTTTATATCATAAGCTTTAATTTTAACTCGCTCATATCTCGGAACAAATCCTTTAACCTCTTTATCAACAGAAAGACAACCTTCACCTTCAGGCAGATAAATCATATTCACAGAATGACTAACCATTTTAGGATTAATCAGCATATATTCCTTGTCTTCAAAGAAAGCTGCAAACATGCGTTTATTAAGGCCAATTTGATTGGCAGACAACCCGACACCTGGACGCAAATGATATTTTGGGGCTATGATTGGATCCTGACTATTCTTCAAGTATTGAAGCATGCTCAATAATACTTCCTTATCTTCATTCTTTATCGGAACCTCGAGTTCTTCTGTCTTTTGACGTAAAATAGCGGAGCCATCTTTCACAATATCCTTCATTGTAATCATGTATTCAGAATGAAACTTACTCATAAAAAAGATTCACCACCTTTTTGTTTCATAAGACCATTTATTTTTTTAAGCCATAATGTAATTCTACAAATTGATTAAATATCCTCGTTCCTTTTAAAGAAAGCTCCAATTGAGAATCTCCTCCTTTAAATAACGGGATTCCCTTACCTATTATCGTTGGTGCAACTGTAATGATAAATTCATCAATTAATTTTTCTTCTATAAAACTATGCAGTAGCTCTCCTCCACCGACAATCCAAATATTCTTCCCTTCTTGAGCTTTTAACTCATTCACAAATTTAGTCACATCAGCGTTTATAAATGTGACCTCATTGGTATCACGAATCTGCGACCTTGAGAACACAAAGCATTTTTTATCTTTATAAGGAAACTCCTTTAAACCTTGTTCCATAACCCAATCATATGTCCGTTTCCCCATAATTACCGTGTCTATCGTTTCATAAAACTCGGAATAACCGTTATCTCCTTCTCCTTCAACCTTGAATAGCCATTCTAGAGAATCATCCTCTGTCGCAATATAACCGTCTAAACTCGTCGCAATAAATAAGATAAGATTTCTTTTCTCGCTCATAAGTTTCTCCTTTAACTTTTATTGTTTTAAAACACTTAATTAAAGAATCGATTCATTCCTTTAACCAATTTTAACAATTTACATTTATGAAGAGAATTGATTATTTCGTTTGATAAAGGGCCATTTTATAAAATCTAAAGGCAGCGAAACAAGAAAAATAAAAATATAGACCTATCCTTGATAATAAATAAAAATCAAATTTTTCTTTTAACTAATTTTAACGTAGCGACAATCAAAAAGCTCACGATCACTAACAGCAACCATGAACTGACCTTCCCAAGATGGACAAGACTCCATGCATCTGTTTGATTTGGATATTTCCATGCTCCAAAGAATGTAGCAATATTTTCCGCTATCCATATGAAGAAACCGATGAGTACAAAGGATAACGCTATAGGCATTCGATAACGAGTACGATTAACCTCGTAAGTGACCGCTGATTTCCAAAAGACCATTAGAACAAGAGCAGATAACCACCAGCGGACGTCGATCCAATAATGATGGGTGAAGAAATTCAAGTAAATTGCTGAAGCTAATGGAACGACGATGAAAAATGATGGCCACCTTTCCAATTCAACATTTAGTCTTCTCCATGCCTGGCAAAGATAGCTCGCAACACTTGCATACATGAACCCGCTATACAATGGAACTTCAAAGATTTTGAAAAAACCCTCTTCTGGATACGACCATGAGCCCATATGTACCTTGAAAATTTCAAGAGTGAGACCAATCATATGGAAAAGGGTGATTACTTTTAGTTCATCCTTTGTTTCTAGTCCAGAGCGCACCATCCACCATTGCATAGTAAGACAGATAAGAAGAAGCCAATCGTATCGTGCTAAAAATGGTAAAGGGAGAAGCTGTGTAATTGCCAAAGAGGCAAAAATAACGACAGGAAAAACACAGGATAATGCCTGTTCCCAACCAAAACGGACAAGTTGCGTAAATGCACTGGTGATTTGCGTCTTAAACGTTTTTTTCTGTCTCACCTTTTGTACGATGACATTCATGTACAGCTCCCCTTTATTTATTACTCTGCTACGTCATCATCACTTCGATATTCTAAAATGTCCCCCGGCTGACAATCTAAAGCCTGACAAATTCCTTCAAGAGTGGAGAATCGAATCGCTTTCGCCTTGCCATTTTTCAAAATCGAAAGATTCGCCATGGTAATTCCAACCTTCTCTGAAAGTTCAGTTACACTCATCTTCCTTTTTGCTAACATCACATCAAGATTAATGATAATTGCCATTGTATTCACCTCAGACTGTTAAATCATTTTCAGATTTGATATCAATTGCTTCCTGCAAAAGCCTTTGAAGGACAGCGGCAAAAATAGCTATCACCACGGAAGCAAATATAAGTACCAATCCGATCAAAATAATCCCTGGTGCATCATCCGCTTCCGCAACGAGATAGAAAAGTGGCATGCCCACAAATAGCAAACTACTGATCCAGATTGCAGATTTTTTTATACTCTTCAAAGCATTAACAGCCATTTGCGAAAACGCATGGTCCTGATCAATATACTGTAAAAGTTTAAACGCTTGATAAAGAGCATAATAAAACGGGAGCGCTGCAGCGTACAAATCAATGTACACTAAATACTTTAAATACGCATGGTCTGGATAAAGCTCTACGATGAAGTTCGCCACCGCTGGAACGACAAAAATACATAGAGCAAGAATGGGAATTCCAATCAGAATAACGGCTAATTTTAAAAACAGCGTTTTACCTTGTTTCATATTAGGACACCTCTTAAATTTGATTTACGGTAAACCCATTGTAGCATAATTTTATCGTTTTTCAATAAATTATTATTGATAATTAGTATTTTAATATCGTTTTTCATAAAAACCAAAGTTCTCATTCCAACAAAAAAACCTTAAGGGTAGGCATACCATAAGCGCTTGCCTCCCTTAAGGGAACGAATTTTCTCAATCCTCTTGCAATGAAACCTTGACCATCTCATCCAAATACTTCGTTACACTATAGCCATACAATTCAAGCCTCTTCGGTCTTAAATATTTTTCTTCTTCGGTATTGTACAAACGAACTTTTTGTGAGATTTGAATATGGCGCGGCTGCTCAATTTCTTGATATGGCACAGGCAGCTCCTCGTTCATATGATATTCAACCCCATTTTTATCAACTATTATTCCTTCTGACTCCATCTCCATAGAGACTGCGTCATTACCATCTTCACCAATAACATGTAATTGAAGCGAATCATATCCACCATTTTCCCAATCATTATTCCTAATAATGAGTTCTGTTGTTCCTCCCACTTCCACTTTATCGATAGAAAGTGTGCTACCAGCATATTCAACGGTTTGAGGATACACCACAGAAGGATCTAATTCGATATTTTTATTGTCAGCGTAGCTAAGCTGCACCAATCCCAATTGAGCGCTAAATTCCTTTGCTCTTTCTCCAAATAATGAGTCAAAATGAGCTTCAAAGGTGAGCCAATTTACATCCTCCTGTACTTCCGAGTAAAAGCTTCCGTATAAATCACCTTTTGCTTTTCTTTTGTTCATTTCAAGATATTCAAAGCTAACTAAATCTAATACTTCCTCCGCTTGACTTTGATTGACCGAATATTGCAAAACTGTCGTTGTCGGTGCGAGTGTTAATTTTTCAATTCGCAACGGAATTCCTTCCACTTCAATCTCCTCATCTAGCGCATATTCTATGATGGGATTTTTGTTTAAAGGAATCTCAAAATCCCATTCTCCTGATTTAGATTCCGTTTCCCAATAATTTGCAGCTTGCTGCAGTTTATGAATCTTCGTAATCTTAAGCTTCATCGTTCCTTTATCATCTTTTATGGGGAACAAACTAATTTTGCCATGATATACATTCTTACTTTCTTTATTCAAATCAGAATGAAGTTCAGGATTAAAATATCTAGGATTACTTCCATGATTCACACCTGCATTTTCGCTCCTCACCGAAATTCCTTCATAATAATCAAGAAGATATTGATTATCTTCATTCATATCTTCTATTTCATAGAACACTAGTGTTTGAAAATCATCGGCAATTGCACTTTTAATCGTGATTTTCACTCCTTCACTTTCTGCGACTAGATTCAACCTTTCACCTAGACCTTCCTGCAAAAAAGCTCGCAGCTCCAAATCATCTTCCGTCCATGAGTAATAAAATTTTGCAAACACACCTGTAAAAACTCCAAGCGAAATGAAGAGAGCAAAAACTGCAGCAACACTAACAGTAATTTTCAGACGCCTTCTATTTTTCTCTAAGCTTTGCTTTTCCTTTTCCGCAAGCCTCGCTTTCACATTTTCCATGAAATCGGACGGCACTTGGAATTCTTCAATCTTCTCAGCAATATTTGTCATCATCAGCATAAGTTCCTGAAAGGTAGCTAGATCCTCCTGACATTCTCGGCAGTGATAAACATGGACTTCTAAGTCGATCTTACTTGAGCGTTCAAGAGTTCTCTCTAAATAAGCGACATAATGTGGATAATATTCCTTACAGCCATTAAAGTTTGTACCGTAACCCAATTCTGTTCTTAGAGATTGAATGCCCGAGAACAAATATTCATTGAGCTTTTCTCCAGAAACTTGAAGGAGATTTGCCGCATTCTCTTTCGAAAGTCCTTTTACATATGTAAGTACGAGCGCCTCTTTCTCATATTTTTCCAACTGATTCAGCGCTTGAAAAATACTTTGACCGGATTTACTTTCTGCTGAAACTTGTTTATTTTCATCCTCTGAATGCTCCCAGCACATATGAATAAAAATCGTTGTAATCCAAGTCTCAAATGAATCATTGCTTTTAAAGCGTGGCAACTTTTTTTGCGCCTTGACAATAGATTGATAGAAGAGCTCTTCCATTTGCTGCTGATTAGTAAGATAGAGTCTGCCTAAGCTGTAAAAAGATTGTATGTGCTGTTCAAAATAATCACGAATCGATTCCTGTCCTGATTCACGAATCTCATTGATTGAAACAGCATTTATTTCTGCCGGGCTCATAAAACGTGCTCCCCCTATTGCTCAATATGATTTTCTCTATTTTTTACGCTTTGCTTAACAACCTTTAGCTCATATCGTGTGAAATCAAGGTTCGCACACCCCTTTAGTAATACTTCAATGGTTCTCTGATTCTAGTTACGATGAGAAAAATTTCATTTTCTCTTATCATTTCATAGAATCAGAGAGAAAATGAGCCAAAAATCAACACCAGCATATAATAAAGCCATTGTTTAAAAGGATGAGAACGTTCTATCTCTGCTTCAATCCTTTAAACCAATTATAGCTTTTCTTCTTAAATAATCAAAAAAATCCAGAAATATTAAATATAGGAATCGAAATAAATTTTTCCTAAGTAACTCCGATGGCAATCTGAGCACTTATGAATGATTAATTCCTGGAACTTGCTGAACTTTCACCACTAGAACTAAGAAACTAGAAAAAGATATGCTATGGAATATCGCCAGCAGTTATTCGCAGATTAAAAGAGAGGCATAAAGAGAGAGACAGTTTAGATGCCTTAACAGAAAAAGATTTTTACGCTTCCTTCATTTTCTGCAGTGGCTAAACAATTTACGATAAAATCTCGAATTTGTTTCAAATCCCAAACTGTATAATGATGTTTTGACGAGATGTCAATTTCAGTAAATGACTGGTTGAAGATGTTCAAAGCTTTTTCAAGTTGCGGCACCGTATAAGTGGCACTGTTTCCCGAACCGCTAACACCTGCATCGTATTGAGTTGCATCAAGTAACTGATACAATACAGTAACATTATGATTACTCATACTAAAGCGGGCATAGGCAATTTCATCCCCCGCTTTGTTATAGCCTAATATATCGTGGCCCAATTCGCGCTCCTCCTTCCCTATATATTTTCATATTTGACATCCCCCCTTTCAAGCAAATAATATGGGTTAAATCAATATAGAGAAAAAGCACAGAAAAGCGTTTTAAAAGAAGTAGCTTTAGTTCAAGTTGCTTTTTTAGAAGAATTAAAAAAGAGGAAATATATGGATGTGGCAATTCTATATTTACATGTTCTTTCCATCTTGTCAACTCGCAAAAATTCGACAAAGTTCGCCGGCGGCAGTTCCTAAAGCTGATAAGGAAAAAACCGAATGATTCAGCCTCATCACTTCTAAAATTCAATCATTCGGCAACAATTTGCTCAAAAAATATACCTCCTTTAAAAGCAGTGGTATTTTGCTAAGCAATCTAATCTTTAACCTTCTCTATCAGCTTTTTCTTTAAACCATTCCTTTTGGATCAATCGCATGACGTACATCATCTGTAAGCAATTCTTTTTCCTGTAGCAGATCTTTTAATTTTTTATTCTGTTCATCTGCTTGCATTCCGATTTCTGAAGCCATATCATAGCCTAGCTTTGAACTTAATCCAGTAACCAATGCAAGACTTTCCTCCATCCATTTCTGACATTGTTCTTCATTTGCCTGAATGCCATTGATACACTTTGCCTCAAGTGTCTGCAATGCATTGCTCATAATCTCAATCGAATGTAAAAAAGTATAGGCAATCATCGGCATCATTACATTTATTTCTAGCTGTCCTGCGGTACCAGCAGTTGACACTGCCGTTTCATAACCAATCACTTGACAACACACCATATGCGTCATTTCTAAAATCGCAGGATTTACTTTCCCTGGCATAATGGTCGAACCAGGTTGAACTGACGGTAGCGTAATTTCTGCCAATCCCGTTCTCGGACCAGAGCTCAGTAAACGTAAATCACTCGTCATTTTAATTACGTGAACGGCTAATTCTTTGAGCGTCATCATACAGCGAATGGGTGCACTCATATTTTGCATGAATGCAAAAATATTCACAGGTTGGCAAAAAGGCAAATTAGTCCGTTTACGTATTTCTTTCAAAATTTTTGCTGTATACTCAGCTTCCAAATTGATCGATGTTCCGATCGCATTTCCTCCTAATCCAAGTTGATACAATAACTCGAGATTATTTTGCAACTGTCTTCTCACTGCACGGACAGACTCGGCATAGCCGGAAAATTCTTGCCCCAATCGCATTGGAACTGCATCATGTAAATGGGTGCGACCAGATTTCAAAACTGGCATAAACTGTTCAGCTTTCTTTTGTAAAGATTGTTCAAGCTTTTCCAAGGCTGGCAGCAATTTAGCAATGATCATGTCAGCACCTGCCATATTCACAGATGAGGGAAACGTATCATTTGTTGATTGGGACATATTGACATGATCATTGGGATGAACTTTCTCAGAAGCTCCCATGATTTTAGTAGCTCGATTGGCAATGACCTCATTTGTATTCATGTTCTGCGAGGTGCCAGCTCCAGCTTGATAAACATCCACAACAAAGTGGCTGTCCCAAAGTCCTTCCATTACTTCCTCCGCCGCCTCGATAATCGCATTTCCCATCTCTGGAGATAGTTTTCCTAATTCGATATTCACAGCCGCGGCCGCAGCTTTAATAATTCCTTGAGCTTTAATAAATGGGCGTGGAAACCTCAGTCCACTAATTTGGAAATTTTCTACAGCCCGCTGCGTTTGCGAGCCATAATATGCGGACGAAGGTACCATAATATTTCCTAAAGGATCATTTTCCATTCGATATTGCTTTTCTGCATCCATTCCCATCTCTCCTCATAAATGATTATTTCTAGTTTTTCCATCAGAAAGAGGATTAAACAACCCACATGAAAGCATAACCTCTTATCCAAAACTCTATCTAATGATGGAAAAAAATCCAATTAGAGAGAAAATTTATTTTTATCTTTTCATTCCCATAAGAAAAGGGAAAATAGAACGCAGTACGTAGTACTATGAGAGCTCCTTCCATTAAAAAATGGCTTTGTAGAGCATAACCTCATTTCGTATGAAATCTTAATATCACATGTATGAGCCGGTATAATAAAACCTATTAAGCGAGAATAGAATATTTAGAGAAATATACAAAAGAAGCAAAAATAACTTGCAATTGCTTTAACTAAAAGCAGTAGAAAACATGTCCTAACATAGCTAACTAACCTTGCATCAAAATGAAGCGAGAAAAAAACGAAAAAGGAGAAAGATTATGATAGAATTGAAATACTTCCAACATTCCGACTTCAAACAGCTAATCAATTGGATCCATTCACCTGCGTTTCTACTTCAATGGAGCGGTTCATCGTTTAATTATCCCCTTAATGAGCAACAATTGGAAAAATACATCGAGAATGCCAACAATAAAAACAGTGAAATATTCGTTTATAAAGTCATTGATTCTGAATTAGCCGAAACCATTGGCCACATCTCATTGGGGAAAATTGATCGAAAAAACAAATCAGCAAGAATTGGAAGAGTATTAATCGGGGATAAAAGGGCAAGAGGCAAGGGTATAGGCCAGCAAATGATCAAGGAAATCCTTAAGATCGCCTTTAATGAACTACAACTACATCGAGTCAGCCTTGGTGTATTTGACTTTAATACTTCTGCCATTGCATGCTATGAAAGAGTCGGATTTACAAAGGAAGGATTGCTTCGAGATACGATTAAAAATGAGGATGAATACTGGAATTTATGGGAAATGAGTATTTTAGAAGACGAATGGCGAAACGAAAACAATCTTGTTTAATTTAAATCGCAAAAAAAAAAAAAACAATAATTGAGGTACTTTTTTATGAAAGTGAATAAGAAAAACGCGGAGCACTACATTTGGGGAGAGCGTTGCGATGGTTGGCACTTAGTGAAGAAATCTGATTTAAGTATTATCCATGAACGAATGCCTCCAAACACATTTGAAGTCAGACATTATCATGAGTACTCTCGTCAATTTTTTTTCGTGTTAAAGGGGGAGGCTACGCTTGAAGTTAACGGAGAAACGATTGTTTTAAACCCACAAGAAGGCTATGAGATCTCTCCTCTTGTCCCCCATCAAATGTTCAACCGTTCCGATCATGCTGATGTTGAATTCATTGTTATTTCTCAGCCAAATAACAGGGGAGATAGAGTGCTAACAGGTGACTAACAAAATGGTACGTTTAACCCGAAACTACTTAAATTGTTACTGGGCCCCTTCTATTGTGGATAAAGCACCATGTCGCCAAAGCGAGCACGCTTTAACCAATATTTAGTTTTGATTTCAGCTTCATAAGTTCACCAATTTCGCTGATTTTATTTCAACTGTTAAATTTTCGAGGTTATCATCCGGCAGTGATTTTATGGATGAGATTTACAAAAACATTAAGATATAGGAGTGTCTTCATTGAAAAAGTTTCGTGGAAAAAGACGATATTTCCGTGACTTAGCAAGAAAAATTGCACTAGAAACCTGTGAATTGAATTTTGATCAGGATGCATGGTTTGACTTATGGCACAATCATCTTGATTTATCTGGATTAGGAAATCATAGTCTTAAAATACGAAGAAAGCACATCGAGGCACATATAGCTTTTTATAAAAATATACTAGAAAGACTTGAATACTATGAAAAACCGTACCAATCTTGGGTTCATATTGATGATGAAGATGCTAGCACTGATGCTGTTTTTATTCATACATCAAATCCAAACGAAGAAAATTTTCCTCTAAAAGTAGAAAATTTACACTGGAATTGCACAATCCCGACTGTTTTCCAAGATTTAATTAATACAAAGGAATTTATAGTGGGACACTATAAAAATCGCTCTGAAGGTGGTTACATAATCCAATCCAAAACTAAGGGACAGAGGCTTTATTCTTATTAAACTTTTGAATGGGTAAGCAACAATGCAAAATAATCAGCTTGTCAATCTCTAAAAATTCTTTAAGCGAGATTCCATGAGCATACCCTGCTGAATACAAATTTTTTTATAACATTATTAGAAGGTGTATAAAATGCAGAATTTAATTATTGATACAGAATGGAATCAAGAGAACGTCCCCTACATTCGCCAAAAATTAAGGGAGTACAATATCAAATATTTAACAGATAAAGACGTGGATTTCGTTGATGAAGATTTTTGTTTTACTATTAAGGATGGAGAAGGCCACATCTTTGGCGGCATCTCAGGAAATACGAAGCTGCAAAGTCTTTTTATCCAGTTTCTTTGGGTTGATGAAAGCATTCAAGGGAAGGGTTTTGGTAGAAAACTTATCAAGGTCGCTGAAAATTTCGCTGTCGAGAGGAAATGTCGATTAATCAAGGTAGATACATTTAGCTTTCAAGCCCCAGATTTTTATAAAAGCTTAGGTTTTGAAGTCTATGGAACAATTGAAAACTTCCCTGAGGGGCATAACCATTATTTTCTGTATAAGCGGTGTTAATTAAGACCACACAGATGATATGTGTGGTCTTTTTAATAGCATCTTTAAAATGTATGAGCCAAGTCTTTTGCTCGGGCCATTGCATTTTCTTTAATTTCTTGCGCCTTCTCAGGCATTGCTGAATGCCCTTCTATAAATAAACCTTCAAATGAAGGAACTCCATAAAATTCCATAGCAGCACTTAAGTAGCGGTGCCCCATTTCCTTCTCTGCGGCTGGGCCTTCTGAATAAACTCCTCCTCTAGCCTGGATATGCAATGCCTTTTTATCCGTTAGAAGACCAACAGAACCATTTTCTGTATATTTGAAGGTTTTTCCTGCCACAGATACTGCATCAATATAGGCTTTAAGAACTGGAGGAAATGAAAAATTCCATAACGGTGTTACAAAAACATACTTATCAGCAGAAATAAATTGTTCACATAGTTCAGATAAACGGCCTACCTTTGCCTTTTCATCTGCTGTTAACTCTTCATCATTTTTTCCTGATTGAAGTTTTCCCCAACCGCTGAAAACATCAGCATCTATTTGTGGAATATTCTCATTAAAAAGATCGATATTGATAACTTCATCATTTGGATTTACTTCTTTATAAGTATCAATAAAAGTCTTACCTACTGCCATACTATATGACTTTGTTTCATTAAGTGGATGTGCTGTAATGTACAATACCTTTGCCATTTTGTGCTAAATTCCTTTCTTCTCTTCGTTGTCATTGTAGTTTTATAAATGAACTAAACATTCAGCTCCCAAAAGGAGCAATATATCTTTAATTCGAGCTAAAGTATATAAGGATTGTTTCGTTAAAGCAACTAATCTGCCTGAGGAAAAAAATTCATTTTTCCACGCTTCAATGATTATTCCACTGCAATAGTCTTTAAGTAAGTTGTATATTCTACCAATGACGGCGCTCGTGTTTGATCTTTAAAAATAATCGACAGCACTAAGAGTCGCTCAAATTATAAATTTTGTAGGAATATCCTGTCCTAGAAAGCAGTTTTTCGATATTTTTTATGTTAATAAAGTCGAGCAATGCACAATATAGCTTTGGTATTCTATAGACATCGAAAGGAGGAGAACAATGCTAAAAGAATTAAATCTTGTCATTGACTATATTGAAGATCACTTAACTGACGAAAATCTATCACTTGAAGTGATAGCTGAATATGTCGGAGTTTCTGACTACCATTTTAGAAAGATATTTTTTTATCTTTCAGGATTAACGCTTAGCGAATATATTAAGAACAGGAAGCTGTCAGAAGCAAGTATCGAATTATTAAATGGAGAAAAAGTGACAGATGTAGCTCTTAAATACGGTTATCAGTCAATGGACGGGTTTAGTCGAGCATTCAAAAAATGGTGTGGTTTTTTACCTTCGGAAGTCATAAAAAAAAGAGTTAGCAAATCTTTTCCAAAGCTTTCATTTGTTATAAATGTCAAAGGAGGAATCAATATGGAATTTAGAATTGAAGAAAAACCAGCGTTTAATTTGGTCGGTGTAAGTAAACGTGTCCCAATGCAATTTGAAGGTATCAATAATGAAATTGTAAAGCTTGCGGAAAGTATAACTGACAAACAAAAAGAAGAAATGCACTCTCTTCAAAACATTGAACCTAAAGAAATTGTCAATGCTTCATATGAAGCTGATGCTAATTTCCTCAAAGAAGAAGGGGATTTAACTCATCTGATAGGTGTTCTTACTACTAACAATCAAATTAGTGATTTATTAGAAAAGGTGCCAGTTGATGCACATACTTGGGCAATATTCCCGAATGAAGGACCGTTCCCTTCCACTTTACAAGAAACAATGGCAAAAGTATATTCAGAATGGCTTCCTTCTTCCAGTTATGAAGTCATAAATGCACCGTCTTTTTCGTTTACTAAAATGGATAAAAACAAAAAAAATTATGCTTATAGCGAAGTTTGGATTCCTGTTAGAATGAAGTAACACAATATTGAACAAAATCTATCTTGCCATCTCACCCCACCATATTCTAGGCAGTTGATACATTTTCATGAAAATTAATTTAACCCAAATCGTTGCGGTTAAAGGCAACCTCGCTTCGCTTGACGACTTTTTATATGATGATGGATGATCCGTCCATCATCATATAAAAAGGGGATTGACTAAACCCTTTTATCTCACATTCTCCACTATGCTCCCTTATTCTTTTAAACTTATGTGTTAGTAGTATTTTTGCTTAAAATCTCCCAAAACATCAATAACCAAAAGCCCTTCACTTTATTACTATTGTCAGTTTATTGATCCCTTCTAAAATCCATTAGAATAGGCACAGACAAAACAATTTATCCGTGTTCACTCCTCAATATGTTGTTTCATTTGCACTTACTTCTAAATTGAGATTGCAGATTCTGACGTCATTAATTTATTGAGGAGTGTCTAAATTGTCGATTTGAAGATAAAAACTTTTTTGTGATTTTGCAAAATTTTAAAATCCCCATTTCCAATTCATTATCCGGCAAATAAGTAAAATTCAACCTTAAATGATGTTTTTCCGGTTCTCCTGAAAAGCATGCAGAACCGGGTAGAAAGAAAATATTTTCTTTTTTGCATTCAATTAATAAATGATTCGTATTCCATTCTGATGGAACGGATAACCATATGTTTAACCCACCCGTTGGTACAATCCAATGAACGCCGTCCGGCATGTGGGAATTCAAAAGTTTTACAACTTTATCCTTCCTTAAGTTCAAAGCAAACCTCAGCTTTTCCATATGGTCTTCCATTCTTTTAGAATGAAACAGTGGGAGTATAGCCTTTTGTGTTAATAATGGGCTGCCAAGATCTGTGTTTACTTTAGATGCAACTAAACGATTAAACAGTGTGCCATTAGCTGCTAGAAGCCCTATCCGACAGCCAGGGACCAATGTTTTACTGAGCCCTTTTAAATAAATTACAAAACCGTTTGTATCAAGACCTTTTATGGGTGTTGGTGGTTTTTTGTCAAAAAACATCTCACTCCATGGGTCATCCTCTACGATGATGATTTGATTTTCTTGGGCAAGCATTAACAATTGTTCTCTTCTTTTTCTACTTAATACTATACCAGTTGGATTCTGAAAGTTCGGTATGGTATAAATCAACTTAGGTTTGTAGATTTCACAAACTCTTTGTAAATGGTCTATCCTTATCCCATCGTTGTCCATAGGTAAAGAAACAATCGTTGCCCCACGAGCTCGAAAGGTATCAATTGCCGCTGGATAAGTTGGTGCTTCCATAGCAACAACATCACCGGGTCCAATAAATGTTTTAGCCACCAAATCAATTCCTTGTTGCGTACCATTTGTAACTAAAATATCTTGGTGGTTAATATACAAATTGTGTTTCCGCAGATACTTGCACATCGTTTTTCTGAGTTCCTCATCGCCTTGCGCAGGTCCATAGCTTGAGAGAATATTAGGATTCTTCTTTAAAGTCGAATGAATTTCCCTCTCTAAGTAACGATTTGGAAGTAAAGATGGACAGATCGCTGCAACAGAAAACTGAATACAATTTTCAAACGAACCATAATGAGCACCAAATTGGGTTCGAGGGAGATAATCTAAAACGGACAATTGCCAATCGAAATTGTTCTTTACATTTCTTTCTGTAGCGTCAATCAGGAGCTTATTTTTAACAAATGTCCCTTTTCCTTGTACCCTCTCGATTAAATCCTTCTCTTCTAACAAATCATACACCCTTACAACTGTAAGTAAACTTATCCCTAATTGTTTTGCTAACGATCTTACCGAAGGCAAATGCTCACCTTCCGATAGCGCACCTGACCTAATTCTATCGGCAATATTCTCATAAATTTGTTGATTAATTGGGATATTGGCGTTTCTATTTATTTCAATCTTCATAAAAAGCCTCCATCAACTCGGTAAAATGAGTAAGTGTTATACAATCATGTTGACTGTTATACATCTAAGTCCATTACTATAGGGTTAATCTAGTATAACACCTTAACCATTCATGTTAAATATCATTAACTTTAGGAGGTACTTATGAAATACTATGTGGTTGATGCGTTTGCCGAAAAACTGTTTGAAGGAAATCCCGCTGGAATTTGTATTATGAAGGAATGGCTTCCTGACGATTTAATGCAAAAAATTGCGATTGAAAACAACCTTTCTGAAACAGCATTTGCAGTAAAGGGTCCGCAAAATTATACGCTTAGATGGTTTACACCTGGGGGAGAAATTAATCTCTGTGGTCACGCAACATTAGCAACGGCTTTTGTCATTATGAACTATTTTGAAAAGCAATTGGAGACCGTTCAATTCGAGACGATGAGTGGGACACTTACTGTAAATAGGTGTAATGACTTATATGAGCTTGATTTCCCAACTGTTTCCTCGACTGAGATAACCATTACTGAACAAATGATTGATGCATTAGGAACCACACCCATCGAAGCTTATCTAAATAGAGATTTACTATTTGTATTAGAATCAGAAGAAGCGGTAAGCAAAATAAGTCCTGACTATTCAAAACTAGAGCAGCTTCCAGAAGGTCTTGGAGTGATTGTTACCGCCAAAGGTAATGAATATGATTTTGTTTCAAGAGCATTTTTTCCAAAATTAAAGGTAAATGAGGACCCGGTATGTGGTTCTGCCCACTGCAGTTTAATACCATTTTGGGCAAAGAAACAAATGAAACACGAAATGGTAGCAAGACAGTTATCCAATAGAGGCGGAACCCTTTATTGTAAACTCGAAGACACAAGGGTAAAGATGGCTGGAAAAGCTGCACTCTACTTAATAGGGGAGATACATATCGGATAATCAATACCGGGGAGATGTTAAAACAGCCAAATCAGGCTTTTTAATCAAATCAATCATCATAAGCTTGGCTTTTTATGCCAGGCTATTATTTTGGCTTTGTTAAATAGAATTGTTGTTAAAATGAGCCAAAAATCAACACCGACATATAACAGAACGATTATTGTAAATGAATATCAATACAGTTAACTTCAATGATTTAGAGATTCGTCTACTCATAATAAAATCATATTGCTTTTTTTGCCAAAATATAGTAGACTTTTTAAAAACTTAATTAAATTAATTAACTAAGTAAAGAGCAAAGCAAATTCTTCCTCTGCATACCTAAGGAGGCGTTAGAAATGATTGAAACTCCCCATCTAATAAGCAAATTTCAGGCTATTTTTCAAACAAGGACTGTACCGAGAGTCTTTTTTGCCCCAGGGCGAATTAACTTAATCGGTGAGCATACCGATTATAACGGAGGTCACGTCTTCCCTATAGCGATCAACTACGGCACTTATGCATTGGGCAGCATACGGGAAGATCAAAAGCTTCGCTTTTATTCAATGAATTTTCCCGAAACGGGTATTATTGAATGCGATCTATCTGATTTAGCCTATCATGAGCAAGACAACTGGGCAAACTACCCTAAAGGAATGCTCTTATTCTTGAAAAATTCAGGCTGTAAAATCCTTCAAGGAGCAGATCTCTTTTTTTATGGAAATCTCATTCATAGCGCCGGCCTTTCTTCCTCCGCTTCCATCGAGCTTGCAACTGGTGTTTTGAGCAACGGATTATATAATCTAAATATGGCTCGAATGAAAATGATTCGAATCGGGCAAATGGTTGAAAATCAATATATGGGTGTGAACAGCGGAATTATGGACCAATTTGTGATTGGTATGGCAAAAACGGATCATGCCCTTCTCCTAAATTGTCAAACATTAGAGTATAAATATGCACCCATTCTTTTAAATGATTACTCGATTATCATCATTAATACGAATAAACAACGGACATTGGCAGGATCCAAATATAACGAGCGGCGAGCTCAGTGTGAACAGGCTCTTATGGACCTTCAACAGAATCTGTCCATAAATAGTTTAGGAGACTTAACCCCTCAAGAGTTTGAGGCTCATAAATACCTCATCCGTGATGAAATCAATCGCAAACGGGCAAAGCATGTCATTTATGAAAACGCTCGCACATTAGAGGCTTCGAGAAAATTACAGCAAGGAGATCTCCCCTACTTCGGAAAATTAATGAATGAATCGCATCACTCTCTAAGGGACGAATATGAAGTAACTGGATATGAGCTCGACTCGATAGTAGAGGCTGCTTGGAAACAGGATGGCGTTCTAGGTGCCCGAATGACAGGAGCAGGCTTTGGAGGCTGTGCAATTGCTATTGTTCAAAAGACCAAAGTGAATGATTTTAAGAGCAATGTCAACCGAATATATAAAGAAAAAGTTGGCTATGACGCTGATTTTTATCCTGCTTCAATCGGGGACAGAGCAAAAGAAATCAGGAGGAGATACTAAAATGAGTGTGTTGGTACTAGGAGGAGCAGGTTATATCGGATCTCACGCAGTCTATCAGCTTATTGACCAGAGCGAAGATGTAATTGTTGTCGATAACCTCGAAACAGGGCATAAAGAAGCAGTACATCCAAAGGCCAAATTTTACGAAGGAGATATTCGTCATATCGAGTTTCTCCGCACTGTATTTAAAAAGGAATCGATTGATGCCGTTCTCCATTTCGCAGCCAACTCCTTAGTTGGTGAATCAGTAGAAAAGCCACTTAAATACTTTGAAAACAATGTATATGGAACACAGATCCTTCTCCAAGTATTGACAGAATTTAAGGTGAAAAATATGATCTTCTCCTCCACTGCAGCAACATATGGAGAGCCTGTATCTGTGCCGATTACAGAAACCATGCCGACCAATCCAACAAGTCCCTATGGAGAAACAAAACGGATGATGGAAAAAATCATGAAATGGACTGAACAAGCGCATGGCATCCAGTATGTCTCCTTACGTTATTTCAATGTGGTAGGAGCAAGAGAGTCTGCTGAAATCGGAGAGGATCATCGACCAGAAACACATCTAGTCCCCATCCTTTTACAAACAGCACTAGGGAGGCGCCCTCATATAATAATGTTTGGTGAAGACTATGATACACCAGATGGTACATGTATTCGTGATTATATCCATGTCGAGGATTTAATTGATGCCCATCTGTTGGCTTTAAAATATTTAAGAGAAGGTGGAAAAAGTACGATCTTAAACTTGGGAAGTAATCGCGGATTTTCTGTCAAAGAAATGATTGAGGCTGCAAGAAGGATCACAGGAAGAGAGATTCCAGTAAAGAACGGACCACGCAGAGCAGGCGATCCGAGTATATTGATTGCAAGTTCTGAAAAAGCTAGACATGTGTTAGGTTGGAATCCTACTCGTACTTCCGTCTCAAAAATGATTCAGGATGCTTGGAATTGGCATTCTACACATCCAAAAGGCTATGAGAAGGACGTGTAGGGAATGATTGAAGAATATATAACGGGTCTCATTCATCAAGCGTTGAAAGTTGATCTAATTGAGCCAGAAGATCAAATTTTCACTAGAAACCAAGTTTTAGGATTGCTAGAAATCGAAACATTTCCAGAAAGAAAGGTTTCCGCCTATATGGATTCAATCCCGAATCTTCTGGAGAAAATCATTATGTATGCAGTTAAACACGGCACCATCCAAAATACGCTTTCTGCCAAAGAAATTCTAGCAGCAAATATTATGAATTGCTTTATGCCGAAGCCATCGGCTGTAAATTCTGTTTTCAATCAGAAATACAACGAAGAGCCTAAAAAAGCGACCGATTATTTTTACAATCTAAGTAAAAACAGCAATTATATACAGTTGAACCGCATCGCAAAGAATATTTCCTATAAAGTGAATACACAGTATGGCCAAATGGACATTACCATTAATTTATCCAAGCCTGAAAAGGAACCTGAGCAAATTAAACGGGAAGGTGAATTTAAAAACAGCAGTAACTATCCAAAATGTTTATTATGTATGGAAAATGAGGGATATATCGGAAGAGCTGATCATCCGGCTCGAGCTAATCATCGAATTATACGCATTCCTCTCAAAGAGAATAACTGGTATTTGCAATATTCTCCATATCTTTATTATAACGAGCACTGTATTTTATTTTCTGAAGACCATCGTCCGATGAAAATACATCGAAGAACATTTGAAAATATACTCCATTTCACGGCAAAATTCCCCCATTACTTTATTGGCTCAAACGCTGATTTACCTATTGTAGGGGGATCGATTTTGAGTCATGATCATTATCAGGGCGGAAACTATGAATTTGCCATGACAAGAGCAAAAGAGGACTTTTCCTTTAAACTAAAGAATTATCCAGAAATTCACGCTTCTGTCCTCCATTGGCCCATGTCTGTCATTCGATTGAGGGCGGAAAACATCGATGTTCTTGTTGAAGCTTGCGAAGATATTCTTCAAACATGGAAAGGCTATTCTGACGAACTCGCTCAAATTATGGCCTATACAGAAGATACTCCCCACAACACGATTACACCCATAGCGAGAAATCGAGATGGAATGTACGAAATCGACCTAGTACTTAGAAATAATCGAACAACTAAAGAACACCCACTGGGAATTTTCCATCCTCATGAAGATGTTCATCATATCAAGAAGGAAAATATCGGTTTAATTGAGGTGATGGGGTTGGCTGTTCTTCCACCACGATTAAAGGGAGAATTGGTCGAAATTCAAGCTTTTCTTTTAGGTAAAGTTCAACAAGTGGCAGCCAAGCATTCCGTTTGGGCAAAAAAATTAAAAGCGACCTATGAACATCTGACAAATGAAGAACAGGTCAATTATATATTATTTGAAGAACTGGGAAAAAAATTTGTCAAGTGCCTGAAAGATTCCGGGGTTTTTAAAGAAAAAGAGGCTTTTGAAAGATTCATAAATACATTGAATAAATAGGTGAAAATACAATGAATATTGAAATGAAGAAGATATTTGATAAGTGGCAGGAATACACACTAGCCAATGATCGGGGCATGTCCATTCATGTATTAGATTTTGGGGGAATCATTACAAAAATATTCGTACCTGATAAATTAGGAAATAGGGAAAATATCGTCCTCAGTTACCGGGACTATCATGATTATGAAATGAACCCTCACTATTTAGGTGCCATCATTGGTCGAGTTGCCGGAAGAATCCAAAATGCTTCCTTTGAATTAGAAAACAAAACGTATCAGTTGACGTCCAATAACGGAAAAAACCATTTGCACGGTGGTCCTGATGGATTTCACAGGGTCCTTTGGAAAACAACTCCGTTTCAAACAAAGGATACTGTTGGTGTAAAATTTACCCATAAAAGCTTAGATGGTGAAGGTGGTTATCCTGGAAACGTTGAAATAGTCGTCACCTATACTCTAACCAATGATAATGAGTTTATCCTAGACTATGAGGCAAGTAGTGACCAAACAACGCCCCTGACATTAACGAACCATTCCTATTTTAACTTAAGTGGTGATCTAAAACGTTCCATCGAGGAGCACCGTGTCATGATTTTCAGTAGTAAGTTTGTCGAATTAGACATGGATTTAATTTCCACTGGGAAGCTTATCGATGTGGAAGGTACCCCATTTGATTTTCGTAATGGCGGATTAACGTTGAAAACTGGGTTTCACAGCTCCTTCGAGCAAAATGTCAAGGTTGGAAATGGTTATGACCATTATTTCCTCTTTGACGAGCAAGAGGATGTGAAAGCACTCCTTGAGGATTCCATAAGCGGAAGAATCATGACTGTTAAAACCAATCAACCGGGAATGGTGATGTATACCTCCAATTCAATGGACAAAGGCTGGAATTTAAGAGAGTGTCTTTCACAGAAGTATTTAGGTGTTTGCTTTGAAACTCAAGGTTCACCCGCCTCCTTACATCAACAAGGCTTCCCTAGCATTATTTTAAAAGCAGGGGAAAGATACGCAAAACAAACCGTATTTTCGTTTCGTTTGAAGGATGATTAATTTCATCAAAAAGATAGGCTGATCCTCCCGTGGTTTCAGTCTATTTGGATCGGCGGATCAAATATTTCAATTAATAGCAAAGCAACAGCTCCTAAGATCGTCGCATCCTCACCCAGACGTGTAACCGTCACGACCGTTTCCTTTGCCTTATTGGTTAGTACCTTCTGTTTCACCGTTTCAAGGAGTGCCGGCATAATAAATCTTTCACTTTTCATTACCCCTCCCCCTAGAACAATCTTGCTTGGATTGAAGAGATGAATCAAATTGGCTAAGCCAATTCCAATCATTTTACCTGTCTCTACAAGAAGATCTGCATAAGCTTGGTTCCCATTTAAGGCAGATTCGTACACTTCTTTTGCTGTAAGATCGGCAGAAAACTGTTTACCTGCCCTTTTAGCAATGGCAGCCCCGCTTACAAACGTTTGAAGACAGCCCTGATTTCCACACTCGCAAATATCCCCATTAATATCAATAGTCATATGACCGAATTCTCCTGCTATCCCTTGCGCTCCGTGGTACAGCTTTCCATTGATAACAACTCCTGCCCCTACACCACGTCCAATATTCACAGCAACCATACTTTCAAAAGCTTCATGCCCGCCAAACCAAGATTCACCCAAAGCAAAGGCTCTTGCATCATTTTCTACCTTTACAGTTATGTTAAACTCTTCTTCGATTACAGATTTAATTGGGATATTTTTCAAATTTAAGATTGGAGCAACGAGGGAGGTTCCTGTATCTACATCAACCACCCCATGCATGGCGATCCCGATTCCAATGATTTTATCTTGTGCTTGAAACACCCTTTTTATCGTAGCTATTAAAACAGCAAGAAACTGATCATTTGTAATCGGTGTATCTAACTTACTAGCGGCCCGTTCATAAATGGTACCCATTAAATCGGTAAGGATACATTCTACCCGTTCTGGCCCTGCATCTACTCCAATAACGTAAAAACCATTCTTATGAATATGCAACATCGTTGGTCTGCGCCCACCGCTGGAGGAACCGAGCGTACTCTCTCTTACAATCCCTTGCGCTATTAGTTCTTTTACAATGCTGCTGACAGTCGGAGGGGTAAGGCTCGTCTCTTTGGCAATCTGTGCTCGTGAAATTGGTTCAGAAAGCCGAATTTTATTTAAAATGATTGATTTATTGACCGATTTCATTAATTGAAACGTACCACGCTGCATGAAACATCCCCCATAAAATAATTATTGTCATTATAACATAGTAAATTAATTTAATTAAGAAAAGAAGAATATTAATTAGATATGAGGAGCACGGTATGCCTTTTCCTTCTTGTGACAGAATATACTGTCTATTGTTTGCAGTGACATTATCCCTTTGCAAATAGCGTTTAACGGTGAAGCATTTATCGCACTGAATGTAATCGAGGAGCTCTCCGAGTCTTCTATGTCAATTGCAAAGAAGCAATCTAGAAGAATTCAATAGATTTATTGCATGCGTTAGCTTAACATAGGTGTAGTTCCAGATTCCCTAAAGGAAACATGGCACATTAGAAGGCAGCTCATCTATTAGATGAGCTGCCTTTATGGTTTATAACCCAGGTGTAACAGAAAAGAAATAAATTGCCTGTAAAAAGATTCCGTCCTTGACCAACTAAACATTCGCCAAATTAAAAAGACCAGCGTTTGTTTCGAGTGAGTTTTTCAAGGTTGCTGCCAAACCTTAATCCATCTAATCTCATCGTCAAAACTTTCTCTCGCTCTTTGTAAAATCTACTAGCCTATCAGGAAACTGAGTTGTTCTTTATTGAACATTCTTCTACTCTTTTATTAATACTTTAACTACCAGCTTCTTGACATTTTGAGGGGTGTTAACAGATATACAAGGCATATGTGCATCTTCTGGGGCAAAATAGGCAAACATCCCCTCCTTAACCGTAAAAAAATCACCCTGCCCTTCTAAGAAGAATATATCATTTTCTTCATTATAGTCCTCTTTCATTACCATTTCATTTACATTACAATACCCCATCTTTTCCTGTCCAACCATTATGCACTGTATATCACTATATTTCCGATGAGCTTCCCAGGCTCCCTGTTCTAACCCTTTCGTTTCATATTCTGATATGACCGCAAAAACATTCTCACCATCAATTGGGTATTTACCAGATTCTAATTGGGATAAATCTGTATTTTTAATAAAGTGAATAGCTTTTTGAAAATGGCTCCCCATATTGGCTAACTGCTCAATATTATTTAGTGTATCAATCATCATTTTTTCATATCTCCAATCTGAAAATCTTTCAATTTTTTATTCTGGAGTCAATCTCATGATGATTACCAGCACCGATTAGGTCAATCTTCAATCATTGCAAAAGTAGTCCCTTATTTGAAATAACCCAGTCGCTGTGATATTTTTTCCGCCGATTGAAGTAAGTTAGAAATATTGGATTCCTTGTTTATTTCCATTCGCTGCGTTGGACCAGCAATACTTACCGCAGCTATAACATTTCCTAAATGGTCAAAAATTGGCGCAGCAAAGCAAGTCAGTCCTTCTTCTATTTCTTCATTATCTTGAGCATACCCTTTCCTGCGAACTTCATTTAATAGTTCTTTTATCTCTTGGGGATCTGTCATTGTCTTAGATGTATATTTTTTTAAGTTTCCCTTGAGATTACGCTCCACTTCTTTTGATGGTAGATGGGCTAATATCACTCTGCCAAGTCCCGTACAGTACGCAGGGCGTCTACTTCCTAATTTAGCTGTCGTTCCAATGGCGTTAGTACCCTCCTGTTTGTATAAATAGATAATTTCAGTGTTGTTATAAACCGCTAAGAAGGTTGTTTCTCCAACCTCTTCTGATAATTCCTGTAGTAATGGAATACTGGCCTTTGCCACATCAGTAGCCATTAAGCCTTTTATTCCTATTTCCAATGTCTTAATCCCTATCGTGTACGATTCGTTTAATCCATTTACTTCAATAAATTCGTGATTCTTTAAGGTATTAACAATTCGGTGTACTGTAGTCTTTGGAATATTTGTCTGTCGAACAATCTCCGTCAGTGTAATCCCATTAGGATGAAGAGAAATTGTTTCTAAAACTACTAACAAGTTATCTAAAGTACTATTTTTTTCATTCATAGTGATTACCCACCTATCATATTCCAATGCTCATTGGTCATGGCTATTTTTTATATTATAAATAAATCGGTATGATAATCCCGATATTATTTTTAATATAATCCGGATCATTGATATATTTTGGTCTCTTCTTTATGAAATTTTAATTTTTCCATCCTTTACTTACTAGGTTTGCCAAAGGAAGACCAAACTCTCTTGCTCACTCTTTTCTGTTTTTTTCGAGATAGGAATCCCTTATCCAGTCAATCCTCATTTTATCCATTTTCACATTTAAAGCATTCCTTATCAGATTGCTCCCGGCCCTGGATCAATCATCATTCAGCTGCTCTTAGCAGTCAACCATTTGCCCTCCTTTAAACTGACATAACAGGAAGATTGATTCCTCAATTTATTCAATATTATAAGCCAAAAAATACTAATAAAACAAAATAAATCACGAGAATGACCAATCCTACTGGTACCCCAACCTTTGCCCACTCTTTACTTGATATATTTAATTTACCTGCTGATATTATATTTGGAATATTTCCTGGGATTAACATTCCACCACTAACAAGTAAGCCAAGTAGAATGGCTTCAACTGTTTTCTCCGTCATGACAGGGCTAATTTCAGCTGCTGCAAGAGTTGCATTATCTAATACAGCCGACAACATATTTATCCAATATAAGACCTTTGGACTTAAATCGAGCAAATAAGTATTTATTAAAGGTTCAAAACCCGCTCCAAGCATTGTTAACCCAAATACGAATAAATAGATTTTCAATGCACGAATAAAAATTTCCAAATATGACTCTGATTCCTGAACCTCTTTTGTGCCAATTTCTTCATTACGTTTAACAACAAAAGCCGTAAAGAACCCTATAACAAATACTCCAGGAATGACAAGTGGTCCAACAAGATCGAATAAATAGAAGAAGTCCTCTTCCATTTTACTCGTAACAATTGTAGAAAGTGGTTCACCGATCGGTGTTAATGTTGCTCCAAGACCGATAGAAAAACAAGCCAATACTGTTAATAGAATTTCATCTTTCCTAGCCAACGAAAGATTTCCTACAATTAATACAAGAACTAATGCTGCAATAATAGCTGTAATGACACTGGAGAGCAGTCCCAAAATAATGACCATTAAGGCAATAAAAAGCGGAAACGGGATTTTATGACTGATTGAGTCAATGATTGTTCCAAATTGTCTCTGGTACCATTTGAATAATAGTCCAGCAATTAAAACAGCTGCTGTAATCTTTAGCGGATCTTCCAACGCTTTTAGTACTAATTCCTTGTTCAATACGCCTCCTACTAGTGCAGCAAGGATTCCCATTATAAATAAGAAATACTCTAAATTGGATTCTATTTTTCGCACGGTAAAGGGCAGGAACAGTACAAGTAACAATATTATGAATAGACCTAGAATCATGGCTCTTCCTCAATTTCATAATTAAATATATAACCATTATTTCACTTTTCTCATGAGAATAAACGATTTATTATTTTACTAAACCGGCTAATTTGGGAATTAACATAGATATTTCTGGAATATAAGTCGTTGCTATTAATACAATTATGACAACTGCAAAGAACGGCATTAACGGTTTAATAACCGACTCCAGTTTTAATTTAGCGACCTTTGTACCGACGAATAAGACAGGGCCCACCGGAGGAGTAATCGTTCCAATGCTTAAGTTCAATACCATTATGATTCCGAAATGAACCGGATGTATTCCTAGCTGTGTAACGATAGGCAATAAAATTGGAGCAAATATCAATACTGCTGGTGTAGGGTCCATAAAACAACCTACAATCAGTAAAAGAACATTAATAATTAATAGAATAATAATTTTGCTATCTGTTACTGATGTCAATAGCTCTGCAATAAGAGCAGGAATATTAGTAAATGACATAACCCATGACATTATCGATGAAATACCAATTAGAAAGGATACAACACAGGTAATTTTTGTCGACTCCAATAAGATTTGTGGTAAATCCTTAATCTTTACAGTCCGATAAATAAAGGAAAGTAACAGTGAATAAACAACCGCCACTGCAGAACCTTCAGTCGCAGTAAAAAATCCTACGAGAATCCCACCTATTACAATTACAATTAATAAAAGACTAGGAATTGCCTCCCAAATATAACGAAATTTCACTTTCCAAGTTATTTTTCCTTCACTTTTATAGCCAAGCTTTTTAGCTATAAAGAAGGCAACGATCATACAACCTAAACCCCATATAACACCAGGAAGATAACCTCCTAGAAAAAGCGCAGCAATTGATGTTCCACCACTTGCAAGGGAATAAACAATCATCAAGTTACTAGGTGGGATAAGCATACCTGTAGGTGCTGATGCAATGTTGACAGCTGCACTGAATTCCCTTTTATAGCCAGCCTTTTCTTGTTGGTCTGTCATTGTACTTCCCATTGCCGCGGCAGCAGCTACCGCTGATCCGCTAATTGAACCGAAAAGCATATTGGCCACAATATTTGTATGTGCTAAAGAACCTGGCAATCTCCCCGATAACACCTTTGCACAATTTATCAACCTTTGGGCTATACCCCCGTTATTCATGATCACACCTGCTAAGACAAAGAATGGAATGGCCAGTAATGAAAAGGAATTCATCCCCGTAAACATTCTTTGGCCTGCTGTGAGTAGCCCCTGTTCTAAAGGTAGAATCATGAACATTCCGACGATTGATGAAAGTCCAACTCCTACAGCAATTGGGGCACCTAAAACCAGGAACACCGCTAATGTAATTAATAAAGCCAATCCAACAGATGCGGCTGTTGCCATTATGTTTCCTCCTAACCAATAATAGGATTAATTAAGTAACTCAATATTATTTCTTTTTTTGATTACATCATAAATATTGTATACACAATAAAACAGGATGAAGAAGCTGCTGATCGGCATGGCGATATACATATAACCAATAGGTATTTGTAGAGCTGCAGAGAGCTGATTCCATGCAATTTCTGTAGCAAGCATTCCACCAATAGTGAGGACCGTAATGGCGAAGAAAGCAGTGACTAATTCAATTAATATTTCCGCACCTATTCTTAGCTTTCTAGGTAATTTTTCTTTCACAATGACAACAGCCAAATGTCCTCTTTCTCCAAAAACAAGGGCACCGCCGAACAATACTAGCCAGACAAACGAGTATTTAGCCAAGTCTTCTGTAATAAGGCTCGGATTATGTAATATTAACCGTGTAATAACCTGCCACGAAACTAGAATCACTAGTAAAGTGAATAGAGCTACACAAATCCTCCCCAGGACAATATCAATCCACTTTTTTGCAGTTTCCACAAAAATCACCTCATCAAGTTCGTGAATGGAAAAGACTATCCTATGAAAATAAATATTCTGTTGCTGCAAGCTGCTCATCAACTTTGCATAAATGTACAATTCAAATATCTCCATGGATAGCCCAATCTGTTTTATTAATTATTGAGCATTTTCAACAATCTTTTCATATAACTTCTTTGTATTTTCATTAGCACTTGTTTTTTCATCAATTAAAGGTTGTACTGCTTGTTGGAATGCTTTCAGATCTACCTCATTGAATTTGGCGCCTGCAGCCTCAGCCTCAGCTTTTGCTCGTTCTACTTCTTTATTAAACATTTCTACCTCGGAATCAACCGCTTTAGAAAGTTCCTCTTTAAATACCTTTTGATCCTCTTCTGACATTCCAGCTAATAGCTCTGCATTAATGATCAAATAGTCCGGAATCATTAAATGCTGTGTATAGCTATAGTATGGAGCGATTTCCACGTGTTTTAAATCATTAAAAACTAACTCGTTATTTTCTCCGCCTTCTAACACACCAGATTGGATAGCTGTATAAACTTCACCTTGCCCCATTGGCGTTCCAGTACCACCCATTCGCTCCATCATTTGGACGTTGGTATCGCTTTCCATAATACGAATCTTCATCCCTTTTAAATCCTCTGGTGTTTGAATTGGTTTTTCGCTGTTATATACGTTACGAACTCCACCATGTAATGCAGCAGCAACTGTAATACGCTCTTTCTCAAGCGAGGCGTATAAATCGCTTACAATATCAGGATTATTAATAATGCTCATTTGGTGATCTAATGAGTTGAAAATATAAGGTAAGTTAAATACTGCGAAATCAGGGTTTAAATTTTCCATTAATGGACCTGCAACGATGGACATAGCAATTGTTCCTGATTGAACGAGTTCAACCGTTTCACGTTGAGCACCCAACAATTCATTTGGAAAAATCTCTACTTTATATTTACCATTCGTTTTTTCTTCAAAGGACTTGCCGAATTCTACCATTGCCTTATATTGCGGATGTTGTTCTGTTTGGTTAAAAGCAATTTTTAAGACCTGTGTTTCTCCCTTGCTATCACCTTCACTTGTGCCTGTCTTGTCACTACTACCACAAGCCGCAAGTGAAAAGACCATTAATAAAGTGGCGAAAACTGCTAATAGTTTTTGGATAGACTTTGTCATTTTTTTTGCTCCTTTTTCGATGGATTTATTCATGATTTAAAAAGTATTTTAATTTTAATGATTGAGATTTCAGCTAAACTAAAATTCTACTAAACCTGAAATCAGAATAGAGCACTTGTTATATCTATTTTTCTACCAATCTAGAAGCATAAACATGGCCTGTGATATCTTGTCTGTTATCTTAATTTGTCCATTGGCACATGATCCATATCATCATAAGTAATATTCTCACCGCACATCGCCCAGATGAAGGAATAATCCTTTGTTCCAACACCTGAATGTATGGACCAGCTTGGTGAAATACATGCTTGTTCATTAGCTACAACTAGATGTTTCGTTTCATCGGGAATCCCCATTAGATGAAAAACCCTCATATCCTCTTCCATATCAAAATACAGATAGGTTTCCATTCTTCTCTCATGGGTATGGCAGGGCATTGTATTCCAGGAGCTTCCTTGAGATAAAATGGTGTATCCCATTTGAAGCTGACAGCTCTCACAGATATTCGGATGGATATATTGGTAAATTCTCCGCTGATTCAATGTTTCCGGTTCCCCAGCTAATCTGGGTGTAATCTTATTAATACTGATTTTTACGTTAGGGTATTTATGATGTGCAGGGGTAGACACGATATAAAATTTAGCCGGATGATCTGGGTTATCAGACTTAAATGCTAATTCTTTAGTTTCTTTCCCAATGTAATATCCATCCTGCTTATTCATTTGTTCTTCAGTTCCTTCAATGATTATTGAACCAGGGCCACCAATATTAATGACTCCCAGTTCACGGCGTTCCAAAAAGTATGAAACACCCAATTCAGAAGAAAGTTCAATTGATAATGCTTCATTCTTTGGCATAACACCGCCGAATATCATACGATCATTATGAGTGTAAGTAAGTTTCACTTCACCTGGAACAAATATTGTTTCAACAAGAAACTCTCTGCGCAGCTGTTCGGTCGAATAATGGCGAATATCTTCTGGACTATGTGTATAACGTGTTTCCAATCCAACTCTTCCTTTCATTACGGAAAACTATATTTCCGCTATTATTGATTTTCTTTAGATGCTACCGAGAAATCAGTATGGTATTTCATTTGAAGAAAATTTAACGTCCCAGCCAGCCACCATCTACAACTAATGTGTGACCGTTAACATAGTCTGATGCTGATGATGCCAAGAACACAGCTGCTCCAGCTAAATCTTCTGGTGTTCCCCAACGGCCTGCTGGTATTCTTTCTGAAATTTGACGATTTCTTGACTCATCATCTATAATGGCCGTATTCATTGCTGTTTCCATATATCCCGGAGCAATACAGTTCACATTTACACCTTGAACCGCCCATTCATTAGCAAGCGCTTTGGTGAATCCCATCACTGCTGATTTACTAGCAGTATAGGCAGGAATGGTATAACCGCCTTGAAAGGACAGTAGTGAGGCCATGTTAATCACTTTCCCGCTTCCTTGTTGCAGCATCACTTTACCAACCGATTGACATAGGAAAAAAACTGCATTCATATTAATTCGAATAACAAAATCCCAATCTTCTTGCGGAAACTCAACTGCTGGGTGTCTCTTTTGGACACCAGCATTGTTAACTAAAATGTCAATATGGCCATATTTCCGATGGATATTTTTTACCAACTCATCATATTTTTCAATCATGCCAAGATCAAATTCAATTGCCTCACACTTAACCCCTAATTCTTGAATATCCTTAACCGTATCTTCATTTTTTTTTCGGTCAATAATAATAATATCTGCTCCAGCTGTTGCAAGCCCTGTGGCAATTCCTTTACCAAGGCCTTGACTTGCTCCAGTAACAATGGCCAATTTCCCTGTTAAATCAAATAGTTTCATTCCTTTTCCCTCTCCCAGTCTAAGATTTTATTTACCAATTGTTGCGCGTATTTTGTAACGTATGAAAAGTCATTTGTTTGCAATGCTTTTTTTGATAGGTCGTTGCCAATACCAACACCGATCGCCCCACCATCAAGCCAATCCTTGATGGTTTCGAGATTAACACCACCTGTTGGTATAATTTCAACATCAGGTAATGGACCTTTAAAGCTTCTGATTGCATTGACTCCTAATAAATTTGCAGGGAATAATTTAATGAGAGTGCACCCTAATTTTAAAGCTTGAACCATATCCTTTAGGACAATTGTTCCTGGGATGACAAACACTTGACATAAATGACAAAGTTTAATAATTTCCTCATCAAAATGAGGGGTTACAACAAATTCACTTCCTGCATCTATGACATTTTGAGCTGCTTCTGAGCTTAAAACTGTTCCTGCTCCTACACATACAGTATCTTTGTAGTGATTCTTTACTTCTTTAATTAAATCCATTGCACCTGGGATGGTCATGGTTATTTCAATAATGTTTATACCGCCTTCAACAGCAGCATCTATTATTTTTCGAGCGTCTTCTTTTGAATCAGTCCTTATAACTGCGATTAATTTTTCCCTTTTGATTTTTTGATAAAGGGCAATTCTCTTCTCCATTTTTTTCACCTATCGTGTGACAATTTTTATTTTACCTAGAAACTCCTCTACCTCATCCATTGTCGGCAATCCCTCATAATCACCTTTTCTACCTACTACGATTGCACCAACTGCATTGGCGAGTTCAGTTCTTTCAGATATGGATAATTGATTTAAGTAGCCAACTAAATAGCCTGCACAGAAGCCATCACCAGCCCCAACAGAATCGACCTCAATAACTGGAAAGCTTTCAGCTTCAAATTTTTCAGTTGAGGTGGCGGAAATTGCTCCCTTTGCCCCTAGCTTCAAAATAACTTCTGGGATGCCCCAGTCCAGAAAACATTGGATACATTCATCAGGTGTTAAATTTGAATTATTTAACAATAGATGAGCCTCATTTAATCCGGGAAAAAATAGGTCTGACTTTTTCGCTAAAGGAAGCAGCACTTCCCTCATTGTTTCAACGTCCCACAGCTTCATTCTAATATTCGGATCAAAACTGACTTTCACCCCATTTTCTTTGGCTATGTCAACTGCTGTTTCAATTGTTTCTTGACAATTTTTACTTAATGCGGGGGTAATACCGGTGATATGAAGAATACGTGATGTTTTAATTAATTCAATTGGCAAATCTTCTGGATTCATGTGCGTTGCTGCTGAATTTTCCCGATAATAAAATACTCTCGGGTCGCCTGTTAGTGACTTCTCCTTCAGCATTAATCCCGTTCTCCCATCCGTTTGACGGACAGCTGAGGTATCAACGCCTTCAGCCCTTAACCTGTATAAAATCTCGTCACCAAAAGGGTCTTTTCCTAATAAGCTGAACCAACCAGACTTTCTCCCCAAACGTGAAATTCCAATCGCCACATTCGTTTCCGATCCACCTATACTTTTTGTAACGATCGTTTGCGTTTTTAGCTTTTGCTCAAAATCACTTGGCATAAATAGGCCCATTGTTTCCCCAATCGTTAATACATCCAATATCATAAATAGACCTCCTTAATCATCAAAACTGAACATTACCTTAATTGCATCACCTCCAGAAAGTAGTATGTCAAAGCCTTTTTGAGCCTGTTCAATAGGAAATACATGAGTTATCAATTTATCAAAAGGAAAATCAGAATTGATTAGCGTCACTGCTTTTTTAAAGTCTTCCTTTTCATACACACGGGTTCCTACTATATCAAGTTCTTTAAATTCAATATCAAGGAGGTGGAATTCTGCTGGTCTTCTATATGACCCAACAATTTCAATCGTTCCTTTCACACGGACAACCTTAGTTAATAAGGCCGCGACAGATGGATGAGCTGCACAGTCGAAGACAAGATCTGCTCCCACCCCTTCAGTAAAATCTTTAACAACCTGAATGACATCATCATGATTGGAGTCAATAGCCACAAACCCAAGACTTTTTACGACCTGTAGTCGGTAGGGATTCGTTTCTGCTACCATGATTCTCTCTATGCCCGATAATTTTAGAACTGCAGCTAAATTTAAACCGATTGTTCCAGCTCCAAAAATGACAGCTGTATCTCCTCTTTTAGCATTAGCGCGTTTTACAGCATGTACAGTAACAGCTAACGGTTCAATAAATGCGGCCGTTTTAAAAGATACGTTTTCTGGAATTGGAATGACTACATCCGCAGGCACCTTTACATATTCAGCCATCCCTCCAGCTGCATCAATCCCATACAATCCTAAATGTTCACAAACATAACTATGGCTACTCTTACAAGTAAAACATTCTCCACATGAAATAAGGGGATAGACTGTAACATGTTGACCTTCTTGAAAATGGCCGTTTCCTTGAACGATCGTTCCAGAAAATTCATGCCCAAGGATTAACGGAGGTGTGGCCCTCGGGTGAGAACCTGTATAAATATTTAAATCAGAACCGCAAATTCCGGCATGACTTACTTTTATTAATACTTCATCTGAGTTTGGAACAGGGATTGGAACATTTTTCACACTGATTTGTTGAGGTCCTTGATAAACGATGCTTTTCATAGTTTGATATGACATATTTTCATCCCTTTACATTTTCTGAAAAAACCTTATTTACCGGATATTCTGGCTTTTTGTTTGTTAACACTCTTAGAACCTCTTCGGCTGCCTTCCGTTTTAATTCTTGACCAGCCTCTATTGAGTACCACGCAATATGAGGTGTAGCTATAAAATTATCAAACTTAAATAATTCTGAATTAATTGGTGGTTCCGTTTCAAATACATCAAGAGCAGCACCAGCTATTTGCCGTTGTTCTAAAGCTTCTAAAAGGGCTTTTTCATCAATAATTCCGCCACGTGCAGTGTTAACTATATAGGCGGTTTCCTTCATCAACTGAAACTCTTCCCTACCTATTAAATTTCTTGTTTCTATTGTTAACGGAATATGGATTGAAATGATATCTGCTGTTGCTAGCATTTCCTCTAAGGTTACTGACTTTACGAAAGAAGGGAAATATTTCCGACTTCTCGTATGATCGTAACCAATCACATTCATGCCAAGTCCATGCACCTTCTCTGCTAAGCAGTTGCCGATTCTCCCTAAACCAATAACACCAACAGTTTGCTCTTGAAGTCGATATAATGGAATAGCTTTTTTGTAATCCCATTCATTGTTCTTTACATTTCGACTCATTTGAGGAATCTTCCGTGCTAGGGCCATCATTAACGCAAATGCATGGTCGGAAACCTCATTAACTCCATAATCAGGAACATTACATACTTGAACACCGTACTCACTTGCCGCATCTAAATCAATAGTATCTACGCCTACTCCATAACGGGATATCACTTTTAAGTTTGGTAAATGCTCGAAAACTCTTCTTGTAAACGGAGCATATTGGACAATTACACCTTCTGCCTCTTTACATTGTTCAATAACCTCTTCTTCGGTGGAACAATTGAACCACATTACATCACTTGTAATCGGTTTCAAAACCTCTTTTTCAATCTCAATAGAATCATGATCGCAATCCGTTATATAAACATTCATCAGATCACCCTTTAAATTTATTTGGTTTCGATCGTAACTTTATTTTGGAACTTTGTTCCGGAACTTTGTTCCAATTAAAATATAATTCTTTTTCATTTCGATGTCAACGCTTTCAACAAGGATTTTTTCTAAACAAAAAAAGGAATCGGCACGAAATAATCAATCATCCCTAACTGCTTTCAGCTTGAGTTAACGGTAGAAGAGTATTTCTCTTTAGTTTCTGGATAAATGGAAACTGAGATAAAATCATTTACTGGCATACATTTAAATACCAAAATGTAATCTTTATTATTTGAGACAAAAAAAAATCCTTTATCATGGATAAGTCAGGTGGCAACCCCTAAAAACCCATTAATAAAGGATATTTCATATAGAAAAATTTTACAAAAAAATACATTTGGACAATAAAGCTTCGATCTTCCCTCCAAATTCTATTTCTCGATTTAATGCATACAAAATATTTGTCTATATCTATGAACTAGTCTTGCACAAAATAATAGTTATTTTCTCCATTTTTTAAGAAGCCTTATTCTTATTATATATATCAAATGCAACCGCTAATAACAGAACAAGCCCTTTAATTCCTTGCTGCCAATCAATACCGAGCCCCATGAGTGACATACCGTTATTCATAACTCCCATAACAAGACCACCGACAATCGCTCCGCCGACCGTTCCGATCCCACCGTATGCGCTTGCCCCACCGATAAAACATGCAGCAATTGCATCCAGTTCGAAAAGGTTACCGGCTTTAGGAGTTGCTGCATTTAGCCGCGCTGCAAAGATTATCCCCGAGAGGGCTGATAATACTCCCATATTGACAAACACCAGGAAGGTGACTTTCTTTGTTTTTACCCCTGTAAGACTCGCAGCTTTTTCATTTCCTCCTATCGCATAAACATGTCTGCCCATGACTGTCTTCTTCATTACAAAAGTGTATAAAAGAATTAATGTAAATAGGATGATTAAAATCGTTGGAATTCCTTCATATGTCGCTAATACGTACGTGAATATATTAATGAGAGCGACAATACCTACCAATTTTCCAATGTATAGGCCATTGGAGGAAACCTCAAAGTCATAACGAAGTTGGTTTTTTCTGTTTCTTTGTTCCATTAGAATATAAATAATAGAAAAAACAAGCCCGAGTAAAATTGTTAAAATATGTAGCCCACCGTTTCCTATAGGATCAGGAATAAATCCTGAGCTTATGCCCTGGAAGGATTTTGGATAAGGGGCAATCGATTGGCCATCTAAGACAAGCATCGTTGCTCCTCTAAACAAAAGCATGCCTGCTAAGGTAACAATGAAGGCCGGGATTTTCACATACGCTATCCAAAAGCCTTGCCATGCACCAATCACTGCACCAATGATTAAACAAATAAGTATCGCCAAAATGGTTGGGATGTTATGGTTAATAATCAAGATACCTGATATCGCTCCTACAAATGCAGCAATTGACCCTACCGATAAATCAATATGTCCTGTAATAATAACAAGTACCATTCCAATAGCTAACACTAAAATATAACTGTTCTGCAAAATAATATTCGTAATATTTAACGGTTTAAGCAGTATTCCTTCGGTTAATAGTTGGAATAAGAGGATAATTAAGACCAGGGCAAAAAACATCCCGTATTGGCGCATATTGCTTTTCAATACTTGAAGTATGGAAGTTGTCGATTTATTTTCCAGACTAACGTCATTTTGAATTTGCGGCTTCATGCTCATGGTATTGCCCCCTTTCATATGTCATATATTTCATGATATTTTCTTGAGTGGCATCATCTTTCAATAATTCTCCTGTGATTCTTCCCTCACTCATAACGTATATTCGGTCGCACATCCCTAATATTTCCGGGAGCTCAGATGAGATCAGCAGTACCCCTTTATCTTCATTGGCCAGTTGGTTGATGATGGTATAAATCTCGTATTTTGCCCCAACGTCAATTCCTCTTGTTGGTTCATCCAAAATGAGGATATCCGGGTCTGAGAAAATCCATTTACTTAAGACAACCTTTTGCTGGTTTCCTCCGCTTAAATTACCCGTTTTCTGAAAAACACTTGGCGTTTTAATATTCATTTTTTGGCGAAAGCTTTCAGCTTCGATCACTTCTTTATGTTGATTCACGACTTTTGTTTTCGAAATTTTTTCTAAGTTGGATAAAGTGATGTTCGTTTTAATATCATCAATAAGAATTAAGCCATATTGTTTGCGATCTTCAGTGACATAGGCTAAACCATTGTTAATCGCATCTGGAATATTCTTTATATCAAGCTCTTTCCCATGTTTAAATAGGCGTCCGCTTATTTTTTGTCCATAAGATTTACCAAAAATACTCATCGCCAGTTCTGTTCTTCCCGCACCCATCAAACCAGCAATCCCTACAACTTCTCCTTTTTTTATCGTTAAATTAACTTGATCAATAATTTTCCGTTCACTATGAAGGGGATGATACACATTCCAATTTTCCACTGCAAAAATAACTTCTCCAATATTCGATACCCTTTCTGGATAGCGATTTGTTAAATCACGTCCAACCATTCCTTTAATGATTCGATCCTCAGATATACCTCCATCCATTACATCAATGGTTTCAATCGTTTGACCATCACGTAGAATCGTAATGGCGTCCGCCACTTTAGAAATTTCATTAAGTTTATGAGAAATGATAATGGACGTAATCCCTTGCTTCTTTAAATGTAATAAAAGATTAAGCAGGTTTTCACTATCATCTTCATTTAACGCAGCAGTAGGCTCATCTAGTATTAGAAGCTTAACCTCTTTTGATAGAGCCTTCGCAATTTCCACTAACTGCTGTTTTCCAACTCCAATATTTGTTATTAACGTAGATGGCGATTCTGCTAACCCTACCGTTTTCAATAGCTTTTTTGTTTTGACTGTCGTTTCATTCCAGTTAATAATCCCTCTTCTCGATTGTTCATTTCCAAGAAAAATATTTTCTGCAATCGAAAGCTCAGGAATTAACGCGAGCTCTTGATGGATAATCACAATTCCTAATTTTTCACTTTGTTTAATATCCTTGAATTGACAAGTGTTTCCTTTAAAAAGAATATCCCCTGAGTAGGAACCATACGGATATACTCCGCTCAGCACCTTCATAAGCGTTGATTTACCAGCTCCATTCTCCCCGCATAAAGCATGGATTTCTCCCTCTTTCACTTGTAAATTGACATTATCAAGCGCTTTTACCCCTGGAAATTCCTTTGTAATTCCAATCATTTCTAAAATAAATTTCGACATACACTCACCTCGCCTTCAAAATGTATGAAATAATTTAGTGATTGTTTTAGGAACAACCACTAAATCATTTCATCGGCTTTAAAAATTACTGAAGCTGGTCCGCCGTATAGTAACCGCTGTCAACTAAGACTGATTCATAATTTGTAATGTCAACTGACACTGGTTCTAATAGATAAGAAGGGACAACTTTTACCTCATTATCATAAGTCTCAGTATCATTCACTTCCGCTTCTTCTCCTTTTAACACTGCTTCAGCCATTTCAACAGCCTTTTTTGCCAATTCACGCGTATCTTTAAATACGGTTTGTGTCTGCTCACCAGCAATGATTGATTTAATAGAAGCTAGTTCAGCGTCCTGTCCAGTAACAATTGGAATTGGTTTATCAGCTGAACCATAGCCAACACCTTTTAAAGACGAAAGAATACCTATGCTAATCCCATCATATGGTGATAAAACGGCATCTACATTTTCAGTTGTATAATTTGAGCTTAATAGATTATCCATTCGAGCTTGGGCTGTTGCTCCATCCCAACGTAAAGTAGCCACTTGCTCAAAATCAGTTTGACCACTTTGCACAACTAATTTACCAGAATCTATATATGGTTGTAGTATTGACATAGCACCATCAAAGAAGAAGTATGCATTATTATCATCAGGTGATCCTGCAAACAATTCGATGTTAAATGGACCTTTCCCATCTTTTAATCCCAATTTCTCTTCGATATAAGAGCCTTGCTGAACCCCAACTTTAAAATTATCAAAAGTTGCGTAATAGCTTACATGCTCTGATTTTTTAATTAAACGATCGTAGGCGATAACCTTAATATCTTGCGCTGCTGCTTTCTCCAGGACATCGGTTAATGCTTCGCCGTCAATGGAAGCGATAACAAGAATATTGACGCCTTTTGTAATCATGTTTTCAATTTGAGAAACTTGATTTTCCACGACATCCTCTGCATACTGTAAGTCCACTTTATAGCCTAATTTTTCAAACTCCTCTTTCATGTAGTTTCCATCATTTATCCATCTTTCAGATGATTTCGTTGGCATGGCAATTCCTACAAACCCTTTGTCTCCATCTCCACCACTTGACTCACTGCTACCAGAACAAGCAGCAAGTGTAAAGACAAGAGTGAAGAGCAACAAAAATCCTAGAACCTTTTTCATTGAAGTACCTCACTTTCATTTCTTTTTTTATACATACAACCCGATTAAAGGTGTACGTCCAAGAACAACCATTAGAATACGCTTTCATTTTAATATGAAAAATTAGATGTACGTACAATAACAACGTTATAACATCGGATTCCTTACATCCAAAACACAATTGTACGTACAAATATTATAGGATATTATTACCAATTTTTGCAATAGTTAAATTTTAAATATTTAAAATTTTCTTAATTTGATAGTTTGAAAGCTAAATCACGGATTTTCAAATCCTGCTTAAATGAAACCAGCTTTGTCTCTTTGTTAATAATGACATACTCTATTCCAGCCATTTCCGCCCAATCAACGAGTTGTTCCGTTGTAATTTGAGTCGAGAATACTGTATGATGGGCACCACCCGCGTATATCCATGCGGCTGCAGATTCACTTAAAGAAGGATATGGCTTCCATAGTACTCTTGCAACTGGTAATTTAGGCATCTCCTTCGGCGCCTTCACTGCTTCTACCTCATTAATAATCAGACGGAAGCGATTTCCTAAGTCAATTAAAGAAGCGTTAATTGCCGGACCTTCAACTCCATCAAACACAAGACGTGCAGGATCTTCTTTTCCGCCAATTGCTAGTGGATGAACCTCTATCCTTGGCTTATTAGCCGCAACAGATGGACATATTTCCAGCATGTGAGAACCTAAGACAAGCTCATTCCCTCGTTCAAAATGATAGGTGTAATCTTCCATAAAAGAGGTTTCTTTCCCTGCCGCCATAATTTTCAAGACTCTAGTCATTGCTGCTGTTTTCCAATCCCCTTCTCCGCCAAAACCGTAGCCTTTTGCCATTAAACGCTGGACGGCTAAGCCAGGTAGCTGCTTCAGTCCATGAAGATCCTCAAAGGAAGTAGTAAATGCTCCAAAATTTCCTTCTTCTAAAAAGGCAGTTAAACCGAGTTCAATTCTTGCCTGTTCACGAATAGCATCCCTAACCTGTCCTCCCCGTCTTCCTTCAGGTATGATATCGTATAATTCATCGTATTCATCTAGCAATTCTGAAACGGCGGATTCTGAAATATCATTAACCATGGAAACTAAGTCCCCTACACCGTACCCATTGGTCGACCATCCAAATTGAATTTGCGCCTCAACCTTATCACCTTCTGTGACAGCTACTTGCCGCATGTTATCTCCGAAGCGAGCAACCTTTAATTGTTTCCCTTCAACAAATGCTACGGCAGTATACATCCACTTCTCTAATTTGTCTCTTACAGATGAATGATTCCAATAACCTACCACCACTTTTCGTGGTACTCCCATTCGAGTTGTCATGAAGCCAAATTCACGATCCCCGTGCGCTGATTGATTTAAATTCATGAAATCCATATCAATTTGGCTCCACGGAATATCTTGGTTAAACTGAGTATGCAGGTGAAGCATTGGCTTTTGTAGCGATGCTAAACCGGCTATCCACATTTTTGCAGGGGAAAAAGTGTGCATCCAAGCAATAATCCCTGCACAATTTGGATTTGAGTTTGCTTCAAACATAAACTTGTGAATGCCCTCTGGTGTAGTTAAAACCGGTTTAAAGACGATTTTAAAGGACAGAGATGAATCATTTAATCCGGCAATCATTTGTTTTGCATGATCCTCAACCTCTAATAAAGATTCTGCTCCATATAAATGCTGACTTCCTGTAACAAACCAAAATTCATACTGTTCTAATCCACGCACAACGTTGCCTCCCCCAATTAATTTTTCACTTTCATTTTCTGGTAGACGACTTCCTCTCTAATCGCTTTTAAGCGTTTCATTACATCATTGTCTCCTCGGCCAAAGTAATCGTGCAACGCCGAATACTCTTTATAAAGTTTCTCGTAAATTTCCACATTTTCAGGAATTGGCTTAAAGGACTCTTCACGAACACGGCCCATCTTGTTTGCCGCATCAACGATGGAATCATAGCCGCCATTTTCCCTGCCTGCTGCAACTGCTGCAAACACTGCAGCACCTAAGGCAGGTGTTTGGCGAGAGGCGGCCACCTTTATTTCAAGATTTGTGACATCTGCATAAATTTGCATAAGAAGCCTATTTTTTTGTGGTAAACCTCCGCAGGCATAGAGCTCATATACAGGAACGCCATGCTGATTGAAAGCGTCAACAATTTTGCGTGTGCCGAATGCAGTTGCCTCAAGCAAAGACCGGTAGATCTCCTCCGGCTTGGTTAATAAGCTCATTCCCAAAAGTATGCCTGTTAAATCTGTATCAACAAGAACCGAACGGTTTCCATTCCACCAATCTAAAGCCAGTAATCCCGTTTCACCTGGCATATATGTTGCTGCCTGTTTCTCCAGCCATTCATGAATATTCATCCCTGCTCGTTCAGCCGCTTCCTTTGTATAAACGGGAACCCCTTGATCCACATACCAGGCAAAAATATCACCTACAGCGGATTGACCGGCTTCATATCCTAGATAACCAGGAATAATACCGTCTTCTACAACCCCGCACATTCCCTCTACTTCTTTTTCTTCTTCACCAAGGAGCATATGGCAAATCGACGTACCCATAACCATAACCATTTTTCCCGGAGTGACAACTCCGACAGCAGGTACTGCCGCATGGGCATCAACATTTCCAACAGCAACAGCTATTCCAGGGATTAATCCCATAGAAAATGCCATTTCCTCTGATAAAGTTCCCGCCCTTGATCCAAGCGGTACAATTTCACCTCGAAGTTTAGTTTCTGTTAAATACTCTAATCGAGGATCTAATTCCTTAAAAAAATCATTCGCTGGATAGCCCTCTCTTTTGTGCCAAATCGATTTATACCCAGCTGTACAGCTATTTCTCTTGATATTTCCGGTCATTTTATAAACTACCCAGTCCGTTGCCTCTAAGAACAAATCCGTCCGTTTATAGATATCCGGTGCTTCATTTAGAATTTGCCAGACCTTTGCGATCATCCACTCAGAGGAAATTTTCCCTCCGTATCGTTTAAGAAACTTTTCTCCCCGCTGCCCGGCAATCTCATTTAATCGGTTCGCTTCGCTTTGGGCAGCATGGTGTTTCCATAGCTTTACCCAGCTGTGCGGTTTTCCTGCAAACTCTTCCAAAAGACAAAGAGGGGTACCGTTTTCATCAACCGGCAGCATTGTACATGCCGTAAAGTCGATGCCTATCCCGACGATTTGTTGTGAACTTACTCCGGATAAATTCATAATTTCTGGGACAGATCGTATGAGAACGTCAATATAATCATTTGGATGTTGAAGAGCCCAATCATGTTCTAATTCCTCTCCAGTTCCCGGAAGATTTTTGTCGATAACCCCGTGGGCGTAAGGAGTCACATGCTCCGCTACCTCAGTACCATCTGATAAATCCACCAGCACAGCACGCCCCGACTCTGTACCGTAGTCAATGCCAATTACATATTTTCTTTCCATTAGCTTCACCCTTGCTATCTGTTATTTTTGACCATAATAAGCATTCACACCATGCTTTCTAAGAAAATGCCTATCTAGTAATCTTTGATCGATTGGTTTTAAATCTTTATTTAGAAGATAGGTATGCGTTGCTATTTTGGCTACTTCTTCAAGTACGACAGCGTTATGAACGGCATTGTCAGCATCTTTCCCCCAAACAAAAGGAGCATGGCCATGGACAAGAACCCCCGGAATAGATAACGGCTTTAACCCTCGATTTTTAAACGTTTCTACAATTACTTGACCCGTCTCAATCTCGTAATTCCCAATAATTTCCTTCTCAGACAATTCTCTTGTACACGGTACTTCCCCATAAAAATAGTCAGCATGAGTCGTTCCCAACACAGGGATTCCCTTGCCAGCCTGCGCCCAACTAGTCGCATTCGCGGAATGTGTGTGGACAATCCCACCTATCTCAGAGAAAGTCCGGTATAAAACTAAATGAGTCGGAGTATCTGATGATGGTCGTAAATCCCCTTCGACCACTTCCCCATCGTTTAAACGAACAACGACCATATCATTTACTTTTAACTTATTGTAAGGTACACCGCTCGGCTTAATGACCATCAGCTCTTGTTCCCGGTTCACTCCACTCACGTTCCCCCATGTAAACGCTACCAATTGATACCGTGGTAAATCTAAGTTTGCTGCAAGAACTTCTTCCTTTAATTGCTTGAGCATTGCACTCACTCCTTTTGGAAAAAGATAACTATAAACCCATTATATATATGTACGTACAAGTTGACAACTATTTTTCGAATATATCACTAAAATTTGTATTTTTTTTTCATAATGTACGTACATGTTAAAGCAAAAAAACTGACCTTTTCTTAAAAAAAAGTCAGTTTTTATTTATATCTTTTGTAGAATTCCGAATAACTAGCTCCGGTTCATAGACCACTTGATCATTCACCGATAATTCTTTCCCTTCTTCAAGGGCATCTACAATCATTTTTGCTGCAAGCAATCCCATTTCTGTTTGAGGATGGGTTAAGGTAGTGAATTTCACCTCTGAAGCTACCGCAAGTTGAGAATCATCAAACCCTACAATTGAAATATCTTCAGGTACCCTCAGTTGCATATCACGGAGAACATTTAAAATCATGAGGGCAATCTCATCATTATAACAGAAAAAAGCTGTGGGAGGATTCGCCTCTTTTAATAATTTTTGTACCTCTTGAATCGGTTTCGTATGCCTATCCTCAGTATGAAAAGTAATCATCGTACCTGGCAAAATCGAGATATTATGTTCCCGCAACGCTCTCATAAATCCTTTCATCCGATTGACACCCTGCTTGTCATCGATCTTGAAAATTCCCCCAATTCTCCGATGACCTAACCGAAGAAGATGCTCTCCTGCCTTGAATCCTCCAAGCTCATCATCAACAGTAATACTTGCTGGTTGAAGCTCCGAATAAAATGCATTAATCATCACATAGGGGATATGGTTTTTTTCAATACTTAAGTACGTATTCAGATTTGGATTATAAAGTGCACTTTTCGTCGGTTCTACAATGAGCCCATCAAGTTTTTTTCCGAGCATATTTTCGAGACATTTACGCTCTCTGCTAATATCATGATTTGTACTTGCCAATATCAAGTTATACCCTTTTTCACTTAAATAGGATTCTATTCCTCGAATGATGGATGGAAAAATATAATCGGAAATCGATGTCGTAATAATGCCAATGGTCCGATCAATTTGTTTAAGATTCCTCTTGCTTTGGTTCTTACAAAATGTCCCCCTTCCTTGTTGTCTGTACAACCACTCTTCATGAACAAGTTCACTCAGAGCCTGTCTAATTGTATGTCGGCTGACTCCGAAAGATTCAGCCAGTTCGTGTTCTGACTGGATCTTCTCATCAGGCTGAATGATTCCCTCTAGAATCCAAGATTTTATCTCTTCTTTTATCTGCTTGTACTTTATTGTCATGGTCTTCACTCACTTGTACGTTCATATTTTGTATTTCTCTTAATTATACAAGAAAAATAGAAAAAATCAGCGTTTTTATAAAAATTGTACGTACAGATAGTGATGTAACTTTATTTTTTCTCATCTTCTATTCATTTTCTCTAAACAAAGAGAGAATGAATAAAGGATTATTTCAACAAAAACAAACGAATGATTTTTAAGAACCTTTCTTATATTTATTGTTAGTGAACACAACTAGAAAATACTCACCGCACTCGAAGTAGCTGAACTAGTAAAATTGTCAAAATGTAAAATCTGTGCACTTGCTAAGACAATATAGTCAATTTCATTCAATAAAAGTAAAACATTAATAAGGTATGTGCACCCATCTAGCAAATTTAACGTATTATTTATGCCAAAATTTATTTTATATACTCAATCAACCAACAATCTCGATATTCTCCTTCATGAAGTTCATTTTTGGGCAAAAGTTTGACCCTTTCAAAACCACACTTTTCATAACATCGAATTGCTCTCTTATTCGATGTTTGAGGATCCATAACCACTCTATCTGCTTGTTTCTGTTCAACTAAAAACTCTACCATTGATTTAACAAGAAGGGTTCCAATACCCCTATTCCAATATTCGATTTCTCCTATAAATTGATCAATTCCATATATAATATCAGGAACATCTACATACCCATACAAATTTCTTGTCTCATTATCCAATTGATAATATTGGGTATATCCAATTTCAATATTTTCAAACTCTACAATACATCCGATTACACCGTTTTTACACTGATAAAATTTCTTATTTACCTTTCTAAATCAAAAGGATTGTCTCTTCCTTCATAATATTCAAGAACTAAAGGGTCAGAAAGCCATTTAGCCAATAAATAGTTATCCTTCAATTCTAATTTACGAACTAATAACTTACCATTTTGGAATAACATTTTTATCTCCTCTAGCAAAATCAATTTTAATATTAAATTCGTTATTTTAGATAGAAATTCCTTTAAATCCCCATTTTATAAAGCTAACTGAAAATACAAGTCTTCAGGCAGGTATCTTTTCTTTAGGTGTTTACAATGGTTTTATATTTATTTTCGCAACTTTTTTACCCATAAAACGATTACTTTTGAGAAAGGAGAGAGAAAGAAAAACAAATTCAGAAACAAAAAGAACTAAAGCGGAGCGCCTTACAAAAGTTTATTAGCGAGGAAAAATCTAAACAGGAGTATAATGACTTTGTAAATATGGTTCAAGAAAAGCTACAACAACTTGAGTTAGAAAAAGGAGATGGCAGAAAGTCACGAACCAAGTAATATCTCTCCCATCATAGAGCAACTTAAAGGGTTTTTACATTTCAATATAGTAACATCCGAGGCGTTATCACAGTTAATTGATAAAATCGAACCGAAAATACTATCAGTTTGCACGGATTGAGGGGTACACTTCCCCTCAATCATTTTTTAAAACTAACTGTGAAATGGACTCCACGTGCCTTGAATGGTCAATAAAGATGCCGCTTGAGCCTGGCGGGGCTTTGGCAGAATGTTTTTAATTTCAAACGTTTGCTGTAAAAAGTTAAACTGGGCTTATTATCCTGCCATCTAGATGCTCTGGAGGACTAAGCTTTAGCTGGTGAACATTATAAATAACTGTTGATAATTTATCTAAATAAAATTATTACATTCCTTTATCCTCGAAACTCAATTAATTCGCCATCTGGGCCTTGAAAAACAACTTTTTTCCAGCCTGTTTCCTGAGGTGTTCCTGCCGGGAAATATGAAGTATAATTCCTCCATATTATAATTTATAAACCTTTACCTGTTAAATTATCTCCTGACTTATTCAATAAACGCTAAGGGGGCAAAATTCCGTTGCTTATTAATGAGCGCCTTAGAAAGTCCTACTTTATAGCTTTTTAAACTCTATTTATTTTGAAAACAAATGACCAGTCCGGGAATATTTCAAATTATGCCATTATACATACCCAACCATTATTCTCCTTATTGATTCCCCTACTTTGATAGAAGCGACTAGCTAATCCCTTGCGCTTTCGATTCGTCTTAGTTTCTCAGTGTCCCGAGCTGGAGATAAACCGAAGAAGCGGGAGTACTCTCGATTAAACTGTGAGGGACTCCGATAGCCAACTTGATATGCAGCACTGGCTACAGCATAGCCCTCAAATGCAATGAGGTTTCTAGCCTCCAAAAGCCTTAATTGCTTTTGAAATTGAATAGGGCTTAAACCCGTTGCCCGTTTAAACTGACGGTGAAAGGTATTTATAGCCATACCAGATTTTGATGCCATCTCACCGATTTCTATTGGCCTCGTGTAATTATCGCGGAGCCATTTTACAGTCTGAGAAATCTTAGAGAAATTACTTTCTCGCAAGCCAAGTTGCCTCAGATACCATCCTTGCGGTCCCATCAGAACGCGGTAAAGGATTTCTCGTTCATAAGCTGGTGCAAGAGCTGGAATATCTCTTGGTGTTTTCGTTAATCTCAATAAGCGCAGCCATGCCTTCATAAATTCAATGTCTATTTCACAAGCTTCGAAATGTTCAGAAGCAGTTGGTATTAGATCTTCGGGAAGATCTCTTAATAAGCTCTGAAGAACATTCTGATTCAACCCAAGACCGAGGGCCATGTAAGGACGGCCATCACGGTCTGGATGTACACTCGCGGTTACAGGAACATGTACCGGTAACACGTGATATGAAGGACCTTTCAGGGTAGTGCTACGCTCCCCAATTGAAAGGATCTTTGTTCCTTGAACTGTAAAACCAATCATCGGACTGTAGAGCGCTGCGAGTTGATGCGCTGGAATATCTCCCTTAATCATGCTTAGCCCCGGTACACCGGTTTCAATTGGTCGAGTACCTGCTTTATTCATTAGCTCGATAATTTCATCCAAAACTTTATTCATACACATATTCTATCACATGACTTCCTATTACTCAACACAACCCTGTAACTATTAGGCATTTTTAGGCTATTTTTATGAAAAAAACAGGTGATAATACGGATGTTTCAAAGAGTGGTTGGTGATTTTAGGCAATTAAAAGGCATTATTGAATCTAGATTATTTCAGAGAAACGACTAAAATAAAATCTAGATTGAACACAAAAAGGAGGATTCTATGAAAATTGCAATCGTAACAGGTGGAAGTAATGGCATTGGAAAAGCGACTGCGCTTGAACTTGGCAAGCGCGGAATTAGCGTCATTCTCACCTACAATTCTTATCAGGATAGGGCAGAAGCAGTCGTTAAGGAAATTGAGAAAAATAAAGGAGTTCGGGCCGTAGCACTAAAGTTGGATCTGACTCAAATATCAACATTCGAAGGTTTCGTTCTGGAGGTGAAAAGGAACCTCAAAGAAATTTGGAACAGAACGACTTTTGATTACCTAGTCAATAATGGCGGTGTTGGTGGGTCAATGATGTTGGCCGAAATGAGCGAAGAGTACTTCGACAAGATTCTTAATACGAACTTTAAAGGACCCGTTTTTTTAACACAACACCTCGTCCGATTCATGGATGATGCTGGAGCCATCGTAAATACCACGAGTACAGCCAAGAACCAAGCATTTCCAGGGTACTCCGTCTACGGCTCGTTAAAAGCAGCATTCTCATCTTGGAATCGCTACATTGCCAAAGAACTTGCACCACGTAAAATTCGGGTCAACGCAGTTTCTCCCGGTCCTACGCACAGCAACTTTGGCGATGGAGCATTCGATAAACATCCTGAATTCATCCAGCCGCTGGCAGAGCAATCTGCATTTGGCAGAATCGGCCAACCCGAAGATCTTGCAAAGGTCATTGTGAACCTATTGTCCGATGATTTCGGCTGGGTTACAGCCCAGGACATTGAAGTGTCTGGCGGACATTTGCTTTAAGAATGCGAGGACGACATGGGAGTCTAATATTTCTGTCCAAAATGACTAAAGAAAAAGACGTGAAAGCTTCGTAGGCTCTCGCGTCTTTAATAATAGTCTTTTTAAATAAGGAGGAACGATATTTTCTACTTCCTCTCCCGGACAATGAAGAAGAACTGACTTTAATTTTCCTATTTCACTGTATATACAAATACTATGGTCTAAAGACATGTTCTCACCCGCCATATACTATTTTAAACATAATTCTTTGACCAAAATAATAAAAGGCAGATAAACATTGAAGAAAAAATATATTATAAAAATGCGTAAAATCAAGGGTTTCTAGGAATCGGTTCGACATAGCATTACGCAAGTTTCGACATGCGCCGTTTGCGGAAACATGTCGACAGGCTGCATATATTCAACCTTATACTTTGGTGCCAGTACAGCTATATCCTTTGCTAGCGTTGATGGGTTGCAGGAGACATATACTACTTTCTTCGGCTTTACTTGTAAAATCGTTTTTAAAAGTTGCTGGTCAAGCCCTGTTCGAGGTGGGTCGACGATGACCACATCTGGCTTCCATCCTTGCTTGACCCACTTTGGCATGATCTCTTCTGCCTTTCCAACTACATATTTGGCATGCTTAATGCCATGACGTTCTGCATTTTTCTTCGCATCTTCAATGGATTCACGAATAATGTCCATGCCGCGGATTTCTCCCGCCTGCTCTGCAATCCATAAGCCAATTGTGCCGACACCACAATAGGCATCTACTACTTTTTCCGTACCGGTTAGCCCCACTGCGTTTTTTACCTCATTGTAAAGTCTAATCGTTTGTTCAGGATTCAACTGAAAAAAAGTTCTTGCAGATAGCTCAAATTGGAGATCCCCTAATGTTTCCTGAATAAAGTCTGTACCTTCAAGTGTGATTGATTGATCACCAAAAATAAGCGATGTTTTTTGTCCATTAACATTTTGAACAATCGATCTGACCTCTGGTACTGCCTTTTTAATTCTCTCGACTAATAAATCTTGTTGCGGGAGGTTCTTTTGTGATGTAATTAAGACAATTTGCAGTTCACCTGTCTGGATCCCTACCCTTGCAACAATCGTTCGGACAATTCCTTTTCTTGACCTCTCGTTATATATTGGAATTTTCAAGTCTTGTAAAATTTGTTTCACCGCTTCAGTCGCCTTATTTGTCAAAGGATGCTGAACGACACATTGCTGGATATTCACAAGCTTATGGGAATTTATTCCATATAGACCTGCTAATATTTGCCCATCACGGCTTCCCACTTGAAATTGGCTTTTATTACGATAATTCCATGGATCGTCCATGCCAATCGTTTCTCGGATGTCGATTTGTGCTACCGGTAGCTTTGTATGTCGCTCAAGTGCTTGAATCACAATATCGCGCTTCTCCTTCAACTGCTGATCATAGCGTAAGTGCTGAAGCTGACAGCCACCGCATTCTTCGTAAACAGGACATGGGGGCTGCACGCGATAAGGAGATTTCTTTCGTATTTTTTTGATCCGACCTTCAGCAAACTTGGGCTGCACCTTTGTTGCTTCGACGACGACCTCTTCACCTGGCAACGCACCTGGAACAAAAACGACTTGCCGCTTAAAATAACCGACCCCTTCCCCATTAATACCAAGGCGCTTAATCGTTAAGGGAAAGGTTTGCTTAGGCTCGATTTTCACAGTTTGCTCTTTTTTCATCGTTGTTCATCTCCATTTATTCGTTCTACAAAATTACCCCACTTCTTCAATGCTTCTCCATAAGTACAAAGAAGCGAAGCTTAAATATGGCTCCCAATCCTTTTTATATACGTCAATCTCATCTAGCGTTGGTTTTCTATCAAGCTCATACAGCTTCTTCAACGCATTTTGCAGGCCAATATCAGCAGCAGGAAAAAGATTCGGTCTTCCTAATCCAAATATCAAGAGGTTTTGCACAGTCCAAGGCCCAACTCCACGGAGCTTAATTAGTTCGTTCATAACTTCCTCATCAGATTTATCATAAAGACTTTGTAAATCTAACTTTCCGTCCACAATCGCTTGAGCTATTCCAATCACGTACTCAGCTTTGCGCCCACTAAATTGCAGTTCTCTTAAATCTACGATGTTTAAATTCGCTACCGTTTCTGGCTGTGGATAAAAATAGACTCCGCCTACCTCAAAGCCAAAGGTTTTCACAAATCGTTCCGTAAGCGTATGGGCGAAAGATAAATTCAATTGCTGATGGATGATAGACTTCAAAAGACAATTATACGGATCAAAATCCAATACAAGCGGCGTTCCTCGATGCTCTTTAAAAAGCTGTTGAAGATCAGTCATTTGAAAATGGTCGTCAACTTCCGTAAGTGACTGCTTCCATTGGAAAATATGAGTCAATTTCTCGATTATTTCGTTATTTTCCTCATCGACCCTAAACTCGGGCTCATCTGTTGTACCTATTGCTGTCACTTCCGCCACTAGTGGCTGGTCTTTTATTATGAGTGGTACTTTAACACTCCTCTTATTCCTGTCTATCACATGAAGAGGATCAAGAGAAAGTCTGTCTAGCACTGAATCAAAATTATACGGACCTAAAATACGCATTGTTATCCCACCTACATAATTTGCTCGTATTATAGCATTTTTTGCAGGTAAATACGAAAAAGCTCCCTCGCAACAGGAGCTTTGACATGTTTTAAAACAGCATCGGCTCTTTAATCAATTTTCTTTTTCTGAGATCGTCTAAGCTTTTAAAGGTGTAACCCTTCTTTTTTAAATCCTGAATAGCTTGTTCCAAAGCATCAGCATTATCCTTTGACACTGTATGAAGGAGGATAATGGCCCCTGGATGAATTTGTCTCATAATATTGTCATAAGCATATTTGGCTCCTTTTTGTTGGTCAACCTTCCAGTCTACAAAGGCAACGGACCACATCACATGGGTATAGCCTTGTTCCTTCGCTAGTTTTAATGTTCTTTCACTCAAAATTCCTCGTGGGGGACGAAGGTAGACCATATTTTTCACCCCAGTAAGTTCTTCCGTTTTAGCGCGAACCATCTCGAGTTCTCTCTTTAAACGCTCGTTATCCACCTTTGTTAAGTCCGGATGATAATAGGAGTGGTTGCCGATAATATGACCTTCTTTCGCCATTCTTTTTACTAACTCAGGCTGGGTTTCTAAATAATGCCCAGTGACAAAAAAGGCTCCTGGCACCTTTTCACTTTTCAGCACATCCAAAAATTTCGCTGTATAGCCATTTTCATAGCCGTTATCAAAAGTTAAGTATATATCCTTCTCAGCTGAGTCCCCTTTATAAAAAGCATCATACTTATCTAATAGCGCATCCAATTCTTGCCCAGCTTCCGCAGGTTGCTCATTTTTCCCTTTTTTAAAGCCCCAATGAATGGGGGTATTGCTAGTACTAGCATAAGCAGATGTGGCAATAAAAAATAACAGTATAAGTAATCCTATATAACGACCTCTTTTTAACATCATTTTTTCCTTCTGCCTCCTAACACTTTTTCTTTATTTTTTGTTAGAAGAGCACGAAAAATGATTTACAGATATTAGCAAATTAAGAAAGCTGCAATACTTCATGAATTCTAAATGCGAGCAAGCAAAGTTAAGGTTGCAATTATAACAAACGAAAGTGGAATAGAGAATGCCTCTGCTATTCGAAGGTAATCTAAACAGAATCTCGTCTGCTCAAAAAACTCGGCAAATTCTGGTGTAGATTCAATTCCTTACTTAAATTAATAAAACCGCTACCTGAAAATCTTTAAATTATCTGATATAATGGAAAAAATATTATATATTTAGCTTTTGAGACAAGTTTAACATTTGGTATTCTCAATCCTAATTTCTTTATTAATAACAGTTACATAAAAATTTTTAATTAAAACACCTATAATAAACGGAAATTATTCAGTGCGAATGTGAAGCGCACATGATTTTCCTAGGAGATTCGCACCTTGAAAATAGCAGCTATTTCTTTTAACCGCATGGTTTTATTCCATTTTTTACCTATATAACCACAAAAATAGCATTTTCCATACGACGATAAGTGTAATTTTACTTTTTTTGTTTAAAAATCGCTGTCACACTCTATATGAGTGTGTGGATTGAAATTATTGTCGAACAGTTAGCAAAGGAAACAAATGGCAGTCACACTCTATATGAGTGTGTGGATTGAAATGCTGTCAAAGCTGGTGCACTTAAGACATTCTTGGTCACACTCTATATGAGTGTGTGGATTGAAATAACGTCATAGCTCCAATATCCCGTACTTACAGTGTGTCACACTCTATATGAGTGTGTGGATTGAAATAAATATTCCACCATTGCAGTGGTTTTCCCCGCTCGTCACACTCTATATGAGTGTGTGGATTGAAATGATAAAATCTAAAAGATTATCTAAAAAGTCTAATGTCACACTCTATATGAGTGTGTGGATTGAAATAATTATAAAAAGAAATGACTTGTGGAGTGATGATGTCACACTCTATATGAGTGTGTGGATTGAAATACCCCTAAACTCTATGACCGTTAATGACAGGGTTGTCACACTCTATATGAGTGTGTGGATTGAAATCTAAGTACTTCCGGATTAAAGTCCGTCATTTTCGCGTCACACTCTATATGAGTGTGTGGATTGAAATAATCTCCGATAGAGGGATGTCCACATACTCATAAAACGTCACACTCTATATGAGTGTGTGGATTGAAATAAGGAAATGATGGAAGAAGTCGTCACAAATAGTAGTCACACTCTATATGAGTGTGTGGATTGAAATGTGAGTGTGTCGCGTAGGGTCATCGTAACCACCCGTCACACTCTATATGAGTGTGTGGATTGAAATTTTGTTTGTTTATTTAGTTCTCCAGGATACTCAAGTCACACTCTATACGAGTGTGTGAATTAGAATTCTTCCTGCAAAAAAAGATAAACGGGTGTCCAATATTTTTTGGACACCCGCTTATCTTTTTAATTTAATTGCATGGTGGTTATACAAGTCCCATCATTCTCAAAAGTGGATAGCTCGGATTCGACTGTCTTGCCATCGTAAGAAATCGTAACAGTGTACGTTTTTTCCCGTGGAAGCCATAAATCAAAAAATCCATTTGGAAGGGACGTTATTTTTTCATCTACCATCACTTTTCCATCTTCGTCTTCAATATAGACATCAAATTCTTTTTCGACCAGCTCTCCTTGACAACCTGTCAAGCTATGATTTGTACAAGGATGCGTTTCATTGATGTATGGAGCGATTGATACAAAAAATTCCTCTTCCGGCAGCTCATACACTGTCTCTTCCTCATTTTCTTCATTCGTAACAATTAATTGTGTAGCAGTAATCGAGGCTGTTTCACCTTCAACACTTCCAGTACTGTACTCACTGACCAATTTTTTGATGTCTACCGAATCGTTATTGCTAGAAGGTACTGCATCAGCTCCATTATCTTCAGAACTGCAAGCTACTAACAACATGGTGGCAAACAACATAAGAGATAGAATTTTTAATTTCATACTGCTGTCACCTCTCACTTCAAATTCTCTTATTATCGTATTATACTATCTCTCCATCGTTTGAAAATTGTTTTCCATGACTTGACACAATATCTTCAACAAATTTAAGGCAAAAAAATGAAGACCCTTGATTTCTGTTAGGTCTTCATTTTCATATTAAAATACTCTCTCTTTAAACTGTGCCAGTTTTTCCAAAGAAGATTTATCAACATCCTGATGGAGACTATTTCCATGGGCATCCATTGTAACAACTGCTGTAAAGCCTTCAACAGTTAAATGCCACATCGCTTCTGGAATCCCAAATTGCATTAAATCAACACCGTCAACAGACTTAATACAATCTGCATAATACTGGGCAGCTCCACCAATCGCATTCAAGTAAACCCCACCATGTTCTTGAAGCGCCGCCAACGTCTTCGGTCCCATTCCACCCTTACCAATAACAGCACGGATGCCAAATTTCTTCATGATGTCCCCCTGATAAGGCTCTTCACGAATACTTGTCGTCGGACCAGCCGCCTTCACATGCCATTTCCCATCTTCATCCTTAAGCATTACTGGACCGCAATGATAAATAATTTGCCCATTTAAATCAACAGGTGCATCATTTTCGGATAAGTATTTATGGATAGCATCACGTCCCGTGAACATCCTGCCGTCAATACGAACAACATCACCAACTTTTAATTCACGAATTTGTTCTTCCGTTATCGGTGCCTGTAAAGTAACGACTTTTGTATCAGTTTCAGTTGCGGTAGCGGCTTCCTTTTCTGCCTCTTGTGCAAAATCAATCTTGTCCCCTTCTTGGTAGAGCCATTCGTTGATTTCACCAGTTTCCGCATTCACGGTTACTCCTAGGCGACGGAATGCCCAACAATTATAAGCGACAGAAACGAAAAAGCTGGCAGGAATACGGTTCATCACGCCGATTTTACATCCAAGCAACGTTGTTTCCCCACCGAAGCCCATCGTTCCAATGCCTAATTCGTTAGCATTTTCCATAATATACTCTTCTAATTTCCGCAAATCATCATGTGGATTTACATCATCATTGGAGCGGAATAACTGTTCCTTTGCAAGGTCATAGCCTGAAGAGCGATCTCCACCAATTCCAACGCCAATAAAGCCTGCACTGCAGCCTTGACCTTGTGCTTGATAGACTGAATGCAAAATACATTTTCGAATTCCGTCCAGATCGCGGCCAGCCCGACCTAGCCCTTCAAGCTCACACGGCAAGCTATATTGAATATTTTTATTTTCACAGCCCCCTCCTTTTAAAATAAGGCGGACATCAATATAATCCTTTTCCCATTGCTCGAATTTCACAACTGGAAGGCCAATTCCGAGATTATCGCCGCTATTTTCCCCCGTTAGAGAATCTACAGAGTTTGGACGAAGCTTCCCATCTTTTGTCGCTTTTGCAATTGCATTATGAATAGCTTTTTTCAACTCAATTTGATTGACCCCAACAGGTGTTTTAATTTTGAAAGTTGGAAGGCCTGTATCTTGGCAAATCGGTGATACATTATCATCAGCCATCTTAATATTATTGGTAATCGTGGCTAAACTCATCGCCGCTCGAGTTCCTGCACTCTCCATTTCCTTCGCGGCTTTAACTGCGCGGCGAACATCCTTAGGTAAATTCGTTGAAGTTTCAACAATTAGCTCATACATGCTTGCTTGAAACTTTTCAATATTCATCCGTGATCCCCCTCTTTCCCTTTTGAAAACCTCTTTGTTCAATGAAGCGTAACGTTTACTTTAACCCCTTAATTTAAGTAAACGTTTTAATAATATCATTTGAATATTACAATAATTCCCCGTTTTTATTATACTCCTAACAGCATTTGAATGAAAGACAAGTGATTTTAAGTTTACCCACTTAAATATAGAATAAATCAACTGCTGTGAACCGTTAGTTTCATTTTTCTCTTTTCGCGGCATATCCAGGAGTTTGCTAAACATTAAAAAAGAGGCAGTCAAAAAGCTTAGCTTTTTAAACGCCTCCTCTTAAAATTCATTCATCTCGATTTTTGAATTCACGACATTTTGATTCTAAGTCATCTATAATCGAAATGAGCCTATCGATGTCTTCTAAATCTGCACTTTCAGGCTCTATCGCATCTAAAAGATCCATAAACATCGTCAATTTCTGCTTTAAAAAAACGACTTGCTTGCCTTTTTCCTTTATAGGACTTCCCAAAAATAACTCGCTCCTTTCAGCATTGCTCGTCTCCAATCGTACACATAAATATGGTTATGATGCAATAACGATTTTTGCTTATAACTATTATTATATTTCTGTGCATATATTTAATCTGAAACATTTTCCGTAAAACCATTGACAGAAGTAATCTCTTAAACTGATAATAACGAAGTGCATTTATACATGGTCCTTTTGACCATTTTTGTTTAGAAAAAGGAGTTTTTACAATGAACGCAAATACAAAGGCCATTACCCCAAGCTTCGATCCATGGGAAGCTTACATGGACATAGAGCAATATCAGAAATTAACTTTGACCAACATTGAATTTACGACAACAACTCTTTGCAATATGCGTTGTGAACACTGTGCAGTTGGTTACACATTGCAACCGAAAGACCCTGAAGGCCTTCCTTTTGATTTATTAGTTAAACGGCTCGACGAAATCCCAACTCTCCGTTCTTTAAGTATTACTGGCGGGGAACCGATGCTCTCAAAAAAATCAGTTGAGAACTATGTACTTCCTTTACTTCAATATGCCTACGCACGGGGAGTTCGTACACAAATTAACTCGAATTTAACCCTTGACCTTGAACGCTATGAAAAAATAGCACCTTATTTAGATGTATTGCATATTTCTCACAACTGGGGAACTTTAGAAGATTTCGTTGAAGGCGGATTTGCGATGATGGAGCGCAAGCCTAGCCCTGCGCAGCGAGCAGTTCTTTTCCAACGAATGATTGAAAATAGCCGTGCTCTTTCTGAATCAGGTGTAATGGTCTCAGCCGAAACGATGTTGAGTAACCGAACCTTGCCTTATTTAGAGGATATTCATCGCCAAGTAGTGACAGAAATGAAATGTGGAAGACATGAGATCCATCCGATGTACCCATCAGACTGGGCTTCAAACTTAGAAGTTCTAACCCTTGAACAAATTCGTGATGCCATCCATCATCTCTTGGACATCCGTAATGAAGATACTTGGATGCTTTTTGGAACGCTGCCATTCTATCCATGTAATCATGATGAAAAAGATTTAGCGCTATTACAAAGATTATATAAAAGTAAAAATGTGACTGTCCGTAACGATCCTGATGGTCGCTCACGATTAAATGTAAATATTTTTTCCGGAGATATTATTGTTACTGATTTTGGAGATACTCCTTCCCTCGGTAATATTCAAACAGATTCACTTTCTGTAGCTTATGAGAGATGGATGCAAACTGATTTAGCTAAAAGCTTGAACTGTCATTGTCCAGCCGTTCGTTGCTTGGGTCCCAATGTGTTAGTGAAAAACAGCTATTACAATGGCGTTGACTTTCAACAAAGAACAGCAAATATCGCAAAATAAAGTACAGTGCTTCTTGGAAAAATATAAAAACGTCGAACCACGAGATTCGACGTTTCCTATTTATCTTGGTCGCTCCGTTGCGACAAACCCAAACGAAATATAATCCTGAACAGGAATCCACGCACCAATTCCTTGAGAAGTTACATTTTTGACGACGATCATTTTCTTATTTCCTTTTAGCATTAAGTAAACTTCTCCGTACGTCACTTTCCCTTTTTCACTAACTGCTGGAACAAATCCATATAAATATCCCAATCTTTTTGGAGGGATATTATAATATTGATCTTTTTTCGTTCCTGCTCCAACAACCGTTTCAAACGCAAGGGGGAGATTTGAATTCTTTGCAGCTTCAAGGAGCATCATTTTTTTTACATCCTCAGCTTGTGGTACCTTAGCCGTTAATCCACCTTTTACGACTTTTTGTGCTTCTTGAACATAATGGATTTGATAATTCGCTTTTCCACCGCGATTATCATAGTAATTTGTATTAATCTTTTGGTATTCCCAATTTGCTGAAGTCTCTGTCGATTCATAGCTAAGCGGCCACTGTCCTAAATAAATAACAGCTCGATAGCCAAAGGCAAAAGGTGTGCTGTTTACATTGGTTTCATTGAGCATTCGAATTAAATCCGGATTTTCAATTTTTACTTTTGAACTAGATATGAGTTCTTCTGTTAGCTCACTCGGCTGCAGCGTTGGCAAATCCTGTGTCGGATTCGGATAAGTGTTTTCCTTTGTAATATTTAATACCGAACTTGGGATCTTTATCTCTTCTTTCTTTGCAGCAGAGACAGATATAACAGTCATTTGGATCAATAGTAACCCAATAAAGATACTAGAAACCAATTTTTTCATGATGAGTCGAACTCCTTTCACTATGTCGATGAGTCAATGTCAACCCCAACACAAATTGAAATTAACTCATACATCTAGTTTTTTCAGAGTTCTTACATCTTATCCAAAATTTTGTTCGCATTATTTGATTTCGAATGTTTCTTCGATTTCAATACTTTCCATTACAGATTGAACCATTGAACAGTTTTTCGCAGTGAGAGCCATGACCTTTTCCATTTGAGCTTGCGAAATCTCAATGCCTGTAAGCGTAAAATGAAGATGGATCTTTTCTATTTTATCCGCCTTTTCTGGATTGCGAACAACATCGGCTTTAATATGGATATCCTCATACGGAATCCGTTTTTTCTCTAGAATTTTTCTCATTATCCCGCCGCTGCAAACCGCAACCGAGGAGACCAATAATTGAAAAGGTCGGAACCCGTGCTCTTCATCTCCAGCAATATTTAAGCGCCCATTTGCCGTTTCTGTATAAAAACCTATTTCTTTCATATGAAATTCCATTACCATCATCCTCCTAAGCTCTACTCCTATCATACAAATTGCAGAGCTTCTTGACAAAAAATCTACTTGCCAACAATCGTTTTTCTCATGTACCATCAGGTAGAATACATAAATAATGAGGTATGAAACATGAATCTACGGCTCTGGATCCTCGTAGGAATTGTTGCCATTTCTGGCTTTTCACAAGGGATGATCCTCCCGCTAATCGCCATTATTTTCGAACAAGATGGGGTTTCATCAAGCATTAATGGTCTGCATGCGACGAGTATATACATTGGAATTTTATTGATTTCACCTTTTTTAGAAAAACCGTTAAAAAGATTTGGCTACAAACCGATCATCGTTCTTGGCGGCTTGATCGTCCTCCTATCACTTTTTCTATTTCCATTTTGGAAATCACTATGGTTTTGGTTTATTTTGCGGTTATTGATCGGAATCGGCGACAATATGCTCCATTTTGGGACACAAACATGGATCACTTCTTTTTCTACTGTGAAAAATCGCGGCAGAAACATTGCCTTATATGGACTCTTTTTTAGCTTAGGTTTTGCAATCGGACCAATGATGACCCGCCTGCTGTCGATAAATGAGTCACTTCCTTTTATCATTTCAGCAGGGCTGAGTTTCACCGCTTGGGTGACTATTTTTCTCCTTAAAAATGAAATTCCTGACCATGATTCAACGGAAGCAACTTCTTTTTTTAGTACGTTTCAACGATTTAGTCAAGTTTGGAAGTATGCATGGGTGGCTTTCCTTCCCCCTTTTGGCTATGGTTTTCTTGAAGCAACCTTAAATGGGAATTTCCCTGTTTATGCGTTAAGAATCGGCGTTGATATAAATGCTGTTTCGATTATTTTACCGGCATTTGCAATTGGAACAATTGTCTTTCAAATGCCGCTTGGACTTATGAGCGATCGCTACGGGCGCAAGAAAATTTTACGATTCGTCATGATTTCAGGATTTCTCACCTTTCTTGCGGCTGCCATTCTTGAAGGCTCAGAGGCTGCTTTATTTTCCTGCTTTTTTATCGCAGGAATGCTTGTCGGTTCCACCTTTTCGCTTGGCATATCCTATATGGCAGACCTCCTGCCAAAGCATCTCCTGCCAGCGGGAAATATAATGTGCAGCATATTTTTTAGTTTTGGAAGCATTACGGGTCCGTTCATTGGCGGATTGATGATTGAATACATTGAAGGGATTAGTTTCTTTTATTTAATTGCTTTCATGTTACTTACCGTTTTTATTGCTTTATTTTTCTTTCAGCCGCAGCAACAACAATCAGCCTATAAATAAGCTTTGTTAGCTGTCCGTGTTCATTTTAGCTCATTTCGTGTGAAATCAATCATTACACGAAATGAGCTAAAAAAATTTTCAATACAATTGGTTAATAAAATCTATAAATAAAGCTTTACATATTGAAATCAAATGTTATAATTAGAATAAATACAAATAAGTAATTATTATGATTTTCTGCTGTTGCCTATTAGGTGACAGCTTTCGTGTTTTATTAGGGTATTGATGTTGATTATTTTTCTCAATTAGATCAAGATAATTGAAATAGGTTATCATTGGGGGATGCGGAGATGAACACAGACATTAAAGGAATAACGAATACTGGAGCCAACCAAGAAGGGCTCTTGGATAAAATTTGGCCACATGTTGAACTAATTGCCGCGATTACAAGCGGTCTCCTGATTGCTATCGGGTGGTTACTTGAAAAAAACGACTTAACAACCGCTTCAGTTGTTTCCTTCGTGTTAGCTTTTTTGATTGGAGGCTATGCGAAAGCAAAAGAAGGCATTGAAAGTACGATAGCTGAGAAAGAATTAAATGTTGAAATGCTGATGATCTTTGCGGCAATTGGATCCGCTGTTATTGGTTACTGGACTGAAGGGGCCATTCTCATCTTTATTTTCTCCTTAAGCGGAGCTCTGGAGACTTATACGATGAATAAAAGCCATAAGGAAATATCAGCACTAATGGAATTGCAGCCGCAGGAAGCATTAGTTGTTTCAAATGGGGTGGAAAAGATCACCCCTGTTGCTGAATTAAGGATTGGCGATCTCATTCTTATTAAGCCAGGGGAAAGAATTCCTTCCGATGGGAGGATTGTTAAAGGACAGAGTCACCTAGACGAAGCTGCCATTACTGGAGAATCTATTCCAGTTTCGAAAGGTGTCCATGAAGATGTCTATGCCGGGACAGTCAATCTGAACGGCTCGCTCACAGTTGAAATTACGAAAGAAAGTAGCGATACTCTTTTCCAAAAGATTATCCAACTTGTTCAATCTGCTCAAAGTGAAAAATCCCCTTCCCAGCTATTCATTGAGAAGTTTGAAGGAATGTATGTTAAAGTTGTTCTTGCTGTCGTTGCGCTCATGATGTTCCTGCCACATTTCTTGCTAGGATGGAGTTGGACTGAAACTTTTTACCGAGCCATGATTTTATTGGTTGTCGCTTCTCCATGCGCCCTTGTCGCTTCAATCATGCCTGCAACCTTAGCAGCGATTTCGACCGGTGCAAGGCGTGGAATTCTCTTTAAAGGTGGAGTCCATTTAGAGAATCTAAGTCATTTACGCGCCATTGCGTTCGATAAAACGGGTACGTTAACAAAAGGAAAGCCTGAAGTCACGGATATTTTAACTAATGAGGAAATCTCCAAAACGGAATTTCTACTAAAAACAGCAGCGATTGAAAGTCACTCTAATCATCCGTTGGCAAATGCAATTGTCAACTATGCAAAAGAAAATAGAGAGGAAGCTCTTATCCACCCTGAGAGTATTGAAGATATTTCAGGCTATGGAGTGAAAGCCACATACGAGCATGAATTGTGGAAAATAGGAAAAGCAGATTTCGTAGGAAGGGAAGCAGCAGAGTCATTCTTAGATGGAGCCGCATTGCGCTTAGCGCAGGAAGGGAAAACGATCGTTTTTGTGCAAAAAGATGGGGAGATCGTCGGCTTAATTGCTTTGAAGGACGTCGTTCGTGATGAAACGAAAAAAGCAATTGATCAATTAAAACAAAAAGGAATTTACACCGTTATGTTGACAGGTGATAGTAAAAATACAGCACATGCGATTGCCGCAGAAAGCCATGTAAATGATTACACCGCAGAATGTTTGCCGGAGGATAAAGTAGAAAAATTAAAAAGAATTAAAGAAGAGTATGGTCATGTCGCCATGGTTGGTGATGGTATCAATGATGCACCTGCACTTGCAACTGCCAATGTTGGAATTGCGATGGGTGACGGCTCTGGCGTCGCTTTGGAAACTGCTGATGTTGTTCTAATGAAAAATGATTTGCCGCGCATCGCCGAAGCTATTCAATTGTCAGAAAAGATGAATCGTATTATTAAGCAAAACGTTATTTTCTCCATTTCTGTTATTATGCTGCTAATCGTCTCCAACTTCCTGCAGTTTATCGACCTACCTTTTGGTGTAATTGGTCATGAGGGCAGCACCATTTTGGTCATTTTAAACGGCTTACGCCTATTAAAGTCGTAGCTTTGCTCATCACTTTGTGAAATGCAAAGTAGCAGGGACAAGAAAAAAAGCGCATGAAATCAAGGTTTTGAAACTTGATTTCATGCGCTTTTGCTTATGTTGCTCATCGCAAGCATACCTCTTATTTTGCACACTCCCTGCGTTTCAGCATGTTTCATCCTTTAACAATTGGTTCAATGCATTCACTTCTCCACCAAGAATAATAATAACGCCCGTTAAATAAAACCAAATCAATAACACAATAACCGCACCAATACTCCCATATGTGGCTGAGTAATTGCCGAAATTGCTTACGTAGAAAGAAAAGCCCCAGGAAACAATTAACCAGCTTATGGTTGCAAAAATCGCACCTGGAACCGCATCAATACACTGAAATCTTTTGTTTGGAGCAAGCCAATAAAGCACTAAAAAGACGATAAATATAATCAAAAAGCTTAAAATCCACCTTAACATATGCCAAAAACTTAAAAAATGGCTTGAAAATCCGAGCTTCGCAAATAAAAACATCCCAATTTGTTTACCGAAGACCGGAAGTAAGAGCGCGATAATGAACACGAATATCATTGCAACCGTAAAAATGATTGCCATCCCTCTAGCTACAACAAAGGAACGATTTTCCTTAACATCATAAGCTTTATTTAATGCACGAATAATTGCATTAATTCCATTCGAAGCAGACCACATCGTCGCAATAATTCCGAAAGAAAGCAGCGTTCGACTTTGTTGATTCATAATTTCATTTAAATTCGTTTCAATGAAAGTCATCGTTTCTCCTGGAGCAAAATCAGCTACAACGCTAAGCATTTCTTCTTGTGTAATCGGTAAATAAGGTAAGAGTGTAACTAAGAAAATAAGGAGCGGAAATAACGACAACAGAAAGAAATAAGCCAATTGAGCTGCTAAGCCCATTACATCATCTTCGCCGATTCTCTTCCACAGCAACATTAAACCTCTAACATTTAACAATGCCATTACTCCACCCCTACCTTACCTTGTTAAACATCTTCCTCATCATGTTCTTTAATAAATGCTTCTTTCGTATCGTGAACAATTCCAACCACAGTTGGCGTTACTTCTCTGAGCTCTTCCACTTTTTCTGCAATAAAGGATACGTCCTCACTTACTTGTTCAACTGTAGAACGCAGTTGTGTTGTTGTGTTTTTTAGTTTTTCTGCCGCCTCATTTGGATGCGTAATAAAGTGGGCAACGTTTTTTGCTCCCGTTTTACAGCTTGCTGCTACCGCATTTCTCGTTTGCCGATCAAGCAAACTAATCGCTCCACCGGCTATTGCCCCGAGTAGAATACCTTTCCAAAATTTATCTGTACTCCCCATTTTTATGTCCTTCCTTTCTATCTCAATCACTGCCATTTATAATTTTAAGCTGAACTCTACTTAAGGGTGTTTATCCTGTCCGATCAAGTAAAAATAATCAGCTACTCCAAAACATGTTCATGTTTAATATGTTGTAATAGCTTTTCACAACCCTGCTTCAGTAAATCAAATACTTCTTGGAAATTTCCCGTATAATAAGGATCAGGAACATTCTTATCTTTTATATGCGGAACATAATCCAGTAGAACTTCAACACTTGCTTTTGAAAAATCCGATTGCAGTTTCGCAATATTTTTCTTATTATCGCTATCCATCGCAATAATATAATCAAATTCCTGCAAATCTTTTGGCTGGATTTGCCTAGCTTTAATTCCTTCAAACTCAATACTATTTGTTTTTAATATATTGGCTGTTCCTTGATGGGGTGGTTGTCCAATATGCCAGTCTCCAGTCCCCGCTGAATCAACCATAATTTCCCCTTCTAAACCTTCCCTCTTCACAGCATCTCGAAACATCGCCTCAGCCATCGGAGAACGACAAATATTCCCGAGACAGACGAATAAAACTTTTACCATATATAGCATACCTCCCATCTACCATTTTCTTCGATTTACCCTCAAACATGCAACTGTTTGTTGAGATTTCAACAGATGATTTCATAAAAAATCATGGAATACCTGTTATAAACTATGGAAAGATGATAATATTCACTAAAGGATGTTACAAATATGAAATTGCAAAAATTTATCCGTTTATGAATGGGACAAAACAATGAAGAATATGTAAATAATAGAATTGATTTTACCATGAAAAAGCGATGTCTAAGCAAAATGAAAGGTGGAAAAAGGATGAATTTAACAACAGCATCGGTAGAAAATGTGGAGTATATGATTGAAAAGATTAAAGAAAAACTTAAAGTTTTAAATCTCGGGGCTATCAAACCGTCCCATTTCGATGAAAATATGTATGAAGAATTAAAAGAAATTTATGAGCTTGTGATGAAAAAAAATTCCTTTAGCCCCAACGAAATGCAAGCTCTCGCAGAAGAACTTGGAAATTTAAGAAAGCAATGACAACTTATTTACATAGTAAATAGAGCGTTACCTACCCACTTCAATTTAAAAAACAGTTTCAATCGTGAAATAACGATTAGCGTTGGACACGAAAGATCAATGTCGGTAAGAACAAAAGTGCCGGAGCTAGATGAAAACAAATTGATTTAGTGTATACACATTTTTTACATTTTATGATTTCCTAGACAATAAAAAAACGGCTCCCATGAACTGTGATTATTTGGGGGCCTCTTCTTTATTCAGCGCTCAGCTAGTAAGCACTTCCGATATGAGAAGTGTATGGCAGTCACCTAATGAGACTTCCTCTTCACTATCCAAATAGCGTATGTACGGCCTTTGTAAATTTCTAAGAATCTTCGTCACAATTGCTTTACGACCGTTATTGAGTCTGACTTTCGTTCCGGGAATATAACTTGGTACTTGTTGGACAAATAAACCAATAAGTTCGGCCGTAAACCATGTGTCACTTTTTGTCATAATATATTCCATTGCTTCATGTGGTGGAAGTCCGTTATTTGATATCGCATGGTCGTACACATTTCCAAGCGCACAAATTTGAGCAAGTTCATGAATTTCTTTCTCTTCTAATCCCCTCGGCTTCCCACTTCCGTCAATTGCCTCGTGATGCTGATACGCGACATGGGCGGATAAAAGACTGACTTCTCTTATTTTTCGTAAATACTCAAAACCACTTCTTGCATGGTGCTGTGTTTCTTCCTTAATTGCCTTTCCGATATCGTGAAGTAGACAGCCCATAGCCAATTCCCTTAATTGCTTTTGAGAAATTCCCAGCTTTTTCGCCAATTGCAGAGAAATAAGAGCGACATTGACGGCATGGGCATACTCCCTTAAATTCTCTGTTAAAGAGGATGTCGGAACAAGAAATATCGCTTTCCGTTTCGCCACCTCATCGACAAGCGTTACAACTTGCTTTTGAATCTCACGAATCGGGAGCTTCTGATTTTCCTCGACAGCTCGATAAGTATTTTTCAACGCATCAATCGCTTCCATCCAAGTTGGTGTATCGACCATTTCTTCCATCGTAATCCCAAAGGAAATGGCGTCCTCAACAAATAAATAGCGAATATCAAGGGCGCCGAGCTTTTCTAAATAAGTAGGATGTATCGTTCTTCCGGCACCTAGTAACACACGTCTATGCTTATCATAAATCGGCCTCGCAAGTTGCATTAGCTTTGGATTATACTCATCAATACTAATCAGTCTCATGACACTTCTCCTGTACAACTTTATTTACCGGCTCTATTTTAAATTCGTGAATCTAGGTGCTTAGAACTCAGAAAAAATACGCACTTCCCCTTACGCATCTTCCTGATTGGTTAAAATAATCGGACCCTCTTTTGTAATCGCGATCGTGTGCTCATATTGAGCAGAATATTCTCCATCGATCGTACGGGCAGTCCAGCCATTGTCGTCCATCTTCATTTCATACTGTCCAATGTTGACCATCGGTTCGATTGTAAAGACCATGCCTTCTTTAATACGAGGTCCTTTTCCCGGAAGGCCGAAATGAGGCACATCAGGTTTTTCATGAATAACGGAGCCAATACCATGCCCGATAAAATCACGCACAACCGAAAACCCTTCAGCTTCCACATAAGTCTGGATGGCATGACCAATATCACCAATGCGGTTGCCAACCTGCGCTTGTTCAATTCCTTTATATAGTGCTTCCTTTGTTACTTGTAAAAGCTTCTTCGTCTTGTCAGATACCTCCCCAACTGCGTACGTCCAAGCCGAATCCGCTAATGCTCCATTTAAATTGACCACCATATCAATCGTCACAATATCGCCATTTTTTAAAGGTTCTTTCCTTGGAAATCCATGGCAAATTTCATCGTTTATACTTGCACATGTTGCATACTCATAACCTTTATAGCCCTTTTGTTCAGCAGATGCTCCCTTTTTTGCCAAAAAGGAATCGACGAACTCTTCTATTTCCCAAGTTGTCACTCCCGGTTTAATCATCTTAGCAATTTCTTTATGAACAGAAGCCAACACTTCTCCAGCTTTTTTCATCATTTCAATTTCTCTTTGTGATTTTAAAACAATCATCGCTAGTCCTCCTTCATACAAGTACAGATGTACCTTTCATCATTGTAATACTTTTCATGTAACAATCACAATAATTTCTATTTCATACACCTTTTAATAGGTGTTAAATTTTCTATTTGGCAATATTCGGCTTTTACTACAACTTTGTACACCGGGAAATCGACTCATTACCCATTGTTTTAGTTATGTTCATCATACGATTATTGGCTCATTCCCGTGCAAATTACTGCCTGTCCACGGGAACAAGCCAAAGGGTCAATCGAGTTATTTAAAATGTGTCTTATTGGGCATTGTCACAATTGAATGAATATTCTACTATGTAAATAAATATTATTTTCTTACTATGGATAGCTGAAAAATTCGAAAGAACTTTTCGTTCTAAATATGGAACTGCTTTTGAATATTTGCTATTATTAAATTATACATTTTGATAGGATGTGTGATTCATGATTGGTGATCGTGTAAAAAAACTTAGACTTGAAAAGAAGATGTCTCTTTCAGAACTTGCTGAGCAAGCTGGAGTGGCTAAATCTTATTTAAGTTCTTTAGAAAGAAATCTACAAAACAATCCGTCGATTCAATTTCTTGAAAAAATTGCTGGCGTTCTCCATGTTCCAGTTGATTACCTAATCCATGAACACTTAAATGATGAAGAGCTCGATTCAGAATGGATTAAAATCGTAAAAGAAGCTATGGACTCTGGTATATCCAAAGAACAATTTAGAGAATATCTTGAGTTTAATAAGTGGAGAGCCAATCAAGGCAAATAACAGAACTAATTGAAGCTAGACTAAATAGAAGCTAAACCTGCAGACTGCCCGCAAACGCTTGCTTTCTCTGTTGCTTCGCCTTGCCCGGTGCCCAATAGTAACTCTGCTCCTCCCAAGGCTTCGCTCCGCGAAAGACAAACTTTTTCACTCAGTCTGAAAAGGGAACTCTTTGACTTTGTCTAAACTCTGAAACCTGTTCTATTAAAAGAACAGGTTTTTCAATTTTATGCTAGGTAACTAAAGCGGTGATGATCTAAAATGTTAGTCTAAAATGAAGTCAGAAAAGATACATGTAAATGATTAATAGTTTAATAAGTAGAAACGCAAAAAAACTTATTGCTTTACCGTATTTTTAGCAAGAAACTCTCGGATTTCCTCTTTCTTAATTCCTAGTTTCTTCGCCTCTTTAATTAGTTCCAACCATTCCATATCCAAACCTTCAATTCTTCCTTTCATTTCTATCACCATTTTTCCCCCTAAAATCCGGCACGAATTTCAGCAGTCCAGCCGTCATAGTACTTCTACCTTAGACCTGAGACTTTGCGTCCCTATCTTTCAATAGGTTTGCCCTTTTCTTGCGTCCTTTATTTTTTCTGAAAGTAATCCCATTTCTAGTCTACAGCCTTTCAAACAATAAAAGTGTAACTATTTGTCAATATTTAAAATTTTTTACATATTATTTTTAAACAATTTTCGCCATCTAGCAACATAAATGCTCCAGCTACTATATGAATAAATAGTAGAATGTTCTTTATTTCGCAATTATTGTCGAAAGTCTTTGCCCCATTCTCGTAATTCTAAAAGGAAAAGCATTGACAATTTGAAATCTTTCGTTATTATTTCATACTTCAAAATGCTGGACCTAATTCGTCTTGTTTACTTCGGACTTGCTTTCACGCGTCAGCGATACAGGCAATTTTTTAATGAAAATCTGCTCGAACGTAACCGGATCAAAGAACGGATGTGCCGTTAAATCATTCCCACACTCAGGACATAACCAAGTCCCGAACTCACTGCTACTAAAAGAAGGTTTATGACACTTTTCACAATTTTTTCGATACAACAGCAACATCCTCTCATTTGTTCTTTCAAAATCACCAAATGTTCTTTATTGCGAATTTAATATAATTTTAATCTTTTTAAAATGTTTTTGAAATATGGAAATTTTGTCATTTTTTCGTTTTAACGAACGTTTTTCTCTTTATTTCGTCCACATCCTTCAAATATCTTACTTTTTACATTTTATTTCATTACTTGGCCAAATATGTCAAATGGATAAAAAAATTTTGTTTAGGTCAAATGAATCAATTTTACAAAATTTTCAAACATATATGTCTGAATTATCTAAATAATACTATAATAATAGTAATAACCTTTTAAAATATATGAAAGGTGGTATTGAAATGACTTTTTTTCATATTTTGAACTTCGCGATTCCAATTGCCTCCATGGTCGGGCTAGGTATATTACTCGATCGGATGTGCAAGCCAACTAAAGATTAGGGCTCTGTGATTGGCTCATTTTGTGCAGACCAAGCTTTTATAAATCCCCACTGACAAAGTTATGTTTGGATAAGAAAACCAGTTAAATATCGGTCTTTATTTCATTTTATCGGTCTAAATCGAAATATTTCGGTCTTTATACAAATATATCGGTCAAATCAGTCCATATATCGGTCTAGGCATGATATTCATCAACTAGCTACGTAGATACACTCATTGAAAGTGGTATACACCACGGCAAAATCTATCATTTTCTCAGCAACAAAAAATAGTGCAAACCAATCAGGTCTGCACTACTTTCTATTTTTATTTTTAATCCGATGTTATTGGCAAAATAAGTACTTCAACACGGCGGTTTTTTGCCCTGCCTTCACTTGTATCATTACTTGCTATCGGTTGAAATTCACCGAAGCCTTTAGCACTAAACCATGCCGGATCAAGCTTTTCGTTTTTTAAAACAATTTTCATAAAGTTTATTGCCCGCATGACACTTAATTCCCAATTGGATTCAAAGTGAGGATTACTAATCGGGACATTATCTGTGTGTCCGCTAATAATGATATTGCGCGGCGGACTCATAACAAGGAGTTCAGAAATTTCATTTGCCGTATGAATATCTTCTTGCCGCACTTCTGCACTACCGGATGCAAATAAAACATTATCGCGTATTGTTAACAGTAAACCTTCATCAGTTAATGAGGTTTCAAGCTTATCCGTGAGATTATTTTCATTAATATAGGCATTTACTTTCTTCTGAATATTTTCTAATTCTAATTGCTCGATTCTGGCCGCTGTACTTTCCTTATTCTTTTCTGCTTCAATATCGTCTAATGCCTGTGCATCCTCTTCAGGCATTGGATTTGGATAATCCAAAATACTCGTTCCACCGGTAAAAGCTTGATTAAAAGCCTGTGAGAGCTGTTCTAATTTTTGCGCATCTATCGTACTCATAGAAAATAAAACGATAAACAATGCCAATAGTAGCGTTAGAATATCTGCATACGGAATCAGCCACGATTCATCTACATGATCATCATGCTGTTCCTTTTTTCTGCGTTTACTCACCGTTCTTCTCACCGCTTTCCTCTAGGAAGTTCTTCCTTTCACTGACTGGTAAGTATGAAGCTAATTTCTGTTCAATTACTCTCGGTGCTTCTCCCTCTAATATCGATAGTACACCTTCAATCATCATATACTTTAATTTTGCTTCTTTCTTAGATTTTCGCTTTAATTTATTTGCAAAAGGATGCCAAAGAGCATAACCTGTAAAAATCCCTAACAATGTTGCAACGAAAGCAGCACTAATCGCATGACCAAGTGCATCAATATCACTCATATCTTGTAATGCAGCAATTAGTCCGACAACAGCACCTAATACCCCTAAAGTTGGCGCATAGGTTCCTGCTTGAGTAAAGATAAGAGCACCCTGATGATGTCGTTCCTCCATCGCCTCTATCTCTTCCGTTAGAACATCACGTATGTAGTCAGCACTTTGACCATCAACAGCTAAAGAAAGGCCGTTCTTCAAAAATTCATCGTCAACCTCAGTGGTTTTTGCTTCTAATGCAAGAAGCCCTTCTTTACGAGCCAATTGTGCCCACTCTGAAAACATTCCAATTAATTTGACTGGATCCATTAATTTTTTTTCTGTAAAAATAATACCGAATAATTTAGGTACCTTTTTTATCTCTGATGTAGGGAATGCAATTGTCACAGTACCAATCGTTCCCAAAATAATGATTAATATGGCAGCAGGGTTTACCAATACGCCTACCCCTACACCTTTTAAAACCATTCCTACTCCAACACCAATAACTGCAAGAATTAACCCAATTAACGACGTTTTATCCATTATTGATCCACCTATCCCTTATGCAACTATTTGACTATGCTTTATATTTCAAGGTTTTCCAGTAAAAGAAAGATAGTTTCTATCCTAAAGACTGCCCGCAAACGCTCGTTTTCTTCATTGCTTCGCCTAGTCCTCTGCCCATTACCTACAATGATAACTTCGCTCCTCCAAAGGCTTCGCTTTTGTGATGCGACAAATATTTATAATCAGCCTAAAGGGTGATGGCTATCTATCATTTTTTACTTTGTCCAAACTTTGGTTTCTATCCTATCATTTATTTCGACAAGAACCGCAAGATTTTTAGTTTTCGCGACAATTTTTCGAAATAATCATCACGAACGCTCAAAAATAGGTGTCAACAATGGGAAAAAGGAACCAAATTCTTAAGAGAGATTATTGGAATGGAAAGATTTATAATAAATAATAGTAGAATCGAATTGACCATTTGCCGATTTTGCATAATAAGGAATTTTACCAGCCTGAATATAAGCAAGAGAGGTATACAAAATATTAGAAGGATCTCCTTCTCTTGTATCAAGGACTAACAGTGATCTTCCTTCTTCTCTCGCTCGCTTTTCAGCTGCTTTCATTAGTGCCCGCGCTACCCCAATTCGGCGATAATTAGGAGCGGTCATGAGTTTCGCAATTTCGGCTCTGTGCATCCCACTAGGCTTCATACATAAATGCAACTGGATGCTGCCCGCAATTTGATTGTTTATTTTTGCTACAAATAAAACAACATCTCGGTTTAATACATTCCTCCAATATTTGTTTGCAACAGAAAGTTGCATTGGAGGCAAAAACCCAATTGAGGCACCATCATCCACTACCTGTACCAATAACTCCGAAAGTTCATTCACATTCTCTTCCATTGATTTTATCTGCTCTATTCGAATATTCTCCACAAAAATCACCTTTGCTTTCGATTATTTGATTTTAAATTACCAATAAAAACAATTGATAGGCAAGCTAATTGTAAGTCTATTTAACATGAATATTGCCCATTCTTGTTACTGAATCTCACCAAAAAAAGAGGGCAAGCTAAAGAACAGAAAGGGGGGTGAAAGATGGCTAGAGGCAAGGAGTTCAAGCAAAAACGAAAAGGGCATCCAGGAAAATTCCCTGAAGGGACACTAGTTGAACGCAAATCAAAAGATGCGATTGGTGATGAAGAACTGATCGTCGTTCAAGAAGCGTTTAAAAACCGTTTTGAAGAAAAAGAAGTTGAATAAAAAAACATTTTTCCCTTAACGAAACTTCCTCACCTTCAAAACGTAATCATTATAGATATAACTATCTAAAAAGTGCGCCTTCAAGCGTATTTAAAGGAGGAAGGACAAATGCTGGTATCTACAACACCAACATTACAGGGAAAAGTCATTGATCGTTACTTAGGAATTGTCACGGGAGAAGCAATAATGGGGGCCAATGTCGTTCGCGATTTCTTAGCAGGCATCACTGATGTCATCGGTGGACGCAGTAGTGCGTATGAAGATAAGTTGTCTGAAGGTCGTGAAATTGCCATTCGCGAAATGGAAGATCAGGCTCGCCGACTCGGCGCCAATGCTGTCGTTGGCGTTGACCTTGATTTTGAAACATTACGCGACGGCATGATGATGTGTGTTGCTACCGGCACCGCTGTATTTATAAAAGAGCAATAATAAAACGCCGAAAAGAGGCGGTTTTTGCTACCCGTCTCTTTTCAATCTTTTCATAAAATGGATAACGCCAATATCGCCGAACACACTTTCACCACTTTTCTCAAATCCTAACCTTGAGTAGAATTTGATCGCAGGTAAATTTTTTGCACCTGTTGACACAATCATCATTGGCCGAGACTCCCACTTTTTTTCAATATACTCAACCATCTGTTTGGCAATACCTTTTCGAAAATAAGCAGGATGCACCATTACCCGATGGAGATCAATCACATCTTTCACAATCTTAAATGATAACACCCCTACTAGCTGTCCATCTATAAAATAACCAATAAACGCCTCACCACATTGCTTTAATTGTGCGAGCGTTTCTTTTAATGGAGGGATCTCATTAGATCCGATTAGCTCTGCTTCGACCTGATAGGATCTCTTCTGCAATTCCAGTACTTCCTTACCATATTCTTCAATCAAAAATTCCTTAATCATTTAAACCTCCTAATACGACCCCATTACCATTCTTCTTTATTATCCGTTATACTAATAAGGAATATCAAAAAGGAAATAAAGGTGAACAAATGAAATCTTTAGTACTTGCTGAAAAACCAAGCGTTGCTCGTGAAATTGCCCGCGTTCTTGGGTGCAAACAATCTCATAAAAGTTACATCGAAGGAAATCAATATATTGTTACTTGGGCGCTCGGTCACTTAATCGAATTAAAAATGCCTGAACACTACGATAAAAAATATCAAAATTGGAATCTTGAGGATCTTCCCATTATTCCTGAGCAAATGGGTACAAAAATTATGAAACAAACGAGTCATCAGTTTAAAGCTATCGAGCATTTAGCAAAACGCAAGGATATTAAGGATTGTATCATTGCAACAGATGCTGGTCGAGAGGGTGAACTTGTTGCCCGCTGGATTTTGGATAAAATCCGTTGGCAGAAACCGATAAAACGCTTGTGGATCTCGTCCCATACGGACCGTTCTATTAAAGAAGGCTTCCAAAAACTGAAGCCTGGGAAAGAATTTGAGGCACTTTATCAATCTGCCGTTTGTCGTGCCGAAGCGGACTGGCTGATCGGATTGAATGTCACTCGTGCATTAACGACTAAATTCCAGGAGCCCCTATCCGCTGGAAGAGTACAAACCCCTACCCTCTCTCTTATTTTAGAAAGGGAAAAAACAATTCAAGGTTTTAAGCCGAAAGAGTATTGGACGATTGAAGCCCAAATCGGACCATTGAAAACAAGCTGGGAAGAAAATGGCGAGAAAAGCGTTTTCGCTCTGGAGAAAGCTCAGAGTATTGTCGAGAAGGTTAAAGGCCAAAAAGGTAGTGTTCAAGCACTCAACCGAAAGGAAAAAAGTGAGCAGCAGCCACTGCCTTATGACTTAACAGAGCTTCAAAGAGATGCTCATAACCGCTTTGGCTTCTCTGCGAAAAAAACGCTGTCTGTATTGCAAAAACTTTATGAACAACATAAACTCGTTACCTATCCAAGAACCGATTCGCGCTATTTAACAAAGGATATGGAAGGAACGATGCTCGATCGCTTGCAAGGATTGGCATCCAGCTATCGAGACGAAGTTAAGCCCCTTATCGCAAATAAAGGGAAAGTGTTGGCGAAACGAGTATTTAACAATGACAAAGTCAGCGATCATCATGCGATTATTCCAACAGAAGAACGCTCTCACTTAAGCGATCTTTCCAATGATGAACGAAAGCTTTACGACTTGATTGTTAGGAGATTTCTCGCCTTATTCCATCAGCCTTACAAATATGAATCAGTAAAAGCCATTATTGAAGTAAATGGTGAAACTTTTACTGCCAACGAAACGGTTATTATTGATCTAGGTTTCAAAAAGCTTACCCAAAAAGAAACAGCGACTGACATAAAAACGCTTGGAGCGATTGCAAAAGGGCAAAGCTTTACTGTGCAAAGTGTAAATTTGGAGAAAAGGCAGACAGAGCCTCCTGCAAGATACTCTGAAGCAGATGTCCTCACGCAAATGGAGAAGTATGGGCTCGGAACACCTGCTACTAGGGCGGAAATTATCGAACGGTTAATACAAACAGAAGTAGTCGAAAGAAAAAATGGCCGCTTCTTCACGACCGCAAAAGGAAAGCAATTGATTGATATCGTAAACGAGGAATTAAAATCCCCTGAACTTACAGCAAAATGGGAAAAAGAACTTGAGGCGATCTCCAGAGGAAAAAGCAGCCCTAAACAGTTCAAACAAAATATTCGTAAACAAACGGAACAGCTCATTTCTGAGATTAAGAAAAGCAATCAAAAATATAAGGCCCATAACCTAACTGGCTCAAAATGCCCGGAATGCGGCTCATTCCTTAAGGAAAGAACGACAAAAGAAGGAAAAATGCTCGTCTGTTCAAGCCTTGATTGTCGTTATCGAAAAAGAAAAGATCCGAAGCTCTCTAATCGCCGCTGTCCTACTTGTCATAAAAAAATGGAGATGCACGAAGGAAAAGCCGGACTTTACTTTCAATGCCGTCCGTGCAACGTCGTAGAAAAAGCTGAAGGAAAGAAAAAAGCAGTAACAAAGCGCGAAGAGCGTAAATTAGTGCAAAAGTATTCACAGCAGGATGATTTTGGCACAAGCCTCGGGGATTTATTGAAGGCCGCGATGGAGAAAAAAGACTAATCTTGAAAAAACAAGTTTTTATTGCTTGATTTCAGACTTTAGACAAACTCGATTGATCGAATTTGTCTAAGGTCTTTTTTAAATGAAGGATAAAAGAGCCTAGAGCTAGTTGTTTAGAGGAGATGATCTGAGCTCATGGGAGAGTATCGTTATACCAGCGTGGTTTCACTTTCCAGTCCAATTATGCCTTGCCGTTGCAATAGCGGCAATACGAAACGCCACCGGAAACTGCCTAGTGCATAAAAGCAATGAAAACTTATCGCCATTCCGATTAAAGACAAGTTCAGCTGCCTTTTGTCGAAAAACTGCTGCCAAATTTTTTCTTGTATTTTCCTTGTAAAAGATTGGTTGTAAGTCGTATCATATTGGGAGTATGATTTTTCCTTAAAAAGGATGTTTTTTATATAATAAAGAATCGAGGATATCATCATGAGAATAAGAGATTGGGATGTAAATTTAAAGATCCGTCTATTTGGAGAAGCAGCGATGAATATTACCTTCTGGATGTTTTTTCCCTTCCTGACAATCTATTTTGCAGAAGCCTTCGGGAAAGGAACGGCCGGCTTTTTACTCGTCCTTTCTCAAGCATTCTCAGTCATTGCTAATCTATTAGGTGGGTATAGCGCTGATCGCTTTGGACGTAAAAAAATGATGGTTTTATCCGCATTTGGCCAAGGCATCTGCTTTTTAATTTTTGCGCTGACGACATCTCCAGCTATTGGATTTATTGCTTTTGCTTTCGTTAGCTTTTTCAGTTCAATCTACTGGCCAGCAAGCCAAGCGATGGTAGCGGACGTAGTATCCGAAAAAGAGCGTAGCAATGTCTTCGCTGTTTTTTACACATCTATTAATATCGCGGTCGTTGTCGGTCCCCTTCTAGGAGCAATCTTTTACACTAAATACTTTTCAGAGCTCCTGTTTGTTTGCAGCATTATCTGTTTGGGCTTAGCCCTTACACTGGCAAAATGGACAACAGAAACAGCACCTGCCGTTTCCCGTCAAAAACAATTAGATGGCAGATGGTATCATTTTTTGTTTAAACAATTTAAAGACTATGGAATTATATTTAAAGATAAAATCTTCATGCTCTTCATGGCTGCAGGGGTATTAGCATCCCAAACTTTCATGCAGCTCGACTTGCTTTTTCCGCTCTATATTAAAGATGTTGTCCACAATCAAACCCTCTTGTCATTTGGTGATTGGACATTTAAGGTAGGCGGAGAACAGGCCTTTGGCATTGTTCTTGCTTTTAATGGTTTATTGGTCGCAATCTTCACCGTATCTGTCACAAAATGGATGAGCAAATATTTAGAGCGAAATGTCTTTGTCCTTTCTTCTGTTATGTACGCCATATCAATCCTGCTTTTTGGACAGACACAATGGATCTGGGGATTATTGCTGGCAATGTTAATTTTCACATTTGGAGAGTTAATGGTCGCTGGATTGCAGCAAAGTTTTATTTCCAGAATCTCTCCAAAGCATATGCGTGGACAATATTTCGCAGCAGCAAGTCTCCGTTACACGCTCGGCAAAACAATCGCACCAATGACAATACCCTTAACCGTGTGGATCGGATACCAATGGACCTTTTTCGTCCTATCTCTACTCGCCTTAACTAGCGCTTGCTTGTATTGGCTGATGTTTTCATTTATCCAAAAAAGGAAGCCATTATATTTCCACTCCAATGTGACTGAGTGAGCATTTGTTTGGTATAATATGATCTGTGAAAATATCATTTCTTATCATTTATCTTAAATAGAATTGAAAGTGAGTGTTCAATTATGGGCCGTAAATGGAATAATATTAAAGACAAAAAGGCGGCAAAAGACGCTAATACAAGTCGCATATATGCTAAATTCGGTCGGGAAATTTATGTAGCTGCCAAACAAGGTGAGCCCGATCCAGAAGCAAACCAAACTTTGAAATTCGTATTAGAACGCGCAAAAACGTATAATGTACCAAGACATATTATTGATCGGGCAATTGAAAAAGCAAAAGGTGGTTCCGAGGAAAACTACGATGAGCTGCGCTATGAAGGATTTGGACCAAATGGCTCCATGGTCATTGTCGATGCTTTAACGAATAACGTTAACCGTACAGCATCCGAGGTACGCGCTGCCTTCGGTAAAAACGGTGGAAATATGGGTGTCAGCGGATCTGTATCCTATATGTTTGATAAAACAGCCGTTATCGGGGTTGAAGGCAAAACGGCCGATGATGTGTTGGAACTACTTATGGAAGCTGACATTGATGTACGTGACATTCTAGAAGAGGAAGACTCCATCATTGTTTATGCGGAACCAGACCAGTTCCACGCTGTGCAAGAAGCTTTTAAAAATGCAGGAGTTAGCGAGTTTACAGTAGCAGAATTGACAATGCTTGCACAAAACGATGTAACTCTTCCAGAAGATGCCCAAGCACAATTTGAAAAAATGATTGATGCATTGGAAGATCTTGAGGATGTACAGCAAGTTTATCATAATGTAGATTTAGGGCAATAATTCGGCGAAATTCACTGATTCAGACCGTAGCCAAACTAGATTTCATCAAAGTTTGGCCTACGGTCTTTTTTGATATTGAATATTCATTAATTAGGAGTTATGTAGAGGTGATAAAAAAATATACGCACGCCTTAAAGAGTCGATTGAACAAGTTGTTGCGGTTGCAAAAGAAAAGCCCACAGTATCCGATGAACAACCTTAAGAGGGATTAAAAACAAGTCCATGCAGGTAATGCTTACTTTTAGTGCCATGAACTTAAAGAAATTGGCTAATTGGACTTGGCAGCTTGCTTGAGTAGGCTCAAACTAGTTGATTGGAGTGGAAGGTGCTTGGGATTTACGGACTGGTGAGACCCCGCAGGAGCGTCTGCTCCGAGTACTCTTGATGCCTTTGTCGACAAACTGAGTCGGCGAAATTCGTCGATTTTTTTCTATATTCAAAAGATCAACTTATTAGACTGAATAGTTTATTTTTTCCATCATAAACGGTATGATAGAACTGATCTCACGATTACCGAATTTTTTCTAAACTTTGCAATGACAAATTAACAAAGGAGAATACCTATATGAATGACTTTCAAAGAAATTTAGAAAAATATGCCGAACTCGCTGTCAAGGTTGGCGTCAATATTCAAAAAGGGCAAACTTTAGTGATCAACACCGCTCTAGATTCAGCAGAATTTGTACGTCTTGTTGTGAAAAAGGCCTATGAAGCAGGTGCGTATAATACGATTGTCAATTGGAATGATGATATCGTTTCCCGAACTAAATATGACCTTGCACCGGACGAAGCTTTCCAGGAATATCCTGAATTTCGTGCGAAAGAAATGATCGATTTGGCGGAAAACGGCGCTGCCTTCATGTCTATCGTTTCATCTAGCCCAGATCTGTTAAAAGGGGTTAATCCCGAGCGAATCGCTAACTTCCAAAAAGCATCAGGAAAAGCATTAAGTACATATCGAAAATATATTCAATCAGATAAGGTGAGCTGGACAGTTATTGCAGCTCCATCGCAAAAATGGGCAGAAAAGGTTTTTCCTAATGAAGAACCAGAAATCAGCATTCAAAAGCTATGGAATGCCATTTTCAAAGCAACTCGTGTTGATCTAGACAACCCAGTTGAAGCCTGGAAAAAGCATGATCAGACCTTGCATGAAAAGGTCAATTATTTAAATGCAAAACGCTACAAAAAACTGCACTACAAGGCACCAGGAACAGATTTAACAATTGAACTTCCTGAAAAACATCTTTGGGTGGGCGCAGGAAGCGTCAACGAAAAAGGGTATGAATTTATGGCCAATATGCCTACTGAGGAAGTTTTCACAGTCCCTCACAAAACTGGTGTAAATGGGACAGTTGCCAGTACAAAACCATTAAGCTACGGCGGCAATTTAATTGATAATTTCTCTGTTACTTTTGAGAATGGACGAATTGTTGCTGTCAAAGCAGAAGAAGGAGAAGAGATATTGAAACGTCTTGTCGAAACAGATGAAGGCTCTCATTATCTAGGTGAAGTTGCTCTAGTCCCTCATAATTCTCCAATTTCACAATCAAATATTTTGTTTTACAATACTCTTTTTGACGAGAATGCTTCAAACCATCTTGCTATCGGAAGTGCTTACGCATTTTGTATTGAAGGTGGAAAGAAAATGTCAAGCGAAGAACTTGCCGAGAACGGTTTAAACGAAAGTATCACCCATGTTGATTTTATGATTGGTTCTGCTGAAATGGACATCGATGGAATTAATGCAGACGGCTCAAAAGAACCGGTCTTCCGCAAGGGCGATTGGGCGTTTTAACAAGCATGAAGACGGTACATGTTTTTGTATCGTCTTTTTTTATGACAACCTTTATTGAATATTGCATTGTTGTTAAGTTTATGGGAGGATATTGGTAGAATAGATAATATAGTAAGCACATAAAAGGGGGGAATCCACTTGGTCCGATTGCATATTACGGTAAGTGGAAACGTTCAAGGAGTTGGGTATCGCTATTTTGCGCAAATGAAAGCGTCACAATTTGGGATCACTGGATGGGTCAGAAACCTTTCAGAAGGCGGGGTCGAAATTGTTGCAGTTGGTGACAGAGAAAATCTTGAACAATTTATGGACAGCTTGCGTGAAGGAAACCCTTTTTCTAAAGTAACTGACATTAGCTTTGTCGAACTGGAAGATACAGAACCTTTTCATTCTTTTAAAATAAAATATTGAAAGCTCTTTCTAAGCCATTCTCATGTAGAAAGAGCTTTTTTGTTTACAAAGCAGAATCCTGTATAGCAATCCTCTTCGTCAACAAGCTTCCTAGAATGAAAGCTGCTAATGACAGCAATACTGGAAACGTTATTGTGTGCATCCCGAAGGCATTTGGCAAAAAGCTATGAATCAAAATATACGAAGCTACGCCCACAACCATTGATGACAATGCCCCATACTGTATTCCCTACTTGCCAATATAGGCCAAGGACAACAGGCCAAATAAACGCTGCTTCTAGTCCACCAAAGGCAGTAAGCAGAAGCATTAAGATGAAGCCTCCAACACAGCTATAAAAAAACAAGCGGGCAGTCCCATAACATAGGAATAGTTTGCAATAGGCCCAGATCCCATTCCATAAGCAAAAGCAAACCACCAAAATTAATAATAACAAGAATAATGCCTATTACTGCTTCTCTATTTGCAATTTTAAATCGAGGCTCCGCACCCTCCTTATTTTTCTTCACTTGGCTCTCCTTTCGCAGGCTTAAGCCTTTTGTGCCTGCATAACCAGTTAGCTCTTTCGCCCTATTAATTGTATATCGATTATATTTTACATTATAGTAAAAGAAATCTCACACCCATTCAAAAAAATCGACATGTTTATAAGGAGGATTTATATGTGGAATGAATTTAAACAGTTTGCGATGAAAGGAAACGTCATAGATTTGGCAGTTGGGGTTGTAATCGGAGCAGCTTTCGGACAAATTGTTACTTCGCTTGTCGAAGATTTAATTATGCCTTTAGTTGGTCTCTTAATTGGAGGATTAGATTTTACCGAATTTGCTGTGACGATTGGTAAGGCTGAAGTTAAATACGGCCTGTTCATCCAAAATATCGTCAATTTTTTAATCATTGCTTTCTCCATTTTCTTAGTCATCCGTGTCATTAATCGCTTGAAACGCAAAGAAGAAGTAAAAGAAGAGGCGCCAAAAGTAGATACAAAAGAAGAGCTTCTAAAAGAAATCCGCGATCTATTGAAAGAAAAATAAGCGGTCTTTCTCTTTAATTAAGCAAGGACAAAAAAATCGTGTGTATTACTTTAACGAAGAAGAATTCCGGAAAAATTGTATTAATTCCGGAATTTTTCTGCTTATTTCCAAAAAAAGCAGACGTATTTCCGGAAAAATTACATTAATTCCGAAATTTCACCCTACAATTTTTGATCGTTTTAAAGCACATTAATTATAATTGAAAACCTTTCCATCAGAAAAGTCTTTTTTACATATTGATTGTATTGGAAAAATTAAGGTTTGTCACTACAGCCCGTTGTGGGCACAAATTGGAGAAGGAGCCTTTGAATCTCTAATAGGAAATTCGTGACCGCTGCATGTTTGTTTCCATCCCTTTTATGGTCTTGCACATGGATCGTATACCAAATATGTATGGCATGAAGACCTTCTTAGAGCCCATTTTGTTCACTTTTTGGTTGAATTGCTGGAATGGCAGTTAAGCCAGCATGTGTTATATAACTATGAAGAACCATACCAATGACCACTAACATAATTCCCATCCAAGACATAAGAGATGGAAATGCAATCGATAAAAATAGCACTTCCCCAACTAGCGCAAATAATACTTCCATAGATTGTGTCGCCTCAACGGAAGCAAGCTGCTGCATATTATCTTTAACCATATCTGTTGCTTTAAAAAATAAAACGGTTGCGATAACTCCCGAAAACAAAGCCACAATTAATGATTGAAAAATTTGATTTGCACTCGGTAAGCCGACAGTTGTTACCCCATATATGGATAAAAAAAGCCATAATGGCATACTCGCTAATGTCATTCCAAGCACTCTTTGAAAAACATCGAGGCGTCCATCAGCAATTACCATCATTTTTCGGTTTCCTAATGGATAAGCAAAAGAGGCAATAATAACTGGAATAATTCCTAGCCAAACTTCTTTAGCAGAAAGCTGACCAGCATGCTCAATCTGCATAAGAGCTATTCCTGCAAGAATAATAAGAGAGAATAATAATCCTTTAACAGGAATCTTTCCTCTCATCTTTGTCACTCCAGTTGCCGTCCTCACCGTTTCGTAAAATAATGGCGCTAATAAAGATCCTGCAATAATGGTAAATTGCCATGTGCCTGCCACAAGCCATCCTGGTGAATATACTGTCGCAAAACATAGCGGTGCATAAAACAGACCAAAGCCAATAAAACTCCATAGTAGCCAAGCACCTGGTTTTTCCTTCATAATTTCAATAAGTGTCCGTAAATTCTTCCTCTTCACAACAATTAGCAATAAAAACGGAATCATAAAAATAAATCTCAGTGAAGCACTCCAAATCCAACTTCCTCCCGACGTTTCCATCGATCTATTCAAGACAAACGTAGTGGCAAAAAAGAGCGCTGCACATAAACCAAGCAAAATTGGCCGCAAATTTCCACACCCCCTGTTTCGAGTCAAAGTATTTTCATTATAACAATTTATTTTTTAATATTCTAACTATATTTACGATTCTCATTTTTGCCATTCGTCAAATTTCTTTCATTTCCGTGGAAATATTTCTAACTCTTTTTTGTGAAACGACAAAAAACTGCCTCTATACAGGCAGTCAACATTCTCATCAGGAACCCCTATCCTATCATGATTCATCACATTCAGACAGTCAATCTTCAAGCTAGTTTGCTGCTATTTCCATCAATAATGTCTTTTCTTTTAATTGATTTCTTGCTCTTCTCATCCTCGTTTTCACCGTAGAGATTGGCAGTTCTTTCGCTGAACTTATTTCTAGTAACGATTTGTCCTTAAAATAGTATAAAAGAATTGGTTCTCGGTAAATCGTAGGCAACTCGTTTATCGTATCAATCATTTCTTTTGTTGAAGTTCTAGTTATAACATAGTCTTCAGGTTCTGGAATCGAGCACTCCATGTCATAATGATATACTTTTTCTTCCCAAAATTTTTGGGCTGCCTTTTGTTTTCTCCAAAAATCTCGACATTTATTGATCGCAATCTTATACATCCAGCTCTTAAAATTAGCTCGTTCCTCAAATTGTTCTAGATTTAAATACGCCGAAATTAATACTTCTTGATACAAATCCTCCGCTAATTCTTTATTTCGTACTTGTTTATATATAAACATAGTTAATGATGGACCATTTTCTCTAATCCAGTCTTCGAATTTCTCTTGCCATTTATTTTCTTCCACTAAGTATTCCTCCTCAAACCGTCCACTTGAACTATCAATAATAATAGACGCAATAGATAGGAATACCCCTACATTTTTAAAGAAATTTTCTTTTTAAAAAGCTTGGTTAAACAATAAAGAAAAATACAAAAAACGAGTAGAAAGAACATGCTCTCTACCCGTTTTTTAATACATTTTTAATTATGCTGATATTGATTGGCTTGCTTCATTTTTGCCTTTATTCACTAATTTGCGAAGGTATGGCAACACGTAGCGGTCTAATCCATATTTACCAGCATTATAGCCTGCTGCAGCAATGAAAACACCCATCATGATGTCAGTTGGATTATGAGATACTGTACCAGAAAGCATGAAAGAGAAATTCATTACTAACCCGAAAAATGCTGCTGCTGTTGTTAAACATCCTAGAATAAGTCCTAAACCTACCAATAATTCGCCCCAAGCAACAAGAGTACTAAACAAGCCCGCATTCGGAATCGCAAAGCTTTCTAAAAATGTTACCCAGCCACTATAGACTGTTGAACCATCCGGACCTGTTACAGGATTTGCTACTGCCCCTTGTAAGAAACCACTTGCATCAAATCCACCTGTGATTTTTCCCCATCCCGCTGTCATCCATGCCCATCCAAGGTAAATACGAACAACGGTTAAAATGCCGGCAACAATGTTGTTCTCTCTTAATAATTTACCAATCATGATAAATCTCTCCTTTGGTATATGTTAAATTATTATTTCTAACTACAAGTAAAGATTATCATTTTCATTTAGGAATAACATTATATTTGTGATAAATTTCACATTTTTGCAATAAAGTTTTGACAAACTGTTGAACTGCTGATTTCACCCTTTATAACAATAACGTTGCACAATAATAAAAACCCTTGATACACAAGGATTTCTATCTAAACATCTTCTTCATTTATTTATGTCAGATGTTTGACATAAGGTGATTATCTTCACCTAAAATGAAAATTTTTTGACTATTGTTATATTAGAAAAAGAGAATGATGCTTTTGCTGTGACTATTGACTCATTTCATCCAAATTTAAATCTTCTGTATGAACAACTTACACTTGCTTTACTTCCCTTCTTAATGAATAATAGGACACCCCGATTTTTTTGCATATCGTCATATAGTGCATAAGAGTAATCAGGACTGTTCCAGTATTCATGCCGATAATGACACCGTCCATCTGAAATTGGCTCATAGAGCCTAGAAGATAAATCAAGCCAAAAGCAATGATGGACGACCATATATTGTGAAGGAAAGCATCCTTCATTAACCCGAGACCAATTAAATACGCCTGCAACGGAATTATGAAAAAATGCAATAGAAAATAGGGCAGTAACACCTGCAAATATCCTGCGGCCGTTGCGGAGTGGAGAAACAAATTTGTTAGTGGTTCAGCAAAGAAATAAAAAACAAATACAACTGGGACTCCATATAAAAGTGTAAAGCTCATGACTTGTCTAAGAAGCTGCTGCAGTCTATTCATATCCCTTTGTGCGTAAGCCTTTGAAACAGTTGGGATTAAAACAATTAATAAGCTATGGGCAATAAAACCGGGAAAAAAGCCAATCGTCATAGCAACGCCTGCCAACAGGCCAAATTGCTCTGTTGCCACGGTCGCACTAACTCCAGCATTTAAAAGAGCGGCTTTAATTAGAAACGGTTGTACAGCATGAGTCAAAGAATGAAATACTCGTATGCTTGTGGTCGGAATGGACACTGAGATAAGGTTTTTCCTGACTTCTTTCCCGCTAATAAAGCTCGCTGGCCTCCCTTTCAGTTGCTGATATTGAATGTAAAACATATGGATCAAATAAAGAAAAATAACAATCTCGCTTCCAACAAACGTAAAAAAGGCAATTAAAATTGATGTCTGTGAATCAAAATGAAAGAGCTGAAACAAGAACACAAGCAATCCTAATTGAACAATTTTCCTCAATAGGTTTGCCAATGCAATTTTGCCCATTTGATGCTTACCCATAAAAAATCCCCTTGCAATCGCGGAAAAGGATATGAGCGGGATTAATAAGAGAACGAGCCATTTGAACAGCGGATGATAGTCATGAAACATCGTCAAATAAGGCATAAGCAAAATGAACACGATCATAAAAAAAACGGTAGTTATTATCGTGAGATGAACAGCCGACTTCAACATGCTGCGATGAAACTTCGCATCTTTTTCAGCAATAAATTTTGAGATCGAAATCGGGAGTTCAAAGCTTGCCAACAAAACGATTAAAAAAACGGTAGGGAGTATGGACATATATAGCCCCAATCCTCTCTCACCCAACTCCTTTGCAAGAACCATATTCATCACAAATTCTACACACTCACCTATGAAGGAAGCGACAATTAGCAGTAATGATCCCTTAATAAACGTACTCATGATGAATGCATCTCCTAACCATTAATAAAATACTTGTTATGATGAAATGGGTCCATTTCATTTATAGTTTTAAATATATGAGACAAGTTTAGAGATTATTTCTATCACTAATCGTCAATTCCAACTTTGATGAAAATTATCAAGTTTTCATCTTAAGGGATAAGTAGAAAAGCGAACAGATTCCACATCGCCGGAATATCCTGTCTGCCTATAACGAACAGATCTGAAACACAAAAAAGAGCTAATTGACTGCTCATCAATTAGCTTCTTGCTATTAAGAAGATTTCTATTTATCGTATTATAGAAAATTTCCATTAGTGGTATATTTTACTTTACCAAAGAATGCTTGAAAGCATAAATAACAGCTTGGGTTCTGTCCTGAACTTGAAGCTTGCTTAAAATATTACTTACATGTGTCTTCACTGTTTTCAAAGCGATGAATAACTCATCCGCTATTTCCTGATTTGATTTTCCCTCTGCCATCAGCAGCAATATTTCTAATTCTCTTGTTGTTAACTCTTCGTGGAGCTCTGTTTGTTGCTTCTGACGCATCTTCGACATCATTTTTCCGGTCACTTCTGGTTCGAGAACGGATTGACCGTGGAAGGTTGCCCGCACTGCATTAGCGATCTCACTCGCTTTCGAGGTTTTTAACATATAGGAAGTTGCGCCTGCCTCCAATGCAGGGTAGACTTTTTCATCATCAAGAAAACTCGTTACAATGATAATTTTTGCTTCAGGCCATTTATCAATGATATTTCTTGTTGCCTCGATGCCATCCATTTCTTTCATCACCAAGTCCATGAGAATAATGTCTGGACGTAACTCAAGAGCCAGATCGATAGCGGTCTTTCCATTATCCGCTTCAGCAACAACTTCTATGTCCGGCTGTGCTGAAAGGTATGAAGATACACCGATCCGCACCATTTCATGGTCATCTACAAACAATACTTTAATCATTGACCTCATCCTTTTCCATCAATATCGGTACTTTAACCTCTAATCGCGTTCCTTTATTTTTAACACTTATGATTTTAAGAGTTCCACCAATTTCTACTGCCCGTTCATACATGTTTTGCATCCCATATGAGCCTGCTTTTGATTCTTCCACATCGAATCCAACTCCATCATCAACCACTCTTAAAATGACAAATCCATCTCTCTTAATAAGAAGAACCTCTACCTCTGTTGCTTTTGAATGCCTTAATGTATTGGACACCGATTCTTGCAAAATCCGGAAAAGGTGATCCTCTACCCCCTTATCAAGAGGAAAGTCTTCTACTTTCCAATCAATTGCCATCGTTACCTTTTGTGAAAGCTCAACGAGGAGCTCCTCAATTCCTTCCTGAAGCGTTTTTCCTTTTAGTGCCACTGGTCGCAAATGAAGAAGCAGAGCTCTCATTTCAAGTTGTGATTGATGGATCATCCCTTCAACCAATTTTAACTGCTTCGATTCATGTTCATTCGTTTCATTAATTGCCGACATTAGCATTGAAGCTGCAAAAAGCTGTTGGCTCACCGAATCATGTAATTCTCTTGCTAATCTATTGCGCTCCTGCGATATAATTTCTTGAATGCGATTTTCCTGGTCTACCGCTTTCTCATTAGCCAGTTTTTGCGACAAAATTACTTGCTCTGAAATTTGCTTTTGAATTTTCTTAATCCGCTGCAAAATTATTTTTTTATCTTCAAACATACCTACTTCATCTATATTTACGTTTCTTCCCTCTTCCACTTCATGAAGAACAGCATCGAGAGTTTGAAACTGTTTTTTCCAGTATAATCCTGATCCAATTCCAAAGACAATACCGATTAAAAGACTTAAGCTCGGGATAAATAGTAAAATGGGAATATCCATTAAATTTTGTTTCCAAAGCTCCTGAAAACCGACAAAGGGAAAAGAAAAAATAAAAGACAAAGTAATGACAAAAAACACAGCCAGGGCTACTAAAACCCCCCAGCCAATTTGTCTTTGTATAATATTCATACTCTTTTCACCTCTAAATCTCCTATTAGAAAAGAGGTGAATATTTTTACCTTTTGCTCAGCTTTTTGATAACCGGCAGTCTCATATTGAACAGACTGGTTAAACCTCTTCGGGCCCTCATATTGAAACACCGTTGCTTTTCCTGCAATCGAAGAATGCTGAACACTCACTTCAATATCATATGGAATAAGGACTTGCACATTTCCAATAAAGTTACGAATAAAGATAACCGTTTCTCCTTTTGGCAAAACGGTATAGCTTAAATCGACATTTGTATCGCCAATACCCGACTGAATATTAATATCATTCCATTCAAAAACATGGTCAGGGGTTTTCCGATCGCCAAACAATGAATTTTCGAATAACGGTTTTTTCTCTATTACTATCTCTTCAGGCGTTTCTTTATTTATAATCGGCTGAATTGTTTTAGGCTCTTTCCTTGATTGATAATATTGGATAATAAAATGAATAACAATTGCTAATAATAAAAATTTAAAGGTCATCATGCTTAAAATGCTCATGGCAAAGAAAAAGATGCCAAACCAAAAGAATAATTTTCCAGTCGTGCTCGGCAGTCTTTTCCTGCCGACATAAATCATACCCATAGCAACTAGAAGAGAAAAAATCACACCACTATTAAAAAACGATACCTCAAGAAGTAGTAGAATTATCCCTAGTGGAACTGCTTTATTAATGTAATCGTCTTTCATTTTAAAATGCATGATGTTCTTCTCCTTTCTAGGAACAAATGCGCAGGGCGCTTTCGGAACAACTAAGATCAACCGTTCCTACGAGGATGAATCTTAGTTTTCATCACTGGACAAAATAACTGGATCCGCAGTTCTCAAGATGGATTGTACAGCCTCAAACTAGAAGTTTTGCAGCGCTTCAGAATCAAAAAATTTATTATTTCTAAAAAGGCGTAGAATACTACGCCCCTTCTGTGACAAATCAGCAGAACGTTACTTTTTTAGTATGCACTCCCTTATTTATCATTTCAAGGGATTTTGCCATAAGAGAGAGCATTCGCTTAAAAATTTGCTGATTTTTCATCCCTTTTCATCTTTTTTTCGAGCTCTGCAATGCGAGCATCTATCGTATTTTCTTGATAAGAGTGGTTAATGTCTTTCTCCAATCGTTCTAAATAAGATTCTATTTCTCCAAACCGTGAAGCTGATTTGTCAGCCAAAGAATTTTCGTTAATCACCTGATCCATTTTATGATTTGCTCTAGATACATTTTCACGGCCCATTAACTCCATGCGACGAATATGCATATCCTTTAACTTATGCTTCATCACTTCATACTTTTCTTCTAATTTTTGCAATTCAGCCGCGGCATCATTTAATGCTTGATGCAAACGAGAAGCACGTTCTTCATGGTGGATTGCTTCTTTAGCAGCAAACTGCTGCAATTCTGTCTCGCCCGCTTTTTCTGCAATTTCTGCCTGTTGCTTTCGCTTCTGTGCCAGCTCAGCGGACTTCTCATACTCATTCGCAAACTCTTCTCTTAATTGATATTGTCTAGCAATTAACTTGCGCACTTTCTCAGTTTCCTGTTCACACTGACGCAAATATTGATTTATCATGGCAATTGGATTCTTTTTTTCCTTCTGTTCAAGTACTTCATTCAAATCAGCCATTACTGTATTTTTAATGCGTGTAAATAAATTTGTCATCCTACATTCTCCTTTTCATATAAATGGACTTTAACGTTACTCATCAATTGAATTCACATGCTACACTTGTAAAATAACTCAGTTCTTATTTAAGTCAGACCATTGCTTTTCAAAGTTCTGAAAAGGGTCGTTCTCTTCTTTATAACTTGGCTTTTTATCGTTCCATTTTCTATAGATAACATATAGAACATACGCGGCAACAATAGCGATAATCGCCGGAATATTAGATGCTGCTGTCAATAACACGAAAACACCCAGTATTCCTAATGCAACTTTCCATCCGAAAGACTCTGTCTTTAAAAATTGTTTAAAGATGAAGTATAGAACCGCTAAACTCACAGCCAATCCGATTAGTGGACCCAAATTAGAAAGCAATACTATCGCCGCAATACCTCCTGCTAAAAGCAACCCGAAATTTTTCATTTTGTTTGTTGCCTCCTTTCTTGTTTCCATCTTATCTCGTTTTCAGAGCTTTCATAACGAGCCTGAGCTTTATTTTTAAATCAGTCTTGAGGCTTAGTTGAATTGAATTTAAGTCCAATTAAAAAATAGAAACCCTGTCAACACAGGTTGTTGACAGGGTTTTTTGGAATTATGGTTACTTTTTCCGGAATTACACTGATTTTTTCCGGAATTCCACATCATTTTTCCGGAATTATTGATGGTTTTTCCGGAATCGCATAGAATCTCATCATATTACACCACGCTAAACCGAGGACTCTTATCTGGAGATAAACATTTGTGTCCAGTAATACCGCTGCGAGCCACCTTTAACATAGCCTACACCAATTTCAGTGTAACCGGAGTTCAAAATATTCGCCCGATGGCCTTCACTGTTCATCCACGCTTGTACCACTTGCTGCGGACTCGTTTGCCCTGCTGCAATGTTCTCACCAGCACTACGATAAGACAGACCAAATTTTTTTATCATTTCAAACGGTGAACCGTAGGTTGGACTTGTATGAGAAAAATAATTTCGGTCCCGCATATCGGCTGACTTGTAACGGGCAATCCGAGACAATTCCCAATTTGCTTTTAACGGTTTCAGCCCATATTTTGCCCGCTCTTGATTTGTCAATTGAATCACTTGATTTTCAATGCTTTTCGTGGCATCGACATCTGGAACTGTTATTTTTTCGCCTGGGTAGATTAACGCTGGGTTTTTAATTTGCGGATTTGCCGAAATGATTTCCGACAACCCAACCTGATACCAAACTGAAATTTTCCACATCGAGTCTCCTGGACTTACCGTATGTATTCTCTGAGCGTGGGAAATCGTAGGAACAGTTAGTAACGTTATGAATAGTGAAATAGCAATTACCATTTTTTTTAGCATTCATTCACTCCTCCTCGTTGATAGAATTCAACAAAGAGTGAAAAATAAAACATGGATGTTATTGGCAAGAATTACTTTGTCAAATCTCTCGTTGAAATGACGATCCCATCTTGATCTGCATAAAGATAATCGTCTGGATTCCAATCGAGAGAGAGGAAGCTTAAAGTAATATTCTTCTCCCCTTTCCCCTCCTTTTTGCTCTTTAATGGATGAGTTCCTAATGCCAAGATGCCCACATTAATTTGAGAGAGTTCTTCTGAATCCCGGACACACCCATTAATAATGATCCCTGCCAAACCTCTATTTTGTGCAATTTCAGCAAGCTGATCTCCCAACAGCGCTCGACGCTTAGAGCCTCCTCCATCAACAACAAGGACAGAACCTGTCGGGATCGTTTCAAGCGCTTCTTTCACGAGCACATTATCTTCAAAAACCTTCACCGTTTTAATTGGTCCGGAAAAGCTTTTTTTCCTGCCAAAGGATTGAAACTCAGCTCCAATAGCTCGAATTTCACTGAAAAATTGGTCACATAAATCTGTTGTTTTCATGGTCATTCCTCCTTATCTCAATTTCCTACTTTATTCTTGATACATAAAGTGAATTCCTCTTCTTTTCCCAAATTCTTCGCATATATGTAGGAAAAGAGCTATTTTCAATGAGGAGGAATTTGATGCTTGAATGGACATCAACCCTAATTGGTTTTCTTATTGTTTTCTTTATTGTCGGTGGAGTATTTTTTCACTTTTTGTTGATATCGCTTAATACAGAAGATTGTACAAAAATAGATCGTTACCCTAATATGAACGAATAGTGGCGGTATTTTGAAAGAGGGCAGCATTCATGTAATGCTGTCCTCTTTTTGCGTTGTCCGCAGCATGCATAAACTTCATCGAATTGGAAAAATTATGAACATCATGATTTTTTGGAGGGTTACCATGACTGAGATAAATAAAAAACAAATGCCGACTTTTCCTGAATCGTATTGGAGAGAATTTGAGCTTCCACTCTTTAACAAGCTAACAGAGGATCAGAGCTTCGATGTCGGCATTGTTGGCGGTGGAATCACAGGTATTACAACAGGCTATTTGTTAGCAAAAGAAGGGCTTCGCGTTGCGATCATCGAGGCTGGCAGAATATTGACTGGCACAACAGGGCACACAACAGCCAAAATTACTGCACAGCATAACATCATTTATGATGAATTTATCAAACACTTTGGTCAAGAAAAGGCAAAAATGTACTACGAGGCCAATAGCGATGCTCTTCATTTCATTCAAAAAATGGTTCAAACTTATGAAATCGATTGTGATTATAGTGATGAGGACGCGATTATTTATGCAACAACCACTCAGGGCCAAGATAAAATTAATAAAGAACACGAAGCGTATGAAAAGCTGGGGATTAAAAGTTCCATTCTAAATAAAATTCCCTTTGAAATTGAGATAAAATCCGCCTTAGCAATGCATCAACAAGGGCAGTTTCATCCTCTTAAATACTTACATAAGCTTGTAAGACTGTTTATTGAGGCTGGAGGAACCATTTTTGAAAATACAACTGCGCTCGATATTGACGACGGAGCAAAGCCGCAAATTATGCTTCGCAACGGCAAAAAGATAAATTGCCAACACATTGTTGCTGCCTCCCATTTTCCTTTTTGTGATAAAAAAGGACTCTATTTTGCGCGAATGTATGTAGAAAGAGCATATATTCTAGGATTAAAAACAAAAAAATCGTTTCCTGGTGGGATGTATATCAGTGCCGATTCTCCAACCCGCTCCCTCCGTTCTACCCCTTTAAATGGAGAAAAGCTCGTATTAGTGAGCGGGGAGGGCCATAAAACTGGGCAAGGAATAGATACGCTGCAGCATTATTTAAACTTAGAAGAATTTGCAGAGCAGGCTCTTGGAATTAAAGAATATAAATATCGTTGGTCTGCTCAGGATATGTATACGCTAGATAAAATGCCTTTTGTCGGACCAATCACAGAAAATCAACCAAGAGTGCTTATTGCAACAGGGTATCGAAAATGGGGCATGACGAACGGAACAGCAGCCGCTCTTCTTCTGAAGGACCTTATTCTAAATAAAGCCAACCCGTATGAGGAGCTTTTTACACCACAGAGATTTCATGCGGATCCTGATGTAAAAAAATTCATAAGTGTGAATGCCGATGTAGCAAAGCATTTTGTTAAAGGTAAACTCGAGTTTATCCCAAAAGGGCCGGATGAATTGACGAATGATGAAGGCTCTCCTGTGATGGTTGACGGCAAACGCTGCGGTGCCTACAAAGATCGCGAGGGAAAACTGCATATCGTTGATACCACTTGTACCCACCTTGGTTGTGAGGTTGAATGGAATCACGGCGAACGAACTTGGGATTGTCCATGCCACGGCTCAAGATTTTCCATCGATGGTGAGGTGCTGGACGGTCCCGCTGCAAAGCCTTTGATGAAAATTGATTGGGACTGAGCCTATATTTGGATGTCTTTTCGGGAAGTCTGATTTTGGAGGATTGTTTAGTGCTTTTCTGTTAAAAATGCCCTCATGACAAATGCTTCATGAGGGCATTTTTTATTCCCATAGCTAAAATTACCTTTAGAGGGTCTAATTTCTATTCGCTTTCATTATTGCTACTCACTTAATCGACGATTCTCTTCTGGCTCCGCTCATCTTTCGGAGTAAATTCCACTAGCTCTGAGCTCACCTTTTGCTGTCGTTTATTTTTATTGCGCTCAGCATTGCCATTGCCCATTTTGGTGCGACCCACCTGTCTCAACTCCTTCATCATGTTTTTCACTAAGTAGTATTGGTAGTCATACCTAACATCATGCGATCGTCAGCAAGTAAAATTTACCTTCTATCTTCCGGACTGACTATTTCTCCTTTAAAAAATACTTTTCGCACAACTTCTATTCCAAGCTCCCGTCCGTATTTCTTAAGCTCTCTTTCTTCACGAGCGGTTACAAGAGAGATGACTGTACCATCTGCGCCAAATCGTCCTGTACGTCCAGAACGATGAACATATTGTTCTAAATCCTTAGGGAAATCCAAATGAACTACATGCGTTACTCCCTTAATGTCTAAACCCCTTGCTGCCACATCAGTAGCGAGCAGCATATTTACTTTCCCGTTTCGAAAATCTTTTAATGCATTTTTTCTCTTATCTTTGTTTAAATCACTGTGGAGACTGACCGTTTCAATGCCGGCAAAAGCGAGTTTCTCACTTGCCACCGTTAAATTTCCAATATCCTTTATGAATACAAGCGCTTTGACATCCGGTAAACGCGTGACTTTTTCTAACAATTTGAGCTTTTCGCGCTTCTCAGCACTAAAATATATATGTTCCACCATACCAGCGGCAATGGTCTCATCTTTTTCAATGCGAACAACTGCAGGATCCCTCATTAATTCCTTCGCTTCTTTTTCCACATATGCTGATAAAGTGGCGGAAAACAGCAGAACCTGACGCTCAGCCAATGCGGAACGGATAATATTTTGGACGGTTGGCAAATGCTCATATGTTAAAAGTTGATCGCCTTCATCTAAAACAATTGTTTTTACCTCATGCATTTTTATTTTCTTTTGTTTGATCAATTCATATAAGCGCCCAGGCGTTCCGGCAATAATATGAGGATGCTTCTTTAATTTTTCCAATTGTCTTTTGACATTTGCTCCGCCAATAAAAGAAGCGGTACGAATATTGCTTCCGTGGCTCCATTTTTGAATCTCCTGCAGGATTTGCATTACAAGCTCTTGCGAAGATGCTAGAACAACTGCTTGAATTGCCTTTTTTTCTGGGTCAATTTGATTTAAAACCGGCAATAAGTAGGCAAGGGTTTTTCCTGTTCCTGTTGGAGATTCTGCTATGACATCTTTCCCCTCTAATATGAGCGGAATCGCACTCTCTTGAACTTGAGTTGGTCGTGCAAATTGTTCTGTTTTCCAAACGTCCTGAATAAAAGCTTTCAGTCTTTCCTGTATTAACTCACCCATTATTTTCTCCTTTTACAATAACTACTTCCATACTAAAGATACAGAAAATTATCCGAAAAAGCTAGCTGCATTCCTTTAGTCCTCTTTATTCGCAGGAACCTCTGATAAGAAGCTTTTATTTCGGATTCCACTTCTGCGGATGGCTACATGGACATTCACGTCGACATCAGCTCTTGCAAATTCCTCGTCCCACTTTTCCTCGACCTCTTTAGCCTTTTGATAATTCTGACGGTGTAAAGCCTCTCCAAACCCAAAAATATCAAGGCCAAATTCGTCCTGCACTTTTTTTATCGTAGCTACAATCATATCCTTCACATACTTACTGCTCTTCTGCTCCAAATCAAGATACGTTTCTTTTTTTGAAAGGTCTTCATTGCATTGCATACTGGTTAATCTTGCCTCAGAATAAATATCGACCTTTAAGTGAGGCTGATCACCTTTATAAAAAGTTTTAATGGTAGACTTATTATTCATAATAGCCAGATCAAAATATAATTTTTCTTTCAGTTCTTCACCATGCTTCCCACACGGAATGGTGACCATTGTTGATTCTAGCTTTTGTGTCCATAAATAGTTTCTCGTATCCTCTAATGAAAGATAGCCGGCCAATTTATCCTTTTCAAATACAGCAATTCCAGCCAGCAAAATTCTTGCCGGTGCTTTTGTCTCCATATTACTCTCTACATTTTTTCCCTTCTCAGGATTCCCTTCGATAGTCACTGAACTGGCTATAGGTGAACGCCCCTGCGAAACAATCGCATCAATAAAATCCGTTAAACGCACGCGGGGGTCTCCACCCCAATTCTTTAAAATCGATTTAATCTGCTTTTGAACCTTTAGTGATGGTACCCTTTCAACTGGGTCATTGATCGTTGGAAACTTTTCGGCTGAATCCCCTTTCGTAATCAAAATATTAAAGTCATTTCGAAACTGCGGATTTCTCTCTAGAGAGTCTAAGAAACTCCCCACACCATCATTTTTAGCGACCTCCTCATTAATATAGAGAGCTCTTGTATGGGAAAAAACAAGCTTCCTACTTACGCCGATATTCATTCGCGCCGATATTTCCGGAAGCGAATTACCTTCCAGTGTCATAACAGAAACTGGAGCTCCCTCAAATGGGATTTGTGGGGACAATATCGAGGCATTTACATACCCAACTGTGAGCCGGTATCTCTTTTCCTTACCTGGATCAATTGCTATACCTGTCACAATTGAGACATCATTCAGTTCTGTGCTATCCCAACAACCTGTTAATAAAAAAGAAGAAATACATATTAGAATAAAAATTCGCTTTTTCATTTCTTTCCTCCTTGTACATGCGGAGGGCTTGGCTTTTGTTTTTTCTTCTCCTTAACTGGTGACTTTGGAAAAAGATAGGATGGTCTTCTTTTATTGGCCCAAGCAGGCAATCTTAAAAAAACATCGTCTTGATCTGTTAGTTTAAACGGTGCCACAGACGCTAAATAGGGAACACCAAAGGAGCGCAAACTGACAAGATGTATGACCATGATAATGAGAAATAATAACACACCATAAAGACCAAACACTGCTGCAAAAAGGATAAGCACAAAACGAAGTAACCTTGTGGCAATGGAAAAACTATAAATCGGCGATACAAAGCTAGCGATCGCTGTGAAAGCAACAATGATCACTAATACACTTGAAACCAATCCTGCTTCTACTGCTGCCTGTCCAATCACTAAAGCTCCAACAATCGAAACCGTTTGTCCAACAGCTCTTGGCATCCTTACCCCTGCCTCCCTCATAATCTCAAACGTAAGCTCCATCATAAATATTTCGATCACAGCTGGAAAGGGAACCCCTTCTCTTTGTGCTTGAATACTAATCAAAAGCTGAGTTGGCATTAGTTCCTGGTGAAAGGTCGACAATGCCACGTACAGGGATGGCAGTACTAAAGCAATCATAAATGACATATAGCGGATAATACGGATAAAGCTTGGCATTAGAAAAGGTTGATAATAATCCTCAGACGACTGAAAAAAATCAGTAAATACGCTTGGGACTGCTAAAACAAATGGACTCCCATCAACAATTAACGCTACTTTACCCTCAAGCAAATGACTGCAAATACTGTCAGGCCTTTCTGTATTGAAAACTAATGGGAAGGGGGTAAAAGATTTATCAACAATCATCTCTTCAATATTACCTGAATCTAGTACGGCCCCAATTTCAATTTTTTCAATTCGCTCCCGGACCTCATTCAAAATATCCTCATTTGTAATCGTTGATACATAACCAATAGCAACGGTTGTCTTAGTATCCCCTCCAATATAAAAATCCTCAAAGATTAAATACGGATTTTTGATTCGTTTTCGAATCAAACTAATATTTGTATTAATATCCTCTGTAAATGCTTCTTTCGGACCACGAATAATGGTTTGCGTACTTGGCTCCGTAATGGCCCGTTTTTCGATATTGCCAATCTCCAATGAAAGAGCCTTTCCTTGACCATCGACCATAATCACTGCAAATCCGTTCAAAATATGCCAAACCACTTTATGAAAGGTATCTGCATATTCAAATGCCATTGTTGGAAAATAGCGATCGCGAATTTCCTCAATATTTTTTGGATTTTTCGATACGGATGTTTCCCGTGGTACATTTAAAACTTTGTCCGTAAGAGAATGAATGTTTAACATCGTCCCTAAATAACAAACACAAGCTTCTGATTCCCCTAATCTGATGTCATCACACGAAAAATCAAATGTTTGCTTAAATAATTCGTGAAGAGATCTTTTGTTTTTATCTAAGCTTTTAAAATACTCTTTTGAGATATTTTCGTTTTGAAAAATCTCCTCTTCTGGAGTGCTATCTCCTTTTTTGTTTTTTCTTCGTTTAAATAGGAAATCACTTAGACCCATTTGTGTCCGATCCCCTTTTTTGTTTTTTCGTTCTCCAGAAAAGCAGTGGAGCGAATAGCGCTGGTAAAATGAATTGAAATGGCACATGCATATAGTGCGGAATAAATCGAATTCCTTCTTCGATATGCTCGGCAAAGTTATCGCTAATTAAAATGGTACCGTAGGAAATAATCGTGGCCATTGGCAACACCATATAGCGATAGGAAATATTTGTAATATGTTCCAATCCCTTTAATCCTGCAAAAAAAAACACACTCACTTTTGTAATAATTCCAAACATCACAATAAAAACGACAACTAAATCCACTCTTTCAATAAATTCTAATAAGGATATGTATCGTGCCGCAGATAATAAAGGAAAGACCGTTCTTTCCAACTGCTCTGTTCCTAATGTTACGATCTCGATAACTGTACCATAAATAATGATCATCCCACTTACTAAAACCGTAATTACACTTACCTTCCCGGCCTTATTAAATTGTGTAACATAAGGAATAATCACCATAAAGGTAATTAATTCTCCAAATGGAAAAGTTAACAGCCTTGGAAAGATGTGTTGAATAATCGGACCAGACCCCTCCGCCATTACAGGCAGTAAATTTTTAAAATCCATTTCACCTGAGAAAAAAGTGGCAAATCCAATTAATATCGTAAATGTAAATACGTATGGAATAAAAATCTCACCTGTCCTTCCAAAAACTTCAAGACCTAAATAAATCATGTAAGCAATAACACCCATCATTGTAATCGAGATAATCTCTATCGGAGTATTTTCAAAGATAACAGTAGTAATCAGCTCACAAAAGTCCCTTAATACCCGCTCTGCAATGTAAAAAAAATAAAACACATATAAAAGTCCAATTCCTTTGCCAAGCCATTTTCCAAAAGAAATAGTCATCAATTCGAACAAATTCTTTCCAGGAGCACGCTTTAATAGCATAATGTAGAACGAAACAATACCCGCTCCTAGCAACGTTGAAATCGCTACGGCGATCCACGCATCCTGCCTCAAATCATTTCCTACTCCAACTACGGCAACACTCCCGATTTCAAAGGTAAATAACAATACTGCCAACTGCCATAAGGATAGTTTTTCCATAAGTTTTTGCTGCTTCATAGCTGCTTCTGCCCTTTATTTTTTCTTAAGCGATAATCAATCACGATACTACAAATCAAGCCCATAAATGCAGTGCCACTTACGAACCACTCATTCGTCCCCTCATCCAATGTAAACAATCTTATGATCACTTGAAAAAAAGACTGTTTCCAAATAAACATATCAATAAGTGAAATAAGAATAAGCATTCCGATATACATCACAAAATATACTAAAGTCACCAATTTAATCATCCTATTATTCAGCATGGTTGTTCATTCTATTAATTGCTTATCATTCCATATTTTTCTCGAAAATCGCACCGTTTATGTGAAAAAATTTACAGTCATACAATTCCTGCCGCAAAACGGGAAATAAGTACCACCCGTGAGAACGGGTGGTTTTCTCTGCGGCTGAAAGCCTTTGTTACTGACCAAACCCTAAAGGGCTACTGAAAGGTTCGCCAATTGTACTACTTCTACTGGCCAGACCTCAAAGGCCTTCTCCCCTTAATTTTTCCTTTTCTTTTTCTTCACTTCTTCTCCTGTGAATGGATCGATATATTCCATCATCGTTAATTGTTCTGCGACTATATCATCTTGTATTTGATTACGTATATATTCTTCTATTACCTTCTTATTTCTCCCTACCGTATCCACATAATATCCTGTACACCAAAATTTTCGATTTCCATACTTATATTTCAGTTGCGCATGTCGATCGAATATCATCAAGCTACTTTTTCCTTTTAGATATCCTACGAATGCTGATACACTTAATTTTGGCCGGATACTCACTAACATATGTACATGATCCTTACACGCTGTCGCTTCTATTATCTCCACACCTTTCCTCTCACACAAAGTACGCAAGATTTGTCCAATATCTTTCTTTATTTTCCCGTAAATAACTTGTCTTCTATATTTTGGCGCAAATACTATGTGATACTTACAATTCCAAGTTGTGTGTGCTAAACTATTATTGTCTTTTGACATAAGGACTTCCTCCTGGCTATTTATTTTCGGTTGGCGAACCAAAAATATTTTAGCACCATGAGGAAGTTTTTTTAATACCACGCTGTAAGCTTTTTGGAACCCTAGGCATAGCCCAGGGTTTTCTTTTCTATAAACAAAAAAAGAACCTATCGTTTGATAAGTTCTTTTATAGTCTTGACTTTGAATACACTTTTGGAGAGAGCTTTGCCTTGCGAATCAATTGATTAATGACTTCTGAAAAAACGAGTCCTAATGCGATCGCCCCAGAAATTAACCCTGCTTTTGCTGCTAAACCTAAGCCGATTGTATAATTGCTTTCCACAAAGTTACGCATTGCATCATAAGCGAGCCCACCTGGAACGAGCGGAATAATTCCTGCAACATTAAAGATAATAATCGGCGCTTTATACCTCCTTGCAAAAAATTGACTAATCAACGCAACAACAAAGGAACCAGCTAGCGATGCTGGAACGGGATCAATCCCATTGCTAGTCATTGTAAAATAAACAAACCAACCTGCCATCCCAACAATTCCACATTTTATTAAAGATGCCTTCTTCGTATTAAAAATAATTCCGAATGCGGCAGATGCGATAAAACTTGTGATTAATTGTTCTACAACCATTTCAACACCCCTATATAAAGGTTAAGACAACGGCTACGCCAGAACCGATTGCGAAAGCCGTTAATAGGGCCTCTGCTCCCTTAGACAGTCCCGACACTAAATGCCCCGCCATCAGATCCCGGACTGCATTCGTTAAGACAAGCCCTGGAACAAGGGGCATAACCGAACCAATTATAATTTTATCAAGCTCATAGCCCCATCCTGTATAAACAAAAATCCAAGAGAGGATCGCGATAATGAGAGAGGCAACAAACTCTGAGAAAAACTTAATGGGGACAATTCTTTGAGCATAAATAAAAGTTATTAAGCCTGTTCCTCCAGCTACAAAGGCTGGAAAGAAATCATCCCATGTCCCTTTAAACATAATTAAAAAGCATCCACTAGCAATTGCGGCAGCTAGAACTTGAATGATAATTGGATAGGAAGGGGTAGAGCTTTCAATATTTTTCAAGGACTGATATGCTTCCTGAAGGGTCAGCTCCTTATTGCTAATTTGACGGGAAACACTATTTACTAACGTAATTTTATGTAAATCCGTTGTCCGATCTGTAATACGAATAAGCTTCGTTTTCGTTGGTTGTTCACATTCAATTGAAAACATAATTCCTGTCGGTGTTACATAGCTATGGGATTCCTTCGCCCCAAAAGATGAAGCGATTCTCATCATCGTATCCTCAACACGATAGGTCTCAGCACCACTCTGAAGCATGATTTTCCCAGCAAGTAAACATACTTCCATTACATCTGTCTTCATTGCTTTTCTCCTTGCTACGATTGTTGAACTAACTAGATTGTTAAGTCTTTTTGAAATAAGAAAAACCAAAAACACTATGTCCTATCATAATATTTAAATAACCTTAATACAATTTAAAGCTGTTTTTTTCGCTAAATTGTAATTTTCATGTAAAAGCATGATTAAAACCACGAATTCTACTTGTTTTTCTTTACCTGACTTCTTTACACTAGTAAAGAGGTGAAAAATAATGGATGTTTCAAAAGTAAAAGTACTGGTCTTTGATTTAGACGGAACCGTGTACGAAGATACACATCATTTTGACTACCAGACAAAAAGACTAAAGGAAAGGCTCCCTATAGACAAACAACATCTTTTTGAAAAAGATGTTGCTGCGGTAAAACATAATGAACACCCCATTAAAATAGGCAGAGTCTACGATGCTAGCAACGATTTAATTCTCGTTCAAATCGATAATATCGTTCAAGATGCTTACGATTGGCAAGGACAGAAGCTTTCATCAAGAGAAATGAAGAATCTCTACCGAGAACCGATTGAAATCAATTCTGAAGCAATGCTAAGCATCGGAGACCCTTGGTGGATTTCCACCGCTATTGCAGGACACTATGGTTTAAGCAGTAAAGAGTGCTATGCCGCGTTCCTTGAAACGAGAACATATATGATGGGACCTGAGTTTAAGATGAAGCCGATTGCCGGATTCAAAGACGTTCTTTCCGACATTCATAAAAGTGTCAAACTCGTTCTTTTAACGAACAGCCCTCAACCGGATAGCGAAGCGATCCTGACAAAAATCGGACTCGATCAGGTATTTGATATGAAAATATTTAATGGTGAAAAACCAACGCTGACAATTGAACGCTTTGAAAAGATAAAAAATCAATTTTCTGTTGAATTCGATGAAATCGTTAGTATTGGCGACAATTGGATCAACGAGATTCGCCCGGTTCGTACCCTCGGATGCGGAACGATATTCATTGATCCGCATGGTGTCGGTGATCCGACTTCTGCTGACTTTGTCTGCGCGAATATGCGAGAAGCCATTCCCATTCTAAGAAAAATCGGAAGCTGATTGAAATAATCTACAAAAAGCAAGTGAAAAATGTAGGCTTCACTTGCTTTTTGTAGATATAGCTTTTAAAACCTCTTTACTAAGCTTCCTAATCAGAGCAGTACCTTTTTTAAAGGGAATTTTTCGTTTTGAACGAACGCAGGAATACTTTAATCATTAAATAAGATATTTTATCTGGAAGTAACTCTTTAATCGGCTTCAGCTTTTCTGATCCCACCTCTTCTACCGCTTGTTCAAGGAGCGGCAAGTATTGATCTGGAATAATCTCAGACACTGCAATATCCAGTCCTTCCGCCATACATTGTTGGATATGATTCTCGATCGTGCTCGTTGCCATTTCCCTGGTCTTTGCAATTTCCTTCACTGATAGCCCTTCTTTAAACAGCTTATATGTTTCAAGGTGGGAATTTTTCTCTCCCTTTTTTCTTTTAGCCACTGGTGGTATCAGTTTTTCCCTCGACCTATCCGGATTTTCTTTACAAAACTCCTCGATTCCGTTTATAAATGGTGCTCCATACTTTTCTAATTTCATTTCACCAACACCACTAACTAGCAAAAATTCTTCCTTCGTTTGCGGCAATTTTACACACATGTCCTTTAAAGACGCATCGGAAAAGATGACAAATGGAGGTACATTCTCAATATTGGCAATCGATTTTCTTATATGGCGTAGTTTTTCAAATAAAGGATCTTGTGAAGAAACTTGCGTAACTTCAACTACTTCTTTTCTGTATACTTGTTGTTTACCCAGCAATACTTCCTTTCCAGCTGGTGTGACAAAGACGGTTGGGAATTGCCCCTGTTCAACTCCGATTAACTCCTGTGAAATGAGAAATTCAATGAAATCACTTGCTTCTTTTATACTCATGTCATTTAAGAGCCCGTAGGTCGGTAATCGATCAAATTTCAATTCCTTCATTTTCTTATTGTTCGATCCTGTCAAAACCTGTGCCACTGCTGTCTTTCCGAAGCGTTGACCCATACGAATTATACAGGATAAAACCATTTGTGCTTCTTTCGTTACGTCAACGCTTGAGCGGGAATCCGTGCAATTTCCACATTTCCCACATTTCGATGCATTCCTCTGTCCAAAATATTCAAGGATATAAGTCTGAAGACATTTTTCAGTATGGCAATAATCGACCATTGCCTGCAGTTTTTCCAGTTCTCCTGCAATCCGCATTCTTTCAGCAGACTGGTCAATTAAAAATCTTTGAACTTGAACATCCTGTGAAGAATATAAAACAATACACTCACTTTCGAGCCCATCTCTCCCAGCGCGTCCTGCTTCCTGATAATAGCTCTCCATATTTTTCGGAAGCTGATAATGAATGCAATAACGAATATTCGATTTATCGATCCCCATACCAAATGCTGAAGTTGCAACCATAACCGCCGTTTCATCCTGAAGGAATTTTTCCTGCTCCCTCTTTCTATTTACATCACTCATGCCTGCATGATAGCGACCAACGCGAACGCCTTCTCTCGCCAATTTTTCATAAAGTTGATCAACGTTTTTTCTTGTTGCAGCGTAGATAATTCCGCCCTCTTGCTCATTCTTTTTAACATATTCTTTTAAAAAAGCGTAGCGATCCTGCCCCTTAATAACATGAAAAGAGAGATTTTCACGGGCAAACCCTGTCATAATGGTGTTCTCATCATCAATATGAAGAGTATTGCATATATCTACGCGAACCTGCGGAGTTGCGGTAGCGGTTAACGCCATCACAAGCGGCTTTTGTGGGAGCTGCTCGATAAGCCTTTGAATTTGCAAGTAGCTTGGACGAAAATCATGGCCCCATTGGGAAATACAATGGGCCTCATCAACAGCAACAAGCGGGATCTCAAGGGCTGATAATTGCTCAACAAACACACTGGATTCCAGACGCTCAGGCGCAATATAAAGAAGCTTATACTCCCCGTATATAGCAGCTTCCATCCGTTCAGTTGCTTCTTGCGCACTTAAAGAACTGTTAATAAAAGTCGCTGGAATTCCTACTTGCAAGAGACTGTCCACTTGATCTTTCATTAATGATATAAGCGGGGAAATGACGATTGTCGTGCCCGGAAGTACGAGAGCTGGAATTTGGTAGCAAATCGACTTTCCTCCACCAGTCGGCATAATACAGACAGTGTTTTGACCTGCAAAAATGGATTGAATTGCCGCTTCCTGCCCCTTTCGAAAAGACGGATAGCCGAAATGGGCCTGTAATAGTTCTTTTGCTTGCTCTAGCATTTCCATAACCTCACTTTTAGGAGAGAGTCCCTTATACTGATTAAATACTGTTATTCTACTGTCTCCAAGACCAGAAATAATTCTTCTAAATGGCGAATCTCATAATCTGGTTCTACGCCATTTCTTTCCTTATCATGGCGATTGATCCAAACGGATTTCATGCCGATCCGCGATGCTCCCAGTATATCTGTCATCAAGTTATCTCCGACCATAATAGCTTCATCCTTGGAAACTTCCATAAGTTGGAGCGCATGCTCAAAAATGGTAGGATCGGGCTTACCTCGCCCAAATGCTCCTGAAATCACAATCTCGTCAAAATATGGAGCAATTTCTGGTGTAATCGCTAGTTTCGTATTTTGCAAATCAGGAGAACCGTTTGTAAGAAGCAATAATTTATATTGCCCTTTTAGCTTGTCCAATACAGAAAAAGTGTCCTCATAAACAAATGGTGCCTTTTTACGCTCCAAAGGAAATCGCTCAGCCAGTTGTGCTCCAAAATCTGCATCCTCGATTCCTAAGGCTGACAATCCTTGGGTCCATGCGTCCTTGCGATAAGTAGGAACGAGAGCCTTCATTTTTTGAAAGTTCTCATCTCCATCATCGTGAAAATTCCCCCATAATCCTTCAAACGGGTTTATCCCGATCATTTTTGTGAAAGAATACGTTTCATAAGACGCATAAAGCTTAGTTGCTGCACGTCGAACAGCCTCTTCTAATTCCTCCGGATCGACACCATATTTTCTCTCCGCTTCCTTGCATGTTGCGACAAACGCTTCCTTCACACTTTTATGATCCCAAAGCAATGTATCATCTAAATCAAAAAAAATAGCTTTAATCATTTTCAGTCCCTCCCGTAAAAATGTTCAGCTTAAAATTAAGAGTACAAGGAAAAAGGGAAATAGTAAATAGATGAAGGATCCTATATTGCCCAAGTGTTTGCTTCAACTCATTCCTATTAAGGCAATCTTAAAAGATCCGAACATTCTCTCCAGCAAAAGGCACGGACAATTCCAATGTTTTCTTAAATGTCAAGTGAAATTCTTGTAATTTTTCATAATTCAGTTATTATAATATTTAGGAAAACGAAATTTCTTCTTAGAAAGAAGTGTTCATATGGACGAACAACTAATCGCAAAACGCAACCTTAAAATTATGTGGTTTGCAAACTTTTTTATTGCGGGAAGTATGACGATGGTTCTCCCGTTTATCTCCCTTTATATTGACTCATTCGGCAATTTTTCCGACCAATATGTCCAGCATTGGTCAGGGATCACCTTCGGTGTTACCTTTGTTACCGCATTTATTTTCTCACCTCTTTGGGGAAGGATCGGGGATAAGTATGGACGAAGAAAGCTCCTGATCTTTTCTGCATTTGGAATGGCCTGTTCAATATTGCTGATGGGATTCGTGAATACCGTTTGGCAGCTGTTTTTATTAAGAATGTTCATGGGAGTATTTGCTGGTTTCATCTCGATGTCTCAAGCCTTTATCTCTACACAAACACCTAAAGAAATGGCTGGAAGAGTGCTAGGAACTCTCCAAACAGGGACGATTACGGGACAGTTAATAGGGCCTCTCTTAGGCGGCTTACTTGTGGATACCTTCGGTTATTCTGCCACATTTAAATGGACCTCAATCGCCATCTTCATTTCTGCCGCTCTTGTCATTACGACAAAGGAGTATAGAATGAAAGATGTAAAAGGGACAAAAACCTCCTATACGACTAAAGAAGTCTTTAAACATATTAGTCGGAACCCACTGTTATTAAATGTATTATTAATCTCAACATTGATTCAAATAGCACATTTTAGCATACAGCCGATTCTATCTCTATATGTAAGTGAACTTCATGGTCCGGCTAATTTAGCTTTATTCTCTGGAATTGCCTTTTCTGCCGCTGGTTTGGGAAATTTAATGATGGCTCGTCAATGGGGGAAAATGGCGGATCGCTACGGCTATATCAAAATTTTAATCGTATTATTATTTATAGCAGGACTTGTCTATCTACCAGGTGCCTTTGTAACAAACATTTGGCAGCTTGTTGTCATCCGTTTCGCACTTGGAGTCGCTATTGGTGGGATCATTCCCGTGCGCGTAGCTTATATTCGTCAGGAAGCACCGATTGCCATGCAGGGGGAAGTCTTGGGATATAACACAAGCCTTCGTTTTTTAGGAAACGTTATTGGACCTGTTATGGGCGGATTTATCGCTGGATATTTCGGCATTTCATCCGTTTTCCTCATAACAAGTGGATTACTGCTCTTAAGCGGGTTTCTTCTCTTTGCTGCCATGCAAAAGAACCCAAAACTCGTGAAGCATTCTGCTTAAATTTTTTAAGAGCCCGCTTTTCTGCGGGCTCTTATTATATGATGTTGTTATTTTTGGGTCATTTCGTGAGAAACCTTCGTTTCAAGTCAGTAAAATGACATGTTCTACCATTTTGTTTAACATAACTAAGTGAAAAAAATTCAGTAACTCATTTTACTCTTACTAAAATTCAATATTTGTGAGGATGTTTTGTCCCTCTTCATTTTGATAGTACTCAATAGTAACTGGCGTATCCGGTTCAATTGCTTCGAAGTCAACATCTGCAACACCCGGATCTAAAATTTGTAAGGCCAGTACATCAGACTCGGTTTTCACTTCAATAGAGTGCGGATCTTGCATCCCAGTGTATGTTGCCTCTTCTTTTATTACAGCTCTATCGTCTTCTGTTACTTGCTCATCTGTTTCTGCTTCTTCATCATCACCAGCATGACTGGTTTCGTTGTTTTCTTCAACAACTTCATTTGTTTCATTATCAGGATTTTCCTCTGCTCCTTGATTTTCATCATTCCCTGTACCACAAGCAGTAATTACTAGTAAGGTTACGGCTGTTAATACTGTCCATAATAGTTTTTTCATTTTTTTCACCTCATCCTTTTAGACGTAATTGATTGTTGAACGTTACACTGAGTTGCCCAAATTAAAAAACCGAGCTTTAAAATGCTCGGCTTCTACTATATCATATCTATAAAACCTTACTCAAGAATGCCTTCGTGCGTTCATGCTGGGGATTGTCAAACAACTCGTGTGGAACATTTTCCTCAACGATATAGCCTCCATCCATAAACAAGACCCGATCACCTACCTCACGGGCGAAACCCATTTCATGCGTAACGACAACCATTGTCATTCCTTCCTTTGCAAGTTGCTTCATCACCTCTAGTACTTCCCCAACCATTTCCGGATCGAGCGCTGAAGTAGGTTCATCAAAAAGCATGATTTTCGGTTCCATTGCTAATGCCCGCGCAATGGCTACCCGTTGTTTTTGCCCGCCCGATAACGAATCTGGAAAAGCATCGGCTTTCTCCTCTAATCCTACTTTTCTCAGTAGCTCTAGCGCCTTCTCTTTCGCTTTCGCAGGATCGATTTTCTTTACTTTGATAGGTGAAAGCATAATATTATCTAGCACTGTTTTATGAGGAAATAAATTAAATTGCTGGAATACCATCCCGACTTCCGCTCTGATTTTATTAATATCCGTTGTCTTTGCTGTTATGTCGATTCCTTCTATAAAGACATGTCCTCCTGTAATGGACTCCAATAAATTAAGACAACGGAGAAAGGTTGATTTTCCCGAACCTGAAGGACCAATAACCACAACAACCTCCTGTTGCTTGATCGAAGCATTGATATCCTTCAGAACTTCATTAGCACCAAACGATTTCTTTAGCTTTTCAACTTTGATCATTCTGTTGCTAACCTCTTTTCTAGACGACTTAATAAGTAGCTTAATGTTAAAGTTAAAATAAAGTAAATAAATGCAGCCGTTAAGTATGGCTCCCATACTCTATAATATTGGCCTTGGAACGCTCTACCCCAATACATAATCTCCGGGACAGCAACTAAGGCAGTAATAGCAGATTCTTTTAATAGCACGATAAACTCATTGCCGAGCGGTGGGATCATCCTTTTAAACGCTTGTGGTAGAATAATATATCTCATCGCTTGAACATGATTCATCCCTAATGAGCGGGCTGCTTCCATTTGACCACGATCAATTGACTGAATTCCTGCTCGGAAGATTTCAGCAATATATGCGGCAGCGTTTAGTGATAAGCCGATAATTCCTGCTGCAATCCCATTGGTCGTGCCAATAATCGCCGGGACTACACCAAAGTGAATAATAAAGATTTGCACGATAAATGGCGTACCGCGGAAAAATGAGATATATAACAGAAAAGGGAAAGCAAGTATTTTGTTTTTCATCATTTTCCCAAGGCCAATAAGCAATCCTAATATCGTTCCGAATAAAATTCCTAATAATGATATACCAATCGTATACAATGTTCCCCTTAAAAAGAAAGGTAAATAATCCATAATTAATTCAAAGCGAAAATCCATGCCGTCTCACCTCTTTTGAAAAAAAATTGCGTAACACAAACGTGTGGTTACGCAATTTTGAGTCGTAAACTTCCTCTATTATTGCTGTGCCTTTAACACTTCTATATCCGGTTCTTTACCAAACCATTCCTTATAAATTTCCGCATATTTTCCATTATCGAAAAGCTTGTTCAGCGCTTCATTAAATTCTGCGACCAGTTTACTATCTTTCGGAAATAATAGACCATAAAATTCTTCTTCAAAACTATCATCAGTAATTACAACTAAGTTTTGCTGTGAGTTGTTTTTAACGTATTCATCTACGACCGGCTTATCTGCTATAACAGCATCTGCCCCGTTACTCAATAGTTCCTGAATCGCAAGTGGAGTCGTTTCGAAAGGTTTTATATTTTTGTGATTGCTTCCTAAAATAGATTCTGCAATTTCATGCCCTGTCGTGTCCTTTTGAACAGCTACAACCTTGTCAGTTAAGTCCGCACCACTTTGAATATCACTGTCTTCAGGAATTAAAATTTCATTTGAAGATGCGTAATAAGGGACGGAAAAATCATATGACATTTTTCGATCATCCGTGATCGTGATCGATGAAATAGCCAGATCAGCATTTTCAGTGTCAATTTCAACAAATAACGGATCCCAACCAACGTGGTCAACCTTTAATTCATAGCCGGCTTCCGCAGCAGCAGCTTTTGCTAGATCAATGTCAAAACCGAGAATTTGATCCCCATTCATATACTCCATAGGTGCATATGCTGCATCTGTTACGAGCCTTAGTGTTTTCTTCTCATTTCCGTCATTATTTTCTGAATTTTTCGAACCAGTTTCATTCGCTCCACAAGCTGACACCATCAGGACAAGCCCCATTAATAAAATGAACCGTACCTTCTTACCAATCTTCACAAAAATTTCCCCCTCAACAGTAATTTCGAGTTTTGAATTTTCTCTAAATTCAGATATAACATTATTATACTGAGTTAGGATCACGTTCGCAACCTAAAAACTATCGGCAAAGTTTTATACTGAGATAGAATTAATTACAAGCAGGAGGAGGATTTATACAAATTCCCCCCTCAATCATTAACTTGCCTTTAATGATTGTTTTTCGCCGCTGCGTTGCTGATGATGAAGTGAAAGCCAATACAGCATGGCCACAAAAATGGAACCTCCTACTAAATTCCCTAAAAATACAGGGGTAAAATTAGAAATATAATCAAGCCAATTTAAATAACCGGCAAAAATAGCCGCTGGGATGACAAACATATTGGCAACAACGTGTTGAAAACCAATAGCAACAAAAGTCATCGTCGGAAACCAAATTCCTAAAATTTTTCCTGATGGCGTATTTGAACCGTAACAAAGCCAGACGGCTAATGCTACAAGCCAGTTACAGCCAATCCCTGAGACAAATGCTTGAATAAATGAACCATCCAGTTTATGTTCGGCAATATGAATCATTTTTTCTAAATAAACACCTGACTCAGTAAGACCAACTATATGCCCAAAAAAGTAAGCAACAAATAGCGCACCGATAAAGTTGCTTAACGTAATAATGGCTAAGTTTCTTATTAAAGCCACTGTTTTTATCTTTTTCGCATATCTGGCTAGAGGGACAGCCATCATATTGCCTGTTAATAATTCGCCACCAGCCATTAACGTTAAAATAAGGCCAATTGGGAATAACGACGCTCCAATAATAGTGGACAATCCTTCTAATTCACCACTGAGAGGAGCTGTGACACGTATGTAAAGCAAATAGCCAAGAGCAATAAAAGCTCCAGCCTGAAACCCCAATATCAGCGATTTCAAAAAGGGGTAATTTGCCTTTTTCACACCGTGGTTAATCGTAATATCAATAATTTCTTCAGGTTTATAAGAAGCCATAGGATCAACATTCCTTCCGCTTTTATAGTTTTATGTGAAATAACACACATACTCAATTTTATACCATTTTGTGCTATTTTCCTGTGAACATTTTGAGTATGTTTTTCACGAGCGGAGGGAATATGAGCTTTTACTGTGCCGCTTTTAGCCCTTCTATATCGGGTTCAGTTCCGAACCATTCCTTATAAATTTCTGCATACTTTCCATTGTCTAATATAGTATTGACAGCTTTGTCAAAATCCTCTTTTAGTTCACTGCCTTTAGGGAAAAGGATTCCATAGAACTCAGAGGCAAAGTTTTGTTCATCACTTACTACTTTAAGCTTTTGCTCGGGGTTATTTTTAACATATGTTTCGACAACAGTATTATCAGCGATGACAGCGTCTGCTCCATCATTCAACAGCTCCTGGATCGCTAAATTATTGTCCTCAAATTTTTTAATGCTGTCGTTGTTTACGCCAAGCAGTGCTTCTGCCGACTCCTGCCCTGTTGTACCATTTTGAACCGCGACGGTTTTGCCTATTAAATCGTCAGCGCTTTGAATATCGCTGCCTTCTTTTACTAAAATCATATTAGTAGATAAATAATAAGGAACAGAGAAATCATATGTTTCCTTTCTATCATCATTAATCGTGATGGCAGCAACCGCTAAATCCGCGACTTTATCTTTCGCTTCTAGAAGCATGGATTCCCATCCGACATGCTTAATATCTAATTCATAGCCGGCTTCTTCAGCAACAGCTTCAATAAAATCTATATCAAAACCGACGATTTTATCCCCTTCCATGTACTCCATCGGTGCATATGCAGCGTTTGTAACAAGTTTGAGGGTCTTATCTTCATCTCCTCCACCTGTTGTGCTATTCGTTCCACATCCAGAAAGGACAATTGTAATCGCTAAAATCATTAAAAAGCTAAGCTTTGTTAGTTTTTTCATGCTTCTAATCTCCTTTAGTCTTACACTCTCGTAAGTTCATTCTATTTAACATGTTGTAATTATACTAATATATGATTATTTATGCAATATAATTTTATAAAATATTATTTTTATAGCATATCATTGTATAATGATGAATAAAAACGAAATAACAAAGAATGCTTTTAAGTGATAGAAGGAAATTCATAAGTCACTCATGTTAGAAGGAACATTCCATGACGAAATGATTTAATCGGAGGACGGTGTTTAACCGTAATATTAAGATTCTGAGACCCGTCATAAAATCTCAATAAATTTATGGAGTAAAGTGGTAACTTCCTTCAAGCATCCCATTATGAATGTTCTTTCGAAAAGTCATGAATGATTATGAATATTGGTAAATAGAAGCTTAAAATATCTAGATTTCATAATGGTAAATTTCCATCTTCTATTTTTGAAAATCATATGTGCTCTACTCTATGTCATCACAAAAGCAGCGTTAATTTAAAATCTTAATTAGTTCAATCTCATCTCTGATTGGAATACCATCATTGCCAAGCAATGGGATCTCAGGTTTGATTCTTCTAGCCTTTTCTACAGCATTATTTAATATTTTGGATAGAGTAAAACCTCGTTTTTGATAAAACTTTAATGCTAGTAAATTATCATTTGTAGTGATCACTTTTATAAGTTGACAATTTTCCTTAACAGCGAGATTTTCTACTTCCTGAACTAAAGATGTACCTACTCCCTTACCTTCTTCAATACTATCTAATGAGATTATTTCGCACTCTTTACCTTTAATGATGTAAGTTATCAGTCCAATGATATTATCTTCATCATTTACAATGGTGAAACCATCCAATTTACTGCAATCATAAACACCGCTGGAAATGACCATTTCTTGACTACCCCAATGGCGCTTAAAAAAATCCACTATCCTACTCTTCGGTATATCTTTTGTTGCATACCTTTTCATTTAATGCCACCTCTAAACTTTTTTGATTTAATTTCCATCTTCTTATCAGGTTAAAAAAGTTGACAAAAAAATTTGTTTATGCTATAATTTACTTTTAATTTTATATGTTATACAATAAGGTTCTCCTGGCCAGGGGTACCTTATTTTTTATATATGGGAGAGAAATGGTATGAAAAAAAATGAATCCAGTTTAACTTCCTTAATATCTGCTTTTGGACGTGCGTATCACAGTAAATATGATTCTCCTAAAATTTTTGATGATTATATTGCATGCCAGTTCATTTCCAATGAAGAGTTTTCTGCGATCAGTAACAATATGATTAATGGTGTACAGTTTTTCAACGGTGATATTAAGCAAAGATTCAAAGATGATCCCGAAGAAATTTTAAAGTGGATTACACAGGTTCAGCTTTCTCCAACACCTTTAGCACGCTCAGCCTATTGTGAACAAATATTAAGTAATGAAATTAAGTTAGGTGTCCAACAATATGTCATACTTGGAGCTGGATTAGATTCTTTCTCCTTCAGGTATCCAGAACTAAAAGACTTGTTGCAAATTTTTGAAGTTGATCATCCAGCAACACAAAAATTTAAAAAGGAAAGATTAAAAGAAGCTAAACTTAACGTCCCGAGCAATCTCAATTTTGTGCCAATGGACTTTACAACTAAGTTTTCTCATCAGGATTTAGGAAAGAGGGGATTTCAAAATAAAAAAACGTTCTTTAGCTTATTAGGCGTTTCATATTATTTAACGAAAGAACAAAATACGGCATTGATCAATCATTTATTTGAAAATGCCCCTCCAGGCAGTTCTATTGTGTTTGACTATGCAGATGAACAACTCTTTAAAGAAAAAGGTATGTCCAATAGAGTTGAAAATATGGTAAAAATGGCCGCAGCAAGTGGAGAACCTATGAAATCAAGTTTCACTTATAATGAAATAGAAAATATACTTGAAAAATCTGGTTTATTAATTTATGAACATTTATCACCAACTAAAATAGACAAGCTATTCTTTAATAACAGAACGGATTATTTAACTGCATTTGAGACAATACATTATATCCACGCTGTTAAGAAATAATTGTGCATGTAAGAAAGCCTCTCCAGCCTTTAAATGCTTGAGGGGCTTTCTACTGCTTTTGCTTATTCTTTTGCAAACAACTTTTCTGAAAATGGGGATATTCAAAACCCAATCTTTCTCATGTTACTTATTATTTGATTTTTGGTTCCCAGAAAGGAGCTAAAAATCAACCGCACATCCCATTAGTCCGATATGAAAAAGAATTCCTACCTTTAACATAAAAAATTACTTTCTAGTAAGCTTTCTTAACTCCCCCAAGAAAACTCACAACAATACTGCTAATCCCAATAACAGTACCTAGAACACCAATGATAATAATCCAAATACTTGGAATCAAAAACCCTACTAAAATAAGACCTAAAAAGGTCAACACTACAAAGCCTTGATAAATGGCAAAAATAATATTTAAGACAAAATGATTAAAAAACGACAATATTAATGGAGGAAATAATAGCACAACCAGTGTTCCAAGAGATAACCATAAGTTAAGCGGATCAGCAAATGAAACTGTATTGGGACCTGTTGGATTTTTAGCAGCTAATAATAAAGCTATAATAGCTAACACCATTATCATTAACGCCATAGAAAAACGCTTTGTCATAATGAATACTCCTTTTTAAATTTACTTTTTATAACAGTAACAACACCATTAACCTTATACGCATTACTGTCTTAAAAGGTTTCGATATAAATATTATGCATGGATTTACCCAAGTTGAAATGATACTTAGTTTAATGGACAAATGGAAAGTGAAACCATTTAAATATGCGTTTGCAGACGTTCAGCGCAAGTGCTGTAGCAGCTGTTACATTCTAAACGACTTTCAAAAGCTTGAGAGACATTCCTCCATTGTACAGCTCGGAGGTATTAAGTCTCATTAAATACCTATCCTATTCTGCTTATTCTCAAGTATGAGCCTTTCCACCCGATATTTCTCAACAGTTGCCCAGTCAATTTCATATCCAATACCAGGGGTAGTCGGAACTTGTATTACTCCTTGTTCCATTTTCACTTCAGGAACAACAATATCTTTTTCCCAATAACGATTTGAAGGAGAAGTGTCTCCAGGTAAAATAAACTGATCCAATGCTGTAACGGCGATATTATGTGCTCTCCCAATCCCAGCCTCAAGCATCCCCCCACACCAAATGGGAATGTTATGAACTTTGCAGTAATCATTAATTTTCTTAGCTTCCGTTAGTCCGCCAACCCGCCCTACTTTAACGTTGATGATCTGGCATGCACCTAGCTCAATGGCCAGCTTGGCATCATCAAGTGAATAAATACTTTCATCTAAACAAATGGGTGTTTGAAGTTCCTTTTGCAGTTTTGCATGTTCAACGATGTCATCCTGTCCAAGAGGTTGTTCAATCATTAATAAGTTAAAATCATCAAACCTTTGTAAATGGGCAATATCATTTAATGTATAAGCTGAATTGGCGTCCGCCATGAGCGGAAGATTAGGAAATGCTCTCCTTACTTCTTTCAACACTTCCAAATCGTACCCAGGCTTAACCTTCAGCTTCACCCGCTTATAGCCTTCCAGAGCATACTGCTCAATTTTTCGCAACAGCTCTTCTATCGTTGATTGGATACCAATACTGATTCCAACATCAATAGTTGTTTTTCCACCTCCCAGACATGTAGCAAGAGGGAGCTTTTTTCGTTTTGCATACAAATCCCAAACTGCCCCTTCTAAAGCGGCTTTTGCCATATTGTTCCGTTTTATTGGAGAAAATCGAACTGAAACATCATCAGGATGGTTAATTGGGGCATGAAAAAGCAGCGGAATTAAGAAATCCTTCATTATATGCTCAACTGTTGTAACTGTTTCCTCTGTGTACCACGGGCTTATGAAAGCAACCGATTCACCAAAACCACGAAAACCAGCTTCATCGACCATCTCTATTATAAAAAATTCCTTATCTTTCATCGTACCGAAACTTGTCGCAAACGGAGCCTTTAACTGCATCTGAAGTCTGTGTAAAACGACTTGTTTTATAAGCATAACTCTATACTACTCCTTTATTTATAGTGTCTCATTCCATTATATTACAATAAAATGACCTTACAGTGGTGGAAATGAAAGAACTTCATGAAAAAAACCGATCATATAATCTGGTAAAAGAATTATCTCTAAACCGGATACAAGTGTAATTTTTTCCGCTTTTTTTTAGTTAACTTTTATGAACCTTTCGGCTGTTCCCCTTCATACATTATTGTTATGGAGGTGGACCATTGAAAAAAATACTGTTGTTCCCTATTTTTCTTTGCTTTTTGGTGATGAGTGCCTGTTCTTCAGAGGATCCGATCAAGGAGGAATTGGAATCCTATTTAAATGATGATCTCGCCAATATTATTGGATTGGAAACAGAAGCGGTCTCAGCATACGACAGCGTCACTGGTGTCAACTATACATCTGATCAATTATTGTACGATGTACTTTTAATGGATGTTATCCCGACCTACCAGGAATTTATGAATAAGCTGGAAGCCATCCGTCTTGAGTCAGAAGAGCTGCGCGCGATACATGAAGGCTATATTGAAGGCGTCAACACTCAATATAATGCTTTTACACGTATCGTCACAGCATTAGAATATCAAGACCGTGCCATGATCGAGGAAGCCAATGCAATGCTCGATGAGGCGCGAAAGCTTCTTCGCGACTTCAATTACAATATTGAAAAATTAACGAAAGAACACGGTGTAGAAATGAAGAAAAGCTTCGAGTCCGAAACGACTGGATTATAAGGAAAGAGGTCAGTCCTCTCATAAAGCGGACTGACCTCTTCAAATTAGAATATAATATGAGCAGCAATCACAATAATCGGTAACGTAATGATTGTTCGTAGTAAGAAAATAAAAATCAAATCTTTTATGTTCAGCGGAAGCTTGGAACCAAGCAATAAACCACCTAGCTCAGACATGTAGATTAACTGAGTAACTGAAACCCCTGCAATAACGAATCGCGTCAGTTCACTTTCAATCCCGCTTCCAATTACTGCCGGAAGAAACATGTCAGCAAAACCTATAACCATCGTTTGCGCCGCAGCTTCAGCTTCAGGAATCTGCAATAATGTCAGAATCGGCTCAAATGGCTTCCCAAGAATCGTGAAAAATGGAGTAAACTCTGCAATTACTAAAGCGACTGTACCTATGGTCATGACGATTGGCAGAACACCTAACCACATATCGAGAACATTTTGAAACCCTTCTTTCAAAGTTCCAACTGCACCATTATTTTTTCTTGCTTTCGATACTGCCTCTGATAATCCCCATTTTAACGGGGACTGACCTTGTGGGATCGGGCTTTCTCTTTTTAACTCCACACCTTCATAGCCAGTATCCGCTTTTTTTGATAGTGGTGGGATGCGTGGCATGATTAACGCTGCGACAAAGCCTGCTAAAACGATCGTAATGTAGTAGGGAGCAAAATAATGCTGCAAATTCATATAGGAAAGAATGGCAATGGAAAAGGTGATCGATACAACCGAAAAAGTAGTCGCCACAACTGCCGCTTCTCTTTTTGTATAATATCCTTCTTCATACTGTTTTGTTGTTAATATAACACCAACTGTACCATCACCAACCCATGATGCTAGACAATCTAAAGATGAGCGGCCTGGTAAAGTAAAAACGGGTCTCATCACTTTCATTAACAACGCGCCAAAAAACTCGAGCAAACCAAAATTCAATAGCAGTGGCAATAAAAAGCCTGCTAATAAGAAAACCGAAAACAAAATCGGAACTAAATCATAAAGGAGAAGCCCTCCTGTATTTTCAGAATAAACCCATTCCGGTCCCACTTGAAATAACGTTATTATTGCAATTACCATCCCAACTAAGCGGGCAATTAACCAAAATTTGTTAACCGCCAATAAACGATGCAGAAATGGACTATTCTCGATATAGCGCGGCTTTAAGAAAACGGCAATCAAGGAACCAAAAACGGAAAGTGAAATTAAGATGACTGCCAGAGCTGGAATTAACGGAGATAAAAATTCCGTTAATTGATTCGCAATCAATGCTACTGGAATAGTAACTTCCCCTTCCGATTTCACAGGAATCATAAATAAAAAAATTCCAATTAAGGACGGAATTAGAAACTTAAGAAAATCTATTGTTGAATAAGACAATGCTCTAGAACTCGGATCATTACTCATCGCACGCACCTCTTGTTATTGTATTTTATCGTTGACTAATAAAAAATATTCCACGATATAAAAAATAGCCCTATTTCCAGACTACTCCTATAAAATTACTTTCTTAAAATACTATTTGTTTAATTCCTTAAACATCATAAATGATCAATCTTCTTTTTTCAAGCAAATTCCGAATAAATAATATAATAAATTCATATTTATACATAAAGAATAAATTGGATGTTAAAACTAAACTTCGCAGCGGTACATAACCTGTTATCTCCCATAATAAGCCCAAAAATACGAATCCGGAAGCACCGTCCCTGCGAGGAGCAATCAAATAAGCGAACAATTATGCTGAAAAATCCTCTGATTCCATGAAGCGACTTGTGCTCTCTCTATCCCTTCATGGTATCAGAGAAAAAAATGAGCCAAAATCATCACCGACCTGTAGCAAAAGTCTGCGATAAAAGAAATCTAAAGTTTGAGATCAAATGCATTTTAGGTTTGACTGTCATAAATACACTCAATTAAAAAAAGTGAGGCACAACAAAAGTAAAAGGCGCCACTTCAAGAATGGCGCCTTTCCACTAATCTTCATCCTTCACATCCAAATCCTCTGGGATTGGTTCATTAAGGATTTCCTCCATTAATTCCCTATATCTTTCTACTTGCTTTAAATGTGTTTGAAATTGATCTCGATTCACTAAATACTGCTCACCATCATGGATAGCACGGATTCTCTTAGTCAAAATAAGCTCCGTAATAACTGAATCTGGCATTGTCAAATATTCGGCCGTCTCTTTCACTGTTAAATACATATTTAACTCTCCATTTCTCACATCTCTATAGTATTATATTCCTTTTTTTATAATTAACAAATACAAATAAGAGATTACAGCAATGGCTTTAATTGATTTTTGTTTAGTTATTTAAAACGGCTAAAGCATGCTTTCTAAAGGCATCGATCGCTTTATTGATATTTACGGACAACCCTTGCTCATCCAATGTTTCTCCAATTAATACAATTGCTTTTTCTAGCATTTCAACCGTTGTATTTCCCATATGTCCGATTCGGAACGCTTTTCCAGCTAAATGTGACAAAGCTCCAGCAACGATTAAGCCTTTTTCCGCAAGGGCAGAGCGGAAACTTGCATCATCAATTCCATCTGGATATAACATGCAGCTTAATGTAGCTGCTGCAACCTGCTCATCTGCCAGCGCTTTCATTCCATACACTGAAAGTCCTGCCCTAACAGCTGTTCCATATGCTGCATGGCGCTTGTAACGTTGTTCCATTCCTTCTTCCAGAACTAATCTCATTCCTTCTTCAAATGCATAGACAAGATTAACGGGTGGAGTAGCAAAGTATTTCGACGGATCATTCATAATCGGAATCCAATTGTAAATATCACAATAATAGGCGGACACTCGCTCCATTTTTTCACGAACTGCAAGTGCTGATTGATTAAACGCTACAATGGCGAGACCTGGAGGCACAGCAATTGCTTTTTGCGACCCTGTTAAAACCACATCGATTTTCGCCTCTTCATTGCCATAGCCTTTACTCATATCCTCTTCCATTGCTGCCGTCGCACATACGCCATCAAGAATGACAAGTGCGCCATTCCTTTTAATAATCGGTACTAATTGCTCAAGGTTGGCTGCAACACCAGTTGATGTATCTGCATGTGTAATCGTAACTGCTTTAAACTGATCTGTAGAGAGTTTCTTCTCTACTTCTACTGGATCTACTTGTTTCCCCCATTCCGACTGAAGGACATCAACTTCAATACCAAAAGCTTTTCCCAATTTAATGAAACGGTCGCCAAAGTAGCCATGACTGATTACTAACAGCTTCTCTCCAGCTGCAACTGTATTAACTAAAGCCATTTCCATCGCTATCGTACCTGAGCCAGAAATAACAAAAACTTCTCCATCTGTTTTTAACATTGTTCTTGTTTTTTCGATCGCACTCTTATAGAGTGCAACAAATCTTGGGTCAGTATGGCTTCTCGTTTCACTAGCTAAAGCTTCATAAATAGATTCGACCACAGGTGTTGGCCCTGGGATTAATAACATCTCATCATTCCGCATGTTCCTCGTCCTCCCTAAGCATTCTTTTGTCTATCTATCACTCTCCATTATACAACTTAAACCGCTTTCATTTACACGGAAAGCGTTAATCTTTAGAAGATTTTCAAAAAAAATGACCTCTTCAAAGAGTCATAAAAAATATGATAATAGAGAAGTGGTGGATAGGCTACTCCCCTTTTAATTTTTTTGCATTCTCCTTTGAGGTTCTCACCTCAACGGTAAGGGAGCCACCGTTGACAAATGCCTTTATCAAAAACGGGACATCATGAGAGTTCTGAAAACGGAAATCTAATCCTCCATAGGATACTGTCGCATCTCTCCCGGTTGGAACATAACCGATATTAATAGAGTGGTGATGCCATTCAATATACTCTACTCCAATTTGGTCAACCGCATTAAATAAAGTTGAAGATGTTTGGCAAACTCCACCGCCAATCCCTTCAACAAGCTCTTTGTTGACGATTTCCATCGCTTTTTGGTAGCCGCTTGCTTCATCCCTTGGCCCGACAATTTCATTATAGGAAAAAATATCTCCAACTCCGAAGATGACATTATTAATTGCAGCAGCAGACAGCTCAATATTTTTTGCCCTTCCGATGACACTGCTGTCAAAGTAAGTCGTATAGGATGCAATCACGACTTCATCCAACTGTGGTACATCTTCAGGAGAGTACCGGCTTTCTGTTACCTTTAACGGCAATTCTACTTGACCACCTCTATTCATCGCTTCAAGAACTCTATTAACCAGTTCCTCTTCTTCAAGGATGATCATCGGCTTCCCTTTTTTTATCTGTCCATTTTCTTCTATTTTATCTAAAACCATCCGCTGATCATAGCCTTCAGTTTTTTCTGTCCCCCTTGCTAATTCCCTAGCCCAATTCTTAAGCTCTTCTTTAAAACTATCATCATTCTCATCCACTTCTTTCGGGTCAATGGTACGAATAATCTCCCTTGTCGACGGATCGACAATATCAATAACAAACTGCACTTCTTTCTCTATGATTCTATTATTTATTTCTTCTGCAGCTGCGACCCTATGTGTTTTTATGTTTTTTACTTCTGTCTCTGGCTCTTTTGAGCAACCCCCTAGTACAAGCAAAATCACAATACTAATTAATAAATGTTTCCAACGAAATTTCCCCATATTTCCTCCCCATTCTCTTTATTCTCTATACACTCCTGTAAGGAAGGTATTGCCATTTACCATTGTATGCAGGGGGATACCCACATATGCTGGGGAGACAAACCATTTTCCCCTATAAATAAGATGAAAAATGTGGTTATTGAAAAAGCAACTCTTTGAATTAGAAAGCATATCGGAAGAGATTCCTCATAAGCAGCGGTTCGGGAGGCAAACCCTCGAACGCGATGAAACATACTATATTGGCGTCGGAAAGATCATATTCTGAAAAAAATAAACAAAAAATACAATTTCGCTCGATTGAGGGTCTTGTAAGATGTATTGCGGATTTCTCTGTGAATGACCATGAAGAACAATAGGGAGGGGTTAGACGTAGATACATAACAGCATAATTTTCTAAGCTACAAATAAAAGAGCAGCCAATTAGCCGCTCTTTCACTTTATCCGACAGTGTCCGCTTCCTGAAATTTAAAAGTTTTCGAAAAACAACCGAATTACATCGGCTCCGCCAATAAAAGTACCCAGTGAACTGCCAAGGTTTGCGAAGACGATGACGAGTAAGACGCGCGTAACTTTATTAGACCAAAAGCCTTTTACTGAAAATACATCTTCTGTCAGTGTTTCAAAATCACTCACATTTGGTTTGCTAAAAAAAGCTTGGACAAATCCGGCGAACCAACCGGCTGCTAGAAGCGGATTTAATGATGTAATTGGGGCAGCAATAAACGCTGTTACTATCGCGAGTGGATGTCCTAATGCCATTGCTGCCCCAATCGCTGATAAACAACCATGCCAAAGCACCCAGCTAAGCGTTTGCTGCAAACCGGCATCAGGATTGGCTAAAAATGTATAAGCTATAATCGCCAATATCACAATTGGAATCGACCAACCAATTATTTTCGGAGCCTTCGATTTTGGAGGAAGCTTTGATAATTGTTTTAAATCATGATCCTTGTTGATTTCCTCTTTAATGCCTGGAACATGGGCTGCCCCTAGGACAGCAACAATTTTTTTGCCTGGTGCCTCCTTAATTTTTTGTGAGAGATACTGGTCTCGCTCATCAATTAACGGCACTTTTAGACGTGGAAAAGACTCAGTAAATTCATTCAAAACCGTATTAATCATGTCTTTGCTTTTCATTTTCTCAAGTTCTTCTTCAGAAATGGTGTCTTTGCTGAAAATACTTGCCACTACCTGTGTTAACAGCTGGGCCTTTCCCCACAGTCCCACTTGATGCCATATTCTTGAAAAGGTCGTCTGAATATTTCGGTCCGCAAGTACTAATGTAGCACCTGTTTCTTTGGCAGATTCAATTCCTTGAATCATCTCTTGTCCAGGTTGAATTCCTAACTGATTTGCCATTCTTTTTTGAAAAGAAGAGATAGCAAGATTGATAAGCAATAATGAAGCTTTTTTCTGCTTAATGACACTGAATATATCCATGTCTTTCCAACTGTTACCCTCCATGATCGATTGGTATCTTTGTTCATCAAGCTCAACACAGACAGAATCAGGCTTCTCTGCTTCGATCACTTCTTTTACTTGCTCTGCACTTTGCTTGGATACATGGGCCGTGCCAATTAAAATGTATTCTTTTTCATCTAAAAAAATTCTTGTTACATTTTCTTGTTCCAATGATAAATTACCTTCCTTTATGTACAGATAATACCTATTATTATACACTATTCACTGTTGAAGCGATAAAAATAACCCAGCGAATTTGGAGATATTCGTTCCAGTCACTCTGCTAAGAGAATTTAGTAGCTAGTTTTTCAGGGCTAGAAAAAAGAATTCATAAAACACATAATCATGTACGAATCCAGGTTGGAATACCGTCATCCTCATCAAATTCAATGATGACATCTGTCACTCCTTTCATTCCATGAATTTTCGCTTCAATTCGATCCTTAATTTTCCCAGCTTGACCAACTGTGAGATTTGGATCAATCTCCAGCTTCATTTCAATATGGAAATCTTCCCCCTCCTTAACGGCATATAAAGTTTGAATATCTTTGATTTCCGGTTGCATTAATATAAATTTGGCGATGATTTCTTCAAGATCATCATCGGCTTCACCGAGAATTCCTTTTGCATTATCTAAAAAAACTCTCCCTACAACAAAGAACATCATACCCCCAATTAGAATGGAGGCAACGCCTTCTGCTGCATGGATCTCGGCAAAATAGGCCAACAGGATCCCGATAATTGCGATAATTCCTCCAAGTGTGGCAACGAAATCCTCCATAAAAACAAGTTTTGTAGCTGGCTTCGCCCGTTTTAAATGCCGAAAACTCGTCGGGATGATGGCTAATTTTTTTGCCTTAACATTCGATTCATGAAGCACCTCTTTCATCGCCTTAAAAAGAACATATGCCTCCAACAGCACTGCTACTCCGAGCACTAAAATATTCACGACAATTCCTTTTGATTCTGTCGGATGAAGAATATGATAATACCCTTCTTTTATCGTTTCATAGCTCATAATTCCAACAATAATGACCGCTCCAAGTAAAACCAAATTGACAAGGCGTCCAAAACCATTCGGGAAGCGATCCGTTGGCAATTTTTTACTTAATGCACTGCCGATATAAACGAAAAATTGGTTCGCTGCATCTCCCAACGAGTGCATCGTCTCTGCAAACATCGCCACATTTCCCGTAAAAAAATAGGCGCTTCCTTTTACAGCAGCAATAATCGCATTCACGACTGTCGCAATTAATGATGATTTATTTCCTTGCTTCAATAGACTGTTTCGTGGCTTCATCTGTTTCCTCCGTTTGGAATTGGCCTTATAAGTCAATCTAAGCTTTTTGCTCATTATAGCTCTCTGTTAATAGATTTTACTAAATACAGCTTATTTATTTTTTGTTTCAACAAATCGTGAAACTCCTCTCTTCGTTCTCATATAATGTACTATCTTTACTAGGGAGGTTGCCTATTATGATCCATACTGTAAAAGCAGGGGAAACATTATATCAAATTTCAAGAGACTATCGCACCCCTTTATCCGCCATCATTCAAGCAAATCCTCACTTAATTCCCGATCGGATTTATCCTGGCCAAACAATTGTCATACCTGGATTTCCCAACATTGACACGATACCTTATACGATCGATATATCGACTACTAATCGAATATTGACCTTGTTACACAACGGCGTTCAACAAAAACAATATCCGATAGCTGTTGGAAGAATGCTTCATGCAACACCAATCGGTAATTTTATCATTATCAATAAAGCACCAAATCCGGGAGGACCGTTTGGAACAATGTGGATGAGTTTATCAAAAGAACATTATGGCATCCACGGAACGAACGATCCAAGTTCGATCGGCAAGGCTGTATCTAGAGGATGCATTCGCATGCATAATCATGATGTTGAAGAACTGGCCCGCATTGTACCTATTGGAACACCCGTTTTAATACATCCTTGAAAATTAACCGAATAAGCTTTTCTCTGTAGTCAAGACTAAGGAAAGACAGGTGAATCGATTTTATATTGTACAATCGCCTAATTAAAAAACGAACAATATTACGTTTATTCATCTTTTATACGGCATTTTATGATTTTAAATTCTGAAAAAGCTAAATGATGTTCGTTTTTTAACTTGAAGTGCGCCATTATAAATGGATTCAGCAATTAAAAAGGAGAAAAACAGAATGATTTCATACGAGGATATTGTAAAAGCACATAATAAAATGAAAGGCATTGTCCATCTAACCCCATTGGATTACTCTAAAACTTTTAGCAATTACGCACATAATGATATTTATTTAAAATTGGAAAACTTGCAGAAAACCGGCTCCTTTAAGGTACGAGGCTCCTATAATAAAATGATCTCTTTATCTAAAGAGGAAACACAAAAAGGAGTTGTAGCCGCCTCAGCAGGAAACCATGCTCAAGGAGTAGCTTATGCAAGTACGATGCTCAATATTCCCTGTACGATTGTGATGCCAATAAATGCTCCATTGAGCAAAGTGCAGGCAACAAAAGAGTATGGAGCGAAAATTGAATTACAAGGTAAATCCTTTGATGATGCTCTCGCCTATGCACTGGAGCTAAGAGAGAACACAGGCGCAACTCTAGTCCACGCCTTCGATGATGATCAGGTTATGATTGGACAAGGTACTGTTGGTCTTGAGTTAGTCGAGCAACTACCCGATGTAGAAGCCATTGTTTGCCCGATTGGAGGAGGGGGCCTCATTGCGGGAATTGCTGCGGCTGTAAAAGAAAAGCATCCTCACATCAAAATTTATGGAGTAGAGGCAGGAGCTTGTCCAAGCATGGCGATGTCGCTCGTTGAAGGTCGACCGATTACCGTTGAAGCTGATCCAACAATGGCTGATGGAATTGCTGTCAAAAAACCCGGAATGGCCCCGTTTGAGCTAGTTCAAAAATATGTGGATGAGATATTTACTGTTAATGAATTGGAGATTGCCCGAACAATGCTCATGCTATTGGAAAGAAATAAGCTTCTTGTTGAAGGCTCCGGTGCTGTCGCCTTAGCCGCCATGCTCTATCAGAAAATTCCCGTCAAAAACAAAAAAGTCGTCTGCCTTGTAAGTGGTGGCAATGTAGATGTCAGTTTTATATCAAGGATTATTGAAAGAGGAATGGTCGAAGCCGGTAGATTTATGCGTTTCAGTGCCATTTTGAAGGATCAGCCTGGGAATCTTGAAAAAATATTGGGGATTGTTACTGCACGTGGAGGCAATGTTCTCGATGTTTCATTAAGTCATATTGGCAACAAAATTTATCCAAGCTATGCCCAGCTCTCCCTGTCAGTCGAAACCAAGGATCAAAAGCATATAGAAGAAATTACTCAAGCATTAAAAAATAAGGGATACGACCCAGAGCTGGGGTAATGGTTCAAAGTCGTATTAGTCATATTGCTCTATTGGCGTGCTTCCCATCAAAAGGAAAATAGTAGTCTGTCTTGTATATGTTGGCAAGGATAAAGCTCATCTATAAGAGATGAGCTAAGGGCAGACCGCAATGCTTACTCTCTTCGTTACTTTGTCTTGTAATTAGATGCATTTAGTTTAATCTGCACTCTGAGTTTCTTTATAAAGAAATTGATTTATCATTCGTTTTCGTTATATTTAACAACCGGTGATTTTTCCTTTTGCAACGCATCCATTAAATCAGGACCAACATTCAAATGCTCTTCTACTAGCTTTTTAGGAGTTAAGGCCATCCATTGATTCAATGAAACATCTTCAAAACGATTGCTCTTAAATATTTCCAAAAACCACAGGCTTTCAGTACCTATATTCTGAATGTAATGACCCATAGCAAAAGGTACGTAACCAACGTCCCCTGCTTGATAATTAAAGGTGCGGGCCTCCCCGCTTGCGGCAAAGACGGTCATTCGACCTGTCCCCGTTAAATAATACTGCCACTCATCATTGTTCGGATGCCAATGAAGCTCACGCATACCTCCCGGTTTAATTTCAACCAAGGCTGCCGCAATATTCACCGATGCAGGAAAATTTCTGGCATCAACAATACGGACTGAACCACCGGATGTTATTATTGGAGCTTGTTGATGCAAATGGTAGGTAAGATTTTGCGGAATCGCTCCATATGGACTTGATACCTTATCTGATTCAATTGACCCAGGCACCTCAGCCTGAAACATATATCTTTGTTTAGTGGGGATATGTTCAAATGCCCGTTCTGGAACACCAAAATTTGCGGAAAGTACATCCCTTGGTGTATGCGCAAACCAATCCGTAATCGTAAATGTACTCAACTCGGAAAAGTTTCCATCATCGAAAACCAGTAAAAATTCACAACCATCATCTAACCCTTGAATTGAGTGGGGAATTCCTGCCGGAAAATACCACAAATCACCTGCACTTACATCAGCAATAAAGTTTCTTCCGTTCTGATCCACTGCTGTAACTCGCGCCCTGCCTAAAATCATATAAGCCCATTCCGCTTGCTTATGCCAATGCATTTCCCGAACCCCCCCCGGAGTAAGACGCATATTCACCCCTGCGAGTGTTGTTGAAATTGGCAGTTCTCTTGCTGTAACCTCCCGCGACCAGCCACCATGATATAACTGCATATGGGTATCAGAAAAAGAAAATTTCAAATTCGGAATCGTTCCGGCATCTGTTTTAGGCGGTACAAACATATCAGGATTTTGAAGATCTCTCAACACATTTCTTGGTCCAAGATCGGTTGCGCCCGCTCCATCCTCTCTTATCGGCTGGGGAATATTCTCATAAGGATTCCTACTTGCCTTTTTTATTTTCGAGCACCTCTCTTTCAGGAAAAAATTATTCAAATTAATTTATGTTGCAAGGTTCCATTTAATGCTAAAATCGCTTAAACAAAGAAATAGCACATGGAGCCCATGTACTATCTACTTAAGTTTATAAAAGCTTACTACGATCACCCGAAAATTTCACTTTATTTTATCGTGCTTCAGTTTAGACTATCCCATATTTGCCGCTTTCATTACTTCCGATACGGAATATTCAATAATTCTGGAACTGTTGCAAACTCCAAGCCCTGTTCCTTTATTGCTGGAATAATTTGACGAAGAGCTCTCACCGTATTCGTCCGATCCTCATCCCAAGCAGCTCCATCATGCATGAGAATAATCGCTCCTGGATGAAGATTGCTAAGAATATGATAAGCAATTTGATTTGGCGGGGACTCATGCCAATCCAATGAATCAATCGACCAGGCAACAACTGTGTAATCCATATCCCTAAGCTGTTCTACTAACTCATTATATAAAAAACCATACGGGGCACGAAATAATTTTGTCCGATAAGCAATTAAATTGGCCAAGCTGCTCTCTGTTCGTGCAACTTCTCTTTCTAAAATACGAACATCTTCCTCTTCTACAAGATTCGGATGCCAATATGTATGATTTCCAATAATATGACCTTCTTCCAAAATTCGTTTCACAAGATCAGGATATGCTTCTGCCCTTGATCCTAACAGAAAAAAAGTGGCTTTTATTCCATTTTCCCTTAATATATCTAATATTTGCGGAGTAAAGCGTGGGTCAGGGCCATCATCAAAGGTTAAAGCCACCATTTTTGATGTTTGTGGTCCACTTAAAACAACCGTTTCTGGATATCTCTCCTGCAATAAATAATTGGAAACGGGATATCGTACACGCTCTTTATTTTCTGAGCCTCCTTCGAGTTGAGGTAATCCTTGCGGCTGTTGTCCTTGAATTAAATCTCCTTTAGCGAATAAAGAAAACATCAATACGAAACAGAATGATATCCATGTGAGCGTTGTTTTTCCCATATACTCCCGTTCCTTTCTCAATATAAAAATTTACAAAAAAAGTCATTTGCAATTAGTATCTTTATTGGAATATTACTTTATTCTTTTTTCTCAAAGTTGTCTTAAAACAATCTTATTGAATATGTGATCTTAACTTTGACTTGATGAACCGAGAAGGAAGATCTGCTTTCTCCAAGCGTTTCATCAAGTCAGGGCAAGCCTTCAGCCAGGCCAAAAAAAAGGTTTGCTTGTTAGCAAAACCTTTTTAACGAATATGTTAATATGTATTGGTTGCAGTAATTAATTTTCTACTAAGAGCAGACGACCGATTATTAGGCTAAAAAATTCATAATGATCATCAATCAATTACATAAACAGTTAGTTCTTTTTATGAGAAAACAGCAACTTATATTTTTTTTCATCAGCAGTATCACAATCCATTCTGATCATATGTCCGATGAATATACTGGTTTCCCCGTCTACCAATCCATTTAAAGAAACTCTAGAAATTGTGACCCCTTGAACACTAATATTTTTAACAAATCCAACTATATCATCTTGGTTTTCAGTTTCATCTATACAAATTGTGACAACTAAATTATTCTTTTGGGCAAAAATAAGAGTCTCTTCAAATAAATCTTTGGTTTTATTGTTTTTAACAAATGCTTGATGTTGTTGTTTCTGTAGATTATAAAGTAATTCCAGGTTTTTTTCATATTCCCCGTTAATATCTACCCTGAAAACATCTTCTATTCTCCTTACAATATAACCATCGTAGTTTCCGTCAGGTGCAACATGCTTCATAATAAAATGTTCAGATGTTATGAAGTCAATATAACCTACGGAACATTTTTCGGGCTCAATATAACTAGAATAGACAGAAACCATTACTCCTTCATTAAGTGAACGTTTTAATGCTGAAATGATAACATTCTCCTCCATGTTTATTCTCCTTTATTATTGTTTATTTTTTCTTGTTACTAGGTGAAAGAAGCGATCAAGAGCTTGCATTTATAATTAAACTGAGTATCCTTCTTTAAGTTCCGTCGTCATACATATAGCTTTGACCGTTTACTAAAAAAACGTTAGGAATCACCTAACGTTCAGATAATACTTTTATGCAAATCTCAATTCCTCTTTTCAAGTCAGCATGTGACCAGCTTGGAATCTTACCGTGCTGTATTGCAAGTTCATGGGATGCTGGAATATGGATAAATCCTGAAGGCATCTGTATTTGACGGGTCTTAGCATAATGTAGTCCCTGATACATCACATGGTTGCAAAGATAAGTTCCAGCAGTGTTTGAAATTTCAGCTGGAAGCTCCTCCTCTTTTAAACGATTGACCATTTGCCTAATGGGCAGTGTTGACAAATACGCATCCTGTCCATCACTTTCAATCACTTCATCTTCCAATACATTTCCACTGTTATCTGATTCACCATCGTTTATATTTATTGCAATCCGCTCCGGTGTAAGCTTATATCGACCACCGGCTAACCCCAATGAAATAAGGGAGTCTGGTTGTATCTTATCAACATGCTCAAGCAGGAGTTTTCCCGCTTTACGAAAGTCAACAGGAAGTACTTCACTTTGAATCTGATAATCGCCAACGATTTTTCCATGCAACTCCTCAACAATGCGCATTGTCGGGTTTATCGTAAAATTTAAAAATGGTTCAAAGCCAGTTAATAATAGTTTTCGCATCTCTCATAGCCTCTTTTCTAATAATCTCGATTAACAATATAATTCATGAAATGCTTTAAGAAAGAAAGATCACGCGGCATCTTCTCCAATGCTTCCATCGCGAGACAATAATGCTCCCACATCGCTTTTCTCGCCTCCGTCACTCCTAACACAGAAACAAAAGTTGCATTGTTATTTGCTGCATCAATTCCAATTCGTTTCCCAAGCAAACTCAGTTCCCCTTCCACATCAAGAAGATCATCTTTTATTTGGAAAGCAATCCCAGCATGTGAAGCAAATTTTTTGAGGGCCTCAACTTCCTCATCGCCTGCCTGAGCAAGAATAGCAGGCATGACAAGTGAAGCTTCAAACGCTAGCCCTGTTTTATGAAGAGATAAAATATGTAACTGTTCTAAAGATAGCGTCTTTCCCTTCGATTCTAAATCCATTGCCTGGCCATTACACATACTGGCAGTCATTTCAGAGGCATAACGAATCAATTTTAAAACTGTTTTCGCATCAAACTGGGTAAGTGAGGCTTGCTCTGTAATCGCCTTTTGCGTTAAAAAGAGTCCCGTTAATTCCGCAATAGCAACATTATATACTTCATGAAGTGTAGCCCTGCCTCTTCGTAAGGGGGCGTTGTCTTGAGCTGGCAAATCGTCAAAGATTAAAGAAGCTGTGTGCATATACTCTAATGATTTTAACAGGGGCATAACTGCTGCTTCCTCTAGGTTATACTCCTTCACCGCCATAAACCAGGCCATAATCGGTCTAAGCCTTTTACCATCTCCTGCTAAACTATAATTTACCGCTTCATGTATTGGTTCTTCAGTGATAGAATAATCGGGAATGACCAAAGCGTCTTTTAGACGAGTTCGCATTTCTTCCATAGCATTTTGAAATTCATTCTGCTCCTGCCGTTCAGTTCTTAAAGCCGCAATCATCTGATCGCGTAGCAATTTGTCAAAAAAATCAACCTCATCTGCTCTTGCAGCCATTTTTTGAATAAAGCGATTAAATTTCTGATGGGGAGAAGAAAAAAGGTTCATCACCTCTTCATATTTAGACGGACCAACTCGTTCTTTGAATCTCTTTAAACTATTGATTGCCCGATCAAGAATCACTTCACGCGTTTTCGCATCGGAATGATACACATCGTGAATTAAATAGGAAATGACCGTCCAATATAATTCGAACGGGTTAACTAAGTCCGGGCGCTCTTGATGATATTTCATATAATAGGTGTACGGAGTAACAGCTCCTGCCTTCCAATCATCGAACAGATCGGAAAAATCATCAGCAAGCTGATTGTAAATCCCATAATAAAAAGTACGTTGACCAAAGCCTTCGTCCAAGTTTGCACCAAGGACCGTGCGAACGATTAATCTCGACGAAGAAGATTTTAAAATAATCGGGATAAACAAATCCTCATTCGTATAATTGCGATTATTCAAATCCTTATTCCGATCGATTTCCTGTGACTGAAAAAAAACATATGATTGCTCAAAAAACTCATCGATCGTTGTTGAGCGCTGCTGCTTCTTAATCGCTTCAAAGGCCTCACGAAGCTCAGCATGAATATACTTCATTAAAGGCTCGGTTTCCTGCGTCCATTTGCCAAGTGCAGGCACCGTTCCGGTCGTTAAAGTAGTTCGGATCAATTGAGAATATTGCTTTTTCTCACTCGGTGACAGGACATCCGAATCGAGAAGATCATCAATAAACGGATAGGTTAACCCGTATGCGTAACCCATTTTAAGCGCTTGAGTCAATCGCTCCACCCTGAGCTCACCTATTACCTGCTCATTCTCGATCTCTTCTATTTCGTGCAATAGGACCCCGCCAATAATTTTCAATAATTTGCGTTGGGCATGTTCTGCATCCATTCCTTCAGGTAACTGCTTTGATACACGCTTAAGTTTATCGATTAGCCATATAACCGTTGTCTCTACTTTTTCTCTTTGTGCCCATCTATACAAGCCCTTCATGCTAAAAGGCTCTTCCTTCATTTTCCGCTCTTGCGTTAAATATTCTTTTAAAGATTCTACTATTTTCCTTACTCTTTCCTTTGTCTCCGGCGAATCAAGTGACTTCCCCAGATCGCGCATATAAATATAGGAAAGGCTCCGATCAAGATAAGAATCTAATTTCCCTGCTTCGTCCAGCCATTTAATATAGGATCGATACTCTCCAGAAACCTTCTTTTTTTGCTTTTTTGAGAAAAATGAAATAACAGAATGGTAACGAATATGGTCATGCTTCCATGCTTTGAAATCATTTATTAAAATAGAAACATAGGATTTTTGCTGAACTCGTTCGAGCAGCGACTGAAAATAAAGCGACGCTCTCTCCTCAGCTCTTTGATACGATTGTTCTACTTTCCTTTGCAGCTCTTCTCTCATAAACTATGTAACCTCTACTTTTCTAAATATCCTATGTTATTTTATTGAACTACCTCTTTAAAAATAACATCTTTTCCATCAGATAGTAAGTGAATCGGCTTTCTTATTGAATGTTCTCTTCGTAAAAAAAATTTAACATCCATTCGTTATTTTTTAATAATTATTCAATTGGACACAGTTTTGCTGTAAATAATTGCTCAAATTTTACATCACCCTCATTTTTTAGCAGTTTCTATTAACTGACTTTTTCCCATGAAAATGCACCCCAAAAGTTAGTTTTCATTCTAACCTTTGGAGTGCGGTACACATTGGCAAGACACCTTTCTAGTAGTTAACGTTATTATGTGCCACAAAATGTTTGGTAAGGTATATTAGACGGTTCTGGCTCTAAACAATACTCCTCATGCTCGAACGTATATTCATACGGTTTTTCCAATACCTTTAAGAGCTTATTCATTACTGTAAAATCAGCTTCTTTTTCTGCGGCATTCAACGCTTCTTCCACTCGATGATTTCGCGGAATAACTGCAGGGTTGCTCCTTTTCATTAATTGAATGGCAGATGCTTTTGATTCTTTTTGATGCTCAAGCCTTTCTTGCCACCGTTGATGCCATTTTGTAAACGATTCCTTTCGAAATAACTTTGATTCTTCAGGTTTTTCAAGAGTTAGGAAGCGAAATGTATTGGTAAAATCAGCTCGCTGTTCCTGCATCATTGTAAGTAAATCATCAATCAGCTCTTCATCAGCTTCTTCTGCGTTAAACAAACCTAATTTGGCTCGCATTCCCTCTAACCAATAATTATGGAACAAGCTCGAATAAGCGGAAATTTCATGTTGAGCAATGGCGACCGCTTCATCCTGATTTTCATGAAGGAGCGGCAATAAAGCTTCAGCAAATCTCGCAAGATTCCAGCCTCCTATGTAAGGCTGATTTCCATAAGCGTAGCGCCCTTCCCGATCAATCGAGCTAAACACCGTTGCTGGATCATACGTATCCATAAAAGCACACGGGCCATAGTCAATCGTTTCCCCACTTATCGTCATATTATCCGTATTCATAACTCCGTGAATAAAACCGACTAGCTGCCACTTCGCAATTAATTTCGCTTGACGTTTAATCGTTTCCTGAAGGAGAGAAAGATAAGGCTCATTCTCCAGAGCAATATGCGGAAAATGGCGTTGAATTGTATAATCTGCCAACATGCGTAGCTCGTCTGAACTGGCCCAAGCAGCGGCAAATTGAAAGGTTCCAACACGAATATGGCTTGAAGCAATTCGAGTTAAAATAGCACCTGACAATCTCGTTTCTCGAATAACGCTTTCTCCTGTAGCAACAACAGCAAGACTGCGGGTTGTTGGAATTCCCAATCCATGCATCGCTTCACTAATGATGTATTCTCGCAACATCGGTCCGAGTGCCGCTCTTCCATCGCCTCCACGTGAATAGGGAGTTCGACCAGAGCCTTTCAACTGAATATCAACACGTTCTCCACTAGGGATAAGTTGTTCGCCTAACAACACTGCTCTTCCATCCCCAAGCCGAGTAAAATGACCAAATTGGTGTCCGGCATAAGCTTGGGCTAACGGCTCTGCACCCTCTGGAATCTCATTACCGGATAAAAAAATTGCACCCTCATCACTGTTTAACAGAGTTGGATCAAGTCCTAACTTTTGGGCCAATAACTCATTAAATACCACTATCTTTGGAGAGCTGACCGGAACAGGATTTACCTGTGCAAACATCGATTCAGGTAGGCGAGCATAGCTATTATCAAATTTCCATCCTGCTTTCATCGCTTCTTTGCTCATGATTTCTCCTTTACATCTATGTCTTTTGTTTCAAGATTACCGAAGAATAAGGGGTTATGTCTATTTGTTTGCTTTTCTTTATAGTATGCTCATTATCTTTTTTTCAATATCTAAAAAAATCTCCCAATATCTTATTCAGGAGATTTCATTCTGCCCACTAAACACTTCATCCATACGGAATCACTTCCTTGCTTATAGAGTAATGCAGCATTTCCTACTTTCCTCGAACATTGCGTCTTATTATCTTTAAACGGAATTAATCAAGTACTTAAAAACGCACCAAAAACACTCGGCCCAAAAAGGATACGAGTGTTCTTAAAATTTTCAGTTATCCATTCACTTTCAACTTCTTTTTAAACTTCGTTGCAAATACTTCTAAAAGGATGGCCACAGCTAGAATAAAGAAGGTAATCGTTCCGATTTCTCTAATATCTAAATAGAAATTGCTCGCCATGAACATGTCAAAACCGATTCCTCCTGCTCCAGCTGCCGCTCCCATTGCAATGGCAACAGCAAAGTTAATTTCAAAGCGTAGGAATGTCCATGAAATCATATAAGTAAGGGAAGACGGAATCACTGCTTGAAATATGATTTGCCAAAAGTTTGCTCCACTTGCCTGCAAAGCTTCAATCACTCCCTTATCCAATTCCTCAAATGACTCTGAATAGGCCTTCACTAAATAACTGACAGAGTGAAACGTCATTCCAATGACAGCTGCCACACTGCCAAGACCAGCCGCAACAGCAAAAATTAAAACCCAAAGAACAGTCGGAACTGCTCTAATAAAGGCAACAGCTCCTTTAATAACAGCTGATACTCGTTTGGATGTTAAATTTTCGGCTGCCAATAAACCAAGGAAAACCGCAATTATGGCACCGAATAATGTCGTTAAAAAGGCGAGCCCTAATGTCACAAACACCTGATGGAGGGCATGAGTAAAGGTGAAATGCTTAAAATGCGGTTCCAAAAACATCGCTTTCATGTTCGCAAATGTGGCCAGCATCGCCTCTCCAATATCAAGCTCCTTGTAATCAAAGTTAAAAAAGGCAATTATCGTTAATAATACTAAGAAAAACATGGTAATGCGAATGACGATCGTTGATTTCGTCAAAGTTTTAATTTTAATTCGTTTTGTTGATTTTGAATTAAGCAATTGCTCTCCGGTGACGACTTGCTCATTTGCCTCCATTATAAAATCACCCTCCTTACATAATTAGATATTGATTCAATGAAGAGAATGGCGACGATAATGGTGATGACAACAAGTGAAGCAATATCGTAATTTAAGCTTTTGTAATATAAATTGAAAGTAAAACCGATCCCGGAACCAGTCAGGAGACCGATTAATGTGGCACTTCGAATATTGGTTTCAATCATAAAGAGGACCCAGCTAATCATCTGCGGAACACTTGATGGAATAACCGACTGAAAGATGATGGAGAAATAGCTAGCCCCAGTCGCCCTCAATGCTTCGACCGATCCGCCGCTCGCTTCATCTATCGTTTCCACAAAAGCTCTGGTCAAAAAGCCGAAAGAACCAAAGAATAATGCAAAATAACCCGTCAATGAACTTTGTCCAAAAGAAAAGAGTAAGATCATCGCCCAAGCAGCGACATCTATATTACGAAAAACGGTGGCAATTCCTCGACTTATACTTCCAAAAAAAGCGTTCACGCGAGTCGTATTCGAGCCCATAACCGCAAAAAATAAAGCAAAACTGGCTCCAACCGTAGTGGCAGCGATCGACACTAACAAAGTTTCCAGCAAGCTATTCAAAATTCCCGGCAGCCTTGATAACGATTCCTGCGTTGGATAAAAGTTGCCTAAAGCCCAAGTAACAGCCCGTGGTAGAGATTCAAAGCCTTTGACCAAATTATATTCCGTAATCACAATGGCACCGAACGTAATTGCCCCTAGAATCAGCAAAAATCCGAGCGAATTCCTTCTTTTTTTTGCAAAAAAATCAGCTTGCATGGATGCCTCCTATATCAAAAATCAGATCCTCAGCTTCCGAACCGTATATACGCTGAATATCTTCTTTTGTAATATCCTTCGAGCTCCCATTGAAGACGACCTGACCTTGATTTATTCCGATAATCTTATCGGAATACTTTAAAGCAACATCTACTTGGTGTAAATTAACAATCACTGTAATCCCCATTTGCGACGAAATCGTACGAAGATGATCCATAATCGTTTTGGCTGAGTTCGGATCTAAAGAAGCAATAGGTTCATCGCACAAAAGCATCCGAGGATTTTGAATTAGTGCGCGAGCAATGCCAACACGCTGCTTTTGACCACCGCTTAACTGATCTGCCCGCTTATAAATATGCTCTCCCAAACCAAGCATGGATAAAATTCGAACTGCCTGCTCCCTCTCTGCTTGATTATAAAGACCAAGAACACCAGCAATCGTTGATTTTTTTCCTAAAATTCCGTGTAGTGTATTCTCAATCACACTTAAACGATTGACTAAATTATAGTGTTGAAAAATCATGCCGATTCTTGTCCGAACCATTTTCAATTCTTTCTTCTTCAAGTTCATCACATTCATGTTATCAAAGGTTATTTCTCCGCCTGTTGCATCAATCATTCGATTGATACAGCGAAGGAGAGTTGACTTCCCCGCTCCAGATGGACCGATGATCGATACAAACTCTCCTTCATTGACGGTAAAGTTAACATCTGATAACGCCTTGGAATCATTTCCAAATTGCTTGGATACATGATTGACTTCTAATAAGGCTGTCATAGATTAACTCTCCTTATTCATATGATTATTTTGAAAGCTCACGAATCGGGTTAAACCAAGCATCCTCTACTTCCACTAAACGTTCGTCAGCTGTCTTACTAAATAATCCTGAGAACTCAGAATCCTCTGGTACAAACACTTTTTCATTATTGGCAATATCATCTGAAGTCATGATCTCAAGAAGCTGCTTTCGAAGATCATCACTAATGTTTTCCGTGTTAATGGCAAATGGGGCATTTAAAACCGGTGTAACAGAGATTAAAATAAATTCTTTTCCTGCCACTGTGTTAAATGGCTCAGCTGCATCGTCTTTTACTCGGTAAATCGCACCTGGACGATTCTCTTCTCCCTCAACAAGCTCTACATAGTTGTTCACACAAGTATCACAGAAAGCCGCAACATCCGCTTTTCCTGATAAAAGGTTAACCGCAGAACCTTGGTGAGAGCCTCCGTACAAAACTTCACTAAAGAATTTGTCTGAGCCGCCTTCTAATAGGTCATCAGCAGTTAAATCACTAAATTCCGCTTTTTCACTGAAATAATCAACAATTCCAGTTGAAGGAACTTTAAAACCTGATGTGGAGCTATTCGATACGAACGAGAATTTCTTCCCTTGAATACTGTCAATCGCAAAATCTGCACCATCTTTATATTGATCTGCATTATCGACTTCAACCGCTAACCAGCTATAGTAAACTGCATCATCTAAAGTACCGGAGGCACCTGTTGGAACCACCAATGGCTGAACTTTATCATTTTTGTTATTTGCTTCTATATAACCTTGAGCTCCTAAGAAAGCCATATCTGCATTTCCATTCGCAATCGCTTCAATTGCAACGATATAATCTGTTGTCGTTTGATGTTTGACCGTTTTTCCTGTTTTCTCTTCAATGACCTTACCAATTTCATCACGAGCCTCTGTCAAATCCGCACCAGATTCATTTGGCAACCATGCAATCGTAAGCTCGTCTTTATCTGATCCTCCAGAATTTGTTGAAGAGGAACAACCAGCAATGAATAGAATGACGAAAGATAGTAATAACAAAAACGATTTCTTCATTTTAAATCTCCTCACCTTTTAATTTATTTCCCTTATATACTATATCTAGTAAATGTCAATCTACCATTAACGCAATATTATGAATTGTTAAGAATCAGTAAAGCTAGCATGTAAGAAAATTCCGTTTTCCATGTTGTATTCCCGATCACATAGATCGTTCATAAATTCCAGATCGTGGAAAATGCCGAGCATCGTCGTACCTTCTTTTATTAATTGTTCAATAAGCTGCTTTACCTTAAGCTTTGAATCATGATCTAGACTCGCTGTCGGCTCATCTAAAAGAAGAAGGCGTGGCTTTTTCACCATTGCTCTAGCAATATTCAATCTTAATTTTTCGCCACCAGAAAAAGTAGTAGGGTAGCTATCCCATAACTCCTGCGCCAATTCAAAATGAGAGAGGATCTTTTCTGTTTCACTGTCTGCAAACCGTTGCTCTTCATTCATTTCCAAAATTGCCTGTGTTACAAGCTGCCTCGCAGTTGTTCTTGGCATCACATTTAAAAATTGCGAAACGTAACCTATCTCGTGTTTTCGCAAATAGAGCATTTGCCGCTCTGTCGCTTTCGCTAAATTGATAGCTCCAAACTTTTCAGAATGATACCAGATACTTCCTTCCTCAATGCGGTAAGTACCATAAATACATTTTAAAATGGTCGATTTCCCACTGCCGCTTTTTCCAGTAATTCCGACAAATTCACCTTCTCTTAGCTCTATCGCCACCTGACTTACAGCACGAATATGCTTGCCCAGATTGTGAAGTTTAAAAGACTTCGATAATCCTTGAATTTTTAATATAGATCCCACCCGCTTTCATCCTTCCTTCTTAAATCCGGTAATTTGTTTTTTGAATTAGTTTACCGTCAACAAAGACGCTTGTAATAACAGGAAAATCATCCGATATTTTTTCAATAATTAATAGATCAGCCTTTTTCCCTTCACAAAGGGAGCCGATGTCATGATCCATTTTGACTGCCTTGGCAGGATTAATTGTAACTAGCTTCATCATGTCTGCTAAATCGAGCCCATTTTTATCTACTAAAGTAAAGATAGAATGGAGCATCGCTGCTGGATAATAGTCACTGCATAAAATATCAATTGCTTGCTCGTGAATTGCTTCAGCTGCCCCTAAGTTCCCACTGTGAGAGCCTCCTAACAGCACATTGGGAGCTCCAGCAATGGTAAACATGCCGAGTTCCTTAGCCCTTTTCGCCACCTCGAGTGTAATCGGAAACTCGCTAATGCTAGTGCCAAAGCTATGAACGAGCTCTACTTTTTCAATCGTATCGTCGTCATGGGAAGCAACGGCAATCTGATGCTTGTGGGCGAGCTCGGCAATTTCCTTAATGTCTTCAATCGACAGCTTTTCCTTCGTCTGATGATTACGAATTAGCACATCAATCGATGTATCACTAAGGCTGTTATAGCCTCGCACTGTTTTGCGGTAAACCTCTAAATGACGATATTGGCCCTGACCTGGAGTATGATCCATAAACGATACTAAGTGAACTTTATTCTCGGTAATATAGTGTTTTAGATTGGCAATTTCCTCAACATTATCAATCTCAAATCGGGCATGAAAACGATGACGTACAAGATGCTTTGTATGGTGACTCCTCTCAATTAAATCGATAAATTTACGAACGTTGTGAGGCTCACGAATTGGCTTATAATCATAATCCGAACCTTTATAAAGAGAAAGGGAATGAAACATCGTTGTGATTCCATGGGTGATTAGCTCCTTTTCCGATTCTCGCAAACTTAAGTCAAAGTTCATTAGCGAAGTCGGCCGTGGAGCCGCCATATGTTCAATATAATCTGAATGGATGTCAATAAAACCTGGTGACACATAACCGCCACCTGCATCAATAATTTCAAGCCCTTCCAGAAACTTAATTTCTCCTCTTGGAGCAATCTTAGCGATCCGATCTTCCTCTATTAATAAATCATAGCCATGTAACACCGTTTCTTCGGTGATCAATCGACCGTTTGTGATGACGTACAAAATCCTTCCTCCTTAACATCCAAATTTTTCTACCTCTAAAGCAAGGAATGAACAAGCTGCTGTGTATATGGCTGCTGTGGATCCTCTAAAATCTGATCCGTGAGTCCTTGCTCGATCACTTTTCCTTCTAGCATCACAAGTGTCCGATCGGCAAGCATGCGGATAACGCCTAAATCATGGGAGACGAGAACAATACTAATGCCAAGCTCTCGTTGCAAACTTTTAATTAAATCGAGAACACTCGCTTGAACAGAAAGGTCAAGTCCTGTTGTAACTTCATCTAACAAAAGTAATGGCGGATGATTGGAAAGGGCTTTCGCAATTTGAACACGTTGCTGCATACCACCAGAGAAATTTTTCGGCGCTTCTTTTCTGCGGTGCACGGGGATGTGGACTTTATTCAACAGTTCAGTTCCTCTGCTTTCCATCATCCCAACATGGTTATTGCCGGCAGCTATCAGCTTTTCTGCTATATTGCCAATCGAGGAAAAATTCATCCGTAAACCTAATAATGGATTTTGATAGACCTTCCCCATAATATGATTGCGAATATAGCGTTGCTGCTGGGAAGATTCTTGAAATAAATTCTTCTCCCCATTTTCATAGTCACTAACGTATGCCTCACCACTCGTCACTTCCTGATCAAAGTAAAGACATTGCATTAATGTTGATTTCCCACTGCCGCTTTCACCGACAATTCCTAAAACCTCTCCTGGAAAAACATCAAAGGAAACATTGCGACAGGCGTATACCGTTCCGCAAACTTGACAATAGTTTTTTACAAGACTGGAAGATTCCCCACCTCGACACTTTAAACAGCCTGGCCCATATTGCTTATTCAAATTTTTCACCGATAAAACCGGCACCTCAAAATCTGTCATTTATTTCACTCCAACGGAATTTAATTTTTCGAGACAATTGCTCGTGTCATTACATTGATAAACGGTTTCATCCGTTAATTCATCCACAAGCTCATCCAAAAAGACGTCAGTCTGCCCGCATATGCGGCAATGTTTATCAGCAAAAATTTCCGCTTGAAATAGGTAGTCCTCAAAATCTAGTGAAACCACCTTTGTATATGGAGGAACAGCGTATACCTTCTTTTCACGTCCTGCTCCTAACAAGATCAAAGCCTCATTTGCATTCATTTTTGGATTATCAAAACGGGGAATTGGACTAGGCGCCATCACATAGCGATCATGAACAAGAACTGGATGATCGGCACCTGTTGCCATACCCCCATATTTCATAATCTGTTCAAACAGCATCAGCCATGCTCCACTATATTCTTTTTCCGCATGGAGCTTTTTTGTTTCCGTTTCACTTGGCTCATAATAGCGTAGCGGCTCCGGCAACGGAACCTGCAAAACCAGGATTTGCTCCTTTGTTAAAGGCACCTCAGGAATGCGGTGCCTTGATTGAATCAAGGTCGCCTTAGAAGTGTGCTCGGTTACCTCCACTCCTGTCGTATTGGAAACAAGCTTCTTTATATTGACGGCATTAACCGATTCGTCTGAACCTTGATCGATTACCTTTAGAACATCTTTCATTCCTATTAATGAAAGTGTTAATTGCAGACCACCGGTTCCCCAGCCTCTGCCAATTGGCATCTCTCTTGAGGCAAACGGAACTTGATAGCCAGGAATGGCGATCGCCTTAAGAGTCGCTCTACGAATCTCTCGTTTTGAGCCCTCATCAAAAAAAGCGAAATTATAGGTTGTATTCACCCGTTCTTCACCTCTTCTCTTGCTGCTTTTCTCGTTTTTCTCACACTGTCCAATTTTGATTGGAAGGTTACATAATGGGGCATCTTCAAATGTGAAATAAAGCCTGTTGATTCAACAGAATCAATATGATAGAGCACAAATTCTTCATTATGACTTGGAAATTCTAAATTTGGGTGCTCAAGACAATGATCCAGAATCCCCATTGCAATTGCTTTTGTTTCATTTTGTCCTAAGCACAGACCATAGCCGATTTCGAACTCCATCTCTTTTTTCCCATACTCTTTTTCAACAGTGAAGGGCATAAGCATTTCTACTTCCGTGGCCTTAACGCCCCCAATATAATAGTCATTTTCCACATCATTCTCCTCCGAGGCTGGAGGAGCAACTGTTACAGGCAGCTTCCCCACTCGCAGTTCCCCTACTGTTGGATGCAAATCACCATAGCCACGAATAACCGCATAAGCAAACGACGTCACAGCCCCCGTTTGTCCTCTCGTTAACACCTGTAACCGTTGGCTTCGAGTCGAAGGGAATTCAAGGCTTTCTCGCGTCACATCATCCGGCTCTCGATCGTTGTTTTCACATGGAGAAATGAGACCTTCTTTTCGTAAGTAATCAAGCACTTTTGGCAGTTTCAGTTCTCCTGATAGCTCCTGATCAGATTTTTCGGATAGATAATGATGCAACCATTCTTGAACACTATTATCCGTTTCAGTCATTAATTGAAAATCAAGAAGCCTGTGTGTATAATCAGTTGTTGCTCCGAGAATTTGTCCACCGGGAATATCTTTAAAACTGGCGGAAATGCGGCGCTCCACTTTCATATCCTGGGACTCTATTACCTTTGAATAATGCTTTCTTGGAACGGTTGAGCGAAATGCCCTTAATAAAAAGACCGCTTCCTCTGGATTTCCTTCAGCCTGCTTAATGGCTAGAGCTGCAAGCGCTTCGTCGTAAAGGCTGCTTTCAGACATAACCTGATCGATAAGTCCACGCATTCCTGCTTGTATTCTTCCCACTTCAATCGTTTGCCCTCGTTGGATCCGTTCATATTTGAGGCGCTTTATCGATTCCTCAATCGCAAGTGTGCCACCCTTAACTGCTACATATCCCATTAAACAATCACCCTATTTATCGTAATTTGTGTTGTTCGCGGCAACGCAAGAAGCTGTTGGCGACGATCGATAAACATTAAATCCACTCCAAGTGGATACTCCTTGTTTTTCACTTGACGCTCTGCCAGCCACTCGCTTTCCGTCTCCACATGGACTTGCTCTTCGCTTTGAATGCCTGGCCCCGTTAACTTCAATGTTGAGGTATTGGTAATTTCATCAACTTCCGCAAAAATCGTTGCAGAATCATGCGGATTTTTTAATGTGCCATGTTTAGCTCTTTCAATGGCGCCCTTTAAGGCAGTTTTCTCTGCATCCGCCAAAACAAAGATGTAGTCTGCTTCCTCTATAGCAGCTGGTCGCGCATTTGTATACTGATGGATCAATTTTGAAATCGCTGCTTCTCTTTTTGAGAAAACTTTAAATGTTACTTCTTGATCAAATAACGTGAACGCCAAGAGAAGAAATGGCCTTGCCTCGTTCTCCTCAATTAAGGCCGCTTCCTTCGATAAATCAGCCAATTGCCCAGGTCTTGCCATCGCATCAACAAGCTTCCGATACACTGTTTGAATATCGTGAACCATATCTAGCTTCACCTTCTATTCCTCCTTATGAAACATCCATCGTTTCAAATTGAACCTTTGTTTTCAATATTGACTGGTCTTCTAACTTTCTCGCCTTTAAAATCTTTTCTTCCTCACTTTCTAAAAGCTTGCTCCATTCGTCAGTTTCTGCTAATTGTGCTTCAATGGCAGCATCGATAATAGCTAATTTATAAGCAAGGTCCTGTTGGTCGCCAATAACAATGCCCATTCCAACCACCCCTTCTACCTGAACCTTGCACTCCGTCACAAAAGCCTCTCCTAGATAAAATAGTGATTTCTTTGAGGTCTCTCTCACTTTCATCATCACTAAACCATGCTCTGGCTCTTGAATCACCTTTACCCGATAGTTGTCAGCAATGGTTTGAGCCAGTTGTTCTACTAGCGTTCGAGAGCCATTGATTAAGATTTCCGTTCTTCGTCTTCTTTTCATCTCAGGGCCTCCGTCTATGTATTGATTTCACATCTTAAATCTACCTTGTTGCCAAGTAAGTGAACGTAAAAGAATCATAAAGTTTGTATTGGTTTTGTAAAAAGCGTTACATACAACTCTTTTACCAGCTAATGCTAGCTCAGAGATTTTTGGAAAGTCAGTTGTCGGAGATTGCGGGAGTTTTGGTTGGGATTGCACTGGTCTATGTATTGACTACGTGCATTTTCACGGGGGAGGATTCACGTTTGCGCTGGAATTGCGCGGGTTTCTGTGTTGATTGCGCTTGTTTTTGCATTAATTGCGCCGATTTCCACTTGGATTGCCCACGTTTCCACATTGATTGCGCCGATTTCCACTTGGATTGCCCACGTTTCCACATTGATTGCGCCGATTTCCGCATTATTGCGAAAGATTGACTCGGTTGCGTGGAGCTGCATTCGCATTGCGCGCATTTCCGCATTAAGTGGCATAATCTCATTCTTTCTTTGCAGTTAAGGCTTAGAACCATATTTGCGAAACGACTTATCCGAACGCTATCAGATTTCACATACTCTGATTCGCGGTAGAAAATAACATTAATATTCATCCGAAAAAAGGCAGCATCGTTGCTTACGTTGATCTTGAATCTGTCGAGCAGCTTATTTTCTTAAGAAGTAGATTGGAACAAGAAATTACGGGGGAAAAAAGGACCATCTTCCATTAAAGGGGTTGAATGAATTAAAAACAATTCTTGCCAAACAAAAAGGATGGTTTAGAGACATTTCTCCAGCTCGATGATGCTTTTCATAAAACTTTATATGATCTTGCCGGGAGAGGATTTCTATGGAATTTAATACAGCTGTTTCAAGTTCACTATATAAGATTCAGACGACTTAATATGCATCGAAAGACAAACTAGCAGAAATCCATAAAGAGCATGAATTGATGATTGGTCTTCTTGTCCAAGGCGAAGCAGAGAAAATTGCTGAGATCGTGCGTCATCACCTATAAGCAGATATAAACTCGCTAGATTTTCAGGAGCACTTTGGCGAGTATATTAAAAATTCCGAGTCTTTTTGACTTAAACCATATACGTCCTGAAAATACGGAGCAATCACCTTGACTGCTCTTTTTTTTGCAAGGAACTTAAATAATATAAGTGAAGCAGTCACTTCTGTAAATATTTTTCGAATACTCCAACACCTGCCCTGTTCTACGATCTATGCAGCCTGATTCTAAGCTTAACAGCGGTACAAGACTAGGGCATTTTAGCAGTTCTCTTTCCTTTTTATTCGGAAAAATGACAGTCAGCTTTGTTTTCAGCGCTTCAAAGTCGCTATAGCCCTGTTTTCGGAAAAATTGAAAAATGGAAGAAATTTCACTCCCTTCCCTTTTAATATTGGCAAAAACAGTTTGAGATAAATAGGAAGTATGCACCGCTATCGGGCAATCTTCTACAATGCGCAAGCGACTGATTTTATATACAACAGCATTTTTTCCAGCATTTAAAGCATGAAATATGGAAGTGTCGTAGGCAATCTCTTCACAAGCAATATTCCTTGTCTCAAAGCGATAATTCAGTTCTTGCATTTTTTCACTAAAGCTTACATCTCCTGTTAAAATGAGAGGAATTTGCAGCTTTTGATTTTGAACATAGCTCCCTTTTCCTTGTTTCGAAAAAATATAACCAAGTTCTTGCAGGCGCTCATAAGCTTTACGAACAACGATTCTCGGTACTTGATAATAATCTGCCAATTCATTTTCAGATGGCAGCTTATCATTCGGTTTATAATTTCCTTTTTGTATTTCCGAAATTAATGTATCAACCAATATTGCTTTTTCAGACAATTTGGCATATCCCCCTTTGAACGATCTAAAACGAGTATAACGATTCATTTTAAACTTCGTGTTACGCCCATGTTAATTTTATAAGGTAACTCTCGATAAGAAGCTCTTGTACAAAACAAAGCCCGTCGTTAGTTTATCTGCTCTTTTAAAGGCTTTGCCTGTATTAAAACAAAGATATCTGACCAGTACCGTTCCATATGTTCAACTTGAAGATGTGATTTTTTCATAAGTTCGGGAAAATTCCGATTACAATGACATCCAGAGATTTGTTTATAGACTGGATCTATTATTTTTTGAGCAAGGGAAAGCAACGGATTAGAGCTCAGGCCATGCTCCATCAGCAATACACGTCCTCCCTCACGGCACCAGCGGTTGAATTTTCGTAAAACGGCAATTGGGTCAGTATAGGTACAAAGAGAAAGAGTCGATACGATGCAATCAAAAGAATTATCTGCAAACGATAACTCTTCTAAATCCTTTGTCATAAACTCTGCTTTCACTTGAAACCTGTCTGCAGCTCTTTTTGCACTTTTTATCATCTCTGAACTAAAATCAACACCTGTTATTTCAACATTAGCCCGATTATAATAAGGAAAATTTGCCCCAGCTCCAACTCCCACTTCCAACACTTTTCCGTATGCATTTTTAATCAAGTCTTTTCTCCATCCTGCAATTCTGTGATGATGTTGATTGTTCTCATACATTTTTGCTTGTTTATCAAATTTTTTAATTAACCGATCTTTTTTCATTTGCTCCCACCTTCCATTCGTCCGTATCATTTTAAAAATTTTCAAAAAAATAAATGTGCACTAAGTTGTTGTGGATGGCATCCGTATTAAATAGGAAAAGCCCTAACTAATTAGGGCACACCATTTATTATACTTCACCCATGCTTTTTAATAAATGTCTCCATATCATTGAAATCCTCAAAGTGGGTTTCAAGCTTTTCTCTCGACCAGTTCCACCAAGCAATTTTTAATAGTTTTTCAGATAATTCTTGCGGAAATCTTCGCTTTAACGGTCTCGCTGGTATACCGACAACGATCATATACGGGGCTACATCTTTTGTTACTACCGCCCCAGAGCCAATAACGGCACCTGTTCCGATCTCCACATCCTTCATAATGATCGCCCCATGTCCAATCCAAACATCGTGTCCTATTTTCACTTTTTTGGTACGGCGCCAATCAAAAAAATCCTCATCGTCCTTATCATCAAGGCAATAGGCAATTTTTCGATAAGTCATGTGATGCTGCGATACCCGTTCCATCGGATGTTGGACAGGATTAATGCATACATGAGAGGCAATAGAACAAAATTTCCCTATTTCTGAATAATTAACAGTGACGCCGTCCATCGTATAAGTGTAATCACCAAAAGAAGATTCCACAATCTTATTATTTGCGCCTATTGACGTCCAAGCCCCAGCAAAGCTATCGATAATTTGGCTCGAGGGATCGATACTAGGTGTTGTCGACAATTTCCTTTCTTCGTTAGGCTGATAGATGAAAGGCATATTAAACTTTCAACCTTTCTTTCCGTAATTGTAGAGCATGCAATGTTTCAATGCCCGGACTTTTACTTCCAATCAGAACAGGCTTTTCCCCATACGCCCCATGAAAATCCGAGCCTCCTGTCATAACAAGATCATATTCCCCTGCCAACTGTTTTCCTTGCGCCTCATGCTCTTTATTATGAAGTGGATGCCAGACCTCTATCCCTTCTAGTCCGGCTTCCACCAATTCTGGAACAATTTCAAAATTTCCATATTGGCCTGGGTGGGCTAACACTGGAACACCACCTGCTTGTCGAATCATTTTAACAGCCTCTTTAGCATCAATATATTGCATCGGAATAAATGCAATACCTGGAGGTTTTCTATTAAATATTTTTTTATAAAGTGAACCATAAATAGAGTTCGTATATTTTTTCTCTATTAAAACCTGCATAATGTGCTGTTTGTATACACCCGTTCCTCCACGGGCAATCTCTAAACATCTTTCCCAAGTAATATCATACCCGCTATCTATTAGCCTTTGAACCATTTCCTTTGAAATCTCATGTCTTTGTTCTACCAGTGGACCGCAAACCGCCTCAATCGCTGCATGTCCGGGTTCAATAAAATAGCCCAATATATGAACTCTTCTCTCCCTTTGAAAGTCATAGCCTGACACTTCAATACCCGGAATAATTTCAATTCCATACTTCTTTCCCACTTTTCCCGCTTCTTCCAAACCTTTTGTTGTATCGTGGTTTGTTATCGCCAAATGACTTACATTTTGGAGTAAAGCCAACTCTAAAACTTCCTCAATGGATAGTGGACAATCCGAAATATTGGTATGACAATGAAATTCTACCTTCATGAAGGCTACCTCCTCTATATTTTTAATCTATTTAAACCGCATCCATGTCCCGACATCTTCTTAATTCAAGAATAACTTGGTACCAAGTACAAATGGTTAAGCAGAAGTTAAGTTCTTTTTAAGGGATTGTAAAAAAAGATTTCAATAGATCCTTTCATTTTTAGTTTGTAAAGCTAGAATATAGGCTAATTATGGGTGCTAAGTCTTACCTTATTTGTTGCTAATTTAGGCCGTTTTTACCGGAAATAATTAACAGAAAGTAGCATGGCTTTTTATATTCCATTAATAATCTGGATTTAAACTAAGGTAGTATCAAAAAAATCTACGTAATGAGGTGATTCTTTTGAAGTTCAAGAATTTATCATTAACATTGTTTGCAGCGTTACTTTTCACTGGAGTTCTAACAGGTTGTGCAGACCAAAATGAGGTTGATACAGAGGAGAATGAAACTGAAACACCTGGAGAAACTGAAACCGAAGAAACAAATGAGTAAAATATAAAGTGAGACCTTCCCATATGGAAGCGTCTCGGCCTGTCAACAAACGACATCGAGACCCTCGATGTCGTTTGTAGTTAAAATTCGTTGATTTCCGCTCCAGACACTTGCTTTTCCGGGGAGCATTCACCAATCATATTTGGCTCATTTTTGCTATAAAAGGTTCGTTGATTTTCCACTGATAGCACAGATCAATTTTATACCACCTTCTGTTTGGATAATTTTAGCGAGTTCAGACGAATGAAACGTTAAATAATGAACAAAAATAATGCCAGAAGCTTGACTGATTTCACTTACATCGCCTTCTTTTTTTGCATAATTCCCCAATTCTTTTCATTGTCGTTTGCAATAATTCCTACACATTACATCGAAAAGTTTGAAAAAATATAATAAAAAGAATGGATGCCTCTTTAATATTTTTATTCTTTTGGAAACAACGTTGACCAAAAACTCTTAAATGTCCAGCTTGATTCTTTACTTTCAATCTGTTTTTTATTCTCATGAGCTTTTTCACATAAGATTTGTTGACTATCAATCTCTTCTTCACCATCTGCTCTTTTCACATAATGATACTTTCCCGTTGAATCTTGTTCACGTGCTTTGCAATTGTCTCTAAGCATTAAATTTAAAATATCATGAATTCGCAGCTTCAGGTCGCTCTCAAGAATAGGAAAGAGAATCTCAATTCGATTTTCCATATTACGGGTCATTAAATCCGCAGAAGATAAGAACACTTTATTCACACCGTTATGATGGAAACCATAAATTCTCGTATGCTCTAAAAATGTGCCAACAATACTGCGTACCGTAATATTTTCACTAACCCCTTTTACCCCAGGGCGCAAGCAACAAATTCCCCTTATAATTAAATCGATTTTCACCCCAGCAATGGAGGCTTCATATAATTTCATGATGAGCGTTTTATCTGACAAAGAATTCATTTTCAAAATCATTTTCCCATTTCCAAATCGTTTATGATAAGCAATTTCCTCATTAATAAGCTCTATAAAAGCATCTCGAATCCCAAAAGGGGCAATAGCCAGATAATAAAACTTCGGTTTGACCATATAGCCACTTAGAAAATTAAAAAAATTTGTCGCATCTATCCCAATTTTATGATTGACAGTAAACAATCCCATATCTGTATAAACTTTTGCTGTTGCATCATTATAATTCCCCGTACCTAAGTGGACGTATCTCTGGATACCTCCATTTTCACGTCTCACAACGAGGGTAATTTTGCTATGTGTTTTCAAATGGGTCATTCCATAAATAACATGGCACCCTGCCATCTCCAATTCTTTAGCCCATTGAACATTATTTTCTTCATCAAATCGCGCCTTCAGTTCGACTAAAACCGTTACTTGCTTGCCATTCTCCGCAGCACGCTTAAGGCTGTTGATAATTGGAGAATCGCCGCTGACCCGATAAAGCGTCTGTTTAATGGCAAGAACATCTTTATCATCAGCAGCTTGTGAAATAAAGTCGATAACCGGTTCAAAAGAATCATACGGATGGTGGAGCAAAACATCACGCTGCTGAATAATTTGAAAAATATCTCCTTCCCCTTCTAAATCAGCAGAAGGTTGAGGGATAAAAGAGGTTCCAACTAAATGTTCGTGTGTAGCTTCAATGGTTTTTATAAACGAAAAAAGAAAGGTCAAATCAAGTGGTGCTTGTAAGGAATAAACATCATTTTTATGAATTTCTAACTCCTCGATTAAATAATCAATTACCTGCCTATCACTGCGCTGCTGTTGCACTTCTAACCGAACTGCCGCTCCCCACTTCCGTTTCTTTAATTCCTCTTCAATCTCATGCAGGAGATCCTCAGCTTCGTCCTCATGAATATTTAAATCTGCATTACGGGTTATCCGAAATGGAGTGGCAGATTTAACATTATATCCTAATAAAAGCTTGTTAATGAACTTAGCGATAATCTCTTCTAAAAGAACAAACACCCTTTCGTCGTTCTCTAATGGCAATTCGACATAACGATTGATAACAGCAGGAACTTGTACTATAACAAGATTTCCATCAAAAGGAAAATGCTTCTTTTTTTCAACTAGCTTTTCTTCAATCACAACAGCAAGATTAAGCGATTTATTTAAGAGCATTGGAAAAGGTCGATAGGCATCCACTGCCATAGGGGTTAATACTGGAAAAATCTGTTCATCAAAAAAATGCTCCAGAAAAGTTAACCATTGTGGTGAAACATCATCTATTGATACAAATTTGACACGTTCTTTTGCCAATAATGGCGTTAACCGATTCAGATAGGCATGGTCTTGTTTCTTTACGAGCGTATGAGTCAATTTAGAGATCGCAGATAATTGTTCCTTCGGAGTCAATCCAGCCTTATTTTCAGGCCTATTATAGCCTGCTTTCACTTGATCAAGAAGACCAGCCACACGTACCATAAAGAATTCATCCAAATTGGAACTAAAAATGGATAAAAACTTAAAACGTTCTAGCAAAGCATTCCGTTTATCCAATGCCTCTTCTAATACTCTATAATTAAAATCCAACCAGCTTAATTCTCTATTATTGTAATGATCAGGATTATTTAAATTTACTGCTACAGAGCTTTCATCAGCTGTTTGCACTAATCCCAACTCCTTTTTTCTTTCTAACATCATTACAGTACACTATTAATGTAAAAATTTTGTAAATTATATGTATTTTTTTGTTTATTTTTAGGCATGGTGATTTTTCTAGCATTTATATAGTTATAATAGTTAGATAATCATTTTTAAAGGAAGTGTTTTAAAATTGAAAAATAAAGTTGTAGCATTAATCGATATGGGCTCCAACTCTATTCGTTTAGCGATATATCAGATAGATTGCGTGGGTCATTATAAAGAGATCCAAAAAGAAAAAGTGGCTGCACGTCTTATTAACTATATGGAAAACGGCAAATTATCGAAAGAAGGAATCGAGCTTGTCATTACGACACTGAAAGATTTTCAAAGGACTATGAATTCACTGGAAATTGATGAACTGATTGCATTTGCGACAGCCGCCATCAGACAATCATCTAATCAAGAAGAAATCTTAACCGAAATCAAAAAACAAACGGATATTTCGATAAAATTGTTAAGTGAGTATCAAGAAGCTTATTACGGATATCTAGGTGTGATTGATTCCATTGAATTAAAGGATGGCATAACCATTGATATTGGCGGCGGAAGTACAGAAATTACCCTCTTCCACAAACGAAATTTAGTGGAATTTTTCAGCTTTCCGTTTGGCGCCGTTTCCTTAAATTCGAAGTTTGCTTTTGGGGAACAGGTTACAACAAAACAATTAGGGGAACTTCGAACATTTCTACTTTCGCAATTTCAAAATCTTCCTTGGCTTGCCAATGTTAACTATCCGATTATCGGAATCGGTGGAACGGCCAGAAATCTCGGAAGAATTTATCAAAAAGCACAGCATACAAACGAACATTCACTAACATTCGATGATATAAACAAAATCTTATTAGAGCTATCTTCATTATCCGTTGAGGAGCGTTCAAAAATCAAAGGGTTATCAAAAAAACGAAAAGACATTATTATCCCGGGAATTATAACATTTTTAACTCTAATGGAGGTTGTACAAACACGTCACTTTATCTTTAGCGAAAAATCAATTAGAGATGGAATTTTAAAGGAAAAGTTAAGTGTATCAGGTGAGCAGCATAATATCATTTAGTTGGGCCCGTCTTAACAGACTATGCAGAAGAAGTTGGAAATAGAAGAAATCCGGAACAAAAAGGAAACGAACCAGAAAACGCAGAGCGCAAATTTTTGTATACGAAGGAGCCCCCATCCCGTACACAAAAAATTGAATAACATTGTTTTGTTTTGGAGTAGATTCACACATGATAATGGGCTTGACTTCATGAGCACTCCATGCGGACACAGCTTTGCCTTTTTCGCCCGAGTTTGTCCTCATAGGCCTTTCATGAGGACATCGTTTTGCTTTTTTCACCAAGTGTGTCCTCATGGAACCTTCATGCGGACATGATTGCCTTTTTTTCACCCGAGTATGTCCTCTTGTGCCCTTCATGCGGACACGGCTTTGCTTTTTTCCTCTTGAGTTTGTCCTCATACGAGTTTGCTTTCTTCACTTAAGTATATCCTCATAGATACTTCATGCGGACATATTTAATAAGATCGGCAAGTTTGTCTGAATATTTTTTGTTCTATACAAAATAGAACAGATTTGTTATAATAAATATAGAACAGATTGGAGGAAGAATGATGATCATTCGAATTGAATCCGAATCAGACATCCCCATTTACTTGCAAATATCGAATCAAATTATTGAGGGTATAGCACGGGGATATATAAAAGCAGGGCAGGCGCTTCCATCTGTTAGGAGTTTTGCAGCTGACCTTGGCGTTAATATGCACACAGTCAATAAAAGCTATCATCATTTAGAACAAAAGGGCATTATTCGGATCGTTCCGAAGTCTGGTGCTGTGATTGCATCACCGCAGGATTTCAACGAGAGTACTATCAATAAACTTAAAGATGAATATAAGCATCTTATTGCTGAATCTTTAGTTATAGGAATGCCCACCATACAGATAACAGAGCTTGTTGATACTCTACTTGAGGAGTTTAAAAAAAGCAACGGGCAACTAAAATAATACAGGAGGTATTACGATGACTTTAACTATCTTTCTTTTTATCGCCATTATTATTGCCGGAATTCAAACAACGATTCCTTTTCTAGTAAATCGCTCCATCATTTTCGGAGTAACGATCCCTGAGAATTATTTGCGCAATGAGACGCTGCTCTCCTATAAGAAAAAATATTCACTGTTTGTAAGTGTGTTTTCGCTTATCCTTTTAACAAGCTACCTTTTATGGGCCCTCTTTCAACCGGTCACCCAGGAGCAAATTGTTTTGATTGGAACGTTCCTTGAGTTTGCGATTATTCTCTTTAGCTTTGCCCTCTATTTTTACTTCCATGGAAAAACCATGCGGCTGAAGAAAATAAATCAATGGACTGAAAACTTAAAGAACATCAAAGTCGCTGATTTATCAGCACGTGCTCATGATGAAATGCTCCCTTGGCAAGTGTACTTACTGCCAATGATAATTACGGTTGGCGTCATGATTTACACCACTATTCAATACGATTTACTACCGCAGCAAATTCCAACCCATTGGGGAGTAAACGGAGAACCAGATGCCTTTACTGAAAAAACAATGCTCTCAGTACTTCTTCTTCCTCTGACCCTTTTGATTATGCAGCTCATGTTTTTAGGTCTTCATGTAGGAACGAAGAAATCGGGCATTAAAGTAAACAGCGAAAGCACAGAAGTATCGCGACAAAGACAGCTTACCTTACGAAAATATTCAAGCTGGTTTATGTTTTTTGTCAGTATGCTTCTTACGATGTTGATCAGCTACTTTCAATTACAAACCATTCACCCAACTATTTTTTCTGCAACAGCCATGTTCTTGGTACCGCTAGGCTTCCTTATTCTTATCTTAGTAAGCGCTATTGTCTTTGCTGTCAAAGTGGGGCTATCAGATAAAAAAACAGCCCCGCAAATACAGGAGAAAATCGTCGACTCCAATGAGGATTCCTATTGGAAAGGTGGTCTCTTTTATTTCAACAAAAATGACCCATCGATTTTTGTTGAAAAACGGTTCGGTATTGGTTGGACAATAAACTTTGCTAATCCACTTGGTTATCTTATTGTCTTTCTGCCACTTATTGCGATTATTCTCTTTACATTTTTAGCGAAATAGTTGCCTGTTCGAAAAGTGTCAATATCATTGAAGCCATTATTCGCTATCTCCACTTCTTTTTTTGCTTGATGATCTTTAGGAAGAGCCGCTTACAAATTGGTCTCTTTGGAACATTCTTAAAGGGCACCCGAAAATCTCGGCTGCCCTTCTTCCATATCCCCCTATAAATATCCCTTCTCCATAAATTGCAGTAATTCACTTTCGGCAACAACGATGTCATCTTTCGCTTTAAGACTAATTTTCTCTGCTGCTTCTTGCGCTTCTTTAACCGCTGCTTTTTCATCGACAGTTAATATGACACCATCTTCGACTATAATTTTCCCATCAATAATCACCGTTTCCACTTCATTCCCTCTCGCAGAGTAGACTAGATTTGGCACAATGTTACGGATTGGACTTACGATAACTGGTGTTAAATTTGGTTGCTCCATATCGATAATGATTATATCGGCTTTCTTCCCTTTTCGTAATGAACCAATTTCGTGTTCTAGGCCTATTGCTTTCGCAGCTTCAATGGTCGCCATACGCATTGCCAGTGATGCCGGAAAAACAGTCGGATCACCGTATTTTACCTTATTCAATATGGCAGCAAACTTCATCTCGTTGAACATATTATTATTATTGTTGCCAGGTGCTTGATCAGACCCTAACGCACCAACACCGCCTGCTTGTAAAAATTTAATGATAGGGGGCACTAACCCGTCAATAATCCCAATGCTCCCCGCACAATAAATCATCGAGGCTCCACTTTCGGCCACGGCCACCGTCTCCTCATCATTTGCTTCCGTTAAGTGTACTGCAATAAGGCGTTCATCCAAATAATTAATTTCTGCTAAAAATGGAATCGATCTCTTGCCGTATCTTAATACCATTTGATTTATTTCCCGATCACCTTGAGCCAGATGCATATGTAACTTCGTATCATAGCTTTTTGCTATTTCACGTATTTCTAGCAGAAGCTCCTTCGACATCATATCAGGGCCATGAGGTCCAAACATAACCGTAATTCTACCATTTTCTCTCTCATGCCACTTTTCCATAAGCTCTAAATTGTTCTTTAATTTTCGCTCACCAATCGCCGGATTAAATGGATACAACTCTCCTACTGGTACTTTGCCAATGTCATGAGGAATTTCATTAATCATTTCTGCTAATCTTGCTCTTGCCCCGACTTTGACGTAATTATGAACAAGCTTGTTCATCGATTCGTCATAATCACAAAAAGTCGTCGTTCCTGCTTTCACTCCTTCTATAATATTAACGAGCGAGCCTTTCATCGCATCATCAACTGTAACATGTTTATAAAATGGCCAAAGCCCTTTTTGCATCCAATTATTGATATCCTGTGCTACTCCCCGCAAAATGGAAAGCCCTGTGTGAATATGGGCATCAATAAATCCTGGCATAACGACTTTTCCTTTTGCATTGATCATCCGTTCTGCCTGAATATTTGCAAGGATCTCATCCGTTCTGCCCACAGCGGCAATTAAATGATCTTTAATGGCAACAGCCCCATCTTCAATAAAACCGACACCTGGTCCTTCCATCGTTAAAACATGTGCATGCGTAATCACTAAATCTACTTTCAAAATGACGCACTCTCCCTCTATTTTTTCCCAGTCATTGCCCAAATAGCGATAGCGGTTTCATTCCCCGGATTAAAAAAGCTATGTGGGAGTGTACTATCAAAATAGATACTATCTCCCACTTTTAGATGATGCTTCTCATCCTCAACTGTGACAACGATTTCTCCCTTCATGATATAACCACACTCTTCCCCGCTATGTGCTAGCTGCTTTAGATTTTCTGTATGAAACGGTTCTACTTGCAGTTCAAAAAATTCCATTTTTCGAAGGGAAGAGCTTCGAGTTAATAAGCGATAAATCACATTAGGGTGCAACATTTTCACTGTTTTTTGTTGTTCTTTTTTTATTACTTGGACAGAGCGATGCTCAATATTTTCAAAAAAAGAAAAAATTGGAGTTCCTAAAACATGACTAACCTTCCATAAAGTATCTAAAGAGGGGTTCGCTTGACCCCTTTCAATTTGTGAAACCATGCTTTGACTAACTTCAATTTTTTGAGCTAGTTCCTCAATGGTAAGTCCTTTCTCCTTACGGATATTACGAATTTTTTGACCAACTACAGTCGATGGAAAATTTGAATTTTCTGTCATCTATTACCTTCACCTCCCACTTGACCGAGATAAAATTTAATGGCCCATTTAAGCAATTTCGGAAAGACCTCTGTTGAAAATTTAACTTCTAAACGTTCCGTACTTTTATGTGCGTCCTTTCCGAACGGGCCGATGTTGATTGTGGGAACATTAAACTCTCTAATCGCTGCGATCGGGATATTATATCCATTCCCGAGCAATGGCATATTTTCATAGATGGCACTAAGTGATTCTTGATCATTAAGCATTCGACAATAACTGACATCAGATAATCCGTTAAAAAAAGGTTTTACTTTAATTTTTTCCTGAAACTGTGTTTCGCTTTCTTCGATAATAAAGGCAACCATTTTTGAAATACGCTCTTCCTGCTTTGTTGTATAGTTCAAATAAACATGGGGGTAATACGGCGGTGCAAGCATTATTAAATAAAATGGGGCCTCATGGGCAAAGTAATTCATCAGTTCAACAGCTATATCCACAGTTTGCTCACGAAAATCTTTTTCCTGCTGATTGGCTATAATTCTCTCTAACGATTGAACAAACGGACTTCCGTAATCTTTCTGCCCTCTTTCATACAGCTCAGCAAAGGTAAACACAGACGGTCGAAAAGCTCTCTCTTTCGTTTCATCGAATGCCAAATTATACGTTTGATATTTTTCCACAACTTTTTCATGAATCGATGCTGCTGATTCTGAAGCAATTTCCTTAATTGTTTCCACAATCTCGTTTGGCGTCCTTTGAAGCGTCAAGACATTATATAAGGCATATGCAACACTTGGAGTTTGGACATTGTATTGCTCCTTTAAATCGGTCACCTTCAAACAAGTTGGCAGGGGGCTGATCTCTTCATCCTTTTTATCTACTAGCTTGTTTGACAGTTCCATTCTCGTTACTAAATCAGCGACCATCCAACCTGCATTTAAACCTTCCAACGGTTCACCAACATGCGTTTCTTTGCCAACACACATGATCAAAGGCAACAGTTTTCCAACCGATCCTGTATAAATATACTTTTCCTCGCACCCTGGTTCAGAGGCAAAGCTTGGTTCCGAACATATACAAAGCTCATATTCCAACTGATGTGTTTCTTTTAATGTATTTAAAAAAGGAATGACAGCAAACATGCCTTCAGAATTGCGCTCTTCATCAGGAGAAGCTATTAAAAGCAGATTTCCAGAAAAATTTTCCTCGTCCATAAGCTCTGAAAGAACGGCAATTTGTCCCGCAAGACCCGCCTTCATATCCATAATCCCTCTAGCAAACAACCACTCACCACTGGAAAGATCTTCAACCACTTCAGGATCAAAAATCCTTTCGTTTTTTAATAGCTTCGTATAGGCTTCTGGAGCAAAAGCATGTTCTTTTAAATTACCAAAATCCTCGACCCCGACTACATCGAAATGACTTAACAGCACCACTGTTTTACTAGAAGGACTCCCCTTCCCTCTAAAAAGCGCAACTACATTTTCCCTGCCAAGGGGGTCACCTTCAATCGGAACTTTCATTACATTTTCAGGATTTTCTTGAAAATAAGGAAGCTCCAGCAGAATTTTGCAGATTTCGTTAGCCATCTCTACCTCACCGGCAGTATTAGAAATACTAGGAACTTGAACGAGACGTTTGATTAACCTTTCAATATCTGTTGAGCTGACATATGTCACGTAATCCATTATATCTACTCCTTAAAGACTATATAGTTTAAAATACAACATTTCCAGTACAATTCCAATTATTCATTATTTTCAAAATTTAATAGACATTTTAGGCAATTATAAACTATACTTATAAAAACTACAATGTTTTTAATATTTATTAGTAGGAGGGAGCTAATGACTAAAGTAACGATACAGGGAGAACGGTGGTTTCCAGCGGAGGAATCCTTCTCAGACGAATTGCCTAAACTTTGGGGAGACTGGTATTGCGATTCCGAGACCGGCAAGCTTAGAGATGTTTTGATGAGAAGACCTGGAAAAGAAATCGAGATCATTTCAGAGAATAATTATTCAATATATCGTTGGAAAGCTCCAATGAATGTTGCCAAAGCACAGAAACAACATGATGAGCTAGCAAACATATATCGACAACACGGCGTAAATGTACATTATGTTGAAACGCAAAGAGATGATCGACCGAATGCTCTATTCATGCGTGATCAAGTATTCATGACGCCTGAAGGTGCGATCGTCTGTCGCAACGGAATTTCTGCCCGTCGCGGGGAGGAGCGATTTACAGCGGAAGCACTTGGTCGTCTCGGTGTTCCAATAGTAAAAACGATCAATGGGGACGGTTGGTTTGATGGAGCATGTGGAATGTGGATTGATCGTGAAACGGTCATTATCGGCACGGGAGCTAGAGCAAATAAAAACGGAGCTGAACAAGTAGAGTCAGAATTAAGAAATATGGGCGTCAGTCATATTATTCGCTTTGAAATCCCCTATGGCCATGCTCATCTTGATGGATTAATCAATATTGCTGACAAAAAAACGGCTGTATTGTTTCCTTGGCAAGTACCTTATGATGTCGTGAAACAATTAATAGATAGGGATTTTACAATTATTGAAGCGACAGACCTTGAAGAAATTAAGGTAAAAGCTTCTATTAATTTTGTTGCCCTCGAACCTGGTAAAATCGTTATGCCGGCTGGATGTCCAGATACAAAGTCGAAGATGGAAGCTGCCGGCATTACGGTTATTGAAACGGATATGAGTGAAATATTAAAAGGCTGGGGAGCGATTCATTGTATGACTGCTTTTCTAAATCGAGATCCAATTAACTAAAATTTGCTGAAAAGGTGCTGAAATAATATGAAAAAAATATCAATGATTCTCATAATCATTTTTGCTGTAATTCTTGCAGGCTGTACGAAGGAAGCTAGTAATGGAGAAACTGTTCCATCTACAATTGACAATGTTTTAAAAAATAAAAAACTCGTCATTGGAACAGCTCCAGGCTATTTCCCTTTTGAAATGATTGATTTAAATGGGGAGTTTATGGGATATGACGTAGATACGGCCAAGGCCATTGGCGAAGCATTGAACGTTGATGTCGAGTTTAAACAATTTGGTTTTGATGGATTAATTCCTGCTCTTCAAACAGGTGAAATTGATATGATCATTGCCGGAATGACTATTCGTGGTGATCGTGCCTTAGCTGTCAGTTTCGCCAACCCTTATTTTACAACTGGACAAGTATTAATGCTACCAAAAAGTGATACGACAACAAAATCATGGGAGGATTTAGATCAAGCGGGAAAGAAAATCGCTGTATCACTCGGAACTACAGGGGCGTTATTGGCGAAGCAATTATTTAAAGAAGCGACAGTTGTAGATTTCGAAGATTTTCCAGCAGCTTCATTAGCGTTAGTGCAGGGACAAGCAGACGGAATCGTCTATGATGAACCAGGTGTTCGCACATATGAAGCAATGAATGCGAATAGTGTTCGCGGTGTATACGATTTAATTTCAGCAGAAAATCTCGGTATCGCTGTAAGACATAATGACTTAGAAACCGTACAATGGTTAAATTCATTTTTAGAGTCGTATAAAGGTAGTCCAGCAGAATTGGAGTCTTTTGAAAAATGGTTTAATAGCGCTGACTGGATGAATGATGTAAAAGAAGAATAGAGAGCTATAAATTTTAGATATCTAGGGGGAAGAATGGATGTATCAGCCAGACTGGAGTGTCATTCCTCAGAATATGGGCCTATTTTTGGAAGGGATCTTACTCACATTGGAGATCTCGGCTCTAGCATTGGTCATCAGTATTCCAATTGGGATTATATTAGGATTATGCCGTATTTCAAAAAACAAAATCATTTCGTTTTTAGCAACTACTTACATTGAAATCATGCGAGGCGTTCCACTCCTTGTCCTCCTTTTTTGGATATTCTTTGTAATGGGCAGATTTTTGCAGCTTGGGCCATACTGGTCCGCGATTGTCGGATTGGCCGCATTTTCCGGAGCATTCGTTGCAGAGATTGTCAGAGCGGGAATTCAATCAGTGCCTCGCGGGCAAATGGAGGCAGCTCGTTCTTCAGGAATGTCCTATGTCCAAGCAATGAGACTAATAATCTTACCGCAAGCATTTCGAAAAGTATTACCACCTTTAGCATCACAGTTTATTATTTTAATTAAAGATTCATCACTCGTTTCCGTTATTTCTGTAGTCGATTTGACATTAGTAGCGAAAAATCTAGTTGCCACTTCCTTTCGTTCTATAGAGGTTTGGACATTTGTTGCAGTATTGTATTTCATAATGACCTTCACCCTCTCGCAAATCATCCGATTTTTAGAAAAGAAATATAACTCATATGATTAACAGAAAAAGAGGTGAAGCAAAATGATTTCAATCAAAAATGTACAAAAACGATTTGGAGATAATATTGTTCTTGATGATATTAATTTAGAAATTCCCCAGTCAAACGTTTTTGCGTTAATCGGCCCAAGTGGCGCCGGGAAAAGCACACTAATCCGGACAATCAATGCCTTAGAAGGCATTGAGGAGGGTGAAATTATTGTGGATGGAAGCTCCATCCATCATAAGCAAACAGATATTAACAAGGTGCGTACAGAGATTGGGTTCGTTTTCCAATCATTTAATTTATACCCATTTCTTAGCGCTCTGGATAATGTCACCATTGCACCTATCAACGTAAAGAAAATGGGGAAACAGGAGGCACAAGAAAAAGGAAAACAACTGTTGGAATCGCTGGGGCTTGGCGATAAAATCAATTCCTATCCATCTCAGCTTTCCGGAGGGCAGCAACAAAGGGTTGCAATTGCCCGTGCTCTCGCTATGGATCCAAAGGTCATGTTATTTGATGAACCAACCTCTGCTCTCGATCCAGAAATGATTAAAGAAGTGCTGGATGCGATTCGAGGCTTGGCGAAGTCTGGAATGACCATGATTGTCGTTACACATGAAATGGGATTTGCACGGGAAATGTGCGATCAAATTGTTTTCATGGCCGATGGAAAAATCGTTGAGGTTTCTCCGCCAGACAAGTTTTTCACAAATCCCGACTCGGAAAGAGCTAAAAGCTTTCTATCAAAAGTATTAAATCATTAATGTCCAAAACCCGGCAGTCCGGTTAAATACGGTTAACTCACAATTCGGTGCAAAGCTTGCAGAGAAGTCATCACACTGAAGAGGATATGCATTTTCGACAATTTAATTAATTAATTTTTCATCATTTAAATTCATTGATAAGAGAGGCGATAAAATGCCAGTTACACAAAAAGTCACTGTCCAAGGTGAACGGTGGTTTCCATCAGAACAACCCTTTTCTAATGAAATAAAAGAACTTTGGGGAAATTGGTATTGTGATTCAGAGGTAGGAAAACTTAGAGCTGTTTTAATGCATCGACCAGGAAAGGAAATAGAAGGAATCACCTCGGAAAACTTTCATGATTTTCGTTTTCGAGCCCCTATCAATCCGGAAAGAGCACGAAAACAGCATGATGACTTAGCTAATGTTTATCGCACACATGGTGTAGAAGTTCATTATATCGAGGGACAGCGTACAGATCGACCTAACGCCATGTTTATGCGTGATTTAATGTTTATGACACCGGAAGGAGCAATCGTATGTCGACCTGCCATTCCAGCCAGGCGCGGCGAAGAAAAGGCAGTTGCCAAGACACTTGCTTCATTAGGCGTCCCAATCATCAAAACGATTAATGGCGATGGTTATTTTGAAGGGGCAAGTGCCATGTGGATCAACCGTGAAACTGTCATTATCGGCACCGGAAGCCGTACAAACGAATCAGGCGCATGTCAAGTAGAAACCGAGCTGCGCAACATTGGCGTGAAAAATATTATCCGCACGCAAATTCCATACGGTTCCATCCACCTAGACGGTTATATGAATATGGTAGATAAGAACAAGCTTGTGATTTTCCCATGGCATGTAACCTATGATTGTGCGAAACAACTGCTCGATCTCGGAATCGAACTAATTGAATTTACCAATATTGACGAACTTAAGCTGGGAATGGGCTTGAACTTTGTAGCCCTTGAACCGGGAAAAGTCGTCATGGTGGCGAATAATCCTTATACAAAGCAGCTATTAGAGCAAAATGGAATTGAAGTCGTTGAAGTGGTACTTGATGAGTTATTAAACGGCTGGGGTGCGATCCACTGTACAACCGCTTTTCTCAATCGAGATCCGCTAAAGCCATAATGAAGAAAAATCGTTCCCTTTAACCAAAAGCCTGTTGCCACCAAGTAAAGAAAAATCAGGGTACTGACTTAGCTTATGGGCTGACATTTCAAGGAGACAAGCTGCTTACACCAAACATTTTTGGAGTTAAAACTTGGCTTTGTAATAAGCGGGTGTTGATTTTTGTTCATTTCGTGTGAAGTCAAGGCTCTAACGAAATAAGCCCCGAAAAATATTTTATCAACAGTATGGATGAACTTATAAAGAAGGCATTTGGAAGTACAAAAACCACTTCCCAAATGCCTTTTTTATTACCTATCCATTTACAAGTTTTGAGCGAAGCTTATTCGAGATAAACTCAATAATCAGAATGAGGATTACTAAACCGATTAAAATAGATCCTACTTGCTCCCATTTATAGCCTTGCATCGCAAAAATGAGTGGAGCCCCGATTCCACCCGCTCCAACCAAACCAAGAATAGCCGCTTCACGCATATTCATATCAAAACGGTAGATCATAACCGATAAAAAGATCGATGCCAACTGCGGAATAATGCCGTAACGGATTTTTTCGAATGTTGTACAGCCGATAGAAGTCATTGATTCCAACACTTTCACATCTAATTCTTCAATCGCATCGACGTATAATTTAGCTAGCATCCCGATGGAAGTAATACCTATTGTTAATACACCTGCAAAAGGTCCCGGCCCAGTCACCCTGATAAACATCAAGCCATACACTAGCGCAGGAACAGTACGAATGAAAATTAACAATAAACGAATTATCCAAGAGATTGGCTTTGGAACAATGTTGGAGGCAGCCAAAAACGCCAATGGCACCGCTAAAATAGCCCCCACGATTGTTCCTAATAGCGCAATCGCAAAAGTTTCCCACAATAAATAGATAACGCCTTTATCTGAAAGATTAAACAAAAAGTCTAAATCTGGGTTTAAAAGTCCACCAACTATATTAGAGGCAATCTTCATGCCATTACTGTCCAATTTAAGACTAAATTCAGTTACAGACCACGCCAGCAAAATCACCACGATTGCCACAACTGTAAGGACGTAACGATGATTGCGAGGTGCTTGCAATAACTGTTTTTCTATTGTCGTCATACCCCGAACTACTCCTTTAAATTAACTTTTTCCTAAAGTGCTCACTAATGGTCTCAATCGTGTAAACGGTAATGACTAACATTAAGACGATCATCCCTAGACTTGAATAATCGCGCCAGCCGATCGTTTCATTAATCAATTTGCCAATTCCTCCTGCTCCAACATAACCAAGAATGGCTGCGTATCGAACATTTCCCTCAAAACAAAACAGAGATGTGGAGAGATAGCCAGGCAATATTTGCGGTATGATTGCATAACGAAATGCTTCAATTCTCGTCATACCAATTGATTCCATCGCTTCAAATGCTCCCATATCGACATTTTCAATCGCTTCATACATTAATTTTCCCACATAGGAAATCGTGAACAGAAAAATAGCAACCGTCCCTGCTGTTGCAGGCAAATCAAAAACATATGTTGCAATTAATGCTGTTACAAGTGTTGGCATTGTCCTAAGTAAACTAAGAACGGTCTTACATACCGCTACAATAACCCTATTTTTTATAATATTTGCAGAGGCAAGTAAAGCAGCAGGCAATGCAATCAATGCCCCTGCAACAGACCCAAATAAAGACATCTTAAGTGTCGACATCAGTTCCGGCCAAATACCATCAATATAACCCCAGTTCGGCTTAAGCATCTCTTTAATAATGATAAAAAACTCAGAAATACGTTTAAATAGAACTTCAAAACTAAAGCCTGTTACTTGAGCAGAGTAGTAAACCGCAATCATGACAATGAGCAGAATGAGCGGGGTACGAGATCTTTTTTCTAATACGACTCTGCCATTCGATAACTCAATTTTTTTCGGAGGAAAAATTTTATCATACATGTGCATGACTCTCCTCTAACGCAGCTTTCAATTCTTCAATGTTGCCACTATAAATTTCGTGGAGAATCTCATCCGTAACCTTTGCGGATTCACCATCAAAAACGACTTCTCCTTTTCGAATGCCAATGATGCGATCGGCATACTCAAGCGCTACTTCAACATGGTGAATATTCATGATAACAGAGATATTCAACTCTTGATTGATTCTCTTAAAATCATCCATCACTAGCTTTGATGTTACCGGATCTAACGAAGCAATCGGTTCGTCCGCTAAAATAATGTCAGGATTCTGAGCCAATGTACGAGCCAAGGCTACACGCTGTTGTTGTCCGCCTGATAATTGATCGACACGAACATACGCCTTGTCAAGAATGCCTACTTTATCTAACGCCTCAAGAGCCTTCCTTTTTTGTTCCTGTGTATAAAGTCCGGTTATCTTGCGCCATAACGGATTATCTGGAACAAAGGAGACGAGAACATTTTTAAGGACGGTTGTTCTCGTAACAAGATTAAAAGATTGAAAGATCATCCCGATCCTTCTACGAAAACGGCGAATTTGTTTCCCTTTTAGATTAGAGACATTCGTTTCATCTACATACAGTTTGCCATCTGTTATATCATGCATGCGATTAATACAACGAATCAGGGTCGACTTTCCTGCACCGGACAAGCCAATAACCGCAACGAATTCACCTTGATCAATTTTTAAGTTGATATTTTCCAATGCTTTTGTTCCATTTGGGTAAACCTTTTCAACATTAATAAACTCTATCATGGGTAATTCTCCATTCTTTGAAATGTCTCACATTCATCATAAACGTGAAAAAGTGAGAACATCCTTAAATATGATGTTCTCACATGTATATAACCTCTCACTCATCGCAGTTTACTATTTTAAATTCTTTAGAAATTCTTGTGCATCTCTTTCGCCATCGTAATTAGAGCCTTCTGCTTTTTGATAGCCTTCATGACTGTAAATAGCAATTACTTCTTTTCCTGCTTCTGTTTGAGCGATGTTGATGAATGCATCTTGAATTGCCGCTTTTAAGTCATCTGTCATGATTTCAGAGTTTTTACTTATGGAAACCGTATCGTTAAAAATCGGTTGTGTCACACCAATTACATTAGTCTCGTCCCAGATTGTCGCTTCACGTGCGAAATCAGTTGTCCATTTATCAACATTGTCGCGTCGTGCATCTGCGTATCCAACAACAATATCCACTTGTTCTGCTGCTAATTTCGCAAATGAGTCACCATATCCATTAGACTGAACAGCATTGTCTATATCTGTAATGCTCTTGCCGAACTTATCTTGTAACCATAAAGTCGGATAAATATATCCAGCCGATGAAGACGTTGATTGTACAGACCATCTAGCAGTCTTTAAATCTTCCCAAGTTAACTCTTCACCATTGTTTACCTTTTCTGCAAGCTCTTGTCCTTTTTTAGAAGGACCCGCAATGATAATACTGCGATAGTAAGTTGCTTGCTTATCTTCCAACCCTTCCGTTGGCTTATTCTCATTCCAATCCTTTGGATTTTCGGAGTCATTTGATAAAGCGGCACGCGTTGCAGTTAAAACCACTTCAGCACCATCATCATATAATACATACGTTCCACCTGGAATTAACCCGACATCCGTGGTACCTGCTGAAAGAGCTTCTCCAACAGCTTCATATGTTGTACCAACATTAATATCTACATTTTTTACATCATAGCCAAGATTGCCCAGCTCTTCTTTTAAAAGCTCTTTGAGTGGTTCAGTCGCTGTTACAATTTCTTCTGGATCACGTGACGGTACGAAACTTACTTTGAGTGTATCAATACTAGTATTTTCTGAAACTGCCTCGGAATCACCATCCGTGTTCCCTTCATTGCTCTCCGTTTCATTGTTTGAACTACAGCCCGCAATGATTGCCATAAGCAAAGCTAGTCCAATTAAAAATCTCAGTTTGTTTCTCATTCATTTTTCCCCCATCGTTTCACTAATTTTGATTCAAACCACTTGCAAGAAAAAGTATAGCATAAATAATATTAAACTATGTAAAGTATTTGTAAAAGTTGTTATCTTTCGAAGTTTCTTGTCGTTTTTTGTTTTTTGGAGATATAATGAACTAAGAAATAAATGAAAAGGACCGTTTTAAATGAAAATGAATGAATCGTGTGAATTGGTTATACTTGAGACAAGCGACATCCACGGTAATATATTCCCGATAAATTATGGCAATCAAAAGAAATCAAACTCAGGCTTTGCAAAAATTGCCCATCTTGTTAATGAAGAAAAGGAAAAATTCGATTATACGCTGCTCATCGATAATGGAGACGTTATCCAAGGAACTCCATTAACCTATCATTACGCAAAATTTCTTTCTAATAAAAGAAATCCGCTGATCAGCATCTTAAATCACCTCAAATATGATGCGGCTGTCATTGGCAATCATGAATTTAATTATGGAATGAAGTTGCTAAAAGAAGCTGTGCAGCAATCTCATTTTCCTTGGCTATCAGCCAATATCATCGCGGAAGAAAATAATAAACCCGTATTTGGCCCTCCCTATTTTATAAAAGAATTCCCCAATGGATTAAGAGTAGCTGTTTTAGGAGTTACTACCCATTACATTCCAAATTGGGAAAATCCGAATCATATTGAAGGCTTACTGTTTATAGATACATTTGAAAGTTTAAAAAAATGGGTTCGGTTTTTAAAAGAAAACGAAAAATTTGATCTACTTGTTGTTTCCTATCACGGTGGTTTTGAAAGAGATATAATCAGCGGGGAAGCAACGGAGTCTTTAACAGGAGAAAATCAAGGTTATGAAATTTGCCAAGAAATCGAAGGCATTGATGTTCTCTTAACAGGCCATCAGCATCGCACGATCGCTACTGAATTAAATGGGGTAACCATCGTACAGCCTGGATTTAATGGTCAAGCTTTAGGGAAGGTCGTCCTTCAATTTAAGCATAATAATGAAAAATGGCAAATCGTCAGCAAGTCTGCTGAATTAATAAAGGTCAGTGAGTCTACCCCTGCTGAAAAAGAGGTGCTAGCATTGGCAGAAGAGTTTGAACAAGAAACGCAAAGCTGGCTCGATCAACCGATTGGTGAAATTGTGGGCGATATGACGATCACAGACCCATTTCTTGTGAGAACCGGCGATCATCCACTGATTGAATTTATCAACAAAGTACAAATGGATGCGGCTGGTGTCGATATTTCCAATACAGCTCTATTTCATAATGAGTCACCAGGTTTTCCCGAGCACGTGACGATGAGAGATATTGTTTCCAACTATATTTATCCAAACACCTTGAAAGTAATTCGTATTTCTGGTCAAGATATTAAGGATGCTTTGGAAAAATGCGCTTCCTATTTTACTTTAAATGATAAGCAAGAGATTGCTGTTAATCCTTCTTATATTGAACCAAAACCTCAGCATTACAATTACGATATGTGGGAGGGAATTGAATACGTTTTAAACATTTCAAAGCCTATTGGCTCACGTGTTCAATCACTTACTCGTAATGGCGAACCGCTTAATCTAAGCGGACAATATGAAGTTGTCATGAATAACTACCGTGCTGGGGGAGGCGGCGACTTCGAAATGTTTAAAGACAGACCTGTTATAAAAGAAATTCAAACAGATATGACAGAGATACTTGCCGACTATTTTTTAAAAAGAAAAACCGTTGCAGCTAGCTGCGATCATAATTGGAAAGTAATTTCCTAAAACATAATGGCATTTCGGAGTTGTTTTCCAAATGCCTTTTTTATTACGCACCTGACTGAGAGGGCAAAATATTACGTGACTCAATAGGAACAGGATGAAAGGGAGATTCGTAATGAATATTGAAAAGATAAAATACTTCATCGATCTAGTTGAGTGCAAAAATTTTACTGAAACCGCAAAGAAGAATTTTGTCTCACAAACAACAATAAGTCAACAAATCGCATCACTTGAAAAAGAATTCAACACGCAACTAATTGATCGAAAACAGATTCCGATAGAACCGACAGAAGCTGGTTGGTTGTTTTACAGTGAAGCCCTTTCTATTTGGAAGCAGTTTAATCATATGAAAACGAAGATGGCCTATTATCACAAAGAAAAGAAACATATGCTATCCATTGAATATTCAGCTATCACCGATATGGAAAGTTTATTAAAGTTCATTCCTTCTTTTAAAGAAAATTACCCCAATATTGAACTGGAATTAAATAAAGTGCTGTTGAAGGATATTTCCGATTTTTTGAAAAAGGGGACCTTTGACATCGCCATCGCTTTTGACTCCGCTTTTAAAGGGAAGAATGATATACAAACCTATCCAATCTATCAAGGGCAGTATTGTGCCGTTTTAAGTCATCAACACCCTCTGTTCCAGTACACATCTATCTCAAAAGAGGAACTCTATCATTACCCACTCGTGATGTTAAGTCCAGCGGCAATTGGTGATTCCTATCATTTAATGCTTCAACATGCATTACAGGATGGGTATGAACCCCATATTATACGAACGGTTGATGATGTCGAAACAGAGCTTTTCCATATTATAACCGAAAATTTAATTGGCTTCTTTCCAGATAATTATCAACTACCTTATGCCACTGAAGAAGTTCGATTAATCCCAATAGAGGATTCTCACCATACATTTAAAATCGAGATAGGCTATTTAAAGGATAATCGCAATCCTGCCTTGCAACCATTTCTCCAGCAAATGTATGATTCGTTTTCCCAATAGGGAATGCGCTTTTTCTATTAGACTTTGCTCAATATTTCACATAATATATAATTGTAAGGAGATTTAAAAAGGAGTGTGTGGAAGATGGGTAAACTATTATTAACTGGCGTCGATGGAAATCTCGGTAAGCAGGCCGCAGCCTATTTATTAGACTTAGTAGATAAGGATCAAGTAATCTTTTGTGGTTATGACCCGTCATCATTAAAGCAATATGAAGAGCAAGGTATTGATACACATGTAACCAATTTTAATAAACTTGACGGTCTTGCTGAAGCATTTGCCGGAGCTGATAAAATTGCTTTAATCTCTATGCCATTTGTAGGGGTAAAACGGCAAAAGGCGCATAAGAATGTCGTCGATGCCGCCAAAGCGGCAGGAGTCAAGCAAATTATTTATACATCATTAGTAAACGCGACAGATGACACCAATCCAAGTGTTGAAAAAATCGATCATGCCTATACAGAAAACTATATTAAAAGCGTTGGCCTAGATTTCATTTTTCTTCGTAATTCCCAATATGCAGAAGCAATGATTACAAACTACTTCACCTTCGTCAAGACAGATGGAGTATTGAAAAACAGCCAAGGCGATGGAAAAATGGCCTATATTTCTCGAAAGGACTGCGCTAAAGCAGTTGCCCATGCCCTCGCAACTAACGATTATCATGAAGCGATTTTAAATATTAATGGTCCAGAATTATTAACCATTACTGAGTTTGTTGCCGTCGGTAATGAAGTTACTGGCCACAATATCAGTTATCAAGAAATTACTGATGAAGAAAACTATCTTATTTTTGATGCGATGGGCGTGCCGCGAACAACTGACGGTATCTTTAAAGAAGACTCAGAAGCCCCGTTCTCTTCTGAAGGCATGGTTACTTTCGCACAAGCCATTCGCCTAGGGAAAATGGATCAATTTACCGATGACTTTGTAAAGCTTACAGGTCAACAACCAATAACGGTTAAATACATGTTTGAGCACTCTGATGATTTTCAAGTTGGAGAGCGCCATTCAAAAGATAATTAACATAATGACTCCCCAAAAGCTTTTACTTTCGGGGAGTCATTTATAAAACCGATGGATGCTCCTCTGTTCATTCCGAAGCAAAGGTGATCTTAATGATTAAACTGTCATCCTCCAACTTGACAAGTGCAACCAATTTTCTTTTTCCTTATAATCAGGCATGATTTTCCCAACAAGTCGCCAAAAGGAGCGGTCATGGTTAAGGTGAACCATATGACACATCTCGTGGACAACCACATAGTTGATTACCGCTCGCGGCGCCATTGCCAGCCTCCAGTTAAAGGTTAGCCTGCGATTGGAATCGCACGTTCCCCATGTTTTTTTACTGTCCGTGATTTGAATAGACCGTGGCTTTGTTTGGAAGTTACCTTGATAAACGGCAATACTTTTTTCCACTAAAGCTTTGCATTGTTGGTAGTAAAATCGTTTTAGAGCTTGCTTAATTTTCTCTGCATCACGCTGCTTCACGTAAATATGTAGTTTCTCTTCCTTAAACTCGACCCGTTCATTCATATCTTCAAAGATTTGAATCGGATAGGAATTGCCTAGATAAAGAAAACTTTCTCCATACTCATAAGTCTTTTCTTCTTGTCCGCGAAGCCGGGACTCCATCTCCCTTCTTTTCCCTTGAATCGTGTCCCAATGCTCCTTTATTACCTGACGCACTTTCTCATCAGATGTCCCCTTTGGTGCATGGACTTCCACCGCTCCATACCCATCCATTTTGATGGCGATCGATGGACGATTCTTGTATTTAATTTCAATATAAATCGATTCACCTAAGTGCGTATATATCATATAATTTATCCCCTATATCGAACAGTCAACCCTCTTAAAAATTTCCTCGCAAAATTATCTCCACATTGCTTATAATTTTTATGTCCTTCTTTTCTCAATAAAGCTCCAAGTTCTCCTTTCGTCACCCTAATTCCTCCTTCATCGAAAATATCCAGCATCTCCTCGGTCGTTAATGCTAAAGCAATTTTCACTTTCTTTAATAAAAGATTATTCATATTCGTATGGTTACGAATCGGGGTCTCTTCCTTTACAGGCTGACCAGGTTTTGGTTCTTGTTTTCCCCTTTTAAAAATAATGAAGCCATTAAGAAATGAATCCAACATACGGTTATCACATTCAATATGCTCTTCACTTGCTTCTGCAAAATCGTCTGTTCTCGTTAAAATCTTGACGACCTCTGGAACGGTTACACTCATTCCACCCAGTTTAAAAATTTCTGCCATTTCTTTGTTTTTTAAATCCATCGCAAATCTCAAACGAATTAATATATCGTTATTATCCATTATTGAACCTCCTTTTCGGCATCAGTTCCAAAACACTGATTTCCATGTTTGCGTTCTTTGTCGCCCTCATTTATTTCTTGTTAAATATAATACTTTTTAGTGATATAATCCATATTTCATTATTCCTTGTAAGCGGCAACAACGTAAAAAAGCCTGCTATATGCAAGCTTTTTTATAATTTATTGTTCGTCATCTCAACATCCTTTTCAAAGATGTTACTATCCTGCATGAGTATCAGTAAAAATATCTAACTCCATAAACTGACGACATACACGTTTTTTATACACAATCGAAAAAGGTACTATATTGTAGGTTATTTTTATTCAAGATTGCTATGCCTATTAAATGTCTCATCTTCATCAGCTTGAGTTATCTTTGAATATAAGTAGCAAACAACATCCAATATAATATGAACACTTTGGTCAAATAGCGAGCCCAGTGGCTGAATTGATTCTACATCATCATTTGTGCGATACTTTGTCACAGCCGGGACGTTCACTACAAATGATGCATGCAATGCAAGCTCTGAATTGGGAGCAGTTGTAATAGCAACCACTTCACACCCTAAAGAACTTGCTTTTTCCGCGGTCCACACAGCACTTTTTGTTTTCCCTGAACCAGAAACAGCAACCAGGATATCCTCCGCTTCAATCGATGGTGTTGTTGTTTCTCCAACCACAAAGGCATTTGCTCCTAAGTGCATTAATCTCATCGCAAATGATTTAGCCATCAAACCAGATCTTCCTTCGCCTATGACAAAGATCCTTTTACCCTTTGCCAAAAAAGCTGCAAGCTTTTCTAGTGAATGTTCATCTACATTCGTCATAACACCTTGTATTTCATCTAAAATTAATTGGATCGTTTTCATTCTGTCAAAGCCCCTTTAAGAGTTCTTTAAATCTTTTGGCAGTTTTTTCTGGTTTAGAGGAATTCGTAATCGCTGATCCAATAATCGCAATTTCCAGTTTTTTATCAACTAGCTGATCTACAGAATCTGTGGTAATTCCTCCCGCAACAGCATAGCGAATCGACCAAACGTTATCCAAATGAGAAAATGTATTTCTTTTTCCCGATATTTCTTGTTCATCTTTACTTAAATGATCACAGAAAATCACATTTGGATTACTTAATGAAAATAATTGGTTTCTTTTATTTTCCGTGGTATTCAATAAATCCACCATGACTATCTTTTGTTTTTTATTTGTTATTTGCAAACACTTTTTTATAGTCTCTATAGAGGATACTCCCATAACAGTAGCTATATCTGCACCCGCATCAAAACATAAATTAAATTCGTACTCGGCATTATCTATTGTCTTAATATCCGCAACAACTCGCTTATGGGGATATGCATTTTTTATTTTCCGAACACTCTCTATACCGTACTCTTTGATTAAAGAAGTTCCCACTTCAATTAAATCAATATACTCCTCTGTTTCTTTGACTATGGCTAGTGCATCCTCTATCGTTACTCGATCCAGTGCCAATTGAATATCCATATTTACACCTCTAACCAAACCGATTTATAACGTCTATAAATTAGACAGCTTTCAAACTATTTTGTTCTAACTATTCTAGAGGAATCTCTAATTAATAATTGACAATTATATACAACATCCTGTAACTCTGAATTTTCCTTTTCTATAAGGGATAATAGCATTTGAGCAGCTTTTTCACCCATTTCATATGAAGGCTGAGCAATGGTTGTAACTGCCGGTGTCACTAAGTGTGCGAACGGAATATTATCAAAAACAGCTAAAGAAAAGTCAATTCCAATCTTTAGCCCGTTTTCCTTTGCGAACTCAAGAATTTCCAAAAAAACCAAATCGTTTCCAGCGATCAATGCAGTTGGTGGATTTTTCTTTGCGAAAAGCAACTTAAGTTGACTATTAATATCTTTTGTCTCAGCGCGAATAATAAAATCTTCATTTAATTCCATCTCATTTTCTTTAATCGCTTTTCTATATCCATTAACCCGTTCAATTCTAGTTGATATGGTTAAAGGTTGAGTCACAATCGAAATTCTTTCATGTCCGTATTCAATAAAGTGCTGAATAATCGCTTCTGTCGCCTCAGAATTATTTACTTTTACAGATGGTATATTAACATCATCGACTTTTCGATCCATAAAAACAACAGGATAGCCTGATTCAACTAAATTCTTGTACAAATCAAGATTTTGTTCAGTTGGGAAAATAATTAAACCATCTACCTGTTTTGCCTGTAGCATTTCGATATATCTTCTTTCCTTTTTAGGATCATTGTCTGCATTGCATAAAATAGCATGAATATCATGTTCAATAAAAAAATCCTCTATGGCTCTACTTACTTCAGTTGAAAAATGATGTACAATATTTGCCACAATGATTCCGATCATTGATGTACGCTTTTGTTTTAGACTCCTTGCTAAATAATTTGGCTTGTATCCAAGCTGTTCGATCGCCTTTGCAATTTTTTCCCGTGTTTCTACACTCATATATTCAAAGCGTTTATTCAAAAATTGAGAAACGGTACTTTTAGATACACCTGCTTTTTTTGCTACATCTGCCATCGTTACTTTTTTCATTAAATTACCCTCTTTTTATAAATGACTACATAAATTGTATCTATTATGTTAGTTTAATTCCAGTTTTTCGAAAAATATAAAACTGATAACTTTAACATTGTAATCATTAATCCAGAGGGGTCATTCGAAACAGTAAAGCGATAACGGCTTATTAGAAAAAAATACTCCTAAGAGTATTTTTTTACTATTTTACTATGACCGTAAACAGCCTTTCTTTTCCATTTTTCAAACCCGATATATGTTCTATGCTGTCAATTTTTTCTGTATTGGTTATGACAATAGGTGTTATACAACTAGAGGCTTTCTCTTTAATTAAATCCAATGAAAATTCAATTAGGGGATCGCCAACCTGTACACGCTCACCCTCATTTACCAAAACCGCAAATCCCTCGCCCTTCATATTAACCGTCTCCAATCCAATATGAATAAGGAGCTCTAACCCACTATCTGAGCGAATTCCTATTGCATGTTTGGTTGGAAACACATGAATGATTACTCCATCAACCGGAGATGATACGCGACCTTCACTCGGTTCAATGGCCACCCCTTCCCCAAGCATCTTTTTTGAAAAAGTTGGGGCCGGTACTTCCTCAAGCTTTAACAAAGTGCCTGATAATGGTCGATAAATAATTTCCTCTATTATTTTCACTTTTCTCATACCAAACATTTGTTTAAACATGTAAATCCTCTTTTCTTCCGTTCTACTCTCTTTATCAAGTTCATTTCTCTGTTTTGCTCACATCTCGGCCTTCATGAAAACCCGGACCACCTGCTGCCATAAACCCTTTACTGTGGCCCTCTTCACCCTCAGCAATCCAGAAGGAGTAAATTCTAGCATTATCTAGATAGAAACGAATTTTTATTATTTTATTTTTTAATGCCTCGAGGTTCTTATTTTTCCATTTTATTTGAACCTTTGTACTATCTCCTGTTACTGGAATACAGTCTGCTTTACTGTATCCTTCTATAACATTCGAATGTTCATCAAGTATCTCTGCACAAACAGATCCAGCTTCACAAGCAACATTAACAAATAAATGATTACCATCAAACTGGAGTTTTGTAGTTAACAGTTCTCCTCCGTTCCCTTTATCACTTAAAGAAACAAACCCATCTCTTCTAAGCTTTGCTAAGCCTAAATTCCCTCCTGCATATTTGTGAGAACCTAATTTAGGAGATACTCCTGAAAAACAGGAAAAATAAAAATAGATTTCATCCTCTACAACTAGACATAAACCATTTACAGGATGGGCATATCCATAATTCCAACTACCCTCTTTTCGAGAAGAGGAAATGAAATTTTCATATGAAGGTCTATGCCAATGAAAGCCATCTCTACTATAGGCTAACTTCAGATCGTTAATTTTCGGAGTTCCTTTTTTTCCACTTATATCATTAGGAGGCCCCATGAAAACGCTGAAGACACCTAGCATCAAGCTTTCATACGGCGTAGCACTAACATCATAAAGCTGTGTATAATACCCCATATCTTTATCAGGTCGATCATAAATATCTGTTCTTGTCCAAAAAACAATATCATCCTCGGTCCACTTCGTACCTTTAATAAAGTGATCGGTTTCATAATACCCTCTAGTTCTAATTCTTCGATCTAGAGAAGAAAATGTTCTCAAGCTGAAAGTCCATTTGTTAGTGAAGGGATTATAATAAAAGCCCGTATTATCCCCACAATGTCCTACTGTGCCACATTCCTCCCAATCAATACCGTTAGCTGATTGGAACAATACTCCTTTTTCCTCTGGCGGGATTGAATCAGGATCATCGTGTGCATGCTTTGGTTTTTCATGATAATACTTAATCTCAAAGTCAAATTTACGGAGAAAGACAAACATTTTATACCTTTCATTGCGATTTGTTGCATGATAATCAATCCAGACTGCTGCCCCATCTCTAATCGTTCCAAATTCATGGGGAAGGACGCTCTCCGATTCCCGCTCTGGATATAATTCCTTTAACCTTTTCCAATTCAGACCATCTTCACTTTCTGCATAACCTACACCATTAAACCAACCGGCATGATACCACATTTTAAACTTATTATCCTCATCATCGTAAAAAATCCCATCATTAAATGGACATGCACAAGGATAATAGCCACCATTCATTTCCAAAGGAGTCTTCGGTTCGAAGATTGGTTTCTCGCATACTTTAGGTTGATGAAATTCCCTCGATAAATTACTCTCTTCAATCAAAAAGTCATCTACAAATAATTGTCTGCCGATCTCAATATTGACAATATCCTGTTTTTCTTTTAGATAAGGAACTTCTAAAGGCTTGTCCAATGTTTTCTCCTCATACTTCGGTGGCCATTGCTCCGGCAGTTCTAAATTATTATATAAACCATTATTTTCTCCCTCCCGGCAAATAATTGGATGATTATTCTTCAGATTTATAGAAAAAGTATGTCAAAGTAAAAGCCACACCCAAGCCAATCAACAACGCGATAAAATACGTGAGCAACTGACCATTTAAATACAATAACATTCCAGGGATAACCGTTATCGCCATTCCCGTTGCTTTTAAACCAACGATTGAAGAGAAAATTCCAGCAATTCCTCCACCGATACAGCCAAATACAAATGGCTTAATAAGCCTTAAATTAATTCCGAAGATCGCCGGTTCAGTAATTCCTAAAAATGCCGGGATGGTTGCAGACATATATAAGGATTTTTTCTTCTTATCCTTCGTTTTTAATACGACTGCCAATGCTGCCCCTGCTTGAGCCGCAATTGCTCCTGAGACGAGTGCGTTAAATGCGTTCGCACCTGTTTGTGCCAATAATTCGATTTCTAATGCTTTAAAAATATGATGAACACCGGTAATAACAATGACTTGTTGTAGAGCACCAATAATGGCCCCACCAATACCTAACGGAAATGTTAATAGCACTTTGAAAGAATCAAGAATAAAAGCTTCTATCACATGCATTAGTGGTCCAATGATGAGCAATCCGCTAACAATACTAATTAAAAGAGTTAAAAATGGTGTAATGATTAAGTCTAATGTATCCGGAACAATTTTTCTTAATTTTTTCTCTGTTTTTGCCGCTAAGATAGCAATCACTAAAGCTGGTAGTACTGATCCTTGATAGCCTGTCACGGGTATTGATAAGCCAAAAATTGATAATAGGATAGGTTCTGCTGCCCCTTGTGCAACAGCATTTGCGTTCGGAAGCTGAGGAGCTACCAACATTAATCCAATTATAATACCAATAACCGGGGAGCCTCCAAACTTCCTCATTACTGAATAACCGACTAATGCGGGCAAAAAGGCAAATGCAGTATCCGTTAATACTTGGGTGAATGTTAATAACGTTGGATCAAATTCAACCCCTAAATTCATAATAAATCCCCGTAATCCCATAAATAAACCAGTTGCTACTAGTATTGGGATAATCGGGATAAATACATCGCCAAGAGTTCTTGAAATTTTTGCCAACAGACTCATGTTTTTATAAACTTCTTCTTTATTATTATTTTCTAAGCTTGAATCACCATTTACAAACGCATCATACACTTTATTGACAAATCCAGTACCGAGTATAATTTGAAATTGACCAGCTGAGAAAAATTGCCCTTTTACTCCATCAATATTTTCAATTGCTTTCTCATCAATAATTGTTTTGTCAACCAAAACAAGTCTTAATCTTGTAGCGCAATGCTCAACTGATTTGACATTTTCTTTCCCACCAATATATTTAATAATTTCACTAGCAACCACTTGTTCTTTCATCTCTAGCCCTCCCATTCTTTATTCTCATTTAGTGCACAATAACCGTTTAACTCGTATACATTGCCATAAAATCATCTAATTGCTGTTTTGTTGGGTAACCATTATAGTCTCCATACGATTGAACCGCTAATGCTCCAATAGCATTCCCTCTTCTCACAGACTCATAGATTGATAAATTTTCGAATAAAGCACTAATAAATCCAACTGAAAACCCATCCCCTGCTCCCACTGTGTCGACTACTCTCTCTACAGGAAAAGAATCCACTTGACCTTCCTCATGACTAGTCTTATAAAAAGTTCCTTTCTCACCCAATTTAACGATAACCGCCTCTACCCCTTGATCCAAATAGAAAGAGGCAATATCTCTTGGATGTTCATAACCAGTTAAAATTCGTCCTTCCTTTAATCCTGGAAGAACAAAATTGGACTTAAAAGCAAAATCATTTACAACACTAATCATTTCTTGTTCTGAATTCCAAAGCGCAGGACGCAAATTGGGGTCAAACGAGATGGGAATCCTTTTCTTTAATACACTGCGAACAATACAACTAGCAAATTCTTTAGCATATTTTGAAATTGCTAACGGAATTCCTGTTAAATGGACATGACTTGAATTTAAAAAAAAGTTTTCTTTAAACTCTTCCTTTCTCATATAACTAGCAGCGGAACCTTTCCTGAAATACTGTACTTCTGGATCGCCGACAAGAACTTTTGATTTTATTTGGAAGCCAGTGGGATATTTATCATCTATTACAACACAACTAGTGTCAACGTTTTCATTTTTAAGACGCTCCATAACAAACTTTCCAAATGAATCATCCCCCACTTTACTTGCCCAGCCGCTTTTTAATCCAAGGCGTGCTAGACCAATTGCCACATTAATTTCTGCTCCGGCAAGTTCTCTATAATAACGAGAGACTTCATGTAGTGGTCCTGGTTCTTCTGCAATAAACATCGCCATTGCTTCACCAAATGTGGTTACATCCAAATTCGTCAAACTAAATCGCTCCATTCTATAATACTTTTGCGCAAATAATCGAAAATAGCTTTTTTCTCCCCTTCCATTTGATAAATCGGTTTACTAAATCGGTTTAGTAATCTTATCGTAAATTATATGTAAGCGTTTGTCAACCGAAGATTTCAGAATTTTTCCTCATGGGCACTTTATGAGGACATAGTTTACGTTTCGCTAAGGTTTTTGTCCTCATGAAACCTTTATAAGGACAAACTTTGCTTCTTTTCTGCTTTCTTTGTCCCCATGAACCCCTTATGAGGACACAATTTGCTTCTTTTTAGCTTTCTTTGTCCTCATGAACACACCCTTTTCGCACACATGCTGTTTTGCTTATTCGCGATTTTTATTAATTAGTGAACAACAAGCAAGCAAAAACCCTCAAAAGTGAACTGCCTCCCAATTGTTAGACATTATCTAACAATTGAGAGGCAGTTCAAACCTGGGGGTTTAGGATCAACTTAGTGCTGCATTTTAGTCTCGTACTATTCTTTTTCAATTGCTTTTAAACGAGGCGCCTCAAAAAAACGGTAATGCAAATCTTCAGTCACTTCAAAAAAATAAACTATCATAATGATCGAGCCAACTTTTTTAGTCCTTGGAATTGGCCAGTGTTTGGAAGAACAGTCATTGCAAAACTTAGAAAAATTAAGCAATCTGCGCAAGCTTTATAAGGAACAGCTGCCAAAGTTAAAATGACAGGCAAGGCTGAAGCTGGATTCGCGAGTTCACTATAATGGATGAAGTACTTTCTCATCAGCTTAGAGGCCGCTGATTTTATGGAAATCAACGGCCTCTAAGCTTAAACTTATGAATTTAAGTCTGAGCGCAACATCCCGTACACAATACTGTCTGTCCACTCACCTTTATTCCAATAATCCTCAATAAAATGGCCCTCTTTGCGCATGCCTATACGTTCACACAACATTTGTGATGCTGTATTTCTTGCATCAAGATTGGCTTGGATACGATGCACTTTAAATTCAGTAAATAATCTTTCCACTAAACCACGCACCGCTTCAGTGGCATAGCCCTTTCCTGATGCTGCACTGGCAAAGCTATATCCTATTTCAACTGTATCCTTCATCCCTGTATACCATACAGATAAATCACCGATAACCTTTTTATGGCAAACAACTGCCAAGCTTAAACTAGATTCTTTTGTGAGGACATTATTGTTCAGCTTTTTATTAAATTCATCCTCCTTATTTTCAGCAGTCCACTTGTCATGCAAAAGGTATCTACATGTTTCCTCGTTATTGTAAATGGTAAAGACATCGTTTAAGTCATTATGGTTAAACAACCTAATTATCAGTCTCTCGGTTTTAAATTCCAACCAAAAACCTCCCTTAACGGTCAATTTAATTTTTGCCAAGTTGCTTTTAGCTCTTAAAATTCCTCGTAGACTGCAGGGTCTTGATTGGCAATTCTACCATCTGGGTGTGATAATGCTGAAATGCTCGCCATTTCTTCTTCATTAAGGACAAAATCAAAAATAGAAATATTTTCGAGTTGCCTTGTCGGCGATGCTGATTTCGGTATTGAAATGGCTCCAAGTTGATAATGCCAACGCAACACCACTTGAGGAATCGACTTGTTATAGCGATCAGCTATCGCTTGAAGTGTATCAATTTTTAAATCCTTCAGTCCTCTTGTAAAAGGACTCCAAGACTGGGTTGCGATGTTTTTTTCCTCATGATATTTTCGTTGCTCGGCTTGATTAAAAAACGGGTGCAGTTCTATTTGATTGATGCTGGGCTTTACACCTGTTTCTTTTTCCAATCGTTCAATATGCTCTGGGAGAAAATTACATACTCCAATTGAGCGGATCAAACCCCATTTTTTCGCATCTATTAGTGCTTGCCATGCCTCTACGTATTGATCTTTACTAGGATTAGGCCAATGAATAAGGTATAAATCATAATAATCTAATTGAGCTCGATATAATGATTCTTGAATAGCACTGACTGCCTTTTCGTATTCATGATAGCGACCAGGTAATTTGGAGGTGATTCTTAGCTCTGATCTTGGAATAGAACAGCGTCTAACTGCTTCCCCCACTGTTCCTTCATTTTCATAATTATAAGCTGAATCAAGAAGTCGATAGCCCTTTTCAATCGCACTTTGAATTGAAGCAGCACCACTACTCCCTTTAAGACTGTATGTACCAAGACCTACTATCGGTATTTTCAAACCATCATTAAGCGTTATTTCTGGAATTCGACTGCTCATTTTCAAACACTTCCTTTCTTCGATTACTTTAAAAATAGCATACTGCACTGAAATAATCACAGCACTTGTCTTGAGGAAAAAAATCCGCTCAAATAAAAAGCTCCATAAAGTAGCATGCCAACTACTTTATGGAGGTCCAACGGTTTGCTTTTAAATTTCAATTACGATCAATCATCAAGTCTATCAATATCTTTTTCCAAAATTACACCCGTCCTTGCATCAATTTCAAAGTCCACTTCATGCGTATCCGTGTGAATTTCTATTTCATACTCGCCATCGTCATACTCAACATCGACTACTTTACCTGGAGTATCTTTTGTTGCGATAGCAATCGCTTCTTCTTGCGTTAGTACTTTTCCGTTAATTGTTTTTGTATGGGCCGATTCCGTTTTCGTACCTTTCGCAGTTGAGGTAACTATTCTATCGTCATCATCATACTTCACTTTTAGTACTTCGCCTGAATACGCATCTACATACACTTCAATATCATCGTCATCCCCATATCCTCCATCGATCTCGACTTCATATGTTAAACGACCTTGCTTCTTGTCTAGCTCCACACTTTCAATTACACCGTTAACCTCTGCAGCAGCAATTTCCTTCACTTTATCAATGGAAAGCAGATTTTCATTTGGCTGTAATTTTTCATTGCTCTGTTGTTCAGAGACTGCACTTACACCTAGTGAACCACCTAATAACAACAAACCAGCCACACCAAAAATAATTATTTTCTTCTTCATCATTGTTTCCTCCTTATTTGATATATCTACAATATAGACAATCAAAATGAGAATTCACAGATAGCAAAATGAGAATTTGATGAGAAAAGGATGAACAGCCTATGATTACATCTATCGGTCGACATGCCTTGAGTTCATTCAGTTGTCTGACCATTGGGCAATTCCGACCCATATCTACACTCTTTTTCGCATAGAAAAACGGGCATTTTTCGCTCCTAACAAAAAAAGAGATGACCTCACCTTTAGTCATCCCATGTAATCGACATTACTTCACCGGAAATTGCATTAATTTGTACTGTCGCTTCCCTATCATTATTTGTTTCGATTTCTACGAGATAATAGTTTAAACCATTTGATTGTTCGATGTCCACATCATCTATTTCACCCTTCACTTGGCTAAGAGCAATTGAGATAGCCTCTTCTTTACTAATATGCGTTTGTTCTTTTTGTTCTTCAGGAGGTGATTCAGGAGTCACCACTTCTCCTCCACCTTCTGAACTTTGTTCCTCTGGAGTATTAGCAACCGCCTTGCTTACTCTGTTCAACTTTCCAATATCGCCCGTATCGCGAGCAATTTCTATCTCATACTTCCCGGTGTCGAGTTTTATTGTAATCTGATATACTTCCGCTGTTTCTTCAATATTGACGATTTCACCTTTATATAGTTCTTGAACCTTATTCTTAGCCTCCTCGGCCGAAACCGTTTGTTCAACTGTCATTAACCTTAACAGTTGCCAAGTCAATATCACGACAACAAAAATAACGACCAAGCCGATGCTCATTTTCTTCCAATTGACAGATTCCAACCATTTCACCTCATTTCGTTCCTGTAAAAAAATTATACATAATGAAGATGAGAATTTAATGAGAAAGTGCGGGTGGAAGAATGATTTTGACTGTCGTTCCTAAACCTTCCACACTCTCTAAGCTAATTTTTGCTCCCATCGCCTCGGCAATATCTGTTGCCAATGATAGTCCAAGGCCAAAGCCACCTGTTTTTCGCGTTCTTGCTTTATCCACTCGGTAAAATCGGTCAAACACTTTTTCCAACTCTAGAGCAGGAATGCCTATTCCGTAATCAATTATCTCCACAACAACTTCGTGCTGCAACGTCATAATTCGCACCTTGATCGTTTCCTCACTGTACTTCCGCGCATTATCAAGGAAGATATAAAATAATTGTTTAAATTTTTGCAAATCAGTTTGAACCGTTACTTCACCTTCAACCTCCAATTCAATTTTTCGTTGATAAGATTTTTCAATCGTACGGACCATTTCAGCGACCACATCGGCAAGAGCAACCTCCTCCATTTCGATTCTCAAAGGTTTATCATTTCTTGCTAAGTTCAACAACTGCTCTATTAAGCCCTTCATTCGGAGTGCCTCAGAGTGAATAGCTTGGACAGATTCGGCGAATAATTCAGGATCTTCATGTCCTCTTCTTTTCAACAAAGATGCATATGATTCAATAACAGTCAGCGGAGTATTTAACTCATGAGAAGCATTCGAAACAAACTGTCCCTGTTTCTCATAGTTCACTTCTAATAAATCAATCATCTCATTGAAAGTCTCAGCCATTTGATTAAGCTCATCCTTTGATTCCTTCGGCTGTGCAATTCGTCTAAATTGCCCGCTTTCTCGAATTTCTTTCATCGTCTGAATCATTGAAGTAATCGGACGAGTAATCAAGTTGCTTAGAAACCTAGAGGAAAGAAGAACTGGAATTGTCGCCAACAAGGTAACAATAATTTGTACTATTCGCAAGGTGGATAGGATTTCATCCGTTTGCTGTAAACTTACAGTTATTTGAAGATTTGCTACCTCCCCATTTCGCCAAATAATCGGAAGCGAGGCAAAAGTATGCGTCACCCGATCGTAAGAAGTGATTTCTTGAACTTGCTTCTCATAATACTGAACATCCATTTTATGTAAATATTGGTGGTTTGGATCAACGACCGCTGTTCCAGGGCTCCCATCGTTATTGACAATTTGCAGCATTCCATTAATCGGCATGTAAGCCCGCAAAACTTCCTGATGAGGAACCTTTCCCTCTATTTGGCCTACCCCATCAGCAGCACGCGTTGCTTGAGCTATTGTCCTTTCCAGTTCATTATTGTACATCATCTGACTAAAGGAAAAATAAATCGCCCCATTCAGTAAAATCAATAAAATAATAAACAATACCGTCGAATATAAATTAATTTTATTTCTTAGCCTCATTTTGCATCCTTCAGCACATAGCCGACTCCTCTTACCGTATGAATGAGGGAAGTGCTAAAAGGCTTGTCAATTTTATTGCGCAAGTAGCGGATATAAACGTCCACCACATTTGTATCTCCGTAATAATCATAACCCCAAACACCGTTTAATAATTGTTCCCTATTCAAAACCTGACGTGCATGCTTCATTAAAAAAGCTAGCAGTTCAAACTCCCGTGGTGTTAGTTCGATCGCTTCCCCTGCTCGTACAATTTCTCTCGTAACCTCATTTAATTTTAAATCTCCTACAATGAGCCAATCATCAGCATTTAAAACAGCCTGAACCGGAACCGGCACTCGCAAATTTGCTCGTATTCGCGCTAACAATTCCTCGATTTCAAAAGGCTTTGTCATATAGTCATTTGCACCAAGATCAAGACCAGATACTTTATCTTCAATTGAATTTTTTGCTGTAAGCATTATAATTGCCGTATGTTTGTTGACAGAACGAATTCTGCGCAGCAATTCAATGCCGCTTATCCCTGGAAGCATAACATCTAATAAAATTAAATCCCACTCTTGCTCTTGGAAAAGCTGTAAGCCTGTCAAACCGTCTAACGCCTTCCCGACTTCATACCCTTCATAAGTCAGCTCCAGCTCTAGAACTCGAGCAATCTTTTCCTCGTCTTCAACGATTAAAATTTTCTGCTTCGCCATTTTCCCTCTCCATCCGCTCTAAGTTTTACCGTCATTTTAACATGGTTACTCAACGAAACAACCGTTTTTGATCATTCTATCCATCTATTTTTTGAGCTAGTCGTTAAAAAAGAAGAGGTATTTTGACAAATTACTCGACCTAAAACCGCTTGTTTAATGATTATTCAAAACACGAAAAATCAACAAAGTAATTTTTTCTGGATACTCAAAAGCATCCAACAAAAGAGTTTCTCATAATCTAAAAACTGCTCTGACTCCATGAAGATAAAGAATTTATTTCAAGGAGCCAGAGCAAAAAAGGCACTAAGATCATAAAAATCAGCACAATAAAATATATACTTCAACTAACTGATACTTGCTGTCCAGTTCCCTCCCCCTTGATTACATGTGAAAGTGCCGCTTGCTCTTCTCCCTTCAATTCGCCCATTGTACTCGCAGTTATTTCCATCACTGCTGTTTCTTCTTAAGATTCGAACATTGTTGCCCTCCTGTGTCATCGTTAAGACAGCGGTTACTGGTGTTGCCCCTTGCCTCGTCCATCTTGCATCAAAAGTGTTACTGTTTCCTCGGCGAGTCCAAATGCCACGCCATGCTCCTTCTTGTACTTCCCATCGTCTTCCCAGATCCGGCTGTAGCGGTCTCCTGTGAATCGTTGCGCTCCAAGTGCCACCACCACGAATGCATACATTCGTCCCTCTTACTCTATTACCCTCAATAATACCAACATACTGACAATCGTTTCCGTCACTGCTGTTTCTCCGGGATATAGATACAAAACGATCATGTACATTTACTGTCATCACAGCTGTTATTGGCGTTGCCCCTTGCCTCGTCCATCTTGCATCAAAAACATTGCTATTCCCTCTACGGGTCCAAACTCCGCTCCATGCTCCTTCTTCAACCTGCCACCATCTTCCTAAATCTTGTGGCTGGCGCAACAGATATTCCTGCTGATTTGCATATGGAACAGGTGGTTGAAAATATGAATTGACATACGGGTAACCATAATAGTTCATTTTGGAACCTCCTCAACTTAAGTTATTTCATGACCATCATATGTAAAATTGAGTAAAGTGTACTGTTCCAATCTGGTTTTTATTAGGCATACTACAGCAGCCTTTTCCTCCTCCATTATAGTGACAGAACTCACTGATCTTTATCCTCGTGTAGTCTTATAATGACTTTTGTTCATCAATTTAATGAAGGTACGTGAAAAAATGGAAAAGCAAATGAACTACATTCCCTCTCGATTTAATGCTCTATCCCATACTGATGATGGCGGCGTTGTTCTATTTAATAGTTATACCGGTGCCATTACCCATTTTAGCGAGGAAGAAAAACAATCTGCTATTTCTGCTTTAAAAAGAACGGGTATAGAACTACTGGAGAATCATATACAGAAAGAATTATTTCGCAGTGGATTTCTTATTTCTAGTGATGTTGATGAAATGAAAAGGGCAAAATATCTCCATCAGACCTTACATCGAACAGATCTTTTACATCTCATTCTTATGCCTACGGAATCATGCAATTTTCGCTGCACTTATTGTTATGAAACATTCGAACGGGGAAAAATGAAACGAAGTGTCATCAACAGTTTAAAAGCTTTCGTCCAAGAAAAGGCCTCGCATCTATCGGCTTTACATATAAGTTGGTTTGGCGGCGAACCGCTTATTTCTTTGGATGTTATTGAAGAACTTTCGCAGTCTTTTTTATCCATTGCCGAGGAAAAACAGATCCGTTACACCTGTGACCTTGTAACAAATGGATACTTATTAACGAAAGATACTTTTAAGCAATTGCTATCATGGAATATTAATCAATTTATGATCACCGTTGATGGGGTCGGAGAAATACATGATAGGCGAAGACATTTATCGGATGGAGGTCAAACGTTTGAGCGAATCATCGATAATCTCATTGCTATCAAAACCATTCCTGATTCTTTCAATCTCACCATTCGTTCCAATTTTGACGAAGACAATTTAGGGGATGTTTCCAAGCTAACGAAGTTCTTAAAACAACATTTTGCTGACGATGAGCGTTACGGAGTCCTGTTTCGACCAGTTGGACAATGGGGTGGGAAAAACGATGAGGCTATCCCCGTCTGCAGCCGCACGATGGCGAATAAAAAAATTTGGGAATTAACTGATGAGGCAATAACAGAAGGTTTAAAAATGAGCCCCATGGTTATCGAATCATTAATGCCCTCAGCATCTGTCTGCTATGCGGCAAAACCACATTCATTAGTCGTGGGCGCTGATGGTCAATTGTATAAATGTACCCTCTCCGTACAGGAAGACTTCAATAAGGTTGGGAAAATTGACGACAACGGTCATTTTCAGCTTGACTATGACAAAATCGCTCATTGGGTTACATCTGGTGAGGAAACGGATTCCTCCTGTCAATCGTGCTTTTATCGACCAGCCTGCCAAGGAAACCACTGTCCATTATATCGAATGAGAACAGGTAAAAGACCATGCCCCTATGAGAAACGAAATATAAAAAAGGTCCTAAATTTAATTTGGAAAAATAGCTGACATCCCTATTTTTTGAAAGGTGGTGAGCAAACATGCGTATATTACGTCCAGCTGCATCTCCAGTTAATCAGCAAAATACCGGAAAAATCATGAAATCCGTGCCGGGTAATTTAAAATAAAAGTGAAAGCACCCAAATGGGGTGCTTTTACTTCTCTATACAACTGCTCATTGAAAGCAAACAATTACAAATTTAATTAATTTTTTATGCCATTTCCACGTTTAAACTTCCACTAAAAGCAACTGCACTTTGTTTTTAACTAAAAATACAGTTATGAAATGGATGCAACGAGATAGTCTTTTAATTTTCCCTTCGGCTCTCCAAAAATTTCAGCCTCCAGTCTCCGCCCAGTTGGTGTTGCTGCTAAACCGCCTTGTGCCGTTTCTCTTAATGCAGAAGGCATTGTTTTTCCTATTTCATACATGGCAGCAATTACTTCATCACACGGAATTCTACTTGTGATTCCTGCAAGTGCCATATCCGCAGCCGTTAACGCATTGGATGCTCCCATCGCATTCCGTTTCACGCAAGGAACCTCTACAAGTCCTGCCACTGGATCGCACACAAGTCCCAGCATGTTTTTCAACGTAATCGCCATTGCTTCAGCCGCTTGTCTTGGTGTACCTCCAGCCATTTCAACGATGGAAGCAGCCGCCATTCCTGCTGCTGAACCTACTTCCGCCTGACACCCTCCAGCAGCGCCCGAAACGGTCGCATTGTTTGCTACGACAAACCCAAAAGCAGCAGCCGTAAATAAAAACTCAATCATTTCCATTCGAGTTGGGTTCAACTTTTCTTTTACCGCAAATAAAGTTCCCGGCACCACTCCGGCAGAGCCTGCTGTTGGGGTTGCACAGATCACGCCCATGGCAGCATTCACTTCATTGGTCGCGACCGCTTTACTGACCGCATCCAAAAGCAAATTACCTGATAATCCCTTACCGCTTCTTATATAGTTTTGCAATAAAACGGCATCGCCACCAGTTAATCCAGTTTGTGATTTTACCCCGCTTAAACCTCTTTCTAGGGCCTTTTCCATCACATCTAAATTTTGCTCCATTTTTGCGATGATTTCTTCTCGTGGTCGTCCTGATACTTCTATTTCTTGACGAATCATGATTTCTGCAATTTTTACTTGAGACTGTTCCGCGAGCGAAACAAGCTCTGCAACATTTCGAAACATTTCTTGTCCTCCTACTTATTAACGTTAATCCTGATATTTCACAATATACACAGGTGAAGGATTCTGGAAGTCAGTCATTATGAAATTGAATTATTTAGCTGGATTAAGCAACCATTCGGATGACTCCTCTTACATTGGAAAGTTCTTTTATTTCATTTAATACCGCATCCTCAATTTTTTGATCAACTTGGATAACCATTATCGCCATATCTCCCTTTTCTTTGCGTGAAACCTCCATATGGCCAATGTTTATTTTATACTTTGACAGAATGGATGTCACACAAGAAACCACTCCAAATTTATCCTGGTGCATCACTAAGAAGGCCGGGTCGCCTGAGAGTTTTAATTTAAAAGAATTAATTTCTTTAATTTCAATCGCTCCACCGCCGATGGACACCCCAATTACTTCAAGTGTTTGCTCATCTGAAGCTAAAACCAACTTGACTGTATTTGGGTGCTCCGGAATTGCTCCTTCTTCATGAAAAACGACCTCCATATTGACTTCATTGGCGATTTTTAATGAATCGGGAATTCTTTCATTAAAGGTATCAAAATCTAAAAGCCCGGCAACTAATGCTAAATCCGTTCCATGGCCTTTATAGGTGGTTGCAAACGAACCGTACAAATGAATATCGACTTTCTTTGGCTGTTTTTCAAATAAGCTTCGAGCCACTCGGCCGATACGAACTGCACCAGCCGTATGGGAACTTGAAGGTCCTACCATCACTGGTCCAATAATATCAAAAGCTGATCGGTATTTCATCGTCCATTTCCCCTTTATTGTTGAAGGGCACAAAAAGTGCCCACTACTTTTTTCTCTTATTTAAGCAGCTGAGCCCTTCTCTGTCTCAAGAGTTTGAAGCTGGTCAACCGTTTTAATTTTATAATTTTTGAAGACCACTGACCCTAAAAACCCGCACAGCAGGCCTACTGCTGCACATGCTGATGCGATTAGTGTTACTTTCATAGGATCATTGAAACCATACATTACAGCTAAGCCCGCAATCGGTGTTGCTGTTCCTGTTGCATTGTTAATTAGTCCAGAAAGAGCAATAATTACGCCTGCACTTGCCCCGCCGACAAAATTTGTCACATACACAGGGATTGGGTTCGCAGAAATAATATGCGCTTGTGTTAAGGGTTCAATCGCAACAGAAATGGTTGTTTTACGATCGCCGAATTTCATGCGGTCAAATAAGATATAGTTCATAAACGAGGACCCAAATACAGCTAGAGCACCAATCGCCATCGGAACACCTGTTAAACCAAGCATTGCTGTTAGCGCCATTGAACTAAGTGGGGCAGTAGCGACCACGGTAATAACCCCGCCTAAGATAATTCCCATTAATACAGGGTTGCTGTTAGCAGTTTCCGTAATAATTCCCCCGATATTTAATAGAGTTGCATTAACAACAGGTGTCATTAATTCCCCTAATAAGCGCACAAGTGGAGCACAGAATAAGATAATAACGATTAAATCTAATCCACCAGGAACTTTTTTCTCGATAAGTTTTACAAGAAAAGCAATCAAATAGCCTGCGATAAATCCTGGCAATAATCCAAGTCCAGCACAACTAACACCAAGTAGTAATGCATATACAGGAGAAACTCCAACTGCTATTGCTACTAAAGCGGCAGCTGCGACTCCGCCCATGCTTCCTGCTGCTGTCCCAACTTCACCTAAAAACTCAATCCCAAGTAAATCGCCACCCACATATAATTGGAATGCCTCAACCAGGAAAGCTGCACAGGCAGCTCCAGCAAGCGCGGCCATCGCCTTCATTCCTTTAGGTGCTTTATAGCTAAATAGTGAAAAACCTGCTAAAACTAATAATAAAAGTGCTGTACCCTTAATAATATCCATCTGCTTTACCCCCAGTTATTCATTTGTTTCTTCTTCAAGATGATACTCATTTTGAGTCCTTATTTTGTTCAGATAGTTATAAATTGTAAACTTCGAAACTCCAAGTACGCTTGCTAAATATTCAGTAGAACCTTTTATTAAAAAGGCACCTTTTTCTTCCAACAAACGTACACATTCAATTTTTTCTTCTAAAGTCAGTTGTGTATGCGCTTTCTTGAAGTTTGTTAAAACTTGGTGAACCATATCGTGTATGACATCTTGCACAGTACTGTGGAAGTTTTCGGATTTATCATCTGCTACATTAAAGGAGAGAAACTCCTCCAGTTCTCCGACGTTGATCATCATCTGCGAAATATCATAGTTGATGCAAAGTGCTCCAATCACCCTTTTTTGTGCATCACGTAAAAATACAGTTGCTGATTTTAATAGTGTTCCATTACGTGCCTGTGTTTTGTAATTGGGGATATCTTCAATCTCAGCCGGGTCTTTTCTGAGCTCAGTTAGAACAAGATCAGTAATAGGTGAACCAATCTTTCTATTCGTGACATTACCCGCTATATAGATTAAAGATTTTTTTAAATCCTTGAAATCATGGACAACAACCTCGCAACGCTGACCAAACATTTTTACAAGCATATCTGCTGTCCGTTTCGCCAAATCGAATACTTGAACGTTGTTACCTTTTTCCATACATGTCACATCCTTTTGCAATCGTTTACATATAAAGTTAAAAAATATATTTCTAGAATAGTATCTTGATATAGAAATCATACCACGCATTATATAAAATTAAAATAAAATTTTAACAGTTACAAAAATATTTTAATAAGAGAATTTACTAAAAACCCCCTTCACACACTATTACAAGGGTTTCGTAAAAAAAAGACCATGCTCACAAAATTGTAATCATGGTCTTTATAAAAATGTAGTTGCATCTAAACTGTTTAAAATTATTATTATCCCTTTAAAGGGTTTCATTATTATTCAATTTATAAATCCTGCATGTAATCAGAAACCCAACAGCTAACTGTTTTGGGGATAACTCAAGTTCAAAGGAAACTTCAAAAGTTTATCGACCTTCCTCCTCAATTAACTTTACAACATATTCTCATTTGGACACGAATGGGAGGATCTTTACCATTTTCTGTCCTCATAATAAACTCACCATGGGGATTCGATAAGGTCTCAGATCAACCTTCAGATTTTCACTTGACAGTAGCTTTCAACATCCTGAATCCGCCAGCTACTTTAGAGTGTCTTCAAAAAACACAAAAGGGAAGGCGCTTATTTTTGCCTTCCCTTCCTCTTCTTTTATGCTTCGACCACTTCGTCTAAGCCACCTTTATCATTGTACACTTTTTCATCAAATTCGCCTGTAATTTTTCCAGTTAAGACACCGGATGTCATACTACCACTTACATTTAATGCTGTACGGCCCATATCAATAAGCGGTTCGACCGAAATTAATAGACCCACAATCGCTACAGGTAGGTTTAGAACTGAAAGTACGATTAAAGAAGCAAATGTTGCTCCGCCTCCTACACCGGCAACTCCAAACGAACCGATGATAACGACAAGGATCAATGAAAGGATAAAGCCAGGATCTAGCGGGTTGATCCCGACAGTTGGTGCTACCATAACTGCCAGCATGGCCGGATAAATTCCTGCACATCCATTTTGCCCAATGGTTAAACTAAATGGACCAACAAAATTAGCTATTCCCGGAGATACTCCAAATCCATCAGTTTGCGTTTTAATATTTAACGGTAAAGTACCTGCACTTGAGCGAGATGTGAAAGCAAAAGTTAATGCAGGCAAACCTTTTTTCACATACGTAACCGGGCTTAATTTAGCCAGACTAATCATTAATAAATGGACAAGGAACATTGCTATTAATGCCACATAAGAAGCAACGACAAATTTTCCTAAATTCACGATTGCTGCATAGTCACTAGTTGCGGCTACTTTTGTCATTAGCGCCAACACACCATATGGAGTAATACGTAAAATTAATGTTACGATGCGCATCACAATCGCATATAAAGAATCCACAATTTTGGCGAACAATTCTGCCTGTTCCGGCTGCTTTCGCCTTACACCTAAATAAGCAATTCCAATGAATGATGCAAAAATAACGACAGCAATCGTCGATGTTGAACGGGAACCTGCTAAATCTGCAAATGGATTCGTCGGAATGAAGGACAAAATCTGCTCAGGAATTGTCATATTTTCAACTGTTGCCACTCGCTCAACGAGCGCCTCATTTCGTGCATTCTCGGCATCTCCTGCTTGCAGTTGCACGCCTTCTAAACCAAAACCAAGAGCAGCGCCGATTCCAATTGCCGCGGCAATTCCTGTTGTCACTAATAAAATCCCAATTCCGTAAAGGCTAATTTTGCCAAGATTCTTGGAAACACTCACTTTCGTAAATGCTGCAATGATCGAAATAAAAACTAGCGGCATCACAACCATCTGCAGCAAGCTAACGTATCCAGAACCGACGATATTAAACCATTGAATCGTTGTCCCGGTTACATCTGAAGATGTGCCATATAAAAGATTGATGATAATCCCGAATAAAATACCCAGGCCAAGTCCAGCAAAAACTCGTTTAGAGAATTTCACATGTTTCTTTTGCATGATATATAAACCAACAATGAGTGCTAAAAGAATAGCGATATTCACAATAACAAGAAATGTATTCAAATTGGTCTCCTCCTTAATGTTATTAAACAACATTAACTACTATAATACATTAAAACCTATTGGTAAAGTATGAATTATTTTTAAAAAAGTTTGTGAGTAATTGAATAACTCACATTATTATTCCATGAAATCATCAAAATGGTTATCTGCTTTAATATGTCGGTTTTTCATTAATAATTGCCGGACGAATTCTTTCTTATTTTTTGGAGAGACAGCTATCGTCTGAAATCTAGCATAATTAATTTCAATCTTGTCTAGTGACAGGGCTGGAGCAGTAAACGGATTTCTTGCCGCTCTAATGCTTGTAATCTCGTTAATGTTAATTTCCTTTTTTATCGGCCCAAATTCAACTTTCAGAATAGATTCTTTTATCCAGTACCCTGTTTTAAACCAAATCCAGATTAATAAAGTGCCCACAAGAAATAAAAGTATAATACTAATCAAGGTTGCGACTCCTATGTCAGCTAATCGATCAGCCCCAAAGTCTAAGGAAAATATCGGTAAGAAGATAGAGACGGCACTACAAAACCAAATGATTATGCCCATCCACCAATCCTTCTTTGAAGGAAAAAACAAATGATCCCCTCCTTTTACTTAAGATGATTTTTTCTCACTTTCCTTCAATTTTACCAGAATATAATTATGAGTGTGTAAAACGATTTGGTTCCGATCATGATCCATAGAGGCAACGTGGTAGGAATTATGAAGTGTGACTACTCTCTTTTCTCTGGAACCAATCCGTTCACATATATATTCCGTATTTTCAGGTGGGACAACATGATCGATGGATGATTTAAAGGCTAATATTGGAGTGGTGATGGTAGGCAGGAGCTCTGGTGTTTTTTTCATTAATTTTTGCAATTGATGGATTGCTTTAAGGGGAACTTTAGAATACGTAATTTCTTGAACGCCCTCAAGCTTAATATCTGGTGCGCTCTCCTTTATATATCTCGGAGTTGATTTTCCGCTCCATTTTTCATAACTTGGTAGCGTCAGTGCTGGATTAATCAGCACGATTCCCTCTATATCATTATATTTATTTGCCAACCAAAGGGTTAAAGTGCCTCCCATTGATTGTCCTATCACAAATACAATCGAACAATGTTCTTTTAAAATTAGATACCCCTTTTCAATTTCTGAGAACCAATCAGAGTACGTAGCATTCTCCAAATCTTGATAATGTGTACCATGCCCTGTTAATCTAGGCGCAAATACGGAATAACCTAATTCAAAAAACTTTTCTCCTAAATATTGAACACTTTGTGGTGTCCCCATAAATCCGTGTGTTAGCAATATCCCTATCTCATTACCTTTTAGAAAAAAAGCTTCCGCTCCAGCGATAACCGGATATCTCTCCTTCATAGCGCTCCCTCCCCTGTCGGCTTTTCGAAAGTATTACCTCCGTTAATAAGTAATTCAAAGTATAAATCATATTATTCCTACCTGTCAACTTGTATTTAAAGACGTTTTTATAGCAAGAAAATAAATTCTCCTTTAATATACTGAATGTTCCATGAAATGTTATCAAATGAAGCAGTTTAATTGTTGAGTTACAACCTTTAATGAACTATTATATAAATGTAATCATTCTTCGGTAAAAATTTACCAACACCACATAAGACTATTCATTTCTATTAAATTTTTGGCTCGTTTCGTATTAAGACCAGTGTTTCACACGAGATAAGTTAAAAATCAGCACCGACATACAAAGCCAAATTTTTCAAGTAAAACGTTCTCATTCTCAACAATTTGAGAATTTATAAACACCCATTACCGTTTACATACCTCAATTCTATCGTTATTCGCTTTTTTTATGATTCTCCTGTCCCTCGCCACTATTAGCTTTCTAATATTTTTTTATTTTATAAGGGTTATTGCTTTTCTTTTTTGAAATAGATTAATATAATGATTACATAATAATAATTATTATTATGTTCTAGTTTCGACTAGATTCATAAATAAATATATTTAAAAGGAGAGAAGAGTAATGGACAACAAAAACAGTGCAAACATTGAAGGCTGCCCATTTCATGGAGGTGCTACTAGTCCAAAAACTAGCGGTACAACAAATACTGATTGGTGGCCAAATGCATTAAACTTAAACATTCTGCATCAGCATGATAAAAAATCTAATCCTATGGGAGAAGACTTTGATTATGCAGAAGAATTTAAGAAATTAGATTACGATGCTCTCAAAAACGATCTTAAAAAGTTAATGACAGACAGCCAAGATTGGTGGCCAGCTGACTATGGTCATTATGGTCCATTCTTCATCCGTATGTCTTGGCATGCTGCTGGTACATATCGTATCGGTGATGGCCGTGGTGGCGGAAATTCTGGCAATCAGCGTTTTGCTCCTCTTAACAGTTGGCCAGATAACGCTAGCCTTGATAAAGCACGTCGCCTATTATGGCCTATTAAGCAAAAATATGGTAACAAAATCTCTTGGGCAGACTTACTCGTTTTAGCTGGTAATGTTGCATTAGAAGATATGGGGTTAAAAACTATCGGTTTTGGTGCTGGTCGTCCAGACATTTGGCATCCAGAAGAAGATATCTACTGGGGTGTTGAAAAAGAGTGGTTAGACGATAAGCGTTACACAGGTGATCGTGAGCTTGAAAATCCACTTGCAGCCGTGCAGATGGGTCTAATCTATGTAAATCCTGAAGGTCCTAACGGTAAGCCAGATCCAATTGCTGCCGCTCGTGATATTCGCGAAACGTTCGGGCGCATGGGTATGAATGATGAAGAAACAGTTGCATTAATTGCTGGTGGGCATACTTTCGGTAAAGCACACGGTGCAGGCGATGCTGCTCATGTAGGTCCCGAGCCAGAGGCTGCTCCACTTGAAGCACAAGGTTTAGGTTGGGAGAACTCTTACGGCAGCGGAAAAGGCAGTGACACGATCACTAGTGGTCTTGAAGGCGCTTGGACTGCTAATCCTACACAATGGGATAATGGCTACTTTGATCTATTATTTGGATATGAATGGTGGTTAACGAAGAGTCCTGCTGGAGCATGGCAGTGGATGGCAGTGGATCCTGATGAAAAGGATCTTGCGCCAGATGCACATGACTCTTCCAAAAAAGTCCCAACTATTATGTTTACGACTGACCTTGCGTTACGTCATGATCCAGAATACGAAAAAATTTCTCGTCGTTTCCATAAGAACCCAGATGAGTTTGCTGATGCATTTGCAAAAGCGTGGTTCAAATTAATCCACCGTGACATGGGTCCAAAAGCTAGATACTTAGGTCCAGAAGTTCCAGAGGAAGATTTCATCTGGCAAGATCCAGTTCCAACAGTTGATTACGAACTAACTGAAGAAGAAATTGCTAAAATTAAAACATTAATTCTTGACTCAGGACTTACAATTAGCGAACTAGTAACAACAGCTTGGGCTTCTGCAAGTACATTCCGTGGCTCTGACATGCGTGGTGGAGCAAACGGAGCTCGCATCCGTCTTGAGCCTCAAAAAAACTGGGAAGTAAACCAACCAGAACAACTTGAAAAAGTTCTAACTGTACTTGAAGGAATTCAAGCTCATTTAGAAAAGAAAGTTAGCTTAGCTGACTTAATCGTGCTTGGTGGTAGTGCTGCGGTTGAAAAAGCTGCACAAGATGCAGGCTTTGACGTTACAGTTCCATTCCTTCCAGGACGCGGAGATGCGACTCAAGAACAAACTGATGTAGAAAGCTTTGCCGTACTTGAGCCAGTAGCTGATGGTTTCCGTAACTATCAAAAGCAACAGTACAGTGTAGCTTCTGCTGAATTACTTGTAGACAAGGCACAACTTCTAGGCTTAACAGCTCCTGAAATGACTGTCCTAATCGGCGGTATGCGTGTTCTTGGTACAAACTTCGGTGGAACAAAGCACGGCGTATTCACTGACCGTGTTGGTACACTAACGAATGACTTCTTCGTTAACTTACTTGATATGAATGTGAAATGGACTCCAGTAGGTAACGATGTATTTGAAGGTCGCAATCGCCAAACTGGTGAACTTGTACGCACTGCAACAGGTGTTGACCTCGTATTTGGTTCAAACTCTGTTCTACGTGCCCTTGCTGAAGTTTATGCACAAGACGACAACAAAGAAAAGTTCGTACGCGACTTCATTGCTGCTTGGGTAAAAATCATGAACGCTGATCGCTTCGACGTTAAAAATAGCGAGAAAAAAGCTGTTCAATTAGCAGTTAAATAATAATGCTTAAGGAACCCCTCTTGTTGCCATGAGGGGTTTTTTTATGTTGCCCTCAAAATCCCTTCGACAATATAAGCTGCTATTTCCGCTAGCTACATCGAAATCGCATTTTTTGCAAGCATCATATCATTTTGAAGAAGTTTATTTAAGTCATAGGAAGGATACAACCCGTTTTGATACATGTAATTAAAAATCCTTTCGTGACAAGCTATAGCTTGATTTAGCTGTTTCTGCAACACCTCTCTTAAAGCTGGGGTAGCCGTTTCTGTAATAGCTACTCCGTAGTTTCTTACCGCTGCTTTTGAAAAAGATAATAAATCCCCTGCTGAGAAGCTATCTGTGATCCGATATTCACTTGTTGGACCAGGATGAGGAGCATAAGGATAAAATTGAAGAAGTTCATTTAAGTTCAATTCAAGCTCTTTTATTGTTTGCAGGTAAATCCTTCTCAAATGTTGATCTTGGATATTTTTTAACCCCATTTTAATTTTCATTAAACCGATAGATTGAAAAGCCACCAATTCATGCATTTCAAGTGTTTCATGCCAAGCTAAAGTCGCTCTGTCCATTTATTAATCTCTCCTTTCATTGTTTCAACGCTAGTTTATGTACAAAAAGATAATTCAGGTACATATCCATATTAGTTTCTTTCCGTGTATAAAATAAAAGAAGGAACCTAAAAAGGCTCCTAAACCAAGTTATATACTGTAGTTCCCTTAAAAAACTTCATGGAAATACCATGAAAACATACGGTCAATAAAAAGGGGGAACTACTTGGGTCACATCGATTTATTCGCATATTCCTTCCTTTTTTAAGGTGCTCTCGATAAACTCTATCGCCTCAACCTCGTCCGTCCCCGCAGTTTTAATCTTTATATGTTCTCCTGTAACTACCCCTAAGGTCATTAACCCGACTATCGATCTTAAATTTGTCTCCCTACCTTTGTATTCTAACGTTATCGTACATTTAAATTTATTTGCAGTTTGTACAAGTTTCGTAGCAGGTCTTGCGTGGAGACCGGCACGGTCGATGATTTTATACTGCCTTTCTAACATATTCTTCACTCCAAATCATTTCGTTACCCTCCAAGAACAAGGGTGCCAGAAATACCAGGCACCCCGCTCAAGAAAGATGTATTATAGTTTTTTACTTCCAAGTTTTTTATGAAATTGAGGGTCTTTCGGGATACTCGGATCTACACCTTTTAAACTTGGTATTTCTGCACATATTAACTGAACAGGAATAATATATTCATAGGTTCTATAGTATGGATGGTTAATAAAATCTGCCTTGAGGTTCTGTTCATGATCGTCTACATCAGAGCCAATCACATAAATATGCTCAGTCCATTCAGAGAGTACCTCAATCATTTTTTGAACTCTTTTCTCTACTCCCGTATCAAGGATAATAATTGTTGAATCTTCATTTATCGCATTATAAATACCATGAATAAATTCTTCAAATTCATAGCCTGTTACCGGGATCCTTATCGTTTCAAGCAGCTTGAGGGCACTTTCCAACGTATCGCCGTAAATCTCACTTGTGCCAATTACCCTGATATCCTTAGCTTGTGATAGCTTTTCTTTATTCTTCTTAATCCATTGAAGAGAAGTGTCGTATATTTTAAGGAAATGATCAGCATTTTTTTCAATTGCTTTAATCTCTTGTTGATACGCTTCTTCAGATAAAACTCCTTTTTCTCTAGCGTACTGAAAAGCAAATAATGTTAAATTTAACTTTGTACAATAGTATCCCTTTGTTTTTGCACCCGCTTTTTCATCACCGCATTCAACAGTAAGGGTAAAATCTGCTAATTCATCAATTAGCGCCTCTTTTTTACCAGCCATCGAAGCAATTTTACAGCCAGCTTCTTTTGCTAATTTCATCGCATTATAAGTTGAATAGCTGCTACCACCTTGTGAAATTCCTATCACAAGAGTTCTAGAAGCATCACCAAGAAATGTATCCTGGTTAATGGCAAAAGGGTAGTAGACGTCAACTCGAATTTTTGTTACAGCCTGCATTAATTTTTGAGTTTGAAGCCCTGAATGATAACTTGTTCCTGAACCAGTAACAACAATTCTATCAAAGCTCTCTTTTCTCACTTCGGCAAATAACTGATCGGCATGGCCAATGATTTCTTTCATTTTTCCTGGGGTTTCTTGCAAATAATCTTGTATTCTCATTATTCTAACATCCTTTCAACTTATAATAATCCAATCCAATGAAGGAAAATTCCCGCAACGATAATTCCAAGAGTTAATTTTGTAATACTTACTTTCCTTTTCATTAAACCATAGACAATGAATGTTCCTAGTAATGGCAGGGCATTCGGCAATATTTGATCGAATATATCTTGAACTACTACCTTTGCTCCATTCATATCAAATTCAAGAGGAGTGGTTATATTTAACATTGTCGCTACCATTCCGCCAACTACAAGCAATCCAACAGTTGTAGTCATGGACATAATCTTTTCCATTAAACCTTCTTTTTGAATTCTCTCGAGTGAATTTACTCCAACACGATACCCCATTTTTAACCCTGCAATCCTAACAAATAGATGTGGGATGTTATATAGAATTAAAAATAAAATTGGACCAAAAATGTTACCTTGTGTTGCAAGCGAAACACCGATACCAGCAGCGATAATGCGAAATGTTCCCCAAAAAAGCGAATCGCCGATTCCTGCGAGCGGTCCCATTAGAGACGCCTTTACTGCATTGATTGAGTTAGAATCAAAATTTGAATCATTCGCATTTTGTTCCTCCATTGCTGCAGAGATTCCCATAATCGTTGTGGAAACAGCAGGAGTTGTATTAAATATTTCAAGATGTCTATTAAGTGCTTTTACTTGATCATCATGTTTTTCGTACAATTTCTTAATTACCGGAATCATTGCATAGGCATACCCTAAATTCTGCATTCGTTCGTAGTTGAAAGCTCCCTGGAGGGCAAATGATCTCCAAAATACTTGGCGTAGTTCACGTTTCGTTACTTTCTTCTGACTACTCAAAATCAATCTCTCCCTCTGTTAAATTATTGTAACTCTCCTTTTCTTGATGTCCTTGATTGCCATTGTTATTGTTTATAACGATATAGATCACCACAGCAATACACGCTCCGAATAGGGCAATCGCTGTAATATCTAAACTTGTGTAAGACGCTGCCAAAAATCCTAAGAAGAAAAATACAGCCATCTTTTTTGAGAACAGCATATCCATTAGTAAAGCAAAACCAACTACAGGTAACAGATTTCCAGCAACCTTCAAACCACCGAGAATTGTTTCCGGTACCGCTTCTATTAGGTTTTTCACTTGCTCAGCACCTAAAATGATGGCTAAAAACGTTGGAATGAACACACTGAGAAAGAAGAGTATCGGTGGAATCCACATCATCAATGTGACACCACGGAAATCTGCCTTTAAAGCAAATTTATCCGCTTTATGCATAAAATAGGTATTTATGATTCTGACTAATACACCTAAAGATTGGGCCAGTACTGCTATAGGAACTGCAAGAACTAAAGCAACCTCTGCTCCTTGACCGGAGAGTATGGCAAACGCTGTTCCTAGCACACCCCCTGTTACTACATCTGGCGGTGTTGCTGCACCAATTCCGGCTATTCCCATCCAAATTAATTCTAATTGCGCTCCTATTAAAACCCCTTGTTGAACATCTCCTAAAACCAATCCAACTAGAAATCCAGTAACGAGAGGGCGCTCCAACATCAAGACACCAAAAATGCGGCTATCCAGTATTCCAATACCAGCAATAATCCCTAACATAATTGCCTGCGCTACCATTTTCTCACCTCAATTTCTCTATTTTAGATTAGGTCGTCCAGTCCTTTTTTCTTATCTCGCGGCAGCATCCTAAATTCCAATTTGACTCCTAATTTTTCCATTTCTTTAAAATTAGAAAGATCCTGCTCATCAACTGCTATTAAATCTGTTAGTTTCTTTTTTCCCTCTGCATATCGGAGTCCACCAACATTTACTTCTTTTATAACGCCGCCGGAATTTTTCACAAGAGACAAGGCATCATCCGTATTTTTTACAAGAACTAGGACATTGCTTTTTTTAGAACCAGCAAATTTTTCAACAATTTCTCCAGATTCTTTAACACCGCGAATATACAAATTTACATTGTTTGGTTTCGCAAGGTTTAGAGCCATTGCCTTCATTTGATCCTTTTGTGCTTCATCGTTCACTACCAGAATAACGTTTACTCCAAGTGCCGAAGTCCATCCATATGCCACTTGGCCATGTATCAAACGGTCATCAATCCGTAATAATGAGATCATCGTTTGCACATCCCTTCTGCTTTTCTATAAATCTGTTAATATGAATAATTCCTTCCTGGGCCGCCGCAATACCTTGACTGATCGTTTCTTCCACACCCAGATCCGCGTCTGCTAAAATCATGGACAGCATCATTGGTAAATTTACACCTGTGATAATATCAAAATCGTCATTTTCCAGAAGTAGTTCCGTACAAATATTAGAAACACTTCCTCCAAAAATATCTGTCAATACAATAAAGTGCTCATCTTCCTTTTTGTTTTTTAATATTTTTCTTAATTCTGCTTTCGCCGTATCACCGGATTTTAATTTCGTCATTCCAAAATAAGAAACATTAGTCGACTTTCCAGCAATCATCTCCACTGTTTCAATAAATGACTTCGAAAGTTCTCCGTGAGTGGCGATTAAAAAGTGCTTCATTTCCAACCCCCATATCATTTTTTTATTTTTCAGATATTGATAATGCAAAAAGCATGCCAACTAGTGACATGCTTTTTAAAAAATAATAAATATTATCAGAATGTAGACAATTCATAAATAGATAGCCGTTTCCCTTCAGACTGAGCGAAATCGTTTGTCGAATCACAGAGCGAAGCCTTGGGAGGAGCAGTGTTTACTATAATAAGTAATGGCACCGGACAAGGCGAAGCAACAAAGAAAGCGAGCGTTTGCCAGCAGTCTGATATTATATTAATTTCTTTCTCTCAAGCAAATTAGATTGAATAATATTAAAAATGTAGCCAATCTCTGCTAACGTCATCTTCACACTATAATTTTCTTCTAGCACACTAAAGGCATTTTTAATTAGCAGGATTTCATCAGTGTGATTAGATTCAAATTCACTCATATTTGGGTATTCAGTAATTGGTGCTTTTCTAATTAAGCGTTCAATCATACAGCTAACATGAACAAAAAGAGCGATTTTTTTATCATTAGGAAGTTTTTGCCCCATCAATTTTTCTAATTGAATAATCCCTACCTCAACTTTGCGGATGATCTTCTCTGTATCCAGAATTGTTAAAGAATCAATCACTCTACTTAGTGAGAAGTTCATTATGATCCGATCGTTCACTTGACGAATTGTTTCTGCATCGGCAATTTTGCCAAATATACGAAATACATCATCTTCTCCCTCTCCCGAAATAATATCCTCTAATGAGATAAAGTTAATTCCTTCAATCTCTGGATTGGCAGTTCCTACTATGGCAAGCACATCATAAATTCGTAACGGTGCTTCTGCTTTTCCATACTTTCTTAATCGATCATAATCATGTGCCACTACTTTTATCTCCAGTAAATCTTCAATACTTTCTGAAAGGAGCTCTTGAATTTGGGTTGCGGTCCCTATTCCAGTAAAACAGGAAGTAATGATCGCGTACTCTCTTCCTTTTGTTGGATAATACAAATTGATGTTAGGCTGCACAAACTCCTTAATGGGGCTTATGATTTCTTCTACGGACTTACCTTGAATTAAATGATTTCCAATTTCTAAGGCGACTGGAGTTGATACTTGATCTATAAAGAGAAGTGGACCATCAATGGCATCTTTGATATGTTCATGTATCAAGCTTAGTGACCCCATATCTACTAATACAACAAGTCCAGAGGTTGTATCCTGCTCCTCCATATATTGAAGCATCTTTTTCGTAATGTCTCGTACAGTTGCGTCTACCGGCATATCAATCGAATCAAAAACATTGATTCCTAATAACCGGTTACATACATTGGCAATGCTGCTGGCAGTGGCATAACCATGAGCTACAATCATCGCTTTAACTCGATTATTGAAATTCTTAATCTTTGCCTTACAAAAAAACAATGTCATTAAAATAATATCTTCCATATATAAATTTATATCCAATCGTTTTTCAATAATGAACATAAGCTTTGTGACAATTGAATGCTCAGTTTTGTAATACTCCTTAATAAACTGAAGCATTAATTCTGATATATGCTGTTCCTGTTTTGTTAACTGAAAAGGAATTGACTTGAAAAACAAATAGGACGACAATGTATAAACGCTATTTCCATCATACTTCACATTATAGTTCACTTCCAAATATCTAAAAATATCTTGCACCGTTGATAAAGTGAACTCCATCATTAAATTTTTTGATTCATTCGGCCGTTCGAATATTAATTTATCCATCATTGCTGTAATTTCATCTGTACATTTGTCAATCAGGACAGATTCATTCCAAATTTGATTCGCAAATTTTTGGTAGTAATTGAGACAATTTTGAAAGGTTTGCTCAATCAGTGAAATCTTCATTTCATGAACATAATTAAACGGCTTACTATCAGGTGAAAATAGAATACTTCCTTCCCTTGCAGCATAATGGTTAAAAAGTTGCGGCGACTTTTTATATATGTCTTTTGGTAAGTCTTTAAGAGTTACATGTATTTTATCTGTTGTACTAGACTTCTTGGAATAGGCGAATCCACAAGCATATTTAATCATATTTTTACACTCGCCAATATTACCGGTGTAATGATACTTGTTTAAGATATCAAGCGTCTTATTTGTTACTTCAATTGGAAAACCAAGTAGTTTGCTCTCCTCCATAAAGAAATGGTGAATAAATTGATTTTTTTCGTCTTGCCCTCTTTCATCTAAACTAGGAACATTGACTGTAATAGGAATTCTTCTTATAAAAGTATCTAAAAAAACAGATAGACTTTCTGTTGTAGCAAAGACGAGGCGAACCTTTGATTTCCTCACAACACTAGTTTCGCCTAATCGAGTAAATATTCCCTGATCCATAAAGGTAAATAATTTTTCTTGCCCTTCTTTATTCAAACGATGAACCTCATCTAAAAATAATATGCCATTATGGGCCTGCTCAATGAGGCCAATTTGGTCCTTTAAGGCCCCTGTAAAGGCCCCTTTCGCATGGCCAAATAGATAGCTTGATAAAAGTTCCGGATTATTTGCATACTGGGCACAATTAAATACATAAAAGGGAGCATGATCTTCGATTACTTTTTTCGCACGTGAATAGTCATATAAAATTCTCGCGAGAAAAGTTTTACCTACTCCAGTAGGACCAAGAAATAATAAAGGTAGCCCATTATCAGGGTATAAGACGGCAGTTTTAACCTGCTCTATCGGTTCCTTTAAACTCTTCTCATACCCAATTAACCTTTTGAAGATTTCCTCAGATTTGTCTGAAGACATTTCCTTCTCAAAAGCATCCAAGCTTTCATATATTGATTTCTTAATTTGTCCATATTGTTTTTCTAGTGTCTCTCTATGAAAAAAACATACAGGGCGAGTATTAATTTTTATTAAGATATGTTCTTTCGTTAGATCATTTAGTATTCTACTTGCCCTCGTACGGTCTATATCAAAATGTCCTGCAATCACCTCTGTTTGATAAGCTTCAAGGCGGACCCCTTTTTTAAAGGAAAAATCAGACGTCGCTACTTCCATATAATTAACCATCTCATTCTTCATCGCTGTTCCTCCTGCCTATTAACTCTATGTTAATATTTCAGAATATTTAAAGCTTTCATAACTTAAATTTAGACTATTTTTACTTTTGTTTCAACACAACAATTTGAACTGTAGTATGTTCTGTTACTTTAATAGCTTTTACGCCTTCTCACTATGCCGGGCAACAAAATAGTTTAGCAGACGGATAATTTCCGGGCAAAACTTTACTCTGTCATTAACGCATACGCTGAAATTGCTTTAATTCGCCGTGAAACGAGCAAAGAAACAATATAGGCTAAAATCAGAATGCTGCTACAAATTAAGATAATAATAGGCAAATGAATGGTAAATTCCAAGCGTTTAACCCCTGCACCCGATAGTAAGACGGATAGCATAGGATTTGTGAAAAAGTACCCAAGGACTCCACCTAAAGCAACGCCGATCGTTATCACTGGTAGAAAACTAATTGATATTTGATTCATTAACTGCAGGGTTGAATAACCTAATGCTTTCATGACCCCAAACTCTTTTTTTCGCTTAATAATCATCGTCCTGATCACTAAATAGAGAATCAACACAACGACTAAAATCGTAATCAATAACACTAAGAGCATAAGCGCAAGCACTGCAGCGGTATACATCCCTGTTTGGCTCTCAATATTTTCATCTATATCCAGCGTTTCAATGATTTGCTCTCCGTATTGATTTTGAACATTTTTAACAAAATCTTTATTTGATATTCCATCTAAATAGACGTAAAGGGAAGTACCTGTATAGTCTGATTGCAATCGTTGTATCCCTTCCATTGTCACCGCTGCTACCTGCCCCAAATTACCGATAGACTGACTGATTCCCGTTACGAGAAATGAACTTGTTTCTGTCCCGTATTCCAATTCAACCATATCGCCAATGCCCTTGTTGATTTGTTCGGAGACAACCCATGAAAGTGCTATTTCATTTTCATGCTTTGGCTGCCGCCCTTCATAGACGATATTATTTTCTAATTGATTATAGTGATCAGTAATATTTGTATAGACTATTTGATCTTCAATCTTTGTTTCTATTAAATCGAATATATTTACTTTCTGAACATGGTCCATTTGCTGGATATTGTGCAAAAGCTCCTTTATGTCTGCATCCGCCTTAACCGTGATCATCAAATTTGCAGGTTCTGCACCAAATATATTTACGAATGCTGTTTTATCTGAACCAATGTTATAATACAGTACTGCTGAAAAAACTGTGGCAAAGGTCAAAGCAATAACAATGAGGAGGATCATCATATTTTGCTTTGCATTTGCTAACGTCGATTTAATCGCAAGGACGAAATGAAGATCGCCGCCTGTCTTTTCCAAAGGAAAGTAATTCTTTTTAAAACTGTGCGTTTGAATACCTCCTCGAAGTGCCGCAACCGGTAAAATTTTACGTACTCGATAAGCTGAAAATAAGGTAACGATAACTACGGAAAAAACAATAAGAACAATACTGACCAAGTTAATAAAAATATCTAATTTTTGTACCCATATTAATCCAGATAAGGACGAGATAATATTGCCGAAAAGGGGCATTAATCCATAGGATAGGGCGACCCCTACTCCACTCGCACAAAGGGCGATTAAGATGAACTGCAGAATAATGGATAAAAGAATTTGTCCACTTGTATAGCCAATCGCTTTAAGAGCTCCAATATTCCCCATCCCATCTTCTATATTATTGGAAACGCGGAATCTAATCACAATTAGTGACACAAGTACAATAATGGCTGCAAAAGCAACTAATATTGTTGCGACAATATTAATCGTTAATGTATTCACATTTTTAACCATTTCGATATCCAATCCAAAAATATACGCTCCCGCTTCATCCTTTTGAGAAAGTTGAACTTCCTTCATGAAATCGTTGCTTAGCTGGGAGGACTCTGTTTTATCCTCCATGATCACAGATAACAGCAACGCTTCTGAACGATTGTCCAATTCACTCGCTAATTTGCGGTAAGTGGTTTCCGGTAGCATAAATTTCATTACGCCTATATTGTTCGTACCCATCATCGTCGTCTCAAAGAATCCAGAAATCCGATATTCATAGTCCTTATTTTGTGATGTTAAGGTAAACTGATCCCCCAGTTGATAACCCCCATCTGTTTTAAAGCTGTATGGAACAAAAATATCATTGGTGCCTGGAGAATCTAATTTTTCAATAAACCTCGGCGCACCTATGTTACGTTCGGCATCTGCATTAAAAATAACCGCACTGCTATTCAATTCACCATTACCATATTTATAAGTGGAATTCTCCATATGGATAACATCTTCCTTTTCCGTCTCTGTTACCCCTTGATAGTCCTCTAAATATTCACTGCGGGAAGGATGATAGCTTTCCTTGTTGATAACAAACATGGCATGGGGATCCTTTAACTGATCAACTTTATCGTCAAAAAAAGGATTAACCTGTGTAACAACCATTAGTCCAATATTGAGTAATAATGAAGCCACTAAAACAAAAATAAACAAAGAAGCTGTAGCCGATTTACCTTTTCTAATATTCGCCAGCGCTAGATTCAGTATTTTCACATTACCACCCCATTTCTGCAAGGAACTCTTTCAGTCTTTCATGACGTTCGAGATTGTCATCGTCACTGTAAGAACCTAGTTGTAAATCGCCACAAATGACCCCGTCCTTTAAATAGATAACGCGATTTCCACGCAGGGCCGTATTTACGTCATGGGTGACCAAAACGATACTTTGTCCAGAGCGATTTATCTCTGAGAATACGTCTAAAACATTTTTACTAGATAATGAGTTTAATGCCCCTGTTGGTTCATCTGCAAACAGTATTTTCGGATTGTTAATGATCGCTCTGACAATTCCAACACGCTGAGCCTCACCCCCAGATAATTGAGTTGGAAATTTAGACCATGAATTTTCATTAATTCCTACTTGAAGAAGTAACTCTTTTGCTCTTTTAACAAGCTCCCGTTTATTTTTATTAACTAAAAGACCGCTCGCCAACACATTATCGAGTACGCTCATATTGTCTAGTAAATAAATCTGTTGAAAAACAAAGCCGCAGTGATTTCTTCTAAATATAGCCAGTCGATCATTGCTGAACTTAGTTAATTTTTGACCGGCAAAATCAATTTCGCCTAAAGTTGGTTTATCCATCCCGCTAATAGCGTAAAGCAGCGTTGATTTTCCAGAACCCGAGCTGCCCATGATTATGGTAAAATCCCCTTCAACGATACGTATATCAAGATTTTTTAATACATGCTGTTGAATCCCACCACTTGAGAAGGTTTTACACAATTTCTCCGTTCTAATGATTGTTTTTGTCACCGTGCGCATCTCCCTTTATATTAAAGTTGGTATCTTCTCGCCATAGAAAAAAGACTGTATAAAAGATTACAGTCTTATCTTACAAAACATTTCCTTATTAAATCTTTGTGCAATTCTTAACCAATTATTAATTATTATGCAAGCTTGATTTTTAAAGCGACTGTAAATCCATCATTGCGGTTGTAACAGACAATATCGCCACCCATATTTTCCATGAAATACTTTGAGATATAAAGACCAAGACCGGAGCCGTTTTTACCTGCGACATTTCCCCCACGATAATATTTATTAAATACTAGGGGTAATTCTTCATCACTCATCCCTGCTCCGAAATCATTAATCATCAATTCCAGGTACTCTTGATTAATCTGCGAAGCGATTTTAATTTTGGTGCCTGCATATTTATATGAGTTACTGATAATATTGTCGATTACCTGCTGGATTCGCAGCGGATCCGTTAAAATGATACAAGCTGGGATAGGATCATACTCAATTTTGTGGTCATAATTGACATTTTCAATCATTTCCACAAGCACATCACTCGCTACTTCTGTGACTTTTAATTTCAATTGTTGAAGTTCCTCCAGAGTGGCGTGAAACATATCTGTCACAAGCAAGTCAATTTGCTCTGCCTTTGAATAAATCGTATTCACTTGCCTAACTATCTTCTCATCTTTTGCTTGCATGAGCATCAACTCACTAACCGCTTTAATGGAAGCAACAGGCGTCTTAATATCATGGCTTAATGTCGCGACAAGCTCTTTCTTGCTGCGATTGGATTCATACTCCTTTTGCCGGGCAGCATCAAGCTCTTCACGCAATAAGTCAAAACTTTCTGTAAATGCACCAAAGTAATTATTCTTCTCCATATTTAAAGGGATGTCGAAATTGCCTCTTGCTATATTAGCGGCAAACTGTTGAAGCTGATGAAATGGCTGCAATAAAGTTTTGTTCAGATAAAAAATGTAAAAAATGCTTATCAGCATTAATAAACCAACGAAAAAAATCACAAATAAAAGCAATTCCCATTTCATTTGCTGGACGAGTTCCTGTTCATTATTGCGAATAATCAATTTTCCGACCAATTCGTTATCCTTCTGCAAATCGATAAACAGATCCCTATTTTTTATAGAATCATATACATCTATAAATTGCGCGTCAGGTGTTTGATAGATTACGTTTCCTAAATGGTCCGTAATCAAAAATGGTTGTGTTAACTCAGCATTGTGAAATGTTTCATCACTAACTTGGCCCCAATTTTTTTCGATTGTTTTAACTGCATCATTGATTGCCACAACATCCACTTCTGCCATATTTTTATTACTTATCGTAATCACGGAGAAAACAATTATTGCGCTAAAAAAAACTAGCATTGTTATCAAGGTAATCTTTAGTTTCATTGATCGTGGTCCTCTAAAACATATCCTGTTCCCCATACTGTTTTTATAAATTGCGGGTCATTCGGATTACTTTCAATCTTTTCACGCAAGTGGCGAATGTGAACGTTAAGGGTCCCATCTCCCACGAAAGCATCTCCCCATACATGTTGGAAAAGTTCGTCTTTAGAAATGATTCGATTTTTATGCTTTGCCAAATAAGAAAGAAGTTTATATTCCATCGTTTTTAAGTGAATGGCGTCTCCATTCACTTTGACTCGTTGTAGCTTTGTATCAATTTGGATTGGTCCAAATGTTAGGATGTCCTGGTGATCATTCGAAGCACTGCCATATCTTTTGAGCACTGCTTTGACCTTTGCTAAGAGAATACTTAATTTATAAGGCTTTTGAATATAATCGTCTCCCCCGATATTTAAAGCGATCAAAACATCGTCATCGCTCGAACGGGCACTGATAAATAAAATAGGAATCTGCATCGTTTGCCGCAGTTTTTTACATAAATCAAAACCAGAACATTCCCTTAAATTAATATCAAGAAGAATCACTGCCGTTTCATGTTCCTGCAAAAAAAGCTCACACTCCTCCGCACTTGTTACAAATGCTGTCCTAACATCAAACATATTAAAATACTCACACGTAGTCTCAGCTAACGCAAGTTCATCATCTACAATCAAGCAATCGTATTTCATTGTAAATCTCCTTGAAAAAAATTATCCTCACATGTTATCAGGGATACTAACAGTATACATTAGATTTAATTAGGCAGTGTAAATCTTTAAGAGTTGCATGTTAAAAACTCACTTGAGCTATGGTAAACTCCAAGCGAAAAAGTGGATTTCAGCAAATGTCTAAACAAAGGTTGGCTATTGCGTTAATTTCCTCATGACCGCATATTTAACTGTTATATTTATTTTTTACATCCAGTTTCTTACTCTTACAAATGATTTTAAATTGATCTGGAAAGCAGAAAGTTTGCATAGAATTGCGGGATTTGCCAATTAATCGTGGAATTTTTGAGGGAAAACCTGCGAATGACTCATAGCTCAAAAAAGCAAAAGGAGAAAAATCAAGCATTTTTCTCCTTTTGCTTTTTTATATCTGCCGAAAATATCCGGGCTTAACTCCCCATAATGAGAACAACGATACACTGTTCATCTTCTGTAAAAAGCAGACGTCCACACTCCATTTCCCTTCTGGATGGCATGACTCTTCGTATTGCAATCAAGTGTATATTCGCTTTACTTTTATTGCGCGTCTGTATAAAAATCTTCGATCGCTTCATCAACGTAAACCCAGCCCTTCCAGCCAAGGTGGAGCGTATCTTTCAAGAAATACGGATCATATTCATGATTTGTTAAATCAGCGACTTGAAAGCCTTCTTGTTCGATTTCTTTTTTTATCTTTTTATAAAAATCAGTCCGACCTTTATTTGGGAAGCCGGTATAATCATAAAATTTCCCATGTACAGGAACTAAGATAAATAGTGGTTCTGCACCGGATTCTTTCAATACATCCATCATGAGGTGGAAATCATGGAACTCAACGGACTCAGCATAATTCATATTTTTTTTACGGTCTTTAAGCTTTGTTAGCTGTGGTTCCAACCTCTTATAAACGCCGTTTGAGATTTTAAACTCATTGTTGTTGGATTCTTCGGCCCCAACCTTTTCGGCCATCTGCTTTAATTCATCCCACGACTTGTTTTTTACATCTTGAGAAATGGTCCTCTTTGGACTGATTCCTTTAACGATGGAATAGTAGATATCCTTTTTCTCCAGAATACTTCGGTAAGCTTTTGCCGGCGGAGTCAGAAGAGACAATGCCACTTTGTCCTGCTCGAGCTCGGCTTTAAAAAGAGCTGAAAGCAGAACGTCATTTTTCACTGCATGAAAATTAAGCATGCGTTTGATGAGTTTTTTATTCAGCTCGGAATCATCATTTTGATTAAACACAAGATTGTAAGCCTGCAAAGCCGAAAAGTTCGGCGCGAAGTGAGCTTCGTCTGAACCGCCTTTTTGAAACCACTGTGGAGAAATAATGAAAACAATTTTCTTGCCCTTTAATTGATCAGACCGTACCGCAAAGTTGATCGCATGGATCAAAGACTGTGAGCCGCCTTTTCCGACTAGGTAAGGCGTGAACCCTTGATTGTTTACTTTAAAATAGTTAGACGGATGGAATGCATCTAACCGGGACAATTCCGATGATCCGTAAATCGGCAAATATTGCGGATCTTCAAGCGCTTTGTCTTGAAGATACATCCCCTGAAACATCGTTGGGTTTAATTCAGTAGCTGCAGTTTCGACGCGTTCTTTAGGAACAAGCTTTAACAGCCATGCTTTTGGGATCAAGATCACGGTGAAAAAAAGGAAAAATGCCAAGATGATTGGCCCGAATAAAAAACGCTTTTTCATTATCTCAACTCATTCAACTGCTTTATGATTTGATTTGGCGTGCTCCATTCATCCCGATCGAATTCCGTTATCGGCACGGTAATGTTAAAGTGATTTTCAAATGCAATCAGCAGTTCCACCGTTCCGAAGGAATCAAGGATTCCCTCCTCGAATAGATCAATATCCGGATTTTCCTTTACAATATCGTCCTGACATACCTCTGCTAAAACTAAAAGTACTTCTTGATTAAAATCCATTATAAAAATCTCCTTTTAATGTATTAATTCGCCTGAGAAAATAAAAAATCCAAAACAGACAAAGTGGAAAGTCACCACGACTGAGACAGCTGTCGTCCACTTATTGTTCGGCCACCATTTATATTTCTTATTCCATTTTTCAAAGAAGTTAAAGCCGACCATAAGCAGCGCGTGATACAATCCATAGACGATGTATTGAAGAGCAAGGCCGTGCCAGACGCCCATAAGCAAGAACAGCAACAAATATCCAATATTGGAAACAGCCATCCTATTTGTGATCCATTTTTTCTTCGTCATCCACAGGACAAAGCGCATAAACACATAATCTCTGAACCAAAAGGAAAGCGACATATGCCAGCGATTCCAGAAATCTTTAATATTGCGGCTGATAAACGGCTTATTAAAGTTTTCAGGGGATTTGACTCCCATGATATAACTGATGCCGACCGCAAAAGCCGTGTAGCCGGCAAAATCAAAGAACAGATAGAGACTGTACGCATACATATATGCCAATCCATGCGAGAAACTGCTGGAAGTCCAATACTGCATTGTCATAATGACATACGTATTAATGCAATAGCCAAGAATGAACTTATATAAAAAGCCGAGAAAAATTTTATTGATTCCTTTGTAAAGCAGGTCTTCGTATTGCTCCTTCGTCCATACCGTCTGATCGTCTTTCTCAAATCTGCGATACCTGTCGATTGGACCTGATGAGATGGTTGGAAAAAAGAGAATAAAATAAAGCAGTCTGCTGATTGGGAGCTGCTTTTTAATGAGACCGTCGCGGGTTTCAATGATGAGCTGAACCCCTTTAAAAGTTAAATACGAGATTCCGAGAAATGTTGCCCAGTTGTCAACAGCGAAAAACGGCAGCAGCTTTGACAACGCCAATGGCAGAATAGAAGCTGCTGCTGCCAGACAAAATATGATGCCGCTGTTCGCTTCGCGACGGTAAGCGATATAGCTTTTGATCAAAATTGTCTGCCAAAGCGTAAACAGGCACAGCATGATCAAGCCGTGCAGGCTGTTGGAAAAAATAAGTGCCAGAACCAGGACGGAAACCAGCATATTATATAAACGAAAGCTTTTTCCGTTCAGTCCGAGAATGATGGTCGGCGCCAATAAAATCCCTAAAATAATGAAGAATAGAAATGAACTATAAGGCGTCATACGGTTACCTCTTCTTTTAATCTCTTGCGATCAATTTTACCGTTTGCCGTCATCGGAATCTCGTTTTGATACATGAATTTCCTCGGAATCATATAGGCCGGCAGCCTGCTGCCCAAATCTTTCTTAATGGCACTGGTTAACTGGTAGTCCTTTTCGAAATTATGTTCGGCAGGCACGATCATGGCGATCAGATACTCAATTTTTTCCTCGCGATAAAATGGAGTAATGACTGCCGACTGCACGTATCGGGACTGTTTGATTTGATATTCGATCTCCTCAAGCTCAATCCGGTAGCCATGCAATTTAATTTGGAAATCAAGTCTTCCGAGGAAGAACAATTGCCCATTTTCTTTATAACCTGCGTCACCGGTGCGGTAAGCAGGAGCGCCGTTGTAAGAAAAAAACGCTTTTTCCGTCAGCGCTTTTTCACCTAAATAGCCTTTGCTGACACTGGTTCCGGTAATAATGATCTCGCCTTTTTCCCCATCTTGGACGGCTGTTCCGTCTTCATTGATGATCACGATTTCGGTTTCGGGCTTTTCAGAACCGACGGGAAGTGAAGAATAGTTGTTTAATACGTCGTCTGTTACTTCGATGGAAGTAACGGCAACGGTCGCCTCGGTCGGGCCGTATGTGTTAAAAACACGTGCCTTTGGAAATCTTTCTTTAAGCTGTCTGGCGACTGACGCAGGCAGCGTTTCTCCGCAAAACATAAACAAGCTCAGGTCCGGAAGCAGCTCTTCCGAATAAGAGGGATCCATCAGGCACATTTGTGCGAAAGAAGGCGTCGATGTCCAGACGTTAACATTCGACTGCTTCAGTGCTTTAAACAATAGTTTAGGCCGATTAATCATGTCTTTCGTAACCGTCCATAATGTACCCCCAGACTGCAGGCACGGATAAAGATCCATTACCGATAAATCAAAGGAGAACGGGGCTTGATTTAAGAACACTTGACCGCTTTCTACCGGAAAGTCATTCGTGACCCAATCTGTGAAGCTCTGAAGATTGTCAGCTGAAATTTGCACGCCTTTTGGATTTCCCGTGCTTCCAGATGTATAGATAATGTAAAAAGTATCTTCACCATCAACCCAGAGTCCGGGATCTGTCTCCGGCCCCCCGTCTCCTTCAAGAACGCCCGGTTCCACTACAGAAATGAGGACATCTCCCGTGTTAACCAAAGTGCCTGAATTATTGAGTAAAAGCTCGGTTTTTGAACTGTTGATGATTTTCAGAACCCGGTCTGCCGGAATCGATACGTCAACTGGAATGTACGGATGCCCGGCTTTCACACAAGCCAGGAAGGAAACCGCCATAGCCGGTTTCATATGCCCATAGACAATGATCGGAGAAGCATCTGTTAAAGCCTCGCTTTGAATCCTTGCGGCAAGGCGCTCAGATTGTGACCAAAGCTCTCCGTATGTCAGTTTTTCTTCTTCATTCAAAAAAGCAAGGGTATCGGGTTGTGTTTGCGCATATTCTTTAATTGTTTCTATCAATCTCATTGTTTTTTCTCCATTAAAAATCATTATAAATATATGAACCTGTATTAGCTGTATGGAATCCGTAAATTAAAAACAGCAGCATTAAAATAAGAAAATAATAGGAAGTTTTGAGCAGCCACTTCATTGCTGTTTTTTCATACAACATTTTTAGCTTATTTAACATTGGTCTGTTCCTTTCCAAAATGTCTTAACAAAAATATATAACGAAAATGTTTATATAAAAGTTTCACTTATGAGGAAATTTGTATATCCAAGTGATACAATTATCAGCTCGCTGCCTGACTCCATATTAAATTTTTGTTCTATAATAATTCAGGATTATTTGCATACTGAGTGCACTTAAACACATAAAAAGATGCATTTTCCTCTATTACTTTTTATCACGTGAACAGTTATATAAAATTCTTGTCAAAAAGATTTTGCCTCCTTCTGAAAAGCAGTGAACCCATTATCCGGATAAAACACGGTTGTTTTAACTAACTCTATCGGTGCTTTTAAACTATTCTCGTACCCAATTATTTTTTTAAAGATTTCTTCTGATTTGTCTAAAGAAAATTTCCTTCTCAATAAAATCCAAGCTATCATTTATGGACTTTCTAAGTCTCAAGATTTTAAAAAATAAAGGATAACCCTGCGTAATTAATAACTTTTATTGACCCTTCATATTTAATTTCAACAAAATATGATCGGATTTTTTGTAGTATTTTTTAGTTTTTTGTAGTTAAGATAATATGATGATTGAAAGGTTGTACTAAATCATAGAATTAATAACTAGACTATTATGTAACAGGAGGCGAAAATACTTGATCCTTTTTCGCAATGTAAATAAACACTATGGAAATTTCCACGTACTGAAAAACATTAATCTTTCCATTGAACGTGGAGAAGTAGTTGTTATTCTTGGACCTTCAGGATCCGGAAAAAGCACAATGCTCCGCTGTATCAATCGTCTCGAAACAATATCTGACGGCGAGTTGATCGTAAATGATATTCCCATTCACGATAAAAAGACAGATATTAACAAATTACGCCGCAACATCGGGATGGTTTTCCAACATTTCAATCTATACCCTCATAAAAAAGTTATTGATAACATCACGTTAGCTCCCAAGAAAGTTGCAAAAATCTCCGACGAGGAGGCAAAAGCTACTGCAATGCAATACTTGCAAAAAGTCGGCATTCCAGAAAAAGCTGATTCTTTTCCATCTCAGCTATCTGGCGGTCAACAGCAGAGGGTTGCAATCGCTCGAGGGCTTGCCATGAAACCTGAAGTAATGTTATTCGATGAACCAACATCTGCCTTGGACCCAGAAATGATCGGAGAAGTACTTGATGTTATGAAAACACTTGCAAAAGAAGGCATGACAATGGTTGTTGTTACCCATGAAATGGGATTTGCAAAAGAAGTAGCGGATCGAATCATTTTTATGGATGAAGGCCAAATCGTGGAAGAAGCAACTCCTGCTGAGTTCTTTAGCAACCCTAAGGAAGAACGCACTCGGATTTTCCTCAGCAGATTGTTGCATTAATAAAAAATAAGCTTTGTTATACGATACTGTTGATTCTTAGCTCATTTCGAATATCTCACGTCTTTCAGCTATGCAAAACAGATAGCTCTGACTCGCTGAAACGGGAAGGCTCACTTTCTCGTTTCAGCGAGTCAGAGCTTAAGGAGCCAATAATCAGCAATATTGTATTGCATCAAAAAATAATAAAAAAAGGGGTATGTTCAATGAAAAAGCTAATTTTTAGTCTGATTTCACTTACCATGATCTTCGTATTGGCGGCATGCGGCGGAGGTAATGAAGAGGAAGCCAATGGCGCATCTGGATTGGACGCAATCAAAGAACGAGATAAACTTATTGTCGGTGTTAAATATGATACGAAATTATTCGGTTTGCAAGACCCATCAACAAAAGAAGTAGAAGGCTTTGATATCGATATTGCAAAAGAAATTGCAAAAGAAATTCTTGGAGATGAATCAAAGATTGAATTAAAAGAGGTAACTTCAAAAACAAGGATTCCTATGCTAAACAATGGCGAAATTGATGCTATTATCGCAACTATGACCATTACTGAAGAGCGCAAAAAAGAAGTTAACTTCTCAGACGTATATTTCAATGCAGGGCAATCTTTACTAGTTAAGAAAGGAAGCCCGATCAAAAGCATTGATGATGTAGGTGCAGATACAACCGTTTTGGCCGTTAAAGGTTCCACTTCATCTATTAATATTCGTGAAAAAGCACCGGATGCTACCTTATTAGAATTCGAAAATTATCAAGAGGCATTCCTTGCCCTGAAAGCAGGTCAAGGTGATACTTTAACGACAGATAATGCAATTCTTTACGGTATGGCACAGCAAGATAACAATTATGAAGTTGTCGGTGACACCTTCACTGATGAGCCATATGGAATCGCGATTAAAAAAGGAAATGATGACCTGACTGAAGCAATCAATGAAGTTTTGAACAAATTAAAAGAATCAGGCAAATATGATGAAATCTATGAAAAATGGATTGGTGAGAAGCCGAAAAACTAATTCTTTCAAAGAATAGGAGTAAGTATACTCCTATTCTATTGATACACAGGAGGATCTTACCTTGATTAACTTTTCCATTCTAATCAACTACTGGGACATGTTCCTCGAAGGGTTCCAAAATACACTCATTGCCAGCATGATAGCACTGCTTGGCAGCTTTGTGCTCGGAACCATTATTGCAGTATTTCGAATTGCTCCTTTTCGTCCCTTAAATTGGGTCGGAGCTGCCTATGTTGAATTTATCCGTAATATTCCCCTGCTCTTAATCGTTTTTGTATTTTTTTACGGTTTTAAATTTGGCGGATTTACAGCAGGAACACTTGGATTAATTATATATACGGCTGCCTTTATTGCTGAGGCAATTCGCGCAGGCATCCTTTCAATTCCAAAGGGCCAGACGGAAGCAGCTAGATCTTCCGGTCTAACCTATATACAAACAATGCGATATGTTATATTACCTCAGGCGATTAAGGTTGTCATTCCGCCACTTGGTAACCAATCGCTTAATTTAGTGAAAAACTCCTCTATCTTAGGAGTTGTAGCAGGTTTAGACCTAATGTATTATGCTGATCTTGTTTCTCTACATACATATGTAGTTTTCAGTGTCTACATTATTGTTGCATTGTTCTATCTTGCTATTACAATACCGCTGAGCTTCTTAGTCGAGTACTTAGAACGCCGGCTAACAACGAGTTATTAAGGAGGGAAAGCAATGGATTTCATAGGTGCTTATTCTCCAGAGAATCTAACGTTTTTATTGTCCGGCTTCATGGTTACGCTTAAGGTAGCGGCAATCGCTATTGTTCTCAGCTTTTTACTCGGTACTATCATTGCGATAATCCGCTATGCAAAAGTACCGGTGTTGTCACAAATACTGGCTGTTGCTGTAAATATTATACGGAATCTGCCGTTACTACTCATTATATTCTTTATGCGATTTGCACTTCCGGAAGTCGGCATCAATCTTGACATTATGACGGCAGCGATTGCAGGATTGACTATTTTCGAAGCTGCTCTTATTTCTGAACTTATCCGTAGCGGTCTCAACTCGATTGATAAAGGACAAATTGAAGCAGCCAGATCCTCTGGGTTGAATTACATTCAAACATTATGGCATATCGTATTACCACAGGCAGTTCAAAGAATGGTTCCGCCTACTGTCAGCCAATTTATTGCCTTATTGAAGGATACATCGCTGGCAGTCGTTATTTCCTTGCCAGAGCTCATGCACCATGCTCGGATCATTAACGGTGGCCATCAAGACTATGTCATTCCAATCTTCATCATGGTTGCCTTTATGTACTTTACAGTAAATTATTTGCTTTCCATATTTGCAAAACGTTTTGAAGCAAAACATGCATAAAAATGCAAGGTGTCTTTGCACCACTTACATTAAGATAAAATGCTAACCCGTTGAAGCAATTCGAAAGCTGATTGTATTTGGGATGATAAAAAAAAATAAAGTGATGCGGTTTCTGTCAATCCCCCATCACTTTATTTTTTCCAATGTTTCCAGGTAAAGCACCTGCAAAAACTTCTTCACATTCACTTTCACATTACTCCGCTTCTCGTTGTTTTCAAGCTCTTGCATTTTTAACCTCACATCTTGAAAATCAAAAAACAAGGGTGCAAAATGTTCAAACTTAGGATGTGAGTAATCTGTCAATCCTAAAGAAGCAATATTGTTCAATGCTGATACTACTGTTCTGCGTATTCTCTGTTCAATTGCCTTTACTTCTTTTAATATATCTTCCCTATCTTCCTTCAAATGTTCTGCAATCATCGTATACAACTTCTTTAATGGTGGCAATTCAATGGTTGTCTCTTCATTGATGAGAAGTTCCATTGCAATGACAAGATCCTTGCTTCCCTTCTCTGCCAATATTCCCATATCTTTTAAAATTTGCGAAACAATCTCCTTAACGGAAAGCCTTTGAATATCCCTTGAAATTTCAGGCTGCATTATCTCCAGACCTGTTAATGATCGCCTGATTTCGACAATGGAGCGGTCCAAAGTCATCTGCATCCTGATCCGATTTAATACTGCCTCAACCTCTATACTATTGATGGGTTTATGAATAAAAAATTCTATCCCCACTTTATAGGCCTCTCCTACCATTTCTTTATTGCTGATTTGAGAAATCATGATAAATTTTCCATTATAGCCACGTTTTTTCAATTCTACAATCATTTCTATTCCATCAATCTCTGGCATCAGCAAGTCGATTAAAACAACATGCGGTTTTTCCTCCAAAATTAAATGAATTGCTTCTTCTCCTCCTGTAGCACTTCCTATCACTATGCCTAATCTGCAATCCGTAATGATATTCTCGATCATTTTGCGACTGGCCGTGTCGTCATCTATAATACAATAGGTAATCATATACTCTACTCCCCGACTTTTAATTTCGCCGTCAGTATCTTCATAACAAAAGATGTCCCTTCGCCTTCAATTGAGTTGACCGTTATCTCACCATTGAAGCCTTCCACAATATTATTTACATGCGAAAGACCAATGCCTGTCGCCGCAACACCTCTCTGGTCATATTTCGTTGTATATCCAGGCACAAAGATATACGGAAGTTCTCCTTCTTTTATCCCTTCCCCAGTATCTTCAATCTGGAAAATAGTCATCTTCCTTTGTTCAGATACCCTAATTCTCACACTGCCACTTCCCTCTATCGCTTCCACTCCATTTGCCGCAAGATTATTTAAGGCAGTCAAAAGCAGCAGATGATGTGATGTCAGATAATTTACATGTAAGTGGCAGGAGAACTCTATCTCTTTTTGCAGCCATTTACTATATTGCTGATTAGCTCTTATTACAAAATCTATAATATCCGATAGCAGCATTTCATTATTCAGCTCTGTATCGTTATGTAATTTAAGTAAGCCGGCCCGGATTCTCTGAGCGTCTTTTTTAATTTCATGTATGCCTTCTGCTATCGATAGGGCATGCTTGCTATGTGCATACAGCCGCTCTTTTTTCAAGCTACGGTAGTGGTCATAACTGCTTAACGTTAAATTTTCAATTTCATCCATTATTTTCTTCATATAAAAACTTTCACTGTATAAACTTGCCCCAACACTTAGAGTATGTTCGTATCGTTTCTGCTGTTCAAAATGAACTGCCTGCAATTGTTTTAAAATTATATTGGCGTATAAACCAATGACAAAGAAGACTCTGATACACGCCACCAACAAAAATGTCATCCACTCTGTAAGGGAAAGTGATGTAGTTTCAATTAGAATTTTTCTAAAACCTATTTCGACCATATTGGAATAAAAATCGACAAAAGTCACAATAATGCCTAGTAAAAATAAGCGAGATTGAAAAAATTGCTTCGGTATCCTGCTCATCCCGAAAGCAAATGCAATATAATAAAACATTGCTGGCACGTGAGTAACAAGGACTTCCCAAAACAAACTAGGTTCGATGATAAAGCTTCTACCCGTTAATGTCCGAAACAAGACGACTACCATTCCAGTAACTACACCTGTACGAAGCATGGGAACATTATTCATCAAAAGCAACAATAGAAAAAACATGCTGCTTCCCAATCCAAAGCGAAACTCCCAGCCAAAAGGGACTATTCGCAGTTCTCCAAATATAGCCGTTGCTACTGCAATAAAAAGAATTTGCAAACTAATATACTTCCTAATAAAATTTATCAAAGGTTCTACTTCTCCCAAACATACAATGTTCGTCATGAGCAAATGACGATACTCATTTTTTGAAATATCTGAAATTATATTTACAATTATATCATTACGTTACTTCACTACACCATATCTTTTACTACTTAATCCTTTAGGGCCCTTCGTTAAGATAAAAGGTTCAAGGCAGAAGCCTGCTAGTTATTTATGTTTCTAGTTATGCTTTCAAAATATAAAAACCACCTCATTCTTCGGTGAGTGAGAACTGTCAACACTACCAAACAGAAGAGGTGTCCCTTATATGATAAAATACAATGACCAAAACAAGCAACTGGAAAGCCGTTTTCCCTGTTATAGTACGAAGTGATATAGAATGGTCTATTAAAATTTTAATAATTGTTAAATAGTTTCTCATTCAGACTTGTCTTTCTCTCTTACCCTTCCACTTTCTTTGCCGCAAAATGATCGAGCATGGCCCGGACTTCATCTGTTGATTTTGTACTCATCAATTGATTTCTTAATTCACTCGCCCCGCGAAACCCTTTTACATAAATCTTAAAGAAACGTTGAAGAGCGGTAAATGGACGTGGCTCCAATTCCTTTGAATATTTATCATGAAGATCAAGATGCAGCCGCAAAAGAGCAAGATGTTCTTCACTACTATGTTCCTTCTTCTCTGTTTCAAATGCAAATGGATTTTTAAAAATACCGCGTCCGATCATAATGCCATCGACACCATATTGCTCAGCAAGATTCATGCCTGTTTCACGATCAGGAATATCCCCATTGATCGTCAATAGTGTATCAGGGGCTATCTCGTCGCGAAGTCTCTTAATGTCCGGAATCAATTCCCAATGAGCATCCACTTGGCTCATTTCCTTTCGTGTGCGCAGATGAATAGAAAGATTCACGATGTCTTGTTTCAAAATATGTGTGAGCCAGCTCTGCCACTCATCTACATTCGTGTAACCGAGCCTAGTCTTCACACTTACCGGCAAGCCACCCGCCTTTGCAGCTTCAATAATGTCTGCAGCAACTTCTGGACGAAGGATAAGGCCACTTCCCTTCCCTTTCTGTGCTACGTTAGGCACCGGACAGCCCATATTAATATCCACACCTTTAAAGCCAAGCTGTGCCATGCCGACACTCATTTGCCGAAAATACTCGGGCTTATCTCCCCATATATGAGCAACGATTGGCTGTTCATCTTTTGTGAACAGCAATCGTCCACGTACACTTCGATTCCCTTCTGGATGACAATAACTTTCCGTGTTGGCAAACTCTGTGAAAAATACATCAGGTCTACCCGCTTCACTTACGACATGGCGAAACACAACATCTGTCACATCTTCCATCGGTGCAAGTACAAAAAATGGTCGTGGTAACTCCCGCCAAAAATTTTCTTTCAATTCAAACTCAAATCCCCTCGTCATGGTAACGACGTCAAACCTCGTCCCAAAGTTGTAAATATATTGTTCATACTTATTTTACATTTATATCATGCTTAGCGACTTATTATCAAACCATATTTACTTTACACATTTTTGAAATATCTCTATCTCTTTCACTAAAACAATCCGGTTTCCATTTTTAACATAAAATTCCAAAAATTACGAGACAGGCGTTTAATCTGCTCCTATGATTGTTCCTTGAGTTTCTCGTAAATACGTCGTTTCTTATACAGCATTTTCCCCGTTTCTCCAATATCGTGAATCATCGATTTATTAATAAAAGATCCAAAAATCATGCCGGCAATCGGAATCATCTGAAATAGCTTTTTCCAGCCAAAATTATCTCTGTATGTCATGATTACCTCTCTCCAGCCTTGCACCTGAGAAATTATTTCATCATTCTTTTCCATCGAAGGGTCTGAGTAGGCCGACAATTCTTTTAAAACAGCTTGCTTCCCGACAATATCCGAAGAAGTGAATTGTAGACATTTTACGATAAAAATTCGCTCCTTTTTATCATTCGGGTCATAGCCATAAGCAACAGCAATTTCCTGAAGTGTCTTTAGTGAAATACCAAGAAGTAGCGGAATATCAATCGACAATGTAAAGATCCCGCCTATTCCAGTTGTGGCTCCTTGTGTCATCGCCATATTTTTTCTTGAATGAATCAATTCATCACTAACTTCATCCATCATGTTTAGCGGTAACTCAGGAATGGATTCTAGTGTGATCTCCTCAACGCCTGTTTTCCGAACGTACCTTTTTAAAATGTCCTTTTCATTTAAGAGATAACGGCCACCCGTTTGTAAATAGCTACCCAATTCATCCAGTGCTTGTCCGATCTTTTTGTGAATAAACTGTGGCGTAAGGCGATCAAGAAGCTTAAAAGGGAGACGGCCGAGCTTTTCCCAAAACCATAGACCCTTTTGTTCTTCCTCCCACTTTTGTATGGCATCTAATTCTTTTAGCAGTTGCTCTTTTGTTTCCATTCTCTACTCTCCCCCGGAATTTCCTATTCGAAATATTTTTATCAATCTTTGCACAAATTCTTGAAAATCAAACGGACTGCCCTGCTTCTGGTTATACCATTTTCTCACCGTTTCGATGAGCCACAAGGGGATTTCTTTTCCATCAATTAAATCATAGTACTCTTCATACCCTTTTCTCAAATAAGTCCAGCGATGGTCATTTCCTTCCTTTAAGTATTCAGAAACATCGAGAAGCTTTCCTCTTCCTTCATGTAAAAGGATATTTTTCAAATGAATATCTCTCGGGTTCAATCCTTTCGATATCGCATAAGCACGGGCTTCCTCCACATCCGTGATCACTTGCCTTGGAATGTGAATCCCCTTTACTAAACAATCATAAAGCGTAACCCCTTTTTCATAACTTAAAATAAGAAAATGACTACCTGCCCCATAATAAATTGGAAAATAGGGGGAATCGCCAAGTTGTTCATATACTTGCTTCTCCCTTTCCATTGTTTCTAATTTATCCTCACTAAATACCTTATACACATATTGCGTGTCCCCTTCAATATGGAAAACTGCCGCATCTGTCCCAACACCAATACATTTCAATTGGTCGGAACCACCTTTAACCGTTACAGGGTTATTATTCTTCGAAGAAATGACCTGGATATCCTTTATGATATTTTCAACATTATGATTTTTCAAATCTTCACCTCAAATTTAGCTTTCGTTTAAGTAACATATGAACTCTTTCATTCCACATTCCCTAAATTTTTAAAATAAAGCCCTTGTTTCGTTACTTTCGTTTATTAGTCCTTAGTTTCCGAATATAAAACAAAAAGACCTTTACCATATGTTTGGTAAAGGTCTTGAAAAATCGAATATATATCACCTTTACCGAATGGCAAAGGTCTCGCAAACAACTTTCGTTGCCAGTTTAGCCGGTGATCATATAATCACGTAATGACGACATAACTGTAAGCTACTCCCCTTTGGAGTAATTAACTTTTACATGTGTACAGTCCTAACTCTAAGACTGTACTTAAAGGATACTATATTTTTGCAGTATACGTCAATTGAAAGGGTTCATGCCCATATATTATCTAATTTCTCAGGGCTTCTTTTGAAAATTTTCTTGTGTTTTTTGTTCACATCTATTATCTTATATCTAAATGATATATATCCTTTAGATAGGTGTGGGAATATTGAAGCGTTATAACGATACAACATATGCAATATTAGGAATATTAACTACGGAATGTAAATCTGGTTATGCAATTAAACAGATAATGGATCAAAGCTTAAATCATTTTTGGAAAATAAGTTATGGTCAAATTTATCCAACTCTTAAACTAATTGTTCAAGAAGAATTAGCTGAAGTTCGTACTTTATCAAGTCAAGGAAGACCTGATAGAAATGAGTACCATCTAACCTCGAAGGGTATTGAGGTACTAAAAAATTGGTTGGAGCAGCCAATTGAGCACTTCCCAATTGAGCGGAATGAAGTTTTGCTTAAATTATTTTTTGGCCGTTTTCAAACTCAAGAAAAACAGGTGTTTCTTTTACAAACTTATAAGAAAGAACTTGACAGACGTTATCAAACCTATATAACTATTGAACAGGCTATTATCAATCAGAACTATAACGATGAAGATTCAAAATATTGGTTGTTAACATTGGATTATGGTAAAAGAATAACCAAAGCCGCAATTGAATGGTGTGTGTTTACTCTAGAAAATAAGCTATAGGAAGGGGAATTCGTGATGAACCATGTTTATACGGGCCGTTATACCACTGACAATAAAGAGGATATTGTCGTCTTCATCATTGGAATGCGAATAAACAGACGGCTAGCCATTCATAAGTGGTTACCAGTATTCACTGCCATGCCTGGAATGATAAAAGAACTTAACACTAAGAAAGAGGAGCTAGGATTTTTATCGATGGAAAGTTTTTTTGGTCTTAGAACAACGGCGATGATCCAATATTGGCGTTCTGTCGATGACCTGCTCGCCTATGCTAAAAATGATAAACATTTAACTGCTTGGAGAAATTTCAATCAAAAAGTCGGGAATAATGATGCCGTTGGAATCTATCATGAAACTTATCATGTTAGGAAAGGAAGATATGAATCGATTTATGCAAATATGCCTCTCTATGGTTTAGGAAAAGCAGTAAACCATATTTCCACTACTCCTGAACGAAACTCCGCTCGTGAACGACTTAAAAATGTTTAAATAAGAAAAAGGAGGCAAATTATATTTCAATTGCCCAGAGTGTAGACAAAGTCAAAAATAAATTTTAGCTTTCTTTGTCCTCATGCATTCCTAGAAGGGAAAGTACCTGTTGTTCATCCAGAGTTATCAGGCTTGCCAACGATGCCAGCCCGATGGACAAAACTCATTGAATTCGCTCAACAATGGATTACCCAACAGTGGTCTGCCTCACTTTTTGTTTGCAGAAAACGTTTGATAGCTTGATTTATAGCAAAAAACCCGGATTTGTATTAGAACAAACCCGGGGATTCTTTTATTGGGTACAGCTTCATCATTGCTTCGCAGTGACTTGTGAGGAAGTATTTCCGTTCTCAGAAACGTACCCACGGTTTGAATCTTCAGTATGAGAGAACTTATCTATACCATTCTCAACAATTAGCCTTTTTTTCATTAACATATTTTGAAGACGCTCAGATGTTAAGACACGTCGCTATAGACCTTTTCATATCATTAACAAGTTCAGCCACTTCAGTCTCCATTCCTTCCCAATTATCCTCATACTCTCCTAAATAGGCCTTTCTTGCTTTGTCGAGTAAAATCGCATGCTCTTTATTTAATTGAGGTATCGCCCATTCAGCCGCCAAATCTTTTGAACTAATTTCACCGGTAGAGGCAGTCAGCCACATTCTGGCTAAAGTTAAAATTACATTGCGTTCATCCCCTTTCATGCCAGCTATCAACCCTGGTAAAGACTCTTTAATCGCCTTTTGAATATCTGTCATTGGTACTGATTCAAGAACTTCTGTTGCCTTTAGTCCAAAAAGGTTAATACTATTTTTTCTTAATTGAGCTAAAAGAATTGTTAAATCCGGATCAAAAGTCGGCTCTGGAATTTCTCCCTTCTCAAATTGTTCTCTTAACCACTCTCCGTACATAAATTCATATTTGGGAGGAAATTGCCAAGGAACAACATCTTTTTGATTGATAACCGTAACTTCCAGCGGTCTTATAGCATCTACGTTTCCTATTTCCCCAGATATAAGCATCAGCCTCTCTGCAAGCTCTTTTCGAGTTCTTTCAGATATATTATCATTAGTTACTACCAATATATCTATATCACTATCCGTGCGCAAACCTTCCATTACAGCAGAACCATATAAATATACTGCCACTAATATCCCGTCAAACAGCTCCACGATAATTTTTAATGCTTGAATTGCTTCATTCGGTATTTCTTTGTTATTCATATTCTCGGCAGGGAGCTCCTTTCATTCAAACAAACTTAAACACTCTTTTACCTATGCGCTTTATTAAATTTATCGCCACTGCAGTATTACCTGACACCATTTGCCCGCTCCATAATTTCTTGAACGATCGATGCTTTGGCATCTGCGTAATGCTGAACATGATGCCACTTACTTTTTGCCAAACTTCGCTTAACTTGCACACTTTCTTCCCAGTCTGTTTCACTGGCTCTTAATCCATCTCGATTCAGTGTTTTTTTTATCATTCTTATTTTCTCCTGTTGGCTTTTGGCCATTTGTGGAACGGTACATATTGCACCATTGTTTTAAAAATAATACTCCACTGCTTTTCATCGAGTGTTCCAATTGCCTTTTCATTGTTGATTTTTAGGTTTTTTCTCAAATATTTCATCTGAGGTGGTGTAAAAACACCAGATAAAGCAATTTCGAATGGAGCTTGTGGTTGCCTTAGAGCATATTCTGCAAGCCGTAAAAAATTTCTATACTCTTTTTTTGGCATTAACTCTTCTTTTTTTCGAGTAATCATCACCATTGCTGAATCTACTCTCGGTGGAGGCGAGAAATTATTACGGGAAATTTCTTTTATATAACGAAGATCAAACCACATTTTCCAAACTAAAACATATGAATTCTTAATGAATTTTGACGTGAAGCGCCTTGCTGCTCCTTTTTCCATTACAATTACACCACTTTGAAATCCACTTGATGGATTATCAAGAAGCATCTTCATAATTGGCGTCGTGATGGCATAGGGAATATTCGAAACGACGACAAATTTCTCTTTTGGCAATTGGATTTTCATAATATCTCTATGAATAATGATTGTATTGGAAGATTGCGCTGTTTTTCTGTTTAAAATATCTACAAACTTGGCATCATATTCTACCGCCAATACTTTTCTAGCTCTTTGACTTAATATTGTTGTTAAAGCACCCTTTCCAGCACCTAACTCTAAAACAATATCGTTGTTGCTAACATTTGCCCGATTTACAATTTCATCTAACAACTTCTTATTATGCATTAAATGCTGACCAGAAAAATTGGGAGGCTCCCCACGACTTAATTTTTTCCCACTATACTTATGAAATTTTTTTGTCATTTCTTCTCTTCCTTTCCTAATAAAAAATCACAGGCGATCTGCCTGTGATTCAGAGTAAAAGGGAGAAGACCCATCCTTATTAACCTAATGGATTCAGTAGCTTCATCAAATAAACCTCCTGTTCAATTAATAAGGAAGGAAAATTAGACAAAAATAAAGAAAGGCAGAATTATCCGTCTTTCTAAACATTACATATTTTACTATCTCTACACAAAGATAGTATAAAAAACACAGCGTAATTGCTGAATGGCAAAATACGTGTATTACAATACGAAATGAAGATTATTAAAAAAGGACAGACTTATCCCATCTACTCTGCATTCACAAACAGAGCCTTTGAAAGTATTCAATTACTGATTCAAAGTTGAGAAACGAAGTCTGATAGAATGTGTCATTTTTTAATAATCCTCCTACAAATTTAAAATACAATAGTCATTATAGACTCCCTGTTAAAAAAAGTCAAATGGAAATCATACTACCTACATTTACCTTAACCTAATTTTTTCTAACTTCCATATTTTCGAAATCAATGATTAATTCATGGGCAAGAAAAAAATCACTGCCGATGACATCATCAAATCCATGCATTTCTCTAACATCACCAAGTTGTATAGTGAATTTATCGAGTTGAAACATATCAATTGTCATGCTGCTTACTTCTTGTTCTATACAAATTTCTGTGCCGCCAATTCCGTACATTTTTCGTGTAACGACATTTTCTAAATCAAGCATCAGCCCGATTTCTTCACATAAGTCCGTATCTAAAATGGTTGAAGAACAGCCAGTATCAAGGAGCACGTTATTGAATGTCTTTCTGTTTCCATTGTATTTAATCTCAACAGATACTAGAGGTAAGTGATCATTCATCTGAAATCTCATACTCTTCTTCGCACTCCTATATACGGCTGCTCAATTATCTTTATTTCTTCATTATTTGTGTGAAAAATATATAATTCACGATTTTGATTTTCCGCATGTAGCTTTTTATATACTTTCCATGCAGCATTGCCATTTTCAAAGTCATCGATTACTGACATTTCTTCGATAATTCTTTCTTTTCCTCTTGTTTCTGATTTTAATGCTTCCACTAAAACACAGCGTTCTGGAAAAAGCTGACGAACTTCAGACCCTTTCAATTTAAAGTCCCTCCATTTGGAAAGTGATTTACATTTATTATAACATTAATTAGATTTATATAAGTTAATCCCCTTACAAACAAACACTATTAAGGACTTTAGAAACATTGATACGTCTTTATAAATCCGAGAATCTTCCACCGATTTTCGGCTTCTGGTGCTCATCCATTAATTTAACACTTAGAGTCGTTTTCTGTTTAACACAGACCCTTGTTCTTAAGAGGATACAGGTAATAGGTTAAAACTTGATGTATCTTTTATATATACCAATAATTTACACATTCATTCCACTTGCCTAATATACCCCCATAGCCGGGCAAGGGAAAATGCACCTATTAAAATTGGGTATATTTTTTACGTATACTTTCTATGTACATGCTCACTTTCTCATCATAATCAGGATATTTATAATTAAATGTTTTTGCAATAAAATGGGACGTTTCTCTAAATAATTCAATACTAGTATTAAGTGCTTCCCACATTTTTTGATACGAGCCCATATCATAAGTAGATAAAATGTTATTCCACATTTCTTCAGAAATATATTCTTTTAAGAACTTATCCGATTTTCCAATGCTTACAGAAAAACCTGTTTCCACTCCAACCTTCCAACGCAACATGGTATGCAAACTTGGACGAAATGCATGATTCATGATATCAATAGCAAAGAGAATTTCCCTTCTTGCAAGACCTTTTACAACATATGTAGATGTCATCCAAAACTCATTACAACAGTCATCAAATGATTGTTCACTTGGCTTATGAATGTGGTACAAGCGATCTGTCGGAATAACTGAATTCTGAATAAGATTATCCTTATCCAACAAGACTTCAACAAGTCCATCGCTATTTTTGAAATAATCTTCATATTCATTAAGCGGAATAAGTGTAAGGTCAATTTTCGTACCATCTTCAAAAATCATTAGATACGAGTACCAATTACCCAGCTCTGGTGGATACAATTCCATGGCTTCTGGTTTCTGCATAATTATCCTTTCACCAAAATAACTTAACCAATCATCACTTTTTTTGAAATCATCCATATCTGTAACAAAATAACTAAAATCATAATCTTGAAATTCATCCTTCGGAATATTTATATTTGTTCGTGACCCCTCAAGAGTAAAGAGTCTAATTTTTTCACAATTAAGAGCAAAATTCATCCCTAAATCCATCATTTCTTTCTTACTTCTCAATGTTATCACCTCCATAGACTGTTATAAAAATTATAATTCATCTGAAAAATTTATCGCAATGCTTTCAACGATTAATATGGCGAACGGAGATGGCCAGGAGCATTCAAAGAGTGTATAAAATGACGCAAGACTTTATATCATTAATCAGTAGTCAATGAAAAAAGGGGCGAGGAACGAAGCCCCCGAGGTGAGCGAACCGAACGGAGAATACATAGGTACTAATTAAAGTATTGCTATGACTCTTATTTTTCTTAATACTTTTCTATTTAATCCATTCATCAGCTAGTATGCCATAAACAACATGGTCAACATAATGGTCGTATAACCATTCTGCTCTTCTAATGCAGCCCTCATTAACGAAAGCTAGTCTTTCAGGTATTCTTCTACTTTTCTTATTCCCCACAGCAGCCCTAATTTCCACTTTATTTAATTTTAATTCAGTAAATGCATAATCAGTTAATGCTTTAGCTACCCTTGTCATAATACCATTTCCTTGATATCCTTCTCCGAGCCAATAGCCAATATATGCTGTATTGTTTGACCAATTAATACTATTAAAGCCAGCAACTCCAACGATATTTCCTTTGAATAAAATGACTGTACTCAGACTTTTATTTTCAGCAAAACCTTTTAAGCACATTTTTATATATTCAATTGTATCTTCAATTTTTATTGTAGTATCTAGCCATGGAAGCCATTCTCTTAAATACTCCCTTGAATTATTGGTTAATTCGAATATTCTTTCTCCATCCCTTAATTCAATTAATTTTAAAGATAAATCTTCATCGATTTTATGAACAAACATATTAACCCCTCCATACAATTTAATCTATCAAATTATAAATTGAAAAGATTTTACCAAATCGAGGAACTAAATTCTAGTAAACATTTAATTCCCTTCTCCTAAACTTTAGAAAACTATTCGCCCACATAGAACAATTGCTAGGTTTGAGAGGGGCGATAATTATGAACATTAAAAGAGAATTTATCGGAACACAGTACTTTGGTTCAGTTCAAAAGATTAACATCCGCGATGTTACTACATTTCATTGATAAAACCGAAGTAACCGAAAACAAAGTTGTTAAGATTTACTACAAGTTTGCACAGGTTGAGGGGTTATAATTCCCCTCAATCATTTTTTAAAACTAACTGTGAAACACACTCCACATGGCTCGAGAGGACAGAATGAATGTCATTTGAGCGTATCCGTTCTCGGAAACATATCCACTACGTTTTTGGCACTATCGGTAGGCGGGAACATATCGACATATATAATTATAACGCCAACTACTAGATTTGTAATTGGCGTTATAATTATTATGACTTTAGTTTTGCTTTTAACTCTTTTATTTTTGTTTCTATTGTTGATATTACTTTTTTAAATTCCTCATCACTCTTACCTGTAGGATCATCCAACCCCCAATCTTCCCTGTGTTTACATGGAAGGTAAGGGCATTCCACATTACACCCCATTGTAATAACAATATCTACTGGAGGTATTTCATCAAGCAACTTTGAATGTTGAGTTTTCTCCATATCTATATCATAAAGCTCTTTCATTAGGCGCACAGCATCCTGGTTAATTTGAGGTTTTGTTTCTGTGCCAGCAGAGTAGCTTTCAAATATATCTCCTGCAAAGTGCTTACCAAGTGCCTCGGCTATTTGGCTTCGACATGAATTATGAACACATATAAATGCGACCTTTAGTTTATTACTCATTAAGCATTACCTCCTTTCTAGCTTTTTTCTGGAAACCAGTGCCTTGTATTATTCGCTATCTTTACTAATATCAACATAACAGGCACTTCTGTTAGAACCCCTACAATGGTAGCAAGTGCAGCTGGGCTTTGTGTTCCAAACAATGCAATCGCAACGGCAACTGCCAGTTCAAAAAAGTTAGAGGCACCAATCATACCAGCAGGCGCTGCTATCTCATGAGGTAGTTTTATAACCTTGCTTGCTAGATATGCAATGAAAAAGATTAGGAAAGTCTGAATAATTAATGGTATAGCAATTAAAACAATATGAAGTGGATTATTCAGAATTACATCGCCCTGGAATGAAAAGATTATTATTAATGTTAGCAATAGACCTATGGTAGTGATATTCCCAAACTTCGGTATAAAACTCTTTTCAAAGTAATCGAGTCCTCGCTTTTTTGTGATGTAATTACGGGTAATTATACCACCAGCCAGCGGGATAACAACAAACAATACTACAGATAAAACAAGAGTGTCCCAGGGTATGGTTACACCGCCCACACCTAGAAGAAACGCAACTATAGGCGTGAAAGCTATGAGAATTATAAGATCATTTGTTGCCACTTGCACGACGGTATAAGCCGCGTTGCCTTTGGTCAAATAACTCCATACAAATACCATCGCTGTACACGGTGCAGCTCCAAGAAGTATTGCTCCCGCAAGATAGTCTTGTGCCAATTCTGCCGGAATTAGAGATTTGAAAATTACAAAGAAAAACAGCCATGCAATGCCGAACATGGTAAAAGGCTTTATCAACCAGTTGGTTATCCATGTAACAAAAAGCCCCTTAGGATTTTTGCCTACATTTCTTATGCTTTGAAAATCTACTTTTAACATCATTGGATATATCATAAGCCAGATTAAAATAGCCATAGGTATTGAAACATTTGCATATTCAAAACGCCCTAAAAACGCTGGGATTCCGGGTAAAAACTTTCCAATCAATACACCTGCAAACATACATAAAATAACCCATACAGTTAAGTACTTTTCAAAAAATCCAATTCCACTATTACGTTCCTTACTCATGTAAATCAATCCTCCTTTCTTTCTAAGCTATCGAAAAATGTAATTAAGTTTTGTGGGATTTCATATTTCTCATTTGTCAAGGGGATTGAACTATGGCCATTATAAACTTCTTTCAAAATTGCGTTAATAATCATGGATTTTGGTAGTTCCGTATATTCTATACCATCCTGCACCCAAACTCTGCAATCCACAGAGTCGCCACACAGATCCCCACATTCTTTGCAGGAAGATTCCTTAACCTCAAGAGCAATATCCCTGCCATTTACACGAATTGTTGGAGAACTTAAAAAATGGTGTTCAATGGCTAACTCCCTTGAATTTATATTAATCTTGTTTATAACTATATCAAACCCTGCTGCTCTTAATACCGTTGATACTTCATTAACTGCATCCTCAAGATTAGTTTCAGTTCCTTGACACCTCTTACATACACTCAGATCAAGATAAAGAAATTCTATTATAATCTGCCTTTTTTCCTGTTCTTGTCCGCAGCAACCACTGCCACAAGAGCAACAGCCAGCATCACTTTTATTCATCGCTTTTACTACCTCCAGAAAAGTCCACCATATTTTCAATTGATGCATCCTGAAACCAGGGGATTGCAACAAAGTTATCAGAACTTATTTGCTTAACTTTTTCCAGCCATTGCTTTTCAGCATCAGCGCGAGCTATTAACATACTATTTTTAGTATTCGTCAATGAAAGGCACTGATTAACCACCCACCATTTATTATTAATTCCCGCTCTATTTAGGTCATCACCCAGTCTCTGAGCTTCAAATACCGGTGTTGCTTCAGGCAATGTAACAATAATAACCTCTGTTTGTTTCTCATCCCGAAGTCTTGGAAGTAATCTTTGAACAGATATTGGCGTTTCACCTTTTGTTCTCTGAACCTCTTTATGATAACTCTGTGTAGAATCAAGCAACAGAAGCGTGTGACCCGTTGGTGCAGTATCAATAATTACAACTTCGTTTTCAGCCTTGTCAACAATCTCAGCAAAAGCTCTAAATACTGCAATCTCCTGTGTGCATGGAGAGCGTAAATCCTCTTCAACATAAGCAACATCATCTTCGCTCATTGTTTCACGAGCCTTACTTAATACCTCATTTTGATATCGCAATAGTTCCTGCTTTTCATCTATTTTACTTAGTTTAATATTTTTAGTATCTTCAACCACATATTTGAGATGATTAGCTGGGTCTGTAGATGTTAAATGTACCTTAACACCCTTTCTAGCAAGAGCCACAGCAATGGTTGCAGCAATAGTTGTTTTTCCAACACCGCCTTTGCCCATTGTAAATATCACTTTTTTACCTGCCCTATAAATATCTTCAATCAGAACATCTAGGTGTCTTAAATTTAAGGATTTGCTATAAAAATTATTTTTTGTGTAATCGTCACTATATAAAAATGTTTTAATATTATCAATACCTACAACGTTATAGGAACGAAGTGGTATAGTGAAAATTTTAAACTTTTTTAAACCCTGTGGCATATTTTCCAAAGCCTTTTGCTGCTTATCTAACATTTTAATCGAAACATCGTCAGTTGCTTCACTCAGTATACTATTGATAACTAAAACCTGATTGTTTATCCCTAGCTCACTAAGCTCATTGCTTGAACGTTCAGCTTCAATCAAAGGAGTTTCCTCCGGCCTTGATACCAATATCAAAGTTGTTTTATCTTTATCTGCAAGGTTTTCAACCGCATTCTTATACATATCCTTTTTATCTTGAAGTCCAGCGAGCTGACCTAAACATGACGCCCCATGTGTACTTTCACTGATAAAATTACTCCAGGCTGATGGTAATTGCAGCATACGAAGTGTGTGCCCTGTCGGAGCAGTATCAAAAATAATATAATCGTATTTATTCTCTGTGGATTTATCAGTGATGAAGTTCGAAAACTGGTCAAAAGCGGCAATTTCAACTGTACATGAACCTGAGAGTTGTTCCTCCATATTTACAATTACACTATCCGGCAACTTCCCCCTATATGGAGCAATAACCGATTCCCTATACTCTCTGGCAGCTTCCTCTGGGTTAAGATTCGCCACAACTAAACCCGGCACTCCATCAATCGGCACACCTTTGCCATCAAGCTCAGTATTAAAAACATCCTGCAAATTGGATGCAGGATCAGTGCTTATAAGGAGAACACTTTTTCCATTATCAGCTAAATTTACTGCCACAGCACAAGCGGTTGAGGTTTTACCTACACCACCCTTTCCTGTGAAAAACATATACTTAGTCAGATTTATCCCATCTAAACTAAATGGCTCATAATTATTCTTTAACATCTTAACAGCACCCCTTTGGTCCGCAGCAGCCGCTCTTCTTTTGAGGTTTTGTGCTTATTTCCACCCCTAACCATTCTGAAAACTCTTCGTTTGTTGGGTAGCTTTTGGTTTTTACAATTTCACCATCTGCCAGTGTTACAGGAAGAATATCTGCTCCTTCCTTTTGTAGAATTTCACTTATAACTTTATTGGAGATAAAATCCTGGGGTTCACTAGACAAACCATGCCTTTTTATAATAATCCCTTTTTCTTTAAGCGAATTAATAACAGTTGCTACTCTTAACAGCTCCGGATCAATAGATGGACCACAAACTCCTGTCGAGCAACACATTGCTGGGTCAAAAATCTCAATATTTTTCATTACTAAATCCTCCTTAACAACATTGATTATCAGATTTTTTATTTTTGCTCTTTTTACAAATACAATCTTCTTTGTCATTTGTTATGCATGTGAAGAAAGCTATTACCTCATCCGTTTTTTTCTTATTTAATGTATATCTCATCCAAGCCCCATCACGTACTGCATTTACAAGACCGCTTTCAGATAATATCTTCATATGATAACTAAGAGTGGATTGAGAAATACTGAATTCTTCTAATATATCGCATGCGCACATTTCTCCACACGATAGCATATCTATAATCTTTAACCGTGTTTCATCTGACATAGCCTTAATTGCAGGAACATAATCTGCATATGAATGTTTCATAAAATTACCTCCTATATATTCATATGTATCAATGACATCGAATGTTCTCGATATCTTATAACAAGAATATCAAGCATATCGATAGTTATCAATATGGTTTTATAATAAGTTAACGACAAAAAGCGCCGACTAAGATGCCACTGCACCTCAATCGGCGGTCAAATTCGTTTTATTTTTCTATATCAATTTCTATACCAGATTTAAATTCAATAGTTAGTTTATCATCATAGACCGTTATTTTCTCTATAAGTCTCCTTACTAGTTGCTCATCATACTCCTCAAGGAGGATGGATTGTTCATTAATGAATTTTTCCATATCTTCTAGCCTTTGCTTGGAGCCCTTTTTGCCAGCTTCTTCTGCTAAAGCCTTATGCCTTTCCTCTCTGAGCCTGTAAATCTCATCGGCTATATCGTTATAATCTTCTTTGGAATTGGCCAGCCTCAAAAGGTCTTTTTGTAATTCCTCTAGCTTTTTATCTATCTCGGAAACAATATTATTGTCCGTTTCACTTATCACTGTTTCTATATTTTCCTTTAAGATAGTTAAAAAGCCATCCTTTTGCCCTATTAGTTTATTAATTGCATCAACCGTAGCAAGGCCTATCATATCCTCCAGCACAGTTCGGGAATGACAAGTTAACCCTGTATTCTCAAGTCTACTGACGCATCTCCAAACAATCGATTTTTTACCTCGGTTATTCCAATGAACTCTACGGTATATTTCGCCACACTCACCACAGAAGATAATTTGCGAAAACACATGATTTGAACTAAAGTTTCTTTTCTTTCCACTAGTACTTATATGTCCTCTACTTCTACGAACTAACTCTTCTTGTACCTGCATGAAAATTTCACGCGGGATAATGGCTTCATGGTTATTCTCTACATAATACTGAGGTACGATTCCGTTATTCACAACCCTCTTTTTTGTAAGAAAATCTACCGTATAAGTTTTTTGGAGCAGTGCATCACCAATGTATTTTTCATTGCTTAATATTTTCCTTATAGTACTGGTATGCCACCTTTTTTTCCCCGCACCTGTAAGTATGCCATCAGCTTCAAGTCCTTTTTTGATTTTATCCATACTTGAGCCTTCAAGATACTCTCGGTAAATCCTTTTGACTATTTCAGCTTCCTCCGGTACAATTACTAATCGCTTATTTTCATCTTTGGTATATCCTAAAAACCTAGAACAATTGACCATTACCTCTCCCTGTTGGTATCGGTATTGATAGCCAAGCTTTACATTCTGGCTTAATGACTGGCTCTCTTGTTGCGCTAAGGATGCCATAATGGTAAGCATAATTTCACCTTTGGCATCCAGTGTATTGATATTTTCTTTCTCAAAATATACCGCAACATTTTTATCTTTAAGTTTTCTAATGTATTGTAGACAGTCCAAGGTATTTCTAGCAAATCGGCTTATTGATTTGGTAATAACCATATCAATTTTCCCAGCCATGCACTCATCAATCATTCGATTAAATTCGTCGCGATTTTTTGTATTTGTGCCGCTGATACCATCATCAGCAAAGATCCCTGCAAATTCCCACTCTGAATTCTTCTTGGTAAACTCTGTATAGTGTTCAATCTGCACTTCGTAACTACTAGCCTGCTCATCACTATCTGTAGAAACTCTGCAATAAGCAGCGACCCGAAGTTTTGGTGTTTCATCTTCTTTTCGATTGTTGCCTACACGTTTTATTGCAGGTATAATCATTACATTTTTATTAACTGCCATCTTGCTGCACCTCACTTTCTATTAAGCTGTATACATATTCCGCTTGTGTAAAAGGATTTGTATGCTTCTGAATTACTTGTCCTATGGTAAAATTCTTAGAAATAGTAGGTTTATCTTCTTTCTTGGGTTCAAAGATTCTACCTAGCTTTTTTGCTCTCTTTACCCTCTCTGCTTCTGCTTTTTCGTAGGTTTCTTTATCAATGATGGCAGGATAATAATCATCACCAAGATAACGTTCATTTCTTAGCATCCTTCCAGCAGTTCCATGATAAGCATCTATTCCAGCAGTCTTTGCTGCGACCGATAAGGAAAGGCCTGATAAGTAACCCTTATACAAATTCCTAACCTTTTCAGCTTTTTCTTCATCGATAACTGCTATTCCATTCTCTATCCTATAGCCATAAGGCGTATGTGCCACTTTTCTCACATCCTTTCCCTTAGTGTGATTCCACATTTCAGAACAAAACCTATCTCTACCCTTGAGTAAACTATAATTTTTTCAATATGATCATTGAAAATTTGCTCGTTAAAAGTGTTTATCATTTCAGCCTTATTTGTAAACTTTATTAAGTTACTGACTATAATATGGGGGTTTTTATCATCATCATAGATAGCACCGTTTGCCATTTGCAGAAGTTTGCCTGAAAGGACGGCTGCATTCATGGCATCTATTTCTTCATCAGCAAATTCAAGAACCATTTCTTCACGAAAGTGATCATATACTGATTGTTCTTTGTCATTTAGATACACAGGCACTTCATTGATCACGCACTCTGGCATTTTCAGAAAATCCACTGATTTCATGGAAATAGTGATATCCGAAATGAGCCGATAAATGGCATCTTCAGCACCTGGCAATGGTTTATATGAAAACACAATCTGCTGATTTCGTTTATCTGGTGTAAAGAAGGAATTGCGGTAGTGAGTTATGTACCTGCCGAGTCTTTTACCCATGTCGAGAATACGAAACTCTGCCCACAAATCCATTAACCCATTACTAGATGGTGTACCCGTAAGACCCACAATCCGTTTTGCCCTTGGTCTGACTTTTAGTAGACTTTTAAATCTTTTGGCACCATAGGACTTAAAGGATGATAGTTCATCAATGACCACCATATCGAAATTAAAAGGAATACCGCTTTTGTTTACCAACCAATCAACATTTTCTCTGTTTATAAGATAGACACTTGCAGGTTTCCTAAGAGCCGCCAATCGCTCCTGCTCTGTTCCAATCGCTACCGAAAACTCCAGCCCTTTTAAATGCTCCCACTTATTTATCTCAGCTGGCCAAGTATCCCTAGCTACTCGAAGTGGGGCAATGACCAGAACCTTTCCAATTTCAAAACTATCAAGACATAAGTCAAATATAGCCGTTAGAGTAATGACACTTTTGCCAAGGCCCATTTCTAAAAACACCGCAGCTATGGGATGCTCTAGAATGAAGTTCGTTGCATAGGTCTGATATTTATGAGGATTGTATTTCACCCAGTATCCCTCCAATCTGCTGAACATCATCAATGACATAGCAAGTAAAGCCTAACTTCTGTAATTGCCTTATTCTTCTAATCTGTAACGGACGAGGTTTCTTTCCGGGAGCCTTTAATTCCACAAAAGCCATCTTCCCATATGGTAAAAGCACTAGGCGGTCTGGCATCCCATCTAAACCTGGACTAACAAACTTCGCCGCAATGCCCCCCATCTTTTTTACCTCCGCCACCAGTTTCTTTTCGATATATTTTTCAAGCATAAATACCTCCCATATAAAAAGGCTCGGAACAAGAAAACAACTTTGACCCAATTTTCCTATACGCGCGTGTATGCGTGTATGCACAGGCTACTATTACTTCTTTTGACTATTTATAAATAAATAGAATACTTCTTGTTCCACTTGTTCCGAACCGTTGATTTTCCTTATTATTACTAACTTTAGGGAAGGAACTAGTATGGGAACAAGGTAAGGTACAACTTAGCGTTGTTCCTCGACTCGGGAATAAGCTCGTTGCTTTCCGTAGACAGGAAACGTCACAACACCATTCTTGTTCCCGGTGTACTTGTTCCACTCACTGATCTTTCTCATAATGGCACCGATGGCATAAGAATCTGAAGGCTTTAGCATTGAGGCCTCTTTACCGAAACACTCACACCAAATTTCCATATTACAGACAAGGGTTCTTTTTACTGTTCCAACACGGGTGCCGCCGCCAAATTCGCTACCGCCGAGGAAATTTCTACGCTCGTACAAAGACATCGTGTCCCAATCATCCGGCAAGAGCGTATCCAGATAGGTACGAACCAGTCCTTCTCGTTCATCTGTTTCCATCGCATCTGCCTGTTCACTCGTCGCCATGGATACATCATCACCTTCAAGGTAGAGTTTTTCTCCATTCTCATAAAGCACTAGTGCTTCTGCCCAAATCTGCTGTACTTCCTCTTTGGTCATCTGCCAAGCTTTCTTTTTACCGTCGCCGCTAATACGGACTGGCCAAAATCTGCGGTTGCCCGTAATATCTCGAAGAAATCCACTTTCTGCATTCGTTGAACCTACAATTACACACTGACGGGGATGGCTTTCGACGTTGACCCCATAACTGGCACGGTACTTATCATCCGCCCTTGAAATAAAGGACTTCACAACCTCCACATCCGTCTTACGCATTCCAGCAAGCTCTCCTAGTTCCAGTAACCAATATCCCTGAAGTTTCTCAGCCCCGGATTTATCCTTCATATCTGTAATAGTCAAACTATCTGAAAACCAGTCTCCAGCAAGTTTGGCAAAGAAGGTTGACTTACCGATACCTTGAGGCCCGTTTAAGATTAGAACACTATCAAACTTTGTACCGGGTCTATAAATGCGGGCTACCGCTGCAACCATAGTTTTGCGAATCACTGCTTTTGTATAGGAATTATCTGTTGCACCGAAATAATCAATGAGTAGATTTTCTACTCGGCTAATACCATCCCATTTTGGCAGGGAGTCTAGATACTCCTTAACAGGATGGTAGGCTCGTTCTGACGCTACAGCTAATACAGCATCTTTGGTCTTGGTAGGGGAATAGACTCCGTATTTGCTGCTTAAGTACACCTTAAGAAGTGCGTTATCCGAATCATTCCAACCCATCTTGATCTGTTCCCAAGGCAGACCACCTTTGGCATCAATACCGTCACGGTGGCAATTGAAAGCGATATGCTGTAATTCCTCATCATGCCGAATAATCAAGACAATGTTATCCAGTGTGTCTTTTATCCGACCTTGCTTATCTAGTTCCAAACCTGTCTGCCAATCCTCATCACTAAACTCCTCTTCAGCCTGAGCCTGTCTTTCCTTTGCGAACTCGGCTTTTACCGCTTCATCTTTTATAGCAAACTCGCACATTGCCACAAAAGACGGCATCCTGCCAGGAGCCGTAGTAGTGGAAGCTCTATCATCTAAAGAGCCGAATTTATGAATACGAACGAGATCAAAAGCATTAAGAAGCAGGCCGCTTGCTGGATCAGTAGCATGGTGGCTGTATGCAAATTTATCATCATAGATAATCACACCCGCACTACTGTCAGCTGGAATATAGTCATATCGCCCTTCCATAGCAGATGGGGCGTAAACTGCACCTAAAAATTTATCAATTGCTTCACGAACGGAATAGGCGCGACAGAAAGTTCCTACTACACCTTCCTTTAAAAGAGGATCTGCTTGTTCTTTAAGACTGCGATTAATAACTTCAGACTGCCTGCTTGATACGGGCCAAGTTGTTGTATCTCGCCAGTTTTCATATTTAGAGAGATAAACATCAGGGTCAAGTAATGCCCCATCCTGTTCTTCATAGACAAATTGACCGTTAGAGGAAGTGGATGGCCAATACATAAGGCGATGGGCTTCATATGTCGTATCATCGAAAAGATCAATACCGATTTCTTTTGCCACCATACGTCCAACAGCTGCATATTCTTCTTCGCTGATCTCACAAGCAAGGGGAACAATAAGTCTGAGTCTTGGATTTTCCGGTGTGTGCTTATGAGTGGAGTAAACGCAACATTTGAAATCAAAAAGCATACTGATTTGCTCCCAAATATCCGGTCTACCGTAATCCATATCAAGGGTAAGCAAAGAACGGCATAAAACATTGCCCTTCTTTCGCCTTCCTTCTTTTAAATGCCCTCCGACAAAGCCACCCACGTCTTTGATATCATCTTGCTGGCCTTTTTTAAGTTTCCGATATTCTTCTACCGTTTCTGTAGTACGTTGGGTTGTCTTTACACGGGAGCAAAAATCCTCCCAGGAGATATCTTTGTTTTTCCATTTTCTATCCATCCGGCTATTGCCCACTGCAATTTTCATAAGCTTTCAACCTCCTCATGCACCGGACTAAAATACCTGACCGTTTGCCTGCGTTTCTTGGCTACTTCAATCTCCCTTGCCATACCGGTTGAGATGGTATTGCCCAGCACCCACACCTCGGAGCATTTACCCATAAGCACGATGTCCATAAATATGGCAAGCTCTCGTTCCTCTGGGTTTTCATCATCCATAAACTGCGGAAACATAAGGTGGGGAGCAATTGGGATACAATTACTCTCCAAGGCAAATCTACAAAAGCTACGAGCCTTTTTAACATTTCCTTCTACATCACCGGAATAGGGAGAACAGATATATACAAGCGGCTTAAAGGCAGATTTTTTCTCTGCCTTTTCCTTTTTCATTATGTTGGTCAGTGCTTCATGTGGAGTTGGGTCATGGTATCCTTCGTGATTGAATTTGTTGATTCCCATTACACACCCTCCATTTCTATCTGTGGCAAAATACCGTCTGCCTTCATTAGTTCGTAAATGAAGAGTCTGCCTTTTTGAGTCCAGTATGTATGGACCTTTGTATGCTGCTGCCCGTTACTGCCAAGGTAGCTATGTGTCTTAGTGCTGGTGTAGCCTTTTTCCGCATACTTCTGATATAAAAGCCAGATGCCGCCTTGTTTAAACTGGACGCCCTTTTTATTAAGATAGCGGTTCATCCAAATAGCTGACTTGCCGTAATCTTTGGCAATTGCTGATGTAGAAATGAGGTCTTTGCAATTTAAAACCACATCGTAATAAGAGACTTTCGGTTTCATTTCTGCAATTTGCTGATTCTGAACAGCAATCGTACCTTCAAGCACTTTATTTTGTTTCCTTACTTGAGTTAGCTGTTGATTGGCAATTTGAAGTGCCCTTGCCATGATTGCCTCTGGGGAATTCCATCTTCTTTCTATTTCAAGAAAGTATTGGCGACACTCTTTCCCTTTTGGAGTACGCTGTATCATGCATAGCTCTTTTGCCATGTCAATTGTTAACTGATGGTCAATGCTTGGTCTGCCTCCAGTACTTTCGCTCAAAATGAGCTAAAGTCTGATCCTTCCTCAAATCCGTACTCACACATTCTTGGAAACCAATCTTTATAAGCGGTCTTTACTTCCAAGGCTTCATGTAAATCACGACCGAGTACGGTTGGTCGTTGATTTTCATAATTGATTTTTACTAATTCGTCCATACGAATTACCTCCTGCAATATAGTCAGAGGATAGTTCCTCTACCTAATAGCCACAGGAGGTAATGATTGTTGAGGATTTTGAAAAAATAAATTATACATCTGATTGTTTTTCGGAATTTGAGAATGTAAAGTAGATTTAACAGTTGATTCAGTAATTTTCTACTTTAACAAACGGACTAGATTTCTAAACAAGAAATAGTGATTTGGAGCTAATAGGAAGAGAAAAACAGTCATTTTTGTATCATATTTTATCTATGACCTGGATGAGTAAGGTTGGTAGAGTCTGAAGATAATCAATTAAAATAAAAAATACAGAGCGAGAAATTCTCACTCTGTATTTTTTATTTTTGCATCGTTCACTTATCGCTTTTACTTGATGTTATTTTAAGAGTGGCTAAAGCTATGATCCCACCAACTGCAATAAATACAATGTCCAAAACGATTTCCAACCCTTGAAACGCATCAATATAATTTACTAAAAACCAACTTTTTCCTCCATTAGTCAAATGATTGATTAATCCTCCTACTCCCTGAATAATAAAAAGTAGGCTGAGTCCACTGATAATTTCTTTCATGATGAACACCTCTTTAATATTTTTTCTAATTTAATATGCCTCTAAGACCGATATTAAAAAAAACTGCACCTATGACTCCTGTCGCTACCAAGAGTGAAGAGATTGGAGCTTCATTTAATTTTGACCTCATTTTAACAAGAATTTGTTGCAACCTTTCTTTAAATATAATATTAACCCCTAATAGTAATAGAGAAGGAAGCACCATTACTAGATTGTATCCAATAATTATTAAGATAGCAGGTGTAGTCTCAATTGTTTGATGATACATTAAAAAGATTGAATAAAAGTAAGGCAGTGCCGTTACAAATTCAATTAGGAAAACAATGATCCCTAATATAATCATCCCTTTAATAGTTGTATTTTTGGGGATAAATGAAATTAAACGTTTTTTTGTAGTCTCTTTTGGTTTACTGAAGCTTATTAGAACAAGAACTGCTCCAAGTAGGATATAAAACCAATTGATAAAGTCAAACTGAGACAATTGTTCTATTCTCTTCAATAATGAATTTCCACCAAAGTAGAGTAATAAACCCGTGATGAAATAGCCTAACTGCGTGATGAATAAAAACACAAATAAACGAGAAGATAACTGATTCGGTTGTGTCAGTAATAAATAGGCTGTTACAGTCAGTACACCGGGACTTAAAATATCAATTAAAGCACACAAAAAAATAATCATTAATGCTGAAGAAATGTCTAATGATGAAGAAGGCATCAATGCTTCAATAGTTTCGATCAAACAAACTAGTCCTCCTTTAAATGTTGTGGTATTATCTATTTAACACATCGTGCTATAAAAATATAATAACACACTGCGCTAAATAAAGGAAGTGATTTTTATAATGCCAAAAATTGTTGATCATGATGAAAAGCGCAAACAAATTGCTGAGGCTGCATGGAATATTATTAGGAAAGAAGGGGTTGAGAAGGCGTCTATACGAAGAGTTGCAGCTGAGGCAGGGATGTCTTCTGGTGCGTTAAGACATTATTTTTCAACTCAAGATGAAATGTTATTATTTATTATGAATTACTACTTAGAAGAAGGGAAAAAACGTTCTCAAAATAAAGAATGGTCAGAAAACCCAGTGCAGGCAGTAGAAGAAGTTTTATTAGAGCTAGTACCAATAGATGAAGAAAAGAAAATTGAAACGAGTGTTTGGTGGATTCTTGCATTACGTTCACTTACAAGTGATACAATAAAGGACAAAAAAGATGAAATTACGGACGGTACATATGAATTAGCAAATTCAATGATTGAAATCTTAGCTCTAAAAGGCGTATTATCAGATTCAATGAATGCAGAATTAGAAAAGAGTAGGTTAACGGCATTAATAGAGGGATTGTCGATTCATGCTTTATTAAGACCTGATGTATACTCTCCAGAAAAGGTGAAGGAAGTTATTCGTTATCATTTAGAGACACTCTGCAATAAAATCAATTAAGCTAATCGGTCGATGTAATTATTGTCCCATGTGTTTTTAATAGATTTAGTCTTACCCCATGATTTATTATTAACTTTATAGAGAGAGGAGTCAAAATCGGTTCTTTCACTATATTTCTTCAAGATTCGAATTTTAACCCTTTATTCCACAAAAATGGAGCGTTTATTAAACAAACAAGATAGCACGTACCGGTCATAAAATAAGTGCTATCCTGTTTTCATTATTTAAAAATTGAAGGTCTTTTAACCTCCTCCCACACGATTATCCGATTACCAATTAATTTAATCTTTTTGATACAACTGACACTCATAACCATCAGCACTAAGCAACAGGCCATTTGCCCATGTTGGTATCTTAGCCATCTGTTCACAAATAGCGGAAAGTAACGTCCCCATATCTGCCTCGATGATAATTTCATCGTGTACATGAGCCACAATAGAACAATTCTTTAATGTCTGCATGGCATGACACAAAATGTCACGACTGATTGCCTGAACAATATTCTCTACAAATTTGGGTCCATAGCTATCGATTCTTTCCCATTTCTTCGTCCCACCGACCCCTTCGTAAGTAACCGACTCACCGCCGAACACGTTCTCTCCCATACGGGGTTTCACATAGGCAAGCCGTCTACCAGAAGGAAGGACAATGAAGAGCATTCCACTTTGATATATAAATTTAATGCCGTGTGTCGCTGTGGGAGTTTTTTGCTTAACACAAGTTTTTACTGCACGGTCAACATCCCACCACAATTTTGTGATATTGGGATTGGACTGTCTCCAAGCCGTTACAAGGGGCTGAAGTTCCTCTTCTTCAATTCCCATCTCCAAAGCACCCATTGATTTTAATGCTCCAACAGATCCACCATAACCGAGGGCAAGTTCGGCTATTTTCCCTTTCTGACGAAGGTGACCGTTCACACCATGCTTTTCAACAGGTACATTAAACATCTGAGAGGCACTGGCACAGTAGATGTCACCGCCGTTTTGGAATACATCTATTCTCCATTTTTCACTTGCAAGCCAAGCAATGACGCGAGCCTCAATCGCTGAAAAATCTGCCACAATGAACTTCATACCTTCTCGCGGTATAAAAGCAGTACGGATAAGTTCCGACAGTACCTCTGGAATTGAATCATAGAGTAAAGTAAGAGCATCAAAGTTTCCGCTTCGAACTAAAGCACGAGCCTGTTCCAAATCGGGCATATGGTTTTGGGGGAGATTTTGCAACTGAATCAGCCTGCCAGAGAATCTGCCGGTTCTGTTGGCTCCGTAAAACTGAAACATTCCTCTTGCACGACCGTCACTACATACCGCATTTTCCATTGCCGTGTATTTTTTCACCGATGATTTTGCAAGCTGCTGACGAAGTTCCAAAACGGTGCCTAGTGGTTCAGGTGCTGTCTTTAACATCTCAGCAACTGCTTTTTTACCAAGACTATCTGTTTCCAATCCGTTATCAGCAAGCCATTCTTTCATTTGTTGTACAGAGTTTGGATTCTCCAAATTAGTTATATCCTGCATTAAAGCCATTAGCTTTTCCCGCGACTGTTCATCCATCTTGACGGCTTGTTTTACAAAAGCCATGTCAATAGCGATACCACGATCATTGATTTTCTGGTCAAGATGATATTCTGACCATATATTCTCTGGAAGCGGGAATTTAGATAGTCTCTGCTGTATTGACATCTCGGCTTCCACATCACGGAGGTTATATGCTTTAAATCGCTCCCATTTATCCATGTCGTGTTTTGGCAAATTACGAACTCGTCCTCCGTTTGATTTAGTAGGGGAGCAAGGTGTACAGAAATATTTAATGAGGTCTTTGCCTTCCGTCAATTTTTGTTTTTCCAATCCTAAGACTGCACCGACGCCCTCAAGTGAAAGTGGAAGTCCCATATAAGCCGACCATACCATAGAACATTTCCAGGATGTAGGATCAAGATAATCAGTAAGGTTAAGCCATTTTGATAGGCAAACACGCTCAAACATAGCATTAAAGGCCCATTTGGTAACGGAATTATCCATAAGTGCGTTTATAATTTCAGCTGGGATTTCCTCTCCGCAGGCAAGATCAACAACTTGTACTTCACCAGAATCTACCGAATAGCCAAATAGTAGAATTTCAAAATCATCACTCTCGGCATAACGGTAAACTCCAGACTTTTGAAGATTGGCACTACTAAATGTTTCAATATCAATAGATATAGAATTCATGTATTACACCCTTTCCAATGCAAACGAGGGTGGCAGAAGAACAACTTCCACCACCCCGTTTGTATTCATACTTTAGCTGTTATGCTAGGAAATCATCATCTTCAATTGTGGTGAAATCATTAGCCGCTGTGGTTCTGCTGCCTAAAGGCTCTCCGTCTCTAATCTTCTGGATGTTACCAAGTCCGCAGGCCACACCCTTGTTCCCATTAGAATTGAAAGCATAGAAATTAAGTGACACTCTTGCATAGCAACCACTATATACCTCGTTGCGATCCAGAATGGGCTTGACTGCTTTATCTACAATCTGAGGCGGAGTAGTACTGTTGGCATTTACGAAATAATGTCCTTTATAAGCCTCATCATCTCGTTCTACATCACCATCTCGAAGTGGTAGCTTGATAGCAGCCTTATTTGGCTTTTTACCACCAAACTTTGCAATGCCCTCTTCAATGGCTACATCTACTGCTGCATTGATAGCATTAATGGTTTCCTTATCTGTTTTGGGAATCAATACAGATACGCTGTACTTTTCCGCTCCGCCATTGATGGATACGGGCTCCCAGCCGTGAAAGTAGCTAAGACGTGTGTTGACGCTTGTAACAACCTTAGTTCTGTTTTGATTATTCATATTCCAATTCCTCCGTTATTTCGTTAAATTCGTTTTTTACGTTTGATATATTCATAGCCTGCCGCTTATCCGAATTTGGAACCAGCGTTGGCTTGCCCGGTGGTTTATGTATGAGACCACCGAGAATTTGCTCAAATTTCTTTTTGCCCATCAGCTTCTGCATTTCCGTAAGGTTAATGAGACTCTGACGATAGATATCCTTATAGCCGTTTGCCTTGGCTGCTTCAGCCACAGCTTCTTCGTCCTTATATTTACGGATTGATCTGCCCTCGACTACCTTAAAACCGTGCCACTCTTTCCCGTGATTAACGGCAGTATCCGTGGCATAAGCAATGATTTCATTTGCCCACTTTGTAAGGTCAGACAGTTTAGAAAGAACTTCTTCAATTTCGGAGTCCGGAAGTAGGGGTGGCAATTTAAAGACAATTATCCTAAGGCAGTGGGTTTAGCAAAAATCGCAGAGAAGCATTGGGATATATTTGGCAGGATTCAGCTCATTCGACTTAAAAAAGGTGTAGATGGTCGTGAACATTTCTATCGACTAGATATGGGAAAAACAACGATTAGGAATAAAGTTCGTGGCATAACATCAAATGAGGAACTGGATAGAATTTTCGATACAGATGCTGTACGAGAAGATTAAATAATACATCTATCCTGTCTCCTCAACCTCAATAAAAAATCTAATCTGTCAACTCGACCCTATCGTTTTCAGGGTAGTTGATATGTTTCCTCAAAGAATAAAAATGAGGGTTTCCCGACTTTAACATCCTCGGCAAAGTAGCCGTGAGCAAAGTTCAATGTCAGGAAACCCTTTATTTATCAGTGCTTTGAATAGCCTTATTTCTCCACCTGTACCATAAGAATAATCATCTGCTAAATCCCACCTCTCCAACCCGCATTCCACCGTTCGAGTCATAATAAAGTTTTGCTACAGACCCCTCATTTTTATCCAATTTTGGATTAAAATCGATCGTTTTACGAGCCTTTTTTAGCTGTTTTTTCATGGTTTTTTCGGAGTTAGAATAAAGTTTTGACATAATAGAGGGAAGAAAATAATGGAGATAAGAGATCAAGAGGAAAGATAAAAATATTGGATAAGTATTGATTTGTTATTGAAATAGTATTGAATCGAATATTGGAAAAAGCCAGTAACATCAATAGTTTGGGAACATTACTGTATTGAAAAGATATTGAAAAAGACATGAAAAAACCCGGGTTCCTGATGAGGAAAACCCGAATTTTTAATGAGTTTTATATTGAAAAAGCAAAGGTTTATTCTTACAGAATTGGTGGTAAAGTTAGCAAAAGTTTATTATGACTGTCAAGAGTTTATTATTGATCTACATAGTAGAAAAAGAGTTTCAGATATAAGAAAATAGATTTTCTACTTAAATTACTTTCTTAACCTTTTGGTACAAAACCCACCAAGTAAGTCATCATCCACACTACTTTTCGAGAGTGAAGTATTTTAGAACAAAGATCAGAAGAACCTATTAAGCATCCAGTCCGATCTTAATTTAATTGTTCTTTTTCAATTTATCTATATGTCCACCTATTATGAACTCGAGATTATCACTAATTTTCTTAGAATCCCAATCCCACCACTTTATTGTTAGCCAATCCTCTATTACTTTATCTGAATAACGTTTTTTTATAACTATCGCAGGATTTCCTCCAACAACTGTATAGGGGGCTACATTTTTTGTAACAACTGATTGTGCAGCAATTATTGCTCCATCTCCAATTTTGACTCCAGGCATAATTGTTACATCTCTTCCTATCCATACATCATTTCCGACTTCAGTATCTCCTTTAATCGGCAGGTCGTCTAAGGTAGGTACATACATATCCCACCCACTGCCAAACAAATGGAATGGATAAGTAGAGCCATCCATTTGATGGTTCGCTCCATTCATAATAAAGGTTGTTCCTGGACCTATCGAACAAAACTTTCCTATAATCAGTTCATCACCTATTACTTCATAGTGATATAGAACTTGTTCTTCAAATGACTCTCCATGTTTACTATCATAGTACGAATAATCCCCAACAGAAACATTTTTTCTTGTTATAGTTGGCTTAATAAATTGAACATTTTTATTTCCTTCTAATGGAAATGGAGTTTGTGGATTTGGTCCAGGAAAATTATTAGCAGACATAAACTCACTCCTTTATATCATTGTTTAAAGATGACTTGCTAATTTAATCACAACGAATTATTTCACACAGGCCGAGGCAGCGGTCGTTTTTTCCATTTCCCCTACTAACTGGTTAAAGTCTATTTTTTTATAGTCAAAAAATGCTTAATAATGTTACTCGAAGTATGAATCAATTAAGAAATGGATTAAACTACCATGAAAGATATACTTTTAATAGAGGGGCTCTAAAAACGGAACAGCTGTATCATCTCCAATTCTAGAACTTCTTCAGAAAAAACCATATTGAACACCAATAAAAAAGATATAATTAATGGTCATATTCTTAATTTTAATTTACATTTTATTCAAAAAACACACGAGGATATTCAACAACTCCTGAAACTTTATCAAGGGTATTTCCGCCTAACTCCACTGCCATAAACGACTCGTCTGGCACTTCAAAAGGTGCTTTTATTCCCCAAGTGGATGCTTTTTTGAACCCGAACTTCGGATAATATTCAGGATGCCCTAAAACAACAACCGAATTAAATCTAAGCTCTTTTGCCTTTTGCAATGCTTTACTAATCAATAATTTACCTACGCCTTGATTTTGATATTCTGGTAGGACAGATACAGGTGCAAGAGCGAGTGACTCTACAACTTGATCTTCATTTTTAATTTTTATCTTGGATAATAGAATATGTCCCACTTGTTTGTTATCATCATTATCCATCGCCACTAAAGATAATTCTGGTATAAATACGTTTGAATTTCTAATACGAGACACCAAATGATGTTCATTTTTATCACTGTGCTCCGCATTAGCGAATGCATTCTTTACCACTTCTTCAGTTATTTTATAGTCTTTCACCTGTTCTTGTTTAATTACTATGTTCATTTCTTTATAGCTCCTGTTCAAGTACATATTTTTACTTTACTCTTTCCCTAGAAATGTTGTAATAACTCGGGTAAACTCTTCCGGTCTCTCTTTCTGTGGCCAATGTTTACACCCTTCCATTACATACAGCTCGGAAGCCTTCATAGCCTCATGTGCTTCAAACGCATGTTTAATAGGAACTGAGGTATCTTTTGACCCATGAACGATTAATGTCCGTTTTTTAATTTCAGATAGATTTTCTGCCAACTTAGTTCTAAGTCCTGTGCGTGTAATCTCACTTCTCTGGAATGACATAAATGCTTTACCAGCATGTGGTGCTTGTAAAAATCCATAAATTTCATCTACAAGTTCTTCTGATACATTATTAGGATTTCCAAATAAACTATTTAGCAGCGTCCACTTCACAAATCTTCTGCTTTTACTTGACCATTTATACGAAAGTTCATTGAGGAATGATTGTGTATACCAATAAGTGAGAAGATGATAAGGAAGTTTACTAAATAGCCCCCACGCACCTACTAATACTAGCTTTTCTACTCGAGCTGGATATTCGAGCGTATACCCAAGAGAGATTCCTCCACCTAAAGATAGTCCAACCAAGTTAGCCTTCTCAAGGTGAAGACGATCTATTATTTGATTCAATATATCAATGTAAAAGGAAAGTGAATATTCCACATTAGGTTTATCACTTTCTCCATACCCAGGAAGGTCAGGAGCAAATACACGGTGATTTTTTGATAAAGGACCTAATACCTCACTCCAAGATATATTTGCTGAATCAACTCCTGCACCATGCAAAAGTATCACAGGAGAACCAGATTCTCCAGCTGTATAGCAATTGACATTTATATCATTTAATTTTAGTTTTATCGTTTTAATTTCTGGAAAGTTTCCTATCATAATATTAATCCTCCACAGCATTTTAATAGATTCATGTTTCATCGCCTTTAAATTATGAACTATTTTAACTCGTTTATTTCATAATATACAAAAACTATTTTTTCTGCAACAACTTATGAACTATTTTTATTGTTTTATTACATAATTTTTATTAAACTAACAATGAGGTGAAGAAAATGGATGGGTTTGAAAAACGTAGGGAACAAAAGAAAAGAGACATTTTAAATGCCGCATTAGCCCTATTCATGGAGTATGGATTACAAAAGGTATCTATTACAGAAATAGCTAAAAAGGCCAATGTATCGCAAGTCACCATATATAATTACTTTGAAAGTAAAGAAAATCTAGTTCGTTTAGTTTTTAAGTTTTATGTTGATCAGATATGGGATGAACAAAAACATCTATTAGTTAATGACCTTCCATTTAATGAGAAGATTAAAAAGATTATATTTGAAAAAGGTATTGCCGCTAATCAAATAAGCGAACGATTTTTTCAAGACTTTATGAAAGATTATGCAAGTGGGCAGAGTTATGTTGAAGAAGTATATCAAAAGGAAGCCCTTCCACTCTTCATTAAACTTTTTAATGAAGGTAGAGAACAAGGATATATTGACTCTGAGATATCAGATGAAGCTATTTTATTCTATTTAAAGATGTTTCAAGAATATTTGCAGCGTGAAGATGTTGCCACAATGACACTTCCAATTGCTGAGGATCTTACCAAGTTATTCTTTTACGGCATAGCAGGTAAGAAAGAAGATTAAGACCTTGTTTACCAAGTAAAGTTGGGTAGGAATTCTTAAATTAAGTATTTAATAAAAATGAAGACTTATTTTCGGAATTACTCCTTGGGCTTATCCTCGATTAAACCAAACAAAAGCATTTGAGAAAAAACTTTACTGAGGGAATTTTCAAACTATAATTCAAGTAAATGTTCTTAAAGAAATATTTTATCAAAATAAGGAGTTGAATCTTGTTTTAGATTCAACCCTTCATTTTTTATCTATATTTTCTCTCTTTTTTCTTTTAAGAACTTCCAAATGTTCATTTTAACGATATTCGGATCAGAGTCGGTAATGTTTATTTTAATTGAGAGATTTACTTTTTAAACAGACAATTTTCCACCATAAGAATAATCATTTGCTAAAACCCCACCCCTCCAACCCGCATTCCACCGTTTCACTCATAATAATGTTTTGCTACAGACCCCTCATTTTTATCCAATTTTGGATTAATATCGGTCGTTTTTCGGGCCTTTTTCGGCTGTTTTTTCACGGTTTTTTCGGAGTTGGAATAAAGTTTTGCCATAATAGAGGGAAGAAAATGGTTGAGATAAGAGGTAAAGAAAAAAGATAAAAATAGTGGAAAAATTATTGAGATTATATTGATTAGTATATTGGATAAACCCACTATTATCAATCGGTTTAGGTACATATATGTATTGAAATGATATTGAAAAAGACATAAAAAACTCGGGATCCTGATGTGGAAAAACCGAGTTTTTAATGAGTTTTATATTGAAAAAGCAAATGTTTATTTTGACAGTATTGGTGGTGAAGTTAGCAAGAGTTTATTTTGGTTGCCAAGAGATTAATATTTATCTACACCACTGTTCTTTTAAAAAAATCTCACCCCATCTTCACCCCACGCCAACCCGCATTCCACCGTTGCCGTTTAAAATAAAGTCACGCTATCTTTCCCTCATTTTCACACATTTTTAATCACGTTTTGCACGTTTTTCCGCCCTTTTTTCACACTTTTTGTTCACGTTTTTCTCGATTTAAAATAAAGTTCTGTAAGATTCAAATCAAGAAAAGATAGTAGTTACAAGGGTTTCGGGCATTTTGGGTACAGGACTTTATTTTAAACGGTTGAATATGGATATTGCGACTTTATTATAAAGTACAGGAGTTTATTGCTTGTCTACAACCACCCTAGACATCCACGCCACACACTCCACATGCCCCGTATGCGGAAACATATCCACTGGCTGAACTTCAACGGTCCGATAGCCTCCGTCCTCCAGGATTCGTAAATCTCGCGCCAGGGTAGCAGGATTACAAGAGACGTAAACAACCTTTTTCGGCTTCATCTTGATTATGGTCTGGAGCAATGCCTCGTCACAGCCCTTGCGTGGAGGATCAACAACCAGCACATCAGCCTTATTGCCTGCCTCATACCATTTCGGAATCACGATTTCGGCTGCTCCTGATTCAAATACTGCATTAGTAATCCCATTCAATTTAGCATTCTTCTTAGCATCCTCAATCGCTTCAGGAACAAGCTCGACCCCGAATACTTTCCTTGCCTTCTGGGCTAGAAACAATGAAATCGTGCCAATTCCACAATAAGCATCAATAACTGACTCTGTTCCTGTTAGTGCGGCATATTCAAGGGCCTTATCATAGAGCACCTTTGTCTGAATGGGATTCACCTGATAAAATGATAAAGCTGAAATGGCAAAGCGCACATTGCCAATATAATCATAAATCACTTCATTGCCCCAAAGCACCTTTGTATGCTCGCCAAGAATAACATTTGTTCTTTTTGAATTAATGTTATGAATAATGGATTTGACCTTGGGCAAACGAGTAATGATCTCCTCCATAAGCTGCTCTTGATGAGGAATATCTGGAGTCCGAGTTACAAGCACAATCATCAATTCCCCAGTTTGTTGACCATAACGGGCCATAATATGACGCAGAACCCCTTTATGGGCACCCTCATCATATGGGCGAATGCCGAGCTTGGCGCAAATTTCTTTCACTATCTGAACTGCTTCATTAATTTCTGGAATTTGAATCAAACTTTCATCCGTATCGACAATTTCATGGCTTCTCGGTTTGAAAAAGCCCGCAATCAGTTGGCCATCTTTTTCGCCGACCGGAACCTGCGCTTTATTGCGATAATGCCACGGATTGTCCATTCCTAGAATCGGGTGAATTACAACATCTTCAAGTTTCCCAATGCGTGCCAGAACTTGGCGGACCTGATTTTCCTTATACTTCAATTGTCCATCATAACGAATATGTTCAAGCTGGCAGCCACCATATTTATGGAGTTCTTCTTTGCTGATTTCGACCCGATATGGACTTTTTTCATACAGTTCTATTAGTCTGCCAAAGCCATATCCTTTATTGACTTTAATAACCTTGATTAATGCTTTTTCTCCCGGCAGACCATTAGGGACAAAAATCGGATAGCCCTCAATTTTTGCTACTCCTGCTCCTTCATGAGTTAGATCTTCAAATATCACATCTATGTATGTATTCTTTTCAACCGGTAATGTACGTTTCATCGATAAATTCCTTCCTTCATACATGTGAGATTGTATCATACCTTTATAGGAAAATAAAAAAAGCTAACATAATGCTAGCTCTTCATTCAATCAGTGTCGTTCACTTCGGCGTCCTTTGTTTTCTTTGAATCTGTGTGTATAAAGTCTTTTAAATCGTCTTGTACAGATTCTTCAGCGAGTGCTACATTTGAGCGATAAGCGGACCGAACTAACACGTGCGCTGCAACCGGAGCAGTTAAGAACACAAAAAATATGCCTAAAAATAATCGAATACTAAAGTAATGTTCCTCTAATAGAAAAAAGAGAAATGTTCCTACTAAGATAAAGAGAACTCCAAGAGTCGTGCTTTTGGAAGCAGCATGCGAACGAGTATATACATCAGGTAAACGCACTAACCCAATTGCACTTAACAAACTAAAAATGGTACCAATTAAAATCAACAAAATGGGCAGAACTTCACTTGGGATGTTTGCGTTCAATGACTACACCTCTTTCCAGATATCTTGCAAATGCAATGGTGCCAATAAAAGAGAGAATGCCGATCAGAAGGATGACCTCAAAAAAACCCGTACTCCTCATTAATACAGAGAAAACAGCAACCCCGGAAATAATATTAATTCCTAATGTATCAAGTGCTTGAACGCGATCAGACGCTGATGGTCCCTTCACTAACCGATACATAATAGCAATAATCGATAAAGTGAGAAAAATTAACGAGCAAATTAACATAATCTCTATCATAATCTCGTCACCCTCTTTATAGCCGTTTCAAATTTCTCTTTTGATTTAATAACAGCATTACTTGAGTCTGGAATATCCATGGCATGAATAAAAAAACGTTTGTTATCAGGTGAAATTTCAACTACGACAGAGCCAGGAGTTAGCGTCAATAATAATGCTAATAAAGTAACCTCCAAATCACCTTCCAAATCAGTTTCCAAAGTAAAGATCCCAGGTGAAATGTCAATCTTCGGCTTTGTGACCTGCCGAATCACCAGAATACTTGAGGAAAATAGTTCATAAATAAAAACGAGAACTAGTTTTAAAATGGCTAATAATGTTACAGGGTAAAATTTAGCAGGAAGAAATCTGCGTAAAATATATAACACTAGCAGTCCAAATAAAAAACCACTAAAGAACGTCAGGACACTCCAATTATCTTGAAAAAACATCCAAAGTACACCGATAAATAAATTAATTAAGATTTGCACGGGCATTTTAACCACCCCTTTTCATTTTTCCATCTAGGATTATGGTTTTGGATTAACGCCTAATACTGCTTCAATATATAAATTCGGATTCATTAATACCTCTACTGCTAAGTCCACATAATCATGAATCGCTTCTGCCCCTAGTCCAAGAGCAATGGTAAGGGTAGTTAGCAGGCCAATCGGCAGTAATAGACCTTTCGTTGTGCCGTACTCATCCTCTTCTCGAATAACCGTATATCCCCAAAAAGCATTCATAAAGACCTTCATAATGGAGTAAAGAACTAAGAGGCTGGTAATTAGACCAATCGCACCTAGCCAAAAATAACCCGATTCAAATGTTCCCTCCGTAATGAAGATTTTTCCGAGAAATCCACTTAATGGTGGTATCCCTGATAAGGATAAGGCAGCAACGAAAAACATCCAGCCTAATTGAGGATGCAAGCGAATAAGACCACTTAAGTCTTTCAGATTGCTCGTACCCGTTAGATAGATAATCGTTCCTCCTAAAAGGAAAATAAGTGCTTTAACAATCATATCGTGAATTAAGTAGTATAGCGCACCCGTCATCCCAACTGTAGTAAAAGAGGCAACCCCAGCTAAAATAAAACCAACCCCAACGATCACATTGTAGGTGAGAATTCTTTTGATATCCCAATAGGCAACCGCACCAATTGCCCCTAATCCCATTGTGATGGCAGCTAACAGCCCAATAAACCAGTGAGTCACCTCTGGCTCATGATAGAACACCAAAGTAAATACTCGAATAATTGCATAAATTCCTACCTTCGTAAGAAGTGCAGCAAAAATAGCTGAAATGGCTGTTGGTGGGGCACTATAAGCTCCCGGTAACCAAAAGAAGAGAAACAGTCCAGCTTTTAAGCTGAAAACAATTAAGAACAATATCGCAACAGTCGTCATCAGTCCTCCTTGGCCAACCTCCGCCACACGAAGGGAAAGATGAGCAAAGTTTAACGTCCCAGTCATTGCATAAAGAAAGGCAATTGCCACTAAGAAAAGGAAGGATGACAATATATTAATTAAAATATACTTTATTGACTCCCTCAGTTGGATTTTGGTTCCACCTAAAGAAATGAGGACGTAAGAAGCTACTAGCATAACTTCAAAGCAGACAAATAAATTAAAGATATCACCTGTTATAAATGAGCCATTTACTCCGGCAATTAAAAATAGAAATAGAGGATAAAAGTAAAACTTTTCTCTTTCCTCTCCTATGGTATGAAAAGCATAGAGTAAGCAGCAAAAGGCTACTATGCTCGTTACCATAATCAGCAGGGCTGCAAACAAATCAATCACCATACTCACTCCATAAGGTGCTTCCCAACCACCTAATTGAAGCGTTTGGATTCCCTCACTCTTAATTTGAAATATTAAATAAAGAGTTACAGAGCCTACAGCAAGCATAGAAAAGAGGCTTAAAAACCGTTGAATCTTTATCTGTTTTCTCATAATCACCATTATCATCCCTATAACAACTGGAATAATGATGGGTAATATCACTAAATTATTCATCTTCTTTACCTCTCAGTTGCTCCGTATCATCCGTACCTAAAACCGTATAGGCACGATAGCTTAATACTAAAAATAAGGCTGTAGTAGCAAAATTAATTACGATTGCTGTTAATAAGAGAGCCTGGGGCAAGGAATCAGCATAAGTCACATTTTCAATCCCCAAAAGTGGTGGTCCCCCTTTTTTTAACCCGCCCATTGTAATAATGAGAAGATTTACCCCATGTCCAATAATAGATGTTCCAAGGATAATCCTTAACAGTGTTTTCGTTAAGATCAAGTACGTCCCGATCATGAACAACAAACCAACAACTATGCACATTAATGTCTCCATTATCGATCATCCCCTATACTCATAATAATCGTTAGAGACGTTCCAATTACAGCAAGTGCAACCCCTATATCAAAAAGAACAGCTGTTGCTAATTCGGTTTTTCCAAAAATAGGGAGATTAAAGTAATCAAAGGCTTGGGTCAGAAAAGGAACACCCAATAACATAGCTCCAACTCCTGTTAGGACTGCAATTAATACCCCTAAAGCCGCTATCACTTTAAAATCAACGGGAAAGTTTTTACGAACCGTTTCAATATTAAAGGTTAAGAAAAGAAGAACTACGGCGGAAGAAAACGCTAATCCACCAATAAAGCCACCACCAGGATAATGGTGTCCTGAAATAAATAAGTTGATCGCAAATGTAAAAATAATCACAACCGCAACTTTTGAGACACTGCGGATCAAGACATCATTCGGCTCCTTCATTCTTATCCCTCCTTGCCATTCTTAATTTAATCAGCGTGTATACACCTAATCCCGCCATCGTTAAAACCAAAATTTCTAACATCGTATCGATTCCACGGAAATCAACAAGAATCGCATTAACAATATTCTTTGCACCAGCAAGTTCGTATGAATTTTCATAGTAGCTTGATATTGAATCGAACAACCGTGTCCCTTTGGCAGATAGTGCAACAACTGTAATGATCACTCCCACTCCAATAGAAATGATCGCATTTGTCATTTTAAACGGAATCTTCCCAATCTCTTTACGTAATTCTGGAAGATGATAGAAGCATAATAAAAACAGCACAGTCGTCACAGTTTCTACCACTAATTGGGTGAGAGCCAGATCGGGAGCTCGAAAAAGAACAAAGAAAAACGAAACAAGAAACCCTAATGCTCCGATTGCGAGGATCGACGTAAGTCTGGATTTTGAAAAAAGGACGGTCACTGCTGAAATAATCATGGCGATTACTAATCCCGCCTCATATATATTGATATCAGCATCCTGTGATACATCAAAAGTAAAGCCGCCAAACGTCCAAAATACCCCACCAACAATCACGACGATGAACGCAAATATATACACGAGGTAATCTCTGATAAAGCCAGTCATATATTTGTTGGTTGCCTTCTTTGATAGAACTTCCATATTCTCTAGACTGAAATTATAAATAGTATTCAGCGTTAAAGCTTGAGGATAGTAATTATAAATCCGATACCACTTTCTTATATAGAGATACATCAATATCCCTAATCCCACAACCCCCAGAGTCATTATTAGTTCTGGAGTCCATCCGTGCCATGGGCTAAGTTTGATACTTAATTCTCCTGCTTGAGCAAGACTCGGCAATACCCCTTCCCACGCAGGCAACAAAAAGTACTTAGAAAATAGATTTGGGAAAAAGAAAATTGCCACTACTAATATTGCTAAAATTAGTGGTGAGATTAACATCCCAAAAGGTGCCTCATGTACTGGTTTATCCACTCTTACAAATCTATGCTTTCCTCTAAATGTTTTAAACACAAGAATCATACTATAAATAAATGTAAAAATACTCGCTACCCAAGCAATAACCGGGATGACAAATCCAAGGTTAGCCAAATTGAAAATAGACATATTCGCTGCCTGAAGAGTTGCAGTAAAGAACAGTTCTTTACTAAGAAATCCATTGAATGGCGGTAGTCCTGCCATTGAAAAGCCACCAATAATCATTAATGTAAAAGAAATTGGCATTAGATGCATGAGACCGCCCAACTTTCGCAAATCACGCGTCCCTGTCTCATGGTCAATAATTCCTACCACCATAAATAGGCATCCTTTAAAAGTGGAATGGTTAACAAGATGAAAAATGGCTGCAAATATAGCGGTGGCATAAATGAAAGATTCATCGCCGTAACCGAAGTATAAAGCGCCAGATCCCATCCCGAGAAGACTCATAATTAAGCCCAATTGACTGATGGTTGAGTAGGCTAAGAGAGCTTTCAGGTCCGTTTGACGAACAGCATTGACCGAACCGTATAGGAGGGTCACCAAACCCACTCCCGTGACAATCCAGAACCATTCACCAGTCCCTCCAAAAATAGGAGTCAGCCTTGCAACTAAATAAATCCCCGCTTTGACCATCGTTGCTGAATGTAGGTACGCACTAATCGGGGTAGGTGCTTCCATAGCGTCGGGAAGCCAAATGCTGAATGGAAATTGGGCAGACTTCGTAAAGGCGCCTAATAAGATCAAAATCATTGCCGGTAAAAACAATGTGTTAGAAGTGATTGCTTCCAAATTGTGACTGGTTAACATTTCCCGAATACTATATGTATCTGACATCATCGCCAACATAATCAGACCAGCCAGCATCGCAAGTCCGCCAAAAACCGTAATAAGCATTGATTTTTGGGCACCATATTTTGATTTTTCACGTTCATACCAATAAGCAATTAATAAGAAAGAAGACACGCTTGTCATTTCCCAAAATACATATAAAACAAAAATATTATCTGAGAAAACAAGCCCGAGCATCGCTCCCATGAACATCAATAAATACACATAGAAGTTATGCAATGCTTCACGGTCTTTAGACATATAATAAATGGAGTAAAGCACAACTAGTGCACCAATTCCTGCAATAAGTAGGGCAAAGATGAGGCTTAATCCATCCATATAGATTGCAAAATCAATATTATAGGATGGGAGCCACGGTAATATTTTCATAAAGGTATTACCGCCAGAGATTTCGGGGATAAATGTAATGAGATAAGCAAATATGAATACTGGGATAAAGAACACAAACCAACCAGTATGAATTTTCTGATTGAATTTTTTATATAAATATGGCACAATCGTTGCAAAAATAAATGGTGTCAGCACCATTACGTGTATCCAAGACAATAGGTGTCCCTCCTCTACATTTAGACAAAAAGCTGTCAATTTCCAAACATTCTCCAACTTTGAAGTTCGAAAATCCATTGACTGAAAATGTGGCATGGGTTATAGTCATACATAGTTTATAAAATGGAACAAAAAATTAACCAATGAATACCCATTTTTATTTGAGGTGAATCAATAATGAAAACAATGAAAGAGCGGATGGATGAAAGCATCCTTGTCTGTGTTTATTATGGTCCGAATGGTGAACGTCTCATTCAGCGTGGCTGCAAAATAGCCAATATGCTTAATTGCCCCTTATATATTCTTACGGTTGACCCGAAACGTTTTGATGATTTAGACGCAGAAAAAACAAATTATATTACTAGATGGAAAGAATTAGCTGAACAGCATAGTGCAGAAGCTTTTATTTTGAAAGACAATGAAAAGAGACCTGTTCACCAAGTGATAGCAGAAGTTGCTCGAGAAAAACATGTTACTCAAATCATTATCGGTCAAACAGCTCAGAGCCGTTGGGAACAGATTGCAAAAGGATCCATTATCAACTCCTTACTTCGAGAGATCCCGTTTGTAGATCTGCATATCATTTCTGTTGCCCGCTATTTAAAAAATCCGGATAAACATTATGATAAAGGAATTCGCGCTTACTTAATCAAGGAAGATGACCATTATCGAATCATCTTTAAGCATACTAAGGATGTAGAATATGAAGGTATCTTCTTCAAGGAACTTGGAACAGATTTTAATAATGGCATCTTCAAGTTCATAAAAGGAACAGAGACATTGCAGGTTCATGTAGATGAGAACATTGTTAAAAGCTTAACAAATGTTGAAATGGATACTACAATAGAGGATGAAGACGACTATTTGTAATGTTAGCCCTCCAATTAAATGGAGGGTTTTCTTTATCAAACTCTTTTTTAAAAAATGGGACTTAGATTTTATAAATGGCGAGACTTTCCTCTATAAAAATGAATCATTTATAAATTCACATCTACCTTTATCAGCCTTTTTTCATTTTTATCAATTCCCAAATACCTTAAAGTTTCTGACGCAGATTGATGGCTGTAAATTTTCATTAAAATCGATATGGCAATACCTTTCCGATAAGCATGATAGCCGAACGTCTTTCTTAAGGTATGCATCCCAATTTTCCCTTTAATTCCAACTTCCTTTGCGGCGGCATTGATGATTCGATACGCTTGCTGACGAGAAATGGGCTTGTCATTTTTCTTTGATTTAAATAAATAATCTGTTTCTTTAAAATCATATTGGCTAAAGTAAATACTCAATGCCCACTTTACACGATCGTTGAGATAAAACGCCCGTTCTTCCTCTCCATTTGAATCCTTTAAATAAAGGAACTCCTTAACCTTCTCTCCATCCCATACATCTGTGATCCTTAATGAAAGCAGTTCACTTACTCTTATTCCTGTATTAATTCCAAAAATAAACAATAGCAAATCCCTTTGAGAACTCTTTTTTAAAATACGTTTAATCGCATTAATTTTTTCGATATCCCTGATTGGCTCGACGTACTCCACAGAATCGCCCTCCGCTTATGTTACATAATTATATCCTAACATATACTAAGTTACATGACAATTCCTTAGTATCCCTTTTCACTAGAAACCTTTTGAAAACCGAAAACAGTAATGTTCATCTTTAAAAGTTCAACCTTTGCATAGAATTGCGAGGATTTTCCGGTTGATTGAATTTAGATGCGGGATTTATTGAAATTCTGAGGAAATAAAAGCGGGGGCAAAAAAGCCCTTGAATGTGAGAAGAAAGCCACCATCTACAGCTCGACACAAAATCGAAATAGAAAGTGTTCTGTCACATCAAGGGCAATCAATTTTTCCATGTATTTTTACTGCGGGTTATTAATAAACGACATGTCTTAGTTCGAAAATTGCAGCATTCACCAACCGCATCCTCAGAGGACTCATCAAGAGAAAAACGAACCGTTTTTTTCTCCTACTGTCAAGTGTTTTATTTGGCAATCCTTCTAATCTGGCCGGTCTTCATCCCGTATTTGATCAATCGGAACGAATACCTCTAGGTGACGGTATAAATTGACGAATTCTGCCGGAAGTATTCCTCCGAATTCCCCATCTAAGTTCAGTTGAACTTTATCATCAGAATGGACTTTAATGCGGTTTGCCTGTGTATAAATAACAGATGGATCATGAATATGTTCACCGCGAAGAGCAAGGGTGGCGACACGGATAAAGTCAGCTAGATTAGTTTTTTTCAAAATGAGAAGTGAAAATAAACCATCATTAATCGAGGAATTCGGTGCGAGCTTCTCGAAGCCACCCACTGAGTTTGTGAGGCCGACTAAAAATAGCATGACCTCTCCTTCGAACAGTTTTCCATCATACTCGATTCGAACTTCCGTCGCTTTGAAGGAAGGGAGCATCTCAATCCCTTTCAAATAATAAGCTAGTTGTCCGAGCATCGTCTTAAGCTTACTTGGCACCTCATAAGTAAGCTCTGTAATACGACCACCGCCACTTATATTGATAAAATATTTATCATTCATCCGACCGAGATCAACCGGGATTGTGTCACCCTTAACAATGATCTCTGTTGCCGCATCAATATCTCGCGGAATATGCAATGCCCTGGCAAAGTCGTTCGTTGTGCCAGCAGGAATAATTCCAAGCTTCGGGATGTATTTTTGTTCAGCTAAACCGTTGACGACCTCGTTGATCGTCCCATCTCCTCCAACCGCGACAACAAGATCATGCTTACGCTCAACCGCAACTCTTGCTGCTGTAGTAGCATCACCAGCACCAGTTGTTGCATGACATGAAGTCTCATAACCTGCCTTCTCTAGTTTTTGTAGAACTTCAGGCAAATGCTTTTTGAATGCTTCACGGCCTGAAGTTGGATTATAAATAACTCTTGCTCGTTTCATATCTATCCATCCTAAACATAATATTTAAATCGCTCCAAGTGCTTTTTACATTAGTAAATAATTCCATACCTATCATATCGCAAAAGAAGTCTGACTTCCACTTATAGACCTTTTTCTTTCTTCATAAAAAAGAGAATTCCCAGCCTAAACTGAGAATATCTACTTTAAGGACTCACCGTTGACACATTTACCTGATAGGCTCTTTTTATATCAATACTATGTGTACCTGCGCCTATTTTCATCCTACCATTTTGGTTTAAATCGCCATCAAATTCCGGTTTTGAAGTTACCGTCCACTCGCTAGTCTCACTGAGTAAGTCTTGAACTTGTTGGGCAGAGATTTCAACATCGCTATTTTCCTGAATGAGCAGTGAAACCTCTCCGGCATTTTCGATTAACCAATTATTGCTAAGCTCCCGCGGTTTTAAAGTGATACGATTATTTTGCCCCGTTATTTCAAATTTAACATCCTTAGGCACTAATATTGTCACTTCCATATTGCCATAGTAGTGGTAAAACGGTCCATTTCCGTTTGGTAAATTTTTCATTTCGAGGTATAATGTATCCCCCTTTGTGTTGATGGACATATAATCTTCCACTTTCGATAGAAGTTTCTTTTCTCCAGTTGGAAAGGTTGCTGTATATGTCCCAAACATTGATATTTCTTGACTATTCGTTCCTTCTATAGCAATCTCATGTTCCGTCTTTAACACAATCCTTTTTATATTCTGATCAATCGTTTGAGAAAATGGCGGAAGCTCTACTGTTCGTTCCTCACGGGTCATCAATTCTCCGACAGCATTCGTAATCCCCAGTGAACTTACAATCGCAAATGCAATTCCGATTGTTCCTATCATTCCAACAAAGAAAATACTTAAGAAATCATATTTTAAGAACGGCTTTTCTTTTCTTGAAACAAAAAGATAAAGAAGGATTTCAATCCCTAAAATAATGAGAATAATTGGCCACCACGAAATCATAATGCTCATCATGCTCAAATCGAAAAACTGTGAGAGAAGAAGGAAAATTCCTAGAAAAAGTAGAGAAGCTCCCATTGAAATCGTCCCGACTCGCCATGTTCTAATCTGTTTCTCCTCCATCATTCTGCCTTACCTTCTTTCTTTCGTTTACTTCCCATTAATAGTTTGATTCCGCCGCCAATCATAAGAACACAAACGATTCCTGTTTGAAAATAGCGATCGAACCAATAACGTACATCAATATTGATCAATTCACTAATCATTGGAGAGAAAGCCGGCAGTACAATATTGCTTGTTAAATAGTACAAACCTAATAAAACGAGTCCAATTCCAACCCATTTTTGATGATTAATAAAATGGGAGATAATCGGAACATCCTCCAACTCTTCCCTACCATATCTTGATGCTTTTTGTAAGCCGTCAAAGAAACTGTAAAACCAAATAATTGGGATGAGAAATAAAAATATCCCTAATCTTAAAACATCTAAAATATAAATGGAAAAAAGAAATGCTGCCATTAGCTGAATCCCGCGCTTTTGTAAACCAAGGTATAAATGACCCGCACCCGGGAAAATGGAGAGAAACGTCGCAATTGATTTGCTCTTTTTCCCGACCTCTCTTTTCATTTCTAAATCTTCTAAAATAGAACGGTCAACAAGTTCTTCTCCTAATTGCTTTTTGTTCAATTGCTGCATCGTATCAAAAAAACCGTACACCCAAATAACCGGGAGCAATGCTAAGAAGAGAAGAAACTCCATTCTTGACGACAATACCGTCACAAAAATCACCATGATAATGGTTCCTAAAAATGCTGTTAACAGCGTCATGCCACGATTCATCAATCCCAATTGAAAATGCCCAACCCCAGGAATGAAAGAGAGGACAATCGTAAAAAAACGCTCCTGTTCATTCGTTTGCACTTTTGATGGCTGCTGACCCTCTGTTTGCATGAATCCTGCTTTATAAACTGTTTTCGGCGCCGTTATGGCAGTATCAATAATATTGACTATATAGAGGATCACGCCCAAGATAAAAATAATGATCGCCAATCCCTCTTCCAATGCTGACATGAGGACAATGAACAAAAGAATTAACGCAAATTCTCCAAACATATAAGCTAATCCCCGAACAGTTTGCCTTAAGTACAGCAAACCGCCACCCGGAAAAAAAGATAGTAAAAACGCCAAAATCGGGTTTTTCATTAATTGTCCGCCCCCTTATTTTTCAGTTGATCCATCCACGCAAATGTTTTATTGACAAGCTCTTCTGTTACAGAAGGCGTACTTTGCTTGAGCTCTGAACCTTCTACTGCATCAACATAATTCGTAATTGATTGAAAGATGCCCGAAGCCATGAATAACAGTGTCATCGCAGCTGCAATTGTATAATGGAATAAGGTCTTTTGATAAAAAGGAACTTTTTTATCAATCTCCTTTTCCTTTGACTCGATCACTTGAGCCATGATAGCATTCGTAAAATCATCCGTATTCGACAAAACAGGTAATGTCGGTTCGAGTTCTGTTACTGCCTCAAGATAAAGCTCCAAACATTGGTCACAGGTGTATAAATGATCTTCATACCTTTCTCGGTCTCTTTCATTTAATTCATTTTCCACGTATCGTTTCCACTCGTCATATGAAATATGGGTCATGAAAAATCGTCCTCCTTCCAATGCTTTTTCATCCAGAGACGTGCCCGATATAACTTTGTTTCAATCGTCTTCACTTGGACTTGCTGTTCTTCTGCGATTTGCTGATAGCTTTTTTCAGCGATATAAAAATCGTAGATCACTTCCCGATAGTTTTCCGGAAGCTCTCCCAGCCTCTTTCGTACTAATTCTCGTCTTTCTTTATTAATGACTTCCTCCTCAATCCGATCACGAGTTGTTGCGAGAGAGTCATATTCAAGCGATTCGACCATTTCTTCTGGCTTTCTTGCTTTTTTTCGTTTTAGATCAATCGAATGATTGACAGCAATTCTTTTCATCCATGTTTTAAAGCCCTGATTCTCATATTGGGGGAGAGAATGGTAGATCTTTATAAACACTTCTTGAGTAGCATCTTCAGCATCCTTTTGATTCCGCAGCACCGCATAAACTGTTTTAAACAACTCCGTCCGGTACTTTTCAACAAGTAGCCTGAATGCATGATCATTGCCGCTTAATATTTTCTTAATTAGAACCTGATCGTCAATCTCTCTCTCCCCCTTTCGAGCAGCTTCTAAACAAATAGACGACATCCGTTGATAGAACCCCTACACTATTTTTAATAAGGCTTTATTACATAGAATTATTGTTAAAATGAGCCAAACATCGTTTTCTAAACCATATAGAATGAAATAATTATCTCATAAAAGACTCTCAAGATATGGTAAGATTTATGTACAGCTTTTTATGCTGTGCTTTTTCGATCGGCATCTCCTATATTTTAACTACAGAGCGTGAAATGCACGCTATCAATTATTATTGGAAACACTATAACTATAAAACTGGGGGTGTATTATGAACGTTATTTTCTTGCTTGCGGCCTATTTGATCGGTTCGATTCCAACAGCATTAATTGTTGGAAAGCTGTTTTTCAAAATAGACATTCGTGAGCATGGGAGCAATAATCCTGGAGCAACAAACACGATTAGGGTGTTGGGAAAACGTGCTGGTCTCATTGTCTTAATTGTCGATATTGGAAAAGGAGCTTTAGCCGCAGCACTCCCGCTTCTATTTCATTTAGATATGGAGCCACTTACGCTCGGATTAATTGCTGTCGTCGGACACTGTTTTCCGATCTTCGCCCACTTTCGAGGCGGAAAAGCGATTGCCACAACTGCTGGCACCTTGCTTGTCGTCAATCCATGGATGCTCTTAATTGCCTATGTCACCTTTTTTGGAGTCATCTTCATCACAAAATATGTCTTTCTTGGCTCAATATCCGTTGGTGTTGCTCTATTGATCTATTCCTTCTTTCAACCAGGAATGGGATATGAACTTATCTTTTTCTTATTTATAGTATTTTTGCTTTTCCTGCACCGATCGAACATTCGCAATTTCATCGCCCATAAAGAGCCAAAAATCAATGACAAAAAGGTTAAAGACGATCGCATAAAGAAATAGACTCCTTGTAAAAACATTGTCAATTTATAAACAGCGTTGTAACAGTAAAATAAGAATTCATTCCGAAACAATCAAAGCCGGTGGAATTTTACGCGTCGTAAAATCTCATCGGCTTTTCATTGTCATTATAACTGATGTGGATGTTGATAGTGCTCATATACGCACCCTTTTCCCTCTTAAAGGCAAGATTGCTTGAAAATGGCGCTCACACCATTGTTTAACTGAACCACCTGCTGAGTCACGCTTACTTGTTTCCTTCGTTTTAGTCGAATCAAGCTTGGATTCGAACTTATTCCCGATGGTTTGCTGCCCGGCTGGTCTAATCAGTCTTCTATTCGAACTTAATCCCGCTAATTGATGCTCGGGCACGTCTAATAGACCTGTGATTCGGACTTTCACCCAATAGCTGATGCTCGTTACGTTCAAATGAACCTGTGATTCGGACTCATCACCGCAATTTCTTGCTTGTTCCAGACGAATAGGCCTTTTAAAAAAGCTCACTTTAACTACTCAGCTCGTATAATCCGTCGAACTTGCTTCTATGGATTTTTGTTATCTGTTGCTTTTCAGTTTTTCAATCATGCTGGTCGCTACTGCGTGCCAAAGCTCTTGATCTGCTAAGTAGGTTTGTTTGATTTGCTTGTACATTTCTTTTTGTCTTTCTTGGAAATCAACTGCATCTTTAGAAGGCAATTTCTCGCGAAGATCGTCGACAAAGCTTTGTGCTTCAGGTGCTCTTGGGCCCCAAACAGCCTTTTCATTACCCTTATCATCAATAAAAATAAATATCGGGATTGAGCGTGCTGTTCCATTGGTCAAATATTGATCCATCAGTTCAAGATTGCTGTCTCGTAACACAAAGTGAACCTCTATTTCCAGCTCCTTAGCGATTTTCATTAAAATGGGATTGTTCATTAATGCATCTCCGCACCAATCCTCAGTCAAGACGATCGCTTTTGAAGCAACGTCTTTTAACGCTTGTAATTCCGCTCTAGCCGACTCATTTAGGGCAAATTGTTCGTAAACGGAATTCATTTCAGCAAGATTGACCTTCATTTGTTCTTTGTACTCATCATATGTGAACCCTTTATCAAACCATTCAAGTAAAGTCATTTCGATTCCCTCCATATAAAAAGCTGGTAAGCCTATTATAGCCTACCAGCCCTACTTACTAATAATTTAACGCTTTTGAATTTCCTGTTGTAAAAGTTTATTAACGATCTGCGGGTTGGCTTGACCTTTTGTCGCTTTCATCAATTGGCCAACAAGAAATCCAATTGCTTTGTTCTTGCCATTTTTAAAGTCTTCAATCGATTGTGGATTCTTATCCAATACTTCGGTTACGACCTTTAGAAGCTCACCCTCATCGGAAATTTGAACAAGCCCTTTGTCCTTAACAATTTGTTCAGGATCGCCGCCGTTTTCGATTAATTCTTTAAAAACCGTTTTCGCAATCTTCGAGGAGATTGTTCCGTTCTCAATGAGTTTAATCATGCCCGCTAACCCTTCCGCCGTAAGGGCAATATCTGCTAATTCTTTTTGTTCCGCATTCAAGTAAGCTGAAAGCTCACCCATCAACCAGTTCGAGGCCTGTTTCGCATCAGCTCCGGCTGCGACAGTCGCTTCAAACAGATCTGCCATTTCCTTTGTCATTGTAAGGACACCCGCATCATATGGCGGTAGTCCCAATTCTTCTACATAGCGTTTTTTCCGTGCATCCGGAAGTTCAGGAATCTCTGCGCGAACCCTTGCTTTCCATTCTTCATCAATATACAAATCTAATAAATCAGGCTCCGGGAAGTAACGATAGTCATCAGAGCCCTCTTTAACGCGCATGAGCACAGTCTTTCCTGTCGCTTCATCAAAGCGGCGTGTTTCTTGTTCAATTTTGCCACCTGCAAGAATGACTTCCTCTTGACGCTTTTCTTCGTATTCCAGGCCTTTACGGACAAAGTTAAATGAGTTTAAGTTTTTCAATTCCGTTTTCGTACCGAACTCTTCCTGGCCGACTGGTCGAATCGAGATGTTCGCGTCACAGCGTAATGAGCCCTCTTCCATTTTACAATCAGATACACCTGTGTATTGAATTATCGATTTCAGTTTTTCCAAATATGCATAGGCTTCATTTGGCGTGCGGATATCTGGCTCTGATACGATTTCAATTAACGGCGTCCCCTGCCTGTTGTAATCACAGAGGGAATAACCTTGCTCATGGTTAAGCTTACCTGCGTCCTCTTCTAAATGAATGCGAGTAATCCCGATTTTCTTTTTGTAGCCATCCACTTCAATCTCGATCCAGCCATGCTCACCAATCGGCTTATCAAATTGAGAGATTTGGTACGCCTTCGGATTATCAGGATAAAAATAGTTTTTACGATCAAATTTTGTCTCCGTGGCAATTTCACAATTAAGAGCCATTGCTGCCTTCATGCCATAATCAACGACCTTTTTATTTAAAACCGGTAGTACACCTGGATAACCTAAATCGATAACGCTTGTATTTGTATTTGGTGCTGCTCCAAAATGATTGGGGCTGGAGGAAAAGATTTTTGATTCTGTTTTTAATTCAACATGGACTTCAAGTCCGATCACCGTTTCGAATTTCACTTATTCTCACCCCTTACAATTGTGGTTTTTGTTTATGAAAATCTGTTGCCTGTTCAAATGCATGCGCGACCCGATAAACAGTGCTCTCATCAAAATGCTTTCCGATAATTTGCAATCCAAGTGGAAGGCCATTGCTAAATCCACATGGAACAGAAATTCCTGGAACGCCTGCAAGGTTTACTGGGATTGTTAAAATATCATTTCGATACATCGTCATGGGATCAGCCGTATTTTCCCCCATTTTGAAAGCAGGAGTCGGCGTTGTTGGGCCAATAATAACATCGTATTTTTCAAAAATATTTTCAAAGTCTTGTTTAATAAGAGTACGTACTTTTTGTGCCTTTTTATAATAAGCGTCATAGTAGCCGGAGCTTAAAGCAAAGGTACCTAGCATAATCCGTCTCTTAACCTCATCCCCAAAGCCTTCTGCCCGCGTATTTTTATATAAATTCATCAATGTGTCTGCATTGGGGGAACGATATCCATATCTCACTCCATCGAAGCGAGCAAGGTTTGCGGATGCCTCTGATGAAGATAGTAAATAATAGGTTGCTAACGCATACTTAGAATGCGGCAGCGACACTTCCTCCCATGTTGCTCCTAATTTTTCAAGTATTTTGAGAGCATCTAACACAGATTGTTTGACCTCTTCTTTTACTCCTTCACCAATATACTCTTTTGGTACAGCTATTTTAAGCCCCTTTACATCACCTGTTAAAGATTGCACAAAATTAGGGACATCGACATTCACAGAAGTGGAATCCATCGGATCAAGCCCTGCGATAGCTTGGAGCAAATAGGCATTGTCCTCTACCGTTCTTGTTACAGGTCCAATTTGGTCTAATGATGAAGCAAACGCAACAAGACCAAAACGGGACACTCGTCCATAGGTTGGTTTCAGTCCCACAACACCGCAAAAGGATGCCGGCTGACGAATCGATCCGCCCGTATCAGATCCCAATGAAAATGGTACTTCTCCAGCTGCAACGGCAGCTGCCGAACCACCGGATGATCCGCCTGGCACCGTTTCAAGATTCCACGGGTTTTTTGTTTTTTGAAAGCCTGAGTTCTCTGTTGATGACCCCATAGCAAACTCGTCCATATTTAGCTTTCCAATTGTAATAGATTCAGCCGCTTGCAGCTTTTGTACGACCGTAGCATCATAAATTGGATTAAAATTATCGAGGATCTTACTCGCACAAGTTGTCCGTAAATTACGCGTAACGATATTATCCTTTATCCCGATAGGCATTCCAAAAAGGAGGCCTTTCGCTTCATCCGTACCTAATTTTTGCTCAAGCTCTTTTGCTTTTAAACGGGCTCTCTCTTCATCCAATGTCAAAAATGCTTCCACTTTATCATCCACTTGTTCGATTCTTCGATAAGATTCATCGACAAGATCGGAAACAGAAATTTCCTTTTTCTTCAATTGTTCATGAAGTACACTTAATTTCTGATCAAATAAACTCAAGCCATTTCCCCTCCTTACTCAATAATCGACGGCACTTTAATTTGGCCCTTTTCATGTTCAGGTGCATTTTTGAGAACTTCTTCTTGTGGAAGCCCCTTCGAAGGGATGTCTTCTCTCATCACATTTTTCATATCTAATACATGTGAAGTTGGCTCCACATTTTCAGTATCTACTTCATTTAAAAGCTCTGCGTATGTAATAATCTCATCAAGACTTTTCTTAAATTGGTGCACTTCTTCTTCTGTTACTGCTAATCTAGCTAAATGGGCTACATGTCGAACTTCTTCCTCTGATATTCTTGACATCGTCGTCACCTCCATATTTTATAGTTTTTTCACATTCCTCATTTCATTGTGAAAAACTTCATTCTTTATTGATTTTTCGTAAGTCAACAATAACTTGATAATATCAAAATTTACTGCTATAAAGCAACAGAGAGTAGATTTTTGCCTATTTTCATATTCAACAATAACAAAAAAGGATGTCCTAAAAACTTAAATTTTTAAGGACATCCCAATAGAGCATTTTCACATTGTGCTAGTATCAATGACGAAACGATATTTTACATCTGAAGCTAACACCCGTTTGTAAGCTTCATCGATCTGTTCTGCCGAAATCACTTCAATTTTTGGAACGATTTTATGCTCAGCGCAGAAATCCAGCATTTCTTGAGTCTCACGGATACCTCCAATCATCGAACCTGCAAATGAACGACGATGGCCAATCAAATTAAAGACATTTAAAGCCAATGGCTCTGCTGGTGCCCCGACATTTACTAAAGTGCCATCGAGAGTAAGCAAACGCAAATAAGCATCTAAATTAATTTTTGCGCTGACTGTATTAATTATTAAATCAAACGATCCATTCAACTTCTCGAACGTTTCTGGATTGCTTGTCGCATAATAATGATCTGCTCCCAATTGCAGGCCATCTTCCTTCTTCTTTAATGTTTGTGACAACACGGTCACCTCAGCCCCCATGGCATGCGCAATTTGCACAGCCATATGTCCAAGACCACCCATTCCAACAACGGCAACTTTTTCCCCTGGTCCGGCTTTCCAATGATTTAATGGCGAGTAGGTTGTAATCCCTGCGCAAAGTAATGGCGCTGCCTCATCAAGCTCAATATTATCGGGAATTTTGAGAACAAAATTTTCCTGTACGACAATATGAGTAGAATAGCCACCTTGAGTGGGTTCGCCATACTTATCAACACCTGCATAGGTTTGAATATTTCCTTTCAGGCAATACTGTTCTTCACCTTTAAGGCAGTTTTCACATTCGCCGCAAGAATCTACCATACATCCGACCCCAACACGATCACCGATCTTATATTTGGTCACTTTTGCCCCTACATCGGTAACAATTCCTGCAATCTCATGACCAGGCACAAGTGGATAGTTTACCTGACCCCATTCTCCATGTGCCGTATGGATGTCAGAATGGCATATTCCGGCATATTTAATTTCAATTAAAACATCATGCAAATCTAAATCACGTCGCTTAATTTCAGCTGCACGGAACGGTTTGTCCGGTCCATCGACAGCTCTTGCCTTTGCCATTACCATTAATAACTCCTCCTTAAAAAGCTACATTTCAAGCGAATGAGTTTACTTTGTTTTCTCTTGCAACCTTATGTTAATCGTTATAGTTAACTCTAGGTCAAGTGTTTAACTTAAATTTTTCTAATCAAATTTCTTGAAATTTTGAATGGATGTAATTAGAGTTAACTCAAAGTCTATATGATGTAGAGAAAGAAGGTTACGTATTGAAAACTTATTCAATTAGTGAAGTAGCAAAAGAGTTGAACCTCACCACTTATACGCTACGTTATTATGATAAAGAAGGTTTGCTCCCTTTTGTTGAACGAAAAGCAAATGGCACCCGTATATTTAACCAATCTGATATTGAAGCTTTAAAAATTGTTGAGTGTCTAAAGTCAACAGGGATGCCGATTAAGGAAATAAAGCATTTCATTGATTGGTGTGGAGAAGGTGATTCAACCTTGCAAAAACGTTATGACATGTTTATGGAAAGGAAAGCTTGCGTAGAAGCACAGTTGGAGGAACTGAAAAAAACAATGGAAGTTATCGAACATAAATGTTCATACTACAAAACAGCGTTAGATGCCGGTACAGAGGATATTCATAAAAACGTTCATATTGCTGCTTCCCTTACTAAATAAAGAAAGTTACATGCGTTTAAAAGCAGGCAGTGGCTCCTTCTAACACTTTTAAGCCAAAGTTTTTGTTATAATTTGCTCATTTTTGCTTCGATTCCATGAAGCGATAAAGTTCCACATATAACTGAAAGACGTGTGAAGCCAAGGTATCATACGAAATAAGCCCTTTTTACCAAGGCCTAAACTCTATAGGCATGAGTTCAAATTCCGAGCAATAACTATAACTACTTTATTGCTCGGAAAATGGTGAAATTTGGCGACTTATTAGGAAATCTCTCACAATCGCATTAGCATTGGAACAAAAAGCTAGATACGAGCGTTTTTCGCTGCTTTCTATGTCTTAGAGACTTGTTCATCCGCGCCGCTTAAAGAGCTTCGAAAAGAAACCTTTCTTATCATTGCTTTCTTCATATGTGATCTTTGATTTCGTGACGTAAATGTCCTCTTTATCGATAGCATAGTCATGAGCAAGGACTAATCCAATATCAGAATTATGTTCTTTGTTTGTCACAATCGTATATTTGACATCATGATCAGTACAAATTTTCATGTATTTGGATAGATGTCTATAATCAATATTGCCATTTAGCAACAATGTAGCAGTACGGTTTAATTTTATCGCTGCTTCTACTTCTGAAAAAATGGTTTCCTCCCGGACTTGCGCTTGAGTGAGGGCAATAACGACTCTTTCCCTAAGTGTCCCTAAAAACTTTCTCCTTTCATCCGGATTAATTTCCTTTTGCCCATGAATCCCCTGCTGAAGATAATCCTCCAAATTTGGACCTGACATTGTAAACCCTCCTTACCTTAGGCTATTATGATCTATGTATAAACAAGAGCCAATGTTCATCATTGTTCAAACGATTGATTGAATAATTATAGTGTACCCAATTTCATCATAACAAAAAAGGAATACACCCTCTGGCTGCCAGCAAACCTTACTTTTTTGCCCTCTCTTCCTGTACGGAGTGTTTTCAATCAAAACAGCAAAAGAGTACTTTACCTTCCCCTGTTGAATTCCTTCCTCAAAACTTCATACTCAATACAACATTTTCTACCACCTGAAAACAGTTTTAATATGTCGGTTTGATTTACGGCGTATTTCGTGTAAAATTTTGTACACACGAAATACGCCATAAATCATTTTATCAACCATCCTGTTTAACTCCGCATGAAGGTCTCATGAGGACAGCAAAGCCTAAATAAAAAGATGACTCCCTATTCAATACGGGAATCATCTTCTAGTTACTTAGACTCTTTTTTATATGGTCCTGGGCACAGGTACATGTTTAAACATGAAATCCTTTTTTCATTAGTCCTTTCTTTAAGACAACTTCCATGCAGGAATTAATGAATGAAACTTAAAGAAGTAACTCATTGGAATATGCAGGACTGTGTATAGGACAAGCGTCAATAAATAGGTCAAAAACCATTGCCAGACGGATACGTTCAAGAATGTATAGAGTAAAAACATTCCGACTGGAAATGGAATGAACACGATTAACCACATTGGGCTACCAATTGCTTCCGTTAAAGCTCCAAGAGAAACAACGGCAAAACCAATAATTAATGCTTCCCACAGAGGCAGGCCCTTTTGCAAAATGAGGCTTGCTATAAAATAAGAACATCCTGTCAAAAACACTGCAAGTAGAAAATTAAATAGATATTTCACTAAGAACCCTCCCGTAAGTTCTTCATTCATGCACCCCGTGAATCGCAAAATTCAGACAACAAGAGTTTATCATAGAAGGGTTCCGCCTGAGAACAGATTATGTGCATTCTTTACCTAAAGTTAATGATTCTGTTTGTAAAATTACTATAATCTGCATTCTTTTTTCGAATAATGGCCGTACAACGTTTGTTTTTCAAGGAATACAATGAAAATTCGAATGATTGCTATGGGGATGAATCGACGGACTTCTCTTAGCGCTCATCTTTATCCAACTATAATGGGGGCTTAGCGGTCGTTAAAAATGCTGGTAACAAGGCTGCTTTGCAACGTTGCTACCAGCATTACTTTTACACTTACTTTGTACTACTTGCTGTAAACTGTTCCTCTTCCGTTGAGCCTTTTAAGGCAGTCGTTGAAGATGTTCCTCCTGTGACAACCATCGACACTTGGTCGAAGTAGCCTGTGCCAACTTCCCGTTGGTGACGAGTTGCTGTATAACCATCGTGCTCACTTGCAAATTCTGCTTGCTGAAGCTCTGAATATGCTGCCATTCCCCGTTCTTTATAACCTAAAGCAAGCTTAAACATACTGTGGTTCAAAGCATGGAAACCGGCTAATGTAACAAACTGGAACTTATAACCCATTTTTCCTAGCTCAATTTGGAAATTAGCGATTTCTTCATCACTTAATTTCGCCTTCCAGTTGAAAGATGGCGAACAGTTATAGGCCAACAACTTGCCTGGATATTCCTTATGAATTGCTTCAGCAAAGGCGCGAGCCTCGTCGATATTTGGCTCAGACGTTTCGCACCAAATTAGATCGGCATACGGCGCATATGCAAGACCACGCGCGATTGCTTGCTCTAGCCCTGCCTTTGTACGGAAAAATCCTTCTGCTGTGCGTTCTCCGGTAATAAAAGCCCGATCATAAGGGTCGATATCACTTGTGATTAAATCTGCCGCATTGGCATCTGTTCTCGCCACAAGCACAGTTGGTACACCCATTACGTCTGCTGCTAGACGTGCAGAAATAAGGTTTCTAACTGCCGTTTGTGTTGGCAGCAGTACCTTCCCACCAAGATGTCCGCATTTTTTCTCGGAGGAAAGTTGATCCTCAAAGTGAACGCCTGCTGCTCCCGCTTCAATCATTCCCTTCATAAGCTCGAACACATTGAGTTGTCCTCCAAAGCCTGCTTCAGCATCCGCTACAATTGGAGCAAACCAATCGATCGAATGATCGCCTTCTAAATAATGGATTTGGTCAGCACGCTGCAGCGCTTGGTTAATCCGCTTTACAACACTTGGTACACTGTTGGCAGGGTACAGGCTTTGATCAGGGTACATATGCCCTGAGAGATTGGCATCTGCTGCCACTTGCCAGCCACTTAAATAAATTGCTTTAAGTCCGGCTTTTACTTGCTGCACCGCTTGGTTCCCAGTCAACGCACCGAGAGCATTGACAAAATCCTCTGTGTTTACAAGCTTCCACAACTTCTCAGCTCCACGGCGAGCAAGCGTATGTTCAATATCGATTGAGCCTCTTAGTTTAATAACTTCTTCAGCCGAATAAGGCCTTTCGATGCCCAACCACCGTTGATCTTGCTCCCAACTTGCTTGTAATTGCTCTGCTCTTTCGTTTGTCATTCCCATTCTCCTCTCACATTGAAATGTCTTCCTTTTTGTCTGCCTCATTTTGTTATAATACAGTATTACATTATATATTTTGTATTATATAACAGTAAAAATAAAAATGTAACCTTTTTTTGAAAATTTAAACAAAAAATCGGATATAAATCAGATTAAGAGAGTTTCTTTTAGGGATTATAATTTTCTAGATTAGGAAAAAATAGACAACATAAATAAAACGATAATTGAAGGATGATGTAGATGGTTTATATTTTGCTAATAATCGGCTTTGTCCTGTTAATAAAAGGAGCTGATTTTTTTGTGGAAGGCTCCTCCAATATCGCTGCCCTGCTCAAAATTGCACCGATGATAATCGGCCTGACGATCGTTTCTTTTGGAACGAGCTCACCTGAAGCTGCTGTCAGTATTACCGCGGCACTTAACGGGAATGCCGGAGTAACCCTTGGAAATGTTGTCGGGAGCAATATTTTTAATATTACTTTAGTCATTGGAATCTCAGCATTTCTTAATCCTTTAAAGGTCGAAAGCGATACAATCCGTAAAGAAATTCCGTTCACACTTTTAGCGAGTGTCGCTTTGTTTATTATGATTAGTGATATTTCTCTCCAATTTTTTGATGCGAATTCTCTCACACGTGGAGATGGACTCATCCTGCTATTGTTTTTTGCCATTTTCATGTACTACGTTATTGAGATTGCACTTAATAGTAGGGAGCAGGGACTTCATGAAGAATCTAACAAAAAAACAGGCTCTTGGGGCAAAAATATTGTCTTTACGATTGGAGGACTTGCCGGAATTATTTTGGGCGGCAATATAGTCGTCGATAGCAGTACAACCATTGCCTATTCGCTTGGAATGAGTGAAACATTAGTCGGACTGACCATTGTTGCGATCGGCACATCTTTACCTGAATTGATTACCTCTGTTACTGCTTCATATAAAAAGCTTAGTGAAATTGCCTTGGGTAATATTGTCGGAAGTAATATCTTTAACATATTGTTCGTACTTGGAGCATCATCCGCAATTTCCCCACTTCCAGTTGATGGAAAGCTGTTTACGGATGTTATCTTAATGATCGGTTTAACAATCCTTCTTTTTATCTTTTCCCGCTCTAATTATCGAATTGGTAAAATCGAAGGGGTGATTATGGCATTAACCTATGTTGCTTATATGGTTTTCATCATAATGAGAAACTAACTTGATGAGGAATCGCATTATGATTGCTTTTTCCGGAATTGCACATGAAATTTCCGGAATTGTTACTGATTTTTCCGGAATTAGACACGAAATTCCGGAATTATTTTTCATTTTTCCGGAATCCAATCCCCACGGCTCTCTCTGAAATGGCGTATAGATTTAAATTTTCAGCATGGCTATCATTATAAACAAAAAACCGCACTCCCGTAACTTCGGAATGCGGTTTAACTATCTATCTTTTATTAATACATTTCAGATGTTGTCTTGGCCTGCATGTGAAGTAATAAGTAGTCTGGGCCACCAGCTTTGGAGTCAGTTCCAGACATGTTGAAGCCACCAAATGGTTGGTAACCAACGATTGCACCTGTACACCCACGGTTGAAGTATAAGTTTCCAACATGGAAGTCTTCACGCGCTTGTTCCATATGTTCACGGTTTGATGTAATGACAGCTCCCGTTAAACCATATTCTGTATTGTTAGCAATTTCTAATGCTTCATCAAAGTCTTTCGCTTTTGTGAAACCAACAACTGGACCAAAAATTTCTTCCTGCATCAATCTTGCTGTTGGAGAAAGATCTGCAAAAACAGTAGGCTTAACGAAGAAGCCTGTAGAGCTATCGCCTTCTCCTCCGGTCATTAAGCGACCTTCTTCTTTTCCGATTTCGATATAGCTCATGATTTTATCAAAAGCTGCTTGGTCAATAACAGGCCCCATAAAATTATTTTGGTCTTCCGGGTTTCCTTGAGTCAGTTGGTTTGTTAATTCGACAACACGAGTTAGCACTTGATCGTACACATCTTCCACAATTACTGCACGAGAGCAAGCTGAACATTTTTGTCCAGAAAAACCGAAGGCAGATGCAACAATCGATTGAGCGGCAAGCTCTAAATCAGCTTCCTTATCCACGACAATGGTGTCTTTTCCACCCATTTCAGCAATTACTCGCTTGAGCCAAATTTGACCTTCATTCAACTTTGAAGCTCTTTCATAGATTCGTAGACCGACATCACGAGAACCCGTGAAGCTGATGAAACGAGTGTCTTTATGGTCCACTAAATAATCGCCAACTTCCGCTCCGCTTCCTGGTACAAAGTTCAGAACCCCTTTAGGTAGTCCTGCTTCTTCCATCACTTCTACAAATTTCGCTGCAACAACAGGTGTTGTAGATGCTGGTTTTAATAAGACAGTATTTCCTGAAACAATTGCGGCAACAGTCGTTCCAGCCATAATCGCTAACGGAAAATTCCATGGTGAAATAATGACACCTACACCAAGCGGAATGTAATCATAACGGTTATATTCATTTGGTCGGCTTTGTACCGGAACACCGTCCTTTAGCTTTAACATTTGACGGGCGTAAAACTCCAGGAAATCAATCGCTTCTGCTGTATCAGCATCAGCTTCTCTCCATGGTTTTCCAGCTTCTTTTGTTAATAGCGCCGAGAATTCATGCTTGCGTCGACGAATGATCGCAGCTGCTTTAAATAACACATCTGCACGCATTTCAGGCTTTGCCTTTTTCCATGTTTTAAACGCTTTCACAGCCGCCTGCATCGCTTGCTCAGCAAGATCCTTATTAGCCTTCGAAACACGCCCAATGACTTCAGCCTTGTTCGCTGGATTAATTGAAACAATTTTATCCTCAGTGGAAATGCGCTCACCACCAATGACGAGATCATAATCCTTTCCTAAATACCCTTCAACTGTCTTTAAAGCTTGTAAATAGCCTTCACGTTCCTTTTCTACTGAAAAATCTGTAAATGGCTCATGCTTATATTCCTGTACCAATCAAACCGCCTCCTTAGTACTGATTATGTAAGAAAATTCCACAAAAGACTTAAAGAAAACGAACTTTTCGCAAAGAAACACAATAGTTCGTATTTTTAAACTAAGCCTTTATGAAATTGACTAACGAAGTATTCACTCACATTCTATCAGTTTTACTTATATCGTTCAATCATCTTAAAATAGTCTTTATTTCAAGTTCAATAGCAAGAGCCTCAATTGAGGCCCTGGCTTGTTCAATATGGGTCTGAAGGGTGTCCTACTTGTTCCGCCTGCTGTACCGCTTCCTCTGTTTTTGTTGTGCCGATAGGCCCATGGCCAGTTTCCATATGCATCATCTTCAATCCTTCTGCGACTCGCTTGCCATAATCTGGGTCGCATTTTGTTAAATGCTCGACCATCGCATCCTGTATTTCCTTCCGGCAGGAGTGTAGGGTATTAACAAGATTATTAATTAATTCATTTCGCTCCCACTCATTAAATCTACGGTATGTTTCGCCAGCTTGACCATAGTTATTCTGACGCTCGATTGCCTCTCGTTTTACTTCACCTTCGACGTGTGGCGTGTACTCCTTGCCTACCTGCTTCGCTTCTTTTAACCCACCGATAATGGAAGGCTCATAATTGACATGAGGATTTTGATGGGTACCTTGGTCCACTCGGTATTCCATTTGACCTCCCCTTTGATTTGTTGCCACATGCTTTTTCGGAGCATTGATGGGCAGTTGCAAATAATTTGCTCCAACCCGATAACGCTGCGTATCCGAATAGGCGAATGTTCGCCCTTGAAGTAGCTTATCATCAGAGAAATCTAGTCCATCAACTAAAACCCCTGTTCCAAATGCAGCTTGTTCAACTTCAGCATGAAAGTTTTGTGGATTTTTGTTTAAAACTAATTTTCCGACTTTTCTCCATGGTACATCGTCTTTATACCAAAGCTTCGTTGGATCAAGTGGATCAAAATCCCATTCGGAATGCTCATCATCTGAAATAATTTGTACATACATCTCCCACTCAGGATATTCTCCCTTTTCAATTGCTTCATACAAGTCCTGTGTTGCATGATTGAAGTTTTTCCCCTGAATTTCCTCTGCTTCTGCTTGGGTTAAATTTTTAATTCCTTGCAAAGGCTCGAAATGATACTTTACTAGCACCGCTTTCCCTTCATCATTGACCCAACGATAGGCATGAACTCCGGAACCTTGCATTTGACGATAATTAGCTGGTATTCCCCAAGGAGAGAATAAGAACGTAATCATATGCATCGCTTCTGGAGATTGAGATATAAAATCAAAAATTCTTTCCCCATCCTGAATATTTGTCACAGGATCTGGTTGAAATGCGTGAACTAAGTCTGGAAATTTTAACGGATCACGAATAAAGAAAATTTTCAAATTATTTCCAACTAAATCCCAATTGCCATCCTCCGTATAAAATTTGACAGCAAACCCGCGCGGATCTCTTAAAGTCTCAGGCGAATGCTTACCATGATTGACAGTAGAAAAGCGAACAAATACAGGCGTCTTTTTACCCTTTTCCTGAAAAAGCTTTGCCCTTGTATATTTAGATATGGGTTCATCTCCGATCGTTCCATAGGCTTCAAAATACCCATGTGCTCCTGCTCCTCGTGCATGTACGACCCGCTCAGGAATACGCTCTCTGTCAAAATGACTGATCTTCTCCAAAAAGTCGTAATTCTCAAGCGTTGTCGGTCCACGATTACCGACTGTTCTAACATTTTGATTGTCCGTGACAGGGTGGCCTTGACGATTGGTTAATGTATCCTCCGTCTCATTCTCCCCAGTCTTGTTTTTCAACACTTCCTCTGAACCTTCCACATTTGTTCCAAAGTACTCATTTTCCTTTTTACCCATCAGTCTACCTCTCTTTTCATTAATAGTTAACACTATCAATATGCGCATTGAGAGGGCATTTTATGAAAGAAAGGTAATTATTAGAGAGATTTTATTAACGAAATGATTTCAGGAAGGATAATAAATAACACAAGCCCTGCACAAATGAGGAGCGCACCAAATAAATAATATAATTGCCTATTGCGATAAATTTGGATGATCAGTATGACGTTGGAAACAAGCATGATCAGAAGGAGCCAAATAGAATTACCTTTCTCAATCAACTCACCATCTTCAAGTGCAAAAAACCCCATCATTATCAATAAAACAAAAGTTATAAAGAAAAATTTCTTGCCTTTTTTATTCCAATTTGACGTTTCTATTTTATTTTCAGCCATCCACGATTTGCCCCTATTCATTCTTTAGTGCTATTAAGGTTCATCTTCTCTGCTTTCGCTTCAAACCAATTCTAATAAAACGACATGACAAACTGACTGACTGGTTCAACAGCCTTTTTCCAGCTCCAAATTTGATTGCTTCCTAACAAAACAAATAGAAGCATTGCTAGTAACTGCATGTTCGAAAATGCTAGATTCCCATTTCCGTTAATTCGTCAAGATTGCTGCCACTCAAACGGAACAGCTAATAAACTTAACCATACAAATACGTTAGCAATCAGCCTAAATTGCCAATTTCCCAATGAGACTCCCTCCCGCAAAAATCAACTCAGCTCATTCACTTTTCATGAAAGGCAGAATAGTTGTAAAGCCTTTTGCCTGAAGAACAAGCCCTCTATTGCCGCTTTCTCCTTAGAAATAATTGGATTTTTTCGTCCAATCAAACGTTTGTACAATTCCTAATTAACACTGACTTCTTTATTGTCTAAATCATATTCAATAATCGTTCCTATTCGGTTGCTCAGGCGAAATCATGAAGAATTTTCACGGTTTCATTTCTTTTCCCCTCTGCTGTTTGCTCACGAATTTCATAGATTTCAAATGTTCCTTTTTCAAAGAACAGCGGAAATCTTCTTCTAAACCATGGCTGCATCGGTAAATTTAATGCCTCCTTAATCGGTACCCAGCGCAATTCTCCCTCTGGCGGATTATCAAGCAGCTCTCCTTCGAATGACTTCGCTAAGTAATTAAAGACCATATAACGATAATTTTGTTGCGGATCGACAAACTCAGCCAACCCTTTATAAATTAGCTCCTTAACCATTAAGCCTGTCTCCTCCCGGACTTCTCGAATGGCCCCCTCAGTCAGACTTTCAGGAAAATCAACTTTTCCACCGGCAGCGATGTATCCTGGAAATCCTCGCTCACTCGGCCTGTTAATTAATAACACCTTATCCCCATCCTGCACTAAACACATGGTGAACATATCAACTTTGACCATTGCTGTATTTCTCCTTTTTTTAAACATATGTATGAAAAACAGACCATTGCCAAATTGACTGGTCTGCTAAGTGTATATACTAAGTTCTCTTATTTTTGGACAAATGCTCTAAATACTCCACGAAACACACTAAAAATGATGACTAGACAAATGATCAATGCAATCATGCGATTAAACCCATTCGGCTCCCCAAAAATCAATAGAAATAGATCAGCAAAGCTATAAGGAACAAGAGCTGGTAGGAGAAATAATCCCGTTAAAATCCCTGCAGCTAAATATATAAGATATTTTTTCTTATTCATGTAGTCCCTCCGATCGTTTGCACGACATCTTTATTTTAATTCTAGCATAAAATTCCAGCATTGAACGTAAAAAAGCCTAAATTGACAGACGACAATTTAGGCTTTCATTTGTTTAATTGTAAATATGCACAAATGGGTCGTTTTGATCGACTTTGCGGACGATTAATGCTTCCGGTCCATTCACAGAAGAGATGTTCACTTCAACCGAAATATAGTTTGGAAAATGATCCACTATTAAGCCCGTTACATACTGAGTAAACCCGATCGTCTCCGCTTTTCCATAAAATTGAATGGGGATACTGATGCTTAAATCCTGAAGTTCATTATCGCTATAAAAGGCTTTTCCAATTACGCCATTAAAGTTTGGGAAGAATTCTTCCACATCCTGTTTGAAATTTAAAAAGGTCGTTAAATCATCTCGATAATTATTTTGAGCATCTGTCGATGGGAATAGAACATAGTCTTCCTTCACATTTTCCCAGCTGCCAAGTTTTGAGCTGCCCTCTGACACATTTGCATAAGCAAAGAAATTACCTGGCACAACAGATGAGTTGCTTTCCTGTTCAAACAAAGCAATCGTAATCGGTACTTTTTCCAGCCCTTTGATTTGTCTTAAACGCGTCACAACCTCTTGCGCAATTTTTTTTCCTTCACTATCCAATTTAGCGTGATCAATCTTTGTTTCCAATGTTGGCCCATACTGGATTTCTTGGAAATAGTGAACGGAGTTTAACGCTAAGCCGATGACAATTCCTCCAAGACGGGCCGTTTCGCCTTCTTTCACAAGATAATTATGCTCCAAAATATGGGCTAAATAAATAGGATTTTCTTTATTTCTTGTTTTTACATCGCCTTTGCCCGGATCTGCAGGGTTAAGTCCGATGTTATCTTCTGGTTTAATCTTCATTTGCTCTAATTGCTCATCCGTATATTTTCGGTTCAGCCACAAACCAACTGTTTTACGATCTAAATACTGTCCCTCTTGAAAATAAAATTTATCGGTATTAAAGACGTTTTGGGCAATTCGCATCAACCCTGTTTCGAATTCATCAATATCGTATCTTGTATTTAATTGGCTAACCGTTAAACCGCGGGCTTCCGAAGGCACAAATGGTATTATCGTTTGATAATATTGATCAGATATTTTATATTTTGGGATAATCGCTTTCTCTTTCGAGTCATCCTTTTCCTGAACGATCTCCTGTTCCTTTTGAAAATTAGGAGCGCAGCCAGTTAGTAAAAGGAAAAAAGCTAAAACGACCAATGAGATCTTTCTCACGGTACATTCACCTCTTAATTCCGTAGTAAGTTCTTCTTATCTCTAGTGTACTTAAGACTTCTTCAATTCATCTATTAATTTCTCCTCATTCCATACTTCAACACCTAGTTCCTCTGCCTTTGACAGCTTGGAACCAGCATCTTCTCCTGCAATGACAAGATCCGTTTTCTTACTGACACTTCCGGAAACCTTTCCACCGAGCTTTTCAATTTCCTCTTTTGCCTCATTGCGGGATAACTGTTCAAGCTTACCTGTTAAAACAATTGTTTTTCCTGCGAAAAATGATGTAGATTCTTCGAGCGAGACGGGCTTTGGCCCCTTATATTCTGTATTCACTCCGATTGCTTTTAATTCCTCGAGCAAATCCTTTACTTCTTCAAGCTCAAAATAAGAAACAATCGAATCCGCCATTTTATCGCCAATTTCATTGATAGCCGTTAGTTGTTCGGAGGTTGCTTCTGCTAAATTATCGAGTGTATTAAACTCCATTGCCAACGTCTTTGCTGCTTTTGCCCCTACATGTCTGATCCCCAAACCAAAGAGCAGCCTCTCGAGAGAGTTGCTTTTAGAAGCTTCAATTGCTTGCAACAGATTGCTTACTGACTTTTCGCCCATTCTTTCCAATGCCAACAGTTGTTCTCTTGTGAGCTTATAAATATCTGCTACATCCTCAATCAACTGTGCAGAGAAAAGCTGACCAATTACTTTTTCACCCAACCCATCAATATTCATAGCATCTCTGGATACGAAATGAATCAACCCTTCGCGAATTTGTGCCGGACATTTCGGGTTAATACAGCGTAATGCCACTTCTCCTTCAAGTCTTACAAGTTCACTTTCACACTCTGGACAATGGGTCGGCATTTGAAAATCGATTTCTTTTCCTGTACGACTGTCTGCTAAGACGTTGACGACTTCAGGAATAATATCCCCTGCCTTTTTAACGACAACCTGATCACCAATTTTAATATCTTTTTCCCGAATCAAGTCTTCATTGTGCAAAGACGCCCGTTGCACGGTTGTTCCTGCAACACGAACAGGTTCTAAAATCGCAGTTGGCGTCACGACACCCGTTCGTCCTACACTTAACTCAATATCTTTAAGGATCGTCACCACTTCTTCTGCGGGAAATTTATACGCGATCGCCCAGCGAGGACTTTTTGCAGTGAAGCCTAGAATCCTTTGTTGTTCTAAAGAGTCGACCTTAATGACAAGCCCATCTATTTCATAAGGAAGATGCGGTCTTTTCTCAGCCCAGCCTGCAACGAACTCAATCACTTCCTCGATTGTTTTGCACATCTTTCTTTCCTTATTCGTTTTAAATCCTAAGCGATCTAAAAGCTCAAGTGCTCCACTATGGGAATCGACACCTGCTGCTTCTGTATTAGCAATGCTATAAAGAAAAACATCTAAATTTCGCGAAGCCGCAATTTTTGTATCTAATTGCCTTAAAGAGCCTGCTGCTGCATTGCGCGGGTTTGCAAACGGCTCCTCTTCACGCTCCTTTTTCAGCCTATTTAAAGCTTCAAAAGAACGTTTTGGCATGAATACCTCTCCGCGAACCTCAATGGACACAGGCTCACGCAAACGCAATGGAATCGAGCGAATCGTCCGTAAATTTGCGGTAATATCCTCTCCGGTTGTCCCATCACCTCGAGTTGCCCCGCGAATAAATAAACCATTTTCATAGCGTAAAGAAACGGCCAAGCCATCAATTTTTAACTCACATACATAGGAATGATCCATGCCAACAGCCTGGGTAACGCGGCGATCAAAATCAACCAAGTCCTGCTCATTAAAGGCATTGCCCAGGCTGAGCATCGGAATTTCATGCTGAACTTTTTCAAACAGGTCAAGAACCTGCCCTCCTACCCGTTGTGTAGGTGAGTCAGAAGTCTTTAGCTGCGGAAATCGTTCTTCAATCTGAATTAACTGTTGCATCAATCGATCATATTCTGAATCTGGAACGGAAGGTTTATCTAATACATGGTATTCATAATTATACTGATTCAATCTTTGATGAAGTTCTTTTACTTCTTTTTCTGCCGTTTGAAGATCCATCTTCCCACCCCTTTCACTTACACTTTTTGAATTGGAGCAAACTTTGCGAGAAGTCGTTTGATCCCTACTGGGCTTGGAAATGCAATATCAAGCTCCATGCTTTCGCCTTCTCCTTTGACACTAACTACCGTACCGACTCCCCATTTTCCATGCTGCGCTTTGTCGCCAACCGCCCAGCCTAATCCTTCTCCACCGGTAGAGGCTGGCACAGGTCGTTTAACTGCCGGTCTCATCGTTGGACGTGAAGCGGTAGCAAATGGAGATGATGCTCTTGCTTGCGGCTTGACCCCTTCTAATAATTCTTCCGGAATTTCGTTAATAAATCGTGAAGGAGGATTCATGTTCGTGCGGCCAAACAATGTTCGCATTTGAGCATTCGTTAGATAAAGCTCCTCCTCAGCTCGAGTAATTCCCACATAAGCTAAGCGGCGCTCTTCCTCCATTTCCGCCTCTTCCATTAATGAACGGCTGTGTGGAAATACCCCTTCTTCTAAGCCCATTAAAAAGACAACTGGAAATTCTAAACCTTTTGCTGAGTGCAATGTCATGAGCACAACCTGATCCATCTTTTCTCCCTCATCATCAAGCCGATCAATGTCAGCAACAAGAGCTAAATCCGTTAAAAATGCGACAAGGCTTTTATCGTCGCTTCCATCCTCAAAACTCTTAGTTACAGACAAAAATTCATCAATATTTTCTAGCCTGCTTTCCGATTCTAGCGATTTCTCCGCTTTTAACATTTCACGGTAACCTGTTTTATCAAGGACCTCTTCAACCAATTCTGTAACTGATAGATATTCTTGCATATTTGTATAGCCTTTAACAAGCTCACGGAATTCTGTAGCTGCCTTCGTAATTTTTGGACTTAGACCAATTAGTTCAATTGAATCGAGGGCACCAAACATCGAAAGATCATGGAGGGTGGCAAAATTGGCAATTTTGTCGATCGAGCTTGAGCCAATCCCCCGCTTCGGTACATTAATAACCCGCTGCAAGCTGATGTCATCATCGGGATTAGCAATCAATCTTAAATAAGCTAAAATATCTTTAATTTCTTTCCGATCATAGAATTTAATACCGCCGACAATAGCATAGCCGATGTTTGATTTAAGCAGCACTTCTTCCATCACACGGGACTGAGCATTCGTGCGGTAGAGAACCGCAAAGTCGGAATACTTCCGTTTTCCGCTGTCCACTAGCTCTTTCATTTTTCCGGCGACAAATTGAGCTTCTGTTTGCTCACTGTCCGCACGAAAATAGTAGATTTTGTTGCCGTCCATATTTTCCGTCCAAAGATTCTTCGGCTTACGATTTAGGTTGTTTTTAATCACTTCATTGGCTGCATTGAGAATCGTCTTTGTTGAGCGATAGTTTTGTTCCAGCAAAATCACAGCGGCACGTGGGTAGTCCTTTTCAAAGGAAAGAATATTGGCGATGTCAGCGCCCCTCCAACGATAGATTGATTGATCCGAGTCTCCGACAACACAAAGATTTTGAAAGCGGCTTGCCAATAATTTCACAAGCATATACTGAGCACGGTTTGTATCTTGATACTCATCAACATGAATATATTGAAATTTACGCTGATAAAATTCAAGAACCTCTGGAACCCGTTGAAAAAGCTGAATCGTAATCATAATCAAATCATCGAAGTCAAGCGCTTGATTTTTGCGCAGTTTTTTTTGATAAAGCTCGTACACATCCGCCACAACCTGATCATAATAACCACCAGCAGTCTTGCTGAATTCCTCGGGTGTCTTCAGCTCGTTTTTCGCGCTGCTAATCGCACCTAAAATCGCGCGAGGGTCAAATTTCTTCGGATCAATATTTTTCTCTTTTAGGATTCCTTTGATTACAGATTGTTGATCGGTTGAATCCAAAATCGTGAAGTTGCGATTATAGCCGATGCGATCAATATCACGGCGCAGTATCCTTACACACATTGAATGGAAAGTCGAAATCCAAATTTCATCCGCCGCTCCACCCATCATCTTGTAAATCCGTTCCTTCATTTCACGTGCAGCTTTGTTCGTAAAGGTAATGGCCAAAATATTATACGGATTAACGCGTTTTTCAACCATTAAATAAGCAATCCGATGGGTCAGTACTCTTGTTTTTCCACTACCTGCACCTGCCATAAGTAGCAAAGGGCCCTCTGTCGTTTTAACAGCTCTTTGCTGCTCTGGGTTTAAGCCATTTAGTAATTTATCTGTTAAATATTGCATTCCTTCACCACCAAACAAACATATGTTCTTTTTCTATTGTATAAGAGTTACGTTCAGCCTTCAATTTATATTTTCACCGTTTCAAGAGCTTTTTCTAAGTCCCTATAGATCGCATTGCCGACGACGATCACATCAGCGTATGCCGCCATCTCTTTTGCCTGACTTAAATTCGCAATTCCTCCACCGTAAAAAAGGACGGTATTATCAAGCACTTCTTTCGCCTCTTGAACGATTTGTACATCCCCATATGAGCCGCTGTATTCTAAATAAAAAATTGGCAAATGCAGCATATTCTCTGCAATTCTTGCATAAGCAGCCACATCCTCACCTGTCAAATTCGTCTTTGCTTTTGTCAGCTTTGCCACCTTACATTCTTCATTAAGAATACAATAGCCCTGCACAAGAATTTCATCCCAATTCATGATATCTCCGTATTCTTTTACTGCTTCATGATGCAATTCAATTATCCATTTAGAATGTGGGCTATTCAAGACAGAGGGAATAAAATAGAAGTCAAAGCCTGGAGTAATTGATTCAATATTAGAAACCTCTAGAACGCAAGGAACTGTGTATCTTCGAACTCTCGCCATTAAATCTAGTACCTTCTCAAGAGTCACACCGTCTGTCCCGCCAACAATGATCGCATCTGTTCCCGATTCACATAATTTTTCAAGGTTTTCATCAGAAATTTCTTTATTAGGATCCAGCTTAAACGCATGGCGCCAGTCACGAATATTGTACACTTACTACTTCCTCCAATTGAGTATATTTCAAAGATTGAAGATACACCGCAAATTAATGTTTTTTAATGGACAAAGCCATATTCCATTCCATCATTATAGCATTTGTTTAAAGGAATAAAAAATGAAAACAGGTTTAGTGCTGCGGTCAATTTTGTTTTTAATTGGATAGGAGCAATGTCGGGAAATGAGCTATTTTTTAAGATTTCGAGCGACCTTCATTCATCGATTGAACAGAATAGAAAAATAGTAAGCGCACGGATACGGTTGTACTTGTTGGACAAAAGAAAGCAGGCTTCCTAGAAAAAACAGCAAACAAAAAACCGAGGTTCCCTGCTTTCACCTCGGTTTCTTATCTGCTCACTCTTCTTCTTTTATCCGTTCAAGAGCCAGTTCATAGGCGTCATTACCATAATTTAAGCAACGTTTTACGCGAGAAATTGTCGCTGTGCTCGCACCCGTTTCAGTTTCAATTTTGTGATAGGTTTTCCCTTCACGAAGCATCCTTGCCACCTCTAGGCGCTGTGCTAAGGACTGAATTTCATTGACTGTGCAAAGATCATCAAAAAAGCGATAGCATTCTTCTAAATCTTTCAGCGATAAGACAGCTTTGAATAATTGATCCAGTTCTTTTCCTCTAAGTTTTTCAATTTGCATATATTTACCCCTTTAAGCTGTTTTCTCTTCTAAATGAAACGTTCACTTATTCTTCCGTAATAACAACTACATTCTCAATTCCTTTGTCAGATGGGACAACATTAATCCATGTTTTCCCTGGAACAAAACCAACCTCTCTCCCATTTTCATCATAGGGAAGAATACGTCCAGCGACATTTCTCCATTCCAATTCACGCCATTGCCCTCTTTGCAGCAAGTACGCTTTACCTCCTGATGCTAAATCAATCTCGCGTCGCCCATAGTCGTCAATGATCTTATGATCTGCTTCGACAACCAATATATTGTCTAACAAAACTGGTTCCTTGGAATCTAAATCTGCTGTTAATTCACCGTTGCTATAGCGCTCATACTTTTTCGTTTTCTCGTCATACTCATAAGTCACTTGAAATAAATCACTTGAAAAATAAGACACTTGAACAGAATGGGCTTTCGTCCCATCTAATGCCTCTACCTCATCCTCAGATAAAAAGGACAATGAGGAAGGAGCTTGCTCCATATTATAGCCAGCATCATCTGCACCTTTTAAAATATCCTCGGTCGTAATGTATGAATTATGGGGAGCAACACGGCTGCTGTCTCTCTTAAATAAAGTACCATCATGCTGCATCCCGTTGATATTATCGATATAGCCACTACTTAACATTGCCCTCGCTTCCGGACTATAGCCATGAGCAACGTATAAGGCATCATACCCTTTCGCTAAATCAATATAATAGTCGCGCGCACTTCTCACAGGTCCGATCCGTTCAGCTTCCTCACTTTGGAAAATAGCCAAAAAACGCGTAACATTTCCCTCTGCCAATAATTCATAAACAAGATCCGCTTTATGCAAGCCTGATTGCGGCCTTGCCTTTGGATCGTTATTAATCATGACACCGTATGCACGACTTGTTGATTCTTCTTTCACACCTACTCCTGTCAAAGGATATTGATAAGCAAACTCATCTTTATTAACTTCTTCATTTATGGGCTTTTCCTGATGTTCTTGTACCACTTCTTCATTTCCACTACAGCCAGCTAACAAGAAGAAAACCGTTGCCGTAGTATAGATCCATTTACTTTTCATTCTGCACCCCTTACATCCTGCGCATATACTCTTTTATATTTTAACGCATTATCGTTGGAAAGAGTACCATTTTGTTCATGACATCATACATTCCTTGCTGAGTTACACGAATATAAGGCAGATGCGTCGAAGTAAAAAACAATAGAGAATAAACCGGATCATTGAATCTATAGCCTCTCTCGACTAAGTAAGAAGACAGTTTTTTCTCATCAATAATCAACTCTTCAACCTTCTTATCCGACATAACTCCATTTAAAGGAAGCGGTACTTCAAGAACAATTTCCTCATTCTCACTAAAAACAATGCCGCCACCGATTTCTTTCAGACGTCTAAAAGCTCTCATCATCTCATTTTTATTCTTTCCAATCAGAACAATATCGCCAGTATTAGTAAAGGAGCTTGCCAACCCAGGAAGTTTGTTGGCAAATCCTTTCAGCACCGTATTTGTTCTCCAATTTCCTTCTTTATCAATCAGCATAAAGAAACATTCATCATGAGTATTCGGAAGTTCGTCATGATTCACATCGATTGAAATCGAATAAGGTTTTGTAATAACCGAACTCTCCATTTGAATTCCAAAAGGCATCGAAAATTGCATATCATCATTCGTTAGATCCCAATCAATTTTTAATGGCTCAAGTCCATGTGTTTCCCAATTTATCTCCTCATATACATCGACATTTTCTCCATCTCTTTTCACCCATTTTCCTTTTGCCAGTACAGAGACTGGTGTCGGATTTTTCTCATCGCTGAGAAAATTAATATTGGCAACTCTGCCGGTTGCAATATTTCCATGGAGGTATTCCAGGTTATAATAGCGGGCAACGTTAATTGTTGCCATATTATAAGCGTCAATGACCGGAACCCCTTTTTCAATGGCGATTCGAATCATATTGTCAATAATCCCTTGTTCATAAAAGGATGCCGAAGAGCCATCTGTATTGAAAATAAAGCGATCATAATGTTCAATTCCGAGCTCGTGAATTTCATCGAGTAGAACCGGCAAATCAGGTCGAATCGATGAATGTCTCAACGAGACCATATAACCTTGCATCAGTCGATCGTAGACCTCTTTACCTGAGATTGCCTCATGATCACAATCCGCACCGAATAACGTCATTTTTGCTAATGTTTTTTCCGATGCACCAGGAAAATGCCCTTCGATTTTCTTTCTCATCCTTTTCGATTCTTGAATCCAGTGGAGCATTAAATCATCGCCATCTACAAGCTTAGGCCACCCTGTTAACTCTCCCCCTTGTAAAACGGCGTCATGCTCTAGCCATGATTTTACATTCGCATGGGAAAAAGTATCCACTTCATCCAATATTTCTGTTTGCGAGTCGAAACGGCACCACCAGTACATCGTTGTTGGAATGTTGCGGAGCTCCCTCATTAAAGAAAACGCTTTCTTTTTGTCTAACTGCAAAACAAGCGCCATATTGTCATTAATTAAGGTAGTTGTTCCAAACTGGGATGCATATCGAGCCAACGAATGGGGATTATATAAATGAAATGGGTGAGCATGAGGTTCGATATAACCTGGTACAAGAAGCTGTCCCTTGCAATCAATAATCTCACAGTTACCTGTATTTTCAGGCAGTTTTTCACCTACATACACAATGCGATCCTCGTAAATCCAAATATTTGCTGTGATCCACTTGCGCAGCACTTGATTTAAATAACGAGCATTTTGCAATAATATGGTCGGTGATAGTTTTCCATCAATAACTGAAACATGCTCACGAATATGTTTATTTTTCCAACGATATCTTTGTTCTAGCACAATGTTCCCTCCCCTTTGAAATTTCAATGATGTATATACATTGGCTTATTATTTATATTCTTTAACTTTAGTCCATTTCATCATTGCGCACTTCAAGTTAAAAAACGAACGTTCATTTGAATTTTACATTATTTTAAGGAGTAAACACGGATATAAATGATGATTAAACATGATATGGTTCGTTTTTTAATTAGCGATGGTACATGATGAAATCAATTCACTTGAATTACCCGATCATAAAATGATATGAAAGTAAGTTACTAAACTTTCCATCATTTTTATATATACTACCATATTTTGTTGTTTAACACATTAAAGACTTAAAAAATTATGTTAAGAAATTGTGAAGGAGACATGAATATGCAAATTAAACAAAATATCGGAATTGTTAATGCCCTGATCCGTATTACTTGCGGACTGACCATTTTAGCTTGGAGCACAGCGAAAATGGTTAAAAAACCTTGGAAAAATGCATTCCTAATAACGGCTATCCTTGGGGCCATGAAAGTTGGGGAAGGCATTGTCCGTTATTGCCCTGTCACGTCACTCATTGAAGAGGGCATGAAAAAGGCTCCCCAAAAGAAAAACGAAGAAGATTCCTTACAAGAAACAATTGTTCCTTCTAATCCATCTTAAAAAAATTTACGGTGCTTTCCTCAACCAAGGAGGAAAGCACCGAGAAAATGAAAGCCTGAATAAAGGAGATGTACAGATATAATGTTTTGGGAATACGTTACCGACATGTCTTTCTTAATTATTGTTTTAATTGGTAGCATCGTTGCTTTATGCTACGCCTTTGTTAAAAAATCTAGAGGGAAACATGTGCGATAGCTTTATGACCGATATCCTTGCGGTAAAAAACACCTTCACAGTTAAGCTTCGTTAACTCTTGATACACTAACTTCTGCGCTTCTGCTAATGTATTTGATTTAGCTCCTACAAGTAAGACTCGACCGCCATTTGTCAGGAATGGGCCTGCTTCGTCTTTTTTCGTTCCAGCGTGATACACAAATCCAGCAATCTTGTCCAAGCCCATTAGCTCTGCTCCCTTTTCATAGGCTTCTGGGTACCCTTTTGAAGCGACGACCACACCGATCATCGATTGAGAATCCCATTTAATTTCTGGTGTTTTGCCATTGATCAAATCCAGCATGACTTGAACTAGATCAGATTGCATACGCGGAAGGACAACTTGCGTTTCAGGATCACCAAACCGCGCGTTAAATTCAATCACTTTTGGCCCTGTATCCGTTTGAATCAATCCAGCATATAAGATCCCGCAGAAGCTTCGTCCTTCTTGTACAAGTGCTTTTGCCGCTGGTTTAACTATCGTTTCCACAGCTAAGCGAATATCCTCCTCAGCAATTTGCGGCACAGGTGAATAAGCTCCCATTCCTCCTGTGTTTGGTCCTGTATCACCATCAAACGCCCTTTTGTGATCTTGAGCGATCTCAAGTGGAACAACATTTTCTCCGTTTACAAAAGCCATGAGTGAAAATTCTTCCCCTGCAAGGAACTCCTCTACAACGACAGTGGAAGAAGCCTCACCAAACTTTGAGTCCTGAAGCATTTCCTTGAGACTGGCAAGTGCCTCTTCAAGCGTCATCGCTACTGTTACACCCTTGCCTGCTGCAAGTCCATCAGCCTTAATCACAATTGGTGCACCTTTCTCTTCAACATATTGTCGAGCAGCTTCATAGTCGCTAAAAACTTCGTATTCTGCTGTTGGAATAGCATACTTTTTCATTAAATCTTTAGCAAAGGATTTACTTCCTTCGATTTCAGCAGCCTTCTGATTTGGTCCAAATACCGTAAGTCCTGCTTCCCGGAATTTATCTGCAAGTCCTGTCAGCAAAGGGACTTCAGGACCAATGATCGAAAGGTCAATTTCTTCTTCCTTGGCAAATTGAACGAGCTTCTCTAGTTCAGTTTCACCGATATCCACAAGCTCAGCTATATCCACCATTCCATCATTTCCAGGTGCAGCAAATATTTTTTCAACTTGCGGGCTTTCGCTTACCTTTTGACAAATCGCATGTTCACGGCCACCACGACCAACAACCAACACCTTCATTCCGTCAACCTCCGCTTTTTATTTACTCCTGATCTAATCGTGAGTATGATGTTGGCAAAAGCTTAGTTTTGCCGTCGTTTGCTAGTCTCTTGTTTTAAGATGCCTCATTAATGTTTAAAATGTCTAACACCCGTAAAGAGCATGGCAATTCCAAATTCATCTGCCTTTTTGATTGAATCCTCATCACGGACAGAGCCACCTGGCTGAATAATCGCTTTAATTCCGGCTTTTGCTGCCGCTTCAACTGTATCATCCATCGGAAAAAAGGCATCTGAAGCAAGAACAGCTCCAACTGCTTTTGCACCTGCTTGCTCAAGAGCAATTTTTGCTGCACCAACGCGATTCATTTGTCCCGCACCAATCCCTAATGTCATGTCACGATTATTAACTACAATCGCATTTGACTTTACATGCTTAACAATTTTCCAGCCGAGTTCCAACGCCTTCATTTCCTCGTCTGTTGGCTTGCGCTTCGTAGGAACGGTTACCGTTGCATCCTTTAAACCAAACCGATCCTGTTCTTGGACTAGCAATCCGCCTTCTATGGAAGTCAATTTTACTTCCTTTTTCGCCTTTTTATCAAACGGAATCGTTAAAAGACGCAGGTTTTTCTTACTTGTTAAAATTTCAATAGCTTCATCTGAGAAAGATGGTGCAATGATGATCTCTAAAAAGACTTCATGGAGCTTTTCTGCTGTCGCCTTATCCACTTCACGGTTTAAGGCGATGATTCCTCCAAATATCGACACAGGGTCTGCCGCGAATGCCTTTGAAAAGGCAGAAAATATGTCGTTCCCTGTCCCAACACCACAGGGATTCATATGTTTTACCGCAACAGCAGCTGGTTCAGTGAATTCTTTGACAATTTGTAAGGCTGCATCAGCGTCATTAATATTATTGTAAGAAAGCTCTTTACCGTGTAATTGAGTTGCATTGGCAATCGAAAATACGGAGCCTAAAGGCTTGCGATAAAAGGCGGCCTTTTGATGTGGATTTTCACCGTAACGTAATGATTGCTTCAATTCGTATGTCACGGTTAAGTTTTCTGGTGTTTCTTCCTGGGCAAGCTCTGTCATGTATTCAGCAATCATTGCATCATAAGCTGCCATATGTCTAAATACTTTGGCAGCCAGCTTCCGGCGAGTTTCTTTTTGGACTTCACCACTAGCTTTTAATTCCTCAATTACAGTTGTATAATCAACGGGGTCCACAACGACCGTAACATATTCATGATTTTTTGCTGATGCTCGCAGCATCGTTGGTCCGCCGATATCAATGTTTTCAATTGCCGTTTCAACCGTTACATCTGGCTTAGCAATCGTTTGTTGAAACGGATATAAATTTACACATACGACATGAATAGGTTGGATTTGATGCTCGGAGAGCTGTTCTTGATGACTCGCCTCTGAGAACTTCGCCAGCAATCCACCGTGAATCATCGGATTCAGTGTTTTAACCCGTCCTTCAAGAATTTCTGGGAAGCCTGTCACCTCACTAACACTCATAACAGGGATACCGGCATCTTCAATGGCCTTTTTCGTCCCGCCAGTGCTAATAATCTCAAAATCCAGTTCATGCAATTGTTTGGCAAAATCCGTAATTCCAGCTTTATCCGATACACTTATGAGCGCTCTCTTCTTCATCATAAAATCCTCCTAGTTATTGATCTGTGTTTTCTGCTTGTTTATAAAAAGCTAAAGTATGCTAAAAAGGTCCTCTGATTCCATGAAGCGATAGAAAAAAACTATCGCTTCATGGAATCAGAGAGAAAATAAACCAAAAATCAACACTGATTTATAAAAAAGCCTAAAAAATGCTGAGCATTTCACCTCTATATGTTAAGAGAGTGTCACTTTTTCACGGAAATACCCTCTTTTATAAGTTGTTGAATAACCTTAGGGTATAATTCGTGCTCCACTTGATGAATTTTCATTTGTAAACTTTCCTTTGTTTCCTGTTCACTAATTTCGATCGGCTTTTGGGCAATTATCGGTCCCGTATCCATTCCAGCATCAACATAATGAACCGTCACACCACTTACCTTTACCTTCGCCGTTAATGCCTGACCTATTGCATCCTTACCTGGAAAAGCAGGAAGAAGAGATGGATGAATATTCATGATCCTTCCTTCAAACTCATCCAAAAGTGTCTTCCCAATCAAACGCATGTATCCTGCAAGTACGATGAAGTCTACTTCATGCTTTTTTAATTTTTTTAAAATCTCAATTTCATACGCTTCTTTGCCGTCATACTCTTTCGCATTAAAAACAAAATAAGGAATCTCTTCATTTTTCGCTCGTTCTAGCGCATAAGCCCCTAACTTATCACAAACAAGCAAAGCAATATCAGCTTCGAGCTCACCTTTTTTAACGGCCTCAATGATAGCTTGAAAATTACTTCCGCTACCGGAAGCAAAAATAGCAATCTTCTTCATGGTAACCTCCGCTATTCCTTAATCTGTACCCCTGCTTGTTCCGTCACAGCACCCATTACATATGCTTTTTCTCCGAGTTCCGTAAACAGTTGAATCACTGCATGAACGTCGTCCTTATTGACTGCCATTACCATTCCCGTCCCCATATTAAAGATGTTGTACATTTCTTGACGTTCTAATTTACCGAGCTTTTCCATTAATGAAAAAATGGCTGGTACGGTCCAATTGCTTTCTAAAAGCTCAGCTCCAAATCCATCCGGTAGCATGCGCGGAATATTTTCGATAAATCCCCCACCCGTAATATGAGAAATACCTTTAATTTCAAATTTGCGCATAGCTGCTAACAGAGGCTTCACATAAATTCTTGTTGGACGTAAAAGCTCCTCACCAAGCGTGCAGCCAAGTTCCTCGACCTCATCTTCAAGCGACATTCCCGCTTGCTCTAGGAAAATTTTCCGGACAAGAGAGTAACCATTGCTATGAATTCCATTTGAAGCCAAACCGATTAGAACATCACCTGGTTTAATATTCTCACCCGTAATAATATTTTCTTTCTCACAAGCCCCAACTGAAAAACCAGCTAAATCATATTCGTCCTCACTATACATTCCCGGCATTTCAGCAGTCTCTCCCCCAACGAGGGCACAGCCTGCTTGCTCACAGCCATCAGCAATCCCTTTAACTATCGCTTCAATCTTCTCCGGTGCAGCTTTCCCGCAAGCAATGTAATCCAAAAAGTAAAGCGGTTCTGCCCCTTGAACGACAATATCATTAACACACATAGCAACTGCATCAATGCCGATCGTATCGTGCTTATCCATGAGAAAAGCGAGCATCAGCTTTGTACCCACACCATCAGTACCCGATATGAGAACAGGTTCTTTCAAATTTAGGGAAGATAAATCAAACATTCCACCAAAACCGCCAAGTCCCCCCATAACTCCTGGGCGAATCGTACGGTTCACATGCTTCTTCATTCTTGTGACTGCCTCATAGCCGGCCTCTATATCAACACCTGCTTGCCTATAAGCATTGGCCATGTTAAGACCTCCTAATGATTATTTCGGACATATTTGCGTAAATATTGTCATTTTAAATGAGTGATTTCGTTAGACAATATGGCTGTTCGAACAATTTGGCACTCATTTCGTGGGAAACCTTAGTTTCACACGCTTTTCAATTACGCTGGAAAGTTGAAAGAATGAGCCAAGGAACAGCCTTTAAGCCTCTTACCACGCAACGAAGCGAAGCGAAAAACCGCGCCATTTTTTCTTAATTTCAGGTTCAGCATGATACAAGATAAAACTCCGGTGAATAGAAAAGCGGCATCTAGTGCCGCTAGTCAATATAGACAAAGTTACATACAAGCAAATTCAAAAAACTTTAACCTAAACCTTTTCATACATTCTCGCTGTACTTGGATAAATCTCCGTAGGATATTTACCTGTAAAGCAAGCGAGGCATTGCCCACAATTTTCATCCGCGCTCACCTTGCCGATCCCTTCTAATAAACCTTCTACACTTAAAAAGGTTAGCGTATCGGCACCGATGATTTCCCGCATTTCTTCAACAGAATGACTAGCCGCCATCAACTCTTCTTTGGATGAGGTATCAATCCCATAGAAACATGGATTTTTAATCGGTGGTGAACTGATGACAACATGCACTTCTGTTGCACCTGCTTCCTTCAACATCGTCACAATTCTGCGACTCGTCGTTCCTCTAACAATCGAATCGTCGACCATGATTACCCTTTTTCCTTCCACGACACCGCGAACAGCGGAGAGCTTCATTTTTACCCCTTGCTCACGCAAAGACTGCGAAGGCTGAATAAATGTCCGCCCGACATATTTATTTTTAATCAAGCCCATCTCATAAGGAATCCCTGACTCTTCAGCATAACCGATTGCAGCAGAAATACTTGAATCAGGAACACCTGTAACAACGTCTGCCTCAATTGGAGCCTCAAGCGCTAGTTTTTTCCCTAAATTTTTACGGGCTGTATGAACATTGATCCCTTGAATATCACTATCCGGACGGGAAAAATAAACATATTCCATCGAACACATCGCTTGATTGGCAGGCATTGCATATCTCTCAGAACGGATTCCTGTGTCATCAATGATGACCAATTCCCCTGCCTCGACATCACGAACAAAGCTTGCACCAACTACGTCCAGAGCACATGTTTCAGAAGCAACTACGAAAGCATCTCCTAAACGGCCGATAGAGAGCGGACGCATGCCATTTGGATCAAGAGCAATCATCAGCTGTGTTTCTGTCATAATTAAGAAAGCATAAGCCCCTTTTAGCATGGTCAAAGCATTCTGCACTTGCTCCACAAGCGGTGCATTTCCGCCACGTCTAATTAAATGGGCAAGCACCTCTGTATCAGAGCTTGTTTGAAAAATGCTTCCCTGCCCTTCAAGCTGACGTCTTAACGCCGTGGCATTGACCAAATTTCCATTATGGGCAAGTGCTAGACTTCCAGATTGCGAGTGGAAGAGCAGCGGCTGCACATTCTCATAGCCACCGCCTCCTGCGGTGGCATAGCGAACATGACCAATGGCTCCTGTACCTGTTAATTGCTCGATGGCCTCCGCTGTGAAAATTTCAGCGACAAGTCCCTCTCCTTTTACCCCTTTAAGCTTCTGACCGTCTGTGACAACCATTCCGGTTCCTTCTTGCCCACGATGTTGCAAGGTGTGTAAACCGTAATAAGTGATTTGAGCTGCATCAGGATGCCCCCATACACCAAAGATGCCACACTCCTCATTTAATCCCCTTATTTCAGCAAGCATGGGATAGCCCCTTTCCAAGCAGCCTCCAAATCCACCACTTTTTGATCAAGAACAAGCTTATCATCAGTATAGATTTGAAGATTAGATGTATTTGTCGTTTCACCAATTAATTGCGCCTTTACTAAGCTTTCAAATTGGGCTTTATTTTCTTTTTTCACGGATAGTAGGAAACGTGATTGTGATTCACTGAAAAGTGCAGAGGTTACATCCCCATTTACCGTCACTTTTGCACCAAGATCAGTGGTTCCCATCAATCCTTCTGCTAATGCAACAGCGAGTCCTCCTTCTGCAATATCATGAGCGGATGCTACAACTCCCGCACGAATTGCAGCTAGAACACTCTTTTGATTTTGTTCTTCCACATCAAGGTCAATTTCTGGTGCCTTGCCAAAAATTCGTCCATATGTGAGCTTTTGCAATTCACTTCCGCCAAATTCAGGCTTGGTTTCCCCAACTAGATAAATAAGGTCTCCTGCGCTTTTAAAGTTTTGTGTCGTCACATGTGCAAGGTTTTCCACAAGACCGACCATTCCAACAACAGGTGTTGGGTAAACGGCTGTACCATTCGTTTCATTATAAAGGGATACGTTACCGCCAATGACTGGTGCATTAAGCTTCGTACAAGCAGCACTCATCCCGTCTACTGCTTTCTCAAACTGCCAGAAGATTTCCGGTTTTTCTGGATTCCCAAAGTTCAGGCAATCTGTAATCGCTAACGGCTCACCACCAGAAGCAACGATGTTTCTCGCTGCTTCGGCAACGGCAATTTTTCCACCTGACTCTGGATCTAAATATATATATCTTGAGTTACAATCCGTCGTCATTGCCAATGCTTTTTCTGTTCCACGAATACGGACAATCGCAGCATCTGATCCTGGAGCCACTACCGTATTGGTGCGTACCATATAGTCATATTGATCATAAACCCATTCTTTGCTTGCAATGGTTGCTTGCTGCAAAAGTTTAACAAGCGCTTCATTGTAATCACCGACAGCAGGAATATCATTGCCCATCGCTTGGAACTCGCGGAAGTATTCGGGCTCGCGCGAAGGTTTATAATATACTGGCGCATCCTCTGCTAGAGCGTCAGCAGGTACATTTGCAACAACTTCCCCATTGTGTAGGAGACGAAGCATTTTATCATCGGTTACTTGACCAATTGCAACGCATTCTAAATCATATTTTGAAAATAAATCTACAATTTCTTGCTCACGGCCCTTCTTCACCACAATGAGCATGCGCTCTTGTGACTCAGATAGCATCATTTCATAAGCCGTCATTCCTGTTTCTCGTTGCGGCACAAGATCAAGATTCATTTCAATTCCTGAACCAGCCTTACTGGCCATTTCCGCAGAAGAACTTGTTAATCCCGCTGCTCCCATATCTTGAATTCCAATAAGGGCATCTGATTGAATTAATTCAAGGCAAGCTTCAATGAGAAGTTTCTCCATAAACGGATCTCCAACTTGAACTGCTGGGCGTTTTTCATCTGAATCCTCTGTTAATTCTTCCGATGCAAATGTTGCTCCGTGAATGCCGTCTCGACCTGTCTTAGCACCGACATACATCACCGTATTGCCGATTCCATGTGCCTGACCCTTTTTAATGTCCTTATGGTCAATTAACCCCACACACATTGCGTTCACGAGTGGATTACCTTCATAGCAAGGGTCAAACTGTACCTCTCCCCCGACCGTTGGGATTCCAATACAGTTTCCATAGCCAGCTATTCCAGCGACAACTTCTTTAAAAAGGTAGCGTACACGAGGAGAGGCATCTAACTCTCCAAAACGTAAAGAGTTCAATAAAGCAATCGGTCTTGCTCCCATGGAAAAAACGTCACGAATGATCCCACCGACACCTGTTGCCGCTCCTTGATAAGGCTCTATTGCAGAAGGATGATTATGGCTTTCGATTTTAAAGACAACCGCTTGATCATCGCCAATATCAACAATTCCCGCTCCCTCTCCAGGACCTTGAAGGACTCGTTCCCCTTTTGTTGGAAACTTTCTTAATACTGGCTTTGAATTTTTATAGCTGCAATGCTCTGACCACATAACAGAAAAAAGGCCAGTTTCTGTATAATTAGGAGTTCTTCCAAGGATTTTCTCTACATTCGCAAATTCCTCGTCAGTTAAACCCATTTCTCGATAAATTTTTTCTTCTTTTATTTGTTGTGGACTTGGTTCAAGCATGATCGACATGTGCTTCCCTCCATAATTTTACGATAGATGACTGCTTTGTTTACCAGCTTATGCGCAGGAATCTTTAGCCTACTGCCACCTGATGATTTTATACGACAACAGCATTTCGAAAAGTTTTCACGATCGAGCGGAATAGCTTCAAGCCATCTGCTCCTCCTAATAATTCATCAACTGCTCTTTCAGGATGGGGCATCATGCCAAGTACATTTCCCTTTTCATTGATGATTCCAGCGATGTCCTCTAAAGAACCGTTTGGATTGTTTTCATACGTAAAGACAATTTGGCGATTGTCCTTTAATTTTTGTAAGGTCTCCTCATCACAATAGTAATTCCCTTCACCATGGGCGATCGGAACGGTAATGATTTCGCTTTTTTTATACTCAGAAGTAAAAATAGTCTCGTTATTTTCTACCTTTAATCTCGTTGGTCTACAAATGAATTTCAGGCTTTCATTCCGTCTCATCGCACCTGGTAACAGCCCGCTTTCGAGGAGGATCTGAAAGCCATTACAAACACCAAGGACAGGTTTTCCTGCATTGGCTGCTTTCACAACCTCTTGCATCACCTTGCTAAAGCGAGCAATTGCTCCTGTGCGCAAGTAATCTCCGTAGGAAAATCCACCAGGTAAAAGGATTCCATCAAATTCATCTAAATGATCTGCATCATGCCAAACATACTCGACTTCTTCGCCAAGTTCATCTCTAATTGCGTGATACATATCTACATCACAGTTGGAGCCTGGGAACACGATGACAGCAAACTTCATTGGGCTACACACTCCTCAATTTCATAGCGATAGTCTTCAATAACAGGGTTTGCTAGGAGGCGCTCACACACTTCCTTTACGACATCTTCAACGTTGCGTTCTGATTTTTCAACCGTTAACTCCATGTATTTTCCAATTCGAACGTCTGATACTTCGTTATAGCTTAATGACTGTAATGAGTGCTTTACCGCAGCCCCTTGTGGATCAAGTACACTTTCTCTTAATGTTACATAAACCTTTACTTTATACATGTGATGGACCTCCCAGTCTCGCAAGAATGTTTTCATAAGCATCTGTTAAGCTTCCTAAATTACGGCGGAATACATCTTTATCCAGCTTCTCATTCGTGTTGCTATCCCATAGGCGACAGGTATCTGGTGAAATTTCATCAGCTAGGACGATGTTCCCTTCGGCATCCTTTCCGAATTCCAGCTTAAAGTCGATGAGGCGAATATTTAATTCAAGAAACAACCTCGATAACACTTCATTGACCTGCAGTGCTTTTTCTTTTAAAAGGGCTACTTCGTCCTTCGTCGCCAATTGTAATTCTTCGATATGGTCATCCGTAATGAGTGGATCTCCAAGAGCATCATCTTTATAGTAAAATTCAACGAGGGGTTTTGAGAGAGGGTTTCCTTCATTAATCCCCAGTCTTTTAGAAAAGCTGCCTGCTGCCACATTGCGTATGACAACTTCAAGAGGAATAATCGTTACCTTCTTTACAAGCTGTTCCGTTTCGGAAAGCTTCTTAACAAAATGAGTGGCAATTCCCTCTTTTTTCAACTTTGAAAATATTAAACTTGTAATCTCGTTATTTAATTTTCCTTTACCCGTAATCTGCTCCTTCTTTTCACCATTAAAAGCTGTCGCAGAATCCTTGTACTCCAACCATACGAGATTTTCATCATCCGTTTGATATACTCTCTTTGCTTTTCCTTCATATAACAATGCTCTTTTTTCCATGATTAGGAGAGCCTCCTATACTAAAAGTGGAAGTGCCTTGGTCATCGCCTTACAAACTTTTCGATTGAAGAAACTTTGACTTATCGTAGGATGTAAAACCAGTATCAGAAGTTTGAAAGGCGATAGGCGCTCATTTAAAAATGAATCCTTCTATAGTCCTAAACGATCAAAGATTGTATCGACATGCTTTAAGTGGTAATTATAATCAAAACAATCATCAATTTCTGCTGGTGAAAGCTTTGCTGTTATGGTTTCATCGGCAGAAATTAAGCTCTTAAACGGAACTTGCTTTTCCCATGCTTCCATCGCTCTTGGTTGCACCGTATCATACGCTTCTTCACGTGGTAGGCCTTTATCGATTAAGGCGAGTAGAACACGTTGAGAGTAAATAAGACCAAGTGTACGATCCATGTTGCGCTTCATGTTTTCTGGGAAGACCGTTAAATTTTTCACGATATTGCCGAAGCGATTTAACATGTAATTCAAAGCAATCGTGGCATCTGGTAAAATAATTCGCTCTGCTGAAGAATGTGAAATATCACGTTCATGCCAAAGCGGGACATTTTCATATGCAGTCAACATATGTCCACGGATGACACGGGCAAGTCCAGTCATATTTTCAGAACCGATCGGGTTGCGTTTATGCGGCATAGCAGAAGAGCCTTTTTGACCTTTTGCAAAAAATTCTTCTACCTCTCGGGTTTCACTCTTTTGCAGACCTCTTATTTCGACTGCCATTTTTTCGATTGATGTAGCGATTAATGCTATTGTTGACATATAGTGAGCATGGCGATCACGTTGCAATGTTTGCGTAGAAATGGGCGCTGGTTTAATTCCAAGCTTCTCACATACATATCTCTCAACAAATGGATCAATATTGGCATATGTTCCAACTGCCCCAGATATTTTTCCGTATTCAACCCCCTCAGCAGCTTGCTTAAAGCGTTCTAGGTTACGCTTCATTTCTTCATACCAAAGGGCTAGCTTCAGTCCAAATGTTGTTGGCTCCGCATGAACTCCGTGAGTACGTCCCATCATCACTGTATATTTATGTTCCTGTGCTTTGTTTTTTAAGATTTCAACAAAACCTTCTATATCCTTTAGCAAAATGTCATTGGCTTGCTTTATTAAATAGGATAAAGCCGTGTCAACAACATCCGTTGAAGTTAGTCCATAGTGAACCCATTTTCTTTCCTCACCAAGTGTTTCGGATACAGCACGAGTAAATGCGACAACATCATGTCGTGTCTCTTCTTCAATCTCTTTAATGCGGTTAATATCAAACGATGCCTTCTCACGGATTTTTTGAACATCTTCCTTTGGAATTTCTCCAAGCTCCACCCATGCTTCACATGCTAAAATCTCTACTTCTAACCAAGCTTTAAAACGATTTTCCTCTGTCCAAATAGCGCCCATTTCGGGTCTTGTATAACGATCAATCATGTTTTTATCCTCCGATTCTTTCCTTCGCCTGTTCCCAAATTCCACTGCTGTCAATTTCAGATAGGGCGTCCTCTATTGAATGATTTAAAATGGTCACATGCCCCATTTTTCTTTTTACTTTCGCTTCTTTTTTTCCATATAAGTGAATTTTCCAGTTTGGGTAATCGCTTATTTTTTCAATAATTGGTTCTTGATGTTCACCAAGAATATTCACCATAACGACAGGCTTTAATAATTCGGTACTTCCGAGCGGTAGATTGCAAACCGCACGAATATGCTGTTCAAATTGAGATGTTTCACAAGCCTCTATCGAGTAATGACCTGAATTATGCGGCCGAGGCGCCAATTCATTTATATAGATTTCGCCTTCTGCCGTTAAAAACATCTCCACCGCTAATGTACCGACTAAATTTAATGTTCTGGCAAGCTCTATTGCAAGTGAGATTGCTCTTTCCTTCGCATCCTCTGCCATTCTTGCTGGCACGATTGTTTCATGCAGAATGTTGTCCTTATGAATATTCTCTCCCACCGGAAAAACGGAAGTCTCCCCTTTTGGGTTGCGTACCACAATAACGGAGATTTCTTTTTCAAAAGAAATCCACTGCTCTAGAACACATAATCCAGATTCAACTAGCGGTGCTCCTTTTTCAATGTCATCTCTTGAACGAATAACAAGCTGTCCTTTACCATCGTAACCACCCGTTGCTGTTTTTAGTACACAAGGATAGCCGATTTCATCGATATAAGCATAAATGTCATTCATGTCATTAATTACCCTATACGGAGCGACTTCTGCACCCGCCTTTTGAATCGCTGCTTTTTCTGTTGCTCTATTTTGGGTGATTTCTAACACTTCTTTTCCTTGTGGCACATAAGCATTCTCACAAAGCCAGTCGAGCGCCTCCGCATCGATATTTTCGAACTCGTACGTAATAACATCACTAACTTCAGCCAGTTTTTGAATCGCCAGTAAATCATGATATTGTGCAACAATTTCAATATCGGCAACTTGCCCACAAGGAGAATTTTCTGTTGGATCCAGCACAGCAACGCAGTAGCCTTTTTCTTTCGCTGCTATTGCCATCATTCTCCCAAGCTGCCCTCCACCGATAATTCCAATCGTTTGTCCAGGTAAAATGGTTTTAAACAAGCTCATCACTACTTTCCATTACAGCCTCTCTCGTTGCTTCACGCATTTTGTCGAGTCGTTCTGCTACTGCGAAATCAGTCGCACCAAGTATTTGCGCAGCAAGCAATCCAGCATTCGTGGCTCCTGCCTTGCCGATAGCTACTGTCGCTACCGGAACACCACCCGGCATTTGTACGATCGATAATAAAGAATCCAATCCATTTAATGCTTTTGATTGAATTGGCACACCGATTACAGGAAGAGTCGTTTTAGCCGCTACCATACCTGGAAGATGAGCCGCCCCTCCTGCACCTGCAATAATTACGTTAAAGCCCCGTCCTCTTGCTTCTTCTGCATATTGAAACATAAGGTCTGGAGTCCTATGTGCGGATACTACTTTTTTTTCATAGGAAATCTCGAGCTTATCCAGCACGTCACACGCATGCTTCATTGTTTCCCAATCCGATGTACTCCCCATAATTACTGCAACCTGCACGCTCATTTTTCTCCTCCATTTTTAACCATAATAAAAGCCCGGAACAAACTGCTTAATCCTATGAAGGAAAGCAATCTGTCCGGGCACATTGTTCATTTATTGAGGCACAGAAAATAAAAGGACATCATCTAAGGCTGCGCTAGCACAGCCATTCCACCCATGTCCGCTTATGCCCTTCAATTAAAGATCAATTTTTATCCCGTCATTTACTTTCCTCATAGTCCAACAATTTAAGGTTGTCGGGTAGAAACTTATGGGCCATATTCCCATTATATATGAGGTAAATTGTATTTTTTTATCGATTATTCCATTTGCACTACCATAGTAACAACATTAACGGTGTGTGTCAACAATAATCGAACAATAATAAAATATTCTTCTATTAATGTTCGTGTTTTAACCCTCTGTCCTCTTTGCCTCAAAAATAATTTGCCTTCCTATAGGCTCATAGACCACCGTGGAGCCTTGCTTTTTCTCCTGAAATATTGGTTTTTCTTCTCTTCGTACAGGAATGTAGCCAGCCTTTTGGATGCGGTCCAGACATTGATCAATCGTCTCATTTTCTTGTACTTCAAATCTTTGCTTCAATCTGCTCATGAAAACAATCTTCCCTTCTTAACCGATTTAACCCAAAATCCACCGTAGATCGTTTTCGGTTCATACGCGATAATAAACGCTTTCGGGTCAAGCTCTTTAATGGTTGCATAGAGCTTTAATTCATATTTTCTTGGCGTTAAAATTTGCAACGCCATCCGATCCCCCTCAAGGCCATTCGCGGCCCAGCTCGTCACACCATAGCCTTTTTCCCGCAGAAGTCTCGGTAAATCCCGATCATATTCCTTCGTAATTACATTGACGGTAATATAGCCCAACGCAAGCTTCTCCTCAATTTTCATTCCTACGATTACACCAATCCCGTAACCAACTGCATACGCAATCAAGTTCTGAATCTGGTTCAAATTATCAAGTACTAACCCAAGCCCGATAACATAAATAACAACCTCAATCATACTTATAAAAGCAGCTAAATACCTTTGTCCCTTTAATGTCAAAATCATTCTAATCGTAAAAAAGGACACATAGACAATATTAATGACGAGAATAATGAGCACCATTACCAATCCATTTTGTAACACGGAAATGTCCTCCTAATAAAGCAAAATCGTGTATGCCTCATTTTACTAAAAATGAAACCTAATTGCACTCTATTTCAGCTACTTCTGTTAGATGAGTACTTGTGTCCTATTGCTTGAGCCCGATCCCTCTGACCTTGTCGATAAAATCCAACTGCTCTCGACTATACAATTGCACACATTAGACATACTTGCACGCAGTTGCTTTGAATTGCACCGATTTAAAGTATATTGCGCTTAATTTTTCTCAATTTGCTTTTATCTTTTCCCTCTCGGTTTGGAAAAAACCTAAGATTGCAAAATGAAATTTACGAAAACGTCCAATATTTTTAGTGAGGGGGTAGCTGAATTGTTGTGAAATCGAGGAATTATTAATAGATGGACGAATTATTTGTAAGATGGACGAATGTTTGTGAAGTGGGCGAATTATTGTTTTATGCAAACACAACATTCCCGGATTTTGTGTTTGATTGCAGCAGGTTACTTGTCACTGCAGCGAAGGTGGGTAGGGTTGAGGTGATTACATAGGGATTATTTGTGGAGTATACGATTTTGGCAAGGATTGCGCTTGTTGTGCCTTCGATTGCGGCTATTTGTGGCTTGATTGCGCTTGTTTTACACCTGATTGCGCCGATCTAAGGCATAATTGCGCGCATTTCAATGCTTATTGCGCATCTCGCCATTTCAGCCACACTTGGGATCAAAAAAAGAGCACCCATCATATGGGATACTCTTTTTACTTTGCCCGGCAACGTCCTACTCTCACAAGGGCTCGTCCCCTCATTACCATCGGCGCCGAAGCTTCACTTCCGTGTTCGGAGTCGGCTGTCTATCACCTTCGGATCTCTTCGTCAGCTTCGTTCCTTCCGTCCTCGTGTACATCGTACACTCCGGGCTTCACTCTCTTGTTTCCTCGACCTCCTCGGTTCTAGCCACCCTCCGGTTTCTGCTTTTGATTTTACTGGCGTTTTATTTCTTGTCCTTACGGACATTCAGATCAAAAAAAGAGCACCCATCATATTGGATACTCTTTTTACTTCGTCCGGCAACGTCCTACTCTCACAAGGGGACAGCCCCTCACTACCATCGGCGCCGAAGCTTCACTTCCGTGCTCGGAGTCGGCTGTCTATCACCTTCGGATCTCTTCGTCAGCTTCGTTCCTTCCGTCCTCGTGTACATCGTACACTCCGGGCTTCCCTCTCTCGCTTCCTCGACCTCCTCGGTTCTAGCCACCCTCCGGTTTCTGCTTTTGATTTTACTGGCGTTTTATTTCTTGTCCTTACGGACATTCAGATCAAAAAAAGAGCACCCATCATATGGGATACTCTTTTTACTTTGCCCGGCAACGTCCTACTCTCACAAGGGGACAGCCCCTCATTACCATCGGCGCTGAGAAGCTTAACTTCCGTGTTCGGTATGGGAACGGGTGTGACCTTCTCGCTATCGTCACCGGACTATTGGTTTAAAGGTGATGCAACTTATTTGGCTTACGCAAAAAGCTTTGTACCTTCAAAACTAGATAATGGATGAAGAAGAAAAAGACCGAGTAACCTATTTGGTTAAGTCCTCGAACGATTAGTATCAGTCAGCTCCACATGTCACCATGCTTCCACCTCTGACCTATCAACCTGATCATCTTTCAGGGTTCTTACTAGCTTGCGCTATGGGAAATCTCATCTTGAGGGGGGCTTCATGCTTAGATGCTTTCAGCACTTATCCCTTCCGCACATAGCTACCCAGCGATGCTCTTGGCAGAACAACTGGTACACCAGCGGTGCGTCCATCCCGGTCCTCTCGTACTAAGGACAGCTCCTCTCAAATTTCCTACGCCCACGACGGATAGGGACCGAACTGTCTCACGACGTTCTGAACCCAGCTCGCGTACCGCTTTAATGGGCGAACAGCCCAACCCTTGGGACCGACTACAGCCCCAGGATGCGATGAGCCGACATCGAGGTGCCAAACCTCCCCGTCGATGTGGACTCTTGGGGGAGATAAGCCTGTTATCCCCGGGGTAGCTTTTATCCGTTGAGCGATGGCCCTTCCATGCGGAACCACCGGATCACTAAGCCCGACTTTCGTCCCTGCTCGACTTGTAGGTCTCGCAGTCAAGCTCCCTTGTGCCTTTACACTCTACGAATGATTTCCAACCATTCTGAGGGAACCTTTGGGCGCCTCCGTTACTCTTTAGGAGGCGACCGCCCCAGTCAAACTGCCCACCTGACACTGTCTCCCACCTCGATCAGAGGTGCGGGTTAGAATGTCAATACAGCCAGAGTAGTATCCCACCGACGCCTCCACCGAAGCTAGCGCTCCGGCTTCCACGGCTCCTACCTATCCTGTACAAGCTGTACCAAAATTCAATATCAGGCTACAGTAAAGCTCCACGGGGTCTTTCCGTCCTGTCGCGGGTAACCTGCATCTTCACAGGTACTATAATTTCACCGAGTCTCTCGTTGAGACAGTGCCCAGATCGTTACGCCTTTCGTGCGGGTCGGAACTTACCCGACAAGGAATTTCGCTACCTTAGGACCGTTATAGTTACGGCCGCCGTTTACTGGGGCTTCAATTCAGAGCTTCGCGTAAGCTAACCCCTCCTCTTAACCTTCCAGCACCGGGCAGGCGTCAGCCCCTATACTTCGCCTTGCGGCTTCGCAGAGACCTGTGTTTTTGCTAAACAGTCGCCTGGGCCTATTCACTGCGGCTCTTCAGGGCTATGCACCCTAAAAAGCACCCCTTCTCCCGAAGTTACGGGGTCATTTTGCCGAGTTCCTTAACGAGAGTTCTCTCGCTCACCTTAGGATTCTCTCCTCGCCTACCTGTGTCGGTTTGCGGTACGGGCACCTGTTTTCTCACTAGAGGCTTTTCTTGGCAGTGTGGAATCAGGAACTTCGGTACTTGATTTCCCTCGCTGTCACAGCTCAAGCGTATGGCAAGCGGATTTGCCTACTTGCCGCTCTAACTGCTTAGACGCACATATCCAGCAGTGCGCTTACCCTATCCTCCTGCGTCCCCCCATCGCTCAAACAAAAACGAGGTGGTACAGGAATATCAACCTGTTGTCCATCGCCTACGCCTTTCGGCCTCGGCTTAGGTCCCGACTAACCCTGAGCGGACGAGCCTTCCTCAGGAAACCTTAGGCATTCGGTGGATGGGATTCTCACCCATCTTTCGCTACTCATACCGGCATTCTCACTTCTAAGCGCTCCACCAGTCCTTCCGGTCTAGCTTCAACGCCCTTAGAACGCTCTCCTACCGCGTACACCTACGGTGTACACCCACAGCTTCGGTGATACGTTTAGCCCCGGTACATTTTCGGCGCGGGGTCACTCGACCAGTGAGCTATTACGCACTCTTTAAATGATGGCTGCTTCTAAGCCAACATCCTGGTTGTCTAAGCAACCCCACATCCTTTTCCACTTAACGTATACTTTGGGACCTTAGCTGGTGGTCTGGGCTGTTTCCCTTTTGACTACGGATCTTATCACTCGCAGTCTGACTCCCACGTTTAAGTACTTGGCATTCGGAGTTTGTCTGAATTCGGTAACCCGATGAGGGCCCCTAGTCCAAACAGTGCTCTACCTCCAAGACTCGTTCTTCGTGAGGCTAGCCCTAAAGCTATTTCGGAGAGAACCAGCTATCTCCAAGTTCGATTGGAATTTCTCCGCTACCCACACCTCATCCCCGCACTTTTCAACGTGCGTGGGTTCGGTCCTCCATTCAGTGTTACCTGAACTTCAACCTGGACATGGGTAGATCACCTGGTTTCGGGTCTACGACTACATACTCAAGACGCCCTATTCAGACTCGCTTTCGCTGCGGCTCCGTCTTCTCAACTTAACCTTGCATGCAATCGTAACTCGCCGGTTCATTCTACAAAAGGCACGCTATCACCCAGCATGTTTCCAAAGGAAATATGCATAGGGCTCTAACTACTTGTAGGCACACGGTTTCAGGTTCTCTTTCACTCCCCTTCCGGGGTGCTTTTCACCTTTCCCTCACGGTACTGGTTCACTATCGGTCACTAGGGAGTATTTAGCCTTGGGAGATGGTCCTCCCAGCTTCCGACGGGATTTCACGTGTCCCGCCGTACTCAGGATCCACTCAAGAGGGAACGAAGTTTCAACTACAGGGTTGTTACCTTCTCTGACCAGCCTTTCCAGACTTGTTCGTTTACTCCGTTCCTTTGTAACTCCGTATAGAGTGTCCTACAACCCCAAGAGGCAAGCCTCTTGGTTTGGGCTAATCCCGTTTCGCTCGCCGCTACTCAGGGAATCGCGTTTGCTTTCTCTTCCTCCGGGTACTTAGATGTTTCAGTTCCCCGGGTCTGCCTTCCATCCCCTATGTATTCAGGTATGGATACCATCCCATTACGGATGATGGGTTTCCCCATTCGGAAATCTCCGGATCAAAGCTTACTTACAGCTCCCCGAAGCATATCGGTGTTAGTCCCGTCCTTCATCGGCTCCTAGTGCCAAGGCATCCACCGTGCGCCCTTTATAACTTAACCATTCGGCAAATGATCAGCTACACATCTCTTCGTCATCTTTACTCGTCAGTATCCTCGCGTACAGACTACGTACGCTCCGGTACTTCCTCGCTTGATTCCTCGACTTGTTTGCTTCTCATTTCCCTCAACTTTCGGCTTCCGATAAGCGGCGCATCTCTGCGTCAGCTCCCTCTCTACGCTCCTCACGTACCCATTACGTACGCTCCGATGCTCGTTCGGTCGCTTCCTTGATCTACTTGCTTCTCGAAACCCTCTTGTTCGGCTTTCAATACATCAACACAACTTTGTGTGATTTCTTGAAACCCTCGCGGTTTACTCTATGAATAAATCAATAGAGAGAAAAACTAAAATGGCGATTACTCGGTAATTTCTTGGTTCTTCTTCATTATCATTATCTAGTTTTCAAGGTACAAACGGCGAATGATAAGCTTCGCATCTTTTCGTCAACTTCCCTCGTTCTGCTCCTCATGTATCAAATACACTCCGGTGCCCACTCAGTCGTTTCCTCAATCTGCTCGCTTCTAATTCACCTTCATTCTATTTTGAGAGATTGCACTCTCAAAACTAAACAAACCATACGGCTATTTTGACTTGGCAAAATAGCCTCATCAACTTTACGATTTATGAGACATCTAAGCCTCAATATTCCTTAGAAAGGAGGTGATCCAGCCGCACCTTCCGATACGGCTACCTTGTTACGACTTCACCCCAATCATCTGTCCCACCTTAGGCGGCTGGCTCTAGTGGTTTCACTGAATTTCCGACTACTTTTATCAGATACTCAGTGAAACCACCAGTTACCTCACCGACTTCGGGTGTTACAAACTCTCGTGGTGTGACGGGCGGTGTGTACAAGGCCCGGGAACGTATTCACCGCGGCATGCTGATCCGCGATTACTAGCGATTCCGGCTTCATGTAGGCGAGTTGCAGCCTACAATCCGAACTGAGAATGGTTTTATGGGATTCGCTCCACCTCGCGGCTTCGCTGCCCTTTGTACCATCCATTGTAGCACGTGTGTAGCCCAGGTCATAAGGGGCATGATGATTTGACGTCATCCCCACCTTCCTCCGGTTTGTCACCGGCAGTCACCTTAGAGTGCCCAACTGAATGCTGGCAACTAAGATCAAGGGTTGCGCTCGTTGCGGGACTTAACCCAACATCTCACGACACGAGCTGACGACAACCATGCACCACCTGTCACTCCGTCCCCCGAAGGGGAACGCCCTATCTCTAGGGGTGGCAGAGGATGTCAAGACCTGGTAAGGTTCTTCGCGTTGCTTCGAATTAAACCACATGCTCCACCGCTTGTGCGGGCCCCCGTCAATTCCTTTGAGTTTCAGCCTTGCGGCCGTACTCCCCAGGCGGAGTGCTTAATGCGTTTGCTGCAGCACTAAAGGGCGGAAACCCTCTAACACTTAGCACTCATCGTTTACGGCGTGGACTACCAGGGTATCTAATCCTGTTTGCTCCCCACGCTTTCGCGCCTCAGCGTCAGTTACAGACCAAAGAGCCGCCTTCGCCACTGGTGTTCCTCCACATCTCTACGCATTTCACCGCTACACGTGGAATTCCGCTCTTCTCTTCTGCACTCAAGTTCCCCAGTTTCCAATGACCCTCCACGGTTGAGCCGTGGGCTTTCACATCAGACTTAAAGAACCGCCTGCGCGCGCTTTACGCCCAATAATTCCGGACAACGCTTGCCACCTACGTATTACCGCGGCTGCTGGCACGTAGTTAGCCGTGGCTTTCTGGTTAGGTACCGTCAAGGTACCGGCAGTTACTCCGGTACTTGTTCTTCCCTAACAACAGAGTTTTACGATCCGAAAACCTTCATCACTCACGCGGCGTTGCTCCGTCAGACTTTCGTCCATTGCGGAAGATTCCCTACTGCTGCCTCCCGTAGGAGTCTGGGCCGTGTCTCAGTCCCAGTGTGGCCGATCACCCTCTCAGGTCGGCTACGCATCGTCGCCTTGGTGAGCCGTTACCTCACCAACTAGCTAATGCGCCGCGGGCCCATCTATAAGTGATAGCCGAAACCATCTTTCCGCTTTCGAACATGTGTTCAAAAGCATTATCCGGTATTAGCTCCGGTTTCCCGAAGTTATCCCAGTCTTATAGGCAGGTTGCCCACGTGTTACTCACCCGTCCGCCGCTCAAGCAACAAGAAAGCAAGCTTTCTTGTGCAAGCGCTCGACTTGCATGTATTAGGCACGCCGCCAGCGTTCGTCCTGAGCCAGGATCAAACTCTCCAATAAAGAGTAAGATTAGCTCTTATGTTTAAAAAACGTTGGCTAGTTTCAGCTTCTCAAAGAAAGATAGCCTCCACTATAATTATTTGTTGACGTATGATTTGTTTAGTTTTCAAAGTGCAATTTTTTGCTTCACTCAATATATTATTCACTGTTTCACAAGAGCAACTTTCGTTTCTCAAGCAACTATATTAGAATAACACCCATTCAAATCCGTGTCAATAGTTTTTTAAAAGATTCAAAAAAACTTATTGAAGAAGTAGATTTCTATTCTAACATGTATATGCCAATTCGTCTAGTAGAAATCCGCAATAACTTCTCACGAAAACGACTTACTAATATTATCACCCTGTTCATCATAATGCAATGAAAAATTTATGGTCAAAATTAAAACGGCCTCACGAAATTCGCAAGGCCGTTTTTTATCTAGTTTATAAGTTAGAAATCGTAATGATATCCGCTTCACCCATATCTACTTCACCTTGCTTGTTTAAAACAACTTGTTCACCATCAGCTAGATTTGTAAATACAACTGGTGTAATAATAGAAGGAACTTTATCTTTAATCACTTCAAGATCTACCTTTAATAAAGGTTGGCCTTTCTCCACACGGTCATCTTCATTAACTAAAGCTTCAAAGCCTACGCCTTTTAAATTAACCGTATCGATCCCAACATGAATAAGTATTTCCCGACCGGAGTCAGCTAGAATTCCTAAAGCATGCTTTGTTGGAAAGAAATTAACGATTTTACCATCGACTGGTGAAACAACGATTCCTTCAGTCGGTACGATCGCAAAGCCATCACCCATCATTTTTCCAGAGAAAACCGCATCTGGAACTTCTGTAATCGGCTTGATTTCACCTTTTAACGGAGAAACAAAATCATCTTTGCCCAATTTCATATCAGCAGGAGTTACATCCTCTGTTTGCCCCGCACCTTTATCAGGGGCTTTTTCCACTGGACGAGGTCTCTTTCCTTCCATTATATCTTTCATCTGTCCTTTAATTGTTTCAGAGCGAGGTCCGAATATCGCTTGAATATTGTTTCCTACTTCAAGAACACCCGATGCGCCTAATTTTTTCAAACGTTCTTTATCAACATTTTCAATAGCATTTACCGATACACGTAAACGTGTAATACAAGCATCTAAATGAGAAATATTTTCTTTCCCACCCATTGCATCAAGAATATCGTATGGAAGATCACTCGTTTTTCCGTGCGTATCTTCATCATTTGCATCCTCATCTTCACGGCCAGGAGTTTTCAAGTTAAACTTCCGAATCGCAAATCGGAATCCAAAGTAATAAATAACCGAAAACACTAGACCAACCGGAATAACTAACCAAGCGTTTGTTTGTGGGTTAATTAATCCGAATAAAATATAATCAATTAGTCCACCTGAGAAAGTCATCCCGATTTTTACATTCAACAGATGCATGGTCATAAATGAAAGACCAGCAAAGATAGTATGAATACCAAATAGTACAGGTGCTACGAATAAAAATGAGAATTCAATTGGCTCGGTGATCCCTGTTAAGAAAGCAGTAAGGGCAGCAGATGCCATCAATCCTCCAACCACTACCTTTCTTTCTGGACGAGCTTCATGATAGATCGCTAATGCCGCCGCTGGCAAACCAAACATCATGAATGGGAATTTACCTGTCATAAATGTTCCCGCTGTTAAATCTTGAACATTGTCTGTAATTTGCGCCATGAAAATACGTTGGTCGCCACGAACCAATTGTCCAGCCGCATTGACATATTCACCGAATTCATACCAGAATGGAGAATAGAAAATATGATGCAATCCAAAAGGAATTAACGCACGTTCAATAACACCGAAAATAAAAGCCGATAGTGTTAAATTAGCGTGAACCATGTTTTGCGAGAAAGCATTTAATCCATTTTGAATTGGTGGCCAGATAATCAGCATCAATAATCCTAAAACAACTGCTGAGCCTGCTGTAATAATCGGTACAAATCGCTTACCTGCAAAAAAACCTAAGTAAGATGGCAATTCTATTTCATAAAAACGATTGTAAAGTGATGCAGCAATGATTCCAACAATAATACCACCAAATACTCCAGTCTGTAAGGTCGGAACTCCAAGCACACTAGCATAATTTAATCCGTTGACATCTTCTGCTGTAATTCCAAGAGTTGTCCCCATTGTTACGTTCATGATTAAGTAACCGATGATCGCCGCTAGCCCGGCAACACCGTCACCTCCAGCTAAACCAACAGCTACCCCTACAGCAAATAAAACAGGCAGATTACCGAAAACGATATCACCAGCGTTTTGCATAATAGATGCAACCAAATCAACCCCGCTATTATCTAAAAAGGGCGCTAATTCAAGTAAGGCCGGGTTTCTCAACGCAGCTCCCAACGCCAGTAAAATACCTGCAGCCGGCAGTAGTGCTACTGGTAGCATTAGTGCTTTACCAACTTTTTGTAACACCCCAAAAAATTTTTTAAACATGTTGCCAACCTCCTATTAATATTTTTCAACTCATTAAGCTTCATTTCAAAATTTCTGCAAAACTCCAGCTTTGAAAGCACAAAAAAAGGCATGAGGAAAAAATAACTGAATAGAACTGTTTGGGCTTATCGTACCCTTAACAGTTTGATTCAATTACATTTTTCACTCATGCCTGATCGAATCAGTAACACGTGATATTGAAACCGAAAGGCTTCTTTCGGAATTTAATTAACTATTTAACCTTTTTCTGAAGACGCTGTAAATGCATGGTCAAGTATACTGCTTCAGCATTATAAACAGGCTTCCTCAGCTCTTGCTGCATAACCTTAATGAGTTTCCATGAAAGATTGTAACACACCGGATATTCTTCCTTCAAGAGCAAACTGATCTTTTCTGGTTCTTCTACCTTTTCCCCAGTTTGAACCCGTTCAATCGTGAAACGAATATGGCGTACAAGACGCATATAATCAACGCTTTCCTTATCCAATTTAATCTTCAATCTTTCCTCAATCATGTCCACCAGCTTTGTAACAAGTTGGGAATGACGATTCACATCTGAAAGATTTTTGTTCATGACAGCAGAATGGATATGAAGAGCGATAAAACCAACTTCCCCTTCTGGAAGCTTCACGTCTGTTTTCTCTCCAATCAGCTTGACAACATCTCGGGCAATATCATATTCAAACGGATAGAGCGCTTTCGTTTCAATCAAAAAAGGATTGCTCATTTCCATTCCTTTTGAAAGCCTTGAAACAGCAAACAATAGATGATCCGTTAGCGCAACATGAATATGCTCATTCAAAGTTGCTTTTGTTCTCTTCTTGATTAATTCAATACAAGAAATGAACACTTCTAATAAATCATTATCTAAAAATGGCAGAAGCTTTATATAATTCTTTTGCTCTTTTTCATCTTTCAAAACAAAAAGCTTTTCCACAACGGTCGAATCAATGCTATCTCCTTGCTGGCGATTGAAACCGATCCCTTTTCCGATGATCACAACTTCCCCATATGTCGGATGATTACCAATTAACACATTATTGTTGAGCGCTTTCAATACTTTTAATTGCTCCATCGTATCTCCTCTTTCATCACACCCATTCCTTTATGCTATATAAATATTGATAAAGAATCAATAAGAAAAGTTGCAAAATAACAAAAAAGAACTGCACATTAAAGTGCAGCTCTTCTTTCAGCAATTATTATTTCAAGAAAATAAAGTAAAGAACAAAGACGACAAATAGTCCGTACATAATCGGGTGAATTTCTTTAGTTCTTCCTTTTACAATCATTGTAATTGGATAAAAAATAAAGCCGATCGCAATTCCTGTTGCAATGCTATATGTTAATGGCATTGCTAGAATTGTCAAAAATGCAGGAACCGCAATTTCGAATTTTGTCCAATCAATTTTTCCAAGTGATGCTACCATTAAGACCCCAACAATGATTAATGCCGGTGCAGTAACCGCAGAAGTAACCACTGATAACACAGGGAAGAAAAATAATGATAGTAAGAATAAAACTGCTGTTACAATAGAAGCAAATCCTGTTCTCGCACCTGCAGCAACCCCAGCAGATGATTCGATATAAGAAGTTGTAGTGGATGTCCCTAGCACTGCACCTGACACTGTAGCTACCGCGTCAGCAAAAAGCGCTTTACCGGCGCGAGGCAACTTATTATCCTTCATAAGACCAGCCTGATTTGCTACTCCAACTAAAGTCCCCGCTGTATCAAAGAAGTCTACGAAAAGGAATGTCAGTACAACGACAAGCATTTGTGTCGTAAAGAACGAGCTATCACTAAATGCACCAAATGCTGCACCAAAAGTTGGAGCTATACTTGGAATAGAGTCAACAATTTTTTCTGGTCTATCAATTAATCCTAATAGCATTCCGGCTATGGCTGTAATTACCATCCCGATAAAGATTCCACCATTCACGCCTCTTGTCATTAAAATAACCGTAATGATAATCCCGAATACAGCAAGTAGCACATTGCCATCGTGAATATCGCCTAAAACAACTAAAGTAGCATCATCATTGACAATGATCCCTGCATTTTGGGCACCAACAAATGTAATAAACAAACCGATACCAGCACTTACTGCATACTTTAATTCTGCCGGAATCGCATTTATGATTTTTTCACGAAACCCCGAAAGTGTTAAAATTACAAATATAACCCCAGAAATAAATACTCCACCTAAAGCGTGCTGCCAAGGAACGCCCATCGTTAAAACAACAGTAAACGCAAAAAAAGCATTCAAGCCCATTCCTGGTGCCAAAGCTATCGGATACTTAGCAATCAATCCCATTAAGAGAGAACCGATAGCTGCAGCCACTGCAGTTGCAACAAATACCGCTCCCATATTCATTCGCATTTCATCTGGCAAGTCTGGAACATCTGCTAGAGAAAGCATAAGAGGGTTTACTACTAAAATGTATGCCATTGATAAAAAGGTTGTTACACCACCAATAATTTCGCGACGGTAGTTTGTACCGAGCTGTTCAAACTGAAAATAATTCTTCATTCCTTCGATTCCTCCTAAAGAGTTGTCAGCGTTACTTCATATTTTCAAGAATAAATAAAAAAAAACGCCCCGTACATACCAGGAGCGTTGACAACGAGCTTGTGAAACAATCGAAAAAAGAAAAATAAGAGCATTAACCGTTCGATCATCACTTACTTCGTAGTCAAGCCATTTACGGTAGCCTGGTAGAAACTTTTGGGCCATATCCCCAACATTATACGATGTACACGACAATATTAAATTCTTTCTCATTTTAACAAGGACAAAGACCTACGTCAATATATAAAAGCGAACATTATTCAAGGTTATTTTTTTATTGTTCGGATATTATTGTTTAGTTGAGTCCACTTCATAATTGCGCACTTCAAGTAAAAAAACGAACGTTCATTTTAATTTTACATTATTTTAAGGAGTAAATGCGGACATAAATGATTATTAAACGTAATACTGTTCGTTTTTTAATTAGCAATGGTACATGATGAAATCGATTCAGTTACCGAAGAAAACTTCTTCTTTTTGGCCGGATCCACTACTTGTTTCATATTCCAAAAATTATTTAAGGCTTATTTGCTATAATGAAAGTAAAAGCATCGGTTACAAATCATGCCTAATCATCCGAATTTAATTTAAAAATTGCCTGTCTGTAAGGATAAAACTAATTGTTTAGGAGTAGAAAAATGAAAGAAATTTCAATATTGATCGCCGATGACGAAAAGGAAATCGCAGACCTCATTGCAATACATTTAAAAAAGGAAGGCTTCCATGTTATTAAAGCATCAGACGGACTGGAAACAATTCGTATTGTGGAGTCTCAATCAATCGATTTACTAATTTTGGATATCATGATGCCCAAAATAGATGGATATGAGGTGACCAAAAGGATTCGCGAAAAATATAATATGCCTATCATTTTTTTGAGTGCAAAAACATCCGATTTCGACAAAGTACATGGACTTGTTATTGGAGCAGATGATTATATGACTAAACCATTCACTCCGATAGAGTTGATTGCTCGTGTCAATGCTCAGCTTCGCCGTTTCATGAAGTTAAATCAAACCGTTAAAGATATTAAAAATGATTTAGAATATGGTAGCTTAGTTATTTCTCTTGAACAGCGTAAAGTTACTCTTTATGGTGAAATTATCGAGCTTACACCAAAGGAGTTTGATATTTTATATTTGTTAGCAAGTCATCCAAAAAAGGTTTTTAGTGTCGAGAATATTTTTACACAGGTATGGGGAGAAGCATACTTCGAAGGTAGAAACACCGTTATGGTCCATATACGCACACTTCGGAAAAAGCTTGAAGAAGATACACGAAAAGAGAAATGGATCAAAACAGTTTGGGGAGTTGGGTATGCATTCAATGGTTAAGCTATCCCGTAGTTTTCGTGCAAAAATGATACTATTATTCGTAATAAGTATGTCTTGTTCAGCAAGTATTACCTATCTATTCTTTAAAGGTTTGCAGTTCTATTATCACACAAGTGCTCAACACGAAGATCTAATTGCTAAAATTCGCATTCTGATAGGTAATTTTGGAGATTTTAATCTCTTTTTCATTTTATTTATTTTGTTATCTTTCCTCTTTTTCTTTTTTCTTACTAAACCTTATTCTGTTTACTTTAATGAAATTTCAAACGGAATTCGTTATCTCGCGCGCGGTGACTTTAATCACAAAGTGCATATCCCATCAAATGATGAATTTAAAGATATCGCTCTAGACATTAATTTAGCAAGCGAGAAATTGCAAGAAGCGATTCAACGAGGAGATTTTTCGGAAAGCAGCAAAGATCAGTTAGTCGTAAATTTAGCTCATGATTTACGCACTCCACTTACCTCTGTTCTTGGATATTTGGATTTAATCCTTAAGGATGAAAACTTAACTAAAGAACAAGTCAGACATTTTTTAACCATTACTTTTAATAAATCCAAACGATTGGAAAGACTAATTGACGAATTATTTGAAATTACTAGAATGAATTATGGAATGATTACCCTTAAAAAAAGTAGAATTAATTTAACCGATCTCCTTAATCAATTAAAAGAAGAAATGTATCCTTTACTTGAAAAAAATCGTTTGACTGTTCGCTTGGATTGCGATCCTCATCTATTCATTGTAGGGGATGGAGATCTACTGGCACGTGTGTTCGAAAATCTTCTGGCTAATGCGATTCGTTATGGAAATGATGGTCAGTACATCGATGTTAACGGTTTTAAAGACGACAGCAACGCTGTCGTTCAAGTAATCAATTATGGAGGAAGCATCCCTTCCGATGAACTTCCACATCTCTTTGAAATGTTCTATACAGGAGATAAATCGCGAACACATAAAGAAAATAGCACAGGTCTTGGATTGTTTATAGCAAAGAATATTGTGGAACAGCATAAAGGAATGATTACTGCCGACAGTAACGTAATAGAGACTGTGTTTGAAGTACGATTGCCAAGAGAAGAGTAAAGATACAATAACTCTAGCTCCAATTTCTTAATTTAAGAAAAATTTAAGTTTTACCCTACTTAATATTTAAATAGTTTTACCTATACTTTACCTAGCCTAAAAGAATATGTTAGCAAAGGGTAGAGGTTACATGAAAAAATTGATAACGTTTATGTTAGTAATTGCAGTTGTAGTGTTGTTTTTTTTATTTAAATTAGAAGATAGCGAAAGTACAGAAATCAAGGAGTCGAATGATTACGTCAATCCAAACATTGATATCATTGATAAAGAAATCCAAAGGGATACGACCGATTACACCAGTTCATATATTTATCTGATCGATAGAAAAACAGGGAGTGTGGTTCATGAAAAAAATGCGAAAGAAAAGGCATATCCCGCATCACTTACAAAAATAATGACAGCCATCGTAGCACTTGAACATATTAATGATTTATCGGAAACTGCCCCTATAGATATAGATACATATAAAAAAATGGTGGCGAGAAACTCTTCAATGGCAGGTTTTTTTGGAAGAGAAAAAGTAACCTACCGTGATCTATTGTATGGTACGATTTTAAGTTCAGGTGGAGAAGCCGCTAACTCCTTAGCCGTTCACATCGCAGGAAATGTGGACAGTTTTGTTCAAATGATGAATGACAAAGCGGATGAAATCGGCTTAAATGATACGCACTTTACTAACCCAGAAGGTCTCCATAATGAAAATCAGTATACGACGGCATTTGACATGGCCAAACTCTTAGATTATGCATTAGATAACGGTCATTTTAAAGCAATTTTTACAAAAGAGACCTTTCAAACAACATCAACAGCGGAGCATCCCGATGGAATTTTGTTAGAGTCCTCTGTTCTTAAGTTTCTTAATAAAGAGGAGCAGAACGGATTTGAAATTATTGGGGGTAAATCCGGCACAACGTCCGAAGCTGGACAATGCTGGGCAACACTTGGGTTGGTAAACGGTCATGAATATATATGTATTGTCATGGGCGCTCCATTAAAAGATATTCGTAATCCAGATAGAGCCCAAATCGCAGATACGCTAAAGCTATATACAAAAGCCAAGTCTAACATATAATCAACATAACTTATGGATGGTATCGCTCACTTATGGGCTGTTCCGCTCAGTATGAACACAATTTAGAAATAAGGATGCTATAAGCCAACTGTTTTCAGTTGGTTTTTTCTTAATTTGAGGATTTCTCCCCTTCATTTTATATTTAAGAAATACGTAAAGGTAATAAAAAATTGTAATAACAATACAAAGAAAACAGATAAGACCCTAAATCCTTATCCGTTAAAGGCCATCGGTTCACCTTCAATTGCTTCCGCACTATATGGTATTTTCTTTGTTTCACCTGCAAAGCGCGGTAAAATTATTTGCTGCAGGACTCATCATCACAGCCTTGATCTTGCATTTTACCACTATTTGTAATTCGGTTCTCCACGTGTTATTTGGTTGTCATGCATCATCTTCAGAAAACCAGAAGATGATGCATTTTAGTCGTTTGCCATAAGGTGCAACTTCAATTCATTTAATAAATGTCTTTTTATATTTCATCCAGATACTCTCCGGAACCTTGACTGCCGGCACTCATTCGCGACCTCAAGAACGACACCACCACGATCGCAATAGCGACTCCAACCATCCCGACCCATGTAATGGCTGATAGAGACACACGGTCGACCATGATGCCTCCGATTGCAGCGCCCGCAGCCATGGACAACTGCATCATGGATTGGTTCAGGCTCAGCATGATTCCAGAATAATTCGGTTCAATCCGAACTAGATTGACTTGTTGCGTTGGACCGGAGGACCATGCAGCAAACGACCACAAGATCAGGAGGATGACAATCGGCAACCACGAATGCGTATAGGTAACGGTGAAAGAGAGGAGAAGCAGCGCTAAGACATGCAAGAGCATCCCCCCTGACAGTGTCGGAAATACCCCCCATTTATCCGTGCTGAAACCGCCGAATTTGGATCCGAGCAAGCTAGCGATGCCGAAAGCCAACAGCACTCCACTCAGCATCCCTTCTTTCAATCCGGCAACATCAAGTAGATACGGTGAAATGTAGGTATAGGCGATCGAGTATCCGCCAAGCCAGAAAAAGGTAATCGCAAGTCCTAGCGCTACGTTTCCGTTTTTCAAAAAGGCAAGTTGCTTGGACAACGGAATCGGTTTATCCCCTTGAACTCGAGGGATGATAGCGTACAGAACGAACATAGCTACCAGACCGGCCAGTGCCAATATACCAAAAACAGTTTTCCATCCGAACTGTGCTGCAACGATACGTCCAAGCGGCACGCCGATAATCAGGGAAGCCGTAAAACCCATCACCACGGTAGCAATCGCGCTGGCTTGTTTGCCTGGAGCCGCAATTTTTGCGGCGATGTCCAAAGCAGTTACCACGACCATTCCCGCACCTAAAGCCATTATGACGCGAGCGGCGAGAAACGATGCATAGCCAGGCAAAACGAATGACAATACATTCCCAATTACGAAGATACCTAGCGCCCAAACCAGCAGTTTTTGTCTTTCCACCTTAGCAGTCAAAGCCATAAGGATTGGGGTGCCAATGGCGTATACAAAGGAAAAAATCGTGACTAACTGCCCCGCAGAAGTAACGGAAATACCCATTGTATCCGAGATTTTATCTAAGATGCCGGAAATAACGTACTCTGATGTACCCACTAAAAAAGTAACTAAAGCCAATAAATAGACTCTCCACGTGTTAGACATTACGTTCACTTCTCCTTTTTTATTGTTTTTACAATTACCGATATGAGGATCCTTTTAATAAATTTACATATTGCGATATTTCGATATGTAGGGCCGAAAAACTGAATACGTTTAAGGTATTCAGTTCAGAGTTTCTGATTCAAATATGCAGCCAACTCACTGATCTTTTCTTCATCCCGTTTGTAGTACGTGTATTTGCCGATCCGCTTAGTTCGAATCAGTCCGGCCCGTTGTAGAATGAACAAATACTGCGATGCTGTCGACTGTGTCATGTTCAACTTATCTGTCACTTGACTGACACACACCCCGATTTCCCTCATATCCACTCCTTCATGGGGCACAAAATGTTTTTCAGGCTCCTTAAGCCACTGTAAAATCTGTAATCTCGACTCGTTAGACAACGCTTTGAACACTTTAATTGGATCCATGCTTTTATTATATCTACATTTTGCGATATGTCAATCCTAATTAGTTCCCTTCTACTCTCGCTCATTTTATTCCTCTACGGCGATACCGGCAGCCCTTAAGTGCCCATAGGCAACAATTTTACTAAACTGAGATGAAATCTCCTCTTTAGAAAGGGGCTTATCGTTTTTAATCGACCAAATTATAATTCCCATGAAAGCCGATACGAGGTATTCGATCAGTAATTCCTTGGATATCGCTAATGGGGCGTTTTCCTGAGCAGGTTTCCACCCCTCCATTAATTTATCCTTAATGATATTCTCCATTTTCGCTTGAAACTGATAGATTCGATTCTCTTCAATTAACATGGAACGGTAAAAGGTCATATTTAGAGAAATATGCTCCAGTACTGTTTGCATGACTGTCTCGAGTAGAGAAATGCTGAAAGGATTCATGCTGATCGGACAAAGAAGGATTGCTTCTTTTAAATCACTTAACAGTTCATTCACTAGGATCAGTCACAACTGTAAAGGTTTCCTTTTGGCGGAGATAATCCTTCAAAGGATATTTATAAATAGGTTTCCTTTATTAATTTACTCCCCTCACTTTCTAATCACACATGCGCGACAACACTAATAAACAATGACTTAAAAATGATTTAGATTCAAAAAAAGAGCCACTGCTTTTATACAGTAGCTCTACTTCCCTGCCTATTCCTCTGGCGGAATCTTGGTGGAGAACCTATTCATTTTTTAATTGTTTTATCCATTTTGTACCATTGAAATGCAGTCAAATCAACGTCATTTCAAATGCCTTTAGTGAATTATTCCCACTCAATCGTAGCTGGTGGCTTACTTGTAATATCATACACTACACGGTTAACGTGGCTTACCTCGTTGACAATGCGCGTTGAAATGACTTCGAGAACATCCCACGGAATTCTTGCCCAGTCAGAAGTCATTCCATCGATAGAAGTAACGGCACGGATGCCGATCGTGTAATCATACGTTCTTGCATCGCCCATTACACCGACGCTGCGAATATCCGGAAGGACAGTAAAGTATTGCCAAATATCACGGTCCAACCCAGCTTTCTTTATTTCTTCACGTAAAATCCAGTCGGATTCACGGACAATTTCAAGCTTGTCTTCTGAAATTTCCCCGAGAACGCGAATGCCAAGACCTGGTCCTGGGAATGGCTGCCTCCAGACAATCTCATCAGGAATTCCTAATTCTGTTCCTAGAGCACGGACTTCATCCTTAAAGAGCGTATTCAACGGCTCAATTAGCTTGAATTGCATGTCCTCTGGAAGTCCACCAACATTATGATGTGATTTAATTGTTTGCGCTGTCGCTGTCCCACTTTCAATAATATCCGTATAAAGAGTTCCTTGTGCTAGGAACTCAATTCCTTCAAGCTTCGTAGCCTCATCATCAAAAACATAAATGAATTCATTTCCGATAATTTTACGTTTTTTCTCTGGATCGCTAACCCCTTGGAGCTTGGATAAGAATCGTTCCTTGGCGTCGACTTTAATGACATTCATGTTAAAGCCGTCAGCGAAAGTTTTCATGACACTATCAGCTTCACCCTTGCGCAATAAACCGTGATCGACGAAAATACAAGTTAATTGATCACCGATCGCTTTGTGAATCAAAACTGCTACAACAGAAGAGTCAACTCCACCGCTGAGGGCACATAAAACTTTTTTATCTCCAACGGTTTGACGAATTTTTTCCATTTCAATTTCAATAAAGTTCTCCATTGACCAATTCCCTTGACACTTACAAACATTGAATACAAAATTTCTCAATAGCTCGTTTCCGTATTGGGAATGACGCACCTCAGGATGGAACTGCACCGCATACAGATTGCGAGATTCATCGCTCATCGCCGAAATCGGACATGAAGGACTCGTTGCATCAACAGTAAAGCCAGCCGGTGCTTCAACAACAAGATCGCCATGACTCATCCACACAATTTGCTCCTGTGGAAGCTGTCCAAAAAGTCTTGTCTCATTTTCAACTTTAATTTCAGCCTTTCCATACTCACGATTCTTCGCCGGCTCCACTTTCCCATTAAAATGCTGAGTCATGAGCTGCATTCCATAGCAAATCCCCAAAATTGGGAGTCCTAAATCAAAAATAGCCTCATCTGCACGGAATGAATTCTCATCATACACACTATTTGGTCCGCCAGAAAAAATAATTCCTGTCGCATTCATTTGTTTAATTTCTTCTGCCGTAATCGTATGTGGATGAAGCTCACTATAAACGCCAAACTCGCGTATTCTTCTTGTGATTAACTGATTATACTGACTTCCGAAGTCCAACACAACTATTTTTTCTTGTCCTTGTAAACCCTCAATTGTCATCTCTTTCGTCCACCTCGTTATTTAATCTCAGTACTAGTTTGCCTCATTATGTGTTTATAACTCCTGTAAATGAGGTTCTAGCAAGTGTTATTCCATACCGTATTTTATCCATCCTTCATATGAGTGACCATTCTATCTCCGCAATAAAAAAACTAGAGTCTCCTCCAAAAAAAATGACGTGAAGGCAGAATTCTAGTTTCGTAGCTAAAATAGAATATTCCTGCCTTCATAGTCAAATCATTTAAGGTGATTCGGTAGAGACTCTCGGACCATATTACCGAGGATATATGAAGGGTATATGCAATATTTTTAATGATATATTACGATAGTACGGTTTATCAACCATTTTTAATCATTTGTGAAAATATTTCTCGTATATAAATGATGGAGTTGTCCAAGCTCATTTTAGAGCTAAAGCGATACTACTTCTCAATTAGTCAAAGATTATCACAAGTGTTGCATTAACACTGACTGAACTTTCAGTTTTAAGGTTCTTGCTGTTTAGAGCCAAAAATGCAAATACCTAAACAAAGGTGGCTCCATCCACTTGGAAATTTATTTACAATTAGACCTGTGCGACAACGACAATTTGAGTATTAAGGAATGGCTCTTTCTTCAATCTTTCGAAGCAGATATGTGCTGGTTTCCACAAAGCAGCCCTTAAGTACCGGCTAATTTGTAAGATTTTTCGCTTGTTCTTTGTTTCAATTTGTACAAGAACATGTAGACAAAAAACAATGAGTGCCATGAATACTTGGTTTTAAATGGCCCATTCGCTCTGTCCGTAGAACTTTTTTATACTGAGATGTTGTTTTATCCATTTGAAAAACAACTCTATGGCCCAGCGTGATTTGTAAAAGGATTCTGTCGTAAGTTTTTTCGTATAGAAATCTAATTTCAATGTTTTCACCTGTTCATCAAATAATTCAAGATTTATCGGTGAAAACCATTGTCCAAATGAAGTTTTTCGTGTAATCTTATCCATCTTATCCATGCGAATGTTCCTTTATTTTGGATTTGAACGGGATTATCACCTGACTTATCCATTATAAAGGACTTTTTTTATACGCAAGATAAAATCATTGGACATTTTGAGTATTTTTAATAATGAAACTAAATTAATGCAATAATAGTAAAAAATTATATTTAATGATTTTACAATTGTATAAGATCATAAATAATCAACATACTCTTTAACATCTATTTAGAGTTTCTTTTTTAACTTTCAAGTGATACACATAATGCTCCCACTCGAATCATAAATTCAAGTCCATTACAAGAAAAAAAACGAACCATCAGCAATTACTTGCTACCAATGATTAGTTTCGATACTTAAATAACGCGTTGAAATAACATAGTGTTTTTATCAACTTACTCTTTTCAATTGACCATAAACACTTCCATTAACTCCACAGCCAACAATTGTCTCAATTGTTCCGCTTTTCAAAGTTATCGATGCCCATCTTATGCCAATGCCCGCTTCATACCGTAATCTTGAATAGATTTCAACATATTTATATCCTTCAATAGAAATTGCTCTTGTTTTTGGCATAGTTTCAGGAATTAGATTAAGAGTTGAACCCCAAAAATGCCTTTGAAAATCACCATCAATATTTTGTGAAACCACGTTTGAGCCGTTGTATTTAAATCCACCTTCAGACCATAGCGTAAACATCTTGCTTCCAACAGCATTATAGGCTATACCGGTAGTTCTTTCTATTGCAGTTTCCCTTTGAGCATACAAAGGTTGTATAGGAGCCTCTTTAATAGTTCTAAACTCCATAATAGCTATTTCCCCTGTATTTCCTAAATATACTTCAATTTTAGAATTATCGTTTTTATATAAAAAGACTTTTCCAAGCTCTTCAGTTTTTTTCTGAATTTCTAAAAATTCATTCAAATCCCCTTTTGTCATTTGATGATATTTCTCATTCGCTTCTGTCAATTCCGGTAAGACATCCTCTATCTTTAAGTTACCTTTTAACATGGCTTCTGGAGGCGGATTCTCATTATAATAACCCTCAATTATTGATTCAATATCTGCTAAATTAGACATTTTATCTAATTTTCCAAATTGTTCTTTTAAGTAATCAACAGAACTCTCAATATAATTTTTCACTTTTCTGATATCGTACTCCTTCGATTCACTGGATTCAGCAAGGACATTTCCTGAGAATGTACCCAATATCATTAAAACAAACAACAACATGTAACCGATCCTTCTAAACATAAAAGACCTCCTCATTTTTTACTACATTAAATATTCAACTAAAAATGGGAAAATCCTCTATTTATGTAAAAAAATGTTTTTCATCAAGGAGTATTCCAATCTTTCCATAAAAGAAAGCCGGTTAACAGTAAAATAATAACAATTATTGGTAAGGCCTTTACTCCTATAGTAATAAATAAACCCAATACTATTCCAACAATAAAAAAAAGGCTTAAAAACCTCAACAAATTACATCACCCTTATAAATTTTTAAAAATGCCAAAAAATAAATGTTTAAGTTACTAAGGATAGGCCTCACTCGCTTGCAAAAGACATTTCTTGAAAATGTTCTTAATATCAATGAAACAAACAACAGCATTTAACTAATCCTTCTAAACAAAAAAACTCCTCAATTCCACTACATTATTAACATATTCAACTAAAAATGGGAAAATCCTCTATTTATAAAAAAATATATTTTTTTATCGAGGGGTATTCCAATCCTTCCATAAAAGAAAGCCTGTTAACAAAAAAATAATAATTATTATTGGTAAGGCCCTTACTCCAAAATCAATAAGTAACCCTAATACTATTCCAACAATTAAAAATAGACTTATAAACCTTAACAAATTACATCACCCTAATGATTTTTTTATTAAACATGTATCAAAGATATTTAAATTAAATGTAAGTATAAGTTACTAAAGAAAGATTATACCCAATGCGAAAAATCGAACGAATACTTCGTTCAAATAAATCAATATATATTTTCATTATCGGTTTTTAATAATTTTCCCCATCTAGAAAACCCCTCAAAACATAGCCAAAATAGTTAAGAGCAAATGACATATTACCAGTAATCATATCCCATTCGCTCTCACACCTCATCCTCATTATCGATATTAGAATAAAAATCATACAATAAACGTTCGCTTCTTCCAATTAAAAATATAGTTTAACAGGTCAAGCGATTGTTTTTTTAATTAAATTTTCCCACAATTCTTTTGTATTTTCCCAGCTTCCCTCTTGCAATTTTCCCTTATAAAGATACTGCTCATAGGTTGAGGTTAATGCACTCATCTCCCCACTGGAAAAATAATGGTCGACATAGCGGGCATATTCCCTTAAGGTTTGTTCCTGGTTCCTCTTCAAGCCGTACCGATTTAACTGTGTTAATAAGGCGATATATGCTTCAGGGAAATCCTCGTCCTTTTTTCTTCTCCTGTAGCGGAAGATTAAAAAGTAAGGAAGCCATTTTAGTCGTTTTTTATACAAAATATAGGTTGTTAAGGTAAACACCGCAATCGCAGCTGCAAACCACAGCCAATTTGTGCGCAAAAATTGCGTAGTCTTATCGAAAGTATCTTTCCATGAAAAAGAAGTTTGGGCAGATTGCTCAGGGGCATCCGTTTCTTCTGGTTTATCCACTTCCGGTGCCTCCGGCGCTTCTAAAACATCATCCTGCTGACCCGGCTGCTCACTGTCTAAATCAAATGTAAATTGAGCGTTATTCGAGAATCCTTTCGTCGGCTCAAACGGCACCCAGCCTACTTCAGGAAAAAACACCTCTACCCATGAATGGGCATTATTATTCGTAATGACATACAGCCTCTTACCTGAGTCTGTCATCCCGCGAAAATCGCCTTCCGTGTAACCCTTAACCCAACGAGCTGGAATTCCAATCGACCTAAGCATCACAACCATTGAAGTTGAAAAATTATCACAGTAGCCTTTCTGCGTCTCAAATAAAAACTGATCTACATAGTCTTCATTTCTTCCTGGAACTGCTACGTCCTTCTGATCATATTGAAAATCTACACGACCAAAATAGTCTTCGATCGCTTTCGCTTTCTCATACCAATTCTCTTTGTCCTGTGTAAGCTCTAACGCCAAGTCTCTTACTCTCTCAGGCAATTCATCAGGCAGCTGTGTGTAACGGGCAAGGAAATCTTCTGTTAAAAGCGGATGGTTTTGATCAACCGTACTCATCATCCCGCGAATACTGAATCTTGGTGATTCATATTCCACTGTATACTGACCGATACCCGGGAGATTTCCTAAATCAGCACCACTTATTTTTTCTAAGCTCAAATCCACTTCGTATGAATGCCCAATGTCATTTTCAACAACTTTCAATCCTAACGGATAAATAATATGAGGATATTGAAGAAACGGCCTTATCGTCGCTGTTCTTTCATCCACGGTCATTTCTTCATCTGTATAGTTAGAAATCGGAAACTCTTCTCCTTGGGCAAAGGCAATCTTTTCTCCGTTCTCTTCAGCAATAACCCAGCCTTTTCCTGTATAAACATCCTTCGTTTCAACCTTCCAATACTGGCGATGATCCGCTTCCGTCTCATAAACAACGGTATCATCCGGCATGAACGGACCTCCCAAAGTGGAGTCATCCATTCCATACCCGACCTTTCGTATCCCCCCGCTGCCATTTCCATCTTCACGATTATCTTGTGAATAGGATTTAATATATGGAACTGGATCAGGCCAAATAGGACTTGCCTTCGGTGCAGCGTAACCAATAATAATACTTACGCACACCATCCCCACCAATGGAATAAGCCATTTTCTCGCGAAAGCAGCTGGCATTTGCAGGTTTTCCCGATCTAAAATCCGATAAAATGTCAATATTCCCATAAGCGCAAAACCAATTACGATTGTCCGGACAATGGCAAATTCAGCTTCGTAGGAAGTAAATGTATCAAGGACGGTAATATATAATAAAGTCATAAAAAAGAAAACGAAGATTTGCCTTCGACTTATGAGCCAATATCGAAGCAGGTAAGCCATTAGCCCAAGCAAGATGAAAAAAAGGATGCTTCGAAAGTCATCGGTTAAGGATACCCAGCTCCCTTGAAATACAGCTCGCATGTTCTCAATTACTGAATCTGTCACATAAAAGAACCACTTCAGCTTAAAAAAGGAGTCTTCAAAATACAACAGATTTATTGTGTAAAGAACATAAAGCAGCTTAATGCCATTTCGAACAAAAATATTGACCTTAAAATAAGCTAAAACGAGCGATACGACTAGAAAAATGATAAAGACAGTTAAGTTGGCCGTATCCGTCAACTGTTTTAACGGTCTGAGCCATTCCCATAATAAAAGAAAGCCACATATATAAAGCCACATATTCAATATATTGCTTTGTAATTTCCCTCCGTTCATCCTCTACCCACCTCCGAGAAAGCCTGGGAGAACTGACCATTATGAACAAATACAACCCGTACGCCTCTTGAGTTCGCTTCGCTTTTTAAGGCAATTTCTTTGCTGCCGATCGTTTCTTGCTCCTCTTTTAGCAGATATATCGTCATCATTCCTGTTCTCATGGAAAATTGACTTGCTTTCTCTACCAACTCTTTCGTTAATTGGGAAGTGATTAACATAAAGGAAGCATTTTGCAACATCATAAAGCTCTCACTGTCAAGTACAGCATCTAATGCTACTGGACTTCGATCCTTTACTTTCGCCAAATGGTAAAAAAGTTGCTGCTGATGACCCTCACCACCTTGGATCGGAAATAATCTTCTCTCCTCTCCATAAGTAAGAAGTCCGACTTGGGCCCCTTTGCGCAAAATTCCTCTCACCAGCGATGCGGTAAAAGAAACGATTGCCTCAAATCTGATATCTGGAGCACAATCCATCATTAAGAAAACATCATGTGATTTCCGTTGTTCAAATTCTTTAGTCATAATGTCATTTCTCTTCGCTGTCGCCTTCCAGTTAATCCACGAATAACGATCGCCCGGTTGATATTCTCTAATTCCAATCGCCATAGAAGTATCCCTCTGTACTCTTTCCTTTGATGCAGTCATTCCCTGCTCATAATGATTGTCCATCAACCGATAGATGATCTCTTCATAAGCTGGGTAGACAAGGAGTTTATCATCTTCTGTTTCAATATGAATTTGTTTTTCTATGAGCCCTAAAGGATCGCCAAACTTAATGTGAATTCCTTTTAAGTGATGTTCTCCTCGTGGAAGGGATTCAATCACATACTCAAAATCTATTTCCTTACGAAAATGGGGGTAGACAAATGTTTTCATCTGACCTTTCTGAGTCGGGGCCAATAATTCATTGCTTAAGTCATCCTCAATTATCATATAAAAAAGAGGAAAAGATGAGGGGCGTTTCAACTTGATTTTTACTTTAAGTTTTTCTCCTGCGTGGTATTCTTCTTTCAAAAACTCTCTTTTCACTGTCATGTGCCGAACTCCATAAAACACCAGTGCCAGACTATATAAAGCAAAAGGAAGAAAACTATAAAATAGAAACCAACTCACAAAACCTCCCTGAAACATCGCATAGGAAAAGGTCAATACAACTAAAAATAATAGGACTAACAGCTTCCACACAGGCCTCATGCGATTCATAAATTGTCTCATTTTATTTCACAAGCCTTTGAACTGGAATCGGCACCCGAGCCAATACACGCTCCAGCACATCCTCAGCTGAAATTCCTTCAAACTTCGCTTCCGATTTTAAAATAATTCGATGGGCAAGCACATATGACGCTAAAAATTGCACATCATCCGGTAGTACATAATCACGTTTATACATATAAGCATATGCTTGTGCCGCTTTCATAAGCGCAATCGAACCACGAGGGCTAGCACCTAAGTAGACACTGCTATTTCTTCGTGTTCCATTTACGATATCGACAATGTAACGTTTAATCGTATCATCTACCGTTACAAGTTTAATATTTTCTTGTAGTTCTCTAAGATCATTCAAATCGATAACCGACTCTAGCTCTTCAATTGGCATCGTCCTTTGAGCACGACTAAGCACTTCCATCTCTTCGTTCACATCAGGATAGCCCATTTTCATTTTTAACAAGAAACGATCAAGCTGGGCCTCTGGTAAAGGATAAGTTCCTTCGTATTCAATAGGATTTTGAGTCGCCATGACAAAAAAAGGCTTCTCCAAACGATGGGTTATTCCGTCAACGGTTACACTGCTTTCCTCCATTCCTTCCAGCAATGCCGATTGAGTTTTAGGAGAAGTACGATTAATTTCATCAGCCAATATAATATTTCCCATAATCGGACCTGGGCGAAATTGAAACTCTAATTCTTTCGGATTGTAAATAGACACACCTGTCACATCGGACGGAAGAAGATCAGGAGTGAACTGAATGCGTCGAAACTTGGCATTCACCGATTTTGCAAGCGCACGAACCATCATTGTCTTTCCTACACCTGGGACATCCTCAAGTAGGACATGCCCACCTGATAACAGCGCAACTAAACTTAATTCCGCCACATTTCTTTTTCCAATCATTACTTTTTCTATATTTTCTAAGATCCTTCCGATCGTCGGATTCAATTGTTCGTGTGTCATGCTTTCCCTCCCGCAATTTGCTTTTGATGTTTCTTCTATTTTAACTTATTTTCGATATGATTCTGCAAAATTCCTCTTAAAAGGAGAAAATTAACAATGTATTAATGCAGCAAAAGCCTCTATCCGCTCTTCTCTTACCCTTATTTATTGTCCAAATAACCTTGTACTTTAGAGAGCCCATATTTATAAATTTCTTTAATTTCAAGCAAAAAATAATACTTATTAATTAGACGCTTCCTACTAATGAAAGTTTCAACTCAGCTATTTTAAACATCTCTTCGTACTACTTGACCTTTTCTGAGAATAACTTATAATAGTTAATGCTGATTATTGGAAAAACACGGGGATGTTTAAAGGAAAATTCGTGGACAACATTTCACATGAACGAACTGCTTCTTGAGCATTTCCTTTCACGTGTAAAGTTAATTATGTCCCAGTAGCTCAGTAGGATAGAGCACGTTCGAGTCCGCTTCTCTGATTTTTCTACAGCGTACTGATTGAGTCGCTCCTTGAGTTTGCTTTCTGAAATCAGGACGACAGTTTCCTTTTGTGTGCGTAAATTATCATATATTTTATTTCAATATGTCCCAGTAGCTCAGCAGGATAGAGCAACAGTTTCCTAAACTGTAGGTCGGGGGTTCGAATCCCTCCTGGGACGTCCTGTATGTTTTAAAATGTTCTAACAAAAAACGTCAACCTCAATTGTATCAAGGGATTGACGCTTTTTTATTTTTCTTAGAATCCTAGTGTATTTTTCGCATTTTATATTTAGGTTTCAATTAGTTACTCAGGTGGATAATATTCGCATTCTAATTTTTTGAAATCTTTTTTATCCCATGTAAGTACGGGGAGATTTTCTTTAGATTTTACACTTAGTAATGCGTCGGCAAAATCAACGTTTTTTTCTGCAAAAACTTTTAATGCTTCAATTGTTATACTTTCTTCGGTTCCATTTTCTATAGTATTTACTGTTCCAATGCTTCTGGATAAATAATCGTATCAAATACTTCCCCAGTATCAGCATCTTTTAGAAAGATGGTTACTTTATAATCATCAGGATTCACACCATCAAACATCTGATACAACATACTGCTAATAGCCACACCTAAAACTGCAAAGCCATCAAAACTACCCTCGTATTTTTCTCTAATTACCACCAAAGTGATCTCAGAAAAGGACTTATTATATTCCACATCTTTGATTGAGGCAAAATCTTCACTATTTTTCATTTCTTCAATAGAAGTTTTTGTCTGGTTTTCTAACTCACTCATCATTTCTTTATGTTTTGCTTTTGACATTTTATAAGTTAAGGACCCATCACTATTCTTAGTAACACTAATACCTTCTGATTCTGCCTCGGCAATCACTTGAGCAATATCCTGCTCTTGTTCCTTAAAGAATGACTCAGGTAATGTTACCTCAACATCTAATAAATTTTTATCTACTTCTATCTTTTCATTTCCCTCTGTTTTATTATCGGTTTTCTCGCTGGATTCATTTTGTTTAGCTTCTCGACTTCCACAGGCAGAAACTAAAAGCATTATAGTCGCTAAAAGTATCATTATATTTCGTGTTTTCACTTTGTTACCCTCCAATATTATCTCTATTATTCAATAGTATAATATATTGGGAAAAATAGGCATCATTTTTTTAAACATATAGCTGTAGGGTTTTTCTCCCCTGCTTATAAGCTCATTGTTCCATCCCCTTCACCTATCAAGTATTGCTACCAAAATTTACGTGTACATAAATAAAATATTTAAAGTTACAAATCACCTACATATTAGTGCTTACGTCAGGGAATTTTATCCTTAACGAGAAAAATATAATTTCTTTATTAATCGCTTTGCTATTGAATCATTTTAGTCATTACAGCTGCTAATAAAAAATCGTTTTTATTCACATTTTTAAATGCCCAACTTTCGTTTTTAAACTTGAAGTACACAATTAAAAAATGAACGGACTCTAATTGAATCCCGATTTAGGAGGAAGTGCATCCATGGTAATTAATTTCATTCGAGTTTTATTAATTTCTTCTTTAGGGAGCTTATATTTCATTCCCCGAAAAACAATTAAGCGATTTTTGCCAGTAACTACCATGTCTCTATTAATCACAATGACCATTAATTTTATTGGAGCACATTTTAATTTATTTAAAGTTAAAGGCGGAATCTCAAATAAAATCATTAATATCTTGTCTCTTGTTTTGTGTGGTTTTTCTGTTGCTACAATTTGGACATTCAAATTAACATACGGGAAATTTTGGTTATATTTACTGACAAATTTATTGCAAAATCTGCTTTTTTCATTTCCATTAATAGCCTTTTTTGAAAAAACACAATTTCTTAACTATGTGAAGTTTTCCCGGTATCATCATTTTTACCTCTCAATGGCAATGGCTTTATTTTTATATGGTTATCAAAAAATCATTGATAAGTAAGAGCCAAGAGTTTAACACAGACTCAAATTCGTATTTTAAAACCTAACAAACACCTATATTTTTAATTATTGTTTATATGCCAAGCACTCGATCGCATAAAATTAGTAACAACCCAAAAGGTGGAGTGCGAGTGAAGACAAATAATCATAAATTTATCTTTTACACCATTGAAGGTTCTAAAATAAAATCAATCTTTACGTATGATATTATGCTAGGAACAACCCTTTATTATGTTTTTAAAGCGCTTTTTTCAATTGAAATTCTTTCATTAATTGGTTGTATCGTTGGAACGGAAGCCGTGAAAAGATTACGAAACTGTAAATTTACTTAAACCCAGGTTTCATATTTGCCTCCGCTCAATCTTTACTTTTCTCCCATTCCCTTTAATCAGTCACCTACAGCAAATCGAGAAAATGATACTGGAATGGAACATAGTGCGTACATTGTGCTCAAAATCACCGATAAAGGGGACGCAATTATTTAAAGAGTTAGAGGTATGGGCCTCATTCACAGACTTGAACTGACAGTCACAATACAACCGATATTGCACTAAAGAAAATGGGCTTTGAAATTGAAGGCGGAAAAAAGCATTTTTTAAAAGTCGATCAGCCGTTTATAAATGCATACTACATGGTGAAATGAATGTAAGCTCCACTTTGCTCCTCCTAACAATGCTCACTCGCCTCATGAAACTCGGCTTCACCCAAATTGCCTCTAGCTTCAATCTATATTAAACTTTTATTAACAATACAAGGTAATGAAATCGGAGGAATTTGGATATGAGTGTGTTGGTTTTAGGTGGGGCTGGTTATATAGGCTCTCACGCCGTTTATCAATTAATTGATCAAGGGGAAGAGGTTGTCGTTGTTGATAATCTCAAGACAGGACATAAAGATGCGGTTCATCCAAAAGCAAAATTTTATAAAGGGGACATTCGTCATATCGAATTCCTTCGATCCGTGTTCGAACAAGAAACGATCGATGCGGTTCTCCATTTTGCAGCCCATTCTTTAGTCGGAGAATCAATGGAAGTTCCGCTTAAATACTTTGATAACAATGTTTATGGAACGCAAATTTTGCTTCAAGTAATGAACGAATATGATGTTAAAAAAATAGTCTTTTCTTCCACAGCAGCTACATACGGTGAACCTGAGACTATACCCATTTCGGAAACGATGCCGACGAATCCGACGAATACATACGGAGAAACAAAACGAATGATGGAAAAAATCATGAGCTGGGTCGAGAGAGCTCATGGTATTAAGTATGTTTCCTTACGATATTTCAATGTGGCTGGCGCTAGAGAATCTGGAGAAATCGGAGAAGATCATTTTCCCGAAACCCATTTAATTCCGCTCCTGCTCCAAACAGCACTTGGACAGCGACCGCATATTACCATTTTTGGAGAAGATTATGACACAGCGGACGGGACATGCATCCGTGATTACATTCATGTAGAAGACCTCATTGCTGCCCATCTATTGGCGTTAAAACATTTAAGAGAAGGCGGAAAAAGTGACATTTTCAATCTCGGCAGCAGCCAAGGTTTTTCTGTTAAAGAAATGATTGATACGGCAAGACAAGTGACAGGTAAGGAAATTCCCGCACTGTCAGGGCCACGCAGAGCTGGCGATCCTAGTATTTTAATTGCAAGCTCGGAAAAAGCTCAGCAAATGTTAGGCTGGAATCCTATTCGTACCTCCATTACGAAAATTATGGAAGACGCTTGGAGATGGCATTCTACACATCCAAACGGCTATCCAAAAGAGAAATAGCTTAATGATCCACTCTAAAATTAGGAATGAACATGCATCTCATCATAAGTGTTGCACATCCCAAATGAGGTTTATCGGCGGTTATGGTGATATATCGGCGAAAAATTGAATTTATCGGCTTTTATAAAGATATATCGGTGAAAAAACAAATATATCGGCGAATCCGCCTTAACTGCTGAAAAAGCTGTGGCAAAATAGCGTTGACACAGCTTTTTTCGTGGTTAATTTAACTCTTTTTTGGCTGCAGACAAAGCTGCAGCTATCACCTGATGCATATCATAGTACTTATACATCCCTAATCGGCCACCAAAAATGATATGTGGTTGTTCTTCGGCAAGCTTGGCATACTGCCTGAATATCTCATTGTTTCGGGTATCGTTCATTGGATAATAAGGCTCATCACCCATCTCCCATGTTTTCGGATATTCTCTCGTTATGACAGTTTTCGGCTGATTGCCAAATTCAAAATGCTTATGCTCAATAATTCTTGTATATGGGGTTTTGGCGTCCGTATAATTCACGACCGCATTCCCTTGATAGTTTTCCTGTTCCAAAACGGATGTTTCAAATTGTAGACTGCGATATTCTAATTGGCCAAACTGATAATCAAAAAATTGGTCAATCATGCCCGTATAAACAATTCTCGGATAATCTTTTAAATATTCCGCTTTATTTGCAAAGAAATCCTTATTCACTTCCACCTCGATTTTCTCGCTGGAAAGCATTTTCTCAATAATTTGTGTATAGCCTCCGATTGGAATTCCTTGGTAGCGATCGTTAAAGTAATTATTATCATAAGTAAATCGCACAGGAAGACGTTTAATAATAAACGCAGGCAGCTCGCTTGCTTTTCTTCCCCACTGTTTTTCTGTATAACCTTTAATCAGCTTTTCATAAATATCAATCCCCACCAAGGAAATAGCCTGTTCCTCTAAATTGGTAGGGTTTTCGATATTTGCTTCTTTTCTTTGCTCCTCTATTTTTGCCTTTGCCTCTTCAGGGGTAGTAACGCCCCATAATTTATGAAAGGTGTTCATATTAAAGGGCAAGTTATAAATCTCCCCGCGGAAGTTTGCAATAGGACTATTTGTATATCGATTAAACTCGGCAAACTGATTGATATAATCCCATATTTCTTTATCATTCGTATGGAAGATATGTGCCCCATATTTATGCACGTTAATCCCTGCGATATTTTCCGTGTAAATATTCCCACCAATATGCGCTCTTTTTTCAATTACTTTTACTCTTTTTCCTTTTTTGGCTGCTTCATAAGCGAACGTACTGCCAAATAAGCCAGAGCCGACAACTAAATAATCAAAACTCATGTTAATATTCCTCCAACTGAAAATTAAGCAAAAATAGCCCTCTATGAAATTTTTTCATAGAAAGCTATTTTTACATGAACATTAATTGAATCCAACCAATTTCTGTGATATTTTATAGGCCCCGATTGAAACACTGCGTCCTAACCTACCTGGTAAATTCATTAAATGCCCCATCATACCATAACGAATATCATGATACAACTCCGAGTCTTTTTCCTTAATATAGTTCCATAAATCTTTTTTCTTCTGGATATTTTCAGCTGTCCCTGAACGGATCAAAAGGATTGCCGATACAACTGTAACAATTTCAAGATGATGGAATAGATACTGGCGCAAATTCGGATTCTTAATCGTGCTTAATGGGATCGTATCGATCATTAGCTTATTCACTTTAATCTGCTGGTCAATTCTTTTGATCATGATCTTTTCTTGAACAGACTGATCTTCTCTACCAATATAGTATCTGTAAAACTCCACGTTCATATAGTACATCGTCTTAACATGCTTAAGAGGAACATAGACAAATAAATTGTCAACATAAAAAGTATGCTTCGGTAGCTCCAACCCACAATCCTTTAACAATTGTGTTCGATATATAAGCGAATGCATTAAGAGATACTGGCCTTTGCGAAATGGCTCTATATCGTCCCAAGTGAAAATTTCTCCAATTGGCAGCACGTTTTCATATTTCATCACTTTCTTATACTTTGCGCCTTCTTTTTCATAAACAAAATTGCTAACCAGCATGTCGATTGTTTGATTTTTTGCTGTAAATTCTTGAAGCTGATGCAATATTTTCAGATAAGCTCTCGTATCAACCCAATCATCACTGTCAACTACCTTCAAGTATAAACCAGCTGCATGACGAATGCCTGCATTCACAGCTTCCCCATGTCCACCGTTCTCCTGATGAATCGCCCTGATGATTGAAGGATATTTTTTTGCATACTCATCTGCAATTAAAGCGGTATTATCAGATGAGCCATCATTCACTATCAGCAGTTCAACACTTTCACCACCAGGCAAAAGAGATTCTATGCAATATCTCATATAGGCTTCTGAATTATAGCAAGGAATTACCACTGATAATAATTTCATTACTCGCACTTCCTTTACTTGACCTTGTTTTCAGGTTCTTGCTTGAAAATAATTTTGAAAATTGGAAAGAACACCCAGAATGAAATAGCACTATTGATAATCATCGTAATAACATCTGCCGTTGTTTCCCCGACTGCTCCCCATCCCCAAGTATTCATCAATAGGTTATAAATTGGAGCTTTATAGAAGCCTTGTGCTGCCGCTGCCCCAATCGTAATGACAATATAAGCAACTAAGTACCAAAAAGCAGCTTTCCAAATATTACTGTTTGATTTAAATGTAATACTTCTTTGGGCAAAAAAGTTAATGACCTGCGCGATTCCAATCGTAATTTGAACAGCAAGGAAATACGCAAGACCGCCACCACCACCTGAGGCAAGTGATCCTGCCGCATAATCAAAAACGTAGTAAGGACTGCCGTCAAAATTGTGACCAAACTGCAATACTTGAAAATTTGTAGTGACTAAGGCTGTTTTCGCGAAAATACTCTTAAAAACAGGCATTAATACTAGCTGTAATACGGTGATCCCATTACTTAACATAAAGAATACAAGGAACTGTGCAATATTAGGATGTTTTTCTTTATAATTGTTCCAAAAACCTACTGTCCTAGCAAGAACTTTATTATTTTTGTTATTCAGGTTGCTCATTCTATTCTACATCTCCTTCTCCATTCTTGCTAGGGGCTGTTCTACCTTTATCTTTTTTATCATCTTTTTTCTTTCTCTTAGCACATGCCTCAGACCCTTAAAAAATCGACCATTAACAATCATTAAAATGCCGTCTAGCATCGGCATATTAATGATTCCTCCGGTCATTCTCGCTACACCTCTAAACGGCATGTGATAGACTGACATCATGATTAAATTGGCTGTGCTTCTTTTTCCAATTTTCCATAAAAATCTATGGGCAAAAGTAATGGCATGAAAGGAAAATCTTGCAAAAGCACCCTTTGCATACTGGCATTGGGCAATCGTATCATTGTATCCAAGCGGACGGGTACGATCCCATTTCGAGTCCGGCACTTTATAGCCTAGCAGCTCTTCAAATTCTTCCACGCTCACATTATTCGCTTTGCCAGAATAGTAGCTAGGTAGCTTCACCTTCTCATATGGAAGTGGTGCACCTGTACCTGCAACAAAATGAGATTCTACTAAGCGAATATCTTCGCTTGATGCACCAATCATAATCTCATACTCAGCTTCTTCAATTTCCCATTTATTTGTCTTTACATTGAAATAACGGAATGTTTTATCATCAAACGGGATCAAAACCGTTTTTGTTTCACCGGCATTCAAAAATACTTTCGCAAAACCTTTTAACTCTTTTTTCGGTCTAAAAATATCTGTCGACTGACATCCTACGTATAGCTGGGCTACTTCCATCCCCGCCATCTCCCCGGAATTCGTTAAGTTAAAAGTAACTCCTTCGGTTGTGACATGGATATTTGTATACTCAAAGCTTGTATAACTGAGTCCAAATCCAAATGGGAAAAGAACATCTACATTTGCCGTATCATAATAACGATAGCCGATATAAAGACTTTCTCGGTATTCTACACTAACTTCTTTCCCTGGAAAGTTATGATAAGAAGGGGTATCCTCATAACGAAGTGGATATGTTTCCGCTAATTTCCCCGAAGGATTTACAGCGCCGGTAAGAACCCGAAGAATTGCCTTCGTTCCAGCCTGTCCAGCTAAGTATCCATGAACCAACCCTTTCACTTTATCAATCCACGGCATTTCTACTGCTGCTCCACATGAAAGAACGACAACAATATTTTCATTCACTTCATGCAAAGCCGATAATAAATCAACCTGGTTCTGCGGGATCTTCATGTTTTGTCTATCTAAGCCTTCCGCTTCGGTTACTTCATCAAGACCCATATATAAAAGAACAACATCTGCCTCTTTCGCAAGTGCACATGCTTTATTTATCTTCTTCCGACTATTTTTCCCGTAACGGTCAAATCCTGGTTCATAACCAATACTTGTAATCCCCGAATCGTTAAGACTATCCAATGTATTATCAAGTCGCGTTGGGTTAACGATTGATGACCCTGCACCTTGATAGCGTGGATTATGGGCAAAGTCGCCAATAATGGCAACCTTTTTGTCCTTTTGCAGCGGTAAAATATGGTCGTCATTTTTTAGCAGTACGATCGATTCCTCAGCAGCTTTTTGGGCCAGCTTATGATGTTCCTCGACATCGAATTCTCTCTGCGGTTGTTTGTAGACCTCTTCGGTTGTAAAAATTAACTCTAATAATCGATCTACACATTCATCTAAGACTTCTTCTTTTAGATTGCCACTCTTAATGGCAGCGATTATTTCTTCGTTTGTTTCACCTGCTGTCGTTGGCATCTCCAGCTCATTACCGGCAATCAGTCCTGCTACACGATCATTGCTGCCACCCCAATCCGTCACAACAACTCCATCAAATCCCCATTCATCACGGAGAATTTCGCGCATTAAGTGGATATTTTCATTGGTATAGGCGCCATTTAGCATATTGTAAGCAGACATGACTGTTTTTGTTTTGCCTTCTTTTATGGCGATTTCAAATGCTGTTAAGTAAATTTCCCGCAGTGTCCGTTCGTCAACAATCGTATCAATTGACATCCGTCTTTCTTCCTGATTGTTTACGGCAAAATGTTTCACACAAGCTGATATTCCGTGGGATTGGATTCCTCTAATCATGCTTGCAGCCAGCTTACCTGCTAGATATGGATCTTCACTAAAATATTCGAAGTTTCTCCCAGCAAGTGGATTTCTCTTCATATTGATCCCTGGACCAAGAAGGACATTCACTTTTTGGGCAAGTGCTTCTTTTCCTAAATAATCTCCTATTGTTTCTCCTAGTTCAACATTCCAACTATTTGCTATTGTTGCAGCAGTCGGATAACAAGTTGCTGGAATACTTTCATTTAATCCCAAATGATCTGCAGCAGCAGCCTGTTTGCGAATTCCATGAGGTCCATCGGCTAAAAAAATGCTGTTAATGCCGAGACGCTCTATGTCCATCGTTTGCCAGAAATCTTTTCCTGACATCAATGATGCTTTCTCTTCTAAGGTCATTTTGTTTATTAATTCTCTGTATTTCATGCTCAATTCCTCTTTTTATGATAAGGCGATACGTAAAATAGTATCGCCTTATCACTTATTTTTAGTTGTAATTTCATGTAGCGTTATTACACTAAATCGATATTTATTTCGTCTCTCTTCCTGCTATTCCGAAAGACAAAGTAGAATGCCGTTGCAATAACTAAAGCAAGCAGAATGTCAACAATAATAGTAATCACAACCCATTGAGGCATATCCGTGCTCAAGCCTCCATCAATAGCACTACTATTAGCTATCGTATATAAAATATTGTGAGCAGCATCCCTTAATGCCCATAATGTATCATTACTGTCAGTATTTATTTCCGGTACTCCCATTGGTGCAGCACCTGTAAGCATTAAATCATTTCCGTTGCGGACCGCAAGCTCTACATTCATGTATGGATAAGCATTAAGTCCACCACCATTCATATAGAAATCCGTAATCACATGGCCATTGAAACCCCATTCTTTACGGAGGATTTCCTTAAGCAGACCGTCATCAGCTCCAGCCCATTTATTTCCGATACTGTTAAATGAGGACATGACAGCTTTTGCTCCTCCTTCTTTAACAGCGATTTCAAATGGCTTTAGATAAACTTCTCGAATGGCTTGTTCGTTACTCCAAGTCAGCACGCCAAATGTACGGTTTGTTTCCTGATCATTTAATGCAAAGTGCTTGATATAGACATATCCACCTTGGTTTTGGAATCCCTTCGTTACTGCAGCAGCCATTTTACCAGAAAGAAAACCGTCTTCTGAATAGTATTCAAAGTTTCTTCCAGCAAATGCTGTACGATGTACATTTATACCTGGGGCATACCAACCACTAACACCATAGGCTTTAGCTTCGGCGCCAATATGCTCTCCCATCGCTTCGGCAAGCTCAAGATTCCAAGTTGCCGCAATCATGATTTCTGACGGGAATGCCGTACCGGATTGACCATTGGCAGCCATATTCATATTATTAATAGCAGCTGGTCCATCATAGTCTAGTGTTGCAGGTTTTCCTACAGACTCAACCTCGATCGTTCTATATCCACCAAGTGTTGCTAATTCTGCTAATTCTTTGACTGTCAATTGATCAAGTAATTGATTCCATGACTCATCATTAATATCCACACCAACATAATCTTCTAATTTCTTCCCATTATCAGCTCCTGTAGTTGGTGCTGAATCATGCGTATCAGCAGGTACATCATAGCGAATTCCATTAATGAAGTTAACAAATTCTGAATCTACTAATTTACCTAAGACCTCTTTAGTTGTTCCATCCTCTGTTGTTACCGTATAAACTTCATTTTTATTTAATTCTGTTAGGTTTTCAAAGCCGTTGGCTCTTGATAAATAGGTGGAGATACTTCCTTCACCTGTTACTTCATCATCAAACTGGTTAATGGCAATTTGTTCATCAGTAGAACGCCCTGTAGTATCATAGACAACTTCACTAAGGTTTTTACTTCCTACATCAGCAATCTTGTCATGAGAATTGTTCATAAGCATAAGTTTATATTCGCCTGCTTCTAGAACGTATGAACCAGAATTGCTGTATTCTTTGTTCGCATCATAAGCAGCCATGTCTTCCACATTAAATGTAAGTGTTACTGTTTCAGATTCTCCTGGCTTAATGATATCGGTTTTTTCAAATGCGATTAAATCAATGGAGGAGCGTTCAATTTTCCCTGTGTAAGGTGCTGAGAAATATAATTGAACAACTTCTTTTCCTTCTACTGCTCCTGTATTTGTTACTTTTACATCGACCGTTACTTCCGAATCAGTCCAATTTAGACTGTTTGCAACAACTTCTTGTTCAAAATTGGTGTAACTCAACCCATAGCCAAATGGATACTGAACTTTTTCTTCATAATTTATGACACCTAACTCTGCAGCCGTTTCATAGAAGCGATATCCTACATAAATTCCTTCTGAGTAATCCACATATTTTAATGGGACATTGCTTGAGTCAAAGGCCTGTGCATAGGATCCATCTGCGTTTTCAATTACATAATCAAAATCACCAAAGTTTATCATTGCAGGTGGATCAAGAAGATCCTTTGTATAAATATCGACCGTTTTACCTGATGGATTTACTTCCCCAGAAAGAACCTTTCCTAATGAATTAAATCCATTTTGACCCGGTCCGGCGACATTCAATATACTTTTAATTTCTTCGTACTCTTCAACCCACCCTAGTTCAAATGTATTAGCACTGTTTACAACAAGAATAACGTTATCAAAATTTTCTGTGACAGCATCAATCATTCCTTGCTCTCTATTGCTTAATTGTAAATAGTGCTTACTTGCATCTAGATCATCCTCGTAACCAAACTTTTGACCTGTTGGACCAAATGCGCCCCCGTTTGGATCAAATGTATCTGGTCCGTCCATACTTCTAGGTAAGTCTGCACCTTCACCACCTGAACGAGCAATGAAAATAATGGCAACATCTGAGAAATCTTTCGCCTGTTGCATCAATTCACTTGTATAGAATTCAGATGGCTTTGGTTCTGGAATTGACCAATCCTGTCCATCCATTCCAACAATAGGTCTTTCAATCCCTGTATCAACATAAGCTTTATATAAATGCTCATTAATTTCAAAACCTGCGTTTTCAAGGCCCGCCTTCGGTGTTACAGCTTTTGAGGCATCGGCTGAACCTGAACCAGTACCACCATAAATTGGCTCCGTGAAACTCCAACCAAAAACATTTACCTTAGCCTTATTATCTTCTGATGTTTGGATAGGCAAAGTATTATCATTATTTTGTAACAGAATAATTCCTTCATCAGCAATTTGCTCAACAATGCCCTCTGATTTTTGGCGAGCTTCGACTGCCTCAGCACTCTCTAGATCTATCGTTGAAAAATAAGCAGAAATGACATCCGAGAACTGAGCTAACGCAACGTTCGCTGCAACAATAATAACAAGTAAAACTGATAATATAGAGCTCCATACGATACGAAACTTCTTCTTACTCATTTTCTTTTTTTTCATCTTCTTTTCCCCCTATAAGTCTAAAAAAGATAAGTAAGCAAACCATGTACTTCTTTTTACCTCCCTATTAGTCAATGTATTAAGCGCTTTCTTTTCTATTAAAAATATTGAAGGGATCATGACTGTGCCTAACGCTAAAGTCAAAAGCGCTTTCATCAAGCATTTAAGAGAGGTAAACACCCCTATCTCTTTCAACGAAAATGGTAACACATTTACTCCTCGATATTATCGAGCCTTCATAAACTGTTTGATTTTTTGCATGAACTGTAATCGTATACATGAACTAAAGCACGGAGACCCTCGGAACAATTAAAGTTCGAATCGATCATGCGATGCTGAATTAAAGTCATGTTCATTTGTGCCCATCACCGTGCAGCCCGTCTATTGATAATGAAAACCTACGGTTAAAATATCATTGGCTGTAAAAATCCAAGTACCAATATTTACAGGCTTTAGGCTGCTTGCCAAGACTAGATGCACTCATTGAAAGAGCTGTACACAACTAATTTCCTCAACAAAAATGAAAGCTTGGATAGGTATCTCCACACCATCCAAGCCACTAAGTTTTCCAGCAATTAAATACTTCTAAACCAATTGTTGAGGCATTAATATTTTTAATTCAAACCATTTATCTTTCTTCGCTACATTGACAACACCGTTGTATTTTTGCACGGAATAGCGAATACTTTTTAAGCCGTAACCATGGTTGAATGTATCGAGCTTCGTCGTTGTCGGCAATCCACCTTCAAGATTAAGTTCTCCTTCAAAGTAATTTTCAAAGCGGATCATAATAAACCCTTTTTGAGAAAAAAGCGAAACGTGGATCAATCTCTTTTCCCGATCGGCAATTTTTTGCACATACTCAATCGCATTATCAAGGGCGTTCCCAAATATCGTACAAATATCGATGACGTCCATTCCATTCAGCAATGAACCATCTGCAACGCAAGTTAATGTAATCCCATTCTTTATGCAGTGCATGTTTTTACTGGTGAGCACAGTATCCAGCACCTGGTTTCCTGTTTTATTTTGAGCTTCATACGCCTTAATTTCATTTTCCATTTGCGTCAAAAACGCATTTCGTTTTTCCGGATCTTCCTCAGCCCTTAATGCAATAATCTGATTTTTTAAATCGTGATACTTATAATTAATCATTTCAATACTTTCTTTCGATTGCTGATATTGTACGTATTGATTTTGAAGGATATCGTTTACAGCTTTTAATTCATGTTTAATCCTTAAGTCGTTTAATTGAATATGGTAGGCATATAATATTGAAAAACCACCCAAGTCTACTAATGTACGAATATTAAATATCTCCTGGGCATATTGCCCACTAAAAGGGGTACGAGACGAAACAAAGCTTAAATTACTAATTCCAAAAACAGCAACTCCGATTAAAACCGTTGACCATAGTTCTCCTTGTCTTATATTTAGCTTCCCTTCGTCCGGTATATGACGTTTTTCTAAGAACCAGAAAAACAAGAATAAAAGTGCAAAAATAAAGACCAAAAGAGTTAAATCTAAAATCAAACGATTTTCTTCTCCACCTAAGAAAAAGAAATGCACCTGCCACTCTAATGAGGCAACAAATTCTGCTGCCACGAATGCTCTTACGCTAAAATAACCTGCTTCTAATGGATTGATGTCGCAACACATATAAATGAATAAATACATGATTCCGATGGCAACAATCATACACGGAATCCAAAAGACAATCGGCAAATTTTTCGTAACGATTAAAAAAACAGACTGTAAAATAAGAATTCCGGCAGCAAAAGAATAAAACTTCCATCCGCAAAGCCTCTTCTTTAAAACAGAAATATAAATCATGCAAGCAATCCATTCAGCCAACGCTGTATAAAACCGTGGAATATCGGGAATGACATCAATCACTTGATCACCTCACCCCAATAATGGGACAGTGCTTCCATAAACGCCTTTCTTCTATTTCGACTTATAAGAAGTTCCTTTCCCTTCACAATTGCACAGTTATCGTTCATTCCTTCTACATGCTCCAAATTAATCAAATAGCCTTTATTCCCACGAAAGAAATGAAAACTAGATAACTGTTTTTCTAATTCCTTTAACGTCCCCGAAGTGATAAAATCTCCTGCCTTGGAAGAAAAAACAAGATTATGCCCCTGGCTTTCAACATAATAAATATCGGAAATTTTAAACCGTTGTACGCCCCCTTTTATCTTTATCGTAAGATGCTGCGTCTCCCTTTTCTTCATTCGTTCTGCCGCCCGATGTAATCGCTGAGAAAATTGGAAATACGAAATCGGTTTCAAAACATAATCTAGCGCATCAACCGCATAGCCTTTGATCGCATACTGCGCCAAATTCGTAATAAAAATAATGACCACTTCCGAGTCCTTATTTCGAATTTCCTCTGCTGCGGACATCCCATCCATAAATGGCATTTGTATATCCATTAAAATAATGTCAAATTGCGCCTGATAATTTTCAACAAATTCATCGCCGTCAGTATAAGTTTCTATTTCAATTTTTTCGCCCCTGTCTTGCTCAAACCTGCGAAGAAATTCGATCAACTGTTCTTGATAATTCATTTCGTCTTCGACTACTGCAATTCTTATCATTCTATCCCTCCTTAATAAACAGCAATAATAAGCATTCATTTATAAGAAGCCAAGAACAACTTATTTTAAACTTTGTTAAATGAAAAAATTATCCCGTGTAGTTATAAATAACGCTATATCCTTCAAATACAAACAACTAAGGACGCAAGTAAAAAATTGACTACACTAATTATAAAAAGATTCTACTGGATCATAAAAGCCTTCCATTATAATAAACTATCGTTCCTTCTGCCTATTATAAGACAAGAATGCCTTTTTAGCATCCAGAGTTGTTAAATCTTTTTTAACAGAAAAAACGCTTCACCATGAACGGCCATAATACGAGAAACAGCTGCGCCTCGAAACAATTTCGGACTAAATAAAGGAGTACAAAGCACCCAGCACCTTGCAACTTATTTCACTCATAACAGCAATTCGTTGATTGCATGATGTCAACACCCGTAGCCAATAAGAAGCATGCCTAAACAAAAATTAAATTGCCAAAACGCTCTAGCTAAAAGATAATAAATCTGTGCCCCATAAACCATAAATCGGAACGAATCAGGTGATAAATATGAACACAGCTAATATTTATTTTGAAATTAACGAGCTTGAATACACAGATAGCGGTTACCGCATTTCCGTGTCTTACTCATTTTGGAAGCCGCTTATGAACTATATTTTAGCTATGTCTGATTCGATAGAAATTAGATGCTGGAATGATGAAAAAGAAGTGATAAATGAGCTAAAAGAAAGATTCTTGACGGAGCTTGTCTATAAAGTAGAACGAAATGAAACGGTATTTTCCGGAGCGTTAACACCAAAAATCGCAGAATATCTTACTTCTAATTTTCTTGGCAAGGAAAACCAGCTAAAGTGGTTTTCCCTATTCTTTCATAGAAAAGGTCGTTTCTTGTTTTCTTCTGAACATAATGGGACCGAATTTGTTGGTTATGATTTTAATACAGAACAAATTGAGACAATAAAGAAACGAATGCCTAACAATATAAACTTTCATACGTGGTAATCTTTCTAAAAAACGAAAAGCATCGATTTCAACAATCGATGCTTTTTTAGTTCAATAAGCTTAATCTCCTTCCTTTGGATTTGAGATAGCACCGATAAACAAAATTGTACCGGACTGTTCATCCGTCATGACTATTACAAATGGCCGATTTACATCCATGTAGAATGGCTCTTCAGAAGTGATTTTCGCTGATTCCTCCATTGTTACTGAAGTTACCGCAGCCGCTTCCGACCCTTCTTCATTCACGTTGAGAAATGTTTTCTGCTTTACTTCACTAATTGCCACAGAAGAAGCACCTTCGAACATGTTTGAGAAATTTGCATCATCGTTAAACGCTGAGGGCATTCCAAGAGCGATTAACGCATCATTTAACAATGTTTCATATTCCATTTGAAACTTCGGGAGGAGCATCGTTCCTTCCTTTTCTTGAAAGTGAGAATTCCACTTTATCCAATTATCATATGAGAATATTTGTTCAAGCTCTTCTAAACTGGAGCTTTCTCTCGGCAAGAATATTTTCATACTCATTTCTCCATCGCCGTAAGGAAGAGACACTGCTTGAAAATCCTCGTTCTCCATGTAGGGTAATTCTTCATTAAGAAGCATTGCAGGAAGCTTATTAATAGTCTCACCATCGCTATAAAACGGACGATTCTCTGTTTGATTCTTATTAAAACCATACTTCCATTCACCATGAAAATAAATGGCGTTAATAAGCATCGCCACTAGTGACGGATCCAATTGATCCGAAACAATTTTTTCTATTTTTTTATTTGTGTTTTCCTTAACCCAATTGTTAATCTGCTTAGCTGATTTAGGCGCAGAAGGATCAATTTCTTCGATCATGGCATTATAGTAATCTTGATTATTTTGAGCAAAATCAGCTTGAAACTGATAAGCCTCATTTAGCCATATTGAATTGGCCACATTCAATTGAATTTTCTTGGAGTCCTTTTGCAGCATCGATGCCATAGATGCATTAGCCTGATTCAACTTCTCTGCATCTATTCCTTTACTATTTAAAACATTGGTCATTTCATCTTTCGTTACACCATCTGCTCCATTAAAAACCATTGATAATGCCATAAATAAACTAATAGGTGAAATCAAAATATTTCCATCATCATTAGGCTCCACTTTAGAAAGTAATTCAAACCCTAATTGATTATTAGGTGCAACGATTTCTTGATAATCATCCTTTTGAAAGTCGGCATTGCTAGTTTCTTTCCCACAACCTGTTGTCACTATAACGATTGTCATTAAAATACTAAGCACGTTTAACCTCTTCAAACTATTCACCACACGATCTTTTATAACATTAGACTGTAAAAAGGAAGAAGTCGTTACAGTAAAACCTCTGCTAAATACAGTACTGAATGATGAATAGAAAACGAATTTTTAAAAGAGTATATAACTGAAGATGAATTCATGCTTAAATCCTTTACAACAAATTGATTTTAAGAAAGGAGGTGTTCCCATTGCCAAACAACATAAATAAAATCCAAAATAAACAAGCTAAAGGGTTTAACAAAGAGGGTTCAAATTATCATCAAGAACATGCAGGAAATGTGGAAGGATACGGAGAGCCACATCCTGTGAATGGCAAAACAGCTAAAAATAAAAACTAATTCATTATTGTTTAAGAGTGAATGATCTCTCATTCGCTCTTTTCAGCTTTTTGTGTCGCCTATGATATTGTCTCTATAATGAGGTGACTATCTATTGTTTAAGAATTTTGGTAGTTGTGTAGCCATTGTGTATAGCCATCACGGCGATTGATAAAGAACAAACAAAAAATCGTGTGTATTACGTAAACGAAGGTGAATTCCGGAAAAATCGTGATTAATTCCGGAAAAAGCAGAGGTATTTCCGGAAAAATTGCCTTAATTCCGGAATTTCACCCTACAATTCCGGAAAACAGATCAAAAGCGTGGTAACTAGTTTCATTTAAAAATACCATCTGACCAGAAGGAAGATTTAACTGTGCCAGCGCCTCCTCCTGAATACCAAATCAACTGCAAGCCGAGAACCTCTTTATACCATGAAATGGACGTCTCCATATTTCTTACAGGTATTTCATTAAACAAGATTTTTTCCAACATCACTTTTTCTCCCTTACATTACTTATAATTTACAGGCGCTTATTAGTGGATGCAATTAAATTTGAGTATACATATTCATTACTATTCAATTAAAGATAGCAAAAAACCTCCTTTCCTCATAATCAGATCGGAGGTCTCTCGCGTATTTACATTTATAATTTAAACTGTTTAATTAAATCTTGAAGGTTTTCTGCTAAATTGGCTAAGGATTGTGCTGATGATGCAATTTCCTCCATCGCTGCTAGCTGTTCTTCGGTCGCTGCTGTAACCGATTGTGTACTAGCGGCAGCCTCCTGTGAAACCCCCTGTACTTCAACAATAGACGTGTAAACTTGATCTGTTCCCGTAAGAAGCTCTTTAATTAGTTCCGAAACCTGATTTATTTGAGGAACAACACCATTAATAGCTGTTTCAATTTCGGTGAAAGTCTTTCCAGCTTCTGCTACAACTAAAATTCCTTCCTTCACTTCAGCAGTTGTATTATTAACAGTTTCCATTGTTTCTTTAGTATCTGTTTGAATATGTGCAACTAATTTGGAGATTTGTTCTGCAGAATGAGCTGATTCTTCTGCCAATTTCCTAACCTCATCTGCGACAACCGCAAAGCCTTTTCCATGCTCACCAGCTCTTGCAGCTTCAATCGCGGCATTTAGTGCCAGTAAGTTGGTTTGTGCTGCGATATTCGTAATCACTTCAATAATATTACCAATCTCTTTTGAACGAGCTGATAAAACATTAAAAGATTCAACCAGTGAAGTCACCTTATTATCAATAAACATCATTTGGTCATTTACTTGGTTAATTACTTTTCTTCCATCTCCAGACATCTGTGCTGCCTGATGTACTGTTCCAGATACCTTTTGTGTATTCTCATATATTTGTTGAGTGCTGTTATTTATTTGACTAAAGACACTTGTACTCTCTTCAATATGCTTCACCTGATCCTCTGCTCCTACAGCAAGCTCTTGAATCGTTTCTGAAATATGCTCACTAGATTTTGTGCTTTGCTCAGCACTTGCGCTCAATTCTTCAGAGGAAGCGGCAACTTGTTCAGATGTTTCCCCGACCGTACGAATAACCTTATTTACACCCTCGATCATGTTATTAAATGATTGATTCAACATTCCAATTTCATCCTTTGAATCATAGCGACCAATAACGGTAAAATCACCTTTTTCAGCTAAACCTAGTAACTTCTGTATATCTTTAATTGGTTTTGTAATTAATCCTGCAATCAATATACCGACTAAAGAAGAGATTAATAAGGAAACAATAATCACAATAATGACAATTTTCGTCGCATTTTCAGAATCGGACACTGCCAATTCATAAGTGGTTTTCGCACTTGTTGAATTTAAAGTTGAAATATTTTCAATAAGGTCATTCAACTCTACTCTTTTATCCTCTATTTTCTCTTGAAACAATTCATAAGCTTGCCCATTCTTGTTCTCCATTGCTAATCTTTTTACGTCTTCTCTTGCAATATTCAGCTCTTCATTAAGCGAAGTTAATAGATCTAATTGTTGTTTTATTTCGGGGTTCAGCTGCATTGAGGATAGTTCTTCTAATATGCTTTGCGAATTTTTGATCGTTTGATCAATATTTTCACTTAAATATAGGTTTCGTCCAGTATCTTCCGTAATTAAAAGTTCTAATAAGTATGAATTTATTGCTCTGTTGTCCTCACTAATTTGACTGAATAATTCAGCTGGAACAAGTTGTTCATGATAAATTGTCGCTGAACTTTTTGCTGTCTCAGATAACTTACTAATACTGACATATGAAATGGCTAGGATGGATATAGCAAAAAATACTATAAGGAAAAGAAGCTTGTGTAATACTTTCATATTTTTTAAGAATTTTATCGTTGTTCTCCCCATCTATAAATTTTTAAATGCATTAATAATGACCCATTTCTATTGATAAATAGAATGGGCCATTTTAAGTTAAAATTTTTTCCATTTTTATTCCTGCTTTTTGTTCACCTTTTCTCTTCTCCCACGCTCTTATAATGGGGTAAGCATTAGAGTAAAGCAACTACGGATTCTCCCCTTTCATGCAAAACTTGTCTCAGCTTTTTTAATGTGTAAACAAATATTATCACAGTTAAAATGAGTTTAATAGTATTATTTTTTCTAATTAGAATATTATTTCAATTCAGACTCATAATGAACAAACACTCATTAAAAATAAGAAAAGTCAATTTACCATTTAAGAGTTTCAGAAAACAGGTTTTATCAATTCAACTCTCCTAATCACAGGGAAATTTTTAATAGATCTTATTAAATATTACTCTCTGACTTGTTCGAGCTATTCAACACTTGCGCCCACAATCCACTCAAAAAAATATATTTCTTTAAAATTTTAATAACTTTTTTGGAGATAGGTTAATTCATTCTGTCGGCACTTTGCCTAAAAAGCTCTCTTTATTTTTGTGCAAGATGCCATTGTCCATCTATACAGCTAAAGGTAGACTATTGTTGTAAGCCTTTTCAAAAACAAAAAGGAGGTCATAAAGATGGCTCAATTAAAATTAGATCATGTTTATAAAATATATGACAATAAAGTAACTGCGGTAGAAGACTTCAATTTGCAAATTGAAGATAAGGAATTCATTGTATTTGTTGGTCCGTCTGGATGTGGAAAATCTACAACATTACGAATGATTGCAGGGCTTGAGGAAATCTCAAAAGGCAACCTCTATATCGATGAGAAGCGGGTTAATGACGTACCGCCAAAGGACAGAGATATTGCTATGGTATTCCAAAACTATGCCCTCTATCCGCATATGACTGTATACGATAATATGGCTTTTGGATTAAAGCTCCGAAAATTTTCTAAAAAGGAAATTGATGAGAGGGTTAAAGAAGCTGCAAAAATATTAGGATTGGAATCTTACTTAACTCGTAAGCCAAAAGCGCTCTCCGGCGGTCAACGTCAGCGTGTTGCACTTGGTCGTGCGATTGTTCGTGATGCGAAGGTGTTTTTAATGGATGAACCTTTGTCCAATCTTGATGCCAAACTTCGCGTGCAGATGCGTGCGGAAATCGTTAAGCTTCATCGCCGTTTAGAAACAACAACGATCTATGTTACCCACGATCAAACCGAAGCGATGACGATGGCAAGCCGCCTAGTTGTTATGAAGGATGGAGTGATTCAGCAGGTTGGAGCTCCGAAAGAAGTATATGAGAACCCTGAAAATATCTTTGTAGGCGGCTTTATCGGTTCTCCTTCCATGAACTTTTTCAATGGAATAATTGAAGAAGGCAAATTTGTAACCGGCAGTACAGAAATAGATATTCCTGAAGGGAAAATGAAAATGTTGCGTACTCAAGGATATGTGGGGAAAGAAGTCGTCCTAGGAATCAGACCAGAAGATATTCATGATGAGCAGTTATTTATTGAAGCCTCTCAAGGCTCTAAGCTTCAAGTAAAAGTTGATGTTGCCGAGCTTACAGGTGCTGAAACGATGATCTATTCTTCCCTGGAAGATCAGAACTTTGTTGCCAGAATCGATTCACGCAGCCAGATCGCACCAGGCGAAAACATCGATATCGCATTCGATATGAACAAAGTACATTTCTTTGATAAGGAAACAGAAATGAGAATTCGCTAACATAGACAAAGTCAAAGATGATAAATAGCCGTTTCCCTTCAGACTGAATGAAACGTTTGTCTTTCGAGGGAAGGAGCGGAGTTACCTTAATTGGTAATGAGCACCGGACAAGGCGAAGCAACAAAGAAAGCGAGCGTTTGCAGGTAAGTCTGAAAGGAGAACTTTTTCACATGAAAAGGTTCTCCTTTTTTCGTTATTGAAATGGATTGTAAAAACGATTCCCGTCATGAAATGTAATGATAAGACTGGCAGCTAAAATCAGAATAAAGCATGTTAGAACTAGGTAATCACTTTTTTGAAAAGGACGGGAGCTATACCACGTTCTTTTTTTGTTTTTCCCAAAACCGCGGAGTTCCATCGCATTGCTAATAGTTTCGATTTTATCTAAGCTAGATAATATAAGCGGAATAATGATAGAAGCGGCATTCTTCACACGCTTTGGCAGCTTCTCCTTATTCGACATATCCAGCCCTCGAGCCTGTTGGGCCAGAGCGATATTGCGAAAATCTCTCTGCACATCCGGAATGTAACGAAGTGCCAAAGAAACTGCGTAAGATATTCGATAGCTAATTCCAATCTTATTTAAAGAAGCTGCAAATTCACTTGGATGTGTCGTTACAATAAAGAGCAATGCCACAGGGGCAACTGTAAAGTATTTTAAGGTAATATTAAATTGATAAAAAATCTGTTCCAGCGTTACATTGTATCTCCCTGCTATTTCAAACAAAACATGGCTTGTACCATAAATCTTGACTCCTTCTTGAGGAGAAAACCCATAAATCGCCACATTATTCAACAGCAAAAAAATGAAAATAAAAATGAGAACAAAGGAAACCTCTTTTATCTCTATCTTTGAAACAATGAAAATCCAAATGCTCATAAGAAACAAAAAAATAAGGATGCGGGTATCATAAGTAAGCATTGCCGCCGTAGACCAGAGGATAAAGCATAGGAGCTTTGTAACACCAGTTAAGCGGTGCACCGCCGTATTTTTTTCTATATATGAGAGCATTTCTACTGCCATTTCCCTCGCTCCTCCCTATCAAAGACAATGAAGCGTTCAACAAACTCCTTTGGTTCCTCTATGCCGATGCGCTCTGCCAACTCAAATAAGGATGTTTCTTTTAAATTAGCTTGTTTAATAAGTTCCCTATTCGTCAACACAGCCGCTGCAGAATCGTCGGCTATGATTTGTCCATCTGTAATGACAATCGCTCTCGATGTATACTCAAGCATAATGTGCATATCATGAGTAACCATGAGAATTGTCATTCCTTGCCGATTTAATTCAACTAAGAACTCCATAATCTCTGTATAATGGCGAAGATCCTGACCAGCAGTTGGTTCATCAAGAATGAGGATTTCCGGCTCTAAAACAAGAATCGAGGCAATGGTTACTCGTTTCTTTTGCCCAAAGCTTAAAGCTGAAATCGGCCAGTTTCGAAACGGATAAAGGCCGCAAACTTTCAGTGTTTTTTCCACTCTCTCTTTAATTTTGTTTTCCGGGACACCACGAATTGTTAATCCTAAAGCAACCTCATCGAAAATCATGTTTTTGGAAATCATATGATTAGGGTTTTGCATCACCATGCCAACTCTAAGAGCTCTCTCTTTAATCGAATCCGCGGTCACCTCTTGACCATGAAACATAATTTTCCCAGACTGGGGCTTTTCAAATCCACAAATAAGCTTCGAAAGGGTTGATTTCCCTGCTCCATTCTTACCAACGATACTGACCATTTCACCTTTCTGGACCGAAAAAGAAATGTCTTGAATGATTTCTTTACCACCGTGATATGAAAAAGACAGGTGTTCGACTTCTAGCACAGGTGAGCTGCTTTTTGTCTTCCCTTCTCTTTCCACATTTTCATACCATTCTATCAGCTTTTCTTGACAATTTTTTAAAGCAAATGTATGCAGCCGGGAAGGACGCATCTCTGCTGTTAATGCACAGCCAGCGTATTTTGCTGCTTTCACATATAATGGTTCTCGAATATGATGCTGTTCTAAAATTGAGCTTGCCAATATTGCATCCGGATGCTCATCAGCAACGATTCTCCCCTCATCTATAACAATAATGCGATCAACATTTCGGTGTAAAACATCCTCTAAGCGATGCTCGATAATGATGATCGTTTTATTCATCTGCTCATGAATCTGATCAATAAGTTCAATGGCTGATTTTCCTGTCGTCGGATCAAGATTAGCCAGCGGCTCATCAAACAATAAAATATCAACTTGGTCAACCATCACTCCTGCTAATGACACCCTTTGCTTTTGTCCGCCAGACAAATGATGGACAGACGATTGCAAGCGTCTTTCCATATCCACCATTTTCGCAATATCATCGACCATTTGAACCATTTGAGATTGGTCGATACAATCATTTTCTAACGAAAAAGCAATATCTTCCCCAACTGTCAGACCAATGAATTGACCATCCGGATCCTGCAAAACAGTCCCGACCATTTTTGATAAAGTAAAAATATCTAAATTCCTTGCTTCTTGGCCAAAAATCGCAAGGCTTCCAGTCACTTCACCTTTATATGAAAAAGGAACCAACCCATTGAGGCACTGACCAATCGTACTTTTCCCGGAACCAGAGGGTCCCACAATCACCACTTTTTCCCCTTCGTAGATAGTAAGGTTCAGATTGTGCAGAGTGGGCTCAACCTGGCTGTTGTATTTAAAGCTATAATTGCTAAATTCAATGACTGGTTTTTTCATCTTCTTAATCGAATCCTCTCGAAATACTCCTTATAATTCCTTATGCAAGCTGTTGCTCTGACTGCGCGTTTTGGCATAGGCGAATAGCAAAATCGTTCCTAATACCCCCACCGTAACAATGTTAGACAGTCCAGCAAATACACCTTGTGCAAATACTTTATTAGCCGGCTCTGCATAAATAAGAATGTCTAACGCCGGGGCAATTAAAAACCAACCAATTCCTTGAGCCACTGCTTGAATAACATTGAATGTAATGACTTTTTTTACGGTAAAACCACCTGCTTCAATGTTTATTCTCTTCGCAAACAGACCAATCGTTGCTCCTACAAATAAGGATACAATAACCCAGCTCCACCACACTGACCCATAGGAGATCGCATCATTAAGGGCGTGACCGATAAAACCAATTAACCCACCTGCAATCGGCCCAAAAACTGCAGCCATTAACGCTAAAAATGCATAAGAGGTTTGGATTGAAGTATTCGGAATCGGAGAAGGAATGGAAGCAAATTTGGCTAAAATCATAAATAGTGCAGCTCCAATTCCAATAGCTACGATCGTTTTAATGGATAAATAATTTCTGTTCAATATGTCCAGCTCCTTATCTTTTGAATATTACAATTACTAATTATAAACTCTTTTCTAAATATTTGTTACATTTTTCCGCATATTACAAAGGAATTCTCATTAATTGTTCGGAAAAACCACTAATTATAGCTTATATTCTGAACTTTACGTATCGAAATTGTCCAATTAACCCCTGTTTCAACATGGTATGCTTTTGCAAAAGAACCTTGGTTTAGAGCAACGCCTATTTTATCTAAAGAATTGACGTATAGAAGTGGTTCTCCTAAATGACTGTCTGCGAAAGAACGACCAAAAGTCATAATGTTCTTATAGACCTGACGTGTATCATTCTCTATCGTCACTTCAAAGGAATCACCATAGACGATGTCTAATTGCTTAAAAAGTTCTCGCTCGATATTGGTCCATAAGTTTCCAAACCGAACATCAAGAATATCAATGCTGCCAGTCACGCCCCCTTTAATCAATTTTGCTTCAGATACTGGCAATTCAATAATTGAATCGACCTCTACCTCAGGACCAACTTGTTCGTACGTGATGATTCCTGTTGCCAACCTTGCTCCCGTAAACGCATATACATCACGACCATGGAATGTATATGACTCGCCTGATTTCGGAAGGCGATTCACCTTCTCGTCAATAATTCTTGCTTCAACTATTCCTATTTCCTTCTTAATTTGTGTCAATGTTCCATTATCGGGAGTGACAATATAGTGATTGGTTGCTGTTTTCACGACAACACTCCTTCGTTCAGAACCAACACCAGGATCAACAACAGATACGAAAACTGTACCTTCAGGCCAATAAGAAATGGTTTGATAAAGGCGATAAGCCCCTTCCCAAATATTGTATTGAGGGATGTCATGAGTTAAATCAAATATTCGAATAGCTGGATGAACAGATAAGGCAACTCCATACATCGCGCTCACAGCACCGTCACTGATCCCAAAATCCGTTTGTAGCACTAAATAGTTATTCACAATAATTCCTCCCTATTAGAAAAGTGGAAGCGCCTTGCTCATCGCCGTATGAACTGGAAGGTTTCGACTGAGATACAGAAAACTTGAATGGTGAAAAGCAATCAAAAGTTGACTTATCGTAAGGAAGAAACTGAAGTTTGATAGGCGATAGGCGTTGGAGCTTGACAATTCTCTAAATTAAAATTTAATGTTCCTGTAAAGAAATAAAAAAACACGTCTTTATCCATCACTGGATAAGGACGTGTTTATCATTCACGTGGTACCACCTTACTTCACTGTTTGCTCGCACAAAACAGCCTCAACGAGTACATGGGCATTTTTCTCCCAGATACTGTGGTATTGATAACGAGTACCAAATCTCGTCGGAACCTACTAATATCAATGATGATATGTTCAGCACGAAACTCAGAGGCCATTGTTCAGATTCGAATTTTTGCTTCTTTTCAGCTACCGAAGCTCTCTGTGTAAAATTGCAAAATCCTACTTTTTCTCTTCATCGTCTTTCATTTCTTAAATTTCAATTAATTTTAAAATTGATTATAGAGCATTCTTTTCGTGAGCGCAAGAAGAATTTTTTTAATTATTTTATTGTTGGGTACTTCTTGTCCACAAAACTCATAATAATGCTGATTCTCTTTTTTTATACTAAAAAAACAAAGGAGATTTATTCATGGCAAAAGATAAAGTGAGAAAACCTTTTTATAAAAAATGGTGGTTTTGGTTATTAGCGATCATTATCGTTATTGCCTTAACCCAGTGTGGAGATGAGGAGGCAAACAATAACGAAACTGCCAACAAAAAGGCGCAGACAGATGAGACGAACAATGAACGTGATAAAGAAGCGCCAACGGAGAAAGAAGGGAAAAACGATTCCAAAATTAATGCAGGGGTGTATAAAGTCGGTTCCGATATCCCTGCCGGCGAGTATCTGGTCCTTGCCAATGGAGCCGGTTACATCGAAAGCGCATCTGATAGTACTGGACAATTGGATAGCATTATTTTTAACGACAACTTAGTGAGCGGAGGGCACACTTATGTGACGTTAAACGACGGGGAATATTTCAAACTTCAAGGTACAGAAATGTATCCAGTTGATTCGGCTCCATCAATTATTCCAGAAGACGGACTCTATCAAAATGGAATGTTCAAGGTAGGGCAAGATATCCCTGCAGGTGAATATAAAGTAATTCTAGACAGTTCAATAGGGATGGGCTATTTAGAAGTTTCGAAAAACAGTAGACACCAAATCGACAGTATTGTCACAAACGAAAATGTCCAATCTGATATGTACATTACGATTAGCGATGGACAATATATTAAACTTCAAGATTGCCAAATCCAAGCATAATTGAAAAGCTGGTGCCTTAAAACGCACCAGCTTTCATCATTTATATTTTAAACTTCGCAAGTTCATTTTGCAGTGTTTCAGACATCTCACTTAACGACTTAGCTGATTCTGAAATCTCCTCCATCGATGCAAGCTGCTCTCTGGAAGCTGTAACAATCGTTTGAGTTCCTTCAGAACTTTGTGTTGCGATCGTTTGAACTTCTTGAACAGATGCTGATACCTCTTGTGTATTGGCTGACATCTGCTCAGAAATGGCAGAAACTTCATGAATTTGCTCTGCAACCCGGATTTCGGCAGCTAAAATCTTCTTAAAGGCTTCGCCTGCTTCATTGACATCCAATGTCCCTGCCTCAACCTCTTCGACAACTCTCATCATTGACTGAATCGAATCATTCGTGTCTTCCTGTGTCTTTTCAATCAATTCTTTAATTTTCCCTGCTGACTCTTGCGATTGCTCAGCTAATTTTCTTACTTCATCTGCGACGACAGCAAAGCCCTTCCCATGTTCTCCTGCTCTTGCTGCTTCAATAGCTGCATTCAAGGCAAGCAGATTTGTTTGACTTGAAATATCAGTTATCGCTGTAACAATGTCACCAATTTGCTTTGATCTTTCCCATAATTGTTTAATAATTGCAGAAGTCGATTCGACTGTTCCAGAAATTCGACTCATTTGTTCTACTGCTCGGTCAATCTTTGTATTTCCATCTTTGGCTATATCAGTAGATTGCTGCGACATAGCTGCGACTTCTGAAGAGGACTCCGCAATTCTTTGAACACCGATGCTTACCTCTTCCATCGCAAGCGCACTGTTGGTCGCTACTTCTGCCGAAACTTCAGACCCCTTCGCAACTTCATTGATATTATTAACGACATGCTCAGTGGCAGCCGTTGTCAGTTCAGCACTTGCCGACAATTCCTCCGATGATGCAGCTACTTGCTCAGTCACTTTTTGCACACTCTCAACCAAGCCTTTTAAACTTACAGACATCAAATTAACTGAAGTACTTAACTGTCCGATTTCATCGTTAGAAATTATTTTCAAATCATCCCCTGTGAAATCTCCTTTGGCAATTTGGTTCATCTTTTCAACAACATGATGAACCGGTCTCACAATATAATTAGCAAGGAAAAGAGCAACTGCTACGCCAAGTACAATCGCGATAATCGTTAAAATAATCACAAAGCTATTCATGGCAATCCCACGATTAAGCAACTCCTTGCCGCTTTGTTCGACCATTTTTTCTTTCTCGCTAACCCGCTCGTCAAATGAATCCATCAATTGCTGCCCAATCGGGCCTACTTGATCATTGACGATTTTCAAAGCCAGCTCGCGTTCGCCTCTGTCATAAGCTGTAAACACTCGTTCCTGAATGAGCATGCCCCAGTTGTTACTTGCATATAGAAGCTGTTCCAGCTCCTTGGAATTATCCATTTCCAATAGCTTATCTTCTAACTTTTTACTATTTCTTGTGTGTTCATCAAAAAGCTCTTTATCTTGTGTATCGCCGAATAAAAGAAATCCCCTCAACATCGCCATTCGATTGGCGATATTGTAACTCATTTGTGACTCATATGTAAGGGTCTGTACATCCTCTTGAATCGTTTTTTCAATTTGACGATTAAGGCTGTTTACATTAAAAAGAACACTCGCTCCCAATATAATGAGCAATAATAAAACAACCCCATAACCGAGCAAAATTTTCGTTTTTAAGCCTTGTCCTTTTATGTTTATAAACGATAGCCTCTTTAAAGAAATACTTTTCTGCTGAAAGTTTTTCTTTTGAGAATTATTTAATTTTTTAAACTTAAATCTTTTTCTCATATACGAATCCTCCTCTGTTGATAGCGGGCTGTTTGGCGAAACGTTTCGACATTTCTTTCTATAAAATTTTTCACTTCATGCTGTTTATCTTCGTTGCTTCTTTCATTTTTTTATTCATTATTACTATTTTCATATAAAAAAATGTACATGAGTAGATTTTACTGTTTTAAAAGACCTATTTCCATAAAAACATTTCATTTTTTCGAATTCAGAATTAGTATTATATTTCAAAAATTTAAACACACAAAAAAAGAGCTTACACGTTTTGTACTGCACCCCAAAAGTTAGAGTGAAATTTAACTTTTGGGTGTATTTTTATGGCAAAATATAGTGAACAATTTAAGTTAATGCTAGTTAGAGAGTATCAAAAAGGAAAATTAGGATATGATCTCTTGGCAGAGAAATATAAAATGACAAGCAGTTCTCCAATTAAACGTTGGGTAAAACTGTACGAGAAATTTGGGATGGATGGCTTGATGAGGAAGAAGGAAAAGCAAACTTATTCTGTTCAATTCAAGCTTGATGTATTAAGCTTTATGAAGAGAACAGGTTCTTCTGAAACGGAAACAGCCCTCCATTTTGGGTTAACGAACCCTCCCTTAATAGCATCATGGAAGAAAGCTTTTCATGATGGGGGTGTTGAAGGCCTGAATAAACTTAAAGGACGGCCTCCTATGTCTGATAAAGCAAAGAACACAAAAAACACGGAATCAAAAGAAATGACATATGAACAAAAGTTGGAAAGAGAAAACGAACTTCTACGTTTAGAGGTAGAATACTTAAAAAAGTTGCGAGCTTTTCAGATGGATCCAGAGGGCTATCTCGAAAAGCACAAGCAGCGTTATCATTCGAACTCAAAGAAACCTTCAAGCTAATAGATGTTTTACAAAAAGTCGGCATTCCAGAATCCTCCTACCATTATCATATGAAAATGTTGAAGGAGGAGAATCCAGACCAGGAGTTGGAGGAACTTATTCAGTCCATTTTCGAAGAACATAACGGAAATTATGGTTATCGTCGTATTCAATTGGAATTAAAAAACCGTGGGTTTGAAGTGAATCATAAGAAAGTGCAACGTATCATGAATAAACTCGGGCTCAAAGGAGATAAATTCAGATTAAAATTGCGCAAGTACAGTTCTTACAAGGGTACGACTGGAACTGTTGCCAAGAACCTTATCAATCGTCGTTTTTACACAAACGTGTGTCATCAAAAATTAACCACAGATATTACAGAATTTAAGTGTTCAGACGGTGTAAAACTGTATCTAAATCCAATTATGGATATGTTTAATGGGGAAATTCTTTCATTCGGGATAAGTATGCGTCCAACCCTAGAATTAGCAATGAAGCCTCTCGAGGAAGCACTAGAAATTGTAAGAGATTCAAAGTTTAGAACTACTATACATTCTGATCAAGGGTGGCATTATCAACATACTAAATGGGTAAACACGCTCAGAAAAAACAAAGTGTTCCAGAGTATGTCGCGAAAAGGAAACTGTTTAGATAATTCGCCCATGGAGAACTTTTTCGGCTTATTGAAACAAGAAATGTATTATGGAGAATCACTGTGCGCTTTTGATGAATTAAGAAAGAGAATGGAAGAGTATATCAATTATTATAATAACAAGCGTATAAAGCAAAAATTGGCAGGCATGAGTCCGGTTCAATACCGTACCCATACCAGCCAATTAGCTGCTTAAATTAAAACTCTAACTTTGTGGGGTCACCACCAGGTTACTTTTAACCGCGGAGCTTTTTCTGATTTTTATCCAGATTAATCTCTTACTTTAAATTGCTGAACCAATTCATTTAATCTAGTTGCATTCTCTTCCAACAATCTTGCACTATTTGATACTTCTTCCATTGCACTGCTTGACTGCTGTGAAGTCGCTGACACTTGCTCCAAACCAGCAGCACTTTCTTCAGAAACAGAAGCAATATTTTCGATTGAATTATTAATGGATTGAGTGTTATCCAGAATACCATACAACGATGCCGCCATTGATTCGATATTGTTTTCCACTTCTTCAATACTCCCTTGAATTTTCATAAAGGTTCTTCCTGTTGAAGAAATTTGGGCTGTCCCTTCTTGAACAAGTTCGTAACCATTATCTAATGAATCCACCACTTGTTTTGATTCATTTTGAATATCTGTGACAATTGAAGTGATATCTGAAACTGAGTTACTAACTTGCTCAGCGAGCTTTCGTACTTCATCGGCCACAACAGCAAAGCCTTTTCCTTGCTCACCAGCACGAGCAGCTTCGATGGCTGCGTTCAGTGCTAATAAATTCGTTTGGTCAGCAATTTCTCGAATGACATTAACCAATTGTGTAATTTCATTTGTTTTACTGTCTAAACCCTTGACCATAGAATTGGACTTCTTCATACTTTCATTAATCACTGCCATTTTTTGAATCGATTCATCCATCGCATGGCTGCCCTCATTTGTTAATTGAACCATTGAGCCTGCCTTTTCTTTTACCCCTTCCCCTTCAACCACTACTTGCATGATCTCTTGGGCAAAATCGCTCATTTTTTCATTTAAAGAAGCTGATGAACTTGCTTGTTCTTCTGCCCCTTTAGATAGTTCCTCCATCGTGGTGGCAATTTGTTGACTACCAATCTTTACTTCATCAGCATATTGAGTGAGTTCTTCACCTTGGCTCGTTACATCCTCAGAAACGTGTCTGATTTGAATAATCATATTTCTAACATTTTCATTCATCGTATTAACAGCAGTAATTAACTGACCAATTTCATCTTTTAACTTTGTCTTCAGTGGTTCTGCTGGAAGCTCACCTTTAGCAATGATGTTCATCCTATTTACAATTAGTCTGATCGGTTTTGTAATGACTCCAGACGTATATGTGGCGATTGCTAAGCCGATGAGGACAATGGCGATAGAGACAATAATGCCATTCAACTGAATATTTTCTCCAAACTCTAAAGCACTGTTACCATTTTTGATAGCATTTTCCTCTTGCTTCTTTGCAAGCGCCTGATATCGATCTATAAGGTTCTCAGCAACTGGCTGTGATTTCGTTTCTAAAATTCTCGCAGCCTCATCTCTTTCCCCCTTATCGTAAACGGCAAACACTTCTTCTTGGATTACTCGGTGCCATTCTTCTGTTAATTCAAGCAGTCCTAAAATCTCTGCAGATTGCTCACCTTTAAGAAGCTGCTCCTTAATATCTTCACTCTGTAAGTAGTATTCATCATAATCGCTTCTATAGCTCTTGTCCCCATACAGCATAAAGCTATTTAATAGGGAAACTCTATTAGCGATATTATACGATAATTCCTTGCCCGCAATTAACGTTGGCAAGTCATTCGAAAGCATCCCCTTTGTTTTTTGATTCATCATAGAAAGTGAGAAATAATTAAATATGGCTAAGCCCGAGCAAAGTACGATAATCGCCAAAAAACTTAATGTTAGTCTCATGCGGATACTCTTCATATCTGTAAGCGCCTTCTTTCTCTAGTCTTGTATTTAGAGTGATGCATATTCACTCTAAACCCTACAAATGATTCTTTAATACTATGTATTGCTGCTTCTATTATAAAACTATGGAACTATTTACTTTTGACACTTTTCCTATAATAATATCATATTTATATCATAATATACATAAGTCAATGCATCTTTTATCATAAAAAAACATCTTTTTTCCAGCGTCCTTTTATTTTAAAAAACAAGCATTAGTACCTTGACTGTATTTATAAATTTAGAACCCTATGGACTCAAATGGAGTTTCGAGACATCTGGGAAGTTTTTTATTATGTAATTGTTAAAAAACATCTCAACGTGTTTCCTTCAATCAAATAAATGAAATAGTTCTCTTGCATTTCATTATTTCCAACCCCCATATTTTTATTGACAAATCGAAAGACTTCTAATATAATATTATATTGTCAATTAAATACCTTCGTTAGGTGAGGCTCCTGTGCTGGAGATATGCTGCTGCCCAGAAATATCCAAAGATGCCAATGGGTCAACAGAAACCATCGAATTAAGGTGGTTTTTAATGTAGCTGGAATTTATTCCTATGCCGCACAGTGCTAAAACTCTACGAATGAAGGAAATCTCTAAAAAAGTTGTATTTTATTTGATATTACACCTTCATTCTGTGATGGTGTTTTTTTATTTTTAGGGGGTGGTTAAAAATGGATAGTAGTCCTTATTCGCATAGGTTAATGAACAGAATATTAAGAAACAAAAGGATGTATGTCCATTTTAAGCACTCTCAAGAGTTGCCTTCTTTTAAAATGGACTGATACATCCTAGTTAAGTAGAAGAAGGTGAGAACAATGGTAAAAGACTATACGCTAAATGAAATCACAATCCAAGTGATTCAATACCTCAAAGATGCAAAGAGAACTGAATTTAATCGTTTATTAGATGAATTACATCCGTATGATATTGCACGAATTTATGAATTGTTGCCTATTAAGCATCGAAATCGATTTTTATCGTTTCTAAATATCGCTCAATTGGCAAGTATGCTTCAAGAGTTGGACAATGAACAACAACAAAATGTCTTAAATCATTTAGGCATTGAAAAAGCAGTAAAAGTAATGGACAAAATGGATAACGATGACTTAGTAACCCTCCTTGAAGAACTATTGCCAGAAAGTAAAGAAAAATTTTTGGCGAATATGAAAAAGGAGGAGTCGCAAGTAGTTCAAGATTTAATGAACTATTCTCCTGAAACTGCAGGGAGACTTATGACGAATCGATATGTCTGGATCCCCCAACACTATACTGTTAAAGACGTAATGAATAAACTAAGGGAGTATGCAGAAATTGCCGAAAGCATAAACTACTTATATGTCATTAATGATAAGAAGCAACTAATTGGTGTTATTTCCTATCGTGACCTTATTTTATCCGAGCCTAAAGAACAAGTTGAAACGATTATGTATGAACGGGTCATCTCAGTGACAGTCGATACGGACCAAGAGCGCGCTGCCCAAATTATTCAAAGATACGATTTTTTAGCCCTGCCTGTTGTGAATCATGATAATGTTTTAGTTGGGATTCTAACAGTGGATGACATGATCGATGTTTTAATTCAAGAGGCTTCGGAGGACATTGAGAAATTATCTGCATCAGGAAAAGATATTGACTTTGATACAAAGGCTCCAATAGCAGCATACCGTAGACTGCCTTGGCTAATCTTGTTATTATTTATCGGACTAGTCTCAGGAACTATTGTCAGTACTTTTGAGGAAACGCTCCAAAAGGTTGTAGCTTTAGCATTCTTCATGCCCATGATTGCGGGAATGACAGGAAACACAGGCACACAATCTTTAGCAGTTGTTGTGAGAGGACTTACTTCTAGAGATATAAATAAAAAAGTAGTAATGAAGCTAATTTTCAGAGAACTACTTGTTGGAATTATTATTGGACTTACGTGTGGGATATTAATATCGATCATCGCTTATATATGGCAAGGAAATCCACTATTGGGGCTCGTTATCGGCAGTACACTCGTCATTACACTTATTATTGGAACTTTGGCAGGGACCATTATTCCACTAATCCTTCACCAATTTAAAGTCGATCCTGCCGTAGCATCTGGCCCGCTGATTACAACCTTAAATGATGTTTTGTCATTATTAATCTATTTTGGAATAGCATCCATATTTATATCTCATTTAATGTAGAGCCTTCTCTAGAAAGAAAGGGCTCGCTTTGTAAAAAATATGTAAAAACAGGTTGTCTCAAAAATCTATGCTTTTGGGACAACCTGCTTTCTAGTTAAATATCTATCTAAGTTTTATTGAGGAATAACCATTATTCCTAACGCCACTAAAATATTGGCAATAATACCAACTGCAATTGCACCTAGTGGACCGACAGCCATACGAACAATCGGTCTTCCTGCTACCTCATTCAATAAATAGAAGCCTGCAATAAAGAAGAAACCGAAGCCAGGTGCGATCATGTTAGAAGCGTTTGCACCACCAATTAACAAGGCAACTTCTAGAAGTTTAGTCATAGCGCTACGAATATTCTCCCCAGAATTTCTAACACCAGGATATTTATCTAGAAATCTTGCAATAAAGCTTAATAACATTACTTCACCAAAAATAACGATTGCTCCGATAACGACTGCCAACCATACATTTGGAGAAAATAAACCAACAACAAAAATTAATGTGAATCCAACAGGACTGTATACACCTGTTGCAATTGCCGTACTAGCAACTAACGGGATAAAGCCAATCGCTCTTGCAGCTGCCGCAATACCTGCATCTGTTTGTTTCCCTTCAGCAAGTAGATTTAATGAAATCGGATCTCCTGCCATTAATAAAAGGTTAGTCGCTCCCGCAATTAGACCGCCAATAATCATAAAGAAGACAACGTTTTTCTTAATAGACTTTACTTTATCACTAAACACTGAAGCTAAATCAATACTCGCCCCGTCTACCGCTTTTTCTTTCATTGCATAAGTGAATAAGAAAATCATTCCAATAATTAAAGCCATACCCTCTTGGTTTAATGTGACTACATTGTCTCCAATCTTTAAAAACTCACTAGTATTCATCCATACCGCCAACTGTCTAACTAAAGCGGATACAATAAAAGTTAAAATCCCTTTTTTAATACCAAATTGCATGGCAACAGCTAAAGCTGGGAATGCCATAAACGTAACAACAACCGGGGTTCCCACTTCACCAAGCGGAGTTAAAAAATTCACCGGCAAATGATCAAATAATTTCACGAAGCCTTCCAAACCGGCAATAAGTCCCCAGCCATATAAAGCACCGATTGCAGCGGCAACAGGAGTTCCCCATTTATTCCTTGGCGTGATTAATCCAATAATATCTGTACCTAATAAAATACTATGAATTAAAATAATACTGGCTGATAACGTAAACGGAATACCGAAGCCGATAACTAGCCCAAAGCTCATGGCAAACGCTGTTAATCCTAGCTCTCGCCGTTTCAGCCTTCCTTCACTATTTTCCGAAACAATTGGTCGTAAACCATCATTAAAAACAGCAATATTTCTATTCGATAAAACGGCAGCGACTGCACCAATTAATACAACGAATAATGTTTCCATCTCTTATTTCCTCCTATCTCAGTTGATTATGAATTTGATTTAATCGCTTTAATGATCATTGGTACTGCCTCATCAACATGATCTCCAGTAAACCCAAAAGCTTTCTTTCCATTTTGTACAGCTTCCAGTACTTTTTCTTCATTTGGTTTCTTACCTGGCATGGATACTGTTTCACATTTATCTTTCCCAATCAGGGCAATGGCCATTGCTAAGGCACCGCCACCACCCGTATGACATGCACCAAAATAATAATCAGCCTGTCCTGTTTTCATCAACATAGCCGCTTCTAAATCAGACTTCACAACAGTCTCAATCGATGAATCCAACTCCTTAATCAAATTCTCAATTTGTTTCTTTTCTACTTGCCCACCTACGACAATTTTCATTTTATTTTCCTCCTTCACTATTTACATTCAGTACGGTTGTGTAATGCATATATAGATAGTTTTTCTCTTCCTCAGGTATGGAACTTCCCCATTTTTCTTCAATTAAATCTACCTGCGCCTTTGCAATCGGGAAATAATTAGATTGAGTGATTTCATTCATGATCGCATTACTTGGACCTTCTACTTCTTTTCCACTATTGCAACGATCTAATGCCATCGGTAAATGAGTGAATAACATTTCTGCTTGCTCAACATCATTTTTATTTAGCTTTTTACTCAACTCTTTAAATGCAAGTAATGCAAGATCATGAGATTTACCAGAAATCACGTTTTGTTCCAGTAGAATTTTTAATCTTTCGGTATACTCGTATAAATTCATTCTTTTACTCTCCTTTCAACAAACAAATTATTGTAAATCCAAGCCTGTAAATTTAGGTTCCTGAATAAAATAACGCTTCCAAATTTCTGGCATTGAAATGACCTCTTCAAGTCTTGCCGCCATCTCAAGAGCAATCATTGATGTCTCGAAACCTTTTTTGGCAATGATCACTAATCCACAAGCTAATGTTTCAATTGGAACCGTAATAGCGGTTGTTCCACACATGTTGGCTGCTCTCACTAGGTATTTACCATGATTTCTTGTCAGTTCTCGACCCGGATTTCCCAAAAATTGTGGAATCGTTTCTCCATAGCCATACACATCGATGGGTCCCTCACAAGTAACGATTATGTCAGCTCCCCTTTGTTCAAAGGATTCATGGATAATTTCTATTCCGCGTTTTCGGTCATCGATTCCACTCATCTCTGTCTCTTCAACGGAGTACTCACCACATTGTATTTTTGACAGGTAGTGCATAACTTTTTTATTCATATCTTGACCATCTGGACAGTTAACAGTTCCCTTTTTTGGCACAATGACTTTGAATCCTCTATTGGCTTTCCTCTCAAAATTTGTTCCGATTAGGCATTCCATTACTTCTTTTAACGTCTTTATATTCTTACCGATAACCCCTATACTACCTGTAAACGAAAGCCCCTCTGTAGACTTCTTTTGATGTTTTACTAAAAGTCCAAGTCCTGATCCAATCATTGAAGGCAATTGACAACTAAGTGCTGGGGCTAATACAGAACCTCCCCCATCAGTTCCGATAGCAAAATCAATCATTCCCTTCAAGATATTGATTGGACCACCGCTTGTCGAACCTGTCATAACACGATAGGTAACAGGATTGATTAAGTCTGTATCTATGGCACGTCCTCTATTTGATGCCTTATCCACTGTTAACCAAAGATAATCGGGATGATATCTAAGCCTATTAATGATGTTATCAGGGATCTGGTTGGTATCCTTCAGCCCAAAATATAATGGATGTTGATTTTTTGTTTCACTTTCCTCTCTGACATTTGGATTGATATAGATAACAGACCTCCCTACTTCTCTTTTAGCAAGTTCAAGTTTGTTGCTCAAATTTGTCATTAAGCTCACTCGCAATCTATATCTAAACTATTATTCCTATACAATATATTGTATATTGTAATTATAGCGCTAACATTTGCTTCGTTCAATGTGATGTTAAGATTTATATTCTTTTATATCTTCATCAACAAATAAATTCATTTTGTAAACGAAGCTTTTTTAGTGCAGCTTTATCACCAATTAAGACAACATTAGGATGGCGCTGTAAAACAGAAGCTGGAAAATCCTCTGATATCTCTCCATTCATTAGTCGCTCTACTGCTTCTGCTTTCCTCTCTCCCGAAACTAGTAGAATAATCTTTTTACTTTTCATGATGGTATTAATCCCCATCGTAATGGCCCGTTCAGGAACATCCTCTATTGTTTTAAAATAGCGAGAATTTGCTTTTCTTGTCGATTCAGTTAAATGGACAAGATGCGTCCTGCTTAAGAAAGATGTACCAGGCTCATTAAAACCGATATGACCATTTAACCCTAAACCCAACACTTGAATATCGATGTTCCGTATTTTTGCTTCATAATTCTCACACTCTTGTTCCAAATCATTTGCCAATCCATTCGGAATGTGTATGTTATGATGCTGAATATCAATATAATCAAAAAAATGGCTATGCATGAAAAAGTGATAGCTGTTTGTATCTGTTTCAGAAAGTCCAATGTATTCATCCAAATTAAAGGTCGTCACATCTTTAAACGATACTTTATCCTGTCTGTTTTTTTGAATTAAACTTCTGTATAGACCCTCCGGTGTAGAGCCTGTTGCCAGTCCTAATGTTGAATGAGGAACATGTTTTATTTGGTCCGCAATCATCGCTGCAGCTCTTTCGCTCATTTCATCATAGTTATTCACACAGATTATCTCCACTCAATTCCTTCCTTTCATAAGTAATCATTCCCAGAAAGTTTTAACGTATTACGTTTCCTTTTGAATCGTAAATACCTAACAATTCAGGGTTTGTTGTTATATTTCCAACTACTGCTACCTGGGCATTTGTGACGAAGACTTGAGTACGAAAAGCATATATGGCCGTATCACCAATCTTGACATCATTTGTTTTCAAGGCACCATAATAATCGATATTGGTAGGATCATTTTCGACAATAGGATAGTATCTAAGGTTATCTATACTTGAACCTACGAGTGCCCCCTGCATTTTCGATCTCGGGTAAAATCCCCCTCCAAATACAAATGCTTTGTCATTATAGAAATGGGATACTTCTGAAACATAGACCATAGCTGGTTTCTCTGCTAAATCTTCCATTGCGTGCAATGGAGTGGTACCTGTCAATGCATGCCCCGGTTCCCCCTGTGTGGCACCGCACATTTTCAACAGATTTAGCGTCGCTGTTGATGTGGCACTCGGCATATTCATTTCAAGACTTTGATAATCTCTTCCTTCTAAAAATTCCTTAACTTTAAGCATAGACTCTACATTCGGAGTTGTTTCTGGAATGCCTCCATCTATTAATAAACAAGGAAAACTTGTCAATCCTGCGATTTCTATTCCCGTCAATTTCTCTAGCTGTTCAATTTGTTCTGTTAGTTGTTTATACGTGAAGCCACCTTCTTGACCGTCGTAAAGAAAATCATTTTCATTCGCAACCCGTAAAAATATTTTTTGCTTTTTATTCATGCTGGCAGAAACATCACTAATATTTTTAGCATTTTCATAACTAAAAACAGTCACAAAATCTGGATTAAGCATAAGGATTTGGGGAATCATCTTTTTAGGAATCTGTACAAGATGCCCTACATGTCCGATTTTGATCCCATTTTTATTTAAGGAAAGTGCTTCCCAAGGATCAACTGCAACCGCTTTTTCTATACCGGCTTCAACAATCGCTTTCGAAAGCAAAGGATTGCGGCCAAATTGCTTTGTCATGAAAAAAAGTTCAATATCCAGTTTTTTGGCTTCTCTGGAAATAGCTTGACTATTATTTTTTATCGTTTCTAAGTCAACAACATATGTGTTCGGTGAGATGAAGCCTTTCTGATGAAGCTCTGTAGCAAATTCTACTAATTTAGGATTTCTTCTTTGAACGACTTCTAAAAACATAATTCTCACTCCTTTCTTGGCTGTTCTATTAGTGGGAGAAATGATGTTCCATTTTCTATATTTGATAGACCCAGGAAATCTGCTGCTGTTGCCGCAATATCTGATAATGTCTTTCGCTCTCCCAATTCCACTGGTTTGCATTGTTTTTGATAAGCTAACAAGTAAGTTTTTTCTCTTGTATGTTGATTATGACCGATTGTAGGATCGTTTCCGTGATCAGCACTCATAATCAGGAGATCATCGTCTTTCATCTTTTCGAGTAATTTGGGTAAATAACGATCGACTACTTCGATCCGATTTGCATAACGAACCGGGTCTTGAGCGTGACCTGCCAGATCAGTTTCTTGGACAGTTGCTGCAATCACTCCATTTGAAACTTGATCTAGTTCAGCTAATATATCCTCCATTACTTGAGCAGTATCTACTCCAGGAAACTTATTAGCCCCCTCGCAATAAATAACATCCTGCATCTTCCCAACAAGTGAAACATTATAGCCTGCTTTTATAGCTAAAGTCGGCAATTGATGCTCCGGATTTATGCCAAAACCTAAATGTCGCACTTGATATCCTTTGTTATAAACATTGGATTTAGGAGAGTTAACCCCAACTAACCCATCTTCTCTTCTTTCTACAGAATTCTGCAGATGCTGTGGAGTAACATTTTCCCCACCTAGAGCAATGACCCGATTCACTTTTACATGCTCTCTTACACATTGACCAATCTTCAATACTTCATTAAACGCGATGTAGTCCAGCGGTGCACTTACATTATAAATTTGACCGTAATCCGTCTCAATATTGTCCGCAACAATAACGAGATCATTTATTAATAAATAGGGCAAATCTTGATTTGGAATTGTGACCTTATAGCCTTCCTTCTCCAATGCCTCTTTTACAATTTCTATATTTTCGATAAACGGAGCAAGATAAGCTTTTTTCGGTTTCGTGCCCATAATCTCATTATGTCCTTCAAAACTATCTGCACCATGATGCATTAAGTTACAAACACCATAACTGGCTATACTGTCTCGATTTTTTAAAAGAGGATGATTTAAAATTTTATTTATGCCTAATTGTTCAAACGTTGGAATCGTTAGTTGTGGCACAGCATCTAGAATATGCGCAAAGGTATTTGCACCTACATCTTGTGGATGATAATCCTTCGCATCCTCCATAAAACCAACACCTAAGCTATCTAATATTAAAATAATTGCCCTTCTGTTCATGATACCTTCCTCCAAAGTGTTAAGTTAACGATTCTCTGTTACCCTTTCTATCGATGTTCGTAGTATTCTAACAATCGTTTCAACACCACTTCTTAATGGATTGATGCGAATCATCCTTTTTGCGAGTGAAGGCTCTGCAGCAAGAAATGTACCTGATACTCGATAGAACATTGGGACGATTTCATATTTAGATTCTGCTCCTACAGGGTTAGGAGCTGCCCCTAATTCATTTGCTTGTTTCAAAACCTCCTCAGCGATCGGCTCAGCCAGCTCTACCAATAATACTTTTGATTGGGCATTAGCAAGATAAGCTTTTTTTACACCTGCCACTTCACCATTATTTAAAAGCCTTACTAATTCTTCGTTGACATTCGCCTGAATCGCTAACATAACTGGTGCATAAACAAGTCCACGAATTGCCTCTAAAGCCTCGTATCCTTGAACTTGACTACCACCTGAATAGTTTAATTTTTCTATTTGATTAATAAAGCGTTCTTTTCCAAGAATTAATCCGATTCCTTCTGGTCCCAGTAATTTAAATAGTGAAAAGGTAGCTAAGTCTGCTCCAGCTTGTGTACCAATCTTCTCTACTTTCATCGCTGCATAGTTATCATCCGTGATGATGGTTAGATTTGGACTCACTGAACGGATTGCCTCGATCGTTTCAGTTAGATCGTAATGATCATCCATCTTTTGACGTGTATGCTGGATCAGCACTCCTTTTAAACCTGGGTTACGCTCAATCACATTTTTTATTTGCTCATGGTTATGAAAATCTGCATGAACCGCCTGAACACCCATAAATTCTAGTGTCGTCTTGCTAGTTGGATATATCGGTGCATCATGCACCAGAAGCTTATCACCTGGCTTTAAGAAACTCATAAATCCGAAACGCAGTGCCCCGGTACCGGCCCCGCGTACGAGCATTGCTTTCTCAGCACCAAAATACTCTGCTAACGCCGCCTCTACTTTTTTTGTAAACCGTGGTTTGTTAAGTCCCTTTACAACACCCAGATCACCTAATGTAAGCAGCTCTTCCCCGTGAAAATGTCTCGTAATAATATCAACTAACTTAAATTGCCTCTTCATAGCTTCTTCCAGAGAAATGCTCTTCAATGGGCATGTGTCCATTTCATTCACCTTAACCTTCCATAAACGCGATTGGGTTCTTAATTAACATTTTTTCGATGGATTCATCTGTTAATCCACTTTGCTGCAAACGTGGAATGAAATGATCCAATAAGAAAGAATAGCCCAATCCACCTTGATATTCTAGATGGGATTTTCGAGTAATATCCATTGATAACAATACTCTGTCGATATATCCTAAGTCCTGGAGTTTTTTTAAAATATCAGCGCGCACTTGATCAGGCATGTAATTTTCTTTCCCAATCGTGTCAAATTCGACGTATGCTCCTTCTTTTATAATTTTCAGGATATAGTCGAAATCCCCTGTTAAATCAACATGTCCAATAATCACTCGATTTAAGTCAACGCCATGCTTCTTGAAAAACTCAACCTGCTCATGTCCGAGCGTTCCTAGTGAAGTATGTGTAGTAATCGGTTTATTTGTTTCCTTATGGACCATGACGACCGCCTCAAATACCTTTTTCTCTGCTTCAGTCCAATTATTATAACTTGTACCAATCTCCCCGATAATTTCTGCTTTCTCTTCCGTTCCTTTTATGCCTTCATGAATTTCTTTGAACATTCTCTCTGCTAGCTGCTCTTTTGATTCACGAAAAACCTGGATGGGATAAAATTTATCCTGGTAAAACCCTGTTGCATAAATAATATTAATCCCAGATTCTTTAGACACTTTTTGAACAAAAGGGATATTTCTCCCCATGCCAAAATTCGTGACATCGACAATGTTACGAACACCTTTTTCATATAGCTTTTTATATTCCTTCACTGTTTCAGAAAAGACGTCTAATTGACAGTCTTCATTACATTTTAATTCTGATAAGTCAATCGTTGTGTGCTCATGCATATAAGTAATTCCATACTCCAACATCAAACTAACACTCCTTCTCATTTTTGGATGAAGCGGATGTCACATCGGATAAAAGACTAATAGCTTGGCAATCTTTCTCCAGATTCTACGCTTTTTTGAATCTCTAAAACCCTTTGAATTTCAACAGAGTTCCATTTATCGGTTATTTCATCTTCACGTTCTCCATCAATAACAATAACGGCCTCTGATGTCCCTTCAGATATTTCCTTTGCAGTGGGAGATTCAAAGTCAATCGCTTTAAAAGAGCTGCTCATCCTCCGATCATCCATATTCCACACTGCCGCATCAATACTTTTAGAATGGAGCATGTCAAATATTTGCATATAATTAATGTTTACAAATTCAACATTACGCCCTTCAAATTCTGCAAAGGTTAAACTCTTCTGGTCAAGGGAATCTAAATCTACCCCGATTTTCATACCATCTCTTACACTTTCTATTGCTGGATCTGATATGAAAATTTTATGAACTGACACATAACTATTTGTTCCTAGTTCCTTCATTATTTTCAAACTGGGATAATCAGCCAGCACTTTTTCAGCTGTGACCTTCGAAACGATAGCAAAATCGCTTCTTTTTGTACGGACTGTTTCAATCCGCTTAAGTCCGCCCCGCATATAAGTTAAATAAATTTTTTTTCCTAAAAACTCAAATGCCTCAATAATTCCTGTAGCCAACCCTTCATATTTCCTTGAATATGGTAATGGCATGGAACCAATTAATGGAGATATCCCTGCAATTTCACGAAGCAAATCATTATCCTTCCTCATTAAAAAAGTCCCTAAATGACCTCTTGGTTCCAATTTAATAGCTTTCATTTCTTCAAGTAAACTTAATGCACTTTGTACTGTCCCTCTTCCGAAATTCAGTTTCTCACTGTAATCCGCAACTCGAGGTATCTTTTCCCCAATCTCTAGTTCTATTAGTTCCTGTGCAATAATTTTTGCTGCCAATCCATTTTTCGAATACAATTTTTCCCACATTTACATCGACTCCATAAACAATATACTATATTTTGTATATTACAATTATAAACGCTTCCATTTAGTTTTTCAATAGCTTATTTTCTTTGTATACTGTAAGTTACAGATGAACAAAGAGAGGCTAAAAAACAAAACTCGCTCTTTTTTCTATTTTATAGCAATGTTAAATAATATGATGGAAAACTGAGTAAAAAGAGAGGTCGTTATGATGACAAAGTTCATTGAATTAGAAGATGAAGCCATTTTATATTATGTTTATAATTTGAACTGGTTATTGCCAAAGGAAAATCAGGAAGAAGCAATTGACATTTTATCAAAAATAGATCCAAATAAAGCCGATATGATCCTCCCGAAATACGGAAAGGAATGCTGGGAGAACGGGGTACAAGTGTTGAAAATCATGGGGTATCCATCTAATAAGAAAGCACTTCCCCGCTTGGCAGCACTTCTGCAAGATAGAAATTGGCCCGGTGCCCTTGAAGCAATTGAATTATTTCGTTCCCTCGGAAAAGAAATTGCATTGCCATATATTGAAAATGCATGCTTAGAAGCAATAGAACAAAATGATCTTGATTGGCTAGAACATCTCTTTTTTGCTTGTGAAAGTCTCGATTATCATGAAGAAGACTTTTCTAATACAAAAGCTTATGGTTTTATGAAAGAAAGCGCACAATCATTGCAGTAAGATGGCTGCAGAAACTTCAAATGATTTTCACATAATTTTCTCTCCTTTGCGAAAGCTATGATGTAGATGTAGGAAGGAGTGGGAATTAATGTTGCTATCATTTATGCGAATTTTTCTATTTTCTTCTTGGGCGAGCGTATTCATTATTCCGAGAAAATTACTTAAACGCTTTTTACCCGTTTCAATTCTTGCCTCTTTATTAACATTAATTATTGTTTTTGTTGGGACCCACTACGATTTTTGGAAATTTAAAGGAAGTTCAAAAACAAAGATTCTCACTTTATTATCGATTGTTCTTGGGGCATTTCCTGTCGGAGCATTATGGATCTTTAGATTTACTTTTGGGAAGTTTTGGCTGTATATACTAACAAATTTGATTCAAAATCTAATTTATGCCTTTCCCATTATTACATTTTTCGAAAAAATAAACTTTATCAAATATGTTAGGTTTACGCGTTTTCACCATCTGCTCGTGTCCATGACCATCTCGCTTATTTTGTATGGTTATCAATTATTCATCGGCCATTCACATTCAGAGTGATTGATTTAAGAAACACTTATGATCTTCGAGTGCTTCTTTGTTATTTTTCCCTGCAAATTTGCACGTCCACCCCTGATAAAATACATCGCTTATTCGGACTGTTCCTGTACTCGGTTTGGTTTTTTCGGTCGATTACATTTCGTATTCGGACTAAATCTCTACTCAGTTCGGGTTTTGCCGTCGAATTCGTTCCTTATATCCTGTACACCAAAATCTCCGCTTTTCCTTATCTATATTTTAAAATTGCATGACGAGCAAATAGCATTCAGCTACTTTTTCCTTTTACATATCCCACAAACTGAGATACACTTATTTTTCGGGTATACTCACTAGTATATGTGCGTGATCCTTACATGCTATTGCTTTTATAATTTCAACACCCTTTTCTCGTATACTTCTCCATAAATGACTTGTCTTTACCAAATACCTTCATAAACTAATCTATATCACTTAACATTAATCAAAATAAAAATTTATTCACTTCCGAAAATATAAAAAGTCTAATAGCTCTGTATTTTTAACAAGGTACTAGACAAATAGGCTACAATAATCGCGCCATCTTCTTATTTTGTTATTAAAAAGAGACACCATCCTACTTGGATTAGCGTCTCTTTTGCTAAACAAATCAAGCTTTTAAATTTTAACCCCGTTATTTAGCTTTAACCGGAACCCATAATTCTACTTCGGAATCAAGTGGATTTCCATTTAGTAAAATTTCAACAATGGCTTCTCCATGAAGTTCATATGGAAATTCTTTGTTAAGAATTTCGTTAAATGCTTGATCTTCAAGTCTATCAAAAGCCAATCGAGATAGACCTCCTTTTCCTGAAAGAACAAGATAGTCTCCTTCTTTAAACAAAACCTCCTCTGTATCAGCTTTTACTGGTTGTGATGTTAATACACCAGCATAGTAAAAAGTGTTTTTTCCATCCGATTTTACTACAGCATAGCCATTTTTACTCTCAGAAATAGGCTGAAGAGATGCCATCTTTCCACTTTGAACCACACTCTTGAAGAATTCCGTTTTTTGATCAGAAAATTCGTCCGAGTGAATGAATGATGCTCCCTCTAGTTTTGTCTTAAATCCTACGAAACGAAATGAAGCTTTTTTTTCGACTTTGAAATTGTTCACGAACAATTCCTCCCTCTAATGTATTTAATGACCGTTTTAATATAGCATTCCATTTATGACACCTGTTTGTCATAATTAATAATGAGGTGATTTTTTTTTTATGAAAATAGAACGTCTTATCGCGATTATTATGATTCTTTTAGAAAGAGATAATGTCCCTACAAGTGAGCTTGCTGAAAAACTGGAGGTAAGTAGGAGAACCATATTTAGAGACATTGATACTTTAAATTTGGCAGGATTGCCAATTGTGGTAACTAGGGGTTCGAACGGTGGTGTGAGCTTGATGAATTCCTATAAAGTTGATAGAAAGCTATTTACTCCTAAAGATGTCCATAAAATAATAACTAGCTTACAAAGTTATCAACAGTTACTGCAGAATAAAGAAATTTCTACTATTTTGACTAAACTGCACAGCATGAGTGAGAACAATGAAAACCTATCACACAATGTTCATTACGAACGCGTTTCAGTTGATTTAACGCTAAATGAAGGGAATCATTCATTACGAGATATACTCAGTAAAATTGAAGCAGCAATGTCTAATTTTCAATATCTAATATTTAATTACATGGACAAAAATGGTCAAAATTCTCTTCGAAAAGTAGAGCCCTACCATATAGTATTCAAAGAAAGCAGCTGGTATTTACAAGCTTTTAGTATGGAAAGAGATGATTATAGAATATTCAAAGTGGCTAGGATGGAAAAAGTAACGATTTCGGATGAAACATTTAGCCCAAGAAAATTTGCACCAATACGCATGGATGGCTCAGACTGGATGGAAGAAAAAGTACCTGTGATGATAAAAATTGATAAATCTATTAGGGATAGAGTCATCGAGCGTTTCGGAGAAGAGTATATAGTTGAGAAAAAAGAAAGTGAATATATAGCGAAATATCCAATTGTAGATAATGAAGAAGGATACAATGTATTACTTAGGTTTGGAAACAAATGCGAAATCATTGAACCCGTTACGATTAGAGAAAAGTTCAAAAGATATTTGCGAGAAATAGCGCAACGATACGAAAATAATTAGGAAAAAACATTGTTTTTGATTAAATAAACAGTACTTTTATCCTTCTAGGGCTTGTCAAGAATGTGTAAATAAATATCTAGAATAACTTACACACTTTTCTTGACAAACCCAATTGGTAATTTTTTACTGTATTAAGTTATCATTAAAACCATCATTTCTGTTCCTTTTCCCTTTTCACTTTTAGCCGAAATTTTACTATTGTGTAATTCAAGAATTTTTTTGACGATAGAGAGGCCGAGACCATTGCCCCCTGCTTCCCTATTCCGAGATTTGTCCGCTTTATAAAAGCGTTCAAAAATATGTGTTAGTGCTTCCTTATCTATGCCAATTCCTGTATCTCTTATTACCACCGTAGCATGTCCTTGCTCTGAAAGAAATGCCTTTACGTCAATGGTGCCATTATGAGGGGTGAATTTTATACTATTATGAATTAGGTTGGTCCAAACCTGTTCCATCATATCCTCATCGGCAGTAACGGTTATATTATCAAGCGAGATGTCCATATTAATCATTTTTTCCGACCATTGTGGTTCATTTGCTAGAATAATTCGTCGAAGTTGATGATCTAATCGGTATTTTCGTTTTTCTAATTGGACATGTTTTGCTTCTAATGAAGTCAGCTTTAATAAATTCTCACTCAGCTTAGACAGTCTTACACTTTCCTTCTCAATAATTTTCAGATAATGATCTCTTTCTTCCTTTGTCAAATGATCATTTCTTAGTGTATGTGCAAAACCTCTAATCGAAGTTAAAGGAGACTGAATTTCATGCGATACATTGGAAATAAACTCCTGGCGTATTTCTTCCATTTCTCCTAATTTGTCTGCCATATGACTTATATTATGAATAATTTTATAGTAAGGATGATCTTCATTATTAAAGTCACCAAATTGTTTTTCATAAAACGAAAGATCAATATTGAAATTACCTTGAGCCATCATTTTCATCGCATGAATCAGTGGTAATACGAATTGCTCTTGCCTTGCTTTTATCAAAGGAATTCTACTCACCATAAAGATCAACCCTAAAAAAATGAAAAATCCTAAAGAAGATATGATCAGCTGTCTGGTTAGGTCATGAAGAGTAACCTGTAACAAAGTGCATACCCACTCTGTTATCCAATACGCGCACAGCCAACACAAAGGGAGCAGAAGGATGACCCCCATTATACTTATTACCCTGAGCAATTTTTTAGACCAGCTCACTTATTTTCCTCCAGTCGGTAACCTAATCCTCTAATAGTCGTAATCTTAAAAGGGCATGCCTCATGAGAGAACCGTTGCCTTAGGCGTTTAATATGAACATCAACCGTTCTTTCATCACCTTCATAGTCAAAACCCCATATATCTTCAATCAATTGTTCTCTTGAAAGTATTTTCCTTTGATGTGTTGCAAGCTTAAACAATAGCTCAAATTCTTTTAAAGGTAAGGTCACTTCTTCGTTTCCTACTGAGACTTTATGCGAATCACGATCAATGACAATATTTCCAATCTCTATTTTATTTGAAATACTAATTTGGTACCGCTTGAGAAGCGCCTTAACCCTAACCACAAGTTCAGCCGGGGCAAAAGGTTTGACTAAATAATCATCTGCTCCTATATTAAAACCTTTTACTTTTTGCGTTGTTTCTCCTTTGGCAGTTAGCATCAAAATGGGAAGCGTATCAGAATAATAAGATCTTACCTCTTTACAAAACTCCCATCCGTCCATATTTGGCATCATAATATCAAGGATAACCAAATCAATATTATTTTTCTCGAGAATAGAAAGTGCTTTTTCTCCATCTTCTGCTTCTACGATGGTTATACCTTCTTTCACAAGAATAGCACGTAATAATTCTCGGATATGTGGATCATCATCAACTACAACTATTTTTGCCATCTTACTCATTCCTTTTCATTTTCTCTAACTATCTAACCTCAGAAGTTACGGACTGATGAATAATGGTATCTTATCACTTATAATTAATGATTACATTATGCGCGTTTCATGTAGGCTCGTACTGTAAGTGGTGCAAAAATTGCTACGATAACTGCTGCTCCTATAAGAGAGATAGCAAAATCCCATCCTACTATACCAGAATTAGTTAACTCTCTTATTGCTGTAACTAGATGTGAAACGGGATTGATGTTTGAGAACCATTCCAATAGCTTCGGTAACGTTTCTGCAGGCACAAATGCATTAGACAAAAATGTTAAAGGAAATAGTACAATCATTGACATCCCTTGTACACTTGAAGCTGTGCGGGCAATAACACCTAAGAACGCAAAAATCCAACTAACTGCCCAAGCACAAACAATAACAAGTAATCCTGCAAGCAGAAGAAATGCGAATCCACCTTCAGGCCGATATCCCATTATATATCCCATCGTAAAAGTAAGTGTTGTAGCAATGGTAAAACGTACTGTATCAGCCAACAAAGAACCAGCTAATGGAGCAATCCGTGCGATTGGCAATGACTTAAATCGATCAAAAACCCCTTTATCCATATCCTCACGTAGCTGTACACCCGTCACTACAGATGTCGTAATAACAGTTTGGACTAGGATGCCCGGAATAATAATAGGTAAATAGTTACTGACATTCCCAGCAATAGCCCCACCAAAAATATACGTAAACATCAGTGTGAACAAAATAGGCTGTAATGTTACATCAATTAATTGTTCTGGTGTTCGTTTAATTTTAATTAAACCTCTATATGCCATTGTAAATGAATTTCTTACAGACTGACGAAAACTACTTCTTTGTCGATTGAGTGCATTAGTACTTGTGTTGCTCATGCTGATACCTCCTGACTGTCTTTATTGTCGGAACCAACATTTGTTTGACCAGTAATGGATAAGAAGACCTCATCTAGTGTTGGTTTTTGCACACTGAATTCCTCTAACGGAATATCTGCTTCCCTAAAAGCTAAGAGTAAATCTGTCATTCTATTAGCATCTTTCATTGGTGCTATAATCTTACCACCTTCCATTGATACGGTGGACTGGACATTGAGTACTTTTTCTACTAGTGAAAGTGCACGCTGCTTATCATTATCATTTTTCATACTCAAATGTAAGGAAGAAGACCCTACGGATTGTTTTACCTCATTTACGGTACCTTCTGCGACCACTTGACCACGATCAATAACAGCGATCCTGTCTGCTAATTCATCTGCCTCTTGTAGATACTGTGTTGTCAGTAACACGGTAGAGCCCCCATTCACTAAGCGACGAATCGTCTCCCACATTTGATTACGAGTTCTTGGATCTAATCCAGTAGTAGGTTCATCCAAGAAGATCAGCGGAGGCTGAGAAATAAGGCTAGCTGCTAAGTCTAGCCTGCGACGCATTCCACCGGAGAAATGTTTTAATGGACGTTTCGCTGCCTCTGTTAGACCAAATTCCTCTAATAATTCTACTGCCTTGTTTTTTGCCTCTTTACGCCCCAAACCTAATAACCGTGAAAAGATAATTAAGTTTTCAGTAGCACTAAGAGACTCATCCACAGAGGCATATTGCCCTGTCACGCCAATTAACTGGCGAACAAGGTGTGGATCCTTTTCCACATCATATCCAAAGATTTTTGCCGTACCTCCATCTAGTTTTAATAAGGTCGCTAGCATTCTGATACTAGTCGTTTTCCCCGCCCCATTTGGCCCCAACACGCCATAGATCATCCCTTTAGGGACACGCAAATCGACTCCATCAACTGCTTTATGGTCTCCAAATTGTTTAATTAACCCCTTTGCCTGCACAGCATACTCGCTATTTTCAATTATTTTAATTTTGCTCATCATATCATTCATATACATTCACCCTTTCAATATTATCTAGGTGTATATTAAATCTACATTATGAACGGAGTGTGAACTTTTATTTAGGAGGTTACAGAAATTACGTTCATAAAAAAAGAAGCATCTCTGTGCTTCGTTTTTTATACGTTATATATGGTAAGCTCACAATATTTACAACCTATATGTAAATACTGAAGCTGCAAATCTTATTTCGAATCCTCAGCCTGCTGATTATCATTCCCATGCTATTTTATCTAAACGGAAACCGATAACGTCAAAGGAAATTAGATCTTAAGAACTGTAAATAAATATTAAATAGCATTTGAGGCTTTTGAAGGATTTAGCCTGTTTAACCCATATATATAGAAAATATTATCTAAAAAATAAATATTGATAATGACATTTTTATTTGAGTTCGTCCAATCTTCTTTTCGTATTCTAAAAACTATATATGAATCCATCCAATAAAATGATTTAAGCAGTAAAAATGTTTATTTAATTTCATTAATTAGTCTGATATCTATGGCAATATCTAAACCGCATATACTTGTGGCAAGGTTCCCCACTATTAATGCTAAACTGCATCCTTAACAATCTTTCCCGATTATAGTATAGGAAACAATCTTATTCGGACTGAACCTCTACTTGATTCGAGTTTCCCATCGAGTGCGTCCCTTGGTTGACATTTTTTGAAAGAAAGCAGCTCTAGACTTGATCGTTCTCAGCGTGCATCATCCTCAACCGGCTTTTAAATAAGAGATTTGTGAACCAAGAATCGTTTGGGCAACATTATTAATTAACAAAGCTAAAGCTTGTATTTAATTGCGATTGACACGTTTATACTATAATGTATAATTTTACTATAAACATAGTGAATTTATACTAAATAATAATCTCGATTGGAGGAGGTACAATATGGCAGTAATCGCAACGATCGGTTCTCTACTATTTTTCTTTTCATTGCTTTATTTATTCATTCATTTTTTCCGTAAACTCAAAAATCGTAATAAACAGCTTTCCAAAAAGACATTCTATCCAGCGTTTATCGGCGGCTTGCTTCTCTTTATTATCGGTACATCCAGCGTAGACAACGAGACCCAAGAACAGCTTGCAGAAGCACAGGAAGCAAACAAGACACTTCTTGCGGAGAATCAGGAACTTAAAGATACGATAAAAGAATATGAGGCAAATATTAAGGATTTAGCTGGAACAAACGAAAAATTAAATAACGATTTTCAGGAGCTCGCCTCCAAGGCTGAGGCTGCCGAGAAAGCAGAACTAGAAAAAGAGAATCTAACTCAAAAAATTGCCGAGCTTGAGGAAAAAAATAAATCTTTAGAAGACAAAATCACCTCTTTAAACGGACAATTAGCAAGTAAAACAACTACTACCGCTTCTACAGCTTCTTCACAATCAAAAAAAGCACCTAAGAACTCGTCTTCTAGCGGGAGTTCAAGTCAAAAGACAACAACCACTGCAAATACAACAGAATATTTCGCGAACTGTACAGAATTAAGAAAAGTCTACCCTAACGGCGTTGCATCCGATCACCCCGCCTATCAGCCAAAAATGGATCGGGACAAAGACAATTGGGCCTGTGAAAGATAAAAAAGCCATTAATGAAAATTCCTTTTTGAGAAGCAGATTTTCATTTCCACTGTCTTCGCTTTCAAGAGCAGAGTGTCCTTGGTAAAGCAATCGATGTCGACAATCATAACAGTGTTAAACTTTAGAAGGTTTGCGTTAAAAGTAGGTGCCCTCATGAAATAAGTTCAACACTAAACGACTAAAAAGCTTTAGCTCTCAAACGAAGAGCTAAAGCTTTGTTATTCCCCGATATATCCTTCTAAAGTCCTGCGAACAGCATCTGGGCCTTCAACCTGTGCGGTTTAAAATAAGTAGTTGAAAACAGTGGAAAAATAATTTACACAATACGTTAACTAGATCCTATCATAAGCCGTTATGTATTTTTTCTATATTATTAGAGAAATTTACTAAATTGTTAAATAAAAAATCATTGTTCGTGAACTGACTCTTTTCCATTATTTCCTTCATTTCTGTGACAAACTCATGAATATTGGCTGTGCTTATCCCTTTAAACCGGTTCGTAATCGTTGTATTTTCCAACGCTGTCATACGACTGTTTTGCTCAGACAGGAATTGTTCTCTCCATTCAGGGTGAGCCTTTGCTTTTTGTGTAAATTGAATGAGAATACTGGCAAAATTAGTGCCCCCACCCTCCAATTCAGCTTGCAATTTCCCATACAATTCCGGATCAAACCTTTTCATTAAATCCTTAGTTGAAATATAATCACTTGGAGCACCAACGGGTCTTTGAGGTAGTTCAGCATATCTTGCAGTACCTGTTTTCGGATCAACCTCTCTTGTTTTTGATAGAGCAGCCAATAAATTCATTGTTTTCATAAACTCCGATGATTCCCCTTTAGACATATAATGCTCTGCCAAGTAATCAGCTTGTGACAAGCCCATTTCTAATAAAGCTGCCCTTTCCTCATCACTATAATCCATATTCGTTGGAAAAATATTAAACTCTATTATTTGATATACCGTCCGCTTTATTTCTTCACTTTTATTTTCTACTACCTTATCAAGAGAAGCATTAATTTCACTATTAAAGAAAAAGTGAGGGGTCACGTGGTGAATCGCATCTTCCGGAAGTTCTCTCGTTGGCGTCACTGAACTAAGCTCCAACGAATCATAACGTACAAAATTGGTATCTTTGACTGTATACATTTGCGGCTTTTGATGGTGACCATTTCGAAGCTGTATATTTGGATAATGACTTGACCCAGATCTAGATTGGATTTCCATATTCCATCCTCCCCAATAAACATATTTTTCCTTTATATCGGAATATTTTAGTAGTTATTAAGGATATACAGCTTAACATGAGTAAAAAAAGGGTTACCATTATCTGAACCATTTATCATTATAAATAAAAAGAACCTTCCCACAAAAGTAAATTTGTAGAAAGATTCTTTTCCGTCATTTATTCATAAACGACCGTTTTGATTTTAAGCTGGAACACTCAAGCTGCGAGCTAACCATTTAAAATAGCAATATTAACTGGATATCACGTCAAAATTTGCGATTTTGTCTTTATTTCGAAGCCAGTTCTAAAGCTGTACGATCTCTAGACATATTTTATGCTTGATTAGCCCAATCAGCAGGAAAAGTCACATATAGAAATCTGGCAAAGCCTGAAACAGAAAATTGTATTTTACTCCTCTTAGGTATGAAGATTACTTCTCCTTGCGAAGCACTCATTTTTCTGCCATCGATTATAATATCCAACTGGCCTTCAATAACGTAGTCAATTTCATCATAATTTAATGTCCAATCAAACGTCGTATCTTTCATCTCCATTATTCCACAGCCTAATTTTGGGCTTTCATCCAAGGAAAACAGGTCTTTTGTATAAACGAAATCCTGATTATTACCTGTATTTAAACGATCTTTTTCAGATACTTTAACAGTTGGCACACGAACAGAAATAATCCCGCTTGGATCAGAGGTTTTATCTATTATAGAGTTCGTTTCATCACCGCCCAACTGCTCGGCGATCAGCTTTCTTACTAACTTTTCTAACGATGCTTTATCCAACGCTTGCAAACCGTTCACCTCCGTTTAATTTTTTTCAGGTTTTCCATACATACTGTTGGCAATAAAAGTGGCAAAGATGATGGCGGTAACGCCTCCCACTAATTTACCGACAATCATTGAAAAGATCATATCCTGAGCAACTCCTGCCGCAAACCCTAAATGATCACCGATTACGAAGGCAGCACACACCGAAAAGGCCACATTGATGATTTTTCCTCGATTATCCATATCCTTCATCATCGCAAACATCGGAATATTATTTGCCAATGTAGCAACCATACCTGCTGCGGAAACCTCATTCATACCAAGGAATTTTCCCAACTTCATAAGAGGCTTATTAAAGAGCTTTACAATGACTTCTACCATGACATAAGCACCGGCTAATACGATGGCAATGCTACCTACGATGGCAATACCCTCTTCAATTGGAGCAGTACCCGGGATAAGTGTAAGCGGCGTTAGAGCATGAATAATTCCAATAGCTAATCCGAGTATTGCGACAATAACAACTCCATGTCCAAAGACCGTAAATCCTTTTATCATTTTTTCTGGAATCTTCCATAAACCGAGAGCCAATAAAACAGCTACTAAAATGATCGGAACCAGATTACTCAAGATCATTCCAATTGAAAACCCTGCTACCATTCCTCCGATAAAACAGCCAACTGGAATTGCGATCATTCCTGCCATTATCCCTGTAGCTAAAAACTTATGATCCTCTTTTCTGATGATCCCTAATGACACCGGGATGGAAAAAACAATCGTCGCCCCCATCATCGAGCCTAAAATAACGCCCGAAAAAAGGCCAGCCTCTTCCGTTCCTGCCATTTCAACAGCTAATTGGAATCCTCCCATATCAATAGCTAGTAAACTGGTTGCAAACATGGCAGGATCTGCACCTAAAAATCCATAAATGGGGACGATGATTGGACTCAATACTTTCGCAAGCACCGGAGCGATAACAATAATTCCGACCATCCCCAATGTTAAGGAGCCCATTGCATTGATGCCCTCTTCAAATTTTTCTCCTAATCGCAGCTTGCCATTTAAACATTTATCAATAGCACCTATAACCATAAAAATAACCATTAAATAAACGATAATTTCATTTATTCCCATAATTGGATTCCCCCGATTTTTTGTTCGAGATTTTCCAGATGATGAACGAGATGGTACATATTCGCATCTGAAGTGATCGCCGGTTCAACTTCTTGGAGAAAGACCTCAAAATTTTTCTTCGATCGCCGCTCGTTTCTTATTCCTCATTTTCAATTTCGATGGAGTCGACTACTCCTACAATAACTGCATCAACTGGAGTTTGGGAATTTTCGAGGGATGCTCTCGCTCCTCCACCTGTCGTCACTAACACTAAATCATTTACTCCAGCACCCGCATTATCGGCAGCAATAAACAGCTCATTATCATGACCATAAATTGGCTTGACTACAAGAAACTTCAGACCATTTAATTTGTCATCCTTCCTTGTTGCCCATAAACTACCAACTACTTTTCCAACCTTCATTTCACTTCCCACTTTCAATAATTTTTAAATGGTGGGTACGAATAAAATCCTTTGCCAATGGCGTGATAATACTATTTTTATCAATCATAATTTCTTTTGTATTTTGCAAATACAGCTTCTGCAAAGAGGCTTCTGTAATGAGCCGTTTCTTAAAAAAGTAAATTTCTTTTGCGGATGAATCCACTTCTTCATCCCTCTCAATTTCCACATGTACATTTGAGCCTTCAGCTTCAAAAGAGATGCCAAATTTTTCGAGTTTCTTTTCATACTCGTTGTACATTTTGTATAATGGTGCCGGTGATGACTGCTTGTACGCATAATACTCAACACCTTTACGCAGAACAGCAACTTTCTTCCCTTTTAAAAGTGAAGTAAGAATAAATTCTTCTTCGCGAGTGCTGCTCACTCCATTAGCTAGATTTGCTAACATTTTGATGGATAAGCGAGGGATGATAATCCTCTCAAACTCGCTATCTTCCATGTCTTCGGCAAAGTACACGAGATTGTACTGTTCTTTAAGAGCTTCTTCTAGCTCCAATTCCTCTGTAGAAGAAACAACGCAAACCGTCGTCTTTATTTCTTCTTTGTTTTTTAGCTTTTTAACGATTTCTTCATACAATCGATCAACTAAATCATTCATTTCCATCATCATCACCCTTTAGGTTCTTTCTTAATGATGCGACCTAAAGTACCTTTATAAAATCCGCATGCATTCGCTTCATCATAATCAATATGAAGGACTGTACGATAACGATCGCTTACACGAACTAGCACATCATCAAAAATAAGCGGACGTTTCCCATAAACATGCACCTGTACCGTTTCCTGATCCTTAACATCAAATCGAACAGCATCTTCTGGACTCATATGAATATGCCTTTTCGCAACGATAAGCCCCTGCGGCACTTTTACTTCATTCCGTTCTGCCCTTATTGTAATGGCAGGGGTATTTTCGATCTTTCCACTTTCTCGAACTGGCACATTGATCCCGATCGATACAGCGTCAGTTAAAGAGATCTCAACTTGAGAATGCTTTCGTTCAGGTCCAAGAATAACTACATTTTCTAATTTCCCTTTCGGTCCAATGATCGTTACCCTTTCTCGACAAACAAATTGACCTGGCTGTGAAAGATCTTTCATCTTCGTTAGCTTATAATCTTCTCCAAATAACTGATTAACTGCTTCTCTATTTAAATGGATATGTCGGCCTGAAGCTTCAACTTCAATAAACCTTTCCATAACTCTATCAATGACAGTATCAACTAATCTTTCCATATTCATTTCGGTCAATCACAGCATCCTCCTTACGGGTTATACTGCCCTGCGTGATATTTAAGCATCATAATCCAGAATAAAGACGAAAGGCGATTTAAAGCTAAGATGATATCATTTCGTTTTGCCTCACCTGTCTCCTCTTTAAAGGCCTCGTACGCCGCTAGCTCTGTTTCACGCGTTGTACTTCGCAGTGTATTTAATCTCACCAAAACTTCACCCATCTTATAATCAGGAATCAAGTGGGCTATGCCATAATATTTCTGTGGGTTATGGGAGATTTCTCGCACTTCCGCTTCGTTCATATTCTGCAAGGAAAGCTCTTGCAGCTCTTCTTCCAGCACTTCACACCTTAAGATTTGCCGTACAAATTCCAATATCTCTTGCAAATCTGCCACTAATCTTTTGCACTTTAATGCATGAAACGAAGTTTGTGTCTCCAAGATTTTTGACTCTAACGAATCAAGCTTCCCTCTAAAAATAATTCGTTTATGATCCTTAAATACTAAAACATTGCCGTATAAAGACGTCATATGCTCTGGCTTTTCTTCCAAAACCCCTCCATAAAGGGTTGTATATTTATAGTGAGAGCTTCTTTGTACTTCCTCTCTCACTTCTATATTCATTTCAGAAGTATCCTCAATGTAGTTAAGTTGAATATGATGCTCACTCAAAAAACCTTTAGCTGAAGGGGTGACAATTGTCCCTTTAGGAACGTCAATCGTTTTAAAGGCTTTTAGATCTTGTCCTTTTAATCGCTTTCGTAATTCACTCTCCGTGAGTAGTCCAGCCAAATTTGTCACTTCCTTTTGAAAGGGGGCTAACCCTGATAGAAAAGCTTTTGGACGAATAATTAGGCTTTTTCACCTGAAATTTTTTCTACCGGATCAGCCCCTGCTTCTTACTCTTCTACATTTGGCAAAATAGCGGACACTTCCGTATGAGGACGTGGAATCACATGCACTGAGATGAGTTCTCCTACACGCTCTGCTGCTGCAGCCCCAGCATCTGTTGCTGCCTTTACAGCACCCACATCGCCACGAACCATAACTGTTACTAAACCTGCACCAATTTGTTCCTTGCCAATTAGTGTTACATTCGCAGCCTTGACCATTGCATCCGCTGCTTCAATTGCTCCAACAAGACCTTTCGTTTCTACCATTCCTAATGCATTTGCGTTTGCCATTTTTATTTCCTCCTCTTTCAATTAAATTCATTTATTTAAGAAAGATACGATTGCTAAATGATGCCTTTTGCAATCATCTCTTCTTCCTATTTCATTTCTTCTAGCACTTGCTTCAAGATTCTTTCGATAAGTTCCTTATGCGGATGATCATCGAATTTCTCAGGCTTCTTATCTCCGCGGATGTCTTCCAGTTCTTTGACACCCCACGCAACACGGCGAATATTAATTAAGTTTAATGGACCGATATTATCAGAGGTTGAACCGCCTCCAATCGCTCCACATCCTAAAGTAAGTGCTGGAACAAGACTTGTGGAAGCACCAATACCGCCGAGAGTAGCTGAAGTGTTGACCAATAACCGAGAAACTGGTTTCTTTAAAGCGAATTCCCTGATGACATCTTCGTTCTGTGAGTGAATAGCCATCGTATGGCCGACTCCTTCATTATGCAAAATTTCAATGCATCTTTCGCACGCTGCTTCCCAATCCTTTTCAGTATAAAAGGCTAGAATGGGAGCCAACTTCTCTCGCGAATACGGTACATTCTTCCCGACCTTCGTCTCTTCTGCGATAAGCACTTTTGTACCCTTTGGAATTGAAATCTGAGCTAAGTCAGCTATTTGTTCCGCTGTTTTGCCCACGATTGCCGGATTCATCGAACCATTATCTCTAAGGATGAATTTCTCAAGTTTTCTTCCCTCAGGGTAGGATAAGAAATAAGCATCCTGTGCCATAAATTCGGCCATTACTTCTTCACGAATGCATTCTTCAACTATGACAGACTGTTCAGATGCACAAATGACCCCATTATCAAAGGTCTTGGAATCGATAATTCTTTTGACAGCTAGTGGAATATCAGCACTTTTCTCAATGAATGCTGGACCATTCCCCGGTCCGACCCCTATCGCTGGAGTTCCTGAAGAATAGGCAGCTTTCACCATAGCCGAACCACCTGTTGCTAAAATCAAGGAAACTTGATCATGTTTCATCAATGTATCCGTTCCTTGAAGTGTCACATTTGAGATACAATTGATCGCATCTTCCGGACATCCAGCCTTCTCAGCAGCTTCCTTAATAATTCTCGTCGTTTCCAGTATGCAATTTAAGGCACTTGGGTGTGGTGAAAAAATAATCGCATTCCCCGCCTTAATGGAAATCAGCGCCTTATAAATGGCGGTTGATGTTGGATTAGTTGAAGGGATTAGGGCAGCAATCACACCAACCGGAACACCGATTTCTATTATCTTCTGGCTTGGGTCTTCTTTAATAATTCCCACTGTTTTTAAATTTTTAATAGAGTGATAAACAGCTTGAGAAGCAAAAGCATTTTTTATTACTTTATCTCTCCAATTGCCAAACCCGGTTTCCACAACTGCAAGCTTTGCTAATTTTTCTCGATTTTCGAAAGCTTCATCAGCGATCGCTTTGACAATAAGGTCAAGTTTTTCTTGGCTTAATTGCGCCAGCTTTTTCTGAGCTGCATTGGCTTTGACAATTAAATCTCGCGTTTCTTGAATAGACAGCAAATCTCTATCCTTGAGTTTCATTCACTTTCCTCCTCTCGATAATGGTCCGTTATTTTTTGTATTAAAAAATCTTTTCTACCATACTTAATATCTTTCGGACTGACATCTTTTAAATGAAATGAGCGAGCTAATTTTCGCAATTCTCCCACCGTTAGGCTTTCAAGCTCTTGTTCAGCGATAAAATCATTGGAAACCGGATTGCTGAGAGGACCTTTTTTCTGCTCCTCTTCATTTTGTTCAGCAGATATAGCAGCCTCCACGTCTATTACTTCCAGTTCGTCTTCCTTACGATTTGGTTGCGCTGTTTCATTAACACGCTTGAAGTTTGAATGCTTGAGCACATTCATTGTTTCTTCATGTACTCTTGGAATGACATGGGAAGAAATTAATAACGCAACCTTTTTTGCCGCTTCTCCTCCAGCGTCAACCGCTGCTTGCACGGCCGCTACGTCGCCTATGAGCTTCACGGTCACAAGACCACTGCTTATTTTCTCCATATTTAACAAAGTAACATTCGCCGCTTTTAAGGCAGCGTCTACAGCCTCAATCGCACCTACATACCCTTTAACCTCAATGAGCCCAAGAGAAGTTGTTTTCATTTTTTCTTAGCTCCTAATAATTTGTTGGATTTTCTGCAACAAATTGGACTGCTTCTGCAAATGCATCACACGCTGCTTTGCATGCAGATTGACTTCCTGTTAATAAGCCACCTCCAAAGTTAGTTTCTGATGGAGGTCCATAAAATGCTGCTATCGTAACATTGGCCGCTTTTAAGGCTGCATCTAAGCCATACATTGCCTCAAGTGGTGGCGCTATTAAGTATGCAAGCGCCTCCCCCTCTTTAATTCCGGCTACTTGAGATAAATAGGAGCCTGTTCTTGATACGCAATGGGCAAAATAGGGAATCGAATTGTCATCATTTGCACTGATGAAATGAGCGCCGTTTTCAATAAAGTCCACTGCTGCATTAAGACCGCTTCGCACTTCTGCCGGGCTTGGACCAGCCAAAATCCCAATTATTTCTCCAGCTAGTTTGGTGGAAGCATTGGCGCTTCCTGCATAAAGTGATTTTGCGTAGACAACCTCAACATCTGCCGCTTTCGTAGCTTCATCCAATGCAGTGTAAGTTACATCATCCGTATCAGCTGTGATGAGGCCAAGACTTTTATGATATGGTTTCAATTCCAATTCTTTGGCCATATCAGGACTGATATTGGAGATGATCTTCACGCTTAAGATATTTGCTTGCAGTCTTTCGTTCTTCATCTATCCTCTCTCCTCCGTCCTCTACTTTTTCAAATCTATACCCGAAGCTTTTTTATCAAGCATCGTTTTAATCACTTCCGCTATATGAGCTCCTGCCTCCACAGGCGGGGTTCCACCTCTGTGAATATTTGAGATTACAGTTCTTCTCGCCTCCGGCATATCTACTGTCGGTTTATATGCGATGTAAGCACTCATCGATTCTGCAGTTACAAGTCCTGGTCGTTCCCCAACAAGTAAACAAACAACATCTGCATTTGTTTCCTCGCCAATCACATCCATTGCCGGCACCCGGCAATGTTTCACAAATAAAATAGCGTCAATCTCAATACCGTAAATTTTTAAACCTTGCTTAATCGCTGGAACAACATCTTCCATATTGGCTTCAATCGCCGCTGAGCTTAGTCCATCTCCAATCACAAGCTGAACTTTCGGTTTGCCACAGGCTTTTTTCATTTTCTCGACCATTTCTTTAGAGAACTCTCTTCCTAAATCTGGTCGTGTTAAATATTCATCTTTGTTTTTACAAAGAGTTTCAATTTGCACAAGTCCGTTCTTCTCAACAAAATCTGTTGGGACGTATGAAAAGACAGCGTCTTGTGCAGCAGCATGATCCGCTCTAAAGCGCAATGATGTAATGGTTTTGTAGCGAGGTCCCGAGCGCCACACTCCCAATCTTGCAGGAGTCATTTCTTTCATTTTTAAATAGCCCTCACGATTCATCGGCTCTGGTACTAGCAACTGTTTCTTCAAGTCAAATTCAGTAATGTCATCAATGCATCCAGTGTCGCATTCGTTCCCACCTTGTTCGTCTTTTAATGCAACAGCCGCATTCGCTGGTTTCTTTTCTTCTTCACTTCCGCCAACCATATCCCTTAAAATATTTTCAATATAGGCTTTAATTTCGTTTTCATTTACCATGATTTTTTCCTCCTTCCTATACTAAGAATGCTGATGCGTCTCCTGCTTTATAAGTTAGTTTTCCGTTCTGATCAATGAAGCCCATGTTCATCATCCACTGCTCAAATTCCTTTATCGGCTTTAGTCCTAGCAACTCTCTTAATGCTGCCGTATCATGGTAGCCTGTACATTGATAGTTCAGCATGACGTCATCTCCATGCGGGATTCCCATGAAATAGTTATTGCCGGCAGCAGATAAAAGCACCGCTAAGTTTTCAATATCATTTTGATCGGCTTTCATATGATTTGTATAACATGCATCACAGCCCATAGGAATTCCTGTTAATTTCCCCATAAAGTGATCCTCTAGACCTGCACGAACAACCTGCTTTGAATCGTATAAAAATTCTGGTCCAATAAATCCTACAACGGTATTAACAAGGAATGGATCGAATTTTTTAGCAAGTCCGTAGCAGCGAGCTTCCATTGTTAATTGGTCTACTCCGAGGTGTGCATTTGCCGAAAGCTCAGAACCTTGTCCGGTTTCAAAATACATAACATTCGGTCCATATGCCGTTCCTTCCTTTAAAGCTAATTGACGTGCTTCCTCCAATAATTCTGCGTTTATGCCAAATGCTGTATTCCCTTTTTCAGAACCAGCAATGGATTGGAAAATTAAATCAGTAGGAGCTCCTTTTCGTACAGCTTCCATTTGTGTCGTAACATGAGCGAGGACGCAAATTTGCGTTGGAATCTCCCATTTAAACTTAAACTCATCGAATCTCTTCAAAACTCTTGATACGCTTTCGACTGAATCATCTACTGGATTCAGGCCTATAACCGCATCCCCAACTCCGTACGTTAGCCCTTCCATAATAGAGGCGATAATCCCATCTGGATCATCTGTCGGATGGTTTGGCTGCAAACGGGCTGACAATGTTCCATCAAGCCCTATCGTAGTGTTAGCTGTGGCAGTAACTCTAATTTTTTTAGCGCCGTAAATTAAATCCAAATTAGACATCAATTTGGTCACTGCTGCCACCATCTCCGATGTTAGTCCTCTAGAAACACGTTTTATCATGGACTCTGTTGTGTTTTCATCTAAAATCCATTCACGGAGATCCTGAACCGTCCAGTTTTTAATTTCGCTATAAATTTTTTCATTAACCGAGTCCTGTATAATTCTCGTTACTTCATCCTGTTCATAGGGTACCGCTGGATTATTACGTAAATCAGCTAATGTTAAGTTTGAAACGACTACTTTAGCAGCGACTCTTTCCTCCGCTGACTCAGCGGCAATCTGAGCCAGCTTATCACCTGACTTTTCCTCATTTGCTTTCGCCATTACTTCATTAATTGTTTTAAACTGATAAGTTCTATTGAAAAGCTTCGTTTTTAAAATCACAGAAATCCTCCTCTCAAATCCTGTTTAATGAAATACTAATGTTTTAATCACGACCGGCAGCACTTTTCCGTCTGCTATTGGTTTCCCAATATCGATGTAGTCTCCGTTCTCTACCTTTATTCCGTCTAGACATATCACCTTTTCTTCATTACCTGTTTGGGAAAAGAGTGTTTGCCCTAGAACTTTCCCAATATCTTCTTCCGTAATGATAATAATCGGGGATTCTTTCGACATTAACTCTGCCAAGCCTAAAGCTAAGCCAGTCCCCAATTTTTCAATTTCTTTAAAAGTAGGGCTATGTTTGCCTCGCAAAGCAATAGCAACATGTTCTAGCCTTCCATCAACCTTAAACCATTCCAATTTCTCTTTTATTCTTTCACCGAACTCTTCTGGAGCCAGTCTCTCTTCATCGCTTGCCAATTTCAAAACAGGAATATTTTTGATTGGAAAAAAATCTCCCGTATACGTAATCGTGCTTCCACTGATCTCGGTTGTATGCGAGCCTGCTCCAACAACTGTTGCTCTAATCGTTTCATCCGGTCTGACTAATGTGAAATTTTCTAAAATACTCGATTGACGAATAGCTGTACCAAACAAAATCCCTATATCTCCATACAGAAACGGGTCTCCTTCATAATCGTTATAAATAGAGTCCGCAACACCTCCAGTAAAGGATATGCAATTTGCGTTTTGATTTCTTTTTAATCCTTTATGGGTAAGACATCTTTCGTAAAAAGGAGAATGAACCTCCATCCCTACACTTACCTTGACTAATTGAACCATTTCCTTAATTAAGGGAGCTAATTTATCCTCGGTTGCAGTATCTCCTAATCGGATAGACAGTTTTTTCATCTCAATAAGCTCTTGAATTTTTGGAGAGATGTATGTAATTTCTTTTGTCTGTCGATCAACTTTCACTAGTCTCCCTCCAAGGTCTAAACACCCTGTATCTACTACTTCTCCGTTATGGATGAAAGCTAGATTACTGGTCCCACCTCCAATATCAATGTTAATCACCGAAGTTGAGTGTTCTTGCGAATAGTTATGAACTCCCGCCCCCTTTGCTGCGATAATGCTTTCTAGATCAGGTCCGGCCGTAGCCACAACAAAATCGCCGGCAAAGCCACTTAATGCTCGTAACACCTCATTGGCATTCTCTCTTCTGGCAGTTTCCCCAGTAATAATCACTGCCCCTGTTTGAATTTCCTCCTTTTGTATTCCTGCAGCCACATATTGCTGTTCTACAAAACTCTCTATCTTTTCCATGTCAATTCTGTTATCTTCTAAAATCGGAGTGAAAATAATCGCACTTTTGTAAATGACCCGCTTATCAACAATCACGATCCTTGGTACAGTAAAATTGGATGCCATGTTTTCAATTGTGAGCATCGATAAGACTAATTGTGTAGTAGATGTGCCAATATCGATCCCCACACTTAACATGTTCTCACTCAATTTGCTCACCTCCCTTAATTCCAACTAAGAGCAACATTTTTTCAATTACATTTTTGCGCATCCCACACGGCTTGGCTGATAAGGAGACCGTCGTGCTGGCGCGCGAGACTAGAGGACCTTTTCAGCAAAGGAAAATTCCACATAAAATGAGGCAAAGGTTGTTTAATCAACAATATGGTTTATATAGAAAAAAGGCTTAAAGTTATAGCTGTTTCCAAATCGGAAATAGAACTTATAACCTTAAGCCTCTTTGCTTTCGGACTTCTGCCGCAACACTGCGTCATATATCAACATATTAACTTTTGAAATGTTAATTATACAGTAAACCTAAAGAAGACATCAGTACCCTTTTCTCTTTTTGTAATCCCTAATTTGCCCCGCAGCTTATCTCGTACGTAACTTTGAACAATTGAAAAACCAAGGCTTTTTTCTATTTCTTCTGTATATATAAAGCCTACACCATTATCTTGAACATTGATCGTTACAATCTCATTTTGTTTGTTAACATCTACAATAATTTCGCCTTTCTCCAATCCTTTAAAGGCATGATCATAACAATTTTGTACTAATTCGTTAACAATTAACGCAATGACAGTTGCTTTATCACTCTCGATTAAAAATTCCTCGTTAAATGTGAAAAACAGTTGAATTTCGTCACTTTCCGTATAGCTAGCTTGCAAATTTTTCAAGACGAAATCGATGACCTCTATTAAGTTGATCTCATCGCTCAATTGTTTTGACAATAATTCGTGTGTTGCCGCAATTGATAGGATTCGATTAAGACTGTCTTTTAAAATTTTTTTTGCCTCTTCACTTTCACTTCTCCTCGACTGTAGCCGAAGCATGGAGGCAATTGTTTGTAAATTATTCTTTATTCGATGATGAATTTCCCGAATAGCTACTGTCTTCATTGAAATTTCTGCATCTTTATCCTTTAACTGAGTAATGTCTTGCAAAATAATCGCTAATTTCCTTTCACCATTAGGTACCATCACTTTTTTCATTAAAAAATAAAAGTTTCCGATTTTTATCTCATGCTGAGTGTTATCCGCTTGTAAAAACTGTTCAAAGGTCATATCAATGAGCCTTAGCTCGTTAAAATGTTTTCCTTCATTTTCTTCTGTAAATCCTAGGCTGTGAAAAAGGATATCTGCTTTCACATTTTTTGTCAGAAGTTTTCCTGTATGATCAAAAATTAGAATGGCATCATCCAAGTAATCATTTAAATTTTTTATTAAAATTAATGTTGACGACATATCATAATTGGCTTTATGGTTCATGCTGAAATGCATAATATTATAACTTATGTCTCTTTCCATAATTAATGTGCCAATGACCTTTTCACGGTTAAAGATCGGGTAAATGTTTTGTGTTATGTAACGTCCTTCTTGAGTTTTTGCTTTAATATTCTTCGACACTTTTCCCGTTTGCAACGTTTGCCACACTCCAGGCTCATTGCCAATTTCAGCCCTTTGCCCGGTAGGAGAATGTTTATAGATAGATTTTATTCTTGGCTTAACATGATAGACAACGATTGCACCGTCTTTTTGCCGTGAGGGAATGTCGATAAAAATATCGCAGTCTAAAGAATCACCAACTACATCAATAGAATCGGCAACGTCTATTATTTTATTAATATCCTCTTTCGTTAGGCTGCTATATTTTTGACATAAAAAAGGGATGTTTGTTTTTCTATTCATACATAATCACAATTGTTCGAGCAATTTCTCCCATTGAACAACGGCGATTCATACTCAATTGCCTCAGCATATGATAAGCTTCATCTTCCGATATTTTCTTATCCTTCATTAGCAAGCCTTTCGCCATATCAACAACTTTTCGATCTTCAAGCTTTTTTGATATTTTCTCATAATCATTGCCTAGTTTATTGATTTCTTGACCTCTGGCAATCGCCACCTCAACCGTTGGAATAAACGATTTTTCGTCCAATGGCTTTACTAAATACCCCAGTGCTCCAACATCTTTGGCTTGCTGAATATAGTCAAGATCATTAAAGGCACTAAGCAGTAAAATACCGCCTGCAAGCTTATCATGTTTAATAATTTTACTAGCTTTTAGCCCGTCTAATACAGGCATTTTTATATCGATGATAACTAAATCAGGTACATAATTTCTACATACGTCAATTGCTTCAAAGCCATCTGAAGCCTCGCCTACAACATCGAAGCCTGCTTCACATAACAAATCACGAATGTCCATTCTTGTAATAGGTTCATCATCGACTATTACAATTTGACTTTTCATATCGCTTCTCCTTAATCAAAAATTATTTAAATGGTTCCTTGCAAATAATCTTTTAATTCTTTCATTCCTTCTTCTAAAGATATGGAAATAGGGAATATCCGATCTGCCCCTGCCAATTTTAAATACTTTTCAGAAAGGAGAATATCCTCTTTACTTTTTGCTAAATCAATTTTTGTAATGATTCCTATTACAGGCTTCGGAAAAACGGAGCCAAACGATGGAGGAAAATAGTTATACTCTTCCGTACAATCGTGCACAAGCCCAATAAAATCAGCGTCAGCCGCAGAGACAATTAACGCTTTATAATAAAAGCGATTCTCAATGTATTCTCCTGGGGTATCAATCGCATACTCAAAAGGAACGATAGCCTGTGTCTTTTTGTATTCAATGTTTTCACCATGTAGCTTCTGACATAGTGTTGTTTTCCCACTGCCTGTTTTGCCTATGAAAATAATCTTTTTCATCATAAAGCATTAAGTCCTTGTGATGGTTGGGATTGAGAATTTTAAGATCTCGGCTAGTCCACTTATGACCTCTTTTAATGCATGTTCAATTGAAGATACATCTCCCGTAATGACAACGGAGCCGCTGAAGCGATCGACAAATCCAATCTCAACGCTACCTGATTTTGTCGCAATATCAGCAGCGATAATAGAGGCTTCACTAGGTGTGATCGTTAATATTCCAATCGCATTCATACTTTGATTATTAAGGCCTAACTTTTTTTTCAAATCTGGAGTAGGATTTGCAATAATATGGGCTAAAGTGACTTGTTTCCCAGGAACATATTCCTGTATAACCCTTGCCCTTTCTTCCATGTTCATCCATCCGTTCTTCTATTTGATTTTGTCCAATAAATTAAGTATCCTCGATTCATTGGATTGAAAAAAGGAGCCTTTGAAAAAGTTAAACATAACTTTTTTCAAAAGCCCCTTTGCCCTCGAAGTTTAATCAGCACTACCTTGTGCCTTCTCTAATTATTTTATCAAAGCTGGAAACGTTGTCAATCAAATTTTTGTGAATTATTAATGAATTTATTTGATTGATTCAATAATCTTTTCTAAATCTTCTATGGCTGGAATCTTACAATTCGTTTTCGTACAAGCATCGATTAATGCGGCTTCACTAATCACCCTTTTCTCTTTAACAACTTGATCGTAAGTTACACCACATTGCCGAAGTGATGTGGGCATATCGAGCTCTTTTTGTAAAAGGCGTATATGTTGATTTAAATTTTTGACGCCGATTCTACAATTCGTAGAAGAAAGACCCAGTATCTTTGCTAGTTTTGCATATTTTTTCGCAGCATTACTATAATGACGATTTGAAAAATCCTGGATATCAGCATTAAATTCAATCACAGTTGTTAAAAGAAGCGAATTCATTCTACCATGTGGAATATGAAAATGGGCTCCACTAGCATGGGCAATACTATGATTAATACCAAGCCCTGCAATATTAAAGGCGATCCCCGCCAAACAAGAGGCGTGATGCACTTTTTCCCTTGCTTCAAGATCTTCACCATTTTTATATGCCCTTGGTAAATACTCAAAGATTAATTGAATCGCTTTTTCCGCAAAGGCATCTGAAAAATCAGTAGCATTGATGGAGACATAAGCCTCGATACCATGGGTTAAAACATCCATCCCTGTATCTGCTGTTATAGCAGGAGGAACTGATTTCACTAAATTAGGAGCAAGTATTGCCTCTTGCGGTAATAATGAATCAGAAACAATAGGATATTTCAACTGTTTCTCTTGGTCAGTAATGACAGAAAATGATGTTACTTCTGTCCCTGTACCGCTTGTTGTCGGAATCGCAATTAGCTTTGGCTCTGTTTTTAGAATCGATAGTTTTATCGCGAAATCCTTGATGGCCTTTGCAGCATCAATTGTGGAACCGCCTCCGAAGGCGATAATAACACCAGGGTTTAATTCCTCGATTACCTTTACTCCGGAAACTACGGTCTCAATAGGTGGATCGGGTACGATCTCGCTAAAAACCTCAAAATCATTGTTCCTACCTTTCATACGTGCTAACACTTCATCCAACATCCCAGACTTTTCAATGAAAGGATCTGTGATTAAAAAAATATTTTCATTTGTTAGTTGCTCTAGGCGATCGAGAGCATCGTCTCCCATAAATATTTTCGTTGGTAAATAAAATTCCTTCACTTCTGTCTCTCCTTTCTAATCATCAAATGAAAAACACGCAGGGCATCTTCAAAACGATTCAAGTACAAATGATACCTGCTAGGGCTGAGATTTTTCGCAAATTCCTTCGTCATTCTTCAATAAATAAGACCCTTTCTTGACTTATCCCAAAAGTTTGCTCTGGTCCTCCCTGCTTGTGCTTGAGGTAAATACAATAATGGAAAGTAAACCTTCTTTTCTAAACTTGTTAAACGATATTGTAAGTAGAGCGATTTTGGGCTCATGTTCTGGGAACCAAAGCTTCACACGACTTTCATTATGAGTAAAGAGCAACACCAACATATAACAAAGCCAAACAAAAAAAGAGAAGCCTTACAGAAAGATGAACTCATCTTATCTATAAAGCTTCTCTGCTTTTTTCTACACGTCATTGTGTTCAGTTCAAGATTACTACTAAGATTTATTTTTGTCAAAGCTTATCACAAATTCGTAACGATTCCATCTGCATGTATGTTATCATTGTTGTTTTAAGAAGCTTGTCGCTTTAACATTATACTCGGAATTTGCTTATCGCTTCTTGTAATTCTTGGGCCATGCTGCTTAATACCGAGGCGGAAGCGGTGATATCCTCCATTGAAGCGTTCTGCTCTTCCGATGCTGCCGCTACATTCTGAATATTTTCCGCTGATTGTTTGGCAATATCTGATACAGCTTTAATCTCAGGAACCATATTTTGAGTGCTCGCTTGGACTTCATTCAAAATCGCTGAAACTTCCTCTGAATTATTAACAACATTCACGATCATTTGAACAATTTCTTTAAAAGTGTCCCCTGTTTTATAAACAAGTTCTATGCTATCCTGAACGGATTGTTTATTATCATTCATAGCGGAGACGGTTCTTTCTGTCTCATTTTTTATTTCTTGTATAATGTTAAAAATCTCTTTCGTTGCATCACTCGATTGCTCGGCTAGTTTTTTCACTTCATTTGCAACCACTGAAAAACCTTGTCCATGTTCACCAGCTCTTGCTGCTTCAATTGAAGCATTTAACGCCAGTAAATTGGTTTGCTCCGCAATATTTGAAATCATATCAACGATTTGAGTTACCTGGTTTGATTTTTCTCCCAATCTATCTACACTGCTTGCTGTTTCAGTGGTCGCTTGATGAACAAAGTCGATTTGTTTTAATGTATTGGCGACCACCTCACTCCCCGCATTCGCCTTTTTATTTGTTTCCGTTATTAATTTCGTAATTGTGGCAGTTGCATCCAGGGCCTCCTCAATGACATTTGATATTTCATTCGCCCGATTGGTTGAAATCGTTGTATTTTCAACTTGTTGTTCAGATCCCGTTGCTACATCCTGAACAGCCAACGTAATTTGCTCAGTAGCTTTGCTTGACTCCTCAGCGCTGGCGGATAACTGTTCAGAAGTAGCAGCAACCTGCTGGGACTGTAAACTAACTTTTTGAATAATTTCTGCCAAATTATCTTTCATTCGATTTAAATGCGCTGCCATTTGACCAAACTCATCCTGACTATTCGTCGTTAATGTATAACTCAAATCTCCATCTGCAATTTTTTCGGCCATTCCGTTTACATCGTTTATATTTTTTACGATCCATCTACTATAAAACAGAATAATGACAACTACGAACGCTACTCCTATTAAACTTACAATCATTAGATTTCTAAATAATGATGTCAAAGAAGCGTATAATTCTTTATCTGGAACGACAAGGCCGATTGTCCAATCTGTAAGCGGTTCTTTTTTAAAAAACAGTGAATAATCTCCTGTCTGATCTTGAAAATGGAGAATTCCATCGTCGTTCTCAACTATTTGATTTCCTAATTTTGCAAGCGCTGTGTTCGGATCGTCTTGTATGTTTACTTGCATTGCCTTTTCAGCTTCAAGATCTGCTATATATGTCCCATTCTTATCTATTAAAAAGGAGTAACCGGTTTCCTCTACTTTCGTATCACGAATCATTTTTTGGATTTCACTTAAATCAATGTCGCCTGTTGCGACTCCCATGAAGTTATCCTGATCATCATAAAATGGAGCACTTGCTGTAACCATTGATACATCAACATTCGTATCCAAATAGGGACTTGTAAATACAACACTTTGATCAGTCTCCTTGACAATCGTGTACCAATCCTGCGCCGTATAATTGAACGCTGAATCACTGTACTCCTGAGTTGTTTTTATAGAACCCTCGTCCCAATAAGCAAATGCTGAGAAATACTCAACGTCATTTTTATATTTGAACGGCTCAAAGAATATTCCACCACCGAACGTTGAATCATTTGACGGAATAGCATTTAATAACATTTCTTCATAGGTGCTTAAAGAGTAATCCTTTGGGGATATTTCAACTTGTCTCGCGATTAACTCTGGTATTTTACTATGTGCTACCAAGCTTTTGCCAATTGTCTCTGTAATACTCTCCAGTTGATTATTCATGCGCTCTTCAATTTGCTGCTCCAGTATATTTTTTGAACTGATATAAGAAAAAACAATTATTGCCCCTAATATGAGTAATAATAACGGCAGAATTAATGATAGAGTACGCATTTTCACACTTTTGAATTTCACTATTTTCCCCACTTTCTAAAAGTCATTTCATCTTCTTTAATCGATGTTTCTTTCTAACTTAAATCATGGAGTTTTCATTAGGTTTGCCAATCCCCTTATATTACCACCTTCTTTTCGGCTGAACTTTGAGTTCTCCAATTGTGATAGACGGTTTAATAGTTTGGCCCCCTATGCACTATTTCGGTCTAAATTTACCATCTATTAAACAGGCAAATAGACCTATGCCTTTTAGTCTGCAACTAAAGGTAAATGATAATTTGCAATTGCGTGAAAATAAAAAAAAAGAAGCTTTAATAGAAAGAATTTCTTTCCATAAAGCTTCTTTGCTTTGTTTACACGCCATTGTGCCTAACTCAACTTTACAATAAGGGCCCTTTTTCTGTCAATAATTTGACAGCTGGAAGCATCTTCACTTCATACAAACCACAACATTGTGATTTTAAACAAAAAGGCATAGTGAGGTTCTTTTCACTACGCCGTTAACAAAAAGATCCTACCTCGAGATCATTTTGTTTTTTCTACACGATCTTCAGATAAATGACCTGACTTAAGGCTAAACCTTTCACAGTGGCGGGACCGTGTTGGACTTTCACCAACTTCCTTTACCTGAAACCGTTATATTTTTGTTTATATTTTTATACTAACAAATTCATCCATAAAATTCATCTATAATGATCCGTTTTTCGCAAATCATTCATAAGTTTTTTCCTCCTCCATTTACACCCATACATCATTGCCGCTCCTGGTTGAAAAATGAACAGTTAATCAAACAGTCATATAAACTAAACGACGAGGGCGCTTTTTCTTAAAGCGCCCTCGTCGTTACTAATTTAATATAGAAATTTTAACTACTTTTCGTCCCCATCTTATTGCTTGAGCATCGTTTGGCATTAATACGTCAATTTTATGACCCTTAATAGCACCTCCCGTATCACCTGCGATCGCTTCACCATAGCCTTCCACCCATACTTTGGAACCGAGTGGAATAACAGAAGGGTCTACAGCGATCAATTTCATATTTGGATTTTTTCTAATATTATAACCCATATACGTTAATCCTGTTTTTGAACTTTCATGACTATAGGCAGTAGCGGTGACATACATGGTATTTTTAACGGTGCTATTTTCCTTTGATGCCCTACTTTTAGCCTGTGTTTTATTTTGATTAACGACATTAGCTGTCTTAACTGCATTTTGACGTTCTTGTTTTAACTTGTTTTGAGCTTGAGTTAATTGTTTTTGAAAAAGTTCCTTCTCTTTTTCCGCGAGATGGATCTCATTATTCACCGCATCATATTTTGCTTGAACAGCAGCCAATTCTTGTTGTCTTTTCTGCAAACTGTTATCCAAGGTTGCTTGATTAGCAGCTAATTCGGTATATTGTTTTTCCAAGTTTTCTTCTTGTTGATCAATCGCTATTTTTTCTTCTTCAATCTTTGCAAGATCCGCTCTCTGTTGTTCTAGCAAATCTTTATCCGCTCCCAGGATCGTCGTAACTGCTGACACCCGTTCAAATAAATCAGTAATACTCTCAGCATTGAGTAGAATGGCTACAATCGCATTCACCTGATCATTATGCTGCAAAGAAACCAGCCGATCTTCCATTACTTCTTTACGGGTATGTACCTTATCCTGAAGCACAATGATTTCTTCTTTTTTATCTTCAATTATTTGTTTCGTTTTATTTATTTTTTCTTCAAGAGCATTGATCGTTTCAGTCGTCTTTACGATTTCCGTCTCGATGGCTTTCAACTCTTTTTGAACATTTTGCAGTTCAGCCGCTATTTCCTGCTTTTCAACTTTTTTTTCATTTATCTTTTCAGCATTTTGCTGAAGTTTGTTTTGACTAGAAGTGATCATTCCTTGACTTGTTTCTGCATTTGCCACAATACTTGTTGAAAATAAAACTACACTTGTTAGAGCGATGGCTCCCCTTTTTAAGGAATGCATAAGACAACCCCTTCCTAATACATTATTTATAACATAGGAGCAGGGGTATTTTGATTACAATTATATTAAAATAGCGATACAAATCGTTGCAAATATTAAATTTGAATGTTTACGACACTTATTCTTGCAAAAAAAGCCCCGCAAAAATTCATACCATTTTCGCGAGGCACCATTTAAATATTAACAATCCATAAAGTTTACTTTAAATCCTTTCGCAAAAGCGCTTTTCAATCATTATAGCTTGCGCCCATTCGTTTCAATCACTTCTTTATACCAAAAAAAACTGTCCTTTTTAATGCGGCGGAGATCGTGTTCCCCTTCTTCATGTTGATTCACATAAACAAAACCATATCGTTTTTGAAAGCCGTTCAACCAGCTTAGAAGATCAGTAAACGACCATGTACAGTAGCCAAGGACATTGACTCCGTCGGAAATAGCTTCCTGAACGGCTTTTATGTGTACTTGCAAGTAATTGATCCGATAATCATCCTTGACGAGACCCTCTTCCAGCTTATCGTATTCACCTAAGCCGTTCTCGCTAATTAAAATTGGCAATTTATAGCGATTGGCAATCCGTCTCAAAGCAATCCTGAGACCAGTCGGATCAATATTCCAGTCCCAATTCGTCCTTTCTAAATGGGCGTTTTTAACTGTTTTAAAAAGGCCGGGTACCCCGGTATCTTGAGAGGAACCTTTTTTTCCGGTTGTATTCAATTTTCCTTCGGCAATACCATCAAGCGGATTCTGTTCAAAAGTTGTCGTTTGATAATAGTTTACTCCCATGAAATCCGGTTTCCCATCCTTGAGTAATTCGAAATCCCCGTCTTCAACAGATGGTGTTAAACCTTTCTCCTCTAAATACTTCCACGCAACTTGTGGATAGGTGCCCCACGCATACACATCCATCCACCAATGGGCATTTAGTTCCTCAGCATTTTCCGCAGAAAGAATATCATCTGGTTTTGAAGAAGCTGGGTAAGAGGGTGAATAGGCAAAGCTCGGCCCGATCTTGCCATTTGGTACATACTTTCGAAATTCTTTAATAGCACTAGCATTTGCTAGATTGGCATGATGATTCACCTGATAAAAAAGCTTTTCATTTTTTACCCCTGGAGGATGCAGAGCTGTTCTATATCCAAAACTAGTAAAAATATTTTGCTCGTTTAGACTCACCCAATACTTTACTCGGTCGCCAAAATGCTCAAATAAAGTAATCGCATAGTTTGTGAAATCCTGAATAATTTCCCGCGATTCCCAACCGCCATATTCATCCTGCAATGCTTGCGGCAAATCCCAATGATAGAGTGTTAATATAGGTTCGATCTTATTTTTAATAAGCTCATCTATTAAGTTACTGTAAAAATACAAGCCTTTTTCATTTATATCCCCTTTACCTTGAGGATAGATTCGTGTCCAAGCAACAGAAAAGCGATACGCTTTTAATCCCATCTCTGCCATGAGACGCACATCTTCTTTATATCGATGGTAATGGTCCACAGCGATATCACCTGTTGTCCCTTTAAACGTTTTTCCGGGAATACGGACGAATTGATCCCAATTGGATGGCCCTTTTCCGTCTTCATCCCATGCTCCCTCTACTTGATAAGCGGCAGATGCCGAACCCCATAAAAATTCATGCGGAAATGGTTTTAGTCTTTCATGTATCAATTTCTAACACCCCCGTGCTTAAATTTTGATCGTTCACATTTTACTGGTTAGAAAGATTCGCTGTTCTTCGCAAAAAATGATATAGAGCTCCAATTAAATTGGAGTCATTTCCAAATCGGCATGGTTCAACGTGAATATCCAAGCACTCATGATTCGGTTTCATAAGTTTTAACTTTTCATTAATTTGCTCAATAAGCCCTTCACGTTTGCTAATCGCACCACCGATTAAAATTTTTTCCGGGTCAATAATATACTGTAAATTATAAATACCTACAGCCAGGCGCTTCATAAATTTCTCTATTTCATCCTGCACTTCCTGATCGCCTTCATCCGCCATCTTAAATATTTTTCGCCCATCAAGAGCAGCAGGTTCCAGGCCTTTTCGCTTCGCAACTTGGATAATCAGCCCTCCTGTTGCAGCTAACGCACTCCACGACTCCCCGATTGGCTGGTTTAAATAATCTTCAAGCAACATGTATCCAAATTCCCCGCCGAACAGGTTTTTACCATGGCGAATTTTTTGATCGAGGACAAGCGCTCCTCCAATGCCAGTGCCGATGATAATGCAAATATAATCCTTAATTCCCTTTGCAGCGCCAATCCACCCTTCAGCTAACCCTGCGCAATTTGCATCATTTTCTAGCTCAACACGGAGCTGTGTCCGTTCTTGAATCATTTCTTTTATATTGGGTCCATGAATATATTCAATGGCTGTAATTCCTTTAATAAAGCCCGAATCCACATCTACTGCTCCAGGCATGCTTAAAGCAATGCCGCTTATTTCATGGTTTTTTTGAAAATTTTTAACCGTGGAATCGATAATATCAAGAAAGGAATCAAGCCCGTCCTTCGGAGTAGCAACAGAAGATTTCTCTAAAAATGCGCCTGTCTCATCCATTAGAGAGTATTTTATTGCAGAACCTCCCACATCAAAAACTGCAAAATAGTCCACCAAAAAACCTCCTATCACCCCATACAAATCTTGTTGTTAATGTATAATTAAAAGGTTTGAAGCTTTGAACCAATTACCAGAAGGTTTTATTCGTGCCGCATGATTCCCTAACGATGAGTTCAGAGTCAGTAAACACAGGCTTTAATTTTGATTGTCCTTCAATCAAATCATTCAACATATAAGCTGATAATTTACCGATTTTCTCCTTATCCTGTTTAACTGTAGTCAGTTTTGGGGCGCTGTATCGGCAAGCAGCAATATCATCACATCCAACAATTCGGATATCTCTTGGTGTTTGAAGATCAGCTTCTTCAATAGCCCTTAACGCACCCAATGCCATTAAGTCGGATGCAGCAAAAATAGCTTCTGGATAATTCTTTAACTTGAGCATGTTCTTCATGGAGACATAACCGCTCTCTTCTTGGAAATCCCCATATTGAATCCATTCCTCATGAACTTCCAGGCCAAACTGATTCATAGCATCGGTGAATCCTTTCAATCTAAGATTGGAAATAACGGATTCACGCATTCCACCAATATAGCCAATTTTTCTAATGGAATTCAAATAGAAATGCTCTACCACTTTTCTCGATAAATTGACATTATCTGTCATGACATAACTTGCTCTTGGTCCGGTTAATTCGATATCAATCCCAATACAAGGAAAACCGCTTTCTGCGAGCTCATATGTCGCACTCTCTACTTCTTCACCAGCAATGATTAAACAGCCGTCCAAATTAAAATGCTTACATCTTGCTAAATAGCTGCCTTGAAAATGTTCATTGGAAAACATTAACAAATCATAACCTAACAGACCAATATTTTTTTTAAAGGTCGAAATAACTTCATTGAAATACGGATGGGTCATATCTACATTGATCTTACCAGCGTAGATAAGACCAATGAGATTTGACTTCTTTGTTGCCAGTGAACGTGCAGAAAAATTTGGTGCATATCCCATTTCAGTAATAACGGTCATGACCTTTTTCTTTGTTTTTTCACTGATTCCGCCATAGTTATTTATCACTTTTGAAACCGTTGAACGTGATACTCCTGCCATTTTTGCAATATCATCTATCGTTAAACTCATTATGTTATCCCTTCTATTTCCATCTAAATTCTCTCTTAATGTTAGATTACAGGGAGTTTGAAAATGAAACAATAGCAGGGTAGGAAAAATTGGTTATTTTACAGACCCTTCCGTAATACTAGATATAAATAAGCGGTTAAACAGCAAGAAAATAACTAGTAATGGAACAGTTGCCCAGAAAACACCAGATAAAATCATGCCAAAATCAATATTATTGGTATTGCTCAACTGAGCCAACGCTACCTGAATCGTATACATTTCTGGATCCCTTAAAATGGTGAACTGCCATAAGAATTCTCCCCAAACAGCAGTGAAAACGATAATTCCTAAAGTAGCAAATGCCGGTAAGATAATCGGCAAGACAATGCGCCAGTAAATTTTAAAATTGGAGCACCCATCCAATTTCGCCGCTTCAATTAATTCATCTGGAACACCCTCAGCTATATATTGCCTCATGAGAAAAATTCCTAAAGGATTTAAAAAGAATAGAATCATTACTCCTGGTAATGTATCCAAAAGACCCGCATTAGAAATTAAGAAATATTGCGGAATGAGCCCTAGCTGCGGAGGGATAATCATCGTAACTAAAATTGCTACAAAAAGAGCATTTTTGCCTGGGAATTTAAACTTGGCAAACGCAAAACCAGCTAATGAACTAATGAATAGAACGACAATGGTCACCACAGCACAGAGAATAAAAGAATTCCACATTCCGCCAAAGAAGTCAATTTGATTCAGCACCTTTTTAAAGTTTTCAACCATCATATTTCCCGGTGTAAGAGTTGGTGGAATCGAGTTATAAGCGGCGCTCGGCCTTGTCGCCATCACAAACATCCAATAAAAAGGAAATAGCGAAACAAGGGAAGCGAGCGTTAAAAATAAATAGACGAATATTCGGCCGATGGAGAATTTTTTACGTCTTTGATTGTGTTGTTTACTCATCTGCCCCACCTCTCTTTTTCCTTCCAAATCCTTGTGTTAACTTAAGATTGAAAACAGCAAACACGGTGATGATGACCAATAAAATAATGGCGGTTGCTGACGCAGTACCAAAGGACTGCAATCGAAATGCATCTCGATATAAGTACATAACAATCGTCATTGCTTCGTCCCTTGTAAAGGCATCCCTACCTAAAAACACAGTTGGCTCAGAGAATAATTGCATTGCTCCGACCGTTGAAGTAAATACCGTTAAGATGATAAAAGGCTTTAGCATTGGGATCGTAATATAAAAAAGTTGCTGAAATTTATTGGCTCCATCAACTGTCGCTGCCTCGTATAAATCATTGGGAATGCTTTGAATTCCCGCCAGATAGATAATCGTGTTATACCCGACCCAGCGCCAGAAAACCATAATTGAAATGGCAATTTTTGTTCCCCATTCCGATGCTTTCCATGCGATTGGATCAAGTCCAAAGAAGTTGGTCAACACGAAATTGGCCAAGGAGGATTCATGATTACTGAACAGCACACTAAAAATGAGCGCGACCGCAACCATTGAAGTTAGATAAGGCATAAAAATGGTGACACGGAAAAAACTTTTAAACTTAAGAAAAGCCATATTCAATAAATAAGCGAGGACTAGACCAACCACTAATTGCGGAGCAGTGCCCAGTATCCCCATGATAATCGTATTGTAAACCGACTTCCAAAATAGGGGATCCGTTAATACGGTTTGAAAATTAGCCAACCCGTTAAATGTCATTGGACTTAAACCGTTCCATTTCTGGAAGGCCAAGAAAATGCTAAAAAGGGCCGGATATAGACCAATAAGTGTAAAAATAATGAAGAAAGGCGCTATATATAAATATCCAGAAATCATGTCCTTTTTCTCTTCTGACCTGTATTTCTTTCTTTTAAATATAGTTGCTTTCTTACTAATCGAGTTCATTTTCACGCCTCTTTTCTCTTCGCTGTTTTCGTAATGAATATCGTTTTTTGTAAACGTCCGACTTTTTTCTATGATAGAAAGCAAACATTTACACCTGCATATTATTTAGGTACGGCACTTTTCGCCGCCTCGATGCTAGAGCAACCATTACGAAAAAAGCCTTTCTATTTCAACATAGGACAGTCCTTCCAGTTGTGAAGTTGTCAATGTAAAGATGGTCGGCTTACGTCTCAAGCTTTTTTCAAAGGCTTGCATCTGTAAGCCGACCGCTATCATTCTAGTAAATTATCGATTTAATAAATCTTGAGCGCGCTTCACAGCAGCTTCCCATTCTTTTTCTGGATCTGCTCCTTCATTTTGAACGTTCTTAAGAGCATTCAAAATTTCGTTATGAATCGGGAAGTACTTTTCACCTTTATATGGAATGCCTGCAATGTCTTGTGCAGCTTCAGCAAATACAGGCGCTGTTGCTTGCCCGCCGAAAAATTCATCTGCATTTGACTTGAATTCGTCCATATCATATACCGATTGGGCCGATGGGAATAATCCATGGCTTTGGAATGACTTTAATTGATTTTCCGGTGAAACAAGCCATTCAATAAAGTCATAAGCTGCTTGTGCATGTTTCGTTTCCTTTGGAACAGCAATATAAGAGCCACCCCAGTTTGCAGCAAATTCAGTTGGCAATGTCGCAACATTCCACTTCCCAGCAGCATCAGGGGCATTTCCTTCCATCCAACCTTTTAACCAGCCTGCACCAAGCTCTGCCGCAAACTCACCATTATTAACCGCGTTAGCCCACTCCGGACTCCACATTTCAAATTTTCCTACAATTCCGAGATCATTTAAACGAACCGCATAGTCGTATGCTTTTTTAACCTCACTGTCAGCTCCTAAATTCAATTCATTATCAGGAGTTAAATACGCTGTTCCTGCAGCATCTAAGTACGCTCTGAACGCCATTTCGATACTATCAACAAAAGGCTTTCCAGTTTTTTCTTTCACCTGTAAACCGGCTTTCTCGAATTCTTCTGGAGAATTAATGAGAGTAGCTACCTCTTCTGGATCAGTTGGCAAACCGGCTTCTTCAAATAAATCGGTACGATAGTACAATGCTTTCGGTCCAATATCTGTTGGCAAACCAAATAAGAAGTCACCTTCCGTATTTTCTCCACTCTTCCATTTCCAATCCAAATACTGATCCTTCACATCGTTTGCGCCGAGATCATATAAATTCTCGAATCGATCTTGAGCAACCTTAAAACGGTCAAATTGATCAATCTCTAGCATCGCAATATCTGGTGCGCCACTTCCAGCCGATAATGCAGTAAACAATGCATCATGATGATCGGCTGTTTCAGATGATTTTACTTTAATTTTTATGTTCGTATTTTCCTTCTCATATTCCTTTGCCAATTCTTCATACCCAGTCGCACCAAAAGTCCAGAAATCCAACGTAATTTCTTCATCACTATCCTTAGGATCACTTGTTGCATCCTTATTGTTTCCGCTACAAGCTGCTAGAGACAGCGCCAGCAGTGACGAGATTCCAAATATGGCCATTTTCTTCATACTTTTCAAGTTTATGCCCCCTTAAACAATTTAATATTTTTATAGTTTTTATCCTGTAAAGATTTGTTAAAGAAATGAACACCTCCAATATAAAACCATCACATTTTAGGAAACCGGTTTCGTAAAAGACCAAAACTCAACAAGTAATCGCTTACATTTCCATAATAATGGCATATTATTTAAAAATCAACCCTTAAAATTAAATAAATTAACATAAATTATTTGAAAATAAACAATTCAACATCTTTAAATCTCTTAATTACCTTGATAACCATCATTTTTAAAAAGATTTTTTACATTTTTTTATTATTTTAGAAACCGGTTTCCTTGTTGTCCCAAAAGAAGCCTCTCACCTAATTAATTACCTGCGAGAAGCCCCTCGATTTACTTTATTGACTTACTCCCTAAGAGAAGTTTACTGACATTATTCTTTAACTCTAAAAGTGTCCTTGCTTCTAAACCAGTTTTTGAATCGTATGTAATTCTTCATCACTAATTTCGATTACTTCTTCAAACATCTCCACCGATACCCGTGATATCGATGCTATCTCAACGATTATTGAAGAAGAGGACTTGTCAAACTAATTTTTTAGACTTGAAAAGCCATTATTTTTTCTGCAAAGGTTCTACTACAATCTCCACTCTGCGGTTTTTCTCTCTTCCCTCTTCCGTCTCATTCGATGCAATCGGCATTGTCTGGCCCAACCCTTTTGTTTCAATGCTTATTGTTTCCAAATTTACTTTTTTCTCTAAATAGCTTTGCACTTCTCGTGCTCTCTCTTCCGACAACTTTTGATTATATATTTCGTCTCCTTGACTATCAGTATGACCATTTATCCAGACATTGGCACCTTCATACATATTAAGCTCCTCACTTAACTGATCAAGCGTTTCAATGACATCCGATTTTAATTCACTTTTGTCAAAATCAAATAATAGATTGCTCGGAACTTCAATTACGATTTCACTCTCTTCTACCGAAATCGTTACATTTTCATCAAAATTACCCGGAGAAAACGTTCCCGGTTTGAACGTTCCCGGCTCAAAATCGCCTGGTTCAAACGTGCCCGGTTCGAAGTTGCCTGGCTCAAAATTACCCGGCTCGAATGTGCCTGGCTTAAATTGTGAGTCCTCTTCATCCTCCGCAATTTCGTTCACATTATTAGAACCTTCATTATTTTTAGCTGTTTCTTGGTTTTTCTCACTGCAGCCTGTGATCAAGAAAACAGTAAAAACAAGCAAAAAAATAAAATTGAATAATTTCACGTTTATTATTCCTCCTTAATCATAAAAGCTTAGCTATTTTAATTTTACTTTATTTTCTAAAATAAAATTAAATATTCACCCAAAACAGGAAGGAAGTTATGGTAGTGAACAAATTAAATAGAAGAGAATGGGAGAAAAGTTTGATGAACGAAGACAGGAGGGACGATTGGGCAGTGGCTCCTTATATAACTTCTATCATGCCTTTTGCATTTGCTCCAGTTAACTTTGACTCAACCTTTCATTGACAAGCGAGCAGCATCCACTTAGCAAAAGCTGCTATAAAAATTAAAACTCTGCCATCAATTCTCCATAATGACCATTCTAAAAATCTTTGACACAAATTAATATTTCACCCGTCTAATAAGGTGAATTCAATTATAAGGGGACCCTCACTTTATGACAAATGTTAGAGAGACTATTTCAGAATGGTTTTACCTATACAGCAATGATGTCTACAACTTTTTGGTTTACTACACCTGTACAACAGATGTAGAGGATTTAGTGCAAGAGGTTTTTATAAAAGCTGGGCGCGGTCTTCACTCTTACAAGAATCAAGCCTCACCCAAAACTTGGCTCTTCACCATTGCCCGAAATACAGCGATAGACGAAGCCAGAAAAAAAGAGACAAAGATTAGCAAAAACAGTACAACATTCGATGAGCGCTTTTGGGAGCAGCAAACAAGCGCTAATCCGGAGCATATCCTTTTAAAAAATGAGGAACAGAAAGAGCTTTATCTCACCATCTCTAGATTGAAGAGGAAATTTCGAGAGGTGATGATCCTAAGGGGTATTCAAGGATTATCCGTACGGGAGACAGCGCAAATATTAAATTGTAAGGAAACAGAGGTACGCACAAATTATCACCGCGCCATAAAGGCATTGCGGCAGCAAATCAGTGAGGAGGACCTCAAATGAAAAATAACCAAAATAATTTAGAGGATAAGCTTAGTAAATTACCCACTCATAGCATGAGTAAATCAAAACAAGACCGTATGCATCAGCATATCATGAATGCCCTAAACGATGTAGAGGTCCAACAACCGGAAGGGAGACATCCGCTCATGAAAAGGTTACAAATAGGAGTTGCATCAGCAGCGGCAATTGTTTTAATTAGTATATTAGGTTTAAGCTTTGTGATGAATCATGGAGAGCAAATAGGAGAACAAACTCAAACACCTAACTTGAATGAACGGGAAAATCTGCAGGATCAGGACAAAAAAAATTTGGAGATTACCGAAGAAAAGCAGGTATCCGTTGAAGAAAAAGCAACAGAAATATACGATGCCCTTCGCAACCGAGATATGGATTTATTATCAAGTTTCGTCCATTCAGAAAAAGGGCTGTTCTTATCCCTCTATGACTACATCGAACAGTTTTCCGCTGTTTTTGAAAAGGATGAAGTTCCTGCACTTTTAGAAGATAACACGGAGTATTTTTGGGGCTATGGTGACGCCAATATGGAGCTTAAATATACGCCGACAGGTTACATGGATAGGTACTTAAAACCAGATACTTTCCTTAACTCTGATAATAAAATGTTTGACTCGCAAACACAGCGCAGCGACTTGAACGAACGCATTCAGGCAAAATTCCCTAAAGCAAAAATCGTCGAGTTTTATAAAGAACCCGTGTATGAAGATTGGAAAAGTGTATTTCTAGTATTTGAACCTAATAATGCTTCAAATTGGGAACTCGTCGCGATTATTAGTGCAGAATGGACACCTTAACTAAAGAGAATTTTGTAAAAATAGAGAACACTGTTTGTTAAAAGGGTTCAATGTCAAATGTTAACCGTGAATACCGAGAATCATTCCTCTCGGTATTCACGGTTATTTGTTACATCCTTAACCCTATTTATTATTATTTCTCAACCTTTTTAAAGCTGTTAACTTGATTGTCTAAATCCATTACGATTTCACGATTTTTCGCAACCTCATCGGAAATAACGGAAATAGAGCTTAATAAATTCGCTGTATTCTCATTAGATAGAATCATTGCTTCTGTACTTTCCTCAACAGCAGCTGTAATTCCTTGGATGCCATAAGCCATATCTGTAGATATCTTTCTTAAATCTCCTGAGGCTTTTGTTAAACGAACGAGCATTTCGTTGATCGTATCCACATCCACCTTATATGTTTTTGCCTGCTCCACAAAAACGTCATAATCGTCCAACACTTTCTTCGTTATGTAAGACATGATTTTATTAGCATTTTGAACAAGATCAGCTACTGAGGTTGTAACCAATGCACTCGTATTTTGGATGTCTGTTGCAGATTTCTTTGTACTCTCTGATAATTTCCGCACCTCTTCTGCCACTACTGCAAAGCCTTTTCCGGCCTCTCCTGCTTTTGATGCTTCAATAGATGCATTAAGCGCTAATAAATCGGTTTGTGATGAAATCGTTAAGATATCTGCAGTAAGCTGCTTAATTCTCTCTACAGACTGGCTATTCTTGATCGCCGTATCCATTGCCTGCTTAATCTCCTCTACCACCGATGCCATCTCTAATTTACTCTGATTGGACTGGGCGAGAATCTCATCAGCACGCTCGACGATCTCAACAACCTGATTGGAGTTTGACTCTGCATGATCGGCTAGAACATTTGCTTCTGACAGAACTTCTTGTGCTCCAGCATCTATGTTCTGTATCATACTACTCACTTCTTCCATCCCTGCCGACAGCTCATTTAAGCTGGCAGAAATATTAGAGGTGGCGTCCTGACTTTGCCCTATTTGCACACTAATATTTTTCGTGGACTTATTAATTTCGTTGGAACTCGTTTTGATTGCAATGATTACATTTTGTAAAGTCTCTAAGAAACGATTAATGCCAGTTATAATTTGACCCACTTCATCTTCCGATCTGCTTTCTAATCGAACCGTCAGATCCCCTTCATTGTTCTCCAGTTTTGCGATGATATTCCTCAGATTTGTGTGAGCATTTTTCAGAGGAGTAATGATCGTTTTCAAAGACAACCAAAAAGTAACAGCAACTGTGATAATAAAGATTGCCGCCATTGACCACACAATAACAGTCGATCGACTTATTCTTGAATGAATCAAAGAGTTTTCATGGTCGATACGTTCATTTAGAACTGTCTGAAAATGATCTCCCGACTCTCCCATAGCAGCAGACAATGTTTCTAAAGCATTATAGCTTCCATTAGCTGCTGCCACATCATCCTTTTGAATATGTTCAGCCATCGTCCCAGCCTGTTGGAGGAAACCTTCCATGTCCTCCATGTATGGTTTATAGGCATCATGAAGTATACTGTTCATTGCTTTTTCCGAGAGTTCATTCGTTATGCTTTCAATCTCATTTAGGCTGATATTTGCCTGTTCCGTATGAGTTAAAATCGCTTCTGATATTTCTCCTTTGTCTTTTTCATTCCCTAAAATATAGGTTTGTACAGACAAATCAATCTGACCCATTTCTTTTGCCAATTTAACCTGCTCTTTTTCCAGTTTGAGAAAAGACTCTACCATGATATCCGCAGATAGTTTTACTTGTGTGTTTGTTACTCCACTTAATATCGTATTTAATGCAATAAGAACTGTTAAAAATATTAGGATAAACAATATACGATATGCAATCGATTTTCTCACAATCTCCAACCTCTTTCTACGATAGTTGATTAAATCAAAATCCATATATATTATAAAGACAGTACGCTCGCTGCGTCCCGTTAATTACATCATCCTGTTTTCAGTGATATTCCCCAACAACAGCAACCGCTTACATCAGACGACAAATTTTTTAGCCTTTTCTTTCCAGTTGCTATATTTAAATTGTAGTCTAGCATAATTTCCCTTTCATTTTGGAATTTGTTCATGAACGGTCGTTATTTTTTCATGAACGGTAAATTACACGGTGACATAAGAGCATTTTTAAGTTAGCTGGGCTTAAACTTCCTACTTTTTTTTCAAATTTTACTTATAAAAAATCCCCTCTAATTTCAGAGGGGATATTATCCTTGGCACCATTTTATTTAATTAACGTCAACTTTTTCTATATTTTTAAAAGACATATAAGCGACCATGAATCCAATCGCTGCGAGAGTGACAGGAATTATGATCACATTAAATAATGAGAATCCATTAATGTCAGATCCAACTACACCAACTAATAGAACCGCAGTTACAATGGTTGTCGATACAGACTTTTTTATCATTCCGAAATAAAGGGGGATTAATCCTAGCCCTGCAGAAAATAATGCAGTAAACAATACTTTTACCGCCTGCTCCGCAATAATCCTCATCGTGATTGTATCTGTGATAAAATGAGCGAATGAATTTATTCCGTAAAAGGCAGCAGTAACAATAAAATTAGATATCACAATCGCTATAAATGTGAAGCTTGAAATTAAGATAAGCTTTGCCAACATAATCGTATGTCTCTTTATAGGGTACATAAACAAGAGGTGCATCGTTTTATTTTTATATTCGTCAATGATCAACCTTGCAATGAGAACCCCGGAAAACACAATAAACGTTCCCCTTACCATCGTGTCGATCGCTATCAACATCATTTTATAATCTATAAAGTAAGAATCTCCTTCGATACTATCTATAATAGGTAATATACAGGCCAATACGATCATCATGATGTTTGCAATAAACGCAGCTTTGACATATCCAAACATTTTATGTTTTTTTATTTCCAAACGAATTAATTTAAGCAATTTTTCCGCCCCCATTTATTAAAGTTAAAAAGTAATCTTCTAAAGAATGATTTTTAACATTGATCGAATGAATGGAAACGTCCTGCAAAATCAATGATTTTGCAACTTCATGTTGCGATATATCTGTTTCATATATTCTAATCATCGATGGATCGACAATTTTGTAGTTTGAAATATTCAAGGAATTCTCAAGAACGAGAGCAGCCTTTTTACTATCATTTGTACGAATTTCAATATAATTCGTATTTTTGTTTCTAATGCTTTCCATCGATACTTCTTCAACTAAACGCCCTTCACTAATAACCCCAACCGTATCTGCCATCAATTCTATTTCTCCAAGAATATGACTTGATATCAGCAGCGTGATCCCGTACTCCTTTGAAAGCAATTGGAATAAATTCCTCAACTCCTTGATTCCCACTGGATCAAGCCCGTTTATAGGCTCATCCAGTATAAGCAATTCAGGCTTAGTAATAATGGCTCTAGCAATCCCCAACCTTTGTTTCATTCCGAGAGAAAAATCTTTTACTGCCTTATCGTCAACATTATGCAAATTTACTAAATCTAACGCCTCATCAATGGCTTTTTTATCATAATAGCCCATATACTCGCAGTGTAAATCTAGATTTTCTTTTGCGGTAAGTTTATCGTAAAAGACAGGATACTCAATAATACAACCAATTCGTTTCAACAACTCATAGGACTGATTTGTTACTCGCTGACCAAACATATTAATTTCGCCACTCGTGGGTTTTATTAAATTCATCAACATTCTCATAACTGTCGTTTTTCCTGCTCCATTTGGGCCAAGAAACCCATAAATTTCGCCTTTTTTCACCCTCATATTGACATTTGAGATGACTTCCTTCCCTTGAAATGTTTTGGTTAAGTGATGGGTCTGTAAAATGTATGTCATCAAAAAAACTCCTCTCTATTTCTTCTCTTCATCATACCGAGGAGAACTTTCATTTTTATTAATCAATTCTTACGCATTTCTTAAGAATTTAAACTTTTTGATCAAACAGCTTCATCTCTTGTAAAACGAATAAGCAAAAATCAATACAAAAATTGAAGTTAGTATTTAGCCCGTCTAAGTTTAATCGTGAATATGGTTTTTTCAAATGGAATACTGGAGAGCGTTATTTCGCCTCCCATTTCTTCTACTAATCTTTTGGTAATAGTCAGCCCTAATCCGCTTCCTTGATACTGTTTATTTCGAGAGTCTTCAAGTGTATACAATCTTTCAAATACTTGGTCTTTATGACTTGCTTGAATGCCTTTTCCTTGATCCCAGACGTCAATAAAAATAGACTCCTCATCATCTCGAACTTCAATGCCAATGATGTTTCCATCACTTCCATATCGAATGGCATTTGAAATTAGATTTTGTAGGATTCTGTTCATGGCTACTTCATTAGCAAAAATGTATAGAGGTTGTTCAGGTATAGAAACATCTACTTGAAACCCTTTTGCTGTTAAAATATTATAAAATGATAATATATTATTTCTGCAAAGTTCATTTATATCAAGACGGCTAATAGACAGGTTCCGATCACCAGACTCTAATTTTGCTAACTCAAAAAACTTATTCATTACATCTAACACTTCCTGCGATTTACGATAAACTTTTTCAAGCTGAGCATTTCTTTCAGCTTCGGATAGCTTTGCATCTTCCAGTACCATCTCAATACTGCCTAACACAACAGTCAAAGGCGTCTTTAAATCGTGCGAAATATTTGACAGCATTTTGCGCATCGCTATCTCTGTTTTATTATATTGGGCCACAGTCTTTTGAATATGTTCCAATAGATGATTGATTTCAATTAGCAAAAGCTTCAAATTGGCATCATCCGTTTGTAAAATCAACTTCTCATTCGTTTTTTCTGTAAGGATCTGCTTTAGTTTCTTGTGGATATATTGAAGATCTGCCTGTTTTTTTCGAGCAATTCTCACCTGTAGGAAAACGATTGTAAGTAATATAAAAATAATGGTACCTAATAAAATATTCATATTAAATTTCTCCAAGCTTATATCCAATGCCCCAAACCGTTTTAATGTACTTCGGATTTGAAGGGTCATCTTCAATCTTTTCCCGCAGCCGCCTCATATGTACATTAATGACATTCTCATCCTTATAATAGTCATCATTCCAGACAGATTGATAGATTTGCTCTTTAGTAAAGACGCGATTTGGTGAACTGATAAACATTTTTAATATCAGAAATTCCTTCGCTGTCAACTTAATTTCCTGATTTTCTTTTTTTACTGAAAAATTTTCTAAGTCTACCGTTAGCCCACCGATGCTAGCTGTCACATCTTTCTCAACAGCTTTGGAGTAGTTATTGGCACGGCGTATAGCAGCCTTTACTCTTGCTGTCAATTCAATCATCGAAAAAGGCTTTGCAATATAGTCATCAGCGCCTAACCCAAGACCTATTGCTTTATCCACCTCACTATCTTTTGCCGACATAATTAAAACAGGAATCACACTTTGCTCCCTTACGAACTGTAAATAATCCATTCCATTCATTTTGGGCAACATGAGATCTAGCAAAATTAAATCAAAGCCTTCAGCAGAAAAGTATTGAAGAGCAGACTCACCATCAAACGCTTGAACGACCTTGAATCCTTCCTTCCCCAATTGCGTCTTTACCATCTCACTAATTTCTAAATCATCTTCCACCAGCAATATTGAATGTGGCATCATCGATCTCCCCTATCAAAAACCTTAATAAGATTATCATTTCATACTTTTTACTATTTTTGCAATTTTATTTGATGTTGGGTTACTGCCTGTTTACCAATTTATACACTATAGGCACCTTTTCATGTCGCACAATCAAGCGCTAAATCTTCCCAACTCTATGCAAACCTCCCGCAATCCAATCTGATTGCAGCTTGTTAACCGCTTCTTTTTTTCACACAGTGATGAGCCATCCCGTTTAATGCTGCACCCACCCATTGCAAATTCACGGACACTGAACCAAATATTGCGTGCTGCATATCGCTATGGCGCAAAATTCCTTTCCGATGAAAATCAATGTTTTTTATTAGCCCCTGCAATGTTAGCAGAACCGCCGAACTTATGGATCACTTAAATCATCTAAACAGCTTCACAAGTTTTCCTGCACATCAAAAAGAGAAGCTTTCCACAATTTTTCTCAACTCATGAAAAGCTTCCTTTTAAATCCTTAATATTAATGTTTTAGACAAAACCCTTATATATTTGAATTGTAATGCTTTTAGAAGGACTCGATAAATAAGACACTATCAAATGCTGTAAAAATATCTCTTCCACCAAAAACATTAGTGCTCTTGATGAAAGAAATTAAGTTCTTTTATTTTATCGATTTATCCACCGTAGTAATCTCTCAACATTCCTTTTACTTACTTTCCCACCTGTAAAGCGGTCAATTTGCCTAAATGGCATGTTAATAACAATTCAATAAATTTAGCAAATGTTGTTGTGAAAATCTGGATATTATAATATAATGGTACCAATAAAACCTAATTGGTTTCTTTGGTTTCAACAGGAGGGATTTTCATTGCGTAATAGGATTATTAATGAAACGATTAGTTTAATTCAAGAAAAAGGGTTCAGTTTTACTGTGAGTGAGTTGGCAGCAAATTTAGGAACAAGTAAACGAACAATTTATCAACATTTCTCTTCAAAGGATCAAATTGTTGAGGAGGTTATTGAAACATTTATTCATCGCATAAAGCAAAATGAACAAGAGATTGCATTGAATGAGAATTTAAATGTGTTAGCTAAACTAAAACTTATCCTTTGTAGTACCCCTGAAGAGTTCGAGTTTATGAACATTCGCTTATTGTCTGATTTAAAAAAGAACCATTTTCAACAATGGGAAAAATTAGACCATTTCTTAAGAGAGGAATGGTCAACTGTTCTTACTTTAATGAAACAAGGTATTGAACAAGGATTCATCCGAAATATAAATCTAAATATCTTTATTGAGTTATATTTAGGTGCAATTAATCAAATTTATAAATCTCCGATGGCTTTGCAAGACACATTAACTATTAAAGAAAAATTAGAAGCGGTTATGGATATATTGTTGCATGGCATTTCAAAATCAGAGGATGACAACTAACATGCTAAAGGCATACCGACGATGAAAATTATTCAAGCACTGTCTGTCGCCTTGCCATTACATCTCTTACCTGTAGAATAAACATTTGTTTTCAATAAGTGCTTTTTATTCATATTTCAAAAATAAGGGAGAATTTTTATTCATGAAATTTTTAAAACCATTTTTCCTCGTTACAGATATCGGCTTTATCATTTATTGGATTGTTACATATTTCAGTCTTATTCCTAAAGATTGGGCATTTAAGGATTATGATAATCCTATTATTATCGCTTGGAACTGGTCGTTTTTTCCATTAGATATTTTCATTTCAGCAACAGGACTTTATAGCTTGTACTTATATAAGAAAAGCAGCACAAAATGGAGAGCGTATGCCTTAATTTCATTAGTGTTAACCTTTTGCTCAGGTTTACAGGCTATTGCTTTTTGGGGATTCAGTTTAGATTTCGATATAAGTTGGTGGGCAATGAATTTGTATTTAATGATCTATCCATTGTTTTTTATTCCATTTTTTATTAATCATGACACATCAGGCTTTGAAGAGTTGCCTCGTAAAGTAAATACAGTGTGATGGTTGATGAAATTGTAACATCAATTAACTGAAAGAGTTCTAGGGGGACAATAATACTCAATGGTTAAAGTAACTAAGTCATAGTCAATACACCCCAACATGCTTCAAAAGTTTGGTGAATCAACGTTTTGGACGTTGTTGATTGTAATAACTTTAACGATGATTTACCGTTTTTACAGGATTGAACTAGTCAGTTCTTTTAAAGTCCTTCAATTAATCCCATAATGGCTAATCCGGTTAAGGATTTACTTATCGATCCAATCGTAAAGGGAGTTTCAGTTGTTACTATTTCTTTTTATTCCCCTGTTAACTCTAAGACTATTTTTCGAACAATCCCTCTGTTTTTATATTAGCAACTTACTCTTCCTAACAACAGCTTAAAAACACCTTGATAAATCATAATTCGATTAATTAAGGTGTTTTTAGTAACTTTAAGTATTAATAATGTACGAAATAATAATACCCATCTGCTTCACCCGAGGCTGTTTTTTTAACTGAGTATCCAATACCAGTTTTAGAGATTCCAAGATATCCATCCCAATTAGAATATTTCTTTAGAGTTCCTCTTACTCTCTTATAATAAGGTTTAAAACCGATATATCCTCTATCACCTTTTACAAGGGAAAAAGAATAAACACTAGAATCAGAAGCACTATTAGTCCAAGTAAATCCTGCGTTTGCTTTAATTGCACTAATTTCTAATGGTGCAGAAACGTTATAGGATGCGCTAACTGTTACAGAAACATTCTTATCAATTCTACAAGTAGGTGTCGTACATCCTATGTCTGCTGTTACCTTTATGGTTGATCCAACATATGTGGGCATTGTTTCAAATCGTTCAAAAATCCAATATTCTCTGTAGTCAGCCATAATCCTGATATCTGAGTCAGTATTAAATTCGTTATAAAGCTTTTCAGTCTCATCAATAGCTTTCACATCTTTAGTTTCAACTTCATATTCCTCGATTGACACGGGAACTAGTTTCCCATCAACCTTTTTAAGTGGAGTTACATATTTACCTAACTCCGAATCATAAATTGCATTGTCTTTGCTGATAACTTGAGTATTATCTTTTATTTTTTCGATTTCATTTGCAGATGCTGAACTAACAAAAAGAGAAAATAGAAGACAAGCACTCAAAAAAACTACCACAAATTTAGACTTCTTTACCAAATTTCTTCCTCCTTCACTATAATATATCCAAATTTTACAACAATTAACAAAAATAGTAAAGCAAATTATCTAATTTTGTCAAAAATTAGATAATTATGTCATGGGATTAATCTCTTTATTTATTCTTTTTAGAATAATCAGAAATAAAAAATGATACTTTAGTCACTGTAGAGATTCAACATGATAATATATTCCAGTTTTTTGGTCTATTATTGGAGAAATACCTTCAGGTATATCTTTCGAATCCGCCATGCCTACATAAATTTTGTATTGATTTCCAGTTTTCGTATTTAAGATCCAATTTACATCAAAATTATGATTATTACCTTGAATTACTACATCTTGCTCTGAGTCGTACCAAGAGTATTTATCGTTCTTTTTATAAATGCTTGAAACTCCAACACCTAATCCATCCTCTAAATTTTTTTTATAAAACACAAAGATTTCACCATTCTCTAAAATTTCCCCCAATATATCTTCTTTTTTTAGTCCCTCTGCCTTTATACCTTGCCTTATCGCCTCTTCTTTATCGGTAAAAAATTCAAGGGTGCTACTACCAAATGCAGAACAACTTACCAGAAACATGACGGTAATAATTACAAACATTTTTTTCATCCATTCTTCCCCCAATAAATAAAAGATATAAATATATTACATCAGTTTACAATTTCTAACAATCGTAATTAATGCTTAATAATTTAAAGTTGGACACAGATACTAGCATATACTTCCATCCTCTTAATTGAGGGGTTATTTTTTTTACAAAAAGTCACTAGTGTTGCATTAATTTAATTTCTCTATTAAAAATACTTAAAATGTTCAATAATTTCATTTTGTGCAAAGAAAAAATCCTTTATATATAGATAGGTCAGGTGGTAATCCCGTCTAAATCCAATAATAAAGGAGCATACAGATGGATAATATTACACGAAAAACTTCATTTGGATAATGGTTTTCACCAATAAATATGAAATTATTTGATGAACAGGTGAAAACAAAGAAATTAAATTACTATAAGAAAAAGTTAGCGACAGAATCATTTCTAAATAGACCGATGAAGAAAATATTGTGGTGACAATTTATGAGCAATATAACTTTTAATGCTGGGAGCCAAGATAGGTTATGATTAATGTAAAGAATCCGATAACAAATAGTATTCCTTTCCTATCTTTTATTTTTCGGAGCTGTTTATTTTCAGAATAGCAAATCACTAAAATATGCACTTCCAAATAGTCCTAGACATAAAAAAAGCGGAAGGTCCACTAGAAATGAATGATCGCACTTCTAAACCGTCTGCTGTTTATGTTTCAACAAGTATTAAGTTAACTATTCCAAAGACACACCCTAAAAAAGCATAAAACACGTTTAAATTATAGTCAGCAAGTTCAAATCACGCACTGCCTTCACAGTGTCCAAAATGCATGCCGCAAAACATCGTTTTTCATTCTTCCTTTCGGATAACCCCATCCTTTTGTACCCACCAGAACGACACCGCTATCCCTGTTCCAATCACTAAAAACGGTGCGACAAAGATTAAAAATGCATCCATCCTATAACCCCCTCAATGCTTATGTTCTGAGTTTCCTCTAACATAATCTTTATTAAATAAGAATAGTTTCAATAATAAAAACAGGGAAGGGATGAGTAAGGCTAAGCCTGCAATAAATGCAATAATAAGAGACAAAGCCATTGCCTCATTCGTAAAGCTATCATATATCGTTAGATGTGGGTAGAGTAAATATGGGTAATGAGATATCCCATAACCATAAAACGCAAATGCAAATTGACCAATCAGCAAGCTAAAGGCAATACCATAATTTTTCCGTCTCCAGAGCAGCCATACTGTGCCTATGAATAATAAAGCTGAAATTAAAAACATCCACCAAACTGATAAAATCTTCTCATAATGATCCGCATTATGAAATCTTAACTCGTAAATAATTCCTCCTGCTGTAATGATTGTAGGCAATGCCCAAATTAATGCATAACGGCGGAGCAATTCAGTCGCAGGTGTATCATTTGCTTTATCTGCATACCAGGTTAAAAACACAGCAGAAATATACAATACAGCTGATAGGCTCAACACGACAATACTCCATGTAAGCGGACTCATAAATAAGGCCATATAATCAAGAACCGGGTTCCCATTTTCAATAAAAATGAAGCCGCCCTCTGAAATCGTTAAGACAATCGAAAGTGCTGCTGGTAATAATAAACCTGACAAACCATACATGAAAGCATATCCCTTATGTGAACGTGCTCCATATGTTTCAAACGCATAATACGAACCGCGTATCCCCAATAAGATAACAGCAATACTAACAGGTACCAATAAAGTCGTTCCATAATAGTAGGCGGTCTTTGGAAAAAAACCGACAATTCCAACAAAGAAAAAAACTAAAAATACGTTGGTTACCTCCCAAACAGGGGATAAATATCGCTGAATAATTTTCGTAAGAATATGTTGCTTATTGGTAAAGATTCCATATGCATTAAAGAAACCAGCGCCAAAATCAATGGAGGCTACAATAATATAGCCGAATAGAAATGTCCAGAGAACAATAATCCCAATAATTTCTAGGTTCAGATTCATCTATGCACTTCCCCTTTTCTATCCATCAATTCTCTTTCCACTGGATTCATCCGAAACATTCTAACCAAAACAACTACTGATCCCACACCTAGAATTAAGTAGAGACCACAGAATAAAAACAACATAAGATCTACATGATTACTCGTAGTAGCTCCTTCTGCTGTACGCATGATTCCGCGGAGAATCCACGGTTGTCTTCCTACTTCTGCTAACCACCAACCCGCTTCAATAGCTATAATTGCTAATGGTCCGCCCAAAACGATTAACCATCGGTACGGCTTTGACTCAACAATAGACCACCCTTTAGCTTTGCCAATAAGAAATAACAAGGATACCCCAATCATCATCATCCCTATTACAACCATAATATTGAAAAGATAATGGATATACAATGGAGGTATATCTTCCTCAGCAAACTGATCCAAACCTATCACTTCTGCTGTCGGTGATCCATGAGCTAGAATACTCAATGCATACGGAATTTTTATTGCATACTTAATTTCTTCGTCTTCATTCATAAATCCGAGAAGAATCAGTTCAGCACTTTCACTCGTTTCAAAATGCCATTCTGCCGCTGCAAGCTTTTCAGGTTGATATTCCGCCAAGTATTTTCCAGACAAATCCCCAACAATTAAAGAAGTCAGAGAAAAGATTAATCCAATCTTCATAGTTAAAAGGAGTGCCTTTTTGTGATAGATATGGTTCGAGCCTCTTAGCAAACGAAACGCTGCAATAGAAGCAAGAACAAATGCAGATGTCATATAAGCTGTACCCACGACATGGGATACTTTAGTAGGCATCGCTGGATTAAACATCGCCATGATTGGATTGACATTTGCCAGCTCTCCATTTATTAAATCAAATCCTTGCGGGGCATTCATAAATGCATTTACAATGGTAATAAATACGGCAGAAAATGATGCTCCGATTGCAACAGGAATTAATAGTAATAAATGCTTTCGTTGATTTTCAAACCGATCCCAAGTATACAAGTATATGCCCAGAAAAATAGCTTCAAAAAAGAACGCAAACGTCTCCATAAATAACGGTAGAGCGATTACATTTCCCGCCAACTCCATGAAATTCGGCCATAATAAAGAAAGCTGTAGTCCAATTGCTGTACCTGTAACCACCCCCACAGCAACCGTTATAATAAACCCTCTTGTCCACCTTCGAGCAAGCAATATATAATGTTCGTCATTTTTCTTTATACCTACCCAGTGGGCAATCATGATCATAAGAGGTACGCCTACCCCTAAGGTTGCATATATAATATGAAATGATAATGTAGTTTCTGTCAGGATCCTACTGTAGTAAACTGCCTCCTCATTAATCAATCCATTCCCTCCTTTATCCGCCTACAACTCTGCCAATAATAGATAAAAGCATAATTGCCGCCACAATAAAGGTGAGCCATACTAGTTTCCTTTCATGTCTTTGATACATGGCATTGCTTTTTCTAGGTTGTGTGTGTTTTTTCATTTGTTTCATCGTCGTTCATCCTAACCTTCTATTGTTATAACGATATTATTATGTGCAAGTTTCCATATTTTACCCTTCCAAATAATAAAAAAACACGGATTACTCCTGTTTAAGAGCAATCCGTGTTTTTTCTAGAGGAATGAAATTTTCTATTACTAGTAGATTTGTCGATCATTAGATTAGAAAGCGAGATACAGCAAAGTAATGTAAGTTTCTTATGATATTTAATTAAGTGTACAGCAATCCGTCAATAGAAAACGGCCATATTCTCGTATTCTTACCTTAACCCTCCATTCCATTAAAATGATAAAAACTCTGCCAATTGTTGCTCATGCTTATCGAGTATAATCTGTCCCGCCTTGATCCCCTTCTCACGCAGAACATCAAGATTCTGTACGATAAATTCATTACTGCCAACAACATAGTAAAGTCCATCATTGTCTGCAGCAAGATTCTTCACTTCTTCATAGTAGTCGTGACGATTATCGACAAACTGTGATGTAAACTTCTTATCAGGTGCTGATACAAAAACATCTGTAAATAAGAACTCTTTTGCTGAACGGATGTTTAAAGAATGAACACGACTCACGTTGTCTGCTCGTCTAAAATATTCAAGTACAATTGATCTGAAAGTGGCCAGACCTACACCAGATGACAATAAGTAAACATTTTTCCCTTCTCTTTTCAGTGGTACATTTGAATGCGTTTTAAATATGGCAACTTCATCTCCGACTTTAAGATTCTTTAATATCGTTTTAAACTCAGAGCATTGCTCTCTAATACGAGTTGTGATGCCAATCGCTTCTTCATAGGGTAAAGTGGAGATTGACATATGGCGAATCAAACTGCGGTTTGGTTTATCTCCAGCATTAAACCCCTCCAGTGCAAAGTGGGTGTGAGAACCTTCTTCCCATGTAAAGTCTTGCGGACAGGCGAGCAGGTACGTTCGAACTTCCGGCGTTTCTTCAATAATCTTATTTATTTTTGTCCAATATACTTTCATTATATATCCTCCCTCCATGATAAATTGCCTTACCATCTAATATAGATATAAAAAATAAATGGATTGAAACTATAGCTCTTAAGAAAATGCACCTAATAGGAAATTGAATATTCCTTCTTCTAAACACCGCAAATAGAATGGCGGTTATAATTTGGGCTAATGATCTATTAGATTTCTTGACTATATGAAATTTTTAAAACTTAGTGACTAATATACAGCTATCGGTCCATACGGACCCTCAATAATTTCTATTTTCGTTTCAAAAATGTCTGTCAAAAGTTTGGGATCCATAATCTCTTCTACTGTTCCAAATGCCGCAATTTGCCCATCTTTCATAGCACAAATTCGATCAGAATATTTAGCTGCAAAATTTATATCATGCATAACAGTCAGAATAGTTCTTCCAAAATCATTCGCAACATGTCTTAAATACTCCATCATTTGAACAGAACGAGCAACATCGAGATTGTTCAGAGGCTCATCCAATAGTATATATTCCGTCTCTTGGCACAAAACCATTGCAACATATGCTCTTTGTCTTTGACCGCCTGATAGCTCATCTAAATATCGATCTTCCAAATCTGTTAAATCTAAAAAATCGATATATTTAGAAATAATTTCTTCGTCTTCTCTCGTCAATCTCCCCTTTGAATATGGAAATCGTCCAAATCCAGCTAGTTGTCTAACCGTAAGCCTCGTTACAAAATGATTTTCTTGTCGCAAAATAGTGACGATTTTCGCTAAGTCATTTGATTTTGAAGAAGATACATCCATACTAGAAATCATAATTTGACCTTCATCCATGTTTAAAAGTCTTCCAATCATCAAAAGAGTCGTAGACTTTCCAGCACCATTGGGTCCAATTAAAGAAGTAAACCCAGCCTTTGGTATTTCAATATTTAATGGTCCAATCTTTACTTCATCCGTATACATCTTTCTAGCATTATCAATTTTTATCATAGAGACCTCTTCCTTAAAATTACAATTAGAAATAGGATTCCGCCAAACAGTTCAATAAATACGGAAACAGCTTGAAGATTGATTACATGGTACATGAAAAAGTAGGCAGCTGTTAAGACAAAGAACCCTATAGCAAGAGCCATTGGAAAAATATATCGATGGTCATAAGTTGGCGCCGCTTGATAACTCAAAATGGCAACTAAAAATCCAAAGAAAGTAAGAGGGCCCACTACAGCCGTTGAAATGGACATCAAAACAGCAACTAATACAAGTGCATAAATAATATTAGATTGGTATTTAACGCCAAAAGTAGTAGAGACATCTTTACCAAGTGACAATATATTTAATTTCTTAGAAAAAACAAAAAGCAATAAGGCAACAGCGGTGACCATCGGAATAACAATTGGAAAATATTCAGCATCCGCATTATTGATAGAACCAATCAATCTTGTCTGCAATAGGTCAAACTCAGATGGCGCAAGAAGTTTTCTCATAAAAGCCGACACCGTATTCAACCCAGTTCCGATAATAATTCCAACTAAGAGCACAAGCTGTAAATTCCCATATTTCCCCGAGAGCAGCCATCCATATAGGAGCAAACTCATTAAAACCATAAGACTAACTTGAAGAAAAAATGGCCCAATCCCACTGAAGCTCACCATTGCACTAGCTCCAAATAAAAACATTGTACTCGTATGAATAGCTGAGTAAAGTGATTCGAAGCCTAAAAGTGAAGGAGTGATAATTCGATTATTCGTAATCGATTGAAACGCAACAGTCGATAAGCTGTGGCAAACTGCTGCAATAAGCATGGCAACCACAGCTCCGATTCTTCTTTCAACAACGGGAATAAAAGAAGGTGAATCGATCGGAACCGGATTGTTATACACTAAAAGTCCGTAGGAAAAAAGAAGACCAAGAGCAATTAATGAAATGAGCAGAAACCAATATCGTTTTTCATCTTTCTTCGTACGAAAAGCTCTAGCAGTTCTACTTTCATTATGAAGGCTAATATCGAGCTTAACATTCTCTTTCTTTCTATACTTCAATGCGTTCATCTTAGCCTCCTTGATTTCCTTTGTCTCATTAAAATCGTAATAAATACGACTGAGCCTACTGTGCCAAGGATTAAAGAGACCGGCACTTCAAAAGGCATAATAATGGTTCGAGAAATGATGTCACAAAGAGTAATCGTCCCCATTCCGCTCACACATACCCAAGGCAGATTACTTTTAAGATCGTCTCCCCTAATCATGGAAATAATATTGGGAACAATTAAACCTAGAAATGGCAAGTTCCCAATTACTGCTGCAACAATACCAACTGCAACTGCAATAAGGCCATTAGCCAAAAGAAGGAGCGTATTATAATTGACTCCAAGACTTGTGGCAACATCTTCCCCCAGACCAGCTAAAGTTAACCTATTCGCATAAATAAAAATAAGAATTGTAACGATGACAATAATCCATAAATACTCATATCTTCCGGCTTGAACAGAGGCAAAAGAACCAACAAACCATCCTTCAATTACTTGTGTCATTTGGAAAAAGAGTCCTAAAAAGGTGGAAACAGCAGAAATAACTGCCCCTAGCATCAGACCAATAATCGGAACAATTAAAGAGGAACGTAGTCTAACCCTTCTTAAGAATAAAAAGAAAATCATCGTTCCAACAAAAGAAAAAATGATTGCACCAGTCATTCTAAGTACTAAAGAGGGGCCTGGAACAAATAAATAAATAACAAGGAGTCCCAAACCTGCCCACTCCATCGTACCCGTTGTGGTAGGTTCAACTAAACGGTTCTGTGTAATTAGCTGCATAACGAGTCCTGCCATTGCCATGGCGGCTCCAGTAAGCATAAGTGCAACTGTTCTTGGGACACGAGTGATGAAAAACATTTCCATTCCATCTTCTTGCCCAGCTATATGATAAACTCCAGTAAACAGCGAAATAACACCTAAACCAATGACAATGATAATGGCTAATATAAAGGGTTTTGTCCAAATCTTATTGTGGTTATAAAACCGGGATTGAGAATATCTCTCAATCCCGGTGATGATATTTTTAGGCACTGCGTTAAACTCCTTCACACTACTTAGCTAAAGTATTAGCCATGTTTTCAAATAACTCTATAAAAGTTTGCACTGATTCATTTAAATAAGTATCCATTGGTGCATAAATAATTTGTCCTTCAGTAACAGCCGTTGTGTTTTGAAGAGCAGGTGAATTGTCGATTACATCCTGAGCAGGGACTTTATCTGTTTCACCGGATATTGGAGCATCACGGTCTAATACGAAGATCCAATCAGGATTACTTTGTGCAATCGCCTCAACTGAAATCTCATCACCCTGGTGATCTGTAGTCGTATTCTCAACTTCTAAAGCTGGAATCCATCCAAAAATTTCAAATAACGGACCCCAAACACGTCCAGTGTGCGGAGCTGAAAAGTTTATATTTCCACCTGAAACGATAACACTCATCACTCTATCGCTGCCATTATACGCAGACTTAGCTTTTTCAATCGCCTGCTCAAAACTAGCTATCAATTGTTCAGCCTCTTCATTTTTATCAAAAATTTTCCCCAAATTAAGGGTAGTTTCTTTAAATCCATTTACTAAATTTTCTCCAGGCGCACTGGCTTCCTCAGAAACGTCAACATTTAGATCAATAACAGCAGCATTTGGCACTAATTTTTTTATATCTTCATAATATCCGGAAAACCTTTGACCTACGATAACAAGCTCAGGGTCTACAGCCGCTATTATTTCAAGGTTTGGCTCACGGTGATTCCCAATATCTTGAACGTTTTCATCTATTACATACGGTGAATCCGAGGTCATTACCGCTTTTGGTACAGCAGCTAACTCAATATTCCAATCTGCCAACGTTTCAAACGTTCTATTATCCAAAGCTACTACATTCTTGGGATTTACAGGAACCGTAACCGTTCCGTGTGCATCAGTGATTTCAACTGTTGCAGGTTCGGTTGCCTCCTCTTCTTGCTCACTTGCTTCAGGTTCATTATCCTCAGTTTCACTATTTGCATTATCCGCACTTGAACATGCCGCCAACATCAAAATAAAAATGGCCATAATGACAGTTAATTTAAACTTCCCCATCTCTCTTACCTCTTTCCTTATGTATTATAAATTTTTAAAATTCAGAGCCTATTGAACTGATAAATTGACTATCTATGTTCTTTTTTATGCCCTCATAAAATACTCTTTATCTCTATAAAACACAGGCATATCTACAACATAAAACAAGATAATAATTATCGCTTTCAAGCCAGCTCCAACTTTTTCAAATAATCATTTCAATTATTCCTTTTTGATTGATAATGATTATCATTACTATCACACAACTATTATCTTACTTCTAATTGATAATGATTGTCAATATCATTTATGGGAATATTTATAATAAAGGATATTTTATCTGAAAGCGCCTCCATCTATTTTGCTTATGGTCAATCGTACCTAATCGAAAAGGAGGAATACAAGCGTCTATTTATTTTATTTTCATAGACATTAACTTCCTCGTTAATACAATAAGACAGTTAAGACAATCATACGAATCAACAATGTCCACATCTTGGTTATAGCCATACGGTTCACTACCAGAGGGTAATTTTCCACAAGCTCCACCCGGACATAAAAAAAAGGATCGAAAATATCCCCAAAATAAAAAAGAAGCCTCTCAAAAGTTCAATGAACTAATGAGAAGCCTCCGTTAAAAACCTCAATGTTAGCAAAATGTTAACTTTTCACTCTTATCTTACATAAAGTCCTTATATATCAAGGGTTTGGTGACATAATGTCTAGCTGCAACGGCTTGCCCCTCGAGGTCATAAGCCACTCTAGGAATGAAGGAAAAGAGCGCCTTCTTTCCTAGATCGTCATATGCTTGTCGGGGCTGAACAAGCCGTTTCCGCTTTTCGTTATTACATCATGCCGCCCATCTTTGGCGCGTATTTCGCACCGTTTCAGCACCTTTCAAACCCTCTATTTTATTGTATTTCTACTAACCTATATTTCTAGTCATTTTCGTGTTTTTTCAAAACTTAACAGAAAATAAGTGATTTTTATGTGATTAATGTGATTAATGTGATTACTCAACCAGGAGCGCTTTCCACTTTCAAAATATCAATAAATTTTACTTTCTCTGTATTATACCCTACTTCAATATGCACCATCTGTGTTTGGCCATCAAGTTTCGAGATTTTGCATCTTGTTGGCTCACCTTTCCAGATGTGCAAGATCACTACAATACCCTCATTGTGCGCTTCAATAAGTTGATTTGCTAAGTCTTCAAGTTCAAATTCATCCCTTTTTGGTCTAGCTGCTTTCTTAACTTTTTTTGGTTTCGCTAACATCATTTAAAATCACTCCTTTTTAAATATTTTAAACGAACGTATATTCGTTATCAAGTTGATTTTCGAACAAATGTTTGTATAATTAAATCATAAAGGAGATGGTTAAATGAATAAGTTAACGAAAGGTAGTAATTTACGATGGGAATCAAGCCGGATAATGCTACCGGAGCATAAAGAAGAACTTATTAAGTTGGGGAAAGATAAAGAAAAAGTACCTAAGCCAATTTTAGACGAACAAGAACTTGAGCAAATAAACATTGATATTTATAACTCACTTAATTACACCATGCCTATGCGACTTACACTATGGGATGATGGATATTTTAAAGACATTGAGGGCGTAATCGACAAAATTGATTACGTCACTAAGACCTTATTAATCGACACAGACAAGGAGATATTAAGGTTATCGATTAATGACATTAGCAAAACGGAGATGATTTAGTTGGCAATTATCCCAGAGGATGACCGTAAAATCATTGAGCAATCCATTTTATTGCCGATGCTTTTAACAATCCTAGATAGAGACAGGCGAATTTTTGAGTAGCTATCTGTTAAGTTTAAGCCGTCCTATTTTGCTCTCATTGAAAGTATCATTTTTCACAAAAAACATAATAATAATAATAAATGAGTTATGCATAATATTGTAATTTCTTTTGCGACTGAAATTTTTTTATTAATTTCTACAAATTTCTGCACAAGTGATTTTTCAAAAGGTATATTATTTTTATAATTGATGTTAATATATTATAAGAAATAAAGGGAGGTATTAATTTGAAGAACGATGAAATCCGACCAGAAATAACCGACATTTTTAGGAAGTTAAATATTAATAGCAAAGAAAATAGAAAAAAGTATACTTTTGGTTCAACACTGTTAGATGATGAAACAAATAGTAAATTTGTCACCAAACATATTGTTGTAACTCCAACCGAAAGGGGGGAACAAAGATAAAATGCCTAATTGGAGTGAAATTTTAAATGAAATCAATATTTTTAACAATCCTTTTGATTCAATTAGAAGAAAATATCTAAGGGCCTTACATGAAATTACTGAGAGAAATGTAATAGTTTATTATTCAGGATGGCTTCAAAAACAAGAATTAGTTGCTGAACGTTATAATGGTTTTTCTGTTGACGATAGTGACAAAAACGGTTTCATGACAGTTATGAATGGATTAGACAAGACAAAAGGACTAGATTTATTCTTACATACCCCCGGTGGTAGTATAGCAGCTACCGAATCCTTAGTTGAGTATCTAAAATCTATTTTTGGAACTGATATTAGAGTAATTGTACCACAGATTGCAATGTCAGCAGGTACAATGATTGCATGTGCTTCTAAAGAAATAATTATGGGCAAACATTCTAACCTTGGACCTATAGATCCACAATACCGGGGCTACCCAACACATGGAATTATTGAAGAGTTTAATAGGGCAGTAAAAGAAATTACTGAGGATCCAAAGAAAATTCCAATTTGGCAACCTATCATAGCTAAATATAGTCCTACTTTAATAGGAGAATGTGAAAAGGCAATTGACTGGTCAAACCAAATGGTAAAAGAATGGTTAATAACTGGAATGTTTAAAGACTCTTCTAACAAAGAAAAAAAAGCTGACTACATTGTTTCTGAACTAGGAAATCATGCTTTAACCTATTCTCATGATCGTCATATTTCTCTGGGTAGAGCAAGAGATATTGGGTTAGCAGTTCAAGCACTTGAGGATGATAAAAAATTACAGGATGCGGTTCTTTCCGTTCACCATGCATGCATACATACTTTAACTGCTACTCCAGCTACAAAAATTATTGAAAATCATAATGGAGTGGCATTTATCTCTCAAGTTCAGAGAGCAATTCCAGTATTACCACACCAAATTGAAAAGCAGCCTCCTGGTCCCCCAGCTGCACAAGAAGTTAGCAGCCCTCAATTTGGAATAGAAGAAAATAATATCATACTATGACCCAATATTAAAAGCCCCTACTCAAAAAGAGTAAGGGCTTTAGCATTTTACTCACTTTTACCAGTGATATAACCGCGATCTACAGCCACATAAAGTATCCCTAAAGCATCTGCTCCTGTTAACTCGCCGTTGATAAACTTGGTACGCCATTCTTTACCGAGTGCCGGGTCTTTTTGCTCAAAGCGACCGAGTACACGTAGCAATGCATTTTCCATCTCTTTCACTGAAAATTTAACTGGTTCCATCAGCCAATTCACCTCATCTTCTTTTTCTGGTTTTGGTTCTGCTATTCCTGATTTAACTTTTTTTAACCCTAAAGCTTTAACAAGACCATTCACATGCCCTTGAGCAATTTTATCGATAAAATCTGTTTGTTTAAGCTTCGCGGCATCACTTGCATTGTCAATAAATCCATTCTCTGTGAGGATGGCCGGCATATTTGTCTCACGTAATACTGCGTAATTAGCACGTTTTTTACCTCTGTCCTTAAAGTCCAAAGGTTTTAAGATTTCAGTATGAATCTCGTTTTGATTAGCAACTGACGCATTACTCGCATTGGTATGGACAAACGTTTCAAATCCTGTACCGCCGCCTGCGTTAATGTGGATGGACATAAAATAATCGGCTCCCCATGCATTGGCCAGTTTTGCCCGTGCTGACAAAGACAAATATTTATCTGTCTCACGGCTTAATTTGACTTGAACATTTTCATATTGAGACAGTAAGGATTTAATTTTCAAAGAGATTGCTAAGGTAAGATACTTTTCTAATAATCCATTTGCCATAGATCCTGGATCTGTTCCTCCATGTCCTGGATCGATAAAAATTTTGAGCACTATTTTTCCTCCTCACATTCGGAGCAAACTGGTTCCCCATGTTCCCCTTTAGCAAACAATTCCTGATTCCATTCGATTTCCTTTCCACACACTACGCATTCAGTTACTTGCCCCATCACTTCCCAACTCCCTTTTCCGTATATTTTCTTACCTTCGCTGTGATTTCTGACTCTAAAATCTTAAATGCCCACATCGGAAAATATTTGTCCCATCCAAGGACATATAAGTTCGCACAAAACGATTGGAAATTATGATAGGTAAACGCTAGTGCAAGAACACTAAAGACAAATGCACCTGTACCTAGCATCTGGTCAATTATCCATCCAACTGCCACTACAGCTAATATGATTCCATCTCGTATGACTGCATCAATGCCTTTATTACTTTGATACTTTCCATTCTTCTTGGCTGCTCTTACCCCTACTGTAAAATCAAGTGCGATGATAATCAGCAAAATGGCTGTAATATACGCATGTAAGTCAATAAACCCTTTGGCATTTAACATCACATCTACAAATGTTCCGATAGACGCAGCGATAAATCCAAAGCTAATACTATGATTCGAAAGCATTTTTTGAAAAACTTCTGTTAAATTAAACATGTCTCACTCTCCGGATTCAAAATAAATAGCCCCGATCGGTTCGGGGCATACTGATATTTAGGCATAAAAATAACGCTAGCTTATGCTGCGTTTATCCTTCATTTTCTAATTCAGAACGAACATCCTCACGCCACAATGTTGGTACTTGGTCTATCACACGTAACCCAACTTTGATTAAATCGCAATAAACTTTTACCATTATTCATCGCCTCCGTGTAATGATTCTGCTAATTCAGCAAGAGCTAATTGTGTTTCAAGTTTAGCTTGTTCTTGAGTTTCTGCCAACTCAGCAATTGCAAGTTTAAGCGTTAAGTTTTCTTCTTTTAACAAATCTGTTTCACTTGGTGGAATATCCTCCAATATCGTTTGATGTGGAGTTGTGGTAGTATCAACACTTAAAATTCGTTTTCCATCAGGTATATCCACCCATAAAAAAGGTACTCCGATTGGTTCTCTTGGTGCAGGTTTCCCATGTCTAATTGATAAAACATACCCTGTCTCATCGTAAATAATTAAAGTATTCATTTTATGCCTCCTACTCAATAGCTTCCCAATAAATATCCGTAGCACTAGTATTGTTTGCTATCAATTTAAATGCACCGAATTGAACATAGCAAGCAAAATCAGATAAATTTCTCGACGCTCCAGTTGATAAATATCTAGTAGTACTGACATCAGCATTATAAATAGTTGAAAGGACGCCGTTCGTTATTTTTCCAGCAACGATAGTTCTTGGAGTGAAATCTAAGCCAGTTATTTCAATTATTCCATTAATGTTAGATGACGTTATTCCACTATTCTGCTTTTTCCCCGTACTAATCTGTCCTGTTGCATCTTCTATTTCTTCCCATGTACTGTCATAAGATATTGGTAGACTTGGGTCAACTTGCAATAATGCGTCTACCATAGCGATTTTTACATTATTGCCAGAGGTAAAAACCTCTTTTATCGCCTCTTTTACATCCGTTGCGGTCATGTTTGGATCAGAGAAACTTATATTTTCAGCTCTGTGAGCATTAATTGCATCCGTTGCCTTATGTGCGTTAAACTCTTGCTCCAGTAACAATATCTTGTTTGCAAGATTCGCGGCAACGTCACCATCCAAAATTACTTGCAGAGAGTTAAACCAATCCATAAACTGTTGTTCGGATGCTGCTTGCCATTCCCTGATTTCTCCTTCAACGTTTGACGTAACTTGATTAAACCACGCTTGATATTGATTAAAAATCGTCGTTGTATCAACTTGATTAACCGTACCATGTACAATCCCGCATAGTTGCGTATTGAGGCGTAAATCTGTGATGTTTGCCTGAGTGATGTTTATTGCTCCGTTATTGATTAATACATCAGCAAGGGCAAGTTCGTAAGCGTTGGCATCTCTTTGGAGAGATGGAGCAACAGGGGTAGAAGCGAAAGCACCCTTCTTAACAGCAATTTCAATTTCACGAGTTAGGTGATTTAACCTCATTACAACTCGGTCGATCCGCTTTAATACCCCGTCAGCTATATCCAACTCCAAAATATAATCACTATCAGAATATAAAAAATAACCGTTAATCCAACCTAACCCTGGTTTAACGATTACTGTCATATTGCTATTTTCAACTACTTGTAGGTTTGTGCTTGGGTTCGGGAAAACACCATTACTAATAAAGGTACTAAAATATTTGGCGAACCACCATTCATCATAGTACCTATCCCCTCTGCCTGTACTATCACGTACACTGTTAAAAATACCGCTATAAATAGTCATTGATTCACCTTCTTTATTATTCTTTCAAATAAATTCGGGATATTGCTGCCAAAATTAACTTGCAAGTCAATACCATTGCGATCGCTTTTTATAGTGGCACTTATGACTCTTGTGTGTAGGATTTTTTTGATCTCGTCATTTCGAATCGAGACTTTATCTCCTAGTCCATAATCAACACCATAAGTAAACTGACTATACATATCTACTTCGCTCTCGAATGTCTCTATAATCTGATATTCTGGTAACTTTTCATTTCCTCGTTCTTGGAGTAACTTTTCATATTGAGAAGGACTCAAAATAATCTCGTTGCCATTGTCATCAGTATATTTACTTTGTAAGTCTCGAGCATCGACATACAACTCTCTACGATTAAAACCACTCAATTCGTTGTTCACAATTACAACTTTTCGAGCAATTCCTTCACCTTCTCCAGCAACAATGGCGACATTTTTAAAATTTGTTTTGTTGTTTACGTACTTTTGATTAATGATGTTATCAAACTCTTTGCTAAAAATGACATGTGGATTAGAGTGTTGCAATGTACTCCTATCTACCCCCTGCCATGTAACAACATCAAATTTTTTATCTTGATGATTTATGAGTACATCAACACACATTTCGTGCGTATTACATAACTCAAAACAATGGTTGGCAACATTTTTTCCTGTTGCTGTTGACTCAGTAATTACATTAACCCCGTTATTGCTTGTTAAACGTAAATTAGGGATGACTCGATTTGGATTTGCAGGATTAATGCAATTGCTATTAATAAACGCTTTTACAACATCTTCAACATTTCCTACAAAACGTTGCTGTTTTTCAATTTCTCTCCAAGACAACAAATAATTTAGAGAGTATGCGTAAATTTCAATTTCGGTTTCATCTTCATCTGTGTAGAAAAAATGTTCAATGATATAACCATATTTAGCGTTATCTTGTGTAGTTATGATGTTGTCGTGTTTTAGAAGTCTTAAGTTCTCCTTTGTTGCTGCCACTCTTAGTGTTAACTCGCTTACCTTGGTATAGTGCCGCTCTATTTCTAATTCCTTGTACTCGCTGATTTCTCCAAGTAAATTGATTCCTAAATCAAATACATATAAATCTATCATTTTTAAACTCCTATCCTCGTTGGAGTAAATTCAATAGACACGTCTAAAAAATCTAATGCTCCTGAGTCAGCATCATAGCGAAAGATATTATCGCCAGGATAAAGCTGTAAAAATGTTGATGTCTCGAAGGCTAATGTATTAAAAATGTTTGACTGAACATTGTTGCGCATAAGCGTTATTGAGCGTTTTCCTCGATATGTCGAGACGTTAACGACATCACCTGGTAGCATTGTAAAATTGAGTTTCAATTCTTCGTAGGTGTTAACATTAATTAGTTTAGGATTAACTATTTCTGACTTTGCAAAGAATCGAATTAACATTCCTGATGTTTCGCTACCGCCGTTGTAGACATTTCTGAAAAGTGACTGACTACGATAACCAATTTCAATACCTCCGACTGGAATTTCAAGCGGAAATTCTAAATTTCCTACCCATTCCGCAATCTCAACTTTGTGTGATACTGCTTCATAAATAAATGGGTCTGTTGCAATAAATTGGAGTAATGCTTTTTGCCATACTGCATTATTATTACTTTTATCTGGCGGCATAATCGGTGCGCTAATTAATTCAGCCATCAAATAGTAGGGTTGGTCGTTGCTTGTCATAAAATCAATGCGCATGGGGTTAAAATTAGGGTTAAAAACCTTATACATTTGCCCTCGTTTATCGTCCATCATGGCTTCGCTGTAGTTATGTCGCCTGATTTGAAATTCGATATCAAACTCTCTTTCTTCCACTCTCGTACTTTGATACCTCGAACCAGGTAAATTAGATTGAGACCGATTGACTGCTGCTTGTAGACCACTTAAATCTATGCCATTCGTTAAACGGTTAGATGAGTTAAACTCAAATTGATCCCCTCTGCTATTTGTAATCTTTATATTTTTAAGCAATCAGAATCACCACCTAAGCATACCCGAATTTTAATCTTCGGAGTGTGCGATCAACTTCTTTTGCCGCACTGTCATCTGTTTGTATTGTGATATGGTTTTCCATTTTGCGAGAATTGTCATAATGAGAAGTTACGGAACCACCATTTATAGATGTTCCAGTTGAATATGCCATCCTGCTAACTCCTAGTGCTTTCTCAGGTGTCGAGATAACCATTTTATTAGCCATCTCATCCAATTCTCGATACACTGATTTAGCGTTGTCCCTAATACCTAGCGCAATCCCCTCTGGTATCCAGCGACCAACGTCATTACGCATGACTCTGGATGGTGAGTTGATGTCTAAAGCTTGTTGCATAGTCCTTGCAACCTCATTGGCGATACTTCGAGCAGTAGACAACACCCTACTCTTTCCTGCCAACAACCCCGAATTCAGACCATTCATTGAGTTTATCCCAACACTTCTTAGGTCAGATGGAAGTTTATTAAACTGCAATAATATGTCTCTCACTAAATTTTTCATTAGATTTAATTGATTTGTTGCGCCACTCTTCATTCTCTCCAACATGTTTTGAATGGACTCTTGGGTGATAACGGGTAACTTATTTAAAGACTGTTCGATTAACTTAACTGAGTCGTCATGGCTCTTAGTAATTAGCTTTAAATCCCTGTTCGATGCATCAATGACAGAACGGAACATTTTTTCAACTGCATTTATGACACTGGTTGTGCCGCCATTTATACCCAACACCAATCCTTCGGTGATATTGGTACCGATATCTGTAAAAACTTTAGATGGGCTGTTGACACCTAGTGTATGTTTAGCAGCTCTCGTTGTATCTTCGGCCATTTTCTTGGTTGCTTTTTCAGCATTTTTAGTACCTTTTTCGACACCTTTTGCTGTACCGTCAGGGATTGCAATTCCGATGGATTCGAAATTGGCAGCTCGGATTTGTTCTCTCATCGTTTTAGCACTATTATCAACCATATCGGTGACAACTCCGTGTATCCCCTCAAACCCTTCACCTAAACTAGCCTTTCCGGCATCTGCAGCAACTTTAAATCCATCCTCATAGGTCTTTGCGAGTCTTTCTAATTCACTACTTTGTTCTCCTCCTGAATCTTTAAGATTCTGCGCAAGAACTTTTAACTCACCAGCATGATCAGGACCAAGTTGCTCAATCCATTTCATGAAGTTGGTATGGCCATTTTCAGCAGCCCATTCCATTAAAGCACTTTGATTTTCGCCCCATTCCTTCACAACTTTTTGATTATGTTCAAGATTTTTCTGCATCTTTGACATGGTAAGTTCAGTTTTGGTGTCAATTTTATCAAAAGCGTCAGTTGCTGCTTCTGATAACATAGAATACCTTTCAGTGAGGCTATCAAAAACCTCCATATGAGCATCATCCAAACGCTCGTAATCTATCACTTGACTTGTGACACTATTTTTTGTTGCTTCCGCAATCGCTGCTGACGACTTTTTAATTTGGTCTTCAGCGAGCACCTGTTCAGCCGTTAAACCGGATAGACTTTCTTTTAAAGAGTTCTCCTGCTCTTCTAATCCCGCAAGAGCTTCCTTGTGTTCACCCGATTTCACAGTACCTTCTTCAAGCTTTTTATTCCATTCAGCACGCAGATTATTAATCTCGTCCAATTGCAGTTGTACTTCTTGTTGCTCTTTAAAAATTTCCGTTAAACGTTCCTCAGCAGCTTGTTGGTTTTCGGTTTCTTTCATGAGGTTAAGTCTTGCTGCTAACTGTTCAGATGTCATATTAAGGGCGTTTGCCTCTTCGTTATAGGCAAGGTTTAGCCCTTCGACCGAACCATTTAACTGCTGAATGTAAGAGTTCAGCAAAGCCTTATCTTCTACTGATTTCTTCTCTTTCCCTGCTAGTTCTTCAACCTTTTGGGCTAATTCACCATTAGCCTTGGCAGCAGCAAGAATTTCTTTTTGATTGTTCTTATAAGTTGTTTCTGTATTTAACAAGTTGTCATTCAACGATTTTGTTGAGTCGTTCAATTTTTCTGTTTCCGCATTAAGACGCTTCGATTCTTCTGTTTGTTTGTTAAACCACTTTACAACAGCGATTATCCCCGTGGTTAGTACCGCAATTCCGGCTGTGACTAGTCCAATTGGACCCGTTAAGAATTTCCATGCAGCACCTAATGCGTATGTTGCTGCTGTTTTAACAATCATTGCAGCAGTAGAAAGCTTCATTGTTCCAGTCAGTACACCTAGTGCAACTGTGCTCAATTTAATTGTGGTTGTTTGCGCTAATCTTGCTGCGATATCAGCCGTGGTTGCTCCCGTCGCTGTCATTTGTGCTGTTATTTGAGCATGAGTCAATAAAGTAAGTGTTCTAGTAGCCGATTGCGCTGTTACAATAGCTGCACTCGCTGCATCTAGCGCCGCTTTAGCTTTAGTAATTGCAACATAAGCTCCATATGCCGCCACGAGTCCAATGATGGCAGGGGTTAAGGCTTGTACAACAGGTATAGTAGCACCTACCGCAGAGCCAAAGGCAACCACAAAAGGAGTAGCCCCATCAATGACCGATTGCATCACTTTAAATGATTGGTTTACAACTGCCTTTAAGCTATCAATGTTTTGAGCAATGTCTTTGCCTGTTACTGCTATTGATAGTCGATTAAAACTATCGATGATATTAGCGATTCCTCTTGCAGCCGCATTCTTTAAGTTTCCTAGCGACGTTGCAATACCTAAGCTGTTTTCTTTGGCTAGTTTTGCCATGATACCTGTGCCAGTGCCAACCTCAATTAACTTATCGTTAAAATCTTCCATGGTGATAACGCCGTCTTTTAAAGCATTGTATAAATCTTGTTTTGCGGTTTTTCCTGCAAATCCAAATCCCTCAGCAATCTTTATCAAACCGATGTCCATAGTCTCTTGTAGAGTGTTCCAAGAGTCCATCTCCATCTTGCCAGTTTGCAATGCTTTTATATACTGCTCCGATCCCCTTGCTGCATCAGCCGCACTCGAACCCGATCCCAATAAAGCATTGTTTAATGCAATGGCTGAGTCTGTCGCTTTATCCATGTCATTAAATGATGTGTACATCCGTTGGGCACTTCCAGCAATTTCATTCAGTGTGGTAGGTAAACCGTCAATACCCTCAGACAATCTGCTCATGGCTCGTTCAGAATCTTCGGCTGATACACCAAGAGCTTGAAGTACTTTCGGAAATTTATTTAACGTGTCGAACCGAGTAATTGCTGCATCCAATGAGTTTTTCAACTCATTAAAAACTGCTACACCAATCGCCACTAAACCCAGCGAGGTTGCTAATTCTTTGATGCCTATAGACGCTCTTCCCGTTTCATTACCAGCGTTCTGTGCTTGGCCAGCCATATCATTTAAGTTTCCCGCGGTATCACGAAGATTTGATGATGCGTCAGCACTGCTATCCGCTAAGTTGTCCAGACTACCTTCTGCACCCCTTAAGCTTTGTCCAGCGGTTGCCCCGCTCTCCCCTAAGTCCTCTAAGGCGTTATCTGCACCTCGAATACTTGAGCTAGCTTGAGTGCTACTATCACTGATATTGTCCATACCTCTTTCCACGATTGACGCTGTACTGCCTGCTCTTCGTGCTGCTTCTTCTAATCTATCCAATTCATTAGAAGCAATAGTGATTTGCCTTCCGTCCACTTCAATCGATATTTTAATAGAGCCATCTGCCATCTAGTCCACCTCCTCGCTGTCGTTTAGTGCGTATACCTTTTGCAGCTTTCGCATTGCTTCTTTGTATTCTTGAGATTCGCCTTTACTCGGTTTCCATGCTCTTATTTCGATGATTCGCTTCATAATGGTGTCACTAGGAAGTCCGTTTAGTAGCGCCTGAAATTCATGCCAATGCAGCTTCCCTTGCTGTTCATACAGATTCATGTTGTAGGCTTGCTTAAAAGACGCAAAAATGTATTCTGCATCTTGTTCCAAGTCGATCATCTTTTCTTTTTCGTCTTCTGGTTGAACCGGTAACGGATTGCCTTTCAGGTCATACATGACAGGCTGTTCATTTTTTACGTAGATGTACTGTTCATAAATGTGGTTCCACAATTCAACCGCGTTTGCTCCTTTAAACTGCTTACCTAAGAGCAATTCAAGGCAAATTTCGGCTTTTTCGTACATTCTTAGGGTTTTGTCCTCAAGAACGTCAAAAACGTCTAGGACGTTGTCAAAAGCTAAATCAATAGCGTATTCTTTTCCGTCAAACGAAAAGAAGGTGACTAAAGCGTCATTTAAGCGCATTTAACCACCTACTTTTTTAAAGCTTTTTTATTCAGATATTCTTTTTTCTTTTCTTCAACCTGTGCTGAGCGCTCTGCTTCTTGTTCTTCAATTCTTTTTGCGATCGCCACACCTACAACGTCTAATGCCTGTTCGAGAGCAATAATATCCGTATACTTTTGATAAATCCGCTTAAAAGTGCCATCCCCAAAAATAATGTCGTATTGAGCAGCAATAAACTCTTTATTGAGGTCAAAGGCTGCGTCAACCATTGTACTGTCAACGTCATCTATACTTTCGATTTTTTCTGGAAAATGCACATGTTTTGCTTTTTCTTGCGCTTCTTTTAGCTTCTCCTGCGCTAGTTTTTCGATATTAAAAAATCGTTTTAAATTCTCAATCGAACTATCAAACCAAAGTTCAATTGAGCCGATTTTGACTGGAAATCCTGTTCTTGAAATTTCGATATTTACTTGATTCATGAGTTACCCTCCTAATTAAAAAGAGACACCCTAAAAAGAGTGTCTCTGCTATTAATCTAGTGTTACATTTGCCCCATCTGTAGTGGGTTGTACGTTTTGCACAGATGGGGGATTTACTCCCCCGATAAGTCAGTTTCCTTCGGAATAGAGTCGAAACGAATGTTGCAGCTAAATGTTTCATATGCAGATGCATCCCCAGCTCCTGCAACGATGGCAGACACAGTCGCACGACCTACCCACTCTTTTTTACCATCTGCAGATACGACTCTATGCCAAATCTTACGCCCATCACCGACATTATATTTAAGGCTTGCGATAAGAGCCTGTGCAGGGTCTTCTGGATCATAAAATCCCTCTGGTGTGTATGCACCAGCAACCGAGATAACATCTGTTTCCGGTGTGCCATCTCCATCATAGAACGCTTGTTCTTCCGTTCCTTCCTGTGTATCGTCACCGATAGTAGAGATATATTTTGCAAGTTCCAACCATTCTGTGCCTGGTTCTTCTTGTCCTGGAGTATACGCTTGTACAAAGTGTCCTCGTAATGCGTTCTTTTGTCTTGCCATTTCTATTCACTCTCCTTAAATACAGTTATTTTTGCTTGTACATCCAATAAAAAAACAAACCATCCTTGATCATCAATTTGATTGATAAATGGTTTGTTCGTAATGATTAATTCATCAAATTCATAGCTGCCATCCTTGCTTTCAAGTTGTGACAGCCCCTCTAGCTCATTTTGTATGAGCCACAGGGTTTGATGTATTCTATTTTGTGATTTTGACTTCATGGCGATTTCATAATTCAGTTGCTGGTCTGTCGTACCATCCATAAATCGTTGTGTAACTTGAGAGCCTGGTAATGGATAAAGTACGAGTGATTCATCAGTACCCAGATATCCCAATTTACAAACTACTGGCAACTGATTTATTGCATTTATTCTTTCTTGCAATCGTTCCATAAAATCCATTACCAATCAGCTCCTCTCTCAAATGCTTTAATCCAATCAGATATAAATAACCTTTCCGCTCTCATATCCCAGCGCGGTCCTGTACCTGGTGTGGTGTAATTGTACATATAGTTGTAAAACATACGTTTTGCATATGCTGTGTTCCATGTTATTGCTTTTCCATCACTATCCACATGTCCAGTTTCTCTTAGAATATTTTCTTTTTTTGGTACAAACTGATTCATGTCTGCTAGTGCTTGGTTTGCAAGAGCATATCTACCACGATTTAGGTTATCCTGACTGAGTTTTTGCCTTGGTATCCGTAGATTGATATCGACTCGAGCCATCAGACCACTTCCAGCTCGTAGGAATAGATTACCTTTTCATATGCTTCGTAGATTGGGATAACCTTAGTTATCACATGGTCTTGGTCATCAAACCGTAATACTGATTGAGTTTTAAATCTCGGCAATGGAGTTGTTATCCCCTCATAACAAAAAACAATTGCGTTATACAGCAACTGTTTTCCAGAAGTTGTAGAAGTGTATTCAGCACCTCTATCAATACGACAATCACTAATCAGAACTGGTCTAGCGTATTCTGGTTCAGACCAACTATTTTCGCCCATGTATTCTTTATACATAAAAGAATCTATACAAAAGTCTTTAGGTGGCTTTGGCATTACCATGACCTCACCCCAATTCCTGCATAAAGTAGTCCAGTTCCCTCCAAATAGATAAACACGTCTTCAGCAACTAACGGCTTGCTCTCATTAGCACCGCTTGGGTTGTATCGACTAGCATTAGACACGCTCGTTCTGCCTGCCTGAAACGTCTGTGGAGAGTTGTTAATACTCTCGAATGTCGTTGCTCCCAAATCGTAAAAATACTCAATTTGAGCGCATAATGCCTCTTTAAATTTGCGTACCCTCCAAGGATTATCTGATTCGATAGATCGTCTATTGTAAAAATAGTTTGTGACGTTATCAAGTATTGCACTTGCTTTGGGCAACAATTTATCAAACGCCTCTTTGTCAACATCAGCATTATTGAGTTCTTTAAATTCTTCGTATGTGAGATACGGCATATTATTCACCTTCTGGTGGTGGCTCTGGTTCGGTCAATGTCAAAACATGTGTATCCGTTTTTGCTCCATCATTTGTGGTTACTGTAGTTGTGTATTGTCCTGCCGGCACTGCATCAGTCCAAGAAATTAACCCGCTATTGCTTACACTTAATCCTGTTGTAGTTGGTGCAATGGAGTAAGTCACAGACTTATCAGTTGCGTTTGCTGGTGATACAGTAGCTGACAATTGTCGAGTTCCTGCGGTTCCAGCAACAGCATTTGATGTTTTAGGCGAGACTGTAACCCCTGTCACTGCAATTGGTAGCGTGGTAAATGCAGGGATATCCACTCTTTCGGATTCGCGATCTCCATCTACTCTAGTAGCTTGATACTCTCCTGCTGCCACTGTTGTATTTGGCTCTAATCCTGTAATAGCAAGAGGGCTTTCGCCCTCCGCTATCACCGTGCTGCCTTGATAGATTTTAAAAGGCATGTAAACCCTCCTTAAGTTAAATTGATGACTGCCCCGTCAGTCGTTGGCGTGACATTGTTAATATCGGGGGTTGTTACTCCCCCGAACCACCAGTGACTTTCACAACTGCTTTTTTGTTGTCATCTAAGATAAATTCGCCAGCTTTACCAGCACCTTGTAGAGCTACACCGTCAAAGTCCTCTGATTCGATTGTGCGAGCTGTATTAATGCCCGTAAATGCTTTTCCGATACCAGTGATATAAACATAAGCGACTTCTCCATCTTGCAATAACTCGTCTGGTACTTCGTTGATAGTAAAACCTTTAAATCGTACAACATTATTTTCATCAATGTTTGCTGTTGAGTGTTTTCCCGTTGTCATTAATGGATGGTCAACAATAGCGTTATACAAATCAGCATTTACGTTAGCCACTTTATTTCCGATGGCTTGAATGTTGATATAGTACTTTGACAACTCATTAAATAAAGCAAGTACATTGTCAGCGCTGTAGTCTGCTAGTGTTTCAGTTTTAGCAGCAATACTTGAGATAAACTTACTGTGCTGTGAATTGAACTTCTTAATTTTGGCTTGCGCCTGTAAATCTAGACGATCAGCGACTGCAGCTTGAAAATCATTGTTAACAGTGTGACGGTCAATCCCTTCGTGGTAAACCCATTCCCATGTGTAAGGTACTGGTGTATCTTGATAGATTATTTCAGTTCTTGGACCAAATCTATTACTGTTGCTTGTTCCTGTTCCGAATGCAGTATTTGGATCTTTGTCATACTCTGTTCCTACAACTACAGGGATATCACTTGTTTTAACATAAAAAGCTGTTTCGTTATGCTGAACTCCGTCCAATGCTTCGATTTCCCCGCCGAAAAAGTCGCGGAAGTATGCTTGAGTACGGAATACTGCTTGTAAAAGCTCTCTAAATTGTTTTTGATAACTACGTGCTGCTAAGTTTTGGTTTGCTGTTGACATAATTTCATTCCTTCTTTCTATTGATTAGTGTATTTAGCCAGTTTTGCGGCAAACGGATCGCTTTCTCCGCCGCCTTTGCCCCCATTCGGATTGCCTGGCGCCACAATCTGCGGGGGTGTATTGGGTTCTTCCTCTTCTTCAAACAGATAAGGATCGCTTTCTTTGATAGTTTTAAGTTGATCCTCTAAACCAAGAAGCTTGTCCCCATCCAGTTTGATTGACTCCAAGTCTAATAGAGCCTTGGCTGCTTTAGGATTACGAACCTTGGCAGCAGTCAGCGCATCCTTTAATGAGTAATCAAAGGTTTGTTGCTGCAACTGCTTTTCATATTCACTCTTGGTGTTTTCATTTTCCTCTTGTAACTCTTGGATCCTTTGTTGCAATCCTTCGGCGTCCACTTTTTTAAGCTCTTCCAACTGACTGTCACGTGTTTCGAGATCTGCTTTTAAATTCTTAATTTCTTCCAATTTGTCATCGAATTTTTGTTTCGGAATATAAGATCCATCCGAAACAATTGCAATTTTGTTATCACCCGCCTTTTCTATGACTTGTTTATAAAGTTCTTCACCCAACAATTCTTGTAAATCCATGCTACCAATCTCCTTATTAATGTTTTTTTGCGTGTCGCACCTCACGCTTAAGGTTGCGCTTAGTTTTACCCCAAGCCTTTAAAATGGGCATAATAAAGCGCCTAACAACTCTCATGTTAGGCGCGATTATTCATAATAAGTAAAGCCATCCAACAGCGTTTCAAGTGGCGTATACACCTTTTCTCGCTTGTAATTCCTGCTCAAGTATTTCTCATTCTTTGCAATAAGTTCCCTTATGGCTGCTTGTCTACGTCTGACCATCATACGCCAGTAGTCGGCTTTATCGCTGCCTAATTCTTTAGCAATCATGAGATTTTTCTTGTATTTCACGATTTCTCGTTCTATACGACGCTGCGTGTCTCTTGCTTGAGCTACCTTTTCGTTTAATTCTTCATCAAATTGCGGCTGATTGTTTGTATTTACTCCAGGTATAAATGGTACATGTAAGTGTCTACAATTCACCTTTTTTGTTAATCTCCTATTGCTAGGAGTGTCGGACTATATCTTCACGTTTTTTAACGTGCGATGCGCTTCGAGTGGTAACTCATCTCCCACCCTACTCTACTCACTAAAAAAAGCACCCATCATGGATGCTTAATCGTTTTCGATAGTCTCTACACTTTTCTCTTGGGAGTATTTCCAAACAAATCCACCGGCTGTTTTTCTTTGACCTAGAGCCACTTTTGATATTGATTGCGAGTTAACACCAGTCTTTCTCTCAGCTTCTCTAGTACCGTTATATTCAGCAACTAAGTTTCCTTGTTTGTCGTATTGATAGACTTTCTTCTTAATGGAATCTGTATATTTTTTCAATTGTTTAGATTTCTCAGCTAAATATTCGGGGTCTTTCAACCTTTCTTTTTGAACTAGCGAAGAATGCTTAGAACGTTCCTTGCGATATTCTTCGTCTTGCCACTGTTTTTTATTCCATTCCGAAAAGAACTTACCGTGAACCTTCTTATGCTCTTCATCCTTCATGTTGTGCGCTGTTGCCACAACATTATATCCCTCTTTAACAGAATTAAACTCCTTAATATAATGTTCTTCCCTTTCATCCAACTTATCGGCTGTAGTTTCTTCGATGATTTCAAAAGAAAAATTCTCTCTGCCAAACTCGTCTATAGCTTGATACAAAGGCAAACTATCTTTATATTTATTTATTCGATAAGGTTTGAAATGTTGAGTTTTTCTATCTAAAATATTTATACTAGCCCCGATATACATTTTTCCATTAATTTTATTCGTTATTTTATAAACGCCTATCATTTTTATACCCCCTCAAGACTTAGCACGGGATTGCCTTCGTGAGGTTTCCCCGTTAGCTTAATTATACCAAACAATTGTTCTTGTGTCGACAATTGATACCGTATAATTAAACACCCTTGAGTAATAAGGTTCACATCGTTACGTGGCATGAATTTGTTTACCACGATGACCGCCTGGTGTACCATATTCTGCTTGCCAATATGGATCGTAAATGGACTTATACTCGCTCTCCTGTGGTATCTCACTAGGTTGTCTTAAATCGACCACATGCCCTTGAATAAGCGAGCATGCTTTACGTGCTCCTACATGACTTGTAACAAGCACCGTATGCACTCCATATTCGCTCATACGCTCTTTTCTGAGTGTGTCATAGGTGTTTCCTAGGGTTGACTTTAAAACGGTTCTGACGTACCCCTCAAGGCTCCATGTGTGCCCCCCTCGGTCAACCATGCCGCTTTTAATACCCTTTTGTGCTAAATCAGTGATAGCACGCTCTAATGACTGCTCAAAAGTATATAATCCTGTGTTAAACATGGCAGCAGTGTTATTTAAAACAGTTTGATAGGCGATTTGTGCTGTTCCTATGCCGTAAGCAGTGGTAACAAGAGTTTGATTCACAAAATTATCAATCTCGCTCCATACTTGCTCGTAATATGCCTGCATCACTGCATCAAGATTGTTCGGCATTGGCTTTGGTGTATAAGGCATTGCTCTATCCGTGTCCTGCACAATCTCTTTGCCAGCTTCTTCAAACATTCTTTTTATCTGAGTTTCTGCAACATTCGTAACCTCTGATAAGTACTTTATGACGTCTCGATTAAACAATCGCAACTCAGATAACTTTTGAGCCTGCCACTCTGTGATATCAATCGAGCCAGTTTTAAGGCGCTTAATGATGATGCGGATGATTTCGCCTTCTAAGCTGTTATACAGTTCTGTCATATTGCTGGACCAGAGATCGAGTTGATTTGGAGTTATTCTAGGTTTTTTCGGGTCCATTTAAACCATCCCTTTTCACCAACACATAATCATTACGAGACATTCCCCAATGCCAAAACAACCACATTGATATGATACCTAAGATAAATACGGAGACAAAAATCAGCATCTCTATCACTCCTCATCACCAAACATTTTCTTTGATGACCGATCGCTTATATTAATTGGGTCTATTACTGCCTGCTCCTCATGAATCATTTTTAACCATTCCTCAGCAGTTTCTTTTGGAACCTTAAACACACGTTGAATCACTTCGACTGTAGGGATAAATCCAAACGTCTTAGCTTGCCCATAGAACTTAAGCAGCGCTGACCTGTCCTGAAACACCCCATCGTCAAAATCGACACCAATATGCTCAAATGTTGGTATCTCACCGCTAAACAAATTAAAAGCCTTTGCCAACTCCAATACAGAGACGACCAAGCCTTTTATAAATTGCTCAACAGCATACACATGTTCATTTCTAGTTCGATAGGTCAAATCATTCTCGCTGACCACTTCTGTAGCTGTTTTCATGCTTCTTCCGTCAAAAGAGAATGTACCCACAGACAATTTCATTTCCATTTCCAGCGTCCTAAGTGACTGGTTAATAGCATCAATATATTGTTGAGTACGGATATCTCTTGTTACATCCTTGATAACCTCTTCATCAGCACCCATCCTCATTGATTTATACACGTTTACATCAGGGTCAAACACTTGGATAGGAGGGTTTCCACTCTCATCCGGTAGTGTTGCAAGCATTCGGTCGCTCACAAACACAGTGCGTTGCCCCATTTTGATTTCCCACCAAAACTGGTCGTAAGTGTCATTAATTTTTTGAAGTGTATGCACCGAATTATCAGCAATCCCCAAACCTAGTGGACTATGAGGATTGATGTTGTTAAAGCCTGCTGGTTTAAGGTAATTAAACAACGGTCGAGACAATCCTTTTATTGTCGTGGTTTCCTCTAATCCTTCGTATACTTCGTTTAATGGCACTCTTTTTCCGATGATTTTTGGATTTTCTGATTTATAGAGTTCATTTGTTATCACATACAGACTCGTACCATCTTCACTCTTTTTCCATTCATGAAACTCTAACAATGTATAATAAACTGTTTGCTTACCCACATTTTTAGTCGTGACAGACTTTAAAACACCATCAGATATTCCGCTGCTATTGCTTCGTAACGGGAAAAAGGCATTTGCGATCGCCCAGGAGAACTCAATTTCCTTAGCTTGGACATCGACATAAGGTCTTACTGCCAATCCCCCCAGTGCCAGTGTAGGATCCAAGTATTCAGCTAAATTTTTCTTGAATCTATTATGTTCGAACACATGCTGAACAAGATCGTTTGCTGTTTTAAAGGTGTTTGGCTTGTTATTTTCTTCATCCGCATCTGATACTACAATTTCGCATTGTTCATTAAAGATGAGACCAGCCAGTACACTAGCACTTAACTTTCGAAGGTTGAGCGTCATAAAATCGCGCTCCTTAGTCTCTCCTTGAGAATTAACGTATTTGACTGGTGGATAGTCACCTTGATATTGCCTAAGATTTCGTTCAATTCTCTCTAATTCTTTTGGATCTATGTTTATTTTGGGATGGTCGTTAATGGTCATAAGAGTTTGTCCACTCAATGCATAACCTCCTCTCTTAAATAGGTTTTTGATGCGCTGAATCACCTTCACGGCTTCACCTCCTAGACTTTTAACCGCAAGTCTCTAGCGTTGGCTGTACAGAAATATTGAAATTCATCGACTGTATGGTCATCCTCTTTGATAACTTTAGGATCATCAGAATTTAAGGTCTTTTCATCCCATTGGTACTTCTTATGTTCTTCAACGAAAATATCATTGCTATCAGCATGCTTTAATCCTGTTGGGAATGGATTTTTAAGATAATAAAAACGACCTTGCGCTAACAGGTCGTGAACATAATCAATCATATCTACTTTCTTTTTCTTTGCTACTGGGTCCCAATGTTGACCAAAGTCCTTATAATATTGGTTTCTTAATGCTGCTTCGGCGCTATCAATAGTCCTTTTCATGATTCTAGCGCCTTTCCAGTACTCTTGAGTTGATGTGGCTTTAATATAATCGTGAATATCCTTAGACAACTCACTAGGCGCTTTCTTTCTCACTTGCCCTGCTGGACTGTAGTAATAGGTGTTTAAACGAATCACTTTACCCTTGGCTGTTAAACCATAGAAACCACACGAAGTAGCTGACACCGAATGCCCAGTATCCATTGAGTAGTAAAGCGCTATGATTCTATCGTCACTCGGCAGTTCATCTAATCCCTTGAATAGATTCATGTTGTAAACGTTCGTACCAAGTCCTACAGGCTCACCCAAGTAAATATAACGATAATAATCATAGTCATTGCTTTTTATACGCTCAATATCCGCAAGCATCTGTTCGGTTACAAAGCCTAGTTCATCATTAAGGTAACTGGATTCGTGTACCAAGTAGTTATCTTCGCCTTTTAGACTGTCTGACCACTCGTTAATCCAGTGATACGGATTACGTGGTGGGTTGTAAGACCAGAAGAATTGAACGAACTTTGCTAGCTCATGCTTTTGGCGCATGAACGTAACATTCGATTGGTCAAAGTCCTCCACGCTGTTGAACTCTGATGCTTCTTCGTACCAAACAGCAATAATATCTTCAATATCGTTCGATTTAAGCTTCTGGAAGTCATCCTGCCCATAAAAGTAGAATGTCGATCCTGTTTTTCTGTGCGTAATTTTAAAAGGTGCTACGGTAGGCTTAAACCGCTTGGTCATTCCAAAAAGTTTTATGGCCCATTGGATTTTATTGAACACGGAATCACGAATAGTGTTTCCTACTTTACGAATCACGACTACATTCGCCTTTTGTCCTCTCATGATGTACATAATCATCATGAAAACGAGTTTTAAGGCAATGACAGACGACTTAAACGAGTTACGCCCACCTTTTAAGATGTTATATGGCTTATTTGATGTCCAAACATCTTTAAAGTGCGGATTGACATTCTTTTGGACATCAAAAACAACTCTATTTTTCTTCTTAGTTGCCATCATCATCGCTCCATTCATCGACAATGACGATTTCTTCTAAGTCATCAACTGTATTTTCTTTGGACAATCTTTCAGCTTCTACCTCAGCCTTTTTAATATTAGCCTGCATAAGCTGTAATTTTAGTTTGCGCTCGTCGTCGTCATTCGCCAGTTCATTAAACTGCTTAATGAGGTTCCTTAACTCAGACATTGCTCTAGATTGTGCTGTTAAAAATGTGGCTTGCCTATCCCAAGCAAATTGAAATTCGTATTCTTCTTCAGTGACTTGTTTTTCAAATCCACCGCCCTGGTCTTTAGGCTTTTCAAAATACTCATACTTAGCTTTTTTCAATTCCTTAATCATTTCTTTTTTAGACTCAACATTCATAATTTGTTGCGAACGAATAATAGCAGCATACTGAATCATAATCTGGTCCCATATTAAATCAGCAGGACTCTTATCTTCTAACATTCCCATAAGCTCTAATGTCTCTTGTGGAATGTATTTAGAGAAAAGACCATGCGTGACTGCATTTTGATTTCCTTTAGGAGCTCCACCATCGTTACCTATTGCGTTCTTATTTCCTTTTGGAGCACCCCTCTTTTTTGTGTGCACACTTTTTTCTTGTGTACGCACACCATCGCGAGACCATTTATAACGAGTTTTCCAAGACTTCACTGTATTAAGAGATACATTGTGCTTTTCAGCGATCTCTTTATATTTCATACCCTTTAAATAATCTTGATAGGCTAGTTCTTTTTTGTCGGCCATCTACATCATCACCCACCTCCAAGGCTTTTTGAGTTGTTTTGGTGCAAAAGAAAAAGCACCCTTAATGGATGCTGTTAAATACCTTCTAGCAAGTTAAATATATCCTGTATTTTTTCCTTCATTGTCCTTGCTCTATTAACATTGGTATCTTGTTCACTATCGAATTTTAATACTTCTCCAGTCTCTAGTTGTATTTCTAACTTCAAATATTCATAACTGGGTATAATCAATTTATAAGATAAAATTTTGCTGAGTTTCCATACCTGTGTATCAATAGTTTTGCCAAATGATACTTTTGCTATTTTGGAATCTGTAAAAAAATAAAAGTTTCTCAAACCTTTTTCAGTAAAGATACCTTGAGGATAGAATATCCTATGCTCTTTTACGAAACTTGGCTTATTAATTTCATGTAAATAATCTGATAGCAAATTACTAGTTTCTGCAAACTTTACTTGATGAAGGTTAGTAATTATATCTTGGTAAGTTAAAGTCATTTAATCACCACCATTTTAGTCAATTAGACTCTTAAATCTATCTTCATATATTTCTACAATCATATCAATCATCTCTGGTTTACTCTTATGAGTATCACCCAGAATTAAGATGAAATCGGTCAACGCTTCCTTTGCTTCGTCCTCTGACATATTATTAATATACTTTTCGAGATTATCTTGAACACTCACTTTATCACCTCCCATCGAATCTATTCGACAAAAGGTGATTTTTTCCTGCAACTATTCACCTATATATTTCTAAAAATAACAATGAAGAAACGCCACCGAAAGGTGACGTCCAAACAGGAAAATGGCTTACCAACCAACGAGAGAACTTCCTCCCCGTCCTGCCTTCCATGATAAAACATAATTTTTGGTAAAAATACTTTACGACGTTTTCGGCAAATTCGGCATTTCTGACATTTGTGCAACGATTGAATCCTTTAATCGTCTTATATGGCGCTCGGACAATCCCATATGACGAGCAATCCAACTATACCCTTTGCCTTCTAAAATCCAATGTAGCACCTCTTGTTCTCTGCTATCCCGAACTAAGTGGATGCGATCTTGAATGATGGATATTTTATCTCGATATTTATATATCACCTTCCAGCGCTTCTCACGACGAACAATCTCTCTATATACAGGGTCACTTGTGGTTCCTTGAGGTTTCGGCATTCCTGCCTCTTCGCCATACTGAGCAGTCAATCCCTCCCCTGCATCATCCATTGAATCTCTAAGGACTTTAATGGAGTTCATCATCCAGTGGTAGTCCTTTAATATATTTTCTATTTCTTTTTGTTTGCTGGCAGCTTCTTTCACTAGGACCCCTCCCATATGATATAATTAACATTAGGGTTGGCTGGGAGAAGTCCTGGCTTTTTTTATTTCTCTTCGTATTCAATCCAATGTTTCTCGCATAGTACAAGACTTCCGTTCTTGGTCTCTATGAAGAAATCCTCACCTTTTTCAATGCTCAAAATTTCTCCGCATTTATCGCACTTTTCGTCCATTACGAACCTCTTTTACTACTAAAATCGCTATATCCCCACCTTGGTTTATGGCTAGCATGACTTAATTGCGCGGCCGCCTCGCCAAACGATGTTCCCTTTGGCTTTTCAGTTGGTTTGATTGGATGCTTTTCTATATATGCAAGACGTTCTTCCTCTGTCATGTACCAAACCGTTACTTCTCCGATCATGGACATTCTTAACACCTCCTTCTATCTTGTGTTTACTTAAATTTTGGTCATTCAATTTCGATTAATTTAGTCCATTTTTTCCCATTGTCCAGTGTGATTGATGATATAACTTCCCTTTCCTTCTTACTTTTGTTTCTTACATCTGCAGAAATAATTTTTGCTAATGTTTCTTTATCTTTTTTCAACTTTTCAATTTCCTGCTGCTGTTGCTCAACAATTCGCTTTAATCCATTTGCAAGCTCAATAAAATCAAACGGTTCAACCTTTTCAATCCGATCAGTTCCGTATCTCCAATTGCTACGCCATTTAAATTGATAACGATTATGCTCCCATTGAATTACTGAAATAACCTCGTATTGCCCCGTTTCTAAATCCCTTACTATATCGCCCTTTTTTATTGTTTGCTCCCAACTCACCAAATTAACTCCTCCTACTAATTTTTACATATCCGTTACCACTACAATTTGGACATTCGGGATGACCTTCCGAAGCAGTATACCCCCGACCGTTGCAATGTTCACACTTTTCAGTTTCGCCACCTGTTATATAACGTTCACTCACTGTCTTTCCCTCCTTAGCAAAATGGTTATATTCAACAAATCCTACCTTTTGTTAACATTTACTATTCAACTTTGTTAAAATACTATTAAAACTATTAAGAAAAACACGAGGTCAAAAAATGAAAAAAAGGATACTAGTAACTGATACAATTTTAAGAACAATCTTAAGGTCTTTGCCTCTTCCTTTCGCTTCAGGAGAACCTATATTAGATTTACTAGATGAACTAAAGAGATCAAGAAATTCCATTGACCAGAAAATACAAAAAGTGCACGAATCCTTGCATGAGACTTCAACAGTTATCAAAGAATTAGAATCTGAACTAACAACAAGAACTGAGAATCTAAAGATACTTCAATCGGAATATGAACGCTATTCCACCCTTAATGAAATCGAAGAAGAAAAGGCAAATGCTCTACTTTCTCAAGTTGAACATTCACTTGGTAAGGATAAAAAATCAGAAAGATGGATTAGTTTTTTAATTAGCACTGTTTCGGGTTTGTTAATTTTCTTAGCAGGACTTTTGTTAAGCCCAATATTAACCCCCTTTATTAGTAAGATGTTTAACTTTAACCCGTAAATCTATTTATCTTTAGGCATTTGGACTTTTTTCAAATGCCTTATATTATACTTACCTATCAATTTGTTAATTATTGAAATAATTTCTTTCTTATAGAGCCAAATGATATTGCTACATCTTCTGATAAACCTAATAAACTGTCCATCATATCAGCCATATAACACTCTTCATCAGGCTTTTGGAATTCTTCACGCAATTCCTTAACAATATCGATCATTTCTTCCAGTGCTTCTGCTTGCTTTTTTGTTATCTTTTTACCTTCAAATTTAGACAAGATTATTCCCCCTAATTTACATATTGCTTAAAACATTTATAACGCTTGTTTTAGCTGTTCTCTTGCCTTTACAGCTTCTCTTTTTGCCTCGTATCTGTTTGCACATTCTATAATCCCACTCGGTGTATCATCCTTGATAAACACCATTTCACCGTTAACTTGTATTTTTGGAGATATAAAAGACCTCAATTTATTGTCATGTATTTGTGTGATTTTTTTGGTTCCAATTGAATCTCCGATTATTAAATCAGGCATTATGATCAACCCTTTCGTTTGGGAGATTGGTTGCTTATTATGATGCGTCAAAGTGCATTTTGAACGTTTTACCACAACCGTCTTCCCATTCATCATCGCAAGTGATTTCATAAGTCCTTCCGCATTCACTCATATCATCTTCTTGCCATTCCATTCCGCAATATGGACACTGAATGCTCGTTGCTAATACCGAAACCTCAGTGTCAGCATAAGTACGATAAATTTCTTTCATTTTTTTGGACATTTAGGAACCTCCCTTACTCTTTTGTTTCATTATTTTTTTGTAAAAGTTATACTTTAGTTATTCAATCAAATCAAAGGGTGATAACAATGAATCCATATATAGTTCAGACAGAATATGCAGTGACAAATATGTTTAATCTATTGAATAATGAACAAAATAATCTATCTAAACTAAAACAGATTCAAAGCCATCTAGATAAACAGCATCAAATTCTCTATGATGATTTCTACCGCAAAGATTTGGATCCAGATGAGAACTTTACTGAACAACAAATGATGCAGGCATTTACAACTCAAGCATCGTTTTATGAAGCACGTCTTGAACCTATCCACAGAGAGATTGAGAAAACACAACAGTTAATCGTAGCTCAACAAGAATCAATTAAGGCCCTATCGGGAGCAATTCTACAGATTGCAAAACAAGGAATAAGCATTGTTCACGGTGGTCTGTCAAATTGTCCTAATGGAAGATTTTTCAATAACGAGCCTATAAAAAATATCATCTGGCAAGGTAGAAATCAGTCTATGCATTTTGAAGAAGGAAGGTTTAATCACCCTGTTGTATCTTGCTTTCAAAATATTGGAATACCCTTAACCAATAAAAATCTTGCAAAAGAGATAATTAATCTTCTAAACTGGAAATCTTATAAGGATTATGAAGCTGATATGACTCTATTATTGGGATAAGATTTCAAATTAACATTTCATGTTCAAACAAACTTATATCTGCTGGCTGTAACGGAGGAGGCATCCTATTTCTAGATAACTGTAAAAGTGGAAGGCCTCTCTTTTTGCTTTCTCCAACTTTCTTAAAACCAGCTGCGTGAAAAGTTCCACCTTTCAAATGCTTCCCTACATAGGTGATAATTCCGTCCTTTGGAGGTTCGCCCCATTTGGCTGCCGTTACACCTAATGCAAGTACTATAAGATGTGAAGAAAGAAAATTCCCTTCATTCCTAAACAACGTACATTCCCATGCTTCAAAGCCATCATCACGAATACCTTCCCATGTAACCCACAAAGCTTTCTCATCTTTTGATAAGAGCACTAAGTTTTTACCAGGGCGGCAAAATTGGTTAGTGCCTGGTTTCTGCCTAGTGTAATGTCGATCTGCTAATGCAAGTGCTCTTGGATCTCCTTTGTTTATTTCAACCCAGCACATATTCTCACCCCTAAAATAGTGACTCTTGATAAACTCCGTACTCTGCAGCATAAGGATTAATCCAGAGGACTTCTTCACGAATTGCTCCAGCTTCTGCCTTTGCCCTTTTGGTTTCCCTTCTCCAATGTTTGAGTCGTTCATCGTATAAAGGATGGGAATAGCCTGACAAGATTACTGGCCCTGGATGTTCTTCTAAAGTTGCAAGAAGTTCCTCATGATCATCCTCAGACATTTCATGTTTGTAACTTGAAGTAGTTCGAGTTGCTAAAATATACGGTGGATCTGCGTATATCAAAACACTCTGCCTCGAGTATCTTTTAATCAATTCGACAGCTGGCTGATTCTCAATTTGAACTCCGATAAGCCGTTCAGCTACTGCGGAAATCTTTTCAGGAAACTTCAACCACTCTTTACCTGGTAATGGCCCATTCATTTCAATCATGCTGCGCCAACCAGTTCTATGTGATGTCTTTCCTCCACGTCCCTGCCACAATCGAACAATCAACCTTCTTGCACGTTCTAGATCATCTTCTGCATCGAGGTAACTTTGATAATATTCCTCACGACTATGTGGAGTAAGAATAATTGCTCTAGCAAGCTCATCGGGACGTTCTCGAATAATGCGAAAAAGATTAACAACTTCACCGTCTAAATCATTGACCGTTTCCAGCTGACTCCTTTTCTTCGAGAAGAGCACCGCACCAGAACCGAAGAAAGGCTCAAGATATGTTTGATGTTCGGGAAAATGACTAATAATCCAATCGGACATGCTCCACTTGCTACCTGGATAATGCAAAATTCTCGGTATGGCCACATCGCCACCTCCTAACCTAGTAAACTTAATAATTCAAGAGTCAAGTAACTCTGGATTTTCGTAAATGTTGCCGATTCTCACATTTTTGTTATCTTTGTCATGGTACACTTCCCAAAACTTACCTTGTCCATCGGTTAATTCGATTAGTTTCTTTTTATGTCTGACAAATATCCCTTTTCGAATTGGGTTATCTTCACTTGCCCATCCATTTTCAATAATGTCGCCGAATTGAAACTTTATCTCACGCACGTTCATTCCTCCTTTGGAAAACCCCATGTCTTTCCATCCATTTCAGAGCTTCATCTTTCGTTTTGAAACCTTTAATACCGATGTAGGAAATATCAGTTATCCAAGAACCTGATTTACCTTGATATAGAGATCCACTTACATATCTGCCATGAAATATTTGCTTCATAAAATTTCCCCTCCAATTTTTTAAGAAACATATTACAAATCCAGTTGAATCAAAACTCTACAGATACAGTAATTTTCATTGGAATTTCTTGAGATAAATAAACTTCCCGATTACCCGATTTATATAATTCTTTTACATAATCCTGTGCGTCATCCAATGTCTCGAACTTATGGATAGTAAAACCACCAAACATTGAATTTCTAACGTTAACTAAATACATTTAATTTCCTCCTCATAATGTAAATCCATCTACAAACTCTATCTAACTGGACTTATAAAACTCCGAATAACAAGGACCGCATACACCTTCTGTAGCAAATCCATTAGGCTTCCCGCACTTCCTGCAAGTGCAAGACAGTGTCTTCCATGTACTCTTACATTTAGGACATTCGAGTTTTACAAATGTTTTTCTGTGGTTAATAACAGTGCCAATCGTTTTACATTTTGGACAGTCAGGTACTGTTTTTGACAAGATTTCCAACCCCCTCACAACGTAAAATTGTCCACTTTTTCATCGATAATATCTTGAGTTATCCCGATATAGCGCATAGTCACCGCCGGACTGCTGTGATTAAATATCTGTTGCAGGACTGCTACATCCTTGTATTGCTGGTAAAAATGATAACCAAATGTTTTACGAAGCGTATGGGTTCCTATCTCAGTTAATCCAACTTCTTTAGCAGCTGCATTAAGAATCTTCCATGCTTGGACCCGATGTATTCTGTCCTGTCCTCGCCGCGACTGAAATAGATACGCTGCTTTATCCTTGTGAATCGTAAACTTACTAATATGCTCTTGGAGATCATTGTTAATCCGAAACCGTTTTAACTTACCTGTCTTTTGTTCCGTGATTACGATATGGCTTTTACCCCTTACGTCACTTACCTTTAGAGCAAGCAAATCACTTATCCTTAAACCGGTATTGATACCTAACGTGAATAAAAAGTAATCTCGATAACAACGCTTGAACAAAACTCTTTTCATTGCTTCAATGTCACCTTTATCTCGTATCGGCTGTACGGTCTTCATAACACTCACTCCTTCAAGTTTTACTTAAATTCGTAAGTTCCAGAAGCTTTATACAAGACACCGTGCTTTTTACAGTAAGGATTCTCTTTTCGGATCTCTTCCTTCGATTTCCCTTCCTCGTAAACAATCAAGACTTGCAATTTCTCCTGGTCAAAATTGACTGCATTCGTTTCTACGACTCGCCTTGGCACACTTACACCTCCACGAATTGCCCGTTTTCGTATTTTAAGAGCGTTATAGTCTCTAGGTACTTTAACTCAAAGAGTTTGCGTTTAAGCTGGAACTCCTTAGTCAAGGCTCCCTTGATGTCAATTATTTGAACAGTTCCATCCAGATTAATAACTTCGAAATCAGCCTTGTAAGTGATGGGTCGGAACGTTTTACCGTTCTTCTTGAAACCCTCTTGAAGTATGTACTTAGGCTGTAGTTTAAAATCTTTAATTTGCTTGTTTTGCTTAAGCCACTTTAGCTGATTGTAGTAAATTGCTTCTGCATTTGAGTCAAACGTGATGCCATCAACAACCGTTTTTCTATTGCCATATTTCGAACGTTTAGGCTTTCTGTATTCCTTGTAGGACATTCTCTGCATTTGCATCTAACTCCATTTTCAATTGATCATCATCCGCGTTATCTTTCAAATTTTCTAGCTTTCGAGCACAAACAGGACCGATACCCTTTGCGATGCTCTTAGGACTCTTTAACGGACGACCACATACTGGACAGTTCATCAATAGCCTTCCTCCTGTCTTTGATGATTCACAGCATTTTTCGCATAGTAGGCTTGTTCTACTTCGTCCCATGTAAAGCCGAGCATTTCGCCCAACCCAAAGTACAATTGAATTAAATTTCTGTAATTATGCAACGAACGATCTAATCTATCCTGAGCAAACAAATCCGTTGTAGCTCTGTATAAGTAAATAAATTGTTTTTCTACACTGTCACAAATAAATACAGCGTATTTAAAATCGTTTAATTCATACTCGAGCCCTAATTCAAGAATAAAATGGAGCCCGTCCACATACTCTTCAAGAAGTGGGTTTTTATGAACTATTGGATATGCATGAGGGTCTTGAACCTTTGTTCTCGGCTCCTGGTTCTTACTCCAAAACTTAAACCCTCGCCATTCATTCGCACATTCTCCCAGCTCCACCATTAGAGCAAGGATTAGTTTTTCAAGTCTATCCGAACCTTGATAATTAACTCGTTCACGAAATTTTCTTTGTGTTTCAAACAGTTTTATTAAGTTCATCTAATCAACCTTTCTCAACTGCGCTTTCCAACAACTGCTGTGCGCATGTTCTACAAAAATCTTGCGATTGTAACTATCCCTATCAAAAACCTTGCCTTCCCTTGAAATTTCCGTTAACGGGAAAACAACCTCAAAACCCCTTGCAATTAAATCTGATATTGCCTGTTCAGCTTCATGCTTTCTTTGTCTGGTAATCGTTATTGGTTTCAAGAGATATCCTCCTTTGCAATTCGGTTAGAGCAGCAGCCTTTAACTCTGTAAATCTCGCCAAGTAATACAGTTGCGCTAACGTCGCTTTATTTAGTTCCAAAAATACTCCCCTTTCTGAATGAAATTTTATTTCTTCTTGAAAGATGGAATAATCCTAGAAAAACCTCATCCTGATCACGTTTGAAATGCTTCTCCATTGAGGAAATGCTCTCACCTTGTTCCCACATCTTGGCTAGATCATTGAGTTCCGGAGTGTCCCAAATAAAATCAAGGTCCTCCAATATCACGACTCTTTTCTTCCTCGGATTGGCAAATAAATGTTCATTTTTCACAACATTACTTCTCATAATGGGCGCTTCCTAGTACCACTTATTTTCATCCGAATCGATTCGGATTCTTGCTACTGATAACGCATGTCGCAGCGTGTAGTAATCTAACTCATCAAGGCTTTGACCTTGAAATTCTGTAATACCTAACGTGTGAAGTTCTTGTATAAATCCTTGACTTTTTGATTCCTGACTCATCATGACCTTTTCACGTAAAACTCCCACAAAACCACATCCTCAGTTTTTATATTTTTTAAGCCGTTCCTCAAGCGCCTTTCGTCTTGCTTCTGTCTCTTCCGGATGTAAAGGGGTGACATTATTGGGCTTATTTTCGTTCTCTTCAAACCAACCTGGAAGTTGTTCTGTTCGAATAGCGCCTTTTCTTTGTCTATTTTTCTGTTGTTTAAACTTATTTTGTTCGGCTTCAACATCAGCAAGGGTACGAACCCCTTTCTTTGCCCAACTGTTCAAAATACTTCTTGCATAGGGATACTTCGCTCCTACTTCTGCTGCCTTTTTGAATGCAGCGCATATTACTTCATCGGATAGCCCATCTTGGTCTATAAAACTATTAATTTCTTGGATTTGGATGGCACTTGGCTGACCACTAAAACAAATCATGTATTCATCAAAATAATTCACTCGTGTAGCAGTAGCTTTATTTGTTTCGTTTAGTTTCGTTTCGTTTAGTTTATTTAATGTGGAACTACCTGTGACATCACCTATGACACTATCCGTGACACTACCTGCGACACTATCTGCGGAATTTATTTCCGTAGGTATGAGAGCTACGGAATTATTTTCCGTAGAAAAAAACGATATTATTTTGTAAATGGGAGCTCTTCCCCCTTTGCGTGAAATAAAATCAATTCTTTCTTTTTGTTTTAATTCATTTCTAACTTTCCGGAGGGTGCGATCGGTTAATCCTGTCTTCACGCACAATACTGATTCTGCTACCGTAAATGTTTCTACCCATCCAGCCTTATTATTTATGTGCATCAATGCGTACCATAAATTAATTGCTGATGGAGATAGTTCATTTAGTTCGAGCCAATCATAAAATGCGTTCAGTTCTTTGATGTAATTCACGCACTAATCCCTCCTTTCACATATCGCATATTTACCTTTTACTTTCTTCACGTCATAATTTGGGTAACGCTGCATATAATCTAGTACAAGCTCTTTGAAATGCTCTTTATTTTCTGCCTTCTCCCATATCCAGCTGGGGAGAAGGACTTTTGTTTCGAAATCATTCATAAATCAACTCACCGACTTCGATCGTGTCTTTCAGTTTCTTTGTAGCTCGGCAATAATCACATTTGTTGCAACGAACTGGCTTAACATCACCTTTTTTTACCTGAAACACTCTCTCCATCTTCATTTCTAAATACTCATACTCGAAATCGAAACGACTTTCATCGAAGTGTATTACAGCTTTATTTGGTGGTGTTTCCTTGGTTACTGCCACAATGTAAGGAGTGTAAGTCTCGCCTAAATTCTCTTGCAGCACACGCCTATAAACAGCCATCTGGAGAACGTAATCCCAAGCTTCGATAAAAGACACCCAACCGTCATATTTTTCACTCCAGTAGCGTTTATGAAGGTCTTGAGTTGTTTTCAAATCACTGAAAGTCTTTCTTGAGTGATTTATACTATCGACTTTTATTTTCCAATCCATTCCCCATAAATGTGCTGTATAGATGATTTCCTTATCACCATCCATCGCAAATAAGGCAAAAGAGTCATTTTTTAATGCTTCAATCATATTGTCTGCTGTTTCAAAATCTGAGTACTTCCCACCACGAGCTTTGAAAATGGCTCCGTTGTTTTCTTCTATAAATGCAGCGAAATCCTCATCACTTTCAAATGCTGCATGTACATAGGAGCCTACTAACATTGCATTCGAACTTGGCTCCTTATATTCTCCACTTAACTTAGCCATTGTTTTTGCTTCACAATCACGGAAGTTTTTAAACTGGGAGACGGACATATAATGCTTATCCGCCTCAATCGAATGGTAGTTCTTCTTGTCCAATTGGAATTTCTTTATCTTCTGCTTTGTCTGATTCATCAGCCTTCACCTCATCTTTCTTTTCTTCCTTGAAGGCTTTTGATAAGTCGCTATTACTTTCTTTTTTTACTTTTTTATTGAACCAATCATCAACTTTGCTCATGCCATCTTTAAGAGAGTTAAATATTTTAATCAGTTCCAAGTAATCTACCTCAGTGAAAGCATCCGCGTTGTAACCAAATCTTTCCTCAATCATTTCCTGTGTTACTTTGTGTTGGTTTTTAAAAATTGTGAGTGCATTTGCAATTCGATCCTTTAAAGGTCCATTGTTATTGCCTTTTAAAGTACTGTTACACTCTTCTACGGCTGCCTCTACGATATCCCCAGGAATAATCCCCAGAATACAGGACCTTAATCTCCTAGCTCCCTGATTGGCAACTAATTCATAGATATCTCTTGGATCATCTAATTTAGTAATTTTTCCTTTTGCCTTACGACTGTGTGGAACTGTGAAAACTTTTTCTTGCCTCACATTCGTTTCGAGGTCCCATGCGTAAGCCATAGCAACGGATTCTCCTGGTCGTTGTTCTAGTTCTTTTACTCCGAAAGCTAAATTACCCCAATTTTGAGCTAAGACCTCTGCAAGACGAATGCTAGGACCCTCAACTTTTGTTCCGCCTCTTGGATAACTATAAATAGCTGTTTGAGCAAGTGATGGACGTTTACAAGCATCTAAGATTCTTTGTTCAGACTGGAAAACATTACGTGGAAACTGACGAGCCATAAAGATTTGCCCTTTTACCTCTTCAATTTCACGACTACTGGAAGCCTGAGCAAGGACTCCAGATTGTTGTTGGTTATATTGCTCTGACAATTGGTTCATTCGTTTTTTCCTCCTTTAAATCGAAGTCTAGTGCTTCGTATACTTCAACTAACTCCTCAAAAACTCTTGAGCCGTCTAGTACCGGAGCGTTCTTTTTGAGGACTTCGTATAAGCTTTTCAATTCAGGATTTTTTGGCTCGTACACAATCCCTTTTTTCGTTTCAAACGACATAGGCTTGTCCTCCTTTAAAATTTGAAGTAAAATAAAGGTAACTAAATTTTCTAAAGCCGTTGATTCGTGTTGGTAGCACGAATCAATTTTTATTCTCCTGCCACTTTGCATAGTGATTTGTTAGCAATAAACTCCATACAGCAACTTGATTGTTGATGTACTAACTCGCCGTCAAAGTCGTAAACATCTTCTCCAACTAAGATTTCCTCTCCACAACCTTCACAAGTACCCACGACCTTTGGGGTTCGTTCAAGATGTCTCCAAAGATGATCTACGACCATTGGATTTTCAATCAAGTTAATTCTCCTTTCTTATTAATTTCAGACCGCAGATTTTACAGTATCTATGATCCGTACTGATTTCTTCATTTTTGCAACGTGGGCATATCTCTTTATCCATTCACTTCCTCCTCTCGTATGTAATTGATGCTTTTATTCGCATCGTTGAAGCCAAAAAGAGCACGGGGGATATTAATCTCCTTCTGACCTCAACGACGAGAACAAAAGTTCTTGTCGCTTTATTTTGAATATGTTAAAATAAAGTTAGCTATTGAATTATCGATCGAGCAGTGAGCTTTGCCGAGCTTGCTGCTTTTTCTTTTTTCTCTCTTGAATCACTTTCATTCTTTCGTCACTCAAAAATCCTCCTAGCATCATGCCGAAAAAGAAAACTCCTAAAAATGCGAAATATAAAGCCATATCTTGCTCCCTCCTTTAAAACCATTTGATAAAACCACCAACAAGCATGGATATATTTTGTATTAAAGTGTTTACATCCACTCCGCACAGTAAAGCCGCAAGTGCTTCTGGTGTTTGTGTAGTCGTAAACCATCTAAGAGCATCTTGGAATTTTAAATCCATTTTTCCATTCTCCACTTTTGAGATCGTGGTGCGTGGCATATACAATTTTTCTCCTAATTCCTCCTGCGATAGTCCTGATAGTTTACGAACTTTTCTTAGTAATGCCGGTATCCCCAACTTTTCTACCCTCCTTTTAAAATGTTCTAAATCAGAACATGTTCTAAATTGGCAACAGCAATTTCTTATAGAATCCATTAAAATTTATATATGTAGGAACTAGCACCGATTTTTTAAGCCTGGCAGCTTCTCGGTGCTGCCCTTTTCAATAAAGTATTAAATACCAATCTCCTTCATTGTCCTTTGAAATAATGGATATATTCCTATCAGCTAATTCAAGTTCAATAATGTTTTCTTTATCACTAAAGAAAAAACTCAAGGACCTAAGATGAATCAAAAGCGTGTTCTCTTCATTTTTAGTCTCGATCTCGATATTCTCTATATAATCACCAGCTACCAAAACGAGTTCGTGATCCTGATAAAAATGAACATAAATTTTCTTATTGCCTAGCTTTTGTAAAGCTTTCAATGCCATTTTTATAGGTGAAATAGTTGCTACACTCATACGTTGTTACCACTAACTAATCTGAGGTTTCTATCCACTTCAACATCCATAACTGGATAGATCCCTTTCTGTTTTAAAGTGTCATAAATGAAGAGTCTTCCTTTTTGAGTCCACTGAGTATTCATGACCACCTTGTTAGTTCCATCTTTTCGCTTTACATCAGTGGTTTTTGATTTTGTGTAACCTTCTGATTTATGTTTGCCGTATAAGATCCACTGGCCATTGACCTTATATTGCACACCACATTCATTCAGAATTTTGTTAAACCTCTGAGCACTCATTCCATAATCAGCAGCTATTTGAGTGATTGTGACAGAATCTGACGAAGCGAGAATTTGGTCTAGGTAAGTAATCTTTGGCTCATACTCAGCTACTCGCTGTTCTAACATGAGGTTCTGAGCTTCTAATTGTTCTTTCTCCTCTTCTTTGACTAGTAGAAGTTGGAGTGCTTCTTTGAAGTTTGTTGGCAATTTATACGGTTGGCTTAATTTCTCTTTAATTTTTTTGAATTCTTGTATGAACTTTATTTTCATTTGAACAGCTTCTTTGGTGTTATAACTCATTGCTATTAGAGTGAAAGCATCTTCCGTTAAGTTGATCTTTGGTCTACTTTGCTTATTTTTATCAAGGTAAGACCCGGGCTGAAAATTTAGCTGGGCAAAATCTTCTCCAGCGTATTCAATTTGCTTTCGAATATCAGCCAAAACATTTTTATGTTCTTTGTTAAAGACTTGCGCAACAGTGAGACTGTCTGTTACAGCTTGGTTATTTTCAATAAAAACAAGTTGTTTCATTAAATCGCCTCCTGTTCAAAATAATTGGTGTTCTTTTCAATCCAATTGGTGTTTCTCTCGATCCATTTCATTAACATGTGAGTTGGAATTTTAACACCAAACTCTCGAATAACTGGAAAGTCTGGTCGTCTCATTAACTCTGACATTGTGGTTGAGCCGCACTTTAAAACTTCCATTGCTTCATCTCTCGTGAGTATAGGTGGAAGGTCAGTTTTCATCGACTTGGAACGTTCCAAAATTACTTCCGTAGCTCTGTCAGCGATTTTTTGAGCTACAGCATCGATGAATTCATCACTGATTATCATGTCAAGTTTTAGCACTTTGGCACCTCCTGTTTTAGTAGGAATTTAGTCTCCTTCTGTCGAATATTGACAAATAGAAGGAGGTGTTTTAATGGTTAAGAAAAATGTAAATCTAAAAGTAGAAATGAAAGATATTTTCAAGCTAGTTCACCATGAGATATCTGACACAATCTATTCACAGGCTTCTGCATTAATCGATTCAAAAAAGGACAATTACACAACAGATGAAGCTATTCAACTTTTTGCAAAGAATGCCGCAAAAGCTTATGAAATAGAACTAACTCACAAAATGAAACAGAAGTATGATGAAACTATTAATCGAGTATCTTTTTAAACTCTTGAATTAAATCCTTTGCTATCACTTTATCGTTAAGTGTAAGTTGAACATTTATGGTCGTCGTTGGCTCGGCGACCGACTTCTTTAATTTCAATCCACATATTTTGCAATAGTTATCACTAGCAGTAATTTCAATGTTTTTACAGTAGGGGCATTTCAAAAGATCACCTCCTATATGGCTTGGTTGTCTCTGGACATTTCGTCCAAGTTTTGATTAAAAAAAATTTCGTCTACAGTTTTACCCAGAACGTCTGCTATATTTTTTGCTAAAATGATTCCTGGTGTTCTCTTTCCTTGTTCAATTTTGTAATAGTAAGATGCGGATATACCAAGTAAATTTGCCAATTCCTCCACATCTTTAAATCCTTTGGCGATTCTTTGTTGCCTTAAATTTTGTCTCACAATCTCACCACCTTTTACTGGACGTTACGTCTTATTAACTATAATAATAATGGACGTTATGTCCAATGTCAATACTTTTTTACCCTTTTTGTCCAAAAATATTTATAAATTGGACAAATAGTATAAAATTAAGGGTAATGGAGGAGTTAGTAATGAAATTTAATGATAGATTAATGCAATTACGGAAAGAAAAGAAACTTAGCAGGGAAGATTTGGCTACTAAATTAGGAGTTTCCTACTCGACAATAGCAAAATACGAGTCAGGAACTAGGGAACCAGACCTTAAAACTTTAGAAATAATATCTGATATATTTGATGTATCTTTAGATTATCTTTTAGGTAAAAATTCTGATGAGGATCGCTTAGAGTACTACAAAAATAAAATTACAACTGAATTTCCCGATATCGATCTTATGTTTAAAGACATGGAGTCTTTGACAGCCGAGGATATGAAGGAAGTTTATGAGTATATAAAATTTAAGAAAAGTCAAAAAGGAGAAAAGGAGTGAGTAGATTGAAAAAAATCGCATTTATTTTATTATTGTCTATTTTACTAACAGGTTGTGGACAAAATGAATTGGATACATTTGTTGACGAATTTAATCAAAGCGCACGAAAATATGATACAACAGAATTAATGGAAAATGAATTTGGTAAGATTGAGTCAGAAGACGGGGAAGAATGGAGAAATCTTTTTGAATCAAAAGAATATTTAATTCGAGTCTATTATGAAAACAATAGCATTTCTGGTTACCATATTAATGTAGAGTCTGACACAACATCTATTGATAAGAAAGGAAAAGGATATAATGCTGTCCTAACACTCGCTGACACATTAGGGTTGAATATTAGTGACTTAGAGAAAGGGATGCAGGAAGGTTTCAATAAGGATTTTTACGAATACGAAGATGGAGATTATAAAGTTAGAATATATGTAATAAATATCATTTCTGCATCCATGGGTATTACAATTGAGAAAAAGTAATGTTTTTTCTATATAGGTGTACAAAAATATGTACACCATATTTTTTAACCTAATAAAGAACATATGTTTGTGAAAATTGGGGGAATGCCAATGTACACACATCTCGAAGATTATATTTTTGACCTTTATACATCAATAGGGGTATATACCCCCGCAGATTTAGACATGCATACTATTGCCAAGAAAATCGGAGTCAAGATTTCGTATAAAAGTAAGCCCTTTCGCTTCGATAATGAAATTATTTTAAATGAAGGTACTAAATGTGAAGAATGGATGGATTTTGGTCATGAAACGAGTCATTACTTAAGACACTGCGGCAATCAATTGAGTATGCCTAAATTATTTATAGATTTGCAGGAATGCCAAGCAACTCATTTCGCTTATCATTTCTGTGTACCTACTTTTATGCTGGACAACCTTCGTGTGAGAAATGTCTACGAAGTGATGAACCTGTTTAATGTTGATTTTGATTTTGCTCTTAAGCGACTTGAAATGTACAAAAATAGGCAGTATTACCGCAAAATGTGGCTGATACCTGCTAATAATAGAATCTTAGAAAGAAAGGAGAATTATTATGGCTTACTTTCAAAAAATTAAAGCCAATAATAAACAAGGGTATAAATGGAGATGTGTAAAAGATGGACCTCCCGATCCAGTAACTGGCGAACGTAAACAAATCTCCAGAAGAGCAGACACAAAAAAAGAAGCAGAAGCAAAAGTAGATGATGCACTTAGAAAATTATCAGAGCACGGGATAGACGAAAAAAAAATAAGAAATATTCCGTTTGAAACCGTCGCTTGGGAATGGTTAGACACATACAAAAGGACAAAAGTAAAAACGAGCACAGTCCGAGTTAGAGAAAAAGAAATAAAAATAATCCTAAAGTATTATGCAAAAGTAAATATTGATAAAGTTACCTCTCGTATGCATCAAAAGATGTTAAATGACCTAAATGACACCGGATATGCTGTTAAAGGAAAAAATGGAGATATCATCTATAAACCTTACACAAAAACAACCATTGAGGGTGTACATACAACAGCAGGTATGATTTTTAAGTATGCAATTAGACAAAAAATGAGAAATGATAATCCATGTGTTGGAGCTGTAATTCCAGAAAAGAAGTTGACTGTTGAGGATATCGAAAATAATTCCATTACGGATAAATATCTTGAACATGAAGAATTAACAGAATTCCTAAATGCAGTGAAAGAACATGGGATGGAGTTTGATCTAGAACGATTTTATTTACTAGCATTTTCGGGGATGCGCTCCGGAGAGTTATGTGCTCTTAAATGGTCGGATATCAATTTTGAAACGAATGAAATCCGAGTGACGAAAACAATATATAATCCTGACAATAACATGCAAAATTATGAATTGACTCCTCCAAAAACAAAAGGATCGATTCGAACCTTTGACATGGACGAGGATATTATGAAGTTATTAAAGGCTCATAAAGTCAAACAAAATAAAATTAAACTACAAAAAAGGAACGATCCTAATTATCATGATGGGAATTTTGTGTTTTGCCGAGAAAATGGATACCCATTTATCCAAAAAACACTCATTATTAGGATGAATCGTATCTTAAAGAAGACTTCGATCACCAAGCGTGCTACTCCTCATATCTTTCGTCATACACATATATCCATGCTGGCCGAGGCAGAAGTTGATTTGGCAACTGTCATGAAACGTGTAGGCCATGACGACGAAAAAACAACCTTAAAGATTTATACGCATGTTACGGAAAAGATGAAAAAGAATGCAAACGAGAAGATTAAAAACTATTTCAGTGACGTTTTGAAAAACGTAAAAATGCAATAAATGTGACTGAAATGTGATTTTATACAAAAAGAAGGCTGGATAAACAGCCTTCTTTCCTTGATATATAAGGGTTTTGTTGATGTAGACTACATCATGCCGCCCATTCCACCCATTCCGCCCATGTCAGGCATTGCAGCGCCGCCAGCGTTTTCTTCTGGCTTGTCAGCGACAACCGCTTCTGTTGTTAAGAACATAGCAGCGACTGAACCTGCGTTTTGAAGTGCAGAACGTGTTACTTTTGTTGGGTCCACGATACCAGCGTCGATCATGTTTACCCATTCGTTTGTTGCAGCGTTGAAGCCAACTCCGATTTCTTCGTGCTTTAAGCGCTCAACAACGACAGATCCTTCAAGACCAGCGTTTGCAGCGATTGTGCGAACTGGTTCTTCGATGGCACGAAGGACGATGTTAACACCTGTTTGCTCATCGCCTTCTGCTTGAATAGCAGCGACTTTATTGTATACATTAAGTAGGGCAACGCCACCACCAGATACAATACCTTCTTCAACTGCAGCGCGAGTTGAGTTTAATGCATCTTCAATGCGAAGCTTGCGCTCTTTAAGCTCAGTTTCTGTTGCAGCACCCACTTTAACAACTGCTACTCCACCAGCTAATTTAGCAAGACGCTCTTGTAATTTTTCACGGTCAAATTCAGAAGTTGTTTCTTCCATTTGAGCACGGATTTGTGCAACGCGTGAAGAAATTTGCGCTGAATCTCCAGCACCTTCCACGATTGTTGTATTTTCTTTTGTAACGACAACTTTAGCTGCACGTCCAAGATGCTCAATTGTTGTAGATTTAAGCTCTAATCCTAGATCTTCTGTGATGACAGAACCACCAGTTAGGATAGCGATATCTTCAAGCATTGCTTTACGACGGTCACCAAATCCTGGAGCTTTTACCGCTACAGCATTGAATGTACCACGTAGCTTATTCAATACTAATGTTGGAAGAGCTTCACCTTCAACATCTTCAGCAATTAATAATAATGGCTTGCCTTGTTGAACTACTTGCTCAAGCACTGGTAAAATTTCTTGGATGTTGCTGATTTTCTTATCAGTAATTAAGATATATGGATTTTCTAGAACTGCTTCCATTTTGTCTGAGTCTGTTACCATGTATGGAGATGCATATCCACGATCGAATTGCATACCTTCTACTACATCAAGTTCTGTCGTAAATCCTTTAGACTCTTCAATTGTGATAACGCCGTCGTTACCAACACGCTCCATTGCTTCTGCGATTAGTTTTCCTACTTCTTCGTCAGCAGCAGAAATCGCAGCAACTTGAGCGATTGCTTCTTTGTTTTCAACTGGCTTGGAAATAGCATTTAATTCTTCAACAGCAGTAGCAACAGCTTTTTCAATTCCTTTACGGATAACCATTGGGTTAGCACCAGCGGTTACGTTCTTTAAGCCTTCACGAATCATCGCTTGTGCAAGTACTGTAGCTGTAGTTGTTCCGTCCCCAGCAACATCATTCGTCTTGCTTGCAACTTCAGCAACTAGCTTTGCTCCCATGTTTTCAAAAGCATCTTCTAATTCGATTTCTTTTGCAATGGTTACACCGTCATTTGTAATTAACGGAGATCCGTATTTTTTCTCAAGAACCACGTTACGACCTTTTGGTCCAAGGGTTACTTTCACTGCATCTGCAAGAGCATCTACACCACGTAGCATCGCGCGGCGAGCATCTTCACTGAATTTAATCTCTTTTGCCATTTGAAAAAAACCTCCTTAAATAATGTTTATATTAAAACAGCCATAATTTTAAAATCTTATTCGCCGACAACAGCTAAGATGTCATTTTCACGTAAAATTAAATACTCTTGACCTTGATACTTCACTTCTGTACCAGAGTATTTTGAGAAGATAATGCGATCACCTACTGAAACTTCAAGAGCTACACGCTCACCGTTGTCTAGTACACGACCAGTACCAACAGCTACAATTTTTCCTTCTTGAGGCTTTTCTTTAGCTGAATCTGGTAAAACGATACCGCTTGCAGTTTTTTCTTCCGTTTCAACAAGCTCAATAACAATGCGATCACCTAATGGCTTTAACAAGTGAAACAACCTCCTCAATTAATATTATGTAATATTTATTAGCACTCGCACACTTTGAGTGCTAACACAATTAATATATTAATGAATTCTCTTTTTTTTTGCAAGTATCATGCACGATTTTTTTAAAAAATTAACACAAATTTTTACATGAATTTTCAGATCGTACTACGCTTCATTTCCTGCCGGTTCTTTCTTGTGTATAACCTTTCAAAGTATGTACTACTTTTGAAAAAATATCCATCGACAAATATTTTAAGGCAACTATTTGTACGTTTAGCAATTTTATTAGTAGAATGGTTTTAGTGCATCATTAGTTAGGTTTAAAAGGGGAATCATAATTTGAAAAAAGAATATTGGTACATTTTAATCATTTACATTACGATGCAACTTTCAACTTTTGTTGGGGTGCCGGCTTTAACATTTGGCGGCGTGCTAATTGGATATAGTATTGAGGAGATGGCTGTTTACGCTGTCGTTATTTGGATTGTCTTCAGCTTTTCCGTAGCCTTGCTCGCGACTTTATTCCTTTTGCGTAAAGAAATGAAGCAACCAAGCTTGGATCGAGAGACTGCTTCTGTTTCAGCCTCAATCTTTTGGGCGATCGCTGGTGTATTTCTCGCGTTATTTGCTCAAGGGTTAGCTGCCAATATTGAAAGTTGGTTAGGAATAGATATGGGCTCTGAAAATACACAGCAAATCCTCTCTTTGATTGAATCCTTTCCAGTTGTTGTCATTGTCAGTTCTGTTATTGGACCCATTCTGGAAGAAATCGTTTTTCGTAAAATTATTTTCGGCTCACTTTATAAGCGGCTGAACTTTTTTCTCTCAGCCATAATAAGCTCCATTATTTTTGCCTTAGCCCATGCAGAAATCGAACATTTATTGCTTTACTCAGCAATGGGCTTCACCTTTGCTTTTCTTTATATTAAAACAAAACGAATTATTGTTCCAATCATTGCTCATGTTGCCATGAACACCTTTGTTGTTCTCGTGCAATCTGTTTTTAAAGAAGATATTGAACGAATGCTACGAGAAGCAGAATCTATTCAGAGCTTCATTGGAGGTCTTTTTCTATGATACGAACACCTTTGTTCTCAGGTATCCTTTATATTGTTCTTGGACTTTTATTTACCTATTTTGCCGTCCAGGATGTTCAGCGTAATGGCGAATGGGGAATTTTCACCTATTTATTCGTCATTTTAGCTACCTTTGATTTCGGAAGTGGGATTCGAATGGTTCTCTTTCACTTCAAAGTAAAAGCCATTCAAAAAGATAAAAAATAAACAGCATAAAAAAAGGCATGAACTTAGTTATACCGAGTCCATGCCTTTTGTCATAAAATTATTCCTCTTCCTCATCTACTCCATAATGCTTAAGGAAATACACCAATGATTGAAGCTCCACAGCCAGATCAATATGGTGAACTCTTGTTGTCGCCGGTACGGTTAGTCTTGCCGGTGTAAAATTAAGGATTCCTTTAACATTAGCTGCTACGAGTCGGTCTGTAATCGTCTGGGCAAATGGAGCTGGTACCGTTAAAATTGCTACTGTAATGCCCATTTCTGTAATTATTTTTTCAAGCTCGTCCATATGATGAATAGGAACATCCCCGATCGATGTACCGATCTTCGCCTCTTCAACATCAAAGCCAACAGCAATTTTTGTATTATTATTTTTCAAGAAATTATAATGAAGCAGCGCAGTACCTAGATTTCCGACACCAATCAACGCAACTTTTGTTAACTCATCTTGATCAAGGGTCTTACGAAAAAAGGTTAGCAAATAATTAACATTATAACCATAGCCTTTTTTTCCTAAGGCACCGAAATAGGAGAAATCTCTCCGGATTGTTGCTGAATCTACCTTCACCGCTTCACTTAGCTCAGCAGAGGAAACCCTCTGTTTTCCTGAAGAATGTAAATTCTTTAAAAAGCGATAATATAACGGTAGTCTCTTTGCCGTTGCTTGAGGTATTTTCACTGTATCGTTACTCATTTTATTTCCCCCACCCCTATATAGTCCTTTTTTAACGAGTTAAACCTTATCTTACTTCTTCTTCCCTTTTAAAATCGCCGTTTTTCCCACCAGTTTTTTCCACTAAATACGTTTGACCAATAACCATGCCCTTGTCAACAGCCTTACACATATCATACACTGTCAGAGCGCAAATCGAAGCCGCTGTTAACGCTTCCATTTCTACTCCCGTATTTCCTTTTGTCTTAACAGATGCAGTAATTTTTAACTCATAATTCTCATCTTTTATTACCCACTTGAATGAAATATTCACTCCTGTCAAGGGAAGCGGATGACACATTGGTATAATATCCGCTGTTTTCTTACAAGCCATAATTCCTGCTACTTGAGCAACTGCAAGTACATCCCCTTTTTTATTTTGCTGCTGGGTAATTTGCTCGTAAATTTGTTTATTTACTGTAATACTAGAGTTAGCAATTGCCGTTCTTACGGTTTCCTTCTTATTGCTAACATCGACCATTTTTGCTCTGCCTTCTTCATTAAAATGGGTAAACTCTGCCATTATCAAACACCTCACTTCAAATGATACACTATTTTGTGATCTTTGTGAAAACATTGTTATTATCTTCACAATAAATTTTTCCTTTCACGAGGAAAAAAAGTGTCTCGTAATAAAGAAGAGTGTCAGGAAAAATCTTCTTTAATTGCTGTTCTTAATGTTCTACGTTACACTATTCCTAGACATACTGAGGTGAAACGAATGATACTATTACAAGTCAATCAACTATCAAAATCATATGGGGCTGACCCCATTTTAACGAATATAAAACTTGAGGTACAAACAAAGGATCGGATTGCACTCGTTGGACGAAATGGTGCTGGAAAATCAACACTCCTGAAAATTATCGCTGGACAGCTGTCTTATGAAAGTGGCGAAATTATTAAACCAAAAGGTGTCGAGATTGGATATTTAGCACAAACCACCGGACTGGAATCGGATTATTCCATTTGGGATGAAATGTTGACGGTGTTCCAGCATTTGAAATCACAGGAACGTACGCTGAGGCAATTGGAAGAAAAAATGGCTGATCCGGCTATCTTCAATCATTCAACTGAGTACGAAAAAATTATAAAAGAGTATGATCAGCTGCAAGTATCCTACAAAGAAAACGGTGGCTATCAGTACGAAGCAGATATTCGCTCTGTCTTGCATGGATTAAATTTCCATTCATTTGATTACTCAACAAAAATTTCGAGTTTGAGCGGCGGACAAAAAACAAGACTCGCCTTAGGAAAGCTATTGCTAACGAAACCTGATATTTTAATTCTTGATGAACCGACAAACCATCTTGATATCGACACTCTTTCATGGCTGGAAAACTACTTACAGAGCTATTCTGGTGCTATTCTTATCGTTTCCCATGATCGCTACTTCCTAGATAAAGTCGTGAACCAAGTGTATGAAATTTCGCGTTTAAACATCACAAGATATACAGGGAATTATAGTGCGTATCTAGAACAAAAGGCATTGAACTACGAGCGCGAGATGAAGCAATATGAGAAACAGCAGGAAGAAATCGCTAAACTTCAAGACTTTATCCAACGCAACTTGGCACGCGCTTCCACAACTAAAAGGGCGCAGAGTCGCAGAAAACAATTAGAACGAATGCAAGTGATGGACAGGCCTCTTGGTGATGAAAAGTCAGCCTCATTCGGCTTTGACATCGAAAGACAAAGTGGAAATGACGTATTAAAAGTAGACTCTTTAGCAATCGGTTACGACAGTGAAAAAATTAGTGAAGGGCTCTCCTTTCGCCTCACAAGGGGAGACAGTATTGCCCTTGTTGGCCCAAATGGAATTGGCAAATCCACTCTATTAAAAACAATTATCGGTCGATTACCCCAACTGGCTGGTGATATTCACTTTGGTTCAAACGTAACTATCGGCTATTATGATCAGGAGCAGGCTGAATTAACATCCAATAAAAGGGTTTTAAATGAATTGTGGGACGACTATCCTTTAATGAACGAAAAGGATATTCGCACAGTATTAGGGAATTTTCTTTTCTCTGGAGATGATGTATTAAAAACTGTCTCAACTTTAAGCGGTGGTGAAAAAGCGCGACTAGCTTTAGCCAAACTAATGATGAAAAAGGCTAATTTTCTTATTTTAGATGAACCGACAAACCATCTTGATTTAGACAGCAAAGAAGTATTGGAAAACTCTTTAATTGATTACCCTGGAACCATTTTATTTGTATCACACGATCGCTATTTTATTAATCGGATTGCGACAAAAGTATTGGAGCTTAGCCCCCATTCCGCAACCGAATTTCTCGGTGACTATGACTATTTTGTTGAGAAAAAGCTTGAATTTGAAGAGTTAAAAGCATTGGAACAAAAAAATATATCAACAGCAGGTTCACAAATAAAGCAAGAAAAGACAAGTTATCAACAGGATAAAGAAGCAAAAAAAATAGAACGGCAAAGAAAAAGAAGAATAGAAGAAATCGAACAACTGATTGAGGAGCTCGAAGGAAAAATTGAAAAAAATGAACAATTGCTGTGCGAGCCTGAAATTTTTCAGGATCACGAGAAGGTTTTAAACCTTACTACAGAAACAGAGCAGGCAAAAGAACAGCTGGATCATCTCCTTGAAGAATGGACTGAATTGGCAGAATAATTTTCAGAATGAAGCACCGGGATAGCAACACTATCCCGGTTTTTATTTTCCACATATTTGTCCACATTTAAAACCCTTATATTAATGCCCTCCACAAACTTTTCCACATTATCCACAAAAAATCATCTATTTATCCACATTTTCCACAAGGAATAAGGTCTTATCCACAGAAAAACCCGATTGCTCGGGTTTTTCTCGCTGTTGTATTTATTAGTTGTGAATCGTAATATCTAAGCCTGGGTTTGCATTTAAATCAAGCTTTGCACGTTGCCCTTTATCATAAAAGATACTTCCCGCTGCAGCAATCATTGCTGCATTATCCGTGCACAAATACAACGGCGGAATCACTAGTTCAACTTTTTCTGTGGAAAACGCTTCTTCCAACCTTGTTCTTAGTCCTTTATTCGCAGCTACTCCGCCAGCCAACAATACTTGTTTAACATTATATTCCCTTGTTGCTTTTAATGTTTTCGTAACTAACACATCAATGACACTTTCTTGAAAGCTAGCGGCTAGATTTTCAGGAATTAGCTTCTCTCCACGTTGTTCAGCATTGTGGACAGTGTTGATAACTGCCGATTTTAATCCGCTGAAACTAAAATCATACGAATCCTCTTCCAGCCATGCTCTCGGCAATGGAATCGTCGCCTCTCCAGCCTGTGCCATTTTATCAATATGTGGCCCACCTGGATATGGGAGGTTTAGCGTTCTTGCAACTTTATCATAAGCCTCTCCAGCAGCGTCATCCCTTGTTTCCCCAATTACTTCAAAATGGCCATGCTCCTTCATATATACTAGTTCAGTATGTCCACCAGAGACCACTAGTGCTAATAGCGGAAATTTCATTTCTGCCACAATTCGGTTGGCGTATATATGACCAGCAATATGATGTACGGGAACTAACGGTATTCCATGTGCAAACGCTAAAGCCTTCGCAGCATTAACACCAATTAGCAATGCCCCAACAAGTCCAGGCCCCTCTGTTACAGCAATTGCATCCATGTCCTTAAACTCTAAATTAGCCTTTGTTAGCGCCTCTTCCAATACAATCGTCAATTGTTCAACATGATGCCTTGATGCAATTTCAGGAACAACTCCGCCAAAGCGCTTATGGCTGTCAATTTGTGACGCAACGACATTCGCGATGATTTCTCGACCATTTTTTATAATCGCTACAGCGGTCTCATCACAGCTTGTCTCAATTCCCATAATATATTGTTCTTTTTTCATTACAAATTCACCCACATTACTAATGCATCTTCATGATTATCGGTATAATAGCTTTTTCGGATTCCTCCATTTTGAAAGCCAAGTTTGCGATAGAGAGATTGGGCAATATGATTGGACACTCTTACTTCCAATGTCATTGTCTTCGCACCCTTTTCCTTCGCAATCTCCATTACTTTCTTTAATAGCGCCTCCCCTAATTTTTTACCGCGGTACTTCGGCAGTACAGCAATATTGGTAATATGTGCTTCATCAACAATAATCCATACCCCACAATATCCAAAAACCCCATCCTCATCCTCTAATACCGTATATAACGCAAATCGATTTTTCGTTAATTCATTTACAAACGATTCTCGGCTCCAAGGACTGGTAAAGGACTCATTTTCTATGAACACAATTTGATCGATATCCTTCTCTTCCATCTCACGAAATGTAAGTTGTTTAGTCATTTCTCTCTCTTCCTTAGTTAGAGTTCTTTGCTTTGTTCGCTTCGATCCATTTAGCTTCCGCTTCCGCCAGTCGAATATAGTTCGGGGCAAAGGAATGAATATCAACGCCATTTCTATGCATACCGAGAAAGGCTAGCTCCGCAGGCCGTGGATTTTGCTCGGTGATTTCAGCAAATTGAGCCTTCTCCCCCATTATTTCCGCGATTACATCTTGATGTAAAGGCAGGTCATTCCCTACAAAAAGAATTGGCTCTGAAAAAGAATACAACTGGTCCGCCCAGTCTCGCGATTGAAGAATTTGGTCGCTTTCTACCGTTTCTAACTTTCCTTTTTTATATTGATACAAACCTGTATAAATTTGTCCACGTCTCCCATCAAAAAGAGGTGAGACCGCTCCCGAAAAGTATCTTCCAACAGCGGCTGCTAATATTTCTAAGCTAGACACTCCAACGAGTGGAATATTTAATGTCCAAGCTAACGTCTTTGCAATTGTCACACCTATCCTTACACCTGTATAGGAGCCGGGGCCTTGGGCAACCACAATTTTGTTAATATCTTTTGCAGTAAGATCGCAATCTCTTAATAATGTTTCAATTGAAGGCATCACACGAATGGAATGATTCTTCTTTACATTCGTTATATATTCTCCAATTACCTTCTCTTCATCGATGACGGCAATTCCTAAAGCGTAATTTGATGTATCAATGGCTAAAACCTTCATATTCCTAACTCCTTACATAATTCCTCATAACGGGCACCCTGTGGCATCAACGTAATTAACCTTGTATCATTGGCTCCATGCCTTAAACGAATCATTAACTTATCTTTTGGGAGCTGCTCTTCAATTAAATGGGCCCATTCAACAACGGTCACTCCATCTCCTTCAAAATATTCATCAAAGCCTAAATCTTCATCCGAATCCTCTAATCGATAAACATCCATATGATACAGTGGGAGAGCTCCATTATACTCTTTAATAATTGTAAATGTTGGACTGTTGACCGTTTTCTTTATGTGCAACCCTTCAGCTAATCCCTTTGTAAAAGTGGTTTTCCCCGCGCCTAAATCTCCTTCTAAGGTAATGACATCCTGCGGCTTTAATAGAGCAGCTAATCGTTTTGCCAACTCCATTGTTTCGGCAGGATTTTTCGAAGTAATTGTATATTCACTCATATTCATATATCACCTGAATCTATTTAAAATATAAACATCGTTGTTTTTACATTATCGCACTAAACATTATGTGCTGTTTTAAACTATTTTACTTTCTCAAATATATGTGCTGCATTCAATTGTATAAAACAGTGCTGATTAAAAATGCAACAGATATGAAAAAACCTTAGGACTTCTGCTCCTAAGGATGTTTTTAGTACTTGTAAGACAAGTAACTTTCCTCTATCTGTAGTTTACCTTAAATCACAAGAATGAGCAAAAACATGCGTATACACATAAAAAAAAACGAAACTAAGTTTCGTTTTACACTCATAAATGGCGGTCCGGACGGGACTCGAACCCGCGACCTCCTGCGTGACAGGCAGGCATTCTAACCAACTGAACTACCGGACCAAAGTAGTTTCAGCTTTGTTGAAACTACTCGATTGCGGAGGCAGGATTTGAACCTGCGACCTTCGGGTTATGAGCCCGACGAGCTACCAGACTGCTCCACCCCGCGATAATAATATTAAGTAGCTTATGCTTCTAGCATGGTAAAGGACTGTTCCGATTTCAGTTAGTACTTCCAAGAAGACGCCTAATCGGTATGATTCGCAATTCTTTAATTAAGATGTTTCGCCCGGCAACGTCCTACTCTCACAAGGGGACAGCCCCTCACTACCATCGGCGCTGAGAAGCTTAACTTCCGTGTTCGGTATGGGAACGGGTGTGACCTTCTCGCTATCGTCACCGGACTATTTGATTGAAGGAAATCGATTTTGCTTACGCAAAAAGCTTTGTCCCTTCAAAACTAGATAATGGATGAAGAAGAAAAAGACCGAGTAACCTATTTGGTTAAGTCCTCGAACGATTAGTATCAGTCAGCTCCACATGTCACCATGCTTCCACCTCTGACCTATCAACCTGATCATCTTTCAGGGTTCTTACTAGCTTGCGCTATGGGAAATCTCATCTTGAGGGGGGCTTCATGCTTAGATGCTTTCAGCACTTATCCCTTCCGCACATAGCTACCCAGCGATGCTCTTGGCAGAACAACTGGTACACCAGCGGTGCGTCCATCCCGGTCCTCTCGTACTAAGGACAGCTCCTCTCAAATTTCCTACGCCCACGACGGATAGGGACCGAACTGTCTCACGACGTTCTGAACCCAGCTCGCGTACCGCTTTAATGGGCGAACAGCCCAACCCTTGGGACCGACTACAGCCCCAGGATGCGATGAGCCGACATCGAGGTGCCAAACCTCCCCGTCGATGTGGACTCTTGGGGGAGATAAGCCTGTTATCCCCGGGGTAGCTTTTATCCGTTGAGCGATGGCCCTTCCATGCGGAACCACCGGATCACTAAGCCCGACTTTCGTCCCTGCTCGACTTGTAGGTCTCGCAGTCAAGCTCCCTTGTGCCTTTACACTCTGCGAATGATTTCCAACCATTCTGAGGGAACCTTTGGGCGCCTCCGTTACATTTTAGGAGGCGACCGCCCCAGTCAAACTGCCCACCTGACACTGTCTCCCTGCCCGATAAGGGCAGCGGGTTAGAAGGTCAATACAGCCAGGGTAGTATCCCACCGATGCCTCCACCGAAGCTAGCGCTCCGGTTTCCAAGGCTCCTACCTATCCTGTACAAGCTGTACCAACATTCAATATCAGGCTGCAGTAAAGCTCCACGGGGTCTTTCCGTCCTGTCGCGGGTAACCTGCATCTTCACAGGTACTATAATTTCACCGAGTCTCTCGTTGAGACAGTGCCCAGATCGTTGCGCCTTTCGTGCGGGTCGGAACTTACCCGACAAGGAATTTCGCTACCTTAGGACCGTTATAGTTACGGCCGCCGTTTACTGGGGCTTCAATTCGCACCTTCGCTTACGCTAAGCGCTCCTCTTAACCTTCCAGCACCGGGCAGGCGTCAGCCCCTATACTTCGCCTTACGGCTTCGCAGAGACCTGTGTTTTTGCTAAACAGTCGCCTGGGCCTATTCACTGCGGCTTCTCGGGGCTTTAACACCCTAAGAAGCACCCCTTCTCCCGAAGTTACGGGGTCATTTTGCCGAGTTCCTTAACGAGAGTTCTCTCGATCACCTTAGGATTCTCTCCTCGCCTACCTGTGTCGGTTTGCGGTACGGGCACCTCTCACCTCGCTAGAGGCTTTTCTTGGCAGTGTGGAATCAGGAACTTCGCTACTAAATTTCGCTCGCCATCACAGCTCAGCCTTTACGGGAAACGGATTTGCCTATTTCCCAGCCTAACTGCTTGGACGCGGATATCCAATACCGCGCTTACCCTATCCTCCTGCGTCCCCCCATTGCTCAAATGGTGAGGAGGTGGTACAGGAATATCAACCTGTTGTCCATCGCCTACGCCTTTCGGCCTCGGCTTAGGTCCCGACTAACCCTGAGCGGACGAGCCTTCCTCAGGAAACCTTAGGCATTCGGTGGA
>NZ_JBBOQG010000002.1:0-1814 GCF_038004005.1 Robertmurraya sp. FSL W8-0741
CAGAACAAAGGGCTGCAAGACCGCAAGGTTTAGCCAATCCCATAAATCTGTTCTCAGTTCGGATCGCAGTCTGCAACTCGACTGCGTGAAGCTGGAATCGCTAGTAATCGCGGATCAGCATGCCGCGGTGAATACGTTCCCGGGCCTTGTACACACCGCCCGTCACACCACGAGAGTTTGCAACACCCGAAGTCGGTGAGGTAACCTTTATGGAGCCAGCCGCCGAAGGTGGGGCAGATGATTGGGGTGAAGTCGTAACAAGGTAGCCGTATCGGAAGGTGCGGCTGGATCACCTCCTTTCTAAGGATATATGGAGCAGCGTACGTTTTCGTCTTGTTTAGTTTTGAAGGATCATTCCTTCAAAACATGTCTCTAGCGAGACAGGATTGTTCTTTGAAAACTAGATAACAATAAGTAATACATTCACATTGAATGCAATGCAAAGTTCATCACACATAGTGATTCTTTCTAAAGTAAGAAATGGTTAAGTTAGAAAGGGCGCACGGTGGATGCCTTGGCACTAGGAGCCGATGAAGGACGGGACGAACACCGATATGCTTCGGGGAGCTGTAAGCAAGCTTTGATCCGGAGATTTCCGAATGGGGAAACCCACTGCTCGTAATGGAGTAGTATCCATACTTGAATACATAGAGTATGAGAAGGCATACCCGGGGAACTGAAACATCTAAGTACCCGGAGGAAGAGAAAGCAAATGCGATTCCCTGAGTAGCGGCGAGCGAAACGGGAACAGCCCAAACCAAGAGGCTTGCCTCTTGGGGTTGTAGGACACTCTATACGGAGTTACAAAGGAATGATATAAGCGAAGAGGTCTGGAAAGGCCCGCCAAAGAAGGTAACAGCCCTGTAACTGAAATGTCGTTCTCTCCAGAGTGGATCCTGAGTACGGCGGAACACGTGAAATTCCGTCGGAATCCGGGAGGACCATCTCCCAAGGCTAAATACTCCCTAGTGACCGATAGTGAACCAGTACCGTGAGGGAAAGGTGAAAAGCACCCCGGAAGGGGAGTGAAATAGATCCTGAAACCGTGTGCCTACAAGTAGTCAGAGCCCGTTAACGGGTGATGGCGTGCCTTTTGTAGAATGAACCGGCGAGTTACGATCCCGTGCAAGGTTAAGCAGAAGATGCGGAGCCGCAGCGAAAGCGAGTCTGAATAGGGCGCATGAGTACGTGGTCGTAGACCCGAAACCAGGTGATCTACCCATGTCCAGGGTGAAGTTCAGGTAACACTGAATGGAGGCCCGAACCCACGCACGTTGAAAAGTGCGGGGATGAGGTGTGGGTAGGGGTGAAATGCCAATCGAACCTGGAGATAGCTGGTTCTCTCCGAAATAGCTTTAGGGCTAGCCTCAAGGTAAGAGTCTCGGAGGTAGAGCACTGATTGGACTAGGGGCCCCTACCGGGTTACCGAATTCAGTCAAACTCCGAATGCCGATGACTTATCCTTGGGAGTCAGACTGCGAGTGATAAGATCCGTAGTCGAAAGGGAAACAGCCCAGACCGCCAGCTAAGGTCCCAAAGTATACGTTAAGTGGAAAAGGATGTGGAGTTGCTTAGACAACCAGGATGTTGGCTTAGAAGCAGCCACCATTTAAAGAGTGCGTAATAGCTCACTGGTCGAGTGACTCTGCGCCGAAAATGTACCGGGGCTAAACGTATCACCGAAGCTGCGGACTGTTCTTACGAACAGTGGTAGGAGAGCGTTCTAAGGGCTGTGAAGCCAGACCGGAAGGACTGGTGGAGCGCTTAGAAGTGAGAATGCCGGTATGAGTAGCGAAAGACGGGTGAGAATCCCG
>NZ_JBBOQG010000003.1:0-1356 GCF_038004005.1 Robertmurraya sp. FSL W8-0741
TTAAGTTATAAAGGGCGCACGGTGGATGCCTTGGCACTAGGAGCCGATGAAGGACGGGACTAACACCGATATGCTTCGGGGAGCTGTAAGTAAGCTTTGATCCGGAGATTTCCGAATGGGGAAACCCATCATCCGTAATGGGATGGTATCCATACCTGAATACATAGGGGATGGAAGGCAGACCCGGGGAACTGAAACATCTAAGTACCCGGAGGAAGAGAAAGCAAACGCGATTCCCTGAGTAGCGGCGAGCGAAACGGGATTAGCCCAAACCAAGAGGCTTGCCTCTTGGGGTTGTAGGACACTCTATACGGAGTTACAAAGGAACGGAGTAAACGAACAAGTCTGGAAAGGCTGGTCAGAGAAGGTAACAACCCTGTAGTTGAAACTTCGTTCCCTCTTGAGTGGATCCTGAGTACGGCGGGACACGTGAAATCCCGTCGGAAGCTGGGAGGACCATCTCCCAAGGCTAAATACTCCCTAGTGACCGATAGTGAACCAGTACCGTGAGGGAAAGGTGAAAAGCACCCCGGAAGGGGAGTGAAAGAGAACCTGAAACCGTGTGCCTACAAGTAGTTAGAGCCCTATGCATATTTCCTTTGGAAACATGCTGGGTGATAGCGTGCCTTTTGTAGAATGAACCGGCGAGTTACGATTGCATGCAAGGTTAAGTTGAGAAGACGGAGCCGCAGCGAAAGCGAGTCTGAATAGGGCGTCTTGAGTATGTAGTCGTAGACCCGAAACCAGGTGATCTACCCATGTCCAGGTTGAAGTTCAGGTAACACTGAATGGAGGACCGAACCCACGCACGTTGAAAAGTGCGGGGATGAGGTGTGGGTAGCGGAGAAATTCCAATCGAACTTGGAGATAGCTGGTTCTCTCCGAAATAGCTTTAGGGCTAGCCTCACGAAGAACGAGTCTTGGAGGTAGAGCACTGTTTGGACTAGGGGCCCTCATCGGGTTACCGAATTCAGACAAACTCCGAATGCCAAGTACTTAAACGTGGGAGTCAGACTGCGAGTGATAAGATCCGTAGTCAAAAGGGAAACAGCCCAGACCACCAGCTAAGGTCCCAAAGTATACGTTAAGTGGAAAAGGATGTGGGGTTGCTTAGACAACCAGGATGTTGGCTTAGAAGCAGCCATCATTTAAAGAGTGCGTAATAGCTCACTGGTCGAGTGACCCCGCGCCGAAAATGTACCGGGGCTAAACGTATCACCGAAGCTGTGGGTGTACACCGTAGGTGTACGCGGTAGGAGAGCGTTCTAAGGGCGTTGAAGCTAGACCGGAAGGACTGGTGGAGCGCTTAGAAGTGAGAATGCCGGTATGAGTAGCGAAAGATGGGTGAGAATCCCA